>BMTG01000058.1 GCA_014649555.1 Streptomyces globisporus | reverse complement strand
CCGCATCGACGACCCGTCCGAGGACGCGCTGTTCATGATGATCAGCGACCTCAACGACTCCGACAACACCTTCGTGGTCGTCCAGCCCGATGAGGACGACCCCGTCTGGTTCGCCTCAGTGTCCGTGCTGGACGAAGGCGGCTACGAGATCGTCCGCCGCGACACCACCCGAAACGAGCACGAGGTCACCACCTCGACCAGCATCAACGACATCGCCCGCGACCTCACCATCTGGATGGCCACCCGCAGAATCAGCGCTCGCTAGCCCCGATCTCACCCCGGCGTCGGACCTCTGCGGCCTGCTCCCGCGCCGCGGTTGCCTCTGCTCTGGCCCTGGCCCGGTCCTCCTTGAAGACCAGCACACCAGCCAACGCGTCCAGGGCCTCAGCGATCCTCTCCCGCCAGTCAGCGAACTCGACGGAGTCGGCATCGGAAGGCTGCTGCGACTGCACGAAGCGGAGGTGGCACAGGGCGTGCTTCACCACGGGGTCAACCACGAG
>BMTG01000057.1 GCA_014649555.1 Streptomyces globisporus | reverse complement strand
CGCCAGGCGCAGCGGCATCATCGACTCGATCGGGGCCTTGCGCCGCCAGTTGCGGCCGAAGCGGGCCTGGAGGCGCGCCTGGTAGATCAGCCGGTCCTGTTCGAGCTTGATGACCTGCTCGTAACTGCGCAGCTCCCACAGCTTCATCCGCCGCCACAGCTTGAACGTGGGGATCGGCGAGAGCAGCCAGCGGGTGAGGCGGACGCCCTCCATGTGCTTGTCGGCCGTGATGTCCGCGATCCGGCCCACCGCGTGCCGGGCGGCCTCGACGGAGACGACGAACAGCACCGGGATCACCGCGTGCATCGCGGTGCCCAGCGGATCGGGCCAGGAGGCGGCGCCGTTGAACGCGATCGTCGCGGCCGTCAGCAGCCACGCCGTCTGGCGCAGCATCGGGAACGGGATCCGCATCCAGGTCAGCAGGAGGTCCAGGGCGAGCAGGACGCAGATGCCCGCGTCGATGCCGATCGGGAAGACCAGGGAGAACGACCCGAAGCCCTTCTCCTCCGCGAGTTCGCGCACGGCGGCG
>BMTG01000056.1 GCA_014649555.1 Streptomyces globisporus | reverse complement strand
AACAGGCGACCAGTCCGTCCTACTGGGCCGAACACGTCCGCAGCACCGTACGGTTCTCCGCGGGAGTGGACCGGCTCCTGAGCGACGACCCCGGAGCGCTGCTGCTCGAGGTCGGTCCCGGAACGGCGGCGAACACAATGGTGGGTGACCACCAGCAGGCACGGGACCGCGTCCTGATCACCTCCCTGCGTCATGCGCGGGACACGCGTGATGATCTCCAGGTGACGCGTGAGGCGTTGGCGGAGCTGTGGGTGAACGGTGTGTCCGTGAACTGGCCCGCGCTGCACGAACACCATTCCCCGCGCCGCGTCCCCCTGCCCACCTACCCCTTCGAGACCAAGCGCCACTGGATCGAGCGGAAGACCGCCGACGCGGCGACGCACGCGGCCCGCCTCTTCCAGCCCGTCTTCCGGCGCGCTCCGCTGCCCGCGGCAGATCCCGGAACACAGGACGAGCGCTGGCTCGTCTTCGCGGACCGGCTCGGCATCGCGGACCGCTGGACCGCGCGCCTTCGCGGACTCGGGGAGCGGGTGGT
>BMTG01000055.1 GCA_014649555.1 Streptomyces globisporus | reverse complement strand
AACAGGCGACCAGTCCGTCCTACTGGGCCGAACACGTCCGCAGCACCGTACGGTTCTCCACCGGCGCGAAGCTTCTTCTGCGGGACGAGCCCGATGCCCTGCTCGTCGAGGCGGGCCCGGGTACCACCGCGAGCGTTTTGCTGGCGGACCATGAGCAGGCCCGGGGACGGGTAATGCTGTCGTCGATGGGGCATGCGCGGGATACGCGTGGCGATGTGCAGGTGACGCGTGAGGCGTTGGCGGAGCTGTGGGTGAACGGTGTGTCCGTGAACTGGCCCGCGCTGCACGAACACCGTTCCCCGCGCCGCGTCCCCCTGCCCACCTACCCCTTCGAGACCAAGCGCTACTGGGTCGAGAGGAAGGGCGCCGGCCCGGCTGCGTGCGGGGCCCGGCTCTTCCGACCTGCTTTCCGGCGTCTTCCGTTGGCACCGGCGGATACGGGAACGCCTGGTGTGCGGGACGAGCGCTGGCTCGTCTTCGCCGATCGGCTCGGCATCGCGGACCGCTGGACCGCGCGCCTTCGCGGACTCGGGGAGCGGGTGGT
>BMTG01000054.1 GCA_014649555.1 Streptomyces globisporus | reverse complement strand
CACCCCTTACAGGGCTTCCACATCTGGCCTATCAACCCAGTCGTCTACTGGGAGCCTTAACCAATCAAGTTGGTGGGAATACTCATCTCGAAGCAGGCTTCCCGCTTAGATGCTTTCAGCGGTTATCCTTTCCGAACGTAGCCAACCAGCCATGCCCTTGGCAGGACAACTGGCACACCAGAGGTTCGTCCGTCCCGGTCCTCTCGTACTAGGGACAGCCCTTCTCAATATTCCTACGCGCACAGCGGATAGGGACCGAACTGTCTCACGACGTTCTAAACCCAGCTCGCGTACCGCTTTAATGGGCGAACAGCCCAACCCTTGGGACCGACTCCAGCCCCAGGATGCGACGAGCCGACATCGAGGTGCCAAACCATCCCGTCGATATGGACTCTTGGGGAAGATCAGCCTGTTATCCCCGGGGTACCTTTTATCCGTTGAGCGACAGCGCTTCCACAAGCCACTGCCGGATCACTAGTCCCGACTTTCGTCCCTGCTCGACCCGTCGGTCTCACAGTCAAGCTCCCTTGTGCACTTACACTCAACACCTGATTACCAACCAGGCTGAGGGAACCTTTGGGCGCCTCCGTTACTCTTTAGGAGGCAACCGCCCCAGTTAAACTACCCATCAGACACTGTCCCTGATCCGGATCACGGACCCAGGTTAGACATC
>BMTG01000053.1 GCA_014649555.1 Streptomyces globisporus | reverse complement strand
ACGACACGAGCTGACGACAGCCATGCACCACCTGTATACCGACCACAAGGGGGGCACCATCTCTGATGCTTTCCGGTATATGTCAAGCCTTGGTAAGGTTCTTCGCGTTGCGTCGAATTAAGCCACATGCTCCGCTGCTTGTGCGGGCCCCCGTCAATTCCTTTGAGTTTTAGCCTTGCGGCCGTACTCCCCAGGCGGGGAACTTAATGCGTTAGCTGCGGCACCGACGACGTGGAATGTCGCCAACACCTAGTTCCCAACGTTTACGGCGTGGACTACCAGGGTATCTAATCCTGTTCGCTCCCCACGCTTTCGCTCCTCAGCGTCAGTAATGGCCCAGAGATCCGCCTTCGCCACCGGTGTTCCTCCTGATATCTGCGCATTTCACCGCTACACCAGGAATTCCGATCTCCCCTACCACACTCTAGCTAGCCCGTATCGAATGCAGACCCGGGGTTAAGCCCCGGGCTTTCACATCCGACGTGACAAGCCGCCTACGAGCTCTTTACGCCCAATAATTCCGGACAACGCTTGCGCCCTACGTATTACCGCGGCTGCTGGCACGTAGTTAGCCGGCGCTTCTTCTGCAGGTACCGTCACTTTCGCTTCTTCCCTGCTGAAAGAGGTTTACAACCCGAAGGCCGTCATCCCTCACGCGGCGTCGCTGCATCAGGCTTTCGCCCATTGTGC
>BMTG01000052.1 GCA_014649555.1 Streptomyces globisporus | reverse complement strand
CCTCGCCCAGCGGGGCGCGAAGGTGGCGGGCAGCGACGCCAAGGAGTCCGCCACCGCCGAATCGCTGCGGGCGCTGGGGGCGACCGTGCACATCGGGCACGCGGCCGGGCACCTGGCCGAGGACGCGTCCTGCGTGGTCGTCTCCAGCGCCATCCGCGCCGACAACCCGGAGCTGCTCCGGGCCAATGAGCTGGCGGTCCCCGTCGTCCACCGCTCGGACGCCCTGGCCTCCCTGATGAACGGCCTGCGGGCCATCGCGGTGGCGGGCACCCACGGCAAGACGACCACCACCTCCATGCTGGCCGTCGCCCTCTCCTCGCTGAGTCTGGCCCCCTCGTACGCCATCGGCGGCGACCTGGAGGGCCCCGGCACCAACGCCACGCACGGCGAAGGGGACATCTTCGTCGCGGAGGCGGACGAGAGCGACCGCAGCTTCCAGAAGTACGACCCCGAGGTCGCGATCGTCCTCAACGTCGAGCTGGACCATCACGCGAACTACGCCTCGATGGACGAGATCTACGACTCCTTCGAGACCTTCGTCGGCAAGGTCGTCCCCGGCGGCACCCTGGTCATCTCCGCCGACCAGCCCGGCGCGGTCGAGCTGACCCGCCGGGTGCGCGACCTCTCCGACCTCAAGGTCGTCACCTACGGCTCCGCCGAGGACGCCGACGTACGCGTCCACAAGGTCACCCCGCGCGGCCTGACCAGCGAGGTCACCGTCCTCCTCAACGGCAGGTTCCTCACCTTCACGGTCTCGGTCCCCGGCGCCCACTACGCCCACAACGCGGTCGCCGCGCTCGCCGCCGGGGTCGCCCTCGGCATCCCCGCGCAC
>BMTG01000051.1 GCA_014649555.1 Streptomyces globisporus | reverse complement strand
GGTGCGGTCCGTAAGCCCACCCTGGAGCTGCTGACGCTGGCGCGTCGGATCGGTGACCCGGTCGCCGTGGCCCTGGGTGCGGGTGCAGAGGCGACCGCGGGTGTCCTGGGTGAGCACGGTGCGGTGAAGGTCCTGACCTCCGACGCCCCGGAGTTCGCGGACTACCTCGTGGTACCGAAGGTGGACGCGCTGCAGGCCGCGTTCGACGCGGTCTCCCCGGCGGCGGTACTGGTGGTGTCCTCCGCGGAGGGCAAGGAGATCGCCGCGCGTCTCGCGCTGCGGATCGGGTCCGGGATCATCACCGACGCCACCGACCTGGAGGCCGGTGCGGAGGGTCCGGTGGCGACGCAGGCCGTGTTCGCCGCCTCCTACACCACCAAGTCCCGGGTCTCCAGGGGTGTTCCGGTGATCACGGTCAAGCCGAACTCGGCCCCGGTCGAGCAGGCCGCCGCCGCCGGTACGGTCGAAGCCCTGACGGTGTCGTTCGGTGACAGCGCGACGGGCACCAAGGTGACGTCGCGGACGCCGCGTGAGTCGACCGGCCGCCCCGAGCTGACCGAGGCCGCGATCGTGGTCTCGGGCGGCCGTGGCGTCAACGGTGCGGAGAACTTCCCGCTGATCGAAGCCCTCGCCGACTCGCTGGGCGCGGCGGTAGGCGCCTCGCGTGCCGCGGTCGACGCGGGCTGGTACCCGCACACCTCGCAGGTCGGGCAGACCGGCAAGTCCGTCTCCCCCCAGCTGTACATCGCCTCCGGTATCTCCGGTGCGATCCAGCACCGGGCGGGGATGCAGACCTCGAAGACGATCGTCGCGATCAACAAGGACGCCGAAGCCCCGATCTTCGAACTCGTCGACTACGGCGTCATCG
>BMTG01000050.1 GCA_014649555.1 Streptomyces globisporus | reverse complement strand
TGGGGCGAGGGGATCTTTCTGACGAGCAGTGGGCGGCGCTGGCGCCGTTGTTGCCAGTGGTGGTGTTGGGCAGGCCGCCGGTGGGCCGACGGAAGCTGATCGACGGGATCCGCTGGCGGGTGCGGACTGGTGCTCCGTGGCGGGATCTGCCGCGGGAGTACGGGCCGTGGCAGACCGTCTACGGGCTTTTCCGTCGCTGGCAGCGGGACGGCACGTGGCCGATGCTGCTGACCAGGCTGCAGGCCCGGGAGGACGCGGCCGGGCTCATCACGTGGGAGGTGAACGTCGACTCCACGATCTGCCGGGCCCATCAGCACGCAGCAGGCGCCCGCCGCGACGGAAGCGCCCAGAAGGAGCCGCCGGGCGGTGTCCATGTCGAGCCGGAGGACCACGGCCTGGGCCGGTCCCGAGGAGGCTTTACCACCAAGATCCACCTGGCCTGCGAACAAGGCCAGCGGCCGCTGTCCGTGCTTGTCACCGCCGGACAGCTCGGCGACAGCCCCCAGTTCACAGCCGTTCTGGAACGTATCCGAGTCCCGCGCATCGGGCCGGGCCGTCCCCGTGTCCGGCCACTGCGTGTGCGGGGCGACAAGGCGTATTCATCCCGCGCCAACCGGGTCTACCTGCGAAAGCGCGGGATCCGCTGCACCATCCCCGAGCCGGCCGACCAGGTCGGCAACCGCAAGCGCCGAGGGAAGGCCGGCGGGCGGCCTCCCACCTTCGACCGCCAGGACTACAAGGCCCGGCACGCAGTCGAGTGCGGGATCAACCGGCTCAAGCGCAACCGGGCGGTGGCCACACGGTTCGACAAACTCGCCCTCCGCTTCGAGGCCACCGTCCTGATCGCCGCGATCGGCGAGTGGCTGTGACTGCC
>BMTG01000049.1 GCA_014649555.1 Streptomyces globisporus | reverse complement strand
GCGGATCACCACGTTCTCGGTTCTGGTCTTCTCGTCCACCGGCTCCGCCCTGCTGAGTGCGGTGGCCTTCGGCATCGGCTTCATCCCGCAGCTGTTCGGTTCGCTGTTGCTGGGCTCACTGGCCGACCGACTGCCGCCCCGTGCGCTCATCACCGGCGGCTACGCCCTGACGTGCGCCACCGCCCTGCTGCTCGCGGTGGTGCGCATGCCGGTCGCGGCGAGCCTCGGTGTCGTGGCGCTGGTCTCTCTGGCCACACCGGTGTTTCACGGCGCGTCGAGCCGGCTGGTCGCGCAGTCGCTGAAGGGCGATGCCTATGTACTGGGCCGTTCGCTGAGCAACATCGCCAGTGCGGGCGCGCAGGTGTTCGGCCTGGCGCTGGGCGGTGCGGCCGTCGCGGCACTCGGTCCGCGCCGGGCGCTCGCGGTCAGTGCCGTCCTCTACTTCGGCTGCGCGCTGGCTGTCCGCGTCCGGCTGCCCCGGCTGGAGGCGGGGGAGTTCGGCGGCACACCCGGCGGCGACAGCGGGGCCGTCCGGGCAAGCCTGCGGGGTGCGGGCCTGCTGCTGCGCGACCGTACGGTGCGACGGCTGATGCTGGCCCAGTGGCTGCCCGTCGCGCTCGTGGCGGGCGCGGAGGGCATCATCGTCGCCTACGCGGGAGAACGCCAGTTCGCGCCCGGCTGGTACGCGGTGCTGATGGGCTGTCTTCCGGTTGGCATGCTGGTCGGTGACCTGCTGGTGGGCCGGTTCCTGCGGCCACGTACCCGGGAGCGACTGGTGGTCCCGTTGGCTGCGCTGGCGGGGCTGCCTCTGATCGGTTTTGCTGCCGAGCCCGGTGTGGGCGTCTCGTCCGGTTTGCTACTGCTCAGCGGCCTCGGATAC
>BMTG01000048.1 GCA_014649555.1 Streptomyces globisporus | reverse complement strand
CAGCCAGCGCCCGTGCAGCAGCTCCCCGGCGTCCGGCGCGACCTCGCCGTCGACGACCTTCACGTTGTTCACGTAGGCGCCGCCCTCCTTGACCGTACGGCGGGCCCCCGACTTGCTCGGCGCGAGACCGACCTCCACCAGCAGGTCCACCAGCGGACCCAGCTCGGCGACGGTGGCGTGCGGCACCTCGGACAGGGCGGCGCTCAGCGTCGCCTCGTCCAGCTCGGCCAGGTCGCCCTGGCCGAACAGCGCCTTCGACGCCGCGATCACGGCCGCGCACTGCTCGCCGCCGTGCACCAGCGTGGTCAGCTCCTCGGCCAGTGCCCGCTGCGCGTTGCGCGCCTGCGGCCGCTCCTCGGTCAACTTCTCCAGCTCCTCCAGCTCCTCACGGCTCTTGAAGCTGAGGATGCGCAGGTAGCGGGAGACGTCCCGGTCGTCCACGTTCAGCCAGAACTGGTAGAACGCGTACGGCGTCGTCATCTCCGGGTCGAGCCAGACGGCGCCGCTCTCGGACTTGCCGAACTTCGTCCCGTCCGCCTTCGTCATCAGCGGCGTCGCCAGCGCGTGCACGACCGCACCCGGCTCCAGGCGGTGGATCAGGTCGATGCCCGCGGTGAGGTTGCCCCACTGGTCGCTGCCGCCCTGCTGGAGGGTGCAGCCGTGCCGGCGGTACAGCTCCAGGAAGTCCATGCCCTGGAGCAGCTGGTAGCTGAACTCGGTGTAGCTGATGCCCTCCTGCGACTCCAGCCGGCGGGCGACGGAGTCCTTGGTGAGCATCTTGTTGACCCGGAAGTGCTTGCCGATGTCCCGCAGGAACTCGATCGCGGACATGCCCGCGGTCCAGTCCAGGTTGTTGACCATCGTCGCCGCGTTCGGGCCCTCGAAGGTGAGGAAGGGCTCGATCTGGCCCCGCAGCCGCTGCACCCAGGCGGCGATGGTCTCCGGGTCGTTCAGCGTGCGCTCGGCGGTGGGCCGCGGGTCACCGATCTGTCCCGTGGCCCCGCCGACCAGC
>BMTG01000047.1 GCA_014649555.1 Streptomyces globisporus | reverse complement strand
CGGACGGTTTCCGGTCCGGTGAGGTCGCGGGGGCTGTTGAGGTAGTGGTGGGCTCCGGTGATGAGCCAGTTGAGGATGCCGGGGCCTTCCTCGGTGACGAGGATGTCGGCGAGGTTGTCGATTTTCTGCTGGTCGGAGACGACGCGGTCGAAGGGGATCAGGCGCATCCGGCGCCAGAAGGCGTAGCCGCCGGTGCCGACTTCGGGGCGGTGGTTGCCCAGGAGCCAGAGTTTGTGGGTGGGGGCGAAGGAGAAGAAGTCCTGGCGCATCCGACGTGCTTTGATGCGGTCGCCGCCGGTCAGGAGTTTCACCCGGGACTCGTCGAACCGGTCACCGGGCTTGACCTCGGAACACACGATCACGCGGCGTCCGTGGAGTTCGGCGAGGTCGGTGGGGTGCCCCTCGAAGGGACGGGCCATCAGGAAACCGGGCGGCGCGGCGTCCGCGTAGTCGCCCAGCAGCTTGATCAGGACGTCGAGCAGTACGGACTTTCCGTTCTTGCCCGATCCGAACAGGAACGGCATGACCTGCGCTCCGACATCACCGGTGAGGGAGTACCCGAGCAGGAGATGCAGGAAACGGATCATCTCCCGGCCCCGCGCGTCGTCCCCGAAGGTATCGGTCAGGAAGAGATCCCAGCGCGGCGTCGGCATCTGCCGGGGGCCGATCGAGGTCGAGCGGGAATGGAAGTCCCGGTCCGGGTCCGCGGCCCGCAGCTTCCCCGACCGCAGGTCCACCACCCCCGCCGGCGTGCACAACATGTACGGATCCGCGTCCAGCGCCCCCGCACTGAGCACCATCCCCGGCGCCGATCTCGCCTGGCTCAACAACGCGTTGATCCCCGACGTGCTCAACGCACGCCGCCGGTGCTTACGCAGCGCCGCATCGGAATACACCCCCCGCGGATCGGTCGACGCGATACTCTCCGCCATCTCACCCGCGACCCACAGCACCGTGTCGTCCTCATCGCTCTGCCACCGCGTGCCGTCCCACCGGTACCACCCCAACCCCGTCACATGCCGGTAGTCCTGCGCGTACAACCGCACGA
>BMTG01000046.1 GCA_014649555.1 Streptomyces globisporus | reverse complement strand
TCACTGATCTCGTCCCCGTCGATCAGAGCACTCACTCCGCCTCCTCCTCGGCCACAGCCGCTACTGGACACTGTGCACCGGGCCTGCGGCCATGAGCAGCCTAAAGTCGGATACCGCATCAGCCCGGGGCGGGGTATGGGATCCTGCGCCCGCCGGCGGTGAAACAGGCCTCACGCGTCCCACGGAGCGATCGGATGCCAGGAGATGCCTCCCGGCGCGCGTGAGTCCAGTCCTGACGTCCCGGTACAAGAAGGTGAAGATGCCCGCCGCGATCAGGGTCCCCGCGGAGACCGCCGTCAATCGTGTGGAGGATGACGTCATCCGGGCCGCGGACCGACCGCCCGCGCAGAAGGCCGACAGCGGGAACACCGGCGCCACGGCCGGCACGCCGCCGATCGACCGCAGAGGAAGTGCCGCCGACGGACCGACGCTCCCGCCGCCATCCCTCCCCTTTCCCGTGCCGCTGACTCAGTGATGCCGGCCACAACAGGGTTCCCCTCCACGGCTGAGGTCACAGCGTAGAAGCGGCACCGGGCAAATCCATCTCCCAGAATGCTCGCCCGCGGCACGGAGGCGAAATCCGGCCGATGCCGCACAGGACCCGGGCACACAAGCGCACGGGGGAAGTTGAGCACGCTCGCCTCCCCCGTGAACATGAAGGCCGCTTCGTCCATCCGCATCCGAGGAGCACTGTGCCGCACATCGAGATCAGCAACGACCACCCCGGCATCCGGGGCTTGATGTTCCAGCGGCCGGACGCCGCCGCGCCGCTCAACCACCTCGCCAACGTCCTGCTGCGCGCCCCGGCGTCCTTGAGCCGGGGCGAACGGGAACTGATCGCCGCCTACGTCTCGCACCTGAACGACACCCCGTTCTGCGCCGGAACCCACGGAGCCGCGGCAGCAGCACAGCTGGACGGCGGACACGAGGCGGTGACCGCCGTCTTCGCCGCTCCGCAGGACGCACCCGTCTCCCCCCGGATGCGCGCCCTGCTCGCCATCGCCGCCGAGGTCATGGCAGCTGCGCGTCCCGTCGGCGACGAGACGGTAGCGGCTGCCCGCGCCGCGGGTGCCGAGGACAGCGACATCCACGACACCGTGCTGATCGCCGCCGCCTTCTGCATGTACAACCGCTATGTCAGCTGCCTGGCGACCGGCATCCCGACGCAGGACGACTACTACCAGCAGGCTGCGGACCGCATCGTCACCGACGGCTATGCCACGGCGAGCGGACAGAACGGCACCCGGGCCGACGAGGCTCTCACCGGCTGACCGGCGCGGGCACTTCCCCCCTCACCCGGGCACAGGTGTGGCCGGGTGAGGGGTGGTGGAGAGGGGGCCTCCTTCGGATCGTTCGGTCTTCTGGCCTTTG
>BMTG01000045.1 GCA_014649555.1 Streptomyces globisporus | reverse complement strand
ATTCGTGGGTCTGCTGTCAATAATGATGGTGCGGACAAGGTGGGTTTCACTGCGCCGAGTGTGGCGGGGCAGGCGAGTGTTGTTTTTGAGGCGCAGCAGGTTGCGGGGGTGGATGCTGAGTCGATTGGTTATGTGGAGGCGCATGGGACGGGGACACCGTTGGGTGATCCTATTGAGGTGTCGGCGCTGACCGAGGCGTTTCGGATGTCGACGGATGAGCGCGGGTTCTGTGCGCTGGGTTCGGTGAAGACGAATGTGGGGCATTTGGATACTGCGGCGGGTGTGGCCGGATTCATCAAGGCGGTGCTTGCTGTGGAGCGGGGGGTGATTCCGCCGAGTTTGCATTTTCGGCGGCCGAATCCGGAGATTGATTTTGAGTCGAGTCCGTTTTTTGTGAATGCGGAGTTGCGGGAGTGGTCTGGCCCGTCGCCTCGGCGGGCTGGTGTGAGTTCTTTTGGTATGGGGGGTACGAATGCTCATGTGATTCTGGAGCAGCCTCCCGCGGTTGAGCCGGATGCTGGTTCCGTGGCTGATTGGGATGTGTTGGTCACTTCGGGCAAGTCGGTGGATGTGGTGTCTCGTCAGCGTGCGCGGTTGGGGGGATATCTGACGGAGTATGCCGGGCGTGGGCTGTCTGATGTGGCGTTCACGTTGCAGACGGGACGGGAGCATCATGAGTTTCGGGCTGCGGTGGTGGCTCGTAGTGGTGAGGATGCCGGGCGGGCGTTGGCCGGTGGTGCGGGGTTGGTGTCGGGGCGGGCGTTGGCGGATGCGCGTGTGGCGTTCTTGTTCGCGGGCCAGGGTTCGCAGTTCATGGGAATGGGGCGTGAGCTGTTCGAGCGGGAGCGGGTGTTCCGTGAGGTGTTCGAGGAGTGTGCGGGGGTGGTGGGTGCGGAGTTGGGTGAGGATCTTGGTGGGCTGTTGTTCGGGGATGCGGGGGAGTTGGCGGTTTCGCGGTTGGGTGGGACGAGGTTGCAGCAGCCGGCGTTGTTCGCGGTGCAGTATGCGATGGCTGAGCAGTGGCGGGCGTGGGGTGTTGAGCCGTGTGTGATGTTGGGTCACAGCCTGGGTGAGTATGTGGCGGCGACGGTGGCGGGGGTGTGGTCGCTGGGTGATGCTGTGCGGCTTGTCTGTGCGCGGGGTGATCTGATGCAGCGACAGTCACCGGGCGCCATGCTGGCCGTATCGCTCGGAGAAGGCGAGGCGCGACAGGTCGCGGAAGCGGCGGGCTGCGTGATCGCCGCCGTCAACAGCCCGGCGCAGTCGGTGTTGTCCGGGCCGGTGGAGGCTGTTGAGCGGGCTGAGCGCGTGGTGGCTGAGCGGCAGGTCCGGCATCGTCGGCTGGCGACTTCGCACGCGTTTCACTCGCCGATGATGGAGCCGATGCTCAAGGACTTCGAGCGTCTCGTTTCGGGGGTGGAGGCGCGGGCGCCGAAGGTTCCCTTCGTCTCCAACGTGACCGGTGACTGGATTACTCCGG
>BMTG01000044.1 GCA_014649555.1 Streptomyces globisporus | reverse complement strand
GGATCCGAGGGGTCGCGGTCAGGTAGAGCCGGAAGTCGACAGGGATCCGGCTGTTGTCATGGATCGCCGCCCAGGGCCGCCCCATGTCCCCGGCCGTCATGTGCCCCTCGTCCAGAATGGCCAGGTCAAACGAAGCCATCCGCTGCCCGTACAGCCGCTCCCCGCCCGCCAGAGCCGATTCCAACGGCCCAGGAACAGTCCCACGCCCAGAGACATCGGCCGGGTCCTCACGGTCCACGAGAGAGGCGTACGTAGCAAACACGACCACCGGCCCGGACCCTGCCCACAGCGCGAGCTGAATCGGGTTGGTGGTGGTGCGCACTCCGAGCTGCTCCAGGACCTCGTCCCTGTCCACCGAGCAGACCGCGACCATCGGCGCGCGATGCCCGACCCGCCGCCAGGACTGGGCACTCTGCACGACCAGGTCCAGCGTGGGCACCATCACCAGAATCCGCCCGCCCGGGAAGTACTCCAGAGCGCACGAAGCGCTGGTGATCGTCTTACCTGACCCGGTCGCGGACACCCCCATCGCACGTGCACCCTCCGGAGGCACAAAAGATCTTGCAGGAAATCCGACCCAGTTACGAAAGCTCGACTTCTGGTCGACCTGGTGCTCCTTGAGCGGAATCAAAATCATTTCTAAGCCCTCCCCGATTCCTATTCCTGTGGTCCTTCGATGGCCGTGTGCGGAACGCAGGACGCACACGAACCGTTCCAGATCGACGCACCCGCCCTGCGCCAGCCGGGCTTACCGTCACAGACCACTGGCCTCGCCCAGCACCCGGCGCCGCGCCGTGGTGTGTGGATGGGCGCGCGGCAGCACGGACTCCCGGACGAACCCCTCCAGCCGCCCCAAGTCCGCCCGTTCACGCTGCCCACGTCCGCGAAATGTGCGCAGCTCAGCCGACCCGCCCGATCGGCCGCCGTGCCGTGGGGCCAGTCCCGGCCCGCGATGCTCCCAGGGCCTCGCACACTGCCATCACGCCTTTGTCCCAGCCGTCCGTGAACACAGCACACCCGAGAAGCCGGCACCATGCCGTCCAACTCCACCACCTCGCACTGCGCCCCGGCCACCAGGTCGTCCGCCTCGCTCGCGGGCACACCCGGCGCTCCAGGAGTGCGAACACTCCCAACCGGGCGTTCGCACCCGCAGATGACCGGTCACCGCCAATCTGCCGGACCAGGTTCTGCGCTGAGCAGCGATTCGGTGCGTCGGGTGACACAGTATCCGGCGACCGTCCTCTCGGAACTTGGGAGATTCCCGAGTAACTGGCGGGTGTCTCAGATGTCTGCCAATGATACATGCTGCATCTATCTGAGACAGCCACTACACGAGAACCCGACACGAACGAGCGCCCCCCGGATGTTCGTAGCCAGCCCGGCCCGCGTCAGCGGGCCGTTGGCCCTGGAGGCGAAGCCGGAAGGGCCGTTGGGCGGGGGAGCGCAGCGGACCGGCCCAACTCGGTGCGGAGCGAAGCGGAGAACCGTGTTCAGGCCTTGCGCAGCAAGGCCCGGACTGGGAGCGAAGCGGACAGGCCGTCACCACCCGGACGCAGTCCGGGTGGTGGGCACCTCGCGCAGCGAGGTGCAGCGCGAACCGCGGAGCGGGAGCGCAACCACCGGGCGCAGCCCGGTGGTTCGCTTGCCCATCGCGCAGCGATGGGGTACCCGCTCCGCGGG
>BMTG01000043.1 GCA_014649555.1 Streptomyces globisporus | reverse complement strand
GAGGCCCACGGGCCGGGCGGAACGTGGAACGTCCTCTACCTGTGGGCGGCCGACACCGAGGCCGACGTCGACCGGGCGCGTGTCCTCGCCCTCGATGCACCGGTGCACTTCGCCCGGGCGCTCGGACTGCACCGCGCCGCCGCGCCGACCAGGCTGGCCGTGATCACCCAAGGACTCGCCCAGGTGGAGGGCGGCGAGACCGCCCCGCCCACGCGCGCCCTGGTCCTCGGGCCGGTCAAGACACTGCCTCTCGAGTACCCGGCACTGGCCGCGTCCGCGATCGACATCGAGGATGCCGAGGCGGAGCTGGACCCGCTCATCTCCGAGATACGCGCCTCCCTGCCCCGGCCGTTCGTCGCCTACCGTGGCACCACCCGCTTCGCCGAAGACGTCGAAGCCATGACGACGGCCGACGCGAGCAGTGGCTCCATGAGCCTTCGACCGCAGGGCGTCTACTTGATCACGGGCGGCCTCGGCGGCCTCGGCCGGGCGATCGCGGCCTGGATGGCGCGCACGTACCAAGCGCGTCTGGTGCTCCTCGGCCGGACCCCCCTGCCGTCGCGTGAGCGATGGACAGTGCTCGAAAGCGATCCCGGGACCGACGCGGAGACACGAAGCCGCATCGCCGCGGTCCGGGAGCTGGAGTCGCACGGCGCGCAGGTGCACGTCGACGCGTGCGACGTGACCGACCGTGTCGCTCTCGCCGAGGCCGTCGACCGGGCGGAGCTCCGGTTCGGCCCCGTCGAAGGGGTCGTCCACGCCGCAGGGCTGGCCGGGGGCGGGCTCGCGCAGTTCCGATCGGTCGAGGCGATGCGCGAGGTGCTCGCCCCCAAGGTCGACGGCACGCTCGCCCTTGCCTCGGTTCTCGACGACCGACAACTGGACTTCTTCGCCGTCTTCTCGTCGACCGGCGCGCTTCTGGGCAGCCTCGGCCAAGTCGACTACTGCGCCGCGAACGCCTTCCTCGACGCGTGGGCCGAGTCCTCCGACGCGCCCGCGCGTGCCGTCGCCATCGCCTGGGACGCCTGGCGCAATGTCGGCATGGCGGCGAAGCGGCTCCCCGCCGCTGAGGCCGAGGCACACACCGACCACGAGTCGTCGGGCGTCTCCGCGTCGGACGCGCTGTCCGTCTTCGAACGCGCGCTCTTCGGAGGGCGGCCACGCGTCATCGTCTCCACCAAGAACCTGCCCGATCGGCTCGACCGCGCAACGAAGCGTCACCAGGACCAGCCGGAAGCCCCCTCCGGCCCCGCGGAACGATCGCGCACGGAGACCGAGAGCGTGCTGACCGCCATCTGGAAGGACCTCTTCGGACGCGCGCACATCGAACGGGACGCCAACTTCTTCGAGCTCGGCGGAGACTCACTCCTCATCATCGAAGCGGGACGGCAGATCAAGCAGCGCCTTGAGGTCTCGCTGGCCGTGGCCGACCTGTTCAAATTCCCGACCATCGCCCGCCTCGCGGAGCACCTCGCTCCGGCTTCGTCGGCGCAGGACAGCGAGGCGCCGTCGACAACGGTCCGCCCCGCGGCGGAGAGCTCCGACATCGCCGTCATCGGTATGGCCGCTCGCTTCCCCGGCGCCAAGAACGTCGACGAATTCTGGGAGAACCTCGTCGCCGGAGTGGAGTCGCTGGTACCTACCGACGAGCCGGCCAAGGAGGGCGCGGACGGCCAAGGGCAGTACGTCCCGGTGGCCGGAACCGCCGACGGAGTCGACCAGTTCGACCCCACGCTGTTCGGGTACACGGCGCGCGAGGCGGAGATCATGGATCCGCAGCAGCGACTGCTGCTCATGTGCGCGTACGAGGCGCTGGAGGACGCTGGACACGCTCCGCGCGGCCAGTCCGGCAAGGTCGCGGTCTACGCCGGAGTGGCGATGAGCAGCTACCTCCTCAACAACCTCATTCCGCGGCGCGACTCATCGAATATCGATCCGATGGCCGTGAGTCTCGGAAACGACAAGGATTTCGCAGCCACCCAGATCTCCTATCGCCTCAACCTGAACGGCCCGAGCGTGAGCGTCGGCACGGCGTGTTCCACCTCGCTCGTGGCGATCGCGCACGCCTGCCGCAGTCTCATCTCCGGCGAGAGCGACATGGCACTCGCCGGAGGCGCGAAGGTCCGCGTTCCGGAGCACAGCGGCTACTGGTTCCACGACGGAGGAATCCTTTCCCCCGATGGTCACTGCCGTGCGTTCGACGCCGACGGGCAAGGAACCGTCTTCTCCAGCGGAGGGGGTGTCGTGGTGTTGAAGCGGTTGTCGGATGCGGTGCGTGATGGGGATGCGATTCGTGCGGTG
>BMTG01000042.1 GCA_014649555.1 Streptomyces globisporus | reverse complement strand
ACGGACCATGATCAACGATCAAGGTCTCGACGCGCTACCGCCAACCATGCACGAGGTCGTAAGCCACCGTGCTGCTTGCGAAGCGTGCCTTCTCCAGCTGCTCGTCGAGCCGCGCCCGGAGGAAGGCCACCAAGGCGTCGGTCATGAAGGGCTCCCGGTGTTCTGCTGCTCGCGGAGGTCGTCGAGCAGCGACGAATTGACGATCTTGACGATGGTCTGAATTTCCCGTCCCCCTGTTCACCCAGACCGTGACGCCCCGCGAGAGCGACGGCGTGTGCCACCTGCCGAACCAACGCCCCTGGGCCGCCGTGTACGGCACGGCGGCCACGCAACCCGAAGAGAACTGCCCGGTGACCAGCTTCTCCGGCTCACCTCTGCTCGCGCGGAGATCACCGGGCCCTCCGTCCCGGCGAGCGATGCGTTCACCGGCTCACCGCGCGAGCGGAGGTGAGCCTGCGCCCGTCGTCCGGGTCCACATAGAAGCGGCGTGCTCTCCGTGCGAGCGGAGGTGAGCCGATGCCGTCAAGGATGAGGTGGCCAACGCGGCGGTGCTCTCCGCGCGAGCGGAGGTGAGCTGATCTGCGGGCAGAGGGTCACGTCGTTGACGTAGTGCTCTCCGCGCCTGCGGGGATGGCCCCCGCCCGAGATCACACCTGAGGGCTGTCCCGTAGTCCTGGTGGCTCAGCGCGCGGCGTCAGATGCGGTGCATCGCAAGGCGGAGGGGCGTCCGCATACTGGATGCCTTCGGGCGCTCCGACAACGCGGTGAGGTGCCGTAGCTGTCGTCGTGCGCCCGCCAGGGGTTACGGGGCAGCCCGGAGGGCTTCGAGTAGGCGTTTGTACGCCCGCTTCGGCCGCAGGTCCGTGTCCCATGGCAGGGAATCGGCCGTGCGTGGGGGATAGATCTTGGTGTCGGCGGTGGAACCGTACCGGTCTGTGAATCCCCAGGTCGAGAATGATGTGCAGTTCGGCTCCTCCAGACAGACCCGCAGCTTGCCTGCCATGTCGTCAGCCTGGGTCTCTCGCCCGTCCTTTTCATCCTCAACTATGGGGACGTCCATCTCTGACACCCGCGCCTGAACCCCGAGTTCCGCCAGATCCCGCACATGGCTGCGGAAGGTCTCCGGGGCGGTGCGGTCGCCGGGTGTGTACTCATGGTTCTGGAAACCCACGCCGTCGATCGGTACGCCGCGCTCTTTGAGCCGCTTGATCAGATCGTAGAGGGCGTCCCATCGCTCGCCTTCCTCCTCGATCCCGTACTCGTTGAGGAACAGCTGCGCCTTCGGATCGGCCCGGTGGGCGGCCCTGAAGGCCTCGTCGATGTACTCCTCGCCCATGGCCTCGTACCACGGGCTCTGCTCGGATCGCAGACCGAGGTCTCCGTTGGTGTAGCTCTTCTCGTCGTCGGACATGGGCTCGTTGACCACATCCCATTCTGCGACTTTTCCCTTGAAGTGCCCGGCGACGGTGGCGATGTGCCGGAGCATGGTCCTGCGTACCTCCTCGGGGTCGTTGTTGTCCCGCATCCAGTTGGGCAGAGCTTCGTGCCAGACGAGGGTGTGCGCGTGCACTTTCATGTCATTTGCGCGGGCGAAGCGTACGAGTAGGTCCGCGTCGCGGAAGTCATAGACGTTCCGGCGTGGGTGGAGGAACTGTGGCTTGAACGCGTTCTCCGGAGTGAGCATGGAGAATTGGCTTCCCGCGAGCGCCCGGTAGCGTGAGTCGGTGAGCAGCGGGTTCTCGGCCAGTGCGGCGCCGACGTCGAACGGCCGTCCCACGTCTGCGGCCCGCGCTCGCAGCGAGTCGTCGGACTGCTCCTGGCGTAGCTGGGGGGCCTTGATCACGCGGAGCGAGTCACCGCTCTCTGGCCGCGCGATCAGCTGGGTCAGACGCCATCCCTCGCGGCGCTCGTCTTCGCCTGTGTCTGCCTCCAGACCGAACCAGATAGTGCCCTCGGCGAACACTCCAGGGTCCTGCACGGTTCCCAGCCGCCGCCCGTCGGCTTTTACGCGGAATGTGTCACCGATGCTCGAGACGGCGAGCGTCACCGTCCCGGAGCAGCCGCAGTCGAAGTCCTTGGAGGTGGCCGGCTCATCGCCCTCGCCGTCCCATATCTGCACCCTCACTTGTCCGTCGGCGGTCACGCCGACGCGGAGTGAGGGCCGCTCCTGCCGCCACTCGTCGTAGATGACCGGTACGCGTCCGTACAGTCGCAGCCATGAGTTCCCGTCATCGTCACCCACACCGGACATGCGCGCGGTGACGGTGAAGTCGCCATCGGACCTGAGATGCGGGCCGGCCAGGTTCAGTGGGGGGTTGGGCTGGCCGCCGGAGGAGTCCTGTTCCACGATGTGCCGATCCGATGCGCTGACCCGCAGGATGTCGTTCCGCGCGGTGGTGCCCGGCATCTGCGTCCAGTCGTGGTTCCGCAGCAGGTCTTCGTCGTTTCTGCCGCCCGCGCCTTCGCCCTGCCCCGTGCACCCGGCCGCCACTGCCATGACGAGCACCACGGCGGTCAGTCGCTGCCACGTCCCCCGACCAAGGTCCACGGTCCCTCCCACTTTCT
>BMTG01000041.1 GCA_014649555.1 Streptomyces globisporus | reverse complement strand
GATTTCGGCGACTACCACCCGGTCCACACACAGCACTACCTCGACATGTTCAGCTGAGCTCAAGGAGGGTTCCCGGTCCGAGGAGCCGGTTTCCGCTTACCGGGAAGGCGTGTCGGCCACGCCCGGGCCGCGATGCCCGTCGGCCGAGCCGGTAAGCAGGCCCGCGTCCTGGGCGCGCAGCACCGCGCTGAGCCGGTCCGCGGCCCCTAGCTTCCGGTAGAGCGCGTTCAGGTGCTTGTGGACGGTGCGCGGCGAAATGCCCAGCCTGCGGCCGATCACCTCGGCGGTCAGCCCCGTGGCCAGCAGATGCAGCACGTTGGTTTCGCGCGGGGTCAACGGGGCTGCCAGGGCTTGGTTGGCCTGCCGCCTGTGATCGCTGCCGGAGGACGTGCGCAGTGCTGTCAGGAGGGCCCGGTGCGCCGTCGCGGCCTTGAGGAGCGGCTGGACGCGTGCGCCGTAGCGCTCATCGTGCCGGGAGAAGTCGCCGCCGGAGCGGTGCACCAGGAACCCGCTCACGTGCGGTCCCCTCTCCGGCAGCGGCAGGCCGAAAACGTGCCGTGTCCCGAACGCCTGGCGGAGAGCGTCGGCGGTCGGACTGTTCTGCCAGGTCCGCGTCCCCACCACCCGTGCGGCGCTCTGCGGTGTCCAGTCGGAGCTGGCCCCGTAACGGTCGATGAAGGGGTACCCCGAGCGGATGTGAGCCTGCACCGAGTCGTCGTCGACGCCGGCTTCCGGCAGAGGTCGCGGGGACCGGATCACCACGCTGCCCTGCTCAGGTGTCCAGGGCACCTCCTTGACCACGATCAGCTCCCCGTCGAGCGCCGTGAGCAGTTCCCCGGTGAGCAAGGGCCAGACGGACTCGGGGGCCTCGGCGCTCATCACCTCGACCGCCAGGTCCAGCATGCGTGCGTACCGATCCGGCATGACGACTTCCCCCGACGTCCCCGTGAATGTCCCGATTCACCGTAACCCGTCGTTGTCCATACGCAGTTCTCCCCATGGTGCGGCACAAGGCGCCCCCGCCACCATCGGCTCCGTGCGGACCACGGGGTCCGCCGGACATACGGGGAGATCACACATGTCCGGAAAGCCACAGCTTCTCGCCGAGCACGTGGTGGCCGAACAAGCTGGCGTCCTTTCAGGTGACGGGGGGGGCCGTACCAAGTCGTACCCCAGTGGCCTGCGCGGCAATGGCTCGTTCATCGGGCAGGTCCCGTACGTCGGCGACCCTCTCGACGACGCCGTCACGTACGTGAAGGTCTGGCGCGGCTGACGCCGCGACCGCCAACCACTGAAAGGACATCCGCACCATGCGCCCACTGCGTTCCGTGCTCACCTCTCTCACCGCGGTATGCGCCCTCGCGGCCGGCCTGGCCGTCGCCGGGCCCGTCGCCCCGGTCCAGGCCGCCGCGTCGGACTGCACGGGCGGCGCCCGGGGCTTCCGCGACCACCCGGACAACGCCTCCGGCGACACCGACAAGCCTCGCAGCCTGGACCTCGGCGGCGGGGTCGTCATCACCTTGGAGAAGGGGGTGTACGGGGGCCAGCAGATCGCCTTCGGGAAGATCAGCGGCCCCACCCGTCCGGGTGACAAGGTCTGGATGGACTGGCGGGCCGCCGGATGGGACGACGGAGGCAGGCCCGAATGGCCGATCCGCCCCTGGCTCCAGTGCGGACCTTTCGCCGTTCAGAGTCACGGTCAGAGCCTGACGACCCCCTTCAAGCGCACCAGCACCGACCCCGACTACCAGTTCCGGGTGTGCGGTTCGCTCGCCACCAACGGCGTCGTCCGCTGCGCCACCAAGAACGGCGTCGACTGGTGGTGACCCGCCGACACCGCTGAGGTACGTCACCGATGACTGTCCCGCCCTACCCATCCCCTTCCGGAAGAACCGAGGATGACCGTGCCCCTGTTGTCTCACCGACGTCTGCCCGTGAGCGCGGCCTTGATCGCCGCTCTCGCCGGAGTTCTGGCCCCCGCCACCAGTGCGTCCGCAGCCCCCGCCGCCATCCGGACCCAGGCACCCGCCCCCGACATGGCCGGCATCGTCGCCGCACTCGAGTCCGCGATGGCCAACGGAGCGCCGGGTGCGATGGCCCGCTACTCCGGCCCGGAGGGGGTGAGAGGAAGAGCGGTCGGCGTCCGTGACCGGGAGTCGGGCGCGGCCATGGACACCCGGGCGCGGTTCCGGATCGGCAGCGTCAGCAAGACGTTCTCCAGCGTCGTGCTGCTCCAACTGGTCGATGAGGGACGGCTGAAGCTGGACGCGCCCGTCAACACGTATCTCGAAGGGCTCCTGCCCGACGACCGGATCACGGTCCGTCACCTCCTCACCCATCGCAGCGGCCTGGCCGACTACACCAACGCCATGTTCGAACAGACCGTGCCGGGCTTCGAGGCGGTACGCAACCGGGTGTTCAGCTACCAGGAACTGGTCGACCTCTCCCTCGCCGAACCCCGCACCACCGAGCCCGGTGCCGCTTACGCGTACTCGAACGCCAACTTCGTCGTCGTCGGCATGCTCATCGAGAAGCTGACGGGACGCCCGGTGGCCGATGCCTACCAGCGGCGCATCATCAAGCCGCTGGGGCTGCGCGACACCGCCTACGTCCATCCCGACACGCGCATCAAGGGCACACACGTGCGTGGCTATCTGCACCCCGACGAGTCCGGTGCGCCGCTCGTCGACTCCACGGAGCAGACCGTGTCCTGGGCACAGTCCGCAGGGGCCGTCATCTCCAGCCCCGCCGACCTCAACAGCTTCACCGGTGCCCTGATGCGGGGTCGGCTGCTGTCCCCCCAGACGCTGGAGGCCATGACCACGGTCACGCCGACGGACGGCACCAACACCCGGTTCTACGGACTCGGTCTGCGCCGTTACGACCTGTCCTGCGGCACTCGGGTGTACGGGCACACCGGCACCGTCCAGGGCTTCTACACCTACGCCTTCTCCACCCGCGACGGGCGGCGCAGCCTTTCGGCGCTGGCCAACACCTCCAACCACGGCGCCGCGAACACCGCGCTGGGCAACACCCTGGAGGCCGCCTTCTGCGGCAAGAAGGCGCTACCCGCCCCGGCCGCGCGCTCCACAGCGCCCTCCGGCACCGCTGCCCACGTACCGCTCCCCGCCGAGCGTGACCTGCCCGAGCGCCACTGACGTACGACACGGCTCCCGCGTCCACGGTCTGCGCGCAGGATGCGGCGCAGGCCGGAGCCCGGTGGGGAGTGGCCCGCCATCACCGTCCCGTCGCGACGGGTGCGGTGCCGCCGCAGGACGCGCGGATGTTCTGGCCGGGGCAGCCCCGGGCCCGCCCGCCCCGTTGCGGAGCGGGCGGGCCCAGGACCGTACCGCGGACTACTTGAGGCCGCTGTTGATGGCCGTCACGAGTTCGCCGTTGGCAGTGTCTCCGTTGAACTCCCAGAAGAACGCGCCGCCCAGGCCCTGGCTCTTGGCCCACGC
>BMTG01000040.1 GCA_014649555.1 Streptomyces globisporus | reverse complement strand
CGGACCATGACCAACGATCAAGGTCTCGACGCGCTACCGCCAACCATGCACGAGGTCGTAGCCCTCCGGACACAGCAATCCCGGCCTGTCCGAGAAACGAGGTCGCAGGACCTCCCCAGGCCTGCGCTGATTCGTCTTCGCCGAGCGAAGCGGATCCGCGGTCCAGCCCTCAAGGCCGGTAGACGAGCTCGGTGAGGAACGCGGCGATCATGGCCCAGACCCCGACACCGACAATCCACATGGTGCTCGACAGCGCACCGGCCGTGATGGCTGCCAGGCCGACGAGACCCGACACCCGTACGGCTACGAGAACGCCGCGATCCGGACCCCAGGTATCTCTCATGTGACCACCTTGTCGGGCGCCCACGGCAAATGCCACGGAGCACGCGAACCACTGTCGGAATTCTGACGGCGGTGCAGGGCCCACCTACCTGGAGGCGCCACGGCCCCCGCTCACGCCCCCGCGCGTCCACCTGGCGGAGCGCCGAATCCGCTCGTTTTCCAGCCCCGGAACAGAGAACCTCATCATCACCACCACCCCGACAAGCCTGGGCCTTGCCGGAATCCTGACTCTTGCGGAGGATCCTCAGCTATTGATGTCGCGGCGGTTGAAACGAGCGAGACCGGCCGCGACGAAGATCGCCGAGGCGATGACGAGCACAGCGGCATCACCCCATTGGAAACCGTTCCGCAGCGGCTCTCCACCGATGTAGTAGTGGAAGGGCGACAGGTGGGCGATCCAGTCGGCGCCGATCTGCGTGGCGAAGGTGCTGGCCGTGTACGAGAGCACCCCCACGACGGCAACGACGACGAGGACCACCGCGCGCCTCCCCACAGCGGCTCCGACCCCGACGGCGAGAGCGCCGAAAGTGATCGCCAGAAGAGCCAGGCTGAAGCACTGAGCCAGGAACTGGAGGGGGCTCACACTGGTCAGCTCGGCACTGCCACGCACGGCGAGGACCGCGAGCCAGACCAGGGCGGAGATGCCGAACGCTCCGGCCACCAGAGCGCCGAACCGCTGGAGGACCAGCTGGGTCCGTGTGATCGGGTGCGCGAGCAGCAGATCGAGCTGCCCTGATTCCTCGTCACCGGCGATGGCCCTCGCCCCCATGGTCACGCCGTAGATCATCGCAAGGAGCGGAACGATGATGCCGAACACGGAGGCCTGCAGATAGCCGGCGGCCGTGCCGTCGACGTTGAGGCTCTGACGAAGGGCCTCGGGAATGCTGTCCACGTTCTCGCGCTGGGAGGGGTAGGTGCTGGCGTACACCATCCCCACCAGTGCGGTGCCGACAGCCCAGCCGATGAGACCTCGACGGCTGTCCGACAGCGTCTTGGTGAGGATTGCGGCGGCGCTCATGGGGGTGGATCCTTTCCGTACCGGTGTGGTGGAGCTGCGGGAGTGCCGGGTCAGGCGAGAGTGGTCGAGTCGGTGCGCGGCGCTGCCTCGGCCCCGTCGTAGTAGGCATGGAAGACCTCGTCGAGAGCGGACTCGGTGGCGCGCAGGCCCGTGACGGAGAAATGGGCCAGAGTTTTGATGAAGGCGTCCGGTGGCCCCGAGATCTGGCAGGTGAGCCGTGTGCCCGTCTCGTCGAGGTGGAGTCGGCCCACACCGGGCAGCGCCTCGAAGGCGCTCACCGGGACGCTTGCCTCGAAGGTGACCTCGACATCGCAGATCGCTCCGGTGCGGAGGTTCGCCACGGTGTCCAGGGCGACCAGGCTCCCGTCGCGGATGATGCCGACCCGGTCGGCGACGGCCTCCACCTCGCTCATGATGTGACTGGACATGAACACCGTCCGGCCGCCGGCGGCGGCCTCCGCCACCATGTCGAGGAACGTCTGCTGGACCAGCGGGTCGAGTCCGGAGCTGGGCTCGTCGAGGACGAGAAGTTCCGGGGTGTGCATGAACGCCTGCACGAGTCCGACCTTCTGCCGGTTGCCCTTCGACAGCTTCTTGATCTTCGTCGACTGGTCCAGGCCGAGCCGGTCGGCCAGAGCGTCGATACGGGCCTGCGGGACTCCTCCCCGCAACTCCGCCAGGAACCGCAGGTAGGCCCGGACGTTCTGGCGCCCGTCGCACACGAAGTCCCCGGCCAGATATCCGACACGACGGCGCAGTTGGACGCCGTCACCCCGTGGGTCGAGCCCGAGGACGGTGGCCCGGCCGGCCGTGGGCCGGATGAGGTCCAGCAGCAGCCGGATCGTGGTGGACTTCCCTGCGCCGTTGGGACCGAGGAAGCCGAACACCTCCCCCTGGACCACATCGAGGGTGAGGCCGGTGAGACCGCGCCGCGTGCCGTACGTCTTGGTGAGCTCGCGGAGCTCAATCACGTTTTCCATACCCGGAACATAGTCGAGTTTCAGAGATCTTTGAACGCTCAGAGTGTTAAGGCTTATATGTATCCTGGAGATCCCGCTCAGGAGGAGGCTCGGCATGCATGACGCGGAAGACGTGGACCAGGAACTGCGTGAACACGCGGAGAAGCTGGCGCTGACCCTCTCTCAAGGCGGCATGCAGAAGACCACGGCACGGGTGATGACGGCACTGCTGTTCAGCCGGCACGAGACCATGACCGCCGGCGAGCTCTGCGAGTCGCTGCGCATCAGTTCGGGCGCGGTGTCGGGGGCGGTGAACCAGTTGATTCCGACCGGCATGATCGAGCGCGTACCCGCCCCCGGGAGCCGTCGCGATCACTACCGCTTCCGTAAGCACGCCTGGGCCACCCTGATGGGCAACCAGAACACGCTGCTGGCCAGCATGTGGGACGCCGCCGCGGGAGGCATCAAGATCGCGGGCAGGGAAGGCGTCGTGGGTCTGCGCCTGGACGAGATGCAGGACTTCTACGGTTTCATGCAGCGGGAGATGGCGGCGCTGATCGACCGTTGGAGGGAGCAGTACGACGCCGGCCAGGCCTGACCTCCGCCGTCACCTCACCCGCACGTCTCACCCTCCGCCCGCCGTTGCGCCTTGCGCGAGGAACGCGGTGATCAGCTGTTCGATCCGGTTCCGATCGGGGCCGAACCACACGAAATGACCGGCCGCCTCGCTGTCCACCAGCTCGGCCCGGGGGCAGGGTCCGCGCGAGTTCGACCGCATGGCCGTAGGGATCGGAACCATCGCGCCTCGACGCGATGACGAGCGCCGGCTGTGCGACGCGCCCCTCCCAGGGCTTCCGTCCCCACCGAGCTGAGCCAGGTCGTTCACGAATCCTCGGCCGGAACGCATCGACGACAGCAGCGCGATCACTTCGGCCCGGTGCTCCCCGGACAGCTGGTCGAGGACATCATGGGAGCGCCCGATCCCCAGAAGCCCGCAGAGGACGGCCACGGCGTCGGCGAAGCCCTCGGGGGCCGCCCCGACCGACAGGTCCGTGGCGCCGTAGCCGGGCCGCGAGGGAACCAGCAGCAAGTATCCCGCCGCACGGTAGACCTTCTCCCCCAGTGGCAGCCCGGCCCGCATATGGCCCCGTGCAGCACGACGATCACCGGACCGTCGCGCGGCTCCCACCGGTATTCCAGGGAACCGGATGCGGTCCTGATGACCTTCGTCGAAGGTCCGCAGCCGTGCCGTCGCCTCGTATAGCCACCGTGAGCCCCCTAACGACCTCGTGCATGGTTGGCGGTAGCGCGTCGAGACCTTGATCGTTGGTCATGGTCCGTGTGGTGGGGATCCGGACACGTGCAGCAATCATCCGTAGCCAGCGGATCACCGGTCTGGCGCCCGACGTGATCGCAGAACTCGTCGCGGAGATCGGTCCGTTGTGGCACGAGCGGCACCAGGCTGTGCTGACGTCACGCCCTCGCCGCCGGGCTGTCGGTGCCGGGGCCAAGTACAAGCTGCTCTTCATCGACCGCCTGTTGGCCACGCTCGTGCACCTCCGCCATGCAACGACGCACGAC
>BMTG01000039.1 GCA_014649555.1 Streptomyces globisporus | reverse complement strand
ATGAACCAGAAGCGGTCCTGCCCGGGCGTACCGAACAGGTACAGGATCAGGTCCTGGTCCAGGGTGATACGTCCGAAGTCCATGGCCACCGTCGTGGTGGTCTTGTCCCCGGTGTGGGTCAGATCGTCGATGCCCGCCGAGGCGGACGTCATCACGGCTTCGGTGCGCAGCGGGTTGATCTCCGAGACGGCACCGACAAACGTGGTCTTACCCACGCCGAAGCCCCCTGCCACCACGATCTTCGCCGAGGTAGTGGAGCGGGCCGCTCCGCCGCTAGAGCTTGCGAAGTCCACTGAGCACCCTTTCGAGCAGTGTCACATCTGGCTGGCCGCCGGCGGCCTCGTCGCCGCCGGGCTGATGGATAGCGACGAGTCCGGCCTCGGCCAGGTCGGCGACGAGGATCCGGGCAACGCCGAGGGGGATCGAGAGAAGGGCCGAGATCTCGGCGACCGACTTGATCTCGATGCAGAGCCGGCAGATCCGCTGATGCTCGGGCAACTGCCCTTGCAGCCGGGCCGGATCGGCCGTCGTGCTGACCAGCGCCTCGATGGCGAGCTGGTAACGCGGCCGGGTCCGGCCGCCGGTCATGGCGTACGGACGGACCAGCGGGTTGTGCGCGGCGGGCCTGTCGGGCTCGGGAGCCCGCCGCTGGTGCACCGGTTGAATGCGCGGTTGCTGGGGCGCGTCGTACCGCTGGGGCGGCTGCGGTTGCTGCGGCCACCCCGATCCCTGCTGCTGCGGGGGCCACTCGGACCCCTGGCCGCCCTGAGCACCCTGCGGGTGCTGGTATGGCTGATACTGCCCGGGTCCCTGACCACCGGGTGCGGCGGGGAAGCCGAAACGGTTGTCACCGTGCTCACCCGGAACCCTCTGGTCACCGTTGTATGAGTGCCCGCCTGTGGGTGTTGCCACGTTTCCTCCTCCGACTGCCGGTCGCCGATCCCAGTGGGGCCGCGCCACCGCACTTTATGGTGCGGTGGCGAGAAACGCACTGTCTGTCTACTAGTTAAGAAGACTTCCCTGAAGTTCGGCGCGGAGGTCCGGAGTCAGGACACTGCCCGCGCGGTCCACCAGAAGGGCCATTTCGTACCCAACCAGACCGATATCGGCGTCCGGGTGGGCCAGAACGGCGAGCGACGATCCGTCGGAGATGGACATGAGGAAGAGGAATCCCCGCTCCATCTCCACAACGGTCTGATTCACGGCGCCGCCCTCGAAGATCCGCGAGGCACCCGCGGTCAGCGACGTCAGACCGGAGGCGACGGCCGCCAGCTGGTCGGCGCGGTCGCGCGGGAAACCTTCGGACATCGCCAGCAGGAGTCCGTCGGCGGAGACCACCACCGTGTGCGACACCCCGGGGGTGTTGTCCACGAAATTGGTGATCAACCAGTTGAGATTCTGCGCCGCCTGGCTCATCGGGCTCACACTAACGCTCCTGGTTGTAGGTGGTACTGGTGTCCGACCCCGCGCTGCGTCCCCGCTGGATCCCCCGCCGCAGGTTGCTCAACCTGCCGCGGACGTCCTCGGGTGCGCGGGAGACCTGTGGGCCGCCCTGCTGGGTCTGCTCCGCCGTGCCCTCGACCAGGTTGGCCTTGGGTACGCGCCGGGGGAGACCGGAGGGGGTGATTCCGCCCGCCTTCGGCTCACGGAGCTTCTCGGCCCGCTCCCAGCGCTCGTCGTTGGTCGAGCGCCAGTCGTCGGAGCCGTCCCCGTCCGCCTGCGGGTCCTGCCGCTGTTCCTGCTGAGGCAGGGGCCGCTGGGCCGGAGCGGGCTGGTCGTTGCCGCGGCCGCCGGGGCCGGGCTGCCAGTGCTGCTGACCGCCGCGACGCGGCAGACCGGCTTCGGTCAGCTCGTGGCCGGCGTTCGGGGTGGGTCCCGGACGGTCGAAGCCTACGCGCTCCGCAGGCTCCGCGGGCGGGCTCGGAACAGATTCCGGTTCGGCCGGAGCGATCGGCTCATAACCATTCTGGAAACCGTTCTGAACAGGCCAGTCATCCTGGTGGGACTGGTCCGCCGAGGCCGCGTACGCGTCGGCGGCATGACCCTGCCGGGCGTCCGGAACGGCATATGCCGATTCCGTGTAGCCGTCGTAGCCGTCCTGCTGCTGCCGCTGCGCCTGCTGCGGGTAGCCGTCCCCGGCGCCGTACTGCTGCTGCTCGTACGACCCCTGGTACTGCTGCTGCGGCTGCTGCTGCTGCCCGTACTGGTCCTGGCCGTACTGCTCTTCGGCGTAGCCCTGCTGCTGCGGCTGCTGCTGGTCGCCGTACGGGTCGCTCGCGTACGGCTCCGGTGCGTAGCCCTGCTGTTCCCGGGTGTTGTCCGCGAAGGGGCCGCCGACGCCCGTCTGGGCCTCCAGGGCCGCCCTGCGCTCCTCGCGCATCAGCGAACGGTTGACCGGGTCCAGCTGACCCGGGTCCGCCTGCGGCTCGTAGCGCGAGTCGTCGAAGCCGAGCTCCGCCGCCGTACGCATCGGGGCCTGCTGCGGAGCCGGATCGAAGGCCGACTGCTGCTCGGGGATGATCGAGGAGACGGTGAAGTCGCCATGGCCGCCCTGTTGCTCGCCCCCGCCACCGTGGGTGATGGCGTCCGGCAGCATGACCAGCGAGGTGGTCCCGGCCTGCTCGCCCGAGGGGCGCAGCTGGACCCGGATCCCGTGCCGGTCGGCCAGCCGGCCGACCACGAACAGGCCCATGCGCTGGGACACCGCGGCGTCCACGGTCGGCGGGTTGGCCAGCTTGTGGTTGATGTCGGCGAAGTCCTCGGCGGTGAGGCCGATGCCCTTGTCGTGGATCTCGACCATGACCCGGCCGTCGGGCAGCCGGGTCGCGGTGACCCTGACCTTGGTCTGCGGCGAGGAGAATGTGGTGGCGTTCTCCAGCAGCTCGGCGAGCAGGTGCACGAGGTCGGTCACGGCCCGGCCGTGGATCTCGGCCTCGGGGACGCCGGCGAGTTCGATGCGCTCGTAGGACTCCACCTCGGAGGAGGCGGCCCGCAGGACGTCCACCAGGGGCACCGGCTGGTCCCAGCGACGGCCGGGCTCCTCGCCCGCGAGGACGAGGAGGTTCTCGCCGTTCCGGCGCATACGGGTCGCGAGGTGGTCCAGCTTGAAGAGGCTCTCCAGCTGGTCCGGGTCGGCCTCGTTGTTCTCCAGGTCGGTGATCAGGGTCAGCTGGCCCTCGATGAGCGACTGGTTGCGGCGCGAGAGGTTCGTGAAGATCGCGTTGACGTTGCCCCGCAGCATGGCCTGCTCGGCGGCGAGCCGGACGGCCTCGCGGTGCACCTGGTCGAAGGCGCGGGCGACCTCGCCGATCTCGTCCTGCGTGGTGATCGGGATCGGCTGCACCCGGGTGTCGACCCGGCCCGGGTCGGTACGCGAGAGCTGGTCGACGAGGGAGGGCAGGCGCTGCTCGGCGATGCCGAAGGCGGCGGTACGCAGCTGGCGCATCGAGCGGCTCATCTGGCGGGCCATGAGCCCGGCCAGGATGAACGCGGCCAGCAGCGCGATGACGACGATGAGGCCGTTGACGATGGCGTCGGTCTTGGCGTCGGAGGAGATGTTCGCCGCCTCGTCCACCGCCTTGGTGACCAGCTCGTCCTCGACGGTGGCGTACCCCTCGAACTTGGCGGTCGCCGCAGTCATCCAGGTCTCGGGCGTGATGCCCTTCTTCGCCAGCTCCGCGGGGTCCTGCCCCTTGCCGATCTCCTGGGCCATGCCGTCGAAGACCGAGCCGTCGATGCTCGGCGGCGCCACGAAGGGCTCGCCCGCGGCATCGGCCTGCTCCTTGGCGGCCTTCAGCTGCTTGGCACCCTCGGCGGCCTTGCCGGCCATGACCTGCTTGAGGCGGTCGACGTCGGCCTGGGTGCCGCCGGAGTTGAACTCGCCGAGCGCGATCTGTTCCAGGTAGTTGTACGAGCCGAAGGCCTTGACCTGGGCGTCGTAGGTGGCGGGCTTCTTGCTCGGGCGTACCAGGAGGTGCATGCCGATCGAGCGCTGAAGCGATTCTGCAGCCTTGGACAGCTCGATCGCGTAGACCGTACGGCCGTAGCTCGTGATGTTGCCGGTGCCGAGGCCGAGCTCGTTGGAGAACTCCATCAGCGAGTGCTGGACCTGGACGTAGCCCTCTTCGGTCTTCACCGGGTCCAGGGCCTGCGAGTAGGCGGCCTTGCGCAGCTCGGGAAGCTTGGGCTCCTCGCCCTTGAAGAGCTTCAGGCGGCGTTCCAGACCGGGCTTGGACGGCATGTCCTTCACCGCGGCGTCGAACTTCCGCGCGGCCTCGTCCGTGGTGGCCCGGGTCTGCTCGACCACATCGGCGTCACGGTCGCCCGAGAGCAGCGGCTGGGCGGTGAGGTCCCGCTCGTTCAGCAGCGCCTGCCCGTAGTCGGACGCGGCGCGCACGACGACGGCGATCTTCTCGGCGTCCTGGGCCTCGCCCCATGTATCGATGGAGCCCTTCACCTGGAAGCCGCCCATGACCAGGCCGATCAGCACCGGGATCAGGAGGATCGCGTTCAGCCGGGTGGCCACCCGCCAGTTGCGGGGGGACAGCCGACTGGTGCTGCCGCCACCCGCGGACTCCGTGTCGGACACAACCGCAGGGGACGCCACAGCGCGCGGCGGCGGGGTGAAGTTGCCCCGCTCGGGCTGCGCCGCGGAGCCCTCGTTGCTTCGCCTCACTCGACCAACAACCTCTCGGCGTCGGCACCTACGTTGTGCCGGATTATTTCGTTCAGGGCCGTACTACTGGGGAGTTCGTCGAATTGCAGCACGGGGACCGGCCCCGTTCCAAACACTCGGAATCGCCGATTCCGAGTGGCCCAGGCCTCAGATAAATCGGGCATAAAGAGCGAGCCCCGTCAAAAGGCGGGGCTCATGTGAGCGCAGTGGCACCGAATGGATGCATCGGGTGGCGGTGCGGAGTCAATTCTCTGTCGAAACGTTATGAACACGGGGGCGGATCGTGTCAAACGACACAGGCCGCCCCCGCGTGACTACTGCAACTTCCGTATACCGATATCGACTTGTGCCTGGTGGGAGAACTACTTCAGGCGTGCCATCAGGGCGTGCTCGACCAGTGTGATCAGGCCGCTCTTGGCGTCGGCCCGGTGCCGGGCGTCCGTCGTGATGATGGGCGCGTCGGGCCCGATCTGGAGCGCTTCGCGGACCTCGTCGGGGGTGTAGGGCTGGTGTCCGTCGAA
>BMTG01000038.1 GCA_014649555.1 Streptomyces globisporus | reverse complement strand
GCGAGCGAGGCGGCCTGTTCCGCGGTCAACTGCTCGGCCAGGACGTCGAGATGGCCCGGTGTCAGCTTGATGAAGCTGTACGGTGCCGCCGCGGCGACCTCGCGGCCCAGGTCGGCCATGTCGGTGTCCTGGGCGACGGTGTGCACCTTCTGGCCGGTGACGAGGGGGGCCCAGAGGTTGGGGACGACGAGGTCGAAGGCGACCGAGGAGAACAGTGGTGCGCCGCCGTGTCCCTGGGATGCCAACTCCCGTGCCGCCCAAGCGACATGGTTGGCCAGGCCCTGGTGGGTGACCTCGACGCCCTTGGGGCGGCCGGTCGAGCCGGAGGTGAAGATGGTGTAGGCGAGCGCCTGCGGGTCCTCGGCCCGCTCGGGTGCGGTGGCCGGTTGTGTGTCGATCGCCGGGTCGTCCGCCCGTACCGTCGTGAAGCCGCTGAAGCGTGCCTCGTACGCCTCCTGCGTCACGGCGAAGGCGGCGCCGGCCGTCTCCAGCATCGAGGCGATCCGCTCGGCCGGGTAGGACGGGTCGATCGGCACGTACGACGCGCCGGCCTTCCACACCCCGAGGAACGCCGCGAGCAGGTCGGGCCCCCGGTCCAGCAGGACGCCGACCGGGGTGTGCGGGCGCACGCCCAGCGCGCGCAGGTGGTGCGCGAGCCGGTTGGCGCGCGCGTCGAGCTCCGCGTACGTCACAGACGTGCCGGCCAGTGAGACGGCCGTCGCGCCCGGGGTGCGGCGGGCCTGCTCCTCGAACCGGGACGGTACGGCGGCGGTGCCGAAATCGGCCCGCTCACCGGTGCCTTCGACCAGCAGGCGGTCCTGGTCGGCCACCGGGAGGCAGGAGGCGGCGGCGTCGCCGAGCGGGTCGGCGGCCATGGCCTCCAGCACCTGGCGCAGGATGCCCGCGAGGTGCTGGAGGGCCTGCTCGGTCAGGTGCTTGCGTCCGCCGGTGAGGAAGAGGTGGCCCAGGCGGGCGGAGACGCCGAGCGGGAACTCGGTGGGGCTGTCGTCGATGCTCGCCAGGTAGTCGACCTGCTCGCGGTCGACCTGGTCGAAGTCGTGGTAGCTGAAGCGGACCGAGACCAGCCGCCCGGCGTCCGGCGCGGCACGCTGGATGTCGGGCATCGGGTAGCCGCGGTGCGGCCACAGCTCCACCTCGCGGCCGAAGACCCGTGCCACCAGGTCGGTCCAGGTGCCGAAGGCGCCGTCGAAGGCGAACGGCAGAGTGTTCAGGTGCATGCCGTAGACGCCGTCGGCGCCCAGCGCCTCGGGGCGCGCGTTGCAGACCAGGCCGGTGAAGAACCTCTCCTGGCCGGTGACCGCGCTCATCGTCCTGAGGTACGCGGCGTGCAGCACGCTCTTGAAGGACGCCCCGGCCGCCGAGGCCAGTGCGCGCAGCCGGTCCTCCAGGTCGTGCACGGGAACCTTGACGCGGTGCGGGGCACCCGCCTCCCCGTCGCCCGCCCACGCCTCGGGGAAGGCGAACGGCTCGTAGCGCTCGACGATGTCCGTCCAGTACGCGCGGTCCGCGCCCTCCTCGCGCGAGGCCAGCTCGGCTGCGACGAAGTCCGCGAACCGGACGCCGGGTGCCTCGGGGCGCGTGATCGCGGCGCCACCGCGCGCCCGGTCGTACCCCTCGACGAGCTCCATCAGGAGGGAGTGGTGGCTCCAGCCGTCGAGGATGGCGTGGCACTCGGTGATCGTCAGCCACCAGCTGCCGTCGTCGCAGGCGTGCCCGGTCAGCCGCAGCTGCGGGGCCGCGTCCAGCGGGATGAGCGTGGCCCGCTCCCGGGCGGTGAACTCTCGCAGCGCGCTCTCGATGCCGGCGGCGTCCAGGCCGCCTAGGTCGTTGACCGCGACCGGCGGATCGACGTCACGGTGCACCAACTGCATCGGCACGTCGTAGGAGTTGAGGTCGAAGGAGGTGCGCAGGACCTCGTGGCGCGTCACGGCCGCCCGGACCGCCGCACGCAGCGCCTCGACCGAGAAGGGCCGGTCGTCCCGGACCCGGAACGATGTGGAGTTGTGGTACGGGTGGCGGGCGTCGCTGAGCATCTCGACGACCATGCCGATCTGGACCTGCGACATCGGGTACGCGTCCGCCAGGCCCGCCGGCATCCGCTTCCGGTCGGCGGCCGCGACCAGCTCGAACGGCTGGACGCCGGCCGTGCGGACCACCGGCGCGCGTTCGGCGAGCCGCTCCGCCAGCCGGGCCACCGTGCGGTGCTCGAAGAGATCGCGCACGGACACGTCGAGACCGGCCTCGCGCAGGTGCCCGGCGAGGTTGATGGCGCGCAACGAATGCCCGCCCAGGTCGAAGAAGCTGTCGTGGACGCCGACGGACGGCACCCTGAGGACCTCGCCCCAGATCGCGGCCATCTGGCGCTCCAGTCCGGTGCGCGGCGCGGTGTACGTCTGACCGGCGGCGCGCACGGCGCCGGGCTGCGGCGCGGGCAGCGCCTTGTCGTCGAGCTTGCCGTTCACGGTCAGCGGCAGCTGGTCGATGGCGACGAAGTAGGCCGGGACCATGTACTCGGGCAGGTCGCGGCCGAGCGCTGTGCGCAGGGCGGCGGCGTCGAACTCCGTGCCGGGCGCGGGCACCACATAGGCCACGAGCTGGAGGTCGCCGGGGGTGACCTCACGTGCCAGGACCACGGCGTCACGGATGCTCTCCCGCGCACCGAGCGCGGCGTTGATCTCGCCCAGCTCGATGCGGAAGCCGCGGATCTTGACCTGTTCGTCGTTGCGGCCGAGGAACTCCAGGGTGCCGTCGGCGAGCCGGCGGGCCACGTCGCCGCTGCGGTACAGCCGGCTGCCGGGCTCCCCGAAGGGGTCGGGTACGAAGCGCTCGGCGGTCAGCTCGGGCCGGCCCAGGTAGCCGCGCGCCACACCGCGCCCGGCGACGTGGATCTCGCCGAAGACGCCGACGGGGACCGGGTTGCCGCGTCCGTCCAGGAGGTGGACGGCCAGGTCGTCGAGGGCGACGCCGACGGGGCTGACGCCCGCGCCCAGGTCGGTCGCCGTCAGCTCGTGGTGGGTGACATGCACGGTGGTCTCGGTGATCCCGTACATGTTGACGAGCGTCGGCCTGGCGAGGCCGAGCCGGTCGGCCCACGGCCGCAGGTCGGCGACCTCCAGCTTCTCCCCGCCGAACACCACGGTCCGCAGCGCCAGCCGGTCCACGCGCGGGTCTCCCTCGCGGGCGGCGGCGACCAGGGCGCGGAACGCGGACGGCGTCTGGTTGAGGACGCTGACCCGCTGGTCGACGAGCAGTTCGAGGAAGGCGGACGGGTCGCGGGTCACCTCCTTCGGCACGACGACCAGGCGCCCGCCGTGCAGCAGCGCGCCGAACATCTCCCACACGGAGAAGTCGAAAGCGTATGAGTGGAACAGCGTCCACACGTCGTCGGCGTGGAAGCCGGTGCGGCGGCCGGTGACGTCGAACAGGCGCAGCACGTTGGCGTGGGTGAGGCAGACGCCCTTGGGGCGGCCGGTGGAGCCCGAGGTGTAGATGACGTAGACGAGGTGGCCGGCGCCCGCGACGGGCTCCGGGTCGTGGGCCGGGGCAGTCTCCCGAGTCCCGTCCGCGTCCAGGACCAGGGTCGTGCCGGAGTGCAGCGGGGCCAGGAGCCCCGCGTGCGCGCTCTGCGTGACGACGACCGCGACGGCGGCATCGGCGATCATGAAGCCGAGCCGGTCGGCCGGCGCCGCCGGGTCGAGCGGCAGATAGGCGCCGCCCGCCTTGAGGACGCCGAGCAGCGCGGGGACCAGGTCGGCCGAGCGCTCCAGGCAGACGCCCACGAGGGTCTCCGGGCCGACGCCCGCCGCCCGCAGCCGGTGGGCGATGCGGTTGGCCCGTTCGTTGAGCTGCGCGTACGTCAGTTCCTCGGCCTCGAAAGTGACGGCGACGGCGTCCGGGGTCCGCCGGACCTGCGCCTCGAAGGCGCCGTGCACGGTGCCGGTGACCTTGCCGGTGACGGCGGCGCCCGCGGTGAGCAGGGCGTGCTCGTCCGCGCCGAGCAGGCCGAGGGCGCCGACCTCGCGGTCGGGGGTGGTGACGGCCGCGTCCAGCAGCCGCACCAGGTGCCCGGTGAGCCGCTCGGCGGTGGTGCGGTCGAAGAGTTCGACGGCGTACTCCAGGTGCCCGTGCAGGGATCCGTCGGCGCCCTCTCGGAACTGGAGGTCGAGGTCGTACTTGGCGGCGTCGCCCTCGCCCTGGAAGGGTTCTGCGGCGATGCCGGGCAGGGCGAAAGCGTCGGTGCGCTCGCCGTGCATGGTCAGTGCCACGTCGAACAGCGGGTTGCGGGCGAGGTCGCGTTCGGGCTGGACGGCGTCGATGAGCTGGGCGAAGGGCACGCCCTGATGGTCGAAGGCGCCCAGCACGGTGTCCTTGGTGCGGGCCACCAGTTCGCGGAAGGTCGGCTCGTCCTCCCAGTGGCCGCGCAGGACCAGGCTGTTGATGCCGTAGCCGACCATGCCCTGGAGCTCGGGGCGGCCGCGCCCGGAGACGACGGTGCCGACGGCGATGTCGGCGGTGCCTGTGTACCGGGCGAGCAGGCCGTGGTAGGCGGCCAGGACCACCATGAAAAGCGTGGCGTCCTGGTCCTCGGCGAACGCCCGCAGCCGGGTGGCGAGTTCGCCGGGGAGGGAGAAGGCCACGGTGGCGCCGGACGCGTCACGGACGGCCTTGCGGGGGCGGTCGGTGGGCAGCTCGATGGGGGTGAGCCCGACGAGCTGGCTCTTCCAGTAGTCGAGGTGGCGCTCCAGCGTCGCACCGGACATCTCGGCGCGCTGCCAGGCGGCGAAGTCGGCGTACTGCACGGGGACCGGTGGAAGGGCCGCCTCCGTACCCTCGGCGAGGGCCGTGTAGAGGGCGCTCAGTTCGCGGGCGACGACCTCGGTGGACCAGGCGTCGCAGGCGATGTGGTGGAAGACCAGGGCCAGGACGTGCTCGTCGTCGGCGAGCCGCAGCAGCCGACCCCGGACGGGCAGGTCGCGCTCCAGATCGAAGGGGAGGAACAGCTCTCGATCGATGACGTCCTGGACGGCGGCCGTCCGCGCACCGGGGGCGGTGCCGGTCAGGTCGACGACGGGCAGGGTGACCCGCTCGGCGTCGGAGACGACCTGGACCGGGATCTCCCCGGCCAGGGCGTAGCGGGTGCGCAGGATCTCGTGGCGTTTGGTGAGGCGCTGCCAGGCGGTGCCGAGCAGGCCGGCGTCGAGAGGCCCGGTCAGGGTGACGACGAACGGGACGAGGTACTGGGTGCTGTCCGGGTCGAGGCGGCTGAGGAACCACATCTGTTCCTGGCCGTAGGAGAGCCGCAGGGGGGCCGCCCGGTCGGCCCGCGGTATCGCCGGTCTGCGGCCGGGGCCCCGGCCGGCCAGGCGCCGCCGGATCAACTCCTGGCGGGCCCGCTCGGAGGTCTGGACCTCCGGGCCCGCTCCGGGCCCGTCGGTGCTGAGGCCGGCGGGGATGATCGCGTCCGTGCTCATACCGTGAACTCCTTCGCCAGTGCCTGGCCGTTCGTCGGGGTTGCGTGCGGGTGTGCGGCTGGGGGGTACGCGGCCAGCTCCGCGTCGATCTCGGCGGTGACCGCGGCCTCCACGGCGGCGGCGAGCCGGGCCACGGTCGGGCCCTCGAAGACGGTGCGCACCTTGAAGTCGATGTCGAACTCCTCCTGGATCCGCGAGATGAGGCGGATGGCGAGGATGGAGTTCCCGCCGCTCTGGAAGAAGCTGTCCTCCACGCCCACCCGGGTGCCGAGGAGTTCGCTCCAGATGTCGGCGATCCGCTCCTCGGTGACGGTGCGGGGCGCGATGCCCGCCGCGGCGCTCGCGGTGTCGTCGGGGTCGGGGAGGGCGCGCTTGTCGGTCTTGCCGTTGGTGTTGAGCGGGATGGTGTCGAGTTGGATGTAGGTGGTGGGCAGCATGTAGTCGGGGAGCCGGGTGGCGGCGTGTTTTCCGAGGTCGGCCGGGTCGAGTTCCTGGTGCGCCACGTAGTACGCGACGAGGAGGGTCTCGCCGGTGGCGGTGGGGCGGGCCACGACGACGGCGTCGCGGATGGCGGGGTGGTCGGTGAGGGTGCTCTGGATCTCGCCGGGCTCGATGCGGTAGCCGCGGATCTTGATCTGGTCGTCGAGGCGGCCGAGGAATTCGACGGCGCCGTCGGGGCGGGTGCGGACGAGGTCGCCGGTGCGGTAGAGGCGGTTGCCGGGTGTTCCGTAGAGGTCGGGGAGGAAGCGGTCGGCGGTGAGGTCGGGTCGGCCGGCGTAGCCGCGTGCGACCCCGGTGCCACCGACGTACAGCTCGCCCGGGACGCCGACCGGGGTGGGTTCGAGTGCCGCGTCGAGGACGTACATCGTCATGTTGGGCAGAGGGGTGCCGATGGGCAGCACCTCGGCCGGCTCCTCGTCGGGCACCGGGTAGACGCAGGTTCCGAC
>BMTG01000037.1 GCA_014649555.1 Streptomyces globisporus | reverse complement strand
CACGGCCGCCAACGAGGCGGCGGGCCGTCGCGCGGCTTGGCAGCTGCAGGACGTCGCGTGCGGTTGCGGGTCAGTTGGTGGGTGTCCGCTCGGCGATGTGGGCGTCCATGGTCGCGCACAGGTCTGTGAGCAGGGCTTCGAACCCGGCCAGCATCTCGGGGGAGTATGCGGCCATGGCTGCGTCCAGTTGGCCTCCCAGGGGTCGGAAGAACTCGTCGGCGCGCTCTTGCACGTGAGGGCCGCTGCGAAGGGTGACCAGGCGGCGGTCGGTGTGCTCGCGGCTGCGGGTGATGTGGCCTGCGGCTTCGAGGCGGTTCAGGAGTGCCGTTGTCGCGCTGGGCGACAGCTGGATGCGCTCTCCGAGCCGGGCCGGGGAGAGCGGGGTGCCTCTCTCGTCCGCCGCGGCGATCTGTAGCAGTGCCACTGCGTCGGTGGAGTGCAGGCCGAGCCAGTCGGCGAACAGCCGGCCCAGCTCGGTGTATCGGGTGCCGTAGGACTGCAGTCCTTCGATCAGCCGCTCCCTCTGTGCCGACAGGTGACCGGGTTCGGATGCGTCCACTGCCAACGCCGCCCTTCTCGTGTGGCACGGGAGGTCGGTCCCGTGCCGCCTTTTGACAACCTACCTCCACCACTTTATGTTTCCACCATAAAACTATTCCATGATGGAAGGAGTTGTTGTGCGTGAACCGTCCGCCACGCGCCGGTGGCTCGGCCTGATCGCGATCGCGTTGGGGGTGGCACTGATCGTGGTGGACACCACGATCGTGAACGTGATCGTCCCCTCGGTCATCGAGGACCTGGACGCCACCTCCGTCCAGGCGCAGTGGATCCAGGAGTCGTACGCGATCGTCTTCGCGGCGCTGCTCCTGCTCACCGGTCGGCTGGCCGACATCTTCGGGGCCCGCCGGATTTTCCTGAGCGGTGTCGTCGTCTTCGGGGCGACCAGTGTGCTGGCCGGTCTCGCGCCCAACGGCGGGCTGCTGATCCTGGCCCGGTTCCTCCAGGGCGCCGGAGCGGCGATGCTGTTGCCGACCTCGCTCTCGCTGCTGAAGGCGACCTTCACCGGCAAGGCGCGCGGCCAGGCGTTCGCGGTGTGGGGCTCGACCATCGGAGCCGCCGCCGCGCTCGGCCCGCTGCTGGGCGGCTGGCTCGCCGAGCACGTCTCGTGGCGCTGGGCCTTTGGCATCAACGTGCCGCTGTCCGTGCTGGTCGGGGCCGGGGTGCTGCTGTACATGTCGCCCTCGCCCCGGGCCCGGGGCCGTATCGACGTGCCCGGAGCGCTGCTCTCCGTCGCGGCTCTCGGGCTGCTCGCCTTCGGCCTGGTCGAGGGGCGTACGTACGGCTGGATCACCACCGTGCACCCGCTGGAGGTCCTCGGCCTCACCTGGTCCGGCGGCCCCTCGCCCGTCCTGGTGGCGCTCGTCCTCTCGGCGGTCAGCCTCTTCGCGTTCGTACGGCGGCAGATCGTCCTCGGCCGGGCCGGTGTCCCGGACCGGGTGCTGATGGACGTGAGCCTGTTCTCCATCGCCTCGTTCCGGAGCGGCAACATCGCCACGCTGATCATCGGCATCGGTGAGTTCGGCGTCGTCACGATCCTGCCGCTCTGGCTCCAGTTCACCCTCGGCTACAGCGCTCTCCAGGCCGGTCTGGCCCTGGTCCCCGTGGCCATCGGTTCCTTCGTCGCCAGCGGTGCGAGCTTCGGCATGGCCGCCAAGGTGGCCCCGCTCGGCCAGCTGCGCGTCGGGCTCGCGCTGGAGGTCGTGGGGCTCGCCGGGATCGGGCTGATCGCCGCGCCGGACAGCTCCTGGTGGTCCGTCTCCCTGGTGCTCTTCCTGTACGGGATCGGCGTCGGCTTCGCGACCGCGCAGGTCACCAACGTCGTCCTCAACGACGTCCCCGAGGCCAGCTCTGGGCAGGCGTCCGGGGTGCAGAGCGCCTTCCGCCAGCTAGGCTCCGCCCTCGGTATCGCCGCTCTGACCACAGTGTTCTTCACGACGCTGAGCACCCGGCTGAACGACCGCCTCACCGGCGGCGGCCTGCCCGCGGGCGAGGCGGACCGGCTCACCGGGGCCGTCACCGACAGCGCGGGGGCCGCGATCGGCCCCCTGGCCGCGAACCCGCAGACGGCCTCCGTCGCGGACGCGGGGCGGGCGGCGATGACCGACGGCGTCGTCCTCGGCGGTTACGTGGCCGCCGGGTTCGTCCTACTGGGACTGATCGCCTCGTTCCTCATCCCGGCTTCCCCCGCCGCAGCGGAATCCGGGACCAGATCGTCGCCGGACAAGGAACCCACTCTTCACTGACTCGCACACGGGGGCGCCACTCTGCACCGCCCCCGACCACGTCCCTCACCGAACGGAGCAGCATGTCCCGCAGGACGGTTCTGATCGCGGGTGCCGGAATCACCGGTCCCGCACTCGCATACTGGCTGAGCTTGTACGGCATGACACCCACCATCGTCGAGCGCGCCCTTGTCCTGCGCGACGGCGGCCAGACCGTGGACCTGCGCGGCGCCGGCCTCGACGTGATCCGCCGCATGGGCCTGGAAGCAGCCGCCCGTGACGTGGCGACCCGCGAGGCTGGCATCCGGTTCGTCGACGACCGGAACCGAACCAAAGCCGCCCTCCCGGCGGACGCCTTCGGCGGCCGTGGGCCCGTCGCCGAGCTAGAGATTCTCCGCCCGCTCCTCTCCACTCTGCTCTACGAACACACCCGCAACGACACCGAATACCTCTTCGGCGACGAAATCACCTCCCTGAAAGACGAGGGGCCCCAGGTCCACGCCACACTCAAGAACGCCGGCGAGCGCTCCTTCGACTACGTCATCGCCGCCGACGGCATCCGCTCCCGCACCCGTGACCTCGTCTTCACCAACACCCGGATCAAGGGCCTCGGACTCCGCACGGCGTACTTCACCATCCCCCACCAGCCCGCAGACGGCCGCTGGGCACGCTGGCACAACGCCCCCCGCCACCGGTCGATCACCCTGCGCCCCGACAACCTCGGCACCACCCGGGCCGCACTCTCCTACCTCACACCCGCTCAAGACGACGAAAGGCTGGCCACCACCGACCAGAAACAACTGCTGCATCGAGTCTTCGGCGGCCTCGCCTGGGAAGTGCCCCGAATTCTCACCGAGATGGACAACGCCAGCGACTTCTTCTTCGAGTCCGTCGGCCAAGTCCACATGCCCCGCTGGTTCACCGGAAGGATCGCCGCAGTCGGCGACGCGGCCTACTGCGCCTCACCTCTCAGCGGCATGGGCACCAGCCTCGCCCTGACCGGCGCCTACATCCTGGCTGGAGAACTCGCCCACCACACCGACCACCACGCCGCCTTCACCGCCTACGAGAGCACCCTGCGCCCTTACACCGCACGCGCACAGAAGCTACCGCCGGGAACCCCGCGCGCCGCCCTGCCCCGCACCAGGGCCGGCATCGCACTCCTCAACACCGTCCTGCGCACGGCAACCACCAAACCAGCCAGCACACTCCTGGCACGCTTCCTCGTCCCACCGGCCGACACCCTCACTTTGCCCACCTACCACTCGTAGACAGGAAACTTCAGCCGACCCAAGGCCCAGACACACGGCACTTCTAGAAACGTGAGCACTGCGTCCTCACTAACTGATCATTTCAGAACGAGTCCGGGGTGTGAGCAGTCGGCAGGAGCAGCACGACCAGGAGCAGGACCAGGCCGTGCCCAGGCCGAAGTCCGGCGGATGGTTCTCACGCCTCCGCTCCTGATCCGAGGCGGCGTCAGGCCCGGCGCAACCTTCGGACCCGGTGGGCGGTTAGCCGGGGGTGACGCTCTCGTACCTGCCCGCCGGGCCCTCCGATGACGTTCCCTTCGAGCCGTGGGGGGCGAGGAGGAAGCGCTCGCGGCGGCCGGGGTAGCCGGCCGCCGCGCAGCAGCGTGGATCCGCTCCTTGTCCACGGGGCTGGATCCCAGCCCGGTCGGCTCTTGGATCCGTGAGGACCTGCCCGAAGCGATCGAGAGGGCGATGTCCGGCCTGGACCCGCAGGCCTGCGACCGCATGGACCCCGGCGGCGTGATGGTCGACGGCACGGGCGGCCTCGATGAGGAGACCCGCAGCAAGCTGGTGTTCGTGCCGTGTGCGGTCCAGGACGCGCTGTGGCTCACCCCGGACCAGCAGATCCGGCTCGTGGCGGTCGCCTCCCTGGTCACCGGGGCGGCACGGCTCCTCGCGGAAGACCCGGGCACCGCCATCACCACGGGCGAGCTGTCACGCACGTGGGCCCTGGTGGACCACGCCATCGTCTGAAGCGTGTGCGGTACCGAGTGTGTCAGCGTCGGACGGGGTGCCCGGCGCTCACCTTCGATGAGATTGCTCAAACTACGGGAAACAGGACACGTGCGGTGGGCGGTCCGGTCATCCAGCGTCGTTGTTTCCGAGTGTTCGACGTGCTGCGGCCAGGAATGCTCGACGGGTCTCACTCAGCCGAGTGGACTGGCCTGTCATGTAATCGAGGACGGTGATCCGGCCATCGGTGACGGCATCACGCAAGAGCACGGCGGCCTCTTCGCGTGGCAGGTCGGTCAGCTCCAGCAACCGCACTGCCCTCTCGTACACATGCCGCAGGGCGGCGTAGGCCTCTCCCGTGGAGCCGAACAGAGGGTCACCTTGCGGTGCGTAGTGGGCGAGAGCGCTGATCGTTCCCGGACGGACACCGGTCGGCACCCCTACAGTCGTGTAGGCGTCGCGCATGCCAGCGAGCCGGATTTGGAGGTCGGACAATGCGTTGACCGCATCGCTGATCGGTGTACTCGATACCTCCCGACCTGTTACAGCGTTTCGCTCCTCCATCTGCCTGACATAGAGCGCACGCCAGGTACGGGCAGCGAAGCTACTACTCAGCGCAGCTTCAGCGATCTCATCGCAGCAGGCCACCAGTTCCTGCGCAGCCCCCACCAGTTGCGTGCCCCCCTCCAACTCCAGCACGGCCAAAGCCCGCTGCAGGTCACGACTGGCCGGACGTAAACTGTCCGGCGCACCCGTGCCGTCCAGGACCAGGTCCAGAAGTTCGACCAGTTCCCCGACGGCGAGGAGGAAGACCGAGCATGCCTCCCTGCGCACGCCGCGCAGCCACTGGTCGTGCGCCGAATCAGACTGCGCTCGGACCGTGTCCAGGGCGGCTTGGTACGCCGACTCCGCCTGACGGAGACTTGCCTGGTGTGTGGCGCTAGCCGTCTGGAGGGCAGCGCGGAGCTGCCAGCGGCCGATCAGCAGCGTGGACGGCACCCCCACGACAGCTACCGAGGTGGTGACGACCAGCGCAATCTCTTGTAAGTCCATCGCAGCTCATCGTGCCAATCCGAAGCAGGTAAGGCAGGGCATACAGCTCACACCGGAGCCGTGAGTGAAACACCACTCTGAAACGCGAGGGTGAAACGGAGGCCGCGTTTCACCCTGACCTGCGGGAATGCCTGCAAAAGCGGGAGTGGGGCGCGCGTGTTGCACTCCGTGCTGCAGGGCGGCACCGATGTCCGGCCGGTGACAGCAAGAGACCCCGGCCTCGAGAGGCCCGGGATCAGGTCGGCGGGGGAACGGTCAGTAGTCGTCCCGTTCTGAGGGCGGTCCGTACTGCTCGATGAGGTCGCAGGTACACGTACCGCCCTCGTGCAGCGCCTTGTCGCACTCATCGTGGTGGTCACGCTTCGGTGGCGCGGCTTGGATGGCGGCAGGCTGCGCCGGGGCGGCCGCGATGGCCGGCACCGGCTTCGCCCATTCCATGCCCACCTTCCGTAGCGCGTCGAGCTGCTCCGCGGTGAGTTTGTCCCGCCTCGCGCGGGTGTTGGATACCCATACGCCTAGCTTGACGATCACCTGGTCTGCTTCGCCGTCGACTGCGATCTCCTCAGCATGGCCGCGCGGCACGGGCCGGTCGGCGCCTTCCCGTTCGACCCACTGTGTGAGGGCCGCGAGGCCACGTTGGAACGCCTGCTGCGCCTTGCTCTGGCCCTCCGTCGCACCCTTGGCCGCCGGGGCGGGAGACAGCGCCTCAACGGGTTTGATGCCCAGTCTGGTCAGCCGTTCCTGCTGTTCGGCGGAGAGCTGCGCCCACGTGCCTGGGTTCTTCTGCCGCTCCAGCCATCGTCCGATGTCGTCACCCTCGAACAGCACCCCGGGGTCGATGACCGGAAGGCTGCCGTCGGCGTCGACGAGGTCGGCGAGCACCTTGTAGTGGCGTTGCCAGTCGAGTGGCCAGGGGCAGTTCCAGTCCGGGTCGATCTCTGTCAGTTGGGCGGCCCGGGCTTCCGCGCGCTGCGGGTCTTTGCCGAGGCCGCTTTTGCGGCGGAGGTTGGCGAGGAGTTGCCCGATGGCCAGTTGCTCGCCGTCCCCCTCGCCTTCGCCCCAGACAGCGTCCTGCCGGGGTGCGAGGTGCCCGGTAGCCCGCCGGTAGGACCGGAGTGCGGCGAGCTTCTTCTCCCATGCTTCGTCGCCCGGCTCCCACACCATTCCGGCCTCGTCGAGCAGCGTCTTGCGGTGGGTGTCGAGTTCACCGGCTCGCAGCGCCTTGCGCTGCTGGTGGATCCACCGGCCCAGGGGATAGTCCCTCGTCACGCCGACCGCGGTTTCGGTGTCGTACGGCACTGCGTGAAGGCCGGTGGTCTTGTTCTCGGTGCGCCAGCGGATCAGGGCCTGGTAGCCCTCGAGCCAGACGAGGGATTCGGGCCGGATGACGCGGCAGCGGGTGAGGGCGGCGATGTCGGCGGCGTCGCGGGGGGAGGCGAAGTTGACCACGATGGAGGTGACCCGGTCGACCCCCTGCTGCGTCTGGCTGGTCTCCGCGGGCATGTCCCCGTTCTCCGGGCCGGCCGCGGGGGCGGGGGAGGGGCGGATGTTGATGCGCCGGCGTTCGGTGCCGCGGGTCAGGGCGCGGGAGGCGAGCTGGTCGACCATGCGTTCCGAGTGCGAGCGCAACGCTTGGAGGATGTCGACCAGGGGCTGGTAGCTGGCGGAGGCGACCATGTCCTTCGGGTCCTCCCCGGGCTGGAGGAAGACGGGGATGATGATCCGTGCGGTCTTGGCCCGGCCGTCGGGGTTGGGGCGCAGGGCGCGTCCGATGTTCTGCACGACGTCGACCTGGGAGCTGCGCGAGCCGACGATGCACACGGCCTCAACTCCGCGCAGTCCGGTGATATCGACCCCGACCCCGAGAGCGCGTACCGAGGAGAGGAACGCCCGGTGCACCCGCCGGTTGTGGGCGTCGATGCCGTTGGCGAACCGATGGATCACCGCACGCCGATGTGCGATGGGATGGTCTCCGCACAGCCAGTCCGCCCACACCCGGCCCGGGTGCACGTGACGGCCCTCCTCCAGCTCGTACAGCTCAGCGCCGATCGACGACGCGGGCAGCGCCTCCGCACCGGCCAGCGCCGCCGCGGAGGCCTCAGCGGCATACAGCTCGGCGGCGGTTGACGGCATTTGCCCGGCGAACGCCTCGGCTTCCTCGACCCGCTGGTGGAACACCATGGTGGTGTGCAGATTCTGCTCCGCCGCGTGCTCCAGCAGCGCCGCCTGGAGCAGCGCCATGCGCCGACCACGCAGGGCGTCCTCGGACAGGCCCAGGACCGGGTCCGGGTCGCGGATCTCCAGCACGTCGATCTCGAACCCCGCAAGGATCGAGCGTTCCACCGCCTCCGCCAGACCGAGATCGAAAATCCGGGTGCCGTAGGTGCTGGAGTTGTCCTCCATCGACGCGATCACCACCTCCCGCCCGTCCCGGCCCCGCTGCGGCCGGGGCGCGGCGA
>BMTG01000036.1 GCA_014649555.1 Streptomyces globisporus | reverse complement strand
TAGGAACCCGCGAACCCGATCGCGGCGATGACCACCGCACCCGCGACGACGACCCCGATCAGGATCCGATGCGTGCGCGTCAACTGGATCGAGGTACTCGTCCTGCGCTCCGCGGTCACCTGATGGCCTTTCTCAGTTCAGTGTTCAAGAGCTACACAGTTTCATGTTCGCGGGGGCGCGCCAGCTGCGGATCGTCCGTCGCCGTGCGGTAGAGGGCTGCGGCTGCGAACCACCGGTCGAGCTTCGCTGGGCAGCTTCTGCGCTCCTCATCAGGGCCCGACCCGGCATCAGCGGTTGTCCTGTCTCAACGAACCCAGTCGACGGCAGGCCGCTGAACTGGGTGGACTAACTACGTTGAGACTGGCGTGCACGGGTTCCCCGTCGCACCGTGGCACCCACCGCGGCGACTGACTTCGTTGAGAGGGGTCAGCGGTCTCCGGGTGCGCGCGGTGGGAGTTGGCGTGCCCTCAGACTTTTACGCGGTAAAACTCAGCTGTTCCGGAGGGCGTGAGGCCCGGAGCGTAGGAGGGCAACCCTCCGGCCGGGCAGGGGCTGAGTTTTACCGCGTAAAACCAGAAGGCGTCACCTTGGCCCGAGGAGCTTCTGGGCGACTGCCTCGACCACAGCGGGCGAGCAGCGTTCCAGGATCGCAGTGGCAACGCTGCTCGGGTCTGTCCAGTCGATGGCCGTCTGACTGTCTGCGGCAGCGCTGGCGTTGCTCCGGGGCTCCGGAACGGTGCTGGTGGGTGTTGCCGGAGGCGTACTGTCCGGGGGTGCGGCGGGCGGCGTTCCCTGAACGGGAGCGGGCGGAGGGGTAAGCCGTTTCGCTGCTGCTGCTGCGCGGCCCCGTACTGGCTTGGGCTTCGCGGCTTGCGTTGCTGCCCTCTCGGCCATCTTGGTTTCGACGTAGGACGTCCGCTCCTCAGGGGTTGGGAGGCTGCCTGCCTTTCGAGCGATGGCGATCGGGACTTCCTTGTCAGCGACCTTCTGCTGGATCTCGGCCGGCAGGTTGAGCAGGGCGCGACGAGTGGAGATCCAGGAGTCGTTGGTGGCTCCGCCGAGGACGCTCACGACCGCTGCGGCGCTGCCGTGGAACTCGACGAGGGCTTCGATGGCCCTGGCCTCTTCGATCGGAGTGAGGTTCTTGCGGAAGTGGTTCGCGGAGAGTGCGGCAGCCAGAAGATCTTCGCGGGTTCCAGCCGGGGAGTCGTCGACTGTGATCCGAAGATCGATCCCGGCTTCTTGAGCGGCCCGGCGACGACAGTGCCCGTCGATGGCCACGTACTCATGGTCGGAAGGGATGGCCTCCTTGTACTCGGGGTGGGAGACGATGAACGCCAGGCGGGTCATGACGGTCGCTGCCTGGATCTGCCCGACCTCGCGCATGTTCTGAGCGAGGCTGGTGATGTAGTCCGCGTCGTACTCTTCCCGGGGGTTCTCCGGGTTCTCCGCTACCAGGTCGGGGGACACGGAGGTCGGGTGGGTGCCGACGATGGAATCGATGATCTGCCCACGGGCGCTACGGGGGGCCCGGGCGGATCCGAACGCGGCGCTTGCTCCGGCGCGTTCTGCTGCGCTGAGGCGGCTGCCGCTCATGAGATCTCCTTGACGATCTGGCGCATGACGCGCGACTGGGGACATGAAGGGTCGTAGGCGAGGAGCGGACGCCGGGCTCGGGCCGCTTCACGCTGCTCTTTGCGGCGGGGGATGACTCCTATGACGCGAGGCTCTCCCAGTGCGTGCCATTCGTTGAGTGAGCTGGTGACGACGTATCCGTCTCGCGCGTCGTACAGGTTGACTACGAGGCCGAGGTAGGTGGCCTGGATGCGCCAGTCGGCCATGCCGTCGTCGATCTGCTCGACGAGCATGCTGAAGGCGTCGGCCGAGGAGTCCTCTGCCTGGACCACGATGAGGATGCCGGAGTCGCCTTCGCGTTCTCCGTCGCGGTGGCGGCCGTAGTAGATCGCGGCGTCCATTGCCATACCGAGACTGGGTGGGCAGTCGATGATGATGACGTCGTAGTGCTGTTCCAGCGGTTCGAGTGCCCGCTCCAGGGTGGCCTGTCGGTTGCGGGCCGTGGAGATCATTACGTCCAGGAGGAACGCGTCCTGGCAGGAGGGCAGCAGGTCGAGGCGCCCGCCGAATGCGTCCTCGTCGATGGGCACGATCAGGTCCCGGATATCTCCGGTTGCCTGGCGTGCCATGAACTTCGCGAGGCTGGGTCCTGCTGCGTGCAGTTGCTTGACTCCGAGCTGCTTGGACAGGTGGCCCTGGGGGTCGTAGTCGACCATCAGGACTCGGAGTTCGGGGGCGTCGTACGACTCGTCGGCTTCGACGGGGGCGTCCGGCTGGGCCTCGGTTTCCTGGTCTGCTTTTTGCAGGAGAGCGTTGAGGCGAGCGACTTCAGCCGCTCCGGGGAAGGCGCCGCCGGCTTCGAGGGCTCGCCGCTTGTCCTCCGCGAGGGCGCCGCCAAGCCCTGATGTCACAGCGGTCTTCCCGACGCCGCCCTTCTGGTTGCAGACGATGATCCGGCGGGTCTTCTGCTCTGGTGGCCGGTGCCGGGGGGAAGGGTGTGCGTCGAGCCATCGGGTGACTGCTTGCGCCAGGCCCTGTACGTAGGGGATGCCCCGGGAACTGCACTCCGCCTTGAACTGAGTGATCATCGGGTCGGTCAGCCAGGTCGCGAACGGCGGTGCTCCTGCTGTGTCCACAGGAGCGATGCCGTCGGGGGAGGACGCTCTCCACTCGTCCATAGCGCTCGCGACCGCGTCCTGAATGTCGACGCCCAGTTCTGCCGCGCGAATCTTCAGGTCGGCCTTCAGGGATGAAGGCAGCTTGAAGGTAACCTTCTGCCTATCGTCGGGCTCTTCTTGAGGCAACATGAGGCGAGCTTACTTACCTTGATGCGGGCTGCGGAACCCAACACGCCTCCTGGCGGCTCCCTGGCGGCCCGTAAGGGCTGACGAGACCTCCTCGTACCAGGCGACACGAGATCGCCCCTCTGGCGCCCCTCCCAGCGCTTCGCTTTTGCGCGTTTTGCTCGATTTTCCGGATCTGGCGACCTTGACTCAGGCAGTCGCAGTGAGCGCACTCGCTTCCCCAACAAATAAGGGCCCGCACTCACGAAACCGTGAGTGCGGGCCCGTCGCTAGCAATTCGCTGCCCCAGCCGCAGGCGATGAAGTCACACCTGACTCACTGATCAATCCCTGATTGCTCTGACACCACCAGTGCTCTGCGCAAGTAGCGGTCGCACCGACTACCGGGCCGTGGGCGGCTCCGCCCGCGTACTTCAAGGGCTTCGACGAGCAGTCGGTCGAGCTGCGCGAGGTGCTTCTCGGCGAACCATTCGGACTGGTAGTCCTCGCCGTGGCAAACGGGGCAGATGTGCGGGTGGTCGGCGAACTCGTACTGCGGCGGGCAGCCGACCTCTCGGCAGTTCGGCAGCGTGGGGTCTTCTCCGAGGCCGGAGCAGTACGGGCACCGCGTGTAGCGGTAGTCGATGGGCGCGCCGTGGTGGAGGTCGGAGTGGAGTTGGGTGAGGCCGCGGACTCCGAGCTCGCGGATCAGGGCGTCGGCGGCAGGTACTTGCCGGTCGATCGCGGAGTGGTGGTGGTCGGCGAGCATCTGTGCGGCGGTGCACCAGGCGAGGGTGGTGCGGTCGACCGGCGGTACGGGGTGGCTGCTGCCCCAGGGGTCGTCGGGGTCCGGCGGTGCTGCCGGGGTGATGGGTGCGGTGAGCGGGATGCCCAGTGTGGTGAGTTGGGTGGTGACGTCGGCGATCCGCTGCGGGAACACGGTGAAGAGGCGCGTCATGGGCTGGTCCTTGGGTGTGAGGCCGTTGGGCGCGGCGCGGAATTCGCGACGCACGGGGGGATGGCTGTTGGCCGTGTGCGGCTGGGTGCTCAGGGGTGGTTGGTGTTCTCGAAGGCGCGGATGAGGTGTCCGATGCCTTCGGGGGCGGTGGCTTCGCCGACCCAGTGGCCGGCGGTGGTGAACACGGGGACTTCGTTGCGGTGGGCGTCGAAGACGAGGACGTAGTTGCCGTAGCGCTCCAGCACGGTGCCGCTGATGGTGGTCAGCGGCGCGACGTCGACGATGTCGATGGTGTGGACGCGCAGGTGCGGGGGAGTGCCGGGGGTGTCGGGTTCGGTGAGGGTGCCGGTGACGCGGAGGAGGTCGCCGAGCTTCGCCTGGTGCAGGACGAGTTCGGCGGCTGCGGGGTGGTCGGTGGTGCACGCGAAGAGCTGCTCGGGGGCGTCCGGGTCGGTGGGGTCCAGGTGGTCGGGGGAGTGGATCAGGTCGAAGCGGACGGTGATTCCGGTGTCGGTCTCGGGGGCGGTGTCGATGTATCCGTCGAGGGTGACGAGGCTCATCGGGCTGCCTCCGTGGGGTTCTTCCGTGTGCGGCGGGGGCTGGGCTTGTGCTGGGCGAGGAGGAGGGCGTCGCGGTTGCTCTGCTGCTGTGCGGGCGTGAGGGGGCGCGGTGCGGGTCGGCGGGTGGTCCAGTTGGGGTGGGCGGCGGGTTCGGGGTAGGCGCGGTCGTGCGTGCTGGTGCTCATGAGGTGCCTCCGGAGGAGGGGGTTCAGGAGTGGACGCTGCGGTGGCGCTGTGATGGGGCATGTGGTGAGTGAACCGGGGTGTGGTCACCGGTTCGCTCACCGCGGCGAGCTGTTCGGAGTCACGGCTTGGCGACGCCGTCGTGGTGAGTGGCGGCGGGGACGGCGGACCGTCCCCGCCGGGGCGTTTCAGGCGTGGTCGTGGTCTCGGCGGCGGCCTGCGTGGGCGTCCGAGGCGAACCGGCCGCGACGGGCCTCGACGGGGTTCGCCGCGATCCACGCTTCGGCGCAGCTCTTGTGAACGGGCTCGCCGGTGTGGGAGCGCATCGGGGTGGGCTGGTCGCACAGGGCGCAGGGGCGGTCCTGCCAGCGGTCGAAGTGGCTGGCGTCGCGCCAGTCGAGGAGGCCGCCGGGGGCCGGGATCAGGCCCGGCTCCACCGGTGGCTTCTTGGCTCGGGTGCGGGTCACGGCCGGAAGCCGGGAAGCTGCTGGAACACCTGGTAAAGCAGGTCCGGGGCCGGTTTCCATGGGCCGAGTTGTCCGCGAGCGGGGACGGGCAGGGGGAGCTCCTGCACGTCGGCGAGTTCCAGGTGCCATGAGCCTGGGTGTGCCCAGGGGGAGCAGGGCGGGGATCCTTCGGGGTGCTGGTGGCAGCCGGTGATTCGGGCGATACCGACCACCGCGCCGGTGTTCAGGGGCTGTTCGCGGATGGTGCGGGCGACCAGCGGGAGGCGCAGGGCGGGGCGGTCGATCTGCTGGCTCGCGTGCAGGAGCACCCAGTTACGCCAGGACCAGTGCTGCGGGCGGTTCTCCACTTGCTTCGCGCCGGTCAGGATCGCGGTCGTCCAGGGCTGCTTGATGCTGATGCCGCGGATCCAGTCGCCTTCGGGCAGAGGTGCGGCGCTCATGCTGCTCGTCCCCAGACTGCGGTCCCCGGGCGGCCTGGCCTGCGGCCGTTGATGGACGGCACCGTGACCGTCTCCTTCGTCGCGAGGACCGCCTGGCCGGTGTGCTTGCCGTCGTAGAGCGCAGCGTCGGCGGCCCGCTGCAACACGGCCAGCTCCCGAGTGCCGAGCACGCCCGGGGCCGCGGCGCCGACCGACGCGGCGACATCGACCGTCCGGCCGTCGTCCAGGGTGACCGGGATGTGGAGCATCCGGACCAGCTGCTGAAGGCGCTCCTCGCGGTGGCCGACGGAGAGCTCCAGGACGACGGCGAACTCATCGCCGCCGAGGCGGCCGACAGCGGCGTGCGGTCCCGCCCAGGCGGTGAGCCGGGCACCGAAGGCGGCGAGTACAGCGTCGCCCGCCGCATGCCCCATGGTGTCGTTCACGGTCTTGAAATGGTCGGCGTCGACCATGAGCACGGTCACCTTGTCGCCGTGGCGGGCCAGGAGGCGGCGGGCGCGGGCGGTGTAGGCGTCGCGTCGCAGCAGCCCGGTCAGCGGGTCCTTGCGGGTGGCGGCGAGGCGCTTGTGCAGGGTGACGGCGTGGGCGGCCCAGCCGGTCAGCGGCACGGCTGCGGTGGCGATCAGGAGTGCGTGCCGGCTGAACCGGCCCGGTAAGCGCACGGCGGAGTTCATACTGAGGTGTCCCTCTCTCGTCTGCTGCACGGGTGGGGGTAGCTCGGGACCGCCGTTGCCTCGGCGGTCCCGAGCGCTTTCTGTTGTGGTGGTTGTGCGGGGTGCTCTTCAGTCCGTCAGCGGCCGGTGCGGGTGCGGGTCTCGGTGATGATGGCCGGGCCGTCGGGGTGGTCGCGTACGACGGAGCTCAGGGCGTGCCACCAGACGTTGGCGTACCTGTGGCGCTCCTCCAGGTCCCGCAGCTGGCCGGTGAGACGGTCGAGGCGGGCTGTGAGGGTGTCGCACAGGCACTGCGCGTCGGGGTCCTGGATCCGGGCCATGCAGCCGGGGGAGAGGCAGAGCGCCCCGTCGGGGTCGGTGAACCAGTAGCACCCGCGCGGCAGGTTGTCGGGGGTGGCGGGGACGGGGTCGTCGCGCGCGCCGGTGCCGGTGCCGGTCATGGGGTGGGGCTGGTGAGAGTGGAGGCCAGGTGCACCGTGGGCCAGCCCTCGTCGTGCAGCTGCTCGGCGGTGGGCAGCTGGTGGTGGAACTCGCGGACGATGTGGGCGGGCACGACCCGGTCGCGTCCGGCGTTCTGTGCCTCGACCGTCGCCAGGGGTACGTCGAACAGGACGGCTACGGCCGGACGCTCCCAGCGGGCAGAGCGGGCCAGCAGCCCGGACCGGACGGGGGCGCGGAGGTTGGTGGAGTCGACGATCGTGGCGTATTGACTGAACTAGATTCGACGTTTGTGCAGGTCAGGAGGTCTTTCTGCTAGCTTCCGGGCATGCACCAACCCGAGCGGTCCGGTGTGGACCTGAAGAGCTTTGTGCTGCCCGACATCGGGCAGCTGCAGGAAACAGGAGACACGTGGGAGCCATACCGCCTCCTTGATCCTGCTGGCGAGGTCGTCGAACCAGTTGCGGTGTACTTCCGCGACCTGCTGGCATCCGACAAACCACCGTCGACGCTGAGGTCCTATGGCCATGACCTGCTCCGTTGGTGGCGGTTCTTATGGACATTCGACATCGAGTGGGACCGCGCGATCAGCGTGGACGCCCGAAACTTCTTGCTGTGGATGAAGCTGGCCGACAAGCCAGTACGCGCCCACTGGCGTCATCGGGGCGAGCCGGGAGGGGAACCGCCGCCGGCCCGGGCAGGGAAGGCCGGAATCCCGAACCCGGTCACCGGGAAGCCGTCGTCCAGTCCGAAGTACGCCGCGTCCACCCGTGCGCACTGCGAAACGGTCCTCCGAGCCTTCTATGTCTTCCATCTGGATGCTGGCAGCGAGCATCTCCTGGTCAACCCATTTCCGCTGGACCGAAGTCGTGGCCGGAGTCGGCCCCATGCACACCACAATCCGGACCTTCCGTTCGCTCCGGTCCGATCCGGCCGTTACCGGCCCGCAGTTCCCAAGCGACCGCCGCGACGGATCCCCGACGACAAGTACGCCGACGTCTTTGCATGCCTGCGCTCGGACCGCGACCGGGCCCTGTTGGCGTTCTGGGCCTCGACCGGAGCCCGTGCGGAGGAGTTGCTGACGGCCCGAGAGACGGACGCAGACGCCGGGCAGCAGGTGATCGGCGTGGTTCGCAAGGGCACCCGCGAGTACCAACAGCTGCCAGCTTCGCCGGACGCGTTCGTCTGGTTACGTCTGACCCAGGAAGCAGGCTGGTCCAAGGGGGTGCCGCGTGGCCGCGGCGAGCCGCTGTGGTGGACCTTGAGGCGGCCGTGGCGGCCGCTGAACTACCACGCAGCACGCGCGATGTTCACCCGGGCCAACGATCTGTTGGGGTCGAACTGGACGCTGCACGACCTGCGGCACACCGCTGCCTACCGAATGGCTAACGATTCCGAGATGAACCTGCTGCACGTCCAGCAGATCCTGGGTCACCGCCGACTGACCACGACGCAGATCTACACCGAGCCCAGCGAGGACGAAGTGATCGCGGCCGGGCTTGCACACCATGCACGCCGCTCCACCCGGCCACCGGTGCAGGCGGCACTGCCCGCCCCGGACTACAACCCCGACTCCCTGTCCGTTCTCTTCGGAAGCGACCCGGCATGACACTGACATCCACGGACCGCTCGGCTCCGATGATTTCCCTGGCCAGCCTGGCCGGCGCCGAGATGGCCGAGCTGAAGCTGCGGTTTCCGCCCCGTCCACGTCCTACGGTCTGGCCGGAAACCCAAGCCTCACGCGAAGAGGTCCTGGACCGCCTGACTCATCCACCGTTGTGGTCCGCATCGGCAGAAACTGCCCGGATGGTCGGTGCCCGCCGCTTGCTGCGCTGGCTGGAGCGTTTCCCGGGAACGACATGGCAGCAGAGGTGGTTGGCCAGCCCCGCGGACGAATCCCCTGACGCGTTGATGCACGACCTGGACCAGTGGGTCGCGAGCACGGGCCAGAAGCCGAACAGAGCCGTTGTCCTTTCAGGCCTGCTGGTGCTGATGATGGCGGATGTCGTACGGCCGGACATGCCTTGGTTCATCGGCCGAGGCTCTCGCTTCCTGCGGCGGGCAATTCAGGAAGTACGTGATCCTGAAGGATTCTCGCGGGTCGAAGAACATGTCGCACCTCATGCTCTGCAGGGCCGGCTGGGAGCGGAAGCTCGGCTGCTACTCGCCCAGTTCATTGTCGTCTACGGAGGCCGGATCAAGGACATCACCGTGGGCGACTTCCTGCGACGGATGGAGATGACCGATTCGCGCCGCACAGGCGGGATCAGGATGGCCTACCACTGGCTGCTGAGCATGGGGCAGTTTCCGCCGGACGCCCCAGCTACCTTGCGGCACATCGTGACCCGCAGCGGCCAGGTCACCCCGGCTCAGCTCGTCGACCGTTACGACATCAAGTGCCGCCCCGTGCGCGATCTGCTGGTCGACTATCTCACCGAGCGGCAGCCCACGATCGACTACAACACCCTGAGAGGGATCACCCAGAACCTGGTCGGCATGTTCTGGACGGACCTCGAACGCCACCATCCCGGTATCGACTCTCTGCACCTCAGCCCTGAAGTCAGCGCCGCCTGGAAAGAACGGATCGCCGTCAAGACCATCCGCCGTCGACAGTCCGACGGCACCATCCTGATGACCACGGAGCCGCGGTTGCGGGCCGTCTACGTCAAGTCACAGATTCGGGCTTTCTACCTTGACCTCATGGAATGGGCAGTGGACGAGCCGGAACGCTGGGGTCTCTGGGCGGTCCCATGTCCGATCGGTGAGAACGAGTGCGCCACCAAGAAGGTCGAGCTCAGGACCAAGGCCGACATGGACCGCCGCACCCGCGAACGGCTTCCGCTGCTGCCAGCGCTGGTCCGCGTTGCCGCGCAGCGACTGAAGGACGCCCGGGCACGGCTCGACGCTCTCCGGGCCGCTGAGCTGGGCGAGACATTCACCGTCTTGGGCGAGACCTTCACCGCCCCGGCAACGACCAGTCGGGGTGAGGGCCGACCGGTCCAGGCCATGGACTCCAACGGGCGGTGGCGCTACCTCGCCTCGGACGAATCACAAGCGTTCTTCGGCTGGGCCACCGTCGAGATCCTGCGGCAGACCGGGATCCGCATTGAAGAACTCCAGGAACTCGGCCACCACAGCATTATCAGCTACCGGCTCCCCACCACCGGGCAGATCGTCCCGCTCCTGCAAATCGCCCCATCCAAGACTGACCAGGAACGACTGCTGCTGGTCACTCCTGAACTGGCCGACGTCCTCAGCGCAGTCATCTCACGTGTCCGCGGGCAGGACGGACGAGTGCCCGCGGTCGCCAGCTACGACAAGAACGAGCGAGTCTGGAACGAACCGCTCCCGCTGCTGTTCCAGTACGCGATCGCCAACGAGTACCGGCCCTACGGGGAAGCGTTCATCCGTCGGTCCCTGAACGGTGTCCTCGATGCCGCGGGCCTGACCGACAACCTCGGCAACCCCCTGCGTTTCCAACCCCACGACTTCCGAAGGATCTTCATCACCGACGCCATCCTTAACGGCCTGCCGCCCCACATTGCCCAGGTCATCGCCGGCCACAGGAGCATCACCACCACCATGGGGTACGCGGCGATCTACCCCAAGGACACCATCGAGGCGCACCGGGCCTTCATCGCCCGCCGCCGGGCTCTGCGGCCGGTCGAGGAATACAGGTCGGTCACCCCCGAAGAATGGCAGGAATTCTTGGGGCACTTCGAACGACGCAAGCTGGCATTGGGCGACTGCGGCCGCGCCTACGGGACCGACTGCGTCCACGAACACGCCTGCGTCCGTTGTCCCGTCCTCATCGTTTCCCCCATCGAGAGGCCACGGCTCATCGAGATCCGCGACAACCTTGCCGACCGTATCGCGGAAGCTGAACGGGAGGGCTGGCTCGGCGAAGTGGAAGGGCTCTCCACAAGCCTTGCTGCGGCCGAGGAGAAGATCGCCCAGCTCAACGCAAATCAGGAACGGAAGGAATCGCCGGTCTTCCTGGGCATCCCGACACTTGACCGCCTCGTCGCCCGAGTGAGCGAAGCGACGAACTCTGACCCAGCCGGAGCCGGTCGGCAGTCACCCTAGTCGTATGAGGTATCTGGGCAGCTCGCCTGTGAGCTGTCCGACTCTCTTCCTACAGGTCGATGGGAGCACCGCGCGATCGTCCACCCATCGACGGCATCCACCTTGTGGTCTCACTGCTCGGAACAAATCCCTCAACAAAGGCCATCGAGTACAGACCCCTCCATCGATGCCGAAGCCACACCGGGTTCGTGACCTTCTAGCCGTGTATCGAAAGTAGATCTTGGGGCGAACGGTGCTTCTCTGAGCCCTCAGCCCGAACCGGCGACCAGTGCCTCGCCGAGCGGGGTGCGCCGGTAGAGCACCGATCTTCCGGACCGGGCGCGGACGAGCAGCCCCGAGCTGCGCAGGATGGCGAGATGGTCGCCTACCGCGCCGG
>BMTG01000035.1 GCA_014649555.1 Streptomyces globisporus | reverse complement strand
TGGACTGGGCGAACAGCCCGCGCCACTTCAGCTCGTCGACGATGTCCGTCACGGTTCCGTGTCTCCTTGGTATGGGGAAGGTCTGAGTTTACGCGAGGGCCCGGCTTCTTCCGGGCCCGGTCCGCACCTCATGATCGCGGAGCGAAGGGGTCGCCCTCCGCCCTCCGGCGCGCCGACTCGGCACTGTGCTGGGAGTACGCATCACTCGTCGGAGCAGCCGTTGGAACAGAAGTAGGTCCTGTCCCTTGAAGCGAACAGACGGCGCGTCCTGTTTATGGGGTTGAGGTGGCGGTCGGTTCGGGCTCCATCTTGAGATCTGGGAGTTAGGTGAATCTGGCGCATTACCACCCATCACGGATGCCCTGAACGGTCGTTGTGGAAGGTAGTGGTGTGATCTAGCAGATCAGGGTGGGCTACGGGGCCATCTTTGCGTAAGGTTCCAGAAGGGACTGGGCGGTCTGTTTTGGTCCGCATCCCACCGCCCATCGTTCTGCGACGGCCACCCGCTGGTCGGGGCACGTCATGGCATATGCACGGGGAGGCACGGTGTCACTTACAACGCGACGCAGCCGGTTGAGGCTTCGCGAACGGAATGTCGGACGGTTTGCTGTGACGGCGGTCGCTGGAGTGACACTCGCAGCCCTGACCGGCTGCTCGTCCGACAAGCCCGCAGACGAAAAGTCCGCACCGAGTACCCCTGCCGCCAGCAAACCGGCTCCTGCTCCGTCGACGACGGAGGCGGTGAGCGAGGAAGAGGCGACCCAGGCCAAGGCCATCTCTGTCTACGAGACATTCTGGGCGGAGATGGAGCGGCTCTATGCCGACAAGGGAACCAAGACCGACAGCTTGAAGAAGTACGCGGCCGCCGAGGCGCTCGTCAACGGCGAGAACGGCATCAAGACCATGCACGCGGGCGGGAAGGTCGTCACCGGGAAGGTCGTACTGGGCGATACAACCGTGACCAAGTCCGATCTCGACCGCAAGGTGCCCAACGTCTTCTTGTCCGTATGCCTGGACGTGAGCAAGTGGAACGTCCTTCACGCTGACTCGGGCAAGCCCGTAGCCCTCCCGTCGACCCGTCTGACGAAGTACGTCGTTGAGGCCACGGTTGAGGAGTGGCCTCAGGGGTGGAGGGTGGTCCGTAACCGGCCGCAGGAGAAGCCATGCTGAGCGGTCAGCGTCTCACCATGATTCTTGCTGCTGCCAGTCTCGTGTTCCTCTCTGCCAGCCCATCTTTTGCTGACCCGCGACCCGGTGCAGGTGGCTGCGGAGAGTGGTTCTGCGTGGAGGTGGGAACGGGCGGCTCCTCCGGGTCCTCCGGGTCGGGCTCGCAGGCGGGCGGGGGCGAGGGCGGCGGGTCGGACGACAAGCCGAAGTGCACGTACGAGAAGGCCACCGGTTACGAGGACGTTGAGAGTCAGCCTGTGCTCGACAGCGGATTCTGGGAGGGTCACGACCCTTCCGACGGTGGCGCGCTGTGGTACGTCTTCTGCGATGGCATCGCGACGTTGCAGTATTTCGGTCCTGGTGGCCCGGGGGCGGAGGCGGTGAGTCCGGCGGTCCTGGCCCAGCGGGCGCTGGACAAGATGCTGTTGCGGGGTCCGGCGATCGGGATCACGCCGAAGCCGGGTGGGACCGGGGTGGTGGGCATGCCGGTGTATCTGTGGACCGAGACCGGTGCGGAGACCTACGGGCCGAATACGGCGTCGGCGTCGGCGGGCGGGGTCACGGTGACGGCGACTGCGAAGGTCAGCCGGATCGTGTGGGCGATGGGTGACGGCAAGAAGGTCGTCTGCACCACGGCGGGCACCCCGTACAGCCCGAAGTTCGGGGCGGAGCCGTCGCCGGACTGCGGGCACCGGTACACCAAGGCGTCGAAGTACCACGTGACGGCGACGTCGACCTGGGTCATCGACTGGGCCGGTGGCGGGCAGAGCGGGCAGTTGACCGAGGTCCGTGACAGCGCGGTGGACATCGCCGTCGGTGAGGTCCAGGTCGTCAACTAGGCCCGCCTCACCGGGTCTTCCTCTCCTTCTTTTAGGCCTTCGGGCCCCACTTCGTTCGCAGGCAGGGAGCCGGATTCGGCCTGTCTGCCTGTTAGGAGGCAGCAGATCGTGAGTAAGAGCAGCACCATCGCCCCCGGGCCGGCGGCCGCGCAGGTGCCCGGGCAGGGCGGGAAGTCCACCCCGGCGGCCGCGCCACGGCTGGTGCGGCAGCGTCGGCGGCGCCCTGGCCTGATCGCCCTGTCGGTCGCGCTGATCGCGGCGGGCGGCCTGTCGGGTGCCGTGCTGTACGCGGCGTCGGGACAGCGTTCCGCGGTGGTCGTGGTCAGCCGGGACGTGCCGGTCGGGTCGCTCATCGCGAAGGAGGACCTGGCCCAGGCATCGATCGCGCTGGATCCGGCGGTGAAGTCGGTGAAGGCCTCCCAGACGGACAGCCTGATCGGGCAGCGGGCGGCGGTCGACCTGCGGGCGGGCAACCTCCTCTCCCCCGCCCAGGTGACCAAGGAGACGCTGGTCGGGCCCGGGGACCAGGTGGTGGGTGTGAGTGTGAAGCCCTCCCAGCTTCCGGCGACGAAGCTGACGCCGGGGCAGCGGGTCCTCATCGTCAGCACACCCGACCCGGACGCCGCCGCGGCCGAGACGCCCGCTCAGCCGGGTGCGCCCAAGACGCTGGCGGCCACCGTGATCGAGGTCGGTGCTCCGGCGGTCGGGACCGGGAACATCGTGGTCGACGTGGCGCTGCCCGCGAAGAGCGGGCCCGACCTCGCCGCCCGGGTCGCGACGGGCAACGTCGCGGTCATCGTGGACGCCCGGGGCGGCAGCTGATGGCGGTCATCGCGCTGGCCGGAGGGCTCGGCGCCCCCGGCGTCACCACGACGGCGATGGCGCTGCTGCTCACGTGGCCGCTGGAGACCGGGCACCGGGTGGTGCTCGCCGAGTGCGACCCGGACGGCGGGGCGATCCTGCCCGGCGCGCTCCAGGGGACGATCGGCAACACCCATGGGCTGCGGAACCTCGCCGTCGCCGGGCGGCAGAACCAGCTCGGCGAGGCGTTCTGGCGGCAGTTGGTCGATGTGACCGACGCGGGGACCCGGGACCGGCTGGTGCTGCCCGGGCTGTATGACCCCGCGCACGCGTCGTCGATGGGCGCGGTGTGGGATCAGCTGGCGCACCTGTTCGCCGGGGTCGAGAAGCACCAGCACGACATCCTCGTCGACCTCGGCCGCCGCGGGGCGGTCGGCCCGTCGTCGGTGCTCGCCCAGCGGGCGGACGTTGTGCTGATGGTGGCCCGGAACACCCTGCGGGGACTGCAGAGTGCCCAGGTGCGGCTGGCGGCGATGCGGGAGCAGTTCGGGTCGACGACGGAGATCGGTCTCGTGCTGGTGGACCGCGGGCCGTTCGTCAGGGACGAGGTCGCCAAGCACCTGGGCGCCGACGTGGTCGCGACCATGCCGTGGCGGCCGGTGGAGGCAGAAGTCTTGTCCGACGGGGCGCCGCAGCCGCGGAAGTTCGAGACGTGCGAGCTGATGCGCGCCGCCCGCTCGGCAACCAGCCGCATCCGGGAACTGGTCGAGGTGCGGCGGGCTCGGCTGGCTGCGCCGGCCGGGGCCGGTCAGGGGGTGTCCCGTGCGGGCTAGTCCGTTGCATCACAATCCGCAGGTCACTCCGTTCACGGAGCGGATCGCCGCCCAGGAGCGCGCTGCCGGGCCTGCCGCCGCGCGCCCGCAGGCGCACCGTGCGACGTCGCCGGGCTCCCTTCCCGGCCCGGGCCCGCTGCCGGAGCAGGGTGCGGGAGTGCAGCCGGACGTGGACTACGCGGCGGTGCGGCTGATCAAGCGGGAGGTCGGTGAGCGGCTGACCGCTCTGCTGCGTGCCAACCCGGGCTTGAGTCCGGCGGCGCAGGAGCAGCAGGGCCGGGCTTTGATCAATGAGCAGGTCGCGATCTGGTCGGACGCGGAGGCGGTCAAGCGGGGGACGTCGACGTCGTCGGCCGAGGACGCGGCTATCGCTCAGGCGGTGTTCGACCTTCAGTTCCGTGCCGGGCGTCTGCAGGCGCATCTGGACAACTCGGCGGTGGAGAACATCTTCATCAACGGGTTCAGCGATGTGTGGCTGGACTTCACCGATGGGCGCCGCGTCCAGGTCGCGCCGGTCGCGGACTCCGATGAGGAGCTGCGGGAGCTGCTGCGGGATCTGGCCCGGCGTACCACGGGGCAGAGCGAGCGGAGCCTGTCGACCGCGGATCCGTTCCTCGCGCTGCGGCTGGAGGACGGGTCGCGGCTCCAGGCGGTCATCGACGTCACCCCGGGGACGTATGTGACGATCCGCCGGCACAGCATGCGGCACGCGGACCTGGGCGATCTGGTGGGCCTGGGGATGATCGACCCGACGCTGGAGTCGTTCCTGCGGGCCTGCGTACGGGCCGAGAAGAACGTGATGATCGTGGGCGGGCAGGCGGCGGGGAAGACGACGCTGCTGCGGGCGCTGCTGAAGGAGATCGACCCGGACGAGCGGTTCGCGACGCTGGAGACCGAGTACGAGCTGTTCGCCCACGAGAACGGGTATCACCGGCAGGTCGTGCCGATGGAGGCTAGGCAGTCGAACGGGGAGCGGGTCGACGGGCACAGCGCGGGCGAGATCACGCTCATGGACCTGATGTACCGGGCGCTGCGGATGACGCTGGCGCGGATCGTGGTCGGTGAGGTCCGCGGCCCGGAGATCGTCGCGATGCTCCAGGCGATGACGAACGGTCAGGGCGGCAACCTGTGCACGCTGCACGCGATCGGCCCGCAGGTGGTGTTCGACCGGATCGCGGAGCTGTATCTGCTGGCTCAGGCGAATATGTCCGAGCAGCTGGCCTACCGGCAGGCGGCGAACGGGCTGAACTTCATCGTGTTCGTGAACTCGGTGGACGAGACGAAGATCGGCGGGCACCGGCACCGGTTCGTGTCGCACGTGCTGGAGGTGACGGGGATCGGTGAGGGAGGCCGCCCGGACACCAACGCGATCTTCGGGCCGCGCCCGGAGTGGAACGAGCCGCGGGCGTTGCCGTTGATGCACCCGCGGTGCATCAACGATCTGCGGCGGGCCGGGTTCGACTCCGACCTGCTCAACGCACCGCAGGGCACCTGGCCTGGGGCGCTGCCGCTGATGGTCCAGGGGGTGTCATGAGCAGTCTGCTGCTGTGGGTGGTGTGCGGGCTCGCCGTGGCCGGCGGGATCGTCGGCCTGGTTGCGGGCATCGTCGGCACGTCGGCACCTGCCGGGCCGTCGCTGGCCGCCCGGCTGCGGGCCCGGCCCGGGAAGGCCGACCGGGACGCCCGGGTTAGGCGTCGCAACCTGCTGACCGCCGGGGCCGTGGTGGGTGCCCTGCTGTGGCTGGTGACCGGGGTATTCGTCCTCGGGGTGCTGGCCGTGCTGGTCGCGGTCGGGGTTCCGTGGCTGCTCTCCCCGACGAAGGGAGCCAACGTCCGGATCGGGCGGCTGGAGGCCCTGGGCGACTGGACACAGCGCCTGGCGAACGTGCTGCGGCTCGGGCGAGGCCTGGACGAGGCGCTGAAGGTGTCGCGCAAAGGCGCGCCGGAGCCGATCGCGCAGGAGGTCGGCGACCTGGTCGACCGGCTGCAGGTGGGGTGGCGTCCGGCCGATGCGCTGCGAGCCTTCGGCGACACGCTGGACGACGTCACCTCCGACAAGGTCGTCGCCGCTCTGGTCCTGTCCGCGTCCGACCGGGGCCCCGGGCTCGCCCAGGCATTGGAGGACCTCGCGGACGCGGTCCACGAGGAAGTCGCCAAACGGCGGGCGATCGAGGCCGACCGGTCCAAGTCCCGCACCACCGTGCGGTGGATGACTTTCATCACCCTGGGCGTGGTCGGCACCGGGCTCCTCGTGCCGAGCTACACCGCCCCGTACGGCACTTTGCTGGGGCAGCTGGTCCTGGCCTTGCTGATGGCCGGGTTCGTCGGGGTTCTGGTGTGGATGCGGCAGCTCGCCGAGCACCGGCCGGTCCCCCGGTTCCTGGTCGAGGACCCCCGCTCCCGCGTCGCGTTGCCGTCACCGGCCGCCCCGGTCGAACGTGTTGAGGAGACAGCATGATTTCCGTCGGTGCGGTCATCGCCGGGTGCACGGCCGGGGCCGGTGTCGCTCTGCTGGTGCGGGAGCTGGCCCGCCCGGTTCCGGCGCTCGGCCCGGCGTTGCAGCGGCTGAACCAGCCCGCCGCCCCTACCCCGGAGTCGCTGAGCACGGACCGCGATGAGCGGTGGGGCGCCTGGCTGGTCGAGCATCTCCAGGCGGTCCCGGGGGTGAAGATCCCCCACCGGAATCTCGCCCTGGTGGGGCAGTCACCGGGCCGTTTCCTGCTCACGAAGGTGGCCCTGGCCGGAGGAGGGCTGCTGCTTCCCCCGCTGGGCACCCTGCCCTTCCTGCTGCTCCTCGGCATGCCCCTGTACCTGCCCGCCGCGGTGGGCCTGCTGTTCGGGGCGCTGTTGTGGTTCACCCCGGACCTCGCGCTGCGCGACCAGGCGAAGCGGGCGCGGGAGGAGTTCGCGCACGCCATGGCCGCCTACCTCGAACTGGTCGCGCTGCGGCGGGCCGGGAACACCAGTGCCGAGCAGGCCATGGAGCAGGCCGCTCTGGTCGGTGAGGGGTGGGCGTTCCGCCGGATCCAGGACGCTCTGGCCCGATCCCGCGTCGACAAGGTCGCCCACTGGGAGTCCCTGGAGCGCCTCACCCGCGAGCTCGATCTTCCCGTGCTGGACGACCTTGCCGCGATCATGCGGCAGTCCAGCGACGACGGAGCCTCCGTCTACACCACGCTGCGGTCCCGGTCGAAGAACCTGCGTTCGCAGCTGCTGTCCGAGCAGGCCACCGAAGCCAACGCCGACAGCGAGAAGATGACGGCCCCCGGTGCTCTCCTCGCCGTCCTCGTCATGATCCTCATCGCTTTCCCCGCCGTCATCAGCATCCTGACGGCCTGACACCACCCGTACCACGAAGAGAAGAGGGAGCACCCATCATGCGTACGACGCTCACCCGCCTGTCGGCCCCGGCCCGCTGGATCGGCGACCGGATCGCCCAGGGCCGCGGCAACGGCAACGACACGGGCGATATCTCCATCACCACCGTGATCATCTGGGTTGCCGCCGTCGCCGGGGCGCTGGCTATCGCGGGCACCATCGCCGCCGTGCTGACCAAGTACAACGGCCTGATCACCGGAATCTGACGTGACCCGCACAGCGGCCCGGCCGCGCCGGTGGCGGCTGCGGGGTGATCGGGGCGAGACGAGTATCCAGATGGCGATCGTGTTCCCGTTCGTCATCCTGCTGACGATCGGGACCGTGCAGTATTTCGTGTTCGCGCACGCCCGGTCGGCCGCGCTGACCTCTGCTCGCGAGGGCGTCAACGCGGGCCGGGCTTACCAGTCCTCCCCCGGTGCCGGGGCGGCCCGGGCCCAGGAGACGGCGGGGCGGATCGCGGGTAACACGCTGCGCGGCCCTTCGGCGAGCACGGCCGGGAGCAATGCGGAGACGATGCGGGTCACCGTGTCGGGGAATGCTCTGTCGCTGCTGCCCGGGATAACGCTGCGGGTGTCGCAGACCGCGACCGGGCCCCGTGAACGGTGGGTCGCCCCATGACACGAACGGCCCGTCGGCTCGGCGGGGTGGCGCGTCGGCTGCGGGGGGACCGGGGCAGTGAGGCGATCCAGGCGGCGATCGTGACGCCGCTGCTGGTGACGTTCCTGTGCCTGGCCGTCGCCGCCGGGCGCATCGTCATGGCCGGCGGGAAAGTCGACGCCGCCGCGGAGGACGCCGCGCGGGCCGCGTCGATCGAGCGGACCCATGGGGCGGCATCGTCGGCCGCCTCCCAGGCCGCCACCAGGTCGCTCGGCGACCAAGGAGTGACGTGTTCCTCCAGCAGCGTGTCCGTGGACGCGGGCGGTCTGACTGTGCCCGTCGGGCAGGTCGGGTACGTCACCGTCACGGTGCAATGCACCGTCCCGTTCGGTGACCTGCTGCTGCCCGGCACACCCGGCTCGAAGACGATGACGAGCACGTTCCGCAGCGTCGTCGACGCCTACCGCTCCAGGGAGGGCTGATGCAGTGTCCGAAACAGCTTCGCCTACGGTTGCGGGGCGATGACGGCGGGGTCGTCGTGTTCGTCGCGATCTGCACCGTCGCCCTCCTCGGCCTGATCGGGATCATCCTGGAGGGCGGAGGGAAGATGCGAGCCACTGAGCGGGCCGACGCGGTCGCCATGGAAGCCGCCCGGGCCGGCGGGCAGGCCATCGAACCAGCCGGAGCCGTCACAGGCACCGGGGTCAAGGCCGACCCTGCGGCGGCGACCGCCGCCGCGTACGCCTACCTGTCCTCCGCTGGGGTCAGCGGACGGGTCAGCGCCTCGGCGGACGGGCGGAAGCTGACCGTCACCGTCAACGACACCTACGTCACCAAGATCCTGCCCGTGGTGGGCATCGGCTCCATGAACGTGACCGGGCGCGGCACCGCGACGCTCCTGCACGGCGTGACCCAGCCCGAATGACTCCGCACCAACCGCACCCGAAGGGCCGCGACTCGATGCCTCCCACCCAGCCCACCAGGCTCCCCCGCCGACCGGACCGGACCCCGCGCCGTACCGGCGGCACCGTGCTCACCCTCGTGCGGGCCGTGGGCAGCTTCGTCGTCCTGGCGGGGCTGCTGGCCGGGCTGCCGCTGCTGCTGTGGTGGGGCACGGCCGCCGTCGGTCCCGACGGCGTACGGGCACTGGGGAACCTGCTGTCGACGCAGGACTCGGGGCAGGTGTTCCTCCTCGCGCTGGCCGTGGCCGGGTGGATCGGCTGGGCCCTGTTCGCCCTGTCGGTCCTGCTGGAGATCCCGGCGCAGCTCCGTGGCCGTACCGCCCCGCAGGTCCGGTTGCTGGTCGGCCAGCGCGCGGCCGCGACCCTCGTCGGGGCGGTGCTGCTCGCTCTGCCCACCGGCACGGCGCTGGCCGCGTCCGCGACCCCGGCACAGGCCTCCCCCACTGTCGCGGCCGCGTCCGTCATGTCCGGCACCGCCGCCGGTGGCACGCACGACGAACCCCCCGCCACCGAGGCGGTGACGAGCACCGTCACGCACACCGTGGTGGACTCCCGCCCCGCGGAAAGCCTGTGGTCGATCGCCGAGCAGCGGCTGGGGGACGGGAACAGGTGGGAGGAGATCGCCGATCTCAACTCCGGGCACACCATGGCCGACGGCAGCACCTTCCGCGCCGACGGCCCTATCCAGCCGGGCTGGACTCTGCGCCTGCCCGCCGATGCTTCCCCGGCCCGAGCAGCCACCACCGCAGATCCCATCACCGTGCCGGACCAGGCAGAGGACGAGGGCGGGCTCAGCACGCAGGAGCACCGCACCCGGCCGGCGGGCGGCGGCAAGGTCTACACGGTCGCGCCGGGCGACAACCTCTCGAAGATCGCGGGCCAGGAGCTCGGCGACGCCGACGCCTACCCGGCCATCTTCGAGCTGAACAAGGGCGAAGCCCAGCCCGGAGGCGGCACGTTCACCAACCCCGACCTGCTCTACCCCGGGCAGAAGCTCGACCTGCCCGCCCAAGCAGAGGCACCCGGCGCCGACCGGAACGTCGTGGACCGCGGCCCGGACGAGGCAGCCGAGCCGGATACCGAGCCGCCCACCGCCCAGCCCGAGACGAGCACCCCGCCCGGCAACGACGAAGCAGCCCCGCCGCCTGCCCCGGCACAGACCCCGCCAGTCTCCGAAGCACCCTCCGCCACACCGGAAGCCGAGAAGCCGCAGCCGGAGAAGCCGGACGCCGCAGACCCGGGCGGCGCGGCCCCCACCAAGCCGGACACCGCCACCACGCCCTCCGCGAAGCCGACCCCTCAGCAGCCCACGAAGTCTCCCGCCCCCGCCCCGTCGACCCCGGCTGCGCAGGAGTCCGCTGCACCCGCCCCGACGGCTCAGGCGCCACAGCACGGTGACACCGCGTCGGACTCCGATGGAGTGCACCAGGTCGCGCTCGCCGCCGGGATCGGCGCGCTTCTGGCCGCCTCCCTGGCCGGCACGCTCGCGGTCAAGCGGATCCTCCAGCAACGCCGCCGCCGCGCGGGCGAGACCATCGCCATCGACGCCGACCCCACACCGCTGGAGCAGGTCCTCAACACCCAGGGCGGCCCCACCGGAGTCGCGCTCCTGGACACCGCGCTGCGCACCCTCGCCAGCAGCGCCCAGGCCGAGGAACGGGAGCTGCCCGCACTTCGCGGGGCCCGGGTATCCGACCGGACGATCGAACTCATCCTCGACGAACCCACCGATCCGCTGACACCGTTCATCCAGGGAAGCAGCGCCGGGCGGTGGGTCCTCGACGCCAAGGCCACGCTCCTCGACGTCGACAACGGGGCGGATGTCCCTGCCGCCCCCTACCCGGGACTCGTCACCCTCGGGGCGACGGAGAACGGGGACTTGCTGCTCGCCGACCTCCTGCACACCGGAGCGCTGCTCCTGGACGGCACCGCCGACGACGTCGTGGCCGTCGGCCGGGCGATGGCGCTGGAGGCCGGGACGTGCGGGTGGACCGACCACACCGAGATCATGACCGTGGGACTCGGGACCCGTCTCGCGACGCTGCTGCCCCGCGGCCGGGTGAGGCCGATGCCCCACGTGTCCGCGGTCGTCGCCGACCTCGGCGCGCTGCTCCTGGAGGTCCACCAGCAGGCCGGGGACACGGACATGCCCGAACCGCTGCCGTGGATCCTGGTCTGCGCCGGAGACGTCGACTCCGAGCAGGCCTGGCAGCTCGCCGACGCCGTCTCGGCCGCCCGGGACCTGCCCATCGCGATCATCCTGCCCGCAAACGAAGCCACCCGCGCCGCGTTCCCAGCCGCGGAGAGCATCCCCACCGCGCCCGGCACGCCGGTGACGCTCCCCCAGCTCGGTGACGAATCCGTGCAGTTGCAGCGGCTGACCGACGAGCAGTACCGGCAGTACCTCCACGCGCTCCAGGTCGCCGAGGAGCCGGCCGAGCCCGCCACCGGTACCTGGCAGCTCGCCGAAGCCCACGAGCAGACGGCGGCAGCGCCCCGCCCCGAAACCGACCCTCTGTTGCGAATCCGGACGTCCGGCAGCGAAGCCGACAGCGATCCCGGTGCCCCCTTCCCCGCCCTCCTCGCCTCCGTCGGCGCAGCCGGGACCATCTCCGAGGAGGATGACCCGGCCGCCAAGGACGCCCCCGAGGGCGAAGCCCTCCCGGACGGAGCGTCAACGGGCGCCGCCGCGAAGAACGGTGACGGCGGCTCCGCCACGGAATCGGACGAGCCCTCCGTCGAGGCGGGTGACGAGCAGCCGTCGGCGCCGGTGATCTCGGTGCTGGGACCGCTGACCGTCAGCGGTATCACCCACTCCGGGCACGGGCCCAAGGTTGCCGCGCTTGCCGCTCTCATCCACCTGCGCCCGGGCCGCTCGGCAGAGTTCCTCTGCTCCGCGATGGACCCGGTCAACCCGTGGTCGACGCGCACGTTGCAGACGCGGCTCTCCGAGATCCGCTCACGTCTGGGCGCCGCCCCCGACGGGCAGCCCTACCTGCCGCGGCCCAAGCACGGCGGTTACAGCTTCCACCCCGACGTCACCTCGGACTGGCGGCGGTTCCAGGACCTCGCCACCCAGGGCCTCGCCGACCCGGAGGCCGGCACCGAACACCTGGAGAGCGCGCTCGCCGTTCTGCGCGGCAAGCCGTTCGAGGGGCGGGACTTCTCCTGGGCTGACGCAGTACAGCAGGAGATGATCTCCCGGATCGTCGACACCGCCCACACTCTGGCCGTCCGGCACACCGAGGGCGATCACCCCGACCTCGATGCCGCCCGCCGGGCAGCGCTTCGCGGACTGGAGATCGACGAGACCGCCGAGGTCCTCTACCGGGACTGGATGAACATCGAGTGGGGCGCCGGGAACACTGCCGGAATCCGCAAGGCCATCGCGCGCCTCCAGCAAGTCGCCCGGACCTACGACGTCTCCCTCGAACCCGTCACCGAACAGCTCATCGACCTGGTCCTCGCCGACCGCGCATCGCCTGCGCGGAAGTGATGGGCGGCATCCCGTGCAGCGCGCTCGGCTGTGGCACGTAGTGGTCCCTCCTATCGGCACAGACGCCGCTACGCGAAAACAACTTGTGGCGGATGATTGGTCAGAGCCCTTTTCACCGCCACCGACGAGGTGAACATGTCGACCACGCCCACCGGACCCTACGAAGCGCTGAAGCACGCCCGGCTGTGTGTGGACGACCTGATGTGGACATTCCGGGCGGCAGGCGGGATGTGGCGGGAGGTTGCCGCAACGCAGCTCTTGCTGGAGAAGGCGTGGCCGCGCGTGCAGTTCCAGGAGTTCACGCCGTCTGAGGAGACGGAACACGGAGCCGACTGGCTGTGGTGGTGGGTGGACAGCGACGACACCTGCTACGGAATTCTCGTCCAGGCGAAGAACCTCAAGATCGCAGGTGCTCACCGGTACACGGTGGATTTTGGCTACAAGACGAAGAACGATGACCGTCTGCAGATCTCGAAACTGATTATGAGCGCTGACGCCTGGAAGGTCCCCGCCGCGTACATGCTGTACTGCGGCGACACGAGGTACCGGTCCAGGTTGGAATGTGACCGGACCCACCCTGACGGAAACCTGTGCCGGGACCGCGACCGGGCGGGCGTTGCGGCGGTCTCAGCTCTCGTAGCGCAAACGGCGGTTGGTCTGTACGGGCCGCAGTCAGGCGTGGCCGCATTTCACGATGCCGTGCCGGTGGAGGACATCGCGAGCCCCGACGGACTGGACGCGCCGATCGTTCCTCTCGCTCACGGGCTGTCCGGCGACCTGGAGCGGTTCCTCCGCGATCCGCAGCGAGGTTCGCGGAGGGTGGCCAAGGAGATGCTGCGCCCCGTACAGCGAATCAGGGACGGCCAGTTCGCCGGGGCAGCCGTCATGGGGCGCGCGAGCCAGGTGGACGGGGCACTGTTCCAGGACGTCCCGTCCGACCTCGGCCACTTCACGGTGCCGTACCTCGCACACGTACTGCGAGGGCTCCGCACCGAGGTTCCGAGCTACGTGCGTGACGTTCTCGAAGGCAGGACGCCTCCCCCGTGGGTCACGGAGCGCTTGGGCGGGATCGTCGTCATCACTGATGCCGACGCGCCTTCCCTCGCGCTGAGTGCGCCACTGTCTGAGGGCACGCCGCAGGGCCCGCTGCCCGCGTACCCCGAGGACGACGCGTCGGACGTCCCCGGGACGGCCGCTTGAGTTTGCTGGCGAACGCCCTGCCTCAGCTCGACTGGTGGTCGTTCGCTCCGGTCGCCTCTCGGCTACCGGGCGCTCGACA
>BMTG01000034.1 GCA_014649555.1 Streptomyces globisporus | reverse complement strand
GGCGCGGCCGAGAGTACCGCCGAAGTCATCATCAACGGGGCCTTCTACGACAAGTGGGAGTTCAAGTGGGAGACGTTCGTCGGCTCCGGCACCAGCACCGTGTTCGACATGGGCGCGGGGCTGGCCATCGGAGCGGGCGCCTTCTCCATCTACAACAACTACTTCAACAACGACCGGTTCACCGACGTCAACGAACTGCCCGGCCCTGACAGCCGCTTGGGAGGCGGTCCGGGGTCCGGGAAGCCGGATGTGGGCCCGGATGTCAAGGGCCCGTCGACGGTGAAGAGCAACCTGTTCACCCCGGGTCCCGCGGTGCCTTTCCCGAACACCGTCTCGACCGAACTCCCGAGCGGGATCGGCAGCGGTCTCAGCATCCCGCCGCCCACGTACACGCCCCCGCCGCCGTACACGTCGCCCTCCGCGCTGAACATCCTGCCCACCGGTGGCCGCGACGTACTGTCCGGACCCTTCGACCTCACCACCCGGGACTCGAGCAGCCCGAACGGCACGAACAACCTCGGCGGCTACGGCTTCAACAGCGGCAATGGCTTCAACGGCAGCAACAGCTTCAGCGACCCGAGCGGGCCACCGGCCCCCTACGTGCCGCCGTCCACCTCGTCGGCCTTCACCCCGTCCACGCTGCCGTCCGGGCGCACCTCCGGGCCGTCGGCCGTCTCGAACGCCGACCTCACGACACCGGACCTCACGCCGCAGGACCTCATCGACGGCCTCACGCCGGACACGCCTTCGAACGTGCCACGATCGACAAGTGACCTCAGTGACCTCCCCCAGGGGCTCACCACGCCGAAGGGCTCCTCCACCGCACCGGACTCGAACACCCCGGGCGGTATGGACGCCACGCACGTGGATACCGACCCGGGCGACGCATCGTTCGGCCAGGACGGGACACGGGACGTCCCTCACGACACCACCGGGCAGGACCTGCCCGGGCAAGGACAACCCGCCCGGAACACCGGCGCCCAGCCGGGCACGGAACACGGCACACACCAGCAGGTGAACGGCGCCCCACCGGCAACCGACGCCGAATCCGACACCGTCACAGCGCCGACGCCCCTGGGCACCTCGGCCGGTCCGAACACGACAGCACCCGCATCCGCCCCCGGAGCTCACAACGCATCGCCCGGTACGCCGGGAAGCCAGTCACAGCAGTCCTCCCGGACCGACCTGACAGACGGGACCGACGCGACAGGCCTGACAGACGACGATGTGACCGGCCTGCCTGACCAGCAGGCCGACCGAAACGGTCAGGAGTACCTGTCCGACGGTACGGACCAGTCGCTCACCCCGGCACCCCGTGACACGAACACGACCGTGCCCGAAGGCGACCCGGCGCCCCCGACAGGGCTGCGTAGCTCCTCCGAAGCACCGCAACCGGACGCGGCATCGCTGAGCGGCGAAGCCCCGGCCGAGCACACCGGCACGGACGCGGAAACAGGCGCGGACGCGCTCACCGGGCCGACGCCGGAGCCCTCCCTGCCCATCGCCGATCCGGTGCGCCCCGAGCAACGGCGGGCCGGGACCCACGACGCACCGGCGGTGCCGACAACGGCGCCGGAAGCACCGGCCGTGTCGCCGGACACCTCGTCGGCCGAGGCGTCCGACGGCCGGTCCGCTACGTCGTCGAGCTTCCCCGGCATGTCCTCACCGTCGTCTTCCCCGCCCCTTTCCCCTTCCCCGCCGACCGCTCTGGCGACTTCTTCGTCGTCCTTGCCCGCTCCGGGGGCAGGGCCCCAGCAGGGGGACCTGCCCGGACTCTCCGGCCCGGATGCCGACCTGGTCCCGGACGGGGCCGAGGCGGTAGGGGCGTCCGGCCCCGTCTCAGGGACCACCGCCGACGTCGCCCCCGGGTCGCCCGCCTGGGAGGCGGCGCGCGCCGGGGTGGAACCGGTGCCGCGCTCGCACACCTGGGTCGACCCGGTGTCGACGCCACCGGATCCGCAACAGCAGGGTCGGACAACTCAGTTCGTGGTGAGGTCGAAGTTCGAAGTACGCCGCTTCGGGGTGGGCGGCGACCATGTCACCGACCTCACCGTCGAGGTCGGTGTCGGCAGCCCGGACCGGATGCCCGACGGCGTCTGGGCGAAGGTGCTCAGCGGCGTCGATACCGCGATCAACGCACCGGGTCACCGGCTGCCGAACGGTGACCTCCTGCATGTGACGGTGGTGCGCGTCGAGAGCGACCCGCACCCCAACGGGCTCAACGTCGAATTCGTCGGCCGCGACCAGCAGATGACCCGGTCCGCCTGGTGGGCGGATGCCGACCCCGTCGACTACGCGCACGAGATCACGCACATGCTCGGCCTCCGTGACGAGTCCCGGCACGCGGTCGCACCTCAACGCCCGGACGTGGAGGGGAGCCTCCTGGGGGACTACCGGCGCCCGGCCCCCGAGGGGCTGGCCCAGGGCGGGCTGCGCGGCCGCCATCTGCAGCTGATCAGCACACTCATCGGGGACCTCACGCCCACACCCACCAGGACACCCACATCCGCATCCGCGCGCACGACCGCGACGGCAACCGTGTCCGCGACGGCGACCGTGGCCTCCCCGCCGCCCGTCCGCCGTGCGGCCACCACCAGCAGTGCCCCTGGTGCCGAGCCGTACGCGCCCGTGCTCCCCAGCACCCGGCCCCCCGTGCTGGACCGGGACCTGCCCCGGCCGCTCGGCGGGCGGCGGGACCGGACCGGCTTCGGTGACGGCTCCCGGATGCCCGCGTACATCGACGACGTGCAGGAGCTCGTGCAGGACGCCCCTCCGGAGGTCCTCCTCGAACTGGTCTCCGGCGGCATGACCTTCGGGCACAGCGACGTCGTCCTGCGCGGCACCGGCGAGGCGCTGGCCGAGATCGGCCGGCTGCTGTCCACAGGGTCCGACGGGGTGCGGCCCGAGCAGCCGAACAAAGGCCGCCCGGCCGGTTCGAAGCTGATGGCCGACGTCGCGTACGCCTTCACCCAGGAGCCCAAGACACTGGCCGGGGACGGGCGCGTCTTCCCGTACACGGCGCAGGACGGCAGTGCGCGGAAGCTGTCGGTCGTCGCGCGCCACTACGGCGACTGGGAACAGTTCACCGACACCTACGGCAGCCCCGTGAAGGTGGACGGGATGCACCGCTCGGTCTTCACCGCCGGGCAGAGCAAGACCATGCAGTCGGCGTTCCAGATCGCGCTCGGCGGGCCCATCGGGCCTGTGGGCGCGGCCGCATTCAGCGGTTTCGGCCGGCTCGGTCTGCGGCTCGGTTTCACCGACCGGGTGGGATACGGACAGACCGAACAGGGGACGAGCCAGACGGAGACCCGCGCGCTCGACGGCTCGCGGGTGTATCTGGACCACGTCTACTACGACCTGCGGGTCACCGATGCGGACGGAAGGATCGTGACCGGTCCCGAGCCCGCGGTCTTCGGGTTCGCGGTGAGGGACGGGCTGTCCGTACGGCTGCCGGACAGCGTGATGAGTGCGACCGCCGCCCCCGGGCGCATCCCCCGCTCCATGGAGCTCGGCCGGCAGTCGGCCTACCGGCTGGTCCGGACGGAGGGGTTCGGCCCCGTCTCCCGGATGCGGGACTGGGCGGCCCAGGAGATCGGCGTGGCACCGGGCAGTACCGCCTACGGTGAACTGAACTCCTTCTTCTCCTCGTTGAGCTTCCAGCGGCAGAGCCCCGCACTGTCCAGGGGACGGGTCACCACCGTGCCTCTCTTCGCCGACGACAGGACCCGTACGCCGCTGGGCGTCTTCGTGGTCGATGTGGTGCCGGGCCGGGCGACGCTGATCACGGAGACGCCCGACGCGGAGATGCGCGACATCAACACCCTGGCCGTACGCAACGACCGGAGTGTCCAGAAGACGGCGGCCTTCGGAATCGACGGCGTCGCGGGCCCGGCCTTCAACTTCTTCGACCTGGGGAACGGCGCCCTCAATCTCCGGCTCCAGTTCGGCGCGGCGTTCCGATACCTCTTCTCCGCGTCGCGCACCGCCGGCCTCGGCGGTTCCGGGGCGATCAAGACGGCCGGCCAGGTCAAGGGCGATGCGACGGGTCTCTACCTGGTCCGGAAGACGGTGTACGTCCAGCGCAGCGGCAGCGGCTCCCGGCCGCAGCAGTTCCACACCTGGAGCGTGGACCGGATGACCCGCACGGAGGCGCGTCGGCTGGCGGGCTGGGACGACGGCCTGCGGCGTGCGCTGCGCGCGGGAGCACCAGAACCGTTCGCCCCCGCGTACCTGACCCCGGACAGGCCGCCCACCCTGGGCATGCACCGGGTGGAGGAGTTCGCCTTCGGCGACGGTACGAAGACCGGGCCGACCGGAGCCACGGGACGCACCTTCCTGGACACCCTCGCCGACGAGGTGCTGACGGCTCTCGCGGCGGCCTATCCCGGGCTGGTCGCACGGCTCGACCAGCTGGCGCCGCCGGAGCACAGGACCTGGCGGGAGCGGGCGAACGCAGTTCTGGGCCCGCCCGGTTCGTCCGCCGGCGCACGCCCCGCGCCGACGACGCGGTGGAAGAACGACGACGAGTACCGCACGGCCCTCGCCAACACCCTGGAGGTTCTCAGCGCCCTGTCGTACCGGAGCATGGCGGGAAACCTGGAGGCGCTGACCACGACCGGCATCCGGATCCGGTTCAACGAGCCGGGCCGGATCGGACAGGGCCACCGCTACATCTGGCTGCACGGGGAGCTGACCAACCGCCGTTTCGAGGGCGTGCAGGACGACTTCAAGCTGCGCTACAGCTCGGTCGGTGTGGAGCGGGTGGACGGCCAGAAGAGCGCCAAGCGCATCGGGGAGGCGGGCGTCGAGGGGCTGATCGCCTTCCGTGACCCCCTGACGGACGACATCGGCGCACCGAACAACGCGGGCGGGCCGAGCGCCGGCGTGCGCTGGGGTTGGCAGGCCGACGAGGAGACCAGCTTCGGCGCGACGGCCACGTACGAGCCGATGACGGTGAGTGCCGGTCCGTCGCACCTCTACCGCTACGACCTCTCGATCACCGTGGACCGCGGCGGGTACTGGCGGTTCCGGGGCCTGCTGCGCGGAACAGCGACGCTGGGGCTGCTCGGTACCCAGCCGTTCGTCTTCCGGCAGCCGCAGGACCTGCTCATCGGTACGGCCCCCGGCGGCCGTCAGGTGGGCGGCGGGGGCCGTACCGGGCAGGTGCTCATCAGCATCCCTGGCACGCACGCGCCAGCCGTGGACCCGCACCGCCGGGCTGCTGCCAACCCCTACGCGAGCGTCGCCCTCCAGCCGGTACGCACCCTGCGGCCCGACCGGGCGCGGGCACTCGCCCTCGGCGACCTGTCCAGGCCGGGCAGCCTGGTGCGCGCCTCCGACCTGGTGGGGGACCCGGGCCCGGTGACACCGGACGGCCGGGGCTCGCAGATGTTCCGGGACCTGCAGAACCATCCGTTCCTGACCATCGGCGTGATGCCGTCACCGGCCCTGGTCTCGGCACTCGGGCAGGCCATGGCCGCCGGGTCAGGCGGCGCTTGGCAGCTCACCGAGGAGGGTGCGCCGACCCGCGAGGCCGTACTCCGTGCCTTCCAGCCGCAGTACCTGACGGCCAACTTCGACCAGAGCTCCGGGCCGCTGGGCTGGAGTGCCTCAGGGCTGATGGGGAAGGGCCCGTACGCCACGCTCTGGGCCACCTTCCGGCATCTGACGGCGGTGGACGGCATCCAGGCGCTGACCGGGTCGGTGCCGATGGACACGGAAATGGTGCTGGGCGGCACCGGCCAGACGGCGGGTAAGCTGACGAAGACCCGCACCTTCTTCGTCGGCGGGCAGCTCGTCTACGCGCGCTCCCACGCGGCAGGGCCCGGACTGCTCGGCACCTACGGCCTGGTCGCCAGCCCCTGGTCGACGGCGGACCAGTCGAGCAGGACCGTGACCCGCTCCTTCGTCCACGACATGAACCGCAAGGGCTTCGGCCACCAGGTCCTCGTGTCGGGGACCGCCGAGCACTGGCTGGCCCTGACGGCGAGCCTGCTCGGCTCCGGTGCCGCGGGCAGGCCGCTCGTTCCCGACTGGATCGCCGCGGCGGCCGGGCGGATGACGACCGTGCCCGGCGGCTGGCTGGCCCATGTGCCGGAGAAGAGCGCCCACCTCGTTGGGCTGATCGACGACGGCATGGGCGAGGTGCCGCGCTACACCCGCCACAGCTGGTCCCCGCAACCGTGGCTGCGGGACGACCACTTCGGTACGTACGCCGTCAACGCGCTGGACCCGACCGCGGCGCTCGCCGCCTTCGAACAGCAGGTGGCCGTGCTCGGGCTGGACGACGCCGCCCGGGAGCGCGTCCGCACCCTGGTCTCGTCCCGGGTCCTGCGATCCCTGGACAAGGAGACCACGGGCGGCGGCTCCTCGGTCCCGGCCCGCACCGGAGCGTGGGGCTGGCACAGCGTCCGGATCGGCAAGCGGCAGATCCGGATCAGGGTCCAGCTCGAACCCGGTACGCCGACGTTCGAGATGCTGGACCACAGCGTGGAGATGGAGGAGAACCGGCGGGCCATCGAGACGGTCACCGAAGGTGCCGAGTCCACGAAGGGTGCCGACTTCGGCTACCTCGTCGGGGAGGCCGTCCACACGGAGAACCCCACGGGGGCCGTGGCGGCGGGACCGACGTTCACGGAGACCGGCTCCGACCGGAAGTCCAGCGGCGAGAGCCGTACGGAATCCACCCTGACCGTGTTCCGGGCGGCCTCGACGGAACCGTACGCGGAGATCGCCACGCCCTACACGCTCCGGATATCGCTGGAGGCGGACGACCCGGCACCGGGGCGACGGGGGCCCGTACGCACCGGGTTCGACCGGTTCCGCGGCAAGCAGGTCATCAGCGTGGCGCACTCCGCCGGGACCCTGCGCGAGCACGTCCCGCTGAGCCTGATGGCCCCCGACGGGGAGCAGGACGCCGATCTGCTGCCGTCCCCGGACCTGACCGGGCTCGCCGCACCGAGGCAGGGCGTCCCGCCGTACGTGCTGGGGCCCGACACCGTGCACGGTGACGGCACCCTCAAGCCGTTCCGTTTCCCCGCCACCGGCTTCGACGTGCGCCGGATCGTCGGCCTCGCGGACATCCAGGTGGCGAACACCTACGCGCTGGCCCTGTCGTACGACGCGGGGTTCTCCGTGGACGGACCTGATGCCGCACGCCGGGCCAGGGACACCGGCCTGACCCGGCTGGGCACCGGCTCGGCCCAGGCGCTGGAGGACGGGACCGGTAACGCCGCGCTCACGGCCTACTACCACCGTGCGGTGACGCCCCAGGGATACGGCGTCCCCGGGCTGACCGAGAAGAACATCGTCAGCACCGAGAGCGCTCAGCTCGAGCTGTACGCCAAGCCCGACTTCAGCCGCGCCCGGCTGCTGACCGTCGCCGACGGCCAGAAGATGGAGATGCTCCGGCGGACCGGCGCCGGCGCGGCGTCGTCCGTGGGACGGGAGAACGCCCAGGACTCCGCGCTCGGGGCGGGCGTGCTGATCAGCTCCGACAAGACGGGCATGCACCAGATGGGCGGATCGGGCACCGGGCCGTACGCCGCTGAAGGCGACACCTTGCCCACCTCGGCGGACCAGCTGACCTCCATCAACACGAAACCCAAGACGGGCCGGGTGTTCCTGTTCGCCGTTCCCACCTCGTGGCTGAGCGTCGCCGATGTGCGTCGGGGCATCAAGGACACCCGAGTCGGACGCTTCTTCGGAGGCACCTTCGGCCATGTCAGGCCCGGCCCGAAGGCGGTCGGCTCGGAGGCGTACGCCCTGACCTGGGTCAGGGACGATGTCGCCAGGGAACTCGGCCTGATCGACGACACGAACTTCCCCGCCCGGGTGGGTGCCGCGTGGGACGCGGTGGGCGAGGCGAGCAAGGCGTGGGTCGACGCCGACAAGGCGTACTGGAAGAAGCGCCGTTCGGCGATCGGCCGGAGGGAGGAGCGGGACGCGGCGCGGATCGCGCTCGACGACGCGGAGACCGCCGCCGGGGCGGCCCGCCGAAGGCTGGCCCAGTCGTACGACGTGGCCGAGGCGGCCCACAACGCCGTGGAGGCCGCGGAGGAACGCATGGACCGGATACGGAGCGCCGGTCAGAAGTCGATACGCGAGGCCCGTGAAGCCCTCGAAACCGCCGAGGCCTCGGACACCGGTGAGGCCGCCCACGATGGTTGGGCGGAGCTGGCACGCGAGGAGATGGCGGAGGCGCGTGCGGCCCTGGCGGCCGCCGAACGGACCTCCCGGGAACGGATTTCGCCCGCCGAGGTCCACATCGCCGCCCTGCGGGAGCGTAAGGCGGCGGCCGACCGGCGGGTGAACACGGCCGAAAGGGCGCTTGCCACCGCGGACCGCCGGGTCGGGGCGGCCACCCAGCGGCACGACGCCGCCGTCACCGCCTTCGGTAACCGGCGCACGCTGCTCGGCACACTGAGGACGACGGCGGAGGACGCCGCGGCCGAGTACCACCGGGTGAGGGCGGGGACGGACCAGCTCACCCGGTGGCACCAGGAAGCGGCCACCGTCGAGGGCCGGAAGCGCCTGGAGGGCAGGACCGAGCCCCCGGCCGTCACCTACCTGAAGCCCGCGGTGCCGGCGCCCCCGGTGCCGCCCGCGCTCCCGGCGTACACGAGGTCCGGCACCGGTCCGGACGCCCGGCTGACCTCGCCCGACGAGGTCACGTACGCCCTGCACGAGGTACCGGAGGACGGGGACGCCTTCCTGCACGCGCTGGTGGAGGGGCTGAGCAGGAGCGCGCCCGGCCTGCTCACCGAACAGGGGGTGGACCTCGGCGACCGGCGTGCGGCGGCCGACGCGGTGCTGCGGATGCTCACCGCCAGGCTCATGGACCCCTCGGACGCGGACCTGCTCGAAGCCGTCGTCCCCGATGCCATGGATGCCTTCAGCGACGCCGAAGTCACCGGGGCGGGGTTGCGGGGGTCCGGGCCGCTGGCGGCGGACACTCCTGGAGGCCGCGAGTTCGACGGGCTGGGCGGACTGATGCCGCACTCCGTGACCCCGGACCCGGCGGCCCGGGCCGCGCTGGCCGTCGCCCAGCTGATGCGCCCGGGGAACACGGAGGGCGAGGCGGGCTGGAACCACGGTGCGGCCGACCTGCTGCCGGTGCTGGCCGCCCGGACGTTCGGGGTGGACATCACCGTCGTGGACGACGCGGGGCGCTTCCAGGACTTCGGCCCGGGACCGTCCGATCCCACGGGCCACCTGGCGGGGGCCCTGGGCCTGCCGCCCGGCGGCCCGCGGCCGCACGTGGTGCTCAGCCTGGCAGACCGCCATTACCGACTGGCGCTACGGGAGGGGGCGGTGACGGACGCGAAACCGGAGCCGAAGGCCGGGGGCAAGACGGAGGCCGGCACTCAGCCGGAGCCGAAGGTCCAGGACAAGACGGAGGCCAGGACTCAGCCGGAGCCGAAGCCGGTGCAGCCCTCGTCTGCCCTGCCTCCGGACGGTGCGGCCAGGGGGCGGCCCGTTCGGGTTCCGGTCACCGGGGAGTGTCTCTTCCACTCATTCATCGCGAGCGACCCCGGATACGTACGCAGCCGGCTGCCCGCTCTGGCGGAGTCTGACCCCGCCGTGTACGCCTGGCTCGGCGACGCCGACGCCGTACGCGGAGGGCTCAGCGGCAGAGCGGTCGTCCAGTCCACCACCGGGCACTACCCGGGCGGCCCGGAGGCCGCCGTCGTGAGCGCGATGCGCAAGGCCGTCGAGGCCCATGTGACCGGGAGCGGAGGCCGTCTGCCCCGATCCGTCATCGGGCAGTTGCGCCTGTCGACGACGGCGGAGTTCGGGGCCCGGATCGCGGGACTGCACCGGGCGGGGCTCGTCTCGCTGCTCGCGCACCACGGTGTGGACGCGGACATGCTGATCGACCGCTCGGAGGCGGGACTGCGCGCGGAGTTGGCCGTTCTGTACCCGACGAGCGCGGCTCCACTGGACGACGCGGAGATGCGTACGGTCATGCGCGCTGTCGCCCGCTGGGAGGAGGATTACATCACCGACGTGGGCGAGATCTTCCTGCCCCTGCTCGCCCACACCTTCGGGGCCCGGGTCGAGGTGGCCTGGGACGGTCGTCTGGCCGACACCCGCCGGGCCGGCCCCAGCGGCGCATCCCGTGTGATCGAGGTGCACTACAACGGCGTGGACCACTACAACGGGAGCAGCGCCGAAGCGCATGACCTGCTCGTCTACGGCGACAGCGTGGCCCCCAAGCGCGTCAAGCCCGACGAGCGTGACGGTGAGGGCGACGTACGGGTGAATCCGCTGTGGATCCCCCTGGACGATGTCGATTCCGATCTGCTGGTCACGGCGAACCCGGACACCGTGTGGATCTACGCGGTGACCGAGGACGGACAGATCCTGCTGTGCAGCGAGCAGCCGAGCGGGATCATCACGCCGGAGCAGTTCGACGCACTGCTCGCTGGCATGCGGAGCGTGGCTCCGGACCTGACGGCGGACGGACTGCGGAAGGACCTGGACGGGCTGGGGCACACGGGCACCGCGGCCCGGTTCGGGGAGTCCGGACGGTCGGAGCCCGGGATGAGCCGGGGGTCCGGCGAGGTCCGGTGGAGCCCGGAGCTGAAGCGGTGGACGGTAAACGACAAGTTGAGCCGCTACAGGAGCGAATCCGTCCGGCCCGGCCTCGGCCTGGACGTCGCGGCGGGCCGGCTGCGGGAGGTGGCGGAGCTCTTGACGGAACGGCTCGGCGTGCGGGTCGTGCCCGAACAGGTCAAGACCACTACGGCGGCGCCGTCCGGTCAGCCTCCCGCCCCCGTCGTTCCACCGCCGGCAGTGCCGTTGAAGGGGATGGTGTCGGTCGCGGAACTCGAAGCGATCGGCATGACGCTGTCGTTGGCGCAGTCCACACAGGCGGCGCTCCTGCGCGACAAACTGCCCGTGGAGGAACTGGGGCTGACGCCCGAGCAGCACAGGCTCATCCGGGTGCAGCGGGGAGAGCCCGACACCTCGGCGCCCACGCGGCTGCTGCTCGACTCGCCGGAACCCTCGTCCCCGGGAGCAGCGCCGACTCCCTCGACATGATCATGGACTGGGAGGACGGCGACGAGGACAGCCGGACCGCCACCGGGATCCTGGAGGACCTCTACGGTCCCGGGATCGGCGAGGCCCCGCTCTGTCCGGCACTGCGCGAGACACTGGTGCGGCTGGACGCGCTGCGCCGGGCCGTGACCGGATCGCCTCTGCGTGAGGGCCCGCCTCCTGGCCGTCCGCGCCCCGCTGGGGCTGGGCCGCGGCGAGGATGCGCGGGGTTGCGGTCAGGTAGAGCCGGAAGTCGGCGGGGATCCGGGTGTTGCGTCTTCAGACACCCTGGAGCGAGATACGCGCCGACCCACATCCGCATCGACTTCCTGGTCCGTGATGCCCCTGGGCCCACGGTTTCGGCCCGTGCCTACCTCAGCTTGATGTCGACCTGGTCCGGCCGGGCCGTGGGCGCGTGCGAGGAGCGTGCCGAGACCTTCGCCGTCCGGTGCGGGCAGGATGTGGGCGTCGATGTTGGTGAAGCCGTGGCGCTTGAGGAGGTCCGCCCATGCTTGGGGTGTGTACTGCCAGCGCAGCACGGTCAGTTCGCTTTCCCGGCCTTCGAGCCACTTGCCGTGCATCGGCTGGTGCCCGTAGGCGCCGGGGGAAGGTTCGGCCTGGCTGAAGGCGAAGATCCCGCCGGGTGTGAGGTTCTGGGCGACGAGCGGGAAGAGGAGTTCGGGGTCGGTGAACCACACCGCGCCCCATACGGAGTACACCGCGTCGAAGGGCGTCGTGTTGGAGGCGAGGTAGTCGCCGGCCTCGGCGTGGACGAACTTGAGGCCAGGGGTGCCCTTCCACCACCGGCTAGCACGGTCGACCTGGGCTGCGGAGAGGTCCACGCCGGTCGTGGCGACACCCTGGCGGGCCAGGAACACCGCTTCCCTGCCCTCTGCGGGCCCCAGGTCCAGGGCACGGAGCGGGTGCCCCAGCAGCTCGGCTCCGGGCCCGTGGCCGGGGTACTGGGTCCACTCGAACCGGCCAACCTCCCGGGGCGGGCTGCTCACCCGCTCCGCGGTAGGACTTGTAGGTGTCTCAGTACTGGGTCAGGGTGCGGGGCTCGGGTGGCATGACGTTCCTCTGGGGGCGGGGGCGGCCTTCGAGCTGGCCACCGTACCCGCGCCGCTCCTTTGCCCACCGGTGAACGCCCCCGACTCACCCCCAGGGGTGCACGTGCCGGGGCCCGGCGACGCTGTGAGCGTCGCCGGGCCCCGGTCGGCCGTTGCGGTTCAGTGGCAGTTCTCCCGGGGCCGGCAGGGTCCGCACTTGCCGTAGTCCGCCTCCCACAGCTTCCAGTCGACTTCGAAGCCGTTGTCGGCGATGATCTGCGCCGTCCGCTCGACGCTGCCGTCGTACTTGAAGTCGATCTCCGGGATGTGTTCCAGGAACCTGCCGTCGAAGTGCCGGTGGCAGGACTCGCGGTAGTTGCGGGTGTCCAGGATGAAGGTGTGCACCGCGATGTCGACCGTGCGGCCGCAGCACATCTCCAGGCCCTGGCCCCACTTGTCGATGGCCGTGATCAGGTAGGAGACGGCGGCGTGGAAGAGACGCGTCGCCATCACCCTGTCGAAGGGGTAGTCGCGCATGAGGAGCTGGACCTCCCGGGCCCAGACCCCGGGGTCCACGTAGTCCCGAGGAAAGCACACCGCTCCGCAGCGCGTGGAAGACCGCGGGCCACACGGCGATCGGCCCCCCAGCTCACACGCCGCCTCTACTGCCGGCCGCGGACTGGCGAAGGCCTCCACCAGAGCAGGCATCCATGGCCCTGCGGCGTACCGGGGATGCCGGCGGCCCGCCATCCACTGCACCGTGGCCACCAGCACGGGATCCGGTGCCCTGGGAGCCGGTAACGCCAGCCCGCCGCCCCGGTAGCAGCAGCCACGATCCGTGTTTGCTCGGTTAATCGGGTTGACGGGCTGGTGGGTCCCACGCAGTGGGCCGGTAGGCCACCGCTCTTCTTGAGCGTGGTCATCAGTTGCGGCGCGTGCCCGGCGACGCTGCCGCCGTTCCCACGCCACACCGGCTCCACCGGCCGACTGGCCGGCGCCACGGCCGCCGGGTCCCGAGCCAGCAGCGTGAGCCGGGTCCGCGCTGCTCTGGTCCCGTAGGCCACCAGTCGCCCACTGGCTGACGGCCACGACTGACCGGCGGCCCCGTTCTGCAACGATCTGTCAGTCGCGGGCCGGTGCGGCCTTGCCTGCTTACGGAGCGGGCCGTATGGCGCCGGCCGAAACGAACTTGCCACTCGATCGCTCTACGGGATGAGATGCCGATATGAGCAGAATGGCGCAGGTGCTGGTCCTGGCACGGTACGAGGACGAGGTGATGGAGCCGCTGACGCGGGACGACGAGACGCGTACCTGGCGCGGCTGTTTCGAGCGGATACCGGACTGGTTCGTCGGAGGGTGGTATCTCGAGTTCTTCCGTGAGAGCCAACGCCGCGGGATTCTCGCGGACTTGGAGGCACTGCCGTGGAACAACCCGGAGTGCGTGCAGGTCATGCTTCACGACGAGGACGATGACTGCTTCGGCCTGTGGATGTTCCATGAGGGGGTGCTGGTTGAGGTATCCATTCCCCGCACCCGGCGGATCCACTCCCCGCCACCGCCGTGGTGGGACGACAGTCCCCGAGCCGGATACCTACAACGAACTGACGGGCCGGGCGCGAAAGAGGCGCTGTTGCGGCACTCTCCCGAGCACGAACAGGACCCACGACTCTGTTGGTAGTGAGAACAGAGCGGGACAGCGGTGACCGTGCGGGCGAGACCCTCTGCCGAGCAGGGCCCACCCTGCGCCGAGTCGCGCAGGGTGTCCACGAAGGACCCGCCCGAGATCCTTGAGAACGAAGGACACGTCGCACGATTCCGGGCTGATGCCGCCCGGAGCGGTGACCGGAACGACGATCCGCTGCATGGTGTGCGGGAGCAGCGCGGGTATCCGCGGAACGCCCCGAGCGAATTCGGCAGCCGCTTCGCATGTGCTTCGCCGTTTCCTGGCGGGCGGGGTCTTCGAGGCTCTGTCCGAGTGGGGTGCCGAGCTTCTGGTGAGCTTCTGCCTATGGCCGCTGCTCGTGCACCGGATGCGCCGCATGGCCGGGGCGGGTGAGCCCTTCACTGCACGCCTCGCCCGCCTGCACCCGACACCGCCGCCTGGCGTACCGGCCCGCTCGCTGGCGCGGGCGTGGGTTTGTTGCTCGCTGTCCCGTAGGTGCTCGCCACGCTGCTGGATGTGCCCTTGCCCATCGGGCCCTGCGTCTCCGCATCGGCGGCCGGTTCCCGCATCGACGCGATCACCACCTCCCGCCCGTCCCGGCCCCGCTGCGGCCGGGGCGCGGCGA
>BMTG01000033.1 GCA_014649555.1 Streptomyces globisporus | reverse complement strand
ACCCCGTACGCCCGGGAGCACGGCCGCCCCGCGACCGGGGCCTACGCCATCTGACCGACGCGACCCGACAGAGCAGCAGCCTGTCCCTGTCCACCCTCGTCACTGCCACGGAGGAGCGCTGAGCACCGTCGAGAGCGTGACGGACAGCGTGCGCCTGGAGGAGAAGCTCGCGGCGTTCGGCCGGGCCTCGCTGGAAGCGCTTCGGGCGGCAGCTCGCCTATGCCCTGGGCGGGCATAGGGCCTTGGAGAAGGACCGGATGACGGGGCGCAGACTCTGGCATGATCCGTGAATGGTCGTCACTCCCATACCTGGTGCCCGGCTGGAAACTGTCTACCGCCAATTGCAGTCGGCTCACGCCAAGGTCCAGGACCTGGCTGGCAACCACTCCTCTGCGGAGGGGTACCTCCTCGAATATCTGAGGTGGGCTACGGAGGGGGCACGGGAACTTGGGTCTCAAGTGCGGGCGCGGGACGTTGAGGCGTTGTTCTTTACCCCGGTCTACTGGGCTCTGCTGAACGGCGCTGGCCGCATGAACGGCAGGCTGGCCCATGAGGTCTCGAACCGCCTGATCGACCAGGAGATTCGGCAGCGGCTGGCAGACCTGGAGCGGGCGGTTGAATCCGTACGGGACACCATCGGGAGATGGACGCACGACGTCTCGACGCTCGTGCTGGACACCAGCTTCTTCATCGAGCACGAGGAGAGGTTGGAAGACGCCGACCTCTACAAACTGGCTGACTTTCCGGGCAGGGCCCGCGTCGCTGTTCCGATGGTGGTGGTGGACGAGCTGGACCGGCTCAAGGAGTCCAGGGTTTCACCACACGCCCGGTGGCGGGCTAGGTACGGGCTGGCGGTGCTGGACCGGCTTCTGACCGGACCGGCCAAGCTGGGGTTCACGGAGGTCGAGGTCTTGCCGGACTCCCCAGGGCATGTGCGGTTGCCGGACGAGGATGACGAGATCGTGGACCGGACTTTGGCGCTGCGAACGATGGCGGCCGGCCCAGTCACGCTGGTGACTTACGACACCGGGATGGCGCTGCGCGCGAAGATGGCTGACGTGCCCTGTCAAAAGCTATCGAAGGACCTTGGGTCTGAGCCGGAGAAGAAGTAGGCACCGGGAAGAGCCGTCCTCACCTGCGTACGCGTTCCCGGTGCCTCCGCCGTGTGGTGTAGGGCCGGGTTCGCGGTCGTGGCTGGGTCAGGTTCCTGGCAGCTCGGTTCACTTCCGCGGCGGGGTCCGCCGACTCGGGTGGCGGGCAGGGCGTCGGGGGCCGGGAACCCAGAACCATCTGACTTGGTCTGTGGCGTACCTTGAAGATCTCGGTATCTCTGGTCATTACGCGTTGGCGGGATCCGGCGGCAGAAGCCTGGAAGCCCAGAACCATCTGACTTGGTCTGTGGCGTACCTTGAAGATTGTGGCGTGTCCGTGTCCTTCCGCTGCGCTTGGGCTGGAATGATCTGCGCATGGACGTGGAGTTGCCTGGGGTTCAGTGGGACGAGTTGTGGTTGCCGCTGCGGCCCTATGCGACGAACCAGCTGCGTGAGGGGATCCGGCGGGAGAGGCGACCGGTGGCGATGACGCGCCGTTACGTGGAGGCCAACCCATCGGCGTTGAGCAATCTCCTCGTCGTGGATGTGGACCACTCGGACGCGGTGCTGCGGGCGGTGTCCTCGGTGGGCTCGCATCCGTTGCCCAACGCGGTCGTGGAGAACCCGGTGAACGGACACGCGCACGCGGTGTGGGCTCTGGAGGAGGCGGTGACGCGGACCGAGTACGCCCGGCGCAAGCCGCTGGCCTACGCCGCCGCCGTCACCGAGGGGCTGCGCCGTGCGCTGGACGGCGATGCGGCGTACTCGGGGCTGATGACGAAGAACCCTCTGCACACGAGCTGGAGCACCGAATGGCTCCACGGCGGTCTTCATACGCTCGGCGGGCTGGAGGAGGCGCTGGGCGGTCATATGCCGCCGGGGCGCTGGAGGGAGACGAAGCGGTTCCGTACCAACATCACGGGGCTGGGGCGTAACTGTTCGATCTTCGAGACGGCCCGGACGTGGGCGTACCGCGAGGTCCGCCACCACTTCGGCAGCCCTGACACCCTGCACACCGCCATCCATGCGGAGGTGCATACGCGGAACGCTGAGTTCACGGAGCCGTTGCCGGGCGTGGAGGCGCGAGCGATCGCGAATAGCATCCACCGGTGGATTACGACGCGGTCGAGGATGTGGAAGGACGGAGCGGCCGTCTACGAGGCGACCTTCGTCTCGATCCAGTCCGCTCGGGGTAGGAAGAGCGGCAGAGCGCGTGCTGCGCGTCGGGACGAGCGCACCGAGGCGATGCTTGAGTTCATGAGGGGGACATCGTGACGCAGGAGCCTAGGCGGGAGCGTCGTACGGTGACGGCCCGTGAGCTCGCAGACCGGTTCGGAGTGTCGCCCCGGACCGTGCTGCGCATGATCGCGGAGGAACGGGCGATATACGAGAGCCGGTCCCGGCAGCGCCGCGACGAGATCGTCGAGCTGCACCGGCGGGGCCTCAAGGGCTACGAGATCGCACGTGAGCTGAATGTTTCCGCCGGTCTGGTGTCCATCCGGCTGAAGGAAGCCCGTGAGGCCGGTATGGATCTCACCCGGTACGCCGCCGACCGGAGCTAGAGGCAGAGAACTGCCCCCCCTAGCTCCGGTCCAGATTGCTCTATGAGATGAAACCCGCAGGTCAGCTATCCGAGACAGGCCCCCTGAGCGGCGGCAGGTTGAGGATCAGGCCTCTACGCCAGGAAGCGGTCACCGCAGGGCGGGGTGCAGCCGTGCCGGGGAGGGGCCGGGGCCCGGTACGGGGTGAGGGCGGTGCGGCGCAGAGTGCGCAGGGCGATCAGGCGTAGCCGGCGCAGGATGCGGGTGGTCATCAGCTGTCGTCTTCCGGGGCGTCGTGCAGTTCCAGGACGACGGGGTCGCGGTGCTGGGTGGCGGCCGTGGTGCGGGTGACGTGGCGGACCAGGCGCAGGCCCATGTCGGCGAGTTCGTCCGGGGTGTGGAGGGAGCACAGCAACGCTGCGGCGGCGGGGAGGCCGAGCGGGGTGGTGGTGCTGTAGCCGACGAGGGCGGCGGTGTCGGGGTCGTCGTGGGCGGCGGTGCGGGCGTGGGCGAGGACGGTACGGGGGTCGGTGACGATGAGTTCGTCGATCTGGATGCGCTGGGCGTGGACGCGGAGGTCGAGGGGGCGTCGTAGGGGCGCCCTGTTCGTCGGGGCGGGGAGGGCAGGCAGCAGGCTCGGGTGGGGCAGGCGGTTCATCGTGGGGGCTCCTCGGGGTGCGTACCGTGGTTGGAGGACGGTCGGACGAATGGGTGGGGGCTGGGCATGGATGTGGTGATCGGTCGGCCGGTGGTGCTCCGGGCCCCGTACCGGGTGAGCACGGACGAGCTGGAGCAGGACATCAAGATGCGGTTCGGCCATCCGAAGCTGAAGGTGTGGTTGCGGCAGATGCGCAGTACGGGGGTGGCGGAGCGGCCGTGGTCGGCGCCGCCGGCTGTCACCTTCGGACGGAAAGGGATCGGGGGGCGGTCGCGTGCCGCGTACGCAGCGGCCCGTGACCGGGCGGTGACGGCGGCCGGGCAGGCGCTGGCCCGCTCCGGGCTCGGGCCCGGGGACATAGACGTGCTGGTCACCACCCACACCACTTCCTGGACGGTCCCGGGCCTGGATGTGGACCTGGTTGGTCGGCTGGGGCTGCGGCCGGATGTGGAGCGGATCGGGCTGGCGACCGCCGCGTGCGTCGGCGGTGCCCACGGCCTGGTCCACGCGGTTCGGTCCCTGCGCGGCCGCGGTGGCGGGCGGGCCCTGATGGTGGCCTCCGAGGACCTTTCCACCCTGTACCGCTCCCGTCCGGAGCTGCGTATGCAGGACGTCCTGTACAGCGGGCTTTTCGGGGACGGGGCGGGCGCCGTCGTCGTCTCCGCCGTTGACCGGGCGGGTGCGGGGGACCTGGTGGCGGAGGGCGTGTGGGAGCTGGTGCTGCCAAGGAGTGCGAAGGCGTACTGGAGCGAGATCCACGAGGAAGGTGTCTCTTTCGAGTCGACGAAGGAGGCAACGACGGCTCCGGGGCGGGTGCTGCCGTACCTGACGGGGTGGCTGGACGGTCGGCCGGTGGACTGGGCGGCGGTGCATCCCGGCGGGCCCCAGATCATCCCCGGCACCCTGGCCGGGCTGGGCCTGGATGAGGAGACGGCCGGTCGGCACGCCCGGGACTCCCTGGCCGGAGGCAACCTCGGCGGTGTCGCGATCCTCGACGTTCTGGAGCGCGCCCTGGGCGACGCGTCGGTGACCGGGCCGGGGGTGGCGGTCGCTTTCGGGCCTGGGTTCACTGCGGCCGCGCTCTACCTGACCCGTGTGCCCGGAGGCCGATTCGAACCGGCACACCCGCGAGAGGGCAGCGGCTTTTAAGGTCGCCGTGTCTGCCGTTCCACCATCCGGGCCGCTTCCGAGAGGGGCGGGCGGTCAGGAGTGCGGCGGATCCAGGCTCAACTGGGCGAGGACGTCGGGGCGGGCCAGGCCGGGCATGATCAGGGACCACATGGCGCTGACCTGCTGGTGCAGGGTGTCCCGCTCGACCATGGCCATGGCGAGCAGTTGCACGCCGCTGTAGCAGCCGACCAGGGTCCGGGCGGCCTCGCCGGGGTCGACGTGGTCCTGGAGTTCGCCGGCTTGCCGGGCGGAGTCGAGGACGGCGGTGACGGCGCTGAGCGGGCCCGCGTAGCTCTCGGCGGTCTGGTACGGGCCCGGTTCGATCGACAGGCGTACGGCCGCCCGCAGCACCGGGTCGTTGAGGATGCTCGCGGTGTACTGGTGGCTGATTTCGATGAGCGCTTGGAGCCACAGCGCCGGGGGTGCCCCGGTGGCCGCGTTCTTCGCGACCTGCTCGAAGAAGGAGGCCTGGCGGGCGAGGACCGCGTCGCCCAGCTCTTCCTTCGACGCGAAGTGGTGGTAGACGGTGCCGCGGGAGACGTTCGCGACGTCCTGGATCTCCGGGATGCTCGCCGCGGTGTAGCCCTTGCGGTCGATGACGATTCCGGCGGCCTCGACGATGCGCAGAGCGGTCTGCTCGCGGCGCTCCGCCCGCTCACCGCGTTCTGCGCGCTCCTGCACCGTGACGCCTCCCTGGGTGGTCGTCACCGACGCTACCCGGGGACCCGGCAGCACGCTGCTGAGGGACACGTGGGCATCAGGCAGCATCGGTGCACCTCACCTGGCGCGGCGCGGTGACCGGGGGTTGGGCCGGGGAGCATGTGCAGCGGAACAGGGCCCACACGCATTTCCCGCCGCACGGGCGCGGGGTCCAGCCGTGGTCGTCGGCCAGGACGTCCAGCAGGAGCAGACCGCGGCCGCCGTCCTCGTCACCCGGAACGCATACCGGGCTGGGGGGCAGGGGCTGGTTGCTGGCGTCGGTGACGGCCAGGACGACGTACCCGCGGGGCGGGTCAACGACGAGCTGCACCTCGATGTCCTCCACTGTTCCGGCCTTCTCGTCGGCGGCGACCGCGTTCGTCACGAGCTCGGAGACGACGAGGATCACGCCGTCGCGGACGTCGGCGGGTAGCAGCGGGGCCGCCCACCGTCGCGCGGCGCTCACGGACATGGGTTGCGGCGGCAGCAGCAGGCACGTCATGACGCGGGATCCTCCCTCGGGTCGTTGACCGACAGGTCGGTCGGTCAACTTCAGAGTCCGGCCCCGGCCCGGCGCGCGGAAGGGCCAAGCTTGGCCCCGGGCCAGAGTTGGCCCGGTCTCGAATGCCGGAAATAGGTAACGTGTCCCCAGGTCGACCCGCGAGGAGGTGCGCATGCCCGACGCGGCCCCTGACATGCCCGCCCTCCTGAAACGGTGGCGGGCCCGCCGTACCCGGGCCACCTTGCCCGGCGCCGACCCGGCGGACGGGGACGGGCCGGTCACGCAGGCCGTGATGGCTGAGCGGCTCGGGATCAGCGAGCACTACTACCGGCGTCTCGAATCCGGCCGGCGCCCGATGAGCAGCGACGTCATCGCCGGAATCTCCTGCGTGCTCACCCTCCACCCCGACGAGCAGACGGCCCTCTACCGGTGGGCTGGACGGCCCGTGCCGCCGCTGCTCGCGCCCGTTGCGCCGGACGTCCCCGATGACCTGCGCGATCACATCGACCGGCTGCCCTTCCCTGCCTTGCTGGAGGGGCCCGACTTCGCGGTCATCGCCTTCAACCGCCGCGCCGCACGGGTCTGCCCCTGGGCCGCCCGGCCCGGTGCGAACGTGATGGTCGACCTCTTGTTGCCGGGTCCGGGCCGCGACCAGTGCGCGCAGTGGGAAGAGCACTGGGCGCCGCCTCTGCTCGCCCAGCTCCGCCAGGGCGCGCTCGGCAACAGCGCGCTGCGGGCGATCGCGGACCGGGTCTGCGAGGACCCCCAGGTCCGCGCCCTCTGGGACCGGACCGCGGACCTGCGCCGCCACGCCTACGGCACCACCCGGCCGATGTACCTCGACGGCTGGCGGCCCCGCCCCGCCTGGGTCCGGATCATGGGCTGGCAGCCCATGCACGAACCCAGCCTCCGCGTCATCACCGGCGAACCCGCCGCCAACACCCACCAACCCGGTCGCCGCACTACCGGATAACCCTCCCGGCGGGCGGTGCGGGTGTCGCTCCGGCTCTCCTCGACGCCGAGCCGACCCTCGCAGGTTGTGTTCGGCGCTCGGGCGGCCCGGTGGCGTCCCTCGGCGGCTGCTCGGCGCCGTCAGCCTGTGGCCTTGCCCTCGGGCATGAAGGGGAGTTGCTTCTCGCCCGTCAAACGGCTGATTCGCTGTCGGATGGCCGCGAGCATCTCGGGGGGAAGCGAAGGGTAGTCGTAGCGGTCGTATCGCAGTTGGAGCGTGGCGCTGCGGTCCGGAGCCTGGAGCAGGACCAGGCCGAGCTGTTCACCTGGCCACAGATCGCGGTGGCCTCGCAGGGTCAGGGGGAGGCCGTGCTCGGCGTCAGTGAGCGCGTCTACCAGTTCTGCCCGTCGCAGGCCTGTGTCGGGGAAGTGGTCCAGCTCCAGGATCCACCACTCCCCCAGCCGCGACTCGTGGCCGGCGACGAGTTGCGGGGCGGCGACGGTGTGCAGCAGGCCGAGGCGGCGCAGCAGGCCGCTGGGGAGCCAGGCGGCCTTGCGCCAGGTTTCGTCGAAGACGATGGGCTGACGCTCGTCGGCCCATCGCTTCTCGTAGTCGTTCCAGGCGTTCTCCCGGGTTCGCCAGCATGCCTCGGCGCCGTTGCGCTCAAGCTGGTCGGCGAACGCTGCTTCGGCTTTCGCGAAGGCACGGCGCGACGGTCCGGAGAGCTTCAGGCTCACGGTGTCTCCCAGGCGCTGCAGCTCGATGCCGTTCTCCGTGCGCGCGGCGATCCGGACCCCGTACAGACCGTAGATCTGGTCGTCCCCGTGATCCATGGGCGTGCGGACGGGGAGGAGGGCGGCGAGGATGCGGTCCAGGCTCGCCGAGCTCTCCAGATGCAGTCGGATACCGGTCTCGGTCGGCTGGACGTACTGGATGCCGAAGGGGTACTCGAAGAAGTCCCGCATGCCGCTGAGCACCCGGTAGAAGATCTCCGACTCGAAGAGCATCTGCGCGCGCCCCGGTGTCGGGATGAGGGGTGCGCCTGGGGGCAGTGCCGCGACGACGTCGCTGGCGACCTGGCTGGGAGCGCCGGTGTACTGGGAGTAGATCCGGGCGCGCTTGATGGACATCGACATTGACATGGCCGCGAGGCACCTTTCGCTCGGTTCCGTCGGCCCGCGGAACGTGAGGGAACAGGCACTGCGTGCGCATGAAGGTCGGTGGGATGGGATTCGGTCGAAGCCGTGCTTTTTCGCCTCCGCCTTGAACCGTGGGGCCGAGTTCGCGTGAGGAGCAGCAGACCGGTGCCGCGCGACGGATCTTACGGGCCGGTGCCGCAGATCAAGGTCTCCATGCGAGGTAGTTCATTCTCCCGAGTGACCCGGCGGGAACCCACCGTCCCGCGCCCCCCGGGGTGCGGGACGGTCTGCAGGCGATCCCCCAGCGGCAGCACGGACGGTCCGTCGGGCGGGCCGCTGCCCGGCGGGAGTACGCACGGACGTACGATCCGGCCATGGCCGACATCGACATCCCCGCCCACCTGATCGACCTGGAGTCCACCGCGTGGGCCGAGCAGCAGCAGGGCGCACTGACCTACGCGGCTGCGGACGCGGTGCAGGCCGCGTACCGGGAACACGCCGCGGCCACCGGTGCGTCGCGCCTGGAATTGGAGATGGCCGTCAAGCAAGCCGTGCGGCACCCGGAGAGCGAACCCGCAGCATGAGGAAGGGCCCCACCGGCAAAGCAGTGGGCCCCGGGTCAGCTGAAACCGTCCAACACCTCAGCAGGCGAGCGGTCAGGCGGCCGGTGTGTAACGCACGATGGTGTCCTCGCACGGCCCCTCGGCATACACCTTCAGCGCCTCCAGTTCCCGGTCGTCCGCGGTGAGGTCCCAGCGGAGCTTGGTGCCCACCCACTCCCCCATGTACCGGCACTGAGCCTCCGGTGACGGCGGCATCCAGTCCGCCGGGTCCTGGTCGGACTTCTGCCGGTTGGTGCGTGCGGTCACCGCGACCAGGGAGACGTCCGCGCCCTGGTCGTTCGCGTACGCCTCCCTCTGCGCCGCCGACCACGCCGACGCCCCGGAGTCCCAGGCTTCGGCCAGCGGCACCATGTGGTCGATGTCCAGGGAACCAGCGGAGGTGACCTCCTGGCCGTCGTAGTACGACACCCAGGTGCCGCCGGTCAGCTTGCAGCCGGCCTCCACCGTCGGCGCCACCACCGCCTCGGCCAGAAGCACTTCGTTGCGGGTGTTGCACCCGTCGGACGAGTCGTCACCGCTGTTCCAGTGCTTGAACTTGGTGCGGGTGTAGCCGGTGCGGTCCTCCTCGGTCACCTGCACCAGCCCGACCGCGTCGGCCAGCATCATCACCTCGGGCACGGGAACGGCCGGAGCAGCCGCGTGCGCGGCAGGAGCGGAGAGAAGAGGAAGGGCAAGGGAGAGTGCGCCAAAGGTGCGCACGAGGCTCTTGATCACCACGGTGTTCTACCGGCCGCACCCCGCCCTCGGTGAGGCCCTGTACCTGGTGCTCACCCGCCCGGGGTAAGGACTTCACCGGAGAAACGCTCCACCAGGCCCGCCGGACCTCACCCGCACACTCCCCGTACGGGCTCTCGAACCAGTCGGCTACCGGTTGTCGTAGCCGTCGTACTCCGAGCCGATCCACGACCTCGCCACGGACAGCGGCGTCCTACGTCTGTGAAAAGCTGCCGGAGTCCGGGGGCGGGTAGCTGGCGTGTGATGCCGGTGACGGAACGTCCGCCCTGAACTGCATCGCGAGCGGAGGGGCCCGTCATGGGGCGCAACGAAGGCACGGGTATGTGGAACGCGAAGGGTGCCCGGTACGCGGTTACCGTCCTGACGGCTGCCTTAGTCCTGCCAGGGTGCGCGCAGGACGGTGGCGAGGGTGGCAACGGGGGTGCGCCGGGTAGGGCCGGGTCCAGCGTGTCGGCGAGCGCGGACCCGACGCCATCGGAGTCGTACGCGCAGCCGGAGGACTGGACCGACCCGCAGCGCTGGGTCGCGCTTCCGCGGGGGAAGCGCACCGACGAGCGCGGCAGCGTGGCCGAGTTCCCGCGCACCACCGAGGGCGCGGTCGCGGCGCTGGCGGCCGCCAACACCAGCGTCATCGAGGGCAGCAGGAGCAACGTGGACGAGCAGCTGCGGCTCTACTACAGCTACATCGCGAAGGAAGACCAGTCCGAGGCAGCTGCAGAACGCGTCGAGCTGGGGTCGATCGACAACGGCAAGGCGATCTCCCGGGAGATGGGCCTGAAACCGGGCGCCCCCATGCCCTCCGGCGCCTACATGCGCAGCCACGTCATCGGCTACCAGGTCATCGACGCGTCGCCGGACCAGGTCAGTGCGTGGCTCCTGTCCCGGGTCACACAGAAGGCGGGGGAGACGGCCGAGGAGAAGGACTCTTACACCCGTCTTCTGCTCGGTGCGAAGTGGGAGGGCACCGACTGGAAGCTGTCGGTGAAGGCCACCCGGCACGCCCAGGAGGCGACGGCGGGCAAACCGGAGCCGAAGATCGTCGCCCCGGGTGACGCCGCGTTCAACGCGGCCGGGTGGACAGCCATCCGGCAAGCGTCGTAAGACACCGCCCCGGCTAAACGGCGTTGATCACCACCGGGTTCTACCGGCCGCACCCCGCCCCCTGTGAGGCCCTGCGCCTGGTGCGCACCCGCCCGGGGGAAGGACTTCACCGGAGAAACGCTCCGCCAGGCCCGCCGCCCCGACGAGGTCCGAGGGGCGGGGCCGGGTGCCGGGGCAGGTCCGCCACCGGCACCAGGGGCCCGAGCCGTACTCCAGGAGACCCGGGCCTGTCCCGCACACCCATACGGCGCGGTCTGCCCAGACCCTATCCAGCGCGGCCGGGCCGGTCGCTACCTGCGTGGCGGAGCGGCGGCCCGCCCCTCCGCCCCGGGCCCGAGCTCGCGCTCTCGCGTGCGGATCCGGTCCATGCGCTCCCGGGTCTCGGAGATCGACATCCCAAGGGCCAGCGCGATCTCCCAGTCGGAAGCCCCCGCCCGCATCGCCCGCTGCACGCCGTACCAGCGGGCATCGTGGTAGACGGCCGAGCCGGCCCTGATCAGCTCCAGCGCTTCGCGGGCGCTCTCGCCCCCGGGGGTGTGCATGCGCCGCGCGCACACGTAAAAACGGCGGGCCGCGTCATCGAGTGCCCGCTGCCCGAGGCGGGTCATCACGTCTGCGCGCCTACTGCCGCTCACCCCTCCACCGTACGGCCGCCACCCAACGCCCCGCCCGGCCAGCAGCGGCGGACCACCGCGGCCCGCACGGCACCCACCGCCGCGCACCGGAGGCGGGATCACCGGACCCCGGGCGGGTCACGGCCCCCGGAGGCCCCTGTCCGGGCGGCACACCGCGCAAGGCTGCGCTCCGTCGGCCAGCTCGGCGCGGGCACGCTCCGCGCTGACCGGCACCAGCGACCGGCCCCCGGCCCAGCAGTCACCTCGATGGATCTCCGTGGTGGGGACCCCGATACCGGCCTGTGCCAGGCCCCAGTCCGGTGTCCGCGCACGGCCCGGACCGGCGGCGGGCCGGGCGGGCCCGGCCGTGGGTGCCGGGGCCTGCGGGGGCTGCGTCTGCTGCTGGCGCTCGGCGGCCGCGATCCGCGCACGGATACGGGCCAAATAGTTGGCCGCCCAGGTCTCCAGAGTCCGCAGACGCGCAAGGTCAGGGGGCAGGTCGTCGTCCATACCCGTCCACTCCTCCGCCGGGTCCCCGGCTCCGCAGCCCCGGCCGCCGGGCGGCCGGTTCCCCGCCCAGGACGCACGTGCTCCAGTCCCGGCCGGTCCGGGAGATCAGCCCCCGCGCTTCGAGCCGGCCGAGCTGGTGGGCAACCGAGCTGGTGCTGGAAAGACCTACGCGTTCCCCGATCTCCCTCACCGTGGGCCCGTGCCCGTGCTCCGCGAGCGATGCCCGGATGACCGCCAGGACCGCTTCCTGGCGGGTGGTGAGAGGGCGGGGCGCACGGCTCACGCCGCGTCCGCCTTTCGGTCCCCGGCGGTCATCCGGCGCAGCTCCACCCGGGCCGCCGGGCTCCACCCGGCCGGGGTCGACCACCAGGGGTGCCAGTGGATCCGGACGGACAGCAGGAGCAGGCGGCGGCGCAGCTCGGCGGCATGGCGGGGACGGGGTACGGCGAGGGCGCGGTAGGTGGCGTGCCACTCCCGCTGGGCGTCAACAAGGTCACGAGGGTAGGGGTACCGGTCCATACCCCTATTAGAAACCTTGTTCGAATTTATGGGCCAGTCCCCAGGTCAGGGGTGGATGTAGTGCCCGGGATCAGCGGATCCGGACGACGGTCAGCGTGCCGTGACGGCCCGACCCGGCCAGCACCTCCACCACCAGCTCCGTGTCCAGCCCGGCGTACGTCTCCTCGCCCGTCCGGCGCTCTCCCGTGACGGGCGCGGCGGCCAGGACCGCGCCGATCCGGGCGGCCAGCACCGCGTCGAGACGGGCCGACAGCCGGGGCCGGCTCGCCCCGGCCAGGAGGAGCGCGAGCCGGTGAGGACGTCGGCGACGCCCGATGGACCCGAGCACCCGGGCGTCGACCGTGTCCGCGTGCCGGATCTTTACCCACGCCCGGCGGCCGAACGGATACGTGCCCTGGGGCTTGGCGACGATGCCCTCAATGCCCTGTGCCTGGAGCGTCTCGTACCACTCCAGTGCGGTCGCCCGGTCGTCCGTGGCCAGCACCGGCTGGAGCGGCGGGCCGACGTCGGCCAGGACGTCGACCAGGAGCGCGCGGCGCTCGGTGTACGGGCGGGCGGCGACGTCGCCATGGTCGGGATGCTCCACGATGTCCCACGCGACGTACGAGGCGGGGTGCCGGGCGGCCAGGGCTCGGGCCCGGGTGAGCGACGACGCGGCGCGGGCCTGCACCGCGCCGAAGTCGAGGCGGTCTGCGTTCCAGATCACCGCTTCGCCGTCCAGCGTCGTCCCCGGGCGCAGCTGCATGGCCGGTGCTGCGAGGTCCATCCAGTGGGGCGTGACGATCCGGCCGGACCGGGCGTAGATGATCACCGCGTCCTCGGTACGGCGCAGCACCGCACGGTGCCCGTCGTTCTCCAGACGGTGTGGTGTCTCATGAGACAGGCCGAGGCCGACCGGGGTGTGGGCCACCGCCACAGGAGCAAGGCTCCCCGCCGCTCTATGGGAAGGCCCCAAACCTGAATCGGGTAAGGCACGACGACCCTGTTGTCCGAACAGCCCTGAGGTTCTGTGCCTGGCCCGGCGTCCTTAGCTGGGGATTAGGAAGTCCCGGGGAGAACGATCTTGCTGCATTACTCGGTCTCTGCGGCCCGAAGGACCTCTGCGTGAATCCGGTCACGGTCTGCGGCTTCTTCGCGGTGACGCGGGAGGAATGAGGTGTGAGGTACGGACAGTTTCGGCCACACCATGAGAGATGCTCTCGAAACGCCCACCCATACACAGAGTGACTCTACGATTACTTAAAGGTGAGGCCGGGGCGGTTGTGCCGGCCTGGCCGGAGTTGTCAGGTGAGGCGAGAGGAAGTGAAGTGCCGTGTCAGGTAATGGGTTTCCGTCGGGCGAGTTCTTCATCGTGAACGAGGGGACGGGTCTGTGCCTGGCGGCCAGCCAGGGGACGACCGAAGAATTGGGGAGGACCGACTACACGGGCTCCACGGAGGCGCTGACGTCCACGTCGGATCCGACTCTGACGCTGGAGAAGGTCCTGCCGTCGGGCAAGAACGCGTACCAGGGCTGGTACCTCGATGGAGCCATGCTGGTAAACCGGATGAAGTTCGAGCCGTACGGCCGGTTCGCGCTCGTCGAAGGTGACTTCGGCTGCCCCACGCTCTGGGGGACAGGCAGGAGCGGCCACACCCGATGGAAGTTGGAAGACGGCTACCTGACCGCCGAGGACTGGGCACTCACCGCCCTGAACTTCGGTACGGAAGACCCTGACTCCGAGTTCGTTGACTACGGAGACATGGACCCCGAACCTCCTGTGCGGCGGCTTGGGAAGGAATCCGGATGGGAGTTCAGCGTGAGAACTGAACGATGGAAGGCCGAAAGCGCCTTCTACGGCAGCGGAATCCAGCCCTGGCTGAGGAAGCGCGGCGAAGAGGGCCTGCAAAAGCTCCAGCAGTGGAATCTGGTGAGCTTCCCCTGAGAGGGTCGGCTCCTCCACCGGCCCGGGCTCGCAACCCCGCCGCGGCGGCCCTTCGACGGGCACCTGGAGGACGGCCGCACAGTGCGGACCACCGTCACCCATGACGGGAACCAGCTGACCGAGGTCAAGGCGGTCAACAGCACCATCACCGCGACTGTCAGCCGCACCCTCCCCGACGACGCCTCGCCGCGACGTTCGAGGCTGGCGGCGCCGTCTCCAAACGCACCTACAAAAGCGTCTGAACCTTGAACGCGACGGCGCAGTGCGACCGGGAGCCCTTGGGTCACCGAGGGCTCCCGGCGATTACCGACCTGCCGTCCCCATGCCCTGCGCACCGGCTTGAGCCGACCGGCCGGTGAGACATCTCTGAAGTGTCTGGAGAACCGTCGACCTTGATCTCAAAGTGCCAGGTGGGCCCGTCCGGCAGGACCGGCACAGCGCGGGCCAGGGCCACCTGGATCGGATACTCCACCTCCCGAGCCTGCGCTGCACCGATCCGCCCCGCACCCCGGCCCTGGCAGACGGACGGTCACTTGAGCGTGACGCACGCCTTCGTCGACAGCCCCCGGAACTCCACGCACACCTTCGTGTTGCGCGGGTACTTCGGGCCGGTGTGCCCGTCCCGCCCCCAGGAGGTCTCCACGAAGCTCCCCACCCGGGCCGCACGCTTCCAGCCCCCGCCCGTCTTCCACGGCCCGCCGGGCTTCTTCACCAGCCAGCGGGCCGTACCTGAGCGGACACCCTCCCGCGAGGCGTAGACCCAGCCCACTCCACGGGCCTGGGCGCCACGGCGATGCCAGTGGTGGACCACGATCCCGGGGCGGCAGCCGGAGCCGGGCCCCGCGCAGTCAGTGGCCCGGGTGTCGACGTACGCACGCGCCGCGGCCGGCTCCGCCGACACGGAGGGAGCGACGGCCACCGGGACCAGGACGACGGCCAGGACGGCGGGGATGATCTTTCGGTTCATGGACGGCTCAACCCGCACAGCGGCCCTTGCCGTCACGGGCGGAGGGGGCGGTTCACCCGGTCGAGATCACCTCGTACGAGATCGACTCGTACCGGTGACGTCCGGCCGCGCCGCCGGACACCGCAGGCCCTCCCGGGCCAACGTGGTTCCATGCGTCTCCCGCTCGCCGCCCTCGCTGCCGTGCTACTCCTGTCGGGCTGCACGTCGGTCCACCCCGCCCTGGACAGCCCCGCGCCGCAGCACCGCCCCGCCGGGCAGGCCGTACCCCTCCCCTCCACCTCTCCGTCGGCTCCGCCCGCCTCGCCCCCGGCGCAGCCGCGCGGGCGGGAGGAACTGGCGTGGATCGGGCCGTCACCGGCTGCTGCGGAGCGCGCACGGGAGCGGCGGAGTCCGGGCGGGCAGGCGGACCGGCCGCGCCGGAGCGTGCCGACCCCGTGGCGGGCCCGCCCGTCCTACCCGCGCAACGGCACACCGGCCGCACCGCGCAATCCGCAGCGGTGGGTGCCGAGCACGCCCCGCGTCCCGACGGGGGGCGGCATGCGGTCGGTGTGCCGCTCTGCTCAAGACGTGGCTCCGGGACTTGCGGGGATGTGCCGCAGGGTCGCCCAGTAGCAGGCGGCGGGGCCGAGGTCGGGGTGCTGCCCGCGCCCTATGGCCGTGTCACAGATGGGCGATACGGCTGTGTGGTGCCCGGTGCGCCCTGCGGTTGGGCAGCCGGCCGCCGAGGAGGATGAGCCGGGCGGCGCGGTGGCGCTGGCCGGCGTACGGCTCCAGGAGCTGGAGCATCTGTTCGTCGGTGCCGCCCCGGGCACCGGTGAGGGCGTAGCTGATCTGGACGGGCAGGTGGAGGTCGCCGAGGGTGAGAGCGTCGGGGGCGCCGAGAGTGCGTTGCAGCGTCTCGGCAGCGGTCCACGGGCCGATACCGGGGATGAACTGGAGCCGGGCCATCGCTTCGGACAGTTCCATGCTCGCGGTTTCTTCCAGGCGTGGGGCGTAGGAGCAGGCGCGGAGGATTGCGGCTGCTCTGGAGCGGTCCACGCCGGCTCGGTGCCATTCCCAGCTCGGCACCATCCGCCAGGTAGCCGCCGACGGCGGGGTCCGCATTCCCTCCGGGGCCGGTCCCGGGGGTCGCTCGCCGTAGAGATTGAGCAGGCGCCGCCAGGCGTAGTGGGCGCTGCCGGTGGTGATCCGCTGCTCCAGCACGCTCGGTACGAGGGACTCCATCACCAGCCCGGTCCGGGCCAGCCGCAGCCCGCCGTGTTTGCGGTGCGCGGCGGCCACCACCCGGTGCCGGGGCAGGAAGGCGTCCGGCTCGTCGTCGGCACCGAGCAGCGCCGGTAGCTGCTCCAGCGCCCAGTCGCCGCCCGGGCCCCACACGGTGCCGGTGATCAACCGTCGGGCGACCGCGTCTGGGCGGTCGCTGATCCGGAGGGTGACCGGGCCGTCGGGGGTGCGGGAGCACCGCCACCAGGTCCCGTCGGGCTCCTGCCTGCAGGCCGGGTCCCCGCGGCCGCGCCGCAGCACCCGCAGCGTGCGGGCGAGGTCGTAGGGCGCGGGCGGCGCCCAAGTACGGCTGGGCATGGAGCCCATCGTACGAGCGCCCGCTCATGCGGGGTGGAGGTGCGGGCTGCCCGTCCTGGCGTGAGGATCGTAGGTGCGGGCGGCGGCCCGGCGCGCCATGACCCGACGGGTAGGTCCGCGTTCCGGTTCGCAGCCTGGTCCGACACCGATGTGGGGGTCTGGAGGTAGGTATGCCGAGGCCGCTGTGGGCCGGTGCGATCAGCTTCGGGCTGGTCACGATCCCGGTGAAGATCGTGTCCGCGACCGAGGACCGCGACGTCCACTTCCACCGGGTGCACCTCTCCGACATGGGGCGGGTCCGGACGCGGAAGGTCTGCGAGCTTGACGACCAGGTCGTGTCCCAGGACGAGATCGGCAAGGGCTACGAGATCGCGAAGGACGAGACCGTCCCGGTGACGGACGAGGAGCTGGAGCAGATGCCGCTGCCGACGGCAAAGGCGATCGAGATCGCCGCGTTCGTCGACGCCGACACGATCGACCCGGTCCGCATCAGCGACTCCTACTACCTGGCCGCCGACGGACAGGTCGCCGCCAAGCCCTACACCCTGCTCCGCAAAGCCCTGGAGCGGTCCTCGAAGGTCGCCGTCGCCAAGTTCGCCTGGCACGGCCGCGAGCGCCTGGGCCTGCTGCGAATCCGGGAAGGCGCGATCGTGCTCCACTCCATGAAGTGGCCCGACGAGGTCCGCAACCCCGACGACGTAGCGGTTCCGCACGAGGTCGAGGTCGGCGAGGAAGAGATCGAGCAGGCCCTCCAGCTGGCCGAGCAGATGACGATCGAGGACCTGTCCGGCTTCCGGGACGAGTACCGCGAGGCCCTGGAGAACATCATCGCCGCAAAGGCCGAGGGCAAGGCCCTCCCCGCCCCGGCCGACGGCGGAAAGCAGGACAAGGGCGAGGTCGTCGACCTGATGGCCGCCCTGAACGCCTCCGTCAAGCAGGCCCGGGAGTCCCGCGGCGAAGATGCCGAGGACGCCACCGTGCACGAGATGCGGCCGTCGAAGAAGACCACCAAGAAGACCACTGCCAAGAAGGCGGCCTCCTCGAAGGGCACGGCCGCGAAGAAGACGCCGTCGAAGAAGACCGCAGTGAAGAAGGCGGCCTCGAAGCGGCGCAGTGCCTCCTGACCCGGCTCAGCCCTTGCCGAGGATCGAGCCGATGCTCGCGACTCCCGGCTCGCTGCCCTCGGCAGCCGTTGAGGACCTCTACGCGTTCGAGGTGAAGCAGGACGGACAGCGGGCGATGGTCTACCTGCCCGGCGACGGAACCCTCCGCGTGCGCGCCCGGGGAGGAACGGACATCACCGCCGCCTACCCCGAGCTGCTCCCCCTCGCCGAAGACTTCGGCGGGCGGCCTGCGGTGCTGGACGGGGAGATCGTCGCGTTCGACGAGGAGGGCCGGAGCAATTTCGAGCGGCTCCAGCAGCGCATGGGGCTCGCCGGCTCCCCGGCGAAGGCGGCGCGGATGGCCGGACGGGTACCCGCGCACCTGATGCTCTTCGACGTCGTGTACCTCGGCGGCCGCCTCCTGACGAAACTGCCGTACGCGGAACGGCGCGGCCTCCTGGAGGACCTCGGGCTCGTGGGGCCCGCATGGTCGACGCCCGCAGCGGTCACGGGACACGGGGCTCAGGCATGGGAGATGGTCCGGGACGCGGGGCTCGAAGGGCTGATCGCGAAACGGCTCACCTCCCGGTACGAGCCCGGCGTGCGGTCGAAGACCTGGGTGAAGATCAAGGCCCACCGCATCGCCGACGTCGTGATCGGCGGCTGGGTCCCCGGACGCGGACGGCTGACCGGCCTGCCCGGCGCCGTCCTCGTCGGCGAGCGGCACGACGGGCTGCTGCACTACGCGGGAAGCGTCGGCACCGGCTGGAGCCACGCCGAACGCACCCGCCTCGCCGAACTCCTCCAGGTGGCGGCCACCAAGGCCTGCCCCTTCGCCGAGGTTCCGTCTGCGGCTGGGGCCCGGTGGGTCCTCCCCCGCCTCGTCGGCGAGGTCCGCTACACCTCCCGCACCCGAGCCGGACGCCTCCGCCACCCTTCCTGGCATCGCCTACGCCCCGACCTCGTAACCGGCGACCTCACGTGATCAGCTCAGAGCTGCCTCGCTCGACGGCATGGTGAGTTCCAACGGCCACGTGGTGAGTAACGCGGGGACGGTTCCTGGCAGTGGTGAGTTGGAATGGAACCCTCACCACAGGGGTGCGGGGCTGGGCCAGTTCCAGCCCGGGGTGTGGTGAGTGGCGGAGGCACCTTGGCGACGTTCCAAGAGGCCGGGCTGCGGATTCCAAGCTTCAGCGCCCTCCGGCATCGGGGACGCTGGCCCCGGACTTCACGTTCGCGGGCGGTCTGGCGCTGCTGGCTTCGGGTGCGCCTGCGCGTGGTGAGTTGGGGTCCGAGCCGACGTGTGAGTTGGAAAATTGCAGGTCAGCTCGTTCCAACTCTCTTCCGCGCTCTGCGGGGCCATTGGAACCGATGCAAGCCCATGTGCTCGGGGCGCGGCCGGGGAAGTGATGTCCAGCGGTGGTGAGTGCCCTCCGGGGCGTCACTCACCAGGAGCGGGGTTGCCTCATTCGCTGGGGCGGGCACTTCTGGAATCCTCCCGCCGGTGACGGCGGAAGCACGACTTCCTCAGTCGGCTGCGGCGGCCTGTCGTTCGGCGCGCTTGATGTCTCCCAGGTACTTGCGCACCGTTCCAACGGTGTAGCCCGTGCCCTCGGCGAGTAGCGGGGCGAGCGAGTTGGCGGACCTGGAACGCTCCTCGGCGGGGAGTTCCAGGTAGCGAGTCGCCACCAGTTCAGCTCCGGTCAGCGGCGACGACTCCCGTCCCGGAGGCTCCTCCCGATCGGGCTGCGCGTCGTCGGGGCTGTTGGCGGGCGACGCTCCGTCGGTCTCGTCGCCCTCGGGAATCCGCATCTGTACGACGCGGCGCCTCTCCCCCGTCCGGGCAGCCGTCGCTCCCCCAGGTACCGCTGCGGCATCTGGAACGGCGCTGGAATCGGAAAGTTCGGCATCGGGTGCAGTGTCTCCGGACGGTCCGTTCCATCCCTCCAGGTCTTCCAACTTGTCGTGAGTCGGGCCTTCCAGGAGTGGCTTCGGCTCGGAGTCGAACCAGGCGCTGGGCCCGCCGCCCGGCACAGGCAGCTCCTCGACGTTGGACGCGGGCCCAGCGGGGGTGTCCTGGGGGCTCGTCGTGGCCTGGCCGCGCTGGATGAACTTCTCGTGGTGCTTGCCCCAGAGCTGGTCAAGTACCGGCTCCAGCAGCGTTCCGGGCAGAGGCTCTCGCGTCGAGGACTCGACGACGCCGTACTGGGCGAGGAAGTGCCCGAACTGCTCGGCGTCGGGGAAGTGCCCCCGCTGGGCCATGTACCCCTCGGCTGCCGCCAAGTAGTCCACGTCCGGGAGAAGCCGCTGCGGTGCCGCCGGCGCGGCCTGCTGAACGGTGCCGCCGAGCCCGGCCGCTGAGACCCCGCGCACCGCGGCGACGGCGTCCTCAGCTTCAGCGTCCCGCTCCCCCGCCCGCTGATGCCCGATCGCCAGCACCGGTTCCTCACCGCCGTCGCCCTCCTGGCGGACCGTGGTGAGGATCGGTTCCTCGATCCCGGCGGCGGCGAGGCCGGCCGGGGCGGTCTCGGCGAGCGGCACGCCGTACTT
>BMTG01000032.1 GCA_014649555.1 Streptomyces globisporus | reverse complement strand
CCCGCGGAGCGGGTACCCTATCGCTGCGCGATAGGCAAGCGAACCACCCCGCTGCGCGGGGTGGTTGCGCTCCCGCTCCGCGTGAGCGCTGGCCCGGGGCTGCGCCCCGGGCTCACCTCCCGGACTGCGTCCGGGAGGTGACGGCCCGTCCGCTGCGCTCCCCCGCCCAACGGCCCCTCCGGCTGCGCCTCCAGGACCTCAAGGCCCGCTGACGCGGGCCAGGCTGGCTACGAGGGAGGGTGCCCGGGGCCGGGGGTGCATCCGCCTGCATCAGTTGGATGCAGCATGTTGAGTTGGCGGAACCGGGTGACACCCCCGGAACACGAGAACGGCCCGGGTCTTGTTGATCCGGGCCGTTCTCTCGCCGCCTATCCGATGGCGGGTGCTTCCGAGAATTCGACGCCCGTTGCCGGGCCCCCGAGTTCCCCGGTCTCTGGGTTGTAGCAGTAGGCTTCGAAGATTTCGCCCTTGGCGAGCGGGACGGGCTTTCCTTCTTCGAACTTCCAGCCGCAGACGTGGTCTGTGATTCCCCAGGTGCGCCTTACCAGGCCGCTCGGGTTCTCTCCTTTAACGACTACGCCGAGAAGTTCGCAGAAGAGTTCACCCATTTCGACGTCGGCAATAAATCCGATCTTTTCCTGTTGGGCGAAATTTAATTGCCGGGTGGCTGTTCCGCCGAGTCCCGCAGTGTTGAGGGTGAGCGTGTGGATTCCGTCGCCGGTCTCTTTTAGAACCGATTCGAAGATTTCGAGGGCGCGGTTCATGTTCTCGTCGTCCGGAACAGGAAGAAGGATGGCCATGGGTCTCTCCTTGGGTGCGGCCGGGGGACACGCCCCCGGCCGCTGTGGTGGGGGGTCAGACGGCCTTGCGGCCGGTGCAGCCGGGGTGCCGGTAGGGAGTGGGCGGCGCGCCCTTACGGCCCCTCAGGTGGGACCAGTACCGGGGTCCGGTCCAGTCGCAGAGCTGGCATCGCATGAGCCACGGATTGTCTGCGCCGGGGTATCCGCCGAGGGGAATCCAGCGGAGGGCTTCCAGGCCGCGCAGCGCGCGGTATGCGGCCTCGTGGTTCTGGGGCCTGTCCATCCGGGGGTGGAGGAGCGGAACCCGTCCGGTGCGGGTGGCCGGAGCGGGGTCCGGGGCTTTCTGTCCGGGTGCGATGCGTCGGGCTGCGAATTCTTCGCAGAGGTAGCGGGCTGCTGCGTCCTTTCCGATGGCTCCGGCCGAGACGCGGACTTCGGTGTCGGTTCCGGCGGGGATGGCGAACCATGCGCGGTGCCAGCGGAATACGAGACCGGCGTAGCTACCGCACGTGATGACGGGGTAGCGGCATTCCGAATCGGGATCGGCGAAAGCGTACGGGGCGGCCATGTCACATCCCCCTGCGGTCGCGCTGGCGGGGGATGAAGGATTCCCCTGCGGTGCAGTGGAATTCGATGAGTGCGCTGATCTGGTCCGTCGTGAGGGGGAGGGTGTCGCCGTGGCGGTCGGCTCCGCCCGTGATGACCACGGTGCCGTGGTACGTCTGGTGCGGCGGCTTGTGGGCCGCGTAGAGGGCGGTGGCCCCGCCGTTGACCGGGAGGCCGGTGACGATCCCCTCGTCGTCCACCCACATGGTCAGGTCGGCGCTGATGGTGACGGCGTCCACGGCGCGGCAGCCGATCGCGGCCAGCAAGGTGTTGAGGGTGCCGCCGTCGGACTGGGGCCAGTCGATCAGCTCGAACCGGCCGGTGGCCTCGATGCGGAGCGCGAGGCGCTGGTGAGCGTCGGTCACTTTGTGTCTCCTTGTGCTGAGTTGTGCTGTGGGGTGCTGACCGGCTGCCACTGCCGACCAACAAGACAAAGTTATCCCGCTCACCTACTCAATGGCGACTCATTCCAAGCCAAAACCGCAGGTCAACCCATATGGAGACACCGGCGGCGGGGGGTTGGGGCACTGCCGCCCGTCACTGCCGCGCAGCGGCCGGGACGTCGCCCGGCCGGGGGCCATAGGCGCGCAGCGCGGCTACCGGCCGGGCGACCCTGCCGTGGGGAGCGTGAGCGGACCCGGCGGGGAGGGCGGTGGGCCGAGGGCGCGCAGCGCGTGGTCGGGAGCGCAGCGGACGGCGGCCCGGCGTCCTCGGGCGTGAGCGCGCACCGCGCGCGGTCCGGGGAGCGCAGCGGACCGGCACGCCCCGTGGGGGTGAGGAGCGCAGCGGATCACCCCCACAGCGGCGGTGCGTCAACCCCCCGCCGCCGGTGACTCCAGAGATCGGGGCCCGGCCACGGAGACCGCCGCGCCTCTCAGACCTTCGCTGCGCCCCGCTCAGCCACGGTGGACCGGCACGTCTCACACCCTCGCTGCGCCCCGTTCAGCCACGACTCGGCCGCGCTCTTCGTACCCTGCTGCGCCCCCGGGCGCGTACGGCCACGTGCGGGGCTCGGGCGGCTGCCCGGGGCGGGGCGGCGGGGCGGCGGGGGCTGCTAGGCGCTGAGAGCGGCGATCAGGGCGGCGGGCGGGGGTGTGACGCCCCCGGCGAGGTAGCGCACTCCCCCGCCTTCCGAGGACGGGACGGCGTCCCGGGTGATCGGGTGGCGGCGTGAGGCTGCGGTGCGCCACCCGTAGCGCTCGTCCCAGACCAGGGCGGGGACCGGGGCCTGGTCGCCGTCGAGGACGAGCGCGGCGACCACCCGGTCGTCGCCCGGGAGCTGGACGTCGGTAGCGGCCTCGGTCGTCCAGCGGGCGCGGTGGACGGCGGCGGCGACGTCGTCCAGGTACGGGGCGGCGGCGCGGGCGCGCAGGACGGTGGCGGCGCGGGCGGTGGCGCGGCGGGCGAGGGCGGGCGGGTAGCCGAGGGCCGCCGCGGCTTCGTCCGGGCTCAACTCCGGCCGTTCCTGGACGAGATCGGCGATGCGGTCGGCGCGGAGCCGGGTCAGTGCGCGTTGTGCGGTGCTGCGGGTCACGCCGAGCTGCTCCACGACGGTGGTCGCGGTGACGGCGGGGTCGGCATCGAGGAGCGGAGCCGTGCGCGGGAGGAGTTCGTCGCGCGGGACCTGGTCGCCGGAGCCGGTGGGCCGTCCGGTCGCGGCCGTGCGGCCGGGCCGGGTGTCGCGGTAGCGGTGCACGATGCCCCGGGGCCAGTGCTCGACCCCGCCCACCACCGTCATGTGCTCGGTCAGCAGGGGGGCGCGTTTGTAGACGCGCCAGGAGTCCGGGACGACACCGAGCACGGCGGCGGCCTCACGGCGGTCCAGGAGGTCACCCTCCTCGTGCTCCTGGTCATCGCCCTCGGAGCGCAGCGGCGGGACGGGGCGGCCGGTGAGGTAGGCGTCGACCTGCTCCCCGTCGAAGAGCAGTGCCCGCGCGCCGGGCGAGCTGATCGGCGCGGGGTAGCCGGCCCTTTTGTGAACGGCCTGGTTCAGGAACGTCTGGAGCTCTACCCCCTGCTGGGCTGCGAGGTCCGCGAGGGTGCGCACGAGATGACGGCGGCCTGCACAGATCACCGGGGGCCTCTCTCAACTGGCGTACGGGGTACGAGAAAAGACTACCGGCTTTGCTACTCTCACCGGGCAAGGTGCGGCCGGCGTGCTGGCTGTGCTTTGGGGTCGGCCGGTACCCGTGCCACCCGCTCCCGTGAGCGGACTGAGGGTGCCGGCCACTTCCATGTCCCGCCCCCAAGCGGCTGCGCCGGGGCCCGGTGCCGGTGACAAGGGCCGTCACCAACACCGGGGGTCCGGGCCGTACTCCGGGGACCCGGTCCTGTCCCGCACACCCATACGGCACGGTCTGCCCGCACCCTACCGGCGGGGGATGGTGATCCGGGCCTCTGCCATGACAACGCCGTGCACCGTACGGAGGACGGGGACGTACAGGCCCCAGTCGGCCGCCCCCTCGACCGTGAGCCATTCCCCGGCCCACGGGGCGTTCGTGGTCTCCATCTCGTGTCCGGCGAGCGGGCCGTCTACGAATCGAACGATCACGGCAGTACCTCCACCCGGCGGGAGTCTCCCGCCTCACCCCATAGCGGTCCTCGGTACCGGAAGAACAGGGCTCAGGCAGCACCCCGCGCCCGGTCGCCCCCCTCCAGAGGAAGCCTTACGACGTCGCAGATCTGCCGATAAGCTCCACCTGTTTCGTCGCGATGGCACCTCACCACACAGGGTTCGGGTCCGCCTCCGTAACAGCGAGCTGCCCAGCAGCTCACCTAACTTGTGCTTTAACCTCCGGTCGCGGGCTGGGCGAGCAGTTGGGATACCCGTTGGGGCGAGACGCCGAGGATGTGGGCGATGTCCCGGCCGGTCATGTCCTCGCTCTTGAGAGCTGACGCGGTTCGTCGAAGCTCGGCTGCCGCTTGAAGTTGGGCCTTGTGAGCGTCAATGGTTGCCTGGGTTGAAGCCTTGACGCGTCGGTTGAGCTCGTCGCCGAGGTCGACCTTGAGTTGAACGCCGTGCTCTACCCCGGGTACAGCCGCGGCTTTCATGAGGGCACTTCCACACTCGGCCGCCTCACTCAGTCGGCGAACGTAGGCGGGGGCGATTCCATCCATTTCGAGCATCCACCCGCCGTCAGCACGGTGGGCCACGATCTTAGGCAAGTCCATCCTCGGCACCTTCCTCGGGACGAGATAGAGAATCTAGCCCCCCTAGATGAGTACGTCTAGGGGGCCTAGATGTCATAGGTGATAAGAACTCGTCACACCGTTCGGGTCTCTAGCTTGATCATTAGCCCCGAGGGCCGAACGGCTCGTCGTACTTGATCACTCGAACTGGTAACTGCGGTACATACGGAAGGCCTTCGGCTGAGCATGTGATCCGACCAAGGAACACACAACGCTCAGCACGAAGGCCATGGGGATGAGTCTGTCGCATCACGTCGTCCCGCAGGATCCGATTGCGGGACTGTCACGCTTCCGGGGTGAGTTCTACTCCTGTCTGACCAGGCGCGCGGATGGACTGTTCGAACTCGTGGACGCGGTGTTGTGCGCGGACGGCCCAGTCCGCTCCCTGGTGGAACTGTCGCTGGTCGGCGAACACCGACGGGGGCACGGCGGGCTCTACGACGCCCTGGCCGCAGGCAGGTTCGACGTCGCCAGGTTGCGACGGGTCCTGGCCACGGTGCCGCTACCGAGGGCGGCGGACGGCCGGCTGGTGCTGGCTGCCGACCTCACCTGCTGGCTGCGGCCCAGCGCGCACACCTCACCGCAGCGGATCCTGTGCCACACCTACGGACGGGGCAAGGACCAACACATCCCGGTTCCCGGCTGGCCGTACTCGGTGATCTGTGCGCTGGAGGCCGGCCGAAGTTCCTGGACCGCACCGCTGGACGCACGACGTCTGGCACCGGGCGACGACGCCGCCACCGTCACCGCCAAGCAGATGCGCGAGCTCGTCGAACGGCTCATCACAGTCGGCCAGTGGAAGAAGGCCGACCCGGAGATCCTGATCGTGGTGGACGCCGGATACGACGTGCCACGTCTGGCCTTTCTTCTGAAGGACCTGCCGGTGAAGGTGCTGGGCCGGATGCGCTCGGACCGCGTCCTGCGACGCGCGGTCCCACCCCGCAAGCTTGGGGTTCGGGGCCGCCCGCCCCGCCACGGCGGTGAGTTCGTCTTCGGAGACCCGGCCACCTGGAACACACCCGACATTCAGACGGTGACCGCGACCCGCCTTTACGGCATCGCCAGCGCACGGGCCTGGGACCGGCTCCACCCGAGACTGACCCACCGCTCGGCCTGGGCCGCCGAGCTGGGCGCCCTGCCGGTCATCGAGGGCACCGTGATCCGTCTGCAGGTCGAGCACCTGCCCAGCGGCGCGACACCGAAGCCGGTCTGGCTGTGGTGGTCGGGCACAGACGTCACCGAGACCACCGTCGACCTGCTCTGGCAGGCATTCCTGCGACGCTTCGACATCGAACACACCTTCCGGCTCTTCAAGCAGACCCTGGGCTGGACCTGCCCGAAAATCCGCAGCCCCGAAGCCGCCGATCGCTGGACCTGGCTGATCTTCGCCGCCTTCACCCAGCTCCGGCTCGCCCGCCCACTGGCGGCAGACCTCCGACGGCCGTGGGAGAAGCCGGCCCCGCCCGACAGGCTCACCCCCGCACGAGTCCGCCGCGACTTTCGGCACCTCCGCCCGAAGGCCACCTGCCCAGCCGAAGCACCGAAAACCGCCCGGCCCGGCCCGGGACGCCCACCCGGCCGCAAGAACAACCAACCCGCTGCCCGCTATGACGTGCACACCGTTGGCAGACCAGGCTCCGCGAAGCGACGCACAAAGAAGTTAACGACCCCGCGTCCACGCCGCACGGGTTAAAGATCAAGCTAAGGGTTGTCCCGTAAATGATCTTCTAGTAGCCCCGTGCACGGTTGGTGGGTGATCTCCTCATCGTCCTCGAAGGATCACTCGGCTACGGCCCTGTGGTGTACTCCTCCAAACGGTTCCGGGGAGGACCGATGAGGGGTGAGGGGGCATGTCGTGGCTGCTCGACTTGGACGTGTTGCTTGGGTAGTTGTGATGGCGGTGACCTTGCCGCTGTCCGGTTGCGTCGCGACCGATGACAGCGCGGGCGGTGGTGAAGGCAAGGAGCGCGTGACGGCTGCGATCGAGGCCGCTCGGGCCCAGCAGCAGGCCCAGTTGGACCATGACTGGGAGGCCGCCTGCGAGGCCAGGACGGAACGCCTGCGGCGGAGTATGGGGATGGACACCGTAGCCGAGTGCGTCGAAGTTATTACGGCGCCCAAACCCCGCGACAACAGTGACGCGCGGGTGAGGACCAGTGAGGCGATCGAGGTCCCGGCCTTGGGTCCACACCCAGCCGGAATCGGCGTGGCTGTCGGGGTGATTGTGGACTCCAGGCGGCCTCCCCTGGTCGTGCAAACCGCGATGCGGCTTGTCCCGGACAAACGCGGCACCTGGCTCGTCGACCAGATGGTCAACATCTTCGAGAGCGAGATCGCAGACTCCAAGGCCGTGCGTGCAGAGCTGGCAGAGAGAGTGACGGTCGACGATTAAAGGTGGTGCTTGGAGCCGGGGCGGGCACGCCCGAACCGAGTCCCGCTCATGGAGATCGTTTACGGGACAACCCTTAAGCTTGTCATTTATGGTCCGGCGTAGAACGCGACTCGAACTTGATCGGCGTTTTCGCAGTTCAGCGGACACGTAGGCGGCCTCCGTCTGATCCTGTGCTCCGTCACAGAGGCATAGGAACAGCGCGAAGGCCGTGGTCGTGAGTCTGGTACGTCAGGGCGTCCTGCGGGATGCGTTCGCGGAAGTGTCACACTTCCGGTCGTAGTTGTACGCGTGTCTGACCGCGCGGGGCGACGCGTTGTTCGAGATATGCGACGCGCTGTTGTGCACGGACGGGCCCGTACGGACGCTGGTCGATCTTGCGCTCGCGCCCGAACACCGCCGTGGGCACGGAGCTCTGTACGGCGGGCTCAATCAGGGGCGGATCGATGTCGCACGGCTGCGTCGCGCCTTGACCGGGATGCCACTGCCGAGGGCTGCGGACGGCCGACTCGTGCTGGCCGTGGATATCTCACCGTGGCTGCGACCAGACGCCAATACCTGTGCTGACCGGGCCTTTTGCCACACGTTCGGCCGTGGCGAGGGGAAACACCAGATGGTGCCCGGCTGGCCGTACTCGGTGGTGGCGGCCCTGGAGACCGGCCGCACGTCCTGGACGGCGGTGCTGGACGCGGTCCGCCTAGAGCCCGGTGCCGACGTCGCCGCGGTCACCACCGTCCAGATCCGCGAGGTCGTCGAGCGGCTCGTCGCCGCCCGCCAGTGGAAGCCGGGCGACCCGGAGGTTCTGGTCGTGCTGGACGCCGGATACGACGCCCCACGCATCGCCCACCTGCTGAACGGCCTGCCCGTCGAGATCCTCGGCCGGCTCCGCTCCGATCGCGTCATGCGCCGGTCAACGCCGCAGCGTGTCTACGACCCCAAAGGCGGCCGACCGCCCAAGCACGGCAGCGAGTTCGTCTTCGGAGACCCCGGCACCTGGGGCACCGAACAGGCCGTGACGACCACGGCCACCCGGCTCTATGGGGAGGCGACCGCGCAGGCGTGGGACCGGCTGCACCCGCGGCTCACCCGCCGGGCCGCATGGCTCGACCACGACGGCCCGCTGCCCATCATCGAGGGCACCGTCATCCGGCTGATCGTGGAGAAGCTGCCCAGCGGCGGGGTCAACAAGCCGGTCTGGCTGTGGTGGTCGGGCACCGGCGCCACCTCGGACGACGTGAACCGCTGCTGGCAGTCCTTCCTCCGCCGCTTCGACATCGAGCACACGTTCCGCCTGTTCAAGCAGACGCTCGGATGGACCAAGCCCCGTCTTCGCAGCTCCGAGGCGGCCGACCGGTGGACCTGGCTGGTGATCGCCGCCTATGCCCAGCTCCGGCTCGCCCGTCCACTGGCCACGGACCTGCGGCGGCCCTGGGAGAAGCCGACGGAGCCGAACAGACTGACACCCGCCCGCGTCCGCAGAGGGTTCAGAAACCTGCACGCGAAGACCGGGTCTCCAGCCGGTGCACCGAAACCGTCCCGGCCCGGGCCAGGCAGGCCACCGGGCTCGAAGAATCGCCGCCCAGCCACCCATCACGACGTGGGCAGAGTCCTTGCCACCGGCGAAGCGTTCAGCCGACCCGCCCACCACAAAGTCGGCACGAAACCCCGACGTGTCACGCCCCTTCCGAGCTGACCGGCGACTGTCACTGCCCAATGACCATGCGGTCAAGCAGGATGGGCAACATGGACGCGAACGGAAGCCGGCCCCTTGAAGACCTCGTGCAGTGGAACGGTGAGCTCGCTGGACTCATTAGAAATGCCCGGCACGGCCAACCGGCATCGGCTGTCACGTTCCGTCGTGGCCACGCCGTTGCTGCCGCGGAAAGGGTCACCACTAGGCTCGCCAGCCCCGGCCAGCTCGTCGACTGGGCACAGGCCGTGCACTTCGAGGACCAAGTGCACGTTGATGAAGGACACCAGGACCTGCTGACCCAGTTCCTCGTCGAAATCTCGACCCCCGAGCTGTTCGAACCCGTCACCCATGAAGTCTGCCAACGATGGCTACGCATCCTCCGGACATCGATGGCCTCCGATGCCGAAACAGCTGAACGTTAAACGACAAGCTAAGGCGCGGCCGACCAGCTCGGTAAGCCAGTCCCGCTTGTCCCTCCCCTGCCGCTCTCCCCAGCCGGGGGTGGTGCTGGCCCACGGGTCGTCCGAGGGCGCTGGGCGGATAGGCAGCTCCTCGAAGTCGGCCACCACCGTAGTACCGGCGAAGGCCTCCGTGAGAAGCCAGACCGCCTGGTCCTCCCACCATCTGTTCGGGAGCCGCAGGACCCGTTCGCCCTCGGACGCGAACAGCGGCGCCGGCCAGCGGAGCTCGTAGTTGCTCAGATCCAAACTCACCGGCTCATCATCGCCCAATCTGGCAAGCATCAACTGGCCAACGAGGCAAGCCGATACCTGACCAAAAGGGCTCGCGGGCTGTCCGGACGGCGGGGCTGCTACAGGTCGACCTCGAGGTGCTCGATGTCGGTGAACCGGACTTCGTCCAGGGAGCCGGGGCCGCACCGGTCGTACGGCGCGCGGCATGTGGCAAGACGTGGAAGAGATTCTCGTAAGGGTCCAGCGAACAGGGAAGGGCTATACCAAATTCTCCTACGGCGACGCCTTATCTAGCACCTAAACTGTAGAACGTCAGCCGCATCCGCGCCGCACTAAAATCCTCACTAAGTGACAGCGCAACAATCCCTGTGAACACTTCAGTGAGGATCGGAAGCGAATAGGGGTTAAGTAGTTTTAAATCAACCCTTGCTGAAGTTTACCACTTGAGTGTCCACAGTGCCGCCAAGAGTTGACCAAAGAAGGGCAAGAATAGCAGCAACACCCAGGGGCATGACAACCCAAAGAAGCCATCGAAGGTGCGGTATGCCCTTCACCAGGGCCGCAAACCAGCCCAGCCACGCAACGACGGTTAAAGCGATCCATGAGGTCAGAGCGCCGTTCTTAAACTCATGAACCAAAATTACTCGATCAATAAGTACGCTGGCGGCGACCGAGTAAATCCCCGTAACGCATGCCGCAATCCCTGCAACCCACAGGGTAATACGGTCGGGAAGACTGCGGTGGTAGTCCATAGCTCGGGGCTCCAGGGAAATGAGATGACTCGTGTGCACACCACGATGCCACGTGGCACGCACACGAGTCGAGATCTCAGGGTGCGCCTATGACGACGGTCTCGATGACGTTGCCATTTTTGTCAGTTGTCTTGGTCCGCTCGCCTCCGGCCAGGCCACCCTTCCCGTCCGGCTTTGGCGGGGAGGGGTTCACCATCACCTGCCTGCCCCTACTGTCCTTGAGGGGCTTACCGTCCTTGCCCGCCTGGGGTAGCGCGGACGGCATCTTGTCGAGGCCCTTACTCGATGCCCAGGCAGGGGGCTCGGGGGTTTCGGCGGCAAAGTTGTTTGCTGGCAGATCGTGTTGGCCCGACCAGTTGTACGCGGTGTGACCAACCCACACACCGTTGTCTCTCATGGTCGCAAAGTTCATGATTCCGTAAGTGCCGGGACCACATAGACCTGCGGCAGGTGCCGTCCATTCCAGCCGCAGGGTTGAAGCTTGCACCTGGTTGTAGGTCCACTTGTCCGTCCTGTCACAGACAATCCAGGTTCCTTGATTCTGGCTGTCCACGTACCACTTATATACGGTGATCCACTCTCCGAGGTCCCCCACGTTGCGCCTGTACTGGAGGACGCAGTCCAGCGGATTCGCTTCTATGTCTGCCTGGGATCTGGACTCACCCTTGAAGTAGCCGCCGCCTGTGGACCCGTGAGACGTCTCGGAATAGTTCCACAGGCACAGACTGCTGTCGTTGTTCGACCACACCTGTTCGACGAAATAGACGTAGTGGGCCGTGCGGAAGTCCCAGTTGTCAAAGTGATGCCGAGCGCCGCAGGCAATGCAAGGAATCGGCCAAGCCGCCGGAAGTTCATGAGGAAGATCCCTTTCTTCGAGTTACCGAATAGTGACACTACGCACAGGAGTGCCATGGAATCAGGCGCAACCCTGGGAATGGCTGAGATCCGCCCGGCGATGTCGTGAATTACTAACGGGATTTAGCCCGAAAAGCGCTCACATGTGAGCTGGTTCTCGGACAGGCAGATCGGGGCCAGCTGCTCGCGTCAGCGAGGGTCAGGATCAGGTCGTGACCGGAGGGGCCACCCCCGCTGCGGGTGCCTGGGCGAACTACTCGCTGCACCCGGTGGCTTGCGCCCGGCTGATCGTCGACTACGCCGAGGAGACCTCCGGGACCGTTCGGACCCGACTACTGCAGGCCACCGGTCTGGACGCGCGCTGGGTCTGCCCGCCGTGCAAAGCGGATCTCCAGCAGGGGGAGTCATCGTGGAGATCCACCAGCAGGAACGTCTGCGGTCCGTGACATTGCCGGTTGGACGATGACGCCGGGATTCACGCTGCAGATGCGCAGATCCGAGCTGAACCGCTATCTCATGGAGCTCCTGCAACCAGGATCGCGGGCTGCGGGCATCAAACAAGTCTTCGCCCCACGGCAGGCCGGCAACCGTGGCGGCACTACCGCAACGAGCACGAGGCCTGGGTCTTAGAGGTCATCTCATTTGGGTGACTCGGTATTCTGTGAGTCATGGTGGGGATCGTTGAGCGTCTGGTGCCGGACGAATTGTGGGAGTTGTTCCAGCGGGTGGTGCCGGAGGCGCCGTCCCGGCCTCAGGGTGGTGGCCGGCGTCGACACGGTGACCGGGAGGTGCTGGCCGCGATCGTCTTCGTGGCCACGTCGGGTTGTACCTGGCAGCAGCTGCCTTCGGCGTCGTTCGGCCCGTCCGGAGCGACCGCGCACCGGCGGTTCTCGGAGTGGTCGAAGGCCAGGGTGTGGGCCAAGCTCCACCGCCTGGTCCTCGACGAGCTCGGTGCCCGCGGCGAGCTGGACTGGTCCCGGTGCGCGATCGACTCGGTGAACATGCGGGCCCTGAAAAGGGGGACCTGACAGGTCCGAATCCTGTCGACCGGGGTAAGTGCGGCTCGAAGATCCACCTGATCACGGAACGGTCGGGTCTGCCCATATCCGTCGGCATCTCCGGGGCCAACCTGCACGACAGCCAGGCCCTGATCCCGCTCGTGAAGGGCATCCCGCCGATCCGCTCGCGTCGCGGGCGGCGACGGCGCAAGCCCGACAAACTCCACGCCGACAAGGGCTACGACTACGCCCACCTGCGGCGATGGTTACGCGAGCGCGGCATCACCCACCGCATCGCCCGCAAGGGAGTCGAGTCCTCGCAACGGCTGGGCCGCCACCGCTGGACCGTCGAACGCACCCTGGCCTGGCTCGCCAGCTGCCGCCGCCTCCACCGACGCTACGAACGCAAGGCCGACCACTTCCTCGCCTTCACCAGCATCGCCTGCACCCTCATCTGCTACCGCAGACTCACCAAATGAGATGACTTCTTAGTGGCGGTCCGGTTCAGGCGCGCTGTACCCAGTCCTGGTCCAGACGGTCGGTCAGGCCCGCGGTGGCGAAGGCCGCCTCCAGGGCGTCGCGGCCCTCGGTGAAGTGGGCCCAGCTGTCGTGGTGGACCGGGACGACACGGCGGGCGTCAAGAATCCGGGTGGCCTCGGCCGCCTGCGCACTGTCCAGGACGATCAGGTTGCCGTCGAAGAGCATGGGGAAGCGGGGGGCGCCGGCGAACAGGAGGGCGGTGTCGATCGGGGCGAAGCGTTCGGCGATCTCCCTGACCGCGTCGAGCGAGGCGTTGTCGCCGCTGACGTAGACCGTCGGCAGGCTCTCGCCTGTCAGGACGAAGCCGACGACCTGGCCGGTGAAGAGCTCGATCTCCTCACGCGGACCGGGGCCGTGGATGGCAGGGACTCCGGTCACCGTGATGGTGCCGCCGCCCGGACGCTCCAGCTCGACTGTCTCCCAGTCGGCCAGGCCTTTGGCCTTCGCCCCGAGGCGCTTGCTGCCGGCGGGGGTGGTGAGGGTGAGGGGGACGTCGGCGAGCAGGGCGCGGCCGGAGGTGTCGAGGTTGTCGGCGTGCTCGTCGTGGGAGAGCAGGACCACGTCGACGGGGCCGACATCGGCGGGTGTAGCGGTGGAGGGCGCGGTCTTGACCAGGGTCGGGCCGCCGGGGGCGGGGTAGTCGCCGGGGCCGTCGAAGGTCGGGTCGGTGAGGAAGCGCAGGCCGCCGTACTCGAACAGGGCGGTCGGTCCGCCGAACGTGCGGACCGGGAACTGGTTGGCGTTGGGCTGGAACATCACATCTCCGTTTCTCACGAAAAAAGCATGCGGTTAACGTGATGCCAGGCTAGGCAGGTGTCACGGGAAAACGCAAGCGCTACCATGAGAGGCATGAACGACACCCTGGCCACCGACGCGGCGCCCGCCGTTCTGCCCCCGGCGCCGGGGGTCGACCGGTACCGCTCCCTGGACTTCGCCGACACCGCCGCCACCCTGCCCGCCGGCCAGAGTTACGACCTGCTCGCCGCCCCCGAATCCGCCATGCGTTGGCTGGCCGCTCACGACCTGACCGCCCCGGAGGTGCAGCTGTACGAGTTCTGCGCCCAGCGGATGCGCACCCTGCGCGGACACATCCGCGCCCTGTTCACCGCGCGCGTGGACGGCGCGCCCCCGCCCGAGGAATCCCTGCACGCGGTGAACGAGGCCCTCACGGCCGTACCCACCGCCCCCCTCCTCGCCTGGGACGAGGCCCAAGGACTGCGCCGCATCCAGGCGCACCCCACCGACCAGGCCGTCAACCACGCACTGGCGACCCTCGCCGCCGACGCCGCCGACCTGCTCACCGGCCCCGACGCCGACATCCTCGCCGCCTGCGGCTCCGCCCCCTGCGACCGCTTCCTCCTGCGCACCCACGGCCGACGCCACTGGTGCTCCACCCGCTGCGGCGACCGCGTCCGTGCCGCCCGCGCCTACGCCCGGCGCACCGGCACCTCGGGTTAACGCACCACTCCAGAGCCCTCTTGCGGGCCGCCCGGTGGCCACGCGCAACACCTTCAGCAGGCTGCTTCCGGTTGTCGACCGGCAGCCGAGCATTTGATCGCGATCGCTGGAGATCACCGCTCCGACTCGGGCTCTCTCACAAACGCACGTTGCGCGAGCCCCTTCTGAGAGACTTCCCGGATGGATCTCACGCCCGATCGGGTGCGATGTCTCGGCTTCGTGTCAGTGCGTCACCTGTGCGCATACCGCTCTGTGGCAGTGGAATCCCCACGATCTCTCGCACCCATAACAGTGCGACCCACTCGGGAATCCGACGCTGAACTGGGCAAACGCACAGAGTCTCTGCTGTCTCTCACTTCACTGTCACGGAACCGAGAGATCGCAGCAGACGGCACGCCCGGCACGGGCCACGCGCGGCACGCGGTGGAACCGCCCCGGCCTCCCCCGTGTGCACGCGTGCACTCGTGCACGAGTGCCCACCAAACGCGCGCGAGGCCCCGCACGACGGGTTCCGGCTGTGGTTCCGCAGACTTGCTGATAGTCCTCGTGTGGTCGAACTAGGCTGAGGTCCTTATCTGTTGGATGTGGGGGAATGCCATGTTGGTCGAGGGGCTCATCGCTGTCGCGGCTGCCGGAGGTAGCGCGGTGGTGCAGGCGGCGGGAACGGACGCGTGGAACGGGATCCGGGACGGTTTCGCCCGCCTGTTCGGTTGGGGAGAGCCCGGACGGGAGCAGGCCGAGCTGGAGCGCCTGGACCAGACCAGGTCGGTGCTCGAAGCTGCTGGCGAGGGTGAAGGCTCGCAGCGGGTGCAGATCGCGCAGGTCGCGCGGTGGCAGACGCGCCTGGAGACGCTTCTGGAAGAGCTGCCCGCTGCGGAGCAGCGGCTGGTCGTGGCCGAGTTGCAGGCATTGGTCGCCCAGGCCGAAGCCGCCAAACCCGTGGAGACGGTACATAACGACTTCAGTCAGGCGTCGTTCACGAACAGTCAGGTGCTGGGCAGCGGGACCATGACCGTCACGAACAACTACGACAAGTAGGACATGGTTGTGGGGGGCAAGAACAGCGCCAAACGCAAGGGCAAGAAGAGCGGGAAGCCTCAGCAAGGCCAGGCTCGGTCGGGAAGCTCGGCTGGGAACGATTTCCGCGGTGCCGGTTTCGCGGGCAGTCAGGTGCTGGGGCACGGCACTATGACCGCGAACACGTACGTGCAGCAGTACGCGCCGGTGCCGACGGCGCTGGACGCGCTGCCGCAGCCGCCCGTGGGGTTCAGCGGGCGTGAGGAAGACCTCACGTACATCCTCGATGTGCTGGATCCCGACCGCTCCGACCAGGGGCCCGCGGTGGCCGTGCTCTCGGGAGGGGGCGGCGTCGGAAAGACCACCCTCGCCTACGCCGCAGGGCATGCCGCGCAGAGAAGCGGCTGGTTCACCGGTGTGCTGCTGGTCGACCTGCACGGCTACGACCCCCAGCCGGCGCAGGCCGAGGAGGCACTGGAGGCGCTCCTGCGGTCGCTCGGCGTACCGCACGAGCACCTACCGCCGCCCGGGGCAGGACGGGAAGCGCTGTACCGGTCCCAGCTCAACGCGCGGCAGGAGAAGGGTGAGCGGCTGCTGGTGGTCGCGGACAACGCCTCGGCGATCGCGCAGGTGCAGCCGCTGGTGCCGCCGGGGCATCACGGCATGCTCGTCACGTCCCGGCACCGGCTTACCGGGCTCGGTCGGATGCGGACGGTCAACCGCCTCCAGCCGGAAGACGCCGTCGCCCTGCTCGAGGCAGCCCTCAAGAACAACGACCCGGACGACCCACGAGTCGGGGAAGACCCAGCAGCGGCCGAGCGGCTGGCATCAGCATGCGGATATCTCCCGCTGGCCCTGCAGATCACCGCGGCCCTGCTGGCGCAGGACCCAGGGCAGCCGCTGTCCGAACGCGCCGACGCCCTCGGCGGCACGGAAAGCGTCCTGGACGGTCTGGACGACGGTGACCGCAGTCTGCGGACCATGTTCGACCAGTCCCTGGAACGCCTCACCCCGCAGGAACAGGACCTGTTCCGCCTGCTCGCTCTCAACCCCGGCCCCAACATCTCCACCCCCGCCGCAGCCGTCCTGGCCGACCAGCCACAGCCGGCCACTGAACGCCTTTTGGCGCGGCTCGCCGCCAGCCACCTCATCGAACGCACCCCGACGGTCCGTGGCCGGTGGCAGATGCACGACCTCCTGCGCGCCTACGCCCACGAACAGGCCACAGCCGTCATGGACCGCGGCCGCGCCCCACGCCGCCGCTACGACCAGGCACGCGACCGGCTCATCCACCACTACATCCAGCACGCCCAAGCAGCCAGCACCCATCTCGACCCCCCTCGCAGTCCTGTCCCGGCCCGGTTCACCGATCGGGACCAGGCGCTGGAATGGTTCGACGCCGAACGCGAAAACCTCATAGCCACCGCCCACACCACCCCCCAAGCCGCCCTGCACTTGAGCTCCGCACTCGGTTCCTACCTGAAATGGCGACGCCACCTCCAAGACCACGTCGTAGTCAACGCCCTCGCGCTCGACGCCTGCACCAAGCTCAACGACACCCGGAACAAGGCCACGGTCTGGAACAACCTCGGTGGCGCGCTCCTTGAGTTCCGGCGCTTCGAGGACGCCGTGCACGCTCTGGAAACCGCCCGCGACCTCCACCAGCAGACCGGCAACACCCAACGCGAAGCCACCGCCTGGAACAACCTCGGCGGCGCGCTCCAGGAACTACGCCGCTTCGACGACGCCCTCCACGCTCTGGAAACCGCCCGCGACCTTTACCAGCAGACCGGCGACACCAACGGCGTAGCCGATGCCTGGAACAACCTTGGCACCGCGCTCCAGGACCTGCGCCGCTTCGACGACGCCCTCCACGCTCTCGAAACCGCCCGCGACCTCTACCAGCAGACCGGCGACACCCACGGCGAAGCCACCGCCTGGAACAACCTCGGCAACTCCTATGGGGACCTTGGCCGCTTCGACGACGCCCTCCACGCCCACCAAACCGCCCGCGATCTCCACCAGCAGACCGGCGACACCCACGGCAAAGCCACCGCCTGGAACAACCTCGGTGGCGCGCTCAAGAAGCTGCGCCGCTTCGACGACGCCCTCCACGCTCTCGAAACCGCCCGCGACCTCCACCAGCAGAACGGCAACACCCACGGCGAAGCCGGTGCCTGGAACAACCTCGGCAACGCCTATGGGGCCCTGCGCCGCTTCGACGACGCCCTCCACGCTCTCGAAACCGCCCGCGACCTCCACCAGCAGAACGGCAACGCCCACGGCGAAGCCACCGCCTGGAACGACCTCGGCAACACCTATCAGGAGCTGCGCCGCTTCGAGGACGCCCTCCACGCTCTCGAAACCGCCCGCGACCTCCACCAGCAGAACGGCAACGCCCACGGCGAAGCCACCGCCTGGAACAACCTCGGCAACACCTATCAGGAGCTGCGCCGCTTCGACGACGCCCTCCACGCCCACCAGACCGCCCGCTGCCTCGACCAGAAGACCGGCGACACCAACGGCGAAGCCATTGCCTGGAACAACATCGGCACCGCGTACCGGGGCCTGGGCCGGGTTGATGAGGCTGTCGTAGCGGGGAAGCAGGCTGTTGCGATGCTGGCCGCGGAAAGGGACTGGTTCCTTACGGGTGAAGCGTGGGGCGAGCTGGCCACCACGTTGACCGCCGCCGGCGTCGATACGGCTCAAGTGCATGACGCATGGGAGCAATCCGCCCAGGCGTATACCGAAGCGGGCGCGGACGAGGAAGCAGCCGCTTCCCAGGAACACGCGAACAGCACGGAGACCGTGGAAGCGCAGCTGCCCGCAGTCACGGACCTGCCTGAAAAGGATGCGGCTTCTGAGTCTGGTTGAACCGTCAGCCGGTCCTCGGCGTACCAGCCCAGGAGGACAGAGCTCTCCAGACCCTCCCTGGCGGTCCAGGACAGGCGTGAGGGTGGCTGATCACGGCAGAGGATCTGCTGGCCGCCGAGTTCTGGCTGGGGGGGGGCGGCCGGCGAGGGCACCGGCACCGGCACCGAGGAAGACAGCCACGCCCGATGAGAAGCGAAGCCCCATGTCGGAAGACGGCCCCGGCATGACGTTCGCGGCCTGGCGGTCCGGAGGGTGCGGAGCCGGCCGGGGAGCGCTTCGCACGTCGGCCGGATGGGCCGACCACCCCCGACCACGCCCTGCCGTCGGCAGGGGTCGGTCTAGGTGACGCGGATGCGCAGCAAGTACCGCTGTCCGGTCCGGATCGCCTCCGCCTGCTCGTACAGGTCTGTGGCAGTGAAACCGAGCAGCGCCTCGTCCGCCGCCCGGCGTAGCAGCGCCGCGATCTCTGCGGCCGGGCGGCCCTGGTGGGATTCGGCGAGCTCGGCGAACGCGGCCTGGTAGGAGCGGGCCGGGGTGCCCGTGCTGTCGGCCAGGAGCCGTCCGAGGTTGTGGCTGCTGACGTTGATCTCGCCCATGGCCCGCTCCGTTCCCGTTCAGGTCCCGGCTGTTCCAGCACCTGTCTTCGACGGTACGAGCGGCCACTGACAATCCCGCCCCCGGTGAGGCACCGGACGGGAGCGGCAAACTGTGGAGGGGTGCCACGACGGTTACCTGCCGAGCTCCAGCCCGGAGGGGGCGGGGGCCAGGGTGGCCGGGGCCGATGGTCCCGCTCCTTCCCCGGGGGTGCTCGGGCTTCCTCCGGGCGCGAGAGCGGCGAGGACGAGGAAGAGGAGCAGCAGGCCGCCGATCCCGGTGCCGGCCACGGCTGTGCTGGGGGTGAGGGTGCGGTGGTGGCTGCGGACGCGGGTTCCGTCCGCGCGGTGGTGGCTGCGGACGCGGGTTCCGTCCGCGCGCTGGTAGCTGCGTACGCGGGTGGTAGGCCCGGCAGGGGGCGGGGCGCTGCGGACCGTGCCGGGGCGGATGGTGGCCGTGCGGCGGGGTGCGGTGGTCCGGGGGCGGGTGCGGCGGTGATGGGCCTTGACGTAGGTGCCGTCGGCACGGCGGTGTGCGCGGACGCGGGTCATCGTGAGGGTTCCTCGCGACAGAGGGCCAGGGCCGGGGGCTCCCGGCGACCGTTCACGCTAGGCGGCACCACTGACAACGAACCCCCAAATTCGGTGCATACAATCCGAGTTGACGTTCGATAGCGGCTGGATTCGTCCGCTCGTTTCCGGTCGCTCCTCCCCATTCCCTGATGTCCCGTCAGGGTCCGGTGCGACGATGGACGGTCTTTGTGGATCACGTCGAGCGGGGGCGCGGGTGCCGTGGGTCAGGCCGTACAAGCGGGCGGACGGAACACAGGTCAGAGGCTATTCCCGGTGGGCACCGGGAGCACGGAAGAACATGGCGGTGATCGTGCTGGTCGGGTTCGTCATCGTGGCCGGCGGCAACGGGAGCCCGTCGACGGGTCCTGACGGGAAGCCGTATCCCCGTCCGACGCCGGGAGTGTATCCGGTCAAGTTCCCCGGGTGGGAGAAACCGCGGCCGCTGCCGAAGCCGACGGTGTCCTACCCGATCCGCTTCCCCTCACCCAAGGCCGGACGGTGAGCGCCCGGCGGTCTCCCGGGCGTCGGCCGCCCGCACGGCGGCCACGCAAACGGCGCCCCAGCAGAAGGAAGCGGCAGGAGGAGCAGCTCCTGGTCCTCGCGGCCGGCGGGGTAATGGCCGCCGCGGTGGTGTGGGCGGTGATCTCCTGGCTGGTGGCGAACTGGTGGATCCTCATCGTGCTCGGCGCCGCCGCAGCGGTCGGCGGGGCGGTGTGGGGTCACCGTGTTCAGCAGCAGCGGGCCTGGGACCGGGTCCGGCAGCAGGCCCTGCGGTACGGGCTGCCCCAACTGGACGCCCTGCACCACCGCGACTTCGAATACGCCATCCGCGACCTCATGCTCCGCGACGGGTGCACCGACGCCCGGCAGATCGGCGGGGCCGACGACAACGGCGCCGACGTCCTGGCCACCGACCCCCACGGCCGCACCTGGGTCATCCAGTGCAAACACCGCCGCGACGGCGACCGCGGCTCCCCCGTCGGCACCCCCGACCTCCAACGCGTCAACGGCACCGCCCGCCAGCTGCATGGCGCCGACATCGTCCTCGTCGTCACCAACGGCCGCTTCACCACCCGCTGCCCGCCCCTCGCCGCCCAGCTGCACATGCACCTCGCCGATCGGCGCACCCTCGCCACCTGGGCCAGCGGCGGACGCCCCCTGTGGGAACTCCTCCCGAAAATCCCCCCACCCCGCAGGAACCACTAGACGCCGCAGGGAGGCGGAGGCCGAGCGGTTACTCGAGCGCCCTCATCACGGTCTGTCCCAGCTGAGCCGATCCGCTGCCGACGGCCAGAATTGCGTTCAGGGCGTCGGCCCAGGCCTTGATCTTGTCCAACAGTCCTGTGCTCCGCAGCTCGGCGACACCTTCAGGTCGCCGGGTCAGAGCACCGAGCGCCCGCCCGTTCCGAGCACCGCCACCGCCGCCAACCACCCACAGCCACCACGGGCAGGAAGGGCAGCAGAAGAGGAAGTCCGGCCACTCACCACCGGAAAACCCCGGGCTGAGCAGGGAGAACGGGCGACGCCCACGAATCACGGTGTCACTCCCTGTGTCACGCCGTACGTCACTTCCCGTGTCACCCCGTACGTCACCCGGGCCGGACGGCGCAGCCGCTCCCGGGCCGGCGCGGAAGCTCCGGACCTCACCGCGGCTTCGCCGAGCGGCACCGTGGTGAGTTCCGGGCGCACGACGCCCTGACCTGCCGTGGGGAGTAGAACTCACCACAGGCCTGGTGGCGGGGCCGCCTGACGGGCTGCTGAGTACCGATCTCCGCTCCGGCCGAGACCGGGCCGCACGGATACGGCCGGCGTGGGAGGGTGGCGGTGCCCGGGGCGGGCGGCCGGCGTTGGCGCCGGAACCGAACGCCCACCCCGGGCACCTGCGACGAAGTCGCGCTTCTGGTCGCACCGGAGCGCCCCTTGGCCGGGCCGGCACCCGTCCGGGCGCGGCCGCGTGGGAAGGCTGACCGTGTGACCGTGTCTGGCACCCATCGCCATCGGCGCCAACGTTCATCGTTTACGGTGCAGCAGCACCACTGTGGCGACGAGCAGCCCGGCCAGCGTGGCGATGCTCAGGGCCATCGTGAGCGGCTCTTTGAGTGTCGGGTAGGCGTGGACAAGGAACGCACCGAACACGCACGCCATCAGGACGACCACCACCGCGATCACGGTCACTGGCAGCACCCATTCCGCCCGGTTGGGAGTGGCAGGTGGGTCGGGGACCGGTGCGGGGGCACCGGGGGGTTGGGGCGAGTTTGGAGTGGTGGTCATGGTTTTCCCCTGAGGCAGATGGATGGGCAGAGCCGTGCACAGAGCTCGGGTCGAGGAGCGGGGAGCGGAACGCAGGCTGGCGTCCGCGGGTCATTCGGGGGTGGAGCCGGTGGTCTTCTTCGGCGGCTTACGCGGCCGGGTGATGAGGGCGCGCTGGTACTGCTGGGCGATGGTGAAGCCCAGGGGTGCGAGGGGGGCCTTTTTCTTGAAGGCCCGTGCCTGGACGTACTCGAGCTCGACGAGTTGCTTCAGACCGCGCTCGTGCGTGTCGGGGGACCAGCCGTACCACTGGGGTGCCCACTCTGCGGGGAAGGTTGCCCAGTGCTTCTCGCGGGCGACCACGAGGAACAGGGCGAGGCCGGGCAGACTCAGCTTCTCGTCGCGGCCCTGTGTCCAGAACGTGGTGGGGATCTGCAGGAACCGGTTCTCCTCCGTGTCGCCCTTGGGGCGGTCGTAGGCCTTCCCGGTGCCGTCCTCGCGCAGCAGCGTCACCTTGATCATGGTTCCGCTGCGGCTGCACTCGATCAGCTTGCGATCCGCCAGACGGCACAGGGCCCGCCAGGCCCCCGTTCGCGCGGACTGAGGGGTTGCGGTCTTGTCGACGTCCATCAACCGTGCCCACACCGCGCTGTCGTGCTCAGTCGTCCAGCCCTTTTCCCCGTTGCTGCACGCGGCCACGATCATCAGATAGGCCCGGAGGCCACGCAGGTCCCTGCCGGTCACGAAGTCTTTCAAGGGCCCCGGCCGGCTGTCGGCCCCCTTGTTCGCCTGGACGAACGTCTTTCGCAGCGGCACGTTGGCCCGGATCGCGCGAGTCAGAATCGCCGCTCGGGTATCCCGTCCGGTTGCCTCGTGCTTCTGCATGTCCTGCCCGGCATTCGCTGTCGTCTTCATGCCCTGAACCATAGTTACGCGGGCGTTCAACATCCAAACGATTCAGCCTCTTTGAGGCCGCCGAGCCAGCTGGTTATCTTGGACGTGCCAGCGGGTCTTGATAGAGCCATGTGTGATGACGATGTGTAAGGTCAAGCTGAGAGTCCCTGGTGAGAGTTCAACTGGGATGACTAACTACATTGGGATTCAGGACGCGTCGGCGTTGGAGTCTGCACGCCCGGTCCCGGGTCTCCGGCGCGACAGCGGACTTGGCCGACCACTTCGCCTTCCCGCCGTCACGCCCGTTATGTCTCCTCTTCCCTACGCGTGCCGGTGACCGCCTGCGCGGCCCGCTGAGAGCCGATCTCCCGCCCACGGCGCAGCCTGGCCCAGGGCGGGAGATCGCAGCTCAGAACGGCGCTGCGGCCCTCTGTGGACCCTCTTGTGCCGTGGCGGCGGCCACGGCGGCGTCACGGACGGTCTCCCACTCCCTCAGGACGCGGTCGCGGTCGCGTTGGGAGGCGATGCGGCAGCGGGCGCAGTACAGGTCGCCGGGCATGGCCGTACGGCCGCAGGGGCTGGTGTGGCCGGGGCAGGTGCCGTCGGTGGTCGGGGTGACGGGCAGTGCGGCGTCGAGGCGGGCGTTGCGGGCCTGGTCCTGGCAGGTGGCGCACTGGTCGCCGGTGCGGGTGCGGGTACGGGCGGTGCAGGGGTGCCCGTCGAGGCCGGGGCAGAGCGGCCAGCCGAGGTGTTCGGCGCACCGGGTCTCGCCGACGACGGCGAGGGTTATCTCGGGTGGGGAATGAGCGTCAGGCATGTAAGACAAGTGCCCTGTTGGGTCTGTGCCTTACATATCCACAGGGTCGTCAGGCATGTTGGTCACATCCGTCAGGTGACTTCGTTTCAACCGAAACGAAGTCACAAGTCGGGCGCCCACGTCCAGCCGCGGCAGGGAAAGCTCGCACGTCCGGCTCTAAGAGGGTCGGGGATCAGCAATGGTCTCCGGCTACCCGACCACAGGGCACCATGGCCTGCGGAGCAGCGGTCGCACGGCACGAGGAGGACAAAGGGTGGACACGCAGGACGCGATCGGGGCCCTGGGCGATCCAGGGCTGCGCGAGGTGGCGCACGGCTGGCCGCGCAGGGGCGGGCCGCCGTGGGGCCGTTGATCCGCGCGCTGCTGACCACGGACTCTGTCCAGGTCCGCGCCCGGATCGGCGGACTCCTGAACCGGGACATCGGGCCGGATCTGGCCTTCGACGACGTGCTCGAAGCGCTGGCCGCCGCCCCCGACGAGACCTCACGGCGACACCTCGGCTCCACGTTCACCGCCTTCCGCTCGGTGGACCGGTTCGTGGACGCGCTGCGGCACCCGTCCCCGGCCGTCCGCAGTGCGGCCGCCTTCGGGATCCAGTCGGTCTGCATGGTGGCCTTCGGACGCTCGCCGCAGCCCGGCGTCGACTATGTCCGGGTGACCGAGGCGCTGATTCCGCTGCTCGGCGATCCGGACCCGGACGTGGCTCAGCGCGCGGGGTGGGCCCTTGGCCTGCTCGGGCCCGCCACCCACGAACCGCTCCGCCGGGTGCGCGCGCACGGGCCGGGGCGACTGCGGGCCCGGGCCCTGGCCACCCTGGCCGCGTCCGGCGGCGAGGAGGCACTCTCGGCGGCCGATCGCACGGCCGTGGAGCGCCTGATCCGGGTCAAACTGCCGAGCGACCGGGCCCGTCCGCTCGACCTGTGCTCCGCTTCCTGGCTCGCCGTGCCCACCGAGGACCATCAGAGCATCGCGCAGGCACTCGGCCTGCACGAGATCCGGCCGGCGACCTTCGCCCTGGGGTACGACATCGTGGCGCACGACACCATGGACGGCGCGGAGTACGGCCGGGTGTACGTGACCCCGGCGGTGGACGGCTGGACCCTCGTGCTCGGTCCGTGGTGCTCACCCGTGGACCCCGAGCGCGCGGCGGACGTGCTCGCCGTCGTCACGAGCCTGAGCCGCCGGTACGGCAGAGCACAGGCCTACTTCTTCGGCGAACAGGGCGGCGGCTCCGGCTGGCTGATCGCCGAGCAAGGCGCCGTGCTGCGCCGCCGCTCCGCGACCGAGCAGGCATGCGACGCGGACCTCGCGATGGGCTCCCCCTTGCCCGAGGAACTGACCGCGGGCCTGGAGGAAGGCCTCACACCCAAGGACTCCGAGGATGACTGGGAGAGCTTCGCCACGTACTTGGCCCCGGTCCTAGCCGGCCGGCTGGGGGTGAGTCCGTTCGACCTGGAGCCCACAACGCCGGTGCGGGGCGCCGGCTTCACGGCCCTG
>BMTG01000031.1 GCA_014649555.1 Streptomyces globisporus | reverse complement strand
GCCAGCGGCTTCAGCCCGGCCTGCTGGAGCCGCCGCATGGTGAGCACCTGCACCAGGTGCCCCACGTGCAGGCTGGCCGCGGTCGGGTCGAAGCCGCAATAGAAGGTGACGGGACCGTCCGCGAGAGCCTTGCGCAATGCGTCCTCGTCAGTGGACTGGGCGAACAGCCCGCGCCACTTCAGCTCGTCGACGATGTCCGTCACGGTTCCGGTGCTCCTTGTGCCTGGTAGAGATGTACGTGTCAGTCTAGGCGGGTCATACGCCCGGGCTGACCGAGCTCATGTTGAAGTCCGGGATGCGCAGCGCGGGCATCGCCGCCCGGGTGAACCAGTCGCCCCACTCGCGCGGCAGCGTCTTCTCCGTACGCCCCGCCTCCGAGGCCCGCGACAGCAGGTCCACCGGCGACTCGTTGAACCGGAAGTTGTTCACCTCGCCGACCACCTCGCCGTCCTCGACCAGATAGACGCCGTCCCGGGTCAGCCCGGTCAGCAGCAGCGTCGCCGGGTCCACCTCGCGGATGTACCAGAGGCAGGTCAGCAGCAGCGCCCGCCCGGTCGTCGCGGCGACCATCTCCTCCAGCGACTTCTCGCCGCCGCCCTCCAGGAGCAGGTTGTCGATGCCCGGGGCGACCGGGAGGCCGGTCAGGCCCGCCGAGTGCCGGGTCGTCGTCAGCCGCTCCAGCTTCCCGTCCCTGACCCAGTCCGTCGGGGCCAGCGGCAGCCCGTTGTCGAAGACGGAACCGCTGTCGCCGGAGGAGTGGGCGATCACGAACGGTGCCGACTCCAGACCCGGCGCGTGCGGGTCGCTGCGCAGGGTGAGGGGGAGCGGAGCGAGCTGCTCGCCCAGCCGGGTCCCGCCGCCCGGCGTCGAGAAGACCGTCCGGCCCTCCACCGCGTCCCGCGCGGTCGACGACCACAGCTGGTAGATCAGCAGGTCCGCCACCGCGGTCGGCGGCAGCAGCGTCTCGTACCGGCCGGCGGGCAGCTCGATACGCCGCTCCGCCCAGCGCAGCCGCTGCGCCAGCTCCGCGTCCATCGCCGCCGGGTCGACGTCCTTGAAGTCCCGGGTCGCCCGGCCCGCCCACGCCGAACGCGTCCGGTCCGGTGACTTCGCGTTCAGCTCCAGCGTCCCGTTCGGCTGGTCGTGGCGCAGCCGCAGCCCCGTCGACGTCCCCACGTAGGTGGAGGTCAGCTCGTGGTTGGCGAAGCCGTACAGCTCACGGCCGCCCGAGCGGGCCCGGGCGAAGGCGTCGCCGAGCGCCGGGGCGAAGTCCGCGAAGACCTCCGAGCCGGTCTCGGCAGGGGCGTCCGTGAAGTCGGGGGATGCGGGCACCCCGCTCACCAGCGGCTGCGCGTCCTCCGCCGGACCCGCGCCCCGGGCGGCGGCCTCGGCGGCACGGACCAGCGGCTCCAGGTCGTCGGTGGTCACGGCGGACCGGGAGACCACACCGGAGGCCGTTCCCTCGGCCCCGTCCACGGTCGCGACGACGGTCAGGGTCCGTCCCCGGGTCACCCCGTTCGTGGTGAGCGCGTTGCCCGCCCAGCGCAGATTGGCGGAGGACTGCTCGTCGGCGATGACCACCAGACCGTCCGTGGTGGACAGCTCCAGAGCCCGCTCGACGATCTCGTACGGCTTGCTGACGCGGCTCATCGCCCGGCCTCCTGCGTCGTGTTAAGGATGTTGACGCCCCGGAAGAGGGCGGAGGGGCAGCCGTGCGAGACCGCCGCGACCTGGCCCGGCTGGGCCTTGCCGCAGTTGAACGCGCCGCCGAGGACATACGTCTGGGGGCCGCCGACCTTCTCCATCGAGCCCCAGAAGTCCGTGGTCGTCGCCTGGTACGCCACATCGCGCAGCTGCCCGGCGAGCCTGCCGTTCTCGATCCGGAAGAACCGCTGCCCGGTGAACTGGAAGTTGTAGCGCTGCATGTCGATGGACCACGACCGGTCGCCGACCACGTAGATCCCGCGCTCGACCCCGCCGATCAGGTCCTCCGTGGAGAGCCCGCCCGGATCCGGCCGCAACGACACGTTCGCCATGCGCTGGACGGGGACATGGCCCGGCGAGTCGGCGAACGCGCAGCCGTTGGAACGGCCGAGGCCCGTCAGCTTTGCGATCCGGCGGTCCAGCTGGTAGCCGACGAGCGTGCCGTCCTTCACCAGGTCCCACGACTGCGCCTCGACGCCCTCGTCGTCGTACCCGATGGTCGCGAGCCCGTGCTCGGCCGTGCGGTCGCCGGTCACGTTCATCACGGGGGAGCCGTACGCCAGCTTGCCCAGCTGGTCGAAGGTGGCGAACGAGGTCCCGGCGTACGCCGCCTCGTACCCCAGCGCCCGGTCCAGCTCGGTGGCGTGGCCGATCGACTCGTGGATCGTCAGCCAGAGGTTCGACGGGTCGACGACCAGGTCGTACGCCCCCGCCTCGACGCCCGGCGCCCGCATCTTCTCCGCCAGCAGCCCGGGGATCTGCTCCAGCTCGGCGTCCCAGTCCCAGCCGGTGCCGGTCAGATACTCCCAGCCCCGGCCCACCGGCGGCGCGACGGTGCGCATCGAGTCGAACTCGCCGGTCGTGCCGTCCACCGCGACGGCGGTGAACTGCGGGTGGATCCGCACCCGTTGCTGCGTGGTGACCGTGCCGGCCGTGTCCGCGTAGAACTTGTTCTCGTGCACGGTCATCAGGGACGCGTCCACATGCGCGACGCCCTCCGCGCCCAGCAGCCGCACGCTCCACTCGGCGAGCAGTGCCGCCTTCTCCTCGTCCGGTACGGAGAAGGGGTCGACGTCGTACGCCGAGACCCAGGTCCGCTCACCGTGCGACGGCTCGTCCGCCAGCTCCACCAGTTCGTCCGAGCCGGCCGCCGCGATCACCTTCGCCGACAGCTTGGCCATCGCGACGGCCTGCGAGGCCACCTTCGCGGCCGCGTCCATCGTCAGATCGACCCCGGACGCGAACCCCCAGGCCCCGCCGTGCACCACGCGCACCGCATACCCGAGGTCCGTGCTGTCCGACGCCCCGGCGGGCCGCGCGTCCCGCAGCCGCCAGGTGGCGCTGCGCACCCGCTCCAGCCGGAAGTCGGCGTGCGTCGCGCCGAGGGCCCGCGCTCGGGCGAGCGCCGCGTCGGCCAGCGCGCGCGACGGCAGTGCCAGGAATGACTGATCTACCTCGTGGGGCACAGGGAGTTCCCTTCTCGATACACCACGGCAGTGAACCACGCCGGAGGGTGACCGCACCGGGGGATATCGCAGACGCGTGGGCCGACCACGCATCGGCGCGGACTGTAGGAACCCCACAGCACCCCGGACAAGCCACTGTCAGGGCCCGATTCCCCGATCGGCGCACGGTACCGATAGGTTTTCGACGTGCCCGACCGCCCGGGACCACGCACCAGACCGCCAAGGAAAGGGCTATCCGTTGAGCCGCTCGGTTCTCGTCACCGGAGGAAACCGGGGCATCGGCCTCGCCATCGCCCGCGCCTTCGCCGACAACGGCGACCAGGTCGCGATCACCTACCGCTCCGGCGAGCCCCCTCAGGCCCTCACCGAAGCCGGTGTCCTCGCGGTCCGCTGCGACATCACCGACGCCGAACAGGTGGAGCAGGCCTACAAGGAGATCGAGGACAAGCACGGTCCCGTGGAGGTGCTCGTCGCCAACGCGGGCATCACCAAGGACCAGTTGCTGATGCGGATGTCGGAGGAGGACTTCACCTCCGTCCTCGACACCAACCTCACCGGAACCTTCCGGGTCGTCAAGCGTGCCAACCGCGGCATGCTGCGCGCCAAGAAGGGCCGGGTCGTCCTGATCTCCTCCGTCGTCGGTCTCCTCGGCTCGGCCGGTCAGGCCAACTACGCCGCCTCGAAGGCCGGGCTGGTCGGCTTCGCCCGGTCGCTGGCCCGTGAACTCGGTTCGCGGAACATCACCTTCAACGTCGTCGCCCCCGGTTTTGTCGACACCGACATGACCCAGGTGCTCACCGAGGAGCAGCGCAAGGGCATCGTGGCCCAGGTGCCGCTCGGCCGCTACGCGCGGCCCGAGGAGATCGCCGCCGCCGTGCGCTTCCTCGCCTCCGACGACGCGTCGTACATCACTGGAGCCGTCATTCCCGTTGACGGCGGATTGGGCATGGGTCACTGATCACCATGAGCGGAATTCTCGACGGCAAGCGCATCCTCATCACCGGGGTGCTGATGGAGTCGTCCATCGCGTTCCACGCCGCGAAGGTGGCCCAGGAGCAGGGTGCCGAGGTCATCCTGACGGCCTTCCCGCGTCCCACCCTGACCGAGCGCATCGCCAAGAAGCTGCCGAAGCCGGCCAAGGTCATCGAGCTGGACGTGACCAACCAGGAGCACCTGGACCGGCTGGCGGGCCTGGTCCGCGAGGAGCTCGGCTCGCTCGACGGTGTCGTCCACTCCATCGGCTTCGCGCCGCAGGACGCGCTCGGCGGGAACTTCCTCAACACCCCGTTCGAGTCCGTCGCCACCGCGATGCACGTCTCGGCGTTCTCGCTGAAGTCGCTGGCCATGGCCTGCAAGCCGCTGATGAGCGAGGGCGGCTCGATCGTCGGCCTCACCTTCGACGCCCAGTACGCCTGGCCGCAGTACGACTGGATGGGCCCGGCCAAGGCCGCGCTGGAGGCCACCTCCCGCTACCTCGCCCGTGACCTGGGCAAGGACGGGCTGCGTTGCAACCTGATCTCCGCCGGGCCGATCGGTTCCATGGCCGCCAAGTCCATCCCGGGCTTCTCGGAGCTGGCCGACGTCTGGAACCACCGCGCTCCGCTGGCGTGGGACATGTCCGACCCGGAGCCGGCCGGCCGCGGCATCGTCGCCCTGCTCTCCGACTTCTTCCCGCGCACCACGGGCGAGATCATCCACGTCGACAGCGGCGTGCACATGATGGGCGCCTGACCGCGCACCGCCTGAGCTGAACGGCCCCCGGCCGCGTCACCCCGTTCCGGAGGTGGCGCGACCGGGGGCCGTCGCCGTGCGTGGTCGCTCCGGTCGAAAAACCGGCCGATCCACCGCAGAATGAGGAGGAACCGGACTTCTGGTCAGGCTGCGGGAGGGAGATCGCTGTGCGCCCCACGCGCCGACGAACCCGTCTCCTCCTGGCCGCGTCGACAGCCGCCGCGGCCCTCGCCGTACCCCTGGGGGTGCACTCCGCCAGGGGAGCCGACTCCGGTACGGACGTGGCGCCGCCGAAGCCCGAACCGGCCGGCTCGGAGTGCCGTACGACCGTCGAGGGCTCCCGGGTCGTCGCGTACTGCCACAACCCGTACCCCTCCGTCGACCTGGTCCGGCTGCACGCCGAGTGCGACCGGTGGTGGGACGTCGACGCGGACGGCGAGGTGGTCGCGGTGGAGCCCGGCCGGACCGTTCGGCTGGAGGACCGCTGCTGGAAAGAGGTCGCCACCGCCTGGGTCAGCCACCGCCCCGCCCCGCTGTGAGGCTCCCGAGGGCAACCCTCGCCCCGCTGTGAGCAGGCCCGAGGGCTACACCCGGTCCGTCAGACAGTTCAGCGCGTGGCTCGCCGCCTCGGCCGCCGCCGTCTCCGCGTCCCCGGCCCGGATCGCCTCGACCAGCCGGCCGTGGTCCATGTGGTTCTCCGGCCGCAGCTCGGGACCCACGTCGCCGCGCAGATAATCGCGCAGCAGATCCCCGAGATCGGCGTAGAGCCCGGTCAGGACGTCGTTGTGCGAGGCCGCGACCACCGCCAGGTGCAGCGTCGCGTCCGCCGCCACGAACGCCTCCGCGTCGCCCGACGTCCAGGCCTCCTCCCGGCGCGCCATCAACGCGTCCAGCTGCCGCAGATCCCGCTCGGTGCGCCGGGCCGCCGCCAGCCGGGCGGCCGAGGACTCCAGCGTCGAGCGCAGCTCCGCGACATGCCGGGGGTCCGCCGCCGCGAACCTGCGGTGCATCACCCCGGCCAGCTCGCTCGTGGCGATCACATACGTGCCGGAGCCCTGCCGGATGTCCAGCAGCCCGTTGTGCGCGAGCGCCCGCACGGCCTCGCGGACGGTGTTACGGGCCACGCCCAGCTGCTCGACCAGCTCGGGCTCGGTCGGAATCCGCGAGCCGACCGGCCACTCGCCCGAGGTGATCTGGTTCCGCAACTGGGCGATCACCTGGTCGGAGAGTGCCGAACGCCGAGGGGACGTCAGCGCCATGGTGCTCCTTGCTCGTGAGCTTGAGGTCCGGGCCGGATTCTCTCCCGCATTCTCTCAACGCATGCGGGGGATGCCGGGCCATGACCGGATTGGACAATCAATCATCCCATGATTCTATGATGGCTCCATGCCGGACGACGAGACGCAGACCCCGACCCTGAACCGCGAGGCCATCGCGCGCACGCCCCACGACACCCGGGCCCAGCCGCTCCCCGGAGCCGCCGAAGGGCCTTCACCGTGGCTGCTGCGCCTCATCGCCGTGGGACTCGTCCTGGCCGCCCTCAACCTCCGCCCCGCCATCACCAGCCTCGGTGCCCTCCTCGAGGAGGTCCGCGAAGGGCTGCACATGAGCGGCAGCGTGGCCGGCGTCCTCACCTCCGTGCCGCCGCTCTGCTTCGCCGTCTTCGGCGTCATGGCACCGCGCCTCGCCCGCCGCTTCGGCGCGGGCACCGTCGTCTGCGCGGGCATGGCCGCCATCGCGGTCGGCCTGATCGTCCGCCCGTACATCGGCTCCACCGCCGGATTCCTGGCCGCCAGCGCCCTGGCCCTGATGGGCATCGCCGTCAGCAACATCCTGATGCCGGTGATCGTCAAGCGCTGGTTCCCCGACCGCGTCGGCACCATGACCGGCCTCTACTCCATGGCCCTGGCCCTCGGCACCGCCCTCGCCGCCGCCCTCACCGTCCCCGTCACCGGGGCGCTGGGCGGCAACTGGCAGACGGGCCTGGTCGTCTGGGCCGTGCTCGCCGCTGTCGCCGTACTGCCCTGGATCTTCCTCGTACGCGACCGCACCCCGGCCCCCGGCCAGCCGGCGCCGGCCGCCGCGAACGCCTCCGAGGCGCCGCCCCTGAAGATCACCCGCAGCCGCACCGCCTGGGGCCTCGCCTGCTTCTTCGGGCTCCAGGCCACCGCCGCGTACATCACCATGGGCTGGATGCCGCAGATCTTCCGCGACGCCGGGGTCTCCGCCGGCACGGCCGGACTCCTGCTCGCGGTCACCATGGCGATGGGCGTCCCGCTGGCCTTCGTCATCCCCCGGGTCGCCTCCCGGCTCAAGAACCAGGGCCCCATCGTCGTCGTCCTCGGCCTCTGCGGTCTGATCGGCTACAGCGGCCTCTACCTCGCACCCGCCGCCGGAGCCTGGGCCTGGGCCGTGCTCCTCGGGGTCGCCAACTGCGCCTTCCCGCTCGCCCTCACCATGATCGGCATGCGGGCCCGGTCCGGCGCGGGCGTGGTCCGGCTCTCCGCCTTCGCCCAGTCCACCGGCTACCTGCTCTCGATCCCCGGTCCGCTGCTCGTCGGCGTCCTCTACCAGCACAGCGGCGGCTGGGGGCTGCCGATCGCCCTGATGGCGGGCCTCATGATTCCCCAGATGGTGGCCGGGATCCTCGCCGGCCGGGACCGGACGATCGAGGACGAGTGCTGAGATGCGACACTGACCTCATGCCAGTGCTCGATCCGAATCCCCAGAACGGCCAGAAGAAGCTTCTCCTCGTGTTCGGGGCGATGCTCCTCATCACCGTCGTCATCGGTGTGATCGCCACGATCGCCTCGCCCTGACGACCGCGGACCCTGCGAGGGGTGGGGCTAGCCCCACCCTCCCCTAGGGGGCCAGGGTCAGGGTGAAGTGGGTGGGTCACCGGATGGGACCGGCCGTCCCCACTCCGTAAGTTCTTCGGTGACGACCCGATGACTTGACGGAGGCGGACATGCCGGCACCGACGCACACCAGGTCCCACCGACCGGCCGCCGACGGTGTCGAGATCCGGCTGCCCTGGTGGGCGGTCGCCCTGCCCGCCGTCGCGTTCGCCGCGCTGCTGCTGATGATCCTCAGCCCCGGACAGGCCCAGGCCGCCACCACCGACCCCGCGCTCGGACAGCTGATCGAGCGCACCTTCCAGCTGCTGTTCCGCTGAGCCGAAGCCGCCCCGGACCAGCGCGTGAACTGTCCGGACGAGCCCGTCAACACCCTGCGCCGGAGGGCGCGTTTCATGCGAAGCTGAGATGTATGAGCGTCGAGACAACTCGCAGGATCGTCCTTCTCCGGCATGCCAAGGCGGAATGGTCACAGGCTTCCGATCATGAGCGCCCGCTGGCCGAGCGCGGCCGAAAGGACGCGCCCGTGGCCGGCCGCAGGCTCGCCGATTCCGGCATCGACTTCGATCTGGCCCTCTGCTCCAGTGCCGCCAGGACACGGGAGACCTGGAAGCTGGCGGTCCATGAATTCTCCCAGCGCCCCCGGACCGTCTACGAGGAGAGGCTGTACGAGGCCTCCCTCGGCGAACTGATCGCCCTGTTCAACGAGACCTCCGACGAGGTGCGCAACCTCCTGGTCATCGGTCACAACCCCGGGATGCACGGGGCCGCCGACGCCCTCTCCGGCTCCACCGAGGGCGACACCCTGGCCCGGATGACCCGGGACGGCTTTCCCACCGCCGCCTACGCCGTGGTGGAGTTCCCCGGCTCCTGGAAGAGCGTGGAGCACGGAGCGGGCAGGCTCACGGAGTACTGGACCCCGAACGACTGATCACGCACAGGACCACTGAGTACGCGCAGAACGGCTGAGCGCACGCACAGGGCCCCGGCACCCCTGCGGTGCCGGGGCCCTGTGCGTGCGCTCGGACGGGTTCAGTCGACGAGGCCGTCCGCCGCCTCGACCTCTTCCCGGGTGATGCCGAGCAGATAGAGCACGGTGTCCAGGAACGGCACGTTCACCGCGGTGTGCGCTGCCTCGCGGACCAGCGGCTTGGCGTTGAACGCGACACCGAGCCCGGCGGTGTTCAGCATGTCGAGGTCGTTCGCCCCGTCCCCGATCGCCACCGTCTGGGCCAGTGGTACGCCCGCCTGCTCGGCGAAGCTCCGCAGCAGCCTGGCCTTGCCCGCCCGGTCCACCACCTCGCCGACGACCCGGCCGGTGAGCTTGCCGTCCAGCACCTCCAGGGTGTTGGCCGAGGCGAAGTCGAGGCCGAGCCGCTCCTGGAGATCGTCCGTGACCTGGGTGAAGCCGCCGGAGACGACGCCGACCTGGTAGCCGAGCCGCTTCAGCGTACGGATCAGGGTGCGGGCGCCGGGGGTGAGCCGTACCTCGGTGCGGACCTTGTCCACCACCGAGGCGTCCAGACCGGCCAGCAGCGCGACCCGGGCGTGCAGCGACTGCTCGAAGTCCAGCTCGCCGCGCATCGCCTGCTCGGTCACCTCGGCGACCTTGTCCTCGCAGCCCGCGTGCGCCGCGAAGAGCTCGATCACCTCGTCCTGGATCAATGTGGAGTCGACGTCCATGACCACCAGCCGCTGGGCCCGCCGGCTCAGCCCGGCCGAGACCACCGCGACGTCCACACCGATCTCGGCGGCCTCGGTCGCCAGCGCGGTCCGCAGCTCGGCCGTCCCGGTCCCCGACACCGCGAACTCGACGGCGGTGACCGGGTACTTCGCCAGCCGGAAGATACGGTCGATGTTCCCGCCGGTCGAGGTGATGGTGGCCGCTATGGCGGCGGTCGACTCGGCGGTGAGCGGGTGACCCAGCACCGTCACATGGGAACGGCCGTCACCGCGGGGCCGGTTGTCGCCGATGCCGGAGATGATCTCGGCCTGCAGCTTCAGGGAGTCGGCCCAGCTGTGCACGGTCGCCCGCAGATCGCCCTCGGTGGTCCCGCCCGCCGTGGGCGCGGTGACCAGGGCGCACAGCACGATGCGGCCACGGGTGACGACCTGCTCGATGTCCACGACGTCGACCGCGTACGCGGCGAGGGTGTCGAAGAGCCCGGCCGTGATGCCGGGACGGTCCTTGCCGAAGATCTTGACCAGCAGCGTGGGTGCGTCACTGCCCGGTGGCGGCCCAAGGGGCTCAAGAGACTCAGAGGGCTCAGAAGAGGAGGGGGGCTGAGGTGGCTGAGATGCGCTCATGGTGTTCCCACCGTATCGGTCCCGCCACCTCCTCCGGCCGCCCGTCCCGAGTGCCGGACGGAATCGCACGGCCGCCGCCGACACCGCGTCCGGATCTGGCCGGTACGCGTCTTGCGCCCGGCCGCACCGGCTGTCTCGTATGGGACGATATCGCGTCGCTGGGCATCTTCCGGTCGGTAACCAGCCCTTCATGCCGACTTGACCGTATAAACTCCCGTTTCGCCCTCCGGTATCGGCGTGTTCGCGCAGGTCTCCTCGCGCTCTTCACCCGCCCGACTTTCGGATCGGGGACTGATCCTGGAATAGTTCCCCACGATGTTCAGCATCCCTAGACTCCCTGCGACGGGGGTATCACGGGGGACAACTAGTGGGGCGCGGAGTGCCGGAACTCGTACTGGAATTGAATGGCAGCACCTGGACGCTCGATCCGTCCAGGTCGTACACCCTTGGACGTGATCCGCAGGGCGACCTGACGATCGACGACGCCAGAGTGTCGTGGCGGCACGCCACGATCAGCTGGAACGGCCGCAGTTGGTCCATCGAGGACCACGGCAGCACCAACGGCACCTATGTGCAGGGCCGGCGGATCCAGCAGGTGGAGCTCGGCGCAGGTTCGGTGCTGCACCTGGGCAACGCCACCGACGGACCCCGGGTGAGCCTCAGCGCCGCAGCCGGAGCCGGTGTCGCCGGTGGCCAGGCGGCCGGCGCGCAGCAGGCCCCGGCGCACCAGCCCCACCAGCAGCCCCAGGGCGGTGCCGCGGGCTGGCACGGACAGCAGGCACCCGCCCAGCACCAGGCGCCGGCGCAGCACCAGGCCTGGCAGCAGCCGCAGGCGCCCCAGCAGCAGGTCCCGCACCAGCAGCCCGGGCACCAGAACGTGCCGCACCAGCAGCACCCCGGGCAGCAGGGCGGACCGGGACAGGGCGGTGCCGCGGGGGCGCCGCCGGTCTACGGCGACCGCAGCCCCACCACGTTCCACCAGCTGGCCCTCGGCCGGGTCATGCGCATCGGCCGTGCGCTGGAGAACGAACTGGTCGTCTCCGACCTCCAGGTCTCCCGCAATCACGCCGAGTTCCACGCGACGCCCGACGGCCGCTTCGAGATCCGCGACCTCGGCTCGCACAACGGCACGTACGTCAACGGCCAGCCGCTTCACAAGTCCGGCTCGGCGCTCATCGGCCCGAACGACATCGTCGGCGTCGGTCACTCGACGTTCCGGCTGGTCGGCGACCGGCTGGAAGAGTTCGTCGACACCGGTGAGGTCTCCTTCTCGGCCCGCCACCTCACGGTGACGGTCGACGGCGGCAAGCAGATCCTCAAGGACGTCTCCTTCGGCGTCCCCGAGAAGTCGCTGATCGCGGTCATCGGCCCGTCCGGATCCGGAAAGTCCACCCTGCTCAAGGCGCTCACCGGCTACCGGCCCGCCAACCAGGGTGACGTCCTCTACGACAACCGGAACCTGTACAAGCAGTTCGCCGAGCTGCGCCAGCGCATCGGTCTGGTCCCGCAGGACGACATCCTGCACAAGGAACTCACCGTCGCCAAGGCCCTCAAGTACGCGGCCAAGCTCCGCTTCCCCGCGGACACCACCGAGGCCGAGCGCCAGTCCCGGATCACCGAGGTCCTCGCCGAGCTCAAGCTCGACATCCACAAGGACAAGAAGATCACCTCGCTCTCCGGCGGCCAGCGCAAGCGCGTCTCGGTCGCCCTGGAGCTGCTCACCAAGCCGTCGCTGATCTTCCTGGACGAGCCGACCTCCGGCCTCGACCCGGGCATGGACCGCGATGTCATGCAGCTGCTGCGCGGCCTCGCCGACGACGGCCGCACGGTGCTCGTGGTCACGCACTCGGTCGCCGAGCTGGCGATCTGCGACAAGCTCCTCGTGATGGCGCCCGGCGGTTCCGTCGCCTACTTCGGTCCGCCGGAGGAAGCGCTGAACTTCTTCGGCTACACCAGCTGGGCCGACGTCTTCTCCGCCTTCGAGAACTACCGCGACTACGACTGGGCGGGCCGCTGGCGCGGTTCGCAGCACTACCAGATGTACGCCGCCGACATCGACGCGGTCGCGGCCCAGCCGGTCAACATGCCGCCGCCGCAGCAGATGAGGCCCCCGAAGGCGCAGAGCTGGGGTACACAGCTGTGGACCCTGGTGCGCCGGTACACCTCCGTCATCGCCTCCGACAAGGCCTTCCTCGGCCTGATGGTGGCGCTGCCCGCGGTGATCGGTGTGCTGGCCGCGGTCATCCCGGCGGACTTCGGACTGGCTCCGCCCACCCCGCCGACCCAGTTCAACGGCAAGGCCGGGATGATCCTGCTGATCCTCGCGGTCGGCATCTGCCTCGCCGGGTCGGCCAGCTCCGTACGTGAACTGATCAAGGAACGCGTGATCTACGAACGGGAACGGGCCACCGGCCTCTCCCGCTCGGCCTATCTGACGTCCAAGGTGATCGTCCTCGGCGTGATCACGGCCTTCCAGAGCGTCATCCTCTGCGGCATCTGCTTCGCCGTCCGTGATCTGCCGGAGGAGGGGCTGTTCATGCCTCCGGCCGTCGAGATCTGCATCTCGATCGTGGCCCTCGGGTTCACCTCGATGATGTTCGGCCTGATGATCTCCGCGATGGTCAAGACCTCCGAGATGACCATGCCCCTGCTGGTCATGTTCGCGATCGTCCAGCTGGTGTTCACCGGCGTTCTCTTCCAGGTGTACGGGACGCCCGGTCTGGAGCAGCTCACCTGGCTGATGCCGTCCCGCTGGGGCGTGGCCGCGGCCGGTACCACGCTGGACCTGGCCAACCTGATGCCGCCGTGGGACCCGAAGAACCCGACCGACCTGGACCCGCTGTGGGAGGCCACGGCGACCCAGTGGGGGATCAACATCTTCGTGCTGCTGGTGATCGGCGCCGTCTGCGCCGTCGCGGTCGCGCGCCTGCTCCGTCGCCACGAGCCCGAGGTCATGCGCAAGTAGGCACCGGGTACGACGACGAGGCCGGCACCCCCGCGGGGGTGCCGGCCTCGTCGTGTGTACTGCTGGGCTCAGCGGATCAGTACGCGCTGTCCACGTTGTCCATGGAGCCGTAGCGGTCGGCCGCGTAGTTGCAGGCGGCGACGATGTTGGCGACCGGGTCGTACAGGTCCTTCTTGGTGCCCGCCACGTGGTAGCGGTCGAAGGTCGGCTGGATCACCTGGAGCAGACCCTTGGACGGGATGCCGTTCTGGGCGTTGATGTCCCAGTTGTTGATGGCCCAGCGGTTACCGCTGGACTCACGGATGATGTTGCGGTGGATCCCCTCGTAGGAGCCGGGGATGCCTTCCTTCTTCATGATCGACATGGCCTCGCGGATCCAGCCGTCCAGGTTGTTCGCGTAGACGGGCTTGCGCGGGGTGGAGCGGTTGGCCTTCTCGGACGCGCGCTTCTTCGCGTCCGCCTTGGCCTTGGCGGCCTTCTCGGCCTTGTCCTTCGCGTCGGCTGCGGCCTTGGCCTTCGCGGCCTTGGCCTTGGTCTCGGCGGCGGCCTTCGCCTTGGCGGCGTCGGCGGCCTTCACGAGCTTCTCGGCGGTGGAGTGCTGCTCGATCATGCTGTTCTGCACGGTCTTGGCCTGTGCGGTCCCCGTGGCGTTGGTGAAGGCCACGGGCGCAGCGGCGGCTGCCGCCTGCGGGGCAATCTCGGCATCGGCGTTCGACGGGACGAGCGAGAAGGTCAGGGCGGCTACGCCCAGGGCCGACACACCGGCCACGGAGATCTTCTGGACCTTGTTCAGACGACGGAGACGACTGGGAATGCGAGTCGCAGACATGTAGGGCTACCTCTTCGAATGCTCAGGTGTCCTCACGGAGGACGAGACCGGAGGCGGTGATGCGCACCTCCGTCGGGGACGAGAGCAATTCTTAGCGGCAGCAAAATCCTGTGGCAAAGGTGTGACGTACGAAGCCGGGTAGTGGAGAAGGGTCCCGTTAGTCCGAAATGACCCTCGTGCGCGCCTGCTCAAAACGCCCTTATGGGCCCACTAGGTACGTTCGTAAGTGACGTACACCCTATGCCTGGGCTCACATCGGCGACGTAACAGTCTCACCACTCGTTGCTGAAGCAATCCGGAGCGTTATGTTCCTCATCCGGCAGGATGAGGTGGACGTCCCCGAACTCATGCCAGAGGTACCGCTCCTGGAGCGCCGCCTCGTACCCACGGCGCAGCGCCTCGCGCCCCGCCACCGCCTCCAGCATCAGCAGATGCGAGGCCTGCGGCTCATGCAGCCCGGTCAGCAGCCCGTCCACCACCCGGACCCCGCGCCGCGGCGTCACCACGAGGTCCGTCCATCCCTCGGCGGGCCGCACCACCCCGTCCTCGCCCACCGCCGACTCCAGCGCCCGCACGGCCGTCGTCCCCACCGCGACCACCCGCCCGCTCCCCGCCGCCCGTACGGCGTTCACCAGCCAGGCCGTCGCCGCCGGTACCGCGAACCGCTCCGGGTACGGCGGCTCGTGCGCCTCCGCCGAGGCCACCCCCGTATGCAGGGACAGCGGGGCGAACAGCACCCCGCGGCGCACCAGCTCCGCCACCAGCGGCACCGTGAAGGGGCGCGCGGCACTCGGCATCTCCGCCGAACCGCTCCCGTCCGGGGAGTCCACCGCGAACACCGTGCGGTACGCCGACAGCGGCTGATCCCGGTCCGTGTACCCGTACCGAATGGGCCGCCCGTACCCGCGCAACAGCTCGGGCACCCGCTCCGGCGCCCGCGCCCACCACAGCCGGGCCCCGGCCGCGGGCCCCAGCGGCTCCTCCAGCACCAGGGCCCGCCCGCCCGGCAGCCGCACCACCGCCCCCGCAGGACCACCCGGCCGCGGCCCGGTGACCCCCGCCCCCCTGGGCGCCCGCAGCTCCACCGCCCACCGCCCGTCCGCACCCCGCGTCGAGAAGTGCACGACGACCCGCTCCCCGCCGACGCGCCCGTTCACCGCTGCGGGCAGCGTCATGGACGTGTTCACCACCAGCACGTCCCCGGCCCGCAACTGCTCCGGCAGCTCCCGGAACGCATGGTGCGCGACCGCCCGCCCCCGGGACACGAGCAGCCGCACGTCATCACGCCCCGCCCCGCGCTGCTCGGCCGGCACCCGGGCCGACAACGCGTCCGGCACCCGCAGAGCCTCCAGGGCGGTGGCCTCTCCGGCTCGGCCCGGGCGCGCGTCCAGGGCCGGGGAATCCGCAGCCCCCGGCTGCGCGCCGCCCCGCCCCGGCGCCGCGAGGGCCACGTCGCCCCCCTCGCACCGCCCCCGCGCGGTCATCGCACACCCCCGCCCTGCCCCGCCGGCCCCTCCAGCAGGGCCGGAGCCGCGTACCGGCCGCCGGCCGGGCGCTCCCGCACCAGCCGCAGGAACGCGGGAGCCACGCTCTCCGGCGACGGCCGCGCGTCCGTGTCCTCCGGGACCGCCGCGGCGTACAGATCCGTCGCCATGTCGCCCGGATCGACCGCCCATACCCGCAGCCCCGGCTCCTCCTCGCCCAGCACCGCCGCCAGCTGGTCCAGCGCCGCCTTCGACGCCCCGTAACCGCCCCACGTCGGGTACGGCTCCGCCGCCGCATCCGAACTGATCACCACCACCGCCCCCGCCTCGGAGGCCCGCAGCGACGGCAGCGCCTCCTGTACGAGACCGAGCGCCGCCACCACATTCGTCTCCAGCGCCCGCCTGAGCCCCTCCAGCGGCAGTACGTCCAGCCGGACCAGCGGCTCCGCGCCCAGCACGCTCGCGTTGCTCACCAGAAGGTCGAGCCCGCCCAGCGACCCGGCCGCCGCCACCAGATCCGCCCGGTGCGCCGCGTCCGTGACGTCCCCGGGGACCGCCAACACCCGCGTCCCGTACCGCCCGCGCAGCTCCCGCGCCGTCTCCTCCAGGACCCCGGCGGTCCGGGCGTCCAGCACCAGGTCCCAGCCCTCCCCGGCCAGGGCCTCCGCCAACGCCCGTCCCAGCCCCTTCGAACCACCCGTGATCATCGCGACCGGCATGGTGACCGTCCCCTTCGTACTCTCGGCGTCCGCCGGGAGACCCCGGCGATGTCACCGTAGGAAGGCCCGGCCGCACCGCGCCTCGCCCGGGAGCCGCACCCGTACCCGGCACTTCGGCGTAGGTCCCTGGCAGTCCTACGACCTCCGGCCGAGGGGCCGGCCCGACCGGGGCCTAGGCCCCGGCGCGCCCAGCACCGACCCGGGCCCGATACGACCGCCCGGCCCCCGCCGGTACGGTGATCCCATGAGTCATCGCCCACCGTCGGGCCTCGCCGCGGTGAGTGCCGCGCTGCTCGCCATGAGCCGGCACCTCGAAGTGGGCGACGTCCTGAAGACGATCGTCGCCTCCGCCCGCGAGCTGCTCGACGCCCAGTACGCGGCCCTCGGCGTGCCGGACGACCACGGCGGCTTCGCCCAGTTCGTGGTCGACGGCGTCAGCGACGAACAGTGGAAGGCCATCGGCCCGCTGCCCCGCCAGCACGGCATCCTCGCCGCGATGCTCCACCAGGCGAAGCCCGAACGCCTCGCCGACGTCCGCGAGGACCCCCGCTTCGAGGGCTGGCCCGACGCCCACCCCGACATGTCCGACTTCCTCGGCCTGCCCATCACGGACGGCGACGAGATCATCGGCGCGCTCTTCCTCGCCAACAAGATGTGCCCCAAGCCCGAGGGCGGCTGCGGCTTCACCGCCGAGGACGAGGAACTGCTCTCGATCCTCGCCCAGCACGCCGCGATCGCCCTCACCAACGCCCGCCTCTACGAACGCAGCCGCGAGCTGACCATCGCAGAGGAACGCTCCCGCCTCGCCCACGAGCTGCACGACGCGGTCAGCCAGAAGCTGTTCTCGCTCCGCCTCACCGCCCAGGCAGCCGCCGCACTCGTCGACCGCGACCCCGGTCGTGCCAAGGGGGAGCTCCAGCAGGTCGCCGTCCTCGCCGCCGAAGCCGTCGACGAACTGCGGGCCGCCGTCGTCGAGCTGCGCCCGGCCGCCCTCGACGAGGACGGTCTGACCGCCACCCTCCGCACCCAGATCCAGGTCCTGGACCGGGCGCACGCCGCCGAGGTCGCCTTCGAGAGCTGCGGAGTGCGCGCACTGCCCGCCGCCCAGGAGGAAGCGCTGCTCCGGGTCGCCCAGGAAGCCCTCCACAACGCCCTGCGCCACTCCGGGGCGGAGCGCGTGAGCGTCACCCTGGCCCGGCGCGGCACCGCCACCGTCCTGCGCGTCACCGACGACGGGGGCGGGTTCGACCCCACCGCCGTCCGGCGGGCGGGCCGTCACCTCGGCCTCGTCTCCATGCGTCACCGGGCGAGCAGCGTCGGCGGCCGACTCACCGTTGCATCGGAGCCCGGCAAGGGCGCCACGATCGAGATGGAGGTCCCCGGTGGCTGACAAGATCATCAGGGTGCTGCTGGTCGACGACCATCAGGTGGTCCGCCGCGGACTGCGCACCTTCCTGGAGATCCAGGAGGACATAGAAGTCGTCGGCGAGGCGTCCGACGGCGCGGAGGGCGTGGCCCGGACCGAGGAGCTGCGCCCCGACGTCGTGCTGATGGACATCAAGATGCCCGGCACCGACGGCATCGAGGCGCTGCGCCGCCTGCGCGAGCTCGACAACCCGGCCAAGGTCCTCATCGTCACCAGCTTCACCGAACAGCGCACGGTGGTCCCCGCCCTGCGCGCCGGAGCCTCCGGTTACGTCTACAAGGACGTCGACCCGGACGCCCTGGCCGGCGCCATCCGCTCCGTGCATGCCGGACACGTCCTGCTCCAGCCCGAGGTCGCCGGCGCCCTCCTCGCCCAGGACGACGCGGGCACCGGCACGGGCCGGGGGAGCACGCTCACCGAGCGGGAACGCGAGGTCCTCGGCCTCATCGCGGACGGCCGTTCGAACCGGGAGATCGCCCGGGCTCTCGTCCTCTCCGAGAAGACGGTCAAGACCCACGTCTCGAACATCCTGATGAAACTCGACCTGGCCGACCGCACCCAGGCGGCGCTGTGGGCGGTACGCCACGGAGCGGTGGGCTGACGCCGTCGTCGGCGGTTCCCGTCCGGGCTGAGATTCATACTGTCGGGTGTATGTCACCCGAACGGCGCATCCTTCCGGACGGCACGGCGTTCTCCAGGACGTGCTGCGGCGGCTTGCCGCAGCCTTTCTAGGAGGATCCTGAAGTGAAGAACCTGAAGAAGGCCGCCGCCGTCACGATGATCGCGGGCGGGCTCATCGCCGCCGGCGCCGGTGCCGCCTCCGCCACCGGCCACAGCGGTGCCGACGCCCACGGCGCGGCCATCGGCTCCCCGGGCGTCGCCAGCGGCAACCTCGTGCAGGTCCCGGTCGCCGTCCCGGTGAACGTGGTCGGCAACACGGTCAACGTCGTGGGCCTGCTCAACCCGGCCTTCGGCAACCTGGGCCTGAACCACTGAAGCCTTAGCCATTCCAGCCCGTCCGGCGTTTGAGGACGGAACCGCCCAGGCGGGGCTCCCGCACACCAGCGGGCTCCCCGCCCGGGGCATCCCAGCCCGCCAGGGCATCTCACCCAGCCCCAGCCCGTCCGGACACCCCCAGCCCGTCCGGCGTCCGAGGACGGAACCCTCACGGCGGGGCTCCCGCACCAGAACAAGGCCCCCCGCCCGGGGCGCCGCACCGCCCCCAGCCCGTCCGGCGCTTGAGGACAGAAGGCCCGCGGGCCTACCCCCGCACCTCCCCACCCTCCACATACGCGTTGTACGCCGCCACCAACGCCCGCCGAGCCACCCGCTCCACCGGCCGCAACGCCTCCCCCCGCGCCGCGATCTCCGACGAGCTCACCGCACCGCCGTGCCCGTTCTCGTACGCCACCGAGACCAGCAGCCCCACCCGCTGTGCCATCTCCAGCACCCGCACCGCCCGCGGCGGATACCCGGGCGCCAGCACCTCGCGCCCCCGCTCCACCCGCGCCCGGTACGCGTCCACCGCCGCCTCCGCCACCGGCCCGGAACCCGCCACGTCCAGCCGCGACAGCACTGCCGTCGCATCCCGCAACGCCTCCGCCAGCTCCCGCTCCGCCTCGCCCAGCGACGGCACATCCGCGGGCGGCGCCTCCCGCACCGGCAGCACCCGCCACACCACCTCGATGTGCAGATCCCCCTCCGGCCCGGCCTCGCTCACCTCCGGCACCAGCCCGTACGGCACCCCGTACGCGACGACCGCCTCCTCCGCCTCCAGCGCCCGCGCGTTGAAGTCCGGCGGACCGCTCAGCCCCAGCGGATGCCCCGGCACCGGCAGCGCGACCCGGAAACCGGTCGCCCCCAGCCCCCTCAGCCGGCCGAGCGCCAGCGTGAGCCCGACCGGCCCCGCCTCACCCGGCAGCCCCTCGACGCGGTGCACCGCGTCCTCTCCGACAATCGCGAGGGCCGCCTCGTCCGGTGAGACGAGTCCCGCCAGAAGCGCGTTTCCCCAAGCGGCCAACAACCCTGAACGTGGTTCGACAAGCATGCCGACAGCCTAAGGAACGTCCGGGCCGAGCCCGGGGTCCGGACCTCACGCCCGAACCACTCGCGCGGTGGCGTAGGTTTTCCCTGGGAGCCGTGCCCACCGGCACGCGACGATCGACGAGACTGCTTGGGGAGACAACGCGCCATGAGCGATGTACTGGAGCTGGTGGACGTATCAGTGGTCCGCGACGGACGCGCTCTGGTGGAAGACGTCTCCTGGTCGGTCAAGGAGGGGGAGCGCTGGGTCATCCTGGGCCCCAACGGCGCCGGCAAGACGACCCTCCTCAACCTCGCGTCCAGCTACCTCTTCCCGAGCAAGGGAACGGCCACCGTCCTCGGAGAGAAGCTCGGCGGCGTCGGCACCGACGTCTTCGAGCTCCGCCCCCGCATCGGCATGGCGGGCGTCGCGATGGCCGACAAGCTGCCCAAGCGCCAGACCGTCCTGCAGACGGTCCTCACCGCCGCGTACGGCATGACCGCCACCTGGCACGAGAACTACGAAGCCGTCGACGAGGAGCGCGCCCGCGCCTTCCTCGACCGCCTCGGCATGACCGAGTACCTGGACCGCAAGTTCGGCACGCTCTCCGAAGGAGAGCGCAAGCGCACGCTCATCGCCCGCGCCATGATGACCGACCCCGAGCTGCTGCTCCTCGACGAGCCCGCCGCCGGGCTCGACCTCGGCGGGCGCGAGGACCTCGTCCGCCGTCTCGGCCGCCTCGCCCGCGACCCGTTCGCCCCCTCCATGATCATGGTCACCCACCATGTCGAGGAGATCGCACCCGGGTTCACCCACGTCCTGATGATCCGCCAGGGCAAGATCCTCGCGGCCGGCCCCATGGAGACCGAGCTCAGCTCCCGTAACCTCTCTCTCTGCTTCGGCCTGCCCCTCATCGTCGAGCACACCGGCGACCGCTACACCGCCCACGGCCTCCCGCTCTCCTGACCGGCACACCCCGATCGGCAGGCATTTCAGCGGAGTTGACCCTCGTGCGCCCTGTCGGTGACGCACCGACAGTCCTACGATGACCATGTGGACATCGACGCATGGGTGTGGTGGCTGATCGGCGCGGTGGGACTGGGCATCCCCCTCGTCCTGACCGCGATGCCCGAATTCGGCATGTTCGCCGTCGGGGCGGTGGCCGCATCGGCCGTCGCGGCCCTCGGCGGCGGAATCGTCGCCCAGGTGCTGGTCTTCGTCCTGGTCTCGGTCGCGCTGATCGCCGTCGTGCGCCCGATCGCCGCCAGACACCGGGCCGGACAGACCGGCCAGGCCAGCGGCATCGACGCGCTGAAGGGCCGTCAGGCAGTCGTGCTGGAACGGGTATCGGCCGACGGCGGCCGCATCAAGCTCGCCGGCGAGGTCTGGTCCGCCCGTTCCTACGACGCCGACCAGGTCTTCGAGCCCGGCACCCAGGTCGATGTCATCGACATCGACGGAGCGACGGCCGTCGTCATGTGACCGAAGCGCGCACGGGGCGGGCCCACGTCTGCCAGACTCGAAGTCGATCATGTCGATCATCATGGGACCCCGTCCCGGCCGCAACGCACCGGCCACCGGCCGCACATGAGGACCGACCCGATCACCGCGATCCACCGGCCAACCGAAGGGCACGAGAGACACGATGCAACCGATCATCATCGTTCTGATCATTCTGGTGGTGCTCGTCTTCATCGCCCTGATCAAGACGATTCAGGTCATCCCGCAGGCCAGCGCCGCCATCGTCGAGCGATTCGGCCGCTACACCCGCACCCTCAACGCGGGCCTGAACATCGTCGTCCCGTTCATCGACTCGATCCGCAACCGGATCGACCTCCGTGAACAGGTCGTGCCCTTCCCGCCGCAGCCGGTGATCACCCAGGACAACCTGGTCGTCAACATCGACACCGTCATCTACTACCAGGTGACCGACGCCCGCGCCGCGACCTACGAAGTGGCCAGCTACATCCAGGCGATCGAGCAGCTCACCGTCACCACCCTCCGCAACATCATCGGCGGCATGGACCTGGAGCGGACCCTCACCTCCCGCGAGGAGATCAACGCGGCCCTGCGCGGCGTCCTCGACGAGGCCACCGGCAAGTGGGGCATCCGGGTCAACCGCGTCGAACTCAAGGCGATCGAGCCGCCGACCTCCATCCAGGACTCGATGGAGAAGCAGATGCGCGCCGACCGCGACAAGCGCGCCGCGATCCTCACCGCCGAGGGCATCCGGCAGTCCCAGATCCTCACCGCCGAGGGTGAGAAGCAGTCCGCGATCCTGCGCGCCGAGGGTGAGGCCAAGGCCGCCGCCCTGCGCGCCGAAGGCGAAGCCCAGGCCGTCCGCACGGTCTTCGAGGCCATCCACGCCGGAGACCCGGACCAGAAGCTCCTCTCGTACCAGTACCTCCAGATGCTCCCGAAGATCGCCGAGGGGGACGCCAACAAGCTCTGGATCGTGCCCAGCGAGATCGGCGACGCCCTCAAGGGCCTCAGCGGAGCCTTCGGCAATCTCGGCGGTGGCATGCCCGGCTTCAACACCGGCGGCGACGGCGGAAACGGCGGCAACGGTGGCGGAGCCAAGGGCGGCATCCCGGCCCCCGCGGTGGAACGACGCGAGGAACCCCCGGTCTCCTGACCCGGAAACCCCTTCGTGCATGATCGGTGAGGCCCCTCGACCTTCATGGCGGGGAGGCGTCACCGACCATCGAAGGAGACGGTCTTGTCCATCTGGGAAATACTCGCCGTCTTCGCGGCCGGAGTCGGCGCGGGCACGATCAACACGATCGTCGGATCGGGCACCCTGATCACCTTCCCCGTCCTCCTCGCCACCGGCCTCCCCCCGGTCACGGCGACGGTCTCCAACGCGCTGGGCCTCATCCCCGGCTCCATCAGCGGAGCCATCGGCTACCGCAAGGAACTGGCCGGCCAGCGCCGCCGGATCATCAAACTGGGCATCGGAGCCGCCATCGGCGGCCTCACCGGAGCCACGCTCCTGCTCGCCCTGCCCTCCACGGCCTTCGAGACGATCGTCCCGGTCCTGGTCGCCATGGCGCTCGTCCTCGTCATCCTGCAACCACGCATCAGCAAAGCCGTACAGCGCCGCCGCGAACACACCGGCACCGTGGTCCGCACCGACGGCGGCCCGCTCCTCTTCACCGGCCTGATGCTCGCCAGCGTCTACGGCGGCTACTTCACCGCCGCCCAGGGGATCATCTACCTCTCCCTCATGGGCATGCTGCTCGACGACACCCTGCAGCGCCTCAACGCGGTCAAGAACGTCCTGGCCGCCATCGTCAACAGCATCGCCGCGCTGTTCTTCCTCTTCGTCGCCCACTTCGACTGGACGGCCGTCGTCCTCATCGCGGTCGGCTCGGCCATCGGCGGCCAGATAGGCGCCAAGGTCGGCCGCCGTCTGAGCCCCACCGTCCTGCGCGCCCTCATCGTGGCCGTCGGCACGGTGGCCATCGTCCAACTGCTGCTCCGCTGACACACCTGGGCCCGCCCCCTCCAGGGACGGGCCCCTACCTACATCACCAGGCGTACGCCGACTACGCCGCCGCGGCCGCCCGGTCCAGCCACTCCGGCAGCTCCGCCCGGTCACCGGCCCCCATCGCCAGCAGCATCGCCTCGGCGGGGGAGGGGACGAACGGCTGCTTCAGCAGCGGCATCCCCGCCTGCTCGGGCGTCCGGGCCGCCTTGCGGTGGTTGTCCTCGGCGCAGGAGGCCACCGTGTTCAGCCAGGTGTCCTGCCCGCCCTGGGCACGCGGCACCACATGGTCGACGGTGGACGCCCGCCGCCCGCAGTAGGCGCACCGGTGTTGGTCCCGTATGAGCACACCCCTTCTGGACCACGGGGCCTGTCTTCGGAACGGCACCCGTACGTACCGGCAGAGCCTGATCACCCGGGGCGCCGGAATGTCCACGGCGGCACCACGCATACGGAGCTCGGGATGCGACTGCTCGACGACGGCCTTGTCCGTCAGGATCAGGACCACCGCACGGTTGAGCGTCACTGTCGACAGCGGCTCGAAGCTCGCGTTGAGAACCAACGTGTCACGCATCCTGCCCACCTCCCGTGTGCCGCCCGCCCCCTGGCAGGCCCGGATCAACTCTGGCTGGGCAGGCCGCGATGGACAACGCAATAAAAAATGCCCTGCTCTGATCTCTCCAAGACCAGAGCAGGGCAAACAGCAGACGAACTAATCGCCGGCGGGAGCCTGGTACTCACCGATCAGCTGAGCACGCCCGAGCGTGTGGAACCGGAGGTTGAACCCGACCACCGCGGGCGAGGAATCACTGTCGATCCCGAGCTTCTCGGTGTCCACCGCGTACACGGTGAACACATACCGGTGATTCTCCCCGGCCGGCGGCGCGGCGCCGCCGAACTCCTTCGACCCGTAGTCGTTACGCGCCTGGACGGCACCCTCCGGCAGCCCCTTGAACTCCCCGCTGCCCGCACCGGCCGGCAGCTCGGTCACCGAGGCCGGGAGGTCGAAGAGCACCCAGTGCCAGAACCCGCTGCCCGTCGGCGCGTCCGGGTCGAAACACGTCACGGCGAAGCTCTTGGTCCCCTCGGGGAAACCCTCCCACCGCAGCTGCGGCGAAGTGTTCCCGGCCGCAAGCACCTGAGCGTCGCCCAGCACGGCCCCCGGCGCGAGGTCGTCGCTCACCACGGTGAACGCCGGCACCTCCGGATGGAAGTCATGCGGCAGCGGGGCCCTGTTCGGCTCGGTCACGTCTCGCACCTCTCCTGATCGGTTCGTCTGCCTTCTTCCCCGACTGTAGGGGGCGTACCGCCCTCGTTCCGGAGGGCGTACCGCCGCCTAGAGCCAGTTGCGCTGACCGCCGACCTGGGCGAGCCACTGGTTGAGGTACGCCGCCCAGTCGGTCTGCTGGTAGTCGTGCAGCCCCACCTTGAACGCGCGGTAGGAGTCGCTGCCCTCGCTGAACAGCCCCGGCTTCTTGTCCATCTCCAGGACGACGTCCATCTCACGGTCGTCGGCGACGAAGGTCAGCTCCACCTGGTTCAGCCCGCGGTACTGCGCCGGCGGAACGAACTCGATCTCCTGGTAGAAAGGCAGCCGCTGACGCGTCCCGCGGATGTGACCGCGCTCCATGTCCGCGCTGCGGAAGCCGAAGCCCAGCTGCCGGAAGGCGTTGAGGATGGCCTCCTGCGCCGGCAGCGGGTGCACGTTGATCGGGTCCAGGTCACCGGAGTCCAGCGCCCGGGCGATCTCCAGCTCGGTGGTCACCCCGATGTTCATCCCGCGCAGCTGCTGGCCGCCGAACATCGTGATCGGCGTCTCCCACGGGATCTCCAGACCGAACGGCACCACGTGCACCGCACCCGCCTGCACCTCGAAGGCACCGCCGAGGTTCAGCTTGGTGAACTCGATGTCCTGCTTGGTCTCCTGGTCCGCGCTCTCCACCTCGACCCGCGCCTGGAGTCCGACGTTGAGTCCCTCGATCTGCTGGGCGACCGAACCGCCCTGGATCCGCACCTCACCCTGGACGACCCCACCGGGGACGACATTCACCTCGGTGAGCTCGGTCTCCACCGAGGCACCGCCGGCACCCATGCTCGCGAGCAGCCGCTTGAAGCCCATAGTCACTCCTTCTTGGTCCTGACCCCTACATACGCGCCACGACGGTAGCCGGTTCCCGCCGGAGCGATCCCAGTACCCTCGGACCCCATGACCAAAAGCCCGGACCGCACTCCACTGACGCGAGATTTCTTCGACCGCGACGTCCTGGAGGTCGCGCCGGACCTGCTCGGCCGCACCCTCGTACGCCGGGAGCCGACGGGCACGATCGAGCTGCGCCTGACCGAGGTGGAGGCGTACGCGGGCGAGATCGACCCCGGCTCGCACGCCTTCCGCGGCCGCACGGCCCGCAACAGCACGATGTTCGGCCCGCCCGGCCACACGTACGTCTACTTCACGTACGGGATGTGGCACTGCCTCAACCTGGTCTGCGGCCCGGACGGACATGCCAGTGGAGTTCTGCTCCGGGCCGGCGAGATCAACGTCGGCGCCCACCTGGCCCGCGACCGACGCATCTCGGCCCGCAACGACAAGGAACTGGCCAAAGGCCCGGCTCGTCTCGCCACCGCCCTCGACGTCGACCGCGACCTGAACGGCAGCGATCTCTTCGGCGGCCCCACCCCGGCGCTGTCCGTCCTTTACGGCACCCCGCCGCCCCGTGACCTCGTACGGAGCGGCCCCCGCACCGGAGTGGGCGGCGACGGAGCCCACCAGCCGTGGCGCTTCTGGATCGAGGGAGACCCCACGGTGAGTCCGTACCGCGCCCATGCACCGCGTCGTCGGCCGAGCAGCAAAGCGACTTGACGCGCCCTCGGCAGACGCCTAATGTAGTCCGAGCCGCTTGACACGGGTACAGCTCTCGGCACAGTCCATCGGACCGGACCGAGCCACTCGAAGCGGCCACACCACTACCTACGACTCACCCTGGCGGGTGCGAATTCGGCATGCCCGTAATTCGCCGTATCGGCTCGATTATGAGCTGCCAAGAGAATCGGTTAACGTAGTGGACACGCCGAAAGGCAAGGCCACTCCACAGGCCACTGGAAATCGAATTCGGACCGGAAACGGAACGAAAAAGAGTCTGGTAAAGTTGGAAACGCCCGAAAGGGAAAACGCGAAAGCGAAAAACCTCGAAAGCACCCCGCTTCGACCGGGAATCGGACGCGAAAGAGTCTGATAGAGTCGGAAACGCAAGACAGCAAGACAAAGAAGAAGAACGAAGGGAAGCGCCCGGAGGGCCCCGGTGATACGGGACCGAAGGAAGCGTCCGTTCCTTGAGAACTCAACAGCGTGCCAAAAGTCAACGCCAGATATGTTGATACCTCGTCTCCAGCATCATGCTGGGACGCGGTTCCTTTTGAAATACACAGCGAGGACGCTGTGAACAACG
>BMTG01000030.1 GCA_014649555.1 Streptomyces globisporus | reverse complement strand
ACAGCTTCGCGTTCCCCCGATCCGTCAACGAATCCGGTAACAACCCCACCCCCAACACCTGCTCCGGGACCGCAGACGCCTCTGCACGACCCGGAAACCCTCCCGCGGGCAGCGAAGGCCCGGCAGAAGTGGACCGTGCGAGGATCTGGGCTGCCACGGCGTGAGCGTCGAAGCCGGACGGCGGACGGCCTCCGGGGGTCATCCCTCTCTCCTCAGGTACAGCGGCCGGCGCGCACCGGCCGACATCCCGCTGCGGATGATCCCAGCGGCTTTCCTGTCCTGCCCCGGCCGGGCTGCGGCCGCGGTGTCCTGAAGGATCTGCTCGGCCTGTTGATGGGTGAGGAAACCGGCGGTGACCAGTCCGCCCGCGGTGTACGAGGCCCGGTTGAGCTTCTCCGAGAATCCGGTGCCCTGCGATTGCGCGGCGCAGGCTGCCACCTCGGCCAGCACCGGAACGAGTATGCCGAGAGGACCCTGCCCACCGCCGCCTGCGGCGGCGACGGCCTGGCGGGCCCTGGGCGGGGGCTGCCAGGGACCTGCCTGGCTCTTCCGAGGCAGGTGGCCCGTCCGCTTCAGCTCCTCGGCCAGCCAGGCAGGCAGCACCGCGGGCTTCCGGCAGGCGCCCAGAGCCCGGTAGGTCCCGGCCCGGGTCCAGGTCCCCGGGGCGACGATGTATCCGCCGTGGGCGCGGACGTCCACCTGCCAGGCCAGGGCGCGTCCGCCACCCGAGCCCGCGGAGCTCTGCCACGAGCGGGCGTCGGGAGCCCGGTACCAGACGTGGAGGCCGCCCGAAGGCGTGCGCACCCGCAAGGTGTCCTCGTCATCGGCCGGGTCGGGGGCGCCCCGCAGGGCCGCAAGGAGGGCCAGGGTGTGGTATCCGTTCGCGAGACCCGTGAGATCGACCTGCGGCGGTACGGGTATGCCCGGCAGTAGGCAGTCGCGGTCGGGCAGGCTCTGTCCGTGGGCATCGATGTCTATGACGACCAGCCCGGCGGGGCCGCAGGAGACCCCGACTCCCGCTTCCGGTGCTTTTCTCCACCACCGGAGGATCCTCTCGGCGTCACACGTGGCTGCCCGGAAACCATGGCACCAGCGCCCTTCCGCAGGGCAGGTGCAGCCCGAGTGGGTGTGACCGGGGGCCCGGCAGCCCCCGCAGTTGCCTGCCGGCGTCTTGCGGCCGAAGGCCAGCGGATGGACCGGCCAGCCTTGTTCCGCGCACCACCGGGCAATGTCCACGGACCGCGGCGCAGCCGGGAGGACGGTGCCGGGGCGTACGGCGGAGAATCCCCGAACGCGCAGCTCAGGAGCCATACATCGTTCCCCCGTAGCGACTGAAGCGACCCACCGACCAACACAGATTAGCGAAAACATCCGGCCCGTGCGGAGCTTCCTCTTCCCGAATCTTGCACCGTATTGGCGCCGGAGAAGCCCCTACTCACGCGTTCAGTTTCCGTAGCGACCGAACCCCTTTGATCGCTGTACCTCTGAATCGACAAAGCGCCAGTTCGGAGGGGATGCCGACGGCTGACAGCGACGGAAGCGACTCGACTCTCCTGTATATGACGCATGCCTGCACCCGCAGAATGACCTCATATACCTGAACTGTGGGTCGCTTCAGTCGCTACGGACCCCGGGAGACCTCTTTTCCCTGGTCACCGGGGGTACGAGTGCGAGCGACCGAGCGGTTCCCCGGTCGCTTGCACCAAAGACCGGAACTATTCGATCCGGTATTCGGCCGGCCGCCGAGGCTGAACGCGTAAGGGTTCTGTCGGACGGTGACGCGGCATGTCGGCGTCGCGAGTTCTCGCGGACCGTGCAACTTAGGACCGCGCGGCCCGTTTTCCGAAGCCGGGTGCTGCGATTCCCCGGTCCAGGAGGCCGACCGAGCCCCTCCTACGGCGATCAGTCTTCTGACGACCGCCACGGAGCCTCGTTGCCCGATGGGCGGGAAGGCGGGTAAGTGGCATCCGGAAGAGACCTTGCGAGGAGAGAGACATGTCCGAGACCAACACGCCGAGCACTGAGCTGCAGGCCCTGGACCGCCTGGTCGGCACCTGGAAGGTAACCGGCGGAGCCGAGGGGACCGTCCGTTACGAGTGGATGCCCGGTGGCTTCTTTCTGATCCAGCACGTTGACCTGACCCAGGACGGCGAGCAGGTCAGCGGCATGGAACTGATCGGCAACCTGCGTCCGTTCGGTGAGGAGCCGGGTAAGGACGTGGTGTCGAGGTATTACGACTCCCAGGGCAACACCCTTGACTACGTGTACGAACTGGTCGGCGACAAACTGACCATCTGGGCCGGTGAGAAGGGAAGCCCCGCTTACTTCGAGGGCGAGTTCAACGCCGCGGGAACCAAGGCGACCGGTGACTGGGTCTACCCCGGTGGAGGCGGCTACTCCTCGACCATGAGCCGGGTCTGAGGGTCCGTAGAGACGGAGAATCCAGCTTCGGCCACCGTCGTACCGGATGACGGCACCGGACCGTGGCTGTCCAAGTACCGCGCTCCGTAAGAGGCACGGGTACGAGGGGGCCGGCGCCGTCACCCGGTAGCGCCTGAACCGGCCGGTCGCTCCGGTCAGCGCGCCGAAGCAGTGCTGAGACCTCGACTGTCCGCCCGGCCCCCCGACTCCGCGGGCCGGGCGTAACGGTCCTGCCGTACACAGATCAGGCACAGCCCCGTGAACACCGTCAAGGTAACCGCACTCAGCACGATCATCCCGTCGGTGAAGTGCACGAGCAGCAGTGTGCTGATCAGCTCGGCGCCTATGAGCACGAAGAGAATCATCCGGATCGTCAACGGGGTGAGCCTGGTGCAGACCCATGCGCCCAGCGGCGCACCCACGGCGACGACAGGAGCCGCCGCCGTCCAGTAGTCGACGACGGGCCCCGTGAAGTCTCCTGTACGGAGAATGTGAGTGAGGAAGGCCGCGATGGATATCACCGTCATCATCACGACGGTGGTCGGGGTGGCCACTTTCTCCGACACCCGGAACAACAGCACGAGCAGCAGGAACATCACACAGTTCTCTCCCACTCCGGCGACGCCGCTGATGACGCCGCCGAGGAAGCCCGCTGTCACCACCAGCACCTTCTCCCGCCTGTTCCAGAAGGAGATCGTGTCGTTGCGGTGGTAGCCGCGTTGTCGCATCTGGACGAACAGCGCCACAGCGAGCGCCACGAGGAGCATCGTGAACAGGGCTCGGACGGTTCCCAGGGGGACAAGGGGGGCCAGCAAGGAGACGCTGAGCACCACTCCGACGACCCCTGCGGCCGAGCCGTGGATCACCACACGCCGCTCGATGGGTATGCGGCACAGCAGGATGGACAGCGAGGCCGCGGTCATCCCGATCGACTGAATGGCGAACGTGAAGACGCGTGCCTGGTCCGGTGGTACGGCCAGAATTTTCGTCATGACCGGAAACGCGATGGCCCCCCCGCCCTCGCTGGTCCCCCCGCCCACCAGTGACCCGAAGATCATCGTTACCGCGACCCGCCAGTTGTCGGCGAGTACGTCGACGTACTCCGACCCCCACACCAGCGCCCACGTCAGCCACACCGCCCCGGCCAGGCAGGAGTTGACCAACAGAACTCTCGACAGCCCCGCCCTCATGAGCACCGCTTCCCCTTGGGTGACCGGCGGCTTCTGCCGCTCTCTACCAGTAAGTCGTTGAGCCGTTGGGGCAGGTTCCGGCGGGAAGCACGCCAGGCCTCAGCTCGTCGGCTACCTCGCGCCGCAGCCGGTGCACCTGCAGCGCCCCCCGGGGGGCGCTGTCTGGCCAGTTGTTCGCCCCCCTCCCCCGGCCGGACCGCCCGCCGGCCGGCCGGGAGACAACGGACCTGACGGCCCGACACCTGGAGTGTCTTGGCCCATCGGGCCTAACGGGGCCGGGGCCCGATCGCGATCAGCACGCGGCTACAGGTCGAACTCGAGGTGTTCGATGTCGGTGAAGCGGACTTCGTCCAGGGAGCCGGCGCGGCGGCCGCCGTCCTGGAAGTAGACCTCCTTGAGCGCTTCGGCGGCGATCTCCTGGAGGCGGGTGTCGGACGCGCCCTGCTCCTGGGCGTCGAAGAGGCGGGCGGCGTGGACCGGTGGGAGGGCGACGGTCAGGTGGCGGATGCGGTCCTGGTCCGTCGACCCGATCGGGGCGGTGTAGCCGAGGCGGGCGCGGGTGTCGATGATGATGCCGTCCGTGGACGCGGCCTTCGCCTTGGCCTTGGCCCTGATCTGCGGCTGCCACCGGGCCTTCACTTCACGGTCCAGGCGTCCGGCGAGGTCGGGTCGGGGCTTCTTGATCTGGTCCTTCACGTATCGCTCGACGGTGCGCTGGGAGACCCGCAGCATCTGCGCGACGGCCCTGGTGCCGCCGAGCTGCTTGACCAGGTACCGCATCTGCGCACCCGCGCTCTTCGGTGTGGGGCGGGTGAACGCCTTCTGCACCGCCTTGTCGAGTCCGTCCCCGATCAGGCTCATGCCGGTCTTCTCCTACTCTCCGTTGTCGGCATCGGTGACGGTGCCGTCCTTGATGAACCGGGCGAAGTTCAGCTGCGGTGCGTCGAACTGCTCGCGCACCCCTTCGCCCCAGAGCACGGTCTGGGTGCCTTCGTGCTTGACCAGCCCGGGGTTGATGCCGAGCTTGAACCCGCCGGGGAGCGGCTTGCCGTCCCGGTAGGGCAGGACGTCCAGCGGCGAGGGGCCGTCGGAGGCGTAGACGACGCAGTCGGACAGGACCGCGATCGGATACCGGCCGGTGAACGCCGCGTGCTTGACGATCTTGCGGTGCAGGTTGATCCGGGTGCGGGAGATGACCGCCGCCCGGATGTCCGGCCGCCACGTCGGCCGCTCCAGAGCGCGCCACCGTTCGCCCGGCCGCCAGCCTTCGCCGCGGGGCCGCTCGCGCAGCTTGCCCAGGCCGCCCTTGACCGTCGCTTTGATCGCCGTGATGACGATGCTCAGCTCCGGGTCGCGGCCCTTGTAGCCGTCCATCGCGGCGAGGAAGCCGGCCGGCTCCATTTCGGCGTGGACGCCGAGGTCGGCCATGGTCGCCAGATAGGCGTCCCGCAGCCGCTGGTACCAGCCGTCCAGGTAGCGGCCGTTGTCGTACCGGACGTAGGCCTCGGTCGGCCTGACGTCGTAGCCCAGCTCCTGCGCGTACGCCACGGTCGGTGTCGCGTACCAGGCCGGGCCGGTCGGGGGGTCGCCCTTCGGCGTGAACGGGGAGGGCAGCAGACTGCCGTTCAGGTTCACCCACTCCTTCCCGGCCTTCACATGGGACAGGTCGACGTGGGAGAGGTCGACCAGCCACGAGCCGGGCAACTTCGGGTCGAACGTGGGTGCCTGGACGTGTGTGGGCTCGCCGAGGCCGACGGTCAGCCCGTTCGCTCCGGCGGCGAAGGCCATGTTCACGTCCAGACCCACCAAGTAGCGCAGGGTGCACTCGGCATCGGTCATCGGCCGGGCCCAGTCGTAGGCCTCCTCGAAAAGCTTCTCCGCAGGTCCCCGCACGTGGAAGCGCGGTAGACCCAGCGCAGTGACCACCGGGTGCCCGTCCGGGGCCTCGCACGGCGCGCAGTCCACCGGGTCCGATCCCAGCGACCCCGGCGTCTTGGCGTCGGCCTGCCGCAGGGCGCCGGTTTCCTCGTCCCGTACGGCGTGGGTCGGCGGGTGCAGCGCGGTCATCAGCTCCAGGCCCGTCACGGCGGTCGAGCCCCGCGGCGTCATCACCCGCATCGCGTAGGTGCCCAGGACGCGGGCGAGCTCCGCCGGGGGCAGCTGTGCGGCGTTGTCCCAGAAGCGGGGGTCCAGCGCGTTCCAGGAGGGGATGCACAGCTGGACGCACTGGCGGTCCGAGCCCTTGACCGGGCGGTAGATCCGCGCCCACGGGCCGAAGCCCCTCTTCGTCAGCTTCCAGTCCGCACGGGTCAGCTGCTTGATGACCTTGTGGCCCTCCGGGATCCGCCCGGCGTCCTTCTCCTGCGCCGTGAGCGTGGTGGGCAGGCCGTAGCGCTCCAACGCGGCCGGGGTGAGTACGAGCAGCGGGTCGGCCGGCCTTCCCGGGCCCGACAGCTTCGGCTGTCCGAGCTTGCTCTCCTTCAGTGTCCACTCCACCAACGAGGGCAGGGACTTGGCCGGCACATCCAGGACCAGACCGCCGACGCAGTACGCCACCACCTCGCCGTCCACGGCGTCGACGACCGCCAGCGGCCCGTTCTCGAACCGCGGATCGGCGCCGCCCGCCGGAGTTCCGGCCGCGGACGCCTTCCGCGCACCGGGGCGGCGCGACGCCGACGACCCGGTGGTGCTCCCCGGCGCCGCCGCCGGAGCATCCGCCAGGGCCTTGGCGGGCACTTGCGGCTTCACCGGCGCGCTCACACCTGTGGCCCCGGAGGGCTGCTCGGTGGAAAGCGGCTCTGCCGGAGCGGGTGCGGCGGTGAACGTGGCGGGCACCGGGGCATCCTGCGCGGGCACCGTCTCAGCGGCCGTGTCCATGCCCGGGGGGGCGGGGTAGAGCTCCGCGAGCCTGTCCAGCAGCCGCGCGTACGCGTCACGCTCCGGCGGGCGGGGCTCCGTCTTGCCGGACTCCCACCCGGACACCGTGGCCCGGCGCACCTTCAGTGCTCCGGCGACCTCATCGATCGTCAGGCCGTGCGCGGAGCGTAGCCGCTTGCGTTCCGCCGGGGGCGGCAGCTTGGCGCGGGATGCGACCAGGGCGTCGACCGCGTCGAACAACTCGGACATGGAGCACCTCCTGACTGGCACCCTATCATGTCGAGCGTACGATACGCGTACGTTCACCGTACGAAGTGCGTACGGACTGTATGGTGATCCTTGAAAGGCCCGACGAATCATGGAAGGTCAGTTGGAGGCGGACATTCCGTCGGTGCGGGAGCACCGCGGTGCGCCAGGACGTGCTGCGTTCACTCCACGACCGGTCCGCCACGTCGGACTGAAGGCCGTCATGACGAAGCGGGCCATCGCTCCTCGCCGCCGGCATGCTGCGGCTGAGCCAACTCCACACCGACAGCGGCTACCTGGCCTTCGTGAGCGGACCGTTCCTCGCCGGCATCGGCATGGGCCTGAGCAGCTCGACCAGGACCACCGCCATCGTCGACTCCTTGGGACCCGACAGCCAGGGAGCGGCCTCGACGATGAACGACACCACCCGCGAGGTCGGCTCGGCGATCGGCACTGCCATCAGGGGCACCGTCTTCGCCGGACAGTACCGCTCGGCACTCCCCCACAGCCGCGCCAGGCTGCCGACCGAGGCGGTCGAATCCGTGCGCCATTCGTCCGCCGACGGTCTGGAGGTCGCCACCCCCATGGGCGCCGAGGTTTGCGTTCGCCGACGACGTGGGCCGGGCGTTCACGACCGGCTTCACCGACGCCATGCCCGTGGTGGGCGTGGCTCTCGTTGTCACCCCCGCGGCGTGCCCGGCGTTCGCCCGCGATGTGCCCGGGGCTCGCAACAGATCACTGCCGAAGGCTCGGACATCAAGCGCCTCTCCGACTCATCGCGTCCCTGATCCGGATGCCGGACGATCAGCGCACCAGACGTTCGATCAGCGCCTGCCGGGCGTCACCGGGAAGATCGCTGATCCCGGTCCACCTCGTCCGGCCGGCTACGGACGTGGCGATGGGCGTCGTCCAAGCCTGGCCGCCGCGGTCCACTCCCCCGAGGCCGTGTGTCTCGGTAGCGTCCTGGAGCTCGTCGCGGTGGTCGCGTGGGCCCGGGCACGTCGGCCGTGGGCGGCCCAGGAACGGCTCAGGGCCGGTGCGGTGCCGCTTGCCCGGATGACAGCAGGCGACGAAGGGCCGCGCCTGACCGACCGGACTGACGTCACGGCCCTCCTGCCACGTGAGCGGTAGTTCGCCTCCGGGCCGGTGGTAGCCCGCTGCTACGACCTGTGCCCCGACGACGCGACTTTCCGGTGCATCCGCTGGAGCCTGAGCTGCTTGCCCCCGAGGACCTCGAACGCAGTCGGCTGGACCGGCGATCGGCGTCGAGCTGTTCTGGGCCTGGGCCGGCCCACCTACCGCAAGCCGGCTACCGGAACGGGCGAACGCCTCCACCTGCTTTGAGTCCGGTGCTCTCCCTCGGCCCGACAGGCAACCCGGTCTCCCGAACCGGGTTGAGCGGCCGCTGCTGTCATACGGTCCGGGGATCACCGCCAGGCCAGGGAGGGGGCCAGTGACCACGGGCAGCAGGACCGCTGCGATTACGCGCCGGTAAGGTTATCGCCGCCGTCGGGGACGGGTGATACGCGCCGGTACTTCCGGACCTCGGCGCCGTCCACCACGACATCGGGCACGCCCCGTCCCGCCGGGTGGAACTCCCCCGCCGCAGCGGCATCGACGCCGGCACCGACGTGCTCGTCCCCCCCCTGCGCTGGCTCGTGAACGACGACTACAGTCCCGCCGTCGCCGAGGAAGCTCCGGAATCAGCCTGCGCACGCAGTACGGACTGGCCGAACGCGACCTCGCCGACGCGGTGAAGGCGACCATTCAGCGGAGGCAGGATCCCCGACCTGACGCCCATGCCCGGCACACGCGAGATCCTCACCGCCTTCGTCGCCCTGAACCTGGACCGGTGCCCTTCGAGCAGGCCAACGTCTGGAGATGTCCCTTGCGCCCCAGGGTTCGCGGAAGCTCCTCGCACCGCTATCCGGTATCCGCCGTGTCGTCCTCGGTCAGGAAGCGGTTCCTCAGCTGGTGGAAAGCCATCGCTCCCCCATGAGTTCCCTTGGATGACGAACCGCACCTGCACACGACGCCCCCGACCATCCCCTGGAACCCCTCCCCCAGAGGAAGCCGGGGCCCACTCACGCGGACGCACGCCGCGGCCTGAGCTCCGCACACCGTCGCCGAATCAGAGCACGTCATTACGGCGTAATAATTCCGCGGTGAAGGCGAAGCCTGGCATCCAGACTCTGCCGAGCTGACCATCTAACCGGGAGTCGGCAGGGAGGCTTAACCGGCGCGGGTAACACCGCTAGTGCTGTGACCGCATAGGTTCACGGGGCTGTTGTTGATGTGAAGTGCTCGATGCAGCGGATGTGTCGGGGTGCCTCAGCGGTAGTCGACCAGGCCGTCGGCGAGTTCCTCTTCGTCGCCGTCGCGGATCGCGTAGAGGGCTTGCTGTAGGGCGAATGTGCCGCGGATCGCGGCGATGCGGGTGAGGAGCCCGTGGTCTGACCAGTTGCCCAGGGTGAGCACCCGCTCCAGGAGCTCAGGGCCGTAGCCGGCGCCGATGGCTGCGAGGTCCTCGGCCGGGTCGCTGAGTGTGACGTCGTCCCAGTCGAGCACTCCGGAGAGGTGCGGCAGGCCGTGCGTCCACTCCCATAGGACGTTCTCGGCACCGAGGTCGCCATGGACCACTGCTCGGGTGAGGTGGGTAAGGCCGTCGAGTGCTGTGAGTTCTCGCTCGGCCCGTAGGCGTCCGCTCTCGGACATGAGCGCGAACAGCTCCGCGCGCACGTTCTCCGCGAACCTCCGCCACTGGCCTTCTGCTGCCTGGGGGAGAACTGCTCGCACCGCTTCTTCGGTGCCGGCACGGGCCAGAGCGGACAGCAACGTGGCGTACTGCGCGGCCACGGTGTCGACGACTTCGGCATCGTTGAGGGCGTTGGTCTCCAGCGGTTCGCCGGGAATGCGGCTGAGTACCAGGAACGGCGCCTCATCGGTGCCGTGGGCGCCGCCCGGGAGCAGCGGCTCAGGTGTGCGGAAGCCGAGGTCGAGGTCGGCGAGTGCGTGTAGTGCGGCCACCCGCTGAGGTAACCGGGTGGCCGCTGCCCGGGTACGGGGCAGGCATAGGACGCGGTCTGAGCCAATGACCACGAGGTGGAATTGGCCCTGGCGTACTGTCAGGTCGTCCGGTTTGTCGTCGGGCAGCAGACGGCTCAGCAGAGCGCGGTGCGTCGTACGGATGCTCACGAGTGTCCTTTGGATCCTTCGATGGGGCCTAGGCGATGTGCATAAAGTGCTGTCAGGCCGCGTGGGCGAGAGCGGCGTCCGCCCCAGCGGATGCCCCTCTCGCTGCGGATGCGGATGCGGATGCGTTCCTTGCGTCGTGCGGCGAGGACGTCGGGGTGGATCACGTCCCGCACGGTGTCCCCATCGGCCTGGACCAACTGAGCGATCACCGGGCCACGGTTCCCCCCAGCTGAGGCCAGCAGCATCATCGCGCGCCGGTAACGCACCGACCTGGCACTCCCCCGGCGCACAACCTGCTGCAGCTTCTGCCCTTCCTGGTCGGTCAGCCGGCGTACATGGACAGGCTCAGCCACCACGCCTCCAGCGGTCGAATGGACGTCACCAACCATCCAACCGCTCGAACCACCAACCCGGCCAACCTATGCGGTCACAGCACTAGCGGGGTTCGACCGTCCCCATGAGACGGGTTGTTATGACCTGCCTCGGGGCGTCATGATCGCAGGATGGCTGAGAAGACCGTGGTCGAGAAGACGTGGCTCGGGATCCTGAACAAGCTTCCCGGCGCGCGGAGGGGTGAGCCCGCAGTGATAGAGGCTGCCTACGCCGAACCTCGGCTGCGGGCCCTGTTTCCTTTTCCCAGCCATGGAGCGCTCACCCTTCACCGGAACACGGAGTTCCCGTGGAGCAACGACCTACCGTTCATCGTGGGCGACGCGACAGAGTGCATCGTGTACGCGCCTCTGCACGCGTCGGAACGCGTCCTGGGGGAGTCGCTCACCCCGCGAGAGGCGGCCGCGTTTGTGGTGGCCCACCTTCCTGACGACTGCGGGCCGACCTTCGAGGGGCCGTGGCCCCCACCGAGGGACCTCACCGATTGAGCGAGCCGCAGACCGTTCCCGCCGTCCCCCATACGCGGTTGATGCGGCCCCGCGACGGGCCACAGGCTCCCAGCGAGGAGCCAGGTGGCGACCAGTCGCAGATGGCGGGCCCCACATCGGTGGGGCCCGCCATCTGCCAGGCGCTGATTCTGCGGCGGCTACGTCTCCGCGCGCAAGCCTGTCGCGATCTGCTGGAGGATATCTGCGAGCGAGTTTCGCGCATCGGCAGGAAGGTCTCCTCGCATGTCCGTCGTGACGGCCTCGACCCCAGCGCTCCGCTGGAAGTAGCGCAGGATGAATGCACTGCGCTGTTCGGCGTTGAGTTTGGCGAACGCGGCGTCCATGAGCACTTCGCCCTGCTGCCGGGACTGCGCGGAGGGGGACACCTCCTCGCTGTCGACGGCCTCTGCACCGGCGTCCGAGGATTCGTCTGCGAGGCTTCCAGAGCTCAGAGCGTCATCGCCGCCGGAGACGGGCTTCATTACGGCGTAATGATCCTGAGCCGGGGGAGCGGGAGCCGGAATAGCCGGAGGCTTCGACGCGGCCTGCCTCCGGGGAGCCTTCTGTTCCTTCGCTTTGAGCTGGCGGAGGTGCGCTTCCTGCTCTTCGGGCTTCTTCTTCCCCACACGCCGCAACAGAGCTGCGGACTCCTCGCCGGACTGCAGCTTCTCCTTCAGCTCCGGCGTCAGGCCCAGCAAGGCCAGGCGCTGTGACACCCATCCCTGGGAGCGGTGAAGGCGGGCGGCGAGAGCGTCTTGCGTCTTGTGGATGGCCAGCAGTTGTTGGAGAACCTTCGCCTCGTCGAGGGGGTCAAGGTCCTGGCGGTGGACGTTCGCGACGAACGCGGACTCAAGGATCTCGTCGGGGTTGCTGCCGAGTTCGTCGTCCAGCATCACCTTGATCTCGGTGAGGCCGGCTTCGCGTGCAGCGGCAAGGCGTGTGTTGCCGTCGATGACGACGTACTTGGCCCCCTCCTCAAGATCATTTTTCCGGTCGGGGTTGCCTTCCAGGTAGGCGAACCGGCTCATGATGCTGATGGCGGTCTTCTGCCCGTGGTCGCGAAGACTCGCTCCGAGGTCGGTCAGGTCACCCAGCTCTTCACGGGGGTTGGCCGGGTTGAGGCTGATGACGTCCACAGGGAGCTTGAGCGGCGGGGGAGCGCCGTCGGTGGGTGCAGCTGCTGCGGCTTCGATCGCGGCGCGACGGGCGCTGATGCCTCCCCTGGCCTGTCCGAAGGACGCACTCGCACGCAGGGTGTCTGCCTTGCTCATGAGATCTCCCTGGTGAGTGCGCGCATGCCGACGGCCTGGTCGCAGCGGGGGGCGTAGGCGAGGAGGGGCCGCTTGAGACGGACGGCTTCCTTCTGCTCCTTGAGGTCTCCGATGACGCCGACGACCCGGGGATCCTTTATGTCGATCCATGATTGGAGGGAGGAGGTGGCGATGTAACCGCGGCGTGCGTCGTAGTGGTTGACGACGATGCCGAGGTAGTCGAGTTCGAGGTGCATGTCACCCCGGAGGTCCTCGATCTGGTTGGTGAGGAGCCCGTAGGCGTCGGCGGAGCTGTCCTCGGCCTGGACGATGATGAGGATGCCCGAGTTGCCGGGCGCTTCGCCGTCGCGGCGCCGTCCGTAGTAGGCGGCGGCGTCCATACTGAGGCCCAGGCTCGGAGGGCAGTCGATGATGACGACGTCGTAGTCCCCTTCGACCGTTCCCAGGACACGTTCGAGGGCGGCTTCGCGGGCGCGGACGCTGGAGAGCTTCACGTCGAGGAGGAAGGCGTCGGTGCACGCGGGCAGCAGGTGCAGCCGGTCGCCGAAGCGTGGGTCCTCGATGGGGACGATGAGGTCCTTGAGTTCGCCCTTCGCCTCACCTGCCATGTGCTTGGTGAGGGAGTCTCCCTCGATGGGCAGCGGCTCGTGCCCGAGCTGGTTGGTGAGGTGGCACTGCGGGTCGAAGTCGACGAGGAGCACGCGGAGTCCGAGACCGGGGAGGTCCTCGTAGTCGAGGGGAGAGGCCGGTTCCGTATCGGGTTCGAGGAGCGCGGCGGCGAAGTGCTTGGAGATGCGTACGGGGTGCAGCTGGTCGCTGTCCTCCGCGAAGGCTTCACCGACGCCGGCGGCGAGCGCGGTCTTGCCCACGCCGCCCTTCTGGTTGCAGATGATGATGCGCTTGGGGTGCTCCGGGCGGACGACACCAGGTGCCGGGTTGGTGTCCAGCCAGAACAGGACGGACTGCGTGAGTCCTTGGATGAGGGAGACCCCGCGGGAGGCGCAGGCCTCCCGGAACTCGTCCCACTGGCCCGTCGGGAGGAAGGTGGCGAACGGCTTGGCGCCACCTGTGTCGGCAGCGGGGAGGTTCGCTCCGAGTCGGCGCCATGCGGTGATGCCGGCTTCGACAGCATGCTGGATGTCGGTGCCACGTTGGGCTGCGCGGACCTTCAGGGCTTGCTGGAGGGCGGGGGGCAGCTTGGAAACGACCTTTTCGCGGTCGGCTGCGTCAGGCGAAGTCATGTGCATACCTTACTAACCACAGAGATCAAGTTCACCAATGACACGTTAGCTAATGCACTGAGAGCCCGTCAGTGGGCCAGTATTACGGCGTAATACCGCGACCCCACATGCAGGACGGACCGGTGCCCCGTCAACGAGAACGGCTGTCGGACCCACTAGCGGCTTCGATAGACGGGCACCAGACCACACCTCCCGAGTTCACCGCGAGAACCCCTTCTCCTCAGGCCCTCTTCCTGCAGGCGCCGTCCAGCGATAGTGAGCGCGAGTGGCAAGAGCACACAGGGCGATCGACACGCGGGGCCTTCAGCCCGCATGAGCTGTCAGGCCGGCAGGAAGCTGGCCGCTACACCACAGGCAATGAGTGCGTCCTCAACGGAGTCAGGCCCGGCTCCGCTGCGACGGGATGAAGCAAGCTGCCGGTGTTCTCGGGGGCGCTGATGCCGTGTTCGGTGGCGCTGGGATGGTGGCCTCGCCGACCCATCGGCTGGCGCTGGCGCACAAGGAGATCTCGTTGAGGCTGCGTCGAAGGCCATGACGGACGCGCCACACGTTCAACGCGCCGATCATGAAACAGCGGAGCGGCGTCGAGGATCTCGTTGGCCCGGACGTGTAAGCCCGGGGGAGGGCCGGGGGATTGGTCCGGTGACGGTACCGCTGCTATGGAGAAGACCGCCGAGCCGGGCCTGGTGCAGTAGGAGGTCGGCGGCCGCGAGCTACCGGCCGCGAAGTCCTCCGTGGTGCACGCGAAGGACTGCTCAAGTGCGTCCAGACAGGCGCTGCCCCGGAGGCCGGGGGAGTGGGGCAGGGTGCAGCAGACGGTGATGGGGTCCGCGCCGTCTGCGTGAGTGGCGTGGTTCATCCACCAACTCCGCATGATCTGCACACCCTCGAGGTAACAACAGCACCAGGGAATCGTGGTGACGGCAGCCTTGGCCTAACTTGACCCACGTGACCCACCTCGACGGCAGCGAAGGCAGCAGCGTGACTCTCCGGTGCCTGGATAGCCGCGCTGCCGGAATTCAGCTGGACGGGAACCCGTCGTGACGATCGGCCTGCGCCTTGCCTGGCGCCTCGACGGACACGGCTGGGCTGACTGCACGGTCACAGACCTCCACACGGCCATCGTGCTCACCGCCTCCAACATCACGAGCGCGCCGGAAGAATTCCTGACCGCGCTGGCCCGGCTGATCGCCGGCGAGACGGAAACGCGAGCGCAGTTCGAGGCCGAGCCGACCGCCTATCGATGGATCTTCTATCGGGAAGACGAGCACGTCTGGGTCCAGATCCTTGAACTCCGGGGCGGAAGCGACCACGACAACAAGGGCACCGAACTCTGGTCAAGCCACTACACCATCGACGAACTGGTCCGCGCAGTGATCCGCTGCTTCGACGACGTCGCGCGCACCTACGGCGAGAGCGGCTACCGCGGGAAATGGGGCGAGCACTTCCCCCGCACCGAACTCGAAGCCCTCAGACGACTCTGGAACAACCGTCTGCATCCCCACAGTGCACAGCCCGGACCGCACCAGTCCCGCGGGGGAGACCGATGAGACAGATCAGAGAAATGAGCGAGCGCGAGTACTTCGCCTGCGTCGGGAAGCGTCCCGGCATGTTCGTCGGCACATCTTCGTCGTTCCACCAGCTGACCGCCTTCCTGACTGGATACGACCAGCACGCGATACGTCACGGCGGACAGGGTCTCGAGGGCTGGCACGAGTGGCTCGTCGCCCGACGCGGCCGCAACTGCAACCATGCCTGGCCAGGACAGGTCCTGCACATCGCGCTCCCGGAGGGCTCGAACAACATCACCGACCTGCTACCCGGGGACGAGACGCGCGCGATCAAGGTCCTGTTCCAACTGCTCGACGAGTTCGCCGCCGAACGCGATGCACGTCCGGACGCTCGGAACTCAGACTGAGCGGGACGTCAGCCGCACCTCGTGTCGCTCCATCTGAACCATCGCTGCTCACGGCCCCGACATGGTTCACCTCCAGCGAGACGGGTCAATCGGGCGCATGGTTCGCCGTCGCGGGGAGCAAAAACGTCTGTACGCCTCTCTGGCGGCCGTACTCCTCGACGGGCATCCAAAGACACCGGGCACTCCGTTGTCGGCCGCGTAAGGGCCCTTAGAAGGCTTCGCTTTCTTCCCGATTTAGGAAATATGCCCGCTTAGCTAACTGCGGCCGACTAGAAGTTCAAAAGTGAACTACTTTCGGGTCACGGTATTGCTCACGTCGGGCAGGCAGTCAAAATGACGAGCCGTCTGCACCAGGCGGCAACCCAGCGGATAGGCAAGCCATCCCATTGGTCTGCACCTATCGGGGAAGGCGAGCAGTATGAGCGACGACAACATCGTCACGATCACAGCCGAACTGCACAGCGGACCGCTCGACGGGAAGGCCACCGCGGTCACCCTCACAGAGGAGGACCCCCTGGACCGACTTGGCTCGGCGCTGCGACGGTGACGGATGCGGGCAATGGCCCGCCACGCCCCTGATTCCTGGCCGTGCCACGACCTGCGTGACCTTGCCTCGCCCTACACCGACCATCCCGGCCTTCCCGCAAGGGCCTGAAGCGGCGCAGCCCATGGGTAGAAACCCCAGCAAAGCCGCAGGACCGGGCGTCACGTCGCCCCTCGAAAGATCATTACGGGACAGGACTTACGACCTCGTGCACGATAGGAGCCGTCCCTGCATCCGTGCAGGTCAGCGGCTTGCGTGCCTCGATGACCCAGGCCGCTGACCTGCGACGATGCCTATCGTGTACGAGGTCGTTAGGACTCCCGCATCAGCACAGCTCGAACTGGAGGATGCTTTTCCCAGCCACAAAATGAAGCCGGCCCGCCACAGTGCGGCGGGCCGGGGGAGTGGTCAGAGGTAGGGAAGTGGCTCTGAGAGCAGCCAGGTGGCGGAGGCTGCTCCGCACAGGACGCATACAGTGTTCGGGACCCAGCGGGGGGCTCCGAGTTTCGCTGTGGCGTCAGCTGCTTCGGCTGTGATGAGCAGTCCGCTGAGGAGCACGAGCACGCTTGTGGACCAGGTGATTTCCGGGCGCCCGATGCTGAGCCAGCCGGCTGCGATACCGAACAGGCAGAGCACGGTGTACAGCACGGGAGGGTCGGGACGGGTGCGGACCTTGTTGACCCGGCGATGGGTGAGAATCACCGCGAACTGCGCGAGCAGTGCCGCAAGGGCGATCAGCATGGAGTGCTCCTAGAACTTGCAGGCGTTCTTGACCGCGGTGATCCCGAGCAGTGCCGCGACGGCCTTGCGGTGCGCCGAGGTCATCTTCCGTCGCTTGGCGTAGGTGCGGATGAGGTTGGCGGTCTTCTTCACGCCGATGCGCTTCACCAGGCGGACTGCGGTCCAGATCTTGGTGGAGGATCCGGCGGGGGTCAGGGCGAAGACGACACTCGCCACGGTGGCTGCGCACTTGGTGATCTTCCAGGTGGTCGACCAGAAGCCGGGGTCGATGACGATCGGGAAGGCGCTGGAGGCGTTGAACTCCACGCTCTGGACGATCTTGTTGCCGACGACCTTGTAGCTGGTGGGGATGTCGTGGCCGTTGGCGTCTTTCGCCCAGGGGGCGTCGAAGAAGGCTGCGGCTTCCTTGGCCGGTGCAACGTCGGGGTTGGTGTCCCCCGGCGAGTAGAGGGAGACGGAACCGTCGTCGTGCGTCACCACGCTCATGCCTGCGGGGATCTGGAAGCTGGTCTCGTAGGTCTTGGACGCCGCGCTGCTCTTCAGAATGTTCAGGGTTCGCGATCCGCCGTCAGCGGTGGGCTGGACCACGGTGTCCACAGGGCCGGAGGTGTTGTAGACGACGTTGCCGCCGACCTGCGTGCCCTTGGCGCCGGCCTCCGGGATGGAGAGCTGATTGGGCATGATGTCGTTCTTGATGCTGATGGACTTGTTCTTGCCGTCCCAGGGGATCGAGACGATGTTGTCCTCGGTCACTGCGATGGAGGCATAGGTGGAGTCCGAGGAGGTCGCTGCGGTGATGTCCGCAGCGTCCGAGTACGTGTTGGCCAGTCCCAGGGTGCTCTCCGCCGCCGTGGGCTTCCAGGCGGTGTCGACGGTGAACCGGACCGGGGCAGACCAGCCGTTCGCGTAGTGCTCCCCGTCGAAGGTGGTGGTGCGGAAGCTGTAGGTCTTGCCATTGGTCAGCTTGCCCGCGGGAACCTTGATCTGCGAGGTGCTGTTGGCGGCCGCGGGGGAGGCGTTGAGAGTGGTCACGACCTTCCCGGTCGCCGTGTCGGTGATCTCGTAGGTGCCCACGATGGTGTCGTCGCCGTTGGTGTCTTCGGTGGAGAACCTCAGCGTCGGGGTCGTGGAGTTGACCTTGAAGATGCCACCGGTGGAGATGAACGGTGCGCCTGCCTGCAGGTTGGTGCCGTTGTAGGGGCGGTAGTTGTACGTCACCTCCAGGGTGGGGATCTTCGTCTGGTCGGCGACGTCGGCGGAGTAGAAGCGCTTCCAGGCGTAGACGTCGTCCTCGTTGGCGGCCTTGAGGGCGATGCTGCCCGTCTCCGCCTTGGCGGAGGACCAGGTCTTGGCGAGTGAGGTGACGTCGGCGGTGGCCCAGCCCTCGGTCTTGCAGGCCGCCGACTTCGTCTCCGAGGACGTGGCGATCTTGTCGGTGCGTGTCGGCTGCTTCGTCCAGCGGGTGTTCTTGTCAGCGGCACCCGAGGCCCACACTTCCCAGTCGCGCTTCTCGCACGACCAGGAGTGGTAGTTCCACATCTTCAGGCTGGCCTTCGACACGAGCGCGTCGGCGAAGTTCGAGGTCCGGAAGGTGAGGAAGGAACGGGCGACGCGCTTGGTGCTTCCTTCGTAGTCACCGGGCCAGCCGACCTTCAGGTCGGTGTTCACCGACTGGTCAGTGGTGTCGCCGCCCTGGACGAACGTATCGAAGAGGACGTCGAGAGCGTCGGTGGAGGGGTCGATCGTGACCGGGTACTGGGTGTGCTCGTCGGCCAGCCACTGCGTGTCGGGCCGCAGGGAGAGCTCCGCGGTGTTGCCGTTCTGGGTCACCGTCATGGCGACCTTCTTGCGGTTGGTGTGCTCCAGCGAGCGAGCGTCGATCTGGCTGTCCCACATGGTGGGGGCGGGCATCGTCGCCACCACCTCACCGGACGCGGCGCGGAAGTCGACGCCTCCGCCGGCCGCCTGTTCGGCCTTCATGCCGTCGGGGAGAACCAGCGGCATGACCAGCGGGGCCCCGTTCTTGGGCTGCTCACGCAGTTTCAGGTACTGCTCGAATCCGGTCCGGGTGGCCTCCACCACGAGGTCACCCCCGGGCACTGCGTCGGGGTAGGTGGCCACGTTGTCGGTGAGCTGCGGGGTGGGCAGTCCGCCCTTCCACTGCAGCGCGACCTTCTGGTCACCGCTGCCGAGGGTGACCAGGTCGCGGGCGGCGTCGTCGGGTGCGGAGGCGGCGGCCCTCAGCGACGGTGCCATGCTCCCGCCCTCGCCGGCCATGCGCAGGCCTTCGGGGTGCGCGGCGGCGGTGACGTTTCCGTCGGCGGAGCGCTTCAGGTCGAGATCGACATCGACCCAGCGCCCGTCCTTGATCATGCGCACAGGGCCGGCTGCGGAGATGCGCGTGAGCGTTCCGTCCGCGTTGGCGTAGACCGTATCGGTCTCGGTGCGCATCTGGAGAACCTCTACCCGGCGGTCCTGCACCTTGGCGGCAGTCAGAGCGGCTTCGGGAGTCTCCGCCTCGGATATCGGGTGCGCTTCGAGAGCCTGGACGGTCTCGAGCAGGTCCGCGACAGCTTGCTCGGCTTGCTCGGTCGCGCTGTCGGAGGCGTTACCGCGCTCATCCGCAGAGGCCAGGTACGGCGTGGACAGGAGAACTGCGCCAGCCGTCGCGATGGCGACGGTCCCCGTGCGCCAAGAGGTCTTCACTTATGTACTCCCCATCATCACGGTCAGGCGCGGATGTCCCGGTGACCGTGCGGTCTCATGATCAGGGAGGAACTTAACATGTTCATACTTATATGCCCTATATGGCCTCAGGTGAACATCTGGGGCATAGAGGCCTAAGAAGGCAACTGTCCGTATTGGGTATCTAGTTGGCTCTTACTCGGGTAGCTTCTACTGGCTCGGGCATCAGCAGGCCACCGGCAAGGTCAACTCCACAACCCCCGAAGCTCCCCAGGCCCCGCCGTAGAAGGGACGTGCGCCCAGGTCGTGCACGCACGTCACGGGGCTCACCGCCTCCTCCATCACGAGCGTGCAGGAGGAATTCCTGACCGCGCTGGCCCGGCTGACTGTCGGAGAGATGGAATCGCGAGCGCAGTTCGAGGCCGAGCCGACCGCCTATCGATGGATCTTCTATCGGGAAGACGAGTACGTCTGGGTCCGGGTCCTGGAGCTCCGGGACGGAAGCGACCACGACAACAACGGCGCCGAGCTCTGGTCGAGCCAGTACGCCATCGACGAACTGGTCCGCGCAGCGATCCGCTGTGGCGGACGAACCTGACCTTGCGGCAGTTGGCTCCCTCGTTCGGGGTCTCGAAGTCGGCTGCGGGTCGGATCGTGAGCCACCTCGGGCCGTTGCTCGCGCTGCTGCAGCGGAGGCGCTTCCGCAGAGACCCGGTGCTGATCGTGGACGGCATCCTGGTGCCGACACGGGACCACAGCGTGGCGGAGCAGTCCAAGAACTACCGCTACTCGACCAACCACCAGGTCGTCATAGACGCCGACTCACGCCTTGTCGTCTCCGTCGGCCGACCCCTGCCCGGCAACCACAACGACTGCAAGGCATGGGAACAGTCCGGAGCCAAGAGCTCGGTCGCCAACACCATCATCATCGCCGACGGTGGCTACCGCGGCACCGATCTGATCATCCCGCACCGCCGAGAACCCGGCCAGACCGAGCTACCGGCCTGGAAGGAGCCCACAACACCTCCCCCCGCAGTGTCCGCGCCCGAGTCGAGCACACCCTTGCCCGCATGAAGACCTGCAAGATCCTCCGCGACTGCCGCCTGAAAGGCGACGGCGTCCACCACGCCATGCTCGGCATCGCCCGCCTCCACAACCTCACCCTGACCGGATAGCGGATCTATGAAAAACCGATGAGGAGCACGTCCGACATCACTTGCGGGACAGCCCTTAGCGCACTGGCGGGTTGGCTTGATTCGTGTGGGTACGATCGTCGCTACACACCCCCACGTTGAGAGCCGAGGACTTACATGTCTGGAGACCTTCCCATTCAGAGTGTCACGGCCGACTATGCGCAGCGGGTCGCTGATGACCTGGCGGCGAACCATAGCGAGCAGGAGCGCGTGCGCAGCGAGCTGGCGCGGTTGCAGGATGAGCTGGTCCGGTTGGAGGAGAGTGAGCAGGTCCTGACGAAGATGCAGGAAGTGCTCGGTGGTACGCCCAAGCAGACCGTGAAGCAGCGCGAGGGCGGCAAGGGGGCCGCGGTTCCCGCGGCGCGGGGCTCCAACCGTAAGAAGGCAGCAGGGAAGGCGGCTGCCGCGGCCGGGCGCAAGACTTCCAAGAAGACTGTGTCGCCCAAGAAGGCGGGGGAGCCGACGTGGCTGGAGCTGACTACCGCATACCTGGGAGGTCAGAGCGAGCCCCGGTCGGCGGCAGAGGTAGCGGCCTCGCTTACTGAGACGCACCCTGAGCGCACGGTCCAGGTGACGGTGGTGCGCAACTCGCTGGAGCAGGGGGTTGCCCAGGGGCTGGTGGAGCGTTCCAAGCAGGGACGTTCGGTCTTCTACAGCCCCACCGTCGCTGTCACAGTGCCGTCCGGTTCCTAAGGGTTGTCCCGTAAACGATCTCCATGAGCGGGACTCGGTCCGGGCGTGCCCGGCCCGGCTCCAGCTCCAAGGTTCAGACCGGTCCACCTGGGCCGAATCTGACCACCATCACCCCGCTCGGAACTGGTCGGCGAGTCCCCCTGACCGGGGACTCGGGGCGGGGCTACCGCCTACTCCAGCGCACAGCACTTCGGCCGCACCTCACTGCGTCTGACGCTCAGCTGCGACCGATGACGGCATGTCCTGTTCCGCCCAGACGACCTTGCCTGTGGCCGTGCGGGACGAACCCCAGCGGCGGCACAACATGTTGATGAGCTGAAGGCCCCGTCCGCCCTCGTCGCTGAGGCCCGCGTGCTGAATCTGGGGCAGGTCGGGGCCGGTGTCCGACACCTCCACGACGAGGCGTTCCCCGCGCAGCAGCCGTAGCGTGCCGGGGCCGTTTCCGTAGCGCAGTGCGTTGCCGACTAGTTCGGAGACGACCAGTTCGGAGATGTCGGTGAGCTCGTCGAGGCCCCACGCGGCGAGCTGGCCGGTGACGAGACCGCGGGCGGTCGAGGCGGCCCGGCCGTCCTGCGGCAGCTCCCACACTCGCAGGTCCCCCGCCGGGAGTGCGGCACTCGTGGTGACAAGGAGTACTGCCTCATCGAACCGGGCGGAGGCAGCCGGGGCACGCTCCACCAGCCCGCCCTTCGCGAGCGATCCGGGCGGAAGGCTCAGCGCCGCTGTACGGAGTCGGTCCAACTGGACGTCCACATCTGCGTCCCGGGACTTAATCAAGCCGTCCGTGTACATGATCAAATGGGCACCATCCGGGACGCAAAGCCGCAGAGAGTCGTACGGGATCACACCCGCCCCTAGCGGCGCGCCGGCCGGCACCGGGACGAGATCGGCGGCGCCTTGCCCGTCGAGAAGCAGCGGCGGCAGGTGCCCGGCGCTCGCCAGCGTGAAGGACGAGTCGGCGGGGTCGTAGACCCCGCACAGGCAGGTGGAGACCTGATCGTCCTCCAGGTCGCGGGTGGCTAGGTCGAGCCGCGCGAGGATCCGCTCGGGAGCCATGTCCAGGGTCATCAGTGTGCGGGCCACCGTCCGCAGGCGCCCCATGGTCGCGGCTGCGGGCAACCCGTGCCCCATCACGTCGCCCACCATCAGGGCCGTCCGTCCGCCGGGCAGTGCCATCACGTCGTACCAGTCCCCGCCCACGCCATGATGCGCCGCCGCAGGTGCGTACTCGGAATGCACCAGGAGGCCCGGCGTGCTCGGGGTGAAGCGCGGCAGCAAGGAACGTTGCAGCGAGAGCACGCGCTCGCGCTCGCGAGCGTACAGTCGCGCGTTGTCGATGAAGACCGCTGCCTTGGACGCGAGCTGCTCCGCCAGCGCAAGGTCAGTCGTGGAGAACGGCGGGGTTCCACGGCCGCGCACGAAGTCGACGCTTCCCAGCAGCAGTCCACGGGCGATCAAGGGGACAGCCAGGTAGCTGTGCACGCCGCCGGCACGCAACTGCGCGGCGGCGCTCGCGGTGGGCGCGACGCGGATAAAGTCGTCGTCGCGCACCTTGCTCAGCAGCACGGGCTTGCCCTGCCGGAGAACGTACCGGTGGAGCAGCGTCTCGTGCGGCTCCTTGGCGTGCACGAAGACCTCACCCACCGGGGTCGGCTTCAGGTTGGAGAGCTCCTCGATGGCGCACAGCGCGGTGGCCCGCATCTGAGGGATGCCGGGTCCGGTCTGCCGGGAACCCTCGTCACCCCGTAGGACGCTCTCGAGGATGTCCACGGCCGCCCCGTCGGCGAAACGGGGCACGGTGAACTCGGCGAGTTCCTGTGCGGTGCGCTTCAGATCCAGAGTCGTGCCGATGCGGGAGCTGGCGGAATTCAGCCAGGCAAGCTTGCTGCGGGGGGTAAACCAATCCGGCGGCAGAACGCCTCTGCTCCGGCGGAACCGCACGTTCGCGCCGGCCGAGCTTCGGCCGGCGGAGCCCCGGCTGGGCAGACGCCGTTTACCACTGCCGGCGTTCACGCTTCGGCCTCCAAAGCAGGACTCGACGCCTCTTGATGCCCAGTCTGCACCGGAAACAGGCGCAGCACCTCCGGATGACAGCAGCTGTGCGGGAACCCGAGTGAAGCCGCCGGGTGGGTCGTGTCCTCGAAGAATTCGCGCAGGATCGCGGCGTGCTCCTCCTGGTCGATGTCGACGGCGGTGAGGCGGTCTGTACACCGAGCACTGCCCCCTGCTGCAACGAGCCCTCGACCACCTCGACCGAAAGCGGACGCCGCAGATCGACGTCCCTCCGCAGCGCGGCAGGACCTCGGCACACTGCGGGGCTGCCCTACTCGGTCGGCAGGCGGAGCATCGGTTCGAAGGCTGCGTCCACCTCGCCCTCGATCGAAGGGAGGAAGCCGTCCGGGACGGTGCGGGTGGCCGTGGTGAGGAGGCGGGCCAGGACCTCGGGTTCGGTGGCCGGGGGGAGGCGCAGGGCGGCGAGGAGACGGTCGCGGACCTCGGGGTGGTCCGGGTTGTCCTCGAGGTAGTCGGCGTTGAGCGCGGGAGGACGGAAGCCAGCCAGGGCGTCGTGCCAGGAGGGGAGGGCGAGGACCAGGGTCAGAGCCTCGGCGAGGGACTCCGCGATGAGGGAAGCCTGTCCCTCGGAGTTGGTGTAGAGGACGGGGCGGGACCGGTCGGAGCCGACCGGGCCGCATAGGTAGTGGGTGCCTCCCGCATTGCAGCCGGCCACGGGCTCCACCGGGAGACCGGCCGGAAGTGCGATCGACTCGATCGGGTCGGTGCGCATGAGGTCGAACTCGCCGTCGCAGGCGAGGTACTTCTCGACCTTCGGGTCGGCGGCGATCCGGCGAAGCAGCGCCTCGTCGGAGAGGGCGGCCGGGTTGAGACCGCGGGCGGCTTCGAGGATCAGGGGGTGGCCCGCGAGGACATGGCGGACGGTGTCGAGGGGAATAGGCCGCCCGTAGTCCTCCTCGAAGTGAGCCTGGACGGCCTCGGGGGAGCGGTCGGTGAGGAGGCGGAAGAGATACCCAGAGCCGTCCGGGTCCGGGCTGCCCGAGGGGAACTCGATGCCCGAGCCGGTGCGCCAGGTGCTACCGCCGGTCTCCCACCACAGGCAAGCGGTGACCCGCGGTGCGCCGAGGCCCTCGTCGACGAAGGCCGGGTCTTCCAGGAGCGGGCGCAGCGCGGCGGGCACCTCGTCGACGACACCGGGCCAGACCTGTTCATCATCCGTGCCGTACGGGCTCATCTCCGACTCATGGTCGAAGCCGCGGACGAGCACACCGGCCTGGGCGAAGAGGACGGAGAAGTCGTCACCCGAGCCGTTGTCCATCACAGCCGCCTCCGTCCCAGGCCCCCAGGTGGTGGAGAAGGAGAAGCGGGAGAACCGTGGATCGCGGCAGATCGCCTGGTCCAGCACGGCCAGCGCACGCAGGTACGCGCGGAGCTCGGCGGGGGCCGGGAGGAGGGCAGCGGTCGTGTGAACGGTGTCCATGGGCTCATGTAAGCAGCCGCCACTGACATCCACGGCGGCGGTTCGGTCACACCCGCTCTCTCACTCAGGGAACGAAAAGCCCAGCTCACGCAGGCGGGGCAAGCACACTGCGAGGCATTGCTCCACAGACGCGGCATCGGTTCGCACAAGGACGTCCTCGCGCAACGGCGCTCCGCTGGCGACGAAGGTCCAAGGCTTACTCCTCTCTGCCATCCGCTCAGCGTCGGCCTTGAAAAGCACCGTTACGCCCTGTTCAGCCAGTGCTTCCATAATCGCGACGACGTCCACCGGCACTCTCCCCTCCCGAGGCGCTTCGAACGCGCCATCGGACGAACATACTCACTTCGGGCCGGACCCTGGACACCGCCCGCTTGACCCAAAGTGACCGATCGGGGCGCTCTGAGCTGGAATACACGACACCTCAACGTGCAAGCTCACCAGTCCCGAGGCCGTGCAGGGCGGCTACTTCACCTCAACACGCTGAAATTGACAGAGAAGGTGTCGGAGGCGAGCTTGCGGTAGGCATCCAGAGAGACGCGCCAGGTGGCGGGCCACTGAGTGGCGAAGGTGGACTTGCCGGCGCCCGGCGGGCCGAGCAGCGCGCAGAGCGAGCCAGCAGGGAAGGACGGGGTGGGGGTCTCGGGCATCGTGCGATCGCTCCTTCGGCGAAGGGTTGTTCAGGCGGCCAGCTGGTGCGTTACCGGCGTGGTGGTGAGGACGTAGGTGCCGGGGTGGGCTCATAGCCGTGGGGGCGCACGGGTCGCAGCAGCCCACCGTGCGGAGCGGGTACTGGCGCAGCGCACTTATTCCTGAGCTGTCGTATTCCTGGGCGCAAGCAACGCAGAGCGGCGAGGCAGTTCGGATCCGAGGCCGGCCATCGAGAGGTACGTCGAGACTAACGCTGCGTAGCTCGCCTCTGTGCCTGCGGTGTGCGGATAAGCAGTGGAGACCCAGTCGTGGTGATGACAAGGTGAGCCTCATGCCGTCGCCCACATTTGAACAGCTCCTCCGTGAACTGCACGCCTCGCTCACACTGCGCAAGCGTCCGGAAGATGTGGCCCGGCTCATCCAGGATCTGTACGCCGCCCAGGGCACTGACCTCGATACAGCGACCAAGGTGGCGCTTGCCAAAGCGGCTGAGCACTCGCTGCGCAACCTCTGGCACGGCTATACCTCCATGCGGGAGGAGTTCGCCCGTCCGGTTGGCGCACAGCGCCAGCTTGCCCGCGCGGCAAACCTGTTCATGAACGTGCCGGACCTTCCGGACAACGCCGGGGATGATCCAGCCCAGATCGAGATGGTGATCCGGCGAGCGGGTGAGGAGATCGGCCGCTCGTACGGGCAGAACGACTTCGGCATGGACCGCCTCAACCGGACCGAGCGCACGGCCGCGGACCTCGGGGAGATTTCCAAACGCCAGTACAACAAGCGTTTCCGACTACTGCGCCGGATGGAAGCCAAACTGGCCCGACTCATCCACGAGCAGCGCCGACGCGAATTGGCCATCACCGGCAAAGGTGCCCTCGCCCACGTCCTGCCGTACGACCTGTTCGCCACAGACCCGGACACGGCGGCCTTCATCGCCTACGTCACCGCGCGCGGCTACATGCGCAGCGTGTTCACCAACGGTCGGCAGCGTCAGGTCTACGACGAGGTCGCCGAGGCCCTCTTCCAGCGCCTGAGGAATCGCCCCGAGGGGGCCTGCTGGTACGCGGTCGCGCATGTGCACCCCACAGCTGAAGTGCTGGCCCAGGTGTCCGACCAGGACCTCACCCAGCTGCTGGTTCGGTGGAACGGCTTCCTGCGCCAGGCCGCCGGTCTACTGGAGGACGCCTGGAACCGGCATCCGCTGGAACGCGACACGATGATCGTGCGCCGTGGCGATGACTCGTCGACGTGGAACCAGGCCGCACAGGCATGGAATACGGCCCGGGCCCACTGGTTCGCGCTGCTGACCGAGCTGGGGCAGGGCGAGATCCTGGATCGGATTTGCCCTGGCAAGGTGCCCCGCCTGATGGCGGCTGATGTGGCGTACTGGCACCGCATGAGCGGCGGCGGGCTGCACCCGGACACCTACGTCTGGGCGGACCTTCCTCTGCCCTGGGAAGTACTGCGGGGTGAGAAGGACTGCCCGCGTTCGCTCGTCGAAGCAGCTTGCGTCCGGCATCGGGTGGACCCGATAGCCGGCGCCTGGACGGCTCCCAGGCCAGCGGCTGAGGCCGTCGTCTTCCGGCGGACACCCGAGCTGGTACACGGCGTCGCCGTCGCCGACCCGCTCATGGCCAGCGCTCTCCGTTCGGCAGGAGTCTTCTCCGGCAAGGGAAAGCGTGTTGCCGCTCAGGAGTGGACGTGACCGGTGGCAGGCCCCGCGCGTGCCCGCCTCTGCAAATCAGTTGACCCGCACAGCGGCCCAAGCAATGATCACGGTGGCGACGAGGAAGCTCTGCGGAGGAGCGCCCGGCTCTGATCCCGGGTGGACGCAGGTTCGAATCCTGCCCTCGTCGCCTCTCCGCCTACCTCCCAGAACACAATGTCCCCGGCTACTGCGCCAGGGCACTGTTCCGCTGCTGTCGCGTGCCTGGCCAAGAAGATCCGTCAGACCCCTCCTACGTGCCCCTGAGCTGTGGGAATTCGCTGGTCGAAACCGGGTCGGTACGGGAGGCTGCACGCGTGATCGAGCGAGAAGCCGCCGTTAGGGCTGTCGAAGAGCAGCTGGAACGCGACTATCAGCAGTGGCAGGCTGTAAGCGCGGAAGCAGTGAGGATGGCTCTGGTCCGTGTCAAGGAGCACGAGCTGGTGTGGATCGTTTCCTGGCAGTCCGAGGACTTCGTACGCACCCGGGACTCGAAGTACGCGCTGATTGGCAACGGGCCGTATCTGGTCGACCGCGTCGACGGAGGACTGCACCAGATCGGCGTCGTCTCCGCCGTAAACGGAGAGTGGGAGGCCGACTATCGGGCCCGGATACGCGGGCTGCCGGTGCGCACTGCAGTGGACGATCTACACGATGCGCTCCGCGGCGTCGCCGCTACGCGCGGACGCATGCATGCTGTGCGGACGCTGCGCCAAAGGCTGCCTGTGCTCTCGCCCGCGGAGGCCATCGAGTACGTGAGCGCGTTGCTGGAGGATGATGCGCCCGCGCGCCTCGTGGCCGTCGCGACCAAAGAGTTGGTGGAGCCCCTCAACCCGGTGCTTGCGGTAAAGACCATTCGAGCGGAGCGGTAATCCGAGCCGGTCAGAGACCCGAGGGGTGACTGGAAAGCCAGTCAGCGTGCCGATCGCGCATCCGGTCCCGTTCTTCGGGCGTGGCGAGGAAGACATCGGCGCCACCGTCGTAGGGGTGGTGGATGCGCTGCATGCGGGTGTCGGTGATGAGGATTCCCGCCATCTTGTCGTCGGCGATATCTCGGAGCAAGTCGTCGATGCAGCCGCGCTGCCAGGGCCGGCGGGCGGCAAAGAGATGGCAGTACGTGCGGAACTCAGGGTCAGGATCGTCCTCCACCAGCAGGCTCTGCCAATACCCCGTGACGGGTTCCAATGGCGGAACATCGGCCTCGGTCGTCCAAAGCGGAGTGATCACATACACGTCCGCGCCGGCGAACAACTCCTCAAGGACGGTGTTGTAACGCTCCAGGACGACGGTGTACTCGCTCGCGTCCTCCGCGTACCGCTTCGACTCCAGCAGGCTGTGAAAACGTACCCAGACATCCCGATACGGGACGCGGAGCTTGTACCCAACCGGAGGGCAACTGGGCCAACGCTGCTGCCACAGCTCCGTCAGATCCGTCTGCCCATCTCCTGACACCCGCCGCACTCGTCCTCTCGCATGTGAACCTACCGACGCCCATGATGTCGCGGCTCACCCACGAGAGAAACCGACTTCTTAGCCGCCGATTCGCCGACTGCTGATGTAGCCGGTCCAGTCACGCTTGGCCAGCGTGGCCCACCGGGTCGCATTGCTCAGCCCGAACCGGCGACCAGTGCCTCGCCGAGCGGGGTGCGCCGGTAGAGCACCGATCTTCCGGACCTGGCGCGGACGAGCAGCCCCGAGCTGCGCAGGATGGCGAGATGGTCGCCTACCGCGCCGG
>BMTG01000029.1 GCA_014649555.1 Streptomyces globisporus | reverse complement strand
CCCACCGTGACGGAGCGGTGATTGATCACGAATCGGGACGATCTGTTAGTTCAGAGAAGGTCAGACCACGGGCCAGGCGGGCGTCCAGGAGCAGGTCCTGGATCTGCACGGCGACCGGTGTCGCGGACTGGTCGGTCTCGGTATCGGCGGCGAGCTTGCGGTAGAAGTCCAGGGAGACCCGCCAGCTCTCGGGCCACTGGGCGGCGAAGGTGGACTTGCCGCAGCCCGGCGGTCCGATCAATGTGCACATGGTGCCGGTTTTGAAGGTCAGGCGGTTCATCGGGTCCTTCCGGTTGCGGCGGGCGGCCCCGGCGGGCGGGGCGGGGCCGCGTTCACGCGTTCAGAGTCCGAGGTCAGGCAGCCGTGCGGCGGTACTCGGCGGTCATGTCCGCGAGGCCGCGCAGCAGGGTCGCGGCGTCGACGACGAACGCCTTCTGGTCCAGCTGGGTACCTCCGTCCAGTTCCGTGTCGAGCGCCTGGTCCAGCAGTCCGGCGGCAACGCCCAGCGCGTCGCCGCCCTGGATACCGGCCTGGGCGAGGCGGTGCTCGCCCTCCCGCAATTGGTCGATGAGGTCGGAGCCGGTCTCGGCGAGCGGCTCCTCGGTGAGCTGGGCGAGGTGGTTTGCATGCCGCGCGACCAACTCGTTGATCGAGCTGACAGGGACGGTGGCCTCGGACTGGTCAAGGTGGTCGAGGGCGCGCTGCAACAGGGGCCTGTGCGCGGTGTACAGGGTGCGCCCGGCGGCCTCGATCACGGCGGCGAGCTGGTCCAGGTCCCGGAAGGGGTACCAGGTGGCACGGAGCGCGTCATCGTCACCGATGGCGGTCACCATGGCGTCGAGCTGGTAGAGCGCGCTGGTGGACGCGACCCAGGCGTGGTCGCTGTTGCGCCAATCGTCGACCAGGTCGACGCCGAGGATCACCGGGGTGCGGTCGCGCAGGTCGACGCGCGTCTCCTCACGGAGCTCCCGGACGAGCGCGGCTGGAGCGGTCTCGCCCGGGTCGACCATCCCACCGGGGATCGCCTCCACCTCGATGTCGGACCGGGTGATCAGCAGGACCCGCCGGTCGGGGCCGGTGCCCGCGACCACGATCGGGTCGGCGGCGGCGTTCTCACCCCACTTCCCGAGGTTCCGGCCGCACTTGCCGGTGCGCCCGAGCGGGTTCAGCGGCTGGCCGAGGGCATCGAGCTGGTAGGGGACGAGTGCGTCGGCCTGGCGCCGGTCCCAGTCCAGGACGTCGGCCGGAGTGGGGGCGGCCTCGGCCCAGTCGGGCACGTGGTGGGCCAGAGCAGCGGGGAGCAGTTCGGGGGGTGTGACGTCGATCGGTGCGTATTGCGGCCAGCTCACCGACCAGTCACGCACGGCGGCGGGGACAGGCCCGGTGGTCTCGGTGGTCTTGGTCATGTGGGTTTCTCCGTCAGTCGTTGGCGGTGTCCTGGGCGGCGGGCCGGTAGCGCTTGGTCTGCCGCAGGATCTGGTTGCGCTTGATGCTGAGTTTGTCGGCGATGTCCTGCTGGGCACCGTGGTAGCGCCCTTGCAGGCGGTCGATCGTTTGCCAGAACTCGGTCTCGATCCGCTCGCCTTCGGTGTCGCGGTGCTGGACCGCGTTGGCGACGAGGTCGCGCAGTTCGGAGCGGTCCTGGTCGTTGGGGCGGGGGCTCATGCTGGCTCCAGTGGGGAGGTGAGGGACGATGTGTCTGCCCCCACGCTCCTTCGGAGCGGGTGGGAGGCCCGGGGCGGATCTCGGTCATCGTGCGATCGCCCCTTCGCCAGGGGGTTGTTCAGGCGGCCAGCCGGTGCGTGACCGGCACGGTGGCGAGGACGTAGGTGCCGGGGGTGGGCTCGTATCCGCGGGCGCACGGGTCGCAGCAGCCCAATGTGCGGAGCGGGAGGCAGTAGTCGTACCGGCGCGAGCACCGGGTGCAGGTGCTTCTGCGGGCCATCGCCCGGTCCAGTGCCAGTTCCTGAGCCAGCGTCGGGACACGCTTAGGGCGGGCCAGGTCGACGCGGAGGAGGAATCCCCGGGTCGGGTGGCGGCACGACCAGTTCGGGCGGGTCGCGCACAGGCGGCACCGCAGGATCGCGACCGGGCCCTCGTTGTCGCCGGGGCTCAGGCCCATCTCGCGAAGAGCCCGTCTCGTGACGAGGCCTTCGGGTACGGCGCCACGATCGAACTCGGGCAGGGTCGCAGCGCTGCGCGGCACCCGCGTCACCTCGCGCGCCTTGCGTCGGGTGCGGGGCATCAACGGCACCAGGTACCGGGAAGGCGGCGCTGTGGGAGCGGGTGGCGGGGGCCGGGGCACTGCGGGTGGGGCCTGCCGATCCGGCGGCGCGGACGGGATTTGGGCACGAGAGACCTCCAGAGACGGACGGGTGGGTTATGCCGCGGGGCCTGATGCAGGCTGGGGCGGCATGAAAGGGGGCAGCGCTGGCGCGCTCTCTTGCCGGGCGTGCGGCAGTTCACTGCGCGCAGCGGTGCGTGTGGCCAGCCCAAGCGACTGACAAATAAAACTCTACCAGTTGTATCCGCCATCTCGGTGGCGCGCCCTCCCGCGAGGGCAGGTTCTTCGGTGTCCGGTCACCGGGGGAGGGTCAGGATCGAAGTGATCGGGCGAGTCAGGGTGCGGGCAGCCCTGCGCCCCGTCGACAAGAGGCGTCGGCGGGGCGCAGGGCCGTGATGGGGTGGCCGGGTCAGCGGGTGGCGGCGGTGAGGATGTCGGCGCGGTCCTTCGGTCAGGCGGCTTCTTCGGCGTCTTCTTCTGGCCGCTTGCCCAGGGCCACCTTCGAGGACTTCCCGTCCTTGACGCGGTGGATCTGCCCCTTCTTCTCCAGCTTGTTGAGCACGTTCGCGAAGGTCGACTCCGCGACCCCGCAGGCGGCCTGGAGTTGTCCCCGCTCCACGTAGTCGATGTCCTCGGGGTCGATCTCGTCGCCCTGGTCGACCATGTCCACGTACATGGGGTCGGACTCGTCACGGAGGGCGGCCAGGACCTTCTCCTCCGAGGTGAGCTCCTTGGCCTTCGGGAGGTCGACGCCGGGGAATGAGGTCCCGGCCTCGCCGGTTCCGCCCTCACTGTCCTTCTCTTCGAAGCCGGGGATGGGCGTCTGGGCCAGCTCCTCCATGTGCGCCTGGTCGCCCCACCAGGGGACGTCGACCGGGGCCATGATGTTCTCCGGCCGGATGTGCTCGGTGGCGTCTTCCAGGGTGTCGATGCGCATCATGCCCGCGCGCCCGCCCGGTGCCGCGACGTAGCCGAGGCCGAAGGTGCGGCGCGGGTCCGACTCCGCCATGGTCGGGTCGTAGACCAGCGCGTCGTCCTCCTCTACCCACACCGGCGGGATCAGCGAGGGGTCCAGCCCGTCGAAGCCGGGGGGCAGGTCGCCCAGGTTCACCTGGTCGCTGTCGGTGCGCAGGATGATCCAGGTCCCGCCCGCGATGAGGTTGGCGCGGATGGCCTGCTCGCCGCCCAGCTGGTCCAAGTTGACGGTCTGGTTGATCAGGACCCAGGGCATGCCCATGGAGCGGGTCAGCGAGGCACCATCCTTGACGATCTTGATGGCCTCCTTGCGGTTCTCCGCTCCCGGCGCCAGCATCTGGGCGGCCTCGTCGAGGATCGTGGCGCAGTACGGCCGCATCGCGGACGGCTCGAAGTTCTTCAGGTCCAGGCGGGCGGCCTCGTCGATCCGGTGCTGGAGGACCCACCAGGACAGCCGCATGGCGCCCAGGGCGCCGTACTTCGTCAGGCCGCTGTAGGCGGCCATCTTCGGGATCGCGGGGTTGCTGGCGCCCTTGGGGTCGCCGTAGATCTGCGCCATCTTGTTGGCGTGGTAGGCCAGGCTGATCATCTGGCCCGTGCCGCCCTTGCCTGAGCCGGTGGTACCGGCGATCACGACGTGCAGGGCGCCCAGCTTCGGGTCGAACAGCTGGAGCTTCGCCGGGAACCCGGAGACGATCTTCCCGATGTTGACCCAGCCGCCCGGCGTGGCCACCAGGGAGTCCAGGCCCTGGAATTCGTGGCCTGCCTCCAGCGGGTTGTGGTCCATGATGCGGATGATCGCGCGGCGCGGGTCGCGGCGTCCCGGCTCGTAGGAGACGAGGTCGATGGAGCGGCGCAGCGCTCCGGCCAGCTCCCCGAGGTTGACGACGCGGGGGAGTGCGTCCAGGTCGTCGTCGGCCACGACGCGCGCCACCTGGCCGCCGGTGTTCACGTCCTCGCCGACCTCTTCCAGGTGGGTCTTGGGCAGGACCCGCGCCTGGACGCGCTTCCAGGCGCCCTGGAGGGTGGAGGGGTCCAGCTCCGGGCGCTGGGTGTACCAGACGGTGATGAACGCTTCCCCGGAGTGCGCCCCGTACTTCAGGGTGATGTCGTCGACCGAGCGGCCGAAGAGGCTGGAGACGGCCTCCTTCGACACGTTCACGGAGTCGCCCAGGGCGGCGGTGACCCGTCCCTCCCAGCGGTCCGCGTAGATCACGACGTCGGAGAGGACCTGGTTGCGGTGGCGGCCGTTCTTCGGATCGCTGATCACACGCCCCCAGGCCGCGATCATCTTGTCGGCCAGGGACACCGGGGCTGGGGTGCCGGTGTTGGCGAGGGCGGCCTGCCCGGTCGGCTGCGCCTGCTCCACCTCGATCTTCTGCCTGCCGAAGACGCGGCGCAGACGCCAGCCGGTGAAGACGACCGCGGCCCACCAGCCCAGCGACAGGATCCCCGGAACGGTGGTCGGCTCGAATACACCGGCCATCAGCGCTTCGGATGCCTCGGCTCCGCCCAGCTGGCCCAGGGCCAAGCCCATGCCGGTGGTGATCGTGGAGATCCCCATGGTGTCGCGGTGCGCCCGCGCGATGTCGATTCCGGGGAGCTGGTTCGCCCAGCGACCAAGGCGGTTCATGTAGTTGGCGCCGGCGAACGTCGCACCGGCGATGAAGCCGGCCCCGGCGTAGGCCGCCGCGTTCGGGTCCAGGTAGGGGGCCAGGATGCCCACCCCGACGGGGAGGACGATCTGGAGCGCCGCGGTGGCTCGCTCCGCAGGCTCCGCGTTCGGCACGGTCTTGGTGATGGTGGACATCGGGGGCTACTCCTGCTGGGTTGGGGGATCTGCAAAGGCGCGGCCGGCCCGCAGGGATGCGATTCCCCGGGGCTGGCCGCGCCGATGGTGGGTGGTGCTGGGTGCTGCTATTCCTGCTCGAACCAGTCGCGGCTGACCTTCTCCAGGTCCGTCACGTCGGAGCGGTCGAACGCCTCCTGGAACCCGGCGTGGGTGGTGCGGGCCTGGTCTCCGGCCGCCTTCGCGGCCTTCGCGGTGTCGGCCGTCTTCGAGGCGTAGGTGATCGCGCCCTCCGACACGCCGCGGATGATTTTCGACAGCTCCTGGCACTCCGCCAGGGAGTCGCGGTCCACGCTCTTGGCGCCCAGCGCGTCCGCGTCGGAGGCGGTGTCGTCGGCCAGCTCCTTGATGTTCTCCGCGGCCTTCTTGACGCCCTCCGCGTTGCGGGCCAGCGCCTTCTCCTTCTCCTGCGTCTTGCGGACGAGGACCTTGTACGTCAGTTCCGCCATGATCTTCTGTCCCTCCTGGTGCTACGCGGCAGGCGCGTAGGAGCCCTTGTCGTTGTAGAAGCGCAGTTCGGCCGGCTTCGTCTCGTCGCTGTCGACGACGGCCTTATACAGCGGCGCATACCGGGTGCCGATGTTGGTCATGACGACCTTGCACATCTCCGCCGCCCGCTTCGCGCGCTTGTGGAGTTCGGCGGCCTCCGTCGCCTGGGCCTTCGCCGCGTCGGCCAGCCGCGTCAGCTTCGCGGCCAACTTCTCGCCGCCTTCGACGGCCTTGGCCTGGTCGGCCAGCTCCTGGCAGTCCTTGGCCTCGTCCTCGGCTGCGGCCTGGAGCGACTTGCACGCGTCGGCCACCTTGATCAGGTGGTTCTCCTTGGCCTCCAGCTTGCGTTCGTACTGCTTGAAGTTGCGGAGTTCCTTGCGGCTGACCGACCCCCGGGCACCGTCCGTGCCCAGGGTCAGCGTGTTCGCGTCGATCTCCTTGACCAGGAGGGGCTTCACGTCCGTGCTCACTCCGTCGTCTCCGTTCTCCGGCGGGGCGATGACGATCGTCTGGCCGCTGGGCCCGGTGACCGCCGTTCCCTGCTGCTTCGGGTCGCCCTTCTTCGGGTCCTGCTGCTTCGCCTTGTGGTCGGCGTGCGCCTTGTCCAGGCGGGCGTGCTCCTTGCCGTTCTCCTCCTTCTTGTCCTGGTAGCCGTCCTTGGTCCCCTGCGCGTACGCCTTCACGTGGTCGACCGCGTTGCGGACCGCGGAGCCGTCGCCGTGCCCCGTCTCCCGCGAACGCTGGAGCGGGGTCCGGTCGTTGGTCCCGTTCGAGCTGTTCCCGGAGCCGCCGTTCTTGCCGGACCCGCCGTTCTTGCCGGAGGAGCCGCTCGAACCGGATCCGCCGCCGCTCCCGGAGGAGCCGCTCTTTCCGGACCCGCTGCCCCCGGAGGAGCCGCCGTTCTTCCCGGATCCACCGCTGCTCCCGGAGGAGCCGCCCGAGCCCTGGCCACCGCCGCCCTTCGTCAGGTCGGCCTTCGAGCCCTTGTCCTTGTCGGCCTTGTCCTTCGAGGTGCCGGAATTACCGCCGGACGAGCCGCCCGATGTCGATCCGCCGCCGTTTCCGAAGACACCGGCCTTTCCGTCCTTGCCAGCCTTTCCACCGGATCCCGCGTTCCCCGAGGAGCCGTCCTTCCCCTTTCCTGCGGAGTCTTTCGGCCCCTTGGGGCCGGTGTCCTTCGGCGAACTTCCGCCACCGTTTGTGCTGGTGCCGCGCCCGCTGCCGGATCCGCCGTTCCCATTCGAGCCGGACGAGCCGCGCCCGCCGCCTCCGGTGGTGCCGCCGCTTCCGCCACGTCCGGTACCCGTGGAGCCGGTACCGGTGGAATTACGGCCTGAATTTCCGCCGCTGTTTCCGCCGGAATTACGGCCCCCTCCACCGGACCCTCCGGAGCCGTTTCGGGTGGGAAGTCCAGGCGACTTCATGACCGTGGTGGTCCGGGCCTCTTTCACCTGGTGCGCACCGGCCCTGGCTTTCTCCAGGTCCAGCCGCTTGTTCGCGGTCCCGCCGCCTTTTGCCCAGCGGGTCGCGCCCGCCCGGATCAGCGTTTTGAAAACGCCTTCCTTGTGCTTGGCACCGGCGGCATCGGATCCGGCCCCGGTCAAATCCTCCGGGGCCTTGAACTGCTCGCTGGTGACGCCCGGGGAGGAGCGGTCCACCACTCCGTCGGGGTCCGCCTTCGCGGCCGGGTCGTCGCCCTCCGGCCTGGCCCCGGCAGTCGCGGTGACCGGCCGGGCGGGCTCCACCGCAGCCATCAGGGCGGCCATGATGCCGGTGTCTCCGGTGGGCGCCGACGCGGCGGGGGCGGCCGGCGCAGCGGGCGGATCGGGGGGCCCCGCGGGGACCGGGGGCGCCGTATCGGTCGCCATGGTTTCCTCACTCTCCGTGATCAAGATGGTTCCTTACTCCTTACTCCCGAGCGGAGAGCGGCCGATCAGCCGGACCATGGGAGTCCGATTGCGGCGCTCTCCGCCAGGGAGGGAGGGAGTAATTAATCACCGTGCGTGACTAGGCGTCAGCCTTCTTGCCCTTGCGTGCGAACAGCGCGACGGCCAGGCCGCCACCGGCGACGAGCCCCAGCAGGGCGGGGGAGTTGATCCCGCCGCCGCCCGTGTTGCTGGCGTCCTGGACGTTGCCGGCGGCCTGCATGCCGGACCCGTCGGCGGTCTCGTACTGCTGCTTGCAGTCCGCCACGACCTCGCCCCTGGAGGGCGAGCCGAACCCCTTGCCGATCAGGCCGGAGGAGTCCTTCACGCACTTGTCGACGGCCGCCTGGATCTTCTCTGCGGAAGCGCTCGCGGCCTTCTTGTCGGTGCGCGCCTGCTCGTTCCGAATCCTGATTTCCTCCAGTTCCAGCTTTTTCATCTGGATCTGGAGAGCGGCGGCCTCCTTCTCGTCCTTCGCGACGGCCGCCGAATGGACCTGGAACCAGATGGTTCCGCCGCCGACGATCGCCACTCCGGCCACCGCGATGGCAACCTTTCCACGGCGGGTCAGACCGGCCTTCTTGTGCACGACCGGGGTTCCGTAAGGCCCTTCGTCGGCGTACGGGGAAGCGTCCGGAGTGCTGTTCCCGAAGGTCATTCCGGCCGTCATTCCGGCCTGAATTCCTTCGAATTCCCTCTCTTCGTCCGGTGTCATTTCAGTCTCCGTTCTTACGCGCCATGTCAGAGGCCGCCGAAATGGTGGCCTCCACACCCCGGAAGGTGTTGCTGGAAAGGTCGTTCCACTCCCAGAACCGCATGTTCACGCCCTGGCGGACCAACTGGGACTGGAGGTAATTCACGGCCTTGCGCCGGTCGATCGTGGTGACGTGCCCGGTGGATTCCAGAAAGGTCTGGGCACCCCTGATGCACATACGTCCGGTGGGGGAGAAATCGAAGCTCTGGCACCAGCCGTAGCGGGTGAGGACTTCGATCACCTGGACCAGGTGGAACGAGGGCTTCAAGGGGCGCGGCTCCTGCCAAAGCCCCAGGTCAGCCATCGCGGACCGGATCCCCTTGGGGATCATGCGCTGGCTCCAGGTCGGGGGGTCGGGCGCCCAGATCTCCAGGGCCGGTGGGATCACCGTGGGGGGTGCCAGCGCGGGCGCCGGCGGGGTCGTCGTACGGGTGAAGCTCCCGGACTTCGGGGCCGGCCCGGTCGTCGCGGGTGCCATGCTGTGCTCCTTTCTTGCGTGAGCAGAAGACCGAGGCCCCCCGCTGATCACGCTTCAGCGGGGGGCCTTCGTGCGCCTGAACCGCGTCGTGGGTCTCCGGCTGCTCGGGGTGGCGCCCGAACTCGGTGCGGGGGAGACGGATGCGGTCTGACGCGGGGCGGGTGGTGCCTGGCCCGCTGTGTCCGCGCTCGGGGCGCGGCGCGGGCGAGCGGCCTGCCGGCCGTGGCCGTCACCGGTCCGCGCTCGGGTGTGAGCGGGGCCGGTGGCGACCATGGCCAGCAGGTCAGCGCCGCTTGCGCGGCAGCAGGCGGGGGTGGCACCACCAGCAGGTGGGGCCGTGGTCGTACAGGCTGCGGGAGTGGACCAGCAGGAACGGCGTGGCCAGGATCATGGCGAGGGTGATCAGGACGAGGATCACGCCGATCGCGTACTGAAGATCGCTCATGTCGAGTTCCTCTCAACTCAGTCGAGCTCGGGGAGGGGCGGGCGAGCGGCCTGACGCTCGCGCTCACACACCGGCCCGCGCTCGCACCCCGAGCGCGGGCCGGTGGCGAGCGTGAGCGTCAGGCGGTGAGCGCCTCGCGCTCACCGGGCGCTCACCTACGCGCCCGGGGTGGCCTCTTCGACCTGAGCGCGCAGGCGCTGGGCGGTCGGGCGGGAGACCGGACTGTCGGACAGCTTCGCGTCGGTGAGCGCGTCGCGAATCTCCTTCCACTCGGGACGGCGCCCGAGCTCGGTGTAGAGGAGACGGATGCGAGCGTGGCGGCGCTCGGTGAGCGCGTCGCTCTCGCTGCGCGTGAGCGCGCCGTCCGCTCGGTGAGCGTCGTCATCGTCCGTGGGGCGCTCACCTTCGTGAGCGCCGGTGGTGAGCGCCGGGCGCTCGCGCTCGCCGCGCGTCGCCTCATCGGTGAGCGCGCTCATGTCCGGGCGAGCGTGCTCGCTCTCCTCCACCCGTTCGACGGTGAGCGTGTCCTCGGGGGTGAGCGTGTCAGCGAGCGCGGCGGGCGCGGAGCCGAGCTTGAGCGCCATCCGCTTGTCCAGCGGGGCCTTCCAGCGCCACAGCAGCCCGAAGTCTTCCTTGAGCTGCGCTCGCGTGTAGGTCTCCTCCTGGAGGCGGGTGAGCGCCTGCTGGTAGGAGGTGATCTCCCACAGGATCATCCGGCGGCGAAGGCGGGCTGTCGGGATCGGGGCGAGGATCCAGCGGGAGCGGCGCACTGTCTCCATGCGCTTCTTGCCGGTGACCGCGCCGATCCGGGTGCCGTACACGTGCGAGGCGATCTCGGAAAAGATCACCCAGAGCAGTGTGAGGGCGGCGTGCCCGATACGGCCTCCGGGGGTGGAGGACGCCTGCCAGTTCAGGTAGACCGTCACCGCCGTCAGCACCCGGGGCACCCAGCGGATCCAGCGGAGCTCCATGCCCATCCGGATGAGGATGAGGTTGGCTCCGGTGAACGCGGGGATCGCGACGTCGATGCCGACGGGGAGCAGCCACGGCCAGTCCCAGCCCCACGTCGCTGCCTTGGTCTCCAGCGCGGTGTAGGAGGAGAGCAGCCCGAGGGTGGAGACGACCGCGGCCGCCAGGACGATCCCGACGACCAGCACCAACTCCTGCCCGGATAGCGGCGGCACCCCGCCGGCGGGCCGGGCTTCGTCGCGGGCCTTGCGCCGGGCTGTGCGCGACTCGGTCCGGATCTCCCGGCGCCGCGCCCGCTGCACGGTGCGCTGCGTCGCCGCCTCAAGGATCCGGTCCGCTTCGGCGCGAGCCTGAGCGGCGGCGGCCTGGTCGGCCGTGGCCTGCGCCGCCGCTTCCCGGGCCAACTGCGCGTCGGCTTCGGCCTGCTCGCGCAGCCGGGCGGCGTCCTTGTCGGCCGCCGTCCGCAGCTCCTCAGCGGAGGTGCGGGCGTCGTCCAGGGCGCGGTCGGCGTCGGAGCGAAGGCCGGCGGCGACCTTCTCGGCTCCGGCCCGTACCTGCGCGGCCTGGCCGTCCGCGCTCTCGCGCACCCGGTCGGCCTCGCTCCGTGCCCGCTCCAGCACCTGTTCGGCGTCGGTGGTGGCCCGGGTGCGTGTCTCCACCGCCGTGCGCTCCGCACCGGCCAGCAGCTCGGTGCGCTGCGTCTCCGCGTCGGAGAGGGTCTTCGCGGCGGCCTGCGCGGCCTCGGTGCGGACCTCGTCGGCGTGCGCGGCCGCCGTGGTGGTGACCTCCTGCGCCTGGCGGCGCGCGTCGGCGAGCAGCTCCTCGACCGTCACCTTGGCGTCGGCGAGGACCTTCTCCGCCTCATTGGCCGCTGTCGCCGTGACGGTGCCGGCCTGGCGGCGCGCGTCGACGAGCAGCTGCTCCGCCTCGGTCTCGGCGGCGGCGCGGACCTGGTCGGCGTCGGCAGCCGCCGTGGTGGCGGCCTCCGTGCGGACCCGGTCGGCGTCCGTGGCGGCGGCGGCTAGGAGGCGGGACTGCTCCGTGGTGGCCGCCTCGGTGATCGAGGCGGCCTCAGTGCGGGCATCCTCCAGCAGTTCGTTGGCACGGGCCTCGCCGTCGGCGAGGATCCGCACGACGTCGGCGTCGGCCTGGTCCCGGAGGTCGGCGGCGCGGTCGGCGGCGTCGGCCAGGACCGGGTCGGCCTCCAGGAAGACCAGCGGCACCGTCTCCTCGGGAGCGGCGGCCTGGGCGGGAATGGAGACCGGTGTCGCCGGTGCCTTGGCGCGCCCCTTGCGGGACTTCGCGTTCGCCGCGGGCTGGCGCTTGCGGCGGGTGGCGGTGTTGGTGGCCACAGGGTGTCCTCTCTCTTCCGGGCGCCTCCGTGCAAGAGGTCACCGTGGATCTACGGCGGTGGGTAAGGTCGTGACCAGGCCCTCCGAGGCCCCGGCAGCTCAAATGCCGGGGACTCGGAGGGCCGTTGTGCTGGGGCGGTCAGCGCTGGGTGGGCAGCGTGCTGCTGTGCTGCGTGAGGTGCTGGCGCAGCCAGGCGACGGCGGCCGGGGTCATCGCCCCGGTGTCAGGAGGGCGGGGTGGAGGCCGCAATCGTCCCGGCGACGAACGACTCGATGTCCTGGACGAACCCGTGCCCGGTCCGATCCAGGTCCTGCGGGGTACGGCGGTTTAGCTCGCCCTGGTGGTTGGGCGGTCGGGGCGGGCGGATCGGGCAACCGCCAGACCGGCCGTCACCAGCCGTTGAGGAACGCTTCGTAGGCGGGCCAGCCGAGCCGGGCCGCCTCCGCGTGCTGCCGGGCGTCCTGCGCGCCGCGCCGGTGGATACCGGCGGCGATGGTGTGGCCCTTGCGGGCCAGTTCGTCGGCCAGGCGCTGTTGCCCGGCCGCCGACGTGTGCCACGCTTCGGCCTCGGCCTGCATCTCACGGTGGGTGTAGGGCGGCGGGGACGGCGGGGCGATGTCCCCGATCACCTGGTAGCTGTCCAGGGTGGCGGGGCTCCAGGTGGCGGGGTCGCCGTGCTGGTCGCGGAAAGCGTCGGTCGTGAGCGTGCGCGTCATTGCGTACTCCTCAGCAAGGTGGGGTCAGCAGACGGGTGGAGCGGGGTGGGGCTGTCCGGCTCCCCCCCCGGCCCTGCCCGTACCGGCGCGGGGCCGGGACGGGCAGGGGAGGCAGCTGGCAGCCCGTCAGGCCGCCCGCGAGCGGGGCGGGCGGAAGCAGGTTGCGGCGTGTTCCTGGGCGAATTCGGGGGTCACCAGGAGCGTCCAGGCGTACTCGCCGCAGCCGGTGCAGTCGCTGCTGAGGCTGCCGTCGGAGTCCCGGTAGACGTGCACGTCGGCCCCGGCCCCGGTCGGGATGCTGGCCAAGAACATCGGGGCGGGCGGGGATACGTACACGGTGTCCGCCGCAGCGGCAGCAGCGAAGGCGGTGAGGGAGGTGATGGTGGCAGTCATAGGTCAGTGCCTCTCGTGCGGAGGTGGGTGAGGTAGGCGTCCTGCAGGCGGCAGTACCGCTCCCACAGCGGGATGCCGTCGGGGCAGCCGGGCCGGGTGGTGGTGCAGGTGCCGCAGTCGGCGGCGTGGTCGGCCCATTTGCGGTGGGCGTCCATGTAGCGGGTGTAGAGGTCAGCGGGCACGGCGGGCTCTCTGTACGGGTGCGGTGTGGATCGCGTCCACGCGGTGGCCCCGGTCCCACGCCCTGGCGGCTGCCGTGGAGGCGGCCGCCAGGAGCGCGAGGGTGAGCGGGTGCGCCAGACCGTGGGCAGTGAGGGCCCGGACCGCGAGGTACTGCGCGGCCCGGGCGGCGCGTATCCGATGCGGCATCAGCAGCTTTACTGCTTGCCGCCGCACTGACACGGCTCGTGAGTTACGGACTGGTAGGGCTTGCCGTCGGAGCCGACGTGGTTGACGGTCACCAGGCGCGGGGGGTGTCCACAGCTGCTCATCGGGCTACCCCCGTACCGCCGCACGGGATGCAGGAGTGCCAGGTCTGACGGGTGACGGTGCCATCGCTGGTGTCGACGACCTTGCCGCCGTACCCGCCGCAACTCGTGCACTGCCCGCCCGCCACCGGGCCCGCCGGAGCGGTCGGGGTGAAGGTCAGCGGCCGGGTCATGTGCAGCACCGGCGGCAGGGACTGGCCGGTCATCTCCTTGACCGTGCGCCGCGCTCGGCGGCCGGCCGTGGCGGCGCGGTCGTCGCCGTCGTCCACCAGCTGGCGGACGAGCTGACGGAAGAGGTCAGTGTCGGTCTCGTCCCGCTCCGGGCCGCGCTGGTTGTCGCGGTCCTCCCAGTCGCCGTACCCGCCACCAGCCGTCGGGGCGGGGATGGTCTCGGTGTGCTGGTCGAGGACGGCGACGCCGCCCCGGCACGTGCACACCTCCATGATGAGCTGGCAGTCCGGACACACGCCGGTCGTAGCGGCCCCACGTGCCGGCGGGGACTGATGGAATGTCATCCTGTTCACGCGCATGATTTCCCTCTCTGCGGGGTGATCTGCGAAGACGCACCCTCGGGGGCCTAAGCCCGGGGGTGCGTCGCTTGCTTGCGGGGCCGGTGGCCCTGTGCTGCTGTACGAGCAGCCACGGCCCCGGTCGCCCCTGCATGATCGGGGCGGCCGGGGCCGTGGTTGTTCGTCCTGGTTTGTACGGGTCAGGCGGAGGTCCGGGCGGCGTACTGCTTGCCCAGTTCGGCCTGCCGCAGGTCGTGCGCCGCCTCGTCATAAGGGGCCAGCGGGAGCTGGGGGCCGCTGAACTCGGAGCGGGTTTCCGGGAGGCGGGGCGTGCACCGGTTGTTCGACGTCTCGACCGTCAGGCCGCCGTACTTGGCCCACTGCGCCGTGCGAACGGACGAAGCAGTCCGCGCCCGTTCGGTCCGGCGGGCCTTGCGCTCCAGTTGCTCGCGGGCCTCTCGGCGAGCGGGCTCTTCATGGAGGGCACGGACATAGCGGCGGCCGAGGATGCCGCCGTCGGTGCAGTGCTGGCCGCCGACGCACCGGATGCAGCCCTTACGGTGCGCCAGGTAGGACTGCCGGGTCGTCTCCAGCGTGGCCTCTCCCTTGATCCGTGCCACCGGGGCGGCTGCGGCCGGAAGGGGCTTGTAGAACTGTTGTGCGGCACGCCGGTTGTCCTGCGGCATCGCGTCCCGCAGCAGGCGGTCCTGCTCGACCTGCCAGCGCCGGATGTCGATGTTGACGACCACGAGCTGGTCGCTGCCGGGGCAGGCGGTGCGCGTCGCGCCCTGCTCGTCGCTGACGTGCTCGCGAATCTTGAGGACCGTGTCGCCCATGATCCGGCGCCAGGTGCGGCAATCGGGGCAGGCGATCGATTTCGTCTCGCCGGGCCGAACGTTGAAGTCCTGGGGGGCCATGGTGCTGAGCAGTAGCGGTGCACGGCGGTTGGTGTTCCTGGTCCGGACGCGGCCGGGACGCTTACGGGGCATCGAATCCTCCTGACGGGTACGGGTGCGGGTGCTGCCTTCTCTGCCGCGCCAGGCCGGCCCCACCATATGGGCGGGGGGTTGGTCCTGGCGGACAGACAGCGCAGCAGCGCTTTCGAGGTGGATCAGGTGGAGCTATTCGGTACAGGTGCCTCTGCCGGGGGAGCTCGGCTCACCCCACTGCCCCGCCCCCGAAGGAACGGTGACCCCTGCTGTCATCGACTTTGGTACATAACTTTCGCCGACAGCGCCGACAGTACACGAAGCGGGTAACCCAAAGTCAATAGTTAAGTACCCAAGAAGCTCAAGAGGTCCTCAAGTGGCTCACAGTTGTGTACCTAACTCGCAGTTAGAGGTACTGTGCACGCCATGACGTCGCACACCGAGCGCCGAACGACGGCGAGAGCGATCGCAGATGACCTGCGAGAGCAGATCCGCACTGGCGTGTTGCCGCCTGGGCACCCGCTGCCTACGAGCCGCGAGTTGGCGGATGCGTACGGCGTCACGGCCAAGACGGTAAGCGCGGGTATTGATCTTCTGAAGTTGGAGGGCCTCGTTGTAGGCGAACAGGGAGGAAGGCGCCGCGTTCGGCTGGACAAGCCGATCACCTGGAATCTGACTCACTTCGAGCGTGGGAAGCGCCGCGACTCACGAGCGATGGATGACTGGTCAGCGGCAATCACAGCTGCGGGCCGGACGCCCGCTCAGCAGGTAGCTGTCAGTACCGGTCCAGCGTCAGCCGAGGTCGCCGCGTGGCTCCAGATCGCCAAGGGTGACTCGGTACTCACGCGCACTCGTATGCGTCTCGTGGATGACCGCCCGTTTCAGCTCAGCACCAGCTCTTTCCCTCTCGCCTTGGCGGAGGACACCTTGCTGGAGCAAGAGGGCGATGTGGCGATCCCGGGCGGCATCTTGAGGAGCATCGGCCACCCTCAGCACCACGTACGGGATGAGATCGCCATCCGGATGCCTACTCCTGAGGAGACTGAGCGCCTGCAGTTGCCGGTCGGTACGCCGGTCGCGCAGCACGTGCGTATCGGCTACGGGGCGGATTGCCCGGTCCGAGTGATGGTGACGATCGCACCAGGAGATCGGCACATCCTCGTGTATGAGATGGACGTCAGCGAATGATGATTCGACCGGCAGGTGAAGAGGACGTCGCCGCGCTGATGGATCTTCGCGTCGAAGCTGAGCAATGGCTCAGCGAGGCAGGGATCGATCAATGGCGTAACCCGCAAACGCGGGCTCCGGCACTCGCGAAGTGGCAGGCTGACATCGCAGCGGGACGCACCTGGCTCGTCGAGGAGGAGGGGCGGGTCCTCGCCACCATCACTCTCGCACCGCCTGACATGGATTTCTGGCAGCCCGAGGATCGGCCGGAGGATGCTGTCTACGTCGCTAAGCTCATCACCGCGCGCGCCGCGATGGGGCGCCGCCTCGGTGGGCAGCTACTCGACTGGGCCGGTCATCAGGCCCAGCAGGAGCGCAAGAGTTGGGTCCGCCTGGACTGCTGGCGTAGCAATACCGCTCTGCAATCGTTCTACGTCCGGGAGGGCTTCGAGCACGTGCGGACCGAAGCTCCCGCACACCGTCTGTCTGGCTGGCTGGGGCAACGCCCAGCCTCTGTAGTTCTTCATCCAGATTCCCGCCTACTGACAGGGTGATCTCGTGACCAGCAGCCCCCGCGGCCCCTAAAAAGACGAAGCCGCCCCCTCCTGGCAGGGAGGGAACGGCTCCTTGAGTCGACTCGCACGCCTTCCACAGCTCCGAGTCGTGTCCGGTGAGGTGACCTCTCCGGGGTGATACCGGTGGACCTCGCGGTCTCCGTGGTCACCTGTACCCAGGATACGCGGACACTCATCCGCTCCGCCACTATCCCTGGGCCATTGTCAGGTCACATCCCCTGGTCACGGCTCCCCTAACCAGGGGATTCGCTTTGTCCTACCCGCTGCGCGTCAGCGCGGAGGCGTCGGCTGCATGGCCTACGGCCGTGCGCTTTGCGCCCAAAAGTGACCTTTTCGTCGACCGCTCACTGTGCCTGTTGCCGAGCCTCCACGAAGGCTCGCTGTGAGCCCGGTGGCGGCCCTCGCCGTCATGTTGCCCCGTTCCCGGGCGGCTTCGTCTTCGGACGCTGTGCGTCCGGGTTCCACACCGAGTCCTACACGTATTCCTGCCATCCAGGAGGACGCGCAGGACATCCTGTGTACTGCCTCTCGGCGCGCTGAGCCGCGTGCGTGGATTCGCTCCGTGGTGTGGCTGCTGTCAGCGGGCCTGCACCCGGGGGCCGGCCCCTCGACCATGCTGGTCGCGGAGGACCTCGCGGGCCGGATGGACTACCGGCGCGGTATCGCCATCTACGACCTGGACGGCATCGTCCGCCGCACCGGACTCTCCCGGGCCACGGTCAAGCGCCACATCCGGATCCTGCGGGAGCTGGGCTCCCTCGTCTGGCTCGTCCGCGGCAGCAAGCGCAACCTGGCGTCACCGGGGGAGCCGTACATGGCGACGGCGACGATCTACGGCGCGGTGATCCCTCCGGCGTACGACGACGCGATGGGGCACCGGCTGGACGGTACGGGCTACCAGGCCCGCGTCTGCGGAGTGACCCCGGCCGGCCGGGAGCTCGCGGTCGCCGCCTCGGCCGCACGGAGCGCGGATCGGGAGGCAACCGGCCGCCGGAACCGGCGCGTTCGGCCGGAGGTTCGCCGGACCCGCACATCCCGAGGCATGGGAGCACGTCCTGTGGATAACCCCACTGTGGATAACTCCTGCTCAGCGAGCCGTGAGCCCCATTCTCCTGGTCTTTACCACCAATCACCTGATGTGCGGGTTGAGAGTGGTTGTAAAGACACCTCGCGCAAGCGCGCGAGCTGCCGCAAAGCCCCCCGCCCCTCCTTCGAGATCAGCTACAACAGCGACGGGAGCCGCCGTACCGCGGGCCAAACGCGGCAGGGGATCGGCATCGTCCAGCAGGTCAGGCCCCGGGTCACCTGGACGCAGCGGGCCAGTCTGCGGGAGCTGGAAGTCGCGCTGCGGCCGTTCACGGACGCCGGGTGGGACTGGCCGACGATCACCGCGGAGCTCCACTCCTGGCATCTGACCTGGCGCCCGGCCCGCCCCGCCGCCTACATCCGCGCCCGCCTGGCCCAGCAGGCCACCGCTGAGCACCAGAGCGCAGCAGCAGAGCTGGCCGAAGGCTGGGACGAGCAGGAAGCCTCCGGTCCGCTTGCAGCCTCCAGCCCCGACCTGGTGCGCAGCGTGCTGGACGGCCTGGCCGAAGGTCTCGCCACCTACTCAGCCCGGCAGGCTGAGCTCGGCCTGGACGACCTCAGCGACCACAGCGCGGCCGCCGATATGGCCGCCTTCCTCAACAGCTGGACGGGAGCCCCGGCATGAGCGAGAACACCACACCGACCGGGGCCGACCTAGCCCGCATCGCCCTCCGGAGCGCCCGCGCTGCCGCGAAGAGCGCACCTCAGCCCAAGCGCACCCGCAACACGACAACCCGTACTCAGCGCGGCGGCGGCCGCGATCCGCTGGCTTTCGCTGATGCTCTGTCGCGGATGGTTGCGGAGCGCGGCTGGGCCACTCCGGCGGCCGCGGCCGCGACGGCGGGCAGCGTCATCGATCAGTGGCCAGCCATCGCGCCCGAGCTCGCCGGGAAGGTGGAGGCCGTTCAGTTCGACGCCGCCAGTGGCACCCTGCACCTCCGGCCCGCAACACCCGCCTACCGCACGCAGCTGACCCTCCACCAGAAGCAGATCACCGCCAAGGTCAACGACACCGTCGGCCCTGACACCGTCCGGCGCCTGGAGATCCTCCGCCCGGCCGCACTCACCTCGCCGTCACCCCATGACGACCGGACACCCGCGCCCGCCGCAGCTCCGCAACCTGCCGCCACGCCCAGGCGGTACACGCGGGAAGAGGCCCCGGAGGGATACCGGGAGGCCATCGCCGCCCACCGCGCCACCTGGACCAGGCAGCAGCACATCAACCCGAAGATCCAGGAGGCCGCCGAACGGCAGCTCCGCGAAAGGCTCCGGGAACCAGAGGACCACTTCGCCGACGGCCGCCACGCCCTGGAGGAACTCCAGAGGAAGACCGCCGCTCAGCAGCGGTTACGTCCCAGCGACGCAGCCCGGGCACGAGCCCTCCAACGCCTCGCCGCGGAACGCGCGGGGCTGACCAGCATCACCCCTGCGGCCGCGCCGGGGCCCATGGACCGTACGGCTTGAGCGGGGGAGCAGAGGGCCCGGGCAGGGCAGTTCTCGCCTTCGGTCGGCTGAGTGCCGAGCGCGCGGCGTACTGCCGAGACGCAGACCCGGACAGGTTCACGCCATCCCTGCGCGGCGGGCCACTTCGACTATGAACCCTGTGGCGACACTGCGGAGGGGACGGAAGTCCCCATTGGCGGCCATCCACCACGCGAAGGTGCGCGGGTCGAGGATCTGGCACGTGATGAGCGCGTCCCAATTGGCCGCCACCCGGCACCGCTGGAGGTGGTGCTCCTCGTGCGGAAAGCCCCCCGTGCGCCGCGCCCGCCCGACCACCAGCACGGTGGCCCGCAGGACAACGTCGTCGCTCTCATCAAGCAGCCTCAACGCGCGGTCCGTGTCGGTGAGGTTGTCCGTGCTGACCATGTCAAGGAGGCTGGCAATGCCGTTGTCGCTGTCGGGCGTGGACTTCGGTTTGTGATTCAGCAGCTCGCGCAGGCGTACCGCCCGCGGGTTGGCCGCGAGGAAAGCATCTTCCAGGAGATCCCGTTCCAGCGGGTTCTCGTGGAGGGAGGGCCCCATATTGGCGCACATGATCCCGAACGCCTCGCGCAGATTGGCTTTCCAGACGCCGGGCTTCGCCCTGGGGGTTTCCTGCACGTCCTTCAGGAACGCGACGATCTCGCCGTGGCTGAATCCGCCGGCCTGGCCGATGTGGGCGAACATTCCCAGCACCGGCTCGGGGGACAGCGGAAGCAGCGACTCGATGGCCCGGTGGGAGTGGACGTTGATGCGAGGGGGCGGCGGCCCGTCAGGTCGCTTCAGGAGGTTCTCGACGCCTTTCCGCAGTGCCGCGCGCAGCTCGTGGGTGGCGCCGGGGTCCGGGTTCATCGCCAGCCACCTCACTTTCAGCGCCGGGCACGGCTGGCCGTAGGTACGGGCCCGGGCGCAGAGTTCGGCGGCCAGCACTGCGTTGTCGAACTCCTCGGCCTTGGCGTCCGCGGTCAGCTTCGGGATGAAGCCCTCGTTGTAGTCCAGGAGGAACCTCTTGTCCCCGTAGACGTCCGGGCCGTAGCCAGCGGCGTCCAGGGCCCGCCTTACGGGCCGGAACGCGTGGGGAGGCTTGTTGTCACGGGTCACGCTTCGAGGCTAGGCGTCTTCACACGCGGCCGGGGTCCACTTTTCTTCCTCTCCGCGATCCGGTGTTTGCGGTCCTGTGGGCTCTCCACGGGACGAGGGCTTGCGGGGCTAACCCCCGCGTCCTCCATCGTGACGATCCCAACTCACCGGAGGTCCCACCATGTTCGACATCGATGGCGTCACCTTGGCGGCCGCCGCCCAGGAAACGGCGCCCTTGCCCGCTGTGACGTTCGATCTGTTCACCGCATTCGTCGCTGCCGGTGCACTGGTGCTCGCCTGGCTCGTCTACCGGAAAACGGCCCCGGCTCCCGGATCCGCCTCTCAGGCGACCAAGGGCGAGCGGCTCGTGTACGCCATCACCGCTGCGGCGGCGGCCATCGCGATCGGCGGCTACCTCGGAGGCGGCATCCGGGGCGTCGAGTACCCCGCAGCAGACGCCCGTCCCGTGCCCCGAGACAGCTCCTCGGCACCACCTGTGCCGGGGCCCGCGGCCGACGGCAGGCCCGCCGGCCACGGGCCGTGACCCCGCCTCACATCAGCGGCCCCCGAGGAGTCCTCGGGGACCGCCGACGGTCACCCCCGCCGCAACGGATCCGGCCAACCAGTCGCTTTGCGTCATCATCCGGCAACTGCCAGGCACGACGATGCGGATTGCAGGTACAAGGGGAGGCAGAACGAGACTGAGGCTGACCAGGGGCGGGACGGATGCTGACCATCAACGTCGGAGTGCTGCTCGCCGTCATCGTCCTCCTCCGACTGCGCCGCCGCACCGAGGCCCGAAGCCGCAACGACGAGAAGCTCACCGTGATCATCGTGCTCGCTCTCGGCGTCGTCATCGCCCCGACCCCGGTGGGCGAAGGAATTCTCGACTTCGTCGGGCAGCTCGCCTCCGGCATCACCGACTCCACCCGCTGAACCCCGGAGCCCCCCGATGACCACCCGCCGCCCCGCCCGCCGACGCCCCGCACCGCGGCGCAACCCACGCCGCCCAGCCCCGCGCCGCCGCTCCTCGCGCTCGCGCCGCCAGCGGGAACGCGACGCACAGGTGACGTTCGCCGTCGTGGCCCTTGCCGTCGCCGCTGCCTGGGCTCTGGTCTCCTGGCTCCTGGTGAACTGGTGGGTCCTGATCGTCCTGGGAGCGCTCGCCCTGATCGGGGGAGCGGGGTGGGCCCATCGGCTCCAGCAGCAGCGGACATGGGCACGCGTGCGGCAACAGGCCCTGCGCTACGGACTTCCGGAGCTCGACGCCCTGCACCACCGCGACTTCGAGTACGCGATCCGCGACCTCATGCTCCGCGACGGGTGCACCGACGCCCGGCAGATCGGCGGGGCCGGCGACAACGGTGCCGACGTCCTGGCCACCGACCCCCTCGGACGCACCTGGGTCATCCAGTGCAAGCACCGCAAGGACGGTGACCGCGGAGCCGCGGTCGGCACCCCCGACCTCCAGCGCGTCAACGGCACCGCCCGCCAGCTCTACGGAGCCGACGTCGTCCTCGTCGTCACCAACGGCCGCTTCTCCACCCGCTGCGCACCCCTCGCCCAGCAGCTGCACATGCACCTCGCCGACCGGCGCGTCCTCGCCACCTGGGCGAGCGGCAACCGCCCGCTCTGGGAACTCCTGCCGAGAATCCCCCAACCACGGAGCGGCCGGTGACCCGGCGAGAGCGCTCCTGGGTGTGCCCCGAGTTCGCGCTCCGGCTGAGGAAGCAGATTCGCCGCGGCGGTCCCGTCATCCTGGTGGTGCTGCTGCTGTGCTGGATGGCGGGTGTCCGAGCACGCGGAACGGTGGATGCGCCTGCCCTGGTGGTGCTCGCGTTCTCGGCCGGAGTGGGCTGGGCCTTGTGGGGGATCGTGTGTCTCAAGGAGGCCGTGTGGCTGGGGGCGGCCGCGCATGACATGACGTGGGGCGCCTACCGGCGCTCACTGGCCCGCACGGAGCCGGACCCGGGCGACGAGAACTCCGCGTTCCTGATCGGGCAGATGATGCGGGTGGAACAGCGGGTCTCGGAGTTCGCGGCCGAGACCGGCATGGCCGCTGTCACGTTCGCACTGGCGGGCGGCCGCATCGGTTCCTGGGAGGATGCGAGCTCGGTGAGGGCGGGGGATCGCGGGCACGTGGCTCTCGGCTACGGCTGGCTGGAGCCCGACCGCAGTGCCGAGCTGCCACACATCCTTGAGCACGAACTCGCCCACCTGCGGCGCCAGGACGGCCGGAAACGTCTCGCCGCGGGCACGGTCACCCTGACGGCCGCGGCGCTGTGCGCCGGACAGCTCCCCCTCGCGGACGCGGCCCTGGCGCTTGGCGGGATCGCTGTGGCCTGGGCCGCCTACCAGTGGTGGGGCGAGCTCGCGTGCGACCGGGCCGCCAACAACCGGTGCGGCCGGGAGACAGCCGTCGCCTGCTGGCGACAGGAACTCGACAGACGACGTGCCGTACCGCCGCTGCGCAGGTGGGGCTTCTCGCTGCTTGGCCTGATCAGCCACCCGCCGACGCGGCTGCGCCTGTGGATGGCCCGCTGGGCCGCTCCCAGCGCACGAAGCTGTGCGCCACGTGCGTGATGAGGAGCGCGTCGATTCCCGAACTTACCCCTAGGGGTTGCACTTACCCCTAGGGGTAAGTAGCGTGTGGGGTGTCAGAGGGGTCCAGCCCTCTGACACCCCGCCGGGCGGCCAGTAAGGGGCCTCCCGACAACACCGGAGGGTATCCGTGACTGACGTAAAGATCATCCGCTGCACCGAGCCGGACGAGCTGTATCGCCACTATGACGGACAGAGTGAGCCGCAGGGCACGTACATCGAACTCGACTTGCAGCAGGAGTCCCTGCTTGCCGACTACGACGCCGAGGTCGGCAGCGGCTCACCGGCCGCCGTTCGTCACGGCTTCGAGCGCCGCTACGCGATCCCGGTGCTGACCGGCGAGGCGGCGAACCGGGTGATGGAGGAGATCGCGCCGCTGGCAGCGCGGATGCTCGCCGACTGGGAAGAGATCTGGGACGGCAACAACATGGTCGCCCGCCTCGGAGACGACGCGCGGGCCGCCGAGGCGGAGATCGAGGAGCACCTGGGACTGGGTTACGGCGGCAAGAGGATCGAGTTCCAGGGCTTCGGCGACGGCGACCTGGTGGGCGTATGGGGCGTCGATGGTGCGACGAACGGCTATGAGGCCGAGGAGTACGGGATCACCGCCGGGACGACCTCCGAGCGCCTCGACGAGATTGCCGCGAAGATCACCGGGGACCTCGCCGAGTGCGGTGAGAGTCCGGTCGCCGTGGTCCACGGCCTGGACGAGTACCTGCGCGGTCTGCGTGCCGAACTCGCCGAGCAGTCCGCCTGACACCCTCTCCGGAATGCCCCGCTCCCGCGCTGGGGGCGGGGCATCCCCTCGTCGAAGGAGCACCACCGATGTCATCCGCATTCCACCGGCTGCTGGACGCGGCCAACGCCCGCATCGAGCACGGCAACAACGAGCGTGCCGCCGGCGCCGACGACAAGGCCCGGGCGATCTACGACGAGGCGGTTCGCCGCGGCCGGGGCGGACCGCGGCAGCTCGCCGAAGAACTCGGGGTGTCGGAGAAGACGATCTCGCAGGCCATAGCCCGTGCCCGCAACGCCCCCAGCACTTCGGGCCGTACGCTCCCGCCCGACACCCTGGAGAGGCTGCTGGCCGCCGAGAGGGAGACGCTGCCACCGCTCGCCGCGCTCCAGTGGGAGGCCTTGGCCTGGCTCGTACGCGGGACGATCATCGACGTCCTATGGATCGAGCAGCCCGGCGAGATCCTGGCCCAGGAGGTCGAGGACGCCGAGCTGGACGAAATGGTGGAGCCCGCCCTCCTCGCCGAGGCGTGCCGCAGCTTCAGCCGGGGGCAGGCCCTCGCGGTGATCGACGCCTGCCAGTGCGGCAACGTCGCCGCACTCCCCGTCAAGGAGTAGCCGCCAAGGGCCGCGCAGCCACATCCCGACCCTCCGGCCAAGGTCGCATCCGCCCGACGGACGCCGCGAAGGCGGTGACCGGCCATCTGGCCCGGCCGTTTACCCGACGGCCCTGCTGTTCGCCCGAACCGTACCGGGGCGCAGCCACCTGATCAGCTCACAGAAGGAGAGGCACAGTGAACCGCGACGCCAGTAGCGCAGGGCCCGTTCTGCGCCCGTACCAGCTGGAGGCAGTCGAGGCGATCGTCAGCGGACTGGCCGGCGGGGGCCGGGGCCAGCTGCACGCAGCGTGCGGCAGCGGGAAGACTCTGATGTCCATCATGGCCGCGAGCAAGCTCGTTCCCGGCAACGGGCTGATGGTGGTGCTGGTCCCCTCGCTCTCTCTGGTCGCGCAGACGGTGACGGCCTGGCGCGGCCTTTCCCGGATCGATGCGGTGCTCGCCGTGTGCTCCGACGACACGGTCGTCGACGACCCCGGGCACCTTGAGGACATCGACGCCCAGGTGAGTACCGATCCGGAAGAGATCACGAAGTGGCTGGGGGGACAGGGCGGGCGCAGGCTGATCGTGGGGACCTATCTCTCCGCCCGCCGGCTGGCCGAGGCCATGTCCGCCGCGGGATCGGCGGCGGACTTCCTGGTGCTGGACGAGGCGCACCACCTGGCGGGGCGACTCGACTACGCGACTCGCCGGGTTCTGGATGAGGCGTTCCTGCCCGCCCGGCGCCGTCTGTTCATGACGGCAACGCCGCGGATCGACGAGGTACGTGGACAGAGCATCCTGGGGTCCGTGTCGATGTCGGACACCGAGGTGTTCGGGCCGGTGCTCTACGCGTACCCGTGGGCGCGCGCGATCCGCGAGGGATACCTGGACGACTACCGTGTCGTCGTCATCGGGGTGACACGGTCTCAGCTGCTGCTGGTCCTCAAGGACGAGCGTCTCCTCGTCGACGGACCCGGTACGCCGGACCTGCGGGTCCTGGCCGCGCAGACGGTGATCGCGCAGGCGGCGCGGCAGTACGGGCTGCGGCGGATCATTGCCTTCTCCAGCCGTCTGGACGCGGCAGCGGAGTTCACCCGCACCCTTCCCGCCACGCTGGACCGGCTGCCCCCCGTCAGCCGCCCCGATGCAGTGGTCCACGCCGAGCGGGTCTCGGGGGACATGGACCACCGCCGGCGCGAGGAGGCCCTGGCATCCCTGCGGACCCCGCCCGGCGGGCCCGCGGGCTGGACCGTGCTGACGAACGTGCGCTGCCTGTCCGAAGGCGTCGACGTACCGGCCGTGGACGCCATCGCCTTCACCCACCCGAAGACCTCCCAGGTCGACATCGTCCAGGCGGTCGGCCGGGCCGTGCGCCGGTCCGGCGACGAGCAGGGCATCGCCACGGTCATCGTGCCGATCGTGATCCCCGACTCCGCCGAAGAGGTCGGGGACCTGGAGCCGGGGGACTTCCGGGTGCTGTGGCAGGTATTGCGTGCCCTGCGGGCGCACGACGAGACCCTGGGCATCGAGCTGGACAACCAGGCGTCGCACGACACCACCAGCAACCCGCAACTGCCCGCCCGGATCACGGTGGAGCTGCCCCCGGGCACCAGCGACGACGTCCTGGCCGGCATCAAGGCCCTGACGGTCAAGCAGACCACCTCCGCGTGGTGGACGGGCTTCGGGCACGCACGCACCTACGCCGAGAACCACGACGACCTGAACGTCCCCTCCGCCTACAGAACACAGGACGGGTTCGCCCTGGGGCAGTGGATGAGCAACGCCCGCCAGCACCGGCGCAAGGGCTGGCTGCGCCCCGAACGCATCGCAGCCCTGGACGGCATCGGCATGATCTGGGACACCACCAACTTGCCGTGGAACCAGTTCCTGAAGGAGCTGCGAGCCTTCCGAGAGGAGTACGGGCACCTCAACGTCGCCCAGAGCTACGTCAGCCCGAGCGGCTACTCCCTCGGCCTCAAGGTCAACACCACACGCGTCCGGGCGAAGCAGACACCGGCCGCGGTGAAGGCGGCCCTCGATGACCTGGGGATGATCTGGGACCACAGCGCCATGGTCTGGCAGCAGCTCTTCACTGCCTGCATGGACTACGTCCGCGAGCACGGGCACCTGGAAGTGAAAAAGGCGTACGAGACGAAGGACGGCTACACGCTCGGAATCCGGCTGGCGAGGTACCGCAAGAAGTGGCAGGACGGCACCATCGACCCGGCCGAGCTGGCCTCCCTGCGGGAACTGGGCTGGAGGCCCGAACGAGGAGGAAAAGCGGGCCGGTGGACGGCGTTCCTTCAGGCGTGCGACCGGTACGTCGCCCGGTACGGCAGCCTCAAGGAGATCCGGAAGGACTACGTCGACGAGCAGGGATACACGCTCGGAAAATCGATCATGTACTACCGCAACCTCAACAACGGAACGAAGACGCACAACGGCCAGGCGCAGAAACTGCCCCCGGCCCGGAAGCGCGCCCTGGAGGAACGTGGGATGTCCTGGGAATCGGTGTGGGCACCGAAGCCCAACCGTGACGCCACGGCGGCCGAAGCGGAGAGGCTCGTGGCCCTCCCTCCGCCTGAACTCGGTGCGGAGGTGATCCGGCTGGTCGAGAAGGAGCGGGTCACCCAGTCCAGCATCGCGGCAGCTCTCGGGATGCACAGATCTCAGCTCAACACCAAGATCCAGGGCTACCGCAAGGCCGGGAAGTGGCCGACCCGCCGCCGGGCCAGCTCGATTCCCGCCCAAGGAGCTGCCGTTGAAGCTCCCTGAACCTCGCGGATCGCGCGAGCCATCAGAAGGTGTTTCTCAACCCGTCGAGATTTCGGGACCGCAGGCATCGGTGGCTCGGACATTGAGCCTCTTCAGCGACGTCACCTGATCGTGGCGCTATAGGCGCATGAGCGGTTCGCAGCGGAAATCCCGTGACCTGCGAGGACGGGTCGTGGCACAGTCACCCGCATGTCCAACGACGTCGCCTACCCCGTCTTCCGTACTTCCGACCTCGGCCTAGCTCTCAGCACCGCGCGCCGTCTGATGGAGTTCGGCCGCCGCGAGGACTCTCGGGTCACCGCGTATGCCGAGCTCTGCTCTGTTGCCGAGGTGCAGCGGGTGGCGAGGGAGCTGCCCCAAGGGCAGTACGCGGGGGATTTTGACTATCGAGAGGTCGACGGAGTGCCACGGGAGCAGTGGCCCCCGCTGGTGGCCGGCCTCGCAGGGTCTGATCTGCCGACCGATCCGGCGGCGTACGATGGACGGCTGCCGGTGACGTGCGAGCTCGACTACCTGCCGATCGGAAGAATTGAGGACGCCTTCGCAGCGGCGATCGGCCTGAGCAGGGGCTGGATCAACTGGGAGTGGCTGTGCTGGCCTGATGCGCCTGAGCTGGACTTTTTTGGCGAGCGAAAGCATGCCGAGGTGTCGCTCCTGTTCAACACACGCACCCGCGAGCTCGACGAGCCTGCCGACGATCACACCGTCCTGCTTCACGTCCGTAGCGTCAGCATTGACGGCCGCCAGGTGAGGGAGCCGTACGCACACTGGCTTGCCGAGCAGGTGGGACTCACTGTCATAGGACCCGGAGAGCTGTGGTGAGTCCGAGCGCTGTGACTGACCGGACTAGCCAGCGGCAGCGCTCGGTCGCGTTTCGCCCCTCCCCATGGCCTTCTCGATCTTCGCGTTGTTCATTGAGCTTCGTCAGCGGTGCCGCTCCAGAGTGAGGACGGCTTTGGCGATTGACGTCATGCGGTTCGGACTGCATCGGGCGTGACGGAAGATTCGCCAGCACTTCAGGCGGGCGACACCGCGTTCAACTGGAGCCTTGGTGCAAGACAGTGCCCGGTTGAGGGTCTGGTCGGTCGGAGTGAGGTCGTGGTGCGGCCGACGCTTGATGCGCGTGGTGACCCAGGGTCCGCCGCCCTGGTAAGCCAGGTCGGCCAGGATCGGGACGCCCTGGCGCTCGCAGATCCGGATGATCCAGTGTGTGCGAGCGGCGGTCAGGTCGTGGCTGCGTCCTGGCAGGGCCGGCGAGAGCCACAGCAGTTGGCCGGACGGATCGGTCACGACCTGGACGTTCACCCCGTGGCGGCGGTGCTTGGCGGAGTAGTCGGCCCGGCCGTCGCCGACGCGGTCGCATTCGGCGAGAGTGCCGTCCAGCAGGACGAAGTCCGGACCGCTTTCCCGCAGCACCTTCAGCAGGCCGGGTGCCCGTTCGGCCAGCAGATCGATGACCGCGGTGGTGTAGGCGTGGGCGGTGGACTCGCTGATGCGGAATCCTGCGGCAATCTTGGCCAGGGTGGTGTGCTCGCGCAGGTACACCAGCGCCACCATCGCGCGCTGGGATGGGCGCAGCTTGCACCGCCGGTCGCCCTCACGGGTGACGATGAGCATCGTCACCCACTCTACGAGCGCATGCGGCAGGTCGAGGCTGGCAGGATAGATGACCAACAAGGCCCCAAGACACATCGGTTGAGACGTCAGACATCTCGATCAACAGCCCGAGGGCCTCGCCTGTTACGCCTCGCAGCCGTCACCCGATCAGGGGCCAGCCCGAAGAAGCTCATTGATGTTCAAGGTGTCAGCGGTCGACGTAACCTTCGCGGAGAGGGCCGCCTGTCAGGTTCAGCACTCGCATAGCCGAGGCCGTCAGCGGTGTCGGGTCAGCATCTCGGGCCAGGACGAGGTGTCCGTCGAGTAGGTGTTGACCGAGATCGGGATCAGCGTCTTTGAGGCGCCTAGGCAGCCATTTTCCGGCGCCGTTCCACGTGCGATGGTGCGCAGTGAGCAATTGTGCCGCTTCGCGCAGGACTCGGTCTGCCACCGCCAGCTGTTCGTGAGGGTCGCTGTGGGGGCCGGTGTCAGTGAGGTCGTCTAGGAGGTCTGTGAGCAGGGCTCGCTGGGCATCGCGCTCAGGCCCTGTCAAGGGATCCGGGCCTGCCGTCAACAGGGCTTTCGCTTCTTGGCGAAGAGCCTCGACTTGACCATCGGCATCGTGGAGAACGATGGAGTCGGCGAAGAGAAAGAGTGCCGTGGCCCGGCGCGTTGTGCGGCTTTCCACGAAGGCGGTTCGCAGGTCGGAGCGACTGTTGAGAAAGACCTCGGCCAAGCGGCCGTCATGACGAAGCACCTCACGACGCCTCATGCCGTGATCAGGGAGAAGGACGGTGATATCGAGGTCACTGCCGGGAGTGGACTGACCGCAGGCGGCAGAGCCACCCAGCACCGCACCGGTCGCTTCCGGATAGCGCGCAGAAACGAGTCCGGCAGCCGCACGGACGTCCGCGGCTGCCTGGTCAGACCCGATCCAGGGGCAGGGGTGCGGTTGGGGAGTCATGGTCGTCATCGTGTCAGGTTGGATCAGGGCCGCTTCGCCCAACTGCCGGTGCGGGGTCCTCGGCCAGGCCCTCACGACGCACCGCCGCGAGCAGAACCGGGCGTCCGAGCGGCGGTCGACGCCGGCCACCCAGCGGGCCCCGCACTCCGGGCACTCGACCGTGCCGGTCTCGTCCCGGACGGCCGCCAACTGCTTCCGCAGCCGCCGTTCCTTGCGCCACTGCCTGGAACGACAGACCGACGAGCAGAACATCGCCTCGGCCGGGAGTCCGGCCTCAGCCGTTCACCGCAAGCCCGACAGTCCCTCTCCCCGGTCCTCTCGGCACACTCAGACACCGATCCAGGCTAGGGCGCAAATCTACCCAGAACCCAGGATCGAAAACAGCTACTCAGCGGAGGCCCCCCGCGTCCGGGTTTCGGCGGCGTTTCGGCCGGGGGCCCGCTGCCGACCTGCGCGAGTATCAGAGAGAGGGGCGGTCATTCTCCGGGAGTGGGGTGTACTCGTGGTCGAGGATGGAGTGGGTGATGGAGTCGCTCCATTGGCCGCCGCGTTGGACGTGTTCGCGGATGTAGCCCTCCTCGGTGAGCCCTGCACGGTGCATGGTGCGGGCGGAGGCGGTGTTGTGGGGGGAGCGGGCGCCCCAGACCCGGTGGAGTTCGAGGTCTTCGAAGGCGCAGGCCAGCAGCAGCCGTACGGTTTCGGTGCCGTATCCGTTGCCCCAGACGTCCGGGTTGAGGGCGAAGCCGAAGGTCGCGGCCCGGGGCTGGTGGGGGTCCAGGGCGAGGCGGCCGAACCCGATCAGCCGCCCGTCGTCGTTGCCGGTGTCGGCGACGGCCAGTGCGTACTCCTGGCGGGGGTCTGCGGCCGCCGAGGCGATTGACCGGGCGATGATCCCCTCGACGTCCTGGCGGGTGCGCGGGTCGAAGCTCATGTGCTCGGTCGCGCGGGGATCGCCGTAGATCGCGAACATGCCCTCGATGTCGTCGGGGCGGAGCTCGCGCAGGTGGAGGCGCTGGCTGTGGCGGCTGATCGGGTACATGGCAGGACTCTACGGTCAGCGCGGCAGCGCGGTGGCCGGGGGAGTGGTTGGTGCGTACTGGGTGATCTCCTCGCGGAGTTCGCGGGCGAGGTGCGAGGTGCGGGCGGGGCTGTGTCCGAGGGCGCGGTGCACGCGCTGGGCGGATACGACGATTCCGCGGTTGCGCTGGGCGGGCGGCAGATCGAGGACCGGTCGCAGGGCGTCGACGGTTCCGTCGAGTTCGTTGTCGTGGAGACGGACCACTGCGAGATTGCAGCGTGCCCCGGCCTCGTCGCCGAACGCCCAGAACGGCGCATCGGGGTTGCTGAACGCTGCTACCGCCTGCTCGGCTGCCGCCCCGGTCGCCGTACCGGTGGCGCCCTGGCCGAGCAGGACCTGCGTCTCGACCCGGTAGTACAACTCCTTCTCCGCCGGGAAGGTCAGCAGCCCGCCGAGCTCGTCCAGATCATCCGGCTCGACCGCCTCGCGCCGGCGGGCCGCCTGCTCGACCGCGGCGGCCGCCCCGGCCGCGTCACCCAGGAGTGCCGCGGCGCGCGCCTCCAGTGAGGGGAGCCAGACGCTGACCGTGCCGTGGACCTGCTGATACTCAGCAGCGCCCCGGCGGGCGTGGAACAGGGCGTCCTCGCCCCGCCCGGACCAGTACGAGATGAGGCTCTTCAGCCCGTGGACGAGGGCGCTCAGGGCGGGGTGTTCGGCCTGTTCGGCGCTGACCCCGGCGGCGCGGGCGTGCATCATCGCCGAGCTCTCGTCGCCGAGGTCGTGGCAGGCCTTGGCCATGTGCCAGGACAGCAGCGTGGCCAGGACGTGGAGCTGCCGCATCTGCGAAGGCCGGGCACGTCCTCCCTCGATCAGGCGGAAGGCATCGCTCTGCGCCGACGCCAGATCGTCGAACAGCGTCGGGAGCGGCACCCGCGGGTACTGCTCGGTGATGCGCCGGACCTCGTCCTGGAGGTATCCGAGGGTCTCGTCGCCCAGTTGTCCCTGCTCAGCGCCCAAGGCGAAGTCCCGTGCTCGTCGTGCGGCCATGGCAGCCCCTCTTCTCATCTCGTGGAGATCGGCGCCCTCAAGGTCGAGAGCACCGCCTCGTGACGCGACAGCGGCCTCACCGGCCGGAGCCCATAACCGCTCGATGCTGTGCCCGAACCAGGCCACCAGGACCCGGCGGGCATCGCGGTTGGGCAGCCGCTGCCCGTAGTACCAGGCCTCGAACGTCGAAGCCGCCGGCTCCAGAGTGGCCAGCCGGACGTCCCCGTCCCGCTCGGCCAGCAGCCGGGCGTGCTCGCGGAAGCGCGGCAGGAACGCCCGCGGGTCCCGCAGCTCCTGCTCGTCGATGAGCCGTCGGAACAACGTCGTCATGGGCGAGGCCCTCCGTCCGGTCGTCACGTCACCGCGCCGACGGTAGATCCCAACACCCCTACAGCTTCCCGCAATCCGGGCACCGCAGTGAGACCGATGACAAACCGGTGTGACGGCGATGTCCACGCGCTGGAACCGGCCTCACCCGAGGTGAACCCGATGCCGGAACGGGGATGGAGATGCAGGCCCCGCCCGGGCGAATCTGGCCACCCGGGACTGGAAGGCCGAAGGAGCAAAGTGACCGACCGGCGAGCGGCAGCGGCCCTCTTGAGCGCACAGGACCTCGACGGGGTGCAGCGCGACATCGACCACGCGTTGTCCAGCCGCATCACGCTGCCCCCGCGCAGCGTCATCGACACCGGGACCGACGTCATGGCCCAGCACCTGCGGACGTTCATGCATCACCTGAACGGGCAGGACGGCATGGCGGCCACGAACGTCGACGTGTACAACCTGGTCCGCGCCGCTGAACGCAACCTGGACGTCCCGGTGCGGCCGACCTCCCAGACCAGCCATCGCGACGCCTACGTCTACTGGCACACCATCACCACCCTCACCACCGCACTCCGCGACCTCTACCTCACCCACCACGACGGCCAGGAGCCCCCGGCATGACGCCCACCACCCGGATTCCGGCACCCCGGACCGCGCTTCCGGGCGTGGACCTGGAGCGCGTCACGTTCGAGCAGGCCAAGGGGTGGCGATGCGCCCTGTGCGCCGCATGCCTCACCGCCGACCGGCCACTCGGCATGTTCACCGCCGAGAAGGGTCTCCTCACTGACCCCACCGAGCTCTGGGCCTGCGCACTCCCATGCCGGTAGTCACCCGGCCCGAGCTCCGACGGCGGGGACGCTGGTGGCTCCGCGCCGCACAAGGCGCGCTGCTCGTCATCGGCGCCGGCGCACTGCTCCTTGGCCTGTGGCTCCTCGCGGTACCCGCGTGCCGCCCGGGTCGATGCCGCGGACTTCCGCATTCGTATTCCGGAAAGTATCCCGCTGGGTATGCTGGAGGTATGGCTGACACAACCGTCAAGATCGACACCGCAACGCGCGACCGCTTCGCGGCCATAGCCGCCGCCCGCGGCCAGAGCGTCAAGAGCTACCTCGCCGCCCTCGCCCTGGAAGAGGAGAACCAGCTCGCCCTCGGCCACGCGACCACCGCGTTCCGGACCGCCGTCGCCCGCCCCGGCATTGCCGAGGCATTCGACCGCGATTTCGGCGGACTCCCGGACGACCAGCGGGCGGCCTGAACTCCTTGGAACTCCACATCGACATGCGCTGGCTCCTCGACCGCCAAGAAGAACTCCTCGGCAAAGAGCTGACCGTGCGTGACTACTCCGCCCTGGTCGCCGCCGTCGCCCGCCACCGCGTCAACACACCAAGCCTTACCGAAAGCACCCCCGACGCTTACTGGCGCGCAGCCGCCCTCCTCGAACAGATCGTGCTCCTGCGGCCGCTCCCGGTCCGCAGCGAACTGTTCGCCTACGGCGTCGCCACGGCCTACATCGAAGCCTCCGGCGAGACGGTGGACACGGCCTACGAGCCATGGCGCGACCTCATCATGGACATCCAGGCCCTGCGCGTGACCGTCTACGACGTCGCCGATCGCCTGCGCTCCTGGCGCGCCTCCGGTCCACCGGGCTGACCTGTGGGCCCGGGGAGGGCACTGCGGTCTCCCGCCGTGACCGGGGCACAGCGGCCAGCACATAGGCTGATCTCGTGTGCTCAGCACAAAGCCGCATCTACACCCCGGAGGATTCACAGATGGCACCCGGTATTCCCGCCGCGATGGAACGGCCCCACTTCATCGGCATCGGCGGCGCCGGAATGTCGGGCATCGCGAAGAT
>BMTG01000028.1 GCA_014649555.1 Streptomyces globisporus | reverse complement strand
CCGAACAATTTTTCCGGGAAAGCCCCGTGCCCTTGTGGCACGGGGCTTTTCTGCGTTCTGAACGTCTAGGGTCGGACCATGCGCTATGAACTGGTCATCTTCGACAACGACGGTGTGCTCGTCGACAGCGAGCCGCTCGCCAACACCGTCCTCTCCGGCTACCTGACCGAGCTCGGCCACCCCACCTCGTACGAGCAATCGCTCCGCGACTACATGGGGTCCGCCGTGCACCGGGTCCACGACCTCGTGGAGGAGCGGACCGGGCAGAAGCTGCCCGAGGACTTCGACTCCACGCTCGCCACCCGTACGTTCGCCGCCTTCCAGCAGGAACTGGTGGCCGTCGACGGGACCGAGGAGCTGCTCGGGAAGCTCGTCGCGGACGGGGTGGACTACTGCGTCGCGTCCTCCGGGAGCCATGAGCGGATCCGGGTCGGGCACCGCAAGACGGGGATCGACCAGTGGTTCGAGGAGGAGTGGATCTTCAGCTCGGAGGACGTCGGGCGGGGCAAGCCGGCGCCGGACCTGTTCCTGTACGCCGCCGAGCGCATGGGCGTCGCGCCCGAGCGGTGCGTCGTCATCGAGGACAGCCCGCTCGGGGTCGAAGCGGCGCGTGCGGCCGGGATGGACGTGTACGGGTTCACCTCGATGGTGCCCGCGGACCGGCTCGTCGGAGTGACCGGGCATTTCTCCGACATGGCCCAGCTGCCCCAACTGCTCGCCTGAAGCCCCTCCTCCGGGCATCGCCCGTCCGGAAACTGCTCGGCTGATCCATCTACCCATGGGTAGAGCCTGGCTCTACGCTCGCGGCCATGACTGATGCGGGCTTGCGGCACGGCAGGGCTTCCCTGGGGCTGAGCTTCGGTGTTCAAGGCGTGGCTTTCGCTCTTCTGGTGACACGTATCCCCGCCATCCAGGACCAGTACGGGATATCCGACGGGCTGCTGCCCGTCTTCCTCGCCGCTGTCCCGATCCTGGCGGGGGTCGGCAGCGTGGCCACCGAGAAGGTGGTCGCGCGGGTGCGGCCGAGCGTCGTCCTGCGGTGGGCCCAGCCCCTTGTCCTCCTCGCTCTGCTCGGGGTGGGCGCCGGCCGGGAGATGTGGCACGTCGCCGTCGCCCTCGGGGTGTTCGGGCTGGCCGTCGGGGCGCTCGACGCCTCCATGAACATGCTTGGCGTCAGCCTCCAACGTGCGTACGCCCGCAGCATCATGACCGGCTTTCACGCCGCCTACAGCCTCGGCGGGATCGCGGGGGCCTCCCTGGCATGGGCAGGGGCACGGTGGGAGCTGTCGTTGCTCGCGTCCTACCTGCCCGTCGTCGCCGTGCTGCTGCCCGTGGCGCTGATCGGTAGCCGGTGGTACACGGAAGGGAAGGGCGCGGAGGGGAAGCGCCCGGACGGCACGGAGGCCGGTGCCGGCGGTGCGGGCGGGGCGCTCTCGTTCAAGCTGTTGCTGCCGCTCTGCCTCATCATGACCTTCGCCTACATCGGGGACTCGACCGTCTCCAACTGGAGTGCCAAGTACCTCCAGGACGTGCTGGGCAGCTCGGAGCAGCTCGCGACCGTCCCGTACAACGTCTACATGGTGACGACCCTGCTGGGGCGGGCCGTGGGGGACCTCGGGGTGCGGCGGTTCGGGACGGTCGCCGTGGTGCGGGGCGGAAGTCTGCTGGCGGCCGGCGGGTTCGCGGTCGTGGCGGTGGCGTCCGGGGCCTGGGTGGGGATGCTCGGATTCACGATGCTCGGGTTCGGGCTCTGCGTGATCGTGCCGCAGACCTTCGCCGCCGCCGGGCGGATCTTCCCGGGGAACAGCGACGCTGCCGTGGCCCGGTTGAATATCTTCAACTATGTGGGGTTCTTGGTCGGTTCGCCGCTGGTGGGCGCTCTGGGGGATGCGTGGAGTTATCGCGGGGCCATGCTCGTACCGATGGTTCTGGTGCTGGCGACGCTCGTGTATGCCCGCGCGTTCGGGCCGGAGCCCGCCCGATACGGTGGCGGGCATGAGCGGCCGCGCACAGCTGATGTGGGATGACGCAGTTACGGGATACGACTTCGGGGACACCCACCCCATGGACCCGGTCCGGCTCGCCCTGACGATGGGGCTGGTGCGGGCGTTCGGGCTCGATACGGCGGTGGATCTGCGGTCGGCGAGGCCCTTGGGGGACTCCAGCCTGAGACTCGTGCACCGGCAGGACTACGTGGCGGCGGTGCGGGCCGCCTCCGCGAATCCGCGGGCCGCCGACCAGAACTACGGGCTCGGAACCGTGGACGATCCGGCGTTCACCGGGATGCACGAGGCGTCCGCCCTGATCGCCGGGCTGTCCGTCGGGGCCGCGGAGGCCGTGTGGCGGGGTGAGACCGAGCACGCGGTGAACTTCACCGGGGGGCTGCATCACGCCATGCCCGGTTCGGCCGCCGGCTTCTGCGTCTACAACGACCCGGCCCTCGCCATCGCCCGGCTGCTGGAGCTGGGCGCGGAGCGGGTCGCGTACGTCGATGTGGACGTCCACCACGGGGACGGGGTGCAGGCCGCGTTCTGGGAGGACCCGCGCGTCCTGACGATCTCGCTGCACGAGCACCCGAGGACGCTCTTCCCGCAGACGGGGTGGCCGGAGGAGACCGGGGCCGGGGCCGGCGAGGGTTCCGCGGTGAACGTGGCGCTGCCGGCCGGGACCGGGGACGAGGGGTGGCTGCGGGCCTTCCACGCGGTGGTGCCCGAGCTGCTCGCCGAGTTCCGGCCCCAGGTGCTCGTCACCCAGCACGGGGCCGACACGCACTTCGAGGACCCGCTCGCCCACCTCGCCGTGTCCCTGGACGCGCAGCGGGCGGTCATGGAGTCCTGCCACCGGCTGGCCCACGACCACGCCGACGGGCGCTGGGTGGCGCTCGGCGGCGGCGGGTACGCGGTGGTGGACGTGGTGCCCCGGTCGTGGACGCACCTCGTGGGAATCGCGGCGCACGCGCCCGTCGACCCGGAGTCGGTGGTGCCGCCGTCCTGGCGCGATCTCGTCTACGCCCGTACGCGGCAGCTGGGGCCCGGCCGGATGACGGACGGGCGTACGCCGTCGTGGAAGGCGTGGGAGGACGGGTACGACCCGGCGGACCGGCTGGACCAGGCGGTGCTGGCGTCCCGGAAGGCCGCCTTCCCGCTGCGGGGGCTGCTGACCTGAGGGGCCCCGGGACCATGTGCGCGGTCCGGGCGTCGCGCGGGGCATTGTGCCGTGCGTTACGCCAACGGTGGGGTGTAACGGGATTCCGGCCCGCTCCCGCTCTCCGATACGGCAGCATCCCAGGGGTGTTGAGCACCGGGGCGCTGCGCGCCCATCTGCTGGCGGCCCGGCTGGCCGGGCCCGTGGCCACGTCGCGCGAGACCAGTCTGCGCAGCTACCGGCTGTTCGCCGCCCGGGACCCGCGGGTGCTGCTGGGGCTCGCGCCCGAGCGGGCCTGGGGCGAGGGTGAGCTGTTGCGGCTGATGGCGGACCGGTGCGGGGTCTCGGCGGACCCCGCGCATGTGAGCGGCCCCGATGCGATCGATCCGGACCGGACGGTGGCCGCGCTGGACGCGTTCGCCGAGCGGTTGGCGCTGGTGGCCGAGCGGCGGGCTCCGGTGCTGCTGGGCACCGGGCATCCGCACCGGCTGCTCGGTTTCTACGCCGGGCTGGCAGACGCTCTGTCGGCGGCGGGCTGTCCTGTTCTCACCCCCGCGCAGGGGCGATGTGTCGACATAACGACCCGGTTTGGCGTACGTCCGTACCGTCTCGACTACGTACGGGGTGTCGCCCTGGTGCGCGAACCAGGGGGGCGGCCCACCGGGGGCGAGACCGGCGCGCACACGCATTCGCCGCTGCCCGTGCGGCTCGCGCTCCAGGACGCGGCGGAGCGGCTCGGGGTGCTGCCCGAGCTGGTGATCGGGGATCACGGCTGGGTCTGCGGCGCAGGTCAGCTGGGGATCGAGGCGATCGGTCCGGCGGACACGGACGATCCGGCGCTGTTCGTGGGGGAGGCGGAGGGGCGGGTGTCCGTGGCCGTTCCGCTCGACGACGGCGTACGGGCTCCGTTCTACCGGCCGTTGACGCGCTATGTGCTCAATCGGGCCTGTCTGTCACAGTAAGCCGTCGATCGCCTCCCCTCTTCCCCACTCGCACCACCCGCCCCTAATCTGGGGAGTGAGCGCACAACGACGAAGAGTCACCGGAGGGGAAGCCGGTGCGCGTCCGGTGCGGAGGGACAGGTGGATCATGGCTGCTGACAACGAGAGGCCTCTCAACGAGGTCAAGTTTCTGACCGTGGCGGAAGTCGCCTCGGTCATGCGAGTGTCGAAGATGACGGTGTACCGCCTGGTGCACAGCGGTCATCTGCCGGCGATCCGGGTGGGCAGGTCCTTCCGGGTGCCGGAGCAAGCGGTTCACGCGTATCTCCGCGAGTCCTTTGTGGGGGTGGAATCAGCCTGAGGTGAGCCTCGGGTTGCCCGCGGATTACGTCCCTCGGACAGTGGCGGGTAGGCTAGGCCGACGTAGGTCGTGTGGGCCCAGACGCCCCGCACCAGTGAAGAAGAAGTGAGCGAGGGTAGTCGTGGGCTCTGTTATCAAGAAGCGGCGCAAGCGGATGGCCAAGAAGAAGCACCGCAAGCTGCTCAAGCGCACGCGCGTTCAGCGTCGCAACAAGAAGTAAGCGAACGCAGTTCGTGAGACCGCAGCCCCTCCGCCGTTCCGGTGGAGGGGCTGCGGTGCGTTACAGGGAACCGTCCACCCGCTACGGTGACCGCCAGGGAAGTTACCGCGGGAAGCAGGGGAGCCGGGAAGCAGGGTTCGGCTTCCCGGGCCGACGGAAGGTCTGGTCTTGGGGAAGGTCGTCCTCGTCACAGGAGTGGCCCGGCAGCTGGGGGGCCGCTTCGTCCGGCACGTCCAGCGCGATCCCGGGGTGGACCGGGTGATCGCGGTCGACGCGGTTCCGCCCCCGCACCAGCTGGGCGACGCGGAGTTCGTCCGCGCCGACATCCGGCAGTCGGCCCTGGCGCGGGTCCTGGCCGAGTACGCCGTCGACACGGTGGTCCACCTGGACGTCTCCGGCAAGGCGCTCGGCGCCGGCGGCCGGACGGCGATCAAGGAGACCAACGTCATCGGCACCATGCAGCTGCTCGGCGCCTGCCAGAAGTCGCCGACGGTGCGGCGGCTCGTGGTGAAGTCCAGCACGAGCGTGTACGGGTCGGCGCCCCGCGACCCGGCGGTGTTCACCGAGACCACCCCGCCCAAGTCGCTGCCGAGCGGCGGCTTCGCGAAGGACGCGGTGGAGGTCGAGGGGTACGTCCGGGGCTTCGCCCGCCGCCGCCCGGACGTGGCGGTGTGCGTGCTGCGGTTCGCCAACATCCTGGGGCCGCACCCGGACTCGCCGCTCGCCGACTATCTGTCGCTGCCCGTCCTGCCGACCGTCTTCGGCTACGACCCGCGGCTCCAGTTCGTGCACGAGGACGATGTGATCGACGTCCTCGGGATCGCGGCGAGCGAGCCCCGGCGCGGAACGCTGAACAGCGGCACGTTCAACATCGCCGGCGACGGGGTGCTGCTGCTGTCGCAGTGCTCGCGGCGGCTGGGGAAGCCGACCGTTCCCGTGCTGCTGCCGGCCGTCACCTGGGTCGGCTCGGCGCTCCGTACGATCGGCATGACCGACTTCTCGCCGGAACAGATCCGGCTGCTCACCCACGGCCGGGTGGTCTCGACGGTGCAGATGCGCGAGACCCTCGGTTTCCGGCCGGAGTTCACCACGGCGGAGACCTTCGCGGAGTTCGCGCGGAGCCGGGGGCCCGGGTTGCTGCCGCCGGAGACGGTGGGCAGGGCGGTGGACCGGCTGGCGGCGTTGCCGCTGCCGAAGGGCGCCGGACCGCGGGAGCGCGGTGCCGGTGCGGTACAGACGACTCACGGCGCCAGGTAGAGGAGCGCACCGACGATGGCGGATGCCAAGGTCATTCCGTTCGACGACGACCGTTCGCGGTCCGGTGGCGGTGCGCGTCCCGCGCGGCGCAGGACCGGGGCGGGCGGCAGCGGCCGGGGCGACGGCTCCGCCGCTCCGGTGAGCGCCCTGCCGGGGGCGCAGGTCCCCGAGCAGCCCGGTCTCCTGTCCGACGGGTCTCCGGAAGCCGGGGAGGCGGACGGTGGAACCGGGGTGCCCGGTCCGGACGCGGTGGACGCGGGCCGTTCGCCGGCCGGGGGCTGGGAGCGGCGGATCGCGGGCGGGCTCGCGTTCCTGCGGCGGCGGGTCACCGGTGATTACGACGTCGACGAGTTCGGGTACGACCGGGAGCTCACCGACCAGGTCCTGATGTCGGCGCTGCGTCCGCTGGCGGACAAGTACTTCCGGGTCGAGGTGAAGGGCATCGAGAACATCCCGTCGGACGGCGGGGCGCTCATCGTGGCCAACCACTCCGGGACGCTGCCGCTGGACGGGCTGATGCTCCAGGTCGCGGTGCACGACAACCATCCGGCCGAGCGGCATCTGCGGCTGCTCGCCGCCGATCTGGTCTTCCATCTCCCGGTCGTCAACGAGCTGGCGCGCAAGGCCGGTCACACGCTGGCCTGTGCGGAGGACGCGCAGCGGCTGCTGGAGATGGGCGAGATCGTCGGGGTGATGCCGGAGGGGTTCAAGGGCATCGGCAAGCCGTTCGGCGAGCGCTACAAGCTTCAGCGCTTCGGGCGCGGCGGGTTCGTGTCGACGGCGCTGCGGGCGGGTGCGCCGATCGTGCCGTGCTCGATCGTGGGGGCGGAGGAGATCTACCCGATGATCGGCAACGCGAAGACGCTGGCCCGGCTGCTGGGCTTCCCGTACTTCCCGATCACGCCGACGTTCCCGTGGCTGGGGCCGTTGGGCGCGCTGCCGCTGCCGACGAAGTGGACGATCCAGTTCGGTGAGCCGATCCCGACGGACGGCTATCCGCCGGAGGCGGCGGAGGATCCGATGCTGATGTTCAACCTGACGGACCAGGTGCGGGAGCAGATCCAGCACACGCTGTACAAGCTGCTGGTGCAGCGGCGGTCGGTCTTCTTCTGAGCCCGCCCATCACGGATGAGCAGGCAAGGGGCCGGTACGCGGATCGCGTACCGGCCCCTTGCCTTGTCCGTCTGTCCGGTCCGTTTCGGATTTACGGCTTGAGGTTCTCGCCGTCGATGCCGAGGCCCGGGAGGAGCCCCGGGAGGAGCGGGGGCAGGGTGACGTCCGGGGCGGCGGGGGCGCTCGGACGGTTCTCGGCGGGCGGCGGGGTGAGCTCGTCCGTGGGCAGCTCGTCCAGCAGGCCGTCCGTGCCGCCGCCGAGCAGGCCGTCGTCCGGGGTGGCGTCGGAGGAGCCCGACGAGCCGGAGGGCTGGGGGTCCGCGCTGCCGTCGGTGCGGTCTCCGGGCTTCTCGGGGGAGGCCGGAGGTGCGGTGGCGTCGGTGCGGGGGGAGCCCTTGCCCGGGCCGGTGGTGGTGTCGGAGCGTCCGGTGCCCTTGTCCTCGCCGGGGGGACGGGGGAGGAGGGACTGGAGCGGGGCGACTTCCTCGTCCATGGCGTCGAAGACGGAGGTGACCTCGTCGCGGACGTCGGTGAGCTGGACGGGCAGCCGGTCGCGGAGGCTGCTCCAGGTGTCGCGGTGCGACCGGGAGAAGGTGTCCAGGGTCTGGATGGGGCCGATCGCTCCGTCGCGCTGGTAGGCGGAGCGGAGCAGGCGGTGGCCCTCGGAGGCGTCGTGGGACATGCCGTTGAGTGCGCGTCTGACGGCGCCGAGGGATTCGTGGTCCAGGGTGCCGGAGCGGCCGCGCTCCATGAGTCTGCGGGCCTCGCTCAGCCGGGTGGAGGCCTGGTCGAGATAGGCCTCTCCGCGGTCGGCGTCGCCCTTGGCCATGCCGAGGCTGATGTCCTCCATCCCGCGCTTGAGCCCGTACAGCGAATCACCGGGGAGGGCGTCGGAGCTGGCGGCGGCCACTCCGCCGAAGGCTCCCGCGGCGACGCCGACGGTGAGCCCGCCGGCGGTGATCCCCTTCGCCCAGCGGGAGCGGGGTCGCAGTTTCCGCAGTGGCGAGGCCCGGTGGGCCCCCTTGCCCCGTTGCACGGGCACCGTAGGGCCCGTGGAAGCGCCGCCCTCGGCGAACATGGCCTCCATGGCGGCGACGAGCTGGGCTCGCTGCACCACTTTGACCTCGGGGTCCAACTGCGGCTTCGGTAGCTCACCGAGGCCGTTCGCCAGGGCCAACAGCGGTCCGCGGTCGGCCTGGTCGGCCGGCTCAGCGGGCTCTGCGGCCGCCGCACCCTGGGGGGTCTGCTCCTCCAGGGCCTGGGCGAAGGCGTTCGCCCGCCGGTGTGCCGAAACGTTTGCGATCACTGGCGGCACCTCCTCTCGTCATGACGGTCGACTCCCCTGGCGGTCCGGAAGGTTGCCCACCTTGAGCGTTTCCACTCGATGGAGTGAGCGGAGGCGGACAGGTGGTGACGACAGGGGGCCTGCAACCGGCACAACGACGCGCGCGGCACTTGGGTTACGCGCGAAAGATGATCGGACCAGTGCGTGACGGGACGGTCACGCAGGGGTCGTCGGCAGGGGTCGGTAAGGGGTCGGTCGGGGTCGACAGGGCGTCTTCAGCGGGCGTCGTCCGGCAGGAGTCGGGCGAGCGTCCGCACGGCTCGGTACTGGAGGGTCTTGATCGCACCCTCGTTCTTGCCCATCACGCGGGCGGTCTCGGCGACCGAGAGGCCTTGGAGGAACCGCAGGGTGACGCACTCCTGCTGCTGGGGGTTGAGTCGCCGGACGGCCTGGAGCAGTGCGGCGTTGGACAGGGACTCCAGGACGGAGTCCTCGGGGCTGCGCGCCACCTCGTTGGCGTCGAGCATTTCGCCGGTGGTCACTTCCAGTCGGAAACGACTGGATTTGAAGTGGTCGGCGACCAGGTTGCGAGCGATCGTGACCAGCCAGGCGCCGAAGTCGCGGCCCTGCCAGGTGAACGTGGAGATGCGGCGCAGCGCGCGGAGGAAGGTCTCGCTGGTGAGGTCCTCCGCGGTCGCCTTGCCGCCCACGCGGTAGTAGATGTACCGGTACACGGTGTCGCTGTACTGGTCGTACAGGCGGCCGAAGGCGTCCGCCTCACCGGCCTGTGCGCGCTCGACCAGGTCCATCATGCGCGCGCTGTCGCTGTCGGCCGTGGGACGGCGGACGGTCGACGTGGTGGTCGAGGCGGTGCGGGTGCTGCGTCTTCCGACCGCCGCACTGCGTTCGGCCAGGGCGTAGCAAGGGCCGGCAGGTGCAGGGGTGGCAAATGCGGGGACGGCGTACGCGGTGGGGACGAAGCCGCGCAAGCGGTCAATGACCGATGCACGCAGCGTAGCCAGGCCCGAGGCGTCAACCCCGACGTGTGGGTACACGGGACTCCCAGAGGCAGAGCTTCCATCACGAGCAGTTCGAAAATCGTCACCCGTGGTAGCGGGTGGCGGTCTCCGTGATGCGTCTGAGGAGAATAACGCTTCGTGCAGGCAGCGCTACACCCAGTTGTCTAAATCACCGGTTCCGTCGCTTCTCTTATCGCTAAGTGACGGATCAAGTAGCACATGGTGACCGTTTATTGATCGGATTAGTTCGTGATCTGCCTATGGGGGCGACGTGTTGTGGCCGTGCGTCGGCGATCCGGCTGGCCGGAGGGGGCGTCGGTGGTTGCGGCGAAACGGCTTTCGATCGGCCGCGCGGCTTCGGGCGTGGCTGCGCCCCGTGACCGGACGGGGTGGGCGGGCGCGGGTGCGATGAAGGGAGTGGGTCAGCGGCGGCGGCGGTGCAGGGCGAGCGCGGCGGCGGTGCCGCCCGCGAGTGCGCCGACCCCGGCGGCGGCCGGGATGCCGACCTTGGCCGCCTTGCGGCCGGTGCGGTAGTCGCGCAGCCGCCAGTCGCGGGCGCGGGCGTGCTTGCGGAGCTTGGTGTCCGGGTTGATCGCGTAGGGGTGGCCGACCAGCGAGAGCATCGGGATGTCGTTGTGCGAGTCGCTGTAGGCGGCGCAGCGGTCCAGGTCGAGGTCCTCGGCGGCGGCCAGGGCCCGGACGGCCTCGGCTTTGGCGGGGCCGTGCAGCGGTTCGCCGACCAGGCGGCCGGTGTAGACGCCGTCGACCGATTCGGCGACGGTGCCGAGCGCACCGGTCAGGCCGAGGCGGCGGGCGATGATGGTGGCGGTCTCCACGGGCGCGGCGGTGACCAGCCAGACCTTCTGCCCGGCGTCCAGGTGGGCCTGGGCCAGGGCGCGGGTGCCGGGCCAGATGCGGTCGGCCATGTACTCGTCGTAGATCTCCTCGCCGATGGACATCAGCTCGGAGACGCGGTGGCCCTTGACGATGGACAGGGCGCTGTCGCGGGCGTCCTGCATGTGCTCGGGGTCCTCGACGCCGGCCAGCCGGAACCACGCCTGCTGCCAGGCGAACCGGGTGAGTTCGCGGCGTTCGAAGAACTTGCGCTTGTAGAGGCCGCGGCCGAAGTGGAAGATCGCGGCGCCCTGCATCACGGTGTTGTCGAGGTCGAAGAAGGCGGCGGCGCGGACGTCCCCGGCGACCGGGAACACGGGCTCCTCGGGCGCCTCTTCGGAGGTTCCGGTCAGGAGGGCGGCGTCGTCGTCGGCGGCCGAGGTCTTCCGTGCGGCCTCGGCGGCGGCCTCGCCTGCCAGGACGCTGCGCGCAGTCGCGGAGCGCCTACGGGGGGTGAGCCATCCAAGAGCGGCCATGCGGTGAGCATAGCCAGTCCGTCCGTACCTGCCCGACCTGCCGTGATGCGGTGGCGTGAACGCTTCGGGACGGAATGGTGAATCGGTCGATTCCGGGCGGCCGGCGGCGGGGGCGCGCGGGCCCGGGGTCCGGGCTCGGCGGGCGCAGAATGGAGAGCATGAGTCCTCTGCTGCGACGTACGAAGAAGAAGCCCGCCGAGCGGGTGGTCACGCTGGTCGGGAAGCCGGGCTGTCATCTGTGCGAGGACGCGCGGGCGGTGGTGGGCGCGGTCTGTGAGGAGACCGGGGCGTCGTGGGTGGAGAAGGACATCACCGAGGACGAGGAGCTGTACAAGGAGTACTGGGAGCAGATTCCGGTGGTGCTGATCGATGGCGAACAGCACACGTTCTGGCGCGTGGACCCCGCGAGGCTGCGCAAGGCGCTGGGTGCGGACGCGAAACCCGGTTAACATTGCGGGCGTTTTGAGTGGCCTCGGGGGCGTAGTTGTGAGGAGTGTGTACCGCTTTGCCCCCTTCGAGGCTGCAACGGCCCGTTGCGGTCCCTGGTTCCGGGATCGCGCGGGAAATGCGCGTGACCCCGGTCACTTTGACCGGACAAAACGGACACAATCTTTGTGCACGCGTTCACAAAGACATAGCCTGCATTCGACGGGGCGGTCTTGGGACATACGGCCGCCTGCAGCCCCGCTCATCCCGCAGGAGCACCGTGGCAACTGGCCGAACACACCGACCGGCGACCCGTAGCCGAGGAATTCCCGAGGCCACCGTCGCCCGACTTCCGTTGTATCTGCGCGCCCTGACCGCGCTCTCCGAGCGATCGGTCCCCACGGTCTCCTCCGAGGAGCTGGCCACGGCGGCCGGCGTCAACTCGGCGAAGCTGCGCAAGGACTTCAGCTACCTGGGCTCCTACGGCACCCGGGGTGTCGGATACGACGTCGAGTATCTCGTCTACCAGATCTCCCGTGAGCTCGGGCTCACGCAGGACTGGCCGGTCGCGATCGTCGGTATCGGTAACCTCGGCGCGGCCCTCGCCAACTACGGCGGGTTCGCCTCCCGCGGCTTCCGCGTCGCGGCGCTGATCGACGCCGACCCCGCCATGGCCGGTACGCCGGTGGCCGGGATCGCCGTCCAGCACACGGACGACCTCGACCGGATCATCAGCGACAACGGTGTGTCCATCGGCGTGATCACCACCCCGCCCGGCGCCGCCCAGCAGGTCTGCGACCGGCTCGTCGCCGCCGGTGTGACCTCCATCCTGAACTTCGCGCCGACCGTCCTGTCGGTGCCCGAGGGCGTCGACGTACGCAAGGTCGACCTCTCCATCGAGCTCCAGATCCTCGCGTTCCACGAGCAGCGCAAGGCCGGCGAGGACGCCACCGCCGAGGACGAGGGCGCGCCCCCGATGCGCGCCACCCCCACCGGCCGAAAAGGACCCGACGGGGACATGCCCGCCGTGATGCCCGCATGAGCCTCCTCGTCGTCGGACTGAGCCACCGCAGCGCCCCCGTCTCCGTACTGGAGCGGGCGTCCCTCGCTGCCGACGCCCAGGCCAAGCTGCTCCAGGACACCCTGGCCGCGGAACCCGCGACCGAGGCCGCCGTGCTGGCCACCTGCAACCGCATCGAGCTGTACGCGGACGTGGACAAGTTCCACGCGGGCGTCGCCGAGCTCTCCACCCTGCTCGCCCAGCACAGCGGCGTCGGTCTGGAAGAGCTCACTCCGTATCTCTATGTGCACTACGAGGACCGGGCCGTCCACCACCTGTTCTCGGTGGCCTGCGGGCTCGACTCGATGGTCGTCGGCGAGGGCCAGATCCTCGGCCAGATCAAGGACGCGCTCGCCCGCGGCCAGGAGCTGCACACCGCCGGACGGCTGCTGAACGACCTCTTCCAGCAGGCCCTGCGGGTCGGCAAGCGCGCCCACAGCGAGACCGGGATCGACCGGGCCGGGCAGTCGCTCGTCAGCTTCGGGCTCCAGCAGCTCGCCGCCGGGGCCGACCCCGCCCTGTGGGCCGGGGGCAAGCGCGCCCTGGTCATCGGCGCCGGCTCGATGTCCTCGCTGGCCGCCGCGACCCTCGCCCGGACCGGTGTCGCCGAGATCGTCGTCGCCAACCGGACCCGCGCCCGCGCGGACCGCCTCGTGGAGATCCTCCAGCAGGGCGACGACACCGCCGTGCGCGCCCGCGCCGTCGAGATGTCCGCGGTGGGCGACGAACTGACACGTGCCGACATCGTCGTCTCCTGCACCGGCTCCACCGGTCTCGTGCTCACCGCCGACGCCCTCGCCGACGCCCTGGGCGTGAGTCTGGACGCCGCACCCGAGGCGCCGACGGTCACCGCCGCCGCCCCCGCCCCGGACGACGTCGACCAGCACGCCGCCTGGGTGGAGAACGGCTCCGCGGCCTCCGCCGCGCACGCCGGTCCGGCGACGCCGCGCCGGGTCACCGTGCCCGCGCAGTCCACCGGTCCGGTCCGGCTCGCCCTGCTCGACCTCGCCATGCCGCGCGACATCGACGGCGCCGCCCACCGCATCGCCGGGGTGCGCCTCGTCGACATCGAGTCGCTCGCCGAGGCGTCCGCCGACGCCCCGATGGCCGCCGACGTGGACCGGGTCCGCACGATCGTCTCCGACGAGGTGGCCGCCTTCGGCGCCGCCCAGCGCGCCGCGCACGTCGCCCCGACCGTGGTCGCCCTGCGCACCATGGCCGCCGACGTGGTCGCCGGCGAGATCGCCCGACTGGACGGCCGCCTCCCCGACCTGGACGAGAAGCAGCGCGCCGAGATCACCCAGACCGTGCGCCGCGTCGTCGACAAGCTCCTGCACGCGCCCACCGTGCGGGTCAAGCAGCTCGCCAGCGAGCCCGGCGGCGCCGGGTACGCGGACGCGCTGCGAGAACTCTTCGACCTCGACCCGCAGACGGTGGCCGCCGTCTCCCGGGCCGACCTGAACGACCCGAATAGAGGGCGGTCATGACCGACAACTCATCGCCGGACGCGCGGGGCGCCGCGCCGCTCCGGCTGGGCACCCGGCGCTCCAAGCTCGCCATGGCCCAGTCCGGGCTCGTCGCCGAGGCGGTCCGCGAGGTGACCGGGCGCGCCGTCGAGCTCGTCGAGATCACCACGTACGGGGACACCTCCCGCGAGCACCTGGCGCAGATCGGCGGCACCGGCGTCTTCGTCGCCGCCCTGCGCGAGGCGCTCCTGCGCGGCGAGGTGGACTTCGCCGTCCACTCGCTCAAGGACCTGCCGACCAGCCAGCCCGACGACCTCGTGCTGGCCGCCGTGCCGCAGCGTGAGGACCCGCGCGACGCGCTCGTCGCCCGGGACGGGCTGACCTTCGAGCAGCTGCCCGACGGCGCCCGGATCGGCACCGGTTCGCCGCGCCGCATGGCGCAGCTCAACGCGTACGCCCGTTCCCACGGACTGCGGATCGAGACCGTCCCCATCCGGGGCAACGTCGATACGCGGATCGGGTTCGTGCGGGACGGCAAGCTCGACGCGGTGGTCCTCGCCGCCGCCGGGCTCAGCCGTCTCGGCCGGACCGGTGAGGTGACCGACTTCCTGCCGGTCGACACCGTCCTGCCCGCTCCCGGCCAGGGAGCACTGGCGATCGAGTGCGCCGCGTCCAGCGCCGACCTCGCCGCCGCGCTCGCCGAGCTCGACGACCCGTACACCCGGGTCGCCGTGACCGCCGAGCGCGCCCTGCTCGCCGCCCTGGAGGCCGGCTGCTCCGCACCTGTGGGTGCGCTGGCCGACCTCCTGGCCGACGGACAGGTTGTCAACGAACTGCGCCTGCGTGGAGTCGTCGGTACCACCGACGGTTCCTCGCTCGTACAGCTGTCCACCACCGGTCCCGTCCCCACGTCGCACGACGACGCGGCGGCCCTCGGTCGCGAACTCGCGTCCGAGATGCTCGCCAAGGGTGCGGCCGGTCTTATGGGGGAGCGAGCACTTTGAGCCCCACCGGCCCCGCCGCATCCGACTTTCCGGTCCTGTCCGCCCAAGGCCAGGTCACCTTCCTCGGCGCCGGTCCCGGCGACCCGGGACTGCTGACTCTGCGCGCTGTCGAAGCGCTCGCGAGCGCGGACGTCCTTGTCGCCGAGCCCGATGTGCTCGACGTCGTTCGCAGCCATGCGCGGGAAGGCGTGAGCACGGCTGAGCTGACGGTTGTTGACGTCTCGTCAACAGCCGCCGGTGTACCCGTTCTCAGGGATGCGGCCAATCTTGTCATGGAGGCCGCGAAGGGCGGCAGGCGGGTGGTCCGTGCCGTCGCGGGCGACCCGGGTCTGGACGGCGACGCGGGCGCGGAGATGCTCGCCTGCGCCGCCGCCGGGGTGCCCTTCGAGGTGGTCCCGGGCATCGCGAACGCCGTCGGCGTGCCCGCGTACGCCGGGGTGCCGCTGCGCGACGCGCAGGGCGCGGACGTCCGCTTCGTCGACGCCCGTACGGCCTCCGACCGGTGCTGGAGCGAGGTCGGCGCGAGCGACGCCACCGCCGTCGTCTCCACCACGCTGGACGCGGTCGCGGCCGCCGCCGGTGAGCTCGTCTCGGCGGGCCGCAAGCCTGACACCCCGCTCACCGTGACGATCGCGGGCACCACCACCCGCCAGCGCACCTGGACGGCGACCCTCGGGACGATCGCCCAGACCCTCAAGCAGGCCAAGGTGCTCCCCTCGCCCGAGGGCCACCGGCCGGTCATAGCCGTGGTCGGAGAGCGCAGCTCCGCCGCCCAGCGCGACCAGCTCGCGTGGTTCGAGTCCAAGCCGCTGTTCGGCTGGCGGGTGCTCGTCCCGCGGACCAAGGAGCAGGCAGCGTCGCTCTCCGACCAGCTGCGTTCCTACGGTGCGGTGCCGCACGAGGTCCCGACGATCGCCGTCGAGCCGCCGCGTACGCCCCAGCAGATGGAGCGCGCGGTCAAGGGCCTGGTCACCGGACGCTACGAGTGGATCGCCTTCACCAGCGTGAACGCCGTCAAGGCGGTCCGGGAGAAGTTCGAGGAGTACGGTCTCGACGCCCGCGCCTTCGCCGGGATCAAGGTCGCCGCGGTCGGCGAGCAGACCGCCGCCGCGCTGGTCGACTTCGGCGTCAAGCCGGATCTGGTGCCCTCCGGCGAGCAGTCCGCCGCCGGGCTGCTGGAGGACTGGCCGCCCTACGACCCGGTCTTCGACCCGATCGACCGGGTGTTCCTGCCGCGCGCCGACATCGCCACCGAGACCCTGGTGGCCGGGCTGATCGAGCTGGGCTGGGAGGTCGACGACGTCACCGCGTACCGCACGGTCCGCGCCTCGCCGCCGCCGGCCGACACCCGCGAGGCGATCAAGGGCGGCGGCTTCGACGCGGTCCTGTTCACCTCGTCCTCGACGGTCCGGAACCTGGTCGGTATCGCGGGCAAGCCGCACAACGTGACCGTGATCGCGTGTATCGGCCCGGCCACCGCGAAGACCGCCGAGGAGCACGGTCTGCGGGTGGACGTGCTGTCCCCGGAGCCGTCGGTGCACAAGCTCGCCGAGGCGCTCGCCGCCTTCGGCGCGCAGCGCCGGGACGCGGCGAAGGAGGCCGGCGACCCGGTGACCCGGCCGAGCGAGCGGCGCCCGGGTGCGCGCAGGCGCCGGACGACGACGTAACGGCAGTACGAGGGTGAGTGGGCCCGGTCGCTTCGGCGGCCGGGCCCACCCGTCTTTCCGGGCCGTCGCAGGGGCCTGTTAATAGCCCGGGCGCGGGCCTTTCCCGGCGCAGGTGTCGGTAAGACCGTGGGGCGCACGGGTCTATCGTCGAAGGATGACTGCGTACGCAAACTTCCCCGGCTCCCGCCCCCGGCGGCTGCGGACGACCCCGACGATGCGGCGGATGGTCGCCGAGACACGGCTCGACCCCGCGAACCTGATCCTCCCCGCGTTCGTCCGGGAGGGCATCGACGCCCCGGTCGCCATCTCGGCCATGCCCGGCGTGCACCAGCACACCCTGGACACCCTGCGGAAGGCGGCCGTCGAGGCGGTCTCGGCCGGGGTTTCGGGGATCATGCTCTTCGGGGTGCCGGAGGACGGGAAGAAGGACGCCCGGGGAACGGCGGGCACCGACCCCGACGGGATCCTCCAGGTCGCCCTGCGCGCGGTCCGCGAGGAGGTCGGCGACGAGCTCGTCGTGATGTCGGACCTGTGCCTGGACGAGTTCACCGACCACGGCCACTGCGGGGTCCTGGACGCCGACGGGCGGGTGGACAACGACGCCACCCTGGAGCGGTACGCGGAGATGGCGCAGGTCCAGGCGGACGCCGGGGCCCATGTGGTGGGCCCCAGCGGCATGATGGACGGTCAGGTCGGCGTGATCCGGGACGCCCTGGACCAGACCGGCCACGAGGACGTGTCGATCCTCGCCTACACCGTGAAGTACAGCTCCGCCTTCTACGGCCCTTTCCGCGAGGCCGTCGGCTCCTCGCTGACCGGTGACCGCAAGACCTACCAGCAGGACCCGGCCAACGCCCGCGAGTCGCTGCGGGAGCTGGCGCTGGACCTGGCGGAGGGCGCGGACATGGTCATGGTGAAGCCCGCCGGACCGTATCTGGACATCCTCGCCAAGGTCGCGGAGTCCGTGGACGTGCCGGTCGCGGCGTACCAGATCAGCGGCGAGTACGCGATGATCGAGGCCGCCGCCGAGAAGGGCTGGATCGACCGGGACAAGGCGATCCTGGAGAGCCTGACCGGGATCCGGCGGGCCGGGGCGCAGATGATCCTCACCTACTGGGCGACCGAGGCGGCCCAGTGGCTCGGACACGGCAGGGGCTGAGCCCCCGCGTGATCACGGCCCACCCGCTCCGGTCTCCTGGAGCCGGTGGGCCTCCTTGATGGAGAAGCGGGCGCTGTCCCGGACGAGGGGGTCCTCGTCGGCCCGCGCGGTGGTGTCGAGGACCGTGGCGACGACCGGGTCGTCGGTGTAGGGCGCCAGAGACATGGCCGCGTACTGCCGGACCAGGTCCTCCGCCGGATCGCGCAGCGCGGTGAGCAGGGCGCGGCCCGCTTCGTGGCGCAGAGCGGGGTCGGCCGGGGGCCACAGGCGCAGGACGGTGGCGCTCTCGACCCGGGCGAGGTCGTACTCGCCCGGGTCCGCGACGACCGAGACGAGGAACGGCAGCGCCTGTGTGTTGTCGTCCAGCTCGGTGATGATCTCGCGCTTGCGGTCGCTGCCTGCGGGCAGCGCACGGAATTCGGCTATCAGGCGCTCTGCGGCTTCGGCCGCGGAAGCGGCTTCCGTCGTGGTCGTGAGGTTCGTGTCGTTCATGGGGGTGGACACTTTCTGTCAGGGCCAGTCGACCAGTGCCATGAATGCTACGAAAGTGACCACGACGGTGGCAGGTGCGGCCAGGGCCAGGCCCACCCGGCGGGCGGCGTGGCGGAGCTGGTGCGGTACCGCCCAGCTCGCGATCAGCACGGCCAGGGCGATGAGCAGGCCGATCCAGAGGACGGTCCAGGCGGTGGTGAAGCTCGCGTCGAAGCGGTCGGCCGCCGCGCCGTTGCAGGAGTCGCACGCCATCGGCGTGAGCCCGCCGATGAACAGGGCGATGAGCCCGAGCGGCAGGGTCACGACCGTGGAGATCAGCGGGGCGACCCACGCACGGCGGTCGGGTGCGTGCGCGGGGTCGGTCGCCGGGGTGCTGCCGGTTCCGCTGTCGCCGTCGTGGCTGTTCTCGCTCATGCGGTCGAGTCAACCGGGAGGGGCCGCCGCCCGCATGAGTACGAGGGCTCAGTCCGCGGCGGTCCTGTCGGCGCGGGCCTCCAGCCAGGCACGGGCCGCGTTCACCTCGCCTTCCGTGAGGGGTGGGCGGACCTGCTCCGGGTAGCGGGTGATGTGGTGCTCGCGGGCCGCTTTCATGCCGATCGCCCGGGCGGCGTCGGAGAGTCGGGGATCGTCCGCCACCTCCTGGGCTCGATGCCACCAGCTGTGGCTGCGCGGGTCGATCGCGTAGTGCCAGAGCGGCTGGGCGGGGTCGGCCACGCCGATCAGGACGCGGTGCAGGACGTAATCGCGGGTCCCCTGCTTCGCGATCAGCTTCTCCGCCACGTGCAGTGGGTGCGTGCCGTCGAGGCGGGCGCGGAGCAGCACCCACGTCATCAGGTGGCCCGTGTCGTGCCCGCCGGAGACGACGAACTCCCACAGCTCGGCGGCCTTCTCCTCGTCGGGTGCGCCGAGGTGGGTGAGCAGCCGGACCGGGTTCTTCCAGAGCGGCTTGGGCTTTGACCACCAGGCCAGCAGGTCGGCGGCGGCCGGGTGTTCCAGGTCGAGGGCGAGGCAGGTCAGGGTGACCAGCGGGTGGCGCCACTCGGTGTACGTGGTGCGGTACTGCTTGGTCAGCTCCTTCTTCCAGCGGGGGAGGAGGGCGACCAGGTCCGCTTCGGTCGCTTTGCCGTGGGCGTAGAGCAGTTCGAGGCAGAAGGCGATGCCCTGGACGCCGGTGGCCGGGTCGGCGAGCCGGTCGTGCAGCCACCGGGCGTCGGCGGGGGAGAGGGTGCGGTAGCGGTGGTAGATGTCGCCGAGGCCGCCCTCGTAGCCGGTGAGGTCGGGGCCGGTGCCGGCGAGGAGGTCGTCGCGGACGGTCTCGTACCGCTCCACGGCGGCCAGGGCATCGGCCGTTTCGGCGGTGTCGGGGAGACGGCCGGCCGCTTCGCGCACGCGGTCGGCCGTACCGGCGGCAGCCTTCGCGGCGGCGACCCGCAGCGGGCGCGGCAGGCGGTCGTCGGTGGCGAACCGGATGGTGGCGAGGAGCAGAGGGGAGAACGCGTCGGCGGCGGAGCGGCGGGTGTCGGGCTCGTCGGTGACGGCTTCTCGCAGCGCGCGGAGGAGGCCGGTCTGCGCGGTCTCGGGCGCGGCGTGGGCCGTCAGCTCTTCGGAGAGCGCGGCGGCGGCGCGCACCGGGTCCGGTTCGCGCAGGGCGTGGTGGGCGCGGAACCAGCCGCGTACGGCACCGTCGTCACCGGTGAGCGCCCACGTACGCAGCAGCTCCAGCGAGCGCGGGGACGGATGCGCGGCGAGGGCGTACGCCGCCTCCGCGCCCAGTTCGGCGGCCACCTCCCAGGCCTCCGGGTGCTCCTGGCGCAGCAGCGCGGGGAGCACGGATCGCCATCCGGGCCAGGCCGTGAGCCGTCCGGCGTACGTCTCCCGCCAGGCGGACAGCAGCCGTGCCGTCTCGTCCGGGGTGAGCGCCTGCCGGTGCTCCAGCGGGGCGGTGAAGCGGCCGGCGGTGTCCAGGTCCAGGGGGCCCGACAGCCGGTCGTGGAGCCAGCGTTCCTCGGCGGGGGCCAGCGGGTCGTACTCCGTGGAGCGGGCGGTCCGGCGGCGGGGCTCGTCGATGCGGGAGAGGAACTGGCGTACGCCCGCGGTGTCTTCCGGGGCTGGCAGCCCGTCGGCGTCCGTCGCCGTGACCTTGTCCAGCTGAAAGGCCCCCTGCGGACCGTTGTTGACGATTCGGTAGCCGGGCGGGCCCTCCCCGAGACCGGTTGCGACCGTGGCGTGGTCGCCGCCCCAGTGCAGGTACAGCGCGCCTTGGAGTTCGCCGGAGCGGGCGAAGGCGTCGTGGGACTGCCAGTGCCAGTAGGCGAAGGAGGTGTCGGTGGCGATGCCTCGGGTCGCGAACATCTCCGCCGCGTCCTCGTGGCCGTCGGACTGGGTGTAGCGGCCCCTGGTCGGGGGAGGCAGGACGACGAAGCCGTCGCCGCCCAGCGTGCGCCACCAGGCCTTGATCCGGGACAGGTCCGATCGCTGCCCGGCCGTACGGTCCGTGTTCAGTCCCACCAGAAGGACCACGCTTCCTGGTTGAGCACGGCCTTCTCGGCGTAGGCGTCGAGGTCGTGCGGCGGGGCCTGGTCGACGTTGTCCGGGCAGAACGCGTAGTGCTCGGCGGCCAGGGCGCGGGCCTCCTCGATGGTCGCGGGCGGGCGGCCCACGGAGACGATCATCGTGTCGAAGCCGAGCACCACGACCCGGGCGTCGAAGCGGTCCTCCCAGGAGCGGAGCACCGCGCAGAGCCGGGCCACGTCGTTCTCGTGGTTCATCGGTCCCGACCAGCCGATCGCCGCCGGTATGTCGGCGCTGCGGCGGGCCGGGACGAGGGCGATGCGGGCTCCGCCGAGCCATGCGTCGGCGTCGGCGGCGATGACGCCCGCGAGGCCTGCGGCCACCGTGTCCGCGTCCTCGGCCGCCTCCCGGGCGGGGCCGGGCGCGAGGCCGGGCCAGGACGAGCCGGGGCCCGGGGAGTCCTCGTCGTGGTCGTCGGCCGCCGCGCCGTCGCCCAGTTCGTCGTCAGCGTCGTCCGCGTGGTCGACGTGGTCCGCCCAGTACCCCGCGAGGACCTCCTCGGCGTCGTGGTCGCCGGGATACGACGTGTCGTCCGGGCACAGGTCCCAGTCCTTGGGCCACTGGTCGCGTCGGCCGCCCGTGACGAGCACCGGCAGCAGCCCGAGCCGCCGCCCGGCCGCCCGCAGGTCCGGCCAGTCGCGCGGGGCCGCCGGGCCGTCCGTGTGCCAGAGCAGCGGTTCGTGCCAGGGGCCGTCCAGCGTGGCGTCCACCAGGGAGCCGGGCGGGAGGACCAGGCCGGAGGCGGCCAGGTCGGGCAGAGGGTTCGGGAGCGTCGCCATGATGGGGAGCCTAGGCGGCGGCACTGACAACGAGCGGGGCAGGCGGACCCAGGGCCGGGAGGGATCCCCGCAGCCGTGCGGCTCCTGCGGCCGGTCGGCCCCCGAAGCCGGGGCCCCTGGCACGGTGCGGCCTCCGAAGGCTTGCCTCAGGTGGCGGGGCGCGAGCTGGTATCGGTGATGAGCAGGGCCATCTCGTGCCACAGCCGCCACCGTCGCGGCTGATCCGCTTCGCCGAGCTCCGGCAGTACCCGTTCCAGCTCGGAGAGCTTGCGGTCCAGAATCCCGAGCCGCCACGCGTCCAGCGAACCGCCGTGGCTCAGCCACGATGTCACGCATCCGGCGATGTCGCTGTCCAGCATCACGAGGTCGACGCCCGCCCGTTCCGCACTGTTGAGCCGGGCAGGCCATCGCAAACCGAGAAGCTCCTGGAGCAGGCGGGCCACCCTAGCCTCGGGCGCGTCGATGTCCGTCACGCGGCCCATCATCCCCCCGCCAGGTCGCCCGGGAGCAGCGGGCGCATGAAGGTGCGCTCGTAGCGCAGCACGCAGCCGCTCTCGTCGCGGATGCGGTCCGCCTCGATGAAGGCGGTGTCCCGGCCGAACAGTTGCCGGTACTCCTCGTACGCGGCCAGGCTCGGGAAGCTGAACAGGGCCAGCGCCTCGTCGCTCGCGCCCTCCGCCGGGAGGAAGTAGCCGTGGTGCGTGCCGCCGTGGGCCTGCACCAGTTCCATCCAGCGGGCGCCGAACCGCTCAAAGGCCGTGATCTTCTTCGGGTCGATGGTGTACCGCACGACGCAGGTGATCATGTGCCCAGGCTAAGCGTTGTCCCGCAACTGTGGTGGCGAGGCAGCCGCAGCCTTGCCAGCCGCTCAGTTCCTCCATGGATGCCGCTCGTCCACGGTTCCGAACCGCCCGCCTCCGCGTTCAAGGTCGACTGGGACAGGCCCCTTCACCGGGCTGAGCCCGAGCCAGTTCAAGAAGCTGGTGACCGACCACCAGGTCGTCATCGACGCCGACGACCGCCGGGTCGTCGTGGTCGGGCGGCCGCTCGCCGAACGTGTCATCCCCCACCGCCGCGAGCGCGGCCAGACCGAACTACCGGACGGCGACCCTTTACGGGACAGCTGGGGACGGTCAGGCTGTGGTTGGGTGGCTCGCGGGCTCCGGCGGGGAGCCGGGGAAAGAGGGCGGTTGTTGGGCGGGGTGGAGTATCCCGAGGGGGTGCGGGCTGACCGGCTGCCGGCGGTGTTGTCCGACCCTGCGCGGCTGGCCGCGCTGGAGGCCAGTGGCATGGTCGGCAGCGCTCCGGAGCAGGTGTTTGACGACCTGACCAGGCTGGCGGTGTCGGTCACGGGTGCGGCGATCTCCGCGATCACGTTCGTGGGAGGGGCCCGGACCTATTGGAAGTCGGTGCCCCACCTGCCGTTCGGCGGGTCGGAGCAGTGGCAGAACGGGGTGGGGGAGAGCTTCTGCTACTTCGCCGTCGGGGCGAACGGCCCGTTCATCGTGGAGGACGCGGCGAAGGACCCGCGTACGGCGGGGCATCAGGCGATCGGGCCGTGGGGGGTCGGATCCTGGGCCGGGTTCCCGATCGTCACCACCGACGGGCACGCCATCGGGACCATGTGCGTCATCGACGCGAACCCCCGCCAGTGGCAGCCCCAGGAACTGGAGACGCTCGCCACTCTGGCCCGGGCGGTGTCCAACGAGATCAACCTGCGGATCTCGCTGAACACCGCGCAGAGCGCCCTGGCCACCGCGAACCGCGCACTGTCGGTCTCACAGGACCTGGCCCGCAGCCTTCAGGAAAGCCTCTTGCCCCCGGTCCTGCGTCCGGTACCGGGGATGGATGCCTCCGCCCGCTACCTGGCCGCCACCGGGGACGTCGAGGTCGTGGGTGACTTCTACGACCTCTTCAACGCCCGCGGGCCGTGGTGGACCGCCGTGATGGGAGACGTCTGCGGCAAGGGGCTCGAAGCGGCGAAGGTGACCGCCCTGGCCCGCTACACCCTGCGCGCCGACTCCGGCGACCACCTCTCGCCCGCCGAGGTTCTGGACCGGCTCAACACCGCCATGCGCGCCCAGCGCGCGCCACGGTTCCTCACCGCCGTCCAGGCGACCTTCCGTACGACCCCTGCCGGGGCGGCCGGGCGGCTCTGCCTGGCCGGCCATCCCCCCGCACTCATCCGCCGGGCCGACGGCCGCATCCAGCAGACCGGCCTCCCCGGCACGCTCCTCGGGGTGATGCCCACCGTCCGCCTGTCCGATGTCCGCTTCCGCCTTGCACCGGGTGACCTGCTGTTCCTCTACACCGACGGCGCCTGCGAGGCCCGACCCGACCCCCGCAAGGCCCTGCCTCGCCGGCCGATCTTCGACGAGGAGGCCCTCGCCGAAGCCCTCGCCGACACCTGCGGCATGGACGCGTCGGACACCAACGCCCACATCGCCGAGGTTCTGGCCGGTCACCACGGCGGATGGGCCAGCGACGACACCGCCCTCCTCTCCCTGCGAGTGCCACCAAGGCCCTGATCCCCGAACGGAAGAGCGGCAGCCGTGCCTCTTCCTGGCGCAAGATCTCCACTCGCTCGCCGGACGCGTAGTCGTCGGTGAGGCGGCGGGTGCGGCCCTCGACGTCGGTGAACTCATAGGTTCGGGCGTACACCCGGCGCCCCTCGACGAGGACGCCGCGGGTGCGCAGCCGCCACGCCGGCGTCGGCAGCATCGGCGGGGGTAGCGTCCGATGTCATGCGGGCAGTCTGGAGCCGGATCCAGACGCCAGCCCCTGGGTGCCGACCAGTTCACGCACGGTGGCCATGTCGCTGAAGGGGAGCAGCTCGCCCCGGATGCTCTGGTGCGGTTCGCTGCCCTTGCCCGCGATGAGCACGATGTCGTCCGGCCCCGCCTCCGCCAGCGCGGCGGCGATGGCCGAGCGGCGGTCGGTCAGCCGCTCGAACGGCGTCCCGGTCGACACGATGCCCTTCGCGATCTGGTCGAGGATGCTCTCGGGGTCTTCGTAGCGGGGGTTGTCGGAGGTGAGAACGCACAGGTCGGAGTGGGTGCCCGCGATCGCGCCCATCTCGGCGCGCTTGGTGGTGTCGCGGTCGCCACCACAGCCGAACACGGTGATGACCTGGCCCCGGGCGAAGCCCCGGATGGTGGTGAGGACCTTGTTGAGGGAGTCCGGCGAGTGGGCGTAGTCCACGATCACCGAGCTACCCCCCGGGATCTGGAGGCGCTCGAAGCGGCCGGGGATCTGCGGCATCTGCTCAAGCGCGTCCACCAGCCCGGCCAGACCGTGGCCCAGGAGGTGGCACGCGGCCACTGTGGCCAGCGCGTTGGAGACGGAGAACCGGCCCGGCGACGGGATCGCCGCCGGATACTTGTGACCGTCGTGGTGCAGGGTGAACCGGGAGCCCGAGGCATCTACGGTGAGGTCGCTCGCGCGGTAGTCCGCGTCGCCGTCCAGTGCGTACGTGGTCACCGCGCCGGGCATCAGCTTCCGGATCCCGGCACCCACCGGGTCGTCGGCGTTGACCACGGCGCGCCGGCACAGGCCCTGGAAGAGGCGGAGTTTGGCGTCCCGGTAGTTCGCCATGGTGCCGTGGTCGTCGAGGTGGTCCTGGGTCAGGTTGGTGAAGACGCCGACGTCGATGAACGTCCGGTCCAGGCGGTGCGTCAGCAGCCCCATCGACGTGGCCTCCAGGACGACGCTGCCGCACGCCCGGTCGCGCATGTGCCCCAACAGGTACTGGAGATCGGGCGATTCCGGAGTGCTGAGCACCGAGGGCGGCATCGGGATGACCTCGTCCCCGATCCGGCTGCCCGCGGTGCCGATCACTCCGACCCGGGCCTGCTCGGCGAGCCGCAGCACCGACTCGGTCATGTACGAGACGGATGTCTTTCCGTTGGTCCCGGTGATGGCGATCAGGTCCATCGCCCGGCCCGGTTCGCCGAAGTAGCGCGAGGCCACCACTGCGGCGGCCTTGCGGACGTCGGGGACGCGGACGGCGCACACGTCGCCCACCGCGGCGGGCAGGGGTGGCGCCTGTTCGTCGACGAGTACGGCGACCGCGCCGCGTGCGACGGCCGGGGCGACGGCGTGCGGGCCGCCGGCGGCATGGCCGGGCACCGCGGCGAACACGGAGCCGGGGGTGACTCGGTCCGCGTCCATCGTCGCTCCGGCGGTGACGTCCGTGCGGTCGGGGGTTCCCCGCAGCACGTGGTGGTCCTGTCCGGCCATGAGGTCGCTCAGCTTCACGGTGATCCCTTCGAGTGCGGCGTCGGCCGGGTGGTGCGCCGTAGCCGGGAAGCGGCACGGGCGGGTGCGCCGTGGGCCGCGTGGTGCTGTGGAGCCGATCGTGGAACGCACGCCTCCGGCGGACGCCGGAGGCGACGGGGCTCCGGCGCTCGGCGCGCCGGAGAAGCGGTATCGGTGCGGGGGCGGCGGGGCGGGCGGTCACGCCGGGGGCGTGGAATGCTGGATGCCGCTGCCGGGAGCGGGCGCGAAGATCGCTAGCCGTGGCCGTGCAGTGCGGTACGGCCCGTTCCGGGCGCCGCGTCGGCGGGCGCCGGGGGCACAGCCACGGGGCCGGATACCGGGGGCAGCGCGGAGCAGGCCCGGTGCGGGCACTTACTCGGCTCGGCGCGTCCCATGGGCCGAGTGTACGGGGGTAGGAACGGGCCCCGGACCGCGCCGGCCGGGGGCACCGTGCTGATCGTGGACGGGACGCTCGTGCCCACGCGAGACCACACCATCGCCGAGCGCTCCACATTGCACGACGGGAAGCAGACCCACAACACATCCGTCAAGTACGGGAGAGCCCTTAGGGCGCTTTCCGTGCGCCGGCGCCTGTCTCGGGAGGGTCCATCTCCCGCCGGACCGGGTGTCGGGGACGTATCGTCGAGCCCCGTTGCGCGCCGCCCGGTCACCGTCGGCCGGGCCGATCCGGCAGGAGCCGCCGTGAACAGGATCATCACGTCCATCTCGCTCTCCCTCGACGGGTTCTTCGAGGGGCCCGACCACGACATCGACTGGCACACCGTCGACGAGGAACTGCACCAGCACTTCAACGACTACTTCCGGACCATGGGCGGCTTCGTCGAGGGGCGTGTCACCTACGAGCTGATGGAGGAGTTCTGGCCGACCGCCGACCAGGACCCGGCCAACGAAGGGCCGATGGCCGAATTCGCGGGGATCTGGCGGGACATGCCGAAGTTCGTCTTCTCGCGGACGCTGGAGAGCGTGGGGCCGAACGCGACGCTGCTGCACGAGGTCGACCCCGAGCAGGTGCGCGGCCTGCGGGACGCCGCATCGGGGGACCTGGCGGTCGGCGGGGCGGAGCTGCTGGAGTCGTTCCGGCGGGCCGATCTGATCGACGAGTACCGGGTCTACGTCCACCCCGTCATCCTCGGCAGGGGCCGCCGCTTCTTCCAGGACAGCGAGGAGCGGCAGATGCTCCGGCTGGTGGAGACCCGGACCTTCGGGAACGGGGTCGCGATGCTGCGTTACGAGACGGTCCGGGGATGAGGTGTACAGCGATGAGGGGTCAGGCGGTGGCCGCGTAGGCGGCGAACGCCGACCAGGCCGAAGGCGCGACGGTGAAGGCCGGGCCCTCGATGTCCTTCGAGTCACGGACGTGGACGGCGGCGGGGTGCGCGGCGATCTCGACGCAGACCCCGCCTTCGCTGGCGCTGTAGCTCGACTTCCGCCAGTCGTTGGCGACTTCGAGACACTGGCCGCCTTCGTCGCTGCTGTAGCTCGACTTGAACCAGTTCAGTGCGGTGCTCATGTCTCTCCCAGTGAACGGGCCAGCAGGCGCAGGGTCTCCAGAGGGGTGAGCGCCTGGGCTCGCAGCACCACATATTTCTGGGCGAGGATGCTGATCTCGTTCCGGTCCGAGATCAGGTGGCTGCCGCGCTGGGTTTCGGGCGTTGCAGCCGCGTAGTCGTCTGCGTCTCGATCTCCTCCGGGCTGTAGACCGGGATCTTGTTGCTGAACACCGCCTCCGCGTACGCCTTCGTCCGGAGCAGGCCCGGGATGACCTGGTTGTCGTACCAGGAGAGCGCCAGCGCCTCGTGCTCCATGGTGAGGTAGTGCTCGGCCCAGAGCGGGATCAGGTCGTACTCGGGCATGTTGTCGACCGCCGTCGACAACGCCCCCTTGGTGTCCAGCAGATCGTCGATCGTCTCCGCCAGATCCGGCACGAGCGAGCGCCTGCCCTGCTCGATGGAGGCGATCGTGTCCTCCTGTACGCCTGCGGCCAGGGCCAGGTCGACCTGGGTCATGCCCGCCTCGGTGCGAAACCGGGCGAGGAGCTTGCCCACGAGCTTCATCGTCGACGCGTTACGCTGTCGCTTTCTGGGGTGCATACGGTTCGCCCTCCCACCCCGGAACCCGCTTCACGCATGCGCGACCCGTACAAGGAATCTGTACGGGTCGCGGGGGGCTACGGCACGTCAGGCGCTGGCCAGGGGTGTCCCGCGAGGCTCAGATCCCCAGGGCGCTGTTGATGTCCGACTGCCAGTAGGTGACGAAGCCCAGGTGGTCGGTGTACGTCTCCGCCGGGAGCTTCAGCGTGACCTCGCCCTTGGGCTTGTTGTTCTTGTCGACCATGATCACGCCGAGGTTCTCGCTCTTGTGCAACTCGTTCTCGCCGGGCTCGCCGGAGAGCGAGATGCCCGCGTACGCCTTCTCGCCGGGGGAGAGCACGACGACCGCCTGCGGCTTGCTCTCGTCGAGGATCGGGTACACCGCCTGCGCGCCGTCGAAGCGGAGGAACGGCGCGTGGTACGTGGCGCAGTCCTTGGAGCCGGTGTTGGTCACGGTGAGCAGCAGGTGGTTGATCGGACGCCGCACGTCGGAGACCGTCACCCTGGAGTTCTGGGCCGAGCAGACCGGGATCGACGCCGCCGCCCCCGTGTTCGGCGCGGCTTCCGGCTTCTTGCCGTTGCCGCCCGCGTGCTTCCTCTCGGCGGGCACGGTCTGCGTCTCGGGCGTGCCGGCCTCCGGGGCGTCCGTCTGTCCCTTGCCGTCGCTGCTCGTCGCCTCTCCGTCGGTGTTCGTCGCTGCTGCGGTCGCGGCCCCGGCGGAGCCGGCCGGCTTGGTCCCCATGGCCTTGTCGTCGCCGCCGCAGGCGGTGAGCGAGAGGGCGGCCACGAGAGCGGTGGCGGCGAGGGCGGTGGTGCGGATGCGGTTGGTGCGCATGGCGGTGGTTCTCCCCGTGCTCGGTTGGTCTGCGGTCCTGCTGTGGTCTGGTCCGAGCTTGTGGGGTGGCGGAATCCGGCCGCAACGCCTGCCGAACCATTGGGGAAGCTGGAACGTCTACGCATACGGTGACCTGCGGGAATTCCGCGTCCCTGGAACGCCGTTCCGGGACGCACGAGGAAGGGGAACGCCGTCGTGGCGACGCCGGAGGCCGTGGATTTCGCGGCTCTGCTGAAAGATCTGAAGGGCCGTTCGGGGCGCAGTTACGGTGTGCTGGCGGGGAAGCTGCACGTCAGTACGTCGACCCTCCACCGGTACTGCAACGGGGACGCCGTGCCGAACGAGTTCGCTCCGGTGGAGCGGTTCGCGCGGGTGTGCGGGGCGTCGGGCGACGAGCTGGTGGAGGTGCACCGGCGGTGGATCGTGGCGGACGCGGCCCGGCGGCGGCCTCCGGCGGGCGCTGCGACGGCGGCTCCGGCTGCTGCTGTCCCTGACGTCGCGTCTGATGTCGCGTCTGATGTCCTGTCTGACATCGCGCCTGGCAACGCGTCCGACGTCGTGCCTGCCGCCGTTCCTGGTGCGGTCGAGGCGAGTGAGCCGCCGGAGTCGGCCGAGTCGTCCCCGCCCTCCGCGCCGGACGTTACGTCAGCCGGCGTCGGCAGCGGCCATCGGTCGGCCCCGGGCTCCCGCTGGACCCGGCTCTCCCGGCGTACGCGGGTGCTCGTCGCCGCCGCCGGGGTCGCCGCGCTCCTCGTGCCCACCACTGTCGTCGCCGTCGAACTCGCCGGGTCGGGCAAGGAGGGCGGCGGGAGCGCCGCGGACCGGTTGGAGGACGCCGCCGGGGGCCCCGCCGCCGCGCCGGGAGGCTCCGCCTCGGCCGCGCCCCGGCCCTCCGGCAGTCCGAGTCCGGCCCATCCCTCGGCAGATGCCTCCGCGTCCCCGCCGGGGCAGCCGTCCGGGAAGCCCTCGGCGGGCCCGGGTGCCGGGCAGTCCCAGAGCGGGGGCGGCGAAGGCGGCGGCGGTACAGGCCTCGGGGCTCCGCCGACCGTCAGCATCTCCTCGTACAACTGGGAAGAACCCTGCGGCCAGCACTACCTGGTGAACCGGGGGCCCGAAGAGCTCGACCCGCCGCCCGCGCCGCGGGACCGGCGCGGCTGGGCGGAGTCGTACGGCGGGGTCGAGGGCGGGATCACCCGGCTCCAGCTCACCGTGCAGGGGACCTCGCGCGAGGCGGTCGTCCTGAAGGGGATGAACGTCCGCGTCGTGTCCCGCAAGGCACCGCTGCCCTGGTCGGCGTACCTGATGGGCAACGGCTGCGGCAGCGGGATCACGCCGCAGACCTTCGCCTCCCACCTCGACGCCGGGAGCCCCGTCCTCCGGCCGGTGCCGGGGACGCAGGGGGACATCGAGGTTCCGGCCGTGGACTTCCCGTACAAGGTGTCGTCCGAGGACGTGGAGGTCTTCAACCTGGAGATGAAGGCCGTGAGCTACGACGTCAGCTGGTACCTGGAGCTGGAGTGGAGCAGCGGCGGCAAGGAGGGGGTTCTGCGGATCGACGACCGGGGGAAGCCGTTCCGGCTGAGCGGGATGAAGGGGCGCCCGGAGTACGTGCACGGCGGCCCCGATTACGGGTGGGAGCGCGCCGGTCAGCCCTGATGCGTTTCGTACGCTCATGATGCCGACTTGACCCTCACGTTGCGTGAGGCCCGAAGGTCGGGTGCATGAGCGACTACTACAACGCGTTCGAGATGAGTCCCGTGCCCGCCCCCGGTCCGGACGCGGTTCCGCCGGAGCCGTTCCGTGGCATCTACGGAATGCCCGCGTTCGTGACGATCCCCACCAGCGATCTGGCGGCGTCGGTGGACTTCTGGGTTCAGGGGCTGGGGTTCTTCGAGCTGTTCAGCGTCCCCGGCACGCTGGTGCATCTGCGCCGGTGGGCGTTCCAGGACGTCCTCCTCGTCGTGGCGGCGAGCGTTCCGGAGCAGCCACCGGCGATGGGCTTCAGCTTCGCGGGCGTACTCAGCCAGGTGGAGTCCCTCGCCGAGACCTGCCGTGCGCTGCGCCCGGACTCGGTCGACGGTCCCCGGGACACCGCCTGGAACACCCGCGACGTGGAGGTGATCACGCCGGAGAACGCCAGGGTCGTCTTCACCGCCGCCAAGCCCTTCGACCCGGCGAGCCGGGAGGCGCGGAACCTCGAAGCCATGGGCATCACCCCACCCGGCGACGGGCACGCCGACAATGAGAGGCATGCCTGACACCACGGACGCCGACGGCCTGACCGTCGGTCAGGTCTCGGCGCGGCTGGGAGTGACGGTCCGCGCGCTGCACCACTGGGACGAGATCGGTCTGGCGCAGCCGTCGCTGCGCACGGCTGCCGGATACCGGCTCTACACCGCCGGTGATCTGGAACGCCTGCACCGCATCGTGGTCTACCGCGAGCTGGGTCTCGGCCTGGACAGGATCCGGACCGTCCTGGACGACATGACCGATGACGTGCTCGGCGCGCTGCGCGCGCAGCGCGCCCAGGTCGCCGAACGGATCGACCGCCTCCAGCAGCTCGGCGCCGGCCTCGACCGGATGATCGAGGCCCATGAGGGCGGCCCGCTGCTGACGGACGAACAGCAGGCCGCGATCTTCGGCCCCGGATGGGATCCGGACGGTCCGTCCCGGGCCCGCCTGCGCTACGGGGACACGACGCAGTGGCGGCAGTACGCCGAACGCTCGGCCTCGCGCAGTCCGGAGGAGTGGCAGGCCGTCGCCGACGACATGGCGGACCTCGACCGCGCCCTGGGGGAGGCGATGGACGCCGGGATCCCACCCGGGAGTCCGGAGGCGAACCGGCTCGTCGAGCGGCACCGCGAGGTCTTCGCCTCGTACTTCCCGCTCACCCGGCAGATGCAGGTCTGCCTCGGCCGCATGTACGAGGCCGATCCGGGATTCGCCGCTCATTACGACGGCATCCGCCCCGGCCTCGCGAGGTGGTTCCGTCGCATCATCGACGCAGGCGCGCGTGCGCACGGCATCGACCCCGACACGGCGACCTGGGACGGAGGGCAGGAGGAGCGGCGCTGATTCCGGGCATTCGGTGACGTACCGGTCGAAGTTCGTGCATCGGTTCATATCGGTGGCTGACCAATAAGCGGTCGTACACATGTCCAGAACTCGGGAGTACAGTCTGCGAGGTTCTGGCAGCCTCACCACCGCTCGACGACGGCGTGCGGCCGCCCCGCCCGCGAACCCACAGGTGATTCATGTCCGCCACTGCAGCCGAAGCCTCCGATCGCACGGCCCCGGAGGACCGTACCTGCGAGGAACGCTCCCAACGACTCAGACGCAGACTTGAGCGGCTGATCGGTATCGCCGCCACCGAGGGGAACTCCCTCGTCCCGCTCCGTAACGGCGACGCCATCTTCGGCGCGATGCTGAAGGCCATCAGGGAGGCGGAGCACACCGTCGATCTGATGACGTTCGTCTACTGGCGGGGTGACATCGCTCACCAGTTCGCCGAGGCCCTGGCCGACCGCGCCCGCGCCGGGGTCCGGGTGCGGCTCATGCTCGACGGGTTCGGATCGCGGCTCATCGAGAAGGACCAGCTGGCCATGATGGACGAGGCCGGGGTCACCGTGACCTGGTTCCGCAAGCCCCTCTACCTCTCACCGCTCAAGCAGAACCACCGCTGCCACCGCAAGGTCCTCGTCGTCGACGAGCGCACCGCGTTCACCGGCGGCGTCGGGATAGCCGAGGAGTGGTGCGGCGACGCCCGCAACGAGCACGAGTGGCGCGACACCCACGTCCAGGTCACCGGGCCCGCCGTCGACGGACTGGCCGCCGCGTTCGCCCAGAACTGGGCCGAGTGCCACGACGAGCTGTTCGACGACCGCGACCGGTTCGTCACCGAGGAGCACCACGGCGACTCCGTCGTCCAGGTGGTGCGCGGCTCGGCCTCCTTCGGCTGGCAGGACATGCAGACCCTGATCCGGGTCGTCCTGGAGTCCGCCGAGGAACGCATCCGCCTCACCACCGCCTACTTCGCCCCCGACGCCTACTTCACCGGGCTGCTGTGCGCCGCCGCCGCGCGCGGGGTGGAGGTCGAGATCCTGCTCCCGGGCCCGCACACCGACAAGCGGGTCTGCCAGCTCGCCGGGCAGCGCTACTACGAGGACCTGACCGCCTGCGGCGTGAAGATCCACCAGTACCAGCCGACGATGATGCACACCAAGACCCTCACCATCGACCGGGTCGCCTCGCTCATCGGCTCCACCAACTTCAACCGGCGCTCCCTCGACCACGACGAGGAAGTCATGCTCGCCGTCCTCGACCAGGACTTCACCGCCACCCTCGACGGCCACTTCGAGGAGGACCGCGAGAACAGCGTGCTGATCGAGCGCGGCCGGTGGAAGCGCCGCGACCTCCTCCAGCGGGCCAAGGAAGCGGCCGTCGTGCCCATCCGCCGGTTCCTCTGAGAACTGGGGCCCCGGGGGCGTGCTCGCGCCTTCACCGGGCAGGCGGGGAGGACGACCGTCGTCCGCCATCGCCACGTGAAGGGCAGGCCCATGAGCGCCACCGCCGAGACCTCGCCGGCACCGTCCGCCGCGGTGATCACCGAACCCCTGCCGGATCTTCAGCTCCAGCTGCTCATCCAGCTCCTGGACGAGGACCCGCGCTCCAGCCTGCCCCTCACGCTCACCCACCCCGGCGGCATCCTGCACGGGGACGTCATCGGGCACGAGCAGTGGAAGGCCGAGTGGGCCAGGAGCCTGCGCCAGGTCGAGGGCGAGGGGGCCAACCTGCTCGCCGAGTTCCCCGAGACCGTCGACCAGGGCGTGCGGGAACTGCGCGCGGAGGAGGACGCGTCGGGGGCGGCCCGGCTGCCCCGCTGGATCCATCTGCGGGACGTCACCCTCGTCTCCGGGGCCATGATGCCCGTCTCCCTGCCGCTGTGGCGCGGACGCCTCTCCGACGTGTCGGGGTGGGCGCTGGGCCGCCCGCAGTGACTTCGTAGGTACGCGCTCGGCCCCGGCACCTGTCACGTGCCGGGGCCGAGCGCGTACGTACCGCAGACGCCGTCAGAGCCGCTCGGGCGTCCGGATGCCCAGCAGCTCCATCCCCCGGTGCAGGGTCCGGGCGGTCAGCTCGACCAGGAAGAGCCGGTTCTCGACGACCTCCGGGGCGTTGTCCGGGCTGAGCACCTGGCACTGGTCGTAGAACGTGGTCAGGTGCGACGCCAGCTGGTAGAGGTACGCGGCCAGCTTGTGCGGCTCGTAGCCCGCGGCCACCTCGGAGAGCACCTCGCCGAACTGGTCCAGGTGCAGGCCGAGCGCCCGCTCCGCCGGGGCCAGCGACAGCTCCGGATGGGCGGCCGGAACCGCGTCCCCGGCCTTGCGCAGGATCGACTGGATCCGCGCGTACGCGTACTGGAGGTAGACCGACGTGTCGCCGTTCAGCGACACCATCTGGTCCAGGTCGAACTTGTAGTCCCGCACGGCGGAGGTCGACAGGTCCGCGTACTTCACGGCGCCGACGCCGACGTACCGGCCGTTCTCGACGATCTCCTCCTCGGACAGGCCCACCTTCCCGGCCTTCTCCCGGACGACCGCGGTGGCCCGCTCGACCGCCTCGTCGAGCAGGTCCTCCAGCCGGACCGTCTCACCCTCACGGGTCTTGAACGGCTTGCCGTCCTTGCCGAGGACCGTGCCGAAGGCGAGCTGCACGGCCTGGACGCCGTCGCCCAGCCAGCCGGCCCGCCGGGCCGTCTCGAAGACCATCTTGAAGTGCAGCGACTGCCGTGCGTCGACCACGTACAGCAGGGTGTCGGCCTTGAGGTCCTGGACCCGGTTCCGGATCGCGGAGAGGTCGGTCGCCGCGTAGCCGTAACCGCCGTTCGTCTTCTTCACGATGAGCGGGACCTTGTTGCCGTCCGGGCCCTTCACATCGTCGAAGAACACGCACAGCGCACCCTCGGAGCGGACGGCGACACCCGTCTCCTCCAGGATCCGGCAGGTCTCCTCCAGCATGTCGTTGTAGCCGGACTCACCGACGATGTCGGGGTCGCGGACCTCCATGTCGAGCTTGTCGAAGACCGAGTGGAAGTAGATCTTCGACTCGTCGACGAAGCCCTGCCACAGCTCCAGCGTCTCCGGGTCACCGGCCTGGAGGGCCACCACCCGGTCCCGGGACCGGGCCTTGAACTCCTCGTCCGCGTCGAACAGGGCCCGGGACGCCTTGTAGACCCGGTTCAGCGTCGACATCGCCGCCTCACCGTCGCTCGCGCCGCCCTCGTGCTTCAGGGCGCCCGGGTGCTCGATCAGATACTGGATGAGCATCCCGAACTGGGTGCCCCAGTCGCCGATGTGGTGCCGCCGGACGACGTCCTCGCCGGTGAACTCCAGGATCCTGACCATCGCGTCACCGATGACCGCCGACCGCAGATGGCCGACGTGCATCTCCTTGGCCACGTTGGGCTGGGCGTAGTCGATGACCGTCTTTCCGGCGTCCGCGGCCACCGGCACGCCGAGACGGCCCTCGGGGTCGGCGGCCCGGGCGGCCAGCGTCTCGACGATCGCCTTGTCCGCGAGCGTGATGTTGAGGAAGCCGGGTCCGGAGACCTCGATGTCCTTGATCAGCTCACCCGCCGGAAGGGCGGCGGTGACCTGGGCGGCCAGCTCCCGGGGGTTGCCCTTGAGCTTCTTGGCGAGCGCCAGGATGCCGTTGGCCTGGAAGTCGGCCCGGTCGCTTCGGCGCAGCAGCGGGTCCGCGGTGCCGGCATCCGGCAGGGCTGCCGTCAGGGCGTCCGCCAGCTGCTGCTGGAGCGTGGAAGCGAGGGAAGGGACCGAGCCGTGCTCAGGCATGGGACGGGCTGCCGTTTCCGTAGGGGTACAAGGGATCGGTCCAGTATCCCACGGTGCGTAAAGCCGTTTTCGCGCTGCGGGGTGTAGCTGGGAGAATGGTCGGCAACCCACCGGGAATCGACAGAACGAGAGAAGGACGTGCCGACCGTGGCCGAGAGTCAGACCAGCACCGAGACCGACTGGGTCTCCCGCTTCGCGGACGATGTCATCGCCGAATCGGAGCGTCGTGCGCCTGGCAAACCGGTCGTCGTCGCCTCCGGTCTGTCCCCGTCGGGCCCGATCCACCTCGGCAACCTCCGCGAGGTCATGACCCCGCACCTGGTCGCCGACGAGATCCGCCGCCGCGGGTACACCGTGCGCCACCTGATCTCCTGGGACGACTACGACCGCTACCGCAAGGTCCCGGAGGGCATCCCGGGGGTCGACAAGGCGACCTGGACCGAGCACATCGGCAAGCCGCTGACCTCGGTGCCCGCCCCGCCCGGCTCGGCCTACCCGAACTGGGCCGAGCACTTCAAGGCCGCCATGACGGCGGCCCTGGACGAGCTGGGCGTCGAGTACGACGGAATCAGCCAGACGGAGCAGTACACCGCCGGGACCTACCGCGAGCAGATCCTGCACGCGATGAAGCACCGCGCCGACATCGACGCCGTCCTCGACCGCTACCGGACCAAGAAGGACCCGGCCGCGGCTCAGGGCAAGGGCGGCAAGAAGCCGCAGCAGCAGAAGAAGGTCGACGAGGCCGAGCTGGAGGCCGCCGAGGGCTCCGGCGCCGCCGACGAGGACGACGGCAGCGGCAACAGCGCCGGCTACTTCCCGTACAAGCCCTACTGCGGCAACTGCGAGAAGGACCTCACCGTCGTCACCTCCTACGACGACGACACCACCGAGCTGAACTACACCTGCTCGGCCTGCGGCTTCGCCGAGACGGTCCGGCTCAGCGAGTTCAACCGCGGCAAGCTGGTCTGGAAGGTCGACTGGCCGATGCGCTGGGCCTACGAGGGCGTGATCTTCGAGCCCAGCGGCGTCGACCACTCCTCGCCCGGCTCCTCCTTCGTCGTCGGCGGCCAGATCGTCCGCGAGGTCTTCGACGGCGTGCAGCCCATCGGGCCGATGTACGCCTTCGTCGGCATCTCCGGCATGGCCAAGATGTCCAGCAGCAAGGGCGGGGTCCCCACCCCGGCCGACGCGCTGGAGATCATGGAGGCGCCGCTGCTGCGCTGGCTCTACGCCCGCCGCAAGCCCAACCAGTCGTTCAAGATCGCCTTCGACCAGGAGATCCAGCGGCTGTACGACGAGTGGGACTCGCTGGGCCGCAAGGTCGCCGACGGCACGGTGCTGCCCGCCGACGCCGCCGCGCACTCCCGGGCCGTCCGCACGGCCGCCGGGGAGCTCCCGAGCACCCCGCACCCGCTCCCGTACCGGACGCTCGCCTCGGTCGCCGACATCACCGCCGGCGCCGAGGACCAGACGCTGCGCATCCTCAGCGAGCTGGACCCGGAGAACCCGCTGACCTCGCTCGACGAGGCGCGCCCGCGCCTCGACCGCGCCGAGAACTGGATCACCACCCAGGTCCCGGCCGAGGCCCGCACCATCGTCCGGGACGAGCCCGACAAGGAACTGCTGGGCTCGCTCGACGACCTGGGCCGCGAATCGCTGCGCCTCCTCCTGGAGGGCCTCGACACGCACTGGTCGCTGGACGGCCTCACCACGCTCGTCTACGGCGTGCCGAAGGTGCTGGCGGGCCTGGAGCCTGACGCCAAGCCGACGCCCGAGCTGAAGGCCGCGCAGCGGTCCTTCTTCGCGCTGCTCTACCGCCTCCTCGTCAGCCGCGACACGGGCCCGCGCCTGCCCACGCTGCTGCTCGCGGTGGGGGCGGACCGGGTGCGCAGGCTGCTGGGCGCGTAGCACCCGGTGAATGACGAAAGGGCCGCCGCCCGGGAGGATTCCCGGGCGGCGGCCCTTTCGCCGTGTGTACGGGGCCGGGTCAGGCGGGCTGGTCGGCGGGCGCCTGCTGGTCGTAGGCGATCCTGAACTGCGGCATCAGCGTCTGGAGCAGCTCCCTGGACCGCGGGTGGCGGACGTTGCGCGTGTCGGCCAGGTGGATGTCCAGGGCCTCCAGGGACGGGTGCTGCCCCTCCGCCTCCGTGAACTCGCAGTACACCTCGTACGCCTCCCGGGCGAAGTCGGTGTCCTCCATGGGCCACTGCTCCACCTGCGGCGCCTCCTCGGGGCCGGGGACCTCGGGCGCCTCGGGCGCCTGCTCCTGGCGGGGGTGCGGGACCGCGCCGATCGTGCCGACGTCACCCAGCGGCCGGGTGCGGCCGGGGCCCGCGGGGATCTGGACCGGGGTGTGCTGGGGGCCCTCGGCGTACTGCGGGTCGTACGCGCTCTCGTGGGCGTTGTCCGGCAGCTTCTGGGCGGCGAACCAGGGGCTGTCGTGCGTGGGCGGGACGGCCGGGTCCTGCTTCTGGAGCGACATGGGCTGTTGCTGTTGCTGTTGCTGTTGCTGTTGCTGTTGCTGGGGGTGGGGCTGGGCCTGCTCGGGCTGGGGCCCGTGCTCCGGGTGCTGGGCCTGGGTGTGCTGCCGGCTGTGCTGCTGCCCCGGCTCCTGCCGGGGCTGCTCCTGGCCGCGCTCTTGGTGCGCTCCGTACGGCAGCTCGGCGTGAACCGGCTCGGCCTGGTTCGGCCCGACGGGGCTCAGCTCGGCCTTCGGGCGGTCGGCCTCGACGGGCACCGGCGGCAGCAGGGCCGGTTCGATCCCGGCGGCGGCGAGGCCGGCCGGGGCGGTCTCGGCGAGCGGCACGCCGTACTT
>BMTG01000027.1 GCA_014649555.1 Streptomyces globisporus | reverse complement strand
CCCGCGGAGCGGGTACCCCATCGCTTCGCGATGGGCAAGCGAACCACCCCGCTGCGCGGGGTGGTTGCGCTCCCGCTCCGCGTGAGCGCTGGCCCGGGGCTGCGCCCCGGGCTCACCTCCCGGACTGCGTCCGGGAGGTGACGGTCCGTCCGCTACGCTCCCGGACCGGGCCCGGCTGCGCCGGGCCTGAACGGGCCTCCGCTTCACTCCGGCCCGCTCGGGGCGGGGTCCGCTGCGCTCCCCCGCCCAACGGCCCCTCCGGCTACGCCTCCAGGACCGTATGGCCCGCTGACGCGGGCCAGGCTGGCTACGAGGGAGGGTGCCCGGGACCGGGAGTGCATCCGCCTGCATCAGGTTGATGCAGCATGTTGGATTGGCAGAACCGGGTGACACCCCCGGATGCTCAACGGACAGCAGGGAGGAGACTGGTATGCCCGAGACGACCGGGTACGCGATCGCTGCGCACTACCGCCAGCAGATCCAGGACGGAATTGGGTTTCCGCTCTACCCCCGACCCGTGCATCCGGGGTGCCGAAACGGGGACGGCTAATTTCCCTTGCAGTCACGAAGGCGGCCCGATCCGGGCCTTTCCTGGGCGCGCGGAAGCCCCTGGCTGACGCGGCCCTAAGAGGCCAGCGCAGCGGCGACCGTTCCGATTCTGCGGCCATCCCAGCTCACCCAACCATTCCCGTCATCAGAGTAGGAGAGGGGCGTCACAAGAGGAAGTCGGGCCGGTCACCAGGCTCTGAGCAGTGCGAACGGCGTGAATGGTGAATCTCACTGCAACCTCCATTGCAACCCTCTCTGACACTTCAAGTGAAACGGCCTACGCAACCCCCTTTGCGCTATCCGATGCCAGGTCCGCCCGCTGGGCAACACGCCTCCCTGATAGAGCGGTACACCCCCGCCACCGCATGATCCATGGTAGAGTTTTACTTGTCAGCAGGTCGGGAGGGGTTGGCCCCCCTTCCGACGCCGAACCGCAGTAACCGCACCGAGGGAGAACGCCATGTCGACTCTTACCGCATCCCGCAATTCTGCAATGGCCGCAGGGGGGCAGATTCTTGACCGCCTCCTTCCCGCGCTTGGCCCGGGGCTTCATCTGCTCTCCGTCCGCGTCGAGGCGATCACCGGGCAGGTAGTGCCGGGCCGCGTGCTCATCAACGTCACTGACGAGTGCGGGATCGTCGTCATGGAGCCTGCACAGCGAGACGCGTTCAGCACCGTGCTGGGGGCCGGAATGCAGATGTTCGGCAGCTCGGTCACCGTCGAGCTTCATTCCCCCGCGCCGGGCCGCCGCACCCGGACCGTAGCCCGCATGTGGGAAAAGGGGGACTGGAGCGCCGATCTGGCCGCCCTGACCGCCGAGGAGTGCGCATCGCGCCACAGCGGTAGCTCGGCCACGCGCTACGGGCAGGCATTCGCGCTCACTGCCTAAGCGTTCGGTGTTGGTGGGCGGTGAAGTGCACCGCCCACCAACGTAGCGAGTTGAGGAGAGATCTTGCCTTATCCGTTTCCGGGCGTAGAAGTGAATGCGCGCAGCTATCACGGTGTCGTGGCAATTCTTCCCGGTGGCGAAGAGAGGGTAGTGGGTGAGTGGGTAGGCGATCCTAGCCCCGCACTCTCATCAGCAATCCGCGCTTTCCACCAGTACCACCGACGCGCTTACGTGGAACTCATGTGCGATGGCGTGAGCGTCGCCTATGTTGCAGTGAATCCGCGAGTCCCGCGAGGCACGCCGTTTCTCCGGGCAGTTGGATTCTGCGCACATTTCCAGTGCGGCGAAATTCCGCCCTCTGAGTGCTACTGCGCAGCGTAAGCCTTTCCCGGGGGTGCCGGTTGGCCCCGGCACCCCCGGCATTCCGGATCACACATCACTGAAGGGAACCATCGTGAACACGAAGAACACTCCGGTAGAGCCGCTCGGCGTTCTGAGCGACTTGGGCGAACTGGTCGAGCTTGACCCTGAGATGGTGGTACTGGACGAGCGAAACGCGCGGACCCAGAACGTCAAGCCGGACGCCGGGCTTTTGGCGTCCGTCGAGCGCATCGGCGTCCAGGAGCCCATCAGTGTGCGGCCGCTGGACGACGGCCGCTACGGCGTGTTCAAGGGTCAACGGCGTTGGCTTGCCGCGCTCGCCGCCAAGAAGAAGGCCACCACGAAGGGCAAGCCCTGGCGTCCCATCCCTGCGTTCGTTCGCGCCAGCCTCACCGACGCCGATCATGAGGCGTTGCTTCTCTCTCTGGTCGAGAACACGCAGCGTGTTCGGATGACGCACCACGACCAGGTGAAAGGGGCCGCGCAGCTCGAACTGATCGGGACGTCGGAGACGGAGCGTCGGCGCGCGGCCGCCATTCTGGGAATCAAGCGCGAGCAGTTGAAGGCCGCCAAGAGGGCGGCCGAACTGTCCCCGGAGGGCATGCAGGACGGGGACCGGTACGGGTTCGATCTCATCGAGCTTGCCGACCTTCAGGAAGTCGAAGAGGTCAACGGCGCAGCGGAGACGCTGGCCCGCGCCAAGAGGCAGGATCAGGAAGCACGCAAGGGCAACGGCCACTGGAAGCACGCGTTGGCTGCACTGCGCCAGCGTCAGGACGAGGCCCGGAAGGTCGCGGCCGCAACGCAAGCCCTCGAAGAGGCGGGCGTCAAGGTTCTGCCCCGCCCCCGCTGGCACGATGACGCACGGGCGTTGTCGGAGCTCACCACGGCGACCGGGCGCGCCCTCACGCCGGAGGCTCACAGCGCGGCGTGCGCCGGGCACGCGGCATGGCTGGACGACGAAATGAACCCCATCTACTTCTGCACCCGCCCGCAGGAGTACGGGCACCGCGCCAGTGACGGGCCGACCGTCGAGGAGGAGACGCGCGCCAAGGAGGAGGAGCGCAAGTACCGGAAGACCGTGATCGAGCAGAACCGCGCTGCAAGGGCAGCGCGTGAAGTCCGTCATTCGTTCATTGCGGAGCTGTGCAAGGGCAAGTCGGTGTCGGACGGGGGATGGTTGCTGATCCTTTCTACGGTGGTGAACGGCTCAGACGTTTACCGCCGGTTCCTGAACAAGACCGGTGACAAGGCTGCGGCCATGGTGGGCGCGTTCGCCGGAGCCACGCCGGAGAAGGGCAGTGAGCCTTTCGCGAAGGCGATTCAGCGGACGGGCAAGGCACGCCGTCCCCAGTTGTTGCTGGCGCAGGTTGCGGCCGCGTACGAGTCCGCCATGGGCGACAAGGCATGGGCGAACCCGACGGCCGACGACATCCAGTGGCTTGAGTTCCTGGCCGCCGAGGGCTACACCCTCTCTGATCACGAGCGCGGCGTGATCGAGGCGTTCGCCAAGCGCCAGAAGCCGGACGCCGACGCCGACGCCGAGGCCGACGCCGACGCCGAGGCCGACGCCGAGGCCGACGCCGACGCCCAGGCCGACGCCCAGGCCGACGCCGAGGCCGACGCCGAGGCCGACGCCGACGCCCAGGCCGACGCCGAGCCCGACGCCGAGCCCGAGCCCGACGCCGAGCCCGAGGCCGACGCCGAGCCCGAGCCCAACGCCCAGGCCGAGCCCGAGGCCGACACCCGCCGCTAGAACGCAAGTGGCGCAGGGCCTGAACGGCCCTGCGCCGCTCCGCGCGCGGTGAGCCCGCCCGCCTAGCTACTGCCGCCCGTCACCGCTGTTGGAGGGTCCTCTTGTCTGCTCGTTCGCTTCCCCGCCACGGTTCCCACTGCGAATGCCGAGCGTGTCTGTGCGATTGCGGCTGCTACCAGTACGAGCCGGAGGAGAAGTGTCACCCCGACTGCACCTACAACGCACTGGGCCGCATGTCGGATCACTGCCGCCCGTACGAGAAGCCTCATGGCTATATCTGGGAGGCCTAGGCCCCAGCCGCTGCCGGTTGTAGGGGGTGGTCCGGCGGTTGTCCGCCGAAGCGGACCGCTTGCGCGGTTGGCCCAACCGCCGGACCTTTCCGAACCACAACACACCGAACGAGTCCGTGAGTCGTGACTCGTTCAGGGTACCGCGCCCGGCCGGCCGCTGGGTGCCCGCTCCGGCCGGCCGGAGCGGGCACCGCCCGGCCCTCTCTATCTGGAGCTGTCTCGTATGCGTCTGTCTGTCGTCTCCCCGTCTCTGTTCGTGCTGCGGGTGTCGGTCTCCGACAGCACTGGTACGGAGCGTGGTTGCTGGGCGATGCCCAGCGCCCCGTACGGTTCGCCTGCCTGGCAGCTGCCCCGGATCGTCGCTCATCTGGTGCGGCTGGAACGCACGCAGGAGCCGCCGACCGTTGCCGGATTCGCGGAGCAGCTTCGGGCGCATTCGGGTGCGCCCGTTCCCTCCCCCCAGACGCCGCATCCGTTCGATGTTTTGCACGACCATCGGGTCGCGTGCTGGGTTGATGCACATTTCGAGCCTGCGCAGGGTGCGGAGCGGTGGCCGAGGGTCGCGCTCGCCGTGCTGGAGCAGGAGGCAGGCGGCTGCGCTTGGAGTCGGATTACGCGGTGTCGGGGTGCGTACTCAGCTATTGAGCACGCGCACTCGGAGGTTTCGGCGGAGGTGTGCCGCCTCGCCGACCGGGCGCGGGGGGTGCCTCACGCCGGGACCGTCGCGGCTCTGGAGAGCGCGGAGCGGATTCGTGACTGGGTGTTCAGGGTGCACCGGAAGGCGAGGGCGGAGCAGGTGCTGGTGAGGGCCGGTCGGGAGTCCGGGAGGAGCGGTGCTCTGGATGACGGGCGTTACGTGGTGCATCTTAGCCAGAAACCTGCATGATTCATGGTAGAATTTTAACTGTCAGCAAGTCGCGGGAGGTTGGCCCCTCCCGCGACGTCCGAACCGCACAAAGGAGAGCACGTGACGGACCCCGGGATCTTGAGCCGTATCGACAGGGACCTGTCGGTCAGCGAGGACGCCATGCGGTCGGCCCCGTCCCGCGCCCAGGCGATCGCAGAAGGCGCACTCGTCGCCGTGGAGCCGGGCATCGCGTCCGAGGCCGGTTGGCGCGCCCCCGTCGCGATCAGTCGCGCCGCGTGGGACGACTGCGTGGCATGGAGTGACGAGGACACCGCCAGGCAGGTTCCGCAGGACGAGACGGGCCGGTTGTGGGACGTCCTGTTCATGACGGCGGCCCGGGCCCGCCGGGGATTCGCCACCGAGTTTCTTGCCGAGCTCTACCGCGTCCCCCGCGGCGGTCGTGCCGTCAAGGCCCGGCTGGTGCAGGTCCATTGCTCCATTGGACCCGGCGACGAGGGCGAGCCCGTGATCACGATCCGGCAGGCCAACGAGGCCTGAGCACCCCGGCCCGGGTGCCCAAGGCACCCGGGTCCGGCCCCCCCCCGCTCACGTATCCGAGTCGTAGCTGACCGTCCGGCGCTACGGCCGGGGGGAAGGCCCCCGGGAAGGGGCGGAGCGCCTCACCCCGGAGCAAGCCGAGACGGTCATGGCCACCGTCCGCGAGGTCAGCGAGACGGCCGCCGCCCGCCGCCCGGACACCCTCAGTGACTGACGCCACCCGCCGGCCGGGGCGCGCCCTGCTGCGCCCCGGCCCGTCGACCCTGGAGGCCCGACCTATGCCCCATGTGTTCTTCGACCTCGACCCCACGGTGTCCCGTGTGACCGTGCCCGCGCTGCCCCCTTGGCACAGCCTGTACGGCTCGCCGGACCAGGCCGCCGTGCGACCTCTCCGCGCCCGGGACGTGCGCCCCGGAGACCGATGGGTCGGCACCCTGGACTCTGCCCGCTACGCCGACCGGTCGGGGCCGCTGGAGCGGCTGCGCGGTTACTGGGGATACGCGTTCACTGCCGACCCGATCCCCGCAGAGGGCGGGCGTGTGCAGCTCTGCGAGGCGGAGGGAGACGGTTACGTCGTCGACCTGGACGCGTGGATTTTGGTAGTGCCGCGCTGCCGCCCCGTGCCACCGGGCCCGGCCCGCGAGTGGACTGTCACATGGAAAGCGGAGTTCGAGGCGGACAGCCCCCGCGAGGCCGCCCAACAGGCGTACCAGCAGCTCCGGTCCTACGCCGAGCGGGATACGTGGCCGCCGGTCCTGGACGTAGCTCCCCACGGCGGCGAAACCCTCATGACCGTCGACCTGAACGAGGAGGCCGGACGATGAGTAACACCGCCGAATCAGAGCGATACCACGCGGCCATCGCGGCATCCGGGCTGTTCGACGGGTTCACTCTGCGGGTGCGCGTCAGCCGCCGCCGGTCGTTCGGCGTGACCGTGGAGCCAGGCGGGGAAGTCCTGTCGATCGCGGTTCCGGTGACCGCCTCACCCGAGGACACCCTGACCGCGCTGGGCCGGATGCGGGATCGGATCGCGTCGAACGTGAACCGAGCCCGGGAGTTCGCCCCCGACTTCCAAGTCGTCGACCTCGTGAACGGGCAGGGCTTCACGTGGCTGGGCCGCCCGGCGCGGCTGCGCCTCCTCGACGGGCATGGCCCGGTGGTGCGCGTCCAGGATGGTCACGGGTGGTGGATGCACGCGGGCCGGGCCCTCTTGGCCCGCGAGGGCGCGCGCCCCCTCATTCGCTGGTACTGCGCCGAGGGGACCGAGTGGGCGCAGCGGGAGGCCCCGGCCCTGTGGTCGCGGATCGTCCGCCCGGGAACGCCCTTGCCAGTGCTGCGCGCGGCGGACATCGGGCGGAAGCGGTGGGGGAAGTACGAGCCAGCCAGGCACCGGGTAACGCTCGCGTGGCAGACGTTGCAGCTCCCTGCGCCGCTCGCGCGGTACGTCCTCGCGCATGAGCTGGCTCATGCCGCACGGCCGGCCGGAGCGCCGCACGGCCGGGAGTTCTGGCGCATGGCCGAGCGGGCGTTGCCGGGGGCCCGGGAGGAGCAGCAGCGCTTGGACCGGGAAGGCGGTTCCGTGTGGATGGGCGATGTACGCCCCTCTTGATTGGCCCCGTTTCGCCGACTGATGGAGAAGGATGTCCAACCCCGAAGCACAGCGCTCTCCGGCAACTGATGAGCAGGACGCCGCCAGTCACTCCGAGGCGGGGGCGTCAGCGCCTCAGCGGAGGGCCACCCGCCGCAAGCGTGGGCAGCTTCCGGACGCTGGAGATGAGCCCATTCCCGGGCAGACGGAATTGCCGCTGTCGTATCGACAGGTGTCTTTGTGGAGCCTGTAGGGCTCTACCGTGGTAGAATTCTAACTGTCAGCGAGGGTTGGCCCCCTCACGGCACCGAACCGCAGACCCAACACACTCAAGGAGTGCTCCGCGATGGCTCGTACACCCGTGCTCAGCGCCAGCGATGTAACCGTGACAGCCGACAACTTCGGCCGCCTGTACGCGATCGTTCCTGACGAAATCGCCCGGCGGCTCAACGCGGCATCGCGCGAGGGGATCGACCCTAACGCCCGGGGCGCATACTTCCGGTCCTTCCCTCACCCCGCGGACTCGTGGACCGCCACCACGGTCCGAACCGTCTTCGAGTCTGTGCTGACCGCTCGCCCCGATATGGGCCAGGACCTCTCCAGCGGACTCGGTCTGTACCGCACTCATGACGGCGGGGACTTCCGGGGGTTCATCGTCGGCGAGAGCGCTTGGGACTCTGGCGCCCGGTGGTGGCGCGAGTACGGCCAGCACGACGACCTCATTACCCAGGGCGCCACTATCGCCTCCCGCGGCTGCGGATCACGCGCCGGAACCTGCACCTTCGGCGACTGAGCAGTCTGGCCGGTCCGCCCAGGAGCCACATCCGGGCGGACCGGCCGACCTCATCGCCCACAAGCACTCACCCGGCCGGTCACCACCGGGCGAGAGCAACGCCAGTCGTCCCGAACTGAAGGAGCACCCAATGGCACTGTCGGCCCTTGACCGCGCTCAGCACATGGCACAGCAGATCCTCATCTTCGCTCGCCTGCACAACCACCATGTCGTGACGGTCGATGAGGTGGAAGCGGTGATGTCCCGGGACGCGGACACGGAACAGGGCAAGGCGAACAGGACCACGGTGCGCCGCATCATCCGGCAGCGCGCCGAGATCGAACGGGTGCGGGTCATCTTCACCCGTGAGGAGCGGTACTGGGCTATCCGGGAGCAGCTCCACCACATGACGGCCGACCAGGTGGCCGCGCTCGCCGACAGCATCGCGGACGGGGGCGACGACGACCCCCGGGGGTGGGACAAGGAACTGGTCGACGCCATCGGCGCGCACCGGAGCAACCGGCCGACCCCGGCCCGCCTGTACGGGTGCACGCCCGTGTCCATCCGCCTGTGGAAGGACCCGGCCACGGTCGCCGTCGAGGAGACGCCCGCCGTTGACCCGTATCCGGCCCTGTACAGGTCCCTGTCGGCTGCCGACATGACCAGTGCGGTCTACGACGTCACGGCGTCCCAGGACGGCGTGAAGCGGCACTGCCCGCCGCAGCCGGGTAAGCGCCTGGCCCTGGCGGTGGCGATCAAGCACGGTGCTGGGGCGCGGGTCGAGGGCACGGCCGAGCTGTTCACGGTGGACTGGCGTGGGGTCCAGAAGGGTCCGGGGGACATCGTCTTCACTTTCCGGCGGCGCGCGGCGGTTCCGTCGGTGGACGTGGAGGCGGCGCGGGAGGCGTCGGGCCTGTCCGTCGGTGACCTGGTGGAGGTCTCCGGCCACAAGGTCGAGACCGACAAGGGATGGGATTACGTGCCTGCCTGGTACGGGCACCTGCGGGACGTGTGGGTGTCCGACGGGCAGATCGTCGCCCGGGTCGACGGCCCCGAGGGTGAGCCGGGCGTACCGCTGCTGTCGGACCTGCGCCCGGTGCGGTGGCACATGCGGACGGTGAACGGCGGTACCCCGGAGCGGATCCCGAGCCTGGACGCCCTGCGGGAGATCAACAACGCCATGAGCTGGGGTGTGCGGGAGATGTCGGAGTCTGCCGGGACCGCCCGGATCGATTACGGAGATGTCCGGGGCGAGGTGTGGTTGCGCCCCGCGACGTCCGCCGAGATCGCCACGGAACAGAAGCCGGAGCGGGAGCGGTACGCGGAGGGTGACCGGGTGATCGTCCGGGGCACGTTCTACCGGCACGAGACCCGCCGTACGTACGTCCTGGACGAGTACGAGGGCACGGTGACGCAGTGGGTCGCCGGGCACTACAACGTCCGGGCGGTGGAGCCCGACGAGGACGGCGTCACGTACGGGGTACGCCCGTGCGCGGTGCGGGAGCTGCGCCCGGTACCGCCGACCGTCGACGACGTCGCCAACGTGCCGCACGACCTGTACCTGTCCGGGGAACTGCGCCACGAAGGGGTGCCCGCCGATCAGGTCCGGCGCGCCGTGAAGAACCTCCGCTTCAAGCGGGCCCCGTTCTACCAGGACGCGGAGGGGGCGATCGTGGTGGAGAACCAGCGTTACGTGCCGCAGCGCCCCGCCGGGAACCCGGAGCCGGCCCCCGCCCCCCGGGAGTGGTCGGAGAAGGACGTACGGCGTGCCCGCGGGTTCGCGGCGCGGTGGCGGGCCGAGACGGTGTGCGCGGAGCCCCCGGTGAGGCGTGAGCCGACGGACGAGGCGCTGGCCGAGTGCTTCGCGCACACCGTGCGGCCGCTCGATCCGGAGCTGTACCCGCTCGTGCGGCAAGAGCTCGCCGGGTGGGATGCCCGCATCGTGGCCGAGGACGCCCGGCGGCCGGAGAACACCCCGGCGGTGAGCCCCGCGCCGCTGTTCACCGCGCTGGCCGCGTACGAGGCGACGAACGACACCGTCATGAACCCGGCCCCGGAGGACCTGGAGCGCCTGGCCCGGCATCTGCTGTCCATGGCTCCCGGCGCCCCGTCCCCGCAGCGGCGGGCGCTGGTGACCGCGCACTACGCCCTGGAGGCGGCCGCCGAGTCGCTGAGGGCCGCTGCGGAGCGGCGGGGGAAGCCCGGACAGCTCCCCGTCGTCAACGCGGCCCGGCACCAGGCCGACGAGGCGATCGGCGCGACCCGACAGGCGATCCTTGCCGTGCAGCCGAACGCCGAGCGTATCCGGCCGACGGACATCCCAACAACGGCCGAGACGATCCGGGCGGCCACCCGCGCGTACCTGACCGTGACCGGCACCCTGGAAGAGCTGGCAGCGGTCGGTACGGGCACGCCCACGGTCCGGGTGTGGTGCAGCAGCGACAAGAAGACCGGCACCAACTGCACCGCCCGCATCACGGCCGGGATCTCCTGCGAGCTGGGGCACATCCCCGCGCACCCGCCGATCGTGATCAAGTTCCGGAAGCTCCACCGGAGGCTGAACGCGGCCGACAACGCGCGGAACCTGTTGACCTCGCACCGCCTGGTTGTCGACAGCGGCGTACCGGTCGAGTTCGTCAACGACCCCAGCGTCTGAGCCGGTCTGCCCAGTGCCGCCGCGTCCTCACGGGGCGGCACCGGGCGGCCGTGACGGCTCTTCGGTTCTTCGGTCCCTTCAGCCCCTGGAACGGTGCCGACTGCGGGAGGTCATGGAGACATGGCGCAAGTGGGTCCAGCTCTTCGAACTGGTCCGCGTCGACAACGCCCGCCCCTGCAACCGGCGCGCCCGGCCCTGGCTCCTCCCGGGGGTGCCGCGCCGACACCCGCCCGGCGCGGCACCCCCGGGACGCCAGCACCGCCCGCCTGACCACATGACGACCGGAGTTCAACGCCGGTGCCGCCGTGTCCCGACCGGCGGCACCAGGTGGCCGTGCCAGACCACCACCAATCCCGTCAATCATGGTAGAATTCTAAATGTCAGACGGCGGGGGGTTGGCCCTCCCCGCCGCACCGAACCGCACGCATCAGCAGGGAGTTCGAATGATCACTATTCGTCATACCCGCTCCGAGGGAACGCTCATCGAGGGCAGTGCGAAGGGGGACGGCGTCTACGAGATCGTCCGCCCGCACGGCTTCCACTACTTCCCGTCCATCGAACAGCTCGGCGTCCGCAACTCGCGGGACCGGGCTGCTCAGCGGTCGAAGATCAATGCCGCGTCAGCAGCCCTGCGGGCCGCAGGGTTCGAAGTGCAGACCGTGGTGGACGAGGACGACCGGCGCCCGTTCGCGGTAGCCGAGGCCGAGCGCAACAGCCGGTCGGAGAGCCGGGCCGCGCAGTACACCGAGCAGGCCGACCAGGCGCAGGCGAACAGCGACCGGCTGAACGAGCAGGCGCGGGAGCGCAGCGAGGCAATCCCGCTGGGGCAGCCGACGATGCCCGGGCATTCCTCGTTCCCGGCGGACCGGCGGGCCCGCGACCGGACGCAGCGCATGTGGGGCAAGGCCGTCGAGGAGGGCAGGCGGGCCGCGTATCTCGCCGCGTGCGCCCGGGCTGCGGAGGACCACCAGCGGCACCGCAACGACCCTGCCGTGACGCTGCGCCGCATCGGCCGCCTGGAGACCCAGTTGCGGCGCATCCACAAGTGGCTTGCCGGGCAGTCCGCCAACGGGCACAAGCGGTCGTTGACGCCGGAGGGTCTCGCGGAGCTCCACCGCGAGGAGGAGGAGACCGCCGACGAGCTCACCTACTGGCGCACGCTCATCGCCCAGGCGGAAGCCGACGGGTTCATCGTCTACGGCCCATCACATTTCGTGAAGGGTGACTACGCCCAGCATGACGGCCGCTGGTACGAGGTTCTGCGGGTCAACGCCAAGTCGCTGACGGTTCCCGGCGGGCCGGACGTGCGGCCGGTGATCAGCGATGCGACCCGCGCCTACTCGTGGAATGACCGCATGCCGTACGACGGCGTCACGGGGCAGATGTCTGCCGCCCGGATGAAGGAACTCCGCTCGCGGAGGGCTGCGCGCCCGCAGGAGTAGCCGCGCCGCGGGCCGCCCAAAACAGGGTGGCCCGCCGGTCCGCACCCGCCCTTTGCGGACGGACCGCGCGCGGGACTGGACCGTCCCCGCTCCAGCACGTCACTGCGACGCCCCCCGCCGGCCGGAAGTCCGGCCGGGGCCGCCGCGCTCTCCTCACACAGTCTCACGACGGAGGTATCCCCTGTGGCCCGGAAATGGCTGCTCCGCCAGGGAAACGCCGATCTACGCCGACACAGCATCTACGTCTGGACGCTGCCCGCCTGGGTGGTGCAGTTGCCGTCAGGCCGGTCCATGAACGTCTGCCCGAGCGCCGGAGTCTGCGCGGATCTCTGTTTCGCGCGCTGGGGCACCTACCGCTTCTCCAACGTCCGCGCCGCGCACATGCAGAACCTCATGCTGACGCTGGAGGACCTCCCCCGGTTCGAACGGCTGATGACCGAGGAGGTTCAGCACCAGCGGTATGCGGGCCGATTCGTCCGCATCCACGACGCCGGGGATTTCTACAGCAGGGAGTACCTCGAAGCCTGGCTGCGCATCGCGGACAGCGCCCCCGACGTTTCCTTCTACTGCTACTCGAAGGAAATCACCCTTCTCCACAGGGTGATCGGGAAGAACGGCGAGGACGCCCCGCCCAACTTCGCATGGTGCCCGAGCCTGGGAGGGCGCGAGGACCGGCACGTGGACCTCACCCGACGCCACGCGGACGTCTTCCCCGACGAAGAGGCCATCGACCGCGCCGGATACGCGTCGCAGACCCCATCGGATCTGTTGGCTGTCTACGGGCCGGAACGGGTCGGAATCCCGGCCAACAACATCCCCCACCTGCGCCGCAGGCAAGGCACCAAGGAGTCGTTCGGTTCGCTCCAACGCGCCCGCGACGCGCGTCTCGACCGGAAGAACGCCCGGCGTCCACCGGCCGCCAGCCCGCCCCCGGACCTGGAGCCGGAAGACAGCATCTTCAGCCGCGCGTGACCGGCGCCGACCACCGCCGTATCCGCCGGGCCTCAGCACGACCAGCACGTTGAGGCCCGGCCCCCTGCCACTGGAGGACAGATGAGCACCGAACCGACCACCGGACACACCGAATTCATCGTCGCGGGCCAGGACACCGGGAGCTCCTTCAATCTGTGGGACATCTACCCAGCACCGACCGACCCGACCAGGCGCGCCATCATGTTGGAGGAGGCTGGAATCGATGCCTTCGATGCGTTCGGAGAGCTGTTCACGACCTACGCAGCCACCGCCCAGGAAGCTGTGCACGAGGTCCTGCGCGAGCGCCGCGAGCGTGCAGGGCTCGACCACTACGCCCTGAGCGGGGGCCGCGAGTGGGGCCCGGCCCTCACGTCGGAGCTGTACGGGGGCGCGGGCGTGGCGGCTGCCACGAAGGACGCTGCGTTCGGTGTCGCGGCCAGTGCGCTGCCTGGGGTGCCGAGCTTCCACGTGCGGGGGCTGCCGGACCGTTGCGCGGCGTCGACCCGTGATCGTGTGCGAGCGGGAGTGATCAATAGCGGCAGGCATTGGCCGATGGCGTGCGTGCGGGTCGAGGTCACACCGCTGGAGCCGGCCGGGAAGGATGTGTCTGTCGCGGGGGCCAGCGCCCTGGACCTTGCGTTGGCTTGCTCCGTTCTGGTCGCCGCTGGCCAGATTCCCTGCGGCTGCTGGTCGGACGTTGCGCTGATCGGCGAGCTCGGTCTCGACGGTGCGGTCAGGACACCGAGGGGGTTGGTTGAAGCGGTTCAGGGGGCCGCCGCGCAGGGCGCGAGGGTGATCCTGGTTCCGGCGGATGCCGTGGACGACGTTGACATTGCAGGGGTCAGGGTGATCGGTGTCGCCTCGCTTCACGAGGCCGTGGAGCTGCTCTCCGACGAACGGCACCCTCTTCGGCCGACCGTAGCCGACGCGCACCACCCGGGCAGGGGCCTGCCCGCGAGGGACTAGGGCGCCACGACGGGCAGAGGAGCGGAAGGCCAGTTCAGGGCCGACACTCCCGGGTGAGCCCCTTCCCCCGAAGCCCGGCATTCTCTGGTAGAATTCTAACTGTCGGAACGGGTTGGCCCTCGTTCCGGCGGATCTCCGAATCACACCAACTACCAGGAGAGCTTGTGTCGGACGACAGCAACACCTTCAACGTCACCGTGGACCAGGACGGCAGCACTCACACGCTGTCCGTCACGGTCGGCAAGGTCGCGATCCGCACCGAGCCGGACGGCTTCGGCGGCAGCCGCACCGGGCTGGAAGCCCGGATGGACCTTCTCGCCCCCGGGGCCGAGAAGCCGGTGACCTACTCCCTGTCCAGGCTCACGGATGAGCCGGAGTGGGTCATCGACGCGAAGTTCGGCCCCAACGGATTCCCCCACTTCTCGCACGGATTCGGCTCCCGGGTCACCCTGGCCCGCACGGTGATCCCCGAGGTCGCTGACCTCCTGGACGACGTCGTGCGCGACCGGGGCGTCGTGCGGCACATCGGCCGCGGGGTCCCGCTCAGCCTCTCCAGCTGACACCCCACCCCGGTGTGGGCGCGGCACCGCCACGCCCGCACCGGGGCACCGACAGCCATCCATCGCGGAACGACCGGCCCGGGGCGGATCCCGTTCCAGGCAGTCACCGCCGCGCGAGAACACGCGAGAGGCATCGTGACCCAGAACATCGAGCACAAGAGCAGCGACGAACCGAAGTACACCATCGGGGACTGCGGCGAGGACGGCCGCTACCCCGTCACCTCCCTGGCCGGAGTCATGGCCGGTCACATCTACCGCTGGCACCGGGCGTGGTACGCGGTACCGGCCGGGCAGCCGGATTCCGCCCGGACGAAGCACGCGGACCGCTGGGAGGCGGCCGACCACCTCTGCGAGATCCTCGGCACCGCCCCGGCGGCCCCCGCAGAGACCGCAGGCACCGTCGAGCCGGTTCCCGTCCCCTACCTGCGGGGACTCAAGCCGACTCCCCAGAACATCATCAACGCCGCCCGCGCCCTGGCGCGTCTGGCCGAACTGGCCTGGGAACCCCTGGAGGGCTACCCCGGGGCCGACAACCGCTGGCGCATGAAGTGCTTCTGCGGCTGGACCGGAACGCGCTGGTGGTCCCACCTGCGAGGACGGAACAACGACAACACCCCGAGGCCGGAGAACCGCCACGACGGATGCATGCCCATGGCGCAGCACGCGGAGACCATCGCCCGCCTGTACACCCCTGCCAGCACCTGCCCCTGCTCCCCCGGTGACGACACCGGAGCCCACCCCGTCACCGCGGACGGTGCCGCCCAGCTGCTCGCGTCGGTGGCCCGCGCACGGCGTACCGGCCCCCCGGAGGAGCTGAACCGGCTCGTCGCGCTGCTCCTGGGACCCTGCCCTGCCGCCAGCGCCCGCGCGCAGGCCCTGCAAGAGGTAGCAGAGCGCAGCAAGCGCCGGTGATGACCGCTCGGGGGCTGCCCAGCGAGGCAGCCCCCGAGCCCCCTCCCCAGTCCCGGCGACGACCGGATCCCAGGCGCCCAGCGTCTCGCGGCTTCTCCTGGTGCGGGCCATCACAGGTGCGGCCCCGCCGGCGGCCCCCTCGCACCGGAAGCCTTCCACCGCGATCACCACCGTCGACCGGGCACCAGCCCGGCCGCGCCAGCAGGGTGCGCAGCGAGACGGCGCCGGAACGACACGGAGCGGCACCACTAGACAATCCATGTAAATCTGGTAGAGTTCTATATGTCAGATCGTTTGGCCGCGATCGACACCGAACCGCACTCACCACGCACCAGGAGGACCCCGTGAGCATCCCCTCGCCGCGCACCACCGCCCTTGAACTGCCCGTCGCTGGAACGGCCGTCCGCTATCACGGCAGCCTCGCGGAGCACCACGAGGGCAGGTTCCTGCTCTTCCCGCACTACACGGTCTACTCGGCCGCGGACCACGACGACGAGGACCACTGCGAGTCGCTGGGCGAGCGTTACACCCTGCTCGCCTCAGGCAGCTTCAACCTGCTCAACCACGTGCGCCCCGCCAGTTTCACGGCCGACGAGGGCGCCTGGTGGCCGGAGGACGCGGTGACGCTCACGCACAGCGGGTTCGCGTTCAAGGTGTCCCACACTCTTCCCGGCGGCAGCCCCTGGGCCCGGGTCGTCGCGTACTACGCGGCTGACGGCCGGGTGCTGCGGGAGTGGTGGCGGATGTCGAGCGTCGACCGCGACCTGATCCGCACCCTGGACGAGCGCGGCCCGCGCCGGGCCGACCAGAAGTTCTACCGCGTCCCGGATCAGCGAGCCAGCTGATCCCCGTCCCGGGCGGGCGGTACGAGCCCGCCCGGGACCGCACTTCCGCGGATCAAGCGAACGCCCCCCCGCCTCTCAGCGCCACGCCACGGCGCCCTCCCCCGTGGCTCCGCACCTCTAGAAGGGCACCCCGTGATCACCCTTGCCGCAACCGTGCTTGCCGCACTTCCCGGGTACGGACTCGCCGGACGTGCCGACGACGACGGCGTCATCGTCCACCCGGCGACCACCACCGCCGCCGACGCGATGCGGGGCGTCCACGTCCTGATCGGCGCGTTCGCGGACATGGCTGCCCCTGCACCGGCTCACACCATCCTCGGGGCCCGCGCGTACGCCCACGACGGCGGTGAGGATTTTCACGACCTCGGAGAGCTGTTCTACGGCAGTGCGGAACTGCCCCTCGCGGAGGCGGTAGCCGGGGCGTGCGCGGCGGCCGCCGCATGGTTTTCCTCCGCCCCGTCCGATGGCATCCGCACCGCGCCCGCCATCAGTTGACCGCCCGCCGGGGGTGCGGCGCACACGGCCGCGCCCCCGGCATCCTCCCCGCGTACCGCACCCACGACAGGAGATCGCATCATGGCCAGCACCAAGACCACGTACAGCACCACGCACCCGACCACCGGCAAGCCGGTCACGTTCACCAAGGGCGGCCGCCGGATCCTGTGGATCACGTGGGCCGACTTCGGCGACGGGTTCGTGCACGCCGGGTTCAGCTCGCAGGACGAGCACAAGAAGGCAGTACGGGCCCCCCGGTCCTCGAACCCGTACGCCTCCCGGTACGAGGCCACGGCGGCGACGGCCGTCGAGGACAAGCCCGCCGAGCAGCCCCAGCACGAGGCCGACCCGGCCCCGGCCGCCGAGGAGGCCCCAGCCCCCGTGGTCACGCCTGCCGAGGTGGCCGAGGCCCTTGACCGCATTGCCGTCGCGCACTCCCGGGTCGCACCGGACGGTCAGGCCGAGTACCTCAGCGAGGTTCTGGTACACCTCCTCACCTACGGCCTGCCGTACGAGGCGGATGACGACGCGTTCGGCGCCTGCCGGGCAGAGCTGCGCCGGTCTGGGCGGCTGCCGCACGTAGAGGCGCTGGTTGTGAAGGTGCGCGCGGCACTCCGCGCGTATGTCGGCGACAGGTACAACCGCGTCGGCGTCACCCCGGCCCAAATCCGCCACGCCGCGCGCACCGTTCGCCTGATCGACGGCGACGAGAAGCAGCCATCGCACCGGCCGGGTACGTGCGCCCCGCAGCGCCGCGCCCCGCTGCCGCTGCCGCTGGGAGAGCTGCCCGTGTCGAGCGTCCCGGCCGCGTACGACCGCGAGCACCTCTTCAGCCCGAAGGAGGGCACCGCGGAGCACATCAGCCACCGGGCCGGTGACGTCTTCGGGCCGCTCCCGCGGTCCTCGGGGGAGCCGGAGGCATGGGCGACCTGGTGGAAGACCGCGGCGAGCGTGCCGACACCGGACTTCCTCGGGCTCAAGGCGGGCGACGACATCACCGTGCAGCTGTCCACCGTCTCACCGGGCACGGTCGCGCGGACCTGCCGATTCGGTGCCCTCGTACGCATCCCCCTCCCTCAGGGGCCATGGGCGGACAAGCCCTACGAGGAGATGTACGTGACCCGCCGCAACCAGTTCGGCCACTGGTACCGCTGACCCGCCCGCTGCCCTGCGGACCGCCGCCCCTCTCCCTGTCGACAGCGATCGAGGACGTCGTATGCGGAACTCCCAGCAACTCGACCACGCCGCCCACACCCCCGTGCCGTCAGCGCAGAACACCTTGTTCGAGCTCCCCTCGCCGACAACGAGCAGGCCCGCGGCCAGGCGTCCCGCGCCGGTTCATGTCGAGCGCACGTGGTACGCCGACATCGACCGCGTGACGTACCTCGGTTCGCCCGATCCGTCGTGGCTCGCACGGCCGGAGTTCGGCGAGGACTGCATTCCGCTGTGCGTTTCCCACCACCGGCTCGACGACCGTCGGAGCCTGCCACGGGCGGTGACACCGTGGATGCTCGACTCCGGCGGGTTCACGACGCTTTCGGAGCGGGGCCGGTGGACCGTCACCCCGTACGCGTACGCGGCGGCCGCCCGCCGGTACTACGACGAGATCGGGCTGATGGACGCCTGCGCCATCCAGGACTGGATGGTGGAGGCAAAGGTCCTCGCCCGGACCGGGCTGACCGTGTGGGACCACCAGCTCAGGACCGTGGCGTCATTCCTGAACCTGATGACGCTGGACGCCGAGCTGCCGTGGATGCCCGTCCTGCAGGGATTCACCCTGGACGAGTACCTGCGGTGCGTCGACCTGTACGACCAGGCCGGGGTCGACCTCACCCTGGAACCCGTCGTCGGGATCGGGTCGGTCTGCCGCCGCCAGGGCACCAAGGAAGCCGTCCGGATCATCGAGACCCTGGCGTCGATGGGCATCCGGCTGCACGGCTTCGGGTTCAAGGTCACCGGGCTGCGCAACGGGGCCTGCCACCTGCTCTACTCCTCCGACTCCATGGCGTGGTCCAAGAACGCCATGTACCGCGAGCCGATGCCCGGGTGCACGCACCAGAGCTGTAGCAGTTGCCCCAGGTACGCCCGCGCCTGGCGTAACCAGATGCTCAACTCCCTGCCCGAGGACCGGCAGCTCCTCACCCTGACCGCCTGACCGGCGTCCGGAGCGTCCTCCGCCCGCCTGAACGGCTGCCGCGAAAGACCAACCACTCGTAGGGAGAACACCGTGCACAGTCCTGCGCTGCCGCTGAGCAACGGCACCTGCTGTGACCAGACCGCTCTGTTCGATGTCGTGGCCGAGCCCGCGCACGCTGCCCGGCCACCCCAGCTCGCAGTACCGAAGCCGCGGCGCCGGCGGCGTGCCGTGCATCCATCGGTTCCGATGAAGCCGTCGACGACCGTCTCCGACGAGCTGATCGAGGAAGCCGACCGTGTCGCCATCTCATCCTCAGGCGGGAAGGACTCGCAGGCGATGGCGTCGTACGTCGTCCGGCGCGCCGACGCGCTGGGGATGCTCGACAAGGTTGTGGTGGTCCATGCGGACCTGGGTCGGGTCGAGTGGGAGGGCACGCGCGAGCTGGCCGAGGAGCAGGCGCGGCTGCTGGAAGTGCCTAGATTCGAGGTCGTCCGGGCGCAGGGCGCTGATCTGTTGGAACGGGTCGGCATCCGGTACGGCAAGCTCAAGGCGAAGGCGGAGCGAGAGGCTCTGGAGCGCGGCGAGGACCCGGCAACGGCGAAGGTCGCGCCAGCGTGGCCGTCGAGTTCGGCACGCTGGTGTACGCCGGACGCGAAGCGGGGCCCGATCCGGACGCTGTATACGCGGCTGACGGCCGAGCTCGCGCACCTGGGGCGGCCGGTGCGGATCCTGGAGTGCATCGGGCAGCGTGCCGCCGAGAGCATCCAGCGTGCCCAGCTCGCCGAGGTGGAGGTCAACCGGTCGGCGAGCAACGGGAAGCGGCACATCACCACATGGCGGCCGATTCACGGCTGGAGCGACGCTCTCGTCTGGCGGGAGATCGCGGACTCCGGTCTGCCGTATCACCCGGCGTACGACTGGGGGAATCGCCGGTTGAGCTGTGTCTTCTGCGTCCTCGGGTGCGTCAGCGACCTCGTGAACGGGGCACGGCGGGTTCCGGAGCTCGCGGCAGCGTACGCCGAGCAGGAGATCGCCGTCCGTGCCGACTTCAAGAAGGGTCTGTCCATGGCGGAGATCATCCGGCGGGCGGCCGAGCTGGATGCCGAACACGGGCCCGCCGCCCGGCCGCCGGCAGGCACCGCACTGGCCGGGTACATCGGCAGGTCCGCGGCCAGCCGCTACCTGGATCGGCTCGCGCTGCTGCGCGAGCAGCCCAGTCCGGCTCGCTCGGGCCGTGTGCCAGCCGTGGCATCGCCGACGGCCGCCGTCGCGCCGCTCATCGCGGTCTGAGGTTGCAACTGGTCGATGTGGCGGGGGGCTCGCCGCCCGTCCGCGCGGCAGCAGCGGGCGGTGCGGTGACTGCTTACGAGCGCCCCCGCCATTGCGGCGGCACCGCCGGCCTACGCGTTCTCAGCACGGTCAACTTCCCGCTCCATTCCCAGCTGGAGGCTTGTGTGTCCCTCACCATGCAGTTCCCGTCGCCGTCCCGCTCGGCTCGCCACTTCTCTCGTCGCGGTTACCGGGTACGGGTCATCTCTGCCGCCCGCGCCCGCAGGTTCCTGCCTGCCGGGGAGCAGCGCGGGCCGTTCCGTCTCGCGGTCGGGCTGTTCGGTCCGAGCCCCACAGGGCAGGACGGTCGACCGGTCCTGGTCGGCGTGGTGACGTTCCGCGGGTCGGTCGACAGCTCCTTGCTCACCACGTCGTTCCCGTGGCTCATCCCCTTCGAGCAGTCTGCGGAGCTGGGTGTCCCCGTGCTGGCGTCCGATGTGTCGTCGGCGGCCGCGGAGTGGTTCGTCGTCCAGGCGCTGTGGGTCGCGGCGGGGCGGGGAGTCATAGCTCTCGCCGTGTCATCCGCCGTCCGGGCTCGTCCCGGTCGGGCGGCGGTGTCCGGTCCTTGGCCGCTTCGTCGTGTCGTTCGGCCCCGGGATTCGGGCCTGGGCGAGGCTGCCTGACCTTCCCGGAACGCGATGTTAATGGTAGAGTTTTATTTGTCATTCCGGTTGGCCCCGGATACACCCGAACCTCACTCACCAGGAGCCCCTGTGCAGCAACTCACCACGCGGTCCGTCATTCGGAGAACTCCCCCCGGGCAGGACGGGCCGACCAGCACGCACATCTTCTGCGGGATCGGCGGCGACACCCTCGGCTTCGAAGAGGCCGGGTACAACCCGGTCCTCGGCCTCAACCACGAGCCCACCGCCGTGGCCAGTCACCGGCTCAACTTCCCCAACTGCGCGCACGACTGCGCCGACGTCAACAACTACGACATGCGGCGCCTCCCCCGGACCAGCGTGCTCTTCGGCTCTCCCATCTGCAAAGAGGGCAGCCCGGCCGGCGGCAACCAGATGGAGCGTGCCCAGCTGGAGCTCCCCCAGGGCGAGGACGCCGAGAACTACACACCGGCCGCGACTTGGGAGCGGACCCGGGCAACGGCCTACGACCTTCTGCGCGCCGCGGAGGTCCACCGCTACGACGCTGTCCTGTGGGAGAACGTCCCCCGGTTCGCGACCGCCTGGCCGCTGTACGACTGGTGGCTCAAGGCCTGGGAGCTGCTCGGCTATGTGCCCCAGGTCGCGTCGGTGAACGCGGCTCACCTGGGCGGCGGGCCGGGCAGCTCGAACCCTCGGGCCAGGCAGGACCGCAACCGGCTCATCGGCGTCATGGTGCGCAAGGGCATCACGCCCCCGGACCTGCGGGTGCGGCCGGAGTGCGTGTGCCCGGAGTGCGGGCCGGTGCTCGGCATCCAGCACTGGCGCAACCCCCGCGGGCGGAAGGTCGGATCGTACGGCGTTCAGTACGACTTCGTGTGCCCCAATCGCTCCTGCGGCCACATGCGAACCGTGCCCGTCACCGATCCGGTCCTCGACGTCCTGGACCTGGACCTGCCGCAGCAGCGCGTCGGCGACGGCAAGCCCAACTGCAGGGTGTTCACCCCGTACGCGTCTTCGACCCGGGCCCGCATCGCGGACGCTCTCCGTCGTTTCGCCGGCCCTGGTGGTGAGCGCGCCGAGGGAGAGCTCGTCATCGTCCATCTGGGGCGCACCGCGAACCCCCGGAGCGTCCGCAGGCCACTCACCACGGTGGCGTGCAGGCCTCACCACGCGCTCGTGCGGACCGCCTCGACCGTCGACGACTGCTCGATCCGCATGCTGCGCCCCTCGGAGACCGCGCAGGTGCAGCGGTTCCCCAGCACCTACCGCAGAGCCGGGACGGTAGAGGAGCAGTACATCCAGGTCGGCAACGCGGTCCCGGTCAACGTCGCCCACTGGGCGGGGGAGCGCCTGCTTCCCAGCCTCCTCTGACCGCTGTTCTGCATGTGAGCCTCCCGGTGCCGGTCGGCCCCGGCGCCGGGAGCCCGTCCTTCCGAACCTGCGACGCCCTGGAGTCACTGTGTCTCTTCTGCTTTCCCACCCTGCCGGACACCATGAGGACGGCCCCGGCCCGCTGGACCGTGACGGCGGCCTCGCGTACGCCCCGCGGTCGATCGTCGCCCACGGCACCAGCACCACGCATCTGTTCGCCGGAGGATGCGGTGACCTCCTCGGCTTCCTCGAAGCCGGATTCGACCCGCAGTACGCCGCCAACCATGACGCCGCCGCCATCAGCACGCTGCGCATGAACTTCCCCGGCGTCCGCTACAGCCGGTGCGACATCAACAACCTCGACTTCCGGAGCATCCCGAGAACGCGCGTGGCCGTGGGCTCGCCGATCTGTAAGGAGGCGAGTCCCGCCGGCCGCAACTCCACGGCGAGCCAGCACTACCCGCAGAACACGCCGGACGGCGGCGCTCCGGAACCGCAGTGGTCCAGGACGCGGGCCACCGCCTGGGACCTGCTGCGGGCCGCCGAGGTCCACGACTACGACGTCGTTTGCGGGGAGAACGTGGTCGACTTCGCGACCCGCTGGAAGCCCTTCGTCGCGTGGATCGCGGTGTGGGACGCCATGGGCTACGACGGACAGCTCGTCTCGATCGATGCCGCGCACATCTCCGGCCCTGGCAACGAAGCGGCACCGCAGCACCGCCACCGTGTGCTCTTCGTGTTCACGAAGAAGGGTCTTCCCGCCCCGGATCTCCGCGTCCGGCCGCGCAGCATCTGCCCGGAGTGCGGCCCGGTTGACGGCGTACAGGAGTGGGGGAAGCGGTTCCGGCCAGGGGTGCTCAAGGTCGGGACGTACGGTCAGCAGTACCACTACCGCTGCCCCGACGACCGCTGCCGACGGCAGGTGGAGCCGGTGGCCCGGTCCATCCGCGAGCACATCGACCTGTCCGAGCCCGGCCGCCTGGTCGGGCAGGGCCGCCCGAACCGCCGGAACTTCGAGCCGTACGCCGAGGAGACCCGTCGGAAGATCGCCATCGGGATGGAGCGGTTCGGGGGCGAACCCTTCCTCGCGATCCTGCGGAACCACTGCACCGTGCAGTCGCTGGACGAGCCGATCGGTGCCATCACCGCCGAGGGCAACCACCACATGCTCGTGAAGCCGGGCCGCACGATCAACGAGTGCGAAGTGAAGATGATCTCCCTGCGCACGAAGGCTCGCGCACAGCGATTTCCCGACCAGCACACGTTCGAGGGCTCCACGGCCGCTGACCTGACCCGGCAGGTCGGTAACGCCGTGCCGGTCAATGTCGCTCGCTGGCTCGGCGAACGGATCGCCCCCGTCCTGCTCTGACCCGGGCACCCAAGGCCCCCGCCCGGCGGATACCGGGCGGGGGCCTTCCCGTCCGGTATCCGCCGGCAGAAAAGGCGCGGCTCCTCACCCCCGGGCCGCATGTTTACTGTTACAGTTCTATCTGTCACCGCACAGGGGTGGCCTCTCGCTCGACCGCGCCGTCCCGTACGGCCCCATGGAAGGACCTCCACGTGATCCCCGCCGGCCGCACAGGACTCGGTACCGCCGAAGTCGCCGCGCTCCTCAACCGCAAGGCGCTGTCGCGCACGGCCCGCGAGAGCCTGCCCGCGCCGATCAGCCGCGAGGGCGCCCGGACCTTCATCTGGGACGCAGAGCAGATCGAAGCCCATGTCGCCGGAGACTCCATCCCGGAGCTGTCCGTCGGCATGCCGGACGCCGACGAGCTCCTGGACGCGGAGCGGGCCCGACTCGAACTGCAGGACGCCCCCACCCCCGAAGCCTTCGACGCGCATGTCCGCGACGGCAGCGTGCCTGCGCCCGACACGGTCATCGACGGCGTCCCCCACTGGAAGCGGGCGACGATCCGCAGGTGTGACGACCTCCTTGACCGGGAGGAAGCTCGCCTGGAGCTCCGCAACCAGATCACGGCCGGAGCGTGGGGCTCCTACATCCACGAGGGCCGAGTCCCCGACCCGGACACCACTGTTGCCGGAGTCCCGCACTGGAAGCGCCTCACCATCCGCTCCTGGGACGCCAACCGGCCGGGTGAGCGGGCCGGCGGGGGGCGCCCCAAGGGCGTCAAGGAGACCAAGCCCCGCGCTCGCAACGCCGAGAAGGAGGCTCGGCGGGCGCGCCTCCAGGAGCTCGCGCCCGATGGTGAGCTGCCGGCCCCCGCGCTCGCGAAGTTCGCAGAGGTCGAAGGGATCAGCGAGCGGACCGTCTTCCGCCTCCTCCAGTCCATTCGCGAGGCCAACGCCTAGTGTCCGGCCGGGGCGACCATGCCGCTGCCCCGCGGCACCGTAACGCCATGCTCTCGTTCGGTGGTGAGTTCCGAATAGCGAGCTGGAAGAGAACTCACCACGCGTCCGGTAGGTGAGTTCCAGAGGTTGGAACCCGAGTTGGAACGCGTTGAACTGGGCAAATGCCTCTACCGCTCCAGCGACAGCGTTCCAAGTTCCAGGACGGAGCAGCGCTGGCGACAACCTGGCGCTGGCCGCTCGTCTCACTACGCGCGGTGTGGTGAGCATCGAACACCGTGCCCGACAGCGTGGTGAGTGGCTGTGGTGATGCTTGGACCTCTGGTCTCTGGCCAGCCAAGCCCGGGTACGTGGGTGCAGCCGCCACAGGGGCAGTTCCGGCGGGTCTGGACGACCTCAGTTCCGGCCGGTCCCGTTCAAGAACAGCTTTTCGAATCGCTGATACTCGCGGCGCAGGTGGTCCTTTCCTGTGTAGTCGGCGAGCGCTGCGAGGAAGAGGCGCGGTCCTGCCCAGGCACCGTTCGACCAGTGCTGGATCAGCCAGGCGGGAGCTGTGCCGATGTCCTGGGACATTTCAACCCACAAGGCCGTGTCGGCGGCGTGCTCGCCGTGCGCCATCGATGATCCGCTTGTCCAGGCATATTTCTCGATGCCGATACGGCGCTCAAGATTCTCGGTGAGCCAGTCGACCGAGAGGCGTGTGAGCTCGGGGGTACGGCGGCCGTTCCCCACCTTCCAGCCCCGGTTCGTGGCGTAGGCCTTGATGTCCGCGATGTCCTTCGCCGGATCGCGGTTGGCTCCGTGCGGGTCCTCGCTGTCGACGTCGTCTGCCACGAACTGGTCGGTGCCGCCGAGCAGATCCTGAAGGCGGATGCCCGCCGAGAGGCGCGCGAGGCGCCGTGTCAGAGCGCGTCGGATCCGCTCGTCAGTGCTGATGGTCGGGTCGATGACCGCTGTGGCCCACAGGCATGCCTCGAAGATGCCCCGCGCGACCGAGACCGGGCCCATCAGCGATGCCTCTGCCCGAAGCAGGACGGCGAAACCGCGAAGCTGATCGGCGGCGCTCCGGATGTTCACCTGCGCTTCGTACCTGAGGACCTCCGCAACCGGCTCGGTGCGGTCTCCGAGCAGGACAGGAGGGGCCTTCATGTCCTGGCGCAGCGGGCTCCCTGGACCGCCCTTCCACGGCTTGAGGCCCAGGTGCGTGAAGCCGTCAGCCATGTTATCGACGGCTGCCGCCAGCATGTCGCGGCGTACTTTCGCCTCCTGGGCGCCCCGATGAATCTGGGCAAGCATGTCCAGCGCCCATGCCTCGTCCCGAGTGGTATCGCCCTCGCCTGTCACGTGCCACACCCTGCCAGACGGTGCCCGGCAGGAAGTAGGCCTTTTGTGTCATGGGGAGTTGTGGTGAGTGGCTGGTGAGGTCACCAGAAATTCTGTTGTACGCCCGTGACGGCAGGTGGGTTCGGGCGGTGAGTGAACCGGTGAGCAGGCCGGGGTTCTTTGAGGCATCTGATCCATCGCCTCATCGAGGAGCCCGAGCATGTCCGTTCGCCGAACCCGCAGGCCATCGCCTGCATCGTCTTCCGGTTCGCTGCGCTCCGCTGCGGAGCCGGCCGTCCGTACGACGCAGCGTTCCCCGCACCGCGTAGCTCTTGTGCGGGCCGGGGTCTGGGCTGCCGTGGCTGCGGGGCCGGTGGCCCTGCTGGTCGCGGTCGCCGCGCCCGCGCCGTCCGCTACGCCTCCTCCGTCTCGCCCCGCGTCGACGCCTGGCATTTCCCGCGGGGTGGATCCCGCCGGGGTGGCGGAGCTGTTCTGCGACCTGTGGCTGCGCGCCGGTGCGTCTGCTGGCGACTCTGCGGACTCCGCGACCGTGCGCGCCGTCCGGGCGCTCGCCCCCGACGTTGCCCTTCCCGAAGGCCTCACCCGCGGGGAGCTGCTGCGGACGGTGGCCGTTCGCAGTGCCCAGGTGGAGGGCGACGCCTGGTCGGTCGTGGTCGCCGCGCACTTCCGGGCACCTGCACCGGGCGGCGCGGCGAGCGAAGGGGCCTCCGAGTCGGACGTGCGGTACTTCGCCGTTCCGGTGACGTCGTCGGCCGTCGAGGGTGCGGGCCGGTTCACGGTCACCGGTGTACCGGCCCAGGTGGCGGGACCCGGTCGGGCGAAGGTGGCCGAGCCGCCGTTCGGGACGCTGCTGCCGGGCCGGGGTGCTCTGGCGGTGTCGCTGGGCGAGTTCTTCGACGCGTACCTGGTCGGGGTCGGCGAGGTGGGCCGGTACCTGGCGCCGGGGGCGAAGCTGTCGCCGGTGCGCGGATCGGACTACCGGTCCGTGGCGGTCGGCGAGGTCCGCGCGGACTCCGAGGTCGCCGAAGGTGCGGTGCCCGCTGACGGTACCGAGGTGCAGGTGCGGGCGGCGGTGACCGCGGTCGACGGCGGGGGCGGCCAGTGGCCCCTGGAGTACGAGCTGTCGATGCGGTCCCGCTCGGGACGGTGGGAGGTCTCCGGCATGCACGCCGGGGCAACCGCCCCCGCTCGCTCGGTCCCGGCCGGGGGTGCGGCGAAGTGACCGGGAACATGCTGCTGGCCGGAAAGCTCGAAGAGTTGGGCGACTCGTTCATCGGAACGCTCGGGGACTGGGCCGACGGAGGGCTCCAGGTCGCGCTCGTGGCGATCGTGGTGATCACCGTTGTGCGCAAGGCCTCGCTGAAGGCAGGCATCGGGGCGCTCCTGGCGATGTGTCTGGCGTTGGGGATCTACAACTCGCGCGACTCGCTGGCGGACCTGTTCGAGGACGAGGTCAAGAATCCGTCGCAGTCCGCCCCGGCCGCCGTGCTGACGGAGCGTCCGGGCACGGGCGGTGTGCTGTGAGCGGGGCGACGGCGGCCCGCGGGCGGCTCGCGCGGTCGTACACCGCGGCACGGCGCCATCCGTGGGTGCTGGGGAAGCTCGGCGACTGGGTGATCTGGTTCGGCCCCTACTCCCCTGCCCAGTTGGTGGTGATCGGGGGCGGCGCGGTGCTGCTGATCAACACGTTCGCGTGGTGGTCGTGGCTGGGGCCGGTCCCGGTGGTGCTGTGGCTGGTCGCGGCGTGGGCGGTACGTGGCGCGAAGATCGGTGGTGTTTCGCCGTCCACGGCGGTGCTCGGGCTGGTGCAGCTGCTGAGCCAGCCGCAGTCGGGCCGGATCGCGGGCCGGGCGGCGCGCGACGTCCGGCCGCGTCTGCTGACGGGTTCGTTCGTCATCGAGCCGCCCAGGGCGGTGGCCGCTCCTGCTCCTGCTCCTGCTCCTGCTGTGAGCGGCCGCGTCGCCTCGGTGAGGCATTCGGGTCCTGCGAGCGGGTTGTCGCAGTTGCTCGGTGGTGCCGGTCTCCCGGTGGTGCCGTCGTCGGTCGGGGGGTCGTGATGCAGGTTCCGTTCCGGCACATCGCCGGGCATCTGGTGTGGTCGACGTCGGGCAACGTGTGGGCGCTGTGGCGGCTGGAGCCGGTCGGCGGCCGCTACATCTCGCCGCAGGCGCGCAGTGAGCTGCTGAGCCGGGTGACGTCTTTGGTGCGGTCGCTGGCCGGGGCGCCGCGGTTGTTCGGCTTCGCGGCCCGGGTCGATCCGGGTGAGCTCGCCGAGTGGATGGTGGAGGGGGTGGACTGGGAGCGGCGGCCGCCGTGGGCGGAGACGGTGGCGGCCAGTCTGGACATGCTGGCCGGGCAGGAGATGCACCGGCGCACCTTGTGGCTGGCGGTTCCGCTCGCGTCCCGGCAGGGCCGGTTCGACTTCTCGGAGACGCTGTCGTCGCTCACCGGTGAGTTCTCCCGGGCGCTGGGAATCGCCCCGCCGCCGGTTCCGCAGAAGAAGGTAGCGGAGTACCGGGAGCGGGCGGAGCGGGTGCAGAGCTCGCTGGGGACGGCGTTCGGGCTGCGTCCGGCAACTCCGGCGGAGATCGTCTGGATGGTGCAGCACGCGGTGCACCGGGGTCTTGAGGAGCCGCTGCTCGTCGAGGCTGAGCGGTCCGAGCAGTTTGGCGGGCAGGTGCGGGCGGGTGTGCTGCGCTCGCCGTCGTATGCCGATCTGGGGCAGGTGCGTCTGGCCGAGGGCGGCCGGGAGCCGGCCGCAGACGACGAGGCGGAGTCGAAGCCGAAGCAGCGGTCGGAGTCGGGTCCGTGGTGGCGTGAGGGCGGGGCGTCCCCGCTGCTGCGGCGGTGGCTGCAGGTGGAGTGCGAGGCGGGCACCGGGTATCAGGCGCATCTCGTGCTGGCCGAGGTTCCGAAGGCGCAGCCGATGGATTCCGCGGATCTGCTCGCGCAGCTGGAAGTGCTGGACTTCCCGGTCGACTTCACCGTCGACATGGAGGTCGTCCCCGCCAAGCGGGCGCGGGAGCAGGTCCAGCGGAAGAAGAAGGAATTGCTGGACCAGGCCGAGCAGTACGGGGCGCAGCCCACCGGGATGCCGCATTCGCTGCCGAGCGCGGCGGCGGACCTGGGTGAGGAGGATGCCCGGCTGTCGTTGACGGGGGTCGAGGTCGAGGTCCAGTCGGTGACGGTGCTGACGGTGTGGGCGGACGACGCTGTCACCTGCGATGCGCGGGCTCGGGCCTTGGCTTCGATGGTGGCCGGTGGGAACTACCGGCTGGTGCGTCCGCACGGGCTCCAGCAGGCGTTGTTCTCGATGGGGCTGCCGGGGGCGGCCCGCCCGGTGCAGGTGCGGGAGTTCACGCAGCACCAGTTGTCGGAGGACTGGGCCGCGTCGGGGGCGTTCACGAGTATGCGGGTCGGGGATCCGAACGGTGCGCTGGTCGGGATCGATCTGGACTGCGGGACGGTCCGCCCGGTCCTGATCAACATCGGCGACGCGCCCCGCAGGGACATGTCGGCGTCGATCGCGCTGATCGGTGAGCTCGGCGGGGGCAAGACCACATTGCTCAAGCAGCTGACGGCGGCCGAGGTCGACCGGGGGTCGCGGGCGATCGTGATCGACCGGACGCCGTTGCGGGAGTGGGCCCGGTTCGGGCGTTCGGCGGTCGGGGCGCGGTGCCAGGTCATCGACGCGGCGCGGGCGGAGGTCTCCATCGACCCGCTGCGGACCTTCACGGGGCGGGAGGCGACGCAGTACGCCCACGCGTACCTGACGCTCCAGTTGGGTGTGGGGCCGATGACCGCGGCCGGGGCCGTGCTCCACACGGCGGTGAAGACCGTGGCTGCGGGTGCGGAGCCGTCGATGGCGAAGGTGCTGCCCGCGCTGCGGGAGCTGGCCGAGGGGCCGGAGAGTTCGGTGCGGCGCGACGCGGCCGCGACGATGGCGGACTTGCTGGAGATCATCAGCTCCAACACGCTGGCGGCGATGGTGTTCGACCCGGCGCTGCCGGTGGCGACGCTGACGGACGATCTCGGCGCGGACATGGTGGTCATCACCACGGCTGGGCTGACGCTGCCGCCGCGCGAGGCGTTCGCCGACGTCGAGGTGCTGCGCCAGCAGCCGCCGGAAGCGCTGATCGGCCGGGCCGTCCTGTATCTGGTCGCGGCGATGGCCCGTCAGGCCGCGTTTACGGACCCGGACCGGTTCTGCATGGTCGTGATGGACGAGATCTACTGGCTGACCAGCTCGGCCGAGGGCAGCGCTCTGGTCCACGAGATCCTCCACGACGGGCGTAAGCACTACGCCGGAGCGGCCCTGGGTGCGCACGACAGGGAAGAGCTGGGCGCCAGCGCCGGGCTGATCTCCTACCGGGCCGTCACCCGCACGACCGACAAGGCCCAGGCGAAGCGGGCCCTGGCCTATCTGGGGCTCGACCCGGAATCCGAGGATTTGGTGCGGCTGGTGACGATGGACCTGTCGCCGGCCGGACAGGCGGGGCGGGCGGGCGAGATGCTGCTGCGCGATCCGCGGATGCAGGTCGGCCGCGTCCGGGTGTACGTCCCGCCGGTCAAGCGCATCCAGGAGGCCATCTTCACCACCCCCGGGGCCGGCAAGGCGTCGAAGGGGGGCGTCGATGTCGAGGCCTAGCGTTGATCTGTTCGTGGCGTGGGCCCTGTGCTGCCTCACCGTCCTGGCCCTGGCCGCCCCCGTGTGGACGCCGCCAGCCAGTGCGGTCCTGGAGCGGGTCACGGATGCCTCCCTCTCCGAGCTGTACGAGCAGTCCGCGGCGGAGTTCCTTTCGCTCTCCGGGCGCGGCTCGGCTGCCGGTGAGGCGGAGCTGGTGGGGCGGCGGGTGCGATGAGGAGGTTCGACCGTGGGACGGCCCGCTCGGCGGGATTCGTCGCCCTTCTGACGGTGGTGTTCCTCGTCGTCAACGCGACCGTGGCGCATGCCGCCACCGGTGACAGCTCGTCCGGTGATCTCCTCGCGCCGCTGAACATCACCACCTCCGAGGGCGTCCCCGTCGAGGGGTACGAGCTGAACGCCAACGGCGGGTCGGTCCTGTCGTTCAAGTCTCAGACGATCTCCTTCCTGCTGAGCGGGCTGTTCACCCTGACGCGGATGCTGGTGGGTCTGGCGGGCTGGGCGATCGAGTTCGCGTTCCGCTTCCCGCTGCTGCGGCTGCTCGCCGAACCGGCCCAGCAGGTCTCGGACGCGTACAAGGACGTGGTGGTCGACTCGCTCGGCCTCAAGGGGCTGCTGCTGAGCTGGGCGTTCGTCTTCGGGCTGGTCATGTTCATGCGCGGGCGGGTGAGCAAGGGGCTGGGGGAGATCGTCCTCACCCTCCTCATCGCCGCGTTCGCCGCCTCCGCGTTCGTCCGCCCGGACTACCTGCTGTCCTCCGACGGGCCGCTCATGGAAACCCAGCAGGCCGCCGCCGAGGTCGCCGAGCTCACCGTCGACTCGTACTCCTGGGGCGGGAAGATCGCCAGCGGGCCGCAGCCGTGCGCGTCCACGACCGGCGGTGCGGAACGCGAGTGCTTCCAGCGCGACGCCAACAAGCCCTACAGCGCGGCCGACGTCGCCCGCCCTATCCAGGATTCCCTGACCAACGCGCTGATCGTCAAACCGTTCATGCTCCTGCAGTACGGGCGGATCCTGGACCCCGGCAAGAAGTCCGACAAGGAGGCGTACGCCGTCCACCTCCAGCTCGTGAGCGGCGGGCTGAAGGACTACAAGCCCGACGGGAAAACGTGCTCGAAGCTCTGGGGGCCGATCAAGGATTTCTGTCTGGAGCGGCAGCCGGTTACGAAGCCGGAGATCACGCAGGGCGTCGAGGCGCTGGAGACCGACCGGCCGATTCTCAGCGCGGAGGACCAGGAGTTCGCGGTCGCCCTGGCGCTGCTGAAGGAAGCCGGGCCGGTCGGGAAGGCCTCGGCGGAGTACGCGCAGACGCCCACGTGGTCGCGGGCCGGCGGGGCGGCGCTGCTGCTGGTCGCCGCTGCGCTGATCTGCGCCATGTTGCTGTCCGCCGCGATCGTGCTCATCGGGGCGCAGGCCGCCGATGTGGCCGCGGCCGCGTGCGGGGTGGTCGCGTTCGTTCTCGGGATGCTTCCGGGCCCGAGCCGGCAGGCGGTGTGGAAGTGGTTGTCGGTGTTCGTGGTCTCGATGCTCGCCACCTTCGCGATCTGCATGTTCATCCCGCTGCTCGGGATCGCGATGGACGCGATCCTCACCGACGGCCCCGACCTCATGGTGGAGCGGCTGCTCCTCCTGGACGTGCTGGCCGTGGTCGGACTGGCCCTGCACCGCTATCTCCTGACCGGGATCTCGTTGTTCGGACGGCGCATGTCCACGCGCATGCGGTACGCGAAGGTCGGCGGTTCGCACATGCCGGGCGACAGCGAGCTCGGTGCGGCTCTGGCCATGCACGGCGCCGGCAACGGTGGCGGGGGGCGCGGGCTGTTCGGCGCCGGTGGGTCCGGCGCTCATCAGGCGCTGGGGCTTCGCCACCGGATGCTCGGCAGCCTCGCCGCGACCGGCGACGGTGCCGGGATGCCCTTCGCACCGGGAGCGCTGCTCGGCGCGGCATCGGCCGAGGGGCGCCGGGGCCTGGCCCCGCTCGCACTTGCAGGGCAGGCCGGGGGGCTGGGGCTGCGCGGCGCGTACGGGGCGCTGATCGGGAAGAAGCCGCCGCAGGAGAGCGAGACTGTCCGTCTGCTGCGGGTCATCGCCCACGGCGGTGTTCACGCCAAGGACGGCCCGCACGCCGTGGCGGGCGGGGACATGGCGGTGGACAAGAAGACCGGCGAGATCCTGCACGATCCCGCATCTGATCGGCCGCTGCTGGGGCCGCGGGTCCACGCGAAGGCATCCCGGCTGCGGGCCTACCGCGCGGCGAGCGCGGTCACGCGGTTCGGGTACGGGGCCACGGTCGGCCTGCCGGGCAACGTCAAAACGGGGGGCCGCAAGGCGTCGGAGTACACCAAGGACGCGCAGACCCAGCTGCGGGTCGCCGCGAACCAGGTCCGCGAGGACGCCTCCGAGTGGGTGCCGGTGGGCCAGGCCACCGCGCGGGCGGGCAGGGCGGTGCGTGACGGTGCGGTCCACGCCTCCCAGCGGGCGGCGACCGCGTGGACGGTCAACGACCCGCCGACCGCGGTCCGCACCGCCGCCCGGAACGCAGCCGCGAGCGCGGTCATCGTCGGCTCACGCCCGGCACCGGTGGCCACGCCGCGCAGCGAGCCGAGGAGCACAGGCTCGTCGGTGTCCCGGCCTGAGGACCCCGCGGTCGATGCGCGGCGCCGGGTGTTCGACGCCCTGATGCAGGCGCAGCGGACGTCCTGGCCGACCCACCCGCCCGTGCCGGGCAGGTCGTGGCCGACCCGTGGCTGGAGAGCCGACGGTGAGCAGGGCGGGGGTGATGAGGAGTGAGCGCCGTCCGTAAGGCGGGGTGCCTGGTGGTGCTGCTGGTGTGCTGCGCGGCGGCGTGCGCGGCACCGCTGAACCAGATGATGTCGGCGGCTTCGACGCTGGGGATGGCCGCGGCCGGTTCCGGCGGGGGTGAGGACCTGGGCGGGTCGGCGGCCGGGATCCCCGACCGGATGCTCACCGCGTACAAGGGTGCCGCCCGGCTGGTGAAGAAGGAGGTGCCCAAGTGCCGGGGGATGCGGTGGCCGGTGCTCGCCGGGATCGCCAAGATCGAGTCCAACCACGCGGTCGGGCGCACGATCGCGGCCAGTGGTGCGATCACGCCGCGCATCCTGGGGCCGGTCCTGAACGGGTCCGGGGCCGGCGGGAACACCACGGTGTTCGCGGACACCGACGGCGGCCGGTGGGACGGCGACAGCAGGTTCGAACGGGCCGTCGGCCCCTTCCAGTTCCTGCCCCAGACGTTCCGGTCGATGGGTCGCGACGGCAACGGCGACGGCGCTGTCGATCCGCACAACGCCGATGACGCCGGCCTCGGCGCAGCGGTCTACCTGTGCGGTGAGGGACGCAACTTGCGAGATGACCGGCAGTTGCGCAGTGCCCTGTTCGCGTACAACCGGTCCGATGCCTACGTGGCCGAGGTCGCGGGGTGGATCGACCGGTACGACGCCGCCGCGACCAGCGGCGGGGGTGTCGGGTCGGCGACGGGCGACGCCCGGACGGTCCTGGACGCGGCACTGTCCCAGCGGGGTGTCCCGTACTCGTGGGGCGGCGGGAACGCCCGCGGGAAGTCGCGGGGGGTGTGCTGTTCGCCGGGCGGGCAGGACGGGCGCCAGGTCGTGGGGTTCGACTGCTCGGGGCTGACGGTGTACGCGTTCGCCCGGGCCGGGGTGAGCCTCCCGCGCCTGGCGGCGGATCAGGCGGGCGTGGGCAGGAGGATCCCCGCGTCGGCCGGGTTCAAGGCGCTGAAACCGGGTGACCTGGTGTTCTTCGGATACGTCCCGGCCCGGGACAGCTCGATCTATCACGTTGGTATCTACGTCGGCGACGGGCAGATGATCAACGCTCCCCGGCCCGGCGGGAAGGTCCGAATCGACCCGCTGAGCTCCATGGGCGGCTTCGCAGGCGGGGCGAGAGTCCTGTGACCGCGACAACGCGCGGCCCTGCGGCCCTGATCATCGCCACCGTCCTCCTCGCGGCGACCGGCATGGTGCTGATCGGCATCGGCACCTCCTCCAGCCCTACCGCCGTGAGCACTCCCGGCCCGGAAAGTCCGGCCACGCCGGTCGTACCGACGAGCCGGTCCCATCCAGGAGCTGCGGAGCGGTCCGCGGCCGCCGGTTCTTCGGCGTCGGTCTCCGCGTCGTCCCCGTCGGCGTCACCTCCGGGGCGGCAGAACCTGCCGCCCAGCATGTCCGGTCCAGAGGCGGACCCGGTCGTCCAACGGGCCCTCGATGACGCAGTGCCGCCCGACCTCCCCACCGACATCGCCAACGAGGTCGCCGAGCTGGGCGTGGAGGTGTGGCTGGCAGAGGTCACCGGCCGGGGGCGGGAGCGGTGGCCGGACTACTTCACCGACCGCGGCGCGCGCACCGCCTTCTACACCCGGGTCCGTGTCCAGGCGGCGATCGGCCGCAAGGACCCGGTCGGGCCCGGTGCGGTGGTCCATCTGGTCTGGGCCGGGGCCGGGCCCGCGGGGACGTTCATGGACGGCCGCACGGCGACCGTCCGCTTCATTCGAGACGAAAGGTCAGGGACATGGACGCCGCAACGGTGACCGCGTCGAGCGCACCGCAGGTCCTGTGGGGCTGGTTGGTCGCCCTCGCCGCCGCCCTGTGGGAGACGGCGGGCTGGATCTATGACCAGGTGCTGTGGCTGGCCCTGTTCGGCGCGGTCCTGTGGGTCGGCTGGACGGTCCTGGAACGGCATCTGGCCCTCAAAGCGCTCGGCGAGCGGGCGTACGTCGAGCTGCGGCCGACAAAGCAGTTCGAGGCTTCCGGGGAGGAGATCCTCCGGTTCGGCGGTCAGTTGGCGCGGGCTGCGAGCGCGGGCCGGTGGTGGACACCGCGGGCAGCGCGGACCGTGCGGGTCCGGCTGCGCGCGGACGGCTCCTCGGCGCTGACCTACCGGGTGGAGGGGCCGGCCTCGGCGGCGCATCTGCTGCGGCAGACGCCGTACGCCCAGGTGCGCTCCACACCTGCCCGCCCGGTCCGGGACAAGGAGCGCAAGCACACGGTGCGTGCGGTGTTCGCACTGCACGGGGCCCCGGGGGCGCGGCTGCGGGATGTTCCGCTGGAGCCGGATCCGTTGCAGCCGCTGATCGACGCCGTCGCGGACCTGCGAGCGGACATGGGTGACCTCGCCGAGGTGTGCATCGACTTGTCCCCGGCGTCGAACTGGGGGCTGCGGGCCCGCCGGTGGCAGGTGATAAACGCCGCCCGGCAGGCAGCCAGGCGCGAATCGCGGCGCGAGGCCCGGCTGATGTCGCAGGACGCGGCCACGATGGAGGACGCCTTGGCGTGGCAGGTGACGCGGCTGCTGGTCCCGCCGGACCAGCGCGGCCGGGACAACACCGGCGGGCGGATGATGATGTCGCCGCGGCCGCCGAGGGTCGAGCGGGACAAGGTGCTCGGCAAGCTGGTCGAGGACGTCGGCCTGGTGCGCGTGCAGATTCTGGTGCGCAGCAGTTCCGACATGGTGGGGCGTGCGGAGCGGCGGCTGCGGCACATCGAGGCGGGCCTGGACATCTACGCGTCGCGGGTCCGGCTCTCCTCCGCCGGCTGGTCGCTGGGCCCGTGGCGTTTCGGGCCGGACCGGTGGCCGTGGCGGGCCCAGTTCGACGTCCGGTGGGACACCGGTCTGATGCGCCCGTCGCGTGCTTCGTGGGCGCGGGTCGAGGAGTTCGCCGGTCTGCTGAAGCCCCCGACCCGGTTCGCGCGGCTTCCTCTGATGCTCGGTGACCTGCCGACCTACCGCCGGGGGAAGGGGCTGATCCCGCAGGGCTGGCACCGCGGTGCGGACGGGCGGGAGCGGATGGTCGCCACCCGGGAGGAGGACACGCTGTTCGAGGTGCAGTCCGGGAAGGCCGGATGGGGCAAGACGATGCGCGCGTTGTGCCAGGCGGTCGAGGCCGCTCACGGCAAGCGGGGGCTGGCGTTCGTCGACCCGCACCGCGACTCCTTCGCCGAGGCCGCCCCGTACCTGGCGCATCCGAGCATCATGCGCCGGGCCATGCTCTACGACCTGACCGTCCGTGACCCGCAGGACAGGCTGGCGTGCTGGAACCCGCTGAGCATGTCCGACGCCCCCGCCCAGCACGAGGTCGTCGCGGCGGCCGTCGACGGATTCGCCTCCGGCCTGGGCTGGGGAGACGCGAACGCACCGAGGGCGATCACCATCCTGACGAAAGCCATCGAGGCCCTGGTCGCGGTCAACGCCCAGGCCGTCGCCGCCCGCAAGGAACACTCCCAGGCGACCCTGTTCCAGATCCGGCCGCTGCTCAGCGACCCCGCCTTCCGGGCTGCCGTGGTCGGCCGCCTCGACACGGAGGCCGCCCGCTGGTGGGAGACGTCGTTCACCGAGATCCCCAAGGACGCCCTGCCCACCGTCCTCAACCCGCTCGACCGGCTCGCTTCCTCCCCCGTCATCCGGGCCTTCCTCGGCTCCCCGGTCGGCAGCTACAACATGCGCCAGGCCATGGACCGGTCGAAGGTCGTGTGGATCTGCCCGGCCGGCACCGGCCCCACCGACCGGCTGCTGGTGTCGCTGATCTTCCGGGACATGCTCCGCGCCGGACTCTCCCGCCGCGACACAGCGGCCGCCGACCGGGCGCTGTTCCGCCTGTATCTGGACGAGCTGATCTCGCTGGTCGGTGCGGCATCCGCGTCGATCGCGGAGATCACCGAGCAGCTGCGGAAGTTCGGGGTGCGGATGCACGGCATGACACAGCTCCTCAACCGGCTCAGCCCGGACGTGCGGACCTCTCTCCTGCAGAACGCCTCGTGCCTGTCGACGACGGCCGGGTCCATCGACGCGATCCGGCACATCACCGACGAGTGGGGCGACCAGGTCGCCCCCGCGCAGGCCGCCGAACTCGACCGCTACCACCACTGGGCGTCGTTCACCGTCGACGGCAAGCGGGTCGGCCCGCTCCTGATCCGCGGCGCGGTCCTGAAGGAGCTGTTCGGCGATCTCGCCAGGCCGGGCAAGGTCCGGGCCCTGCTGTCCGCCGCGCACACCAACACCGGCGCCCGGCCGCTCGCCGAGCTGATCGCCGCCGCCGACCGGCAGGGCGACGTCGTCCAGACGTTCCTCACCGACCGCCCGCGGCCGCGCCCGGCCCCGCCCGGCGGCGGGCCCGACTCACCTCCCGATGACACCACCCCCCAGGAGCAGTACGCATGAGCACCACCCCCCTCACCGATGCCCTTTCGGCGGCGGAAGCGGTGTCCGCGCCCGTGCAGCCGCAGGCGGGCGAGACCGCCGGCCACCGGGCACTCGCCCTTCTCGCGCAGCACCGGCTGGTCACCACACCGCAGATGCACCAGATGCTGTCGCCCGGCAAGTCCCACCAGCGGACCTCACAAGTCCTCACCCGGCTCCGCGAGGACGAACTGATCACCTTCACTCTCGTGCCCGGAAGCAGCCGGCTCCGCGTCTGGTTCCTCACGGCGAAGGGCGCCCGGGTCACCGGCGGGTGGCCGGAGTTGCGAGGGCGGGCGGTGCAGGCCCCGGAAAGCAGACTGGATGCCTCCCTTCGTACCGGTCACACGCTGACCGTCCTGCGCACGCACCTGACGTTCCTGGAGGCCGCGCGGGATCGCGGCGATGAGTACGGTCCGCTGGACTGGGTGCCGGAAGTCGCTCACCGCCTCCCCGACACCGGAGGGGAAGACAAGCTGATCGCGGACGCCGTGCTGCACTACACCGCGACGTCCCCGCGACGGTTGCAGTACCGGGCGTTCGTCGAAGTCGACCGGACGACCATGTCCTCCGAGCGGCTCGCCCGGAAGCTGATCTCCTACGCCCGGTTCCACGACTACGTGCCGCAGCCGGTCGGGCGACGCGGCACCATCGCCGACCAGGCGGCCATGCTCGCCTGGCACCGGTTCTATCCGAAGTTCCCACGGGTGCTGTTCGTCCTCACGAACGCCTCACCAGCCACTCTGCGAAACCGGATCGAAGACCTGCGGGCGATGACGGCAGGCCACCAGCTGGTTGCCCGGTTCGCAGGCAAGGTCGCCCTGGGGGCCGCTGTGCTGGAGGACCTCGAAGACGCAGGGGCGTCCGCGCCGGTGTGGACGCCCCTGACCGGGTCGGACGAGCGCCGCGCATGGACGGAACTGTGAACCCGGCCCAGGACTACGCGATCGAGGTGACGGCATGAACTTTCCCATCTGGTGGGCGCTCAAGGTGGCGCCGGCTGCCAACACCCAGGAGCGGCTGGTCCTGATCGCTCTGGCGGAAGCGGCGAGGAGTGACGGCACAGGCGCAGCCTTGTCGAAGAAGGAGATCGCAGCGGTCGCCCTCGTGGACGTCAAGACCGTTCAGCGCCGCTTGGGAGCACTTCGCGAACGCGCCCTGATCGCCGAGGGGGATCAAGGCCTACTCGCCCACCGCCCTGAGCGGTCCCGGCCTAAGGTCTACGACCTCCTGATCCCCTACTCGGCCTTCCCTGACATCGATCAGGTCAATGCCGACCGGGCCGCTCGCGGTGAGGTTCCTCTGAGCCCCGATACGCGGACGGATCTGGAGGAGGCGCCCACCAGGCCGCGGCGGAAGGACTACGGCACCGTTCTGGGGCCGGAGAGGCAGCGCACGGGCATCTCGGACGCGCTACGCCGCTTCATCCACGAGCGGGACGGCTACCGGTGCATCCGGTGCGGCGACGCCGACGACCTCACGCTCGACCACGTGCACCCGTGGGTCCTCGGAGGCTCAAACAGCGCCGACAACCTCCAGACCCTCTGCCGCACCTGCAACAGCAGCAAGAACGCCACGGTCGAGGACCCCGGGGTGACCCCATGAGTGTTGAGCACATGGCGATGGTGTTCGCCGCAGAGGGATTGGAGGGCGGCGAGAAGCTGCTTCTCCTGGCGTTCACGAACTACACCGACCCGCACGGCTACTGCTGGCCTGGCGAGGAGCGTCTCGCCGAGGACACCGGTACGTCCGTGAGCACGGTGCGGCGGACCAAGAAGAAGCTGATCAGCAAGAACTTGGTGCGCTCGGTCCGCCGGCCGGAGACGAGCAATCTGGCACGTGTGAACCTTCCGCTGCTGGCGTCGATGGCCCGGGCCCGGCGGGCGTACGACGACAACGAGATCGATCGCCTGTCATTCGACAGTGCCCCTGCCACGGAGGGGCCGCGTACCGCCTCTGACCAGCAGACAGTTCAATCTGACCTGAGCTCCCAACAGGGCTCTGACCTGCGAACAGTGCAATCTGACCTGGACCACAGGTCAGATTGCACCAACGGACAGGTCAAAGTGACCTATGGCAGAGGGCAATCTGACCTGCAATCCATCAGTGATCCACCAGGTGAAGCCATTAGCCGTCCTTCCATGTCTACAGGCGCTCTTGACAGTGGCCAGGAAGGGACGGACGGCAGCGAGACGTCGGATCGGAGTCCAGGAGCCGAACTGCTGCTCGCGGTCGCGGCGGCGGATCCGTCGTTCCTGCTGACAGGAAAGACGCTGACGGATCAGGGTCTGACGGTAACGGGGATGCTGCTGGAAGGGTGGACGGAGCAGCAACTGCGGCAAGTCGTCGCTGGCCGGCCGCTGCCGGAGGAGGTGAAGACGACAGTGGGGGCGATCGTCGCCAGGAGGCTGCGTGACGCAATCGCCAGTGGCCCGCCTTCGTCTGCTCCTCGGTTGCCGCTGCAGCCTGAACGGCATGTGGAGGGTCCGGCGACACCGACTCCGCCGCAGTGGGTGGACCAGCACGCCGTGGACATCCAGCGAGTCAACCAGGAGTGCGACGGCAAGGACGGCATGTGCGGCCGCCCAGTACGGCCCGGGTCGGCGTACTGCTGGGAGTGCTCAGCGGTATACGGCGTCAACGCACCTGTCTAGCAGCCGTGTCGGCAGGCGCGAGGGGCTGCCACACCGCCCTCCCTATCCGGGACGGACCGTGTGACGGTTGCGGGACCGGATGCCGCCAGCCCCGACCGAGGGGGATCGGTCGAGGCCGGCGGCACCTCTACGCGGGGGCGGGTCAGCCCGCCGGGCTGACCTCCACGGCCGCCAGGTTCTTCTTGCCGCGGCGCAGCAC
>BMTG01000026.1 GCA_014649555.1 Streptomyces globisporus | reverse complement strand
ACGGACCATGATCAACGATCAAGGTCTCGACGCGCTACCGCCAACCATGCACGAGGTCGCTAGTCGATCGCCTTGATCAGCTCGCCGTTCGTCGTGTCACCGCTCAGCTCCCAGAAGAACGTGCCGCCGAGGCCCTGCTCGTTCTTGTAGGTCATCTTGGTGCCGATGGTCTCCGGGGTGTCATAGCTCCACCAGTTGTTCCCGCAGTGCGCGTACGCCGTGCCCGCGACCTTGCCCGTGGCCGGGCAGCTGTCCTTGAGGACCTTGTAGTCCTCGATGCCCGCTTCGTACGTACCCGGCGCGGCCCCCGTCGCGCTGCCGCCCGGCTCGGACTGCGTGACGCCGGTCCATCCGCGGCCGTAGAAACCGATGCCCAGCAGCAGCTTCTCCGACGGGATGCCCAGCCCCTTCAGCTTGGAGATCGCGGCGTCGGAGTTGAAGCCCTCCGACGGGATGCCCGGGTAGGAGGTCAGCGGGGAGTGCGGGGCCGTCGGGCCCTGCGCCGAGAACGCGCCGAAGAAGTCGTACGTCATCGGCAGGTACCAGTCGAGGTGGGTCGCCGCCCCCGCGTAGTCCACGGCGTCGATCTTGCCGCCGTCGGAGCCGTCCGCGGTGATCGCCGAGGTGATCAGGTTGTCGTTCCCGAAGGCCTTGCGCAGCTCGCCCAGCAGGTTGCCGTACGCGTCGCGGCCGCTGGTGTCACAGGTGAGCCCGCAGGCATTGGGGTACTCCCAGTCGATGTCGATGCCGTCGAAGACATCGGCCCAGCGGGGGTCCTCCACCAGGTCGTAGCAGGACTTCGCGAACGCGGCCGGGTTCTGCGCGGCCTCACCGAAGCCGCCGGACCAGCTCCAGCCGCCGAAGGACCACAGGACCTTGAGGTCGGGGTGGAGCTTCTTCAGCTTGCGCAACTGGTTGAAGTTGCCCCGCAGTTCCTGGTCCCAGGTGTCGGCGACCCCGTCGACCGACTCCTCGGCGGTGTAGGCCTTCTCGTAGTCGGCGTAGGAGTCGCCGATCTGGCACTTGCCGCCGGTCACGTTGCCGAAGGCGTAGTTGATGTGGGTCAGCTTGTCCGCGGAACCCGACGTCTCGATGTTCTTGACGTGGTAATTGCGGTCGTACGTACCCCAGTTGGTGAAGTATCCGATCACCTTGTCGCCCGCGGCGGCCGTGGGGGCGGCCTCCTTCGCGGCGGCGGCGTCGGACCGGGCGGTGGGGGTCGCGCCGGCCGGGGACGTGCCCGCGACGCCGAGCAGGGTGGCGCCGAGGGCGGCCGTACAGGCGGCCGCGGCGAGCGCCCGGAGCCGGGCGCGGGGACGGTGCAGCGTGAGCATCGTGGCTCCTCGTGGGGGAGGGCTGGTGCGTGGGGGGTGCTGGCCGAACTCCGGGCAGGTGCGCCCGGTTTGACATGAACGCGGTTAGCGTTGGGGGGAACCGTAGAAGGACTAGACCAGTTGGGTCAATGGTTCGGACCAATTCGCTGATCGTTTCCGCCCTCTTCACGCTTCCGACCTGCCCTTTGCCCCGTGACGGAAGGCGCCCGATCGGGCATACTCAACCCGCCACAGCCGATGACCGCGCCACCGTGACCCGGGAGGGCAGGATCGGCTGCGCAGTCTGTTTTTCCCGGGACCATCTCCGGGAGATCACCCGGCGGCGCCTCTCCCACCCCGAGCGCGCGACCGCCGCAACGCCCGACAGGGAGGAGAGCGCCGTCATGTCCGACCGTGCCCCGCAGCCGGTGGAACGCCGTCTGCCCACCGAGGAGTCCCGGCAGCTCGTCGCGCTCGTCCGCGACATCGTGTCCAAGGAGATCGCTCCCCGGGCGGCCGAGGAGGAGGAAGCGGGTGTCTTCCCCCGCGAGGTCTTCACCCTCCTGTCCGAGTCCGGACTCCTCGGACTCCCGTACGGCTCCGACCACGGCGGCGGTGACCAGCCCTACGAGGTCTACCTCCAGGTCCTGGAGGAACTGGCCGCCGCCCGGCTCACCGTGGGACTCGGCGTCAGCGTCCACTCCCTCGCCTGCCACGCACTCGCCGGATACGGCACCGACGAGCAGCGGGCCGCGCACCTCCCGGCGATGCTCTCCGGCGGCCTGCTGGGTGCCTACTGCCTCTCCGAGCCCGCCTCCGGCTCCGACGCGGCCTCCCTGCGCACCAAGGCCGTACGGGACGGGGACGACTGGGTCATCACCGGGACCAAGGCGTGGATCACCCACGGCGGCGTCGCGGACTTCTGCACGGTGCTGGCCAGGACCGGCGTCGAGGGCGCCCGTGGCATCACGGCCTTCCTCGTCCCCGGCGACGCCGAGGGACTGACCGCCGCCCTCCCCGAGAAGAAGATGGGGATGAAGGGCTCGCCCACCGCCCAGCTCCACTTCGACGCCGTACGGGTCGGCGACGACCGGCGCATCGGGGAGGAGGGCCAGGGCTTCGCCATCGCCCTGTCCGCCCTCGACTCCGGGCGGCTCGGCATCGCCGCGTGTGCCATCGGGGTCGCCCAGGCCGCTCTGGACGAGGCCGTCCGCTACGCCACCGACCGGCGCCAGTTCGGCCGCCCCATCGCGGACTTCCAGGGGCTGCGGTTCATGCTCGCCGACATGGCCACCCAGATTGAGGCCGGGCGGGCGCTGTATCTGGAGGCGGCACGGCTGCGGGACGCGGGGGAGCCCTTCTCCCGGCAGGCCGCCATGGCGAAGCTGTTCTGCACGGACGCGGCCATGCGGGTGACCACCGACGCCGTCCAGGTGCTCGGCGGATACGGCTACACGCTCGACTTCCCGGTCGAACGGCTGATGCGCGAGGCGAAGGTGCTGCAGATCGTGGAGGGCACCAATCAGATTCAGCGCATGGTCATCGCACGCCACCTCGCGGGTCCCGAGACGCGCTGAACCGCAGCGTTCCCTCCGACCACGCGGGCAGGGCCGCGGCCTGGGTCCACTCCGGGTCGCGGCGCCCCGGCACGGTTCTGCCGGCGCTCTCCCACTGTCTGAGCAGAGCGCTGTAGATCGGTGGATCCGCAGGGGCGCCCATGGGCGGGTTCCCCGTGGAGCGGGGCAGCGGCTGTGCGGGTTTTCCCGGCTGCGGAACCGATTCTTCGGGGGCGGGTGGGGCGAGCCGGCGGCGACCCGAACCGACTGGTGATTGCAGCGTGGTCATACGGGGCCAACGTCGCGGGGCGGGCCGGGGTCACTGCCCCGCCGATTCGAGCGCTCGTTCGCGGGGGCCCACGAACCGGGCCTGCGGGCGGGGAGTCGGGGGAGCCGCGGGCACCACGGCGGCGGGCCGTCGTGGTGCTGGGCCGGGCGTACGGGTGCGGGTCAGGCGGCCTCGCGCCGCATCCGCGGCACGCGCAGCGGGCGGGAGCCGGGGCCTCCGGCGTGCGAGAAGGGCTGCATCCGCCAGTCGAGGCCCTGGGGGAGCGTCAGCAGCAGCCCGGCCTCCTGCTCCTGGAGCTCCAGCGTCTCGTCCGCGGGCCGGGCCTCGCCCGCGCCGCGGCCGGTCCCGGCGCAGACGGTGAGCACGAAGGGGTTCCACGGCGTGGGGCACCGCGCGTGCTCCGGCAGGACGTCCTCGTCGGCCAGCAGCGCGATGGGCTGGGCGCAGTCCGGGCAGATCACCCGGACCATCTCGAACATGTCGTAAGCGTCGAAACCGTCGTCGTCCGGATCGACAGGCTCCGGTTCGGTACGTTCGGTGAGCTTCAGGCTCTGCATGGAAATTCCCCCCTCGGGTGGGCCGACAAGGCGACACGGCCTCGGCCACAGCAAGCACTTCCCGCCCCGCGTGGCCGGTAATCGCGAGGCGGCCCGCTACCGACCCGCGAACCTGTGGCGTTCGTCACATGCCGCCCGCAGGTGCCGTTCCGTGACCCGCGCGACTGTGCCGAGCGGTGCCCGGGGCCATAGGTTGATCCGCATGGAGGAGCTGGACCGTCAGATCGTTGAGTTGCTCGTCAAGGACGGGCGGATGAGCTACACCGACCTGGGCAAGGCCACGGGCCTGTCCACCTCGGCGGTTCATCAGCGCGTCCGCAGGCTGGAGCAGCGCGGGGTGATCCGCGGCTATGCCGCGGTCGTCGACCCCGAGGCCGTCGGGCTGCCCCTCACCGCGTTCATCTCGGTGAAGCCGTTCGACCCGAGCGCCCCCGACGACATCGCCGAACGGCTCGCCGGGGTGCCCGAACTGGAGGCCTGCCACAGCGTCGCCGGGGACGAGAACTACATCCTCAAGGTGCGGGTGGCGACCCCGCTGGAGCTGGAACACCTGCTCACCCGGATCCGTACACTCGCCGGCGTCTCCACCCGGACCACCGTCGTCCTCTCCACCCCGTACGAGGCCCGGCCCCCGCGGATCTGAAGCCGCGGAGCCCCGGGTCCGGGTCCGGGATCCCGTCCCTCCGGAGGGGGCCGCGGTCCGGGCGGCCGCCGTCAGGCGCGAGACTGGTCCCATGAGCCAGAGCACCGCCCCCCAGAGCACCCCCGACCACCGCACCGTCCTGTTGCGCGGCGGAGACGTCCACAGCCCCGCCGACCCGTTCGCCACCGCGATGGTCGTCGAACGCGGGCATGTCGCCTGGGTCGGGTCCGAGGGGGCCGCCGACGCTTTCGCGAGCGGCGTCGACGAGGTGGTCGACCTCGAAGGTGCCCTGGTCACCCCGGCGTTCACCGACGCCCATGTGCACACCACCGCCACCGGACTGGCCCTGACCGGGCTCGACCTCTCGGGCGCCCGCACCCTGTCCGAGGCACTCGGCCTCGTCCGGGCGTTCGGTGACGGCCGCGCCTCCGGGGACGTCCTGCTCGGACACGGCTGGGATGCCGCCCGCTGGCCGGAGCGGCGGCACCCCTCGCGCGCCGAGCTCGACGAGGCGGCCGGCGGCCGGGCCCTCTACCTGCCGCGGATCGACGTGCACTCCGCGGTCGTCACGACGGCCCTGCTGGACCTGGTCCCCGGCGTGACCGCCATGAGCGGGTATCACCCGGACGGCCCGCTGACCGGCGACGCCCACCACGCGGTGCGGGCCGCCGCCCACAACGCGCTCCCGGTCGCCCAGCGCGCCGCCGCCCAGCGCGCCGCCCTCGACCACGCCGCCTCCCTCGGCATCGGCAGCGTCCACGAGTGCGGCGGGCCCGAGATCTCCGACGAGGAGGACTTCACCGCCCTCCTCGCGCTGGCCGCCGAGCGTCCCGGACCGCGCGTCTTCGGCCTCTGGGCCGAGGAGATCGCGGACGAGAAGGACGCCCGTCGCATCCGCGAACTCGGCGCGATCGGCGCGGCCGGAGACCTGTTCGTCGACGGCTCCCTCGGCTCGCACACCGCCTGCCTCCACCAGCCCTACACGGACGCCCCGCACACCGGCACCGCTCACCTGGACGCCGCCCGGATCGCCGCCCATGTCACCGCCTGCACCGAGGCGGGCCTCCAGGCGGGCTTCCACGCGATCGGCGACGCAGCGGTCACCGCCGTGGTGGACGGGGTCAGGGCCGCCGCCGGGACGCTCGGTCTCGACCGGATCCGGGCCGCCCGGCACCGCGTCGAACACGCCGAGATGCTCACCCCCGAGACGATCGCCGCCTTCGCCGAACTGGGTCTCACCGCCTCCGTCCAGCCCGCCTTCGACGCCGCCTGGGGCGGCCCGGACGGGATGTACGCCGAACGCCTCGGCGCGGAGCGGGCCGCCTCCCTCAACCCGTACGCCGCGCTGCTGCGCGCCGGAGTGCCTCTCGCCTTCGGCTCCGACAGCCCCGTCACCCCGCTCGACCCCTGGGGCACCGTGCGGGCCGCCGCTCACCACCGCACCCCGGAGCACCGCGTCTCGGTCCGCGCCGGGTTCACCGCCCACACCCGGGGCGGCTGGCGCGCCATCGGCCGTGACGACGCGGGCCTCCTGGTGCCCGGTGCCCCGGCCGACTACGCCGTCTGGCGGACCGCCGAACTGCTGGTCCAGGCCCCCGACGACCGGGTCGCCCGCTGGTCCACCGACCCCCGGTCCGGCACACCCGGCCTGCCGGACCTGACGCCCGGCGCCGACCTGCCCGTCTGCCTGCGGACCGTGGTCCTCGGACAAACGGTCTACGTGCGACCGAACGAGTGACGTCGGGACATTTCGTACCGCCGATCGATGGCCCGATCACCGGTCCGCGACCTGCGCCCCTTCAGTACTGACCAGGCCATTTCGGAAAAAGTCGCAGGTCGCACAGGTGTTGACAGAAAGCGCCCACGGGCCGGTAGGTTCGGCCGGGTCCACCACAGGACGTCCGACCGGTTAAACCTCCACGCAGTCGTCGAACGCCGCTGGGTCATGAGGCGGTGTGCCGCACCGGCGCACCACCGCTGACAGCCAGGTTCAGCGCCCGCGCCTCGGGGGCGAGGGAAGGATTCAGCCGGCGGAGGGTGGGATCCGGGTGGGGCCCGGACGTTCAGTAGACAACGGCTTTCGGTCGACCCGCAGCCAGCGGGTCCCAGGTCGGCCCGAAGGGCGCCGGGCCCCGATCCGCAGTTCCCGTGGGGGCGCGACCTTCCGGCCGGTGCGCTGGATATGGTGTCCCCCTGTGTTCGGACTCTAAGGGGCAGTAGTGAACGACGGCGGTCAGAGGCAGTTCGGCCCGCTCGGCAAGGTTCTGGTGATCATTCCGACCTACAACGAGGTCGAGAACATCAAGCCGATCGTCGACCGGGTGCGCACCGCCGTCCCGGACGCCGACATCCTGGTGGCCGACGACAACAGCCCCGACGGCACCGGCAAGGCGGCCGACGAGATCGCGGCGGCCGACGACCAGGTCCACGTCCTGCACCGCAAGGGCAAGGAGGGGCTCGGTGCCGCCTACCTCGCGGGCTTCGCCTGGGGCTCCGAGCACGGCTACGGCGTCCTCGTCGAGATGGACGCCGACGGCTCCCACCAGCCCGAGGAGCTGCCCCGGCTGCTCACCGCGCTCAAGGGCGCCGACCTGGTCCTGGGCTCCCGCTGGGTGCCGGGCGGCCGGGTGGTCAACTGGCCCAAGAGCCGCGAGGTCATCTCGCGCGGCGGCAGCCTCTACTCCCGGCTCGCCCTCGGCCTCTCCGTCCGGGACGTCACCGGCGGCTACCGCGCCTTCCGCACCGAGACGCTGAACGGCCTGGGGCTCGGCGAGGTCGCCTCGCAGGGCTACTGCTTCCAGGTGGACCTCGCCCGCCGCGCGGTCGAGGCGGGCTATCACGTGGTCGAGGTCCCCATCACCTTCGTCGACCGGGAGATCGGCGACTCGAAGATGAGCCGGGACATCCTCGTCGAGGCGCTCTGGCGGGTCACCGGCTGGGGCATCACCTCCCGCGCGAACAAGGTCCTGGGCCGCAAGCCCCTCTGACACCCCGGGGCCCGCGACCGAGGGCGGCGCCGGGACCCGCGCCCGGTTGCCCGCCTGACCGGTCCGCTTCATGATCGCCCCCTTACGCCGCTTGCACGCCGGTACGGGCACACTGGGGGCATGACGACCGGCACTCCGCCCCCGACCCGTCCCCGGCGCTCGCGCGCCCGTAGATTCCTGCCGCTTGCCCTGGCCGCCTGGCTGGTCCTGGAGATCTGGCTCCTGACCCTGGTCGCCTCGGCCGCGGGCGGCCTCACGGTCCTGCTGATCCTGGTGGCCGGAGCCGTGCTCGGCGCCGTGGTCATCAAGAGCGCCGGCCGGCGCGCCTTCAAGAACCTCACCGAGACCCTCCAGCAGATGCCGGGGCAGCCCGGCGCTCCCGCCACGCCGCCGGCGGCCCCCGCGGGCGGCAAGGGCACCCGGGGCAACGGACTGCTGATGCTGGGCGGGCTGCTGCTCCTGATCCCCGGACTGATCTCGGACGCGGCCGGACTGCTTCTGCTGGTCCCGCCGGTGCGCACCATGATCAGCCGTTACGCGGAGCGCTCGCTGGAACGCCGGATGCGGGCAGCGACGCCCGGCAGCCTGGGGGACGCGTTCCAGCAGGCCCGGATGCACCGCCCGGACGGAAAGGTCGTCCAGGGCGAGGTCATCCGCGAGGACGGCCCCCGGGCGTCCGGCGGGCCCGACGACGACCCCCAGGGGCCTCGCCCGCCCCTCACGCCCTGAGGGCGCGGACGCACAAGAGCCGCGGGCCGTGACACACGTTCTGTGTCACGGCCCGCGGCTCTTGGTGCTGTGCTGCTGTGCGGTGCTACGCGGTCAGGCAGACTTCCTGCTGTCCCGCGGGTGCACGGCGATGTTCATGGCTCCGGAACGGAGAACCGCCAGTCTCTCGGCCAGCACCTCTTCCAGCTCCTCGCGGGTGCGCCGCTCCATGAGCATGTCCCAGTGCGTGCGCGCCGGCTTGCCCTTCTTCTCTTCGGGGCCGTCCCCGTCCACCAGGAGTGCCTGGGCGCCGCACGCCTTGCACTCCCACTCCGGCGGAATCTCTGCTTCTACCGAGAACGGCATCTCAAATCGATGTCCGTTCTGGCATGCGTACTCCACCGCCTGGCGCGGGGCCAGATCGATGCCGCGGTCCGTCTCGTAGCTGGTAACCACAAGTCGCGTGCCGCGGAGAGCTCGCTCACTCATGAATCGTGCCTCCCGGGCTTGTCGCCCACAGGACAAAATGTCGCTGTCGTCGTCATCCGGTCAACGTCCGGTCGGCGGTAAAGATTCCCGTTGCGGGTCATGCGTCGCCCGTCGTGCCGCTGCTTTATCTGGGTTGAGTACCCGCCCATGCCCGGTTCGTCACCTCTGGTGGATGTTGTCACTCAACGGATGAGCCGTTTCCACTGGCAGTAACGGTCCTCCGGGCAGGCCAAAGACGTATACTACCGGCCTTTGACTTCAACGTCTAAATCCGTTCCGGCACGGGGTTTCCCGCGGCCTCCACCGCACGCCTCACCGGAACCCGCGCGAGCAGCACCGCGCCGAGGGCGAAGAACGCCACCAGCGAGATGATCGCGTCCCGGTAGCTGCCGGTCAGCTGGTACGCCAGACCGAACACCAGGGGCCCCAGCCAGCTGAGTCCGCGGTCGCTCATCTCGTACGCGGAGAAGTACTCCGCCTCCTTGCCGCGCGGCACCAGATGCGAGAACAGCGACCGGGACAAGGCCTGGCTGCCGCCCAGCACCAGCCCGATCGCCGCCGCCAGGACGAAGAAGAACGCCGGCGCGTCGGCGGGCAGCAGATAGGCGGAGAGCAGGATCAGGGTCCACACGATCAGCGATCCCAGAATCGTGCGCTTCGCGCCGTACGTCCGGGCGAGCCGCCCCATGCCGAGCGCCCCAGCCACCGCCAGGATCTGCACCAGGAGCACCGCGACGATCAGCGTCGTCTGGTCCAGGCCCAGCTCCTCGGAGCCGTACAGCGAGGCCTGCGAGATAACCGTCTGGATCCCGTCGTTGTAGACGAGGTAGGCCAACAGGAACGAGAGCGTGAGCGGGTGGCGCCGCATGTCGCGCAGGGTGGCCCGCAGCTGCTTCCAGCCGGAGCCGACCGCCCCCTCGCCGTCCGGCCGCACCCGGCGGTCGCGCAGCCGGCGCAGCGGTACGAGGGTGAACGCGCCCCACCACACACCGGCCGAGGCCAGACAGATCCGCACCGCGTCGGACTCCGCGAGGCCGAAGGAGTCGTGACCGGTGTACAGGATCAGGTTGAGGACCAGGACGAGGGCACCCGAGGTGTAGCCGAAGGCCCAGCCGCGCGAGGAGACCGCGTCGCGCTCCTCCGGCTCGGAGATCTGCGGCAGGTAGGCGTTGTACAGAACCATCGACACGGAGATCGACGCGTTCGCCACGATCAGCAGGAACGCGCCCAGCAGATAGCGGTGGCCGTCCAGGAAGAACATCCCGGCCGTGGCCGCCGCCCCGGTGTACGCGGCCGCCGCCAGCAGCGGCTTCTTGCGCCCCGTACGGTCCGCAGCCGCGCCCACGATCGGCATCAGGATCACGGCCACCACGATGGACGCCGACACGGAGTACGCGAACAACGAGCCCGCGCGCACGGGTATGCCCAGCGGGTGCACGAAGCCGTCCGGGTCCGCCGCGGCCTTGGCGATCGACGTCAGATAGGGACCGAGGAAGACGGTCAGCACGCTGGTGGAGTAGACGGAGCACGCGAAGTCGTAGAAGTACCAGCCCTGCTGCTCGCGCTTGCGGGCGGCGGCCGTCGTGCCGTCCGGCGGCTGCCCCGGCGGATCGGCCTTCCCCGCTGTCCCCGTGCTCATCCCGCGTCCCCTCGCTCGTCCCCGGTGGACGTGGACGGACCGGGCGTCAGGACCAGGCCCCCCGCTCGCTCAGCACCGTACGCAGCGTCTCGATGTGATCGGTCATGATGCCATCCACGCCCAGGTCCAGGAGCGCCGCCATCCGCTCCGGTTCGTTCACCGTCCAGACGTGCACCTGGAGCCCCAGCGCGTGCGCGGTGCGGACGAAGCGGGCGTCCACCACCGGTACGGGGCCCTGCCGCTCGGGGACCTGGGCGCACACCGCACCCGCCCGCAGCGGCGCCGGGATCCCGTACGAACGCAGGCGCAGCGCCAGGACGCCCCGGATCCCGTACGACGTGGCCAGCCGGGGGCCCGCCAGGCGCTGTGCGCGGGCCACCCGCGCCTCCGAGAACGAGCCGACACAGATCCGGTCCCAGGCATCGGTCCGGCGGATCAGTCCGAGCAGCGGCTCCAGCGCCGATTCGGCCTTCAGGTCCACGTTCCAGCGAGCCTCGGGGAACTCCTCCAGCAGCTCCTCGAAGAGCGGGAGCGGTTCGCTTCCCCCGACCCGGGCCCGGCTCACCTCGCTCCAGGGGAGTTCGGCGATCCGGCCCCGGGCGTCGGTGACCCGGTCCAGCGTCGCGTCGTGGAAGGCGACCAGCCGGCCGTCCGCCGTGGTGTGGACATCGGTCTCGAAGTAGCGGTAGCCCGCGTCCGACGCCCGGCGGAAGGCGGTCACGGTGTTCTCCACGCCGTCCGCCGCCCCGCCGCGATGGGCGAAGGCGATCGGCGTCGGGTGGCCCAGGTAGGGGTGGCTCGGCGTCACTGCGGCAGTATGGCCTGCCCGGACGTCGGAGCGGCAACGGGCCCGGAACCGGCGGCCGGCGCGGGGGTGGACGGCTCGCCCGAGGGGACGACGACAGCCGGGGCGGAGGGCTCGGGGAGCGCGAACAGCCGGAGGAAGAGCTGGGCCAGCGGGCCGATGGCCAGCGCGTACAGCACCGTGCCCGCCCCCAGCGAGCCGCCCAGCAGGAAGCCGGTCACCACGACCGCCACCTCGATCGCCGTACGGACCAGCCGGATCGAGCGGCCGGTGATCTGATTCAGCCCGGTCATCAGACCGTCCCGGGGGCCGGGGCCGAACCGGGCCGCGATGTACAGCCCGGTCGCCACACCGTTGAGGACGATGCCGAGCACCATCACCGGGATGCGGACGCCGAGTGCGTCGAGGTCGCCGACCACCGCGAGCGTCCCGTCCATCGCCAGACCGACCACGAAGACGTTCGAGACGGTGCCGAGCCCCGGCCGCTGGCGCAGTGGGATCCACAGCAGCAGCACCACAGCGCCCACGATGATCGACACCACACCGATCGAGATCCCGGTCAGCTCCGCGAGGCCCTGGTGCAGCACCCCCCACGGCTCCAGACCCAGCCCCGCGCGCACCAGGAGTGCCGAGCTCGCCCCGTACAGCGCCAGACCGACGTACAGCTGGACCAGCCGCCGGGTCAGATGAGTGGTGCTCCGGTCGGTGGTCCTGGCCACGTTGCGCCCCCTGATGTAGTGGTGGTGGACTGCTTCATGTCACTCTGTGGCAGGGGATCGGCCATCAACTATGGCCAATTCGAGGAAGGTGGACTGATTTCGATGGCGCAGTGGACATCGACGGTGGGAGCGGCCCAGCTCGCCCGGCAGCTCCGGTCGCAACAGGCCCGGCCCACCGGCCCTGGCGGCCGCAAGCCGCCCGCCTACCGCGCGCTCGCCGACGGCGTACGGCTGCTCGTCCTGGAAGGCCGCGTTCCGGTCGCCGCCCGGCTTCCCGCCGAACGCGAACTGGCCCTCGCCCTGTCGGTGAGCCGTACGACCGTCGCCGCCGCTTACGAGGCCCTGCGCGCCGAAGGCTTCCTGGAGTCCCGGCGCGGCGCGGGCAGCTGGACCGCCGTGCCGGCCGGCAATCCGCTGCCCGCCCGCGGCCTCGAACCACTGCCCCCGGAGTCGCTCGGCTCGATGATCGACCTGGGCTGCGCGGCCCTGCCCGCGCCCGAGCCCTGGCTGACGCGGGCGGTCCAGGGGGCGTTGGAGGAACTGCCGCCGTACGCCCACACGCACGGCGACTACCCGGCCGGACTGCCCGCCCTGCGCCAGATGATCGCCGACCGCTACACCGCCCTCGGCATTCCGACCATGCCCGAACAGATCATGGTCACCACCGGTGCGATGGGCGCCATCGACGCGATCTGCCACCTCTTCGCCGGTCGCGGGGAGCGGATCGCGGTCGAGTCCCCCAGTTACGCCAACATCCTCCAGCTGATGCGCGAGACGGGCGCCCGCCTCGTCCCGGTCGCGATGCAGGAAGGGCTCGGCGGCTGGGACATGAACCGCTGGCGCCAGGTGCTCCGGGACGCCGCGCCCCGGCTCGCCTATGTGGTCGCCGACTTCCACAACCCCACCGGCGCGCTCGCCGACGAGCAGCAGCGCCGCGACCTGGTGGAGGCGGCCCGGTCCGCCGGAACGGTCCTGGTCGTCGACGAGACCATGAACGAACTCCGCCTGGACGCCGACATCGCCATGCCGCGCCGGGTCTGCGCCTTCGACCCGGCTGGCAGCACGGTCCTGACCGTCGGATCGGCCAGCAAGGCCTTCTGGGCCGGCATGCGCATCGGCTGGGTGCGCGCGGCCCCGGACGTCATCCGCAGCCTGGTCGCCGCCCGTGCCTACGCCGACATGGGTACGCCCGTCCTGGAACAGCTCGCGATCAACTGGCTCATGGGCACCGGCGGCTGGGAACAGGCCGTCGAGGTCCGGCGGAGCCAGGCGCGGGAGAACCGGGACGCCCTGGTCGCGGCGGTGCGCCGGGAGCTGCCGGACTGGGAGTACACCGTGCCGCGCGGCGGGCTGACGCTGTGGGTGCGCACCGGCGGCATCTCCGGGTCGCGGCTGGCCGTGGCGGGTGAACGCGTCGGCGTCCGCGTGCCGTCGGGCCCCCGCTTCGGGGTCGACGGCGCCTTCGAGGGGTACGTACGGCTGCCGTTCACGGTGAGCGGGCCGGTCGCCGACGAGGCGGCCGTACGCCTGGCCGCGGCGGTGGACCTGGTGCGCTCCGGGGCGGGCGCCGGGGCCGACACCCCGCGCTCCTTCGTGGCCTGAGGCCGGCATGACGGCGGCGGGCGGGGAACGGGCCATCAGGCCCGTTCCCCGCCCGCCGTGCTCTTCGCGTGCGCCCGATCAGCTCTCGGCGCCCGCCGGCTGCGCCTTCGCCAGCGGCTCGGACGGCCGGGCCTCGGTGACCATCGCCTCCACCGGAACGGGCGCCGTTTCCGCGGCCACGGGCACCGGTGCCGTCGCCGGGCCCTCCTCGGCCGGCTCCGGCACGGGCGCCGCCTCCGTCGCCTCGCCCCGGCCGGGCAGCAGGTCGAGCACCGCCTGCCGGTGCGCGTCGCTGGTGGCGTCGTCGTACGGGTCCGGGGTGGCGGGCACCTGGAGCCGCAGGACCGGGCCCGCGCCGAGCCGGACGTAGCCGCGGCCCGCGGGGACCTCGGGCGGGGGAGTGGTGTGCGGTACGGCGCCGAGGACGGCCTCGATCTGCTCGGGGGAGGCCGGCCCGAGGACGGCGCGGGCGCGGGTATGGGTCCGGACGGTCTCCGTGAGGGTGTCCAGCGCGTCGAACTGCTCGGCCAGCACGACGGTGACCTGCGCCGCCCGGCCGTGCCGCAGCGGGATCCGCAGCAGCTCCTGCGGGTCGGACCTGCCGTCGGCTGCCGCGAGATGGCCGAGGACACCGGGGCGGTCCAGCAGGATCCACAGCGGGCGGCGGATGTCGTCCGGCGCCGGGCGGCCGCTCTGGCGGGCCAGATTGGCGGTGATCAGGCGGCGCTCCGTCTCGTGCGCCGCCCACTCCAGGGTGGCCAGCGCGCCGCCGAGGCCGGACTCCACGGCGAGGACGCCGTTCCGGCCGGTGAGAGCGGCGTACTCACCGCTCCCGCCGCCGTCGACGATGATCACGTCACCGTTCTGGAGGGCCTGCAGGGCGATCGAGCGGACCAGGGTCGTGGTGCCGCCGCCGGGCTGTCCGACGGCCAGCAGATGCGGTTCGGTGGAGCGGCCGCCGGTCCGCCAGACGACCGGCGAGGCGTCCACCGTGGTGCCGCCGTCGCGCACGGGGACGGTGCGTGAGACGGAGTCCGGGTCGGTGAAGCCGAGGACCGTCTCGCCGGGCGCGGCGACGAAGCGCTGGGCGGCGATCGTCGTGGGGAGGGCGTCCAGCACGGTCATGACGAGGCGGTTGGCCTCCTCGTCCCAGCCGAAGCGGTACTCGCGGCCCCGGCCGGACTTGGTGTGGAGCAGCTGCTCGATCCGGGACCGGGCGGCTGCCTCGCCGTCCATGAAGTACGCGGGGTAGGAGATCCGGAGGCTGGTGAGCCGCCCGTTCTGGTCGAAGGCGTACCCGTCGAAGGCCTTCGTCCAGTCGCCGCCGTGGGCGAAGAGCGGATCGGGGTCGTCGGCCGTGGAGAAGTACGGCACGAGCGCCTCGTACAGCGACCGCAGGCGCGCGGTCTCCGACTCGTCGGGCCCGGTCCGCACAGGGGTCCGCTCCCGCCCCTTCCACGCGGCAGCGCCCATCACCGTGATCAGGGCCAGGATCGGCCCGTACGGGACGAGCGCCACCACCAGCACGCAGGCCGCGCCCAGGAACAGCTTGGGACCACGCCGTTCCTTGGGAGTGGCGACCCACTTCTGCCGGCCTGACACGGCCAGCAGCCGCAGTCCGCGGACCACCGTGATCAGCGGATGGAGGACATCGGTGGCACTGTCGGCGGCCGTGCGCGCGATCTCTCTGCTGCGAGTGATCGAAGCGCTGCCGCTGCTCAGAATGCGGGGGAGTGGTCGCCGGGCCACGTCGGTCTCCTGAAGGGGTGGGAGCGGTTGCGGAGCGTCAGAACTTGATCCCGCCCAGCAGGCCGGCGAGGCTCGCCCCGCCCGCCGTGATGCTCGGTGCGATGGCGGTGCCGGCCAGGTAGAAGCCGAACAGGGCACAGACGATGGCGTGGGATGCCTTGAGCCCGTCCTTCTTGAAGAACAGGAAGACGATGATGGCGAGCAGTACCACGCCCGAGATGGAAAGGATCATGAGCGGTTCTCTCCTGGTTGAAGGGGACAGTCACCATGAGTCCTTCCAGGATCACGGGAAGTATCTATACGACAAAAGGTGCAATCGAGTGAATATCCCGCGCTTTCACTTGACTGGCTCACAGAAGTCGGCCCCCGGGGAGCGGCATCACCCGGTCCGTGCCGGGCAGGGATCAGCCGCGGTGATCCCTTGCCGTATCCGGGCCGGGTCATGTCGGCCCGGGAGCAGTACCCTGTCGATTCACTCGTACGGTCCCCCGCCGTACTCCCCACCAGGTCAACCACGGCGGTGAGCAGCCGTGGCAGCAGTCGAAGGAAGGCGGCCCGTCCCGATGAGCGAAACCCCCGATCCCGAGGTGGTCGAGCTGGCGACCAAGGTCTTCGACCTGGCCCGCACCGGCGACACCGAGGCCCTCACCGCGTACGTCGAGGCCGGAGTCCCCGCCAACCTCACCAACGACCGGGGCGACACGCTGCTGATGCTCGCCGCCTACCACGGGCACGCCGCCACGGTCGCCGCCCTCGTCGCCCGCGAGGCCGACCCGGACCGGGCCAACGACCGGGGCCAGACCCCGCTGGCCGGAGCCGTCTTCAAGGGCGAGGACGCCGTCATCGACGCCCTGCTCGCCGCAGGCGCCGACCCGGCCGCCGGAACACCGTCCGCGCTGGACACGGCTCGGATGTTCGGCAAGTCCGACCTGCTGGAACGCTTCGGTGCGCGGTGAGACGCCGGCGGGGGCGCCGCTGGGCGCGTCCGCCGTGGGCTTCGCTGACCGGTCCGTCGTAAATGTGGTCGCGGTGGCGAAATGGCTGGGTCATCATGACGTCGCGGGCCCGCTCAGGGCCACCGACGAGAGGCAGAGGAAGATGCTCTACACCAGGCGAAAGACGGCGGTCGGCCGATCATGTCACTGCGCGGCGTAACGGTGTCCCCCGGACACCCCCGCGTGCCGAGAGGCACGGGGCACTGCACAGTCCCGGTTGCGTCGACAGCTTGATGTGAGGCTTTCTCCCATGTTCGATCCGTTCATAGCGCCGAGCGGCACCCTGCTCGGTCTGCTGCAGAGGGGCCGCGGCGACGGCACGCTCCACGCGCTCGCCGCACCACGCCCCGAGGCCCTCGCGGCCCTCAACCACTGCGTCGTGAGCGACCCCCGCCACGACTGGCAGCTGGAGAACCGCTCCCTCTACTACGCGCGCCTCTACCTCGACCTCGACGGCGGTATCGAGGAGATCGAGCGGCACCTCGCCGATCCCGACGACCCCATCGATACCGACGACTCCCGCACCGGTCTGGCGCTCTCCGTCCTCGGCCACCTCGCCTCCTACGGACGCGACGACGCCCTGGCCCTCCTCCGCCGCTACGCGACGACCGGCGCCAACTGGACCTGGGCCCTGGACGAGCTGGCCCTGCGCGACGACGACGCCGGCCTGCGCTCCCTCGCGCTGCCCGTCCTCGCCCGCTTCCCGGCCACCGACCAGGGCGCGGCCGACCTCGCCGCCGCCGTACGCGACTCTTTCGAGCCGCGCCCCTGGCGCCTGTGGGCCGACGACCCGCGCGAAGCGGTCGGCGCCCGCGTCCGGGCCGCCGGTGAACAGGGCTCGTTCGACCGATGGCAGCGCCAGATGCGCCCCGGGGGTCCCCGCCCCGGCTGGAGCGTCCAGGCCGTCTTCGACTGGGCCCAGCAGGCCCTGGAACGCGGCAGCGAACTGCACGTCCCCGCGGCCCGCTGCCTCACCGCCGTCGCCGGACCCGACGACCTTCCCCAGATCGTCGAGGCCGCCCGCAGCGGCCCCGAAGGCGCCCGCTGCGCCGCCCTGCACTACCTCGCGGAAGCCGGCGAACCCGTCGTCCTCGACCTCATCGAGGCCGCCGCCGTCAGCCCCTCCCGCACCGTCGCCCACACGGCCATCGCCGCCTTCGAGCGGATGACCGGCGACGCCGCCGTCGGGCGGGCCAGGCGCTGGGCCCACCGCCCCGACGCACTCGGCGCCTCCGCCGCCGGAGTGCTCGCCTGCCGAGGCACCGCCCAGGACGCTCCCCAAGTCCTCGGCGCGCTCCGGGAGGCCGTACGCGGCGACGGACCCGACGCCCCCCGGCTGTGGACCCTCGTCGACGGAGCCGGCCGCCTCGGCATCGCCTGCGCGGCCCCCGTCCTGCGCCACGTGTACCGCGAGACGTCCTCCTCGCACCTGCGGGGCAGGGCCGCCCGCGCCCTGGCCGCCACCGACCCGTCCTTCGCGACCGGATTCGCGGTGGAGTGCCTCTGGGACTGCGAGGAGACCACCCGCGAGGTGGCCGCCCTGCACGCCGAGACCGGTGACATCCGCGTCGCCGAACGCCTGCGCCGCCTCGCCGCCGACCCGGCCGAGGAGGCCGAGGTCCAGACGGCGGTGCGCAGCCGGATCGGGCCGGACGCGTCGGCCGTCTGAGGCCGGAGCTCAAGGATGCCGGAGGAGGGTCGTTGTCAGACCCTCCTCCTAGGCTTTTCACCATGGACAGCAACGAGTGGTGGGGGCTCGTCGAACGGGCTCGTGACGTCGTCGGGGACCCGGCGGACGACCGGGACGCCCCCGACGATCCGCTGCCGGGCGCGCTGACGGACGTGCTCGCCGCCCTGGAGCCAGAACGGATAACGGCGTTCGCCGTCACGGCGGTCACGGTGACCGATTCCGCCTATCGGTGGCCCCTCTGGAACGCCGCCTACCTCATCGAGGGCGGCTGCGGCGACGACGGCTTCATGGACTTCCGCGACGGGCTGGCCCTGCTCGGGCGGGAGACCTTCAGCCGGGCGGTGGCCGATCCCGACTCCCTGGCCGACGTGCCGGTGGTGGTCCGGATGAGCCGAGGCGAGCGCGGCTGGATCGGATACGAGTCGCTGAGCGTCCCGGTGACCGAGGCCTACCGGCGCGTCCGGGGCGAGACCGACTCGCTCGACGCGGCGGTGGAGGCGGCGCTGCGCGAGCGGATACGCCCGGCGGCACCGGAGGGCGAGAGCTGGGACGCCGAGGACGAGGAGGCGAACCGCAGGCGGCTGCCCCGGCTGGCCGCGCTCTTCCCGGACTGAGAGCCCCGCCAGGACCTCCGCCCCTGCGAGGTCATGGGCGCGGGCACAGAATGGCGCCATGACCGGACGCTGGGAGTTCTGGATCGACCGGGGCGGCACCTTCACCGACATCGTGGGCCGCCGCCCCGACGGCCGGCTCATCACCCGCAAGCTCCTCTCCCACGACCCCGGCCGCTACGACGACGCGGCCGTCGCCGGAATCCGGCTGCTCCTCGGCCTGGACCCCGGCGAACCGGTGCCCGCCGACCGGGTCGCCGCCGTCCGGATGGGCACCACCGTCGCCACCAACGCCCTGCTGGAGCGGCGGGGCGAACCGACCGTCCTGCTGATCACCGAGGGCTTCCGGGACGCACTGCGCATCGCGTACCAGAACCGGCCGCGCCTCTTCGACCGGCACATCGTCCTGCCCGAAACCGTCCACGAGCGCGTGATCGAGGTCCCCGAACGCATCGACGCCCACGGCGGCACCGCACGGCCCCTGGAGCTCGGCCCCGTACGCGAACAACTGCGCGCCGCCCACGCCGAGGGCCTGCGCAGCGCTGCCGTCGTCCTCATGCACGGCTACCGCCACCCCGCCCACGAACGGGCCGTCGCCGAGGCGGCCCGGGAAGCGGGCTTCACCCAGGTCAGCAGCTCCCACGAGGTCAGCCCGCTGATCAGGCTCGTCCCCCGGGGCGACACCACGGTCGTCGACGCCTACCTCTCACCCGTCCTCGGCCGGTACGTCGACGAGGTCGCCGCCCGCCTCGACGGGATCCGGCTGATGTTCCTCCAGTCCAACGGGGGCCTGCGCGAAGCCACCCGCTTCCGGGGCAAGGACGCCGTCCTGTCCGGACCGGCCGGGGGTGTCGTCGGCATGGTCCGCACCTCCCAGCAGGCCGGCCACGACCGGGTCATCGGCTTCGACATGGGCGGCACCTCCACCGATGTGTCGCACTACGCCGGGGAGTTCGAACGCGAGCTGGGAACCCAGGTCGCCGGGGTCCGGATGCGTGCCCCGATGATGAGCATCCACACCGTCGCGGCCGGCGGCGGCTCCGTCCTGCACTTCGACGGCAGCCGCTACCGCGTCGGCCCCGACTCGGCCGGCGCCGACCCCGGCCCCGCCTGCTACCGCCGGGGCGGCCCCCTCACCGTCACCGACGCCAACGTGATGCTCGGCCGCGTCCAGCCCGCCCACTTCCCGGCCGTATTCGGCCCGGACGGCGACCTTCCCCTCGACGCCGACCGCGTAAGCGAACGGTTCACCGAGCTCGCCGACGAGGTGGGGCGCGCCACCGGACGACGGCCGGACGAGGCGGAGGCGGCAGCCGGCTTCCTGGAGATCGCCGTGCTCAACATGGCCAACGCAGTCAAGAAGATCTCCGTGCAGCGCGGCCACGACGTCACCCGCTACGCCCTCACCGGCTTCGGCGGCGCCGGCGGCCAGCACGTCTGCGCGGTCGCCGACGCGCTGGGCATCGGCACCGTCCTCGTACCCCCGCTCGCCGGGGTGCTCTCCGCGTACGGCATCGGCCTGGCCGACGCGACCGCGATGCGCGAACAGTCGGTGGAGGAACAGCTCGACGCGGCCGGCCGGGAGCGGGTCGAGCGGCTCTGCGCCGAGCTGGCCGACCGTACCCGCGAAGCCCTGCGCGCCGACGGAGTGCCCGATTCCGCGATCACCACCCGGGCCCGGATCCTGCTGCGGTACGCGGGGACGGACGCGGCGCTTCCGGTGGACCCGGACACGGAGGCCGCCATGGCCGAGGCGTTCGCGGCCGCGCACCGGGCCCGGTTCGGCTTCACGATGGACAAGCCCGTCGTCGTCGAGACGGTCTCGGTGGAAGCCACCGGGGCCACGGATGCCACGGGGACCGCCGACGCGACCGACGGCAGCGCGCCCGTCACCAGCTCCGGCCCCGACCCCCACGCCGCCGCACCGCCCCCGGCCGACACCGTGGACCTGTACGCCGAGGGGCGGTGGCAGCGCGCCCCGCTCCACCGGCGGGCGGGTCTGCACGTCGGCGCCACCGTCACCGGGCCCGCGATCATCGCCGAGGACGACGCCACCACCGTCGTCGACCCCGGCTGGCAGGCCGAAGCGGCCCCCACCGGACATCTCGTCCTCACCCGCAGCACCCCCCGCCCCGAACGCACCGCCGTCGGCACCCGCGTGGACCCCGTGCTGCTGGAGGTCTTCAACAGCCTCTTCATGTCCATCGCCGAGCAGATGGGCGTCCGCCTGGAGAACACCGCCCACTCCGTCAACATCAAGGAACGCCTCGACTTCTCCTGCGCCCTGTTCGACGCCGAGGGCAACCTGATCGCCAACGCCCCGCACATCCCGGTCCATCTCGGCTCCATGGGGGAGTCCATCAAGGAGGTGCTCCGGCGCAACGAGGGCACCCTGCGCCCCGGTGACGTGTACGCCGTCAACGACCCGTACCACGGCGGCACCCACCTGCCCGACGTCACCGTGGTGACCCCCGTCTTCGACGAGGGGAAGCTCCGCTTCCTGGTCGCCTCGCGCGGCCACCACGCCGAGATCGGCGGCATCACCCCCGGCTCCATGCCCGCCTTCAGCCGGACGATCCACGAGGAGGGCGTCCTCTTCGACAACTGGCTGCTGGTCCGCGACGGCCGGCTGCGCGAGGAGGAGACCCGGGACCTGCTCGCCTCCGCGCCCCACCCCTCCCGCTCCCCGGACACCAACCTCGCGGACCTGCGCGCCCAGATCGCCGCCAACGAGAAGGGCATCGCCGAACTGCGGCGGATGACCGACCAGTTCGGCGCCGACGTCGTGGACGCCTACATGGGGCACGTCCAGGACAACGCCGAGGAGTCCGTACGCCGCATCGTCGCCGGACTGCACGACGGCCACTGCCGCTACGAGACCGACAGCGGTGCCGTGATCCAGGTCCGCCTCACCGTGGACCGGGACGCCCGCAGCGCCCACCTCGACTTCACCGGAACCTCCCCCCAGCAGCCCGGCAACGCCAACGCGCCCCGCTCCGTCGTCATGGCCGCCGTCCTCTACGTCTTCCGCACCCTCGTCGGAGCGGACATCCCGCTCAACAGCGGCTGCCTGAAACCACTGGACGTGACCATTCCGCCCGGTTCGATGCTCGACCCCAGCTATCCGGCGGCGACCGTCGCGGGCAACGTGGAGACCTCCCAGGCGGTCACCGGAGCCCTGTACGGGGCGATCGGCGGCCAGGCCGAGGGCTCGGGGACCATGAACAACCTCACCTTCGGCAACGATCACGTCCAGTACTACGAGACGATCGCCAGCGGCTCCGGAGCGGGGGACGGCTTCGACGGCGCCGACGCCGTACAGACCCACATGACCAACTCCCGGCTCACGGACCCCGAGATCCTGGAGTGGCGGCTGCCGGTCCGCCTGGAGTCCTTCGCCGTACGGGAGGACAGTGGGGGAGCGGGCCGGTGGCACGGTGGCCACGGCGTCGAGCGCCGCATCCGCTTCCTGGAACCCGTCACGATCGCCCTGCTCTCCGGCCACCGCCGCGTCCCGCCGTACGGAGCGGACGGCGGGGAGCCGGGAGCGCTCGGGGAGCAGTACATCGAGCGGGCGGGCGGCGAGGCGGTCCCGCTGGAGGGCTGCGACACCGCCGAACTGAAGGCCGGAGACGTGCTCGTGGTGCGCACACCGGGCGGCGGGGGATACGGCCCCGCAGGGTCGTAGCCTTCCCGTACGACACCGGTCGCATAAACGCCGTTTCGACCGTTGTCAGTGCGAGGACCTAATCTGTCCCACGTGACTTCGCCTGCCAACACGGACACCGCTGCGCCGCAGCTCAGCGCGGGGCCGCGGCCTGCCCCGGGGCCCGCCGCCGACGAGGGGCTCTCGCGGCGGCTGCGCGCCCTCGCGTGCACGGCTCCGCTGCACGACCTGGACGTCCGCAAGGCGAATCTGGCCGGCGAGTACACGGTGTACGCCATGGCGGAGGTCGCCCTCGCCGCGATCGACCACGTCACGCTCAACATGGACTTCGACACCGGTGCCGACCACGACCAGATAGTGGCCAGGCTGCTGCCCCGCATCGCCGCCCAGGCCCCCGACCGCCCCGTCGCCGAACACGAACGGGTCGCCCGCTGGGTCCTGGAGAACCTGATCAACGTCGGCAGCGTCGACCGGGGCTTCCGCGCGGTCTACGGCACCTTCAACACCGACGGGGTCTACGTCCGCCGCGACTACGACTTCAAGCTCATCGAAGAGGTCCCCGGCTACGGCGGCACGGTCTACCTCCGCGCCACCGACGAAGCGGTCAACGTCCTCGTCGGCGCGCTGGACACCGATGTCACCAGTGCCCAGATCGCCGCCGAGGTCAAGCTGGAGGTCCTCATCAGCCGGGGCCGTCTCGCCGACGCCCAGCTCGCCGCCGAACAGGCCCGCTACCGCACCGTGCAGTATGCCGAGACCCTGCGCCGCACCCTGGAGGCCACCCGGCGCAACGTCCGCGCCGTCGACTGGCTCCACACCGTCCCGGACATGATCGCCGAGGCCCTCGACCACGTGGCCGACCGCTACCGCCACGAGAACGCGATCCTCACCAACATCCGCAAGGCCCGCGACGAGGCCGAGGACCCCGAGCACAAGCGCCGGGCCGCCGAGCTCGTCGACATCGTCAAGGACTGCATCCGCCGCCACACCCAGCTCCAGTCCCGGCTGCTGGAGGCGGGTCCCCTCTTCCGCGCCGAACAGGACCGCCAGGCCTTCGCACCGCCCGCCCCCCACGCGGGCCTCGATCTGTACGGGCAGCTCCTCGCCCCGCTCCTCCCGCTCCCCGTCGAGCAGTCCACCCGGGCCACCGACGCCTTCTTCGCCCACGGCACCGGACTGCGCACCCCCACCTCCGTACGGATCGGGGACCTGGTCGACCTGCTGCTCACCCCGCCGCTGGAGCGCGAGCACCTGGGCGCGGAGATGCCCGAGCCCGATCTGATCGCCACCCCCGACGACAGCCGGTTCAGCGAGGAGCAGCTCGCCCGCGCCATGACCCTGCTCGACCTGGAGCACGACGCCCCGCGCCGGCTCTCCGGACTGCTCGCCGAGGCCCGCCGCACCGGCGACACCGACCTGCCGTACCTGGTCGCCCTGCTCGCCGTCCACGCCGCCAGCCCGCCCGTCGGCACCGCCTACCGCCAGGGCGAGCGGCGCCTGCTCTTCGCCGTGGACGACGGTGCGGAGCTGGACGACCCGGAGTTCGGCGGTGCCGACCTCATCGTGGGCACCGCGCTGCTGGACGCCGTCGGGATGGCCGCCGACCGCCAGGAGGCCTCGTGACCGGCCCCGCGCCCTCCGCCGCCTCTCCCGTCGAGGCCGGCCCCGCCGCCCGCTCCCCCCACCCGCACCACCCTTTCCGTACCGAGGAGTCCCAGCCGTGAGCGACCACGACGCCGAGCACCCCGACGCGTGGACCGAGCCCTCCGCGCACGCCGGCCCCGCCACGACGTACGGGGCTCCCTCCACGCCGTACGGGCCCGACTCCGCGCACAGCTCTCCGCACACCAGCTCTTTGCACACCGCCGAGCCGGCCGGACAGACTGCCGTCACTCCGGCCGGACAGACCCCCGTCACCCCGGCCGACGCCGCCGACGCCGCCCGGCTCGTCTCCTTCGGGCTCCAGCCCAAGCTGCTGCCCGCCCGCGACGCCGAATACGCCGACCTCCTGCGGCGCTACCGGGAGGAGAGCGCCTTCGCCCGGCTCGCCGACGCCGTCGCCACCGGCCTCGGTCTCATCGTCCTGGAGGTCTCCCCGCGCGCCGGGATGGCCGTCACAGCGGGCGAGGACTCCGTCTTCGCCGTCCGCATGGGCGACTACGCCCGCCGCGCCTCCTCCGACGCCGCAGACCGCTTCCTGCACGGCCTCGCCCACCTCGCCGTCGCCGCCCTCGCCTTCCCCCGCCCCGAGGACCTCGCCGACGACGCGTACATCGGCCGCATCACGGTCAACGGCGTCGACGCCTTCGTACGCCAGGCCTGCCGTCGGCTGGAGGAGCGCGCCGAGGAACAGGGCGACAACACGGACCCCGTCAGCGACGCCCCCGGGCTCGAAGCCGGCTGGCGGATCTACGCCCGCCGCAGCGCCACCGGCGCCACCAAGGACGCCCGCCGGCTCGCCGGATCCACCACCGGCATCATCGGCAAGGCCGTCGCCTTCCTCACCGACTCCGGCTTCCTCCAGCGCACCGGCGACGACGCGGGCGGCGCCTACCGCACCACCGCCCGCTACCAACTCCAGGTCCGTGACCTCGCGGGCAGCGCCGCCATGGCGGAACTGCTGGAGCTCGGCGTCGTCCTCGTCACCGACGGCTCCGCCACCCTGCTGCCGCCCCCCGACCCCGACAGTGTGGAGCTGGCCGCCGACGCGGGCCTGCCCTTCCACTCCTGACCCCGACCGACACGCACACCCCCCCGCCGCTCCACCCCCGCTCACCGAACGACGAGAGTCCGCCGCCATGTACGAGTTGTCCCGGGTCCGCCTCTACTCCATCGGGCCTGCCGGTGCGCGCTACGCCGACACCGTCCTCGACCTGCGCGGCGTCGGCGCACCCGTCCCCAACCCCGCGCCCGCCCAGGCGGAGTTCTTCGAGGACGAGCCGGTCGGACCGCCCCGCCGCCCCGCGCCCGCGGGCGTCCTCTTCCTGGAGAACGGCGGCGGCAAGTCCGTCCTGCTCAAGCTGATCTTCTCGGTGATGCTCCCCGGCCACCGCAACACCCTCGGCGGGGCCAGCTCCGGCGTGCTGCGCAAGTTCCTCCTCGCCGACGACTGCGGGCACGTCGCCCTGGAGTGGCAGCACACCCTCACCGGTGAGTGCGTCGTCGTCGGCAAGGTCAGCGAATGGCGGGGCCGCCAGGTCTCCAACGATCCGCGCAAGTTCGCCGAGGCCTGGTATTCGTTCCGCCCAGGACCCGGGCTCAGCCTGGACAGCCTGCCCGTCGCCGAGGCATCCGCCGTGGGCCGCCCCGCCGAAGGCGTCTCCGGCGCCCGAGGCAGGCGGCGCACCATGAAGGGCTTCCGCGACGCGCTGACGGACGCGGGCAAGTTCTACGCGCACCTCGACGTGCACTGGGAAGAGATCCACGACCGCTGGAACGAACACCTCGGTGACCTCGGCCTCGACCCCGAACTCTTCCGCTACCAGCGCGAGATGAACGCCGACGAGGGCGAGGCCGCCGGCCTCTTCGCGGTGAAGAAGGACTCCGACTTCACCGACCTCCTGCTCCGCGCCGTCACCGACACCCGCGACACCGACGGCCTCGCCGACCTGGTCAGCGGCTTCGGCAACAAACTGGGCCGCCGCGCCGAGCTGACCGCCGAACGCGACTTCACCGCGGGCTCCGTCGACCTCCTCGGCCGGATCGTCGAGGCCACCGACACCCGCACCCGGGCCCGCGACATCCACGCCGGGGCCGAACGGCGCACCCGCACCCTGGCCCGCCGCCTCTCCGCCCGCGCCGCCGAGGAGCGCGGCCGCACCGCCGAGCTGGCCGAGCGGGTCACCGCCGCCGCCCACACCGTCACCGAAGCCGAGTCCACCCGGGGCCGCCGCGCCCTGATCGCCGCCGAACTGGCCTACCGGCACGCCTCACTGGCCCTGACCGCGGCCGAGAAGAACGCCGCCGCCGGACGCAAGGAGCTGGTCGAGGCCCGCACCCTGCACGCCGCCTGGCAGGCCGCCGAAGCCGTCCTGCGCCACCGCGCCGCCGCCGACCGCTCGGCCAGGGTCGCCGCCGCCATCCGCGAGGCCGAACGCGACGCCGCCCCCGCCCTCGCCGCCCGCTCCGCCGCCGCCACCGACCTCGTCCGCGCCCTGCACAAGGCCGCCGAGGAGGGCGAACGCCTCGCCAACGAGGAGGAGGAGCGCTCCGACACCCTCCAGGCCACCGGCGAACGCGCCCACCGCGACGCGACGGTCGCCGCCACCGAGGCCCAGCGCGCCCGCAGCGAGGCCGGACATCTGCGCCAGCGCCTCGCCGAGGTCGGCCAGGAGACCGCCGAGGCCGTCCGGGCCGGCTGGCTCGACGACACCGCTCCCGACGCCGACCCCGCCCGCGCGGCCCTCGCCGCCAGCGACGCCGAACAGTCCGCCGTCGCCGCGTGGGACACCGCCCGCGAAGCAGCCCGCTCCGCCGCCGGCACCGCCCGCGAGGCGGCCGCCGCCGAGAGCCGCGCCGAACTGGCCGCCGCCCGCGCCGCCGACGGCGCCAAGGCCGCGGAGCGGGCTTACGAGGACGAGTACCTGGCCGCCGCGTCGATCGCCGCCGACCCCCGCCTCGCGGACCTCCTCGGCCTGCCCTCGGGCACCGGCGTCCCGCACCCCCGCCGGGAAGCCGCCGACGAGACGTCAGGATCCGCCCAGGGCGCCACGGCACGCACCGGCCCGGGGAACGGCGACGACGGCACGGCCCCCGCCGCCGAACCGGCCGCCGACCGCGCCGTCGCCCTCGCCGACCAGCCCACCGCCCAGCAGCCCCTGACCGCCGAGGAGTTCGACCGCAGCGCCGACGAGCTGCGCGAGCTCCTCGACCAGTCCGTCGCCGCCGCCGAACGCCGCCTCTTCGACCTGCGCACCGCCGCCGCCGACGACGCCCGCATCCTCGGCGCGCTCGGCGAGGGCGGGCTGCTGCCGCCCGGCCCCGACGTGCTGGCCACCGTCGAATACCTCGGCGAGCACGGCATCCCCGCCCTGCCCGGCTGGCGCTACCTCGCGCAGGCCGTCGACCCGGCCGACCACGCCGCGGTCCTCGCCGCCCGCCCCGAACTCGTCGACGGCGTCGTCATCACCGACCCCGACGCCCACACCCGCGCCCGTGAAGTCCTCGCCGGCGCCGCTCTGCTGCCCCGTTCGGCCGTGGCCGTCGGCACCGCCGCCGCCCTCCTGGCCCCCGTCCCGGCTCCCGGCACCGGCTCCGAGTCCGCGAGCGACGGCGTCTTCCTCGTCCCGCCGAACCCGGCCATGCACGACGAACACGCCGCCGACGAGGAGCGCCACGCGCTGCGCAGCCGTGCCGCCGCCCGCGACGAGGACATCAGGACGCTGGCTGCCCGCCTCTCCGGCGACCGTGCCCTCGCGTCCCGCATCGGCTCGTGGCGCGCCGACTGCCCGCCCGGCATGCTCGCCGAACTGGCCGAGGCCGCCGCCACCGCCCGTACGGCCGTCGAGAGCGCCGAAGCCGTCCTCGCCGAGGCCCGCACCGCCCGCGCCGAGGCCGACGAGGCCGCCGCCGACACCGCCCGGGTCCGCGACGAGCGCCAGGAGGCCGCCCAGCGCGCCCGCCGCGCCGCCGACGCCCTCGCGGGACTCGCCCACCGGCTCCGCGAGCGCTCCGGCTGGCAGGCCCGCCTGCGCGAACTGGTCGACGAGGCCGCCGAGTCCGAGGCCCGCGCCGCCGTCTGCCTCGACCTCGCCCGCGCCGCCGACGAGGACCGCCGCGCCGCCCAGCGCGCCGGGGACGACGCCCGTCGCACCGCCCGCGCCCTGCGGGCCGAGCGCGCCGAGATCGCCGGCGTCCCCGAAGTCCTCCCCGAGGAGGACGAGTCGAAGGCCCGCACCGCCCTGCCCACCCTACGCGAGGCCTACCGGGCCGCGTCCCAGCTGTACGAGAAGGTCGGCGTCGGCGCCGACCTGCGCGCCGAACAGGCCCGCGCCGAGAGCGACGAGAGCGCCGCCCTGGCCGAGCTGGACCGCCTCACCAACAAGGTCCGCACCCGCGCCGCCCAGCTCCTGGAAGGCACCGACGGAGCCGACGGACCGTCCCGCCAGGCCGCCGCCGCCCGCGCCGAAGCACACGTCCAGCTCCTGGAGACCCGCGCCTCCACCGCCAGCGAGCACCTGGGCCGGCTGCGCGGCGAGGCCGAACGGCTCGCCCCCGACGACGAACGTCCCCACCACACCGAGCTGCCGGACGACCTGGTCCCGGCCGACGCCGAAGGGGCCCAGGCCCTCCTGCGTACCGCCAACGCCGAACTGGCCGACGCCACCGCCACCCTGGACACCGCCCGCGCCGCCCACAGCGAGTTGCTGCACGCCCACCGCACCGCCGGGGACTCCGCCGGCGGCTTCGACGAGACCGCGGCCCTCCTGCGGGACCTCCTGCGCGACCACGGCGCCGAGGAGGGCACCGAGGACCCCGACCCGTACCCCGGCAGCCTGGAGGAGGCCCGGCAGTCCGCCGCCGAGTCCCGCCGCTCCCTGCGGGGCTGCAACGCCGACCTCTCGGCCGCCGAGAGCGCCGTGAGGGAAGCGAGCGACATCCTCGTCCGGCACGCCAACTCCACCCGCTACGAACAGGTCCGCACCCCCGCCCGCCAGCAGATCCGCGAACTGCCCGCCTCCGCGCTGCCCGAGCACGCCCAGAAGTGGGCCGACGCCTTCGCCCCCCGGCTGCGGGTCCTCACCGACGAACTGGTCCAGCTCGAGCGCAACCGCGACTCGATCGTGGACCGGCTGCGCGGACTCGTCGAGTCGGCGCTCACCACCCTGCGCTCCGCCCAGCGGCTCTCCCAGCTCCCCGAAGGACTGGGGGAGTGGTCGGGGCAGGAGTTCCTCCGCATCCGCTTCGAGGAACCCGACCAGGCCACCCTCACCGAACGCCTCGGCGAGGTCATCGACGAGGCCACCAGCGCCGCCCTCAGGAAGAACTCCGATCTGCGCCGGGACGGCATGTCCCTGCTGCTGCGGGGCGTCGAGGCGGCCCTGCGGCCCAAGGGCATCGCGGTGGAGATCCTGAAGCCGGACGCCGTGCTGCGCGCCGAGCGCGTCCCGGTCGGGCAGATGGGCGACGTCTTCTCCGGCGGTCAGCTGCTCACCGCCGCCATCGCCCTTTACTGCACGATGGCGGCCCTGCGCAGCAACGACCGGGGCCGCGACCGCCACCGGCACGCGGGCACCCTGTTCCTCGACAACCCGATCGGCCGCGCCAACGCCACCTATCTGCTGGAGCTCCAGCGTGCCGTGTCGGACGCGCTGGGCGTCCAACTCCTCTACACGACAGGCCTGTTCGACACGACCGCGCTCGCCGAATTCCCCCTCGTCATCCGGCTGCGCAACGACGCCGACCTGAGGGCCGGGCTGAAGTACATCAGCGTGGAGGAGCATCTGCGGCCCGGGCTGCCGCAGCAGGACCCGGAGGGTGAGACGGTCCACGGCGAGATCACGGCGACCCGGATGTTCAAGCGGAACGAGCAGACCGCCGCCGGGCCCCCGGCGACCCCGCCGACCACGACCGAGCCTCCGGCCGCCCCGGAGCCCGAGGCGTAACCGCCGGGCCGGGAGCGGCCGACGGCGGCCCGCCGGGCCCACGGCCCGGGGGTCGTTCCGGCGGTGGCGGAGGCGGCGCCCGTCAGGCGCGGGAGAGGCCGCCGGTGCTCCGGCGGCCGTCTATGCCACCACCCGTGCCGTCCCGCTCGGCCGCCCGCTCGGCCCGGCGGGACCGGCGCCGCTCACGGCGTATCTGGCGGGCCGTGCTGCTCGGCACCGACACCACGCCGTTGCGCTGGTTCCACACCTGCCGGGTGACCCAGACGTCGAGCACCGCCCAGGTGGCGACCACCGTGCTTGCCACACTGCTGAGCACCATCGGGAAGGCCAGCCAGGAGCCGGCCAACGTGCTCAGAAAGGCGACCATCGCCTGGATGATCGTCACCGACATGATCAGAACGGCGCGCACGGCGGCCGTCCGCACCGCATCGGGCATCCGCCGCTTCGAGGCCGGCTCCTCCACCCACAACTGCCGCGGGACCCGTGCCCCCTCCGCGGCTTCCGTCCGCGCGGCAGCCGGCGCTCCGGCGCCCCCGCGTTCCTGCGTACTCAAGGTCTTCAACTCCCCGCCACTGTCCGACTTCAGGGTGGCTGCCCGGCTTGCGCCGGTTCTACGCGGGCGCAACACGTCCGTCCTGCCGCGCACGACCCCACCGTGCGCCTACCCCGTACATATGGACGAACCACCCGTCCCGAAGATTCCCCTGAAAAAGCACGCGCAGGGCACAGAAGGTCACGGAGCGAAGAATTCCAGCCAACTGATACGTGCCGGTGCTGAGGAGTCCGGCCGGTGCCCTCTGTCGCTTTCGCGAATTTCATCTCCGGGAAAACCGGGACAACTCATGATCAACTCCAGGGTGGACGGCTGAAAATCATCCGGACGTGTCTTCGAGTTGTCTCTGTGTCAGTAGTAGGCTCGCGCCGTTTATTGACGGAGAAGACAACCCGCGCAGCCACCGCGCGGGGGCGATCCCCGCAGCCGCCGTGCGGGGCCGATCTGGGGGAGGCCATGCGCTTTCGCGGGAAGTCCATCCGCAGGAAGATCGTGGCGTTGCTGCTGGTGCCGCTCGTCTCCCTCACGGGCCTCTGGGTCTTCGCCACCTACATCACCGGCCGCCAGGCCGACGAACTGATGAGCGCCGGATCCATCGTGGAGAAGGTGAGCGAACCGCTGGAGGACGCCGTCCGCGCCGTCCAGGACGAGCGACGGCAGACCCTGGTCTTCCTCGCCGACCCCCGTGCCTCCGACGCGCTCCCCGTCCTCATGGGCCAACGCGCCGCCACCGACCGCATCGTGAGCCAGGTCAGGGAGAACGCCCGGGAGCAGGACGTCCGGGACTCGCTGAGCGCCGCCGACAGCAGCCGACTGGACGCGATCCTGAGCGCCGTCGACGGACTGGAGGCCCTGCGCGAATCGGTCGAGAAGCGCACCATCAGCCGAGCCAAGGCGCTGGACTTCTACAACGGCCTCGTCGACCCCTCGTACCGCTTCCTCAACGGGCTCCACACCCTGCAGAACGTCTCGATGGACAAGCAGATGCGGGCCCTGGTCGGGATCTCCCGGGCCCGGGAGATGCTCTCGCGCGAGGACGCGCTCATCGCCTCCGGCCTCATCGCCGGCCGCTTCACCACCGCCGAACTGCGCCGGATATCCGGCCTCGTGGCGCAGCGCGAGCTGCTCTACGAGGTCAGCCTGGAGAACCTCCCCGCCGACGAACGCCGCCGCGTCGAGCAGTTCTGGGGCAGCCCCGACACCGAACCGCTGCGCACCGCCGAGGACGCCCTGATCGGCGCCGGGCCGACGAAGCGCCCCGGCGCCGTCGACGCCGACCGCTGGGACGAGGCGGCCGTGCCCGTCCTCGACCGGCTGGCGGGCGACTCCACGGAGATGGGCAACCGTTTCCAGGACCGCGCCGAACCGGCCGCCTACCGGGTCCTCGCCCAGGCCGGGATCGCCGGGATCCTCGGCTTCCTCGCCCTGATCGTCTCGATCTTCGTCTCCGTCCGCATCGGCCGTGAACTCGTCCGCGACCTCTCCCGGCTGCGCAAGGACGCCCACGAGGTCTCCGGCGTCCGGCTGCCGAGCGTGATGCGCCGACTCGCCGCGGGCGAACAGGTCGACGTCGAGACCGAGGCCCCGCATCTCAGTTACGAACCCGACGAGATCGGCCAGGTCGGCCAGGCGCTCAACACCCTCCAGCGGGCCGCCGTCGAGGCCGCGGTCAAGCAGGCGGACATGCGGCGCGGTGTCTCCGAGGTCTTCGTCAACCTCGCCCGCCGCAACCAGGTCCTCCTGCACCGCCAGCTCACCCTGCTGGACGCGATGGAGCGCCGCACCGAGAACAGCGACGAACTGGCCGACCTGTTCCGCCTCGACCACCTCACCACCCGCATGCGGCGGCACGCCGAAGGACTCGTGATCCTCTCCGGCGCCGCCCCCTCCCGCCAGTGGCGCAAGCCCATCCAGCTGATGGACGTGGTGCGGGCCGCCGTCGCCGAGGTCGAGGACTACGAACGCATCGAGGTCCGCCGCCTGGCCCGGATCGGCGTGGGCGGACCCGCCGTGGCCGACCTCACCCACCTGATCGCCGAACTCCTGGAGAATGCCACCGTCTTCTCACCCCCGCACACCGCGGTCCAGGTGCACGGTGAACGCGTCTCCAACGGCTTCACGCTGGAGATCCACGACCGCGGTCTCGGTATGGCCCCCGAGGTCCTCCTCGACGCCAACCTGCGACTCGCCGAGACGCCCGACTTCGAGCTCTCCGACACCGACCGGCTGGGCCTCTTCGTCGTCAGCCGGCTCGCTCAGCGCCAGAACGTCCGGGTCTCCCTCCAGAAATCGCCGTACGGAGGCACCACCGCAGTCGTGTTCATCCCGGCGGCCCTGCTCACCGACGCCCCCGACACCCACGGCACCGGGTTCCGCCTGGACCGCCGGGCCGAGCGCGCCATCGGCAGCGGCCGGAACCCCGAGCCGGCGCCGGGCGCGCCGGGCGCGGCCCAGGGCGGGGAGCGCCGCGTCAACGGCAGGTCCGCGGTTCTGTCGCCGGTGCCCACCGGGCTCACCGGGCCGGGCGTCCTCGACGGGCCGGTCGAGCTGGAAGCCCCGGTCGGCAGGCTGGACTTCGCCGGCGACCCCCTGGACCGCTCACCTGACCCGGCCCTGGACCCGGCCCTCGGACCCGTCCTGGACGGTGTGTCCGATCTGGAGGACACCGAGAGCGAGCGCGGCGGCATCTTCCGCGCCCGGGACGTGCGCCGCGACGGCGACCGCGAGCCCCGCGGCGACAAGCCCGGCGGCCGCCGGCGCCGGGACACCGACCAGCACCAGCAGGCCCGCGACCACGGCGACGAGCCCACGGCGGAGGTCCGCCCGATGCGCCCCGCCGGGCCCGTACCGCTGCCCCGCCGCACCCCGCCGACGCTGGTCACCGACCGGGGCCGCCGGGTCGACGCGGCGGACGACGACGCGACCACGCCTCCCGCGAAGGCCACAGGACCGGTCCCGCACACCGCGGACCGCGCCCCCGAGGAGGCCGACGGGCCCCGTACCGCCGACGCCCCCTGGACCGTGCGAGCCGCCGCCCACCGCGGAGCACCAGGCATCTCCCGTACATCTGACGCCTCCCGTACGCCGGACGCCGCGCGCACATCTGACGCCTCCCGTACGCCGGACGCCGCGCGCACATCTGACGCCTCCCGTACGCCGGATGCCTCCCGCGCCACCGGGCCGTCCCGCACCACCGGGCCGTCCCGCTCGACCGGATCATCCCGCTCGACCGAGCCGTCGCACGCACCCGAGCCTCCCCGCGCGCCGGGGTCCGGGCGCGAGGAGGCCCCGGTGACGGCCGCCCCACCGGCGCCCGACACCATCGGCGGGCTGCCCCGGCGGGTCCGGCAGGCCAGCCTCGCCCGCCAGCTCCGTGAGGACTCCGCGGAGCGCACGGTGCAGCGGGCGCCCGTGGACACGTTCGACGACGCCGATCGCGACGCGGACGAGGTCCGCAACCGTATGGCCTCGCTCCAGCGGGGCTGGCAGCGCGGCCGCCGGGAGAACGCCGAGACCACCGAGAACGCAGCGAACACCGGGACGACCGGGAACGCCGCGTCCACCACGAACACCGAAACCGCCGAATCCACCGAGGACACCGCGAACACCGGCGACCCCGGTGGCACAGCACCAGGAACCACTCCGGGAGGGGACGGTCGATGACCGCACCGAACGCCGCAGCACACAACCCCGCCCGCCACGGCTCGGGCGAACTGAACTGGCTGCTCGACGAACTCGTCCAGCGCGTCGCCAGCATCCGCAAGGCGCTGGTGCTCTCCAGCGACGGACTCGCCACCGGCGCCTCGGCGGACCTGACCCGCGAGGACAGTGAGCATCTCGCCGCCGTCGCCTCCGGGTTCCACAGCCTCGCCAAGGGCGTCGGCCACCACTTCGACGCGGGCCGGGTGCGCCAGACCGTCGTCGAACTGGACGAGGCGTTCCTCTTCGTCACGGCGGCCGGCGACGGCAGCTGTCTCGCCGTGCTGGCCGACGCCGACTCCGACGTGGGCCAGGTCGCGTACGAGATGACGCTGATGGTCAAGCGCGTGGGGGCCCACCTGGCCAACGCCCCACGGACGACCGGAATGCCCGCCGGAGGGTGAGCGTGGCGGGCATGAGCGCTGACTCCCCCCGGGGCACCGGTCCCGGATCCCCGGACGGTACCGTCGACCCCCAGGCCTCCCGGTGGTACGACGCGGACGCGGGACCGGTGGTCCGGCCGTACGCGATGACCCGGGGGCGGACCAGCAGCGCCTCGCGTCACCGCCTCGACCTGATCGCGCTCGTCGTGCCGGAACCGGCCGCGGACGACCCCGGCCGGGACCAGACGCTCGCCCCCGAACACGTGGCGATCGTCGAACTCTGCAGCGACAGGCCCCAGTCTATCGCCGAGCTCGCCGCCGAACTCGACCTCCCCGTAGGGGTGGTACGGGTCCTCGTCGGCGATCTCGTCGAGGACGAGCTGGTGCACGTCACCCGTCCCGTTCCACCGGCCGAGCTGCCGGACGTGAACATTCTTCGCGAGGTAATCAATGGCCTTCGGGCGCTCTAGCCGCGTCAAGCAGCGGCCCGTCGAGCCCGTCACCCTGAAGATCCTGGTGGCGGGAGGGTTCGGCGTCGGCAAGACGACCGCGGTGGGCGCGGTCAGCGAGATCAGACCGCTGCGCACGGAGGAACGCCTCAGCGAGGCGGGCCGCCCGGTCGACGATCTGGCGGGGATCGAGTCCAAGACGACCACCACGGTCGCGATGGACTTCGGCCGGATCACGCTGCGGGAGGACCTGGTCCTCTACCTGTTCGGCACCCCGGGCCAGGACCGCTTCTGGTTCCTCTGGGACGAGCTGGCCCAGGGCTCCCTGGGCGCCGTCGTCCTCGCCGACACCCGGCGTCTTGAGGACTGCTTCGCCGCGGTCGACTACTTCGAGCGCCGGCGGATCCCGTTCACGGTCGCGGTCAACACCTTCGAGGGCGCCGACCGGTTCCCCACCGAGACCGTACGGGCCGCCCTCGACCTCGACCCCGAGGTCCCGCTGCTCGTCTGCGACGCACGCGACCGGTCCTCCGTGCGCGACGTCCTGGTCGCGGTCGTGGAGCACGCCCTGGAGCGCGCGGCACGGGACCGCGAACCCGTCGCCACCTGAGCCTGCGGAGCGGGCCCGGTCCCGGTACGCGTACGGCCCGTACCCCCGCCGACAGGGGTACGAGCCGCACGTCGCCCGGCGCGCCGGGTCCCGAGTGTTCTGCTGCGGTGACGTGCAGTCAAGTCAAGCGCAGGGAAAACCTGGGTCGTCAAGCGTCCTGGCCCCATGTGTCGGTCAGAGCATCTCAACCCCGGACGTCATCGCCCGCCGCACGGCCGAAGCCGACGTCGATCTCCTTGAACTTGTTTCCAGACCGGGCGGAGGCAGCCGGAATCGAGGGGGCGCAGCCGCGGAGCTGTACGTATCCTCCGAACCGTGACACCGACATAGGTGCTGGACGGCAGGCAGATCAGAACGCTCGAAGACTTCTGACGAGTCACCGGTGAAGCGATCAATGGCCCCGGGGGCTACTTCGGCCGAAACCTCGACGCCTTCGCCGACTGCCTCAGCGGTGGCTTCGGAACGCCCGACGACGATGACTACGTGATCGAGTGGCGCGACCACCAGGTGTCTCTCCGGCATCTCGGTTATCCGGAGACAGCCCGCCAACTGGAGATCCGGCCGGCACGCTGTCACCCCACGAACCGCCTCTCAGTCAGCGCCGACCTTGCCGCTGCAACGGAGGAACGCGGAGCCACGGTCTTCGACTGGCTGGTCGAAATCTTCGAGGATCGCGCTCCTGGCGCCCTGCGGCTCCGGTGACAGGTCACGAGGAGGCCTTGTCCAGCAGGCATCCCAGAGGTCGCAGCGGGAATTCGGTCCCGCCCTCTCAACGGACCACGACCACCGCCGAACCGTGCCCGAACAGTCCCTGGTTCGCCGTGATGCCGGCCCGTGCGCCCGGCACCTGCCGCTGCCCGGCCTGCCCCCGCAACTGCTTGGTCAGCTCGCAGACTTGCGCGATGGCCTGGGCGGGGACCGCCTCGCCGAACGAGGCCAGACCGCCGCTCGCGTTCACCGGAACCCGGCCGCCCGGCCCGGTAGCTCCTGAACGCAGGAGCTTCACCCCCTCGCCCGGGCCGCACAGCCCGATGTCCTCGTACCACTCCAACTCCAGTGCCGTGGAGAGGTCGTAGACCTCGGCCAGCGAGAGATCCTCCGGCCCGATCCCCGCCTCCTCGTACGCGGTCCGCGCGATCGAGGCCCGGAAGCTCTCGGGCGACGGGTCCACGGCCACCGCCGAGTCCGTGCCGATGTCCGGCAGGTCCAGGACGGTCCTCGGGAAGGTCGGCGTCACGGTGGAGACGGCCCGGATCCGCACCGGGTCACGCACCCCGCGCCGCCGGGCGAACTCCATGCTGCACAGCACCAGCGCGGCCGCCCCGTCGGACGTGGCGCAGATGTCCAGCAGCCGCAGCGGATCGGCGACCATCGCGGAGGCGGCGACCTCCTCGGCCGTCACCACAGTGCGGTAGCGGGCGTACTCGTTGAGCGCCCCGGCCGCCGCGTTCTTCACCTTGATCAGCGCGAAGTCCTCCGGGGTGTCCCCGTACAGGGCCATGCGGCGGCGGGCGTAGAGCCCGAAGTACGCCGGGTTCGTCGCCCCGAGCACCCGGAAGCGCAGCCAGTCCGGATCGTCCGGCCGCTCCCCGCCCGCCGGGGCGAAGAACCCCTTGGGCGCCGCGTCGGCCCCCACCACCAGCACCACGTCCGCCAGACCCGCCAGGATCTGCGCCCGCGCCGTGTCGATGGCCTGCGCCCCGGAAGCGCACGCGGCGTACACGGACGCCACCCGCGCCCCCTGCCACCCGAGCGCCCGGGCGAACGTCGCCCCCGCCACGTACCCCGGATAGCCCCCGCGCACCGTCTGCGCGCCGACCACCGACCGGACCTCGGGCCAGCCGATGCCCGCGTCCGCGAGCGCGGCGTGCGCGGCGATCCGCCCGTACGAGACGAAGCCGCGCCCCCACTTGCCCCACGGGTGCATCCCGGCCCCGAGGACCGCCACATCGCCGCTCATGAGGCGTCCCCGCCCGCCGCGACCGGCCGCCAGTGCCAGGTCGTGTGCACGGTGCCCGTCGCCCGGTCCTCGTCCAGGACGCCCGGCACCACCTCCACCTCCGAGCCCACGGGGAGATCGGCCACGCCCACTCCGGGGGCTGCCTGCCCCAGCACCACCATGCGCTCGGCGGCCAGTTCGACGGCGACCAGGGTGTACGGAGCCCAGGGGGCATCGGGGTCGCTGACATACGGGGGAGGCGGCCGGTAGCGCCCGTCGGTGCAGGACCACACCGTGCCCCGCTTCGACAGCGGTGTCTCCTCCAACTCGCCGCCGGAGCAGTGCGGGTTGCGGCAGTGGCCGTCCTCCCGGGGGAAGTGGACCGTCCGGCAGCCGGAGCATCGGGTGCCCAGCAGCCGGAAATCCTCCTCCGCGGCGTCCTCGGTGAACCAACCGGCCACCACGGGTGTACGCGTGCGCGACAAAGTCCCTCCCGGCACTGGATCTGACGGAACGTCAGAAGTGTGCCACGGGCGACGTCGCCCGGCGAGAGGTCCGGCCCCAGGGCCTCAGCCGCCCTTGCTGGCCTCCCCGTGCTCGGCCAGCCACTTCGCCGCGGTCTCCGCCAGCTCCGCGTCCCGGCCCGCGAGCATCGTCCGGATCATCTGCGCGTCCCCGCGCAGCGACCACACCGGATGCCCGAACGTGGCCGGGTTGTTCTTCTCGATCAGGAAGTGCGCGGGCCACGCCGTGCCGTACCCGATCAGCGGCAGGGCCGCCAGATACCGTTTCCGGCCCCGCGCGAGCCCGTACGCGGTCAGCGCGAGCCCGGTCAGAGTGCCGGTCAGATGGACCCACCGGGTGGCGGCCCGGGAGTGCATCGCGACGTAGTACGGCCAGAATTCCTCGTACGTATCGAACGTCTGCTGTGACATACGGGCACCGTAGCCGCCCGATCGGCAACCGAACACGCCCCTTTCGCGTCCGAGATGAAGAACGGGCGGCCGGAGCCCACGGGGGTGGTCCCGGTCGCCCGCTCTGTTCAGCGCCTGCCCACCGACCTGCGATCAACCGGGAAGTCGAAGTAGGTGTCCGGGAACAGCTCGGGCTTGAAGGTGAAGTGCCACCACTCCTCCGGCAGGTTCACGAACCCCACCTCGGTCAACGTCCCCTTCAGGAACTGCCGGTTGGCGCGCTGAGCACCCTGGATCCGGGGATCGTCGGTGTGCGAGAGGGTGTCGAAGCAGTCGTAACCCGTGCCCATGTCCACCGAGTTGTCGGGGAACCGCTCGTCCTTCGGTGCGAAGCAGGGGGTCAGCCGCTCACCCGGACGGTACGGCCTGGACGGCAGGGCCGGCAGCTTGACCAGGCTCAGGTCCACCGTGCTGCCCCGGCTGTGCCCGGACTTCTCAGCGATGTAACCGTCCTCGAACAGCCGCGACTTGTCGACCAGCGGATAGAACTCGCCCTTCATCGACTGGTCGTCGAGATCCTTCGCCCACCGCACGAAGTGGTCCACGGCCCGCTGCGGCCGGTAGCAGTCGTACACCTTCAGCGCATACCCCTGACGCAACAGCCGCTTCTGCGCCAGGTGCAGGGCCCGCGCGGCGGGCCGCGTCAGGATGCACACCGGCTGCCGGTACCCGTCCACCCGCTCACCCATGAAGGTGTGCGCCGTGGTGTAACGCATCTCCTGGATGATCGTCGGATCCACCGAGCGCAGCGCCACGAACCCCTCGGGCGCTCGCGGTTCGGGACGCGCCTGCGCGGTGGGGGAGAGGGCGGTGGCGGCGAGGAGGGCGGCGGCCGTGACGGCCAGGGCACGCAGAGCGGTACGCATTCCTGTCATGGGCACACCGTCTACCAGCTGGGCGGCTCGCGCGGAAGAACCCGTCCGATACAGTCCGCCCGTGTCCGAACCCGGCAACCGCCCTTCCCCGACCGCCCCGCAGCAGCCGCCGCCCCGGTACGTACGGGACTCCCACTGCGGCACCTGCGGCGCCCCGTACACCGCCCTCGCGTCCGCCGACGCCTGGCCCCGCACCTGCACGCACTGCGGAACCACGGCCTACCGCAACCCGCTACCGGTCGCGGTGGCCCTGCTCCCGGTCGACGGCCCGACCGCCACCGGACTCGTCGTCATCACCCGCACCATCGAGCCGCAGAAGGGCGGCGCGGCCCTGCCCGGCGGATTCATCGACCACGCCGAGGACTGGCGTACGGCGGTGGCCCGCGAACTCCGCGAGGAGACCGGCATCGAGGCCGTCGCCCGGGACGTCCGGCTCGCCGACGTCCTCAGCGACACGGCCGGCCACCTCCTGGTCTTCGGCCTCCTCCCGCCCCGCCCCCTCGCGAGCCTCCCGCCGTCGGCCCCGACCGACGAGACATCGGGCTACGAGATCCTGTACGGCCCACGCCCTCTGGCCTTCCCGCTGCACGCGGAAGCCGCCGACGCCTGGTTCGCGGGCCGCTACGGCTGAGGGCGCCGGGCCGGGAAAGACTCCGGCGCCCCGCCCGACGCGTACAGACGCCCGTCCCAGGCCCCCGGGAACCGCCTACGGGGCGTCCGCCACTCCCCGCACCCGCACCCGGCAGTCGATCTCACCCTCCCCACCGCCCCGCTCCACCACCACGCGGCCGCCCTCCCAGCGCGTCGCGTACCGCTCGACCTCAGCCTCGGCCCACCCGTCACCCGCGTCCCGCACCACCAGGCCCCCGCCCGTACGCCCCGGCGCGGGCGCCCACACCTCCAGTTCCGGTTCGCCGTCCGCACCCCGCACCGGAATCACCGCGCCCGCCCGCGCCAGCACCGGCACCCCCGACAGCGGGGCGTCCACCAGCACCTGGCCCGGGCCCTCGTACGCCCGACCGGTCACCGTGTCGTACCACCGCCCCCTCGGCAGCCGCACCGCCCGCCGCCGCACCCCCGGCTCCAGCACCGGAGCCACCAGCAGCGCATCGCCCAGCAGGAACGCGTCCTCGCACTCCCGCAGCGCCCGGTCGCCCGGCGCACCCCACCACACCGGCCGCACATAGGGCGCACCCGTCAGCCGCGCCACCTGCGACAGCGACACGAAGTACGGGTGCAGCCGCTCGCGCTCCACCAGCGCCGTCCGCGCGTGCTCCAGCACCTCGGGCCCGAACTCCCACGGCTCCCGCCGACCCGCGTCGATCGCCGAGTGCGTACGGAACAACGGCAGATACGCCCCCAGCTGGAACCACCGCAGATACAGCTCGGGCGACGGGAACCCGTCGAACCCACCCACGTCCGGACCCGAGTACGGCACCCCGCACAGACCGAGCCCCAGCACCAGCGACAACGACGCCCGCAGCCCCGGCCACCCCGTCGTCACATCACCGGACCAGGTGCCCCCGTACCTCTGCATCCCCGCCCAGCCCGACCGGGAGAAGAGGAACGGCCGCTCCTCGGGGCGCAGCCGCAGCAGCCCCTCGTACCCGGCCCGCGCCATCGCGAGCGCGTACACGTTGTGCGCCTCGCGATGATCGCCCCCGGCGCCCTCCAGGACATGCCGGGCCGAACGCGGCAGCGACGGATCCCCGAACGCCGCGAAGGAGACCGGCTCGTTCATGTCGTGCCAGATCCCCGAGAAGCCCTGCGCAAGCCGCTCCTCGTACAGAGATCCCCACCAATCCCGCACAACCGGATCGGTGAAGTCCGGATAGACACAGGCCCCCGGCCACACCTCCCCGACCACCACCCGGCCCCGCGCGTCCCGGACGTACGCACCGCGCTCACCGACCTCCCGGCCCGCGTCGAACACCGCGTCGCCCGGCTCCGCCTTCACCGCCGGATCCACGATCGACACCAGCCGCACCCCGTCCCCGCGCAGCTCCTTCGCCAGCGCGGGCAGATCGGGGAACCGCTCCCGGTCCACCGTGAACACCCGGTGCCCCTCGTAGTGGTCGATGTCCAGATGCAGCACCGACAGCGGCAGCCCCCGCTCCCGGTACCCGTCGACGACCCGCCGCACCTCCTCCTGGCTGCCGAACCCCCACCGGGCGTGCTGCGGCCCCAGCGCCCAGGACGGCGGCAGCGCCGGCGCGCCCGTCAGCGCCGTCCACCCCTGGAGCACCCGGGCCGGCGTCCCCACCACCACCCAGCAGCGCAGCGGCCCGCCCTCCATCCGCACCTCGCAGGCGCCCGGCCGGTCATGCCCCGAACCGGCGCCCTCCTCGCCCTCCCGCAGCACGACCCGCCCCGCCCAGGAGTTGTCGTGGAACGCCAGATGCGTCCCCGCGTCCGACACCACCATCTGCACCGGCATCGTCAGATAGAGCGGATCGGCCCCGGGACCGAAACGCCCGCCGGGATCGGTGTTCCACAGCCCGTACACCCCGTCCCGCAACCGGGGCCCGCCCGCACGCCCGCCGAGCCCGAAGAACCGCGCGTCCGCCGGCACCTCCGAGCGCTGCACCCACCGCACCGGACCGCCGCCCACCGGCTCCCACCAGCGCGGCGGCAGCTCACGCCGCAACAGCACCCCGCCCGGCGTCCGCAGCTCCACCGCCCCGGTCCGCGACACCACCACCGTCAGCCGCTCCGCGACCACCTGCCAGCCGCCGTCCTTGCCCGGCTCCAGCACCGCCCGCTCGTCCGGGGCGGGAGCCTCGCCCGCCACCGCGTACGACGGCAGCGGTTCCGCCCCGTCCCACGCCCAGAACACCGCGCCGCCCACCGACACACGGATGCGCAGCTCCGAACGGGCGAACCGCACCACACCCCCGCCGGGACCCGGCTCCGCACCCGCCGCCGCACCGGGCACCCGGGCCCGCTCCGCCCCGCGCGCCGGCAGCGCCGCCGCATCCGCGGCCCTGCGCCGCCAGGCCGAACGCACCGTGCGCAGCCCCCGCACCGAACCGACCAACCTCACCCGACGCACCAGGTCACGACCGTCCATGGCGCACACCCTGCCACCCCGCCCGACCGGCAGAACCTTCCGTTCAACTCCCGTTCACCCATGTCGGCCACCGCTCCCCGGCATCCCCGGGGGCGGGGCCACCCTGGTGCCGAAGACGATCACATGGCATCGTCCGTGTCAGCCGCTCACGCGCACACCCCAGCCCGTGCGCGCCGACGCCCACCCCGCGTACCCGTACAGCCAGGGAGCAGCCCTCATGACCGCAGCCACGCCCGACGCCCCGCTCTGGCAGCCCGGCCCCGACCGCATCGAGGCCGCGGCCGTCACCCGCTTCCAGAACTGGGCCGCGACCCGGTACGGCGCCCCGGCCGACGGCGGGTACGCCGCCCTGCACCGCTGGTCCGTCGACGAGCTCGACACCTTCTGGCAGGCCGTGGCCGAGTGGTTCGACATCCGCTTCTCCACCCCGTACGAGAGCGTCCTCGGCGACCGCGCGATGCCCGGCGCCACCTGGTTCCCCGGCGCCACCCTCAACTACGCCGAACACGCCCTGCGCACCGCAGAGAACCCGGCTCGCGCCGACACCCCGGCCCTCCTGTACGTCGACGAGACCCACACCCAGGTCCCCATCAGCTGGGCCGAACTCCGCCGCCAGGTCGGCGCCCTGGCCGCCGAACTCCGCGCCCTCGGCGTCACCTCCGGCGACCGCGTCAGCGGCTACCTCCCCAACATCCCCCAGGCCGTCGTCGCCTTCCTCGCCACCGCGGCCGTCGGCGGCGTCTGGACCTCCTGCGCCCCCGACTTCGGAGCCCGTAGCGTCCTCGACCGCTTCCAGCAGATCGAACCCGTCGTCCTGTTCACCGTCGACGGCTACCGCTACGGCGGCAAGGAACACGACCGCACGGAGACCGTCGCCGAGCTGCGCCGCGAACTGCCCACCCTGCGCGCCGTCGTGCACATCCCGCTGCTCGGCACCGACGCCCCCGAAGGCGCCCTCGCCTGGGCCGCCCTCACCTCCGCCGACACCGAACCGGTCTTCGAGCAGGTCCCCTTCGACCACCCGCTCTGGGTCCTCTACTCCTCCGGCACCACCGGCCTGCCCAAGGCCATCGTCCAGTCCCAGGGCGGCATCCTGCTCGAACACTTCAAGCAGCTCGGCCTCCACTGCGACCTCGGCCCCGAGGACCGCTTCTTCTGGTACACCTCCACCGGCTGGATGATGTGGAACTTCCTCGTCTCCGGCCTCCTCACCGGCACCACCGTCGTCCTGTACGACGGCAGCCCCGGCTATCCGGACGTCAGCGCCCAGTGGCGGGTCGCCGAACAGACCGGTGCCACCCTCTACGGCACCTCCGCCGCCTACGTCATGGCCTGCCGCAAGGCCGACATCCACCCGGGCCGCGACTTCGACCTCTCCCGCGTCCAGTGCGTCGCCACCACCGGCTCCCCGCTCCCGCCCGACGGCTTCCGCTGGCTCCACGACGAGGTCGCCGAAGACCTCTGGATCGCCTCAGTCAGCGGCGGCACCGACGTCTGTTCCTGCTTCGCCGGCGCCGTCCCCACCCTCCCGGTCCACATCGGCGAACTCCAGGCCCCCTGCCTGGGCACCGACCTCCAGTCCTGGGACCCGGCGGGCAAGCCCCTGATCAACGAGGTCGGCGAACTGGTCGTCACCAACCCGCTGCCGTCCATGCCGATCCGCTTCTGGAACGACCCCGACGGCAGCCGCTACCACGACAGTTACTTCGACATGTACCCCGGCGTCTGGCGGCACGGCGACTGGATCACCATCACCGACCACGGCTCGGTGATCATCCACGGCCGTTCCGACTCCACCCTGAACCGCCAGGGCGTCCGCATGGGCTCCGCCGACATCTACGAAGCCGTCGAACGGCTCCCCGAGATCCGCGAATCCCTCGTCATCGGCCTCGAAGAACCCGACGGCGGCTACTGGATGCCGCTCTTCGTCCACCTCACCGAAGGCGCCACCCTCGACGACGAGCTGCGCGCGGCGATCAAGCAGATCATCCGCGACAACCTCTCCCCGCGCCACGTCCCGGACGAGGTCATCGAGGTCCCCGCCATCCCGCACACCCTCACCGGCAAGCGCATCGAGGTTCCGGTCAAGCGCCTGCTCCAGGGCACCGAGCTCGCCAAGGCGGTCAACCCGGGCTCCGTCGACAACCTCGACCTCCTCCACTTCTACGCCGACCTGGCGGAGAAGCGCCGCGCGTAACGCCACTGTCAGTCCCTCTGATTACGCTGAGTGAGCAAGGATGCACCGCGCACAGGGGGACACATGGCGCAGACCGACAACACCAAGCAGAACGCCCAGCACAAGATGACGCTCAAGGCGGCACACCGCAAGAAGCACGGCAGGAGGCACGGCACCCCGCACACCACCACCCTGCGACGCACGCTGCGCCGCGAAGCACCCAGTACCGTCGGCCTCCTCGTCGACGCCCAGGACTTCGCGGCCATGCGCCGCTACAGCACCTTCCCCTTCGACGACCACACCGTCTACCTGCAACAGGTCGAGGCCCTGCTCAAGGCGCTCACGGCCCAGGGCGTGCACACCACCGTCGCCCTCTTCGACCCGGAGGACTACGGGGAGTTCTGCACCGAGTCGGGCCTCGACGCCGACACAGGGGCCAGCCGCAGCCGCTTCACCGCGGAGATCGCCGCCGCCGGAGCCACGGTCGCCTACACCGGCCAGGGCATCGACGACCTCATCCCCGTCCTCGTCTCCCGCGCGGTCCGCCAGGCCACCTGGGAGTACGCCACCCTCCTCCTCGCCGACCTCGGCACCTGCGCCGACTGCGGCCAGGACATCGGACGCGCGGCCTTCGACCGGGCCTCGCACCTCCTGATGCGGCTGCTGGAAACGGCGGGACCGGGCACCCACCACCTGGTGTGCAGCGTCCCGACGGACAACGACCAGCTCCTGGCCGTCCTCCACACCCACCGCGACAGCACAGGACCGGCCCGCCTCGACAGCGCGGAGGGCGCCGAGTTCGCCACCGTCCTCGCGGTGGCCGTCGCCCTGGAATCACGCGGGGGCGTGGTCCTGCGCACCAGCGCCCCCGACAGCCCGGACCGCGTCCACGGCTGGCGCCTGGCCCACGGCGGCCTCGCCCCGCTCACCGCCGGCGAGGTTTTCAACGCCTACTGCACGGACGCGGACACCGGAGAGCCCGTCTCCCCGGAATCGGGCGTCGAGTACTGCGCGGGATTCGACATCGGAGCCGAGCCCCCGGAAACCCACCACTGACAAAAGGGGGAGGGGCCTCCCGCCAACGGCGGGAGGCCCCTCCCCGGAACCCTTGCTGTGCTACTCGTCCACTCGCCTACTCGCCCGAGAGCACGGCCTGCGCAGCGCTGCGCGCCTCGTCGGCCGAGTCGGCCGACCGAGCGGCGTTCGCCGCCCGCTCGCACTGCGCCAGCGTGTACTTGGCCAGCGTGGCCCGCACATAAGGAATGGACGCCGCACCCATGGAGAGCGAGGTGACACCCAGACCCGTCAGCACACACGCCAGCAGCGGATCGGCGGCGGCCTCCCCGCAGACACCGCAGCTCTTGCCCTCGGCACGAGCGGCCTCGGCGGACAGCGCCACGAGATCCAGGAGCGCGGGCTGCCACGGGTCCTGGAGCCGCGACACCGCGCCCACCTGACGGTCCGCCGCGAAGGTGTACTGCGCCAGGTCGTTGGTGCCCAGCGACAGGAACTCCACCTCCTGGAGGATCGACCGCGCCCGCAGAGCGGCGGACGGAATCTCCACCATCGCGCCGAACTTCGCCTGCAGCCCGGCCTCACGGCACGCGTCGGCGAACGCCTTGGCGTCGATGCGGTCGGCCACCATGGGGGCCATGACCTCCAGGTACACCGGCAGCCCCTCGACGGCCTTTGCCAGCGCGGTCAGCTGGGTACGCAGCACCTCGGGGTGGTCCAGCAGGCTCCGCAGCCCACGGACGCCGAGCGCCGGGTTCGGCTCGTCGGCCGGGGTCAGGAAGTCCAGCGGCTTGTCGGCGCCGGCGTCCAGCACGCGCACGACGACGCGCCCCTCGGGGAACGCCTCCAGCACCGCACGGTAGGCCGCGACCTGCTTCTCCTCGGAAGGAGCCTGCTTGCTGTCGTCCAGGAACAGGAACTCGGTGCGGAAAAGACCGACACCCTCGGCCCCGGCCTCGACCGCCGCGGGCACATCGCCCGGACCGCCTACATTGGCGAGCAGCGGCACCTTGTGCCCGTCCGACGTGGCACCCGGTCCCGTCGAGGCGGACAGCGCAGCCTTACGCGCGGCAGCGGCGGCCTCCATCTCGGCGCGCTTCTCCGCACTCGGATCGACGAAGATCTCACCCGTGCTGCCGTCCACCGCGATGACCGTGCCCTCGGCCAGCTCACCGGCGCCGGGCAGCGCCACCACGGCCGGAACGCCGAGCGCCCGCGCCAGGATCGCGCTGTGGCTGGTCGGCCCGCCCTCCTCGGTGACGAAGCCGAGCACCAGCGTCGGGTCGAGGAGCGCGGTATCGGCCGGCGCCAGGTCCCGCGCGATGAGGACGTACGGCTCGTCGCTGTCCGGCACACCGGGCATCGGCACACCGAGCAGTCGCGCCACGATCCGGTTCCGTACGTCGTCGAGGTCGGCGACCCGCCCCGCCAGGTACTCCCCGGCATTGGCGAGCAGCGCACGGTACGCGGCGAACGCGTCGTACACGGCACGCTCGGCGGTGCTGCCCACGGCGATACGCCGATCGACATCGGACATCAGCTCGGGGTCCTGCGCCATCATGGCCTGCGCCTCGAGCACGTGCTGTGCCTCGCCACCGGCCAGATTGCCGCGCGCGACCAGATCGGCCGCCACGGCTTCCACCGCCTGCCGGGCACGCCCCTGTTCGCGCTCGGCCTCCTCGGCGGGAATCGATTTGGCGGGCGGCTCCAGCACCGCCGTACCCATGTGCCGAACCTCGCCGATGGCCACACCGTGGCTCACGCCGACGCCTCGCAGCGTTGTCTCCATTTCACCCGTCTCCGGTTGTGCGGTGACCGAGTCACCGCGGTGGTTGTGCAACTGGCTGGTGACTGCGCCCGAGGCGCTACTGCCAGCCGAACAGCGTGTCGCCGATCTTCACGTCCCCGTCCTCACGGACATCGGAGAGCGACTCGGCGGTGGCCTCCAGGGCCACGATCGGGCAGATGGGTGACTTGCCGGCGGCCTCGACGGCGACCGGGTCCCAGCGCACGATGCCCTGGCCCCGGGTCACGGTGTCCCCCTTGTTCACGAGAAGCTCGAAGCCCTCGCCGTTGAGCTGGACGGTGTCGATACCGAGGTGCGTCAGGACCCCGTGCCCGTCGGCGTCGACGACGACGAACGCGTGGGGGTGGAGGGAGACGACGATGCCGTCGACCGGGGACACGGCCTCGGAGGGCTCACGTACAGGGTCGATGGCGGTGCCGGGACCGACCATCGCGCCGGAGAAGACCGGGTCGGGAACCGCGGTGAGTCCGATGGCGCGTCCAGCAAGAGGGGACGTCACGTTGGTCATGGGGAGCCTCCCAGGGGGTGGAGATTCGGGTGTCGCCGCCGCGACTGATGGGGGACGGCGTACTGCTCAGCAGAGTAAGTCATATGAAGTCCCGGTTCCGCCCGAGACCTACCGCTTGGCGGACCTAGGGGTGCACCAGAAACGATTTGCCTCGGTCCCCGGTGACCTGTACTGTCGTACTCCTGCCTGACCCCAACGCGACTTTGAGTCGGGGGTCGGCGGCGACTTTCAAGCCCAGATCCTAACCATGACCTTTCCTTCGGCATGCCCGCAGGCCGTGGTCAAGGGGACGGAAAAGGCCTGATAGAGTCGGACCCGCCGAAAGGGAAAGCGCGAAAGCGAATTACCTGGAAGCGAAATGCGAAACCCGCTTCGACCGGGAATCGGACGCGAAAGAGTCTGATAGAGTCGGAAACGCAAGACAGCAAGACAAAGAAGAAAAACGAAGGGAAGCGCCCGGAGGGCCCCGGTGATACGGGACCGAAGGAAGCGTCCGTTCCTTGAGAACTCAACAGCGTGCCAAAAGTCAACGCCAGATATGTTGATACCCCGTCTCCAGCATCATGCTGGGACGCGGTTCCTTTTGAAATACACA
>BMTG01000025.1 GCA_014649555.1 Streptomyces globisporus | reverse complement strand
GCCTACGGTCTCGGCCTGCAACGCCCGTTCCTGGACGCCCTGCCGCAGGACGGCCAAGGCCAGGCCTTCGGCCTGCTCGGCTCCGGCAGCATGACGCTCCAGGGCGTCGGACCGGTCTGCCTGGGCGTGGTGGCCGCAGGCATTGGAACAGGCGGCGCAATCGCCCTGGCTGGCGGCGCGGTAGCGATTACCGCCGGCTGGATTCTCACCTGGCACCTGCCCGCCATCGGAGGGCCCGACGCCAATTCCGCGACATGACGAAGGGCTCGCTCCTGCACTGTCCGGGAGGCTGCAAAGCTCATTGCCCAGTGTTCCGCACCCTGATCAACCAGTGCACGCGGATTGTCCACGGACAGCCCACCGTGACGGAGCGGTGATTGATCACGAATCGGGACGATCTGTTAGTTCAGAGAAGAACAGGCGGCGGCGCATCCTCGCCTCCAGCAGCAGGTGCAGGGCGGCGACCGCCTCACCGGTCGCGCTCTGATCCCCGGCGTCGTCTTCCCTGTTGGATCGACGTGTTGAAGCGGATCGAGCAGGGGTGAGCGCATGCCGGGGTGGCGTACTTACTGGGTGCCGCAGGGCCGACGGGTGAATGAGCTCAGAGTGACGGTCCTGGCGGGGTGGGAGGACTTGGCTGAGCGTGAGGACCGGGTGGGCATTCATGCGGGGGACCCCATCCTTCTTTCTCCGGACTACCGAGTCGATGAGGGGCTGAGCTGGTACCTGTGCCGTTCGTCGTTTGCTCGTCTCGCGCAGGAGACGAAGCGGAACTACACGGACGACTACTGTCTGTTCTTCGACTTCCTGTGGGGGAGGGGGAAGTCGTGGCGCGAGGCGGTGGCTAATGATCTGTGGGACTTCGAGGACTGGCGGACGAGGTCTCTGCGCAATCCGCGCAGGGTTGGTGGGGCGCGGTGGAACCGCGGGCTTGCAGCGCTGGCGCGCTTGTACGAGTGGGCGGTCCAGCACGGCTACGTGATGACCAGCCCGGTGTTGGTGCGGTCGGTGGCGGGGCGTGGGGGCGTGTCTGTTCTGGTGCCGGCGGCCCGGGCGAGGAACGCGCGGACCAGCGAGGTGCGCTGGCTGACGCCACGGGCGTTTCGCCGCTGGGTCGAGGTGGGGCTGCTGGGGTACGGCGCCGAGGGGCTGCCGTCGGCGGGATGGGCTGGCCGTCTGGCTGACCGCAACGCCGCCTTCGCCGATCTGCTGTTCTCATCCGGGATGCGGCTGACGGAGGGGGCGTCGTTGCTGACGTTGGAGGTCCCGCGCCTTCAGCTGGAGGGAGGTCGTTACTACGTAGGGCGGTTGGCCCGGGTGGTGACGAAGTCGAGAAGGGCGCGCACGTTCTATGCCTCAGGTGTGGTGGTGGGGGAGGTCGAGGGGTACGTCGAGTCCTCGCGGGCCCGGGTGGTGAGGCGTGCGCAGGCAGTGGGCCGCTACGACGGTCTGCCGATGCGGCTGGTGACGCGCGAGACCGGACGGCACCGGCGCGTACTGCACTGGCGTGACCGGGACGGGCTGGCGGGCCAGACACCGCTGACGGAGGCGACAGTTGCGGAACGGATGCTCATGTTCACCGAAGGACCTGCGGGCCCGGAACCGCTGTGGTTGTGGTTGAACGAGTCCGGCCTGCCGTTTCGGCCAGCCTCGTGGGAAGGGGTCTTCCGCACCGCGAACGAGCGGTGCACGCTGGTGCTCGCACCCGTGGTGAGCGAGCCACCATTCTGCGCACCGCACATGTGTCGCCACAGCTTCGCGCTGGTCATGCTCGTCGTCCTCAACCACGTGATGGACCGGCGGATGGGCCTGACGCCCGAGGAACGGCGGGACTTTCGCCTGCTGTACGGCGATCCGTGGCGGATGGTGCAAGATCTGCTCGGCCACGCCCAGCTGGAGACTACGAAGTCGGTCTACCTCGCCCCGGTCGCCGACCTTCAGCTGCGATCGCTACTCGCGGACTTCACGCTCCCGGACGGAACTACCTCGGAGGAGGAGCTGAGCGGGTTGTTCGCCCGGCTGGCCCGTGAGAGCGAAGGCATCCAGGATCTGGACGAGCGGCTGGCGGGCCGGTGAGCCGGCGTGGGCGCGCAGCCGCTTTGCCGGATGGTCCGCATCAGCGGCCGCCAGTCCGCCAGAGGGAGGGACTGGTCGTGGAACACCGCGACGCCCAGGGCAAAGTGCGTCGTTATGACTTCGGCAAACTACCCGTCCCGGATGCCTTCCAACGGTCTCTGGCCGCGCTGTACGCGGCCAAGTGCGCCCCGGGCGGAGGCTGGGACAGCATCGCGTCCAGCGAGGCGCAGTGGTACCTGGTCAAGCCCTTCACGGAGTTCCTCGCCGGGTTGGACGAGGTGCCGCAGGACGTGGACACGCTGACCGCGGCGCAGTGGACGATGTGGCGGCTGAGCCTGCCGCCCCGGTCGAACGGGTACAAGAAGTTCTCCGCCATCGTCTCACTGCTCCAGCTGGATCCGCGGCTCTCCCCAGCGGTACGGGAAGTAATGGCCAAGCGGTTCTTCTGGGCCAAGGGCCACGACCAGGCCTACTCGCCCGAGGAATTCAGCGAGATCCGGCGGGCCGCGCGCCGGACGTTCCGCTCGGCACTGCTGCGGATCAGGGAGAACCGCGAGCATCTGGTGGCCTGGCGCTCCGGCGCAGTGCCGGCAGACGGTGACGCGTGGCTGCTCGGTGAGGCCCTGGACGTACTCGCCCGCACCGGCGACGTCCCGCAGTACCAGAAGCCGAGCACTCGCAGCCGGGTACTGCGCCGCTACCGGCCGGTGCTGGGCGGGGACGGGGCCCAGCACACGTGGAAGCGGCTCCACCTCAGCCGCACGGAGGTGGCCGCGCTGGCGGTGCTGATCACGGCGGAGCTCGGGCTGAACTCGACCACGGTCTCCGAACTGCCGGTGCCGCGGGCGCTGCCGGGTACAGCTGAGACGAGTCGGCCCGTCTACAGGCTGGAGCTGGAGAAGCGGCGCCGTACGGGGCACCGCGGACGCTACGAGAGCCGCAACATCACCGACTTCGGTGCTGACTCGGCAGGCCGGGTGTTCACCGAGGCGCTGGAGGCGACCGCTCATGCCCGGGCGGTGGTCGCGACGGTGGAGGAGAGCATCGACCGATTGCTGGTGTGGCACCAGACCACCCCTCATGTGGCGCAGGCGTATCCCGGTGAGACGAGGGTGGGGCCCTTCGGATTCGGGGTGAACGAGATGTCCGGTCGGGCCTGGGCGAAGTCGGTGGGACTGTCGGGGGCGCCGATGCGCCGCATCCGCAGGACGGTGAACGTGCTGCACCGGCGTGAGCCCGGGCAGAACACCCAGGACACCCATGACCGGGTCTACGTGCTGAGCGAGCCGCAGGTGCGGGAGGCGGCCGTGCCGGTCATCGCCGACGGAGCCCTGGAGGCGCTGGACGTGGCCCGCCGCACCGTGTTTGCAGCCCGGCTGGCCGACCGGCCGACGGACGGCCTCCGCGAGACGGTCACGAACGGCTGCGCGGACTGGGAAAACAGTCCCTTCACCCCCGCCGCGCAGGGATGCGGTGCGTCGTTCCTGCTCTGTACAGCCTGCCCGAACGCGCGGGTCACGCCCGCCCACCACCCGCGGCTGGCACATCTGCTCCAGGCGCTGGAAACCCTTCGCGGCGTCGTGGAGCCGGCCGCGTGGGAGACGGACTGGGCGGATGCCCACGCACGCCTCACTGATCTGCGCTCACGCCTCGGCGCGCCGGTCTGGGAGGCCGGGCTGGACGCGGTCACGGCCACGGACCGCGCACTCATCGACCAGCTTCTTCAAGGGGAATTCGACCTGTGAGCCTGCTGCCCGCCGAACTCCCGGCTTCTCCTCCCGCCTGGGACACACTGGTCGTCGAACCGTCGCAGGTCGTGGCCCCGGGACCGGTACCCGTGTCGATCTACGCCGACGAAGTCTGGTCGCTCGCCCCGCTGGTCGCCAACCCCAGCGCCTACCGGCCCAGCCTGAACTGGGCCCGCTTCCCGGATACGGTGCGGCCTCAGATGCAGATGGCGGCCTGGACGATGATCAACAATCCGCTGCCCGCGAGCGTCCTGGTCGGGCATCCGGCTTGGCACTCGCGGCTGGGGCCCCATGGAATCCACGACACCGTGCTCCGATGGCAGGGGTTCACGACCTGGCTGCATCAGCAAGAGCTGCACGGCCTGCACGAGGTAACCGAAGACGCTCTCGGCGCCTACGCCGGTCATCTGGCCCGGCGGCCGGGGGCCGGGAGGAGTGCGGTCACGAAGGACCTGGTCGCTCTGACCCGGCTGTGGGCCTTCGACACGGCAGGCGTTGCCCCGAGCGGAATGCCCATGCCTCCCTGGCACCGGCAGGGCGTCGACGACTACCTGCCCGCCGCCCCTGCGGCGGGACGGGGTGAGAACACCACCGAGCCGATCTCCGCAGCCACCATGGGACCGCTGCTGATCTGGGCACTGCGGATGGTCGACGACTTCGCCGACGACATCTTCGCGGCCCGGGTCGAAAGCCGCCGGCTCGCCGAGGCCGTGGCTGGTACGCGGGGCACGCCCGACACCAAAGCACGGCTCAAGCTCTACCTCCGGGACCTGATCGACCACGGCTTGCCCGTCCCCAGCAGACGCAACGCCGGCCACCGTCACGCCTTGGCCAACGTCTACATCGCCGCCCAGGCGGGCTGCCCGGCCTCGCAGGTCAACGCCCTGCTGGGCACCGCACCGTGGCGGCACCTGCTCCCGTACGTGCGGGACAACCCAGGCACCTGCCCCCTCGCGGTTCCGGTCACGGGCCGCCTCGACGGCAAGCCGTGGACCCAGTCCATCGACTTCACCGAGACCCGCCAGCTCATGCGGCATCTGGGCACGGCGTGCTTTATCGTCCTGGCTTACCTGACCGGGATGCGTCCTGCGGAAGTGCTGGGACTTGAGACGGGCTGCTGCCCCGAGCCGGATTCCGGCCGTCACCTGATCTACGGGCGTGTATTCAAGAACGCCTCTGACGAGGACGGCAACCACCGTTCCGCCGGGCAACCCCGGGAGGTGCCCTGGGTCGCGATCCCGCCCGTGGTCCGCGCGATCAGGCTGCTGGAGAGGATCGCCCCGGACGGCGGGCTGCTCTTCGACGCAGCCGCGCACTCCTTCCACACCGCCTCCACGGCCTCCTCCGTATCGATCAGCAACGAGGGGATGCGCTCCCGCATCGAAGGCTTCGTGGCCTGGGCCGGCGAACTCGCCCGGAAACTGGACCGTGAACACGAGATCATTCCGCACGACCCTCACGGAGCGATCGGGCTGGCCCGCTTCCGCCGCACCCTGGCCTGGCACATCGCCCGCCGCCCCGGCGGCCTGGCCGCGCTGGCCATCCAGTACGGGCACTTGCGCACCGCCATGAGTGGCGGGTACGCCGCCCGCGGCCGCGGCGGCATCCATGAGCTGCTGGACATCGAGACCGCCCGGAGCACCGCCGACACCCTCACCATCCTCCACGAGGACCTCGCTCAGGGAACAGGCGTCTCCGGACCCGCCGCGCGCCGCGCGATCCACGCCGCCTCACACGCCCCGATCTTCGCCGGGTCGATCCGTACCCCCCGCCAGGCCCGGGACCTCCTCGGCAATCCGGCCCTGACCGTTCACGACAACCCAGGGGCCCTCCTGATGTGCGTCTACGACCGGGAACGAGCACTGTGCCATCGGATGGAACCCGTCGACGCTCCGCGACTGGACCGGTGCCAGCCGACATGCGCGAACGTCGCGCGCACCGACCATCACGCAGAACTGCTGCTCCAGCGGGCGCACGGCCTGGAGAAGCAGGCTGCCTCGGACGGCGTACCCGGCCCGCTGGCCGACCGACTGGCACGCCACGCCGGTCACCTTCGGACTCTGGCCGAACGTCACGCCCACGACCGCATTCACACCCGGGAGCCCACACCATGAGTCCAGTTCCAGACGAACGAGAACGCATCCGAACGGCCATGGCCCGGATCCTGGAGGACAAGTCCGAGCACTCAAACGGGGCACTGACAATCGTTGCGCTCGCAGCCGAGGCCGGAGTCCCACGCAACGCATTGACCCAGCGCCATACGGATCTCAGGAACGAGTTCTACGCCAGGGTCCGCGCACGCGGGGACGTGCCGGACAACGAGAAGCGTCTGCGCCGACAGATCAGGCATCTCAAGGAGCTCAGAGCCTCGGACGCCAAGGAGATCACCCAGCTCAAGGCCGATATCGAAGCGCTCGTCGGCGTCCTGCACCAGTCGATCACCGAGAACCGGTTGCTGCGTCAGCAGTTGACCGACAATTCTGCAGTGGTCAGACAGTTCCCCAGGCAACCGCCCGGATGCGACCTCGCGTCAGCCTGGCCGCCCGGCGACTCGTGACACCTCAACGCCTGGGTAACCGTGTCGCCGCCAAACCTGGGCGCTATGAACACGGATAGGGATTGCTCCTGCGGGCCTATGAGATCGTCCAGAGGGCAGACAACGACTCCAAGTGGGGCGGTGCTTGTACTGGGTCGACATCCGGTCGCGCTCCACTCTGCGGACTGGGTGTGGGGCGGTCCGGTGGCGATGCCCGAGGCTGTCGGACCAGCACTGTGGTTGGGCCCCCGGTCCGACGGACCCCACCACCGGGCCCGCGCGCAGATCGCCAAGCACGAAGACCCCGACCGCTCGGGGAGATCAGGGACCTTCGGCGCCAGGGAAACGACGCGGCTCCGACGCCGCGCAGGAATCGGAGCCGCAGACCGCGCAGGACCCAATGCAGGGGTCCAGCAGCCCCGTGCACGCGTCGAGGTCGAGGCGGAAGCCTCTGGACAGGGCCTCAGACTCGGCTTGCAGGCGGCTGTCGACCTTGGCCAATGCCTCGGTTTAGGCGCGCTTCCACAGGGTCACGGCAGCGGTAGGGGCCCAGCTGACGTTCGAGGTATGCCGTTGGAGGCAGTGGTAGATGTTGCCCCTGTAGAGCACTGCGTCGCCGACCTCGTAGGAGGTGCTGTTGGAATCCCATTCAGGTACGGCATGGCCCCCTCCGTTGGTACGCACGGAGGCGACGTCGGAGGGGACGGAGAATTCGCCCGAGGCGTCGGTGGACGCGATGAAGTACCTGTACTCCGTGTCAGGAGTGAGGCTGCTGTCGGTGAAGGTCGTCTCGGAGCGCCGGGAGATCTCCAGCCCATCACGGAAGACGACGTACTGGACGTCGACGGAGTCGCTGGCAGGCCTCCAAGCCAGCTTGATCTGCGTATCGGTGACATCTGTCGCGTGCAGGTGGTACGGGGGGTGCAGTTCCATTTTTGCTCCCGGAGAGTGGCAGACCCAACTGCAGTATCAGCAGACATAACCTATGAGCTCGAGATCAGCCCATCACCCAAAGCACGAAAAACGTACCCGCGGCCCGCTGGGCCACGCGGTGTCATCGGGCAGATCCGTGACCAGCCCTGCAAGCGGATTCACCGCGAGATAGACAGGGCCCCAAGTCACGAGCGCCGTCGGTGCTTCCGTTCGCCGAGCTCGTCCCTTCGGCCTGCCGACCGAAGGGACGAGGCAGACCAAGCCGACCTCCACGCTCCTCACTACGGACCGGGGAGAGCCCGGCCATTCGATGCAGCCGTGAGGGGTGGGGCCTGTTCCGCCCATACTGTGCGCGTTGATGGTCCGGTGAAAATGGCCCTCTGCTTACTGCGTATCAAGGTCTTGCAGCATCTTCTGCTGATGGCGGTGTCCGATCGTCTCGTAGCCGACCACGGTGACGAACGGCGCGAGCATGACGACCAGCAGGCATACCGCGATGTCCACGCCGGCGGCGGCCAGGAGGACTGCCGTAAGCAGTACGGCGATGGTGAGGGCGACCAGAAGGATGTGGAAGCGGTCGGCCGTGGACAGCAGCAGGGTGTGCAGGAGGTAGATCATGAGCATGTAGAGGCCGACCGGGAGTGCGAGAGCGAGGACGACGGCGGTGCCGGAGATCTTGGCGTGATGTTCCATGTACAGGCCCGCGACGTGGAGCCCGGCGCCGGCTGCGGCGACGCCGATGAACAAGGGGATGTGGCCGTAGCCGAAGAGGTATCCGCGCTTGCGCCGGTGTACCAGGATGTCGCCGAACGGTGTCAGGAAGTACATCCACCACATACCGAATGTCAGGCCCACACCAGCGATGACGACGGCGATGGCGTTCCAGGTCCACTGAGTGCTGTCCCCGCCGCCCAGGAGATCACCGGACGAGGCGACTGTACCGACGACGCCCTCGCCCAGGACGATGATTGCGAAGAGTCCGTACCGTTCGGCGACGTGGTGCGGGTGCCAGGGCGTGTCACCCGCGGAGCCCTGCGCAAGCACCGGCAGGGCGAGTTCGAGGGCGCCCAGGACGGCAAAGGCAACGAAGACGACGGCGATCGGCATGTGGACGAAGGCCACGACGATCCACCCGGCCTGGACGATCAGCGTCCAGCGGATGTTGGCCATACAGGCGTCGTGGAATGACGGGGCCTCCCGGGCGGCGCGCCACCACTGGAACACCATCGCGATCCGCATCACGACGTAGCCGATGACCATGGCCCGCAGTTCGAGGTGGCCGCCCTCCTCGACGGAGTGGAACATGGCGGGCAGGCCGAGCGAGAACACAACGACGCCGGCCATCTGCAGCATCGTCACGACCCGGTAGAGCCAGTCGTCGGTGGCGAAGGCGGAAGCGAACCAGCTGAAGCTGATCCAGGCGACGCTGATCGCGAACATCGCCAGCACGAACGCGATGACCGCCTGGCCTGCATGCCCTTCGGCGACCATCTCGGCGAACTGGAACGCCGCCGTGCCGACGGCGACCACGAAGGTCAGGTCGAACAAGAGCTCCAGCGGCGAGGCCGTCCGTCCGTGCTCTTCCGGGTCACGGCCGGTCATGGGGACCAGCCGTCGCGACAGACCGAGTTTGCCGGACTTGCTGGTGGGTCGGGGTTCATTCATGTGCAGCAGTATTTCCGACGCCTCTCGTGCCTGCCCGACCGCACTGCCGGGGCAGCGGCGAGGTTCTGTACCGGCCGGGCGCGCCATGATGGACCCCTGGAGGAATCCTGCCCGCCGACAGCCGGGGCAGAGAGGCGCATGGTTTCGTGTGGAGCTGACGATAGGGGGCTTGACGGTGGGCGCGGTCGATGAGGTATTGCGCAGCGCGGGCGATGCTTGCGAAGGGGAGTTGCGACGGTGGGTGGGGTCGCTTCAGGGGCCCGCCGCTGAGGTGGCTGCCTATCAGTTCGGCTGGTCGGGGGAGGGCGCACGGCAGGGCGGTAAGTACGTGCGCGCGGCCCTGACCCTGGCGTGTGCGCGTGCGGTGGGAGGCGCGGACCGGCCGGCGGTGCCAGCGGCCGCGGCCGTGGAGATGGTGCACAACCTGTCGCTTCTCTACGACGATGTTCTGGACGGTGACACGATGCGGCGCCACCGTGCGGCCGCCTGGCAGGTCTTCGGCCCGTCGTCCGCAGCCCGGTCCGCAGACGCCATGATGCTGACCGTGTTCGACGTCCTGTCGGAGAGCGACGGGCCGGACGGGCCGGTGGCTCGTGAGGCGTCGGCCGCCCTGGTGGACGTGCTGATCCAACTGGCTGTCGGCGAGAGCCTGGACCTGGTCTTCGAAGGCCGAACGCAGGTCACCTTGGCGGAGTGCCTGGAGATGGTCTCGGGCAAGACCGCCTCACTGTTCGCCTGCGCCTGCCGCCTGGGCGCCCTCTACGGAGGCGCCGCCCCGGCCGTCTCCGCCCAGTGGGCAGAGTTCGGGCACGACCTCGGCATGGCCTTCCAGCTCGTGGACGACCTGCTTGGCATCTGGGGCGACCCGGCGGTGACCGGAAAGCCCGTCTTCAACGATCTGAAGAACCGCAAGATGTCGGTGCCCGTGGTCGCCGCGCTGGGCTCCGGGACCCCGGCCGGCGACGAACTCGCCCGCCTCTACACCCAGCCCGGCAGCGATACGGCCGACCTCGCCCGCCTGGTCGAGGAGGCGGGTGGCCGGGCCTGGACCAGCGACCGCGCCGCCCAGCACGCAACAGCCGCACGCGACCGGCTCCACCGCCTCACAGCACTGCCCGAAGCTCTCGAAGACCTCGAAGCGCTGTGCACGGTCGTGGTCAGGCGCGTGCACTGACCTTCCACGGCGGCAGCCCGTCCATGATGTGAGCCCGCCCCTGACCGAACAGCTCGGCGTCCACCTCCTTGAGCCTGCGCAACTCCCCGGGCTGGTGCAGGGCGTGCACGGCCGCGGGAACCCCGGCGCCACCGGCCGCCTCCAGCAGGGCGTTCACCGCGAGACGGGCGGCCTGGTTCGCGCCCTCCATCGTCGCCAGATTCACCGGGGAGCGCACGTAGTCCCCGGCCATGAACAAGTTCGCCGCCGCCGTCACCGCCCGCGGGCGCGCCGCCCAGGAACCGGTGGTGTTGATCAGCAGCGGCTCGTCGTTGACGGCCGGCCCCGGCCCGTCAAGGTTCCGCACCGCCGGATCCAGCTCCCACGAATGCAGCAACCCCTCGTGCAGTCGGGTTCGACCAGCTCCGTTGAGCCCGTCGCACAGCTGCGCCCAGACCTCGGCCGCGATCTGCGCCCGGCTGCACTCACGGGCCGGTTTGCCGTACAGGATGCCCGGGGTGTCCCAGGAGGAGATGTCCACCGACAGGCAGTCGGCCACCGTTCCGTCGCCGTAGGTGGCAGGGAAGTCACCGTCCCAGAACTGGGCCTGGCTGATCGAGGTGAGCGCCCAGGGAGAGTCCAGGAACAGGACATGGCCGTGAGTGACCGGCACCGGCTGGGTCAGGTAGAACTGCATGCCGACCATCCAGTCCGTGTGCAGGCCCGTCACCCCCTTGAGTTCCGGGTCGGCCTCCGCGAGCCCGCGGTCCAGCAGCGCGCCGACGCGGTGCACCGGCAGCGCGCAGACATACCAGTCAGCTTCCAGCTCCCGGCGCCGGCCGCGGGGGCCCCGTATTCCGGCCGCGGTGACTCGACGACCGTTGAGGGCCAACCGTTCGACCCCCCAGCCGAGCTTCAGCCGCACCCCCAGGGATGCCAGATGACCGATCCAGGGGTCGATCCAGGCTGTGCTGGTGGGGCCGTTGAGGACCCGGTCCGCCGGCTGCAGTTCCTCGCCCCGGCCCAGGAACCCGTAGCTGAAAGCCTCCAGGAACCCGCCGACCGTGTGGGCGCTGCAGACCTCGGCCCTTGCCGCGACCACGGTGCGGGTCGCGCCCACCACACACGCCTTGATGTACTCCTCGGAGGCGCCGTCGGCCGCGGCGAAGTCCCACCACGAGGTCGACTCCCACTGGCCCAGCCGCCGCTCGTCACTGCTCGTCATGTAGACGAGCATCCGGTTCGCGAAGTACAGCAGCTCCTCGCTCGTCAGCCCCCTGCCACCCGCCTCCAGCCCGACAGCACGCAGGAACTCCATCGGAGTCCGAGCCCCCGCAGCCACGGACACATCGGTGACCCGCTCACCCACCCGGCCCGAGCGCGCGGAAAGCATCTGTGTCGCCTCCCGCAGATTCCCCGCCACCCCTTCCGGGCTGCCGTCGACCGGGATCCGGCGCAAAGTGTCCGGCAGACTCCGGTAGAACCCGGGGAAGAACCTAAACCCGTGCTCACTGGGCAGGTCCAGCCGCCCGCCGCGGCCGGTCCCCGGCACCCACGCACTGCGGGCCTTGCCACCCCAACCGGCCGGCTCCACCACCGTCACCTCGAAGCCGCGCTCCGCCAGCTCCATCGCTGCCGTCAACCCGGCCACGCCACCACCCAGCACCGCGACTCGCGAGCCCCGCCCCACTGGCACCACCACATCCTCTACCGGGGCCTCCAGCGACAGCGGGGCCCTCTCCACCCAGTGACGACGAGTAGATCATTAATCTGCTTTGCGTCACGGACGAGCCTCCCCTCTCAGCCCCGGCGGCTCAGCGGCCCCGGGCTCGGCCTGCTCGACATCACCGCCACCGACGCAGAGACCGTCCACGCCCCGGTGGGCGAGCCCCAACGACTCTGGCCCCCGGCATCACCCCCGTTCCGACCGAAAGCCAGCCCTGCCCGCCCTCACGGGCCGGGCGGTGGGCCTGCCACAACAGCGGCCTCGTCGCTTCTGCGGCTCAGCTACGCGGCGAAGGGCGACCACCTTGGCTGGCGCAGGGGCTTGCCACCTCGGAACGGCAATCGAGCCCTCGGCCTGTGCAGCCTCGGCCCACAGCACGAAGTCGGTCCACCGACTCAGTCGGTGGACCGTCACGAGACTTCGAGGTCAGGACCCATTCCTACGTGCCGCCGGCGGCCCATATCCGGCAGCTGATCACCGTGCCGCTCCGCCACCAGCCTCCCGCGCAGGGCCCTGCCGTAGGGCGGGGCGGAGCCCTACGCGGAACGCAGCACCGAAGGACAACGCCATCACTGCCGGGTGAAGTGCCACATCTGCGAAGTAGTTGGAGAGTTGAGGTTGGGCAGTTCACGCAGCGGTGCGTAGTTGTCGTCCCCGAACAAGCCGGTGACAGCAACGTCCTCGTTCAGGAAGGGCGACAGAACCCACCGTGCAGGGCTCTCATCGGTCGACCTGAGGACCCACCACTGGGACTTGTTCGTCGTGCACGCAGCTAGGTACACCGAGCCCCCCGGCTCCCCGGCCCTGGCGTCGGCGCAGTTCCCGGTTCGGGCGCTCTTCCAGTGGAAGATTCCGGGACGCCCGTTCACCTGCTCGAACTGGAATGTGCGCGGGAAGGGATGGTCGTGCCGGTAGTAGACCTGCAGGAAGGTGCCGGCGTTGCCGACCGTGTCGTCAGGGACCAGGTAGTTGGTGTGGGCGTCGTTGGTGATGACAACAGGCCCCGAGGGGACGGGGGCGGCGGTGGGTGCGGCTTGAGCGGACCCTGTCAGGACTGCGACGGAAAAGATAGCGGCCGCGGCAGCGGCCCAGCGACGGATAGTCATACGGGCGATCTTGACGGGCCAGATTTGTGCCAAACCGTTTTTTCGGGAGATGACCACCCGATCGAGGAGAGCCACCTATCCGGGGTGGACCGGTGTCGCTGTCCGGCTCGGAGCTCTCCGAGGCGGACGGAGTGCTGGTAGTGGCCCAACCTGACAAGCAAGATGCCACCGCGGCTTGGAAGAAGACGTATGGACGCCACCCGCTGAAGGGGCTTCGCTAACCCGGCAGTCACTCGGCTGCGGCCTGATAAAACGCGCAGCGCAACACGCCACCGACCGAAACGACAGTCTCCGCGCACTCCCTGATTCACGCGGGGCGCACGCCCCCTTACTCCTATTGGGTGACCAATTCGAGGCGACGATTGCGGCAAGATCGAAGTGAAGTGATCTTGCCGCACGAGTCCTTCTCATTCATGCCCATCGAGCAGCCCACACGATGGGCCTCCCTCTGCGAGAGCGGCAATCCAGGGTCTTCTCGCGCAGCACCAAGGGGCGCCCCCTGGGCGGGAGTACGTCTGTGCGCAGGTCACCCATTGCATGGTCAATTGGATGAATATCGGAGGAGTATCGATATGGCGTTGACATCCGCAACGGTTGCAGCTGAGTTGGAGGCTGCGAGCAAGGTCGGAGATCCTGCGGCTGATGCGCTGGTGACCGACCTCCTCAAGAACAGGGAGGTCGACGGGATCAACGCCCTCTTCCGGACGATCGGAACGCTCAAGCCCGACACGGATATGTCACGGCTTCCCGATCGACTGGCCCAGTTCCTGCGGGAGGCATCCACCCCACCGCCGGACTGGAGCGAGGCAGACGTCAAGGCCGCCGAGGGCTTCTTCGGCCACCACCACGGAACCGCCTCCATGCTGCAGGGCACCGTCGGCCTCATCGGCACCTACCTCGCACCCACCGGGGCATTCACCCTGCGCTCCACCGGCCGCCTCGGAGGTGTCGAGGGACCGGGCCGAAGGCTGTCGCAGTCCTCCCGCCTGTTCATCGACATGGGCAACAAGAACGCCATGCGCGACGGGACCCTGGCCGCCACCGTCACGAAGGTGCGCCTCGTGCACGCCTCGGTCAGGCAACTGCACAAGCAGAGCGGCCAGTGGGACTACGACAAGTGGGGCGAGCCGGTCTCCCAGAAATACACCACCGGCGCCGCCTGCGTCTTCAGCACCCAGATCCTCCAGGGCATGAGGAACCTCGGCATCGATGTCTCCGCCGACGACGCCCGCGGCTTCATGTGCGCCTGGCACTACGTCAACCACTACCTCGGCACGCCGGAGAAGTGGCAGCTTCCCAAGGACGCCGACGAAGCCGAACGGCTGTGGAACCAGGAGCGGGACAAGGAATGGCAGAAGACCGACGACGGCGTCTTCATGACCGCCCAGGCCATCAAGTTCTACCGCGACCTCCTGAAGCCCGGAGCCAGTGACGCCTACATCGCGCTGACCCGCGTTGCGCTCACCGACAAGTACGCCGACATGGCCGGTTTGCCCAAGAGCCCCCTCGACCTCGCGGGCAAGCCGCTCGCTGCGGGCCACGGCCTCGTCAGCGGAACGGCCGGCGGCCTCTTCGGCGGAGCCGCCCAGCGGACCGTCGGCGTCAACCCCTACAAGGACCTCCTGGGAGTCGCCTCGAAGGCGTTCAACGAGATCGAGCAGTACGCACTCACCCACGACCAGGACGATCAGCCCCAGATGCACCAAGAACTCGACGACAACCGCTGACCACCGGTCATACGGCCAATGGAGCCGCCAAGCGCACTGGAGTATCGCGCGCTTGGCGGCTGCGGCTTTTCGCGCAGGCTCAGGGCGGAGGCAACAGACCCCTCTGCCCCAGTTCGGCTCAACATGCTGAACTTGACAGAGAAGTCGTCGCTGATGGCCTCGCGCAGTGCGTCGAGGGACAGGACCTGCGAGGCGGGCCAGGTGGCCGCCAGCGTGGACTTCCCCGCCCCGGAGGGGCCGATGAGGACCACCAAGCTGTGCTGGGGCATCTCGGGGTAGACGAGCTCGGTCATGCGGATCTCCTCAGAAGACAGGGGAGCCGGGCAGCGCGGATCGAGGCGCTGCCCGGCGTGATGGGGAGTGGGACGACGGCGTTGTGCGCGTCGTCAGCGGACGATCATGTGGGTGGGGTGGCCGTTCTTCATGTGGTCCACGCACTGCGGGCAGTCCTCACGCGGGCCGAGCCCGACCTGGGCCTGACGGCTGGCGTACGCGTGGAACCAGCAATGCGTGCACTCACCGCGGGGCGGATTCGTCGCCCTATCGCTCGCCATGTCAGCGGGCTCCGGAGCGGGTGGTGAGCCAGGTGGTGACGGCCTGCGGATCGGCCAGGTGTCCGACCCCTACGGCATCTGCGTCGAGCCGAGCAAGGTCAAGGCCGGCGGCCACGGCTGCCCATTCCGGTTCCGCTGCGTGGGCTGCGACCACTTCCGCACTGACCCGTCGTACTTGCCGGAGCTGCGGACCTACCTGGACACCCTGCTGAGAGACCGTGAACGTCTCGCCGCGGCCTCGGACCTCGACGCCTGGGCCCGCACCGAAGCGACACCGTCCGGCGAGGAGATCAAGCGCATCCGCACCCTGATCCGCCGCGTCGAGACCGACCTCGACGGCCTCACCGACGACGAACGCGAACAGATCAAGGACGCCACCCGGACCCTGCGAAAGTCCCGCACCGTCTCCCTGGGCATGCCCGGCATCCGTCTGTCCGAGCCAGACCTGCGGCTGGAGCGTGACGCGTGAGCGCATCACCGGACCACCTGACCCGAGCGCGGGCCGCGGACTCCGACCGACGACGGAACCGAGTGTTCAAAGCCCTCGATCAACTGGCCTCCGTCGGCGAGGAAATCAGCGTTTCCTCGGTCGCCCGCGCCGCCGGCGTCCACCGCAGCCTGATTCACCGCCACGGAGACCTGCACGCAGCCGTCATCGACCGCGCGGGCCAACCCCCGCGCGGCACGACTACCGGAACGCAGGTCAGCCGCAAGTCGCTGCTGGCCGACGTCGCGAACCTCACGGCCCGCAACGGGAGACTGGCCGCACACATCACCCGCCTCGAACGGCGCCTGTCCGAGGCTCTGGGCCAGACGGCTTGGGAAGCATCCGGCCTCGGCGCCCCGGCCGACATCGAGACGCTCACACGCCGCGCCACCGAGCTGGAACAGCAAATTCTCGACCTCTGCGGCGAACTCTCGGAACTGGACGAAGACCTCGAAGCCGCCCGCGCCGCGAACCGTGAGCTGATGGCCCAGCTCAACCGCTGACCGCATCATCGCCGTCAGCGGTCACCCGACGACGCTGTCCCAGAGATCGACCTCTGATGGACTCACGCCATGACGACACTGCTGCCCCGCATCCTTCGAGCACTTGAACAGTTTCATGCCACCCATCCCTGGGACCACAACGCCCACTACCACCAGTGGATCTTGCGCCAGCTCCCGAGACGCTTCAACAGCGCCCTGGACGTCGGATCGGGCAGCGGTGACCTTGCCAGGCTTCTGGCCGCACGGGCAGGAGTGGTGCACGGCGTCGACGTGGACGCCGACATCGTCGCTCGCGCGCGGGAGCTCACAGCCCCGGCAGCCCCGGTGACCTTCACCGTCGGAGACGCACTGAACGAGATACCTCCAGGCCCCTACGACGTGATCACATGTGTCGCCACCGTCCATCACCTGCCGTTCAGCGAGGCCCTCACCCGCTTTCGGCAGCACCTGGCGCCCGGCGGGGCCCTGGTCGTCGTCGGTCTCTACCGCCCGCAGTCTCCGAGCGACTACCTGATCGATGCCGTCGCCATTCCGTCGAATGTCGCCATGGCATGGATCAAGAACAAGGGCCGCAAGTCACCGCGACCGACCTCGATGACTTCCCCGACCCGACCGGCGACCATGGATTTCGCAGACATCGTGCGCAGGGCTCGCCATGAACTACCCGGCGCACGGCTGCGCCGGCGACTGTTTTGGCGCTACACGCTGGTCTGGCACCAGCGCTGAACAGCCAACGCGCCACGGTCTGGCATCGGAACGAGCCTGTATCCACGACACCTGTCGCGCACACGGCACCGAATGAGTCATGCCACTGATCTGGGAAAACGTGGCGCCCGTCGCGTCCACTCGGCTTCAAGCCCGAGAGAAGCGACGTGGCAGGCGACCGCGCGCCTGCCGAGGGTGCTGGTGGTCACGGTCGGGCGGGTCGAGTCCGGTGTGGCGGGGGTGCCGTCGGCGTGGGACCAGGTCCTTGCCGTACAGCCGCTTCCGCGACGCGGTCTTCGAGCCCTGGACCCAGTGGTCGCAGGCGGGGTGCAGCTCGCCGAAGGTCGCCAGGAGGGTGGCGAAGAGGGCCAGGCGCTCGGTGACGAGGGGCAGACGGGGCAGACGGGGCATGCTGGGGTTCTCCTGATCTCGACTTGCGGGTGAAGGGGTGCGGGGCGGCCGGCTCTTTGCCGATGCTGCGGTCTTCCCCGCGCGCGGCTTCCGCCCCAGTCGGTGTGGCCGGGGCGGAGGTCGCCTCAGAACGGCGGTTCGTCGGGCCAGGCCGGGACGGGCAGGAGCCGGATATGGAGTTCGCGCCGCTCGGACCAGCAGCCGCACGCCTCCATCTCCGGGAACGGCCCACCAGCCCACCAGACGCCCTCGCCCCGGCAGTCGGGGCAGGAGCGGCGGGGATACGGCGTGAGATGGATACGGTGCCGGTCGGCGTACAGCTGCCAGCGGCTGGCCTTGAGGAGGGCGGCGACCGCGGCAAGCGCCACGGTCACCGCAGCGGCGGCCATCAGTGAGCGGGGCAGGGTTCGCACCGGCTCAGCGGGTCGGGGTGCTGGCGCAGTACGGGCCGCCGGTGTCGCCGCTGTGTCTGTCACGGTGTGATCGCTCCTTCGGTCGAGGCGTTCAAGAGGCCAGTCGGTGCGTGACCGGCGTGGCGGTGGCAGTGACGTAGGTGCCGGGGGTGGGCTCGTAGCCCTGGGCGCACGGGTCGCAGCAGCCGACGGTGCGTAAGGGTGTCGGCGGAGTGCACTTGTTCCGTAGCTGCGGTACTCCGGTGCCAAGGCGCAGCGGAAGCCGCGTGGGCCATCGCCGGTCCTCGGACAAGCAGGGCAGGAAACGGGCTGGCTCCGTTCTGCATCAACAAGGAAAGATCGATCGCGTGATACGCGATCCTCGTGACCATCTCGAGTTGCTAGCCGTGGTTCACCGGTACGTCACGCCCGAGCGGCGCTACCTGAAGCTCGGCGGCGGCTTGCTCCGCATGCACAGTCCTGAGTGCGACCGATTCATGCGAGATCTCCATGAGGACGCAGGACTTATCACCGCCGATGAGATCGCCAAGCTCCTTGAAGGCGGCTGGCGAGAGCGGAGAACTGCGGCTTGGCTCATAGCTGTCTCCCGCCGGACCGAGTTCCGTGAGCGCCTCGGGAAACTCCTGCTGGCCAGCGAAGTCTGCTGCGCCGGGCTGGCCTACAGCGTGGCCCTGGCCAGTTTTGGAACAGCACGCGACGCCGATCTGCTCGCCGCCTACCTGGATCGATACCTCCGTCGTCCGGACCTCGGATACGACCAGACCGTCGTCATGGGCGCGCTCCAGTTCATCGGCCTGAACCTCGGAGGTGGTCAAGCCGACCGCTTCCGGCAACCGGGGGGCCTGTGGCAGCAGTGGCTCCAGGATGCACCGCACATGCAGGGCGACTCGGACCCCACACTCTCATCCTTGAGCCTCATTCGTCGGCTCTGCGCGTTCATCGACGAATGCGCTGAGGCGCGATGACCGGCCCCACCTTCCGGTGATCTCTCTCGGCCGTGATCGCCGCCCGGGGATCGGGTAGCGGGGGCCGGTCGCTGCGGGCGGGGACGGCCGATCCGGCGACGCGGGCGGGGGATGAGCACGAGCGGTTCCTCCTGGTGTCGGTGGACAGCACGCACCGCGCCCGCTGGCTTTCGTCGGCGGGCGTGGTGCGAGGCGGCCGGTCGGCCTGTCCGGTCCTCGCCCCGCCCCGCAGTGGAAGGGCGGGGCGAGGACCAGGTGGAGCGACCGGGTCAGCGCTGGAACTGGTGGACGTTGTCGGGTGTGTCGTCGGGCGCGGGGGCCGGGGCGGGGATGTGGATCTCGGGCCGGATCTCGATCTGGGGCTGGAAGGTCGGGGCGGGCGGGATGAAGTTGTTGACCACCGGGCGCAGGCTGAGGCCGCGCAGGGCGAGAGTGGAGGCGATGGTCCAGGCGGAGGACGGCGATGCCGGTGGCGATGGTGCGCCCGTCGGCTGGGGCCGCGGACCACACGGCGAGGACGCTTGACGCGCCCCAGCAGGTCCAGGTGATGCGGGCGCCGGTGGTGCCGATGAACCCGCCGATCAGGCCGAACCAGCCCACGAGCTGCCAGAAGGTGTAGACGGCGGAGGCACTGGCGCTGAGGCCAGCGGTGTGCTGGGAGATGTAGTAGCGGATCGGGTTGTCGACCACGCCCCACAGCTTGCCGGCGGCGCTGGTGCCCGCCCGGGTGGTGGGAACCGAGTCGGCCATGCGGCTCACGGTGGCGTCGAAGATGTCGCCCGCGGTGTCGAGCAGGATGATGACCGCACATACGCCGATGAGAACCAGCAGGGCCTTGATCCAGTTGGCCATGAGGTGCCATCCGGCCTGCGGCGCCTGGCGCAGTTCCTCCCACCGCGAAGTCGACGGGTTCGCGGATTCTCGGGGTGGAGTCGCGGGGAACCGGAAGGGGACGTGGCGCCCGCTGGCGGAGTAGCCGACGGGTTCGGCCTTGGGGAACATCGGTATGACCTTGCCCGGCATGTCTAGGCCCTGTTCTCGTATAGCCACGGCCAACGGACATGCGCTGTGTGACGGGGTGCCGGTAAGAACCGCGACACCAGCCGCAAATGGCGGTGATCAGTCGTTGGATGGTGATCTTCCTGGGCTGGGCGGCTCGTACACTGACGAAAATGGAGGACCACACGGCCACCGGGATCGGTGCACGTCCGGCGCCCGTCTTGCGGCAGTACGTCGACTCGTATGTCGGCTTCGACCTCCGCGGGCTCCCGGCGGGGGTGCACTGCGGCCCGCCGAGCCGCGCGCTCACTGCGGTGATCAGCCTGTCAGATCCTTTGGAGGTGGCGGCGGGCGTTGACGACGGGTCACCGGTCACCCGATTCGGCAGCGTGGCCGGCGGTCTGATGTGCCGGTCCGTCGCGATTCACCACGACGGACGCCAGCAAGGTGTTCAGGTATCGCTGACACCGCTCGGGGCCCGGGCCATCTACGGCATGCCCGCTGCCGAGCTCGCCCACCGACTGGTCCCACTTGACGAGCTTCTCGGAGCGCTTGCCGTCGAGCTGGTCGACCGGCTCCGATCGGCGACAACATGGGCGGCGCGGTTCACCGCGCTGGACGAATTGCTCCTCCGAGCTGTCGGCCGTGGCGCCTGCGGCGACCATGTGCGCTGGGTGCGCCCCGAGGTAGCCGAGGCGTGGCGCCGCCTCGTCGCCGCGCGGGGTTGCGTCCAGGTTGGTGCGGTCGCCGCGGAACTCGGCTGGAGCCGTCGGTACCTCACCGAGCGGTTTCGCGGTGAGGTGGGCCTGCCGCCGAAGGCCTTCGCCCGAGTCTTGCGCTTCGAGCACGCGCACGAACTGGCGGCGGCGCAGGACCCACTCCCGTGGGGCGATGTGGCAACCGTCTCTGGCTACGCCGACCAGGCCCATCTCGTTCGGGACTGGCGCGAGTTCACGGGCCGATCGCCGACGGCCTGGCGTCGCAGCGAAGTTCTCCTCGGAGCCGGGTAGCCGCCAACCGTCTGCCCGTCGTGTCGGCTTCTCTTCCCTTTTCTTCAAGACCGCCCGATCGCTGTCGTGGACGATCGTCGGCATGAGACTCGTCAACCATGAACGCAATGCCATGGACCTGCGGACCACCCCCGTGCACCTCGGACTGGGATCGAGAGCGAAACCCGTCGAGGGCTTCACCTGGGACCCGGAGGTGCTCCAGGCCTACAGCGCCGCGGTCGCGGCAGACGGCGCCGAGGGCCGGATGGTGATGATCTTCGACGGTGACGGGCTCGGCGACCATTGGGAGAGCCACCCTGCAGGCGACGAACTGGTCGTTTGCCTCAGCGGGTCCGTGACGGTCACCCGCGACGTGGACGGGGTCCCCGACCGCGTTCTGCTCGGGCCGGGCGAGGCCACCATCAACCCGGCCGGGGTATGGCACGTGGTCGACATGGAGGGGCCGACGTCCATCCTGGCCATCACTGCGACCCTCGGCACCGACCACCGTCCTCGGACCGACACCCGCCCGACCGAACGCGTCGTCACGCCCAGCCCGGAGGAAGCGCCGTGACGACACGCATCGCGTGCCTCGGCGACAGCCTCACCCGCGCGCAGTTCAGCGTCGACTACCTGGATCTTCTCGGACGACGCCGCCCTCCCGGTGACGTGCAGCTTGCCCGTTTCGGCGCCAACGGCGACTTCGCCTACAACCTCTTGCAGCGCCTCGATACTGTCGTCACGAACCCACCCGATGTGATCACCGTGTTGATCGGGACCAACGACGCCCGAGCGAGCCTTGCCGGTTACCCCGTCGAGCAAGCCATGAAGCGCAAACAGCTCCCCGATCGCCCGTCGGCCGGCTGGTTCCAACAGTGCCTGGGAGCCGTCGTCGCACGGCTGCGAGCGGAGACCGACGCGACGATCGGTCTGCTGTCGCTACCGGTACTCGGCCAACAACTCGACGGAGCAGCGGCACAGGCATCGCAGGCGTACAGCCGGATGATCGCCGAGGTCGCCGCCAGCAGCGAGGTGGCCTACCTTCCGCTCCACGAACGCCAGATCGAGGAACTGCGCCAAGCGGACCCGCCGCCGATTTCATACCGGGAGGTGACGCCCGCAGCGGCCGTCGGCGTCCTCGTCCAGCACGCAGTGCTGCGCCGCAGCCTCGACACGATCTCGCGGCGGCGAGGTCTCGTGCTCACGACCGACCACATCCACCAGAACAGCCGCGGCGCCACCCTAATCGCTGAGGTCATCGACGCCGGTCTGCTGCCCCAGAGCGCGTAGCTGGTTCCGGCGCCCGGCCAGTTGGATGCCATCTACCGCGCGGAGGTGGCATCCGAACCAGGCGGTCAACGGCTACGCCACGCATCAAGATCAACTCATCGCCCCTTTGGTGCGTATCTCGGCTGTACCACGGGTTCGGGACTGCCGATCAGGCTTGGGTGGGCTCTGGCCCGAATCGGTGGGGGTGGGCTGCTCTGACGTACTTCAGTGCGGTCGTGTCGGAGATCCCGAAGACGCGCATCAGGTGCACGGGGTCGGCAGTTTCGTTTGCCTCATCGAGCAGCCGGTCGATGCGGAGCGGCCCGACGGGCAGTCGCCAGCGGGTTCGGAACACCCCCGCGTCGGCGGGGAGGACGCGATCACCGCGGGCGCCGTGCTGTTCTCCGTCGGAACACCCCCGCGTCGGCGGGGAGGACTGCCCCGGCCGGTGTGGCCGGGGCAGAGGTCGCTTCAGAACGGCGGTTCGTCGAACCGGGCCGGTACGGGCAGGAGCCGGATGTGGAGCTCGCGCCGCTCGGACCAGCAACCGCACGCCTCCATCTCCGGGAACGGACCGCCGGCCCACCAGCCGCCCGCGCCCCGGCAGTCGGGGCAGGAGCGGCGCGCAACGGGCGTGAGGTGGATGCGGTGCCGGTCGGCATACAGCTTCCAGTGGCCAGCTTTGAGGACGGCGGCGGCCGCGGCGAGCGCCACAGGCACCGCAGCGGCCGCCATCAGCGAGCGGGGCGGGGTTCGCATCAGCTCAGCGGGTCGGGGTGCTGGCGCAGTACGGGCCGCCGGTGTCGCCGCGGTGAACGGCGTGCCCGCCGGTGGGGCGCAGTTCCTCCAGCAGCTCCAGGAGGTCGTTCTCGTCTTCCAGCAGCGAACAGCGCAGGATCGCGACCGGGCCGGTGTTGTCGCCGGGGCTCAGCCCCATCACCCGCAGAGCACGCCGCGTGACGAGGCCCTCAGGGACAGCGCCCCGGTCGTACTCGGGCAGCAGCGCGTTGCTGCGCGGCACCCGCGCCACCTTGTGCGGGCGCTTGCGGCGGGTGCGGGGCATCACCGGCTCCAGGTACCGGCGAGGCGGCGCTGAGGGAGCGGGTAGCGGGGCCCGGGGCGCTGCGGGCGGGGGCGTCCGATCCGGCGGCGCGGGCGGGGCGTGAGCACGAAGGACCTCCAAGGGGCAGCGGATGGTGTGGGCGGTCGTACGGGGCCGGTCAGCGGGGAGAGGCCGGGCCCGGAAGCGGACGGTGCCGGTGCGGTCGTCGCGGCGGGCGGCCAGGAGGTCGCTGCGCTCAGCGGCGAGCGCCTCCAGCTCGGTCTGGATCCACTCGTTGGTGCGCTGGAGCTCCAGGCGGCCGGAGTCGAACTCCGCGAGGTCGAGGTCGGTATCGGGGTGCAGGAGGTTCCGGCGTGCCAAGTCCGTCACCCAGGAGCGCAGCAGGTTCCGGGCGGTGTCCTCGTCGGGGCGGGGCGGGAGGTCGCGGGGCAGCGCCCGGCAGGTTCCCGCGTGGGCGTTGGCGGCCTCGGCGGCCTGTCCCAGCGCGTAGCGGATGTAGAAGCTGTGGTGCTTGGTGCGGGTGCTGAGGGTGGCAGCCCAGGCACGCGATGAGGTAGTAGGCCGTGCCGTAGGAGTCCTGGTCGGTGCGGGCGACGAGGACGACGGCCTGGGCCTGGTTGTAGTACCGCTCGGCGACGGGGAGGTCCTCGGGCTTCCACATCTCGCCGATCTCCGGCCACGCCTCCGGCCCGGGGACCCCAGCCGGCGGAGCGTGGGCGGCGGGCTTGGGGGTGAAGAAGTCGGTGAGTGCCACGGTGTTGGGGCTCCTTCGCGATCGGTCGGGTGGCGGTACGTGGGCAGCGCCGCGCCCCGCCGGCAAGGTGCGTCGGCGGGGCGCGGAGTGTGGTGGGTGGCCGGGCAGCCTGCCCCGGTCCTCACCAGCCACCAAGTGGTCCAGGGGACGGTGAGGGCCGGGCAGGTAGCCGGGTCAGCGAGTGGCAGCGGTGAGGATGTCGGCGTGGTCGAACGCCAGGGGCGGGAGGTCGGTCAGCGGCCACCAGCGTGCATCGGCCGCGTCGTCCAGCGGGGTCGGGGCGACGGGCTCGGGGAGGGCCGCGGTGTAGGCGACGGTGACGTACCGGCCGCGCGGGTCCCGGCCGGGGGCGTCGAACGCACCGACCTGACCCAGGGCATCGACGGGGACGGTGATGCCGGTCTCCTCCTCAAGCTCGCGTACGGCGGCCCGAAGGGACGTCTCCCCGGCGTCCACATGGCCGCCCGGCAGTGCCCAGGATCCGGCGTGCGGGTTCCAGCGGCGCTGGATGAGCAGGACGTGGCCAGCGGCGAGCAGGACGACGTCGGCGGTGTAGCGGATGGTCTCGTCACGGGATTCGGGACTCATGCGGCGCCTCTCTCTCGGTGTGGGTCAGGCCGGTCGGCCTGTCCGGCCCTCGCCCACCGGGGTGGGCGAGGGCCAGGCGGAGCGACCGGATCAGTCCCGGAAGGGGCAGTTGCTGTGCTGGTCGGCGGCCGGGGCGGGCATGTGGATGTGGACGTCGGGCCGGGCGGGGGTCTTCGCCGGGTGGGCCGGGCGGCCGACGGTGCGGCGCAGGGTCAGCCCGTTCAGGGCGAGCGCGGACAGGAGCGTCCAGGCCAGGACCGTCACGGCGACGGCGATGGTGCGGCCGGTGTCCGGGGTGGCTGTCCAGACCATGAACACCGTGGCCGCGCCCCACCCGGTCCACATCGCGCGCAGTGCGTTGCTCCGGGTGAAGTAGCCGAGGACCACGGCGACGATGCCGGTGGCCAGCCACAGCGTGTAGACGGTGGAGGCGGCGATCGGGAGGCCGGCGGAGTGCTGGGCGATGTAGGTGCGGACCGGCTGGTCGACGATGGCGAGGACGCTGTCGGAGGTGTCGACGCCGACCTGCACCGTGGGCACCGCGGTGAGCAGCTGGTGCACGATGTGGAGGACGGCTTCACCGGCGGCCAGGACCGCTAGGAGGACGAAGGACGCTGCGACCAGCATCAGGACGGCCCGGATCCAGGGGGCCATGTGGCGCGGCCCGTCCTGGGGGACGTTGAGGATGTCCATCCACATCAGGTTCAGGACGCCCTCGTCTTCCCACGCCTTGTCCCACCAAGCACGCAGCGCCGCGAACGGGCGGTCCTTGGCCGGCGGCTTCGGGAAGGGCACGGGGAGGTGGGCGAGCTCCTGGCGGTCGGTGCGGGGCGCGTTGTCGTTCTGCACGGGGCAACTCCTTGTTGGTGATGCGGGGTTCACGGAGCGTGCGAGTGGGCCAAGCTGTGGGTGAGCGACGGAATCGACAGAGGGTGAAGGGGGCGGCTGCGATGGGGTGGTTCACCCGAGATGAGCCGGTGGAGATCGTCTTCGACCAGGTCATCGACACGGACGACACGATCTGGCCCGCGTTCACCGACGACGACGGCGTGCTGTGGATCGACGTCGACTACGAGGTCGAGGTGACGATCAACCGAGCGATCGTGGACGGGCAGATCCGGGGTGCCGAAGTCGACGACTACGGCCGGATCTGGATCGACTACGACTGACCGGTGAGGCCGGACGGCCTGTCCCGCACCCGAGGCCCGGCGCGCGGGCGGTGTCGGATGCGAGGCAGGGCGCCCGGGTCAGCGGACGTCGTTGCGGGTGCGGGAGAACATCCCCCGCTGATTGCTGGTGTTGTTGATCTGCGTGTTCTGGGTGACCGGGCCCTCGAACACGTTCTTCGTGACCGAGGACTGGGCCTTGCTGATCGCGCCGCCGATCGCGGTGGCGACCATGGCGAGACCCGCGAACGGCAGGGTCACCATGAGGACGCCGTAGAGCGTGACGGAGGCCAGGCCCTGGAGTACGAGCCAGGCCCCACAGCCGATGCCGGTGATCCCGGCGCCGACGCCGATGCTCGCGACGGCGATTCCAGCGGCCCAGGCCGGGACAATCCGCTTGTCGTCCTGACGGACGGGCGGGGTGTCGCCGTATGCAGGCGGCGCGATGGGGTCGCGGAACGACGTCGGGAAGTGCCGCACGGGCGGCGTCTCGGGCTGGAAGGACTGGGTGATGATCCGCTCAGCCTCGGCGCGGGCTTCGGCATCGGTGAGCGGGCGGGTGATGGGCTCGAAGTCCACGGTCATTTCCGGTTCGAGGGGGGGAAGCGTGGCGCCCTCCCCGCCGGGTGGGCGGGGAGGGCGCAGGGGGTGGGGGAGCGGGGCGTGGCTACGGCGGGGTGGGATCGGGCTGGTCAGAAGCTGCTGATCCAGCCAGTGAGGGAGGAGATCGCGCTGTTGACCGTGGGGGCGATGCCGGTGCCGGCGAGGAAGAAGCCGAACAGGCAGACGGCGATGCCCGGCAGGACCCGCTGGTAGCCGGTACGGACGAGGATGAGGACGATGACGCCGAGCAGGACGACCACAGAGATCGACAGGGCCACGGTTCGTTTCCTTCGGTGAGTCGGGGCTGGTGGGTGCGGATCAGCTGTCGGTGAGCTGCCAGACGCCGCGCTTGCGCGTGGTGGCCAGGCCCTTCGCCTTGAGCTGGGAGCAGGCGTTGCTGACGCTGGAGGGCTGGAAGTCCGGCAGCGCGGCGCGCAGGTCCTTGAGCGGCCTGGGCCCGTCCGCGAGGAGTTCAAGGATCTGGTCCTGGAGGCCGGGCTCCTCGCCGGGGTCGTTGTCGAGGCCGAACGGGATGTCCGCGAACGGCCCGCCGAACGGAGCTGGCGCGGCCGGGGTATCGCCGCCCTCCCCATCCATGTCGGCCGCGGCGGGGGTACCGGGTGCGGGGGCGCTGCTGGTGGCACCGGAGAAGGCCTGGGCGAGGGTGTCGCAGTCGGCGTACGGGTTGGTGTGCCGCAGGTCGTAGAGGCCGACCTTGGCCTGCGCGGCCGCCGCCTCACCGGGGGTTAGGCCGTTGGCCGGCTCTTCGCCGTACAGGGCGATCAGGTCCGGGTAGACCCCGTCGACCTTCTCGGCGAAGAAGGTGCGCATGAACTTGGCCCGACCGTCGAGGAACATGTACGCCATCCCGGCCGTGGACTCGCCGTCCTCGTCGTCCTGGCCGGAGAACAGCGCTTCGATCTGCCCGTTCTCGTAGATCCGGGCGGGGATGTTCTCCATCTGGAAACCGGCCGGGGCGATGCCGTCCAGGCCCATCTCCTTGGTGGACGAACTCGCGGTGCGCATGAGGAACAGGGCGCCGACCTTGCCCTGCTGGCGGATCGCGTCGTCGTCACCGAGGTCCTTGAGGTGCAGGGACTGCACGGCGAGCCGGATGCCGATGCCGACCTTGCGGCCGGTCTTCTGGATGTCGGCGATGAGGTAGGCGGTGGCCTTGCGCATCGCTTCGTCCGGGTGGGACAGCAGCCGGTTGATCTCGTCCAAGGTGATGTTGATGAGCGGCCACGGCTTGCCGAGGGCGAAGTCGCCGCGGCCCATCTCGTTGCTGATCCGCTCGCGGTACTTCATGACCGCGTGCGCGGCCGTGAGCATCAGCAGGGTTTCGACCGGGCCCTTGGCGAACCAGTCGACGCGGCCTTCCGCCTCGGGGAGGCTCATGCCGCCCTGGACGTCGCCAACCCAGGAGACGACGCCGGAGCGCTTCTCCCCGGCGAGGATCAGGTTCTGCAACACGCTCTTGCCCGCGCCGGTGACTCCGGCGGTGATGCCGCGCAGCGCGCCCTGCCCCGGATCCCACAAGCGCATCCGGGCCGGTTTGCCGTCGTGGCAGACGCCGATGGTGATGCGGCCCTTGGCGTCCATCGTCAGGTCGTCGACGGTGGCCTTGCGGACCTTCATCAAGGGGTTGGTCCTGTAGATGGAGACGACGCCCTGGCGGATGCCGTCGGTCTCGATGACGAGGCGGGAGGGGTCGTCGATGCCGAACGCGGAGCAGATCGCCGTGTGCGGCAGGTAGATCGTCTTGCCCGGCGGGGAGGCGACCAGGAGGACGATGCGGTCCTTCTCGGTCCGGTGGTCGATCAGGTCGACGCCGGGGGCGGCCTTGCCCGGGGCTGCGACCGCGCTCTCCCACAGGCCGCGAACGCCTTCAGCGACAGCCTCGGTGTCCTCCGAGGTGGGCCGGGCGATCAGCCTCATCCGGCCGGGCCCCGAGCCCTGCACCGGTCGCATCCGCACCGTGCCGACCGGGAAGTCGAACGCGGCGGCCAGCTGTACGTCGGTGAAGACCGGTACCGCCTTCCCGGCCTGGGCGACGACGACGGCCTCGAAGTCCGGCCGGTCGGCGCGGTAGGGGGCGATGGAGACGAGCCGGGTGCCGTCGCCGGTGGCCTGCTGCCACTTCGCGGCGAGGAACTCGGTGTACGTCAGCTCCCGAGGCACAAGGCCGGTGCCGGTCGGCACCTGGTGCTCGGTGAGCTCCAGGACCAGGCCGGCGCTGCGGGTGAGCGGCGCCATCCAGCCCATCAGCCCGGCCCACGCGGCCGGGGCGACGACCTCCCACCAGTTGAAGCCGGGGGTGATCAGGTTCGCCACGTAAGTGCTGGCGGCCGTGAGCAACGGGATCGCGCGCTGCGCACGGACGATGGCGCTCAGGCCCTGGCCCTCGGTGTTCTTCGTCTTCGCGTACAGCCAGGCCAGGGTGCCCAGTCCGATGCCGCCGGAGGCGAGGTAGGACCAGGCGCTGTCGTCCAGCTGCGGGCCGATGGCCATTCCGGAGGCGGTCAGGGCGTAGGAGGTGCGTTCGGCCAGGACGCGCCGGTAGAGGACGTGGCTCGGGACGGACTTGGTGGTGTCGGCGGCCGGTGCCGCCTGGTCGGTGCTCAACGCAGCCTCCTTGTCTGGGCAGGGTGCAGCACGGGGCCGCACCCGGTGTGGGTGCGGCCCCGTGCTGCGGTGGGTGGGTTGGGGTCAGTGGCGGCGGCCGGTACGCCGGTAGAAGCCGGGCTTGGCCTGCTGGACTCCGGAGCCGTTGGAGGCTTCGTAGCCAGGGCGGTACTCCTGCTCGTGCGCACCGTTGAAGCCGCGGGCGTCGGTGTCGACGGAGTCGGCGGCGTTCACCATGTCCCCGGACGCTTCCGCGACGCCGGTGAGGGCGGTGGAGACGTCCTCGATCATCGAGGTGAACCGCGGCTCGACCTCGGCCTGGCCGCACATCTCCGCCAGCCGCAGGGCGGCGGTGGAGTTGGCCTCCATGTGGGAGCGGAGCAGGTGCATGCCCTCCTTGAGGAAGAGGGTGGAGGCGGCGAGCTTCGCGGTCCGGCCCGCCAGGGCGAGGAAGCCGAGGCCGCCGCCGCCCGTACCGCCGGTGCTGCTGGCGACGGTGTTGTTCATGCCGGGGATGGCGGGGAGGTTGTCGCTCACGTGCTGATCTCCTTTCAGTTCTGGTTGTGGATACGGGCGGCGGGGACGGCCAGGCCGGTGTCCTCGGTGGCCTGCTGGAGCGGCCGGTAGGCGTCGAACATGGCGTTCTCCGCGCTCTCGGACAGCTCGGCGGCCGTCAGGGACTTGGTGGCCATCTCCCTGGCCTTGCGGTCCAGCACCTCCATGGACTCGGCGAGCTTCGCCATCGCGGCGCCGGTCAGGCGGCCGATGACGTTGTGCGTGGAGCGCAGGTCGGCGGTCAGGTCGTCCAGCTCGTGCCGGATCTGCCGGGCCTTGGCGGAGAGCTTGTTGCACGTCTCGTGCGCCGTGAACGACTGCGCGGTGAGCTCCTCGAGGACGTCGAGGGTGTCGTCGAGGGTCACCTCCGTCTGGTGCTGAGCGTCCATGTCCGCGATACCGCCGCTGCCCCACTGGGCCATCCAGCTGTCGCGGGTGTCGGGCGCAGTGCTCACGCTGTTCTCCTTCGTGCTCGGGTTGTCGGCGGGACCGCCCGCACCGGACGCCGGGCTGGGCCCGGGGGTATCGGCGCGTTCGACCGTGATCGGCCCGGCCTGCGCGGGTACCGCCGTGGCCATGCCCATCGCCTCGAACGGCGTCAGGCGCTGCTGACCGGTGCCCGGCACCGTGCCCCCGCCCACCGAGGCCGGCCCTGTGCCGGGTCCGGCAGATACGGCGGGCGCAGATGCCGGGGCCGGTGTCGCAGGGGCAGGTGCTCCCGGCGGCGGTGGTGGGACGGTGGCCGCGCCGGCTGGCGCGGCCACCGAGGTGGGCGGGACCGGTGGCATGGGCGGGGCGGAGACGGTGCCGGTCGCCGGAATGGGGACCGTGGTGGTACGCATCCGGGCGCGCTTGCGGGCCCGCGCCTTGGCCGTGGACCAGGGCGTACGGCGGGCCGGGGCCGTCGCGGCCGGACCCGACGGTGCTGTCGCGGCGGGCCCGGAGGGCTTGGTGCCGCCCGGCTTGGTGGTCTTGGGGCCGGACTTCTTCTTCGGCTTCCTGACCTTGACCTTCGTGACGACGGGCGGGCCCATCTTCTTGCGGCGGCGCTTGAGCCGCTTCTCAGCGGTCTCGTGCACAGCCTCACCGAACGTGGTCCGCCCTCGGGCGGCGGACTTCTTCGCCGCGTCGATCTTGCGGTCGTACGCCTTCTGGAAGCGCCGGCACTTGCCGCACCGGCAGCCGTACGAATCGGTGGCCGCGAACGTGCCGTGGGCGACGCCCGGGGTGAGCGTGACCTTCTTGCCCTTGCGGGACTTCCCGCCCGGCGCCGTGGGAACCGGCGCGGGCACCGAGGCCGGGCCGGTACCGCCCTTACCGGAGCGGGTCTTGCTCTTCTTCCCGCCGCGCTTGCTGCCGGGCGCCGTGGTGGTGCCCGCGCCGCTGCCACCCTTCCCACTCGGTTTCGTCTTCGGGCCGGTGCCCGACGTGGTGGTGCCGGGCTTCTTGCGCAGGATCCCGGACGGGCCGGTCGTCCCGCGCGGCGACTTCTTCGTGCCGCTCTTCGGCCCGGACGGTGCGCCCTTCCCGGTACCCGACTTCGGAACCTTCGGGCCGGACGGGCCGGGCGTGGACTTCCCGCCCGTCCCTTTCCCGGTGCCCGTCCCCTTGGGGCCCGTCGTCTTGCCGGTGCCCGCACCGGAGCTCGGCCCGTGCTGCTTGCCCGAGCCACCTGCGGAACCGCCGCCGGCACCGCGCTTACGGTTCAGGACGGAGCCACCTCCGGAGGAGCCGGGCCCGCCACCGCCACCGGGGCCGCGGTTCTTCCGGCCGCCCCCGCCGCTGTTGTTCGGCCCCTTACCGGCACCGGAGCCGCCCGAACCGCCCGAGCCCCCGGACGACCCGGGGTTGCGGTTCTTCTTGAGGCTGTGGCCGCCGCCCTGCGAGGTGCGCGTCAGCGGGGTGACCCCGGAGCCGTTCTTCTTCGGCGAGTTGGTGCGGCCGATGCCGGAGCCCGAGCCTGAACCGCCGCCCGGACCGCGTCCGCGACCACCACCGGAACCGCTGCCGGAACTGCTGGGCGACTTGGTCGTCGACCCGCCACGCCCCCGGCCTCCCGAGCCGCTGTGCGACCCGCTGCCGCCCCGCCCGGACCGGCCCGGACCACCGGAGCCGGAGCGACCTGACGAGCCGCCAGGGCCGCTCTGGAGCGCCTTGCGGCCGTACTCCGGACCGGACGGCACCGGCTTCTTCGAACCGCCCTTGAGGGAGCCGTCCTTGCCGCTGCTCGCGGTCTTCGCGACCGCCTCACGCTGCTCCCGGCTCGCCCGGCCCGCGGCGATGCTGGAGTGAATCCCGCGCATCGCCGCGAGGGACACCGCCAGGACCGCCGCCAGGGACAGCGAGCCCAGCCCCGGCGGCGCGGCCGCCGGGGCGCCCTCCGAGCGGAAGGTCGACGGCACCGCCGCCCCCTGGACGGGAGTCGTCGCGGGCGCCGGGGCGGCCGCGAACGGGGCTCCCTGACCGGGGTCCGGGAGGGTCGCGATGACCACCATCGGGTCGGTTCGCGTCGCGAGTGCAAACGGCTCCGGGGCGGCCGGGGAGGGATCTGCGGGGGCGGCGAACTGCACGTCGACGGACGCCGGTTCGGAGGGCTCGGCCGGGGGATCGGTGGGAGCCGTGAAGCCCACGCGGGGGAAGTTGATCACGTTGTTGGGGCCGTCGTCGTCGGCCATGACGTCTCCCTCTCGGAGTTGACAGAAGGTCACCGCCTGGGGCACCCTCGCGCGCGCACGACACGCGCGCGCCTTGGGGTGCTCCGGGCGGTGGGGAGGAGGCGGTGATGAAGAAGAACTTCGTCACCCTCCGTGCTGCTTGTAGAAGTCGTGCAGTACCTGGGTGAGCGCGGGCCACAGGCTCGGCCTGCCCTCGCGCTCGGCCTGGCGGGCCAGGGTCCGGCACGCGTCATACCAGACCCCGGCCCGCTCCTGATCGGTCGTGGCCTCGGCAACCCGCCCGTTCCAGTGCTTCGCACGGTTTTGCGTCTGCCGAGGCGTCGTCACTGCCCCTCTCCCTTCGCGAAGTAGTCGTTGATCGTGCTGGTCGGCCGCTCACCACCGGCCGCCATCGGCCACTGCCCGAAGGGGCTCTCCGGGGCCACGAACTCCGCCGGCCTCGCCTGCGGAACCGGGCCTCCGGGCTGCTCCTGGGGAGTGTTGAGCGCGGTCACCGTGCGGTTCAGCGACCCGGCGACGGCCGCGCCGACGGCGGCCTGGCGACCCTGCTTGCGCTCCAGGCGCTTGGCCTCCGCGACCGCCCTGCGCTGCGGGAGCTCCAGGACCTCGTTGACGTAGGTCGCGTACAGGGCCTCGGCCTTGGCCGCGGCCTCGGTGGACGCCTTCTGCATGGCCTTGAGCTGCCGCGCGACCTTCCAGGCCCGCAGCCTCTTGGCCATCCAGCGGTCACCGTCGATCGGCGTCTGCTGGAGGCGGCTGCGCACGATGTCGGCGATCTGCCCGTACTGCTGGGCGTCACGAACGTGCTGGTCGCGGACGGTCGCGGTGAAGGCCCGCAGGCCCTCATCCGTGAACAGGGCGTTGATATCCATGAGGGGGTTCTCCTTCTGGGGACGGGGGCGATCTGGGAGGCTTTGGGGGGCGTTACGGCGCCTTCACCGCGTCCCCGAGGCGCTGTCTTCGTCTCGGGGGCCGGTGGAACCGTCGAACGGCCTGTTGGTGCAGGTCACTGCCCCGGTACGTAGCCATCCGCCAGCAGCTGGGCGGCTTCGGCGCGGTACTCGGAAGCGGTGCCGGGGGAGTTGAGCAGCAGCTCGTGCTGGATGTCGGCCAGGGGCAGGCTCTCGGCGTCGCCGCCGACGGCCAGGATCATCCGGGCGACCTTGCGCAGCCCCCGCTCGCGCGGCTTGAGCCGTGCGATGTCCTCGGCTTCGACCGCGGCCCGCTCGATTTCGGCAGCAGCCCGCCGCGTTTCGGCAGCAGCCCGTTCGGCTTCGGCTGCCTCTTCCTTGGCCCGTGCGGCGTCGGCGAGAACGACCTCCGCCTGCCGCCGCTCCTCCGCCTCCAGACGCGCGGTTTCGGCAGCGGCCCGCCGCGTTTCGGCAGCAGCGGCTTCGGTTTCGGCAGCGACCCGATCGGCTTCGGAAGCAGCCCGGCGGGCTTCGGCGATGGCCTGGGTCTCGATGGCCTGTGCCTCCGCCGCGGCGGCCCGGTCGGCCTCCGCAGCTTCCTTCCGCTTCTGGGCCGCCCGCCGCTCCAGCTCGGCCGCGTCCAGGTCGGCGGCCGCCGTCGCCTTGCGGGCCAGCGCGATCCGCTCGGTCTCGATCGCCCCGGCCTCCGCAGCGGCGACCGCGTCCGCTTCGGCCGCCGCCTTGCGCTGCTCGGCGGCCCGGCGCTCCAGGCCGGCCTTCTCCAGATCGGCGGCCGCCGCGGCCCGGCGCTCCTCGGCTTCCTGGCGCTCGGCCTCCGCCTCGCGGGCGCGGGCTTCGGCGACCACCGCGTTCTCCAACACCTTCTGCTCAAGCGCGGCGGCCTTCTCCGCCGCGCTGACCTGGGCTCGGGCGTGGGCGCGGGCCTGACCGGTCTGGCCGTCGACCTCGGCCTGGACGAGCTCCACCTTGCCCTTGGCGCGCAGCCGCTCGGCTTCGGACTCCGCCTTGGCGACCTCGCTGCGGGTCTCCGCGTCCAGGCGTCGGCGTTCGGCCTCCTCCGCCCGCTCCTGGGCTGCCCGGTCCTGCTGGTCGGGCATGGCCAGGGCCTGGGCGACGGTGTAGCCGTACGGGGCCATCTTCATCGGCAGCAGCTCGTCCTCGGACGCCTGGGAGATGTCGCCGTCGTACTTGCGCTTGAGCCACTGCTCGTACGCGATGAGCTGCTGGTCGCGGCGGGTCATCTCCGGGTAGGAGGTGACGCCCCACAGCCGCATCCGGCGGAAGATCCGGGACGTCGCGATCGGGGCGAGGACCCAGCGGAGCCACGGGATCGAGTCGCGTTCGGCCTGGTCAGGGCGGACGACGCGGTCGATCGAGGTGCGGCCCAGTTCCACCACCATGATGAACAGGACCGGGACGACGCCGTGCGCGCCGGCGGCGACGTAGTCCAGGAACTGCCACGTCCGGTCCCGGGGGGCGCCGGACGCGGCGTTGAGGACGACGGTGGCGGCAGTCAGCAGCCACACCGGGTAGCGGATCCAGCTGATGGGGCGCTTGAGCCAGGCCATCAGCAGGTCGACCGCGATCATCACCATGATGCCGACGTCGACGCCGACCGCGAACAGCTGGCCCTTGCCGAGCGAGTCGAAGCGCAGCTCCTCGTGGGCGAACTGGGCGACGTGCTCGAAGGAGAGGTAGAGGCCGATGCCCGCGAGGGCGAGCGCGAAGGCGACGATCGCTCCGGCCGTCCACTTCTGAGTACCGGTCAACCTCGCCCCGGAGGCGTTCGTTCCGGTTCCGCTTTCCGTCTCCGAAACGAAATCCGGTGTCTCCGAAACGGTGCCGGGTGTTCCCGAAACGGCGGCCGGTGTCTCCGAAACGACGGTCGGCGGGGGCGAAGCGGGGTCGGGTTCGGCCGCGGTTCGCGGCCAGTCGGTGATCGTCACGAGGTCCTCCAGAAGGGGGCGTTCGGGTGGGCACGAAACAGCGGGGGCCGCTCCCGAAACGCGGTGACGCGTTCCCGAAACGGCCGGTGGTGCGGACGGTTACCTGCGAACCGGACACCCGCTCTACCCGCTCCGGCCGCCCGAGAAGGCCGACGGTCCGGGGGGCGGGCGGGTGTGCTCGCGAAACGGCGCGGGGCGGGCCCGGAACTCCGGGCGGCTCCCGCCGGGTGGGCGCGAAGTCCGGGCTGTTCGGCCCCCGGCCCGCTGGCGTGTGGCGGTCGGTGCGGGCGGATCGTCAGAGCGGGCGCGGGCTGCTGGAACGGGCGGTCATCGCCGCAGTGAGCGCGGCCATGTCGGTCTTGCCGCTGCGCATCGGACCGGCGACGAACTCGGAGGTGTCGGTGGGCCGGTGCGGGGTGACGACCTGGCCGTCGGGCAGCAGCGCCCCGGTGTCCTCCCAGAGCAGCAAGGAGTTGCACAGGAGACTCCAGCCCTGCACCGGCTGGGCAGCAACCACCTTCGCGGCCTCCCGGTCGGGGCTGGCGGCGCTCGGGCACCTCGGGGTGTGCTGGCACAGCGAGTCCGGCAGCACGGAGAGGCTGGTGGTCGGAAGGGCGGGACGGCGGCTTTCCATGGGGCTCTCCTCGATGAGGGGGCGGGCGAGTGGTGTGGTCAGGTGCGCCGGGTCTTCTGCTGGGCGAGGTAGTCGTCCTGGAGCCGGACCAGCTCGCCGTACAAGCGCCTGCCCGGCGGGCAGCGAAGCTCCGGCGTGCACGTGGTGCATGTGGCGTCGTGCTCGCGGACCGCTGCGGCGGCAGCCATGTAGAGCTCGTACAAGCCGCGCTTCGTCACGCCGCGGACCGCTGTTCCTTGAGGCGCAGCCGCGCGGCCCGCCTGTGGATCCGGCGGCGGTCGGTCTCGTCGGTGCCGCCCCACACTCCGTGTTCCTGGGCGGACTCCAGCGCCCAGTCCAGGCAGCGCTCCATGACCGGGCAGCGGCGGCAGACGGCCTTGGCCTCCTCGGCCTGGACGATCGCCGGGCCGGTGGTGCCGATGGGGAAGAACAGGTCGGGGTCCTCGTCCCGGCACGCGGAGTGCGTACGCCAGTTGGTGTTGACCGGCAGGTCCGCGGAAGGGGCGCAGACGGCGGTGACGATGGAGAAGGGGTTCATCAGGACCTCCTGGGTCCGTGCGGAGCAGCCCCGGGGTGCGTCCCGGGGCTGCTCTCGGTGCTGGCGGGGTGAACGTCTGTCACCTGGTGCCCGGCCTCCCACGCCCTGGCGGCCGCCGTGGAGGCGGCCGCCAGGAGCGCGAGGGTGAGCGGGTGTGCCAGGCCGTGGACGGTGAGGGCCCGGACGGCGAGGTGCTGCGCGGTCCGGGCGGCACTTATCCGATGCGGCATCAGCAGCTGCTCTACTTACCGCCGCACTGGCACGGCTCGTGCACCACGCCCTGGTACGGCTTGCCATCAGCACCGATGTGGTTGACGGTCACCAGGCGCGGGGGGTGTCCGCAGCTACTCATGAGGCCACCGCCCTAAGCGACGGCGTCGGGGCCGGTGCGAAGCAGTTGCCTCCGCAGAGCCAACGGCCGCACAGGACGCATGCATCGTCCGCACCCAGGCTGCTGACGGACGGTGTGAAGGTCAGCGGGCGGGTCATCCGCAGCACCGGCTGCCGCGTCTGCCCCGGGGCCATCTCGGCATACGTGCGGCGGGCGTGACGGCCAGCGGCCCGGGCGCGGCGGTCACCATCGTCCGTCAGGCGGCGAACGACCTGGTGGAGCTGGTCGGTCTCATCGCGCTCGGGCCCGCGACGGTTGTCGTCCTCCTCCATGCCACGCCAGCCGCCCCGGGTGTAGGGGGCAGGGTGCGGCTGGTGGCGGGGGAGGCCCGGCGGGATGCCGCGACTGCAGGTTTCGAAGTTGCCGCTGCGCTTCGGGCACGTGCCGGTGGCCGACTGCCGGGTGGGGAGGGTCGCGTTCGTCATGCCGCCACCCCCCAGCCGGCACGCGCCCGGCGGGCGGTGCGGGTGCGGGCGATCTGGAGGCTGAGCGCACGGATCCGGGTGTTCTGCTCCTGCTGGACAGCGGCAGGCGATACCCGCTTGCCGTTCCGTACCCGCTCGGTGGAGGTGGTGGCCAGGACGTGCCGTTCAGCCATCCGGGCATCGAGCGTGCTGCCCTCGGTGTCCTGGTCCGTGGCGACTGCGGCGGCCAGACGTACGGCCTGGGCGGAACGGGCGTCGGCCAGCTCGGGGCCGGTCAGCCCGCCGCGTACGAACTCGTCGGCGTCGACCTCGCCTTCGCCGTTGCGCAGGGCGAGTTCCTCGCACCCGGCGCGTACCGGGCAGGTCGCGCAGGTCCGAAGCGCGGTGGTACGGCGCGGGGCCCACTCGATGTCCGTCTCCCGATCGGCGCGGAAGAAGGCGTCGAGGCCGAGGCCGGTGCAGACCGCACCGGCGTCGACCGCCGCCTGGAGTACGCCCCGGCGCAGGTGCCGGGCCGTAGTGGATGTCATCCTGTGCATGCGCATGTTGCCCTTCTTGGGAGGGTGATCTGCGAAGACGCACCCCCGGGGCCGTAATCCCTGGGGGTGCGTCGCTTTCCGGGGCCGGTGGCCCCGGGGCTGCCGTACGAGCAGCCACGGCCCCGGCCACCCCGAGTTCATCGGGGTGGCCGGGGCCGTGGTCGTTCGTCGCGGGGGAGCCGCTACGCGACCCACTGAAGGTCGGCGACTTCCTGCGGGCTGCTCGCGCACATCGCGGCCAGGTCCGTGGTGCTCATCCCGCGGGCCTGCGCCCCGGTCCAGACGAGCTTGGGCGAGACGGCGCCGCACAAGGTCTGCAGGGCGCCCTCGCAGAAGGTGGCCATCAGGGCGGGGTCGGTGGCATGCGCCGCGCCGGCCGACTTGCTCTGGTGCAACGCCTCTTCGTAGGTCATCAGTACCTCCACGTGGCTTGATCGATCGGGTTGAAGTGCTGCGACAGCATCGGCCCCGGCAGACCCCCTCGCGTGGAGTCGGCCGGGGCCTCGGTCGTTCGTCCGGAGCGGGTCAGGCGGGCAGAGCCACCGAGCTCTTCCGCTGTGCGTACTGCTTGCCGAGCTCGGCCTGCCGCCGGTCGTACGCCTCGAGGTTCTCCGGCTCTGTCGGCACGTTGGCGGTTCCGGACTGGGCGGGCGCCTCGGCCCGTCCGGGCGGGCCCGGCAGGGACGTACGGCGGGTGTCGGCGTCCCGGACCGCCGGGAGCACGGCCGCCCACTGGGACCGGCGCGTCGGAGCGGCCGACCGGTCGCCCTGATCGCGCTCCTGGCGGTGCAGCTGCTCGCGGGCGATCGTGCAGGAGGCCTGCGTCTCGGCGGCCCGGATCTCCAGGGCGCGGCCCGTCTGGCACCGCCCGCCGGCCCTGCACAGGGGGCAGGCGGCGTGGTGCCGGTCGACGGCGCGGCGGGCGCGCTCCAGCAGGGAGACCAGGCGGGGCAGGGCAGGTGCGCTCTGCGGTCCCTGCGTCGCGAGGCGGTAGGTCGGGGTGGGCGGCTGTGCCAGCGGCTTGTAGTGCTGGCGGGCGGAGCGGCGGCCCGTCGCCGTGCTGTCGGCGGCGAGCATCCTCTCGCCCCACTGCTCGACGCTGATGTCCATGTCGATCAGCTGCGCGCTGCCGGGGCAGCGGGGAGCACGGCCGCCGCGGGCCTCGCGGTCCAGGTGGTGGGTTTTGATCATCTTGCGGTAGAGCGGGTGCCACGAGTCGCAGTCGGGGCAGACGATCGACTGGCGCTCGCCCTCGCGGAGGTTGAGGTTCTGGGGCAGGATCTCGCTCGCCTTGAGGGCGGGCCGACGGCTGGGACGCATCAGGAACTCCCTGGTCAAGGAAGAAGCTCGGGTCCGGACTTGGTTGCGTTCTCCACCCGCCACGGACGTACGAGGGCCGTGGAGAGAGGGCAGAGCAACTGCTGTAGGTGGTGCACGCAAAGAGCCGGCACGGGGACCTCGTCGTTCGTCACCCGGCATCCCGCCAGTTGAGGCAGGCATCCACATAGCTCTCTGCGGTAGTGCTCTTCGGTTGTGGGTGGTGCGAAGGGGACCGAGGTTCCGGCTCCCACATCCGGCCGCGTACGAGACGGCGTCCGGGTGAGGGAGCCGGGTCCGTGAGGACCCGGCTGGAGCTAGGCCGCGAGCGGCAGGGGCTCCGTGGCGGTGACCGGCGGCGTGATGCGCAGCTGCTCGGCGTAGGGGATGAGGACGTCGGCCAGGCGCTCACGCACCAGCTCGGTGGCGGTCGGGTCGGTGGCGAGGATGTCGCGGGCGGCGAGCATGCGGTTCTCGCGGGCCTCGATCGCGGCGACGGCGGCGGTGATGTCCAGGCCGTCCAGCCGCTCGTGGGGGAGGGGGCCGGCCTCGAACATCTCCAGCGGCGTGCCGAACGCGACGTCCAGATCCAGGTCGGCGAAGTCGGGGAGCGGCACTTCGACGGCCTCCAGGAGCGCGAGTGTCTCAGCGTCGAAGTTCTCGGTGGCGAGGCTGGCGGTGGAGCGGCTGGTGGTGTTCATGGGGTGGTGCCCCCTTCGAGTTCGGGCTCTACAGATCCCAGGAAGTGGCAGGTGGGGGCCTTTGCCGCCCCGTCTACCTAATCGGCATATCTAACTTAGCTGATACAGTCGGGGGTGTGTCAAGTGCTTGATTGAGGAAGCTATGAAAGCTAGCTAAGGCGAGGGGGTCGACCTACGATGTCGCTCATGAGCAACGAGGCCGTGCAGCCGTACCAGCGAATCGTTCAGGATGTCCGCGACAAGATCCGCTCCGGCCACTGGACCGCCGGGACGAAACTGCCGAGCACACGCGAACTGGCAGAGGAGTACGGCGTCGCGGCCGGCACCGTCCAGCGAGCCCTGACCGAGCTGCGCACAGCAGGGCTCATCTACTCCCACCAAGGACGCGGCAGCTTCATTACGGAGAGCGCCTCCGAGTCCAGCGAGGACTCGACTGCCCGCGCCCTCAAAGCCCTTGAGGAGCAGGTCGCCGACCTCGCCGCACGCCTCGAACGGATCGAGAAGGGCCAAAGCGACTGACGCTCTTTCCCACGTCCCGTTATGCATGTTCGTCCCTCCTTGGCCGGTCCAACTTCGTTAGCAAAGTTGTAGGCCCAGCCCGGGAGCGAGTTCTAGATCGGACGTGTATCCAGCCGCTGGATACACCGAGTGGAGACATGGAGGGATCACCAAGTGGGGCAGCAGCCGAACGTGCTGACGCCGGAGCAGTCGCCTCTGCACCGCTTCGGATACACGCTTCGAGAGCTCCGAAAGGTCCGCGGCATGTCCCTTCGGGAGCTGGCCGCGAAGTCCTTCATGTCGCACTCCAAGCTGCAGAAATGGGAGAACGCCAGCCGCCCGCCGAAGGACCGGGCCGAAGTCGAGCTGATCGATTCTCTCCTCCGGGCCGGCGGCGTGCTGGTCGACCTCTGGGCGCGGATCAACCCCGGTGTATCCACTCGGGCTCCTGTATCCGTTTCTGCTCCCCACGTATCCGAAGCGTCGATCGGGCTGGCCACAGCGGGCATCGAGCGGGCAGCGTCTGATCATGAGGGGATCTTTGTCCCCGCTCGTCTACGGGATGGATCGGTGGTATTCGTGGCGCTCGATCGACGCGACTTGCTGCGTGGTGGGGTGGGCATCGGCGCTGCGGCCGCATTCGGCGCGGGTACGCCGGCGGTCGCGGACTCCGAGATTGTTCAGGGCCTGAAGCAGCCCTCGCGGATGGCGGCCGCCTACAGCGGCACACCCATCGAGCACTTCCGGCAGGCTCGCCGACTGCTGATCGACAACGACAACCTGCTGGGGCCGCGACACGCCATCGCGGCCGTGCGCGAGCACATCGAGAAGATCAAGACGCTGCGCCAGGACACCAAGGGCGCCGACCGTCAGGACCTGATGGAACTCCAGACGCAGTACGCGGAGTTCGCCTCCTGGCTCTACCAGGACATGGGCGACTTCGGCAGCGCGGAGTTCTGGCTCGACAGGGCGTTCCAGTGGAGCCACACCGTCGACGACGGCGACCTGACCTCCTATGTTATGGCGCGCAAGGCGCAGCTCGCCGGGGAGAAGCGGAACCTGGTCGACGTCGTCGACCTAGCCGAAGCAGCGCAGCGGATGGCGCGGCCCCGGAGCCGCCTCGCGGCGGTCGCCCGGACCTACGAGTCGTACGGCCACGCGCTTCGAGGCGAGTCCAGCGACAGCGAGCGCGCGATCGACGACGTCCGCAACTCCCTTGACCGCGTCTCCAGCGACACGACCCCCTGGGGCGTGTGGCTGAACGAGCAGTACCTCGACGTCCACCGCGCGCAGGGCCTGGAGGTGCTGGGGAAGCACGCCCAGGCTGCGGAGGTCTTCACCAACGCCATCAAGGCACTGCCAGCGGGCTATCACCGAGACCGGGGCGTCTATCTGGCCCGCGCCGCAGTCGCCCACGCTGGCGCCGGCTCGCCGGAAGAGGCCGCTGTCGTCGGCCTCCAGGCGCTGGCCGTCGCACGGGACACCGGCTCCTGCCGAATCATGCGCGAACTAGTCAACCTCGACAAGACGCTGGTCCCGTGGCAGCGCCAGCCGGAGGTCTCCGCCTTCCGTGAGAACTTCGACGCCGTCCTTGCCCACGAGTCCTGAGAGAAGCGGATCACCGACCCCATGACCACACGCCGCCCGTACGTCATCCTCTCCGCCGCCATGTCGGTCGACGGCTACCTGGACGACGCCAGCCCCGAGCGGCTGCGCCTGTCCAACGCGGCCGACTTCGACCGCGTCGACCAGGTCCGCGCGGAGTCCGACGCCATTCTGATCGGCGCAACGACCATGCGAAAGGACAACCCGCGCCTCCTGGTCAACAGCGAGGAGCGCCGGGTCCAGCGCGTCGCGGCGGGCAAGCCGGCTTACCCGCTCAAGGTCACGGTCACCCGGACCGGGGACCTCTCCCCTGACCTCAATTTCTGGCACCACGGCGGCGAGAAGCTGGTCGTCACCGTCGACGACGCGGTGGAGAAGGTGCGCGCCACGCTCGACGGCCTCGCGGACGTCGTCACCGTCGGCCCGGAGCTCGACTGGGGCCTGGTCCTCGATGAGCTCGGGCGACGTGGCATCGACCGGCTCATGGTGGAGGGCGGCGGCACGATCCACACTCAGCTCATGGCCGCGGACCTCGCTGACGAAGTACACCTCGCCATCGCGCCCCTGCTGGTGGGCCAGCCGGAGGCGGCGCGCTTCCTGAGCGCCGCCGACTACCCCGGCGGATCGACGGCCCGGATGAAGGTGCTGGAGATCCGCGCGATCGACGACGTCGTCTTCGTCCGCTACGCCCCCAAGGAGCGCACCGCCTGATGTACGCACCCGACCGAGACCAGGACCTGCGCTGGATACAGCGTGCGATCGACCTCGCCGCGCTGTGCCCTCCGGCCGCCGGCGCCTACTCGGTTGGCGCGGTCATCGTCGGCGAGGACGGCACCGAGCTGGCGTCCGGCTACTCCCGCGCGACCGGCCCCCGCGAGCACGCGGAGGAAGTCGCCCTCGCCCAACTCCCCCAGGACGACCCGCGCCTCGCGGGTGCGACGATCTACAGCACGCTGGAGCCCTGCTCCCAGCGCAGCGCCTCCCGCACGCCCTGCGCACGGCGAATCCTCGAAGCCAGCATCCCGCGCGTCGTCATCGCTTGGCGCGAGCCGAGCCTGTTCGTCGACGACTGCGTCGGCTACGAGCAGCTGGTGGAGGCCGGAGTGGTCGTGGTGGAGCTGCCCGAGTTGGCGGCGGCCGCGAAGGCAACCAACTCCCACCTGCCGGGCCTGGGTGAGGACGGGTCACGTTGAACGTCTCGCCCTCCGCGGCAGCGCCGCGCTCCCGCCGGAGATCAGATCGTGTATCTTTCGTAGTTACAACGATCATGGAAGGCGCGGCTATGTCCGACTCGGACCGCTCGCAGCGGGTGGACGCTCTGCTGAACGGCCTGCCCGAGGCTCTGCCGTCTCCGCATGTGCGCGCGAAGCTGCGCCTGGCGGCCGGCCTCACTCAGCAGGACGTCGCAGACGCCGTGGGCGTGAAGAGGGTCGCGGTCACGCGCTGGGAGCTTGGCCAGACCAGCCCTCGGCGCCCGCACCGCGAGAACTACCTGCGTCTCCTCAAGGGCCTCGCAGAACGCTTCCCCGAGGCCGCAAAAGCGGATGAGGGCACGCCGACGCCAGCCTCGGATTCAAGGGGGTCGGGGTGACGTAGCCGCCACCGGCCGCGCGGCCACCTTGCGGACTGACAATCCGCTTCGGCCAGCGCGGCCCTTCGCACCGACTGGGGCGTGACACCTCAGTTCGGCTGCTCAGTTCCGGTTGACGCCGGTCCTGGGCTTCGGCTCATCGAGCCGCTCTTCCAATCGCAAAACCCCGCCTGACAAGCGGGTCCGGCCCCTTTGACAAGGGCCACCAGCAAGACCCGGCCGCTGACAACGGTCGATGTCCTACCGATCCGCGGGGCCCTGTGACAGGGGCCCTGCGGTTCACCGGCCAAACAGAGAAGAGAGAGGTGATCCCCACTCGCCTGATCGGTTTCCCAACCCATCCGCACATCCAGACCGGGGCCTGAGGGCTCTGGCATGTCCGCGCATCTGAAAGCTGGTCAACGTCATAGTGCCCGATCTCCCGGTTTATGAAAAGCCGACCCATGTCCGTTTCAATCTGGTTCGGGTGTCCGGATCTACCCGTGTGACGGGATCGACCGTCGATTCGTCACGTTTTGCACCTTGTGCGCCGCGGAAGTGTTCGGCGGCATACCGGGCAGTCACCCGGTATAGCGGTGGTGCCTGGTGAGCGCGGGCGCGGCGTCGGCCGCCGTGCTGGACCACGAGGTCTGGGAGGTCGTCGACAACTCCGTCGACGACGTGACGGGCGGAGGCTCGCGGCGTCGGCTGCGGTCCGTCCCAGCGCAGGCCGGGCCGGTCCCCAAGCGGGCGGCAGGTCATCCGCTGTCGCTCAGCCGGGACGCGCGTGCCCGGCTGGGTGGTGCGGTGCGGGCGCTGCTGGACGCGGACGGCCTGGACGGCGCGTCGGACGCGGTGCGCCTGGCGGTGTTGGTGCTGGCGTCGCGGACGCCGTGGGAGACCGGTGTAGTGGCGATCCGCACCTCCGAGCTGGGCCGGTGGATCGGGGCATCCGCGTCGTACACGGCATCCGAGGTGGTCCCAGCGCTGAAGCGGTCCGGCGTGGTCTCCGTCGATGCGTCGGAGGGCGAGTTTCGCGAAAGCACCGGCCTTGAGTGCAAGGTGCTGCCTCTGTGGGCGGCGCAGGACGTGGTCGGGCACCCGCTGAACCTGACGAAGAAGGAGTACGCGACGCTGCAGCGGCTGTTGGAGGCCGTGATGGCGCCGGGTTGGAAGCACCGCGACGGCCGGGTCACTCCGGCCGGGCTGATCGGTACGCGTACCGGTCGGGGTGCGGCGACGGACCGCCTCGCGCTGCTGTTGCTGGTGCTGGAGGCGCGGGAGACCGGGCAGGTGCGGCAGATCGGCGGGACCGTGGACTCTAGGCGCGGCCGCGCGGCGGCAACGGTGGCCCGGCTGCTGGGCTGCACGGCGTCGGCGGGGGAGCGGGTGCTGGAGCGCCTGGAGGACCGGGAGCTGGTGCTGCGGGTGCGTCTGCGAACAAGCTCTGGCCTGGCAAACCGGTCGCGGCTGATGGTGCTCTCGGTCGCCGCCGCGCACGGCTGTACGGTCGCCGGAGACATCCGGGAGGACCGTGCGCAGGCCCCCGAGCCCGATTTTTCAGACCCCGACGTTGCGGCAGGGCCTGTTGAGACGCCGCGCGCGGAGACGGACCTGCAGGTCAGCGGCATCCCGGTGACGGATGTGACGGGAGTTTCAGACCCCGACGGTGCGGCAGCCCTTCACACTGACCACCCTCACCTGGGTACTCCCGTAGTTGATCTCTCGCTTGCTGGTGGCTTTGCCGGCGAAGGCCGTGGTGGGTTCGGTGATCTGCCGGAGCGCGCGTGCGTGCGCGAGGACGGCGGCCCGCTCCGCGGGGGCAAGCCGAAGAAGCCCCCAGTCGATCAGCGAGTTGAGCAGCGTACTGACGGGGCTGACGACGGTGGCCAACTGCGCGCCGGGGGGTGGGAAAAGGCGCAGCAGCAGAAGCGGGTGGCCCTGCCTGCCGATTCTCATCTGCGGGTGGCCCTGCGGCCGGTGTCCCCGCTCTGGGGGCGGCTGTCGGGTTGGCAGCAGGACCAGGTGGAGGCCGCCGCGAAAGCGGAGGTGGCGCAGCTGACCGGCCTGGACGTGGGACCGGAGAGTGCGCCGCAGCTGCTGGCCGACCGACTTACCCGCCGTCTGACGGAGACCGGCGGCGAGGCGATGGTCGCCAAACCGTTCGGGTGGCTGAGGGGCCGTGGGCTGGTCCGGCGGCCCTCGTGCCCGGACCGGCGCTGCGACGACGGGATCCGGCTGGACACCGGGGAGAGCTGCGAGAGCTGCGCCAACGTGGTCCACATCCACCGGGCCCGCCGGGCGCAGATGCGCGCGGACATCGACCGGGAGCTGCCCGGCCTCGCCGGTGGCGAACGCCGCCGCATCCTTGAGAAGCGGCTGCGCGAACGGGTCGCCACCCAGGCGGAGAATTTCGCCCGGGACCAGGAGCAGGTCCGTGTGGAGCGGGCCCGACGCGAGGCGGCCCGTGCGGAGGCCGCTGAGCAGGCGGAACACGAGCGGCGGGTCGCGGCCGCCGCCGAGGCGGTCCGCCAGGCGCTGGCGTGCGAGGACTGCGGGCGCGGCCGGGCGGCCGGGCTGTGCGAGGCGTGCGGCTACCGGCGCCGGACCGAGACCATGACGGTGGAGACCGGTCTGCTCGCCGCGACCTGGGCGGCCGTGCTGGATGACCGGGACGACATCGACGCCGTCATCGCCGGTGTCCGGGCGTCGCTGGAGGCCGACATCAAGCACACCCAGCGGGAGTTCCTGGAATCGGTGGAGCCGGGCGAGCTGGACACGGACCCGGTCGGTGCGGCATCGGTGCTGGCCTTCGCCGCGCTCCAGACCGTGGAAGCGGCGCTGTCGGACTACCGCAGCAACGCCCTGGAGAGGCTCGGACGGACCGCGGAAGCCGAAGCGGAAGCCCGCCGGGCGTTCCGCACCGAGCAGAACCGCCGCTGGTTCCGCCACAACCCGAACGGCGCGGACGCCATCGCCGCCGCGACGAAGGCCGCCGACACCGCCCGGGAGCGCACCGCCGAGTACCTGCTCACGACGCGGCTGGAGCAGCTGCGCGAGCAGACCGCCGCACGGACCGAACAGGTCCCGGTCGCGCCGTGGACGGGCCGGCTGCACGAGCTCGCCACCCGACCGCTGGACACCGACACGGCTGGCCCGGTGATCGCATGACGTTCAGTCTTCGGCTGGTAACCGCAACGCGACCTCGGCGACCCAGGCGTCCGCGTCCCGGCCCTCGGGGCTGTCGTCAGCGAAGTGCTGCAAGAGCCGGACTGCCTCTCGTGCCTCGGTGAGCGTGATCAGCGGAAGGCGCGGTGTTGTCGGGTATGAGCCGTTGAGGGAGTCCATGCCAGCTCAACGCCGGGACGACTGTGAAGGCACGATGGCCGCAAGGAGGCTGGGCCCTATAGGTCGAGTACCGCCCATACTCTGCGTCCGTCGTCGGCCGTGTCTGTGCCGCACGAAACTGCTCCGAGGCCGGTCAGTTGCGGCAGTACCCTGGTGTCGGCGACTGCGAGTCCTGGCTGGTGCGACAGGGCGACGATGAGGGCCTGCCGGTTCTGGTCTGCGAGGTGGACAGACACCCGCCGGCCGCCGTCCGCAACAGCGGTCCGCACCAGCAGGTGTGTCAGCGCGGCCGCTGACGTGTCGGCTTCTCGGTAGCCCCACTCGTGCAGCCGCTCCACTACGTGCGCGGACGCTTTCGCCGCTGACCACGGAGCGGCCTCAAGCGACCATGCCGCAGTGCGCCGGTTTCGCACCTGCATCCTGGCCCGGGCTGTGCCCGCAAGGCTCGTCTCCGGGCGCGGCGGAGAGACGGGTCGTTTGGGTGGCGGTGGGGTCCTCGGCGGGTAGTCCGGGGTGTGATCCAGCACGGTGGGCTCCCAGCGTCGGCGAACACTCATCGTAAGACGGCAGTCATCTATCGTGGTCGAGCTTGTGGTAACCGACCAACAGGAATCCACTGCCGCGCGAACCGCAATGCTCGCCGCCACAGCTGGTGCCCCGCCGTCCGTTTCACCGGAACACCCCCGCGGCGGCGGGGACACCGGTCCCGGCGTCGTCACGAAACCTCGCGCGGTCGGCACACCCCCGCGTCGGCGGGGAGGACGACCGGCCGGTGACGCGGCACTGCCGGAGCTGCGGAACACCCCCGCGTCGGCGGGGAGGACGGGGCGCCGTGCGCGTAGCCGCCGGCCGCGGCCGGAACACCCCCGCGTCGGCGGGGAGGACGGGGCGCCGTGCGCGTAGCCGCCGGCCGCGGCCGGAACACCCCCGCGTCGGCGGGGAGGACCTACCCGGCGTGCAAAGGCCAGTCTCTCAGGTCGGAACACCCCCGCGTCGGCGGGGAGGACGTACCTGCGGTAGACCCGGTGCCCTTCGACGGCGGAACACCCCCGCGTCGGCGGGGAGGACCCGACCTCGCAGGAGAACTCGGCGCTGATGATCGGAACACCCCCGCGTCGGCGGGGAGGACTTCACCTCCACGTCACCGGAGATCTCCATCGCCGGAACACCCCCGCGTCGGCGGGGAGGACGCGGCCTGCACCGACCACTGCCGGTAGGAGTGCGGAACACCCCCGCGTCGGCGGGGAGGACGCGCTCGCGGCCCGGATCAAGCAGGCGAAGGACGGAACACCCCCGCGTCGGCGGGGAGGACGATGACGCCCGCCGCCTTCAGGTCGTGGAGGGCGGAACACCCCCGCGTCGGCGGGGAGGACGAGGACGAGGTGGGTGTCTTCGACAATAAGGTCGGAACACCCCCGCGTCGGCGGGGAGGACCCTCGGAGGGCGGCCGCCATCTCGTTGATGTACGGAACACCCCCGCGTCGGCGGGGAGGACCCGCCCAGGATCAGGGCGCGAACGAACAACAGCGGAACACCCCCGCGTCGGCGGGGAGGACACTTCCTGACCTGCACCTTAAGAAGGGCTTTGCATTTTCTTTGCCATTCTTGAGGAAGAGAGACGCTTGGTCGGACGCATGTCATCACCTTATCCAGGTGCAGCTTGCAAGGTCGCCAAGGCGAGTACGGGTGCCCCGTCAGAGCTCAGGGAACGGCCGACGTGAGCGACATCAATGTCAGTGCCAGGTGCTTATATGCGATCGCTGGCGGTCTTGCTTCCTTTGCGAGATCAGGTTCGAGTGGCGGAGCGGAGAGGACTGGAGTGCTGCACAGGCGGAGTGTGGTGGATGAGTCGGCGTGGGGAAAGTGCCGTGGATTGGATCCGGCTTTGCCGCCCTACCCGCTGGTGAGGCATCTTCTCGACGCGGCCGCGATGGCGCTTCACTTGTGGGACGTGTACTTGGCGGAGAACCAGAGGGCGCGTATAGCCGAGGGAATGGGCTTGTCCGGGGAACTGCATCGCGCTCGGGCGCTCGTCGGCCTGTGTGCTGGCCTGCACGACATCGGGAAACTGTCTGGGTTCCAATTCTGTTCACGGCCGGCTGCGCAGTTCCTCAGCGGTGAGCTGGCGGCGGGCAGCGAGCGGATGAGTACCGAACGGGCCGGGCATGACGTGGCGGGTATGACTGCTGCAGCCGACGTCCTGAAGGTTCTGGGCTTCGATGATGACGACGAGATGAGCGCCGCTGCACGCGTGGCGGAGATCATCGGCGGTCATCACGGCCGCTTTCACCGTCAGGGAAACGGTGCCCACCCGACGTTCCTCGGTGGCGCAGTGTGGGCTGACCAGCGCGTCGCGCATGCCACGGCGGTGCACGAAGCGCTGGGGGTCTCGGCCTCGCCTGGGTCGTTCGAGGCTCCTGTTGCCGTGTTGGTGACGGGGGTGGTGATTCTCGCGGACTGGCTGGTCAGCCAGGAGGGGTACCTGCGGAAACGCCAGCGAACGCTTGAGCCTTCATTGCCCGCTCACTTCCAGCGGTCGCAGGCTGACGCGGCCAGCTTGTTGAGGGATGCTGGGCTGACTCCGGTGGAGCTGGAGCGCAAGGGCTTCGCCGAGGCGTACGGCATCGCGGGGGAGCCGAATCCCTTGCAGCGGTCGGTTATGGATGAGCTGTTGGCTGCGGCGGGTGCCGGGGGCAGGGGCGGCATCATGTTGGTGACGGCCGCGCCTGGTGACGGGAAGTCGGAGACCGCGTTGGAGGCGGAGCGGATCCTGTCGAAGATTTTCGGCACCCACGGGTATGCGTTCTTGTTGCCGACGATGGCCACCAGTGACCAGATGCATGGCCGGGTCGCCAGGGCCTTGGGGAACCAGTCCGGGGAGGGAGCAGGCCTGACGTTGGTTCACAGCATGGCGTGGCTGAGCAGCACTTACGCCGACGAGGTTTTGGACGGCGAGGCGGTGGTGACGTGCGACGGTGACGAGGCTCCTGCCGGGCGTCGGCGCCGGGAGGCTGATATGCGGCCGGGACGGTGGTTGCGTGGGGCGAAGAGGCCGCTGCTGGCGCAGTTCGCGGTTGGGACGATTGACCAGGCGCTGATGGCTGTGTTGCCGGTTCGGCACAACGCTCTGCGGATGCTGGCTCTCTCGAACAAGACTTTCATCGTGGATGAGGCGCATGCCTACGACCCGTACATGCAAGTGCTGCTGGGCCGGCTGCTGAACTGGCTGGGCTTTTACGGTGTGCCGGTCGTGCTGCTGTCGGCGACTCTCCCGTGCTCGGTCGGCGACCGGTTGGTGAAGGAGTACCTGCGGGGCGCGGGCCACAAGCCGTCGGTGCTGAAGCGGCAGACTTTTCCCGCGCCGTACCCGGGCTGGCTGTACGTGGACGGCGAGACCGGCAGGTGCGCGCAGATCTCCGAGGGCCGTCAGCGGGAGCAGGCCCGTTCGCGGAACATGCGGCTCAGAGTGGACGTCGAGCGAGCAGCCCACGGGGGCAAGGGTGTGGTGGCGGACCGGATTGCGGTGATCAAGCGGCTGCTGGAGCCGGTCGCGACGGGTGGCGGCGGCATCGCCCTTGTGGTCTGCAACACGGTGGGCGACGCGCAGGAGACTTACCTGGAGCTCCGCGAGGAGTTCGACCGGCGCTCCCATGAGGAAGCGGGTGATGTTCAGTTGCTGCATGCCCGATTTCCTGGAGATGTGAGGGAGGAGCGCACGGCCGAAGTCACCGCGGGGCTGGGCCGGAGCGGTCCGAGGCCGGTCCGGCGGATCGTGGTGGCCACGCAGGTCGTCGAACAGTCCCTGGACCTGGACGCGGACATCGTCATCAGCGATCTTGCCCCTCTGTCGTTGCTGCTGCAGCGGGCGGGCCGCTGCTGGCGGCACGAGCAGCACTGGCAGAGGTACGGGTACCCCGACGGACGCGGCCGGCCGGCGTGGGCGGACGAACCTCGTCTGGTTGTCCTCGATCCCTTGGTGGGTGGTGGGCGGGTGCCGGTTCAGTGGGGTGAGGTGTACTCCGAGCACCTGCTCGGCACACGGCGGTCAGTCGCTGCCACGTCCCCCGACCAAGGTCCACGGTCCCTCCCACTTTCT
>BMTG01000024.1 GCA_014649555.1 Streptomyces globisporus | reverse complement strand
GCTTCTTTCGATCGGTACGCGGTCGACCCCATCGTGCACCACTTTCAAAACACGGCCTAGGGCATGGGGTTCAAGGATTTCGTCAGCGACATCACGCCCGATGTCGTCGAGGACGCGGTCGAGGACAGTGTCGAGTGGGCCGGTGACCGGGTCGAGGACGCCGGGAACTGGGCCGGTGACCGGCTGGACGACGTCGGCTGGGAGTCCGGGGCGGACTGGGTCCGGGAGAAGTCCCGGTCCGTGGCGAACCGGATGGGCGCCGAGGTCGACGAGATGGACCTCGGGCAGACCGAGGACAAGACCAAGCTCATCTACGGCAGCCCGTCCGAGATCCGGTCCACCGCCACCCACCTGCGGAAGTTGCAGGGCTCGTTCGACAAGGTCGGCAGCGGGATCAAGGGGGTGGACTCGTCCGCGATCAAGGGGCAGGCCGCCGACGCGTTCCGGGACTCCGTGTCCATCGAGCCACCGAAGTGGTTCAAGGCCGCCGACGCCTTCGAGAAGGCCGCCGGTGCGCTCGACTCGTTCGCCGGGACCGTGGAGTGGGCCCAGGGGCAGGCGCAGACCGCGATCGACAAGTGGAAGGCCGGGACCAAGGCGTCGGAGGAGGCCAGGGACGCGTACAACGAGAAGACGACCACGTACAACAAGGCCGTCGACGCCTACAACGCCAAGCCCGCGGACCAGCGGGATCCCTCCTCGCTCCCGCCCAGGCCCGGCGCGTTCAGTGACCCGGGTACAGCCCGGATGGAGGAGGCGCAGTCGCTGCTCGCGGAGGCGCGTAAGCAGCGCAACACGGCGGCCGAGACCGCGCGCAAGGCCGTGACCGCGGCCCGGGACTCCGCGCCGCCGAAGCCGCGGTACGCCGAGCAGGCCATGGACGGGCTCGCCGAGTACCAGGTCATCAAGACCCATCTCGCGGGCGGCGTCGTCAAGGGCGCGGCAGGCATCCTGACCTTCGCCCGCAGCGTCAACCCGACCGATCCGTACAACATCACGCACCCCGCGGAGTACGCGCTCGCGCTTAACAACACCGCCGCCGGACTCACCCGGGTCGCCAACGACCCCTGGGGCACCGGAAAACAGATGATCGACGACTTCATGAAGGACCCCGCCGAAGGCTTCGGCAGGCTTCTCCCCGACGCCGCCCTCACGGTTGCCACGGGCGGCGCCGGGGCGGGCGTCAAGGGGGCACGGGTGGTGAAGGAGGCCGCCGACATCGCCTCCGACGCCCGGAGAGCGGAAAACATCGCCGATGCCAGCCGCAAAGCCCCGGACAAGTGCTGCGGTCGTGAGCCGGTGGACTTCGCAACAGGACGCATGCTGCTGGCCGAAACCGACGTCACCCTGCCGACCGGGCTCCCGCTGGACTTCCGCCGAGCCTACGAGTCGTCGTATCGGGCGGGCCGATGGTTCGGCCCCACCTGGTCGTCCACCATCGACCAACGGCTGTCGATCGACTCTTTGGGCGTGGTTTTCCACGGTGAGGACAACCTGCTGCTGGCTTTCCCCCACCCGGCGCCCGGGCTGGCGGTCTTCGCCGAAGCCGGACCTCGCTGGCCACTGGAGCGTCATTCCGACGGCAGCTATGTCCTCACCGATCCGAGCACGGGACACATACGAAACTTCCTGCCCCCGCCCGGTGCAGTTCCAGGAGGGAACGGGACAGCTCTTCTGGCGGATGTGGTGGACCGCAACGGCAACACCATCACCGCCGACTACGACGACGAGGGCACGCCGCTCTCTCTCACTCACTCCTGTGGATACCAGCTCACCTTCACCGCCGAAGGTGGACGGATCACTTCGCTGCGACTGGCTGACACCGAGTCGGCCTGCGCGGCCGACGACGGCGTGAGTGACGCCGGCACCAACCTCGTCCGTTACGGCTACCGGAATGGTCTTCTCACCGAAGTCACCCGATCATCGGGCCTTCCGATGTCCTTCGAATACGACGCCGAAAGCCGGATGACGGCATGGACCGACACCAACGGCTCCCGATTCGTCTTCGCCTACGACGAGCACGACCGTTGTGTGACGCAGACCGGCGAAGAGGGCCATCTGCGATCGGACTTCCACTACTCGCAGCCCGACCCCGAGACGGGTCTGCGCACCACCACCGTCACGGACTCTCTCGGCCACATTTGGCGCTACACGGTGAACAACCGACTCCAGGTGATCGCTGAAACCGACCCCACCGGCGCTGTCGTCCGTACCACCTACGACCGTTTCAACCGGCTGCTGACACGCACCGATCCACTGGGCGCGACAACCGCATTCGAGTATGACGACATCGGATGCCTGACCCTCATCACTCGTGCTGACGGCAGACAGATGCGAGCCACCCACAACGACTTGGGACTGGTTACCGAGCTGGTCCAAGAGGATGGAGCCTGCTGGAAGCAGGAGTTCGACGAGCGGGGAAATCGGCTTCGCGTCACCGATCCGGGCGGGCGAACCACGCACTATTCTCACAACCCCCTGGGCGACCTCATCTCGGTCACCGACGCGCTAGGGGCTACAACTGGAATGCGACGGAACCCGGCCGGTCTACTCATCGAGCGAATGGACCCGAGCGGCGGTATCACCCTGTACCGGAGGGACGCCTTCGGCCGGATTACCGAACTCGTGGACGCGGACGGCACGGTGACCGCTTTCGAGTGGTCCGTCGAGGGCAGGCCAACACGCCGTACCAGTCCCGACGGCACAACCGAGGTATGGGTATACGACGGAGAAGGAAACTGCACGAGCCACACGGACGCCATGGGCCGGACCACCCGGTTTGAATACACTCATTTCGATCTGCTGGCGGCTCGGATCGATCCGGACGGCGCTCGATACGAATTCGACCATGACACCGAGTTGCGCTTGACGAAGGTGAAGAACCCACAAGGTCTCAGCTGGTCGTACGTGTACGACAGTGCGGGTCGGCTGACGGCCGAGACCGACTTCGACGGGCGAACGACACATTACGAGGTCGACGCTCTAGGCCGGATTTCCACCCGAATCAGCCCTCTCGGCCGGGCCATCCGCTATGAGCGGGACAACCTTGGACGAGTGATCAGCAAGAATGCGGCGGGCGATGTCACGGCCTACTCCTATGATCCGGCAGGCAGGCTGCTCCAGGCGAGTTCCCCGAGCAGCGAGCTGATCTATCAGTACGACCGCGAAGGCCGGGTGAAGACCGAGCTCGTCGACGGGCGTACCGTTACGTACGCGTACGACGCGGTCGGACGACGTACAAGCCGGATCACACCCGGTGGTCAGCGCACCTCATACACCTACGACGCCGCAGGTCGGCCCTCTCGGCTCAGCTCCGGAAATCACGAGTTCGACTTCACCCGCGACAAGTCCGGTCGCGAACTCTCCCGTCGGATCGGCGAGACTCTGACTCTCACCTCGGTACGGGACGACTCAGGCCGAGTCGCCGAGCAGGCGATCTCAGCCGGCGGGCGCACCGTCAATCGCCGACGCTATGCGTACAGCGGGGACGGTCATCTGACGGGGATCGACGACGAACTGAACGGGCAGCGCCGTTTTGACCTGGATCCGGTAGGCCGGGTCACCGCGGTCACCGCCTCCGGGTGGGTCGAGTCGTACCTCTACGACAGGAGTGGCAATCAGACCACCGCTGCCTGGCCGGACCAGCACGCCGGTCCGGAGTCCCGGGGTACCCGCGAGTACAGCGGCACACGAATTGTCCGCGCCGGCGCCTACCGCTACGAATACGACGGCGCGGGACGTCTGACCCGGCGTTCCAAGACCCGGCTGTCCCGCCCACGGGACACCTGGTGCTACTCCTACGACCCGGAAGACCGGCTCACCGAAGTCGTCACCCCCGACGGCACGGTCTGGCGCTATCGCTACGATCCGCTGGGCCGCCGTACACGTAAAGAGCGGCTGACTCCCGACGGTGAAACCGTGTTGGAGCACACCGACTTCACGTGGGACGGGACGGTTCTCGCAGAGGAGACCACGGCCCGTGCTGGAGAGTCCCGCACGGTCACACTCACCTGGGACCATCAGGGCCTCACGCCCATCGCCCAGACGGAACGGCTCACGGACTCGATGAGCCAGTGCGAGATCGACACACGGTTCTTCGCCATTGCCACAGACCTCATCGGCACCCCCACCGAACTCTTGGACGACCAGGGCGGTATAGCTTGGCGCAGCCGCACAACCTTGTGGGGCACCACTACATGGAACGCCGACGCTGCCGCGTATACGCCGCTGCGGTTCCCAGGTCAGTATTACGACCCCGAGACGGGCCTCCATTACAACTACCACCGCTATTACGACCCGGAAACGGCCCGCTACACCACCCCCGACCCGCTCGGTCTTGCTCCGTCCCCCAACCCCGCCGCCTACGTGCACAACCCGCACACGTGGAGCGATCCGCTCGGCCTGTCGCCCTACGAGAACAACGGCGGACTCGGCCAGTTGGTCAAGGTGCACAAGCCGGATCCTGCAGCCGATGCGTTGGCCGAGCGGCTCGGCGGTGAATCTCGGGTCAAATTTGAGAACGATCCGAAGGGGCGTGAAATCGATGCAATCAGCGATGAATACGTCGCACAGTCGAAGCCGGGAGGAATGCAGATGGGAAGCGCTCTACGAAACCAAGCGAAGGCGACTTTCGAGTATGCTATACAATCCGGCCGGACACCGTACTTCCACTTCGACGGCGAACCAGGACCAGGCGTGGTCAACAAGCTGAAGGAGTACGGCCGCCGTTATGGAATCGAACCCGTCATCGACACCACACCCCTGGAGTGAGAGCCGTGTACGAATTTCACGGTTGGTTCGGCATTGCCGAGTCGCCCGAAGAATCGGATGCCGGAAATCTTGATGCGGGAATTGCGGAACTGAGTGTGAAGATCAGGAATATCGACTGGGCTACCGGCGAAGTCGCCCTGAAAACGCACAACGGCGAGTTCTTCGTCATTGCCAACGGGCTGATGAACCGCCGCCGCGACGAGGCAGAGGAGTTGGACGAACTCCTTCACCATATCTGTGCCCGATTCCCCGGGTCCTGGGGACTGCTCTACGAACGTTCACCTGAAATGGAGGCACCTCCAGGGCAGGGCGCCTTTCGCGTTCGAGTGATGGCCAGGGGACAAATCCACCTTCGTTTGGACCCTTTTCTGTCACCCGTGCAGCCGGTCATCGAGGACTGACCCAGGGCCAGAGCGAATGCGCCCGGCCATAGAGGCGATGAGGCCCCCTCGCTGCCCCACTCGGCCCGTACGACATGCAAGGTCCAGCCGGGTCCGGCCGACTTGGCCGTAAGGGCCCTTCGGCCTTACCCCCCGCTCGTGCCCCATCCGTGCCCAGCAGAGCGGACAACAGCGGTCAGGTGCGGTCTCCACAGACCATAGCCATCTAGCCGTCTCGCGGGAAAGCACAGGTCAGAGCCGCTTCGGTGGCTCAAGCACCGCTGATTCCCAAGCTCAGAGCGCGAGTTCGATTCTCGTCACCCGCTCCACGACTGAGGCCCAGGTCATCGACCCGGGCCTTGTTTGTTGCCTGGACCAGTTCAGGCGTCGCGCACCAGATCCGGACCAGGTGGCGCGCCCTCAGTACGGACCGGCCAACCAGCGGCCGCGCCCCTCCGGCACCCGACCTCCGCCGAGATACCGCCCTGTGGGGAGCCACGTCATGGAACCGCGACGCCGACGCTTACACCCCCCTGCGCTTCCCCGGCCAGTACTTCGACCCCGAATCGGGCCTCCACTACAACCGCCACCGCCACTACGACCCCGAGTCGGGCCGCTACCTCTCCCCCGACCCGCTCGGTCTGACCCCGGCCCCGAACGCGGTCACCTACGTCGACGACCCCACACTGTGGATCGACCCGCTGGGTCTTGCGGGGTGCCCGCACCGGAGCGGGGAGCACAAGCACAGTGTCGTGCTCGGGGTGAATCAGGAGCCCACCAACACCTCGAACTCACTGGCCGAGCATCTCCGTGCCAATGGCGATCCGGGAGCCCACACCTACAACGGGGACGACTACGCCGAAGTCGAGCAGAGCGGACCCGTCTGGATGACGAACGTCATGGCTGCCGTGGGCGACCGCAACACCACGTTGTCCATCACGCTCGACGGGATGCCGAACAGTAGCGGAGAGTACGGCAACTGGAATACCCCAGAGACGATCGTGGACGCATTCCAGACCGCCGTCCGGAACGGGCAGCCGTTCAGCCCGATGCCCGGAAATCTTCCGGCCCCAGGTTTGGGGACGGCATGGGAGATGAGCGTTGTCGCGCGAAGTGTGCGCATGCACGAGTCGAGCCTGATGTTCGACGACGATCCGATCGGACGCCCCTGGGAGGAGATCCACTGGTACTCGGGGAATGAGAAAATCGACGTCCTGAAGCCTGATATTCCCGAGATACAACCTCCCAAGCCCAGGAAGGGATGATGCACAGAATGACGAACAACGAGGAACGTGAGCGAGCTGCGGAGCTTGTCGCGGAGAAGTGGAGAACCATCCTGGAATCCGAAGACAACTTGATCAATCCCGCCATGCCCCGGGCAGCGTATGCGGACCGACGCCTGCGTGAACTGTTCCCCATCGTCAGCCATGGCGCCCTGTACTTCAGCCGATGCATCCGTTCTCCGTGGACCCGAGACGTGGGCGCCCTGTTCCGACGCGGCGGTGGCGGATTCATGGTGATCCGCCAGTCCGACGGCACCGTTCTCGGGGAGCCCGAGACGGTGGAGGAGGCGGTGGCCCTGATCGTCGCCAACCTTCCCGAAGGCTGCGGGCCGGCCATCGACGGGTCTGTTCACGACCTGTGATCACACCGGCGAGTAACGAAGAGTCCCGAAGCGCGGCCGAGATCGTGGCGGCGGAGTGGTCTGCTGTCCTGTCCTACGGGACAGACATCATCGATCCGGCCGTTCCGCGAGTTGCTCACCAGCACCCGTCGCTGCGCGAGCTCTGGCCCATGGTCAGCCACGGCGTCCTGTACCTGAGCCGGTGTACCCAGTACCCGTGGTCACGTGATGTGGGAACGGCTTTCCCGCAAAGCGTGGGCGGCTACCGAGTGCGCCGTGAGTCCGATAGGACCCTCATCGGTGTGGCCGCCACTGTCGAAGAGGCCTACGAGTTGATCGCAGCCAATCTCCCTGACAACTGCGGACCCGCCGTATTCGGTAGTGCGGACGACCTGTGATCGCAGCGCCTTCCTGCAGGGGGTCGCTCTGGCCTCCGGCCCCTACAAGCCTGGCGGCCCCACATCGTGGACCGGGCCGGCGGACGCGGCTGGCTCATCTACACCTTCATGCGGCGCCACGCCGACCCAGAGATCGTCGTCACCGAAGCCTTCTGGGCCTGACGTCTGCGCCACCGGAGCGTCTGCGGCAATAGGTGGCCTCTGTTCCGTTTCTCCCCACCCGCTCCAGCACAGAACGTCAAACTGATGGCCCGCCGTCGACGTGCCCCATCCGTGCCCAGCAGAGCGGACAACAGCGGTCAGGTACGGCTCCCCGAGACCGTAGCCATACACCTCTTCCAGCACGAAGCTGCAGGTCAGAACCCATTCAACGGCCTAAGCACCGCTGATTCCCATGCTCAGAGCGCGAGTTCGATTCTCGTCACCCGCTCCACGACTGAGGCCCAGGTCATCGACCCGGGCCTTGTTTGTTGTCCGGACTCGTCTACATGCTCTTCCCTGACCGGAACTGAGCGAGGACATCTTTGACCGGAAAGTCGCACTGGCCCTCATCTTGCTCCCAGAAAGCGAGCACCTGAGCCCTAGCCTCCGCCGTCTCCGGAGGCAGGCCAGCCGCGCGGAGCGTATCGGTGGCTTCTGCCGTCTCGGGCGCCCAGCGCCGGAACCGGCTAGGCACGCTCGGTACGCACTCGGGGTCGGAGAGGATCGCGCAGATCATGATCTCGACTGAGGTTGTGAGTTGATCCCCGACTCAATGGACGTCGGCGAGCGCGTGATCGGCTGTCCGGTGGTTGTCGATCATGAATGTCCGCCCGTACGGGGCCGTGGCGTGTCGGGTTACCGGGCCGTGTGACTCGCCCGGTCCGGTGCCGTCGGCCACCCGGTGGAGCTGCACGAGGATGTTGTCGCCATCACGGTTGATGGTGCCCGGCCCCGGGGCTCTCCGAGCAGGAAGCTCTCGGCGCTGCCGCTGGCCTGCTTTCCCCTGAGGGCGCCGACGCTGTCACGCCCGCAGTCCCGAATGCCATGCCGGAGCCGTGGCACAGCGAGTCGCGGCAGCCGACGTTTCCAGCTGCGGATGACCGTGGCACGGGTAGCGGCGCGTGAGGTCCGCGCCTATCAGGAGGCGGCGCTCCGTCATAGCTCCGTCCGGGTGACTCGGACGGCGAGTATCGCCACGTCGTCCCGTTGCGGGATGTCCGCCAGGCCCTCGGAGAGGGCTTCCAGGAGGAGGGGCAGGGGTTTGTCGCGGTGGCGGGCGAGCACGGCAGTCATGCGGGCGGTGCCGACGTCGATGTCCGCGTCGCGGCGTTCGACCAGGCCGTCGGTGTAGAGGAGGAGCACGCTGCCCGGCGGGAGGTCGCGCGTGTGGTCGTGGCGGGGCGGGTCGTCCTCCGACGTGCCGAGGAGGAGCAGATCGTGGTCGCCCAGGGACAAGACGCCCCCTGCCGGGGTGTGCAGCAGCGGCGGCGGGTGTCCGGCGTTGGACCAGGTCAGCCGCCACCGACCGTCGTCGAGGTCGAGGCGGGCGTGGACCGCTGTGGCACCCAGACCCAGGGGCAGCGTGCCGATGGCCCGGTCGATCGCGTCGAGGGCGGCGGACGGAGAGTGGGCCGGGTCGTCGAGGCTCGCCTGTCGGAGCATGCTGCGGATCTGGCCCATCACTGTGGCGGCCTGGACGTCGTGCCCGATGACATCGCCGATCGAGACCATCAGGGCGGGCTGGGTCGCGGGCGGCACCGTCGGCAGCGGATACGCGTCGTACCAGTCGCCGCCGACCATGTCCTGGTCGGCGGCCGGCAGGTACAGGGCCGCCATGTCCAGGCCCGGCACGTCCGGCAGCTCGGTGAGCATCGCGGCCTGCAGCTGCTCCGCGGTGCTCAGCCGGTTGGCCACGAAACGGGTACGCTCCACCGCCTGGCTCACGTACCCCGCCACCGTGGTGAGGACGGCCTCCTCCGTCGGCGCCAGCACATGGGGGCGGGACCAGCACCACGTCAGGACACCGCGCCGGTCCGGCAGCGGAACGCACATCACGGACTCGAGACCCAGCGAGTCGTACCCGGCTACGGCCTCGGGCCCGAAGCCGCGCAGGAGCGTGGGACGGTCCGCTACGAAGACGGCGCGTTGCTCGCGCATGGCCAGGGCGCTGGGGAAGGAGGCGTCCCACTCCAGATGGTCGATGGCGCTCTCCACCGGCCGTACGTCCTCCGGGTCGATCACGCGCCACAGCTTTCCGCCGTCTGCCAGGAGCAGGCTCACGAACGTGGGCTCGGCCGGCCCCTGGAACAGGTGGCGCAGGCGCCGGGTCAGATCCGTGAGATCGCGGGCGTGGGCGAGCTCGATGGCCGCGCGCAGAAGGAGGCCGGCGTGGTCGCGGTCCCGCTGGATCAGCTCCGAGGCGATCCTCAGCCTCAGCTCCATCGAGCAGGCCGCGGTCAGATCCTCAAGATCGCGCAGCTCGTCCGCCGTCCACTCGCGAGGCTCGTGATCGATGGCGCAGAGCGATCCGAGGACATGCCCGTCCGCGTCGGTGAGCGGCATACCGGCGTACGCGACCACCTGGAGGTCGGGGATGGCGAGGCTGTCGCAGGTACGGGGAGACGACCGGGTGTCGCTGAGGATCAGCGGCTTGCCGTCCGCTACGACGTGCTGGCAGAAGGAGTGACTCAAGGGGGTTTCGCGCCGGGCCGCCCAGAGCCCGGACAACCCGACCATCCCGGGAAACACCTGCCGGTCGGCTTCAAGCAGCGAGACCAGGGACACCGGAACGCGCAGAACGCGCGTGACCAACCGGGCGAAGCGGTCCATGCCGGGGTCGGCCGCCGCGGTCAGCCCCGCCAGCCGCAGCGCCTCCAGCCTTCCGGAGTCCTTCATCCTGCGGCCTCCGTCGACCTGGCGGGGGAAGGCATGACCTCTGTCGAGCGCATTATCCGAATATAAAAGGAAAAACCTTGATGTCCCAGCTAGAGCCTCTCGTTTGGATCAAGCTCTAGACTGCCCGCATGACATCGGACGCGACGCCTGCCGACGCTGCCGAGGCTGGCGTGGCGGCCCCACCGGCTCCGCCGGAGAAGCCGTCGCGGGGCCCGAGCCGTACGGTGCTTCGGCTGTCTGTGGGGTTCTACCTGCTGGCGGCCGCGCTGATGCTGACGACCGGCCTGCTCGGCGCACGCGAGTGGTACGTCGCGCTGGGATGCTGGCTGGTCGGCTCCATCGCGGTGCCGGTCGGCCACGGGGTGCGCGCGGGAGGGGAGATGGGCCGGGAGGCATGGCGGCTGCGCACCCGCGGCGTCCTCGTCGAGGGACGCCGGGTGTACGCCCGAACCTATGAGTTCACCGACGTCGAGGGGCGCACCCGCCGCCTCACCGACGACTACACGTCCGGCGAGCGAGTGGAGATCCTCCACGATCCCGCCCCAGGTCGGGACACGGCCCAGATCGGCCGCCGCACCACGGGGACTCTGGTCTTCGCCGGCTGTGTCTGCCTGCTGTCCCTCGTCATGGCCGCGGCCCTGGTCGCCATCGGTCTGGCGGGTCCACTCGCCGCTCTTGGCATCATCTCCCTTGGCCTGTAAGGAGCCCGCGTGAGGAGCGGCGATCTCGTCACCCGCTCTCCGATGAAGGTCCTGGTCGACGACCGGGGCCTTTCGCTTGCCCTCCAGCGGCGTCGGTCCACATCCTTGCCTCGCAGTGGACGGCAGGAGAGCGGCCGCTCTGTCATCACCCGGCGCATGCGGTCGCAACCATCAAGGCAAGGGCGCCTATGACTCAGGCCGTTCCTCGCATACTCCAGTATGATTGGATTCATGTCCTCGACGACTCGCATCACTGTCACGCTGCCCAGCGACCAGGTGGCGGAGCTCCGCAAGCTCACGGACAACGTCTCCGGTTACGTGGCGGAAGCCGTAGCCCGCCAGATCCGGCACCAGCTTCTGGGCGACGACCTCCGCCGTCACGAGGAGGAGCACGGACCCTTCAGCGACGAGGAGCTCGCCGAGGCCCGCGCGAAGATCTTCGGCCCCGCCGGCACCTCCACGGGCGCGGACGCCGCGTGAGCGAGCGTGTCGAGACCGTCGTCCTGGAATCGGAAGGGCTCTCCGCCTGGATCGCGCAGGACCGCAAGTTCCTCGCGATGCTTCAGGTCTTCCACGACATGGGAGCCGACCTGGCCATCGGGGCCAACACCATCGTGGAAGTCAGCCACTCCCGCACCAACATGCCTCGCCTGAACTGGGCTCTCTCCCGCGTCAAGGTGGAGCCCGTCACCGAGCAGGCGGCTAAAGCAGCAGCGGAACTCCTCAAAGGCGCCGGACTGCACGGGCACAAGTACGCCATCGACGCCACAGTCGCTGAGGTCGCCCTGCGCCAGCCGAAACCCGTCGCCCTCCTGACCTCCGACAGCGACGACATGACCAAACTCTGCGGCAACCAAGTCCGCATCGTCCCTCTCTGACGCGCCGACCCACCCCCTGGCGGGGTCCGCTGAATCGCCCTCCCGTGCCCATCCGTGCCCAGCAGAGCGGACAACAACGGTCAGGTACAGCCTCCAGAGACGATGCAAACCCCAGCTTGCTCGCAGGAAAGCGCAGGTCAGAGCCCTTCCGGTGACTCAAGCACCGCTGATTCCCAAGCTCAGAGCGCGAGTTCGATTCTCGTCACCCGCTCCACGACTGAGGCCCAGGTCATCGACCCGGGCCTTGTTTGTTTCCGGACCGATCGAAACATCGCGCTCCACCTCTACGCCGCCTGCGCCCTTCCCGCGGACGCCGCCCCAGGACGGCATCCGCCTGCCCGCCGAGCCCCGGGCCGTTTCGGGGTGCGCCCCGCGCGCAGGAGGTACACCTAGCCAACCTTCCTCTCCTCCTGGTCTCACCGAACACCGACACCAGCAGCAGGAAGCATTGCATTTGCGCAACTTTCATTCAAGAAAGTAATCTGGTGCAGAGAACGAACGATCGGCAAGGTGGTACCAGTGAACGGATTCGTGGGGCGTCGTACGGAGCTCGGCCTTCTGGATGACCTACTGACCCCTGTGCGGACCGGCGGACGCAGCGGGCGGCCCGGGCGCGCCGTACTGATCCGAGGGCGGCGACGCGTCGGCAAGTCCCGGCTCGTGGAGGAGTTCCTGGAACGCTCCGGGCTTCCTCATGTCTTCTTCACTGCAGTAGGCGGCTCGAAGGCCGAGGACCTGGCAGGCTTCGCCGCCGAGCTCGCCATCTCTCCGCTCCCTGACGCCGGCCGGGTCGCGGACTTCGCCACCCCGCAGACCTGGGACGCGGCTCTGAGCCTGCTCGCCGGTGCCCTGCCTCAGGACAGGCCAAGCATGGTCGTGCTCGACGAGATGCCCTACCTCGTACGCGAGGACCCCACTTTCGAAGGCGCGCTGCAGAAGGCATTCGACCGGACGCTGTCCAAGCTCCCCGTACTGCTCGTCCTCATCGGCTCGGACATCGCGATGATGGAGCAGCTGAACACCTACGGTCGCCCCTTCTACCAGCGCGGCACCGAGATGGTCGTACCTCCGCTCAATCCGGCCGAGGTCGCCGCCATGCTCGACCTCCCGCCGGCTGAGGCGTTCGACGCCTTCCTGGTCTCCGGCGGCCTCCCTCTCATCCTTGAGGAATGGCCTTTGGGTGCCACCCTCTGGGACTATCTGGGACAGGCGCTGGCCCGTCCGACGTCCGCCCTCCTCGTCAGCGGCGAGCGCACTCTGGCCGCCGAGTTCCCCACCGAGGCACAGGCCCGCACCGTGCTGAGCGCCATCGGACATGGGGAACGCACTTTCACGCTCATCGGCCGGGCAGCCGGCGACCTGAATCCAGGATCCGTGAAACGCTCCTTGGAGCTCCTCGCAAGCCGACGCATGGTAGCGGTTGACCTTCCGCTGTCCACCAGGCCGAGCCGTGAGAGCCGCTACCGCGTCGCCGATCCGTACCTGCGCTTCTGGCTCTCATTCCTCGGGCCCGGCATCCCCATGATCGAGCGCGGGCGTGGAGACCGTGTACTCGAGTCGATCCGCACCAGTTGGACGTCCTGGCGGGGCCGCGCCGTCGAACCTGTGATCCGTGAGGCCCTGTGGCGCCTGACCGACGACCGGCTGCCCGAGGCCACCCATGTGATCGGCGGCTACTGGACCCGCACCAACGACCCTGAAATCGACCTCGTCGGCGCCGACCGATCTCCCATCGCCAAGAAGATCACCTTCGTCGGATCCATCAAGTGGCTGGAGAACAAGCCCTTCGACAACCGCGACCTCGCCCGCCTCGTCACCCACCGCTCACAACTGCCTGGCACCGACGACTCCACCCCTTTGCTCGCCGTCGCCCGCAGCGGAAGCACCGCCAACGGCATCCTCAGCCTCACCCCCGACGACCTCATCACCGCTTGGGCGTGACACGCCAAGGGCCGTTTCCCCGCAGTGACCGCTTCCGTGCCCCATCCGTGCCCCATCCGTGCCCTTCGGAGCGGACAACAGCGGTCAAGCCCGGTGCCCAGAGATCACACCGACCTTGCCCGTCTCGGCCAAAAATGCAGGTCAGATCCACCAGAGCCGTTCAAGAACCGCTGATTCCCAAGCTCAGAGCGCGAGTTCGATTCTCGTCACCCGCTCCACGAGAGAGCCCCAGGCCAGCGGCCCGGGGCTTCTTCGTATGCGGCACCTTGTCGCCGTCCGGTCGGCTTCGGTGGCCTCTCCCTGGATAATCGACGTATGGCATCACAGCCCAGTCTTTCCGATCTCCGCCGCGCCAAGTTCGCCCGGCGCCTGCCCGCAGCACTCTCCGAGCTTGCCGGCCCCGAGCACGGCACAGTGAGCCTGCCACTTCACCTGGCATGGTCGGGACTAACCACGTTCAATCTCGACCAGCCTCGACTGCGGATGAGCTACTACCGCATCGTGCTGGCCGAGGGCCAGCACGATGATTTGGTCCGGTATCTCAATCGGGGCCTCCTCGTCAGCTTGTGGCCCACACTGCGCACACTGATCAGCCGTGATGTCCGTGAAGTCTGGGAACGCTCCTTCGACGAACTCGCCCACAGCGCCCGGGCCGCTGCGTGAACCTCACCGACCTCCACCGTCGCCTGCTTGCGGACGTGCTCGCCGTAGGCAGCTCCTACCCTCTGGCGCTAACCGGCGGCTACGCGGTCCAGCACACGGCCTGGTCGACCGGCTCAGCCAGGACCTCGACGTCGCGACCGAGAACCCCGATCGTATGGAGGACATTGCCACTTCCGTGCGAACGGGCCTGGAACAACGGGGGTGGCAGGTCAGCGCTCTGGAAATGGACCCTCTCTCCTCCCGCCTGATCGTCACCGACCCCGCCAGCCGTGAAGAGTGCGAGGTCGGCATCCTCAAGGAAGCACTCTGGCGACCGCCCGTACGCACCGAGCACGGCTTGGTGCTGTCCCTCGAAGATGTCGTTGGGACCAAGGTCCGCGCACTGGCCGACCGCGGACTCGCCAGGGATCTGATCGACGTGCAGGCTGCTGCGAACCGCTGGAGCCATGTCGAACTCGAAGAGCTCGGAAGGCGCCATGCGCGCGACTCCTTCGACCTGAGCGAGCTACAAGCCCGACTGGGCGGAGCCGACTGGATCGACGACACAGAATTCGCCGCCTACGGGCTCGACGAACAAGCAATCACCGGGCTGCGGCAGTGGGCACAGGCATGGGGCGACGACATCGGCGAACGACTCCAGGAGCTGGAAGCTCCGCACGAAGACTGATGGCCGCATGGAGGCTGGACGCTCGACAGGATGCGCATCGGGCCGTTCAGACCTCAGCGGCCATGCCCCATCCGTGCCCAGCTGGGCGGACAACAGCGCTCAGGTACGGCTCCCCGAGACCGTAGCCATACACCTCGTCCAGTGCGAAAGCGCAGGTCAGAGCCACTTCAACGGCCCGAGCATCGCTGATTCCCAAGCTCAGAGCGCGAGTTCGATTCTCGTCACCCGCTCCACGAGAGAGCCCCAGGCCAGCGGCCGGGGGCTTCTTTGCTGTCTGGACCAGTTCAAGCGTCGCACCGGATCCGCACGAGGCGGCTCGACCTGAGCGCGACGCGGACCGCCGGCGGCCTCGCCCCTCCGACGGCTCGCCGTGACCGGGGGCGCCCGGCAGCCGCCCGCGGAAGGTGCAAGCCGCCCTCCGCAACCGCCCCGCCGCGAGAATCTGTCGCCAGATGTGAACGGTTTCACCTCACAACTGCCCGCCCGCCTGAGCACGTCGGAATTAGACGATCTTGGTATCGCGGTGCAGGAATGAGATCCTGTTCGCATCTGCATTCAGTGAACGCAGCTTTGCACGGGGGGACTTCGCACTGTGGCTGTAACCGTGCCCGATTGGGCCGACACCATGCTTGACCTCATCGGGATCAACTGGCCGAACGTCGACGAAGACGCGTACCGGGACATGGCCGACGCCCTCCGGGAGTTCGCCGACGATGTCGAGGACGACGGTCACCTTGCCAACCAGCACGTGCAACGTCTGCTGTCCTCCGGAAGCGGTGAAGCCCTCGACGCGCTCAAGGGCCACTGGGGCAAGGTCAAGAACAAGCACGTGAAGGACCTGGCCAGTGGCGCTCGCACGATTGCCGGCGCGCTGGACAACGCGGCCACGGCGATCGAAGCCATGAAGTACGCGGCAATCGTCCACCTGGGCGTGCTGGCCGGCAAGGCCGGCATCTCCATGGCGCTGATACCGGTGACCGGCGGGCTCTCCATGCTCATCGGCGGGGCGGCAATCGCGGTCGCCCAGCAGGCCATCCGCCGGATCATCAAGGAGTGCATGGAGGAGGTCGTCGGTTACATCGTCTCCGCCCTGACCGAGCCGGCAGTCGCCGCGCTGGAGAACATGGCCGCGGATCTCGCCGTACAGGTCGGCGCCAACGCGCTCGGCCTCCAGGACGGCGTCGACATGAACCAGGTCGGCCGGTCGGGCAAGGAGGGCTTCAACGAAGGAGTGGCGGGGGCCAAGGATTCCCTCCAGCTCGCCTCGGCCGACGGCCCTGGCCTCGCGCCCGGCAAGGGCGTGCACATCGAGCACGCGGAGCACACCCGCGCCGGCACGAAGCTGAACCTGGTCAGCGTCGACGTTCACGGCAAGACGGCGGGGAAACTGTCCAAGGCCAGGACGCATCATGGCCGAAGTCGAGGCAAGGACGACATCGCCGGCGCCCTGGACCCCGTGATCGACAAGGCCATGAAGGCGCTCGGCAAGGCCAACAAGGCCATGGGCGACCACTTCGGCAAGACACTGCCGAAAGCAGTCAAGGAGATCTCCGAGAACCAGAAGAAGATCGAACTGGACATCAAGGAGATGATGTCCAAGGGCGTGAAGGTGCGGAAGGGCGACAAGGAAGACGGCCCGCGCCCCGATGCGCCCCGGAACTCCACCCGCACCAAGGCCGACGCGCTGAAGAACGCCAAGGACGAGCCGCGCCGTAACGCGATCTCCATGGAGAAGAAGACCTGCGAGAACGACCCGGTGGACGTCGCCACCGGCGAGATGACCCTGCCGCAGACCGACCTGGCCCTGCCCGGAGTCCTTCCCCTGGTCCTACGCCGGACTCATCTCTCCGGTTATCGCTACGGCCAGTGGTTCGGCCGCAGTTGGGCCTCCACGCTGGACGAGCGGATCGAGCTGGACCCGCTCGGCGGGGGCGCGGTGTGGTCCAGGGAGGACGGTTCGCTCCTCGTCTATCCGCGGCTGCCCCTGGCCGAGGACGACGACGGGGTGCTCCCCGTGGAAGGCCCACGGCTGCCCCTGCGGCACGGAGGCCAGAGCAACGGCGAAACCACCTATCTCGTCACCGATCCCCGTTCCGGTCTGACGCGTTCGTTCCGCGGCGGTCCGTACAACGCGTCCCCCGCCTACTGGCTCAGGGAGATCGAGGACCGCAACCTCAATCGGATCGACTTCGCCCGCCTCGGGGACGGCAGTCCGACCGCAGTCGTCCACTCCGGGGGCTACCGGCTCGCCGTGGCCGTCGAGGACTCCCGCATACGTGAGCTGTCCTTGCGTACGCCGGACGGTCCCGTCACCGTCATGCGCTACGGCTACGACCCTCTCGGCAACCTCGACGCCGTCATCAACTCGTCCGGTCTGCCGCTGCGTTTCACGTACGACCCGGACGACCGCATCACCTCGTGGACCGACCGCAACGACTCCACGTTCCGCTATGTGTACGACGATGCCGGCCGCGTGATCCGCACGGTCGGCCCGGACGGCTATCTGTCATCGACGTTCGCCTACGACGTCCATCCGGAGACGGGCGACCGCGTCACCCGGTACACGGACTCCCTCGGCGCGACCAAGGTCCACCAGTTCAACGACCAGCTCCAGGCCGTCGCGGAGATCGACGCGCTGGGCGGCGTCACCCACCGCAGCTTCGACCGGTACGACAGGCTGCTGTCCCGGACCGACCCCCTCGGTCGTACCACCACGTACACCTACGACGATCGTGGAAACCCGGTCCGGGTCGAGCACCCCGACGGCACCGACGCCCGGATCGAGTACAACGAGCTGAACCAGCTCGCCACCGTCACCGGCCCCGACGGCGCGACATCGCGACAGGAGTACGACGACCGGGGCAACCCGACGCTCTTCACCCGGCCGAACGGTACGACGACCCGCCTCAGCCACGGCCCGCAGGGCCAGCTCATCGGGGTCGACGACTCCCTGGGCGCGCTGGACCGGCTGCGCTGTGACGCGGCCGGTCTGCCGCTGGCGGTCCGCGGGCCGCTCGGTACGGTCACCCGCTACATCCGGGACGCGTTCGGACGCCCGGTGCGCATCACCGACCCCCAAGGCCGCACCACCGAGCTGGAGTGGACGGTCGAGGGCAAGCTCGCCCGCCGGACAGACCCCGACGGCTCGCAGCAGTCGTGGACGTACGACGGCGAGGGCAACTGCCTCGTACACACCGACGTGGCGGGCGGCGAGACCCGCTTCGAGTACACCCACTTCGACCTGGTATCCGTCCGCACCACACCGGGCGGCGCACGCCAGGAGTTCACCCACGACACCGAGCTGCGCCTGACCCGGGTCACCAACCCCCAGGGTCTGACCTGGGACTACACCTACGACGCGGCAGGCCGCACCAGCGCGGAGACCGACTATGACGGCCGCACCCTCCGCTACTCCCACGACTCCTGCGGCCAACTCATCTCCCGTACGAACGGACTCGGCCAGACGGTCCGCTACGAACGCGACCTCGCGGGCCGGGCCACCGCCAAGGACGCCGACGGGAGCGTCACGCGCTTTGCCTACGACATCCACGGCCGTCTCGCCTCGGCGGCGGGCCCGGACAGCGAGCTGTCGTACGTACGGGACAGCTCGGGCAGGGTCCTGCGGGAGGTGTGCGACGGCCGCGAACTGGTCAACACCTACGACGAGACCGGGCGGCGCACCCGTCGTGTCACCCCGTCCGGTGCCGTCAGCTCCTGGTCCTTCCCGGCCGGTCGCACCGCCGAGCTGACCGCCTCCGGCCACCGGCTGGGCTTCCACTTCGACGAGACGGGTCGCGAGACCGCCCGCCGGATCGGTGACGCGCTGACCGTCGACCTCGCGTACGACCCGGCGGGGCGCCTGATCGACCAGCTCGTCCGGACGACCGGTGACCGGGTTCTCCAGCGCCGCACGTACACGTACCGTCCCGACGGCCATCTCGCTTCGGCCGAAGAGCTGACCGGAGGCCGCAAGCGACTGGAGGTGTCCGGTGACGGCCGGGTCACCGGCGTCACGGCGGAGAACTGGTCGGAGCGGTACGCGTACGACGAGGCCGGGAACCAGACCAGTGCCTCCTGGCCCGGTGCGGGCGACGCCTCCGGGCCGCGCGAGTACGCCGGAACGCGCATCACCCGCGCGGGCCGGGTCCGGTACGAGCACGACGCCCAAGGCCGAGTGATCCTGCGCCAGAAGACCCGTCTCTCCCGCAAGCCCGAGACCTGGCATTACGGCTGGGACGCGGAGGACCGCCTGGTCTTGGTCACCACCCCGGACGGTACGCGCTGGCGCTACCTCTACGACGCCCTGGGACGGCGCTCGGCCAAGCAGCGCCTGGCCGAGGACGGGGCGACGGTGGTCGAGGAGGTGACCTTCACCTGGGACGGCGACACCCTCTGCGAACAGACCACGTCCACGACGGGCTCCCCGGATTCCGTCGCCCTCACCTGGGACCACGACGGCGTGAAGCCGGTGACCCAGGTGGAACGCCGGCTCGTGGACCAGGCGGAAGTCGACAGCCGCTTCTTCGCGATCATCACCGACCTCGTCGGCACGCCTCGTGAACTGGTCGACGAACAGGGCGAGGTGGCGTGGCGCACCCGTTCCGCCCTGTGGGGAGCCACGTCATGGAACCGCGACGCCGACGCTTACACCCCCCTGCGCTTCCCCGGCCAGTACTTCGACCCCGAATCGGGCCTCCACTACAACCGCCACCGCCACTACGACCCCGAGTCGGGCCGCTACCTCTCCCCCGACCCGCTCGGTCTGACCCCGGCCCCGAACGCGGTCACCTACGTCGACGACCCCACACTGTGGATCGACCCGCTGGGGCTGGCAGGATGCCCCCACCGGAGCGGAGAGCACAAGCACAGCGTGGTGCTGGGCATCAACCAGAAGCCCGACCAGGCCTCGAATTCTCTCGCAGCACATCTCCGCGCCAACGGTGATCCGGGGGCCCACACCTACAACGGGTCGGACTACGCCGGGGTCGAGGCAAGCGGGCCGATCTGGATGACGAACGTCATGGCCGCAGTGGGAGATCGCGACACCACCTTGTCCATCACGCTCGACGGAATGCCCAACAGTAGAGGCGAGTACGGCAACTGGAACACCCCGGAGACCATCGTGGACGCCTTCCAAACCGCTGTCCGGAACGGGCAGCCGTTCGGCACCGCACCCCAGAACTGGCCGAGTGACGGGTTGGGGACGGCCTGGGAGATGAGCGTCGTCGCACGCAACGTGCGCATGTACGAGTCGAGCTTGATGTTCGACGATGACGAACCGATCGGCCGCCCGTGGGAGGAAATACGGTGGTACTCAGGCAATGAGGAGATCAAGGAAGTCCCGAAGCCGGACATCCCCGAGATACAACCCCCTAAGCCCCGAAAGTAATGGACTGACGAATGACAAATGATGAAGCTCTCGCGCGGGCTGCGGAGATCGTCGCGACTGAGTGGAAGGACATCCTCGACTCCGAGGACGGCCTGATCGATCCCGCCATGCCCCGGGCGGCCTACGCAAACCCTCGCCTGCGGGAACTGTTTCCGACCGTCAGCCACGGCGCCCTGTACCTCAGCCGATGCATTCGCCACCCGCGGCCGCACGACGTGGGCAGCCTGTTCCCACGCGCCGGGGGCGGGTTCATGGTCGTCCGCCAGTCCGACGGCACGGTTCTCGGGGAGCCCGAGACGGTGGAGGAGGCAGTGGCGTTGATCGCCGCGAACCTTCCAGAAGGCTGCGGCCCAGCCATCGACGGATCGGCTAACGATCTGTAACCACAGAGGCAGCCATCTTGACCGCCCCTGCCGTGAGCACTCTGGGTTGGCATGGACGAGGCTGCTTGAAAGGTGCGTGCCGCACTCGGTGAGGGACAGGATTGCGAAGCAGTCCACGGATGCGGGCACCCGTGCCCCATCCGTGCCCAGCCGAGCGGACAACAGCGGTCAGGTGCGGTTCCCAGAGACCGTAGCCAAACACCGCACCCAACGGGAAAACACAGGTCGGAGGCTCTTTCACAGCCCGAGCACCGTTGATTCCCAAGCTCAGAGCGCGAGTTCGATTCTCGTCACCCGCTCCACGAAAGAGCCCCAGGCCAGCGGCCGGGGCTTCTTTGTTGTCTGGACCGGTTCAGGTATCTCGTGCCATGTCCGTGCCAGATGCCTGGTCATCCACGGCTTCACGCTGCCCCCGCACGAGCAGGTCGAGGTCGGCCGCAACTTCGCGCTGCCGCTCCAGGTGAGAAAGGCCGACAGAACGACGACCCGCATGCCCGCTTCCGACGTGGTGGCCCCTTCAGCACGCCTGCCCGTGGCCAGCTCCGCGGCCCGCCTGGCACAGACGGTGAGATTGTTCAGGTCGATGCCCTTTCACACAGTCAAGCCTCTTCCTGGGGGCCGAGAGGTCCGTCCGCACCGTCGTGAACCATGAGAAGTGCATCCGCCTTCTGGTCTAGGTTTTGCCTGTGAACCACAGCCGTTCCAACGCTGGCGCACCCCGCGAGCCCGACTTGCCGCCGTACCAGGTAGTCCTGTCGGAGACTGATTGGGGTTCGCTCGAGACGCCTTTCGGGAACGGTGAGGACCTCCCCGAGGTCCTCTCACGACTACTGACGCCCGACCCCAGGGTCCAGGTCAATGCCCTGTCAGAGCTAGGTGAGATGGTCGGCCACCAGAACACGATCTACGAAGCCACTGCCCCCGCCGCCATGTATGTCGCCGGCATCCTCACCCACCCGGCGGCTACGACCCCCCGGCCCTATCGCAACGTCCCCATCCGTGCGGCGCTGTTGAGCTGGTTGGCGTCCACGGCCTACGACGCCTCCGACGAGATTGCGGGCCGCACGGAGCAGCACTTCCCTGACTTCCTCGCCCCCGGCACCATCGTGGCGTCCTTCCGAGACCTGCGCCCGATGCTCTATCGGGCCGTCTCGCCCTTCCTCCGAGACAGCCACGAGGACGTGCGCGAAGCCGCCGTTATCGCCGCGCTCATCCTCGCCGAGCACCCCGCGCTCGCCGAACACCGCGATCACCTCGCCGTGCACGCGCGCTCCATCCTGGACACCAGCGGCAACGGCCACAACCAGCGTGTTGCCCAGAAGGCACTCGAAGCGTGGGGCCACGACGCCACCGACTCCGGGCCTTTCCTGGAGGGGTCCTGGGACTGGGGGCCACACAGTGATGGCCGCAGCTATCTCGAACCGCCCTTCTGACAGATGCGCGCATGGTCGGCGGGCTCGTACTCCCCGCGCTGGAAACCTCACCCTCCGGTCGCGAAACCTTGACCGGAAGAATCGGTGCCGCAAACCCAGGCCCTGTCGCGCATACTCCAGTATGCTTGACGTATGTCCTCAACGACTCGCATCACCGTCACGCTCCCCAGCGACCAGGTGGCGGAGCTCCGCAAGCTCACGGACAACGTCTCCGGCTACGTAGCGGAAGCCGTAGCCCGCCAGATCCGGCACCAGCTCCTGGGCGACGACCTCCGCCGTCACGAGGAAGAACACGGACAGTTCAGCAATGAGGAGCTTGCCGAGGCACGCGGGAAGATCTTCGGCTCCGCCGGCTCCTCCGAGGGCGCGGACGCCGCGTGAGCGAGCGCATCGAGACCGTCGTCCTGGACTCCGAGGGGCTCTCCGCCTGGATCGCGCAGGACCGCAAGTTCCTCGCGATGCTTCAGGTCTTCCACGACATGGGAGCCGACCTGGTGATCGGGGCCAATACCATCGTGGAAGTCAGCCACTCCCGCACCAACATGCCTCGCCTGAACTGGGCCCTGTCCCGCGTCAAGGTGGAGCCCGTCACCGAGCAGGCGGCTAAAGCAGCAGCGGAACTCCTCAAAGGTGCCGGACTGCACGGACATAAGTACGCCATCGACGCCACAGTCGCTGAGGTCGCCCTGCGCCAGCCGAAACCCGTCGCCCTCCTGACCTCCGACAGCGACGACATGACGAAACTCTGCGGCAACCAAGTCCGCATCGTCCCTCTCTGACGCGCCGGCCCACCCCGAGCACACCCTCTGGCACGGTCCGCGGTATAGCCCTCCCGTGCCCCATCCGTGCCCAGCAGAGCGGACAACAGCGGTCGGGTACAGCCTCCAGAGACCATGGCGCCCCCTGCTTCCTCGCAGGAAAGCGCAGTTCAGAGCCCTTCTGGAGGCTCAAGCACCGCTGATTCCCAAGCTCAGAGCGCGAGTTCGATTCTCGTCACCCGCTCCATAATGAAGGCCCTGGTCGGAGACCAGGGCCTTGTTTGCGTCCGGCTGCTACGGCTCCGCGTCGAGAAGTCGGGCAGCCGCACGAGGGTCCATCAGGCTTGACCAGGCTTGTTCGGCGGGAAGCAGGTCCCGCTCCGGCAGTGCGTATTCGGGCTACCAGCCGTTGGCGTCAGCCGGGGACGTTGCGCAGGATCAAAGTGGTGAGGTTCGGCGGAACCGAACCCTTGATCCGCACCGCGAGGTAAGTTTCGTGGCCGTCGTCGGCGCGGACCTGGAGGCCGACGGTAGCGGGCGGCCAGGCGTGCCGAGGACATGGCGTTGCAGTACGCCACAACCGCACTCGAACCCGGCGCAGCGCGGCCTCGGGCCGGTCACCGGCCATGGTCATCGCCTACGTCTGCCGGGTTCGCAGGAACCGGGCGGGGCAGGCGGAGGCGTTTGAGGGCGAGGGCGTTGACGGCGACGACGACGCTGGACCCGGACATGGACAGGGCGGCGATCTCGGGGCGGAGGATCAGACCGGTGGCGGGTTCGAAGACGCCTGCGGCGATGGGCAGGGCGATGGCGTTGTAGCCGATGGCCCAGCCGAGGTTCTGGCGCATCTTGCGCAGGGTGCCGCGGCCGATACGCAGGGCGGTGGGGACGTCCAGGGGGTCGGAGCGCATCAGGACGAGGTCGGCCGTCTCGATGGCGACGTCGGTGCCGGCGCCGATGGCGATGCCGAGGTCGGCCTGGGCGAGGGCGGGGGCGTCGTTGACGCCGTCGCCGACCATGGCGACCTTGCGGCCGCCGCGCTGGAGCTCGGCGATGGTGGCGGCCTTGTCGCCGGGAAGGACCTCTGCGATGACGGTGTCGATGCCCAGGCGCTGCGCGATCCGTTCGGCGGTGGCCTGGTTGTCGCCGGTGAGCATGACGACCTCGACGCCCAGGGCGTGCAGCTCGGTCACGGCGGCCGAGGAGGTCTCCCGTGGTGCGTCGGCGATGCCGATGAGGGCGGCGGCCACGCCGTCGACCGTGGCGATGACGACGGTGCGGCCGGTGGCTGCGAGCTCGTCCCGCCGGGTGGCCAGCGGACCGAGGTCCGCGTCTTCGCGTTCGGCCAATCGGCGGTTGCCCACGGCGATCCGGTGGCCGTCGACCACGGCGGTCGCCCCGTGGCCGGGCACGTTCTCGAAATGCCGCGCCTGGGCCGGCCCCACGCTGCGCGACTCGGCGTGGCGTACGACCGCCTCGGCCAGCGGGTGCTCGGATTCCCGCTCGACCGCCGCGACCAGCCGGAGGATCTCGTCCTCGTCGCGGCCGGGTGCGGTGATCACCTCGGTGACCTCGGGCTCTCCCTTGGTGAGGGTGCCGGTCTTGTCCATGACCACGGTCTGGATCCCGGCAGATGCTTCCAGGGCCATCGCGTTCTTGAACAGCACGCCCCGCTTGGCCCCCAGGCCGGTGCCGACCATGATGGCGGTGGGCGTGGCCAGGCCCAGCGCGTCCGGGCAGGTGATGACGACCACCGTGATGGCGAACAGCATGGCCTCGCCGAAGGGGCGGTCGGAGGCCAGGAGCCAGACGGCGAGGGTGAGTCCGCCGCCGACGAGGGCGACGAAGACCAGCCAGAACGCGGCGCGGTCGGCTAGCCGCTGGCCCGGGGCCTTGGAGTTCTGGGCCTCCTGGACCAGCTTGACGATCTGGGCCAGGGCGGTGTCCGCGCCCACCCTGGTCGCCCGTACCCGCAGGGTGCCGTTGGCGTTGAGGGTGGCGCCGACCACGGCGGAGCCCGGCGCCTTGTGCACCGGCAGGCTTTCGCCGGTCACGGTCGACTCGTCGACCTCGCTCTCGCCGTCCACTACAACACCGTCCGCGGCGATCTTCGTGCCGGGGCGTACGAGCAGCAGGTCACCGACGGCCACCTCGGCGGTGGCGATCTCGACCGGTTCGCCGTCCCGCAGGACGACGGCCTTGGGCGGGGCGAGGTCCAGCAGTGCGCGGATGGCGTCGTTGGCACCGCCTCGGGCGCGCATCTCGAACCAGTGGCCGAGCAGGACGAAGGAGGCCAGGACGGTGGCGGCCTCGTAGAAGACCTCGCCGCCGCCGGTGAGGGTGACGATCAGCGAGTACAGCCAGCCCGCGCCGACGGCGACCGCCACCAGCACCATCATGTCCAGTGTTCGGGCGCGCAGGGCACCTACGGCACCGACGAAGAAGATCGAGCACGAGTAGAAGATCACCGGCAGGCTCAGCAGGAGCGCCCACACGTCCTGACGGAGCCCGAACGGCACGGGCGCATGCCAGCCGAAGACCTCCTCGCCGATCGGGGACCAGACCACGACCGGGACGGAGAAGACCACCGCGACGAGGAAGCGGTTGCGCATGTCGGCCACCATGGCCGCCATCGCCATCACCGCATGACCGCCGTGGCCCATCGCCTCATCGGGCGACGGCACACCCCCCGGTTCGTGCCCCGCGTGCGCGGTGCGCACGGCTTCGGCCGCCCTCGCGGGACCGGGCGGATCCGGCTCGTCCATCGGGTCGCAGACGTGGGCCGGCACCGACTGGCCGACGCAGTGGTAGCCGCACGCGGTCACCCATCCGCGCAGCTCCGCCAGCGAGGTCTGCCGCGGGTCGAAGACGACGGTGGCCGACTGCGCCACCGGGTTCACCTCCACGTCCATCACACCCGGCCGGCGGCCCAGCACAGCAGCGACGGTGTTCTGCTGGGTGGCACGGACCATGCCCCGCACGTCCAGCACTGCCGTGCTGCGCTCTTTGCCCACCTCGCTCGGCTCGGAATCCCGCGGGTGTCGCATGACCGTTCACCTCCCCGGTACGTCGGTGGCCCCGCTCGGCCGGAGCACTTCCCTTCGGGCAGCCTGTGGCCATCGCGGCGGCCCCGCAACGGCAGAGCGACCACCCGGAACACGTGCCAACCTCGCCAGCCCGCGCGAAGATCTTCGGCTCCGTCGACTCCTCCAAGGACACAGACGCCGCGTGAGCGAGCGCATCGAGACAGTCGTCCTGGACTCGGAAGGACTCTCCGCCTGGATCGCCCAGGACCGCAAGCTCCTCGCGATGCTTCAGGTCTTCCACGGCATGGGAGCCGACCTCGTGATCGGGGCGAACACCATCGTGGAAGTCACCCACACCCACGCCCACATGCCTCGCATGAACTGGGCCCTCTCCCGTGTCAAGGTGGAGCCCGTCACCGAGCAGACGGCGAAAGCGCCGGCTGAGCTCCTCAAAGGTGCCGGGCTGCACGGGCACAAGTACGCCATTGACGCCACGGTCGCCGAGGTCGCGCTCCGCCAGCCGAAACCCGTCGCCCTGCTGACGTCCGACAGCGATGACATGACCAAGCTCTGCGGCAACCAAGTCCGCATCATCGCCCTCTGACCAGCCGGGCCGCCCGGAGCACGCGTCGCACTGCCAGCTCTCGTGCCCCATCCGTGCCCAGCAGAGCGGACAACAGCGGTCAGATACGGCTCCCGGAGGCCGGGAGCCACTCACCTGCCCCATCCGAAATCGCAGGTCAGGGCACCTCCGACAACGTAAGAACCGCTGATTCCCAAGCTCAGAGCGCGAGTTCGATTCTCGTCACCCGCTCCACATGAAAGCCCCAGGCCAGCGGCCGGGGGCTTCTTTGTTGCCACAAGCCCGATCAGGCGCCCCGCACCCGCTCTGCACCCGGCGTCACCGTTGGCTTCCTATAGCCGTCGCACCCCGCAGGCACGTATGTCAACTATGATAGTTGCTATACGCTTCAGCGTATGGAGACGAAGACGTACACAACCATCGACCTGCGCAAGGGGATGGGCGAGATCCTGGACCGGACCCGGATCGCCGGCGAGGCCGCCGCCATCACCCGCAAGGGAAAGACGGTCGCCTACCTGGTGCCGGCCGAGTGGTTCGAGCAGATGGCCCGCGGGCACGAGTCGCACGGGGACCGACACGAGGCGGCCTGACCCACCCCCACAGCAAGGAGCACGAACCATGCCCGCCCACGCACTCCACTTCGATGGGTACGAGGGGGAACCCCTGCGGTTGCCGCCCATGCCCGAACACACGCCTCAAGCACTTCGGTTGGCGATTCAGGAACACACTCCGCACCTCCTCCCGGACTTTGAGGCGCACTGGAAGCGCGTCATCGGCGACGCCTTCACCATCACGCCCGTGCCCGCCTTCATGCGCCTGTGGTGGACGCAGTACGCCATCGCCCGGAATCCCGTCCTCGACTCGCACCTTCGCGACCTCGAAGCCCGCGCCGCCAAGTCCGAGGACCCCGAGGAGTCCCTCCGGCTTCTGGAGGAGTACAGCCGCCTCCGGCACGAAGCCGCCGAGAGGAAGCCCGGAGAGTGACCGAAGAACCACTCCGGCCGCCTTGGCAAATGGACTGGACGAAGCAGGCACAGCACGACTTCCAGAACATGCCCGCCGAAGGCGGTGACCTGATCATGAGTGCCCGTGCGGAACTGATCACGGCCGAAGACCCCTACTTCCGGGGGATCGACGCCGATGCCTCGCTCCCGCACTGGATGACCGTCCGACCTCTGGCCTCTACAAGCCCCGGCGGCCCCCACATCGTGGACCTGGCCGGCGGACGCGGCTGGCTCATCTACACCTTCATGCGGCGCCACGCCGATCCCCAGATCGTCGTCACCGAAGTCTTCTGGGCCTGACGTCTGCGCCACCGGAGCGTCTGCAGCACAGGTGGCTCCCGTTCCATTTTCCGTCAGCCGCTCCAGCACAGAACCTCAGACCGATGTCCCACAGTCGACGTGCCCAGCCGAGCGGACAACAGCGGTCAGATACGGCTCCCAGAGACCGGGAGCCATTCACCTGCCCAGTCCGAAATCGCAGGTCAGAGCCCCTGCAACAACCTAAGCACCGCTGATTCCCAAGCTCAGAGCGCGAGTTCGATTCTCGTCACCCGCTCCACGAAAAGCCCGTGGCTGGCGGCCGAGGGCTTCCTTTTCGTCTGGACTGCTCCGAGCGTCGCGCACCATCTCCGCACCACCTTGACGGTCTCCCTCGTAAGAGTCGCCCCACGAGCAGCCAGGACCATCATGTCCTGACCGTCGTTCCGCAGCGTGTCGTGAACGTGCCCGCCATCCCGCGTCCGCGCTGTGGTCAACGCACGGTCCGGTCACTGCTCAGCGGTATGAAGTCCCATTGCAGTCTGTGCTCCTCATCAACTACGGGCATGTTGCCGTTGAGGGGCTGGTTGGTCTCCAGAGCCGTGGCGACCGAATCCATGAACACGGGCAGGGACGTCCACATATCGTGCGAGCCGCGCATGATGCCTTCCGTGGCCTCTGCTTCATGGACGCGCCCCCGGTCGATCTCGGGACGGTGGTCCAGCACGAGGTAACCACCACCGAGGTCCCGCGCGAAGGGAATCATTTGCGGGTGCCCGTACAGGATGCGACTGCCCCCAATCCTCATGAAATCGCACTCCGCCTCCCCTCCTCCCTCATCTGCCGTGTGCTTGTCGTAGAAGCCGGTGAAAAGTCCCCAGTCAGCCGCTATCCGACCTGTGCTCATCGGCCTGTAGATCCCAGGGAGCAGCGAACTCCGCTGGTCCAGGAGACCGTCATGCCGCAGCAGCGAGATCACTAAGGGTTTGAGGAGCGGCTGGCCGATGACGCGTTCGGTCGCGGCGATGTCCTCCGGATGCGCGGGTGGCGCCAGCGCAGAGTAGGTCGCCGACGCATGCTCGGACAGCCAATTTTCGATGCGCGTCCACGACTCACTGATCGATACGGTCATGGCCGGTACCCTGCCACCTGGTGCTGACAACGTCTGAGCACAGCCAGACGGCGACCGTGGCCAGGATCCATCCGACTGGGGCCGTCTCAATGACAAGTTTCGCGCCCTGCCCACCCGCCAGTGCCGTGCCCCATCCGTGCCCTTCGGAGCGGACAACAGCGGTCAAGCACGGCGCCCAGAGACCGGACCAACCTCGCCGCCCCGGTCAAACATGCAGTTCAGAGAGCCAGTTTGGTCGATCAAGAACCGCCGATTCCCAAGCTCAGGGCGCGAGTTCGATTCTCGTCACCCGCTCCACGACTGAGGCCCAGGTCATCGACCCGGGCCCTCTTGTTGTCCGGGCCCTTTCCGCACGACCGCGCCCTCCCCACCTCATAGCCCGACTCCGGCCATGGCCAGGCAATCCGCACGATCGGCGTTGCACAGTGGCGGGTGTCAAACCGGGCCCGTGGCGCACGACTGTCTGGCGGATCCCCTGCACTGCGCCCGGCGGCTCCCCGGCATCGTCCCAGCCTCGCCCCTCTTGGCGAGTACACAGCCGCGGGCCCTCAGCGATCACGCTAAAACTCCGGCCACGGGTGCCGCAGGAGGGAGGGTCGCTCGCTGACCTCTGATCCTGGACATACAAAACCGACCGCCGGGGGTGTCGGGCGGCGAGACCCTCCGAGTCGCCCACGCCGCCGACCTGGTCCTCAGCGTGGGTGCCGCGTGGATGTTCCCGAGGCTGTCGAGTTGAGCATCCGACTCATGGGCGTAGCGTGGAAAGGAACCAGGCCAGGCGCAGCCGGGTCGGAGAGTGGCCGGGGGACCATGGGCCGACCGGGGCTGAGGGCTGGGTCTCTCGGGAGCTCGCGGCAACGACGCGCAAGGAGTGAGGTTGGTGAGAAACTCATCGATCGAACGGTTGCGGGAACGCGTACGGGGGCCGGTAGTCACTCCTGACAACGATGGCTACGACGAGGCGCGCAAGGTCTACAACGCCATGATCGACAGGCGACCGGCTGCCGTCGTGCAGTGTGCCAATGCGGGCGATGTCATGGCTGCGGTCGATTGCGCACGTGACAACGAGCTGGACCTGGCGGTGCGTGGTGGTGGGCACAGTGTGCCCGGCTTCGGGACCTGCGACGACGGCGTAGTGGCCGATCTGTCCGGCATGCGAGGCGTCCGCGTCGATCCCGAGCGACGGACCGCGCGTGTGGACGGCGGAGCGACCTGGGGCGACTTCGATGCGGCGACGCACGCGTTCGGTCTGGCGACCACGGGCGGGATCGTCTCCACCACCGGCGTCGCGGGACTCACCCTCGGTGGCGGCATCGGATACCTCACCCGCAGCCTGGGCCTGAGCTGCGACAACCTGATCTCGGCCGATGTGGTGACGGCGGAGGGCAAGCTACTCGTCGCGAGCGAGCAAGAACACGACGACCTCTTCTGGGCCATCCGCGGCGGCGGCGGCAACTTCGGCGCGGTGACATCGTTCGAGTTCCGGCTCAGTCCGGTCAAGGACATCTATGGCGGGCCCATCCTGTACGAGTTGGAAGATGCCGGCACGGTTCTGCGTTCGTTCCGCGAACTCATCGCTGACGCCCCGGAGGAACTCGGCGGCTTCCCCGCCTTCCAGATCGCCCCACCTCTGCCGTTCATACCTGAGAACCGGCACGGCGACACCTTCATCCTGATCGTCGCGTGCTGGGCCGGCCCCATGGATGAGGGAGAGCGCGCCGTCCAGCGGTTCCGCGATATCGCACCGGTGGTTGCCGAGCACGTAGGCCCGATGCCGTACTCCGCGCTCAACAGCGCGTTCGACGCGCTGGTGCCGCCTGGCCTGCAGCATTACTGGAAGGCCAACTTCGTGACAGAGCTGAGTGATGCGGCGATCACAGCACACCTCGATCACGGGCCTCGGCTACCCGCCATGAATTCGACGGTGCACATCTACCCGATCAACGGTGCCTGCCACCGCGTGGCACCGCAGGACACGGCCTTCGCCTACCGGGATGCCACGTTCGCAACCGTCATCGCCGGAATGTGGCCGGACCCTGCCGACAACGAGGCCAACACCGCCTGGGTGCGTGACTACTACCAGGCCACCGCTCCGCACTCGGAGGAAGGCGGGTACATCAACTTCATGGCCGAGGACGACCAGGACCGGATCAGGGCCAACTACCGGGGCAACTACGAACGTCTCGTAGAGGTCAAGAGAGCTTACGACCCCAGCAACCTGTTCCACGTGAACCAGAACATCAAGCCGTAGGGGTGACCGGCGTCCGCAGGGGAGATGGGAATGGGCGTACCTGAGCGGCTGGGCTCACCCTAGGCATCGTCCTAGGGAGGCAGGCGCGAGCACCCTCGCTCGAGAACGCTGCGCAAGCGGGTGGCCCGCCGGATCCGGCATCAACTGCTGTGCGAGGAGCGACCCTTTTATCCATGCCCTCGGCACCCGTTCCTGGAACCAGGTTCGTAAGGGTCGGAGGGGTTCATCGCACGGTTGGCTGGTCAACGTACGCTCATCTGGGCAATCTTCTTCATGGAATCCAATCCATGTGATCGGATCCAATTAGCCGGAAACGTGACCGCACCGCCTCGGGCGAGGCCGAACCGGCGGTCGTCCACCCAGCTTCGACGCGGAGGCATACAAGCAGCGCAATACCGTCGAGCGGTGCATCAACCGTCTCAAGCAGTGGCGCGGCGTGGCCATGCGAACAGACAAACTCGCCATCGCCTACGAGGGCGCACTCCACCTCGCAGCCATCTTGATCTGGACGCGCCTTGTGGAGACTGAGGACGGCCGCTCGCCAGGGACCTGACTCAGGACCGGAGGCGGTGACCAAGCTGCGGCATGGCCACCACCCTCGCACGTGGCCTGATCGACGTGAAGCCAATGAGACAGGGCCTGACTCTGCGCCGAACGGGTACGCAGCATCCCCTTCTGAACCGCCGGCCCGCCCGGAGAACCCGCCCGTTGCGGCGACAGCCTCGTGCCCCATCCGTGCCCAGCAGAGCGGACAAAAGCGGTCAGGTACGGCTCCCCGAGACTGTGGCCATACGCCTCGTCCAGCACGAAAGTGCAGTTCAGAGCCGCTGCAACGGCCCAGGCACCGCTGATTCCCAAGCTCAGAGCGCGAGTTCGATTCTCGTCACCCACTCTTCTACGCACCCCCAGATCAACAACCTGGGGGTTCATCTTTGTCCAGACCTTCCTCAGCGCCTTGTACCACCTCCGCACCGCCTGACCCGTTTCGCGGCACTCGCGGCCGCTCCTTGTACGCCCTCGGGATCGCCGCACATGCCCGCAGCTCTATCGTTGTGCCGGTCGGATGGGGGCACGCCTGGCCGCATGCCGAGGTGGCGCGTCACCGGGAGCGGGGGGAGCGACATGGATGACAAGGCGCGGGCGATAGTGCTGGAACTTGATGCGTACCGGGGCGAGTTGGTTCGCTACTGCTATCGCATGCTGGGGTCGTACGCAGAAGCCGAGGATGCCGCTCAGCAGACCCTCGTCCGAGCTTGGCAGAACGCCGGGCAGTTCGCGGGCAGGTCGTCCCTACGCTCATGGGTGTACCGGATCGCCACCAACGTGTGTCTGGACGCCCTGGCTTCCGGTAGGCGGCGGGCGTTGCCGATGGACCTGTCCGGGGCGTCGGACGGCTCAGCTCCTCCAGGCGCGCCGGCGGACAACGCGCTGTGGATCGACCCCCTGCCTGGTGGCGATCCGGCGGCTTCCGCGGTGACCGGCGAGTCGGTGCGGCTTGCGTTCGTTGCCGCGCTCCAGCATCTGCCGCCCAAGCAGCGAGCCACCTTGCTCCTGCGGGATGTCCTCGGCTTCTCGGCCCGCGAGGTCGCCGACCTGCACGGCTGCACTCTCGCCTCCGCCAACAGTGCTTTGCAGCGGGCCCGCGCCACTCTGGCCGACCGCCGGGACAGGGCCGACGAACTCGGTCTCCCGGCGCCCGGTGGCACCCAGCAGGTCCTGGCCGAGCGGTACGCCACGGCCTTCTCCCGGTATGACATGGAGGAGCTGGGATTGCTGCTCCACGTCGACGCCACCCTGTCCCTGCCGCCGTACGCGAAGTGGATGCAGGGAGTGGCCGACATCGAATCCTGGCTGACCGGACCAGCCATCGGCTGCCGCGGTTCACGACTCGTCCCGACCGTGGCGAACGGCTCCCCCGCTTTCGGCCAGTACCGGCCCCGTACGGACGGGACCGGTTACGAGCCCTGGGCTCTCCAAGTCCTCGACTTCTGCGGCGACCGCATCGAGAGCATCACGGCGTTCCGTGACACCGCGTTCCTCTTTCCTCTGTTCGGCCTGCCGGGATACCTGAGCGGTGAAGCATGCCTCGGCGTCCCGACCTGATCACTTGGCGCTGCCCTCGGCGAGAGTGTGGGCGACGAGGGCATTGGCATGGCCGTGGCCGAGTCCGTGCTCGGACTTGAGCCAGCCGACCAGCTCCATGTGCTTGGTGAGTGGTGAGGAACGAATGAGCCCCTTCCACTCGGCGATCGGACGGCCGTACTTCTTCTCGATGGACGGGAAGTAGCCGGCAGGGCCCTTCACGGCGTTGTCGGTCAAGGATGCTCCATTTCGGATCGTGATCATCTTGGTCGTACGGGTGAGAACGGCGTTTGGCTAGTGGTCGCCCGGGGCGTCGGCCAGCCGCGCCATCACCGCGCTCAGCCACAGGAGACCGAGGCCGGCACCGGCTGTGAACGCAAGAACCGACGCGGCCGAGCCCATGAATCCGGCGAGGACAGCCACGGGTACGACCCGCGACGCCACGGCCCAGCCCTGAAGACCCCGGGCGGCGAGCGGGCGGGCCAGAACGACGAACGCGGCACACAGAGCGACGTAGCCGATCATCCCGGCGACCATGTGGGCTGCCCCGTGCCCGCTCATCACCGTCGCGTCCGGGGAGCCTTCGGGGAAGCCCGCACCGGCGTCGGCCGGGAAGGCGGCTGCTGCCCAGAAGGAGAGGCCGAACACGCCGACCAAGGCCGGTGCCCATCTCCCGGCGGGGCCTCTGTGCAGAGTCCGCCGTAGCCCGGCCGCGCCGGCGACCAGCAGTGCTCCGGTGAACACGAAACTCAGCGTCTGAACCCAGCCGGCCCCACCCAGAGCGAGTTGGCTGATCGCGTTTCGGGTTAAGTCAAAGCCGTCGCGCGTGAGGCCCTGGGCGAGTCCGGCCGCGAGGAACAGTGGACCTGCCAGCACACCACCGACCGTGAGCCTTCGCGCCGTGGATCGCTGACTGGTGGTTACCGAGTGGATGGGTCCAGGTGTGGTGAACGTGCCGGTCATGGCGTGCCTTCCTCGTTGCGACGGTGTCACCCGTATGACCGACGACGAGCGGCAAGATGATCGCCCTCCAGCATGTGCCCTGGCTCACATGATGGAGGGTTGAGATCCCTCAGTGGCAAGCCCACCACCCCGCGCATGCTCCAGCACGCTGGACTCATGTCCTCCACGACTCGCATCACCGTCACCCTGCCCAGCGACCAGGTGGCGGAGCTCCGCAAGCTCCCGGACAACGTCTCCGGCTACGCGGCGGAAGCCGTAACCCGCCGGACCCGGCACCAGTTCCTGGGCGACGACCTCCGTCGTCACGAGGAGGAGCACGGACCCTTCACCGACGAGGAACTCGTCGAGGCGCACGGGAAGTTCTTCGGCTCCACCAGCCCCTCCACGGGCGCGGACGCCGCGTGAGCGAGCGCATCGAAACCGTCGCCCTGGACTCGCACGGGCTCTCCGCCTGCGTCGCACAGGACGCAAGTTCCTCGCGATGCCGCGCATCTTCCACGACAGGGGAGCCGGCCTGGTGATCGGGGCCAACACCATCGCGAAAGCTCACGCACCAAGATGCCTCGCCTGAACTGCGCTCTCTCCCGCGTCGAAGTGGAGCCCGTCACCGAACAAGCGGCGAAAGCAGCACAGGACCCGGGCAGCGGGGAACTCCACCGGCCGAGCAGGCCGTCGTGTCGCAGGCGGGACGTCGCCCAAGGGCTTGACCTGCGGCCGGGGAGTCAGGCGGCGATGAGGTCCGGCTCGCGGTCCGGCGTTCCGGCCTTGGGCCGCTTGTTCGGCAGTGAGAGCCGGAAGACCTTGTGCCACGCGGAGAACACTTGCTTGGGCAGCGGACCGGTGACGTACTCCAGCTCGTACTTCTCGAACAGCGCGCGCACCTTCACCGCGACCTCGGCGTACCGGTTGCTCGGCAGGTCCGGGAACAGGTGGTGCTCGATCTGGTGCGACAGGTTGCCGGTCATGAAGTGCATGGCCTTGCTGCCGCTGATGTTCGCCGAGCCCATCATCTGGCGGAGGTACCACTGGCCGCGAGTCTCGCCCCTGATCGACCGGCGCTCGAAGACCTGTACGCCCTCGGGGAAGTGCCCGCACATGATCACCGAGTGGGTCCAGAGGTTGCGGACCAGGTTCGCGGTGAAGGTGGCGGCGAGTGTGGTGAGGAACGAGGGGCCCGACAGCAGAGGGTGGATCACGTAGTCCTTGAGCACCTGCTTGCGGATCTTGCGGCCCACGGCCCTGGCCCGCGCGCGGAACTCCGGGTTCTTGCGGCGGCGCTTGTGGAGGTTCTTGCCGAGCTCCAGGTCGTACGCCGCGATGCCGTACTCGAAGAAGCAGGCGTTGAGGAAGTTCCACAGCGGCTGGCCGAGGTGGAAGGGGTGCCACCTCTGGTCCTCGTCGACGCGCATGATGCCGTAGCCGAGGTCGTTGTCCTTGCCGATCACGTTGGTGTACGTGTGGTGCAGTTCGTTGTGCGAGTGCTTCCACTGATCGGCCGGCGAGACGTGGTCCCACTCCCAGGTGGTGGAGTGGATCTTCGGGTCGCGCATCCAGTCCCACTGGCCGTGCAGGATGTTGTGACCGATCTCCATGTTGTCCATGATCTTCGCCACGGACAGCCCGGCGGTGCCGATCAGCCACGCGGGCGGGAAGATCGAGAACAGCAGCACACCCCTGCTGACCAGCTCCAGCTTGCGCTGCGCCGAGATGACCCGGCGGATGTAGGCGGCGTCCTTCTCGCCGCGGTCGGCGATCACCTCGTCGCGGATGGCGTCCAGCTCGCGGCCCAGTTCCTCGATCTGCTCGGCGGTCAGGTGGGCGGTGGGGTCGATGGCGGTCAAGGTGCTCCTACCGTTCGATGTCGCAGGGGCCCGCCGCGGCGGACACACAGGTCTGGATGAGGACGCCCGGCTCGGCCTCGGTGATCTCGCCGGTACGCAGGTCGCGGACGGCTCCGGCCTTGAGCGGCGTGACGCAGCCGAAGCAGATGCCCATACGGCACCCGGAGGGCATGAGCACGCCGGCTTCCTCGCCGATGTCCAGCAGCGGCGTGGCGCCGTCCGCGGCCACGGTCTTGCCGGTGGTGCTGAACGTGACCTCGCCGCCCTCGCCGGCGACGACGACGCCGGGGCGGAAACGCTCGGTGTGCAGGCGTTCTCGGACGCCCTCTTCGGTCCAGTGCTCTTCGGCGGCGTCGAGCAGGCCTGCGGGCCCGCAGGCCCAGGTCTCGCGCTCGGCCCAGTCGGGCACGAGGTCCTGGAGACGGGCGATGTCGAGCTTGCCGTCGGTGTCGGTGTGCAGCTCGGTGAGCCGAAGCTTCTTGTCCGCGACCAGACTGTGCAGTTCCTTGCGGAAGATCACGTCCTGAGGCTGTGGCGCGCAGTGGACCATGACGGCGTCGTCGAGTCCGGTGTCGCGCAGCATGCCCATCACGGGCGTGATGCCGCTGCCGGCTGTCAGGTAGAGCACCTTGGCGGGCTTGGCCCGCGGCAGGACGAAGTCACCGGTCGCCTGGTCGAGCTGGATCAGCGTGCCCGGTTTCGCCTTGCGGACCAGATGATTGCTGACCTTGCCGTCCGGGATCGCCTTCACGGTGATCGTGATGCGGCCGTCCTGGCGGCCCGTCGGCGAGGTGATGGAGTAGGCACGCCACAGGCGCACCCCATCGACGTCGACCCCGATCCGCACGTACTGGCCGGCTGTGTGGCCGCGCCAGCCCCGTCCCGGCCTGATCACGACCGTCGCGGCGTCACTCGTCTCGGGGTGCACGGCCTCGATGCGCCCCCGGAGGTCAGCGCCCGTACGGAGCGGGCTGACCAGGTCGAGGTAGTCCGACGGCAGCAGCGGCGTCGTGACCATCTCCAGCAGTTTCCACGCCCTGCCGCGAAGGGCTGTACTCGTCATGGCCCCAGCTTGCTGCGCCTCCAGGCGTAAAGTCCTGACCACAGGACGTAAATCTGGTCGACCGATTTGTTCGCAGGGAACAAAAAATGAGCTATGCAATCCGGAGAGCCAGCGAACTGACCCTGGATGAGACGACGGTCACCGCCCTTCGGGCGGCGCTGAAGACCACCGCCGACGAAGTCGTCCAGGCGATCATCGAGGAGGTTCCTCCCTACGCCCGTGCCTTGTCGGGCCGCATGGGCGCCACCATCCGCAGAGCCGTCCGCACCGCCCTGGGGCACTACCTGGACCTCGCGAGCGGGAAGGCCACAGGCGGCGACGCCGGGGACGCCGCCTACGAGCTGGGCCGCGGCGAGGTGCGCGACGGCCGATCGATGGACGCCCTGCTCAGCGCCTACCGCGTCGGCGCCCGGGTCGCCTGGCGATGTCTGGCAGCGGGTGCCGTACCCGCAGGTCTGCCCGCCGCAGAGGTCGCAAAGTTCGCCGAGCTGACCTTCGCCTACATCGACGAGCTCTCCGCCGCGAGCGCCGCGGGCCACGCCGACGAACTGGCCGCCCGGGGCAGAGACCACGAGCGCCACCTGGAACACCTGGCCCGCGACCTCCTCGCCGGCGCGAGCCCGGACGCGCTGCTGGCCTCCGGCCAACGGGCCAGGTGGCAGCCTCCGGTTTCGCTGACCGCCGTCCTGCTGCCCGCCGCCCAGGCCCGGCCTGCCTACCGGACACTCGACCCGAACACCCTCGTCCTCGACGATCTGCCGGATGACACCGGCGTACTCCTCGTCCCCGATGCCGACCGATCACGTCTCCTACGGCAGCTGACCGACCGCGCCGCCGTGGTCGGCCCGGCCCGGCCGTGGACCCACGCGTCCGCCTCGTACGCACGGGCCCTGCGCGCGCGCTCCCTTTCCTCCGACATCCGCGACACCGAGGACCACCTGCCCGACCTGGTGCTCAGCGCCGACGTGGACGCGTTCGCAGACCTGCGCGCCCGAGCCCTCGCACCGTTGCAGACCCTGCCTGCCGCAACGGCACGACGGCTGGAGGAGACGTTGCGGGCGTGGCTGCTGCACCAGGGCAGGCGGGACGAGGTCGCGGCGGCGTTGTTCGTCCATCCCCAGACGGTCCGCTACCGGATGTCGCAGCTGCGGGAGCTGTTTCCCGATCTCGCATCACCACACCGGGTCCTTGAACTGACGCTGGCGGTCGGTCTCCGCGTCCGCTGACGCGTCACCCGGCCGGGGCCGACCTGGCACACCGCGCGAGGGATGATGGGATGGAGTACGAAGCGTGAGGTCAGGAGCTCCCATGACAAAGCTGGTTCACCGACCTCGTGAGGACGCGGAGTTCGATTTCATCCTCGGGAGAAGCGAGGTTCCGGTTCTCGCATACTTCACCGGGGCATGGCCCAAGGCGATCGAGCCCTGTCGGGTGATGGATGTCGTCGTGGGCGACATCGCCGCCGCCTACACGGGCCGCCTGACGGTCGTCCGGACCGACATCACGCGTTGCCCGGCGGCAACCGAGCGATACGGGATCACCGGAGCCCCGTCCTGCCTCCTGCTGAAGGAGGGAGCGGTGGTGGCGCACGGCACGGGGCCCATGACCATCGACGAGGTACGGAAGTTCCTCGACGTTCACCTCTGAGCGGCCGCTGCGGCGCCCGGACCGCCGCTTCTCGTCGCGTTCGAAGCGGACGCGGGCGGTTGGCAGCCCACCTCCCGCCTCACCACCGCAGGGCGGTTCGAGGTCGTGCGCGAGACCGTGCCCAGGTACTGGCGGGACCATGCGGCCCCGGGTCAGAGCTTCGCATCGTGGGTGCGGCCTCCGATGCACCCTCCGAGATCGCCACGCACGGTCTCGTCGTCCAGCGCCGCCTGCTGACCTGAGGATTTGGCCCGCGCGCCGTTTCCTGAGCCGGTCATCGGGTCGGTCGGGTGGTGGCGAGTTCGCAGGCGCATTCAGTGCCAGTAACCGCTGTACGGTCGATCTTCGACGCCGTTTCCGGGTTCACGGGTCAGGACTCGACATCGAATGCGCCTTCGTCGTGACGGCGCTCCGCGATCTGCCCCCGAGAGCTCTCGTCACGACGTCCACCCCCACCTCTACATCTGGGCGTCTCGGCCGACCGTGCAGGTCAGCAGGAACGACTGCTCAAGAACCACCGATTCCGGGGTTCAGAGCGCGAGTTCGATTCTCGTCACCCGCTCCACGACTGAGGCCCAGGTCATCGACCCGGGCCCTGTTCGCTGTCCGGGCGCGCCTGAGGCGCCGCGGGCCACCCCGCCTCTGTTTCAGCCGTTCAGAGAAGCCATGATCCGCCAGGCACCCCTAGACCGCAGGCCAATGCGGGTTCGGCGTTCCGTCATCGCTCATGTGCGCCCGCCGCCAGATCCCGTTCCAGTTGAACGGGGTCTCCGGAACGACCGGGTGCCGCTGCCCGCACGGGCATGGCGCCAGCACCCACGCGCAGCCCCGGCACAGCTCCACCCAGCCGTGCCCGGTCGAGTTCGACACCGGTGGTCCCTCGTCCCCGCAGGCGGGGCAGCCGGGGAGATCGGCGCCGTCCAGAATCGCGTTCTGCCGCCGGACGTACGCGGGCAGCCGCAGCGGCGGATGGCGAAACGGGGTGTCGTACCAGGCGCGGTTCGGGCCCTCCCACCAGCTCCGCAGCCACCACGGTCGCGGGTTCGCCGCGGCCCGCCGACCGGCCCGCTTCTCCGCCCGGCGCTGCGCCGCGTACTCCTCCGCCCGCGCGAGCCACAGCATCCGTGCCCCGTGCAGTTCCTCCACCGCCCGCACCAGCGCGTCCGGGTCCGCCTCCAGCCGCCGGGGGATCGCGGCGCTGAGCGTGAGGTGGTGGTACGTCGCCCGCAAGCCGTACGGCGCAAAGCAGGTGAGACAGGTCCGCAGCGCACTGTGCCGGCGGTGAAGGGGCAGGCGGACATCCTGCACGCGTGCTCTGTGGGTCAGGAAACTGGTCATGGTGAGGACGCCAGGTCCAGGGCCCGTGCCAGGGCCGCAGTGACGGGGGCGGCGTGTGCTGGCAGGTGCTGTTCGGCCCAGGTTCCGGCGAGGCCGAGGAACTCCCGCACGTCCTGCTGGGCGTCGGCGACGAGCCTGCGTACCTGGTCTGCCGGCAGCTCGGTCACCGGGCTGCCGTCCGTCCCGTAGACGTCGTACGTCAGCCGGACGGTGTCACCGACGCGTTCGGCCGTCGAGGAGGGATCGTGGCCGAAGTGGGCGAAGCCGGAGCCGTCGAGCACGTCCAGCCAGTCCCGCCAGGCCTCCAGGCCGTTGCAGCAGCCCGGCTCGACGAAGACGGTGCCGGTGGTGGTGTCGGTCACCCGGAACCCACCGGCGGCGAACAGGTCAGGCATGGTGAGCAACCCGTGCAGGAAGATGCCGAGTGGGTCGGCGGGGCACGGGCCGTGCTCCTCCTCGGGCTCGAAGTCGTTGCAGTCGGCGATCCGCATGACGGCTGTGCCGACCTCCGCCGGAGTCAGTTTCCCGTTGAGCACGAGGTAGCCGAATGACTCGTGCTCGGCGACCGGCCAGAGCGCGAAGTCATCGGCAGCGAAAATCTCCAGAACGGGGTGCATCACCATCACATGCGGATGATGCCGGACCCACTGAGACACCGCCACGGACTTTCGGCCGCTGCAGAGAACGGGGAGCCGGACCGCTGCCTGCGCAGTCTCGCCGTGTGCTCCTCGTAGGCGGGGGACCGTACCGAAACCCGTGCCGCGCTCCCGCGCTGGGTGATCATCCGGCCACTGGCCTCAACAGGCTGACGGAGTACCCGTCAGGGTCGCAGTCCTGCGGCCGGTCCAGCCGTCCGGCGCCCCCCCGGCCTGGGGAGGGGACCGAAGCAGCCCTCGGTCCCCTCCGCTTGTCCTCGTCCTGCCTCCGGTCAGAGCCAGGAGTCCCAGATGCCGTACGCCGTCGATCGCGTCGCCGCCTCCGCGCCCGAGGCGTCGAGCCGTACGACGCGGCCGGGAACCAGACCAGTGCCTCCTGGCCCGGTGCGGGCGACGCCTCCGGGCCGCGTGAGTACGCCGGAACGCGCATCACCCGTGCGGGCCGTGTCCGGTACGAACACGACGCCCAAGGCCGGGTGATCCTGCGCCAGAGGAGCCGCCCCTCCCGCAAGCCCGAGACCTGGCGCTACGGCTGAGACGCGGAGGACCGCCTCGTCTCGGTCACCACACCGGACGGTACGCGCTGGCGCTACCTCTACGACGCCCTGGGACGGCGCTCGGCCAAGCAGCGCCTGGCCGAGGACGGGGCGACGGTGGTCGAGGAGGTGACCTTCACCAGGGAGTGGCACAGCGTCCTGTCGGAGCCATCCGGCGTGATCGATCCGGCCCTTTCACGGGCCGCCCATGCGAATCCGAAACTCCGTTCGCTCTTTCCGCTCATCAGTCATGGCTCTCTTCAGTTCAGCCGCTGCACACAGCCCCCGTGGTCCCGGGACGTGCCCTCCCTCTTCAGACGGCGCGACGGACGCTTCTCCGTCCTTCGCCTGTGGGAGACGGGAGAGTCCGGTCTCCGGGAGGCAGGCGTGGCCGACAACGCGCCGGAGGCAGTCGCGCTGCTTTCCGCAACCCTGCCCGAACACTGGGGACCTGCGGTCGAGGGAACGGCTCAGGATTTGTACCACCGGACAGAGACGCCGGACTCGGATGCACTGCCACCACGCGGCTGATCCGCGAGGGCGTAGGCGGATTCTTCCAGGGCAACGGCGAGGGCGGGACGGCGGTGTTGTTCTGCTTGGTGCCGGTCGCCACCACCTGCCGGGTGCCCGCTGGGACCGTGCTGTCAGCGCCGTCCGCCTCGGGGAGACCGGGAAGATCCAAGCCGGCGAAGCCGGTCTGCGCAGTCCACGGAAGGCGCTGGAAGCACAACGGGGAATGGAGGTCGATCTGTCCATCATCCGCAGGGGAGGCCCATTCGACAATCCTCCCTACATCAAAGTCCTGTGATCCCCATGAGCCGATACTCCTACTGCAGGATCCTGGTCACGAACATCACCGTCGATGAAACGCGACGTCTGCTCGGCAGCCTTTTCGACGGGGCCTTCGTACGGAACGCGCTTTCGGTCGGCGAGATGGAAATCGAGGTGCGTCGAAATCCCGCCGCCCCATCCGGCGGAGTCGAGTCCGACGACTTCGTCCGGTGGCCTGTCCAGATCGAGACGGAGCCCGTGACGCCACACGGCGAAACGGCTGCGGTGGATACCGTTTCACGTATTCTCGAATCCCTGTGGGGCTCCCAGGCGCAGGCCGTCGCAGCGTGTGACTTCGAGGATGAACTTCCGTGGAAGGGAGGCATCCAGCGGCTTCGGGAGTCCGATGACGGCTGAGGTCCCGCGAAATCGCTCGGGCGCCGGAGGGAATGCCACGGCCCCTGGCGTGGGGACGCCCGGTACAGGAAGGGTGACCCACCTCGGATGATGCACACCGGTGACAGCCTGGCCGCCGAGCTCCAGCGTGTCCGGGAGCACCGGCCTGTCCGGGAGCGCCCGGGTGCGGATGCCGCGCCCCCCGTTCTCTCCCTCTTCGTCATCGATGTCTCCGGGGACGCCGCGGCGTACGTGGAGCGTCTGCGCTCGGTGCTCGTGCCCGCCGTACGGATGGGCTGCACGGCTGACTTCGAGCAGGAGAGCCTGCCGGTCGACGAGGTCCCGGGCTGGTTCGCCGCGGTGGGTTCCGGGTCCGGGTCCGGGGACGAGGAACGGGCACCGCAGTTCGCCCGGGCGGGCCGCGAGGCGTACGCGGAGCACACCGGGGGCGGCCGGCCGTGGGATCTCCAGGACTGGCTGTACCGCTTCGACCCGGACGAGCACTCCCGGGGCTGGGAGTGGTGGGACGCCACCGTGACCGGGCCGTCCCGTGTCCATGTCCGGGTGGACAGTTGGGGGGAGCCCGTCTTCGGATGCCAGGATCTGCTCTGGGCCGTTTTCACGGCGGGCGCGGTCCGCGTCGAAGGACCGACGGTTCAGATCACCTCATTCCGGGAGAACTCATGACCGACAGCAAGAACATCAACAATCCCGTGGGCATGGGCGGAGGCCAGCGCAAGCGGCAGTCCCGCGCCGAACGGCAGAACAACGGGCCGCACCGCAACCTCGACCGCCAGAACGCGGCCGAGCAGAAGGCGGAGCTGGTGCGCAAGATGCGGGAGAAGGCGGGCACGAGCGGGAGTGCCGGGCAGCCGGGCCCGGCCGAGGGTTCCGGGCCGGCGGGCGCTACCGACGGCGCCGGGCAGACGGACACCGCCGGCGACTGAAGGACCCGTGATGCACGTGTTCGCGTTCCGCTTTCGAGGTCCGGCGGGTGGGCTGGCGGTGAATCTGCGGGCCGAAGTCGCCTCGCTCGAAGGCGGGATCCCGCCACACAGCATGCGGATCCACAGGAAGATCTGGCTCGGTCTCCCGGCAGCCGGCCTGTACTGGGAGGACGCCGCCTGGCTGGCGTTCGGGGTGTCCCTCAACGCCCGCGCCCTGAGTGAGCTCGTACCCGACGGTGTTCTCATTCTCGCGTCCTCACTCGACTGTCCGCTGAGTGACTATCGGTCCGAGGCGGCGGCGTTGGCCATGGACGGGTGGCTTCATGAGCAGTTCCCTCTGGAAAGCTCGGGTGCCGCCGTCACGTACGACGCTTCACGGGGTGGGTTCGTCTTCTCCTGGGGTGGGGCGGCCGGCCCCTTCTTGCCGGAGGCGACGTAAGTGCGAAGCAACGCTCGCATGCGGGAACTGCTCCGGGCGACGGGCGTCTCCGGTCTGGGCCATCACGACATCCCGCCCCTGTTCCGCGACGTCGCGGAACGCGGGTGGTCCGTCACCGCCGCCGGTGGACGCGTGCTGAACGGCCTCCGGCCGGAGACGCCCGGCCGCTACGTCGACCGGCTCTCGGAGGAGACCACGGTCAACGGGAGAGGCATGACGGACTACGACCTCCCCGCCGCGCCGCACGAACGCACCCCGCTCCTCGTCCGCCGGTGTCTGGCATACGTGTGCGCCTGTCTCCGGAAGGCGCGGGAGCAGTTCGGCGACTCCCGGGTCCGGGCGTACGTCTCGTTGTCCTACGCCGATACCGACGAGGGCCTCCTCACCTCGAACGTCACCTTCTGCACCCCGCTCGCCGACGTTCGCCCCTACATCCCGGGCCTGGAGCAGGTGAGGGATGCGGCTGTCGCCGAGATCTCCGCGGAGGACTGCCGGGCGTGGTGGTGACGGCAGCTCGCCGGCCCGGACCCGCCGCCGTCCCCCTCAGCCGTGCAGCGTCGCGTTGCTGTAGACGTACAGGCCGATCACCCCGACGACACAGATGACGATCACCCACGAGCCGAACCCGGTGTGCCGTCCCCTGCCCTTGCGGCGCGCGGTCCTCCCCGGTCGGCGGGCCCGGCCGGACCCGGTTGCCGCCCCGCCCCGGGTGACCCGCTCCGCATCGGATGCCGCCTCGGCCAGCAGGCGGCGGCAGGCGGCGGCGAGTACGTCCGTACCGGCGGAGAGAGGCACCACGGCCTCCGAGCGCGCCGGGGCGGTGGTGCCGCCGTCCAGGATGCGGCCGGCTCGTACGAGGATCTCGTCCCGGCCGCCCGCCGGGGCGAGGCTGATCCAGCGCCGTACGTGCTCGCCCCGGATGACCATCCCCCCGGACCGCTCCCGGTACACGGTGTGCTCGCGCCACAGCACGCCCGCCAATTCCGTAGCGGTGTCGCGCAGTTGTGCCCCCACGATTCCTCCCCCTCCGCCTCCCGGCGAATCGAACAAGCATCGCACTCTACTGGCGTGTGCAGATTCTGTGTCCGTCCGGGGGCGACGGGATCGCGGAGCCCCGCTCAGCGCACGGGGAAGCCGAAGGTGTAGCCCTGTTCCCGCAGCCAGGGCAGGACCTCGCGCAGCGCCGTCACGGTCTCGGAGCGCTCCCCGCCCGCGTCGTGGAAAAGGACGGTCGGGCCGCCCGAGATCTCGCGCTTGACGGTGGCGACCATCGTGTCCGCACCGGGGTGTTCGAAGTCCTTGGTGTCGACGTTCCAGCCGAGCGGCCGCATCCCGTGGGACGCGGCGAGCTGCCGACTGTACGGGGTGAAGGCACCGCCCGGGGCCCGGTAGTACTGCGACCGGACGCCTCCGGACGCCTTGATGATCATCCTTTCGGCGTCCAGGATCTGCTGGGACTGGTAGGCCTCGGACTTGGTGTCCATGGTGGTGTCGTGCGAGACGGTGTGGTTGCACAGCCGGTGGCCGTCCGCCACGACCTTCTTGACCAGGTCCGGGTAGGCCTTGGCCTGGGTGCCCACCATGCAGAAGGTGGCCTTCACGCCTTCGTCCTTCAGCAGGCGCAGCACCTGCGGCGTCCAGACCGGGTCCGGCCCGTCGTCGATGGTGATGTTGACGCCCCGCGGGCCGGCCTCCGAGGCGTGCGCGATCTCCGCTGCCACCTTCTTGACCGGCCGTTCCGCGGCGGCCGCCGAGTCGCCGCCCTTCGGCTGCCCGGTGGGGTCGGCCTGGGCGGTCCACACCGAGGCGGCAGCGGCCAGCGCCGTCACGCCGAGCGCCGCCGCGAGGAGCCTGCTGTGCCAGGCCCGTCCCTTGTGCTTCGCCATGTCCGCCCGCCCCTTCTGCCGTGACCACCCGATGCCGTGCACCCATCCAGACATGCGAACGCCCGGATGGGATGCCGCGGTTACCGAGCGCGGACATGTCTGCGGGCAAGCGGCGACAAACGGCGGTGTTCCGCGACGTGGGGGGGGAGGGGCCGGGGATCAGGTGTCAGGGATCAGGGGGCAGGGGTCAGCGGGCGCTGTCCTCCGCCAGCGTGTGCGCCACCAGGGCGTTGGCGTGCCCGTGGCCCAGGCCGTGTTCGGACGTGAGCCAGCCGACCAGCTCCCCGTGCTTCGTCAGCGGGGAGGTCCGGATGAGGCCCTTCCACTCGGCCACCGGACGGCCGTACTTCTTCTCGATCGAGGGGAAGTAGCTCGCAGGGCCCTTCACGGCGTTGTCGGTCATGGCGTGTCCCGTCTGTTGGGTGGGGGCGGGCAGGCGGGCGCCGCCCCCGTCCGGTCGGTGTCGCATCTATGACCGGCGGAGGGCGGCGAAATCATCGGTGGATCAGGGGGCGTTTTTCGTCAGGCCCTTCGGGGCGGGGAGCGTGAACGTCGGCTTCCCTGAAGGGAGTCGGGTCGTGTACGCGCTGACGTACGTGTCCAGGTACGGTGCGCGCTCACCGGCCGTGGGCGTGTCGTCGGACGGGTCGTCCAGCGACAGTCCGAGCCGTGCGTTCATGATCCGTACGGTCTGCCGCGACGGGGTGTCGAGCCAGTCGCCGGTCCCGATCGTGCCGATCTCCACGGCCAGCGTGTGGCCGGCGTCCAGGGTCCAGTCGGCCGACTTGAGGTCGAGGGCCAACCGGTCCGCGTCCAGGCGGGAGACCTGCTCGTCGAACATCACGGCCTTGCCGTCCTCGGCGACGTCGTACAGCTTGACCATCACGTTTCCCTCCCCCTCGGCCGTCATCGAGATCCGCGGGGTGCCGGTGATCCGGGTGGGCCGGTCCAGCGGCCGGGAGCGTACGACGTAACTCGCTCCGGGCGTCTTTCCGGGCTTCTTCACGGACGCCTCGCCGGACGCCTCGCCGGACTTCCCGCTCGCCGAAGGAGCCTTGCCGGTGTCCACGTAGACGCCGTCGCCCAGCGGCACGGTCACCGACCGGTCCGCCTCCGGCCAGGTCTTCTGGGCACGCCAGGCGCCGGTGGAGTCCTGAATCGCGTACGGCGGGTGGTCAGCCGTCGGCTTCTCGCCCTTGAGGTACTGGTCGTAGAACGACATCGTCTCCTCGAACCAGCCCGCCCGGCCCATCTCCAGGCGCCCCTTCTCGTCCTTCTCGTTGCCCCGCACGTGATCCCACGGGCCCAGCCAACCGCGCTTCGGACCCTGGTGGTTGGCCAGGAACTCCCGCATGCCCTCCGGCTTCGTGTTGGACTCGGTGAAGCCCTGGGTGAAGAACAGCGGAGTGTCGGTGCCCTCGGCCTTCTCCGCCTGGTCGCGTTCGGTCCAGTACGGGTCGGCCGGATCCGCGATGCGGTAGCCGTCCGAGTTCTCCACGAAGCACTCCGGGTGCTTCTTCTCGTAGTCGGCGTTGGCCCGGTAGCGGGCGTCGTCGTCCTTCATCCCGGGCATCGCGGCGATGGCGTTGTACGTGGTGGCGGTGGCGACGGTGTTCGGGCGCGGCACGCCGTTGGAGTGGATGAGGCGGTAGGCGTCCCACACGGGCTCCTGGGCGACGACCGCCTTGAGGGCGTCCCGGTCCGCGTTGTTGCCGATGAGACCCGTGAGCGCGTCGAAGGACTTGCCGTACATCCCCACCGCGCCCGTGGACCACGGGCGGTCCGCGCTCCAGTCGATCGCGGCCCCGACGTCGGCCCGGTCGCCGGGCCCGCCGAAGTCCAGGCAGCCGGTGGAGCCGCCGAAGCCGCGCGTGTCCACCATGACGAACGCGTAGCCCTTCTCGAACAGGTCGGTGCCCTTCATGAAGTCCTGGAAGCGCTCCGAGGGACCGGAGCGTTCGTGGCCCTCGGGGACGATCTCCCCGGCGTGCCCGAAGTACGCGCCGGCCGAGAGGATCACCGGCACCTTCTCGCCCTCGGCCAGGCCCTCCGGCAGCAGGACGTCGGCGTGCAGCTCGGTGTCCGAACCGTCGGACGAGGGGAAGTAGTGCTGGGTCCAGACCGCCCCCTCGGGGACCCGGTCGTTCTCCTCGTGCGTGACGCCGTCCGTCGAAGTCGCGACGGCCGTCCCGCTCCCGGGCTCCTGCGGGGCCGCGGCGGCGGGGGACGCGGGGGCGACGAGGGTGACGGTCAGCGCGAGGGCGGTGACGAGTCCGGCGGCGGTGAGTTGGGCCGCTCGGTCCGTGGGTCGGGACGTCGTTCGGCGGGGCTTCACGTGTTCCTCCCGGATCGGGGTGGGGTGCGATAGCGGAGTGGGGTGGGGTGCGATAGCGGAGTGGGTGAGGGGGCTGGAGCCGTGGCGGGGTCCCGCTTCAGCGGGCCGCCGGTCCTTCCGCCTTCTTGAGCCGCTTCGCCGAACTCCGGCCCGCCCACAGGACGACGAGCAGGCCCACGGCCAGCAGCGGATAGCCCATGGCGAGCTTCGCGAAGGCCAGCCAGCCGGTCCGGTCCTCGTCGTACAGCCACTGCTGGACGACGAACCGGGCGGCGAAGACGGCGGTCAGGGTGAGCGTGGCGATGTCGTAGGCGCGCCGCGAGGGCTTGTCGCGCAGCCAGGCCATACCGGTCCCGTTGAGCGCGCCCCAGACGATTCCGGCCAGCGGCCTGCGTACCGCCACCGAGAGCAGGAAGACCGCGGCCAGCGCGAGGTTGGACCAGATGCCCAGCAGGAAGTAGCCCTTGGCCGACCCCGTCTTCCAGGCGACGAACGCGGCGACCGCGACGCCGAAGAGGCCGGACAGGGCCGGCTGGAGGGGCTCCCTGCGGACCAGGCGCAGCACGGTGATCGCCAGGCCGGCGCCGAGGGCGGTGACGATGGCGCCCGTGAGGCCGAGCGCCGCGTTGGCCACGACGAAGGCGGTGACCGGCACCATGGTGTACACCAGGCCGGCCGGTCCGCCCAGCTGCTCCAGGGTGCTCTGCCTCTTCCCGTGCCTTCCCGGCGTGCTGCCCGCTTCCTGCGCGTCGGGCCCGGTGCGGGAGGGGTGTACGGATGCCGTCATGGTGCGAGATCAACTCCCCTGTCGTCGCCCGGCGATGCGGTGGTTTCCATCGCTCGGGCGGTCTCCGTGATCGTGTGCGTAACTCCGTAACTCCAACCTGCCCGGGTCCGGCCGCCCGGCGGGATGCCGACTGTCATGGATCCGCATGACGGATGTCATGGGCACCGCCAAGCCCGCACCCGGCACCCGGCGCGTGCTGCCCGGCACCCGGCGTCCTGCGCGTGCTGCCCGGCGCCCGGGTATTCGCATGCCCGTTCGCATCAGCTGCGGCATGCTGTCCCGGTGTACGAGAGCCATATGACCGTGCTGTGCGAGGGCGACGAACTCCGCAGGCTGGAACGCTGGGCCGCCCTCCGGCCCGATGTGAAGTTCACGCACATCGCGCTGGCGCGGGGCCGCACCGCCTCCCAGCCGATGCTGACGCTGTGCGGGAGCCGGCCGTCCTACGAGGACGAGCTCGCCGCCGTCCGCGCGACCGGGGCGGCGCTGGCCGGCGACGGGTTCGCCGTGGCGCGCGTCAAGGTCGAGTGCGCGCCGTGGGCGGCGGAGGTGCCGCGCGACGACGCCGATGTCATGGGAAGTGAACACCCGTACGGAACACGGCACTTCGAGCACCACGTGAAGCTCCTGCTCGACGAGGCGCACGGAGACACCGCGGACGGGAGCCGGGCCGCCCTCGTCGAGGTGGCCGTACGGCACGGCGCGCACGTCTCGTGGAACGCGCGCCGTGTGCGGGCGGACGGCCGCGAGGAGCGCTTCGTCACCCAGCGCTGCCACCGGACGGGCGACCGACGTGCCGCGCTGGCGCTGGACGCACTGCTCGCGGAGCTGGCCGCGCACGGATACGAAGTGGTCGACGTGGAGCGGGAGTACGTGCTCCTGGACAGCGGTCCGGAGCTGGACGAAGGATGGTTGGAAGCGTCATGAGCAGCGAACAGCGCCCGCCCTTTCCCACGGTGGTGCCGACGGCCGAACCCGTGCACCCCTCCGCGGGTCTCGACGCACGGCGCCGCTTCCTGGACGCCGCGCCGAGGACGATGCTGCGGGTGATGGACGACGACGCCGTGCAGCGCACCGTCTTCGACCCCGCCCTCAAGCAGTACCCGAACGCCTTCCGCAACGCCGACCCCGTCTTCCCCTCCCCCGCCGCCACCCGGGCCTGGCAGCGGGCCCGGGCCGCGGCGCTCGACGCCGTACGGGACGGCGTGGCCGGCTCCCGGTGGGCCGAGGCACTGGTGGTGCGCGGGAGCGTGCTCATGGCTCTGTGGTTCGGCGAGGAGGCGCGCGAGCCCGGTGACCTGGACTTCGTGGTCGCCCCCGCGTCGTGGCGGATGGAGGAGGAGCGGACCTCGGACCTGCTGGCCGGGGTCGCGGCCGCCGCCGAGGAACAGGCCGCGCGGGGCGCCCACGGGGTGCTGCTCCGCGCCGCCGGGGCCGTGTGCGAGGACATCTGGACGTACGAGCGGGTGCCGGGCCGCCGCATGATGCTGCCCTGGGAGGCCCCCGGCACCCCGGGCGGCTGGGTGCAGCTGGACTTCGTGTTCGGCGAGCAGCTGCCCGAGCCGCCCGAGCGGATCGTCCTGCCGTCCGGCGCGGTCCTGTACGGGGCCACGCCCGCGCTGTCCCTGGCCTGGAAGGTGATGTGGCTGATCAATGACAGGTACGCCCAGGGCAAGGACCTCTACGACGCGACCCTGCTCGCGGAGCGGCACCGTCTCCCCTTCGACCTGCTCCAGGAGGTGTTCCGGCTGAGCGGGGAGTGGCCGGAGACCGGACGGACGCGGGTGGGACGGGAGGACCTGGACGAGGCGCTCGGCTACGTCGAGTGGCATCACTTCGCCGGGGAGTACCCACGTTTCGAGGGCCGGGGGGAGGAGTTCGCCGGGCGGGTGCGGGCGGCGCTGGCCCCGACCTTCGCCGGCGAACCCGGGTGACCCGATCCGGGCAGGTCACCGGAGGGTGGCTCCGTTCTTTGCCCACTCTTTACCGTCATCACGGCCGAAGCCGGGATGTCCACGCGCCCCGGACGTGTTGGCCCCGGGTGGACACCCCCGGCTACGGACAGGACACCGACGTGACAGACACGACGACAGCAGACGCGGCGACGGCGAACACGACGGGCGCGGCGGACGTCGCGAGCGCCGCCGACCGCGCCGCGAGCGCCCTCTCCCGGCCGTTCTCGGTGCGCGGGCTCACCGCCCGGAACCGGATCGCCATGGCACCCATGACCCGGCAGTTCTCCCCGGACGGCGTTCCGGGGCAGGACGTGGCGGACTACTACACCCGTCGCGCCGCCGCCGACGTCGGCCTGATCATCACCGAGGGCACCTACGTCGACCACGAGTCCGCCGGCACCAGCGACCGGGTCCCGCGCTTTCACGGCGAGGCCGCGCTCGCGGGCTGGGGACACGTGGCGGACTCCGTGCACCGGGCGGGCGGCGCGATCATCCCGCAGCTGTGGCACGTGGGCGTGACCCGCACCGAGGGCGCCGGGCCCGTCCCGGACGCCGAGCCGGTCGGGCCCTCGGGGATCTCCCTGAGCGGCGAGCCCAAGGGCCGCGCCATGACGCAGAAGGACCTCGACGACGTCATCGCCGCCTTCGCCGACGCGGCGGCCGCCGCCGAACGCCTCGGCTTCGACGGCGCCGAACTGCACGGCGCCCACGGCTACTTGATCGACCAGTTCCTGTGGTCGGGCAGCAACCGGCGGACCGACGCCTACGGCGGGGACCTGGTCGCCCGCACCCGGTTCGCAGCCGAGATCGTGGCCGCCTGCCGCGCCGCCGTGTCCGACGCCTTCCCCCTCTTCTTCCGGATGTCCCAGTGGAAGGCGGACGCGTACGAGGCGAAGCTCGCCGAGACCCCGCAGGAGCTGGACGCCCTGCTGACGCCGCTGGCCGAGGCCGGTGTCGACGTCTTCCACGCGTCCACCCGCCGCTACTGGCTGCCGGAGTTCGAGGACTCCGACCTGAACCTGGCCGGGTGGGTGAAGAAGATCAGCGGCCGGCCGACCCTCACCGTCGGCTCGGTCGGCCTGGACGGCGACTTCTTCAGCGCCTTCCAGGGCAACGACTCCAGCGTCACCGGCATCGAGCAGCTGCTGGACCGGATGGAGCGCGACGAGTTCGACATGGTCGCCGTCGGGCGGGCGCTGATCGCCGATCCCGAGTGGGCGGCGAAGACCCTGCGCGGGCGCACTGCGGACATCACGCCGTTCGGCGCGGAGATGCTGAAGACGCTGCACTGACCCTCAACCGAGCTGTTCCTACGACCTGTTAGCCGCCGCCGGAAGCTCCGCCCGGATCGCGGCGATCAGGGCGCGGCTCGCCTCGTGGGCGGCGGCGCTGCCCTCGGCGGGTGTCGTACCGGCACGCTGGTGCAGCACGACGCCGATGACCAGACGGTCGGCTCCGGCGACCTCCTGCCGCGTGGCCCACACGAGGTTGCCGCCCGCCGGGGTGGACGAGCCGGTCTTCAGGCCGATGACCCCGTCGTGCCCTAGCAGCTTGTTGGTGTTGCGGAAGGTCACCCCGGCGCCCGGGGCCGTGACGGACGCGGTCGCCACGATCTGCCGGAAGGCCGGGTCCTTCATCGCGGCGCGGGCCAGCCTCAGTTGGTCCGCCGCCGTGCTCCGCGTACTCGTCTCCATACCGCTCACCCCGGTGTACGTGGTGGCGCGCATGCCGAGCCCGGCGGCGGTCCGGTTCATCTTCGCGACGAACGCCTTCTCGTCACCCGCGTCCCAACGGGCCAGCAGCCGGGCCACGTTGTTGCCCGACGGCACCATCATCAGCTCCAGCAACCGGCGTTGGGTGTACGTCCGCCCGGCGAGCACGGGAGCGGTCGTCTCGACGGAGGAATACGACTCGTCGGCCGCCCGCTGATCGGCGACCACGGTCGCACCGGGGGCGTCGGCCCGCATCGGGTGCTCCTTCAGGATCACGTAGGCCGTCATGACCTTGGTGACGCTGGCGATCGGAACCGGCGTCTGCTCCCCCCGGGTGCCGAGGCTGCCGATCCCCTCGACCGCCACGCTCGCCTGGCCCTCGCGCGGCCACGGCAGATGCAGCGACCGGGCGAGCGGCGCCACCCCCTGGCCCGGGCCGTCGCCGCCCGGTCCGGCCGTGGACCCGCCGCCCCCGGCCGCGTACCACCCTCCCGTGCCGGCCAGGAGCACCGCGGCGGCGGTCAGCGGGACGAGGCCCGAGCGGCGGAGGAGCAGGCGAGAACGAAGCCGGAAGCGGGCGCCCCTCCCGGTGGGAGCGGGGACGGTGGGGGCTGCGGGCATGGGTTCCTCCAGATGACGCCGGTGCGGTTTCCCGTACCGGTGTCACCTTCGAGGAGTCGTTCTTCCGGACCCGTACGGCACCGTTTCCACGACCGCGAAAGTGCGTTGCGGTTCCGTATCAGGCGGGGTGTGAGGGGGGAGCCAGGTCGAGAGTCGCGACCGCTCCCCCGTCCGGGGCGTTCGCGAAGGTCAGCCGGGCCCCGAGCACCTCGGACTGGCCCTGGGCGACGGTCAGGCCGAGACCGTGCCCCCGGCCGCGTTCGCCGGCGCCCGTGCGGAACCGCTGCGGGCCGCGCTCCAGCAGGTCGGGCGGGAAGCCGGGACCGTGGTCCCGTACGGTGATCCGCGCCCCGGTCACGGTCACGTCGACGGGGGCCGCACCGTGCCGGTGGGCGTTGGAGACGAGGTTGACCACGATCCGCTCGACCCGGCGCGGGTCGGTCTCCACCACCTCGGTGTCCGCCGCGCCGACGCGGGTGTCCGTGCCCGTACGCCGCACCACGTCGGCGACCAGTTCGCCCAGCGGAACCGGGTCGAGGCGGGCCCGCTCGGCGCCCGCGTCCAGCCGGGAGATCTCCAGCAGGTCCTCGACCAGCGCGTTCAGGGCCCACAGCCGGTCCCGTACGAGACCGGCGGCCTCGTCGTCCTCGGGCAGCAGCCCGGCGGCGGTGACCAGGCCCATGAGCGGGGTGCGCAGTTCGTGCGCGACGTCGGCGGTGAAGCGGCGCTCGTTCTCCAGCTTGCGCTGGAGGGCCGCGGCCATGTCGTCGACGGCCGCCGCCATCTCGGTGACCTCGTCGCGGGCCCGCCCGGCCGGACCGATCCGGGCGTCCAGGTCGCCGTCGGCGATCCGGCGGGCGGTACGGGCCCCGTGGCGCAGCCGCCGGTTGATCGGTTCCGTGGCGAGGGCGGCGAGCGGGACGACGAACAGCAGGGCGGCGAGGACGGACTTCACGATGCTGCGGTCCAGGAGCTGGAGGCTGCGGACCTCGGTGCTCATGTCGTGCCGGACGACGAGGAACCGGTCGTCGGCGACGGCCACGGCACCCCACATCCAGAACCAGTTGGGGGGATCGGCGTCGTACCAGGTGGCGTAGCCGCCGGTGTCCGGCGGTCCGGCCTCCTTCTCCGCGAAGCCGGCGAGCTCACGCGCCAGGGGTTCCGGCAGTTCGTCCCTGCTCCGTACGTCGATGTCGGCCGAAGCCCTCCCCGTACGGTCGTACTCCCGCTCGGCGGCGACCAGCCGGGTCAGCGTCCGTTCGGTGCCGACGCGCTGACCGCGTTCCCGGGTCGCGTCGTGCACCAGGAAACCGACCACGGCGGCGACCGCGCAGCACGCGGCGGCGGCCAGTGCGGCGATCTTCCAGCGCAGGGCACGGGGGTTGAGGAGGTCCACGGCGACCGGCGGCCGCTCAGCCGCGGACGAGCTTGTAGCCGAAGCCGCGGACGGTCTCGATCCGCCCGCTGCCGATCTTCTTGCGCAGCCGCAGCACGCACAGGTCCACGACCCGGGTGTCGCCCTCCCAGCCGTAGTCCCACACGTCGCGCAGCAGCCGGCGGCGGTCGAGGACCGAGCCGGGCGCGGCTGCGAACTCCAGCAGCAGCCGCAGTTCGGTGGGGGTCAGCGACACCGTCGCGCCGGCCCGGCGCACCTCCATGCCCAGGGTGTCGACGGTCAGGTCGCCGAAGGTCAGGACGTGGTCGGGGGCCCGGTCCCGGCCGGACTCCTCGGACGCGGGGCTCTCCGTGTCCGGGCGGAAGGTGGCACGGCGCAGCAGGGCGCGGATGCGGGCGACCATGACGGCGGTGTCGACCGGCTTGATCACATAGTCGTCGGCCCCCGCCTCCAGGCCCGCGACCACGTCGAGGGCATCGCCGCGTGCGGACATCATGAGGACCGGGACGGGGCTCTCCTCGCGGATCCGGTGGCAGAGGCCGATACCGTCCAGCTCGGGCAGCATCACGTCGAGGATCAGCAGGTCGTACGCGCCCGCGCGGAAGGCCTCCAGGCCGCTGAGCCCGTCAGCGGCCACGTCGACCCGGTAGCCGTAGCGTTCCAGGGCCAGTTGGACGGCGCGGCGGATGGTGGCGTCGTCCTCGACCACCAGCACGCCGACGGGCGCGGGGCCGGGGGCCGGTCCTCGGGCTGCGGACACGCTGCCTGCCTGGGCGTTCGAGGTCATCGGTCGGTCACGTCGATCGGTCGGTGAGGCGATGGGTCGGTCGGTCGCTCGCATCGTAGTCGGGGGAGGACGGAGCACCCGGTCACCGGCTCAGCGTGGCCGCGACCGGGAGGTGGTCGCTGCCGGTGGCGGGCAGGGTCCAGGCGGCGCGCGGGGTCATCCCCCGTACCAGCACGTCGTCGATACGGACCATCGGGAAGGCGGCGGGCCAGGTGAACCCGAGGCCGTCGCCCGCCTCCCGTTGCGCGGACCGCAGCCGCGAGGTCACCGGGGCCAGCGCGTCGTCCTGATACGTCCCGTTGAAGTCGCCCAGCACCACCACCCGGGGCGCGGGCTCCGCCCGGAGCGCGGCGGCCAGCTCACGGGCCGCGTCGTTGCGCCTGCCGGTCGTGAAACCGGCCGCCGAGACCCGTACCGACGCCAGATGCACCGCGTACACGGCGACGGGCCCGTCCGGGGTCCGGGCGGTGGCGCGCAGCGCGCGGGTCCACGGCATGATCGGCACCGCCTTCACGTCCGCCAGCGGGTGTCTGCTCCAGAGGCCGACCCCGCCGATCACCGCGTGGTGCGGGTAGGCGGCGGCCAGTTCGCGGGAGTAGACGGGCGCCGACGCGTCGGACAGCTCCTCCAGCGCCAGGACGTCGGCGCCCGACCCGGCGAGCGCGCGTGCGGTGCCGGCCGGGTCGGTGTTCCCCTCGCCCACGTTGTGGCTGGCCACCGTGAGACCGCCACCGTCGGAGCGCTTGTCGGTGAGGGCTCCGCCGAAGAGCGTGACCCACACGACGGCGGGCGCGAGGACCGCGACGGCGGCGATCCGGGACCGGAGTACGGCGGCGAGCACGAGCAGGGCCGGCACGCCGAGGCCCGTCCAGGGCAACAGCGTCTGGAAGAGGCTGCCCGCGTTCACGCCGGTGTTCGGGATCCACGCGTGCAGCGCCATCGCCGCCGCCCAGACGACGGCTGCGGCGGCGGCGAGCCACGGGGCGACGCGACGGCGGGCGGCGGGATCGGGCGTCGCGGGAACGGGCCCGGGCGCAGCGTACGTGGCAGGCGCTGTGGCCTCGGGTGGGCTCAGCACGGCACAGGTCTCCTGACGGTCGCGTACACCGGGGATCGGGTACGCCCACAGCCTCCGGAAACGCTGCTTCCGGCCGGTCAGGGGCGTGCTTCGAGCACCGCGCGGCTCTGTTTCAGGTACGTGTCGGTGCGTCCTCCGTGTGCGCCGGCCGCGCGGGGCTCTCCGGCCCGGCGGGTCAGCGGGTCTCGGTGAGCGGGCCGTACGCGTCGGGGCGGCGGGTGGTCAGGAAGGGGAACAGCTCCAGCCAGTCGCGGCGGGCGTCCAGATCGAGGTCCGCGACGAGGACGGCGGGCTCGTCGCGGGGAGCCTGGGCCAGGACGCGGCCGTACGGGTCCACGATGAACGAGCTGCCGTAGAAGGTGAGGCCGTTCTCGGCGCCGATGCGGTTCGGCACGACCATGAAGGTGGCGTTGGCGATGGCGTTGCCGGTGATCACCTTCTGCCAGAGCGGCTGGGAGTCGAAGCCGGGGAAGCCGGGCTCGGAGCCGATGGCGGTCGGGTAGACGAGGACGTCGGCCCCGGCCAGCGAGTAGGCGCGGGCCAGCTCGGGAAACCACTGGTCCCAGCAGGTGGGCAGGCCGAAGCGGGCCTCGTCGACCTCGACCAGCGGGAAGGCGTCGTCGCCGGCCGGTCCGGCCCGGAACCAGTCGTCCTCGTAATAGCCCTCGGTCACCGGGATGTGGGTCTTGCGGGTGCGCTGGGCGAGGGTGCCGTCGGGGGCGACCAGGATCGCGGTGTTGTAGCCGAGGCCGTCGTCCTCGCCGCCGGGCGCCGGGGCCTTCTCGTACAGCGAGGCGTGGACGTACACCCCGTGCTCACGGGCGGCCTCCGCCGCGAACGTGAAGGTGGGGCCCGACAGCAGCTCCTCCGGGGCGGCCGGCTCGGGGTGGTCGGCGCGGCGGACGACCGCGAAGTACGGCGAGAGCGTCAGCTCCTGGAGGCAGACCACCCGGGCACCCTCCGCCGCTGCGAGCCGGATGCCCTCCAGCAGGGCGGCGCGGTGCTCGGCCGGGTCGCGGTGCCAGCGCTGCTGGACGGCCGCGACGCGCAGGGGGGCGCGCTCGGCGGGCCGGGTCCGGGTCGGGGAGGCGGGCGGGTTGTACGCGGTGATCAGACGCATGACCAGTTCCAGGGGCGTGGGGAGGGGCGAGGGGGACGGGGGTGCGGAGCACGGGGGCTCGGAAGCCTGCCGGAACGTTCCGGCAGTCAGATCGAATCTAACCGTGCCGGAACGTTCCGGCAACCCTTCGGCCTGCTCCTCCCCCGGCGTCTAGACTTCACCCCCGTGACCTCCCGGACCGTGACCCTGCTCGACGTAGCCCGTGCCGCCGGGGTCTCCAAGAGCACCGCGTCGGACGCGCTCCAGGGCTCGGGGCGGGTCGCCGAGGCCACCCGGGACCGGGTCCGCGCGGTGGCGGAGGAGCTCGGCTACCGCCCCAACAGCGCCGCCCGGCGGCTGCGCCGCGCCAGCACCGGGGCCGTCGGACTGCACCTGCCGGCCACCGCGACCCGGCTGGACTACTACATGAACCTGGCCTTCGGAGCGGTCGAGCGGGCCCAGGAGGACGGGCTCGACATGGTGCTGCTCGCGCCGTCGGGGGCGGCGGGCGGGCGGATCGCCTCACGCGTCGACGGGCTGCTGGTGATCGACCCCGAGGCGGGCGACAGCGCGGTGCCCGGTCTGCTCGACGCGGGCGTCCCGGTGGTGACCGGTGAGCGCTACCTCGGCCCGTCCGCCGGTCCCAGTGCCGCGGTGGTCTGCGACAACGCCGCCTCGCTGACCGCCCTCCTCGACCATGTCACCGAGCGCGGCGCCCGCCGCCCCGCCGTCCTCGCCCCGTCCGGCTCCTCCGCCTGGGCGACCGCCCTGCGCGCGACGGCCCGGTCCTGGGGGCTGGCCCACGGGGTGGAGGTGGCGCTGCGCACCGTGCCGTTCGCGGCGACCCCGGCCGAGGCCGAGGAGACGACCCGGGCCCTGCTCACCGCGGACCCCGCCGTCGACGCCGTGATCTGCGCCCCCGACGGCTCGGCCCCCGGCGTCCTGCGCGCGGCGGCCGCCCTCGGCCGGGAGGCCGGCACCACCGGCGGAGGCGACGCAGCCGCAGGGCCTCCCGAGAACGCGAGGCCCACCGGCCCCGGCCTGCTCGTCGCGGCCTGCGTCGACGGCCCCGCCACCCGGGGCGCCGTACCACCCGTCACCGCCGTCGACCTGCGCCCCGCCGCGTACGGCCGCGCCTGCGCCGAGCTGCTCTGCGACATCCTCGCGGACCGCGCCGCCCCCGACACCGTCCGCCGCCACGCCTGGTCGCTGGAGACCCGCGCGTCCACCGGCTCGCCGGGCTGACCCACCGCACACCGGGGCCGGACCGGGTGGCGTGCTCCCGAGCACCCAACTCCGTACCGCATGACGGAAGTCGGGCCGGAACCCCCTCCTCCACATCTCCGCAACGTGAACATTCTGCGTCAAGTGGCAGCGTGCGTGGCGGCCTTGACTTTTCGTCACGCGGCCGATGATAAGATCATCTTACTTCCAGTGGGCTGATGGCGTATGGGGGCATTCCGGGAGGAATGGATTCCTCGGCCCCACCTTCGGAGGGGCACCTCCCGAAGCGGCGCACGGTCGCGGCGAACGAGCCCTGACTGCGTGCCGCCTGACGGGGTGTCAAGCCGTTTCCGCCATGGCACTTGAAGTGAGTCTCATGACATTTGCACAGGGCCCTCTCGTCTGGGCGCTGGTGGTCGTAGCCCTGGTCGCCGTGGGTGCCGTTCTGCGCGCTCGCGCGATCAACGTCAAGCTCCGCAGGAACCACGCCGAGCTGCGTCAGGAGCGCGACGCCCTCCTCCACCAGCGGGACGAACTCCACGTCGTCCACAACACTCTGCTCCAGCGTCAGTCCGCCGAACTCGCGGAGGTCCGCAAGGACGCCGAGGAGGAGACCAAGGCCGTCCTCAAGGCGGCCGTCCGCACCCTCCAGGGCCTCGCCGACGAGCAGCAGGTCGTGATCGAGAAGGCCCAGCGCAAGTACGGGGACGACCCCGGGATCCTCGCCGACCTGATGGCCATGGACCACGCCAACAGCCAGTTCGGCCGGCGTGCCCAGGGCATCGCCGTGCTCTGCGGCGGCTGGCTCGGCCGGCGCGAGACCGTGGCCTCCGTCTTCGACGTGGCCCGCAGCGCCCAGGGCCGTATCCGGCACTTCGACCGGGTCCGGGTCAACGGCCAGGTGAACTTCTCCGTCGTCAGCCGCGCGGTCGAACCGGTCGCCGTGGTCCTCGCCGAGCTGCTCGCCAACGCCACGAACTACTCCGCCCCCGGCACCCCGGTCGAGATCAACATCCAGGCCGTGCCGACGGGCGTCTGCCTCATCGTCGACGACGCCGGTCTCGGCATGGGCCAGGAGGAGAAGGACCGCGCGGCGGCCCTCCTCTCCCCCCAGGCCGCGATCAGCGTCTCCAGCCTCGGTATTCCGCCGCAGTTCGGGTTCGCCGTCTCCGGGATGCTCGCCGCCCGTTACGGCTTCCGGGTCTCGGTGGACTCCGTTTCCCCCTATGGAGGCGTACGCGCGGTGGTCCTCATCCCCGACGAACTGCTCACCACCGAGGCGCCGCCCGCCGCGGCGCCGGCCGAGGCGCCCGAAGCGGCGCTCCCCCCGGCGCCGCAGGGCCGGCAGCCGGACCAGTGGCAGGCCCGGGCTCATTCCCAGGACCGGCCTCACCCCCAGCACCAGGCGCAGGCCCCGAGCCCGGCCCCCGCGCCGACCCCGCTCTTCCCGCCCGTTCCCCAGCCGGACACCGCCACCCAGCCGCTCGCCCAGATCACCACCACCGCCGGCGGTCTGCCGAAGCGTCGTCGCAAGAGCCCGGTCTCCGCGGTGCCATCGGCCGATGCGGGACCCGCGCGCAGCAACGAGGAGACCGCGTCGCGGCTCGGCGCCTTCCAGCGCGGCACCCGGTCCGGACGCGACACGACGACGACGGAAGGACCCGAGTTCCAGTGAACCCCGATCTGTCCTGGGTACTCAACGACCTGCTCCAGGTACCCGGCGCCCGGCACGCGATCCTGGTGTCCGCGGACGGCCTGCTGCTCGCCAACTCCAGCGAGATCGGCCGGGACGACGCGGAGACCGTCGCCGCGGCCATGAGTTCCATGCAGTCCCTCAGCCGGGCCGTCGCCCCCTTCATCGGGACCCGTGACCCGGGCAGGTGGCGGCAGACGCTCCTGGAGTACGAGGACGGCTGGATCTTCCTGATCGCCGCCGGCACCGGCGCCTACCTCGCCGCCACCGCCGCCGCCGATGTGGACATGGAGGCGATGTCCTTCCGCATGCAGCAGCAGGTCACCGCACTGGGCAAGGCGATGACCACGCCGCCCCGCCGCACCGCGGACAGCGAGATATGACGGCGCCGGGCGAGGAGCAGCAGGTCAGCAGCGGGTTCGTCCGGTCCTACGTCATCACCGGCGGGCGGGGGCTGCCCGACGCGGAGGATCTCTCCCTCGTCACGCTGGTCACCCTCGCCCCCGAGAGCCAGCCGCCGCCGAACCCGGGCCCCGAGGTCAGGGCGATCTGGGAGCTGTGCTCCGGCGGCTATCTCTCGGTGGCCGAGGTCGCCGGCCACCTCGGCCTGCCGGTCGGGGTGGCCCGTCTCCTGCTCCAGGATTTACACCAGCAGGGACACCTGCTGCGCCGGAAGGCGCCGCCGCCGGCCCAGCTCGTCGACAGGAAGATCCTCGAAGAGGTGTTGCATGGACTCCAAGTCCGGTTCGGCTGAGAGCATCTATGTGCCGGACGCGGTCCAGCGCGCGGCGAAGATCCTCGTCGTCGGGCACTTCGCGGTGGGCAAGACGACGCTGATCGGCACCCTGTCCGAGATCACGCCGCTGCGCACCGAGGAGCGGATGACCCAGGCCGCCGCCCAGGTCGACGATCTGCGCGGGGCACCCGACAAGACGACGACGACGGTCGCCCTGGACTTCGGCCGGCTCACCCTCAGCGACGAGCTGGTGCTCTACCTGTTCGGTACGCCGGGGCAGCAGCGGTTCGTGGAGCTGTGGGAGGACATGGCGCGCGGTTCGCTGGGCGCGCTGCTCCTGGTCGACCCGGCGCGGCTCGCCGACACGTTCCCGGTCATCGACCTCGTCGAGACGTACGGGCTGGAGTACGCGGTCGCCGTCAACAGCTTCGATCCGTACTCGCAGCACGCCGAGAACGAACTGCGCGAGGCGCTCGACCTGCTGCCCGACACCCCGGTCGTCTTCTGCGACGCCCGGGACCAGAAGTCCTCGGCGCACGCCCTGATCACCCTGGTCCGCCACCTCCTGACGCACGCGACCTGAGCGTACGGCCCGACGCGCACACACGACGTAGACGTAGACGTATACGAAGCCGGGGCCCGACGGCCCCGCGATCACACCGAGGAAGCCGACATGGATCCGCAGCCGGGAGCCACCCCGTACAGCGCCCCCGCCGGGTGCCCCATGCACCAGCAGCAGACGCCGCTGTACGGAGCGGAGTTCGCCGCCGATCCGCACCGCTTCTACGACGCGGCGCGGACGCACGGCCCCGCCGCGCCCGTCGAGCTGGCACCCGGGGTGGACGCCACCCTGATCGTGCAGCACGAGGCGGCGCTGCGGGTGCTGCAGAACCCGGCGCTGTTCGCCCGGGACTCGCGGCGCTGGGCCGCGCTGCGCGAAGGCGCCGTCCCCATGGACAGCCCGGTGCTGCCGATGATGGTCTACCGGCCCAACTGCCTGTTCACCGACGGCGCGGAGCACCTGCGGCTGCGCAAGGCGGTCACCGAGTCGCTGGCCCGGCTCAACAGCAGCCGAGTGAGCCGGGACGTCGAACGGATCGCCGACTACCTGATCGACCAGTTCATCGAACGCGGCACCGCCGACCTGCTCAACGAGTACGCCAAGCTGCTGCCGCTGCTGCTGTTCAACCAGCTCTTCGGCTGCCCCGGCGACATCGGCGACCGGCTGACCCGCTCGATGTCGGCGATCTTCGACGGCGAGGACGTGCTCCGCGCCAACGCCGAGCTGACCGAGTGCCTGATGGAACTGGTCTCGCTCAAGCGCCGCCAGCCCGGCGAGGACATCACCTCCTGGCTCATCCAGCACCCGGCGGGGCTGCGGGACGAGGAGCTGAAGGACCAGCTGGTGGTTCTGATGGGCGCGGGCGTGGAGCCGGAGCGCAATCTGATCGCCAGCGCGCTGCTGCTGATGCTCGCGGGTGAGCAGCCGGGCGCGCCCGAGCGGCGCGGTTCGGGGATGCTCGTCGAGGACGCGCTGGACGACGTCCTGTGGAACAACCCGCCGATCGCCAACTACGCCACGCACTACCCGGTGCGGGACATCGAGCTGGACGGGGTGGTGCTGAAGGCGGAGACGCCCGTGCTGATCAGCTTCGCCGCCGCGAACAGCGACCCGGGGCTCACCGACGCCCGCCAGACCCTCAGCAAGGGGGCCCATCTGGCCTGGGGCGCGGGCCCGCACGTGTGCCCCGCCAAGTCGCCCGCGACGCTGATCGCGCTGACCGCGATCGAGAAAATCCTCAACACCGTCCCGGACCTCGCGCTGGCCGTGCCCGCCTCGGGGGTGGCCTGGCGTCCGGGCCCGTTCCACCGGGCCCTGATCGCGCTGCCCGTGCGGTTCACGCCGACGGCCGCGCGGCGGGCGGCGGCCGGGGGGCAGCCGCCGGCGCAGACCTCGGCCCAGCTTCCGGACCCGTACCGGAGCGCCCCCTCCGCGGCGCCGGTGACGCCCCGTCACGCAGCGGAGCCGGCCAGGAAGCAGAAGGGCTGGTGGAGTTCTTTCCTGGATGTGTTCCGCGTATGACTCACAGCCCGACAATTCGCGTGTGAAGACGGGCATGTGTGACGTTGCATGTGACGGGGGCAACAGAGATCGATGCTTGGTGCAGATATCCGGAGGGGTAGGTCCAGGTCGGTAACCCCGGGCCCAACACCTGGGACGCGATGGAGCCGGACCGGGAGAAGGCGGGCGAGATCCTCTACCGGCTCACCCTGCTCGTCACCATCGCCTCGCTGGAAACCACCGCGACGCTGCTCACCTCGATGACGCACCTGCTGAGGCAGCGCTGCGGGTCACCAAGGCGCTGCTGAACTCCACCCCCGCCGTCACCCGGCCGGCCGACCCCTCCTTCCTCGACGCGGAGCTGATGGCCTCGGTCGTTGCCGCCACCCGGCGCTCCCCGGCGGGCGGCAACGGGACGGGCGGGTCACACTCGTAAAAACCCGAGTGGGAGGTCTCCGGCGTGGACGTACCGGTGTGGCTGTGGATCGTGTTCGCCGTGACCGTCGTCGTCTCCCTGACGGTCGACCTCCTGGCGCACCGCAAGGCGCATGTCATCGGCTTCAAGGAGGCCGGGCTGTGGAGCGCCCTGTGGGTGGGTCTCGCGCTGATCTTCGGCGGGGTCGTCTTCCTGACGCTCGGGACGACCGCCGGAACGGAGTACACGACCGCGTGGCTGCTGGAGAAGAGCCTCTCGGTCGACAACCTCTTCGTCTTCGCGCTGATCTTCGCGTATTTCAAGGTGCCCCGGGAGTACCAGCACCGGGTGCTTTTCTACGGGGTCATCGGCGCCCTGGTGTTCCGGGCGCTGTTCCTGACCGCCGGTGTCGCGGTGGTGAACCGCTTCACGTTCGTCCTGTTCCTCTTCGCCGCGATCCTTTTCTACAGCAGCTATAAAATCCTCAGCGGCCAGGAGGAGAATTTCGACCCCGGCAAGAGCTTCGCGGTGCGGGCGCTGCGGAAGGTCATGCCGGTCCAGGACGAGTATTCCGGCACGCATTTCGTCGTCCACAAGGAGGGGCGGCGCATCGCCACGCCGCTGCTCGCGGTGGTCGCGGCGATCGAGGCGGCCGACCTCATCTTCGCGGTCGACAGCGTGCCCGCGGTGCTCGCGGTCAGCGACGACCTGTTCATCGTCTACACCAGCAACGCGTTCGCGATCCTGGGGCTGCGGGCCCTGTACTTCCTGCTGGCGGGGTTGCTGGACCGGTTCCACTACCTCAGCCACGGCCTGGCGATCATCCTCGCCTTCATCGCGGTCAAGCTCATCCTCCAGGCGTCCCACAAGATGATCAGCACCTCGATCCCGGAGATCCCGTCGCCGGTGAGCCTCGCGGTGATCGTCGTCATTCTGGCGGTGTCGGTGACCTTGAGCATGCGCCGTCCGCCGCAGAACCAGGACGCCGAAGACGCCTCCGGCACCGATACGGACAAGTAAGGCAGAGGCAAAGCAAAGGGAAAGACTTCCCCAAATCCTCCGCCGGGCCTATCGTGAGTAAATGGACAGCAAAAAGCGTGACCTCCATCAGCGGGCCGCTTTCATGTGCCCCACCTGCAAACAGTCCGTCCCCTCCGAGATCCACCGCCACAAGTCCCTCGGAATCTTCGTCCCGGTATGGCGCGCGGGCCCCTGCGAGAACCCCGGCTGCGCGGAATACGCCGCCGCCACGGAGCAGAACTCCCGGCACCGCTCACGCCACTGAGGCTCCCCCGGCTGACTAGCGTGGGCGATGACGGGTGGGGCCGAGGGCAGGACTCGGGGA
>BMTG01000023.1 GCA_014649555.1 Streptomyces globisporus | reverse complement strand
GAGGCCCACGGGCCGGGCGGAACGTGGAACGTCCTCTACCTGTGGGCGGCCGACACCGACATCGACGTCGACCGGGCCGGTGCGGTGGCGCTGGAGGCTCCGGTGCATTTCGCCCGTGCGCTCGGACTGCACCGGGGAACCGCGCCGACCAGGCTGGCCGTGGTCACCCAAGGGCTCGCCCGGGTGGGGGGCACGGAAACGCAGTCTCCGGCCCGTGCGTTGGCCCTCGGGCCCGTGAAGACCTTGCCGCTGGAGTATCCGGCGCTCTCCGCTTCGGTGATCGACATCGAGGACGCCGTAGCGGAGTTCGAGCAGGTCGTGGCGGAGCTGCGGGCTTCCTTGCCACGATCGTTTGTCGCCTGCCGTGGTGCGACGCGCTTCGTCGAGGATGTGGAGACTCTGGCGGCGGACGGCGCGGATGCGGGCGGTGGGCCCCGGGGCCTGCGACCGGGGGGCGTGTACGTGATCACGGGCGGCCTGGGGGGCGTCGGACGGGCGGTCGCGGCCTGGATGGCGCGCACGTACCAAGCGCGTCTGGTGCTCGTGGGGCGGACGCCGTTGCCGGAGCGGGATGACTGGGCGGCGCTGGAGAGCGAACCAGGGACCGACGCGGAAACGCGAGAGCGTATGGGCGCGGTGCGTGAGCTGGAGTCGTCGGGCGCACAGGTGCTCGTCGAGGCGTGTGACGTGGCCGACCGTGCGGCTCTGGCCGAGGCGGTGGCCCGGGCGGAGCTGCGGTTCGGTCCGATTCAGGGGGTTGTCCACGCAGCCGGCCTGGCCGGCGGCGGGCTCGCGCAGTTCCGGGACGTCGAAGCGATGCGCGAGGTGCTCGCCCCCAAGGTGAACGGCACGCTGGCTCTAGCGTCGGTCTTCGGCGGCCGACAGCTCGACTTCTTCGCGGTGTTCTCCTCGACGGCCGCCCTCCTGGGCAACCTCGGCCAGGTCGACTACTGCGCGGCGAACGCGTTTCTCGACGCGTGGGCCGATTCGCCCGATGCGCCGGGGCATGTTGTGTCGGTCGCGTGGGATGTCTGGCGTGATGTCGGTATGGCCGCGGCAGAGCGGCTGCCGAGCGTCCTGCGTGAGGCACATGCCGGACACGTGCAGTCGGGCGTCTCGGCGGCGGAGGCGCTCTCCGTGCTTGAGCGTGCCCTGTTCGCGGGTGAACGACGCGTGGTCGTCTCCACCGAGAACCTGCCTGACCGGCTCGAACGCGGAGCGCGACGCCATCAGCGTCAGACCGAGGAGGAACCCGGCGACGGCGGGAAGCGCTCCCAGGCGGAGACGGAGAGCGTGCTGACCGCCATCTGGAAGGACCTCTTCGGACGCGCGCACATCGAACGGGACGCCAACTTCTTCGAGCTCGGCGGAGACTCACTCCTCTTCGTCGAGGCGGGATGGCAGATCAGGAAGCAACTCCAGGTCTCGCTGACCGTCGCCGATCTCTTCAAGTTCCCGACCATCGCCCTCCTCACCGAACACCTCGCACCGGCCTCGTCGACTCAGGAAGCCGCAGCTTCCCCCACGACGAACCGTCATACGGCAGACGTCCAGGAGCAGGAGACAGCGCTCATTCCCCTCAAGGCCGGCGATGGACACGGCACGCCGCTGTTCCTCGTCCACCCCGCAGGAGGGAGCGTCTTCTTCTATCGGGAACTGGCCGACCTTCTTCCCGCCGACGCGACCGTCTACGGCTTCCAGGCGCGAGGAATCGAGCGTGACGCCGAGCCGAGGAGGAGCGTCGAGGAGATGGCGTCCTGTTATCTGGAAGAACTCCGCGCGGCTCATCCGAGAGGCCCTTACGCCCTGGGTGGAGCCTCCTTCGGAGGGCTCGTCGCCCTGGAGATGGCCCAGAGGCTGCGAGCCGACGGCGAGACGGTCGAGCTGCTGGTCGTCTTCGACTCGCCGGGCCCGGGGCAGGTCCCGCCTGATCTCGGCGATGTGGACATCACCGAGTTCAGCTCGATAGCCCCGGACCCCGCCTTCGCCCGACAGCTGGCCGAGGTCTACCGGGCCAATATGGAGGCGCTCCGCGCTTATCGGCCGCGCCCCTATCCTGGGCCGGTTCTCTACTTCCTCGCAGAGCAACGCCGTGAGGGCATCGATCCGCTGCGTCCGGATCTGGCGTGGGAACCGCTCGCTCCGGGCGGGCTCACCGTGCACCGCGTGCCGGGCGACCACGTGACCATGCTGGCGGCCCAGAACGTGCCGGCGATCTCCCGAGTCGTATCCGCTCACCTGGAATCGGCGGAAGCGAAGAAGCGGTAGGCCTGCCGCCGTCACCGAATCCAGGTCTGAATGAAGAGGTGTCCTGTGCAATTGTCTAAAGAGGTACAAGAGGGGCAGCAGGCTTACACCCGATGGGGCCTGACCTACTACAGGTTCTTCGTTCTCGGGTTCAGCAACCGGCTCGCCTGGCGGTGCTCGACCTCTCGACTTCTCAAGATGTACGACGCGTATGTGTCGGAGAACCATCTGGACGTCGGAGTGGGCACCGGGTATTACGTCGCCAACTGTCGGTTCCCCACCGGGAGTCCTCGGCTGGGTCTCATGGACGTCAACCGCAACAGTCTGGACTACGCGGCCGGAGCCGCCCGCAGGTACGAGCCGGAAATCCATCACTGCAACGTATTGGAGCCCCTCCCCGATGGTGTACAGGAATTTGATTCCATAAGCATGAACTACCTGCTTCACTGTCTCCCCGGATCCCTTGGGGAGAAGAGCGTCGTCTTCGACAACCTCGCTCCGCTCCTTACGCGGGACGGGGTCCTTTTCGGGTCGACGGTCGTGCAGGACAGCAGACACAACGCCATTGCGAAGTGGCTGCTCAAGGCCTACAACGAACGCGGGCACTTTCACAATTCCGCTGATACGGCGTCCGGGCTGGAACGCGCTCTGCGGGACCGGTTCGACGACGTCGACGTACGTCGCGTCGGATCAGTGGCACTTTTCTGCGCGCGCAAGCCGGTGAAGGCGGCGCGCTCGACGAACGGAGAGTAAGAGATGACTGGCAAGGCCGACCTGACGTGCGACGCCCTGATCATTGGCGCCGGGCTCGCCGGAGGTACGCTGGCGCGGCAGCTGCGGCTGGAGCAACCCGATCTGGACATCATGGTGATCGACAAGGAGACGGAATTCCCGCCCGGTCTTGACGAGTCGTCGGGCGAGGAGTTCACGAACTACGCCAACCGCGTCCTCCAACTGGGCCCCTATCTGCGCAAGCACCACTACGTCAGTTCCGGGATGCGTTTCTTCTTCGATTCGCCCGACAGGGATCTGACGCTGGAGCGGATGTCCGAGATCGGCGGCAGGCGGCCCCATCCGATTCCCACCTACTTGATCGACCGGCCCACCGTGGAACGCGACCTGTGCGAGATGAACCGCGAAAGCGGTGTCAGGGTTCTGCTCGGAACCTCCGTACTGAACTGCGGACCAGGTGAGTCGCCGGCCGAAGCGATCACGCTCGACGGCAGGAACGGGCATCTCGTGCGCACGACTGCGGGGACCATCGCCTGCACATGGCTGGTGGACGCCGCGGGTGAGGCCTCTCCCCTCACCCGCCTCCTCGACCTGGTGCCGGAGGAGGGCCGCAATCCGATCGCCGCGTCGTGGGGCCGGTTCGACGGATGTCTGTCCCTCGACGCCCTCGGCGACGACGCCTGGCGCCATCGCGTTCCTCACTGGGGCAGGTCGTCGTCGATGACGTACTTCATGTACCGCGGTTACTGGATCTGGCTGATGCCGCTGTCCGCGTCGCAGTACAGCATCGGCGTCGTCTTCGACCGGCGGCACACAGAGCCCTCTGTCGGTTCCGGGGACGAGCTGGCGGCATTTCTCCGCGAGCACCGTGCGCTGCGCGACATCCTCGGACCCGACGCGAAGCTTCGCAGCTTCGGGACGCGTGAACGGCTCGCGCGTTTGGCCGGCCAGCAGTTCTCAGAGGACCGCTGGTTCCTGACGGGTAACGCCGCCACCGTGCTCGACCCCATGTTCGCCACGTCGTCCTGGCTCTTCACCGAGAACAACAAGCTCATAGGCGAGTTCATCGCATCGGACCGCGAAGGGAAGTCGGCGGAACTCCCCTCCCTCGTACACCACTTCGACATCCGGGTCCGCAGCCGCTACGAGAAGCTGCTCAACACGGATGGTCACTACATCGCGCGCGGCTCCTTCGACGCGTGGGCGGCCTGGCTCGCCCTGCGCACCCGGGTCTACTACAACCGCATCGTGCCGGACGCGCTGGAGGACCATCGGATTCTGCTCCAGTTCGCCCGTACCCACGGCACGGACTGCCCCTGTGACGCCACGGTGATGGGAGGAAAGCTCGCCAGGCTGCTCAGTTCGGCCGACCGGCTCACCGAAGAGTTCGTCGAGATGATCGACCGCGACGAGCGCTTCTACGCGAAGAACGAGGGCGAGTTCCTCGACTCGGCCGCCTTCGACCAGGACGAGACGCTGATGTCGAAGGTCTACGAGGCGAGGGACTGGACGCTGGAGGTCCCGGCTGACGAGCGGACCTACGAGATCTTCTGCCGGACTCTCGTCCAGCGGCTGGTCGAGCTTTCCGGCGGTGTGTGGGACGAGGAGCGGTTCACGGCCGTGTTCGACCCGGACTGGGATGGCCACCAGTCGCTGGCGGAGATGTACGAGGGCGCCGCCGGGCGTGCGTCCACCTCGGCCGTGAGCCCGGCCTGACATGTGTTCTTCCCCCAGCAGAGGAGTCGCTGTGCCGGAGCGTCGGCAAGCCCTTGGCACCGTGGTCCGCGCCCCCGATGCCACGGACATCGATGACGTCGTGGAGCTGCTGACGGTTGCGAGTGCGTACGACAACCGCCCTCAGCTGCGCAGGATGCTGGCGGCCGGCGCCGAGGGCGACACCAGTCGCGTATGGGTGGCCGAGCGGGAGGGAGACGTCGTCGGAGCGGCGGCGCTCACCGAGATGCCCAGCCTGCCCGGCTCGGTCTCCGCTCGGATCGCGGTGAGGGAGTCCGAGCGTGGCCAAGGCCTCGGGACCGCCCTGGCCGACGAGGTCGTGGCCGCGGTGGACGCCCGTACCGGCTCGGGCGCGGTCACATGCGCACTGCGGGACGACCTGCCTCGGGGGCGGCTGTTCGCCGAGCGGTACGGCCTCGCGGTGACCAACCACAACATCGGCTGGAGCATCGACCTGTGCCAGAGCGAGGAAGACCTTCAGAAGCACCTCGTGCGCCACACCGACCGGGCCGCGGTGCGGTTGCGGCGGGCCGATGTGGATACGGAGTCCGCCCTGGTCATGGCCGTCGCGAGCAGGTGCGTCATCGGCTTCCCCGTTCCGTTCGGCACCGGCCGGAACGTCGACATGCGCTCCGCCCTGAACGCCGTCCCCCGGGACGCGACCGTGTTTCTGGCCGAATCGGACGAGGAGGCGGGCGGGCCTCCCCGCGGCTTGGCCGTGATGGCTCCGGGGGCCGGGGGGACGGTCTGGCACACGGTCTTCACGGGAGTGGACCCCGACCACCGTCGGCGTGGGGTGGGCAGCGCACTCAAAGCGGCTGTGCTGATGGAGGCGAGACGAGCCGGTGCTCGGGTGGTGACAGCGCTCAGCGATGAGGCCAACGAGCCCATCACGCGTCTGAACCGTGCCATCGGCATGGAACGGACTGTCGGGTACTGGAGCCTGGCCCGCGCCTTGGACGCCGGCGCGGGTACAGGCTGATCCACCGGAAGGCCGGCCCCGAGCCGGGCCGTCAGAGGGCCGGGGGCCCACCGCCACGTGGCGGTGGGCCCCCGGCCCTCAGGGCTTTACGGCAGCTCCACCTCGACCGCCAGCTCGGTGCTGTCGTGCGGGCGCAAAACGATCTCGGCCACGTTGCCCGCCGCCTTGACGTCCGCACTCACCGAACCGATCGCGTCCAGGAGGTCGGCAGGAGCCTGGACCACGACCCGGGCGACCTCCGCGCGCATCGACAGTTTGGCGGTGGACTTCGCCTTACGGATGACGGCGATCATCGATGAGGCGGCCTCGGCCAGCGCCGGCCGGCCCTGCTCGGCACCCGTACCGAGTTCGTCAGCCGTCGGCCACGCGGCCAGATGCACCGTGGACGGGTGGGTCCACGACCACGTCTCCTCCGTGGTGTACGGGAGCACGGGCGCGAACATACGCGTGACGATGTCGAGAGTGCGTCGCAACGTGACACGCGCCGACTCGGCACCCGCCTCGCCGCCGTGACCGTAGGCGCGTTCCTTGACCAGTTCGACGTAGTTGTCACAGAAGAACCAGAAGAACCGCTCGATCTCGTCCAGTGCGGAGGTGTAGTCGAAGCCCTCCAGCGCCGTCGTCGCGTTCCTGACGGTGTCCGCCAGCTTCGCCAGCAGAGCGGTGTCGAGCGGTTCCGTCGTCAGCGCCTCGTCGCTGGGGGAGGGAAGGGAGAGCACGAACTTGCTCGCGTTGAGAAGCTTCACGGCGAGCCGACGGCCGATCTTCATCTGCTGCGGGTCGAAGGCGGTGTCCGTGCCGGGGCGACCGCTCGCCGCCCAGTAGCGGACCGCGTCGGCTCCGTACTCGTCCAGCAGGTGGCCGGGGGTCACGACGTTCCCCTGCGACTTGGACATCTTCTTGCGATCCGGGTCGAGGATCCACCCGGAGAGAGCGGCGTGCTTCCAGGGGGTGGTTCCGGCTTCCAGACGGGAGCGGACCACGGTCGTGAAGAGCCAGGTGCGGATGATGTCGTGCCCCTGGGGGCGCAGGTCCATCGGGAAGACCTGTCGGAAGAGTTCCGGGTCGGAGAGCCAGCCACCGGCGAGCTGAGGGCTGAGCGAGGAGGTGGCCCAGGTGTCCATGATGTCCGGCTCGCCGATGAAGCCGTTCGGTTCGCCGCGCATGTCCTCGGTGTAGCCGACCGGGCAGGCGGTGGACGGATCGACGGGAAGCGCCGATTCGTCGGGGAGGAGCGGGGTGTCGTAAGCCGGTCGGCCTTCGGCGTCCAGGGCGTACCAGAGAGGGAAGGGAACTCCGAAGAAGCGTTGCCTGCTGATCAGCCAGTCGGCGTTGAGGCCTTGCACCCAGTCGTCGTAACGCGACCGCATGTGCGGCGGATGCCACTGGATCTCGTTCCCGGAGGCGAGGAGTTCCTCGCGGTGGTCCACGGTCTTGATGAACCACTGCCGGCTGCTGACGATCTCCAGGGGCTTGTCGCCCTTCTCGAAGAACTTGACCGCCCGGCTCGTCGGCCGCGGTTCGCCGATCAGACTGGCGTCGTCGCGCAGCTTCTCCACGACGATCTGCCGGGCGGTGTGCACCGTCTTCCCCGCGATGTCGTCGTAGACGCGTTGGGCGCGCTCGGCATCGACGCTCGGCAGCTGCTGGAAGTCCATCGGCAGCAGTCGGCCGTTGCGGCCGATGACCGTGCGGACCGGCAGCCGGAGCTCCCGCCACCACATCACGTCGGTCATGTCGCCGAACGTGCAGATCATGGCGATGCCGCTGCCCTTCTCAGGGTCGGCGGCGCTGTGCGCCACGACCGGCACCCGAACACCGAACAGCGGCGAGACGACCTCCTCGCCGATAAGGGCTCGGTACCGCTCGTCGTCCGGGTGCGCCACAAGGGCGACACAGGCGGGGAGGAGCTCCGGCCGGGTGGTCTCGATGCAGACGGACTCGGACCCGTGCGTGAACGCCACTTTGTGGTAGGCCCCCGAGACCTCCTTCTCGACCACTTCGGCGTTGGCCACCGCGGTCTGGAAGGTGACGTCCCACATGGTGGGCGCCTCGGACTGGTACGCCTCGCCGGAGCGTGCGAGTCGCAGGAAAGCGGCCTGGGCGACTCGTTGGGCTTCCTTCCCGATCGTCGTGTAGGTCATCGACCAGTCCACCGACAGCCCGAGCTTGCGCCAGAGCTCTTCGAAGATCGACTCGTCCTCTGCGGTGAGCTGCTCGCACAATTCGACGAAATTCTGCCGCGCGATACTGACAGCCGGTGCCTTCTTGTCCTTGCCCGAGCGCTGGGAGAGGGGAGTCGGCGCCACGAAATCCGGGTCGTACGGCAGTGTCGGGTCGCACCGGACACCGTAGTAATTCTGCACCCGGCGCTCGGTCGGCAGGCCGTTGTCGTCCCACCCCATGGGGTAGAAGACGCTCTTGCCGCGCATCCGTTGGAAACGGGCGATGATATCGGTATGTGTATAGCTGAAGACGTGCCCGACGTGGAGGGAGCCGCTGACCGTGGGGGGCGGAGTGTCGATGGAGAATACCGCGTCACGATCCCCCGGCCGGTCGAAGCGATGTACTGCGGCTTCACCCCAGAAAGCCGACCACTTCGCTTCCAGTCCCTCCAAAGAGGGCTTCTCTGGCAGAGGGGACCCGTAGCGCGTCACGCGACACACCTTCCTTAGTAATCCTGCGATTCAGGCCGGGCTCATGATCGGCACGTCGTGCGAAGCCCGGGTCCATGGCCCAACCCCTCCGCTCAGTCTAACGACTTTGGGCACAGCTGCCGGTGGGTTGCCGAAGGGATGGTGGAGCCTTCCCCTGCGTCACGCAGCCGGATCTTCGTTCGATCGACACCGCCTGGTACGAACGTCCACCTCTCGTCGTGCGCAGTTGGAAGGCGCCGGCTGACGGTTGCTCAGGTACTGCTGACCCTCTGTCAGTAATGTGAGATCATCTTGCACACGCGTTGCACAAGGTGATGAAAAGTAGCGGTGATCGATGGAAGGTCGAGAAAGGGTATAACCGCAGGTCGTCCGGTGTTTGGGGGTGTTGTTCCCCGTGCCCCAAGGGGGCACAACACCCCGCCGATCAGATGTCCCGGAAGATCTCGATCTGCGCCCCCACCGAGTTGAGCCGCTCCGCCAGTTCCTCGTAACCGCGGTTGATCACATAGACGTTGCGGAGTACGGAGGTTCCCTCGGCCGCCATCATCGCCAGCAGCACCACCACGGCGGGCCGCAGGGCGGGCGGGCACATCATTTCGGCGGCGCGCCAGCGGGTCGGGCCCTCGACCAGGACCCGGTGGGGGTCGAGGAGTTGGAGGCGGCCGCCGAGGCGGTTGAGGTCGGTGAGGTAGATCGCGCGGTTGTCGTAGACCCAGTCGTGGATCAGGGTCTGGCCGTGCGCCGCGGCGGCGATCGCCGCGAAGAACGGGACGTTGTCGATGTTGAGGCCGGGGAACGGCATCGGGTGGATCTTGTCGATCGGGGCCTCCAGCTTGGAGGGCCGGACGGTGAGGTCCACCAGGCGGGTGCGGGCGTTGTCGGCCGCGTACTCCGGGGTGCGGTCGCAGTCGACGCCCATCTCCTCCAGGACGGCGAGCTCGATCTCCAGGAACTCGATCGGCACCCGGCGGATGGTGAGTTCGGACTCGGTCACCACGGCGGCGGCCAGCAGGCTCATCGCCTCGACCGGGTCCTCGGAGGGGGAGTAGTCCACGTCCACGTCGATCTGCGGGACCCCGTGGACGGTGAGCGTCGTCGTGCCGACCCCGTCGACCCGTACGCCCAGGGCCTCCAGGAAGAAGCACAGGTCCTGGACCATGTAGTTGGACGAGGCGTTGCGGATGACGGTCGTGCCGTCGTGGCGGGCGGCGGCCAGCAGGGCGTTCTCGGTCACCGTGTCGCCGCGCTCGGTCAGCACGATGGGGCGGTCCGGGGCCACGGTACGGTCGACCTGCGCGTGGTAGAGGCCCTCCGTCGCGGCGATCTCCAGGCCGAAGCGGCGCAGCGCGATCATGTGCGGCTCGATCGTGCGGGTGCCCAGGTCGCAGCCGCCCGCGTACGGCAGGGTGAACTGCTCCGTCCGGTGCAGCAGCGGCCCCAGGAACATGATGATCGAGCGGGTGCGGCGCGCGGCGTCGGCGTCGATCGCCGCCAGGTCCAGCTGCGCGGGCGGCACGATCTCCAGGTCCACACCGTCGTTGACCCAGCGGGTGCGGACCCCGATGGAGTTCAGCACCTCCAGGAGCCGGAACACCTCCTCGATCCGGGCCACCCGGCGCAGGACCGTACGCCCCTTGTTGAGGAGCGAGGCGCAGAGCAGCGCCACACAGGCGTTCTTGCTGGTCTTGACGTCGATGGCCCCGGAGAGCCGCCGCCCGCCGACGACCCGCAGATGCATGGGTCCGGCGTACCCGAGCGACACGATCTCGCTGTCGAGAGCTTCACCGATGCGGGCGATCATCTCAAGGCTGATGTTCTGGTTGCCGCGCTCGATGCGGTTGACGGCGCTCTGGCTGGTGCCGAGAGCCTCGGCCAACTGCGTCTGTGTCCAGCCCCGATGCTGACGGGCGTCACGGATGAGCTTGCCGATACGTACGAGGTAGTCTTCTGACATGTCGGCAGGCTATCTCAGATATGAGATGAGGATGCTGTGGGGGTGTGCCGTTCGAGTGACAGGTGTGTACCGGCTCCGCGCGGCCGGGTCTCCCCATCGTCGCCCGCGCGGCGGGAGACGGCGCGGGCGGTGCGTCCGTACGGGGACGGGGCCGGGCCCGCCCCTGCCGGTGTTCAGCTCGCCCGGCCGTGCCGGCGCGCGGTGGCGCGCTTCCGGTGGGTGAGTTTGACCGGGATCAGCGCGAGCCAGCACCACATGGCCGCGGGAGGAGAGACGAGATAGGCGACCGGAACCGTCGCGGCGAAGAGCGCGGCGGTCGAGGCCAGATCGGCGGTGACCGCCCGGCCCACTTCGCTGCGGGAGGCCTCCGTCGCATGCTCCGTCTGCCGCCGGCCCGCAAGGAACATCGCCAGCTCCAGCAGGTTCGTGACAGCGACCATGCCCGCGTAGACAGCCACGGCCAGCGGGCGCGCGGCGTACTCGGAGAGCAGCGCCGTTGGGAACGGGACGAGAGCGATGGCGCCCAGCCACATCAGCGCGAACCGCAGCGCCACCCCCTCGAAGCGCGGGACGAGGCGCACGATCAGCCGGTGATCGCGCCAGAACCCGGCCAGGATCGTGAAACTCAGGGCGTACGCGCCGAGGTCGGGCAGCGCCTGGCGCACGGCATCGGTGAACGCGTCCTTGTCCAGGCCCGGTTCGACATGGAGGTCCAGGACCAGCAGGGTCATCGCGATGGCGAAGATCCCGTCGGACAGGGTCGTCAGACGGTCCGCGCTCTTCTCGTCGGCCTTCTCGTCGGCGGCTCGGGCATCGCTCACCCGCCTCAGGGTGAGGGGGCGACGGGGCTCATCCCGTCATTACGCCGACGGCGGGCAAGCCGGTCCTTCGGGCTCCGGTTCGTCGAGGACGGCGGCCACGGCTTCGATCTCAACGAGCTGATCGGCGTAGCCGAGCACGGTGACGCCCATCAGGGTGCTGGGCACGTCGTGGTCGCCGAAGGAATCCCGGACCACCTGCCAGGCGGCCACGAGATCCTCCTGCCGCGCCGATGCCACGAGGACCCGGGTGCTGATGACGTCCTGGACCGAGGCACCGGCGTCGGCGAGCGCGGTCCTCAGGTTCGCCACGGCCTGCGCCGCCTGGCCGGCGTAGTCCCCGACGGCCACGGTCCCGCCGTGCTCGTCGAGCGGGCACGCACCGGCGAGGAAGATCAGCCGGGACCCGGCGGGCGCCGTGGCCGCGTAGGCGTACTCGGCGATGCCGGAGAGGCTACGGGAACGGATCAGCGAAACGGCGCTGGTGCGGGTCACGGTGGGTGCGTCTCCTGCGGGGTGGGGCGTCGCGTGCCGGGTGCGTACGGGGGTGATCCTTTCAGCGCGCTCCGGATTCCGCCCCTCCTTTTGCACGGCGTCTTGCACGGCGCCTCGCGTGGCGACTCGTGCGGTGACCCGTCCGGCGGGGAAATTCGGATGCCCGTCGAACGGCGCCCCCCTACGGTGGCCTGATGACGTCGATCAGGCAGGTCCAGATCACCTTCGACTGCGCGTCGCCCACGCGCGTCGCCCACTTCTGGTGCGAGGTGTTGGGGTACGTCGTACCACCGCCGCCGGAGGGGTTCGCCAGTTGGGACGATTACACCCTCTCCCTGCCGCAGGAGAAGCGGGACGCGGGGTTCGTCTGCCAGGACCCCACGGGGGTGGGCCCGCGGATGTACTTCCAGCGCGTTCCCGAGGCGAAGGTCGTCAAGAACCGGGTGCACCTCTGCGTGCGGGTCGGCACCGGGCTCGTGGGGGAGGAGCGCCTCGCCGCGCTGGAGGCCGAGTGCGCACGACTTCTGCCGCTCGGCGCGAAGCGCGTACGCCTGCTTCTCGCCGACGAGGAGAACGAGTCCTGCCTCGTGATGCAGGACATCGAGGGCAACGAGTTCTGCCTCGACTGACCGGCCGGGCCCGCCCCGGTACCGTGGCTCGGCATGACCGACTCCGACACCGCCGCCGAGACCGAGATCACGGCGGACCTGGTCCGTCACCTGCTCCGGGAGCAACATCCCGACCTGGCGGAGCTGGCCGTCCGCGAGGTCGAGGGCGGATGGGACAACCAGCAGTGGCGCCTCGGGGACGAGTTGGCCGTACGTATGCCGCGTACGGAACGCGCCCCGGAACTCCAGCGCAAGGAGTGCCGGTGGCTGCCCCGTCTCGCTCCGCGTCTGCCGCTCCCCGTCCCGCTCCCGGTGCGGGTCGGGGAGCCGTCCGCACGTTTCCCGAAGCGGTGGACGATCATGACGTGGGTCCCCGGCGAGCCGCTGGACCGCACCTCGATCAGCCGTGGCGACCACGCGGCGGACACCCTGGCGGACTTCCTGAGGGCGCTCCATGTGGCGGCGCCCGCCGAGGCGCCGGGAGTTGGTGACCGGGGCGCTCACCCGGGCACGTACACCGAAGGCTTCGACCACTTCTTCCGGTCCGTCGCCCTCGACGGCAGGGCCGACGAGGTCCGGGCCGTCTGGGACGACGCGGTCGCCGCCCCCGCGTGGGAGGGCCGGCCGGTCTGGGTGCACGGTGACCTCCACCCCGCGAACGTCGTCGTGTCGGCCGGGACACTCTCGGGCGTGATCGACTTCGGCGACCTGTTCGCCGGGGATCCGGCGTGGGACCTCGCGGCCGCCTGGGTCGTCCTTCCCCGGGGCGGCGCCGCGCGGTTCTTCGACGCGTACGCGCACGCGGACGGGGCGACGATCCGGCGCGCCCGTGGACTGGCCGCGCTGAAGAGCCTGTTCCTCATGCTCATGGGCCAGAACGGAGACCGGGGGCTGCCCGGCGGCAAGCCGGCCTGGGGGCCTGCGGGCCGGGCGGCGCTCGATCGCGTTCTCCGTACGGCTGTGAACTGATCGCGCGCTGTGCGGCGGCGTGGTGCGACCGGGAGGGTCAGCCGGCCACGGGGAGCTGCCGGGCGAAGCGGCGGACGGCGTCGGTGAAGGCGTCCGGGGCGTCGAAGTTCGCGAGATGCCCTGCCCGTGGGATCAGTTCGATTCGGGCATCCGGATGCGCGCGGGCGAAGTCGGCCTCGGCGGACCGGAAGACGGTGTCCTTCTCGCCGTTCAGGATCAGCACCGGCGCCGCCACAGGGCGCAGCGCGTCCGTGCCGAAGCGGCCCAGTACCTCGCCCCAGGCGGCGGGCAGGGTGTGGAAGGCGTAGCCGGAGCGGATGGTCGCCTCCACCACGTCCCGTGGGTAGTGCCGCAGCAGCAGCCGGTCGTTCCACCGGGTCAGCCGGTCCGCCGGGATGCGGGGGACCAGGCCGGCGATCCACCGGTAGGGCGTGGCCCAGGGGCCGCGGGTGGACGCGCTGGCGCCCGCGAGAACCAGCCCGCGCAACCGCTCCGGGCAGCGCCTGGCGAACTCCAGCGACACATATCCGCCGAGCGAATGCCCGACGACCACGGCCGGTCGGCCGCCGAGCGAGTCCACCGCGGCGGCGACGACCTCCGTAGCGGCGCTCAGGCTCCAGGGCTGCGCCGAGCGCGCTCCGTGGCCCGGAAGGTCGACGGCGGTGACCGGGAACTCCTCCCGGAGTGAGGCGAGTTGCGTGCTCCACTGTCCCGCGCTGAAACGCGTCCCGTGCACGAAGACGATGGGCGGTGCGTCGGCTGGTGTCATCGGCCCCCCAAGTGAGGCCTCCAGATTAGTGGCCGTATCAGTGGCCGCGCGGCGCGTACATGATCACGGCCATGCCGGCCAGGCAGACCAGGGCCCCGATGATGTCGAAGCGGTCCGGGCGGTAGCCGTCGGCGACCATGCCCCAGGCGATCGACCCGGCGACGAAGATGCCGCCGTACGCGGCGAGGATCCGGCCGAAGTTGTCGTCGCTCTGGAGGGTGGCGACCACGCCGTACAGACCGAGCGCGATGACGCCGGCCCCGACCCACACCCAGCCCTTGTGCTCCCGCAGGCCCTGCCAGACCAGCCAGGCTCCCCCGATCTCGAACAGCGCGGCGACGACGAACAGGGCGATGGAACGGGCGACGAGCACGGCGGAGGACTTTCTGGTGAGGATGGCTGAAGCAGGCGGGACGGGACAGGCCGGGGGACGTCAGTCGGCGGAGCCGAAGAGATCCGCGAGCGGCGCGCCCCCGTCGGCAGGCGCGCGGACCTCCAGGTGCAGATACGGGCCGTCGAGGTGGAGGCGGAAGTCGAAGAACGGGCAGCACTCCTGCTTTGCGGCCGCCAGCTCGGCGATGCGCGTGACCCGGTCGACGGGCAGGGTCAGCCGCAGCCCTTCGGGCACGGCGGCCCGGGCCGCGCCGGCGACGGCCTCGCGCCACCGGGCGGTGCGCTCGTGCAGCCCGTCGCCGCTCAGCGAGCACGCCACCGGCGCGGCGCGCCACCGCTCCGTCTCCTGTTCGGCGGCCTCTCGGCCGGGCGACAGGACGACATCGACCGGCTGTCCGCCAGGGGCCCCGCCGGAGACGGGGGCCGAACCCGGGGCTGACGAACCGGGGCCCGGGGCCGCGGCCTGGGCGGACACCGAGCCCGACACCGACCTCGCCCCCACCCCCGGCGCCAGGAACCCGCACTCCGGGTCGCACCGGCCCGCCCGGTCCGGCAGCCCGTCCAGGTGGGCCAGGGCGCCGCGCAGGGAAGCGGTGAACGCCGCCAGCTCGGCCGCCCGGACCTCGGCCTCGGCGAGCCGGGCGGAGATCCGGGGGCGCAGATCGGCCTTCACGTCGCGGCAGGCGCCGGCCTCCCACACCCCGACCAGCTCGCCGATCTCCTCCAGCGCAAGCCCCAGATGCTTGGCCGCGCCGATGAACGCCAGCCGGTCGACCGCGTCCTCGCCGTACATCCGGTACCCGGCGGGGGTCCGATCGGCGGACAGCAGCCCCGCGCTCTCGTAGAACCGCAGGGTCGTGGCCGGCACTCCGCTGCGCTCGGCGAGCTGGGAGATCCGCATGGAGGTCATGCCACGACCGTAAAGCTTCCACCCGACTGGAAGGTCAAGACGTCGTCCCTCTGCGCCCGTGCTGTGCTGCAGCACGGGCCCCGGGTGGGTCTCCCTCGCCGCCCGGACCGCCAACGTCCTCTCCCTGCGCCTCGCGGGGAAGCTCGGGTTCACCGAGGTCGAACGGTTCGAGGAGTGGGGGGGCGAGCAGTGGAAGGGCACCTGGGCATGACCGAGCGGCGGCTATGTACTAGAGTTATCTCGACATCGAGATATCTGCCGAGGCGCACCACAGCCGCCGCCCGGTAAGGGTTACCTAACTAAGCCTTACCTTAGCGGATGGCCGGAGCCGTAGGTGGCAAAACGCGGCGCCGGCGGCCAATGAGGCGCGGCGCGGTAGACGCGCACATTGAAGAAGGAGACTGTCGTGTCGGCGAACAGCTTCGACGCCCGCAGCACGCTGCGCGTGGGCGACGAGTCGTACGAGATCTTCAAGCTGGACAAGGTAGAGGGCTCCGCGCGCCTCCCGTACAGCCTGAAGGTCCTGCTGGAGAACCTGCTCCGTACCGAGGACGGCGCGAACATCACCGCCGACCACATCCGGGCCATCGGCGGCTGGGACTCCCAGGCGCAGCCCAGCCAGGAGATCCAGTTCACGCCGGCCCGCGTGATCATGCAGGACTTCACCGGCGTCCCGTGTGTCGTGGACCTCGCCACCATGCGTGAGGCCGTCAAGGAGCTCGGCGGCGACCCGGCGAAGATCAACCCGCTGGCCCCGGCCGAGCTGGTCATCGACCACTCCGTCATCGCCGACAAGTTCGGCACGAAGGAGGCCTTCGGCCAGAACGTCGAGCTGGAGTACGGCCGCAACAAGGAGCGCTACCAGTTCCTGCGCTGGGGCCAGACCGCCTTCGACGAGTTCAAGGTCGTCCCCCCGGGCACCGGCATCGTCCACCAGGTGAACATCGAGCACCTGGCCCGTACCGTCATGGTCCGGGGTGGCCAGGCGTACCCCGACACCCTCGTCGGCACCGACTCGCACACCACCATGGTCAACGGCCTCGGTGTGCTCGGCTGGGGCGTCGGCGGCATCGAGGCCGAGGCCGCCATGCTCGGCCAGCCGGTCTCCATGCTCATCCCGCGCGTCGTCGGCTTCAAGCTGACCGGTGAGCTGAAGCCCGGCACCACCGCCACCGACCTCGTGCTGACCATCACCGAGATGCTCCGCAAGCACGGCGTCGTCGGCAAGTTCGTCGAGTTCTACGGTGAGGGCGTCGCCGCCACCTCGCTCGCCAACCGCGCCACCATCGGCAACATGTCGCCGGAGTTCGGCTCCACCGCCGCGATCTTCCCGATCGACGACGAGACCCTGAACTACCTGCGCCTGACCGGCCGGGACGCCCAGCAGGTCGCCCTCGTCGAGGCGTACGCCAAGGAGCAGGGCCTCTGGCTGGACCCGAAGGCCGAGCCCGACTTCTCCGAGAAGCTGGAGCTCGACCTCGCCACGGTCGTCCCCTCCATCGCAGGCCCGAAGCGCCCGCAGGACCGCATCGTCCTCGCCAACGCCGCGCAGCAGTTCGCCCAGGACGTCCGCAACTACGTCTCGGACGACGAGGAGGCGGGCAAGGAGTCCTTCCCGGCCTCCGACTCCCCGGCCGCCTCCAACGGCGTCCCGACGAAGCCGACCACCGTGACGGCCCCCGACGGCTCGACGTACGAGATCGACCACGGCGCCGTCACCGTCGCCGCGATCACCTCCTGCACCAACACCTCGAACCCCTACGTCATGGTCGCCGCCGCGCTCGTGGCGAAGAAGGCCGTCGAGAAGGGCCTCACCCGCAAGCCGTGGGTCAAGACCACCCTCGCCCCGGGCTCGAAGGTCGTCACCGACTACTTCGACAAGGCCGGTCTGACCCCGTACCTCGACAAGGTCGGCTTCAACCTCGTCGGCTACGGCTGCACCACCTGCATCGGCAACTCCGGCCCGCTGCCGGAGGAGGTCTCCAAGGCCGTCAACGACAACGACCTCGCGGTCACGTCGGTCCTCTCCGGCAACCGTAACTTCGAGGGCCGCATCAACCCCGACGTCAAGATGAACTACCTGGCGTCCCCGCCGCTGGTCGTCGCGTACGCCATCGCCGGCTCGATGAAGGTCGACATCACCAAGGACGCCCTGGGCACCGACCAGGAAGGCAAGCCGGTCTTCCTGGCCGACATCTGGCCGAGCGAGGCCGAGGTCAACGACGTCGTGGCGAACGCCATCGGCGAGGACATGTTCAACAAGTCCTACCAGGACGTCTTCGCGGGCGACGCCCAGTGGCAGGCGCTGCCGATCCCGACCGGCAACACCTTCGAGTGGGACTCCGAGTCCACCTACGTGCGCAAGCCCCCGTACTTCGAGGGCATGACGATGGAGACGACCCCGGTCGAGGACATCACCGGCGCCCGCGTCCTCGCCAAGCTCGGCGACTCGGTCACCACCGACCACATCTCCCCGGCCGGCGCCATCAAGGCCGACACCCCGGCCGGCAAGTACCTCACGGAACACGGCATCGAGCGCCGTGACTTCAACTCCTACGGCTCGCGCCGTGGTAACCACGAGGTCATGATCCGCGGCACGTTCGCCAACATCCGCCTGCGCAACCAGATCGCGCCGGGCACCGAGGGCGGCTACACCCGCGACTTCACCCAGGCTGCGACTGCTGACGCGGCTCCGGTGTCGTTCATCTACGACGCCTCGCAGAACTACCAGGCGGCCGGCACCCCGCTCGCGATCCTCGCGGGCAAGGAGTACGGCTCCGGCTCGTCCCGCGACTGGGCCGCCAAGGGCACCGCGCTCCTCGGCGTCAAGGCCGTCATCGCCGAGTCCTACGAGCGCATCCACCGCTCGAACCTCATCGGCATGGGCGTCCTCCCGCTCCAGTTCCCCGAGGGCCAGAACGCCGAGACCCTCGGTCTCACCGGCGAGGAGGCCTTCTCCTTCACCGGTGTCACCGAGCTGAACAACGGCACCACCCCCCGTACGGTCAAGGTCACCACCGACACCGGTGTGGAGTTCGACGCGGTCGTCCGCATCGACACCCCCGGCGAGGCCGACTACTACCGCAACGGCGGCATCCTGCAGTACGTGCTCCGCAGCCTGATCCGCAGCTGATCAGCGAGCGGGACAACGCGAGGGCCGCGCCCCGGGAATCCCGGGGCGCGGCCCTCGCGCCGTTTCGCCGTCGTGGCCTCAGCTCTCGCCCCGGTCCGACGGGGTGCGCCAGACGTCGCTGATCCGGCAGGTCGTGCCGCGCGGCACCTCACCGACGCCCTGCGCCTTCTTCACAGCACTCCCGCCGGGCTCCAGGCCGACCACGCCCGCCCCGCCTTCCGCGACCTGGACGCCTTCCTCGTCGAGAAACTCCATCATGATGGTGTAGCTCGCCGTCGTGGACGAGCCGTTCACGACCTTCACCTTCGCCGACTGCCAGCCGATCTGCGGATCGCGCGTGCACGAGATGATCGTGACGTCCTCCTTCGCGTCGGGTTCGGCCGCGCTGGGCTCCTCGGCGTACGGCTCCTCCTCGTACGGCTCCGAGTAGGGCGCCTCCGACCGCGGCGGCAGCGCGATGGAATCCTGGACGGAGGACATCGCCGTGTGGACGAGCGCCACCACCGCCCCCGCCACGATGAGCCCACCGCCCACGGCGAGCGTCACGATCAGCCCCGTACGCTGCTTCTGCGGCGGTCCCGGGGGCGCGGCCCACGGCGAAGGCTGCGCCGGTACCGGGTACTCCGACTGCGGCTGTTCGGGCGGCGGAGGCGGAAAGTTGTCGGACATGAGGTCCCCCCACGGGAAAGTCATCAGCTGAGGGGCTTACCGTACGTGGCCCCATCAGCCCCACCCGCACCACCTGTACAGAAAGCGAACAGACCACCATGGGCGAGCTGATCCTCATCCGGCACGGCGAGACCGAATGGTCCCGATCCGGGCAGCACACGAGCTGGACCGACCTCCCCCTCACCGACGTCGGGGAGCGCCAGGCCCGCGCCCTCGTCCCGCTGCTGGCCGACCGCGGCATCGGCCTCACCCTCGTCAGCCCGTCGATCCGGGCCCGCCGCACGGCCGAACTGGCCGGGCTCCCCGCACCCCGCGTCACCCCCGAGCTGCGGGAGTGGGACTACGGCGGGTACGAGGGCATCACCACCCGGGAGATCCGCCGCACCCGCCCCTTCTGGAACCTGTGGACCGACGGCGTCGACCCCGGCTCCGACGAGCACCCCGGCGAGAGCCCCGCCCAGATCGGCCAGCGGGCCGACCAGGTGCTCGCGGGCGTCCGGTCGGCCGCCGAGGAGGTCCCGGACGAGGAGGACATCGCGCTCGTCGCCCACTCGCACTTCCTGCGCGTCCTCACCGCCCGCTACCTCGGCCTGACCCCGGCCGAGGGGCGCCTCTTCCAGCTCGCCACCGGGGCCGTCTCCCGCCTCGGCACCGAACACGGCCGCCCGGTCGTCGCCGCCCTCAACATCGCCCTGCCCGAAAGCCTTCAGCCGGAGTGAGCCCCGCTCGACATCGCCTGCCCGAGAGCCTTCTGGACAGCCTCGGCCAGAACCGCTGACACGCCGACGGCCGGCACCCCGTCCTCCGGGGTACCGGCCGCCCGCGCTCACCGCGTCACGTTCAGGACAGCAGCTCCACCTCCGCGAGCGTCGCCGACCCCGTCAGCACCAGCCGGTACTGCGTGTACGAGCCGGGCTTCGCCACCGAGAACACCCGGGTCTGCTTGTCCCAGGCGAAGGACTGGCCGGAGCGGCGGTCGACGTCCTTCCACTCCTTGCCGTCCGTCGAACCCTGGAGCGTCCACCCCTTCGGGGCCTTGTCCGCCGCCGCCGAGGTCAGCGTGTACTGCACGCCCTTCGTGGCCGAGGACACCGGCAGCTCCGCCGACTCCACCGTCGCCGAGGTGGCCGAGGTGTCGTCGAACAGCGCGCCGTCACCCTTCAGCGCGTCACCCTTGGGCGTCGGGACCTTGTCGTCCTTCTGCACCGAGACCGGGGCCGCGTCCTTGCCCGTGCCCCAGGCCGACGGCTTCGGGCCCATGGCGAACTCCAGCGTGCCGCCCTTGGCCAGGACGTCGTGGGGGAGCGCCGTGGAGGCCCACTTCTTGCCGTTGACCTTCACGCCCTGCACGTAGATGTTCTTGTCGCTGTTCTTCGGGGCCTTCACGACCAGCTTGCGGCCGTTGTCCATGCGGACGGTGACCTTCTTGAAGAGCGGCGAGCCGATCGCGTACTCCCCGCTGCCCATCACCAGCGGGTAGAAGCCGAGCGAGGAGAAGAGGAACCAGGCCGACTGCTCGCCGTTGTCCTCGTCGCCGTGGATGCCCTGCCCGATCTCGCTGCCGATGTACAGCCGGCCCAGCACCTCGCGGACCTTCTCCTGCGTCTTGTACGGCTGCGAGGCCGCGTTGTACATGTACGTGGCGTGGTGGGCGACCTGGTTGCTGTGCCCGTACTGGCCCATCCGCACGTCCCGCGCCTCGGTCATCTCGTGGATGACCCCGCCGTAGCTGCCGACGAACTCCGGGCCCGCCGTCTCCGGCGTCGAGAAGTACGTGTCCAGCTTCTTGCCCAGACCGGCGCGGCCGCCGTACAGGTTGGCCAGGCCCCGGCTGTCCTGCGGGGCGGTGAAGGCGTAGCCCCAGCCGTTGGTCTCGGTGTAGTCGTAGCCCCAGACGCGCGGGTCGTACTGGTCCGAGGGCAGGCGCCAGTCGCCGTTCGGCTTCTTGCCCTGGAAGAACCCGGCCTTGTCGTCGAAGAGCTTGACGTACTTCTGCGCCCGGTTCATGAAGTACTCGGACTCTTCCTTGTACCGCGCCTTCTTCGTCTTCTTGTACAGCTCCTGGCCCATGCGGGCGATGCCGTAGTCGTTGACGTAACCCTCCAGGGACCAGGACAGGCCCTCGTGGGTGGCGGTGTTGGCGTAGCCCTTGAAGACCGAGGTCTCCAGGCCCTTGCGGCCGACGCCCGAGGACGGCGGGGCCACGGTGGCGTTCTTGAGCGCCGCGTCGTAGGCCGCCTCGGCGTCGAACTTCACGCCCTTGACGTACGCGTCGGCGAACGCCACGTCCGAGCTGGTGCCGGTCATCAGGTCGGCGGCGCCGGGGGAGGACCAGCGCGAGGTCCAGCCGCCGTCCTTGTAGTGCTGGACGAAGCCGTCCACCAGCTCGCCGGCCTTCTTCGGGGAGAAGAAGGAGTAGGCGGGCCAGGTCGTGCGGTAGGTGTCCCAGAAGCCGTTGTTGACGTACACCTTGCCGTCGACGATCTTGGCACCCGTCTGCGTCGGGGTGTTCTCACCGGTCGCCTTGGAGAAGGGGCTGGCGTACTTGTTCCTGCCCTTCACCTTCTCGTGGCCGGAGTTCGGGTAGAGGTAGAGCCGGTAGAGGCTGGAGTAGAGCGTCGTCAGCTGGTCGGCGTTCGCGCCCTCGACCTCGACCGTCCCCAGGATGTCGTCCCAGGCCCCCTGCGCTTTGCGCTGCACCCGGTCGAAGGAGGTCGACTCCGGGATCTCCATGGTCAGATTCTGCTTCGCCTGGTCGACGCCGATCAGCGAGGTGGCCAGGCGGAGGTTGACCGTGCGGTCCTTGCCCGCGTCGAAGCGGAAGAACCCGGTCACGTCGTCGCCCCCGCCGCCCTTCAGCTTGCCGCTGTCGGTGACCGGCGCGTCGAAGACGCCGTACACGAACATCCGGGTCGCGCCGGTGGACAGGCCGCTCTTGACGTCCGAGTAACCGGAGAAGGAGCCGGTCTCCGGGTCCAGCGTGATGCCGCCGTCGTTCGACACGTTGTCGAAGATCAGGCTGGCGTCCTTGCCCGGATAGGTGAACCGCATCCGGGCCGCGTGGTCGGTCGGCGTCATCTCGGCCTTGAGGCCGTTCTCGAAGGTGACGCCGTAGTAGTGCGGCTTCGCCGTCTCGTTCTCGTGCCGGAACGGCAGGGCGCGGGCGGTCCGGGACGCGTCCGGGGTGCCGCTCGCGGCCGAGGGCATCAGCTGGAAGGTCTGCCGGTCGCCCATCCACGGGCTCGGCTCATGGCTCGCGCCGAACGCCTGGAGCGTGGGGAGGTTGTCCGCGTTGTTGCCCCGGTGGTAGTCGTACAGCCAGCTCAGCGAACCGGCGTTCGTCACCGGCGTCCAGAAGTTGAAGCCGTGCGGGACCGCCGTGGCCGGAATGTTGTTGCCGCGCGAGAAGCCGCCGCTGGAATTGGTGCCGCGGGTCGTCAGCGCGTAGTCCGACAGATGCGCCTTGCGCTTCTCCGGCTTCTTCGGGGCGATCGAGATGTCGTCGATCCAGCCCTGGAACTTCGCCTTCCCCTTGGGGGAGTCGTACGCCACCAGGATCCGGTCGACCGTCTTGCCCGCGGCGACCGCGCCGAGCCGGGCGGCGACCTTGTTCCACTGGTTGACGTAGAGGCGCTTGGCGTCCGCCTGGCCCTGCGGGGTCAGCAGCCCGCCGTGGCTGTCGGTGGCCTTCAGGTCGCTCAGGTACGTGCCGTCGGTGAAGGCGAGGTCCACCGCGACGTGCGTGGCCGGGTAGTTCAGATCCGTCTCGCCCATCTGCGGGTAGACGAGGTAGGACAGCTCGGTGTCCTTGGTGACGGCCGTGTTCACGTCGAAGATCTTGTTGTACGAGTACGCGCGTCCGTCGGGCGTGTGCGTGCCCGCGTAACGCAGTGCCTTCTTTCCGGTGAATCCCGCACCCGACTTCGCGGTGGGGGAGCCGGAGGGGCCGCGGTCGGGCTGGCTGCGCATCTCGTCGGGCACCGGGGTGGAGGTGTCACCGTTCGAGAACTGAACGTCGGCGAGCTGGAGCGCGTCCGCGCCGTTGTTCGCGGTGATGTCCAGCCGGAAGTGCTTGTAGGCGGTGTCGCCCTTGAAGTCGTACGTCTTCGTCTCGTGCCGCTTGGCGAAGGTCTCGCCGGTGCGGGTGTCGAGGTCGGTCCACTCCTTGCCGTCCGCCGAGCCCTGGAGCGTCCAGGCCTTCGGGTCGCGTTCGGCGTGGTCGTTGGCCGAAGTGAGCGCGTACGTCACGACCTTCACGGGTTCGTCCAGATCGAACTCCACCCAGCCGGTCTTCGCGAACGTCAGCCACTTGGAGCCGGGCTCGACGTCGACGAGGTTCTCCTTGACCTCGCCGCCCGCGGTGTTCTCGGCGCTCGCGCGCACCTCCGTCACCCGGTCGGTGACATTGCCCGGTATGCCGGAGGAGAAGCCCCCGTCGACACCGGAGGACCGCTTCTTGCCGTCGGGGCCCTCCTCGACGGTGTTGCGCCAGTCCGGCTGCGTCTCGTCCGCCTCGAAGGAGGTGGTGAACGTCCGGTCGCCGGAGGGCTTCCGGTCCGGCGAGGAGGGCTGCGCGGTGGCGACCGCGGGGGCGATCACCACCAGGGCGAGGGAAGCCGCCAGGGCGGCTGCTGTGGGGGTCCGTCTCCGGCGGGGAGCCGGGCGGGGGACCGCGTGAGGGGCTGTGTCGAAGCCGTGGTTGAGGCCGCGTGGTGGCTGCATGCCGAGCCGTTCCTCCCCGGGAAAATGCATGGACAACGTTGTCATAGCGGGATGCAAGGTCCAGTAGGGAGCCAAGTGACAGGACGTGTCAAGGGTGTTGCCGCGCGGCCCGTCGGCGAATCGGCCGGAATGGTGAAATAGCCGCCGCGGGAGGAGGGGTCGGGGCGCCGAGGTATCCGTGAGGTCTCAACTCGGGAAAGACTGCCGCCCAAACCTGCTTTCGATCTTGCTCAGTTGGCGGCAAGTGGACTATACCTGTCGGCATCTGCACAGCCGTTTCACGCGGGTGTGCGCGGGGGAAACCGGAACGTCGCCAGGACGCCGAGGGCGTCCTCGCTGTACGGTCTCCCGGCATCCCCACTGCACCGGCGTGTCCGGTACATCTGCATATCCGCATGACCCAAGCGCAACTGACCGCGGTGGCGGGGCCCTTCGCCTGAGGCGAATTCTCGACGGGTGACCGGTACACCGCCTGAGTCCTGGAGAAGGCGAGGACTTGAGCATGGGATCCACCTCCGCCCACAACAATGAGGGCCTTGGCCGTCGCGATCTGATCAAGCGTTCTGCCGCACTCGGCCTGATCGCTGTTCCGACGATGAGCTTCCTGTCCGCCTGCGCGAGCGGCGACAGCAGCAGCGACGACAAGGTCGAAAAGGGCGAAAAGAGCGACAAGAACCCGCTGGCCGTCAACGGCAGCGCCCCGCTGGAGATCGTCATCTTCGACGGCGGCTTCGGTACCAAGTACGCCGAGGACGCCAAGGCCGTCTACGAGAAGACCTACCCCGAGGCGAAGGTCAAGTTCTCGGCGACGCAGAAGATCCAGTCGGTTCTTCAGCCGCGGTTCAACGGTGGCACCCCGCCGGACCTGATCGACAACTCCGGCGCCCAGCAGATGGACATGGGCGTCCTGGTCGGCAAGAAGCAGCTCACCGACCTGACCCCGCTCCTCGACGCCCCCTCCATCGACGACCCCGCCAAGAAGGTCCGCGACACCCTGCGGCCCGGCATCGTCGAGATGGGCCAGTTCGACGGCGACCCGGTCTGGATCATGTACTACGCGTACACGGTCTACGGCGTCTGGTACTCGCAGACCGCGCTGGAGAAGCTCGACGCCACGTACCCGGAGAACTGGGACGACATGCTCGCGCTCTGCGCGAAGGCGAAGAAGCAGGACATCGCCGGCTGGACCTACCCCGGCAAGCACCCTTACTACCTCCCCTTCTCGCTGTACCCCTTCATCGCCAAGATCGGCGGTGTCGAGGTCCTCGACGCGATCGACAACCTGGAGCCGAAGGCCTGGGAGCACCCCGCGGTCAAGGCGGCCTTCGAGGCGTACTACGAGCTCGTCGCCAAGGGCTACATCCTCAAGGGCACCCCGGGCCTCGACCACCGCGGTTCGCAGGGCGCCTGGGCCCGCGGCAAGGCGCTGTTCATCCCGAACGGCTCCTGGGTGGAGAACGAGGAAGCGGCGATCATCCCCAAGGACTTCAAGCTGTCCGTGGGCGCCCCCTCCAGCCTCGACTCCTCCGACAAGATGCCCTTCGGCACCATCTGGGCGTCCGGCGGCGAGCCGTTCATCGTCCCGAGCAAGGCGAAGAACGTCGAGGGCGGTATGGAGCAGCTGCGCATCATGCTCAGCGAGGCCTCCTCCAAGTCCTTCACCGCCAGCACGAAGTCGCTGTCCGCCTTCAACGGCGGCACGGACGGCATCGAGCTGTCCGACGGCCTCAAGTCCGGTGTCGCGGCGCTGGAGAAGGCCGGCACCAACGTGGTCAACCCGCGCCTGCAGGACTGGTACGTGAAGCTCCAGAAGGAGCAGATCGGTGTCGCCGCGCTCGGCGAGATGATGGCGGGCCGCGCCAAGCCGGCCGAGACCATCAAGAAGATCCAGGCCTTCGCCGACGCGACCGCCAAGGACCAGTCCATCAAGCACTTCAAGCACCAGTGACCACGCGTCACCAGCGGCGGGCAGCACGGGAAGGTCGGAGTCGGTAACGATGCAACACGGTAAATACCGGTTCATAGTCGGGTTCTTGGTGGTCCCGATGGCGTTGTACGTCATCTTCGTCATCTGGCCCTTCATCCAGTCCATCTACTACTCGTTCACGGACTGGACGGGTCTGAGCCCCGACTTCAAGATGGTCGGGTTCGACAACTACACCAAGATGCTCGACGACGACGTCTTCTGGAAATCGCTGCAGCACAGTGTGCTGCTGGCGGTGCTGCTCCCGCTGGTGACGCTGGGCCTCGCGCTCTTCTTCGCCTTCATGCTCAACGTGGGCGGACGGCGCCGCAAGGGCGCCGCCATCTCCGGCGTACGGGGCTCGGGGTTCTACAAGATCGCGTACTTCTTCCCGCAGGTGCTCTCGATCGCGATCGTGGCCATCCTGTTCCAGTTCGCCTTCGACCCGGCCCAGGGCATGATCAACGGCACGCTGAAGGCCGTCGGCTTCAAGGACGTACCGGACTGGCTGGGCGATCCGAACCTGGCCCTGTGGGTCATCATGGCGGTCCTCGTCTGGTGCACCACCGGCTTCTTCGTGGTGCTGTTCTCCGCGGGCATGGCCTCCATCCCCAAGGACTTCTACGAGGCGGCCCTGCTGGACGGCGCGAGCCGCTTCACGACCTTCTTCCGGATCACGCTGCCCCTGCTGTGGGACACGGTCCAGTCCGGCTGGGTCTACATGGGCATCCTGGCGCTCGGCGCCGAGGGCTTCGCCATCGTCCACATCATGAGCGTCGGTCCCGGCGGGCCCGACTACTCGACCACCGTCCTGCCGCTGTACGTCTACCAGTCGGCGTTCCGTGACGGACAGGCGGGCTACGCGACCACGATCGGTGTCGCCCTGCTCATCGTGACGCTGGCGTTCGCCGCCATCGTCATGCGGGTGGGCCGGCGCGAGCGGCTGGAGTTCTGATGAAGACCACTGACACCCCTCCGTCCGGGCCCTCCGGGACCCCGTCCGACGCCGACGCGGCCAAGGTCCCGGCCCAGCGCACCGGCACGGTCTCCAAGGGCTCGGCGGCCCCCGCGAAGAGCAGTGAGGGCCGCGTCCTCAACGTCTTCTCGCACGGGATGCTCGTCCTGTGGGCGATCATGGTCGTCCTGCCGCTGTTCTGGGCGGTGATGTCCTCGTTCAAGACCGACTCGGACATCTTCAACACTCCGTGGTCGCTGCCGAGTTCGCTGAACTTCGACAGCTGGGGCCGGGCCTGGAGCCAGGCCCATATGAGCGAGTACTTCCTGAACACCATCCTGGTGGTGGGCGGGTCGCTCACCGGCACCCTGGTCCTCGGGTCCATGGCCGCCTATGTGCTGGCCCGCTTCGAGTTCCCCGGGAACCGCTTCATTTACTTCTTGTTCGTCGGCGGCATGAGCTTCCCGATCATGCTGGCGCTGGTCCCGCTGTTCTACGTCATGGACAACATGGGGCTGCTGAACACGATCCACGGCCTGATCGCCGTGTACATCGCGTACTCGCTGCCGTTCACCGTGTTCTTCCTGACCTCGTTCTTCCGTACGCTGCCGACCTCGGTGGCGGAGGCGTCGATCATCGACGGGGCCTCGCACACCCGCACGTTCTTCCAGGTCATGCTGCCGATGGCCAAGCCCGGTCTGATCAGCGTCGGGATCTTCAACTTCCTGGGGCAGTGGAACCAGTACATGCTGCCGACGGTGCTGAACACCGACCCGGAGAAGCGGGTGCTGGCCCAGGGCCTGGTGGAGCTGGCCGCCAGCCAGGGGTACAAGGGCGACTACTCCGGCCTCTTCGCCGGTCTGGTGATCGCGATGCTGCCCGTGCTGGCCGCCTACATCATCTTCCAGCGCCAGGTCGTCTCCGGTCTGACGGCGGGCGCGCTGAAGTAGCCCGCGCGCGAAGGTCACGTATCCACAACGGCCCGGTGCCCCGGCGGACTCGATCCGCCGGGGCACCGGGCCGTTACGGGGTGCGCCGGTGCTCAGGTCTTGACGGGAGGTACCCCCGAACGGTCAGCTTAGAGTTCACATGTTGGAGGAAGCGGGGGTCTCATCGCTGCGGCCCCGGCCGGGGCGGTCCTCAGGGGCCGTCCGCCAAGGGCAGGAGTGGATGAGTCGATGGAGACTCCCGGGTCGCAGACGTCACTGCACAGGGCCAATCTGGAGCGGGTCGTCCGCGCCGTACGGATGGCGGGATCGCTCACCCAGGCGGAGATCGCCCGGAGCACCGGGCTGTCCGCGGCCACGGTCTCCAATATCGTCCGGGAGCTGAAGGAAGGCGGAACGGTCGAGGTCACGCCCACCTCGGCGGGCGGCCGGCGGGCCCGCAGTGTCTCTCTCAGCGGCGACGCGGGCATCGTCATCGGCGTCGACTTCGGCCATACGCATCTGCGCGTCGCCGTCGGCAACCTCGCCCACCAGGTGCTCGCCGAGGAGTCCGAGCCGCTGGACGTCGACGCCTCGTCCGCCGAGGGCTTCGGCCGGGCCGAGGTGCTGGTCAACCGGCTGATCGAGGCCACCGGGATCGGCCCGGACAAGGTGATCGGCGTCGGTCTCGGCGTGCCGGGCCCCATCGACGTCGAGTCCGGCACGCTGGGCTCCACCTCGATCCTGCCGGGCTGGACGGGCATCAACCCCAGCGAGGAGCTCTCCGGCCGCCTGGGCGTGCCCGTGTACGTCGACAACGACGCCAACCTCGGGGCGCTGGGCGAGCTGGTCTGGGGCAGCGGCCGGGGCGTCAAGGACCTCGCGTACATCAAGGTGGCCAGCGGCGTCGGCGCCGGCCTGGTGATCGACGGAACCATCTACCGGGGCCCCGGCGGCACCGCCGGCGAGATCGGGCACATCACGCTCGACGAGTCGGGCCCGGTCTGCCGCTGCGGCAACCGCGGCTGCCTGGAGACCTTCACCGCCGCCCGCTACGTCCTGCCGCTGCTCCAGCCCAGCCACGGCCCCGGGCTCACCATGGAACGGGTCGTCCAGCTGGCCCGGGAGGGCGATCCGGGGTGCCGCCGGGTGATCGGGGACGTCGGCCGCCACATAGGCAGCGGTGTGGCCAACCTGTGCAATCTGCTCAACCCCAGCCGCGTCGTGCTCGGCGGCTCGCTGGCGGAGGCCGGGGAGCTGGTTCTGGGGCCCATACGGGACTCCGTGTCGCGGTACGCGATCCCCAGCGCCGCCCGGCAGCTCTCGGTCCTTCCCGGGGCCCTCGGCGGCCGTGCCGAGGTGCTGGGCGCACTCGCCCTGGTGCTCAGCGAGATGGGGGATTCAACCCTTTTGGAGAGCACCCTCCCTGTGGCCACTCCTGCCTTCACTTAGATAACGAATGGCACCGTTGTCATCTCGTTAAGGATTTACTCCTTGACGCTGGCGCTGGGGCCGAGTTGACTTCCAGCCACCTCGGCCGCAACGTCGCGGCCTCGTCAGGGAGGTTCGAGAATGAACACGCGTATGCGTCGTGCCGCCGTTGCCGTTGCCGCCACCACGATGGCGATCTCGCTGGCCGCTTGCGGGAGCGCCAAGGAGTCCGGTGACAAGGCCGAGCAGGGCTCGGAGAAGAAGGGCGACGACCTGAAGATAGGTCTGCTCCTTCCCGAGAACCAGACGGCCCGTTACGAGAAGTTCGACCGGCCGATCATCGAGAAGAAGATCAGCGAGCTCACCGACGGCAAGGCGAAGGTCACCTACGCCAACGCCAAGCAGGATGCGAACACGCAGGCCCAGCAGGTCGACACCATGATCACCAACAAGGTCGACGCCCTCATCCTGGGCTCGGTCGACTCCAAGGCGATCGCCAACAGCGTCAAGAAGGCCAAGGACGCCGGCATCCCGGTCGTCGCCTTCGACCGCCTCGCCGAGGGCCCCATCGACGCCTACACCTCCTTCGACAACGAAGAGGTCGGCCGGGCCCAGGGCACCGCCCTGCTGGAGGCCCTGGGCGACAAGGCCGACGGCGGCACGATCGTGATGATGAACGGTGCGATCACCGACCCGAACGCCGCGCTCTTCAAGAAGGGCGCCAAGTCCGTCCTCGACGGCAAGGTGAAGTACGGCAAGGAGTACGACACCAAGGAGTGGAAGCCGGAGAACGCCAACGCCAACATGGAAGCGGCGATCACCGCGCTCGGCAAGGACAAGATCGACGGCGTCTACTCCGCCAACGACGGCATGGCGGGCGGCATCATCACGGCCCTCAAGGGCGCCGGCCTGTCGCCGCTCCCGCCGGTCACCGGCCAGGACGCCGAGCTCGCGGGTGTGCAGCGCATCGTCTCCGGTGAGCAGTTCATGAGCGTCTACAAGTCCTACCCGGCCGAGGGCATCGTCGCCGCGGAGATGGCCGTCGCGCTCGCCAAGGGCGAGAAGCTCGACTCCATCGCCACCTCCAAGGTCGACAGCGCCACCACCAAGGGCATCCCGACGGTCCTCGTCCCGGTCGTCTCGCTGACCAAGGACAACATCCAGGACACCGTCCTCAAGGACGGCATCTGGACGCTGGACGAGATCTGCACGGCCAAGTACAAGGCCGCCTGCGACAAGATCGGTCTGAAGTAGTCCCCCGGGGCTCCGGCCCCAGGGACCCGGCCCGCCCCCGAGCTGCCGGGTCCCGCCCGCTCCACCGCCACCCGGTCCGCCGCGCGCCCGCGCGAGGGCCGGGCGGCCCACCGCCCGCGTGGGCGCAGGCCCCGGCCCGCCCGCGTCACGAAGCCTGTCCGGCGTCCCGCACATCAACCGTCCCGCTACCGGGCGGGGCGCCGGACGGAACGCTTCACCGCTCTTCCCGTATCTCTTCTGCTCGACACCGCCGCGCCTTCCCCCGGGTGCGGCATCCCCGCCGGTCAGGCGGCGAAGGAGATGGTTCATGTGTCCGCTACGCCCGTGTTGGCGTTGCGAGGGGTCTCCAAGCGCTTCGGTGCCGTCCAGGTACTCACCGATGTAGAGCTTGAGGTCCACGCCGGCGAGGTGGTCGCCCTGGTCGGCGACAACGGCGCCGGTAAATCAACGCTGGTCAAGACGATCGCCGGAGTGCACCCCATCGATGACGGCGTCATCGAGTGGGAGGGCCGGGCGGTGCAGATCAACAAGCCGCACGACTCCCAGAACCTGGGCGTCGCGACCGTCTATCAGGACCTCGCGCTGTGCGACAACATCGATGTCGTCGGCAACCTCTACCTGGGCCGGGAGCTGCGCAAGTTCGGCATCCTGGACGAGGTGGAGATGGAGCGCCGCTCGCGCGAGCTGCTCTCCACGCTCTCCATCCGGATCCCGAGCGTCCGTATCCCGATCGCCTCGCTCTCCGGCGGCCAGCGCCAGACCGTGGCCATCGCCCGGTCGATGCTCGGTGAGCCCAAGCTCGTCATCCTCGACGAGCCGACCGCCGCCCTCGGCGTCGAGCAGACCGCCCAGGTCCTCGACCTCGTCGAGCGGCTGCGCGAGCGCGGTCACGCGGTCATCCTCATCAGCCACAACATGGCGGACGTGAAGGCCGTGGCCGACAAGGTCGCCGTGCTCCGGCTGGGCCGGAACAACGGTGTCTTCGATGTGAAGACCACCTCCCAGGAAGAGATCATCTCCGCCATCACGGGCGCCACGGACAACGCCGTGACCCGACGTGCGGCGCGCAACGCGGAGGTTTCCAAGTGACCACCGACGAGACCACCAACACGGTGGACAAGAGCAGCACCTCGCTGGACAAGGGCAGCGACCCGGTGGACGCGCCGCCGGTCGGCAACCCGGACGCCGCCGAGGGCGCCGCCACGGTCGTCGACCCCCGGCTGCTCATCCGCGAGCAGGGCTTCGCCGGCTACCTCACCGAGTTCAAGCGCAAGATCAGCGGCGGTGACCTGGGCTCGATCCCGGTGATCATCGGCCTCGCGATCATCGCCATCGTCTTCCAGAGCCTGAACTCCGAGTTCCTCTCCGCGAAGAACATCAGTGACATCGCGGTCACCATGGTCGCCACCGGCATGATGGCCGTGGGCATCATCTTCGTCCTGCTGCTCGGTGAGATCGACCTCTCGGTCGGCTCCGTCTCCGGTGTCTCCGGCGCCCTGGTCGCGGTGCTCAGCGTCACCCAGGGCATGAACGAATGGCTGGCGATCGTCGTCGCCATCGTCAGCGGCGCGGTGATGGGCGCGATCCACGGCTTCTTCTTCGCCCGGATCGGGGCCCCGGCCTTCGCCGTCACCCTGGCCGGCCTGCTGTTCTGGCTCGGCTTCATGCTCCAGCTGCTCGGCGACTCCGGCACCATCAACCTGGACGGCGAAGGGGTGGTCGGCCAGCTGACCACGTACTACTTCACCGATGTCGCCGCCGCCTACGGGCTCGCCGCCATCGCGGTCGTCGGCTACTTCGCCGCCGCCTTCGTGGACACCCGCCGCCGCGAGGCCGCGGGCATCCCGTCCCGCCCGATCGCCGACATCGCCGTGCGCACCGCGGTCCTCGCGGTGTTCGCCTTCGCCGCCGCGTACATGTTCAACCAGTACCGCGGCCTGCCGCTGGCGCTGGTCCTCTTCCTGATCGTCCTGGTCGGCACGGACTTCCTGCTCCGCCGGACGGCCTACGGGCGGAAGATCTTCGCGCTCGGCGGCAGCGTCGAGGCGTCGCGGCGTGCCGGTATCAACGTCACCGCGATCCGGATCTCCGTCTTCTCCATCGCGGGCACCTTCGCGGCGATCGGCGGCCTGTTCTGGGCCTCCAAGATCGCGGCGGCCAACCAGGGCTCCGGCACCGGCGACCTCCTGATGAACGTCATCGCGGCGGCCGTCATCGGCGGCACCAGCCTCTTCGGTGGCCGCGGCCGCACCTGGAACGCCCTGCTCGGCGTCATGGTGATCGTCTCGATCCAGTACGGCCTCTCGCTGGAGGGCATCGCCACGCCGATCCAGTACATGGTCACCGGCGCCGTGCTCCTCGCCACGGTCGTCATCGACTCCGTCACCCGTAAGACCCAGAAGACCGCGGGTCGCGCCTGACCGCACGTTCGCGCAGGTGCCCGGCGTCCCGACAGGGGCTGCCGGGCACCTGCGCGTGTCCGGGTATCGCTACGAACAGGCCCGCCCGCTGCTCACGTCCGGTAGCGGAACATTAGACTCATCGGATCGGCACGCTCGATCAGCTCAAACGCAAGGAGGCACGGGTGGATCTGCTGACCCGCATCAAGGGACCGCGCGACCTGGACCGGCTCAGCCTCGGTGAGCTGGACCAGCTCGCGGAGGAGATCCGCACCTTCCTGGTGGACGCGGTGTCCAAGACCGGCGGCCACCTCGGACCCAACCTGGGCGTCGTCGAGCTCACCATCGCCCTGCACCGGGTCTTCGAGTCCCCCAAGGACAAGGTGCTCTGGGACACCGGCCACCAGGCCTACGTCCACAAGCTGCTCACCGGCCGCCAGGACTTCTCCCGGCTCAAGAGCAAGGGCGGCCTCTCCGGCTACCCCTCCCGCGCCGAGTCCGACCACGACATCATCGAGAACAGCCACGCCTCCGGGGTCCTCGGCTGGGCCGACGGCCTCGCCAAGGCGAACGAGGTCCTGAAGAAGGACGACCACGTCGTCGCGGTCATCGGTGACGGCGCGCTCACGGGCGGTATGGCCTGGGAGGCGCTGAACAACATCGCCGCCGCCAAGGACCGCCCGCTCGTCATCGTCGTCAACGACAACGAGCGCTCCTACGCCCCGACCATCGGCGGCCTGGCCAACCACCTCGCCACGCTCCGTACGACCGACGGTTACGAACGGTTCCTGGCCCGCGGCAAGGACATCCTGGAGCGCACGCCGGTCGTCGGCCGCCCGCTGTACGAGACGCTGCACGGCGCCAAGAAGGGCCTCAAGGACTTCATCGCCCCGCAGGGCATGTTCGAGGACCTCGGCCTGAAGTACGTCGGCCCGATCGACGGCCACGACGTCGAGGCCCTGGAATCCGCTCTCCAGCGCGCCAAACGCTTCGGCGGCCCGGTCATCGTGCACTGCCTCACCGAGAAGGGCCGCGGCTACACCCCGGCCCTGGAGGACGAGGCGGACCGCTTCCACGCGGTCGGCAAGATCCACCCGGACACCGGCCTGCCGATCTCCACCTCCGGCCTCGACTGGACCTCCGTCTTCGGCGAGGAGATGGTCAAGCTCGGCCAGGAGCGCGAGGACATCGTCGCGATCACGGCCGCCATGCTCCAGCCGGTCGGCCTCGGCAAGTTCGAGGAGGCCTTCCCGGACCGGATCTACGACGTGGGCATCGCCGAGCAGCACGGCGCGGTCTCCGCGGCCGGCCTCGCCACCGGCGGCCTCCACCCGGTCTTCGCGGTCTACGCCACCTTCCTGAACCGCGCCTTCGACCAGGTCCTGATGGACGTCGCCCTGCACAAGTGCGGCGTCACCTTCGTCCTGGACCGGGCCGGCATCACCGGCACGGACGGCGCCTCGCACAACGGCATGTGGGACATGTCGATCCTCCAGTGCGTGCCCACGCTCCGGATCGCCGCCCCGCGCGACGCCGACCAGGTCCGCGCCCAGCTGCGCGAGGCCGTCGCCGTCGACGACGCGCCCACCGTGGTCCGCTTCTCCAAGGGCGCGGTCGGACCCGCCGTCCAGGCGGTCGGCAGGGCCGGCGGCATGGACATCCTGCGCGAGCCGAAGGCGGCCCGCCCGGACGTCCTGATCGTCTCCGTCGGCGCGCTCGCCCCGATGTGCCTGGAGATCGCCGACCTGCTGGACGCCCAGGGCATCTCCAGCACCGTCGTCGACCCCCGCTGGGTCAAGCCCGTCGACGAGGCGCTCGCCCCGCTCGCCGAGCGCCACCGCGTCGTCGTCACCGTCGAGGACAACAGCCGCGCCGGAGGCGTCGGCTCCGCCGTCGCCCAGGCCCTGCGCGACGCCGGTGTCGACGTACCGCTGCGCGACTTCGGCATCCCGCCGGTCTTCCTCGACCACGCCTCGCGCGGCGAGGTCATGACCGACATCGGGCTGACCGCGCCGGACATCGCCCGGCAGGTCACGGGCCTGGTCGCCAAGCTCGACGGCCGCTTCGAGAGCCGCGCCGTGGAGCCCGCCCGCGACTGATCCACGCCCCTGTCAGCAGGGCTCGTACGGCCGACGGGCCGGGAGAACCGCCCCTGTACGGGTGGTTCTCCCGGCCCATTCGCGTGAAACGGGCCGGATGGCGCGTTCCCGTGCCTGACCGGTCCGAATCATGGCGTTCACAACCAATGCGTGGAGGTACGCAGGTGAGCGCGCAGGTCACACCACCCCGCGGAAACGGAATGTTCCGCACCAAGTCCGTCGAACAGTCGATCCGGGACACGGAGGAGCCGGAACACGGGCTCAGGAAGTCCCTCTCCGCCCTGGACCTCACGGTCTTCGGCGTCGGCGTCATCATCGGCACCGGCATCTTCGTCCTCACCGGCCAGGTCGCCAAGGAGACGGCGGGCCCCGCCACCGCCATCGCGTTCGTCGCGGCGGGCGTCGTGTGCGCCCTGGCCGCGCTCTGCTACGCCGAGTTCGCCTCCACCGTCCCGGTGGCCGGTTCCGCCTACACCTTCGCGTACGCCTCCCTGGGCGAACTGGTCGCCTGGATCATCGGCTGGGACCTGGTGCTGGAGTTCGCCCTGGGCACCGCGGTGGTCGCGGTCGGCTGGTCCGGCTACGTCCGCTCCCTGATGGACAACGTCGACTGGACGATGCCCGAGGTGCTCTCGGGACCGGACGTTGCGGAAGGTTTCGGCTTCGACATCCTGGCCTTCGCGCTGGTGCTGGTGCTGACCGTCATCCTGGTCATCGGCATGAAGCTCTCCGCCCGCGTCACCTCGGTCGTCGTGGCGATCAAGGTCGCCGTGGTCCTCATGGTGATCATCGCGGGCCTGTTCTTCATCAAGGCCGAGAACTACAAGCCCTTCATCCCGCCGGCCGAGAAGCAGGAGACGGGCGGCGGCTGGGACGCCCCGCTGGTTCAGCTGATGTTCGGTTACGAACCCACCAACTTCGGCGTGATGGGCATCTTCACCGCCGCCTCCATCGTCTTCTTCGCCTTCATCGGCTTCGACGTGGTCGCCACCGCCGCCGAGGAGACCAAGCTGCCCCAGCGCGACATGCCGCGCGGCATCCTCGGCTCGCTCCTGATCTGCACCGTGCTCTACGTGGCGGTCTCCCTCGTGGTCACCGGCATGCAGAACTACCGCGAACTGTCCATCAGCGCCCCGCTCGCCGACGCCTTCAAGGCCACCGGGCATCCGTTCTACGCCGGTCTGATCAGCTTCGGCGCCGCGGTCGGGCTCACCACGGTCTGCATGATCCTGCTGCTCGGCCAGACCCGCGTCTTCTTCGCGATGAGCCGGGACGGCCTGCTCCCGCGCTTCTTCTCCAAGACCCACCCGCGCTTCCGCACCCCGTACCGGCCGACGATCCTGCTCGGCGTGGTGATCGCGATCATCGCCGGGTTCACCAGCATCGAGGAGCTCGCCACCCTGGTGAACATCGGCACGCTCTTCGCGTTCGTCGTCGTCGCCCTCGGCGTCCTGGTCCTGCGCCGCACCCAGCCGGACCTGCCCCGCGCCTTCCGTACGCCACTGGTCCCGCTGCTCCCGATCGTCTCCGTGGCGGCGTCGGTCTGGCTGATGCTGAACCTGCCGGTGGAGACCTGGGTGCGCTTCGGCGCCTGGATGGTGCTCGGCGTGATCATCTACTTCGTCTACGGGCGCTCCCACAGCCGGATGGCCAAGGAGGGGCACCGGAGTCCGTCGTGAGAGGGGCCGACGTCGGCGTGGGAGCCGACGATGTGCCGATGCCGCAAGGAGGAGCCCCCCAGGGTGTGGACCCGGGGGGCTCCTCCTTGCGCGGGAGAGCGATCGGCCGAGGCCGTCATACCGTCAGCTTGACGGCCTCGAACCAGTTGTTGTTGTCGGTGGTGCCGACGAACATGTACTCAGGTCGGCCGTTCTTGCAGAACTGCTGGCCCCAGCCGCCGTTCTGCATCTTGGCGGTGTGGCAGACGCTGCCCTTGCCGACGTTCATGGCGAAGCCCGTCAGGAACGGTGCGCCGGGCTTCGAACTGCCGATGTAGTTGTTCTTGCCGTCGCCGACGACGGCTGTCCAGTTCGGAGCCCATTTCGCGCTCGAGGAACCCCCCTCGTGGAGCAGAGCGTTGGCCGAGGAGCCTTCGACGTTCCAGACCGCGATGTTGAGGGCCGTGATCTTCTTGCCCTGCCCCGCTGTCCCGGTCATCGTCCCGTCGCACACGGCCGACTGCCAGCCCTGGCCGGAGATGAAGGCGCGATAGCAGATGTGCCGCCCCTGGGGGTCGCTCTTGGCGAGGCCGGCCACCGCGGCGGCCGCCGTCCCCCGCGGTGGGCCCGTCGCCGCCTTCTTCTCCGGCTTCTTCTCCGCCGGTTTGCTCGCCGAAGGACTCGGGGACGGAGGCACGACCACCGGCTTGGGCGCCGGCGGGACGGACGGCTTCACCGTCTCCTTCTTGCTGGGTTTCACGGAGGGTTTCGGCGACTCGCTGGTGTAGGTCTCCGGGGCAGGGGGACGTTGAGCGTCCAGAACCGTGCCCGCCGCGTTCTGGGTCTGGTCCTTCTCGGGCTTGCGGTCGTCGTCCTGCCCCGCTACGAGGAACGGCACCGAGATCAGGACCGCGCCGACGATCGCCGCGGCGGCCAGCATCGGCTTCTTCGGCCTGTTGCCGGGTGGCTCCTCGTCCGTATGCGTCCCCGCACCACCGCCCGGAGACGCCACTGCTGTCGCGGCTTCCGGGGATCCGCCGGAGGCGGCTGCCGCGGCCGGTGCCGAGGAGGGCTCCGCCGCCGAAGCAGCGCCCATTCCTCCGGCGGCGGCTGATGCCTCTGCCGGTGCCGAGGGCTTCCTCTCCGACTGCTTCGGAGTGCCGGTACCGCGAAGGGCCGCGGCGTTGGCAGGGGCCTCCGCCCCTTGCCTCTGCGAGGCCGGCTGCTCGGCTCCCTTGTCCTGCTCGGGTTCGCTCGTCGGGCCGTGTGCGCTCGCATCCGGGTCGGACGACGAGGACGGAGTTTCGGAGCGGCCGCGCTGAGCGGCCGGCGTCAGAGCGTCGCCGGGTTCCCCGGCAGTGCCTCGCATGGTGACCGCCCGGCGGACGGAGACCGGTGAACTCGCGGAGGCCCCAGTTCCGGATCCACCGCTCGTCCCGGACGTGGCCTGCCGCGGTGGTATGTGACTATCAGGATCGTGCTCTTGTGCCATGCGCATTCCTTACTCACGTCTGGATCAGGAGCCATGTCGACAACCGGCGCCGAGTGCACCTCGCCCAGGGCCTCACCCGGCCGGTCCCCGCAGGCCGAGTAAATGAAGTGCCGGACGCGGCAAGCGACTTCGGGTGCGACCGTGCGTACCGACGGGACACAGCGCGGGGCGCGGGCCGGCGTGCAGGGGCTCGTGGCACGCCTTGACGGCACGGGGTCGGGGACGACCGTACAGGAGTCCACCCTGCCGCAGGAGTCGCGCCTGTCTCTTCGATCCTGAAAGGGCAGCCTTTCCCCGAAATCTTCATCAGCCCGACATGCTCTCGTTCCCCGGTCGGCGCGGTGGACGTACCGTACGGGGCCCCACGCACCGGGCCCCGTACGCCTCGACCCGCTGTCGCAGTCCGCGGTCCGCGGTGACCACGACGCACTCCCGGTCCGGTCCCGCGGCGGCCGCCAGCCCGGCGATCAGATCGTCACCGCTGCCGGGGGCCGATGCGACCCGGACCCCGGCCACGGAGTCGACGCCCCGGGCGGCTCCCTCGACCACGAGCACGATCTCGACCGGTCCCGGCAGCCCCGACAGCCCGGCCGTGGCGTACGGGACCAGCGAGTCGCGCAGCCGGACCGCCGCCCCGCGCCGGTCGCGCCACCAGCCGTCGGGCACGGACCCGACCACATTGGCGCCGTCCACGATCACCAGCACCGCTTCGTCCTCGCTCATCCCGGCAGGGTGTCACGGGGGGATCGGCACGACGGCCCGTCAGCCCCCGGTGGCGGGGGACTTCTTCGCTTCCTCGGGGATCGTGGTGTCCTCGCGGATCGCCTTCCACAGCTGACCCGACTGCGGTTCGGACGCGATCACCCGGTTCGGGTCGATCTTGTCGTACGCCACCGGCAGCATGATCGTCTCCATGGAGGCCGGGTCGACGCCGTTCATGGAGCGGGCGAACTCCGCCAGCGAGGTGAGCGAGGCGAGGGAGGAGTCCGTGGTGAGCGACTGGGTGGCGGACTTGGCGATCTTGTACGAGTTCGCCGGACTGCCCAGCAGGTCCTGCGACTTGACCTCGCTCAGCAGGGCCATCAGGAACTGCTGCTGGAGCCCGATCCGGCCGAGGTCGCTTCCGTCACCGATGCCGTGCCGGGTCCGGACGTACGCCAGGGACTCGGTGCCGTCCAGCTTCTGCGGGCCCGCGGCGAGGTGCAGCCCGGACGCCTTGTCGTCGATGTCCTGCGGTACGTCGACGGTGACCCCGCCGATCGCGTCGACCAGGTCCTTGAACCCGGCGAAGTTGATCTCCAGATAGTGGTCGACGCGGACGCCGGACATCTTCTCCACCGTCTTCACCACACAGGCCGGACCGGCCTGCGCGTAGACGGAGTTGAACATGACGCGCTCCTTGCCCGCCACCGTCGAGCCGTCGTCCTTGACGCACTCGGGCCGGGTCACCAGCGTGTCGCGTGGGATGGAGACGGCGACGGCCTTCGACCGGCCCTCGGGTATGTGCACCACCATCGCGGTGTCGGAGCGCGCGCCGCTGACGGAGCCTCCGCCGCCCAGCTCCTTGTTCTCCGCCCCGGCACGGGAGTCCGAGCCGAGGACCAGCAGGTTCTGCCCGCTGGTGGGGAGCTTCTCCGGACGGTCCTCACCGAGCGCCTTGTTGATGTCGACGCCCTTGATGTTCCCGTCGAGCTGACTGTAGAGCCAGTAGAGGGTGCCACCGGTGGCGAGCAGCAGGACGAGCAGGACACCGAGCGTGATCTTGAGGCCGCGGCGGCGTTTGCGGGGCTTCGCCGCACGTCGGGAGGCGCGGGGGCCCGGGGGCGTCTCGTCGTTGCTCATCGTGCGCGAGTCCTCACATCTCATGACCCGCGGGGGCGGGGGAGTACGGGGGACTCGGGTGGGGGGAGTGGCCGGTCCGTGAATGTTCGACTGACCGATCAGTGTAGAACAGTTGTCCAAGCGGTGGGTGGCCCGGATGCCGACCGGCCCGGCCGGGTACCGATACGGATTCGGGACGTACAGGAAGGAAATCCCGTACGTCCCGAGCTCGTTGGTTCACGGCGGAGTGGCTACGCCGGCACGCTCGCCACACCCTGCGCGAGGAACGGCTTGCCGTTCACCCGCTGCGAGACGCCCTCACGGTCCAGGTACGGCGTGATGCCGCCCAGGTGGAAGGGCCAGCCCGCGCCGGTGATCAGGCACAGGTCGATGTCCTGGGCCTCGGCGACGACGCCCTCGTCCAGCATGAGGCCGATCTCCTGCGCCACCGCGTCGAGCACGCGGTCGCGGGTCTGCTCCTCGGTCAGGACGGTGTCGCCCTGCTTGAGGAGCGCGGCGACCTCGGGGTCGAGGACCGGCGCACCGGAGTCGTAGACGTAGAAGCCGCGCTTGCCGGCCTTCACGACCGCCGCGAGGTTCTGCGAGACGGTGAAGCGCTCCGGGAAGGAGCGGTTCAGGGTCTCGGAGACGTGCAGGCCGATGGCCGGGCCGACCAGCTCCAGGAGCACCAGCGGGGACATCGGCAGGCCGAGCGGCTCGACGGCCTTCTCCGCGACCTCGACCGGGGTGCCCTCGTCGATGACGTTCTGGATCTCGCCCATGAAGCGGGTGAGGATGCGGTTGACGACGAACGCCGGGGCGTCCTTCACCAGGACCGCGGTCTTCTTCAGCTTCCGGGCCACACCGAACGCCGTGGCCAGCGAGGCGTCGTCGGTCTGCTCGCCGCGCACGATCTCCAGGAGCGGGAGGATCGCGACCGGGTTGAAGAAGTGGAAGCCGACGACCCGCTCGGGGTTCTTCAGCTTCGACGCCATCTCGGTCACCGACAGCGAGGAGGTGTTGGTGGCGAGGATCGCGTGCGCCGGGGCGACCGCCTCGACCTCCGCGAACACCTGCTGCTTGACGCCGATCTCCTCGAAGACGGCCTCGATGACGAAGTCCGCGTCCGCGAAACCCTCGGCCTTGTCGAGGACACCGGAGACCAGGCCCTTGAGGCGGTTGGCCTTGTCCTGGTTGATGCGGCCCTTGCCGAGCAGCTTCTCGATCTCGGCGTGGACGTACCCCACACCCTTGTCGACGCGCTCCTGGTCGATGTCCGTGAGGACGACCGGGACCTCCAGGCGGCGCAGGAACAGCAGAGCCAGCTGCGAGGCCATCAGACCGGCTCCGACGACGCCGACCTTGGTGACCGGGCGGGCCAGGTTCTTGTCCGGGGCGCCGGCCGGGCGCTTGGCGCGCTTCTGGACCAGGTTGAAGGCGTAGATGCCGCTGCGCAGCTCGCCGCCCATGATCAGGTCCGCGAGAGCCTGGTCCTCGGCGTCGAAGCCGGCGGACAGGTCGCCGTCCTTCGCCGCCGCGATGATGTCCAGCGCGCGGTACGCGGCCGGGGCCGCACCGTGCACCTTGGAGTCGGCGATCGCCCGGCCGCGGGCGACAGCCGCGTCCCAGGCGTCACCGCGGTCGACCTCGGCGCGCTCGACCGAGACCGAGCCCTTGAGCACGTTCGCGGTCCAGATCAGCGACTGCTCCAGGAAGTCCGCGCCCTCGAACAGCGCGTCCGCGATGCCGAGCTCGAAGACCTGCTTGCCCTTGAGCTGACGGTTCTGGTTCAGCGAGTTCTCGATGATCACCGAGACCGCGCGGTCCGCGCCGATCAGGTTCGGGAGCAGCGCGCAGCCGCCCCAGCCGGGGACCAGACCGAGGAAGACCTCGGGCAGCGAGAACGCCGGGAGCGCCTTCGAGACGGTGCGGTAGGAGCAGTGCAGACCGACCTCGACACCGCCGCCCATCGCCGCGCCGTTGTAGTACGCGAAGGTGGGGACCGCGAGGCCGGAGAGACGGCGGAAGACGTCGTGGCCGCCCTTGCCGATGGCCAGCGCGTCCTCGTGACGGCTCAGCAGCTCGACACCCTTGAGGTCGGCGCCGACCGCGAAGATGAACGGCTTGCCGGTGAGGCCGATGCCGGTGATGGTGCCGTCGGCGGCCTCCTTCTCGACCTGGTCGATCGCGGCGTCCAGGTTCGCCAGCGACTGCGGTCCGAAGGTGGTCGGCTTGGTGTGGTCCAGGCCGTTGTCCAGCGTGATGAGCGCGAACCGCCCGGCGCCGAACGGCAGGTCCAGGTGGCGTACGTGCGCCTGCGTGACGACCTCGCCGGGGAACAGCTCGGCCGCACCCTTCAGAAGCTCAGTGGTGGAGCTCACTTGTTGCCTCCGTCGAAATTCGGGTTCTCCCAGATGACCGTGGCGCCCATGCCGAAGCCGACGCACATCGTCGTCAGGCCGTAGCGGACCTCGGGCTGCTCCTCGAACTGCCGGGCCAGCTGCGTCATGAGCCGGACACCGGAGGAGGCGAGCGGGTGGCCGTACGCGATGGCGCCGCCGTACTGGTTGACACGGGCGTCGTCGTCCGCGATGCCGTAGTGCTCCAGGAAGGCGAGCACCTGCACGGCGAACGCCTCGTTGATCTCGAAGAGACCGATGTCGGAGATGGAGAGGCCGGCCTGGGCCAGCGCCTTCTCGGTCGCCGGGATCGGGCCGTAGCCCATGACCTCCGGCTCGACGCCCGCGAAGGCGTAGGAGACCAGGCGCATCTTGACCGGGAGGCCCAGCTCGCGGGCGACGTCCTCGGCGGCGAGCAGCGAAGCGGTGGCGCCGTCGTTGAGACCCGCGGCGTTACCGGCCGTCACACGGCCGTGGGCGCGGAAGGGGGTCTTCAGACCGGCCAGCGACTCCAGCGTGGTGCCCGGGCGCATCGGCTCGTCGGCGGTGACCAGGCCCCAGCCCGTCTCGCCCGCCTCGGCGTTGGTGCGGCGCACCGAGACCGGTACCAGGTCCTGCTGGATCTTGCCGTTGGCGTACGCCTTGGCGGCCTTCTCCTGCGAACGCACCGCGTACTCGTCGGCGCGCTGCTTGGTGATCGTGGGGTAGCGGTCGTGCAGGTTCTCCGCCGTCATGCCCATGAACAGGGCGGACTCGTCGACCAGCTTCTCCGACACGAACCGCGGGTTCGGGTCGACGCCCTCGCCCATCGGGTGGCGGCCCATGTGCTCGACGCCACCGGCCACGACGACGTCGTACGCGCCGAAGGCGATGGAACCGGCCGTCGAGGTGACGGCGGTCAGCGCGCCCGCGCACATGCGGTCGATCGAGTAGCCGGGGACGGACTGCGGCAGACCGGCCAGGATTCCGGCGGTGCGGCCCAGCGTGAGGCCCTGGTCCCCGATCTGCGTGGTCGCGGCGATGGCGACCTCGTCGATCTTCTTGGGGTCCAGGTCCGGGTTGCGGCGCAGCAGCTCCCGGATGGCCTTCACGACGAGATCGTCGGCGCGGGTCTCGTGGTAGATGCCCTTCGGGCCCGCTTTGCCGAACGGGGTGCGGACGCCGTCGACGAAGACGACGTCCCGGATGGTACGAGGCACGGTGGCTCTCCTCCAGGGTGCGGGATGGCACTGCTGCGGGGCGCGCCACGGGGACGCACCGCCTGCCATCATGCTACTTGCGGGTAACCAGACTGCCCACCCCCCACGGCCGGAGCGTCGAAGGTCACACCACCCCGGCGGCCGCCGGGGGCTTTCCCGGGCGCCTCGGCCGTACGTTCCCGGGCGTCCCGGCCTTCCGTCCACGGCGCGCCCCTCACCGCATGGTCACCGCGATCGGCCCCGAGGACCGGACCACCTCCGCCACGAATCGTCCCCGCCCGACCCCCAGCCGCCGCAGCGCGGGTCCGTGGTCCGCGGCCACCACCAGCGCGACCGCGGCCAGGGCGGCCCGCCACCCGGAGGTCACCAGCACCCGCACCGGCGGCGGCAGCGGGCGCAGCGAGCGGCGCAGGCGGTGGCAGTGGAAGGGCACGTGCCGTTCCTCGTCGGAGAGGATCCGCCCCGCCACCTCCCGCGTCAGCGCATCGCCGGCCCCGTCCCGCAGGGCCCGGTAGTACCGCAGCGCGACCACCTCCGCGATCATCAGGACCAGCAGTTCGAGGCGGAGCCCCAGGGCGCGGCGGAGCGTCACGAAGACCCGGTCGCTCCAGTGGGAGGCGATCAGCGGCGCGCCGCCGGAGGCCAGCAGAAGCGCCGGCAACCTGGCGTGATTTCGCTCCTCCGCGACGAACATCCGCACCGCCGACGCGTACTCCGCGTCACCGGCCGCCTCCGCCTTGGTGATCGGCTCGGCCCCGTCGCCGTCCTCGCCGACCTGGAAACGCTGCAGGCTGCGCCGGATCGCGGGGTGCAGGGGAACCCCGGTCCGCCATTCCGGATCGCCCCTTTCGGCCCGCTCGCGGCGCGCCGCCTCGAAGTCGCGTATCCAGTCGCCGTACGCCGTGGTCCCCATGCCCGCCCCCCCCCCGGGTCAGCTCCTCGTGGGTGTCAGGCGGTGGCGTCCAGCGCCCGGACCAGGAGCGGGGCGACCTGCTGGATCTGCCAGTTCCGCGCCCCGTACCCGGCGAGGGTGTCCTCGACGGCGCCCGGGGTCGGGTTCTTCGGCGGCTCCCAGCAGAGCCGGCGCACGGTGTCCGGGGTGATCAGGTTCTCCTGGGGCATGTGCAGGCGCTCCGCCAGCTCGGAGACCGCCGTGCGGGCGGCCGAGAGCCGGGCGGCGGCGGCCGGGTCCTTGTCGGCCCAGGAGCGCGGCGGGGGCGGCCCGGCCGGCTGCTGACCCGGCTGCGGCAGCGCCGACTCCGGCAGCGCCTTGGCCCGGTCCACGGCCGCCTGCCACTGCTCCAGCTGACGGCGGCCCATGCGGTGGCCGAATCCCGGCAGCGCGGTCAGAGCCTGCACGTCGACCGGCAGCGAGAGCGCGGCCTCGACGATCGCGGCGTCGCCGAGCACCTTGCCCGGCGAGACGTCCCGGCGCTGGGCGACCTGGTCACGGGTGGTCCACAGCTCCCGGACGACGGCCATCTGGCGGCGGCGGCGCACCTTGTGCATGCCCGAGGTGCGGCGCCAGGGGTCCTTGCGGGGCGGGGCCGGCGGCGCGGCGGCGATGGCGTCGAACTCCTCGCGGGCCCACTCCAGCTTGCCCTGCCGCTCCAGCTCCTCCTCCAGCGCGTCGCGCAGGTCGATCAGGAGCTCCACGTCGAGGGCGGCATAGCGCAGCCAGGGCTCGGGCAGCGGGCGGGTGGACCAGTCGACCGCGGAGTGGCCCTTCTCCAGGGCGTATCCGAGGACGTTCTCCACCATCGCGCCGAGGCCGACACGCGGGAAGCCCGCGAGCCGCCCCGCCAGCTCGGTGTCGAAGAGCGAGCTGGGGGTCATGCCTATGTCCCGCAGGCACGGCAGGTCCTGGGTCGCGGCGTGCAGGATCCACTCGGTGCCGTCCAGCGCGGTGCCGAGACCGGAGAGGTCGGGGCAGCCGACCGGGTCGACCAGGGCGCTGCCCGCGCCCTCGCGGCGCAGCTGTACGAGGTAGGCGCGCTGGCCGTATCGATACCCCGAGGCGCGCTCGGCGTCCACGGCCACGGGGCCGGTGCCCGCGGCGAAGGCGGCGATCACCCGGGCGAGGGCGTCGTCGGACGTCACCACCGGGGGAATGCCCTCGCGCGGCTCCAGCAAGGGGATCGGCGCCGGGGCGACGTCGTCCGGGGGAGCGCCCCCGGTGGTTCGCAGTGAAGTGTCTGCTGCGGTCTCTTGGGCGTCGGTCACGTGTCAAGGGTATCTGTGTATGCACGGAGCCCGTCGACGGAACGTTCCGTCGACGGGCGGCCATGCACGTAATCCAGCCGGAGTCGCATCGGTGCACGTCCCGGCGGGGGGCGGTCAGTGGATGATGCCCGTCCGCAGGGCGACGGCGACCATTCCGGCACGGTCTCCGGTGCCGAGCTTGCGGGCGATGCGGGCGAGGTGGGACTTGACGGTCAGGGCGGAAAGGCCCATTGAGACGCCGATGGCCTTGTTGGACTGGCCTTCGGCGACCAGGCGGAGCACCTCCACCTCACGTCCGGACAGTTCGCGGTAGCCGCCCGGGTGGCTCGGGGAGCCGGGAGGCCTGCGGTGCATGCGGGCCGCGTTGGCGCCGATGGGGGCGACGCCGGGGCGGGTGGGGTGGCCGATGTTGGTTCGGGTGCCGGTGACGACGTAGCCCTTCACGCCGCCCGCGAGGGCGTTGCGAACGGCGCCGATGTCGTCGGCGGCGGAGAGGGCGAGACCGTTGGGCCAGCCTGCGGCGCGGGTCTCGGACAGCAGGGTCAGCCCGGAACCGTCGGGCAGGTGGACGTCGGCAATGCAGATGTCGCGCGGGTTGCCGACGCGGGGACGTGCCTCCGCGATGGACGACGCCTCGATGACGTCACGTACTCCGAGGGCCCACAGATGGCGGGTGACGGTGGAACGGACGCGCGGGTCGGCCACGACGACCATGGCCGTCGGCTTGTTCGGGCGGTAGGCGACCAGGCTTGCGGGCTGCTCAAGGAGAACGGACACCAGGCCTCCTGGGGGAGTGGCGGGACGGGCCGGCTCGGGGGGTGAAGCCGGGGGCGAACCGTGCTTGAAGGGTCATTGACCTCTTCGGCAGCGGACCCGTCCTCCTTTAGGGGAAGATCACGATTTGGTGAGTAACAATTCGGGCAAATAGGACGCGCGATCGATTGTACGAAAAGAGATCCGGCGTATGTGCGATACGGGTGACGGAGTGTTACGAAACCTGCGGCCCGCGCCGCTGCGGCAACGTCACCACCGCCGCGTCGGACAGATCGGACGGCGGCAGCCCCGCGATCTGGCACAGCAGATCACCCCAGGCCATCAGGTGTGAGGCGGTGTCCGGGATCCCGCCGCGCCACTCCTTGGGCGTCCACGAGGCGCGGATCTCGATCTGTGTCGCCGGACGGCGCGCGGAGAGCGCACCGAAGTAGTGCGATCCGGCGCGTGTCACCGTCCCGCCGGCCTCCCCGTACGACAGGCCCCGCGCCTCCAGCGCACCCGTCAGCCAGGACCAGCACACCTCCGGCAGCAGCGGGTCCGCCGCCATCTCCGGCTCCAGCTCCGCGCGGACCAGGGTCACCAGCCGGAACGTGCCCTGCCAGGCGTCGTGCCCCGCCGGGTCGTGCAGCAGGACCAGTCTGCCGTCCGCGAGATCGTCCTCGCCGTCCACCACCGCCGCCTCCAGGGCGTACGCGTGCGGCGCGAGGCGCTGGGGCGGCCTGGTCGCCTCCACCTCCAGCTCCGGGCGCAGCCGCGCGGAGCGCAGCCCGTCGACCGCCGCCAGGAACGCGGGAGGCACGGGAGGGCCCTCCTCCGCGCGGTCCTTGTCCTCAACGCCGTCGGAATGATCGGAAAACTGTCCCTGAGCCGGAGCCATGCGGGGAAGAGTAGGCGGAAGGCGGGCCGCGCGCAGGGAGAGACACCCGTGCGGGGCCGGGCTCCTTCGGCACGCGTGCGAAGATTCTGTGCGTGAGTGCCAACGACAGCCCTTCGGGCCAGCAGACGACGACCTCCGCCAGCCTCGACGCGGTCCGCAACGCCACCCACGACTCGGCGTTCCTCAAGGCCTGCCGCCGCGAACCCGTCCCGCACACACCGGTCTGGTTCATGCGCCAGGCGGGACGCTCGCTGCCCGAGTACCTGAAGGTCCGTGAGGGCATCGCGATGCTCGACTCCTGCATGATGCCGGAGCTGGTCGCCGAGATCACCCTGCAGCCCGTACGCCGCCACAAGGTCGACGCCGCGATCTACTTCAGCGACATCGTGGTGCCCCTGAAGGCCATCGGCATCGATCTCGACATCAAGCCCGGGGTCGGCCCCGTCATCGCCGAGCCGATCCGCACCCGCGCCGACCTGGCCCGGCTGCGCGACCTCACCCCCGAGGACGTCCCGTACGTCACCGAGGCCATCGGAATGCTCACCGCCGAGCTGGGCGCCACCCCGCTCATCGGCTTCGCCGGGGCCCCGTTCACGCTCGCCAGCTACCTCGTCGAGGGCGGCCCCTCGCGCAACCACGAGCGCACCAAGGCCATGATGTACGGCGACCCGCAGCTCTGGGCCGACCTCGTGGACCGGCTCGCGGAGATCACCGGCGCCTTCCTCAAGGTCCAGATCGAGGCCGGCGCCTCCGCCGTCCAGCTCTTCGACTCCTGGGTCGGCGCGCTGGCCCCCGCCGACTACCGCCGCGCGGTTCTCCCCGCCTCGGCGAAGGTCTTCGACGCCGTCGCCCCCTACGGCGTCCCCCGCATCCACTTCGGCGTCGGCACCGGCGAACTGCTCGGCCTGATGGGCGAGGCGGGCGCGGACGTCGTCGGCGTCGACTGGCGGGTCCCGCTGGACGAGGCCGCCCGCCGTGTCGGACCCGGCAAGGCGCTCCAGGGCAACCTCGACCCGGCGGTGCTCTTCGCGCCGACCCCGGCCGTCGAGGCCAAGACCCGCGAGGTGCTGGACGCCGCCGCCGGACTGGAGGGTCACATCTTCAACCTGGGCCACGGCGTCATGCCGAACATGGACCCGGACGCGCTCACCCGCCTCGTGGGGTACGTCCACGAGCAGACCGCGCGCTGAAGCACGCATGCAGCAGGGGGCCGGCCGGAAGGCCGGCCCCCTGGCGTTCAGCTCCCCGCGCCCCGCACCGCCGCCACCGTCTTGCGGGCGGCGACCAGCACCGGGTCCCAGACCGGCGAGAACGGCGGGGCGTAGCCGAGGTCGAGCGCCGTCATCTGCTCCACCGTCATTCCGGCCGTCAGCGCCACCGCCGCCACGTCCACCCGCTTCGCCGACCCCTCGCGGCCGACGATCTGCACCCCGAGCAGCCGGCCCGTACGCAGCTCCGCGATCATCTTCACCGTCATCGGCTTCGCCCCCGGGTAGTACCCCGCCCGCTGCGTCGACTCGATCGTCGCCGTGACATAGCGCAGCCCGACCGCGCGGGCGTCCTTCTCCCGCAGCCCGGTCCGGGCGATCTCCAGATCGCAGACCTTGCTCACCGCCGTACCGACCACGCCGGGGAACGTGCCGTAGCCGCCCCCGATGTTGGAACCGATCACCTGGCCGTGCTTGTTGGCGTGGGTGCCCAGCGCCACGTGCCGGGTGCGGCCCGCCACCAGGTCCAGGACCTCGACACAGTCGCCGCCCGCCCAGATGTTGTCGTGGCCCACGACCCGCATCGCCAGGTCCGTCAGCAGCCCGCCGTGCGGCCCCACCGGCAGGCCCGCGGCGCGCGCGAGCCCCGTCTCCGGCTCCACGCCGATACCGAGGACCACCACGTCCGCCGGATACGTCCCCGCGTCCGTGGCCACCTCGGTGACCCGGCCGTCGGGACCCGTGAGGATCTTCGTCACGGCCGCCCCGTTGACCGTGGTGATGCCGAGACCGTCCAGCGCCTCGTGGACGAGCCGCCCCATGTCCGCGTCCAACGTCGCCATCGGCTGCTCGCCCCGGTTGAGGACGGTCACCTCGAAGCCCCGCTTGAGCATCGCCTCGGCCATCTCCACGCCGATGTACCCCGCGCCCACCACGACCGCCCGCCGGGGCCCCTCGGAACGCAGCGCGTCCAGCGAGTCCAGCAGCGCCTGCCCGTCGTCCAGGGTCTGCACCCCGTGCACCCCGGCCGCGTCCATCCCCGGCAGCGCCGGGCGCACCGGACGGGCCCCGGTGGCGATGACCAGCTTGTCGAAGCCCGTCCAGTACGTCTTCCCGCTCTCCCGGTCCAGCGCCTTCACCCGCTGCCCGGCCACGTCCAGCTCGGTGACCTCGGTCCGCATCCGCAGATCGATGTCCCGCTCGCGGTGCTCCTCGGGGGTGCGCGCGATCAGGTCGTCGCGGGCCTCGACGTCGCCGCCCACCCAGTACGGGATGCCGCAGGCGGAGTACGAGGTGAAGTGGCCGCGCTCGAAGGCGACGATCTCCAGCGCGCCCGGCCCCTTCAGCCTGCGGGCCTGTGACGCGGCGGACATGCCCGCCGCGTCACCGCCGATGACCACCAGTCGCTCCGCTGCCATGCCGGGTCCCTTCCGCCGGTTCGCCGCATCGGCGAATCAGGGCCCCACGCTACGACGCCGGAGCGCGTCAGGGGGCCGAGGCACCGTCCTTCCCGGCCGGGGCCGCCGTAACCGCCGGAGCCGCACGGCGGGCGGCCTTGCGCTTCCGCAGCACCCGCCACACCACGACCGCCAGGGCCGCCAGGGCCGCCGTGAGCAGGAACGGGAACGCGGCCCCGAACGCCACCGCGATCCACCGCAGCATCGTCACGAACGCGTCCCAGCCGCCGCCCAGCGCGTCCAGGAACCCGGGGTCCTCGTCCTTCGACCCGTCGTCGCCCGGGGCGTCCGGCGGCGTCAGGTCCAGCGTGATCGTCGCCAGCGAGGTCCGGTCCTTCAGGCTCGCCTGCTGGGCCAGCAGCGACTCCAGATCGGACTGACGGCTGCTCAGCTCGCCCTCCAGGGCCACCACATCGCTGATCTTCTCCGCCTGGTCCATCAGCTCCCGCACTCGCGCCACACTCGCCCGCTGGGTGGCGATCCGGCTCTCCACGTCGACCACCTGATCGGTGACGTCCTTCGCGTTCGAGGTGCGTGACAGCAGCTTCCCGGAACCCGCCAGCTCCCGCAGCACCTCCTGGAACCGCTCCTGCGGCACCCGCAGCACCAGGTGCGAGGTCTCATAGGTGTCGTCGAGCCGCTCGGTGTTCTCCGACGCGACCAGGCCCCCCGCGCCCTCCGCGACACCGCGCGCGGCGGCCGCGGCCTTCGGCACGCTCTTCACCTCGACGGAAAGCGTGGCCGTACGGATCACATGGGTGCCCCCCGGCTTCGGTGCCGCCTTCTTCCCGGCCGCCTTCCCGTCCGCCTGCTCCTCGGGAGCGGCGGAGGCGGCTGCCCCTCCGTCCCCGTCCGCGAACCCCTCGCGCGGCGCGGCCTTTCCGTCCGCCGCCTTCGCGCCGCTGTCCATCGAGTCGCCCGACGCCCCGCAGCCGCCGACGGCGAGCAGCAGGCCGAGCGACCCTGCCACGAGCGCCGCACGTGCGCGGACGAACGATCGCCCGCTCTTTCTCTCCACATCCATAACTGGTCCCCCCAGAAAGTTCGTTGATGGTGACCGTTCGACGCGGCGGCCCCGGGACCGGTTGCCCACGGGCGGTTTCGAAGCGGTCACGGTCGGGACTCGGTACGGGTTTGAGAGAGTGGACCCATGCAGCGTTCTCAACAGCGTGCGGAAACGCCCCCGGGGCACGTCGTCGTCATCGGCGGCGGCATCGCCGGTCTGGCGGCCGCCCACCACCTGGTCGCCACCGGCCTGCGGGTCACCCTCCTGGAGGCCACGGACCGGCTCGGCGGCAAGCTCATGACCGGCGAGATCGCGGGCGTCCAGGTCGACCTGGGGGCCGAGTCGATGCTCGCCCGGCGCCCCGAGGCGGTCGCGCTGGCCGAGGCCGTGGGCCTCGGCGACCGGCTCCAGCCGCCCGCCACCGCCACCGCGTCGCTCTGGACGCGCGACGCGCTGCGCCCCATGCCCAAGGGGCACGTCATGGGCGTGCCCGGCGACCCGGCGGTCCTCGGCGAGGTGCTGTCCCCCGAGGGCCTGGCCCGGATCGCCGAGGAGCGCGACCTCACCCCGACCCCCGTCGGCGACGACGTCGCGGTCGGCGCGTACGTCGCCGACCGGCTCGGCCGTGAGGTCGTGGACCGGCTGGTGGAGCCCCTCCTCGGCGGGGTCTACGCCGGAGACGCCTACCGGATCTCGATGCGCGCCGCCGTACCCCAGCTCTTCGAGGCCGTGAAGGAGGGCGGCCCGCTGCTGGACGGTGTCCGCCGCATCCAGGAGCGGGCCGCCGCCCGGCAGCAGACCGGCCCCGTCTTCCAGGGCATCGCGGGCGGCATCGGCACCCTCCCGGCCGCCGTCGGCGACGCCGTACGGGCCGGGGGCGGCGAGATCCTCACCGAGACCCCTGTCCTCGGCCTGACCCGTACGGAAGCGGGCTGGGCCGTCCGCACCGACACCCGGACCATCGCCGCCGACGGCATCGTCCTGGCCACCCCCGCCTGGTCGGCGGGCACCCTGCTCGCCGCCGAGTCCCCGGCCGCCTCCGCCGAGCTGTCCGGTGTCGAGTACGCGTCGATGGCCCTGGTCACCCTGGCCTTCCGGCGTACCGACATCGAGGCGTACGAGGCCCTGCGCGGCCGCTCCGGCTTCCTGGTGCCGCCGGTCGACGGGCACACGATCAAGGCGTCCACGTTCTCCAGCAACAAGTGGCAGTGGGTCGCCGACGCCGACCCCGACCTGTTCGTGCTCCGCACCTCCGTCGGCCGCTACGGCGAGGAGGACCACCTCCACCGCGAGGACGAGGAGCTCGTCTCCGTCTCCCTGCGCGACCTCGCCGCCGCCACCGGCCTCACCGCCCGGCCCGTCGACACCGAGGTCACCCGCTGGATCGGCGGCCTGCCGCAGTACCCGGTCGGCCATCTGACCCGGGTCGCCCGCATCCGCGACGAGGTCGCCAAGCTGCCCGCCCTGCGGATCTGCGGCGCGGTCTACGACGGGGTGGGCATCCCCGCCTGCATCGCGAGCGCGCACCGCGCGGCCGACGAGATCGCAAGGGAGATCATCGCCACGCCGACCCGGGTTCGGGGCACGGGGAGCGAGGCGGGACAATAGCCGTATGAGTGCTCCTGAGACTGTGACATCAAGCAAGAGTCCGAACGCCGGCAAGAAGGCCAAGGACCTCAACGAGGTCATCCGCTACACCCTGTGGTCGGTCTTCAAACTGCGCGACGTGCTCCCGCTGGACCGCGCGGGCTACGCCGACGAGGTGCAGGAGCTGTTCGACCAGCTCGCGGCCAAGGACATCACCGTCCGGGGCACCTACGACCTGTCCGGGCTGCGGGCCGACGCGGACATCATGATCTGGTGGCACGCCGAGACCTCGGACCAGCTCCAGGACGCGTACAACCTCTTCAGGCGCACCAAGCTCGGCCGCGCGCTCGACCCGGTCTGGTCGAACATGGCGCTGCACCGCCCGGCCGAGTTCAACAAGTCGCACATCCCGGCGTTCCTCGCCGACGAGACGCCGCGCGACTACATCAGCGTCTACCCCTTCGTCCGGTCCTACGACTGGTACCTGCTGCCCGACGAGGACCGCCGCCGCATGCTCGCGGACCACGGCAAGATGGCCCGGGGCTACCCCGACGTCCGCGCCAACACCGTCGCCTCGTTCTCGCTCGGCGACTACGAGTGGATCCTCGCCTTCGAGGCGGACGAGCTGTACCGCATCGTCGACCTGATGCGTCACCTGCGCGCCTCCGAGGCACGGCTCCACGTGCGCGAGGAGGTCCCGTTCTACACGGGCCGCAGGAAGAGCGTCGCAGACCTGGTGGCCGGGCTCGCATAACCAGCGAGTCCCGCGCCACCCCAACCCGGAAGATCAGAGAGTCGGGCACCGGGCACCGATCGTGCCGTCCGCCTCTCCAGCGACACCGGGTTCGGCTTCGGGGGCCGTCGCACCGTGAAGGTGCGGCGGCCCCCGCTCCGTTCTCTCCCGACGTCAGTCCAGCGACACGGGGTTGGGCTCCGGGTGCGCGGCACAGTCCGCACCCCGCCCCGGCACCTCGCCGGTCAGCAGATACCGGCGCAGATGATCGTCGACGCAGGTGTTCCCGGCCCCGCCGATGCCATGCGTCCCCGCGTCCCGCTCCGTCACCAGCGACGAGCCGGGCAGCCGCTTCCGCAGCTCCAGTGCCCCCTTGTACGGGGTCGCCGCGTCCCGCTCCGCCGCCAGGATCAGCGTGGGCGGCAGCTCGCTCCAGCCCACGCGGACGTCCAGCGGCCGCTGCCGGGGAGCCGGCCAGAAGGCGCACGGCAGGTTCGAGAAGGCGTTGTCCCACGTCTCGAAGGGCGCGACGCGCGCCAGTTCCGTGTGGTCACGGTCCCAGACCTCGAAGTCCTCGGGCCAGGGCGCGTCGTTGCACTCGACGGCCGTGTACACCGCCTGCGCGTTCTCGTTGTCCTTCGCCGCCACCTCGCGCGGGGACGCCTGCGCGACCAACGGCTCCGAGTTGCCCCGGACGTACTCCGACAGCGCCGTCGCCCGCATCGCCCAGTAGTCGTCGTAGTAACCGGCCCCCAGGAACGCCGAGTGCAGCTGCCCCGGTCCGACCTTGCCGCCCGCCGGCTTCACCGCCAGCTCGGCGCGCACCTCGTCGTAGCGCCGTTGCACCGCCTCAGGGGTGGTCCCCAGGTGGTACACGTCGTCGTGCTTGGCGACCCAGCGGCGGAAGTCCCCCCAGCGCGCTTCAAAGGCCAGCGACTGGCCCATGTTGGAGCGGTACCAGATCTGCTCCGGGTCGGGATCGACCGCCGAATCGAAGACCATGCGGCGTACGTGGGAGGGGAACAGCGTCGCGTACAGCGCCCCGAAGTACGTCCCGTAGGACGCCCCCATGAACGTCAGCCGGCTCTCACCGAGCGCGGCCCGCAGCACATCGAGGTCCCGCGCGTTGTTCAGCGAGGTGTAGTGCCGCAGTGTCTCGCCCGCGTGCTCCGCGCAGCCCCGCGCGTACGCCTTCGCCCGGGCGACGCGCCGCTCCTTGTCCTCCTGGGTCGGATGCGTCGGGGCGTCGGTCGGGCCCTTCGTGTACGCGGCCGGGTCCTGGCAACTCAGCGGGGCGGAGGAGCCGTTCACCCCGCGCGGGGCGTAGCCGACCAGGTCGTACGCCTCGGCGATCTCCTTCCACTCCGGCAGCTCCCCGGCCAGCGGGAAGGTGATGCTGGACGCGCCGGGGCCACCCGGGTTGTAGACGAAGGCGCCCTGCCGCTCCTCGGCCGGACCGGTGGCGGGCGTCCGGCTGACGGTCAGTTCGAGCTGCCGCCCGTCCGGCTCCGCGTAGTCGAGGGGCACCTTCACCGTGCCGCACTTCAGGGAGTCCGGGAGCATCTCCTCCTCGGGGCAGGCGGCGAAGTCGATCCCGGCGGCGGTGGCTCGGGCGGCGGCGATCGCGGTGCCCCGGGCCTCGGCGGAGCCGGGGCGTTCCCAGGCCCCCGCCGGAGCGGCGGCGAGGGCGGACAGGACCAGGGAGCCGATCGATGTGTAGAGCGCAGCAGTTCTCACGCGCGGGGGGCCTCTCTGCGGATGCGGAGAGGGATGGTCGGGCGGCCGGGCGGATATGTCCAGCACCGCCCCGGAATGTCACCGGAATCCACCCTGACGGCCGATCAAAGTCCTGACGTACGCAACTGATTCAGGCCCAGGGGTGCCGCTTCAGGAGCCGTCGCCCCCACAGCTGGATCCGCCGCCTCCGCCCCCACAGCTGGAGCCGCTGGAGCTGCCGCAACTGGAGCCACCGCCGCAGCTCGACCCGCTGCCGCCTCCGCACCCGGACCCCGAGGAGCACCCGGAGCCGCCTCCGCAGCTCGATCCGGAGCCGCCCCCGGTCGACCCCCCGCAACTGGAGCCGCCGGGACCGGACGCGGCGCACCAGACCGTCGCCACGCCGACGGCGGTGACACCCGTCGCCGTGGATCCGCCGACGCGCCCGGAGGACCGCCGTCGCGGAGCGCTCAGCCGTGCCGCGGCCATCAACTGGGCCTGGAACACCGGATCCGGCAGGGCGCGAAGGCCCAGGGTGGCGACGAGATGGGCGGGGGTCACCACGTAGGCGTAGGCGGCCCGGAACGACTGGGCGGCGTGGCGCCCCGACGCCGTGAGGCGGCCCGCCGAGGTGTTGGCGACGATCAGCCCGGTGAACGAGCCGATCACGATCGCGGGCAGCATCTTCACGATGAACGGGACCGAGAAGTCCAGGGAGTCGTCCGTGGCGAACTGGACGAACGTCAGCAGCAGGCTCAGCGGGAGGGCGATCAGGCACACGGTCCCCTGGGTCAGCCCCCACCGCCGCAGCGGGCGGAGCCGGTGGGGCGGCACCAGCAGCCCGCGCGCCGCGAGCCCGTCGCCCACCTCCTGGACCGCCGGGTGCCGCATGACCGCTTCCCGCAGGACGTGCAGGGCGCCGTTCGGGGCGGCGGCCAGCTCCTGGAACACCGCACGTTCCACCGGGTCGTTCGCCTGTGCCCGCTGTACGGCGACGATGCCGGGTCCGCCGACGGCCAGCCGGCCGTCCGCGTGCAGGGCGGTCAGGGCGGTGTCCACGACCCTGGCCGGACCGCCGTTCAGGAAGGCGACCTCGTACAGGTCGTGCAGGGCGACGCCGGGGCCCGGAGAGGGACGTCGGGACCGCTCGGCCACCGCCTTGGCGACGAGCAGCACCGACGAGACGACGATCGCGAGGGTCGCCAGCAGAGCGAGCGTGTTCATGGCGGTCACTTCCCCACGAGGGCGGCACGGGCCGCCCGGACGAGACGGGTCGTACGGCGCGGGGGCCGGGCGCCCGACCGGTCCTGCCACCAGTACGTCAGCCGGCGCCGCGCCGCCGGATCGGCCGGACCGCCCGCGATGAGCACGTGCTCCGCGAAGTCCAGGGCGTCCCGGCGGTAGCCACCGGACATCGGGCGGCTCCCGGCGTACGCGAGGAACGCGGCACGGTAGCCGTCGCCGAGGATCTCCGGCAGTTCGGGGGCCACCTTGGCGACGACGTCGGCGCGCTTGGCCGCCAGCGCCCGGCTCTGCACCCGCAGCCGCCGGTGGTCGAAGCCTTCGGGGGCGGGCGTTCCGGCGACCAGGGCGGAGAGCAGGGCGGTCTGCGCGACGGCGGTACGGTCGCGGGTGCCGGCGGGCACGGGGGCGGATGTGTCCGTACGGGCCCCGGCGCCGGCGCTGCCGTCGGACGCGGGAGCCGGGTCCGGCCTCGGGGCCGGGCTCGCGACCGGCCCCCGGTCCGCCGAAGGGTCGGCCTTCCGCGCCGCCGCCCGGTCCGGCCCCTGGCCCGTCGAGGGTGCCGCCTGCTCCAGAGCGTTCCTCCGGTCCGCCGAGGGGACGGCCTTCCGAGGCGCCGCCCGGTCCGGCCCCGGACCCGCCGAGGGTGCCGCCTTCCGCAGCGTCGCCCGGATCGCGTCGAGTTCGCCCGCCAGCTCCGCGCCCGGCGGGAAGGCGTCGTCCCGCTCCAGCAGCACGCCGGGCGGATCGACCCGGGAGCGCAGCTCGGCCAGCACCTCCAGGACGGGTTCGGACAGAGGGTGGGCGTGTGTGTCGTGCCAGACGCCGTTCTTCTCGACCCCGCCCGCCACATGGACGTACGCGATGGCCTCCACCGGCAGCTCGTCCAGCGCCTTCGCCGGGTCCTGGCCGAGGTTGACGTGATTGGTGTGCAGATTGGCCACGTCGATCAGCAGCCGCACCCCGGTCCGCTCGACCAGCTCCGCCAGGAACTGCCCCTCGGTGAGCTCCTCGTCCGGCCAGGTGATCAGCGCGGCGATGTTCTCCAGGGCGAGCGGCACCGGCAGCGAGTCCTGCGCGATCCGCACGTTCTCGCACAGCACGTCCAGCGCGTCCCAGGTGCGGGGCACCGGCAGCAGGTGCCCCGCCTCCAGCCTCGGCGACGCGGTCAGCGGCCCCCCGGCCCGTACGAACGCGATGTGCTCGGTCACCAGGGGCGCCCCCAGCAGTCCGGCGCGCGCCGCGAGACCGGCGAGCCGGTCGGGGTCGGGGCGGTCCGCGCCGCCGAGCCCGAGCGCCACCCCGTGCGGCACGACGGTCACCCCGCGCTCCCGCAGCCGCACCAGCGAGTCCGGGAGATGGTCGGCGCAGAGGTTCTCGGCGACCGCCTCCACCCAGTCGATCCCGCCCAGCGATTCCACCTCGGCCGCGATCTCCGGCCGCCAGCCGATACCGATACCCAGTTCCATGACGTCCCCCGTCCCCCTGCTCACCTCGTTCTGCCCAGGGGTCATGGCCCCGTCGCGCGGCGATGAACCCGACCGGGGGGACGTTCAGAGCTTCATTTGAGGTTCCGGACCCGCCGCCGTCGTTATGGCATCGGCATCATCGTGGGCGGCACCGGGCGCGAGGTGAAGGACTGCTCGCCGGTCGGCGTCACCGGCACCGGGGCCAGCGGGGCCTGGCCGTCCCGGGGCATCGGCGGGCCGGAAGGACTGGACGTCGACCCGCTCACCGCTTCGCGCGCCAGGGCGTCGAAGTCGACGAACCCGGTCGCCTCCAGCATGGTGATGTGGTCCAGCACGGTCTGGTTGGCATCGCTCGCCAGCTGCCGGATCAGCGTGTTCCGGGTGGTGTGGCGGACCTGGCCGATCAGGCCGAAGACCTTGCCGTGGGCGGCGCGCAGGATGTTGGCGAACTTCCGCTCGTACGCGTCACCGCTCGCCGCCGTCAGCTCCCGCAGCCACTCCTGCTGCTGGGCGGTGGGCTGGTTGGGCAGCTCCACCCCGAGCTTCGCCGCGACGTCCCGGGCCCGCCGGTCCAGGTCCGTGTGCCCGACGACGAGGTGGTCCCCGGCGGCCTTCGTCGCCTCGCTGGGCGCCCGCTCGATCGCCTGCTGCCCGGCGGGCAGCTCCCACAGCCCGGCGAGCCGCACCTTGACCAGGAAGTCCCGGTCGGTCGCGGAGAGCGGCCCCCACTGGGTGGCGACGCTGGAGGCGTTGAGATTCGCCTCGCCGGTGCCCGAACGGTCCGCGTAGGACCAGACGGGGAACGCGAGCGCGCCGAGTGTGGCGACCAGTGCCGCGATGATGAGGGCCGTGCCGTTGATGCGTCGCAACAAGGTGTCTCCCGGGCCGAGGCGTGACAGCGTCGATCGAACAGGCGTCGATCAACCGCCAATCGACTGGCTGCGCAGGCTACTTGGCGGTACTGCCGACAGGGCAGTACCGGGAGGTACGTAAGAGGAACGAGAAACGTTCAGCGCGCGGGCGATGTGGTCGCGGCTCCGCGACGGGGGACCCGCTGTGGTCGCCGTCCCGTTCAGCGGCGCAGCGCCGGGTGGTCGGCGATCACCGTGCAGGAGCCGGGGGCGATCTCGGTGAACCCCGCGTCGCGCACCACCGGCAGCCCGCTCGCCGTCAGCTCCCGCCAGCGCTCCGGCCCGGGGGTGGCCACGGAGAGCGGGAACCCGGCCTCGCGCCAGGCCTTGCGCTCGGTGTCGGACAGCTCCCACCAGGCGAGCTGCGCGCCGTGCCCGGCCTGGGCCATCGTCTTGCCCGCCGACATGTCGACATCGGGGTTCAGCCACAGCACCGGGCCCGACAGATCGGGGGCGGCGGGCGGCTCGGGGTCGTCCAGGTCGGTGCCCGACACCTGGAGCTTGGCCAGCTCCTTGGGCCAGCCGTCCAGCGGGATCGGCGGGAACACCCGTACCTCCGCGCCGTCCTCGCCCGTCACCGTGATGCCGTCGAGCGCCGCCGCCTTGCGCCACTCCGCACCGCGCGCCCGGCGCACGACCTTGCGGATCCGGGCGTCCTGCCAGTCCCGCATCGCCGCCGCCCACGCGCCGTCGCCGTGGGAACGCTCGTCGGAGAGGATCGTCAGCACCGCCCGGGCGGCGGCCCGCAGCGCGTCGGTGCGGGCGGGCGGGTCCGTCTTCTCCAGGTGCAGCACCAGAGGCAGCACGAACTGCGGCGCCTGATCGCGGTCGGTCGGGCCGCTGCGGAACGGGCTCCCGGAGGCGGGGGAGGGGGTGTCATGGCTGGTCACCGTCCCAGTCTGCCAGGCGGACGAGGTCACCTGCTTGGCGGAACGACCGGGTCCGGGTGAGGATGCTCCGCATGAAGAGCGATCTCTTTTCCAGCGAGCACATGGCCCAGCCGGCCACCGCCCCGGGGATGACCCTGCAGAACGCGAAATCCATCAAGTACGCCGTCAACGGGGAGATGCACGCCCGGCAGGGCTCGATGATCGCCTTCCGCGGCAACCTCCAGTTCGAGCGCAAGGGCCAGGGTATCGGCGGCATGCTCAAGCGCGCCGTCACCGGCGAGGGCCTCGCGCTGATGGCCGTCCGCGGCCAGGGCGAGGCATGGTTCGCGCACGAGGCGGCGAACTGTTTCATCGTGGAGCTGGACCAGGGCGACTCGATCACCATCAACGGCCGCAACGTCCTCTGCTTCGACCCCACCCTCTCCTACGAGATCAAGACGGTGAAGGGCGCCGGAATGGTCGGCGGCGGCCTCTTCAACAGCGTTTTCACGGGATACGGCAAGCTCGGCCTGATGTGCGAGGGCACCCCGATCGTGATCCCCGTGACGGCCGCCCAGCCGGTGTACGTGGACACGGACGGGGTCGTCGGCTGGAGCCAGCAGCTCACGACCAGCCTGAACCGCTCCCAGAGCGTCGGCTCGATGGTCCGCGGCGGCTCCGGCGAGGCCGTCCAGCTGATGCTCCAGGGCGAGGGCTTCGTCATCGTCCGCCCGAGCGAGGCCAGGCCCGAGAAGACCGCCAATTGAGCCGGGAAACGGACGACCCGCACGGCGAGGGCACGTACTGCGACTCCCCGGAGCCGAGCACGACCGCCCCGCCGTACGGAGCCGCTGGAGGCCCTCCGTACGCCGAGTGCGTGCTGTGCCGCGAGCCGACCGAGTACCCGGAGTCGACGAAGGGGGCCACGCTCTGCCCGGTCTGCGCCTGGCAGGAGGCGGGGCGCACGGCCTGCTCCGGCTGACTGACGACCCGCCCCGGCTCAGCCGCCGTCCTCCATCAGCTCCGACACCTTCACGAAGCGGTACCCGCGCTCGCGCAGCTCCGGCACGATCCGGCGTACCGCCGCCTCGGTGGCCGGGGCCGCGCTGCGGGTGCAGTGCATCACCACGAGCGAGCCCGGCCGGACCCCGTCCAGCACCTGCTCGGCCACCGCGCCCGCGTCCGTGGCGAAGGCGTCGCCGCTGATCACGTCCCACTGGACGGCCGTCACGTTCGCCGGGGCCAGGGCGCGCAGGGCCGTGTCGTCGTAACAGCCGCCGGGGAAGCGGAAGTACGGCACCACGTTCCGCACACCCGCCTTCCGGAACGCGGTGAAGGCGCGTTCGACGTCGCGGGTCATCGCGTTCTTGCCGACCACCGGCAGCCCGTAGCAGGGGGAGCTGAACGCGTGGTGGCTGTAGGAGTGGTTGGCGACCTCGAAGAGGGGGTCGGTACCGATGGCCCTCGCCTGGGCCGGGTACTCCTCGGCCCAGCGGCCGGTCATGAAGACCGTGGAGGGCACCTTCAGCCGGCGCAGCAGCGCGACCAGCTCCGGATTGTCGAACCGCTCACCCGAGGCGGCCCGGGGGCCCTGATCGGCCGTCATGTCGGCGTCGAACGTGAGCGCCACGACCTTCTCCGCCGACCCGCCGCCCGCGTCCCTGCGCCCGCCCGCCACTCTCCGTTCGAAGACCGGGGTGCGGCCCGCCGGGCCGGGGGCCATCGTCGGCGGCTTCTTCGGGGCGGGAGAGACCGAAGCGGGCGGGGGTGGGGGAGCGGGTGCGGGGGCCTCGCCCCCGCACCCGGTCAGGGCGGTGCCGGTCAGCACCCCCGCGACCGCCAGAACCGTCGTCTGCCGTGCCTTCCGTGCCTTCCGGGTCTTCCGCGTCTTCCGTGCAGCAGTGATCACTCACGGAAAATATCCGACAATATGGCAATATCGGTCGGTGGCACTCCGAAGGCGGGCGCCGGGAAGTGGCTACCTCAGCACCACGGCCCCGTCACCGCGAACGTCGTCCCCGGCGTGTAGCAGTTCACGTACATCGTCGAGCCGTCCGGCGAGAACGTGACCCCCGCGAACTCGCCCCACTCCGGCTCCTCGGGCGTCCCGATGTTCTGCCGCCCGCGTGCCATCGCGTACACCTCGCCGCGCCGGGTCACCCCGAGCACATGCTGCGCGCCGCCGCCGTCCTCGCAGACCATCAGCCCGCCGTCGGCCGCCAGGCAGATGTTGTCGGGGGACTCGCCGGGCAGCTGGATGTCGGTGTCCGGGCCGAAGATCACCACCAGGGTCAGCCGTCGCTTCTTCGGCTCGTAGCGCCACACCTGGCCGTAGTGGTCGGCTGCCGAGCCCTCGTCGCGGTGGGCGAAGCTGGAGACGAAGTAGACCGACGAGCCGCCCCAGTAGCAGCCCTCCAGTTTCTGCGCGTGCGTGATCCCCTTCGGCCCGAAGTCCTGGAAGCGGATCGCCGTCTCCTTCGCCAGCGGATCCGGTACGGGGACCCACTCGATCCGGTCGAAGCTGGTCCCCGTCTCCTGGACGACCGACAGGTCGGGCACGCCCGGGACCCGCATCGCCTCCAGCTCACCGCCCGCCCGGAGCGAACCGGTGCCGCCGAGCGGCTTCTCGGGGAGGAAGCGGTAGAAGAGCCCGAACGGCTTGTCGAACGCGTCCTCCGTCTCGTATACGATCCCCGACTTCGGGTCGACGGCGATCGCCTCGTGCTGGAAACGGCCCATCGCGGTCAGCGGGACGGCCCCGGTGCGGCGCGGATCGGCGCCGTCCACCTCGAAGATGAAGCCGTGGTCCTTGGTGTACCCGTTGGTCCCGGCCTTGTCCTCGTTCTCCTCGCAGGTCAGCCAGGTGCGCCAGGGGGTGGGCCCGCCCGCGCAGTTGACCGCGGTACCCGCGATGGCGACCCGCTCGCCGAGCACCTTGTTGCGGCCGTCCAGCTCCAGCGACGTACAGCCGCCCTTGGCCGCCGGGTCGTAGGTCAGCCCCTCAATCGTCGGCACGCCGATCTCGGCCGTGTGCCGGTTCTCGTGATTGCGGACCAGGTGGATCCGCCCGTTGCGGCCCCGCAGGGCCGCCATGCCGTCGTGGTTGCTCGGCACCGGGCCCTCGCCGGAGCGCAGCGGCTCGCCCTCCCGGGACAGCACCCGGTAGCGGAATCCTTTCGGCAGGTCGAGCAGACCGTCCGGATCGGGGACGAGGGGGCCGTAGCCGTCGTGGCCGCGCGCGGCTGCCGTGCCCGCGAAGAGTTCGGAGAAGGCTCCCGTGAAGGCGATCGCTGCGGCTGCGCCGCTGCCTGCCAGGACCTGGCGTCGGGTTGCGGTGGAGCGGGGTGCGGTTGACATGAGGTGACTCCCTGTTGGCGGACAGGTGAAGTGACCCGCACGTGTGTAGCACGCACAGAGGCGCGGGGGAACCATGCGCGCCCCCGCGCCCCGTGTTGCTGCTGGGACGGCCCAGAGAGGAAGGGCCGCCCGTGGGCGGTCAGGCCGGCGTCGGCCGACGGGCCGGTCCGGCGAGGCCGACCGGTCAGGCCAGCGAAGCCGACAGCGTGATCGTCGTGCCCGTCAGCGCCTGGCTGACCGGGCAGTTCGCCTTGGCGTCCTCGGCCGCCTTCACGAAGGCCGCCTCGTCGAGACCGGGGACCTCACCCACGACGCTGAGGTGGATTCCGGTGATGCCGGTGCCGGGCTGGAAGGTGACGTCCGCCTTCGTCTCGAGCTTGGTGGGCGGGGTACCGGCCCCGGCAAGACCGTGCGAGAGCGCCATCGAGAAGCAGCTGGAGTGCGCGGCGGCGATCAGCTCCTCCGGGCTGGTCTTGCCGTTCGCCGCCTCGGAGCGGGACGGCCAGGAGACGTCGTACTCACCGATGCCGGAGGAGTCGAAGGTGACGACCCCCTTGCCCTCGATCAGGTTGCCTTCCCAGACCGTGTGCGCCTGACGCGTGGTAGCCATGCTGGATCCCTTCGAACGGTGTGCGCGGTTGTACGGGACAACACGGGGCACCTCGCGGTGTCCCGTTGCGTTACGCCCCCGAACCTACTGCGCCACCAGCCCCTTCGCGTCACGCGCCAGCGCCGTCAGCCGGGAGATCGCCCGGAAGTACTTCTTCCGGTACCCGCCGTTCAGCATCTCGTCGCTGAACAGCTGGTCGAACGGCAGCCCGGAAGCGAGCACCGGAACCTCCCGGTCGTACAGCCGGTCGGCCAGCACCACCAGGCGCAGCGCCGTCGACTGGTCGGGCACCGGCGTCACCCCGGTCAGGCAGACCGCGCCCAGCTCGTCGGTGAGCGCGCCGTACCGGCTCGGGTGCACCTTCGCCAGGTGGTCCAGCAGCCCCGGGAAGTCGTCCAGCGACGCGCCCGGCGTGGCGTACGCGGCCCGGGTCACCTGCTCGTCGCTGTACGGCGGCGGGGCCTCGGGCAGACCGCGATGCCGGTAGTCCTCGCCGTCGATGCGCAGCGGGCGGAAGTGCGCGGACAGGCCCTGGATCTCGCGCAGGAAGTCGGCCGCGGCGAACCGGCCCTCGCCGAGCTTGCCCGGCAGCGTGTTCGAGGTCGCGGCCAGCGCCACCCCCGACTCCACGAGCCGGCTGAGCAGCGAGGACACCAGCACGGTGTCGCCCGGGTCGTCCAGCTCGAACTCGTCGATGCACAGGAGCCGGTGACCGCTGAGCGTCCGCACGGTCTGCTGGAACCCCAGCGCGCCCACAAGGTTTGTCAGTTCCACGAACGTCCCGAACGCCTTCAGCGACGGCTCGGCGGGCGTGGCGTGCCAGAGGGAGGCCAGCAGGTGGGTCTTGCCGACGCCGTAGCCGCCGTCGAGATACACCCCGCGCGGCCCGGCCGGCGCGGCCGGCTTCTTGCTCCCGAACCACTTGCGGCGGCCGGAACCCGTCGCGTGCGCCCCGCCGAGCCCGGCGGCGAACCCCTCCAGGACCGTGACCGCCTCGCTCTGGCTGGGCTGGTTCGGGTCGGGTACGTACGTGTCGAAGCGCACCGAATCGAAGCGCGGCGGCGGCACCATCTCGGCGACCAGACGGTCGGCGGGGACGTGCGGCTCGCGGGCGCGCAGGGACAGCGGGGCCGTTTCGGCAAGGGGGCTCTGCCCCGGAAACGCGGTGGATGACGACACAACTGTCCACCCTAAGGCCCGTGCCAGACTGCAACCCATGCGAAGCCTGTTCCCTGTGACGGACCTGACAACGACGGGCGCCGCCGCCCCCGACCGCGAGTGGAGTCTCGACGAGCTGGCGGAGGCGTACGCCTACCCCTCCGGCCTCCCCGACGGGACTTCCTGGCTGCGCGCCAACATGGTCTCCACCCTCGACGGGGCCGCCCAGCACGACGGCCGCTCGCAGCCCATCTCCTGCGCCGCCGACATGCGGATCTTCGGCACCCTGCGGGGCCTGGCCGACGTGGTGATCGCCGGGGCCGAGACCGTACGGCAGGAGGGATACCGTCCGGCCCGCGCCCGGGAGGCGTTCGCGGAGCGCCGGGCGGCCGCCGGGCAGGGCCCCGCGCCCGCCGTCGCGGTGGTGACCGGCTCCCTGGACCTGGACTTCTCGCTGCCGCTGTTCACCGAGCCGCTCGTCCCCACCCTCGTGGTGACCGGCGCCGGGGCCCCCGCCGACCGGATCGAGGCGGCCCGGAAGGCAGGCGCCGTGGTGGTGATCGCGGGCGACGGGACCCGGGTGGACCCCGAGCGGGTCGTCCGGGAACTGGCCGTCCGGGGGCTGCGCCGCCAGCTCACCGAGGGCGGGCCCCGGCTGCTCGGCCAGTTCGTGGCGGCCGGCGCGCTGGACGAGCTGTGCCTGACGCTCTCCCCGATGCTCACTGCGGGTGACGCTCAGCGCATCGCCGGGGGTCCCGGGGTTGCCGTGCCGGAACGTTTTTTCCTGGCATCGCTGCTGGAAGAGGCCGGTTTCCTCTTCTCTCGGTACCGTCGGACGGACAGTTAGCGGAATTTACCGTTCCGCTTAGCTGCGGCTGGGCACACTTACCCCTGCAACCCCGTGGAAGCGCGGGGAAGGATGGTTTCAGCAAACGACCGTCGACGGTCGAGCCGGCGGTCGACGAGACGAAGAAGCGGAAGGGCGCCTGTCGTGTTCACAAGCGTTTTGATGATCGAGAAGCCGCTCACTCCCGAGGACGTGGACTTCGTCACCACGCTCCACGGCGAGGAGCGGATCTCGTTCGTCGTTCTGTTGCAGCCGCGCGGTGACCAGGCCGATGTTCTGCTGCGCGCGATCGACGACGTGGCGATGGGAGAGCTGAAGGAAGCGGTGCGCGAAGGGGAGGAGCCGGAGGGCAGCGAGGCCCGTGAACCCGCCGAGATCGGCCTGGAGTACTCCCTACGGGCCCTGCGCCAGGCGGGCTCCGAAGCCGTCGGACAGGTGGTCGAGGATCACCCTCTGGACAAACTGACGGCCGTCGTCGAGGAGGCGGGCGCGGACGAGGTCATCGTCCTGACGGCCCCGCACTACGTGGAGGAGTTCTTCCACCGCGACTGGGCCTCCCGGGCCCGCCACAAGGTGGGCGTCCCGGTGCTCAAGCTCTTCGCGCACAGCGAATAGGCTGAAGCCGCGCGGTCCGGGTTGGCCCTCGGCCGCCTCATCGGAACCCGAACCACGACCGCAGGAGTACAGATGGCACCCGGCATTCCCGCCGCCATGGAACGGCCCCACTTCATCGGCATCGGCGGCGCCGGAATGTCGGGCATCGCGAAGAT
>BMTG01000022.1 GCA_014649555.1 Streptomyces globisporus | reverse complement strand
GCGACCTCTTCACGGTCGTCCCCCAGCTCACCGAGGAGATCAACACCCGCAAGGGCTGATCCCCCAGCGCCACCCCGCCCGGGCCGCACGGTGAACCCCACCGCGCGGCCCGGTGCCGTTCCGGGCGACCATTGACGCAGGTCGAGCGGCCTTATAACTTCACTATACGGATTGTTGATTCCGGGAAGCGGAAACAGCGAGAGCGTGGAGGGTACGGTCATGGGTCAGCAGGAGAAGGTGGCAACGAGCCTCGCCGGTGCGGTCAGCGAGGAGATCAGCGCCTCCCTCACGGCGGTCGACGCGGAACTCGCCCGCCGCTACCCAGGAGACCCCGGCACCCGCCAGCCCGTGCACACCGTCTACGTACCCGGTGACGTCTTCGAGCCCGGCACCCTGCGCTCCTGGGGCGACCAGGCGCTGGCCGCCCTCGACGAACACGCCCCCGACGCCGCCTCGTTCGCCGCCGTCCTCGGCATCCCCGAGGAGCTGGCGGGCCCGGTCCACGACCGCGTACGCGCCAAGCTGGAGCGCGAGCCCGTCGAGGACCTGCGCATCGACTTCGAGGACGGCTACGGCCCCCGCCCGGACGCCGAGGAGGACGAGGCCGCCGCCCGGGCCGCGCGCCTGGTCTCCGAGGCGTACGCGAACGGCACCGCCGCCCCGTACATGGGTATCCGGATGAAGTGCATGGAGGCCGGTGTCCGCGACCGGGGCATCCGCACCACGGACGTCTTCCTCACCGGCCTGATGGCGGCGGGCGGGCTCCCCGAAGGGCTCGTGCTGACCCTCCCGAAGGTGACGTATCCCGAGCAGGTCACCGCCTTCGTCCAGCTCCTAGAAGCCTTCGAGAAGGCCCACGGCCTCGACGCCGGGCGTATGGGCTTCGAAATCCAGATCGAGACCAGCCAGTCCATCCTCGCCGCCGACGGGACCGCCGCCGTCGCCCGCATGATCGACGCGGCTCAGGGCCGCGCGACCGGGCTGCACTACGGCACCTTCGACTACAGCGCCTGTGTCGGCGTCAGCGCCGCCTACCAGGCCAGCGACCACCCCGCCGCCGACCACGCCAAGGCCGTGATGCAGGTCGCCGCCGCCGGCACCGGCGTACGCGTCTCCGACGGCTCCACCAATGTCCTGCCCGTCGGCCCGACCGCTCAGGTCCACGAGGCCTGGAGGCTCCACTACGGCCTCACCCGCCGTGCTCTGGCCCGCGCCTACTACCAGGGCTGGGACATGCACCCCGGCCACCTCCCGACGCGCTACGCGGCCGTGTACGCCTTCTACCGCGAGGGCCTGGAGCCCGCCGCCGCCCGTCTCGCCGCCTACGTGGCCAAGGCCGGCGGTGACGTCATGGACGAACCCGCCACCGCCAAGGCCCTCAGCGGCTACCTGCTGCGCGGCATCGACTGCGGCGCGCTGGACACCGCCGAGGTCGCCCGGCTGACCGGCCTGACCCGCGCGGACCTGGACGCGTTCGCCTCCCCGCGCCGGGGCGACCTGACGGTCACCGCTCCGTAAGCCGGGCAGAGAACTCAGTAGCCCGCGCGCCCCGAGGGGATGGCCAGTCCCGCCGGGGTGCGCAGGCCCGCGACCGGCACCGTCCGCTGGCCGCCGCGCATCGGCAGCTTCACCACCCGGTCGTTGTTGAAGTCCGCGATGTACAGCGCGCCCGCCGGGTCGAAGGCCAGCCCGTACGGGGAGTTGAGCCCGGTCGCCGGGACGGTCCGCTGCGGCCCGCCGCCCGCCGGCAGTCGCACCACCCGGTCGTTGCCGCTGTCGGAGATGAACAGGTCCCCTCCCCGGCCGAAGGCCAGGCCGGTCGGCTGGGAGAGGCCGGTCGTGGGCACGGTCGTCTGCGGGCCGCCGTCGGCGGGTACCTTGACCACGCGGTCGTTGACGAAGTCCGCCACGAAGAGGTTCCCCGCCTTGTCCAGGGCGAGCCCGTTGGGGTGGAGCAGCCCGGTGGTGGGGACGGTGACCTGGCCGCTGCCGTCGGCGGGAACCTTCACCACCCGGTCGTTGAAGCTGTCGGCGATGAAGAGGTCGCCGTCCGCGTTCAGCGCGAGCCCGATGGGGCGGGAGAGGTCGGTGGTCGGGACGACGGTCTGGGGGCCGCCGCCACTCGGCACCCGGACGACCCGGTTGTTGCCGGTGTCGGAGATGTACAGGTCGCCCGAGGGGGCGAGCGCCATCCCGGTCGGGCGGATCAGACCGGTCACCGCGACCATGACCGGGGCCCCGCCGCCGGGCGGCAGCCGCAGCACGGTGTTGTCGCTGTAGTCGGAGATGTACAGGGGTGCCGCGCCGTGCGCCGGGGGGTTCCCCTCCGCCGGGCCGGGCGCGGTCCCGGGTGCGGCGGATGCGACCGGCGCCGCGCACAGCAGCAACGCCGCGGCCGTCGCCGCGAGCCGCCAACGGGGCTGTCCGCGCCCCTGCTTCGGGGCTGAAGGAATCGATGGGGCCGACGGGACCGATGGGATCGCCCGGGGCGATGCGGGACGGCTCATGGGTGCGTACCTGTTCTGGATGCCCTGCCCGCTGCCGTACCGGCCCGGGAAGGGGAGGGGCGCCCCGTGCGGCCCGGTCCGCGCGGCCGCCCGAGCCGACGGGCGGAGGAGCGGGCGGGCCGAGGGGGCTGGGGAGGTGACGCTCCGACACCCAGGTCCGCCGTTCGGTCCGCCGGAGCGTGCCGTACGGGGGCGGGGCTTCGGCCGCCGACGATAGGGAGCCGCCCCCGCCGATCCGTCGGCACCACGCCCCTGCGGCCCGACCCGCCACCCCAACAGCCCTAGGGCCTGTCCTCCCGGTGTGCGGCCGCGCCGCCACGGGCGCGGTAGGCCCGCATCTTGTGCCGGGCGCCGCACACGTCCATGTCGCACCACAGGCCGTTCGACGACGGCGCCCGGTCGTAGAAGACCCAGCGGCATTCCGGCGCCGCGCAGGCCTTGAGGCGCGTCGCGTGACGCCCGGTCAGGCCGTCCCGCAGCAGGGCTTCGAGCACCGTCCGTACGATCTCCGCCGCCGGCCCCTCGTCGGCCGGGGCCAGGGCGAGTGTGCCGTCCGGGCGTACGGCAGGGGCGCCCGCCACGGAGCGGATCAGTTGGTTGAGGGCGTCGAGGGCCTCGGGCGCGGTCCGCTCCACCAGGAAGGCCCGCACGGTCTCCCGGGCCTCCGTGAGCGCCGCCAGGTCGGCCGGTGCGACCGCTTCCGGATACCCGTGCGCACGCAGCCATCCGCTCGCCGCCCCCGGCCGGGCGAGCTCGTCCTCTCCGTGGAGAAGGGTCGCCGTGTTGCAGAACGCCTCGACCGGTTCGAGTTCCGCGGGTGCCGGGTTCCGTCGCATGGTCCCCACTTTATCAACGTTACCGACACGCGGCAGGCTCTGGTAACGTCGAGAGTCCGGCAGGGTTCTGCACCCGACATCAGGAGGCGTGTCATGAACGGCAAACTGACCAGGACGTATCAGACCCCGGACGGGACCGTCCGCTGGGACGTGCTGGGGGAGGGCGACCCGGTCGTCCTGCTCCACGGCACCCCGTTCTCGTCGCGCATCTGGCGCGAGATCGCGCCGGCGCTCGCCCAGGACCACCAGGTCTTCGTCTTCGACCTGCTCGGCTTCGGGCAGTCGGATCAGCGCGCGGGGCAGGATCTCGGGCTGGCCGCGCACACGCGGGTGTTCACCGGGCTGCTGGAGCACTGGGGTCTTGAGAGCCCGAGGGTGATCGCCCATGACATCGGCGGGGCCGTCGCCCTGCGGGCGCTGCTGCTGGAAGGAGCCCGGTACGCCGATCTCACCCTGGTCGACGCGGTGGGCTGCGGCGACTGGGGGACCGGGCTGTTCAGGCTCGTACGGGAGAACGCGCACCTCTTCGAGCAGTTGCCCGTCTACGCGCACGAGGCGCTGGCCGAGAGCCACCTGCGCTTCGCGAGCCACGCCGGCTACCGGCCGGACGTGCTGGCCGCCCATCTCGACCCATGGCGCGGTGAGGAGGGCAGGGCCGCGTACTACCGCCAGTACGGACAGCTGGAGCAGGCGGCCACCGACGAGTTCCAGCATCTGCTGGGGTCCGTACCGGTGCCGACCCGGATCGTCTGGGGGTGCGAGGACGGGTTCCTGCCGCCGCCCTTCGCCGAACAGCTGCACGCGCTGATCCCGCACTCCGAACTGCACTGGCTGGAGGGAGCGGGCCACGCGACGCCCGAGGACGCGCCCGCGCGACTCCTGGCGCTGCTGACGCGGGAGTTCCGGCCGATGGTGGCCGGGGCCTGACGGCAGGCCGCGGTCGGTGGCGCCACGGCCCGCGCGGCTCCTGACCCGGGAGTCCCGCGTGGGGGCCTACCCGGCTCAGGCGGGCGGCAGTTCGCCCGAGCCGCGCGGGATCAGGGTCGTCGGCAGCTCCACCCGCGCAGGCGGGTGCTCCGCCCCGTCGAGGCGGCGGAAGAGATGCTCGGCGGCGGTCCTGCCGACCGCCGCCGCGTCCTGCGAGATGACGGTGATGCCGAGCAGGTCGGCCAGCTCGATGTCGTCGAACCCGACCAGTGCCACCGGCCGCTCCCGCTCCGCGATCACCCGTACCGCCGTCACCGTCACCCGGTTGTTGCCCGCGAACAGGGCGGTGACCGGTTCGGGGCCGCTCAGCATCTCCTCGGCCGCGGCCCGCACCCGCTCCGGCTCGGTGGAGCCGAGGGAGACCCAGCCGTCCTCGACGGTGATGCCCGCGTCCCGCATGGCGGCGTGGTAGCCGCGCAGACGCTCGGTGGCCGTGTGGATCCGCGGCTGGTCACCGATGAACCCGATCCTGCGGTGACCGTGCGCGATGAGATGCGCCACGCCCTCCCTGGCCCCGCCGAAGCTGTCGGAGAGCACCATGTCGACATCCACATGGCCCGCCGGGCGGTCCACGAAGACCGTGGCGATGCCCGCCTTGATCTCCGGCTCCAGATAGCGGTGGTCGTCACCCGCCGGGATCACGATCAGACCGTCGACGCGGCGGGCGCACAGCGCCAGCACCAACTCCTGCTCCCGCTCCGGGTCCTCGGCGCTGGAACCGTTGATCAGCAACGCGCCGTGCGCCCGGGCGACCTCTTCCACCGCGCGGCTCAGCGGGCCGTAGAACGGGTCCGCCAGATCCTCCAGCACCAGTCCGATGGACGCCGTACGGCCCTTGCGCAGCACGCGGGCGCTGTCGTTGCGGCGGAAGCCCAGCGCGTCGATCGCCTCCTGCACGCGGCGCTCGGTGTCGGGCGTGACGCCGGGCTCGCTGTTCACCACCCGGGAGACCGTCTTCAGGCCGACTCCGGCACGGGCCGCCACGTCCTTCATGGTCGGCCGGTTGCCGTAGCGGGTCTCGGAATGACGGGCGGTCCGGTCCACGTGCTGTCCTGTCGTCGGATACGGGCGGGGCGTGCGGTGCTCCGGCCGGGGCCGAGCGGGGCCGAGACAGGGCGCCGCGAGGGTGATCGGAAGCTGTGGCGTCGAGCATAGGCCCTGGACAACGTTGTCAATAGAATGAAGACTGTGCAGACTATGGACGGAACCCGCAGGTCCCGCCCCTTCACCGATCCGGAGAGCCCACACCGATGCATACCGACCTCGTCGCCGCGCTCGACATCGGCGGCACCAAGATCGCCGGAGCGCTGGTGGACGGCGACGGATCCCTCCTCGTACGGGCGCAGCGGCCGACGCCCGCCCGGGAGGGCGCCGAGGCGGTCATGGGCGCGGTCGACGAGGTGCTGGGCGAACTGATGGCCTCGCCGCAGTGGGGCAGGGCCGGTTTTGTCGGTATCGGCAGCGCCGGTCCGGTGGACGCCGCCGCCGGCACGGTCAGCCCGGTCAACGTCCCCGGCTGGCGGGACTTCCCGCTGGTGGAGCGGGTGCACAAGACGGCGGGCGGGCTGTCGGTCGCGCTGGTCGGCGACGGGGTCGCGATGACGGCCGCCGAGCACTGGCTCGGCGCCGCCCGGGGCTACGACAACGCGCTCTGCCTCGTCGTGTCGACGGGTGTCGGCGGCGGTCTCGTCCTCGGCGGCACCCTGCGCCCCGGCCCCTCGGGCAACGCCGGGCACATCGGCCACATCAGCGTCGACCTGGACGGCGACCCGTGCCCCTGCGGCGCGCGCGGCTGCGTCGAGGGCATCGCCAGCGGCCCCAACATCGCCCGCCGCGCCCTGGAGAACGGCTGGCGGCCCGGCCCGGACGGCGACGAGACGGCCGCCGCGGTCGCCGTCGCCGCACGCGCCGGGAACCCGGTCGCCATCGCCTCCTACGAGCGTGCGGCCCAGGCGCTGGCCGCCGGAATCGCCGCCACCGCGACCTTGGCGGACCTCGACATCGCGGTGGTCGGCGGGGGAGTGGCCGGGGCCGGTGACGTGCTGTTCGTACCGTTGCGCCGCAGCCTGCGCGAGTACGCCACGCTCTCCTACCTCCGGCGGCTGACGGTCGCGCCCGCCGTGATGGGCACCGACGCGGGGCTGGTCGGGGCCGCGGCGGCGGCCATCGCCCTGCGGTAGGGCCGGTCCGGAGACCGCAAGGGTTTCCGGCGGACGCCCGGTTCGTCAGGCCGGGCGTCCGCCGGGCCGCATCCGGCGCCGCACGCGCGGCTCTCGGGTGAGCCGCAGACCGCCGGACACGCCCTAGTACTCCAGTACGGTTTCGTGAACTATCCAGCGGGTTCGTCGTCGGTAGTGACTGCGTCGGGCTGTTGCCTGGTGGCGTCTGCGCCAGTTGGACCAGTGCAGCAGCCTGGCCGCAGGCACGGCTGGTGGGTTGAAGACGGCGGCGAGGAGGCGGCGGATCTCTGGAACGGTCAGCGTGATCGGATCGCGGCTGCGGGCGGGCTGGTGTGTATCGGCGGACTGTTGCGGTGCCGCGTCGGCGGCGAGGGCGGTCAGAAAGGCCAGGGCGAGCATGGCCAGCGTGATGTGCCGGTGCCAGGCGGTCCAGTTTCGGACCTGGTAGTGGTCGAGGCCGACCTGGCCCTTGGCGGCTTGGAAGCACTCCTCCACGCTCCAGCGGACACCGGCGACGCGGACCAGTTCGGACAGGGGCACTTCGGTTGGTGACCAGCACAAGTAGAAGGCGAGTTCGCCGGTGGACGGGTTGCGTCGGATGAGCAGATGCCGATGGTCGTCGGTGCCGGTCTGGATCCAGGCCCAGTCGTAGTAGCGCGGCCCTTTCGCGCCGTTTCCGGCGCTGTGTTGCTGCCAGGCCGTGGTTGGCAGGCGGCCGACGACGGTGTCCGCGCGGACAAGGGTGCGGCCGTGGTTGATCCTGACCCGCATCGAGCAGGCGGCGGCCATCACGTAGCCGGTGCCGCGTGCTTCGAGGGCGGCGCGGAGCTGGAGGTCCTGGCCGTAGGCTTCGTCGCCGGTCACCCAGGAGGCGGTGATGCCGGCGTACAGCGCGGCTGTGATCATCTCGGCGGCCAGGCGGGGCTTGGTGGCGAACTGCACCGTCTCGGGTATCCCGGACGCGGTGCGGCGCTCGGGGTCGTTGGCCCAGGAGTGCTCGGGCAGGTAGAGCCGTCGGTCGATCCAAGCCCGTCCCCGGCTGGTGACCAGTGCGAGGAACACGCCGACCTGGGTGTTCTCGATGCGTCCCGCAGTGCCGGTGTACTGCCTCTGTACCCCTGCTGAGGACCGGCCCTTCTTCAGGAAGCCGGTCTCGTCGACCACGAGAACGCCGCCGTCAGCGCCGAGGTGTTCAGCGGCGTGGGCACGCAGGTCGTCGCGGACAGCATCGGCGTCCCAGCGGGCGTAGCGCAGCAGACGCTGCATCGGCCCGGGCCGGGTATGGCCCGCCTGTTCGGCCAGCTGCCAGCAGTTCTTCCGTTCGACGCTCGACAGCAGCCCGAGCAGGTAGGCGCGGGCGGTGGCCCGCGGCTCAACTCGGCCGAAGCGTCCCGCGATCCGGGACATGACCTGGTCGAACATGGCTCGCCACCGGGCAGGGTCTATGAGCTGGCCTGCGGCCACCGCATGATCTTCGAGAGTCCACACAACCCCTGATGATCACGCAGTTGCTCCACCCGTTCCCAGCCCAGCCTGGTCGGGCCCGGTCCAGGATTGCAACTACCCGCACTGCGATTCCCGGCGAGGTGGCCCGCCCGAGTGCGCCCCGTCGCCAGCAGGGATTCCAGACCTCAGCGCGGGTCCTTGCGCATGCACCATGTGCGGGGGCCGCCGTGGGGGAGGGTGACAGCAGCCGTGACCCGGAAGCCGAGCCGCTCGTAGAACCGCACGTTCCTTTCACTGGAAGTCTCCAGGAACGCCGGATACCCGGCGTGCCCTGCCTCCTCGATACCGGGAACCAGCACCGCGCCGCCAAGGCCCTTCCCCTGCGCTTCGGGAGCGACGGCCACCGTGTTGAGGAACCACGCCGGCTCCTGCGGCCGGTATGGAGCAACAGCCTGCTCTGCGGATTCGTAGGCAACCTGCCGGTCGCCGGTCAGTTCCCCGAGCACCGGGCCGACCTCGGCGAAAGCTGGCGCGGGATCCTCGTCGGGAGTGGCCCACACGGCGACAGCGCGCCCTTCGTCGGCGACCCACACGCGGCCGTACACCATGCCGATACGGGTGAGACAGACTTCCTGGAAGTGCCGGACCCGTTTCTCATGGCCTTCTGCGGCGATCACGTGCCGGGTGAAGGGGTAATCGGCGAAGGCTCGGGCAAGTGTGTCGACCGAGGTGGGGATGTCGGCGTCGGTGATGGGACGTACGACAGGGACGTTTTCGTGGTGTGCCATGTTCACCGAATCATCTTGCCAGCAGGCAAACGTTTGAGCTGCCCGGCCTCATGGTCAGGCCGAACACGCGGTCCGGGAGCCGTCGCCCGCCGCAAGATCGCGAAGTCGTACTGGAGTACTAGGGGGCCGGTGCCGTGCTGCCCGCCTGCTGCTCCACGATCACCAGGAAAGCATCCTGGTCCAGGTCCATCACGACCTCCGCGGCCAGGCCCTCACCACGCCGCCGGGCCGCGAACTCCTCCGCGGTCCTGCTGCCGCGCGGGTCTCCCGCGGGAAAGTGCTCAAGAACAGTCCGCCGCACGACGCACCTCCTGGTCTTCCGGCCCCCGGGTGTCCGGATGCCGACGCTCCAACGACTCCGGCCCGCAGGCGCTGCGGGACCGACATGCATACGCCTGCCCCGGAACCCGCTTCCCTATCGTCGAGAGCCCTTGCTCGTCCCGGACGACTGCATCCGGCCAACGCCGTCGCCCCCGCGGGGTTTCCGCGGCAGGGTGTTGCGGGCAAGCCACAGGGGGCTACGGAAGAGGGGGAACCGTGATCGTCTGGATCAACGGTGCGTTCGGCGCGGGCAAGACCAGCGCCGCCGGCGAACTGATCGATCTGATTCCGAACAGCACGCTGTACGACCCGGAGGCCACCGGCGCGGGGCTGCGCGCCCTGCTGCCGCAGAAGCGGCTCGCCGAGGTCACCGACTTCCAGGACCTGCCGATCTGGCGGCGGCTCGTGGTGGACACGGCGGCGGCGCTGCTCGCCGAGGTGCCCGGGGTGCTGGTGGTGCCGATGACCCTGCTGCGCCAGGAGCACCGCGACGAGATCTTCGGCGGGCTCGCCTCCCGGCGCATCCCGGTCCGGCATGTGGCGCTCTCACCTGAGGAAACGATCCTGCGCAGCCGGATCGCGGGCCGCGAGGAGTTTCCCGGCGACGACGAGCAGAGCGACCGGGTGCGCCGGTGGGCGTACGAGCACATCGGCCCGTACCGCGACGCCCTCGGCTGGATCGCCCAGGACGCGCATGTGGTCGACAACAGCGCCCTCACTCCCCGGGAGACCGCCGAGCGGATCGCGGACGCCGTGCGCACCGGGAGCGCGCGCCCGTGCCCCATCGTGCAGACTCCCGAGCCGACCGGCGAGACGGTGGCCGCCGGGGTGCTCCTCTTCGACGAACAGGACCGGGTGCTGCTCGTCGACCCCACGTACAAACCGGGGTGGGAGTTCCCCGGCGGGGTCGTGGAGGCGGGCGAGGCCCCCGCCCAGGCCGGGATCCGTGAGGTCGCCGAGGAGATCGGCCTCACCCTCGACCGGGTGCCCACCCTGCTGCTCGTCGACTGGGAGTCGCCCCGCCCGCCCGGCTACGGCGGGCTCCGCTTCCTCTTCGACGGCGGCCTGCTCCGCTCCGAGGACGCGGGCCGGCTGCTGCTGCCGGGCTCCGAACTGCGGGGATGGCGCTTCGTCACCGAGGAGGAGGCCGCGGGGATGCTGCCGCCCACCCGGTACGAACGGCTGCGCTGGGCCCTGCGGGCGCGCGAGCGGAAGACGGTGCTCAACCTGGAGGCGGGGGTGCCGGTGGGCTGAGCGGCGCCCGTACGGCGCCGGAGTGCGGCCGGGCCGCCGCGTGTCGCCGCGGAAGCCCTGTGCGCGCCGGACACCCGGCCGGCCTCATCCGCCGTTCGCCGCCGCCTCCATCATCGCGGCGGCGTCCTCGGTGAGCGGGTCGCCGTGGCCGAAGCAGACGGTACGGGGCACGAGCGCGGCCAGTCGCCGGAACGTGGCCGCCGCCTCCGCACGGTCCACGTTGAACACCCCGAGCATCACCCGCTCCACGGAGGCCACGGCGTCCCCGGTGAACAGCACGCCGTGGCGCGGCAGATGGAGCGCGATGGAGCCCGGGGTGTGACCGGGGGCGTGGACCACCCGCGCGCCGTCCCCGAACGGCAGCACCTCGCCGCCGGTCAGCTCGCGGTCGACCTGCGTGGGCGGGGCCTCGGGGCACGTCAACCCGTGGGCGTACAGCGGCCGTTCCCAGTCCAGCAGGTCCGGCTCCGGTACGGGGCGCTCGCGCCGGATCACGGGGGGCGTCCAGCGCGTGGGCGAGGATCCCGGCGCCGTACCGGTCCGCCAGCTCCCGCGCGGCCCCGTAATGGTCGCGGTGGCCGTGGGTGAGGACGATGCGCCGGATCCGGGCCGGGTCGTGGCCGAGCGAGCGGACCCCGTCCTCGATCGCGGCGGCCGACGTGATGTCGCCCGCGTCGATCAGCGTCAGGTCCGCCCCGTCGCGCCAGAGATACGCCTGACCGATCCGGAAGCGGAACATGTGCACCTGGGGGCGTACCTCGACGAGATCCATGCGGCGAACGTACGCAGCGGCGGACGGACGCCGCACGGATCTACGCTCCGGGCGACTTCGCCGAGGGCGTAGGTCCGTGCGGCTGGGGCCTTCCCGAGGAGCACCTCCCAGGAAATCAGGCCTTCCTCGACTCCGCGTAGTTGCGCAGGAACAGCGCCTCGGCGACCGACATCCGCTCCAGCTCCTCGGGCGACACGCTCTCGTTCACCGCGTGGATCTGCGCCTCGGGCTCACTCAGCCCGATCAGCAGGATCTCCGCCTCCGGGTAGAGGCCCGCCAGGGTGTTGCACAGCGGGATGGAGCCGCCCATGCCGGAGGACTGCATCTCCTGGCCCGGGTAGGCGTCCCGCATGGCGTCCGCCATGGCCTGGTAGGCCGGGCTGCTCATGTCGGCCCGGAACGGCTGGCCCTGGCCCACCTGTTCCACCTTCACCCGCGCACCCCAGGGGGCCCGCGACTCCAGGTGGGCGGTGAGCAGCTTCGTCGCCTCGGCCGCGTCGTGGCCCGGCGGCACCCGCAGGCTGATCTGGGCCCGGGCGCTCGCCTGCACGGACGGGGTCGCGCCGACCACCGGCGGGCAGTCGATGCCGATGACGGTGACGGCGGGACGGGCCCAGATGCGGTCCGCGACCGTACCCGTGCCGATCAGGCCGACGCCGTCCAGCACCTTGGCGTCCTGCCGGAACTCCGCCTCCGGGTACTGGATGCCGTCCCAGTCGGCGTCACCGGTCAGACCGTCGACCGTGGTCGTCCCGTCCTCCGCGCGCAGCGAGGCCAGCAGCTGGATCATCGCGGCCAGCGCGTCCGGGGCCGCGCCGCCGAACTGCCCCGAGTGCAGGTTCCCTTCGAGGGTGTCCAGCTGCACGCGCAGCATGGTCATCCCGCGCAGCGTCGCCGTCACCGTCGGCAGCCCGACCCGGAAGTTGCCGGTGTCGCCGATCACGATCGTGTCCGCGCGGAGCAGCTCCGGGTGCGCCTCCGCGTACCGCTCCAGACCGCCGGTGCCCTGCTCCTCGGAGCCCTCGGCGATCACCTTCACCGAGACCGGGACGCCGCCGTCCGCCTTGAGGGCGCGCAGCGCGAGCAGGTGCATGATGAACCCGCCCTTGCAGTCGGCCGCGCCCCGCCCGTACCAGCGTCCGTCGCGCTCGGTGAGCTCGAACGGCGGGGAGATCCACGCCGACTCGTCCAGCGGCGGCTGCACGTCGTAGTGGGCGTAGAGCAGCACGGTCGGCGCCCCTGCCGGCCCGGGCAGATACCCGTAGACGGACTGCGTCCCGTCGGGGGTGTCCAGGAGGGCGACGTCCGTGAACCCCTCGGCGCGCAGCGCGTCGGCGACCCAGTCGGCGGCGCCCTCGCACTCGCTCTTCGGGAACACCGCCGGGTCCGCCACCGACTGGAACGCCACCAGCTCGGCCAGCTCCTCCCGGGCGCGGGGCATCAGCGAGGCGACGGTCTCGGGAATCGGACGGGCGGTCATGGGCACGCTCCTCGTGGGTGCGACGTTATGGGTAGGGCGCGGTGTGTACGCGACCGTGTGCGACGCCGTGCGTGTGACGACGCATGTACGACGAAATCATGGCCGATCCTCCCACAGGAGGGCCGGCCCGTAGCGCGCCGTAGGATGCCGTGAGCAGCTTGGGGCCACTGGTCGGATCGGGAGCAGAAGCACATCGTGAGCAGCGAGAACGCAGACGCCGGACGTGAGCCGGAAGAGTCGTTGGTGTGGGATGTCGTCGTGGTCGGCGCCGGACCGGCCGGGGCATCGGCGGCGTACGCGGCAGCCGTGGCGGGCCGGAGGGTCCTGCTGCTGGAGAAGGCGGAACTGCCGCGCTACAAGACCTGTGGCGGGGGCATCATCGGCTTCTCCCGGGACGCCCTGCCGCCCGGGTTCGAACTGCCCCTGAAGGACCGCATCCATGCGGTCACCTTCTCGCTCAACGGCAAGCTGGCCCGCACCCGTCGCTCCCGGCGCATGCTCTTCGGGCTCATCAACCGGCCCGAGTTCGACGCCGGTCTGGTCGAGGAGGCGCAGAAGGCCGGGGCCGAACTGCGCACCGGCGCCTCGGTGGTGCGGGTCGAGCAGCACGGCCCCGCCGTGCCCGACCGGCGAACGGTCGCCGTGGTGCTGGCCGGTGGCGAGACCGTGCTCGCGCGGGCCGTCGTCGGCGCGGACGGCAGCGCGGGCCGGATAGGAGCCCATGTCGGGGTGAAGCTCGATCAGGTGGACCTGGGCCTGGAGGCGGAGATCCCCGTTCCTGCCACCGTCGCGGAGGACTGGGCGGGCCGGGTCCTCATCGACTGGGGCCCGCTGCCGGGAAGCTACGGCTGGGTCTTCCCCAAGGGCGACACCCTCACCGTGGGCGTCATCTCGGCGCGCGGCGACGGCGCGGGCACCAAACGGTATCTGGAGGACTTCATCGCCCGCCTCGGCCTCGCCGGGTTCGAGCCGTCCATCTCCTCGGGCCATCTCACCCGCTGCCGCAGCGACGACTCGCCGCTCTCCCGCGGCCGGGTCGTGGTCTGCGGCGACGCGGCCGGACTGCTGGAGCCGTGGACCCGGGAGGGCATCTCCTTCGCGCTGCGCTCGGGCCGGCTCGCGGGGGAGTGGGCGGTCAGGATCGCCGAGGCGCACGACGCGGTGGACGCCCGGCGCCAGGCACTCAACTACGCCTTCGCCATCAAGGCCGGCCTCGGCGTGGAGATGGGTGTCGGCCGCCGCATGCTCAAGCTGTTCGAGCGCCGGCCTGGCCTGCTGCACGCGGTGCTGACCGGTTTCCGCCCGGCCTGGAAGTCGTTCGCCGGAATCACCCGGGGCACGACGTCGCTGGCCGAGCTCGTCCGTACGCATCCGCTGGCGCAGCGGGCGCTCCACGCGATGGACCGCTAGCGGCCCACCCGTCGCGACCGCGCCCCCGTTGCCCGTACGGCGACGGGGGCGTCGTCATGCCTCGACGGTGATACGGAAGACCGGGTGGTCCGGGGAGGCGGCCAGCAGCTCGGCGTCCGTGGACTTCGCCGTGATCCCCTGGAAGTACTGGTTGACCTCCCAGCCCCACCGCTCCAGGTAGGCCCGGATGATCCGGGCCTTCTCCGCGTCGTCGGGGATCTCCACGGCGGTGAAGCGGCTGACCTTGCGTCCCAGCCGCAGCTCCCCGCCGCCCGCCACGCGCATGTTGCGCACCCACTGGGAGTGGCCGCGCGCCGAGACCAGGTACCGGTCGCCCTCGAAGGTGTGGGTGTTGACCGGGATGCGCTGCATCTGGCCGCTCTTGCGCCCGCGCACCGACAGCTCGGCGGAGCCCATCAGGCTGAAGCCGTGCCGGGCCAGCCAGCCGACGACCTTGTTGAAGCGGTTGGCGGTGGCGCTCGCCCGGAGGTAGTAGGGCTGCTGCGACATGATGACTCCCAGGCTACGAGGAGAGCGGTGCTCTCGCTTGAGATCAGTGTGCACGGAACGGCGATCCAAAGCAAGAGCACTGCTCTCGTTCATGGTCAGTGCTCCGATCGCATGGCAGACTGACCGCATGAGCACCATCCGAGGGGCCAGGGAACGCGCCCGTATCGAAGTGACCGCGGCGATCAAGGACGAGGCCAGGAAGCAGCTCGCCGAGGAGGGAGCGCCTAAGCTCTCGCTCCGGGCCGTCGCCCGTGAGCTGGGCATGGTCTCCTCCGCGCTCTACCGCTACTTCCCCAGCCGCGACGACCTGTTGACCGCACTGATCGTCGACGCGTTCGACGCGATCGGCGCGGCCGCTGAGCAAGCGGTGGCGGAACAGGCGGCGGGGGAGGTTCCGCCGGCGGAGCGCTGGGTCGCCGTCTCCTGCGCCGTGCGGGAGTGGGCGCTCGCCCACCCCCATGAGTACGCCCTGATCTACGGCTCGCCCGTCCCCGGCTACATCGCCCCGATGGACACGGTGGGGCCCGCGGCGCGCGTGGGCCTGGTCCTCATCGACATCGTGCGCGGCGCGTTCCGGGCCGGAGACCTCACCCTGCCGCCGCTCGCGGACGAGCTGCGCGCCGACGCGGAGCGGATGGCCGCCGATTTCGCCGAGGGCGTCCCGCCCGAGTCCGTGGCCGCTCTGGTCGCCGCCTGGGCGCAGTTGTTCGGCCTGATCTCCTTCGAGCTGTTCGGTCAGTACAACCGGGTCGTCGAGGAACGTGAGGCGCTGTTCCGACAGACCGCCGGTGAACTGGCCCGCTCGGTGGGCCTGCGCGACGCCGGTACGGTCTGACGGGCCGGGGGCTGCCCGGCCCGAGCACCGGCATTCCCGGGGGCGTACTCCCCACGGAGTACGGGTGATCACCACGCACGGCGGACGCCCCCGCCCCCGCCCGCCGTCTAGCGTGGCCGCCATGGACGAACTGCAACCGCCGCGCCGGGGCGGGCCGCCGTGGCGGTCCGGCGCACGCTCGCGGACCGCCGCCGGGCTGCCCTGGGTGTCGACGGCGGTGCTCCTGGTGTTCGTCATGGTCGGTACGGGCTTCGCCGAGGAAGGGCAGGGCCGCCGGCCCCTGGACCTGGCGGCCCGGCTGCTGCTGCTCGTCGCGGTCGGCGTGCTGCTCCTGCGCCGTCGTCGGCCCGTGGTCGCCGTGGCCACGACCTGCGCGGCGACCCTGGTCCACCTCGCGGCGGGCTATCCGTACGGTCCGGTGTTCGTCGCCGTGGCCGTCGGCTGCTTCAGCGCGATCGTGACCGGACACCGCGAGGCCGCCTGGTGGTCGCTGGGCGGGCTGTGGGCCGGGCACGTCCTGGTCTCCCACTGGCTCTACCGCTGGCTGCCGCCGGACGGCGACCGGGCCGTGCCCTGGACGCAGCAAGGCTTCATCACCGCCTGGGTCGTCGCCGTCGTGGCCGCCGCCGAACTGCTGCGCGTGCGCCGCGAACAGTGGGCGGCCGCCCGGGCGGAGCGCGAGGCGGCGGAGCGCCGCCGGGCCGACGAGGAACGGCTCCGCATGGCCCGCGAACTCCACGACGTGCTGGCGCACTCCGTCTCCGTCATCAACGTCCAGGCCGGGGTCGGGCTCGCGCTGCTCGACTCCGACCCGGAACAGGCCAGGACCGCGCTCACCACGATCAAGGGGGCCAGCAAGGAGGCGCTCGACGAGGTACGTCAGGTGCTCGCCAACCTCCGTACGCCCGGCGACGCCCCGACCTCCCCCGCCCCCGGCCTCGACCGGCTGCCGGAACTCGTCGAACAGGCCGCGGCCGCCGGACTCACCGTCACCGTCGGGAGCGAGGGCGCCCCGGCCGCCGTCCCGCCCGGCGCCGGACTCGCCGCCTTCCGCATCGTCCAGGAAGCCCTGACCAACGTCGTCCGCCACTCCGGCTCCCGCACCGCCGAGGTGCACATCGGCTACGGCTCCGGGCGCCTCCGCCTCCGTATCGACGACGCGGGACCGGCCACCGGCGGCGACGCGGGCGGCAGCGGCAACGGACTCGTCGGGATGCGGGAGCGGGCCGCCGCCCTCGGTGGCACGATCGAGGCGGGCCCACGCCCGGACGGCGGCTTCCGGGTCCTGGCCGAACTGCCGTTCACCGGCCCGGACCGCGACCGGCGCCCGCCCGAGCCCCCCGAGGAGACGACGTGATCCGCGCAACGCTCGCCGACGACCAGCTCCTCGTACGGGCGGGCTTCCGCGCCCTGCTCGACGCGCAGCCCGACATCGAGGTCGCCGGGGAGGCCGCCGACGGCGAGGAGGCCGTCCGCCTCGTGCGCGAACTGCGCCCCGACATCGTGCTGATGGACATCCGCATGCCCCGGTTGGATGGCCTTGCCGCCACCCGGCGGATCACCGGGGACCCAGAGCTGAACGAGGTGAAGGTGGTAATGCTCACCACCTTCGAACTCGACGAGTACGTCTTCGAGGCCCTCCGCAACGGGGCCTCGGGTTTCCTGGTCAAGGACACCGAGCCGGAGGAACTGCTGCGCGCGGTACGGGCGGTGGTCGGCGGGGACGCGCTGCTCTCCCCGGGCGTGACGCGCCGGCTGATCGCGGAGTTCGCGGCCCGCTCCAAGGAACCGACCGCCGCCGCCTCGCTCGCCCTGCTCACCGAGCGGGAGCGGGAGGTGATGGCGCTGGTCGGCATCGGCCTGTCGAACGAGGAGATCGCCCGCAGACTGGTCGTCAGTCCGCTCACCGCGAAGACCCACGTCAGCCGCACGATGGTCAAGCTCGGCGCCCGGGACCGGGCCCAGCTCGTCGTCCTCGCCTACGAATCGGGGCTGGTGCGTCCCGGCTGGCTCGGCTGAGCCGGTCCGTCCTCACCAGGTGACCGCGGAGTTCTCCTTCCAGAGTCTGGCCACCGCGCGGTCGCCGCGCAGGGTGACGGCGGTGAGCGGCAGCCGGTTCCAGAGGGCGAGGTAGAGCCCTTCGGCCGTACCGCTCAGCTCGCAGTCGACGGTTTCCTCGCCCCCCTCACCCGCATCCCGTACGGTCTGCGGCGGGTCCTCGGAGATCCGTACCGTCCAGGTCGCCGCCGTGTCGACGGCCCGTACCCGCAGCGTGCGCGGCTTCTCCGAGCGGACCCGGCTCCTGGGGCGGGCGTGGAAGCAGGTGAGCAGTTCGTCGATGCCGTCGACAGCCCGGGGCGCCGACACCGGGGTCAGCGGACCGCCGAGCGCCGATTGCGCGTCCACCCGGTGCACCGTCGTCTCGTTGAGCTGACGGCGGGACCAGAACGCCAGGGGCGAGGGGGCCGGCAGGAAGGTCCAGCACTCCAGGCCGAAGGGCGCCTCCTCCAGCGACCGGACCAGATGGCCGTGCCCCTCGCGGAACCAGGCCAGGAGTTCGGCGCCGTCGAGATCGGGCTCGCCGCCGTCGGGGTGGTAGGCGGTGTGCCCCTCGGTGATGAACGCCGCCGCCCACCGGTGGACCATGCCGGTGTGCCGCAGCAGATGGCGTATCTGCCAGCCGGGGCAGGTCGGGACGGATGCGCCGGGGCCCGCCTGCTCGGCGGCCGCCGCGAGCAGCCGCCCCTCCTCCGACAACGACGCGATGTGCTCGGTGATCTGCATGGCGGCGATTGTGCCAGTGCCGCGCGGCCCGACCGGCTCCACCGGCCGGGTGATCGGTCAGACGGGCGCGCTCGTGGTGGCGTTGCGGGCCGTGTAACCCAGAGCGGCTGCCGCGGCGGCCAGCAGGGCGACCGTGGTCAGGGCCACCGGCAGCGAGAACCAGTCGGCGAGGAAGCCGATCGCGGGCGGGCCGAGCAGCATTCCGCCGTAGCCGAGCGTCGAGGCGGCGGCGACCCCGCTGGGCCCTGCCAGCTCGCCCGCGCGCCCCACGGCGACGGGGAAGATGTTGGCGAGCCCGAGTCCGGTCACCGCGAAGCCGGCCAGGGCGAGCCAGGTGGTCGGCGCCAGCGAACCCAGCAGCATCCCGGCCGCGGCCGTCGTCCCGCCGAGGACCAGGGTGCGGGTCTGGCCGAGCCGTTCCAGGAGCAGGGTCCCGGTCAGCCGGCCCGCCGTCATCGTCAGGGCGAACAGCGCGTATCCGGCGGCGGCGAGCCCGGGGTGCGCGCCCAGGTCCTGTTCCAGGTGGAGCGCGCCCCAGTCGGCCAGGGCCCCTTCCCCGTACGCCGTGCACAGGGCGATCACGCCGAAGAGCACGACGATCCGGCGGGCCCGGGGCGACAGCCGCTGCTTCGGCTCGCGCGGGCCGGCGGTCTCCACGGCGGTCGGGGCCGGGCGGTGGCGGAGCAGGGAGGGTCCGGCGAACGCGGTGACCAGCAGGCCGATTCCGGCCAGCAGGAACAGATGGGTGGAGGCGGAGAGACCGCCCGCGACCAGGCCGCCGAGCCCGGCGCCGACCATCCCGCCCAGGCTGAACGCCGCGTGGAAGCTGGGCATCACCGGCCGGCGCAGGGCGGCGACCAGATCGACGGCGGCGCTGTTCATCGCCACGTTCATCCCGCCGTACGCGGCTCCGAACACCAGCAGTACGAGGCCGAGGGAGAGCGCGGAGTGGGTCTGGGCGGGCAGGGCGATGCTCAGGGGGAGCAGGACACCGCAGGCCACGGTGACGGCATGGCTGCCGTAGCGGCGGCAGAGCCGGCCGGTGAGCATCATGGTGATCACCGCACCGGCGGAGACGCCGAGCAGGGCCAGGCCGAGGGTGGAGGCAGAGGCTCCGGTCTGCTGCTTGATGGCCGGGATACGGACCACCCAGCCGGCGAAGAGGAACCCGTCGAGGGCGAAGAACACGGTCAGCGCGGTACGGAGGCGGGCCGACGCGGGTGGGGCGGTGTCTCCGCCGGGTCCCCCGGGCAGGGCCGTCCGCAGTTTGTTTAGTTGCGGCACAAACTCAGCATAGAGGCGCTCCGGCGGCGGACGCAACACCGCTGCGCACCGCGCGTTCCGGGGGCGGGGCCGTGGCCGGAACGGGATCCCCGGACCGGCCCTGGGCGTCCGGGAAGCCTCCGGATCATGGGAGACTCGCCCCCATGAACGGCAAGGCGACCACCACCCGGACCAAGTTGGAGAGGGGCCGCAGCGCGCTCGGGCCCGCGCTGGAACTGGTCCACACCGGACGCGCCCCCACCCGGGCCGTCCTCACCTCCGAACTCGGCGTCACCCGCGCCACCGCCGGGGCGGTCGCCGCGGAACTGGAGGCGCTCGGGCTGATCCGGGTCGACTCCAGCCCCGGGTCGGCGGCCGGGTCCCAGGGCCGGCCCTCGCACCGGCTGTCCGTTCTGGAGACCGGCCCCGTCGTCCTCGCCGCCCAGGTGCACGCCGACGGCTTCCGGGCCGCGCTCGTCGGGCTCGGCGGCCGGATCGTCGCCACCTCGCCGGGCTGTGTCGCGGTGATGGCCGACCCCGCGCAGGTGCTCGGCGAGGTCGTGGAGGCGGGAGCGCAGCTGCTCCGCGCGAGCGGGCTGCGCTGCGTCGGCGCCGGACTCGCCGTGCCGTCGGCGGTCGCCGAACCGGAGGGCACCGCCCTCAACCCGCTGCACATCGCCTGGCCCGCGGGCTCCCCGGTCCGGGACATCTTCGCCGCCTGTGTGCGCCGAGCGGGCATCACCGGCCCTGCGTTCACCGGCAACGACGTCAACCTCACCGCGCTGGCCGAGCACCGGCACGGTGCGGGCCGAGGCGCCCAGCACCTGCTGTGCGTAGCCACGGGACACCGGGGTGTGGGCGGGGCCCTCGTGCTCGACGGCCGCCTGCACAGCGGGAGTTCGGGCCTTGCGCTGGAGGTGGGCCATCTCACCGTGAACCCCGAGGGGCGGCCCTGCCACTGCGGCGGGCGTGGCTGCCTCGACGTGGAGACCGACCCGCTGGCCTTCCTCACCACCGCCCGCCGTGAACCCGGCCCCGAGGAGTCCCTCCTCAAGCAGGCCGGGAACCTGCTCCGCACGGAGTACGACGACCCGGCGGTGCGACAGGCCGCCGAGGCGCTGATCGACCGCTTGGGCCTGGGGCTCGCCGGACTGGTCAACATCCTCAACCCCGACCGCATCATCCTCGGCGGCCTCCACCGGGACCTGCTGGAGGCGGACCCCGAACGGCTGCGCGCCGTCGTCGCCGACCGGAGCCTGTGGGGGCGCAGCGGCAGCGTGCCGATCCTGCCGTGCACCCTGGCCCACAACAGCCTGGTGGGCGCCGCCGAACTGGCCTGGCAGCCGGTCCTCGACGACCCGCTCGCCGCGCTGGCCTGAGCGGCTGCCGGGCGGTCATCGCGTGGGGAGGCGTGCTCCCACCGCAGTACGCACACGGCCGCCTCGCGTACGACGCCCCGAAGCACCTCATCGCGGCAGGTTCGAAAGCGACCGGAAGGCATCACGCCTTCCGCGAACGAGGGAGCTGACCGAGATGAACGCCCTGGCGCACACCGGCGGACCCGGCCCCTGGGTCCTGCTCTTCCCGCTCTTCTGGGCGGCGGTCGTCATCGGGATCGTCACCTTGCTGCGCCGCACCGTGTGGCGCGGACGCAAGGGCCCGTGGGCGGCCGCCCGCACTCCGCAGGGAGCGCCCGGACCGTCCTCGCCCGTCGCGCTGCTCGGCCGCCGGTTCGCCGCGGGGGAGATCGACGAGGACGAGTACTGGCGCCGACTGTCCGTGCTGGACGAGCAGTTCGGCCGGACCGCGGGCGGCGGCCCGGCGTGACCCCGTGACCGCCGGCTCCGCCCGGTGGGCCTGCGTCGGCCGACCGGGCGGGACCGCCCCGTCAGCCGACGACGGCCGACCGGGCGGGCAGGGCCGCGATGTCGTCGGGGGTGATGGTCACGGCCCCGAACGGTCCGTCGGTCATCGACCCGTAGACCGCGAGCGGCGGCAGGGTCGAGGCGCCGGTGACGGCCGGCAGGGTGAACCAGACGGCCTTCCCGGCCGAGCCGATCGGCCGTACGCCCCAGCTCTCGCTGACGGCGGCGATCAGCGCCAGGCCCCGGCCCGACGTGGCGAAGGAATCCGCCTCGTTCACCGTGGGCAGGCGCGGATCGTGGTCGTGGACGGAGACCGTCAGACGGTCGAGCAGCAGCTCGATGTCCACGGTGCATGATTTGTCCGGCTGTGCGTGCCGGTGAACGTTGGTGAGAAGCTCGGTGACGCCCAGGGCCGCCTGGTCGATCAGAGGATCGAGATGCCAGTAGCGCAGTTGCGCCGAGATGATTCTGCGGACTTGACCGATCCGCGCCGGCAGGGCCTGGAGCTCCACCGTGCAGTGCCTGCTTGGCTCGCTGATCACGGCTGCGACTCCCCGAAATAGGTCCGGAAGAAGAGAAGAGACACGAACGGGCCCGGCGGACGACTGACTGCCGAATCCGCTCTGCTCTTGTCGTGTCTGCTCGTGTCGCGCGACCCGGTCCGTGGAGCGGATCGCTCTGTCACCGAGGCTGCACCTTCAGTGACGTGGCTCCAGCGTGGCCCAGGGGCTGTGGCTCCGCAACTCGCGGCGGAGCCCGACGGCCGGGGAGCCCGGTCGCCGTGTGCGTACCGGCAGGCTCCGTGGCCGGTCTTTCGGCGTCCGTACCGGCAGGCCCGGGATCCCGCCCGCCGGAACGGACAACCGGCTCAGTCCCGGCGGCCGCGCGCGCTGCGCAGCGTCTCCAGGAAGCGCCGCAGCGGAGCCGCCCCGTCGCGTCTGCGGTTGCGCTGCCCCATCGTCAACCGGTAGCGCACCCCGTTCACCCGGGCGATGACGGAATCCGCCGCGATGAACCACCACTTACGGGCGCTGACCGTGCCCACCGGGGCGCTGTCGATCTCCCGCCCGTTGCTCGTGAGGAGGGACAGCCGGCCGTCCTTCACCACCACCTGACCAGCCCTGGTCAGCGACCTGGTGAACCGCTCGATCCTGACCCCCGACGCACTGAACTCGACGTCCGCCATCGCGGATTCGCCCCCCTTCGTCACCACTCCTGCTGTTGCAGTGTGCCCGGACGCGGGCCGGACCGCCAGAGGGCCCGGAAGCCCAGCTCCCGGCCGCCCGCACCGCCCGTCACAGCCGCCCCGCGGGCGGCGGTCAAAGGCAGCGCTATGGACCATCAAAGTGACTGTTTGTGCAGGTGGGGTGCCTATCGTGAGAGGTGCGAGCACCGGATCGACGATCAACAGGAGCAGGCCCATGGAGACCAGTGAACACGCAGCCGGGGGCGGGGCCAGGGCGACCGTGGACGTCGACCGCAGCGACCCGGATTACCGGGCCTGGCTGAAGGAGGCCGTCCGCAAGGTCCAGGCCGACGCGAACCGCTCCGCCGACACTCATCTGCTGCGCTTCCCGCTGCCCGAGGCGTGGGGCATCGACCTGTATCTCAAGGACGAGTCCACGCACCCCACCGGCAGCCTCAAGCACCGCCTGGCCCGCTCGCTCTTCCTGTACGGGCTCTGCAACGGCTGGATCCGGCCGGGCAAGCCGGTCATCGAGGCGTCCAGCGGTTCGACCGCGGTGTCGGAGGCGTACTTCGCCAAGCTCATCGGCGTCCCGTTCATCGCCGTGATGCCGCGCACCACCAGCCCCGAGAAGTGCCGCCTCATCGAATTCCACGGCGGGCAGTGCCACTTCGTGGACGACTCGCGCACCATGTACGAACAGTCCGCGGCGCTCGCCGCCGAGACCGGCGGGCACTACATGGACCAGTTCACCTACGCGGAGCGCGCCACCGACTGGCGCGGCAACAACAACATCGCGGAGTCGATCTACCAGCAGCTGCGGCTGGAGCGCTACCCGGAACCCGCCTGGATCGTCGCCACCGCCGGGACCGGCGGCACCTCGGCGACCATCGCCCGCTACGTCCACTACCTCCAGCACGACACCCGCATCTGCGTGCCCGACCCGGAGAACTCCTGCTTCTTCGACGGCTGGACCCACCACGACCCGCACGCCACCAGCGACCGCGGCTCGCGCATCGAGGGCATCGGCCGCCCGCGCATGGAACCCAGCTTCGTGCCCGGCGCCATCGACCGGATGATGAAGGTCCCCGACGCGGCCAGCGTCGCCGCCGTCCGCGCCCTGGAGCGGGCCATCGGCCGGAAGGCGGGCGGCTCCACGGGCACCGGGCTGTGGAGCGCGTTCAAGCTGATCGCCGAGATGGTGGCGCGCGGCGAGCAGGGCAGCGTCGTCACGCTGCTGTGCGACCCGGGCGACCGCTACCTGGACAAGTACTACTCCGACTCCTGGCTGGAGGAACAGGGCCTGGACATCTCTCCGTACGCCGCCGCCATCGACGACTTCCTCGCCACCGGCACCTGGCCCTGCTGAGAGCCCGCACCCGGTCCGCTCAGGGCGTCGTCGCCGCCAGCCGCGTGTCCAGGCGGCGCACGGCGTCCCGGAAGGACCGGCCCACCCCGGCCCGGCCCAGGCTCAGCACCAGGCGGAACAGACCCGTCCCGTCGGCCGCGAAGGTCCACTGCACCCGGGTCCCCGCCCCCTCCGGAGTGAGCCGCCACTCCTCCAGCAGGGCCCGCAGACCGGGTGCGTTGGTCTCGTCGACCCGGTAGGCGTAACAGCTGCCCGGCTCGGTGGCGACGATCGTCTCGCGGAAACGGACCCCGCCCCGCAGCCGCACCTCCCGGCCCGCGCCCCCGTCGGTGGGCGTGGCCCGGGTGACGGCCGTGAACCAGGACGGCCAGGACGCGACGTCATCGGCGAGGGCGCGGTACACCACGTCCGGCGGCGCGGACACCTCGGCGGCGAACACCAGCCGCATCGGCGCCGAGTCGGTGAAATCCCTTCCCACGGTACGGAGTCGGCGTGCCATCCCGTGCACCTCCCGGCGGTCCGCAGTCGCGGTGTGTGGTCTGTGGAGCGCACACCCTAGCGCCCGGACCGTCAGTTGTCTGTACCACTGTCGGTCACCGGTTCGCGACCGCTGCCGGCCGCCGGTGCGCGCCGCTTCTCCTCCGTCGCCGCCGCCTTGGCGATATTGCGCGCCATTCCGCCGAACACCACCGAGTGGAAGGGCCACACGCTCCACCAGTACGCGTGGCCGAACAGCCCGCGCGGGTGGAACAGCGCGCGCTGCCCGTACACCGTCCGGCCCCGCTCGTCGCGGCGTACCGACAGCTCCAGCCAGGCCAGGCCCGGCACCCGCATCTCGGCCCGCAGCCGCAGCAGTTCGCCCGGCAGGATCTCCTCCACCCGCCAGAAGTCCAGCGAGTCGCCCACCCGCAGATGCTGGGCGTCCCGCCGGCCGCGCCGCAGCCCCACCCCGCCGACGAGCCGGTCGAGCCAGCCCCGTACCGCCCAGGCCAGCGGGAAGGAGTACCAGCCGTTCTCCCCGCCGATGCCCTCGATCACCCGCCACAGCGCCTCGGGACCGACCGGAACGGCCATCTCACGCTCGTCGCGGTAGAGGCTGCCGCCCGCCCAGTCCGGGTCGGTGGGCAGCGGGTCGCTCGGCGCGCCCGGCACCGAGGCGTTGGACCAGCGGGTGTCGACCCGCGCCTCCTGGATCCGCTTCAGCGCCAGCCGCAGCGCCCGGTCGAAGCCGATGGTCCCGTCCGGCGGATCGGGGACGTACTCCTTGATGTCGTGCTCCCGGCAGACCACCTCGTGGCGCAGCGACTCCGTGAGCGGCCGGGCGATGGAGCTGGGCACCGGAGTGACCAGACCGACCCAGCGGCTGGAGAGCGTCGGGGTGAGCACCGGCACCGGCAGGATGACACGCGGCCGCAGCCCCGCCACCGCCGCGTAGCGCTGCATCATGTCCCGGTACGTCATGACGTCCGGGCCCCCGATGTCGAAGGCCCGGTTCACCCCGGCCGGCAGCGCCGCGCACCCCACCAGGTAGCGGATCACGTCCCGGACGGCCACCGGCTGGATCCGGGTCCGTACCCAGCTCGGGGTGACCATCAACGGCAGCCGCTCCGTGAGATACCGCAGCATCTCGAACGAGGCGGAACCCGAGCCGATGACGATCGCCGCGCGCAGCACCGCCGTCGGCACCTCGGAGGCCAGCAGGATGTGACCCACCTCGGCCCGCGAACGCAGGTGCGGCGACAGGTTCTGCTCCGGCACTCCCGCCGGAGTCAGCCCGCCCAGATACACGATCCGGCGCACGCCCGCCGCCCGCGCCTGCTCTCCGAAGGTCCGGGCCGCATCGCGGTCGGTCCTCTCGAAGTCCGAACCGGTGCCGAGCGCGTGCACCAGGTAGTACGCCACATCGACGCCCCGCATCGCCTCCGCCAGGGAGCCGGCGTCGGTGACATCGCCGCGCACCACCTCGACCCGGTCCGCCCACGGGTAGTCGCGCAGCTTCTGCGGCGTTCTCGCCAGCGCGCGCACCCGGTACCCGGCATCGAGCAGTGCGGGCACCAGCCGGCCGCCGATGTAACCGGTGGCCCCGGTCACCAGGCAGCGCGGCGCGGAGTCGTCGGAGTGTCCTGTGTTGTCGCCGGGGCCGTCCTCAAGATCCGTCACCTGTCCGAGTGTGACACCTGACGGCTCCCGGGACCGGTCGAGGACTCCGTACGGCCGCATCGAGGCCATCGGTACGGTGACGGCCCCCGGCCCTCGCAGCGGCTCAGTGCACCGCCGTGAGCGTCCCTCCCTCGCGCAGCGACGCCGTCAGCTCCACGTCGGCGTCACGGGGCGCACGCACCGCGAACGTCGGCCCGCCCGCCGCGTCCCGCACCGCCCCGCTCGCCTGGATACGGGTCACCGCCCGGCTTCCTGCGGCCAGGACGTACCACCGGCCGGAGGGCGCCTTCCAGTGCGTGCCCGCCAGGACGTGCTGCCCGAACCTGCTGCACAGCGCCGTGTCGTCGCGGTCGGCGACCACGGAGGCCGGCTCCGTGGGCGAGGCGGCGGGGGAGAGGAACTGCACCAGGACGCGGCCGGGACCCCGCCAGGTGTCGGCCCGGGTGCACAGCCAGTCGGCCGAAGCGCCGCCCTCGGGCAGTTTCTGCTCGGCGAAGGCCCAGTTGTTGACCGACCGCACACCGGAGCCCGCCAGGGTCCGCAGGGAACACGCCGTACGCGCCCAGGCGAGCAGCGCCTCGGTGCTCGTCGCCTCGCGCGGCTGCCGGGCCGGCGCGCCCCGCCCGGGTTTCGGCGTGTACGTCAGATGCACGGGAGCCAGATCGCCCAGGTCCGTCACCAAAAACGCGTGTTTCTCCACGATCTGCTCCGAGGACCGCAGCTGGAGCACCGGCCACGTCCCGCACGCGCCGCCCGCGGCGGGCCGGGGCACCTCGGCGGTGACGCCGTCCGGGCCCACCTCCAGCGGCCGTCCGGGCGTTTCGGGAGCGAGCAGGTCCCGGGTGGTGGACTCCGCGATCCAGGGGGCGAGCAGGAACCGCGCGCCGTCGGCCGTACGGCTGACGACGACCGCCGCACCCGTCGTCACGTCCGCGTCGTCGGTGCGGGCGAAGTCGAGCGCCGCCCCACCGGCCCCGGACAGCGGCTCCGCGTAGCGCACCACCCGGTCGGCGCTGTCGTGGAACAGCACCACGGCCGCCCCGTCCACCTCATCGGCGAACAGCAGCCGGGGCGGCTCGGCGGGCGGCGCCGCGGCCGTGCCCGGCGTGGTGGAGACCCGGACCGACTCCGGCGGCTCGGCCCAGGCCCGCAGCGCCCGGCCCAGCAGTGCGTCGTCGTCCGTGCGCCCGCCCCGGGCAGGCCAGGCGGTGAAGTCGACGCGCGAGGTGTCCGCCCACCGCTCGGCCGCCGTCCGCATCAGCTCCGCCGGATCGAGCACCGGCGCGAACACACCCGCCGGGGACCGTTCTTCGCCCCCGCCCCGTGCCCTCTGCTCGACGGCGACCGTCAGGCCCCCCGCCACCACGCACAGCGCCGCTGCCACCGCCGCCGCCCGCACCCGGTGCCTGCGGCGCAGCAGGTCGCTCGGGCGGGTCTGGACCGTGCACGGGTCGAACTCCCCTGACCTGAGCATCGCCTGTGCCCCGGCCCGGTCCGGCCGCCCCAGCCGGGCCGCCCGGCGCACCGCGCCCGCCGGATCCGCCACCGCCGCTTCGGCCAGCAGCTCCCGGACCCCGGACTCGTCGAGCCCTTCCAGCAGGTGCAGCGCGAACGCCGCCCGGACCGGCCCGTCCACCGCCGACAGCGCCCGGTCCAGGGCCAGTTCGTCGACGCCGCCCGCCCGGGGGAAGAGCCGCAGCCCCCATACCACCGGCAGGGCCGGACGCAGCGCGGCCGGGGCCGGGAGCCGCCCGGGCCACCAGCGGGGCCGCCGCTCGTGGGCCAGCGCCGCCCGCAGCACCCGCAGCCGCACCCACCCGTACGCCGGGTGCGCGGGGCCCCGGTCCGCCGAGGTGCCCTCCGTGCTCGCCGAAGGGCCGGTCCGGCGGGACTGGGCCGGTACGCGCGGGCTCGACGCCTTGCTCCCGGCCGCGGGCAGGGCCCGCTGGACGACGGCGTGGGCGGTCAGGACCCGGCGGTGCCGGCCGAGTCCCGGCGGCAGGACGACATAGGCGAGCCGCACCAGACGCGGGTAGTGCTCCACGAGGGCGGCTTCGGCCTGCCGCACGCCGGTACGGTCGCTCTGTGCGTCGGTCCGCTGCTGCGGTTGATGGATCGGCATGGAATCGGTGCCTTCCGGGGCCGTGGCGGGGTGGTCATACCGACAAACGAGTCAATCGTGTGACGGTCACATCACCCGTACGCGGCGCGTGTGCTCCCCACCCGTGCGGGCCCGCCTGTACAGGCCCGCCCGAGGCCTCACCCGTTCGCGTCTCCGGGAGAGGCGAGCAGAGCGTCCAGGACCTTGCCGAACATGCGTCGACCGGCGGAGGCGAGCAGCGGGTCACCCCACCGGGGCACCAGCCGCACCCGCAGTTCCTCGACCCACACCACATGGGAACCGGACTCCGTGGGCAGCACGTCGATCGAGGCCCGGCCCAGCACCACGGCGCCCCGCTTCTCCAGTTGGCACACCCCGGCCCGGCCCCCGGCGGGCGGCGTCCACCGCACCACTTCCATCGGATCGTCGAACGCCAGCGGGCCCAGCCCCGTACGCGCCACGAAGACGGTGCCGAGCTGCGAGGGAAGCCCGGTCGGTACCGAGATCGCGGTCAACGGCACCTGCGCGGCGTGCCGTTCCCAGTCGGTCACCCGGCGCCAGGCCTCGGCTGCGGGGAGAGGGGAGAAGCGCTCGATCCGGAAGACGGCCACAGCCCGATCCTAGGGCCTGCCGTCGGACGGCAGGCCGACGACAGGCCCCAGGGAGCTGTCCCGCATGCCGCGAGCCGAGCGGAACCCGCGTCAGCCCTCGGTGGCGGGCGAGGCGTCGGCGGCACCGGCCGGAGCGTCGCCCGCCACCAGCAGACCCGGCAGGTGCTCCTCGATCTCCGCGCGCAGCTCAGGAGCCAGGCCCGCGTCCGTGACCAGCGTGTCGACCTCCTCCAGCGCGGCGAAGGAACTCAGGCCCACCGTGCCCCACTTGGTGTGGTCGGCCACCACCACGATCCGGCGCGCCGCCCGCACGAAACGGCGGTTGGTCTCCGCCTCCGCGAGATTGGGCGTCGAGAGCCCCGCCTCCGCCGAGATCCCGTGCACGCCCAGGAACAGCACATCGAAGTGGAGGGAGTCGATGGCCCGGTCCGCGACCGGCCCGACCAGCGAGTCCGATGGCGTGCGCACCCCGCCCGTCAGCACCACCGTCGCCGCCCCGGGCCGCGCGCCGCGCCCCCCGGCCGGACGCTGCGCGTCGTGGAACACATCGGCCACCCGCACCGAGTTGGTCACCACCGTCAGATCCGGTACGTCCAGCAGATGCCGGGCCAGCGCGAAGGTCGTCGTCCCGCCCGAGAGCGCGATGGCGCTGCCGGGCACCGCGAGCGCCGCCGCCGCCCGGGCGATGTCCTCCTTGGCGCTCAGCTCCAGCGCCGACTTCGCCTCGAACCCGGGCTCGTGCGTGCTCGCCTCGACGACCGGGACCGCACCGCCGTGGACCTTCTCGATGACACCCTGGCGGGCCAGCGCGTCCAGGTCCCGGCGGATCGTCATGTCGGAGACGTTCAGCTTGCGGGTCAGCTCGTTGACCCGGACCCCACCACGCCTGCGCACCTCGTCGAGGATCAGCGCACGGCGCTGCTCCGCGAGCAGGTTCTGATTCTCGCTCAACGCCGGGTCCGGTCCTTCCCTCTGCCGTACCGTCCGCAGCGGTCTGCGGGCCACGCTCATCCTGCCACGCAGGCATGTCCGGCGTACCACCTGGGGAGATTCCGTGAGACCGCTCACGCGGCCGCCCCGGGCCGGGGATCGTGGCTCCGGGCGGCCCGCCGCTTCCCCGCCTCCCGGCCCGCCCGCCGCCCTGCCCGCACCCGTGACCGCTGTGCCGCTTCCCGCTGTGCCGCTCGCCCGAGAAAGAGTTCCCCCTTGGCTCCTGCCACCCCGCCTCCGTCCGCCTCCCCGCCCGCCACCGAGCCCCCGCAGCACACCGGGACAGCGCTGGAACTGCTCGTCCACGGCGTCGGCGGCGCCACCCCGCAGGAGATGCTGGGTGATCCGCGTACCGTCCGGGTCACCGGGGACACGACCGCCGCCGTGTACCGGCGCACCGAGGACGCCCACGGCGAGAAGCACCCCGAGCGCTACCGGGACGAGCCCGTCGCCGAGGCGTACTGCTGGTCCGGCCTCACCTCCGGGAACGGCTCCCGTGCGCTGTGGCTGCTGCTCCTGCCGTTCATGGTGGTCAACCTCGCCCACTGGATGCGCCCCACCGCCACCGGCCGTACCCGCGCGGTCCGGCTGTACGGGGTTTTGGTGCGGCTCGTCGCGCTCAGCCTCACCGTGCTGCTCACGGCGGCGGCCTGCGAAGTCGCACTCGACCTGCTGGCCTGGCAGTGCGCGGGCGCCGACGCCTGCGCCGCACGCCGTTCCTGGCTCGGCTTCCTGTCGGAGGGTCAGGGCGGTTGGTGGTCCCAGCCCGGCCGCCGCCTCGCTCTGGCCGCCGTCGTACCCGCCGCTCTGGTGGGACTCCTGTGGTACCTGTCCAACCGGACCTGGAGTGCGTACGAGTCCCAACGTCCCCTGGACGGCGAGGACTTCGGAGCGGACGAGTCCTTCGGGGCGGCGGCGGACCACGGCCCGGACGCCGACGACGACCCGCGCCCGTCCGTTCCGGTCCGCCCCGCGCTCGGCAGGCCCGGCTTCTGGTACGGCCGGCGGCTCGTCGCCCGGCTCCGCGCCGCCCACACGGCGGCCGGGTTCCTGACCGTCGCCGCGGCCGTCGCCGGCGCCGCCGCACGGCACGACCGGGGCGCCGAAGGGCCGGTACCCCGGTTCATCGGCGCGGCCGTCGAGGGCGGCATCGTGCTGTGCGCGCTCGTCGTCGTCTGGGTCGTCTGCCGCCGGGGCCGCAGCGAACGGACCCGCGACACCCGCCTGGACGGCGCCCTGATCAGCTATCTGCCCGGCTCCGCGCTGGTCCTGCTCGGCCTCGCCGTGCTGTACGCGTCCTGGTCGCGCCCCGACTGGCAGTCCTCGGGCGCCCTGCCCGTCGAGACCGCCTTCCGGTTCCTCACCCTCGGCCAGGGTGTCCTTGTCGTCGCCCTCGCCGTGGTCGCCCGGGGTCTCTACCGGCGCACCCCCGAACCCCGTACCGTCCTGTACGGACTCGGCGGCCCCGCGGTCGCGATGCTCGCCTGCGCCCTCGGCGGTGTGATGACCGGCGGGGTGGCCCAGCGCGTCGCCGACTGGCTGGACGGCCCCGGCACCCCGGGCATGGGCCGCAGCTCCGACATCGCCGGACCGCCGGTCCTGCTGAGCTGGCAGGCCTCCGTCATCCCGGTGCTCCTGCTTCTCCTGCTCGTCCCCGTCCTGGTGCTGGTCGTCCGGACCGCGCGCACCGCCCGCCGGCTGGGCCCGGTCATCGAGGCGGAGTACGCCCCCGAACCGTCCGACGAGGGCCGCACCCGCCGGATCGCCCGGATCCGCGCCGCCGCCGCCCTCACCGACTCAGCGCCCTGGATCGTCGGCGTGGTCTCCACCGCCACCCTGTTGCTCGGGGCGGGCGCGATCGCCGGATCCTGGTACAGCGGCCAGGTGCCGGGCCGGGCCGCCGACGGAAGCGGTCCGCTCCTCGAATCGTTCGCCGACGCCGCACAGTCCACCGGCTCCTGGCTGATCGGCTTCGGCTTCATACTCTTCGTCGCCGGCGGCCGCCGCGCCTACAAGGACGCCTCGGCCCGCCGGACCATCGGCATCCTCTGGGACGTGGGCACCTTCTGGCCCCGCGCCGCCCACCCCTTCGCGCCCCCGTGCTACGCCGAGCGCGCCGTCCCCGACCTCGCCTCGCGGATGTCCGCCTGGACGTCGACCACGCCCCGGGGCCGGCTCGTCATCTCGGGCCACTCCCAGGGCAGCGTGCTCGCCGCGTCCGCCGTCTGGCAACTGCCCGACGCCACCCGCCCGCGGGTCGCCCTGCTCACCTACGGCTCGCCCCTGGAGCGGCTGTACGGACGCTGGTTCCCGGCCTACTTCGGCCCCGGCCCGCTGCTCGGGCTGCACCGCTCGGTGCACTGCTGGCGCAATCTGTGGCGGGCCACCGACCCGATCGGCGGCCCCGTCCGCATCTGCGCCGACCCCGATCCGAGTGTCGACCGGGGCCCGTTGAAGGACCCGCTGGCCTACGGGCGGACCACGGAGCTCCCGCTGCCCGAACCGATTCTCGGGCACTCCGACTACCAGGCGGACCCGGCCTTCGCCGACGCGCGCGCCGACCTCCTGGCGGAGCTGGCTCCGCACGTCCCCCGGCAGGCGGAGGCGCGGACTCAGAAGGGCACGTCGGGGAGGTCTTCCGGGTAGAGCAGGGTCAGGTCGTCCGTGCTCGGCTCGGCGAGCTGGGCGACCCGGCCCGCGTGCCGCTCCACCATCGACTCGAAGGTCTGGCGGGCGGTGCGGCCGTTACCGAAGGCGGGGCCCTTGGGGAGCGCCGTGAAGTGTTTCAGGAGCGCCTCCCCGGTCCCCGCCGCCATGCTGTACTCATGCTCCTCGGCCTGCTGCTCGACGATCCGCAGCAGTTCCTCGGGGAGGTAGTCCTGGAAGGTGATGGTCCGGGAGAACCGCGACGCCACACCGGGGTTGACGGTGAGGAACCGCTCCATCTCATGGGTGTAGCCCGCGACGATCACGACCACCGCGTCCCGGTGGTCCTCCATCAGCTTCACCAGCGTGTCGATGGCCTCCCGCCCGAAGTCCCGGCCGGAGTCCTCGGGGGAGAGGGCGTACGCCTCGTCGACGAACAGCACCCCGCCGCGCGCCCGGTCGAACGCCTCCTGGGTCCGGATCGCCGTCGAGCCGATGTGCTCGCCGACCAGATCGACCCTGGACACCTCGACCAGATGGCCGCGCTCCAGCACGCCGAGCGAGGCCAGGATCTCCCCGTACAGCCGGGCGACCGTGGTCTTGCCCGTACCGGGGGAGCCGGTGAAGACGAGGTGGCGGCGGACGGACGCGGCCTTCAGACCGGCCTCCGCGCGGCGCCGGCCCACCTCGATCATGTCCGTGAGCGCCCGCACCTCCCGCTTGACGCTCTCCAGGCCCACCAGCGCGTCCAGTTCACCGAGGACCGCCGAGGAGTCCCGGGCCGGCTCCGCCGGGGCGAGGGGCTCGGGGGCGGGCCCGACCGGGCGCTGCCCGGGCAGTGCGCCCAGCAGCCCCGGCGTCGACTGCGTGGCCGTCAGCACCGGGGGAGGCGGGGCCGGAGCCGTCCGCAGCGCGCTCTCGTCGCTCGTGCAGTCCCGGGCCACCGGCCCGGCCGAGGACGCCCCGTCCCCCTCGGGGAACTCGTAACCGCCCCGCGCGCAGCGCTCGGTACGGCACCGGGTCAGGGTCGTACGGCAGCCCTCCATGACATGGAAGCCGTACCCCTCACTGCCCGTCACCCGGCAGCCGTCGAAGGTGCCCCGGCCCTCGGCCGAGACGTAGAACCCCGCCTCGGCGGGTGAGGTGACCGTGCAGCGCTCGATGGTGGGGTCCGCGCCCTTGGTGACGATGACACCGGTCTGCGCCGCGTCGATGGTGCAGTTGTTCAGCGTGCCGCCGCTGCCGTGGTCACGGAACCAGGCGCCCGTGGACGCCTCCCGGATCCGGCAGTCGTCGAGCTGCGCGGTCGCCCCGTCGCTCACCGACACGGCGGTGTTGCGGATCTGGGAGAGGTCGCTGTCCACCACATCGGCGCGTGAACCCCGGTCGAGGACGAACAGCGCGTCGGGCACGTCGTGCACCCGGCAGGCGTCCAGTATCACCGTCGCGCCGTCACTGACCCAGACCGCCGGGTAGTCGCCCGTACTGTCGTGGATCTCGCACTGGTTGGCGTCGACCCGGGTCCCCGGATCCCAGACCGAGAGCCCGTTGCGGCCGAACCGGCGGACCGTGGAGCGGGTCAGCGTGAGCACCGAACGCGACCGCAGGTCGATCGCGTTCTCCGGGATGTCGTGGATGTCGCAGTCGGCGAGCGTCAGCACCGCGTCGGTGTCCAGCGTGACGCCGTCCGCCGACGTGCGGTGCACGGTGCAGTCGGTGAGGTGCGCCGAGGCGCGGGCGGTGACCTGGACGCCGCTGCCCTTGATCTCGTACACCTCGCAGCCGAACGCCTCGAGCCCGCTGCCGTCGCCGGTGACGCCGATGCCGGCCCCGGACGCGTGGTGGATCCGGCAGCGGTCCAGGCGCGGATGCCCGCCGTCGCGGACCGACACCCCGGACTGGCCCGCCGAGACGATCTCGCACTCCTCGAACACCCCGCCCGCGCCGTCCAGTACGGCGATGCCTACCCCGGCCGGATTGTCGACCGTGCAGCGCCGCACGGTGGGCCGGGCCGCGCCGCGCACCTCGATGCCCGCGGCGGACCGGGTCACGATCCGCAGGTCCGTCAGTTCCGCCGTACCGTCCTCGACCAGCAGCGCCGGGGCCGCCGAGTCCTGGCCCTCGATGTGCAGCCCCTGGACGACCGCGGAGGCACGCACGGTCAGCGGTACGCCGTCGAGCGGCGCGATCCGCACGGAGCCGGCCGAGCCCTCCGGGCCGCGCAGCGTCACCGCGCGCGGGACGACGAGGTTCTCCCGGTAGGTCCCGGGTGCGACGGTGAGGACGTCGCCCTCGGCCGCCGCCTCCAGGGCCGCGGAGAGGGAGGCGTACTCGCCGGTGCGGCGGCGCCATCGCGATGTTCCGGTGTGCGTCACCTGGACCGTGCCCTGTGCCATGGCGTTGCTGTGCCCCCACCTCGTGCTGTGCGCTGCCTCGGGCCCGTCCGTCGCCGGGGAGGCGGACGGGGTCGGACCACCGTAGCGCGCGTGAGGGCCGGGAGTTGACGAGTCGGCCCCGCGGGGCGATGTTCGCCGACGGCCGCGCCCGCCCGACGGAGACCGTGGTCAGCCGCCCGTTCCGGCCCGGCCCCAGTCCGCGCCCGCCGCGGCCCACTCCTGGTCGAGACGCGCGTACCGCTGCCGCATCATGCGCCCTACGACCACCCTGCGGCCCGCCTCGACACATCCGGCGGCGAGCAGGAACGTACCGATGCCGGCCAGCACCGCGTGGGACCGGGCGGCGCGCCCGTCCATCGGCGGGGAAACGGGAAGACCCGCAGCGTCCGTCCAGATCCGCAGCGGGGACCCCGGTGCGCCGGACCCCGACGCGGTGGCCACCTCTCCGGTGCGCGGGCTGCCGTCCGGAGCCTGCCAGGACGCCACCACCCGGATGCGCGCCGCCCGTTCGGAGCCGCCCTCGGGATCACCCACGTACCGTTCCCGCCCCGGGACCCGGCCCACCACGACCGCGTCGACGGGGTGGCGCTCCTGGTGCTGGGCGCGGACAGACCGCTGGAGGGCGGCGTCGGCGACGGAACCGCCGGCCCAGCCCGCGGCCGGGGCCCCGATCACGAGGAGCAGCAGAGCTCCGAGCGCCACCCAGGCCTCGCGGCGGTCGGTGGCGCGGCGCAGCGCATTGTCCCGCCCGCTCAACAGCCCCCGCAGCAGTGCCCACTGCCCCCTCACGCCGTGCCCCCGTCTCCCCGTCGATCGATGTCCCCGCGGCCTGCCTCGGCGGGCCCGTGGTGCGGTGGATCGTCGAGATGCCGAGCCCGGCCTCCGTACCCCTAGACCGCTTTCTGCCGTCGGAGGTTGCCTGGTGCGTCCCCCGGCGCACCGTGCCGTACGGGAGAGGGGTGGCGGTTCAGTACCCCCGGCTCTGGTACGGCCGGTTGTACGGGTCCTCGTACGGCGACTGGGCCGGTACGGGGCGCGGCGAGGCCGGGCGCATCGACTCGTACCCGGTGGCGGGCGCGGGGCGCTGCGGCTGGGGCTGCTGCGGATAGCCGCGGACCGCCGAGGGCTGCTGCGGGATGTACGGCGCGGGCGCGTGCTGCAGCTGGGCGTGTTGCATCGGCTGCGCCGGAGCCTGCTGGTACTGCGGCATCGGCTGCTGCTGCGGGTAGCCGTAGGAGCCGGTCTGCTGCGACGGGGCCGCGGGCAGCGCCGGCAGCGCCGACGGCAGGGCCGGCAGATAGCTGTTACCGGTGTCGTACGCGGCCGGCACACGGATGGGGGCGATCTGAGGGGTTCCCCGCTCCGCGACCAAGGAGTCGTAGATCGGAGTGTCGGGGAACGACGCGGCGTAGTAGCCGCCGCCGAAGGTGGAGCGGGGGGACGTCATGCCACCTAAGTTAAGCCCACGATGTGCTGGAAGGGGAGCCCGATAAGAGGGTTGTTTTCCGCGATGTGAGTGAACCGCGATCCCCAATGCGAGCGAACTTGGCAAAAAAGGGCGCACTGACGTCTACTGATCGTGTAAAGGCCGAGTTCACGGGGGGTTACCGGCAGATCGCCGGGAGGGGACGGGGCCGGCGGGGGCACGCTCCGGCAGACCGGGGATTAGGTTGTCGGGAAATGCCTGTGGGCAGCCGGACTCGTGATGGGGGCGAGAATGATCATGCAAAAAGGGACCAACGTTCCGGTGCCTGCCGGTGCCGTGCGCGTCGAATTGGGGTGGCACGCCGCACCCGGCGCCCCGGACGTCGACGCCTCCGCGCTCCTGCTGATGGCGGGCAAGGTCCGCAGCGACGCCGACTTCGTCTTCTACAACCAGCCGGCCCACGCCTCCGGAGCGGTCCGGCACGAGGGCAAGCGGACCGCCCCCGACGGGGTCACCGACACCCTCCTCGTCGACTTCGGGAAGGTCGAGCCCGGGATCGAGCGCATCGTGGTCGCGGCCTCGGCGGACGGCGGGAACTTCGGCCGGGTGAGCGGACTGTACGTGCGCGTCACGGACGCGGCGGGCGGCTCGGAGCTGGCGCGCTTCGAGAGCGCGGACGCCACGGTCGAGACCGCCTTCATCCTCGGCGAGCTGTATCTCCGTCAGGGCGCGTGGAAGTTCCGGGCCGTCGGGCAGGGCTACAGCACCGGCCTCGAAGGCCTGGCGACGGACTTCGGTATCTCCGTGGACGAACCGCAGCAGGCCCCGCCCGCCCCACAGGCTGCCGCGCCCGCCGCCCCGGCCCCCGTGCCCGCCGCGGTCCCGGTCGCCCCGCAGCCCCCCGTGCCTGCCGCTCCCGCGGCCCCGCCCGTCACGCAGTCCGTACGGCTGACCAAGATCACGCTGACGAAGAGCGCGCCGTCCGTCTCGCTCGCCAAGCAGGGCGGCACCTCCGGCGCGCTGCGGGTCAACCTCAACTGGGAAGTGCGCAAACAGTTCAAAGGCTGGGGAGCGAAACTCGGACGGGCCGTCGCCATGCACGCCGATCTCGATCTTGATCTCTGCGCGCTCTACGAACTCACCGACGGACGCAAGGGAGTTGTGCAGTCTCTCGGAAATGCGTTCGGTTCTCTGAATCAGCCGCCCTTTATCCATCTCGACGGCGACGACCGTACCGGCGCGCTCTCCACCGGCGAGAACATGACCATCAACCTCGACCACAAGAACCAGCTGCGGCGCGTACTGATCTTCGTCACCATCTATGAAGGCGCCCGGAGTTTCGCCGATCTCCATGCCACCGTCACCCTCCAGCCGCAGAACGGAGCGGCCGTCGACTTCTCCCTCGACGAGTGCACCGTGCCCTCCACCGTCTGCGCCCTCGCCCTGATCACCAACACCGGCGGCGACCTCACCGTGCAGCGCGAGGCCCGCTACCTCGTCCCGGACCGGGGCGTCAGCCCCCAGCGCACCGTCGACGCCGCCTACGGCTGGGGCATGAACTGGACGCCCGGCCGCAAGTGACGACCCGCCCCCGCCGCGCCCGCCCGGACCGGCATCCCGCCCCCCGGCGGCATCACCGGTCGGGCGCGGCCTCCGGGCGGGCGTAGGTGCGGCCCTTCCAGGCCGCGCCCCGCCCCCGATAGTGCTGCACGGCCGAGTCGACCGTCATCAGCAGATACAGGACCGCCGTCAGCGGCAGTAGCGGGCCCAGCCACAGCGACTGCCGGTAGTACGCCAGCATCGGCAGATACGTCGCCGTGATCACCGCCCAGGCCGCACCGCCCGCCCAGGCCGCCACCGCGTCACCCGTCGCCAACCCCGCCACCAGCGTCGCGGGCGGCGCCACATAGACGAGCAGCAGCCCCGGGACCGTCCCCGCCAGCAGCAGCGGGCTGTGCCGCAACTGCGCGTACGCGCTGCGCGCGACCATCCGCCACAGATCCGCGAGACGTGGATACGGCCGCACGCTGTCCACCCGCTCCGCGAGCCCCAGCCAGATCCGGCCGCCGCCGCGCCGCACCTCCCGCGCCAGCGACACGTCGTCGATCACCGCCTGCCGGATCGACTCCGGGATCCGCGCCCGCTCGGCGGCCTCCGTACGCAGCAGGACACAGCCCCCCGCCGCCGCGGCCGTCCGCGACCGGGCGCTGTTGACCCGGCGGAACGGGTAGAGCTGCCCGAAGAAGTAGACGAACGCGGGCACCACCAGGCGCTCCCAGACGCTCTCCACCCGCAGCCGCGCCATCTGCGACACCAGGTCGAAACCGTCGGGGCCGCCGGGACCGGCCGCGGCCACCAGATCGCGCAGGCTGTCCGGCTCGTGCGCGATGTCCGCGTCGGTCAGCAGCAGAAAGTCCGGCTTGTCCCGCCGGGCCACCGCGATCCCGTGCCGCAGGGCCCACAGCTTGCCCGTCCAGCCCCGCTCGGGCTCCCCGGGCGTCACCACCGTCAGCGGGAGACCGCCGTACCGGGTGGCCAGGTCCCGGGCCAGCTGCCCGGTGCCGTCGCTGCTGCAGTCGTCGACGAGGATGATCCGCGCGTCCCCCGGATAGTCCTGGACCAGCAGCGACGGCAGGCTCACCGGCAGCATCGCCGCCTCGTCGCGGGCCGGCACGACCACCGCGACCGACGGCCAGCGCGCCGGGTCGGAGCGCCGGGGGAGCCGCTGGTCCGTCCGCCAGTAGAAGCCCTGCCCCAGCAGCAGCCACACCCACACGATCAGCGAACCCACGGCGATCCAGGCAACGGCGCTCATCCGCCGAAGTCTGCCCCACCGAGCCCGGTTCGCAAGGGCTGTCGGCTAGGGTGACCGGGTGAAGATCGCGCTCATGGACTCCGGAATCGGCCTGCTGGCGGCAGCGGCCGCCGTGCGCCGCCTGCGGCCCGACGCCGAGCTGGTGCTCTCCTCCGACCCCGGCTCGATGCCCTGGGGACCCCGCACCCCCCAGGACCTGACCGCCCTGGCCCTGGACGTCGCCCGCGCCGCCGCGGCCCAGCGCCCCGACGCGCTGATCATCGCCTGCAACACGGCCTCGGTCCACGCCCTGCCGACGATCCGCGCCGAGCTGGAGCCCGCCCTGCCGGTCATCGGCACGGTCCCCGCGATCAAGCCCGCCGCCGCAGGGGGCGGCTCCGTCGCCATCTGGGCCACCCCGGCCACCACCGGCAGCCCCTACCAGCGCGGACTGATCGCGGAATTCGGCGGCACCGCCGAGGTCACCGAGGTGCCCTGCCCCGGACTCGCCGACGCCGTCGAGCACGGCGACGAGGCCGCGATCGACCGGGCCGTCGCGGCGGCCGCCGCCCTCACCCCGCCCGACGTACGGGCCGTTGTCCTCGGCTGCACCCATTACGAGCTGGTCGCGACCCGGATCCGCGACGCCGTGCAGCGCCCCGGCCGCCCGCCGCTCGCGCTGCACGCCTCCGCCGGGGCGGTCGCCGCCCAGGCGCTGCGCCGGATCGGCGCGGAACCCACCCCGACGGCCGCACCCTCCGGCGCGCTCACCGTGCTGCGGGCGGGCCACGTCGCCGCCCTCCCGGACGCCGCCCTGACCTACGTGGAAGGCCGGATCCTGGCCGCCGGAGCGCCCGTCCGCTGACCGTACGGCTCGCCCGATCGGCCCCCGCAGCCCCGGCCGGGAGCCCGGAACGCGGCTACGCTGCTGCATATGACCGACCACCCCGAGAGTGCGAGGCACGGGTCGAGCCAGGCGCCGCCCACGGAGTGGAACGGCCGCGCCACCAACCGGCTCCAGTGGCTGCTGGCCCTCGCGGGCGCGGGATGTGTGGCGCTCGGCATCGAACTCGCCGTCGACGGAGCCTGGACCTCGGGCATCGCCCCGCTGCTCATGTCCGTGATCGGCTGCCTCGCCGCCGGACTGCTGATCCTCTTCGGCACCCTCGCCTTCGTCCATGTGGCCGTCAAGGTCGACGGGGACAGCCTGGAGGTCCGCTGCGGCCACGCCGGCCTGCCGCGCCGCCGGATCCTGCTCAGCCATGTCACGGGAGCGGAGTTCGTCCCCCGGATCAATCCGCGCGAGTGGGGCGGCTGGGGCTACCGCTGGCGCCCCGAACAGGGCACCGCCGTGGTGGTCCGCAAGGGCGAGGGCGTGGCCCTGCGCCTCGGCGACGGCCGGACCTTCACCGTCACGGTCGACGACGCGGAAACGGCCGTACGGTTCATCCGGCAACGCCTGCATCTGCCGTCCTCGGGGAAACGGCCCGGGGACTGACCGGGCGGCGCCGGCGCCCGGCATCCCCGCCGGTGACCGCGCCGCCCCGGCGGCGCACCGCCCCACAGCCGCCGGCGACCCGGCCCCGCGCAGGTCAACGCCGCCGCTCACAGCCGCCCACCGTAGACTCCGGCGGGTGAGCGCCACCATGACCCCCGTCGACGATTCGCCGCCCCCGGCAGCCCCCCGGGCCGCCGGACTGCCCCGGCGGCTCCTCCGCCCGGCCGCCGCCGTGCTGTCCGGGCTTCTGCTCTACGCGAGCTTCCCGCCCCGGACCGTGTGGTGGCTCGTGCTGCCCGGGTTCGCGCTGCTCGGCTGGGTGCTGCACGGGCGTCGGCTGCGAGCCGCGTTCGGCCTCGGCCTCCTGTCCGGCCTCGGCTTCATGCTGCCGCTGCTGCACTGGACCGGTGAGGACGTCGGCCCGGTGCCGTGGCTGGCCCTGGCCGCGGCGGAGGGGCTCTTCATCGCCGTGGGGTGCCTGGGCATCGCCGCCGTGACCCGCCTCGCGTACTGGCCCGTGTGGGCGGCCGCGGTCTGGACGCTGGACGAGGCGGTCCGCGCCCGCATCCCGTTCGGCGGCTTCCCCTGGGGCAAGATCGCCTTCGGCCAGTCGGAGAGCGCCTTCCTGCCGCTCGCCGCGCTCGGCGGCACCCCGTTGCTCTCCTTCGCCGTCGTGCTGTGCGGCTTCGGCCTCTACGAGGCGGCGCGCCAGATCATGGCGTACCGGTCCACCGGGAAGGTTCCCCGCGCCGCCGTCGCCGGGGCCGCCGTGAGCGTCCTCGTACCCATCGCGGGGGCCCTCGTGGCACTGCCCCTGGGCGATGATTCGGCGGAGAACGGCACGGCCACCGTCGCGGCGATCCAGGGCAACGTGCCGCGCCTCGGCCTCGACTTCAACGCCCAGCGGCGCGCCGTCCTCGACAACCACGCCCGGCGCACCACCCAGCTGGCCGAGGACGTGAAAGCGGGCAAGGAGAAGCAGCCCGACTTCGTGCTGTGGCCGGAGAACTCCTCGGACCTGGACCCGTACCTCAACGCGGACGCCCGCCAGGTCATCGACGACGCGGTCAAGGCGATCGGCGCGCCCACGGTCGTCGGCTCGGTGGTCGAGAAGGGCTCCGACAGCCTCCGCAACACGCTGATCGAGTGGGACCCGGACCAGGGTCCCGTCGCCACCTACGACAAGCGCCACATCCAGCCGTTCGGCGAGTACATGCCGATGCGCACGGTCGCCCGCTTCTTCAGCGAGGACGTGGACCGGGTGCAGCGCGAGTTCGTCCCCGGCACCGAGGTGGGCGTCTTCGACCTCGCGGGCACGAAGGTCGGGCTCGTGACCTGTTACGAGGCAGCCTTCGACGACGCCGTACGCGACACCGTCACCCACGGCGGGCAGATGATCGCCGTGCCGAGCAACAACGCGACCTTCGGCCGCAGTGAGATGACCTACCAGCAGCTGGCCATGTCCCAGGTGCGGGCCGTCGAGCACGGCCGGGCCGTCGTCGTCCCCGTCACCAGCGGGGTCAGCGCGGTGATCCGGCCCGACGGCACGATCGTGGAGAAGAGCGGGATGTTCACCCCCGACGCCCTCGTCGCCGAGGTCCCGCTGCGCTCCTCGCTCACCCCCGCCACCCGGATGGGCCCGTTGCCGGAGGGCGTCATCGCGCTGCTGGCCCTGGCGGGCCTGGGCTGGGTGAGCGTCTCGGCGCTCCGCGCCCGTAAGGCGCGGGGCGCGCAGAAGTAGCACCACAACCGGCCACGTAGGCTCGGATCCATGGCTACCCCCGACTTCATCCGTGACATCCGCGCCACCGCCGGGCACCAGCTGCTCCTGCTGCCCGGCGTGACGGCCATCGTGCTCGACGACGAGGGCCGCGTGCTGCTGGGCCGGCGCGCGGACACCGGGAAGTGGTCGGTCGTCGGGGGGATCTCCGAGCCCGGGGAGGAGCCGGCGGCGACGGCGGAGCGCGAGGTGCTGGAGGAGACCGGCGTCCACTGCGTGGCCGAACGGGTGGTGCTCACCCAGGCGCTGGAGCCCGTGCAGTACGCCAACGGCGACCGCTGCCAGTACCTGGACATCACCTTCCGCTGCCGGGCGACCGGCGGCGAGGCGCGGGTCAACGACGACGAGTCGCTGGAGGTGGGCTGGTTCCCGCTGGACGGGCTCCCGCCGCTCGGCGAGTTCGCCCTGTTCCGGATCAAGCAGGCCCTCACCGAGGGCCCCGCCTGGTTCCAGCCCACCCCGCGCACGACCTGAACCTCCCCTTCACGGTGAAGGTTCCCGTCACCTCTACTCCACGGTGAAGGTCCCGGTCGCCCCGGTGAACGGCGTGATCTTCCCGAACAGGTTCTTCGCGTCCCCGTGGTGCACGATCCGGTAGGTGCCGGGTGCGGTGTCCGCCGCGATCTTCCAGGTGATCGTGGCCTTCGAGGTGCCGGTCAGTCCGTTGAGCCGGGTCCAGCGGTAGGTGGTCTCCCAGTCACCGTCGTCCAGGACCCGCTTCCAGGTGCCGTTCTCCAGCCGCTGGACCTCCAGGAAGGTGGAGCCCCGGCGGACGTTGTTCTTCGGGTGGCCGGTGGCGAACTCGACGGTGGCGGTGGAGCCGCGCGCGTACGAGCTCTCCGGGGCCTTGAGGACTCCGCCGAACGCCTTGCCCGAGGGCGGGTTGTCGTACACGACCCCCGTCTGGAAGGTGAACTGCCGCCCCGACTCGTCCGCCGGCATCGTGCCCCGCTCCAGGGCCGTGCCCGCGCGCAGGGACTCCGCGACCCGGGCGTACTCCTGCTGGTAGGCGGGCAGGGTGTAGCGGCCGTACAGCGTGGAGCCGCCCTCGTAGTTCTGGGTGTCGTACTCCTCCGGCGTCGTGACGTACTGGCTGTAGGCGTTGGCGTACCCCTGGAGCAGGACGCGGTCCAGCGGCACACCCAGCTGCTCGGCCACCGTGCGGCGCACGCGCAGGCCGGAGGCGATCGTGAACTCGCCCGGGGCGGCCACCAGGTGCAGCTCGCCGATCTTCATGATCTGCAGGGGGAGCCGCTTCGGGGTGACCGGGTGGACGTTGCTCAGCAGGCCCGTGGGGATCAGGCTCGCCTTGGGGTACTGGCAGGTGGCGAGCCAGGACGGGGTGTCGACGCGCAGCGCTTCGAGGATGGGGGCGATCGGGGTGCGCATGCCCTCCTCGAAGAGGGGGATGGCCGGGCCGTCCTCGACGCTGCCCGCGAGCGTGGACGCGCCCACGACGGCGGGGCAGGTGCGGTGCTCCTTGCCGTCCGGGGTGTACTCCGGGCGTACGGTCACGCTCTCCATGTCGACATACGTGAGCCGGGAGTCGACCCCTCCGGCGACGGGCCGCGCGTCGTCGTAGATCTCGCGGGCCTTGTCGAGCTGGCGCTCGCCGATGATGCGCGTGTTCTCGAACTCGTCCTCGGTGGGCCCGGAACCGGGCTTCAGGTTGAGGTTGGGGGACATGTCGCCGGCGTTGGTGTTGGGGAAGGCCGCGACGAACCCCGGGGTGTCGTCGAGATAGCGGACGCCTTCGTGGTCGTGCTCCCAGGCGTAGGAGGCGTAGCCCTTGTTGTCGGGGCTGATGAGCGTGTTCTTGTTGGTGATCGAGGTGTTGTGGGTGGCGAACCAGCTGATCGCGCCCGCGTCCTTCTCGCCCTGCCTGAAGCGCAGCACGGTCATCGCCGGGTCGATGCCGTCGGGGAAGGCGGCCCGGTCGGCGGCCGGATTGCGGTCGAACGCCTCCCGCGAGCGGTTGACGCTGGCGTTGGTCAGGGTCCCCGTGCCCAGGCTCATCGTGCCGGGCTTCAGGTCCTCGTGCGCCTCGGCCACGGACTCCGTGATGCCGTCGACGATCGCCCGGTAGGTCTCCTTCTGGAAGCCGAGCACGGAGAGGTTGTAGGCGACGTTGTGGGAGTACCCGCCCGGCCCCGAGTGGGTGTGGGTGGCCGAGAGCAGGACGTTCTCCTCGCCGTACAGGCTGCCGTAACGCTCCTTCAGCTGTGCCATGACGCCCTGCCGGACGGACTGGAAGATCATCGCGAGGTCCGCGTTGACGTACACCACGCGCTTGCCGGTCGACCGGTCGACGACGACGAAGGCCCGGGACCGCTGCCGCTGGTGGATGCCCGAGGTCTTCTGGTCGAAGCTGGAATAGCCCATCATCCCCGTCTCGGCCGCCTCGCCCGTGACATCGGCGATGCCGCGCCCGACGAGATGGCCCGTCTCCTCGGCGGTGTCCGACGCGGACGCGGGGGAGGGGGCGCCGAGGGTGACCGCTCCGAGGGCGGCGGCGAGCAGGGCGACGGGGAGCCGGCGCCGGGAGCGGCGGACGGTGGGGGGTGGCATGGAACCTCCTGGGGCGGGAGACGGGATGCCGGGCCCGGTCGGCGGCTCACCGACGTGGGGCCGGGGCAGTGCCCCGACCGTAGAGCAGTGTGACCTGCGTCGCATAGATGTCTACCGGCCAGTAGAGCTCTCGCGCCGGTGCCGCGCCCGCATTCGCCGCGTTGACAGGTGCATGTCGCATTGTTCTACTGAGTGGCGGATCAATTGGCCAGTACGGGAGGAGGATATTCATGCAGGCAGTTGAGGAAAAGGTCCAGAGCGGAACGGACCGGAACGCCGATGAGGTATTCGATCTGGTGATCGGCGATCTGGAACAGGAAATTCCGCCGCTCGCTTCCCCGACGAACTCGGGCAGCGGCACCGCCTGTGGTACGTGCGCGGGCGTCTACTGCTGTTGATGCGTGGCGGGTGGCGCCGGCCTGGTCCGGCGCCACCCGGTCGCGCCGTCCGTCCATCGGTGACGAGTCGGAGGCTGCTGTGCCGGATTCCCCCCTGGACCCCCGGGCGCTCTGGGAGATGCGAGCCTCGGGTGAAGCCTCCGGAATGGGTTCTGACCGGGCCGCAACTCCCCAACTACTTCCAGTGGCACGGCGGATCGTCGACGCCGTCCGCAAGGGCGAGGCCGGCGGCATGTTCCCGCCCGTGGTCGCCGCGGGCCCCGAGGGGACCGTCGCGGTCGACCGGCTGCTCGGCGGCGAGAGCGACGCGCGGATGATCGAACACGCTCTCCGCGACCGGCGGTTCGCGCCGCTGCTGGAGCTGTGGGAGCGGCTCGACGGCTGGTGCGCCCATTCCCGGCAGCGCTATTCGTCCGTTATTTCTCCCGAAATACTCGACATCACGAACGCCGACCTGTTCGGGCCCGTGGTATCCGAGGCATTCGTCGCCTGTGCTGCCGGGAGACCGCACTACGCCCGCGACCGGGTGGTCGAGTGGGCGGTGCGCTGCCAGGAATTCCTGACGCTCTTTCTCGACCGGTTGCTCCGGGACATGGACGCCTGCTGGCCCGACGAACCGGCGTTCCGGGGGCCGGTCGTCGGACTCTGGACCCACGGCGAGGAGACCCACAACGGACGCCAGCGCGTCCTGCGCCTCGACTGCGCGGGCGGCGGCCGGATCGCCTACAAACCCCGTCCGGCCTCCGGCGAGCTGCTGTTCACCCAGGCCGCCGGAACCGGCGCGACAGCTTCGCCCGCCTCGCTGTTCGACCTGCTCAACCAGGCGCCCGCCGCGTCCGGCGGAATCCGGCTCCCCGTGCTGTCCTGCTGGCCCGGGGCCGAGCCCGGCTACCTCTGGCAGGAGTGGATCGAACCGCCCGCCCAGTGGGGGCCGATCCGTACGTCCGGGCCGTGGGAGCTGTCCGGTACCCGGCTGACCCCGGCGGAGTCGGGGCGGTTCTGGCACCGGACCGGTTCGCTGACCGCCGCCATGTTCGCCTTCGGGATCACCGACATGATCGGCGGCAACGTGGTCACCGGGAGCAGACCCGGCGACCCGGAGCCGCTGCTCCACCCGATCGACCTGGAGATCTACTTCTGCCGGGTCCCGCGCCTCTACGACACCGGCCTCCTGCACGACGCGACCGCCGAGATCGACCAGCACCACGTCGGCCTGGAACGCACCGCCCGCTGGTGCAGCGCCGAGGGCCCGCCGGTGGTCTGGAGCGCTCGGCCGACGGGCGCGCTGAGCCTGCACCGCCGCCGGGTCTCCTTCGCCCGGGACGAGACCAGGAACGTCGTCGCCGACACCGACGGGCGGACCGGCTACGGGCCCTACCTCCCGGCCATGCTGCGCGGCATGTTCGACGCCTGGACCCTGATGTGCCGGCAACGGCCCGCCATCCGGGACTTCCTGGCGGCCGCCACCGCCGGCCACTACGTCAGGGTCCTGCGGCAGCCCACGTTCCGGTACTTCGACGCGCTCGTGCCCCGCTGGCTGTCCGGGGGCGGGGCCGCACCCCGCCCCGCCGAACCCGACGTCCACTTCGACCGGCCCGAGACGGATCAGCTGCGGCGCATGGACGTGCCCTACTTCGTCCGCTCGCTGGAGGGCGGCCCGGTGCTCAGCGTCGACCCCCCGCCCGGGCCGTTCGGCACGTCCCCAGTCGCGGCCCGGCCGGAACCCGAGGGCGGCTGGCCCCCGCTGCCCCGCCTGCTGGCGGGAGAGAACCTCACCCTCGCCGGTCTCGGGGTGGCCCTGCGGGACGCCGTGGAGCATGTCTTCGACGATGTGACCGACCACGTCGTCACCGACGCCTCGCTCGGCGTGCGGCTGCATCTGCAGAGCCCCTCCGAAGGCCGGGTCTCCTTCGACTGGCCGGAGGCCGGACGGCGGATCACCTACCTCTGGGACCGGCAGAAGGTGCGGCTGAGCGTCGACCCGGCCGACGCGCCCGAGGCCCCCGTCGAGCCCGCGCCCGCCGGGGAGATCCGCCGCAGACTGCTGCGGCTGGACCGGCTCGACGGCACGATCCGGACGCCGTGGGCCGACGGCGGCATGCGCGACGAGAGCGCGGAACGCCGGCTGCGGGAACTGACCGACGCCGGAATCGCCTGGCTCACCACGGTCGTGGCCGACCACGGGTGGCCGGGACACGCCCTCGTCGGCGCGGAGGCGGCCGCCTCCGCGAGCCGCCTCGTACAACACGCCAGGGAACACCTCGACTTCCGCCGGCACTGCCTGGAGCTGATGCGGGACGCGGCGGAGCGCCGCGATCTGCCATGGCGTGAAGTCGCCTATCTCACCGATGAGTTGTGCGTCGACGAAGGGCGCCCGCAGGTCTACGGGACCAAGTTCGAGCCCGTCGCGGGCGAGCTGGTGCCCTGGCCGATCGAGGAGCCGGAGCAGGTCGACCGGCGGCGCGCCGCGCTGGGCATGGAACCCCTGGCCGATCACACGGACCGGATCCGGCGGCGCTTCCCCCTGGGGGACGCCGGGCGGACCCCGGCCGGAAGGGAAGCGACATGAGCACCCTCGCCCCCGAAACACGGCGGACGCCGCCCGACGGTGTCGACTGGGAGCTGTTCGGGCAGCGCTACTGGGACCGGCGGCCCGTCCGGCTGCACGCACGGCCCCCGTTCGGCCTCGAAGCGGTCCACCCCCTGAACGTCGCCTCGTGCGCACCCTTCCGCGCCGGCACCCGGTTCTGGGTGATGCCCGACGTCCGGTTCCTCGTCGGCGACGGCTGGCTGCGGGCCCCCGGGACCCTCCTGCCGGACACCACCGATCCGAGCCTGGACGCCTACCTCGACCGGCTCGACTCCGACAGCGGTCGCCAGGGCTACCTGCTGACGGTGCGCCAGCCGCTCCTCCTGGACCACGCGCTGTGGTCCGCCGTACGGGACACCATCAGCGGGCTGTGGCGGCAGGTCGGCTGGCCCAACCTCCCCGTCGTCGCCGAGGTGCTGACCGGCGACCGGTTCACCCAGCACGTCGGCGCGACCGAGGCCCCCACCCACGCGGCGCTGACCTGGGTGCTGCGCGGCCGGATGGACGTACGGCTGTGGGACGAGCGCGGCGGGCCCCCGCCCCCGGACATCGCCGACCCGGACCGGGCGGTGCCCGGGGTACGCACCCTCAGCGCGGGGGCCGGGGAACTGCTGTACTGGCCCGGCGACCAACGGCACGTGGACACCTACCGGAACCGGTGCGTCGCCCTGCGCCTGCGGATCCCCGTCGACCGGACCCTGCCGTTCACCGCCCTGCGGGACCTGCTCGCGGACCTGGTGCACGCCGGGCAGGGCAACGACGAGACCGTGCCGTACTTTTCGTTCGGCCCCGGGACCGGCATCGACGACGAGGACGGGGTGCTGCCCCGGCTGACCGGCCTCGGTCACGACCTGCGTACGGTCGTGGACGGCGAACACCTGCGCAGGACCCTGCGGATCCGGTGGGCCGCGCTGCGCTCCGCCGCCGGACTCGAACCGATCCCGGTGCCCCGCGAAGGCGTCACCGTCACCCGGTCCACCCGCTTCCGCCGCACCGGAGAGATCGTCCGGATGCCCGACGGGCCCGCCCACGAGGTCTGGGCGGTGGAGGGGAACGTCTTCACCCTGCCGCGAGCGGCGGGCGACCGGGTGTACGCCGCACTCGGCGACGGGGAGGAGACCGGGGCCGACGAGGTCTGCCGCGCGCTGGCCGCGGGCGACGACGACCGGAACGCGGTGACGGTGCTCGCGCTGCTCGACAAGCTGTACCGGCTGCGCGGCATCGACCTGGCCGAGGAGGCGACACGATGACGCTGACCGTCGAGAAGTCCTTCGACTGGGACACCTTCACCGAGCGGTTCTGGGACCGGCAGCCCGTGCTCTACAAGGCCGTCGACGCCGTCCCGTTCGCCGAGCCCGAGGTCTTCCGGGCCGCCGTGCTCGGCAGCCGCCCGCCCCACCCGCTCGCCGTACCAAGCAACCTCCAGTTCCTCGTACGGCGACGGCAGCAGACCCGGCCCCACGACTATCTGCCCGAACTCTCCGACGAATCGTTCGACGGCTACGAACAGCGCATGGCCGACCGGCTGGGCGGACAGCGCTACGCCCTCGTCGTCCACCGCTTCCACTCCTTCTCCCACCCGCTCTGGGACCGGGCGCGGCGGTTCTACGCCGGACTGTGGGAGCGGGTCGGCCAGCCCACGCACAGCGCGGGCTCCACGATGTTCCACGGCTCCTACGAACACAGCCCGGTCGGCGTGCACCAGGACCGCTTCGCCACCTTCATGTTCTGCGTACGCGGCACCAAGCGGATGCGGTTCTGGGCCGAGCGGCCGTGGTCGGATCCGGTGCACACGGTGCTGGACTACCAGCCCTACCTGGCCTCCTCGTTCGTCGCCGAGGTCGAACCGGGCGACCTGCTCTACTGGCCCTCGCGCTACTACCACGTGGGGGAGAGCACCGGGGACGCCCCGGCGACCAGCGTCAACGTGGGCATCCCGCGCCGCGAGCACCGGCCCTACTACGAGATCAAGGACCTGTTCCGGGGCACCCGGCCCGCCGCGTCCGCCCCGCTGTTCACCCCGGACGCCGCCCCGGGCGGCCGCCTCGCCGCCGAACTGCCCACGGCCCTCGCCGACGCGGTGGACGCCTTCGCGGCCCGCCTGGACGAGGACCGGTTCGCCGACCGGGCCACCGAGCTCGCCCTGCGGGTCAGGACGGCGGGCGGCTTCTGGCCGACCGAACCGCCCGCCGAGCCCCGCCCCCTGGACGACGACACCCCCGTACGCGGCTGTGCCCCGCTGCTGCCCGCACCCGGCGAGGCCCCGCCCCGCTGGGCCACGGGTGGCCATGTCACCTCCGTCGCGACCACTGCCGAAGCCCTCGCGGTGCTGCGCCGACTGGACGCCGGGGAGGCGGTACGGGTCGGCGAACTGCCCGAGACCGGCCGCGCCGAGGTCCGCAGCCTGCTGGAGGAACTGGAGAGCTTCCGTGCCGTCATCCGCGTCGACGCCCACTGACCGCTCGCCCCGCGAGCAGGCCGGCCGGGAGGCCGCCGCCGGGAACGCCCGCTCGTCGTCCGAGCCGGCGCACCGGGAGGCTGCCGCCGATAACGCCCGCGAGCCGGTGCACCGGGAGGCCGCCGCCCGGGTCGTCGCCGAGGTCGTGGACCGGCTGGCCGACCCCGAGCGGGTGGCCCGGATCGCGGGTGTGCCGGACAACCTGATGCACTACCCGGGCGACCCCCAACCCGTGTGGGAGCCGCTCCAGCTCTCCGACGGACACCCCGGAGTCGCCCTGCTGTACGCCGAGTTGGCCGTCACGGACCCGGCCCTGCGCCACCGGGCCCACGCACACCTGTCAGCAGGGCTCGCGGTCGGGATCAGGCCGGTGCCCCAGTCGCTGTTCGGCGGCATGGTGGCGCTCGCGTACGCCGGGCACACGACGGCCGTCGGCTCCGGCGGATACACCGCGATGCTCGCCGGACTGGACCGGCACATCCTCGACCGGGTCCGCACCCGCGCCCGCGCCGACCTGGAGCGGACCCGCGCCGGGGACCCCGCCGGAGCGTGGAGCCGCTACGACGTCCTCGCCGGAACCGCCGGGATCGGCCGCTATCTGCTGGCCCGCCACCTGGCGGCCGAGGGGCAGGAGGCGCGGCAGACGGCCGGGGCCGCGCTGACCGAGGTGCTCACCTCCCTCGTGGCCGTGGCCACTGCCGACGACATCACCCGGCACGGCTCCCGGCTGCCCGCGTGGTGGGTCACCGACGGGCTGGACCACGGGCTCCCCGAGCACGTCAACCTCGGCCTCGCCCACGGTGTCCCCGGCCCGCTGGCCCTCCTCGCCCTCGCCTGGCGGGCCGGGGTCCGGGTGGCCCGCCAGGACGAGGCCGTCGAACGGATCATGGCGCTGCTGACCCGCCTGCGCACCCGTGACGAGGCGGGCCCGCGCTGGCCGCACCTGATGTCGCGGGAGCGCATCGAGAAGGGGGAGCCGCCGGAGCGCGGACGGGACTCCTGGTGCTACGGAGCGGCCGGTGCGGCCCGCGCCGTCCACCTCGCCGGAACCGCCCTGGACCGGCCGGACTGGCGAGCTGACGCGGAGGCGGCGCTGCGCGGGGCGCTGGCGGTGGCGGGCGACGGGTCGATCCGTGACTCCGCGCTGTGCCACGGCTGGGCCGGCCTCCTGCAGATCGTGCTGCGCACCGCCGAGGACACCGGCGACCCGGAACTCCACGCCACCGCCGACCGCTTGGCGGCCCGTGCGCTGGACGGATTCGACCCCGGGTCGCCGTTCGGCTTCCGATACGCCCACGCGCTCGCGAAGCGCCCACTCGACCGCCCCGGCTTCCTGGAGGGGGCCGCGGGCATCGCCCTGGCCCTGCACACGTACGCCACCGGCCGTGCACCGGTCACCTCCTGGGACAGCGCCCTGATGCTGAGCTGAGCGCGGTCGTACGCCGGTGCGATAGTAGGGGCCACCCCGTCAGGCCCCGACCGGAGGAACCGCCCGTGCACTACGAACTCGCCGACCGTCTGGTCATCGGGATCGCGTCCAGCGCTCTGTTCGACCTGACCGAGTCGGACGCCGTCTTCCAGGAGCAGGGCGAGGAGAGCTACCGCGCCTACCAGGAGAAGCATGTGGGCGACCCGCTCCGCCCGGGCGCCGCGTTCCCCTTCATCCGTCGGCTGCTGTCGCTGAACGACCTCGGCGAGGTGAACGACCCGCTGGTCGAGGTGATCGTCCTGTCCCGCAACGACCCCGACACCGGGCTGCGGGTCATGCGCTCCATAGAGAGCCACCACCTGCCCATCAGCCGGGCCATCTTCACGCAGGGCCGCTCGCCCCACCGGTTCATGCCCGCCCTCAACATGTCCCTGTTCCTGTCGGCGCACGAGGGGGACGTCCGGGAGGCGGTCGCCGCCGGACTGCCCGCGGGGCATGTCCTCGGCGCCCCCTACGAGGACGACGCGGACGACCACGATCTGCGGATCTCCTTCGACTTCGACGGCGTCCTCGCCACGGACGCCTCGGAGCAGGTGTTCCAGGAGGGCGGGATCGAGAAGTTCCGCGCCCACGAGGTCGCGAACGCCGCCGTCCCGCACGACGCCGGGCCGCTGCGGGACTTCCTGGCGAACGTGAACCGGATCCAGCACCGGGAGGAGCAGGAGCGACGGAAGGATCCCGACTACCGGATCCGCCTGCACGTCTCCATCGTCACAGCACGCAACGCGCCTGCGCACGAGCGGGCGGTGCAGAGCCTCAAGGGGTGGGGTGTGACCGTCAACGACGCGTTCTTCCTCGGCGGCATCGACAAGGGCCGGATCATGGGCATCCTGAAGCCGCACATCTTCTTCGACGACCAGCAGGGCCACCTGGCGAGCACCTCGCGGACCACCCCGAGCGTGCACGTACCGTTCGGGAAGCTCAACGAGCCGGCGGTCGCCGTGGCCCCGGACGCCTGAGCGCGTACGGGACCGCAGGTACGTGTACGGGACCGCCGCCCGCCCTCAGTGCGGCGGCCCCCGCCACAGGTTCCGCACCCGCAGCCACACATCGCGCGCCTGACGGCCCGCCGCCGTCCGGCTCCGCGCCACCAGCTCGCGGGCCTGCTCGGGCGTCTCCACCATCGGGCCCGAACCGCGCAGCGGCCGCCCCGCCGTCTCGTGCAGGAAGAAGGTGGCCACCAGACCGATCACCCCGGCCACCATCAGGTAGTACGCGGGCACCATCTCGTTGCCCGTGGCCTCCACCAGACCCGAGACGAACAGCGGGGTCGTACCGCCGAACAGCGACACCGAGATGTTGAAGGCGATCGACAGCGCCCCGTACCGCAGCCGCGTCGGGAACAGCGCGGGCAGCGTCGAGGCCGCCGTCCCCGCGAAGCAGACCAGCAGCAGGCCGAGCACCGCGCACCCCAGGGCGGGCAGCAGGATGCCGCCCTGCCGGATCAGCAGGAAGGCGGGCGCGGCCAGCGCGATCAGGGCCACGCTGCCCGCCATGAAGACGGGTCTGCGGCCCCACCGGTCCGAGGTCCGGCCCACGGTGGTGATGAGCAGCACCACCAGCAGCATCGTGCCGAGGACCAGCAGCTGCGATGTGGTCTCCGGCTCGCCCAGGGTGGAGGACATGTACGTGGGCAGATAGGACGTCACCATGTAGTTCGTGACGTTGTACAGCAGCACCAGACCCATGCAGATGAGCACGGCCTCCCAGTGCTTCGTGAAGATCTCCTTGAGCCGCCCCTTGCCCGACTGCCGGGCTTCCTCGACCGGATCGTCCCCGGAACCGGAGCGTGACTCGGCGGCCTGGTAGGCCTCCTCCTTCTGGAAGGCGGGTGTCTCCTCCAGCTTCAGCCGCATGTACAGCCCGATGATGCCCATCGGACCCGCGACGAAGAACGGGATGCGCCAGCCCCAGTCCGTCATCCCGTCCGTGCCGAGAACGGCGGTGAGCACGGTGACCAGACCCGAGCCCAGCGAATAACCGACGAACGTGCCGAAGTCGAGCCAGCTGCCCAGGAACCCGCGCCGCTTGTCGGGGGCGTACTCCGCGATGTACGTCGTGGCGCCCGCGTACTCGCCGCCGGTGGAGAAGCCCTGCACCAGGCGGCAGACCAGGAGCAGCAGCGGGGCGGCGAAGCCGACCGCCGCGTACGTGGGCAGGAACCCGACGGCGAAGGTGCTCGCCGCCATCATGATCATCGTGAGCGCGAGGACCTTCTGCCGCCCCACCCGGTCGCCCAGCGGACCGAAGACCAGACCGCCCAGCGGGCGTACCAGGAAGGCCGCCGCGAAGGTCGCGAACGTCGACACCACCTGGGCGCCCGGCGAGCTGGAGGGGAAGAAGACCTTGCCGAGCGTCCCGGCCAGATAGGCGTAGACCCCGAAGTCGAACCACTCCATGGTGTTGCCGAGGGCCGCCGCCGTCACGGCCCGCCGGACCTTCGGCGGATCGGTGACGGTGACGTCGTCCTCGTGGTACGACTTCTTCCGCCGCCGGATGAGGGTGCGGACCATGCGCTCCACGGCCACGTTGTCACGTTCGCGCCGGGGAGTACGCCCCCGGCGTGCAGGTCCCGCCATCGGTCCGCCCTCTCCGCCCGCGAGGACGGCCGCCGCGGTGGGGCACGGGGAATCCCGGAGCTCAGCGCCTCCGATTCTGGCCCCGCCGCCGCGGACCGGCCTTCCGGGCGGTGCGCATGGGTGAGGGGTACGGGGGAGAGAGCGGCGACGTGCCTACTTCACGCTGCCCGCCGTGAGCCCCGACCGCCAGTACCGCTGGAGCAGCAGGAACGCGATCACCAGCGGCAACAGCGCCAGCAGCGAACCGATCACCATCAACGGGTAGTAGTCGGGGTTGATGGGGGCGGCCGCGTTCCAGCTGTACAGGCCGAGGCTGAGCGGATACAGCGACTCGTCGGAGAGCATCACGAGCGGCAGGAAGAAGTTGTTCCAGATCGCGGTGAGCTGGAACAGGAAGATCGTCACATAGCCCGGGGCGATCATCCTGAGCCCGACCGAGAAGAAGCTCCGCAGCTCGTTCGCCCCGTCCACCCGTGCGGCCTCCAGCACCTCGTCCGGCACGTAGGAGGCGGAGAACATCCGGGCCAGATAGACGCCGAAGGGGTTGAACAGCACCGGGATCAGGACCGACCACACCGTGTTGGCGAGGCCCAGGTCGGAGGCGAGCAGATACATCGGCAGCGCGAGGACGGTCGCCGGGACCATGACGGAGATCAGGATCAGCGCGAACAGCGGACGCTTCCCGGTGAACTCGAACTTGTCGAAGACGTATCCGGCGGCGGTGCTGATCAGCGCCCCGACTGCCGCGCCGCCGACCGCGTACAGCAGGCTGTTGCCGTACCAGCGCAGATACGCCCCGTCGTCCTGGGCGAGCAGCGCCCCGATGTTGTCGAACAGCGCGAAGTGTGATGGGTCGAAGAAGTCGGAGGCGAACAGCGCCTCGGAGTCCACCGCGGAGGCGACGAGCAGCCACAGCAGCGGCAGGAGCGCGTAGAGGGCGCTCACCCCGACCACGAGGTTGGCCGCCGCCGGGCCGTACCAGCCGGTCCGGCGCGGGCGGCCCGGCGGACGCCCGGTCGCGGGCGAGGAGCCGGCCGGAGCGGTGGGGGCCGGTGGGGTGGTGCGGACCGACGTACTCACGGGCGGGCCTTTCTCGAAGAGGTGACACGTGTCTTCCGTCGCGCCGAACCGGCCGAACCACGGGTCACGGCGAAGGACAGGGCACAGCAGACGATCAGGAGGAGGACGGAGGCGGCGGAGGCCAGGCCGTAGTTGTTCCGGGTGAACGCCGCGTCGAAGATGTACATGTTGGGCGTGTAGCGCGGGCTGATCAGCGGGGTGGCCTTCGCCAGCAGCATCGGCTCGGTGAACAACTGGAGTGCGCCGATCGTCGTGAAGATCGCGACCGTCGAGAGCGTGGAGCGCACCAGCGGAACCTTGATGGTCAGCGCGGTGCGCACCGGGCCCGCCCCGTCCATCGCGGCGGCCTCGATCAGCTCGCGGGGGATGGCCTTGAGCGCGGCGAAGAAGATGACCGCGGTGTAGCCGAGTCCGCTCCACAGCGCGATGTTCACCAGCGACGGCACGATCATCGTCAGGCCCAGGAAGTTCACCGTGATGTCGATGCCCTGGAGCGCGTCCAGCACGGGGGAGATCCCCGGGGTGTAGAGGTACAGCCAGATGACCGTGGCGATGATGCCCGGCACCGCGTGCGGTACGAACAGCACCGTCTGGGTGAGCTGCCGGGCCCGGATCAGCCCCGAGTCGAAGAGCAGCGCGAGGGCGAGAGCGCCCACCAGGACCAGCGGGATGAAGACCACCGCGTAGAGCAAGGTGATCCCGACGCCCCGGACGAAGCTCGGGTCGGACAGGACGGCGGTGTAGTTGCGCAGCCCGGCGAAGGCCGTGCGGGCGTTGCCGAAGCCCAGGCCGCTGTGCGAGGTCGAGAAGAAGCTCAGGTAGACGGCGTACAGGGTCGGGACGACGAACACCGCGACCAGCAGAACCCCGAACGGACCGAGCAGGGTGGAGACGGCCAGCCGCTGAGGGCGGCGCGCACGGCGGGAGTCGTTGTCGGTGCTCATGCCTTCGGTGGCGGTTCTCATACGTTCGGTGGCGGTGCTCATGCTTGCCTCACAGAAAGACCCAGGCTGCGCAGGTCGGGCAGCGTCTCGGATTGGGCGGTGCGGAGCGCGTCGGCGATGGTCGTGCCGTACTCCAGCCGGGCCAGCCCCTGGTGCAGCGAGGTCGCCGTCGCCTGCATGCGTGGACCCCACGTCCAGCCGGTGCGCAGCAACGCGGCCTGCTGCTCCACGAGTCGGTAGACGTCCTGGCCGCCGTAGAACGCCGTGTCGAACTCGCGGGAGGCGTTGGCCACCAGACCGGCGTCTGCCGGCAGGATGCTGGAGCGGCCGCCGGAGAGGCGGGCGGTGATCGCCTCGGGCGCCGTGGTCATCCACTCCAGGAACCGCATCGCGCGTTCCTTCTTGTCGCTGTCGGCGGTGATGGCGTGCACGGAGACCCCGTCGGTCCCCACGACGTCCTCGCCGCCCTCCCAGCGGGGCAGCGGGGCCACCCGCCAGCGCCCAGAGGTGCCCGGCACGGAGCGGACGAGGGCGGCGAGCCCCCACGGCCCCACGAGATGCGAGGCGACCGCGCCCCGGGCGAGCGCGGACAGCCACTGCTGGCTGGAGCCGGGGGCGAACATCAACACCTTCTCGTCGACCAGGCCCTGCCAGAACTCCGCGACCCGCCGGCTCGGTTCGCCGAGGAAGTCCAGCACCCAGGCGTCGTCCTCGATGGCGAACCACTGCCCGCCGCTCTGCATGGTGTGCCCGGCCAGCACGTTGTACGCGTTGGGGTGGAAGGTCGCGAGATCGACGCCCGCGTCCCGCTTCAGCCGACGGGCCGCCTCCTCGAACTCCTCCCAGGTGGTGGGTGGTTCGATACGGTGCCGAGTCAGGATGTCCTCGCGGTAGGCGAACAGCATCGGGCCGAGGTCGACCGGAATGCCGTACGTCCGGCCGTCCAGCACGCCGTTGGTCCACGCCTGCGGACCGAGCCGTTCGCGTAGCCGGGGCGTAACGAGATCGGTCACGTCCGCACAGACGCCGTCGATGGCGAAGGACGGCAGATCGGCGTCGACGAGCGTCACGATGTCCGGCGCGTTCCCGGCCCGCGCGGCGTTCGACAGCTTCGCGTTGCCGCCCGCGAGCCCGGACGTCATCGGGGAGAAGTCGACGGGCTCCTCCGGGTGCAGCTCGTTCCAGGCCGCGACCAGGGTGTCCGTGCCGCGCAGTGCCGACCACAGGGTCAGCGGGCCGTCGGGGCCGCTCGGCCCGGCATCGGAGCCACCCCCGCACGCGGTGGCGGTGACGCCGGCCAGGGCGGTCCACAGCCCGGCGGAGAGCAGGCCCCGTCTGCTGAGCGCCGGGCTAGCCATGACGGACACCCGGGGCGGGAACGGTGGCGATGGGACAGGAAGAACGCATGGGGATCCCCTTTTCGTGGGAGTGGGAAGGGAGATGAGGACGGAGACGGGGATACGGGCGCCGTCAGGCGGCGTCGAGGACCCGGTGGAAGGCGGGGAGCACCTCGGCGAGCGGAGCCGCCTCGGGGTACCAGGTGCGCTCCCATTCGAGGCTGATCCAGCCGTCGTAACCGAGACGGCGGAGCTGCCCCAGCACATCGCCGAGCGGCAGTACACCCCGGCCGGGCAGGACCGGCCGCAGATCGGTGGGCGAAGCGACGTCCTTGAGCTGTACGTGGCGGAGCCAGGGCCCCAGCAGGTCGGCGGTGCGCTCCGGGCTCTCGCCCGCCCGCCACGGGTTGACCGCGTCCCACACGGCCCCCACTGCGGGAGAGTCGACGGCCTCCAGCACCTCGGCCACCTCGGCGCCCGTCAGGAACTCGTCGTGGGTCTCCAGCGCGATGCCGACCCCGGCCGCGGCGGCGAGAGGCGCGGCCGCGGCCAGATGACGCACCGCCCGCTCCCACCGCCCCTTCGGCAGCCCGGCCCCGCCGCCGAAGACCCGCACCTGGCCCGCGCCGAGCCGGGCCGCGAGGGCGATATGCCGGGCCAACTGCTCGACGACGTCCGGCCCGTCGGCGGCGACCTGGACGTACGAGGCGAGCACCGGCACCGCGAGACCGGCCCGGCGCAGCGCTCCCGCGATGCGGTCCGCCTCGTCCGAATCCAACTCCGGATGCACCAACTGGTCATCGGAACAACGGAGTTCGATGCCGGTGCAGGGGCCGGTACGGGCCAGCCGGACGACCTCGTCCAGGCCGGCACCTGGGCAGCCCAGCGTGCTGAACGCCCGGGGGTTCACGGGGCCACCCGCTCGGCGGCCACGTCGACCCGTTGTCCCCGCTCGGCGGAGTCGTACACGGCGAGCGCGGCGGCGACGACACCGCGCCCGTACGCCCCGTCGACGTAGTGGCCGGGGCCGCCGCGTGCCGCCGCCACGAACCCGTCCAACTGGTCACGGAAAGCCTGTGGTTGGTGGCCCGGGTCGGCCTTGAGGAGGTGCGTGGCCTGCCCGTCGCGGAGCACGAAGAGTCCCTCGGTCGCGGATATGCGCAGGGTCGCCTCGTCGAGCACGACCTCGGTCTCGTCGAAGTACGGCATGCCCCGGCTGGTGAGCGCGATGCTGGCGTTGATGCCGTTGTCGAGCTCCACCAGCGCCAGGGCGTCGGTCTCCACCTCCAGTCCGGGACGGCCCCGCACGACCCCGCTGACGCGGCGGACGGCGGAGTCGGCGAACAGCTGGATGCGGTCGAGGCCGTGGGTGCCGACGTTGAGGACGATGCCCCCTCCGGCGACCGCCCGGTCGAAGAACCACGGCGGGCGGGAGCCGGGCTCGTAGTGGGAGGAGCGCCGGTGCGTGATGAGCAGTGGCTGCCCGTACCGCCCGGAGGCGATGAGGGTCCGGGTCTCGCGGACGACCGGGTCGAAGTGGATGACATGGGCGACCGCCAGCAGCACACCGGCCGCCTTGCACGCCTCCGTCATCAGGGCGCAGTCCTCGGTGGTGGTGGCCATCGGCTTCTCCACCAGGACGTGGAGTCCGGCCCGCGCGGCCTCGACGGTCATCGGGGCGTGCAGCGCGTGCGGTGCGGCGATCACGACCGCGTCGAGACCGGCCTCGGCGAACATGACCCGGTGGTCGCTGTAGGCCGGTACGCCGGCGGACCCGGCGAGTGCCCGGGCCGCGGGACGGTTGGTGTCGCAGATCGCCGCGATCTCGTGGTCGGGGGCGCCGGCGGCCGCGTGCACATGCGCGGCGCCGACACCTCCCGCGCCGAGGACGCCGATACGGAACCGGTCGGCGGACGGGGCGGGGGGCATGGGGATCTCCAGGTGAGGTAAGGAACAGGTCGGAAGAAGGGAGAAGCGGGGTCAGCGGTCGCCCGGCGCCGCGCCGCAGGACGCGCGGACGATCAGGCGCGGCTGCACATCGACCCGGTGGGACACCGCGCCGGACCCGAAGTCCATCCGGCTCAAGAGCAGTTGGGCGGCAAGCGCTCCGACCTCCTCCTTGGGCGGGGAGATCGCCGTCAGCGGGATGTCGCCCACTTCGGTGACCTCGTCGTCGTACGCGACGACGGCGAGGTCTTCGGGGACCGACAAGCCGCGCCGCCGGGCGGCCACCACCAGAGCCGCCGCGTCCCGGTCGCCGTGGCAGAACACCGCTGTGATGCCCGCGTCGGCGCAGTGCCGCGCGTAGGCGGCGATGCCCTCGGGCGACCAGATGTCCGCGCGGGCCACCGCGCCCTCCACCACATCGGCGCCCAGCAGCGCCGCGGCCTCGTCGAACCCGCGCGCCACGGCGTCCGACGTCCCGGTGCGCAGCCGCCCCAGATGACCGATCCGCTCATGGCCGAGCGAGCGCAGATGACGTACGGCCAGACAGACCCCGCCCGGATGATCCGTGGCCACGTAGGACGTGGGATCGTCCGGCGCCGGGGCGGGCGGACGTCGCTCCACGAGGACGTACGGCACGGTGAGGCGTCGCAGGTCGTCCACGTAGTCCTGCGGCTCGTCCAGCAGATGAAGATTCGGCACGAGCAGCAGCCCCTGCACACCGCTGTCGAGCATCGCCCGCACCTCGTCGCGCTCGATGCCGAGGTCGTACTTCGAGGAGGAGAGGACGACTCCGACGCCGGCGTCCCGCAGCACCCGCTGGATACCGTCGACGACCCGCGGATAGTAGTACGTCGTCGAGGGGACGAGTACGCCCACCAGACGGCGGCCCTTGGGTGAACCGGCCTCCGCAGGAGCGGCCTCGGGCGACGGCGACACGAACGTGCCCGCCCCCTGCCGCCGTTGCACGATGCCCTCGTCGACGAGAACGCTGACCGCCCGGCGCAGCGTGTTGATGCTGACCGCGAGCGTGTCCGCCAGCTCCCGCTCGACGGGCAGTTGCGCCCCGGGCGCCCAGGAGCCGCTCGTGATCTCCCTGCGCAGCCGCTCGGCGACTTGCAGGTATTTGGGCCCGCGAAGGAATGAATCCTTCTTCTCTGCCGATTTCATGCCGGTGAGATTGCAGCAATCAATCTCTTGCGTCAACCACTTGGCGGTGCTTTTGTAACCCCAGCGTCAAGAAATGCGGAAATTCATTCCTTTCAAGGGAATGAATTGGGTGGGAGAATGCGATGAAGGAAATCCGGAGCGGCGTCCCGGACCTCGAAGAGGAACTGGGCCGCCCGGGACCGGCGCTGGTGGCCGAGGCCGCCGACTGGCCCGGCGACGTGGTCGTCCTGGGAGCCGGCGGCAAGACGGGGGCGGGTATCGCCTCGATGGCCCGCCGGGCACTGGACGCGGCGGGCCGTGAGGACGTCCAGGTGCTGGCGGTGTCCCGGTGGACGGACGCGCGGGGCCGGGCCGGACTGGAGAAGCTCGGCGTACGCACGGTCGTCGCCGATCTGTCGGACCCCGCCGCCGTGGACGCACTGCCGGACGCGGCGGTCGTGATCCACCTGGTCGGCGCGAAGTTCGGCACCGCCTCCGCACCCGAACAGGCCTGGATGACCAACACGGTGCTGCCCGTCTTCGTGGCCCGGCGCTACCGGGGCGCCCACGTCGTCGCGCTCTCCACCGGCAACGTCTACGGCATGACCGCCCCGGTGACCGGCGGCTCGCGGGAGACCGACGAGCCCCGCCCCGTCGGTGACTACGCCGTCACCTGCCGGGGCCGGGAACAGGTCTTCACCCACGCCGCACGCACCGAGGACACCCCCGTCGCCCTGATCCGCCTCAACTACGCGGTGGAGCCCCGCTACGGCGTCCTCGCCGACCTGGCCCGCACCCTGCTCGCCGGAAACCCCGTCGACCTCGGCGCGGGCGCGGTGAACGTCGTCTGGCAGCGGTACGCCAACGAGGTCGTCCTGCGCACGGTCGGCCACGCGGCCGCACCCGAGCCGTTCGTCCTCAACCTGACCGGGCCCGAGACGGCCGGAGTGCGCGCCCTCGCCACCAGGCTGGCCCACCACCTCGACGTTCTGCCGGAGTTCACCGGAGAGGAACCCGCCACCAGCCTGCTCGCCGACGCCACGCTGTGCCACACCCTCTTCGGCTACCCGGACCGCACCCTCGGCCAACTCGTCGAACTCCAGGCCCGATGGATCACCGAGGGCGGCGAACTCTGGGACAAGCCGACCAAGTTCGAGCGACGGGACGGTTCGTTCTGATGTCCGCGTCCGCCCCGCTGGCCCCGGCGACCGCCGCACTCCTCCACCGGGGAACCGTCATCCCCGCCCACCCCCTCGCCCTCACCGCCGGCCGCACCCTCGACGAACGGCGGCAACGCGCGCTCACCCGCTACTACCTGGAGGCGGGCGCCGGGGGAGTGGCGGTGGGCGTGCACACCACCCAGTTCGCCATCCGCGACCACGCCCTGTTCCGGCCCGTCCTCGAACTCGCCGCCGAGGAAAGCGCGTCGGCCGTAGCGAGCCGTTCCTTCCTCCGGATCGCCGGAGTCGCCGGGCCCGTCCGCCAGGCCGTCGAGGAGGCTGCCACCGCCCGCGCACTGGGCTACGACGCCGTCCTCGTCTCGCCCGCCGGGCTCCCGCACGCCACGCTCGACGACCTCCTGGACCGCAGCGCCGCCGTCGGCGAGATCCTCCCCGTCATCGGCTTCTACCTCCAGGAAGCCGTCGGCGGCCGCGAACTGCCCCGCGCCTACTGGCGGGCGCTCGCCGACCAGGAGGCCACCGTCGCGGTCAAGGCCGCCCCCTTCGACCGCTACCGCACCCTGGAGCTGGTCCAGGGCATCGCCGACTCCGACCGGGGAGCCGAGGTCGCCCTCTACACGGGCAACGACGACACCATCGTCGCCGACCTCCTCACCCCGTACCACGTGACCACCCCCACAGGCCCGGCCGTCCGCCGCTTCGTCGGCGGGTTGCTCGGCCACTGGGCCGTCTGCACCCGCTCGGCCGTCCGGCTGCTCGCCGACGTCCACGCCGCCGACGCCGGGGACGAAGCGGCCCGGCAGCGGGCGCTGGCCCGGCTCGCCGGGGACACCGACGCCAACGCCGCCGTCTACGACGTACGCGGCTCCTTCGCCGGAGTCATCGCGGGCGTCCACGAAGTGCTCCGCCGCCAGGGCCTGTTGACCGGCACCTGGTGCCTCGATCCCGCGGAAGGTCTCTCGCCCGGACAGGCGCAGGAGATCGACCGCGTGCACACCGCCTACCCCTGGCTCGCAGAGGAGGACGCGTTCATCGCCGGCGCCCTGCCGCGCTGGCTCGCCTGACATCACCCCGCACCCACCCACGGGGAGACGCCCGCCCCACCTGGCATCCCCACCCCACAGGGAAGAGGAACGATGAAGACGAAAACCCTGCTCCTGACGGCCGCGGCCGCGCTGCTCGTGCCCGCCGCCGTCCTGGCCCCGCAGGCCACCGCCGGACCCGCCCCGGCGGCGAAGGCGCCGACGTACAAGGTCAACACCTTCGAACGCCCCGCCGCCGGGAACGGCTACCCGCTCGGCCAGTGGGCCACCGACGGCTGGACCGCGCCCTGGCAGCAGGGCATGGAGACCCGGGCCCGCATCGACAACACGACACCCGCGCACGGCGGTTCGAAGTCGCTGCGCATCCACTACCCCAAGGGCAAGATCGGCCCCGAGGAGTCCGGAGCGCAGGCGCCCTTCGCCCTCACCAAGGCGCGCGAGTACTACCTCTCGTTCTGGGTGAAGTTCAGCGGCGACTTCAGCTGGGGCACCACCGAGTACGCCGGCAAGGTCGGGCTCGGACTCGCCGGCGGGGCCTCCTGCTCCGGCGGCCAGGTCTGCGACGGCACCAACGGCTTCAGCTCCCGCATGATCTGGCGGCAGAACAACGGCCAAGCGGCGGTGTACTACTACCACATGGGCCACGCGGGCCAGTACGGCGACTACGCCGTTCTCAAGAACAACGGCGCCGACATCCACTGGCCCAAGAACCAGTGGGTCAACGTCGCCCAGCGCGTCAAGGTCAACACCGTCACCGGCGGCAACGCCAACCCCGACGGCGAGATCGAGGTCTTCTACAACGGCAAGTCCGCCGCCAAGGTGACCGGCCTGCGCTTCGTCACCAACAACGACCAGGTCGACCGCGCCTACTTCTCCAGCTTCGCCGGCGGCGCGACCCCCTCCTTCGCCCCCAACAACGACAACAGCTTCATCTGGTACGACGACCTCAAGGTCTCCACCGACCGCAACGACATCTGCGAACTCGGCTCCTGCACCTGACCCGCACGTCGCCGGGTGGCGCGGGGCTCCGGCCCCGCCCCACCCGGCCACACCTCCCGCCCCAGCACCCCGGAGCCCCACCGTGCCCGTCCCCCTCTTCCCCGCCCCGCGCACAGTCACCACGACCCCCGGCGGCGCGGCCCTCGACGCCCCGGTCCACGTGACCGCCGACCCGGACCTCCCGCCCCAGGGATACCGCCTGCGCACCGGCCCCGAGGGCGTAACCGTCGGCCACTGCGACGTCCTCGGCCTGCGCTACGCCCTGGGCACCCTGGACCAGCTCCGCGCCGGGCACGACTACACCGCCACCGGCTACGACATCAGCGACCACCCCGACTTCCCCGTACGCGGCTTCCTCCTCGACATCAGCCGCGACCGCGTCCCCACCCGCCGCACCCTGGCCCGCTGGATCGAGATCCTGGCCCTGGCCCGCTTCACCCAGCTGGAGCTGTACGGCGAGCACACCTACGCCTTCCGCGACCACCGGGACGTGTGGCAGGACGCCTCCCCGCTCACCGCCGACGACCTGCGCTGGCTCGACGCGCGCTGCGCCGCCGCCGGCATCGAACTGGTCGCCAACCAGAACACCTTCGGCCACATGGAACGCTTCCTGCGTCACCCCCGCCACGCCCACCGGGCCGAGAACCCCGAAGGCTTCGAACGCGGCGGCGTCCAGCGCCCGCCCAGCACCCTGCAACCCACCGACGACAACGCCGCCTTCGCCACCGCCCTGGTCGCGGAGGCCGCCCGCGAGGTCCGCTCCCGGCGGCTCAACATCGGCGCCGACGAGCCCTTCGAGCTGGGACGCGGGCGGTCGGCGGAGCGGGTGGCCGAACAGGGCGTCGGCGAGGTCTACTTCTCCTTCGTCACCCGGCTCATGGCCCCCTGGCTGGAGGCCGGGTACACCGTCGAGTTCTGGGCCGACGTCTTCGCCGGCCACCCCGAACTGATGGACCGGGTCCCGCCGGGAGCCGTCCCCGTGGTGTGGCAGTACGACGGGCCCCGGCTGCTGTCCGAGGTCATCGACGGCGACACGCCCGAGGCCCGCACCTGGCAGCGGCTCGGCGCCGACCTCGACAACCTCCGCGAAGGCTTCCGTTCGCGCGGCAAGCTCCTCTCCGAAGCCGGCGTGCCGTTCTGGGTCGCCCCCGGCGCGAGCAACTGGAACTCCCTCCTCGGCCGGATCGACAACGCCGTCGACAACATGCTGGACGCCGCCGAGACCGGCCGCGAGAACGCCGCGCAGGGATTCCTGCTCACCTCCTGGGGCGACCACGGCCACTGGGACGCGCCCTCGGTGGCGTACGGTCCGGTCGTCTTCGGCGGCGCGGTGAGCTGGTCCCTGGAGGCCAACCGGGACCTGGACATCGCCGCCGTGCTCGACGACCACGTCCTGCTCGACGAGGCCCGCCTGACGGGCGGCGTCCTGATGCGCCTCGGCCGGGTCCACCGGGACCTGGGGGTGCCGCTGCTCAACGGTTCGCCGATCGCCCGCGCCCTCTTCCCCGACCCCGCCGTCCCGCTGCCCGCCCTTCCGGCACCGGAAGCCTTGGACCGGGTCGCCGCGACGCTCGCCGCCTGCCGGGACGACCTCACCGCCGCCGACCCGGCCGCCGCCGACGGCGACGTGGTGCGGCGCGAACTCCACCACGCCGTCGCGCTGGCTCAGTTCGCCCTGGACGTGCTGCGCGCCCGCGCCGCCGTACGGGCCGACGCGGACGCCGTCCCCGATGCCGACGCGATCGAACCGGCGGCCGCGCGCCGCCTGCTGCGCCGGATCGAGCCGCTGCTCACCGAGCAGCGCGCCTGCTGGCTCCTCAGGTCCCGCCCGGGCGGCCTCGACGACAGCATCCGCGAGCTGGACCGGCTCCGCCACCAGCTCACCGCGGCGGCCCACGCATGACCGGGCCCGCGGAACGTCCCGCCGATCCGGACACCGCCGCAGGGCAGTGGCTGGCCGCCCTCGGCGGACAACCCGCCGCCACGACCGTCGCCGACCCGAAGCCGCCGACCGGCGCGGAACTGGCCGAGCGGATGGACCTGCTGGCCGTCCCCGGCCAGGACCGGGAAGAAGCGGCCGCCGGTCTTCCGGACCCCGGGCGCGACCCCGCCCGGTGGGAGGCGCTGATCCGCTGCCACCAGCAGCTCTACGCCGACCCCGGCCCCGACGTCCCGTCCGCCGCGCCCGACTGGCCCACCGCGCCCGCCGCCCTCGGCAGCGCCGGCCGCTACTTCTACGTCCACCTCTACCTCCTGGCCCTCCCGCACGCCTTGGAGCGGCAACGCCGCCTCGGCATCCCGGACGACATCGTCGCCGCCACCTTCGCCGACCTGGGCGCGAAGCTGACCACGTACCGGCTCGGCCACGGCACCGGCGGCTTCGACCGCCAGGGGTGGATCGTCCGCCACTTCCGGGGCACCCTGCACCGGCTCGGCCGCCTCCAGTTCGAGCGGGGCGTCCTCGATGCGGACACCTCGGGAGGGGACGCGGCGGCCGCCGGGGGCCCCGCCCACGGAGACCCGGTCCTCCAGGTGCACATCCCCGGCGACGGCCCGCTCGACCCCGCCGGCTGCGACGCCTCCTTCGCCGCCGCCCGAGAATTCCAGGCCCGGCACTTCCCCGGCGCCCCCCACCGGCACGCCACCTGCCACTCCTGGCTCCTGGACCGGCAGCTCGCCGGCCACCTCCCGGCCGACTCCAACATCCTCGCGTTCCAGCGCCGTTTCACGGCCTTCGGAGCCCGGCCGGTGGGCGACGACGACGTGCTGGAGTTCGTCTTCCACACACCGCCGGGGACGGCCGACCTCGACCGCCTGCCGCAGTCGACGACCCTGCACCGTGCCCTGGTCCGCCACCTGCGGACGGGAGGCCACTGGCGTACGGCCCACGGGTGGACCGAACTGCCGTGAGCCCGCTCCCCGGCGGCCCCCGCCCGGCTCGACCGGCAGGAGGCCGATGTGGGAGATTGCTCTCCTGCGGAACCGGGGGGGTTCCGGGTACGGGGGAGGGGTGGCCCATGGATCTGTTCGACGGGGAGCTGGGCGGCCGGGACGACCAGGGGCTGGACACCGGAGGCGGCTGGTCGTGGTGCGGCGTCATCACCGTCGGGATCTTCATCCTGCTCGCGGTGCTGATCAGCTGGATCTTCGGCCTGGTGGGCCGGATCTTCTGACCGTCCGCCCGGCGGCCTGCTCGCGGGTCCGCCCGCCCCGCCATCGCTGCCTGGCGCCGGGGTGCGGGGTACGGTCGGCGGCAGGGGGCCGGTCGGCGTGCGTCCGGTCAACCGCCAGGTTCGGACAGCCGGTAGAGGAGATCCATGAGCGTCGACGACGACGAATTCCGCCGCAGCATCCGGTCCGACATTCCCCACTCGGCGCGCGTCTGGAACGCGTGGCTGGGCGGCAAGGACCACTACCCGGTGGACCGGGAGCTGGCCGAGGCGGTGAGTGCGGCCTACCCGCAGATGGCCGACATCGCCCGTGCCTCCCGCGCCTTCCAGATCCGGGCGATCCGCCATCTCGCCTCGGTGGGGGTACGCCAGTTCCTGGACGTCGGTACCGGGCTGCCGGTGGCGAACAGCACCCATGAGGTGGCCCAGAGCATCGCGCCGGAGTCCCGGATCGTCTACGTCGACAACGACCCGATCGTCCTCGCCCACGCGGAGGCGCTCCTGACCAGCGCGCCCGAGGGACGTACGGCCTATGTGGACGCCGACCTCTCCGCGACGGACGCGGTGGTGGACGAGGCGGCGAAGACCCTTGACCTGTCCGAGCCCGTCGCCGTGCTCCTGCTCTCGACCCTCGGGCACCTCGTTCCGGCCGAAGGCGTCGAAGTCGTCCAGCGGTATCTGGCCCGGATGCCGTCGGGAAGCCATCTGGTGCTCTGCGACACGGTGAAGACCCCGCAGACGCTGGCGGCGCAGGAGGCGTACGCGTCGGGCGACAACCCGCCCTATCTCGTGCGGGAACCGGAGGAGATCACCGGCTGCGCCGAGGGCCTGGAGCTGGTCGAGCCGGGCTTCGTCCCGATCGACCGCTGGCGGCCCGAGGAGGCCGACGCGGTGCCGGTCGACCAGTGGGGGCTCGTCGCTCGCAAGCCTTAGCCGGGAGCCGGGAGCTGCACGGCGGGCGGGTCCGGGGCGCGTGTGCCCGGGCCCGCCCGCCGTGCCGTCAGTCGCCGCGTCGGCGGGCGGCCGTGTCCTCGCGCAGCCGACCGGTGTGCTGCGTCAGCGTGCCCACCCGGTTCGCCAACTCCTCATACGCCGGGGCGAGATGGGGGTGGAGTGCGGTGAGCGGGGTGACCAGGGCGGCGGCGTCATCGGCACCGAGCGCCGCGCGGAGCCGGTCCAGCGAGGCGTCCGCCGCGGCGGGAAGATCGGTGAGCGCGGTGATCCGCCCGGCGAGCGACCGCAGATCCGCCGCGTTCTGCCGGGCCCATGTGGTGATCGAACGGTCTCCTGCCCGGCGATCCCGGGTCGCCCGGACCCGCTGCTCCCCGGTGCTTCCCTCGGATCCGGGGCGCAGGCGCAGATAGCGCCGTTCGGCGGCCTGACGGCTCGCGACGCCCAGAGGGTCGGCGAGGTCGGCCCAGCTCGCGCCCGCCGCGCGGGCCGTCTCGATCAGGCCGGTCTCCCAGCCCGCGAGCTGCTCCCGCACCTCGCGCAACAGCTGGAGCGAGGCCAGGGCCTGGGCCCGCTCCGTGCCGGGCGGCGGTCCGGATGCGGCGTCCCCGCCCTGGCCGTGCGCGTCGCGGACCGCCTCGTCGATGGTCTGGAGGGCCGCCCACGCGGCCAGGAAGGAGACCGCGTCCGGGGCGGGGCGGCGGGGCGTCTCGGGCTGGATGGACGGAGTCACGGGGGGTCTCCTCGCTGTGCTCGGCGATGTGGTCATCCTTTCGGTGACATGGTCAGTTGTCATCGAATAGATGACATGCTACAACGGTGTCAGATGAAAAGCGCGGGCTGTCCGCCTGATCGACCGGAGGTGTTTCCGTCATGCTGATGCGTACCGACCCCTTCCGTGAACTCGACCGGATCACCGATCAACTCCTGCGCCCCGGCACCTGGTCGCGCCCCTCGGCGATGCCGATGGACGCGTACCGGGAGGGCGACGAGTATGTGGTGGCCTTCGATCTTCCCGGCGTCTCGCCGGACGCGATCGACATCGACGTCGAGCGGAACATGCTGACCGTCAAGGCCGAACGACGGCCCGCGGTGAACGCCGACAACGTGCAGATGGAGCTCTCCGAGCGTCCGCTGGGCGTCTTCTCCCGGCAGATCGTCCTCGCGGACGCGCTCGACACCGAGCGCATCGACGCCGACTACGACGCGGGTGTGCTGACCCTGCGTATCCCGATCGCCGAGCGCGCCAAGCCCCGCAAGATCGCCATCGGCGGGGACTCCCGGCGCAAGCAGATCAAGGGCTGACCCGAGGCCCGCGACAGCGGCGAGGGCCGGGACGGAACCCCCTCCTTCTCTCCCCCCCCCCGCTCCGGCCCCCGCCCGCACCCCCTGGGAGGCGGCTGCGGTGACCCTGCGATGGGAAGCGTTCCTGGACCGGGTCCGGGAACGCGGCGAGTACGAGACCCACGGAGAGGCCGAACGCGCCGCGCGCGTCGTCCTGGCCCTCCTCGGCGCCCACCTGGTGGGCCGTGACCGGGCCGAGCTGGCCGCCCGGCTCCCGGAGACCATGGCCCTGATCCTGCTCAACCCGCTCCAGGCCGTCGAGCCGCTCTCCCCGGAACGGTTCGTGCGCGCCACCGCGGCCTGGATCGAGGGTGCCGGCGAACAGACGGCCCGGTGGGACGTCGGAGCCGTCCTCAGCGTGGCGGCCGAGGCGGCGGGCGAGGATCTCACCCGGCGCATCCTGCTTCAGCTGCCGCCCGGGTATGACTTGCTCTTCGGTGGGCATGCGAAGAGCACCTGACCTTGATTCACCGCTGTCCGCCCCGGCGCCCGCTCGACGACGAGCCGCGGGGGCGGACAGCGCTTCGACATGAGCAGTACGGACGAGAAGGGCTGCCGCCACGATGATCCACGAGCCTCGGAACGCCGGCGCACCGATGGACACGACCTTTGGCCTGCTGTTGGAGAAGATCCGGTACGAGGGCGCCTACCCGACGCGCGAACGCGCCGAGAAGAGCCTGCGTGCCGTGCTGGGCGCGCTCGGCCGCCAGATCACCGGCGACGAACGCGTCGCCCTGGCCGCCGCCCTGCCCGAGGAGGCCGCCCGCGTCTTCACCGCGGACGTCCCGGCCGTGAAGCAGCTCGCCGGAGCCGCCTTCGTCGCCGAACTCGCCGAGCGCACCGGAGGCACCCCGGCGACCGCCCGGTGGGACGCCGGGGTGGTCCTCAGCCAGATCGCCACCCTGGTGGGCGACGACCTCGTCGCCGAGGTCGTCAGCTGCCTGCCGCCCGGTTACGCGCTCCTCTTCGGCCGGGCGGAACTCCTCACCCAGGCGGCCTGACCCGACCGTACGGGCCCGCTCGCCCCGTTGCGGAGCGGGCGGGCCCAGGACCGTACCGCGGACTACTTGAGGCCGCTGTTGATGGCCGTCACGAGTTCGCCGTTGGCCGTGTCTCCGTTGAACTCCCAGAAGAACGCGCCGCCCAGGCCCTGGCTCTTGGCCCACGC
>BMTG01000021.1 GCA_014649555.1 Streptomyces globisporus | reverse complement strand
TGAACACGGCAGACACTCCGCGGCCTTCGACGCGCTACCGCCAACCATGCACGAGGTCGCTAGTCACGTCTCAGATACGAGCGGAAGAGCTGCGTTCGGTCGATTGATGACTCGTCGGCCAGATGTGGGGCGGTCCCTTCCCGCGTTTTGTAGCTCAGGCAGGACCCTCAGAGCGGGGCGAATGCAGCAGGAGTCGGACTCAGTGCGTTCCAGATCAGTACTCGGGCAAGCTTGCTTGGCCTGCGGCGGCGGCGTCGATTCCCACCAAGAGCATCGAGAACGGTGTGGTGATGCCCCTGTAGAGCGAACTTCGTTCGGTCACTCCCCGCCTCGGCGCTCCGATGCCGTGAGATGTTCATCGCTTGCGTTCCTTGGGCATATGCGACAGGGACCAGGGGGTGTTGTGCAGCGCGGCGAGTTCGGCTTCGAGGGGGTTCGGGGGGACCGCGAGGACGGGGCAGCGGGCGTGGGCCAGGCAGTAGCGGGTCACCGACGGTCTCAGCCGGGGGAGCCGTCTGCCGCGCGGCCCCGAGCCGACGACCAGGAGGTCGCCGGCCGAACCGGCCGCCTCGACGAGCACCGCCCCGGGTTCGCCGCGCACGGTCAGCCCGGACAGGGGCACGCTCGGCCGCTCCACGGCGAACGCGCTGTCGAGGATGGCGCGGAGGTCGTCGACGGCGGCTTCGCGGCACTCCCGGAGCACGGCCGGGCCGTACGTGGTCCGGCCGCCCAGTCCGCCGCCGGGCAGCTGCCAGGCCAGCACGACGTGCAGGTCCGCATGGCGTTCCCGCGCCTCGGCGGCGGCCCGGTGCAGGGCTGCCAGGCTCCCCGGGGAGCCGTCCACGCCGACCACGATTCTCTGCCGCACCCTCCGGGCCCCCGTCTCATCGTGTTCCACAGTTCTATTGAAGGGCGAGCCGGGGGCCGGGAGCATCAGCGATCCGTATGAATCGGCCGGTGTTCGTCAGGGTTGCGTCAGGCGGCAGGGCCAGGCGGTCCGGGGCGGCATCGCTTCGGCGTCACGCGGCGCGGCGAGGGCCGGCCGCGACCGACCCGGAGGAATCCCATGTGCCTCTTCTCGTACGCCGAGGACCCCGACCCCGATGAACAGGCCCCGGCCGGGCTGCTGTTCGTGCCCGTCCGGACGGAAGCGGCGGGCCCCGTGCTGCGGGTGTTCTGTACGCCGCTGGGGGAGCGCACCGCCGTCGGCTTCAGCCGCCGGGATCTGCTGACCGCGACGCTGGGCGCCGGTCAGCCCGCGATCCCGCTCGCCGAAGCGGCTCTGCGCGCGCTCACCGAACCCCTCGGCATCGACCGGCTCGTCGTCGATCCGGTCCTGACGGCCCGAGCCGTCAGCACCAGGCCGGTGTACGCGGCCGAGCCGGCCGACGCGCCCGTCCGCGCGCTGTGACCGTGCTCCTTGCCCACCCCGATCGGCCGCCCCACCACCGCAGAGCCGGTCCCGGCCACTGTGGTCGGCCGCACTGCGAGGCCGGAGACGTCATCGCGAGCGATGGCCCGCTGCCCGGTGACGTACGCCCCGGCGATCTCATCGCGGTGCCGGTGGCGGGCGCCTACCAGGAGTCCATGGCCTCCGCCTACAACCTCGCCGGCAGGCCGCCGGTCATCGCGGTGCACCGCGGCACGGCACGGCTGCTGATCCGGCGCGAGACGCAGGAGGACCTCAGCCGGCGGGACGTGGGCGCGTAGGCGTAGGGGGCCCTGGGGCTCCCGTTGCCCCAGGGACCCCGGGCCCGTGGCCGGACCCGCGTCACGCGGCCTTGGGTCCGCAGCGCATACCGATGTGGACGCACCCCGTCCCGTCCTCCAGGCGGGAGAAGACCACCGGCATTTAGTCCTCGCTGAATGCCGCGCCGCCCCCCCGTACCGGCGAAGACCGTGGCGGACACCGGCACCAGATCGATCTCCAGAGGCTCGGAGAAGTCCTTCATGCCGTCGACGAATTCGTACACTGCGTGCCCGGTACCGTCCCGTTCGGTCACGGTGATGACCACGCCCTCGCGCCGGTCCGTACCGACGAGGGGTGCGAGGTCGACCACCGGGCGGCTCGGCGGGCGGGCCGAAGGGCTCCGGCATCACCACCGCGCCCAGCTCGGCCAACGGCTCGCGGTAGAGCGCCGCGTACAGCTCGTGATTCGGCGAGCCGCATGATCAGGGTCGCCTGTAGACCTTGGCGATCGAGCCCAGCTGGAAGACGGAGTCCGTCGTCGCCGCCACGCCCGTACCCAGGTGCAGCACCCCCGCCGCGAGCTCATGAACCGTTGCGTCGAGATTCAGAACTCACCCTGCCGGCATGTGGCCAACAAGGACGAGCTGATCGAGCTGATCGAGCTGGTCGTGGACGATGTCTACGGCGAGCTCGATGTGCCGTCCGTCGCCGGTCGCGACCAGTGGCGCGCGACGGTCGTCCGCACCGCCGCGGACCTGCGCGCCATGGTCCTGCGCCACCCCTGGATCGCCCCCGAGTTGAGCCAGGTCGGCCTCGTCCACATCGGCCCGAACGCCCTGCGGACGGCGTCGGGGCTGCTCGCTCGGTTCGAGGCCGCGGGCTTCCCGCAGGACGAGACGGAACGGGCTCTGGGGACACTCATGGCTTACGTCGTCGGGATCGCGACCTCCGAGGCCGCGTACCTCTCACTGATCGCCCGCAGCGGCAGAACCGAGCAGGAGTGGGTGGCGGAGGTGCGCCCGGCTTTCGACGAGGCCGCGCGGACGCACCCCCCGCTGCGGGAAGCGAGCTCCGCCCGACAGGACGCGCACCCGCGACAGATTCGCGACGCCGACTTCGCGTACGGGCTCGAACGTGTCCTCGACGGACTGGCGGCCCGGCTCGGAGCCTGACGGGAACTCGACGCCGTCCGGGCATCGTCATGTGTCCCGGACTCTGTCGGCGGCCCCGCGTCGAGTCATCGGCCCAGCCTTGCCCGGATGAGCGAGTCGAGTCGCCGCCACGCCGGGGAGGAAGCGTTGGCTGTGCCCTGGATGAGGGCGGGGTTCTTGGAGATCCCGTCGTCCAGCTTGGGCAGTCGGCCGTGCCCGTAGCGCTCCAGGGTCGCCTCGACGATGCGGTCGGCGAGGGCGTCGACGCGGGAGTTGTCGGCGTCGAGGTCGCGCGCCTGGTCGTAGGCGAGGAAGAGCTGCCGCAGCGCGGGGGTCGCCAGCATCTCGGCCTGGTCGCGGAACAGCGTGATCGCATGGTCCGGGTGGGTGGCGAACGCGAGAATCCACAGGTCGCGTTGCAGATCTACCCAGGCCTGAGTGAATCCCCAGCGGGCCAGCTGCTCCAGATGACTGCGGACATCTTCCGGCAGCGGTGCCAGACGTCGGTCGGCGAGCTGGCGCAGACGGTCCTGCGTGGCTCGCAGGTCACGGATACGGTCGGTGAGCTCGTCGTCGATCTGCCCGACAGCCTGCTGGAAGGACGCGTCGTCCGCTGATCTCAGGTCCCGGATGCGAGCCAGCGGAACACCGGCCTCGGCGAGCGTACGGATCTTGATCAGGTCGATGGCGTCTTCTGCGCCGTAACGCCGGTAGCCGGACGCGTCGCGCTCCGGCTCGGGAAGCAGCCCCTTGTCGTGATGGCGCGGACGGTCTTCACCGACACCCCGACGGACGGGCCCTGGACCGCCTCGCCGACGTAGCCGGTGACCTCGGTGACCTCGGTGACCTCGGTGAACTGCTGGACGAGGGGTCGCCGCGCGCCGGGCTCCTGCTCACCCGACGCGCGGTGCCGAGCGGTGATCTGCGCGAACTATGGGGAGCCACAAGCGCGGTGCGGTGCCGTCCGGGTCGGAGAGTAGTGGATCGCCCAAGCCCTCGGCGGCACTTCCGCGGGATGTGGTGATGCCGACGAAGTGCAGATCAGGGTTGCCGCTGGGCTCGAATGGTTTGTCTCCCGGGTGGTCGGATTGGAGACTTCGGTCGAGGACGAGGTCGACCAGATCAAGCGGAACGGTCGCCAGATACATCTGGAGCGATCGGCTGAGCCAACGGTGGTGCAGCAGACCGTTGTCGGGGTCGAGAAACTCGTCGTACACGAGGACGGCCCGGCTGACGGCGTCGTCGATGTAGCGGGGTTCGTTCAGGGCGTGGCCCGCGTACGTCAGGAAGGGCGCCGACGCCATCGCGACGTCGGTCCGGATGAGATCGGGACACCCCGGCACGGCGAGGATTCCTGTCACCGGCGCCGCTTCAGTAAAGCCCTGCCCGCCGTGCGACGTCCTCGCCGTGCTGCATGCGCTTTCTGGCCTCGTCGCCCAGTGCCTTGATGACGCCCGCCACGACGGTCTCCAGCACGGCGAGGGTCGGCACGAGGCTGTCGTAGGGGGATGGCGCCGTGACCCGACTGGGCAGTACGACCTCGGCGTGCGGTGCGGCGGGGGAGAGCCAGGTGTCGGTGAACAGGACCACTTTGCCGCCCTGCTCCTGGACGAGTGCCGCCATGGTGGTCTTGTCGCTCTCGTAGCGGCGGTAGTCGAAGACGACCAGCACGTCGCGCCGGGTGAGCGCGGCGAGGACCGCGGTGCGTTCGACGTCGCGGTCGGGCAGGAACCGCACGTCGTCCCGCAGCTGCATCAGGTGCAGGCCGAGGTACTGGGCGAGCAGGTGGGTGAAACGGCCACCGGCCAGGGTGATGCGGCGCTTCCGGTCCGAGAGGAGCCGTACCGCGTGTTCGAAGTCGTGCGGGGGCAGTTCGGCGAGGGTGGCGGTGACGGCCCCGGTGAAGACCTGGCTCCCGCGCCGCAGGAGCGCCGAGTCCGGGCCGGCGTCCTCCGGCGTCCTTCGGCGCGTGCCGTCGTCCGGCGTGCCCCCGTCCCTGGCCTCGTCCGCTTCGCTCCGGCCGAAGCCGGCCGACTCGTAGAGGGAGAGCGGGGAGGCGTTGCGCGCGTCGAGTTCTTCGCGCAGGACGGCCTGGAAGTCGGGGAAGCCCTGGTAGCCGAGTCGGTTGACGAAGCGGATCACCGTGGGCGCGCTGACGGCGGCCCGCTCGGCGAGCACCGCGACCGTCTCGAACCCGGCCGCCGGGTAGCCCGCCAGGATCACTCGGGCGACCTTGCGCTCGGCCGGGCTCAGCGTGCCCAGCTTCTGCCGGATGTCGTCGGCGAGCGTCGCTGAGGCCATCTGTCCGGCTCCCTTCTGAGATGTGCGGGTTCTCCGGGAGCCTACTGGCGGGACCTGCCGCCGCTGTCGACCGGTCCCGCCGGGAAGGGCGCGCTCGTGACTACCGGTCGGTTACGTGGATGCTCAGCCCGGTCAGGGTCTGCGGGGTTGCGCCGTCACCGCTCCACGCGGTGAACCCCGGAGACTTCGCGAAGGTGACCGTGAAGCGTGGCCCGTCCTCGTAGCTCGTGGCCTCGGCCGTGCGCTGGGCGGCGGTGGCCGCCAGGGCGCGGGCGGTGGTCAGGAAGGAGTACGGGGCGCCTGCGGGGTTGGCCGCGGAGTGGAAGACGTCGGTGTTGGCGGGAACGGGCGTGGTCGAGCGGGGTGCGAGGGGGCGCTTCCCGTAGGCCGGGAGCGTGAGCCGGAGCCGGGGGTCGTAGCGGTCGCCGTCCGTCAGATAGTCGTAGCGCACACCGCTCAGCGACCAGGTGGCCCGCTTCCCGTCGACGCCTCGTCCGGCGGTCTTCGGCCCTTCGTGGACGCGAGCCCGCCGCAGGTCGAACACGGCTACGCCGCGCGGTCCGAGCACCCGCACGCGCTCGCGCGGTCCGCCGGGGTGCTCCACCAGGAGGGCGGTGTTCTCCTCCAGCGCGTACACCCGGTCGTGCCCGGTGTCGACGGCCAGCCGCATCACCCGGCCCTCGCGGCCGTACGCCCCGGTGTGGGTGTCTATCAGTCCGGAGCGGAGGAAGCCGAAACCGCCCTCCGGTTCGTATCCGAGGCGTGTCGCGTCCTCGAAGTAGCCGGGGCTGCTGCCGTCCCGCAGCCCTTCGTACGACTCGCCGCCCGTCACCATGTGGGCGCCCGCGGTGATCTGCGCCCCGGCGCTGGAACCTGACACGACGGCTCCAGCCGCCAGTTTGGCGCGGATGGCCGCCAGCACCTTGGAGTCCCTGTGCGCGGCCCCGTTCAGGAGAGTGGTGAGGTAGCGGGACTGGTCCCCGCCGCCGAAGAAGAATCCGCTCATGGAGTTGACCTGCCGGACGACGGCCTCCGAGTCGGCGTTCGCGATGTGGTCGAGATCAACGGGGATCCACTGGGCGTCAGCCGCGCCATGCCGTTCGAACACCTCGGAGTAGTAAGCCCCGTTGCACGCGGAGTTGCTGCACTTGTCGGGGTCGTCGGCGTACGGGTCCTGGCTGGCGGGAACCGAGGAGGCGGTGATCACGCCGATGCGGGCGCGGGCGCCGCCGGCCCGCTCGATGATCTCACCGTAGACCTGGGCGTTGTCGTCCTTGAGACCGCCGCCGACGAGCACCAGGGAACCACCCTGCCGCGAGGGCCGGCTGGTGTCCGCGGTGGCGGTCGGGGTGATGGCCAGGGTGAGTACGAGGGCGGCTGCGCCGCCGGTCAGAACGGTACGTCGGGAGCGGAACGGGGTGCGCATGGAACCTCCTGAAGGACGCGGTGACGAGGGGAAGGGATGGGGGTGGGGCCGAGTGGGCGGGCAGGGGGCCTGTGCCACATGGCCGGCGGCCGCGCCACGAGCGGCGTGGCCGCCGGGGCGTCACTCGTGGCGGCCGTCGCCCAGCGTGGCGACGAGTGCGGCGAGCAGGGCGACCCGCTCGGGTACGGATGCCGTGTCGAGCCATTCCTCGGGGGTGTGGTCGGACCCTCCGACGGGGCCGAGGCCATCGAGGACGGGCACTCCGACGCCGGCGATGATGTTGGCGTCTCCCACCCCGCCGGTCGCGGTCGCCCCCAGGACGAGGCCGAGTTCCTCGCCCAGGGACCGGGCCCGCGCCATCATGCGGTGCGTGACCTCGGTGTCCTCCATGGGCAGGCACAGGTCGAGCTGCTCCACCACCACGGAGGTGCCGGCCACGGCGGGCCGGGCGGCGGCCTCCTCGATGGCGGCCCGCGCCCGTGTCATCCCGGCTGTGGTGGCCGAGCGGATCTCGACGCGCAGCTCCGCCTCGGGGCAGACGATGTTGGTACGCGTACCGGCCCGTACCACGCCCACGTTGACGGTGACGTCCTCCCACAGGCCATTGAGCGCCTGGAGGGCGACGACGAGGTGGGCGGCGGTGAGTGCGGCGTTCGCGCCGCGCTCGGGTTCGATGCCGGAGTGGGCGGCGCGGCCCGTGACCGTGAGGAGGAAGTCGGCGACTCCCTTGCGGGCGATGACCAGGTCGCCGTTCTCCCGTGCACATTCCAGGGCGAGCGCGAAGTGCGCTCCCCGTGCGGTTCGTTCGGTGACGGGGCGGCTGGCTGGGGAGCCGATCTCCTCGTCGGGGGTGGCGAGGAAGACGATCTCGGCGTACTCCTCGACGTCTGCCTCGGCGAGGATGTCCAGGGCGGTGAGCCCGGCGAGCAGGCCGCCCTTGTCGTCGCTGACACCGGGGCCGTGCGCGAGTCGGCCCTGGAGGGAGAAGGGGCGGGTGGCGGCGGTGCCGTCCGCGAAGACGGTGTCCATGTGGGCGGCGAGCAGGATGCGCCGCCCGCCGTCACGGGCGTCGAGCCGACCGGTCCTGCGGCCGATCAGGACGTCCCCGGTGCGCTCCCCGCTCGCTTTGCCGGGAGCGACCCGTTCGACGGCGAAGCCGAGGGCGGACAGCCGGGCGGCGGTCCAGTCGGCGACCAGGTTCACCCCTGCGGGGCTGTAGGAGCCGGAGTCGATCGCCACGAGTCCGGCCAGGTCGGAGAGGAAGCGGTCGAGGCGGGCCCGTGCGAGGGGCAGCAGATCCTGGGCACGGGGACGCTGTCGGGTCGGCGCGGTCACAGGACCTTGGACAGGAAGGCGCGGGTGCGCTCCTGCTCCGGGTCGACGAGCACGTGCCGGGGGTCGCCGGCTTCGACCACCACGCCGTCGTCCATGAAGACCGCCGTGTCGCCGACCTCGCGGGCGAACCCGATCTCGTGGGTGACGACGACCATGGTCATGCCGTCGGCGGCCAGCTGCCGCATGACGTCCAGGACATCGCCGACAAGCTCGGGGTCGAGCGCCGAGGTGGGCTCGTCGAACAGCATCAGCTTCGGTTTCATGGCCAGCGCGCGGGCGATGGCGACGCGCTGCTGCTGACCGCCGGAGAGCTGTGCCGGGTAGTGGCCGGCCCGGTCCGCCAGCCCGACCTTCTCCAGCAACTGCCGTGCCTCCGCACGGGCGTCGGGGGTGCTCGTGCCGCTGACGCGGACGGGCGCCTCCATGACGTTCTGCTCCGCGGTCAGGTGGGGGAAGAGGTTGAACCGCTGGAAGACCATGCCGATGTCACGGCGGTGCGCGGCTATCTCCTTCTCCCGCAGTTCGTGGAGCCTGGCCCCGCGCCGCCGGTAGCCGACGAGTTCTCCCTCGACGGCGAGAGTGCCGCCGTCGATCTTCTCCAGATGGTTGATGCACCGCAGGAAAGTGGACTTGCCCGAGCCCGATGGGCCGAGCAGGCAGCACACCTGCCCGCGTTCGACGGTGAGGTCGATGCCCTTGAGGACCTCGAGCTTCCCGAAGTGCTTGCGCACGCCGTGGGCGTGCACCATGGGCGTGGTCAACGGCCCTCTTCCTTTCCGGTCTTCGGCGCGGACGCGCGGGTGAACCCGGTGAACATCCGTCGCAACGGGGAGGTGTGGCCCCCGTGAGCGGTGCCCCGGCCGTAGCGGCGCTCCAGCCAGGCCTGCGGGAAGCTCAGGAGGCTCACCAGTGCCAGGTACCAGAGCGAGGCGACCACGAGCATGGGGATGACCTGGTAGTTCTGCGCGTACACCTCCTGGATGTTCGACATCAGGTCGTGCGCGGCGATGACGGAGACCAGCGCGGTCATCTTCAGCATGTTGATCGTCTCGTTGCCCATCGGGGGGATGATCACCCGCATGGCTTGGGGGAGAACGATCCTGCGCATCGTCAGGGCGGGCCGCATGCCGAGTGAGTGCGCTGCCTCGGCCTGCCCGCTGTCGACGGACTGGATCCCGGCCCGGACGATCTCCGAGGCGTACGCCGCCTCGTTGAGCCCCAGCGCCAGCAGAGCTGCGACGGCCGGGGTGAGCAGGGAGTTCGTGTCGGCCTGGAAGAAGGTGATGTCGGTGAAGGGGATACCGATGAGCACGTTCTTGTACAGGGCCCCCGCGTACCCCCAGAAGATGATCTGGACGAGGAGCGGGGTCCCGCGGAAGGCCCAGACGAACAGTGAGGAGAGGCCGTAGAGGACGGGGTTGGACGACAGGCGCATGACCGCGATGACGGTGCCCAGGGTGAGCCCGAGGGCCATCGCCGCGACGGTCAGCCACAGGGTGGTGGCCAGCCCGTCGAAGATCAGGTCGGCGAAGAGGTAGTCGCCGATGATGTCCCAGCGGAGATTGGCGTTGGTGGCCAGCGAACCGACCAGTCCCGCCAGGGCGAGTACCGCGGCGAGGGCGGCGACCCAGCGGCCGTAGTGGCGTACGGGGACGACGGTCAGGTCCTGTCCGGCCGGGGCGGTCCGGTAATCGAGAGTGGTGGTCATCTCAGTCGACCGCTGCGTTCCGGGTGGCTTCCTTGACCGCGATCGAGGCGACACCGTACTTCTCGAAGATCTTGGTGGCGGTGCCGTCGTCTATCAGGGACTGCAGCGCCTTCTGGATCGCGTCCGTCAACTCGGGCAGCTTCTTGGAGACGGCGATGCCGTTGGGGGAGGCGTTGTAGCCGCCGGTGGCGGCCGGGTCGTCGACGACCTCGAAGGCCTGGCCTCCGTCTGCGGTCTTGGCCGTCCAGCCGGCCGCCGGCTTGGTCAGCACCTGGGCGACAACCTTGTTGGCGCGCAGGGCGAGCTGGGCGTCGGAGTCCTTGGGGAAGGTCTGGATGGCGATCTCGCTGCCACCCGCCTTCCCGCACTTCTTCTGGTGACCCTTGAGGAGGTCCAGCTGGTTGGTGGCGGCCTGCACGGCGACCTTCTTGCCGCACAGATCGTCAAGCGTGGTGATCTTCGCGGGGTTGCCCTTGACGACCATGATCCCGGAGCCGGAGACGGAGTAGTCGACGAAGTCGACGACTGCCTGCCGCTCCTTGTTGTCCGTCATCGCGGACATGGCCACGTCGAACTTCCCTGCCTGTATGGCGGGCACGATGCCGTCGAACTTCTGCGGGGTGAAGGCGAACGTCACGCCGAGCCGGGCGCCGATCGCCTGACCGAGGTCGTAGTCCAAGCCGGTGAGCTCCTTCTCCCCCTCCGTCACGAACATCTCGAAGGGCGCGTAGGGCACGTCCGTGGCAACCCGCACGGTGCCGGACTTCTTGACCGCGTCGGGCAGTGCTTCGTGCAGCTTCGCGTCCTTTTTCACGGTCACCCCCGCGACCTCCAGCGACGCCGGAGCCTTGGCTGCGGCGACCCCGTCGCCGCCCTCTCCGCAGCCCGCGAGCGCCAGCAGGACGGTGGTCAACGCGGCGGCGGTCACAGCACGACCGGAGACGTGGGCGTACTTCATATCGTTCCCTCCTGGGGGATGTCCGGCCGGCGGTGGCTTCCTCGCTCGGCCCGCCCCAGAAATTACACATCGCGGCTTCATCTGTACAGATGTAACGAGTGTTACTTGCCTGTGATGCGCTGTCGCGCTCCCGTGAAACATGCCTTAGAGATGCTGTGCGGGCTGTTCGGCGCCTGTATTCGTCCTAGGTGGCCCGGTCTGCGCGATCCTCGCTGCGTTACATCTGGCGCACGATGCTCGGAATCTGTACGTTCCATCACCACCGACTCCACGTCGGCCTCACTCCTCCGTCCCCAGGAGAACTCCGTGTTCCATATCCCCCTACGGCTGGTGACCTGCCTGACCGCCTCCCTGGCGCTGCTGACCCCCACTCTCGTCACGGCCGAATCCGCCCACGCGGCTGCCAAGCGCATCCGACTGGGCAGCTCCGCCGATGTCAGCCGCGGCAGCTGGTCCGGCCCCGCGTACACGATGAACGGCTCAGGCGCGGTCGTCCCGGCGACCATGACCCGAGCCATCGACGCGATCCGCGGCGGTACGGGCACCCTCGACGTCGTGGTCATCGCCGCCTCCGCCCCCGGCTCCGGCAGCACGACCCCCGAGTGCGACACCGTCATGGGCCTCGCCGGCGTCAACTCCTGCACCACCTGGACGCTGACCACGCGCAACGACGGCAACAACAGCGCGGCCAACAGCGACATCCGCAACGCCGAGTTCGTCTACTTCGCCGGCGGTGACCAGTGCGACTACGCCGACTGGAAAGGCACCGCGCTCCAGAACTCCGTGAAGTCCGTCGTCGCCAAGGGAGGCGGCTCCGGCGGCGGCAGCGCGGGCCACCACATCAACAGCGCCGTCGTCTACGACGCCTGCGGCGGCAGCGTCACCACCGACGAGGCGCTCTACGACCCCTACGACCCGGCCATCACCTTCACCACCGGCATGTTCTCCTGGCCGAACTACGCGGGCACCATCAACGACTCGCACTTCGTCACCCGCGACCGTATGGGCCGCACCATGGCCTTCGTCGCCCGAGCCATCGAGGACGGTCTCACCACGGGCGGAGCCGCGTGGGGTGTCGGCGTGGACGACGGCGGCTCCCTCTTCATCGACAAGAACGGCCTGGCCACGGCAGCCGGAGCCGACACCTTCGTCGTCCTGGGCGACCACCGTCCCGAGCAGGCCGACCCCGACCGCTACCTCACCTACGACGACTACAAGATCTGGCGGCTGCGCCCCGGCGGGACCTACGACTTCAAGAACCGTCCCACCTGCGGCTACTACCTGCGCAGCGTCGTCGACGGCATTCCGGACCGCGACCTCTACAACGGGACGCCGGTCACCAACTGCGGCTGAAGTCCGAGGAGCGCCTTCACCCCGCCCGGCGCAGCGTCGGCATCCGGCCGGCGCAGTCGCCGGGCGGCAGCTCGGCGGGAAGGCCGTACGCCGCCAGCGATACCTGGGCCGCCCAGAAAATTCTTGGGGTACGGAGCGTCTGAACGCGCCCTCGCCACCACACCTTCCCGCTTCCTGCGCACCTGTTCTGTCCGGCGCGATGTCCGGCCGCACCAAGTGGGAGAGGCACAACTCCGGGCAGGGCTGGGCGAGCGGAGCCGCGCGGCGACGTACACCCGGGGAGCCACCGCGAGAGCTCGCCGACGCAGCCGATGACGTCACGGCGTACGCCCCTGCTCTGTCCCAAGGCGTGCGTAGCGCCTGCCTCAGTCGGCCCGGCGACCCGACCTGAGGCCAGCTGCCCGGGCCGATATCACGCCCGCTGGAGCTCTGCACCTACTGATGGTCTGTTGAAGCTCTTATAGAACATCTTGAACAGAAGTGAAACCGCGTTGGCAGCCTTGGCGGAAACCCTCGCACAGACTCCATTCAAGGAGTCCCGTAGAAGGGAACTTTCATGACTCCTCGGCCCCTCGCGGCAGCGCTCGCCCTGGCCACCGCCACGGTCATCGGAGCGACCGCGGCCGCCCCCGCAGTGGCGGCGCCCGCTGCCGCCAAGGACGACCAGGCCACCGTCTCGGTCTTCCACGCCGTACCCGGTTTGAAGGTCGACGTCTTCGCCAACGGCAAGGAGCTGCTGCCCGACTTCGAGCCCGGCACTCTGACCGACCCGCTCAAGCTTGACGCCGGCAGCTACGACATCAAGGTCTTCAAGGACGGCGAGGGCCCCGACGGCAAGCCCGCCATCGAGAAGAAGGTCGATGTGCCCGCCGGGGCCAACGCCACGCTCGTCGCCCACCTGACCGCTGACGGCAAGCCCGCCCTGAACGCCTTCGTCAACGACCTGTCCAAGGTGCCCGCGGGCAAGGCGCGACTGACCGTCCGCCATGTCGCCGCCGCTCCGGCCGTCGACGTGCGAGCCGGAGGCACCCCGGTCTTCGAAGGCCTGGTGAACCCCAAGGAGGTCACGGGGGAGGTCGACGCCGGCACCGTGAAGGCCGACGTGACCCTGGCCGGCACCGACACGGTCGCCATCGGCCCCGCCGACCTCGACCTGGCCGAGGGAACCAACACCGTCGTCTACGCGTGGGGCAGCGCCGACGACAAGAACCTCGCGCTCAAGACGCAGACATTCAAGGACCTCCACTCCGCCCCGCACGGAGTCCCGGCAGGCGAGACGGGCGAGAACGCGGTGAACAGCACCGGACTCCCCGGCTGGTCCTTGGCGCTCGGCGGCCTGGCTCTCGCGGGTGCGGTCGTCGGCGGACGCCGGCTGTTCGCCTCGCAGCGCTGAACTGCGCCGACACCCGGCGGGACGGACGCGCGCCTGACTGCTCCGTCCCGCTGCCCTCCCTCTTCGTCCCTTTCCGAAGCAGAGGTCTTCGTCGATGAAGCATCGTTCCCCACGTAAACGCTGGGGGTTCCTCGCCGCAGCCCTCACGGTCCTGTTGATGCTCGTCGTCTTCGCGACAGAGCGGCTCACCGACGACGACGGTCCGGCGGACTTCGGGGCTCCGCTCGACCCCCGGCCCACCATGACGAGCGGGGGGCCGTCGGGCTCCACGCCGCAGCCCTCCGCGCCGGGTGCCGAGCCGTCCTCGAGTCCATCGAGGCCGGTGAACGCCTCGCCGCGCTCACTGGTGATCCCGCGCCTGGGTGTGGAAGCGCCCGTCGACGCCGTCGGGGTGGCCCCCGACGGCGAGGCAGAGGTCCCCGACGACGCCCGCCGAGTGGGCTGGTACCGCTTCGGTCCGGCCCCCGGCGCCGCCGAAGGGTCCTCGGTGATCGTCGGCCACGTCGACTCGCAGACCCAGGGTCTGGGCGTGCTGGCCGAGCTCAGCGACGTCGAGCAGAACGACCGTGTCGAGGTGCGTGCCGCCGACGGGGCGACTCGCGTGTACCGGATCGCCTCCCGCGAGACGGTGCCCAAGGAAGAACTCGCGGATTCCGGGGTCTTTCGAAGGGACGGCCCGCCCGTCCTCACCTTGATCACCTGCACGGGACCGTACCTGAAGGACCGAGGCGGATATCAGGACAACCTGGTGGTCACTGCCGTACCGGAATCGAGCTGACGATGTCCTGGGGTGGACCTCGGGTTCTTGCTACTAGTCTGTACGGCGTGCCGACGACGGATGAGGATATTGCCAAGGGGTTCGCTCTGGGCGATGAAGCGTGTCTGGCCGCGGCCTATCGCCGATGGGGCTCCCTCGTCTACAGCGCGGCCAGCCGCGCGCTGGGGGACTCGGAGGAGGCGAAGGACGTGGCGCAGCAGGTCTTCATCGGAGCCTGGCGCGGGAGGGCGGGGTTCCGGCCGGAGCGGGGCACGCTTCCCGGCTGGCTGATGGGTATCACGCGCTTCAAGATCGCCGACGCTCTGGATCAGCGGTCGCGCCGCCGGCGTGACCTTGAGGCGGTGTCCGCCGCCAAGGCCGAGGACACGCTGGTGGCCGAGGCCACCCCGAACGCGATCGTCGATCAACTCCTGGTGCGGGAGTGTCTCGCCGATCTCTCCGACGCCCAGCGTCAGGTGCTGGAGATGACCTTTTTCGACGATCTGACTCAGATGCAGATCGCCGAGCGCACCGGACTTCCCCTGGGCACGGTGAAGACGCATGCACGGCGTGGACTCATCGCGCTGAAGCGCAAGATGGAGGAGGTGGACGGTGCCGCACAGTGATCTGGACGAGTTGGCGATGCTCGCCTTGGGCGACGTACCGCCGCCTTCCGTCGCGGCTCATGTACTCGACTGCACCGAGTGTGCGGCGGAGCTGGCCGACCTGCGCCGGGTGCTCGATGTCGGCCGATCGGCTGCTGAGCCACGGGAACTCGTTGAGCCGCCGCCGGAGGTGTGGTCAGGCATCTGCGCTGAACTGGGGTTGTCTTCCCAGGGAGCGGACTCGCCCACCCTCGATGAGGATTCCCCGGCGTACGGTTCGCGGCCGAGCTCGCAGGAAGATGTCAGCATCGTCGCGGACGGTAAGGCCGGGGGCGACGGAAGCAGACGCAGGCGGTGGCGCTCCGCTCTCGCGCTGGCGGCGGCGGCCGCGCTTCTCGGCGCCGCAGCGGGCAGCGGTCTCACTTGGTGGGCGGTGGATCGCCAGGAGCCGTCCACCGTCGCCGGAACCAGCAGGTCCCTCGACCCCTTGCTGCCGAGCGCGCTCGGCTCCGCACGGATGGGGGACGCGGCGGGGCAGCGGAAGCTGGACATCAAGGTCAAGGGTCTGCCGAAGACCACAGGCTACTTCGAGGTCTGGCTCATGGACCGCAGCCACAAGAAACTCATCTCCATGGGTGTCCTGGGCTCCGACGGCCATGCTGTCCTGCCCGTGCCGGACAACGTCGACCTCGTCGAATACCCGATCGTTGACGTATCGGTACAGGAGTTCAACGGCAGTCCCGAGCACTCGGGCAAGAGCGTGGTCCGCGGAGCCTTCGCCTCGACCTGACTCCAGAGGTCTCACCCTTGCCCTGGGGCGGTGCGGGCCCGCGGCCACGCCGCAGGCCCGAACCGGCCTCAGGGAGTGCCGGTGCCGTCCCCTCGTACAAGCGGGTGTCGACGTTCCGGGCCGGACTGTTCCACCGAGTCCGTGGCCGACGCCATGGCGATACGGCGTTTGAGGGCCGCCTCCCGAGCAGCCTCGCGCGGGTGCCGCCTGCGCCAGTAGGGATTGTCGTGCGACAGCTTGCTGGAAACCCGCCCGTACATGCCGAACGTCAGAATCAGCAGGCCCATGAGGAAGCTGAAAACAACGTTCGTCATACCGAAGTCGAGGAAGTTGGCCGACCTGTCCAGAACGAACAGATGATAGAAGCCGCTCAGGATGAAGAGCGCTCCGACTGTCATGTTCAACGTGGAGGCGAAGTTCCCGCCCACTGCGGCCCCGGCGAGCAGGACCAGGCCGACGACGACGGAGACCCAACTGAGAGCGATGTTGGTCGTCATGCCCGCGATGCGGTCGCCCGACGTGTTGAAGGGGCTCAGAGCGTCCGCGAAGCCCAGACATCCGAAGGCGAGCAGAATGCACCCGCACACAGCGCCTCCCACCCGGTACACCCTGACCAGATGGTGATCGGTGGGGAGTTCGTCACTGAGTTTCATCGCGCTCCCACCCGTCGACGTACAGCGGACGAGAAAATGGATGGGTGTTGTTGCCCTCCGACCATCATGAACACCATGCGGTTCCTTTCGAACGTGAGCACCCGTACTCCTTGCCTCTGTGACGGACGGAACTATCCGTGACTTCGCGGAGATCCATGATTCGGATGCAGATGGAAGGTGTTGAACACGCAGAATTCGTCCGATCGGGCGGACCGCCGTGCTTCCGGAGCCAGGCACCCCAACCGGCCTGCTCACGGGGGAGCGGTGCTGGGAAAATTCGTGATCTCTGATGGCGGATAGCGCGCCGAAGTCGCCTTGCGTGAGGAGAGACAGGTACTCGTGACAGACGCCGACATCGTCATTGTCGGGGCGGGGGCCGCTGGGCTGTCGCTCGCCTACCGGCTCACGTCCCCGCCCGCCCGCCTCGGTGAGGCATCGGCGAGCCGCGGCGGTCGCCCCGCCCCACGTGTGCTTTTGATCGATGCTCCGCCGGGCCCTCTGCGTCCTCCGGAGCGCACGTGGTGCTTCTGGGAGCGGGGCCAGGGCGACTTCGACGATGTGGTGGTCCGATCATGGGAGCGGCTGAGCGTCCGCGGGCCGGACGGACAGGAGTGGGAAAGCCGGCCGCACCCGTGGCGCTACAAGATGATTCGCTCACGCGGATTCGAGGAGTTCGTCGATCTCCGGCTGGCAGGCTCCTCCCTCGTGGGGCGGCTGACCGCCACCGTCGACCGTGTGGCGGATCTGCCCGACGGCGCCCAGGTCACGGCCACCACACCTGACGGGGAACAGGTGCTGCTGCACGCACGCTGGGTGTACGACTCGCGGCCGCGGCGGGAACTGCCGCCCGGCCGCACCACGATGCTGCAGCACTTCCGCGGCTGGTTCGTCCGCACCGATGCCCCCCTGGCCGGTGCTACCGCGCCCTTCGCCGAAGACACCGCCTGCCTCATGGACTTCCGCACCCCGCAACCGGCGCACGGGCTCTCGTTCGGCTATCTCCTCCCCCTCGGACCCGACCGGGCACTGGTGGAGTACACGGAGTTCTCCGCGGCACCGCTGTCGCGGGCGTCCTACGACGCCGCGCTGGAGCACTACACGACCCAGATCCTCGGTCTCGGGCCGTTCGAGGTCTGGGACACCGAGCAGGGCGTCATTCCGATGACAGACGCACGGTTCCCGCGGCAGATCGGGCGCCACACCTTTCGCATCGGTACCAGCGGAGGCGCGACCAGGCCCGCGACCGGCTACACCTTCGCCGCCGTGCAACGCCAGAGCCTCGCGATCGCCACCGCCTATCGTCGGGGTGCGCTGCCCGCTCCACCACAGGCTTACTCCCGGCGTTCGCTCGCCCTGGACGCCGTCATGCTGCGTGCCCTCGACAGCGGACGCGTGGCCGGTGCGGACTTCTTCACCCGCCTCTTCGAACAAGTCCCCATGGAGCGGATGCTGCGCTTCCTCGACGGCCGGACCAGCGTCCGCGAGGATCTCACCATCGGATTCGCCACTCCCGTGCTGCCGATGCTGCGCACCGTCGCCGAGATGCCGTTCCTGCGCCGCGGGGCTTCGTGATGAACGCGTCGTTCGCGGCCAGGTCCGCCGGTTGGCCGCAGACCTGAGCTTCTCCGCCCGGCCTACGTGCTCCGCCCGCGCGACTGCCCTCCCCATGCCCCCTACTCGTCCGCCCGCCTGACAAGGAACACACAGATGTCACCACGCTGGAACGCTGACCGCAGTGCCCCTCGCCGGGGAAGGGACAGGCAGGCGGAGGTTCTGCGTCCGAAGCCGGGGCTCTCCCGGTTCGCCGGTGACACGCCACGCGTGGCGGTGGTCGGCGGGGGCATCGCCGGTCTGGCCGCCGCGACCGGCCTCGCCGAACGCGGCGCGCAGGTCACCCTGTACGAGAGCGAGACGACGCTCGGCGGCCGGCTCGCGGGCTGGCCGGTGGAACTGGCCGACGGTTCGAGGGCCACCATGAGCCGCGGCTTCCACGCGTTCTTCCGGCAGTACTACAATCTCCGCGGCCTCTTGCGTCGTGCCGACGGCAACCTCGGCATGCTGACGTCCGTACCGGACTACCCGCTGCAGCACAGTTCGGGTCTCTACGACAGTTTCGCCAAAGTCCCTCGCACGCCGCCGTGGAGTGCGCTGGGGTTCGCGGCGCTCAGTCCCAGCTTCGGCTGGCGCGACATGGCACGTATGGACCCGCGTGCCGCGCTTCCGCTGCTGGACGTCCGTGTGCCGGAGGTCTACAGCCGGCTCGACTCGATGAGCGCTCATGACTTCCTGGCCGGTATCCGCTTTCCCGAGGCAGCCCAGCACCTGGCCTTCGAGGTCTTCTCCCGCAGCTTCTTCGCCGATCCGCGCGAACTGTCCGCCGCGGAACTGGTCCTGATGTTCCACATCTACTTCCTGGGGTCCAGCGAGGGCCTGCTCTTCGACGTTCCCGACGAGCCGTTCCCGCAGGCTCTGTGGGATCCACTGGCCGACTATCTGGAGGGCCACCGCGTCCAGCTGCGCACCGGCAGTTTTGTGGAGACGGTCGCACCGCAGCGCTCCGGCGGCTACCGGATCACGGCCGGCGGAGCACCCGCGCACTTCGACGCGACCGTTCTCGCCCTGGACGTTCCGGGCTTGCGGGGACTGGTCGAGGCATCGCCCGGCCTCGTCGACACCGAGTGGCGTGACGGCATCTCCCGGCTTCGCAGCGCCCCGCCCTTTCTGGTCTCCCGCCTGTGGCTGGACCGTCCGGTACGAGCAGGCAGAGCGGGCTTCCTCGGCACGGGTGGCTACGAGTCGCTCGACAACATCAGCGTCCTGGAGCGCTGGGAAGGGGAGGCCGCCCGCTGGGCCGCCCGCACCGGAGGTTCGGTGGTGGAGCTCCACGCCTACGCTGTCGCACCGGGTGCCGACAGGCCGGTCGAACAGGAACGGCTGCTGAACCAGCTGTACCGCGTCTATCCGGAGACCCGGGACGCGAAGATCGTCGACGCCCGGCACGAGTGGCGAGCGGACTGCCCCCTTTTCCCCGTGGGCTCCTATGCCGACCGGCCCGAGGTGCGCACCGCGGATCCCACGCTCGTACTGGCGGGTGACCTGGTGCGGACCGACCTGCCCGTCGCTCTGATGGAGCGCGCCGCGACCAGCGGATTCCTCGCCGCGAACGCCCTGCTCGAAAGGTGGGGAGTGCGGGGGCAGGCGTTGTGGACGGTGCCGCGCAGCGGCAGGTCCCGGGCGATGCGTCTGCTTGCCCGGATGGCCACGAGCGGATGACCCTCGTCCGCTGACCTGAGGCTGGGGCCGTCGGTACGCTCCGACGGTCCCAGCTGGTCTCTCGATGATGGGGAGACTCCGGCTCTTCCCGCTCCGCACCGTTGCTCAGCCCGGGAACTGTCCCTTGCTGCGCAGGTGCAGGCGCCGCTCCGCATAGGCCAGGTCGTCGCGCCACAGCCGTCCCGCCGCGCTGCGCATCAAGGGCCGAAGCAGCGGCGCGGCTGCCCTGGCGATGGCGAACCCGGGGCGGCCGGAGGTAGCGATGACCGCCTCGATGACCGCTGTGCGAGGGTTGCCCAGCGCGTCGGGCTCCAGCGGGGTGGCGTGCGTCTCGACGACTGAGCCCGCACCCTCACCCTCGGTGATGTGCATGACCACGGTGCGAGGCTCCGGCGTGGTGAAGACCGCCCGCACGGGCACCACGGCACGGCCGGCGACTTTGAAGGAGACATCGACCGCGAAGCCGTCCTCATGATCTGGCGATGATCCATGTGACGTGTCGAGGACTTTCAGGTCGACGAACGAATACGGGTGGAACCAGGCGCCGTGCCACGGATCCAGCCGGTTGGCGACGATGTCCTCCGGCTCACAGGTGCCCACGGTTGTGTAGACGGCGGCGACGGAACTCATGAGATCGGGTCGCGCCGGCAGTACGGGCCGGTCAAGGGGCGCTTCCCCGCCGGTGGCGTCCAGACGGACCCAGACCAGCACGCCGTCGTCGTACACCGGATAGGGGGTCCACCCGGCGAACGCGTCGCCCTGTATAGCCAGTCCATGCCAGTGACAGACCAGGGTTCCGCACACCACCGGGCTGTCCCGCAGCGGAGCACCCAGGTGCGGGCAGCTACCGGGGCCCGCCTTGAGACGGCCCTTCGTGTCTCTCCAGACGACGACATCGGTTCCCGCGACGCTCCGGCCGAAGGGCGTCCGCCCTCCGATCTCCCGGCTCGCCCCGATCACGTACCAGTTCCCGGAGGGCAGCGCTTTCGCCCGCTTGAGAGCCGCCGCGATGGTCGCCGGTTTCGCCTCCCGCCAGGTGGGTCCTTGCCGGTGCCAGGCAACCGGCTTCCGTAGACGCAGCGGAACACGGTCGCGCAGGCTGCGGCGGCGTTCCGGCCGACTGGATCCGCCGCCGTCGTCCGGTCCTGTCATGTCGTGATCTCTCCTCATAAGGTCGCTGTACACAGCCCGCGGGGCCGGTTCTCCCTTCGCGTCGGAACGAACCCCGAAGCGTCACGGGTGAGGCGGCAGCCGAGGCAGTTCCTTCTCCTGCCGCAGTGCGGACTGCTGGTGAAGGAACGGCTCTCCTCCCGGGGCGGCCGGGGCAGTGTCGCGCAGGCCCCCCGGACGGCCGCCGCCTGCGCGTCCGGCCGTTGCCATCCGGATCGCCCCCGCGAGGGCGACCGCAGCCCTTCGCCGCCGCGGCACCACCGAACGGCGGTGTACGACCTGGAAGCCGTCCGCCTCGATCGCCCCCAGGATGTCGCGGTACAGCGTGAACGCCGTTCGCATGCAGGGCCGAGTGACCGGATCGAGCATGTCCAGCCCCGGGTACGCCTGCCGGTAGACATCTTGCGTCAGTGCCACGACGTCCAGGACGGCCGCCCGGATCCGTGGGTCGTCCCGTCCGCTTCTGCGGCTCCACAGCAGAAGTTCGCGGTCCACCCCGTGGGCTGCCAGAAGGTCGGCCGGCAGGTAGACCCGCCCCCGGTCGAGATCCTCGCCGACATCTCGGAGGAAATTGGTGAGTTGGAAAGCGACACCCAGGGCCGCCGCATGCGGCGCTGCCTCCTCCCTGGGCGTCACGGTCCCGAGCACCGGCAGCATCTGCAGACCGATCACCGCGGCCGAGCCGTGCATGTACCTGGCGAGATGCTCGTACGTGGGGTAGTCGGTGACGTCGAGGTCGCTCAGCATCGAGGCCATGAAGTCGACGAAATAGCTGTGGTCGATGTCGTACCGCACGGCTGTGTGAACCAGTGCCTGAACCACCGGTTCCTCGCTCCTGCCGGTGCGCAGACCGGTGTCCAGGCTGTCCCGCAGCGTGTGCAGGGCCCTGTCGCGCTGGGCTCGCGTGGCGTTGCCGCTGAGATCGTCCACGATGTCGTCGGCCCAGCGGGCGAACCCGTACAGGGCGTGAACGGCGGGCCTGCGGGAGAGCGGCAGCAGGCGAGTGGCGAGGAAGTAGGTCTTGCCGTGCCGCGCGTTGAGTCGCCGGCAGTGCGTGTACGCCGCGCGCAGTGCGGGCTCCTCGATGCCCGCGGCGTCGAGCTCTCGTCGCGTCATGAGTTCACAGCCTTGGTGGAGGCTGTCCGGCCGGAGGGGCCGCTGCGTCGAGCCGCGGACGTCCCACGTGGTGCGCCGGCACTCCCGGTGACGCGGGACGCCGCGAGTTTCCCGGAGATCAGCACGGTGGGCACGCCGACGCCGGGTGTGGTGCCGCAGCCCGCGATGACGGCGTTGTCGATCCCGCGCAGCAGGTTGCGTGGCCGGAAGGGGCCGGTCTGGGCGAAGGTGTGTGCGGCCGAGAAAGGTGTACCTGCCGCATGCCCCTGGGCCGTCCAGTCGGCCGGAGTGACGAGGCACTCTTCCTCGATCGACGCGCCGAGGCCGTCCAGGCCGCGGCGTTCCAGCTCGGTGACGAGGCTGTCGCGGTACCGCGGCGAAAGGTCCTGCCACTCGCGCAGCCCCGGGCCGATGTCCGTGTTGGGGCACGGAGCCAGGATGTAGTGGAGGTGTTTGCCCTCGGGAGCCAGCGAGGAGTCGTGCGTCGTGGGTCGGGTGATCAGGAGCGAGGGGTCGCTCATCACGCGCCCATCGACGGTCAGCTCCCGGAACGTGGTCCTCCAGGCCGCGCCGAAGGAGATGGTGTGGTGGGCCAGCTGAGGCCAGGTCCGGTCCGTTCCGGCGTGCAGGATCACGGCGGACGGAGAATGCTGAAGTTTCACCGCTCGTCGGGGAGCTCGCTCCAGCAGCCGGTAGACGACGGGAAGGTCCGGGGTGAGGACCACGGCGTCGCACGGGATGCGCTCACCTTGCGCCGTCACCACGGCGGTGATCCGGCTGCCGCTGTGCTCGAGGCGTTCGACCTCGGTACTCCAGCGGAAATCCGCTCCCGCCCGCGCAGCCGATTCGGCCATCCCGCGCGGGAGAGCGTGCATCCCGCCGCGAGGGAAGTACACGCCCGCCACGGTGTCCATGTAGGCGATCACCGCATAAGCGGCCAGTGCGCGTTCGGGGGCCACGCCCGCGTACAGGGCCTGGAAGGAGAAGACCCGTCGCAGGCGCTCGTCCGAGAGGAACCGGCCGATCTGGGGATCCAGCCGTCCGAAGGCGCGCAGGCGCGCCAGCCGTGCCAGGTCGGGGTGCACCAACTGGAGGGGCGAGTCGAAGTTGGTATCGATGAAGCGCCGCATCTGCGCGGCGTACAAGTCGGTGAGCCAGGCTCGCAGACGTCGGTATCCCGCCGCCTCACGGTCGCCCGCGAAGCGGCGGATCTCGTCTTCCATGGCGTCTGCGGAGGTGTGTACATCCAGCTGGCCTCCGTCTGCGAATTGCGCCCGGTAGGCGGGATGCAGTTCCAGCAGCTCGACCCGGTCGGCCAGACGGTCGCCGACGGCGGCGAAGGCTTCGTCGGCGATTTCGGGCATGGTCATCACGGTGGGTCCGCTGTCGACGCGGAACCCGCCCATGTCGAAGCGTCCTGCGCGTCCGCCCGGTGACGCCTCGCGTTCGATGACCGTGACACGCCGTTGGGCGCCCAGAAGATGCAGGGTGGCAGAGAGACCCGCCAGACCTGCTCCGACGACGACCACATGATCAGTCGGTCCCGGTACTGATTTCACCTGATTCCCTTTCCTGGGGAGGGGGGCTTTCGCTGTCTCGCAGCAGGTACTGGAGGGCCGCTACCGGACCACGTCGCTGTCGGGGACCCGGTAGGCGAGGGGCATGCCGACGACTGACCCGATCAGAGCGGAGAGGCGTCCGTGCACGGACGCGGAAAGTGCAGCCCTCAACAGATGTTCCTGACTGTCCGAGACCAGGCGGTCGATCTCCCTCTCCGTCGCCCTGCGTGCTCCCGTGTGTTCCAGGGTTCGGCGCAGCTCGTCCAGCCCGGCACCGGAAAGAGAGGGATCGCCGAGTGATCGGTTCAGCACGTGCCGGGCGGAGGTGTCCCCGGCCTCTTCCGACAACGTCCGCGCCACCGCCGTCAGGTAGGTGAGTTTCCCGGCGCGAATGTCCTCTCCAGAGGGCTTTCCGGTGACCGACGAGTCCCCGAAGACGCTCAGCAGGTCGTCGTACAGCTGAAAGGCGATACCTGCGCTGCGACCCGCGGAGCAGAGAGCGGACGTTGTCCGGCCGTCGGCTCCGGCGAGTGCCGCGCCGAGAGCCAGGGGTCGCTCGACCGTGTAGAGAGCCGTTTTGAGACAGGCGATACGCAAAGCCCGATCCGTAGTGGATGAGCCGTCCGCTTGGGCGCGCATGTCCAGATACTGGCCTGCGACCATTTCACCGCGCATCGCACGCCACAGCCTCTGAACGTGCTCGCGGTTCGCTGATCCGGTCAGGATGTCGGCGACAAGATCGTCCGCCCAGGCCAGGGCCAGGTCGCCGGCCAGGATCGCCGCTGCCCGCCCGTGAGCGTTGTGGTCTCCCCGCATACCGGACCGTGCGTGGTTGTCGGCGAACTCGACGTGGAGCGCCGGCGACCCGCGGCGCAGTGACGACCCGTCCATCACATCGTCGTGGATGAGCGCGCAGGTCTGGATCAACTCCAAAGCGGCTCCGAGCCGGAGGGCGGACTCGGCGCCCTTCCCGATCGGGGAGCCGCCACCCGCGCGCCAGCCCCACCAGGCGAACCGCGCCCGCATGCGTTTACCGCCGCGCAGCGCGAAGAGCCGCACTCGCTCAGCGACCTCCTGCGAGAACAACGGGTCGACAGTCCGGGCGTCGCGTACGCGCTGCCCGGTGTAGACATCCAGCATGTGCTCCACGGCTCTCGCCGTGTCGGTGTCATGGTCCGGCGCGTGTTCGGCTGACTGTCTGTCGGGCGGCCCGGCGACGCTCGGGACGTGGCCCTTCCTCTCCTTCCCACTGTGATCCTCGTGAGACGCGGAGCGGGACGCTTCGACCGCCGGCGCCCGTTGGGCGTGGTTGTCGTGAGTCGTATACGGCGAGGCTGGAGCCCGCACAGCACGACGGCGTGACATGTCTTCACCTCTCATCGGAATAGCAGTTGCTCCCCAGGGGCCGGAAGTCCGATGCGGTGTCGATCGGAACGGGAAGAGCCCTGGTGGAGTCCTTGCGCTGTCTGTGAAGACCCCAGGAACGATGAAGAACCCAGAAACGATCTTCCTCGGGGCGGTGCATCGCTGCCAGTTGAGCAAAGGGGGCACGCCGCCCGGGAAGACTCGCTTCGCCGTACGCGCGTGCCGCCTCGGCGCCGTCCCGGCTGACCCCGGGGCTGGAATCTCGGGGGTGAATCCAAGGAGACCTCCACGGCTGAACACCGCGTGTCGTAGTCCACTGAGCAAGGAGTGATCGTGTCCGTTTCGTCTTTGATCCGGCGCGCCGCGGTAGTTGCTGTCAGCTCCGTTCTGACGCTCGCCGGCGCCGCCGAGGCCGGCGCCGCCGACTCGCGGCAGGTCAGCCGGGTCGACCTTGGCCGGTATGCCGGCACCTGGTACCAAATTGCCGCAGTGCCGCAGCTGTTCGAGATTCAGTGCAAGAAGAACGTGCGGGCCCAGTACACGCCGCAGTCCGATGGCAGCGTCGGTGTCCGGAACTCCTGTACCACGTGGTGGGGGTCCACCAGCGAGGTGAAGGGCGCGGCACGACCGCTGGACGAATCGAACACGCGCCTCAACGTCTCTTTCACACCCCGGCCCGGCGGCGGCTACGTTCACGGCAAGGATGCCAACTACGTGGTGGTGGGACTGGCCCCGGACTACTCCTGGGCAGCCGTGACCAACGAAGAGCGGTCCGCAGGGTTCCTCCTGTCCCGGACACCGGCCCTCAGGTCCGAGGCATCGGCCGCGGCGATCGAGGCATTCACCGATGCCGGCATCGATCCGTGCGATCTTCGCCTGACGCGTCAGGACGGCGGCGTCGCCCGGCCGGCTTCGCTGTGCCGCTGACCGCGGTACTGACTGCTGACCGTTGACGGTCGACCCGGGGGCGGATCGGGGTCCGTCAAGATCCGCCCCCGGAAGTGAGGCCGAGGCCGCCGTCCGGTCCGCCGTTCGCGAAACCAGGTGGCACCACCTCGGGCAGCGAGCGCCCGCCGCTTCCGCCGTACCTCGCTCGCGCGTCATGAGCGGACGTGTGTACGCGGTTGAAGGGTTCCGAGATGGCCTCCAGTCCTGCGACCTGCTTCTCTCGGCACGGACGCGTAGTGATCGGCCAGTGTCCGGGCCATGGCGGTCGACGAGTACGTTGAGCGGGCGAGGTTCTGGGCCCGGCGCGCCATCACACGGGCTTCCTCGTCGTCGATGCTGAGCAGGCGACTCAGCCCTTCGCCGAGAGTGCGCGAGTTCGAGGTGTCCAGCAGGAGGCCGTTCGTTCCGTCGACGAGGTAGTGCGGGACGCCCCCGCGCTTCGGAGCCGCCACCATGAGGCCGGCGTCCATTGCTTCGAGTACCGCGAGTCCGAACTCCTCCTTCGCACTCGGACATACGTACCGGGCCCGAATGCGCCTCGCCGGGTCCGCGAGTGAACGCTCCAGCAAGCGCACCTCCGCATTGGAAAGGGCCGGTAGGAGGAGCAGCCGCTTCCAGGCCTCGGGGGAGGAAGCGACGGCCTCGCCGATGCGGTCGCGCATGGAACGTTCCACGGAATCCTCGTCCTCCGGCGGGCTGCCTCCCACAAGTACGAGAACCGACCTCTCGTAGCACCCCGAATCCACCCAGGAACGCACAAGGACGTCCTGCTGTTTGACGGGGTGCAACCTGCCTACGGTGAGCAGAACTGCTGGTACGCGGGACGGGTCGGCAAGGGCGATCGCATCGATTCTGGCGAGGAGCTGCTCGCGGCGGCGAACCTCGTTCGACGGTGGCCGGTAGGGAGGGATGCCCTCCGGCGTCGTACGGACCGGCCCCTCCCCGGTCCGCTCGCTCAGTTGCGGGAAGTACGAGCGCAGTCCGGTCGACTCCTCGTCCCCGGCTGCGATCCCGAGGACGCGGTCGGCTCGCTGGATAAGCCGGTCCGCGAGGAACACCCGGTGGAGGTCATGGCGGAGGCTGTCGGGTTCCGCACCGGGCACGTCGTGCCTTTCGGTGATCTGGCGGTGCGGGTCCGGTGTCGCGGTGAAGACCAGCCCCAGTCCCGCCCTGCGTGCGGCTTCGGCAACCGCGAGCGAGCCGTCGTCGGCGTAGCGGACGTGAAGCACGTCGATCGGCCTGCCCAGCATTCCGAAGAGTCTGGCCGCCCACCATGCCATTGCTTCCCGATGGCTTCCCATCTCCTCGGGTCGTACGTGGCGGGGGCTGTCCACGGGAAGTCTGAGGATCCAGTGCCCGTTCGCGCGCCGGAGCAGAAGCACCGGATCTGCTTCCAGTTCCGGTCGGCTCGCAGTCACCACGGTGACCACGCCGGCGACACGTCCGGTCTGTGCCAGAGCGTCTCCCAGGGAGCCCAGAAGGACGCTGAGACCGCCGCTGAGGCCCTCGCCCGGACGGTCCAGGTGTCCGATGAGCATGGACTGCGCCACGAGGATTCCGGGAGGCAGGGACACGGCCTCGGCACCTGCCAAGGGGACGTTGCGCAGGGTGCCTCTGAGGAGCCGTTCGTAGGTGTCTTCCCGGTGTTCGGCTCGGGTGGGCAGGAGATGGGCGCGGTCGTAGGCGGCGAGAAGGCGCCAGGCGGCATGGCGCACTCCTCGGTTGCCTCCCACCGACAGCGCGAGCAGTTCCGCCTCGGGCAGTGGCCGCAGGTACGAGGATGCGGCCAGGTCGAGCAGGAACCGTACGGAGTCGGGGTTGCGAGCTTTTCGCAGGCCGTGTTCCAGGGCGGCACTGGCGCTCCTCGGCCCATGGCGCCGCACGGCGTAGGGCCATGCGTCGAAGACGGCTGCCCCGGTGAGGGCACCACCGTCGAGAAGCCGGACGCAATCCAGCGGCGGCGGTACGTTCCCGGACCGCATCCGGTGACGCAATCGGGCCAGATCCACATCCCGCCGGGAGGCGAGCGTCGGCGGGTCATCCGTGCCACCATCAGGGTGGTACTCGGCCTGAACCAGTTCGGCCAGCAGGTTCGGATGTGGCGCGCACCATTGTGGAGGGTCACCGGTCGACCGTCGCCAGTGGTCCGCTCTGGCTGCCACGAACGGATCGGACGCGAACGTCGCGCAGCTTCGCGGGGTGCGATCAGCGCTGGTCGCGGCAGGGTGCGAGCGATTCATCGGAACTCCTCGACGACGACAGTCGGCCGGTAGTGCTTCGTCGCCGATCCGGAGAACGGATGCGCGAGCCGCAGAGAACTCCGGCTTTTTCCTCACGGCCGCGTGAAGGGGTGACGGACCGTGCATCCGTGACATCGACACGAGGCGAATGTCTTGGCATGAGGTCCTTGCGTCATGCCCGGCGGCCCCGCATCGCGGTCGTCAGTCCTCCCTTCCTTTCACACGCCCAGCCCCTGTCCGTGTTGGCGGGCGCGCTCGCCCGTTGCGGTGCCGACGTGTATTTCGTCAGCGCGCCCTCCTTCGCGCCGCTCGCCCGTTCGGCGGATGTCGAGTTCGTCTCTCTCACCGTCACCCCGAACGCGAACACGGGAATCGCCCAGCGCACCCGGCAGGGCGCGCGGGAGACAGAGCGACTGGAGGAATTCCTCAGGTCGACGCGGGACGGTGCGATCGCGGCACTGCTCACCCAGGCCCGGCACCGCGGGGAGGACATGCTCTCGGACCCGGCGGGGGTGCTCGCCGGGATCCGGACCCTGGACGCTCGGCTGTCGCCGGACTGGTACGTCGTCGACCAGTTGAGCTACCCGGTCACGCTGGCGCTTCACTGTCTCGGGCTGCGCTACGCCACATTCTGTCCAGGGCACCCGACGTACGTGCCCCAAACGGCGGACACCCTCTTCGGTGTTCCCTACGCCTGGCCCCGTGCGATCCAGCCCGCCCCGGGCCGTGTCGCCGAGCTGCGGCGGGCGGCGCGAGCCAACGACGCGGCGTTCACGGAACGATTCGCGGAAGTCGTGCGCACGCACGCGCCCACGGTCCGGACACCGGTTCGAGCCTTCGCTCTCGCCTCCCGGCAGGCCGTGCTGTTCAACTATCCGCGATTCGATTGGCTTCCGGAGCATCCACGGAACGGCACGAGGTTCTTGTACGGGGGCCACTGCGCACCGGCCGCGGAGCCGAGCCCCGGCGAGGCGTGGGAGGGTCTCGTGCACAGGCTGAGAGAGACGCACAGCCGGTTGGTACTCGTGGCTCTCGGCACCTTCCTGTCGGCTCGTGACGACGTACTGGCAAAGCTCGTACGAGGTGTGCTTCTCGAGGTCCCGGAGGCAGCGGTCGTCGTCGCCGCGGGAGAACGCGCAGCAGCGCTTGCCCATCTCTCCGCCCCGAACGTGCACATCGCGGATGTGGTCCCCCAGCGGTGGCTCCTCGGGCGGGCCGACGCCATGGTTCATCACGGTGGGAACAATTCCTTCACGGAATGCGTGGCATCCGGCACTCCAGCGCTCATCCTGCCGTTCTCCAGCGATCAGTTCTCGATCGCCCATGACGCCGAGAGGGCAGAGCTCGCGGTCTGTCTCGACCCGTCCCGGCTCGGTCCGCGCATGGCCGGAAGCGCGGTACGGCAGCTGCTGACGGACCTTCCCGCTGGTCTGTCGCGCTGGACGCGGGAGGTCGGACGGCGCGGACCGGACTGGATGGCCAGTCGGCTGATGCGGGCCATGGGCGGCATCGTGGAGGACCACTGAGCGTTCCTTCACGCATGTGCGTCGAGGAGGTGGGCGAGAGCCCTGAGACCCCGTCTGGTGTGACTCTTGACCGTCCCCAAGGGCAGGTCGAGAAGCCCCGCAACCTCCGGCTGAGTCATGTCCAGGTAATAGGCCAGGAAGAGGACCTCGCGCTTTCGGTCCGGCAATTCCGACAGGGAGGATGCCATGTGCACCCGCTCGACGGCTCCGGCACCGACGTCAGGGTTCGCGGCGACGGGGCTCCGTATCAGACGGCGCAACCCCTCGTACCTGCGGGCGACGGCGGCAGACGCGTCGGCGGCCTTGTGCACCGTGATGCCGTAGATCCAGGGGCCGATCTCCCCCCGGCGAGAGCAGTACCTACCGGAGTAGCGCCAGACGTCGGCGAACACCTGCTGCGCGACATCCTCGGCCTCCTGAGGATCGACGCAGCGGCGTCTGGCCCAGCGAAGCACCTGTGGATGCCAGTGGGTGTAGATGCTCTCGAAGGAATCCCGCACGGTGTCGCCGTGCCTGGGGGCGCCGCAATCGTTCGGGCAACAGTCGGACGAAGTCGCAGCAGTTCGCTCGGACACCAGCCGTCTCCGGATGGGCTCGGTGGACTTGGGGAGGGACGCGTTGCCGGCGGCCGTAGTGGGTCCCTCGGGACGAGGCCGTAGCGAAGTGGTGCCCGTAACGTCAGGTGACCACGAATGCTCGGCGGGCGCATCTCGGCCGGTCCGTTCGCGCCACGGGGACGCCTGACTCCATGAATTCTGCCGATGCACGTTCGTCGAGTCCGTGCCGCGTGTTCAGCGGAGGCTGGGGCGTGGGGGCCTTCTTTTCACGGCTGCCGTACGGGCGGACTCCCACGAACGTCGACAACGCCAACGTCGTTGAGTCGGTGGGTCGGGCGGTGGTGGCGCGGTCAGCGGTTGGGTGGGCGGGCGGCTGAGGCTTGGTGGGTGTCCGCGCCGGAGCTGACGTGGCGGTGGTCTTCTTGCGGGCCGTGCCAGTCCAGGCACACCACAGTGGCGTCGTCTTCGAGGCGGCCGCCTGCGGCGTCGCGGACGGCGGAGGTCAGCATCAGCGTGGTCTCGCGTGGGTGCAGACTGCGGGTCTGCCGCAGCAGGGCAGCCACGTCGACCTTCTCTCCGTGGCGTTCGAGCATGCCGTCGGTCAGCATGAGGAGCCGGTCTCCGGGGCGCAGGTCCAGGGTTTGGACGCGGTAGGGCCGGGGTGAGACGACGGCCAGCCCGAAAGGCTGGTCGACCTGGCAGGGAACGGTTTCCACCAAGCCTGCACGCATGCGCAGGGGCCAGGGGTGGCCGGCGTTGACGAGCTCGGTTCTTCCGGTGTGGAGGTTGATGCGCAGCAGTTGTCCGGTGGCGTGGCCCTGTCCGTGGCTGGTCAGGGCCTGGTCGCCCTGACGGGCCTGTTCGGCGAGGGATGCTCCGGCGCGGCGGGCTCTGCGCAGCGCACCCACCAGGACGGTGGCCGCCAGGGCTGCGTCGAGGTCATGGCCCATGGGGTCGGTCACCGACAGGTGCAGGGTGTCGCGGTCCAGCGCGTAGTCGAACGTGTCGCCGCTGAGGTCCTCGGAGGGCTCCAGACTCCCGCTCAGAGTGAACTGCGCGGCCTCGCAGGACAGTGCCTGTGGAAGCAGCTGATACTGGATCTCCGCTGCCAGAGTCGGAGGTCTGGAGCGCTTGCCCCAGGTGTAGAAGTCGGTGAAGCGCCCGTTGGCGATCACGACGTAGGCCAGCGCGTGAGCGGCTTCCCCGACAGCTAGGACAACCTCTTCCTCGCTCCTGCCGGCCGGCAGGAGCAGTTCGAGCAGGCCGATCGCGTCCCCCCGGTTGGTCACAGGAACGATTACCCGCTGTTCTTGTCCGGCGGGCTCGTGATGCGGCCGCTGGGTGCGGATCACCTGCTCGTAGACGCTTCCGAACAGAGGGATCCGCTCCGTTTCCCCGTCGCTGCCCGTGGCGGTGGCGGTGGAGAGCCGCGCGAGCGCTCTGCCGGTCAGATCCACGATGAGGAACGAGACCTTTGTAGCCGCGAAACGCCTGCGCAGATCTTCCGCGACCACGGCCACGGCCTCAACCGGCGCTGCCGTCTCCGCCGCTGTCAGCAGCCGGGGAAGATCGCTCGGGCGACGGGTCATGGCCGCGACTCCTCTCTCGCAGGTACGGGCCCGTTGGGCCCCGCTGCGCAGTCGACGCTCCTCATGTCTCCTCTGCGCTCTACGGTGATCGACCCCGGTCCTTCCGCAACAGGCACCCGTGCTTACGCTCCATTGCGCGATGACCCTGCGGTTCCAGTCTGAACCTCAATAGGCTCTTTGTCCGGACGGGGTGCTTTGACTGGCCAGGGGCATGGCGTCATCGGTGAGGAAGGCGCCGACGAACGCCTCGCTGAGGTCGGGCCGGCCGGTCAGTGGGAGGGGGGCGAAAGCGTGAGATGCCGTAAAATGAAGGGAGCGGCTTGTGTTCGACGGCGTATTCCGATCATGAGTAAACCAATCGAGAACTACGCCCTCATAGGAGACCTCGAAAGCGCTGCCATGATCGCCCAGGATGGGGCGATCGACTGGCTCTGCCTTCCGCGCTTCGATTCCCCCGCATGCTTCGCTTCCCTGATCGGCACCGACGACAACGGCTTTTGGCGTGTCGCACCGGTGGGCGCGGAGCAATGCTCCCGTCGAGCCTATCGAGACGGCACCCTTATCCTGGACACTTGGTGGGAGACCGACTCCGGAACGGTTCGGGTCAGTGACTTCATGCCGCCACGTACCCGGTTCCCGTGCGTCGTGCGCACGGTGGAGGGCCAGTCAGGCTGTGTGAGGGTGCGCAGCGAGTTGAGACCTCGTTTCAACCACGGACGGGTCGTCCCGTGGGTGCGCAGCGCCGGTGCCTGCACGGTGGCCGTCGCCGGGCCGGACTCTCTTTGGCAGCGTGCTGACGACGCGGGGCAAGGAGTACGCCGGTCCGGCTCCACTGTCGTTGATTTCACCGTGACCGCGGGGCGCAGGCTGACTCTGATGCTCGCGTGGGCTCCTTCCCATCTCTGCGAGATGCCCGCTCCGCTGTGCGTTCCCCCGGAGACCGCGTTGAAGGAGACCCGCGACTTCTGGCAGGAATGGGCGGCTCAATGCCGCTATCAGGGCCCCTGGCGCGACTCCGTGGTGCGCTCGCTGATCACGCTCAAAGCGCTCACCTACGCTCCCACGGGCGGCATCGTCGCCGCGCCGACCGCTTCCCTCCCCGAACATCTGGGGGGAGAACGCAACTGGGACTACCGGTACTGCTGGCTGCGTGATTCCACCCTCACCCTGTCGTGCCTGCTGCGCAGCGGATACAGGAACGAGGCCGCCGCATGGCTGGACTGGCTGTTGCGAGCCGTCGCCGGCGGGCCCGCCGGCCTGCAGACGGTGTACGGCATAGAAGGGCAGCGGAGCCTTCCTGAGACCGAGGCCCCTTGGCTGCCGGGGTACGAAGGAGCACGCCCGGTACGGTTCGGGAACGCCGCCGCGGGCCAGTTCCAGCTGGACGTGTACGGAGCCGTCCTCGACACTCTCTACAGATCGCTTCGCGCGGGCATACCGCTGCAGGAGCACATGTGGAGCCTGGTCAATGCGCTGATGAGCCATCTGCGTGAGCATTGGCGTGAGCCCGACCAAGGCCTCTGGGAAGTCCGTGGCCCGCGACGGCACTTCGTCCATTCCAAAGTCATGTCGTGGGTCGCGGCCGACAGAGCGCTGCGCATCGGGGCTCTCCTGGGCAGAACCGAATCATCGGGTCCGTGGCGGGCTCTGCGGGATGCCGTCCACGCCGAGGTGTGCCGGATGGGATGGGACCCCGTGCGCCGTTCCTTCGTGCAGTCCTACGGTTCGTCCGCCCTCGACGCGTCCTCACTGCTGATGCCCAAGCTCGGCTTCCTCCGCCCCTGCGACTTCCGGGTGCGAAGCACCATCGCTGCGATGCGTGAGTTGGACCAGGCCGGCTTCGTGCGACGCTACCAAGAGGGCGGCGGAGGGGTGCATGGTGTGGACGGCCTGCGCGGCGGCGAGGGCACCTTCGTCGCATGTTCGCTCTGGTACGCAGACGCGCTCGCGGCGATGGGCGAGCGAGGCCGGGCACGAGAGGCGTTCGAGCGAGTACTCGCCGTACGCAACGATGTCGGACTGCTCTCGGAGCAGTGGGACCCGGTACGCCACCGCCACATGGGCAACACCCCCCAGGCTTTCAGCCACATCGCACTGGTGGAGTCGGCGTTCGCCCTGCAGCGGGCGGGCGTCACCCCGGAGGCATGCGCCTGAGACCGGACAGCAGCACCATTCCGGAGTCACCGTAGTCCGGCAGGCTGGCGTCGGCGCCGATCCGTGTGACCTGCAGGTCATCGGTCAGCGGCGCGAAGACCGCGGTGACGACCGAGGGATCGATCGGGCAGCCGGGCCATTGCGACGCCGGGCCGATCCGGTACGTCGGCATGTTCTCCATGAAGGCTGCGATCAGTCGTCCGCCGGGCCGAACGGAGTGCGCGAAGCGGCGGCAGAAGTCCGCGAACTCGGTGAAGTCCTCGGTGACTCCTTCGGCGACAAAGTTCATCGAAGCGATGTCATAGGTGCCGGGTTTCAGGTTCCGCACGTCCGAGTGGACGACGTTGACCGCGGCGAGGGCCTCGGGCAGCGTCGGAGGCAAGTCGGGGTTCAGCTCCCGGCACAAAGCATGGAACTGCTCCCAGCTGGCGTCGGGCCTGCGGGTGATCTGTCCGACCAGATACCGGACCCCGGCGGCGCTTGCCTCGACCGCGTCGATCCGACGGCTCGCGGCCGCGGCGAGCAGGAGTGGATAGAGGTTCGGCCCTGCCCCGAACTCGACCGTACGAGCGGCGCTGTCCGCCTCGATGCCGCGATAGACCGCGCTGTGATGCGCGATCACGGCCGCGTCGGACGGATGCAGATCGCGGTAGTTCTCCGCGAGGTAGTCCTGGACCGGCCAGCTGTCCCAGTCCACGTCGTCATTGCGGGTCACACGCTTCACCATCTGCTGCTCAGCTCCCCGGCCGCAGTACGGCGAAACGCTCGCAGAGCGCCGTGAGCGCGGTGTTGAGCCGGTCGATGTCGTCATCGGAGTTCAGCGCTGTGATCTGTACCCGGAAGCCCACACGGTCCCGGGGCACGAGAGGGTAAGCGGCCAGGGTGACGTAGATCCCGCTGTCCCACAGGAAGTCGGCCACCGCGTCGAGGTCCGACGCGTCCGACAGCACGATCTCCACGATCGGCAGCCCGTCGGTGTTGGGCGTCGCCATGCCGAGGCCGTGGACATGGTCGAGCACCTTGGCCGTCTTGCGGTACACGTCGGCGCGAATGGCGTCGCCACGGCGCTCGTTCACCTGGAGGCCGGCGAGTGTTGTCGCCAGCGAGGCAGTGGGTGACGGCCCGGAATACAGGTAGGGGCCCGCCGCGATCTTCAACAGATCCTTGAGGGGGGTGGGGAGCGCCAGAAAGGCGAGCAGCGACGAGTACGCCTTGGAGAAGCCGCCGACGAGCACGATGTCGTCGTAGGTTTCCCCGGTGTGCCGGACCACACTGTTCCCGCGCGCCCCGTACGGACACAGCTCGTCGCCGCGTCGCTCTCCGACGATCCCGAACCCATGCGTGTCGTCGAGGTACAGGGTGGCGCCGCGGTTCCGGCAGATCGCCGCCAGCCGGGGCACGTCCGGGATGTTGCCGCTCATGCTGTTCACGCCGTCCAGACAGACCAGCCGTGTGGATCCGGGCGGCACTGCCCCGAGCTGGGCGTCGAGTTGGTCGGGCCGGTCGCCACGGAACCGCTGCAGGGTCGCCCCCTGCCCGCGGGCGGCCACGCAACCGTCGTACACGGTCCGGTGGGCAGTCGCCTCGACGAACACGTGCCCCGAGCCTGCGAGAACCGGGATCACCGAGGCATGGATCAGGGTCGCCGTCGGCAGCAGCAAGGTGTCCGGGGCCTCGAGAAGCGCGGCGAGTCGCTCCTCTATCTCGGGGTAGATGCGCGGGCTGCCGAGCAACCGCGACCAGCTCGGGTGGGTGCCCCAGCGCCGCACGGCGGGTTCGATGGCACCAATGATCTCGGGATCGCAGTCGAACCCCAGGTAGTTGCAGGAGGCGAAGTCGATCAGCCACCGGTCTCCGCACCGTATGTGGCGGCCTTGCACCTCGTCGAGGACCGCGTCGCTCATGGGGCTGGTTCGCCGAAGATGTTCCAGGTCGCTCAAACGCTGATCCCGTCGGGCCTTCATGATCGATGTGGTGATGTCGGGCATCGTGCTGCTCCCTTCTCCGGCACTCGGATCTTCAACAGGGCCGACAGAGCCCCGACGAGCTGTCCCACGATGCGGCTCGCTCGCCTCCGTCCGCCAACTTCGCCTGGGCCGCTGGAGCAACGACGCGCTCTGTCGGGCGGTCATCGGGCGGGCATAGAGAAAACCCTGCCCGTACCGACAGCCCATATGGGCCAGCAGATCGCGCTGCCCGGCATCCTCGATCCCCTCGGCGATCACCTGGAGGCCGAGCGTGTCAGCGATGTGAACGATGCCCTCCACGAGCGCCACCTGCTGAGAATCCGTCGTGATCTCGTCGATGAACGACTTGTCGATCTTCAGCACGTCGATGGGCAGTTCCCTGAGATAGCGGAGCGAGGAGAAGCCGGTGCCGAAGTCGTCGAGGGCGATGCGTACGCCCAGGTCCTTGAGGGACTGCATGACCGACTCGACCTGGCCGTCCCAGCGCAGCATGACGGTTTCGGTGAGCTCGAGCTGGAGCGACCCCGGGGAGAGTCCGGGTGTGGTGAGCACTCCGCAGACCTCGTCCAGAAAGTCCGGGTCGCGAAACTGACGGGCCGACACATTGACGCTCACATAGGGAGGGTCCCTTCCGGCGGCCTGCTGCAGGGCCGCGATGTCGCCGGTTGCCTTGCCCAGTACCCAGGTGCCGAGAGGCATGATGTGGCCGGTCTCCTCGGCGAGTGCGATGAACTGCTGCGGCGGAACCAGCCCTCGCCGGGCGTGTGGCCAGCGAGCGAGCGCCTCGAAACCGACGATGTGACCACCCCTGAGGTCCACGACAGGCTGGTAGCGCAACGCGAAATCCTTCTGGACGATCGCCGAATCGAGGCTCGCCCGCAGGTCGTGCTGTTCGATCATGCGGACCCGTAGCCGGGTTTGGAAGCGCCGCCACTGGCGCTTACCCCCCGCCTTGGCAGCACGGAGCGCCAAGTCGGAGTGGCTCAGTAGTTCCTCGCTGTCCGCACTGTCCATCGCCGTCGCCACGCCCACACTCGCCGATATACCAACTGAGCCGTCCGGTAGCCGGAACGGGCGGTTGAGGCTCTGGACGATCTGAGCGGCCAGTAGTTCGGCGTCGATGGGCTCCTTCGCGCCCTCCATGAGTACGGCGAACTCGTCGCCGCCCAGGCGCGCGGCCGTGTCGGTGCGTCGAACGGTTTCGGTGAGCCGGACACCCACCGCGTTGAGTAGCTGGTCCCCGGAGGAGTGGCCCATGTTGTCATTTACGATCTTGAAGTCATCGAGGTCGATGAACAGCACGCACGTCAGGGTCGATTCACGGCGGCCGCGCAGCAGCGCTCGCTCGATCCGCTCCAGCAGCAGCATGCGGTTGGGCAGGCCGGTCAGCGGATCGTGGAATGCCCGCTGGGTGAGTTCGTGTTCCAGCTGACGCTGCTCCGTCACGTCCCGGAGGGTGACGACGAGCCCTTGCACGGTGTGATCCTGTCGCAGGTCGCGGCAGCTCACCTCTACTTCGAGGGTGCCGTTGCCGTTGGGGATGTGCCAGTGGTCCTGGGCCTCTCCCTGTTTCCCGTTCCGCACCATGGCCAGAAGCCGGGCCGCCCGGGCCCGGTCGCACTCGTGCATCAGCTCGTGCAGTGTGGTACCGAGCAGCTTGACCTCTCCGAAAACGGACCGGGCCGATGGGCTCGCGTAACGGACGGTGTTGTCGGACGCGACGATGAGAATCACGTCCGAGGCATTGCGCACCAACGTGCGGAAGTACGCCTCACTCTCCTGCCGGATGATCTCCTTGCGCAGGGCGACTCGTCCCAGTGCGAGTCCTGCGTGTGAGGCAAGGATCTCCAGGGAACTGCGCATTTCGCCGAGCCGCTTCACGGGCCCTGCGGTCAGAAGTATTCCCGGCACGTCTGCGCTGTCGGGACGGTCGGGCCGGTCGGATCCGACGGTCGGACAGACAAGAACGGTGCTCAGGCGTCCCAGCGCGGCGGTGATGCCTGGGCCCAGCCGTGAGATCGGCATCAAGCGGGATCGACGGGTGAACAGTTCGGTCGGCTGCCCCGGGGGAACCTGGCCCGTCCGTGTGTCCCGCAAGCGGCCGACGGGGGGCGTACCGGGTCTCGTGTCGGCTTGCGTGTCCTGGGCATCGTCGGCTGACAAGAGCATGCTCGCGTGCTCGACGGGCCGGGAACCGAACAGTGCGTCCACGGTGCGGTCACAGCACCGGGTTATCTCCTGTGCGCTCACCGCCGCCAGCAGTGAGGCTGCCGCGTTCCGCAGGGCGACCTCTCTGGCCACGGCCTTGCGATGGGCCACGATCATGCCCGTCAGCCGCAGGATGACCAGCAGGATCAGAATCCCGGAGAAGGCGGCGATCACGGAGGCATCCTCGGCTCTGCCACGAAGCCCCTCGTAGAGCAGGATGCCGGGAGCGATCAGGACGGTGCCGGACAGGAGGAACAACCGGCCGGTCGGCGGGACCAGCGACTCCTGACGGTGCTCCCGCGTTGTCAGTTCGGCCATGGAGGGATGCAGTGCCGCCATGCCCCAGGCGGTGTAGAAGAAGACCCATCCGCTGTCGAGCACGGTGCCCGCCTGCCAGGTGCCGCTGAGTTGCAGAATCCCGTACGCGATGTCGAAGCAGAGGAGCGTCAGCGTGCCGAGAACCAGAAGGTGCAGGGACCGGTTCCGGCTCGGTGCGGAGCCGAGGGTGAGCAGTCGCACCAGCAGGGCCAGGACGAGGACGTCACCGAGTGGATAAGCGATGCTGATCGCACGCTGCTCCCAAGTCAGCCCGTCGGCCTGTGTGAGTGGTTGCACCAGGAAGACCCAGACCGGAAGGGCCAGTCCGGCCGTGATGATCAGCGCGTCCAGCATCCCCGGCACGTCACGGCCCGCCATGCGGTTGTGCACCAGACCGAGCAGTCCCACGGTGAAGAGAGGGTAGGTCATGAGGTAGAAGGCGTCAGCGGGGGACGGGAACGGGTTCGACGCGGAGAAGTACGCCTCCGTCACGTTGTAGAACGTGTCGCCCGTGGCGAAGAGAAGGAGCGCGGCGGCGAGTACCCACCACGGCCAGCGGCAGTCGGGCCGGTTGACCCGCACGCCGACCAGGATCGCCACCACGCCGGCGACACCGATCATCGCCCACAGGGGGGCGTGGGCAGCAGGCCACATCAGATAGCCCGAGGTGAGGGCGGCCACGATGAGGGCGAAGCCGACCATCAGTGCTCGATTCCGGGCCACAGGCATCCGCCTCCCTTCCGAGCGTAGGCACGCGGTACGTGCTCTGCATCTCGTCAGGAGAGGAGCTGAGCCCGGCCTCCTATTCCGAAGCCGGGGGGACCGCAGCGCCGATGGGAGGCGGTGTGCCGACCGTTCTGCCGAAGTAGTCGACGGTGCCCGCCTCGGTGCCGAAGAGGCGCCGCAGGTCGAGGCCCTTGCCCGCGAGTGCGGCGCAGTCGGGCACGATCAGGCGTGCATCCGCCGCGGAGCGGATGTCCGGCAGAGCGCCGCCGGCGAAGCACGGGTCGACAGCCAGCCCGGTGGACCGGCCATCGGCTCGTTCCTGCCCTGTTGCGGTCCGCCACGCGTCCAGATCGGGGAATGTGCGCTCGTCCCAGTCGATGCGCCACGAGCCCGTCGGCTCGAAGTAGTCGTTCCCCTGCATCACCACGTCGCGGGGCCGCAGGTCAGCCTCGGCGGTGACGAGGGGAGCGCGCTCGGTGACGAGGATGTTGTTGCGCAGAGTGACGCCGGACTGCCCGCCCCTCAGGCGCACGGCCGGCCCTGGACCGTTGGGGGAATCAGACATCACCAGCGTGTTCTGGTAGACGTTGAGGTTCCGGATGTCTTGGCCGTGGATGGCCAGGGCGCCGTTGACGGGCAGTTTGCGCCCGTTCTCGGTGGCGACGTTGTAGCGGATGGTGTTCTCTCTGTGAGCGCCGTTCTTCTTGTTCGTGTAGACGTAGTAGCCGGGCCCGTCGTTCTGGAACGCCAGGTTGTTCTGGATCGTCGAGCCGGAGACGTTCGCATCGAGGCCGAAGCCCGCTCCGTCCACCGCCGAGCCGGTGTGGTTGCGGTAGGACGTGTTCTCCTCCAGCACGACATCTGCCGCGTCGTAGGCCCAGATGCCCACCGGTCCTGCCGGGGCTTCGGCCGACGAGCGCGTTCCGTTGTCGTGCGCACGGGAGGAACGGACCGTCGCCTCCTGTACGCCGCCCAGGATGATGCCGTTGCCCGAGTGCGTCTCCGTCAGCTCGGGATCGCCCGTGTTGTGGTGCGCCTCCACCCCCTCGATGCGGATGTCGCGGTGCGCGTAGGCGGGCTTGTCGGCGTCGAACCGGGGACCGTAGGTCAGCAGCCCGACATCCTTGTTGCCGTGCACCTCGGCCTGTCGCACCGTCACATCGCGGAAACCGGAGCCGGACTCGGTGCCGCCCACCGCGATACCCGCCCGAAAACCGGAGACCTCGACATCGGCGACCGTCACCCGGTCCAGCTTCGCACCGTCCTCGCGATCGCTGTAGATGTTGATGCCCCCCTCCTGCGTGTAGGAACGTCCCGCTCCGGTCACCTTGACGTCGCGGATCTCCACCCCGGCCGTGTTGTACACGGAGATTCCGGGGCTGTTCGTCGCCGCGACCGTCGCCCGCCCCCCGCCGTACGAGCCGACGGTCACCGGCCGGTCCGCGGCACCGGCCTCTTCCTCGCCCACGGTGATCGTGCCTGAGAACCGGGCACCGCCCTCCAGCAACAGCTTGTCACCCGGTGCCAGCCCCGTACGTTCCGCCCTGGCGAGGGTGCGCCAGGCCTCGCCGGGAGAGGTGCCGGAGCTCTGGTCGTCGCCGCCGGGAGCGACGTAGTACGTGGCGGACGGAGGTTCGTAGTGCGGCGTGGCGCCGCACCCGCTCGCGGCGAGAAGGAGGGCCGCGGCGGCGACAGCGGTCGTGGTCGAGCCGCGCATGGGATCAGGCCTCCGCCGTCTGAGGATGGAGGGGGCGCGGCCCTGCGGAGGGCTGTTGCGTCCCGGGGCCGCGCCATGGAGAGGAAGAGTGGGCGATGAACCAGTCAGCGGTGCGCCGCAGTCCGTCGTCGACCGGGACGAGCGGCTCCCAGCCGAGCTGCTCACGGGCGCGCGTGATGACTGGACGCCGCCGGGTGGGGTCGTCGACGGGGAGCGGGCGGTACTCGATTCCGGAGCGGGATCCGGTGATCGCCAGCACAAGGTCTGCGAGCTCCCGGACAGTACGCTCCGCCGGGTTGCCCAGGTTGACGGGACCGCTGAGCCCGGGGTGGTCGATCATCGCTGTGATGCCGCGCACCAGGTCATCGACGTAACAGAAGCTGCGGGTCTGGCTGCCGTCCCCGTAGACGGTCAGAGGAGAGCCGGCGAGAGCCTCCCGCACGAACGTGGACACCACGCGGCCGTCGTAGGGGCGCATCCGTGGCCCATAGGTGTTGAAGATCCTGACGATGCCCACATCCACGCCGAGACTGCGGCGGTACGCCATCGCCATCGCCTCCGCGTACCGCTTGGCCTCGTCGTAGACGCTGCGCGGGCCGACCGGATTGACGTTGCCCCAGTAGCTCTCCGGCTGGGGGTGGGTCTCGGGGTCGCCGTAGACCTCGCTGGTGGAGGCCAGTACGAAGCGCGCGCCTCGGCGCTGGGCCAGGCGCAACGCGTTCTCCGTGCCCCGCCCTCCCGCCGACAGGGTTTCCAGCGGCAGCCGGTGGTAGTCCGGCGGGGACGCAGGACTGGCCAGATGAGCTACGACGTCCACGGGGCCGGGAATGTCGAGTGCCGACGTCACGTCGGCCCGCAGCAGCCGGAAACGGGGGTCCGCGCTGAGATGGGCTGTGTTCTCCGGTTCGCCTGTGCAGAAATTGTCCAGGCACCACACGGAGTCACCCCGGAGGAGCAGCGCCTCGCACAGGTGGGACCCCACGAATCCGCTCCCGCCGGTGACCAGGACTTTCATGATGTGCCTCCCGTGGGGTCGCCCAGCGCGTGCAGGGACCAGCCGGCCGCACGCCAGGGTCGGGCGTCCAGACTGTTCCTGGCGTCCAGCAGTACGGGGTGTCGCACGACGGGGACGAGTGCGCGGGGGTCGATCTGCTGGTACTCGGGCCACGGCGTGAGGTGCAGCACCAGATCCGCCTGCTCGCAGGCCTTGGGGATGTCGAGGGTGTACGTCGGATCGGGGAGCGCGGCGCGCGCGTTGTCGAGGGCTTGCGGGTCGTGCACCCGCACGGTGGCCCCCTCCCGTGCCACGGACGCAGCGACAGCGAGGGACGGCGAGTCCCGCACGTCGTCGCTGCCGGGTTTGAAGGAGGCGCCCAGGACCGCGACCCGGCGGTCGGCGAAGGACCCGCCGACCAGGCGCCTTGCCCGGCTGACCGTACGCTCCCGCTGGCGGGTGTTGATCCGGTCGACCTCGTGCAGGAACGCCACCGCCTCGCCTGCGCCGATCTCCTCGGCGCGGGCCGCGAAAGCCCTGATGTCCTTGGGGAAGCAGCTCCCGCCGAAGCCCAGCCCGGGTTCGAGGAAAAGCTCGCCGATCCGCGAGTCGGCGCCTACGGCTGCCGCAAGGACCGTGACATCCGCCCCGGCAGCGTCGCACACCTCCGCCATGGCGTTGATGAAGGAGATCTTCGTGGCCAGGAAGGAGTTGGCGGCAACCTTGACGAGCTCCGCCGTGGCCGTGTCGGTACTGAAGAAGACGGCGCCCGCACGCAGCAGGGGGGTGTACAGCGTCCGCAGGACGGACTCGGCGTGTGCCGAGGTCACACCCACCACGATGCGCTCGGGCCGCATGGAGTCCTGAACGGCCGAGCCTTCACGCAGGAACTCCGGGTTCCAGGCGACCTCGGCGTCCGGGACGACGGCTGCGATCCGCCGGCCGAGCCGGGCCGCGGTGCCGACCGGCACGGTGGACTTACCCACGACCAGGCTGCCGGGCCGCAGATGCCGTGCCAGCTCGTCCGTGACGGCGTCGACGCACCGTAGATCCGCGGCTTCGCCGTCGGGGCGCTGCGGGGTGCCGACGCACACGAAGTGCGTTCGCGCGAAGGCGGCGCCCTCGGCGAGGGAGGTGGAGAAACGCAACCGTCCGGACTTGACCGTACGGGCCAGGAGTTCGTCCAGACCCGCCTCTCGGATGGGTGCGCGGCCTGCGGCCAGGGAGGCGATTCGATCGGCGTCGACGTCGATACCGAGGACCTCGTGGCCCATCGCGGCCATGCACGCAGCGTGCACTGTTCCGACGTATCCGGTACCGATGACTGTCATCCGCATGACGTCACTTCTTTCGGTCGGCCTGCCGGGCAGAACCGGCATGGCCCGAGGGGTTGAGTCGCTGGAACCGCCACGCGTCCCGGCACATGTCGGCGAGGTTCCGCGTGGGCCGCCAGCCCCAGTCGCGTGCTACGGCGGTGGCGTCGGCGACGAGTTCGCGCACGTCGCCGGGGCGGCGGGGCGCGATGTCGTAGGGGATGGGCCTGCCGCACGCTTCGCCGAAGGCGGCGGCGACCTCCAGCACCGAGCTTCCCTTGCCGACACCGAGGTTGTACTCGTGCATTCCCGGACTGTCTCCGAGGTGTTCCAGCGCGATGCGATGGGCTTCGACGGTGTCCATGACGTGCAGGTAGTCGCGGACGGCTGTCCCGTCGGGGGTCGCCCAGTCGTCGCCGAACACGTGCAGGCGATCGAGCTTCCCGATGGCGACCTGTGCCAGATAGGGCATCAGGTTGTCCGGCGTCCCGCGGGGCTCTTCCCCGAGCAGCCCGCTGGGGTGCGCGCCGACGGGGTTGAAGTACCGCAGTGACAGCACGGTGAAGCCGGGAACCCGCCGGCAGACATCGGCGAGGACCTTTTCGCACGCCGCCTTGGAAGCCGCGTACGGGTTGGTGGGCCGGACGGGCGCACCCTCGCTGAGCGGCCCGCCGTCGCCGTCGCCGTAGAGCGAACACGACGAGGAGAACACCAGATGGCGTACCCCGTGCTCGTGCATCGCCCGCAGGAGGGTGGTCGTCCCGCCGACATTGGTGTCGTAGTACTCGACCGGCATCCGCGTCGACTCGCCGACGGCCTTCAGAGCGGCGAAGTGTACGACAGCGTCCACAGAGTGGCGGTCGAAGACTGCCGAAAGGGCGTGCCGATCACGGATGTCCAGCTCGTACACGGTGCCGACGAATCGGCCGGCGATCCTCTCCACGCGGGCGAAGACTTGAGGGGTGCTGTTGGAGTAGTTGTCGACCACGATCAGTTCGTAGCCGTGGTCGAGGAGTTCGGCGCAGGCGTGGGAGCCGATGAAGCCGGCTCCACCGGTGACCAGGATCGTGGAAGGTGCGTTCATGGGCACGCTTCCTTGCTGAGAAACCGTTGCGGAGGTCATCGCGCTCACCAGCCCAGGACGGCGGCCGCGTAGGCCGGATAGAGGACGATCGACACCAGGACGGGTACCGCGCACACCACACCGAGTGCGAGGGGGAGCCGAGCGGTCCCCATGGCGTCTGTGAAGCGCATGTCCGACGCCTTGGCCACCTCCCGGACGTGCAGGACGGGAACGGCGAGAGCGACTGTCGCGTAGGCCGTCGCGGCGATGATGCAGAGGAAGACGTAGCCGGCCGCCGGGCTGTTCAGTTCGCCGTAGAGGGCCACGGAGGCCAGGGGTACGGCAATGGCGGCGAACGGCATCGTCAGGACAGCAGGAAGAGGGCGGGGCCCACCCGTGTTCTTGGGGGTGACCTTGAACGTCACCGGACGTGGTCGGACCTTCTGGCGTACCGCGCCGAGCAGCCCCCAGATGACGAACGGCCAGCGGGCGAGCGCGAACAGCCATGTCTCCCAGCTGATGAGAGGCGCGTTGCGCGGACGCATCAGCTGCCTGTGGCGCAGCAGCGACAGGGTCAGGAGCAGCCACACGGGCATGACCCAGAAGTGCAGAAGGAAGTCGAAGTAGTTGACGTTCATCCACGGCAGTCCCGTGATCACCGCTATCGGCGGGAGGAGCAGCCCGGAGACGATCATCAGGCCGAGAAGGGGGTAGTAGGCCAGGGCATAGCCGAAGCGCAGCCTCAGGAGCAGGGGCAGTCGTCCGAGATGGTGCGGCAGCAGGCCCAGCAGCATGGTGGTCAGGCTCCGGGACCATTGGTACTCCTGCGTCACCATGTCGGCGAAGGTCAGCGGCCCGTCCCCGTGCGCCTCCGCGTCGATGGCGAAGGCACCGTTCCAGCCCGAGGAGTTCAGGAGGAAAGTGGTGGAGAAGTCCTCGGCGAGCTCGGGCCCCAGACCTCCGACGTCCCGTAGGGCCCGTGTGCGCACCGCGTAATGGGAGCCGATACACATCGGGGCGAGTCCGTCACTGTGCCCCAGTTGAACCGCACCGTGCCAGATCGCCTCGCGGTGCAGCCGCCCGCGCGCCGCCCACGAAACTCCGTCCGTGGCGTCGCAGACGCTGGGAGCGGCGACATAGCCGATCGCGGGATCGCCGAAGGGCCGGACCATCTCGGCGAGATACGTGGGAGCGGGCACGTGGTCGCAATCGAGCTGGGCGACGACGGCGTACTGCGCATAGCCCCAGTGGTCGTAGAAGTAGCTGAGATTGCCTTCCTTGCAGCGAGTGCGCCGAGGCCATGTCGCCCGGTGGTACGGGCCCACACCGCGTCGGCATGACAGCTGGACATGGTGCTGTCGGCACCACTGTTCGATCTCCTGGGAGGGGTCCTCGTCGCAGAGCCAGACGTCGTAGTCGTGCGGGTAGTCCTGGAGCAGCATGGCTTCGAGGGTGTGACGGACGGTCGGCCACGGCTCGGACGGCGCCCGGGTCACGGCGAAGGCGACCGGCAGCGGAGGCACCGGCAGGGCCGGATTGACCCGGCGGAGCCGCAGAGCGGTGACGAAGAAGTAGGCCGGGATGCCGGTGAGGTAGAGCAGCAACAGGCTGTTGACGACAAGTCCGGCCCAGCCCGCGCGGTGCTCAGGTTGCAGCCACCAGAGCCAGAACCAGATGAAGGATGCTGCCCAGCCCACGGCGATGACGCACAGAGTCCTCCTGGCGCGTGCAGGCAGTGCGGCCACGAAGGTGGTCCGGCGCACGGTGCGGACTCGGTACGGATGCCCGAAAGTCGGACCTTCCTCGGTGACGCGGACGACGTTTCCGTCGGAGATCTCGCGCAGATGTTGCTCCACCTGTATGAGATCAGTCGTCTTCAGCTCGTTCCGCATCACGGCGGGCGCTCCTCTCGGGCCCAGCACTGTATGCTTGCTATGTACGTTTACAACGTATATGTACGATTTTGACCCTCAGGTCTCACGGTGTCAAGTGGGGTTCGCGATGACGCAGGAACACGGGAACGGTGCCGGTGGGCCGGCCCGCCGCGCCGGGGACAAGGGGCGCTACGGGCGACTCAGCAGGGAGCGCGTACTCCTCGCGGCCCTGGAAGTTGTGGACCGCGACGGCCTGGCGGGCCTCAGCATGCGCAAACTCGGTGCGGAACTCGGCGTCGAGGCCATGGCGCTGTACCGGTACGCCCCCAGCAAGGACGCACTGCTGGACGGCCTGGTCGAGGAGTTCTGGCTGCAAGTGGACCTGGAGCTCGGGCGAGACCTGGACGACCCTGGCGGGGCGGCCGAGTCGAAGCGGCGGCCGACAGAGCCTCCCGGCTGGCAGCCCGGCCTCCACCGCATCGCGCGCGCCACCTACGGGGTCGCCTTGCGGCACCCGCACGTGGTGCCGCTCCTGGCCACACGCCTGCTGGCCACCCCGCTGGCTCGCAGGCCCCTCCCCGTTCTGCGGAGCGACGAACGCGTCCTGGCCCTGCTGTATGCGTACGGATTCGCCGAGCCAGAAGCCATCCGCATCCACAGAAGATTCACGGCATGGCTGCTCGGGTTCATCCTCGTCGAGTTGCGGGCCATGGACGACGATCCCGAAGAGCCTGACCCGGCCTTCCGGCTGGGTCTCCACCGGATCCCCGTCGGTGAACTGCCTCGGCTGCGGGCCTCGGCTCTCGGTCTCGCCGACCGGGGCGGGCCGGACGAGCTGGCTGCAGGTCTGGAGGCACTGCTGGTCGGAGACTCCGGCTGACTCAAGGTCACCATCACCGAGATCGCCGCAGATCCCGACGCGGAAGACGGTCTGCGAATGAAGGTCGTGGCGCCGGGCGCCATAGCTCAGACCCTGCCCGCTGGCGAGCGATGTTCGACCAGGTCATGGCCCGGATCGGGGTTCGGTTCGGGCGAGTTGAACCCCGGGCCGCGGCCCGTGCCTACCTGCTCGGGCTACTGGCGAGCGTCGAGTGGAAGAACTGTTGGCAGCTGGCCGAACAGGCCGGCCATGCCCGGCCCGGGCCGATGCAGCGCCTACTGCGCTACGCTCGCGGACACTCTCGCCGGCCGCCTGCTCGGCACCTACTCCTACACGGTTCATGGGGCCGGGTGCCGCTTCGTCAGCGACAACGGCACCGAGGCGGATCTCGACGTCGCAACCGACGGCAGCGAGATCTTCGACCTATGGCGGCTGCGGCTGCGGCTGGTGCGGGCTCAGCCTGCATGAGCCTCTTGACGTCGCGGATCAAGACCTGCGCACCGCCGGGCGGTCCCTGCCGCCGCTTCTGACCGATGTGCGACCGGGGTGGTTCAGCCTCACCAACTGATCGCTTCAGGTTGAGGCTCGCAGGTGGTGCGGGCAGATGATGTCGCAGGCAAGTGCGAGCAGTCCCGGGTGAACCCGGGGCGTTGTTCGGCTGGCCCGGGCTCCTGTGGGGTGAGGCGGACGGGGCTGCCGTGTCGGTGTCAGCGATGTGGCCGGGTGCCGGTTGCCGCGTGCGGGCCGGTGGTGGTGTGGGCTCTGCCGGGCCAGCGGTGGTGGTGGCGGTCGATGACGTAGTGGTGGCGGTGCTGCCAGCCGTGTGCGCAGCGGCGGGCCTCGGTGAGGTGGGGGTGGCCGGCGGGCAGGTCGGGGTGGACGTGCTCGAGCCGGGCCGGATCATGGGCGGGCCAGCTCGTGGCCGCGGCCGTCGCGGCTGTCAGGGCGATACCGCCGAGGACCATCGCGGTGACCGGGAGTCCTGCTCCGGCGGCGAGCCAGCCCGCGAGCGGGTAGGTCAGCAGCCAGCAGCTGTGGGAGAGGGAGAACTGCGCGGCGAAGGCGGCGGGGAGGTCCGCGTCGGTCGCGGAGCGTCGGATGACCCTGCCACCGGGGGTGAGAACGGCGGAAGACGCAGCACCGATCGCAGCCCACGCCGACAGTGCCGCAGCCCAGGTCCCGGTGCTTGGTATTCGGACGGTCAGTACGGCGACGGCGGCCAGGACCACGGGGAGGGCGAAGGCGGCCGGGAGCATGACGGTCCGGTCGGTGAAGCGGCGCAGCAGGCGGGGCAGGGTCAGTGCGGTGAGGATGGAGCCCGCGCCGTAGGCGGCCAGCGCGAGGGAGACGGCGCTGGCGGGGCGGTCGAAGTGGTCCCGGACGATCACGACAGTGTTGACGAAGACGATGGCCCCGGCGGCGGCGACCGCGAGGTCGAGGGCGAGGAGCGCCCGCAGACGGGGAGTGATCCAGAACAGGCGGGTCCCGAAGGCTGCCTTGGCGTAGGCGCCGCCGGTGCGCTCGACGGGTACGGGCTTGGGGAACGCGGCGGCCAGGACGAGGGCGGCGGAGGCCAGGAAACCGACGGTCGTTCCGGCGAACAGCCAGTTGTAGGAGACCAGGGTCAGCAGTCCGGCGGCCAGGGCGGGGCTGAAGAGGCTTTCGAGGTCGTAGGCGAGCCGGGAGAGCGACAGGGCCTGGGTATAGTCGCGCTCCTCGGGCAGGATCTCGGGAATGGTGGCCTGGAAAGCGGGCGTGAAGGCCGCCGATGCTGCTTGCAGCAGGAAGACCAGAACGTAGATCTGCCATACCTCGGTGACGAACGGCAGGACCATCGCGACACCACCGCGGGTGAGGTCCGTCGTGATCAGCAGGGCCCGGCGCGGTATGCGGTCCGCGACCGCGCCGATCAGCGGGGCGATCCCGACGTAGGCGATCATCTTGATCGCCAGCGCCGAACCGAGAACCGTGGAGGCGTGGTTCCCGGCGATGTCGTACGCGAGGAGGCTCAGCGCGACGGTGGCGAGCCCGGTTCCGGTAAGGGCGACGACCTGGGCAGTGAACAGGTGTCGGTAGGTGCGGTTGCGCAGTACGGACAGCATCGGTCCCGTCCCGGTCAGCAGCATGGAGCGACTGTCCCATCGTAGGCAACATGTGCGCACCTGTGCACCTACTGGTGGGAGATCGACGGAAGTGGCATCGGGAGCGGGTGCTTTCAGTCGTGCGGGGGCAGTGAGCCGAGCTGGTGGTCGGCGACGTTGAGCGCCTCCTCCACCAGTCGGCGCAGGTGTCCGTGGCGCAGTTTGTACACGACGCGGCGGCCGTCCTTGCGGGTGGTGACCAGGCCGGCGAGGCGGAGTTTGGCGAGGTGCTGGCTGACGGAGGGGCGTGCGGCGCCGCATGCTTCGGTGAGGGTGCTGACATCGGCTTCGCCGCGGCCGAGCTGTTCCAGCAGTGCAAGGCGGGTGCCGTCAGCGAGCAGCGCGAGGACCGAGACGGCCTCGGCAAGCCGTTGGGCGTGCTCCTGCGGATTTTGCGCACCTGCGTGTTGCGTGCTTGCGCTCATGCGGCACATCGTAGGCCGCCGTTGGCCGGAATGTGCATGTGTGTGCTCGTGCGCGAGCGTGCGACGGGCAGTCGGCCTCGCGGCCCCCGGGCGCGGGGGCCGTGAGGTTCATGGTCAGGCGGTGCCGGTGCGGCGGCGCTTGAGGAACCACCACAGGCCGCCGGCCAGCGCCAGAACGACTACGACGATGCCGATCGGCAGGGCGAGCGAGAAGCCCTTCTCTTCCTCCGCGGCCGTCGCATTGTCCGACGGCTTCGCCTTCGGGTCTGCCGGCTCGGAACTCGGCGTGCTGGACGGCGTGGGCGTTGCGGGGACAGAGCTCGATGCACTGGGGCTGGGGGCGAGCGGCTCGGTGCCGGGGGCGACTTCCTGGAGTTCCAGCACGGGTGCGGAGTGCCCCTGGCCGCCCCCGGTGGACTTCTCCAGTTCGACCCAGCGGTTCACGCGCCCGTCGTCGTAGGACTGGAGGGTCTTGAACGCTAGGGTCTTCGCCGTCCGGCAGCTGCCGGACGGCGACGGAGCACGCGGCATCCTTGCCGACGGCCACGGCCGGGCCTGAAACGCTGTATCGCTCCTCGGTCGTGGCGAATTTCCAGCCCTCGGGCCCCCTTGTCGTAGGTGACGTCAGCCGGGGTGATGCCCTTGGGGGAGGAAGGCCCCGAGCTCGGTGATGCCCGCGGAGGCGGACTCGGTCTCGGGTGCCGCAGCAGCAGCCGCGGCAGACGGTGACGGTGGGCCGTGTCGCCCTTCTGGTGGGGGCGGCACGCCGGTTGCTTGCTTACGCGGTGTCCTTGATGGGGTGGAGCCAGGCGGTTCCGCGCAGGAGGCGGAGGCCGTTGAGGCCGACGATGACGGTGGAGCCCTCGTGTCCGGCGACGCCGAGCGGCAGGGGCAGGGTGCCGATCAGGTCCCAGGCGACCAGCACGGCGATGAAGGTCCCGGCGATGACCAGGTTCTGGACGACCAGGCGGCGGGCGGTCCGGGAGAGGGCCACGACGGCGGGGACGGTGGCGAGTTCGTCGCGGACGACGACGGCGTCGGCGGTTTCCAGCGCGAGGTCGGATCCGGCCCGGCCCATCGCGATGCCGGTGTGCGCGGCGGCCAGGGCGGGCGCGTCGTTGACACCGTCGCCGACGACCAGGACCCGCAGGCCCTCGGCCTCCCATGCCCGCACGGCGGCCACCTTGTCCTGCGGGAGCAGCCCGGCCCGCACGTCGCCGATCCCGACCTCGGCGGCCAGCCGGCGGGCGGCGCGCTCGTTGTCACCGGTCAGCAACACCGGGGTGCGGCCGGTCAGTTCGGTGAGCGCGGCCACCGTCGCCGCCGCGTCCGGGCGCAGCCGGTCCGCGATGCCCAGCACACCGACGGGGGCGCCGTCACGGAGGACGAGGACCGCGGTACGGCCCCCTCCTTCGAGCGAGCGGACCATGGCGTCGAGTTCCGGGCTCCCTTCAGGGAGGAGACGGGCCTGGGACCCGATCTGAACGGCGTGTCCGTCGACGGTCGCGGTGACGCCGGCTCCGGGGGAGGAGACGAACCCGGTCGCCTCGGCGAGGATGAGGCCGCGGGCCCGGGTGGCCCGGACGACGGCGCGGGCGAGGGGATGCTCGCTGGGGTGCTCGGCAGCCCCTGCCAGGGCCAGCAGCCGTTCCTCGTCCAGGCTCGATCCGGGCAGGGGGAGGATGTCGGTGACGCGTGGGGTGCCCTCGGTCAGGGTGCCGGTCTTGTCCAGCGCCACCGCGTCGACCTGACCCAGGCGCTCCATCACGACCGCGGATTTCGCGAGCACGCCGTGGCGGCCCGCGTTGGCGATCGCGCACAGCAGCGGCGGCATGGTCGACAGGACCACCGCGCACGGCGAGGCGACGATCATGAACGTCATCGCGCGCAGCAGCGCCGACTGGAGGCTGTCGCCGAAGGCGAGCGGGACACCGAAGACGGCCAGGCTGGCGATGACCATGCCGATCGAGTACCGCTGCTCGACCTTCTCGATGAACAACTGGGTCGGCGCCTTGGTCTCGGACGCCTCTTCGACCATCTTCACGATCCGGGCGATCACCGAGTCCGCCGGATCCCGCTCGACGCGCACCCGCAGAGCACCGTTGCCGTTCACCGTGCCGGCGAACACCTCGTCCCCCACCTGCTTGGCCACCGGCAACGGCTCACCGGTGATCGTGGCCTGATCGACGTCGCTCGCCCCGTCCAGAACACGTCCGTCCGCGCCGACCCGCTCACCGGGGCGCGCCAGGATGACGTCCCCCACCGCCAGGCGTTCGGCGTCCACGGTCTCCTCGGTGCCGTCCGCACGAAGCCGGGTCGCGACGTCGGGGGCGAGATCGAGCAGGCCGCGCACGGAATCCGCGGTACGGGCGGTCGCGACCGCCTCCAGGGCGCCGGAGGTCGCGAAGATGACGATCAGCAGAGCACCATCCAGGATCTGCCCGATCGCGGCGGCGCCGAGTGCCGCCACGACCATCAGCAGGTCCACGTCCAGCGTCTTGTCTCGCAGAGCCTTGAGCCCCTCCCACCCCGGCTCCCAGCCGCCGGTCACATAGGTCGCGGCGAACAACGGGCCCCATGCCCACGCCGGAGCACCCAGCAGATACACGGGGAGCGCCAGCAGGAACAACAGCAGGGAAGCCAGCGCCCACCGAGCCTCCGGCAGAGCCAGGAGACGCGTACGCCGCCTCGGAGGCGCCGCGTGCGGCACCTCCGTAACCGGTGGCGTGGGTCGTTGATCCACAGCAGAAGACATGACAAAAGAACCCTTCGCGGGCGGACGGCGGGCAACGCGGCCACCATACAGGAATATATGAACAGGTCTTCATGTGTTGCGAGTATGATGACGCCATGGGCCACGGAACAGACGCCAGGAGCAGCGCCACCACCCGCGAACGTCTCGACACCGTCGGGACCGCCGATGTCGCCGCCACCCTCCAGGCCCTCGCCACGCCCTCCCGGCTGCACATCCTGGCCCGTCTCCAGGAGGGCCCCAGCTCGGTGGGCGATCTCGCCGACGCCGTAGGCATGGAAGCCTCTGCCTGCTCCCATCAGCTGCGTCTGCTGCGCAACCTCGGCCTCGTCACCGGCGAACGCCATGGCCGTTCCATCATCTACGCCCTTTACGACAACCACGTCGCCGAACTTCTCGACCAGGCCCTCTATCACGTCGAACACCTGCGCCTGGGCGTCCGTGACCTCCCGGCGGAGGCTCCCGAGTCCGCCGTCGCCGACTGATCGCCAGCCGTCGCCGTCGGTCATCCTGTGAGGGGCTCCGAGGTGTGATCACCGGTTGTGCTCGCCGAGTTCTCCGGGCTGTCGCTCCTATGGGCTACGCGGCTGATGCGCGACGCGAGGTAATTGCCGGGTTCCGAAGATTCTGAAGTCTCTCTGGCCGGATGGGATTCCGCAGAGTCGCGCACGGCCGTTGACCAGAAGCCGTTGGACGACACGGCCCCCTGGACGACACCGGACAACATGATCGCTCACGGTCTCGGAGTGCTTGGGTCCCGGACCCGAGCCTTCAGGTCTCGCGTCGACCCTGCTCAGGAGCAGCGGGGGAGCGGCGTACAGCGGCACCTCGTGCTCGGCGTACACGTTGCACAGGCGCCCGCAGGGGCCGGGCGGCCAGCTACCGTCGGGGTTGCCCTAACGGGGTTTGGTGGACCCAGCAGGGGCAAAGCCGACCGTCAGGTTCGGCTGTCGTTCCTCGGGTAAAACTGAGTCTGCCGTCACCGTAGGAGTGATGTCCGGCCGCGCCAAACGCCCACCAAGGGGTGTCGGTGAGGAACACCTGGTGACGCAGGCCCTCGTCCTGATCGACAGGGTCGGCTGGGCTCTGGGGTGCGGCCGCTCGCGGCGCACCATGACGCGGGTGCCGGCTGGGTAGCCGACCAGGTCGACCATTCCTGTCGGCTCGGCGACCTCAGCGCCATCACGAAGTGTCCCGTCCTGGTCCAGGGCGGGATGCCAGAGGCGGCCGGGCATGGCCCGGACAGCGCGGCGGACCGGCTCGGTGACTGCGTCACGACGGTGCTCAGTTCTCGGGCGGTGGAGCCGTGCTCTTGCGTACGACCAGGCTCGTGGCCAGCTCCAGCCGTGTGGACACCGGTTCCCGGGCTCGAAGCCGCATCAGCATCTGCGCGGCCTCCTCCGCCATCCGGCGCAGCGGTTGGTGGACCGTGGTGAGGGCCGGGCTGGCCCACCGGGCGATGGGCACGTCGTCGTAGCCGACCACCGAGAGGTCGTGGGGGACGCGCAGGCCCCGCACCCGGGCGGCTTCCAGCACGCCGAGTGCCTGGAGGTCGCTGCCCGCGAAGATCGCGGTGGGCCGCTGCGGATGGGACAGGATCTCGGCGGCGCGGTCGTATCCGCCCTCCACGTGGAAGTCGCCGAACAGGATGAGACTGGGGTCCACCTCCAGCCCTGCCATGGTCATCGCCGACCGGTAGCCGTCGAGCCGCGCCCGGGAGCAGAGCATGTCCTCGGGTCCGGTGATGACACCGATGCGCTGGTGCCCGCACTCGATGAGGTGGCGGGTGGCGGCCAGTCCGCCGTTCCAGTTGGCGGAGCCGACCGAGGGCACGTCGGGGTCGGGGTCGCCGGCCGGGTCGATGATGACGCAGGGGATCGAGCGTGCCCTGAGCTTCTGTTTCACTTCGTCGGGGAGGGTCGAGAAGACCAGGACGACACCGAGCGGCCGACGCTGGAGCATCGCCTCCATCCAGTCGGGGCCGGGCGCGTGGCGGGTTCCGCTTTCCGTGAGGACGACCCCGGTGCCGTGGGCCTTGGCGACGTTCTCCACCCCCCGGATCAGCTCCATCGCCCAGATGCTCTCCAGCTCGTGGAACACGATCTCGATGAGCGGTGTCTCGCTGGCCGACCGGGTGGTGCGCCGGTACGCATGGGCCTCCAGCAGGCGCTCCACCTTGACCCTCGTGCGGGTCGCCACGTCCTGTCGCCCGTTGAGGACCTTCGAAACTGTCGAAAGGGAGACGCCGGCCTGCTCGGCCACCTGAGCCAGAGTGATGCGGCCCATTTTCTCGTCATCGCGCATGGCCTGGAGCATAAAGCACGGGACAGCTGACGCTCAGACGTAACGCTTCGATAACGGCGCGACCGAGGGTTGACCCCCCAGATGGAGAGTTCTAGCGTCCGGACCCAGGAAGTTTCGGTAATGGGATCGAAAGAGTTTCGAAAGGTGTGCCGATGAAACAACGCGCACGGTTCTCGCGGACCGTTGTCGTCGGTGGTGCCGCGCTCGCCCTGGTGCTGTCCCTGTCCGGATGCGGAGGGGACTCGGACGCTGCCGGCGGCGACACCCTCCGCGTCCTGGTCTACGGGGACGCGGCGAACAAGGTGGAGAAGGAGATCGTCGCCACCTTCAACAAGACGTCGAAGGTGAAGGCTGTCCTGGACACGATCCCCGGCGCCGACTACCAGGCCAAGCTGCAGACGATCATCAACAGCAAGCAGGCGCCGGACGTCTTCTTCAACTGGGGCGGCGGCAGCATCAAACCGTTCGTCGACGCCGGCCTGCTCCTCCCGCTGGACCCCTTCATCGCCGAGGCCCCCGACCTCAAGGCGAAGTTCCTGCCGTCCGTCTTCAACAGCGCGGTGGTCGACGGCACGTCCTACGGGGTCCCCATGCGGGGCACGCAGCCCGTCCTGCTGTTCAGCAACGGCAAGGTCCTTGAGAGGGCGGGCGTCGAACCCCCGAAGACCTGGGACGACCTGCTGGCGGCGGTCAAGGCGCTGAAGGCCGACGGCGTCACCCCGATCGCGCTGGGGGGCGGCGACCGGTGGCCGACGCTGATGTGGTTCGAGTACCTGTACGACCGTATCGCCGGGCCGGAGCTCTTCCAGAAGGCCCTCGACGGCGACCGGGACGCCTGGGCGAGCCCGGACAGCCGGAAGGCGCTGAGCAAGATCAGGGAATTGGTGGACGCCGGTGCGTTCGGCACCAACTACGACTCGGTGAAGTTCACCGACCAGGGTTCCCCCACGCTCCTGGCGACCGGCCGGGCCGGCTTCGAGCTGATGGGCTCGTGGGAGTACTCGACGCAGCAGGACGCGCACCCCGAGTTCGCGAAGAGCGACCTCGGATACAGCGCCTTCCCCTCCGTCGAAGACGGCAAGGGCGACCGGGCGAACGTCGTCGGCAACACCAACAACTTCTACTCCGTGCTGAAGAAGACGAAGCACCCGCGGGCCGCTGCCGAGTTCCTGAAGCTCATGTACTCGGACCGGTTCGTCAAGGCGCAGCTCGCCATCGGCAACCTGCCGACCACGACGAACACCGAAGGCTTCCTGGACACGGCCGCCAGCCCGGAGTTCGCGAAGTTCCAGTACGACATGGTCAAGGCGGCCCCGGCGTTCCAGCTCTCCTGGGACCAGGCGTACCCGCAGTCGGCGGCCACCGCGATGTACCAGTCCCTCCAGCAGTTCTTCAACGGCTCGATGGACGAGGACGCCTTCATCAAGGCCATGCAGGCGCTGCCGACCTCGTGAGCCCACGGAGATCCGGACCCGGAACACACGACATGACCCCCACCGCAGCCCTCTCCCCGGACGGTGAGACGGTCAAGAAGGACGGCTCGTCCGCCATCGGAGCGGGCCGCCCGGGATTTCTCTGGGCGGCCCCCGCCGCGGTCTTCTTCGGCCTCTTCGCCCTCGTCCCGCTCGTCATGGTCGCCGTACTCTCCTTCGCCAGCTGGGACGGTCTGAGCGACCCGGAATTCGCGGGCCTGGACAACTGGAGGAAGCTTCTCGACGACCCCGTCATGATCAAGAGCCTCTGGCTGAGCGTCCTGCTCACCGTGCTCGGGGTCGCCGTCCAGACGCCGCTGAGCATTCTGCTCGGGGTCTGGGCGGCGGGACACCAGCGCAACCGGGGCGTTCTGTCCGCCATCTACTTCGTCCCGATGCTGCTGTCCGTCGCGGCCGTGTCCGTGCTGTGGCGCGCCGTCCTCGACCCCAACATGGGCGTCCCCGCGCAGGCGACCTGGCTCTTCGGCGACGGCAACCTGTTCGGGAAGCAGGCCACCGCGATCGGCGTCCTGGTCTTCGTCAGCACCTGGCAGTTCACCCCCCTGCACACGCTGATCTACCAGGGCGCGGCGCGCGCGGTGCCGCAGGTCCTCTACCAGGCGGCGCAGATCGACGGCGCGGGCACGGTCCGGCAGTTCTTCCACATCACGCTGCCGCAGCTGCGCAACGCGATCATCACCTCGATGATCCTGATGGTGGTCGGCGGACTCACGACCTTCGACACCGTGCTCATCCTGACCCAGGGCGGACCGGGAAGCGACACCACCATCAGCGCGTACTACATGTACCAGAAGGCGTTCAAGAGCTTCGACTACGGAGGGGCTTCCGCCATCGCCCTCCTCCTGGTCCTCGTCTCCACAGTCATCTCGCTGATCGTGGTGCGGCTCTCGGGCTACGACAAGATGCGCAGCACCATGGAGGGACTGTGAGGAAGAGCCGTCCCAACTGCTTCGCCGGTTTCGGCTCCCTGGTCTGGCTCCTCGTGGTGGGCCTGCCGCTGTACGTGATGCTCGTCGCCACGTTCCAGACGCGCCCAGACTACGCGGCGAACGGCCCGCTGTCCTTTCCCGAGCACTTCACGCTCGACAACTACATCGACGACCTCAACAGCGGCTTCGCGCAGTACTTCCTCAACACCGTCATCGTCACCGTGTGCGTGGTGGGCATCGTGCTGCTCCTCGTCCCGCCGCTGGCGTACACCATCGTCAGGAGCCGGGGGCGCGCCACCACCACGGTCTTCCGGTTGTTCCTCCTGGGCTTGGCGATCCCCTCGCAGGCGGTGATCGTCCCGATGTTCTTCGTCATCAGCGAGGCCGGTCTCTACGACAACCTCATCGGCGTCATCCTGCCGACGGCGGCCTTCGCCATGCCGGTGTGCGCCCTGATCCTGACGGGTGTGATGCGGGACATCACCCCCGATCTGTACGAGGCGATGACGATGGACGGCGCCTCGCCCCGACGGGTTTTCTTCCAGCTGGTGCTGCCGTTGTCCAGGAGCGGGATCTCGACCATCGTAGTCTTCTCCGCGCTCCAGGCGTGGAACGGCTTCCTGTTCCCCCTCGTTCTGACGCAGTCGGCGGAGACCAAGGTGATCACCTTGGGGCTCTACGACTTCCAGACGGAGCACGGAGTCAACACCCCTGGTCTGCTCGCCGCGGTCGTCCTGTCCATGCTCCCCATCCTGATCGTCTATCTGTTCGCTCGCCGCGCCCTGGTACAGGGGCTGATGGGAGTGGGAGGAAAGTGACCGCCGACATCGCAGGCACCGGCAACACCGGTGTCCGGAAACCCGCCGAGGCCACCGGCTCCGTGGCACCGGTGTCCGGTGCCACGGACCACCGCACCGGGCCCTGGCGCGATCCCGCCCTCGCTCCCGAGGCCAGGGCCGACGCCCTGATCGCCGTCATGACCCTCCAGGAGAAGGTGGCCCAGCTCTTCGGCGTCTGGGTGGGCGCTTCCGACGAGGGCGCCGAAGTCGCCCCGTTCCAGCACGACATGGAGGAGGCCGTCGACCTCGACGACCTTCTTCCACACGGACTCGGCCAACTGACCCGCCCGTTCGGAACGGCCCCCGTCGACCCGGCCGTGGGCGCCCTCTCCTTGGCGCGCACCCAGGAGCGCATCGCCGGAGCGAACCGCTTCGGCATACCGGCGCTCGCCCACGAGGAATGCCTCGCCGGTTTCGCTACCTGGGGCGCGACCGCCTACCCGGTGCCGCTGTCCTGGGGCGCCACCTTCCATCCGGAGCTGGTCCGCGAGATGGCCGCCGCGATCGGCCGCGACCTGCGCTCCGTCGGCGTGCACCAGGGCCTCGCCCCCGTCCTCGACGTCGTACGCGACGCACGCTGGGGCCGTGTCGAGGAGACGATCGGCGAGGACCCGTACCTGGTGGGAACGGTCGCCACCGCCTATGTGCGGGGACTCGAGTCGGCCGGGATCGTCGCCACGCTCAAGCACTTCGCCGGGTACTCCGCCTCACGGGCGGGCCGCAACCTCGCCCCCGTCGGCATGGGCACGCGGGAGCGGGCCGACATCATCCTCACCCCGTTCGAGATGGCCGTACGCGAAAGCGGCGTACGGTCCGTCATGCACGCCTACACCGACACCGACGGAATCCCCTCCGCGGCCGACGGGCCACTGCTGACCGGCCTGCTCCGTGACACCTGGGGATTCGACGGGACCGTGGTCGCGGACTACTTCGGAATCGCATTCCTGAAGACGCTGCACGGCGTGGCGGCAACCTTCGGGGAAGCGGCCGGCGCCGCGCTCGGCGCGGGTGTGGACGTGGAGCTGCCGACCGTCAGGGCGTTCGGCGGCCCGCTGACCGACGCCATCGCCGAGGGCCTCGTACCGGAGGCGCTGGTGGATCGTGCGGTACGCCGAGTGCTGGCCCAGAAGGCCCGGTTGGGCCTTCTGGACGCGGACTGGAGGCCGGTGCCGCCGGTGCTCGCGGGAGCCGCGGGTGCGGACGGCTCCGCGGACGGGGACTCGGAGGCGCTGCGCGGGACCGTCGTTCTCGACTCCGACGAGAACCGGGCGCTCGCCCGCCGCGTCGCCGAACAGGCCGTCGTGCTCCTGCGCAACGACGGCACCCTGCCCCTGGCGGCGAATGCGGCCGCCGGAGCCCCTGCCCGTATCGCACTCATCGGGCCCAACGCCGACACCCCGACGGCCGTACTCGGCTGCTACGCCTTTCCCGTCCACGTCGGGGGCCAGTATCCCGAGACCCCGCTCGGCATCGAACTTCCCACCCTGCGCGAGGCATGTGCGGCGGAATTCCCCGACAGCGAGATTGTCTCCGCACAAGGTGCGGACATCGACGGCCCGGACACCGGCGGCTTCGGCGAGGCCGTCGAACTGGCCAGGAGCGCCGACCTCGTGATCGTCTCACTCGGCGACCGGGCCGGTCTCTTCGGGCGGGGTACGAGCGGGGAGGGCTGCGACGCGGAGAACCTGGCGCTCCCCGGTGCCCAGCAGCTGCTGCTCGACGCCCTCCTCGACGCGGGCACTCCTGTTGTCGTCGTCCTGCTGTCCGGACGCCCCTACGCCCTGGGGCGTGCGGTGGACGAGGCGGCCGCGGTGGTGCAGTCGTTCTTCCCCGGCGAGGAAGGAACGAGGGCCATCGCCTCGGTGCTCAGCGGCCGCACCGAACCGTCCGGCCGGCTGCCCGTCAGCGTGCCGCGCCACCCGGGCTCCCAGCCCTCCACGTACCTGGCGGCGCGGCTCGGCCACTCCAGCGACGTCTCCAGTGTCGACCCGACCCCGGCGTTCGGGTTCGGTCACGGTCTGACGTACACCGCCTTCGAGTGGAGCGACCTTGTCGTGGAGCACGGAAGGGCTTCGACGGAAGGGCAGTTCAGGCTCTCCTGCACCGTCCGCAACACCGGTGCGCGGGAGGGGACCGAAGTGGTCCAGGTGTATCTGCACGACCCGGTCGCCTCCGTGGTCCAGCCGGTGCGGCGCCTCATCGGGTACGTACGCCTCGTCCTGGATCCCGGGCGGGCGGCCAGGGTGCGGGTGACGGTCCCGGCGGACCTCGCGTCCTTCACCGGCCGCGACGGCCGCCGGATCGTCGAGCCGGGCGATCTCGAACTGCTGCTGAGCGCGTCGTGCACCGACGCGCGCCTTGTGGCCCGGGTCACGCTGACCGGGCCGGTACGAACCGTCGACCACACCCGGCGGCTGCACATGAGCGTCGCGACGGAGACCCTCATGGAGGCGCCGTAGTCCGGCGCACCGCCGTGAGGACTTACGCCCCCGCTTCCGCCGGCGCCTGCCTCGCATCCCGAGCGGAGCGTCCGGCAGGAGCGACCGGGGAGGCCCTTCGCGGATGGAGACCATCTGCGAAGGCCCGCGGCCTCGTGTCGGTGACCTTGATCCGCAGGAGGCCCGGCGTTTCCGGGTCGCCGGGCATGTGCGACAGGCGCAGTTCGAAGTTGCGGCCGGCGACGCGGCCGTGGGTCACCGCGTTGGCCGTCAGCTCCCCGATGATCAGGGCCGCCGACTCCGAGGCGTCACCGAGGTACGGGATGCCCCAGGTGTGCCAGCAGCCCGCGCCCGCTGTCGGAGCCGTCCGCCGGGGCCGTGATCTCGCCGGGGCAGGGCGGTCGGCGCTCGCCCCGGGTCAGGCTCCTGATCGCCAGGGTTGATGCATGCCCGCAATCTGGCAGGGGCGCGTCAGCGGTGCCGGCCAATGCCGTTCGCGGTGCAGCCCCTGGTCGCCGCAGGTCCTGGAGGCCCTGCGGATTGCCGTGCACGGCTGTCGGAACAGCCTCATGGCCACCACCGGGTGCCTGAGGCGGTTCCTCGACTGCCGAACGCGCCCCGGGTTCCACGCGGCAGTGCAGCCGTGCACTCTGGAATGGCACCCGGCGGGGCGCCTGGCACGGGTGGGTCCGATCAGCGGCGTGGCCGACGCCAGGTCTGTCGCCGAATGTCTTCGCACGGCCCCGGAGCCCCGTCGTCCGCTGCCCTAATCGTTACGTGCGGCTTCTTCACGCGGTCAGACGGTCGTCGCGCCTGCTGCTTCTGTCCGCAGCTGCACGTCCAGGATCAACCGAGACCGGACGAGACCAGCAGCACGAGCGGGGCAATGGGTGAGAGCAACATCGTCGACACATGCGCGAGCAGAGCTTTCGGCATGCGCAGCACGGCGAAGGATGTCGCGCCTACCGCCAGCCAGCCGAAGTACAGCTTCCCGGCGGACTGCCAAGCAGCTGTCTCCTCCGCTCGGGTGGTTGGCTCCGTACCGATGACCCCTGTGGACGCCAGGAGCAGCACGGGACACACAAGCAGGTCACCGAGAACGACGATCGCAGCCACCGGCCCGCCCGTGAGCTTGATCGGCCCCAGGGGCGTACAACGCTCATAGGGTCCGGAGCCAACCCCGTGCCGGCCTGACCTGTGGGCAATCGTCCTGCTCCAGGTGAAGTCTGAAGCAGGACGCATGTGTTGTGTCGGTAGGGTCGGGGTTGCCCTAACGGGGTTTGGTGGATACGAACCGGGACAACCCGGACCGCCAGGTGCGGCTGAGCTTCCTCGGCTGACCAGGATCGTTCAGCTGGGGCGTGCCGCCGATTCTCCGGGCGGCAGGTGGCCGGGGGACGGCCGGATCATCGGCATCGTCACCGCCGGCGACCAGGACCTGTCCGGCGTCCGCTCGATCCGCCGGGCGGTGCTGGACGCCGGAATGGTCCCGCTGGTCTCGGGACGACGGGAATGCGCAGGTCTGCGGCCAGGGCGGCGGAGGCTTCGTCGAGCGCGGTCGGGAGCAGCCGAGCGGTCGGGCGCTCGGCGACGAGGGCGCGTAGGGGCTCCTGCAGATGGTGCTCGGCCAGCGCCTGGGCCGTCGTCAGGTGCGGCGTGTCGGGCACGGTGATGACGGTCACCGATCTCTCCGGCACGCCGAGCCGGTGGAAGACGTAGCGTCGGAAGGGCTCGCTGAGAGGGACCGGGGTGATCAGCACGTCGCCGGGCCGGGCGAGCCACAGCTTGCGAGGCGCTTGCTCCGCCCACTGGCGCAGGACCGCTGCTTCGGTGAGGTCGACTGCCAGCGGGGACACGAAGTTGGCGAGGATGACGAGGGTGCCCGGGCCTTCGTGTTCGCTGATCATGGTGTATCGCCTTCCGCGTCGTCGTCACGGCGTGCGACGCCGGTCGGCCCCGGGAGTGTGCCGGGGGGCCGACCGGGGCCGAGGTCGGACAGCCGGGGTGAAGCGGTCCCAGGCTCGGTGGTGGGCCAGCATCTCGGTCAGTCCCTCCAGGACTGTGGCCGGATCGTCGGCGGTCACCACGCCGGGGGCGTCGGGGGCGATGCCGGCGGTCTGCAGGGCGTCCAGGCCATCGGCCCAGGCGCCCGGCGATCAGCAGCAGGACCCGGGGGTCGATCCCGGCGGTCACGGCCACGTCGTCGTCGACGTCCCGAACCCCGGCACTTTGCGAGCAGTCGCCGCCATGAGGTGGTGTACGACGGCGAGATGCGCATGAGCGGCGGCTCCTTCGCCGGCTGCTGCTCACCCCTGAAGGGCCTGACCGCGAGGTCGGCCGAGGAGCTGACCGACTGGACCTGGCGCTGGGCGGGCAGCTGGCCGCCGAAGGTTATCGCGGGCCGTACAGCCTCGATCTGGTGTGCACCCAGGACGGCACGCTGTACGCATGGGAGTGCAACGTACGACGCACCGCCACCACCACCGCGCAGGCCATGGTGAGCCGCCTGACCGGCGGGGGCCGACCCGCCTGGTCCACCGGCACGGTCACCGGCATCGAGCCCATGACTTTCGACAAGACGGTCGGGCACCTCTCCGAAGCCGGACTGGACTGCCAGCCCGGAGAGTCCCAGGGCGTCCTTCCCTACGCCGACCGCCCCCCGGACGGTCGGAGCTGGCGGTACACGGCTCTGGCTCCCACCCATACCCGGCTCACCGAACTCGAGGTCCGACTGGCCGCAACACTCGGACACGAGGTGCTCTGATCCGGATTGTCCAGGCGGGCTCCGGGTGACGACTCCGTTGTACCGCTTCGAGTCATGTCGTCATCCGTGGGTACGCGGTGGAGCCCCCGATCGAAGGAAGACCATGACCGGAATATCTGGAAGCGAAGGCAAGCAGGGGTTCTGTAAGGCATGTGGTACCCCGGCGGGAGGCGCGAAGCTGTGCGAACGCTGCAGAACCGTGTTTCCCGTGACCGGTGGCGGTCTGAGCGTTGACGAAGGTGCTGCGGCGCGCCGAGTGTTCGAAGCCGGGGGAGAGGCCGGCGGACAGCGGGCCGATGGGACGGCCGAGGGAGTCTGCGGGGGACGTGAACGGCCCCATTCGTAGATGCCGTCGGCCCCCGTACAGGGCCCGCAGCCGTCGACCGTCGGGTCCCTACGCGGGCGGGCGATCCTCCGCGGCAGAGTGTCCCCCCCCCCGCGACAGTGCAACACCTTCTCAAGGCGCGGAACGGCGGGGGCGGGGGCGGGAGTGCGGCTCGGAGGGTGACCGTGTGTGGTGTCTTTGGCCCACTCGCACCAGCAGTACGTGGTGAAATGTGCTGCCCAGGCCGTGCGGGGGCGCACTGGCCTCGCTCGCGGGGCGCGGTCGGTGGGAAGGTGCCCGCGGGTTCCCTCTCGCGTCTGGCCGCCTCCCTTCGCGTTCACCCAGGGGCGGGGGGCAGTTGGCCGTGGTCCTGTTCTTCGCCTTTCGCCAGGGGCATGAGGAGCGGGGCAGTTGATGCGATAGCGCTTCGAAGGGGAATGGCTTGGCGCTAGAGGCGTGGTGGATGGGCGCTTGGCGGTGGGCGGGCCGGGAGTGGGCGGAGGTGCACCGGTCGGTCCGCAGTGCGTTCGTTGAGGTTGGTCCGGAGCGGGACACGCTCGTCCAGTCGCTGAAGGCAGCGGGGGCGGCGATAGCCGCGTGGGCGGTGAGTGGATGGTGGTTCCAGGCGCCGATGGCCCTGTTGGCTCCGTGGACGGCGATCGCGATGGTCGGCAGCACGGTCTACCAGTCGGTACGCACAGGAGTCCAGCAGTTCGCCATCATCGCCCTGGGCACTCTGTGGGCGTCCGCTGCGATGGCCTTCACGCGTGACCGGACCATGACCGCCATGCTGCTCACGCTGCCGCTCATGATGCTGCTCGGCAACTACCGGCGCTTCGGGAACCAGGGCATCTACGGTGCCACCACGGCGCTCTTCGTCATCACCGGCGGGGTGTCCAGCACGTCCACCGTGGGGCACCGGCTCCTGGAGACGCTGATCGGTGCGGTGATCGGTCTTCTGGTCAACGCGTTCGTTCTTCCGCCGGTTCATCTTCGCAGTGTTCGCGACCGTCTCGTCCGCCTTGCACGGGAGACAGCGGACGTGCTCGGTGCCATGGCGGAAGGACTCGGTGAGGAGGACGGGCTGGAGAAGTCCGAGGGCTGGCATCACTCGGCCGGCGGCCTCACGGCGTCGCTGCAGAACGTGAGCGAGGCCCGCCGCTGGGCAATGGAGGGGGCGCGCTGGAACCCAGGCGGCCGGCTGCGGCGCGCGGGCCCGAAGCCTCCGCCGTTCGCCGAGGACATGCGGTGGGGCCGGGTCTGCACCCGCGTTCTGGCCATCACTCGCACGCTCGAGACGATCAACGACGACACCGAACTCGCCCCTCCGTCGCCTGACTTCTTCCGCTTGCTGTCCAACGTGCTCGGCCAGGCCAGCAGTATCTGCGTCGTCGAAGCCGAACTGCTCGTCGGTCCCGGGAACGATGCGACACAGCACGACCGCCGAGACGCAGCCGTCAGGGAAGCGTGGTCGGTCCTCAGCTCGCTCACCGACACCTTTCATCGCCAGGAACCCAGGACATCAGCTGTTGGAGGTCAACTTCTGCTGGAGACGCGTCAGCTGCTCATGGAGTTCGCGCCCTCGTCCTGAGCTTGGTCCATGACCTGCTCGGCGAGGTGCTGGCTGCTGGACGGGGCGGGCGAGGCGTTCAGGTGCAGACGAGGGCGAGAGCACGCATGGCGGGGACTTCTCCTCGGCTTGAGGGGTGGGCGGAGGCTTGGGCGGTCAGGGGAGCGGTGTGCCGCCGGTGGCGTTCATGATCTCGCCGGTGATGAACGAGGCATTCGCGGAGGCGAGGAAGACGTAGGCGGGAGCCATTTCCGCAGGCTGCGCGGGACGGCCCAGCGGGCTCTGCTTCCCGAACTCGGCGGTGTCGGGCAGCGTCGCCGGGATGAGGGGGGTCCAGACCGGACCGGGGGCGACTGCGTTGACGCGGATGCCATCGGAGGCCAGCATCTGGGCCAGGCCCTGGGTGAAGGTGACGATCGCCCCCTTGGTCATCGCGTAGTCGAGGAGATGCGGGCTCGGCTTGTACGCCTGGACCGAGGTGGTGTTGATGATTGACCCGCCTGCCGGAATGTGCGGCAGGGCGGTCTTGCACAGCCAGAACATCCCGTAGAGGTTGGTGCGCATCACACGGTCGAACTGCTCGGTGGAGATGGCGGAAATCCCGTCGGGCTGGGACATCTGGTAGGCCGCGTTGTTGACCAGGACGTCGATGCGGCCGAACTCGGACACTGCGCGCTCGATGAGCGAGCGGCATTGCTTCTCGTCCCGGATGTCACAGAGGACGGGCACCGCCTTGCGTCCGGCCTGCTCCACCAGCCGAACGGTCGCCCGAGCTTCGTGCTCCTCCTCGGGAAGGTGGGTCAGCAGAACGTCCGCGCCCTCGCGCGCGAAGGCCAGCGCCACCGCGCGGCCGATCCCGGAATCACCGCCGGTGATCACAGTCTTCCTGCCGTCGAGCAGGCCGGAGCCGCGGTAGGACTCCTCGCCGTGGTCGGGCGGCGGGTCCATCGGACCGGTCCAGCCGGGATGTGCCTGGTCCTGCTGGGGGAAGTCGGGGCGGGGATGGAGCTGATTCGGGTCTTGCTGTTCGCCGCTTGTCATGTTCGTCCTTTCTCGAGTGATCGAGGGGGCGTGAGGTGACCCGGGCGGGCAGAAGCCGCGAAGCACCGGCACGGTGGACGCCGAACTGCTCGGGTCAGCCGATCTCCCGGCCAGTCATCGGCGCGGTGTTCCCGCCCGCTCCGGTGGGTACGCCGCGCAGGAAGGCGCTCAGCGCGTCTTGCGCCGGACGAGTGGGCTGTTCTCCACCCTGGGCACCCTTCCTCTTGTGCCGTGCCGTTGCGCGGCCTCAGGGGATGAGCAGGGTTTTGATCATGCCGTCGGCCTTCTCCCGGAACGTGTTGTACGCCTGGGGCCCCTCTTCGAGTGGAAGGTGGTGGGTGGCGAAGGAGTCCACGCCCAGCGGGTCGTCGTCGGTGAGCAGGGGCAGCAGGTCGTCGACCCAGCGTTTGACGTTGGCCTGGCCCATGCGGAGCTGGATCTGCTTGTCGAACAGGGTGAGCATCGGCATCGGGTCGGCGGAGCCACCGTAGACACCGGAGACGGAAATCGTGCCGCCCCTGCGCACCAGGTCGATCGCCGCGTGCAGCGCGGCGAGACGGTCGATCCCCGCCGTCTCCATCATGCGCTGCGCGAGAGCGTCGGGGAGCAGGCCCACTGCTGTGTGCGCGGCCTTGGCGACGGGAGAGCCGTGGGCCTCCAGGCCGACCGCGTCGATCACCGCGTCGGTGCCGCGCCCGTCGGTGAGGTCCCGGACGGCGTCACCGAGTTCCTTGCCTTTGGCGTACCGGCGCAGGTCGAGGCAGGTGGCCCCGTGCCTGCTCGCCCGGTCGAGGCGGTCGGGGACGAGGTCCACGCCGATGACGAGATCGGCGCCCCGGTGGCGGGCGATGCGGGCGGCCATGGCTCCGATGGGGCCGAGGCCGAGGATGGTGACGCTGCCGCCGGGCGGGATGTCGGCGTACTCGACGGCCTGCCAGGCGGTGGGCAGGACGTCGGAGAGATAGACGAACCGGTCGTCGGAGGGGCCGTGCGGGACCTTGATGGGCAGGTCGTTGCCGAAGGGGACCCGCAGGTACTCCGCCTGTCCTCCGGGCACCTGCCCGTAGAGCTTCGTGAACCCGAACAGGGACGCGCCCATGCCGCGCTCGCGGACCTGGGTGGTCTCGCACTGCGAGTGCAGCCCGGAGCCGCACATGTAGCAGTGCCCGCAGGACACGTTGAACGGGATCACGACCCGGTCCCCCGGAGCGACGGCGGTCACCTCGCGGCCGACCTCCTCCACCACCCCCATCGGTTCGTGGCCCAGGATGTCACCCGGGTCGAGGTAAGGCCCGAGTACCTCCGTCAGGTGAAGATCGGAACCGCAGATCCCGGTGGCCGTGATCTTGACGATGATGTCCGTAGGCTCCTGGATCTTCGGATCCGGAACGGTCTCCACCCGGACATCCCGCTTGCCTTGGTAGGTCAGTGCGCGCACAGTCCGCTCCCTACTTACTTCGTCGGCATTCGCGAACGAGTGTGCCGGGTTCCCATCCTGTCGACTGTGAAACACGCAGATGGGCGCGGGCCTGAACACGGGCGGCCCCTTTGCGATGATGACGTCATGAGGAACTACGCGCTCATCGTGGTCGACATGATCAATACATACGATCACCCCGATGCCGATCTGCTCGTTCCATCCGTTCGGAGTGCACTGCCCCACGTCGCTCGGCTTATCGCCCGGGCCCGCTCGGAAAAGGTCCCGGTTATCTACGCGAACGACAATTTTGGAGAATGGCGATCCCACCACGGAGAGATCATCGAGAAGACGCTCGCGGGGAAGAACGCGGAGCTGGTGCAACCCATCCTGCCGGACGACGAATCTCTCTTCGTCGTCAAGGCACGGCACTCGATCTTCTACGAGACACCGCTCAGCTATCTGCTCTCCCAGCTGGATGCCGACCACCTTGTGCTCTGCGGGCAGGTCACCGAACAGTGTGTGCTCTATTCAGCACTCGATGCCCACATCCGGCATCTGAACGTCACGGTCCCCAGGGACGCGGTGGCACACATTCACCAAGACCTGGCCGACGCTGCGCTGCACATGATGGAACGAAATATGGGAGCAAAGATCACTTCAACAGATGATGTCACCTTCTGACTTCGTTGCCAGAAGATATCAAGGTACCGATTCGAGGAAATCCGATTTTCCCGGGTAGAGGTCACCTTGGTGCCCTCTCAGAGGCGGGGTCAGAGAGCGTGCGGAATATGCATTGTTCAGTCGAGGTAGTGGGCGCGCACCTGGGCATCCAGGCCGACGGAGACGGACCCGCCGGCGATGACGCAGAACTCATTGCCTTCCGGGTCGGCCATCACCAGAAAACCCCGTCGGCGTACTCCTCCAGGCGCCGCCCTCCGAGCGCCTCGACCGCTGCTGTTCGGCAGCCGGATCGGAGGGTGCGATGTCGAAGTGCATGCGATTCTTCTCCTTTGGATGGGGCTCATCGGCCTGCTGAAAGCCGATGCCCACCTCTTTCTAGCGCCGCAGCCAGACGTAAGGGCCAGAACGGTCCACGATCGGTCGGCCGAGCAATTCGGACCAGAATGTGGCGAGCCGCTCGGGGTCGGCAGCGTCGATGATGATGGCGTTGATCTGCAGGGGCACTTTTGTCATGCCTCAATTTTCTCTCCCCGCGCCGTCGCGCGCCACGGCCGACGGATGCCGAAGGCCGGGCACTGGAGCTGTAGGGCGGCGCCCGAGGGACGGAGGTCTGGCGGACAAATGCCTCGCTACCTCGCCCAACAGGTAGGCGAATACGGCCGACTCTCTGGCCCGGTCGTGCGGTTCCCCCGGCGTCGTTTCCGAACCGGGGGAACCTGAGACCGGGCAGCCCCCGCAGGGAGCGTCGCTGCCCCGGCTCTGCCCACGGGGTGCCCCGGTCCTCTCCGTGTAAACGGAACGGATCCTACCGGCGCGGCTGGACCGAGAGGGCCGGCCGGCGCTCTCAGCGTTACCCAACTGTCCCCAACCGGCGGAGCTGATGGTGCATACATCCTGTCAGTGATCCTCATCGTCGTGCCGGTGGCGTAAGAGGCACCGTGTGAGAGCAGCCACGCCACGGCCCCGGAGATTTCCTTGGCTGCAACGCGAACGGTGACGTTGCGTACAGCCAACCGCCCCGTCCCGCCTGAAGAGCGATACGGGCGGCAACTCTTCGAGGCGGTGCGGGCTGGTGAGGTGCGGCGCGTTCGGGTAGGCGTGGTGGAGGAAGGACGTGATGGCATGGACCGGCGTGACTTCGCGCAGCGTATGAGTGCGATGGCACACGGCCTGCTGGAGCAGCCGTCGGTGAAGGCGTCGTTAGAACGGATCACGGGATCGGCGACCGAGCTGGCCGCTGGGTGTGACGCGGCTGGCATCCTGCTGCTGAGCGGAGCGGAGGCGCAGACGCTGGCACCGACGAACCCGCTGGTGCTGGAGCTGGACCAACTCCAGCACCAGCTGGACCAAGGGCCGTGTTTCGATGCCGCCCGCCGCTCTACGGGGGAGCGGGTCTTCCGGATCGCGGACTTCACCGAGGAAGAGGAGCGGTGGCCTGACTTCTTACCCCAGGCCGAGAAGCTGGGCGTGGGCAGCATGATGGGCTTCCTGCTGTACACCGAGGACGAGGACTTCGGCGCGCTCAATTTCTACTCCCGCGAGCCGGCCGCGTTCACTGCGGACAGCGAGACGGCCGGTGTGCTGCTGGCTTCCCATGCGGCGGTGGCGCTCTCCAGCGCCCGCACACACGCTCAGATGCAACAGGCGGTTGCCACCCGGCACCTGATCGGGGAAGGGATGGGCATCCTCATGGCCAGGCACCCGGTCGCCGAGAACGAGGCGTTCAACGTTCTGCTTTTGGGCACCGCACCGAGCCCCCCGTCTGGAGCGTGTTGCAGAAGCCGGGCGCTGGGCAGGTGGAGCCGGGTTCTGGTGTCGTGTGGACCATGCGACCAGGGCGTGATTGTGGAGTGCGGCGACGGCTTGGACTGCGTGGTGGAGGCGTTTCCGCGTTGCCGGCAGTCGCGGAGGATCTTGTAGGGCTTCATGCGGGCGAAGGCGTGTTCCCCGCGAGCCCGAACACGTCGGTGTTCCGCGTTGTCGGATTCCTCGCCCGGCAGGAGTGGGCGGCCGGGGCGTTTACGGTGCGGAACGACGAGGCCGGTGTTGATGTAGGCGCCGTCGCCGAGCACGGTCACGCCCTGGCAGATGCCGGCCAGGCCGGAGTCCCGCCAGGCTTTGGCATCCGCGGTGTTGCCGGGCACCGGAGGGGCTGTTGCGATCACCAGTCTGGTGTCGGCGTCGATGATGACCTACACGTTCGCGGAGAATCGGTAGTTGCGGGAGGAGGCCCCGATGTTTCGGTCGCGGACCGGGATCAGGGTGCCGTCCACGATCCACAGCCGGTCCGTCGCATCAGCGGAGCGGGGAGTCGGTTCGATCGCCAGGAGCGGCCCCAGCCGCTGGATGATCCGGCACACGGTGGCCGGGGAGCAGCCGAACAGCGGCGCGAGCTGCCGCATGGTGAGGTTCGTGCGGTAGTACACGGCCACCAGGAGCACCCGGTCGGCCGGCGGAAGACACCAGGGGCGGCCACCGGCAGGGCCGTTCCCGCCCCCCTCACGCACGACCTTCAGCAGCCGATCGAACTGCCGCATCCGCAGCCCCGAGAACGTCTCCACCCACAAATGCTCAGCCTTCAACACCCCACTCATACAGGGGAAACGCCCGCTCCACAGCCTTCTGCCACACGCTTTAGTGGCGTGTGCCGACGCGGCGGATGCCGTACGCGGCGGCGCCGATGAGGAGTACGGCGGCTCCGGTGAGCACGGAGGGCAGCGGCAGGGCGAAGGCCAGGACGAGGCAGCCGGACAGGCCGGTGATGGGGATGATCCGGGCCGGACGTCCTTCGGCGGGGGTCAGGGTCCAGGCGGAGGCGTTGGCGATGGCGTAGTACGCCAGGACGCCGAAGGAGGAGAACCCGATCGCGCCGCGTACGTCGGTGGTCGCGGCGGCCACGGCGACGACGGCGCCGACGAGGAGCTCGGCCCGGTGGGGGACCTGGAAGCGCGGGTGCACGGCGGCCAGGGCGTGGGGGAGGTGGTGGTCGCGGGCCATGGCCAGGGTGGTGCGGGAGACGCCGAGGATGAGGGCGAGCAGGGAGCCGAGGGCTGCGACGGCCGCGCCGACGCGTACGACGGGGACGAGCCAGCCGGCGTCGGCCGCCCGCGCGGCGTCCGTGAGCGGGGCTCCGGCGGAGGCGAGTCCGCCGGGGCCGAGGACGAGGAGGACGGAGACGGCGACGAGGGCGTAGACGACGAGGGTGATGCCCAGGGCGACCGGGATCGCGCGAGGAATGGTGCGGGCCGGGTCGCGGACCTCCTCGCCGAGGGTGGCGATGCGGGCGTATCCGGCGAACGCGAAGAACAGCAGCCCGGCCGCCTGGAGCACCCCGCCCGCCGTCGCGTCCGCACCGATCTCCAGGCGGGCCTCGTCCACTCCGCCGGAGGTCAGCGATGCGACCACAACGGCGGCGAGGACCGCAAGGACAACGGCCACGATGACACGCGTGAGCAAAACGGACTTCTGGACGCCCGCGTAATTGACCGCGGTCAGGGCCACCACGGCGGCCACCGCGACCGCGTGCGCCTGACCGGGCCAGACGTAGGTGCCCACGGTGAGGGCCATGGCCGCGCAGGAGGCGGTCTTGCCCACGACGAACGCCCAGCCCGCCAGGTAACCCCAGAACGCGCCGAGCCGCTCCCGCCCGTGGACGTAGGTACCGCCCGAGGCCGGGTAAAGGGCCGCGAGCCGGGCGGAGGAGGTGGCGTTGCAGTAGGCGACGACGGCGGCAAGGGCGAGGCCGAGCAGCAGGCCGGACCCGGCCGCGCGGGCGGCCGGGGCCAGCGAGGCGAAGATCCCGGCGCCGATCATCGACCCCAGCCCGATCATCACCGCGTCCGGCACGCCCAGGCGCCTCCGGAGTTCGTCCGGCAGCCCGACTGCGGGCGGAGGCATGCTGCTCACGGCGTTCTCTCCTTGCCGAAATGCGCTCGCGGACAGTTCCGCGGTGGCACGATAGGCGATCGACCTGAACAGCACGCGGCTTGCCCCGCCTGTGGGCCGGGATACTGGTGTCAGTCGGCGGTCGCTACTCGTCGTAGAGTTCGGCGCGCGGCGCGAGGGGCTGAACGCGTAGAGGTCGAGCATGCCGGGCGGCTCGGTGACGCCGGGGCCGGCATACACCTTCAGCGCCTGAAGCTCACGGTCATCCGCGGTCAGACCCCAGCGGATCTTGGCGACTACGCACTCCCCCCACGTAGCGGGCACTGAGCCTCCGAGGCCAGCGGCATCCAGTCCGCCGGATCCTGATCCGACTTTCTTGATCACCGAGGCGTCCTACCGGCCGCACCCCACCCCTGGCGAGGCCCACCGCCGGTGCTCACCGCCCGGAGGAAGAAGTTCACCGCAGAAACGCTTTGCCGCACACAGCTCGCACAGCGGCGGACACCCATACGGCACCGTCTGCCCCGGTCTCATCCGCCACAAGCCGGGCCGAGGCACTCGCCTCGGCCCGGAGCGTGCGAATTCGGGCGGGTCGCGCGGGCCTTCTTCGGTCAGCAGCTGGACCAGCTCGTCGGGGGCGCCCCGGTTGGTCACGAGCTGCAGCAGCCGCCTGCTGGAGCCTCTTCGGCAGCTGCGCCGACCGTGGCGGGGGTGCCGAGCCGGACGAGAGGCGGGGTGGGCGCGCAGCAGCCTCCGCTTTCGGTTTCCCTGGTGTCGGAGGTGTCGAAAAGGCCGGCGCCGCCGCAGACTCCGGTCTCGGGGAGGACGAGTTCCACGCGGTCGGCGGAGGCGAGGTCGCCCGCGATCGCGGCGGCTACCGAGCGGACCTGCTCGTAGCCGGTCATCGCCAGGAACGTCGGGGCGCGGCCGTAGGACTTCATTCCGACGAGGTACACGCCGGGTTCGGGGTGGGAGAGTTCGCGGTGGCCGTGCGGGTAGACGGTGCCGCAGGAGTGTTGGTTGGGGTCGATCAGCGGCGCGAGTTCGGCCGGGGCCTGGAGGCGCTCGTCGAGGTCCAGGCGCAGTTCGTTGAGGAAGGACAGGTCGGGGCGGAAGCCGGTCAGCACGATCAGCTCGTCGACGGCGTCCAGGCAACGCCCGTCCTCGCCGACGAGGATCAGGCGGCCGTCGGTGTCGCGTTCGACCGCTTCGGTGCGGAAGCCGGTCACGGCGTCCGCGTGGCCCTCGTCGACGGCGGCCTTCGCTGCGAGTCCCAGGGCGCCGCGGGCGGGGAGCTGGTCGGCTTCGCCGCCGCCGAAGGTGGAGCCGGAGAGGCCCCGGCGCAGGATCCATACGCCCATGGTGCCTGTGCCGTCCTTGGACTTGGCGAGGTCGGCGAGGTAGGCGAGGGCGGTGAACGCGGAGGCGCCGGATCCGATCACGGCAGTGCGCGTCCCGGCGTAGCGGGCGCGGGTGGCGGGGTCCTTCAGGTCCGGGACGCGGTAGGTGATCCGGTCGCTCGCCGCGTGTTCGCCGAGGGCGGCCAGGCCGCTGCCGCCGGCCGGGCCGGGCGTGGCCCACGTGCCGGAGGCGTCGATGACGGAGCGGGCGAGGACACGTTCCTCGCGGCCGTCGGCGTGGGCGAGGTGCACGACGAAGGGCTGCTGCTCGCGATCGGCGTCGACGATGCGGTCGCGGCCGGTGCGCGAGACGCCGGTGACCGTGGTGCCGAGGCGGACCCGGTCGCCGAGGGCGTCGGCGAGCGGCTGGAGGTACTGCTCGGCCCAGTCGCCGCCGGAGGGGTAGGTGTCCGGGTCGGGCCGCGTCCAGCCGGTGGGAGCGAGGAGCTTTTCTGCGGCTGGGTCGACGACTTCGCCCCAGGTGGAGAACAGGCGCACGTGCGCCCACTCGCGCACCGCAGCGCCGGCGGCGGGGGCGGCTTCGAGGACCAGGGGCTCGATGCCCTGGTCGAGCAGGTGGGCGGCGGCGGCCAGGCCGACGGGGCCGGCTCCGATCACGACGACGGGCAGCTCGGTGGTGGCGGGCGCGTTCACGGCGACTCCTTGCGTGGTTCGATATCTGTCGATGTCTTGCGCGGCCCAGCATGCCACCTGTATTGATGAGCGTCAACATAGACATTCATCGATACTGGGGGATTGTTCATGGAGTACATCGACGTCGCCGTGATCGGCGGCGGCCAGTCCGGGCTCGCCGCCGCCCACGCGCTGCTGGGCCGCGGGCTGCGGCCGGTGGTGCTGGAGGCGGCGGCCGTGCGGCCGGGGCGTGGCCGCGCTACTGCGACAACCTCACGCTGTTCTCGCCCGCCCGGTACAGCTCCTTGCCCGGCATGCCGTTCCCCGGCGCCGACGGGGACCGCTACCCGCATCGCGACGAGGTCGTGGCTTACCTCACCGCCTACGCCGACCGCCTGGACGCCGACATCCGCACCGCTCAGCGCGTCACCTCCGTACGCCGGGCCGGATCCGCATGCGAAGTGGTCCTCGAAGGCGGCGGCCGGCTCAGGGCGCGGGCCGTCATCGCTGCCTCCGGCACCTTCGGCCGACCGCACCGGCCGGCGCTGCCGGGTCTGGCGGAGTTCACCGGGCAGGTGCTGCACGCCGCCGAATACCGCAGCCCGGTCCCCTTCACCGGCGGCCGGCCGGCGGTGGTCGGGGCCGGCAACTCCGCGGCGCAGATCGCCGCCGAGCTCGCCGGAGCCGCCCGCGTCATGCTCGCCACCCGCGGGCCGGTGCAGTGCGCAGCTCAGCGAATTCTCGGCCGGGACCTGCACTTCTGGACGGCCCGCACCGGCCTGGACACCACGCCCCTCGGTCGGCTCCTGAGACGCCCGCCGCGGCAGCCCGTCCTCGACGACGGCCGCTACCGGACCGCCCTGGACGCCGACGGGAGCCCCCGGCACCGCGAGGGCCTGGCTACCGAGGTGCCGGGGCTGGCGTTCGTCGGTCTGGAATGGCAGCGCAACCTCTCGTCGAACTCGCTGCGCGGTGTCGGCCGGGACACGGAGCGGATCGCCCGGCGCGTGGCCGCCCGTTTCGTATGCCGGTGACGGCCCTCCCCAGGCTGGTTCGACGTGTGTCAACATAGGCGTATGTCGAATGTGCAGGAGCTGCCGCTACTCGAACCCGCCGGTGGCCAGAGTGTGGTGCCGTGCTGCCCGCCGCTGACCGAGCGTCCCATGAGTGCCGCGGAGGCCGAGACCGCAGCGCGGATGTTCAAGGCGCTCGGTGACCCGGTGCGGCTGCGGCTCTTCTCCGCCGTTGCCTCGCACGAGGGCGGGGAGGCGTGCGTGTGCGACATCTCCGACGTCGGCGTCTCCCAGCCCACCGTCTCCCATCACCTGAAGAAGCTCAAGGAGGCCGGTCTACTCACCTCCGAGCGGCGCGGCACCTGGGTGTACTACCGGGTCGAGCCCTCGGTGCTCGCCGCGATGGGCCAGTTGCTGGCCATGCCGAGTGCGGCCTGACAACCGGACGGACCGGAGGGCGGGTGCGGTGAGCGGGGGACTGGTTGCGGTGGTCGTGCCACTGGCGGCGGAGCACGCCGAGCAGGTGCTGACGATCTACCAGGCGGGGGTCGACGAAGGGAACGCCACCCTCGAGACCACCGCCCCGGAGTGGGAAACGTTCGACGCGGCAAAGCTGCCCGCGCACCGCTTCGCCGCCGTCGAAGGGAACGGGAAGGTGCTGGGGTGGGTCGCGGCGAGCCGGGTTTCCGACCGGTGCGCGTACGCGGGGGTGGTCGAGCACTCCGTCTACGTTCATCCGGCGGCCCGCGGTCGCGGCGTCGCTTCCACCCTGCTCAGGGCGCTGATCGAATCGACCGAGCGGGCCGGGATCTGGACCATCCAGTCCGGGGTCTTCCCCGAGAACGCCGCCAGCCTCGCCGTGCATGAGCGGGCCGGCTTCCGGGTCATCGGCACGCGGGAGCGGATCGGGCGCCATCACGGCGTCTGGCGCGATGTCGTCCTTCTCGAGCGCCGCAGCCCGGCGATCACCTGACCGTCATCTCGACTGTGCGATCTCGTGTGAGGCATCACGGGCCGGGCGGCCGACGCCGATGAGTGTGGCTGACGCCGGGCCGGTCCAGTCGCCGTAGCCGGGCAGGTGCAGCCGCGGCTCGCTCAGGACCCGGGTGCCGTCGGTGGGGATACGCCCGCGCAGGTTCAGCGGAGCGAGATGGGACAGGGCCGGGCGGAAGCCGGTGCACCAGATGATCACGTCCGCGGACGGTGTGAATGCCGTCGTCCCACCGGCCGCCACTGGCGGTGAGCCGGGGGAACATCGGCTTCGCTTCCAGGAGGCCGGCGTCACGGGCGGCGCGGACGGGCGGCACGGCGACGATGTCGCCGAGCGAGGCGACGCCGCCGGTGTCGGTGCAACCTGCGCCCAGGGCACGGCGGCGGGCGGTGGAGAGGTCGAAGAGGGCGCGGCCGTCGATGCTGTCGGGCAGGAAGCGCGCCGGGCGCCGGGTCACCCACGTCACGTGGACGCTGCCGTCCAGGGCGAGGTCGGCGGCGATCTGGGCGCCGGAGTTCCCCCCCCCGCCGACCACGATGACGTGCTGGCCGGCGAAGTCGGCCGGGGAGCGGTAGTTCACCGCGTGGAGCTGCCGGCCGGCGAAGATGCTGCGGCCGGGGGCGGCGGGAAGGAAGGGCTGTGTCCAGGTGCCGGTGGCGCTGATGACCGCCCGGGCTCGCCGGGTGCCCGCGTCTGCCTTGACCAGGAGCTTCGCGCCGTCGCGGCGCACGGCGCCCGCGCGGGCGCCGTGGAGGACCGGCAGGTTGTAGCGCTTCTCGTAATCGGTGAGGTAGTCCACCACGTTCCCGGCTTCCGGGTAAGTCTCGCCCGGCCGGCCGGGCAGCGAGGAATAGGCGGTCGGCGAGAACAGGTGAGCGAGTCCCACATGTGCTGCAGGACCCGCCTGGCGTCGCCTCCGCGTCCAGGATGACGAAGTCGAGGCCGCGCCGCCGCAGGTGGTAGCCGGCGGCGGCCAGCCCAGCCCGGCCGCCGCCGACCACCACCACATCCCTGTGCTGGGTCACGGGGCCGTCGTCACCGCGCCCGGAGCGAATCTCCTGCGCCAGGCGAGCGCGACGTAGACCAGGCCGATCAGCACCGGGACTTCGATGAGCGGGCCGACGACTCCGGACAGCGCCTGGCCGGAGGTGACGCCGAAGGTGGCGATGGCGACCGCGATGGCCAGTTCGAAGTTGTTGCCCGCCGCGGTGAACGCCAGCGTCGTGGTGCGGTCGTACGCCAGGCCCAGACCCTTGCCGAGCAGGAACGTGCCGAAGAACATGACCGCGAAGTACACCAGCAGCGGCAGCGCGATCCGCACCACGTCCAACGGCTGCGAGGTGATGGTCTTCCCCTGCAGGGCGAAGAGGATGACGATCGTGAACAGCAGTCCGTACAGGGCCCAGGGGCCGATCTTCGGCAGGAACCTCTGCTCGTAGGCGTCGCGGCCCATCTTCTGCTCGCCGATACGGCGGGTGAGGAAGCCGGCCAGCAGCGGGATGCCAAGGAAGATGACGACGTTCAGCGCGATGTGCCACACGGACACATCGAGGCCCTGGCCGTCACCGAGGTTCATCCACCGGGGCAGCAGGTCGAGGTAGAACCAGCCCAGCAGGCCGAACGCGAACACCTGGAACACCGAGTTCAGCGCGACCAGGACGGCGGCGGCCTCTCGATCGCCGCAGGCGAGGTCGTTCCAGATGATGACCATGGCGATGCAGCGGGCCAGGCCGACGATGATCAGGCCGGTGCGGTACTCGGGCAGGTCCGGCAGGAAGATCCACGCCAGGGCGAACATCACCGCCGGGCCGACGATCCAGTTGATGACCAGCGAGGAGATCAGCAGCGTGCGGTCGCCGGTCACACGGTCGAGCCGGTCGTAACGGACCTTCGCCAGGACCGGGTACATCATGACCAGCAGGCCGAGCGCGATCGGCAGGGAGATCCCGCCGATCTCGATCTTCGCGAGCGCGTCGTTCATCCCCGGGACGAGGCGGCCCAGGCCGAGGCCGATGGCCATGGCGAGCAGGATCCACACCGCCAGGTAGCGGTCGAGGGTGGAGAGCTTCCTGACGACCGAGTCGTCTCCGCCGCCGGCGGGAGAGGGGGCGGTGGTGGGCTCGGTGGAGGTCACGGACAGGCCCTCTTGTTCTCGGAAGCGGTACGGGCGGACTCGGCCAGTGCGGCGAACTGCTCGGACAGCCCAGCCAGGACCTCAGGCTTGAGCTTGTAGTAGGTGAAGCGGCCGCACGGTTCGGTCGCCACAATCCCGGCCTCGCGCAGCACCTTCATGTGGTTGGACAGGTTGGTCTGCTTGGCTCCGGTCTCCTCGACCAGGTGCGTCGTGCAGAGCGTCTCGCGCGCCAGCAGGGTCACGATCTTCAGGCGGAGCGGATCGCCCAGCACCCGGATCACATCAGGATCGACTGAAGTCAGCATGCACTGATACTGTCACATCACCACTTGCTGATACCAGCGGGGGATGAAGTCATTGGCGGCCGGGTTCCGCCATGCGACGAGAAAGAACGATCACCATGGCCGACAAGCCGTCCGTCCTGTTCGTCTGCGTCCACAATGCAGGCCGCTCTCAGATGGCCGCAGCCTGGCTGGCCCACCTGGCCGGCGACCGCGTCGAGGTCCGCTCCGCCGGCTCCAACCCAGGCGCCGCCGTCAATCCGGCCGCCGTCGAGGCCATGGCCGAGGTCGGCATCGACATCTCCGCCGAGACCCCGAAGATCCTCACCGTCGACGCCGTCAAGGAGTCCGACGTCTGCATCACCATGGGCTGCGGAGACACCTGCCCGGTCTTCCCCGGCAAGCGCTACCTCGACTGGAAGCTCGAGGACCCCGCCGGCCAGGGCGTCGACGCCGTCCGCCCGATCCGCGACGAGATCAAGACCCTGATCGAGGGTCTGATCGTCGAAATCGCCCCATAAAGCCGGAGGCGACGGCGTGAGCGAGATACGCGAGGTCATCATCGGCTCCGGCCCCGCCGGATACACCGCCGCGCTCTACACCGCCCGCGCCCAGCTCAAGCCCCCTGCTGTTCGGCAGCAGCATCTTCGTCGGCGGCTCCCGAACGACCACCACCGAGGTCGAGAACTTCCCCGGCTTCCCCGACGGCATCGATGGGCCGGCCCTCATGGAGAACATGTGGGCCCAGGCCGAGAAGTTCGGCGCAGAGATGATCGACGACGACATCGTCGAGGTGCACCTCACCGGCGACATCAAGCTGCCGACCGACTCCGCGGGCACCGTGCACCGCGCCAAGACGGTGATCATCGCGACCGGCTCCGGCTACCGCAAGCTCGGCCTGCCGAAGGAGGACGAGCTGGCCGACCGGAGCGTCTCGTGGTGTGCGACCTGCGACGGGTTCTTCTTCCGTGACCGCGACGTCGTCGACCACACCTGGCGCCAGGCCGTCACTGCCGCCGGAACCGGCGCGGCTGCACGTGCCTGCCTGATCTGTGACTCGGCGAAGGCGAGGTCGGTGTCGCAGGCCTCGTCGAGCAGGGTGTAGCTGCCTCCTGCGGAGACGATGACATCGCTCTTCCCGGCGGCAAGGCAGGCACGCAGGTTGTACATGATGATCGAGACCTGGCTGTTGACCGTGCTCGGCAGCCTTTCGCCCCACACGGCCTGCAGTAGATGCTCCTTGCTGATGCGCTGACCTCGGTTGAGTGCGAGCAGCGCCAGAGCGGTCCGCTCCCGGGTTTTCGTCAGCGGCACCGCCACGATCCCCGAGAGCGCCTTCGACGCCCTCGACCTGGAGGTCCGCAGAACGGTGCATGACCGCTGGGCCGGCACCGACGCCGTTCCCGGTACCGGAAGAACTCAGGAGGAATCCGCATGACCAGCACCCCCACCGGGCGTCGCGTGACCATCGACGGCCTGGACAGCGTCGCCTTCGACCGCACCTTCCGGGCCGGTATCGGGGACGTCTGGGCGGCGGTCACCGAGTCGGACCGCCTGGCCCGATGGATCGGCGAATGGACCGGTGACCCGTCGACCGGCTCGGTCGACTTCCGGATGCTCTACGAGGGCGACGAGCACCAGGCCGAGGTCTTCACCATCCAGGAGTGCCAGGCCCCCCGCCGTCTGGTCCTCATCTCGCGGGTGCCTGGCGGGGAAGTCGTCTGGCACATGACTCTCACGCTCGTCGAGCACGAGGGCGCCACCACCCTCA
>BMTG01000020.1:3573-88059 GCA_014649555.1 Streptomyces globisporus | reverse complement strand
GGCGCGGCCGAGAGTACCGCCGAAGTCATCATCAACGGGGCCTTCTACGACAAGTGGGAATTCAAGTGGGAGACGTTCGTCGGCTCCGGCACCAGCACCGTGTTCGACATGGGCGCGGGGCTGGCCGTCGGAGCGGGCGCCTTCTCCATCTACAACAACTACTTCAACAACGACCGGTTCACCGACATCAACGACATGCCGGGGCCGAACAGCATCCTGGGCGGCGGAGACGGGGGCCTGTCGGGGTCGGAGAAGCCCGGCGGCCCGGCGAGCGGCACGGACGTCAAGGGCCCCCCGGTGGTGAAGACCAACCCGTTCACCCCCGGCCCCGCGACCCCCTACCCCAACACGGTCTCGGCCGACCTGCCGAACGGTCCGGGCAGCGGGATCGGCACCCTGCCGCCGGCCACGTACACGCCCCCGCCGGCCGTGTCGCCGCCGGCCGGCGTGAACACCCTGCCGAAGGCGGGATCCGACGCGCTGACCCGCCCCACCGACTTCTCCCCGCGCAACACCAGCGGCCCGAACGGCCTCACCGGCCCGAACAGCCTCCTCAACCCCGGCAACGTCGTCGGGCCCAACAGCGTGGTCGGTACGAACGGCGTCATCGGGGCCGGCGGCGTCACGGGATCGAACGGCATCACCGGTACGAGCGGGTCGTCCCTTCCCCAACTTCCTCCGCCCACATCGTCGTTGCCCTCGTCCTCGTCCACGCCGTCCACGCTGCCGTCCTCGTCCCTGTCCGACAGCACGCCGCTGGCGCCCCCGCCGGCGTCGGGGCGCACCTCCGGGACCGGGACGAACACCGACCTCACCTCGTACGACCTGACTCCGGAGACCACACCGGACCTCACGCCCGAGCTGACGCCGGACCTCCTGCCGGGTACGTCTCCGGACACGTCGGGGGCGACGAACGACCTCCCCAACAACCTGGGCGGGCCCAAGGGTTCGTCCTCCGCACCGGACCCGAGCACCATCGGCGGCTCGAACGGCACGGGCAGTGCCAACTTTTCCGACGACGTCTCTGCCGACACGGACGCGGACGGTGTACAGGGCCGGCGGCAGGACGACGGCACCGGTCAGGAGGCCCCCGGACGCGGCACGGGCGGCCGGAGCACCGGCGGGCAGCCGGGGCTCGACGACACCGCGCACCAGCGGACGGACGGCGTGCCGAACCAGGCCGATGCGGACGCCGACGCCGTGGCCCCGCCCGCCCCCGTCGCCACCTCGGCGGGACCGAACACCCCCGCGCCCGCAGCCGGGAACCAGGGCACACAGCAGGGGAACTCCGGTACGGGGAACTCCTCGCAGCAGCCTTCCCAGAACGGGCCGGCCGAGCCCGGCGACGCCGACGTCCTGCCTGGCGGGCAGGAGGCCGGCCAGGCGGACGCGGAGGCCGGGCAGGAAACGGCCGACGGCACGGAGAGCCCGGCTCCTCCGCAGCCCCGGGGCACCGGTTCCGACGACACTGCCCGCACCCCCGGCGGCGGACGGAACACGACCGGGCCCGAGGAGGCCCCGGCCGCGCCGGAGGCCGTACGCACCTCCTCGGACCTCTCCACCGGTGGGGTCACCGACGAGACCACCGGGGACCTGGGAGCCGAGACCGGGACAGGCCTCTCCGCCGGTCCCACGCCCCAGTCCGCCGTGCCGGTGGCCGATCCCGTGCGGCCCGAGCAGTGGCGTTCGGGGCGGATCGACGCCCCCGCCACCGCCGTACGGATCGACCCGCCGTCCGATGCCGGCCGCACCCCGGCGGACACGACGCCGCTCGACGGCCCGGAGACCCCTGTACGGGCCTGGGTCCAGCGGATCCAGGCCGACGACGGCCGCTGGCTCAGCAACGTCTCGCTCCACCTGCCGGTCCGGACAGGGGAGGGGTTCTCCTCGGCCGAACTGGACGCCCTCCAGGAGCGGATGCGCACGCTCCTGGACACCCACCTGAACCACGGTCTCCAGCTCCCGGGCTCGGGTGACCAGCTCCACATCGACGTCACGCTCACGGCCGCGCCCGACCATGCCGAGGCCGTCGAACTGAGCCGGACCGCCACGCCGGAGGGTTCCGACCACCTCAACTGGCGGCTGCACAGCACCGATCCGGCCACCTCCCCGGAGGAAGCGGCGGAGCGGCGGACCCGCGACGACGCGGCGGTGCTCCGACAACTGCTGGGCTACGCAGGCATATCGGAACGGGGCCCGGCGGCCGAGGCCCTCCTGCGCCGACTGGTGCGGCAGAGCGACACGGACACCGCTGCGCCCGGCCCGGCCGTTCCGCAGCACTTCCTCCAGGCGGTCGAGTCCGTCGTCACCAGCGCCGCCGTGGCCGACCACCCGCTCACCGCGCGGGGCACCCGGCCCCCGAGCGGCATCGACGACCCGGCGCAGGCCCTGCGGACACCGACTCCCGGCAGCGTGGACCCCGAGGCCCCGGTCCGGGCGGCCGTCCCCTTCCGCACCACCTCCGCCGCGCCGACGGAGACCGGAACGCCGTCCCGGACCCCGGCATCCGCCACGGACTCCGACGCGGACAACCGGCTTCTCGCCGGGCAGGAGCCCATTGCGCAGGACGCCGAGGAGACCCCGCCCGCCGCCGTTCCCCTCGCCACCGAGGGCCGGGGCGACGGCCGGAGGCCCACCCCGGGAGCGGGCAAGGGCAAGGGCCGGAGCACGGACCAGGAGACCGCGTCCGCCGGCGAGCCGGTCCTGCTGGACTTCCCCGGCAGCGCGGCGGTCGACGATGCCGTGGACGCTGCCCGCCGCGAGCACGAGGACGCCGTCGCCGCCTTCGGCCGGGCGGCCCGCACCGTCTCGACGCTCGACGCGCGGGTGACCAGCGGCCGGGGCGGCACCGACGACACCGCGCGGCTGTACGACGCCTGGCAGGACCTGAGCACGGCGCAGCGGCGGCTCGACGCCGCCCTGGACCGGCTGCGCGACCTCGGCGCGGACGCCGCCCACGACGCCGCCGTCGCGTCGATCGTGCCGCGCGTGTCCCGGACGGCCGCCGAGCGGCGGCTCACGGCCGCCCTGGTGACCGCCGACGACCTGCCGACCGACCCGCCGCGCCCCGCGCCCGACGCCCTCGTCACTCCGGAGGAGCTGGCCGCCGCCGGGGTCACTCCGGACCAGGGCCCCGCGCTGGAGGCCCAGCTCAACGGCTCCGTGCGCTTCGAGGACAGCGGGATCACCGACCCGGTCCAGCGGGTGCGCCTGCTGATGAACCGGCCGGGCCCCTGGTCCGAGGCGCTCGACGGTATCGCGGCGCGAGCTTCCCGCCGCACCTGGAGCGCCGCCCACGAGAACTTCGCGCTCGACGCGCTCCGGGGCACCGGCGTGCCGGCCGGCACCGATCCGGCCGAGGCGTGGCGACGGGCGACATCGCTGGTGCTGCCGCTGGAGCTGCACCCCGTGCTCGCCGACTCCCGCCACGCGCGCGGCGACTACCTCGACGCCGTACGGCAGGTGGCCCAGCACCTCGCCGTGCACGGTGCGGACGCGGTCTCGGGTACGGAACTCGCCGCCCGGGTACGGCGTGAACTCGGCCTGCCTCCACGGCTGCCGGGCGGCGCCCCGGCGTCGGATCAGTCGTACGCCGCCGCCGAACTGGAGCGGCTGACCCTGCTGGAGGAGCCCGGCGCCACGCCGGACATCGACGGCCTGACCCGGCGCGTGCTGCACCTGCCCGCAGACTCCGAGGTCTCGGCCGGGCAGCGGGACCGGCTCCTCGTCACGGTGGAGAACGCGATGGCCGCCGGATGGTCGTCGAGCGTCGACGCGCTCGGCGCCTACCACCTGGCGACCGGCGGGGCGCTGGACCACGGGCGCCACATCATGGCGGCGAACGGCGCCTACCAGGGGCTGAACCTCACCGGGCGACCCGTCGGGCCGGTGGACACCACCCAGGTGTGGCAGCGCCGAAACGGCCAGTTCCAGGGGCCGCTCGACCCTCTGTGGGACGCCGGAACCGGCGCGTACGTCGTGGTGGCCGACGGCGGACACGATCACGTCATGCTGCCGTGGGGGCAAGGGCAGATCCAGGTGTCCTGGCGGGAGTTCGCGGAGCTGGTGGCCCATGACCCCGGAATCGTCGGACTCCCGGCGGACACGCCCGTCGTCCTCGTGCTCGCCCACGGCGGCGACCAGGGCCTCGCCCTGCCCCGAACCCTCGCGTTCCGGACCGGCCGCGACGGCGTCTGGGCGCACAGCGGTCAGGTCGGTCTGGTCACCGACCCCGCCACCGGCGTCGAGCGGATCGTCGTGGAGAACCGGCGGTCCGAAGGCCTGCCCCTGGGCGGATGGTTCGGCAGCGACGCCGACGACCTGGGCCCCGGCGGAGTCGCCGACGAAGGCTTCGTGACCGCGCTGAACGGCACGATCCTCCCCGACTCGGCCCTCAAGACGCGGACGATCGGCGACGACGGCCGGTCCATCGGCCGCGTCACCATGTCCGACCCGGACCTGGTCACGAACGAGCCGATGCTCGAATCCATGGCGGAGATCACCGAGTTCGTCCAGTTCGACCCGGTGTCGGAAGGGGCGATCGGCGAACCCGCCGCGCTGCTGGAGAACGGGCGGCCGGTCTACCACTTCGCGCAGCACGGACAGCCGCTGCGCGGGGTGATGGAGGTGGCCGACGGCAGTCCGCCGGTCCAGGTGGGCGGAGAGGAGACCGGCCGCTACATCCGCCGCCGGCCCAGCATGCGCAAGCTCGGCCCGAACGCCGTCATCGACCTCGGCTCGTGCTGGGCCGACGCCACGGCGGAGGACCTGCCCTATCTGTCGGACGCGGGCGAGCCCCCGTACGTCTTCGACACCCTCGGTACCACCTCGTACGCGCAGGGCGTGGCCAACGGCAGCGGTGCCGGGGTCATGGCGGTGGACCGCGTCCATGTGCTGATGCGCGGGGCGACCCCGAAGGCGGGTGCGCTGGCGAGCCCCTCGGGCGAGCAGGGCGTGCGCAGCCTGCTGCTCCCCGAACCGGGCCCGGCCGGGCTCGCCGCCCTGGCGCGTACGGCGCACCTGCACACCGGGGACGGGCCGGTCCCGGCCGACGTCCTCGACACCACGCTGCGCCTCGTGAAGGCCCTGCGGCGGTCGTTCGGAGCCGACGTGGCATCGGACGGCCGGTTCGAGGCGCTGCTGAGGGGTATCGGCGCCCTGGAGAACATGCGCCGGGCCGATCCGCATCTGCGTGTCCTGGGCCCGTTCACCCTCCACCACCTGTACCTGGTCACGCACGCCCGCCACCAGCGCACCAGCAACGACCCGCCGTCCCGGGACGACGTCCGGCGGGTCCTGCTCGACGCCGCCGGGAAGAGGGACGAGGCCGCCGCCGGGCGGCTGACCCTGCACCAGTACACGCCCATGCCGTCGCTGGACTGGGCGCTGAAGCGCCTGGCCGGGCGGGATCTGGCCGCGCTCGCCGCCGACGTGCTGCGGCTGCCGGACGCGGGCGCGGTCTCCCGTGCGGACGTGAGCCGGCTGGTGTGGGGCGCGGTCAAGGGCGCCGAGGCCCTGCGGTCGGTGACCGACCCCGTCGCCCTGGCGAAGAAGGCGCTCCACCTGCCCGGCTCCGCCGCCCCGACCCCGGACGAGGCGGGCGACCGGCTGCTGTGGCTGATGGCCGGTGCGGCGGTCACCGGGTTCGATCCCGCGGACCCGACGGAACTCGCCGCGTGGGACCTCGTACGGCACGGCGCTCTCGACGACAGCACCCTGCTGACGGCCGGCGGCGTGCCGACCGGCCGCAACTGGACCCGCGGGACCGTCACCGGGGACATCGCGACCGAGGGGTACCTCGTCTCGCCCGAGGGCGGCCCGGACGGCGCCACCCCGCACCCGGCGCCGTGGCCCGACGCCCCCAGGGGATCGGCCGCCAAGGCGTATGTGCTCACCGCGGACAGCACCAACGGCCATGTCGCCATGCCGTGGACCGACGGCTCCAGCCGCTGGGTTCCGGGGAGCGAGATAGCCGCCCTGCTCCGCCACGACCGGGTCCACCAGCAGATCGCCCTGCGTGCCCCGCTCCTGGTGATCGGCTCCCACACCAACCCCGGCAGCCTCGCGCAGCACATCGCCGGGCGGGCGGGAACGGCGCGCACGACCCTGCTGTCCGAGCTGCCCGGCGCCCTCGTCCCGCATCCGGTGAACGGCCGGAACACGATCGTCCTGACCGAGGGGACGGCCGCCCGGACCGACCACTGGCAGACCCGGCGGCCCGCCGCCCTGCCCGGTGTGTCCGCCCAGCAGGGCCCCCTCCACACGTTCACCGGACGGGCTCCCGGGACCGAGTCGTCCACGGCGGTGGCGACCTCGTCCACCGCGGTCGCGCCCGCCCCGCTCTCGCAGTACATCCGCGACCACGGCCGACGCCACGACGGGCACGTCGGTCTCGTCCTCCACGAGCCGACCCCCGACACGGTCCTGGACGGACTGCACCGGAGCATCGTCGAGGCCCTCGGCGCCGACCCGGAGACCACCGGCGGACAGCGGCTGCTGACCCGGCTCCAGGACGTGCTGAGCGCCGAGGAGATCGAGCTGAACCGCCCGTACCTGCGCAGCCGCCAGGGATACCGGATCACGCTCCGGCACGGCGGCCGCGACCGGACGGTGGACGTACGCCTCTCCTACGCCGACCCCGTACGGTCCACGAAGTACGGCGGCGACAGCGGCGGGCGCCCGCCGACCCTCCCGGACATGGGCGTCGAGGCCAGGGCCGGCGGCGGGCAGTCCACCTCACACGTCGAGGGCTCGGGCAACATCCGCACCGGCTCGGTGCCGTGGAGCGGGATCTTCCCGGACGACCGCGCCGGGGCGCTGCGCTGGTGGGACAGCACCGTCAACGTGTCCGCGACGCACAACCAGCTCACCCAGTCCGTCACCGTCGGCGAGACCTTCCTGGTCACGAGCAAGCAGCAGGCCGAGGAGCCCGCGCACCCGATGGACGTGGACGGGCGGTGGCAGATCCAGGTCGACACGCCTCGCGAGGGTGAGACCGACAACTGGCAGGCCGAGCAGTCGCACGGCGCCCTCACGATCTGGTTCCACGAGCACCTCGCCTTCGACGGCGACGACACCACCGCGCTTCCGGAGCCCGGCGACGTGGACGACCTGCCGCTGTGGGGCGGCGACAGCGTCGCGGAACCGCGCCGCCTGCTGACCGAACTGCTCCAGGACGACACGTTCGCGGCGCTGCGGGACCTCGACGAGGACTCGGAACGGGCGCTGGAGAACTTCCTCTCGCAGCGCATGCTGCAAGGCACCCCGCACCTCCAGCGCGACGGCGGGGTGTTCTCGCCGACCCTCCTGGACGGCGACGGCAACGCGGTCGGCGTCCTGGAACTGACCGCGGTGATCGAACCGGGACCGCCGATGCGCAAGAGCGCCGACGGCAGGTCCTCGCTGGAGACCTGGTTCTCCCACGCGTCCAGCGTGGACAAGTCGGCGAAGCTCACCAGCGGTATGGGCGTCGAGGCGGCCGGCGGGCCGGCGTTCACCACCGACCACACCCCCGGCCACCCGGCCGCCGCCTCGTCCTTCGGTGGCAACCTCATGGGCAAGGCCGCCGTCAACTGGCAGCTGACCGACCAGCTCAGCAACGTCAGCAGCGCAACGCTCATGCACGGGCTCCGCACCAAGAGCAGCCACCTGCTGACCAGCGGCCGGGTCGCCTACACCGCGACGCTGCACCGGGCCGGCGGCGGCCGGATCAGCTCCACCTTCGGCCCGTGGACGGACGGCCTGCGGCTGCGGATCGCCCAGCGCGCCACGATGGCGGGCCACCGCCCGACCCCGGCGGAACTGCGCGAACTCCCCGAGCACCTGGAGAACCTGGAGAGCATCGGGTACACCGAGACGCCGCTGAAGGTGGACGGGGCGGACCCGCTGTTCACCGCCGCGGAGGCATGGCTGCGCAGGGAGGGGTTCCTGCCGCCCGTCCGGCACCGGAGCAGGTCGGCGGTGTTCCGGCTGGACGAGCCGCTCGTGGTGGCCCAGTTGGAGAACCTGCGGCGGCTGCGGCAGATGCGCTCGACCTACGGCCTCGCCTCGTCGGCGCCGGACGCCGTGGACGGCGGGGAGTCGGTCTGGTTCGAGCGGCCGAACGCGGTCTCGGGCACCCGTCGTGTGCAACTGGTCTTCTCCGCGGCCCGGGACACCACCCGGCCCGCCGTCCACACCCGCCGCCTGCCCGACGTGCTGCACGTCGGCTCCAGCTCGTACGAGTCCGGCGGCGCCCGCCAGCGGGGCACCGCGCTGAGCGGCGCCCTCGGCGGCGGAGGCGGCCTCAACGCCCCCATCGACCAGGGCTCCTGGGGACTGAACACGGCCCCGGACTACCTCGGCACCCGGCAGCTCACCGACGCCTCCTCCACCGCCGGACAGGTCGGCTACGACCAGTTCACGATGACCACCCGCAACGGCAGCGAACTCTTCGAGGTGCCCGCCCGGCTGGGCCTCGACCTGTACGAGGGCACCGGCGAGGACCCGCTCGTCCGGTTCGCCGAGACCGACGCCGACGGGAACCCGGCGCGGCCCGAGGCGGAGCCGGAGGCGGAGGACGACCTGGAGATGCAGATCGGGGCCGCCGCCACGCCCACCGTGCCGGGGAGCGTCCGGCTGCTGGTGCCGCACTACCGCACCCGCGTCCCCGCCCCGGCGCCGCTGCCCGCCCCGGCCCCCGCACCCTCTCCGGGACATGTGATCCGGCAGCTGGTCACCGACGGCGGCCCGAGGGACGACCAGCGGCGTCTCGCCCTGGTCGACGACCGCGGCCGTCCGCTGCCCGGCCTGACCAGGCTCCCCGAAGGCGCCATCGTCGACACCTTCCGGGGCACCAGCGCGTTGATGACGGCCCTGCGGAGAATCGTCGCGGGCACCTACCCGGGCAGTCCGGGCCGGGGCCGGGTCGGGCGGGCCGTCCAGCGCGCCTCCACGACGCTGTCCGGGCTGGCCACGGAGACGGCACGGCGGGGCTCCGCGATGAAGGAAGCGCTCCCGGCGGGCCTGTCCGGTGCCGTCAACCGGGCGGGCTCGGCCGTCAACTGGGCCGCCGCACCGGTGGTCTGGGCGGCCAAGACGTCCACGGACGGGGCGGCGGCGACCTACAAGTGGACCTCCGTCGCCGTGGCGGGCGCCTCCCTGAACGACCGGGGCACCCTGGCGGCCGAGGCCCGGCAGGACGCGATCAGGCCCGGCCAGCTCATCTCCAGGGCCCCGCAGATCCTGGGCGGCGCCTATGTGGTGGAGGGGCTGACGCTGCCCGGTATGGCGGCCGACCAGGTCATGATGCTGGAGGTCACCGGCTACCTCTCCAACCCCCGCAACCTGGGCTCCGAATCGCTCTACTCGGAGCAGGACGTCCTGAGCGGCGACACCTCCGGCCGGCAGCGCGGCGTCGGCGTCAACCACCAGGGCAACCTCCAGGTCACGGCGTTGCAGGCGGCCCCGACCCCGCCCGAGCTGCTGGTCCACCAGGCCAACCCGGGCGGCCGCTACTCCCAGTCCCGCCGCACCGACGACACCGCCACCGTGGGCTCCGGCACGAAGATCACCCATGCCACGGAGCACAGCGGCGACACCCTCTGGATCGGCAACGACCTGACGCTGCTGCTGACCGTCCGCTGGGGCGTGCGCAACGTCGCGGGGAACACCGTCGGCCTCGGCCCCTACACCCCGGTCACGGTCGCCATCGACCTGCCGCGCGCCGTCACGTACCTCGCCCCCGCCCAGGCCGTGGCCCAACTGGCGGCCTGGTTCCAGGGCATGCCCGGCATCCCCGCGCTGACCCTGAACCCGCTCGACGTCCCGCTGCCCGACCGGTACGCCCGGACCCGGCAGCTGGGCAAGGCGACCGTCCTGACGGTCACCCAGCTCGACGACACGGCCAACCGCCGGGAGCGCCGCGACCGGATGCGCCAGGAGCTGACGGCCCTGGTGGACAGCGAGGCGCCCGGCGCCCTCCGGCCCGGCCACGCCTCCTACCTGCCGGGCGTGGCCACCGAGATCGCCCGGGTCACCGAACCCGCCGCGCTGCGCGCCCTGCCCGGACGCGGCCCCGGCGGACAGGTGCGCTTCCACTTCCTCCACGTCGCCTACGGCGGGGCACGCCTGGTCGAGGTCGCTCTGACCGCCGAACCGATGCTCCAGACGCCCGCCCTGCGCGGCCTGCGCGGGCGCAGGGCGGGCGCGGGCACCGGACTGGAACACGTCGACACCCACACCCCGCAGTCCAGGGTGACCACCTCCGGGACCACCACCACCCGTCAGGGCACGGTCAATCCGGTCTCCCGCTATCCGCGCCCCGGCGCGACCAGCTGGACGGACCGCGCCGGCCCGTCCCTGGCGGTGGCCGAGACCCGGGCCCGTACGGCCCGTTCCGAAGTGGCCACGGAGGACCGCTTCTGGACCCGTTCGGGCAGCGTCGCCGACTTCGCCGTCGACTACCGCTACACCGCCACCGTCCGCTCCCAGGCCGTATGGCAGTGGCCCGCCAACATCCCCGGCGCCCTCTTCCAGTCCGGCCTGCTCAACCTCTCCGGCCTGGAAGGGGACGTGGCGCAGCGGGTCCGCAGCTGGGCCGGTCGCCTGCTGCGCGGCCGCCCGGTCAGCCGCGCCTCCGTGCCCGCCGCGACGGCCCTGCGGTTCGTCGCCTCCGAGGCCGACCGGCCCAAGCAGCACGAGGGGCCCCGGGCACCCGCGTTGCTCGGGGCCGACCCGCTGCTGCTCACGGCCACCGACGCCGCGGCCCAGGGGACCACCCCCTTCCCGCAGGGCGTCCGGCTGGAGACCACCGGCCCGACACCGGTGTACGACTACAACGCCGCCCCGCAGCTGATGCAGGCGCTGTACGACGTCGATCCGCGCATGGCCGCCTCGTGGGGCCTGCCCGCCAACGCCTCGGCGGAGGCCGTGGCCGCCCGCCTCGCCGAGCTGGTCCAGGCAGGCGAGATCAGCCTCGACCCCTCCCGCTCGGCGTCGGGCCTGACCGACAGGATGCCCGGTAGCTGGCCGGTCGAGAGCGCCGGCACCGCACCGTCCCTGAGGATCTCCCTGCACAACCCGCGACCGGTCACCGAGGCGGGCGACGTCGCCGTCGACCGGGTGCGGCGGCAGAACCGCACCGCGGCCGTGGCCTCGTCCGCCGCCGGCTCCTTCGTCCTCAACCAGCAGGGCTCCTACAACCTTGCCGACGGCAAGAGCCAGGTGCTCGGAGTGACCTTCCCGCTGGCGGCGCAGCAGCCCCACGCCCTCTCCTCGGGCGGAAACGCCTCCGCCTTCTCCTTCAGCAGGCTGCGGACCGGCGCGACCAGTGATCCGGACGACCGGCGCATCCCCCGCACCTACGAGACCCTGGTCGACACCGTCATCGAGGTCGACGGCCCCGACGGCGTCCGGTACGTCACCGGCAGCTCCACCACCCGCCTGTGGGAACGCGACGTCCTCGGCTTCGGCGTCACCCCGGCGCGACCGGGCCCCCGGACCTACGACCTGCCCGCGATCCTGGCCGACCAGGGAGCGGACGACCTGCGCGACTGGGCCCAGCACCCGGTCACCGACCTGCCGGACGTGCTGGCGGACGCCATCGACGAGCAGGACGCGTCGGCCGAGCTGTGGCTCGCGCTCGGCCCCGACCCGGACGGCACCCGGCTGGCCCGCGCCCTGTTCGTCGGCTCGCTCACGGCCGCCCGGGCCGGGAAGCCGGTCGAACTGGTCATCCGCACCGGCCAGGGGCTCCGGATCTGGCCCTTCGCCGCCGACGGCTCGCTCGCCGACACCACGGCCGCCACCGACGAGGCCTGGCAGAACGTGGCGGACACCATCGGCGTCCACCTCACCGCCGTACGGGCCGAGGCGGCCGCCCGGTACCGCGAGGGGCGGCTCACCCGCCGGCAGCCCGGCGCGGTCGCCGCGCTGGACACCGCCGACCGGGCCGTGGACACCGCCACCACCGCACACCGGGACGCCGACCGCGCCCACACGGCCGCCCGCCACGACGCCGCGACGGCAAGGACGGAACTCACCACGCTGCGGGGCCGGATCACCGAGGCCCGGGACGAGATCACCCGGCTCGACACCGAGGCCCGGGAAGCACAGGCCCGCTACGACGACACCGCCGACGAGGAGCGCGGACTCCACGCCCGGTGGCAGCGGGCGCGGGCCGAGGTGGCCCGGCTCGAAGAGCTCGTCGCCGCCGCTCCGGACGCCGACCCGGCGTCCCCGGACGGGCAGGACGCCCTGGACGCGGCGATCGAACAGGCCGACGCGCTCCGGGACCGGGGCCGCGCACTGCACCAGCGGCGCGCGGAGGACCTGGACACGGCGGAGACCGCCCGCGAGGAGGCGGACGGGCTGCGGACCCGCCTGGAGCGGGCCGTCGCCCGGGAGACCACCCTCGCCGGGAACCTCCGCCGCGCCGAGACGGCCGTCGCCGATGCCGCCCGCGTCCTGCGGGAGGCGGAGACCGGGCTGCGGCGGGCGACCGGCGTACGCGACACGATCCAGGACCAGGTCGACGGCATCGAAGCCGAACTGGTCGACGTACGGGACGAGTTGGGTGAGCAGGCGCGCCGCCACACCCAGGCGTGGGAGGATCTGCCCGCCCTCACGGACGCGCTGGCGACCGGCCGCCGTGCCGAAGGGCTCGGTGACGGGCCGTCCCTGCGTACCACCGTCTCCTCCGCGCCCGCCCGTCCGACCCGCGCCGGGCGGCTGCGCGGACAGCCCCTGCCCGCCCCGCCGCCCGAGACGTCGGCGACGGCCACCGCCACGGCCCCGCCGGCCGCCGCGACGCCGGCGCCCGCTCCGCGCCGCGGCCTGCCCGTCGCCGAACGCACCGAACTGGCCGCCGGGCTGGCCGCGATGACCGAGGACGAGCGCACCTCCCGGCTGCTGTCCCTGTCGTCCGCCGACCGTGAGGCCCTGGCCGCCGACCGGGCGCTCACCGCCGGGCTGCGCCGGACCCTGCCCGCCGACGAGTTCGCCCGGACCGCCGCCCTCCTGATGGTCGACGTACCGCCCGGCGTGGACCTCCCCGTCTCCTCCGGCATCGAGGCGCGGGCGCAGGTGGCCCGGATGCTGCGCTCGCCCGCCGTGGCCGAACGCATGCTGAACGAGGGCGCGCGGCTGATCGTGGTCCCCAAGGACGCCGCGACGACCTCGCTCGACGCGTTCGGCCTCCTGCGCGGTGAGACGGACGAGAACGCGCGCCCCTACGGCATCCTGCGCGGTGTCGAGGCCGGCGGACTGGCCGCCGTCGGCGAGGAGAACCTGCTGGGCGACACCACCGCCGTACCCGGGTCCGGGCTGTACGCCGACGGCTACTCCGCCGCGACCCACGAGTTCGCGCACGCCCTCCACCGCCACGGCCTCACCGACGAGCAGCGCCGGCTCATCACCGAGGCATTCCACGACAAGGTGCTGGCGGGCAGCTTCGGTGCCTGGCCCGACGGACCGCTGTACGACAGCTCCGGCACCCGGCGCAACTACTCGGCGCGCGACGAGTTCGAGTACTTCGCCCAGCTCACCAACGCCTACCTCGGCACGAACACCGGCACCGACCCCTACACCGGTCACCCCCGCAACAACGGCGCGAAGTGGGTCCGGCGCAACGAGCCGACGCTGCTGCCGCTCCTCCAGGAGCTGTACGGGCCCGACCCGAGGGCCGTACACCACTGGGGCGCCAACCCCCGGGCCGAGGAGGACACCTGGGCGGCCTTCCGCGCCCTGTGGGACGGACACGACGGGGCGTACGAGCCGCAGCCCCACGCGCCCGTCCCCGCCCCGCCCGCCCCACCGCGCTCCGCCCCGCTCAGCCGCCCCCGGCTGACGGCGACGGCCCGGCGGATCGCGGGCCCCGCGCCGCGCCGCGGCCTCACCGAGCGGCGGTGCCTGGTCCTGCTGGGCGCGCTCCGCGACGCCCTGTACCCGGGCGGCGTACGTCCTGCGGCCACGCTCGACGACGCGGCGCTCGGCACCGCGACCCCGGCCTCCGCCCTGGTCCCGGGGCCGGGCTGGAGCCCCGTCGGCTCGTGGGAGGCGGTGGCCCGGACCGTCGCCGCCCAGGGGCCGGGCGCGGCGGCGTTCGTCCTGGCACGGCGTCAGGGGGAGGCGCTGGGCCACGCGTGGGCCGCCTACCACCTCGGCGGTTTCGACGGCGTGATGTGGCTGGACCTCTCGGCCCGGGACGGCCGTCCGCTCTCCTCCGCGCCGCCCCCGGTCGCGGCGTCCGAGGCGCGGGCCCTGGTCGTCGGCCCGGCCGGCCGGGCCGTCGAGGGCGCCCTGCCCGCCTTCGCCGCGTCGTCCTCCACCCCGCACTCCCTGCTGGACGCGGCGACCGGCCGCGCCTACGGAGCCATCGGCCTGGAGATCGAACGGCGGCTGGTCTTCGTGATCAGCGGCCTCGGCGACGTCCCGGCCAAGCAGGTCCTGGCCACCGCTCCCGGCTTCAGCATCGTCACGGACCACGCGAGCGTCGCGCGGACGGCCGACGGCCGCCTGCACCTGACCCTTCCGCCCATGGTTCCGGGCGACCCGAAGCCCCAGCGGTTCGGCTACCTCATCGGAGAGATCGTCGTCGAGCCGATGGCGGTGCTCCCGGGCGAGCGGCGGCAGTCCCCCGAGGAGACGCTGGAGCGGCTCGCCCGGGTGGAACGGGCCCTGGACGGCCGCGACCAGCCGGGCGCGGCCCCGCAGACCGCCCTCGCCGACCTGCTGCCCGCCGAGGACGGCTGGACGGTCACCGAACTGGGCGGCAGGACCCTGGTCGGCCAGACCCCGGTCCGGACGAACCGCGCCTACGTGCAGCCCACCACCGGCTTCCCCGCCCTGGGGCTGAGCCTGCTCCAGGACCGGGCGGTGGACCGGCTTCCCAAGGGCGCGATCGGGGCGGTGGAGGCGTCGGGCCGGGAATTCGCGATGAAGGCCACCGCGGAGTTCGTCCGCGCCGTCACCGGACGGACCGACGTGCCCGACGTGGTCGTCCCCTTCCTCGCCCCGGTCCCGGACGTCGACGATCTGTGGGGCTACCTCCGCTTCGCCTACGCCCACGCCGTCGCCCGGCCGACCGGCGTCATCCTCAACCAGGGCCCCGCCGCGTTCATGGTGAAGAACGGCCTGGCGGTGGCGTCCCGTCCGGCCCTGGACCGGGTCCTGCGGGCGCTACGGCCCCGGGCCAGGGGCTTCCTCGACCGGCACCACGACACCATCAGCGCGGGACTCGCCGCCACCCTGGGACGGCTGCTGGACCTCTACCGCCGCACCATCACCCCGGACAAGCCCCTCTTCCCGGGCTACTTCGACGCCACGATCGGCGACGTCCCCTCCGCGCGCGAGCACACGACCGCCGCGCTGACCGGCCGCACCTCCGACGGCAGGCCCGTCACGCAGAAGCAGACGGTCGACATGGACGACCACCGGTATCCGACCCTGGACACCGACGGCGGCCGCCTCGACATCCCGCTGGTCCTCACGGAGCTCCGCCACTTCGCCTACGACGGCGAGCAGTTGATGACGCCGGAGCAGATCCGGCAGGCCGTGGCCGAGCTGGCGGAGCTGAGCCGGGAGGCCTACCGCCGGGCCCTCGCGCAGCGCGCCCCGCTGCCCGACGACGTCCTGACCGAGTCCCTGAACCGCATCCTGGACAACGAGGCCGTCCGGGGCCTCACCCACTTCGTGCAGATGGTCCTGATGGCCGGCTTGCCCCAGCCGTCGGGGTCCCCCCGCCGCCTGATGCCGGTGGGCGAGAGCCAGCTGATCTCCCGCGCCCTCGGCGAGTACGCGCTCGGCACCCCGCTGCCCGTCGACCACCCCCTGCATCGGTCCCTGCGCGCGGCGGTCCAGGAGGCGGCCGACTCCGTCGACACGCTTCCCCCGGGCCACCGGCCCCGGCTCCAGGCCATGGTCACCGCCGCACAGGGCGCCCTGGAGGTCCTCGCCGACCCGGAGCGGACACCGCCGCCGCTTCAGTGGGCGTCCGAACTGGTCGCGGCGGACGGCTCCCGCGTCCTCCTGGACCGGATCCTCGCGGTCAGGCACCACGCCGCCGACGGCACCCCGCTGGGCACCTCCTCCCGCCCCGACCAGGACTGGCAGGACGCCCGCCGGCAGACGTACGGCCTACTGCCCGAGGTGGTCGGTTTCACCTACGTGCGCCCCGGCCCGGTGACCCTGGAGAGCCCGGTCCAGAACCTGCCGTTCCACGACGCGTACCTGGTCGGGGTGCGCGGCGGACCCGCGACCGCCGCGCTGGCCCTCTCCGACGGCACCGACGCCGTCGTCGACTACGCGAGGATCGTGGACTTCCTGTTCGCGTTCGACGGCGATCTGACCGCCCTCGCTCCGGAACGGCCGGTCCTGGTGACGGGGGCCGACCTGGCGGGCCCGCCGTCCGCCGACCCGCTGGAGACGCCCCTGGCCGGCCAGCGGCTCGCCAACGGCCTGGACCACTGGATCTGGACCACCGGCCGTGGCATCGAACCCGTCCTCGCCCCGGGCGACGGGCCGACCGGACCCCGCTGGCAACTGGCCGAGGGCGACTGGTGGGCCGGGTTCCGCCCCGAGCCCACCACCCCCGAACTGGCCCGGTGGGCTGAGCAGATCACCGGCGACCGCGGCCGGGCCCCCGACGTCCTGCGGTGGGTCCGGGCGGTCCGGCTGGTCTACGGACCCACCGTCGACGACCAGGGCGACGCCCTCGCCACGCTGCTGCGCGGCTTCTGGGCGCTGGACCGGACGCGTGCGGCCGCCGGCTTCACGGGCCCGCTCACCTGGAGCGACCTGCGGACCGTGATCGGCGCGTACTTCACTGCCGACGGGCAGGCGGAACCGCCGCTGCCGGTGGCGCTGCAGTTCCTGCTGCTGTCCGCCGCCGGAGCGGTCGGGGTCGACCTGGAGCTGTCGGGGATGGCGATCACCCCGCAGCACCACAGCGTGCGCGCCTGGGACACGGCCACCCCGGGTGGCGTCGTCGAGGACGTCACCGACCAGGACGAGGAGATGTCCCTCTTCGCCCCGGCGCCCGCCGGACAGCCGACCGCACCGGCCGCACTCGCACCCGCCCCCGCCACGGCGTCGGACGCATTCGCCGGACCGAGCGACCCCGTGCTCGATCCCCAGACCAGGATCACCGGCCCGTCCGGGAGCACCCAGGGCCGCAACTGGACCCGGGCGAAGGTCGACCGGGTCCTCCCGGGCACGGTGCGGACCCTGGAGAAGCGGCCGGACACCGCGGCGAAGGTCGTCTCGACCGGCCCGGCACCGTGGCCGGACACCGCGTACGTGGTGATCGCCGACGGCGAGGACGGCCGGGTGCTGCTGCCGGACGGCCGGGAGCTCGGCCCGGAGGCGGTGGCCGACGCGCTGGCCGCCGACCCGGACCTGGCGAAGCTCCCGGAGGACGTGCCCGTCGTCCTCGCCGTCCCGTACACCGGCGACCGGTACCAGCAGACCCTGCAGGCCGTGGCCGACCGGCTGGGCCGCACCGTGTGGGGGCCGAGCGGGATGGGACGCGCCGTCCCCGACGGGTCGGGCGCCCACGTCCTCGCGCTGCTGGACCGCGACGCGGACGCCCCGGTCGGCGACTGGGTGTCGGTCGAGCCCTCGACCGCGATCGGGTCCTACCTCGACCGGACGTGGACGGCCCTGGACGGGACCGTGTTCCGCGACAGCGACGTCCTCACCGTGCCGCTGACCGACGAGGACCACCGGCACTTCGGGCGGCTGGCCGTCGAGCAGAAGGACGGCCTGCGGCGGCGGGCGCAGCGGCTGCGCCGCTTCCTCAAACTGCGGGAGCTGTCCCACCGGCTCCCCGAGGGCACCGACGCGGGCACCGAGAACGAGCCGGTCGGTTCGGAGCCGGTCACGACGGACGCGGCCGTCCACGTCTACGCCGGACACGGCGCACCGGGCCGGATGAACCTTCCGCTGCGCGACGGCCGAACGGTGTGGCTGGAGAAGGCGGACGCGGCGGCGTACATCGCGGGCCTGCCCGAGGTACGCAATCTGCCGCGCGGCCACCGTATGCACCTGGAGGTCTGCTGGAGCTCCTCGGACGGCGACCCGCGTCGGCAGTACCCCTCGCTGGGCGACACGCCCCACGTGGACGACCCCCTCGACGACGTACCGCTCGACCAGCTGGTGGCCAACCTCACCCGCCGGGAGACGGACGGCTCCCTCCGCCAGACCGGCTTCAACGACACCCACCGCATCGCCCTGGCCTCCGCGACCGGCCAGCGGGGCGGCAGGGTCCTGCGCCGCCCCGAACCGCTCGGACCCGCACTCGACGCCCTGGCCCGGGACTTCGGACTGCACCGCGGTCCGGACCCGGTCTCCCCGGAGACGCGGCAGACGATGCTGCGGCTGCTCCGGGGGGTGCGCAGCGTCTTCGGCACCACGTTCGAGGACCACCGCGGCGGGCCGGACGGCCGGTTCGAGCGCGTCATGAAGGGCGTCGTCGCGCTGGAGCGGATGCGGGCGAACGACGGGTCGATCTCCCACCTCACCCCGTTCCGGCTCGACATGCTGGACTTCTTCGTCCAGGAGCACACCGGCCGGGCCCCCGACAAGCGGGGGTACGTGGAACTGCTCGACTTCGCCGCGGAGCGGATCGCCGACGACGAGAACGCCAGACTCACCGACGCGGTGTCCGCACCGTCGCTGGAGATCGCCCTCAAGCAACTGGCGGACAACGGCGAGCAGATGATCCGCCACGTGCAGTCGCTGCCCGCCCCGGCGCCGTTCACCGCCCGGCAGGTCGCCTCGACCCTGTGGGCCACCACCCGTGCGGCCCGGCTGCTGCGCCCGCTGACGCCGACCGCCCGGGAGGCCATGGGCCGCAGGATCCTCCACCTCGACGCCGCCACCGCCTGGGACCGGTCGCGGCAGGAGTCGCTGTGGGCGCTGCTCACCAAGGCGATCGCCGAGGGCGTGGACGCCGGCGACCAGGACGTCATGGCGGCCTATGGCCTCGCGGAGAGCGGCGCGTTCTCCCTGCCCGCGGTGCTCCGGCAGGGAGCGAACGACCAGGGGATCAACTGGTCCGGCACCCCCATGCCCGCCGGGGTCGACTGGGGCAGCGTGCGGCAGATGACGTTCGGGCCCAACGGCAGCAGCATGGCCTCGGTGCAGCCGGCCTGGACCGGCCCGCACAAGCCGATGCCGGTACTGAACGTCGTGCAGGTCGACGGGGCCGGACGGATCGTGCTGCACCTGCCGGGCCGCGCGCCCCTGCCCGTGTCCGAGACCGAGTTCCTGGCCCTGCTGGAGCGGGATCCCGGCCTGCGCACCCTCCCGCTCAAGCACCCGGTGCTGTTCCTGACCACCGGCCCGGGAACCCTGAGCCCCCAGCTGGTCCAGAGGTTCTCCGAGCGCACCGGACGCCCCGCGTACCGCTACAGCGCCCCGATGATGCTCTCCTCCGGCGACCCCGCCACCCCGCTCGGCATCCTCGCGCTGACCGATCCGGCCACGAAGACGCCGGGCACCTGGACCCGCGCCGCCCGGCAGACCAACGCCCCCGCGGCCGCCGCCGGCACGGGCGACCTGATCGTCTTCAGCCCGTCGGACCAGAAGTCCGGCGCACTGCCGGACATCGGCTCCCTGAGCGTCGGCGACCAGGGGCAGCCCCCGGCCGGTTCGCTCCTGTCGCCCGCGACGCTCATGACGAACGCCTCGGGCGCCCCGCGCGGCCGCAATCTCACGGACGAGAAGGTGCGCCAGCTGCGCATCGGACGCGTCCGGGTGTACGAGGAGGAGGCGGGCGCCCCGCCCAAGGAGAAGGCCGGCGAGGACCGGGCCGCACCGTGGGGCGACTCGGCGTACGTCGTCTGGGGCGGAAGCGGCCCGGACGGGGTGCGGTTCCCCGACGGGCGCACGTTGGACGCGGAGCAGCTGGCGGCCGAACTCGCCGCCGACCCCGAGCTGGCGAAGCTGCCCAAGGACGTCCCCGTCGTCCTGGTCGTCCCGCACCTGGCCAACGAGCAGTACCTGGCCTACCTGCGGGCGGTCGCCAACCTGCTGGAGCGTCCCGTGTGGGCCCCCAGCGGCGACGGCCGACTGGTGCGCAACAAGAAGCGCGAGCACGTTCCGGCGCTCATCGACCACGGCGCGGACCAACCCCTCGGCTCCTGGGTGCCGTTCCGGCCCACGAAGAAGGCCGCACCGCTCCCGGACCGCGCCTGGACGGCGCTCGACGGCACGGCCTTCCGCGACAGCGACGTCCTCACCCGGCCCCTGGTCTCCGACCGGGACGAGCGGTTCGGCCGGATGTCGCACGGCGACGACGTCCGGGGCCGCGAGACCCTGATGCGTACCTACCAGCGCGCCAAGAAACTGGTCCACCTGATGGCGTCGGGCAGTCGGACCGCGCTGATCAGCGAGGAGTCCCGGACCCCGGACCCGGCGTCGTACGTGTACGTCGCCCACGGGCTGCCGGGCGGCCTGCAACTCGCCCTGCGCGACGGCCGGACGGTGTGGCTGAGCGCGGAGGACGGCGGCCGGTACATCGGCGGACTGCCCGAGGTCGCCGAACTGCCCGAGGGCCACCGGATGAAGCTGGAGGTCTGCTGGAGCGACGCGCCGGGGAACCCGGCCCTGCCCCAGCTGGACAACCGTCCCGCGCCCGCCGTCCAGGACCCGCTGGAGGAGGTCTCGCTCGCCCAGCACACGGCGAACGTGAGCCGCCGCGTCACCGAGGGGTCGCTGATGAGCAGCGGCTTCCACACCGACGCGCACATCCTGCACGACGCCCCCGGTGGAGTCGCCGGACGCCGCAGGTGGGTCAGCCCCGAGCCCCTGCCGCACGAGCTGGACGCGATGGCCCGCACCGCGGGCCTGCACACCGGGGACGCGGAGGCGGCGCCGGAGGTGCGCGCGACCACCCTCCGGCTGGTGCGGGCCCTGCGCATCGTCTTCGGCCCCGAGGCCGAACAGGACCAGGCCCAGCACGCGCGGCTGCTCCGGGGCATCGGCGCGATGGAGACCCTGCGCGCCAACGACCAGGCACTGAGCCGGTTCACCCCCTTCCGCATGGAGCTGTGGACCTTCATCGCCCAGCGGGTGGGCGGAAAGACCCCGGGCCCCGACGACTACCGCAAGGTCCTGGACCTGGCCGCCGGCCTTTTGGCGCAGAAGCCGGAGGCCCCCCTCGGCGAAGCCATCGGGGACCCGGCGATCCAGCACGCGATCCGGCAGGTCACCCAGTTCGGCGCCCCGCTCGTACGGAACGTGCTGCGGCAGCCCGAGAACGTACCGGTGACCAAACGCGCCGTGACCCAGGCCTTCTGGGCGATGGCGGGCGCCGCCCAGCAGATGGCGGGCCGGGACGACGCGTTCACGGAGAAGCTGGGCCGCCGGGTCCTGCACGTGTTCCCCGACGAGGAGTGGGCCCCGGCACGGAAACAGCACCTGTACGTGCTGACGGCCCAGGCCATCGCGGCCGGACTCGACCCGGCGGACTTCTTCACGCTGGCCGCCTTCCACCTCGCCTCCAAGGGAGCCTTCGGCCCCGCCCACCAACTGCGTTCAGGGGAGGGCTTCCAGGGCTTCAACTGGAGCGGCAGCCCGGCGCCCGGCGGGATCGACCTGCGGGCCGTCGGCCGTCAGGACATCGGTGCCGACGGTGCGTCCCTCCAGCACTTCCGCGCGCCGTGGGCCGCCGAGGGCGAACCCGCGGACGCCATGGTGGCGTGGACCGACACCGACGCCGAGGGCTTCGTGGTCCTCCACCTGCCGGGCACGCGGCCCCTCCGCGTCGCCGACCGCGAGTTCCTGGCCCTGCTCGACCTGGCCCCGCCGCTGCGCACCGTCGCGCTCGGGGTCCCCGTCGTGTTCGTGCTCTCCGGTGCGGGCAGCGGCACGGGACGCGCCGCCGCACTCTCCGAGGCGTTCTCCAACCGCACCGCCCGCAACGGCTGGGCCTACAGCGGCGCGTTGACGGTGGCCCCGACCACCCCGCCCGGTGCCACGGCCATCCCGACCGCTGCCACGGCCACCCCGCAGCCCGCTGCCACCGCCGCCCCGCTGCGGCTGATCGGACGGCCCGAGACCACGAGCGGCCGGCCGGGTGCCTGGCGCAAGGCATGGCTGCAGGGTCTGAACTCCAGCGTCCTGGTGACCGCCCCGTACGGCGACGCCCTGTTCTCCTCCCCGAAGCCGGCCGCGCGGCTCACCCCCGTACCGGACACGGAACCGGCCACCACCGCGCTCACCACGCCGCGCAGCCTGACCGGGGCCGAGATCACCGTGGGACCGCCGCTCGACCGGGCCGGACTCACCGCGCTGGTCCGCCGGGTGACGAGCCCGGAACCGGTGCGCGGCCTGACGGTCGAACGCTGCCTGGTGCTCCTGGGGACACTCCGTGCCGAGCTGTACCCGCAGGGCGTGCGCCCGGCGCGGACGGTGGACGACACGGCGGTCGGCGTCCCTGCCACGGAGTCGTCCCTGGTGATGGGCCCCGGGTGGCACCGGGTCCGGTCGTGGGACGCGGTGGCCGGAGCGGTCACCGCCCAGGGGCCGGGCACCGTGGCCCTCGTCCTGGCCCACCGCCAGGGAGCGGCCCCCGGGCACGCCTGGGCGGCCTACCACCTCAGCGGCGGCGGTGGTGTGGGTGGACCTCTCGGCCGGCCACGGCCGGCAGGTGTCCCTCCTCCCGCCCGCGGTCGCGGCGTCCGACGCCCGTGCCGTCGTCGTCGGACCCGGCGGGCAGGCCCTGGAACACGCCCTCCCCGAGTTCGCCCCGTCCTCCTCCACGGCCCACGCCGTTCTGGACGCGCCGGTCGAGCCCGGCTACGGCGCCATCGGACTGGAGGTCGAGGAGCGCCGCGACCTCTTCCTCGACCTGCCCGGCCGCCTCACCTCGACGCTCGTCCTCGCCCACGGCCCCGGCATCACGCTCGTCACCGACAGCCGGGGCTTCTGGATGACGGCCGACGGCCTCCTCCACGTCAACGAGCCGCAGGTGCCCCCGGGGCAGCCGCGCCCGGTCCGCAGGAACTTCGCCATCGGCGAGTTCGTCCTCGACCCCATGGCCGTCCTCCCCGGCGAGCGCCGGCAGACCCAGGAGGAGGGCATGGCCCAGCTCCAGCGGGCGCGCGCCGCCGGACGGCTGCCGGACGAGCGCCAGGTCGCCGTCCCGCTCACCGAGATGCTGGGCCCGCTCGGCGGCTGGACGTTCACCGAGACCGGGCTGACGGCCAAGGTCAACCCCGCCCCCGAGGGCTTCGACTGGACCGCCTACGGGCAGCTGACCCTCGGCTACCCCACCGTCGGCCTCCGGGAGCTCCAGGACATCGCCCACCAGCGGCTGACCGTCCCCAAGTTCGAGATGGCCGTCGCCGTCGCCCGCAACTTCGGCCAGTCGCTCACCGCGACCTACGCGAACCAGCTCCTCGGCACGATCTCCGTGGAGAGCCACATCGCACCGTTCCTCGCGGCGATCCCCGAGGTCGACGAGGTGTGGGGCTACGGATGGCTGGGCTTCCAGAACGTCGTGGCCGCGCCGGTCGGCGACGTCTTCGACAACGCCCGCCCGCCGGGCACCGACCCGGAGCTGATCAAGAACCTCCTGCCCGCCGCCTCCCGCAACGCCCTGGACCGGATCCTGCGGGCGCTGCGACCCGGCACCCGGGCGTTCCTGAACGAGCACCACGACCAGCTCTCCGCCGACGCAGCCGAGCAGCTGGGACGACTGCTGGGCTTCTTCCGGCAGCGGCTGACGCCCCATCTGCCCGCCGATCCCGCGTTCTTCGACACCGCCGGCACGGAGGTGCCGACGCCCCGCGAGCACTGGACCGCCGTCCTCACCGGCCGCACGTCCCAGGGCGAGCCCGTCAGCCAGCGCTACGCCGTCGGCATGGACGACGGCGACTACCCGGTCCTGGACACCGACGACGGCCGGCTGGCCGTCCCCCTGGTCCTCGCCGAGCTGCGGCACTTCGGCTACACCGGCCAGTTCATGACGCCCGAGGAGATCCAGCGCGCCGTCACCGAACTGTCCGCGTTCGGCCGCGCCGCCTACGAGCGCGCCCTGCGGTCCCGGGCGCCGCTGCCCGAGGACGTGCTGCGCGAGTCCGTCCGACGGATCGTGGACAACCCGGTGGTGCAGGGCGTCGCGGGCTTCCTGATGGTGGCGGCGCGATCCGGCATCCCGCAGGTGGGCGGTGGCACCCGCAGGCCGCTGACCGAGTGGGACAGCCGAAGCATCTCCCTGGCGCTGGGCGAGTACGCGCTGGGCCGGCCCCTGTACGACGGCCACCCCGCGTACCAGGCCCTGCGGGCCGCGCTGACCGAGGCGTACGCGCTGCTGCCGAACATCCCCCCGGGCGGCCGGACGAAGGCCCGGGGTTTCTTCGACGCGGCACGCGGCGCCCTGGCCGTCCTCACCGACCCGGCGCAGACCCCGCCGGTCATGCCGTGGTACGCGGAAGTGGTCGCGATGGACGGCGCCCGCGTCCTCCTGGACCGCGTGATGGTGATCCGGCACCGCGACGCACAGGACATCCCGGTGGGCACGTCCTCCCTGCCGCTGGCCGCCTGGCAGGACGGACTGCGGCAGCACTACGGCCTGCTGCCCCAGGTGACCGGCTTCACCTACCTGCGGCCGGGTCCGGTGCCGCTCGAAAGCCCCGTCCAGGCCCTGCCGTTCGAGGACGCGTACCTGGTCGGGCTGCGCGGCGGCCCCGGCGGCGCGCTCCTCGCGCTGGCCGACGGCACCGACGCGGCGTTCGCCTACGCCCGCATCGTGGACTTCCTGTACGCCGTGGACGGCGACCTCACCGCGCTGGCCCCGGAACGGCCGGTCCTGGTGACGGGGGCCGATCTCGCGGGCCCGCCGCCCGCCGACCCGCTGGACACCCCGGTGGCCGGCCAGCAACTGGCCAACGGCCTGGACCGCTGGGTCTGGGCCCCCGGCAGCGGAGCGGAGGCGTTCCTCGTGCCTGCCGACCAGCTGGCCGGGCCGCGCTGGCAGCTGGCCGAGGGCGACTGGTGGGCCGGGTTCCGTCCCGAGCCGTCGACCGCCGAACTCGGCCGGTGGGCCGAGCGGATCACCGGCGACCGGGGCCGGGCGCCGGACGTACGCCGCTGGGTCCGGGCGGTCCGGCTGGTCTACGGCCCCCTGCTGGAGAACGACGCGACCGCGTTCGAAGCGCTGCTGCGGGGCTTCTGGTCCCTGGAGCAGACCCGTGCGGCCAGCGGCTTCACGGGCCCGCTCAGCTGGAGCGACCTGCGGACAGCGGTCAGCGCGTACTTCACCGCGAACGGGCAGGCCGAACCGCCGCTGCCGGTGGCGTTGCAGTTCCTGCTGCTCTCCGCCGCCGGATCGGTGGGGGTCGACCTGGAGCTGTCGGGGATGGCGATCACCCCGCAGCACCACAGCGTGCGCGCCTGGGACACGGCCGTCGCCGGCCCGGACTTCTTCGCCCCCGTCGACACCGCACCCGTCGCCGCGCCGACCGCCGCCGCGCCGCCACCGGCCACCGGCGCGTTCACCGGGCCGAACGATCCACTGCTCGCGCCGGACACCCTGCTGACCGGACCGTCCGGTGCCGCGCAGGGCCGCAACTGGACCGCGAAGAACGTCAGCCGTGTCCTCCCGGGAAGCCTGCGGACCATCGAGAGCCGGCCCGGCACCGCACCGAAGGTCGTCGCGACCGGCCCCGCACCCTGGCCGGACACCGCCTACGTCGTCACCGCCGACGGCGAGGACGGCCGGGTGCGGACGGCGGACGGCCGGGTCCTGGACGCGGAGGCGGTCGCCGACGCGCTGGCCGCCGACCCGGAGCTGGCGAAGCTCCCGAAGGACGTGCCCGTCGTCCTCGCCGTCCCGTACACCGGGGACCGCTACCTGGAGACGCTCCGGGCGGTGGCCGACCGGCTGGGCCGCACCGTGTGGGGGCCGAGCGGCGTGGGCCGGATCGTCCCCGACGGCACGGGGGACGCGCACGTCCTGGTGACGATGGACTCCGACCCCGACGCACCGGTCGGGTCCTGGGTGTCCGTCGCCCCGTCGCCGACGGCCGGACCGCACGAGGACCGGACGTGGAGGGCGCTGGACGGCACCGTGTTCCGCGACAGCGACGTCGTCACCCGTCCGCTGGCCGACGAGAACCACCAGCGGTTCGGCCGGATCGCCGTCCACCGGGGAGACGCGCTGCGGCGGCGCGAGCGCAACTTCCGCGCCCTGCGCAGGATGCGACGGCTCGTCCACTGGACGCCCGCCGGCACCCGTGCCCAGGAGACCGCCTCCGAACCGGTCTCCATGGACGGGGCCGTCTACGCCTACGCCGGCCACGGTGAACCGGGCCGGATGCAGCTGCCGCTCCACGACGGCCGGACCGTCTGGCTGGGCAAGCACGACGCGGCCGCGTACATCGCGGGCCTGCGCGAGGTCCGCGAACTGCCGCCGGGCCACCGCATGCACCTGGAGGTCTGCTGGAGCTCTTCGGACGGCGACCCCGCCCGGCCGCAGCCGTCGTTCGCCCCCGTCCCGCACGTCGACGATCCGCTGGGCGACGTCCCGCTCGACCAGCTCGTCGCCAATCTGACCCGCCGCGACACCGAAGGCTCCACCCGGATGACCGGGATGGACGACACCCGGCGCTTCATCATGGGCGCGGCCGACGGCGGACACGGCCGCCGCGTGCTGCGCCGCCCCGAACCGCTCGACGGGGAGCTGGACCGGCTGGCGGGCGTCGCCGGACTGCACCGGGCCCCGGGCGACGTGCCGCCCGAGACCCGGGAGGCGACACTCCGGCTGGTACGCGCCCTGCGGGCGGTGTTCGGCGACGCCGTCGAGGACGACCGGGCCACCCCCGGCGGCCGCTACGAGCGCGCACTGCGCAGCATCGGCGCACTGGAGCGCCTGCGCGCCAACGACCCCGCCCTCACCACCTTCACCCCGTTCCGCAGCGACCTGCTCGACTTCTTCGTCCGCGAACACACCGGCCGGGAACCGGACCTTGCCGGATACCAGGCCCTTCTCGACCACGCGGCCGCCCGCATCACGGCCGACCCCGACGCCCGCCTCACCGACGCCGTGCCGTCACCCACGCTCCAGATCACGCTGACGCAACTGGCGGACGCGGGCGAGCAGGCGATCCGCCACGTCCAGTCGCTGCCACCCCAGGCTCCCTTCACCCCCCGCCACGTGGCGTCCACGCTGTGGGCCACGGCCCGGGCCGCCCAGCTCTTCCGCCCGATGACCCCCGGCGCCCGTGCATCCATGGGCCGCAAGGTCCTCCATCTCGACCCCGCCGCCACCTGGGGCCGGAACCAGCAGCAAGCCGTCTGGGCGGTGTCGGCCAAGGCGATCGCCCAGGGCATGGACGCCACCGACCACGACCTGCTCGCCGCGTTCCACCTGGCGGAGAGCGGCGCCTTCGGCCCGGCCGCCGTGCTGCGGCAGGGACCCAACATCCAGGGTGTCAACTGGTCCGGCGCCAACGCCCCCGCCGGGATCGACTGGAGCACCCTGCGCCGGCCCGACGGGACGGCCTCCCACCAGCTCACACCTGAATGGGCCGGCCCCGGCAAGCCCATGCCCCTGCTCAACGTCATCGAGGTCGACCCGACCGGCACCCCCGTCCTCCACCTCCCCGGCCGCGCCCCCGTCCCCGTACCGGAGAACGAGTTCCTGGCCCTGCTGGACCTGGCGCCCGCGCTGCGCACGGTCTCTCTCGGTATCCCGGTGCTGTTCCTCACCACCGGACCGGGGGCGCTGAGCCCGGAGCTGGTGCAGCGGTTCTCGCAGCGCACCGGCCGCCCGGCCTACGGCTACAGCGCCCCGATGGCGCTCACCGCCCCGAGCCCCAAGAACCCGCTCGGCATCGTCGCCCTGCCGGACCCGGCGACCAACGCCCCGGGCCGATGGACCGCCGCCGCCCGCCGGTTCACCGCCGCCACCGCGACCGGCCAGGACCAGCCGGCCTTCTTCGGGCCGCCGTCCCCGGCCGACCTGGGGACGGACCCCTTCCAGGACCCGGCCACCGTGCTGCGGGACGACGCCGGGAAGGTGCTCGGACGCGATCTGACGGGCGCCTGGACCGACCGGGTGCGCACCGACCGCGTACGGGAGGCCGTGGACGGACAGGCCGCCCGGGAGCCGGACGAGCCCGCACCCTGGGGGAGCGAGGCCTATCTGGTCGGCGACCGCGCCCTCGACGCCCAGGGCCTGACCCCGGAGGCGTTCGCGGAGAAGCTGGCCGCCGATCCGGAACTGCCCGCGCTGCCGCCCCACGTGCCGGTGGTCCTGGCGATCCCGTACGCCGGAGCGCAGTACCTGGACCTGGTGCGCGCGGTCGCCGGCCGGCTCGGCCGCCGGGTGTGGGCCCCCAGTGGCGACGGGCGGCTCCGACACGACTCGGCGCTCCAGGCGCGCATCCCGACGATGACGGTCCACGACCCCGCCGGCTGGCACGGCGACTGGGTGCCGTTCGACCCGCCCGCGGCGTCGGCGCCCTTCGTGGACCGGCAGTGGACCTCGATCGAGGGCAGGACCTTCCGCGACAGCGACGTGGCGACCCGGCCCCTGGTCTTCGACCGCCGGGAGCGGTACGGCAGGGTGTCGGTCGGCGACGACCTGGACCAGCGCGAGAGGCTCCTGCGGGGGCTCTTCCACCGGCGGCAGCGGATCCACTACGCGGCCACCACCCTGGGCGACCAGGTCGTCAGAACCGAGCCGTACACCCTGGACCCCGCGGTCTACACGTACTACGGACACGGCTATCCCGGCACGCTGGAGATCGTCCTGCGCGACGGCTCGACGGTGATGCTGACCGCGGCCGAAGGCGGGCGCTACATCGGCGGACTGCGTGAGGTACGCGAGCTGCCGCCCGGCCACCGGATCGGCCTCCAGGTCTGCTACTCGGCATCGCCGGGCCATCCCCTCGACCAACCGCAGGAGGGCCGCCCGGTACGGCCCGTGGAGGACCCGCTGGACGAGGTGTCCCTCATCCAGCACACGGCCAACGCCAGTCGGCTGGACGTCGAGGGGCCCACCCATACGGCAGGGCTGGACGACGACTCCTTCATGCTGGAGGACACCCCCGGCGGGGTGGTCGGCCGCCTGGTGCGCGTCCGGCCGGAGCCGACCGACGCCGAACTGGACCGCCTGGCCGTGATCGCGGACCTGCACGGCGATCCGGACACCGTGCCGCCGGAGGTCCGGGCGACCGTGCTGCGGCTGGTCCGCGCGCTGCGCCTGGTCTTCGACCACGCCGTGGAGGACGACCGCTGGGTGCCGGGCGGCGGGTACGAGCGGGCGCTGAAGGGCATCGCCGCGCTGGAGACCCTGCGCGCCAACGACCCCGGCATGCGGCGGTTCACCCCGTTCCGGATGGAGCTGTGGACGTTCCTCGCCCGGCGCGTCGGCGGTGACACCCCGGGCCGCGACGCCTACCGGGACGTCCTGGACGCCGCCCGGCAGCTGATCGGCGGGCAGCCGGACAGCACGCTCTCCGGGATGCTGCCGGACACCCCCCTGACGTACGCCGTCGACGAACTCTCCGGCAGCCAGGGCGAGGACCTGGTCCGCGACGCGGTGGGCCTCCCCGAACCCGTCACCCTGCGGCCCAAGGACATCACCCGCGCCTTCTGGGCGATGGTGGCCGGCGCCGACCTGGTCCTGTTCCGCCTGGACCCGGCGCAGCAGGAGAGCCTGGGCCGCCGCGCCCTCCACCTCGCGGACACGGAGGCGTGGAGCGACGAGACGACGGCGGACCTGACGTTCCTGGCGCTACGGGCCCACGCCCGCCGGATCGACATCACCGACCCGCACCAGCTCGCCGCCCACCACCTCCGCGAACTCGGCGCCCTCCGGCAGACTCTCACCGACGGGACGGAGCCCACCGGCTACAACTGGAGCGGACGGCCCGCCCCGAACGGCGTGGAGAGCGACCAGTGGTACGCGCGGGTCAAGGCCGGCAACGACGTCCTCACCCTTCCCCACCCGGCCCAGTGGAGGTCCACGGAGCCGGGCGGAAAGTCCCTGGTGATCTGGACCGGGACCCGGGCGGACGACGGCGGCATCGTCATCCACCTGCCCGGACACAGCCCGCTGCCCGTTCCCGACGAGGAGTTGTGGGCGCTGCTGGACCTGGCTCCGCTGGTGACCGACGCGGGCGTCGACGTCCCCGTTGTTTTCCCGATGGCCGGCTTCACGGACGGCAAGGCGCGGCGGACCCAGCCGTTCACCGACCGCACCGGCCGCAGTGCCTTCGGCTACTCCGGACCCCTGGACCTGATCGAGGACGACCCGTTCGACCCGCTGCGCATCACCGCCCTGCGGGAGAAGAAGCTGGGGCAGTGGACCAGGACCATCTGGAAGCCCCGGCCGACCCAGGGTGCCGTGACGGGGACGCCGGGCGGGGCGGTCAAGGCCGGCCCCTCCGCCTGGCCGGTCCACTCGGCCCGGCACGACTCCGGCACCGGTACCTTCCACTTCACGACCGGCGCGCCTCGTCGTGCCGCGGAACGCGACGGGGAGAGCGGCCGGCCGGACATCGCCTATCCGTCCGCCGTCCGCATCAACGCCACCCCGGTGTCCACGGCGGACCAGGACGGCGCCCCGGGGCGCGACCCTGCCGATGCGGCGCCCGCAGCCACCGGACCGGTGCCCGCAGCCGCCACCGGCCCGGCCTGGGCCCTACGGTCCTGGCGTCCCGCCGGGTCGCCCGGCACGGCCCGGTTCGCCGCCCTGTACCGCGACCGGGAGTGGCGGCGCCGCAGTGCGGCCTTCGAGCTCGCGTTCGCCGCGCACACGGGCCGCGCCGCAGGGCTCACCGAGGCGACGCGCGACGCGGTGTCCCGCATGGCCGGCGAACTCACCGCGCGCCACGGCGAGCAGGCTGCCCAGCGCGCCTTCTTCGCCCCGGACGCACCCCCGGGCGACCCGGCCGCGGCGCTGGAGCGGCTGCTGACCGCCCCGCCCGGGCCGCTCACCCTCGCCGCGCTCATGACCGCGTTCACCTACGCGGCCCACGCGGGCCACGGCCTGCCCCGCGAGACGGCCGAGACCCTGGCCCGCCCGCCCGGCCGGCAGGGGCGCTACACGCCGGGCAGTTCCTACCGTGAGGTGCACGACAGCCGCGGAATGCGCCGCGTGGGCGGCGAGGCGGGCCCCGCGCTACGGCTCCTGCGGACCTACGCCGCGCTCGGTGCGGCACCGGACAGCCTGACCGTCCTGCGCGACGCACTCATCGCCTGGGCGATCCCGGCCGACCTCCAGTCGCTCCACGAGATCCTGCGCGCTTCCCACCGGGTCGGCGGGGGAACCGCCGCAGAGCGCGACACCGCGCTGCGCGACGGCGCCGGACTCCACACCTGGGCGGCCGGCGCGCTCATCGCGGGCTCCCCGGAGGGCGAAGGACGGACGGACCGTCCCGCGGCTTTGGTCCCACCGCACCTCGCCCTGTACGCGGAGCGGATGACGTTCGGCCGTGACATCACGCGCAGCGGCCTGAACCTCCCCGATGACCTCGCGCACCTGGCCGACGCCGCGCTCGCCGGCACGCTGCGCCCGGACACCGCCCGGAACCGGGCGCTTCTCGCCTGGCTCGACCGCTACGGCGACGCGGGCCGGGACGCGCTGCGACGGCTGTCGCCCGCCCATCTGACGGCGATCCACCTGTACAGCGGAGCCGACTACCGTCTGATGAAGGCGTTCCTCAACGGCGAGCGGTTCGGCGCGGGTATGGGGCGTCGACTCGTACGTCTCAACGCCTGGACGATGACCAGCAAGATGGCGGAGGTCGGAGCCGCCGACCTGCTCCCGATGACGCTGCGCCGGCAGCGGGGTTTCACCGCCCTGTTCGACGCCATGTGGGACGTGGACGACCTCCGCGAGCGGACCGCCGAGGTGGCCGCCCTGAGGCGCCGTCTGGACGCGATGGCCGACGCGGTGTTCGCGGAGCTTCCGTCGCACGTCGACATGGTCGTCGAGGCGCTGGAGATCCTGCCGCCGCTGCACGGAGACGTCTGGTGGGGCGACCGTGGCATGCCCGGACCGCTGGGCGCGCCACCGTCCGACGGGCCGGTGTACGGGCGGAACCGCATCACCGTGCCCTTCTTCCGCAGCACGGCGCTGGAGCGGGACGAAGCGCTCGGCTTCATGCACCGGAGCAAGGGAGCCCCCGGCGACTCGCACCTCGGACTGGTCCATGTCGCGGACTCGACCGCGCGGGAGGTCAGCCCGTTCGTGGTGCTGCCGCTGGAGACCGAGGTCCTGTACCCGCCGGGCGCCTCCTTCGACGTCACCACCCGGACGGTCGTTCCCGGCGACACGCTTACGCGGCCGTACGAGAGCATCGACGTCACCGAGGCGGCCGCGACCGGCACGACGTCGGGCACTCCCGACGCGCTCTTCGGCATCGCGCCCCCGGCCGACGCCCGGGAGACGCCGTCCCGTCGCGCACCGGTGCTGCGGACCGTACGCCGACAGGACGGCAGCACGATCGGCATCGCGTCGTTCGACGACGCCGACTGGGCGGAACGGCAGCAGGAGTACGGCCGCCTGGCCGACGCCACGGGCTTCGTGTCGTGGGAACGCGACGCCGACGGCAGGCCCGTCCCCACCCACCGGGCGCTGCCCGGCGGCGGAACGACAGGGGGGACGTTCTTCTTCGCCTCGCACGGCGGCGGTGACGGGCTCGCGCTCGCCACCGAGGACGGCGGCCGGCTGACGGACGACGGTTCCTACGCCGGGCGGCTGCTGCGGTCGGCCGGCACGCGCGGCTTCGGCAGCGTGACGGTGCTCGCCTGCGGCCCCGGCGACGTGCCCCGCAACCGGGCGGAGGCCCGAGCGCGGGCCGAGCGCATCGCCGACCGGGCGGGACTGCCGGTCCACCTCCCCACCGGCCGGGTGGCGGTGTCCGACGGGCTGCCGCACCTGCTGGAGGACGCCGACGGGCAGCCCACGGAATGGGTCACGGCCTATCCGGTGGGCTGGACGGGCCCCCGTGTCCCGACCCCGGGTACGTCCGCCGCCGGACGCACCGCGCACCGCTACCCCGCACCCGGACAGTTCAACGTCCAGGGCAGGGTGCTGGACGCCGCCCCCGAAGAGCTCGACGACCTCGACGCCGACCGGGGCACGCCGTGGTCGGTGTCGTCCTGGAGCCCCGCCGGGGCGCCGGGCACACCGCGGTTCACCGGGTTCTACCGGGAGCGCGCCTGGCGACAGGCGAGCGTCGACTGGGAGGACTCGCTCGCCGAGGCGCTGAGCGAGGTCCCCCGGCTCGCCGAGGCCACCGGGCTCGCGGTGCGCGGGCTGTACGGCCAACTCGCGCTCCGCAACGGGGAAGAGCGTGCGGCACACGCGTTCTTCGACCCGGAAGAGACCCCCGACGACCCGGCCGCCGAGCTGGAGCGGCTGCTCGACGAACCGCCGGGCCCGGAGGCACTGGACGGGCTGATGCGGGCGTTCGTGTACGCGTCCTACGCCGGACCGGGGCTGCCGACCCCCGTCCACGAGGCGCTCACCGAGGGCGGCGGGCGGTTCGGCGGGGACAGCGCCTACCGCGCCGTGCACGACACCCGCGGCTTCCGCCGGGTCGGCGGCGAGCGGGGGCCCGCGCTGCACCTCCTGAGGGTGGCCGCGGCACTCGGCCTGCCTGCCGAGCTGCTCGCCCCGTTCCGCGCCGCCGTGGCCGCCTGGACGATTCCGTACGACCTCCAGTCGCTGCACGAGGTGCTGCGCTCCTCCCACCTGATCGGCATGGGCGCCGCCGCCGAGCGCGGAGCCGCAACCCGCGACGGGGCCGCGCTGCACATCTGGACCGTGGGCGCCTTCACGGAGGACGGCCTGCTGCCGCGCGAGGACGACGGAAAGGCGCCCGCAGCCCTGGTTCCGCCGCACCAGGCGCTCTACCAGGACCGCATGTCCTTCCCGTACGAGCTCACCGGGACGATGGACGTCCCCGACGCCCTCGTCACGATGGCCGACGCCGCGCTCGCCGGAGCGCTGCCGTCCCTCCCCACGCCCAGGTTCCAGGCCATGGCCGCATGGCTGGAGCGGTACGGCGACCGGGGCGCCGCCGCGCTCAGGCAGCTCACGCCCGCCCACATCACGGCCCTGTACCTCTACAGCTCCTACGACTACCGGCTGATGAAGGCGCTGCTCAACGGGGAGCGGCTGGGCCGGGGCGTCAGCCGTCACCTGGTGCGTTTCCACAGCTGGCAGTACCTGCTGGAGTCGGCGCGCGAGGAGGAGCTGGACATGCCGCCGCTCACCCTGGTCAGCCGTCCCGAGTTCGCGGATCTGTACGCCGAACTCACCGAGCTGCCCGACCTCGACACCCCCCACCCCGACCTGGCCGCGCTGCGCCGCCGCGCGGACGCGATGGCCGACCGGCTCCACGACGAGCTGAGGCTCCACATCGACATGGCCATCGAGGCCCTGGAGATCCTGCCGTCCGTCGACCGGACCATCTGGTGGGGCGAGCGGGGTGCGCCCGGGCCCGTCGAGCGGCCCGCGCTGAACGGCCCCCTGTACGGCGACGGCGCCATCGAGGTGGCGTTCTTCCGCAGTACCTCGCTGAATATCGAGGAGGCCGTCGAGTTCGCGCTGAGCGACAAGCCCGTGCCCGCCCGGTCGCACCGCAGACTGATCGAGGTCGCGAACTCCACGGCCCGCGACGCCGCCCCCTTCCTCAAGCACCTGTCGGAAGGGGAGGCGCTGTACCCGCCGGGCATGCGTTTCGACGTCGTCAGCCGACGACTCGTCGAGTCCTACCGGCGGCCCCCGATGCTGCACGAGGTGGCGGAGGAGACGACCCCGCTGCCCGACGGCCTCTCCGAGGTGCCGCGGACCGGCCCGGTGCCGTACACACCGGCCGTGTTCGAGGACGCGGTGGACGACGTGTTCGACCTCGGCCGCTCCGACTCCGACCTGTCGGACGTCGAACTGTCGGATGTCGACGGGTACTCCGAGACGGACTCCGACGCGGACTCCGGCCTCGTCGCGGACCCCTCGGAAACGGCCACCCGTGCCTACCCCCGGCACGACTACTGGAATGCCCCGTGGGAGGGGCAGGGGACCGCGCCGGCCACGCAGCAGATCGTCGTCCAGGAGATCGAGGCGGACGGCAGGACCGTCGGCAAGGCATCCTTCACCCGGCGCGACTGGGCGTTGCGCGAGCCCTTCTACAGCCGCCTGCCCCAGGCCACCCACTACACGGAATGGAGCCGCGGACCCGCCCAGGAACGCGTCGCCCACCGGCGTCCCCTCCCCGCCACGGGAGCGTCCGGCACCTTCTTCTGGACGTCCCACGGCGGGCCGGAAGGCTACGCCGTCGCCGGGGCGAACGACCTGCCCGCCGGCGCCGACAGCGCGGCGGTGGGACGTCTGCTCGGACCGGACCCGGCCGCCGCGGGCTTCACCAGCATCACCGTCCTCGCGTGCGACGTGGCCACCGCCACCGGCGGACCCGCCGGCACCGCACCCGGGGGCGAGAGCCTGGAGCGCGCCGTCCGCCGCGCCGCGGACATCGCCGACCTCACCGGCCTGGACGTGTACCTCAACACCGGTCGCACGGCGATCACCCCGGGCCGGGACGAGGACGGGGGACCGACCGCCGACATCCACCTCCTGGAGGCGGCGGACGGAAGCCCCACCACCATCCTGCGGGTCCCGCCGAGGTCCCGGGCGGGCGCGGACGCCGTACTGCCCGCCGTCCCGGCCCCCGCCGCGGACGCCCCGGCCACCCAGCCCTGGTCGGTGCCCGGGTGGCGGGTCGCCGGAGCACCCGAGACCGTGCGGTTCGCCCGGCTCTATGGGGACCGGAACTGGCGCAACCTCAGTTTCCGGTTCGAGGCGGGGCTGGCACAGAGGCTGGCTGCCGAACCCGAGACCGTCCAGGCCGCGGCGCACGCCCTCTCCCGGCTCCGTCAGGCCCTCGCCCAGCGGCACGGTCCGCTCGCGGCGGACGGCGCCTTCTTCCAGGGCCCGGAGGCCCAGCAGTGGACCGGACAGCCGGACGCGGTGGCGCGCTTCCTGGAGAGCGGGCCGTCGGTTCCCCAGCTGGTCCGGGCGTTCGGCCTGGCGGCGTACGGCAACGGAGGACCCGTCACCCTGCAGCAGACCCTGCCCGGCTGGCTCGCGATGCCCTGGCCGCCCCGGCCGAACGGCAACCGGCAGGGCGCGTACCGGCTCGCGCACGACCCGCGCGGATTCCGCTATGTCGGCGGCATGGTCGGCCCGGCCCTGTGGATGCTCCAGGCGTACCGGGCGCTCGGGGCGAGCGGGCCCGAGCTGCTGGCCTTCCGCAAGGCGGTGCTGTCCTGGGCGGTCCTGACCGACACCCAGTCCCTGCACGAAGTGCTGCGCGCCTCGCACCTGGCGGGTGTGGGCCTGGAGCCGGAGCGCGCCGCGCTCGCCCACGACGGCGCCCGGTTGCACCAGGTGACCGCGCGCGTCTTCGGCATGGGCCCGGTCCTGCCGCACCACCAGGCCTACGACCAGAGGACGCGCTTCTTCTCCCACCTCGACACCCACGTCCCCGGAGACCTCGTCCAGGCGATGAACGCGGCGATGACCGGGGCCCCGGCGAGCGAGGAGCTGGCGGAGCGGACCGAGGTCGCCACCCAGTGGCTGGAACGCTTCGGCGACCGGGCACGGGCCTCCCTGCACGCCCTGACCCCGGGCCATCTGACCGCCCTGTACCTCTACTCCAGCCAGGACCACGAGCTCTTCAAGACCTACGTCACCGCCGGGCGCTTCGGCGAGGCGGTCGGCCGCTGGATGTTCGGGCAACGGGTGTGGAGGTACGTCCGAGAGGACGCCGTGGAGAGCGGGCAGGGCCTGCCCGAACTGCTGGACCGCGACGAGGACCTCAGCGACGCCATGTCCGATCTGCGGGACCTGGACGCGGACGCGACCGGTCCGGACGTCCAGGAGATCCGCCGCCGGGTGGACCGCGTCGCCGACCGGCTGTACGACGACATGAGCATGCACGTCGACATGGCGGTCGAGGCGCTGGAGATCCTGCCGCCGCTCAACGGCCCGGTCTACTGGGGCGGCTGGCTGCCCGGGCCCGTGGACGCGATCCCGCAGGACTCGCCGCTCCTCACCGCGACCACGCTGTTCGTGCCGCGGTTCCGCAGTACCACCGAGAGCTGGGAGACCGCCGGAGGTTACACCCGGGGCGATCTGGAGGAGATGGGCGACGCCCGGGACCGACACGCGATGCGCGGATACGTGGAGCACTCCACCGCCCGTCCGATGGCGCCGTTCTCGGCGTGGCTCAACGAGCAGGAGGCCCTCTATCCGCCGGGCGCGGCGCTGGACATCGTCAACCGCGAGGTCGTGACGGAGCCCGAGACCGGACGCGACTACCTCGACTACGAGTTCCGGGAGATGCCCGGCTACCCGCACCCGGCGTACCACAACGCGCAGGACGCCACCTCGCCCCGGATCGTCGAACTCACCGACGACACCGACGACGCCGACGAAACCGACGACACCCGCGCCACCGGCGAGTCGGAGACGCGGCAGCCGGAGGCGACCGCACCCCGCGACGGCTACCGCCGCACGGGACCGTACGCCGCCGAACTGGACGGCACCCTCTACACCCTGCACGAGTCCCCGGGCGAGGGGGACCGGACTGCGGACGTCCTGCTCCTCGCGGTCCGCCAGGTGGCCGCGGACGGACTGCGGGACGCGGGCGTCGACACGGCGGAGGACTTCCGCGCCTGGCTGGGCGGCACGGTCACCGAGGACGACGTGTCCGACCTGGACATCCCGCCCCTGGACGGCGGCCAGGACCTTCCGCTGGCCCTCCTCGACCGGGCCGGCGTCTCCCTCGGCGTATCCCTGCGCACGGAGGCCATGCTCTACGGCGACCGCCTCCCGGCCTCGCGGGTGGAGCCGGCTCCGGTGCAGCGCCTGCGGGTGCTGCTCGCCGACCCCTCGTACCAACAGGGCGGCACCACACTGCCGATGAGGCCCCTCGCAGCGGCGACGGCACGCAGCCTCGGTGTGACGGTGGCCGTGGCGGGCCCCGACGGCGAGGTGACGTTCCACGGTGGGCGCACCGAAGGCGGACCGCTCGCCCTGCTCGTCGCGGACGGGGACCGCCATCTGGCCGGGCTTCCGGAAGGACCCGGCGATACGGCCGTCGACGAGGAGGAGCGGCTGAACCGGCTGGTGCACGCCCTGTCCTTCGCCCCGGCGTCCGTGCTGCGCCGGGCGGCGGACCGGCCGGCGCCGGAGTGGGTCATGGCCCGCATCCGCTACATGACCGAGGCCGTGCGTTTCGAGCAGCGCCTCGGCCGGTATCTCGGCGGCTACGAAGCGGTGGACGCCCAGCTCGCGGTGATGACCCGCGAGCTGTGGGACCGGGCGGTCGCGGCAGGCCGTTGGGCGGAGCTGGGCTCGGACGACCCCACCGTCGACGGCGCGGTCGGCACCGGCCGGGACCAGCTCCTCGCCGTCGTGGAGTCGGGCAACACGCGGGAACGCATGGGCATGCTCTGGATCGGCTCCCAGGCGCCGGACGGCCAGGGCGGAGTCATCTCCGAACTGCTCGGCAGCCCCGACCCCAACCCCGACGTGATCACCGAGGAGTACCGGGCCGCCAGGCCTCCGTCCCGGACGATCACCGCTTACCAGCAGTTGTCGGGGCAGCCGGACAGAACCCCCGAGGAACAGCGGCGGATGGAGCGGGCCGAGCGTGAGCTGCGGACCCGGGCGCGCGTTGAGGACCTCTCGCCGCCTCTGAGCGAGGCCGAGCGGGCCCTGATGCCGGACGACGGCATCCCGTGGATTCCGGGCATGCACCGGTACGACATCGCCATGGACAGCGTCCCGCAGGCGGAAGCGGAGGACAGGGGAGCCCTCGTCCGGGCCGCGACCTCCGGTTCGGCCCACCGGCTGATGTCGCAGGCGGTGAAGATGCGCCAGGAGTGGGGCCTCGACATCGACCTCGGACTGGTCCGGCTCGCTCTCATGGCAGAGATGCTGCAGGCGGAGCACCACGGTCTGGACGAGATCATGCGGGGCAGCCAACTGGTCCTCGACCGGCTGCGGCACGCCGGTACCCCGGAGCCGGCCGACCTCGACTACGTCGACAACTGGGGCCGTTACTGGAGGATCGCCCCCTTGACCGAGGCGGAACTGAGGCAGCACGTCGCGGTCGACGGACTGTTCCCCGACGAACACGCTCTGCACCCCTTCGGGGGCGAGGAGTTGTCCGGTCCGGCTGACCCCGCCGACCCCGCGGTGGCCGCATGGGCCCAGGAGCACCGGATCGTCCTGGAGGACGCCCTGCGGCTCCTGTCGGCGCTCGGTCCCGACACCGCGTCAGGGGCCGCCCCACTGACGCCCGAGCGGCTGGAGCGGCTGGTCGACGACTGGTTCCGGGACCGGAACCAGATACCCCCAGGCAGCCTGGCCGACCGGATCCGCCGCATACTGAACGACGTCCGTGCCTGATCCCAGCGAGGAATCCATGAACGACAGCACTGCCGCAGGACCGGCCACGACCGGCGACGACGCCGCGCCGCCGGTCCCCGAGGAGATCAGGGAGGCCGCCCGGCTCGCCCCCGATCACTGGCTCGGCATGGTCGACCCGGCTTGGACGGGCGAGGGCGATCCGCCGGAATGGGCCGTGGTGGGCCGGTGGCGGTCCGGTCTGGACGGCGACATCGAGGAGTGGCAGCCGAACGAGGCGTACCAGCCGTCGCCCCAGGCGCTCGGCTGGCCCGCCCCCACCGACCCGGTGGACGAGGCGGTGCAGCTCTCCGCCACGGGGTACGGTCCGGGGGAGGCGGTCCCCAGAGCGCTGGCCACGGCGGAGGTCGCCGTCCTGCTCGCGCCCGGCGGCGTACCTCTGTCGGCGGTCTCACCCGACGGGACCGCGGTGGTACCGGTCTTCTCCTCACCTGTTCATCTGCACGCGGCCGGCCGCTTCGGCTACGAACTCGCGCCGGTCACCGAGGTGATGGAACGTCTGCCGGAGGGCCACCTGCTCTACGTCAACCCCTCCGGGCCGGTCGGTATGACCGTCGAGACCGACGCCCTGCGCCGGGCGGTCGAGGAGGCCGCCGGGGCGACGCCCGAAGAACCCGGGCGCTCCACCGAGGCCGGGGCCGACGCCCCGGAGTCCTCGGCCACCGAGGCGGACGGGCCGGATTCCTTCCCTGCCGCCCCCCTCCCGGACCCCGCCGAAGAGACCGGCCGCGACGCCTCCGCGCGCTCCGAGAGCTGACCGCCCCCGTACAACGCACGAAGCGAACCGATGGAGTTGCCCCGATGACGAGCCCTTCCGGTGCACCGGACCGCGAGCCCGACGGCCCCGCCGACGCGGAGACGGCCGACGGGCCCGCTGATTCCGGACCGCGCCCTTCCGGTGTCCAGAGCGGCCCGTCCGCCGTGCTGCGGGGCCGACCGGGGTTCAGGGAGCCGCCCGAGGACTACGTGGAGGCCGCGAAGGCGGCCCCCGACCACTGGCTGTCCGTGATCGACCGGCACTGGACCGGCGACGAGGACGAGCCCACGCCTCCCTGGGCGATCCTGGGGCGCTGGCGCAGCGACATCGAGGGCGACATCGTGGAGTGGGAGGAGAACACCGAGTACCGCCCGTCGCCCGACGCACACGGCTGGGCCCCGCCGGTCAGCCCCGTGGACGCCGCCGTGCAGCTGGTCGCCACCGGGTACGCCTCGGAGGATCTGTTCGCCCTGATGGTCGCCGACGCCGAAGTCGCCGTGTGCCTCGACGAGGTGGGCGGCCTGGCGGTCACCGACGCGCAGGACGGCACCCAGGCCGTTCCGGTCTTCCCGGCCTCCCCGACCCTGGACCAGGACAGGCTGCCGCCGCACGAGATGATGCTGGTACCCGACCTCCTGGACCGGCTCCCCGAGGGGAAGGAGGTGCTGGTCCTCAGCTCCTCCGCACCCGTGGGGCAACTCGTCACGGCGAGCGCCCTGCTGGCGGCCCAGGCCGAGCTGGAGGAGTTCGCCCGCCTGGAGGAGGCCGACGCCTGGCCTCCCGGGCTGACGGCCGGCGGCGGCTCCGAGGCCACCCCCCGGCCCTCCGGATCCGCCGAGGAGCGGCCCGAGTTCTTCCGGGGGGAGAGCTGAGCCCGCGGTCTCCCGGCCGGCCCAGGCGGTGGTGGCAGGGCAGGGCCGGACGCCACGGAGGGCAGGAACAGGCGGTGAAGAGGGCAGGGGGGTACGGATCTGACGCCTCTAACTCCACTTTGTGCGGGTACGGTTCATCCGTGAGCAGAACCTCGTGTGGTCCGCGATTCCGCTTGCCGCCCGCACGCCCCTCCGTGCGCACCACGGCAGAGGGCCCGGCCTGGCCGTCCGTATCACCGGACTGTCAACTGATGAGGGTGAGTTCGCAGCAATGGCTCGTGTCTTCTGTTCTTGGAGTGCCCGCCGGTGAGTGAGTACGTCGACAGGTCCGTCCCGGAGATATCTCCCGCGCCCGGACCCGAGCCCCTCCCCGCAGCCGAGGACGACCCGGCCATACCGGAGCCGGGGCCCGCGCCGGCCGAAGCGGTTCCGGCCGCCGGGGGTCCGGCGGACCCGGCCCACGCAGCAGCCGGTCCGGTGGCACCGGACGGGACGCTGCCCGAGCCGCCCCCCGAGGTGGTCGAGGCGGCGCGGGAACTGCCCGACCGCTGGCTCAGCATGCCCGACGCCGCATGGCCGGGACAGGGCACACCGCCGGACTGGGCGGTCCCCGGCCGGTGGCGTACCGACGCCACGGGAACCATCGTGGCGTGGGAGGACAACGAGAGTTATCGGCCTTCCCCCGAGGCGCTCGGCTGGCCCAGAGCCACCGACCCGGTGGAGTCCGCCGTCCAGCGCGCTGTCACCGGTTACGGACCGGCCGCCGAGGTCCTGCGGACCCTGGCCGCGTCGAAAGTCGCGGTGCTCATCGGCTCCGACGGCGAGCCCACGGCCCTCCGGTCGGCCCAGGGCGACCCCGTGGTCCCTGTCTTCACGAGCCCGGCTCACCTCCGCGCCCTCGGATCGCTCGCCGCCCGGCTGGTCCCGGTGGCCGACGTGGTCGCGGGGCTGCCCGAGGGCCACTCCCTCTACGTCAACCCGACCGGACCGGCCGGAATGATCATGGAGACGCAGGCGTTGGCCGAGGAGATCGCGGCCCAGGAGCGCGGCGAGGCCCGGCCGGTGAGCACGGACAGCCCGGAAGGGCCGAGTGCGCCGCGCATTCTGGCGGTCCACGTGACCGACGCCGACCGGCTCGTCGCCGACGCGCCCGGCCGGACGGAAACGGCCGCGTCCCCGGCCGGAACGGAGGCCCGGGCATGAAGGGCAGAGGAGTCTTCGCACGCCGACGCGGCACCGGACCCTCCACCGGTGCCGGGCGCGACCGCACCGCTGCCGCGCCGGCCGCCTCCGGCGAAGCGAACGGTGGAGCCGAGGAGGGGTTCCTGGTCGAGGACCACGACGGACTGCTGCTGTTGCGGACCTTCTCCGACGACACCCTCACCCCGGCCGACGTCGCCGACCTGGCCCGCACCATGCGTGCGGACGAGGACACCGTGACCGTCATCGCGGGCGTCGAGGGTGCGGGATCCGCCGCCTTCTGGCCGAAGCTGAGCGAACTGCTCGACACGCTGAGCGAGTCGGGGGCCGACAGCGTACGGCTGGTGATGCCCGGAGCGGGGCTTGACGTCGAGGGCCGGCCCGCCACCGCGCGCCGCATCGCCGACGCCTGGCGGATGGAGGTGGAGGCGCCGGACGGGCCGCCGCTCGTCGTGCCGGGCGGCTCCCTCTTCATCCCGTCCGTCGAAGGCGCCGGACGGCGGTCCTCGGCGGGCGCCTGGTGGCGGTTCGCGCCGGGGAAACGGCCCGAACCCCTGGGCCCGCGCAGCCCGCAGCCGTCCTGGCAGTCCGCGCTCGACGACCTCCCGTCGGCCCTGGCGGGCGGCTGCGTCGTCGAGCAGATACCTGCCGGCGTGCTGGTCCGTCCGTCCGGGGCCGCGCCGGCCCGGCCCGGCGACCTCTACCACGCCGTACCGGTCGACCCCCGACGCCTGACCGTGGTGGTCGGCGTGCCCTTCGGCGAGGACATTTCCGCCGAGGAGGTCGCCGAGGTGCTCGAAGCCCTCCCGGACGACGTCCAGGTCGACGTGCGGCTCGTGCCCGGCGGGCGGCGCGATCTGCTGCCGCTGGCCCAGTCGGTCTCCGACCGGCTGGACATCGACGTGGAGGTCATGACCGGGCTGCCGCTCGTCGCGGCCGCCGGCCTGATGGGCACCTACTCCGTGCGTTCGGTCCTGGCGACGCCGGACGGCACCCCGGCGTGGATCCCGTTCGTGGACGCGGTCCGGTGCTCCCCGCCGGACGCGGAGGGCCGCGCCCGGCCGCCCCGGCTGCTGCGCTGGAGCCCTCCGCTGCCGGGGCCTGCGCGTCCGGAGGAGGGCGTGGTCGGTCTGACCGATGACTGGCAGCTCACGGTGACGCGGGCCGGCATGTGGGTGGGGCCGCGCGGCGGCCCGGCGCTGTCTCCCACCGCCCGCCGGGTGGACCCGGCCGGTCCGATGATCGAGCTGGGCATGCCGGGTGAACTCCTCGACGCCTCGCTGTGGCCGGTCCTGTCGAACGTGCTGGAATCCCTGGCGCCGGACCTGCGCGGCCGCACCGTCCTCCATGTGCACGGTGTGGCCCGCGACGGCGGACGCGAACTGCGGCGGCTGGCCGCCCAGTACGGACTGCGTACCCTGCGCCACGCCGCCCCGGCCCCGGTCCGGGCCAGGCAGCAGACGGCCCCGGACCGTCCCGCCGCGGCCGGGGCGGTCGCTCCGTCCGGAGCCACCACGGTGGCATCGTTGTCACCGCCGCCTCATGTACGGGGCACCGAGCGCCCGGCGTCGTCCGGACCGGCGGAGCGCGCCGGCCAGGGCCCGCGAACCCAGTCCGGACAACCCGCGGTGCCGCACCAGCCGGGACGGGCCTCCGGGGCCACCCCGGCCCCGCCCGCGAAGATCGGGGGCAGAGCGGCGCGCACCGAGCGTGCACGGGAGCTCAGGGAGGCCATGGCCGCCGGTACGGAGACGGGCGCGGGCGAGCGGGCGAGCGCCGCGACGGGGGCGGGCACCTCCGGTACGACGTCCGCCTCCGCCCCGTCGGGTACGCCGGGCAGACGAGGTCCGTCCGGTGCGCGTCCGGCACCTGGTACGCCCACGACGGCGAACACCCCGGGTACTTCGGGCACGGCGGCCACCTCGGGCACGCCGGCCGGCCCGGCAACCTCGGGCACCGCGGGCACCTCGGGCACGCGGGCACCTTCGGGCGCGCCAGGCACCTCGGCACCTTCGGGCAAGCCGACCACCTCGGCGACTTCGGGCACCCCGGTCACCCCGGGCAAGTCCGGCGCGTCCGGCAGGAGTGCGGCGCGCGGGGAGCGGGAGCGACGGGCGGACACGTTCGACTGGTCGGACGACCGCGTTCCGACGGGGTTCGCCGGACGGGCTCGCTCGTCGGGAACGACCGCGGGCCCGGCGCTCGGCACCCGTGCCGCTCCGACGCCCCAGGCCCCGGAGCGGAACACCGGCCCGTCCGGGCGCCCCGAAGCGCGGGAGCCGGAGGCGAACGCCCCGGAGGCGGAGGTCCGCGCCGCAGGTCGGGGCGAAGACCCCGTACGGCCCCCCGGCCTCGATGAAGGCGGCCGCGCGGGAGCGGCGGCCGAGACCGGAAGCGACGACAACGGGGGAACAGCTGAGACCTCCGGCCCGGACGAACGTGCCGAGGGGGATCCGGCCACCGGCGTGACGACCGGGAACGCCGCCACGACCGACGGCCCCGCGGCGGCCGACGGCTCCGAACCGGAAGGCGGGCAGGACCGGTCCGGTGCCGAGCGGAAGTACCCCGCACCTGGGGCGCCCGAAGGCCCCGACGGCGAAGGAAGCCCCTCCGCGGACGCCGGATCCGCGCCCCCGGAGAGGCCGGGGGAGCCGGAAGCGGGTGGCGCGTCGACCATTGCGCCCGAACCCGGGGAAGCGGACGACGAGAAGACCCCGGCGGAGGCCGGAGCCCCGGAGATCTCCGCGGTTGCGGACGGTCCGGCAGCCGCCCCCACCCCGAAACCGTCCACCGGACCGGACTCCGTCGAGGTCGCCCCGGCCGCTCCCCGCTCCGAAGGCCCGGACGTACGCGATCCGGAGCCCGCGCCCGCCCCGCCGGGACCGCCGCACCGGGTGGTGGCCGAATCCTCCGACCCCGTGCCCGCGACGGCGCCGCTCACCTCGACCGCCTCGTCGGACTCCGGTGCCGCCCGGCTTCCGGACGTACCGCCCGTACCGGATGCGCCGGATTCCCGAGGCGTTCTCGATTTCGAGGCCCCCGACACGGCCGACACCGGCCACGTGAGCGAGGCCGGAGCCGAGGACGGAGAGGGGAACGAGGACGAGGGCGCGGAGATCGTGCAGGCTCCGCTTCCCCCGATCCTGCTGGACCCCGGTCACCGCAGCTCGGAGGCCGAGCGGACCGCCTTCCGCGCGCTCGCGGGCGACATGTGGGACCGGCACGGCGCGGCCGTCGCACGGGCGCTCGCCCGGATGCCCGCGCTGCGCGGAAAGGAGCAGGAGGCGGCCCGCGCCGATCTCATCGCGCTGCGGATGTACCTGCACCTTTCGGAAGGGCCGTTCAGCCACGGCGCGTTGACCTGGAGTCTGCGCGACCGCGAGCTGGACCTGCTGCCGTACGGCGCCTGTGTGGCCTCGGCGCTGAACCGGATGCCGTCCTACCGGGGCGCGGTGCTGCGCGGCACCACCGCCTCCGGAGACGGCGGCCGTCCCGGACCGCCGCGTCCCGGGACACTGCTGCGCGACGCGGCTCTGCTGAGCACCGTGCGGCTGGACGCCGGCACCGCGCCGCCGCCGGGTGACAGCTATGTCATCTGGTCGGTGGCCGGACGTCGCGTGCGGCAGTTCTCCGAGCAGCGCGGGCCGGAGGAGGTCGTGTTCGCCCCCGGGACGCTCTTCCGGGTGCTGGCCGTCCGCCGCGCGCAGCCCGGCGTGCAGATCCATCTGCGTGAACTCACCGGACCTGCCGGGGCGCTCGCGCCCGATCCCGAGGGGGATCGGGCCGTGCTCGCCCGGCTGGAAGCCGTCGCAGCCGGACCCGAAGCGACACCCAAGGGCACCGGCCACTGGCCGGAGCGCTGCGCGGGCGCTGTGGGGGCCGGACCGTGACGCGACAACGAACCCCGACAAGAGCGAGGACCTTAGGTGGCAAGAGAGCATGATCCAACCTCCCGCATATCCACGCGGTCGGGCACGTCCACCGGCGAAGGTGGCACGGGGAACGGCCGGAACTCCGGCGGCTCATCGGTATCGGTCCGCCGATCGGTGACCATGCCCGGAACCCCCGGGGACCCCGGCAGCGCACTGGCGCCGGGCGGCGGCGAGCGGCCCGGCGGTAAGGCCGCGCCCGCCTCCGGAACCGCTCCGGAGACCGCCACCCGAGCGGAGAGCCCGGCGTCCGGAACTTCCGCGAAGACGAACGCCGACGCGAACACGAACGCCGCCACGGGCCCCGACGCCGCGAAGACCGGCGAGGCGACCGGGACGCGCGCCAACGCGCCCCGGGGCGAAGCGGAGAGCACCGCCGAACCCGCCGCCCCGGCCGCGGCACTGTCCGGCGCCGCTTCCGCGTCGGCGTCGTCGGCTTCCGTTCCGACCGCGGAGCTGGCGACCGTCAGCACCGACGGCCCGGCTTCGGGCACCGTGGCGACCGCAACCGGAACCGGGGGCGGCGGTGGCGCGAGCTCGCAGGAGGGCGACGAACCGCCCGGCAGTCGGCCCAAGAAGCCGATGCTCGCGGCGGCAGGCATCGTCGGCGCGCTCCTGATCGCGGTGCCTTTCCTCCTGGCAGGGCAGGACGACCGCGAGCCCGAGCGCACCCGGACCGAGAACGCGGCCGGCACGGTGCTGGACAGCGAACGCCCTCCGGTTCCGGAGACCTACACCAGCCAGTCGCCGGCCCCCTCCGCCACGCCGAGCAAGAAGGAGAAGAAGGAGAAGAAGCCGGTCGAGCCCGTGGTCCACCAGCAGCCGGTCACGCCCTCGCCGACGCCCTCGCCGGAGAAGTCCAAGGACGCGAAGAAGCCCAAGGTCAAGGCCAAGGTGCTGACGCCTGCCGAAAAGCTCCGCCAGTGGGCCAACGGACGCTCCGGGGTCCAGAACACCGTGATCAAGAACGCGGATACCGGACAGTGCGTGGACGTCCCGGGCTGGGGCAAGGGCGAGGTCGACAGCCGTATCAACCAGGACCCCTGCACAACCTCGACCTCCGACAACCAGCTGTGGAACCTCGACATCGTGGACAAGGACGGCGGGCCCCAGAACGCGCCCCTCTTCCTGATCCGCAACAGCAAGGGCGGGCTGTGCCTGGACCTGGGCTACTACGGGGCGAGGTCGGCGGGAACGAAGGTCACCCAGTTCCACTGCAACGCGACCGGCGACAACCAGCTCTGGTGGCTCGACCCTCGCGGGGACGGGACCAACTGGATCCGTAACGCGGTCAGCAACGACCTGTGCCTGCGCCCGACCGGCGGCGCGAGCGCGAAGGACGACACCGCGCTCGAAATCGCCAACTGCGGCTTCGGCGATCGCTGGATCGTCTGAGAATCCGCTCCGGCGTAGCGACGCCCCCGTTCCTGCGGTGCAGCCTTACGCACCCAGGGGAACGGGGGCGTCGCTCCTTCGTTTTCCGGAAGGTGAAGGTGCGCCGCCGCAGCGGGCGGGCGTGGCCCAGCCGCTCCGGTGAGCTGTGGGAGAGCGAGAGCACCGTGACGCAGGGGTCGAGGATCCCCATCCCGATCGCCGCCATCGCGAGGAGCGGGGACACCCCGGAGAAGCTGCCCGCGACGGCGAAGGCCCCGAATGCCGCCATGATCAGCGCCCCCGCCACCGCGCCGCCGTCGCCGAAGGTTTGGTCCAGACCGCCTGGGGTCAGCCGAGTAGCCGGGCCGCGGTGTGATCGTGGGCAACCGGTTGTGAGGCGGGCCACCGACCCTGGGGCCTGCCGGAGCCGAGCGCCTCCGTAAGGTGCAGACGGCGTCATATGCCTGTACGCCGTGTCTGCCGTACGCCGTTTTCCGTACACCCCGCGTTCGCCCGCGAAGGAGATCTGCCATCAACACCATCGTGTCCGGCCCCGAAGCCCTGGCCGCCCACCGAGACCGCGCGCAGCAGGACTACGCCGAGCTGGTGGAGCGGGGCCTCTCCCTCGACCTCACGCGCGGGAAGCCGGCCGCGGACCAGCTCGACCTCTCCGCACCGCTGCTCGCCCTGCCCGGCGAGACGTACCGCAGCGCCGAATCCGTGGACACCCGCAACTACGGCGGTCTCCACGGCCTGCGCGAGCTGCGGGAGATCTTCAGCGGCCCGCTCCAGGTCCCCGTCGAGCAGCTGGTGGCCGCGGGCAACTCCAGCCTGGAGCTGATGCACGACAGCCTGGTGCACGCGATGCTGAGCGTGCTGCCGGGGGCCGCCTCCCGCTGGGTGGAGCAGGAGCGGATCGCCTTCCTCTGCCCCGTACCCGGCTACGACCGGCACTTCGGCGTGTGCGAGCGGCTCGGCATCGAGATGATCCCCGTCCCGATGACCGACCAGGGCCCGGACATGGACACCGTGGAGCGGCTGGTCGCCGAGGACGCCTCGGTCAAGGGCATCTGGTGCGTCCCGAAGTACAGCAACCCGGACGGGGTCAGCTACAGCGACGAGGTCGTCGACCGGCTCGCCGCCATGCCCACCGCCGCGCCGGACTTCCGGATCTTCTGGGACAACGCCTACGCCGTCCACCACCTGACCGACGAGCGCGTCGCGATAGCCGACGTGCTCGCCGCCTGCGCCGGCCACGGCCACCCCGACCGGGCCTTCGTCTTCGGCTCCACCTCGAAGATCACCTTCGCCGGGAGCGGCGTCGGCTTCTTCGGCGCCTCGCCCGACAACGTCGCCTGGCTGCTCGGCAACCTCGCCAAGCGCACCATCGGCCCGGACAAGGTGAACCAGCTGCGGCACGCGCTCTTCCTCAAGGACGAGGCGGGCGTCCACGCCCACATGGACCTCCACCGCGCCAAGCTCCGCCCGAAGTTCGACGCCGTCCTGCGCATCCTCGAAGCCGAACTCGGCGGGACCGGCCTCGCCACCTGGACGGACCCCAAGGGCGGTTACTTCATCACCCTGAAGGTCCTCGACGGCTGTGCCCGCGAGGTGGTCCGCCGCGCCGCCGACGCGGGCATCGTCCTCACCCCGGCGGGCGCGACCCACCCGCACGGCCAGGACCCGGACGACGCGGTGATCCGGATCGCGCCCAGCTTCCCCACCCCCGAGGAGCTGGAGCAGGCCATCGCGGGCGTCACGGCCTGCGTGCGCCTGGTCGGCTACGAGAAGCTGCTGGCGGACACGGCGAGTTGAGGGCGAGGGGCCCTCGTCAGCGCAGGCCGTCCACGAACGCCTGCCAGGCGGGGGCCCCGAGGATGATGGCGGGGCCGGTGGGGTTCTTGCTGTCACGGACGGGGACGGAACCGCAGGTGGGGGAGGGGGCGACCTCGACGCAGTCGCCCCCGGTGCTGCCGCTGTAGCTCGACTTGCGCCAGTCCGCGTTCGTCAGGTCAGGGCCGTGCTCCATAACGCTCTTCCATCACGCGGCTGATCCGCGCCACCGATTCCTCGACGGAGAGTGCGGTGGCCTGGACGTGAGCGTATCGGAGCGAGGCCTCCCCGACCGTCTCGGGGTTGGCCGTCATATGGCCGGAGATGACGTCCTCGGTGTAGACGATCTCCGGGTCGTCGTCGAAGCGCAGCTGGTTGAACGAGCCTGCCAGGCTCGCGTGTTCACCTGCCACGGACGGCAGCACCTGAATCCGCATCCACCGGTGCGTCGCGTAGTCCAACAACCTCTGGAGTTGGGCCCGCATCACCTCCTGGCCGCCGATCGGCCGGTACAGCACCGCCCGTCCAGAACCGCCCACGCCAGCGGCGGATTTTCCCCCTCCAGGATGCGCTGGCGCTCCATGCGAGCCGCCCCCAGTGCTTCCAGGTCCTTCGGCATGCCGGTGGCCGGGACCGCTCGCGCGTACTTCTCCGTCTGCAACAGCCCGTACACCAACTGCGCCTGGTAGGTGGAGATGTACGCGGCCTTCGCCTCCATGTCCGCGTACGGCTGGAACCACGTGGGCAACTGGCTCCGCAGCACCAGGCCCACCAGGCGGGAGAACGTCCCGTCCGTGACCAGGGCCGCGTCCACGCGCTCGGAGAAGTCGCGGCTGCCGCGCGGCGAGGGCGTCCGCGTCGAAGTCGCGGACAGTAGCCCCGCCGTGCCCCTCGCCATCACGGGCGACCCACTGGACGACGGGGTCCGGGGGCTCGTCCTGGTCGACGCCATCACCGATGAGTGGGGCGTCATCAAGCGGTGGGACGGCGGCGGGAAGACCGTCTGGTTCGAGTGCCTGGCGCCGCCCGAGCTGGGCGGCAGCCGGTTCAGGACAGCTCGGCCAGAACCGCGTCCGTGAACGGGGTCCAGGCCTCGGCCGCCCACGGGCCGAAGGCGCGGTCGGTCAGTGCGACGCAGGCGGCGCCCGCGACCGGGTCGATCCACAGGAACGTGCCCGACTGGCCGAAGTGCCCGAAGGTCGCCGGGGAGGACGTGTTGCCCGTCCAGTGCGGGGACTTGGAGTCGCGGATCTCGAAGCCGAGGCCCCAGTCGTTCGGGCTCTGGTGGCCGTAGCCGGGCAGGACGCCCTTGAGGCCCGGATGCACGACGCTCTGGGCCTCCAGGACCGTACGCGGGTCGAGGAGGCGCGGGGCCTGGACCTCGGCGGCGAAGCGGACCAGGTCGGCGACGGTGGAGACGCCGTCGCGGGCGGGGGAGCCGTCGAGGGTCGTTGAGGTCATGCCCAGCGGCTCCAGGACCGCCTGGCGCAGGTACTCCGCGAACGGGATGCCGGACGCCTTGGCGATGTGGTCGCCCAGCACCTCGAAGCCCGCGTTCGAATACAGGCGGCGGTTGCCGGGCGGGGCCGTCACCCGGTGCTCGTCGAAGGCGAGGCCACTGGTGTGGGCGAGCAGGTGGCGCACCGTGGAGCCCTCGGGCCCGGCGGGCTCGTCCAGCTCGACGGCTCCCTCCTCGTACGCCACCAGCGCCGCGTAGGCCGCGAGCGGCTTGGTGACCGAGGCGAGGGGGAAGCGGTGGTCGGCCGGCCCGTGCGTGCCGAGGACCGTGCCGTCCGCCCGCACGACGGCGGCCGCCGCCGTCGTGACCGGCCAGGTGTCGATGATGCGCAGGCTCTCCATGCGTCCGAGCCTAACCGGTCGGCTTCGGCGGCCTTCCAGGGTCGGCGGACTCGTCGGAGCCGGGCCTCTATGCGGCGCGATCGTAGTGAGGGGGCTCTTCGGGCCAGCAGGGGTCGGGCTCCCTCCCTTCACTGCCCGCGGCCCTTCGGAGGAGTCCCTTCTGGGCAGCCCGGAGCATCGCCCAGATGAGGAGGATAGCGGCGGTCAGGACCCAGCTGATGACCCACCAGCCGGCAGCCGTCCGGAGGATGGCCTCGGCAGCGGTGAGGGCGATAGCGATCGCGTGGGACCAGCACAGCGCGATGCCGACCCTGCGGGTGATGCGGTCGATCCTCCGCAGGCCGGATCTCGCTCCGCGCTGTTGCTGCTCCATGGTTCCCCCGTCTCGTCGTGTGCGTCTTTGCCCGACCTTGACTGTTCATGCGTTTCGATGCGCGGAATGGAGGAGTCCGGGGCTGGCTTTCAGCCCCGCTTTTGTTGACGCTGAAACAGTTGCTACAGGGAAAGTCACGCTGGTTCTAGGTGCTTTCCAGGGCGAATCGGGCATGAAAGTCGGCTTGTTCTCGCTCGTTTGCGCGTTTTTCGTCGAGAACTTGTTCGTGCCACGTGAAGGAAGCGTGGCAGCGTGTGGGCTTCCGGCGATCGCCTCTGCGGTCGCCGCGTCTACGTATCCCGTGGGGGGATCGCATGGTTTCGCGTGCTCCTGGCAGTACTGCTACGACCTCGCCGGGAACCTCACCTCCCAGGGCGTCGACAAGGGCTGCCCGCGTGGTGCCACCTACACGGTCAACGACGCCCAGCAGATCACCGCGAAGAACGGCTCGGCCACGAACTGGTCCTACGACAAGATCGGCAACGAGACCGCCGCCGCCTCCACCCCCGAGTCCACCCGCACCGGGATGAAGTGGTCGGACTACTCCCAGATGACGTCGATCACGACCGGCGGCACGACGTACGCGGGCCAGTACGGCTCCACCGACCAGTCCGAGCGCATCAAGCTCGGCGACACCTTCTTCCACAACGGACCCCTCGGGCTCTCCGCCACCTCAACGGCCGGAGTGGACACGGGATTCAACCGGGAACCCGGGGGCACGCTGAACTCCATGACCCGTGGGGGGAAGAACCACTACTACCTGACCGACGCGCTCGGCAGCGTCGTCGCCCTGACCGACGAAGCGGGCACGAAGGTCAGCACGTACGCCTACAGCCCCCGCGGCGTCCAGCGAGCCGTCACCACCGAACAGGTCCCCCAGCCCTACCGCTTCGCCGGCGGCTACCAGGACCCCACCGGGCTCTACCACTTCGCGGCCCGCTACTACGACCCCAACATCGGCCGCTTCACGACCCCCGACCCCTCCGGCCAGGAACAGAACCCCTACCTCTACGCCGAAGGCGACCCCGTCAACCGCATCGACCCCACCGGACTGCTCAGCCTGAGCGGCATCGGCAACGGGATCACGAGGGCCGTCTCGGGGGCGAACGATATCTGAGCCGCATCTGAGCCGCCGGCCGAATGAGAGGCATCGGACTTCGACGCCGCCCCGCCGCGGGGGCGGTACAGATCTGAAGGTGACGGCATGCTTGATCGAGAAAGTCAGCCAGGAGAGGCCGCTGCAACTTCGGGGCTGTGGATGGCTGTCATGGGCGGGATTCTCCTTCTGGTCGTGGGGGTAATTGCAGCCTTTGCGGGAATGCGGCCAGGTTTCTGGATCATCCTGGTTGGTGCGGTCTGCGTCATGAGTGCAAGTGCCGCGCTGCGTTTTCGAACAAAGCAGACTTGACTGAGCCGCTGGCCCCTCACGCGGCCAGCGGGGCCACCGGCGCCAACCGGGTCCCCAAGGCCATGATCCGCATCGCCCGCTCCGACGCGTCCGCCAGGAACTCGCCGCTCCGGCCGATCGCCTCCACCAGCGTCATCGGCGCGGGCAGGATCGCGCTGTACGCGTCCACGCCCACCGCCCGTACGTCCTGCGCGCCCGGCCCGATCGTCCCGGCCAGCACCAGGACCGGCACCCCCGCCGCCTGCGCCCGGCGCGCCACCTCCGCCGGGATCTTCCCGCGTACGGTCTGGTGGTCGAGCGCCCCCTCCGCCGTGATCACGAAGTCGGCGCGGGCCAGGCGGGCGTCCAGGTCGAGGCCGTCGAGGAGGACGTCGTACCGGGGCAGGAGTCGGGCGCCCACGGACGCGAGCCCCGCTCCCAGGCCGCCCGACGCACCCGTGCCGGCGGCCGTCCGCAGGTCGATCGGGGCTCCGGCCCGCGGGGCGAACGCCGGGAGCAGGTCCCGGGTGAGGACGGCGGCCAGCCGTTCCAGGCCCGCCGAGAGCAGCTCCACCTCCGCGGGGGTCGCCCCCTTCTGCGGCCCGAACACCCGGGCCACGCCGCGCTTTCCGCACAGCACGTTGTACGGGTTGCAGGCCACGAGCAGTTCGGTGTCGGCGAGCCTCGGGTCGAGGCCGGACTGGTCGATGTGCTCCAGCTCGTGCAACGACCCGCCGCCCGGCCGGAGTTCGCGGCCGTGCCGGTCGGTCAGCCGCGCCCCCAGGGCCTGGAGCGCGCCCGCGCCCCCGTCCGACGTACCGGAGTCGCCGCAGCCGACGAGGATGCGCCGGGCCCCGGCGTCCAGGGCCGCCCGGATCAGCTCGCCGACTCCGTACGTCGTCGTCGCCCCCGGGTGGCGGCGGTCCGGCGGGACCAGGGCGAGGCCCGCGACGGCCGCCATCTCCACGACGGCGGTGAGCGGGCCGGGCGTTGTGCCGCCGCCCAGCAGTGCGAAGTGCGAGGCGACCGGGTCGCCCACCGGGCCCGTCGCGGTGACCGGCACCAGACGCCCGCCGCCCGCCAGGGCCAGCGCCTCCGCCGTGCCCTCGCCGCCGTCGACGAGGGGGATGAGGTCGAGTTCGGCGTCGGGGATCACCCGGCGTACCCCGGTGGCGATGGCCTCCGCGACCCGGGCGGCCGAGAGGGACTCCTTGAAACCGCTGGGGGCGATGGCGATGCGGTGAGGACGAAGGGTCATGGCTGGGTCTCCAGGAGGACGGGCACGCCGAGCAGCGGCCAGATGACGAGGGCGAAGGCGAGGACGAGGGCCGCCGTGAGCGGCGCGAGGAAGGCGGACAGCCGCAGCAGGTCGCGCGGGGTGTACGTCGGGGTGCCGGCCACGTCCGCGAAGAGCGCGACCGGCTTGGCCGAGGACGGCAGGGTGTGGCAGAAACCGGCGGCGGCCGTGGACGCCAGCGCCGCCGTGACCGGGTTGACCCCGGCCCCGACCGCCGCCGCGACCACCAGCGGGACGAGGACGGAGGACCGGGCGGAGCGCGACTGGAGCGCCAGATGGGCGGCCGTGCTGACGACGACCACTCCGGCCAGGAACAGCCACGGGGGCGTGGACGCCCCCAGGGGTATCCACCCCACCAGCCAGTCGGCCGCACCCGAGTCGGAGAGCGCGACGCCCATCGCCATCGTGGCGGCCATGAACAGCAGCAGCGGCCAAGGAACCGTCCGCAGACCGTCCTTGAAGCGGACCGTCCCCAACGCGGGCGAGGTCGCCACCAGCGCGCCGATGAGCGCGACCACGGCGGGCGACACCCCGTGCAACGGCTCGCTGCACCACAGCAGGACGACGGTCGCCAGGAGCAGCAGGCATCGGGACTCCGCCGGGGTGAACGGGCCCTCGACGGCCGTCTCGGAGTGCTCCTGGATCTGCGCCGTCGTGATCGTGACCGGACCCTTCCGGTCGGCCCGCCGGGTCGTCGTCAACAGCACCAGTTCGGCGGCGAGATGGGATGAGACGACCGCCAACGGCAGCCCGAGGACGAGCCATTGGACGAAGCTCAGCTGCTCCCCGGTCTGCTCCCACAGCACTCCGACCGTGATCAGGTGCGCGCCCGCCCCGATCAGCGTCGCGACGGCGGACAGCAGGATGACGGTCGGGAAGAGCAGCGCCAGCATGACGACCAGGCGGGTCCGCTCACGGAGTGCGGCCGCCAGCGCCAGGAACACCGGGAGGGCGAGCGCGGCCCGCCCCGACGTGGCCGGCACGGCGAACGCGGTGACCACGAGACCGGCGGTGGTCAGGTGCACCAGCTGGCGTACGGTCCTGGCCCCGCCGACCAGGAAGACGGCGGCCCGGCCCGCGAGCCCGGTCCGGGTCACGGCGGCCGCGAGCACGAAGGCGCAGATCAGCAGCCACACCGTCTCGTCGCCCAACGTGGCGAACAGGGTCTCGCTGCTGATCACCCCCGTCACCGTCAGCGCCAGGCCCGCGCCGAGCGCGATGTAGGCGTCGTCCACCGGGGTGGCGATCCAGGCGGCGGTGGCCAGGGCGAAGACGGCGAGCGAGAGCCGCCCGTCGGCGCTGAGGCCGGGGGCGGCGCCGGGGACGGCGAGGAGAGCGCAGAGCCCGAGGACGGCGCAGAGGCCGACGGTCTGCCGGAGAGGAAGAGGCACGCTGTACAGCCTCTGAAGGCGGGGTGAGCGGTCGATGAGCCGCCCGTGAAGGACTTTTCATCTCCCCGGTGCCCTGCCGCTACGGCAGCCGGTACCCCATGCCCCGTACCGTCTCCAGCCGCTCCGCCCCCAACTTCCGCCGCAGCGCGCGGACATACACGTCCACGATGTTGGAGCCGGGGTCGAAGTCGTAGCCCCACACATGCGACAGGATCTGCTCGCGCGACAGCACCTGGCCCGGGTGGCGCAGGAACATCTCCAGGAGTACGAACTCGCGCGCCGTCAGATCCACCGTCCGGTCCTCCGCGCGGGCCCGGCGCGTCCGCAGGTCCAGGGCGAGGGTGCCGCTGCGCAACATGGTGACCTCGGGGGCGCGGGCCGCGGTGCGCTGGCGCAGCCGTACCCGGGCGAGCAGCTCCTCGAAGCGGAACGGCTTCGTCATCCAGTCGTCGGCCCCGCCCTCCAGGCCGGCCACCGTGTCCCGGACCGAGTCGCGGGCGGTGAGCACGATCACCGGCAGCGTGACGCGCGCCTCGCGCAGCTCCCGCAGCACGGTGAAGCCGTCCCGGCCCGGCAGCCCGATGTCGAGCACCATCAGGTCGAACCCGCCGGTCAGCGCATGGCCGAGCGCCAGGTCACCGTCCTCGGCGACGACCGTGGTGAAGCCGTTGGCGCGCAGGCCCTTCTGGACGAACGAGGCGATGCGCTCCTCGTCCTCGGCGATCAGGATGCGGTTCATGAATCGGTCTCCAGCGTGAGTACGAAGGTGGCTCCGCCGCCCTCGGTCCGGCGCAGTTCGACGCCGCCGTGGTGGCCCTCCGCGATGGCCTTGACGATGGCGAGGCCGAGCCCGGCCCCGCTGGTGCGGGTCCCGCGCCGGGACGTGCCCCGGCGGAACCGTTCGAAGATGACCTCGGCGTCCTCCGGCGGAATGCCGGGCCCGTGGTCGGCGACGTACAGCTCGATACGGTCGCCCTCGGCCCGGGAGTCGACGGTCCGGGAGCCGATCCGGATGCGCTGGCCGGGCACGGTGTGCTGGACGGCGTTCTGCGCGAGCTGGACCATCGCCTGCGTCATCCGCTGCGGATCCAGGCGCACTTCGCGGTCCGCGACCTCGTCGAGCTGCCACTCCCGCTCGCCGAGGGTCCGTACCTTCACGAACACGTCGGCGGTCAGCTCCGCGAGCTGGACGGGCTCGGGGCGCACGAAGTCGGGGCGCTCGGCCCCCGCGAGCAGCAGCAGGTCCTCCACGATCCGGCTCATACGGTCCAGCTCGTCCGTGACCAGCCGTACCGTCTCCTCCCGGTCCGCCGGATCGTCGCCCATCAGCTCCAGGTGGCCCCGGACGATGGTGATCGGGGTGCGCAGCTCGTGCCCGGCGTCGTCGACGAAGACCCGCTGCGCGGCGAACGCCCGCTCAAGGCGGTCCAGCATCGCGTTGAAGGTCTCGGCGAGGGCCGCGATGTCGTCCCGGCCCTCGACGGGGATCCGCCGGGTCAGATCCTGTTCGGTCAGCTCCGCCGCCGTCGTCCGCACGAGCCGGACGGGCGCGAGGATGCGTCCGGCGACGGCCCAGCCGATCCCGGTCGTCATCAGCAGGGCGACCCCGGACAGGGCGAGCAGCATCCAGAACGTCTTGTCGGCGACGTCACGTTCGCGCTCCGGGTGGAAGGCGACGACGAACGCCCCGGGCTGCCCGCCGGCCGACGGCCCGATCTCGACCTTCGCCCAGCGCAGTTCACCCTGCGGGCGCTCCAGCGTGCCGAAGGAGTCCTTGTCGGCGCGGATCCGGGTGAGCGATGCGGTGTCCTGCCACAGGGCGGTGTCCGGTGGCAGGTCGCGGCGCTGCCGGATGACGTCGGGCCGGTCGCCGGCCGGGCCGGTCAGCCCCAGCAGCTCCTCGTCCGGGTCGGCGTACTGGCGTTGCAGATAGATGCGGAGCAGCCGGTCGGCGGTGTCGAACCGGCCGCCGGTGTCCGGGTCCACCCCCTGCGGCACGAAGTTCGCGAACTCGCCGGTCTCCTGCGTGAGCAACTGGCTGATGCGGTGGTCCACGTCCCGCTGGAGGATCGAGCGCACGGTGACGGCGACCGCGCCCAGCGCGACCGCCATCACGACCAGCAGCCACAGCAGGATCCGTACCCGGGCGGAGATCCTCGGGAACCCCAGGGGCGACCGGCTAACCGTCATCACCGAAGTCGTCGTCATCGTCGTCGTCGGCCGCGGAGGGGCCCGGGACGACGGAGCTGTCCGGGGTACGGGTCGGGGTGGCGGAACCGCTCGGCGTCGGGAAGCCTCTCGGGGAGGCGGCACCGCTCGGCGACGCGTTCCGGCCCGGCGACGGTGTGCCGCGCGGGCTCTCCTCCAGCTGGACGGTGGGGGGCACCTTCGGCGCCTCCGAGGTGTCGGTCATGGCATAGCTGGTGGCCGCTATGCCCAGCGGCACGGCGACGACGGCTGCCAGGGCCGCCAGACGAGGTGAGAAAGCCATGCGTTCACCCTGACGGTCCCGGGCGGTACGAACATGAAGCCAGGATGAACATTCCTTCATCTCAGACAAACCAGGCATATGCGAGCGGAGGGGATCGGGGGAGGCGGGGGGAGACGACGCCGATTCCGCTTGCTTCGAGTGCACTCCAAGGATCTAGCGTGGAACACATGACGGAGCACCCCCGCCCCGCGGGCCAGGACAGCTACTCGATCAGCGAGGTCGTCGCCTTCACCGGGCTCACCGCGCACACCCTGCGCTGGTACGAGCGCATCGGGCTCCTGCCCCACGTCGACCGCTCGCACACCGGCCAGCGCCGCTTCAGCAACCGCGACCTCGACTGGCTGGCCTTCGTCGGCAAGCTGCGGCTGACCGGGATGCCCGTCGCCGACATGGTGCGGTACGCGGAACTGCTGCGCGAAGGGGAGTCCACCTTCGAGGCGCGGCAGGAGCTGCTGGAAGCGACCCGCCGCGATGTGATCTCGCGGATCGCCGAGCTCCACGACACCCTCGCCGTCCTCGACCACAAGATCGATTTCTATGCGGGCGCCCGCCGGGCGCCGGAGAGGCACAGTGCCTGATGACTGTTGACAAGATCGCCACCGTGGAGCTGGGTGCGGGCGGACCGCGGGTCGGCGTCCAGGGCCTCGGCTGCATGGGCATGAGCGAGTTCTACGGCGACACCGACGAACGCGCCGCCCGCGACACCCTCGACGCGGCCCTGGAGGCCGGCGTCACCCTCCTCGACACCGCCGACGCCTACGGGCGCGGGGCCAACGAGGAGTTCCTCGCCCCGTTCGTCGGGGCCCACCGGGACGAGATCACCCTCGCCACCAAGTTCGCCCTCGTCCGCACCGACGACCCCCAGTACCGGGGTATCAGCAACGACCCCGCGTACATCCGTACCGCCGTCGAGGCGAGCCTGCGCCGGCTGAACACCGACGTCATCGACCTCTACTACATGCACCGCCGCGACCCGGCCGTCCCGCTCGCCGCATCGATCGGCGCACTGGCGGAGCTGGTCCGGCAGGGCAAGGTCAAGCAGATCGGGCTGAGCGAGGTGACCGGCCCCGAACTGCGCGAGGCGCACGCCGTGCACCCGATCGCCGCCCTCCAGTCGGAGTGGTCCCTCTTCAGCCGCGACGTCGAGAAGAGCGCCGTCGGCGCGGCGGCCGACCTGGGCGTCACGCTCGTCCCGTACTCCCCGCTCGGCCGGGGCTTCCTCACCGGGGCCTTCACCGACGCGGGCAAGGAACTGGCCGAGGGCGACTTCCGCAAGCACCAGCCCCGGTTCACCGGAGACAACGCCCGGACGAACGCGGCCCTCCTGGAGCCCGTCCACAAGATCGCCGCCGCGCACGGGGTGACGGCCGCGCAGGTGGCCCTCGCCTGGGTCCAGCAGCGCGCCGAGGTCCACGGCCTGAACGTGGTCCCGATCCCCGGCACCCGTAAGCGCAGCCGCCTCCTGGAGAACGTCGCGGCGACCCGGCTGCACCTGACGGCCGACGAACTGGCCGCGCTGGAGCCGATCGCGGGGCGGGTGGCGGGGGACCGCTACCCGGACATGAGCAGTACGTCGGCGGCGCGGGAGTAGACGTTACGAAGAGGCCGGTGGCGTACGCGGTGATCGCTTGGTTCATGAAGTTCATGGCGGCTGAGCCCCGCGCCGGGCAGCACCCCCGACCCCTCACGCCAGCCCCAGCGCGAACACCGCGAACCCCGCCGCGAGCAGCCCCGCCAGCGCGCGGCGGGCGTTCGCGGCGCGGGTGCCCGCTCCCCACGGGGCCTCGAAGCGGCGCGCGTACCGGGCGATCAGCACCAGCAGCCCGGCGAACACCGGCAGCCACGCGGCCCGGGCGAGGATCCAGCCGACGGTGTCCGGCGCCGTTGTCAGCCCCGCCACCGCCGTGCCCCCTGCCCCCGCGAGCGAGGCCGGTACGGCGGCGGCCAGCATCGCCGTCTGGTGCCAGCACAGGATCGTCATCGCCGACAGGTTGACCACCACGACCGGCGCCCAGAGCAGCGGCTTGCGCAGCAGCCGCCCGAGCCGGTCGCGCAGCAGGATCGCCGCCCCGCTCTGGGCCGCCGCCAACGCCACCACCAGCAGCGACGGCGGATGCGAGTTCGTCCGGGCCTCGCCCGGCACCCCGACCATCGACGCCGGGTAGTGGAAGACCAGCAGCAGCACGGCGAACAGCACCCCGCCGCCGGCCAGCAGCAGCCGGGCCCCGCGCTTCCCGATCCGCCCCTCGCCCCAGGACACACCGAGCTGATACGCGAACAGCCAGCCGGGCAGGACGTTGAGCACGCTCAGCCAGGACGGCATGGCCTCCGCGTACGGCCCGTAGCGCAGGAAGTCCACGACGGCGACGGAGACCAGCAGCGGCAGCGCCGCCCAGCCACCGAGCCTCCGCGCCAGCACGACGCAGACCGGTGTGAGGGCCGTGACCACGGTGTACACCCCGACGAACCAGAGCGGCTGGATCACCAGCGTCGACCCCGTACGCAGGGTGTCACCGGGGACGCCCAGCGCGGAGAGCACCGCGAGCAGCACCGCCCACACGGCGCTCACCCCGAGGACCGGCCGGCCGAGCCGGGCCAGTCGGCCGCCCAGCCAGGCGGCCGTCGTCGAGGTCCGGCGGCGGTAGGAGAGGACCGAGGCGTACCCGCCGACCAGGAAGAAGATCCCCAGCATCTGGAGCACCCAGCTCGCGGGGGCGAGCGCGCCGAACGTGGCCAGCGGGCTCGCGTTGTGCAGGCCGTCGGCGTCCAGCCGGAACCCGCCGAGCATCCAGTGACCGAGCGGCACGGCGAGCAGGGCCAGGGCCCGCAGGCCGTCGACGGCCCGGTCGCGGTGGGCGGGGGTGGAGGCGTCGACACGGGCGGCGAGCCGCCGCGCGTTCTCCCGTACGGCGTTCATCGGGCCGCCCCTTCCAGGACCGCCGCGTTCGCCGGAACCTGGGCGTCCGCCGGGAGCAGTGCGCCTTCCGGCGTGGTCGTCCCCCGCGCGATGGCGGCGAAAGCCCGCAGCGAATCCGTCCCCGGGGCGAAGTATCCGGCATGGCCCCGGGCCTCGTTCGCCGGTACGCGGCGGGCGCCGAACGCCGGGTCGGTCGGGTCTGTGCCGTGGCCGAGGCCCGCGAAGCGCACGTTCGGCACGTTGTCGATCCAGTCGGTCGGGTCCTTCGCCGCCCACACCCGGGCCTTCGTCCGCAGCCCCGCGGCATCGTCCGCCCGCATGCCGGGGGAGCCGAGGACCACCAGGTCGGTGGCGGGGAGACGGTGTGCGGCGATCCCGCAGACGACGGAGCCGTAGCTGTGGCAGAACACGGCGGGCCCGGGCAGCCCGTCCGCCGTCAGGCCCTCCGCGAACCGGGTCAGCCGCCCGGCGCCCGCCTCCGCGAGGCTGCCGGTGGCCGCGTCGATGCCGACGCCCACCGGAGTGGTGTACCCGACCCAGGCGACGACGGCCGTGCCCGGACCGGCCGCCGTGTGCAGGGTCCTGGCCATACCGGGCGGGGCCCCGTGCGCGGCGACCTTCCGGTCGAAGGTCCCGGCGTCGTTGTCGGACCCGGGCACCACCACGGAGACCCGCCGCGCGCTGCGCAGGTCCCCGAAGACCTCGGCGACCTGGCCGCGTCCGCGCGGGTCGAACGCGAGGATCTGCCGGCCGGGAGCGGCGAGCGAACGGTAGCGGGGGTCGTCCTCGGCTGCCAGGGCATGGGAGTTGGCGCGGTAGCGCAGTTCCAGCGGAGCCCCGTCGAGGTTGCCGACGACGGACGGATGCCGTACCAGCAGCAGTTGCTGTTCGGCGGTGCTCAACCCCGTGAAGAACCGCGCGACTTCAGCAGGCGTCGCGCGCTCAGGATCGGGCAGCTCCGCGCCCAGCGCACGGTCCGCCCGCCACTGCGCACTGCCCGGCGGCGGCCCGGTCAGCGCCTGCTGCGCATCCCCCGAAACCCAGCCGGTGGTTCCCGCCGCCATGCCGGCGGCCAGTGCGAACGCGACCAGGGTCCTCGCGTATCGGCGCATCGTGCCCTCCCTCTCCGGATCCGCACCGTCCGGTGCGACCGGGAGGAAGGTAGGAAGAGGAAGGGTGACGCGACGTCACACCGGGGAGCCAACTGCTGGGTGATACCGGGGTAGGGGGTGGGGGAGATACCCGGACGGCTGGGCGGGACGAGGGCCCCGTACGGCTATGCTCCCGCGTCCCCCGGCGTCACCAGACCCGACTCGTACGCGAAGATCACCGCCTGCGCCCGGTCCCGCAGATCCAGCTTGGCCAGCACCCGCCCGATGTGCGTCTTGACGGTCTGCTCGGCCAGCACCAGACGCCCCGCGATCTCCTGGTTCGAAAGACCCCGGGCGATCAGCTCCAGCACCTCGCTCTCGCGCGGGGTCAGGCCGTGTCGCCGGAGCGCCTGTCCGGTGCGCGTCGCCCCGGCGGGCCGCTGCGCCGCGAAGTCCGCGATCAGCCGCCGGGTCACCGAGGGCGCGAGGAGCGCGTCCCCGGCCGCCACCACCCGTACCGCCGCGATGAGATCGGCGGGCGGAGCGTCCTTCAGCAGGAACCCGGACGCCCCGGCACGCAGCGCCTCGTACACGTAGTCGTCCACGTCGAACGTCGTCAGCATCAGGACCTTCGGCCGGTGCACCACCCCCACCGGCGGGTTCAACAGCTCGCGGGCGGCGGCCAGTCCGTCCATCTCCGGCATCCGCACATCCATCAGGACCACGTCGGGATGCTGGTTGCGGCTGACGTCCACGCCCTGGCGGCCGTCCGCCGCCTCGCCCACCACGTCGATGTCGCTCTGCGCCGCCAGCAGCGCCGCGAACCCGGCCCGCACCATGGCCTGGTCGTCGACGATGATCACGCGGATGGTCACAGATCCTCCGAAGAAGGTTGTACGGAAGGGAAGCCGGCCGGGGATCCGGCGGCTGGGGAGTGGGCCGGGGGCAGTGGCATCCGGGCGGCCACCCGGAAGCCGCCGTCGGGCAGCGGACCGGTGTCCAGCGTGCCGCCGGTCAACCGTACGCGCTCGCGCATCCCCACCAGCCCGTGCCCGGTCCCGGCGCTCTCCAGCGGCGAAGCGGGCTTCGGCGCGGGCCCGTTGACCACCAGCACGTTCAGATGGCCCGCGGACGCCCGGACCGAGACCTGGGTGCGTGCCCCCGGCGCGTGCCGCACCACATTGGCCAGCGCCTCCTGCACGATCCGGTACGCCGACAGATCCACCGCCGACGGCACCTCGCCCAGGTCCGCGGCCAGCGACAGCTCCGCCGGCAGCCCGGCCCGTACCGTCGCTTCCACGAGCTGCTGGAGCCGGTCCAGTCCCGGCTGCGGGGCCCGGTCGCCCTCGGTGCCGTCGCTGCGCAGCACCGACAGCAGCCGCCGCATCTCGCCGAGCGACTCCCGCGCCGCCGCCGCGATGGACGCGAACTCCTCCTGCGCGGGCTCCGAGAGACCGGAGATCCGGTACGGCGCGGAGTCCGCCTGCACGGTGATCACCGACATGTGGTGCGCGACCACGTCGTGCAGCTCACGGGCGATCCGCGTCCGCTCCTCCAGCAGCGTGCGCTGCGCCCGCTCCGCCTCGCTGATCGTCTCCTGCTCGGCCAGGCGCCGGGTCGCCTCGCCCCGCTCCCGTACCGCCGCGCCGATCACCAGGACCACCGCGCCGAGGATCGGCAGCAGCAGGGCGCTGCCGGTGGCGCGGTCCGATGGCGCGATCAGGTGCAGGACCGCCCCGGCCGCCGCCGTCGCCGCCCACACGGCGACGACGGTCCGCCGGGTTTCGCGCAGGCCGAGGGCCAGCAGCAGGAAGAGGTAGGCGACCAGCGTCGGCGGGGGCCACGGCCAGGTGTCGTGCCGCCCGGGATCGTGGGCCAGCAGCACCAGCGCGCTCACGATGTCGGCCGGGAAGATGATCCACCACGCCTGGAGGGGCCGGTGGGCGAGCATCAGCAACGGGGCCGCCTGGGCCACCCCGAGTGCCCCGGCCAGCGCGCCCGGCACGCCGTACTGCGAGGCCAGGACGGTGATGGTGACCGGGATGAAGGTCGCGGCCAGGGCGAGCACCACGACGTACGGCAGCAGTCGCTGCCACGGCTTCGGCGCGTCGGCCAGCAGCGGGGTGGACGGATGGGACGCGTGGGACAGCCCGTGGGCCAGCTCGCGCAGATTGCGGCGGGCGGCGCTCAGCAGACCGTCGGCGGGCGGCGGGGGCCCGGCGGGGGAGGGGGAAGGAGAAGTGGCCATGGCCCGGCCAGCCTAGGCAGGCGAAGGACCCTCGGGCGTCATACCGGGGTTCCGACCCGGCCGGATCGCCTCATACTCCGGTACGGGGTGTACGGAGTCACGGCTTGGCGAGCGCCGTACGATCACGGCCCGGCGAGGGCACGGCGTACGGGGCGAACCCGTACCGGCTCACAGCTCCGCGAGCAGCTGGGCCTTCTTCGCGGTGTACTCGGCGTCCGTCACCAGTCCGGCCTGGTGCAGCTCGCCGAGGTGATGTATCCGCTCGGCGATGTCCGCGGGATCGCGCCGCCCGGCGTTCACCAGGGCCGGGGCGGAGGCGCCGGGCGCGGGCTGGGTCCGGCGTACCGATTCCAGGACGGCGGCGGCGAAGGGCAGCGACTCGTGCACCGGCCCGTAGCCCAGGCCGAACAGCACGGCGGCCGGATCCTGGTCCGCGGCCCGGGTGACCGGAGCCGCCACGGGCCCCCCGTCCGCGCTCGCGCCGTCCGCGCTCCCGGAGCCGCCGGGGCCGTGCAGATCGCCCAGGCTGCCGCCGGTGCGGTGGTCGACCGGGGCCGCCGCGCGGGGCAGCAGCCGCAGGTAGCCGTCGAGCGCCTCGGGCGAGCGCCATACGATTCCGGCCAACTCGCTCACTTTGAAGGTCTGGTCGCCGGCCTTCCACTTGGCGCTGGACGCCCCGGTCCAGGACCACCGGAAGGAGACCCGCTCGCCGTCGAAGCCGGCCCGGCCGTCGTACGCCTTGAAGTTCATCGGGGCCTCGGGGGCCGCCACCAGGAAGCGGTCGGCGGGCTCGTCGGACGCCGGGTCCAGCAGGGCCCGCAGCTCGTCCGCGTAGTACTCGGCGAGCACCTCCCGCTCCGCCGGAAGCACCAGGCGATAGGGGTCGCACCCCTCCTTGAGCTGCCCGGAGGCAGCCTCCACCAGAGGATCGGCACCCGCCCTCGGCACGGCACGCAGAACCACCGTGCCCCGCTTGCCGGGGGTCAGCGTCACCGACGACAGCGCCGCATACGGGATGCGGCGTTCCCGCAGGCTCTGGAAGAGCTTCGGTGTGCGGATGCCCCGTTCGAAGCGGATGAGCACGGAGTCGGTGTCGAACTCCCAGGTGGCATGAATTCCGGCCAGCACATCACCCATGTGCCTCATCGTATGCGGCACAGTCCCGCACGTCCCCCCTCGAAGTACGTCCCAATTTTTCGGCCCGGCACGGTCCTCTACGCGCGTCAGCCGTCCCGCTCGCCGGAAATACCGCTGTGGCATGTGCTGTCGGCGCTCGCGCAGCTGACCGATCCGTACGCCCCGACGCCGATCGCGGCGAAGTTGTCGAGGCTCTCGGTGCCCGGTTCGAAGTAGCCGCTGTGCCCGGCGGCCCCGGCCGCCGAGACGATCCGCGCACCGAACGCCGGGTCGACCGGGTCGGCCCCGTGACCGATGCCGCCCCACGCCATGTGCGGTACGTCCCCGATCCAGTCGTCCCCGTCCCGCGTCGCCCAGATCCGGGCGCCGGTCTCCAGCTGCCCGGCGCTGGCGGCCCGCATACCGGGGCTGCCCGCGACCGCGATGTCGGCCACCCGGTCGGGGGCCCGGTGCGCGGCCACCCCGCACACCACGGAGCCGTAGCTGTGGCAGAACAGCGAGACCTTCGAGGTGCCGGGCAGCGCGCCGACCATCGCGTTCAGCCGCACCGCGCCGTCCGCCGCGAGACCGCCCAGCGCCGCGTCCATACCGAGACCGGCCGGGGCGGTGTAGTCGGCCCACGCGATGACCGCCGTACGCGTGCCCGGGGAGGCCGAGCGCTCCGCCCCGTACAGGGACTTGGCCATGCCGACGGGGGCCGCGTACTGGCGCTTGCTGCGTTCCAGGGTCAGCAGATGGGTGTCGACGCCGGGGACGACGACGGAGACCCGGGCGGCCCGGTCGAGATCGCCGAACACCTCGGCCGCACGGCCCCTCCCGGACGGATCGAAGGCCAGGACCTGCCGGTCGCCCTTGAGCAGCGAACGGAACCGGTCGAGCCGGGCCCGCGCCTCGTCGCGCCCGTCCGGTGACAGCTTCGCGTCGTGCGCCCGCACCTTCTCCACGGCCACGGCCTGTCCGAGCGCCACCCGGTTGGCGTGGTAGCGCAGGGTGACCGGCGCGCCGTTCAGGTTCCCCACCACCGAGGGGTACTTGCCCGCGAGCGCGAACCGCTGACCCGAGGTGAGGGTGGCGAAGAAGTGGGCCAGCCGATAGGCGGGAGCATCGGTCTCCGGCAGCGCATGGCCCGCTATCCGGTCCCGCGCCCAGGCGGCGAGCGCCAGCTCACGGGGTCCGTCGGCCTGCTGATCGCGTACGGCGCTCCAGCCCGTCGTCGCCAGCATCACGAACACCACCGCTACGGCGAGCAGCGCGCGCCATACGGTCAACGTGGGGGAGGTGTCGAAGGAAGTCACTGCGCCACACCCTAGGAGACGCGCGCCGACGACCGTGATTCAGGTGAGGTACATCACCCGTCCGCGAAGGATTCACCCCGGCTTTCTCACGGAGGGTCACGGCCGCCTCGTGGCTGCGCTCCCTGTCACCGGCAGGACCGCCGGCCTCGACGCCGGGACCGCGCCGACCGTGACGCCGGGCCCGTGCTACCTCGCGTGCCAGTCGCGGGCGAGGGCCGGGACGAGCTGGTCGAGATACTCCTCGGTCAGATCGCGCAGCGCCTCCACGCTCGGATCGACCCCCTTCCCCCACAGCTGGCCGGTCACCCGCATCACCCCGGAGAACGCGGCGACGGCCACCCGCGGGCGGGGGTCCCGCTCCACGTCCAGCCCCTCGCGCTCTGCGATCAGCCGGGCGATCTGGTTCTCCAGGGCGATGCCGCGCCGCATATGGGCGGCGAGCAGGGACGGGGTCGACTCGATCATCTGGTAGGTCCGCATATGGAGGTCGACGGTGATGACCTCCTCGATCGCCTCGCCGATGCTGTTCCACGCGCACAGGACCGCCCGGCGCATGGCCTCGAAGGGCGCTTCGTGCGCGGGGCGCCGGCGCAGCTCCTCGATGAAACGGGACTCGACCATCTCCTGCACGGCGAAGGTGGTCTCCTCCTTGCTCGCGAAGTAGCGGAAGAAGGTGCGCTGGGAGACCTCGACGGCGTCGACGATCTCGTCGACGGTGGTGCGTTCGTACCCCTGGGTGGTGAACAGTTCGAGGGCGGCGCGCAACAAGGCGTCGCGGGTGCGCTGTTTCTTGCGTTCACGCAGTCCGGGTCGGGGCTCGACTGTCTGCCCGTCGGTCACGTACCGGTCCCTCTTTTCTCGTGTTTGTCCAGCTCAGCATACCTGCGAGCGACGTGTGAGCTACGTGACAGTTACTGACTTGTGAATTGGTTTGTCAACTGTCAGAGGCTGTCACTAGTCTCCCCGTTATGACTAGTCAGACCACCGTCGAGAAGGCGCCGCGGGAGCCCGAAGACAACGCAGGACCCGCCCCGGTCAAGGGGCTTCGCGGCCACCCCTGGCTGACCCTCTTCGCCGTCGCCATCGGCGTGATGATGGTCGCCCTCGACGGCACCATCGTCGCCATCGCGAACCCCGCCATCCAGAAGGACCTCGGCGCCACGCTCGCCGACGTCCAGTGGATCACCAACGGCTACCTGCTCGCCCTCGCGGTGGCCCTCATCACCGCGGGCAAGCTGGGTGACCGCTTCGGCCACCGGCAGACCTTCCTCATCGGCATCGCCGGCTTCGCCGTCTCGTCCGCCGCCATCGGTTTCTCCAAGGAGATCGGCCTCGTCGTTCTCTTCCGGGTGCTCCAGGGCCTCTTCGGCGCCCTGCTGATGCCGGCCGCGCTCGGCCTGCTGCGCGCCACCTTCCCCGCCGAAAAGCTGAACATGGCGATCGGCATCTGGGGCATGGTGATCGGAGCCTCCACCGCGGGCGGCCCGATCGTCGGCGGTCTGCTCGTCGAGCACGTCAGCTGGCAGTCGGTCTTCTTCATCAACGTGCCGGTCGGCATCGTGGCGCTCGCCTTCGGCCTGGTGATCCTCAAGGACCACCGCGCCGCCAACGCGCCGCGCTCCTTCGACATCCCCGGCATCGTGCTGCTCTCGGGCGCGATGTTCGCCCTCATCTGGGGCATCATCAAGGCCGGTGAGTCCTGGGGCTGGGGCGACGGGCGGACCTGGGCCTGGCTCGCCTCCGCCGTCGCGCTCTTCATCATCTTCGGCCTCTGGGAGACCAGGGTCCGTGAGCCCCTCGTCCCGCTGGGGATGTTCCGCTCCATCCCGTTGACGGCCGGTGTCGTCCTCATGACCCTGATGGCCTTCGCCTTCATGGGCGGCCTCTTCTTCGTGACGTTCTTCCTCCAGGGCGTCCACGGGCTCAGCCCGGTCGACAGCGGTCTGCACCTGCTGCCCCTGACCGCCATGATGATCGTCGCCTCGCCGGTCGCCGGTCTGCTGATCACCAAGTTCGGCCCGCGGGTCCCGCTGGTCGGCGGCATGGTCTGCACGGCCACCGCGATGTTCGGCATGACCACGCTCACCGAGTCCACCGGTACGTTCGCGATGTCCCTCTGGTTCGCCCTGCTCGGCTGCGGGCTCGCCCCGGTCATGGTCGGCGCCACCGAGGTCATCGTCGGCAACGCGCCCATGGAGCTGTCCGGCGTGGCCGGCGGTCTCCAGCAGGCCGCCATGCAGGTCGGCGGCGCGCTCGGCACCGCCGTCCTCGGCGCCGTCATGTCCTCCAAGGTCAGTGCCGACTTCGCCGACAACTGGGCGGGCGCGGGCCTGCCCGGCGCACCCGACCCGAAGCTGGAGGAAGCCGCCGAGTTCGGCATGGTCCCGGTCGACGCCCTCTCCAAGGCTCCCGGCATGACGCCGGACATCGTCGAGCGCATCGGCGGGGTCATCCACGACACCTTCATGTCCGGCATGGGCCTGGCCTTCACCGTCGCGGGCAGTGTCGCGGTCGTCGCCGCCCTCGTCGCCACCCTCACCAAGCGCGGCGAGAACGCCGAGGCGGGTGCCGGGGTCGGTCACATCTGACGCGCCCCGCACGACGACACGGATCGTCAACACAGCGCAGGTCACAGCCCCGCCGAATCCTTTCGGCGGGGCTGTCGCCTATCAGGGTGGAGCGCCCCGGCTCCTCTTCCGCACCTCCGGCCCGGTGACGCAGAGTGAGCGTCGGAAGCACGTCACCGACCAACCACGGGGGTTGATCCACCATGCGCACGAACGTCACGCACACGAACGCCACGCGCACGAACATCACGGGCACGAATCCCAGGCGGACGAACCTGACGCGTACGGCCGTTCTCGCGGCCGCCGCCCTAGCCGTCTCCGCACTCGTACCCCAGGCCCTGGCCCACGACCGGGCGGCCGCCGCCCCCGAGCGGTCCCCGGGCGTCGCTCTCGGCGCCTGTGAGGCGGGCAGGCTCTGCCTCTGGAAGAAGCCCGACTTCACCGGGGCCCGCCACACCTTCGAGCTCTCCGACACCGACATCGAGAGCTGCGTCCCGCTGCCGAAGGGCGGCGACGCCCAGTCCCTCGCCAACCGCACCGGGCGGCCCGTCACCACTTACCAGTCCGCCGAGTGCGCGGAGACCGGGGAGTTCGAGACGTACCCGGGCGGAGGCACCTGGACGCCCCGGTCCCCGTACCAGGTACGCGCCTTCAAGATCTGGGAGAACTGAGCCCGGACACGCGGGAGGGGCGGCGGCGCTCCAGCGCCACCGCCCCTCCCGGCCGTCCCTGCCTACGCGTCGCCGCCCGCCGCGCCCGGATCGGCCGCGGCCACGTCCAGGAGCTCGTAGCGGTCGAGCGCCGTCTTCAGCGCGGACCGGTCGACCTTGCCTTCCTTGGCCAGCTCGGTCAGCACCGCCAGCACGATCGACTGCGCGTCGATGTGGAAGAACCGGCGGGCCGCACCCCGGGTGTCCGCGAAGCCGAAGCCGTCCGCACCCAGCGACTGGTACGCGCCCGGCACCCAGCGCGCGATCTGGTCCGGCACCGAACGCATCCAGTCCGAGACCGCCACGAACGGGCCCTGGGCCCCTTCGAGCTTCTTGGTCACGTACGGGACGCGCTGCTCCTCCTCCGGGTGCAGGAGGTTGTGGCGCTCCACGTCCACCGCGTCGCGGCGCAGCTCGTTCCAGGAGGTCGCCGACCAGACGTCCGCCTTGACGTTCCACTCGTCCGCGAGGATCTTCTGCGCCTCCAGGGCCCAGGGGACCGCCACGCCGGACGCCATGATCTGGGCCGGGATCTCGCCCTTCTCGCCGGTGGAGAAGCGGTGGATGCCCTTGAGGATGCCCTCGACGTCCACGTTCTCGGGCTCGGCCGGGTGCTGGATCGGCTCGTTGTAGACGGTGAGGTAGTAGAAGACGTCCTCGTTCGCCTCGCCGTACATGCGGCGGAGCCCGTCCTGCATGATGTGCGCGATCTCGAACCCGTAGGCCGGGTCGTACGCGACACAGCCCGGGTTCGTCGAGGCGAGCAGCTGCGAGTGACCGTCCGCGTGCTGGAGGCCCTCACCGGTCAGCGTGGTGCGCCCGGCGGTCGCGCCCAGCACGAAGCCGCGCGAGAGCTGGTCGGCCATCTGCCAGAACTGGTCACCGGTCCGCTGGAACCCGAACATCGAGTAGAAGACGTACACCGGGATCAGCGGCTCGCCGTGCGTGGCGTACGCCGAACCGGCCGCGATCAGCGAGGCCGTGCAGCCCGCCTCGGAGATGCCGTCGTGCAGCATCTGACCGGTGGGGGACTCCTTGTACGCGAGCAGCAGCTCCCGGTCGACCGCCTCGTACTGCTGGCCCAGCGGGTTGTAGATCTTCGCACTCGGGAAGAATGCGTCCATCCCGAAGGTACGGTACTCGTCGGGGGCGATCAGCACGAAACGCTTGCCGATCTCCTTGTCCCGCATGAGGTCCTTCAGGATGCGGACGAACGCCATGGTGGTGGCGATCGACTGCGAACCCGAACCCTTCTTCGCGGCCGCGTACGTCTTGTCCGCAGGCTGCGGCAGCGGCTTCGCCCGGACCACCCGGGTCGGGACGTAACCGCCCAGACCCTGCCGGCGGTCGTGCATGTACTGGATCTCCTCCGAGTCACGGCCCGGGTGGTAGTAGGGCGGGTAGCCCTCGTCCAGCTGCTTGTCCGTGATCGGGATGTGCAGACGGTCCCGGAAGCGCTTGAGGTCCTCGACCGTGAGCTTCTTCATCTGGTGGGTCGCGTTGCGGCCCTCGAAGTTCGGCCCCAGCGTCCAGCCCTTGACCGTCTGCGCCAGGATGACCGTCGGCTGGCCCTTGTGGGCCTTGGCCGCCGCGTAGGCCGCGTACACCTTGCGGTGGTCGTGACCGCCACGCCCCAGGTGCAGGATCTGCTGGTCGGTCATGTCCTTGACCATGTCCCGCAGCCGCGGGTCGTCCCCGAAGAAGTGGTCGCGGATGTACGCGCCGGTCTCGGTGGCGTACGTCTGGAACTGGCCGTCCGGCGTGGTGTTCAGCTTGTTGACCAGGATGCCCGTGCGGTCCTGCGCCAGCAGCGGGTCCCAGGAGCGGTCCCAGACCAGCTTGATGACGTTCCAGCCGGCGCCCCGGAACTGCGACTCCAGCTCCTGGATGATCTTGCCGTTGCCGCGCACCGGGCCGTCGAGCCGCTGGAGGTTGCAGTTGACGACGAAGGTCAGGTTGTCCAGGCCCTCACGGGCCGCGATGGACAGCTGGCCCAGCGACTCCGGCTCGTCCATCTCGCCGTCGCCCAGGTAGGCCCAGACGTGCGACTTGGAGGTGTCGGCGATCCCGCGCGCCTCCATGTAGCGGTTCATCCGCGCCTGGTAGATCGCGCCGAGCGGGCCGAGGCCCATCGAGACGGTCGGGAACTCCCAGAAGTCCGGCATCAGCCGCGGGTGCGGGTAGCTGGACAGACCGTTCGGGGCCTTCGACTTCTCCTGGCGGAACGCGTCGAGCTGCGCCTCGCTCAGCCGGTCCAGCAGGAACGCGCGGGCGTAGATCCCCGGGGACGCGTGTCCCTGGAAGAAGATCTGGTCGCCGCCGTCGCCCTGGTCCTTGCCCCGGAAGAAGTGGTTGAAGCCCACGTCGTACAGCGAGGCGGAGGAGGCGAAGGTGGCGATGTGGCCGCCGACGCCGATCCCGGGACGCTGGGCCCGCGAGACCATCACGGCGGCGTTCCAGCGGGTCGCGTTGAGGACCTTGCGCTCGATCTCCTCGTCGCCGGGGAAGAACGGCTCGTCCTTCGTGGCGATCGTGTTCACGTAGTCCGTGCTGCGCATCTCCGGCACGGCGACACGCTTCTCACGCGCGCGCTCGATGAGCCGGAGCATCAAGTAGCGGGCCCGCTCACGGCCGCGCTCGTCGACGGCGGCGTCGAGGGAGTCCAGCCATTCCTTGGTCTCCTCGGGATCAAAATCCGGGACCTGGCTGGGAAGGCCGCCAATGATGATCGGGTTGCGATCGGATCCGGAAGCCACACTGTTCCTTCGCTGTTCGGTGATGCTCTACGGGGCTGTTTGCGGGGAACGTGCCCCCCAAACAGCTCTGCCAACTCTGTGCGCGCCGCCTCCATCGTGCTACCGCGAGGCCCCGAACGTCATCTCTACCGAGTGGTAACCCTGCGGTTCGGAAAACTGGTCCGCGGGGCAGGCGTGTGGGCAGTACGCGGCTGGGTACGGGCAAACCGCAACCTTACGCCCAAGGCGTCCAAGCGTTCCCAAAGGCTGTTCGACTCCTATTGGCGGAGCGAAACCGCATAAGCTGAGGAAGGACGTAAACGGATGGAGCGACCCGGGCGGGCCCCGGGAAGCCGCCGGAGAGACATGCCGGAACTTGCGGTGACGTGGCAGGGAACGTCACCGTATAGGCGGTCTCGCACGCTGGGTACTTGCGCGATTCGCCGGGCCCGTGTGGACTACGGCCTACGCCCCGCGCACGCGCGTGGCTGCAGCATTTTCCGAAGACATGATCAGGAGGCATCCCGTGAGCGCGACCGCGGACCACGCGGAGGAGCGGACCAACCCGGCAGCACGCCTGGGGTTCGAGCCCGGACAGGTGGTCCAGGAGATCGGCTACGACGACGACGTCGAGCTGGAGCTCCGTGAGGGCATTGAGGCCACTACCGGCCAGGAAATCGTCGACGAGGAGTACGACGACGTCGCAGACGTCGTCCTGCTCTGGTTCCGCGACGAGGACGGCGACCTTACGGACGCGCTGGTGGATGCCATCGGTCTGATCGAGGACGGCGGGATGGTCTGGCTGATGACGCCGAAGACCGGCCGTGACGGTTACGTCGAACCGAGCGACATCAATGAGGCCGCCCAGACGGCCGGGCTCGCCCAGACCAAGAGCATCAGCGCGGGCAAGGACTGGACGGGCAGCCGTCTGGCCACCCCCAAGGGGGCCAAGGCCAAGCGCTGAACCGCTTTTCGCACCACCCCGAGGCCCTCACGGGCGCATCCGCACCCGTGAGGGCCTTCGTCTGGCCGCAGCCGGTCTGCGTAGGGTGGGAGTCACCCGGACGGACCCGGCCCGGGAAGCGGAGAAGCGGCGAAGGGATACGTGTTCCATGACGATCGAGGTCGGCAGCCAGGCCCCGGACTTCCAGCTCAAGGACAACCACGGCCGGACCGTGCGGCTGTCGGAGTTCCGCGGTGAGAAGAACGTGGTGCTGGTGTTCTACCCGTTCGCCTTCACCGGCGTCTGCACCGGCGAGCTCTGCGCGCTCCGCGACGAACTGCCCCGTTTCGAGAACGAGGGCACCCAGCTCCTCGCCGTCTCCAACGACTCCATCCACACCCTGCGCGTCTTCGCCGAGCAGGAGGGTCTCGAGTACCCGCTGCTGTCCGACTTCTGGCCGCACGGGGAGACCTCGCGGGCGTACGGCGTCTTCGACGAGGACAAGGGCTGCGCGGTGCGCGGCACCTTCGTCATCGACAAGGAGGGCGTCGTCCGCTGGAGCGTCGTCAACGGCCTCCCGGACGCCCGTGACCTGAACGACTACGTCAAGGCGCTCGAAGCGCTCTGAGACGATCTCCTGGCGACGCCCGGTCAAAAGCCTGTTTTGGCCGGGAACCGGTCACTAGGATCCAATCGTTGATCCGATGCCAACGAACGACGGGGACGCTGGTGTCTGCCGGCCCCTGAGAAAACTACTGGAGGACTCGTGGGAGTCAGCCTCAGCAAGGGCGGCAACGTCTCGCTGACCAAGGCCGCGCCCAACCTGACCGCGGTCATCGTCGGTCTGGGCTGGGACGCCCGCACCACCACCGGTGGTGACTTCGACCTCGACGCCAGCGCGCTGCTGGCGAACGCCGAGGGCAAGGTCGCCGCCGACGGCAATTTCGTCTTCTTCAACAACCTGAAGAGCCCCGACGGCTCCGTCGAGCACACCGGTGACAACACCACCGGTGAGGGCGAGGGCGACGACGAGGTCATCAAGGTGAACCTCGCCGGTGTCCCGGCCGACGTCGACAAGATCGTCTTCCCGGTCTCGATCTACGAGGCCGAGAGCCGTCAGCAGAGCTTCGGCCAGGTCCGCAACGCGTACATCCGCGTGGTCAACCAGGCCGACAACAGCGAGCTCGCCCGCTACGACCTGAGCGAGGACGCCTCGACGGAGACCGCGATGGTCTTCGGCGAGCTCTACCGCAACGGCGCCGAGTGGAAGTTCCGCGCCATCGGCCAGGGCTACGCCTCCGGCCTGCGCGGCATCGCCCAGGACTTCGGCGTCAACGTCTGACGTTCTGGCGCCAGGGGGCGTCCGGCCGGTCCTGACTCGCCGGACGGCCCCGACCGGGCGCTTTCGACGCCCGACCCGGGCGTCGAAAGCGCCCGGCAGCGTTTTTCACGACTCGGGGAGGACACACATGGGCGTCACGCTCGCCAAGGGAGGCAATGTCTCCCTCTCCAAGGTCGCACCCAACCTCACCCAGGTGCTGGTCGGGCTCGGCTGGGACGCACGCTCCACCACGGGCGCCGCTTTCGACCTCGACGCCAGCGCCCTGCTGTGCCAGTCGGGCCGGGTGCTCGGTGACGAGTGGTTCGTCTTCTACAACAACCTCACGAGCCCGGACGGCTCCGTCGAGCACACCGGCGACAACCTCACCGGCGAGGGCGACGGCGACGACGAGTCCGTCATCGTCCGCCTCGACCAGGTCCCGGCCCACTGCGACAAGATCGTCTTTCCGGTCTCGATCCATGAAGCGGACAACCGGGGCCAGGCGTTCGGCCAGGTCAGCAACGCCTTCATCCGCGTGGTCAACCAGGCCGACGGCCAGGAGCTGGCCCGCTACGACCTAAGCGAGGACGCCTCGACGGAGACCGCGATGATCTTCGGCGAGCTCTACCGGTACAACGGCGAGTGGAAATTCCGTGCAGTCGGCCAGGGGTACGCGTCTGGCCTGCGGGGCATCGCTCTAGACTTCGGCGTCAACGTTTCATAATGCCGCGCAGGTCCTAGGCGCGGGGGGCCCCGACACACCGGGGGAGACCCGTTTAACAACACGATGGGGTAGCCAGTGGTACTGAAAACCTTCGGCTGGTCGTTCGCGGTCACCGCGCTCGGCCTGGTCGCAGCGATTTTCTACGGGGGGTGGCAGGCTTTCGGCATCGTCGCGATCCTGTCCGTCCTGGAGATCTCGCTGTCCTTCGACAACGCGGTGATCAACGCCGGAATCCTGAAGAAGATGAATGCCTTCTGGCAGAAAATCTTCCTCACCATCGGCATCCTCATCGCCGTCTTCGGTATGCGACTGGTGTTCCCCGTCGTGATCGTGGCCGTGAGCGCCAAACTCGGACCGATCGAGGCCATCGACCTGTCCTTCAACGACCCGGACAAGTACAAGGAACTGGTGACGGACGCCCATCCGTCGATCGCTGCCTTCGGTGGCATGTTCCTGCTGATGATCTTCCTCGACTTCATCTTCGACGAGGACCGGGACATCCACTGGCTGCGCTGGATCGAGCGCCCGCTCGCCAAGCTCGGCAAGGTCGACATGCTGTCGGTCTGCGTCGCCCTGATCATCCTGATGATCACCGCCATGACCTTCGCCACCCAGGCCCACCAGCACGGCGGCGGGCACGTGGACAAGTCGGGGACGGTCATGCTCTCCGGCATCGCCGGTCTGATCACCTACCTCGTCGTCGGCGGGCTCTCCGGATTCTTCGAGGGCAAGCTCGAAGAGGAGGAGGAGCGCGAGCACGAGGCCGAGGAAGAGGCCAAGAAGAAGGGCAAGCCCGTCACCGGGGTCGCCCTCGCCGGAAAGGCCGCGTTCTTCCTCTTCCTCTACCTGGAAGTCCTGGACGCCTCGTTCTCCTTCGACGGCGTCATCGGCGCCTTCGCCATCACCAACGAGATCGTGCTGATGGCCCTCGGCCTCGGTATCGGCGCCATGTACGTCCGTTCGCTCACCGTCTACCTGGTGCGCGAGGGCACGCTCGACGACTACGTCTACCTGGAGCACGGCGCGCACTACGCGATCGGCGCGCTCTCGATCATCCTGCTGATCACCATCCAGCACGAGATCAACGAGCTCATCACCGGCTCGGTCGGCGTGATCCTGATCGCCCTCTCCTTCTGGTCCTCGGTCAAGCGCAACCGCGCGCTCGCCGCGGAATCCGGCGGGGGCGACGGCTCGGGCACCAAGGCGGAAGTGTCCTCCGGGGTGTGACCCGGTAAGGATTGAGGAACGCTCTCTGCGGGGCGGCCCACACGGCGACGGCTCTCCGGGAACTCCTGGACCCGGCCCGGTGGCCGCCCCGCAGCGATGTCCGGGGCGCGCGAACAGGCAGCGCGAGCAGTCGGCGCGAACAGGTGGGGGTAGGGATGGGATTCTTCGACGGCCTGTGGCCGGGGCGCGCGGCACAGTTCGACTCGGGCAACGCGACGTCGAGCGCCGTCGTGCTGTCCAAACGGAACGCCACGATCTCGCTCAACAAGCAGGGAGCCCTGTCGGGCAACCTCCGGGTCAACCTCTCCTGGCGGATGCGGACCTCGGACATCGAGGGCCGCTCACGCCAGAGCGGCAGGCTGCGGCGCCCCCTCCAGCTCTTCAAGCCCGAGGTGGTCCAGGCGCACACCCAGGGCGTCGTCAACGTCGACCTGGACCTCGGCTGCATGTACGAGCTGATGGACGGCACCAAGGGGGTCGTGCAGCCCCTGGGCAGCCTGATCGGCGACCTCAACGGCCCGCCCTACGTCCGGCTCAGCGGCGACGACCGGTTCGGCGCGCCCTCGGGCGAGACGGTCTACGTCAACCTCGACCAGCGCGACAAGATCAAGCGGCTGCTGTTCTTCGTCTACATCTACGACCGGACGCCGGCGTTCGACCGTACGCACGCCAAGATCACGCTCTACCCGGGCCACGGCCCGCGCATCGAGATCGAGCTGGACGAACGCGCCCCGCAGGCCCGCTCCTGCGCGGTGTTCACCGTGGAGAACATCAAGGACGAGCTGATCGTGCGCCGCGAGGTGAAGTTCGTGTACGGATTCCAGTCCGAGCTGGACCGGCTGTACGGCTACGGCATGCAATGGGGGCGCGGCTACAAGACCCGGACCTGATCCGGGGCCGCTCCCGTGGCACGGCTCAGGACCGGACGAACTGCGGACCTTGTGGAGGCAGCGCGAAATGGGGGTCGGGCGCGTGCGCGGCGGCTGCCGCGGGCTGCGGGTAGCCGTAGGCGGGCGGCGCGGCGGCGGGCTGCGGATAGCCGTACGCCGGCTGCTGGGCCCCGGGGGCAGCGGGGGGCGCGGCCGGGGGCGGATAGCCGTAGGAGGGCTGCTGATGCTGCACCGTGGCCTGGGAGTCGGGCCCGGCCCCGGTGACCGCCGCCGGGACGGGTCCCGGCGGCGCGCTCGGAGGCGGCGGCACGGCGGCCGGGAGGGGCCCCGCGGCGGCCGACTCCTGCGTCCCGTCGGCCGCCCGGTCCGCGCCCTCCGACTCGTCCACCGAGATGCCGAAGGCGGTGGCCAGGCCGATCAGGCCGGTGGGATAGCCCTGGCCGACCGCACGGAACTTCCAGCCCTCGCCGCGGCGGTACAGCTCGCCGCAGATGATCGCCGTCTCTTCGCCGGTCTCCGGCCGCACATCGAACACCGCCAGCGGCTCGCCGTCGGCGAACGCAGCGTCGAACAGGAGTATCCGCAGGTCCGGGACCTGCTCGAAGGCGGCCCCGTCGGAGGATGCCGCGATGACGACCTGGTCCACCGAGGCGTCGAGCGCCCCGAGGTCCGCCTCGACCGTGTCCGTCAGCCCTTCCTGGACACTGCGCTTCGGCAGCCGCCGGACCAGGCCGGAGGGGTGCCGGGGCTGGTTGTAGAAGACGAAGTCCTCGTCCGACCGCACCCGCCCCGACGCACCGAGGAGCAGGGCGGAGGCGTCCACGTCGGGAACCCCGGTGCCCGGGGTCCAGCGCAGCACGGCCCGGACGGCCGCGGCATCGACAGGGACGTTCGAGCCCTTCAGCATCGTGTGCGTCATGACCGTCATCCTGCCTGCTGGGGATCCGTGCGGACAATGCGGGGGGCGGCACGGCCGTACCCGGTTTCGGCGCGGGCCGAGCGGGACCGTACCGCGAGAGGGGGCCGGACAAGGGGCGAGTAACCGGAAATTCATGTACATGGGGAACTGTTGACACCCGTCCGTACGTACTATTACCGGCCATGCGTTGTTCGGCCGGTCAGGCAGTTCGGGGGAAAATCATGCGTCACTTCGGGCACATATCGCCCGCTGCCCGCGAGGGCCTGTTCCACAGAGAGCCCAGCCCCTTCACCGCGGAGTCCCCGGCGGCGATGCTCTCCGTCGCCCTGGGAGCCACGCTCTACTCCCCGGCCACCCGTCCGTCGCTCGCCGAGGACGTGCTGAAGCAAGCCGCGCGCGGTGTCGTCTCCATGGTGCTCTGCCTGGAGGACTCGATCGACGACGCCGAGGTGACCGACGCCGAAGCCAACCTGATCAGGCAGTTCGCCGCGCTGGCCGCCCGGGACGCGGCGTCCGGGCCTACCGCAGGCAGCACGGGCGACGCCCAGGGCGAGGCGGGCGAGGACGTCCCGCTCCTCTTCATCCGCGTACGGGAACCGGCCCAGATCACCGACCTGGTGCGTCGCCTCGGCGACTCGGTCCGGATGTTGTCCGGTTTCGTACTTCCCAAATTCACCGAAGAGCGTGGCAGGCACTTCCTGGAGGCGCTCGCCGAGGCCGAGACGGCATGCGGCCGACGGCTCTTCGCCATGCCCGTCCTCGAATCCCCCGAGCTGCTCCACCTGGAGACGCGCGGCGACATTCTCCGCGGTATCGCCCGCAGCGTCGACAAATACCGGGACCGGGTGCTCGCCCTGCGGCTCGGCGTCACCGACTTCTGCTCGGCCTACGGACTGCGCCGCGCCCCCGACATGACGGCGTACGACGTCCACATCGTCGCCTCCGTGATCGCCGACGTGGTCAACGTGCTCGGCCGGGCCGACGGCACCGGCTTCACGATCACCGGCCCGGTCTGGGAGTACTTCCGCCGCCAGGAGCGCATGTTCAAGCCCCAGCTGCGCCGCAGCCCCTTCCTGGAGGGCCGCGCCGAGGAGCTGCGCACGGCCCTCATCGAGCACGACATGGACGGACTGCTCCGGGAGATCGAGCTCGACCGGGCCAACGGCCTGCTCGGCAAGACCTGCATCCACCCGTCGCACGTGGCGCCCGTCCACGCACTGTCCGTGGTCAGCCACGAGGAGTTCACCGACGCCCAGGACATCCTGAGCCCCGAGCGCGGGGGCGGCGGGGTGCTGCGCTCGGCGTACACGAACAAGATGAACGAAGTGAAGCCGCACCGGGCCTGGGCCGCGCGCACGCTCCAGCGGGCCGAGGTCTTCGGGGTGGCGAGGGAAGACGTCGGCTTCGTGGACCTGCTGGCCGCCGGCCTGACGAACTGAGCGCGCGTCGATGAGCGAGCGCGCGACGAGAGAAGAGAACGTGGACGTGGTGTGGTCGGGCGACTGGGTGGCCGAGCGGCTCGGGGTCGCCCTCGAAGGCGACGGAGACCTGCGGGAGCTGCTGGGCCTGGCCCTGCGCCGCAACCCCAAGCGGGCGCACCTGCTCGTCTCCAACGTGCTGGGCAAGCATGTGCCCCAGCGGCCCTCCGTCGTGTACGGGGCGGGCTACGGGCTCGGTGAACGGGTCCGGGCGCTGCTCGGCGAGGAGGAGGCCCGCCGCGCGGTGGTCCTCGGGTACGCGGAGACGGCCACCGGCCTCGGCCACGCCGTCGCGGACGGCCTGCGCGACGCCCCGTACCTGCACTCCACCCGGCGTCCGGTGGCGGGCGTGGCACAGGCGGGCGGCTTCGAGGAGGCCCACTCGCACGCCACCTCGCACCTGCTGCTGCCGGAGGACCCCGGGCTGCTGGCCGGGGGAGCGGAGGCCTCCACCCTGGTGCTGGTCGACGACGAGTTCTCCACCGGCAACACGGTGCTCAACACCATCCGCGCGCTGCACGAGCTGCACCCGCGCGGCCGGTACGTCATCGTCGCGCTGGTCGACATGCGTTCCCCGGCCGACCGCGACCGGCTGACCGCCTTCGCCGCCGAGATCGGCGCCCGCGTCGACCTGGTGACCCGCTCCACGGGCACGGTCACGCTCCCGGACGGCGTACTGGCACGCGGCCAGGCCCTCGTCGCGGCCCAGGAGGCGGAGGCGGCGAGGGAGGCGGAGGCGGCGGGGACGGCGGAGGCGGCGGGGACGGCGAGGGAGGCGGGGGAGGCTTCCGCTTCCGCGCCGTCCGCCGCACCGGCTCCCGCCCCGGTCACCCGCGTCGACGTCGCCTGGCCCGCCGGCGTTCCCGACGGCGGCCGTCACGGCTTCACCCCGGCCCACCGGGCGGCGCTCGAAGCGGCTCTCCCCGGCATGGTGGAGCGGATCGCGGACGCGCTGGGCGCCGGTGCCCGCCAGGGCCGGGTGCTCGTCCTCGGTTTCGAGGAGCTGATGTACGCGCCGCTGCGCCTGGGCACGGCCCTGGAGGAGACCCTGGGCGCCGACGCGGAGGTCCGCTACTCCACCACCACCCGCTCGCCCGTCCTCGCCGTCGACGACCCCGGCTACGCGATACGCACCCGCCTCGTCTTCCCGGCCCACGACACCCCGGCGGACGGCCCCGGCGACCGGTACGCGTACAACGTCGCGGGCGCCGGCTTCGACGCGGTGGTCGCCGTCGTCGACTCCACCGCCGACACCCCCGAACTGCACGCCCCCGAAGGGCTGTTGGCCCACCTGGCGGCCCACACCGGCCAGGTGCTCCTCGCGGTCGTCCCCTCGTACACCCCCACACCTGTCCCCCACTCGCAGGAGTCCGCCGTGCTGCCCGAGCCCCTCCGAGGCCCCGACTTCTCCAGCTACGCGCCCGAGGACGTCGGCTGGCTGCTCCAGGACCTCTCGGACACCGAGCTGGAGGCGCCCACCGAGGAGCGCGAGGAGGCGATCCAGAGCGGCGGCGCGCACTACGCGGAGTCGCTGCCCGTGGAGTACCAGCCGAGCGCCGAGTACCAGGCGCTGTTCTCCGCCGCCCTGGAGACCTCCGCCGCGCGCATCGCCCGCGCGGTCGGCACCGTCACCGAGACGGTCCTCGCCGAACGCGGACCCCGCCCCGTCCTCGTCTCGCTCGCCCGGGCCGGGACCCCGGTCGGGGTGCTGATGCGCCGCTGGGCCCAGCACCGGCACGGCCTGGACCTGCCGCACTACGCCATCTCCATCGTCCGGGGCCGGGGCATCGACGCCACCGCCCTGCGCTGGCTGGCCGCCCATCACGACCCGGCCGACGTGGTGTTCGTCGACGGCTGGACGGGCAAGGGTGCGATCACCCGCGAACTGGCCGCGGCGATAGAGGAGTTCGAGGCCTCGGGCGGACCCGCCGGCTTCGACCCGGAGATCGCGGTGCTCGCGGACCCGGGCGGCTGCGTGCGGACGTACGGCACCCGCGAGGACTTCCTCATCCCCTCGGCCTGCCTCAACTCCACGGTCTCCGGCCTCATTTCCCGTACGGTGCTCCGTGCCGACCTGGTCGGGCCCAACGACTTCCACGGCGGGAAGTTCTACCGGGAGCTGGCCGGCGCCGATGTCTCGGCCCGCTTCCTCGACACGATCGCCGCCCGCTTCGACGAGGTGGCGGGCCAGGTCGAGGACGAGGCGAAGGAACTGCTCGCCGCCGACCGCGCCCCGACCTGGGAGGGCTGGGCGGCCGTCGAGCGGATCAGCGAGGAGTACGGCATCCACGACGTCAACCTGGTCAAGCCGGGCGTCGGCGAGACCACCCGGGTGCTGCTCCGCCGCGTCCCCTGGAAGATCCTCGCGAAGCGCGGCGCGGGCGCGGACCTGACCCACATCCGGCTGCTGGCCGAACAGCGAGGCGTCCCCGTAGAGGAGGTCGACGACCTCCCGTACAGCTGTGTCGGTCTGATCCACCCCCGGTACACGCGCGGGGCGACGGGGGCGGACGGCAAGGCGGTGAAGGGCGCATGAGCACGCATTCTCCGGCCACCACGCTGGTGGCGAGCGACCTCGACCGTACGCTGATCTACTCGGCCGCCTCGCTCGACCTGTCCATGCCGGACGCGGAGGCCCCCCGGCTCCTGTGCGTCGAGGTGTACGGCCACAAGCCGCTCTCGTACATGACGGAGACGGCCGCCGCGCTCCTCACCGAGGTGGCGGGCGCCACCGTCTTCGTACCGACGACCACCCGCACCCGCGAGCAGTACGGGCGCATCCACCTCCCCGGCCCCGCCCCCCGGTACGCGATCTGCGCCAACGGCGGCCACATCCTGGTCGACGGGGTCTCCGACCGCGACTGGCAGCAGCAGGTGGAGTCCCGGATCGCGGCCGAGTGCGCGCCGCTCACCGAGGTCCGCGCCCACCTCGCGACCACCGCCGACCCGGCCTGGCTGCTGAAGGAACGCGTCGCCGAGGACCTCTTCGCCTACCTCGTCGTCGAACGGTCCCTGCTGCCCGAGGAGTGGGTCAAGGAGCTGGCGGCCTGGGCGCGCCCGCGCGGCTGGACGGTCTCCCTCCAGGGCCGCAAGATCTACGCGGTCCCGGCGCCGCTCACCAAGAGCGCCGCGATGCACGAGGTGGCCCGCCGCACGGGAGCCACCCGCACGCTCGCCGCCGGGGACTCCCTCCTCGACGCCGACCTGCTGCTCGCCGCCGACCTCGGCTGGCGGCCCGGCCACGGCGAACTGGCCGACGAGGGCTGGCGGGCCCCGCACGTGGTGGCCCTGGAGGAGCGGGGCGGGGCGGCGGGGGAGGAGATCCTGCGCCGCTTCCTGGCGGCCGCCGCTGCGTGAGTTCTCCTGCGCGCGGGCGCGCGTTGCGCGCGGCTGTGGGTATGACCAAGGGCAACGACACCACGATCACCGACGAGCTCTACCAGTACATGCTGGCCACAACCCGCCGCTGGACCCGGTCCAGCGGGAGCTGGTGGACACCACGTACGCACGATTCCCCGACCACGCGGGCATGGTGTCTTCCGAGGAACAGGCCCCGCTGCTGGCCTTCCTCGTCCGGCTGGTGGGCGCCCGGCATGTGGTGGAGGTCGGCAGGTTCACCGGGTTCAGCGCCCTGGCGATGGCCCAGGAGCTGCCCGCCGACGGCACGCTGATCGCCTGTGACATCTCGGAGGAGTGGACGGCGTACGGCAGGGACGCCTGGGAGAAGGCGGGCGTCGCGGACCGGATCGACCTGCGGATCGCCCCCGCCCTGGACACCCTGCGCGCGATGCCCGCCGAGCCGCACATCGACTTCGCCTACCTGGACGCGGACAAGGGCGGCTACATCGCGTACTGGGAGGAACTGGTGCCCAGGATGCGCCAGGGCGGGGTCATCGCCACGGACAACGTGCTCACGGCGGGGTGACGGACCCGGAGGCGACGGGCCCGACGGCGGCGATCAAGGAGTTCAACGACCATGTGAGCGCGGACGCCCGGATGGACAGCGTCCTGCTGACGGTCGCGGACGGCCTGACGCTGTCCCGCAAGAGGTAGTGGCGGGCCGCTGCGGGGACGGATTCCGGGG
>BMTG01000020.1:0-3528 GCA_014649555.1 Streptomyces globisporus | reverse complement strand
GGGGGGGGGGGGGGGGGGGGGGGGGGGGGGGGGGGGGGGGGGGGGGGGGCTCAGCCGCAGCACCCGCCCCCGCAGCAGCCACCGCCTCCACCGCCACCGGACGGTGCGGGAGCCGACCCGGCAGCACCGCCCACGGCCACGGCGGACAACAGCTTGACGGTGTCTTCGTGGCCCGCGGGGCAGGAGGCGGGGTCCGAGGACTGCGCCATAGGACGGCTGACTTCGAAGGTGTCTCCGCAGGTGCGGCAGCGGAATTCATAACGGGGCATGGGCTCAGGCTAGAGCACACGTCTCAGGCGCCGCCGCCGCGTTCCTCACGGATGTCGGAGACGACCCGGGCCGCGGTCTGCCGCACGGCCTCGGTCTCGGTCAGGAAGTGCCAGTAGTCGGGGTGGCGCCCTTCGAGCCCGGCGATGGCCCGCTCCAGCCGGGCGACGGAGTCGTCGAGCGGTCGTGCGTGCCGGGGGTCGGGCGTATGCCGCCCGGCCATGGCGAGGCGCTGGGCGTCCCGTACCGCGAACCGGGTCCGCTCGATCTCCTGCTGCGGGTCCTTCGCCACCGCGTTCAGCTGCTGCAACCGGTCTCCGGCGGCGGACACCGCCTCGTCCACCGTGTTCAGCAGGGCACGGACCGTGGACAGCCGGGACGTGGCGTCCGCCCAGCGCTGCTCCTCCCGCGCCTTCGCCGCCTCGGCGAGCTTGTCCTCCGCCTGCCGTACGTTGACGGCGGCCTGCTCCGGGACGGGCTGGAGGTCCTGCCAGCAGGCGGCCGAGAAACGCCGCCGCAACTCGCTGAGCACCGGCTCCACCGAGCCCGCCCGGGTCGTCAGCGCCTGCGCCCTGGTCCGCAGGGACACCAGCCGCCGGTCGATCTCGGCGGCCCGCTCGGGCAGCCGCTCCGCCTCGGTGCGCACGGCCTCCGCGTCACGGAGGACCACATCGGCGCGCTGGAGGGTCTCCGGGACGCCGTGCTTCCCCGCGCCCTGGTTCAGCTTGGTCAGCTCGGGGGCGAGCGCGGCGAGCCGGGCGGCGAGCTCGTCGGCCCGCAGCCCCGCGGCCCGCACGGTGTCGAGGGCGTTGCTCGCCCCGAGGAGCGCCTGCCGGGCCCGCTCGACGGCGGGGGCGAGCCGGGCGAGCTGGGTCTCCGCGCTGCCCAGCAGCGGCCCGAGCCCCTGGGCGAAGCGGTCCAGCTCGCCCTTGACCCGCACGAGGTCGTCCTTGGCCCGGGTCAGCTCGGTGCGGGCCCGGGAGGCGACGGCGGGCTCCAGATCGTCCCGGTCCAGGTCATGGCTGTCGACGGCGGTGATGTAGGCGTGGCTGACCTCGTCGATACGCCGCCCGAGCGCGGCGAAGTCCTCGGACGCCTTGCGGCCGCGCGAGGAGCTGTCCACGGCGTTGATGGTCTCGATGGAGATGCGCAGATCGCGCTGGGCGGTGTCCAGGTCGTAGAAGGCCTCGGCGGCGGCGTCCTTCGCGGCCTGCGCCTCGGCCCGCTGACTCTCCCCGCCGCGTCCGCCGAACCACCGGCGCGTACCGCCGCCGGCGAAGGCGGCGGGCAGCACGGCCAGCACGAGGGGCACGGGCAGCAACATCAGCGCCAGAAGGTCCCGGCCACTGCGAACGGCGGAACTCGCACCCGCTCCTGCCTCCGGCCGCGCGTTGGTCGCCGTCACATCCCTCTCCCGTGCCGATTCGCCCTGCCCGGTACATTCTCCCACCAGGTAAGGACGAACACACGGGTCGGTTAGTTCGCGCTTCGCACGGTGACTTCCCCGTTGTCGCTGTAGGCCTTCACCACATGGGCGCTGTCGTCGCCGCGCGGCACGTCCACGGAGACGTCCCCGTTGTCCGCGGAGGCGTCGACCTTGTACTTCTGCCCGCCCGACGGCAGATCGATGACGATGCTCCCGTTGTCACTCACGGTGTCCACGAGGTCGGGCACGGAGGCGAAGCCCAGCCGGATCTCCCCGTTGTCGGCGCGGGCGGTCACGGAAGGGCCGGATATCCGCTCGGCCCGCACCTCCCCGTTGTCGCTCTTGAGCTTCAGTGCGCCGCTCGCGTCCCGGACATTGATCTCGCCGTTGTCGGACGACAGATCCAGCGCGCTGTCGAAGCCGGTGGCGGTGACCGTCCCGTTGTCCGAGGCGGCCGTCACCGCGACCCCGCGCGGCACCTTCACCCGGTGCCGGGAGTCGCAGCTGGCGATGCCTTCGCACTTCACCCGGAGCGTGAGGGTGTCGCCCTCCATCTTCCACACGGCGTCGGGCCCGCTGCCGAACACCGCCCACCCGTCGAACTGCCGCTCCACCTCGACCTGCTCCACATCGGCCGGCACGAGGTCCACGACACCGTTCTCGGCGTCGATGGTCAGCGTCTTCCCTTCCAGGGCGAACGACTTGCGCTCGACGGGGGCGCCGTCCACGTCCGTGCCCCCGCACCCGGTAAGAGCCAGCGCCAGCAACGCCACCCCGCCCCCGAGAGCGAGGGCCCGCCCGGTGCCCCCGAGGCGCGGCCCGGAACGGGTGCGGGTCGGTGCGCTCGTCACGATGTCCACGGTGATCGGTCCCCCAGTGCGTGCGGTGCGTGCCACCGGACGTCGTCGCCGGTGCACTCAAACCGCATGCACCGACGGCTCCCGGTGGGATCCGGCCCACCACCGTCTCGGGGGTGGGGTTATCCCCCGGTCCCGAACGGTTTATGAGCAGGGCCCCGGTCCATGTACGCTGTTGCCTCATCCACGGGTGCGTAGCTCAGGGGTAGAGCGCTGCTCTTACAAAGCAGATGTCGGCGGTTCGAAACCGTCCGCGCCCACCAGCACAAAGGCCCCCAACCGATCATGGTTGGGGGCCTTTGACATCCACTTCTGACATCAACGGACGCGGTCATCCACGGTCGGGCCGCTGCCGCTCGACCATGCGGTCGACGGGCGGTGAAGACGAAGCCGGTCTCCTCCCACTGATCACCGGCAGCCTCACGCAGGGCCGCTTGCCGCAGACGTTCCCAGCGGAGCGGAGCGACGCACAGGGCGGGCAGAGGCAACGTCTGCTTCCTGCGGCGTCCCTTGGGATTGTCCTCGTACGCCTCACCGCGTACACGCTGCCGTTGAGTGCGGACCCGGATCTCTCGTTTGTCGAGGTTCGCGAGTGCCGGCCGGAACGGGGTGAGAGTTGTGGGGCTTCGACGTCGGCGTGGCGGCCCTACCGGCTCCGCCGGAGAAGCCGTCGCGCGGCCGGAGTCGTACGGTGCTTCGGCTGTCTGTGGGGTTCTACCTGCTGGCGGCCGCGCTGATGCTGACGACCGGCCTGCTCGGCGCGCGCGAGTGGTACGTCGCGCTGGGATGCTGGCTGGCCGGCTCCGCCGCGGTGCCGGTCGGCCACGGGGTGCGCGCGGGAGGGGAGATGGGCCGGGAGGCGTGGCGGCTGCGCACCCGCGGCGTCCTCGTCGAGGGGCGCCGGGTGTACGCCCGAACTTACGACCTCGTGCATGGTTGGCGGTAGCGCGTCGAAGGCCGCGGAGTGTCTGCCGTGTT
>BMTG01000019.1 GCA_014649555.1 Streptomyces globisporus | reverse complement strand
ACAGCTTCGCGTTCCCCCGATCCGTCAACGAATCCGGTAACAACCCCACCCCCAACACCGAGGGGGTGCTGCGCACGGTCCGGAGGCGTCTGCGGCGCACCGGCGCCGAGTCGGTGCGCCGGCGCTCGGGAAGGCTGAGGGGGCGGGCGGCGGGTGACAGTCCCGAGGAGGTTCCGCGGGGGCCGACCGGTGTGGCGGGCACAGCGTTCGAGCGAAAGTGACCTGCAGAGCCGGCCTCGTCCACGGGCGCTCCTGACCGTCGGTGGATAAGAAAAGGGCTGAGCCGCGCATGTCCGCCCCGCGCGCGCGTGAGCGGCGGGTGTCGAACGGACCGGTCCCGCTTCTCAGAATCGCTCGGCCTGTCGGCCGGCGGCCGGGGCATCGGGCGCCGAAGTGGCATATCGCGATGGTCCGGGAGCGGCCCCGGGGGCCGGAGGACCGGCCACCGCGAGGCGCAGACCCGGTGGACGGGTCGAAGCGTTGCCTTCGGCTGAACTCATCACGTGTGCGCTTCCTGAATCATCGGAACTGGTCATGTTCGCGTGACTGAACGCGCCGAGGCACCCCCGGAAAACGCCTTCGATGCATCATAGGAACGATTCTTTTTTTGTCCATGGGAGACTAAAATTTTTGGCCGATTCACCCCGAGAAAGGGTGTGTTCTGTAGAAGTGTGCACGCCGGGTTCAGGCCGCCCACGGCACGTCGGGAGTCCGCGGGGTAGGCGGAGGCACTGGCAACCGGCCCGGGCTTTTGATGATTTTCTGCCAAAGGACTTCGGCCATTCACCCAACTCCCGCTAGGGTCGTGCCCCTGCGAATCGGCGACCGGGTTCGAGCCCGTGTCGCCGACGGGGATGTAGGGGGAGGTTCGCGTGGGCGCGATGACGGGTGGGTCGCGGCAGACGGAACGATGTGCGGACGGGGGAGCGTCCATCCGCTCACCGTCGGCGATCCCGCCGTGCGCCCCGCCCCCTTTGCGCACCGGGGGCGCCGGAGTGCCGGCCCGGCACGGCCCGGTCAACGAACTTCGTCATCGTCAATGCCCGGTTGCCGTAGGCCCGTCGAAGCGATCCACCGGTGGCGTTTCCGCTGGTTCCTTCGTCGGCGCCCGGGTTCCCGGACGGTCCCGTTTCAGCCGTAGCGCCCGAACCGTGCGGTACCGGAACGCGAGACCATGCTCCGTGTACGTACCGGCCGATCCTGATTTACGATGTCCTCTCCGACGATGATCGGCATGGCGAAGCAGCGTGCGGAGTTTTATGCCGAAGGGGTTCGGAGCCTTGCCCGGGGGGGCAGGCCGACGGCACTCAAGTTTCGGCGGAATGGCGACCGGGTGACAACCACGAATCGATCAAGCAGGTAAAAGGCTTGGTCAAGCGGGGGAGGGGGCAGGATGTCGGCGATCTTCGAGCCCCATGGGAGCCGACGTTCCCTGCCAGGTCTCCGGCCGACGGAAGCGCTCTCCCCGTAGAACACCTTATCGCTCGCTGCGATATCGCGGCGCTCGATCGGTTGCCCAGGAGAAGGGAAACGAGCCATGGCGGCACACGACGTGAGGCACGCGCACCTGCCGGTCTCCGTACTTGCCGATCAGATCTTCGGGCACCTGCCGAGGGCCGATCAGAGGGCGTGGGCCCAGGCCTACCTGACGGGGCTGCTGACCACCGATGGCAAGAAGTCGATCAGGCGGATGGCCGCCACCGTCTCCCGTTCGCCCACCGCATCGCAGTCGATGCACCAGTTCCTCAATGCCAGCCCCTGGGACTGGGCCCCGGCACGGGCCGAGCTGATGAGATGGGTCGAGCAGCAACTCGATCCGCGCGCCTGGGTCCTGTCGGTGGCGGTATTACGCAAGCGGGGAGACCACTCCTGCGGGGTGCACCGGCGCTTCGTCCCCGCGACCGGACGCTCCGTCAACTGCCAGCTCGCGGTGGGTGCGTTCCTCTCCACCGGCGCGACGGCCGTGCCCGTCCACTGGGGGCTCCTGCTGCCCGGGGCCTGGGTCGAGGATCATGCGCGTCGCGCACGCGCCCGCATCCCCGAATCGGTCGGCCAGCGCAACGTGGAGCAGCATGCGCTGGACCTCGTCGACGCGCTGTGCGGGAGCACGCAACTGAGTCCCCGGCCGGTGGTGGCCGATCTGAGTCATCATTCCGGGGTCATCTCGCTGGTGCGCGGACTCACCGCCAGGGGACGCGAGTTCGTCGTGTCACTGCCGGGCCGGACCCCGGTGGTCCCGGTGGGGAGAACGACGGCGCGCGGCGCGTACGCCGCGAACCTGCCCGCCGCCGTGGAGGCACAGCGCCTCTTCGGCCTCAAGCACGCCGGCCATCTCAGACCCGGCGCCCACGATGGGCACGGCGGCGCCGATCGCACCGCCACGATGACCACGCTGGTGCGGCTGCCGCAGGTGCGGCTGGCTCGTCACACGCCGCACGCCACGTACCGGATCTTCGGTATGCCGTCCTACTCGGGGCCCCGCTCCGCGCGGATCTGGCTGACCAACATGACGCAGCGGCGGACCGACGAACTGCTGGCGCTGGCCGGGCTCCAGCACCGGGCGGGCACCGCAGTGCAGTCGCTGGAGGACGACTTCGGTCTGCTCGACTTCGAGGGACGGTCCTTTCCCGGCTGGCATCACCACATGACTCTGGTGTCGGCGGCTTCGGCGTACAACCTCCTGGAGCTGTCCGGCCACCGGCCCGGCTCCCAGGAAGGGAGCTGAGCGACGCGACCCCCGTGGACGGCCGATGGGGAAACGGGCGGGTCCCGATGACCCGCCCGCGCGCTTCTCCCCTCCCCGGCGCTCAGCTCGCCGTCGGCAGTACGCTCGTCGCCCGCGGGGGAGGCCCGAGGTGGCGGCGGGCGACCGTAATGAGCAGGGCGTAGGAGAGAACGGCCAGCCCGACCGTGACGATCCAGGTGTACGAACCGGCCGGATCGTAGACCCGCCCGGGGTTGCCCACGTCCACGGCCGGAGCGGTCCGGCCGGCTTCGAAGGCGTCGCGATCGCTTCCGTACAGCTTGACGTTCCCGAGATCCACGGTGCCGTCGGTGGAGCGGAACGTCCCCAGCCACTCGCAGGTGGTGTGTCCGGCGTGCCCGGCGCACACCAGGCGGGTGGCGGTGAAGGTGCCCAGGGGCCCGTCCGCCGTGGCGGTCCGGGCCGCGTCACCCAGGTTCGGCACCGTCAGCCAGAACAGCAGGACTCCGAGAAGCAGGAGCAGCAAGGACACGAACCCCGAAGGTCTTCTGCCGCTCGTCGTCACGGGGTCAGGCCTTCGGGGCGCAGGAGCACCGTGCGTCGGCGTTGTCCGGTCGGCCGGGGCGGGTGTGCAGGTACATCGCGACCACCATGGGAACCGTCACCAGGGTGTTGTAGAAGAGGTGCAGCTCCACGCGGGGCGCGATCAGCTGGATAAGGCTGGTTGCCGCCGGCCTCCCCAGCAGGTTGGCCCCGGCCAGTGCCTGCACCAGGAGCAGCAGGTGCTCCATGTGGTGCCAGACCTGGATGCCGAGGGAGATCTTCCACCAGGTGGCCGAGCGCCCGGTGAACCCCGGCCGCAGGAGGAACAGGCCGACCATCATCACCAGGGCGTAGCCGTAGTGCATCCACTCCGAGGTGACCAGCCAGGGGAACGGCATCCCGAGGACGCCGCGGGCCTCCGGAATGGGCCAGCCCATGACGTAGATCTGGTAGGCCTGGACCAGGTGCTCCGCCCAGTGCGCGACGACGATGAACATGAACACGCGCAGGCCGAGTTGGTGGTGGCGGGTGTTGACGGCTTCGATCCCGCCGCGAAGTGTGAAAGGTGATGCTTCGGTACTGATGGCCATCTCTGGGCCTCCACGGTCGGAGTGGGAGGGGGCAGTGGGTCATCACACCAGCACTTCGCGCGCGCGGGCTTCTTCCGGAGTGCTCTCTTCTCCGTGAGCCGGGCCTTCCGTGGGTCCTGTGAAACAACTCGAACGGTACGGTCAGGCATGCTGCCACGGACGTACGAAGGACAGGACTGCTCGCTGGCCCGGTCCCTGGAAGTGATCGGAGAGCGCTGGAACCTGCTGATCGTCCGCTCCGCCCTGCTGGGCGCCTGCCGGTACGACGAGTTCCTGCGCCAGATGCCGATCTCCCGGAACGTGCTGGCCGACCGCCTCGGCCGTCTCGTCGACCTGGGTGTCATGCGGCGGGTCGTGTACCAGGAGAAGCCGGTACGCCACGAGTACCCGCTCACGCCCATGGGCCGTGAACTCACCGTCGCCGTGGTCGCCCTCATGCAGTGGGGCGACCGGAACCTGCCCGCGGAGCTGGGACCGTCCCGGCAGGCGCAGCACACCGGATGCGACGGCGGTGTACGGGTGCGGCTGGGCTGCGCGTCCTGCGGGCGGGACGTCCACGAGGACGAGGTGGCGGTACGCCGGACGCGCTGATTCCGGGCTCCGTGAGAGCCGGACGGCATTGCGCACGGCACGAGTTGCCAGCGCGTTCATTCATCCTCAAACCCCCTTGCAGCACAAGGGTGTTGCGCATTTGCGAAGATGCTCTGATCTTCGCGCCGAGCCGACCATGAGGCCCTTCGCCACCCCCTGGTGGCCGGTCGAGGGAGGCACACGCGTGGCATCGGTACCGGGATCCCTGCGCAGACTTCTCATGGCTCCGTCCCTGGCCGACGTGAGCTTCGCGGGCCGGGGTTTCCCGGTGGTCGAGACCGCCGCGACCCGCCAACTGGAGACCATCCCCCAGACGGTGGTGACCGGATTCGAGTGGGGCATCGAGTCGAAGAGCCTGTGGGAGACCGAGCGACGGCTCTCCCTGGTCGACGAAGAGCTGCGGGGCTTCGCCTACGAGGGCGCGACCATGGCTTCGGTGATCCGGGACTCGATGCCCGGCCGGGGAGGCCGCACCGCGGAACTGCTCCAGGGAGCCGGACGCCGCCACATCTTCCTCAACTACATCGGCATCGGTTTCGCGATGGCCAAGCTGCCCAGGCCGCTGTGGAAGAAGGCCGTGCCCGCGCTCGACGGCGACGACCTCTACCCGTCGATGAGCTGGCTCGCGGTCGACGGCTACGGCTTCGACCGCGCCTACTTCGCCCCGGAGCGATGGGTGGACGAGCAGCGGCTGGACACCCCGTACGGCTGGGAGGACCGGCCCGGCTACTTCCAGCGGGCGGTGGACCAGGGCATCGGGCGAGCCCTGTGGTTCATCCACGGCGCCGCGGTGGATGCCGTGTGCGCCGCGGTCAACCGGTTCGCCTCCGATCGCAGGCCGGATCTGTGGGCCGGTGTCGGGCTCGCGGCCACGTTCGCCGGCTGCTCCACCGCGGCGGAACTGGACACGCTTCGCGTACGGTCGGGTGACCTGGCCGGGCATGTCGCCCAGGGCTCGGTCTTCGCCGCCAAGGCGCGCCACTTCTCGCTGACGGTTCCCGAGCACACCCGGACAGCGCTGCACGCCCTGACCGGCCTCACCGTCGAGTCCGCTGCCGAACTCGCCGATGACGCCGCGCCCCCCGCGGGCGTCGGCGACGGTGTTCCCAGCTACGAGATCTGGCGCAGATCAGTACGCGAGAAGCTTCCGCTCAAATACCCCTGAGCATTTCCGGAGTAGACATTCGGTCACCTCAATTGAATAAGTTCGGCTGAGCCAATGAGGATGTCAGGCAAGAGAATCGAGGGGCGGTCTTTCAGGTGTCCATGTTGCGAGCGCTGAGGCGCCGAATTCTCACTCCCAGTGTTCGGGAAACACAGCTGGAAACACGGGGTTTCCACATCAAGGACGCGGAGGCCAAGCACCAGTTGGAGACGGTCGGGACGAGCTTCCTGCAGGGGTACGCGTACGCGGTCGAGGCCCGTTCGGCGAGCCAGGCCGTCGACTGGCTGGAGACCGTGCCCCGGGCCTTTCGCGGGTTCGCCTACGAGGGCGCAGGCATGGGTGCGGTCATGCTCGGCTCCCTCACCGGGAGCAGTCGGCGGCTGACGGGGATCCTGGAGGGCGAGGGCCGGCGTCACAACTACATGATCTACGTCGGCATCGGGTGGGCAATGGCCCGGCTCCCCAAGTTCCTGTGGCCCGACGTGACCGCGACCGACCCGGTGCTGCGCTGGCTGATCCTGGACGGGTACGGCTTCCACCAGGCGTACTTCAAGACGGACTCCTACGTTCGCAATCCCGCCGCCGAGCACCCCTTCACCTGGAAGGGCGGCCCGGACGCCTACAGCGCGCGCGCCATCGACCAGGGCATCGGCCGGGCCATGTGGTTCGTCGGGGGCACCGACCCCGACGTCGTGGCCGACCTCATCGGCACGTTCCCCGAGCACCGCCACGCCGACCTCTACGCGGGCGCCGGGCTGGCCTGCACCTACGCGGGAAGCGTGGACGGGGACGAACTGCGGCGCTTCGCCAAGCACGCGGGCGACCATCTGCCCAGCCTCGTACAGGGCTCCGCTTTCGCCTGCGAGGCGCGGGAGCGGGCGGGGACGACGACCGCCCACACGCACCTGGCCGCCCAGATCCTGTGCGGCGGCCGGACCCCGGCGGAAGCCGCACAGGTGTGCACGGACGCACGGCCCGCCACCTGTGCCGGCGGGGAGACCCCGGCCTTCGAGACCTGGCGGCAGCAGATCGCCGCCACCATCAGTTCCATTCCTCCCACGCAGAAGGGCGCCGTCGCATGACACATCCAATTTCGTGGCTGCGGAAGCAGGCTCCGGGGGTCGTCGCACTCGCTGTCATGGTCGGCACTTTCTACGCGGTGAAGCCGTCGGAGTCGAGCGCCGCCGAGAAAAAGGAAATGGCGGAAAGTTTCACTTTCGAGCCGATGGCGATCTCCATGCCTGGCGGTTACAAGAAACAGAGCGTCCGCAAGGTCAACAAGGCCTACAAGCACATCGAGGCGTGGATCTCCTCCGTCGGCGCCGGCGTCGCCATGAACGACATCGACGGCGACGGCCTGCCCAACGACCTCTGCATCACCGATCCGCAGATCGACCAGACGGTCGTCACCCCGGCCCCGGCGCCCGGTCGCGAGAGTCCCACGTACGCCCCCTTCGTGCTCGACCCGGCTCCGCTGCCCAAGAGCGACATCATGGCGCCGATCGGCTGCGTCCCCGGGGACTTCAACGAGGACGGCGCGATGGATCTGCTCGTCTACTACTGGGGCCGCACCCCGGTGATCTTCCAGGCGGAGAGGAAGCCAGGGGAGGACACCACGGCGATGGACCCGAAGTCCTTCAAGCCCGTCGAACTGGTTCCCGGCAGCAACGGCAGCACCTACAAGGGCCCCCTGTGGAACTCCAACGCCGCGACGGTCGCCGACTTCGACGGCGACGGTCACAATGACATCTACATCGGGAACTACTTCCCCGACAGCCCCGTCCTGGACGACAGCGTGCACGGCGGCGTGACGATGAACGACTCGCTCTCCCACGCCCAGAACGGCGGCGGCGGTCACTTCTTCCGCTGGACCCCCTCCGGCTTCGAGGAGGTCAAGAACGTCCTGCCGAAGGGCATCGACCGGGGCTGGACACTTGCCGTCTCGGCCACCGACCTGGACGGCGACCAGCGCCCCGAGATGTACCTGGCGCACGACTTCGGAACCTCGGCGCTGCTGTACAACAGGTCGACCCCCGGAACGTTCAAGTTCAGCGAGGTGAAGGCCGTACACACCGCGACCACTCCGAAGTCCAAGGAGATCGGCCGCAGCTCCTTCAAGGGCATGGGCGTCGACTTCGGTGATCTGGACAACGACGGCCTGTACGACGCCTTCGTCTCCAACATCACCACCTCCTTCGGCATCCAGGAGTCGAACTTCGCCTTCGTCGCGACCGCTCGCGACAAGGCGGACCTGCGGGCGAAGTTCCGTGACGGCGTCGCCCCCTACAAGGACGAGAGCGCACCTCTCAACCTCGCCTGGTCCGGTTGGGGCTGGGACGTGAAGATGGGGGACTTCGACAACAACGGAATCCAGGAGATCACCCAGGCGGTCGGCTTCGTCAAGGGCAAGCGCAACCGCTGGGCCCAGCTCCAGGAGCTCGCCACCGCCAACGACGCGCTGGTCAAGCACCCCCGCTTCTGGCCCCGGGTGGAAGAGGGCGACGACCTCGCCGGCGATCAGCACCTGCGCTTCTTCGTCCAGGACAAGGACGGCGAGGCCTACAGCGACCTGTCCAAGCAGCTCGGTCTGGCTGTGCCCGTGCCCAGCCGGGGCATCGCCACCGGCGACGCCGACGGGGACGGCCGCCTGGACATGGTGGTCGCCCGACAGTGGGAGGACCCGGTCTTCTACTGCAACATGAGCAAGGACACCGGGGAATACCTCAACCTCAGCCTCGTCGACGAGGCCGGATCGCCCGTGATCGGCGCGCAGGTCACCGTGACCCTGTCCGACGGCAGCACCCGCCTGGGCCGCGTCGACGGCGGCAGCGGCCACTCCGGCAAGCGCAGCCAGGACGTGCACATCGGACTCGGCCAGGAGGCCGACGGCCCGATGCAGACCCGTCTGACCTGGCGCGACCGCACCGGTCAGGTGCGCAACAAGGACCTCCAGCTGACTCCCGGCAGGCACGCGCTGGAACTCGGCGCCGACGTGAAGGAGAAGTGACCGTGCCCGGTTCAAAGACGCTCACGCCCGCCCCCCGGCACGATGTGAAGGTCACCACCGCCCTCCGCCGGTTCGCGATCTCGATCTCGATCCTCAACATCGCCGGGTACACCTTCCTCGGCTTCGAACAGCCATGGCTGTGGCCCTTCATCGCGGTCCTCACCGCCTATGCGGTGGAGATCGTCCTGGAGGCCGTCAGCGCCCGCGGCGAGAAGCGGGCGCCCCGCTACGCCGGCGGGGGGTTCAAGGGGATGGTCGAATTCCTCTTCCCCGCCCACATCACGGGCCTCGCCGTGAACATGCTGACCTACGTCAACGACCGCGTGTGGGTCATGGTCTTCGGCGTCATCGTGGCCGTCGGCACCAAGTGGGTGCTGCGGGCTCCGCTCAAGGGCCGCATGCGGCACTACATGAACCCGTCGAACTTCGGGATCGCAATGATCCTGGTCCTCTTCCCGTGGGCGAGCATCGCGCCGCCCTACCACTTCACCGAGTACCTGTACGGCCCGGCGGACTGGGTGCTCCCCGCGATCATCCTGGTCCTGGGCACCATGCTCAACGCCAAGCTGACCGGACGCATGTGGCTGATCATGGCCTGGCTCGGCGGCTTCGTGGTGCAGGCCGTCGTCCGAGGGCTGGTCATGGGCACATCCATCCCCGCGGCACTCGGCATGATGACCGGCGTCGCCTTCGTGCTCTTCACCAACTACATGGTCACCGACCCCGGCACCTCACCCTCCAAGCGATCCTCCCAGATCTTCTTCGGAGCCGGGGTCGCGGCGATGTACGGCGTGCTGACCGCTCTCGGAATCGCGTACGGCATCTTCTTCGCGACCGCCTTGATCTGCCTGATCCGCGGGGGCTACCTGTGGGGGCTGCACTTCCTCGCCAAGCAGCGTGAGGCTCAGGCGCCTCCCGCCCTCGGGGTCCAGGGCCACGGCCCCGACACCGCGGTCGAGCAGATGGCGGCCGCCCCGGCGACCGCCGCCGCTTCCGGACCGGTGGACGGATCGCCCGAGCCGGCGACGGTCGTCCTCTCGGGCAACCCCTGCAAGGACGGCACCTGCTTCCACGGCAAGTGCGCAGCCGAACGAGCGTCGAAGAAAAAGGCGGCGGTGCCTGTATGAGCCGAATAGCCATCGTCGGCGTCGCGTGCACGTACCCCGACGCCACCACCCCCCGGGAGCTCTGGGAGAACGCCGTCGCCGGACGACGGGCCTTCCGCAGACTGCCCGACGTCCGGATGCGGTTGGACGACTACTGGAACCCGGACCCCACGGTCCCCGACACCTTCTACGCCCGCAATGCGGCGGTGCTGGAGGGCTGGGAGTTCGACCGCGTCGCCCACCGGATCGCCGGCAGCACCTTCCGCTCCACCGACCTCACCCACTGGCTCGCCCTGGACACGGCGACCCGAGCGCTGGCGGACGCCGGCTTCCCGGCCGGTGAGGGGCTGCCCTCCGAGCGCACCGGAGTCGTCGTCGGCAACACGCTGACCGGAGAGTTCTCCCGCGCCAATGGCCTGCGACTGCGGTGGCCCTACGTACGCCGGATCCTCGCCGACGCCCTCCAGGAGCAGGAGTGGGACGACGACCGCCTCGGCGCATTCCTCCGAGGCGTGGAAGAGGCGTACAAGAAGCCCTTCCCCGCCGTGGACGAGGACACCCTCGCGGGGGGCCTGTCCAACACCATCGCCGGGCGGATCTGCAACCACTTCGACCTGAACGGCGGCGGCTACACCGTCGACGGCGCCTGCTCGTCCTCGCTGCTGTCCATCACCACCGCGGCCACCTCGCTGCAGAGCGGCGACCTCGACGTGGCCGTCGCCGGTGGCGTCGATTTGTCCATCGACCCGTTCGAGATCATCGGTTTCGCCAAGACCGGGGCGCTCGCCCGCAAGGAGATGCGGCTCTACGACCGCGGATCCAACGGCTTCTGGCCGGGTGAGGGCTGCGGCATGGTGGTCCTCATGCGCGAGGAGGACGCGGTCGCCTCCGGGCACCGCGTCTACGCGTCCATCGCCGGCTGGGGCATCTCGTCCGACGGCCAGGGAGGTATCACCCGGCCCGAGGTGAGCGGGTATCAGCTCGCGCTGTCGCGCGCCTACGACCGGGCGGGCTTCGGCATCGAGACCGTGCCGCTCTTCGAGGGCCACGGCACGGGTACCGCGGTCGGTGACGCCACCGAACTCCGGGCGATCATGAGTGCGCGCGCCGCAGCCGACCCCCACGCCCCGAGCGCCGTCATCACCTCCATCAAGGGCATGATCGGCCACACCAAGGCGGCAGCGGGGATCGCCGGACTGATCAAGGCGGTGATGGCCCTGGACTCCGGGGTGCTGCCCCCCGCCATCGGCTGCGTGGACCCCCACGACCTGCTCACCGACGAGTCCGCCAACCTGCGCGTCCTGCGCAAGGCGGAGTCATGGCCCGAGAACGCGCCGCTGCGGGCCGGCATCACCGCCATGGGCTTCGGCGGGATCAACACCCATGTCGTCCTCGACAGGTCGGACGCCTCCGGGCGCCGCCCTGCCGTCAACCGCCGGACCACGCTGCTGGCCAACTCCCTCCAGGACTCCGAACTGCTGCTCCTGGACGGGGAATCGCCCGCGGCGCTGGCCCGCCGGCTGACCCAGGTCGCCGACTTCGCCGCGCAGGTCTCCTATGCCCAGCTCGGCGATCTGGCCGCGACCCTCCAGCGGGAACTGCGCGACCTGCCCCACCGGGCCGCCGTCGTGGTCACCTCGCCGGAGGACGCCGAGCTCAGGCTGCGCGGACTGGCCGATACCGCCGGGGGGCGGACGCCCGACGACGGCCCGGTCTTCTCCCAGGACGGCCGTGCCTTCCTCGGCACCGCCGCCGAGGGAGCCCGCGTCGGCTTCCTCTTCCCGGGACAGGGTTCCGGCACTTCGACGGCCGGCGGTGCGCTCGCCCGCAGGTTCACCGAGGCCGCCGAGGTCTACGCGCGCGCAGGCCTTCCCACCGCTGGAGACATGGTCGCCACCCATGTGGCCCAGCCGCGGATCGTGACCGGTTCCACGGCCGGACTCCGGGTACTGGAAGCTCTGGGCGTCGAGGCCGACATCGCACTCGGTCACAGTCTCGGCGAGCTCTCCGCCCTGCACTGGGCGGGTGCTCTGGACGAGGCCACGCTGCTGGAGGCCGCACGCACCCGCGGTGCGGCCATGGCCGCGCACAGCGCTTCGGGCACGATGGCCTCCCTGACGGCCACCCCGGAGGAGGCGGTCAGGCTCGTCGAGGGGCTGCCGGTCGTGATCTCCGGGTACAACGGTCCCCGGCAGACGGTGGTCGCCGGGACCGTCGAGGCCGTGGAGAGTGTCGGGGAGCGGGCGGCGGCCGCGGAGATCGCCTTCACCCGTCTGGCCGTGTCGCACGCCTTCCACTCCCCTCTCGTCGCCCCGGCCGCCGAGTCCTTCGGCGACTGGCTGGCAAAGGCTCCGCTGGGTGGGCTGGGACGCCGGGTCGTCTCCACCGTCACCGGTGCGGAGCTGGAGCGCGACACCGATCTCGCCAAGCTGCTGCGGCAGCAGATCACCGACCCGGTGCTGTTCACCCAGGCGGTCCGGGCGGCGGCGGCCGAGGTCGACCTGTTCGTCGAGGTCGGGCCCGGCCGGGTGCTGAGCGTCCTGGCCGCGGAGGCCGCCGGGAAACCCGCTGTCGCGCTGAACACCGACGACGAGTCGCTGCGCGGGCTGTTGCAGGTGGTCGGCGCCGCCTTCGTGATCGGGGCCCCGATCATTCACGAGCGGCTCTTCAACGACCGGCTGACCCGGCCGTTGGAGGTGGGCAAGGAGTTCCTCTTCCTGTCCAGCCCCTGCGAGCAGGCCCCCGAGTTCACGCTTCCCGCCGCCGCTCGTGAACCGCTCGTCCAGGAGCACGACGCCCCGACGACCGCGGGCGCCGGCGACACGGCGGAGGAGTCGGCGCTGGACGTGCTGCGCGCACTGGTGGCCGAGCGGGCGGAGCTTCCGAGCGAGTTGATCGACGAGAACAGCAGTCTCCTCGACGATCTGCACATGAGCTCGATCACCGTCGGCCAGATCGTCAACCAGACGGCTGTCCGGCTCGGACTCGCCCCGTCCAGCATTCCGACGAACTTCGCCACGGCGACCCTGGCGGAACTGGCCTCGGCCCTCACGACCCTGGTCGAGACGGGTGCGGACCCGACGGCGGCGCCCGTCGTGACCGGGTCCGCGGCCTGGGCCCGGCCCTTCTCCGTCGACCTCGACGAACTGCCCCTCCCTCCGGCGGTGGCGGATGAGAAGGACGGCACGTGGGAGCTGTTCACCTCCGCCGACCACCCGTTCGCCGAGGAAGTCCGGCGCGCTCTCCAGGACGCCGCGGTGGGTTCCGGAGTTCTGGTGTGCCTGCCGGCCGGCTGCTCCCCTGATCAGCTCGAACTCGCCCTGGACGGGGCGAGATCGGCCCTCGCGGGCAGCCAGGAGGGACGCTTCGTCCTGGTGCAGCACGACCGGGGCGCGGCCGGTCTGGCCAAGACCCTGCACCTGGAGGCGCCCCACCTGCGAACCACCGTCGTCCACACTCCGGTGGCCGACGGAGCCGCGGACCGGGTGGCGGCCGAGGTCGCGGCGACCACGCACTTCAGCGAGGTGCACCTCGACCGGGACGGCACCCGGCGGGTGCCCGTGCTGCGGGCCCTGCCCTTCGCCCCGGACCGTACCGACCAGGTGCTGGGCCCGGACGACGTCCTGCTCGTCACGGGCGGCGGCAAGGGCATCACCGCCGAGTGCGCGCTGGCCGTCGCCGAGCGGACCGGCGCGGCGCTGGCCGTGCTGGGCCGCTCGGACCCGGGCAGCGACCAAGACCTCGCCGCGAACCTGGGACGGATGAGGGAGAGCGGGATCCGCGTCGCCTACGCGGCCGCCGACGTCACCGATCCGGTGCGCGTCGCCGGGGCCGTCGCCGAACTGACCGAGGCACTCGGATCCGTGACCGCTGTCCTGCACGGTGCGGGACGCAACGAGCCGACTGCGCTCGGCGGGCTGGACATGGCCGCCGTCCGCAGCACGCTCGCCCCCAAGGTCGACGGGCTGCGGCACGTGCTGGACGTGGTCGGCGAGCAGAACCTCAGACTCCTGGTCACCTTCGGCAGCATCATCGGCCGGGCGGGGCTTCGAGGGGAGGCCCACTACGCCACGGCCAACGAGTGGCTGGCCGGACTCACCGAGGACGTGGCCCGCCGGAACCCGGACTGCCGGGCGCTGTGCATGGAATGGTCCGTCTGGTCCGGCGTCGGCATGGGCGAGAAGCTGTCCGTCGTCGAGTCCCTCTCCCGCGAGGGCATCGTGCCGGTCTCGCCCGACCAGGGCATCGAGATTCTGCTGCGTCTGATCTCCGACCCCGACGCCCCGGTGGTGACGGTGATCAGCGGCCGGACGGAAGGCATCGGAACCGTCCGGCGCGAGCAGCCCCCGCTGCCGCTGCTGCGTTTCACCGGGGAGCCCCTGGTGCGCTACCACGGCGTGGAACTCGTCACCGAGGCAGAACTGAACGCCGGCACGGACCTCTACCTCACCGACCACATGCTGGACGGCAACCTGCTGCTGCCCGCGGTGATCGGAATGGAGGCCATGGTCCAGGTCGGCTCAGCCGTCACCGGCCGGCGGGACGTGCCGGTCATCGAGGACGCCCGGTTCCTGCGGCCGATCGTGGTGCCACCCGGCGGCACGACCCGCATCCGGATCGCGGCCACCGTCACCGGCACCGACCGTGTGGACGTGGCCGTCCACGCGCAGGACACCGGTTTCGCGGCGGAGCACTTCCGGGCGCGGCTGGTCTACGGCGGCGTGGCGATCCCGGACGGCGCCCCCGACCAGGTGGGGCCGAAGGTGCCGGCGGCTCCGCTGGACCCCGCGACCGACCTGTACGGCGGGGTGCTCTTCCAGGGCGAGCGTTTCCAGCGGCTGCGGCGCTTCCACCGGGCCGCAGCCCGGCACGTCGACGCCGAGGTGGCGCTCGACACGGCGTCCGGCTGGTTCGCCGGCTTCCTGCCGGGCACGCTGCTGCTCTCGGACCCGGGGATGCGCGACGCCTTGATGCACGGAAACCAGGTGTGCGTCCCCGACGCGACCCTGCTCCCGTCCGGCATCGAGCGGCTGTATCCGATGGCGGCCGGCGAGGATCTCCCGGAGCTGGTCCGCTACTGCGCGACCGAGCGCCACCGGGACGGCGACACCTATGTGTACGACATCGCCGTGCGGACTCCCGACGGCTCCGTCGTCGAGCGGTGGGACGGGCTCACCCTTCATGCCGTGCGCAAGTCGGACGGGTCCGGCCCATGGGTCGCGCCGCTGCTCGGCTCCTATCTCGAAAGAACCCTGGAGGAAGTGCTCGGCACCCATGTCGACGTCGCCGTGGAGCCGGTCCCAGCAGACTCCGGGGGCTCCGTGGCCGATCGCCGCAAGGCCACCGCACGGGCCGTCCAGCGGGCGCTCGGTGAGAGTGTGAAGGTGCGATACCGGCCCGACGGGCGGCCCGAACTCGACGGCGTGCGCCGCCTGTCGGCAGCACACGGCCCGGGGGTGACACTGGGCGTCGTCGGCACCACCACGGTGGCCTGCGACATCGAGGCGGTCACCGCTCGCGGTGCGCAGGCGTGGGAGGGACTCCTCGGCGAGCACGGGAACCTGGCGGCCCTGGTCGCCAAGGAGACCGGGGAGACGCCGGACCACGCGGCGACCCGCGTGTGGACGGCCGTCGAGTGCCTGAAGAAGGCCGGCCTTCCGGCCGGGGCGCCTCTCACCCTGGAGCCGCAGGTCAGAAGCGGGTGGATCGTCCTGACGGCGGGCGGGCTGCGCATCGCGACCTTCGCCACCACACTGCGGCACGTCGAAGAGCCCGTGGTGCTCGCGTTCCTCACCGCCGGCACGGACGATGCGGCCCCCGGGAGCGCCCGCGCATGAGCAGGTACCGGTGCGGGCGGGGGAGCGAAGCCGAGCCCCCGCCCGCACCGGTCCCCCTTCCCATCGATCCCCCGATCCGCCGGCACACCATCGAGCCGGGCTCCGGCAGCCGGCAGGGAGGCAGAAATGAGTCCGATCATCGCTCCGCCCGCAGAACTGGTCGACCCGAAAGACCGCGTACAGCTCAGGAGGGTGTTCGGGGACTTCCCGACCGGCGTCACCGTGGTGACCGTCGGCGGAAGCGAGCCCCGGGGAATGACCGCCAACTCGTTCACATCCGTCTCGCTCTCACCCCCCCTGGTGCTGATCTGCGTCGGCAAGGACGCCGTCATGCACCAACGCCTCACCGCGCTGCCGACGTTCGCCGTATCGGTGCTGGAGGCCGGGCAGGAGAAGGCCGCCAGGCACTTCGCGGACCACTCGCGCCCCCCGGGCGTGGACCAGTTCGACACCGTGGACTGGGTGCTCGGAGAGGAATCCGGCGCACCGCTGATCGCAGGTGCGGTGGCCCACCTGGAATGTGCGAAACACCGGCTCTACGAAGGCGGCGACCACACCATCTTCCTCGGCGAGGTCATCACGGCGACACGCTGGCCGGCCCGCGAGGGGATGCTGTTCTCCGGCGGCCGCTTCCGCCGCTTCGCTCCGGATGCGGACGAAGGAAGGGCGGCATGAGGATCGACCCGCCCGGCCCGCCCCTCCGGGCGCTTCCGGGACTGCTGAGAAAGCTGGCGGTGGACCGCCTCGGGATGATGAGGGACGCGGCCGGGCTCGGGGACGCCGTCCGCGTCTCCATGGGGCCCAAGAAGCTGTACATCTTCAACCGCCCCGACTACGCCAAGCACGTCCTGGCGGACAACAGCGACAACTACCACAAGGGCATCGGTCTGGTGCAGTCCCGCCGGGTGCTGGGCGACGGGCTGCTCACCAGTGACGGTGAGACGTGGCGCGAACAGCGCAGGATCGTGCAGCCGGCGTTCAAACCGGGCCGCATCAACCAGCAGGCGGCCGCCGTCGCCGAGGAGGCGGCCAAGCTGGTCGCCCTGCTGCGCGGTCACGAGGGGGGCGGTCCCGTGGACGTTCTCCAGGAGGTCACCGGTCTCACCCTCGGCGTACTGGGCCGGACCCTGCTCGACTCGAACCTCACCGCGCACGAGTCGCTCGCCCACTCCTTCGAGGAGGTCCAGGACCAGGCCATGCTGGAAATGGTGAGCCAGGGCATGGTGCCGGCCTGGCTGCCGCTGCCTCCGCAAGCACGCTTCCGGCGCGCCCGCAGGGAGCTGTACCGGGTGGCCGACCTGCTGGTGGCCGACCGGCGCTCCAGGATGGCCGACGGCGGGCCGGGCGACGACGCGCTGTCCCGGATCATCGTCGCCGCGGACATGCGCCGGGACGACCCCGCCCGGGCTCGCAACAGGCTGCGCGAGGAACTGGTCACCCTGCTCCTGGCGGGCCACGAGACCACTGCCAGTACGCTCGGCTGGACCCTGCATCTGCTGGAACGTCACCCCGAGGTACGTGACCGGGTCCGCGCCGAGGCCCGTGCCGCCCTCGGCGACGGCGTCCCCGGACCGGAGGACCTGCATCGGCTGACGTACACCACGATGGTGGTGCAGGAGGCGATGCGGCTGTTCCCTCCCGTGTGGATCCTGCCCAGGGTGGCCCAGCAACGCGATGTGGTCGGCGGCTACACGGTGTCCGCCGGATCGGATGTGCTGGTCTGCCCGTACATCATGCACCGCCATCCGGGGCTGTGGGAGGACCCCGAGCGCTTCGACCCCGAGCGGTTCGAACCCCGGCAGACCGCCGACCGGCCGCGGTACGCGTACATCCCGTTCGGCGCGGGGCCCCGGTTCTGCGTCGGCAGCAACCTCGGGATGATGGAGGCGGTGTTCGTCACGGCCCTGGTGACCCGCGATCTCGATCTGCGTACCGTCGCCGGACACCGGGCGGTTGCCGAACCCATGCTCTCCCTGCGGATGCGCGGAGGGCTACCGATGACGGTGAGTACGGCGAGGTGAGGCGGCTCTCCAGCGCGAAGTGGGCCAGCAGGACCGGTGGATCGAGGGCGTCCACCGCGCGCAGGAGGATGTCCGCCGGCCGGAGCAGGGCACCGGGGTGCACCACGAGCGGTCCGCTGTGCCCGAGCAACAGCGGTTCGGAGTCGAGCTGGTGCGGCCGGTGTCCGGCGGGGAAGGAGTGGACCAGGATGTGCCAGGTGCCCACGGGCACGTCCCGGAGCTCGAAGGCCCCGGGACTCTCCATGATGGTCCAGCGCGCCGGGCGGCCCTGGCGCATCCTGCCGGGGAACAGGCCCACGAAGATCCTTCCGGGCCTGTCACCCGGGGCGGAGTGAATGCGGCCGCGCACGGAGAGATTGTGCGCGGTGGGAGTGAGACGGGCCGCGGCGGAGGGAAAACCCGGCTGCACCCCGCCGAAGTCGCGATAGGCGCTCGGGGAAAGCCCCACACAGGCCTTGAAGCGAGAACTGAAAGTACCGACACTGCTGTAGCCGACCTGACTGCTGATATCGGCCACACTGAGTGCAGTGTGCACGAGAAGTCTCTTGGCCTCCTGAATCCGTAAGGCGGACAGGAAACGCCCGGGAGAGGTACCGGTGACTTCGCGGAAGATGCGGGTGAAATGGAACTTGCTGAACATCGCCGTGCGCGCCATGTCATCGATCGTGAGGTTCTGACCGAGGTTGACGTGCATGTACTCGACGACCCGGCGGACCGCGTCCTCGATGGTGTTCGTGGTCACCGTAACTCCCTGTCGAAGTAGGCCGTCAACGGCGAGTTGGCTGAGTCGTGCGGAGTCCGGAGCCGTCGGCCGCGGCGCTGTGCCGGCGCCGAACCATCTCCTCGGCGAACCGGTGCCAGGCGTCCGAGCAGTGCTGCGCCAGCTCCGCCATCGAGTCGACGCAGTGGGCCGGGACCGCGTCCGCGCGCCGGCGCCACGCCTCGTCGACGACGAACCGGTTGTGCAGCCAGCGCATGAGTTCGCGCCCCTGGTCGGAGTGACGCAGGGAGGGGTCGTTGGAGAGCTTGCGCAGCGCCTCCAGCGGGGCCCGGGACCGCGGTGACACCGGCGGCCTGCCGGCGACGGCGGGCTGCACCTTCGGGACCGGCCGGGCGGCCGGGCCGACGGGCGGCTTGGCCGTCGCCTTCTTCTGCGGGGCGAGTCCCGGCTCCAGCATCGCGCTCTGCCGGTTCTGCGGGACCGGGTCCTCGCCCCGCAGCAGCCGGCGGCGGACGTCGTGGGCCGTGCCCAGCGACAGTCCCGTCTGCTCGACGACGGAGCGCAACGGGAGTCCCGGGTCCTGGGTCAGCAGCGCGGCCGCGTGCAGGCGTTCGGCGGTGCGGTCCAACGGGTGGACGCGGCCGTCCGCCCCGGTGCGCATGTTCAGCAGCGGAGAACCCGCGGCTGAACACGTCCGTACCCCCGCCACGGTCTTGGCGTCGAGGCCGACGTGTGCGGCGACCGCGCGGTCGGACAGGGTCGGGTGGGAGGCCAGAATGCGGGCCGCGGCGGTCTTGCGGTCGGCCACCGACAACGGCAGGCCGTTGGTGATGTTCGCCGCGACGGAACGCAGGAACACCTGCTCCTCGGCGCCCTCGAAGAAGGTGACCTCGACCGTGTCCAGCCCCTTCAGGCGGGCCGCGCCGATGCGGTGCATGCCGTCGACGACCCGCATGGTCGGGCGGTGCACCAGGACCGGCGGCAGGGACGCGTACACGGTCGCGAGGCGCTGCACATGGGAACGATCGATTCCGTTCAGGCGCGGGGAATCGGCGGGAATGAGTTCATCGATCCGTACGACACGGCGTGAACGCTCCACGGCGCGTTGGGCAGAGTCACTTTTCACGTTTCCCCCAAGACATGAGACCAGGGCTCACTTCCACATGCGGTGCCCGTGCAGAAGCTTTTCCACGTGCAGGTGATGAAGACATCCGTGCGGCCAGACTAGTGAGCCGCTCGCCCGCGCGTGTAATCCATCCGCCGCTTCGCGCCAACTCCGTGGAGTCGGTTTCAAGGTCGCCTCGACTTTGGCTAGTTGCTTGAACCGGTCGAACGAACCTAGCTTTCTCCTCGCCACAAGGCATCCCACTCCGGACTGCGAGAATGGAGAGCGAGTTGCGCGACGACAATGAGCGAGGGGCGCCGGCCGGCGATATCCGGACCATGACCCTGGAGGCCTACGCGGACACGATCGTGCCGGGCCAGAAGCGCTTCGCGGACGACCGGGCCATCGCGGGGGTGTCCACCGGCGGTGGCGCCGTCCAGGCGGGAGCCCTGGAGCTCCTGCAATGGGATGCGACCGGCATCCACGAGGGTCTGGACGACCTGGTGCGCCTGGTGAACGAGCACGCGCTGGCCTACGCGACGGAGCGGCGCCTGGCTCCCGACCCGACGGTCCCGCCCTTCGTGGCGCTCGACTACCCGGACCGGGCCGCGCTGATCCAGCGGCTGACGACACCCGGCCACCCCGAGAAGGAGTTCTGGGTGCTGCTGTCCCTCTTCTGCAACATGGCCTTCGATTCGGCCGCGCACCTCAACACGGCACAGGCGATGGAGGACGGCCATCCGGGACTGGAGGCCATGGGCCTGAGCATGCCGGACGCCGACGGCCTGTGGCGCTTCAAGGATTACAGCTACGGGCGTGAGTTCGCCCGCCTCCACCCCGACACCACGTCCACCGGGAGCCCCGCATGAGCACCACGGCCGAGCGCACGGACGTCCTCGTCATCGGCAGCGGATTCGGCGGTGCCATCGCCGCCTACCACCTGGCGGCGGGGGGCGCCGACGTCACCGTCCTGGAACGCGGGCCGTGGCTGGAGAGCAAGGAGTTCGAGCACGACTACAAGCTCGGCTCCTCGTACACGAGGGCGTTCGACTTCACGGTCGGGGACGGCATGAGCATCCTCGGCGGGAACTGTGTGGGCGGCGGCAGCGTCGTCTACTTCGCCGCGATGCCCCGGGCCCCGCGCTTCGTCTTCGACCGGCAGGGATCCATAGGACGCCGGATGTGGCCGCAGGCGGTGAGCCGCGAAACCCTGGACCCCTGGTACGACCGTGTCGAGGAGTCCCTCTCCGTGACCCGGCAGGACTGGAACGACGTGAGTTACGCCGGCGGACTGTGGGCCGCGGCGTGCAACCACGCCGGCCGCACCGCCAACCCCCTCGCCGTCGCCATCGACAACACCAAGTGCGTGAACTGCAACTGGATGATGGCCGGCTGCCGCTTCGAGGCCAAGCAGTCCCTGCTGGTCAACTACCTGCCCGCCGCCATCGCCCATGGGGCGCGCATCCGCCCGTTGCACGAGGTCCAGCACCTCTCGCGCACCCCCGACGGCTCCTACCGGGTGCACTACAACGTCGTGCACGACGACGACTACCGCCTCCAGGCGGGCAGCGGCGTCATCGAGGCGAAGATCGTGGTGATGGCGGCCGGCGCGGGCGCGACCCCGGTGATCCTCCAGCGCAGCGAGGCCCACCTGGGCACCATGCCACGAGCGGTCGGACGCTACTTCTCCGGCAACGGCGAGCGGCTCAACACCGCCATCATCGACGAGGCCAAGGCGGCCGAGCTGTTCGGCCTGGACCGGGGCGACGGGCTCGCCTACGCGGCCAACCAGATCGGCAAGGGACCCACAGTGGCGAGCTGGGACAGGCTGGACGGCTCGTTGCCCGAGTACTCCCGCTACTCCCTGGAACAGCTCTACTTCCCGCCGGGCCTCGGCACGATCCTCGCCCAGGTGCCCGGCGCCACCGGCCCCTCCTGGTTCGGCAAGGAGAAGAAGGAGATCCTGAAGCAGTGGACCTCCTGGCTCACGATCTTCACGATGATCGAGGACGACAACGAAGGCGTCTTCGGCCCCCCTCCCGCCACCGGTAACGCCCACCGCATCTCCCAGCAGATGCTCGGCCGGGGCAACCTGCGCTACGACCCGACGAAGAACACCCTGGGCGCCTGGGCCGCCTCCGACGCCGAGGTCAAGGAGATCCTGGAGAAGGACGGCCTGGCCAAGGTCATGCCCTGGACCAACGACCTCGTCGGCGCCTACACCGTCCACCCGCTCTCCTCCTGCCGGATGGGCGACGACCCCCACACATCCGCCCTGGACGACAGCAACGAGCTCCGCGACCACCCGGGGATCTTCGTCACCGACGGCTCGTCGGTTCCCGGCGCGCTGACGGTCAATCCCGCGATGACCATCGCGGCGCTCGCCGAACGCGCGATGCCGGGGATCGTGCGCGCCGCGCAGAGCCGGGGTATCTCCGTCACCTACGGCGCACCGGCCCCCGACGGCTCCACGAGCGGCCGCGAGAGGGTCCTTCCCCTGCTGCCGTCGGCGCGCGGCTGACCCCGCGCCGGCCGGCACCCCGCCCGCACTCTCCGCCCGGAGCGCGGGCCACCGACCCCGCAGGCCATCGCGACCAGTGAGTTGCTTCACGCAACTCGGTGCGACGACCGGCCCCGACGACGAAGGGCACAGACCTATGACCGCGACGAATCCTGACTACTTCGAGCTCCGCCACACCGTCGGCTTCGAGGAGACGAACCTCGTCGGCAACGTCTACTACGTCAACTACCTTCGTTGGCAAGGGCGTTGCCGGGAACTCTTTCTCAAGGAGAGGGCGCCTTCGGTGCTCGCCGAGGTCCAGGAGGACCTCAAGCTCTTCACCCTCAAGGTGGACTGCGAGTTCTTCGCGGAGATCACCGCCTTCGACGAGCTGTCGATCCGGATGAGGCTCTCGGAGCTGCGGCAGACCCAGCTGGAGTTCACCTTCGACTACATCAAGCTGGGCGACGACGGCGGCGAGACCCTGGTGGCGCGGGGACGCCAGCGCATCGCCTGCATGCGCGGCCCCAACACGGCGACCGTGCCGACCCTGATACCCGAAGCCCTGGCCGAGGCGCTCGCGCCCTATTCCGACCGGGCCGGCTCCTACGCGGGACGCGCCGCCTAGCGACTGTCGCCGACGCTCCGCGACGGCGCTTCCGCCGGCCGCCGGCCCACCCGGTGGGACATCCGTCCCAGCCCGGAACACCCCCAGTGAAGGAAGTACGAGATGAATTCGCTCGACGACGTCCTCAAGCACCTGGCCACCGACATCGAGGAGCTGGCGCAGCTGGTCGAGAAGATCGACGACGAAGCCTGGAACACTCCGACGCCGGCGCCCGGCTGGACCGTCACCGACCAGATCGCCCACCTCACCTTCGTCTTCAACCTGGCCAGGACCGCGGCGGCGGCGCCGGAGGAGTTCAAGGCCGTCACGGCCGCCGCGGCAGGCAACTTCGACGGAGCGGTCAACGCGGCCCTGCAGCAGTTCAAGGGCTTCCCGCCGCAGGAACTGCTCACCCGCTTCCGGGGCATGGGGCGGGCCTCGGTCGAGGCGCTCGCCGCGGTCCCCGCCGGCCAGGTGGTTCCGTGGCTGGTCAACCCGCTGCCGCCGGTCGTTCTGGGCTGCGCCGGGATCATGGAGGTGTTCGCCCACGGCCAGGACGTCGCCGACGCCCTGGGTGTCCGGCGCACACCCACCGAGCGGCTTCGCAACATCGTCGACTTCGCCTGGCTGACACGCGACTTCGGCTACGAGTCCCACGGTCTGACGCCGCCGGCCGCGCCGTTCCGCTTCGAGCTCACCGCCCCCTCGGGCGAGGTCTGGACGGTCGGCCCCGAGGACGCCACCGAGACGGTCAGCGGTCCCGCGCACGACTTCTGCCTGCTGGTCACCCGGCGCCGCCACCGCGACGACCTCGCCCTGACCGCGTCTGGTCAGGAGGCGGAGAAGTGGCTGGACATCGCCCAGGCCTACCGGGGGCCGGCGGGCGAGGGGCGCAGGCCCGGGCAGTTCGCGGCGACCGGGAGCTGACCGGCGCCCCGGGGCCGGTGCCCCGCGGATCGCGGCCCGGGGCGGGTCAGTACGCCTGGTGGGCGACGGGCTCCCGGTCCCGGCCGATGTCGGCCAGGGCGTTGAGCACCATCGGCGGGTTGTCGGCCAGCCTCCGCAGCAGGGGAAGCCACCAGTTCATCCCGTAGGCCGCATGGATGCGACAGGGGCGGCCCGCCGCCCGGTGGCGGCGCAGCAGCTCGGGCCGCACACCGTAGAGCATCTCGATGTCCTGGACGCGTTCGAGCAGACCACGCTCCTGCGCCCCGGCCAGGACCTCGGCGTCCGGAGTGGCCAGACTCAGCCGGACGCCACGGTCCACGAGAAGCTCCGCGAGGTCGAGGTACCGGTCCTCCAGAGCGGGGCCCCGGGACAGAGCGGTGCCGGCGGGCTCGGCCGAGGAGCCCATGACCAGCCGCACGGTGCGGCCAGGGCCCGCGACCGCCATGGCGTCGTCCACGGTGCGGTGCAGGTGCGTCTGAAGGGTGATCCCCACGTTGTCGTAACGGTTCACCAGGGCGTCATGGACGGCCAGCACGGTGTCGATGTCCTCGGACCCCTCCATGAGCAGGACGACCTCGCTCCCGCGGAGCGCCGCAGCGGCAGCCAGCCGCCCGGTGTTGCGCAGGGCCGTCTGCGCCGAGTGGGCGAGGCCGATCCGGGAGATATCCACACCGATCCGGTCAGGGGCCGGTTCCTGATCGAGCAGCCTCAGGTGCTCTTCGACCACGTGCTCCGCGTGGAGGGCGTCGGTGGCTCCCTGATCGGGGCCGACGAACTCCGCGCTCACCCGGTACCCCCGGGAGCGCAGCCGGACAGCCTGCTCGAAGAACCCCGCGCGGTCCGAGGCGAGCACGTACCGGCGGGCGGCGGGGGAGAACATGTCCCTCAATGCCGAGGAGGGCGCGGCCGAAACGCTCCGGCACCGCGCGTCGCCGGCCAGCCGCCGCAACCCCTCGGCCGCCGCCTCCAGCAAGGCACGCTGGGACATGTCGTGGTTCACGGCTGGGCCTCGGCATTCTTCTCGGTGGGAACCTGCTGCGGCCGAGGCCGCTGTGCCCATCAGCGGACGCACACCGGCGCCTCGTTCCGGACGGTGCGGTCCGTCGGCCGGGCGACGAGAAACCGGAGCCATGGCGGAGCAGTGTCACCCAGGGGTCGAAGGCTGTCCGGGACGGACAGACATGTATCGGTTTTCGGCAAAATCTTGCCATCCCCATCGGCATCGGTTGCCTGGCCAGAACGGCAGCACTGACGAACGCCTTCGCCGCTCAACTCGATGTTTCCCATATGGCCGCCCGAGATCGGAGGAGGCTACTTGGCTTGCATATCAGCACGCCTCTTCAGCAAAGGCAAGCAATTGCCATTCGGTTCGACAATTTTGGCAACAATTGACTGTGCAGGAGGTACATATGTGCCAACAGATGCACCACCGGGGGCGAGCAACCGTGGGGGGCGGCACACGCCGGCGCCTCACGCCGACGGCGGTGGCCACGGCGGCGCGGTGGACCTCGCGAACCGGCGCGGCGTCAGCCGCCGGTGGCGCCGCGGACCTTCCCGCGCGCCCGCATCAGGCATTCCGCCGCGAGCCGCCAGATCTCCGCGGCGAGGTTGATGTTGGAGTTCTCCTGCGCCTCCTCGGCCAGGAGCTGGAGGCCGGCCAGGCCTTCCTCCTCCTCCCCGCTCAGGATGCGCAGCTGATGACCGAGGACCTCCAGGCGGATCCGGCTCTGATAGGGCAGCCGGAGCTCGGTCCTGCCGAGCCTCTCCAACAACGCGCGGGCATCGGCGAACCTGCCCTCATGGAAGGCGAGGCGCGCCCGCAGAGCGGCGAGGGACTGTTCCAGAGCGGATGTGCGGGCGAAGGGAAGGGCCGCCTCCGCCGCCTCGATGCAGAGCTGCGCGGCGTCGGGCTCGGGGGGAAGTTTCTGCAGGTGGAGTTCGGCCATCGCGATGCGCAGCCGCAGCCAGATCGTCAGGTTCTCCCGGCTGTCGAACCCGTCCAGAGCCTCCTGGAAAAGGACCTCGGCCGCGGCGAACTCGCCCTGCCGCACCTTCAACGCGCCCGCCGTCCACAACGCCTCGGCCCACAGAGTGTCGGACCGTCCCCTCACCAGGACGGTCAGTTCGTCGGCGTGGCGCCGGGCATCGGGCATCCGTCCCGCCTCGGCCTCCACCGACACCAGAACCAGCAGCGAAGCGGCCCTGTCCTGGCTGGACAGCGCATGGTCCACCGCGAGCCGGTGGGCGGCGGCGGCGGCCTCCACCGCCGGAACGATCTCGCCCAGTACCCGCAGCGACCGGGCGAACTGGGTCAGGGCCCGTGCGCGCAACTCGGCCAGGCCGATCTCCTCACTCAGCGTCACCAGACGCTGGAGGTAGCCGTGCTCGCCGGCCGAGTCGCCGTGCCGGCGCTTCCACTGTCCCAGCAGCCACAGGGCCTGCCAGCGGAGCATCGGATCCTGGCCATGCGCGGAACGTACCGCCTCGGCGAGAAGCTCACTGGTCTCGTCGGACTCCAGGGAAGTGGAGAGGGAGAGGATCTGGGCGAGCGAGGTGGCCCGGGAGCCTTCGAACTCCGACGGGCTGATGCCGAGTTGTCCGGCCAGGTGGGCGACGGCGCGATCGGAGGGCTGCCGGGCGCCCGACTCCAGGCGCGAGAGATAGCCCGTAGACATGCCGTCCCCCGCAAGCGCGGCCTGGGAAAGACCCCGCTCGGTCCTCAGCTGCCTCAGGCGACGGCCGAAAGATGGCTGCTCCAACACGTGCACGCCCCAGCGAATAGATGGAGGACGAAGGTTCCTGGCCCGGCCCGGTCCCCGTGGCCTGCCACGCTACTCATTCCAGTTGTGCCAGAGAGTATGCCGGTCGCGCGCGGCTTGGCAAACCTGCCGACCTCGACTGCCTACACATCTCGCCCAACTGCGGCGGGTGGATGGCAAGGAGGGTTGCCACCGACTTGGAAAGGTATTGCCATGCAACATGTGCTCCCGTACCGTGGCGGGAAGCCGATGCAGCCGACACATGCCCATGGAGGTGGCGAAAGTGACCAGTGACCGCTCTGCCGTCTCCGGCCGGAACCGTTCCGCGGGATCCGGCGCGTCGAAGGGCCCCGACGGCAACGAGCACCGGCTCGGTGACGTGGGGGAGTTCATGGTCGGCGCGTGGAGCGAGCTCCTCGGCCGCTCCGACCTCACCGAGCATTCGGACTTCTTCGCGCGCGGCGGGGACACGCTGCTGATCACGCGGCTGGTCCGCAGGATCACCGAGAGGTTCGGCGTCACGGTGTCGCTGCGCGAGCTGTCGCGGCGCAACCTCGGCGACCAGGTGGCGCTGGTGCATGCCACGCGGCTGCGCTCGGCACGTCGGGGCTCCCGGCGCACGGTCGTCACCACCGGCGACATCCGCCAGGTACTGGTGCGCGGCTGGGGTGACCTGCTCGGCTTCCCGGACCCCTCCGAAGGTGCTGATTTCTTCGCCCACGGCGGCGACTCCCTGCTCATCACCCGGCTGGTCCGCAGGATCAACCGCGAGCTGGGCGTCACGCTCCCGGTACGCGACATGCTGGCCGCCCCGACGCTGGGTGAGCAGACCCTGCTGCTCAGCGACGCGGTCGCGGGATCTCGCCGTTCCGTCTTCACCAGCGGCCGACAGTCCGGCTGATACCCAGGCAAGTTGCCAAAGTCTGGCATATCGTTGCCACCCTCAGTCCGATTCGCTAGCTTCCTGGCATCACGAGGTCTCACCGTCCCGCGGTCACGCCGCCCTCGCTAGGAGCTCGCATGGGTACCGCACTTCACGTTGCCCGACTGTCCCTCCTCTTCGGCACGTTCGGACTCGTCACCCTCTTCACCACGGCCTCCGCCCACTCCGCAACGGGAGGGGAAGACGTGGAATGGCCCTTCACCCGCATCTGCGCGGCCGCCGACGACGAAGTCGAATGGCCCTGATCCGCCGCCGTCCGCCCCTCGTCCACCCGGAAGGAAGAGCCGTGCCCCACATAGCACTCGACAACGACCTCCCCGGCATCAGTGGTCTGATGGCTCACCACCCCGGCACCGCAGCACCGCTGGGCGATCTCGCGAACGCCCTGCTGCGGGCGCCGTCCTCGCTGGAACCGGGGCAACGCGAGCTCATCGCGGCGTACGTCTCGCATCTCAACTCCACCGAGTTCTGCGCCGCCTCCCACGGGGCCTTCGCCGCCGCGCAGCTGCCGGGAGGCCGGCAGCTCGTCGAGGCCGTCCTCGCCGACCCCGCCACCGCGCCCATCGACGGCAGGACGCGCGCGCTGCTGGCCGTCGCCGCCGAGGTCCAGAGCGCGGCGCGCCCGGTCTCCGCAGGGGCGATCGCCTCGGCGCGGGCCGAGGGAGCGGACGACACCGCTCTGCACGACACCGTTCTGATCGCCGCCGCGTTCTGCATGTTCAACCGGTACGTCAGCGGTCTCGCCACGGAGCTGCCGAAGGACGACGAGTACTACGAGCACTCCGCCCGGCAGATCGTCGCCAACGGCTACCGGGCCGCGATGGCCCAGGCCGGCTGACGCATCCCCCGGGAGGGACGACCGATGAGAACGCGGCGACGCTGGAGCGCCGCCGATGTCCCGGACCGTACCGGAACCACCGCGGTGGTCACCGGTGCCAGCTCCGGCATCGGACTGCACCTGGCGCAGGAGCTCGCCCGGCACGGCGCCCACGTGGTGCTGGCCGTGCGCGATCCGGACCGCGGGGTCGCCGCGGCGGCCCGCATCCAAAGCCGGGTGCCGTCGGCGCAACTGACGGTCAGACGGCTGGATCTTTCCCGTCTCGCGTCGGTGCGTGCCGGCGCCGAGGAACTGCGCGACCGCTTCCCGCGCATCCACCTGCTGGTCAACAACGCGGGCGTGATGTGGACCGACCGGGCCCGCACCCCGGACGGTCACGAACTCCAGTTCGCCACGAACCACCTGGGGCACTTCGCCCTCACCGGCCTGCTCCTGGACAGCCTGCGGGCCGCGCCGGGCGCGCGGGTCGTGACGATCAGCAGCTATCTGCACCGGCTGGGGCGCATCGACTTCCGCGACCTTCACGGCGAACGCCGCTACAGCCGGTACCGGGCCTACAACCAGTCCAAGCTGGCCAACCTCATGTTCGCGCTGGAACTCCATCACAGACTGGCGGAGTCCGGCGCGGAGCTGGCCTCGCTCGCCGCTCATCCCGGGCTGACCGCGACCGGTCTGGGCCGGGACTTTCCCGCGCCCGTGCGCAGGCTCGGCTCCCCGCTCGCCCCGTTGTTCCTGCAGCCCGCCGCGGCGGGGATGCTGCCCGGTCTGCGGGCGGGGCGCACCCGGGCTCGTGCGCCCCGGCGGAGCGGCCGTCGACCCCGGGGCCCGGCGCCGCCTCTGGGAGGAGTCCGAGCACCTCACCGGCGTACGCCTCCGGCCGTGAGACAGCCTTCCCGAGCCGTTGCGGGGCCGTTCATCCCGGCCCGGCGGCGTCGGGCACGACGAGCGTGCGACCGACACGGACGGCCGTGGTCAGCGCGGCGTAGGACGTGAGCTCGACGAGTTCGCGGTCGGTGGGCCGACGCTGTCTGAACTCCTCGACGTCGTCCGGGAGCACCTGGTAGGGGGCGAAGGCCGTCAGCAGCGCCAGCCGTGCCGCGGGCACGTCCTGGGGCGGCAGGCCGGACACGGCCTCGTCGAGCCATCCCCGGCCGAGGCCCGGCGCCGATCCGTCCCAGGTGTCCAGACGTGTGCGCAGCCGCTCCCGGACCGGTTCGGGCACCCAGTGCGCTCCCTGGTCCACGGCGGCGACGGCACGCCCCAGCGCCTGGGCCACGAAAGGGTTGCCCTCGGCCCACTCCAGTCCGGGCGGCAGGGGAGCCGGAGGCAGCAGGTCGAGCGATGCGCCCGGTGTCAGCGGCCCCGGGCCGACGGGGCGCATGGCCAGTGCGGTGGTCCTCATGATGGGCCCGCGCAACGGTGTCGGCGTCCGGGCCGGCATGGGGGAGTCGTCGAGGAAGAGGGAGACCATGCGGTTGATGTAGTGGAACGTGACCACGACGCCGCACAGTTCCGGCGCCTGTTCACCGCTGAACGGAAGCGACCGCCCGCCGCCCGCCGCACCGCCGCCGGGCCGTCGGCCTGCCTCCCGGACCCACCGCAGGAGCCCGGCCTGGCCGCCGTCCGGAGGCAGTGTCCCGAGTACCGCCTGATGGACCTGGACGCAGTACGGACAGTCGTTGGCACGGGAGACCTCGGTGGCGACCGTCTCCTTCACCGCCCGGCTCACCCGCCCGTCGACCAGCAGTGTCTCCCGCAGCATGAGCCACGTCGCGGCCAACGACGCCGCGGCGGGCGAGTGGAGGGCCAGAGGGGGCGCGAGCACGCCGAACTGCTCCTCCGTCTCCCGGTACACCCGCGCCACCAGGGAGCGCGCCCGGCGCGGGGAGACCACGTCCACGTACCTCACCTGCCGCAGGGAACCCCGCAGCACTGCCCGAACGAGCGGCCTCATCGTCCTCCTACCTTCCCGTCGTCGAGGTTCGGCGCCCACGTGGGCGGGGGTTCGCCCGGCGCGTCCGGTCCGGGCTGCGGCGCCGGGCCGTCGTCGGAGCCGATCCGCCGCGCCGGGCCGTCCGCGCGGGTCTCGGGACCGACCGCGCCGGGACCGAGCACCATCTGTTCCATCAGCATGCGGACCAGCGCGGTCGCCGCTTCCTGGGCGGTCGCCGCGGTGTAGGCGGCGGGCGAAGCCACCGCGGCGCCGAGGACCGTGCCGGCCGACGGTTTCGCGGTGGCGGGTGCCACCGCGGCCGGCGCCCGGGACGGGCTGTCGTTGTCACTCATGGGCTGCCTCCATGACCGGTCCGGGCGCGGTCCGGCGTGACCGGCGACGGGCGCCGGCGCCGGCCGTGGCTCCGGCCGAGAAGCACATTCTGGCTTCCCGGACCGTTCGTGGACTTCTCGTGGGATGCGCTGTCGCACGAGCCCGATCGGCATCGGGTAGGTGACCGGCAATCAAGGAGATGCGACGTCCGCGGGACTCGGTGAACCATGCGGGAGCAGGGCGACGCCGTCCTGACCGATGCGCGCAGACGCCTGCTTCCGCATACCGCGGACAGGGCGTCTCATGATTCCTGGAGGATCGAGTGGACCAGACGTCTACGCCCGCCCGTACCGAACTGGTGGAACGGGCCTCGAAGCTGAGGCCGCTGCTCCAGTCCCACGCGGCCTGGACCGAGGAGAACCGGCGGCTGCACGAGGAGTCGGTCGAGGCGATGGCCGAAGCCGGGATCTTCCGCATGCGCGTGCCGGCCCGTTACGGCGGCTTCGAGTCCGACGCCCGCACCCTGGTGGACGTGGCCGCCGAGCTGGCGCGCGGCGACGGATCGGCCGCCTGGACGGCCTCGGTGTGGTGGATACCCACCTGGATGGCGGGCCTCTTCCCCGACCACGTGCAGGACGAGGTGTTCTCCCGGCCGGATGTCCGGGTCTCCGGCACCCTCAGTCCCGGCGGCATGGCGGCCCCGGTCGACGGCGGTGTCGTAGTGAACGGCAAGTGGGGCTTCATCAGCGGTGCCTGGCACAGTCACTGGCAGGTTCTGATCGCCGTCTCACCGACCCCCGACGGCGGCATGCAGCCCGTGATGGCCCTGGTGCCGACCGACCAGCTGCAGATCGTCGACGACTGGCACACCTCGGGTCTCCGGGGCTCGGGAAGCGTCAGCACCATCGCCTCGGACGTCTTCGTTCCCCAGGAGCGCGTCCTTCCGCTGGGCGCGGTGCTCCAGCAGCAGTACGCCTCCGAACTCAACGCCGGATCGCCGATGTTCCGGGCGCCGATGCTGGCCGTGGCCTCGGCCTCGTCGGTCGGCACCATGACCGGACTGGCCGCGGCCGCCCAGGACGTCTTCCGCGGGAGGCTGCCCGGCCGCAAGATCACCTACACCGAGTACGAGGAGCAGGGCTCGGCGCCGATCACCCACCTGCAGCTCGGCGAGGCGACCCTGCTGGCCGACGAGGCACGGTTCCACGCCCATCGGCTGGCCGACCTCGTCGACTCCAAGGGGGCTTCGGGCGAGGCCTGGACGCTGGAGGAGCGGGTGCTGTGCCGCGGCCTGCTGGGGCGGGCGTGCCGACTGGGCAAGGAGTCGGTGGACATCCTCGCCCAGGCGAGCGGCGGGTCCTCGATCTACAACGACGTCCCGATCCAGCGCGTGCAGCGCGATGCCCAGAGCATCACGCTGCACGCGCTCATGAACCCGAGCACCAACCTGGAGCTGTACGGCCGGGTGCTGTGTGGTCAGGGGCCCAACACCCTGTACGTCTGAGAGGGCGCGCACCCGCCGGCCGGGACGGTCACGTGTTCCGGCCGGCGGGTGCTCAGGACCCGAGGGTCACGGGGAAGGTTTCGAGGCCGCGGACGACCCAGCGGTCGCGGTAGACGGGCGGCTCGGACACGGCCAGGTCCGGGAAGCGGCGCAGCAGACGCGGCAGCGCGATCCGGGCTTCCAGCCGCGCCAGCGGGGCGCCGAGGCAGAAGTGGCCGCCCGCGCCGAAGCTCAGCGGTCTGGTGGCCTCCGGCCCGCCCGGCCGGGGCGCGTAGCGGTCGGGGTCGAAGCGGCCGGGCTCGGGGTATCGGCCGGGATCGCGATTCGCGGCGGCCAGGATCAGGACCAGCTTGGAGCCCGCCGGTACGGACAGGCCCAGCAGGTCGAGGTCCTCGGCAGCCCACCGGCTGGTGACGTGGACCGGCGGCTCGAACCTGAGGATCTCCTCGACGTAGCCGTCGGCGAAGTCGGGTTCGGCACGCAGCCGGGCCGCGTGCGCCCGTTGTTCGAGGGCGATCATCGCCCCGTGGCCGATCAGAAAGCTCGTTGTCTCGAACCCGGCTGTGAGCAGCACCATCATGGTGCCCATCAGTTCGTCGTGGTCCAGTCGCCCGGGGGAGCCGTCGTGGGCCTCGGCGAGCAGGGTGACCAGGTCGTCGGCCGGGGTGCGGCGGCGACGGTCCAGGAGGTCGTCGAAGTAGGCGCTCATCTCGTCCATGGCGGCGTCGGCCCCCGTGAGCGCGCCGGGGTCGGTGAAACCGTCCGTCGCCACGGCGACCCGGGAGGCCATGTCGCGGAACCACACCTGGTCCTTCGCCGGAAAGCCGATCATCTCGCTGATCACCGCGACGGGCAGCCGGGCGGCGAACTCGGCTATGAGGTCGACCGGGGAGCCGCCGGAGCCGAGCCGGGCCATCCGGTCGAGGAGCCGGTCGGTCATGTCCTCGATCACCCCGTGCATCCGGCGCACCTTGGGCGGGGTGAACGCGAAGCTCACCACCTGGCGCAACCGGCCGTGATCGGGTGGGTTGCTGTAGAGCATGGAGCTGGTGAACCCCCGGACCGAGGAGTGCGACCGCCACGAGGGGAAGACGACGTCGTAGCTCCTGGCGTCCTGGACGCGCAGGGCCGGTTCCCGCAGCACCCGGTCGCACGCGTCGTGGCCGACCACCACGAAGCGGCCGGGCTTCGTGGGGACCGCCTGCCCGTGCGCGCGGATCGCCTCGTAGAAGGGATAGGGGTCCTGACGCCCCTGCACCGTGCCCAGCGCGTCGAGCGCCTCCACCGGCGACATGACCAGGCCGGCCATACGCTCTCTCCTTGTCTGCCGTGGCCCGCGCCGCGATGGGCCGGGGCTCCGGGCGGTCAGACCGCGGACATCTGGATGATCGCGGAAGGGCCCGCGGGGTGGACGGCGACGACCCGGAGCCCGGCCCGGCCGGCGAGTTCCTCGAACTCCTCCACGCGGCGCTCCTTGGCTCCGTAGACGCACAGCATGCGCAGGTCCATACCTGTGTGCGGGGCGTCCCCCGCCGAGCCGGTCGACTCGATGACGAACACCGATCCCGTCTGCCCCGCCGCCTCGGCGCAGCGCCGCAGGATCGCGACGGACGCCTCGTCGTCCCAGTCGTGCAGGACCAGGGACAGGACGTAGGCGCCCGCGCCGGCGGGGAGGGCGTCGAAGAAGCTGCCCGCGACCGCGTTCGCCCGGTCGTCCAGTCCGGACACGGCGAACGACTCCTTGGCACGCTGCACCGCTTCGGGCAGGTCCAGGACCGTGCCGCGCAGTGACGGACAGGCGGTCAGCAGTGCGGTCAGCAGGGAGCCGTCGCCGCCTCCGAGGTCGATGACATGACCGGTGCTCGCCCAGTCGAAGCCGGCCACCACGGCCGGGGCGCGAGTGGCGACGTCCTGGCCGAGCAGCCGGTTGAAGGACTCCGCGCGGCGGGGGTCCTCCGCCAGGTCCTCCCAGAAGGGGCGGCCGTAGCGCAGGGGGAAGGCGGCCTTCCCGGTCCGTACGCTGTGCAGCAGGTCGACGAACGACAGCTCGCCCCGCCCCGCTCCCTCCATGTCGAACCAGGCCCGGACGCCGGCGGGATGGTCCTCGCACAGCGGCCGGCCCAGGGGGGTCAGCGTGTACCGGCCGAGCCCGTCACGGTCCAGCAGGCCCCGGACGGTGAGGTAGCGCAGCAGCCGGTCGAGGGATTCCTCGTGCACGGCGGCCGCTTCGGCGAGTTCGCCGGCGGTGTGCGCTCCGGCCGTGATGTGGTCGGCGATGCGCAGGGTCGCCGCGACGCGCACGGCCATCGGAGTACCCAGGTTCGCCATCGACCACAGCTCGGCGGCCTTGCCGTCCTCATCGCCCAACACGGCGCTTCCTTCCGGGAGATCGGCCTGCGGCCGGTGGGCCACCATCGTGACGCCTGGTCGCGGGCGGCCCATCTTCTGGGTTGCTCAGTCGTACGGCGGGCGGCCCGGGGGAACCGGCCGCCCGCCGTACGGGTCTCGTCGGGACGGGTCTCAGCCCACGGGCTGGGACGTGCGGTCCTCGCGGACGGGGGCCGGTCCCCCGGACGTCTTCGACAGCGCGCCCGGCCACCAGAACCGGGGGCCCAGATCGAGCGCCAGGGCCGGCAGAAGAATCGTCCGGACGAGGAAGGTGTCCAGCAGAATGCCCAGGCCGACCACGACACCCATCTGGGCCATCGGGACCAGCGGCAGTGTGGCGATGACGGCGAACGTCGCGGCCAGGACCACGCCGGCACTGGTGATGACGCCCCCGGTGGTGGTCAGGCCGGTGAGCACGCCCTTGGCATGGCCGTGCAGAGCGACCTCCTCCTTCACCCGGTGCATGAGGAAGATGTTGTAGTCGATTCCGAGGGCGACCAGGTACACGAACCCGAGAAGCGGCACCGACCAGTCGACGCCGGCGTGCCCCATCACGTACTCGAAGAGCAGGTTGGACGCCCCCAGGGCCGCGAAGAACGACACGACCACGGTGCCGAGCATGATCAGCGGTCCGGTGACCGAGCGCAGCAGCCAGATCAGGACGAGCAGGACCACCAGCAGGACCGCGGGGACGGTGACCCAGAGGTCACGGACCGAGGCGCGCTGGGTGTCCAGGCTCTGGGCCGTCGTACCCCCCACGAGAGCGTCCGTGTTGTCCCGCAGTGCATCGATGGTGTCCTTGGCCCCACTGCTGTCGGGAACGTCCTTCAGCACCACGGACAGCATGGTCAGCTCTCCGTCGGGAGTGGTGGGGCCGTCCTGGACGGAGACCACTCCGTCGGTCCCCTCGGCGGCCCGGCGGACCTCGGCCACGTCCGCGCTGGGTGCGACGACGGTGGCGGGGTCGGAGGAGCCGGACGGGTAGTGGGCGGAGATCCGCTCCTGGGCGACGACGGACTCGGGCTTCGTCTGGAGCAGTTCGCTCTGGGTGAGTCCCATGTCGAGGCCGAGGGAACTGAGGGCGAGAAGCCCCGTCGCGGCCAAGGACAGCACCCAGGCGCGGCGCGGCCGGGCGGCCGTGACGGAGCCGATGCGCTCCCAGCGGCTGTGGGACGCCGGTGCCTCGGGGGCCGCGGCCGACTCCGGCGTCCAGCGGGGAACGAAGGGCCAGAACACCCAGCGGCCCAGGATGACCAGCAGCGCGGGCAGGATCGTGACCATGGCGAGGAAGGCGCAGACCACGCCGATCGCGCCGACCAGGCCCATGGAGCGGGAGGAGTTGACGTCCGCGAGGACCAGGCAGACGAGGCCGATGGCGATGGTGCCGGCCGAGGCCAGGATGGCCGGGCCCGACCGTCGCAACGCGGTCTTCATGGCCACGTGCCGGTCCTGCTCGCGGCGCAGTTCCTCACGGTAGCGGGCGATGAGCAGCAGGGCGTAGTCGGTGCCGACACCGAACACGAGGACCATCAGGACGCCGGAGCTCTGCGGGTCGACCGGCAGCCCGGCGTACTTGGCGAGCATGTAGGTGCCGACCTGGGTCAGCACGGAGGCGAAGCCGACGGAGAGCAGGGGCAGCAGCCACAGGATGGGGGAGCGGTAGGTGATCAGCAGCAGGATGGCGACCACCAGGCCGGTGACCATCATCAGCATGGAGTCGAGGGACTCGAAAGCGCCGGCGGCGTCGGTCGTCGACCCGGCGGGCCCGCCCACCTCGATGGCGACGCCCGGGGGGGCGTTGGCGTCCGCGACATCGCGGACCTTCTTCGTCGTGGCGACGATGTCGGCGTCGCTGATCAGCGGAACGACGACCATGAGCGCCTGGCCGTCCTCCGACTCCAGGGGCGCTTCGACCTTCTCGCCCTCGGCGGCCAGCTCCTGGAAGGCGGCTATGTCCTTCTCGGCCTTGGCCCGCCCCTCGGCGGGCAGCGAGCCGTCGGCGCTGTAGACCACCACGGCCGGCATCAGCTCGTCGGCGCGGAACTTCTCCAGTTCCTTGTTCAGCTTCGCGGACTCCGAGCTGCGCGGAAGGAAGGCGTTGGCGCTGGAGTCCTGGACGTCGGCGAGCTTCCCCGCCAGCGGGCCCAGCGCCATCGCGATGATGAGCCAGGCGGCCAGGACCAGCCACTTTCCACGTCTGTCACCGGGCACACCACTGGTGCGCTTGAACCAGGCTTGCAAGGGGGGCTCCTTCGTGCACGTCTCGGATTCCGCGATGGCCGGGAGTGTTGGAGAGGGCCGCACTGCACGGCCGTTCCGACGCGGCCGACGGGGGCCTCCATCGTTCCCAACTCCACCTGGAAGACGTCAACTTCCAGATTGCGCAGTTGGTCGAACAAGGTTTGACCGAACGCTTCGGCGCCGTACGCGGAGCTCCGCACTCAAGGAGAAGCGTCCTGTGCGCCGCCGCCCCAAGATGGGCGTCGTGGCGAATGACGTGACTGTGACCGAGCCGGACCGGGGGCCTTTGCCGGCCTCCGGATCTGCGGTGTTGCACCGGTACGCGGCCTACCACGTGAGCGGCGGACTCGACCTGGAGGCCCTGCGGACGGCCTGGCGGGCCGCCGCCGGAGACGGGGCCGCCGTGGACGGGCCGAGTGCCGACGAGGAGTGCGGGGAGGAGGAACTCTGCGCTCGCTGGGCGGCCCGTCCCTTCGCCGAGGGTGACGCGCCCGCACGGCTCCACATCGCCCGCAGAGGCCCACGCGCACACCTGCTTCTCCTGGTGGCCTCGCACGCCGGAGCCTGGGACGGGCCGTCCGGGCCCCTGCCGGCCGCGTTGTCGAACGCGTACCTCGCCGTCACCACCGGCGGCCGGCCTCCCACTGCGCCCGCGCCGCAAACGCCCCGGGCGCCCGGGAGCGAGGAGCCTTCGGCGACCGCCTCCGGACAGGTCCTGCCCGCCGACCGGAACCGCCCGCACCTGCCCTCGCACGCGGGGAGCACCGTCGCCTTCGGCTGGAGTCCGGACCTCGGCTTCCGTACGGCCCGGCTCGCCGAAGCGGAAGGGGTCACCGCCGCGGCCGTGGTGCTGGCCGGATTCCGAGCCCTGGTCCACCGCTACGCCGGACAGGACGACGGCCCGCCGGCCACCGCCTTCCGGGAGCTGCTGCACACGACGCCGGCCCCGGCCCCCGGGCCGTGCCGGATCGAGGGGGCCGACGCCGTGTTCGTCCACGAGGGGCGGCCGGGCCTGCGGATACCGGGCGCCGAGGTAAGGCGGCTGTCCGTGCACAACGGCACTGCCGCCGCCGACCTGACCCTGGTGCTGCAGGACACCGCACCCTCGGTCACCGGCTACCTGGAGTACCGCGAAGCTCTGTTCGAGCCCGCTTCGGCCCGGCGGATGCTGGATCAGCTGGCCGTCCTCCTGACCGCCGCGACCACGGATCCGGACACACCCGTGGGCGCTCTGCCGCTGGACGACGACCGCCACCGGGACCACGCCCTGCGCGCTTCGGACCGCCGGGCGTCCGGCGGGCACATGACGCGGCCGGTGCACGCCTCGGTCCGCCGCCACGCGGAACACGACGGTGTCGCCGTCTCGTTCGGCGGCACGCGCACAAGCTACGCCGAACTGACCGCGGACGCGGCCCGCGTCGCCTCGGCCCTCACCGCGGCCGGCGCGGGGCACGGCTCGCCGGTGGCGGTGCGGATGCAGCCGGGCGCCCGCCGGATCGCGGTGCTGCTGGGAGTCCTGGAGGCGGGCGCCCACCTGGCGTGGTTCGCTCCGGACGGCGCGGGCGAACGACACCGGTCGATGCTCAGCGATCTGCGCCCGGCGTGCCTGGTCCTCGACGGCGATCCGCAGGAGGATCCGCTGGCGCTCTGGTACGCCGGTGAACCGGGCGCCACCCTGCTGGACGCCTCCTCGGTGCTCGGCCCTCGACCCGCCGCCGGTCCGGACGCGACGACCGCGGCTGGGCCGGGCCTGGCAGACCTGGCCTACGTGGCGTTCACCTCGGGTTCGACCGGGCGGCCCAAGGGGATCGCCCAGTCGCATGCCGCGCTGGGCCAGTTCGCGGGCTGGATGGGCGAACGGTTCGCGATGGGGCCGGGCGCGCGGGTGGCGCAGTGGGTCTCCCCGGAGCACGACCCGGCGCTGGCCGAGGTCTTCGCGACGCTCGTGGCCGGCGGGACGCTGTGTCCGGTGCCGGAGCGCGTCAGGGTGAACCCCGACAAGCTGGTGCCGTGGCTCGTCCAGGAGCGGATCACTCATCTCCAGACCGTGCCCAGCTTCGCCCGGGACCTCCTGGGAGTGATCACCGCCTCCGACCCGGGCGATCGGCCCGGCACCCTGAGCCACCTGCTCCTGATGGGCGAGGCGCTGCCCGGCGAACTCGTGGACGGACTGCGCGCGGCCCTGCCCCGGACCCGCCTGATCAACCTCTACGGGCCCACCGAGACGATCGCCGCGACCTGGCACGAGATCACCGGGCCGGTCACGGGCCCGGCCCCGATCGGGTACCCGCTCCCCGGCCGCCAGGTACTCGTCGTGGACGCGGACGACCGGCCGAGCCCCGCCGGCGTCACCGGCGAACTGGTGATCCGCTCCCCGTACGTGACGCCGGGATACCTCGCCGTCGAGGGCGGCCCGGACCACAGCGCGCTGTTCGCGCCCCTCGCCGGCCTCGCCCCGGACGGTGACCGGTGGTACCGGACCGGGGATCTGGCGCGGGTACGGTTCGACGGAGCCCTGGAATTCCGGGGCCGCAAGGACTTCCAGGTCAAGCTGTTCGGGAACCGCTTGGAACTCACCGAGATCGAGGCCGCGCTGAACCGTGACCCCTCGGTCCTGGAGTGCGCGGTCCTCCCCCACGTCAACGGCCAGGGCCTGGTGACCCGCCTCGCCGTGTACGTGGTGCCACAAGGAGAGGGCCGGGAGGACGTGCGCGCGGACATCCGGGCGTGGCGTTCCCATCTGCGCGGCCAGTTCGGCCCCCTCGCACTGCCCGCCGTCTTCACCCGCCTGACTTCACGCCTGCCGCGCAACGCCGCGGGGAAGGTGGACCGCTCCCGGCTCACCCGCTGAGCCGCGCCTCACGAACCCACCCCCTGACCTGTCGTACACCGGCCTCGGCCGCTACCCATGGAGTGATGGCATTGACTCAAGTCGAGACCGAGATCGTCCCGGTTTCCGTCGACGGCGAGACCCTGACCGTCGAAGCCGTACGCCGCGTCGCGGAGGAACGCGCGGCGGTCGACGTACCGGCCGAATCCATCGCGAAGGCCCAGAAGAGCCGGGAGATCTTCGAGGGGATCGCCGAACAGAACATCCCCATCTACGGGGTGACCACCGGGTACGGCGAGATGATCTACATGCAGGTCGACAAGTCGAAGGAAGTCGAACTGCAGACCAATCTCGTCCGTAGCCACAGCGCGGGAGTCGGTCCGCTGTTCGCCGAGGACGAGGCGCGGGCGATCGTCGCCGCCCGGCTGAACACCCTCGCCAAGGGCCACTCCGCGGTACGCCCCATCATCCTCGAACGCCTCGCGCAGTACCTGAACGAGGGCATCACCCCGGCCATACCCGAGATCGGGTCACTCGGGGCGAGCGGCGACCTGGCTCCCCTCTCCCACGTCGCGAGCACCCTCATCGGAGAGGGCTACGTCCTGCGCGACGGACGGCCGGTGGAGACCGCCCAGGTGCTGGCCGAGCGGGGCATCGAGCCGCTCGAACTGCGCTTCAAGGAGGGCCTCGCACTGATCAACGGCACGTCCGGGATGACCGGTCTGGGCTCCCTGGTCGTCGGACGGGCCCTGGAGCAGGCCCAGCAGGCCGAGATCGTGACGGCTCTGCTCATCGAGGCGGTACGCGGATCGACCAGCCCCTTCCTCGCGGAGGGGCACGACATAGCCCGCCCGCACGAGGGCCAGATCGACACCGCCGCCAACATGCGGGCCCTGATGCGGGGCAGCGGACTGACGGTCGAGCACGCCGACCTGCGCCGAGAACTCCAGAAGGACAAGGAGGCCGGCAAGGACGTCCAGCGCTCGGAGATCTACCTGCAGAAGGCCTACTCGCTGCGGGCCATCCCCCAGGTCGTCGGGGCGGTGCGCGACACCTTGTACCACGCGCGGCACAAGCTGCGCATCGAGCTCAACTCGGCCAACGACAACCCGCTCTTCTTCGAGGGCAAGGAGATCTTCCACGGGGCGAACTTCCACGGTCAGCCGATCGCGTTCGCGATGGACTTCGTGACCATCGCGCTCACCCAGCTCGGCGTCCTGGCAGAGCGGCAGATCAACCGGGTCCTGAACCGGCACCTCAGCTACGGCCTCCCGGAGTTCCTCGTCTCCGGGGACCCGGGGCTGCACAGCGGATTCGCCGGCGCCCAGTACCCGGCCACCGCACTGGTGGCCGAGAACCGGACGATCGGCCCGGCCAGCACCCAGAGCGTCCCGTCCAACGGCGACAACCAGGACGTGGTGAGCATGGGCCTGATCTCGGCCCGCAACGCCCGCCGGGTCCTGTCGAACAACAACAAGATCCTCGCGGTGGAGTACCTGGCCGCCGCCCAGGCGGTCGACATCTCCGGCCGGTTCGACGGCTTGAGCCCGGCGGCGAAGGCCACGTACGAAGCGGTGCGCCGGCTGGTTCCGACGCTGGGCGTCGACCGGTACATGGCCGACGACATCGAGCTGGTCGCCGACGCGCTGTCCCGCGGCGAGTTCCTCCGGGCGATCGCCCGGGAGACGGACATCCAGCTGCGCTGACCAGGCCCGGTTTCACATGGCTGAGGCGGTTCACCCGGTACCGGGTGAACCGCCTCAGCCATGTGAAACCGGGCGCCGCGGGGAGACGGCGCCCGGCGAGTCTCACTGCGTTCCGGAGCCCTCGCCGCCCGCGGCGGCGGCCGTCCGGACGACCGCCGCGATGAAGGTCGGCAGATCCGGGTCGTCGAAGAGGACGCCGATGTCGACCCAGATGTCGAGCTCCTCCTGGATACGCGTGGCGATGCGCACGGCCGAGACCGACTGCCCCCCGAGCTCGATGAACGTCGCGCCTTCCTCACCGGACGTGCCGAGAACACCCGTCCAGATCCGGGTGACCTTCTCCTCCAGGGAGGAGCCGGCCGCTGTGTCGGAAACGGTGGACACTGGCTTTCCTTTCTTCGGGCGGGTTCGCCGCCGCCGGAACTGTCTCAGGAGGTGAAGGGGGCGTCCGGCCGGGCCACCGCGTTCTCGAGCACGTCGAGGTAGTCGGCCAGGAAGGCAGCCATCGTCTCGTCCTTGAAGCGGTTGGTGTTGTACCCGAGGCTGCCGGCCATGGAGCCCGAGGGGTCGATGTGGATCGACCACAGCACCCCGTCGGGGATGTCGGAGCCCTCCGCCTGCGACAGCTGCCGCTCCCAGATCTTCGAGTACGTCAGGTCCCCGGCCTGCTCGGGCCCCTCGGACGCGGGCGCGTGCACGGCCTGGAAGACGGAGATCTGGTGGTTGTCGGAGGCCGCCGACGCCATCAGCTCCGGCACCTCCGGGATCAGTCGGGAGAAGGGCAGCTCGTGGGTGAACGCCTCTCCGCAGGTGGTGCGGGTGCGCAGCACGACCTCGCGGAAGGATGCGCATCCGGAGAGGTCGGTACGCAGCGGCAGGAAGTTGATGAAGGAACCCACGGTGTCCTCGAACCGCGAGTTGTTGCGCCCCCCGGAGAAGGTCGGCACGGTAATGTCCAGCTCGCCCGTCCTGCGGTGCAGCAGCACCTGGTAGGCGGCGAACATGGTCATGAACGGGGAGCACTTGGCGGCCCGTGAGAACTCCACCACGGCGTCGGCCAGTTCCCCGCGTACGGCGAAGCGCTGCCACGCGGTGCCCTTGGGCAGCCCCGCCGAGCGCGGTATGTCCGTCTCCAGCCCGATGATCCGCGCGCCCTGGAGGCGCTTGCGCCAGAATTCCTTCGAGACCGCGACCCGCGGTGCCTCGGCAGCCTCGCGCTCCCAGCGGGCGAACTCGGCATGCTGGGTCGGCTCGGGGAGCGGGGGAACCGGGTTCCCGCGCCTGGCGGCGTACAGATTGAGCAGATCGCGGGCGATGACGTGCATGGCCCAGGCGTCCGCGGCGGTGTGGTGGGCGATGAGGACCAGCACCGCGTCCTTCTGGTCGAAGCGTCCGAGCACGGCCCGCAGCAGGGGCAGCTCCCGCACGCTCAGACCGGTCGACTCCACCTCGTTGAGCAGTTCCTCACCGCGCCGCACACGCTCCGACTCGTCGACGTCGCCGAGATCACGGACCTCCAGCGCGGCGGGCCCCGCAGGCAGGATCTCCGGCCGGTGCGTGCCACCTTCGCGGACCAGCGATGTGCGCAGGGCCTCGTGGCGCACGACGACGTCACCCAGCGCCTCGCGCAGGGTCTCCTCGTCGATCCCGCCGGTCAGCCGCCAGGCTCCGACGATGTGGTACATGGGGCCGAACGGCCCCACGTCGGCGCCGTCGTTCCCGCTGTCGAACATGCACAGGAACTCCTGGTGGAAGGAGAGCGGCGGCACGCCGTCCTGGGACCGGTCGGTGGTGTCGGACGTCGTCATGATGTCAACCTCTCAGTCGGGAAGGTCGCCGGCGCTCGGTGCCGGACGGGATGCGGAAGTGCGGACGGTCACCCGACGGGGCGGGCGACGGCGGATTCGGGAACCGGCTCGCTTCCCGGGGCCGTCCGGGCGCGGAACAGCCGCCGCTCCCACAGGGCGGCCGGCCAGGCGAGCAGGACCGCGGCCATCACGGCGGCGATGAACCAGCCCGAGGCGCCTCGCTCGTCGGAGTAGGCGGCCAGCAGTGGCCCCGCCCCGCCGAGGAGTGCGGTGGTCGAGGCGTGCGGCAGCCCGATGCCCAGGCCGCGTATCTGCGGAGGGAAGATTCTGGAGAGCATCTTGGGCAGCACCATGGTGACGCAGCCGAGGAAGATCACTCCGGTGCTGTACGTGAACGCCAGGCTCGCGAAGGAGTCCTGGACGGTGAGGTAGGCGTACGAGCCCACAGCGGCGAAGACGACGCTGGAGACGATCAGGAACCTGCCCGGTTCCACCCGGTCGGCGAGCAGCCCTATGGGTACCTGCAGCAGGATGACCGAGCCGGTCACACAGACCACCACCCAGAACATCGTCTGCGAGCCGATCAGACGGTGGCCCATCGCCGGGACCGCGGTCGACCACGTTCCGCCGATGACGCCCAGTCCGGCCACCAACATCACGGCCAGCAGCACCTGGGGGCGGTGGGCTCCGATCAGCTGGCCCAGTGAGCCGCGCCGGGCCCGGGGCCGCACCTCCCGGCGGAAGACCTCGGTCTCGGTGAGCCGACGGCGCAGGAACAGCAGGATCACGCCGAAGACGCCGCCGAGGAGGAACGGCACCCGCCAGCCCCAGGCCTCCATCGTCGCGGTTCCCAGCCACACGCCGAGGCCCGCGCCCAGCAGCGATGCGACGAAGGGGCCCGCCATGGTCGTCACGGAGAAGAGGCTGCTGTAGAGGCACCGGCGGTTCTTCGGCGCGATCTCCATCAGGTAGGTGGCCGCCGCTGTCCATTCCCCGCCCGAGGAGACTCCCTGGGCGAGCCGGGCGAGCAGCAGAAGCAGCGGGGCGAGGATCCCGATGTGCTCGTAGGTGGGGACGACGGCGATCAGGGTCGAGCCGCCGGTCATCAGTCCGATCGCCAGCATCAGGGCGGGGCGCCGGCCGCGCCGGTCGGCGAGGCGGCCCAGCAGGACCCCGCCGATCGGCCGGAAGAGCATGCCCGTGCCGAAGACCGCGAACGCGCCGAGCAGGGAGGTGAACTGGTTGGACGAGGGAAAGAACTGAGCCGCGAAGAGAGGAGCGAAGAGCCCGTAGGCGAGCCAGTCGAACGACTCCACGAAGTTGCCCACCACCGTCGCCACGACGGAGCGTCGGTGCGACTGGCCTGACTGCACCGATCCATTGACAGCGGGCATCGAGCCTCCGTGCGTAAACGTGTGCGAACTCCGTGACACCGCAGATCGTCGCACCGGGTCGCGGGCCTCAGCTTCTTCCAGAATGCGCGACTTGTTCTGGCCGTGAAGTGACTGGCGTGGGGCGCAACGCAGGAGATGCCTGATGACGGGGCCGCCTGCCAGCGTCGGGCTCGGGCAGGGCTGCGGGCCGTGCCGAAACCGCCAACCAACGGACGGGAACCGCGATATGACCAGCACCGACTCGACCACCTCCGCTCCCGACGCCGCCCTGGCAGCGGTAGCCGCTCTGCCGGCGCGCATCGTGGCCGCCTGGGCCGACCACGACGCCGACCGGTTCGCCGACGTCTTCGCCGAGGACGGGACGATGATCCTCCCCGGCCTCTTCCGCAAGGGCCGCGAGAACATCCGCACCCACATGGCGGCCGCCTTCGCGGGCCCGTACAAGGGCACCCGTGTCATCGGCAGCCCCATCGACGCGCGCCTGCTCGGCGACGGCATCGCCCTGCTCATCACCGAGGGCGGCATCCTCGCCCCGGGGGAGACCGAGGCGAGCGGCGACGGCGCCGTCCGGGCCTCCTGGCTGGCCGTCGAACAGGACGGGCAGTGGCGTCTGGCCGCTTACCAGAACAGCCCGCGCGGCAACGACTGACCGGACCACCGTCCGCTATCTCACCTCACGGATCACTGAGCACTCCTGAAGATGCGAAACGCACCTGAGGGCACGACAATGTCCGGAAGGTCGGGGCGCGCCGTCGTGCAACGGTCGGCGTGCCCTCCGGAACCCCAATTCCGGCAGGACCGATTACTTTTCCTCCGGACGCCGGTCTCCACTGTCGGCAGCACGCCCCACAATGTGATCTGAGGGAAGCTATGTCTTCAACCCGTGAGAAAGCAGCCAAGGTGGAATCGACGACGGTATCGGCCGACGGCACCACGATCGCCTTCGACAAGTCGGGCGAGGGGCCGGCGGTGATCCTGGTGGCCTCCGCCTTGGCCGACCGCTCCGACGCCAAGAAGCTCGCCGGTCTCCTCGCCGAGCACTTCACGGTCGTCAACTACGACCGTCGGGGCCGCGGCGCCAGCGCCGACGGTCCGGCGTACGCGGTCGAGCGCGAGATCGAGGACATCGCGGCGCTGATCGACCAGGTCGGCGGTTCAGCCTCCCTGTTCGGCAGCTCTTCCGGCGCGGTGCTCGCCCTGCGAGCCGCCGCCGCCGGCCTGAAGGTGAACAAGCTCGCGGTCTACGAGCCGCCGTTCTCCGTCACCTCGGACGGCTTCGGCCCGCCCGCCGGCTTCGGCGGTCAGATCGACAGCCTTCTGGCGGAGGACCGACGCAGCGACGCGGTCAAGGCCTTCATGGTCAAGGCGCAGGGCATGCCCTCCTTCATGGTCGGTGCCATGCGCCTGATGCCCGGTGTCTGGTCCAACCTCAAGGGCCTGGCCAACACGCTTCCCTACGACATCGCGGTGATGGGCGACACCCAGCAGGGCAAGCCGCTCCCCGCCGAGCCGTGGTCGGCGGCGTCGGCCCCGACCCTGGTGCTGACCGGTTCCAAGAGCCCCGACGGTTTCCAGCGTGCCGCGAAGGAACTCACCGGAGTCCTCCCCGACGCGAGCCACCGCACCCTGAACGGGCTCAACCACGGTGCCGTCGCCATGGCGCCCAAGAAGCTCGCCCCCGAGCTCATCGGATTCCTGCGCGGCTGAGCACCAGCCGCCCCGACGGTGTACTGCGGCCCCCGGACATCGCGTCCGGGGGCCGCAGTACACCGTCGGGGAACTACAGCCCTCCGAGAAGGTCGCGGGAAGCGGAACGCATCGCGTGAAACGACTCCAGGTCGGGAGCGGTCCAGCCGTCCAGGTCGTACTCGTCCATGCATGCCTGGGCGAAGTCCATGTACGAGTCCAGTTTGCCGCTCGCCGTCTGCGACAGCAGCAACTCGATCCGGGTGTTCTCGTGGTTCCCGGAGTAGTTCCGCTCGTAGAGTTCGTGCCGGCCGCCGAAGTCGGATCCCACCGCGTCCCACAGCAGCTTCATCACCTTGACACGCTCGACGGCGCCTGCGCCGTCGCTGCCCCGGAGGTACTTCTCCAAGTAGGGGCCGGTCTCGGGGTTGCGGAAGTCCTCCGTGGAGGAGTTGACGTACATGAGGCCGCTGGCCACGTCCTGTTGGACGATCTCCAGGACCCGCGGGTAGCCGATCTGCATGAACCAGCGGTAGGCCATACCCGCCTGAGGGTTGGGCAGGAGCGTGCCGTTCTTCCAGGGGACGGGGTTGCGGGCCGCCGCGTCCGACAGCGACCAGAAGAGGTTGCGCCAGGCCAGGACTTCTCCGAGCCGGGTCTGCACGCCGCGGAAGTCCTTCGCCCCGGTGATGTCCAGCGCCTTGGCCAGCAGCCCGGCGATGAACTCCAGCTTCACGGCGAGCCGGGTGCACCCGTGGAAGGTGGCGCGTTCGATCATCCCGGACTGTCCGGCGAGGAGGTGTACCTTGCCCAGGTTGCCGTAGACGAACACGTTCTCCCAGGGGATCAGCACCTGGTCGAGTACGAGGATGGCGTCGTTCTCGTCCAGCCGTGAGGACAGCGGGTTGTCGAACGGGCTGCCCGTGGTCGCCGCGTTTGCGGAGTAGGAGGGACGGCAGATCACCTTGAGGCCGTCCGCGTCCATCGGCACGGTGGCCACCAGGGCGAACTTCCGGTCCTTGATGGGAAGTCCCCAGTGCGAGATGAACGCCGCGTGGGTGAGGGCCGATCCGGTCGCGACGACCTTGGCCCCGCTCACCACCAGGCCCGCGTCGGTCTCCCGCTCGACGTGGATGAAGACGTCGCCCACCTCGTCGGCGGGCAGCGACCGGTCGACCGGCGGGTGAAGGAAGGCGTGGTTCCAGTACAGCACCTTCTCCTGCGACTCCCGGTACCAGCGCCGGGCGTTGTCCGCGAAGGGCTCGTAGAAGTCGGCGTTGGCCCCCAGCGTGCCGAGGAACGACGCCTTGTAGTCGGGGCTGCGCCCCATCCAGCCGTAGCTCTTGCGCGCCCAGGATGCGATGGCGGCCTGGTCCTTGACCAGGTCGTCGACGCTGCGCGGTGCGGTGAAGAAGCGGTGGGTGAAACCGTCACCGGCATCGGTGGGCGCCGTCAGGACCCCTTTCTGGGCGGGGTCGTGCAGGCTGTCGTACAGCCGGGCCGTCATCCGGGCCGGGTTGTGGAACGCGGGATGCGCGGTGACGTCCTTGACGCGGCTGCCGTCGAGGTACACCTCCCGCGCGTCCCGCAGGCTCTCCAGATACTCCTCGCCGGTCAGCGGCCGGGTGCCGGCGCTCTCCTCGGCCGGGCTCGCTTCGCGCTCTGCACCGTGGGGCACCGGTCTCCCTTTCGTCTGACCCGGCGAACCGGGGGTGGGTTCAGGCCACGAGGCTGTCGTCGTGCCCCCGGTAGTACTCGAACTCCACGCCCTGGCCGTCCAGGGCGATACGGAGTTCCGCACGGGCGGCCCTGACCGCGGCGAGCACGGCCGGGACCGCGCAGCTCTGCTCCAGCAGGCCCAGGCTCCGGTAGCTCCCCAGGAGCTGCTCCACCTGCTCAGGCCTGAGGGGCGAGTTCGCGCTCGTCATGAAGTCGTGCCGCCTTCCACTTCGATCGGGGGAGGCTGCCCGCGGGGGTCAGCTCCACCTGGGGCCGTATGCCTATCTCACGCTTGAACTCCTCGGTGATGCGGCCGCACAGTCTCTCGGCCGCCTCACCCGAGATGTCTCCCGCCTCGACCTTGACGTGGATCGTGTCGAGTCCGCGGACGGTCCGGATGGACGAGTGGAACTCGTTCACCTCGTCGAAGCCGCGCAGCACATCCTCGATCATCACCGGGGTGATCGAGACCCCGCGTATCTTGCGCATGTCGTCCACGCGCCGAAGGATGCCGCCGTCGTAGAAGTCCCACGTCCGGCCGCAGCCGCACTCGCTGTGGGGCCGCTTGACCACGACGTCCTCGGTCCAGTGCCGGAAGAGCTGCATCCCCTCACGGTTCAGCCCGGTGGTGACTCGGACGCCCTCCTCGCCGTAGCCGACGGGCTGTTCCGTCACCGGGTCGAGCACCTCCTCGATGCACGAGGGTTCGATGATGTGGCAGGCCTCGCGCCGGGCGGTGCACTCGAACATGAACACCCCCCCGAACTCAGTGGTGCCCGCGGCGTTGAAGACCCGGGCACCGAAGGCCTCCTCGATGGTGCGGGTGGTGAACGCGGAGCGCGGCTCCGCCCCGGCCAGGATGATCTGGACGTTGGCCTCGCGGGCGAGGTCGATGCCCATCTCGCGGGCCGTCTCGATCAGCCGCATCGCATAGCTCGGTGTGAGGCCGAGCACCTCGATCTGGTAGTCGACCAGCAGCCGTACCCGGGAGCGGGAGTCGAGGCCGCCGGCCGGGATGACCGTGGCGCCCATGCGCTCGAGGCCGTAGTGCATGCCCCAGAATCCGGCGAACAGCCCGTAGCCGAACGCCACCAGACCCTTGTGGTGCGGGCGCACGCCCATGCTGTGGAGCGCCGTGCAGAACGTGTCCACGCACCAGGCCCAGTCGCGTTCGGTGTCGAACGTCCGGATGGGGGGGTTACCGCTGGTGCCGCTGGTCTGGTGATGGCGCACTCCGAGCGCCGGATCCAGCGAGGGCCAGGTGCCGTAGGGGGGAGACGCGGCTTCCGCGGCGAGGAGGTCGGCCTTGCGCAGGAGAGGCACCCGCGCCGCGTAGTCCGCCATGGAGGTGATGTTCTCGGGGAGTCGTTCCCGCCAGAAGGGCGAAAGCCTTCTGGCGTGGTCCATGGCGGCCTGGAGCCTGCGCCACTTCCACTGTTCGAGTTCCTGGCGGGGCATGGTCTCCGCCGTGCTGTTCCAGTACTCCACTACGCCTCCGTTGCCGTGCAGGTGCACCCCGGAAGGTGATCCTCATACCTCGACGGCGGCCGTTGCATCTCCGGAAGTGCGCTCATGTGGCCGGTTGAGCGTCGTTCTCGGCCGGTTCCTCGCCGTGCCCGTGGTCCATCGCGGAGATGTCCCGCAGCCGGGTGCCGATGAGGACGGCGAGCGCCAGGGAGAACACGGCGCAGACGGCGGCGACGGACTGCACGCCGCTGGTGAAGGCCGCGCGCGCGGAGTCCAGCAGGGCGTCGGCGCTGCCCGGTGCCAGCTGACCGGCCGTGTGCAGGGCGCCGGCGATGCTCTCCTGCGCGGCGTCGGCGTCGGCGGGCCCGGCCGCGTCCGGCACCTCGACTCCGGCGCTGTACACGACGGTGCCCAGACTCCCCAGGCCCGCGATGCCGAGCGCCACTCCGAACTCGCCGCCGGTGGCGGACAGCGACGAGGCGGCACCCGCCTTCTCCGGGGGCGCGGCTCCCATGATCGCGCCCGTGGTGATCGGCCCCACCGGTGAGGCGCCGAAGTAGATCAGGGTGGTGGCCGCGATGAGGAGGGCGGTGTCCTCGGTGTCCACCTGGGTGATCAGGAGCTGTCCGACGGCCGCGATCAGCAGTCCGCCCAGCAGCACCCGGGAAGGGGGCATCCGCTGGGCCAGCAGGTTCGACAGCTGTACGCCCACGACGAGCATGCAGGCCGGGATCAGCAGCCACAGCCCGGCGGCCAGCGGGGAGTGACCGGCGATCGTCTGGAGGTACAGGGCGACCATCAGTCCGGTCCCCCCCATGATGACGGCGTTGACCAGACTGACCGTCAGGCCCGCCCGCAGGGTGCGATCGGCGAAGAGGCCGAGGTCCAGCATGGGGTCGGCCAAACGCCGCTGACGCTGGACGAACAGCGCGCCGAAGATCACGCCGAGGATCACCGCGCCGGCGGCGAGCGGGTCCCACCCGCTCCGGGCGAGCTCCTTCAGTCCGTAGATCACCGGCAGCACGGTCGCGAGGGAGAGCCCCGCGCTCAGCAGGTCCAGCCGTCCGGCGTCCGGGTCGCGGGACTCGGTGAGCAGCACGGGGCCGGTGACCACCACCAGCAGCATCACCGGCACGGCGATGAGGAACACCGATCCCCACCAGAACGCGGCGAGGACCAGGCCGCCGACGGCGGGCCCGAGGGCGACCCCGGCCATCATGGCGCTCGCCCACATGGCGATGGCGGTGCCCCGCTCCTTGGGGTCCTCGAACATGTTGCTGATGAGCGCGAGCGTCGAGGGCATCACCGTGGCCCCGGCGACGCCGAGCACGGCGCGGCTGACGACGAGCATCGCCGCGCTGTCGGAGAACGCGGCGACGACGGACACGACCGCGAAGACGGCCGCGCCCCCGAGCAGCAGCCTGCGGCGGCCGATCCGGTCGCCGAGGGTGCCCATGGTCACCAGGAAGCCGGCGATCGCGAATCCGTAGATGTCGGTGATCCACAGCTGTTGCGTGCTGCTCGCGCCGAGATCCTCGCTCAACTGCGGCAAGGCCAGCATGAGGACGTTGATGTCCAGCATCAACAGCATCGTGGGCAAGGAGAGGACGACGAGAGCGATCCACTCCCGCCGTCCTGCGCGGGACGTCGGCTCCTTGACTGCTGTCACGGAGGTGGCTCCTTTCCTGGGGTGTCCGAGCGGTAGGTGCCGTCAGCCGACGGCGTCCAGGAGGCCGGCCGCTTCCTTCAGCGGCTGCCACCACGAACGGTTCTCGTGGTACCACTTCACCGTCGCGGCCAGGCCGTCCTCGAAGGCGACCAGGGGCTCGTAGCCCAGTTCCTGTTGGATCTTCGTGATGTCGAGCGAGTAGCGGCGGTCGTGCCCCTGCCGGTCGGCCACCCGGTCCACGCAGGACCAGTCGGTGCCGCACGCCGTGAGCAACAGGCCGGTGAGTTCCTCGTTGGAGAGTTCGGTGCCGCCGCCGATGTGGTAGACCTCCCCGGCCCGGCCGGAGTTCATGACCATCTGGATGGCCCGGCAGTGGTCGGACACGTGCAGCCAGTCCCGGCGGTGGGCGCCGTCCCCGTACAGGGGCACCCGCAAGCCGTCGAGGATGTTGGTGACGAAGAGCGGGATCACCTTCTCGGGGTACTGGTAGGGGCCGTAGTTGTTGGTGCACCGGGTGACGACGACGTCCAGGCCCCGGGTACGGTGCCAGGCAAGCGCCATCAGGTCCGAACCCGCCTTCGACGCCGCGTAGGGGACGTTGGGGGCGAGCGGGGTGTCCTCGGTCCATGAGCCGGAGGCGATCGAACCGTAGACCTCGTCGGTCGACACGTGCACGAACCGGCCGACCCCGTGCCGGAGAGCCGCTTCCAGCAACGTCTGGGTCCCGAGCACGTTGGTCGTGACGAACCGGGTGGCGGTGTCGATCGAGCGGTCCACGTGCGACTCCGCCGCGAAGTGGACGATGACGTCGTGGCCGGCGACCACCTCGTCGACGACGCGCGGGTCGACGGTGTCGCCCTGGACGAAGGTGTACCGCGGATGGGCCGCGACGGCGGTGAGGTTGGCCGGGTTGCCGGAGTACGTCAGCTTGTCCAGGACCGTCACCCGGGCGTCCTCGGAACCCGGCAGCTCGCCGTGCAGTGTGGCCCGCACGAACTGCGAGCCGATGAAACCGGCTCCGCCCGTCACCAGCATCCTCATCGGTCCGCCTCCCTGTCACGGCGATGACGCTTCGTCAGTTCTACCAGGAGCGATACGAGTTCGACCGGGCTGGGGGCGGAATTCCGGTCTTCCCGGATTCGTCGCGCGCCCTCGCGGAAGGAAGGTTCGGTGAGCACCCTGCGTAGTTGCTCGCGGATCTGTCCGGCGGTCTGCTTCTGGTGGTCGATGCGCACCCCCGCGCCGTAGTCGGTGACCACGCGGGAGGTGAGCGTCGCGGTGAGCTGCTTCTGGCAGGTGAAGTCCCACGCGATGCCGTCGGGGGTGTCCTCGCCGAAGAGCAGGAGCGGCTCGTCGGTGTCGCAGACCACCTGGGGCAGCCCGGCCGCGCTCGCCGCGGCGAAGGTGCCCGTCGATCCGTGGTGGATGACGGCCGAGCAGGTGGGTAGCAACTGGTCGAGCGGTACGTAGTCGAGTGTGTGGACGTTGTCCGGCAGCGGCCCGCTCTCGGCCAGTTGGTTGTCGTTGAGTGTGGCGATCACCTCGATGTCCAGCTCCGCGACCGCTTCCAGCAGTTTGGCGGTACGCCCCCAGTCACCTTTGAGGAACGCCCGCGCGGACACTCCGAGCGACAGCGCCACCCGCGGCCGCGACGGCGGCGCGTACAGCCACGTGGGCATGACGCTGGCGCCGGTGTAGGGCACGTAGCGCACCGGAACGTTCGTGAGCCGGGTCGGCGGGTTCATCGGCGCCGGGAACGGATTGACCGTCCACTGCCCGAGCAGGAGATCGTCGTCGACCTCCACGCCGTACCGCTCGGCCAGCGGCCGCATCGTCTCGGCAAGGAGGTCGGCCCCCGCCGCGGGGCCCGCGGCGGCGAACCGCTCGGTGACCCAGCCGGTGTAGTCGGGGGCGACGAGGACCCGCGCGTGCGCGGCGCCGCTGACCCGCGCCGCGATCGCGCCGGAGGGGAACCAGGCGTCCCACAGCACCAGATCGGGCTGCCAGATCCGGGCGAACTCGATCACCTGGTCCACGTCCTGCCGCGGCCGCGGCGGGTGGTAGTCGCGGATCGCCAGCAAGGTGAAGTGGTAGAAGACGTCCCAGGTGGGGCGCTCCTTCTCGCTGATCCCGAGGGCCCGCACGTAGCGCTCCGACTCCGCGGCGGTCGGCAGCATCGCCGCGTAGCCGGGGTCGTCGCGGTCGTGGACCGCCAGCGGCTGCGGCTGCCCGCAGGTCACCGACTTCAGGCCGGCCGCGGTGACGGCCTCGTGGAAGTCGGGGTCGGCCACCCCGGTGGGGTAGCCCGGGGGCGCCACGACGCATACCTCGTGGCCCGCGCTCTGCAGGGCCCAGGCATAGGGCACCAGGGGCAGGAAGTGCGCCCGTGCCGGGAACACCGTGATCATCACCCGCATGTCGGCTCCTGGCCCCGGCAGCCGCCCCGGACGGGCCGCGCGGTCATACGGCGGCGCCCGAAGGGACCGACGGCTTCGCCGAGGAGTTGCGCATGACCCGCAGGGCGAGGGAGGGGCGCATCAGGGCCTGCGGGGGGTCCACCAGCCCGGCCACCCGGAAGAACGCCCCGGTCACCGCACCGTCGACGGCAGCCGCTGCGTGCAGGCGGGCCATGTAGGCGTTGGCCATCTTCACCTTCATGGTCCGGGGGCCCTCCACCCCGGGGAAGTTCAGATCCGCTCCGGCGGCGATGTCCCACGGAACGTCGATGACCGTGGAGATACGCCGGAAGAAGCGCAGGGCGTCGGGGTCCGGGGCGTCGCGCAAGTGGTCCCGCAGCGCCACGGCCTCCAGGGCGGCGACCGTCATGCCCTGGCCGTAGACGGGGTTGAAGCTGCACACGCCGTCGCCCATGACGAGGAACCCGCCGGGGAAACGGCGCAGCCTCTCGTAACGGCGGCGGACGCTCGCCGGGAAGCGGAAGGTGACCGGTTCGTCGAGAGGTTCGGCATCGCGGACGGCCCGGTAGATCTCCGGCGCGGCAAGCGACTTGGCGAACGCCAGGAAGCCCTCGTCGTCGGTGGGCGGGTGGTCGCCGAGGATTCCGGTGAGGGAGAGCTGGGAGCTGCCGTCCGCGAGCCGGGGGAAGAACGCGCCGCGCGGGTTGCTCGGCGATGCCACCGGGTTGATCGACAGGTCCGTGCCGTAGGGGTCTTCCTTGAGCTTGAAGTGGCGCGTGGTGTACGCCAGATCGATCTTGAAGCGGTCCTCCGCGGGCCGCTCGTATCCGAACTCCTCCAGCCAGGCGGGAGTCCGCGAGCCGCGCCCCGTGACGTCGACGACGAGGTCGGCCTCCAGGCGCGTCGGGGTGTCCGTACCCGACTCGTCGACCACCTCGACACCGGTGACGCGGCTGCGGTCGGCCGAGGCGGTCAGGCCCCGGATCACGCACCCGTCCATGATCTTCACCTGTGGCAGCGCGGCGACCCGTGCGCGCACGTGGGACTCCAGCTCGGGCCTCGTCGCCGAGACGCTGATCAGACCGGTGTCGAAGGGCTGGAGCCGGCGGCCGTTGAAGTACCACCGCAGGTTCCCGGCGATGTCCCCGGCGGGGATTCCGGCCGAGGTGAGTTCGGTGTCGAGTCCGGGGAAGAGTTCGTTGAGGATCTGCTGTCCCTTGGCCAGCAGCGCGTGGGCGTGGCGTCCGTGCGGGACACCGCGGCGCTGCTCCGTGCCGCCCAACCGGTCCCGGTCGATCACCAGCACTTCCTTGTACGTCTCGGACAGGACGCGCGCGGCGAGCAGCCCCGCCATCCCTGCGCCGAGGACTACCGCGCGGTCACGGGCGTGCTTGGTCATCTGCGGTCCGCCTCCGTTGCTCCGATGGCTCTGTGGGCCGTCGTCCGGGCAACCGGGCCTCGGACCGTTGCATCGTCACGTCGCCCGTCACCGACCTGCATCTCCCGGTGTGCTGAGGTGGGGCGGACGTCGTCCGCACCCCCCTGCCCCCGGTGCCGCCGCATCTAGACTGCGGCGTTCCCACGGGCCCGGCGGACCCCTCGGCCGCCTCCCGCGAGTCGTCGAGAGAAGTCGAGAGAAGGGGCCAGCGATGAAGCCGATCGGGATCTCGGGAGCGTGGACGGAGGAGAAGCAGGTCTTCCGTGACGAACGGGGCTCGTTTCGCGAGTGGTTCCAGGGCGAGCCCTTCCGCCGCACCGTAGGCCACTCCTTCGACCTGCGGCAGGCGAACTGCGCCATCTCCTCCCACGGGGTGCTGCGGGGCATCCACTTCGCCGGGGGCGTACCCGGCCAGGCCAAGTACTTCAGCTGCCTGCGCGGCAGCGTGCTCGGCGCCGTGGTCGACATCCGGGTGGGGTCGCCCACCTTCGGGGGCTGGCGGACCGTGGAGCTCGGCGAGGAGAACGGACGGGCGCTGTACGTCTCCGCGGGGCTGGGCTTCGGATTCCTCACGCTGAGCGACGAGGCGGTGATCGTCTACCTGTGCTCGGCGGCCTACGACCCCCGGCTCGAACATGGCTTGAATCCGCTGGATCCGGAGGTGGGCATCGCCTGGCCGCCGGAGATCACTCCGATCCTCTCGGAACGGGACTCCTCGGCCCCCGGCCTGGCTGAGGCGGGGCGGCGGGGGTGGCTGCCTTCCCACTCAGGCCGAAACAAGTCGTCCTGAGCACCGGAACAGCACGATTGGAGATGCGGCTCACACTCCGCAGACCCGACTATTTCGGGAAGTCAACGAGCAAGTGCCAAGGGAAAGGGGACTGTTCCATGGGGGACGTCCTTCGCGACACAGGTGGCGCAAAAAGCAAGCGAATACCGAAGTTCGAGGGACTGCGAGGTGTCCTCGCGCTGGGTGTGGTCGTCTACCACGTCGCCTTCCAGGCCGGAGTGGGCAGCTTCGTCGGTGAGCCGGGCAAACCGTTCTGGGGCGTCCTCGCGGACGGTCTGGGGGTATGCCTTCCCCCCTTCTTCGCTCTGTCCGGAATGATGCTGTACAAGCCCTACGCCCGCGTCACCATCAGCGGGACGAAGCGGCCCGCCACCGGACGGTTCCTCAAACGCCGGGCCCTGCGCATCCTGCCCGCCTACTACTTGCTGCTCGTGTTCGCGATCCCCGGCTACAACTGGTTCGAGATCGACAGCGTCAGCGATGTCCTGCGGCCCGTGCTGCTCATGCACTTCTACCTGCCCGAGGGCCAGCCGATGCACGGCATCGAGCCCACCTGGACGGTCCCCGCCGAGTTCACGTTCTACCTCGCCCTGCCGCTGATCGCCTGGATCGGCCACCGGCTCGCGCGGGGCGGCAGCACTCCCGGGCAGAAGGCACGCCGCCTCCTGCTGCCGCTGGCCGCGCTGGAAGTCATGGCCATCGGCTGGGTCACGTACACCAACCTCCCCTCCACCGGTGCGACGATGCAGTGGTACTGGCCGCCCTACTACGCCGGCTGCTTCGCCGCGGGCATGGCACTGGCCATCTACTCCGCGTACGCCGAGGCGACGCCCGGGACCCCGGGCTTCTACCGGTTCGTGATCCGGCGCCCGCTGATCTGCTGGGTCCCGCTCATCCCGCTGTACCTCCTCTACGCCACCAAGCCCATCGGCATCCCGGGTATGGGCGACAACGCGGCCCTGGCCCAGGAGCTCGTCGACCACTTCATCCTGACCTCCTTCACGCTGCTGCTCCTGGCACCGATGACGGTCCCCGGCGCCGAGTCCCGGTTCTCGGACGCGCTCTTCACCAGCAAGCCGATCCTCTTCCTCGGCCAGATCTCCCTCGGCGTCTACCTCTGGCACGAGATCGTGATCAACCTCTGGCTCAGGAACGGCAGCATCTTCGGCAAGTCTCCCGTGCCAACGCCGGAATTCCGGGGTGACATGGGGTTCTGGGAACTGTTCCTCTTCACGATCTCGATCAGCGTCGTGCTGGCGACCATCAGCTTCTATCTCGTCGAGAAGCCCCTCATCCGGTTCGGCGAGCGCGGCGGCCCGCCGCGGGGCGGTCTTCCTCCCGCCCCCGCCGAGCCGGCCCTGCGGCTCCCGGACCAGCGGCGGCCAGACAGTTCCCCCGAGCCGACCGCCGAGCGCACCTGACTCACCAAGGAGGCCCCTCGTGAGCGCACAACTCAAGATCCTCGCGATCAACGGTTCGGAACGTGACGGCAACACCGCCGACGTACTGCGGCACGCGGCACGCGTAGCCGAGAACCGCGGCGTCGACTTCGAGGCCGTCGACCTGCGCTCGATCAGGATGGAGCGGTGCGGGCCCTGCGGGGACTGCAACGACAGGCCGGTGGCCTGCACCCTGGCCGACGGGGTGCCCGAGGTCGTGGCGAAGATGGTCGCGGCGGACGGGATCATCTTCGCGGCGCCCGTGCACGGATTCGGCACGGCCAGCCTCATGCAGACCTTCATCGAGCGTGCCGGAGTCGGATATCTGCGCTTCGACCGGCCGCTGAGCAACAAGGTCGCGGGGATCATCTCGGTCGCCCGCCGCTACAGCGCCGGCGAGGTATGGGCTCAGCTGACCGTCAATGCCCTGCTCAACCGGATGATCCTGGTGGGCAGCGGCTTCCCGGCGACGGTGCACGCGCTGCACCGGGGCGACGCGCTCAAGGACGAGGAGGGCCTCACCAACGTCTCGCGCCTGGTCGAAAGGATGACGGACATGATCGAACTGCTCGACGAACACCGTCGGCTCACCGGCCGTTCGGACGTGCTGGCCTCCAGCGAGGTCAACGAGCGGGTCGGCCTCGCGCTCAACGAACTCCAGGCACAGCCGTGAGAGACGGCCGGCGGCCCGGTCCCGGCGGGACCGGGCCGCTGGGCCCCGACGCGGACAGCGGGTTCTGGTCCGCCTACGGGCAGGTGAGCGACGCGTTCTACCGCGGCGAACTCACCGCCGCCGACCGCGAGCGCTGGGAGGGCGAACGGCTGACGGCCGTACTGCGCCACGTCACCCGCCGCTCGCCGTTCTACCGCCGCCACCTGGCAGGCATGGACGTCGAGGCCGTCACCCCCGCGAACCTGGCGGACCTGCCCTTCACCACCAAGGACGACCTGCGGCGGGAGATGCACGACGTCCTGTCGGGCCCGCTGCACGAAGCGCGCATCTACTACGAGACCACCGGGACCACCGGGGCGGCCACCCCGTGCCCGCGCGGCGAGAAGGACATCGCGACCAGCAACATCGCCGTCCGGGAGTCCTGGCGCCGCATGCTGGAAGCCCGGTTCGGGGGGCGGATGCCCGTCGTGGGCCTGATGGGGCCGTCGGAGCTGTACGCGTTCGGGGACGTGTTCACCGCGGTGGCGGCGGAGCTGGGGGCCTGCCACGTCAAGATCTGGCCCGAGTCCCCCAGGGTGGGGTTCCGCAAGGCGCTGCGGCTGATCGAGGAGCTGGAGGTCGAGGTCGTCGTCTGTGCTCCGGCGCTGTGCCTGAGCCTTGCCAAGGCGGCCCTGCACTACGGCTACGACCTGGCCCGGCTTCCCGTGAAGCTCTTCCTCACGCTGGGGGAGATCTGCACCCCGCAGTTCGCCGACAACGTGGCGACCCTCTGGCCGCAAGCCGTGGTGCGGCCCACGCTCTACGGCTCCCAGGAAGCCCTGTGCATCGCCACCGGAGCGGACACCGGAGCGCTCCACCTCGCCCAGCCCAACTACTTGACCGAACTCGTCGAACCGGACACCGGCGCCGTGGTCGGCGACACGGGAGAGGGCGAACTCGTCCTCACCATGCTGGTGGACGGCATCAAACCACTGATCCGCTACCGCACCGGGGACCTGGTCCGCATCCTTCCGGCGGGCCCCGGGGACCCGCTGCCGGGACCGCGGATCCAGGTCATCGGCCGGGTCGCGGACCGCATCCCCCTGGGCGACGTGACCCTCCAGCCCGCCGAGCTGGAGGCCGCGATCCTCGACGGGGTCGGCGGCTGCCTCGGCTACCAGGTCGTCATCGACCGGCAGGACGACGGCAGCGACGCCGTCACCGTGCGCATGGACCTGCTGGCCGGCGCCGAGGGGGAACGGCAGGGCATCGGCGAGGCCGTCGCCGCCCGGCTCAGGGAGCGGACCGGCGCGCACGCCGGCATCGTCGTGGACACCGACCTCGACCCCGTGACCCACACCGGCTCCTTCGTCAGCTGGAAGGCCGCGCGCGTCGTCGACAACCGCTCCGGCCCCGACCGGGCGGTGCTGACCGCCCGTCAGGTGGCACACCGCTACGCCATCACCACGTGATCCGGGAGGACCCCAGGATGACCGACCAGTGCGTGGTCTCGGCCCCGGTGCGGGTTCGGACACGACGCCTCGATGTGAAGGAGACGGGCGCCCTGCCCGCCTACCGCGCGCTGGCCGAGCACTTCGGCCCCGACGAGGTCTACCTCCTGGAGTCCGCGGCCGGCCCGGCCCGCGACCGCAGGCACCAGTTCGTCGGCTTCGGCGCGCTGCTCTCGCTCTCGGTCACCGACCGGGTGGTGCGCGTCGAGGGCGTACCCGCCCTGCGGGGCCTGCTCCTGGAGCGGGCCGGCGCGCTCCTGGAGGACGGCCCCCAGGGGCTGCGGCTGCGTACCGCGGGCGGGTTGTGGCCGCTGCTGCGGGCCATGCGGGACATGTTCGACGCCGAGGGGTCCGCGTCCGGCTTCCGCTTCGGGTTCCTCGGCTTCTTCGGGTACGACACGGCCCGCTACATCGAGGACCTGCCCCACCTCATCGAGGACCGGCCGGGCCTGCCCGACGTCCGCATGGTCCTGCACCGGGGCAGCGTGGTCACCGATCTCGCCACCGGCCGATGCGAACTGCTGCTCCACGAGTCCCCGTACTGGCCCGGCCTCGCGCCGGAGACCGTCACCGGGCTCCTGGCCGACGCGGAGCGGGCCTGGCCCGATCCGTCCGCCGACGGCTTCCCCGCCTCGGCGGTCACCGACGACAGCGCCCCCGAGGTGTTCGCGAACGACGTCGAGCGGTGTCTGAAGCACATCGCCGTCGGCGACATCTACCAGGTGCAGATCGGTCACGAGCTCTCCATCCGCTCGACGGCCGACCCCGCGGACGTCTACCAGCGGCTGCGCGGGCGGAACGCCTCCCCGTACATGTATCTGGCGGGCATCGACGGGCACCGTCTGATCGGCGCCAGCCCCGAGCTGTTCGTACGCATCGAGGACGGCGAGGTCACGATGCGGCCGATCGCGGGCACGGTGCCGCGATCCGGTGCGGACGGCGGCATCGCCGCGGGAGTCCGGCTGAGGTCGGATCCCAAGGAGATCGCCGAGCACACCATGCTGGTGGACCTCTGCCGCAACGACATCGGACGGATCGCCCGGCCGAACACGCTCGACGTACCCGACCAGCTGGACGTGGAGGGCTACTCCCACGTGCTGCACCTGGTCTCCACGGTGGTCGGCCGGGCGCGGGTGGACACCGACGCCTTCGACAGCATCGCCGCCCTGTTCCCCGCCGGCACCATGACGGGCGCGCCGAAGATCCGCGCCATGGAGATCATCGAGTCCGTCGAGCGCAGCCGCCGCGGCCTGTACGCGGGGGCGCTCGGCCTCCTCGACGTGGGCGGGTACACCAACCTCGCGCTGTGCATCCGGACCCTTTTCCACCACGAGGGCGTCTACCGCACCCGGGCCTCGGCCGGAATCGTCGCCGATTCCGAACCGGGGGCGGAGTGGACGGAGACGCTGGCCAAGATGAGCGCCACTCACTGGGCGGTCACCGGAGAGGAGTTGCTGTGAGCTTGTGGTCTCCCGACGGATCCGGCGCAGGCACCGAGGCCCCGCGGGTCCTGGTGGTCGACGCGTTCGACAGCTTCGTCGACATCCTGCGCCAGTATCTGATGTCCGCCGGCGCGGAGCCTGTCATGGTGCGGTCGCACCTCATGACCCCGGACGAGATGGGGCTGATGCGGCCGGACGCAGTCCTACTCGGGCCGGGCCCCGGCCACCCCGACACCTCCGGGCACGTCGAGATCGTCCAGGCCTTCGCCGGCCGGGTCCCGCTGCTCGGGGTCTGTCTGGGGCATCAGGCCGTCGCCCGCGCCTACGGCGCCGCCACCGTCCCCGCCCGGCATCTCATGCACGGGAAGACGAGCCGGATCACGCACGACGGGCGCGGAGTGTTCACCGGGCTGCCCGCGGGGTTCTCAGCGACCCGCTACCACTCACTGATCGTGCCGGAGGGCACGGTCCCGCCGTCCCTCGAGGTCACCGCGCGCTCCACGGACGACGGCTACGTGATGGGCCTGCGCCACCGTTCGCTGCCGGTGGAGTCCGTCCAGTTCCATCCGGAGAGCTTCCGGACCGAACACGGCATGCCGATGATCCGCAACTTCCTGTCTTCCGTGCGGTCCTTCACCGCTTCGGCCGGCGCGGCCGCGCCGGCCGAAGCGGCCTGAGCACGGTCCCCGATCACCTCGGGGCGGCCGCCTCGCGCCGCCCCGCTCCCACAATCACGAGGGTGGATTCACTGTGCGTCCCTTCCGTATCGAGATCGACCAGTCCGACATCGACGACCTGAACCGCCGGATCGACGCGACCCGGTGGCCGTCGGAGATACCCGGATCCGGATGGGACCGCGGAGTGCCGCTGTCCTACCTCAAGGAGCTCACCGACCACTGGCGCCACGGCTACGACTGGCGTGCCGCGGAGGCCGAGCTGAACGCGTTCCCCCAGTTCGTCACCACGATCGACGGCGCCGACGTGCACTTCCTGCACGTGCGTTCGCCCGAGCCGGACGCGATCCCGCTGATCCTCACCCACGGCTGGCCGGGCTCGGTCGCCGAGTTCCTCGACGTCATCGGGCCGCTGAGCGACCCGCGCGCGCACGGCGGCGACCCGGCGGACGCCTTCCACGTCGTCGTCCCCTCCATGCCGGGCTACGGCTTCTCCGGCCCGACGGCCGAGCCGGGCTGGGACGTGCGGCGGATCGCACGCGCCTGGGCGGAGCTGATGAACCGCCTCGGCTACGAGCGTTACGTCGCCCAGGGCGGCGACTGGGGAAAGGTCGTCTCGCTGGAGCTGGGGCTGGCCGACCCCGAGCACGTGGCCGGCGTCCACCTGAACATGCTGGTGACCTTCCCGCCCCAGGACGACCCGGAGGCCATCGGGCGCCTGGACGAGAGCGACCTGGGCAAGCTGGCGCACAGCGGGGAGTTCGCCGACACCGGCATCGGCTGGCAGCGCATCCAGGCCACCCGCCCGCAGACCCTGGCCTACGGCCTCACCGACTCCCCGGTCGGCCAGCTCGCCTGGATTCTCGACAAGTTCCAGGAGTGGAGCGGCGGCAAGAACGTGGAGGAGGCCATCTCCCGGGACCGGCTGCTCACCCACGTGATGATCTACTGGCTGACCGCGACGGCCGGTTCCAGCGCTCAGTTGTACTACGAGTCGGCTCGCGGCATGGCGGACTTCGCCCGCACCTGGGGCGGGCCCTGGCCGCTGACGGCCCCCGTCGGCGTCGCGGTGTTCCCGGACGACGCCACCCGGCCGATCCGGGCGTTCGCCGAGGGCATCCTGCCGACCCTGACGCGGTGGACCGAGTTCGACCGCGGCGGGCACTTCGCGGCCATGGAGCAGCCGCAGCTCCTCATCGAGGACGTACGGGCGTTCACCCGTCCGCTCCGCTGAACCAGTAGGGCACATACGAAGTGGAGCGCCCGTCGGCCGGAACCCTAGATTGACCGTCCCCGGACCGACGGGCCCGATGCGTCGGCATTCGCCGTCAGGAGACTTCATGCTGGAGAAATGCAGGCGGGACGAGACGTGCCGTGTATGCGGTGCGGACGACTGGACCGAGGTGATCTCCTTCGGTTCGCTGCCGCTGGCCAACGGTTTCGTCGATCCGGCCGACGCCGATGAGGCGCAGGACGTCTTCCCGCTCGACGTCATCGTGTGCCGGTCGTGCCGGCTGATGACGCTTCGCCATGTCGTCGACCCCGGGACACTGTTCAAGCACTACGTCTACGTCTCCTCCGACTCCGACCAGATCCGCGAGCACATGGCGCACATCGTCGGGCTGGCGACCCGCCGGGCGAGCCTCGCCTCCGGCGACCTGGTCGTGGAGCTGGGCAGCAACGTCGGCACCCAGCTCGCGATGTTCAGGGCGGCGGGCATGCGGGTGGCCGGGGTCGACCCGGCGGCCAACCTCGCCGAGATCGCCAACGCCCGGGGGATCCCCACGGACCCGGACTTCTTCGGCCCGGAGCCCGCGGGCCGCATCGCCCTTGAGCAGGGCAGGGCCAAGGCCGTCATCGGCCGCCAGTGCTTCGCGCACATCGACGACGTGCACCGCATCCTGGACGGCGTCGACGCAGTGCTCGACGACGACGGCGTCCTGGTCATCGAGGTGCCGTACCTGCTGAACCTGCTCGACGAGAACCAGTTCGACACGATCTACCACGAGCACCTGTCGTACTTCTCCCTGCACACACTGCGCCACCTCTTCGGCGCGCACGGCCTGCGGATCATCGACGTGGAGCGGGTCGCCGTGCACGGCGGCTCGATCGCGGTCGTCGCCGCGCGCGAGTCGGCCGCACGGGCCCCGGAGCCCTCGGTCGCGGCGCTGCTCGGCCTGGAGGAGGAGCGCGGACTGCTGACGGATGCCCCCTACCGGGCGTTCGCCGAGCGGGTGACGCGCGTGACCGAAGCGATCCGTACGCTCGTTCGCGGTCTGGCCGCGGACGGCCACCGCGTGGCCGGCTACGGAGCGCCGTCCAAGGGGACCCAGTTGCTGATGGCCTGCGGTCTGACGGATCAGGACATCACCGTCTGCGGCGACACCACCAGCCTCAAGCACGGCAAACTGCTGCCGGGGAACCGCATCCCGGTCCTTCCTCCGGAGGAGGTCGCCGCCACCGAGCCGGACTACTACCTCCTCCTCGCCTGGAACTACACCGACGAGGTCGTCCGCAAGGAGCGCCGCTTCCTGGAGGCGGGAGGGAAGTTCATCGTTCCCATCCCGGAGCCCAGAATCATCTCCGCCCAGTCTGCGAAGGAGCTCGTCTGATGGAGTACGGCCCCGAGCACGCGAAGTTCTACGACCTCGTGTTCCGCAGCCGCGGCAAGGACTTCGACCTGGAGGCCCGCGGGCTCACCGAGCTGATCCTCGCCGCCCGCCCCGACGCCGTGTCGCTCCTGGACGTCGCCTGCGGCACCGGAGCCCATCTGGAGACGCTCGCCACGCTCTTCGGCCATGTGGAGGGCCTCGAGTACGCGCCCGCGATGCTGGAGCAGGCGGCGGGCCGGCTTCCCGGCGTCCCGCTGCACGCCGGTGACATGCGTTCGTTCGACCTGGGCCGCACCTTCGACGCGATCACCTGCATGGGCAACGCGCTCGGCGAGATGGGGTCCGTCACCGAGCTCAAGGCCGCGGTGTCGGCCATGGCCCACCACCTGAACCCCGGGGGGGTCCTCGTCGCCGAACCCTGGTACTTCCCCGAGAACTTCCTCGACGGGCATGTCGGCGGCCATCTGCACCAGGAGGAGGGCCGTGTCATCACGCGGATGACGCACTCCGTGCGCCAGGGCGACAAGTCACGTCTGGAGGTCCGGTTCCGGGTCGCGGACGCCTCCGGCTTCAGCGAGTTCTCCGAGGTCCTGACCTCCAGCCTCTTCACCCGCGAGCAGTACGCCGACGCCTTCGAATCGGTGGGGCTCTCGGTGCGGTTCGTGCCCGGCTTCCGGCTGGCCGACGGCCGGCCCAACAGCCCCGGCCTCTTCATCGGCGTGCGCACGGCATGAGCGGCGGCCCGGTGCGTCTCGACTCCCTACCCACGCCCTACTTCAGCGAACCGCTGCACGTGGGGCGCCCCAACGTGGGCTCCCGCGACCGTTTGATGGAACGGATCGACGGGGCGCTGGAGCGCCTGTGGTTCACCAACGACGGCCCCCTGGTCCGGGAGTTCGAGGCCCGTGTGGCCGAGCTCACCCAGGTCAGGCACTGCGTCGCCGTATCGAACGCCACCACCGGCATCCAGGTCGCCGCGAAGGCCCTGGGCATCGGCCCTGGGGACGAGGTGATCGTGCCCTCCTTCACCTGGGTCGCCACCGCCCACGCACTGGACTGGATCGGTGCGGTGCCCGTCTTCTGCGAACTGGACGAGGAGACCGGAACAGCGGACGTGGCACACGTGGAGCGGCTCATCGGCCCGCGTACCCGCGCCATCCTGGACGTGCACGTCTTCGGCAGACCGGCCCGGATCGACGAGCTGACCAAGCTGGCCGCCGCGCACGGGCTGCACCTGCTCTTCGATGCCGCCCACGCCTTCGGCTGCACCTACCGGTCGAAGCCGATCGGCGGGTTCGGCACGGCGGAGATCTTCAGCTTCCAGGCGACGAAGTTCGTGAACAGCTTCGAGGGCGGGGCGATCGTCACCGACGACGACGCCCTGGCCGACCGGCTCCGGGCCATGCGCCACCAGGGGCTCAACGCCGCGCATGAGATCACCGGGAGCGGAACGGTCGCGCGGATGCACGAGATCAGCGCGGCCATGGGCCTCACCTCCCTGGAGTCCGCCGATCACTTCACCGCGATCAACCGGCGCAACTACCGTCTGTACGAGCAGTACCTCGACGGACTGCCCGGCGTCCGGGTCCGCCCGCAGGATCCAAACGAGCTGTCGAACTGCCAGTACGTCGTCATCGAGGTGGACGCCGTCCGCGCCGGGCTGCACCGCGACGAACTCCAGGCGGTACTCCAACGGCACAACGTACTGGCCCGCGCCTACTTCAGCCCCGGCTGCCACAGCTGCGAGCCCTACCGGTCCGACCTCGCGCGCCACGCGCCCGATCCGCTCCCGAAGGTGGAGGCGCTCACCGAGCGGGTGCTGTCACTGCCCACCGGCACGGCGGTGGGGCCGGAGGAGGTGCGGGGGGTCTGCCGCATCCTGCGAGCGGCCGTCGACGGGAGTGCCGTGCCGGAAATCCACGAGAGCACAGAGGGAGATGCAGGCAGCCGTCCAGCGAGGTGATCCTTTCATGGAGTGATCAACCCCCTCCTCGAATCGGAGCCTACGCATGTCGTTACGTCACATGTCCCGCCGTGCTTCCAGGTTCGGCGTCGTGGCCGTCGCATCCATCGGCCTGGCCGCCGCCGCACAGTCCGTCGCCTTCGCCGCGCCCGCCTTCTCCGTCAGCCCCGCCTCGGGTCTGAGTGACGGACAGAGCGTCTCGGTGTCGGTCAGCGGCGCCGCCGCCGGCGAGACCTACTACATCGCCCAGTGCGCTCCGGTCGGTGGCCAGGACGCGTGCAACCCGGCGACCGCGACGTCCTTCACCACGGACGCGTCCGGAGCGGCGTCGTTCAGCTTCGTCGTGCGCAAGTCGTACGCGGGCTCCACGCCCGAAGGCACGCCGGTCGGCAGCGTCGACTGCGCCACGGACGCCTGTAACCTCGGCGCCGGCAACTCCGGGCTCGACCTCGGCCACGTGGCTCTGACCTTCGGCTGATCGAACCTGGGTCCCCCAACTCCGCGGACCGGGGACCTGTGGGCTGCCGGGGCGGGTCGCTCCCGCCCCGGCAGCCCTTCTTACGGCCTGACGCCCCTGCCAAGCCTCCCCCGGTGCTCCGGTGGGCGCGTCAGGCCGCGATCTCGATCTGCACATGGTCGCCGACGACCATCCGGTGCCGGGCCTCGCCCCGGGCCCCGGGCGCGATCCGCGCGCCCCTTCCGATCAGCGAGCCGTGCAGTCCGCTCACCGCGAGGATCGAGGCGTCGTCAAGGACGATGGAGTCGGAGAGCCGGGACGCCCGCACGGTGCAGTGCCGGCCGATGGAGGCGTACGGTCCGATCTGGCTGTCCTCGACGACCGTGCCCGCGCCGATCACCACTGGTCCCACGACCCGCGAACGCGTCACCCGGGCGCCCTCCTCGACGACCACCGCACCCACCAGTTCGCTCTCCTGGTCCACCTCACCCGACACCTGGAGCGCCAGACGACCGAGCATCCGCCGGTTGCACTCCACGACGTCCTCGACCCGGCCGGTGTCCTTCCAGTAGTCCGTGTAGCGGCCGGCCTCGACCGGCAGGCCCTGCTCCAGCAGCCACTGGATCGCGTCGGTGATCTCCAGCTCCCCCCGTTGGCTCGGGCTGATCGCGTCGACGGCGCGGTGCACGTCCGCGGTGAAGAAGTACACGCCGACCGCCGCGAGGTCGCTGCGCGGTTCACGGGGTTTCTCGACCAGGCGCAGCACACGACCTTCGCCGTCCAGCTCGATCACCCCGAAGGCCCGGGGGTCGGGCACCTGGCGCACGACGATCCGCGCGGCGGGGCGGGTGTGGAGGAAGTGCCCCGCCTGCGCGGACAGGTCTCCGTCCAGCATGATGTCGCCGAGGTAGAGGACGAAGTCGTCCTCGTCGAGGAAATCTCGGGCCAGTTTCACGCAGTGCGCGATGCCCAGAGGTTGCTCCTGGCGTATGTAGGTGAGGCGCAGACCGAAACGGCTGCCGTCACCCATCGCATCAATAATTTCCTCAGCCCAGTCACCGACGACAATGGCGACCTCTTTGATATCGAGGTTCCGGATATTATCCAGAACATATTCAAGGACTGGCTTCCCGGCGATCGGAACGAGCTGCTTCGGCATGGCGTAACTGATCGGGCGCAGGCGGGTCCCCGAACCACCCGACAGTACAAGTGCCTTCATCGTGTGCCGCCCTTCAGCGCAATCACTGAAATTCCACGCCACTGTAGACCGGACCGCGCGGTTCATGCTTCTCGCAGAATGCCCACGACTTCGCAATACCGAAGATGCGGCAGCACCTGGGCGGGCCAGAGGATTCCTGGGAATATGAGAAGCCCGATGCGCGAGAAGGAGAGTCCGTGGACGTGTCAGCGCAGTACGACGTCATCGTGGTCGGCGGAGGTCCGGCGGGCTCGACCGTCTCCACGCTGGTCCGCAAGCGGGGCCATCGCGTACTCCAGCTGGAGAAGGAGACCTTCCCGCGCTACCAGATCGGTGAGTCGCTCCTCCCCTCCACCGTCCACGGCATCGCGCACCTCCTCGGTGTCTCCGACGAGCTGAAGAAGGCGGCCTTCACGATCAAGCACGGCGGGACGTTCAAGTGGGGTGCCAACCCCGAACCCTGGACGTTCGACTTCGCCGTCTCGCGCCGGATGCCGGGGGCGACGGGGTACGCCTACCAGGTCGAGCGCATGAAGTTCGACCAGATCCTGCTCGACAACGCTCGCAGGCACGGTGTCGAGGTGCGGGAGAACAGCGATGTCCTCGACGTGCTCAAGGCCGAGGACGGCCGGGTGCGGGGCGTGCGCTACCGGGACTCCGAGGGGCGCGAGCACGAGGTGGGCTCGCGCTTCGTCGTGGACGCCTCCGGCAACACCGGTGGGCTGTACAAGAAGTCGGGCGCCAAGCGCGAGTACTCGCCCTTCTTCCGCAACCTGGCCCTGTTCGGCTACTTCAACGGCGGCAAGCGGCTTCCGAAGCCGAACTCCGGAAACATCTTCACCTGCACCTTCGAGCACGGGTGGTTCTGGTACATACCCCTGTCTCCCGAGCTGACGAGTGTCGGCGCCGTGGTGAACCGGGACTCGGCGAGCCTGGTGCAGGGCGACCCCGAGAAGGCGATGGAGTCGTTCATCGCGGCCTGCCCGCTGATCGCGGAGAAGCTCTCCGAGGCCACCCGGGTGACCGAGGGCCCCTACGGCGAGCTCCGGGTCCGCAAGGACTGGTCGTACAGCAACACGAAGTTCTGGGCGCCGGGCATGGCCCTGGTCGGGGATGCCGCGTGCTTCGTCGACCCGGTGTTCTCCTCCGGGGTGCACCTCGCCACCTACAGCGGACTGCTGGCAGCGCGCTCGCTCAACTCCTGCCTGGACGGGACGGTCGACGAGACCAGCGCGTTCGAGGAGTTCGAGGCCCGCTACCGGCTGGAGTACAGCCGCTTCTACGAGTTCCTGGTCGGCTTCTACGACATGCACCATTCGGAGGACTCCTATTTCTGGCAGGCCCGGAAGATCTCCAACACCGCGGACTCCGACCTGCAGTCCTTCGTCGAACTGATCGGCGGAGTCTCCTCCGACGAGTTCGCCGACGCGGCCCGGGCCAGGCAGCGGTTCTCCGAGGCGTCCGACGAGATGGCCGGCATGACACACACCGCCGCGGGCGACGCCGACGGGCCGCACGGCGCCGTGCCGGGAAAGGTGGTGGGCCGCCTCATGGAGCAGAGCGCCGCACTGCAGGCACGGGCTCTTCTGGGGGATGAGGCGGGGGCCGAGCGACCGGTGAGGCAGGGGGGTCTGGCCGCGTCGACGGACGGGCTGGGCTGGGTTCCCGGTGCGCGGTCCTGACGTGGCTGTGCTCGCAGCCACGTCGCCGCTGGGCGGGGAGCCGCTGACGGTCTTCCTGCTCCAGGTCGGCGTACTGCTCGTCTGTGCCTACGGTCTGGGACGGCTGGGGACCCGGATCGGTCTGCCGCCGCTGGTGGGGGAGCTGACCGCGGGGGTACTGCTCGGGCCGACCCTGCTGGGGCAGGTCGCGCCGGGACTCTCCGGCAGGCTGTTTCCCGAGGACATCTCGCAGACGCACCTGCTCGACGCGTTCTGCCAGTTCGGCATCCTTCTGCTGGTGGCCATCGCAGGGGCCCAGTTCGACCCCCTGATCCTGCGCAAGCGCGGGGGTCTGGCCGCCCGGGTCAGCCTGGCTGGTCTTCTGATTCCTCTGGGGCTGGGCATCGCAACCGGCTACCTGGTGCCCGCCTCGCTGCTCGCGGACTCCGGAGAGCGGGGCGTCTTCGCGCTGTTCCTCGGGGTCGCGATGTGTGTCACAGCCCTCCCGGTGATCGCCAAGACGCTCGCCGACCTGAATCTGACGCACCGCAACGTCGGCCAGCTGCTCATCGCGGCAGCGGTGTTCGACGACGCGGTGGGCTGGCTGCTGCTCGCTCTGGTGACGGCGCTGGCGAGCGGTGCGGCCGGGGGGCCCGTGGTCCTGACCACGATGGCCTGGACGGCCGTCTTCGTCGCCGCGGCGTGTGCGGTGGGCGGCCCGATCGGCAGGCGGCTGTCCCGTACGGGGGACAGCCGGGTCCCCGTATCGGCGGTCACCGTCGGCGTGGCCGTGGTCGTCCTGTACGGGGCGCTGACCGCGGCGGCCGGGATGGAGGCGTTGTTCGGGGCGTTCGTGGCCGGTGCGACCCTGCTGAGGCACATCGCCCCGGTACGGCTCGCCCCGCTGCGCACGCTGGTCATGGCCGTGTTCGCACCGGTGTTCCTGGGCAGTGTGGGGCTTCGCATGGACCTGACCGCACTCGCGGAGCCGTCGGTGCTGCTCACCGGCCTCGTGGTGCTGTTCGTGGCCACTTTCGGCAAGTTCGCCGGTGCGTACGTCGCCGCCCGTAGTGGCGGGATGAGCCGCTACGAGGGGCTGGCGCTCGGGGCGGGGATGAACTCGCGTGGAATGATCGAGGTGGTGATCGCCCTGGTCGGCCTGCGTATCGGCGTACTGGACACCGTGACCTTCACGATCATCGTGCTGGTCGCCCTCATCACCTCGGTGACGGCGCCGCCGATCCTGCGCTGGGCGAGCAGCCGGATCGTTCTCGAGGAGGACGAGACGGAGCGGGGGGAGCGGCTGGCGGGGTGGAACACGGAGCCGGCCCTGTCCGGCGGGCCGGCCCCCAAGTCAGCACGGGAGGAGAAGACCGCGGACACCTCCTGAGTACAAGCTAGGTGGTTACCGTTCCGCCGGTTTGCCCGGCGGAACGGTAAATCATGTACGGAAGCCAGGAGGAAATTTCTGTGAGCGTCACCGACCCCACCGCCGGCGCGGGAAAAACATCCGGCCCGGGAGACGGCATCCGCATCGCGGGCGCGCGGATCCACAACCTCAAAGATGTCTCCCTGACGATTCCCCGCAACCAGATCACGGTCTTCACGGGGGTCTCGGGTTCGGGCAAGTCGTCGATCGTCTTCGACACGGTGGCCGTGGAGGCCCAGCGGCAGCTGAACTCCACCTTCAGCTGGTACATCCGCAACCAGCTTCCGAAGTACGAACGTCCTCAGGCCGAGGCGATCGAGAACCTCACCACCCCGGTGATCGTCGACCAGAAGCCCGTGGGGGGCAACGCCCGGTCCACGGTCGGGACCATGACGGACGTACAGCCGATGATCCGGGCCCTGTTCGCACGGTTCGGCACGACGAAGGACGACGGGCCGTCCTCGCTCGGCGTCTCCGCGTTCTCGTTCAACGACCCCCAGGGCATGTGCCCGGACTGCGACGGTCTCGGCCAGAGCATCGCCCTCGACCTGGACAAGATGCTGGACCGCTCGAAGTCCCTGGACGACGGGGCGGTCCTTTTCCCCGAGTACAAGGTGGGTAGCCCGGACTGGCAGATCTGGGCGAAGTCCGGCCGTCTGGATCCGGCCAAGCCGATCGCCGAGTACAGCGCCGAGGAGCTGGACACGCTGCTGCGCGGCACCGGCGGGAAGGTGACGCTGAAGACCAAGAGCACCGAGTTCCAGACGAACTACGAGGGGCTGGCCGACCGGTTCGAGCGGCTCAACCTCAAGCGCGACCTCAGCGCGCTGAGCGACCGCAAGCGCGAGGTCATCGAACGTTTCGTCACCGACGGAGTCTGTCCCTCCTGCCGGGGCGCGCGGCTCAACGCCGCCGCGCTCGACGTCCGGATCGACGGCAAGAACATCGCCGACTACTCGAGCATGGAGGTCCGCGACCTCACGGAGGTGCTCGCCGACGTCACCGAGCCGGCCGCTGCGCCTCTCGCGAAAGCCGCGCGCACGGCCCTGGAGCGGATCGTGTCCATCGGGCTCGGCTACCTGACCCTGGACAGGCCCACGGCCGACCTCTCCGGGGGCGAGGGGCAGCGGCTGAAGATGGTGCGCCACCTCGGCAGTGGTCTGGCCGGGCTCACGTACATCTTCGACGAGCCCAGCATCGGCCTGCACCCGCGCGACGTGGGGCGGCTCAACGACCTGCTGCGGGCGCTGCGCGACAAGGGGAACACCGTGCTGGTCGTCGAGCACGACCCCGATGTGATCGAGATCGCCGACCACATCGTCGATGTCGGCCCCGGGGCAGGAGTGCACGGGGGCGAGATCGTGTTCGAGGGGTCCTTCGCGAAGCTGCGGAAGGCGAAGACCAGGACCGGGGAGGCTCTGCGGCGGGGGGCCCGCGTGAAGGAGGAGGTCCGCCCGCCCACGGGGGAGCTGACCGTGGAGAACGCGGATCTCCACAACCTGAAGCAGGTCTCCGTGGCCGTGCCCACCGGTGTGCTGACCGCGGTGACCGGGGTGGCGGGTTCCGGCAAGAGCAGCCTGATCTCCGGGGCATTCATGGAGGCGCACCCCGACGCCGTCTTCGTCGACCAGTCCGCGATCGCCGCCTCGTCGCGCTCCACACCGGTCTCCTACCTCGGCCTGATGGACCCGCTGCGCAAGCTGTTCGCGAAGGAGACCGGCGCGAACGCCTCGCTGTTCAGCTTCAACTCCAAGGGGTCGTGCGAGGAGTGCCAGGGCCGCGGGGTCATCATCACCGAGCTGGCCTTCATGGACCCGGTGACCACGCACTGCGGTGTCTGTGAGGGACGCCGCTTCAAGCCCGAGGTCCTGGAGCACCAGCTTCGCGGCAAGTCGATCGCGGACGTCCTGGAGCTGCCCGCCGACGAGGCCGTCGAGTTCTTCTCCGAGAAAGCCCTGCTGCCGAAACTGCGCGCTCTCGTCGACGTCGGTCTTGGGTACCTCAGCCTGGGCCAGCCGCTCTCCAGCCTCTCCGGCGGTGAACTGCAGCGGATCAAACTTGCCGACCAGCTGCACCGCACGGGCACGGTCTATGTCCTGGACGAGCCCACCACCGGGCTGCACATGTCGGACGTGGACACCCTGCTGAAACTCCTGGACGGTCTCGTCGAGGCCGGCAACACCGTCGTGGTCATCGAGCACAACCTCGATGTGGTGCAGCAGGCCGACTGGATCATCGACCTGGGTCCCGACGGAGGACGGGAGGGCGGCGAGATCGTCTTCACCGGCACACCGAAGGACCTGCTCGCCGCGGATTCCTCCCTGACCGGGGACTATCTGCGCCGCCACCTGAAGGCGCAGGCGGGTTGACCGTACGTCCTGCTGGGGGGGGCGGGAGAGCATGTGCTCTCCCGCCCCCCCCAGCCGCCCTGCCAGGGAGAACGGGGCGGCGGCGCCCCTGTGCCCCGGTCCCGGATCTCAGACGGCGGAGGGGGTCCCGGATCCGGACCGGTTCCGGGCGTTGTAGGCATCGAGCAGTTGCTGGGCGGCCACGCCGGCTTCGGCGAAGGCCTTCCCGGGGTCCGCTCCACTGCGCAGGACCTCGTCCATCGCTGCGGTGATGACCTCGTTGACGGCCGCGAAGTCGCCGAGCAGCGCGCCGAGCGCCGCCGGTGAACGGTCGGACGCCTTCAACTGCTCCCCGGCCACCCGTTGCTGCGGCCGACGGTCGAACCAGCCTGTCGCTTCCAGCAGTTCCCCGGCCGCGCCGGTCACCGGTACGAAACCGTTGGTGCGGTGCCAGTCCGCGGCGTTGGCCGGGCTGATCAGGTACTGGGTGAGGGCAAGCAGACCGTCCTGCGTGGTCTCGTCGAGTCCCGCGGCCAGCCACAGGGAGTCTCCCGAGACGGGCTGACCCGCGACCGGGGCCTTCGCGTTCCTGGGCAACGGGAACACCGCGACCTCGAAACCGGCCTGGGCACCGGCCTGGATGAGTTCCCGGGCGGCCTTGGACGAGTCGAAGGTGAAAGCGACCTTCTGCTGGACGAAAGCCTCGAACGCCCCACCCCAGTCCGAGGGCCCGCCCGTGTAGAGATAATGGCCGCGCTCGTGGAGGTGCGTCCACCAGCGGACCCAGTCCAGCATCTCGTCCGATGTGACGTTTACCGTCGTGGCGGAGCCGGAGCGGCCGTTGTCCTGATCGGTCAGCAGCCCGTTCTGAAGGGCGACGACCTGCTGGAACACCCAGCCGTCGTTGGCCCAGGTGATCCCGTGACCGGGGCCACCGTCGACGCCGGCCACCCCCTCGCAGGCTGCTTCGATCTCGTCCCAGGTACGGGGCAACTCCGGGACACCGGCCCGCCCGAGGAGAGTGGAGTTGGCGTAACAGAGCATGGTGGTGACCGTCAGCGGCAGCGACACCAACTCGCCCCCGAACGAGTAGGAGTCGCGCACCACGGGGTCGAGGTCCTCCACCACCACCGGGTGTCCCAGTATCTCCGTCCGTCCGGCCAACGCGGCCTCTACCGAGGTGAAGACCGGCGTCCCGTCGGGCCTGCGCGCGTCCCGCGCCAACTGGCTGTCGGTGGCGTAGTAGCCCGCGATGTGCGGGGGCCTGCCCTCCGCGGCGGCGCGCGCCACCTTCTCGGGGATGGTCCAGAAGTCGTGGCCGCTGATGTCGACCCGGTATCGGGGGTGGGCGCGCTCGAACTCTGCCGCCCGCTCGCGCAGGGGAGCGAGGAAGTCACGCCCGTCATAGGTGGGGAACGGGTAGTTCGCCAGCCATACGTCCAGGACGATCCGCTCTTCCTGCGGCTGCTCCGGGGACCGGCCGTTCTTCGCTTCTGGAGCCTGCAAGGTCTGCCTCCTGAGGATCAGCGGACGCTGGATAGGGGTCGGGGACATCGTCGATTCCCGGCCGCTGTCGGGGCATCTCCTGCCATGCGCAATCCGCCACTTCCCGGCAGAGCCCTCACAAGCCTCCTGACGCCCCCAAGCGCCCCCATGGGGGGGAATTACCAGGAGGAGCCCCAGAGGGCCACAGAACGGCCCCTGAGGGGGTTTCAGGACCCTCTCCGGCCTCGCAGGGGAGCGACGACTCGCTTGGGAAACGGGGGAGGGGCACAGCACGATCACCGTCGCCCGCCCTGCGCAGGGACTTGGTCCCTCTTCGGTCCCTGCGTTGAGTCCCTGGTCATCACCGCAGGTCAGAGGGGATACGACCCCATGAAAAGGGACTGAAGGGACTCAACTTCCGCATTATAAGCTCACTACGTACGCGCGTGTATGTAGGCGCGCATATGGTCATACCGCTTTCTTCTACTCAGCTCATAATGGGGAAGTTGAGTCCCTTCAGTCCCTTTTTCACCCCTCAAACCTCCTCTGACCTGCGGTGATGACCAGGGACTCAACGCAGGGACCAAATCTCTCTCCACCCCTTCAGGCCCTCTTGTCGCTCCTTCCAGACCCTCAGTCCCTCCACCGGGGCCCCTCACCGACCGCCCGCCGCACCGGTCCCTTGGGTCCCTACCGCGATCCGGGGAGGGACCCAAGGGACCGACCGAACAGATCCCCTCCGCCGGGGAGTCGAGGCTCGGTCCCCACTCGACAACCCCCTACACTCATTCCGAAAGACAGTCCCTTCAGTCCCTCGCCGAGTGTCACGAAAGATGCTTGACCAGCAGCTTTCGCCTTATTGGGGGTCAGGAGGCTGAAGCCAGACGCAAGCTGACGGACGAGGACCACAACGTGCCGCCCCACGGAGAGACGAGCCCTTCCGCCCGTACCGGGCCGCTCGTGCCCTCGCTCACGCCGCCCCGCTCCCCGGCAGCGGGCCCCTGCTCCCCCCCGCCGGCCGGCCCTCGTCCGAAACGGGCCGTTGTCCCCCCGCACATGCGCCGCCCCTGGCACTCTGTCCGCACCGGGAAGATCATTCATGCCGTTCCCGCAGCGGGGAACGCCCGACCGCTCCATCTCGAAGGAAGTCCATGAGCAGCAGCGCCGAGGGCCCTCGCTTTGACGCAACTGCCGCCGCTCAGCAGATGCTGGCCCTCGAGAACACCCCGGCCCCAGCGCCGCTCTTCCCTGTCCAGGCCGCTCCCGAGGCCCCCGTCGCCGCGACCGCCTGGGAGGCGGGCGAGATCCCCGCCAGCCTGACCGACCGCGGCAACGCCAAGCTCTTCGTCCGCCTCTACCGTGACCAGTTCCGGCACGTGGAGGGCCTGGGCTGGTACTCCTGGGACGGCTACCGGTGGAAGCGGGCCGGAGGCGAGAAAGCTGCCCTGTGGGCTGCCGGAGAGATGGCGGAGGAGATGCCCGACACCGATCCCCGCGGGCTGTTCACCGACCGGGAACTGCACCACCACAAACGCCGCACCCTGTCGACGACCGGTATGAAGGCGCTCCTCACCCAGGCAAAGGCCTCTCCCGACCTCTCCCTCGACCCCGACACCCTCGACGGCGACCCCTACGCCCTGTGCACCCCTGACGGAGTGGTCGACCTCCGCAACGGCCGTATGCGCAAGCCCGACCCCACCCGGGACTTCCACTCCCGTGCCACCAGTGCCTCCCCCCAGGACATCCCCACCCCCCGGTGGCACCGTTTTCTCGAAGACACCTTCGGCAGTGACGCCGAAGGGCGGGAGATGATCGACTTCCTGCACCTCCTTCTCGGCTACTCCATCACCGGTGACGTCGGGGCCCAGGTGCTGCCTTTTCTCCACGGGCAGGGAAAGAACGGCAAATCCGTTCTCCTCGACGTGATGATCCAGATCCTCGGCGACTACGCCGACGCAGCGCCGCCGGGTTTCCTCATGGACCGTGGCGCGTACTCCGAGCACTCCACCGAGCTCACCGAACTCCACGGCCGCCGCCTCATCGTGTGCAGCGAGCTCAAGCCCAACGACCGCTTCGACGAGGCCCGCGTCCGCCTGCTGACCGGCGGTGACAAGATCAAGGCCCGCCGCATGCGGCAGGACTACTTCTCCTTCACCCCCACGCACAAGCTGTGGCTGCTGGGCAACCACCGCCCCGAGGTCTCCACCGGCGGCTTCGCCTTCTGGCGCCGCATCCGTCTCCTGCCCTTCGAACGGATCGTCCCCGACGAACGTAAGATCGACAACCTGGCTGTCGAACTGGTCCAGGACGAGGGCCCCGGGATCCTGCACTGGCTCGCCGAAGGGGCCCGCCGCTACCTCGCCACCCGCGACACACTCGCGGGCCCCGACCGGGTCCGCATCGCCACCAGCGCGTACGCGAACACCGAAGACCACATCGGCCGCTTCCTCGCCGAGTGCTGCCTCCACGACCCCGAGAACAGCGAGCTACGGGTCGAACAGGGCCTTCTCTACACCTCCTACAGCACCTGGTGCGCGCACAGTGAAGGCATCCGCCCCGGGACCGCCCGTGCCTTCGCCACCCGGGTCCGCCAGGAAGTGGGTCTCGCCTCACCTGCCGACATGATCAAGTCCAACGGCCGGAAGTTCTACCCCAACCTCGCTCTGGCAGCCGACGAATGAACGTCCCCCGACCGTAGGCACTGCCCTGCGGAAGCGGACCCCATCTACGATGTGAGTGCCCCAGGACATACCTGCCCGCGCTTTTGTCGAGAACCGGCACCACGGGCGGTCCGCACCACTGCGGCCCACCGCCGCAGAAGAACACACATCACGCAGGCACCGCTCCCCACCCGGTGCACGCCGACGAAGGAGAGGTCGCCGCCATGAGCTCGCTACTGACCGACAGCGATCTCGTCCACGAGGTCAAGGTCGTGTGGCTCGAAGATCCCGAGGGCCTCGACTACGTCCGCCAGGCCCTGGACAAGACACCCCGACGCAAGAACAAGCCGCGCTACGCCCGCGACGGCCGCATGATCGGCTACATCGAACTCGGGGCCGACGCCGAAGCGGACCCGGACAGCGGTCTGTACCGGCGCCGGGTCTTCTTCCTGCTCCCCCATGACCGGGACTCCGACCCCGAAGGCGTCTACCGGCAAGGTGCCCCCGGAGAGGCCGTCGACCCCCGCACCATCGAGCCCAACCGCGTCGGCGAAAAGACCCCCCGCTCCCAGCTGGGCACCTCCTCAACGGTGGCCACGACCGGCTCCTAGAATCCCGCCTGGTCCTCTCGCCCAATACACCAGCACATTCCGCCGCTCGGCGATTTCGCATCAACTTCCCCTGCATGAGAGGCAATCAGAGCTTTCCGGTGGTTCGGTACCCAGCCTCTTCCCTACTCTTCGGCCATGACCATTGCCACTGAGCCGATCGGCAGCCTTCCGCGGTCCGCGACACTCCTGCACGCCCTTGCCGCGCATGCCCAGGGAACCCTGGACGCCACGGAACTGGCCAAACAGCAAGAACAGGCCGTCGCGGACACCCTGGCCCGACTGGAACGAGTCGGCAGCCCCGTACTCGTGGACGGTGAACAGTCCAAGCCGAGCTTCGCCACCTACCCCGTGACCGGCCTCGACACCCTCTCGCCCGACGGTGCCGTCATCCCCTTCGCCGACGGGCACACCCGACAGCTCCCCAGCATCACGCAAGGGCCCTTCCGCTACCAGGTGCGGGCCGAAACCTATCTGCACGCCGCACGGCAGCTCACGGACCGTCCCCTGAAGCAGGCGGTCATCGCACCCTCCGCTCTCAGCCTCCTCTACCCCGCCACCCCCATCGAGGGCTACCCGCGGGAGGAGTTCCTGCGCGACCTCGCCGACGAGGCCGAGGCCGACATCCGAGGCTGCCTGGACGCGGGGGCACACGTCGTCCAGCTCGACTTCACCGAGGGACGGCTGTCCCTCAAGCTCGACCCCAGCGGCGGCGTCCTCGACGACTTCATCGCCCTCAACAACGAAGTCCTGGGACGCTTCAGCGCCGAGGAAACCGCCCGCATCGGCGTACACACCTGCCCCGGTGGCGACCAGGACTCCACGCACAGTCTCGACATCGACTACGCCGAACTGCTGCCCAAGCTCTTCCAGCTCAAGGCGGGCAACTTCTATCTCGAACTGGCCGGCGAAGCTGACCCCGAGCGGGTCCTGGGCATCGTCCGCGACCACCTGCCCCCCGCCGCCCGCGTCTTCGTCGGGGTGACCGACCCGATCGACCCTGTGGTCGAGACCCCCGAGCAGGTACGCGACCGCATCCTGCTCGCCGCCCGCTACATCCCCGTCGAGCAGCTGGGAACCTGCGACGACTGCGGCTTCTCCCCGTTCGCCGACGATGCCTCCACCACACGCGACCTGGCCTTTGCCAAGATCGAGGCCCGTGTACGGGGCACCGCCCTGGCCGAGGAGGCGCTCGGCCTCTGACGTCGCCCCTCGGGGCTCCCGGTGGTGCGGCGCGGTGACGTCCCGGGGCCGCACCACCGGGCGACCTGCCTAGAAGGGGCCGGAGGGCGGCCGGGAGAGCTCACCGGGGCAGGTGCTTGGGCAGACTGGAGGGACGAGGAACTCCCATCACTACGAGGAGAGGCATTCCCATGCCGCGGATTCCCGTCCACACCATCGACACCGCACCCGCAGCCGGCGGAGATATTCTGCGCCGACTGGAGAAGCGGTTCGGGCGCGTGCTCAACATCCACGGGGGAATGGCCCATTCCCCCGTGGTCCTGGAGACCTACGCCGCGATCACCGGAGCCGTTGCCGAACACGGAACGTTCGACGCCCGCACGCGCGAGGCGATCGCCCTCGCCGTGGGCGCGGTCGACGCGTGCGCGTACTGCCAGGCGGCGCACACGGTGTCGGCGAAGGTCGCGGGTTTCACGCTGGAGGAAACCGTGGCGATTCGCCGGGGGACGCCCGGCGACGACGTGAAGCTCGAAGCACTGGTCCAGGTGGCCAGGGAAATCGCCGGCGAAGTGGGCGAGGCGTCTGACGCCTCGTGGAACGCGGCCGTGGCACAGGGATGGACGGACACCGAGCTCGCCGAGGTCTTCGTCCACGTGGCCGTGAACCTCTACACCAACTACTTCAACCACTACGCTCGCACCGAGATCGACGTCCCCAGCGTCCCCGACATCGACAGCTGACGCCCCGTACGCACGCCCCCGGACAGGCTCCGGCTGATCACGCGGCCGCCCCTGTCGGCGGCCCGTCCCCTCGAGCCCGGGGCGGGTCACCGGCAGGGGCGTCGTCGTCCGGTGCCTTCGGGTATCGTCAGCGCCACGATCGTGCACGACCTGTCTTGTATCAACTCCCACGATCCCCTTACGGGTCAGCGAAGTTGATGCCATGTCAGGGAACTTCCAGTCATCGAGGACACCGACGGGAGCGCACGACGCGGCGCCCCTGAGTCAGCGGGGAGGCTTCATGGGCATGACGGGTGTGCGCCCCAGGGTGCTGGTCGTAGGGGCGGGCCTGGCAGGAACGGCGACCGCGATACGGCTGCTCCATTTCGCGAGAAGGCCGCTGGAAGTCGTCCTCCTGGAGCGGCGCGCCGCCTACCGCTCGGCCGGCGTCGCCTATCACCGTGACGGCAACCCCTGGGACCACGTCTTCAATATCCAGGCCGGCCGGATGTCGGTGTTCCGCGAAGACGTGCTCGACTTCATCAACTGGGCCAACCAGGAGGCTGACCGGCGCGACTGGCCCCGGCGCTGGGCCTCGTGGAAGTTCACCGAGCAGGGCCCCGCCCCCCGCCGCATCTTCCAGGACTACCTCGACACCCGGCTGGTCGAGGCCGCACGGGAGTCCTGTCCCGGCGTCGTCCTCGTGGAAGCGGACGGGGAGGCGCTCGACGCCCGGCCCCACGACCGCTGCTTCGAGGTGACCGTCAGGGGCCTTACCCCGTACCTGACCGAGGGGCTGCGCCCTGGGCCGCTCCCCGACACGCAGATCCTCGACGCGGACCACGTCGTCCTCGCCACCGGCCTCGAACTCAAGGAACCGCCTTTCGCCGCCGGCGTCGCCGGACACCCCTCCTTCGTCCGTAACCCCTACTCCGCACCCGGGATCCGCAAACTCGCTCAGCTTCCGCCCGACGCCTCTGTGGCCATCGTCGGATCGGTTCTCAGCGCGTACGACTCGGCGGGCCTGCTGCTGCGCAACGGGCACGTCGGCCGTATCCACCTGATCTCCAGGTCAGGGACGATCTTCCGCACCTACCCCGGCACCCACGAACACGGAGTGCTGCAGCTGCCCCGCCCCGACACCCTGATGCAGCCCTACCGCGACCGCGAGGAGTTCCTCGCCCGTGTTCGGACCGCCTGGCAGGCCGCCTGCGCGATTGTCAGGGACCAGCATCCCGAGATCGACCCCGTGATCATCTCCGAACGGGTCGCCAAAGCCTGGGAGCCCTACATTCCGGAGGTCATCGACCGCATCCCGAGCGAGGACCTGCGCCGGCTGCTGGACGAGTTCGCCACCGGCCTCGCAGCCCTGCGCGTCGGGGCCGTGGAGTACACGATGGCGATCATCGAACGGGCTATGCGCCCCCAGGACGGCCGGGTGGAACTGGTCGTCGGCCGGGTGCAGGAGATATCCCCCGCGGAGTCCGGTCGGCTGACGGTGTCCGTCGTCGCGCAGCACGAGCGACACAGCCTCGAAGCCGACCTCGTGGTGTCCAACTTCGGCAGGGAGTTCGACTACGCCAAGGTCGAGCAGCCCCTCTGGCGCAACCTTCTCCGCAAAGGCGTCGCGGTCCCCCACGAGCGCACGGGACGCGGCGTGGAGGTCGACGAATGCGGAACGTTGCTGGGTTCCGACGGGACACCGGCCGGACCGATCTCCACCGTCGGCGTTCCCAGAGAGGGGGACGAGATCGTCCGGCACGGCCGGACCGGCGCGTTCGCGTTCAACCTCGCAGCCATCAAGAACCACTCCGTCTCCGTCGCCGCCCACGTCGTCGAACAGCTCGAACTGCGACAGGACGGCTTCGACGACCTTGCCGCACGGCACCCCCATTACCGGAGCTATGTCAGCAACCCGGAGGAAGCGGTTCGAGACGCACTGGAGCAGTCTGTGGTACTGGAAGTACGGAGACTGGCCTCCCGGGAACGAAGGAACAGGGAAGCGCTCGAATCCCGGCTGAACGCCCGCATTCGCTCCATGGGCAGCCTCCCCGTACTTCCGGCGGGTGTCCCCCGCGACGACCGCCTGATCAGGGCGGTCGTCAATCGGGTCGCCGTGGAACGGCTCAACGACGTCTCCGTGACACCACGGCAGCTGCGTCGACAACTGGGGTTGGAGAACGCCGAACATCCGGAGGAATAGTTGAACGGGAACGGGCGACGGATCCTGGGATCTCTCCTGGCTGGCGGTACCGAGAGTGTGCTTCGGGGCACCTGCAACCGAACACGAAGTCCGCGCGAGGGGACCATCCTCATCGCCCCTGCCCTCGAAGCCGGGCTGTACGACGCCATCGTGGCCGCACGGGCCGTGGTGTGCGGCTCCGGGGGACTCACCGGCCACATGCAGTCCCTGTGCCGCGGCAGAGGGATCCCTGTACTGCGCGTCGAGGAGGCGGACCTCGCCGACCTCGTCGGCGAGGTGACGCTCTACCTGGAGAGCGCGTCCATCGTCGTCGACGCCCTCCCCAGCCCGCCCCACCCCGGCAAGAACGCGCTGGACGCCATCGGTTCGGCGTGCGCGGTCATCGCGGACCTGCAGGACATCACGACGATCAACTCCTGCGGGCCAGACGCTGCCCGCGTCGGATCCTTCTTCATCCGGGAGGAGTTCCTCTGCCTCGCTCTGGGGCTGAGTCCGCTCGACGCGATGGCCGGCGACGCCGCCGACATCACCGCCTACGGACAAGCCATCGGAGAGCGGCTCTGCTGCTTCGTCGAGGCGCTCCTGCCCGGGCAGCGGCTGGTCCTGCGCATGCTCGATCTGCGCTCCGATCACGCGGCTGACGTCACCGAGACCGCCCCCGTCGCCGTCGAGCCGAACCCTGAGATGGGCATGCACGGAGCCCGCTGGCTCCTGGGCTCCGTCGGATACCGGGAAGCCCTGCACGCCGTACTGGCGACCCTGCGCAAACGCCTCGGCGACGAGGCCGCCCGGGTGGGGCTCTCAGTGCCTTTCGTCAGCGATGAAAGGGAGTTCGCCCAACTCAGGAACCATCTCGGGTTGCCCGACGGCACCCCCTTGTCCGCCTTCGTCGAGACGCCCTCCGCCGTCCACGCCACCACCGCGCTGTGTGCCGCCGGAGCCAGCGAACTGTTCGTCGGACTCAAGGACCTGGTGCAGTTCTATCTGGCAGCCGACCGGGGCAACCACCTGGTCGCTGATTCCTACAGCACCCGCCATCCCGCCGTCCTGGACGGCGTACGCCACGTCGTGGAATCCGCCCGGGCCGCAGGGACACCTGTACGGGTCTTCTCGTTGGCGTCGGACCTGGACCACTACCTCGAACACCTGCCGTCCCCCGACGGCTACATGATGTGCACCGCTGAACTGCAGCAGCTGCTTTCGTCGTCCGGCTCCCGCTCCACCGGGTGAAAGGACGGAGCCTCCGTCCCGCAAGTCCTTGGTCCCGTTTTCAGTCCCGCGAGAGAAAACGCTGGTCAGGCGGGTTCTCCACTGTAAGTACGGGACTGACGGGACCCGACACGGCAGTTATCACCGCACCAGGCGCTTTCAACACGCGCGCGCATGAGGAAGAAGCGGTAGTCGTGAGCAGCTGATAACTGTCCAGTCGGGTCCCGTCAGTCCCGTTGTCCTGGAGGAAGCATCTCTGACCTTGCCTTTTACCGTGCGGGATCGAAAACGCTCCAGCCTCCGCGGGACCGTGGGCGCCGGGCAACCCGCTGTCTGCGGGACTGACGGGACCCTGATCCACCGACACGTTCCGGGGCTTCCCTGCCGCTGTGATCCCGTGGGCTACGCTCGTCTCGCAAACCCGATGCTTCAGTCCCGTCAGACCCGTTGGTTCTGCCGGGGAACGGCATGAACCGCGACAAGGACGATGCGTTGACCCGCCACCCCCCGACTCCACTGGATCGTCCGGGCGAGTCCGTGCACGCACATGCGATCGCCCGGTGGTGCGCACGGGCAGGCTGGCCGGTCCACCCCCTCGCCCCGCAGCAGAAGGTTCCGCCGGCGAACTGTCAGGCATGCAAGGAGGACCGGCACCCGCCCGCGCTCTGCCCCTGCAAACAGGCAGGACGCTGGTGCCACGGCTTTCACGCCGCGACCACCGACCCTGAGCTCATCGATGCCTGGTGGCACGCCGGCTCCCGCTTCGGGGTCGGGGTCTCCTGCGGTCCCGCGGACCTGGTCGTTCTCGACGTGGACGCCCACGCGGCACACGTACCCGACCGCTCCCGCCTCCTGCCGGGGATCCCCATCGCTCCCCAGGTCAACCTCTCCGGCCTTGCCACAGGCTTCGACACCCTGGCCCTCCTCGCCGCACTCCGTGGCAAGCCGAGTCCTGCCACGGACACCAGCACGCTGCGGGTGCGGACCCCCTCCGGGGGACTGCACATCTGGTACCGAAACCCCCACCCCGAGACCCGCTTCCGGTCCTCGACGGGCTCCAGCCCGAGAACAGCACTGGCCTGGCAGGTCGATGTGCGCTCCGACAACGGCTACATCGTCGCCCCCGCGACCACGACCACCGCCGGCAGCTACCAGCCGCTGGGAACAACCCGCATGCCGGCGCCGCTGCCCCCATGGCTGGCAGCGGAACTCGTACGCACCCACCACGTGCGAACCGCCATCCCCCGTCCCACCGCGGACCGCCGCCGCCGGCGCCGCTCGGCAAGAGGAGCCGAACGCCTCCTGACCCCGCTCCTGGACGAGGTGTCCGCATGCGCGGCGACTCCGCAAGGGGCGAGTTTCACCGAGAAACTCAACCGCGCAGCCTACACCGCCGGGGGACTCGTCCAAGGAGGCCACCTCCCCGAGGAAGAAGCTCGCATCCTGCTCCTGGAGGCGGCGCGCACCGCCCGTCCCGCCCAGGAGAGCCGTAACCTCACGATCATCGAGACAGCTCTGTCTGCGGGTGCCCAGCGCCCACTCCACCCCCGAGGACGTTCATGAGCGCCGAGTCGACACGCTTCGACGCGCAAAGGGCCGCAGCGCAGATCCAGCAGCAGACCTTTGCCTGGGATCCGCCCGAGTCGCACGCGAACTTGCCCGCACAGCAGACCGAGGCTCGCCAACAGCCCGCCCCCGAGCCGGACGGACTGCTGCCCGATTCGTTGACGGACCGGGGAAACGCCAAACTGTTCGCCCGCCTTTACCGCGACCAGTTCCGCTACGTGATCGGCATGGGGTGGCACTCCTGGGACGAGTACCGGTGGAAACTGACCGGCGGCGACGAGGCAGCCGTCTGGGCCGCCGGGGAGATGGCCGAGCAGATCGCCGAAAACGACCCGCGGGGAAGATTCACCCCCCGCGAGTTGGCCGCGCACCGGCGGCACTCCGAATCCACCTCAGGACTCAAGGCCCTGCTCTATCAGGCGCAGGCCGCCCCCGGGCTACGCCTGGACCCCGACGTTCTGGACGGCGACATCTACGCCCTGTGCACCCCAGCCGGTGTCGTCGACCTGAGAAGCGGAACGCTGCGCAAGTCCGACCCGCTCACGGACATGCACTCGCGGGCCACCTTCGTGGCACCACATCACATGCCCATTCCGCGCTGGGACAGCTTCCTGCGCGACACCTTCGGCGACGACACCAAAGGCAGGGAAACCACCCACTTCCTGCACCTCCTCCTCGGCTATTCCATCACCGGCGACGTCGGGGCCCAGGTCCTGCCCTTCCTTTACGGCTCCGGAGCCAACGGCAAGTCCGTACTGCTGGAGGTGATGATGCAGATCCTGGGCGACTACGCCAACGCGGCACCGCCCGGCTTCCTCATGGAGAAGGGCAAGTTCACCGAGCACTCCACCGAACTGACCGAACTCCACGGCCGGCGCATCGTGGTGTGCAGCGAGCTCAAGCCCAACGACAGGTTCAACGAATCCCGCGTCAAGCTGCTCACCGGCGGCGACACCATCACCGCCCGCCGGATGCGACAGAACTTCTTCACCTTCACCCCCACGCACAAGCTGTGGCTGCTGGGCAACCACCGCCCCGAAGTCGGCACCGGCGGCTACGCCTTCTGGCGCCGCATGAGGATCATCCCCTTCGAGCGGAGCGTCCCCGACGAACGGAAGATCGACAACCTGGCCGCCGAACTCGTCCGCGACGAGGGCCCGGGCATCCTCCACTGGCTGATCGAGGGAGCCGGACGCTACCTGACGACCCGAGATCCGCTCACCGGACCGGCCTCCGTGCGGCTGGCGACCGCCGCCTACGAGACCACCGAAGACCACGTGGGCCGCTTCATCACCGAGTGCTGCACCAAGGGCGAGGGAGGACGCCCCAACCCGGAACTGCGCGTCGAACAGAAACTGCTGTACGAGACCTACGGCCGGTGGTGCTCGGAGGAAGGCATCCGCCCCTCCACCAGCCGCGCCTTCGCCAGCCGCATCCGCCAGGAACTTGGCCTGTCCTCACCCGCAGAAATGATCAAAAACAACGTCAAGAAGCTCTACCCCGGCATCGCCCTGCTCCACAACGGAAACTCCGACGGCCCGAGCGGGACGCCATGAGGACCTTCCGCACCCGGGAGGGGTGCGCGCCCCGACCGTACGATGGACAGTGCCGGCCGTCCCACATCGTTCCGCCAGCCGGCAAGAAGAACAGCACGAAAGCCCTAACCCCAGGCCGGTGCCCGGCCGCCAAGACCCAGGAGGCCTGATGAGCGCGATTCCGCAGGAAGGCGATCTCGTCCAGGAAGCTGAGGTCGTCTGGCTGGAGGACACCGAAGACCTCGACTACGTCCGCCAAGCCCTGGACAAGGTCGGCACCCGGAAAGGCAAACCCCGGTACGAGCGCGACGGACGGATGATCGGCTACACCAACCTGACGCCCACCGCGCCACGCAGCCCCGACAGCGGCCTCTTCGCGCGCCGTACGTTCTACCTGCTGCCGCACGACCGCCCCAACCAGCCCGATGACCCCGAGTGCCCCTACCGGGTGGGCTCCCCCCTGGAAGCCGTCGACCCCCGAACCGTCGCGGCGGGAAAGGTCGGAGCCAAGACCCCTCGTTCACAGGCTTCGGGGGAGATAGTGTCCGCCCGCTCCTAGAAGGGCGGCCCGGATGAGACCCCTCCGTCGCGGGATCCTGGTACGGAGTGTACGACTACTGCACCGGCGTCGGCTTCGCCGTGTAACTACAGACCAGAGGCGGTCCGGGGGCCTAGGCCCCACGACTTTCGCCCTGCTGCTTCCGTGCTGGCGATGATCCAGGAGGGCCACGCCTGGATCCCGGTGTTGCCGCCCGGGAGAAGGTGGTACACGCGCCACAGCCCAGTCCCGTCAGGGGCGGTGGCGAGGGCAGCGCCATCCTGGGCAAAGGCCACCCCGCTCTGTGCGGCATCGAACACGGTCCGCCTGGACCCGTCGACGGCAGACACCGCTTCCACCCGCGCAGGCGCACCGGAAGCCGGCTCCGGGTCGCCCAGCACGAGGTGGTCCTCAACAACGGCGCGCAGCCGGTAGGGGCCGACGTCACCGAGTGCGGAAGGCTCGGCACCCGGGGCGGAGCCGACGCGCACCACACTCAGTGTGTGATTCGGTCCCTCGTCGGTAGCGAACCACCGGTCGTTGTAGAAGATCTGGGCGCTGGCCGACAGCCCGGTGGCATACGGGGAGAAGGAGTAAGTGGCAAGGTCGACGAGCCCTGCCGTCGCCACGCCCTGATACCTGTAGGCAACGGCCGCATACCGCACGGAGCCGCCCGGCCGGACCAGGTACACGGTGGCCCCCGAAGGTATTCCCGCCACCACCCGCCCCCCGATGGCGTTCTCGACCGGCAGCAGGGCAGAGGCACGCCACACGCGCAGCTGGCCCCCGCCGCTGTTCCCGCCCGCCAGGACACTCCACCCGCTGGCAGCGCGGAAGGTTTGCCCCTTGGGCAGCGCGAACCGGGTCGCGTCCCCACTGGACCGGTGGACCTGGGAAACGATGGTGACATCGCCCTGGTTCACCACGCTGCTTCGCACGTCCGCACCGCTTGACAGATCGCTCGGCTTCGCACTGGAAAGTGGAGGTTCAATGTTCTGGTAGAAGCCGGCCTGCGTGGTCGCCCCACCGTCGAGGCTGAAATCGAAGCTGTGCGAACCGGCCCACAGGTATGACACCGAAGGCGCCTCCGCCACGACCTGGACGCCCGGACCGGGATGATCGTCGGCTGATGCCCCGGGCACGGCGCCGAAAACGGCAGCCGCGGCGAGGACGAGTGCGGCGAGGGCCTTGGGGGATCTTCGCGAGGGGATCACGGTTCCTCCGGTCGGTGTCGCGTGCAGGCACCCAGCGGTGTCCCGAAGCCACTCAACCACACGCACCGGGAGAGCAGTACGTACAGAATCAGCACAATGACCCTCACTGTCCGAAGGACCAAGTCCGCTGATTGCGTGCGTACTTGCTGAGGTGTGGGGTCTCGATCCGGCGCGACACTATCGTCGCCATCGAGACCCCGTCAGCTGGACGGCCGCTGCGCTGAGCGGCGTATCCGCAGGCAGTTGTGGCTGACCTCCTACGCGCCGACTCATTCCAGTCCCACCCCGGCCAGCCGCTGGAGTTGTTCGTCGGTGAGGGTGGCTCGGCGGGTTCACATGTTCGAGAGCCACACTCCGAGCCTCACGACCGTCCCGTTGGCCAGCTTGCGATCTCTCGGGTTTGTGACAGTGGGGTGAGAGACGGCGTGGCTTGGGGGTGTTGGTGCTGGGCGTGGGAGGCCGCCCGGGGCTGGGGCGGGCGACTGGCGTCTGGCGCCGGTGACAGAACGCCCGACCCGGACACCAGAACGACCGGGCACGACGTTCACCGCCTCGCGCGCACGGAGCAGGTTGCGCAGAAGAGCGCGGAGAGCGGCGCAAAAAGGGTTGCGCTCGTTCTCGGCTGACCCTTAGTTCAGTCCAGCTCAGGGCTGCTTTCCCTGTGGTGAGTGCCCGGACTTCCTCTTCTGCTGCCCTTGGTCCTGGTGGTGGGGGAGTGGCCGGGTGGGGGGCGGTGGCGGTCATCGGAAGCCGACGGGGCGCTGCGCTGGCTGTTGGGGATCGCGTCGGCCGGTGGCCGCCGCGCCCCGAGGTGGGGCGGGCAGGCCGTTCAGCGGCTCCTCAGGGCCCCGGCGGGCCGCCCTGGACCCATGGGGCTGCCGGGTACTACTGGAGGTTGTTGCAGAAGGGTGGGTGTGGGCAGGTCGATGTGGTGTTTGACCTGGTGGTTCAGCGGGTCATGGCGAAGTTGTGCATGGTCGCGGAGTGGGCGTCCGGATCTCTTGCGGTGCGGGACGATCAGCCCGGTTCCCAGGTAGGCGCCGTCGGCGATGACCGTGGTCCCGGCCGCGATGGCGGGCAGGTCCGATTCCCGCCAAGCGTGGGCGTCGGCCTTGTTCCCGGGGACGGGGCGGGCGGAGGCGATCACCAGGCGGCTGTCCGCATCGATGATGACCTGTACATTCGCCGAGAACCGGTAGTTGCGGGAGGACGCGGCGACCGTACGGTCGCGGACCGGGACGAGGGTTCCGTCCACGATCCACAGCCGTTCGACGTCCGCGACGGGCCGCGGCGCCGGCTCGATCGCCAGGAGCGGCCGCAGGCGCTGGATGACCCGGCAGACGGTGGCCGGGGAGATCCCGAAGAGCGGGGCGAGCTGCCGCATCGTGAGGTTGGTGCGGTAGTAGACGGCCACCAGCAGGGCCCGGTCCGCCAGCGGCAGGCACCACGGGCGCCCTCCACCGGGACCGTTTCCTCCCCGCTCCCGTACCGCCTGCACCAACTTCTCGAACCGGCCCATCCGCAACCCGGTGAACGTCTCCACCCACAACGGCTCAGCCCGCAACACCCCACCCATACAAGAGGAATGCCCCATCCCAGACGTTCTGCAACAACCTTTACGACCTCGTGCATGGTTGGCGGTAGCGCGTCGAAGGCCGCGGAGTGTCTGCCGTGTT
>BMTG01000018.1 GCA_014649555.1 Streptomyces globisporus | reverse complement strand
GCGAGCGAGGCGGCCTGTTCCGCGGTCAACTGCTCGGCCAGGACGTCGAGATGGCCCGGGGTCAGCTTGATGAAGCTGTAGGGCCGCGATCCGGCGAGTTCCCTTCCGAGGTCGGCCATGTCGATGTCCTGGGCGACGGTGTGCACCTTCTGGCCGGTGACGAGGGGGGCCCACAGGTTGGGGACGACGAGGTCGAAGGCGACCGAGGAGAACAGCGGTGCGCCGCCCTGTCCATGGGACGCCAACTCCCGTGCCGCCCAGGCGACATGATTCGCCAGACCCTCGTGGGTGACCTCGACGCCCTTGGGGCGGCCGGTCGAGCCCGAGGTGAAGATGGTGTACGCCAGCGCCTGCGGGTCCTCGCCGCGCTCCGGCGCCGTCCGGGGACGGGCGTCGATCGCGGCCCGGTCCCGGTCGACGAGCACGGTCGTGAAGCCGCTGAAGCGTGCCTCGTACGCCTCCTGCGTCACGGCGAAGGCGGCGCCGGCCGTCTCCAGCATCGAGGCGATCCGCTCGGCCGGGTAGGACGGGTCGATCGGCACGTACGACGCGCCGGCCTTCCACACCCCGAGGAACGCCGCGAGCAGATTGGGCCCCCGGTCCAGCAGGACGCCGACCGGGGTGTGCGGGCGCACGCCCAGCGCGCGCAGGTGGTGCGCGAGCTGGGCGGCCCGGAGGTCGAGTTGTTTGTACGTCACCGAGGCGTCGCCGAAGGACACCGCGGGCGCCTCGGGCGTGGCCCGGGCCTGTTCCTCGAAGCGCCGGACGACGCTCGTGTCACCGAGATCGGCCCCGGTCGCGTTCCACACGTCCAGCACGAGGGTGCGCTCCTCGGGGCGCAGCAGCGCCACCTGGGACAGCCGCACCCCTGGCCGGGCCGTGACCTCCTCCATGACCCGGACGAAGTGGTCCTTGAAGCGGACGACCGTGGCCTCGTCGAAGAGGGCGGTCGCGTACTCCAGGACCCCCTCCAGGGCGCCGTCGGCGGAGCGGCCCACGAAGACCGACAGGTCCGTCTTGGCGACCGTCCACGCCTCGGCGAAGGCCGCGAGGTCGGCGGTGCCGGTGGCGACGCTGGTCACGCCTTCGCTGTGCATGTCGAAGGCGACCTGGTAGAGCGGTGTGCGCGACAGGTCACGCTCCGGCGCCAACTCCTCCACGAGCCGGTCGAAGGGCAGGTCCTGGTGGGAGAAGGCCGCCACGGACGCGGCCCGCACCCGGCCCAGCGCCTCCTCGAAGGTGGGGTCGCCCTCCAGTGCGCAGCGCACCACGAGGGAGTTGAGGAAGAACCCCACGGTGCCGGCCACCTCCGGCCGGCCGCGTCCCGCCACCGGGGTGCCGACCGGGATGTCCCACCGGCCGCTGTACCGGGCCACCACGGTGGCGAAGACCGTCAGCAGGGTCATGAACGGGGTCGCGGCGTGGGCGCGGCCCAACTCCTCCACCCGGGCGAACAGCTCCGGCTCCACGCGGATCGGCACGACCGCGCCGCGCGAGTCCCGCTCGGCGGGCCGGGGCCGGTCCGTCGGCAGCTCCACGGGCTCGACGCCGTCGAGTGCGGCGCGCCAGTGCGCCAGCTCCCCGGCCAGGAACGCGTCGGTGAGCCGCTTGCTCTGCCAGGCGGCGTAGTCGGCGTACTGAAGGCCGGGCGCGGCCAGCCGGGGCGCGCGGCGCTCGACGGAGGCCGCGCACAGCTCGCGCAGCTCGCGCTCCAGGACGACGGTGGACCAGCCGTCGCAGGCGATGTGGTGCAGGGTGACGAGCAGGACGTGGTCCTCACCGGGGACGCGGGCGAGCAGCGCCCGCCACAGCGGTCCGGCCGCCAGGTCGAAGCCGCGCGCGAACTGCTCCTCGAAGCGGCCGGCCAGCTCCTCGCGGCAGGTGTCGGCCACTCGCAGCTCCACCGGGACGGGGGCGCCGATCACCTGCCGGGGCTCGCCGTCCCTCTCCTCGTAGCGGGTGCGCAGGATCTGGTGGCGGGCGGACAGCTCGTCGAGGGCCGCCTGGACGGCGGCGACCGGGGTTCCGCCCGGCAGGCGCACGATCAGCGGGGCGACCCACTCACGGCTGCCCGGGTTCATCCGGTCCAGGACCCACAGGCGGCGCTGGCCGGAGGAGAGCGGGAGTTCACCGGTGCGCGGGACGGCTGTCATGGCGTCGGCGTCGGCGGCCGGCGCGTCGATCAGGCGGGCCTGCGCCTCCACGGTGGTGGCGCTGAACAGGCCGCGCATGGAGATCGTGACGCCCGCCGCGCGCAGCCGGGCGGCCAGCCGGGTCAGCTGGAGGGAGGTGCCGCCCAGCGCGAAGAAGTCGTCGGTCGCGCCGACCTTCTCGCATCCGAGCAGGGCCGCCCAGACATCGGCGACCTGCTGCTCGGCAGGGGTGCGCGGGGCGACATACGCGTCCTGTCCGACGGCCGTCGTCTCGTCCAGGAGGGCGGTGACGGCCTTGCGGTCGGCCTTGCCGTTCACGGTGAGGGGCAGTGCGTCCAGCGGCAGGAAGAGCGACGGTACGTGGCTGTCGGGCAGCCGGGTGCGCAGGTGGCGGCGGAGGTCGGCGGAGCCGGTCCGGGTCCGTGCGGTGACGGCCGCACCGATCCGCCGGCCCCCGTCCGCGGCGGTGAAGGCGACGACGACGGCGCCGGTCACCTCGGGATGGGCGGTGAGCGCTGCCTCGACCTCGCCGGGCTCGATACGCACTCCGTTGACCTTCAGCTGATCGTCGAGGCGTCCCAGGTACTCCAGGACGCCGTCGGTGTTCCAGCGCACGAGATCACCGGTGCGGTAGAGCCGGCTGCCGGGCGGCCCGTACGCGTCGGGCACGAAGCGCTCGGCGGTCAGGTCGGGGCGGCCCGCGTACCCCTGGGCCAGGCCCGTGCCGCCCGCGTACAGCTCACCGGCGACGCCCTTGGGGGCGGGGGTACCGTCGGCGCCCATGACCAGGACGCGCATGCCCTTGAGGGGGCGGCCGATCGGGACGGGGCCGGCCTCCTGGTCGGGGTCGGCGGGGTGGGCGGTGATGTCGATGGAGCACTCGGTGGGCCCGTAGGTGTTCCACACCTCGACCGGGCCGGGGGCCACCTGCCGCAGCCGCGAGACCAGTTCGGCGTGGAGCGGCTCGCCGGCGCTGAACAGCAGCCGCAGCGGTTCGCAGTCGGCCCAGCCGGACTCCTCGGCGAGCAGCCGGAGGACGGACGGTACGGCCTGGAGGACGGTGACGCCGGCGTCGGCCACGGCGCTCAGCAGGGCGCGCGGGTCGCGCTCGGCGCCTTCGGGGGCGCAGACCACTCGGCCGCCGCTGATCAGTGGCGCGTAGATTTCCAGGCCCGCCGCGTCGAAGCCGGGGGATGTTTTGAACAGCCAGCGGTCATCGGCGTCCAGCCCGTGCTTGCGCACGGACCAGGCGATCCGGCCCGCGAGGCCGGCATGGGTGATCTGGACGCCCTTGGGCTGTCCGGTCGAGCCGGAGGTGAAGATCGTGCAGACGACGGCGGCGGGGTCGGGCGCCGCGAACGGCGCGTCGGACAGGCCGGTGGCGTTGATGTCGGCAGGGGTGAGGGCGCGTACCCCCGGCGGGGCGATGTGAGCGGCGAGCCGCGGTTCGGCGACGACGAGGGCGGCGCCGCCGGCGGTGAGCAGCGCGGTCAGCCGGTCCTGGGGGTGGGAGGGGTCCAGGGGCAGATAGGCGGCCCCGGCCCGTCCCACGCCCAGGAGGGTGGCGACGAGATCGCTGCCCCGGTCCAGGCATACGCCGACCAGCGTCCCGGGGCCGGCCCCCGCCGCCCGCAGGAAGCGCGCGACCTGCTCGGCGGCGGCGTCCAGCATGCGGTAGTCGACCGTGCGGCCACCTCCTTCGACGACGGCGATCGCGTCAGGGGTTCGGGCAGCCTGCGCGGCGAAGAGCGCGGGCAGCGACTCCGGCTGCGCGGTGGAGACGGTTCCGCTCAGGGACGTCCCCGGCAACTGTGCGGCGTTCAACAGGTACTCCTTAAATGACCTGGCGCCAGGTGTGAATAGGCATGGGATGGAGGGAACGGGCCCTGAGCGGGGCCCTCGCGGGACGGTGATCAGGCGGCGAGGCGTTCGCGCAGGCTCAGCGGACGCATGTCGGTCCACACCTGGGCGATCCGCGCGAGGCACTCCTCGCGGGTTCCCTCGGTGCCCTCGGCCTGCCAGCCGGCGGGCAGGTCGCGGTCCGTCCACCAGATCGAGTACTGCTCCTCGTCGTTGAGGACGACGCGGTAGGAGGTCTGCTCGCTGGACATGGTGGTTCTCCTTCGGAAAGGGGTGATGGGTGGTGTCCGGCGCCCGGGGCGCCGTGGTCGCGCTCGCGGTGGCCGCGGGCGCGCGCTCAGGCGAGGAAGTCGGTGATGTCGACGCCGAGGCCCAGCTCACGGGCCGAGGTGTGCACCTCGACGGCGAGGGCGAGGTCGAGGACGCCGAGGCCGAAGGGGGAGAAGACGGTCACCTTGTCCGGGTCCGGCGTGAAAGTGCGGGTCCCGGCGATGAGCTGACCGATCGAGGCGTCGATGAAGCGGCGGTGGCCGCTCATGCGTTCGGCCAGGTGTAGCGAGGTGAGCTCACGGCAGACGTGATCGGCGTCGTCGACGATGTTGTGCGTGTGCAGCAGGGTCTCAGGGTCGATGTCGCGCAGCGAGACGTGCAGGACGACCGAACCGGGCGCCACCGCGGTCAGATCGGTGTGCGGGACGCCGGCGGAGGTCGCGAACGACACCAGCCGCTGGGCGGCGAGCGCCTCGTCGAGGGAATCCACCACGGCGACGCGGGCCTGCGGAAGCAATTCCGCGCAGCGGCGTGCGAATTCCCCGGCGCGGGGAGCGGAACTGTCGTGGATCGTCACTTCTTCGAGGGTGTCGATCGCCGCGTTCACATAGCGCAGGATCTCCAGGTTGATGACGCCGCAGCCGACCAGGGTGATTCCGGTCGGGCGGCTCTCCCGGGTGAGCATCTCGGCGGCGAGCGCGGCGGAAGCGGCCGTGCGCGCGGCGGATATCAGGGACCCTTCGAGCAGCGCCTCCGGATGGCCGGTGCGCAGGGAGTTGAGCAGCATGGCGGCGCTCGCCCGGGGAATTCCGGACTGGACGTTGCCGGGGAAGGAGGATATCCACTTCATCCCTGCCGCGGGGTGCTCTCCGCCCCGGAAGGCCGGAAGCCCGATGATGCGGTCGGACGGCTGGTCGGGAAACCGCAGGAAGACGGAGCGCGGAATGACGGTGGCGCCCTGTTCGTGGAGCAGGTAGGTCGCCCTGACGGCATCGATGTGTTCCCGCTCCTTGTTGCTGAGGAGCTTCTCCACATCCGCTTGCCGGATTACGAGCATGAGGGTCAGCCTTTCCACAGGTGCGAGACTTCACCGAAGTGGTCACGCACCCAGTCGTCGGAGTAAATGGTCTTGAGATAGCGGTCCCCGCCGTCGGGGAAGATGACGGCGCACACCGATCCCGGCTCGATCCGCGGCAGGAACTTGTCCACGGCGGCAAGCACCGCGCCGGACGACCCGCCGGCCAGGATCGCCTCGCGCCCGACCAGCCGGCGGCAGAACACCACGCAGTCGAGATCGCAGACGTGGATCACCTCGTGCGCCGCCGCCGGGTCCATCAGGGCCGGCCGCACCGATGCCCCGTGGCCGGGGATGAGGCGGCGGGTGGGCGACCGGTCGAAGATCGCGCTGCCTTCGGCGTCGACCGCGACCACCTTGGTGGCGAGGCCCGCCTTGCGCAGGTAGTCCGCGCAGCCGCGCAGCGTGCCGAAGGTGCTCACCGAGGCGAAGAGATAGTCGACGCGGCCGTCGAGGGCCTCGACGATCTCGTGCATCGTGTTCTCGTGCGCCTTCGGGTTGAACAGGTTCGCGTACTGGTTGGGCGAATAGGCGTGCGGAATCCGTGCCATGAGTTCGCGCACCCGGCGCAACCTGTTGGGCAGGAACTCGCCCGTCTCCTCGTCCCGCTCGTCGACGACCTCCACTTCGGCTCCGTAGGCCCGGAGAATGGCCAGGTTCTGTTCCGTGGTCTTGGCGTCGACCACACACAGGAAGCGCAGGTTGAAATACCTGCATATCTGTGCGAGCCCTACTGCGAGATTTCCCGAACTGGACTCCACGATCACCGAACGTCCCGGCTCTATATCGCCGTTGCGCAGCGCTTCGAGGAGCATGTTCAGGCCGCTCCGGTCCTTGATGCTGCCCCCTGGATTGAACCGCTCGATCTTGGCGTAGACGTGAGCGCTCTCGCCAGGAAACATGCGGTCCAGCTTCACCAGAGGTGTCTTGCCGATCGTCCCCAGAATCCCCGAATGTGATGTGCTCGGCATGGATTCCCCCTCACCTGTTGGGCGTGCACTGAGGACACTAGAGCGCGACTTCGCCGGGGAACGGTTTTGGCCATGGCAGGGAAGTGTCACCGCAAGGTCCTGACAGCCCGGGACCGCCACAGGGGCCCCTTGTTGGCCAAGACTGAGGTCATCAGAAACAGCCGTGAACCGTTCGCAGATTCAGGTGGGGGCAGTGGATTCAGGTGAGGTCGTGGATTCCGGGAGGACCGTCGTTTCCGGTGGGGGTGTGGCCGCGGCGGGACGCATCGGGCAGGGGGAGGGCCAGGACGTGGTGACGCGGGAGGGGCCGCGGCCCACGCCGGGGTACCCGCCGTACGCGCTGGCCGGCGCTCTCGACCGGGAGCTGGGCGACCCCGCCCGCACCGATCTGCCCTTCTTTCCGGGCCGGCTGCGCGAGCTGGACGCGGCCGAGAACTTCCCGGCCGACCAGGTGCGCCTCCTCGACGCGGCGGGCCTGCCCGCGCACTACGTGCCGGCCCGCCACGGCGGCGCCCTGCGCAGCTACGAGGACCTGCTGCACCTGGTCCGGGTGGTGGCGCGGCGGGACCTGACCGTCGCCATCGCGCACACCAAGACCTATCTCGGCGCGGTCAGCACCTGGGTCGTGGGCTCGGCCGAGCAGGCCCGTGCCCTGGGCGAGCGGGTCGCGGCCGGTGCGGTCGTCTCTTGGGGCCTGACCGAGCGCGAGCACGGCAGTGACCTGCTGTCCGGCACTCTGACCGCGACCCGCACCCCGGACGGCGGCTACCGGCTCGACGGCGAGAAGTGGCTGATCAACAACGCCACCCGCTGCGACCTGATCTGCGTACTCGCCCGCACTGCACCCGCGGGCGGCACCCGGGGCTACAGCCTGCTGCTCGTCGACCGGTCGACGCTCGCCGACGGCACCCACACCCCGCTGCCCGCCGCCCGCACCCACGGCATCCGCGGCGCCGACATCAGCGGCATCTCCTTCACCGGCGCGCGGGTGCCCGCCTCCGCCCTGCTAGGCGCGGAGGGCAGCGGCATCGAGACGGTGCTGCGGGCCCTCCAGATCACCCGCACCCTGTGCGCCTCGCTGTCCCTCGGGGCGGGCGACCACGCGCTGCGCATCGCCACCGGTTTCGGCCTGGAGCACCAGCTGTACGGCAAGCGCCTCATCGATCTCCCGCAGGCCCGCCGCTCCCTGACCGAGGCATACGCGGACCTGCTCACGGCGGAGGCCGTCACCCTCCTCGCGGCGCGCGGGGTGCACGCGCTCACCGAGGAGATGAGCGTCACGTCGCCCACGCTCAAGTACCTGGTGCCCGCGACCGTCGATCAACTGGTCACCGACATGGGGCAGTTCCTCGGCGCGCGGTCCTTCCTCAGCGAGGACTTCGCGCACGGCGCGTTCGCCAAGCTGGAGCGTGACCACCGCATCGTCGGCATCTTCGACGGCAACTCGCTGGTCAATCTCAACGCCTTGATCAACCAGTTCGGTTCACTCGCCCGCGGCTACCGGGCCGGGCGCACCGAGGCCGACGCGCTCGCCACGGCCGCCGACCTCGGCCTGCCGGTACCGGAGTTCGATCCCGTCCGGCTCGACCTGACCTCCCGGGGCGGCAACAGCGTCACCGCGTCGCTGCCCGCCGGAGCCGACGCGCTGCGCGCGCTGGCCGACGCCGGCGCGGTGCCCGTCTCCCTGGCCGACCGTGCGGCGCACCTGCGCGAGGTCGCCGATGAGACCCACGAGCGGATGGCGGCCCACCGGCCCACCCCCCGCGACGTGCCCGCCGACGCCTTCGACCTGGCCCACCGGTACACGCTGTGCGCGGCCGCGGCGGCCTGTGTACAGATCTTTCTGCACAACCGGGCCGCCCGCACCGAGGGCGCCTGGCGCGACGGCCTCTGGCTGGAGGCGTGTCTCGCCCGGCTCGCGGCCCGGCTGGCGCCGGGCCGGCTGCCCGCTGAGGGGACCGGGGACGAGGAGGCCGTCCTGGACGACCTGCTGCCCCACCTCCTCGACCAGCACACCGGCGGGCGCATGTTCTCGCTGCTGCCCTTCCCCCTCGCCCCCTCCCCGGACGACGCCGAGCGGCCCGCCCGGTCCGCCGCCGTACCGCAGCTCCAGGAGACGCCGTGACCCCGACCGCCCCCGCCCCCACCACCGGCCGCCCCTCGACGGCCGACCTGGAAGTCGTCCTCGGTGACCCGCACGACCCGGCCAACCCGCTCGGCCTGCACGCAGTCCTGGCCGCCGACGAGCGCGCCGAGCTGCTGCCCGAGGGCGAACGGGCCCTCGGTGACTGGGGGCTGAACGCCGAGTTCGTACCGGCCCGCCTGGGCGGCCGGCTCACCGACATCGAGCGCCTCATGCACGTGATGCGCGCGGTCTCCCGCCGCGACCCCACGCTGGCCCTCGGCTACGGATTCACCAACTACATCTCCGGCTCGGCCATGTGGACCTCCGGCAGCCCGGCGCAGCAGCGCCGGATGGCCGACATCCTGCTCGCCGGCGGCAGGACGGCGGCCGCATACAACGAGCTCCCGCACGGCAACGACTTCACCCGCACCGACCTCACCGCCACCCCCGACGGCGGCCGGCTGCTGCTGGACGGGCACAAGCAGGTCGTCAACAACATCGGGCGCGCCGACGCTGTCGTGCTGCTCGCCCGCACCGGCGAGGGCCCCGGCAACCGCAGCCACTCGCACGTCTTCGTGGACTTCACCGAAGGCCACGCCGGCCGGGTGCGGCGCGACGAGCGCTTCCCCACGGCGGGCCTGCGCGGCTGCCTCATCGGCGGTGCCGAGTTCACCGCGTTCCCGGTCCCCGCCGACGCCCACATCGGGCCGGTGGGCGGCGCCATGGAGACCGTTCTGCGCGCCTTCCAGACCACCCGCGCCGTCGCCCCGGGCATGATGGCCGGCGCCTTCGACACGATCCTGCGTACGGTGACCCGCTTCACCCTGGAGCGTCGGCTGTACGGGCGCCGGGTCGCCGACCTGCCGCACGCGCGGGCCACCCTGGTCGCCGCGTACGCCGATCTGCTGGCCGCCGACGCCCTCACCACGGTCTCCTGCCGCGCGCTGCACGTGCTGCCCGACCAGACGAGCGTTCTCACGGCGGCCAACAAATATCTGGCCCCCAAGCTCCTGCACCGGGCGAGCCGTGACCTGGGGGCGATCCTCAGCGCCAACTCTTTCCTCCGTGACGGCAGTTACGCGATCTTCCAGAAGTTCGCCCGCGATCTGCCCGCGATCACCTTCGCGCACGCCAACGCCTCCGTCTGCCTGGCGACGATGCTCCCCCAGCTGCCCCGGATGGCCGCCGCGAGCTGGGGGATCGCCGAGCAACCGTCGGCCGGCCTGTTCCGGCTGGACGCGCCGCTGGGCGAGATCGACTACCAGGCCCTCGAACTCACCGCGCGCGGTGCCGACCGGCTGACCGCGACGCTGGGCCACCCAGGCGTGGCGGAGCTCCTGCCGGACGCCGCCGCCCGCCTGGTCGCCCTGTTCCGCGCCGACCTGGCGGACCTGCGGGAGCGCTGTCTCGCCCTGCGGCCCACGGACACCTCGGTGATGGCGGGCCGGGCGGGGTACGTCCTCGCCGACCGCTACGCCCATCTGGCGGCCGCTTCGGCCTGCCTCGGGATCTGGGTGCACAACCAGCACGCGGCGGACCCGTTCCTCACGTCGCCGCACTGGCTGACCGCCGCCCTGGCCCGCCTGGCGACCCGCCTGGGACACGCCGCGGTCCTCCCGCCGGAGACCGAGGCCGTCCTCTTCGACTCCCTCACCGGCAGCGACACCCCGTTGTCGCTCACCCGCACCTGACCCGCGCCCGTCGACGTACCGCCGGCGGTCCGCGACCTGAAGCCTCACACCACCTTTCCACCCACCAAGGAGCACCCATGAGCACCGACCAGGCCACGACGACCGCCACGACCACCGTCCGGACGCCGGAGGAGGTCCGTGAGTGGCTCACCGAGCGGGTGGCCTACTTCCTCGACGTGACGCCGCAGGACATCGCCTCCGACGCCCTCCTCGTGGAGATCGGCCTCGACTCGGTCTACGCCCTCACCCTCTGCGGGGACGTCGAAGAGCAGTTCGGCATCGTCGTGGAGGCCACCCTCGCCTGGGACCACCCCACCGTGGACGCCCTCACCACCCACATCCACGCGCAGATCGCCGATCCGCGATGACCACGGCCCCCGGCAGACCGCTGTCCGTGGGCCAGGAGGCCCTCTGGTTCCTGTACCGGATGGCCCCGGAAAGCCCCGCCTACAACGTCCAGGCCGCCCTGCGCGTGCGCGGCGCCCTGGACGAGAGCCGCCTGCGGCAGGCCCTGCACGCCCTGGCCGAACGCCACGACGTGCTGTGCTCCACCTTCACGGAGGGCCCCGGCGGCCCCGAGCGCGTGCCCGGTCCCCCCGCCCTGCTCCCCCTGGAGGTCATGGACATACCGGAATCCACCGACGACGACCACCTCACCAAGCTCGTCGCCGAGTTCGGCAGGCTGCCCTTCGACCTGACGGCCGAGGGCACCTCCCGCGCCCTCCTCGTACGCCGCTCCCCGACGGACGCCGTCCTCGCGGTGTGCACCCATCACATCGTCTCCGACGCGACCTCCCAGTGGCTGCTCCTCCAGGACCTCCTGGATTTGTACGCGCACCAGCCGCCACCCCCGCTGAGAAGCACCTTCGACGATTACGTGGCCGAGGAGCAGCGTGTCTTGAGCAGCCCTCGGCGTGCCGAACTCGCCTTCTTCTGGGAGAACTTCTGCGCCGGAGCGCCAGCCGGCGAGCTGCCGACCGACCGCCCCCGCGCCGCCGCCGAGGCGGGCGTCCTGCACGGCGCCACCTGCGAACTACGGCTGCCCGACGAGCTGGTACCACGCCTGAGGGAGACGGCCCGGCGGACCAAGGTCACCGGCTTCGCGCTGCTGCTCGGCGTCTTCCAGAGCCTGGTGCACCGCTACGGCGGCCGGCGCGACTTCCTCATCGGCACCCCGACCACCACCCGCAGCGGCCCCGGTATGCGCCAGGTCGTCGGCTATCTCGTCAACACCCTGGTGGTCCCCGCGCACTTCACACCGGAGACGACGTTCGCCCAGGCCGCGGGAGCGGCCCAGCGCCAGGTGATGACGGCGATGCGCAACATCGCCTTCCCCTACGCCCTGCTCGCGGGCGAGGACCCGTACAGCACCCGGAACCCGCCGGTGCGGATGGCGTTCACGATGGTCGCGCCCACCCGGCTGGAACCGCTCCTGCAACGCGTCACCGAGGCCGCCGCCACCGGCACCACCACCCGGTACGCGGGCCTCGACGTCGCCTTCGTCGACGTCCCCATGCTGGAGGGCCAGTTCGACATCTCGGTGGAGATGCGGCAGAGCGAGACGTCCCTGACGGCCGTCTTCCGCTACGCCACCGACCTGTTCGACGAGAGCACGGTGCGCCGGCTGCTCGACCACTACGTCCAGCTGCTCACCGCCGCCGTCGACCACCCCGAGGAGCCGGTCACCGGCCCCGCCCTGGTGCGGGCGGGCGAGCTGGACTCGCTGCTTGCCCTCGGCGCGGACGACGACTGGTGACCCCGACGCCACGGCCCCGTACACCCCGCCCAGCCCACTCCACCCGATCCGGCCGACCCCTTGGGGGAAACATGTCCTGGCAGCCCAGCGCCCTGCCGTCCGCGTCGAGCGCCACGGCCCGCATCCGCGAGAACGCATCCGCCACACCCGGCGAGACCGCCGTCGTCTTCGTCCGCGACCCCGCGTCCCCGGGCCCGGAGAGCCACGAGCGATGGTCGTACGAACGGCTCGACCACGAGGCACGGAAGATCGCCGGCCGGCTCCAGGAGCTGTGCACACCGGGCGATCGCGTCCTGCTCCTCTACCCCGAGAGCCTCCAGTTCGCCGCCGCCTTCGTGGGCTGCCTGTACGCGGGTGTGGTCGCCGTCCCCTCGTCGCTGCCGGGCGCCTACGCCCACCAGCGGCGTCGCGTCGACTCCATCGCGCGCAGCGCCACCGTCTCCGTGGTGCTCACCAGCGAGGCCGTCGCGCCGTCCGTCCTCGACTGGGCGGCCGCCTCGGACACCGCCCCCGCCTGCCTGGTCACCGACGGCCCCGAGCTGACCGACGCGCACGCGGACGCCTGGGTGATGCCCGAGGCGGTCACCCACGACGACCTGGCCCTCCTCCAGTTCACTTCGGGCTCCACCTCGGACCCCAAGGGCGTGATGGTCACCCAGGGGAACCTGCTGCACAATTCGGACGGTCTCAGCCGGGCGTTCGGCCTCGACCGCACCACCCGCTTCGGCTCGTGGATACCCCAGTACCACGACATGGGTCTGCTCGGCATCCTGCTGCCGCCGCTGCTGCTCGGCGGCTCCTGCGTCCTGATGAGCCCGACGAGTTTCCTCAAGCGCCCGTACTGGTGGCTGAAGGTCATCGACGACTACGGCATCACCTGGTCGGCGGGGCCCAACTTCGCGTACGAGCTGTGTGCCCGCCAGATCACCGACGAGCAGCTCGCCACCCTCGACCTGTCCCGCTGGCGGTACGCCGCCAACGGCTCGGAGCCGATCCAGGCGTCCACCCTGACCGCGTTCAGCGAGCGGTTCGAGCCCGCCGGCTTCCGCGCCGACGCGATGCTCCCCTGCTACGGCATGGCGGAGGCGACCGTGTTCGTCTCCGGCACCGGACCGCGCGAGCTGACCGTCACCCGGGTCGACGAAGCGGCCCTGGAGGAACACGCGTTCTCCCCCGTCGACGCGGACCGGCCGGGCCGCCCGGTGGTGAGCTGCGGCGCCGCCCTCGACTACGACGTCGCGGTCGTGGACCCCGCCACCCTGGCGGCGCTGCCGGCGGGCCGGGTCGGTGAGCTGTGGCTGCGCGGCCCGAGTGTCGCCCGCGGCTACTGGGACCGTCCCGAGGCCACCGCCGCGACCTTCGGCGCGCGCACCGCCCAGGGCGACGGTGGATACGTCAGGACCGGCGACCTGGGCACGGTCCACGACGGCGACCTGTACGTCACCGGCCGGATCAAGGAGCTGATCATCCTGCGCGGCCGCAACATCTACCCGCAGGACATCGAGCACTTCATGCGTGCGGGCCACGAAGACCTGGTGGGCCTGTTCGGCGCCGCGTTCCTCGTACCGGTGACGGCTGACGACGGCGAGGTGGACGAACAGCTCGTCGTGGTGCACGAAGTGCGCGGCGGGGTACGGTCCGACGCGCTCGGGCCGCTCGCGGAGCGGATCAGGGCCGACATCACCCGCGCGTTCAGCGTCCGGCCCGGTGCGGTCGCCCTGGTCCGGCGCGGCGCCGTACTGCGGACGACCAGCGGGAAGATCCAGCGTGCCGCGATGCGTGAGCAGTTCCTGGCGGGCGGCCTGAGCGCTCGCCACCTGGCCACGAACGACGCCCTGGCCCGGACTGTCGCCACGGCCACGCGGTCCGTGCCGGTACCGGCCTGAGCGAAGCAGGGGCGGCCCCGTCCTCCGGGCCGCCCCACCCCTGCCGGTCCCACCTCGCTCACAGCATCCGGAAGACCAGTCCGCGCAGCGGCTTGGGCTCGAAGGACGTCGACTTCCAGGGCAGCGTGACACCGGCCTGCGCCAGCTCGCGCACCACGTCCTCGCCGACCGGACGCATCAGGACCGCCGTCCCGCCGTCCGCCCGCCGCACCGCCTCGTCCGCGTCGTGCGTGTGCCCGACCTGCCGCGCGTCGTGCGCCGGCACCTTCCACAAGTGGCCGAGCAGCGTGTCACGCAGCACCGTGGCGTCCAGCTCGCGCCAGCACGCGGGCCGGTCGTGACGCACTGTGTGTCCGGTCAACTCCGGTGCGGGTGTGTCCAGCAGGTGGAAGGCCCGCCCGTCCGTGACCACGAAGGCGTTGCCCCGCACCTCCAGGCCCGCCGCCCGTCCGTCCAGCGCTTCGAGCGCTTCCACGCAGCCACCGGGCAGCCGCCGCACGCGGAAGAGGCCCGCGACCGCCGCCAGCGCGTCGCGGAGCGGCAGCCCGGGCAGCACCCGGTGGATGGGGCCCATGGCGAACGGATGGCGGCCGGTGTCCACGAGCAGCGCCAGCCCGAACTCCCCGGCCGCCGCGTCCACCTCCCGCAGCTCGCGGTAGGTCGCCCAGCGGTGGTGCCCGTCCGCGATCAGCGCCTGCCGGACACCGAGGTCCGCACGTACCGCCCCCTGGTCGGCGCGGCCGGTGATCGCCCACAGCCGGTGCCGTACGCCGTCCGGGTCCCAGGCGTCCAGCAGCGCCGGCTCCTCGTGCGCGGTCCGCTCCAGCACCCCGGCGGCCCCGCCGTCGCCGCCCCGGTACCCGAGCAGCACCGGTTCCAGCTGCGCGCGCCCCGCCCGCAGGAACGCCACCCGCTCCTCCACGGCCTCCGCCGCCACATCCTCGTGCGGCACCACCGCACCGGTCAGCCGCACCGCACCGATGATCCCGCGCCGGCCGCCGCCCCACTCGTACCCGTACAGCGCGGGCCACTCGTCGAAGGCGAGGACTCCTCCCGCGCCGACCCGCACCCCGCGGAACGGCACCACGTCTACCCCAAGGCGTCTCATCCCCCGAACATAGGAAGCCCGCCTTTCACCTCGATTTCCCCTGTGCCCCGCCCCCGTTACCGGGCGGCGAGCTCTCGGGCGAGGACCGTGGCCTCCACGACGACGCCTTCCCGCTCGCCGACCACCACCCTCTCCAGCGCGCGGCCCACCCGGCGCTCCCAGCTCCCGGCGTCCATCCCGCGGAAGACCTCCCGCGCCCGGCGGAGCCGGCTCACGGCCCCCGCGCCCCGCCGGGTGGCCTCCGCGCACGCGAGGTCCACCTCTGTACGGGCCTGGAGGAACCGGTCCGCGACCTCCTCCGCCACGGCCAGCGCCTCCTTCAGCGTCGCCTCCGCCTCGTGCGGTCGGTCCTGGCGCCACTGGGTCTCGCCGAGGGCGCGCAGCGCGTACGCCTCACCGAGCCGGTCGCCCTGCACCCGGGTGAGGGAGACGACTTCCCGGCACGAATCCTCGGCCGACCGCATCTCTCCCGCCCGCAGATACGCCTCCGCGAGCCGGTAGATGTTCTGTGCCTTGCCCCGCACGGACCCGGCCGCCTCACCCGACCTGATCGCCTCCCGGGTGAGCGCGATGCCCGCCTCCGTATCGCCACGTTCCAACTCGATCTGCGCCAGCAGCCCGAGCGCGTGCGAACGTTCCGCGAGATCGTCGCTGTGCCCGAAGTGGTCGAGCGCGGACCGGCAGAAGTGGGCCGCCCCGTCCAGATCCCCCTTGAAGCGGGCGCAGAGGGCGAGGTTGCGCAGCACGAGCGCCCGCTCCCCGCTGCCGTCCGCCGACCGGCCGTCGAGCAACTCCATCGCCTGCGACAGCAGCTCCTCCGCATCGCCGTACCGGCGGCGGGTTATGGCGAGCGTGCCGAGCGAACGCAGCATCACCGCCGCGCCCAGGCCGTCCCCGGCGGCCCGCGCCGCTTCCAGGGACACCCGGGCCGCTTGCTCCCAGTCGTCCAGGTAGTTGCGCGTCTCGAACAGCGGGACCGTCCGCGCGATCAGCTCCCAGGCGTGTCCGAGAGCCGGGTTCTGCGCCGCGTGCCCGGTCAGGCCGAGGACGGTGGTGCGCTCCGACTCGAACCACTCGATCGGGTCGGCGAGCAGCCGGGCCACCGTGGTCCCGGGCAGCGCGACCGCGTGCCGCGCCCGGTGCGGCATGAGCGTGCCCTTGCCGTACAGCCTTCGATGGGCCTCGTCGGCCAGGGTGAGCAGTGTGCCGAACGCGCGCGCCACGGCGTCCTCCCGCTCCTGCTCGCCGTCCTCAACGTGGGCGCGCTCCCATGCGAACAGCCGGAGCAGTTCCTGGATGCGGAAGCGGCTCTGCAGGGTGCCGGCCCCAGGCGTCGACACCTCAAGCAGCTGCGCGTCGACCAGTTGCTCGATCAGGTCCTCGGCCCGGTGCACGCCCACGTCGAGCACCGCCGCTCCCATCCAGCCGGTGAACGTGGTCACCGGCAGGAGACCCAGCCGCCGGTACAGCTGCGCCGCTTCCGGGGACAGCTCGCGGTAGCTGAGCTGGAATCCGGCCCGTACCCCGCCGTCGTTCGGGCTCAGCACGTCGAGCCTGCTGAAACGGTCCTCCAGACGGGACGTCAGTTGGCGCAACGACCAGTGCGGCCGGGTGGCGAGCCGCCCTGCCGCGATCCGCAGCGCCAGCGGGAGCCGTCCGCACAGCTCGACCAGCCGGGCCGCCGACACGGGGTCCGTGGCTACCCGCTCGGCCCCGATCACCGTCGCCAGCATCCGGTCTGCCTCGTCGGGTGTCAGCACCTTCAGAGGGATGTGCACGGCTGCGTAGTCCCCGGCCAGTTCGTCCAGCTGGTCGCGGCTGGTCACCAGTACGACGCACTGACCGCGCCCGGGCAGCAGCGGTCTGATCTGGGTGGAGGACCGCACATCGTCCAGGATGATCAGCAACCGCCTGCCGCTCAGCACGGATCGGTACAACGCCGAGCGCTCCGGCAGCCCCGCGGGTATCTGGGCGCTGGACACCCCGAGCGCGCGGAGCGCCTGGTCGAGCACCGTCATCGGCGACAGGGGCTGGTCGTCCTCGCGGTAGCCGTGGACATCGATGAAGAGCTGCCCGTCGGGGAAGTGCCGGGCCGCCCGGTTCGCCCAGTGCAGGGCCAGGGCGCTCTTGCCGACCCCGCTGACCCCGGACACGACGGCGACGGCAAGTACCTTGTCGTCCTGGCCCGGCAGCAGCTCGTCCAGCGTCGCCAGTTCGGGCTCGCGGCCAGTGAAGGCGGCCGCCGGCAGCGGAAGCTGGGCCGGTACCGACGCTCCCGCCGTCAGCGCGGCCACCGCCGGAGCCGCTGGTACCGCCGGGGCCTTACCGCGCGGAGCGGCGCCGGGTCCGTCCTCCTCCTGCAACACCTGGCGGTGCATCTCCCGCAGCGCGGGACCCGGTTCCACTCCCAGTTCCTCCACGAGCGCCTCGCGGCCCAGCCGGTAGAGCTGCAGTGCCTCGGCGCGCCGCCCTGCCAGGTGGTGCGCCTGCATGAGGTGAGCGCGGGCCTGCTCGCGCAGCGGGTGCTCCCTGACCAGGGGCGTCAACCGCGCGACGACGGGCCGGTGCCAGCCGAGCCGGAGCTGGAGGGCGGCGTACTCCTCGTTCACGTCGAGCCAGAGCTCGTTGAGTTCGGTGGCCGTGTCGTCGATCCGGCCGCCGCCGAGGCCGTCCAGGGCCTGCCCCCGCCACAGCCCGAGGGCCTGCTCGAACAGTTCGGTGGCCTCCGGTGCCCGGTCGTCGTGCGCGGCCGCGAGGCGGGCCCGCCCGATGAGTTCGCCGAGCTCCTTCAGATCGATCCGGCAGTTCCGCGAGGACAGGATGTACCCGGGGTGGCTCGTCTCGATGAGCCCGTCGTCCGCCCCCGCCGCCCGGAACGTCTTGCGCAGTGAAGTGACACAGATGGCGATCTGGTTACGAGCGGTGGCGGGCGGCGTCCCCTGCCATACCGTCTCGGTGAGGGCGTCAACGGAAACGACCCGGTCCGGAGAGATCAGCAGCATCGCCAGCACCGCCCGCTGTCGGCCGCTGCTCACCCGCACAGGGCGACCGTCCACCTCGATCTCCAGAGGTCCGAGCAGGCTGAACCGTATTCGCTCCGTCATACATCCCCCACATCCCCCGCCGTACCGTGCTCTGCGGATCCCCCGCGTTCGAGGAGCGCCGCCGGACACGATGCTCATAGTTCAATCGATCAACGATTAAACACGAAGCCAACACAGAGAGGCTGTGTGTCTTCACGAAGGGTTCACATAGCTGCATCCGCCATGGTTCGCTGTAGAGCGCTGGCGACGGCTTGTAGAGGTCCGACAGTGGAGCATCGCCGGTCTCTCCGCCCGGTGGACAGCACTGCTGGCAGCCCGGCCGCAGCGTCACCGGCGGTCTGAAGAGAACCCCGCCGGTGGACAGTCGGTGGACGGACGCCTTTGGACGGTGCAGCACCGGGTGGCACAGGCCAAGCTGCTGCACATGCTCTGATCAGGAAGAACGTCATGAGGCAGCACAGCAAGGCACCACGCAACATGATCGCTCATGGTCTCGTAATGCGTAGGTCTCGGGTTCGAATCCCGAAGTCGGCTCAACGGTGAACCCCAGGTCAGGCTCCTGACCTGGGGTTTCTTGTTTGGGATGACTTTGGAATCCTGCCAAATCTGGCACCGCTCGTCTGTGCAGGTAATGCGCAGGTCTCAGGTTTGTTTTCGCTGGCGCCTGTGAGCTCCGGCACGGTTCTGACCCGCTGTTCTGGTTAGTTCAGCTCTTCGGTCGCCGCGTAGTCACTTGCTCCGGTGGACAGCCGGTCGACAAGCGTGCTTGACGCTGCGGCCGGGAAACGCTTTCCGAGGGGATGGGAGGCTCCGGGTGCCCGCGGAGGGGCAGCTGGCCGGAGGCCTTTCTGCGCTGGCCCGACATGTGGAAGAAGCCTCCGAGTAACAGTTGTCTGTCGCTGCTCAACCGCCAGCCTGTTGGTCGCCTTCGGCCGTCATGTCGAAGCGTGCGCCTCAGACCGCAATGCCCTGAGGAACGCGCAAGCAGCGGCGGACCAGTAGAAAGAACGAGGGCGGACCACTATGAGAGTGGTCCGCCCTCGCCGGGGTGCCCGCGTGTACGTGCCTGGCGACACGACTTTCCGGGTGGGCACGACAGACAAGCTGTCCAAGCGCAGGACACGGCTTATCCGCTTGCTCGAGCGACGCGCCCCTTCCGACGCCACTGTTCTGCTCGCGGTGGCGTCGTGCTCCGGCCGTGCGTCGCGCGCAGCCCTGGAAGGGCATGGGGCCGCTGTGTGCGTGCCAGGAGCCCGGGGAGGGCAGCCCCAGCGTTGATCAGCAGCCGGCAGGGATGAGGAGTCGCTGCCGTTGACCAGGTGGGCGATGTTTCCCTCGTCTCACACGCGCGGGGATCAGGCGTCGGCGGTGGATGTAGGGAGCGGTGTGGCGGAGAAGACCGAGTCCGGGTCGACTGCGGACTTCACGGCGAGGAGGCGTTTGGTGTTCGGCCCGTAGGAGTTCGCTACCTGGTCGGGAGTTTCCGGCCCCAGGAAGTTCACGTAGCCACCCGGCAGTGAGAACGGTTCCAGGGCTGCGTGAGTCTCTTCCAGCCAGTGCAGGTGCGAGTACCTGCCGTCGCCACCGCCTGTGTGGTCCTTGGTCTCGCCGTTCTCCCACATGGAGATCAGCTCGACCATGAGGTGTGGTTCGCGTCGGCCGAAAGCTGTGGAGCCGAGAGGTGGGCGGGTTGCTGCGCCGTGGAACTGGTGCCACACGATCGCGGAGAACGGTGAGGTGAACTCCCGGGCGGCTCGGTCCAGGACGGTTGCGACGGAGCCCGTGACGCTCTGGACGGTCCGTGTGCGGATCGCGCCCATGCGTCCCGGTGGGAACATGGCGTCCGTCGCGGCCAGCGTTGTGGAGCGGGCGACCGGTCCGATCTCGGCGAGCACGGGTGTACCGAGTCTGGCCAGGGTGCGTACCGGTCCGTTCCGGGCGTTGCCCACCTCAAGGTTCCCCGACCAGGTCGGCGCGACGTACACCGTCGGCTTGCCGTCCGGGCCTGGAAGGAACCCGACGTCCACCGTCAGCTCGTCGGGACTGTCCTGAAGGATCCCGCCGAGGTCGGCAAGAATGCCGGCGCTCTCGTCGATCGGGTACAGGATGGTTCCCGAGACCACGGTCGGTACCGGGTGGAGTCGGATCCGTGCCGAGGTCACGACGCCGAAGTTGCCGCCGCCGCGCAACGCCCAGAAGAGGTCCGGGTGATGTTCGGCGTCGGTGTTCACTCGTGAGCCGTCGGCCAGGACGACCTCGGCACTGAGCAAGTTGTCGGCCGCGAGCCCGAATTGGCCCAGGAGGGGACCGTAGCCGCCGCCGAGCGTGAGGCCGACCATGCCGACGGAGCCCGCCGTTCCGGTGACGGCGGTCAGGCCCGCCCGCTCGGCGGCCGAGACGACGTCGGACGAGAGCGCCCCGCCGCCCACCGTCGCGTAGCGGTGGTCGACGTCGACCTGTACGCCCCTCATGGCGGTCAGATCGAGGACCAGTCCTCCGGGACGGAATGCCCGGCCCCAGAAGTCGTGACCCCCGCCACGCACGGAGAGCGGCACTCCGTGGTTGCAAGAAGCGCGTATTGCTGCCTGCACGTCAGTGGTGCTCGCGCACCGCACGACGACGGAAGGGCGGACATCGACCGCTGCGTTGAACAGCGCAACGGCTCGCGTGTACTCCGGACCGCCGGTGAGCACACGGTCCGCAGGAATACGGGACCGGAGCTCGGCCAGGAAGGCGGTATCGGCTGTTTCGTCGGCGTCGGTACGGGACGGCATGGTCACTCCTGCGTGTCGCTCATCGGGGGCGGCTGTCGAGGGCGTGGTGCGGATGTGGTGGCCAGGTCGGTTCAATGGCGTACCGCCCGTTCGGCGAGGCGTCCCGGGCGCTCCGAACCGCTGGACGGCCGACGGTGTCCGGGACGGTGCTCGGTGCTCTGCACGTATCAGCAGCAGGGGGCGTCGGGTTGGGTGCACTGCTGGGCGAGGACGGTGGCCATGTCGGGCAGCAGAGCGGCCTGAGGGTCGTGGGTCAGTTCCGTCATGCGTAGGCGTCCCGCACAGGTGGCGACACCCAGGACGTGTTCGCCGGCCAGTTGGGTGGTCTGCGCCGGCCCCCACAGAGCGGTGAGGCGGGCGCGGCCGTGTGCAGGCGCCTCAACCACTCCGAGGTTGGTGATCTGGATGTCGGCGGCGGTGACCGCGGTCATCATCGCTTCGGCCTCCTCGGGCGTGGTCGGCGGCTGCTGGGCCAGCGCCAGCGAACCGGCCTTGAGCAACCCAGGTGTCCGCTGATCTTCCAGAGCTTGGTGATGGTGCTGGGTCAGTTTCCAGAAATCTTCGGCCTGGGACGCCTCGCTGAGTGTCCGCGCTCCCGCGAACCGATTGGCGACGGCGTCGGGCAGACCCGCGGCACGGCGCAGGTCGACCGGGCTCAACACCCTCACCCGGGCGCGGCCCGCACGATGGAAGACCGTGCTGGCGGCAGCACACAGCGCGGCGTGCACGGACACGCCCTCCGCGCGGCAGCGGGCCACGAGGCGTGTGGTCAGACCGTGTTGCAGGGCCAAGGCGGAGACGTGCGGTGTCCGTCCCGAGAACAGGGTCAGCTGGCCAGGCGGGTTCATCAGCTCGTCCTGAGGCGGCCCTGCGGGAGGCATCGCCGCGTCGATAGCTTGCAGGAGGGCCTCCTGGGAGGGCGGCGCATCCTGCCCCGGAGTCGGCCTGCCGCTCTCCTCGTCGCCGTCGAGGGCGGCGACGAGGTCCGACACCACCCGCATACCGCCGGTTCCGTCGGTGATCTGGTGAGCGAAGGTCAGCACAATGAAGCTGCCTGTTTCCGCGGGAATCAGTACGGCCCGCAGAAGCGGGCCGGGCTCCGGCGCGATGGGGCGCGTCTGCTCACGGGCGACGACCGCCTGCCAAGGCGTTCCCTCGGCGGCGGATTCGATGCTGACCGGGCCCTCTGCCCAGCGGTACCGAGCCTGAGCGGACCGGCGGTCGACCGAGACACGGAGCAGCGGGTGCTGTGCCTGCACCTGCTGCAGCGCCCGCGCCAGCGTCTGCTCACAGACCTTACGGTCGATCTCGGCGACCAGGGAGAACTGGACGGGGTTTCGGTGCATGTAGAGATCGATGGTCCGCTCGAAGGCTCCGAGTTCCCGCACCGTCTCTATTTGCGTGTGGCTGATCGACATGAGTTTCCTTCTTCGCTGAGGTGATGTGACTGCTCGTTACCTGGACGCATCCTGACGAGGGGGCAGCTCGACCTCTTGCTGAGCGATGGACGGGGCCGGTCGGCTGTCCACCAGGCGTTTGGACGTTGCACGAAAGGCCCAGGCGACGACCAGCGCGGCAACCACGGTGAGGGGAGTGCCCATGGCGATCTTCGCGAAGGCGAGCCAGCCCGTGGCGTCCTGCACGTAGAGCCACTGCTTCACGACGAACCGGGCGCCCAGGACGCTCGCCGCTGCGAGCGTGGCTATGTCGTGTGCCCGCAGAACCTGACGGTCCGCGTGCCACGCGTGCGCGCCACCGTGCAGGAGGTTCCATGCCACGCCGGTCAGGGGGCGGCGAAGGAGGACCGAACCGAGGGTGGCGAGGAAACCTGCGAAGGCCACCCAGATGCCCAGCAGGAAGAAGTCCTTGGCGGATCCGGTGATCGCGACGATGCCTGCCGCGACCAGAACGCCGGTCAGGCTGCCCGAGGCGGCGAGAAGACGTTCCCCGCGCAGCAGCCGGGCCACGGTGAGCACCGCACCGGTCGCTACCGCCGCGATCGCGGCTGCCTTCGTCGACAGCAAGGCGAGTGCGATCACGAACACCACGACCGGGACGGTCGAGTAGACGAAGCCCGCGGGGCCGCCCATGGACTCGAGCATGGGCGAACCCGGGGCGGGGGCGGAGCACTTGTGTTGTCGTGAGTTGGGGAGGGGGCCTGCTCGCCTTCGCGTTGGGTCATCGATCACTCCTGGTCACGTGCTGCGTTCGCAGCGTCTCTCGGGGATTTCTCGTTGCGGTCGTGGTGCGGTTCAGGCGCTCCAGCCGCCCCCCACGGCCCGGCTCGCGAGATAGGAGTCGCGCAGTGCCTTGCGCAGTCCGGGGACGAACGCGTCGAACCGCGCCGCTTGCGCCTTCAGGGCGGACTTGTGGGTGCGGCGGTCCTCTTTGCTCCACACCGAGGTGAGCTCCAGCTCGACCGCCAGGACGGCCATGGCCAGCTCGTCCGTCAGGCCATCGGCGGGAGCGTCGTCGAGCACTATCGCGCGCACCCGGTCCTGCAGGGCGTGCACCAGGTCCGGGTGCACCACGGTGACCCTCTTGGTGGATACGACCCCCAGCTTCTTCTGCCGTTCGACGGCGACGTCCCCGGAGGTGAGCAGCTGGTCGCGGACCGGGGTTTCGGCTGTGTGCGCCTTGTTGTGCAGGAACTTCAGCCAGCCCTTGGGCTTGTCCTCGGGCAGGTCGAACCAGACCGATGCCGTGAACGGATCCTCAGGCGGATTGCCGGGGAGTTGCCGAACCTTCCCCCCGGTCGCGTCCAGTAGACCGTTACGGGCCAGCTCGGTCATCGCCCCGGCCCGCAGCAGCTGGCCGCGCCCCTGGATGTTGTCGAGCTGGAACTTTTCCTTCTTGACGGTGTAGCAGAGCAGGTACAGCTTCTGAGCGAGAGTCGTGGGCATCGGAACTCCCCTTTGTGCTAGCCGAAGTGAGCAAGAGTTTCTATCGCCGATAAGAGATTGAAGTGCGCGCAGGGAAAAGACTCATCGGTCGCACCCTCCCTTCCTTAAATCCTGTCAAGGATTAGATGGAGCGAATGCGGTGTTCGCGCATCTCTCAGGTGGTAACCGCTAAGACCTCGCCCCTGATTTGCTTTTCAGCGGTTCTCCTACCTCCGGTTCGAGCCGTGAAACTGGTGACGTTACGGCATAGTTCTGCACGGTCTGAAGAATGGACATTTCAGGATCTATTGCATGGTGTGCGCCGAGCCCATCGTCGTGACAGAGGCGTAGAGTCGCCGATGACGGGGTGGCCTCCCCCCTGAGCTGGCCAGGTGGTGTGCTGTGAGCGGGGTGGCGACGAGGGCAAGGTACGGGTTTTCCCTTTGCCTTGTTTGACCTGCGCTGTCAGCAACCGCGAATTACATCGCCGAGACTGCCTCGGTTGAGAAGGCAGGACCTATTCTCTGTCCGCTTTCGCGGCGCGTCAGTTCATCAAGCCGGCGCAGAAGCAAGCGCGGGCAGAGCCCTGAAGTGGGTTGCGTGAGGGCTGTCCCGCAATTCTTGGTGGACCAAGCGCGTGGCGCCCAGACATGATGCATCGCAAGGTGAAGGAGCGTCCGCATACTGGATGTATGGGGACGCTCCGACCATGTGACGAGGTGCCGTATTTGTCGTCGGGAACCCGGCGGGAAATGCGGGCCGGCTCTTAGTTTGTGGCCTTGAACATCAGTCAGCCCCGTGTAAGTCCTTCCGCTGTTCTGAGGTCGTGCCGTGCGTATGCGTGGGCGGGTGACGGCCGGCTGGGACTCAACGCTTCGCAGGGACAAGGGGGCGGGTGGTCGCGGGCGTGTCCGTCTTGCACACGGTGCCGTCGGCAGGGTGGGTGCCGTGGAGGAGTGCGGTGTCAACTGCCTTGTTGACACACGAGTTGATGCCGTAGGAGCCGTGTCCGACTCCTTCGCGTGTGAGCAGGACCGCGGCGTCCATAGTCCGGGTCATGTTCTCGGCCCAGTGATGGGGGGTGACGGGGTCCAGCCGGCCTGCGACCACCAGTGCCGGTGGCGCTCCGGCGCCTGTGAGCGGCTTGGTGATGCGGTCCTTGTTCGGCGCGGGCCAACGTGCGCAGTTGAGAGCGGAGTAGGCGGCCCGGGTCCCGATCCGCTTCGCCTCAGTAGTGGCCTTTGTGGCAGCGGCCTTGTGCGCGGCGATGCCGGACGGGGTCTTCCAGTCGGCGCAGCGTACCGCGGTGTGGGTTTCGAACATCGCGGTGGGGACGGGGAAGGGGGATACCGTGACGCTGCTCCACAGGGTGTAGAGGGGTGCGCCGTTGCCCTTCTGTGCGGCCAGCAGTGCCGAGGTCAGCAGGGGCCAGGTGTTCTGGTCGCCGGCCAGGGCTCGGGTGGTCTCCAGGGCCATGGCACCGTCGAGCTCGCCGCCCGGGGTGGCGCCCCCCTGGGCGGGTGCGATCTTCAGTGGCTTCGCTTCCAACGTGTCGATGAGTGTGTCGAACGCCGCCTCCGGGTCACCTGCCCCGAACGGGCATACTGCGGCCCCTTCGGCGCGACAGGTCTTGAACCAGGCGTTGAGGGTTCGTTCGCTTGCCACAGCGACGTCGTTCTGGAAGGGGAGGGAGTTGCCGAACCACTGGTTGGTGTCGACGGGCGCGTCGAGCACCATCTGGCGGACTCGGTGAGGGAAGAGGGTGGCGTACATCGGACCGACCACGGTGCCGTAGGACAAGCCGTAGTACGAGATCTTCTTCTCGCCGAGCGCGGCGCGGACTCGGTCGATGTCGCGAGCCACGTTGTCGGTGGAAAGGCTGGCCAGGAACTTCTTGCTCTGGTGCTTGGCGCAGCCGTCGGTGAATGCGGCGGCATCGGCCAGCAGCCGCGGCAGAGGCTTGCCCCCGGGGATCGCCGGGTCGAAGGAGGTGCCGGCGGCGTCGGCTCGCTGCTGGTCGGTCAGGCAGCGAACGGCCTGCGATTGGCCGACGCCGCGCGGGTCCATCGCGATGACGTCGAATCTGGCGAGCACAGCGGGCGAGAAAGCGCCCGGAGTGCCGGCTGTCTTGGGCAGATTACGCAGTGTCTCGGTGGCGGCGACCCCGGGTCCGCCCGGGTTGAAGATGAGACTGCCGATGCGCTGGTCGGGATCAGTGGCCCGGTGCCGCATGACCGCGAGGGGGATCTGTGCGCCCTCGGGGTCGGTGTATTCCTGCGGCACCTTGATCGTGGCGCATTCCAGGTCCTTCCCGCACGTGCTCCAAGTGAGCGGGTCAGGGGAGGGGGCCGGGGCCGACGCGCCCGTTGCGGACGTGCTGCGCAGCCCCGAGACGCCGGATGAGCACCCCGTCAGGACCATGAGGGCTGTGGCGAACGCAGCCCCGTACTTGGCGGCGGCCCGTGGCCTCAACTGGATCATGATTATCGTCCTTTCGTCTCGTCCTACGTGTGCCATTCCCTGTAGCCCGGCCGTGCCGGGCGCGCGAGAGGCCGGCCGAAGAGGGCTGACGTGGTCGCGACTTCCTCGCTTCGATGAGTCAGTGACCGGCCGCGTCGAGCAGGGAGGAATACCGCAGGCGGAGTGCGCGCTCCATGCTCGCCAGAACGGCCCCGCCCCCCAGTGCGAGGTTCAGCCAGATCGGCAGGTGTATCGGGGAATCGAACGCTCCGCCCCGCTGCGCGACGGGAGGAATCTCAGAGATGGGTTCAGCGAGCTGCAACAGGTTCATGCCCACACCGATGACCAGCAGCAGCACCGATCCGACGGTGATCGCCCCGCTCAGTCCCGGGTGACGAGCACCGAAGCGCGCCCTCCGTCCCTCCGCGGAGGCAGAGTCGGGCGTGAGCTGAAACGGCTGTCCGTCCGAGGGGCGATAGTGGCAGCGCTTGATGCCGTAGCTGCTCATCGCCACCTCGATGACGCCCCCGTCGACAGGGAAGAGTGCGGGCAGTTTCGACTCGCCCACCTGCCTGCTGTCCAGGAACAGGTGCGCGCGAATCCTGCTGTCGTCCAACCGCGCCCAGTGCCGTACGTCGACGGCGTGCAGGCCTTCCTGCCCGCCGTCACCGGGAAGCCGTAACCAGAACAGGGAGCGCACGGGGAGCTGCCACCAGCGGAACCGCTGCAGTTCCCTGCCGTCGCCCGGCTTGAGGCGCCTTGATGCCGCCCACTGCTTCAACGCCATGCTCCGCCCTTCCTGTGCGCATCGGCCACACCGCAACTAGTACAGCGTGCTAGAGGGACGCTAGCACGCTGTACTAGTACGGCGTGCTAGTACAGTGAAGGGTGCTGGGAGAAGCTAAGGAGAGCGGAACGTGGAAACACGCGAGAAGATCCTCGAGGCCGCTGCGGAGATGATCGCCGAGGATGTAGCGGCGAAGCTGAGCGTGCGAGCGGTCGCCGCGCGTGCGGGGGTGAGTATCGGCTCGCTGAGGTTCCACTTCCCCACCCAGCGCGCGCTGCAGGACAGCTTGCTCGAGCGGATCTACGAACACCTGCTGCCCGGCGACCCGATCCGGGACCAGACCCTGGCGCCCCGCGAACGGCTGCTGAACTGCCTGCGGCAGGTTCTCGCCCTGACCGGCACCAACGAAGACGCGCGGACCGCATGGGGCGCGACGTACCGGAACTTCATCGAGCCCGAGCCGACCGAACCGGTGCGCGCCGCATACCTCCGCCTCGAGCGGGAGGCGGAGCGCCGGGTCGAACACTGGCTGACCGTGCTCTCCGAGGAAGGCGCACTCCCTCCGGGAGACCACACCCGCAACGTCAGGTTCCTTCTCGCCATCCTCAACGGGCTCTCGCTCGAACGCGCCCTGCCCACCCGCGAATCCGTCCTGCTCACCGAGACCGAGACGCTCAACGCAGCTGTCGACCAGGTCCTCTCCACCGGCCCCGCATCACCGGTCGGGCAGACTCGGCCGTGCACCGAACCAAGCACTCCTCTGCACCGGTTGCTCCCGAAGGCAGGGGCGCGAGAGCAGATTCATGTATGCCCTTTGCCCCTTGTGCGGACCGGGTCGGTCGGGGGCAACCTGCAAGTGCTGTGACCGCATGGGGTTCGCCGGTTCGTATGCCTTACAGGTTGTTCGCATAGAAGCTGACGAGTCGTTCGACGGCAGCGTCGACGTATTCGGGTTCGTCGTACATCTCGTAGTGGCCAGCGCCGTCGATCACCATGAGGTCGACGGGGCTGGGGGCCAGCTTCCATAGCTGCATGCCGGTGTCGTAGGAGCCGGTGTTGCCGATGCGTCCGGCGAGGATGACCTGCAGGGGCTGAGTCATGAGCTGATCGGCCAGGTGGAAGGCGTCGTAGCCCAGCAGGTGGGAGTCGCCGCGCAGGAGGCGCCGGTTCGTGGAGTATGCGTTGCCGCCGCGCTCGGTGCGGTAGTAGGTGATGGCCTGAGTGGTGTCGATGTCGGTCAGGCCCGCTGCCTCGGCTTCCTCGAGGGTGTCGGGCAGCCAGTTCACGCGGGTCATCTCGCTGGAGCGGGCCTCTTCGGTCCGTGCGTCCGCGAGGGCGTCGAGTGCTGCGGCCGGACCGTCGGGGGAGAAGTTGCGGAACGCGTTGCCGATGTTGACGGGGACGACCGTACCGACCGCCTTGATGCGGTGGTCCGTGCGGGCGGTGTGAACGGCGTAGCCGCCACCGGCGCAGATGCCGAGGACGCCGATGCGCTGCGGGTCGGTGCTGGGGGTCGTGGTGAGCACGTCGATGGCGTAGGAGATGTCCTCGCCTCGGCGGTAGGGGTCTTCGAGGTCGCGGGGCTCGCCCTCGCTCTGGCCCTGGTGGGCGGGGTCGAGGACAAGGGCGGCGATCCCGTGGGCGGCGAGGCGGGAGGCGTAGTTGGCACCGATCTGCTCCTTGACGCTGCTGCCGGGGGTGGAGAGCACCACAGCGGGCAGCTGCGCACTGCTGTCGGCGTTGTCGGGCAGGTGGAGGTCCGCGGCGAGGTTGATGGGACCGCGCGGGATCGTGAGGTGCTGGATCACGCCTGGCTTCCTTCGTGAGATTATTATTCCATAGGAGTCCAGTACAAAAAGTATCTTGTACGAGCTAAAACTAATACGAAACTGTACCATCTGGATGGAGGGTCGATGTCAGTCGACGGGGCGCAGCTGTGGACGCTGAACCAGCGGCTGCTGGGTGTTGTGATGGATGCCTGCACGGGGGAGCTGGCCGAGCTCGGGTTGGAGACGAAGGAGTTTTTCGTCCTGGCCGAGGTGGAGGCGTCGCCGTACCCGGCTGAGATCGCGACTGCGCTGCTGCTGCCCAAGGCGAGCGTGACGGTCTACGTTCGCAACCTCGTCGCCAAGGGCTTTGTCCGCCGCGAGATCGACGAGGCGGACTTGCGGCGTCATCGGCTCGTACTGACCGCTGAGGGCACGCAAGCACGCGACCGAGCACTTGCAGCTCTCGCGGCGGAGTACGACCGCAGGTTGGCGAGGGTCACCCCCCAGGACCGCGTTGAGCTGCAACGCATCCTCAAAGCGATGCTCGCCTCGCCCGCCTCAGGCTGTGTGCGCGAGTGATTCGTCTGTCCGGTGCTCTGCTGCACGTTCGGGCCGCGACCGCATGGGTTCGTCAGATCGTTCAGGTTGCGACGGCAAGGGACGTCCGCCCCAGCGGATGCCCTTCTCGCTTCGGGCGCGGGCACGTTCGCGACGCTGCGCCGCGATGATGTCGGGGTGGCGGGTGTTGTTGTTCTGCCAGCGCAGGTAAGCGTGCAGGGCCCGGGTCTGCACGCTGTGGTTGCGGTGGTTGGAGTTGGCGATCGTGAACTGCCGCGGTGGCCCGAAATGGGCTTCGATCGGGTTGGCCCAGGAGGCGTAGGTCGGGTGAAGCACAGCTCGACGCGGTTCTTCTTCGCCCAGCGGCGGATCTTGTCGCCCTTGTGGGCGGACAGGTGTCCAGGATGACGTAGATCGGGGCGCCGTCCGGGCGCGCGGCCCGGATCGACATCAGTGCGGCCAGGGTGTTCACTGCACCCTTCTTGCGGCGGTTGACGCCCCACAGCCGGTCGTCGCCGACGGAATAGCAGCCGTGGAAGTACCGGACCCCGTGGGTGCGGTGGTAGGTCGCGGGATGGCGCCCGGGGTGACCGGCGGGAGCCCAGTCGGCCTCGGCGGTTGGGGCGGATGCCGAGCGGCCCGAACTCGTCGAACGCGAACACGCGGTCCGCGAAGCGTTCCAGCACCTCCTCGATGCGGTCCAGCTTGGCGTCAGGCTCGGGGTCGGGCGACTCCTTCCAGGTTTTGGTGCGCTGGAAGGTGATGCCGCGGCGGGCGAGCAGGCACCGTAATGCCTCGCGGCCGATCCGGATCACACGGGCGTGCTCCTTCCGCAGGTAGGCGGCGATTTACGGATCGACCAGCGGGTGAAGGGCTGGCCGAGCTTGGTCGGGCGGGTGGTGGCCGTCTGAATGACGAAGTCCTCGTCGTCAGAACTGAGCAGGCGGGGACGGTCTCCCGCCCAGCGAGGGGCCAGGCAGGCCAGGCCGATCTCGTTGAACCGGTGGCTCACGTCGCGGACGGTGTCCTCGTCAGCCTGAACCAGCTTCGCGATCACCGGTACCCGGTTTCCGCCGGCCGAGGCCAACAGCATCATCGCGCGCCGGTAGTCGCACCGTGCTGGTGCTGCCCCGGCGCACGATCTGCTGCAGCTTCTGCCCCTCCTGGCCGGTCAATCTGCGCACACGGGCAGGCTCAGCCACCACACCCCCCAACGGTTGGGTCGGACGTCTCTGGACATCCAACCGCTGGAACCGCCGACCCGGCGAACCTTCGCGGTCAGAGCACTAGATGAGCACGCCGACAGCCGCGGAGTCCTCGACTGGGGCAAAGATGAGCAGCGCAGCCATGGGTATGTCCGAGGGCCTCGGCGATGATATTGCGTCGGCGGACCATGAACTTCCTGTCGGCGGAGGGCGAAGAACTCTCCGTCCGCCGTACGGTTCGTGCAGCTGGCCGTTGACCCGCGGCAGGACCCCGGTGGTTGTCGTATACCCCTGCGGCATTCGCGGCCACTCTGAACCGCGATGGTCTCAAGGGCATCACCAAGAGGGGGTGGACGGCACCCTCGTACGCTCTGGCCTGTCCCAGCCTGCCGTGGCGTCATGGTTTTCAATGGGGCCCACGACGTGACCGCGTCGGCAGCACCGGACGATGGGGAGATTTCGATCATGGCGTGGAGCACCCGGGAGATGGCGGAGCTGGCCGGCGTCAGCCTCAGGGCCGTACGGCACTACCACGACATCGGCCTGATCGAGGAGCCGGAGCGCCGTTCCAACGGCTATAAACAGTACGGCGTCGGTCACCTTGTCCGGCTCCTCCGGATCAAGCGCCTCACCGCCCTGGGCTTCTCCCTCTCCCAGATCGCGGACATGGACGACGACCCGGATTCGGGTCCCGACCCGCGTGACCTGCGGGCTCTTGACGCTGAGCTGGCCGCCACCATCGAACGCCTGCAACACGCCCGTGCGGAGGTGGGCGCCTTGCTGCGCGGACGAGCCGCGAGCGATCTTCCCCTCCGCTTCTCCTCCGTGGACAAGACAGCCGAGCTTCCTGACCCGGACCGCTCATTCGTCACCGTCCTCGGTACGGTCCTCGGCCCCGGTGGAATGGAGGCGTATGCCGACTTGCTCCATCAGGAGCCGCAGCCGGTGGCACTAGAGCTCAACGAACTTCCCGCCGATGCAGACGAACTGACCCGCCAGAGTCTCGCCGAGCGTCTCGTGCCTTACGTCCAAGGTCTACGGGCCCGCCATCCCGGGCTCAGCGACCTTGCTTCGGACGCCCCGCGCGGCCGACAGCACACCGCCCGCACCATCGGCAAAGCCATCAGCGATCTTTACAATCCGGCCCAGGTGGATGTCATGAAGCGGCTCGACGGGCTCCTCCTGTCCGATGTGGATACCCCACGGTGACCGCTCTCGGAACGCCGCTTCGTGTCCAGGCGGGTGGAGCTCAGTGTGCGCAGACGCAGGACGGGCGACGGGGCTGACTGCCGAAGTCGCGCTGTGAGAGGTCACCAGCAGTTCGCGGTATGCCACGAGGTGTTCCACGCGCTCACTGTGGCGGCCTTCACCGCGCACTGCGTTGCCATCCTCCTGGCCGCTCACTGACCAGCCGTCGGTCTCGACGGGACGACCAACGGTGCGACCAGTCCCGATGTCTGTACCAGCGGGCTCCGGTTGGGTCTGCGGCGCCTTCGTCGTGATGCGGGTCGCCCTGATGGTTCCTCCGGCCCAGGAGCACGAACGCCGGGTCGGTCGGTAGGTGAGGAAGAGGCGTGAGCCGGCATCCGCAGCCGCCGGCGACCGCAGTCGGCGACGCGCCGGCCGGCTCTTGTCCTGATCCCGCGCCGTGAAGGGCGATCAGCTTTCCTGCAACGCTGCGCTCGGGGCGAATCAATATCTACGGCCGCTGAGTGAGGGTTCAACGTTCCGCGCCGGGAGTGTTTTTGCCGCAGTGAAGAGAGGGGAATTATTCAGCGTACGCGGACCGTTACGGCATGCTACTGTCGATCTCGGTTGCAGTTGTGGTTCCCAAAACTTCAAGCTCCTGCGTGGACATTTTCAGCCAGTGGAAGCTTCATGGTATTTTCCGGTTGCTTTCCGGGCGGGGCATCATCGCGGCGACGCGGAATCCGTGCAAGACGGGTACCGACGTACACGCCCCCGAAGGAGATACGACATGGCGTCAGGCACTGTGAAGTGGTTCAACGCGGCCAAGGGTTTCGGCTTCATCGAGCAGGACGGTGGCGGCGCTGACGTGTTCGCCCACTTCTCGAACATCGCCGCAGAGGGCTTCCGTGAGCTGCTCGAAGGCCAGAAGGTCACCTTCGATATCGCACCGAGCCAGAAGGGCCCGACGGCCGAGAACATCGTTCCCGCCTGACGCTGACACGCACTTCGTAGCTGGGGCCCGCATCCTTTGGGGTGCGGGCCCCAGCTACGGGCATTCTCCCGGAGCGGTGCCCCCTGCGGCAGAACCTCCGCACACGGAGTCTTCCGGCTGCCCGTTCCTGTGCGGCCGCACCTCGCAGGCGTACTGGATTCCTCACCTGCATATCGTCACCCATTTCATGGCCTGTGCCCCGCTTTGGGGTTAACCGTAGGCCTGATTCAATCTCTCATTCTGTTCGGCCCGTTCTTGTGATTCCCCGCGCTGTTCTTCCGCTGCGGGAATTCCTTGATACGCGCCGTATCAAGGAAGGTTCTGAATGAACCCCACACGTACGAACAACCGTTCCTCCCGTGCCCGCAGCCGTTCTGTCGACTCCGGTGCGGGTACCGGCAGGGGCAGCCGTTTCAACTCGCCTGCCCCGACCCGGTCCGCCGCCCCGAGCCGTTCCGGCGGCCCGGGCCGCTCGGGTGGGCAGGGGCGGCGGCCCGCCGCGGTTCAGGGCGAGTTCGCCCTGCCGGTCACGGTCACTCCCGCGCTGCCCGCCGTCGATGCGTTCGCCGACCTCGACATGCCGGCACAGCTGCTGGCGGCGCTGACCGCGCAGGGGGTGAGCGTCCCGTTCCCGATCCAGGGGGCGACCCTGCCCAACACCCTTGCGGGCCGCGACGCCCTGGGCCGAGGACGCACCGGCTCCGGGAAGACCCTCGCCTTCGGACTGGCCCTGCTGGCTCGCACCGCCGGTCAGCGTGCCGAGCCCCGTCAGCCTCTGGCCCTGGTCCTCGTGCCGACGCGTGAGCTGGCCCAGCAGGTGACCGACGCGCTCGCCCCGTATGCCCGCTCGGTGAGGCTGCGCCTGGCCACCGTCGTCGGCGGGATGTCGATCGGGAGGCAGGCCAACGCGCTGCGCGGTGGCGCCGAGGTCGTCGTGGCGACGCCGGGCCGGCTCAAGGACCTCATCGACCGCGGTGACTGCCAGCTGAACCAGGTCGCGGTCACCGTGCTGGACGAGGCCGATCAGATGGCCGACATGGGCTTCATGCCCCAGGTCACCGAGCTTCTGGACCAGGTCCGTCCCGAGGGCCAGCGGATGCTGTTCTCCGCCACCCTGGACCGCAACGTCGACCGCCTGGTCCGCCGCTACCTCACCGACCCGGTCGTCCACTCCGTCGATCCCTCCGCCGGTGCGGTCACGACGATGGAGCACCACGTGCTGCACGTCCACGGCACCGACAAGCACCGGGCGACGACCGAGATCGCCGCACGCGACGGCCGGGTGATCATGTTTCTGGACACCAAGCGGGCCGTGGACAAGCTCACCGACCACCTGCTGGCCAGTGGTGTGAGGGCCGCCGCCCTGCACGGCGGGAAGGCGCAGTCCCAGCGCACCCGGACCCTGACCCAGTTCAAGACCGGACACGTCACCGTGCTCGTGGCCACGAACGTCGCCGCACGCGGCATCCACGTCGACAACCTCGACCTCGTCGTCAACGTCGACCCGCCGACCGACCACAAGGACTACCTCCACCGCGGCGGCCGTACCGCGCGGGCAGGGGAGTCCGGCAGCGTCGTCACCCTGGTCACCCCCAACCAGCGCCGCGACATGACCCGCCTCATGGCCGCCGCCGGCATCGTGCCCCAGACCACCCAGGTCCGCTCCGGCGAGGAGGCACTCAGCCGGATCACCGGGGCCCAGCCCCCTTCCGGCGTTCCTGTGACGATCACCGCGCCGGTGGTCGAGCGGCGTCAGCGCAGTACGTCTTCACGCGGCCGGCGCAGCCCCGCCTCGGCGGCCCGGCGCGTGACCGCGCGGCAGTCCTCCTTCGACGCGGCGGCCTGAGAACTTCGTGATCCGGAAGCTGACCCATCTCTTCAGGAGGCACCTTTTGACGCTGGTCCAGATGCAGCCCCGCTCGGCGCAACCCCCTGCCGAGGGTGGGACGGTGGCAGACGCCATGGACACCGCCGGACCGCAGGTCTGTGACGACATGACCATCGAGGTGGCCCTGTTCGTCATGGCCAGTGCCCGTACCGGGCATCTGCTTGTCTGCGACGACAGCGGACTGTGTACCGGGCTGGTCACTCAGGCTCAGCTCACAGCAGCCCGTGACGGCTCCGCCTACACGGACAGGGTTCGGCTGCGGGACATTTTCGGCGACCGCGGGCCGTTCACCTCGCCGGTGACCACCATGGTCGAAGCCGGGCACATGATGCGCCACAACCGCGTCGAAGCCCTGCCGGTGGTCGACGAACACGGCAGCGCCCTGGGCGTCCTCGCCCTCGCTCGCTGAGCCGTCTCGACCGCGGCGGAACCACTCCCTCCCCGTCCCTCTCCCTGTGAGGCATCATGCGCTGTGTCATCGCCCGCTTCCCGTTCGACCTCACCAGGAGCGGCGTCCTGGAATCGATGAAGGGCATCAAGCCCGAGCAGCTTTCCGGCGAGTCCGTGATCATCGGCCGACGCACCTACCCCGTCAAACAGGTCGGGCAGGTCCTCACCCGACAGGACCGCCGCGACTTCAGCGCGGGAGAAGTCCTGCGGGCCATGACCCAGCTCGGCTTCACCTGCCGCGAACTCCCCCAGGCCGCCGCGCCCACGCGGGTTCGCACCCCGATGCAGCAGGCTTCCGCGATGCTCGGGGCCCCTGCGGCAGCCTGAATCGACAGGCGGGAGCGAGCCGTCGGCAGAGCTGTGGTGGGGGTCCGACCGGGTGCGCCGGTCGGACCCCCACCGTGTACGGAGGTTTCCCGGCGCGGCCGTGGGTCAGTGGTCGGAGTAGCTGAAGTCGCCCATGGTCCAGGCGCTGACATCCTCGATCGCCACCCGGTACATCCCACCCGTCTCCGGGATACCCACCGTGCCCTGGAGAATCCGGGCCACATGGAAGTGCAGATGCGTGGGCGGCCCGTCCTTGGCTGCCGCAGCGGTGAACATGGCGGAAAAGTCGCTCAGGCGTGCCGAGTCCGCGAGGACCTCCGACACCCGCTGCCTCCACACGGCTTCGGGTGCCAGCCGGCCCGTGATGACGGCGCCACCGGCGACCACGGTCAGAGGCATCTGGTTGCTGTGCCCTGACTCCACCAGGGCGGCAACGTCGACAAGCAGTGCGTCAGGCTTCGACATGAGGCCGATTATATTGTCCGGCCATCGGGCTACCTCTCCGTGGTGCCGGTTTCGGCGCGGACGGTGCCGAGGTTCTGGCGCGGAAGGCGCTGGCGACCGAAGACCCGGTCGAGCACCCATGAAGCAGATCGCGGCGGCCGCCGGTCCGGCCGGGCAACGGTTCACCGCCGGTTCGTGAACCGGCGGGCTGCCGTCGAGGCGCCGGCCGCCTCCGCGAAGCGGCAGCTCCTCGACGCCGTCGACGACGCCCACCTGGACACCGCGCTGCCACTCGTCGTGCTGCACCGGGCCACCGTGAACATGCGGCGGTTCGCAGTGCTCGGCGCTTCACGCTCGGCACACCTGGCCCTCAACGTCCTCACTACGGGCATCTGGACACCTGCTCCACGGGGCGGGAGGCCGTGACTGAACCACTTCCCGGCTTCGCTGAAGGTGGGGTCAGCGGGGGAGGAGGGCGATGACGGTCTTGCCGCCGGCTGCCCGGCGGGTGATCGCGGTGGTGCGGGCGAGGTGGTTGACCATGGGCCAGCCGAAGCCCCCGCCGGCGCCGGTCCGGTCGGGGGTGCGCATGCGGGGCAGCTGTGGGCCGTCGTCGTCGACGGCGACCTCGATGGCGTCGGGGTGGGCGTTCAGGCGGAGGGTGAAGGTGCCGCCCCCGTGACGCAGGGCGTTGGTGACGAGCTCGGAGACCACCAGAACGAACGTGTCCGCCCTGTCCGGACAGGGCGCCGGGGTGAGGCGGTCGGTGAAGGCGCGGGCGGCCTGGCGGGCCTGGCTGATACCGGCCGCGCTGTCGCCCCGGACCGTGGTCGGTCCGTGGGGCGTCCGGGAGAGGGCGATCGTCGTGCTGTTCATGCGCGTACACCCCACCTGTGATCGGTTGCACCGCTTGTGCCGTGCTGGCCCGCCTGCCCGTTTCCGGCTGCGCTCACACCCCTGAGGGCATGCTCCGGTGCAGTTTCCCGGTGATGCGTACCGCAGGACTTCACTGGCAGTCCTCATAGAAAATCTATCGTGGCAGCAGTAGACATGCGCATGTTGCTGGGGTTAGTGTCTTGTCCGTAGCCGAGAGATCGAGCAGGCCCGGCAGGGATGAACTGCCGGGGAGCAGTACCCGTAAGTGCAGGTCGGTGCGGTAGTGGAGTTTCGAAGCCAGGGTTTTCGCAGGACGGCGACGGGACTGACGACCGGACCGGGTGGCCCGCGGTTTTCAGGGGCCGCCGTGAGCAGTACGCAGTTCACGCAGCGAGCAGTACAGGAGAGCAGCACCTCGGTGAAGGCGTCGGCTGCGGGCGCGCGCACCGGGAGGTTCGGCAGTGGGGTTCTCAGCCAGAGCAGATGCAGGACGGGCGACGGGGCCAGCTGCCGGAGTGGCGCCGTGAGAGGCCACCAGAAGTGCGGAAGTAGGCTGTACCAGAGGGAAGAACGGAGGAGTTGAGCACCATCAGGATCGCCCGGGTGAACGTTTGGGGCCCGGGTACCGCAGGACATCGATAGTGAGGTGGTCTCCGGTCAAGCAACCGCGATCCCCGCAGCCCCAGGGTCTCTTCCCGGCAGGTATGCGGAAACACAGAGCCGACGTAGCCGATCCAGGCCGGCTGATGGTGTAGCAGTTCCTTCGGGGCCCGGGTGCCAAGTGGCACCCGGGCCCCTCCGACGCGTGTTCCACAGGAAGGTACAGATGACAGCAGACGACTCGTTCGGCCGCCTCGATGACGACGACTACCCCGCCTACACCATGGGCCGGGCCGCTGAGATGCTCAACACCACCCAGGGATTCCTCCGCGCCATCGGCGAGGCCCGCCTCATCACACCCCTGCGCTCCGCGGGCGGGCACCGCCGCTACTCCCGCTATCAGCTCCGCATCGCCGCCCGGGCCCGCGAGCTCGTCGACGCCGGCACGCCGATCGAGGCGGCCTGCCGCATCGTCATCCTCGAAGACCAACTCGAGGAAGCGCGGCGCATCAACGCCGAGTACCACCACTCCACCCGCCCGCCCGCGGCTTGAGGCAACGTGTCCGCCGCGCATGAGCCCGAGCGCCCTGCCTCCGCCCCGGCGTGAAGCGCGGCTCGGAGGCTCGTTGTGGGAGCGCGGTCTCGTAGCGCGAGTGCTCGGGTTCGAATCCCGAAGGCGGCTCCGATCAGCCCCAGGACTCACTGCCGTGACCTGGGGTTTTTCTCTTCTTCGCCGAGATCGATCAGGGGACGTCATGACCAGCGCGTACCTCTACGCGGCCGCCCGCACCCCGTTCGGCCGCTTCGCTGGCGGGCATCCGGCCGGACGACCTGGCGGCGACGGCGCTGACCGGTGTCCTCGCCAAGGCTCGGGAACTCGCTCCCGAGGCCCTTCGTGATGATGAACCTCTTCACGAAGGAAGGCGATCCGAAAATCGTCGCCCGCTGCACCTACCCCCTGACCGGGTCCTCCTGTGTGCGCAGGGTGTCACCGTCGTGGAGACCTACGGCATCGGGGTCAGGGAACTCGGCGAGCGACTGGGGCTGTCCGTCAGTCCGGCGCCTCGCCCGGGTACGCGTTCTCGAAAGCCGCGTGGAACAGCGCCGTGACGTCCTGGCCGGTGAGGCCCTCGGCGCGGGCCTGCGTCAGCCAGTCCGTGAGGGCGGTGCGCAGCGGGGAGTCGGGGCCGGACTGGGGCTGGGCCAGGGTGCGGGTGATGAACGTGCCCGCCCCCTGGCGTACCTCGGCGAGGCCCATGCGCTCCAGTTCGCGGTAGGCCTTGAGGGTCGTGTTGGGGTTGACCTTCGTGGTCGCGGCGACCTGGGCCGCCGTGGGCAGCCGGTCGCCCTCCTCCAGCGCCCCCATGCGCAGCGCCTGCTCGACCTGCCGGACGATCTGGAGATAGGTCGCCACCCCACTGCGCCGGTCGATGCGGAACACGACCACGGACTTCACCTTCCGCTCGATTGCCGACACTTTACGTAGGGGAGGGGGCGGTGGGTCACAGCGGGCGGCGCGAGGTCCACCAGAGGGTGAACGCCGTGAGCAGGACCGTTCCGGCGAGCAGGATGCCTGCCGCGAGCCACTGCATCCCCGCCATCTGGTTGTAGCCGATGTACTGGATCACGTCGTTGACGATGCCGTGCTCCTTGATGCACGCGTTCGTCGCCTTCTCGGTCGCCTCGGCGCAGCGGCCCCAGTTGTACAAGGTGCCGTCGGCGCTGCCGACCCAACGGTCCACCTCATAAGCGTCGTTGAAGCGGGCCGGGAGCTCGCTGTCCATCGGGTACGTGAACATCTGCGGGGAGCCGAGCCGCACGCGCACCTCGTCCCAGACGAACAGGGTGGTGACCGAGGTGAAGAGGAACGCGCCCACCATGGCCGGGAGCATCCGGCGGACCAGGGCCCCGATGGTGATGCCGGCGGCGGTGAGGAAGAGCAGGAAGGCGGGGAGGACCGGGCCGGTGTTGTCGAAGATGACGCCGTCGATCCACGCGCTGGCGAAGAGCGAGCGGTGCGGCTTCCACCACCAGGTGAACAGCGCCGAGACCACCAGGCCGGAGACCAGCGCGAGGGTGTACGCCAGGCCCAGCTTGGCGATCAGCCACTGGCGGCGGGTCACGGACTGGGTGGTGACGAGCTGTGCGGTGCCGTTCTCCTGGTCGCCCGCGATCAGCGGGGCGCCGACGAAGACGGCGAGGATCAGCGGCAGGCCGTTGATGATGCTGGTGATGTAGTTGTAGCCACGGTTGTTCTCCATCGGCCGGCCGGGGTCCTTCTCCGGCCAGCCCTTCGCGTCGAGCAGCTGCACCAGCTCGTGGCGCTCGTACAGGATCCAGAGCGCGGTGAGCACCGTGAGGCCGAGCACGCAGGCCAGCGCGACCCGGTGCTGGCGGACGACGAGCCAGGGAAGGCCGCGCAACAGGCGGCGTCCGGAGCCGAGTTCGGAGGACTTCCCGGGCTTTCCGGGCTTCTCGGTGAGGGTGGTGGTGCTCATGCTGCCTGGGTCCCTTCGGCATCGACGCGGGCGCCCTGGGTGTAGAGCGGGGGCGCGTCCGGGGAGCGGAGATGGGCGAGGAGGACTTCTTCCAGGGAGGGTTCGGCCCTCTCCCAGTCGGCCGGGAGCGGGCCCCGGGGGCGGATCATCGCCTGGAACTGCCGTCCCTGCAGGCGGGATTCGACGATCGTGTGAGCGGCCAGCTCGGGCGGCAGCGAGCCGTCCCGGACCACCCCGGTGACCAGGGTGTGGGCCGGTACGAGCGCGTCGGCGTCACCGGCCATGCGGATACGGCCCTCGGAGACGACCAGGAGGTAGTCGCACATGTCCTCCAGCTCGGTCAGCATGTGCGAGGACATCACCACCGTCGTGCCGCGCTCGACGGCCTCCGCCATCAGCAGGGTGCTCATCTCGTCCCGGGCCAGCGGGTCGAGGTCCGACATCGGCTCGTCCAGGAGCAGCAGGTCGGGCCGCTTGCCGAAGGCGAGCGCGAAGGCCACCCGGGTGCGCTGGCCGCCGGAGAGCGTGCCGACCCTCGCGTCCGCCGGGACGTTGCCCGCGCGGACGATCCGCTCCGCCGCGGCCGCGTCCCAGCCGGGGTTCAGCTCGGCGCCCATTCGCAGCGTCTCCGCCACGGTGAACCGCTTGAACAGCGGCTTGTCCTGGCCGAGGAACGCGACCTGGGGCAGTACGGCGGGGTCGTCGACCGGTACGCCGAAGACGCGCAGGTCGCCGATGGTCGGCTGCACCTGCCGGGTCGCCAGCCCGAGCAGCGTGCTCTTGCCGGCTCCGTTCGGGCCGACCAGGCCGCAGATGCGGCCGGCCGGGATCCGGAAGGAGCAGTCGCGCAGCGCCCAGCCGCGCCGGTAGCGCTTGCCCAGGCCGCGGGCCTCCAGGGCCCAGTTGCCGGACGTCGCGTTCGGGGTGCTCGTGTCTGCCACGCGCCTCACCTCGGTTTCGTGATCCGTGATCCGTCGATCCGTCATCGTGATTCCATGAATCAATTAATGGAATCATGGAGTCGTGAGGGAATGACTGTCAAGCCCGAGGCGCGTGGGCGCGGGCGTGTCGCCGCCGCGCTGGACACCGCCGCTGCCGACACCGGTACGCGGGTGGCGACCCGCGCGGCATGGCTGGCCCCTGCCGACACCGGTCCCGACGACCGCACCCGCACCGGCCTGCGGATGATCCTCGGCATCGCCCTGCTCTCCACCGCGACAGCCCTGGCCAACACCCTGGTCAGGGCCGCCTCCGGACGGCGCCGCGATCTTGCTGTGCTCCGTCTCGCTGGGTCCGCCGCCCTCCTGGCCGCGGGCTCTACCGTCCTGCCGGCCCTGTCCGCCTTGCGGACCCGGCCGGTCGAACTCGCCGGCTCCCGTGATCAAGTCGCCCCGGGGTGCCCAGCGGCGTCGGCGGGAGCACGCTCGTGCTCCCTCCGCCCAGGGCATAGGCTCGCCCCATGGGCAGTCACCCGGAACGTCTTCCGAAACCGACCACCCCGGCCGGCCGCGAGGGGCTCGACGCCGTACTCGCCCGGCCGGACCGCGCGGTCGTCGCCCTCGACTTCGACGGCACGCTCGCCGACATCGTCCCGGACCCCGAACAGGCCCGCGCCCACCCCGGCACCGTCGAGGCGCTCGCCGCGCTCGCGCCGAAGGTCGCCGCGATCGCCGTGATCACCGGCCGCCCGGCGGGCGTCGCCGTGCGCTACGGGGGCTTCGCGGGCGTCCCCGGTCTGGAGCACCTGGTCGTGCTCGGACACTACGGGGCCGAGCGCTGGGACGCCGTGACCGGCACGGTGCACGCCCCCGCCCCGCACCCGGGCGTCACGGCGGTACGCGCCGAACTCCCCGGCGTACTGCACGAGTTCGGGGCCTGGAACGGCACCTGGATCGAGGAGAAGGGGCAGGCCGTCGCCGTCCACACCCGGCGGGCCCAGGACCCGCAGGCGGTCTTCGAGTCGCTGCGCGGGCCCCTCGGTGAGCTGGCGGCGAAGCACGGGCTGATCGTCGAACCGGGGCGTCTGGTGCTGGAGTTGCGCCCGCCCGGCATGGACAAGGGCGTCGCGCTCGCCGGGTTCGTCGCGGAGCTGGACGCGGAGTCCGTGATCTACGCGGGCGATGACCTCGGGGACCTCGCCGCGTTCGCCGCGGTGGAGAAGCTGCGCAGCGAGGGCCCGGACGGCATTCCCGGTCTGCTGGTGTGCAGCGGCAGTGCCGAGGTACCCGAACTGGCCGAGCGCGCCGATCTGTCGGTGCCGGGCCCGGCCGCGGTGGTGGACTTCCTGGCGGCCCTGGCGGACCGCCTGTAGGTCACCACCGGAGCGGCGGCCCTGGCGGACCGCCTTTAGGTCACCACCGGAGCGGCGGCCCTGGCGGACCGCCGGCAAAGCCGCAAGGGGTCTCACCCCTGCCGCAGCGCCTCCAGAGGGGTCCTCCAAAGGGATCTCACTCCTGCCGCAGCGCCTCCAGCTGGTCCAGGAACCACCGCTGCGGCGGGAGCGCGGTCGCCGCCTCCGCCAGTCGCTTCGTGCGGCCCGAGCGCTCGTCCCCGCTCATCGTCAGCGCCTCGTGCAGGGCCTCCGCCGTGCCCGTCACGTCGTACGGGTTCACCACGATCGCGTCCTCGCCGAGCTCCTCGTACGCCCCCGCCTCCCGCGACAGCACCAGCGCGCAGCCGTGGTCCGAGACGACGGGGACCTCCTTGGCGACCAGGTTCATGCCGTCGCGGATCGGGTTGACCAGGGCCACGTCCGCCAGCCGGTAGGCGGCCAGCGAGCGGGCGAAGTCGTCCTTGACGTGGAGGACGACCGGGGTCCAGCTCTCCGTGCCGTACTCCCCGTTGATCTCTGTCGCCAGCGACTGGACCGCCGCCGTGTAGTCCCGGTAGACGGCGAGGTCCTGGCGGGAGGGGTAGGCGAAGGCGATGTGGACGACGCGCTCGCGCCACTCGGGGCGGGTCTCCAGCAGCGTGCGGTACGCGTGCAGGCCGCGCACGATGTTCTTGGACAGCTCGGTGCGGTCCACCCGCACGATCGTCTTCCTGTCCTCGCCCACCTGCTCGCGCAGCGCCGCCATCCGCTCGTCCACGTCCGCCTCGTGCGAGCGGCGGCGCAGGAAGTCCGCGTCGGCCCCCAGCCCGTGCACCCCGATCCTGGTCCGGCCCGTGCCGCCGAGGATCTCCGTACAGCAGCCGATGAACGCGTCCGCCCAGCGCCGGGTCAGGAACGCGGCCCGGTCCGCGCCGAGGATGCCGCGCAGCAGCTGCTCCGCGATGTCGTCGGGCAGCAGCCGGAAGTAGTCGACGGGCGCCCACGGGGTGTGCGAGAAGTGGCCGATCCTCAGGTCCGGGCGCAGTTCGCGGAGCATGCCGGGGACCAGGGCCAGGTGGTAGTCCTGCACGAGGACCGCCGCCCCCGGCCCCGCCTCCTGGGCCAGCGCCTCGGCGAAGGCCCGGTTGTACGTCTCGTACGCCGCCCACTGCCGCCGGAACTCCGTGTCGAAGACCGGCTCGACGGGGGTCTGGTAGAGCAGGTGGTGGACGAACCACAGCACGGAGTTCGCGATGCCGTTGTACGCGTCGGCGTGCACCTCGGCGTCGATGTCGAGCATCCGGACGCCCGGCTCGCCGACTCCGCGCCGCACCGCCTCCCGGTCGCCGTCGCCGAGGGCCGCGCAGACCCACAGCTTGTCGTCGACGGAGCTCAGCCCGGAGACGAGACCGCCGCCGCCGCGCTTGGCGTCGAGCGTCCCGTCCTCGCCGAGCGTGTACGTGATCGGGCCGCGGTTGGACGCGACGAGGACCTGGGCGTTCGAGGAAGACGTGTGCTCGGTGACCATGTAGCGGAACCTAGCCCGTTCGGGAAGCCGCCAAACGCGCGTCCGGAGGACCGGTCACCGCCCGCACACCGCGCGCCCGCCCCGCACGGCCCGCCGCCCAGCCCCGCACACCGCGTGCCCGCCCCGCACGGCCGCCGCCCACCCCCTCACGCCGCGTGGCGCTCCGCGTACTCCGCGATCTCCCGCATCGGCGGCCGCTCCTCCGTGTCCACCGCATGGGTGCGCGCCACGAAGCCGTCCTCGCCGCGCTCGAACTGGGTCAGCGCCGGCCGCACCAGATGGCCCCGGGAGAGCCGCAGCTGTGCCGTGCGGTAGATCGCCGCCGCCATCCGGCCCAGCGCCTGACCGTCCTGGTGGCGGTGGCGCCGCACCCCCACGTCCACCTGGCCCAGCGCGTCCAGGCCCACCGTGTGCAGGGCGTCCACGAGCAGCCCCAGCTCCACTCCGTAACCGACCGGGAACGGCAGCCGCTCCAGCAGGGACCGGCGCACCGCGTACTCGCCGCCCAGAGGCTGCACGAAACCGGCCAGCTGCGGCCAGTGCAGATTGAGCAGCGGGCGTGCCACCAGTTCAGTGACCCGGCCGCCCTGGCCTGCGCTGTCGCCGAGCGGGCGGTCGTACATCGCCTTGACGAACTGGACGGCGGGGTCGGTGAGCAGCGGGCCGACCGTCCCCGAGACGAAGTCCGCCGAGAAGTCCTTCAGGTCGGCGTCCACGAAGCAGACGATCTCGCCGCTGGTCACCAGGAGTGAGCGCCACAGCACCTCACCCTTGCCGGGCAGGGCCGGGATCCGGGGCAGGATCGCGTCCCGGTGGACCACGCGCGCGCCCGCCGCCCGGGCCACGGCCGCTGTGGCGTCGGTGGAGCCGGAGTCGATCACCACGAGTTCGTCGACGAGCCGGATCTTCTCCATCAGCTCGCGGCGGATCACCGCCACGATCGCGCCGACCGTGGCCTCCTCGTTCAGCGCGGGCAGCACCACGCTCACGGACGTGCGGCGCGGGTCGGCGGCCCGGGCGTCGGTGAGCTGGTGCAGCGGGCGGTCGCCGGACGACCAGGAACGCCTGGTCAGCCAGCGTTCCACCTCTTCGAGCACGGTCGGCACTCCCTGTGTGTGATCCATCTCGCGGTTCGGACGACTATCTCAACGGTCCGGTGCTTCGGTTACAGTCTTGAACAACGCGGATGACCGTCGCATGTCGGGGTCGGACCGCACATAAACGCCTGGATCGAAGATCCAGTGCCATAGAGCTCATCCAGAGGGACTGAGGGAACGGCCCGTTGAAGTCCCGGCAACCCTCCTGCCGACCGCGAGGTCACGGTGGGGAAGGTGCCAATTCCGTCTTGCGGCGAAATGCGTCGCGAGGAAGATGAGGAGAAAGGGCCTCCGCCATCATGGCTGTTCAGACCGTCGCAGGTAATGCCACCACCGCTTCCCCGGACCTGGGTCCCGCAGCGGCGCTTTCCTGCCGCGAGTGCGGCGAGCGTTTCGAGCTCGGCCCGCTTTTCGCCTGTGCGTCCTGTTTCGGGCCGCTCGAAGTGGCCTACGACCTGCCCACCGGCTCGCCCGAGGAACTGCGCAAGCGCATCGAGGCCGGTCCGGACAACATCTGGCGCTACGCACCGCTGCTGCCGGTGCCCGCGGACGTCGCGGAGAAGCCCAACATCAACCCCGGTTTCACCAAGCTGGTCAAGGCCGACAACCTCGCCCGTGAGCTGGGCGTCACCGGCGGCCTGTACGTGAAGGACGACTCCGGCAACCCGACGCACTCCTTCAAGGACCGTGTCGTCGCGATCGCCGTCGAGGCCGCCCGCGCCTTCGGTTTCACCACCCTCTCCTGCTCCTCCACGGGCAACCTGGCCGGAGCCGTCGGCGCCGCCGCCGCCCGCGCCGGACTGCGCTCCTGCGTGTTCATCCCGCACGACCTGGAGCAGGGCAAGGTCGTCATGGCCGCGGTGTACGGCGGTGAACTGGTCGGCATCGAGGGCAATTACGACGACGTCAACCGCTTCTGCTCGGAGCTCATCGGCGACCCGCTCGGCGAGGGCTGGGGCTTCGTCAACGTCAACCTCCGCCCGTACTACGGCGAGGGCTCCAAGACGCTGGCGTACGAGATCTGCGAGCAGCTCGGCTGGCGGCTGCCCGACCAGATCGTCATCCCGATCGCGTCCGGCTCGCAGCTCACGAAGATCGACAAGGGTCTCCAGGAGCTGATCAAGCTGGGCCTCGTCGAGGACAAGCCGTACAAGATCTTCGGCGCCCAGGCCGAGGGCTGCTCCCCGGTCTCCGCCGCCTTCAAGGCCGGTCACGACGTCGTACGGCCCCAGAAGCCGAACACCATCGCCAAGTCGCTGGCCATCGGCAACCCGGCCGACGGCCCCTACGTCCTCGACATCGCCCGGCGCACCGGCGGCGCGGTGGAGGACGTCACCGACGAGCAGGTCGTCGACGCGATCAAGCTGCTGGCCCGCACCGAGGGCATCTTCGGCGAGACGGCGGGCGGGGTGACGCTCGGCGTGACGAAGAAGCTCATCGAGGCCGGTGTCATCGACCGGACGCTCACCACCGTCGTCGTCAACACCGGTGACGGCCTCAAGACGCTCGACGCGGTCTCCGCCACCTCGCAGGCCACGGCCACCATCAAGCCGAGCCTGGACGCGTTCCGCGCCGCGGGCCTCGGCACCGCCTGACGACCACCCCGTACCGAAGGAAGAAGGGCACCACCATGAGCGTCAAGGTCCGCATCCCCACCATCCTCCGTACGTACACGGGCGGCCAGGCCGAGGTGCCGGCGGAGGGTACGAAGCTCTCCGAGGTCATCGAGTCCCTGGAGAAGGACCACCCGGGCATCGCCGCCCGCGTCCTGGACGACCAGGGCAAGCTGCGCCGCTTCGTGAACGTGTACGTCAACGACGACGACGTGCGCTTCGAGGGCGGCCTGGACGCGGCCACGCCGGACGGCGCGGGCGTCTCGATCATCCCCGCGGTGGCCGGCGGCTGCTGAACCGCCCGGGCCGCTCGTCGGCGGCCCCACCGCACCTCTGTGTGACCACGGTTGCCCCCTCCGCGAGAGAAGCGGAGGGGGCAATTCTGCATGGTTGAGCGCGGTACAGTTGGGGAAGCCCCATCCGCTGCTCGTGCCGCCCGCATATGAGAATGCGCCCGGCCCCGATAAGAAGCAGCCAAAGTGCGTGAACCTCTTGCGGCATAAGTGCCCTTTGCCTGGCCCGACTTGCCCGTAAATCTCAGCAAACCCGCATTTTCGCCTGTTCCTCTGTGCCCAGAATTCTCGTCCGATTGACCTGTTGCAGAGGGCAGTTGGACGGATACATTCGGCCGCGGTCGACGCGCTGCGGCGCCGCGCACCCTCTCCTGTCGGAGGGTGAGTCACGACCCGGGGCCGCGAAGTGCGGTCCTGCGCAAGGGCCAGTAATAGGGGAGTTAGGCATGGCTCAGGGCACCGTCAAGTGGTTCAACGCGGAGAAGGGGTACGGCTTCATCGCGGTCGACGGTGGTGCGGATGTTTTCGTCCACTACAGCGCGATCCAGATGGACGGGTACCGCACCCTCGAAGAGGGTCAGCGAGTTGAATTCGAGATCTCGCAGGGCCAGAAGGGGCCCCAGGCCGACATGGTCAAGCTCGCCGTCGGCTGAGCTCGGCGCGGTCGTCCGACGACACCACTCACGCACGTAGGGCCCGACCCCGGGATCAGGGGGTCGGGCCCTACGCGCGTGCGGGGGACGGGTCGGTCACGGCCCGGTCCCGGCAGGTCTTCGCGCGCCTCGGCCGCATGGCGGGCACTCGCCGAAGGCGCTTGCACTCTCGGGGGTCGAGTGCTAATCATTGGCGTTAGCACTCTCCAGGTGAGAGTGACAGAACTTGGACCGGGCCGGTGAGGCCCGCAGGTGTGCTGGGGCAAGGAACCGGCACACGCGCAGGCCGTCCGTCGCGGGCGCCTCCCGGTCCGGAGAAATCCACCCCTGTCCGGGAGGACCACTTCACATGGCCAAGATCATCGCGTTCGACGAGGAGGCACGGCGCGGTCTCGAGCGCGGGATGAACCAGCTCGCCGACGCCGTCAAGGTCACCCTCGGCCCCAAGGGCCGTAACGTCGTCCTCGAGAAGAAGTGGGGCGCGCCCACGATCACCAACGATGGTGTTTCCATCGCCAAGGAGATCGAGCTCGAGGACCCGTACGAGAAGATCGGTGCGGAGCTGGTCAAGGAGGTCGCCAAGAAGACGGACGACGTCGCCGGCGACGGTACGACCACCGCCACCGTTCTCGCCCAGGCTCTCGTCCGCGAGGGTCTGCGCAACGTCGCCGCAGGCGCCAACCCGATGGCCCTCAAGCGCGGTATCGAGAAGGCCGTCGAGGCCGTCTCCGCCGCTCTGCTGGAGCAGGCCAAGGACGTGGAGACCAAGGAGCAGATCGCTTCGACCGCCTCCATCTCCGCCGCCGACACCGAGATCGGCGCCAAGATCGCCGAGGCGATGGACAAGGTCGGCAAGGAAGGCGTCATCACCGTCGAGGAGTCCCAGACCTTCGGTCTGGAGCTGGAGCTCACCGAGGGTATGCGCTTCGACAAGGGCTACATCTCGGCGTACTTCGCCACCGACATGGAGCGTATGGAGGCGTCGCTCGACGACCCGTACATCCTGATCGTCAACTCGAAGATCGGCAGCGTCAAGGACCTGATCCCGCTGCTGGAGAAGGTCATGCAGTCGGGCAAGCCCCTGCTGATCATCGCCGAGGACGTCGAGGGCGAGGCGCTCTCCACCCTGGTCGTCAACAAGATCAAGGGCACGTTCAAGTCCGTCGCCGTCAAGGCCCCGGGCTTCGGCGACCGCCGCAAGGCCATGCTCGCGGACATCGCCATCCTCACCGGTGGCACCGTGATCTCCGAGGAGGTCGGTCTCAAGCTGGAGAACGCCGGCCTGGACCTGCTCGGCCGCGCCCGCAAGGTCGTCATCACCAAGGACGAGACGACGATCGTCGACGGCGCCGGTGACAGCGACCAGGTTCAGGGCCGCGTCAACCAGATCCGTGCCGAGATCGAGAACTCCGACTCGGACTACGACCGCGAGAAGCTCCAGGAGCGCCTCGCGAAGCTGGCCGGCGGCGTGGCCGTCATCAAGGCCGGCGCCGCCACCGAGGTGGAGCTCAAGGAGCGCAAGCACCGCATCGAGGACGCGGTGCGCAACGCCAAGGCCGCCGTCGAGGAGGGCATCGTCGCCGGTGGTGGCGTGGCTCTGCTCCAGGCCTCGGCCGTCTTCGAGAAGCTCGACCTCACGGGCGACGAGGCGACCGGCGCCAACGCCGTGAAGCTCGCGCTGGAGGCCCCGCTCAAGCAGATCGCCGTCAACGGTGGTCTCGAGGGTGGCGTCGTCGTGGAGAAGGTCCGCAACCTGCCGATCGGTCACGGCCTCAACGCCGCGACCGGCGAGTACGTCGACATGATCGCCGAGGGCATCCTCGACCCGGCGAAGGTCACGCGCTCCGCCCTGCAGAACGCCGCGTCCATCGCCGCGCTGTTCCTCACCACCGAGGCCGTCATCGCCGACAAGCCCGAGAAGGCCGGCGCGGCCGCTCCGGGCGGCATGCCGGGCGGTGACATGGACTTCTGATCAGCCACGGAGGCCCCGGCCTCCCCACCTGATCGAAGTTCGGCGTACGTCCCCGTACGTGCGCAGTGCGTCCCGCAGGGGCGGTATCTCCTTCACGGAGGTGCCGCCCCTGTGGCGTGTCCGGGGTCCCTGGGCGTGTCCGGGTCCCTTGGGACAATGGCGCGAGGGGACGGTCGTACGGACACGGGCGTACGGATACGAGGGCGGGGCGGGCATGAGCGTGAACGCTACGGGGAGAACGGGCGGACGAGGGCGGCTGGAGGGGGTCTCGCTCGTCGTGGGCGGCGCCCTGCTGTTCGCGCTGGGGCTGCTCGTCGTGGTGACCGGGACGGGCCTCTCCGGCGCCCTCGGCATGCGGGTGGAGACCTTCGGCCGGATCGACTGCCACAACACCCGTACCGAGAAGGGCCAGACGGTCTGGCACTGCTTCGGCGAGAGCGCGGCCCAGCAGCGCGCCAACGCGGCCGAGCGCGACCGGGTGGGCCGCGAGGCGCTGCGCGCCCATGTGGACGGTGTGCCCCGGTCCGCGGAGATCAGCCGCAGCAGGCTCCTCTTCGCCGACCACGACGGCCGGACCGACCCCGCGACGGTCACCGCGACGCAGGTGTTCGACGGCGGACGCTGGTACGCCCACTCCTCGACGGTCGTCGGCTACGGCATGATCCCGCTGCTCCTGGGCGCGGGTACGGCGGCCTGGGGCGGCTACCGGCTGCGCACGAGGTAGGGATGGGGCGGCTGCGGGCCGGGTGAGCGCCGGTGGCCGGGCGGTTGCGCGGGGTCGGCGTGGCCGAATGACTACTTGCCGTGGCCACTCCCGTACGGCAGCACGTTTCGGTGCGACTGTGCCGAGGGCGGTGGCGCGCCCGCGATCCCTGGGGTAGAGCGGTCGCGGAGCCCGGTCCGGGGCCCGTTCCGGCTGGTTCGCCGGGTCCGCCGACGGCTGCTCCCCGTCGTGCCAGCTCACCGCCCGGTCCGATGGCCGCATCCAGTCATTGGTCCAGTCCACCGAGCGCCCCGGTCCGGGTCGTGTGCGACTGCACAGGGTGGCGGGAGGGTCGTACCGGCCCGGGGTCGAGGTGTCCCGGATGAGCCCGCCCCGAACCTCGACGCTCGCGCTATCCGGCCAACTTCGCACGGTAAGTCGGAATCATGCGTACCGGTTCAACGGCCGGACATGATGGCTCTGGTGTTCGCATGGTGAACACCAGTCGCACGAATAACTCCAGTTATGCAGAGGTCAGTTGGGCATAACGGTCGTCAACCGCACAGAAGGGAAGGTGTCATGAAGCAGCAGAAGCAGCAGAAGAAGGCTTACGTGAAGCCGTCGATGTTCCAGCAGGGCGACTTCTCGAAGAAGACCGCCGGCTACTTCGTCGGCTCGTACAAGGAGTACTGGACCCGGCGCATCATCTGATCCGCCGATCCGATTCCTGTGCACCGCGTGAGTACTTCCGAAAGGTGAAGATGCCCGGCCAGTTGCGTGACTACTTCGTCGTCCTGCCGGACAACGCGGCGGGAGCGGCAGTGGCCGGGCAGCTTCCCGTACCGGAAGCGGCTGCCGACCGGTCCTCCGCGCCGGACGCCACCGGGCCCGCCCGGGAGGTGGACGGCACCCTGACCGTCGCCCATCCCTCGGGCCGGCCCTGGGTCGTCGCCCGCCCGCTGGTCCGCGAGGTCAGCCATCTCGCGCGGGGCGAGGACGCCCTCGTCCTCATCGGCCCGGACCGTGTCCCCGACGCCGTGCTCGCCGGGATCCTGGAGGGCGCCCGCGACCGGACCGGCCTGGAGCGCCGCCTCGCCCGGCTGCCCGGCCTCTACCACGTGGTCGCCCGGCTGTCCGGGGACAGCTGGATCCGGGGCACCGCCACCGGACTCCGCCGCATCTACCACGCCCGGCACCCGGCGGCCGGAACCATCGCCTCCGACCGCCCCGCCGTCCTGGCCCGCCTGACCGGCGCGCCCCTCGACGACAGCGCGCTGGCGCTCCGGCTGCTGGACTTCCTGCCGCACCCCCTGAGCCGCCGCCCCGTGTGGCGGGGCGTCCACGAGACCGGTGCCGGGTACGGTCTGGCCCTGCCCGTCGCAGCACCGGGCACGGCCGCCGTCCCCGGTCCCACGGAACACCGCTGGTGGGAGCCGCCACTCGGGGAACTGCCCCTGGCGGAAGGGGCCCGCAGGGTCGGGGAGGGCATCGCGGCCTCCGTACGGGCCCATGTCGGCGGCCTGGACCGGATCAGCTGCGAGCTCTCCGGCGGCCTGGACTCCACCGTCCTCGCCTTCGCCGCCCGGGAGACCGGCCCCGCGTCGCTGTCCCTGCTGACGGTGGCCGCCCGAGACCGCTACAGCGAGGACGAGACCTGGGCGCGCAGAGCGGTCGAGGTGGCACGGAACACGGCCGCGAGCACCGCCCCCGTCCTGGACCACCACGTCATCCCCGCCGCCGACGCCCCTTACTTCTACGCCGATCTCGCCTCCACCGCAGCCGAGTTGAACGACGAACCGCTCCCCGTCGCCCCCGGCCGGGCCCGTGCGGAACTGCTCCTCGGCCGCGCCCGGGCCACCGGCTCCCGCTACCACCTCACCGGCTACGGCGGCGACGAGATCTTCCTCGGCCTGCCCCACGCCTACCAGGACCTCTTCCACGGCAACCCGTTCACCGCCTGGAGCCACCTCGGCGGCCTGCGCCACCAGCTCGGCTGGCCGCTCCTGCCGACGTTGAAGGCCCTGCTCGACCGTTCGGCGTTCCCCCGCTGGATCGCCGGGGCGGTCACCGCCGCGCCGCAGCCCGTCGCCCGGACTCCGCTGCTCTCCTGGGGCGTACGGCAGTCCCCGCACCCCTGGCTCACCGAGCACGCCAGGACCCTGATCGCCGAGGAGTTCCGGGCCGCCGCCGAGCACGCCGAACCGATCGACCCGTGGCGGGGACGGCACGTCGACATCGACGGTGTACGGATGGGCGCCCGGCACTTCCAGGCGATGGAGGACATCGGCATGACCCTCGGGCTGCCGGTCGCCGCGCCCCTCTACGACGACCGGATCCTGGAGGCGACCCTCGCCGTACGCCTCCCGGAGCGCATCAGCCCCTGGCGCTACAAGCCGCTGCTCGTCGAGGCGATGCGCGGGGTGGTGCCCGACGCGCTCCTGGCCCGGACGACGAAGGACCACATGTCCTCGGACGAACACCAGGGCCTGCGCGAACACGCCCCGGAGATCGCCGAGTTGTGGACCGGATCCCGTCTCGCCGAACACGGCCTGGTGGACTCCCTCCATCTGCTCCGGCTGGCCGCCGAACCCTTCTCGCCGGTCCTGGTCGAACACTCCATCAGCTCCACCGTGGCCGGGGAGACCTGGCTCCGCACGGCCGAGAACGCCTGGCCCACACCCCAGTCGACCCCCACGACCACCCCCAGCGAGGCATCCCTGTGAAGCTCAGAAAAGGCATCGCCGTCACGACCACCGAGTACGGCGGCGTCCTGCTCGACGAGAAGAGCGGCAGCTACTGGCAGTTGAACGACACCAGCGTCATCGTCGTCGAGACCCTCGCGGCCGGCCGCGCCCCCGAGGCCGCCGTCGACCGGATCGTCGCCGAGTTCGACGTCGAGCGGGCCGAGGCCGAGTCGGACGTCGCGGAGCTGACCCGTCGGCTCGTCGAGGCGAAGATCCTGCGCCCATGACCACCGAGATGACGATGCCGCGCCGGGGCGCGGGAGCGGGCGGGGTGCGCCTGCGGGCCGCCGTCGCCGCCGCGTTCGTCCTGGCCCGGCTCAAGCCCGGCCGACTGCGCCGGGTGCTGGCCCGGTGCTCACGGGGCGCGCGCCCGGCCTCGTACGCCGAGACGCTGGAGGTACTGGAGGCGGTCGTCGCTACCAGCCGCCGCTGCGCGAGCCGTTACGGCTGCCTGCCCCGCTCGGTGGCCGTCGCCCTGGCCTGCCGGATGTCCGGTGTCTGGCCCGACTGGTGCGCGGGGGTGTGGGCGACCCCGCCGTTCTCGCCGCACGCCTGGGTGCTGGCGGAAGGACGTACGGTCGGGGAGCAGGCAGAGGCCGCCGATCTGCGTCCTTTGATGGTGGTGACGGTACGCGAGGGGGTTCAGGGTGAGCGCGGTGGCGGGGACGGCGGCGGAGCCGGGACAGGCGGGTCAGGGTCCGGGCAGACCGCCTGAGAACACGGAACCGCCCGGCCCGGCGACACCCCCGGACCCGGCCCGCCCAACCCCGGCCTCCCCCTCTGTGTCCCCCCTCCGCCTGCTCCTCGCCCGGGTCCGTCCGCACCGGGGCGTCCTGATCCGGGCGGGCCTGCTCTCGCTCGCCGGGTCCGGGGCGGGTCTGGCGATGCCGCTGATGGCGAAGCACGCGGTGGACACGTTCGCCGACGGCCGCTCGCCCGTGGCGCCGCTCGTCGCGCTGACCGCGCTCGTGCTGGCAGGAGCCTGCCTCTCCGCGTACGGGAGCTTTCTCATGTCCCGTACCGGAGAGGGAGTGGTCCTGCGCGCACGCGACCAACTGGTCGGCCGCATCATGCGGTTGAAGGTCCCGGCGGTGGACCGGCTGACCCCCGGAGACCTCCAGTCACGGGTCACGAGCGACACGACCCTGCTCCGTACGGTGCTGTCGAGCGGGCTCGTCGAGTCGTTCAACAGCGTGCTGATGCTGCTGGGCACCATCGCCCTCATGGCGTACATGGACCTGACGCTGCTCGGCGTGACGCTGGTGGTGGTCGTCGGCATCGGGGCCGTGACATCCCTGCTGATGCCGCGCATCCAGCGGGCGCAGCTCAAGGCGCAGGAGTCCGTGGGCGCGATGGGCGCGGCCCTGGACCGGGTGCTCCAGGCGTTCCGCACGGTCAAGGCGAGCGGGGCGGAGGAGCGGGAGACGGCGGCCGTCGCGGCGGCGGCGCGGCATGCGCACGACCGGGGCGTCACGGTGGCGAAGTGGTCCTCGGTCACCGAGGTCACGATGACGATGTCGATCCAGCTCGCGTTCCTGGCGGTGCTGGGCGTCGGCGGCGCGCGGGTCGCCTCCGGCTCGCTGGAGATCTCCTCCCTGATCGCGTTCCTGCTCTACCTCTTCTACCTGATGGGCCCGATCGGCGGTCTGGTCGAGGGCTGGACGGGCCTGCAGAGCGGGCTGGCGGCGGTGCGCCGGATCGACGAGGTGGAATCGCTGCCGGGCGAACCGGCGCAGGAATCAAGCGGGTTGACGAAGAGGAACGGCGGCCCGCTCGGGGTGACCTTCCAGGACGTGACCTTCGGGTACGGGGACGAGCGCGCCCCCGCCCACCAGGGGGTGACGTTCGACGTGCCGACGGGCGGGATGGTGGCGCTGGTGGGCCCGTCCGGGGCGGGCAAGTCGACGGTGTTCAGCCTGCTGGAACGCTTCTACGACCACGAGGCCGGCACGATCACCGTGGGCGGCCGGGACATCCTGGACTGGCCGCTGGCCGAACTGCGGGGCTCGCTGGCGTACGTGGAACAGGACGCGCCGGTGCTCGCCGGGACGCTGCGGGAGAACCTCCTCTTCGCGGCCCCGGACGCGGACGAGAAGGAGCTGGCGTCCGCGGTGACCCGTACCCGGCTGGACGCCCTGGTCGAGCGGCTGCCCGAGGGCCTGGACACGGCGGTCGGCCACCGGGGCGTCACCCTCTCCGGCGGCGAACGCCAGCGCATCGCCATCGCCCGGGCCCTGCTGCGCCACCCCCGGCTGCTCCTCCTCGACGAGGTGACCTCGCAGTTGGACGCGGTCAACGAGCAGGCGTTGCGCGATGTGATCCTCGAACTGGCCGAGCGGACCACGGTGCTGGTGATCGCGCACCGCCTGTCCACCGTCCGGCACGCGGACCGCATCGTGGTCCTGGAGGAGGGCCGGGTCCGCACGGCGGGCACGCACGAGGAGCTGATCGCCGGGGACGAGCTGTACCGCGAGCTGGCGACGACGCAACTGGCGGCGGACGGCGAAGGGGCGTAGGCGTACGGCCGGGTCGGCGCCGGTCCGAACCAGTTGCGGGCCCCGGCAGGCCCAGCGCCGGGGCCTGGGAGCTGTGGTCGGCTGAGCGCCGAGGGTCTGTGACGACCGTCACCCTCGAATCTTCGTGGGTGGTGTCGACCGGATGGCCCGCGGCGGGCGTATACCCGGTGAAGCGAAAGATCCGGGAGCAACTTTTGACCGTCGAGGAGTTCGAAGAGTTCTACGCACAGGCGGTCGCACGCCTCACCGGCCAGTTGTACGTGATGACCGGCGACCTCCAGGAGGCGCAGGACGTCGTGCAGGAAGCGTTCGTCAAGGCGTGGGTCCGGCGGGGGCGGCTGGAGCGGGACGGGCAGCCCGAGGCGTGGATCCGTACCGTCGCCTGGCGGCTGGCGGTGAGCCGTTGGCGCTTCCGGCGGCGGTCGGCGGACGCCTGGGGCCGGGGGAGCGGTGCGGCGGAGCACGTCGCGCCACCGGATCCGGACCATGTGGTCCTGGTCGACGCGCTGCGGGAGCTGCCCGCCCAGCAGCGGCGGACGCTGACCCTGCACTACCTGTGCGATCTCACGGTCGAGCAGATCGCCGGGGAGACCGGGCTTTCCACCAGCACGATCAAGACGCATTTGGTCCGTGGACGGGCGGCGCTCGCCCACCGTCTGCGGGACCCCCGCATCGAGGAGGCTCCTGATGTCTGAACCGCAGGACCCGAGGGAGCCGCAGGATCCGTTGCGGTCCCTGTTCCGGGAGGCCGGGGAGTTCGGGCAGGCCCTGACCGCCCCGGAGACCGCGTCGGGCATCACCCGGCGCGGCATGCGCGCCCAGCGACGCCGGATGGCCGTGGTCGCGGTGGGGGTGTGCCTGGTCGTCGGCGGGGGCGGCGCGGTCGCGGTGGGCCTGCTGCCGGTGCGGCCGGAGCCGGTGGCCCCGGCCACGAGCCCGTCGCCCAGCTACCCGTCGCCCGCTCCGTCGGAGGGCCTGCCCACGGAGCCGCCCTCCCCGCCGCCGTCGCCGAGCACCACGATGCCGGGGAGCGCGGGGTCGGAGGGGCCGTCGGGCCGGACCACCGAGCCGGGCGGACCGCCCACACCCACACGGACGAGTACGAGTACGAGTACGAGTACGAGCACGAACACGACGCCACCGACGGCTTCGGCGACGACTGACGGGGGCGCAACGACGCCCTGAAGCCGATGCCCTGACGTAGGCGCGCGACTTCCCCCTTCCTCCCCATCCCTTCCGTGCCCCGGCGGCTTCCCGGGCGATCCGGCGCGCCCCGACGTACCCGCGAGGCGTGCCCGAAAGGTGCCTGCGTTGTCCACGCTCTCCCCCGGGCTGCGGCCGTCCCCTGTGCGTCCCCCGGTACCCGCCGCACCCGGGCCCCGGGCGGCGCGGTTCCGCCTGAGCCCCGCCGATCGCGATGTCCTGTGGCTCTACCTCCTCACCCGCATATCCCTCTGGATCACGGCCCACTTCGCCCGCTGGCTGTTTCCCGCGCAGTCCGGCGTACGGGAGACAGCCCCGGTCCTGGCGCCCTTCCAGCACTGGGACGCGAACCACTACCTCCACATAGCGCGCGACGGCTACTTCCCGGCGGGCGCGGGCCCGTGGACGAGCAGCTGGGACAACCGGGAGGCGTTCTTCCCCGGCTACCCCTTCCTCCTCCGTGCCGTGCACACGGTCGTACCGGACTGGACGGCGGCCGGGCTGCTGATCTCGTCGGTCGCGGGGGCCGTTGCCGTACTGGCCCTGGCCCGGATCGCGCGGACGTATCTGCCGGAGGAGGGGGCGGGTCACCGTACGGTCGTCCTCTTCCTGCTCTCGCCCTGCGCGGTGTTCCTGGCGGCGGGTTATACGGAGGCGCTGTTCCTCGCGTTCGCCCTGCCCGCCTGGCTCGCGGCGATGAAGCACCGGTGGGCGCTCGCCGCCGTACTGACGACGCTGGGGACGGCGGTGCGCGTCAGCGGCCTGTTCCTCGCGGCGGCGATCGGGCTGCTGTTCCTGCTGTCCGTCCGTGCGGGCGGGGGCTCGCGGACCTGGCGGTCGGCGGGCTGGACGCTGCTGCCGGCGCTGCCCCCGGCCGCGTACAGCTGGTATCTGCACGCGCACACCGGCGACTGGATGGCCTGGAAGCACGCGCAGGAACGCGGTTGGTACCGCACGTTCCACACCCCGTGGGAGGCGTGGGCGAACACCTGGACCGGGGCGTTCGGCGGCACGCAGTCGACCGGCTACGCGTTCATGTTCCAGGCGGAGTTGGCGGCGATGCTGGTGGGTCTGGCCCTGGTGGCGTGGCTGGTGCGCCGCCGCCGCTGGCCGGAAGCGGTGTACGTGGCCCTGAGCCTGTGGGCGTTGGGAACCTCGTACTGGTACACGTCCGTCCCGCGCGCGACGCTGCTGTGGTGGCCGCTGTGGATCGGCCTGGCGGCGCTGAGCCTGCGTCGGCCGTGGTTCAGGACGGTGTACCTGTGCTTGGCGGCGCCGGTGACGACGCTCGTCGCGCTGACGTTCCTGACGGGGAGATGGGCGGGGTGAGGAGGTGGGGACCGGTTTCCCGACCGGTCCCTGTCGAGGCGTGGCGGGCAGCGGGAGCACGTGTACGTGTCAGAGCACGGCGAGCCGCTCCACCAGGAGATCCAGCCGCTGCTCGGCGCCCTCCGGCAGGAGCCGCCCCGCCCGGGTCAGGGTGGCCAGCCCGTGCAGGGCGGACCAGAAGAGCTCGGTGAACAGCGCCGGGTGTACGCCTTCCCCGGCGACCTCGCCGAGCGTCTCCAGCAGCGCGGCGAAGGCGTCCTTCAGCGGCTCCGGGGTGTCCTCCTGCGCGAAGGCCAGCCCGCCGTCGAGCTGGAACAGGGCGTCGTAGACCGCCGGGTTCCGCTCGGCGAACTCCAGGTAGGCGTGGGCGAGGGCGGCGACCCGGGCGCGGCGGCCGTCCGCGCCGGAGGCGGCGGCCCGCAGCACCGCGGCCATCTCGGCGGCGCCTTCGAGGGCGACGGCGCCGATGATCTCGCGCTTGCCGCGGAAGTGGCTGTAGAGGACGGGCTGGCTGTATTCGATGCGCTCGGCGAGCCGGCGCGTGGTGACCGCGTCCCAGCCCTGCTGCTCGGCGAGTTCGCGGGCCGTCGCCACGATGAGGCGCTCGCGGCTCGCCCGTTCCCGTTCCTTGCGTTCCTGTACCGACATGGATCGATTCTAGCACCGCTAGACAATCGAGCGGCAGTAGAGCTAGCGTTGCCCCATCCTCTAGCGCCGCTAGATTTCAGGAGGGGTCATCATGCTCGACGCACTTGAGATCGTCACCACCGTGATCGTCGGACTGCTGGTGGGGGTGGAGTTCTCCGTCGCCTTCGTCATCAACCGGATCCTCGACGCGCTCCCCGACGACAGCGCGCAGCTCGGCCGAAGCCACGGGGGCCGGATGCTGGGGGCGCTGATGCCGTTCTGGTACATCGGCTCGCTCGTCCTGAGCGCGATCTGGGCCGTGGCCGGTTGGGGGGAGGGAGGTGTCGGCCTGGTCGTCGCCGCGGGTGGGCTGCTGCTCCTCAGCGTGGTCATGTCGCTCCTGCTGCTCGTCCCGATCAACAACCGGGGCAAGACGTGGACCCCGGAGAACCGGCCCGAGGACTGGAAGGAGCAGATGAACCGCTGGGACCGCTACCACTACGCCCGCGTGGCCATCCTCATCGCCGCCTTCGCCTCGCTGGTCACGGCCCTCGCCTGAGTCAGGGGGCGAGCCGGGAGGTCTGCGGGCGGGATGCCCCTCGCATGCGCGGGCCCGCACACTCCCCCTCCTCCGCCCCCCTCACCCCGTCCCGCCCAACCGGTCCAACTCCAGCTCCGCGGGCGGCGGGAGCGGGCCGGTGGCGGGGCCGGCCCGGAACGACTCCAGCAGGTAGCCCACCAGGCGTCGGGACGCCGCGGCGGACTCCGGGCCCGCCCCTTTCGCCACGCCGTTGTTGGCCAGCAGGGCCAGCACCACGTCCGAGACGTCGAAGTCCGGGCGCAGTGCGCCCGCCTCCTTCGCCCGCCGGACCAGCAGGGCCAGCCCCTCCTCCGCCCGGTCGAGCTCCCCGGCGTACGCCGTGTCACCCGGGAACCGGGCCAGGAACGCGTGCGTGAATCCCCGATCGGCGGCCTGCATCGCGCACACCTTCCGGACCACCGTGCAGAAGCCGCGCCACGGGTCCGGGTCCTCCAGAGCCTCGTCCAGCGCGCCCGCGCATTCGGTGAGCTGCTCGGTGAACGCCTCGGTGATCAGTGAGGTACGGGTGGGGAAGCGGCGGTAGAGGGTGGCGACGCCGACGCCGGCCCTCCGTGCGATGGCGCTGATGGGTACGTCGATGCCGTGCAGCGCGTACGCCTCGCGGGCGGCCCGCAGGATCCGCTCCCGGTTCTCCCGGGCGTCCGCCCGCAGGGCCTCGGGGCCGGGGTCCGGGGTGGCCGGGGTCGGGGTGTGAGAGGGCTGAGCAGGCATGTCTCTCACTTTAGGCTAAGTGGAAGGGATCGTCCGTTTACCGGCCTACCGTGGATCGGAAGCAGCACTCACCCCGTATCGACATCGACGGAACAGACAGGACCCCCCGCCGTGAACGACATGCGCGCCGCGCTCCACGACAGCTACGGGCCGCCCGAGGTCCTCTACGAGGGCCGGGTCCCGGTACCGGTCCGCAAGCCGGGCGAGGTGCTCGTCCGGGTTCATGCGGCGAGCGTCAACGGCGGGGAGCTGTACGGGCGTGCCGGGAAAGTCCGCGTGGTCACCGGCCGGCGCTTCCCGCAGCGGACCGGGCTCGACTTCGCCGGTGAAGTCGCCGAGGTGGACGCCTCGGTCACCGGGCTGCGGACCGGCGACCGGGTGTGGGGCATTCTGGGGCGCTCCTCCTTCGGCAGCGCGGCGGAGTACGTCTCGGTCCGGCCCCGCCAGATCGCGTACGCCCCCGAGAACGTCACCCTGACCGAGGCTGCCTCGCTGCCCGCCGGGGGCACCACGTCCCTCACCGCCCTGCGCGACAAGGCCGGACTCCGGGCGGGCGAGCGCCTGCTCGTCCGCGGGGCGTCCGGCGGCGTCGGCAGTGTCGCCGTCCAGCTCGGCAAGGCACTCGGGGCCCACGTCACCGGCCTCGCGAGCGTGAAGAACTCCGACTTCGTACGGGAGTTGGGTGCGGACGAGGTACTGGACCACCGGACCACGCCCCTGGCCGAACTGGACCGCTACGACGTCATCATGGACACCGTCGGCACCGAGCACCGCCTGCTGCGAACGCGGCTGGCCCCCGGCGGACGACTGGTCTCCATCGCCTTCGACATCGACCATCCGGTCCGGAGCATCGGCTATCTCCTGGGCTCGGCCGTGCACGGCCGTCAGCGGGTCCGCTTCTTCAGCGGCAACCCGAAGCACGACCTGTTCGCCGAACTGACCGCCTACGTGGAGCGCGGCGACCTGCGGCCCGTCGTCGACACGGTCCATCCGCTGGCGGACATCGCCGCCGCCCACCGCGCGCTGGAGGCGGGCGGGGTGCGGGGCAAGCAGGTGATCCGGCTGGTGTGACCGTCGTGCGGGTGTGATGGCCTCATCCCTGGTGTGCCCCCGGGCGACGGAGCCGGCCGTCCTGACGACGACCCGCGCGAGAGTCCCGTTCAGCTTCGGCGGATCCGGTGGGCCTCGGCGACCAGTCCCGGAGGGAGCTGCGACCCCGCACACGCGTAGTCGATCAGCAGGTTCCGGTAGGCGGTGTCGGCGAGCTCGGGTGCCAGGGTGATCAGATCCTTCAGGTCGTCGGCCGAGCCGGACAGGCGGGTCCGGTAGGCGGCGCTCGCCGAGCGCAGGGTCACTTCGTGAGGTTCGTGGTCCAGGCCTTGCCGGACGAGGCTCGCGGCTGCGGCGAAGTCGCCCTGCTCGGCACGTACATCCGCCAGGTCCAGATAGAGGGACCAGTTGGCAGGCTCCAGGAGCAGGGCACCTTCGAAGGCCGCCGCAGCCTGGTCCAGGTCGCCCATCACGCGCCAGGTGGCCGCTCGCGCGAGGGCCGTCCACATGACCCGATCGACAGCATCGGCGCGGTCGCACAGAGCGAAGGACAGTTCGTGCCGACCGCAGGCCCGGGGGAGCCGGGCCATGGCGGCCAGCGATTCCGGCACGGGGTCCCGCTCGGACACCACGTCGAGGGCATGGAACCAGGGCGCGAACCGCTCCCGCATCGCGTCGGTGTCCAGGTCGTGGCCGTAGTCCAACGTCCGCAGACACGCCTCGGCCAGCGCCGCGGCACTCACCGCACCGAGGAACCGCGCATCGCCGAACCAGGGTGCGGCACCCCACGCGACGTCGGGCCGCACACCCGTGACCGAACCGAGGGCCATCACCGCGTCGTCCATGTCCCCGTCGAGGAACAGGAAGTACGCCTGCGCCAGCACAGCACTCAAGGAGCCCTCCTCTTCGAGACTCTCCTTCAGGCCGTCCGAACGTCGGCCCTGCCACAGCTCCGCGAGGGCCGCATAGGGCTCCGGAGCCGTCGGCGCGGAGGCTATCGCCCCCACCAGAAGCTCCACGGCGCCCACCGGATTTCCACCGCAGTGCGCCATCACACCGGCGAGACCGACTCCCGCCGCAACTGACTGATTCGACATCCCCGGACCCTACCTATGACCAAAGCTCCGGAGACCTCCGCGTGGGCGGCGATATCTCTACCAGGGTGAACGGGTGCGAAGCGGCCTCCCCACGTCCGCTCCGGGTCGTCCTCGGCCAACGGTTTCATCACCTCGTCCGCCCAGCGGGCGAGCACGATGACCTCTGCGCCTCTACTCATGCGGAAGTACTGCCGCGTACGCCTTATTCACCGCAACCACATTTCTCAGCCGGTCACGACTGGATGAAGAGGCCGGGTACACGCCTGACGACCCCCGACGCTCCTGAGGCGGAGATCGTTTACGGGACAGCCTTCAGACGGGTTTGAGGAGGGTGCGGAGGTTGGCCATATGGGCTTTGACGGAGGCGAGTTCAGTGGGGTCGGGCGGGGTGGTGTTGCCGTGGGTGGTGTGGGTCTGGTGGCAGGGGTGGCAGAGGCCGTCGGGGAGGGCTTCGGGTGGGCCGGGGCGGCCGCAGTCGGTGCATTCGACGAGGAGGCGTCGGGTGGGGGCCGGGGTGTCGGTTGGGGTGCTTGGGGTGGCCGGCAGGCGTGGGGGCAGTTTGTCGATGAGGTGGCGGCGGAGGAGTCCGGTGGGGGAGTCGATCTGGGCGGGGAGTCCTGCGGTGAGGGCGTTGGTGAGGTAGTCGGTGGTGACGCCTCGGTCGAGCCATTGGGCTGCGAGGGGTTCGAGGGTGGTGCAGTCGTGGGCGGATAGGCCCAGGCGGTGGTCGTTGCGGCCGAGGCGGGCGAGGGCGAGGTAGGCGGGGGAGGGGGCAGTGTCCCCGGTGGTCCCGGTGTGCCCTGCGGAGATCGACTCCCGGGCGGGCGGCGAAGGTTCGGTGTCCGTCGGCCGGGGTGGAGTGCGCTGGGGTGGTACGGCGGTGGGGGCCGGGGGCTCCACAGGCGCTGCGGGTGTTGCGGTCTTGGCGGCGGTTTCGGTGGCGAGGTAGGTGGTCCACCACTCGTTGTCGCGGGCGATGCGGGACCAGAAGGTGCGGAAGACCCAGCGGGTTTCGTCGCCCGCGCCGACAGCGCACCGGACACGCCGGAGGTGCCCGGCGACGGACAAGGCCTTGAGGGCGGTGGAGATGGCCTGCTGCCCGTAGAGCGGGAGCTGTTTGGCGAGCTGCTTCACACTCATGGCGGCGCCGTCGGGGAGGTGGTCGACGAACCAGGCGACGTAGCGTTCACGGGTCGGCAGCAAGGCGAAGTCGTGCCGGGTTCTCGCCTGTTGGCCGGGTGCGGAGCGTTTCCCGTAGCCGAGCTTGGCCATCGGGTACGCGGCGGGGACTGCGGGGGCGGGCAGTGCGGAGCTATGGTGCTGTGTAGCCACGGGATCGTCTTTCTAGGGTTTCGATCTTGCGGTGAGACCCCGGCCTGGTGCGACAACACCGCGTCGGGGTCGTTTGGTTCTCGCACCGTAAGCGGCGATTACGCTGCGCCGCAAGCTGTCACGATTAGTCATACTGGCTGGCCATGACGAGGTGGGGAGGTGGGGCAGGTTTTCCCAACAACCCTTTTCTACCGCCCGGTTAAAGAAGGCGCTCGAACCCCGGGTCCCGCATCCCGACACCCGAATCCCGGGACCCGAGCTTCGGGCCGGAGCCCCGTTCACGTACCCCCGGAAGAGTGACCTGCCCCGTCAGCGAAGCCCGGGTCTCGCGGCCCGGACCCCGAGCTTCGGGGTTCTACGCCTTGCCCTCGCCCAAGGCTGCCCGCAGCCAGTCGAGGCTTCCGTGCGCCAGAAGTTCGTCGGCGAGGCGGTTGTCGGTTTCCGCGACCAGTTCACGAACCGCCGAGGCCAACACTGCGGGCATGCCCGCAGTTTGGTCGGCGGTGACCTCCTGCGGGTCGCCGACGGCCGGCTCGAGTTGGTGGAGCGGCTCGGCGGGGGAGGTATGGGCACGGTCTGGCGTGCCGTCGACCTCCGGCTCCACCGTGAGGTCGCTGTCGAGGAGGTCCGGCCGCCCGCCCCGAACCTCGCGGAATACGACCCTGAGGCGGCGGCCTCGCTGCGTCCGAGGGTGCAGAGGGAGGCGCGGGCCCCGCTCGGATCGATCACCGCAACGTCGTGACGATCTACCACATCGTCACCGGTTCCGAGGTCGAGTTCCCCTGGCTCGTCATGGAGCTGATCCGCGGTGGCTCGCTCCAGGACCGCCTGGAGCAGGTCCCGTTGAGCCCGGCCGAAGCGGCTCGTCTCGGGCGTGGCGTGCTCGCCGGCCTGCGCGCTGCTCACGTCGCCGACATTGAGCACCGCGACATCGAGCCCTGGAACGCCTACTTCGCCTTGTGGCGATAATTACAATTCATTGGCGTAAGCACTCAATCTCGATACGGACGCGGTCATGGCGTTGGCTTGGAGATGAAATCCTGGGGATGTGGCTTCGACGTTAACCCCGCCCTCTCCCGTTTTGACGTTAACCCCACCCTCTCCCGTGAGGGATACGTCAGCAGAAATATCCGTCCCGAATCCGCTCAGTGAGATTGACTTGAGGCCACCGAAAGAGAGCTCGACCTGTACGGTGTTGTATTTCTGCGCCAGCCATTTTCTTGGTGGATGATCGGGGTAGGCGGGAAGGTCGAATCGAAGTTTCAGCGTGGGCCCCTCTACCTGGAGAGACACTTCATGAATTCGAACTCCACGAAGATCTGGCGGATCTTGGAGGTAGGTGGCGTTAATGCCTTCCGGGTTGTTCAGAAGTGCAGTCCACTGCATGCCGACTCGCTTCCCTGTCTTAAGCTAGTACTCATAGTGCTGCGCCGTTCCGGGGACCTTACCAGTTCGGGGGTTCTCTGATGGGCGGACGTTAAAATGGGACCCCTGGTCTCCGACCCCGCCTTCGCCATAATAGTGGCCGTACCCATGGTCCTGAATAATGACCTGACTGCCGTCATTCCGCGTAAAGGTATACTCCCGCGTCATCACCGGATTATGGGATGCATCCATAATCTGCTGGCCCGTTCGGTCCGTCATGGGAACCCTGCTGATCGAGTCAGGTTGCTGAGACATCGGAATATCCAGGTCCCGCTTCGCCATTCTGAATGCCTCGTTCCGACTGCCCGCCGTCTTGTGCGAGGGTGCGTCAGGGCAACCTGCATCCGGGGCGAGGCCGAGCGGATCCCCCCACGTGTGCGGATTGTGGACATACGTCGCAGGGTTGGGCGCTGGGGACAGCCCCAGGGGGTCCGGCGTTAGGTAACGGGCGTTGCCCGGGTCGTAGTGGCGGAAGTAGTTGTAGTGCAGCCCTGTCTCGGGGTCGTAGTACTGGCCCGGGAAGCGAAGTGGGGTGTATGCCCTGGCGGTCGTGTTCCAAGTGGTCGTGCCCCAGAGAGTGGTGCGGGTGCGCCAGGCGATGTCGCCCTGTTCGTCGATGAGTTCGCGGGGGGAGCCGACGAGGTCGGTGATGATGGCGAAGAAGCGGGAGTCGATTTCAACCTGTGGGGCGTCGGCCGCGGTGATGCGCTCGGTCTGAGCGATGGGGTGGAGGCCCCTGTGTTCCCAGGTCAGGGTGACCTGGTTCGGCATATCCGGCGTTGAAGTGGTCTGTTCGCAGAGCGCGGTTCCGTCCCAGGTAAAAGTGATCCGTTCGGTCACCGAGGTGCCGTCGGCCGACATGCGCTGTTTTGATGTGCGGCGGCCGAGTGCGTCGTAGGTGTAGCGCCATACCGTGCCGTCGGGGGTGGTGACCTGGGTGAGACGGTCTTCTGGGTCCCATTGGTAGTGCCAGGTGTCCGGTTTGCGGGAGAGACGGGGTTTCTGGCGGCGGGAAACACGGCCGAGGGCGTCGTGTTCGTAGCGGACGGTACCGGCTCGGGTGATCCGGGTGCCGGTGTAGGTGCGGTCGCCGGTGGCTTCGTGGCCTGGGTGGGTGGTGGGCCAGTCGGCTGTGGTCTGGTTACCGGCTGCGTCGTAGGCGTAGCTCTCGGTCCAGTTGGTGGCGTGGACGGCGGTGACGCGGCCGGCTGGGTCGAGCGTGAAGGTGTGGGGACCGTCGAGGTGGTCGTCGAGGGCGGCCAGGTTGCCGTCGGCTCGGTAGGTGTAGCCCCGGCGTTGGATGATCTCGCCGTCCGTGGTCGCTGTCTGGGTGGCCAGGCGGCCCATCGGGTCGTAGGTGTTCGCGAGGGTGAGGAAGTTGCCGATTCCACAGGTGAGTTCACGGCCGGCGTCATCGTAGGTGCTGTCGATGGTGCGGCCGGAGACGATCAGGTTCGTGCGGCGGCCTGCGGCGTCGTGGGACCAGGTGGTGCGGGCGCCGGTGGGGGTGGTGCGGCCGGTGCGGCGGCCCAGTTCGTCGTGGTCGTACGTGAGCGTGCGGCCGTCGACCGTTTCTGTGCGGACGCGGCCGTACTGGTCGCGGAGGATCGTCAGACGGATGCCGTCAGGGCTGACAGCTTCGGCGAGCCGGTCCGAGAGGTCGTACGCGAAGGTACTCACTCGGCCTGCCGCGTCCTTGCGGATGGTACGGCCCAACACGTCTCGCTCGAACGTCGTCGTCTCGTCGAGGGCGTTCGTCCTGGAGACAAGGTGGCTCCCGGCGTCGAAGACGTACGTGAGCGTCCGGTCGTCGAAGTCGGTCTCGGATATGAGCTGGCCTGCCGCGTCGTAGCCGTAGTCCCAGGTGAGGCCCTGGGGGTTGGTAACGCGGATGAGGCGGAGTTCGGCGTCGTGAGTGAACTCGTGGCGGGTCCCGTCGGGGGTGGTGCGGGCGGTGAGGAGGTCGAAGTGGGTGTACTCGAAGTGGGTGGTGCCGCCGAGGGGGTCGGTGTGGGTGGTGCAGTTGCCTTCACCGTCGTAGGACCAGGCCTCACTGGTGCCGTCGGGTGCGATGCGGCGGGCCAGTTGGCCTTCGACGGTCCATTCGAGATGGGTGGTGAGGCCAGTGGGATCGGTCATGGTGACCGGACGGCCGAACGGGTCACGTTCGTAACAGGTGACGGCGCCGAGCGGGTCGGTGATCTCGATCGGGAGGCCCCGCTGGTCGCAGTGGACCGTCGTCGTGTGGCCGAGGGGATCCCTGACCGAGGTGAGGCGGCCCGCTTCGTCGTGGGTGAAGTGGGTCGTGTCGCTGGTGGGGGTGGTGCTGGTGAGGCGGTTGCCACAGGCGTCGTAAGTGTGACGGGTGGTGTTGCCGTCCGCGCCACGGATACGGGTGAGGCGGTTGAAGTCGCCGTACTCCGCTGACACCTCGCGGCCGTCTGGACAGGTCACTGAGACCGTGTCGCCTTTTTCGTCGTACCCGCACGTGGTGACGCGCCCCAGCGCATCCGTCCGCGTCAGCACGCGCCCGAGCCTGTCCCGAGTGAACCGCGTGACATGCCCCAACGGGTCCGTCTCGGCGATCACCTCGTCCGCGGCATCGATCAGATACCGGCGGGTGTGACCCTCACCCGTCGTCGCCGTCGTGACGCGGTGGCCCGTCACGGGGTCCTTCTCGTCATACGTCAGGCGCAGAACCATGTGTCCTGCTTCACCGCCCTCGGCGATGCAGCGATCCCGGTCGTCGTACACATAGGTGTACGAGCGGTCGTTGGAGTCGGTCCAGGAGATGACGCAGCCACGGTCGTCGTAGGCGAACGTGATGGCCGACCCGGAGGAGTTGAAGACCTGAGTCAGGTCTCCGTTCTCGGAGTAGGCGTAGCGCTTGATCTCCTGGTCGCCACCGTCAGGGGCGGCGTCGGCCAGGGAGAGGGTGGTGACGCGGTCGTCCTGGACGGTGAGGGTGAGGCGGTAGCCGCCGGAGGAGGTGACGGCGAGCGGGGTGCCGTCGGGGGTGTGCTCGAAGGTGATCCAGTTGCCGAGGGCATCGTGCGACAGACATCAAGGGACACGACCGGCTAAAGCCCGAACCCGGAAAGTACGTCCGTGGACTCATACTTCACGCCACCATCGAGGTATGGGGCATGGCACGAACGATTCGATCATTGAGTGGGCGATGCGGGCGGCAGGGGGCGGAACTATGGACCCCCCTTCCACGGCGGTGGGCGCATGTTCAAGGCGTGGCTGGCTGTGCGGTCGAGATTGGCTCCCTTCCAGGCCGTGTATCGAAAGTGGATCTTGGTGATCTGCTCGCCTTACGTCCGAGGTAATCGTCTCTGCGTGCCCATGCTGGCAGGGTTGGTGATCCGTCCGCGTCGGAGGACGCGGACCAGGACGGAGAGGTCAGTCATGTCCATAGCCACACCGGCCAACACGCGCACCGTGGTTGAGGAGTTGTTGCGCAGAATTGGCGAGGGCAACCCCGAGCGCATCGCCGAGATGTATGCCGAGCAGGGTGACTGGAAGCTCGACTGGCCGGAGGCCGAGCACGGCCGCACTGCCACGCCGTGGATCCGCCACCGGTCTACCCGGGCCGACGCGGCCGCCCACTATCGCGAGCTTGCCGAGCACCACGTGCCGGAGCATGTGGCAACTGAGGTTGAGCGCATCCTTGTCGACGGAAGCGACGCGGTCGTGCTGGGCGAGATCCGTCAGACCGCCCGGCCCACCGGACGTGCCTACAAGGCGCGCTTCGCTCTGCATATCACCGTCGCAGACGGCCTTGTCACCCGGCACCATGTCTACGAGGACAGCCTGGCCATCGCCCAGGCATTCGAAGCGAAGGATCAGTGAAAGACCACCGGCCATTCGCGAAGACGCTTCTCACAGCCACTCGTTGATGGTCGCGACGAGGACGGTTGCCTCGTAGCGGACCGCAAGTTTGTCGAAGCGCGTGGCGACAGCACGGTGCCTCTTGAGGCGGTTGATCCCCAACTCGACCGCGTGACGCTCACGGTAGTCGGCCGGGTCGAAATAGGGCGGCCGGCCGCCACGAGAGCCAAGCTTCCGACGGTTGCGCGCCTGGTCGGCCTTGCCAGGGATGGCGCAGCGGATCCCGTGCCGCCGCAGGTAGGCGCGGTTCTGTGAGAGGCGTACGCCTTGTCGGCCCGCACCCGATCGGGACGGACGCGTGGTCGGCCCGGCCCGATGCGCGGCACTCGAACCTTGTCCAGCACCGGCTCGAACTGCGGCGAATCCCCGCGCTGCCCGGACGTCACCACGATCGACATGGGCTTCTGGCCCTGTTCAACGGCGAGGTGCAGCTTGGTGGTGAATCCGCCGCGTGATCTTCCCAGCTCGTGATCACGGGGCTCGGCGAAAATGCCGCCCGGTGGTTCCTTCTGCAGGTCGCCCTGCTTGCGAGCCCCGGCTGCATGCTGATGGGCACGGCAGACGGTGGAGTCGACGCTCAGATCCCACACGATCTCCCCTTTCGCGTCGGCCAGGGACTGGAGCCGGGTGAGGATCCGCGGCCAGGTGCCGTTCCGCTGCCATCGGCGGAACAGGTCGTAGATCCGGCTCCACGGTCCGTACTCAACAGGGACATCCCGCCATGGAACTCCGGTCCGGACCCGGAACCGTATGCCGTCGATCAACTGCCGCCGAGGCCAGACCGGCGGCCGTCCCGACCTAATACCCCTCGGCAACAACGGCTTCAGCGTTGCCCACTGCTCGTCCGTGAGATCTCCCCGTCCCATGAACCGTGATCATCACAACTCAAGATCCACTTTCGATACAGGGCCTAGCGGCCTCAGACGATCCGCGGGATGACCTCGTCGCGCTTGGTCGACCAGTTCGTGACGATCGGCTTGTCCACCGTGGGGGCGTCGGGCAGCTCGACCTCGGCGGGGTTCGGGTCGTCCTCGGAGGTGGCGATGATGACGTTCTCGAACTGCTTGCCGCCCTCGCCCTCGGTGGTCTTGACGTTGATACCGGCGTACGCGACCGAGGAGCCCGAGAGCTTGATCGGGTCCTCGCCGCCCTGCCCGACGGGCGAGGCCACGCCGTCGGCGCCCGAGCCGAAGGACACGCTGGGGGTGTTGACGTCCAGGTAGCAGGTGATGCCGGACTTCGCCTTGGCGGTGACGAGGTAATGGCTGATCGGCTGCGCCTCCCACGTGACCGTGAAGTCCAGGTCGTTGGTGCCGCAGGACTGTCCGTAGCCGCTCTTGTCGCCGGTGGGCGCCTCGGTCCCGCCCTTACCGGCCTCGCCTCCGCCGTTGTTGCCGCTCTCGGTGCCCTCGGCGGAGGCGGACGAGGAGGTCGAGGCCGAAGGAGCCGCGGCACCCGTCTCCGACGGGTCTTCGGGGCCGCAGGCCGTGGTGGCGGCGAGGGCTGTCACGACGGCGGCGGCCAGGACGAGACGGGTGGAACGGGTGGCGAGACGCGAGCGCATCATGAACTCCAACGGCGGTCGACTGCGGTGCTCCGTACTGACATCGACGACGTTAGGGGCGGCTCCATCGCGAAATGATCCTGCGTATGTCCAGGTTCTGGTTCAGCGAATCCGTTCCATCGAAGAGCCGAGAGTTCTCGCCAAATCGCAGCTCACGGGGCTTGTTCCGGCCCGGTGACCGCTACCGCTCCAGTTCGTACACCCGGCACACATCCGGGTCGCCGCGCTTGGCGAACAGCAGCGGCTTCGCGTCCCCCTCACCCTTTCCGACCTCAAGCTGTTGGAGGGGTGTACCCGACGACCCGGCATCGCGGTTCTCGAAGCTCAGGCGGATCAGCCCGGCCTCGCCCGGGTCGTTCACCAGCGACCAGGTGCCCTCCCCGTCGAAGGACGGGGCGTCCTCCGCGAGGATGCCCACACCGTTCTCGGCGGGCCAGTCGCGAGCGGTGAAGGTGACGGTGGTGCCGCCGATGTTCGTCAGCGTGAGTCGGGACCCGTGGGGGCCCGCGTACGTTCCGTACAGGTCCATCTGGCTGACCTCGTCCAGTGGAGGCGGTCCGCAGAGCGCGGCGTCGGAACAGCCGGTCGTGAGCGAGAGGGAGACGGCTGCCAGTGCGGACGCCGCGGCCACGTGGCGGACGGTTGGCCGTCCGGCGCCAGTCACTTGTCCCTCCCACTGGGGATGCGCTCGGTCCAGTCGATCAACGACCTAGCGTGCGGAGCTGCCGCGCCTTCCCAGTACCCCTTGTCGCGGAGCGGCCTGAGGACTTCGTCCATCATTCGCTTCGGCAACTTCTCCGTAGCGGTATGGGCGTCCCGCCACGTATCGGCGAGGGCGTCCAGCACGGAGAGGTCGGTGTCGAGCAGTTCTCGGTAGAAGGCGGGCATCAGCCGTAGGTCCTCAGCACGCTGAACTGCTGATCGACGGTCTGGCTCGTCGAGGTGTACGCGTGAGACGAGGAGCGCAGGCTTTCCGCGATCCGGATCAGCCACGTCTTCGCGGCCTTCGACTGGTTCTGCCAGTTCTTCAACGACGTACGCAGAGCCGCCGCACTCTCCCAACCTGCCAGCTCACGTGCTGCTTTCCCGGTCGGCTCGTCCACCGACCGGGCCGGCTTGTGGAAGTCGTCGAAGACCTTGTCGGCGGCGCCCGCCGCCTTCGTGAGGACCCCCTCCGCGATAACGAGCCGGGGCCCGAACCCCGGGGGCGGGGTCTCGAGCGGCGGCGGATCCAGCGGGCCGCGCGCGCCGGGCGGCAGCGGTGCGAAGGGCAGCGGTTCGTCGCCGGTTCCGGCGGCCGGTTCCTTGGTCATGTGCCAGGTCTCTCTCATCCATCAGGACGCCCCCGTTGGCAGATCCTTCGCACAGGCTAAGGGGGCGAGGTGACGGTGGTGGACCCCGGGGGAAACCTCCAGGGGTCTCAGCCCACCCCGTCCGGCCTCCGAGACCGGTGTTCCCGACTCCACTCATGCGCCGCCACCACCAGGCACACCGCCACCAGGACCACGTTCTTGACGACGTACTGCCCCTCCATGGTCGGCGCGGGCGAGTGGGGTTGCCACATCGCGTCCGGGAGGAGGAAGAGGGTCGAGAACACGCCTCCCATGTGGAGGAAGAACGCGACGAGGGCGGGGCGCAGCAGGCGGCGGCCGGTGATCAGGCCGATGCCGATGGCTGTTTCGAGCGCTGCGAGGGAGAGCAGCAGCACGGTCTCCGGGACGAGGCCCAGCGTCATCTTCGTGGCCGCGTCCACGGCCAACTGCTCCGCCGGGCTGGCCGAGGGGAACAGCTTCAGGACGCCGAAGCCGACGAAGACGATGCCGACCGTCGCCCGCAGGAGGGTGAGGGCGTGGGTGTCGACCAGCTCGGCCAGTCGGCGGGGGAAGCGGGCGGCGGGAGGGCGGGCGGTCCGCTCCAACTGGGTCCCGGCCAGTGGTGATTCAGGGTTTCCGCTGGTCGGGGGCAGGCTCGGCTCTACGGTGTGGCTGCTCATGTGCGATCTCCCGTGATGTCTGTGGGGGTGGGAAAACGTGCATGGGTGGACCCGCGCGGCTCGTCGGGCACCTGGGGCGACGGGGGAATGCGTGGATGGTGCGGGGCGGTGCGCGCCTGGAGGTGGGGGCGGGGAGCGAGTGCGGGGCCGTACGTGATCGACGTGGCCGGATTGCCTTCGCTGCTTGGTCTAGACCATACGGACGAGGACTGGGAGGTCGTCAAGGGGCGCGTCCGGCAGCCCCCGTCGCAAGGGGTGCATTCGCGCCATGTTGCGCCTCTGGATGCAAGCGGTTGCTCGCACGGTCGCCGTACGGGGCGGGGGCACGCCCTCCGCAGAGCCCGGCGTGGTTCACCCTCGGCTCACCGGGGCCGATGGGCCTCTCGGTCACCCCGGCGCCCCGCCACTCACCGCGGCCGCTCCTCGCCCCGCCCCCGCGCACCCTCATCTTCCATCCGGCCGAAAGCCACCCGGCCGAATCCGGGAGGAATCAGCCGCCGGGTACGCCGAAGGGCCCCGGAGCGAGCGCGCACGCCCCGGGGCCCTTCGGTGAGTTGGGGATCAGGTCCGCTCCAGCCCGCCCCGCCCGATGACCTCCGCGTACCACCGCGCGCTGTCCTTCACCGTCCGCCGCTGCGACGCGAAGTCCACGTGCACGATGCCGAACCGCTTGCTGTACCCGTACGCCCACTCGAAGTTGTCCAGCAGCGACCACAGGAAGTAGCCGCGGACATCCGCCCCGTCCGCGATCGCCCGGTGCACCGCGCCCAAGTGTCCGTCCAGGTACGCCACCCGCTCCGGGTCGTGCACCTCGCCCTCCGGGTCCGCGTAGTCGTCGTACGCCGCCCCGTTCTCCGTCACCAGCACCGGCACGGACGGGAGTTCGTCGCGCAGACGGGTCAGCAGTTCGTACAGGCCGTCCGCGTCCACCGGCCAGTCCATCGCCGTGCGCGGGCCCGCCGCCGGGGTGAACGCCACATGCTGCTCCGCGCCCGCCCACGGGGACGGGGACTCCGACGTGCCCGACGACACCACGCTCGGCGAGTAGTAGTTGATGCCCAGCGAGTCGATGGGCGTCGAGGTGACCTCCAGGTCGCCGTCCTTCACGAACGACCAGTCCGTCACCGCCTCCGTGTCCGCCACCAGGTCCTCCGGCAGCCTCCCGTGGAACACCGGGTCCAGGAAGATCCGGTTCGCCACCGCGTCGATCCGGCGTACCGCGTCCCGGTCCGCCTCGGTGTCCGTCAGGGGGCGCAGGGCGTGGAGGTTCAGGGTGAGGGAGATCTCCGCCGTGTCCGGGAGGCGCTCGCGCAGGACCTTCGCGCCCGCACCGTGCGCCAGGTTCAGGTGGTGGGCGGCGCGCAGGGCCGCCAGGTCGCTGGTCCGGCCCGGGGCGTGGACCCCGTTCCCGTACCCGAGGAACGCCGCGCACCAGGGCTCGTTGAGCGTCGTCCACGTCGACACCCGGTCGCCCAGCGCCCCCGCCACCAGACCCGCGTACTCCGCGAACCGGTGCGCCGTGTCCCGCTCCGGCCAGCCGCCCGCGTCCTCCAGCTCCTGCGGCAGGTCCCAGTGGTAGAGCGTCGCCACCGGTCTGATGCCGGCTCCCAGCAGCTCGTCCACCAGGCGGCGGTAGAAGTCCAGGCCGCGCTCGACCGCCGGGCCCCGGCCCGTCGGCTGGACCCGGGGCCAGGAGACCGAGAACCGGTAGTCCGTGACGCCCAGGTCCTTCATCAGGCGTACGTCGTCCGGCATCCGGTGCAGATGGTCGGCGGCGATGTCGCCGGTGTCGCCGTTGCGCACCTTGCCGGGCGTCCGGCTGAAGGTGTCCCAGATGGACGGCGTACGGCCGTCCTCGGCGGCCCCGCCCTCGATCTGGTACGCGGCGGTGGCCGTGCCCCACCGGAAGCCGGTCGGGAAGCGGAGCACCGTACCGGTCTCGGGTCGGGCGGCCGGGGCGGTCGCCGGGCGGGCTTCATCGACAGCGGTCATGAGACGGACACTCCAGGGTGAGGGGGGACAGAAAGAGAAGAGGAGCGGCGGGCGGTCCGGTCAGCCCTTCACCGCGCCCTGCATGATGCCGCCGACGATCTGCCGGCCCAGCAGGCCGAAGACCAGCAGCACCGGCAGCGTGCCGAGCAGCGTGCCGGCCATGATCACCGACTGGTCGTTGACGTACCCGCCGCCGAGCTGGCGCAGCGCGACCTGCACGGTCGGCTCCTGCGAGGAGAGCGCGATGATCGGCCAGAAGAAGTCGTTCCACGCCGTCATGAAGGTGAGCATCCCGAGCACCGCCATCCCCGGCCGCGCGATCGGGATCACGATCGACCAGAAGATGCGCGCGGTGGAGGCGCCGTCGACGCGGGCCGCCTCGATCAGCTCGTCCGGCAGCGACTGCACCAGGTACTGGCGCATGAAGAAGACACCGAAGGCCGAGACCAGGCCCGGCAGGATCACCGCCTGGAGCTGGTTCACCCACTGGAGCTCGGCGATCAGCATGAAGAGCGGGATCACACCGAGCTGCGGCGGGATCATCATCGTCCCGATCGTCAGCGTCAGCAGGGCATTGCGGCCCTTGAACTTCAGCTTGGCGAAGGCGAATCCGGCCAGCGTGCAGCACAGGACCGTGCCGATCGTGATCGAACCCGACACGATCAGCGAGTTCAGCAGCGCCTTGCCGATGTCCGCCTCTTCGAGGACCTGCTCGAAGTTCTTGATCAGGTTCGGGCCCGGCAGCAGGCTCGGCGGGACCTTCGCCATGTCCGCGTTGGACCGGCTGGCCGCGACGATCGTCCAGTAGAACGGGAACGCCGAGATGAGGAGGGCGAAGCCGAGGATCAGGTAGGAGAGCCAGCCGCCCTTCATCGTGCGGCCCGCGCCTCCCTTGCCGATGCGCCTGCCCGGCGGCGGGGTCTGCGGCGGGTCGCCCTTCTCGGGCGCGGTCGGCGGTGCGGCGAGCGCGGTCATCGGCCGGCCTCCTTGCGTGCGCGGCGGCGCGCGATCAGGGCGTTGACCCCGACGAGCACCACGATGAGGACGAACATCACCCAGGCGATGGCCGCGGCCCGGCCCAGGTGGAAGAAGCCCCAGCCCTGCTCGTACATGTACAGGCCGAGCGTCTGGTACTGGTGCGAGATACCGCCCGAGATCGACCCTTCGAACAGCAGCGGCTCGCCGAAGAGCTGTGTCGCGCCGATCGTCGAGATGATGACGGTGAAGACGATCGTGGGGCGCAGGCCGGGCAGCGTGACGTGGACGAACTGGCGCCAGCGCGACGCCCCGTCCATCTCCGCCGCCTCGTACAGCTCGTGCGGGATCGACTGCATGCCCGCCAGATAGATCAGCGCGTTGTAGCCGGTCCACCGCCAGACGACGATCGACGACACCGCGATCTGCGACGCCACCGTGCCGGTCTGCCAGTCCACCGGGTCGAAGCCGACCAGACCGATCGCATAGTTGATCAGCCCGAAGTCCTTGCCGAAGAGCTGCGCGAAGACGAGCGTCGCCGCGGCCACGGAGGTCGCGTACGGGAGCAGGATCGCGGTCCGGATGAAGGTCCGGCCGCGCAGCTTGTAGTTGAGCAGGTGCGCGAGGCCCAGCGCCATCGCGAGCTGCGGGACCGTGGACAGCACGCCGATCGTGAACGTGTTGCGCAGCGACGTCCAGAAGTACTCGTCGGTGAACAGCGCCGTGTAGTTGGCGATGCCCCGCCACTCCATCTCGCCGCTCGTCTGGAGTTCGACCCGGTAGAGCGAGACGAACGCGGTGTAGACGAGCGGGAAGAGGCCGAAGGCCAGGAAGAGCGTGAAGAACGGGGCGATGTAGGCGTACGGGGAGGCCTTGCGCCAGGTGCGCCGGAGCGCGGCGGCCCGGCCGTCGTCGGGGCCGGGCCCGGTTCCGGCGGGGCTGCGGGGCCCGGCCTTCGCGGTGGCGGTGAGGGACACGGTGCGGCCCTTCGGGATCGGGGGCGGAGATACGCGTTACGTGGAGGGGTACGGGGGTGGGGCCGGGCCACCGTGGTGCGTACCGGTGGACCGGCCCCAGGCAGGAGGGGGAGGAGCGCAGCGTGCCGGCGTCAGCCGATCACGTTGTCCACGCCCTTCTTCGCCGTCCCCCACGCCTTGTCCGACGACACACCCTTGCGCTCGACCTCGCTCAGCGCGTTCGTGATCTGCTGCATCACGTTCTGGTCGTGCACACCCAGCACCTGGACCGGGGACTCCTTCGCCGCGTCACCGAAGATCTGGCCGATCGGCGCACCCGAGAAGTACTCGTCCTTCGCGCCCGCGATCGTCTCGATGGCGCCCGTCGAGGACGGGAAGTTGCCCTGCTTCTGGAAGACCTTCGCCTGCTGCTCGGGGGCGGTCAGCCACTCGATCAGCTTGTACGCCTCCTCCTTGTGCTTGGCCGCACGCGGGATGGAGAGGTACGAGCCGCCCCAGTTGCCCGCGCCACCGGGCAGCTTGGCGATGTCCCACTTGCCCTTGCCCGCGTCGCCGGCCTGGCCCTTGACGTAGCCGAGCATCCAGGCCGGGCACGGGATCGTGGCGAACGAACCGGCCGAGAACGCCTGGTTCCACTGCGGGGACCACTGGTCGAGCTTGGCGCTCAGACCCGCCTCGGCCGCCTCCACGGAGGTGTCCCAGGCCTCCTTGACCGCCGGGTTCTTGTCGTAGATCAGCTCGCCGGAGGCGTCGTAGTAACGCTCCTTCTCCTGGCCGATCATGATCCCGTAGAGCGAGCCGACGCTGTCCAGCCAGGCGCTCTTGGCGGGGGCCTTCTTCTTGTACTCCTTGCCCAGCTCCAGGTAGCCGTCCCACGTGGCCCACTTCTTCGCGAGCTCCTCGCGGTCCGTGGGCAGCCCGGCCTGCTTGAACAGGTCCGTGCGGTAGCACATCGCCTCGGGGCCGACGTCCGTGCCGAGGCCGAGGATCTTGCCGTCCTTGGTGGTCGCCGCCGACCACTTGGCCTCGGCGAACTCGCCCTTGAGCTTGTCGGCCCCGAACTCCTTCAGATCCTGGAACTTGTCGGACTGCTGCTGGGTGACCGACGCGATCCGGCCCACCTCCACGCCCTGCACGTCCGCCAGGCCGCCGCCGCCCGCGAGCCGGGTCTGGAGCGACTTCCAGTAGTCCGCCTCGTCCTGGGTGTCGCTCTGCTTGATCGTGATGTTCGGGTTGAGCTTCTGGTACTCCTCGTAGAGCCCGGCCTCCTTGAAGCCGAAGGACCCGAAGAGGTCGACGTTGAGCGTGACCTTCCCGCCCGCGCTGTCGGAGGAGTCCGACGAGTCGCTGGATCCACAGGCGGCGAGGAGGGCCCCGGCGAGGACGACCGCGCCGAGGCGGGCGGTGGCTCTCTTGGCGGCTCGGGCGATGGGCATGGGAAGCCTCCCTTGGCTTCGGGATGAACCGAGCGCCTTGAGAGCGCTCTCAAAACCTGCGTCTGGAGCGTCTCCCACCACCTCCGCCCCGTCAAGACTCGAACGCATAACAGCTTGGGGTTACATCAGACGTCCGCCCAACTGCCGTCTGTGTGCGTTCTCTTGACACTCACGTTTCAGGAGTTTTACGTTCCTTGGCACTTGAGAGCGCTCTCGAACGCGCTCTTCGCCCCCCATGATCGAGGTGCTGCTCGTGCTGACCTCCCTCTCCGGACTCGTTTCCCGAGTCACCCCCAGACCCGCGGCCGCGACGCTCCTCGCGATCGCCGTGGCCGCCGTGGGCCTGGGTCCCGCCGCTTCCCCCGCTGCCGCCGCCACCATCCCCGCCGGAGCCGGCAGCTACACCGACGCGCGCCCGGCCGGCACCCAGGGGCCGACCACCAACACCGGGGCGCCCGTCACCCCGAAGCTCACCACCGCCGCCCGGTCCAAGCCGGTCCCGACCAACGACTGGTGGTCCTCGCTGGCCTTCCAGCGCTACGGCGACAACCCGTACAGCACCCCCATGTACGGTCACCCGCTCACGTACCAGGCCAAGGCCTCCGGCCTGGAGGTCGGCTATCCGACCACGCCCGCGATCGTCGGCGACGGCCGCCAGTACGAGTACGCCCACAAGGCCGACCTCACCGTCGGGCTCTCCGGGCTGAACTCACCCGACACCAAGGCCGACGCCTGGTCCGACTGGACCGTCACGCCCTACTGGGCCGACGGCTCCCGCACCTTCCGGGCCACCATCGGCCACGGCATGCCCTTCGTGTACGCCAAGGGCTCCGGCGGCGACGCCCGCATCACGACCGCCTCCGCGCCCACCGTCTTCTCCGACCAGGGCAACGTCCTCGGCATCACCGTCGCCGGGCACCACTACGCGCTCTTCGCGCCGACCGGCAGCGACTGGAACATCTCCGGTTCCACGATCACCGCGGGCCTCGGCTCCAAGGACTACTTCTCGCTCGCCGTGCTGCCCTCCACGGACGCGCTCGCCACCTACCGCACGTACGCCTTCAGCTTCGTCACCGGCTCCCAGGTGGCCTGGCAGACCACCGGCGGCAACGTACGGGCCACCTACAGCCTGACCACCGAGGCCAAGGAGGGCACCGAGCGCGGCACGCTCCAGGCCCTCTACCGCCACCAGTGGCTGCACACCTCCGACGCGCTGACCCCGTACACGTACGTCTCGCCGCGCGGCACGATGAAGGTGCGCGAGTCCGCCACCTTCACCACCAGCCAGAAGAACAACGGCGTCGTGCCCGCGCTGCCCGCCTCCAGCGGCGTCGACAAGGCCCGGCTGACCGGCTATCTCAACGAGGTGGCCAACGCCTCCGACCCGTTCTCCGGGGCCACCGACACCTACTGGACCGGCAAGGCGCTCGGCCGCCTCGCCCAGCTGGTGCCCGTCGCCGACCAGATCGGCCAGACCGCCACCCGCGACAAGCTCCTCGGCCTGATGAAGGGCCGGCTCCAGGAGTGGTTCACGGCGGGCGGGGCCAGTGAGTTCAGCTACGACAAGGACTGGAAGACCCTCACCGGCTACCCGGCCTCGTACGGCAGCGACACCGAGCTCAACGACCACCACTTCCACTACAGCTACTACGTCTACGCGGCGGCGATCATCGCCCAGTACGACCAGGCCTGGGTCGCCGACTCGGCCTGGGGCACGATGATCAAGCACCTGATCCGGGACACCGCCAACGCCAGCCGCACCGACTCCGCCTACCCCTTCCTGCGCGGCTTCGACGTGTACGCGGGCCACAGCTGGGCCTCCGGCCACCAGGGCTTCGCGGCGGGCAACAACCAGGAGTCCTCGTCGGAGTCGATCAACCTGAGCGCCGCCCTGGTGCTCTTCGGCTCGGCCACCGGTGACAACGCGCTGCGCGACCTCGGCAGCTACCTGCTGACGACCGAGTCCGAGGCGATCACCCAGTACTGGTTCGACGCCTCGCAGCAGGTCTTCCCCGCCTCCTTCGGCCACGACACGGTCGGCATGGTCTGGGGCAGCGGCGGCGCGTACTCCACCTGGTGGACCGCCAACCCGGAGGAGATCCACGGCATCAACGTCCTCCCGGTGACCGGTGGTTCGCTCCACCTCGCCCGCGAGAAGGCCGCCATCAAGCGGAACATCGCCGAGATGGAGCGCGAGAACGGCGGGCCCGCCCAGGAGTGGCGCGACCTGCTCTGGGAGTTCGAGTCGCTCTCCGACCCGGCGTCCGCCAAGGCCAAGTGGGACGGGGTGAACGGGAACTACACCCCCGAGCAGGGTGAGTCCAAGGCGCACACCTACCACTGGATCAACACCCTCGCGGCGGTGGGCGCCCCCGACATGACGGTCAGCGGCGACATCCCGACCTCCGCCGTCTTCTCGAAGAACGGGACGCGCACCTACACCGCGCACAACCACGGCTCCACCGCCCGTACGGTGACCTTCTCCGACGGCAAGACCCTGTCCGTGCCCGCCCGTTCGACGGCCACGAGCACCGGTCCCGGCGGCAGCGACCCGGACCCGGAGGAGCCCGGGGAGCCGGGCAACGGGAACACCTTCCGCCTCAAGACCGGCGGCGTCCTCACCACCGCCACCACCGACCCGGCGGGCGCGGACACCATCGCCTCGGCCGACGGCGTCAACCGGGACGGCACCCCGTACCGCCCGACCGTCTACGAGGTGAAGAAGGTCAACGGCAAGGTCACCGCCGGGGCCGCCACCGCGTTCCGCCTCCGGGTGGACGCGGGCACGAAGGTCGGGCTCGCCCCGCAGGTCCGGGTCAGCTACGACCTGACCGGCGACGGCACGTTCGACCGCATCGAGACCTTCCGCTACTTCGCGACCGATCCGGTCGCCGGGTGGGAGGAGTACACGCAGGCGGTCGGCGCGCAGGCGACCACCGGCAGCCTGGGCGAGCTGAAGAACGGCACGGTCCGGCTGGAGATCTGGAACGCGCTCGGCAACGGCACGTCCCAGGTGCAGACCGGCACGGACGCGGCGGTGCTGCGGATTCCGTACCAGTGACCGCTGCCGGTCGACGACCGGCAGCGGTGACGTAGAGCGCGGCGGGTCTCCGGTTCCTCAGGCGGAGGCCCGCCGTACGTTCGCGCGGGGCCGGACCAGCTTCGGGTGGGGGCCCGCCGTACGCGTGCGCGGGGCCGGACCCCGGGGCGGCCTCGCTTCGGGCGGAGGCCCGCCGTACGGCTGCGCGGGGCCGGACCTGCTTCAGGCGGAGGCCCGCCGTACCAGCGTGACCGGGGTGATCACCGACTCCGGGACGTCCCCGCTGCCCGTACGCTCCCGGTCCAGGGCGCGCAGCAGCAGGCGGGCCATCAGCCGCCCCTGCCCCTCGATCTCCTGGCCGACGGTCGTCAGCGGCGGATCGGTCTCCGAGGCCACCGAGTCCATGTCGTCGAACCCCACCAGCGCCACCTGCTCCGGCACGGAGATCCCCCGCTCGCGCAGGACCCGCAGCGCGCCCGAGGCCATCAGGTCGTTGGCGACGAACACCGCGTCCAGGTCGGGCCGCCTCTCCAGCAGCTCCGCCATCGCCCGGGCCCCGCTCTCCACGGTGAACGCCCCGTCGGCGACGAGCGTCGGGTCCACGTCCAGCAGCACGTCCCGGTAGCCGTCCAGCCGGTCCATCGCGGAGGTCTGGTCGGCCGGCCCGGCGATGTGCGCGATACGCCGGCGACCCAGGTCCCGCAGATACTGGACGGCCAGCCGCGCCCCGCCCCGGTTGTCCGCGTCCACGTACGGGACGGCCTGGTCGCCCGGGTCGGCGGTCCAGCTGGGCCGCCCGCCGTACACCGCGGGAATGCCCGCCCGCCGGGTGATCGCGGGCACCGGGTCGTCGGTGTGCAGCGAGAACGCGAGGGCCCCGTCGACATGCCCGCCGGCCAGATACCGGGCGATCCGGTCGAAGTCCCCGGGCCCCTCCACCAGCAGCAGGACGAGCTGGGTGTCGTGGGCGGTGAGCTCCTTGCTTATGCCCCGGATCTGCTGGGAGAAGAAGGGGTCCGAGAAGAACCGGGTCTCCGGCTCCGCGATGACCACGGCCACCGCCCCGGTGCGCCGCGTGACGAGGGTCCGCGCCGCGTGGTTCGGGATGTAGCCCAGCTCCTCGACGGCCTTGAGCACCTTGTCCACGAGCGGCTTGCGGACGCCGTCGCCCCCGTTGACGACCCGCGAGGCGGTGGCCCGCGACACCCCCGCGCGTGCCGCGACGGCTTCCAGGGTGGGCCGGGACCCGGGGGACTGCTCGGGCAAGGCGGTCGCTCCTTGTCGACGGGGCGGCGACACGCGGGCCGGTGCGTACGTCTGCGTCTGCGCGTACGTGTGCGTGGTGCGTGCTCGGTGTCGTCGCCGGATCGCCTACAGCCTAGCGCCGGGCGCCGACAGCGTTGAGAGCGCTCCCAGGGGTGGGGTCCCTGCCCACACGGGAGACGGCGGGGCCGACCCCTCCTCGGGGCCGGGCCCGCCGCCGCTCAGGGCCGTACGCGCGTCTCCGTCACAGGATGCGGTACGCGGTGTAGTACGCGGACAGCTGCTCGTGGTAGGCCGGATCCTCGGTCTGCTGGTGGCGGTCGAACTCCGGGGAGTCCTTGACCTGTTCCTTGGTGAGGTCGACGTAGACCTTCCGGTCCTCCGTGTCGATGCGCTTCACCGTGCCGGCCGGCAGCAGGACGTCCTTGCCGAAGATCCATACCCCGATGTCGACGAGCAGATAGGCCGAGCCCACCTCGTCGGAATACTTGTCGACCTTTCCGATACTGCCGTCGGTCGCCTCGACCGAATAGCCGGTCAGATCGACGCCCGCGGTGTGACCGCTCGACGGCTGGTAGCCCCACAGGGAGTCGCTCATTGTGGCTCCTTTCGCGAAGGTCGCCTCGCCTATTCTTGCGGTGCTTCCTCGGTGCTTCCTCGGTGTTTCCGCTGGCCTTCGAGTGCCCGGCGAGAGGTGGCCTACACCTGGTGCGACCACCAGGGTAGGAAGGAGAAGGGCGCAGCCGAGGGACGGAGCAGAGACGGTGCCGGACGACGTGCAAGGGTGGCTCACTCCCAGGGCGGTCGCGGCCGAGGCCGGGGTCAGCCAGGAATTCGACCTGTCGCAGTGTGTGCGCGAGCCGATCCATCTGCTCGGCGGTGTCCAGTCGTACGGGGCGCTGATCGCCGCGCGGTGGGACGACGCCGCCGTGGACACCGTCAGCGAGAACGCGGCCGAGGTGCTGGGCCGGGCGGCCGGGGAGCTGCTGGGCCGGCCGGTCACCGAGCTGATCGGTGACGAGCAGTGGGCGCAGGCCCGGGAGAGCGCGGAGGCCGTGACGGACTCCGGTGCGGCCGCCCCGCAGGAGGGGCCCGCGTCCTCCGGAGTGCTGCCGCTGACCCTGGAGGGTGAGGGCGGGCCCCGGCTGTTCGACGTGACCGTGCACCGGAACGGGGATCTGCTGGTCCTGGAGTTCGAACCCCGGGCCGAGGGCGGGCCGTTCGTGTTCCAGAACTTCTACCCCCGGGTGCGGCGCGCCCTGCAGAAGCTCCAGGGGGCGACCGACGTCACCGAGTGCTGTGCGGCCGCCGTCCGGGAGATCCGGACGCTCACCGGCTACGACCGGGTGGTGGCGTACCGCTTCGACGGCCGGGACGGGCCAGGACAGGTGATCGCGGAGGACCGCAGCGAGGGGCGCGAACCCTGGCTGGACCTGTGGTTCCCGGCCAGTGACATCCCGCCGCAGGCCCGCCGCCTCTACGCCCGCAACTGGATCCGGGTCATCGGCGATGTGGACGACCGCACGGCGGGGCTCGTGCCCGAGCGGCGGGCGGACACGGGTGAGCCGCTGGACCTCTCCGCGTCCGTGCTGCGGACGGTCTCCGGCTACCACCTGGAGTACCTGCGCAATATCGGGGTGGCCTCGTCCATGTCCGTATCGCTCTTGCACGAAGGGGATTTGTGGGGGCTGATCGCCTGTCACGGCGACGAGCCGAGGCGGCTGTCGCCCGAGGTGCGGGCGGCGTGCGAGTTCTTCGGGATCGCGTTGTCCCTGCAACTGGCGGCCGTCGCCGGGCGCGAGGAGGCGGACGAGCTGGCCCGGAGCCGACGGGCGCTCGCCTCCGTGCTGGCCCGGCTGACCTCCGGGGCGCCGGAGGACTGGATGCGCCCCGGGAGTGGCCTTGTCGAACTGCTCGACGCGGACGGGGCGGTGCTGCTGCGGGGTACGGAGACGCTGACGGCGGGTGCGCCGCTGCCGGACGCGCTGCCCGGCCTGCCGGCCCGGCTCGCGCAGGACGGCTCCGTCGGCGGGGTGTGGAGCAGCGACCGGCTGCCCGAAGTGCTGGGCCTGGAACCGGAGGAGGCCGAGGCGGAGGGGATCCCGGCCGGCCTGCTGCTCCTCCCGTTCAACCGGGACGGTGACCTGCTGGCCTGGTGGCGTCGTGAGCAGCCCGCGCCCCGGGAGTGGGCCGCCGACCCGTCCCGGCCGGTGCGTACGGGGCCCGGGGGTGAGCGGCTGACCCCGCGCGGTTCGGCGGCGGTCTACCGGGCGACCGTACGGGGGCGGAGCGCGCCGTGGAGTCCGGCCCAGCGGGCGGTCGCCGGTGAGCTGTGGCGGGAGGTGTCGGGGCTGCTGACCCGCCAGGTCGTGGCGCTGGAGGCGCGGAACACGGAGCTGGCCCGGACGAACGAGGACCTGGACTCGTTCGCGCACGCGGCGGCGCACGACCTCAAGGAGCCGCTGCGGGGGATCTCCAACGCCGCCGCGTTCATCGTCGAGGACGCCGGGACCGTACTGGACGCGACGTCCCTGCGCCGGCTGACCACCGTGCGGCGGCTCGCGGAGCGCATGGACGGGCTGCTGGACTCGCTGCTGCACTTCTCGCGCCTGGGGCAGGTGGGCCTGGAGCGGGAGGCCTTGTCGGTGGACGAGGTGCTGGACGACGCGCTCGTGGTGGCCGGGGGCCGGCTGGCCGAGCAGGGGGTGACGCTGGTGCGCCCGGCAGCCCTGCCCCGGCTGCGGGCGGACCGGGAGCGGCTGCGGGAGGTGCTGGAGAACCTGCTCGTGAACGCGGCCAAGTACGCGGCGGACGAGGGTGCGGGGGAGCGGCGCGTGTGGGTGGAGGCGGTACGGGTCGCCGCGCCCGGCCGGGCTCCCGAGGAGGGCGGGGCGGACGGGGGTACGGTGACGGCTCTCGTCGTCCGGGACAACGGCATCGGGATCCCGCCCGTGCAGCAGGAGGACGTCCTTCAGCTGTTCCGCCGGCTGCACCGCCGCGACGAGCGGGGCGGCGGTTCGGGCGTCGGCCTCGCCGTGGTCAAGCGGATCGTGGAACGGCACGGGGGCCGGCTGTGGCTGGAGAGCCCGGCCGTGGCGCCGGACGCCGACTGCGGCGGCGGTCCCGGTACGGCCGTCTGGTTCACGCTGGAGGAGCCGCCGGAGGCACGGCCGTGACCGCGCCGTCGGCCGCGCGCGGCAGCCAGAAGTCGACCGCGCCCCGCAGAACGGTCTGGAACAGCTCGAAGTTGACGGGCTTGTAGATGTAGCTGTCCGCGCCCGCCGCGTAGCAGGAGTCCTCTTCCGCGGAGGCCGTGGAGGAGGTGAAGACCACCACGGTCAGCGACGCGCACGCGGGGTGGGCGCGCAGGCTCGACAGCAGTGCCAGGCCGCCGATGCCCGGCATGTTGAGGTCGAGGAGCACCAGGTCCGGGGTGCGCGCGGCCGGGTCCAGGAGCCGGGGGAGCACGTCCTCGCTGCGCGGCGCGAACTCCAGGTCCAGGAAGGGGTGCGAGCGGGACAGGGCGCGCTGGATGGCCTCGGTGTCCTCCTCCGAGTCCTCGACCACGAGGATCAGTCCGCCACCGGTCATCGCAACGCCGCCTGTTCGAGCCAGGTTTCCAGAGGGAGCAGGCCGTCGGAGGGCGTGATGCCGTTCCAGCGGGCCACGAGCAGGGCGATGTCGTCCTGCCCGGAGGCGCGGAAGGCCCTGGCCTGCCGGGCCAGGCTGTCCGCGACCTGGGCGGCGTCGCTGCCGCGCAGGGCGGAGAGGCGCCCGGGGAGGACGCTCTCGAAGTACGTGCCGTCCGCCTCCCGGGACTCGGTGAGCCCGTCGGTGAACAGGACGAGGGTGTCGCCCGGGGCGAGGGAGTCCTCGTGGCTCTCGTACGAGACGTCGTCCAGGATGCCGAGGAGCAGCCCGCCCGAGACGACCTCGCCGATGGAGCCGTCCGCGCGGAGCACCAGCGGCCGCGGGTGGCCGGCGCTGCATGTGGTGAGGAGTACGGTGCCGTCGGCCCGGGGTGTCATCGTCACGACGACCGCGGTGAGGAAGCGGGAGGCCCCCTCCTGGCGCAGGGCCCGGTTGAGGCGGCTGAGCGCGGTGCCCGGGTCGGTGCCCTCCTCCAGGAGGGTGCGCAGGGTGTGCCGGGCCAGGCCGGTGAGGGCGGCGGCCTCCGCGCCGCGCCCGCAGACGTCGCCGATCAGCAGGGCGATGGAGCCGTCGGGCCGGGGAACGGCGTCGTAGAAGTCGCCGCCGACGTCGAGCATCGGGTCGCCGACCTCGTAACTCGCCGACAGGTCCCAGCCCGCGGCGGCCGGGAGCTGCGAGGGGAGCAGGTGTTCCTGGAGGGAGAGGACGGCGTGCCGGCGCAGCTCGTACAGCAGGGCGTTGTCGATGGCGAGGGCGGCGCGGGTGGCGAGGCTGTCGAGGAAGGCGCTGTCGGGGAGCCGGTCCTCGGGGCGCTGGTAGACGAAGGTGATGCTGCCGACGACGCGGCCGCGGGCGTGCAGGGTGCTGACGCTGACCACCGTGGGATGCCGGCCGCCCCCGGTGGGGCCGGGGCCGGCGAACGGGGAGCCGTCGAGCGCGGCGCCGCTCAGGAACAGCGCCTGGTCGCCGTCGTCCCGCTGGGCGAGCAGCGCGGCCAGCCACGGGTCGTCGCGGCCCGCCTCCTCCAGCGCGCGCTGCTGCTGGACGGCGACGTGGGTGGCGGCGACGAACTCGGGGCCGTCCTTGCGCAGCAGATGGACGAGGCAGCCGTCCGCGACGGCCGGGACGGCGATCCGGGCCACCCGTCTGAGGGTGTCCTCGACGTCGAGCGACGAGTCCATCTGGAGAGACGCCTCGGCGAGCAGGGCGTCGTCGGCGCCCCGCCGGGCCTCGCGGCCGCGCTGGAGTATGCCGGTGTGGCAGGCGACGATGACGTCGACGGCCTGCGCCAGACGGCGTGCGACGCCCTCCGTGTCGGCCGAGGCATCCATGGCGACGCTGAGCCCCGCCCAGCCGCTCCGGTCGAGCCGGAAGGTGCACCCCACGACGGACGCCCCCGGCACCTGCCGCAGGAACTCCGCCTCCGGCCACACCGCGTCGTCGAGCTCGTCGACCGGGGACCGGGTCACGACCGGTTCACCGTCCGGCTCACGCACGGCGGCCCCCGGCATCGACCGGGCCGTCGCGACGATCACCGGGGCGTCGCCGTCCGCACCGAGGGCCCGCATGTACCGCAGGGTCGCGTCCTCGTCCCACCGGGTACCCACGACGAGGTGGACGCCCGGGGTGGCGAGGAGCGGCGCGTAGACGTCGTCCGCCAGCGCGCCGACCTCCTCCGCCCGCGAAGCGGCCTGCCAGAGCCGGTGCAACGCGCCGGACCACGTGTCGTCGTCGACCATGCCCCCGCCCTCCGGTGCCGTCCTGCGCTGTCTGATGCCCGTTGTCTGTCCTGGGCCAGTATGACCGGGGGGCCGGATTTCATTCCTGGGGCGGGGGTGGCGGTACCGGGCGGTAAGGGCGTGCTGCCTGTGCGCGACCACTCGATCGTGGGACGCTGTGAGGAAGCGGCCGGCGGCCGTGAAACCCCGATCTAGCCTGCTCGGCAAGGCCACGGAAGAAGGGACCCGCGATGACCGCAGCGTTTGTCGAGAACGGCCAGGCATCGGATGGGCGCGCGTGGGACTACCTCCTGCAGACATGGCGTGAGCTGGACGTGCCCGAGGGGTGGCGCGCCGAGATCGACGAGGGGCAGATCGTTTTGGTACCGCCGCCGCACGCACACCACAACGGGATCGCTGCCAGGGTTCAGCGCAAGCTCTACACGACGCTGCCCGAGGATCTGGAGATCTACCAGACCCTCGGCATCCACATCGCGCCGCTCGGCAAGCTGTACGTCCCGGATCTGGTCGTCATGCCCACCGAGCTGATCGCTGCCGCCGATCCGGAGACCAGCGACCCGATGGACGCCTCGGAGGCGCTGCTCGTCGTCGAGATCACCTCGCGCGGCAACGCCCGGGAGGACCGCACCAAGAAGTATCGCGCGTATGCCCGCGCGGGCGTCCCGATGTATCTGCTGATCGACCGGTTCGACACCCGGGGGCCGATGGTCACGCTGTTCACCGAGCCGAACGAGGACGGTACCTACAAGCACACGGACGCGGTGCCGTTCGGCAAGCCGCTGACCGTGCCGTCCCCGTTCGACGTACAGCTGCCGACACAGGAGTTCCCGGGCGCTTCATGAGCCGTCGGGCGCCTACGGCCGGGTGACCACCTTGATGTTGAAGGTGTGGGAGTTCACCCCGCCCGCGATCCCCATGAACAGGAACGCGAAGTGCTCCTGGCCGCGGGCCGTCGTGATGCCGCCGATGTCGAGCTGGGAGGCGGCCGGCCAGCCGAGGTCCGTGAGCAGCCGGCCCGTGGTGGCCTTGGCCTCGGGGTCGTCGCCGGAGAGGAAGACCGTGCCCGGCTCCGTGAGCTCGCCAGGGGCGACCATCGTGGTCGAGTCCATCGTGCAGAGCGTCTTGACGACGGGGGTCAGGGGGAACGCCTCCTGGATCAGTTCGCCCAGGCTGCTGTTGGGGTGGGTGAGGGCGCTGAAGTCGTCGGAGAGGCCGACCCCGACGTCGATCAGCAGGGTGCCGGCCAGCGCCGGGGCCCCGATCGAGCGGAGCAGGTCCACGGAGACGCCGCCGGGCGTCGCGTTGACCAGGACCTCCGCGTGGGCGGCCGTCCCGTCGAGGCCCGCGACGGGCAGGCCGAGGTCGGTCCGTTCCTTCGGGTGACGCGATCCGAGGAGGACGTCGTGCCCTGCGGCGCGCCAGCCGGTGGCCAGGGCGCGGGCGACATTTCCGGTGCCGAGCAGTCCGATGCGCATGAGGACGACGCTAGACGGCGGGGTGCCCGGGCGGATCGGGCCGGAGACCGGGGTGGGGTCGCCCTTGAGGCGTAGTCCGCAGGACGCAGCTCGTAGGGCGGAGGGTGTGGTCCGGAAAATGCCGCGGTCCGCCGCCCCAGGGGTGGGGCGGCAGACCGGGTCGCGCGCACCGCGCTCGGGCCGGAGGTCAGACCCCCGCCGGGGCCTTCGCCGGGTCGGTGCCGGGGTCCGGGGTGTCCGGGCCGCCCGCTGCAGGGGGCGTCGTGGAAGGGGCCGCGCCGCCCGTCGCGGCGATCGTGGACGCGGTCGGTTCCTGGGAGACGTTGAACTCGGTCAGCAGGTCCTTGCTGAAGCCGAAGAAGTACGTGGCCACGAAGCCGGCGACGTAGCCCACCAGCAGACCGCCCGCGTAGATCGCGATCGTCGAGCCCAGGCCGTGGTTGCCGTCCAGGAGAGGGAACAGGGCCCAGCCGGACGGGCCGATGGCCGTCGAGCCGACCGTGTCGCCGAGCTGGTTGAACAGGCCGACGAAGCCGCCGCCGAACGCCCCGCCCACGCACGCCGTGATGAACGGGCGGCCCAGCGGGAGCGAGACGCCGTAGATCAGGGGCTCGCCGACGCCCAGCAGACCCGCCGGGAGCGCCGACTTGATGGTGCGGCGGATCGACTCGTTGCGGGGGAGGCGGAAGTAGACCGCCATCGCCGCGCCGACCTGGCCCGCCCCGGCCATCGCCAGGATCGGGAGCAGGACCGTGTAGCCCTGCTGCTCGATGAGGGTCGTGTGGATCGGGATCAGCGCCTGGTGCAGGCCCAGCATGACCAGCGGCAGGAACAGGCCGCCGAGCACGAAGCCCGCGCCCGCGCCGCCGTTGGAGAGCAGCCAGTCGGCGAACGTACCGATCGCGGAGGAGATCTCCCCGGCCACGAACATCAGGCCGAAGATCGTCACCAGGCCGGAGATCAGGACCGTGAGGGTCGGGGTGACCAGGACGTCCAGCGCCTCCGGCACCCAGCGGCGGCACCACTTCTCCACGTACACCGCGAGCACTGCGGCCCCCAGCGCGCCGAGCACACCGCCCTGGCCGGGCGAGAGCGTCTGGCCGAAGGCGTCGATGTTCGCGACGCCCGGGAAAACGATGATCGCCGCCACCGCACCGCCCAGGATCGGCGTACCGCCGAACTCCTTCGCGGTGTTGTAGCCCACGAACACCGCGATCAGCGCCATGAAGCCGGACGCCATCGCCGCCAGGGCGGGCGTCACGGCGGGCAGCCACCCCAGGTTCACCAGCAGGCCGTTGAGGCCCGCGATGATCCCGCAGCCGATCAGCGCCGGGATGAGCGGCACGAAGATGTTGGCGATCTTCCGCAGGAACAGCTTGAACGGGGTCGCGTTCTTCGCCTTCTGCTGTGCCTTGATCGCCGCGCCCTGTGCTGCCAGATCGTCTGCGGAGACGGTGACCGGTGTGGGCGCTGTCTCGCGGCCCTCCTCCACCAGCTGCTCGAACTCCGGGGTGACCCGGGCGACCGTGCCCGGACCCAGCACGATCTGGTACGTGTCGTCCTCGACGACGCCCATCACGGCGGGCAGGGCCTTCAGCGCCTCGTCGTCGACGAGGGACCGGTCGTGCAGCCCGAGGCGGAGCCGGGTCATGCAGTGGGCGATGGAGGCGACGTTCGCGGCACCGCCGACGAGCGGCAGGATCGCGGCGGCGGTGGCGCGGTTCTTGTCTTCAGTGGCCATGGTGCTGGGTGCCTTGCTGTGCGGGGGGTGGGGATACCCGGTGGGTCAGGTGGTGCGTACGGCCGCGAGCGCGGCGCGGAGGTGGCCGTCGGACTCGGTGAGGAGCCGGGCGGCGGTGGGGCCGTCCACCTGGCCGAGGACGACCAGGATCGCGTTCTTGACCTCGCCGTCGGTGGCGGCGAGGGCGGCCTCGATCGCGGCGTCGGACGCGCCGGTGGCCAGGGAGACGATGTGCCGGGAGCGGGCCCGCAGCTTCTCGTTGGAAGCGCGGACGTCGACCATGAGATTCCCGTACGTCTTGCCGAGCCGGATCATCGTGACCGTCGAGATCATGTTGAGGACCAGCTTCTGCGCCGTGCCCGCCTTGAGCCGGGTCGAGCCGGTGAGCAGCTCGGGTCCCGTGACGACCTCCAGGCCGTGTTCCGCCGCCGCCGCGAGCGCCGAATCGGCGTTGCAGGAGAGGCCGATCGTCAGGGCCCCCTGCGCGCGGGCGTGCTCGACCGCGCCGATCGCGTACGGCGTACGGCCGGAGGCGGAGATGCCGACCACGGTGTCGTCGGCGGTCAGCTTCAGCGCGTCCAGGTCGGCGGCGGCCAGCTCCTTGCTGTCCTCCGCGCCCTCGACGGCCGTGACCATGGCGGAGGGGCCGCCCGCGATCAGGCCGACGACCTCGGCCGGGTCGGTGTTGAAGGTGGGCGGGCACTCGCTGGCGTCCAGCACCCCGAGGCGGCCCGCCGTGCCCGCGCCCGCGTAGATCAGCCGGCCGCCGCGCGCCATGCGCTCGGCGGTGGCGTCGATGGCCGCGGCGATCTGCGGCAGCCGCGCGGCGACGGCGGCCGGGACCGTGGCGTCCTCGCCGTTCATGATCCGCGCGATCTCCTCGGTGGACAGCCGGTCGATCTCGGCCAGCTCGGGGCGGAACGCCTCGGTGGTGAGGGTGGCCAGCTGGGCACGGAGCTCGCCGTACGTCCCGGGGGTGCCGGTGGCGCCGGGGGTGTCGGTGTTCGCGTCGGTGGTGGAGGTCATGAGGTGCGGCTCAGCTTTCTCGGGGTGCTCGGTCTCGTACGCGTACGGGTCTGGCGGCGGGCGGTCAGCGGGTGCGCGGGGTGTGGCGGTGGGCCAGCGCCTCGTAGGAGGCGGCCAGGGCGGGCGCGGCGGTCTCGTACGTCCGCTGCGCGACGCCTATGAACAGGCAGTCCACGACGAGCAGCTGGCTCGTCCGGCTCGACATGGCGGCGGGGCGCAGCTCGCTCTCGCGCGCGGTGGACGTGGTCAGCACATGGTCCGCGTACTGCGACACGGGCCCGTCGGGCCGCCCGGTGATCGCGATCGTCGTCGCCCCGCGGTCGAAGGCGACCCGCAGCGGCTCGATCACATCGCCGGTGCAGCCGGAGTGCGTGATCGCGATGGCGACGTCGCCGGAGCGCAGCTGCACGGCGTTGGTCACCGCGAGGTGCGGGTCCATGTGGGCGTGGGCGATCAGCCCGATCCGGAGCAGCTTCTGCGCCAGGTCCTGGCCGACCAGGGAGGACGCCCCGACACCGTAGATGTCGATGCGGCGGGCGGTCGACGCGGCGGCGACGGCCGCCCCCAGCTGTACGGTGTCGAGTCCGGCGGCGGTGTCGGCGAGGGTCTGCTGCTCGTCGTAGGCGAGCTTGGCGACCACGTCGGCGATCGGGTCGTCCACCGCGATGTCGGCGGTGACGGCCGGGGCCCGGCCCGACTCCTGGTGCGCGGCGAGACCGGCCAGCGCGAGGCGCAGGTCCCGGTAGCCGGGGTAGCCGAGGAGACGGGCGGTGCGGACGACGGTGGCTTCACTGGTGCCGGTGCGCTCGGCGAGACCGGTGACGGTGAGGGCGGCGCAGCCGGCCGGATCGCCCGCCACCGCTTCGGCGACCAGCTGCATCGAGCGGGTCATGGAGGGGGCGAGGGTCCGGACCTTGGCGGCGAGGGCCGCGGGGGCCGGCGGCGAGCCGCTGCTGAAAATTTCCTTCACGTCACTGGTCACATCTGAAAGATATTTTCAACCTCCGGGTCCGTCAACCCCCTTTGGTCCCTACCTCTGGCGGGCTCTTCAGCGCGGGTTGCGGCGCGATCTTCGGATGAGCCGTTTGCGCGCGGGCGCACAATGGGTGCATGGAGTTGAACGCCCTGGAGCAGTCCCTGCACACCGCCCGCGCCCTCGTCATGGCCGATCTGGCGGCGGCCGACGTCGCGGAGGCGGACATCGTCTCGCTGGTCGAGGACGCGGTGACGCACCGGCGGTGGTGGGTGGAGCAGTGGCCCGAGGGCGCGGAGTTCGTCGCGGGGCTGGTCGCCCAGGACGTCCAGGACGCGCTGCTGGAGCGGTACGGGCGGTGGCCGCTGTGCCCCGCGTGTTCGCCGGAGGACGAGCCGCACGCCCTGGGCGTCGAGCCGGAGCTCGGGCCCGACCCGCACTGGGTCTGCGCCAAGGCGGCCGTGGCGGTGGCGCCGGTCGGGGCGCTGGGCGAGGTGCTGCGGCGGTGACGCTCTACATCGACCCGCCCACCTGGCCCGGACACGGCCGCCTCTGGTCACACCTGGTCAGCGATGTCTCGTTCGAGGAACTGCACGCCTTCGCGGCTGCGATCGGCTGCCCGCCGCGCGCCTTCGAGCGCGACCACTACGACGTACCCCAGGCGCACTACGCGGACGCGGTGCGGGCCGGGGCGCGCGAGGTCGGCTCGAAGGAGCTGGTCCGGCGGCTCACGGCCGCCGGACTGCGGAGGCCGAAGGGGCGGCCCGCGCCTGCGGGGCGCCCGCCCGGCCCCTGACGAGAGGTCCTAGGAGAGCGCGCCGTCGTAGTCCGGGAGCTTGAAGCCGCGTTCGGCGTGGCCGCCGACGAGGTCGGTGGTGTTGTTCCCGATATTGGCGATGATCTTGTAGCCCTTCGCCTCGATCTCCGCCCGCTGCTCGGTCTTGTAGGCGCTGACCTCCTCGAAGAGGTCGGGCAGGCTGCGTACGCGGAGGCCGTCGACCGGGTAGCCGGCCTTCTTCAGGTTCCAGTCCGTGAGGGAGTGGATGATGCCCGGCCGGGCGGTGACGAAGAAGACGGCCGCGCCGCGCGCGTCGGCGTAGCGGGCCAGTTCGCGGACATCGCCCACGGCGGGGGTCGGCAGCTTCCAGAGCGGGTGGAAGTGCGTCTCCAGCGCGGTGTTGTCGATGTCGAGGACGATCGCCTGCTTCTCGCTCCCGGCGTTCTCCGTCCGGGCCTCGATCCAGGGGCGCGCCTCGGCGACGACCGCCGCGACGTCCCGCCGCCAGGCGGCGTAGTCGACGTCCGCGGCGAGGGTGGCGGCGGGGACCGCGGGGGCGGTCGCGGGGGCGGTGCGGGCCGGGGCCGTCATCTCCGTCGCTCCCGCCGAGGTGACGGGGATCGCGACGAGGGCGAGCGTCGCGGTCAGCGTCGCGGCGGTGCGCTGGACGGTGGCGCCTGCATGCATGAGGACTCCTGGGTGGGAAACCTGCCGATGACCCGTGCGCCGGTCGGACGACGGGTTGTCATGCTCGCGCTCAATGATGAAGGGCGGGTGGCCGTCTCACTACTGGTCGGTAGTGACTTTTTCGGCTGCTGTTCGGCGACCCGACGGCTATCGGCCGGGCGGCGGCCGAAAGCCGTCGGGTGGGCCCGGGGCTACGGAGTCACGCGCCCGTCGACGGGACGGAATCGGCTCGCGCCGGGCGCCCGGCGCGAGCCGCCGCGCTCTTCGCGATGAGCCGCGAACGCGACCCGCCGGTCCCACCGCCGCGCTGGAGGCGCAGCGCCACGCCCACCGCCGCCAGGGCCAGGGCCGTCATCGCCGCGCCCGCCCAGGCCGTGGAGGCGAAGCCGAAGTCCAGGTCGATCACCGTGCCGCCGAGCCACGGGCCGCTCGTGTTGCCCAGGTTGAACGCCGCCGTCGTGGTGGCCCCGGCCAGCGTCGGGGCTGCCCCGGCCACGTTGAACATCCGGGCGTTCAGCGCGGGGGCGGTGAAGAAGGCGGACAGGCCCAGCAGGAAGGACAGCGCGATCACCGCCACCTGGCTGGAGGCGAACAGGGCCAGCGCCACCAGGAACACCGTGGACGCCGTGATCCCGCTCAGCAGCACCCCGAAGAGGTGCGCGTCCGCGACCCGGCCGCCGATCATCGTGCCGATCAGCGCGCCCGCCCCGAACAGGCCGAGGATCCACGGCACCCACCCCGAGTCGAGGCCCGCCACGTCCGTCAGCAGCGGCGCCAGATAGCTGAACGCGCAGAACACCCCGCCCGCCGCGAGCGCGGTGATCACGATGGCCAGCCAGACCTGCCGGTCCCGGTAGATCGTCAGCTCCCGCTTCAGCTCGGGCTTCTTCTCCGGCAGCGGGATGCGCGGGATGCGCGTGACCACACCGACCAGGGCCACCGCCGAGGCCGCGCCCACCGCCCAGAACGCCGACCGCCAGCCGAGGTGCTCACCGAGGAACGCCCCCAGCGGCACGCCCAGCACGTTGGCGACGGACAGGCCGCCGATCATCACGGCCATCGCGCGGGCCCGCTGGTTCACCGGGACCATCGCGATGGCCACGGCCGCGCCGACCGCCCAGAAACCCGCGCAGGCCAGCGCGCTCACGATGCGGGAGGCGAAGAGGATCTCGTACGTCGGAGCCAGCGCACCGGCGATCTGGCCCAGGCCGAACACCGAGATCAGCGCGATGAGGGTGGTGCGGCGCGGCAGCCGCAGCGTGGCGACGGCGAGCAGCGGGGCGCCGACCACCATGCCGATGGCGAACGCGGATATGAGGAGCCCGGCCTGCGGGATCGACACGTTCATGTCGTCGGCGATCGGCGGGAGCAGGCCCGACAGCATGAACTCGCTGGTGCCGAGTGCGAAGACCGAGAGGCCGAGAATGTATACGGCCAGGGGCATGGGTGCGCGGCGGGAGGGAGAGTCGGGCATGACTCGTCCCAACGCCGGAGAACGCATCCGCATTCCCCGGCGCCGGGAGGAGGGCCCGCCTGTTCACACCCCTGTCACGTAAGTCACGTGTCACACGGGCAGCGCGTGCAGCTTCTTGCCGTGCAGGGCGTAGACGCGCTTCCCGTCGGTGGCGACCAGCCAGGCGTGGTGGTCGCCGGACTTGTCGTTGAACGTCCAGCGCAGCCCGCCCGTCTTCGCGTCGAAGGCGTGGACCCCGCCCTGCGGGTCCAGGTCGGTGGCCGCGTAGAGGGTGCCGCCCGCCGTGACGAACTGCCGGGGCACCTGCGCGCTCGCGTCCTTCAGGGCCGTGGACTGCCAGACCTTCTTCCCCGTACCCGGCTGGAGAGCCCACAGCGTGCGACCGCTGTCCGCGATGTACAGCACGTCCTCCACGAGACTCGGCTCGCGGAACAGGGCGAACTCCTCTGCCTCCACGGACCACTTCTCGGCCCCGTCGGACAGCGCGAAAGCCTGGAGCCGCTGCCCCTGCGGGACGATCACCAGATCCTGGTGGACGACGAACGGCCCGTAACTCGTCTTCGTCGTCTTCTGCGTCCACACCTGCCTGCCGGTGGCGGTGTCGCGGACCGTGAGGTTGTTCTTGAAGTCGGTGTAGACGAGATGGCGGCCCTGCACGGCGGCGTGGATGCCGTTCTGCTGGGTGCCGAGGTCGCGCTGTTCCTTCCAGGCGACCTTGCCCGTGGTGCTGTTCAGCGCGGCGATCACGTTGGTGCGGGACGAGCCGTCGGCCTCCAGGATCTCGGCGATGACGTACACCTGCTCCCTGTCCACCGCGATCGGCCTGGGCTGCCGGTACTCCTTGCCGAGGTGGCTGCGCCAGGTCTCCTTGCCGGACCCCGGTACGTAACCGATGACGTTGCCGTCGTACTGACCGCTGGCCAGGTACAGCGTGCCGTTGCCGAGCAGCAGCGGCGCACCGGGCACCGCGCCGCCGGGCAGCGACCACCGCTCCTTGCCGCTCGCGCCGTCGAGCGCGGCCAGCGGATCGCCGCTCGCGATGACCACACCGTCCACGGTCACCAGCTCGTCGTTGTCCCCGTACGTCTGCGCCGGGACCGACTTCGTCCACAGCGGCGCGGGGGCCCCGCCGTCCTTGCCCCCCTTGCCGTTCTCGGGGGAGTCACTGCGCGGCGGCGGCGTGCTGCCCTCGCCGCCGGTCGCGAGCTCGTCCTCACAGCCGGTCAGGCCGGCTCCGAGCACCGCCATCGTGAGACCGCCCCCGGCCAGCCGCAGCATTCGCCGCCGGGAAGTTCTGCCGACCGTCGTGCCGAGTCCCTTGGACATTTCGCCTTACCCCCGTGGAGTTGTCTGAGCGGAAAGATGAACGGGCTGCCTTTGCAGAGTGTGTGCATCTGCGATGTGAGACGTTAGCGGTCGACGGGCCCCACCGGTCGGGCGAGGGCGTGACCGGGACGACACCGTGAACGAACCGGAACATTTACGGGGCGGGACGTCCCGCACGCGGTCAGCCGGTGCCGGACGAGGCCAGCAGCTCCAGTTCCGTCGCCAGGTTGTGCCGGGCCCGCGCCTCCCACTCCGCCGCGCCGTACGGCGTACGGAACAGCCGGGGCAGATCGAGGAGTTGCCGCAGGACCGCCGCCCGGCCCGCCCGGAACGCCTCGTCCGGGACGAAGCCGTACTCCTCCCGGACCTGGGCCGCGTACGCCCCGTACTCCTGCGGGCCGCCCGCCAGGATCGCCAGGTCGGCGTCGCACAGCACCTCGCCGTTGCGGTCGCCGTCGGCCGGGTCGTGCGTGACGGTGAGCCGGACCAGCCGGGCGACCTCCTCCGTCACCGCGTCCGGCACCCCCGCCTCGGGCAGCGCGCGCTCGGCGAGGGCGGCGCTGCGCTCCTCGTTCTCGCTCCGGTCGGGCCGGTACACCGCGTCGTGGAACCAGGCGGCGAGGCGCACCGCGTGGACGTCGTCGGCGTGGCCGGCCAGCGCGTCGACCCGGTCCAGGACCGTGCTCAGGTGGGCGGTCGTGTGGTACCGGCGCTGCGGTTCGGCCCAGCGGGCGAGGAGGTTCTCGGCGTACGGCAGCGGATCGGGTCCTGCCGCCCCGGCGCGCGCGGCCACCAGCGTGTCGTGCCAGCGGTCCCGGAGACCGGCCTCGGTGCCGGAGCTGCCGGAGCTGCCGGAGCTGTCGGAGCCGTGGGGCGGGTGGGGGCTGTGGTGGTCCGTCATGGGGGCGACTCTAGGACGTACGGGCTCGGGCGGAGGGGCGTGAGGGGCGCGAGGGGGTACGAGGGGTTCCGCCCACCGGACCGCCCCTTGTCGCCCGGCCGGGACCCGCCCTACCGTGCGCCCGTGATGATGGATCTCAACGCCGACCTCGGCGAGGGCTTCGGCACCTGGACCCTGACCGACGACGACGCGCTCCTCGCCTGTGTCACGAGCGCCAACGTGGCCTGCGGCTTCCACGCGGGCGACGCCTCCGTCATGCGGCGGGTCTGCGACGCCGCGGCGGCCGGCGGGGTACGGATCGGGGCGCAGGTCTCCTACCGGGACCTGGCCGGGTTCGGGCGGCGGTCGATGGACGTGCCGCCCGCCGAGCTGACCGCCGAGATCGCCTACCAGATAGGCGCGTTGCGGGTCTTCGCCGAGGCCGCCGGATCCACCGTCAGTTACGTCAAACCGCACGGCGCGCTCTACAACCGGGCCGTCTGGGACGACGACCAGGCCGCCGCCGTCGTCGCGGGCGTCCGGCTCGCGGGCGGCGGCCTGGCCGTGCTCGGGCTGCCCGGATCCCGGCTGCTCGCCCACGCGGCCGGGGCCGGACTGCCCGCCGTGGAGGAGGCCTTCGCCGACCGCGCGTACACCCCGCAGGGCGCCCTCGTACCGCGCGGCGAGCCGGGCGCGGTGGTGCACGACCCGGACGACGTCGTACGCCGGAGCGTCGGGATGGCCGTCGAGCGGGCGGTGACCGGGGCGGACGGCAGCCGGATACCGGTCTCGGCGCGCTCGCTCTGCGTCCACGGGGACACCCCGGGCGCGGCGGCCCTCGCCCGCCGGGTGCGGACCGCACTGGAGGAAGCGGGCGTCACGGTAAGGGCGTTCGTGTGAGCGGGGCGGGTGGTACGGGCGGCCGCGTGGCCGGCCCGGGCGGTACGGGCAGTGCAGGAAGTGCAGGCGGTCCGAGCGGCCCGGGGAAGGTGCGCGTCCTCCCCGCCGGCCCCCACGCGCTCCTCGTCGAGCTGGCCGACGGCGAGCACGCAGAGGCCTTCCACGCCGAACTGCTCCGGCGTCGCGAGCGCGGCGAACTCCCCGCCGTACGCGACATCGTCCCCGCCGCCCGTACCGTCCTGCTCGACGGGATCGCGGAGCGCACACCCGGGGCCCGTGACCGGCTGGCCCGCGAACTCGGCTCGTGGCGGGTGGAGCCGCTGCGTGGCGAGGACCGCGAGGCCGTGGAGGTCCCCGTGATCTACGACGGACCCGATCTCGGCGAGGTCGCCGCGCTCTGGGGCGTCGGGGCCGACGAGGTGGCCGGCCTGCACTCCCGTACCGCGTTCCGGGTGGCGTTCTGCGGGTTCGCCCCCGGGTTCGGCTATCTCACCGGGCTGCCCGAGCGGTTGCACGTGCCCCGGCGCACAACCCCGCGCACCCGGGTCCCGGCCGGGGCGGTGGCCCTCGCCGGTCCCTACACGGGGGTGTACCCGCGTCCGTCGCCCGGCGGCTGGCAGATCGTCGGGCGGATGCCGGACCCGGGGGCCCTGTGGGATCCGGGCCGGGAACCGGCGGCGCTGCTGGTGCCGGGGACGCCGGTGAGATTCGTACCGGTGGATGTGGGGAAGGCGGCCGCGCTGCCCGCTCCCCGCGCGGGCGACGTCCGGGCTGACAGCCGGGCGGACACATGATTCCGGTCGCCCGCCACCACCTCCACGTCGTACGCCCCGGAGCGTTGACCACCGTGCAGGACGCGGGCCGCCCCGGCCATGCCCACCTCGGGGTCGGGCGGGCCGGGGCGCTGGACGCGCCTGCCGCCCGGCTGGCCAACCGGCTGGTGGGCAACCCGCCCGACGCCGCCGTCCTGGAGACCACTCTCACCGGATGCGCGGTCCGCCCGGACCGGCCCGTCGTGGCCGTCGTCGGCGGGGCGGGCTGCCGGGTGACGGTCGACGGGCGGCCGGTGGCGTGGGGCGCGCCGGTCCGGGTGCCCGCGGGCGCGGTGCTGGACGCGGGCCCGGCCGGGACCGGACTCCGGAGCTACCTGGCGTTCGGGGGCGGGCTGGTGCCGGACGCGGTGCTGGGCAGCCGTTCGGCGGACCTGCTCTCGGGGCTCGGGCCCGCCCCGCTGAGTGCGGGCGACGAACTTCCGCTGGGCGAATCGGCGTCGGCCGGACCGCCGCCGCACGCCGGTCCCGTGCCCTGGCCGGGCGCCCCCGCCGAACTGGTGCTCCCGGTCCACCCCGGGCCCCGTCACGACTGGTTCACCGACGCCGCGCTCCGTACGCTCCTCACCGCCGCCTACCGGGTCTCGCCGCACAGCAACCGCATCGGCCTGCGTACGGAGGGCCCGCCGCTGGAGCGGTTCCGTACGGAGGAACTGCCCAGCGAGGGCATGGTGCTGGGCGCGATCCAGGTGCCGCCGGACGGCCGGCCCGTCGTCTTCCTCAACGACCATCCGACGACCGGCGGATACCCGGTCGTCGGCGTCGTCCCCGAACGGGCCCTCGCCGCGGCGGCGCAGGCGGTGCCGGGGACCCGGCTGCGTTTCGTCCGCGCCTGAGCCGGGCGCGTATCCGTACCCGCACAGCAGCGCGGCGGGACCGGGAGGGTCCCGCCGCGCTCATGCTCCGTGTCTCACGCCCCCGTGCCTTACGCCCCCTTGAAGGTGCGCAGCCGCAGGGAGTTGCCGACCACGAAGACCGACGAGAAGGCCATCGCGGCCCCGGCGATCATCGGGTTGAGCAGCCCGGCGGCGGCCAGCGGGAGGGCGGCGACGTTGTAGGCGAAGGCCCAGAACAGGTTGGTGCGGATGGTGGACAGCGTGCGGCGGGAGAGGCGGATCGCGTCGGCGGCGGCGTTGAGGTCGCCCCGGACCAGGGTCAGGTCCCCGGCCTCGATGGCGGCGTCGGTGCCGGTGCCCATCGCGAGCCCCAGGTCGGCCTGGGCGAGGGCGGCTGCGTCGTTGACCCCGTCCCCGACCATCGCGACCGAACGGCCCTCGGCCTGAAGGCGCTTGACCACGTCGACCTTGTCCTGCGGCATGACCTCCGCGTACACCTCGTCGATACCGACCTCGGCCGCGACCGACTCCGCCACGGCCCGGTTGTCGCCGGTGAGGAGGATCGGGGTCAGCCCGAGGGCGCGGAGCCGGCGGACGGCCTCGGCGCTCGTGTCCTTCACCGCGTCGGCGACCTCCAGCACCGCCCGCGCCTCGCCGTCCCAGGCGACGGCGATCGCGGTGCGCCCGGCGGCCTCCGCTGCCTGCTTCGCCTCGGCGAGGGGAGCGGGAAGACGGATCTCCCACTCGGCCAGGAGCTGTTCGCGCCCGACGAGGACGGCGTGGCCCTCGACGATGCCCTGGACGCCGAGGCCGGGGATGTTGGCGAAGTCCTCGGGGGTGGGGAGGGGGCCGGTGGTGTCGGTCGCGGCGGTGGCGACGGCCT
>BMTG01000017.1 GCA_014649555.1 Streptomyces globisporus | reverse complement strand
ACCTTGTAGTACTGGTTGCCGGGCTCGATTCCGGCCGCCGGGCCCGTGGCGGTACCACCCGGAGCCGACTGGGTCACACCCGTCCAGCCACGGCCGTAGAAGCCGATGCCGAGGAGCAGCTTGGAAGCCGGGACGCCCTTGGCCTTCAGTTTGGCGATGGCGTCGGCCGAGTTGAAGCCCTCCGCCGGGATGCCGGGGTATGAGGTCAGCGGGGAGTGCGGGGCCGTCGGGCCCTGCGCTGCCCAGGTGCCGAAGTAGTCGTAGGTCATCACGTCGTACCAGTTGATGTACTGCGCGGCGCCCCCGTAGTCGGCGGCGTCGATCTTGCCTCCGTTGGAGCCGTCCGCGGTGATGGCCGCGGTGAGCAGGTTGTTCGCGCCGAACTTGGCACGCATGGCCTGCATCATGTTCTTGAACGCGGCCGGGCCGCTGGTGTCACAGGTCAGACCACAGGCGTTGGGGTACTCCCAGTCCAGGTCGATGCCGTCGAAGACATCGGCCCAGCGGGGGTCCTCGACCAGGTCGTAGCAGGACTGGGCGAACGCGGTCGGATTCTGGACGGCCTGGCCGAAGCCGCCGGACCAGGTCCAGCCGCCGAAGGACCAGAGGATCTTGATGTGCGGGTACTGCGCCTTCAGCTTGCGCAGCTGGTTGAAGTGGCCCCGCAGCGGCTGGTCCCAGGCGTCGGCCTTGCCGTCGACCGACTGGGCGGCGGTGTAGGACTTCTCGTAGTCCTCGTAGGCGTCGCCGATGGTGCACTTGCCGTTCTGCACGTTGCCGAAGGCGTAGTTGATGTGCGTGATCTTCTCGGCGGAGCCTGAGGTGACGAGGTTCTTCGCCGTGTAGGAACCCCAGTTGGTGAAGTAGCCGAGGTTGATCTTCCCGTTGCCACCGGGGTTCTCACCGCCGCCACCGCCACCGGTGGTGCGTACGGCGGTGGAGGCGGAGGCCGGGCTTGTCTGGTCGGCGGTGTCGCGAGCCACCACGGCGTAGCTGTAGTCCGTGCCCGCGCTCAGGTTGGTGTCGGTGTACGTGGTCCCGGTGACCGTTGCGACCGTGGCACCGTCGCGCTTGACGTCGTAGTTCTTGATGCCCTTGTCGTCCGTCGCGGCCGCCCAGGACAGCTTCACCGAGGAGTTGGCGATGTCACTCGCGGTGGGCTTGCCCGGAGCGGAGGGGGCGTTGTCACCGGGGTTGGTGGAGCCGCCGTCGCAGGGGTTGCCGTTGAGTTTGCAGCCGGAGGGCGCGCCGGAGCCGGAACCGTTGAAGCCGAAGGAGACGGATGCACCGGGGGCCAGGGTGCCGTTCCAGCCGAGGTTCTTCGCGGTCCAGTGGTTCGCGGAGTTGGTGACGGTGGCGTCCCAGGCGGAGGTGACCTTGGTGTTCGCTGGGAAGTCCCACTCGACGGTCCAGGTGCTGAGCGTGGTGGTGCCGGTGTTCTTCACCGTCCACTGGCCCTCGAACCCGCTGCCCCAGTCGGACTTCTTCGTGTACACGGCGGTGGCCGAGGCCGCGGCCTCCGCCGGGGACGCGAGGCCCACCATGGCGGCCAGCGGCAGGAGAAGTGCCGTGGCTCCCGCGACGGCCTTGGCCCGCCTGCCCGGGGAGGCGCTCTGTGGGGATCTGGTACGGCGCCATCGTGTTTCTGTACTCAAGGCTGCTCCATGAGTGGCTCCATGGGGTCAGGGGAATCCCTGACCCGTCAACCCTGCGTTGCCATGAGCGCGTAACTCTCTCCTCGGCACCCCCGCAGTGTTGGCGTGACCTTAAGAAGGACTAGACCAATCGTCAAGAGGTATGGACCAAGGAAAAGTCTGACCGGGACATGCGCGAGGTGGCGCGCCCTGGCTGCGCCGGGCGCGGCTCGCGGCGAACCGGGTGCACACACCCGTGGTGCACAGGGCCCGGGTTTGTCCGAACCGACGAAATTTCGGCGGGGTCGTCACTATTCTTGTCGACGACACAGTGCGCTGGGGGGCGGTCCATGGTGAGCAAGACATTCAAGACGTACCGGGCAGCGGTGGGCGACACCTGGAAGGGATGGTGGCTGGCCTGGCCGCCGTCCGAAAGAGTGCAGCTGGGGCAGGTGTTCCACGACGTCGGCGGTCACGTCAGGCCCGCCGGAACGCTCACGCACCTGGGGGTGCCGTTCACCGAACGGCCGGGCACACCTCGTAACGACTTTCTGCACGACAGCCATGGATCCGCCTCCGTTCGCTTCAAGACCGCCGGCGTCGTCATGGACGGGGCCACCGGGCTTGCGGCCGCCGACCTGGGCGCCATGGTCTCGTTCTCGAAGAAGAAGTCGGCGCTGGTCGTGTTCAAGGGGCTACGGGAGACCGGTGTGGAGGACCAGCGGGCGCTCGCCGCCGCGCTGGTCCAGCTGACATGGGATCAGTGGGACGACTCGTTGATCGCGGTCGCCCAAGTGGTCTCGGCGGACTCGGGGACCGTTCTGGTCAGCGCCACTGGTGAGGGCAGCGCCGAATTACGCCTTCAGGCGGGTCTGGGGCAGGCCGCGCTGGGCCTCGCCGATCTCGCGGGCGGGGCTTCCATCCTCGCGGCCAGGAAGCTGGGGCAGCAGTGGACCGGCCCTGCCTGCACGCCGTTCTTCCGTGTGATTCGCCTGCGCAAGCGGTGGTTCCGTGACGTCGAGGCGGACTACGGGCCGCGGCAGCCGGGCCGCGGCGCCGGGCCCGTGCCGGTGCCGCCGCTGTTGCTGGAGGAGGCCCGCGACGAACCTGAGTCGGTCCTGGAACCTGTCTCCCCGGAGCACCAGTCGGTGCCGGATTCCGAGGACCGGTAACAGAGCGCCGCGGGTAGTTTCCTATGGACAAGAGTGTTTCGCTGCGTGTCGTCGCCGCACCCCGGGCGGCGGAGTTCGATGTCATCCTCGCCGCGGATGACGGTCCGGGAGCGACGGCCTCGCTGGGGCCCCTCCCCGACCGTGACGCGTTGCGGTCGGTCTTCGACCGCAACGCCGATGAAGCGGACCGGCGAGCGGCAGGAGACTCCCTCCACCGGGCGCTGTTCCGTGAGGGGGTGGCCGAAGGCTGGAATGCTCTGCGGCAGCACGCCACGCCTGACGACCCCATGCGCGCGGTGCTGACGATCGAGCCGCCGGAGCTGCGTTCGCTGCCCTGGGAGCTGCTGTGGCACCAGGGGACGTGGCTGTGGCGGGATTCCGCGGTGCTGCTCCGGCGAGGACTCGTGGGCGAGGCGCGGAAGGTGGATCCCGAGTTCGGCCCGCGTCGCGTCCTGGTGATCGTGGCGACGCCCGCGGACGACGAGCAGCTTCTCGCTGAACAGGAACTGGCTGTTCTGTCGGGTCTGCTGGAGGAGCTGCCCGGCCGTGCGCACGTCGAGGTGCTGGACTGCCCCCAGAGCCTGATCGAGCTGTGCGAGGCCATCGAGGAACTGAAGCCGCACGTCCTGCACTTCATCGGGCACGGGATGCCCCGGCCGGGTGACGGAGGGGCGGAGCTGGCGTTCAGTTCACCGGGCGGGCACGAGTGGCGACTGACCGCGGACGAGGTTCCCCATCTGTCCGAGTGGAGGCCGGGCCTTGTCGTGCTCAACGCCTGCCGCACCGCTGCCGCGGATCCGGCGGACTGGGTCGGGGGGATCGCCCACGCGTTTCTCGACGCCGGAACGCGAGCCGTCGTTTCGATGCAAGCCGATATCGAATCCCCCGTGGCGGTGGTCTTCGCCGAGAGCTTCTACACATTCCTGATCGACGGTCATCCGGTCGACCGGTGTGTCAACGCCACCCGTCAGGCCCTCGGGCGACTTCCCGAGAAGACCGGAGCCTGGGCACTTCCGGTGCTGTTGACCCGCAGTGAGCCCGATGCCGTACTGCCACGGATTCTGCCGAACCCGGAGGGCGCGGGGGCCGACGCCATGCTCCGGCACAAACAGTACGTCGATCTGCGGAGATTCGTCGGCCGGGTGGAGGAGCGCCGAAAGGCGTGGTGGGCGCTGGACGATCCGCGTGACCCGGACGTGACCACGAGAAAACCCGTGCTGGTCATCAGCGGTCAATCCCAGAGCGAGCAGGAGAAGACCGGGAAGACCTGGCTGGCCAACTGGTGCCTCGGCACGTGGTTCCTCCGTGGACACCACGTCATTTCCGTCGATCTCGCGGAAAAGCTCGTGGTCCCGGGCCACGGATCCCGCCCCAGTCCGAGGAACAAGGACTGGCTGGCCGTTCTGCGCATGATCCGCCAGGAGGCGACCTCCGCCGAACGCCTCTGCTCCCTTCCGAAGGACGCCTTCGGGGACTTCAACAGCGAGCTCAACCGGCTGGCCGCCGGCGGCCCCGGGGTGGTGGAGGGCGTGCCGCATGCGGAGGAGGACGAATGGCTGTCCTTCAACGACGACGTCGGGCACGCCGATGAGCGCAAGTCCGCCATCATGGACGCTTTCGTCCAGACATTGCGCCGGGCCGCGGGTGGCCGCCCCCTGGTCCTCGCTCTCGACCACGCGGACACCGTGATGGGGGAGTCGCTGAGCCGGGAGCTGTACGAGGGACTGATCCGCCCCATCGCCTACGGCAGAGCGGAACCGCTGCGTCTGGTGATCGTCGCCCCGGACAAAACCGTGCGCCTGATCATTCCCGACAGGGACTCGCACATGATCGGGCGTGTGCAGGTCGGAGACTTCAAACAGTCACAGCTCATGAGGCTGGCCAGAATCTACAGCCATCGCCTCGGATGTAAGCCCGATGCGATGACCATGAGAATTCTCGATGGAATCAGCAAACAACCCGCAGAGCATTTCGACGTCAACTTCTTCCAGGTCATGACACCGTACGTAACGCAGTGGAAAGACGCGGCCAAGGCCCAGGAGTTCGGATGACGAGCGGTGGCGACATGACGGCTGAGCTGACGCGCCGCCTGGCTGCGGGGGAATCTCCGGACGTCATCTTCCGGTCTCTCGTCCCGGAGCCCTGGAGGCCGGTGCTCCACGCCTGTGCGGCGGCCAGGATCTTCGATCTCCGTATGTACGAAGAGGTCCTGAGGAATTCCGGGGAGGCACCGGACTCCCAGCTCCCGGACCTCACGGAACTCCTGGAGCGGCAGATCGTCGTACCGGCCCGCGGGGAACCTGACAGCTACACACTGCCGCCGGGCGACCGGAGCGCCTACTTCCGGCACTGGACCGACTCGTCACAGCCTTCCCAGTACGCACAGCTCCTGCTGTTGGAGCAACGGATCGCCGCCTACCTCGCAGCCGAGGGCGACCGGACCGAGGAACTGCGGCACCTGCTGCTCGCCACCCCGGAAACGGCACTGGCCCGGTTCGACGAGATGTTCTCCGAGGCGGACGACCGGCGTGACTTCGCCGCCTGCACCGATCTGATCGACGTACTGGAGGACCCCGACCGGTTCGGGCATCTGTCGCCCGAACTCCGGGAACGACTCCAGGACCGTGCCGGGTACGTACGGGCGCGTTCGTACTGGGCGGCCGACTACGCCAGGGCGGCCCAGTTCCTGCCGCCGACGAGTCTGATTCGCGATGCCGAGCGTTTCCTGGAGGGACGCCGCAGGGTCTGGCACCTGTACGCGCCCGGTGGTGCGGGCAAGACGATGCAGCTGCGCTGGCTGGTCACGCGGCACTGGGTCCCGTCGGCCCGGGACGTGCTCTGCGCCCGCGTCGACTTCGACTACACCAGTGCGAGAGCGGTCGGCCGGCATCCGTGGCTGGTACTGCTGGAGATCGCGGACCAGTTCGAACGAAGGCTCCCCGGCCGTCCGTTCGAGCGCCTGGAAGGGTACGCCGCCTACCGGGTCCTTCTCGACCGCCGGCCGTCGCGACTGGCCCGGGAAGCGGCCCAGAACATCACATCGCTCGATTCCGGGGCCGTCGAGGAGGAGCTGCTGGCGGTGTTCGCCGACCGCCTCAACCGAGCCCGTCCCGCGGCCCCCGTCGTCCTCGTCGTGGATACCGTGGAAGAGCTCGTCCTGCACGGCCGGGCGGAGGCCGAGCAGGTCATGCGTCTCCTGGGCCGGCTCGTGGACCTGTGCCCGGGGCTCCGCCTCATCCTCGCCGGCCGCTGTGATCTCCGCACGGATCTGCCGGAGTCGTTCGCCGGATTCGGCAGGAACAGGGTCAAGCACACACAGGTCCGTCCGTTCAGCGAGGAGCAGGCCCGCGCCTATCTCGTCGAGAAGCGTCGCATCGACGACCCGGAACTCGTGCGCGCGGCGATCTCCAAAGCCAACGGCCTGCCTTTCACCTTGGCCCTGTGCGCCGATGTGATCGACAGCGACCCGACCCTCACTCCTGATGCGCTCGCGCTGCGCGAGGAGCCGCATCTCCGCTATCTCATCGAACGGGTCCTCGACCGCATCACGGATCCGACCGTCCGCTGGCTGCTGCGCTACGGCGTCATCCCGCGGCAACTTCGAGCCGACGATGTCAAGGGCGTCATGGCCCCCTGGCTGACCGAGGGGATCAGCGGAACCGGGCGGGACGACGATCCCCTGAAGGACGTCCCCCATCTGCGGGGCCGTTCGGACATCTTCCCCACGTCGCCCGAACCGCTCACGCCGCAGGCGCTGGACAACGCCTGGCGCCGGCTCCTGGACTACGCGGGGGCCGCGTCGTGGGTCTCCCGGCAGGCCGGAGACGACTCCGTCGTCGTGTTCCACGTCAACGTGGTGGCCCCGATGCGACAGCTCGTCTCCCGCCAGCCGGTCGCGTCCCGTCTGCACCACGCTTTCGCGGAACGCTTCGAACAGCTCGCCGGGGCTGATCCGGACCAGCGCATCGGGTACATCAAGGAGGCGATCTATCACCGCTTCCAGGCCCGGGATCCCCGCGCCGAGCAGACCTGGCGCCAAGCGGTCCGCGACGCCGACGAGGCGCACGACCTCGACGGGATGCGGCAGCTCGGCGAAGAGGTTCTCGGCGAGGAGTACCTGCACGAGGGAACGCCGCGACTCCATCTCGACGGCGGGCTGTTCGTCAGCCACAGTGTCGTCATCGCCGCCCACCTGACGATCGCGACGGCGCTGGCGCTGAAGCAGGCCGAGGAGACGACCTACAATCCGGCCGACCCCTTGTGGAACGAGGTCGAGCACCGGCTCGCCCTCGTCGACGACCTCCGGGTCGCCGCACCGCTGTCCGTCACGGTGGATTCCGCCGAGCACATTCTCCGGGCCGGCGTGCTGGCGAGCTGCGGGAAGGGAGAGGAGGCCGAAGCGCTCATCCGTCGCGCGCTCGCCGACGAGGGCGAGGCCAGATGGCGCGAGAGGCTCCAGGTCACCCTCGCCCGCATCCAGAGTTCACGCAACGACGTCACGGCCGAGGCCACCTACCGCATCGCGCTGCACATCGCCAGGTCGCGCAAAGCCGACACCAGCCATCTGCTGATCTCACTCGAACTGGCGCAGCGACTGGAGCGGGACGGGCGTCTCTCCCAGGCGTTCGAACTGCAGGACGCGGTGATCAATCCGGGTGCGTCCTCCTCCGCGATCCGGGCGCGTTCCGGCACAAGCGTCGAGAGCGCGGCCGCCTCGCTGCGAGCGCGCGCGAGGGTCGCCAAGGCGCGCGGGCAGCTCCGGTCCTTCCTGCCCACCGAGGCGCTCGCCACGCTGAAGTTCCTCCAGTCGCCCACGGACACCTCGCACCGCCTGGAGGCCTGCCTCCTGTCGTCCCGCGCCTACCGCCAGCTCGGCCGCTCCACCGAGGCGCTCGCCACTCTGGACGAGGCCGATGGCCTGGCCACGGCAGGCGTCGGCCCCAGCCGTCACCGCTTCCTGGCGCGCAGCGTCATGGCGCGCGCGGCCATCGAGGGTGAACTCCTGGCGGTGGACCGGGCCCAGGCCCATTTCGACCACGCCGCAGGGCTCTGGAGCGACCTGGGCTTTCCCCAGGGGCACCCGCAGTGCCTGCTGCTGTACGCCCGCTTCCTCGCCCGCGATCTCGGCGATCTACGACGGGCCGCGGCCGCCCTCGGACAGCTGAAGGTCGCCGACGGCGCCGGTGCGTGGGCCGTTCAGTCCGCCCTTATGTGGAACGAACTGCTCTGCCAGGGCTACAGCCCGCCGGATTCCGCCCTTCTGGAGGTGCCGGTCACGTCACAGGAGAGTCTGCTGCGAGGAGGTGCCGCGATCGTGATCGCGGCGCCCCACCGGGCCGCCGAGGTCGTCCAGGCCCTGCGATCGGTTCAGCCTCCGTCCGCCAGGCTCCTCGCCCTCGACGGTCTCACCGCATACCCCTCCGGCAGTGCGAGCGCCTTCCCGCCCGACGAACTCGCCCAGATGCAGAGCCTGTTCGCCTCCACCGTCCGACCGGGACCGGACAGCCCGGACCGGCACGTCCAACTGCAGCTCGTCGCCGAGTTCGAGCGTGTCTGCGGGGGCAAGGACCGGGCGTTGGCTCTCAGCGAGCGCGCGTATCCGGCACCGCACCTTCCCACCGCCCCCAACGACCCTCTGCACCTCTGGCGGAGGGCCCGGGCCGAAATGCGCTTCACCGGAGAGGCGGACGCCCGCACAGGGCAGCATCTTCTCGCGGTGGCCGGGGACGACGTTCCGCTGCTCACCGCAGCGGCCCGCTGGATCTTCTGCCAGCACGCTCCGGGGCATGCCAGGGAGGAGGCCCTGCGCCGGGCGGCGGAGGAACTGAGCCGCGTACACCAGGAGTCGGTGTGGGAGGCCCATGTCCTCAACGCCGTCGGACAGGTCCTCGAAGAGCCGCCCGACGGATCGTTCCCCTACGAGCCCGCCCTGCCCGCCGCGGTGAACCGCATGTTCGCCCGCCTCGGATACGCCGAGCCGCTCCATGCGCCCATCCGGATCGTGCAGAATCTGGCCCAGAGCCTCGACGAGCGTGTCATGGCCCTCTCACCCGAACCGGGGAGCCACCCGGGCGGCGACCTCGTGGCTCTGGCGAACGAACTGCTCCATGACTGGCGAGCCGCCACACAGCGGGTGATCCCCGGCATGACCGTCCTGTCCGAGGGACGCGCTCCCTCCGTGTCCGTTCAGGTCCAGTCCGACGACGTCTCCCTCCATGCCTTCCCGTGGGAGTTCTCCCTGCTGACGGAGGGGGCCGATGAGGACGTCGTCCTGTATCGGAATCTCCCGGACGCGGCCGAGTCCGCCGACGTACGAGCCCTTCAGGCCGCTCTGCGCCGCAAGCAGGACATGGAGATCGTGGCGGACGGTCTGCTGGGCGGCATCACGGCGGCGGCACTCGTCACCGCGCTCGACACCACCTTGTCGCGGAAGATGGGCAGCACCTCACGCGCGCTGTTGTCACTCGGTCTGTCGACCGCTGCCCTGTCCCTGCTCTGGTCGCTGTTGCGGGAGAACAAGACCCGCACACAGGGCCAGCACGGCTCCCGCACGGTCCTGGTCCTGGACAGCGGGCCGTCGCACTCCTCCCGGTCCGAGGACCCCTGGACCGCCCGGCAGCCGCTGTCGGAGATCTACGAGACCCAGGGGTGCGAGCCGATGCAATTGTTCAGCTCTGCGGCTCTGCCTCCGCCCCGCAAGGGACCGCCTGCCCTCCTGCACGTACACGCTCCCCTCAAGCTGAAATCCGGTTCCACTCCCTACTTCGACCTTTCCCCCACGGGGCTCAGCCACAGTGACCGGCTGGACAGCAAGGTCTCCGGATCCGACCTCGACGCGAGCAGACTGGTCCAGTGGCTGGCCGGATTCGACCCCGGGACTCAACCGTTGATCGTCCTGGATCCGCCACGCCCCAGCTCGCCGGCGGACATCCCGCTCCAACTGGTTCTGCGCAACCACTTCGCCGCCGCACTCTTCGCCTCGGGGCTCACCCCGGCCGTGATCGGCGCCGGACTGGTCAGGGCGTCCGACCTGCAGACCATGGTGCTGGGCACCGCGCTGGTGGAGGGGGCGTCCCTGCTGGAACTCCTCAAGACGCTGCGTGCCGTGGCGCTCCTCCGGGAGAAGCAGGGGCGGGACCTCGGGAAGCGAACGGACATGGAGTGGGGCGACGACATTCTCGAGGCCGTCAGCGCCTCCATGTTCGCCACGCCGTCGGCCCTGCGTGTCTCCGAATCGTAGGAGGCCGGGCAGGTGCATCCCGATGAGGGTTATCCGTCGCGTCGCGAGCACGAGATCCGCCAGGTCCTGGCCGACTTCCGGGGGGAACTGCACGACTGGGGGCAGGCCGCCACGACGGGCGATCTGGAGAAGCACGGCTCGCAGATCCACAGCGTCACCCGTGTCCTGCTGTCCGCCCTCGACCAGGTGGATGCCCTCCCGGCGGCGCAGAAGGCCGACAGGTCGGCCGATATCCTGCTCGACCTCCACCATCTGTGGGATTTCTTCCGTGGCAAGCTGATGATGCGGAGTCTGCCGAGCCAGAGAATCGTCCTGGACGCGGCCGACGAACTCGCCTGGTCGGTGTACCAGCCCCTCCGCCTCGCGGCCACGTCAGGCACCCCGGCCTGGGAACCGCCCCTCACCTTCTTCGGCCGGCATCCTGTCCCCTTCGCGGTGCCTCGCGGCAGCGCGTTCGAGAAGCTGCTTCCGTTCGGCAAGCAGCGGACCAGGGACGGGCAAGCGGTGGCACAGCACCTTCCCTTTCCTCTCATCGGGATTCCCTGGTCCTCCGGCCGGCACCTTCCCGCCCTTCTGGCCGTCGCACACGAGACGGGGCACCACATCGAGGACGACCTGCGCCTCACCGTCTCCCTGACCGCACACCTGCGAGACCACGCGGGGCTGGAGCCGGCTTCCCTCGTCCGGTGGGAGCGGTGGCTCGGCGAGGCGTTCGCGGACATCTGCGCGACCCTCGCCTGTGGCAGCGCCTACCTCTGGGCGCTCACCGACGCCATGACGGCCTCCGCCTCGCAGCCGTTGCAGGATCACACCTATCCTCCTCCCCGGCTGAGGGCGCTGATCTGCCGAGCCGCCCTGCCCGGCAGCGCCCAGGAGTCCCTGCCACCGCTTCCAGGCGAGCCGCACCCGACGGACGACGAGGCGCAGGCGGTGTTCGCCGCTCTCGCCGAGCAGGGGATCGAGGAGCTCGGAGGGCGTTCGCTGCGCTCCCTCCTCGGACTACGGCGACCGGAAGGGGTGCCGGTCGCCGCCAACAGGCTTCTGCACTCACTCAGATCGGAGCGCCGGGATGTCGAGGGGGTTCTCGCCGCCGCGACACTCGCCTTCGTCCGTGATCCCTCGGGTTTCGTCGGCGGGACGGTCGGGCTGACGGCCCTCGACGAGGTGCTGAGACTCAGACCGAAAGGGCCGAGGGCGGTGCCCGCCAAGGAGACGGACCGACGGGAACGGGACAGGGCGTCCGGTGAGGGACTCTTCGAACTCCTCCTGTCGAGGCACTGACCGACGCACCGGACACGCCCGGTTCACGTCGACCAGACCACCTTGCCCTGGTGCACGATGACCACCTTGGCGTCGGCCCTCAGCACCATCTGGGCACCCCCGAAGTCATGCGTCTTGGAGGCCCGGATGGCCCGGTCGTCGCCGTTGTGGATGACCGGGTTGCCGTCGGGCTGGAAGATCGCCCGGTGGTTCTGGCCGAAGGTCATGGCGGCCCAGATCGGCTTGTTCTGCTCGCTGTAGACACCAACTGAGCTCCCTGGCACGGGAGTCGGAAGGCCGCGCCGCCACCGCCCGGCGCGACGGCGCAGCCCCGGCGGAGATCGCCCGCCTGGAAGGCTTCGTCCGTGCGGCCCGGGCCCTGGCTGCCGTCCACGAGGCCGAGCACGTCCGGTGGTACTTCACCGAGGACCGCCCGGAACACGCCCTGGCCCAGCGGGAGGTGGACCAGTCCCGCGCTCGCGCCCGGGACGCCGTACGGGCGGCGGCACCGATCCTGGACGACAAGGACCAGTGGTTCTTCCGGGCCTACAGCAAGCGCCCCGGCGAGTCCGCCCACGCGGTCAACGCGGCGCTGCTGTCCGACCGTTCACCGGCCGTCTCCAATCCGCTCACCACGGTCGCCCTGCACGGCCACGCGCTCCGCCCGGACCGGCGCAACGTCCGCTTCGCCGAGCAGCAGCACACCCCGTCGGCGGACGCGGACGAGAATCTGGACGCCCTGGCCCTGTCCCTGGCCCGCACCGGCCTGTGAAACCACGCCAACGGCCTGCCCCTGCCGACGGTCACCGTCACCGGACACGGCAACCGCTCCCGGGCCAGCGGCCAGAAGCGGGCAGAGGCGGTCGGGAAGGCGCTTGGGGACCGGCTGTCCCGGTTGCTGAGGACGACCTTCCAGGACGGCACCCCCGGCCCGCACGTCCGGCTCTCCGACTTCACGCTCACCCTGGACGCCCAGCGGGTCCGTCGCGCCACCGACCCGGACCGGGGGCGGGTGGTGACCGTGGACATCGACGACCACCGGCACACCTCGCCGCCCGCACCCGCACGCCCTGCCCCCGCCGGGGAGCCGCCCCGCACCGAACCACCCGCGCCGCCCCGCCCGACCGCCGATCCCGCCGCCTCCGGGACGTCACGCCCCACCGGTACGGAACCGCGCCCCGGGACCCCGCTCACACGCCCCGGCACGACCGAGTCCACCACCACGTCCTCCCACCGGGACCCGGCCCGCCCCGGGCGCCGGTCCGCCCAGCCCCGACCGGGGCGCACCGGTGCCCGCCTGGGGCCAGGCCCGTATCCGGTACGCCGAGGAGTCCGTCGCTTTCGAGCGGCGACTGGCCGAACACCTCGCCGAGAACGAGGCGGTGACGAAGGAGTTCCGCACGATGGCGCGCGCCGTGTGGGACCGGGCCTGGCAGCAGTACCCGGGAGCCCTCGCCACCTTCGGCAGCGAGAACCCGAGCATGCCCGGCACGGTCGGCACCAGCAGGCCCGCCCTCCAGCAGGTGCTGCGCACCGGCCATCTGAGGGAGCTGGTGACCTTCCTGTTCCAGGGCATCTCCAGCGACCTCGTGCCCGAGATGCTGGGCGGCCGGGAGGACCCCGAGCCGGAGATCGAGCAGGAACGGCCGAGTCGCCGCCAGGCCGCGGGCCGCGCAGAACTGGAGCGGCTGGCCGCACAGTTGAACCTGGACGACACCCTCTCCGTGGCGGAGAAGCAGGCGGCGCTCGCCCGCGCCACCCGCGAGCACACAGTCCAGAGGGACCCCGACGACGTGCGCCCACCCCTGAGCCGGGCCGAGCGTCCCTTCGCCGTGAACTGCCTCGGGCTCACCCGGATGCCCGCGTCCTCCGTGTACGACCTCGCCATGAACACCGGTCTCCAGGAGGCGTCCGAGGACACGGGAGGCCTGGTCCTGACCGGCACCGCCGGGTCGACCTACCGCTTCCTCGTGCACGCCGCCCGGATGCGGGACCAGTGGGGGATCGACCTGGACCTCGGGCTGATCCGGGCCGGGATGATCGCCATGTCGCTGTCGGCGGCCCACCACTCGTTCCACGAGGTCATGCGCGGCGCCCAGTTGGCGCTGGACACCGTTCCCGGCCATGACCCGGTGCTGGACTACCAGGACGACTGGGGCCGCTACTGGAACGTCTACCCGCTCACCGAACAGGAGCTGCGCGAGCGCGTGGCCCGGGACGGCCTCTTCCCCGACGAGCACGCCCGGGCTCTGCTCGACGTAACGTGATCTTCTGCCGCATGGAAGGTCCATGGGTCCGGTCGGCCCGTGCACGGGCATCCGGAGGCGAGCGAGGGGACCGTGATGAGCGAACTGACGAAGCCGGTGGTCGAGGTTCCGGAGGGCGACGCGCCCACCGAGCTGACGATCCGGGACCTCGTGGTGGGGGACGGGCCGGAGGCGCTGCCGGGCCGCGTGGTCCGGGTTCACTACGTCGGGGTGACGTTCGCGTCCGGGCGGGAGTTCGACTCGTCCTGGGAGGAGGACCGGCCGTTCAAGTTCGCCGTGGGCGGCGGCCGGGCCATCAAGGGCTGGGACCGGGGGGTGCGGGGCATGCGGGCCGGCGGCCGGCGCGAGATCATCGTTCCCCCGCGCCTCGGCTACGGCAAGCAGTCACCCTCCGCGCTGATCCCGCCGGGCTCCACGCTGATCTTCGTCGTGGACCTGCTCGCGGTGGTGGGCGGCCCGGGCGCAGCCGCTCAGACCCCCCGCTGAGCTCCTGCCACCGTGCCGGACATCGCCGGGGCGGCGTGGAACAGCGCGTGGACGGCGGAGGTGACCTGGGCGGCGACGATCTCGGGGGTGGAGGAGTCGAGCTTCCCGTCGAGGTGCAGAAACGCGAGGCCGTGGACGAGGGCCCACACCGTGGTCGACAGGGCGTCCGCGTCCACCTCGGGGAAGGTCGCGGCGACGATGGTGCGGACGTACTCCGAGATGGCGGCGGTCGCGGCGACGCGCTCCTCGCTCGTGGGGTCGCAGGGCTCCGCGAACATCGCCCGGAACAGGGCCGGGTGCTCCAGTGCGAACCGTACGTACGCGACGGCGACCGCGGCGAGTTCATCGGGGGTCGAGGGCGCGGGATGGGCCCGCGCCAGATAGGTGGCGAGCTCGCGGTACCCCTCGGCGGCCACCGCGGAGACCAGCGCCTCGCGGTCGGCGTAGTGGCGGTAAGGGGCCGTCGCCGAGACCCCGGCCCGCCGGGCGACGGCGCGCAGCGAGAGTCCGGCGCTGCCGTCCTCCTCCAGGAGCTCACGCGCGGCACGAAGGCAGGCGGCGCGCAGATCGCCGTGGTGGTACGAGCTGCTCCGGGACATGGGCCGCGCTCCTTATGTTTGCCATGTCCACATCTCCTCCCTGATGTGAACGATGTATACATCTTAGGTGATCGGAAAGGAAGAAGAAACCGGGGCCGCCGGCGAGCGGTTCCGGCACCGATTCCCCGGGGGCGCCGGCACCGCTCGACGGGATCTGCTGCCCCGGGGTGACGTGGGCAGTCGCTGTCGCCGGTCAGCGCATGCCGATCGCCTTCATGGCCTTGAGCGCGCCGGTCAGCAGGTCGGCCCAGGTCTCGGGGGAGATGCGGGCGGGTGGGGTGAAGCCCTGGAGGCGCTGGTGGGCGACGGTCTGGGGCTCGGTGTTGAGGATGCCGTCCGCGCCGTGGCGGCGGCCGAGGCCGGAGTCGCCCATGCCGCCCATCGGGGCGTCGATGCTTCCCCACGCGGCGGCGAAGGCCTCGTTGACGTTGACGGTTCCGGCGTGCACCCGGGCGGAGACGGCGCGGCCCCGGGCTCCGTCGCGGGACCTGACGCAGGCGTTGAGGCCGTAGGACGTGGCGTTGGCCAGGGCGACGGCCTCGTCGACGTCGCGGTAGGTGGAGATCGAGACGACGGGGCCGAAGGTCTCGTGATCGTACAGGGTCATGTCGGGGGTGACGTCGCGGCCTCCCGCCGGCGAGGACGGTGGCGCCCTTGGCGACGGCGTCGCCGACGTGCTCGGAGACGGTCTTCAGCTGGGAGGGGGTGGTCAGGCTGCCGACGTCCACGCTGTAGTCGTAGGCGGCGCCGATGGTGAGCTTCTTCGTGCGCGCGGTGAACGCGGCGATGAAGGCGTCGCGGATGGATTCGGCGACGTACAGGCGCTCGACGGAGACGCACAGGTGGCCGGCGGAAGGGAAGCAGGCGTTGACGGCGCCTTCGGCGGCCTTCTCGATGTCGGCGTCGTCGAGGACGATCATGGGGTTCTTGCCGCCGAGTTCGAGGGATGCGTTAATCAGCGTAAACATCGGAGGGTGTGGGGTAGGTCGCACCCGTCGGCGGCCGGGTGTGGAAGGCGGGCCTTCAGCCGTTCGGGTGCTTCCCGCCTGCGGGGTCGATGGTCGTCCCGGACCGTGGAGACCATGAAACAGAGCACCTTGTCCGAGGTGAAGAGTGCCGTCACCCCCCGGGCCACGCTGCTGGTGATCGGGGTCGTCGCCCTCCAACTGCTGTTCGTCGTCTCCTATGTGGGCGCGCTGCACGAGCCCAAGCTGAAGGACGTCGCCTTCGGAGTGGTGGCTCCGCCGGCCGCGGTCGAGCAGACGGTGCAGCGCCTGGACGAGCTGCCCGGCTCACCGCTGGACCCGCGCGCCCTGCCCGACGAGGCGGCGGCGCGGAAGCAGATCGAGAACCGGGACATCGACGGTGCGCTCGTGGTCCGCCCGGGCGGCACCACCGACACCCTGCTCGTCGCCTCGGGCGGCGGCAGAACCCTGTCCGTCGCGCTGGATTCGCTCACGGGCGAGGTGCTGGGGGCCCAGGGGCGTACCGCGCGCCTGGTCGACGTGGCTCCCGCTTCCTCGCACGACTTCAACGGGCTGTCCTCGTTCTACCTGGTCGTCGGCCTCTGCGTCGGCGGGTACCTGTGCGCGTCGATCCTCGCCATCAGCACCGGGGCCCGTCCCGCCAACCCGACCCGCGCGGCCACCCGTCTCGGCACGATGGTGCTGGTCGCCCTGGCCGGCGGGCTCGGCGGAGCGATCATCGTCGGACCGGTCCTGGGCGCCCTGCCGGGCAGTGTGTGGGCGCTGTGGGGGCTCGGCGCCCTGATCGTCTTCGCCGTCGGCGCCGCGACGCTCGCCCTCCAGGGGCTCTTCGGCGTCATCGGCATCGGCCTGGCGATCCTGCTCATCGTGATCATGGGGAACCCGAGCGCCGGCGGGGCCTTTCCCGCGCCGATGCTGCCACCGTTCTGGGAGGCGATCGGCCCGGCCCTGCCACCGGGAGCGGGCACCTGGGCGGCCCGCTCGATCACCTACTTCGACGGCAACAGCATGACCTCGTCCCTGCTGGTGCTCTCCGCCTGGGTGGTCGCCGGAGTCGTCGTCACCATGCTCGCCGCCGTACTGCGGCAGCGCCGTGCCACGGAGCCGGGCTCGCCCGGGGAAGCGTCATGACGAAGGTGCTGTTCGTCGTGTCGGCGGCGCGCCAGGACGCGTCCGAGGCACTGACTGACCGGCAGCGGCCCGCCCGGTTGCGCGGGTACGGCGGGCAGGGAGCATGGAAGGGGGCCCGCCACCGACAGGGCAGGCGAACCTCCGGCCCTCAGCACGCGACATGTCCCCCAGGAGGTCGACATGAGCGAGCCCGATGATCCTCTCGCCCCGTGGACGGACCGGCTGCTCCGGCTCGGCGACGGAGTCCCGCCCGAGGCCGCCCGCAGTTTCGTGCACGACCTGTACGCCCAAGCCCAGACGGACATCGACAAGGAGCGGGCGGAAGCCGAGTTCGAGCGGGAGGAATGAACCCATGGGCGACCTGTCACCGGGGTTTCACGGGAAGAGCCACGCCTTCGCCGGACGGCTGCCACCGGGGCAGTATCCGACGGAGTCGTTTCCCGTCCTCTCCGCGGGTCCGACCCCGGACATCCCCACCGGCCGATGGTCGTTCACCCTGACCGGCGAGGCCGGCGAAAGCCGTTCGTGGAGCTGGGACGAGATGATGGCGCTCCCGCAGGAGGAGCCCACCGTCGACATCCACTGCGTGACCCGTTGGTCGAAGTTCGACACCCGCTGGCGGGGCGTCCCCCTCGACGTGTTCCTCGACGCGATGGAGACCGCGGCGGACTTCGTCGTCGCCGAATCATTCGACGGCTACACCACCAACCTCCCGCTGGAGGACGTCACCGACGGCAAGGCCTGGCTGGCGCACTCCTTCGACGGCTTCGCGCTCTCCCCGGACCACGGCGGACCGGCCCGGCTCGTCATCCCCCACCTGTACTTCTGGAAGTCGGCGAAATGGGTCAAGGGCCTCCGGCTCACCCTCGACAACGAACCCGGCTTCTGGGAGTCGGCCGGCTACCACGACTACGGCGACCCCTGGCGCGAACAGCGTTACTGGAGCGACTGATGCACGGCTGGCGACGGGCCCGCCTCACCGAGCGGACGAAACAGACGGCGACCGGCCGCACCCTGACGTTCGAGGTGCCGCACTGGCCGGGACACCTTCCGGGCCAGCACGTCGACGTACGGCTCACCGCGGACGACGGATACCAGGCGGTACGCAGCTACTCGCTCGCCGCTCCCGCCGGCGCCGGTGGCGACCGCATCGAGCTGGGGGTTCAGGCGACGTTCGGCGGCGAGGTCTCCCCGTATCTGGCCGACGACCTCCCCGTGGGCGCCGAGGTCGAGGTCATGGGACCGCTCGGAGGCTGGTTCGTCCGGACACCGCAGGACCGAGGCCCGCTCCTGCTGATCGCCGGAGGCTCAGGTGTCGTCCCCGTGATGGCGATGCTCCGGGCACGGGCGGCATCGGCGTCGGGCGATCCCTGCGTGCTCCTCTACTCCGTCCGCGCCCCCGACGAGGTCTGGTACGCGACCGAACTCGACGCCGTCGCGGAGGGCGTCCGCGTCCGGCTCCTGTACACCCGCACCGCACCGGAGGGATCGAGGCGCCCCGCCGGACGCATCACCGCGGACGACCTGCTGGGCATGCCGCCCCCCACGGACACCCACTGTTACGTCTGCGGCCCGACCGCCTTCGTCGAGCACGCCGGCGAACTGCTCCTGGCCGCCGGATACGGGCCCGACCGCATCCGTACCGAACGCTTCGGCTGACACATCCGCGTCGCACGGTGAGGAACCCCCGCCATGACCGAACACCCCCTGTACGTCGACGGCAACGCCCTGGCCGGTCCGCTCGGCGAGGTCTTCGCCGTCGACCCGACCACCGCCTGGCGCCTGTGTCCCTCCTGCCGACTGCCCGCGACCCTGGCCCAGTTGCACGTCTACGGCCCCGAGCCCGGCCTGACCGCCCGCTGCCCGGGCTGTGCCGCCATCGCCCTGCGGATCGTCACCCAGCCCGAGTACCTCTGGCTCCAACTCGGCGGGGGAGCGGGCGCTTTCCGCTTCACCCTTCCCGCCGTGGCGCCCGACGTCAGGCGTCCTTGAGGCACCGCCACGGTCCGGTCCGGCCTCGTCATGACCGCCTGCCGTTCACCGCTCCCGCCGCGGCATGAACGCTGACCGGGTTCCGCGCCGGTTGCGGGGGACGAATGGGGCGCGAAGGATGGAATCGCTCATTGCCGTTCGGGGCGTGCACCACCTCGGCCTCGACGGCTGACGCTTCAGCGGCCGACCGGGTCGCGCGCACGGGCACACAGCGTGCCCACGACAGGGAGTCGACATGACCGATCTGCCCCCTCCGATCACCCCCTACCTGGAACCCGCGGCGAAGGAGCTGTGCGAGGCCACGGATCCGCATCCGCGGATCTACGAGGTTCCCCCGGAGAAGGGCCGCGACATCCTGCTCGGTCTGCAGAGCGACCCGAGCGTGCCCCGCCCGGACGTCGACGAGGAGTGGGTCGACGTGGACGCGGGCCAGTGGGGCACGGTCCGCACCCGGATCATCCGGCCCAAGGGAGCCACCGGTCCGCTGCCGGTCGTCTTCTACATCCACGGCGCCGGCTGGGTCTTCGGCGACGACCGGACCCACGACCGCCTCTTCCGCGAACTCGCCGTCGGCGCCGGGGCGGCCGGGGTCTTCCCCGTCTACGACCGGGCGCCCGAGGCCAAGTACCCCACCCAGGTCGAGCAGAACTACGCCGTGGGCCAGTGGGTCCTGGAGCACGGGGCGGAACACGGACTGGACACCTCGCGGATCGCGGTCACCGGTGAGTCGGTGGGCGGCTGCATGTCGGCGGTGTTCGCGCTGATGAACAAGGAGCGCGGAGGCATCGACCTCAAGGCGCAGGTCCTGCTGTACCCGGTCGCCGACGCCGACTTCAACACCCCGTCCTACCTCCAGTTCGCCGAGGGCTACTACCTCACCCGCGACGGCATGAAGTGGTTCTGGGACGCCTACATCGGCAACCCCGCCCACCGCACCGAGGTGTACGCCGCGCCGCTCCACGCCTCCCTGGACCAGCTTCGGGGCCTGCCCACCACCCTGGTCATCACCGACGAGGCCGACGTCCTGCGCGACGAGGGCGAGAAGTACGCCAACCGGCTGCGCGAGGCCGGCGTGGACGTGACCTCCGTCCGCGTGGCGGGCATGGTCCACGACTTCCTCCTCCTGGACAGCCTGCGCGACACCCGCGCCGCGAACGTCGCCCGCACCCTCGCCGTCGACGCTCTCAAGAAGGCCCTGCACGAAGGCTGAGACGACCTGTCGCCGGACCCGGCCGCCCCAACGTGCCCCCGCGGGTCAGGCCGTCCGTGCGGATTCCTCGGCGGGGAGCCGGGTGCCGACCCGGGTCATCAACAGCCCGGCGAGCGCCGCGACGGGGTAGGCGAGTACGCCGTAGACGGCCGCGGGCACGGCCAGGCTGACGCTGCCGAGCACGCTGATCGCCAGCGTCATGGCGACGGCGCTGTTGTGCACGCCGATCTCCATGGAGCAGGCGATCGCCTGCCGCTTGCCGACGCGCGCCAGGCGCGGCACGAAGTACCCCGTGGCCAGGCTCAGCACACAGAAGAGCAGCGCCACGGGCCCGGCGTCCGCGAGGTAGTCGCCGATGTTGCTCCGCTCGGCCAGCACCGCGCCGATGATCACCGCGACGAGGACGACGACGGACAGGAGACGCACCGGACGGTCCATGCGGAGCGCGAACGCCTCCGCGTTTCGACGCACGGCCAGGCCGATGACCACCGGCGCGAGCACCAGGGCGAAGACCTGGAGCACCTTGTCGAACTGCAGCCCGAGGCCGTCCTGCCCGGTTCCCGGCTCGAAGTGGAGCAGGGCGACGTTGGTGATGACCGGCAGGGTCACGATGGCCACGACCGCGTTGATCGCTGTGAGGGTGACGTTCAACGCCACGTCCCCCCCGAAGAGATGACTGAAGAGGTTGGCCGTCGTCCCGCCGGGAGAGGCGGCCAGCAGCATCATGCCGACGGCGAGTTCGGGGGAGAGGCCGAAGGCGACGACCAGGCCGAAGCACACGGCGGGCAGCAGCACTGCCTGGCAGGTCAACGCCACGACGACGGCACGCGGATGCCGGCGCACCCGCCGGAAGTCGTCCGCGGTCAGGGACAGCCCCAGCCCGAACATGATGACGGCCAGGGCGAGCGGGAGCATGACGGTGGCGAGGGGAGAGTCCATCTGCGGCTTCGTCTCCTGGGCGGGGGAAGGGCTGCGGGGCTGCCGCATGAACGTAACGTCACGATGTGAACACCGTCAACACTCTGGCGGGCGGATTCCGGCCGCCGGTAGGGCCGGGGCGGCGCACCATCGTCCGAGGCGAGGCCGAAGCCGAAGGCGGGCCCCGGGAACACCGAGCCCCGGCGGCACGGTTACCTCCACCGAGGGGCCGAGCCCCGGAGCCGCGACAGGCGCGCCGCATACTCGGACCCCGACCTGTCTCCGTGGAAGGACCTCTTCATGACCGACCGGCCCCTGACCCTCATGGCCGTGCACGCCCACCCCGACGACGAGGCCACGGGAACCGGAGGAGTGCTCGCGCGGTATGCGGCGGAAGGCATCCGCACGGTTCTCGTGACCTGTACCGACGGCGGTTGCGGTGACGGGCCGGGAGGCGTCAAGCCCGGCGAACCCGGGCACGATCCGGCGGCCGTCGCCGCGATGCGTGGCCAGGAACTCAAGGCGAGCTGTGACGTCCTGGGCGTGAGCGACCTGGAGACGCTGGACTACGCGGACTCCGGGATGATCGGCTGGCCGAGCAACGACGCTCCCGGATCCTTCTGGCAGACCCCCGTGCAGGAGGGCGCGACCCGGCTCGCGGAGCTCATGCGGCACTACCGGCCCGATGTGGTCGTCACCTACGACGAGAACGGCTTCTACGGCCATCCCGACCACATCCAGGCCCACCGCATCACGATGGCGGCGCTGGAGATGACCGACCTGACGCCGAAGGTCTACTGGACGACGATGCCCCACTCGGCGATGCGCCGGTTCGAGGAGATGATGCGCGAGTCCCAGGAGGACACGCCGGAGCCGGACCCGGCCGAGGTCGCCGAGATGGAAAAGATCGGTCTCCCCGACGACGAGATCACCACCTGGGTGGACACCACCGCGTACAGCGGCCAGAAGTTCGACGCGCTGGCCGCCCACGCCAGTCAGGGCGAGAACATCTTCTTCCTCAGGATGGGCAAGGACAGGTTCGGCGAGCTGATGGGCGTGGAGACCTTTGTACGGGTCAAGGACGCCACCGGTGCGGCCGTCCCCGAGAAGGATCTCTTCGCCGGACTCCGCTGACCCGCCGCCCGCCGGGGCCCGCACGGCAACGGGCGTGCGGCCCCGTCACCCCTGGCCGGCCCCCGCCAGCCGCCCCCGTGCCGCCGCCTGGATCTGGGAGGGGCCGAGCCCCCATTCCAGGGTGCGTCCGAGGGCCGTCGCCAGGGGTCGGTCCCAGCAGACGCGGACGGGGGCCGGGCGGCGGATGCCGAGTTCGGTGCGGGCCCAGTCGGGGAGGAGCCCGGTCGAGGCGTTGCTGAGCAGGCGGACGGCCAGCCGCTCCTGCGGCGTGCGGCCGAACGCGCGGAGGAACCGCACCGAGTCCAGCGCGGCCGGGGTGGCGTGGAGCCGGGGGCGCATACGGGTCAGGTAGCCCTCCACCTCGAACGCGGTACGCGGCACCTCCCGCGCCCCCAACTCCTCCGCCACCGGCGCGGCCTGGCGGTAGTAGGTGTCGCACTCGGCGGGGGTAAGCCGGTGCGGCCGGGGCGCGTACGCCTGGTGCCCGGCGAGGAAGCTGCTCACCTCGGCGGTGTGCACCCAGGTGAGCAGATCGGGATCGTCCGCGCGGTACGGCCTCCCGTCGGGCGCGGTGCCGTGCACCCGGGTGTGGATCCGCCGGACGAGACCGATCACCTCGCGGGCGGCGGGCGCGGAGCCGAACGTGGTCGTGGTGATGAACCGTACGGTTCCGTTCAGCCGCCCGACCGGATCGGCGCGGAAGTCCGAGTGCTGGTCGACCCCGGCCATGGCCAGCGGATGCAGCGACTGGAGCAAGAGGGCGGCGAACCCGCCGGTGAGCATCCCGGTGGCCTGCCCGTGCACCCGCCACGCCGGGTCTGCCGGGGTGATCCCGAACAGCCCCGGATCGCCGGGCGGAGCCGCGTACCGTTCCAGCTCGAGGTCCCCGCCGTGCAAGGCATCGGTGAGCTCCGCCGCGATCCGGTCCCGCAGTCCCACCAACGCCTCCCGGCTTCCGCTCCTGTGTCCTCCGGCCGAGGGTATCGAGCCGCTCCACCTGTCGGCCTCCGTCCGCTCGGCCGCGGCCAGGGAACGAGCTCCGTCCATCGGTTCACCGGTCCGGCCGGGTTCAGTGCTCACAGAGGGAGAACTCGCGTTCGTAGAGCTGCTCGTTGTGTTCGTCGACGAAGAACTTGCGTTCCCGCATGAGCTCTTCGCGACAGCTCTCGGCCTGCTCGCGCGTCATGGTCGAGGTGGCGAACCCCGGCTGCTGCGGTGGTACGTCGGATGTCGAGACGATCTTCTTCTCCGGGTCGACCAGGAAGAACGCGAGAATCTTGCGATGGCCCGGCCGGGTGGGGTCCGTGAGACGGAACGAGCCGACGCGGTGCTGCAGGACGTTGGGGAACGCCAGGCACCGGCCCGCCGGGGTGGCCGCCGAACCCAGCGTCTGGTTCAGCGCCTCCTCGTCCTCCAGGCCGTAGACCTCCCGCAGGCCGTTGTCGTCGTTCTGCTCGTAGCGCGGGTAATCGAGGGCGGTACGGAAGCTCAGCCGGCTCTCGGTGATGTTCTCGCAGTCCCAGTAATAGATACCGGTCGAGACGATCCGCTCGTTCAGCATGCCCTCGACATGCCAGGAGCCCCCGGCGTACTCGGGCTTGTCCGGGGTGAGATGGATGGTGGCGAGCTTGACGATGACCTGGAGGCGGCGGCCGCGCAGGTCCACCCGGGCCGACGCGCCGGGCGCCGGGGGCGGGGTGAAGTCCGGGGCGTCCGGGATGACCGGGCGGCGGTTCTCCCACCACGCGTCCTGCTCCACCTCCCAGACGCGCAGAGCCTCCTGGTAGGCCTCGTCATCGGCGTACGACGTCTTGTCCGGGTACTCCGGCTCCGAGTCGTACCACCCGAAGGGATCGGCCTCGATCCGCAGCGGCCGCGGATGGCGCAGATCCGTGAGCACGTTCTCCAGCAGAGGACGCATGCGGGTGAACACGTCCGGCAGGACAGCGGCCAGTTCGCGATGGGTCTCGGGGTGGACGTTGTTGACGTACGAACGGAAGACCGTGTCGCCGTCGGCGGTGACCTCGACGTCCGTGGGCAGCCACTGGAACTTCTCCGAGAACTCGTAGGCCGCGTAGCGGTTGTCGGTCTCGTTCCGCCAGGCCTGCTCGGGAGCGTCGCTCACCCCGCGCACCAGACAGAACAGCGAGGGATGCACCAGGTCCAGCACCTGCCCGTCGGACCCGGGATGCCAGTCCCGCTCCGCTGCGGGGACCTCCTCAAGCACCCGGGCCGCCTCGCGCAGCCGGGACCTGAGCGCGTCGTCGACCAGGGTGTCCGACTGCCACACCCCGTCGACCGCGGACACCTCGATCCCGGTCCCGGCGTCCCGCAGCGCTGCGTAATGGGCGAGTTCGGCGAGCACGTAGCGGACCTGCGCCCCGGTGAGACCTTGGGCGGCCGCTTCCCGCGTCCACCGGGCGACGATCTCGGCATCGTTCATCTTGTCGAACCAGCCGGGCTTCGCCCTGATGTGTGCGCTGCACCGGATCATCTCCAGCTCCCGCAGCGTTCGCGGTGTCGCGAGCGCTGAGGAGGGGGAGGTGTGAAAGGGCAACGGGAAAGCAGACAGGCCGGTCAACGCTCGTGATCCTCCGCGTCGGTGAGTGGTGGCGGGAAGACTACGGGAGCGGACTGACACCGCCGCCGTCGTTCCTGCCGTCACCTGCCGGAACCGGCGGTGGGGCCGGTGCGCGTACGCACCGGCCCCACCGCTGGAGCATGCCGACCACGTCTGGAGCAGAGGCGGCCGGAGCTGTCAGACCAGGTCGTAGCGGTCGAGGTCCATGACCTTGGCCCAGGCGGCGACGAAGTCCGTCACGAACTTCTGCCGCGCGTCGTCGCTCGCGTAGACCTCGGCGAGGGCACGGAGCTCGGAGTTGGAGCCGAAGACCAGGTCGGCGCGGGTGCCGGTCCACTTGACCTTGCCCGATGCGTCGCGGGCCTCGAACTCGTCCTGCGTCGACGACGTCGACTTCCAGGTGATGCCCAGGTCGAGCAGGTTCACGAAGAAGTCGTTGGTCAGCGTGCCCGGGCGGTCGGTGAGAACGCCGTGCTTCGAGCCGCCGGTGTTGGCGCCCAGCACCCGCAGACCGCCGACCAGGACGGTCGTCTCCGGGGCGCTCAGCGTCAGCAGGTTCGCCCGGTCCAGCAGCAGGTACTCGGCGGGCAGCCGGGCCGCCTTGCCGGTGTAGTTGCGGAAGCCGTCGTACGCGGGCTCCAGCGCGGCGAAGGACTCGACGTCGGTCTGCTCCTGCGTGGCGTCGACGCGGCCCGGGGTGAACGGGACCTCCACCTCGACACCGGCGTCCTTCGCCGCCTGCTCGACCGCCGCGCTGCCCGCGAGGACGATCAGGTCGGCCAGCGAGACCTGCTTGCCGCCCTTGGCGTTGAAGGACTCCTGGATGCCTTCGAGGGCGCGCAGGACCTGGGCCAGCTCGTCCGGGTCGTTCGCCTCCCAGCCGCGCTGCGGCTCCAGACGGACCCGGGCGCCGTTGGCGCCGCCCCGCTTGTCGCTGCCGCGGAAGGACGCGGCCGAGGCCCAGGCGGCCGAGACCAGCTGCGCCACGGTGAGGTCCGTGCCCAGCACCTGCTCCTTGAGCGCGGCGATGTCCGCGCTGTCCAGCACCTCACCGGTGCGCGCGGGCAGCGGGTCCTGCCACAGCAGCACCTCGGAGGGCACCTCGGCGCCCAGGTAGCGCTGGATCGGGCCCATGTCGCGGTGCGTCAGCTTGTACCAGGCGCGGGCGAAGGCGTCCGCGAACTCTTCCGGGTTCTCGTGGAAGCGGCGCGAGATCTGCTCGTACGCCGGGTCGAAGCGCAGCGACAGGTCGGTGGTGAGCATCTGCGGCTTGTGCTTCTTCGACGCGTCGTGCGCGTGCGGGATGGTCGCCTCGGCGTCCTTGGCGATCCACTGCTTCGCACCGGCCGGGGACTCGGTCAGCTCGTACTCGTACGCGAAGAGGTTGTGGAAGAACTCGTTGCCCCACTGCGTCGGCGTGCTGGTCCAGGTCACCTCCAGACCGCTGGTGATGGCGTCCCCGCCCTTGCCCGACTTGTACGAGTTGCGCCAGCCGAGGCCCTGCTCCTCCAGCGGGGCGCCCTCGGGGTCCGCGCCGACGCTCTCGGCCGGGCCCGCGCCGTGCGTCTTGCCGAAGGTGTGGCCACCGGCGATGAGGGCGACGGTCTCCTCGTCGTTCATCGCCATCCGGCGGAAGGTCTCGCGGATGTCGCGGGCGGCGGCGACCGGGTCCGGGTTGCCGTTGGGGCCCTCGGGGTTGACGTAGATCAGACCCATCTGGACCGCGCCGAGCGGGTTCTCCAGCTCACGGTCGCCGGTGTAGCGCTCGTCGTCGAGCCAGGTGGTCTCCGGGCCCCAGTAGACGTCCTCCTCCGACTCCCAGACGTCCTCGCGGCCGCCGGCGAAGCCGAAGGTCTTCAGGCCCATGGTCTCCAGGGCGACGTTGCCGGTGAGGATCAGCAGGTCGGCCCAGGACAGCGCCTGCCCGTACTTCTTCTTGACCGGCCACAGCAGCCGGCGGGCCTTGTCCAGGTTGCCGTTGTCCGGCCAGCTGTTCAGCGGGGCGAACCGCTGCTGACCGGCGCCCGCGCCACCGCGGCCGTCGCTGATGCGGTACGTGCCGGCGCTGTGCCAGGCCATCCGGATCATCAGCGGTCCGTAGTTGCCGAAGTCGGCCGGCCACCAGTCCTGCGAGGTGGTGAGCACTTCGGCGATGTCCCGTTTCACCGCGGGCAGGTCCAGCGCCTCGAACGCGGCCGCGTAGTCGAACTCCTCACCCAGCGGGTTCGCCACGGCGGGGTTCTTGGCCAGGATCTTCAGGTTGAGGCGGTCCGGCCACCACTGGCGGTTCCCGCCGCCCTGAGTGGGGTGCGGCGCGCGGCCGTGCGCCACGGGGCAGCCGCCGGCCTGCGCCTCGGGCTTCTCGGGGACGGCCGTCTCGGGCGAGTCCGGGACGACGGGGTCGAAGACGTGCGACTCGTTGTTCTCGGTCATGGGTGATCCTTCCGGACCCGGCGGGTCGTGGGGCGCTGAACGGGGGAGGAGGATTCGGGCCGTACAGAAGGGGCACGCTGATGTTCGGGTCCCGCCGCGGGTCGCCCGAGCGCCTCGCGGACCACCGCACCCGGCGATCCCGGGCGGTGCGACGACGGCGCTGGGCCGACGGGCGGCATTACGCGGTCGACCGGTGGGGTCCCGTCGCGTGTCTCTGCTGCCGTACCGGAGTCTTCCTGTCTCTTGGATGTCGCCGGGATCGATCCTACGATGGACTTCGTCCAAGTCAAGAAGCAAGCTAAAACCATAATGACGGGGGCGCGGCGTCGGCGCATTCTCTGCGCGAGCCACCCGCCCCCTCCGGCGAGCGGAGCAGGTGAAACGAGATGAGCGACCTCCTTGGGCGGCTGCGGGGCCGTGGCTGGCGTATGACCTCCCAGCGGCGTGTCGTCGCGGAGGTCCTCGACGGCGACCACGTCCACCTGACAGCCGACGAGGTGCACCTGCGGGCCGCCGCGCGACTGCCCGAGATCTCGCGTGCGACCGTCTACAACACGCTGGGCGAGCTCGTCGTGCTCGGCGAGGTGCTGGAGGTCTCCACCGTGGGCCGCGCCAAGCGCTACGACCCGAACGCGCGCAACCCCCACCAGCACCTGGTCTGCTCCGGCTGCGGCACGGTCCGCGACGTCCATCCGGTCGGCGACGCCATCGGTGATCTGCCCGAGGAGGAGCGGTTCGGGTTCGCGGTCGGCTCGGTGGAGATCACCTACCGAGGGCTGTGCCCGGGCTGCGCCTGAGTGCTTTGGGGTCGGCCTCGGAGCGAGGAGTTCGTCAGCGGTCGCGGATCGACGTCACGTCGTAGGCGAGCGCGGAGCTGTTCGCCGGTCCGCGGCAGGTCAGTCGGCGTGCCGGCGTGCGCCGGGCCCGTACCTCGACGTCGAGCAGCCTCGCGTGCGGTGCCCGGCCGCTGACGCCGACGCGCCAGCCGTCGTCGGCGGCGACCGTCGTGGTGACCGCGTAGGCGTGCCTGCCCGCCGGGCCGAAGTGCCGGAGCACCGCGGCCACCGCCGCCTGCTGCGGCGGGCGGAGGGTGGTGTAGCCCCGCAGGTGGTCGGCGCGGATACGGTCGGCGAGGTGGTCCTCGACCACGGTGACCGCCGAGCGGGGGTCCAGATTGCCGTAGTAGACGCCGTCAGGTACGACCACGACGTTGGCGGCGAACCGGTCACCGCCCACGTGCGTGCACTCCCACACGAGGTCGGGCCAGCGGGCACTGAGGGCCTGGCCCACGGGCCGGCCGCGCACGGCGCAACAGGCGTCGTGCAGGCCGTGCGCGCAGACGAGGACGACGGGGGCGAGGCCCGGCTCCCCCGGGGAGTCCAGGGCGGTCACGATCTGCGCCAGGTCCTCGTCGCGGTGCCAGCTGCCCCACCGCTGGCGCAGCGCGCCGGAGCTGTCGTGGTGCAGCACCGCCCACCGGTCGCTCCCTTCGTGCCGGCGGCGTCCGTGGCGCCTGACGAGGAGGATCCGGGCCCGGTTCGCCCGGGCCGCGGCGAACACGAGGGTCTTGGTCTCCGGGTCGAGGTCGAGGCCGTCGAAGCCGTTGGCGGGCCAGGCGCGCCGGTACTCGATGAGGACCCAGACGGAGCCGAAGGGGGCGGTGCCGACGAACGGGTCATGGCGGGCCCTGGCCGCGTCGGCGCAGAAGAACCGGCCCGGCGGGGTCACCGGTCCGCGGGCACCAGGACGCCCGCCCGCAGCAGCCGCCCGGCGAGTGCGAGGCCGAGGTCGCCGGCGGTGCGCACCCGGCCGTCGAGCAGCCGGGCCACGGGTAGGAGATCGGCTTCCGGGAAGTCGAGGTACCCCACACGGGTGAACAGGCGTGTTCCCTCCAGCCGGGGCTCCAGCGCCTTCCGCAGCCGTACGGGTGAGGTCGTCGCGAGGCCGCTCAGAGCGGCGAGCTGGGCCACCGGCCCCAGTGGTGCCGGGCGGGCCTGGGACCGGCGGGCGCGGTGGAACAGCGGGGCGGGGTCGGCCTCCGCGACGGCGCCCAGCAGGCGCTCACGGACCAGGTCCAGGACGCCGTCCGTACCGTCCGCACCACCTGGTCCCTCCGGCCCCGCCAGGGGGAGGGAGCGGCGCATGGACGGATCCTCGCCCAGTGCCGCGAGGGCGGCCCGGGTCAGATGCTCGGCCAGTGCGTAGCGGGTCCAGGCGTGGACCCCCAGCGTCAGATGGATCGAGACCTCCCCCTGGGCCTGCGCCGCGTGCAGCCAGCCGCGCGGCAGGTAGAGCACATCGCCGGGGCGGAGCACCGTGTCCAGATGGGGCGTGCCGCGCGCGGCACGGTCGGCGACGGCCGCACGGTGATCCGTCCACGGCTGATCGCGCAACGGATCCGGCAGAACGGGCTCGTGGATCACCCACCGCTTCGCCCCCTCGATCTGGAGGACGAACACGTCGTGCACGTCGTAGTGCGCGTCGAACCCGCGGTTCTGCGGCGGGGTGACATAGGCGTTCGCCTGTACGGGATGACCCAGCTCCGTACTCAGCCCGGAGACCAGGTCCGCCACCGGCTCCCAGGTGCGGTGCAGCGCCTGCAGCACGAGCGTGGCACCGTCGGCGAACGCACGCCACAGGGCCGTGTCGTCGAGCTGGTCGGCGACGGTCGCCCCCACTCCGGCGGGTGCGGTGAAGGACGACGACGGAAGCGTGGCGCCGTCCTTGGCGACCCGGAGGAACGGCGTACGAACCCCGCGGCGGGAGATCAGCTCGTCCACGGCGGACGTGGAGAAGACGTCCGAGAAATCGCTCGCGCGGCGCGTCAGTGACGCTGTCCGTGCCCAGACGTCGCGGGCGAATTCCTCCCGGCCGAGCCCGGTCAGCCGGGATTCCAGGATTCCGGCGCCTTCACGCGCGCCGGAATCCTGGACCTCGGTGCTGGAGAGGCTCAAGAGCCGCTGCCGGCCCCGCCGTCGGCGCCACCGTCGGCTCCGCCGTCGTGGACGCCGGGCGTTCCGGCTGCCCCGCCGTCGGCAGGCCCTTCGGCTCCGCCGTCCGCGCCACCGTCGGCCCCGCCGTCGTGGACGCCGGGCTCACCGGCCGCTCCACCGTCCGCGGGCCCCTCGGCTCCGCCGTCCGCGCCGCCGTCGTGGACACCCGGGGTGCCGGCCGCCCCGCCGTCCGCGGGCCCCTCGGCTCCGCCGTCCGCTCCGCCGTCGTGGACGCCGGGCGTACCCGCCGCTCCACCGTCCGCAGGTCCCTCGGCTCCGCTCGCGTCGTGCTCGGTCATCATTCCTCCTGGGATCACACCACGGGGACGATGGTTTCCCGCTGTCCGGAAACCTGGTCGCCGGGACGTCGATCTGCACTGAAATGGCCAGTAATCACCGTATCTCTGTGGCTGGAAAACATCGATTCGAGCGGTGCGGAGTCGTCCGAATGCCGGAGCTCACCCTTCGATTCCGGTACCGGCGGGGCGCGGCTTGTCCGCGAACACCCACCGGTTGCCCGCCAGCGCGTCGTTCGGTTCGGGCAGGGGGCCGCGTCCGTGCAGGCGGGTGAAGTCGAAGGGGGTGTGGACCGAGGTGGACCAGCCGCGGTCCGTCAGACGGCCCGCCGAGTCGGGGCGGGGAGCCAGGTCGAACAGGTCCAGCAGGTCGATGCCGATCTGGTCCCTCGTGGCCGTGTACAGCGGGCTGTCGCGGTACTCCAGCAGGTCCTTCTCCAGCTTGACCTCGAAGGCCAGCGCGCTTCCCCCCGCGCTCAGCCCGTCCACCGTGTCGATGAGGTAGGTCTCGGCGGCCGGCGGCAGGTAGAACAGCAGCCCCTCGACCAGCCAGACGCTCGGCGCGGCCGGGTCGAAGCCGACGCCGGGCAGCGCGTCGGCCCAGTCGGCGCGGAGATCCATCGGGACCGGGACGCGCGCCGCCTTCGGGGTGGCCGGAAGACCGCCGAGCACCCGGTGCTTGAAGGCCAGCACCTCCTCCCGGTCGATCTCGAAGACCACGCAGCCGGGAGGCCAGTCGAGCCGGAACGCCCGTGCGTCCAACCCCGCTCCGACCAGGACGACTTGGCGGGCGCCGCCGACCCGTACCGACCGGAGGAGGAAGTCGTCGAGGACGCGTGTCCGCAGCCCGAAGTACCGGGCGAACCGGCCCCACAGGGGGTTCGCCTCCCCGCCCGGGACCTCCCGTGGGTGGACCGGCCAGTCGGCGGACGCCGGGGCCGCGCGGACGAAGTGCTCCGCGTAGACGTCCCGGGCCAGGCTGTCGGGACGGTGGGTCTCCAGCGCCCGCGCCGCCGCGACCAGGAGCGCGGTCACCCCGACCCCTCCTGCCACGCCCTCCACACCGGTGCCGTCGGTGTTCCGATGTGCCGTGTCGACCATGTGTACTCCTTTGATAGGCATCGAGGGCGGGGAAACGCGTGGTGCGCGGCATGTGTGCGGATTACGGGATCAGCACCGGCTTCACCACGCGGCCCGCCTCGCAGTCCGCCTCGGCCTCGTTGATGCCGGCGAGCGGGTACGTACGGATCAGCTGGTCGAAGGGGAACCGCCCGGCCTGCCACAGCCCGGTCAGCCGGGGGATCATCAGGGCCGGGACCGCGTCCCCCTCGCAGATGTGGGAGATGCTCCGGCCCCGGTCCAAGGTCCCCGTTTGCAGCGGGAGTTCGGTGTGCAGGCGGGCCACCAGGCCGAGGCGGCCCCTCGGGCGCAGCGACCGGAGCGCGTCGTTGATCAGCGGGGCGGAGCCCGTGGTGTCGAGGGCGAACCGCGCGCCGCCGTCGGTGAGCCGGTGGATGCGGCCGGGCAGGTCGCCCGAGGCGGCGGGCAGCGGGATCGCGCCGAACTTCTCGGCGAGGGACAGCCGTTCGGGGTGCCGGTCGACCGCCACGACGACCGCCCCGGCGGCGGTGGCCGCCATGACCGCCGCCAGTCCGACCGCTCCGGCGCCGAAGACCGCGACCGTGTCGCCGGGGCCCGCGCCGAAGGAGTTGAGGACCGCCCCGGCGCCGGTGAGGAAGCCGCAGCCGAGCGGGCCGAGCAGTTCGAGCGGGAGCGCGGGGTCGACCCGCACGGCGTTGCGGGCCGGGACCATCGCGTACGCGGCGAACGAGGACTGGCCGAACCACCGCGGTGCCAGCGTGCCCCCGGCCGCGACGGTGAACCGCGTCGCGTTCTCGGCGCGTCCCCCGAAGAGGTTGAGCGCGGCGAAATCGTCGCAGTAGGCGGGGGCCGCGCCGAGACAACTCCGGCAGTGCCCGCAGGAGTCGAAGCTCAGCACGACGTGGTCGCCGGGGCTCAGCCCGGTGTCCGGCCCGCCCGTCTCGACCACCACCCCGGCCCCCTCGTGGCCGAGCACCGCGGGCAGCGGGGAGCGGCCCGCCGAGCGCCTGACGGCGAGATCGGTCCGGCACATACCGCACCCCGCGATGCGGACCAGCACCTCGCCGTCGTCCGGCCCCGCGTTCAGGATCACCTCCTCGACGGCGAACGGGTCCTCGTACGAACGCAGCACCGCGGCGTCGAACCTCATGGCCGGTCCTCCAGGGGGCGGTGTACGACAAAGGGGCTGAGGTTGCCGTACAGCCCCCACGGCCCGCCCGCGACGCCGACGCCGCTCTCCTTGACCCCGGCGAAGGGCTGGGCGAGGGAGAGTTCGGCGTGGTGGTTGATCCACACCGTCCCGCACTCCAGTCGGCCGGCCACCGCCTCGGCCCGGTCCAGGTCCGTTCCCCACACCGAGCCGCCCAGCCCGAAGCGGGTGGCGTTGGCCGCGTCGACGGCCTCGTCGACGCGCCCGTACGGCAGCACCGGCAGGACCGGACCGAACTGCTCCTCCGTCACCACCGGGCTGTCGGGCGGGACATCGGTCAGAACGGTCGGGGCGTGGAACCAGCCCGGCCGGTCCAGCCGGTGGCCCCCGGCCGCGGCCCTGGCCCCGTCCGCGAGGGCCCTCGCCGTGTACCGCTCCACCCGGGCCAGCTGGGTGGCGTTGTTGAGCGGCCCCAGTTCCGTACCCGGGTCGAGGCCCGCGCCGACGACCACCGCCTTCGCCCGTGCCGCCAGGGCCTCCACCACCCGGTCGTGGAGCCGGGCGGGGGCGTAGACGCGTTTGACCGCCATGCAGACCTGGCCGCAGTTGCGGAACGCCGCCCAGAACAGCCGGTCCGCGATCCGCTCCACGTCCACGTCGTCCAGCAGGATCGCGGCGTCGTTGCCCCCCAGCTCCAGGGTGATGCGGGCGAGGCCGGACGCCGCGCCCGCAGCGACGGCCCGCCCGGTGGGGACCGAACCCGTGAACGTCACATGGCGGATCCCCGGGTGGGAGGCGAGGAGCGCGCCGAGGGGTTCGCGACCGGTGATCATCGTCAGCACGCCCTCGGGCAGGGCGGCGGACAGGACGGACCCCAGCAGCCGGGTGGCCAACGGCGTGAAGGGGGAGGGCTTGAGCACCACCGTGTTGCCCGCGGCGAGCGCGGGCGCGAATTTCGCCGAGGCGAGCTGGAGCGGAAAGTTCCACGGGACGATGGCGGCGACGGGCCCGAGCGACCGCCAGCGGATCTCGCTGTGCACGGCCCGCCCGTCCTGAATCGTCCGGGGCTCGGGGGCCGACGCGGCGAACCACCGCAGCCGGGCCGCCGTGCGGGCGATCTCCGCGTACGACTCGGTCAGGGGTTTGCCCTGCTCGCGGGTGAGTAGGGGCGCGAGCTCCGGCCCGGCGGCCTCCACGGCGTCGGCCGACGCGAGCAGGGCGGCGGCACGGGCGGCGGGGTCGGACCGCCAGCTCCGCCAGGCCTCGTGGGCCCGGCGGACCGCCACGTCCAGCTCCTGGGCCCGCTGGTCGGGAGCCTCGTCGAAGGCCTCGCCCGTCGCCGGGTCGAGCACGGAGAAGCGCTCACCGGCGGCTGCGGGGGCGGGGCCGGGCTGATACGGCGCCACGCCGGCGGTCAGCTCGCCGCCGGGGTCGCCGCGTGTTCCCGGGCGTGCCGGTCCATCTCCGCCCGGAACTCGGCCACCAACCGCGGCTGGATCCGCCCCGCATTGCGGTCGCCCCCTTCGCAAACCGCCCCGCGTACGCCGACGATGTCCGTCCCGATCCGGGTCAGCAGGGCGAGATCCTCCCGCTTCACGCTGCCCGCGAGTGCGGCGAGCAGCCCGGCGTCGTGGGCCAGCCGGACGAACTCCCCGCAGGCTTCCGGTGGCACATGGTCGAACAGCCGGGTCCCGTCCTTGATCGCGGTGTCGAGCATCGCCGCGTCGGAGCCGGAGCGGCGGGCGATGTCGGGCAGCGCGAGCGGGCTCACACAGCCGATCCGGTGGGCGTCGGCATAGCCCGATGCGACGACGAACGCGTCCGGCCGGAAGTCCTTGACGGCCCGGACCACTCCGCGCATCACCTCGATGGCCTGGTCGGGCGTCGTGCACCCGTAGAGGCCGACCTTGATGTAGGTGGCTCCGGAGACCGCCGCGCCGAGCGCCGCCTGCGCCACCGTGCCGGGCTTGTACGGGACGTCTCCGACCGTCGCCGACACCGGCTTGTCCGCCGGGACCGCCCCGCGGATCTCCCGGATGACCCAGGGGAAGTTCGCGCCGAGCGAGCCCTCGTCGGGCTTCTTCACATCGACGATGTCGAGATGGTCCGCCGCCTTCGCGCACGCGAGGGCTTCCTCGACGCCGTCCGGGGAGATGAGCAGCAGCAACGTGGATTCCTTCCACCGCGGACACCCCCTGGAGGGTGTCTTGCCGATCAGGTCCGGATCATCGTCGCCGCCCCACCGACCCCCCGGCAGGGCGCGAGGGATGGCGAACGGGGCACTGCTCCGACACCCTCACGCCCCCCGCGGCGCGCCGTTCACCTCAGCTTCCGCCGGATCACGTACGGCCCGAAGTCCCGGAGCCACCCCCGAAATCCCGGCACTGCGCCCGAAATCCCCCGCCCACCGGGTCACACGGCCCCGGGATTGCCGTAATAGGCTCCCGCGCCGTGTTTACGGGTGAAGTGGCGGTCCAGCAGATGCTGGGGCGGCTGCGCGGCCCCCAGGGAGAGCGTGTGCAGCGCCATCTCCGCGACCGCCTCGCAGATCACCGCGTGCTCCAGCGAGGCATCGGCGTCCGCGCCCCAGGTGAAGGGCCCGTGGTGCGCGACGAGGGCGGCGGGCACCGTCCGGGCCCGGTCGTCGTCGCCTTCGAGCAGGTCCACGATGACCTGCCCGGTGTTGAACTCGTAGTCGGCCGCGCACTGTTCGGCGCTGAGCGGCTCCGTGACCGGGACCGGGCCGTCGAAGGTGTCCGCGTGCGTCGTGCCGAGCACCGGGATCGGGCGGCGAGCCTGGGCGAAGGCCACGGCGTGCGGGGAGTGGGTGTGCGTGACCCCGCCGATCGACGGGAAGGCCCGGTAGAGGCTCCGGTGCGTCTCGGTGTCCGTCGAGGGACGCAGGTCCCCCTCGACCACCCGGCCGTCGTCCAGGGCGACGACGACGAGATGCTCCACGCTCAGCCGGTCGTACGGCACCCCCGACGGCTTGATGACGAACACGCCGGCCTCCCGGTCGACGCCACTCACGTTGCCCCAGGTCAGGGTGGCCAGGCGTGCTTCGGGGATGCGCAGATTGGCGGCCAGGACCTCGCCGCGCAGCGAAGCGAAAGCGGAGCGGGACATGGCGGGGCCTCCTGGCCGGGGTGGGGGAAGGGTCGCTCGGCCGGTGCCGCTCACAGGGCGTCGGCCAGTCGGTGGTAGGCCTGGTTCCAGCGGAGTTCCTGGGCGAAGCGGCGTACGGTCGTGTCCGCGTCGATGAACGCGAGTTCCACGGCCAGCATGTCGGCCAGATCCTCGAACTCCTCGCGGCCCAGGGCGGTGGTGAGCACCGTGTGATGCGGAGCCCCGGCGGTCAGCCACGCCTCCGTGGAGGTGCGCAGATCGGGTTCCGGGCGCCATACCGCGCGGGCCACGGGCAGCAGGGGCAGCGGTTCGGGCGGCCCGACGACGTCGATCCGGTTGGCGACCAGCCGGAAGCGGGAGCCCATGTCGGCCAGCCCCACGACGACTCCGGGGGCGGGTGCCGCGTCGAACACCAGGCGGACCGGGTCCTCCCGCCCGCCGATGCTCAGCGGGTGGATCTCGCAGGAGGGCGTGGTGGCGGCGAGGGACGGGCACACCTCCAGCATGTGCGCCCCGAGGACGAGCCCGCTGTCCGGAGCGAGGTCGTAGGTGTAGTCCTCCATGAAGGAGGTGCCGCCCGGCAGTCCGTACGCCATGGCCTTCGTGGCCCGCAGGAGTGCCGAGGTCTTCCAGTCGCCCTCGCCCCCGAAGCCGTAACCGTCGGCCATCAGCCGCTGGACCGCGAGACCGGGCAACTGCCTCAGTCCGCCCAGGTCTTCGAAGTTGGTGGTGAACGCGGCGAAGCCGCCGTCGGTGAGAAATTCGCGCAATCCGGCCTCGATCCGGGCCGCGTACCGCAGGGACGCGTGGCGCTCCTTGCCGGGGAGCAGCTCGGGAGCCAGCGTGTACCGGTCCGCGTACTCCTCGGTGAGCTCCAGGACGGTGCTGTCGTCCACGGCGTCCACGGCCGCCACCAACTCGTTGACGCCGTAGGTGTTGACGGACGTGCCGAACCTGAACTGGGCCTCGACCTTGTCGCCTTCAGTGACCGCGACATCCCGCATGTTGTCCCCGAAGCGGGCGAGGCGCAGTCGGGCGAACTCGGCGCGTCCGACGGCGGCCCGCGTCCAGGCCGCGATGCGGTGGGACACGTCGGGCGAGGAGACGTGCCCGGTCACGGTCTTGCGGGCGACACCGATACGCGCCTGGATATGGCCGAACTCGCGGTCTCCGTGCGCCGCTTGGTTCAGATTCATGAAGTCCATGTCGATCGTGGACCAGGGGAGACGACGGTTCGCCTGGGTGTGGAGGTGAAGGAGGGGTTTCCGCAGGGAGGCGAGGCCGGTGATCCACATCTTGGCGGGGGAGAAGGTGTGCATCCAGGCGATGAGACCGATGCAGCGGTCGTCCGCCTCGGCGTCCAGACACATCCGGCGGATCGCGTCCGCCTCGGTCAGCACGGGCTTCCACACGATGCGCACGGCAGGCCCGGCCGCGGCATCGTCGGCGATCGTCTCGCATATCTGCCGTGACTGTGCGGCCACTTGGGCGAGTGTGTCTTCGCCGTAGAGCGCCTGGCTGCCAGTCAGGAACCAGACTTCGCTGTCGGTGGGGGCGAGGGGCATGGAGATACTCCCTGGTCGGGGTGCGGGGCAGCGTGTGGGTGGCGCAGGGTGCGCGGGGCGGTGTTTGGTGTGGCGCGAGGTGCGCGGGGCGGTGTTTGGTGTGGCGCGAGGTGCGCTGGAGGTCAGCGCGCGGTCCCGTGGGCCCTGGCGCGGTTGCGGAGCCTGCGCAGCCGGTGCAGCAGGAGATCGCCACCGGTGCCGAAGTGGTCGTGCAGCGCGCGGTATTCGGCGTACAGCTCGTCGTAGACGTCGGCGTTGTCCGGGTCGGGGAGATGGGCGTTCCGCTCGACGCCGCCCATGCGGGCGGCGGCCGCGCGGACGTCCGGGTACGCCCCGGCCGCCACCGCCGCGTGGATCGCCGAACCGAGCGCGGGGCCCTGGTCGGAGGTGGCGAGCGACACGGGGCGGCGCAGGACGTCGGCGTAGATCCGCATGAGCAGCGGGTTCTTCTTGAGCCCGCCCGCCGCGATGAACTCCGTGACGGGCACACCGTGTTCCTCCAGGGCCTCGACGATGACGCGGGTGCCGAAGGCGGTCGCCTCCAGCAGGGCGCGGTAGACGTCCTCGGGACGGGTGTCGAGGGTGAGGCCGACCAGGACCCCGGAGAGATGGTGGTCGACGAGCGGGGAGCGGTTGCCGTTCATCCAGTCGAGCGCGACCAGGCCGTGCGCCCCGACCGGCTGCTCGGCGCTGAGCCGGGACAGGTGCTCATGCAGGTCCTCGCCGGCTGCCTCGGCGGCGGCGCGGTAGTCGTCGGGCACGCCCTGGCGCAGCCACCAGGCGAAGATGTCGCCCACCCCGCTCTGTCCGGCCTCGTAGCCGTAAGCTCCCGCCACGATGCCCCCGTCGACCACCCCGCAGACCCCGGGGACGTCGGCCAATTCGTCGCTGTTGACGACATGGCAGGTGGAGGTGCCCATGATGGCGAGCAGGTGCCCGTTCTCCACCGCCCCGGCCGCCGGGGCCGTGACATGGGCGTCGACGTTCCCCACGGCGACCGGGGTGCCCGGCCTGAGCCCGGTGAGGGCCGCCGCTTCGGCGGTCACGGTCCCGGCGCGGGAGCCGAGGGGGAGCAGCGGATGGTCGAGCCGGGTGGCGGGGAAATCCGCGAAGTCCGGGTGGAGGCCGGCGAGATAGGCGGGCGAGGGGTAGGAGCCGTCCTGGTGGATGCCCTTGTAGCCCGCGGTGCATGTGTTGCGCGACTCGGTGCCGGTCAGCTGCCAGACGATCCAGTCGGCCGCCTCGATCCAGCGGGCGCAGGCGGCGTACACCCGCGGATCCTCTTCGAGGACCTGGAGCGCCTTCGCATACTGCCACTCGGCGGAGATCCGGCCGCCGTACCGCCGGATCCAGGGCTCGCCCCGCTGATGCGCCAGGGCGTTGATGCGGTCGGCCTGGTCCTGGGCCGCGTGGTGCTTCCAGAGCTTCGGCCAGGCGTGGGGGCGGTCCGCCCAGGCGGGCTGCTCGGCCAGCGGAACACCGTCCGCCGTGGTCGGCAGCACCGTGCAGGAGGTGAAGTCGGTGCCGATACCGATGACCCGGGACGGGTCTACCTCTGCTGCCGCGAGCGCTTCCGGTACGGCGGTACGGAGCGCCTCCCGCCAGTCGCGCGGGTCCTGGAGGGCCCAGTCCGGGGGCAGGGGAGTGCCCGAGCCCGGAAGGCTGCGGTCGATGACGCCGTTGCGGTAGGCGTGCACGGCGGAGCCGAGCTCCGCACCGTCGCGGACACGGACGACGACGGCACGCGCCGAGAGCGTGCCGAAGTCGACGCCGACCGTGCAGACGTCGGGCCGGCCGTCGAGGGGGCTGCCGGGAGAGTCGGCGGGAAGGTCGCCGGGGGATGCGGGCTGAGGGGTCACGAGCGAGACTCTCTGCTGCGGGAGTGGGTGCGGGGAGCGTCACCGCCCCCTGATTGTTAGCGCTAACAATCACCGGAAGCAAGAGGCTCGGGCTCTCGGAGTGGCGTGAGTCGGGACTTCCTGGAGCGTGCTGTACGGATTCCGGAGCGGCGTACGGCACGGATTCCCGGGGCGGCGTGCCGCACGGGTGCCGGAATGCTGTACGGATTCCGGAGCGGCGTGCCGTACGGATGCCCGGTGCGGCGTACGGCTCAGGCGCCGTCCTGGGAGCGGGTGCTCGCCCGGACGATGAGCTGCGGCTCCACCACGACGTGCTCCACGCCCGCCGCGGTGCCCTCGATGTGCTCCAGCAGCAGCTGGATGCTCCGGCGGCCGATGGCCGTGAAGTCCTGGCGCACGGTCGTCAGTGGGGGAGGGAAGAACCCCGCCTCGGGAATGTCGTCGAAACCCGCGACGGCCACCTGCTGCGGGGTGCGGATGCCCGCCTCCCGCAGGGCGCGCAGAACCCCCAGCGCCATCTGGTCGTTGGCGACGAAGGCTGCCGTCACCGGCGCCGCGCCCCGCCCCGCCAGGGCCAGCCCCGCCAGCTCCTGCCCGGCGTGGTAGCCGGACAGCGGGCTCCAGTCGCCCCGCAGTACGCGCGGCGGACGGATCCCGTGCTCCTCCAGCACGGCACGCCAGCCCTCGGTGCGCGCGGCGCTCTCCAGCCAGTCCTCGGGGCCCGCCACATGCCAGACCGTCTCGTGGCCGGTGGCCAGGAGGTGTTCGGTGACGAGGCGGGCGCCCAGCTCCTGGTCGAGGGAGACGCCGGGGATGTCGAGCCCATGGCTGCCTTCCACCGTGACGACGGGAAACGGCGGGGCCAGCCGGGCCAGGGCCTGCACACTGGAGCGCTGGGGGGTGATGGCGACGGCGCCCTCGACGCCCCAGGCCGCCAGATGGTCGAGCGCGTCCTCCAGCGCGTGGCCGCCGCCGCTGCGCAGGGTGACCGTCGAGACCAGATACCCCTCGTCGCGCGCTGCTTCCTGCAGGCCGGCCAGGGTGCTCGCGGGGCCGTAGAGCGTCGGGTCGACCGCGATCACGCCGATGGTCCGCGAACGCCGGGTCACCAGCGCCCGGGCCGCGGAGTTGCGGCGGTAGCCGAGCCGTTCGATCGCGGCCGTCACCTGCTCGCGCGTGGTGGCCCGGACGTTGGGATGGCCGCTGAGCACCCGGGACACGGTCTGGTGGGAGACCCCCGCCTCCCGGGCGACATCCGCCATGGTCGGTGGGCGGAGGGCCTCGGTGGGGCGGGTCATGCCTTGCTTCCTCCGGACGACGGCCGCGGCCCGGCCAGGCCGCGGGACGCCCCGCGAGGGCGACGGGCCCACCTCGAATTCGAGAAACAGCTTAACGCCTCTTGCCCCCGACGTGTGTGAGCGCTAACAATCCAGTGGCCGGTGGTCGGATCCCCGGTCGACGGCGCCCGCGAGCGCCGCGACGACGGGGCCCGTCGGCTTCGCACCCCTGCCCAGAGCCGCCCCGACGCCCCGCACCGACGCCCTGCCCCTCAGAGCCGCCCCAACGACGGGAATGCCAGGTAACGACCATGACGAACCGACGAGCCGCTCTTCCGCTCCTCGCCGCCGCGACCGCGTGCGCCCTCCTCCTGACCGCCTGCGGTCAGAACAGCGAGGGCGGAAGCCGTGAGAAGTCCGGGGACGACGCCCGGACCATCGGCATCGCGATGCCGACCAAGTCGTCCGAACGCTGGATAGCCGACGGCAGGAACATGACGGCCAGCCTGAAGAAGGCGGGGTTCCGGACCACGCTCCAGTACGGCGAGGACGACCCCGACCAGCAGGTCTCCCAGATCGAGAACATGATCACCCAGGGGGTGGACGCCCTGGTCATCGCCGCGATCAACGGCGAGGCCCTCTCCAACGTCCTCCAGCAGGCAGCCGACGCCGACATCCCCGTCATCTCCTACGACCGGCTGATCCTCGGCTCCGACCACGTCGACTACTACGCCTCCTTCGACAACGAGAAGGTCGGGGAACTCCAGGCGGGCTACATCGTCGACAAGCTCGAACTGAAGGACCGGCCGGACGAGGGCCCCTTCAACATCGAGCTGTTCGCGGGCTCCAACGACGACAACAACACCAAGTACTTCTTCAACGGCGCCATGAAGGTGCTGAAGCCCTACATCGACGACAAACGCCTCGTCGTCCGCTCCGGGCAGACCCGCCTCAACCAGGTCACCACCCTGCGCTGGGACGGCGGCACCGCCCAGAAGCGGATGGACGACCTGCTCACCTCCACGTACTCCAGCGCCCGGGTCGACGCGGTCCTCTCCCCGTACGACGGCATCTCCATCGGCATCCTGTCGGCCCTCAAGTCCGACGACTACGGCAGCTCCGCCAAGCCCCTGCCGGTCGTCACCGGCCAGGACGCGGAGGCCGCCTCCGTGAAGTCGATCATCGCGGGCGAGCAGACCCAGACCGTCTACAAGGACACCCGCGCCCTTGCCCAGGTGGCGTCCGACATGGTCGGAGCGGTCCTGGACGGGAAGAAGCCGGAGACCAACGACACAACGACGTACGACAACGGGAAGAAGGTCGTCCCCGCGCATCTGCTGCCGCCGGTCAGCGTGGACAAGTCCAACTACCGGTCAGTGCTCGTGGACTCGGGCTACCTGAAGGCCGAGGACCTGCGGTGACACCGAAGGCCCCGACCACCGGCCCGGAGCGGGACGCGGCCGACGGCCCCGTGCTCGACATGCGGGCCATCAGCAAGGCGTTCTCCGGCGTGAAGGCGCTGAGCGAGGTGAACCTGCGGGTGCGCCGCGGCGAGGTCCATGCGCTGTGCGGCGAGAACGGCGCGGGCAAGTCCACGCTGATGAAGGTCCTCTCCGGCGTCCACCCGCACGGCAGTTACGAGGGAGAGATCCGCTACGAGGGCGAGGAGTGCCGGTTCCGCGACATCCGCGCCAGCGAGCGGTCCGGCATCGTGATCATCCATCAGGAGCTGGCTCTCGTTCCCCAGCTCTCGATCGCCGAGAACATCTTCCTGGGTCATGAGCCCGCCCGGCGCGGCGTCATCGCCTGGTCAAAGATCCTGCGCCGGGCCGCCGAACTCCTGCGCCGGGTGGGGCTCGACGAGCATCCGCAGACCCGGGTCGCCGACATAGGGGTGAGCAAGCAGCAACTGGTCGAGATCGCCAAGGCGCTGGCCAAGGACGTCGGACTGCTGATCCTCGACGAGCCGACCGCCGCGCTGAACGACGAGGACAGCGCCCAACTGCTGCGGCTCATCGGCGAACTGAAGAACCAGGGCATCACCTCGATCATCATCTCCCACAAGCTGGGCGAGATCTCCCAGGTCGCCGACTCCGTCACCGTGCTCCGCGACGGCCGCACCGTGGAGACCCTCGACCTCAAGGACCCGGAGACCACGGAGGAGCGCATCATCCGCTCCATGGTGGGCCGGAGCCTCGACAGCCGCTTCCCCGACCGCACCCCCTGCGCGGCCCCGCCCGCCCCCGCCCCGGCCCTGGAGATCCGCGACTGGACCGTGGGCCATCCCGTCGACCACCAGCGCACGGTCGTCGACGGGGTGTCGCTGCGGGTGGAGCGCGGCGAGATCGTCGGCATCGCCGGGCTGATGGGCGCCGGCCGCACCGAACTCGCCATGAGCGTCTTCGGCCGCTCCTACGGGCGCTACCTCTCCGGAACGGTGCTCAGGGACGGGGCCGAGGCGCGGACCCGTACCGTGCCGGAGGCCGTCGACGCGGGCATCGCCTATGTGACGGAGGACCGCAAGCACTACGGCCTCGATCTCCAGGACTCCGTCAGCCGGAACATCTCCCTCGCCTCGCTGTCCCGGCTGGCGCGGCGCGGGGTGGTCGACGCACACCAGGAGCGCGTCGTCGCCGAGGAGTTCCGCCGCACCATGAACATCCGGACCCGCACGGTCTTCGACCAGGTGGGCCGGCTCTCCGGCGGCAACCAGCAGAAGGTCGTCCTGAGCAAGTGGATCCTCGCCGGGCCCGAGGTCCTGATCCTGGACGAACCGACCCGGGGCGTCGACGTCGGCGCCAAGTACGAGATCTACACGGTGATCGACCGGCTCGCCGCCGAGGGCAAGGCCGTCCTGATGATCTCGTCCGAGCTGCCCGAACTCCTCGGCATGTGCGACCGCGTCTACACGATGGCGGCCGGCCGGATCACCGGCGAGAGCGCCCGCGCCGAGGCCGACCAGGAGCTCCTGATGCGGTACATGACGCACGACCCCGCCGTCCCCGCGCCCCGGCATCCCGCACCCCACGAAGGACTCACCGATGAGCACTGACCTCAGCCCCACCCCTCCGGCCGCCGCGGACCCCGGGTCGCGCGGGGCCGCCCCGGCGGTGGCGCGCCTGCTGGTGGAGAGCGTCCGGCGCAACACCCGGCAGTACGGGATGCTGTTCGCGCTGGGTCTCATCGTGCTGCTCTTCCAGATCTGGACGGGCGGCGACCTGCTCCTGCCGCGCAACGTCTCCAATCTCGTCCTGCAGAACAGCTACATCCTGATCCTCGCCATCGGCATGATGATCGTCATCATCTCCGGCCATATCGACCTCTCCGTGGGATCGCTGACGGCCCTGGTCGGCGCGGTCGCGGCGGTGCTGATGGTGGAGCACCAGCTCGCCTGGCCGCTCGCCGTGGTGGTGACCCTGCTGATCGGCGCGGCCGCGGGAGCGGTCCAGGGCTTCTTCATCGCGTACGTCGGTATCCCCTCGTTCATCGTCACGCTGGCCGGGATGCTGCTGTTCCGGGGGCTGACGGAGATCTTCCTGCAGGGGCAGACCCTGGGCCCCTTCCCCGAGGGGCTGCAGAAGGTGGCGAACGGCTTCCTGCCGGAGGTCGGCCCCGTCACCAACTACCACAACCTGACTCTGCTGCTCGGGCTCGGAGTGATCGCCCTGGTGGTCAACCAGGAGATCCGCAACCGTGCCCGGCAGGCGGAGTTCGACCTGGCGCCCCTGCCGAAGAACCTGTTCGTCCTGAAACTCGTCGCCCTGGTCGCCGCCATCACGGTCGCCACGCTCCTGCTCGCCAGCTACAAGGGCGCGCCCGTAGTTCTGATCGTCCTCGCGGTCCTGCTGGTCTGCTTCGGTTACGTGATGCGCAACGTGGTGGTGGGACGGCACGTGTACGCGATCGGCGGCAACCTGCCCGCGGCCAAGCTGTCGGGCGTCAAGGACCGCAAGGTGACCTTCGCGGTCTTCCTGAACATGGGGATGCTGGCGGCCCTGGCCGGGCTGGTGTTCGCGGCGCGGTTCAACGCGGCCTCGCCCAAGGCGGGCATCAACTTCGAGCTGGAAGCCATCGCCGCGGCCTTCATCGGAGGGGCGTCCATGAGCGGCGGCGTGGGCACGGTGCTGGGCGCCGTCATCGGCGGGCTGGTCCTCGGGGTGCTCAACAACGGGATGAACCTGGTGGGCATCGGCACCGACTGGCAGCAGGTGATCAAGGGCCTGGCGCTGCTGGCCGCGGTCGGCTTCGACGTCTGGAACAAGCGCCGGGCGGGCGCCTGACCTGCGTCGGCCGTGACCGGACCGGGTCGGGAAGCAGGGCCCGGCGACGGACCGGGCGCGGCCGGGGCCGGAGCGCGGCCGAGGAGCAGGGCCCGGTCGGGGGCCGGGCCTGGCCAGGGGCCAAGGCCCGTCGGCCGTCAGGGCCGGCCCGTTCATGATCGTCTTTCGGGGGTCGGCCCGGTGGTCCACCATGGGAGGTACGTCGACATCCGTCTGGAGGCGTCACACCATGCGCCGTGAAGATCTCCCGGCACCGGCGTCGGGCCTGCTCCTCACCCACTTCCTCACCGTCGCGGACGTTCCCCGCGCACGCGCCTTCTACGCCGACGTCCTCGGCGGCGAAGTGGTCCTCGACGAGAACCCGTGCATCATCAAGCTCGCGAACAGCTGGCTGATCATGAACCCCGGTGGCGGCCCGACCTCCGACAAACCCGATGTCACGCTCCACCCGCCGACCGATCCCGGCACCGCGACCAGCTTCCTGAACATCCGCGTCGCCGACATCGAACGCTGCTACCGCGAGTGGAGTGCGAAGGGGGCCGATTTTCTGACCCCGCCGATCGACCGCAAGGCCGAGATCCGCTGCTACCTGCGCGACCCGGACGGCTATCTCATCGAGGTCGGCCAGGCCACGGGGCTGCTCGAAGGCATCCTGGCCGATCCGCCCGCCGGACAGGGCTGATCGGGACCGCGGACTGCTTGATCGTCTCCGGGCGGGGTAGCGAATCGGTATGACCACTGACAGAACATCGCCCGCGACCGGCGGGTACGTGCAGCCGGAGATCGACGTCCGGGCGCTGACCGAGGTGCTCGACGGCGAGTACGCCGAGGTCCGGGACCTGGTCCGGGCCAATCTGGTGACGTACGCCTCGGTGCTGGACGAGGCCGAGGAGCTCGACATCGACGCGTTCCGCGAGCGGGTGCGCGAACTCGTGGTCGAGATGGCCGCGACGGGCCAGACCGGCATGGGCTTCCCGAAGCGGTACGGCGGAGGCGGCGACGTCGGGGCCTCGATCGCCGCGTTCGAGACGCTCGCCTTCGGCGACCTGTCGGTGCTGGTGAAGGTCGGGGTGCAGTTCGGGCTCTTCGGCGGCGCGATCCTGCATCTGGGCACCGAACGCCACCACGACGCCCATCTCCCCGGCCTGATCACCGGGGAGCTGATGGGCTGCTTCGCGATGACGGAGACCGGGCACGGCTCCAACGTCCAGGCGCTCGGCACCGTCGCGCGCTACGACGCCGACGCCCAGGAGTTCGTCATCACCACCGAGGGCGACCAGGCGCGCAAGGACTACATCGGCAACGCTGCACGCCACGGCGAATTGGCGGTCGTCTTCGCCCAGCTGGAGGTGGGCGGCGAATCCCGGGGGGTGCACGCGTTCGTCGTGCCGATCCGGGTCGACGGCGAGGCCGCGCCCGGTATCCACATCGAGGACGACGGCCGCAAGATGGGCCTCAACGGTGTCGACAACGGACGCCTCCGGTTCGACGGTGTGCGGGTGGACCGCGAGGCGCTGCTCAACCGCTTCGCCGACGTCACCCCGGAAGGCGCCTACGAGAGCACGATCGACAACCCGAACCGTCGCTTCTTCACCATGCTCGGCACCCTGGTGCAGGGCCGCGTCAGCGTCGGCGGCGCCGGGGTCAACGCCGCCAAGGTCGCCCTCGCGATCGCCACGAAGTACGCCCTGCGGCGACGCCAGTTCGCGGCCGGCCCCCAGGGGGAGGAGCAGCTGCTCCTCGACTACGGACTGCACCAGCGGCGTCTGCTGCCGCTCATCGCCCGTACGTACGCACTGCACTTCGCCCAGGACGTCGTCCGCACCCAGCTCCACGACGTCTTCTCCGACCTGGAGGACGACGCGCAGGCGCGACGCCTGCTGGAGGCCCGGGCCGCCGGAACCAAGGCGCTCGCCACCTGGCACGCCACCCAGGCGATCCAGGAGTGCCGCGAGGCGTGCGGCGGCGCCGGCTATCTCGCCGTCAACCGCTTCGCCGCGCTCAAGGCCGACAGCGACATCTTCACCACGTTCGAGGGCGACAACCACGTCCTGCTCCAGCTCGTCGCCAAGGGCCTGCTCACCGACTACGCGAGTGAGTTCGAGGACCTGGACCAGCTGGGCATGGTCCGCTACGTCACCAACCTCGCCGTCGAGACGGTCATCGAGAAGACGTCGGCCCACAAGCTGCTCGAACGGGTCCGCGATCTGCTGCCGGGCGGCGACGAGTGGGACCAGGAAGCCGGTCTGCTCGACTCGGAGTACCAGCTCGCCATGGTCCGCTACCGCGAGGAGCACATGCTCGCCGGGGTGGCCCGCAGGCTCAAGAGCGGCATCGACCGAAAGCGCGATCCGGGGGCGGTCTTCTCCGAGGTGCAGGACCATGTCATCGCCGTCGCCCGCGCCCATATGGAACGGCTGGTGCTGGAGGCGTTCGTGGAGAAGATGCGTACGCTGCCCGACGGCGGCAACAAGGTCGCCCTGGGCCTGCTGTGCGACCTGTACGCCCTGTCGACGATCGAGGCGGACCGGGCGTGGTTCATGGAGCACGGGCGGCTGACCGTCCAGCGCTCCAAGGCGATCACCCGTGAGGTGAACGACCTCTGCCGCAAGATCCGGCCCCTGGCCGGCGAACTCGTCGACGCCTGGGGGATTCCGGACGCCATGCTGCGCGCCCCGGACCTGGTGGGCGGAGCCTGAAACCGGCGGTGACCGTGACCCCGGGCCCGACGGGTCCGGGGTCGGTTGCTGGACCGTCGGTCGGTTTTCCGTCAGCCGGTGAACAACTGGGTGGCCTTGCGGATCAGCTCGTACAGCCCGTAGGCGAGCGGGGCGCCCACCCACAGCCAGGTGAAGGCGATCAGCGGCCGCCGGTCCTTCCCCGTGGAGACGTCAGGCGGACTCTGACTGCTGCTGTCGGACATCGGGCGCTCCCTTCTGCGCGGTGACGGCGCCGAGGTGGTGCGACGGGTGGACCGGGCGGACCAGTTCGTTGGCCACGAAGCCGATGACGAGCAGGCCCATCATGATGAGGAGCGATGTCCCGTACAGATCCGCGCCGCCCTTCCCGGCCTCCTCCTGCCGGTCGGCGATCCAGTTCACGATCAGCGGTCCCAGAACGCCCGCGGTGGACCAGGCGGTGAGCAGACGGCCGTGGATCGCGCCCACCTGGTACGTGCCGAACAGGTCCTTCAGATAGGCGGGGATCGTCGCGAAGCCGCCGCCGTAGAAGGAGAGGATGACCAGCGCACACAGCACGAACAGCGGCTTGGACGAGTCTCCGACCAGGGCGATGAGCGCGTACATGAGCGTGCCCGCACCGAGATAGACGCGGTAGATGTTCTTGCGGCCGATCAGGTCGGAGGTCGAGGACCAGCCGATCCGGCCGGCCATGTTGGCCGCCGACAGCAGGGCCACGAAACCGGCGGCCGCGGTCACCGACACGGGCGTCGAGGTGTCCGCGAAGAAGTCCGTGATCATCGGCGCGGCCTTCTCCAGGATGCCGATGCCGGCCGTCACGTTCATGCAGAGCACGACCCACAGCAGCCAGAACTGCGGAGTACGCAGCGCCTGACGCGCCGACACCTGCGGCCCGGCGGCGGTGGCGGGGCCGCCGTCCGCCCGCTGTTCCTCCGTACGCGGGCGAGGCACCCGTACCAGCAGGACGCCCAGCAGCATGAAGACCGCGTAGGACAGTCCGTGCACCAGGAAGGCGAGGGCGATGCCCTTGCTGTCGCTGCCGAAGGACTCCAGCATCTGCGCCGACCAGGGTGAGGCGATCAGCGCACCGCCGCCGAAGCCCATGATGGCAATGCCCGTGGCCATGCCCGGACGGTCGGGGAACCACTTGATGAGCGTCGACACGGGCGAGATGTAGCCGATGCCGAGACCGATGCCCCCGACGAAGCCGTACCCCAGAACGATCAGCCAGAACTGCTGGGTCGCCGCGCCGAGTGCGGAGAGCAGGAAGCCGGAGGAGAAGCAGACGAGGGCGACGGTCATGGCCCATCGGGGCCCGCGCCGCTCGACGAGCGTGCCGCCGAAGGCGGCGGAGAGGCCGAGCATGACGATGCCGAGCTGGAAGGGCAGGGCGCTCTGCGTGCCGCTGAGGCCGAGCGCGTCCTCCAGCGGTGGCTTGAACACGGACCAGGCGTAGGCCTGGCCGATGGAGAGGTGGACCGAGAGGGCGGCGGGGGGTACCAGCCAGCGACTCCAGCCCACGGGGGCGATGGGGGGACTCATGGGTCCCTCACCGTAGTGACGGGTGATCCTGTTGAGAAGACTGTTGGTTAAACTTTCACCTTGTTCGATTCACGTGATGGCGGAGCGTGTCGGCGACGCCTGACGGGGATGGCTACTTCCCGGACGGGGTCGCGGACGTGGTCGCCGTGAGCACCAGCTCCACGCAGTGCGCCTCCAGCCGCTCGCGCGGTACGTCGAGCGTGCCGTGGAGCCACCCCGCGAAGAGGTTCGCCAGACCGCCGACGAGGGCGTGCGCGGCCAGGCGGCGGTCGATGTCGTCCCCCGTGCCGGCGAGCTGGCCGCCGACGAGGTCGGTGAACACCGGCATGAGCAGATGGCTGCGGGCCCCGAGCACCGGGTCGGCGAAGGGCTCCAGGAGCAGCAGGCGGCCTTTGTGCGGCGCGTCCAGGACCAGGCCGACGAAGGCGGAGACGGCGGCCCGGGCCCGGACCTCGCGCTGCGGGCCGCCGGTCGCCACCGCTCCCTCCAGCGCGTTCCGGGCCTCGTCGGCGACCCGCTCGAAGGCGGCGAGGAGCAGGTCGTCGCGGCTGGTGAAGCTCTCGTAGAAATAGCGGTCCGTCAGCCGCGCCTCACGGCAGACGGACCGGACCGTGACGGCCGCGCACCCCTCCTCGCCGGCCAGCCGCTCGGCGACGTCCAGCAGGGTCTGCCGACGGGCGGCGCGACGATCGGCGAGCTTGGTGCCGCCCCAGCTCCGTTCCGTCAACTCCGGTTCCCCCGTGTTCGGTTCGCGTCATCGTGTGCTGCTCGCGCAATTGACGACAGGTGTCCGCACATTTTAACCTGAGGACAGGTGTCATCAGATTGCTCTCGACGGCCTCGCAACGGAGAACCCCAGCGGAGGTACACGTGACAGCGTCAGCGCACGGACCCGACCCGACCGGCCCGAAAACCCCCGAACCTCTCGGCCCCGACTCCCTCACCTGGCGCTGGTTCGGCGACTGGAGGGGCCTCCTCCTCGCCCCCTGGGCCGGATCGATGCAGAACATGCACCCCGGGCTGGGCGCGGGCGTCGCCGAGCACTCACGCTTCTTCGAGGAGCGCTGGGAGCGCCTCTTCCGCTCGCTGTACCCGATCGGGGGAGTGGTATACGACGGCCCGCTCGCCGCCCGTACGGCCCGCGAGGTGCGCGGCTACCACGCCGCGATCAGCGGGGTCGACGCGCACGGCCGCCCGTACCACGCGCTCAACCCGGGCACGTTCTACTGGGCGCACGCCACGTTCTTCATGCTGACCGTGCAGGTCGCCGAGCGTTTCGGCGGCGGCCTCACCGAGCCGCAGCGGCACACGCTGTTCGATGAGCACGTCCGCTGGTACGCGCTGTACGGCCTCTCGATGAAACCCGTGCCCGGCAGCTGGGGGGAGTTCCAGCGGTACTGGGACCACATGTGCGCTGACGTCCTGGAGGACAACCGGCCGACCCGGGACGTCCTGAGCATGCGTCGTATCGCCCGGCCGCCCCTCCTGCGGTGGCTGCCGTCGCCGCTCTGGGCCCTCGCCCGCGTCCCGCTCGTCCGGACGACGCTGTGGATCACGGTCGGCCTGTATCCGCAGACCGTCCGGGACCGCCTGGGCCTGCGCTGGACGCCCCACGACGAACGCCTGCTGCGGCTGCTGGGCCGGTCGCTGCACCATGCCTGGCGGTACGTCCCCGAGCGTTACCGCTTCCATCCTCGCGCCCGGGCGGGCTGGGACCGCGAGCGGGGGCGGCCCGCCCCGGCCCCGGTGGAGACACCGGCCCGGAACCTGCCGCCCGAGGAGAGGCGAGGGCTCCCGCAGCACTACGTCCCGAGAACCGGACCTCGCGGCTGACAGCGCTGCCCGGCGAGATCCGGGCTCCGCGACCGAGGTGGCCGACCGGCGGGCCCCCGGGGCGTTCCGCTCCCCGTACGTCACCCGCTTTGCTCCGCCGTACCGCCCTGCGACTAGTTTGGGTGCAGCACGAACGAGCAGGCCCGTGGTGGCGGAGACGGACGCACGGGGGACGGGAGGTCGGGGAGAGTGTCGCTGCGCGGAGGTGATCCAGCCGAGATCGGCGGCTATCCGCTGGAGGCGCGGCTCGGTTCGGGTGGCATGGGGACGGTCTTCCTGGCCCGTACGAGTTCCGGCCGGTCCATCGCGATCAAGCTGATCCACCAGCAGTTCGCGGGGGACGACGAGTTCCGCATCCGGTTCCGGCAGGAGGTGGCCGCCGCACGGCGGGTGAGCGGCGCGTTCACCGCCGCCGTGGTCGACGCCGCCCCCGAGGCCGACCAGCCGTGGATGGCGACGACCTACATCGAGGGCCCCACCCTCGCCCAGCGCATCACCGACGAGGGCCCCCTGAACGGGCCGGAGCTGCGGAGGCTCGCCGTCGGTCTCGCGGAGGCGCTGCGCGACATCCACCGGGTGGGAGTCGTCCACCGCGATCTGAAGCCCTCGAATGTCGTCCTCTCTGCCGAGGGCCCCCGCGTCATCGACTTCGGCATCTCCCGCGCCGTGGACCAGCAGACGCTGACGATGACCGGGCGGGTCATCGGTACGCCGCCCTTCATGTCGCCCGAGCAGTTGCAGGCACCGCGCGGCGTGGGGCCGCGCTCCGACGTCTTCTCGCTGGGGACGCTCCTGGTGTACGCGACGACGGGCCACGGGCCATTCGACGCGGACAGCCCTTACATCACGGCTTACCAAGTGGTGCACGAGGAGCCGTCGTTGGGCGCCGTGCCGGATGCCCTGCGGGCGGTCGTCGAGCCGTGCCTGGACAAGGACCCCGAGCGGCGTCCCTCGGTGGACGAACTCCTCGTGCTGCTGCGCGATCTGCCATCCGACCTGGGCGGCACCGCCACCGGCGGGCCGGGCGCGGGCCGGACCCGCGACATGCTCACCCAGCACCACCTCATGACACCGGACACCCCGCCGCCGACCACGCCCGCACCGGCCACCCCAGCCCCTTCCGACTCGGGGAGCACCGGCACCGCGATCGGCGGCCGGCTGCGGCGCCGGTGGCGGCCCGTGCTCGCCGCGGCGGTCGCGGTGGCGGCGATCGGCGGGGGAGTCGCCGTGCTGACGACGGGCGGCGCCGACGGGATCGGCGACGGCACGGACAGCCGGGGCACGGACGCCGGGCGGAGCGCCGCCGCGCCGGGCGGCACCCTCCCGGACGGCTTCGAACCGTGGCGCACGACCGTGCCGGGCGGCCGCGAGGACATCCCCGACGAGCTGCGCTGCGTCGCCCGCGACGACGCGCTCTTCTGCGGAGGCGGCGGCGTCGTCGCGACCCGGGTGAACCCCGCGGACGGATCGCGGGTGTGGACCGCGAAGAGCCCCGGCGTCCCCGTTCAGGGCATGCACCTGGTCGGTGCCACCGACGACACCGTGATCGGCTACCGCATCGCCGACCAGGACGCCCCGCAGGGCCCTCCCCAGGAGGTCGTGGCCCTCGACGCGGACAGCGGCGAGGAGCTGTGGTCCACGCCGTCCGGCGCCCAGTCGACGGCCGTCACGGGCCGGAGCCAGGACGCCGTCGTGGCCGGCTCCGCCGTGGTGACCGTCGATGCCTCCAACTCCCGCTTCGAGGCCCGGGACGCGCACAGCGGCGAGCTCGCCTGGTCGGCACCGTTCCCCGCAGGTACCCAGTGCGCGCCCGTCCCGGCGGGCCCGCGGCTCCTCGCTATGTGCGCGACCGACGCGGAGGTGGACGACCTCGAACAGCGCAACCCCACCCTGCGGACGCTCGCCCTCGACTCCGGGGAGCTGGGCAGGCCCGTCGAGGTCCAAGGACCCGCCGTGCCGGTCGGCGAAGCCGACGGCTCCCTCGTCCTCCTCTCCCCGCACTACGAGGGAACGGCGCGGGCCGGATACGACGGGGTGGTCCGCGTCGACCCGGCCTCGGGGAAGGTGACCCGCTCCCGGTTCGGCCAGGTGTACGACGGCACCCCCGGCATGGCGGACGGCACCGTCTACGTCAGCGGGCAGACCGGTCGCGTCACGGCGTTCGACCCCGCCACCGGCCGCAAGAAGTGGGCGCGGCAGACGGGGGTGGAAGGCGCGTCGGGGCCTGCGGCGGGCGACGGAGCGGTGTACTTCAGCTCGGCCACCGGCCGGGTCGTCGCGCTGTCGCCTGACGACGGAAAGGCGCTGTGGACGACGGACCCGCAGGCCGACGGACTGACGGGGCAGCAGAACGCGAGCCCCCGCGTGACCGTCGCGGGCCGCGCGCTGTTCGTGGCCGCCGACGACAACACCCTCTTCGCCTTCGACGCACGGAAGCCGCCGAGGTCGGGCTGACCCCGGCGGCTTCCCCGCCGCCCCACCCCCGTGGGAGCGGCGTTCAGGCCCGGCGCAGGACCGTGGCCTCCGCGCCCCAGCCGAGGGCGACGGTCCGCTCGACCCGCCAGCCCGACCGCTCCGCGAGAACGGCGAGGGCGGCGGAGTCGCGCAGCGGGCTGCCGGTCGCCGTGAACGCGTGCAGCGCCGCCTCGGCGGCGTGCGGGCTCAGCCCGTCCGGGCGCGAGGCCTCCACCAGCACCGCCGTGCCCGTCCACTCGGCCAGCCGTGTGAGGAGATGTACGGCCTCCTCGTCGGTGCGGTACGCCAGCGCCTTCGCGGCGACCGCGACATCCGCGGGGCCGGCCGTCCAGTCGATCCGGTCCGGCGCCGGAACGTGTCCGCGCAGCACCTCGCCCGGTACGCCCTCCTCCGCGATCCGCAGCCGCGGCCGCCGTCCGGCGTCGTCCAGGGCGGCGGCCATCGAGGCGCTCCCCGGACCGGTCAGAAGGCACGTCTTGACGCCCTCCCAGAGGGGATCGGCCGTCAGACCGGCCAGCAGGAACACCAACTGCTCGCACTCCTCGACCAGTTCGCCGTAACGCTCCGCGTCGTGCGCCACCGTGTCGTGCAGGGTGGCGCCCGAGGCGAGCCGCCACGGCGATGTGCCGTCCCGGAGCGCGGGGGCGACGTGCGCGAGGGCGAGCAGCAACTCCGCCTCGTGGCCGGTGTACTCCTCGCGCTCGTGGTCGTCCAGGAGTTCCTCGCCCACCGCGCCGAGTCGCAGCCCGCTGCCTTCGGCGTCGATGACCACGTCGTACGCGGTGAGCAGCGGCAGCAGAGTGGCGATTCCCGGACCGGGCACGCCCAGCCGGGTCGCGAGGGCGTCGGCGGAGAGCCCCGGGGCGTCGGCCACCGCGTCGACCACGCCGAGCTGCAACGCGGCCCGGGCGACCAGCCACGGCAGCGGCGACGGAATCCCGGCGGGCGCCGGTGCGGCGTCGGCCGTGGCCTCCGCCTCCGGTGCGGCGGGCTCCTCGCGGTGCCAGTAACCCGTGATGTTCACCCGGTCCTTGGGGAGCTTCCGTTCCCGCTGGAGATACCGGCGTACCGGCAGCAGCGCCCGGCTCTCCGCCGCCGCCCAGACGTACCCCTCGCCCGGCGGCACCGGCAGCGCGCGGACGGCGGACTCCAGCGCCGCCGCGTCCCCCGGCTCCGCGACGACCCAGGTGACCGTGTCGCCTTCGCGCAGGGCCAGTTCCTGGCGTGCCGCGTCGTCCGAGACGGTCACCAGGACGTGCGCCGGGACGTCGAGGGGGCGTTCGTCGAGGAAGCGGCCGATCGCGGGCAGCGCCGTCTCGTCGCCGACGAGCTGGATCCAGTCCAGCCGTTCCGGCAGCCGGAGCGATGACTTGGGGCCGACGAACCACAGCTCGTCGCCCTCCCGGGCCGCGGCGGACCAGGACTCCGCGGGCCCGTCGCCGTGCACCACGAAGTCGAGGTGCAGCTCTCCCGCGTCGAGGTCCACCCGCCGGGGCGTGTAGTCGCGGGTCAGCCGGTGTTCGGCCGGGGTCCACTCGATGCCGTGCGGCAACTGGGCCGGGAGCGCCGCCCGGACGTCCCCGTCGGCCGCCAGGATGAGCTTGATGTGGTCGTCGAACCCGGGCGCGGCGAAGCCGGGGTGATCGATCCCGTCACGGGCGAACGCCGCGAGATCCCCGCCGCCGAGGACGACGCGCCGCATCCGGGGGGTCACCTCCTCGACGCGGCGCACGGTGACCCGGCGCAGGACGAGGGGGTGCGTCGTGTACGCGCGCCGGCCGGCCATCAGGAGAACTGCTTCTCGATGATGTCGAGCAGGGCCATCGACTCGTCGTAGTCGCCGCGCAGCACCCAGTGCGGCAGGTCATAGGCGTGGTTCGCCTTGAAGGCGGGCAGCGCCTTGTAGACGGGGTTCTTCTCGAGGGTGGCGACGTCGGTCGTGTCGGCGTTGAAGCCCATCACGAACACGGACGGCTGGGTGATGGTCTGGCCCACCTTCTCGGTCGACAGCTCGAACATGTCACCGCCCTGCCCGTACACCGTGAAACCGCCGTCGGCGAAGACCGGGGCCGGTTCGATGCCGACCTTCTTCAGCTCGGTGGGCATGCCCACGCTCTCCACCAGGCCGTAGGCGGTGCCGTCGCCGGTGAGGGTGAGGAAGGAGACCGGTCCGGCGGGCGGTGTGATCGCCTGCTTCACCTCGTCGATCCGCCGGTCGTAGGCGGCCACGTGCTCCTTGTAGACGCCGGGCCTGCCGAACACGTCGTCGGCGAGGAAGGAGAACTGGGCCCGCCAGTCGCCGAGCTTCTTGCCGACGAGCACGGTGGGGGCGATGTCGGAGAGGTCGTCGTACACCTTCTCCGCCTGGAACAGCGGGAAGCCGATGCCGCCGCCGACGATGAGGTCGGGGTCGAGGGCGAGGATCGCCTCCAGGTCGAAGCCGTCGACGCTCCACGGCAGGAACGTCGTGCCGTCCTCCTTCGCCTCCTTCGCCCAGTTCGGGGAGAACGCGCCCTTGCTCTCGGCGTCCTCGGGAATCGTCGCCGTGACCGGCACGTCGAGGTCGTAGAGGTACCCGGCGAGCGCGTGGTTCAGCACGACCACCCGCTTCGGCTCGGCCGGCACCTTCACCTTGCCGTAGTCGGTCGTGACGGTACGGGTCTTCGCGGCGGACGCCTTGTCCCCGTCGCCCGACGGGTCGGAGGCCGAGCAGCCGGTGAGGGCCAGTGCGGCGACGACCGCGACGGCGAGAAGACGGGCAGGAGCAAACATGGGACCTCATGAGACTGGGCAGGCTCGACCGTTCGAGCTGTTGGTAAGGTGAGGCTAACCTCGCTGGTTCCGCTGCGTCGATCCGCGTACGACATGGTCGGTGACGGACACGACGCATCGCACAACGGGAGGCACGCTTGCCGACGACATCCCTCGGCACGGTGGTCGCCGAGAACGCCATCCGCTTTCTGGGACACGACACGCACCAGCACGACGAGCCCCATCTCGTCTACGTGGTGACGGGCAACGCCTGTCTGACCGCCGACGGCCAGGAGTGGCGGCTCGGGCGCCACGAGGCGCTCTGGCTGGCCCCGCGCGTGCCGCACGCCCTGCGGATCGAGCCGGGCGGCATGGCGCTCGGGCCCTTCCTCGACCCCGCTGACCAGCCACGACGCCGGGTTCAGCCGCTCGGGGCGGTGCCCGCGCTCACCGAGGTCATGACCACCGCGCTCGGGGCCGCGCCGACCACACCGGAGCAGGTCGAGCCGTTCCGGCAGGCGCTGGGGCGGGTGCTGAGAGGTATCTCCCGGCAGTACTTCCCGGTCGTCCTGCCCGTCCATCCCGCCGTGCGCGCCCTCGCCCGCGAGGCCCTGCGCACCCCCTCGGCGACGCTGGAGAGCCTCGCCGAACGGCACCGGATGAGCGCCCGTCAGGTGCAGCGCGTCTTCCTCGACGAGACCGGACTGCCCTTCACACGGTGGCGCAACCGGGCCAGGATGAACGCCGCCGTCGAACACCTCCGCGGCGGGGGCGAGCTGACGGCGGCGGCCAGGGCGGCCGGATACGCCACCCGGGCCGGACTCCTGCGCGGGCTGAGCCGCGAGTCCGGAGTACCGGTCAGCGAGCTCACCACGGACGCGGTGGGGGCGCTCGGCGGCTGACACCGGGGGAGCGGGGGCTGCTGCGGCTCCAGCAGGACATGTACGTCGATCACGCACGGCACTCCGGCCTGTCCGGGTGGCGGGTTGCTCAGGGAGAACAGATGGCACAGGCGCTCGCGACGAAGGACGCGCCACCACCGGTCGCACCGTCGAGGTCGTCACGTCGGAGGACGCGCCGGCTCATCGGCCTGGGCGTCGCCGTCGGCGCCCTCCTCGTGGCCGTGCTGCTCAGCGTCGCGATCGGCTCGGCGCTGCTCCCGCTCGACGTCGTCTGGCAGGCGCTGACCGCTCCCGACGGCTCCGCCTCGCACGCCACGGTCAGCGGCGCCCGCGTGGACCGCACCCTGCTCGGCATCGTCGTCGGCATGTCGCTGGGCGTGGCGGGAGCGCTCATGCAGGCGCTCACCCGTAATCCGCTCGCCGACCCCGGTGTCCTCGGCGTCAACGCGGGCGCGGGCTTCGCCGTCACCCTGGGTGTGGCGGTCCTCGGCGTCACCCGCATCGAGCAGTACCTGCCCCTCGCCCTCGTCGGTGCCGTCGTCGGATCGGCGTTCGTCTACCTCGCTGCGAGCGGCGGCCGGGGCGGGCCGACCCCGGTGCGCCTCACTCTCGTCGGGGTCGCCTTCACAGCGGTTCTGGTGGGTATCTCCCAGACCCTCGCCCTGATCGACACGGAGACCTTCGACCGGATGAGGTTCTGGGGGGCGGGCACCATCACCGACCGCCCGACGGGCACCGCCGGCGACATCCTGCCCTTCGTCCTGGCCGGTCTGCTGGTCGCCGCCCTCTGCGCCCGCCCGCTCAACGCGATCGCCCTCGGCGACGACGCGGGGCGGTCCTTCGGGCTGCGGGTCGGAGCGGTGCGGTGCGGAGTGGTGGTCGCGGTGGCCCTGCTGTGCGGTGCGGCGACGGCCGCGGCGGGCCCGCTGATGTTCGTCGGACTGATGGTGCCGCACGCGGTGCGGTGGCTGACCGGTCCCGACTGGCGCTGGATCCTCGTCCTCTCCGCCGTCCTCGCCCCGGTGATCGTCCTGATCGCCGACGTCCTGGGCCGGCTCATCGTGATCCCCTCCGAACTTCAGGTCGGGGTCATGATGCCGCTCATCGGCGCTCCCGTACTGATCCTTCTGGTGCGCGGAAGCCGGGTGAAGGAGCTGTGAGCGGGGTGATCGTCCTCAGGGCCGGGTCCCTGAGCCTGAAGGCGACACGACGCTCGGTCGTCGTCTGCGGACTTCTGGCGGCCGCGCTGGTCGCCCTGGCGCTGTGGGCGTTCACCCTCGGCAGCTTCGCGCTGAGCCTCGGCGACCTGATGTCGGTCCTGACCGGCACCGCCCGCACCAGCGTCCGCACCGTCGTCCTGGAGTGGCGGGCCCCGCGCATCGTCGCCGCCATGGTGTTCGGGGCGGCCCTGGCGGTGGGCGGCGCGGTCTTCCAGTCCCTGACCCGCAACCCGCTCGGCAGCCCCGACGTCATCGGCTTCACCACCGGCTCCTACACCGGTGTCGTCCTCATGCTGCTGGCGGGCGCGAGCAGTTACTCGGCCCTCGCGGCGGGCGCGCTCGCCGGCGGGCTCCTCACCGCGTTCGCCGTGTATCTGCTGGCGTTCCGACGGGGGGTGCGGGGCTTCCGGCTCATCATCGTGGGCATCGCGGTCGGGGCGCTGCTCTCCTCGGTCAACACCTGGTTCTCGGTGAAGGCCGATGTGGACACCGCGCTGCGCGCCGCCGTCTGGGGCGCCGGTTCGCTGAGCGCCATCGGCTGGCCCGCCGTGCTGATGTCCTCCGCCCTGGTGGCGGCGGTCGCTCTGGTGGCCCCGGTGGCGCAACGCCGGATGGGCTGGCTCGAACTGGGCGACGACACGGCGGCGATGCTGGGCGTCCCCGTCGAACGGACGAAGCTGCTGCTGGTGGTCCTCGGCGTCGCCGCGACCGCCGCGGTGACCGCGGCGGCGGGCCCCATCGTCTTCGTGGCGCTGGCGGCACCGCAGATCGCCCGCCGGCTCACCGGGCGCGGCTCCACCGTCGACCTCACCGGTTCGGCGCTCGTCGGCGCGCTTCTGCTGCTCGGCGCGGACATCGCGGCGCAGCACGCGATCGACGGCGTGGTGCTGCCGACCGGTGCGGTCACCGTGTGCGTCGGCGGGGCGTATCTGCTGGTGCTGCTGGTACGGGAGTCGCGCAGGGGGTTCTGAGGACGCCCTGCTGTCCGCGCGGCCCGCTCAGTCGCCGAGGATCCGCTCCCACAGCAGCCCGTCCCGCCAGCTCCCGTCGAGGAAGATCGCGGCGTGCGCGACGCCGTACGGGGTGAACCCGTTGCGGCGCAGCACCCGTTGGGAGGGGAGGTTCTCCAGGTTGGTGGACGCCTCGGCGCGGTGCAGGCCCAACTCCTCCCGCATCACCCGCAGGGCGAGCCCGACGGCGTTTCCGGCGTGGCCCCGGTTCTGGGCGACCGAGGCGATCCAGTAGCCGACGGAGCCGCGGCGCAGATGCGGCTGCGGCAGGATGCCCCCGACGGTGATCTGCCCGATCACCTCGTCACCGGCGAGCACCACGCCCGGCCAGACCGTACCGGCCCGGTATCCCGCCAACAGGCCCTCGATCCGCTCCGCCTGGCCCTCCGGAGTGAAGAAGTCGTCCGGCTGGGCCGGTTCCCACGGCCGGAACGCCTCGGCGTCCCGTACCCGGTGGGCGGCGATCGGGGCGGCGTCGGCGGGCTCTATCAGACGGATGCTGGTGCTGCTGGGCATGGGCCGGTCCTCGTCGGTACGGCGGAAGGGACCGGCCCAACCTATGCGAGCACATCAGGACCTGTGCGAGTGCGTCAGGGCACCTTCACCCAGTCGAGCGTGCGCTCCACCGCCCGCTTCCAGCCCGCGTAGCCCTCCGCGCGCTGCTTCTCGGACCACTGGGGCGACCACCGCTTCGACTCGTGCCACTGGGCGCGCAGTTCGTCGGTGTTCTGCCAGAAACCGGTCGCGAGCCCCGCCGCGTAGGCGGCGCCGAGAGCGGTCGTCTCGGCGACCACGGGACGGCTGACCTCGACGCCGAGGACGTCCGACTGGATCTGCATGCAGAGGTCGTTGGCGGTGACCCCGCCGTCCACCTTGAGCACGTCGAGATGGACCCCGGAGTCCTGCTCCATCGCCTCGACCACATCGCGGCTCTGGTAGCAGATGGCCTCCAGCGTGGCTCTCGCCAGGTGGGCGTTGTCGTTGTACCGGGCCAGGCCGACGATCGCGCCGCGGGCGTCGGAACGCCAGTAGGGCGCGAACAGGCCGGAGAACGCGGGCACGAAATACATGCCGCCGTTGTCCTGGACGCTGCGGGCCAGCTCCTCGCTCTCCGGCGCCGACTTGATGATCTTCATCTGGTCGCGCAGCCACTGCACCGCGGATCCGGTGACGGCGATGGACCCCTCCAGGGCGTAGACCACCGGTTCGTCGCCGAACTGGTACGCCACCGTGGTGAGCAGTCCGTTCTCCGAACGGACCAGCTCGGCACCGGTGTTGAGCACCAGGAAGTTGCCGGTCCCGTAGGTGTTCTTGGCCTCGCCGGGGGAGAAGCAGACCTGGCCGACGGTGGCCGCCTGCTGGTCGCCGAGGACGCCCCCGATCGGAATGGCGGCGCTCAGCGGCCGGGAGGTGCGCGTGGAGCCGTAGGCGTCCGGGTGCGACGAGGGATTGATCTTCGGGAGCATCGCCCGGGGGATGCCGAAGAAGTCCAGGAGCTCCTCGTCCCAGTCGAGGGTCTCCAGATTCATCAGCATCGTGCGGCTCGCGTTGGTCACGTCGGTGGCGTGGATACCGCCGTTCGGGCCACCGGTCAGGTTCCACAGGACCCAGGCGTCCGTGTTGCCGAAGATCGCGTGACCGGCCTCGGCCGCCTGCCGTACGCCGTCGACGTTCTCCAGGATCCACTGGATCTTGCCGCCGGAGAAGTACGTCGCCGGCGGCAGCCCGGCCTTGCGGCGGATGACCTCGCCCTTGCCCGAACGCTCCAGGTTCGCGGCGATGACGTCCGTACGGGTGTCCTGCCAGACGATGGCGTTGTAGTAGGGCCGCCCGTTGCGCGGGTCCCAGACCACCGTCGTCTCCCGCTGGTTGGTGATCCCGATCGACACCAGGTCGGTCGGCGACAGACCGCCGTGCCGCAGGGCGTTCTGGATCACCGAGTTGGTGCGCTCCCAGATCTCCACGGGATCGTGCTCCACCCAGCCGGAGCGCGGCAGGATCTGCTCGTGCTCCAGCTGATGCTTGGCGACCTCGTTGCCGCCGTGATCGAAGATCATGAATCGGGTGCTGGTGGTCCCCTGGTCCACCGCGCCGATGAAGTCCGCCATGATGTGCTGCCTCTCCGGGCGCTGTGGTTCAGTCTTGGGACGCCGGGACACGACCCGGCGGTTCGGGTTCCGCGGACGGCAGGAAGCGTCCGACGAGGAACTTGTAGAGCCCCGCGCCCAACAGGCCGCCGAGCAGCGGGCCGATGATGGGCACCCAGAAGTAGAGATTCCCGTACTGGTCCCGCCACGCCCCGCCGTAACCGGTGAGGAAGCTCGCCAGCCGGGGGCCGAAGTCACGGGCCGGGTTGATCGCGTACCCGGCGTTCGTTCCCCACGCCATACCGATCGCGACCACGACCAGGCCGATGATGAACGGGCCCAAGTTCGAGCCGGGCGGGGTGTTGAGCATGTCGGTGATGGCCAGGATCAGCAGCAGCAGAATGGCGGTGCCGATGATCTGGTCGCGGAACGCGCCCCATTCGTGGACCGGCAGCGCCGGGTTGCCGTTGGCGGGCAGGGTGGAGAACACTCCCTGCGTCTTGATGGTGTGCCCGGGGTCGGCCTTCGCCAGCGCCTCGCTGTAGTTCCAGCGGACGATCAGCGCGGCCACGAACGCCCCGGCCGTCTGGGCCACCGCGTAGGGGGCGACCTTCTTCCACGGGAACCCCTTGAAGGCGGCCAGCGCCAGGGTCACCGCGGGGTTGAGATGGGCCCCGCTCAGCCGCGCCGCGACATAGACGCCGAGCGTGACGCCCAGCCCCCACGCCCAGGCGATGCTGTCGTGGTCCCCGAGGCCGCCGGGCGGATCCGTGAGGGCCCCGCCCGCCGCGACCTGGGCCACGACACCGCAGCCGAAGAGGATCAGGATCATCGTGCCCGCGAACTCGGCCGACAACTCGCCGACCAGTCCGGACTTCTTGCGTAGCTCAGCCATGGAAGCTCGCCCTCCGCCGACCGTGCCGGCTGTCGACTATCCGAGCAGTGTCAGCAGGCTAAGACGATTCGGCGAAAGCGGCATATCGGGGGGAACGGGGCGGCTGGTGGGGGGTTTCGCCGGTGGGCCGGTCGAGTGACAGCGGCCGGGGCGGATCGCCGGACGCCCGCCCGGCCCGGGGCTCGATGCGTCAGGCGCGACCGGTCGCGCCCCCGCCTCAGGGCCGCCGCCACCGGTCTGAGACGCTGTCCCGGCACGTACCTGACCAGGCGTTCCACCCGCGGGGCCGTCCACCGCACCTGACCCACCCGCAAGGAAGACATGCAGGGAGTACTCACCGGATTCACGGTGATCGCCACCGTCATCGCCGTCGGGTACGTCATAGGGCGCCGCGGACACCTCGGGCAGGACGGCCGCGCCGTGCTCACCCGGCTCGCCTTCAACGTCGCGACCCCGGCCCTGCTCTTCACGATGCTCGCGGGCGCCGACCTCTCCGTCGTCCTGTCGCAGCGTCTGCAGGTCACCGCCATCGCCACGGGTGCGGCCGCCGTCGTGTTCATCGCGGTGGCCGGGCCGTTCCTGCGCTGGGACGCCGGACGGGTCACGATCGGCGCCCTGTGCTCCAGCTACGTCAATGCCGGGAACCTCGGCATTCCGATCGCCGTGTACGTCCTCGGCGACGCCTCGCTCGTCGCGCCGGTCCTGCTGCTCCAGCAGATCGTGATGACCCCGCTGGCCCTGACCGTCCTCGACCTCAGCCGCCCCGGGGAGCCCGTGTCGGTCCTCCGGCGGCTGACCACCCCTCTGCGCAACCCCATGGCGATCGGATCGCTGTCCGGGGTGGCGGTGGCGGCGTCCGGCCTGACCCTGCCCGGCCCGCTGCTCGAACCGCTCGTCCTCATCGGCAACATGTCGGTCCCCGCGGTCCTCCTCGCCTTCGGGATATCCCTGCGCGGCGCCGAACGGCCCGGTCGCGGCGAGGACCGGGGTGCGCTGTACCTGTCCGCCCTGCTGAAGACCGTCGCCCAGCCGCTCGTCGCCTGGGCCGTCGGCGCGGGCCTCTTCCACCTGCGGGGCGAGGCGCTGCTGGACGTCGTGGTGATCGCGGCACTCCCGGCAGCCCAGAACCTCTTCACGTACGCCTCGCACTACCGGGTCGCCGAACGGTTCGCGCGGGACTCCATCCTGCTGTCCACGCTGCTGTCGGTCCCGGCGCTCATCGCCGTCGCGGCGCTGCTGGGCTGAGAGCACGAGCCCGCCGAGTTCCCCCGGAACCCATGGAAAAACTACCGATTTCGGGGACATACGGAGGAAAGGGAGGGGCACGAGGCTGTCAGCGGTCGATGAGGAAAAGGAAAGCCCGCCCGGACAACGACCAACCGGCGCCGGCAACCGTCCGCCGACCGCTTCGAATACCTCATGCAATTCCGTGCGAACGAAGGAGTTTCCTATGTCCGAGAACCTGTGGGGATACCAGCCGACCGCCGGTCACACCGTCGGCACCGACCTGATCGGCTACAAGGTCGAGGCCACGGACGGCAGCATCGGCAAGGTCGACAAGCACTCCGACGACGTCACGTCCTCGTACCTGGTCGTCGACACCGGCGTATGGATCTTCGGCAAGCACGTCCTGCTTCCGGCGGGCACGGTGAGCCGCGTCGACAACGACGACAAGAAGATCTACGTCGACCTCACCAAGGAGCAGATCAAGGACTCCCCGGAGTTCGACAAGGACAAGCACGTCGGCGACGCGGACTTCCACCGCACGACGGGTGAGTACTACGGCCGTCACCGTCGCGTCTGATCTCTCGCGCCGTAGGCACAGCGGGCGGGGCCCGACGCATCACGCGTCGGGCCCCGCCCGCTGTGCACGCCGTTCTTCCCTCACCGCTCGCGCGGTGAGGCGAGGACGTACACCGTTTCCTCGGGGATGTGTTGGGTGTCCCGGCGGGCCAGCAGCCAGTAAAGGGCCGCCGGGACCACGAGGCCGACGATCCAGGAGACGTCCGCGCCGCCCAGCGGTTCCACCAGCGGGCCCGTGTAGAAGTGCGTCACCAGGAAAGGGAGTTGGGCGAGGACGCCGATCCCGTAGACGGTGAGCGCGTCCCAGCGCCAGGCGCCGTAGCGGCCCCGGGGGTCGGAGAGCGCCGGGATGTCGTACCGCTCCCGTGAGATCAGGTAGTAGTCGACCAGGTTGATCGCCGACCACGGGGTGAAGAACGTCAGCAGGAACAGCAGGAAGTCCTTGAACGACGTCAGGAAGCTGTCCTTGCCCAGCAGCGCCAGTGCTGTCCCCGCCACCATGATGAGCCCGATGTACACGGCCCGGCCACGCTGCGACAGCGTCCGCTGACCCCGGAATCCGCTGATGCTCGTCACCATCGACATGAACCCGCCGTACGTGTTCAGCACATTGATGGTCAGTTTGCCCAGCGCGATCACGAAGTAGAGGAACGACGCGATCAGCCCCGCGCCGCCGAGGCCGACCACATAGCCGACCTGGTCCGTGAGGAAGGCGTCCCCGGCGGTCGCCGCCACGAGCACCCCGAACGTCATCGACCACTGCGAGCCGATGGCCGACCCCGACAGCGTCCACCAGAACGTGGACCGCCCCGGCGTCGTACGCGGCAGATAGCGCGAGTAGTCCGCGACGTACGGTCCGAAGGCCAGCTGCCAGGACGCCGAGAGCGACACCGCCAGCAGGAACATCGGCAGGTCGAAGTGGGCGTCGCCGAGCAGCGCCGAGAGGTCGATCCGGTCCAGCAGGCGGATGCCCAGATAGACGAAGGCCAGCGCGCAGATCACGCTCGCCACCCGCCCCAGGGTGTGGATGATCCGGTAGCCGACCGCCGCCATGACGGCCGTCACCACCGCGAAGACGACGATGCCGGCCGTGTCGTCCGTGTGCATGAGCCGGGCCGTCGCCTGGCCGGCCAGCACGCTGCCGCTCGCGAAGAACCCTACGTACATGAGGATGACCAGCAGCAGCGGGACGACCGCGCCCTTCACCCCGAACTGGGCCCGGGACTGGATCATCTGGGGCAGACCCAGCTTCGGGCCCTGCGCGGAGTGCAGGGCCATGACCGCGCCGCCGAGCAGATTGCCCAGCAGCAGGCCGACGACCGACCACACCACGTCACCGCCGGAGACGACGGCCAGCGCGCCCGTGACCACCGCCGTGATCTGGAGGTTGGCGCCGAGCCAGAGAGTGAACTGACTGAACGCGGTCCCGTGCCGTTCGTCGTCCGGGACGACATCGATGGAGCGGCGCTCCACCAGGTCTTCGGCTGCCATGCTGCGGCTCCCTGGTCTCTCGGTGGTGTGGTGCTGCCTGTCCGGCCCGCCGACTCCGGGCCGGAAGCGGCTACTTCTTGATGCCGTGGAGCGCCGCCCAGTCGTACGCGACGTCCTCGGGGTCCTTCCGGTCCTTGTCCACCAGGCGGTTCAGCTCGGTGAGGTCCTTCGTCGTCAGCACGGACCCGAGCCGGGCGAGCGCCTTGCGGACCGTCGAGTCGGCCTTGCGGTCGGCGATCAGCGGGACGACGTGCTGGCCGGGGATGAGGTTCTTCGGGTCGGTGAGGACCACCCAGCCCTCGGCGGCGATGTCGGTGTCGGTGGTGAACAGGTTCGCCACGTCCACATCGCCCTTCTTCAGGGCTCCCTTGACCAACGGGCCCGAGGAGTCGAGAGACTTGAACTCCTTGAACTCGACGCCGTACACCTCCTTGAGGCCCACCGAGCCCACCGTGCGCTTCTTGACCTCGGGGGCCGCGCCGATGACGAGCTTGCCGTTGTGCTTCGCCAGGTCGGCCAGCGACTTCAGGCCGTACTCGTCGGCGGTCTCCCTGGTCACCGCGAAGGCGTCGGCGTTCTCCGCCTCGCCGTACGGGAGGATCTGCAGGCCGCGCGGCAGGAGCATCGCGAGGGCGTTCTGCATCGTGCCCTCCTCGGTGGCCGTGGCCTTGGTGTCGAGGTAGTGCAGCAGCGCGCCCTGGTACTCCGGCAGCAGATCGATGTCGCCGCCCTTGAGTGCGGGGATGAGGATCTCGCGGGTGCCCAGGTTGGGACGGACGGTGGTCTTCACCCCGGCCGCTTCGAGCGCGGCGGCGTAGAGGTACCCGAGGACCTGGTTCTCGGTGAAGTTGGCGGTGCCGATGGTGACGCCGCCCTTGCTGGAGCCGCCGCCACCGCCCCCGGCCCCGTCACCTTCGAGAGAGGTGATGCCGCTGCTGCACGAGGCGAGCGCGGGGACGGTGGCGGCGGCGAAGAGCCCGCCGAGGAGAGCCCTGCGGTTCATGCGGTTGATGCGGTTCTCGCGGTTCATGAGGGGCTGGCTCCTAGGACTGCGGGGCGGGGCGGTGGCGGAAGAGGAAGCGCTGGAGGGCGGAGAGCGCGAGGTCGAGGACGACGGCGACGAGCGCCACGAGCACGGCCCCGCCGAGGACCTGCACGAGGTCGCGCTGGGCGAGCCCGTCGAAGACGTACCGGCCGAGCCCGCCGAAGGAGACGTACGCGGCGATGGTCGCCGTCGCGACGACCTGGATGAGCGCGAGCCGCAGCCCGGTCATGATCAGAGGGAGCGCCAGGGGCAGTTCGACCTGGAAGAGCACCTGGTACCAGCGCATGCCCTGGCCGCGCGCCGCGTCCCGCACCTCCGGGTCGACCGCCGTCATCCCGGCGTACGTGTTGGTCACGATGGACGGGACCGCGAGCGCCACCAGCGCGATGTAGACCGGCCACATCGACAGACCGCTGGCGAGGAAGACGAGGACCACGAGACCGACCGTGGGCAGCGCCCGGCCGAAACTCGACAGGTTGATCGCGACGAACGCGCCGCGTCCGGTGTGGCCGATGAGCAGACCGACCGGCAGGGCGATGGCGGCTGCGACGAGCGTGGCGAGCAGGGAGTACTGGAGGTGCTCGGCGAGCCGGTGGCCGATGCCGTCGGAGCCGGTCCACTGCTCCGCCCCGACCAGCCAGGAGCCGAGGCCCTTGAGGAGTTCGTACACGGTTCAGGCCCCCTGCTTCTGCCGGCGGTTCCACGGCGTCAGGACGTACTGGAGGGTGACGAGCAGCGCGTCCGCGACGAGCGCCAGGAGCAGGGTCAGGACGACGCCGACGATGACGGGGGTGGGGAAGTTGCGCTGGAATCCGTCGGTGAACAGCTGCCCGAGCCCGCCGTCGCCGATGTACGTGGTCACGGAGACCAGGGAGATCGCCATCACCGTCGCGATCCGTACCCCCGCCATGATCACGGGCAGCGCGAGGGGCAGTTCGACGGTGAGCAGGGTGCGCAGCGGCCGGGTGCCCATGGCCTTCGCGGCCTCCTTCGTCCGGGTGGGGACGGAGTCCAGGCCCTCGACGGTGTTCCGCAGGAGCACGACGAGCGTGTAGATCGTCAGGCCGATGACGGTGGTCGTCCGGGTCAGCCCGCTGACCGGGAGGAGGAGCACGAACACCGCGATGGACGGGATGGTGAACAGGACGTTCGACAGACCGAGGAGCAGCCCGCGCAGCCGGCGTACCCGGTGGGCCAGCACGGCCAGAGGGAGCGAGATCAGCAGGCCGAGGAGGACGGCGGTCAGCGCGGCCTGGAGGTGGGAGAGCGTCAGGGTGGTGAGATCGTCGGTGTGGTCGGCTATCCACGACCAGTCGACACTCACGCCGCCACCGTGCTCGCCGCGCTGTGCACCTGGCCGGCGCGGGCGTGGATGTCCTCGCGGGAGGTGACGCCGGTGAGGACGCCGTCCGCGTCGACCCGGGCGACCAGGCCGCTCGGCGCGGCGATCGACTCGTTGAGCGCGGAGAGCAGCGAGTCGCTGTCCCGCAGGGGTCGGACGGGTATCTCCGCCTCGCCCTTGCTCTCGCTGTCGCGCCAGGCCAGCGGTCTGCGGCCGGCGTCCAGGGTCAGCTGCCAGCGGGCGCCTTCGGGCGCGGGTCCCTGGGCGACCTCTTCGAGCGTCGTGAGGGACAGCAGCTTCAGACCGCGCTCGGCGCCCAGGAAGTCCGCGACGAACGCGTCCGCCGGGCGGGCCAGCAGTTCGGCGGGGGAGGCGCACTGGACGAGATGGCCGCCGGTACGGAAGACGGCTATGCGGTCCCCGAGGCGCACGGCCTCGTCGATGTCGTGCGTGACGAAGACAATGGTCTTGTTCAACTCACGCTGAAGGCGGAGCAGTTCGTCCTGGAGCTGGGTGCGGACCACCGGGTCGACGGCACCGAAGGGCTCGTCCATCAGGAGGACCGGAGGGTCCGCGGCGAGTGCGCGGGCCACCCCGACGCGCTGCTGCTGACCGCCCGAGAGCTGGTGCGGGTAGCGTTTCCCCGCGTCTGCGGCGAGGCCGACCGTCTCCAGCAGTTCCACCGCCCGCGCCCGTGCCTTCCTGCGGCCCCAGCCGAGCAGCAGCGGTACGGTCGCGATGTTGTCCAGGACGGTGCGGTGCGGGAAGAGCCCGGCCTGCTGGATCACGTAACCGATGGAGCGGCGCAGCTTGGCGGCGTCCTGCTCCAGGACGTCCTTGCCGCCCACCCGGATCGACCCGGAGGTCGGCTCGACCATCCGGTTGATCATCCGGAGCGTGGTCGTCTTGCCGCAACCGGAAGATCCGACGAGGACGGTCACGCCCCCTTCCGGCAGGTCGAGCGTGAGGTCGTGCACCGCGGTCGTGCCGTTCGGGAAGGGCTTGTGGGCCTTGTCGAATTGGATCATGAGGAGTCCCTTGCCCGGCTGCATATCATCATGCAGAGTTCTCGGTGGCTGAATAGATTGTCAATAGGTCGTCGCCACCCGGGCGTAAATCCCTGGTTACGGCCGGCCGCAGGGCAAGACGGAACGTCCGACAGGGGAGGAAATGCACCTGATGTCGTCTCATATCGCGGACAGGGTGGCTGATGACAACGATGCGGTCGTCATCCTCGACGGCCGCCGCCTGATGGTCCCAGATGTCGTACGCATGGCCGAATCCGTCGCCAGGCCCGTTCCGGCGGCCGAGGGCCTGAAGCGCGTCGAAGCCTCGTGGGACGCCGCGCGGGAGATCGCCTCCTGGGGTCGCGTCTACGGCCGCTCCACCGGCGTCGGCGCGAACCGGAATGAGTCCGTGCCCACCGAGGCGGCCGCCGACCACGGACTGCGCCTGCTGCGCAGCCACGCCGGAGCGATCGGCGAGGAGCTTCCCGCGCGGCAGGTCCGCGCCATGCTCGCCGTCCGCGCCAACCAGCTCCTCGCGGGCGGTGCCGGGCTGCGCCCCACCGTCGTCACCGCGCTCTGCGACGCGCTGGAGACGGGCGCCCACCCGAAGGTCAACGCCCTCGGCTCGGTCGGCACCGGCGACATCGCGGCGCTCGCCCAGATGGGCCTGGCGCTGGCGGGCGAACACCCCTGGCAGGGCGCGGGGACCGCCCCCGAACCACAGCCGCTCGACAACAACGACGCCCTCGCGCTGATCAGCAGCAACGCCCTCACCCTCGGCCAGTCCGCCCTCGCCCTGCACGAACTGCGTGCCCTGATCGCCGCCACCCAGGTGGTGGCGGCCCTCTCCCTGATGGCGATCGACGGCAGCTACGAGGCCTACGCGCTGCCCGTCCACGAGGCGCGGCGGCACGCCGGTTCGTCCGCGGTCGCCGAGCGGATGCGGCTGCTGCTCGGCGCCCCCGACCGCCCGACACCCCCGCTCGGCCGGATCCAGGACCCGTACGGCTTCCGCTGTCTGCCGCAGATCCACGGCCCCGCGCACGATGCTGCGGACGCGCTCGAAGGGGTCCTCGAAGTCGAGATCAACGCGGCGGCCGAGAACCCGCTGATCTCCGCCGACGACATGGCGGCCTACCACCACGGCGGTTTCTACCTCGCCCAACTCGCTCTGTCGCTCGACCACTTCAGGCTGGCGGTCACTCAGGTGGCGCGGCTCTCCACTTCCCGCCTCTCGACCCTCAACGAACCGGGCTTCACCCGGCTGCGCCCCTTCCTCGCGGACGGCGAGCCCGCGTCCTCGGGCGTGATGATCCTCGAATACGCGGCCGGGGCGGCCCTCGGCGACCTGCGCGCCTACTCCGCACCCGCCTCGCTCGGGCACGCCGTGCTCTCGCGGGGCGTCGAGGAGCAGGCCAGCTTCGCTTCGCTGGGAGCGCGGCAGACCCTGCGGGCCTGCGAGGCGTTCCGGCTCGTCGTGGGGTGCGAACTCGTCGCGGCCGTAAGGGCGTTGCGCCAGCGGGAACTGCGCCTCGACCCGGAACTGCCCGTCGGCCGCGCCTTCGAACTGGCGGCCTCGGTGCTCGACGCGGAGTCGGCCGACCGGCCGTTGACGGACGACGTGGCGACGGCCGCCGGACTGCTGGACCGGTTTGCCGAGCTGTGGGCGGACTCGGGTGCGGGGCCGGCCCTCGAAGCTCACCCGAAGGTGAAGACGTAGGCCTGGAGGCCCTCGCCCACGCGCAGTTCGAGGCGTGCGGTGCGGGCGTTCTCGTCGTCGGTGAGACGGTACAGCGTCGGCGACCCGGTCACGTTGATCGTCTTCGTCGCCGGCTCCGGCTGTGCCGGGGGACCGGGCCGGCTGGCCCGCGTTCTCGCCCTTCCCGGTGCCGCCCGCCAGGAACACCACCGGCAGGACGGGCAGGATGCAGGGTGAGACAACGGTGATCAGTCCGCCCAGCAGCCCGATCAGTATCGGGGTGACCATGGCGCACCGCTTCTCACGGGAGAGAGCGGCAGTGTCCGCGGCCCTCACCGCCTATTCGGCGCCGGGCGATCGCCGGATTGGTGGCGGGGAGGCCGCGGACCGGCCAGGAGCCCGCGCGGGGCGCTTCCTCAGGGGCGGGCGGGGCTCACGAGCGGGTGGCGATGTCGCAGCCCTCGCCGTCGCCCTCCCGCATCCGCTCCTCGATCGGTGTGCTGCGGTCGTACGGGTCGACCGCCGGGCCGTCGCCGCCGTCGGCGGTGGTGCGGTCGGCGAGGAACGCGGGGATCAGATAACCGGTGTAGGTGTCACAACCGCCGTTGGTGGTGTCCACCTTGTAGGAGACGAGGGAGAACGTCCCCGGCTCGATCACGATCTTCTCCGGGTCGTCCCAGCTCAGCACCACCTCACGGCGCACGATGGTGCGCGCGACCTCGTCGTCGCCCGAGGCGCGCATGACCGGGTAGACGTAGGTGACGTCGGTGGAGACCTCCACCGCGCCCTTCTCGCCCTCCCGGAAGGTGACCCGGCCGCGCGTCTTGACCACGTCCCCGACCGGCCGCACATCGGCGGACCGGAAGCGGCTGAACAGCAGAAGGGGGTCGTTCTCGCGGTCCGGCGCGCGGAACGCCTTCTTCAGGTAGTCCTGCACGTCCGCCTGGTGCGGGTTGATGAGCGCCATGGCCTTCGTGGGCCGCTCGCCGCGCAGCACTTCGGGGTCGAGGCCGGAGGCGACGAGGAAGTCCCGGGTGCGGTCCAGCGCCGTGCCGACCTCCGCTTCGCTCATCCAGCCGGTCGCCCGCGGCGCGGCCAGATGGATGCCCGCCGCGCCGTCGGCCCACCGGGCCGCCGGGGATCCGGCGAACGGCTCGTCCTGCGTGGGAAGCGGGCCTTCCCCCTCCTGGGCGGGCGGCCCGTCCGGGCGCTCCGACTCCGCGGCGAGAGGCAGGGTGTCCACCGCGCCCCCGCCGTCGAACCAGCCGACGATCCGGCCGGGGGCGACGGCCACGGCGACCAGCAGGATCACGACGACCGCCAGGCCGACCGCGTACCAGCCCTTGCCGCGCCGGGGCCGGGGCGGCTGATGCGTCCGCCACCCCCGCGGCGGTTCGGGCTCCTCCTGGAGCCGCCGGGTCACCATCCGGGCCCGCGCCGACGGCTCCTCGGGCGCGCCCGGGCTGCCGGCCTCGGACTCCCTCAGGAACCGCTCCCACTCCTCGTCCGGTACGGACGCCCCACCCTTGCTCAACTCACCGCTCCCGTCGATGTTTCCGCGCGCGGTCCCTCCCCAGGCCCCGCAGCTCACGGGGCATCATCACACGGCCCGCCGACAACGACGGCGGGCGGTCCGGTCACCGGCCGGGCGCCCCCACCCGCAGCCCGTCCATGACGAAGTCCAGCAGTCGGCCGGCTCTCGGCTCCCAGTCCTCGTGCGGATCGATCTGCCAGAGGCCGGCGATCGCGAGGAAGAAGTCGTCCGGCGTCACCCCGGGCCGGATGGCGCCGGCGTCCTCACAGGCGCGCAGCAGGGCTCCGGCCGCCTCCATGACCGGCGTGGGGCCGGGTCGGGCGGGTCCGCCCGGCGCGCTGGTCACCAGGCGGATCGCGTCCGCGAGACCCGCCTTCGTCATCGCGAAGCGGGCGAGCCGGTCCATCCACTCGCGCAGGGCCCGCTCGGGCGGGCGGCTCTGGAGCAACTCGCACGCCGCGTCGGCGACCTGCTGCATCTCGTAGCGGTAGACCTCCAGGACCAGCGCCTCCCGGTGGGGGAAATTGCGGTAGAAGGTGCCCTGCCCGACCCCCGCCTTCTTGGCGATCGCGCTCAGCGGGGCGTCCGCGCGCAGCGTCAGCTCGACCGTGGCCACGCGCAGGATGCGCTCGCGGTTGCGCTGAGCGTCCGAACGCAGGGCGGTGTCCTTCTTCGGCTGCTGGGACACGGATCCTCCTCGGGGGCGTGACCGGGCTCGGGGTGCGTGGCCGAAACCCGTCCTTGTTAACCGGACAGCTGTCCGTTACGTTTTCGGGGTAAGCGGACAGTGGTCCGGTTAGGGCTACCTTACTCCCGGCCGGGGCCGGCGGTCGCCGACCGAGGCCCGGGTTCTCCTCGTCACCCGACACCAGAGAAGGCTGAACATGGCCCCAGCGCCCTCGTCGACGTCCAGTGCGATCACCCTGAACATCAACGGCGAGAAGCACCACCTGCCCATCGACCACCGCACCACCCTCCTCGACGCCCTGCGCGAGCGCCTCGACCTCACCGGCACCAAGAAGGGCTGCGACCAGGGGCAGTGCGGCGCCTGTACGGTCCTGGTCGACCAGCGCCGCGTCGTCTCCTGTCTCAGCCTCGCGGTCGCGGCCGAGGGCCGCGAGATCACCACCATCGAAGGCGTGGCCGAGGGCGACCAACTGCACCCCGTCCAGCAGGCATTCCTCGACCTCGACGGCTACCAGTGCGGTTACTGCACGCCCGGCCAGATCTGCTCGGCCATCGCCGTCATCGAGGAACACGCGGCCGGCTGGCCGAGCGCCGTCACCGACGACCCGGCTCCCGAAGCGGGGCCGCCACCGCTGACGCCCGAGGAGATCCGCGAGCGGATGAGCGGCAACCTGTGCCGCTGCGGCGCCTACGTCTCGATCGTCCAGGCCGTCGCCCGCGCCGCCGGGGAACACGCCGCAGAGGGAAGCGCGGCCGGGAAGCACGCCGCCGAGGAGGCCGCCGCATGAGGGAATTCGGCTACCAGCGCGCCCATGACGTCAGCGGCGCGGTCTCTCTCCTCGCCGCCGACCCGGACGCGCGCTACCTCGGCGGCGGCACCAACCTCGTCGACCTGATGAAGACCGGCGTGGAACGCCCCGCCCTCCTCGTCGACGTGCGCGAACTCCCCCTGGACCGCATCGAAACCACGGCGGACGGCGGCCTGCGCATCGGGGCGACCGTCACCAACAGCGACCTCGCCGTCCACTCCGAAGTCCGCCGCCACTACCCGGCGTTGACCCAGGCCCTGCTCGCCGGGGCCTCCGGGCAGCTGCGCAACATGGCCACCGTCGGCGGCAACCTCCTCCAGCGCACCCGCTGCGGCTACTTCACCGACCTCTCCCAGCCCTGCAACAAGCGGGCCCCGGGCACCGGTTGCCCCGCTGTCGCGGGCGAGCACCACAACCACGCGGTCCTCGGCGCATCCGACCACTGCGTGGCCGTGCACCCCTCCGACATGGGGGTGGCGCTCACCGCGTTCGACGCTGTCGTCTCCTACGAGAGCGCGGACGGCCCCGGCGAAGTCCCGATCACCGACTTCTACCTCCCCGTCGGCGACACCCCGCACCGGGAGACCGCCCTGCCGCCCGGCGCGCTGATCACCCATGTGACCCTGCCCGCCGCGCCCGTCGCCGTCCGCTCCCGCTACCGCAAGGTGCGCGAGCGCGCCTCGTACGCCTTCGCCATCGGCTCCGTCGCCGCCGCGCTCACCGTCGAGGACGGCCGCGTACGCGAAGCGCGCCTCGCCCTCGGGGCCGTCGCCTCCCGCCCCTGGCGCGCCCGCGCGGCCGAAGCCGTCCTGACCGGCGCACCGGCCGACGGCGCGACCTTCGCCGCCGCCGCGGACGCCGAGCTGGCCGCCGCCCGGCCGCTGCCCCACAACGGATACAAGGTGACCCTCATGCGTAACCTCGTGGTCTCCGTCCTGACCGAACTCGCCGGGGAGGACGCCCGATGACGACCACCACCCCGGGCCCCTCGGCGCTCCGCGGAGCCGTCGGCACCGCCCGCACCCGTATCGAGGGCCGTGAGAAGGTCACCGGCGCGGCACGCTACGCGGGCGAGATCCCTTTCGCGGACCTGGCCCACGGCTGGCTGGTGCTGTCCACCGTCACCCGTGGCCGGATCCTGGACGTGGAGACCGACCCGGTCCTCGCCATGCCGGGCGTGCTCACCGTGCTCCACCACGGCAACGCCCCCCGCCTGCACACCGATTACGTCGGCATGCTCGGCACCCCGCCGGACCCGACGAGCGCCGTCTTCCAGAACGACCGGGTGCCGTTCGCCGGCTGGCCGGTCGCCCTCGTCGTCGCCGAGACCCCCGAGGAGGCCAGGGAAGCGGCCGAAGCGCTCGTGGTGACGTACGACAGCGAACCGCACGACACCGCGCTCCACCCGGACCACCCCGGCGCCTACGCCGCCGCCGGCCATATGCCCGCCGAGACGGAGAAGGGTGACCTGGAGGCACAACTGGCCGCCTCCGCCTTCGTGGTGGACGCGGAGTACACCACCCCCGAAGAGCAGCACAGCATGATGGAACCGCACGCGGCGACCGCCCGGTGGGAGGGCGGCCGGCTGGAGGTCGTCGACTCCAACCAGGGCGCCGGCTGGGTCCAGGGCGAACTGGCCACGATGTTCTCGCTCGACGCCTCCTCGGTGCGGGTTCGCTCCGAACACATCGGCGGCGGCTTCGGCAGCAAGGGCCTGCGCGCCCACCAGGTGTCCGCCGTGATGGCCGCCACCGCCCTGCAACGCCCGGTACGCGTGGTGCTGACCAGGCGTCAGACGTTCTCGCTGGGCGGCTACCGCAGCCCCACCACCCAGCGGGTCAGGCTCGGCGCGGCGCCCGACGGCCGGCTGCTGGCCCTGGAGCACCGATCGCTGAACCAGACGTCCACGGTGTACGAGTTCGTCGAGCCCAGCGCCGGTGTCGCCCGGGTGCTGTACGACGCCGACGCCCATCGCACCGCCAACCACGTCGTCCGGCTCGACGTACCGTCCCCGACCTGGATGCGGGCGCCGGGGGAGGCCCCGGGGTCCTTCGCCATCGAGGCGGCCCTCGACGAACTCGCCGAACGCGGCGGCATCGACCCGATCGAACTGCGCCTGCGCAACGAGCCGGACGTCGGCCCCGTCTCGGGACTCCCGTTCGCCGGCAACAACCTCGCGGCCTGCTTCCGCGAAGGAGCACGCAGGTTCGGCTGGGCGGACCGCGACCCGCGCCCCGGTGTCCGGCGGGAAGGGCGCTGGCTGCTGGGCACCGGCACGGCGGCGGCCTCTTTCGGCGCCGGGGCCGCCCCCTCGACGGCCCTGGTCACGGCCGAGGCCGACGGCTCCTTCACCGTACGGATCACCGCCGCCGACATCGGCACCGGAGCCCGCACCGCGCTCACCCTGATCGCCGCCGACGCGCTGGAGACCGCACCCGAACAGGTCCGGGTCCGCATCGGCGACAGCGACTTCGGCCCCGCGATGATCGCCGGCGGATCCATGGGCACCCGCTCCTGGGCCTGGGCGGTCACGGCGGCCGCCGCCGAACTGCGCGAGCGGCTCGCGATGACCACGTCGATCCCGCCGGAGGGGATCACCGTACGGTCCGACACCACCGAGGCCCTCGGGGCGCTCGCGCGGAAGGAACGCCACTCGTTCGGCGCGCAGTTCGCCGAGGTCGCCGTGGATGCCGCCACCGGCGAGATCCGGGTGCGCCGCATGCTGGGCGTCTTCGCGGCGGGCCGGATCGTCAACCCGCTCACCGCCCGCAACCAGCTCGTCGGAGGGATGACCTGGGGCATCTCCATGGCCCTGCACGAGGAGGCGGTCCGCGACCGCAACACCGGCGGTCACTACGCCCCCGACCTCGCGGGTTACCACGTCGCCACGCACGCCGACACCCCCGCCATCGAGGTGGACTGGGTGGACGACCACGACCCGGACGACCCGGTCGGCATCAAGGGCGTCGGGGAGATCGGCATCGTGGGCGCGGCGGCGGCCGTCGCCAACGCGGTCTGGCACGCCACCTGCGTGCGCCACCGGGATCTGCCGATCCGCCCCGACCGGGTCCTCGCCGCGACGGGGCCGGAGCCCGCAGGGGGAGCGGTGGATGCTTGACATCGCCGGTGAGCTGCACCGATGGATGGCGGAGGGCCGGGAGTTCGCGGTCGCGACCGTCGTCTCCGTCGGCGGCAGCGCGCCGCGCGGGCCGGGGGCGGCCCTCGCCGTCGACAGCGAGGGCACGGCGATCGGCTCGGTCTCCGGTGGCTGTGTGGAGGGCGCGGTCTACGAACTGTGCGCGCAGGCCCTCGCCACCGGCGAGAGTGTGCGTGAGAGCTTCGGCTACAGCGACGAGGACGCCTTTGCCGTCGGCCTGACCTGCGGCGGCGTCCTGGACATCATGGTCACGCCGGTACGGTCCGGCGCACCGGAGCGTGCGGTGCTGCGGGCCGCGCTGTCCGCCGCGGTGTCCGGTGAGGCGGCGGCCATTGCCCGGGTGGTGGACGGCCCGGCCGGATTCCTGGGGCGGGCGCTGCTCGTCCGCGCCGACGGCTCCCACGAGGGCGGGCTCGGCTGCCACCCGGAGCTGGACCGTACGGCTGCTGCCGAAGCCTCGGCCCTGCTCGACACCGGCCGCACCGGCACCGTCGCCCTCTCCGAGGACGGCTCGCACTGCCCCGGCGGGCTCACCCTGCTCGTCGAGACCAGCGTCCCGCCGCCCCGCATGATCGTCTTCGGTGCGGTCGACTTCGCCGCCGCGCTGGTCCGGGCCGGCAAGTTCCTGGGCCACCATGTGACGGTGTGCGACGCCCGGCCCGTCTTCGCCACGCCCGCCCGGTTCCCCGAGGCCGACGAGGTCGTCGTCGACTGGCCCCACCGCTATCTGCGGCGTACCCGCACCGACGCCCGTACCGTGCTGTGCGTCCTCACGCACGAGGCCCGGTTCGACGTGCCGCTGCTCACGGAGGCGCTGCGGATGCCCGCCGCGTTCGTCGGGGCGATGGGGTCGCGCCGCACCCACGAGGACCGGACCCGGCGGCTGCGCGAGGCCGGACTCGGCGACCGTGAACTGGACCGGCTGCGGTCGCCCATCGGCCTGGACCTCGGAGCCCGTACGCCGGAGGAGACGGCGCTGTCCATCGCGGCGGAGATCGTCGCGGCCCGGCGCGGCGGCACGGGCCTGCCGCTGACCGGGGGAGCGGAGCCCATCCATCGGGAGCCCGGCCCGGAACGGCGGGTCGTCAGCCGGCTCTGAGACCGTCGCGGATCCGGGCGACGACGGCCGAGACGAGCTCGTCGAACTGCTCGTCGGGGGTGGGCAGCGGCAGCGTGGCGGCTTCCCGGAGGGTGGGGATGTCCAGGTCGGCGTGGCCGGCGAGCCAGGCGTCGGGAACGAGCCCGGAGCGGCCGGGGCTGCCACCCGCGCGGTCCGCCGGTTCGTCGACCACGAGGACGAAGGACAGGACGAGCAGGGAGAGTGAAGTGAGGCCCACCGCGGCGCGACCTACCCGGCGTCCTGCCGGCGCACCATCTCGGCGATCCAGTCCGGTGCGTACGGAGACGTACACCCCGGAGAGGTCGGATAGTCCTCGAGCACCCCCAGGCGCTCACCGATGCCGACGGCGCGGGCGCGGAGCCCCGGGTTGTCGATGCCGATCTGGGCCAGACAGTGGTTCATCGCCCACTGCAGACGGTCCGGAGCGTCCTTCATCTCCGCCTCGATGACGTCCAGCAGCCCCGGGAGGTCGAGACCCTCGGGCTTCTTCCTGACGCGCTCGGTGGTGAGTGCCCAGCCGGCGCTCGCGACCACGGGATCCGGATCGGCGGACCAGGCCACGCGCAGCTCCTCGGCGTGCGGGCTCTTCTTCACCACGTAGTTCACGAGCCAGTCGTGCACCTTCGGTGCGCGGGCCTCGCGCAGCATGCGGTCCAGGGCGTCACGCCCGAACGCCCTCGGTCGGCAGATCAGAAGCGCCAGCAGCCTCGCCGCGGTGTCGTCCGTCTCCCACAGCCGGGCCGCGAGCTCCTGCTGCGTCCTGAGCCGTTTCGCGATGGCCCGCAGCTTGCCGAGGTTCACCCCGTGATCGTCGCCGTGCTTCTCGTTCATCGCGCGGGCCCGCGGGTCCTCCAGCGCGGCCAGCTCGGCCATGACCTCCGCCACCGTTGCGTCGACCTGACTCTCCGCGGCCACCTGGGTCTCCTGTCAGTCGGTCGGAACGGGGGGTTCAGCGTACGACGGGTCCACGAACGGCGGATCGCGCGTTTGGCGGTGCCGTTCGGGGTCACTCCGCTTACAGCGGCGTGAGCCACCGGGAACCGGACCGCCCGGTGACGGACCCCGGCCTCTGCCCCGCTGGCGAGGAGACATGAACCGCTCGACGGTGGAACCACTGCTGACCGCACAGGAGGACACGATGCGTGACGTACGCAGGATCTTGCGCGCCAAGGTCCTGAAGGCCCGCGGACTGGTCAAGGAGTCGGACGGCAAGGCGCTCGACGACCAGGGCCGCAGGGACGAGGGACGGCGTCGGCAGGCCGACGCGGACCGGCTGGGGCGGCGGGACCGCCCGGACGGGACGTCCGGCCGTTGAACGGCGGCCGAGGGGTACGGCTCTCCGAGGGCGAGGGCGACCCGGTCACGCCGGAGGCCCTGCCGGACGCTGCCGTCACGGCCCCGGCGGCGGTCGCGGCGGCCCCGCGTCCGGGCCGGGTCGTGCGGCTTCCGGGGGTGTACCGCCCGCAGACCGACACGCTGCTGCTGGCCCTCGCCATGCGCCGCGAGGGAATCGGCCCGGGCACGGATCTGCTGGACCTGTGCACCGGGACCGGCGCGCTGGCCCTGCACGCCGCCCGGCTCGGCGCCCGCGTCACCGCGGTGGACATCAGCCGCCGGGCCGTGGCGTCCGCACGGCTGAACACCGCGCTCGCCCGCCTGCCCGTCACCGTCCGCAGGGGAGACCTGCTCCGGGCCCTGCCGGGCCGCACGTTCGACGCCGTCGTCAGCAACCCCCCGTACGTCCCGGCCCCCGGCCTGACCGTGCCGCGCTACGGGCCCGGCCGCTCCTGGGACGCGGGCCCCGACGGTCGGGTGATCCTCGACCGCATCTGCGACGACGCCTTCACCGCCCTGCGCCCCGGCGGTCTGCTCCTGCTCGTCCAGTCGGGGCTGAGCCGCCCGGAGGAGACGGTCGGCCGGCTGTCCGCGGCCGGTCTCGATGTCTCCGTGATCGACCGGGTGACGATCCCGTTCGGTCCGGTCACCCGCCGCCGGGCCGCCTGGCTGCGCGACCGCGGCCTGCTGCGGGACCGGCTGGAGCGGGAGGAACTGGTGGTGATCCGTGGCCGGAAGGAATGAGACACCACGCCGTGTGGTGGTGAACCGGGAAGGCCCGATCCTGGTGGAAGGGCCGGTCGAGGTCGTCGGCGACGACGGCACGACGACCCGGTCCGACCGGTTCGTCGTCGCGATCTGCACCTGCCGCCGCAGCCGCGCCTACCCCTGGTGCGACACCAGCCACCGCCGCCGCAAGCCCGCCGGGCCCGCGGAAGACCGCCCCGACGGCCGACAGCCCGAGGAGGGCGAGGAGGAGTCACGACCGTGACGACCCAGGCCACCACCCCCCGCGACAGCCCGGCGGCATCCCCCGAGCTCCCCCCGGCGCGCGGACCCCTCAGCGAGAACGTCCTCGCCGTGCTGGCGGGCAGCGGCACCCGCCTGCCCGCCGCCGACGCGCTCCGCCGCTCCGACCCGTACGGGGACGACCTCCAACTCCTCCTGTACGTCCTGTACGAGCTCCACTACCGGGGGTTCGCCGGGGTGGACGAGAGCCTGGAATGGGACCCCGCCCTGCTCGGCGTGCGCGCGGTGGCCGAGGCAGTCTTCCTGGACGCGCTGCGGCGCGACGCCGGCTCGGGTGGGCGGGACGTGGCCGGGGCGGTGGACGAGCTCCAGCTGGAACCCGTCGGGGACGACGGCCACGGCGTCAGCCACCACCTCCGGCGGGAGGGCGAGCTGTGGCAGCTGCGCGAGTACGCCGCCGTGCGCTCCCTCTACCACCTCAAGGAGGCCGATCCGCATCTGTGGGTGGTGCCCAGGCTCCGGGGCCGGGCGAAGGCGGGCATGGTCGCCGTCGAGTTCGACGAATTCGGCGCGGGACGGGCCGAGAACGTCCACGCCCAGCTCTTCGCCGACCTGATGACCGACCTCGGCCTCGACGCCCGGTACGGCCGCTATCTGGACGCCGCGCCCGCCCAGGCCCTGGCCGTCGTCAACATGATGTCCCTCTTCGGCCTGCACCGGCGGCTTCGCGGCGCCCTGGTCGGGCACTTCGCGACCGTGGAGATCACCTCGTCCCCCGGGTCGAGGCGACTGGCCGAAGCCCTGCGCCGCGTCGGCGCGGGCCCCGCCGCGCAACGGTTCTACGACGAGCACGTGGAGGCCGACGCGGTCCACGAACAGGTGGTGCGCCACGAGGTGATCGGCGGCCTGCTGGAGGACGAGCCCGGCCTGGCGGCCGACGTCGTGCTGGGCATCGAGGCGACCGGACACCTGGAGGACCTCCTCGGCGACCACCTGCTGGCGGCCTGGCGCGAGGGCCGTTCGGCGCTGCGCACACCGCTGACGCCCTGAGAAGAGGCCGGACCGTGTTCCGCCGACGGCCGCCGTCTGTTTGGTTCCAAACGTGCTGGGAATCCGGCGTTCGGCCTTCGCGGGAGAAGCCGCGAAAGCGACCGGAGTGTACGGAAAGGAGTGCGACCGTGCGCGCGTTGACCTATCAAGGAAGGCGGGACGTCCGGGTGGAGACCGTTCCGGACCCGCGGATCCAGGACCCGACGGACATCATCGTCAGGATCACGTCCTCCGGCTTCTGCGGCTCCGATCTGCACCTGTGCGAGGTGCTCGGGCCCTGCCTCGGCCCCGGCGACACCCTCGGGCACGAGCCCATGGGCGTGGTGGAGGAGGTGGGACCCGACGTCAACGCCGTCACCCCGGGGGACCGGGTCGTGATCCCCTTCAACGTGTCCTGCGGCCACTGCCACATGTGCGGGCAGGGGCTGCACTCCCAGTGCGAGACGACCCAGGTGCGTGAGCGCGGGATGGGCGCGTCCCTGTTCGGGTTCACCAAGCTCTACGGGCAGGTGCCCGGAGGGCAGGCGGAGTATCTGCGGGTCCCGTTCGGCAACGCCCTGCCCATCAAGGTTCCGGACGGTCCGCCGGACGACCGGTTCGTCTTCCTCTCCGACGTCCCGCCCACCGCCTGGCAGGCCGTGGAGTACGCGGACATCCCGCCCGGCGGCAGCGTCACCGTGCTCGGCCTCGGCCCGATCGGCGCCATGGCGGCGAGGATCGCCCTCCACCGGGGCGTCGGCCTCGTCATCGGGGTCGGCCTGGTCCCCGAGCGTCTCGACCGGGTCAGCGGGTACGGCGCCACCTGCCTCGACCTGCGCCTTTACGCCCGTGGCCAAGGCGGCGCACACGGCGGTCGGGCTGCTGCCCGACGCTCTCGCGCAGCGCCTGATGGAGACGGCGGGCGTCGACCGCCTCGCCGCTCTGCACACGGCGATCGACCTGGTGCGCAGGGGCGGCACGATCTCCGTCTCCGGCGTGTACGGCGGCTCCGCCGACCCGATGCCGATGCTCACCCTGTTCGACAAGCAGATCCAGCTCCGCATGGGCCAGGCCAACGTCGAACGCTGGGTGGACGACCTTCTGCCCCTGCTCATCGACGGCGACCTGCTCGGCGTGGACTCGTTCGCCACCCACCACCTGCCGCTCGAAGAGGGGCCTCAGGCGTACGACACGTTCCGGAAGAACGGCGACGGCATGATCAAGACTCTGCTCATCCCCTGACCTGACCTGACCTGCTCCGGCCCGCCAGGGGGCCCGGCCTTCAGGGGGCTCCCTGGAGTACGCCCTCGCGCACCCGCTCGCAGGACTGGCTGAGCAGGCGCGACACGTGCATCTGCGAGATGCCGAGGCGTTCGGCGATCCGAACCTGGGTCATGTCCTGGAAGTAGCGGAGGTAAAGGATCGTCCGCTCCCGCTCCGGAAGCTCCCGCAGCCCCGGCTTGGCGGCCTCACGGTCGACGGCGGTGTCCAGGGCCGTGTCGCAGGACCCCAGCCGGTCGAGCAGGGGCGAACCGCCTTCCACGCCCGCGGGTTCGGCGTCCAGCGAGAGGGCGCTGTAGCTCTCCAGGGCCTCCAGTCCCAGCAGCACGTCCTCCTCGCCGAGCCCGGTGGCCGAGGCGATCTCGGCGCAGGTCGGGGACCCGCCCCCGCTGCTCTGCGCCAGCTCGCGGCGTGCCACCCGCACCCGGTTGCGGAGGTCCTGGACGCGGCGCGGCACATGGACGTCCCAGGTGTGGTCGCGGAAGTGCCGCTTCAGTTCCCCGGTGACGGTGGGTACGGCGTAGGTCTCGAAGGCCTTGCCCCGCTCCGGGTCGTACCGGTCGACCGCCTTGACGAGCCCCATCGCGGCCACCTGCCGCAGGTCGTCCATGGCTTCGCCGCGGTGACGGAACCGGGTCGCGATCCGATGAGCCATCGGGAGCCACGAGCAGATCGTCTCCTCGCGCAGCGCGTCACGCTCCGGGCCGGGAGAAAGCGCCCGCAGCCGCCGGAACGCCCGGTCGGGCGATGGCGTGTCGGTAGGGCGGTCGGGCTCGGGGGCGGTTGCTGCCTGCATGGCGGTCACTCCTCGTCGACGATGCGTTCAGGCCGCCGCGGGAAGGTCGCCGGGTCGGACAAAGGCGGCCCGGAATCCCACGGGCGCGCCTCTTGTCCGAAGCACAAAACCCCCCATACCCGTCGTAAGGGGTGCTAAACGTAAATGCTGCGAGGCTTCGGTCCGGGCGAGTCAGTCGGGGCCCGGGCCGAACGGGCTGTCGTCGAGGTGGTCGAGCAGGTCGGCGACGTCCCGGTAGACCGCGTCCGCCCCCGCCCGCTCCAGGTCGGCGCGCGGGATACCGCCCGACAGGAGCGCCACCGCGCCCACCCCGGCCCGGGTCGCCGCCTCCATGTCCCACACCGTGTCGCCCACGAACACCGCCCGCTCCGGAGTGACGCCGGCCAGTCGGCAGGCCAGCTCCACGGGCTCCGCGGACGGCTTGCCCCGGTCCACGTCGTCCGAACTCGCCGTGGCCCGGATGACCTCGTCCGCGTCCACCGCCCGCCGCAGCGCCGCGAGCTCCGCGCCGCTCGCCGAGGTGGCGAGGACGACCTGCCAGTCACGTCCTGCCAGGGTGCGCAGCAGGTCGCCCGCACGCCGGAAGGCGGGGATCCGGTCGAAGTACGTTCCGTAGAGGACCGTGTGCGCGGAGCTGATGGCCTCGTCCTGCCCGGGATCCCGGTCGGCCCCGAGCAGCCGCTCGATCAGGTCACCGGAGCCGAGCCCGACCGCCCGGTGGATGTCCGGCATCGGCACCGTGTGCCCGGCCTGCCGGAACGCCTCCCACCACGCCACCACGTGCAGGTGGTTGGTGTCCGTGAGCGTGCCGTCCACATCGAAGATCGCCGCGCCTGCCATGCTCAGCCGTTCCTCTCGCCGCCCGCCCGACTTCCCTCGCCGTCAGGCGTCGCGATCCTGGGGGATGTCCGCCTCGTCCGTGACATGGACGGCCGCTTCCTCGGCCGACGCGGCGCCGCCGTCGATGCCCATGTCCTCGGCGAAGATGTCGTTCCCCCGCCCGGTCGCGTCGTCCGCGCCGCTGAGCCGGCCTGCCCGGGGCTCGACGGTGGATCCTTCCTGGGGTTCCCCCTCGCCATCCGCGAGGTCGCCGATGCCGTCGCCGGCGGGCGGCTCCACATCGTCGACCTCCTGGGCGAGCCGCTGGTCCAGCGATTCGCCCTGGCGCTCCTCTGCCCCCGTCGTGCCGAACTTGGTCACACCCAGGGGGCGTTCGGGAGGGCTGTAGCCCTCCTCCATCTGATCGTCCAGATCCCGTTCGTCGAGCGTGTTCTCCAGGTCGAGCTCATCGTTCGGGGGAATCGAGCCGTCGTCGTCCTGCGGCTGGTACACATCGTCGCCGCGTGCGTCTGCGGGCATCTTCTGCTCCTCCGTCGTGCGGGCTGCTGTCGGACCGGGGCGGTGCCGGCCGTCAGCGTCCGAGGGCCTTGCGGAGCTGTTCCTTGTTCATGGAGGATCGCCCGTCGATGTTCTTCTTCTTCGCCTCGGCGTAGAGCTGGTCCTTCGTGGGACCCTGCGCACCCTTGTGGGAGCGTTCGCCGCCGCGCTCGTAGGCGGACTTCCTGTCCTGCGTCGACGTCCTGCTCGCCGTCTCCGACTCGCCGGACCGGGCGCGCTGCTTGTTGACGGTCCGGGCCGCGATCTCCTTCGCCCGGCTCTTCGACGCGCCCTGTTCCTCCTGGCTCTCCTTGATGTGCTCGTACTGCCGTTCACGCTTCTTGTTCGATCCGGCCGGCATGACGTGCTCCTCACTCCGTCTCGTCCGTCTCGGGGACGACCCCCGCGTTTCCCGTACGGATCCCACTAAACAGCGCGCACCGGAACAACGCTCCTGGAGACGTGGACAGGGAGTAACTCCCTGAAGCCGGCGGACGGCGCCGACGGCTGCTTTCCCAACCGGTCGGCGCCTGAGCTCCGCGTACGCCGGATACCTGCTGCAGGAGTACCCCCGCAACGGAGGCCAAACATGCCCGGGCCGACGTTCGGCCGTACGTGTCCGCCCTCAGCGTGTCCGCCCTCAGGTCACGGGCGGGGGCGCAGGCCGGGACCGCCGGTGGGAGGCGCGCCGGAGACACTGCTGACCAACTGCGCACAGAGGTCCCGGAGTTTCACGTTGCGATGCTGCGACGCGGTGCGCAGGGTCTTCAGCGCCTCCTCCGAACTGCAACGGCGCTGGTTCATGACGATCCCGGCCGCCTGGTCGATCACGGCGCGTGACTGGAGGGCGGCTTCCAGGTCGGCGGTGAAGGTCCGGGTGTCCGCGAGCCGCTGGGCGAGCGCGACGGCACCCGTCGCCTGGGCGGCTAGGGCGCGCAGCCCGCCCAGGTCGACGTCCGCGAAGCCGTTCTCCTTGGGCGAGTAGAGGTTCAGGGCGCCCGCCGTATGGGAGCGTGCTGCGATCGGCAGCGACAGCGAAGACCGGGTCCCGGAGGCGACCGCGAAGGCGGGATAGCCGTTCCACCGGCCCTCCTCGCGCATATCGCTCACGCTGACCTCGTGCCCCTCGCGCAGCGCCTCCAGGCAGGGGCCGTCGTCCTGCCCGTACTGGGCCTCGTCCAGCGGCGGTGCGCTGATGCCCGCACTGGCCACGGTGAGAGGGCGGTTCTCACGCTCCAGAGTCACCCCGCAACCGTCGGCCGTGGGCGACATGAGCAAGGCGCTGCGGGCCAGCGCATGGAGAAAGTCGTCCAGCGTGTCCGTGTCCAGCAGGAGAGAGACGAGGTCGGGCGGCCCCGGCGTGAGCACTCCGTCGTCGGTCATGATCGCTTCCTTCCAGGCCTGGACCCTGGGACCAGCATGGCACTCCACGGGCGGTGCCGCGTCACTCCCTGCCCGTACCCCCTCCGGGAACGTGGACACCGCCCCGCGCCTGTCGCCGTCGTACAGGTGTCGAGCGCCGACGAACGGGCATACGCGCGATACGCAGGTCAGGAAGCGGCCGCGCACTCAGCCCTGCTTCCCTGGAGTGCTCATGTTCCTGCTCAGCTATCACCTCGACGCCGCGCACCTGGTCGTGGAACTCGGCGAAGTGGTCGACCTCGACAACGAGGCGGCGATCGAGCGCGAGATCGTCCGCCTGCTGCCGTGCTGCGGGCCCCGGGCGATCATTGTGGATATCAAGACCCCCTTGCTCACCCCCCGGGCCCTTGGAGTCCTCCTGCGGGTACGGGGCCAGGCCGGGGAGCGCGGCATCTCGATGGCCGTGGTGGCCGGGCACGACAAGGCTAGCGAGATCCTGAGCGCCGCCGGGCTCCTCCGCGTCCTGCGGGTCGCCGCCACCCTCCCGGGCGCGGAGCTGCGCAGCCGGGGGTGCCGACCGGAGCCGGAGGCGTCCCGGAGCGCCGGGCCCGGCGGCCGACGCGGTGCTCCGCCGTCCGCCGGGCCCTCGCCGCGGCCGCTCGGCCCGTATGCGGACACCTCCCGCCCCCGCATCCCGAAGAAGCGCTGACGTCCTGAGCGGGACCAGGTGGCCGGAGCCTGGCGGGGAATCGACTCCACGGACTGACGGGGGACCGGTTCCTCCGCCCGAACCCGCGCCGAGGCGCGGTTCCCGTCGTACCACGGCGATTTCGCGCCGGGTCGGCCCGGCTGCACGACGCCGGGCCGACCGTGCCGGACGTGAGAGGGCATAATGAAGCGCTGGAGGTCAGGAAACGGCCCGTGAGAATTCTTCCTGCCTCCGTGGAGTTTCCCGTGAACCTCTGTTCCCGTCGCCGCGTCGCCCTCATGGCCCCGGTCCTGCCGCCGGCCACCGACGCTTCCGGTGCCGCGCACCCGCCCGTGCGGGCGCCCCGCAGTCGGCCGCCCACGACGAGACACCTCCCCGCAGACGGTCCGCCGACAGCCCTTCGCCCCAAGGCCGTCGGCGCGCCCGCCCGTCCGCGGCCGTCCCGCTTCAACGACTGACCCCCTCACCGCCCCACGCCCGGAGCCCGCTCGGCGCCGCTGCGTCGGTGGCGGCTGCCCTGTCCCGGCGGCCCGGACCGCGCCGCCCAGCTCTGCCCCGCCCTCTTCAACGGCGGGTCACCGCCCAGAACGAGATGATCATGACTGACAGGCCCGTGGCCGAGGCGCCGGACACGACCGCGCTGCTCCTGGAGACCACGTCGCTGGACGACTTCCTGCGTGCCCTCGCCCGGAGCGCCCTCGCCCTGGTGGAAGAGGCCGACGGCTGCGGCATCACGCTGGAGAGGCTCGGGCGTCCCGTCACCGTCTCCAGCGTGGGGGCCTCCGCGACGAAGCTGGACGAGGCCCAGTACGGCCAGGACGACGGCCCATGCCTTCAGGCGATGCGCACCGGCCGGGAGGTCAGCGTGCCCGACACCCTGCGGGAGAGCCGCTGGGCCGACTACCCGGCCTACGCCGCGGTCTGCGGTGCCCGCTCCTCGCTGTCGTTGCCCATCGCACCGCACAGCCACACGGCAGGAGCGCTGAACTTGTACGCGCCCGTCCCGCACGCCTTCGACACGGCCGATCTGACGGCGCTGAGGCTGCTCACCGCGCAGGCCACCGGTGCCATCGCACTGGCCCAGCGCATCGCGGACACCGAGGAGTTCGCCGCGGACCTGGAGGCCGCCCTGCGCTCGCGCACCGTCATCGACCAGGCGATCGGCGTCGTGGTCGGCCAGCAGCGCTGCACCCCGGAGAAGGCGTTCGACGTCCTGCGCACGGCCTCCCAGCACCGCAACATCAAACTGCGCGAACTCTGCGCGGAGCTGATCGCCAGTATCACCGGTGAAGCCCCGCCGGAGGGACGGATCCAGCCCCGGACCTGAACTGCGTTCCTGGCAGCTTCGTTTGAATACCCGCACTCGGGTAGACGGCGCAGGTCCCCGCCCCGAGCCGAAGGAGAATCCGTGTCCCGGGATCTGCGCAAGAACATCTTCATCCTCGGACTGGACGAGGCGAACCTGCGGACGCTGGAAGCCGTTCCGGACGCCCGCCACCACCGCCTCCACCCCCTGCTCAGCGTCAAGGAGCTGCAGGAGGACGAGACCACCGTCGACGAACTGCTGGCCCGGGCCCGGGCCGTGCTCGACGCGCACGAGGGAAGCATCGACGCGATCGTCGGCTACTGGGACTTCCCGGTGAGCACGCTCGTGCCCCTGCTGAGCGCGGAGTACGGCACCACCAGCACCAGCCTCGAATCCGTCGTCAAGTGCGAGCACAAGTACTGGAGCCGGCTGGAGCAGCGCAAGGTCATCGACGAGCACCCCCGCTTCGGCATCGTGGACCTGGACAGCGACGATCCGCGTCCTCCGGACGGGGTGGACTTCCCGATGTGGCTCAAGCCCGCTCTCGCCTACTCGTCCGAGCTGGCCTTCGGCGTCTCGGACATGCGGGAGTTCCGTACGGCGGTCGACGAGATACGCGCGGGCATAGGCCGGGTGGGAAAGCCCTTCGAAGCCATACTCGACCTCCTCGAACTCCCGCCGGAGATGGCGGGGGTCGGAGGCCAGGTCTGTCTGGCCGAAGAGGCCATGACCGGGATCCAGGTCGCGGTCGAGGGATACGTCCACCGGGGCGAGGTCACCGTCTACGGCGTGCTCGACTCGATCAACTACCCCGACTCCTCTTCTTTCCTCCGCCACCAGTACCCGAGCACCCTCCCGGCTCCGGTGCTCCAGCGGCTCCACGAGGTCAGCGAACGCACCATGCGGCAGATCGGCATGGACTCCGCGACCTTCAGCATCGAGTTCTTCTACGACCCGAAGTCCGCCGGCATCAGCCTGCTGGAGATCAACCCCCGGCACTCCCAGTCGCATGCGGAGATGTTCGACTTCGTCGACGGCGTGCCCAACCACCACCGGATGTTCCGGCTCGCGCTGGGCGGCGACCCGGCCGTGCCGCCGGGCGGCGGCCGCTACAAGGTGGCGGCCAAGTGGTACTACCGCTGGTTCGGCGAGGGGCGCGTCCACCAGGTGCCGACCGCCGAGGACATCGCCGCCATCGAGCGGGACATTCCAGGGGTGCGCATCGACATGGTCCCCTCCGAGGGGCAGCGGCTCTCCACGGTCAAGGGCCAGGACAGCTACAGCTACGAGGTGGCCCACATCTTCACCGGCGGGGCGGACGAGGACGACATCCGCCGCAAGTTCGACCGGTGCGTCGCCGCCCTCGGCCTGAGCTTCGACGAGACCGAACCTGGCGGGCGCGGCCGGAATTCATCGTGACGCACCGGGTACCCGCCCCCACCGGACCCGACGTCAGGAAGGACCCTGCCACCCGTATGCGATTCGTCGAGCACCTCCCGCACGAGATCCGCCAAGAGGACCATGTCACCATCACCATGTCCGACGGGGTGCGCCTGTCGGCCCGGATCTGGCGTCCCAACGCGTCCGACACGGACCCGGTCCCCGCGGTCGTGGAATGCATCCCCTACCGCAAGAACGACCTCACCTCGACCCGCGACGCCATCCACCACCCCTACATCGCGGGCCACGGCTACGCCTGCGTCCGGGTGGACCTGCGGGGGACGGGGGAGTCGGAGGGCGTCCTGCTGGACGAGTACCTGGACCAGGAGCAGCGCGACGCCGAATGCGTGCTGGCCTGGGTGGCCGCGCAGCCCTGGTGCGACGGGAGCACCGGGATGATGGGCATCTCCTGGGGCGCCTTCGCCGCGCTCCAGACAGCGGCCCGGCAGCCCGAGAGCCTCAAGGCCATCGTCATCGCCTCGTTCACCGACAACCGGTACGCGGACGACATGCACTACCTCGGCGGCGCCATGCTCTCCGACAACCTCGCCGAGGCCGGCACGATGTTCGCGTACGCCACCTGCCCGCCCGACCCCGGGGTGGTGGGGGAGCGGTGGCGCGACATGTGGTGGGAACGGCTGGAGGCCGCCAGGCCCTGGGTCCTGGAGTGGCTCCGCCACCCGCACCGCGACGCCTACTGGCGCCATGCCTCCCTCAACGAGGACTACGCCCTGTTGCGCTGTCCCGTGCTCGCCTCCAGCGGCTGGGCCGACGGCTACTCCAACGCCGTCACCCGGCTCCTGGCCAACGTCGACGTACCCCGCAGGGGGCTGATCGGCCCGTGGTCCCACAAGCTCCCGCACCTCGGGGAGCCCGGCCCGGCCATCGGCTACCTCCAGGAAGTCGTCAAGTGGTGGGACCACTGGCTCAAGGGCGTCGACAACGGCGCCATGGACGGGCCCATGCTCCGCACCTGGATGCAGGAGAGCGTTCCGCCGTCCACGTCCTACGAGGAGCGTCCCGGCCGCTGGGTCGCCGAACCCTCCTGGCCCTCGCCGCAGATCAAGGAAGTGGTGCATCCGCTGCGGGGCTCCGTCATCGTGACGACCGACGACGAGGAGCCTGCTCCGCGCGCCCGTACCCGTACGGTCCGCTCACCGCTGTCCGTGGGCCAGTTCGCCGGGAAGTGGGCCTCGTACAACGCTCCGCCCGACCTGCCCTACGACCAGCGCGAGGAGGACGGCGGCTCCCTGGTCTTCGAGACCGAACCGCTCGCCGAGCGGCTGGAGATCCTCGGCTCGCCCTCCGTGGACCTGGAGGTGTCGGCCTCCGCGCCCGTCGCCCAGGTCACCGCCAGGATCTCCGACGTCGCTCCGGACGGGCGCGCCACCCGGGTGACCTACGGCGTGCTGAACCTCACCCACCGGGAGAGCGACGAGCACCCGCGACCGCTGGAGCCCGGACGGCGCTGTCGCGTGCGCGTTCCGCTGAACGGCGTCGCGCAGGCGTTCCCGCCCGGCCACCGGGTCCGGCTCTCCCTCTCGACGTCCTACTGGCCCCTGGTCTGGCCGGCTCCGGAACCCGTCCTGCTCACCGTCCACGAGGACGGCGGCGCACTGACCCTGCCCGTCCGCCCCACCGGGGAGCCGGACGGCATGCCCCAGGCGGACTTCGGGGAACCGGAGGGTTGCCGGCCGCCACCCGTCACCCGGCTCACCGAGCCCGAACAGGCGTGGAACGTCTCCAGGAGCCTGGTCGACTACCACTCGGCCCTCGACATCGTGAAGGACCGGGGGACGCAGCGCTACGAGGAGAACGGCATCGAGGTGGGGCTGCGGGCCGTCGAGAAGTACACCTCCGTGGCCGACGACTTCTCCTCGCCGAGCGGCCGCTCCGCGTGGACCATGCGGTTCTCCCGGCCCGGCTGGGACGTCCGGGTCGAGACGAGCACCGTGCTGACGTCGAACGCCGACGCGTTCACCGTCGATGCCACGCTGGACGGTTACGAGGACGGCCGCCGGGTCTTCTCCCGCACCTGGAACGAGACCGTTCCCCGGGACCTGGCCTGATGACCCGGCAAGGAAGCTGAGGCGGGACGTGTCGATCTCCACCGAGGGCGCGGTGTACGGGTGCCTCGGCATCGGGGCCTTCCTCGCCGCGACCCTGCCCCGGCTGCTCTCCCGCCTGCCGGTCTCCGTGCCGATCGTCTTCCTCGCGGCAGGGGTCGTCCTCTACCTGACACCGCTGCCACTGCCGGCGTTCGACCCGGTCACCGACCGGGTCTGGGTCCACCATCTCACCGAGCTCTGCGTCATCGTCTCGCTGATGGGAGCGGGTCTGGCCATCAACCGTCCTTTCGGGTGGCGGCCCTGGGCCTCGACCTGGCGGCTGCTCGGGGTGGCGATGCCGCTGACCATCGGGGCGACGGCGATCGCCGCGTGGGGGTTGCTCGGCTGGCCGGTGTCCGTGGCGCTCCTGGTGGCGGCGGTCCTGGCGCCGACGGACCCCGTGCTCGCGTCCGAGGTGCGGGTGGGCGAGCCGTCCGCCGCGAAGAACGACGAGGACGAGGTCCGCTTCGCGCTGACCAGCGAGGCCGGGTTGAATGACGGCCTCGCCTTCCCGTTCGTCCTCGCGGCCGTCGCACTCGCCGCCGCAGGGGGGAACTGGACGGGAGGCTGGCTGACGCACTGGGTCTGGAGCGACGTGCTCGTACGGATCGCCGTGGGCGTGGCCGTCGGGCTCGCCATGGGTCTCCTGCTGGGGCGGGTGCTCTTCCGCTCCCGTTCCCGGTCGCTGCGGCTCGCCGAACAGGGCGAGGGGTTCGTGGCGCTCGCGGCGACCTTCCTGGCCTACGGCGTCGCCGAGGCCCTGCACGGCTACGGCTTCCTCGCGGTCTTCGTCGCCGCGTGCGCCCTGCGCAGGTCGGAGCACAGCCATGGCTACCACCAGGTGATGCACGGCTTCGTCGAGCAGATCGAACGCCTGCTGATGGCCCTGCTCCTGTTCGGCGTGGGCGCCTACGTGGCCTCGGGCGGTCTGGCCGCGCTCACCTGGAAGGGGGCTGCGGTCGCCGTGCTCCTGCACCTCCTGATCCGCCCCGCCTCCGGCTGGCTCGCCCAGCTGCGGGGGCCCGGGCGCCCGGATGAACGTGCGGCCACGTCCTTCTTCGGCATCCGGGGCATCGGATCGCTCTTCTATCTCGCCTACGCCTGCGGTGAGGGCGACTTCGGTCCGTACGAACGGGAGATGTGGGCGGTCGTCGTCTTCGCCGTCCTGACGTCCGTGGTGGCCCACGGGGCGGCCGCGGCCCCGGTGACGTCCTACCTCGACCGGCGCTCGGAGCGCAGTCGCCCCGACCCGGGCTCCCGAACGGGGAAGGCACCGGAGCCCGGGTGAGCCGCGTCTCACCCGGGCTCCACGACTTGTCTATGCAACGAGTTGCATAGAAGGATCGCCGTATGGCCCTCGACCACGCGATCCTCGTCTCCCTGCTGGAGCGGCCCGGCTCCGGCTATGAGCTGGCCCGGCGGTTCGAGCGGTCCATCGGCCACTTCTGGACCGCCACCCACCAGCAGATCTACCGCGTCCTGGGCCGCATGGTCGCCGACGGCCTCCTCCTGGTCCGCGAGGTGGAGCAGCAGGGCCGGCCGGACAAGAAGGAGTACTCCGTCACCGGGCCCGGCCGCGCCGCCCTCGCCGCGTGGCTGCACAAGCCGATCGAGCCGGAGAGCCTGCGGCACGATCTCGCCGTGAAGATCCGGGGCGCGGCCTTCGACGACCCGGCCGCGCTGATCGACGAGGTCGAGCGCCACCGCCAGGTGCACCGCGACCGGCTCGCGCACTACCTCGCCGGGGAGCTGCGCGACTTCACCGGGCCCGAAGCCCCCGCGCCGCAGGACGTCGGCCAGGAGCTCCAGCACGTCGTGCTGCGGGGCGGTATCGCGTACGAGCGCATGACGATCGCCTGGCTCGACGACGTACTCGCCACGCTCCACCGGCTCGAAGCCGCGGGCCCCGGCGCCTGAACGGCGCGCCGCCCGCCACCTCCGTACCACCGACGAAACCCTCACCCTCCCGGAAGGCACCCGCCATGGCCGAGTCCGCGTCGCTCCTCTTCAATCCGCGCACCTACGACCCCGAGCACTTCGACCCGGAGACCCGCAGGCTGCTCCGCGCCACCGTCGACTGGTTCGAGGCACGCGGCAAGCGCCGACTGATCGAGGACTACCGCTCCCGCGCCTGGCTCGGCGACTTCCTCGAATTCGCCGCGAAGGAGGGCCTGTTCGCCACCTTCCTCACCCCCGCCTCCGCCGCGGGCAAGGACGACCAGCGCTGGGACACTGCCCGGATCGCCGCCCTCAACGAGATCTTCGGCTTCTACGGCCTCGACTACTGGTACGCCTGGCAGGTGACCATCCTCGGTCTCGGCCCGGTCTGGCAGAGCGACAACGCCGAGGCCCGCGCCCGGGCGGCCGAACTCCTCGCCCAGGGTGAGGTGTTCGCCTTCGGCCTCTCCGAGAAGACCCACGGCGCCGACATCTACTCCACCGACATGCTGCTGACGCCGGACGGCGAGGGCGGCTTCCGGGCCTCCGGCTCCAAGTACTACATCGGCAACGGCAACGCCGCCGGTCTCGTCTCCGTCTTCGGCCGCCGCACCGACGTCGAGGGCCCCGACGGCTACGTCTTCTTCGCCGCCGACAGCCGTCATGAGGCGTACCAGCTCGTGAAGAACGTCGTCGACTCCTCCAAGTACGTCAGCGAGTTCCGCCTCGCCGACTACCCGGTGGCGCCCGCCGACATCCTGCACACCGGCCGCGCCGCCTTCGACGCCGCGCTCAACACCGTCAACGTTGGCAAGTTCAACCTCTGCACCGCCTCCATCGGCATCTGCGAGCACGCGATGTACGAGGCCGTCACCCACGCGAGCAACCGCATCCTCTACGGGCGTCCCGTCACCGCCTTCCCGCACGTGCGCCGCGAGCTGACCGACGCCTACGTGCGCCTCGTCGGGATGAAGCTGTTCAGCGACCGCGCCGTCGACTACTTCCGCTCCGCCGGACCCGACGACCGCCGCTACCTCCTCTTCAACCCGATGACGAAGATGAAGGTGACCACGGAGGGCGAGAAGGTCATCGACCTCATGTGGGACGTCATCGCCGCCAAGGGCTTCGAGAAGGACACCTACTTCGCCCAGGCCGCCGTCGAGATCCGGGGCCTGCCGAAGCTGGAGGGCACGGTCCACGTGAACCTCGCGCTGATCCTCAAGTTCATGCGGAACCACCTGCTCAACCCGGTCGACCACCCGGCCGTTCCCACTCGCCTCGACGCCGCCGACGACGCGTTCCTCTTCCAGCAGGGACCGGCGCGCGGCCTCGGCTCCGTACGCTTCCACGACTGGCGCACCGCGTTCGACGCGTACGCCGAGGTGCCGAACGTCGCCCGCTTCCGCGAGCAGGCCGATGCCCTGTGCACGTTCGTCGAGACGGCCGCCCCCGACGAGGAGCAGAGCCGCGACCTCGACCTCCTCCTCGCCGTCGGCCAGCTCTTCGCCCTCGTCGTCCACGGCCAGCTGATCCTGGAGCAGGTCCGGCTGACCGGCCTGGACGAGGAACTGCTGGACGAACTGTTCGCCGTGCTCGTCCGCGACTTCTCCGCCCACGCCGTCGAACTGCACGGCAAGGACTCCGCCACCGAGGACCAGCAGAACTGGGCGCTGGGCGCGGTCCGCCGGCCGGTCGTCGACGCGGCCCGATCGGCGCGGATCTGGGAGCAGGTCGAGGCGCTGTCGGGGGCGTACGAGATGGGGCAGTAGACCGCCTCCGGCCGGGGCGGCACCGGGGGGCCGCTCCGTTTGCGGGGTGGTGGACATCGCGTTTGAGTGGGAGTGCCCCCTCGCCTTCCCTGGAGCAGACATGTCGATGGCGTTCGGTTCACCCCTCGGTCCGTCCGATCCGTTCAGCGATCTGCTGAACCGGTTCTTCGGTATGTCGCCCTCGTCCTCGCCCCCCGCGATGCAGCGCGTCCCGATCGGGCGGCTGCTGACGGAGTCCTCCCACGAGCTGCTGGGCCGGGCGACGAGCAAGGCGGCCGAGGACGGCACCGCGGACCTCGACACCGAGCACCTGCTGTGGGCGGCGACCCAGGTCGAACCCTCGCGCGGGCTGCTGTCCCGCGCGGGGGTCGATCCCGACGCGCTCGCCGCGCAGCTCGACGAGGTGCTGCCCCGGGAGTCCGCCGAGCCGTCCGCCGAACCGGGGCTCACCCCGGCGGCGAAGCGGACCCTCACCGCCGCCTACGCCCGCTCGCAGGCGGCCGGGGTCTCCTACATCGGGCCCGAGCACATCCTCGGCGCGCTCATCGACGACGCGGACTCCGGGGCCGGGCGGTTCCTCGGATCGGACGACCTCGACGTGGGGAAGCTGCGCGGCGCGGCCGACCGGGCGGCGGGCCCGGACGGGGCTCCCGGCGGGGCCAAGCAGCCCGCTACGACCTTGGACGAGTTCGGCCGGGACCTCACGGAGGAGGCGAAGGCGGGGAGGCTCGACCCCGTGGTCGGGCGGGCCGAGGAGATCGAGCAGACCATCGAGATCCTCTCGCGGCGCTCCAAGAACAACCCCGTCCTCATCGGCGAGCCCGGCGTCGGCAAGACCGCCATCGTCGAGGGCCTGGCCCAGAGCATCGTCGCGGGCGAGGTGCCCGACACCCTCAAGGACAAGCGGGTCGTCTCCCTGGACCTGTCCGGCATGGTCGCCGGAGCCCAGTACCGGGGCCAGTTCGAGGAGCGGCTGAAGAAGGTCATCGAGGACGTGCAGAAGGCCGAGGGGGAGATCATCCTCTTCATCGACGAACTCCACACGGTCGTCGGCGCGGGCGCGACGGGCGAGGGCTCCATGGACGCGGGCAACATGCTCAAGCCCGCCCTCGCCCGCGGCGAACTGCACGTCGTCGGCGCGACGACGATCGACGAGTACCGCAAGCACATCGAGAAGGACGCCGCCCTGGAGCGCCGCTTCCAGCCCGTCCTGGTCCCGGAGCCCACCGTCGAGGAGACCGTACAGATCCTCGAAGGACTGCGGGACGCCTACGAGGCCCACCACCAGGTCCGCTTCGCCGACGGAGCCCTCACGGCGGCGGCCGAGCTGTCCGACCGCTACATCAGCGACCGCTTCCTGCCCGACAAGGCCATCGACCTGATGGACCAGGCCGGGGCCCGCGTACGGCTGCGCAGCGCCAACCGCTCCACCGAGGTCGTCAGCCGCGAGGACCGCCTCGCCAAGCTGCGGCGCGAGAAGGACGAGGCCGTAGCGGGCGAGGAGTTCGAGAAGGCCTCCGGGCTGAAGCAGCAGATCGCCGAGGTGGAGGGCGAACTCGCCGGGATCGAGGAGCGCCGCGAGGGCGTCGTCTCGGTCACCGCCTCCGACATCGCCGACATCGTCTCCCGCCGCACCGGCATCCCCGTCTCCCAGCTCACCGCCGGCGAGAAGGAGAAACTCCTCAAGCTGGAGGAGGAGATGCACGCCCGGATCGTCGGCCAGGACGAGGCCGTCACCGCGGTCTCCGAAGCCGTGCGCCGCAACCGCGCCGGCATGGGCGACCCGAACCGGCCCGTCGGCTCGTTCCTCTTCCTCGGCCCCACCGGCGTCGGCAAGACGGAACTGGCCAAGACCCTCGCCGAGCTGCTGTTCGGCCAGGACGACCGCATGATCCGCTTCGACATGAGCGAGTTCCAGGAGAAGCACACGGTCGCCCGGCTCGTCGGAGCCCCTCCCGGATACGTCGGTTACGACGAGGCCGGCCAGCTCACCGAGAAGGTGCGGCGCAACCCCTACAGCGTCGTCCTGTTCGACGAGGTCGAGAAGGCGCACCCCGATGTCTTCAACACGCTGCTCCAGATCCTCGACGACGGCCGCCTCACCGACGGACAGGGCCGCACCGTCGACTTCCGGCACTGCGTCGTCATCATGACGTCCAACATCGGCGCCCACCGCATCCTCGCCCACGAGGGCGACGCCGCCGAGCTCAAGGACGAGCTGATGGAGGAGCTGCGCGGCCGGTTCCTCCCCGAGTTCCTCAACCGCATCGACGACATCATCGTCTTCCACAGCCTCAACGAGGACGACCTGTCCGAGATCGTCGACCACCTCCTGGACCGCAGCAAGCACCGCGTCCACGCCCAGGGCATGACCCTGGAGGTCACCGAGGCGGCGAAGAAACTCCTGGTCGCCCACGGCTACCAGCCGGAGTTCGGCGCCCGCCCGCTGCGCCGCACCATCCAGACGGAACTGGACAACCGCATCGCCTCCCTGCTGCTCGGCGGCGAAGCCGACCCCGGGGACACGATCGTCGCCGACGTGGTCGACGACTCCCTGCACTGCACCATCCGCAAGGGCGACGGCGCCGGGGACAACCCCGGCGCAGAAACCCCCGACGGCGAGGAGTGAGCGATGTCCCATCACCACCACAAGTCGAACGAAGAGGTCGAGGGCGACCCGGACACCGGCCACAGCCGCGGGATGCCCCGCCGCCCGGACGAGAAGCGACTCGACGAGCGCCTGGAGGAGGACCGAGAGGACATGGGCCTCTCCCCGGACGGGAAGAGCCGGAGGAAGAAGACCGACTAGGGCCGGGGGGAACCGGCCCGGCCGCCGAACCCGGCCGGGGCCGTTCCCCCGCTCAGGCGCCCGGCACCACCGTGATCTTGCGCTCAGGCGCCCGGCACCACCGTGATCTTGACGTGCTTCATGATCGGCTGGTCGCTCTGGGTGCTGTAGTCGCCCAGCGCGCACAGCACGTTCATCTCCGGCATGTACCCGGCCGCACAGCCGCGCGGAATGTCGTACGGGATCGCCGTGTAGCCGTTCAGGAACCGCCGGCTGCCGTCCTTCGCCGTGCTCGTGATGTCGACGGGACCCATGTCGGCGATCCCGCGCTCGCGCATGTCGGCCCGGTTCATGAAGATCAGCGTGCGCAGGTTCTTGATGCCCCGGTAGCGGTCGTTGTCGGAGTAGATGGTGGTGTTCCACTGGTCGTGGGACCGCATCGTGCCGAGCGCCAGCGTGCCGGGCTCGGGCACCACGTCGGGCAACGGGGCCGCGGAGAACTCGGCGCGCCCCGACGGGGTCAGGAAGACCAGCTCGCGGGCGGGCTGCTTGATCCGGAAGCCGAGGGGCAGCCGGACCCGGCGGTTGAAGTCCTCGAAGCCGTCCAGGGCCTCGGCCATCGTGTCCCGGATCCGGTCGTAGTCCTCGATGTACCAGTCCCAGGGGGTATCGCTGTCCGGCAGGGCGGCGCGCGCCATCCCGGCGACGATGGCCGGCTCGGACAGCAGGTGCGGGGAGGCGGGGCGCTTCATCCCGAGGGACATGTGGACCATGCTCATCGAGTCCTCGACCGAGGTGCTCTGGACGCCGCCCCGCTGGTGGTCCTTCTCGGTGCGGCCGAGGCACGGCAGGATCAGGGCCGCACGGCCGTGGACGACATGGCTGCGGTTCAGCTTGGTGCTCACCTGGACGGTGAGGTCGCAGGAGCGCAGCGCCGCGTACGTGGCCGGGGTGTCGGGCGCGGCGAGCGCGAAGTTGCCGCCCATCCCGACGAACACCTTCACCGCGCCCTCCTGCATCGCCCGGATCGTTCCCACGGTGTCCAGGCCGTGTTCCCGCGGCGGGTCGATCTTGCAGGTCTCGGCGAGCCGGTCCAGGAACTCCTCGGTGGGGCGGTGGTCGATGCCGCAGGTGCGGTTGCCCTGGACGTTGCTGTGCCCGCGCACGGGGGAGGGGCCCGCGCCCTCCCGGCCGAGATTGCCGCGCAGCAGCAGGAGGTTGACGATCTCGCGGACGGTGTCGACCCCGTGTTCGTGCTGGGTGAGGCCCAGGCACCAGCTGACGATGGAGCGGTCGGCCTCCTCGTACACCTGCGCCGCCTTGAGGATCTCGGCGCGGCTCAGCCCGGACTGGTGCTCCAGCTCCTCCCAGGGCGTGGCCTCGCACAGCTCCCGGTACTCCTCGAACCCGGTGGTGTGACGGTCGATGAAGGTACGGTCCAGGGCCTTGGGGTCGCTCGCCGACTTCTCCAGGACCGCCTTGGCCATGCCGCGCAGCAGCGCCATGTCACCGCCGATGCGCGGCTGGAGGTTGAGCGTGCTGGTCTTCGTGGCTTTGAACAGCGCCATGTCCGTGAAGTCGTGCGGCACGATGGTGCGGGTGGCCGCCGCCTCCACCAGCGGGTTGACGTGCACGATCTGCGCGCCGCGACGGTCGGCCTCGGCGAGGGCGGTGAGCATCCGGGGCGCGTTCGACGCGGCGTTGACGCCCAGGATGAACAGGGCGTCCGCGGACTCCCAGTCCTTGAGGTCGACCGTGCCCTTTCCGGTGCCCAGGGAAGCCTGGAGGGCCCGCCCGCTGGCCTCGTGGCACATGTTGGAGCAGTCCGGCAGATTGTTCGTGCCCAGCTCGCGGGCCATCAACTGGTAGAGGAAGGTGGCCTCGTTGCCGAGCCGGCCGGAGGTGTAGTACGCCGCCCGGTTCGGGCTGTCGAGCCCGCGCAGGGTGGCTCCGACCAGCTCGAACGCGTCCTTCCAGCTGATCGGGACGTAGTGGTCGGATTCGGGGTCGTACACCATCGGCTCGGTCAGCCGGCCCTGGTTCTCCAGGTCGTAGTCGCTCCACCCGTACAGCTCGGTCACCGAGTGCGCGGCGAAGAACTCCCGCCCGACGCGCTTGGGCGTCATCTCCCAGGTGACGTGCTTGATGCCGTTCTCGCAGATGTCCAGGTGCAGGCCCTTGGTGTCGTCCGGCCACGCGCACCCGGGGCAGTCGAAGCCGCCGTTCTCGTGGTTCATCCGCATGATCGCGCGGGGGCCGTCCACCAGCGCGCGTTCCTCCACGAGGAAGCGGGTCACGCTCTTCGCCGCCCCCCACCCCGCGGCGGGATGGTGGTAGGGCCGGAACTGCGGATCGCCCTCGGGGACGGGACCGACCCGGGGCTCCAGGGACTCCTGCGCTTCCTCGCCGGTGCTGGCGTCCTTGTCGATGCTCACGGCACTTCCACCCTTTCACCTGCGATGACGGCGGGGTCGATGGACATGGTGCGGCGTAACGGGTCCTTCCGGCAGGCTATGCCCGGGGATTCCCGGCTGCCAGTCGGCTCCGGGGCCGATGCCGGTCGGCTCCGGGGGCCGTTCCCGGCCGAGTCCGGGACCGCTTCCGATCAGCCGCGACACCGCTCCGGAACTGCGGGCCGGATCACCCGCGCATACGCTGACATGGTCCGGCCCCGGCTGCGGGGAACGCCTCGCGGCACAGGGCTCAGGCTCCTCGGGCAGCCACGTGAGGCCCCCCATGAACCACATGAACAGCTACCGTCGGTTCCTGCTCCCCGCCGTTCCCCGGCTCATGGGCTCCGCGCTGGTCGGAGCCGCCGTCGGCGTACTGGTCGGCGTCCTCCTCACCAACGTGCCGCTGGGCTTCCTCGTCGGGATAGCCCTCGCCCAGACCGTCTTCGTCGTCACGGGATGGCTCGTCCTGTGGCCGATGGACGCCGCCGCGACCCACGACAACGCCCGGCGCGAGGAGTTCCGGCCCGTCGCCGAAGAACTCGTCGTCGTCACGGCCGCCCTGTCCGGCCTGGTCGGCATCGTGCTGTTGCTGCTGATCGGCGACTCGGACCTGAGCCACACGGCGGCCGCCCTGGCGCTCGGCGGCGTGTTCATGTGCTGGGCTGCGCTCCACCTGATGTACGCGGCCCGTTACGCGTACATCTACCACCAGACGCCCGGCGGCGGGATCGACTTCAACACGAAGGAGCCGCCGCGCTACATCGACTTCCTCTACTTCAGCTACAACCTGGGCATGACGTACCAGGTCTCCGACAACAACGTCTCCACCTCCAGGATCCGCGCCGTCGCCCTCCGTCACTGCCTGCTGTCGTACATCTTCGGCGCCAGCATCCTGGCCACCACGATCAACCTGGTCGCCGGCATCGTCACCGGCTGAGGAGCCCTCGACGGAGCCTTCGACGAGCTGATGGGCCGAGGCGAACGGATCAGCACTCGGGGAGCGTCAGCCGCCGCGTCACACGCTGCGCCGACTCCAGCAACCGCGCCCTGACCTCGGTGGTCCGGTACATCCGGTCCGACCGGAACGAGATGCCGATCGAACCGACCTGGTCACCGCTGTAGACCGGCACCGCCACGCACGTCGTTCCCCGTGAGTACTCCCCGCGGTCCATCGAGACCGGGCCCGAGGGGGCGTCGTCGAGCTCCCGCAGCAGCTCCTCCCGGCGCGTGATCGTGCGGGGGGTGAGGTCGGCCAGGGCGTGCCGGGAGAGGTAGTTGGCGCGCGCCTCCGGGTCCAGCTCGCGCAGCACGCTCTTGCCGAGCGCGGTCGCGTGCCCGGCCTCCTGGAAGCTCACCCAGACGTTCACGCGGGGGGCCCGCGGGCCGTCGACGATCTCCAGGACCCGGATCTCGCCCTCGTCGTAGAGCGTCAGGTAGACGGCGGCGGACAGTCTGTCGCGCAGCGAGGACAGCAGGGGGCGGATGCGCTCCTGCGACGCCAGGCCGTCGTCGGCGGTCAGCAGCCGGGGGCCCCGCTCGTGGAGGGCGAACGCACCGTCGTCCAGCTCGTCCAGATAGCCGTCCCGGGCGAGCTCGTGGAGGAGCCTCCGGGCGGTGAGCTCCGGCAGCTCGGCCGCCCGGGCCAGCTGCTCCACGGAGGCGCCGTCCGGGTGTGCGCCGACGGCCTCCAGCAACCGGAGGTCCTGCCGGACGGACACCGTCGGCTCGGGGCCGGCCTGGTCACCCATGGCACCAGCATGGACCCGGCGCCGGGGTGCGGCAAGGCCGGTCCTCCGGCCGACGCACGCACGGCGGATGGTCCGCCCGGCATTCCGCTACGCTCTCGTCTGATCTTCGGGGCACGTGCGGGCTCCGGACTGCCGTGACCAGGGGGATGGTTTCCGATGAGCAGCGCGTCTTCGACCGATCCGTTCCAGCCGCTCAAGGCCGACGACCCCGCGGTGGTGGGGGGTTACCGGCTGGCCGCCGTGCTGGGCGCGGGCGGCATGGGCAAGGTGTATCTGTCGTACACGCCCGGCGGGCGGCCCCTCGCCATCAAGGTGATCCGGGCCGAGTTCGGCGAGGACCCGGAGTTCCGGCGGCGTTTCCAGCAGGAGGTGCGGTCCGCGCAGCGGGTGCAGGGGCTGTACACCGCGCCGGTCATCGACTCGGACACCGAGGGCGCGCAGCCCTGGCTGGCCACGGCCTATGTGCCGGGTCCCTCGCTCGCGCACGCGGTGGCCCGGCACGGCGGACTGCCGTTGCGCAGCGTGCTGCTGCTGACGGTCGGGGTGGCCGAGGCGCTCGGGGTCATCCACGGTGCGGGCATCGTGCACCGTGATCTGAAGCCCGCGAACGTCCTGCTCGCCGCCGACGGCCCGCGTGTCATCGACTTCGGTATCGCCCGGGCGGCCGACACGACCGCCCTGACCGGTACGGGTGTCAGTGTCGGCACCCCCGCGTTCATGGCGCCGGAGCAGGCGGCGGCGGGTACCGTCACCCCGGCCACCGATGTCTTCGCCCTGGGCCAGATCGCCGCCTACGCCGCGATCGGCGCGCCCGCGTTCGGTGAGGGGCCCTCTCACGCGGTGCTCTACCGGATCGTCCACGAGGATCCCGACCTCAGCCGGCTGCCCGACGAACTGCGCCCCCTGGTCAGCCGCTGCCTCAGCCGCGACCCCGCCGACCGCCCCGCCCTGGCCGACATCATCCGCATCTGCCACGAGATCTCGCCCGAGCCCCTGCGCCAGGGCGAGGACTGGCTCCCGCAGGAGGTCGCCGGGTCGATCACCGAGCGGCTGCGGATGCCGGCCCCCGCGCCCACGCCGCCCCCGCAGCCGAGCGCCGCGCCGACGCCCACCGAGTTCGCCCCGGGGAACGCGCCGACCCCGCCGCCGGGAGGCCCCACGTACACCCCGACCGGTTACGCGGTCGCCTCCGCGCCGACGCAGACCGGACCGGGCACGCCCGGTGCCCCGGGTGCGCCGGGGAGCGTGCCGCCCGGCGCGTGGCAGCGACACGCGTACCAGCAGGGGCACCCCACCCCGCCGCCCCAGCCCTCCGGCTTCCAGCAGCCCGGTTTTCAGCAGTCGGGGTTCCAGCAGCCGGGCTGGGGCTCGTCCGGTTTCCAGCCCGCCGCGCCGCGTCGTAAGCGGCCCGGGCTGGTCGTCGGCGCTTCGATTTTCGGCGCGCTGGTCGTCCTCGGGGTCATCGGCAGCCTGCTGCCGGACGACCCCGACACGTCCGGCAAGGGCGACCGTGCCACGTCGTCGTCAGCCGACGCCGGTTCGAGCGGCAGCGGTTCCGCCGACAAGGCCCGGGGAAAGCCGGTCGATCCCAGGCCGGTCTCGTACCAGGGCATCGATGTGACGGCGAACTACGCACTCAAGCTCGCCGACCACCCGCCCCGGCCGGTGGAGGACGAGGACAGCGGCGTCAGTTACGGCAAGGGTGACTTCTACTTCTACCGGGACGAGCTCTTCGGCGACGAGAGGGTGGGCAGCGCCAACGGGAAACTGGTGGTGCTGAAGAACTCGCAGAAGGGCTCGCTGGAGGTCTGCCGCCAGGAGACCCGCTTCACCGAGAAGATCGAGCTCGAACAGCTCACGTCCGGTTCGCAGATCTGTGTGCTCAGCAAGGCCGGACACATCGCCGTGGTGACCTACCGCGGCAAGTCGGGCGCCGACGATCCGAGCCGCTACATCACCATCGATCTGACGGTCTGGCGCAACGCCGAAGAAGCGAAGATGGGCTGACGGAAAGTCAGCCCGCCCCGGTCAGCAGGTCGCGCCGGGGCGAACGGGCTTCAGGCCGACCGGATAGGCGTCGACCTTCTCCGTGACACAGGTGCCGCCGCGCCCGTACGCGGTGTGCCCCAATCCCTCGTACGTGAGCAGCATCCCGCCCGGGCACTGGTCCGCGAGGCTCACCGCCTCCTCGTACGGGGTGGACGGGTCAGCATCCGGCCGAACACCACGCAGTCGTACGCGGTGACGAACAGCGCCTCGTCGGCCTGCGGCAGGTCGACCTCCTCGTCGACGGCGAGCCCGGCGGCGGCGGTAGGGCGGGCCGGAGGCCCAGCGGTAGTCGGGTCAGTGGCCGGCCAGCTCCCCGTCCCGGGCCACGATCCGCCCGCCGCGCACCACCATCTCGCGCCGCGGCAGGTCCACCACGACCTGCGGCAGGCACTCCCCGCGCACCAGCAGGAAGTCGGCCGGCGAACCCGGCTTCAGGTCCGCCTCCGGCAGCCCCAGGAGCCGCGCCCCGCCGTCGGCCCCCGCCCGGAAGGCCGCCTCCAGCTCCTCGTCGAGGCGGGCGTCCCGCACCCAGGCCAGCAGGTGCGAGCGGTGCAGCATGTCCGCGTTGCCGAAGGGGCTCCAGGAGTCCCGTACGCCGTCGGAGCCGAGGCCCACCTCGACCCCGTGCTCCCGCAGCCGGTCGATCGGCAGCACCAGGTCCGAGGAGGGCGCGACCGTCGTCAGCGAGATCCGGGCATCGGCCAGCTCGGCCGCCAGCCGGTCGAGCTCCCGCTCGGGCAGGCCGGGCACACAGAAGACGTGACTGACCGTCACCTTGCCCTGGAGCGAGAGTGCGTTGGTGCGGTCGATGATCGCGCGCAGGGACTCCATCCCCGTCGCGGCCCGCTCGTGCAGATGGATGTCGACGCCCACGCCGTGCCGGTCCGCGATCCCGAAGACGATGTCGAGCTGCTCGTCGAGCGCCTCGTCGAACCCGATCGGGTCGATGCCGCCGATCCGGTCGATCGCCCCGGAGCGCGCGGCCTCCTCCAGCAGCTCCTTCGTCCCCGGCGTCCGGACCACCCCGTGCTGGGGAAACGCGACGATCTCCACGTCGAGCGCGTGCCGCAGCGCCCTGCGGGCGGAACCGACGCCCTCGACGCCCACCAGGTCGTAGGCGGGAGCGACGTCGACATGGGCCCGCATCGCCCGGGTGCCCTGGGTGACGGCGTGACCCATCAGGCGCTCCGCGCGCTTCTTCAGCGGCGTACGCAGGGCGTGGTACAGCTTCACGTCCTCCTCGGTGTACTCGGCGATGGAGCTCGCCGGGTTCCGGGTCACCCAGGGCTCGCCCCAGGCCGTCTTGTCAGGGTGGATGTGCGCGTCGACCAGGGTCGGCAGCGCGATCCGGCCCTTGCAGTCGACGACCTTCGCACCGCGCGGGGCGGGTTCCGCGGTGATGACCCCGTCGACGACGGTGAGGTCGACGGGGCGCTGCGCGCCGTAGGGCCGGACGTTCTTGAACACCGTGGCGCGGGCGTGGCCGCCCGTGCGGTCGGGCTGCTCGGTGATCCGGTCGGCGGCGGCGGGTGCGGCGACCGCCCCGGCGGGCGCGGCCTCGGCGGCCTGGGCCCCCGAGGCCGCCGAGGCGCTGAGCGTCGCCGCGGTGCCCGCGACGGCGGCGGCCCCGGCCAGCATCGAGCGCCGGGAGAGACCGGCGGAGGCGGTGGACTCGGCGTGCATCAGGAACTCCTTCGAGGAGAGGGAAGGGGGGAAGAAGAGAGAAGAAGGGGAGAGCGGGGAGAAGGGAGGCCGGGTCAGGCGGCGGCCGGTACCGCGAACCCTGCCCGGACCACACGCGCCGGGCGGCTCAGCACGCCGAGGTCCGCCAGCGGGTCGCCGTCCACGACGAGGACGTCGCCCGCGAAGCCGCGCGCCAGCCGGCCTGCCGTGGAGTCGAGGCCGAGGAGCTTCGCTGCGCCCGTGGTCGCCGTGCGGATCGCGTCCAGGGCGGAGAGCCCGGCCGCGTGCATCAGCTCCACCTCCCGGCCGATCGGGTCGACCGTTCCGCCCGAGGAGTCCGTGCCCGCCGCGAGGGGGACACCCAGCTCGTGCGCGGCCAGGACCGCCCGCTTCAGAACCGGGAGATAGGTGCGGCCCCGCTCGGCCAGGACCGGGTCCGAGGACTCCGCGAGCCCGGCGATCGCGGTGAGCGTCGGCGTGAAGTACGTACCCCTGCGGCGCATTTCGTGCAGCGTGCGCTCGCCGACGAACGCCCCGTGCTCCAGGGAGCGGATGCCGGCCGTGACCGCTTCGTGGCAGCCCTTCTCGCTGTAGCTGTGGCAGAGCACCCCCTTGCCCCGGCGCCGGGCCGCCGCCACGATCGTGGACAGCTGCTCGTGGTCGTACACCTGGACCAGCGGGTCCTGCTCGGGCAGCCCGGCCCGCTCGTTCACCCGGGTCTTGATCGTGTCGGCCCCGCGCGCGAGGTTGACCTCGACCACTCGGCGCAGCGCATCGGCCGAGCGCACCCCGTCCCGCAGCCGGGCGAGCGGCGCGAGGTCCGGGTCGGCAAGGATCGTGTCGCCGAGATCCGGGGTGACGAAGACGCCCGCGGCCCGGAGACGGGGCGCCTGCTCCGGCGCCTGCCGGGCCAACTCCCGTACGGCGATGTCCTGGTAGAAGTTGGTCGAACCGCTGCGCGCGCTCGTCGCGCCCTTGAGGACCGCGTCGCGGGCCTCGGCCGCCGTGTTGAGGTGGATGTGGGCGTCCACCAGGCCCGGCAGGATCCACTGCCCGTGGGCCCGCAGCACCGGTACGCCGGCGGGGACCCGGCCGACCCGTCCCCGGGACCCGGCCGCCCGGACGACGCCCCCGGCGATCACGACGACCGCGTCCTCCGTGACCTCGCCCGTCGCCGGGTCGAGCAGCCTGCCGCCCTCGACGACGAGATCGCCGCCCCGGCCCGGCGACCCGTGCCGGGCGCCGGACGATGCGGCGGCCGGGGCCGTTCCCGCCAGCACGGCCGAGGTTCCGGCGAGGGCCGCGGCACCGGCGAGCACACCCCGCCTGGTCAGCCGGCCGGAAGGGGGCGGGGTGTTCTCGACGCACATGGGAGGGCTCCTTGGATCGCGGAAGCGAGCGGGAGCATTTTGTATACCAGAACTGTCATGATTCCGGGAAGGAGTGATTCCGCTCCCCGCGCTTGCAGGAAACGTGCAGGAGATGCGCTCTACCCTCGTGGGATCCCTGCGGGGCGGAAGCGATTGGTATACAAATAATCAGGCATCGTCGAACAGGGACCGCAGGGCCACGGCCCGGCTGTCGCGCACGTGCAGCAGCGTGCTCGCGGCGGCCGACTCCTCGTCGCCCGCCACGATGTGACGGAACATGACCGCGTGCTGGGCCCGCATGTGCTGCGGCTCCTCCCGCATCCCGAAGAGCAGCTGGAGCTGTCCGCTCAGCTGCTCCATGGTGCGGGCCAGCATCGGGTTGCCGCTCAGGGCCACGATGTCCTCGTGGAAGGCGGTGTGGGCCGCGACCTCACGCGTGCCCTCGTCGTCGGATGCCGCCTCCTCCGCCCGGTCGAGGGAGGCCCGCAGCGCGGTGACGCCCGGCGGTTCCACCGGGGCCGACCCCGCCACGCGCCGTGCCGCGAGCCGGGAGGCCTGGACCGCGAGCGGCTCCCACACCTCGTACAGGTGCTCCACATCGGCCCGCTCCAGCCGCCGCACCCGGACCCCGCTGTGCGGCAGCAGCTCCAGCAGACCTTCGCCCACCAGGGCACGCAGCGCCTCGCGGACCGGGACGCGGGACATCCGCAGCTCCTCGGCGACCTCGCGCTCCACGAGCCGGGCGCCCTGCGGGTAGCTGCGGTCGACGATCCGCTGCCGGACCGCGTCCCGCGCCCGGGCGCTCAGCGACGTACGCTCCGGCCGGGCATCCGCATCGGACGCCGGGCGGCCCGGAGCCGTAGTCCTCGCGCCGCCCGGATCGCCCGGCCCCGCTCCGTTCCGCCCCGCGCTGCTGCCCGCCACCTACGCCATCCTCCGCTCGGCCCGCCTTCCGGCTTCCGGCCGAGGATACGCGGGGTGCTCAGGCCGTACCCGGCGTGCGCCCCTCGGGCAGGAACAGCACCGAGTTCACATACCGCTCCCGGCGCGGTGCGAACGCCCGGTGCAGCAGCCCCCGGTGCACCAGGTGCTCGGTCCGCTTCTGGTGGGCCACCAGGTCGAACCCGGTGAGCGGCACCCAGTCGCGGTGCGGCAGGACCCAGCCCGTGTACCCCTGGCCGGTCAGCGTGGTGATCACCGGTTCGACCGGGCCGAGCCGGCTCTCCAGCTCGATCAGCAGTGCCGGGCGGTCCCGGCGCAGCAGCTCCGCCGCGCCGAGCAGCGCGGCCGCCTCCCCGCCGTCCACGTCCATCTTCACGAAACCGACCCCGGTCAGCCCCAGGCCGTCGACGGTGATCGAGGGGACCTCCACGCTGTGGGCGTGGATATCGCGCCGGGCCAGTGAGGACACGCCCCGGTCGCCCTGGTCGCCCTCCGGGAACCAGAGCTGTGCCGTGCCCTCCCGGTCGGTCGCCGCGCCCTGGACCACCCGGACGTTCGACGGCAGCGTCCGCCGCAGGTGCTCGGCCAGATGCGGCACGGGCTCGACGGTCACCACCCGCTCGCAGCGCGCGGCGAGCCGCCGCGACCAGGGGCCGTACCAGCCCCCGATGTCGAGGGCGACGCCGCCCGGCGGGCAGAAGTCGGCGAGCCTGCGGAGCTCGGGCTCGAAGCGCGGATACAGGGCGACGGCGGCGGAGCCGACCAGTCGTCCGGGCAGTCTGGCCGCGACCGCCGCGGCGAGCGTGGTCACGTGGCCGAGGCTTTCAGCGAGGAGAGGAACCGCTCGTGGTCGACGGTGTCGACCTTTCTGCCCGAGGAGGGCAGAAGCTGCGGTATCCCGTCCACGATCGGGTAACTCAGGTGCAGCCGCGGGTTGTAGAGCGCGTCCTCCTCCGGCAGCAGGGACAGAGGCCCCTTGTCGAGCGGGCAGGCCAGGATGGTCAGCAGCGGATCGTCGGTACGCATCAGGGGCTCCTCGGGAGTCATCGGCACTGCAGCGGAAGGTACGTCGGAGGGTCAGGACGCCGCGGCGGGCTGCGGATCGTGCCGCGGCATGGCCAGCAGGACGGACAGGGCGAGCGCCGTGCCACCCACCCGCAGGGCCAGCAGCAGCGGATCCTCGGGCAGACTCTCGCCGAACGCGAGCGTCCCGAGGACCGCGGTGAACAGGCAGGTCACCGTGGTGCACACCGGCACGATGAGGGACGCCCGGCAGCGCTGCAGCGCCGCCTGCGACATCACGAGACCGGCCCCCGCGGTGAACAGCAGCAGATACGGATACGGGGACCCGAGCAGCGACAGCGCGGACTCGCCCAGGTCGGTGCTGGTCAGGCGGCTGGACGTGCCCTTGATTGCCAGTGAGCTGACCCCGTAGAGCAGGCCCACCGCCACGCCGTACCCGATGCCGCTCGTCGGGACCCGGTGCCGTTTGGCCGCCAGGCTCTCGACGCGTACGTACAGCCAGACGCCCGCCGCCAGCGCCGGCACACAGACCAGCAGCACCAGCGTCCACGGGGCCCCGCCGCTCACCACGTCCTCGCCCTCGCGGACCGAGGCCACCACCATCAGCAGCGCGAGCACGACCCCGCCCAGCGCATAGCGTTCGCGGCCCGTCGACTCCTCGCCCAGCACCGCCGACGACAGCAGCAGGAGCAGCACCAGTCCGGAGACGAAGATGCCCTGCGCCGCCGCGATCGGCAGCGCGCGGTAGACGACCAGCTGTGCCCCGAACCCGGCCGCCAGCGCCAGCGCGCCGACGATCCAGAGCGGACTGGTCGCCAGCACCCGGATCACCTGGAGCGGGCGGCCCGCCGACAGCTCCGGCAGTGAGCCGAGGGCCCGCTTCTCCACCACGAACCCCACGCTGTACAGCGCGTTGGCGACCAGCGCCGCGCCGACACCCCACCACATGCGGCTACCTCCGCCGCGCGTGGGCCAGCAGGATGGAGGACGCCCCGGGCACCGCGCACGCCGCCCGGTCCAGCAGGCGCAGCGGACGCGGCACCCCGTGGAAGGGGGCGCCCTTGATCGTCACGTCGGTGAAGCCGGACGCCGTCAGGAACGAGCGCAGCGCACGGGCCGTGTACAGCCGCAGATGCCCCACCACCTCCGAGCCCGGACGGCCGTGGATCCCGCGCAGACTGACCTCCGAGAACACCGGCTGCACCCCGGCGAGCAGCAGCGCCCGGTTGTACCAGGCCGCCAGATTCGGGGTGGACAGCATCAGATGGCCGCCGGGCCGCAGCACCCGCCGCAGCTCGTCCAACGCCTGGTCCGGGTCGACCAGATGCTCCAGTATCTCGCTGAACAGCACCGCGTCCGCGCACCCGTCGGCCAGCGGCAGCCCGCCGTGCTCCAGCTCGCCGCGCACCACGTGGCCCATCCGGGGCCGGGCCCTGCGCAGCGCGTCCTGCGACCAGTCGACCCCGATCATCCGGTGCCCCGCGAGGAACGGGGCCGCCGTGGCCGCCGCCGAACCGTCACCGCACCCGATGTCCAGGATCACCTGCCCCGGCGCGTCCAGCGCGTCGGCCAGCAGCCGGGCCTGCCGCAGGGTGCGCCCGTCGCCCGAGGCGACGGGGACGGACGGGTTCTCGTAGAAGTCCCGCAGCCCGGGGGAGGGGGACGTGGTGCTGGTCATATGGCCTCCGAGGACGTCGCGGCCAGGTGGCGGGTGAACAGGTCCAGCAGCCTCGCACCGTCGCGCTCGCCCAGCAGGGTGCGCGACCAGCGCAGCGCCAGATGCAGCCGGCCGCCCGTGGACGCCGTGGTGAAGGTGAGTCCCCGGGGCATCCGGGCGGGCGCGGAGAACCACACGGCCGTCGCCCGGCCCGCGTCGCCGAAGTCCAACGGGTACGGAATCCGCCCGATGTTGCTCAGCAGCGTCGTCGAGGTCCACGGACCGGCCGCCACCCGCAGCCCCCGCGTGAGGGCGGCCCGGGTCGCCACCGGCAGCAGCGGAACGGTCAACAGACCCGCACCGTGCCCCAGTTGAGGGCGCGGCTGAGCCTTGAGCGCCCGGGTCCGTTCGGCGGTCGTCCGCAGCAGCGCCGCCACGTCCGTCCCCGGCGTCAGTTCGGCCGCGGCGAAGCCCACCTCGACCAGCCGGGTGCCGTTGCCGATAGGCATCTCCGGGCCCCGGGTGCGGTCGTCGACCGGCATGGTGATCCGCAGCGGCCGGCGGTCCGCCCCCGGCGCGCCCTGCGCCCGGTTCCAGTCGGACACCGTCAGGGCGGTGGCCACCATCAGCTGGTCGTTCACCGTGTACGGCGCGCCGGACTCCCGGCGCGGGACCGGGAGTTCGGCCAGCAGCATCGCGTTGCCCGGCACCGGGGCGGGCCCCGGCGAACCCGGCGCCACCTGGGCGGGCCGGGCCAGCGCCGGGGTCCGCGCCTGCCGGGGCAGCGGGGCCGCGTCCGGGCGGGCCGGGGCGGGCGACGGCGGCGCGGGAGAATCGCTGTAGATCTCCGCGGCCGTCGCCGCCAGTCGCAGGCACGCCGGACCGTCCAGGGCGGTGTGGTGCACGGTGAACAGCAGCACACAGCCCTCCCGGTCCGGCTCCCGGACCACGTCGAGCCGCAGCGGCGGCGAGGCGGTCAGCGCCGGGGCGCGGTCCAGCGCCCCGGCCCGCGCCCGCTCCAGCGCACCGGGCGCGCACGGCGGGAAGGAGACCGGGTCCGTGTCCGGGTGCTCGGTCAGCTCCCACTCGTACCGCCGGGCCAGCGGCCCCCGGGGCCGCTCCCGCATCAGCGCCCGGGGGTGCCGGGCCAGCGCGGCGGCGAACGCGGAGCGCAGCCGTTCCTCGTCGACCCGGCCCGGCAGATGGATCTCGATGTGCACGGTGCTCGGCTCGGCGTCCTGCGCGCAGTGCCGGGCCACCTCGTCGACGACCGGGAACGGCACCCGGACGGGCGGCCCGGGCGGCTGGCCGCCGCCCGGGGCCCGCTGGTGCTGCGTGGTCGCCATCAGGCGTCCTCTCCCTTCGCCGGGTGCCTGCCGTCGGCCGACAGCGTCCGGCCCGACGGCGGTGCGGGCTGCGCCGGGAGCTGGACCGTAGGACGGTCACCGCCCGCCGGGGCCGGCTCGGCCGCGTCCTGGCCGGAGCGGACCGCACGCCTGCCGAGCGGTTCCCGGCCCACCGTCACCAGTGCGGCGAACAACCCGATCAGGGCCAGCAGTTGAGCCGTGGCGCCGAAAGCGCCCTCACCCGTCGCCGTACTCTCCCCGGTGCCCACCGCGGCGACAACCCCCGCGGCGGCCATCGACGCGAACGCGACCGGAACGAGCAGCCGCGGCCAGAAGTGCGCCACGACGGCGAGCAGCGGAACAGCCACGGCGACCGGGCCCGCGATCACCACGCCCACCAGGGTGAGGGCGACCGTGCCCAGGACCAGGCCCGGACCCGGCGGCGCCGGCAGCTCCTCGGTCTCCTCCCGGCCGGAGCCCTTGCGGCCCACGAGGGCGAGCACCACGAGCGCCAGGAACAGCACGCCCGCACCGATCAGACCCCACTGGTAGATCTTGGCCGGCTCGTACTCCAGGGTGACCGTGCCGCCCTCGCCCTCGGGCACCAGCCAGGCCTGCTGCCACCCGTCGATCCGCAGCGGCGTCAGTTCCTTGCCGTCCAGGGTGGCCTTCCACCCCTTGTTGTGGTTCTCGTGGATCTGGAGGTAGGAGGCCTCACCGGCCCCGACCTCGACGGTCCGCCGGTCGCCCTCGCCCTGCTCGACGTCCACCGAGCGCGGCGTCGCCGCGGCGGCCTCGGTGGTGCCGTTGCTCAGCGAGACGTCCGTGATGGCCAGCGGACCCTCGTCCCCCGCCTGCACGGTGGTGGACGAGGCGGCCAGCTCGACCTTGCTGTCGTCGGTGCACAGGGAGACCTCGATGGGCCTGCGCTGGGTCAGATCCCGCACCCGCCCCTCGGCCTTGGTCTCCAGGTACGTACCGCCGACGGAGAGGACCGGGCCCTTGCCGCAGGGCAGGCTGAACTTCTGGTCCGGCTTCGGCTGCGGCGAACGGAACTCCTCCAGCGCCGGGATGTAGACCTCGCTCAGCCCGACCGGCAGCTGCAACTGGCCGTCGGCCACCGGGTTGTGCACGGTCAGCGGCGCCGTCTTGGAGATGGTGATGTCCATCCGGTCGGTGTTGATGGGCGAGAAGCGGGCCATGCCGTTCTCGTCCACCGAGGCCACCGCCGTACCGTCCGGCGAACTGATCTGGACCTGCTCGGCGCGGGCCGACAGACCCCCGGCCGCCGCGAACACGATCTCGCCGACCGGCCGCTTCTCCGGCCAGTTCAGCCGCAGTACGGGACGCTCGCCCGCGATCCACGCCGTGGTGAGGTCACCGTCGGTCAGGTTGCGGGGGCTGAGGTTGGTGCCCAGACGTGCCGTGGAGTCGGCGGTCACCTCGATCTTGTCCCGCTCGCCCGTCAGCTCGAACAGCAGCTTGTCGAGCGCCTCGCCGGGCACCGGCAGCGCGGTGGCCGAGACGGTGTAGTCGCCCGCCTCGGGGGCGGTGAACTGCCGGCCGAGACCGACCTCGGCGGCCACGGACGACAGACCGCCCGGGTCGCTGCCCCGCTTCAGCGAGAACATCGTCGCGTCGGCGCCCTCGCGCGGCGCGTCGTTCGGCAGCTCCAGCATCCGGGTCACCTGAACGCCGGGGATGGCGATGTCGGTGAATCCGGCGCCGGTCAGCCCCGGGCGCCCCTGCTGGGACTCCAGGATCGTCACCTTCAGCCAGGCGGCCTGCCCGGCGGGCGCGGCCACCTGCTGCGCCGAACCGTCGGTCCGCAGCGGGCTGTCCTTGGAGCCCTTGTCGGTCTCCACCCGGATCACGGTCGGCGCGGCCCGCACATTGCCGCTGGGCAGCGGCGTCACCTGGATCGAGCCGGGGATGTCGGTGGGGGCGGAGAAGTCGACCCGCACCCACTCGTCCTCGGGCGCGCCGGGGGAGCCCTCCGCCCAGCCGGTCGCCGGGTTGCCGTCGAAGGCGTTGACCGGGTCGTACTGCGGCAGATGGAACAGCCAGTTGCCCACCGAGGACGCGCTGACCGACTTCGCCCCGCGGATCACCGCCGTCGTCTGGTGCTTCGACCCGGACGTCGGCAGGATCTGCCGCGGCTCACGCCCCGGGTCCTGCGCGGACTCCTCGGCGTTGCGCTCGTCGGCGGTGTACGTGTACGAGGTGTTGGAGTTGACCAGGCCGAACCGGGTGTCGGCGCGCCGCAGTCCGTCGCCCGCCGCGTACAGCGACGGCCGTCCCAGACCCGGGTGCGCGTCACCGGCCAGCACGGTCGGCCGGCCCGCGATGGCGCCGTTCGCCGACAGCGGCAGCAGCGACTCCGGGCCACCGCTCACCACGGCTGTCGAGGCGACCGGGGTGGCCTCCGCCCGCCCGGGGCGCTCGGTCCCCTTCGGCGGCTCGTAGATCTCCACCGCCCGCTGGCGCGGATACAGGCCCTCGACCTGCACCGGGGTGTCCGCCGCGATCCGGCCGGCGGTCATCACCGGCCCGTACCCCTTGACGCGGCTGTAGCCGGACGCCTCCAGGGTGCGCTTCACCGTGGTGGAGGGGACGTAGCCCAGCTGGTCCGGGTCCAGGTCGTTGCGGACCACCACATAGTGCAGCCCGGCCCGGTTCAGGTACTCGCTGAGTCCGGGAACCTCGCCGCCGGAGGTCAGGGCCTGCTCGACGGCGTCCATCGCCCGCCGGTTGCCGGGCGTGCCGAAGGGGACGTAATCACGCTGTGCGTACGGCGATTCGGCCAGCACGTCCAGCGGCTGGTCGATCGGGGAGCCCCAGGTGTAGATGCCGTGCGCGGTCGCCGGGACGACCAGGGCGCGGTCGTCCGGCGAGTTGTTCTTGAGCCAACTGCCCGTGCTCTCCCAGTAGTCGGGGACCTTCTGGAACGAACCCGTCTGCAGGATCGAACCGTTGAGGTACGGCCAGGCCAGACCGGGCAGCACGATCGCGGCGGCGACGACCGGCGCGAGCCGGCGGATCCGGGCCGGGTTGCTGCCCCGTCGGGAGGCGGCCACCGCGGCGACGCCGGTGACGTGCGCCAGCCCCAGGGCCAGCGCCAGCGCCAGACCCGTCTGGAACTTGTAGATGTTCCGGAACGGCACCAGCCAGGTGTCCAGCCAGGTTTGCACGGTGCCGTGGAACAGGCCACCCAGCGCACCGCCGTACCCGGCGAGGGTGACGAGCGCGACGGACAGCACGGTCAGCACCAGCCAGCGCCGCTCGGGCAGATCACGCCGCGCCAGACCCGCGAGCCCCAGGGCGGCGGCGAGCGCCGAACCCAGGATCGTGACGGTCGCGGTCGCGACGGTCCACCCGGCCGGCAGCCAGGCCTCGCCGAAGTTCAGATAGCCCACCCAGTTGCCGGCGCCGCGCAGCACCTCGGTCGCCGACATGGTGGTCGTGGTGGTGTACGAGGACTCCACGTACGGCATGAAGTTCTCGCCGAACGTCCCCAGCAGCAGCAGCGGAACGATCCACCAGGCGGTCGCCATGATCACGCCCGGTATCCACCACAGCAGCAGCCCGCGCTTGCGCGGCCCGCCCGGCCGGGACAGCAGATACAGCCCCACCGGCAGCAGCGAGGCCAGCGTGGAGGCGGCGTTGACCCCGCCCATCAACGGGATCAGCAGCGCGGAGCGGACCGCCGCGATCCGCGGGGTGAGGCGCGGGTTCGTCAGCGGCAGCAGCACCCATGGCAGCAGGGCGCCCGGCAGTGCGGCGGCGGACGTCGAACCCACCACGATGGTGTAGGTCGGCCACAGCGCGTAGACGACCGCACCGAGCAGCCGGGTGGCCGGTGAGCCCACCCGCAGCCGCTCCGCCAGCCGCAGCGCGCCCCAGAAGGCGGTCGCCACGATGAGCGAGAGCCACAGCCGCTCCGCGAGCCAGGTGGGCACCCGCAGCAGTTCGGCGGTGCCGTAGTACGGCAGCATCGGCACGAGATAGCCGATGTACTGGTCGGCGATCCCGCCGAACCCGGAACGGCTGTGCCACAGCTCGCCCAGGTCACCGAGGAACCGGCCGGGAGCCGTCACGACACCCAGCTTCGTGTCGAAGGTCATCCGACCCGGCGACACCGCCAGGAACGCCGCGAACACGGCGGCCCAGAACCCCAGGAGCCAGCGCCGGGAGCGCGCCTGCGGCGGGCCCTCGGCGGGGACGGTGGGCTCGGGACCCGGGCCGTCCGGGGCCGCGGGCCGGGGTGGGTGGACAGCGCTGGTCATGAACACCGCCGGAGAATGAGGAGGAGGTTCCAGGTGGCGAATTCCCGCAGTACGGGGATCCGCGGCACGAGCTGGGGAAGGACGGGCCAGTAACGCGAGCGTGCGGACACGACGGTCACGTCACTACGGCTCCGGACATGGCGCAGCGTCTCGCCGACGCCGATCCGGAAGAGGTTGTCGCCGAGGCGGTGCTTGGCCGGGCGGCCGGTGCGGCGCTCGTAGCGGCTCCGGGCGCGCTCGGCGCCCAGATAGTGCCACGGCGCCCACTCGTGGCCGCCCCAGGGTGAGTACCAGTTGGTGAAGGAGACGTAGATCAGACCGCCCGGGCGGGTCACCCGGGCCATCTCGCTGAGAAAGGTGTGCGGATCGGCGACGTGCTCCAGCACATTGGAGGAGAAGCAGACGTCCGCCGCACCGTCGGCCAGCGGCAGCAGATAGCCGTCGGCGACGACGGTGTCCGCGCGCTCGCCGGGGCTGAGCTCGGCCGTGTCCGGTTCGAAGAGGTAGCCGTGCGCACCGCGCCGACGGAACTCCCGGGTGAAGTAGCCGTCACCGCCGCCGATGTCCACGACGACCTTGCCCCGGACCGGACCGTGCCGCTCCACCTGGTCCGCGGCGTCGCGGGCCAGCAGGGTGTACGCCGTCGCCGGGTCGCCCTGCTCACGCATGAAGGCGCGGAACAGGGCGACCGAGCGCCGGAAGGAAGGGTCTTTCACGCGCTCGCACCGATCGCCGGGGCGTTCATGCCACTGGTCGCCTCGGCGGCGACCGCCATGAACTGCCGGACACTGCTGGTCCACCGGAACGCGGCGGCGCGCTCCCGGGCGGCCTTGCCCATCGCCTCGCGCCGCTCGTCGTCCAGGGCGAGCGCGCACCAGGCCGCGGCGAAGGAGGACGCGCCCTGGGCCAGGATGCCCGTGACACCGTCCTCGACGGAGTCGCGCAGCCCGGGGACGTCGAAGCCCAGGGTCGGGGTGGAGCGTGCGCCGGCCTCCGTGACGACCAGCCCCCACCCCTCCACGGCCGCCGGATGCAGCAGCATCCACGACGCGCAGAGCAGCCGGTGCTTCTCCGCCTCGGTGACATGGCCGGCGAACTCCACACCGGGACCGGCGAGCCGCTCCAGACGGGCCCGCTCGGGGCCGTCGCCGACGATGACGAGCCGGCCACCGGTGACCGGCCGGACCCGCTCCCACAGCTGGAGCAGCAGATCGATGCGCTTGTAGTCGACGAGCCGGCCGAGCGCCGTGAACAGCGGGGTCTCGGACCGGTCGCCCTGCGGGCTCGGCTCCTCGACGCCGTTGTGCACCACCCTGATCCGGTGGTCGGGCACGCCCAGATCACGCAGGGCACCCGCCGTGGACGGGGACACCGCGATCATCAGATGGTCGCGGTAGGCCCGGGACAGGGCCCAGTGCTCCAGCCTCCGTCCGGCCCGCGCCACCGGCATCGGGAACCGCATGTCCCAGAGGTCGGTGTGCACATGGTTGACGAGGCACACGGTGGGCCCGCGGTGCCACAGGGGCGCGAGATACGGCATGCCGTTGCAGACCTCGACCAGCAGGTCGCAGTCGCCGACCTGCCGGGCGAAGGCGGACCGCGCACCGAGGTAGTGACCCAGGGTGCCGCCCGCCGAGACGACTCGGTAGGGCCTGCGGGCGGCCTGGCCGCCGCACAGGAGGGTGACGTCGTGGCCCTGCTCGGTGAGGCCCGAGGCGAGCCGGTCGATCAGCAGCTCTGAGCCGCCGGCGGCCGGGTTGCCCAGGTCGCGGTGGGCGAGGAAGACGATGCGTCGCGGGGCCGCGGGGACCCTGGAGGACGCCGGGCCCTGACCCTGGCGCGTGACTGCATCGAGCAGTGGGGGAGGTACGTGCTGGGGCATTGGGCGCTCCAACTCGGCTCGGGTTGCGGGAACTCGCGGATGAGCGGAAAGAGGGGGGAGAGGGTTGTCCGCGACGGGCGAGAGGACGGAAGGGGACGGGAGGGGCGAGAGGGTAGGGGAGGGGACGGAACGGAGGGGCGTACGGGGCGGGGCGGGGATCGCACATGATGTGACGGAAAAGGAAAGACCGGGGGGCCGTGCTCTGGTGGGGATAGACAGTTTTCGGCACGGGTTACCGCCCGGCTACTCACCGGCGCAACAACTTGCGGGTAACTCAGGTGTGCGTACTCGTCATCATGTGAGTGTTCGAGGCTTCCGGAGCCTCCCGGCGCCCCCGGACGACGAGGACGGCCCCCACCACGGTGAGTACGAGACCGATCCCGGCCGCTCCCATCGGCGCGGTCTCACCGAGCATCGCCAGCCGGTCGCTGTCCGCCGACGCCAGCTCGACCTGCTTCTTCTGGGTCGCCTCGGTGAACTCCACCCGCTTGCTCTCCAGCAGCACCACGGCGTCCTTCTTCGAGCCGGGCGCGCGCAGGGTCTTCTTCGGGCCGATCGCCGCGTTGATGATGCGGCCGGTGCGCTTGTCCACGACCAGCTCGATGCCGCTGTTGGAATACCACTCCTCGGCCAGCACCTGGGGCGTCTTCTTGCGGTCCACGAGGACCCCGGGCACCTGACGCACCCCGGTCCTCGTCGGCTCGACCTCGCCCTTGAACAGGTAGCCGGCGTAGCCCTGGATCTCCTTCTCGCCCTCGAAGGAGAGCCGCACCACACCGCCGAGCGTGCTGTCCCACCAGCGGTAGGCGCGCTTCTCGACGTCGAAGGGGAACTTGAGGTAGGCCTCCCCGTCGAACGTCGGGGTCTCCTCGCAGCAGTGCACCGGCTCGTTGGTGGTGCGGTCGGTCACCCAGCGCTCCAGCGTCCACTGGAGGGCGTCACGGGGATCGGACGCGGGCAGCGTCGCGTCGTGGTCGACGGACGTGGACACGTCCCAGACGGCGTTGCCGCTCTTCTCGCTGTCGGCCACGTCCCCGCGCACCTGCCGGGTGATCGTGATCGTCTCGTCGTCGACCGTCTCCACCTTGCCGGTGTCGAAATAGCTGCCGGTACCGGTGAACACGGTGGTGGTGTCGGTGTCTATCGGGGTGCGCTTGGCATGCGGCTGGACATACCAGACGAGCAGTGGTGCGAGGACGAGCAGAAAGACCCCCGCCCCCAGCAGAACGAGCGAGAGGGGTGAAGCATTGCGGCGCATCCGGGCACTCCTGGGTCGAAATCTCTTCGCGGAGGTGCACGGGCCCCGGGCCGGTCAGCCCTTGATTGGCGTGAACAGTAGGCAAGGCCTTGACGAGATGTCAATGACCTGTCGACACTGTGTGCGAGCCGGAGGGGCCCGGCTCGACGGGGTGGGGATCGCCTCCAGCAAGGAGCTGACCCGACTATGCGCAGACTCATCGCCGCTCTTTCCACCGTCGTGGTGGCCGCGGCGCTCGCCGTAGGTGCGGCGGTCGGTGTCGTGGCACTGCTCGACGCCACCCCCGACCAGCCCAATACGCCATTGATCAGCTATGACACCGCACCGGCGGCTCCATGACCCGCACGGCCTGGCAGGAGGTGCCCCGGTCCCAGCTGGACCGGTTCGCCACCATCGCCCTGTCCGAGGCCCCGGAGCTCGCCCAGACGATCCTGCACGCGATCCGCCGGGACTACCCCTACCTCCACCTCGTCGAGGACGAGTCCGGGGAGCCGCTGGCCCTGGTCGGCATCCGCCGTGCCATCGAAGGGTTCGTCGACAACCTCACCTCCGGCGCGCACCCCCGGGTGCCGCCGGAGATGTTCCAGGAGTTCGGACGAGGTGAAGGCCTCGAAGGCCGCAGCCTCGACTCGCTCCAGGCCATCTACCGCTTCGGCGTCCGGCTCACCTGGCGCAGGCTCGCCGAGATCGGCCAGCAGGTCGACATCCCGGCGCCCGCCATGTACGAGCTGGCCGAATCGGGATTCGAGTATCTGGACGGGCTCGTGGAACAGTCGGTACGGGGCTACGCCGAGGCGGCGGCCCGGCGCGCCAGTGAACGCCTCCGCCTCCAGCGCCAGCTGATCGAGATGCTGCTCATGGAGCACCGCGTCGAATCGACCCGGACGCTTGCCGAGCGGGCCGCCCGCATCGGCTGGGAGCTTCCCGAGACGATCGCGGTGGGCGTGCTCATCCGTCCCGCCCGGGAGGCGGTGGCCCCGGCCGTCGGCCAGGGCATCCTGCTGGAGATGGAGAGCGAGCAGCCGCGCATCGTCATCCCGGACCCGGACACGGCGGGCCGCGCGGAGACCCTGCGGCGGGCCACGGCGGGCTGGTCCGGGGCGATCGGCCCGGCGGTCCCGCTGGCCGCCGCCGCGACCTCGCTGCGCTGGGCGGAGACCGCGGTCCAGCTGATCAAGAAGGACCTGCTCCCGCAGGGCGAGGTGCTGCACTGCACCGAGCGCGTGGAGGAGCTGGTCCTGCTGCCGGCCCAGGAGCTGATCGACGCCTCGGCCCGCCGCTGCCTCGCCCCGCTGGACGGCCTCAGCCCGACCCAGTCGCGGCGGCTGGCCGAGACCCTGCTCGCCTGGATCGAGACCCCCGGCGGCGCGCCCGAGGTGGCCGCCCGGCTCGGGGTCCACCCCCAGACGGCCCGCTACCGGCTGCGGCAGATCCGTGAGCTGTGGGGCGACGCCATCGACCAACCGGACCAGCGGTTCGAGATGCTGCTCGTGCTCCGCGCCCAGCGGCTGCGGGGCGACCTGGCCCCGGCCCAGGGCTGAGTCCGGGGGCTGCGACCGAACCGCCGCGGCCCGCACGTCCTCGGACGTGCGGGCCGCGAGTGCGTCTGCGCCCGTTCTAGACCGGGGTGACGTACGCCCCGGCGATCCCGCCGTCGACCAGGAAGTCCGTGGCGTTCACGAACGAGGAGTCGTCGCTCGCCAGGAACGCCACGGCGGCGGCGATCTCCGTCGGTTCGGCGAACCGCCCGACCGGGATGTGGATCAGCCGCCGGGCGGCCCGCTCCGGGTCCTTGGCGAACAGCTCCTGGAGCAGCGGGGTGTTGACCGGCCCCGGGCAGAGCGCGTTGACGCGGATGCCGTCCCGCGCGAACTGCACCCCCAGCTCGCGCGACATCGCCAGCACCCCGCCCTTGGACGCGGTGTACGAGATCTGCGAGGTGGCCGCGCCCATCCGGGCCACGAACGAGGCCGTGTTGATGATGGAGCCCTTGCCCTGTGCACGCATGTAGGGGATGGCCGCCTTGCAGCAGAGGTAGACCGAGGTGAGGTTGACCTCCTGCACCCGCTTCCACGCCTCCAGACCGGTGTCCAGGATGGAGTCGTCGTCGGGCGGCGAGATCCCCGCGTTGTTGAATGCGATGTCGACGGACCCGTAGGTGTCGTGGGCGGCCTTGAAGAGGGCGTCCACCTCTGCGGCGTCGGTGACGTCGGTACGGACGAAGAGCCCGGCGGCCTCCTCGGCGGCGGCCTTGCCGCGCTCCTCGTCCACATCGGCGCAGACGACATGGGCGCCCTCGGCGGCCAGCCGCCGGACGGTGGCCAGGCCGATGCCGCTGCCGGCTCCGGTGACGACGGCGGTGCGGCCGACCAGGCGGCGGCAGACGGAAGAAGTGTCGGTCATGGTGCTCAGGCCTCCGTGCTGATGAAGACGTTCTTGGTTTCGGTGAAGGCGGCCAGCGCGTCCGGGCCGAGCTCGCGGCCCAGACCCGACTGCTTGTAGCCGCCGAAGGGGGTCGAATAGCGCACGCTGGAGTGCGAGTTGACGGACAGGTTGCCCACCCGCAGCCTCTGGCTCACGCGCAGTGCGCGGCCCACGTCCCGGGTCCAGACCGAGCCGGCGAGCCCGTAGTCGGTGGCGTCGGCCTGCCGCACCGCGTCCGCCTCGTCCTCGAACGGCAGCACCACGGCCACCGGCCCGAAGACCTCCTCGACGGCCACCGGAGCGTCGGGCGCGACCCCGGCGAGGACGGTCGGCGGATACCAGAACCCGGGCCCCTCGGGAGCCTTGCCGAGCATCGCCCGTACGCCGTCGGCCTCCCGGCCACCGTCGACGAGCCCCCGGACCCGGTCCCGCTGGACGGCCGAGATCAGCGGCCCCATCTGCGTCTTCTCGTCGGCCGGGTCGCCCACCACCACGGCGGACACGGCCGGGACGAGGGCGTCGAGGAACCGGTCGTACACGGACCGCTCGACCAGGATCCGGGTCCGGGCGCAGCAGTCCTGGCCGGCGTTGTCCAGGAAGGACATCGGGGCGGCTGCCGCCGCGGCCTCCACATCGGCGTCGGCGAAGACGACGTTGGGGCTCTTGCCGCCCAGCTCCAGGGTGAGCCGCTTCACGCGCTCGGCGCAGCGGGTCATGATGTGCTTCCCGGTCCGGGTGGAGCCGGTGAACACGATCTTCGCGACGCCCGGGTGCTCGACCAGCGCGCTCCCGGCCACCGGGCCCTCGCCGGGCAGCACCTGGAAGAGCCCCTCGGGAAGGCCTGCCGCCAGGGCGAGTTCGGCCAGCCGCAGAGCGGTCAGCGGGGTCGTCTCGGCGGGCTTGAGGAGGACGGCGTTGCCCGCCGCGAGGGCCGGGGCGAGGCCCCAGGCGGCGATCGGCATCGGGAAGTTCCACGGGGCGATGACCCCGACGACGCCCAGCGGCTCCAGGATCGTGAAGTCGATGCCGCCCGCCACCGGGATCTGCCGGCCCAGCAGCCGTTCGGCCCCGCCCGCGCTGTAGTCGAGCAGATCGCGGACGTTGCCCGCTTCCCACCGGGCGTTCCCGATGGTGTGACCGGCCTCCCGGACCTCCAACTGGGCCAGTTCCTCGATGTGTTCGTCGATGACGACGGCGAAGCGGCGCAGCAGTCGGGCCCGGTCGGCGGGCGCGGCGGCGGCCCAGGAGCGCTGGGCCGCCGCCGCGCGGACGGCGGCGGCGTCCACATCGGCGGCGGAGGCGGCGGGGACGGTGGCGATGACCTCGGCGGTCGCCGGATTGAGGACGTCCAGGGTGGGTTGTGACACGTACGGACCCCGATCAGGGAAGCGGGTGGTGGGCAGAGGCGTTCGGAAGGTCAGAGGCGTTCGAAGGAGCGGCGCAGCTCCCAGTCGGTCACCGCGGAGTCGTACGCGGCCAGTTCGACCCGGGCCATGTTCAGGTAGTGCGCGACGACCTCCTCGCCGAACGCCTCCTTGGCGATCGGGCTGGCCTCCCACAGTTCGGCGGCCTCGCGCAGGGTCGTCGGCACCTGGTCGTAGTCGGCGGTGTAGGCGTTGCCCGTACAGGCCTCGGGCAGCTCCAGCCGGTGCTCGACCCCGTACAGTCCGGCGGCGACCAGTCCGGCGACGGCCAGATGCGGGTTGACGTCGCCGCCGGGCAGCCGGTTCTCGAAGCGCATCGAACGCCCGTGGCCGACGACCCGCAGGGCGCAGGTGCGGTTGTCGACGCCCCAGGCGACCGCGGTGGGGGCGAAGGAGCCGGGCTGGAAGCGTTTGTAGGAGTTGATGTTGGGGGCGTAGAGGAGGGAGAAGTCCCGCAGGGCGGCGAGCTGCCCGGCCAGGAAGTGGCGCATCACCTCGGACATGCCGTCCGGTGCGTCGCCCGCCATCACGTTCTCGCCGTCCGCGTCGGTCAGCGAGAGGTGGATGTGGCAGGAGTTGCCCTCGCGCTCGTCGTACTTGGCCATGAAGGTCAGCGAGACGCCCTCCTGGGCCGCGATCTCCTTGGCGCCCGTCTTGTAGACGGCGTGCTGGTCGCAGGTGGTGAGCGCCTCGTCGTAACGGAAGACGATCTCGTGCTGGCCGGGATTGCACTCGCCCTTGGCGGACTCGACGGTCAGCCCCGCCCGCTGCATCTCGTTGCGGATCCGGCGCAGCAGCGGCTCGATGCGGCCGGTGCCGAGGATGGAGTAGTCGATGTTGTACTGGTTGGCCGGGGTCAGCCCGCGGTAGTCGCGGTCCCAGGCCTCCTCGTAACTGTCCCGGAAGACGATGAACTCCAGCTCCGTGCCGACCTGGGCCGTCCAGCCGCGCTCCGCCAGCCGGTCGAGCTGGCGGCGCAGGATCTGCCGGGGGGCGGCCACCACCGGACTGCCGTCGTGCCAGGCGAGATCCGCGATCAGCAGTGCGGTCCCCTCGTGCCAGGGGACGGGGCGCAGGGTGGCGGGGTCGGGGACCATGCCGAAGTCGCCGTAGCCGTTCTCCCACGAGGACATCGCGTAACCGTCGACCGTCTGCATCTCGGTGTCCACGGCCAGGAGATAGTTGCAGCCCTCGGTGCCGTGCTCCAGCACCTCGTCGAGGAAGAACCCGGCCGCGAACCGCTTGCCCTGAAGCCGGCCCTGCATGTCCGGGAAGGCCAGCACCACGGTGTCTATCGACCCGTCCGCGACCCGTGAGCGGAGCTCGTCGACGCCGAGCGGGGGTGTGCGGTCTGCCACGGGATGCCTCCTTGGGTGAACCGGGAGGCATAAGGTATGACAGAGAACCATTGCTTGGGAAGGGGATCCGTCAGTGGCCACCAGCGGAAGAGCGGACGACACCCGTCCGGCGGCACGGGCAGGGGAGGCGGAAGGGGGTGCGGGCGACACCGCGCCAGGCCCGCTGGACTCCGTGCTGCGCCCGGTCCGCGCGGGCAACGGTTTCGAGGAGGCCCTGGAACAGGTCCTCCAGCTGCTGCGCCTCGGCCTCGTACCGCCGGGCGAACGCCTGCCCTCCGAGCGCGAGTTGTCCCAGCACCTGCGGATCAGCAGGGTGACGCTGCGCGAGGTCCTCAAGGTCCTCCAGGACCAGAACATGGTCGAGAGCCGCCGCGGCCGCTACGGAGGAACGTTCGTCCTGCCGCGCACCGCAGCCCCCGACGGAGACGGCGAACTGCGCCGCCGCATCGCCGCCGTCGACGTCGAGGACACCCTGCGCTTCCGCGAGGTGCTGGAGGCCGGGGCGGCGGGCCTGTGTGCCGAAGGACTCACGGCCGAGGGCGAGGGCCGGCTGCGCGGGGCGCTCGACGCCACCCGGGGCGCCCGGCTGGAGGACTACCGCCGCCAGGACACCCTGCTCCACCTCACCCTCGCCGAACTCTCCGGCTCCCGCACGCTCGCCGCCCAGTACGCCGCCGTCCGGGCCACCCTCAACGAACTGCTCGACGGGATCCCGTTGCTGGTGCGCAACCTGGAGCACTCCCAGCAGCAGCACGCGGCCGTCGTCGAGGCGGTCCTCGACCGGGACCCGGACGCGGCGCGCGAGATGATGCGCGAACACTGCGGCGGCACGGCGGCCCTGCTGCGCGGCTTCCTCGCCTGAAAGCCGTGTCGACGGCGCCCGGCGAGGCGAATCCGTAACCACTCTTTAACGCACGCCCCTTGCCAGGCGCCGCCGCGTTCCACAAAGGTGTGCCGACGAACCTTTGATCGAAGCAGTTCCAACGATGACGTCGACCCACATCTGGAGCGCCTCATGGCTCAGGGAACCGAAACACCCGCCGGACCACCCGGTGACGCGGGCCCGGCGAAGTCCGGCACGGACGCGTATCTGCACCGCAGGACCCTGCGCCGCGGCAGCGCCGGCTGGCTCCTGCTGACCGGACTCGGCGTCGCCTACGTCGTCTCCGGCGACTTCTCCGGCTGGAACATCGGCCTGTCCAAGGGCGGCTTCGGCGGACTCGCCGTGGCCATGGTCCTGATGGGCGTCATGTACGCGTGTCTCGTCTTCGCGCTCGCCGAACTCTCCGCCATCCTCCCCACGGCGGGCGGCGGTTACGGTTTCGCCCGGCGGGCGCTCGGCACCTGGGGCGGCTTCCTGACGGGGACGGCCATCCTCATCGAGTACATCCTCGCCCCGGCCGCCATCTCCCTCTTCATCGGCGACTATGTCGAATCGCTCGGCCTGTTCGGCCTCACCTCCGGCTGGCCCGTCTACCTCGCCTGCTTCGCGATCTTCATCGGCATCCACCTCTGGGGCGTCGGCGAGGCGCTCCGCTTCAGCCTGGTGGTGACCGCCATCGCGGTGGCCGCGCTGCTGATCTTCGCCGTCGGCGCGTTCACCGAGTTCGACGCGGGCCGCCTCAACGACATCCCGGCCGACGCCTCCGCCTTCGGCTCCTCCTCCTGGCTGCCGTACGGACTCCTCGGGATCTGGGCCGCCTTCCCGTTCGGCATGTGGTTCTTCCTCGGGGTGGAGGGCGTGCCGCTCGCCGCCGAGGAGGCCAAGGACCCGGTCCGCTCGATGCCCAAGGCCCTGGCGATCTCGCTGGCCGTACTGGTCTTCCTGGCCCTCATCACCTTCGTCTCCGCCACCGGCGCCCAGGGCGCGAACGCCATCAAGGAGGCCGGGAACCCGCTCGTGGTGGCCCTCCAGGGCGACGGCGAGCCGACCGCCCTGAGCCGCTTCGTGAACTACGCGGGCCTCGCCGGACTCGTCGCCTCCTTCTTCTCCCTGATCTTCGCCGGATCCCGGCAGCTCTTCGCCCTTTCCCGGGCGGGCTATCTGCCGCGCTTCCTCTCCCTCACCAACCGCCGCAAGTCCCCCTACCTCGGCCTGCTGATTCCCGGCGTCATCGGCTTCACGCTCGCCGCCTGGAGCGGCAACGGCGGCCGGATGCTGAACGTCGCCGTCTTCGGCGCCACCATCAGCTACGCGCTCATGGCCCTCTCCCACCTGGTGCTGCGCCGCCGCGAACCGGAGCTGCCGCGCCCCTACCGCACCCCCGGCGGCGCGCTCACCTCGTCCGTCGCCTTCGTTCTGGCATGCTCGGCCCTGGTGGCGACCTTCCTGGTGGACCGCGACGCGGCGTTCATCGCGCTCGCCGTGTACGCGGTGGCGCTGGCCTACTTCGCCTTCTACAGCCGTCACCGGCTGGTCGCGGGAGCCCCGGAGGAGGAATTCGCCGCACTGGCGGCGGCCGAGGCCGAACTCGCCCGCGACTGAGCACGTCGGCGACCCCGGCCGCCGACGCGATCCCCCCGACCGAAGGAGTACGTTCCATGTCCCGGCCCGTCATCGGCATCAGCACCTACCAGGACCCGGCCCGGTGGGGGGTGTGGGAGATGCCCGCGGTGCTGCTGCCCGCCGCCTATCCGCGCCTCGTCCGGGCGGCGGGCGGGCTGGCGGTGCTGCTGCCGCCCGATGACGCCGAGGGCGCGGCCCGGGACACCGTCGCCGCGCTGGACGGGCTGGTGATCGCCGGGGGAGCGGACGTCGAGCCCGCCCGGTACGGGGCGGCCGCCGACCCCCGTACCGGCCCCCCGGCCCGCGAACGCGACGCCTGGGAGCTGGAGTTGATCCGGGCGGCGATCGATCAGCAGGTCCCCCTGCTCGGCATCTGCCGGGGCATGCAACTGCTCAACGTCGCCCGCGGCGGCACGCTGATCCAGCACCTGGAGGACCACACCGGCGGCCTCGGCGTCTTCGGCAGCCACCCGGTGACCCCCGTGACCGGCACCGCGTACGCGGACGCCGTCCCCGAGGACGCGATGGTGCCCGCCTACCACCACCAGGCGGTCGACCGCCTCGGCGTCGGCCTGGTGGCCTCCGCGCACGCCCCGGACGGGACGGTGGAGGCCCTGGAACTCCCGGACCACACAAGCCTGGTGCTCGGGGTGCAATGGCACCCGGAGATGGGCCAGGACACCCGGGTCATGGCCGCCCTGGTCAGGGCTGCCGGGGAACGGGTGGCGTCGACCCCTCGAACCCCGGACCGGAGTAGTCGGGCCCCGCGAACGCCGGTGAGCTGAACCGGGAGCCGCGCCCCTCGCCCGCACCCGGCGCGGAGGCCTCCGCCTCGGCGAGCTCCTGGAGGAGGAACGGCCGGATCCCCCGGTCGCGCAGCGCCACGAGCCACGCCTCACGGGCCTGGGCGAGCGCGGGAGCATCAGAAGGGGCGGCGGACAGGTCGGACACGGCCACCGCGTCCACCGCCGACTGCCGCGCCGCCGTCCGGTAGAGGGCGACCACGCTGACCAGGGCCGCGACCGCCGCGACGACCAGACTGAACCAGCCGACGCCGACGAGCGTGTCCGCCAGGGCGGGCAGGGTCTCGGCGAGCCGCAGACCGTACCCGAGCAGCAGGAACGTCGCCGCGGCCACGGCGGCGAGCACCGGCGTCAGCACCCCGAGGACCGCCAGCACCCCGGCCCCCGGCCGCTCCTGGTCGCCGGGACCGGAGAGCGGCGCCGTCCGGGCGTCCCGCCGCCCGCCCCGATCGTGGAGCCGCAGGGCCGCGTACCTCCGGTACTCCATGTCGGCGGCGGCCGCCGTGCGCGCCACGGCCGCCAGGCCCCGGACACGCAACCGGTCGCCGGGGACGCCCGAGCGCTCCAGCAGGCGTCGGATCTCCGGGGAGGCGATCACCTCGTCGAGCGCGCTCGCGTAGTCGGATCTGTCCTCGTCCCCGAGCCGGGAAGGTCTGCCCATGCTGTCCCTCGGTCGATACGTGCGTCGACAGGTGTCGATACGTACGGGGTGGGTGGTCGTGAAGGCGGTGCGGGGGTGAGCACGTGCCGCGTGCGCACCCCCGCGATGCTGCCGGACGGGGTCAGAGGTGCTGCGTGACCGCGGGCATGAGGTCCTGGAAGGTCCGCCCGTCCGCCGCCGCGCCGATCGCCGTCATCTGCCAGCCCGAGCCGGACCGCTGGACCTTGGCCATGATCTGGGCGGTGTGCCGGCCGCCGCCGGTCAGCGTGTACCGGGCCAGCTCCTGGCCGTTGCTCTCGTCGACCAGCCGGCAGAACGCCGCCTCGACCTCCTCGAAGGTCTGGCCGGTGAACGAGTTCACCGTGAAGACGATCTGGTCCACATGGGCCGGGACGCGGCGCAGGTCGACGACGATCGACTCGTCGTCGCCGCCCTGGCCCGCCCCGCCGACCCGGTTGTCCCCGGTGTGCTGGACCGAGCCGTCGTCGCTGGTCAGATGCTGGAAGAAGACCACGTCCTGCGGGGCCTGGCCCGCGAAGAGCACCGCCGAGGCGTCCAGGTCGATCTCGCGGGCGGTCAGCCGCGCCAGAAATCCCTTACGGGGAGCGGACTTCCAGCCGAGACCCATCCGTACGACGTCGAGCTCGCCGCCGCCGGACTTGGTGAGGCTGACCTGCTGGCCTTTGGTGAGGTTGATCGTCATCGTTCCGCCTTCCGTGATCGCGTCCGAGCGGTTCAGAGACTGACGCCGAAGTCGGCGACGATGCCGCTCAGCCCGGATGCGTAACCCTGCCCGACCGCACGGAACTTCCACTCCGCGCCGTGCCGGTACAGCTCGCCGAAGACCATCGCCGTCTCGGTGGAGGCGTCCTCGCTCAGGTCGTAGCGGGCGATCTCCGCGCCGCCCGCCTGGTTCACCACCCGGATGTACGCGTTGCGGACCTGGCCGAAGCTCTGGCCCCGGCTCTCGGCGTCATGGATCGAGACCGGGAATACGATCTTCGCGACGGTCGCGGGCACCGAGGCGAGGTCGACCTTGACGATCTCGTCGTCGCCCTCGCCCTCACCGGTGAGGTTGTCGCCGGTGTGCTCGACCGAACCGTCCGGGCTCTTCAGGTTGTTGTAGAAGACGAAGTGCTCGTTCGAGAGCACCTTGCCCGCCTCGTCGCAGAGCAGCGCGCTCGCGTCCAGGTCGTAGTCGGAGCCGGTGGTGGTGCGGACGTCCCAGCCGAGACCGACGAGGACCGCGGTCAGCCCGGGAGCCTCCTTGCTCAGCGAGACGTTTCCACCCTTGGCGAGGCTCACACCCATGATCTTCTCCCTTGTCGGCAGCGGTAAGGAAAATCTACAGCACTGTAGATTTCCCGGGCCAGGGGGCGGCGGGCCGTGGCGCGGTGGTCCGTGTCGGTCCCGGCCGGCACGTCCGCGCCGGCCGGGTGCGAGCGGTCCCGCCCCTGATGGTGGCCGGTCCCTCCGTAGGCTGGATACGATTCCCCGATGCCCGGCGGGCCCAGTGCCACGGCCGGGCGGCCGAACGGAGAGTGCCGGGCGGCGAGACGGAGAAAGGGGCCGTGCCGTGGACGCCGAAAGAGCCGGTGGCGAACAGGAGACGCCCGCCCGCAGGCGCGGCCAGGGCGAGCTGGAGGCCCAGGTGCTCTCGGTACTGGGCGAGGCGAGCGAACCGGTGGCCGCGGCCTGGGTGCAGGAGCGGCTCGGCGCGGGTCTCTCGTACAGCACCGTCATCACCATCCTGACCCGGCTGCACGCCAAGCAGGCGGTCACGCGCACCGGCCGGGGGCGCCCCGTCCTGTGGGAGCCCGTGGCGAACGAGGCGGGGCTCGCCGCCCTGCGGATGCGCCGGCTCCTCGACAAGCAGAGCGACCGCGACGCGGTGCTCTCCAGCTTCGTCTCCGTCCTCTCCTCCCACGACGAGGACCTGCTGCGGTCCCTGCTCGCCGAGAGCGGCCCCGACGACGCCGGCGCGCCCTCGGACCGGCCGGAGCGCTGACGATGGGGGTCTTCGTCTACCTGCCCCTCGTGCTGCCCCTGACCGCGCTGCCGATCGCCCGCCTGGCCGAACAGCATCTGCACCCCCGCAGGGCCGCCCGGCTGCTGACCACCGTCGCCGTCATCCTCGCCTCCTGCAGCCTGCTGTGCCTCGGGCTGCTGGTGGTCGTGGGCACCGCCCAGCTCCCCGGCAACCCGCTGCCCGACGGCTGGTCCGACGACGAGGTCCGCGAGGCGGTGCCGCACGACGCGTTCGCGGGCAAGGCCTCCATCCTGGCGCTCGTCGTCGTGACCGCGGCCTGCGGATTCACCGTCCACCGCCACTTCCGCTTCCGGGCCCGGGCCCACCGGGCGCTCCGGGGGCTGGGAGGGGGCGGCGACGTCGCCGTGCTGCCCGACGCCATCCCGTACGCCTACGCGCTCCCCGGCTCCCCGGGGCGGGTGATGGTCTCCACGGCCATGCTCGCCTCCCTCGAACCGGCCGAGCACCGGGCGCTGTTCGCCCACGAGCGTGCCCATCTGACGGGACGCCATCACCGGCTGCTGCTCGCGACCCGGCTGGCCGGCTGCGTCAACCCCCTTCTGTGGCCGCTGCTCGGGGCCCTGGTCTACAGCACGGAGCGCTGGGCGGACGAGGAGGCGGCCCGGGTCACCGGCGACCGCCGGCTGACCGCCCGTGCCGTCGGCAAGGCGGCGCTCGTCGCCCGCCCGGTGCCCGGCGGCGCGGCCTTCGCCGCCTTCGCCACCGCGGGCCCGGTGCCGCGCCGGGTGGCGGCGCTCCTGGGTCCGGTGCCGCCGGACCGGAGCTGGCCCCCGGCCCTCACCCCGGCCGGGGCCGCCGCGCTCGTCGCCGCGGCCGGGACGACCGTCTCCGCGCTGTCCGCGCTGAACGCGGCCGTCGCCCTGTTCCTCGTCCTGGAGGCGGCGACCCCGCTGTAGAGGCTGTCCCCGTGCGGCGCTCAGCCCGGCGTGATCGTCAGGGGGTGTCCGTTCCCTCCCTGGATATGCCCATTGGCGTACGGTTCTCGTCACGGAAGCCACCCCTGAACCGCCCATCTACTCCGCTGTAGAGTTCATGGACCGCAGGCCCGACCGTGGGCAGAACCGGAAACGCACCGGTGCGGGGGAGGGGGCCGAACCCCTCCACACAGTGGCTGGAGAACCCCCAGCCGGACAGGAGCCACGCGTTGTCTGCCAGTACGGGCCCTTCGGGGCCCGACCTTCGCCCTCCGGGGCCTGACTTCCACCGCATCCGATCCGCCGGCGCGGCCACGGCCCGGGCCGGCCGCCGCTCCTACGGGGCGAGGACCCGATGATCGCCGCTCTGCTCGGTCTGCTGGCCGTCTTCGTCCTGACCGCCGGGACCGGCTACTTCGTGGCCCAGGAGTTCGCGTACGTCTCCGCGGACCGGCTGACCCTCGCCCGGGAGGCCGCGGCCGGGGACAACCGGGCCGCCCGCGCCGTGAACGTGCTGGAGCGCCTCTCGTTCATGCTCTCCGGCGCCCAGCTCGGCATCACCGTCACCGGGCTCGTCGTCGGCTTCCTCGCCGAACCGTCCGTCTCCGCGCTGCTGCGCCCCGCCCTCAGCGGCACCGGCGTGCCCGACGGTGTGGTCTCCGGCATCTCCGTCGTGCTGTCCTTCGTGGTGGCGACCGTCATCCAGATGGTCCTGGGCGAACTCGCCCCCAAGAACCTGGCCCTCGCCATCCCGGAGCGGATGGCGAAGTCCCTGGCCGCCTCCACCCTGATCTACCTCCGCGTGGTCGGCCCGTTGATCCACATCTTCGACAGCGCGGCCAACCGGCTGCTGCGCCGGATCGGCATCGAACCCGTCGAGGAACTGCACCACGGCGCCACCCTGGAGGAGCTGGGCCACCTGATCGGGGAATCCCACGAGCAGGGCGAGCTGCCCGCCGCGACCGCCGAACTGATGGACCACGCCCTGGAGTTCTCCGAACGGACCCTGGCCGAGGTGATGATCCCGCGCGCCGACGTCGCCTTCGTCCGCCGGGACGCCATGGCCGCCGAGGCCGTGCAGCTGATCGCCCGGCACGGGCACTCCAACTACCCGGTGCTCGGTGACCACCCGGACGACCCGGCGGGTGTCCTGGGCGTACGCGAACTGATGCGGCTGTCCGCCGCGGACGTCGGCCGCACCACGGTCGGATCGCTGGCCCGCGATCCGCTCCTGCTGCCCGAGCTGCTGAAGCTGCCCGCCGCCGTGACGCAGATGCGGGAGCGCGACGACGAGTTCGCCGTGGTCCTGGACGAGCACGGCGGCCTCGCCGGGATCGTCACGTACGAGGACATCGCGGAGGAACTCGTCGGGGACATCGCCGACGAGTCCGACACCGTCGTCGAACTCGCGGTCGCCGACGGCTCCGGCTGGATCGTGGACGCGGGCCGCCGCCTCGACGAGATCGAGGAGGCCACCGGGATCGAACTGCCCCAGGAGAGCGACGACTACGACACCCTGGCCGGACTGATCATCGACCGGCTCGGCCGCTTCCCGACGGTGGGGGACCGGCTGACCGTCTCCGGCGTCCGGATCGCCGTCCGCTCGCTCGACCGGCACGTCGCCGAGTACGTCCGCATCGAGCGAGAAGACCGCACCGCCGACGCCGACGCCGATCCGACGGCCGACGGTGACCGCACCGGACAGGAGCCGCAGGCATGAGCTTCCCCCTGGCCCTCTTCGTGACCGTCCTGCTGCTCATCGGCAGCGGGTTCTTCGTCGCCGCCGAATTCGCCCTGGTCGCCGCCAAACGCCACCGCATGGAGCAGGCCGTGGCCCGCGGGCAGCGCGGTGCCAAGGCGGCGCTCGCCGGGATGCGCGAGCTGTCGCTGATGCTCGCGGGCGCCCAGCTCGGCATCACCATCTGCACCCTGGGTCTCGGCTCCGTCTCCAAGCCCGCCATCTCCCACGAGCTGGACCCGCTGCTGGAGAAGCTCGGGCTGCCCGCCGCCCTCAGCTACGGCATCGCCTTCGCGCTGGCCATGATCGTCGTCGTCTTCCTGCACATGGTGGTCGGCGAGATGGCCCCGAAGTCCTGGGCCATCGCCCACCCGGAGCGCTCGGCGATGCTCCTGAGCCCGGCCTTCCGGGCCGTGGTCAACGCCGTACGGCCGCTGATCCGGCTGATGAACTGGATCAGCAACGGGCTGGTGCGGCTCTGCCGGGTCGCCCCGCGCGACGAGCTGACCTCGGTGCACAACCGGGACCAGCTCACCCACCTCATCGAGGAGTCCGAGCGGCTCGGGCTGATCAGCAAGGGCGACTCCGGCCTGATGACCCGGTCCCTGACCGAACCGCAGGCCCCGGTCTCCGCCGTCCAGATCCCAACCGGACGGATCGTGACCGTCCCGGCCGACGCGGGACTCGACGAGGTCCTGGCCACCGCCGCCGAAGCCGACCGCACCCGCCTGCTGGTACGGGACGGGGAGCGGGTGCTCGGATCGGTGCACGCGCGCGACGCCCTCGTCGCCCGCGCCCGGTCGCGGGCGGCCCTCGCCCGGGATCTGGCCCGCCCGGTCCCGGAGCTGGCCCCGGAGGAGACCGCCGCCCACGCGGTGGAGCAACTGCGCGAGCGGCGGGCCACCATCGCCGTCGTGCGGGACGGGGAGGGCCGGCTCACCGGACTGGTCAGCCTGGACGACCTGCTGGCCAGGCTCCTGCACCCGCAGACGCCGCCCGAGGCCGCGTCCTAGGCGACGGCCCTACGGGGTGTCCCGCTCGGCCGTCTCCCCGCGGATGACCCGGGGGGACGGCCGGTGCGGGCCGCCGTCCGCGTCGGGGTCCTGGTCCTTGAACGCCCGCTTCTCGCTCTTGAGGATGCGCGCGGCCTTGCCGGCGGAGCGCACCAGATCCGGCAGCCTCTTGATGCTCAGGACCACCACGATCACGAGAAGAACGAGGGTGAGTTCGCCGATCCCCAACATGGCTGCTGCTTTCTCTGGAGCGGTCTACGACGGAGGTAATCTACAGGCCTGTAGAGCATGCGTTCGTGGAATCGAGGATCGGGCCACTGCCCTCAGCCACCGGGCAACAGCCGCACGGTGGCGTCCGGGAGACGGTTCCACCAGTGGCCGTAGCGCCGGTAGACCTCCGGTTCCCGGCCGGCCAGGAACCCCACCAGCGACCGGGCCTCGACGGCGAGCCCCTCCCAGACCTCCTCGGGCAGCGGATGGAACGCGGCCGCCTCGATGCCCCCGTCGACCGGCCGCCACACCCCCGCCACATACCCGTCGACCAGCAGCGTCGGCAGCACGTCCCCGTTCGCTCGGATCACGACCCTGCGGTACGCGGGCGGCAGGACCCGGCCGCGATCCGCGTACGCCAGCAGAACGCTGTCCCACATCGCCATCAGCCGGGGCGGCGCAGGCGCCGTCGCGTCCGGCCGCGGAGCACCCGGCAGATCGAACAGCTCCTCGCCCTCCGGCCCCTCCAGCCGGTCCAGCTCCCCGGCGAGATCCGCGAGCGCCGCCCGCACCGCGGTCCGCCGGACCATCGCGAACTGCGCGACGTCCGCGACCGACGCGGGCCCGAACCCCGAGAGGTACCGCACGACGAGGGTCCGCAGCGAAGCGGCCGACGCCTCCGCGTCCGTGCGCGGAGGGCCGGTGCGCGGCGCGATGTACGCAGGCCGGTGGCCGAACGACCACGGCGGCGCGGTGGGTGCGTGGAGCAGCGGCGTGAACTGCCGCAGCCCCCACCATGCGCCCTGCTCCGGCGGCGCGCCCAGCCGCTCGCCCAGCCACGCCTCGCACGCGGCGGTGGTCCGGGGCCGCTCCGCGAACTCCAGCAGCCCGGGGACGAGTTTCTCGGCGTCCTCGGCGGTCAGCCCGGACGCGGTGAAGCGGGATCCCAGCCGGGACGCCCGTATCACCGGATGCATGGCCTCCCGGAACACCGCGTGGTCCTCGGCGTGCACGGCGTGGAGCGTGAGCCGCATCAGCGTGGCCTTGACGACCGCGTGACCCGTGAACGCGGCGTCGAGACCGGCCGGATCGAAGTCCGCGAGCCGGTTCCAGAGGGCGAGATAGGGCGAGGCGGGCTGCTGCGCCTGGAGCGCCACCACGCGCCGCACCCCCTCGACGGCGTCCAGCGGCTCGCGCCGCAGCAGCAACTGCCGGGCGAGCGTGGAGCGGTTGAGTTCGCGTGCGGTGATGGTCATGCCGTCTTCCTTCGGTCCGTTCCCGCGGTGGGCCGTCAGCGTTTCCGGCCCGGCGGCCCGCCACGCCCCGCGCCCCGCCGACGGCTCGGACCCGGAGCCGGGACGAGGCGGAAGGCCGTGTTGAGGACATGGTCGGCCACATCGCGCGAGGGCTTGTCCGTGAGGTCGGTGAGCAGCCGGGCCAGCAGGTCGAGGAGGAACGGCGAGCCCATGACGTACCGGTTGAGCACCGGTTGGAAGCCCGAGCGGCTGAAGACCAGGTCGGCGGCGGTGTTGCCGAGCCGGTAGTAGCGGCCCCAGCGGCGGTTCATCTCCACCGGGTAGCCGCGCAGTACCTGTTCACGGCGGGGCCCTTGGGCGTGCGCCAGGGCGAGGGCCGCGGTCTCGGCGGCCACCTCGCCCGCCTCCATCGCCTGGGCGATGCCCTCGCCGTTCCAGGGGCTGACCATCCCGCCGGAGTCGCCGACGAGCAACAGCCCCCGGGCGTACAGCGGATGGCGGTTGAAGCCGAGGGGCAGGGCGGCGCTGCGCACCGGGCCCTCCGCGTTCTCCTCGCGCAGCCCCCACTCCTGCGGGGTGCGGGCCAGCCACTGGTCGAGGGTGGCGCGCAGGTCCGCCTTGCCGTGCCGCCGGTGGGGGAGCGCCCCGAGTCCGACGTTGACCCGTCCGTCACCCATCGGGAAGATCCAGCCGTAGCCCGGGAGGTACGGGCCCCCGTCGGGGAAGCGGAGGTCGGCCCACAGCTCCAGGTACTCCTCCCGGGAGCGTTCGGGGCTGCGGTAGTAGCGCCGGGCGGCGGTCGCGATCTGCCGTCGCGGGTCCCGTTCCAGGCCCAGCGCCAGGGCGAGGCGGGCGGACGCCCCGTCAGCGGCGATGACGACCGGCGCGCGGAAGTCGACCGGCTCCGCAACGTCCGGCGAGTCCGAGGACGCGGCGACCCCGGTGACCCGGCCCGCCCGGTCCGTCAGCGGCCGCTCCGCCTTCCAGCCGCTGTACAGCCGGGCCCCCGCCGCCACGGCGTGCCGGGCCAGGATGTCGTCGAAGTCGTGCCGGCTGCGGGAGAGGCCGAAGTCCGGGTAGCGGCCCAGCGCCGGCCACTCGATGTGCACCCGGTGCTTCCCGGCCACCCAGCGCATCCCGCGCGAACGCGTCCAGCCCGGTGCGGTGATGTCGACGCCCATCCGGATGAGCTGGTGCACCGCCCGCGGGGTGAGACCGTCCCCGCAGACCTTCTCCCGGGGGAAGCGGGCCTTCTCCAGCAGGATCACGTCCACCCCGGCCCGTGCCAGGTGGTACGCGGCCGAGGAGCCCGCCGGGCCCGCCCCCACCACGATGACCTGGGCGTCCGTATCCGTACGGGACGCCTGCCGCGCGTCCGTGTCCGTCGTCGCCGGGTCCGTCGGCTGTTCCCGCATGACAACCCTTTCCTCCCACGGCTGTTGCTCTGCCCCGGGGCGGCGGCCCCGGCCAACATCATCGATCAGGACGGGCCGGGGCGATACCCGGCGTCCGGATAACCGGGGGCGGCGGAGCGAACCGGCCGTCTACGCTCCGTCGGTGACCACCCCGCCGGACGACCCGATCAGCGATGCCCTCGACCGCGCCGACGCCGGTCTCCTCGCCCGGCGCCTCGACGCCCGCACCTGCCCACCGGACCTGCTCGGCCGACTGGTACGGCACCCCGTCCCCCGCCTCCGGCACCTGGGCCTGACGCTCCTCGCCGAGCGCACGGACATCCCGCGCACCCCGGACGCCGACGGCGGGCAGCTCGCCCTGGTGGCAGGCCTGTTGCCGGATACGGTGGGGTCGTCGCCGGAGGAGTCCCTCCTGCTCGCCGGACTCCACACCCGGCTCGGTTCGCGAGGGCCGCGCACTCGGCTGCCCGACTGGCGCGCGGCCGCGCTGCCCGCCCGGGTACGGATCGCCTGGCTGCGAACCGAACTCCTCGGCGACCCGGTGGTCCTGCGCACGGAACCGGCGGGCGAACCCCTCTACCGGGCCGTCCGCGAGAGTGCCGCCGCCGACGCGCACCGCCCCGACCGTCTCGTGGCCGAACTCGTCGGCACCGGGGACCCGGTCCTCCAGGCCGAGGCGCTGCGGCTGGCCCGCGAAGGACTGCACGCCGGACTGCTGGCACCGGCGTTCGTACGCGACCGGCTGGTCCGCCTGCTCGACGCGCCGGACCACGACGTCGTGACCGGTGCGCTGCGCGAACTCGCCGAGCCCTGGGCGGTGGTGACTCCGCTGCCCCCGTCGTCGCTGACCCGGCCGGCGGGTGCGCGGGGTGGTGGGGGCGCGGCGCTCGCGGCCGCCGTTCTCGTCGCCGCGGCCCGGCACGGGCACCACGCGGTGCTGTGGAAAACGGCCGAGGACCCGGCCGGGGCTCCTGCCCTGCGTCGGCAGGCCGTGGAACTCCTGGGCGAGCGGGCGGAGCGCACCGACGTCGGACGCCTGGTGGCCCTGGCCGCCACGGACCCCCTCCTGCTCGCCGGGCCGGTGCTGACCTGTCTGCGCGGACTGCACCGGCGCGGCCACTTCCCGGCGGACCGGGACGCCGGGCCCGTCCTCGATCTGGCCCTCGCCGACCACACCGTCCCGGCCGAGGACGTCGCCACGGTCCTCTACACGTGCCGTCGCCCGCTGTTCGACGCCCTCGTCGACGCCCCGCCCGCCGCCCCGGACTGGCCGCGCCGGCTGGAGCTGCTGGTCGCCCTGGAGCGGCAGGGGGTCACCGACGTCCCCATCGGCGAGACCGTCGCCCGGCTGCTCCCGGCCGCCCGGGACCCGCGCCCGTTCCTCGTAGCGATCCGCGCGCTGCGCCCTCCGAACGCCGAGGACGCGGTACTCGCCCTGCTGCCCTCGGCCCCGTCGGCCGCACTCGACGCCCTGGAGGCCATCGGCGGAGACCGTACGCGATCGGCACTGGCCCGGGCGTTCGGCATCGACGCCCCGCCGGACGCCCCGGGCTCGGCGCCCGACGCCCTGGGCTCGGCGCCGGACGGCCCACCCGAGGCACCGGACAGTCCATCGAAGGCACCGGGCGGACCATCCCCGGCGTCGGGCGGCCGACCCTCGGGACTCGGCGCCCCGCCCCCGGCACCGGGCAGCCCGCCTCCGGCCCCGGTCCGCTCACCCCGCCCCCCGGTCGCACCCGAGCTGCGCCCCGTACGCGACCGGGCGCTGGCGCTCCTGTGGCACCTCACCCGCGTACCCGAGCAGCGGCGGGACCTGCTCGACCTGCTCGACCCCCGGCACCTCCCGTCCGCCGTCGAGGCCGACCTCGGCGCCGCCGACGAGCGGGAGTTGGCCGTTCTCCGGGCCCGCGTGGACGCGGACGCCCCCGTGGCGGCACTCCGCCGGATCGCCGAGCACGCCGGTACGGAGGCCCTGCCACTGGTGTCCGACCTGCTCCTGCGCATCGTGCGCGATCTCGCCGCGCCCCGCGATCCGGACGCGGCACCGCCACCGCCGGGGCCGGACACCCCGTATCCCGGCCTCGTACCCGCCGGCCGGCCCCGGCCCGACGGCGAACCGGAGCTGCCCGCCGAGGCGTTGGAGGCCGTGCGTGCCCTCGGGAGCCGGCTGTGGCGGAGGCGGCGGATCAGGCCCGTCTGTCTGCTCGACGCCCCGGACGACACCGGCGCGGGCCACGCGTTCCTCACCGCGACGGTGCTCGGACTGCTGGAGCACCCCGGGCTCACCGGCGGCGAACAGGCGGTGCTGCTCAAGGCGTTGCTCCAGGTCCCCGCGACAGCGTCCACCCGGGCACGGGTGCACCGCCTGCTGCGCAGCCGCGATCCGCAGGTGCGCAAGCACGTCATCGCCCTGCCGGCCCACGACGCCTCGGGCGCGGACGCGCGGGCCTTGTCCGCGACACTCGTCCCGCTGACCTCGGACCCGGACATCCGGACCGTACGGGCAGCCCTGCTGGCCCTGGGCACGGCACGGGCCGACTGGGCGGCCGAGGCGGTCGGAGCCTGCCTCCACCACCCGAACATGAACATCAGGAAGACGGCGGCTGCCACCCTGCTGCACGCGGGAGCGCCCGCCTCCGTCCCGCATCTCCTGCGCGCGCTCGGCCGCGACGACAACCCGGGGCTGCGGACCGGCCTGACCCGGGCACTGGCGGCGGTCGTGGGCGACGCCCGCACCGCGACCCTCCTCGCCGCCGCCGAAGCGGCCGGGGGCGAGCGCACGCGTCGCCTTCTGCTGGGCGCCCTCGACGGGGAGGTGACCGCCCGTGCCGTGCTCGCCCTCGACGCGGGGGCCTCGCCGGTCGTCCCCGCCCTGCTGGCGCTCGTCGCGGACGGCGGTGTACGCCTTGCCGCGGGCTCCGGCTCCGTGGCGGACCTGGCGGAACCGCTGGCCCGGCACGGTGTGCCGATGCCACCGGACGCCCCGGGCCGGGCCACGACCGGGACCGACCCGGATGTGGCGATGCTGCTGCGGACCGGCTGGGACCCGGAAGCCGCCCTGCGCATCGCCCGTCGGCCCACACCCCCGGACACCGCAGGCGTCCACGAAGTATCGGCGGCACGAGCCCTGTTGGGCCACTGGCTCGACCTGGCCGCCCGGACCGGCGAGGCCGGACTCCGCAGCCGCCTTGTGCGGTGCGCCCTGCGCCTGTGCCCGGGGCCGTGGTCAGCCGACGAGGTGGCCGTGTTCGCCCGGCACGCCGGTACGGTCACCGACGCGTTCTGCACCGCCACAGGCGGGGGAGAGGAGGGAGAGCTGATCGACGTCCTGCACGCCGTCGCACCCCACCTGTCCGCCGGCCGGAGCCTGCCGGTCGTCGAGGCACTCCGCGCCCTGCCGCCCGCAGGCCCTGGCGGCTCACCCCGGCCCGAGGCGGCCGCCTCCCCGCTTCCTCTGCTCCGGCGGCTCGGTGCCGTGCTCGTCCGCGCCGATCTCGACCGGGCGCTGGCCGCTGCCCACCTGGGTGCCGACCCCTGGCGAGCCGCGCCCGCCGTGCTCCGTGAGGCGTTCGGCGTACCGGGTGAGGGCGTGACCACCGAGGAACCGGACGCGTGGCAGGCCGAGTTGGCGACAGCGGTACGGACCCCCGAAGCGCTGGCGGAGTTCCGGGGACGTAACGCAACCGCCGCGGTCGGAGCCCCTCGCCATCCGGGCGCGGAAGGGAGTGACCGTGCGGTGGAGAGGAGCCCCCGCGCGGCGAGCGCGACCGGCCCCACCGCCGAAGGGCCCGCCCACCCGACCGCCGTGCCCCGCTCCCGGCGCCTGCTCCGCGCGCTCGTCGAGGCGTACCCGGGGGCCGCGCCCGAGGCACGGGCGCACCTCGTCGACTGGATGACCGAGCTTCAGCCGCTCGACGCGCCCGAGTGGACCATCGCCGAGACCCGCTCGGCGAACGCGGCCGCCGGTGCCCCCGCACGCCCGGCACGGGCGGACGATCTCGACCAGCCCCGGTCGGCCGCCCAGCGGTCCCGGCTGCTGGCCATGCTGGACGCCGAGAGCCCGGAGCGCCGGACCGCCGCCGCGACGGCCCTGCGCGACTGGCCCGAGCCGGACGTGTCGCGCGCCGTCCTGCGGGCGTATCTGCGCGGCCGGACCGACGTACTCCCCGACACCGCCTCCCCGGACCCGGTGCACGACGGGGAGCTGACCGCCCCCGGGGTGCTGCCCGAGCGGGCGCTGCGCTGGGTGGACCGGCTGCCCGAGGACGATCTGCCCCCGCTCGTCCCGCTGCTCGTCGCATGGTGGGAACACGGTCCGCCCGCCGTGCACGCGGCGGCCGGCCCCGCGCTGCGCCGTGTTCCCGCCGATGCCCTCGCCCACCTCCTTGCGCCCCGTATCAAGGCGGGCGAACTCGGGCTGCTCGACCTGCTGACCGGCCTGCGCCTGCTGCGGACCCCCTTGCTGACCCGGGCCGAGCGCCTACTGCGTACCGCAGGCCGCGAGGCCCTGGCCGACGGGCTCGTCCTCCTCGACGGTCCCCTGCGCGCCCCCGGGACCGCACCCGAGGACGCTGCCGCGCTCGCCTCCCTGCGAACCCCGTCGCGGGCCCCGGTGGTCCCGGGGGACCCACCGTCGCTGCCGGAACTGCTCGACCTCGCCCGCACCGGCACGCCCGGGCGGACCCGGGAGGTCCTGACCCGCCTCGTCGAGGAGTGCGCCCCCGCGCCCGGCGCCCGTCCGGACCCGGAACTGCCTGCACTGATAGAGGAGTTGCTGCACCATCCGCGTGCCGGGGTGCGGCTGCACGCGCACCGGGCCTCGCGCGCCCTGTGCGACCGGGACACCCACGCCCGGCTCACCGTCCTCCTGCTGGCCGACCCGCTGCCGGACGTGGTGCGCATGGCGGTCCGGACGCTGGGCCGCGCCGGCTGGACGCCCGCGCTGCCCGATCTGGTCCGGCTCCTCGACCATGCGAGGCCGACGGTCCGAAGAGCCGCCCGCGACGCGGTCGTCGGCTTCGGCGGGGCGGCGGTGCCGGCCCTGCGCCGGGCCGAGGCCCACGCCCGCCCCGACCGGCGGTCGCTCTACACGGAGGTGCTCGCGCAGATCACGGACGGGCAGGCCACGGGCGGGCAGACCACGGGCGCGCAGATGACTGACGGGCAGGTCACGGGCGGGCGGATCACGGACGGAGAGGCTTGAAGGGCAAGGCTTCCCGGCCCGCGGGTCAGCCCTCGCCGCCCCGGGCCGCCGCCGCGGCGACCTGGTGCAGCGTCCGTCCCGTACGGGCGGACCGGGCGTGGTACGGGTCCGGTGAACCGGGCCTGTCGCGTACGGCGAGACGGTCGTTGGCCTTGATCAGGAGCCAGGCCCTATGGCCGCCGCTGTCCGGCTCGTCGCCCTGCTGGATGCGGGTGAGCGCGAACTCGCCGTGCAGCTTCGACCCGTACAGCCAGAACGTCGCGTGACCCAGCTCCAGGGATTCGGCGAAGGGGACGGAGTCACCCTGCCCGTCGTGTCCGAGCGGCCGGTAGGTGCCCTGGTCCCAGACGATGACCGTGCCGCTGCCGGACTCGCCCCGGGGGATGACCCCCTCGAACTCGCGGTACTCCAGAGCGTGATCCTCCGTCGGCACGGCGAGCCTGCGGTCGCTGGGGTTCTCCGACGGCCCGCGGGGGACCGCCCAGGACTTCAGTACGCCGTCGACCTCCAGCCGGAAGTCGAAGTGCAGCCGTCGGGCGTCATGGATCTGCACGACGAAGTGGGGCCGCGGTGTGCCGTCGTTCTCCACGTCGTGCTCCCTTCGCCGCCCGGTCCGTATCTCCACTCTGCCGCCGCCCGGGAGGAACCGCACGACGGGGCCGCCGCCTTCAGGCGCATATGCCGATGAAGCATGCCGTTCCTTCTCCGGTCCGGACCAAGTTATTGACGGCTCCTGTGGCACTCCCTTAAATCAAGAATTGAAATATGCGCCCGAGGTGATCGCCCCAACCGTTCACCTCTCGGCGTTGACCTGTCATGCGCATGCCCTCCATGTGCATGTCCCCCCACGCGAAGTGATGTGATGACCGTGCACCCCACGCACTCCACGGCGCGCAGCGTCTCCCGGCGCCGCCGCGTCGCCCTCTACGCGGCCTCGCTGCTCTGCTGTTCCGCCATCCTCACCGCACTCCCCGGCGGAGCGTCCGCCGCACCCGCCGCCGACTCCCCGTCCCCCGGACCGGGAGCCATGGCCGTCGCCTTCGAGGACCAGTTCGACGGGCCGGCCGGCGCCGGCGTGGACGGCGGCAAGTGGCAGACCGAGACCGGCGACAACGTCAACAACCACGAACGGCAGTACTACACCCCGGGCAACGACAACGCCGCGCTCGACGGCCAGGGCAACCTCGTGATCACCGCCCGGAAGGAGAACCCGGGCAACTACCAGTGCTGGTACGGGGCGTGCGAGTACACCTCGTCCCGGCTCAACACCTCCGGCAAGTTCGCCGCCGCGTACGGCCATGTCGAGGCCCGGATCAAGATCCCGCGCGGCCAGGGCATCTGGCCCGCGTTCTGGATGCTGGGCGACGACTTCGGCAACGTCGGCTGGCCCAACAGCGGTGAGATCGACATCATGTAGAACGTCGGCTTCGAGCCCGGCACGGTCCACGGCACCCTGCACGGCCCCGGCTACTCCGGCTCGGGCGGCATCGGCGCCGCCTACACCCTTCCCGACGGGCAGGCGTTCGCCGACGACTTCCACACCTTCTCCGTCGACTGGGCGCCCGACTCCATCACCTGGTCCGTCGACGGCAACGTCTTCCAGCGGCGCACCCCCGCCGACCTGGGCGGCAACCAGTGGGTGTTCAACAAGCCCTTCTTCCTCATCCTGAACCTCGCGGTCGGCGGCTACTGGCCCGGCGACCCCGACGGCTCCACCCAGTTCCCGCAGCAGATGGTCATCGACTACGTCCGGGTGACGACCTCGTGACGACCGGCGGCTGAGGCCGGGAGCTCCGAAGCGTGGACGGCGGCAGAGGTGCTCCTGCCGCCGTCCACCCCGTTCACCCCGCCCCGCTGCGCCCTGCCCCGCGCGCCCCGTCCGACACGAGAAGCGGAATAGCATGATCCCCATGGAACAGCGCACACTCGGCAGGACCGGCCGTGACGTCTCGGTCGTCGGACAGGGCACCTGGCAGCTCGGCGGTGACTGGGGAGAGGTCGCGGAGGGCGACGCGTTCGACGTCCTCGACGCGGCCGTCGCATCCGGCGTCACCTTCTTCGACACCGCGGACGTGTACGGGGACGGTCGCAGCGAACAGCTCATCGGCCGCTACCTCAAGAACCGCCCCGACGCCGACGTCTTCGTCGCCACCAAGATGGGCCGCCGCGCCGACCAGGTGCCGGAGAACTACGTCTTGGACAACTTCCGTGCCTGGAACGACCGTTCCCGGGCCCACCTCGGCACCGACACGCTCGACCTCGTACAACTGCACTGCCCGCCCAGCAGCGTCTACTCCTCCGACGCCGTCTACGACGCCCTGGACACCCTGGTCGCCGAGCAGCGGATCGCCGCCTACGCGGTGAGCGTCGAGACCTGCGCCGAGGCGCTGACCGCCATCGCGCGCCCCGGTGTCGCGAGCGTGCAGATCATCCTCAACCCGTTCCGCCTCAAGCCGCTCGACGAGGTGCTCCCGGCGGCCGCCGCCGCGGGTGTCGGCATCATCGCCCGGGTCCCGCTCGCCTCCGGACTGCTCTCCGGCAAGTACACCAAGGACACCGTCTTCGGCCCCGAGGACCACCGGACGTACAACCGGCACGGCGAGGCGTTCGACCAGGGTGAGACGTTCTCCGGCATCGACTACGCCACCGGCGTCGCCGCGGCCGCCGAGTTCGCCGAGCTGGCCCCGGAAGGTGCCACCCCCGCGCAGACCGCGCTGCGCTGGATCATCCAGCAGCCGGGCGTCACCAGTGTGATCCCCGGGGCGCGCTCGGTGGAACAGACCCGCGCCAACGCGGCGGCGGCCGCCCTGCCTCCGCTGCCGCAGAGCACGCTGGACGCCGTGCGCGAGCTGTACGACCGGTCGATCCGCGCCGAGGTCCACGACCGCTGGTGACGACGACGGACGGGGAGTGACGGGCGAGGGAGCGGCGAGCGGGACTCAGTCGTCCTGCTCGTCCTCCCCGCCCCTGCTTCTGTCCCTGTCCCCGTCCTCGCCCCGGTCCGCGCCCTGCCGCTGGCCGTCCTGCTGCCGGTCGCCCTGCTGCCGGTCGCCGTGCTGTTGACCGTCCGGCTGCTGATCGCCCTGCGGCTGAGCCCCGCCATCGCCGTCCTGCGAAGGGGCCGAGGGGGCCACCGGGGCCGACGACGGGCTCTGGTCCGGCGTACCGGCGGAGCTGGAGTCGGGGGAGAACAGGATCATCCCCAGATACACGGCGGCCAGGAACGTCGCCGTGCCCGCGATGGCGCTGGCCACCCTGGGGCGCCGCCGGATCGCCTCGCGGGTACTGCGACGGCGGGCCGGAGCCGAACGGGCCGGCGCCTGCCGTCTGCGCCCCGTGGGCCCCGGGAGCCGGTACGTCGTCGGGCCGACCGGTGCGGGCGGGGCCGCGGGGGAGGGCTTCGGGGGCATGGGGGCGGTCGCCCGGTGCGACGTGGGCGCCTGCATCGGGAGGGGCTCCGGCCGGCCGCGCCAGGCGTCGGTGCGGAACCAGTCGGACACCTGCTGCGCGGTGGGCCGCTCCTCGGGCTGTTTGGCCAGCAGCCCGAGCAGATACGAGTCGAAGGCGGCGGAGATCTCCACACCGCGCTGCCGCAGCGGGACCGGCGGGGTGTCGACATGCTGGTACAGCGTCGCGGTCGCCGTGTCGGAGCGGAACGGGGGCTGCCCGAGCAGCAGTTGGTAGACGACGCAGCCCAGGGAGTACATGTCCGACGCGGAGTCGGCCGTACGTCCCAGCGCACGCTCGGGGGCCAGGTAGAGGCTCGTGCCGACGATATGCCCGGCCGTCGTCAGCGCGGTCGAGGGATCGTCGACGAACTGGGCGATCCCGAAGTCGCCGATCTTCACCGAACCGTCCGCGTCCAGCATCAGGTTGCCCGGCTTGATGTCGCGGTGGACGATGCCCTGGCGGTGCGCGGCCGCAAGCCCGGCGGCCGCCTGACCGGCGATCCGGGCGACCAGTTCGGGATGGACGCGCTCCTGGGCGGCCAGCAGGTCTCCGAGGCTCTGCCCCTCGACCAGCTCCATCACCAGGAAGAACCGGTCCTCCCAGGCGCCGAAGTCGAACACCGCCACCAGGTGCGGGTGGCTCAACCGGGCGGCGGTCTGGGCCTCCAGCCGGAAGCGGGCGGTCGACGAGGCGTCCACCTGGTCCCCCAGCAGGAGCTTCACGGCCACGGCCCGACCCAGGACCTCGTCCGTGGCACGCCACACCTCTCCCATGCCACCACGACCGATGGGGGATACCAATCGGTACCGACCAGCTACCAGCACCTGTACACCTATCTCGAATGGTGGCCCGCTCCGGCTGTCGGCACCCCGGAGCACCCGGTCTCCGGCGGAGTCCTGGGCGGTGTGGTGAACGACATGATCAGGATATCGGTCCGGCGGAGCCCGATTGCCCCGACGGCCCCTTCGCCAGGCTCGGCTGACGGCCCGCCACACCTCCCGGCCCGCCGCGACACGGCCGCCGCTCAGGACGGGGCGTACTCCAACCGCCGAGCCGTCCACCGGAACACCTCTCCGGTCAGGCCTGAACGGCCCCGGATCCCGGCCGGTCCCGGTCGCCCGCCGCGCGTCCCACGGACTCCACCAACGGCAGCACCCGGTGCGCCACCCGCTCGCGCAGCGCCACATCGGTCCGGGTCCTGACGACCCCCGGCAGCTGGATCAGCCGCTGGATCACGTCCTCCAGGTGCCCGTTGTCCCGGGCGACGACACGGGTCAGCAGATCGCCGCCGCCCGTCGTCGAGAACGCCTCGATGATCTCGGGCACGGCCGCCAGCGCGTCGCCCACCTCGACCAGATGCCCCTGGGTGACCTCCAGGTGCACGAAGGCGAGCACGGGGTGGCCGAGCGCGGCGGGGGAGAGGACCGGCCCGGTGCCGGTGATCACACCGTCGCGCTCCAGCCGGTCGAGCCGGGCCTGCAGGGTGCCGCGGGCCACGCCGAGGATGCGCGCGTACTCCCGGACGCTGGTGCGCGGCTGCTCGATCAGCAGGCGCAGGATCCGGGTGTCGAGAGCGTCCACCGCCATGATCCGCCGATCCCCTTCCGAGCTGTGCTGTCCGGCCCCGACTGTACCCAGAGTGAGGGGGCCGTCCCGGCGGTCGCCCGGCCCCTCTGCCCCACGGCCGTCGGAGAGGCTCTCCGGGGGTGAGCGCGCGTACTCGTCCCCGGATGGTCCGTTGGCATGCTCGTGGCCGACTCGCCTACCCCTTCACTGGTCCATTGGTACAGCATATTCCTCCCGGTTTGATCCAAGCGCCCGCTGGATGCTGCAATGGAGGCGTCGATGGCGCTGCGGACTTCCGCGGCGCCTTTTTCATGCGAGTTCTGCGGCGACGCGGAAGGGGTGGAAGCGTGCTGAAGAGGGTGTTCGTGGCGCCGGACCCGGGGCGGGTCCGGCTGCGCTTCGCCTCCCGTGCCGTGGTCGGCATCGGCCTCGCGGTCGCGCTGTGCGGGCTCGTCGGGCATTCGCTCGTGGCGGCCATCACCGGCGGCCTCGCGGCGCTGCTCGCCCTCTTCACCGTGACCGACCCGACGGTGCGCGGGCAGGCGGTCACCACCGCCCTGCTCCCCGTCGCCGGTCTGCCCGTCCTCGCCGTCGCGGCGGTCCTGCATGACCAGCCCCTCGCCCGGGACCTGCTCTTCCTCGCCGTGATGGGGGCGGGCGTGTACGCCCGGCGGTGGGGGCCGCGCGGGCACGCGCTGGGCGTCTTCGCGTTCATGATGTTCTTCGCCGCCCAGTTCCTGCACACCGTGCCCGGCCAGCTGCCCGAGCTGTACGCCGCCGTGGTGCTGTCCCTGTGCGCCTCGTCCACCGTGCGCTTCGGCCTGTGGTGCTACGAGCGACGGCTGCCCCTCCCCGCCCAGCCCGCTCCGCCGGAGGTCCGGGGCCGGCTGCGCATCACCACCCGGCAGGCCGTCCAGGCCACCCTGGGCGGGGCCTTCGCGCTCGGCATCGGGCAGGTCCTGTCCGACGAGCGGTGGTACTGGGCGGTCGGCGCCACCTGGTGGGTCTTCGTCAACACCACCTCGCGCGGCGAAACGCTCGTCCGCGGATTCCGCCGGGTCCTGGGCACCGTCATCGGCATCGTCTCCGGCTTCGCCGTGGCCATCCCGCTCGACGGCGCGGCCGTCCCGACCGCCCTCGTCGTCGCGATCGGCGTCTTCGGCATCTTCTACACGGCGGCCGTCTCGTACAGCTGGATGATGTTCTTCGTGACGGTGATGGCCGGCATGCTCTACGGCGCGCTGGGCGTCCTGGACGCCGCCCTGCTCTGGCTGCGCGTCGCGGAGACCGCCGTCGGCGCACTCGGCGCGGTGCTCGCCGTGCTGCTGGTCCTCCCCGTCACCACCCACGCCGTCACCGACGCCTGGATCCAGAATGCGCTGCGGTGCGTCCACGCCTGCACGGCCGAGGCGGCCGACCGGCTCGCCGGGTCGACGCTCGCCGACCCCGCCCCCCGCGTCGCCGAGCTGGAGGTGCTGCTCGGCCGGGTCCGGCTCTCCCTCGCTCCGCTGGTGCACCCCCTGAGCCCGCTGCCGGCCCGCAAGGCGCGTGCCCGCCAGGTGATCGCGCTGCTGGACGACTGCGTACGGGAGGTACGGGGTCTCGCCTCCATCGCCGCCGACCCGGACGCCTCGCACGATGCGCGGCTGTCGGCCGCGTGCTCCCGGGTGGAGGCGGCCGTCGAGGCCCTGACCGCGCCCGAGGGAGCCCGGGGCTTCCACCCGCCCGAGCTGCCCGGCGTTGCCGCGGACCCGGCCCTGGCCCACCTGCACGGTCTGGAGCGAGCGCTCGCCGGACTCGTCAGCCCGCTGAGCCACGCTCCCCGAGCGGCGGCGACGAACGCCTGACGTTTCGGAGGGGCGTACTTCCCTGCCGGTTTGAAATGGTTCTTTTGCCCGTTTCTGTCCGTCATGGCAGCCTTGCCCGTAAGGGGAGGGACAAGGCGAGAGTTCGTTGCCGCCGCCCTTGACCGGACGGTGGCCCGAGCGTGTGGAGATGGACAGCGTGGCAACATCCCTGCAGCACCAGCCGCATCCCGGACACGACCACGCGCACGGCGAAGGCTGTGGGCACGTGCCAATCCCTCACGACGATCACGTCGACTACGTGCACGACGGTCATCTGCACCGCGAGCACGAAGGCCACACGGACGAGTGCGAGACCGCCGGGCATCACGAGCACGCCGGCCACGACCACGTCCACAGTGAGAGCTGCGGGCATGTGGCGGTCCCGCACGGCGACCACGTGGACTATGTGCACGACGGCCACCGTCACGCGGCTCACGACGGCCACTGGGACGACCACTGACCCCTGTCTCGGGTCGCCTGAAAGGCGCCGGTCGCTCACCCGGTGAGTAGCCGTCCTCCCTGCGCGACGAAGCCCTGGATTGGTCTGGACCGCAGCGGCCTGCCTGCTACCGTCGCCCGTGAAGATCGCGGCGACGGTGAAGAGGGGTAGCGCGATGATCGGCAACAGCGCCGGGCGGGCATTCTTGGGGTCGTTCACCTCGGCGGGCGGGCTCGGTATCACCGCCGCTTCCGTGGACCGGGAGACCGGGGCGCTGACCCTGCTCGGGTCCGCGGACGCCGTGCCCGACCCCTCCTTCCTCGCGGTCGGCCCCCGGGAGGGCGGCACGGTCCTGTACGCGGTCGGCGAGAGCGCCCCGGGCATCGCCGCCGCCTTCACCGTCGACCAGGATGTGCCGACGCTTCTGGGCCCCGCACAGGCTGTCGACGGGGACGCGCCCACCCACCTCGCGCTCGCCGCGAACCACCTGGTCACCGCCAACTACACCTCCGGCAGCGTCACCGCCCTGCCGGTCCTCGCCGACGGATCGCTCGGGGCGGCCGCCTCGGTGCTCCGGCACGAGGGCAGTGGCCCCGACTCCGGCCGCCAGGAGGCCCCGCACGCCCACCAGGTCCTCGCCGACCCCTCCGGGAACTGGCTGGTCAGCGTGGACCTCGGCACCGACTCCGTACGCGTCTGCGCCCTGGACCCCGCCACCGGCGCCCTGCGGCTGCACGGCGAGACGGCCCTGCGCCCGGGCACAGGCCCGCGCCATCTGGCCTTCCACCCCTCGGGCGCCCTCGCCTACGTCCTGGGCGAGCTGGAGCCGGTCCTCACCGTGTGCCGCTGGGACGCGGCGACGGGCCGCCTCGACGTACTCGCGGAGATCCCGGTGCTGCCCGAGCACGAGACGGCCGACGAGGCGGTGCGCACCTACCCGTCCGAGGTCGTCGTCGCCCGCGACGGGCGCTTCCTGTGGACCGCCAACCGGGGGCACGACAGCATCTCCGTGCTCACCCTCGACGAGAGCGGCGAGAAGGCGGCCCTGGTGGCCACCGTCGGCTGTGGCGGGCGCTGGCCGCGCGACCTCACCCTCGACCCGAGCGGGCAGTGGCTGTACGCGGCCAATGAGCACTCGGGGAACGTCAGCTGGTTCGCCGTGGACGCCGAGACGGGCATCCCGCGGCATGCGGGCTCCGTCGAGGTTCCTGCGGCCTCCTGCGTCGTCTTCGCCTGACCCGTCGGCGCCGCCCTCGTCCGACCACGAAAGCCCGGACACAGCGCGGCGGGCCCGGACCGGAGGAGAATCCCCGGTCCGGGCCCGCCGCGCTGTCCGGCTTCCCGAGCCGCCGCCCGCCGGCGACGGCGTCCGGTCAGTGAGCCTGAGCTCCCTGGGTTCCCTGAGGCGTCGCCGGCGTGATGCCCAGCGTCGTGGCGTACAGCGACAGCACGAGCTTGCCGATCGCCGGGTAGGCGCCCAGCGGCTCGGCCGTCGCGCAGCCCGCCTCCTTCGCGGCGGCGTCCAGCAGGCCGGGGTCGACCTCCGGGCCCACCAGGTACGGCGCCAGCGCGAGCTGCGCGGAGCCGGAGCCCTGAAGCTGCTCCGCGATCGAGGCGACCGAGCCCTCGACGTCCAGCGCGGCGGCCATCACCGGCACGGCGAGCCGGGCGGCCAGCAGCATGCCGGTGATCCCGGCGGCCTGCACGGCCTCCTCGCCGCCCACGGTCGCCAGCACGATGCCGTCGGCGGCCGTGGCGACGGTGAACAGCCGGGCGCGGTCGGCGCGCGCGAGACCGGCCTCCGACAGCCGCACGTGCAGGGCCTCGGCGAGCAGCGGGTGCGGGCCGAGCACATCGGTCAGCTCGGCCTGCGTACCGCTGTCCATCACGGCCTGCCGTATCCGCCGGATCAGCGCGCTGTCCGGACCCGCGAGCAGCGGGACCACGACGGCGGACGGGCCGGTGGGCTCGGCGACCTCACGGCCGGCCGCGACGGCCTGCTCGAAGCGCGCGACGCGCTCGGCGGCGTTGTGGGCGAGAACGGTGGAAAGGGTCGGGTACTCGGCATCGTCGCCGTCGAGGTAGCCGATCCGGGCGTTCAGGCCGGGCAGCTCGGAACGGGCGATGCTGATCACTTCCTCGGCCAGGCTGCGCGTGGCCGGGGAAGGGGTGCCGGGAACGGCGAGAACGAGCGCGGCAGCGCCCTCAGGTGCGACCACGGGCTCCGGGCGGCGGTGCCGTCCGGACTGGCGAGGTCGCGGCATTCGTACAGGCAGGCCGGAAGCGGGCCCAGTGGGGGTGCTCATGGCGCCGCATGCTACTGGTTTTACCTGCCCCTCTGTTCGGGGAGGGGCAGGTCGAGCGTTAACTATCCGCTTATGTCCGATGAGTGATGTACCGCCGGAGTGTCCCTGTCTGTCGGCTCGCTGTTCAGCCGGTTCTCCCGTCCGTCCTTCTCTCCGTCACCCCGGCCGGTGCCCGTCGTGGACCGCCGTCTCCCCGCGCTGTCAGGTCTCCTGCTCCAGGGGCACGAACAACATCGTCGGATGACGAGGCAGACGCAGGCCCCCGGCCGCCAGGGCGCGCGCGATCCGGAGTGCGCCCGTCAGCGGATCGCCCGTCGTGGTGGTCATTCGGGCCCCCGGCAGCAGCCGAGCCAGCTCCTCGCGGAGGGGTGCGATGAGTGGCTCGCCCATCCGGAACAGGCCACCGGTCAGGGCCACTTCGCAGGCCCCGCCGCCCTCGCCGTCCGGTTCGGCCGACGCCGGGCACACGGCCGCCGCCGCCTCGGCGATATGGCTCGCGGCCTGCCGCAGAATGCCTGCGGCGACCGGATCCGCTCCGGCGCACGCCGCCACCTCCGGGGCGAACGAGGCCAGCACGGCGGGCCGGTCGGAGCGCGGATAGAGCAGTCCCGGCAGCGTCTCCGCCGGCCCGAACACGGCCCGCAGCCGGTCCAGCAGGGCGGCGGAACCGCCCCGTCGCCCGTCATGGGCCCGCATCGCCGCGTCCAGCCCGGCCCGGCCGATCCACGCACCGCCGCCACTGTCACCCAGAAGATGACCCCACCCGTCGGCCCTGTGCCACTCCTTCAGGTCCGTACCGAGGGCGATCATGCCCGTGCCGCCCGCGACGACCGCGCCGGGGCGCTGTCCCACCGCGCCCGCGTAGGCCGTCACCGCGTCGGCGGCCAGCGCCACCCGGCGTACCCCCAGGGCGTCCGCGAGCGCGCCGGGAAGCTCCGCCCGCAACCGCTCGCCCAGGGTGGCCATCCCGGCGGCCCCGATCGCCACCGCCGCCACCTCGTACGCCGACGCGCCGCCGGCCCGGGCGGCGTCGCTGCGGGTTTCGGCCGACGCGGCGGCCGACGCCCGCTCCAGCAACTCCCGGGCGGCGGGCAGCAGCTGATCCAGCAGATGCCCGGCGTCGATGCCGCCCGGACCCGTCCGTACCGGCTCGGCGCAGACCGTCGTCGCGAGAGGCCCCGGCTCCGCCACGCGGCCGAGCGCCACCCGCAGCCCGGAGCCCCCGGAATCGACCCCGAGGACATACGCACCGGGACCGGCCGGATCGCCGGACGGCACGGCGTGCGTTGCGGCCGGCGCGGCGTGCGTCACGGAAGCCGCCAGTCCACCGGCGCCGCCCCCTGGCGCTCCAGCAGTTCGTTGACCCGGCTGAACGGCCGCGAGCCGAAGAAACCCCGGTCCGCGGACATGGGGGAGGGGTGCGCGGACTCGATCGCCGGGAATTCCCCCAGCAGCGGGCGCAGATTGCGGGCGTCACGCCCCCACAGGACCGACACCAGCGGAGTACCCCGGGCCACCAGCGCCTTGATCGCCTGCTCGGTCACCTCCTCCCAGCCCTTGCCCCGGTGGGCGGCGGGCCGCCGCGGCGCGGTGGTGAGCGCCCTGTTGAGCAGCAGCACCCCCTGCCTGGTCCACGGAGTGAGATCACCGTTGGACGGCCTGGGCAGCCCCAGGTCCCCGTGCAGCTCCCGGAAGATGTTCTCCAGACTGCCCGGCAGCGGCCGGACGTCGGGGGCCACCGCGAAGCTCAGCCCGATCGCGTGTCCCGGGGTGGGATACGGATCCTGGCCGACGACCAGCACTCTCACCTCCTCGAACGGCTGCTGGAACGCCCGCAGTACATGAGCCCCGGAGGGCAGGTACGTGCGTCCCGCGGCGATCTCCGCGCGGAGGAAGTCGCCCATAGCGGCGATGCGTTCGGCGACGGGTTCGAGGGCGTCGGCCCACCCCGGCTCGATGATCTCTTTCAACGGTCGTGCTGCCACGGCCCGCACTCTACTGCTGATACGACCACTCCGATCAACTGCCGTCGGTGCTCCGGCCGGCCACCCGTCAGCCGAGCGCCACCGCCCGTACGCACAGGACGTCCGGCAGATGGGAGGCGAGCTGCTGCCAGCTGTCCCCGTCGTCCGCGCTGGCGTACAGCTCGCCGTTGCGGTTGCCGAAGTAGACCCCGGCGGGATCCGCGTCGTCGGTGCAGAGCGCGTCCCGCAGCACCGTGCCGTAGTGCGCCCCGGCCGGCAGGCCCTCGGAGAGCGGCTCCCAGGTGCGCCCCGCGTCGGTCGTACGGAAGACCCGGCAGCGGTGCTCCGCCGGGACCCGGTCGGCGTCGGCGTTGATCGGGAAGACATACGCCGTGTCACCGCGGTGCGGATGCGCGACGGCGGCGAACCCGAAGTCGGAGGGCAGTCCCGCGCCGATGTCGCTCCAGTGGTCACCGGCGTCGTCGCTGCGGAACACACCCCAGTGGTTCTGCAGATAGAGCCGGTCCGGGTCGGCCGCGTCCCGGGTGACCTTGTGGACGCACTGCCCGAACTCCGGGTCCGGGTCAGGGAGGAAGACCGCGGAGACGCCCTTGTTCGACGGCTCCCAGCTCGCTCCGCCGTCCTTCGTCCGGAACACCCCCGCCGTCGACACGGCGACCGTCACGGCCTTGGCGTCCCGGGAGTCGGTCAGGACGGTGTGCAGCCCCTCACCGCCGCCGCCCGGCTCCCACCGCGAGCGGGTCGGGTGCTCCCAGAGGGGACGCACCAGCTCGAACGACTCGCCCCGGTCCTCGGAACGGAACAGCGCGGCCGGCTCCGTGCCCGCGTAGACCACGTCCGGCGCCTCGGGGCCCGCCGGATGCAGCTGCCAGACGCGCTCCAGCGAAGCCCCGGTGGACTTGGGGAACTTCACCGCGGGCTGTCGCGGCTCGACCCAGGTCTCGCCCAGGTCGTCCGAGTGGAAGACGGACGGCCCCCAGTGCGCGCTGTCCCCGCCGACCAGGATTCTCGGGGTGTCCCCCCGGGTGTCCACGGCCACCGAGTAGATCGCCTGCGCGTTGAAGTGCGGGCCCGTGATCTCCCAGACCCCGCCCCGTCTGCGGCCGATGAAAAGACCCTTGCGGGTGCCTGCGGTGAGCAATACATCGGTCATGGTTCTGGACCTCCCGATACGCCGTTGTGCCGGAACAGTGCCAGTCTGCACCCGGCCACTGACAGCGGCTCGCGCACACGCCCGCCGCCCGTGGCGCAGCCCCAGGCGGGCGGCCCGTGCCGTGGTCCGCGTGCGCGGCTCCCTTGACCGGGGTCCGGCGGCGGCCCTAGCGTCCGAGAGTCGTAGAAAGCGCTTTCGGTGCGGTCGGGAGACCGTGCCGCCGAGACCCAGGAGCCCCCGTGGTGACCTTCGAAGGACTGCCCGGCGCCGTCGCCGTCTCGCACCTGAACGTCTACGACTGGCCAGCCGCAGACGGACTGCGCGGGGGCACCCCGCATCTCCACCTGACCTGTTCGGAGGGGTACGTCGTGGTCGGCGGCAGCGGCTCCGTACAGACCCTCACGGCCGCCGGGTACCGGGAGACGCCGCTGACGCCAGGGGCGCTGGTCTGGTTCACCCCGGGAACCATCCACCGCCTGGTCAACGAGGACGGGCTCCGCCTCGTCGTGCTCATGCAGAACAGCGGGCTGCCCGAGGCGGGCGACGCCGTGCTCACGCTGCCCCCCGGCAGGCTGACGGACCCGGACGACTACCGCGCGGCGGTGGCGCTCCCGGTGGACGCCGAGGAGGCGGTCCAGGAAAAGGCGGCGCGGGCCCGGCGTGACCTCGCCGTGGAGGGATTCCTCGCCCTGCGCGAGGCGGTGCAGGACGGTGATCCGCAGCCGCTCGTCGCGTTTCACCGGGCCGCCGCCGCGCTCGTCCGCCCCCGTACGGGGGAGTGGCGTACCCGCTGGCAGAACGGGGCCGCCACGGCCGCCGCCGCGACCGCCGACCAGCTCGACGCCCTGGACCGGGGCGAGGCCGGCCACCTCGCCGACGCTTGCGTCCACGCCGAACGCCCCTCGACGTACGGCCGGTTCGGCATGTGCGGCCGCCTGGACGTCTACCGCACCTGACGCCGCCCGCTGATCCGCGCCGAATTGTCAGACGCCCCCTAGCCCTGGCCACCCCGTCAAGCCGCTTCGGCCGCCACCTGGCCCGCCCGTACACCCGGCGTCCGGGTGCTGACATCCTGGTGGCGGCCGGACGCCGGCCCGGACAAGCCCCCGGGACGGCCGGGTGGCGGTCAGGAACAGTCAGGTCCGGACAGCGGCCGGGCACACTGAGGAGACGACGATGAGCAGCGGGACCGGAATGACGGACGCCGACGGCCGTCCGGTGCCCATCACGGTCACCGTGGACGCGCACATCCCGGCCACGGTCACCGCGGGCGGCACCGACCCGACCGCCCCGGACGACGACCCCGCCTCGACCGCCCCTGACGGCGATCCGACCCTCGCTGCCCGTATCGGCATCCGCCTCACGCCCCCGGCGGGCGAGCTCGTCTGGTCCTGCACCCCCGAGGCGGCCCGCCGGCTGGCCGCCGAACTCCTCCGGGCGGCCGAGGAGGCCGAGAACGCGCCCGCGGGGCGCCCCGTCACGGTCGGGGCGGGCGAACTGCGGCGCGGCGACGTGCGCGACGGTGACCGGGCGATGACCGTGGAGAGCGCCCGGACCGACGGCTCCACGGTCCACATCACCTGGAAGTCCGGGGCCGGCCGCAGCTGGACGCAGGCCTACGCCGCCGATGCCGCCATCACCCTCAAGCGGCGACTTCCCGAAGGCCGTTGACGCCCTGACCCTCCCGTTCCGGGCGGCACAGCAGCGTGTTGCCGCAGGGGGTTCGCCGCGTCGGTAGGGTGGCCCTTGATGTTTACCGAACAGGGCCCCACCGTGCGCGAACTGGCCGTTCAGGCACTCTCCTCGATCGAGCACGGCTACGACCTCCTCGCCCCGAAGTTCGACCACACGCCCTACCGCACCCCGGACCGTGTGCTCGACGCCGTCAGGGACGAGGTGCGCCGACTCGGCCCCTTCGACACCGGACTCGACGTCTGCTGCGGCACCGGCGCGGGGGTCGGCGTACTCCGCCGGCTGTGCCGTGAGCGGGTCGTCGGGGTCGACTTCAGCGCGGGGATGCTTGCCGAGGCACGGGCCGCCTTCCCGCCCGAGGGTGAGCGACCGGCAGAAAAGGGCCCGGCAGCAGGGGCACCGGCAGCAGAGGCACCGGCAGAGGAAGGACCGGCAGTGGACTGGGTACGGGCGGACGCCCGTTCCCTGCCCTTCGCGCCCGCCTTCGATCTGGCCCTCAGCTTCGGGGCGTTCGGCCATTTCCTGCCCGCCGAACGCTTCGGCCTCTTCGCCGAGGTGTACGGATCGCTCCGCCCGGGCGGACAGTTCGTCTTCCCGATCGGCGCACCGCCCCCGGTGGGATCCCGCGCCTACTGGTCGCTGCTCGGCTTCGACGCGGCGATGCGGGTGCGCAACGCCCTGTGGCGCCCGCAGTTCGTCATGTACTACCGCACGTTCCGGCTCGGCGATGTGCTGGAGGACCTGACGCGGGCCGGATTCGCCGTACGGCTGACGCCGCTCGCCGGACTGGGCCGCCGACCCGACGGCAGCCCCCGCGCCCGGCTGGTGGTGGCGACCCGGGAGTGACCGCGAGGGAGCTGCTCAGCCGTTCTCGTCCCGGGCCGCCGCCAGCAGCCCCGCCCAGTCGGGGATCTTCACCGGCCCGCGCCCCAGCGACCGGCCCAGCTCCGCCTCAGCGCGCTCGATCGACAGCCAGCCGGCCCACTCCACGGGCCGCAGCCCCCACTCCCGCAGCACGGCCAGCGGATCGTCCGCCGCCGTACGCCGCGTCAGCGCGGCCGCGTCCGCCAGCAGCGAGGCCACCGTCTCCTTGGCGCAGGACCGGTTCGAGCCGATCACCCCGGTCGGCCCCCGCTTGATCCACCCCGCCACGTACTCACCCGGCGACGGCACCCCGCCCCGCAGCACCCGGCCCGCCGCGTGCGGCACCGTCCCGCGCACCGGATCGAACGGCAGCCCCGGCAGCTCCACCCCGCGATAGCCGACCGCCCGCAGGACGAGCTGCGCCTCGACGTCCTCGTACCGACCGGTGTCCCGTACGCCCCCCGCCCCGTCCGGCGCCGTCCGGGCGAACCGGACCCCGGCCACCCGCCCGCCGCGCTCCAGCAGCTCCACCGGCCGCAGGAAGAACCGCAGCCGGATGCGGCGTCCGGCATCGGCCGAGCCCGGCGCCCCGCCCGGCATGTCCCCGGCGGCCCCCACCCCGCCGCCGACCGACCAGCCGCGCAGCACCTCCAGGTTCCGCCGTACCACGGCGGGCAGCGGCAGGGCTCCGGGCAGGCCGTCCGGAGCGGCGTACGCCGGGTCGAGCGCCAGTTCGGTCGGGTCGACGACGACCCGCGCCCCGGGCAGCGCCCCCAGCTCCCGCAGCTCCTTGGTGGTGAACCGGGCCTGGGAGGGGCCCCGGCGGCCCACGATGTGCACCTCGCGCACCCGGCTCTCCTCCAGCGCGCGCAGCGCGGCGCGGGGCACGTCGGTGCGGCGCAGTTCGCCGGCGCCGCGCGCCAGGATCCGGGCCACGTCGACCGCCACGTTGCCCACGCCGATCACGACGGCCGAGCGGGCGGCCAGGGCGTCCCGGGCGAACGAGTCGGCGCCGATGTCCGGGTGGGCGCTGTACCAGGAGACGAAGCGGGTGGCCGAATAGCTGCCCGGCAAGCCCTCGCCCGGCACCGCCAGCGCCCGGTCCGCCGATGCCCCGACGCAGTAGACGACCGCGTGGTACAGCTCCGCCAGCCGGGCGGGGGAGACCCCGTCCGCCCCGCCGACGCCGACGTTGCCCACGAAGGTGACCCGCTCGTCCTCCAGCACCGCCCGCAGACTGTTCTGCAGCGACTTGATCTTCTCGTGGTCGGGGGCCACCCCGTAGCGCACGAGTCCATACGGGGTGGGCAGCCGGTCCAGGACCTGCACGCGCACATCGGGCACCAGCGACTGCTGGAGGAGGGCCTGGGCGGTGTAGACCCCGCTGGGACCGGAACCGACGACGGCGACGGAGAGCACGGCGTACCTCTTTCCCGGAGGTTCCCTCCAGGATGGCACCGCCGGGCCGATCCGCACCGCCGGGCGCACGGAGCAGCGCGGCCGAGCGGCCTCCACGGGCAGCGCGGCCGAGTGGCTCGGCCCCGGGGCTCAGTCCATCATTCCGCGCATCCGGTTGATCTCCACGGTCTGCTGGGCGACCACATCGCTCGCCATCTCCTCGACGAAGATGTCGTTCCCCTCGGTGAGCGCCTCCGTGGCCATGGTGATCGCCCCCTGGTGGTGGGTGATCATCAGCTCCAGGAAGAGCTCGTCGAACGCCTTGCCCTCGGCGCCGCGCAACTTCTCCAGCTGGGCCTCGGTCGCCATGCCGGGCATGCCGGAGTGGTCGTGGTGCTGCTTGTGCTTGTCGCCGCCGTTTCTCTTGAGCCACCCCTCCATCGCGCCGATCTCCGGCTTCTGGCCCGCCGCTATGCGTTCCGCGAGCCGCTTGACGGTGCTCCGGGAGGCCTTTTTCGGGGCGAGTTCGGTCATCACGAGCGCCTGTGCGTGATGCTCGATCATCATCTGCGCATAGCGGAAGTCCGCCGAGTTGGCGGTGTCCTGACCCGTTTCCTCGGCGGCCTCCTCGGCGGAGAGCGTCCGGGCCGGCTCGCCCGGTCTGCCGGGCGCGACCACGCCGGGACCCGCGTCCTTGGCCTTGTCCGACGTTCCGTCACCGCTGTCCGCGTCACAGGCTCCCAGGACGAGCGCGGCGGCAATCGCCGCCGCCGCGAGAGCGGTTGAGCGCAGAGCTGCGGTCCGGCGATGGATCAACACGGTGACCTCCTGTGCCACAGGGTTTGTTGCAGACCGTCCTAACACGCTTCCACCGGCGGAAGATCAAAAACTTTTATTACGTCTGCGTTGCCATCTGTTGATGTGTACATGTGAGGGACGATACTGCCGGGGGTTCCATAACCGTTCGACCCCGAACGGATCCTAGGGAGGACGCAGTGACCTCGTTGCACACCACCCGCGTGCGGCGCAGACGTCTGGGCGCGGTGGCAGCCGCGGCCGGACTCCTCGCCACTCTGCTGACGGCCACCACAGCGGCCGCGACCCCCGACCCGGGCGATGCCCCGGCCGAGCGCGGTTCCGTCTCCAAGAGCGACCAGGCCGAGGCCAGGGACGCGATATCCGGCGGTGACATACCCGGCGTGGACGAGATCGTCCACAGCTCCAACATCAAGCACCTGACGAACGTGCCGAAGGGCGCCCTCCAGGGCACCAACACGGACCTCGCGTTCCAGGGGAAGTACGCGTACGTCGGGAACTACGACGGCTTCGTCATCTACGACATCAGCAAGCCGAAGAAGCCCAAGACGGTCGCCCAGGTTCTCTGCCCCGGCTCCCAGAACGACATCTCGGTCTCCGGGAACCTGCTCTTCCTGTCGACGGACTCCTCGCGCAGCGACGACTCCTGCTCCAGCACCTCCCAGCCCGCCACGGAGAAGTCCTCCTGGGAGGGCATGAAGATCTTCGACATCAGCAACAAGCGGCAGCCCAAGTACATCGCCGCCGTGGAGACCGCCTGCGGTTCCCACACGCACACGCTGGTGCCGGACGGCAAGAAGAACGTGTACGTGTACGTCTCCTCGTACTCGCCCAACGAGACGTTCCCGGACTGCAAGCCGCCGCACGACGGGATCTCGATCATCAAGGTGCCGCTCAAGGCGCCCCAGAAGGCCCGGGTCATCGACTTCCCGGTGCTCTTCCCGGACGGCGGTAACCCGGGAGCGCCCGATAACCCCGGCGTCTCCAAGACGACCGGCTGCCACGACATCACGGTGCTGCCGTCGAAGGACCTGGCGGCCGGTGCCTGCATGGGTGACGGTCTGCTGTTCTCCATCGAGGACCCGGAGCACCCGAAGATCATCGACCGGGTCCAGGACAACGTGAACTTCGCGTTCTGGCACTCGGCGACCTTCAACCAGGGTGCGAACAAGGTCGTCTTCACCGACGAGCTCGGCGGCGGCGGCGCGGCCACCTGCAACGAGCAGATCGGTCCGAAGCGCGGCGCCGACGGCATTTACGACATCGTCGGCAAGGGCGACAAGCGCAAGCTGGTCTTCCGCAGCTACTTCAAGATCGACCGTCACCAGGCCGACGCCGAGGTCTGCGTCGCCCACAACGGCTCGATCATCCCGGTGAAGGGCCGCGACCTGATGGTCCAGGCCTGGTACCAGGGCGGCATCTCCGTCTGGGACTTCACCAACTCGGCCAAGCCCAAGGAGATCGCCTTCTTCGAGCGCGGCCCGGTCACCCTCGATCAGGTCACCACGGCCGGCCCCTGGTCGGCGTACTACTACAACGGTCACATCTACTCCAGCGACATCGCCAAGGGCTTCGACGTGCTGAAGCTGGACGACCGGCGTACCGACCCGGCGAAGCGGGTCACGATGGACGAACTCAACGTGCAGACGCAGCCGGACTACTTCGACCGCTGATCCGTCAGCGCGTCGCGCAGCAGGTTCGTCAGCCATTCCGGGGCCGGTGTCTCCCGGGCGGTCACCCGCCCGCGAGACACCGGCCCCGGTGCGTGCGGAGCGGAAATTCATTGACCGATGAGCGAGGTGGGGACATGCTGGATCCCTGCGCCGGCGGACCCCGCAACTCCGGTCCCCGGCGCGGTCCACGGCCGTGTCCCACGGGGCACGCCGGGGGTGTGCCCGGATCCGGCGACGCGGGGGATCGCCGGATCGGGCGCGATCTCCCATCAGCTCCTGGTCACAGAGCGGCGGTCAGACGGCGGTGCGGACGCTCCCGCCGTCGGCGGCGGCCCACTCCACCAGCAGCCGCTGGTATTCCGCCTCGTCCTGCGGCGTCAGGGACCCGCCCGAACGCTGCCACAGGTCGCGGATCTTCGCGTTGACCTCGGCTGCGGAACGGGTGGACACGGACGACGACATCGGGGACATGCCCACCAGGCTACGACGACGGGCGGCTCTCCTTACCCCTTCTGCGGCGGGATATGCCTCACATCCCGGCCCGATTCTTCTGTCCCGCAGGTGGCCTCGCCCCTGCCCTCGGCGAGCCTCAGCCCGGGACCAGCCCCAGGGACCGCAGGCCGTCGGGCCGCTCCGGCACCGGCAGATGGTCCACGAACCGGACCTCGCAGCCCAGGGCGGCCGCACCCCTGTCCGCGATCCGGTCGTCACCGACCATGACCACATCGGCCGGATCCCGGCCGATCATCGTGCAGGCGATACGGAACAGCTCCGCGGCGGGCTTCTGGAGCCCGTGCTCGAAGGACAGCGCATAGGCGTCGACCAGTTCGTCGAGCCCGTGCGCACGGAAGACCGGACGCAGGTCCCAGCCGATGTTGCTGACCACACCGACCGCGACCCCCGCCCTCCGCAGCCCCTCCAGGACCTCCACCGCGTCCGGATAGGCCCGCCAGGCCTCCGGCCGCATATGGCGGGCGTACAGCGCGTCGTAGAGCCCCGGATCCGGCAGCGCGACGGTCCGGGCCAGCCCGGTGTACGCCTCGCGGTGCAGCGCGGGGGTCAGGTCCCGGCGCGCCATCGCGCCGGCCAGCCCCTCCGGGACCCGGAGCGGAGCCGGACCGCCCGGGAGAGCACCGGCCTCCGTGAGCCCGGTCACGTACGGCTCGAAGTCCTCCGGCGGTACGTCGACGCCCTCCTCGCGGAGCACGGCGGCGAACCAGTCCCGGACCGGCTCGATCCGGAACAGCGTTCCGGAGAAGTCGAACAGCACGCCTTTGATCACCATCGGTGCGATCCCTCCCGGGGCGCCGTGTACCGGGCGTAACCAGCGGCGCTCAGCGCCACCACGGCCACCCCCAGCAGCGCACCCCCCACGACATCGGTCAGCCAGTGCACCCCCAGATATACCCGGGTCACCGCGACGCCGACCGCCGAGACCACCGCCACGGCCAGTGCCGTACTCCACAGCCCCGGGCCCGCGCCGTACAGCCGCAGCAGCCACAGGAGCAGCCCGCAGGTCACGACGGCCGTCATCGCGTGCCCGGAGGGAAAGGCGGCGAAATTCGCGGAGTCCACCGGATCGGTCCACTGCGGGCGCTCCCGGTCCACCGCGGCCTTCAGCCCCTGCTGGAGGAGGGTGGCGAGCAGGCTCGTCGCGGCCGTCCACAGGGCGAGCAGGCGCGCACCGCGCCACCACAGGGCGATCACCGCCACCGCGATCAGGGCGCGCATGGTCCAGGGATCCCACACCCAGTCCGTGAGCACCCGGTTCACGTGGACCAGACCGGGGTCGGCGACCGCGTGCCGGTGCAGGGCATCGGCGACCGACCGGTCCAGGGACATCAGCGGCGACCAGCGCACCGTCACCAGCACGAGCAGCACCAGAGATGCCGCGCCGACGACGGCTCCGGTCCACAGGGCGGGCGCGGTGCGGGGGGAACGGTCCGGTGAACGGAAGCGGAAGTGGGGGGAGGGGGAGGACATGGGGGTGATCCTCGCGGAGGACCCCGCCCGAAGGCCAACCCGGGTACGGATCCGGGTCGATCCGGGTCTGTACCCCCGGTCGCCCTGGGGCTATCCGAGGGCGCGGAGCCCCGGGACGAAGGCCACGACCAACGGGACGACCGGCACCAGCGCGGCGGCTGCCGTCAGCCGGAGCCTGCGGCCCGCCGTCAGCCGCTCGACCGGGGCCAGCAACCGGTTGACCCGGAGGGGCACTTCGGCCTGCGGAGTGGGGCAGGGGCCGAACACCCCGCGGTCCTCGTTGAGTCCGACCAGGGCGAGCGCGGTCGTCAGCCTGCCGAAGCGGCGCGACGCCACGTCGTCGGCGGCCAACTCGACCAGCCGGTGCATCTCGTCGCGGAACGCGGCGAACACCGGGATCTGCGGGAAGCCGATCGCCAGCGCCGACGAACAGTGCAGCAACCAGTCGTGCCGGGCCTGGGCGTGCCCCTGCTCATGGGCGAGCACAGCGTCGAGCTGACGGCCCTTCAGGCGGCCCAAAGCGGCGGTGGTGATGACAAGTTGGGGTGCGGTGCCGGGCAGCCACCAGGCGTCGGGGCGTTCGCCCTCCAGCACCACGAGACGGTCGGCCCCGGGCTCCTCGCCCGGCATCAGCGGGGCGCGCACCAGCAGTTCCGCCCGACGCTGCTTGCGGCGACGCCGCGCCCGCCGAACCTCGCGCAGGAGCATCGTGCCGGACCACAGCCCGCCGAGCGCCAGCAGCACCGCGATGACCGCCGACCACGGCCCGTACGCCGCCAGGGCGTACGCCTCGACGACGGCGTGCGGGGCGGGGGCGAAGACATGGCCGCGCACCGCCTGCCAGGCGGCGGCCGCGCTCAGCGTCATGGACAGGGCGAACGACAGGAGGACCGCGGCCACCACGCACTGCCAGACCCACAGGGCCACGACCGGCTCGCGCTCCGGCCACCGGGCCCGTGCCATCACACGCGGGGTCACCAGGGCGGTCAGTGCACCGAGCAGCAGCAGCGCGAGGGAGACCAGCATGACTTCAGCTTATGAGGGGCGGGTCGGCCGGGGGTACGGCCGCGACGGCCAAGTGACGCAGGCCACTGTTTGACGGGGGTTCTGTCCCACTTCCCGTCTCACAGGGTGAGAAGCATGGCGAACATGCCGATCCCCATCGTCAGTCGGCAGGCCGTCGTGAGCTCGGGCCGCCCGTCCGTCCCGCCCCCGAAACCGCCCGGCCCCCGGCCCCCCGCACCCGCGCTGCCTGCCGGGACCACGGCAGCTCCGGGCAGCAGCCGGCCGGCGGAGCCCAGCACGTAGAACGCGTAGTAGACGAGCAGAGCCCCGGTCAGCACGGGTATGCCACCGGCTCCCGCCGTCGCCCCGTGCCCGGCATGGCCGCCCCCGCCGTTCCCCGTCATCGCCGGGGCCATCGCCACGGCCATGTAGACCATGGCCAGCGAGCCGACGAGATGGTGCAGATGGTGGCCGCCGCGCAGGGCGGGCCGCAGCGCCCGCAGCGCGGCCGCGCCGAACAGCACCGCGTACACCGCCCAGGCCCAGCCCGGGGGCGACAGCACCGCCGCCGGGACGGCCATCGCCGCCATCCCGAAACCCATGAGCGCCTCCGAGCGCGCCGTGCGGCGCTCCTGAGGCGTCCCCGTGCGGGTGCGCAGAAGGCAGTAGGCGCCGCTCACCGCGCACAACGCCATCAGCAGCCAGCCGGTCGAAGCCCCTCCGTGCACGGCGCGCCTCCCCCCGGTCGGACGTACGGCACTGTTGCGGGTCGCCCCATCGCTGCCCACGCCGACGCCGCCGAACCCGGCGCACAGGGGAGTGAAGGGAGCGCGCCGGGGCCCGCCGGGGGCGCTCCGGGTCGCGTTACTCTCGACCGGACGCGCGACAGCGACCGTACGCACGGCAGCACGCAGATGCGTACGGCAGCAGAGAAACGGAGAGCCCCACCCATGGACACCGCCACGCCCGACTCGGCCCGGCTGGCCTTCCGTGACGCGACCGAGGCCGACGTCCCGGCGCTGGTGGCCCTGATCGAGTCCGCCTACCGCGGTGACTCCAGCCGCACCGGCTGGACCACCGAGGCCGACATCCTCCAGGGGCAGCGGACCGACGAACAGGGCGTGCGCGACGTCATCGGCGCTCCGGCGAGCAGGCTCCTCGCGGTCGAGCGCGGCGGCGAACTCGTCGCCTGCTGCCAGCTCGAACACCGGGGCGACGCGGCCTACTTCGGCATGTTCGCGGTACGGCCCGGACTCCAGGGCGGCGGACTCGGCAAGCTGATCATCGCCGAGGCGGAGCGCGCGGCGAAGGAGAGCTGGGGCGTCGGCGAGATGCACATGACGGTCATCTCGGTGCGCGACGACCTGATCGCCTGGTACGAGCGCCGCGGCTACCGTCGTACGGGAGCGCTCACCCCGTTCCCGTACGGCGACGAGCGCTTCGGCATCCCGCAGCGCGACGATCTGGCCTTCGAACTGCTCGTCAAGACCATCTGACGGCCTGCCCCGTCCTTACGCGGTGAAGCGGCCGGTGCGGCGGATCTCGGGGAAATCGGTCGTCGCGCCGTCCAGGTTCAGGGCCCGGGCCAGCCGCAGATGGTCCTGGGTGTTCACCACCCAGCCGATCACCTTCAGGCTCTCGGCGTGCGCCTGCTCCACCACCTCCAGGGTGAGACGGCGGATGTTCAGCGCGAGCGTCGCCGCGCCCGCCGCCTTCGCCCGGTCCACCACGTCCCCGCCCCAGCGGCTGGCGATGAGGGCCGTCCGGACGCCGGGCACCAGGCGGGCGATCTCGGTCACGGCCTCGTCGTGGAACGAGGACACCTCCACCCGCCCGGCGAGATCGCGCTCCAGCATCACGTCCGCCAGCGCGCGGGCCGCCGCCACATCCTTGATCTCCGCCTGCAGCGGGGACGAGACGGCCTCCAGCACCTCTTCGAAGACGGGGATCCGCTCGCCCCGGCCGGCGTCGAGCTCGCGCAACTCCGCCAGGGTCTTGGCCGCGATCGGCCCGGAGCCGTCCGTCGTGCGGTCCACGTCCGCGTCGTGCATCACGGCGAGCGCGCCGTCCTTGCTGAGGTGGAGATCGAGCTCGATGGCGTCCATTCCGGACGCCTCGGCGCGGACGAAGGAGCGCAGGGTGTTCTCGGGCTCGACGCCCATCACTCCGCGATGACCCAGGGTGAGAAATGACAAGGCGACCTCGTTTCCGTCGGCGGCTTCCCGTCGACTGCTCCTGCCCGCGCTGAGGTACGGCAATACGGCACTGGGGAGGGTAACGGCCCGGGCGCGGGATGTCCCACGCCGTGCGGGCCCGGTCGCCCGGATCCGAGCGGTGCTGCGGGAACTGCGCCCCTTCCCGGTATCCCACAGGAAAAACAGCGGTGACCATAGGGGGTACACAGGATAATTTTCAGGTCTGCACTTGTCGGAGTGAACCCTGCCCGGCTACGGTGATGTCACGCGAGGTTCTCCCGTGGAGGAAGTGTTATGACGGAAATTCTTGTGCACGACGCCACCGACGGCGCGATAGCTACGGCCCAGCGGGTCGTCGAGCACCCGGCCTGGCCCGTGCTCAGGGATGCCGTCGAGGAGATCCGCCCCTGGCAGTCCAAGGACGGATCCATCGACTTCGAGGCCGACGGCGCCCCGTCCCCGGCCGACGTCGAGCGCGTCCTCGACCGGGTGACCGGTGCGGTCGAGGAGCTGTCCCCGCTCCTCCCGCACGACGCCGCCTACCACCGTGCGCTCGTCACCGACCTGCGCCGCTGGGCCGCCGACGGCTTCCGCGTCCCCGACTTCCTGGACTCGCTGCTCGCCTTCCAGCCCGCGAAGATGCGGGCCGACGGCCTCCAGCACCTCGTCGTCTTCGCGATGTACACGCAGAACGGCAACCCCGACCGCAACCTCGAAGCGGTCGTCCTCAAGATGGTCTGGCCCGAGTGGCTCGCCGATCTGGAGGCGAACCGCTACGACAACCCGCTCTTCTGCGGTATCACCTTCGAGGACTTCACCTCCGGCTACGACACCAACTCCGCGGTGCTCTTCCCGGAGACCATCGCCGTGCGCGAGGCCCCCGAGCGGTTCAGCTGGGGCGGTATCTTCTGCGACCGCGAGGCCGCCCGCTTCCGCCGCGTCACCGAGGCCTCCGTCGAGCTGCTCGGCCTGGAGCTGCCCGAGGACATCCGCGAGATGATCGGCGACCAGCAGCGCTGCGAGCAGGCGTTCGTCCTGTGGGACATGGTCCACGACCGCACCCACAGCCACGGCGACCTGCCGTTCGACCCGTTCATGATCAAGCAGCGCCAGCCGTTCTGGATGTACGGCCTGGAGGAGCTGCGCTGCGACCTCACCGCCTTCAAGGAGGCCGTGAAGCTGGAGTCCGAGGGCAACGCCCACGGCCGCGACGTGCAGTACGCCGTCCTCTTCGACCGGATGTTCCGCTTCCCCGTCTCCGGTGAGCGCGTCCGCAACTACGACGGCCTCGGCGGCCAGCTCCTCTTCGCCTACCTCCACAAGCACGACGTCGTCCGCTGGACCGACAACACCCTGAAGATCGACTGGGACCGTGCCCCGCAGGTCACCAACCAGCTCTGCGGCGAGATCGAGCAGCTCTACCGCGACGGCATCGACCGCCCCAAGCTGGTCCACTGGTTCGCCGCGTACGACCTCGTCTCCACCTACCTCGCCCCGCACCCGGGATCGCGCTGGGCCAAGGGCCCCGACGCCCTCGACCTCACACTTCCTCCTCGCAAGCTCGTCGACGACGTGCTTCCGGACGAGTTTCCCCTGAGCATGTTCTATGAGGCGCTCGCCAAGAAGCTGAAGCACGTGATTGCCTCCACCAAGGGAATCACCGCGGCCAACGACGAGCGGGCAGCCGCGTGAACCATTCTCCCGAGGAGGCGGTGGCCATGAACGGAAACGGCACGGGCGAGGGGACGGGTGCGCTCGAAGGGGCCGTGGTCGCGGTCGCCGGAGCGGCGGGCCCCGCGGGCCGCGCGACGCTGCTGCGCCTCGCCGAGGCGGGCGCCACGGTGGTCGGCTGTGACGCCAACCCCGAACGGCTCGCCGAGGCGGTGGACGCCGCCCGGTACGCCCACGGGGGCGCGACCGTCACCGGTGAGACCGTCGATCTGCTCGACCTCGACGCCACCCGGGACTGGGCCAAGCGCACCGAGGCGGAGTTCGGCCGCATCGACGGCCTGGTCCATCTCGTCGGCGGCTGGCGCGGCAGCAAGTCGTTCCAGGAGACCGTCCTGTCCGACTGGGACGCCCTGGAGAAGCTGCTCGTCCGCACCGTCCAGTCGACCACGCTGGCCTTCCAGGAGGCTCTGGAGCGCAGCGACAAGGGCCGCTACCTCCTGATCAGCGCCGCCGGAGCCAGCAAGCCCACCGCGGGCAACGCCGCCTACTCCGCCGCCAAGGCCGCCGCCGAGGCATGGACCCTCGCGCTCGGCGACGCCTTCCGCAAAGCGGGGGGCGAGGACGGACCGCGCACCGCTGCTGCGATCCTGGTGGTCAAGGCGCTGGTGAACGACGCCATGCGCGCCGAGCGGCCCCATGCGAAGTTCGCGGGCTTCACCGACGTCACGGAGCTGGCCGAGGCCATCGCCGGCGTCTGGGACGAGCCCGCCCCCGAAGTGAACGGAAAGCGCCTGTGGCTGACCCCGCAACCGTGAGGACCGACGCGCGACGTCACCACGATCCGCAGGTACGCGGCTTCGCCAGTGACAACTACGCCGGAGCGCACCCGGAGGTCCTCGCGGCCATCGCGCTGGCCAACGGCGGCCACCAGGTCGCCTACGGCGAGGACGATTACACCGGCCACCTCCAGCGCGTCATGCACAGCCACTTCGGCCCCACCGCCGAGGCCTTCCCGGTCTTCAACGGCACCGGAGCCAACGTGGTCGCCCTCCAGGCGCTCACCGACCGCTGGGGAGCGGTCATCTGCGCCGAGTCCGCGCACATCAACGTGGACGAGGGCGGCGCGCCCGAGCGAATGGGCGGGCTGAAGCTCCTCACCGTGCCCACCCCGGACGGCAAGCTCACCCCCGAGCTCATCGACCGGCAGGCGTACGGCTGGGACGACGAGCACCGGGCGATGCCGCAGGTCGTCTCGATCACCCAGAACACCGAGCTGGGTACCGTCTACACCCCCGACGAGATCCGCGCCATCTGCGACCACGCCCACGAGCGCGGCATGAAGGTGCACCTCGACGGGGCCCGGATAGCCAACGCGGCCGCCTCCCTGGACGTGCCGATGCGGACGTTCACCAACACGGTCGGCGTCGATGTGCTGTCCTTCGGCGGCACGAAGAACGGCGCGCTGTTCGGCGAGGCCGTCGTCGTGCTGAACCCGGACGCGGTCCGGGCGATGAAGCACCTGCGCAAGCTCTCCATGCAGCTCGCCTCCAAGATGCGCTTCGTCTCCGTCCAGCTGGAGGCGCTGCTCGCCAAGGACCTGTGGCTGCGCAACGCCCGGCACGCCAACGCCATGGCCCAGCGCCTCGCCGAGGGCGTCCGGGCGGTCGGCGGGGTGGAGATCCTCCACCCGGTCCAGGCGAACGCGGTCTTCGCCCGGCTGCCGCACGCGGTCACCGAGCGGCTCCAGGAACGCTTCCGCTTCTACTTCTGGGATGAGGTGGCCGGAGACGTCCGCTGGATGTGCTCCTTCGACACCAGCGAGGACGACGTCGACACCTTCCTCCAGGCGCTCAAGGAAGAGATGGCGCGGTAGCACACCACCTTCACGCATTGCATGACTATGCGGCCGACCGGAAAGCGATTGACCTCCGGTCGGCCGCTTCGTACGCTCCGGGACCATGCAACTGATCCAGCAGTCCCCGGGCATCACCCCCTATCTGGCCGCCGGCGAAGCCATCGACCATGAACACCCCCGGGTGCGGGAGGTTGCGGCCGACCTGGCCCACGAGGCCGACGACGCATACACATACGCCCGCGCCGCCTTCACGTACGTACGTGACACCGTCCCGCACTCCGCGGACTCCGGCGACCCCCGCGTCACCTGGCGCGCCTCCGACGTCCTCGCCACCCGCAACGGCATCTGCTACGCCAAGTCCATCGCGCTGACCGCGCTGCTCCGGGCCCACGGCATCCCGGCGGGCCTCTGCTACCAGCGCCTCGCCGGCGACGGCGCGAACCCCGTGGTCCACGGCCTGGTCGCGCTCCGCCTGCCCGGTCACGACCGCTGGGCACGGGTGGACCCCCGGGGCAACAAACCGGGCATCGACGCGCGGTTCTCGCTGGAGGAGGAGCGGCTGGCGTGGACGGTACGCGAGCACCTCGGGGAAGTGGACTACCCGGCTGTGTACGCCGCGCCGCCCCCGGAAGTCCTCAACGCACTGAGGAACGCCCGGGACCGCACGGAGCTCTGGCAGACCCTCCCCACGCACCTCTGAGCCCCCGGCGTACATGCTCACCGGGGGCTCGGGAGGAGAGAGGAAGGGGCGGAGAGGGCCGGTCAGCCGAGCTCGCGCACCTCGGCGGGGGTCGGGGCCGTACCGCCGAGATGGGCCGGCACCCACCAGGTGTCGCTCGCGTCCTTCGGGCGCACCGGGTAGGCCCGCTGCGCCGCCTCCAGCAGCTCCTGGACCCGCTCCCGCAGCCGCCGGGTGATGGCGCCCGCGTACTGGTCGGTGGGCGCCTCCAAGGGCTCGCCGACCCGGATCGTGATCGGGATGTGGCTGCGGGAGAAGTTACGCGGGCGGCCCTTCGTCCAGATCCGCTGCGTCCCCCAGAGCGCCATCGGGATCAGCGGAACGCCTGCCTCCTGGGCCAGGCGCGCGGCACCCGACTTGAAGCTCTTCAGCGTGAAGGACTGCGAGATGGTGGCTTCGGGGAAGACGCCGACGATCTCACCGGAACGCAACGACTGCAGCGCGTGCGCGTACGCGTCCTCGCCCTGGTTGCGGTCGACCGGGATGTGCTTCATTCCCCGCATCAGCGGACCGGAGATCTTGTGCCGGAAGACCGATTCCTTCGCCATGAACCGGACGAGCCGCTTCTGCGGAAGGGCCCCGAGGCCGGTGAAGATGAAGTCGAGATAACTGATGTGGTTGCTGACCAGCACCGCGCCACCGGTCTTCGGGATGTGCTCCGAACCCTGAGTGTCGATCTTCAGGTCGAGCGCCTTGAACATGGTGCGAGCGGCGCCGATGACCGGTCGATAGACGAGTTCTGCCATCTGGGGAAGACCCTTCTTCAGTGCCTGGGGAGGGTTCTCCCGGCGGAAGTTACGCAGCCGTAGGTTTTCGGCATTGTGGCGATGGTGCCCCATGCGCGAGCCGCTGGCCAGTCCCGGAGGACATGGACCGCGAGATTCTCGTCACGTGCGCGTGACCCGCACGCTGCGGGAATGCCGGGGCGGCAGCCGGTGCTGACCCCTGACGAAGAGCTCTGATCAGGAGGCACGAGGTGGACCGCCGGACCCACGGACAGCGACTCGACGCAGACCGACTCGGCGCGGAGTTGGGGGAACGCGCGACGCTCGTCCAGTTCTCCAGCGCCTTCTGCCAGCCGTGCCGGGCCACCCGCCGCACGCTCACCGAGGTGGCCGGGATGGTCGCCGGGGTCGCCCACATCGAGATCGACGCCGAGGCTCATCTCGCCCTGGTGCGGGAGCTGGACATCACGAAAACGCCGACCGTGCTGGTGCTCGACGCCGAGGGCGAGGTGGTCCGCCGGGCATCCGGTCAGCCCCGCACGGTCGACGTCGTCGCGGCGCTGGGGCACGCCCTATGACGGACCGTGACGCATCTCCCACATTCCGGAACCCGCTTGACTGCACGCACCACGCATCGTCAGTCTGACGTTATGCCGCCAGAACTCCTTCTTCACGGCCGGGTCCACGTGGACCTCGCCCGCTACGCGAGTGCGCGCTGTCCGGGTGTCTGAGCACCCACGGACCCGTACGCCACTTCCGCAGAAGGACACGTCCATGACGGCAACGCCCGATCTCGCCCCCGCCCCGACGGTCGCCACGCCCGAACTCTTCCGCTCCGTGTTCCGCCGCCACGCCGCGGGCGTCGCCGTGATCACCGCCGCGGGGGACCGCCCCGTCGGCTTCACCGCCACCTCGCTCACCTCCGTAGCCGCCGAACCCCCGCTGATCTCCTTCGGCATCGGTACGTCGTCCTCCAGCTGGCCCGTGCTCTCCGGGGCCGCGTACGTCGGCGTCCACATACTCGGCGAGCACCAGCAGGAACTGGCCGCGACCTTCGCCCGCAGCGGAGCCGACCGCTTCGGCCCGTCGACCGACTGGAGCAGCGGTCCCGAAGGCGTGCCGCTACTGGCGGACGTGTCCGCCTGGCTGGTCTGCCGGGTCGTGTCCCGTGTGCCGGCGGGGGACCACCGCATCGTCATCGCCGAGGCCGTGGCAGGCTCACCCTCAGGGGCCGGCCGCCCGCTGGTCTATCACCAGGGACGGTTCACGGCTCTGCGAGACTGAGGTCACGCACGCACGGCTCTGCCGCGTTGGCAAGGTCACAGTGCGGTGCGCTTGCTCAGGGGTAACAGTCTGGGTGTACTGGCGAGTAATATCGGCCTCGGAGCCTCGGTCGTCCTGACCGGATCCGGCCCGACAAGGCGCCTATGCTGCGTGCAACAAGGCAGCCCGGAAATGACGATGCAGTAGGAGAGCCGGCGTGAGCTTGAGGATCGTTGTCTGTGTGAAGTACGTGCCCGACGCGAC
>BMTG01000016.1 GCA_014649555.1 Streptomyces globisporus | reverse complement strand
ATGAACCAGAAGCGGTCCTGCCCGGGCGTACCGAACAGGTACAGGATCAGGTCCTGGTCGAGCGTGATGCGGCCGAAGTCCATGGCGACGGTGGTCGTCGTCTTGTCCCCGGTGTGCGTCAGGTCGTCGATGCCCGCGGACGCGGACGTCATGACGGCCTCGGTACGCAGCGGGTTGATCTCCGACACGGCCCCGACGAACGTGGTCTTGCCCACGCCGAAGCCGCCCGCCACCACGATCTTCGCCGAGGTGGTGGCGCGGCCCGTACCGCCGCTAGAGCTTGCGAAGTCCACTGAGCACCCTTTCGAGCAGTGTCACATCCGGCGCGCCGCCGGCCTCTCCGTTGCCCGGCTGGTGGATGGCCACCATGCCGGCTTCCGCCAGGTCCGCCACCAGGATCCGGGCGACGCCGAGCGGCATCGACAGCAGTGCCGACACCTCCGCCACCGACTTGACCTCACGGCAGAGGTGGCAGATCCGCTGGTGCTCGGGGAGCAGGGTCCCCAGATGAGCGGGGTCTGCCGTCGTGCTGACCAGCGCCTCTATCGCGAGCTGGTAGCGCGGCCGGGTCCGGCCGCCGGTCATGGCGTAAGGACGAACCAGCGGCTGGTCGCCTTCCCCGTCGTACGACGCGTGGTGCAGTGCGCCGTACGGATCGGGTGAGGCGGGTGGCGGGGTCATGAATCCTCCGGGCGTGACAGCAGGTTCTCGGCTTGCCGTCTGCAAGGGGCCGGTGAGGGGACTAAAGCGGCCTGTCGGGTGAGGGTTGTGGGCATTACCTGGGGGGATCGTGTCGGGAATCCGCTGGATGGCCGTCTAGTGGAGCAGACTGCCTTGGAGCTCGGCGCGGAGATCGGGCGTGAGGACGGTGCCGGCACGGTCGACCAGGAGGGCCATCTCGTACCCGACCAGACCGATGTCGGCGTCCGGGTGGGCCAGGACGGCCAGGGACGAGCCGTCGGAGATGGACATGAGGAAGAGGAATCCCCGCTCCATCTCCACAACCGTCTGACTGACGGCGCCGCCCTCGAAGATCCGGGACGCACCCGCGGTCAGCGAGGTGAGACCCGACGCGACAGCGGCGAGCTGGTCGGCGCGGTCGCGCGGAAAACCTTCGGACATCGCCAGCAGCAGGCCATCCGCGGAGACCACCACCGTGTGGGACACCCCTGGGGTGTTGTCCACGAAGTTGGTGATCAGCCAGTTCAGATTCTGCGCGGCCTGACTCATGGGGCTCAACTAACGCTCCTGCTGGTGAGTGGGGCCGAGATGGAAACTGCCGGTCTGCGAGCCGTTGTTGGCCTGCCGACCCTGCTGGATGCCCCGGCGGAGATTGGTCAGACGACCGCGCACGTCATCGGGCGCGCGCGAAACCTGAGGTCCGGACTGGTGATTCTGCTGCTGTGCGGTCCCCGGCACCAAATTGGCGCGGGGAACACGGCGAGGCAGCCCGGAAGTGGTGACCCCGCCGGCAGCGGGCTTCTTGACCCGCTCGGCCTGGCGTACGAGTTCGTCGTTGGGCGAGGCCCGCCACGAGCTGGTGACCGAGGCGTCGGCCGGACCGCGCTGAGGCAGCGGCGGTACCGGCACACCGGTGGGCTCCGGAGCGGCCGGCGCCTGCGGTTCGGCGGGCTGCTGCTGGCCGCCCTGGCCCGGACCGTGGAACCAGTTCGTCTCCAGCGTGTCGTACAGCGGCGTACGCCCGTCCCCGGGACCGGCCGGCGGCAGAGCCTCCGGCTGCTGGGGGAGCGCCGGACGGTACGGAGCCTCGCCCGCCGGGGAGGCGGACGGACGCGGCGCACCGAAGTCGTTCCCACGCGGCGCGGGAAGCTGGTGACCCTGGCCCTGCTGGGGCTGGTACGGGACACCGAAGTCCGGCCGGGCGAACTGGGCGGTGCTCGCCGGGTCCTGGCCCTGCGGAGCCTGCTGCGGGTACGAGCGGTCCTGCGGAGCCCCCTGGCCCGAGAAGTCGGGCCGGGCGAACTCGGAGGTCGCGCCGGAACCCTGGCGGCCGTCCGCCGGCCGCTGGTTCGGCGGGCCGTTGAACGACGGGTCCTGGCCGGGGCCCGCCGGACGGGCGAACTGCCCGGTCGCGTCGTGCTCCTCGTGACCGCGCGGGGTGTCGGCGCCCCAGCTGGTGGTGGCGGGGCGCTGCGGCTGCGGGTCGCCCCCGGGCAGCTCGGCGCGCGGCCCACCGGGCGGCGGCAGCTGACGGCCGGGGCCGCCGGGCTGCTGGAACCCGCCCTGCTCCTGGCGGTCCTGGGGCTGCTGCGCCCCGGGCCCCTGCTGGTTCGCGTGGCCGGCCTGGTTCTGCTGCCCGTTCTGGCCCTGCTGGTTCTGCCAGCCGGACGGGGACTGCTGGTTCTGCGGGGCGAACTGGCCCGGGCGGCCGTTCTGCCCGGAGGACGCCGGAGCGCCGTGCCCGAACAGGTTGGGCTGAGCGCCGCCGTCGCCGCGGCCGGGCGCATCGCCCTGCGGGCCACGGGCGCCGAGCCGGGCGCTGTTGCCGAAGGCGCCGGAGAGACCGCCGCCCTGGCGCTGCGGAGCCGGTCCCTGGCCCGGGAAGTCCTGGCCGGGGCCGCCATTCGGCTGACTGCCGCCCTGCGGGCCCTGGGGCCGGCCCGCCGAGCCGTCCCGGGCCGGCAGCGCCGCCCGGGGACCCGCGCCCGCGCCGACCTGGCCGCGCTGGGCGCCGCCGAGGCTCTTGGCGCCCGGACCGCCTGGACCGCTGCCGAGACCGGCGCGCTGGGCGTTGCCCGCACCGTTGCCGTTGCCCGCGAGCAGACCGCCCGGGGCGCCGGACTGCTGGCCGGAGCCTTGCTTGGACGGGGGCTGCTTGCCGCCGTGCGCGACGTCGACGGGCAGCATGACCAGCGCGGTCGTACCGCCGGAGTCGGAGGGGCGCAGCTGGATCCGGATGCCGTGACGCAGCGACAGCCGGCCGACCACGAACAGACCCATGCGGCGGGAGACGGAGACGTCCACCGTCGGCGGCTGCGCGAGCCGCTCGTTGATCGCGGCGAGGTCCTCGGGGGAGAGGCCGATGCCGGTGTCGTGGATCTCGACCAGGACGCGGCCGTCGGGCAGCGCGTGACCGGTGACCTTGACCTTCGTCTGCGGCGAGGAGAACGACGTGGCGTTCTCCAGCAGCTCGGCGAGCAGGTGCACGAGGTCGTTGACGACGCGTCCCGCGACCTCGGTGGCGGGCACCGCGGACAGCTCGATGCGCTCGTACTGCTCCACCTCGGACGCGGCGGCGCGGAGCACGTCGACCAGCGGGACGGGGCGGGTCCACCGGCGGCCCGGCTCCTCGCCCGCGAGGACGAGGAGGTTCTCGCCGTTCCGGCGCATACGGGTCGCGAGGTGGTCGAGCTTGAAGAGCGAGGACAGCTGGTCCGGGTCGGCCTCGCGCGACTCCAGCTCGGAGATGAGCGAGAGCTGGCGCTGGATGAGGCCCTGGGAGCGGCGCGAGAGGTTGGTGAACATCGCGTTGACGTTGCCCCGGAGGAGGGCCTGCTCGGCGGCGAGGCGGACGGCCTCGCGGTGCACGTCGTCGAAGGCCGCGGCCACCTGGCCGATCTCGTCCCGGGAGTGCACACCGACCGACTCGACGGAGGTGTCGACGTCCTGCGGGTCGGTCTCGGAGAGCTGCTTGACGAGCTCGGGCAGCCGGTCCTGGGCGACGCGGGTGGCGGTGTCCTGGAGGCGGCGCAGGGAACGGATCATGGAGCGGGCCACCACGAAGGCGCCGACGAGCGAGACGCCGAGCACGATGAGGATGACCGCACCGTTGATGATCGCGTCGCGCTGGGAGGCCTGGCGCAGCTCACGGGCCTTGGCCTCCATGTCGCTGAGGAGGGTGGCCTCGATGGTCTCCATGGCCTTGATCTTGATGGTGCTCTGGTCGTACCAGTCCAGGTACGACCGGACCTGCTTGCCCTCGATCCCGTTCGTGGTGGTCAGGATCCGCTTGGCGTACATGTTCCCGGCGTTGATCTCCGGGTTGCCGTTGTCCAGGGGCGCCATGAGCTCTTCGGCGCTCTGCCCGGTCGCCGCGTAGATCTGCTTGAACGACAGGAGGGCGCGGGACTCCTTGGCGAGCGCGTTCTCACCGAACTGCCGGTCGTTCGGGTTGAGGTGCGGCTCCTTGACCGAACCGCCGGGCAGCGCCGCCGCGATGATCGCGCGCTGGACCGAGGCGTATTCCTTGGCGGAGGAGAACGCCGCCAGGGCCCGGGTCCGCTTGATCATGTCCGGGTTGTTGGTCGCCTGCGCCATGTCCTGCGAGAGGCTCAGCAACGAGGTGATCAGCTGGCTGTACTGGTCGATCGTGTTGAGACTCGGCGTGCCCTCGTCGTACGCCGTCTTGCGGATCGTACGGATGTTGCCGAGCTGGGAGGCGATCGCCCCGATGCTCGCGTGGATGCTCTCCAGCGACTCGTTGCCCTGGGTGTCACCGATGGCGTCGGTCTCGTCGAGGAAGGCGTTCTTGGCGCGGTCGGTCTTGTCCCGGGGCCCGGTGACCTTGTAGTCGGTGGGCTTGGACTTGTTCGACAGCGGACCGGCCGACTGGTCGCGCTCCACCTGAAGAGCCTGGGCGAGCGAGGTCGCCTGCTTGGTCATCTTCGTCAGCAGCTGCATGTGCTCCAGCTGCTGCATGTCGTTCATCGACTCCTGGATCCGCAGACCGCCAAGGCTGGTCGCGGCGACCACGGGGAGGGCGAGGAGCGAGACCAGTCGCGTGCTGATGCGCCAGTTACGGAGCGCTATTCGCGAGCCCGTGTCGGCCGGGCCGCGCGGCTGTGCGGCCGTGTCCGGCTCCGCGCTGCTCGTCGTGGAGCCCGGGCGCTGCGCACGGTCGCTGTTGTCGCCGGCAGCGGCCGGCCCGGGGTTCTGGGCGTGCTGGGGCGAGGAACCGCGGTCGGTCCCGCCGCGCGGCTCCTGTTCCGCCGGAGCGCTGCCATCCCTCTTGAAACGTCCCTGCACTAGCGTCGCAACCTCTGGACCAGGCGTCCCACCCGCGCATGCGGACAGGACGGTGTCGGCGTCGTGGGGCACTGGACGCGCCCCATGGTGGTCGTGTGAGTGACCGGCGTACTTCCCCCTCCCGCCGCCACTCGGCGCTGCGTTGCGCCCCTGCGCGCCGGCCTGAAACCCGCGGCGGTGCGTGGAATTCCAGCACAGTGCAGGATCTCCAACAAGGCCCATGTACCGGGCTGTGACCTGCGTGACACGTTGTGATGAACGAGTAACAAGCAGTGGAGAGTGATCGTGGGTAAAGCGGACTTTTATGGAGGTCTTACCTAGGGGTGGGGGGTGTCCCAGTCGCGATGATCAGGAGCGGAATGGTGGATTCAGTGGTGCAATGTCCGTTTTCTGGATCACGGCCCGCCGCCCGGAATGGGTCATTTGTCGATTAGTTCGTGAGCAAACTCACATGATGATCGTCGCCTCATCCCGGCTCCGGCGGGGAATCGGATGTTTAGCCTGACGCTTTACAGGGATGGCGAATCCGACAAGCCGGCGCCGCGACGAGCGACGCCCTCACCGACAGGGTCCTGACGGCAGATGAAGACGACGACGATGTTCCGCAACATTGCCAACCCCCGGCGCACCACGCTGGCGCACCTCAAGGACGCCGAAGCGCTGCAGACGCCCCTGGCGCCGGAGCACGCCGCCGACCTGCCCAACGTCACCGCCAACCCGCGCCGCACCATCCTCATGGAAGCCCCGGTCGCGGTCGCCCCGTAGCCACCGTCGGCATACGCGAGCTGTGCCCCTCCCGCGGCGTTAGCCTGGAGCGTCAGTCTTCAGCCAGCCAGCAAGTGAGGGGCGACAGCATCCCGTGCGCATCGCCAGGTTCTCCATCGACGGCAATGTCGCCTTCGGCGCCGTCGAGGGACAGGGCACCGTTGAATCCGGTGACCTCGTCCTCGACATCATCAAGGGCATTCCGTACGCCGACTTCGAGCTCTCGGGCACCAAGGTCCCGCTGAACAAGGTCCGGCTGCTGCCCCCCGTGCTCCCCAACAAGGTCGTGGCCATCGGCCGCAACTACGCGGAGCACGCCGCCGAACTCGGCCACGAGGTCCCCGAAGCGCCGATCACCTTCTTCAAGCCCACCACCTCGGTGATCGGCTCCGGCGACGCGATCGAGTACCCCTCCTTCTCCGAAGAGCTGCACCACGAGGCCGAGCTGGCCGTGGTCATCGGCCGCATGTGCCGCGAGGTCCCCCGCGAGCGCGTGCGTGACGTCATCCTCGGCTACACCTGCGCCAACGACGTCACCGCCCGCGATGTGCAGAAGCGCGAGAAGCAGTGGGCCCGTGCCAAGGGCTTCGACACCTCCTGCCCGCTGGGCCCCTGGGTGGAGACCGACGTGGACCCCCACGACCTCACCATCCAGGCGACGGTCAACGGCGAGCAGCGGCAGCTCGGCCGCACGAGCGACATGGTCCGCTCCATCGAGGACCTGGTCGTCCACATCACGGAGGCCATGACCCTGCTCCCGGGTGACGTCATCCTCACGGGCACCCCCGCAGGGGTCGGACCCCTGCACGTCGGCGACGAGGTCGCCGTCACCATCGAAGGCATCGGCACTCTCACCAACAAGGTGATCAAGCGTGGCTAACGCACCTGTACGCGTCCGTTTCTGTCCCTCCCCGACCGGCAACCCGCACGTGGGCCTGGTCCGGACGGCGCTCTTCAACTGGGCCTTCGCCCGGCACCACCAGGGCACCCTGGTCTTCCGGATCGAGGACACCGACGCCGCGCGCGACTCCGAGGAGTCCTACCAGCAGTTGCTCGACTCGATGCGCTGGCTGGGCCTGGACTGGGACGAGGGCCCCGAGATCGGCGGCCCGCACGCCCCCTACCGCCAGTCGCAGCGGATGGACCTGTACAAGGACGTCGCCGAGAAGCTCCTCGCCGGCGGGTACGCCTACCCCTGCTACTGCACCACCGAGGAGCTGGACACCCGCCGCGACGCCGCCCGCGCCGCCGGGAAGCCGTCCGGCTACGACGGCCACTGCCGCGACCTCACCGCCGAGCAGAAGGCGGCGTACGAGGCCGAGGGGCGCACCTCGATCGTCCGCTTCCGGATGCCCGACGAGGCCATCACCTTCACCGACCTGGTCCGCGGCGAGATCACCGTCCAGCCGGAGAACGTCCCCGACTACGGCATCGTCCGCGCCAACGGGGCCCCGCTCTACACCTTGGTCAACCCGGTCGACGACGCCCTGATGGAGATCACCCACGTCCTGCGCGGCGAGGACCTGCTCTCCTCCACCCCGCGCCAGATCGCCCTGTACCGGGCGCTCATCGAGCTGGGTATCGCCAAGGACACCCCCGCCTTCGGTCACCTGCCGTACGTCATGGGCGAGGGCAACAAGAAGCTCTCCAAGCGCGACCCGCAGGCTTCCCTCAACCTCTACCGGGAGCGCGGCTTCCTCCCCGAGGGCCTGCTGAACTACCTCTCGCTGCTCGGCTGGTCGATCGCCGAGGACCGCGACATCTTCTCGATGGACGAGCTGATCGCCGCGTTCGACATCAAGGACGTCAACGCCAACCCGGCCCGCTTCGACCTCAAGAAGTGCGAGCACATCAACGCCGAGCACATCCGCATGCTCGATGTGAAGACCTTCACCGAGGCCTGTGGCCCCTGGCTGAAGGCCCCCTTCGCGCCCTGGGCCCCCGAGGCCTTCGACGCGGAGAAGTGGACCCGGATCGCCCCGTACGCCCAGACCCGGGTCACGGTGCTCTCCGACATCACCGACAACGTCGACTTCCTCTTCCTCGACGAGCCGGTGGACGACGAGGCGTCCTGGACCAAGGCGATGAAGGGCGACCCGGTGGCCCTGCTCACCACCGCCCGCGCCAACCTGGAGGCGGCCGACTGGAGCGACCCCGAGTCGCTGAAGAACGCCGTCCTGACCGCCGGGGAGGCCCACGGCCTCAAGCTCGGCAAGGCCCAGGCCCCGGTCCGCGTCGCCGTCACCGGCCGCACGGTGGGCCTGCCGCTCTTCGAGTCCCTGGAGATCCTGGGCCGCGAGAAGAGCCTGGCCCGCGTGGACGCCGCGCTGGCGAAGCTGGCCGGCTAGAACCGGACCGGACACCTCCGGGGAGGGCCGCAGCCGACCGGCTGCGGCCCTCCCCGTTTTCCCCTCCGCGGCGGCCCGCCGGCGGCTACCGTGGGAGCCATGCCGATCCGCGCCGTGCTCTGGGACATCGACGACACGATCTTCGACTACGCGGGTGCCGACCGCACCGGCATGCGGCAGCACCTGGGGCTCGCGGGCCTCCCCGAGGCGTACGCGTCGGTCGACGAGGCCCTCGACGGCTGGAAGGCGATCACCGACCGGCACTGGGCGCGCGTCGCCGCCGGGGAGACGGACTTCCTCGGGCAGCGCCGGGACCGGGTGCGGGAGTTCCTCTCGCGGGTCATGACGGACGCCGAGGCCGACGACTGGTTCGCCGGCCATGTGACCCACTACGAGGCCGCCTGGGCGCTCTTCCCGGACGTGCTGCCGGTCCTGGACCGCCTGGTGCCCGACTACCGGCACGCGATCCTGTCCAACTCCAGCACCGACCACCAGCACCGCAAGCTCACCATGCTCGGCGTCCGGGACCGCTTCGAGGCGATGGTCTGCGCCGTCGAGCTCGGCATCTCCAAGCCGGAGGCCGGCGCCTTCCACGCGGCCTGCGAGGCGCTCGCGCTGGAGCCGCACGAAGTGGCGTACGTGGGCGACGAGCCGGACATCGACGCGAGTGGGGCCGTGGCCGCCGGGCTGACCGGGATCTGGCTCGACCGGCGGGGCAGGGGCCCGAGGGCGGACCTCGTGACGATCACCGGGCTCGACCAGCTCCCCGGCCTGCTGGCAGGCGATACCCGTTTTGGAGCGCCGGACACCTTCGGGTAATGTTCTTTCTGCGCCGCCCGAGCGGGCCGAAAGATCCGGCCGGGAAGCGCAGACAGAAGTGAAGCCCCCACCAGGGGTTGCATTTCAGTGGGCTATGGTGTAATTGGCAACACTACGGTTTCTGGTACCGTCATTCTAGGTTCGAGTCCTGGTAGCCCAGCGCAGTACAGCAAGACCAGCAGGACAAGCCCCCGTTGTGTAGCGGCCTAGCACGCTGCCCTCTCACGGCAGTAGCGCCGGTTCGAATCCGGTCGGGGGTACAGATCCTTCCCGCGAGAACATTATGGGTCGCACCCATCGCTCTCGATGCAGGATCGCTAGGGCCCCCGTTGTGTAGCGGCCTAGCACGCTGCCCTCTCACGGCAGTAGCGCCGGTTCGAATCCGGTCGGGGGTACTTGTCTCACCATGGGCTATGGTGTAATTGGCAACACTACGGTTTCTGGTACCGTCATTCTAGGTTCGAGTCCTGGTAGCCCAGCGCAAGTCAGCAGTAACCACGCCCCCGTTGTGTAGCGGCCTAGCACGCTGCCCTCTCACGGCAGTAGCGCCGGTTCGAATCCGGTCGGGGGTACAACAGAGCAGTACGGAAAGGCCCTTCACCGAGGTGAAGGGCCTTTTCCTGTCACAGGCCGTACCGACGGGCCGACTCCTCACTCTGGGCCAGCCGCCGCAGGGACATCAGCAGCGGGTTCGTACAGCACCGCCGACGCGACGGCCTTCTCGACCTGCTCGGCCTCCGACTTGTACGCCTCCATCTCGTCCAGATCGTGCACCGCGGCCTGCTCCATGATCCGGGCCTGCCGGGTCAAGTAGCCGATGTCACACGGATATCCGAGCCGTACGAGCGTGGCCACCGACGCGACCAGCGACCGGTGGACGGGGGAGAGGTCACCGAGCTCCAGAACGGTCGACCACCCCAACTCCGTGAGCGGCTGCGTCACATGGGCGCGGGCGACGGCGGTCTCCGGCGTGTCCTCCTCGGGCGACGGGCCGTGCGGCAGAACTCAGAGCGCGCCCTGCGTCGCGCTCACCCGCAGCCCCGCCGGCAGCAGCCCCTCCCGTAGGTAGTACGTGATCGCAGGACAAGGACCGGGGGCTGCTCGGCTGCACGCTGCTCACCGGCTCGCCCCGGACGTACTGCGTCGCCCAGTACTGGGAGTCCAAGGAGAAGCTGTACGCCTACGCGGCCGCTCCCGGCATGTTCCATCGCAAGGCCTGGGTGGTCATCAACCGCAAGGAGAGGAAGTCCCGGCAGCACGTGGGGCTCTGGCACGAGACCTATGTGGTGCCCGAGGGCGGCTACGAGTCCGTCTACGCCGACATGCCGCCCTTCGGACTGGCCGCGGCCACCGGAGTGCTGCCGATCGCCGCACGGGGGCCGCCGCGGTGCGGACCGGCTGGCCCGCCGGTCCTCCGAGCGGCGGGCCGGAGCAAAGAAAACGGCCGCCACGACGCTGGGGCGGCCTACCGGAGAGGGGGAGGGGGAGTAGCGGCAGGGTCAGCCGCTGCGGCGCAGGGCCTCGCTCAGCCGTGCCGCCGAGTCGATGACCGCCTGGGCGTGCATCCGGCCCGGGTGGCGGGTCAGCCGCTCGATGGGCCCGGAGATCGAGACCGCGGCGACCACCCGGTTCGACGGGCCGCGCACCGGAGCCGAGACCGAGGCGACGCCCGGCTCGCGCTCGCCGATCGACTGGGCCCAGCCCCGCCGCCGTACGCCGGAGAGCGCCGTCGCCGTGAACCGGGCGCCCTGGAGGCCCCGGTGCAGGCGCTCCGGCTCCTCCCAGGCCATCAGGATCTGGGCGGAGGAGCCCGCCTTCATCGTGAGCGTGGAGCCGACCGGCACCGTGTCCCGGAGTCCGGACAGCCGTTCCGCCGCCGCCACACAGATACGCATGTCGCCCTGCCGGCGGTAGAGCTGCGCGCTCTCGCCGGTGATGTCGCGCAGGTGGGTGAGCACCGGTCCGGCCGTGGCCAGCAGGCGGTCCTCGCCCGCCGCGGCCGCCAGTTCCGACAGCCGGGGGCCGAGAATGAACCGGCCCTGCATATCCCTCGCCACCATCCGGTGGTGTTCCAGTGCCACGGCCAGTCGGTGGGCCGTGGGCCGTGCGAGCCCGGTCGCCGCGACCAGCCCGGCGAGGGTGGCCGGACCGGACTCCAGGGCGCTCAATACCAGAGCTGCCTTGTCGAGAACGCCGACGCCGCTAGAGTTGTCCATACGACGATACTCCCGTCTCACTCTGTGAAACGCAAGTTCAATTTTCGGCGGAAGTTGCGAACCTGTAGAAGCGGCCGCACGACGGCTCGTAGCCACCGCCCCGCACGGGGGTCCGGACGGAGGCGCACCGATCTCTAGTTGGGCCGGCGAAGACGCCGGCCGGAGGGAAAGCGATGGGTAGGACACTCGCGGAGAAGGTCTGGGACGACCACGTCGTCCGGCGCGCGGAGGGCGAGCCCGACCTTCTCTTCATCGATCTGCACCTGCTGCACGAGGTGACCAGCCCGCAGGCCTTCGACGGACTGCGGCAGGCCGGACGCCCGGTACGGCGCCTCGACCTCACCATCGCCACCGAGGACCACAACACCCCGACCCTCGACATCGACAAGCCGATCGCGGACCCCGTCTCCCGCGCCCAGCTGGAGACGCTGCGCAAGAACTGCGCGGACTTCGGCGTGCGGCTGCACCCGCTCGGCGACGTCGAGCAGGGCGTCGTCCACGTGGTGGGACCGCAGCTGGGGCTGACCCAGCCCGGCACCACCGTGGTCTGCGGCGACTCCCACACCTCGACGCACGGCGCGTTCGGCGCGCTGGCGTTCGGCATCGGCACCAGCCAGGTCGAGCACGTCCTGGCCACCCAGACGCTGCCGCTGGCCCGCCCGAAGACCATGGCCATCACCGTCGAGGGCGACCTGCCCGACGAGGTCACCGCGAAGGACCTGATCCTGGCGATCATCGCCCGGATCGGCACCGGCGGCGGCCAGGGCTACATCCTCGAATACCGCGGCTCCGCCATCGAGAAGCTCTCGATGGAGGCCCGGATGACCATCTGCAACATGTCGATCGAGGCGGGCGCCCGCGCCGGCATGATCGCCCCCGACGCCACCACCTTCGACTACCTCAAGGGCCGCGACCACGCCCCGCAGGGCGAGGACTGGGACGCCGCCGTCGCGTACTGGAACACCCTGCGCTCCGACGACGACGCCGTGTTCGACGCCGAGGTCGTCATCGACGCCGCCGAGCTGGCTCCGTTCGTCACCTGGGGCACCAACCCCGGCCAGGGCGCGCCCCTGTCGGCCAGCGTCCCCGACCCGGCTTCGTACGAGGACGCCTCGGAGCGGTACGCCGCCGAAAAGGCTCTGGAGTACATGGGGTTGACCGCCGGACAGCCGCTGCGCGAGATCAGCGTCGACACCGTCTTCGTAGGATCGTGCACCAACGGCCGCATCGAGGACCTGCGCAACGCGGCCTCGATCCTGGACGGCCGCAAAGTCGCCGACGGAGTACGGATGCTGGTCGTCCCCGGGTCGGTCCGGGTCGCCCTCCAGGCCGTCTCGGAGGGCCTGGACAAGGTCTTCACCGAGGCCGGCGCCGAATGGCGGCACGCGGGTTGCTCGATGTGCCTCGGCATGAACCCCGACCAGCTGGCCCCCGGCGAGCGCTCCGCCTCCACCTCGAACCGCAACTTCGAGGGCAGGCAGGGCAAGGGCGGCCGCACCCACCTGGTCTCTCCCCAGGTCGCCGCCGCCACCGCGGTACTGGGCCATCTGGCCTCGCCCGCCGACCTGTCCGACGCCCGTACCCCCGCCGGAGTCCGATAGCCATGGAAGCCTTCACCACGCACACCGGCCGGGTCGTCCCGCTGCGCCGCAGCAACGTCGACACCGACCAGATCATCCCCGCCCACTGGCTGAAGAAGGTCACCCGCGACGGGTTCGAGGACGGCCTCTTCGAAGCCTGGCGCAAGGACGAGAACTTCGTCCTCAACCGCCCCGAGCGCGAGGGCGCCTCGGTCCTGGTCGCCGGCCCCGACTTCGGTACGGGCTCCTCCCGCGAACACGCGGTCTGGGCCCTGCAGAACTACGGCTTCAAGACGGTCATCTCCTCCCGCTTCGCCGACATCTTCCGCGGCAACTCGCTGAAGAACGGCCTGCTCACGGTGGTGCTGGAGCAGAAGGTCGTCGACGCCCTCTGGGAGCTGACGGAGGCCGACCCGACCGCCGAGGTGACCGTCGACCTGGAGGCGCGACAGGTCCGCGCCGAGGGCGTCACCGCCGACTTCGAGCTGGACGAGAATGCCCGCTGGCGGCTGCTGAACGGCCTCGACGACATCAGCCTCACCCTTCAGAACGAAGCGGACATCGCCGCGTACGAGGCGTCCAGGCCCGCCTTCAAGCCGCGTACCATTGCCGCCTGAGCAGCGCTTTTCCAGGACTGCGCCCCCTGCCTCCCGGCAGGGGGCGCAGTCGCTTGTTGAGACCCCGTCGGGCGACAACTCGCCCCAGATGGCACAATCGGTGCATGGAACGCGACAGCCAACTCAAGCTCTACGGCCAAGTCGCCGACCGATTGAAGGAAGCGCACGCGAAGGTGCGTGCACTGCAAGTCCCGGAGGGCGTACGGATGGCGCTGACCCGGAAGCTGCTGGTCGTCACGGCCGCGGCGAAGCACGATCTCCCAGACGCGGCAAGGCGTCTGGACCGGTTGATGAAGGACCTCGATGAGGGCCGATTCCCCGAAGGTGACTGACACGTGGAACTGCGCATCGGTCGACTTCGTTGCGGCACTAGGGTGATTAGCCCGTTTCGTGTTTGATTTGCGGTATATATCTGCCTAACGTGCGAAAAAGCTTGAACACTTTCGTTCTGGCAATGTCTCCGAAGGGGAAGACGTGAACAAGGCGCAGCTCGTAGAAGCGATTGCCGACAAGGTCGGCGGCCGTCAGCAGGCCGCGGACGCCGTCGACGCGGTACTCGACGCGATCGTCCGTGCCGTTGTCGCCGGGGACCGTGTCTCGGTCACCGGCTTCGGTTCGTTCGAGAAGGTCGACCGTCCCGCCCGGTACGCCCGCAACCCGCAGACGGGTGAGCGCGTCCGGGTCAAGAAGACCTCGGTGCCCCGCTTCCGCGCGGGCCAGGGCTTCAAGGACCTGGTGAGCGGCTCGAAGAAGCTCCCCAAGAACGACGTGGCCGTCAAGAAGGCCCCCAAGGGCAGCCTCTCGGGCGGATCTTCCGCCGCCCGTACGACGGTGAAGGCCGCCGCCGCCAAGAAGTCGGCCGCCAAGAAGGCCACGGCGAAGAAGACCACCGCCAAGAAGACGACGGCGGCGAAGACCACCGCCGCCAAGAAGACCACGGCCAAGAAGACGACCGCGACGGCGAAGAAGACGTCCGCGGCCGCGAAGAAGGCCACCCCGGCCAAGAAGGCCACGGCCACCGCCAAGAAGACCGCGCCCGCCAAGAAGGCGACGGCGAAGAAGGCGCCCGCGAAGAAGACCACGGCGCGCAAGACCACGGCCAAGAAGGCCACCGCACGCAAGAAGTGAGCCCCGGGCACCCGCCCGCTCCTCACAACGCGCCGGGCCGGGCTCCCCTCCGGGGGAGCCCGGCCCGCGGGCTGTCCGGGCCCCGTTCGGCCCAAGCGCCTGTTGGAACGTCTGCTCAGAACGTCTGCAGAGTCACCAGCGTGATCCGCAGGGCCGTCCCCTCGCCCTCGCCCTCGATGCGCACCCGCTGACCCGGGCGCAGCAGCAGCAGACCGCCCGCGTCGAAGGCCGCGGCGTCGAACTCCACCGGGGTGCCGTCGTCCAGCAGCACACTGCCGCCACGGGTCTCGGGATCGTACGTGTACGAGGTCGCCTGCATGGGCGGCAGCCTATCGGTCACGGGCGACGGCGGGCACGGCCGCGAGCCGCGCCGTGTGCGGCCCCACCCCCAAGGTCAGGGCGACCCGCAGGTCCTCGCCCGTATCCACGTCCCGGCGCACCGAGTCGACACCGGACAGCGCTATTTCCGCCGCTCCCGACGCCAGATGCCGGGATGCGGACGGACCACCGAAAGCCGGACGGAATTCCGCACCGCTCGTAGCTGCCAGAAATGTCGTTCCGATTCCCGCCGAGTCCCGGAGAAAAGCGCTGGGAAAAGCGGAGGCAAAATCGAGCACCCGCGCCAATTCACCGCTGCGCAGCGCCGGCAGATCCGCGTTGAGCGCGGCCACCGCGGCGGCCGGCCGCAGGGCCCGCGCCGAGCGCGCGCCATGTGCCAGCGCCGCGTTGAGCCCGGCCCCCGGAGCGTCCGGCACGATCCGCGCCCCGAGCGCGGAAAGGGCCGCCGCGGCCACGGCGTCGTCCGTGACGACCACCACATCCCGCACCCGGGGGCAGGCCAGCGCCGCGGCCACCGTGTCCTGGGCGAACGCCAGGGCCAGCAGGGGCCGCGCATCCTCTCCCGCCGCCCGCCCCAGGCGGCTCTTGGCCCGGGCGAGCGGCTTCAGCGGAACGACCAGGGACCAGGTCCCGGCCGGATCGGTGTTCGTGGCGATCTCCCCCTCCGTACGCGTCGGGACATATTCTCGCCTGCCGGTACGACAACCCGGAGGCCCGCCGCCGGAGGTGAGGCGTACGGTGTTCTCGACAGAGCAGGGGTCTGGGGCGAGACTTGACCGTCAGTAGCCAGGCAGCAGGTTGAAATCCTTAAGGAAGGTATCCAAGTGTTCCGCCGCAGAATCGGCTTCTGGTACCGCCTGGCGGCGGTCATCGCCAAGCCGCCACTGGTGGTTCTGTTCAAGCGCGACTGGCGGGGGATGGAGCACATTCCGGCCGACGGCGGATTCATCACCGCTGTCAATCACAATTCCTATCTGGACCCGCTCTCCTACGGTCACTTCCAGTACAACACCGGGCGGGTGCCCCGGCTCCTGGCGAAGGCCGGCCTCTTCCGCACCCCGTTCGTCGGGATGATGCTGCGCGGCACCGGTCAGATCCCCGTCTACCGCGAGACCACCAACGCCCTGGACGCCTTCCGGGCCGCCGTGGAGGCCATCGAGCGCGGCGAGTGCGTCGCCTTCTACCCCGAGGGCACGCTCACCCGGGACCCCGACATGTGGCCGATGGCCGGGAAGACCGGGGCCGCCCGGGTCGCCCTGATGACCAAGGCGCCCGTCATCCCCGTCGCCCAGTGGGGCGCCAACCTCGCGATGCCGCCGTACGCCGAGGAGCGCAAGTTCCGGCTCTTCCCCCGCAAGACGCTCCAGGTGCAGGCCGGACCGCCCGTCGACCTCAGCCGCTTCCACGGCCTGGAGCCGACGCCCGAGGTGCTGCGCGAGGCGACCGAGGTCATCATGGCGGCGGTCACCCGCCAGCTGGAGGACCTGCGCGGCGAGAAGGCGCCCGCCGAGCTCTACGATCACCGCAAAGCCCGTGCTGAACAACGGCGCAGGGCCCAGGGAAAGGGACCCACGTGACGCACCCCGTAAAAGCAGCCGTCTTCGGAACCGGCTCATGGGGTACGGCCTTCGCCGTGATCCTCGCCGACGCGGGCTGCGACGTCACCCTCTGGGGCCGTCGCGCCGAGGTCGCCGAGGCCATCAACACCACGCACACCAACCCGGACTACCTCCCGGGCATCGCGCTCCCCGACTCCATCCGCGCCACCACCGACGCCGCCGAGGCCCTGCGCGGCGCGGAGTTCGCCTTCCTCGTCGTGCCCTCCCAGACACTGCGCGCCAACCTCGCCGACTGGGCCCCGCACCTGGGGCCGGACACCGTTCTGGTCTCCCTGATGAAGGGCGTCGAGCTGGGCACCGCCGAGTTGATGAGCGAGGTCATCGCGGACGTCACCAAGGTCTCCGCCGACCGTATCGCCGTCGTCTCGGGCCCCAATCTGGCCAAGGAGATCGCGGAGCGCCGCCCCGCCGCGGCCGTCGTCGCCTGCTCCGACGAGTCCGTCGCGCAGCGCCTCCAGGCCGCCTGCCACACCGCGTACTTCCGCCCGTACACCAACACCGACGTGGTGGGCTGCGAGCTCGGCGGTGCCGTGAAGAACGTCATCGGCCTCGCCGTCGGCATCGCGGACGGCATGGGTCTCGGCGACAACACCAAGGGCTCCCTCATCACCCGGGGCCTCGCCGAGACCACCCGACTGGGCCTGGCCATGGGCGCGGACCCGTTGACGTTCTCCGGCCTCGCCGGCCTCGGCGACCTGGTGGCCACCTGCTCCTCGCCGCTCTCGCGGAACCACACCTTCGGCACCAACCTCGGCCGCGGCATGACGCTCCAGGAGACGATCGCCGTCACCAAGCAGACCGCCGAGGGCGTCAAGTCCTGCGAGTCGGTCCTCGACCTGGCCCGCAGGCACGGGGTCGACATGCCCATCACCGAGACCGTCGTCTCGATCGTCCACGAGGGCAAGTCCCCGGTCGTCGCGGTCAAGGAGCTGATGTCGCGCAGCGCCAAGGCCGAGCGACGCTGACGCCGCTCTTACCAGCAGGTACGCTCATCGCGATATGAGCAGCGAGAACCTCCCCCAGAGCCCTGAGCGCGCCGAGAGCCCTGAGCCGCACGGCCGTAAACCCCGTGTGGCCGTCGTGTTCGGCGGTCGCAGCTCCGAACACGGCATCTCGGTCGTCACGGCCGGCGCCGTCATGAAGGCCATCGACCGGACGAAGTACGACGTCCTGCCGATCGGCATTACGACGGACGGCCGCTGGGCGCTCACCGCCGACGAGCCCGAACGCATGGCCATCACCGACCGCAAGGTCCCCGACGTGGACCGGCTCGCCGGGGCCGCCGAGGGCAGCGTCGTGCTCTCCGTGGACCCGAGCAGCCGCGAGGTCGTCTACACCGAGCCCGGCGCGGTGCCCAAGGCGCTGGGCGAGGTCGACGTCGTCTTCCCCGTGCTGCACGGCCCGTACGGCGAGGACGGCACCCTCCAGGGCCTTCTCGAACTCTCCGGTGTGCCCTACGTCGGTGCGGGCGTCCTCGCCTCCGCCGTCGGCCAGGACAAGGAGTACATGAAGCGCGTCTTCATCTCCTTCGGGCTGCCCGTCGGACCCTACGAGGTCGTCCGGCCCCGCGAGTGGGACAACGACCCCGCCGCCGCCCGCAAGCGGATCGTGGACTTCGCCGGCGAGCACGGCTGGCCGCTGTTCATCAAGCCCGCCCGCGGCGGCTCCTCGATGGGCATCACCAAGGTCGACGACCTGTCCGGCCTCGACGCGGCGATCGAGGAGGCCCGTCGCCACGACCCGAAGTTCCTCGTCGAGTCGCTGCTGCGCGGCCGGGAGATCGAGTGCGGGGTGCTGGAGTTCGAGGACGGCCCGCGCGCCAGCGTGCCCGCCGAGATCCCGCCGGTCACCGCGCACGACTTCTACGACTTCGAGGCCAAGTACATCGACTCGGCCGCGGGTCTGGTGCCGGCGCCGCTCACCGAGGAGCAGGCCGCCGAGGTGCAGCGGCTCGCCGTCGCCGCCTTCGACGCGGTCTCCTGCGAGGGCCTGGTGCGCGCCGACTTCTTCCTCACCGAGGACGGCACCTTCGTCATCAACGAGATCAACACCCTGCCGGGCTTCACCCCGATCTCCATGTACCCGCGCATGTGGCAGGAGAGCGGCGTGAGCTACCCGGAGCTGGTCGACCGGCTGATCCAGGCCGCGTTGACCCGCTCCACCGGACTGCGCTGAATCCGGAAGCGGGACTCAGAATTTTCCGGGGACCGTCTTCGAGACGGGGCCGGCGAACGAGGCCAGCGGCGTGATGTCGTGGGCGTACGTCGAATCCAGCGTGACCTCGACGTACGCCTTGCGGTACGTGGTGGTGAACCGCGGACCGGAGCCCTCGCGCTCCTCCAGCATCCACTGCACCCCGTCCGCCTCGACGCCCTCCGACTGAGGGTCGTCCATCTTCGCGGGCCGGGGGACCCCGCAGCGCAGTACGATCGCCCCGTCCCCCCAGCCGGCGGTCAGCTCCGAATCGGGGGAGGGGTCACTGCGTTCCAGTTCGAGGACGGTCTTCGGCAGTTCCTCGTGCAGGGCCTCGCAGTACGCGGCGGCCTCCGCGGACGGTGTGGGAACCGGGACCGAGGGCTGGTCGTCGCTGAGGGAACAGCCCGCCGCGGCCAGCACGAGCACGGCAGCGGACGGACCGAGGAATATCGAGCGGGGGGAACGGCGGGCGGATGACGTCACCGGCCCAGCCTAGACGGGGGTCAGAGGTGGACGACCGGGCAGGTCAGGGTCCGTGTGATGCCGTCCACCTGCTGCACTTTGGCGACCACCATGCGGCCGAGTTCGTCGACCGTGTCTGCCTGGGCCCGCACGATCACGTCGTACGGACCGGTGACGTCCTCTGCCTGGATGACTCCCGGAATCTTGGAGATGGTCTCGGCGACGATCGACGCCTTGCCCACCTCGGTCTGGATGAGGATGTACGCCTGTACCACGGAACCTCCAGGGCGGCCACGAGGATCATGTGGGGGAAAGGGACGCCACGTTATCGCGTTGCCGCGGGCCGCGGGGAGACCTACGGGCCGGATGACGCCCACAGCGTGGCGTACAGGGCGCAGAAGTTGACGTATCTCTTGACGGTACCGACAGCACAGACGGCTCGCGACCGGGGGCCCGGACGGGTGTCCGGGGCGATAAAGGAGAGGTGAGACTCGGTGAAGGGAACCGTGGGCGAGTTGGGGGAGTTCGGGCTCATCAGAGAGCTCACGTCCCGGCTCACCACCACTCCGGCGGTACGGCTGGGGCCCGGCGACGACGCCGCGGTCGTGGCCGCCCCCGACCGCAGGGTCGTGGCCAGTACGGACATCCTGCTGGAAGGGCGGCACTTCCGCCGTGACTGGTCGACGGCGTACGACGTCGGCCGCAAGGCGGCAGCCCAGAACCTCGCCGACATCGCGGCGATGGGCGCGGTGCCCACCGCCCTGCTCCTCGGCCTCGTCGTCCCCGCCGACCTCCCCGTCACCTGGGCCGCCGAGCTGATGGACGGGCTCCGCGACGAATGCCAGGTGGCGGGCGCGGCCGTGGTCGGCGGCGATGTGGTGGGCGGCGACACGATCACCGTCGCGATCACCGCCCTCGGCGACCTGCGCAACCACGAACCGGTCACCCGGGGCGGCGCCCGTCCCGGCGACGTCGTCGCGGTCACCGGCTGGCTCGGCTGGTCGGCGGCCGGTTACGCGGTACTCTCCCGCGGCTTCCGCTCGCCCCGCGCCTTCGTCGAGGCCCACCGCCGCCCCGAACCGCCGTACCACGCGGGTCCCGCGGCCGCCGGGCTCGGTGCCACCGCCATGACCGACGTCAGCGACGGGCTCGTCGCCGACCTCGGGCACATCGCGGAGGCCAGCAAATGCCGGATCGACCTGCGCTCCGGGCTCATCGACATCCCCTCGCAGATGTCCGACATCGGCCAGGCCGTCGGCGTCGACCCGCTCCAGTGGGTGCTGACCGGGGGAGAGGACCACGCGATCGTGGCGACCTTCCCGCCCGACGTGAAGCTCCCCGCCCGCTGGAAGGTGATCGGTGAGGTCCTCAACCCCTCCGCCCTGCCCCAGGTCACCGTCGACGGCGCCCCCTGGACCAGCAAGGGCGGCTGGGACCACTTCGGCGCCATCGAGGACACTCCGCCGCGCGCCTGAGCACTAGATTGCTGCGTATGCCCATACGTACCGCTGCCTTGCCCCGCGTGCTCACCGTCGCCGGATCCGACTCCGGCGGCGGTGCGGGGATCCAGGCCGATCTGAAGACGATGCTCGCCCTCGGCGTGCACGGCATGAGCGTGCTCACCGCCGTCACCGCACAGAACTCCCTCGGCGTCCAGGGCGCGTGGGAGCTTCCGGTGGAGGCCGTACGCGCCCAGTACCGCAGCGTCGTCGACGACATCGGCGTCCAGGCCGTGAAGACCGGCATGCTCGCCTCCGCCGCCCTCGTGGAGACCGTCGCCGGACTCCTCGCCGGAACCGGGGCCCCCGTCGTCGTCGACCCGGTCGGCGTCTCCAAGCACGGGGACGCGCTGCTCGCCGCCGAGGCCCTCGACTCCGTACGCACCAAGCTGCTCCCCACCGCCACCGTCGCCACCCCGAACCTCGACGAAGTGGCCCAGCTGACCGGCGTCCGGGTCACCGACGAGAACGGGATGCGCCGGGCCGCCGAGGAGATCCTCGGCTTCGGGCCGCGCTGGGTCGTCATCAAGGGCGGCCATCTGCCCGGGGAGGCGGTGGACCTGCTCACCGACGGGAGCGCGGAACACTGGCTGCGCGCCCCCCGGCACGACAACCGCCACACCCACGGCACCGGCTGCACGCTGGCCTCCGCCATCGCCTCCGGGCTCGCGCTCGGGATGGACGTCCCCACGGCGGTCCAGGGTGCGAAGAATTACGTCACCGGCGCGATCGAGGCCGGCTTCCCGCTCGGCGGTGGCATCGGGCCGGTCGACCACGGCTGGCTGACCCGCCCTTCTTCCGGGCAGACCGCCACCTGAGCACAGCAAAAAGCCGGTCCACCGAGGTGGACCGGCTTTTTGGGCAACCGGAAGGCTGCGCTACGACGGGGACGTCAGCGCGCGACCTTGCCGGCCTTGATGCACGAGGTGCAGACGTTGAGCCGCTTCGGCGTCCGACCGACCACGGCACGCACGCGCTGGATGTTGGGATTCCAGCGACGAGACGTACGGCGGTGCGAGAACGAAACGCTGTTGCCGAAGCTCGGCCCCTTGCCGCAAACGTCGCAGTTGGCAGCCACGGGTCACTCCAAAGACTTCAGATGCACTTACAGTGAATTCCGGCGCGCCGGATTCAGTTGGACTGAAGTGGCGGTACCGGGGGAATGTCCCGACTCTCATCGGGCAACCGGAGCAGCATACAACGCCTGCTTCGGAGATACGAAACTACCATGGCTCGGCCGCCCGCCCTCCCGCCCCCTGTCCCTGCCGGGACCCCGGAAGGCGGGCTAACCTGCGGTGCAGCCCGTTGCCACGGCCGCTCAAGGAGGACCATCGGTGCCGCAGCTCCCCGACGACCTGGACGCCGTCGCGGTACGCAGGTGGTGCTCACTGGCCCTGGAGGCGCTGGGCCGGGAGCGCGCGGAGATCGACGCGATCAACGTCTATCCCATCGCCGACGGGGACACCGGCACCAACCTCTATCTGACCGTCGAGTCCGCGGCAGCGGCCGTCGAAGCCGTCTTCGCCGCCCATGAGACCGGCGCCACCGCACCCGCCACCGCCGACGCCGTACGTGCCATGGCGCACGGTGCCCTGATCGGCGCCCGCGGGAACTCCGGCACGATCCTGGCCCAGCTGCTGCGCGGTATGGCCGGGGTGCTGGCCGACGGCGGCGACGCCGCCCATCTGCGCCTCGCTCTCACGAGCGCCGCCGACGCGGCCCGGCAGGCCGTGGCCCACCCCGTCGAGGGCACCGTGCTCACCGTCGCTGCCGAGGCCGCCCAGGCAGCCCGGGGCGAGGACCCCGACCTGCGCACCGTCGTCACCGCCGCCTACGAGGGGGCGCGCGCCGCCCTCGCGCGCACCCCCGAGCAGCTCGCCGTCCTCGGCCGGGCCGGCGTGGTCGACGCCGGGGGCCGGGGGCTGGTGGCGGTGCTGGGCGCGCTGGTGGAGACGGTGACCGGACAGGCTCCGGTACGAGGACCCCGTACCGCTTCCGGGAACGCCGCGAAGACGCCCGTGACCGTGGACGGGGGGTCCGTGGTGGGGCTGCCGGTGGGCGGCACCCCGGTGGAAGGCGTCACGGAGGGGAGCCTTCCGGCAGCGGGCCTTCCGGCAGCGGGCCTTTCCGCCGAGGGGCCGCTGGACTGCCCCGAGGACGGTGGCGCCGGGCCCGCGTTCGAGGTGATCTACCTCCTGGAGGCCGGGGACGAGCAGGTGGCCCGGCTGCGTACCCGGCTCGACGCGCTCGGCGACTCCCTGGTCGTGGTCGGCGGTGACGGGCTCTGGCACGTCCACGTCCATGTCGACGACGCCGGCGCGGCCGTGGAGGCGGGCGTCGAGGCCGGGCGGCCCTACCGGATCCGGATCACCCACTTCGCCACCGAGAGCGGCCACGACGTCCGCGTCCAGGCCGAACCCGCCCAGCGCGCCGTCGTCGTCGTGGTCCCCGGCGACGGCCTGGCCGGGCTCTGCACCGAGGCCGGGGCCACCACCGTGATCGCCCGCCCCGGCGAACCCCCCGCCAGCGGCGAGCTGGTCGACGCCATCCGCCGAGCCCACGCCCGCGAGGTGGTCCTGCTGCCCAACGACGCGGCCCTGCGCCACACCGCGGCGGCCGCCGCCGAACAGGCCAGGACCGAGGGGGTCCGGGTCGCCCTCGTCCCCACCCGCGCCGCCGTCCAGGGCATCGCCGCGCTCGCCGTCCACGAGCCCGACCGCGGCTTCGACGAGGACGTGGTCGCCATGACCGCCGCCGCCGGCGCCACCCGCTACGCCGAACTGGCCGTCGCCGAGCGCCAGTCGTGGACCATGGCGGGCATCTGCCAGGCCGGGGACATCCTCGGGCTGATCGACGGCGACGTGGCTGTGATCGGCTCCGACGTCCCGCACACCGCCCGCACCGTGCTCGACCGGATGCTGGCCGCGGGCGGCGAACTGGTCACCCTCGTCCTCGGCGAGGACGTCCCGGACTCGCTGGCCGACGCGTTGGAGGAGCACGTACGGGAGGGCCATCTCGCCGTGGACACGGTGGTCTACCGGGGCGGCCACCAGCGCGCACCGCTGCTGATCGGCGTCGAGTAGCGGCGAGTGGTACCGACGGGCCGTGCGTGCCCGGCGGACAGCTGTCAGTGCCGTGGTGTGCAATGGATCGCGTGTCCTCGTTCGATGAACCTCTCAAGAAGCTGCTCGGCGGAGCCACCGCGAAGGTGATGGCCGAACACCTCGACCTGCACACGGTCGGTGATCTGCTGCACCACTACCCGCGGCGGTACGAGGAGCGCGGCAAGCTGACCGCGCTCGCCGACCTCCCGCTGGACGAGCACGTCACGGTCGTCGCCCAGGTCGCCGACGCCCGGATCCTGATGTTCAACAACGGCCGGGGCAAACGCCTGGAGGTCACCCTCACCGACGGCAGCGGCCGCCTCCAGCTGGTCTTCTTCGGCCACGGCGTCCACAAGCCGCACAAGGAGCTGCTGCCGGGCCGCCAGGCGATGTTCGCGGGCAAGGTCTCCGTCTTCAACCGCAAGATGCAGCTGGCCCACCCCACGTACCAGCTGCTCGACGCCTCCGACGCCGACGAGGCCACCGAGGCCGTGGACGCCTTCGCGGGGCGGCTGCTGCCGATCTACCCCGCGTGCAAGCAGCTCGACTCCTGGCGGATCGCCAAGGCCGTGGACGCCGTGCTGCCCAGCGCCCAGGACGCGGTGGACCCGCTGCCCGCCGCCCTGCGCGAGGGGCGCGGTTTCACCCCGTTGCCCGAGGCCCTGCTCAAGGTGCACCGGCCGCAGACGAAGGCGGACATCGAGGACGCCAAGGCCCGGCTCAAATGGGACGAGGCGTTCGTCCTCCAGGTCGCCCTGGCCCGCCGCCGGTACGCCGACACCCAGCTGCCCGCCGCCGCCCGCCGCCCCGTCGCGGACGGGCTGCTGGACGCGTTCGACGCCAAGCTGCCCTTCACCCTCACCGAGGGCCAGGAAAAGGTCAGCAAGGAGATCTTCGACGACCTGGCCACCGAGCACCCGATGCACCGCCTCCTCCAGGGCGAGGTGGGATCGGGCAAGACCATGGTGGCCCTGCGGGCCATGCTCGCCGTGGTCGACGCGGGCGGTCAGGCCGCGATGCTCGCCCCCACCGAGGTGCTCGCCCAGCAGCACCACCGCTCGATCACCGAGATGATGGGCGAGCTGGCCGAGGGCGGCATGCTGGGCGGCTCGGACCAGGGCACCAAGGTCGTCCTCCTCACCGGCTCCATGGGCACGGCCGCCCGGCGTCAGGCCCTGCTCGACCTGGTCACCGGCGAGGCCGGGATCGTCATCGGCACCCACGCCCTCATCGAGGACAAGGTCCAGTTCCACGACCTGGGCCTGGTCGTCGTGGACGAACAGCACCGCTTCGGCGTGGAACAGCGCGACGCCCTGCGATCGAAGGGGAAGCAGCCGCCCCACCTCCTCGTCATGACCGCCACCCCCATCCCCCGTACGGTCGCGATGACGGTCTTCGGCGACCTGGAGACCTCCGTCCTGGACCAGCTCCCGGCCGGCCGCTCCCCGATCGCCAGCCATGTCGTCCCCGCCAAGGACAAGCCCCACTTCCTCGCCCGCGCCTGGGGACGCGTCCGAGAAGAGGTCGAGAACGGCCACCAGGCGTATGTGGTCTGCCCCCGCATCGGTGACGACGCGGAGGAGGAGAAGAAGGGCAAGGCCAAGAAGAAGGCCGCCGAGGAGGATCCGGACAAGCGCCCGCCGCTCGCCGTCCTGGAGATCGCCGACGAGCTGCGCAAGGGCGCGCTGGCCGGGCTCACCGTCGAAGTGCTGCACGGCCGTATGCACCCCGACGAGAAGGACGACGTCATGCGCCGGTTCGCCGCCGGGGACGTGGACGTCCTGGTCGCCACCACCGTCATCGAGGTCGGCGTCAACGTCCCCAACGCCACCGCCATGGTGATCATGGACGCCGACCGCTTCGGTGTCTCCCAGCTCCACCAGCTGCGCGGCCGTGTCGGCCGGGGCTCCGCCCCCGGGCTCTGCCTGCTGGTCAGCGAGGCCCACGAGGCGAGCCCCGCCCGCGCCCGCCTCTCCGCCGTCGCCGCCACCCTCGACGGCTTCGAGCTCTCCCGGATCGACCTGGAGCAGCGCCGCGAGGGCGACGTGCTGGGCCAGGCCCAGTCCGGGGTGCGCTCCTCGCTGCGGATGCTCACCGTCATCGACGACGAGGAGGTCATCGCCGCCGCCCGCGAGGAGGCCGTCGCGATCGTCGCCGCCGACCCGGAGCTGGAGCACCTGCCGGAGCTGCGCACGGTGCTGGCCGCCCTCCTGGACAAGGACCGCGAGGAGTATCTCGACAAGGGGTGAGCCCTCGGAGCCGTTCTGCCGGTGCGCGAGCCCCGGGGCCGTCCTGCTGGTGCGGGCCGTACGCCATATCGTGGACGCACAGCCCGCGCCCGTACGCGCGCGGGCGATGGACGCCCCCGACCCCGAGGACCCGACACCCATGACCCGCGTGATCGCCGGCTCGGCCGGCGGACGCCGCCTGGCCGTCCCGCCCGGCACCGGCACCCGCCCCACCTCCGACCGTGCGCGCGAGGGCCTCTTCTCCACCTGGCAGGCGCTCCTCGGCACCCTGGAGGGGACCCGGGTCGCCGACCTGTACGCCGGATCCGGCGCCGTCGGCCTCGAAGCGCTCTCCCGCGGCGCGGTCCACGCCCTGCTCGTGGAGGCCGACCCGAAGGCCGTCCGCACCGTCCGCGACAACGTCCGCACCCTCGGCCTCCCGGGCGCCGACGTCCGTACCGGCAAAGCCGAACAGATCGTGACAGGACCGGCGCCCGCCGACCCGTACGACATCGTCTTCCTCGATCCGCCGTACGTCGTCACCGACGACGATCTTCGCGAGATCCTGCTCACACTCCGTGCTCAGGGGTGGCTCGCCGACGCTGCGCTCGTCACCGTGGAACGCAGCACCCGGGGCGGAGAATTCGGCTGGCCCGCCGGATTCGAGCCACTGCGGTCCCGTCGCTACGGCGAGGGAACGCTTTGGTACGGTCGCGCCGCCGCTACGTGCGAAGACGCACGATGACCGGACCGGAGAGCGAGGGAATCACTGTGCGCCGCGCCGTCTGTCCGGGGTCGTTCGACCCCATCACCAACGGACATCTCGACATCATCGGACGAGCCTCGAAGCTGTACGACGTGGTGCACGTGGCGGTGATGATCAACCAGTCCAAGAAGGGGCTGTTCACCGTCGACGAGCGGATCGAGCTGATCCGCGAGGTCACCGCCGACTTCGGCAACGTCGAGGTGGAGTCCTTCCACGGCCTGCTGGTCGACTTCTGCAAGCAGCGGGAGATCCCGGCGATCGTGAAGGGCCTGCGGGCCGTCAGCGACTTCGACTACGAGCTGCAGATGGCCCAGATGAACAACGGCCTCTCCGGGGTCGAGACGCTCTTCGTGCCGACCAACCCGACGTACAGCTTCCTGTCGTCCTCGCTGGTCAAGGAGGTGGCGACCTGGGGAGGCGACGTCTCCCACCTGCTGCCGCCGGCCGTCCACGAGGCGCTCGTGAAGCGGCTCGGCGAACGCTGAGGCACTGACGGGCCGTCACCAGGTGTCGGGCGGCGGCCGACTGGCCTTACAGTCGTCCCGTCCGTCTCCAACGGAGCAGCAGCTTCAACAGAGCAGCAGAGAGTGGCGAGCACACGGTGGACGTGCAGAAGAAGCTCGACGAGATCGTCGAAGCGGTCGGGAGCGCCCGATCCATGCCCATGTCGGCCTCGTGCGTGGTCAACCGCGCCGAGCTGCTCGCCATGCTCGAAGAGGTGCGCCAGGCCCTGCCCGGCTCCCTCGCCCAGGCCCAGGAGCTGATCGGCGGCCAGGAGCAGTTCGCCGAGCAGGCCCGCCAGGAGGCCGAGCGGATCATCGAGTCGGCCCACGCCCAGCGCGCGTCGCTGATCTCCGAGACCGAGATCGCCCGGCAGTCGCAGAGCGAGGCCGACCGGATCCTGTCCGAGGCCCGCCGCGAGGCCGAGGAGGTCCGGGCCGAGGCCGACGACTACGTCGACAGCAAGCTCGCCAACTTCGAGGTCGTTCTCACCAAGACCATCGGCTCCGTGGACCGGGGCCGTGAGAAGCTCCTCGGCCGCGGTCAGGGCCTGGACGCGCAGGGCTACGAGGACCCCGACTTCACCGAGGCCCCCGAGCGCAGCGCCGACCCGGAGACTCTGAAGCAGCGGGCCGACGCGTATGTGGACGCCAAGTTCGGCGCCTTCGAGGCTGTCCTCGCCAAGACCCTGGAGGCGGTCGGCCGCGGCCGGCAGAAGCTGCACGGCCGGGTCGCCACCGACGACCTCGGCGCGCACATCGCCGCCCAGGACGCCGCGGGCGGCCACGGCCACACCAGCGACGCCGACTATCTGGCCGGTCTCGCCGAGCTGTCCACCCCCGAACCCCAGCAGGCGCCGCCGCAGGCGCCCCAGCAGCCCGCCTACCCGGCGCAGCCGCCGGCCGAGCCGAGCTACGCGCAGGCGGCGTACGGCTACCAGGAGCAGCCGCTCCAGCAGGGCGTCCAGGACGCGTACGGCTACCAGCAGCAGCAGCAGCCCGACCCGTACGCGGCGTACCAGCAGCAGGGCGGCTACGACCCGAACGGCTACCCGCCCCAGCCCACCGGCCAGCCCGACTACGGCTGGCAGCAGCAGCCCCAGCAGCCCCAGCAGCCCCAGCAGCACGGGCAGGGACAGGGTCACACGCCCGACCAGCAGGGCGGCGGCGCGCTGGACGAGACCAGCCTCTTCGACACCAGCATGATCGACCTGGAGCAGCTGCGCCGGTACGAACAGGGTCGCTGACCCCGGCGGGGCTGCCCCGATTGGGTGCTGAGCGGTCCGTCCAGTATCCTGAATCCTCGGTCGCACATAGGTCTGCGATCACTGCTGCCCGTTTTCGTCCACGAAACCGGGCGGTTCGTCCCGGACCGGATAGACGACCCCCTCCTTCGCAGTACGACACCCATGATTTCGAAAGCAGGAAAAGCCCTGAACGGCCACCTCGACCACCGCAACCCTCTCGTGTTCGATACGCACGAGCTGGGCCGGCGTCCCGGTGCCATGAAGCGGCTGTCCCGCTCGGTGGAAGCACCCGGTTCACCGGTCCTGGGCATCGACGGCGTCATCGGCGTGCCGGAAGGCGCACCCGTGGAGCTGGACCTCCGCCTCGAATCGGTCATGGAAGGGGTGCTTGTCACAGGCACCGCCCGTGCGGCCGCCGAGGGGGAGTGCGTAAGGTGTCTGGAGCCGCTGACCGTAGAGGTCGACGCGGACTTCCAGGAAATGTTCTCGTACCCTGACGCCGATGACCGGGGCCGCAGCAGTGCGGCGGAACCGGCCGACGACGCCGAGGACGACGAGGACAGGTTCTTTCTCGAGGACGGCTTGTTCGACCTCGAACCCATGCTGCGTGACGCGGTAGTGCTCGCACTGCCCATGCAGCCGGTGTGCTCGGAGGACTGCGCCGGTCTGTGTTCCGAATGCGGAATCAGGCTGGACGAGAATCCGGGCCACCACCACGACGCCGTCGACATTCGTTGGGCGGCACTGCAAGGACTCGCCGAGACCGTTCAGGACGGCGAGAAGGACAACATGGGCGGCGCCGAACCGGGCGTCGACGAGAAGCAGGAGAAGTAGCCGTGGCTGTTCCGAAGCGGAAGATGTCGCGCAGCAACACGCGCCACCGCCGGTCGCAGTGGAAGGCTGCGGTCCCCACCCTGGTTTCGTGCGAGCGTTGCCAGGAGCCCAAGCTCCAGCACATTGCGTGCCCGAGCTGCGGCACCTACAACAAGCGCCAGGTCCTCGAGGTCTGAGCGGCTGGTGAGAGGCCCGATGTCTGAGTTGTCCAGCGCCAAGAAGCAGGCAGACAACGTCAACACAGCCTCGTCCCACACGCTTCTGGAAGGGCGGCTCGGGTATCACCTCGAGTCCGCCCTTCTGGTGCGCGCGCTGACCCACCGTTCCTACGCATACGAGAACGGCGGCCTGCCCACCAACGAGCGGCTCGAATTCCTCGGGGATTCGGTGCTCGGCCTGGTGGTCACGGACACGCTGTACCGCACCCACCCCGACCTGCCCGAAGGCCAGCTGGCCAAGTTGCGGGCCGCGGTGGTCAACTCACGTGCGCTGGCGGAAGTGGGCCGCGGCCTCGAACTCGGCTCCTTCATCCGGCTCGGCCGCGGTGAAGAGGGCACGGGGGGCCGGGACAAGGCTTCCATCCTCGCCGACACACTGGAAGCAGTGATCGGCGCGGTCTATCTCGACCAGGGCCTCAGCGCGGCCTCGGAGCTGGTCCACCGGCTCTTCGACCCGCTGATCGACAGGTCCTCGAACCTCGGCGCCGGCCTGGACTGGAAGACCAGTCTCCAGGAACTCACCGCGAGCGAGAGCCTCGGAGTCCCCGAGTACCTCGTCACGGAGACCGGCCCGGATCACGAGAAGACCTTCACTGCTGCCGCTCGCGTCGGTGGTGTCTCGTACGGCACCGGCACCGGCCGTAGCAAGAAGGAAGCGGAGCAGCAGGCGGCCGAGTCCGCCTGGCGCGAGATCAGCGCCGCCGCAGAGGCACGGCAGGCCGCGGAGAAGTCCGCGGCCGACGGAGGGGCCGCCGACACCCCTGCCGACCCGTCGCCGAACACGGACGCCGCTCCGGCCTGAAGCTGTACGAGAACCCCTCGGTGCCCTGCGCACCGGGGGGTTTTCCCTGTCCAGGCGTGCGCTTCGCGCGGTCACCGGAGTCTCCGCGTTTCCGCCCGCCTCGTCGCCCCGTACTACCGTCGAAGTGTCTGGAGTGGTGCACCGTGCCCGAGCTGCCCGAGGTCGAAGTCGTCCGCAGGGGACTTGAGCGCTGGGTCAGCGGCCGCACCGTCACCGAGGTCGAGGTCCTGCACCCGCGCTCGGTCCGTCGGCACCTCGCGGGGGGCGTCGACTTCGCCGCCCGGCTCCGCGGGGCCCGCTTCGGTCCGGCGATGCGGCGCGGCAAGTACCTCTGGGTGCCGATCGAGGAGGCGTCCGCCTCCCTGCTGGGCCACCTCGGGATGAGCGGCCAGCTGCTGGTGCAGCCCGCGGACGCGCCCGACGAGAAGCACCTGCGGATCCGGATGCGGTTCGACGACGCCCTCGGCACCGAACTGCGCTTCGTCGACCAGCGCACCTTCGGCGGGCTCTCGCTGCACGGCAACACCAGCGACGGACTGCCCGACACCATCGCGCACATCGCCCGGGACCCGCTCGACCCGCTCTTCGACGACGCCGCGTTCCACACCGCGCTGCGGCTGCGCCGCACCACCGTCAAGCGCGCCCTGCTCGACCAGTCGCTGATCAGCGGCGTCGGCAACATCTACGCCGACGAGGCGCTCTGGCGGGCCAAGCTGCACTACGACCGGCCGACCGCGACCCTCACCCGCCCCAAGTCCGCCGAACTGCTCGGCCACGCCCGCGACGTCATGAACGCGGCCCTCGCCCAGGGCGGCACCAGTTTCGACAGCCTGTACGTCAACGTGAACGGCGAGTCCGGCTACTTCGACCGGTCGCTCGACGCGTACGGCCGGGAGGGCGAGCCCTGCAACCGGTGCTCCACCCCGATGCGCCGCCGCGCCTGGATGAACCGCTCCAGCTACTACTGCCCCCGCTGTCAGCGCCCGCCGCGCGCCTCGTCGTAACGCGCCCGGGAGGCCAGGACCTCTTCCATCCGCCCCTCGACGCAGTGGATGAGACCGAGGAGCTTCTCGGCGACCTCGCGGCCGAACGGGGTGAGCTCGTAGTCCACCCGGGGCGGGTTCACCGGCTGGGCCTCCCGCAGGACGAGCCCGTCCCGCTCCAGGGCGTGCAGGGTCTGGGAGAGCATCTTCTCGCTGACCCCGTCGACCCGGCGGCGCAGTTCGTTGAACCGGAGGCTCTCCTCGTACAGCGCGCCGATCGTCAGACCGCCCCAGCGCCCGGTGACGTGCTCCAGCGTCGAGCGTGAGGGGCACGCGCGCGAGAAGACGTCGAACGCGAGGCTGTCGAAGCCGTCCGTGCCCGTGCTGCCCGTATCCGTATCGCTGGCCATACCAAAAGCTTACTCCCGTACAGCGCTCACCCCGAGGGAGCGCTGTACGGGAGTAAGGAGACCGGTCGGGTCGGTCAGAAGCCGAAGTTCTGGACCCACCACGGGCCGCCGGAGCCCTCGTGGACACCGATGCCGATGGTCTTGTAGTCGCAGTTGAGAATGTTCGCCCGGTGGCCTTCGCTGTTCATCCAGCCCTCCATCACGGCCTGGGCGTCCGCCTGGCCGCGGGCGATGTTCTCCGCCGCCAGCCCCTGGACGCCCGCCTCCGCGGCGCGGTCCCAGGGGGTGTCGCCGTCCGGGTCCGTGTGGTCGAAGAACCCGCGGTCCGCCATGTCCTCGCTGAAGTTCTGGGCGAGCGAGGTCAGCGGAGCGCTGGTGGAGAGCGGGGAGCAGCCGACCTTCGCGCGCTCCTGGTTCACCAGGGCCAGCACCTCGCTGCGTGCGGAGGCGTCGGTCGGGGAAGGGCTCGGCTTCTTGCTGGGCGGCGGGGCGGCGGAGGTCTTCGGCGGCGCCGGGGCCTTGCTCGACGGGGCGGAGCTCTTCTCCGGGGCCGTGGTGGGGGCCTTCGACTTCTTCGACGGGGTGGCGGCTGGCTTCTTCGACGTGGAGGGCGCGGCCGACTTCGACGGGGCCTTGGAGGTCTTCGAAGGCGAGGGGGTCTTGGACGGCGTCTTCGACGGAGTCGCGCTCGGCGCCTCGGGGCGCTCGCTGCCCCGGCCGGCGGGGGAGGAGGACCGGTCGGCCGGCGCGGTGGAGCTGCCGCCCTGCGTCAGCAGGTCCGGAGCGCCGCCGGTGCGCACCTGGTCGGCGGCGGTGGTGTTGCCGGTGGTGTACGAGTCGCCGCCGGGGATCAGACCCGAGGCGACGGCCACCGCTCCGACGGCCACAGCCGCCGATACGCCGAGGAGCCCGGTCCGGATCGGCACGGCGGACTTCTTCCGGCGCGTGCCCCGGCGCCGGGAAGCGGCCCCGGCCGCGGGTTCTTCAGCGGCGGGGCCTGCGGCGGATCGTCGGTGGCGTCCCATGCGCTGTGCCTTCCTCATACTCCGGACGCCGCCTGCGACGTCACGCGATTGCCCCGTTTGCTGAACGGCCCCGATGATCGAATGCGATCGACGCGGAGCGAATGCCGCTTGATCGACTTTCCGTCGATACCCGTCCGATACTCACCCGATCGAGTGAGGCTGTTGCGACGGGACTGTAGCCCATGGGTGAAAGGGGGCGGCGTGCTTCTTGAGCAATTGGCCGGTTAGCGTTCGGGCATGAACGAAGAAGCACGCCTCGTCGTCTGGGTACGCGGCCGAGTACAGCAAGTAGGCTTCCGTTGGTTCACCAGGGCAAACGCTTTGGAGATCGGCGGCCTCATCGGGTTCGCCCTCAATCTCGACGACGGCAGGGTGCAGATCGTGGCCGAGGGCCGGCGTGAGAATTGCCACCGTCTTCTGGAGTGGCTGCGGTCCGACGACACACCCGGGCGCGTGGACGGAGTCACTGAGATCTGGGACACCCCGCGCGGTGGATACGACGGATTCGCCATCCGCTGATCCCGCCCGGAGCGAGCGCTTCCGATCCACTCCGTGAACACCCCTCGCCGAACGGTCACCGGAACGTCCGCTCGGCCCCCGCACCCGAAATGACCTGCGACGGGACCCGGCGGCGATCGATGGTTGCCAGAAGCGGAATGTCGTGCAAGGCTGCGGCATTGACGAAGATCCGTGCACCCCTCGGGGTCCCGCAGGAGAGTCGCGCCGCATGATCGTCCGGCCGCGCGCCCCCGGGACACCCGGGTACACAGGGTGTGATCGTGTTGACCGTCAAACTTTTTGGTGAGACGCTGAAAACCCCGCGCACCTTAGCTGTTCGGTAGAGCTGATTAGCAGCAGAACCGCAGTGGTGACAGAGCCCTGCCGAGCACCGCGGGTGCGATCCCCTGACGACCCACACCGCATCGGTCGGTCACTCATTGTGGAGGACCATCCATCATGGCAAAGGCGCTTCTCGGTTACGTCGGCGGCTCCGACCCGCGACTCCTCGCCGAGATGCGACGGCTCCAGCAGCGCGTCCAGGACCTGGAATCCGAGCTCACCCGGATCCAGGACGAGAACGACGCGCTCAACGCCGCCGCCCAGCACCAGGAGTCGCTGCTCGACAGCATCGACATCGACGTACCCCAGGGCGAGCCTGCACTGACCTGACCGTCACGGCCCCTTCGGGCCGGTCGGGCCGGGCACGCTCAGTAGCCTCGGAATCTCTTTGATCCGTCCTGCGTCACGGATCGCCGTTCCCGAACACCGGGGTCCCCGCATCGTCGGGGATGCCGATGTCCGGTCGTACGGTGATGCGCAACGCGGGTCGCAGCTGGATGAACGGCGACGCAGGCTGCACAGCGACGCCGACAAGATTCACAGGGACGCTTCGGCGTCCCTTTTTCTTTGCCCGACGGCCACCCCCCCCGGGACCTGCCCCCTTCGCTTACCGTCTGATGTGCCCTGCACCTTCATCAGCGAAACCGAGAGCGAAAGGTAGAGTCCGGCGGCGTGCACCTCAAGGCCCTGACCCTGCGTGGTTTCAAATCGTTCGCGTCCGCCACCACCCTGCGGTTCGAACCGGGGATCACCTGTGTCGTCGGACCCAATGGATCCGGCAAATCCAATGTGGTGGACGCGCTCTCCTGGGTCATGGGGGAACAAGGGGCCAAATCCCTGCGCGGCGGCAAGATGGAAGACGTGATCTTCGCCGGGACGACCGGGCGGCCGCCGCTCGGCCGCGCGGAAGTGTCGCTGACCATCGACAATTCCGACGGCGCATTGCCCATCGAGTACGCCGAAGTGACGATCACTCGGATCATGTTCCGAAATGGCGGCAGCGAATACCAGATCAACGGCGACACCTGCCGGCTGCTCGACATCCAGGAACTCCTCTCCGACTCCGGTATCGGGCGCGAGATGCACGTCATCGTCGGGCAGGGCCAGTTGGACTCCGTCCTGCACGCCGACCCGATGGGCCGCCGGGCCTTCATCGAGGAGGCCGCGGGGGTGCTCAAGCACCGCAAGCGGAAAGAGAAGGCGCTGCGGAAGCTGGACGCGATGGGCGCCAACCTGGCCCGGGTCCAGGACCTCACCGACGAACTGCGCCGTCAGCTCAAGCCGCTCGGCCGGCAGGCCGCCGTCGCCCGCCGGGCCGCCGTCATCCAGGCGGACCTGCGCGACGCCCGGCTCCGGCTCCTCGCCGACGACCTGGTGACCCTGCGGGACGCGCTGCGCGACGAGATCGCCGACGAGGCGGAGCTGAAGAAGCGCAAGGACGCGGCCGAGGCCGAGCTGAGGACAGCCCTCCTCCGCGAGGCCGAGCTGGAGGGCGAGGTGCGCCGGCTCGCGCCCCGGCTCCAGCGCGCCCAGCAGACCTGGTACGAGCTCTCCCAGCTCGCCGAGCGGGTCCGCGGCACGGTCTCGCTGGCCGACGCCCGGGTCCGCAGCGCCTCCGAGGCGCCCGCCGAGGAGCGCCGCGGCCGCGACCCCGAGGACCTGGAGCGCGAGGCGGCCCGGATCCGCGAGCAGGAGGCGGAGCTGACGGCGGCCCTGGAGGCGGCCGAACACGCGCTGGAGGACACCGTCGCCCACCGCGCCGACCTGGAACGCGAGCTGGCCGCCGAGGAGCGCCGGCTCAAGGACGCGGCCCGCGCCATCGCCGACCGGCGCGAAGGGCTCGCCCGGCTGAACGGCCAGGTCAACGCGGCCCGCAGCCGGGCCGGTTCGGCCCAGGCCGAGATCGACCGGCTGGCGGTCTCCCGCGACGAGGCCCAGGAGCGCGCGGTCGCCGCCCAGGAGGAGTACGAGCAGCTCAAAGCCGAGGTCGAAGGGCTGGACGGGGTCGACGAGGAGCTGACCGCCCGCCACGAGGAGGCGAAGCGGGCCCTGGCCGGGGCGCAGGCCGCCCACAGCGCGGCCCGTGACGAAGCCACCGCCGCCGAGCGCCGGCGGGCGGCGGTCGCGGCCCGGCACGAGGCGCTGGCCCTGGGGCTCCGCCGCAAGGACGGCACGGGCGCGCTGCTCGGCGCCCGGGACCGGCTGGCCGGACTTCTCGGCCCCGCCGCCGAACTGCTGACCGTCGAGCCCGGGTACGAGATCCCGGTCGCGGCCGCCCTGGGCACGGCGGCGGACGCGGTGGCCGTCACGGACCCGGCCACGGCGGCCGACGCGATCCGGCTCCTGCGTGAACGGGACGCGGGGCGGGCGGCGATGCTGCTGGGCGGGGTGACCGACGTCGCTCCGGAAGCCCGGCCCCGCCACGTACCGGAGCAGTCCGGTGAGCCCGTTCCGGTACGGGACCGGTCCGGTGAGCAGGCGTCCGTACGGGACGAGGCTCCGCACTCCGCGCCCGCCGTGCTGCCCGGCCAGAGCGGCGCTCCCGGCGAACCCGCGGCCGCCGTCGGCCCCGGCGCGGCCTCGGGCCGCGCCCCGGCAGGTCCCGGCGAACCCGCGCCCGCAGGCCCCGACACCGCCGTCCCGCACCATGTCCGCCCCGAGACGACCGCCGTCCTCGCCTCGCCCGCCGTCGCCGATCTCGTGCGCGGGCCCGCCGCGCTCGTCGGGGCCGTCCGTCGCCTCGTCACGGGGATGGTGGTCGTCGCGACGCTGGAGGACGCCGAGGCGCTGGTCGCCGCGCAGCCCGGGCTGACCGCGGTGACCGGGGAGGGGGATGTGCTCTCCGCCCACTTCGCGCACGGTGGGTCGGCCGGGGCGCCCAGCCTGCTGGAGGTGCAGGCCTCCGTCGACGAGGCCGCCGCCGAGCTGGCCGACCTGGCCGTACGGTGCGATCAGCTGGCCGGGGCCCAGCGCCAGGCGGGGGAGCGGCGCACCGAGCAGGCCGCGCTCGTCGAGGAGCTGGGGGAGCGCCGCCGGGCGGCCGAGCGGGAGAAGTCCGGGTTCGCCCAGCAGCTCGGGCGGCTCGCCGGGACGGCCCGGAGCGCGGCGGGCGAGGCCGAGCGCATGACCGCATCCGCCGCCCGCGCCCAGGAGGCCCTGGAGCGGGCGACCGAGGAGGCCGAGGAGCTGGCCGAGCGGCTGCTGGTCGCCGAGGAGACACCGGCCGAGGAGGAGCCCGACACCTCCGTGCGGGACCGGCTCGCCGCCGACGGGGCCAACGCCCGCCAGACCGAGATGGAGGCCCGGCTCCAGGCCCGTACGCACGAGGAGCGGGTCAAGGCGCTGGCCGGGCGCGCCGATGCGCTGGACCGGGCCGCCCGGACCGAACGTGAGGCCCGCGCCCGTGCCGAACAGCGCCGGACCCGGCTGCGGTACGAGGCCGAGGTCGCCTCCGCCGTCGCCTCGGGCGCCCGTCAGCTGCTGGCGCACGTCGAGGTGTCCCTCGTACGGGCCGACGAGGAGCGGACGTCGGCCGAGGCGGCGAAGGGCGAGCGGGAGCACGAGCTGGCCGTCGAGCGCGACCGGGGCCGGGCGCTGAAGGGCGAGCTGGACAAGCTCACCGACTCGGTCCACCGGGGCGAGGTGCTGGGGGCCGAGAAGCGGCTGCGGATCGAGCAGTTGGAGACGAAGGCCCTGGAGGAGCTGGGCGTGGAGCCCGCGGGGCTGGTCTCCGAGTACGGCCCCGACCAGCTCGTGCCGCCGTCGCCCGCCGCCGAGGGCGAGGAGCTGCCGGAGGATCCGGAGCACCCGCGCAACCAGCCGAAGCCGTACCGGCGGCCCGAGCAGGAGAAGCGGCTGCGGTCGGCCGAACGGGCGTACCAGCAACTCGGGAAGGTGAATCCGCTCGCGTTGGAGGAGTTCTCGGCCCTGGAGGAACGGCACAAGTTCCTGTCCGAGCAGCTTGAAGACCTGAAGAAGACCCGGGCCGATCTGCTCCAGGTGATCAAGGAGGTCGACGAGCGGGTCGAGCAGGTCTTCACCGAGGCGTACCACGACACCGCCCGGCAGTTCGAGGGCGTCTTCTCGCGGCTCTTCCCCGGCGGCGAGGGCCGGCTCATCCTGACCGACCCGGACAACATGCTCACCACCGGCGTGGACGTCGAGGCCCGCCCGCCGGGCAAGAAGGTGAAGCGGCTCTCCCTGCTGTCGGGCGGCGAGCGGTCCCTGACGGCGGTGGCGTTGCTGGTCTCGATCTTCAAGGCCCGGCCCAGTCCGTTCTATGTGATGGACGAGGTCGAGGCCGCGCTCGACGACACGAATCTCCAGCGGCTGATCCGGATCATGGAGGAGCTCCAGGAGAGCTCGCAGCTGATCGTGATCACCCACCAGAAGCGGACGATGGAGGTCGCCGACGCGCTGTACGGCGTGTCCATGCAGGGCGACGGCGTCTCGAAGGTCATCAGCCAGCGGCTGCGCTGACTCTTTACCGAATCATCAGAGGTTCAACGCACCTTTTGCGCACCCCGGGGTACACGGCACCGGACCCGCTGTTTGACTTCGATTCTTGAACGCATAATCTCTGCGAAGTTGATTTGGTCTTCAAGTGGTGGCGAGCCGGATGGTGTGCGCCACTGGGAAGGCTCACACCCCACGTCTGACCCCCGGCCAGGCATCAGGAGTTCACGTGACCAGCAGCACAGCGAACGGACCCGAGTCCGGGGCGAGGGCGGCCCACCCGGACCATCTCGGCCATGTCATCTTCATCACCGCGGCCGCGGCGATGGGCGGCTTCCTCTTCGGCTACGACAGCTCCGTCATCAACGGCGCCGTCGAGGCGATCCGTGACCGGTACGACATCGGTTCCGGAACACTCGCCCAGGTCATCGCCATCGCGCTGATCGGATGTGCGATCGGCGCCGCCACCGCGGGCCGGATCGCGGACCGGATCGGCCGCATCCGCTGTATGCAGATCGCCTCGGTGCTCTTCACCGCCAGCGCGATCGGCTCCGCGCTGCCGTTCGCGCTCTGGGACCTGGCGATGTGGCGCATCATCGGCGGCTTCGCCATCGGCATGGCCTCCGTGATCGGCCCGGCCTACATCGCCGAGGTCTCCCCGCCCGCCTACCGCGGCCGGCTCGGTTCCTTCCAGCAGGCCGCGATCGTCATCGGCATCGCCATCTCCCAGCTGGTCAACTACGCCGTCCTGCAGATCGCCGACGGCGACCAGCGCGGCGAGATCCTGGGCCTGGAGGCCTGGCAGTGGATGCTCGGCGTGATGGTCGTCCCGGCCATCCTGTACGGGCTCCTCTCCTTCGCCATCCCCGAGTCCCCGCGCTTCCTCATCTCGGTCGGCAAGAAGGCCGAGGCCCGCAAGATCCTCGAAGAGGTCGAGGGCGACAAGATCGACCTCGACGCGCGCGTGACCGAGATCGAGACGGCCATGCACAGCGAGCACAAGTCCTCCTTCAAGGACCTGCTCGGCAACCGCTTCTTCTTCCTGCCGATCGTCTGGGTCGGTATCGGCCTCTCGATGTTCCAGCAACTCGTCGGCATCAACGTGGCCTTCTACTACTCGGCGACGCTGTGGCAGTCCGTCGGCATCGACCCGACCGACTCGTTCTTCTACTCGTTCACCACCTCGATCATCAACATCATCGGCACGGTGATCGCGATGGTGCTGGTCGACCGGGTGGGCCGCAGGCCGCTCGCCCTCGTCGGCTCCGTCGGTATGGCGGTCGCGCTCGCCGTCGAGGCCTGGGCCTTCTCCGCCGACCTGGTCGACGGCAAGCTGCCCGAGACCCAGGGTGCCGTGGCCCTGATCGCCGCCCATGTGTTCGTGCTCTTCTTCGCCCTGTCGTGGGGTGTCGTCGTCTGGGTCTTCCTGGGCGAGATGTTCCCGAACCGCCTGCGCGCCGCCGCCCTCGGTGTCGCCGTCTTCGCGCAGTGGATCGCCAACTGGGCGATCACCGCCAGCTTCCCGAGCCTGGCCGACTGGAACCTCTCGGGGACGTACATCATCTACGCCTGCTTCGCCGTGCTCTCGATCCCCTTCGTGCTCAAGTTCGTGAAGGAGACCAAGGGCAAGACGCTGGAGGAGATGGGCTGACCCCCCGCGCTGGAGGAGACGGGCTACCCCCCCGCTGCCCCTCTCCTCTTCACCGGCGGCCCCGGCTCACCCTTGAGCCGGGGCCGCCGGCCTCTCCCGGGTCAGTGCCTCGCAGAACAGCCGCAGACTCCGCCACCCCTCCTCCACCGGCATCCCGCCGCACAGCGGATGCAGCACCAGGCTCTCCGCCCCCAGGCCCGCCAGCTCGTCCGGCGTGACGATCCGGTACACCCCCTCCTCGCGCAGCTCCGCCACCGTCGTCGCGGCCGAGCGCACCGCCGAGCGGATGTCCTTGGACTGCCAGGAGGCGTACGTCCGCGCCTCGTGCAGCAGATGCTCCCCGTACAGGGCCCACGTCCGCTCCGGGTTCTCGGAGACATGCAGCAGCGGGGTGCGCTCCGCTGGCATCATGCAGAAGCCCTCCGTCCCGTGCTCGGCGCACTGCTCCCGGTAGAACGCCTCCAGCTCCGGCAGATGCGCGCTCGGGAACAGCGGCAGCCCCAGCCGGGCCGCCCGCCGCGCCGCCGCCCGCGAGCTGCCGCCGACCAGCAGCATCGGGTGCGGCCGCGTGTACGGGCGTGGGGTGACCCGTACCGTACGGCCCCGGTACGGGAACGGCTCCCCGGTCCACGCCGCCAGCAGCGTCTCCAGCAGCTCGTCCTGGAGCCTGCCGCGCCGGCCCCACTCGACCCCCGCCCGCTCGTACTCCTCCGGGCGGTAGCCGATCCCCGCCACCGTCACCAGCCGGCCCGCGCTCAGCAGATCCAGCACCGCGATGTCCTCCGCGAGCCGCAGCGGATCGTGCAGCGGCCCGATGATCGCCGAGACGGTGACCGCGATCCGGCGGGTGGCGCCGAAGACCGCTCCGGCGAAGGTGAACGGGGAGGGCAGCCAGGAGTTCGCCACCCCGTGATGCTCCTCGGTCTGCACCGTGTCGACGCCGTGCTCGTCCGCGTACGCCGCCATCTCCAGGGCGGCGCGGTAGCGGGCCGAAAGCGATACGGGGGTGGCGTCGGGCTCGACGAGATTGAACCGGACCACTGTGAAGGCCATCGGGGGCGTCCCTTCGCCGGAGCGGGCAGACGGGCGGCTGTACGGGCGGACGGGCGGGCGCACCGTACCTGACGAGCCGTCAGAAGTGTAGGGGGTCGCGTCCGCATTGCGGCCAAAAGGTGTATAGGGGGCGGACGGATCGCCGGGGGTCTGCCAGGGCAGCGCCCGCGGGACGGCCGTGGCCGATACTGGACGGGTTATGGAACTCGTCGAAATCGTCATCCTCGCTGTAGTCATCGCCCTGGTCGCTGTCGGCCTGGTCGGCGGGCTCGTGGTCGGCAGCCGCAAGAAGAAGCAGCTGCCGCCCCCGCCGCCGAGCACGCCGACCATCACCCCTCCCGCCGAACCGCAGGTCGGCGAGGAGGCCGAGACGCCGCGCGACGAAGCGCGGCGCACCATCGACGAAGTCGGCCTCCCGGACGCCACCGCGCCCGTGGAGGAGGAGGCTCCGGTCGCCGAGGCCCCCGCGCTGGAGGTCCCCGAGCCCACCGCCGGCCGGCTCGTCCGCCTGCGCGCCCGGCTCGCCCGCTCGCAGAACTCGCTCGGCAAGGGGCTCCTCACCCTGCTCTCCCGGGACAACCTCGACGAGGACACCTGGGAGGAGATCGAGGACACCCTCCTCACCGCCGACGTCGGCGTCGCCCCCACCCAGGAACTGGTCGAGCGGCTCCGCGAGCGCGTCCGCGTGCTCGGCACCCGCACCCCGGAAGAGCTGCGCACCCTGCTCCGCGAGGAGCTGATCACCCTGCTCGGCCCGGACTTCGACCGCGAGGTCAAGACCGAGGGCGGCGCGGAGACCCCCGGCGTCGTCATGGTCGTCGGCGTCAACGGCACCGGCAAGACCACCACCACCGGCAAGCTGGCCCGGGTGCTCGTCGCCGACGGCCGCAGCGTGGTGCTCGGCGCGGCCGACACCTTCCGCGCCGCCGCCGCCGACCAGCTCCAGACCTGGGGCGAGCGTGTCGGAGCGCGTACGGTCCGGGGCCCCGAGGGCGGCGACCCGGCGTCGATCGCCTACGACGCGGTCAAGGAAGGCATCGCCGAGGGCGCCGACGTCGTCCTCATCGACACCGCGGGCCGGCTGCACACCAAGACCGGGCTCATGGACGAGCTGGGCAAGGTCAAGCGCGTGGTGGAGAAGCACGGCCCGCTGGACGAGGTGCTCCTCGTCCTCGACGCCACCACCGGGCAGAACGGTCTCGTCCAGGCCCGGGTGTTCGCGGAGGTCGTGGACATCACCGGCATCGTCCTCACCAAGCTCGACGGCACCGCCAAGGGCGGCATCGTCATCGCGGTCCAGCGCGAGCTGGGCGTACCCGTGAAGCTGATCGGTCTCGGCGAGGGGCCGGACGACCTCGCCCCGTTCGAGCCGGGCGCCTTCGTGGACGCCCTGATCGGCGACTGAACCGCCCCGCGATCCGGTACGGCGGACGGGCGGCGGCTCCTTCGAGGGGGCCGCCGCCCGTCCGCCGTTTCCCGGGCTTCTACGAGCGGTGACAGACGTACGCCAGGGTCCCCAGCAGCAGCCGCGCCTGCGGGGGAGTGGCCGCCGTGTCCAGCACCGGGGGCCGCAGCCAGCGGACCGGGCCGAGGCCGCCGAGGTCGGACGGCGGGGCGGTGATGTGCGCCCCCGGGCCCAGGGCGCGCAGATCCAGGCCCGCGTCGTCCCAGCCCATCCGGTAGAGCAGCTCCGGCAGCTCGGCGGCGGCCCCGGGGGCGACGAAGAACTGGGCCCGCCCGGTCGGTGTCACCGTGACCGGGCCCAGCGGCAGCCCCATCCGCTCCATCCGCACCAGCGCCCGCCGCCCGGCCTGCTCCGCGACGTCCAGGACGTCGAAGGAGCGGCCCACCGGCAGCAGCATCGCGGCGCCCGGTGTCTGCGCCCAGGCGTCCGCCGCGCGGTCCAGGCCGGTGCCTGACGGGACCTCCCCGGCGAAGCCCAGCGGGTGGGCGCCGGGGGAGGGGCACACCGGATCGCCGCACGAGCAGGCGCCGGCCTCGGCCCGTGCCCCGGGCACCACCGCCCAGCCCCACAGTCCTGTGTACTCGGCCACCGCCGTGCCCTCGGTGCCGCGGTGGCGTCGCCGCGCACCGGATCGCATCTCCCGGATGCCGCCGATCGTGAAGCCCATGCCCCCTCCAACGGGTACGGCTCGCCGGTGGTTACGACCCGCGTCGCTCGGGTAACCCTCCGTCGCTGCAACTCGATCGAGTGGCGTGCGCGGTGGTGCGAAACGGAGTGCGACACGGTGTGCGCGCCCCCGAGTGCTTCCGTGCGCTCGCCCTCGGTTCTGATTCCTCAAGTCAAGCGCGCGCAGGGGCAGTCGGGTTCATTCGAAGGGGTGGCGAATGGTGGCGTTTCTTCAATCTCCCTCGCGAGAGGGGTGATCGTAGGATTACCGTCGGTACACGGACTCTGGGAGTATGTGCACCCACGGGTATGCCGCAGGCAACCCGATTTCCTGTTCGAGGGTGTCCAACTCCCGTACGGACAGCACCGATGCACGGCATTCTGATAATGGTTCGCGCGATGAGGTTTCAGCGGGATGGGGGCGTTCCAGTGAGTGGCAGCGGCGCAGGCGACACGGATGCCGGAAAGCGTCCCAACGAGCAGTTGGGCTCGTGGTTCGTGCGCAGTGGCTGGTCCAAGGGCGAGCTGGCCCGCCAGGTCAACCGGCGGGCCCGGCAGATGGGCGCCTCCCACATCAGTACCGACACCTCCCGGGTGCGGCGCTGGCTCGACGGCGAGCAGCCGCGGGAGCCGATCCCGCGCATCCTCTCCGAGCTGTTCTCGGAGCGCTTCGGAGCCGTCGTCGCCGTCGAGCAGCTCGGGCTGCGCACCGCCCACCAGTCACCCTCGGTGGCCGGGGTCGACCTCCCCTGGGCCGGCCCGCAGACCGTCGCCCTGCTCAGCGAGTTCTCCCGCAGCGACCTGATGCTCGCCCGGCGCGGCTTTCTCGGCAGCTCGCTGGCGCTGGCCGCGGGCCCCGCGCTCATCGAGCCGATGCAGCGCTGGCTGGTGCCCGTCCCCGTGCAGGGGACCGGCGAACCGGAGGCCCCGGCCACCGACCCCCGCCCCTCCAGACTCTCCCGGCCCGAGCTGGACCTTCTGGAGTCGACCACCGCGATGTTCCGGCAGTGGGACGCCCAGTGCGGCGGCGGACTGCGCCGCAAGGCCGTCGTCGGACAGCTGCACGAGGTCACCGACCTCCTCCAGGAGCCCCAGCCCGGCCCCACCGCCCAGCGGCTCTTCCGCTGCGCCGCCGAACTGGCCGAGCTGGCGGGCTGGATGAGCTACGACGTCGGCCTCCAGCCCACCGCCCAGAAGTACTTCGTGCTCGCCCTGCACGCCGCCAAGGAGGCCGGTGACAAACCGCTCGGGAGCTACATTCTCTCCAGCATGAGCCGCCAGATGATCCACCTGGGCCGCCCCGACGACGCCCTGGAGCTGATCCACCTCGCGCAGTACGGCAGTCGCGACTGCGCCACCTCCCGGACCCAGGCCATGCTGTATGCGATGGAGGCCCGCGCCTACGCCAACATGGGCCAGCCCAGCAAGTGCAAACGGGCCGTCCGGATGGCCGAGGACACCTTCCTGGACGCCGGGCTCGACGGTGAGCCCGAGCCCGACTGGATCCGCTTCTTCTCCGAGGCCGAGCTGAACGGCGAGAACGCCCACTCCTACCGCGACCTGGCCTATGTCGCCGGCCGCAGCCCCACCTACGCCTCGCTCGCCGAGCCCGTCATGGAGAAGGCCGTCGAACTGTTCGGCGAGGACGACGAGCACCAGCGCTCCTACGCGCTCAACCTCATCGGCATGGCCACCGTCCACCTCCTCCAGCGCGAGCCGGAGCAGTCCACCGTGCTGGCCGGGCAGGCTCTGAAGATCGCCAAGAAGGTCCGCTCCGAGCGGGTGAACACCCGCCTGCGCAAGACCGTCGACACCGCTGCCAGGGACTTCGGCGATGTCGCCGACGTCGCCCGGCTCACCGAACTGCTCCACGAACAGCTGCCGGAGACCGCCGAAGCGGTCTGACCGGCACCCGAGGCCCCGGCCGCGGCGCCCCTTCCGTACACCCCGACTCGGCTCCCCCATCGCCTGGTCACACGGAGGGTCGCCGTGGCCGGTTTCGTGCTTTCCGGGCCGAAGGACTGCCCCAGTGGCGTTTCAACCGCACCGTATGCGGCGTGCGCTGCATGGTAGGCAGCGCACCGGACGCGCCACCCCCGATTCATTCGGCCGTAACACGCGATCCCTCTTCGTCACGCTTGCGAAACATCGTGCGGCATCCCATGAAACGGCCCTCCGTCAACCTCGTGGCTCATAACCGGCCCGCACCTGTTCCCCCAGTGGTCCCGCAGCATTCCCCCGCACGCCGCGGCCGCACCGACGACGAGGAGACGCCGATGCCCCCAGGCATCACGACGCTTGCCGCAGACGCCCCTGAGCTGTCTGCCGCCAACACCGGGTTCATGCTCATCTGCTCGGCCCTGGTGATGCTCATGACCCCCGGCCTCGCCTTCTTCTACGGAGGCATGGTCCGCGTCAAGAGCACCCTCAACATGCTGATGATGAGCTTCATCAGCCTCGGGATCGTCACGGTCCTGTGGGTGCTCTACGGATTCAGCCTGACCTTCGGCTCCGACGTCGGATCGGTCATCGGCTGGAGCTCCGATTACGTCGGCCTCAGCGGGATCGGCGTCACCGAACTCTGGGACGGCTACACCATCCCGGTGTACGTCTTCGCCGCCTTCCAGCTGATGTTCGCCGTCCTCACCCCGGCCCTGATCAGCGGTGCGCTCGCCGACCGCGTGAAGTTCACCGCGTGGGCGCTGTTCATCGTCCTCTGGGTCACCGTCGTCTACTTCCCCGTCGCCCACTGGGTCTGGGGCTCCGGCGGCTGGCTCTTCGAGATGGGCGTCATCGACTTCGCCGGTGGCACGGCCGTCCACATCAACGCCGGTGCCGCCGCACTCGGCGTCATCCTGGTCATCGGCAAGCGCATCGGCTTCAAGAAGGACCCGATGCGGCCGCACAGCCTGCCGCTGGTCATGCTCGGCGCTGCCCTCCTGTGGTTCGGCTGGTTCGGCTTCAACGCCGGATCCTGGCTCGGCAACGACGACGGCGTCGGCGCGGTCATGTTCCTCAACACCCAGGTCGCCACCGCCGCGGCCGTCCTCGGCTGGCTCGTCTACGAGAAGCTGCGCCACGGCTCCTTCACCACCCTCGGCGCCGCCTCCGGCGCGGTCGCCGGCCTCGTCGCCATCACCCCGGCGGGCGGCTCCGTCTCCCCGCTCGGCGCGATCGCGATCGGCGTCATCGCCGGTGTCCTGTGCGCCATGGCGGTCGGCCTGAAGTACAAGTTCGGCTACGACGACTCCCTGGACGTCGTCGGCGTCCACCTCGTCGGCGGCATCATCGGCTCCATCCTGGTCGGTTTCTTCGCCACCGGAGGCGTCCAGTCCGACGCCGCCGGCCTCTTCTACGGCGGCGGTGTGGACCAGCTCGGCAAGCAGGTCGTCGGCGTCGTCGCGGTCCTCGCGTACTCTCTCGTCGTCTCCGCGGTCATCGCCCTGGCGATCCACAAGACGATCGGGATGCGGGTCTCCGAGGACGACGAGATCTCCGGCATCGACCAGGTCGAGCACGCCGAGACGGCGTACGACTTCAGTGGCACCGGCGGCGGCTCGGTCTCCCGCACCACCGCCCCCGCCCCCGACACGACGGCAGCACCGAAGGCAAAGAAGGTCGACGCATGAAGCTCATCACCGCGGTCGTGAAGCCTCACCGGCTGGACGAGATCAAGGAGGCCCTCCAGGCCTTCGGCGTCCAGGGGCTCACCGTCACCGAGGCCAGCGGTTACGGGCGGCAGCGCGGCCACACCGAGGTCTACCGGGGCGCCGAGTACACCGTCGACCTGGTCCCCAAGATCCGTATCGAGGTCCTCGTCGAGGACGAGGACGCCGAACAGCTCATCGAGGTCGTCGTCAAGGCCGCCCGAACCGGCAAGATCGGAGACGGCAAGGTCTGGAGCGTTCCGGTCGACACCGCCGTCCGGGTACGGACCGGCGAACGCGGCCCGGACGCCCTCTGACCGACGGCCCACGAACGGAAGGCAGCTGGGTGACGAGTACCGAAGTGACCACCGAAACCGAAGGCTCGGGACCCAGCGGCTACGCGGCGGCCCGGCTGCGCCTCCTCCAGCAGGAGGCGCGGTCCGGGCCGCCGCGCCGTGCGGCCCTCGCCCGCCTCACCGACGACTGGCTCACCGGCCTGTTCACCGCCGCCGCCGAGCGGGCGGGGATGCGGGGCGCCGCCCTCGTCGCCGTCGGCGGCTACGGCCGCGGCGAGCTCTCCCCGCGCAGCGACCTCGACCTGCTCCTCCTGCACGACGGCAACGCCGACCCGGCCGCCGTCGCCGCCCTCGCCGACGCGATCTGGTACCCGGTCTGGGACCTGGGGCTGGCTCTCGACCACTCCGTACGCACCCCCGGCGAAGCCCGGAAGACGGCGAGCGAGGACCTCAAGGTCCAGCTCGGCCTGCTGGACGCCCGGCCGGTCGCCGGGGACCTCGGCCTCGCCGCCGGCCTGCGCACCGCGATCCTCGCCGACTGGCGAAACCAGGCCCCCAAACGGCTCCCCGCCCTCCACGAGCTCTGCCAGGAACGCGCGGAGCGGGCCGGCGAGCTCCAGTTCCTCCTGGAACCCGACCTCAAGGAGGCCCGCGGCGGCCTCCGCGACGCCACCGCCCTCCGTGCGGTCGCCGCCTCCTGGGTCGCCGACGCCCCGCGCGAAGGGCTCGACCGGGCCCGCCGCACCCTCCTCGACGCCCGCGACGCCCTCCACCTCACCACCGGGCGCGCCACCGACCGCCTCGCCCTCCAGGAGCAGGACCAGGTCGCCGCCGCCCTCGGCCTCCTCGACGCCGACACCCTGCTGCGCCAGGTCTACGAGGCCGCGCGGACGGTCTCGTACGCCACCGACGTCACCTGGCGCGAGGTCAACCGGGTCCTGCGCGCCCGCTCCGCCCGCCCCAGACTCCGCGCCCTGCTCAGCGGCGGCCTCGGCACCAAGCCCACCCCCGAGCGCACCCCGCTCGCCGACGGCGTGGTGGACGCGGACGGCGAAGTGGTCCTCGCCCGCGCCGCCCGCCCCGAACGCGACCCGGTCCTCACCCTGCGCGCCGCCGCGGCCGCCGCCGAGGCCGGACTCCCGCTCTCCCGCCACCTCGTACGCCACCTGGCGACCACCGCCCGGCCGCTGCCGGTCCCGTGGCCCCCCGAGGCCCGCGAGGAACTGGTCACCCTGCTCGGCGCGGGGGAGGCCACCGTCGGCGTCTGGGAGGCGCTCGAAGCGGAAGGGATCATCACCCGGCTGCTGCCCGACTGGGAACGCGTCCACTGCCGCCCCCAGCGCAACCCCGTCCACACCTGGACCGTCGACCGGCACCTCGTGGAGACCGCCGTCCGCGCCGCCTCCCTCACCCGCCGTGTCCACCGCCCCGACCTCCTCCTGGTCGCCGCCCTCCTGCACGACATCGGCAAGGGCTGGCCCGGCGACCACTCGGTGGCCGGTGAGGTCATCGCCCGGGACATGGCCACCCGGATCGGCTTCGACAAGCACGACGTGGGCGTCATCGCCACCCTCGTACGCCACCATCTGCTGCTCGTCGACACCGCCACCCGGCGCGACCTCGACGACCCCGCCACCGTCCAGGCCGTCGCCGGGGCCGTCTCCAACGGCTCCACCCTGGAGCTGCTGCACGCCCTCACCGAGGCCGACGCGCTCGCCACCGGCCCCGCCGCCTGGTCCGCCTGGCGGGCCTCCCTCGTCGCCGACCTGGTCAAACGGGTCGGAGCCGTCCTCGCCGGGGAGTTCCTCGACGCTCCCGACGACGAGGCCCCCAGCGCCGAACACGAACGCCTCGCCATCGAGGCCCTGCGCACCGGTGACCCCGTCCTCGCCCTGCACACCCAGCCCGAGGAGCCCGCAGGGGACGGCGAAGTGGAACCCGTCGGCGTCGAACTCCTCATCGCCCTGCCCGACCGCCCCGGCGTCCTGCCCGCCGCCGCCGGAGTCCTCGCCCTGCACCGCCTCACCGTGCGCGCCGCCGACCTGCGCGCGGTGGAGCTGCCCAACGAGGTGGGGGAGAAGGCGGACCTGCTGCTGCTCAGCTGGCGGGTCGCCGCCGAGTACGGATCGCTCCCGCAGGCCGCCCGCCTCCGCGCCGACCTCGTACGCGCCCTGGAGGGCTCCCTGGACATCCGGGCCCGCCTCGCCGAGCGCGAGGCCGCCTATCCGCGCAGGCGAGGCGTCAAGGCCCCGCCGCCCCGGGTCACCGTGGCCGCCGCGGGCTCCCGGCGCGCCACCGTCATCGAGGTCCGCGCCCAGGACGCCCCGGGCCTGCTGCACCGCATCGGCAACGCCCTGGAAGGGAGTGCCGTACGGGTGCGGAGCGCCCATGTCTCCACCCTCGGCGCCAACGCCGTGGACGCCTTCTACGTCACCGGGACCGACGGCGAACCCCTCACCCCGGCCCGGGCCTCCGAGGTCGCCCGGGAGGTCGAGAAGGCCCTCGGCTGACACGTACGACGCATTTGTCCAGCCCTCGCCCGGCACCGGATCCGGGCGAGGGCTTGGTGTTCTCCGGGGGACGGATACCCTGGAGGGCGACTGACCTGCCCCGCCCCCGACCCTGAGGACCGACGAGCGCCGTGTTCGATACTCTCTCCGACCGCCTTAGCGCGACTTTCAAGAACCTCAGGGGCAAGGGCCGCTTGTCCGAGGCCGACATCGACGCCACGGCACGCGAGATCCGTATCGCCCTGCTGGAAGCCGATGTCGCCCTGCCCGTGGTCCGGGCCTTCATCGCCAACGTGAAGGAGCGGGCGCGCGGCGTCGAGGTCTCCCAGGCGCTGAACCCCGCCCAGCAGGTCGTCAAGATCGTCAACGAGGAGCTCGTCGCCATCCTCGGCGGCGAGACCCGGCGGCTGCGGTTCGCCAAGACCGCGCCCACCGTGATCATGCTCGCCGGTCTCCAGGGTGCCGGTAAGACGACGCTGGCCGGAAAGCTCGGCCTCTGGCTCAAAGGCCAGGGCCACTCCCCGCTGCTCGTCGCCTGTGACCTCCAGCGCCCCAACGCCGTCAACCAGCTGAGCGTCGTCGCCGAGCGCGCCGGCGTCGCGGTGTACGCCCCCGAGCCGGGCAACGGCGTCGGCGACCCGGTCCAGGTCGCCAAGGACTCCATCGAGTTCGCCAAGGCCAAGGTGCACGACATCGTCATCGTCGACACCGCAGGGCGTCTCGGTATCGACCAGGAGCTGATGCAGCAGGCCGCGGACATCCGCGACGCCGTCAGCCCCGACGAGATCCTCTTCGTCGTCGACGCGATGATCGGTCAGGACGCGGTCAACACCGCCGAGGCCTTCCGCGACGGCGTCGGCTTCGACGGCGTGGTCCTCTCCAAGCTCGACGGTGACGCCCGCGGTGGCGCGGCCCTGTCGATCGCCCACGTCACGGGCAAGCAGGTCATGTTCGCGTCGAACGGCGAGAAGCTGGAGGACTTCGACGCGTTCCACCCGGACCGGATGGCCTCCCGCATCCTCGACATGGGTGACCTGCTCACCCTGATCGAGCAGGCGGAGAAGACGTTCAGCCAGGAAGAGGCCGCCAAAATGGCCTCGAAGCTCCAGTCGAGCAAGGGTGGGAAGGACTTCACCCTCGACGACTTCCTGGCCCAGATGGAGCAGGTCCGCAAGATGGGCTCCATCTCCAAGCTGCTCGGCATGCTGCCCGGCATGGGGCAGATCAAGGACCAGATCAACAACATCGACGAGCGCGACATCGACCGCACCGCCGCGATCATCAAGTCGATGACGCCCAAGGAGCGCGCCGAGCCGACGCTCATCAACGGTTCGCGCCGGGCCCGTATCGCGAAGGGCTCGGGCGTCGAGGTCTCCGCGGTCAAGAGCCTGGTGGAGCGCTTCTTCGAGGCCCGCAAGATGATGTCGAAGATGGCCCAGGGCGGCGGCATGCCCGGGATGCCGGGGATGCCCGGCATGGGCGGCGGCCCCGGCCGGCAGAAGAAGCAGGTCAAGCAGGCCAAGGGCAAGCGCAAGAGCGGCAACCCGATGAAGCGCAAGGCCGAGGAGGCAGCCGCCGCGGAGCGCCGCGAGCAGGCGGCGGCCCAGGGCGGCGCGTTCGGTCTGCCCGCCCAGGACGACAAGAACTTCGAGCTGCCGGACGAGTTCAAGAAGTTCATGTAACGAGACGCGAGCAGTACACGTAAGGGGCGCCCTTGAGAGAGGGCGCCCCTTACGTGTGCTGAGGAGGGTCCGCTCAGGTGACGCAGACCAGATAGCGGAAGACGTTCGGCATCCACACCGTGCCGTCCTCCCGCTGGTACGGATGCAGAGCCTCCGCGACCTCCTTCTCCACCTGGGAGCGGTCCGTCGCCCGTACGGCGGCGTCGAAGAGCCCGGTGGACAGCAGCCCACGCACCGCACTGCCCACGTCCGCGTAACCGAACGGGCAGGACACCCGGCCCGAACCGTCGGGCTTCAGCCCGGCCCGCGCCGCCACGTCCTCCAGATCGTCCCGGAGCGTCGGCCGCCACCTGCCCGGCTCCGTACGCGGCGGACGCGCGGTGTCCGCGAGGCGGGCGGCCACCTGAAGCACCGCCGCCGTGGCGCAGCGCTCCGGCGGACCCCAGCCGGTCAGCACCACCGCCGCGCCCCGGACCGCGAGCGGCACCGCAGAGCGCAGGGCCGGCGCCAGCCCCTCGGAGTCCCCGGCCGCGCAGCCGATCGGCTCGAAGACCGTGATCAGGTTGTACGGAGCGCCGTCCGCGCCGACGGGCGCGGGACCCCCGTCCTCCAGCAGCCGGGCCCGGCTGCTGGCCGGGTGCCGGGAGTGCGCGGGCGCGTCGTCCCAGCCCGCGTCCGGCAGCAACCGCGCCCGGGCCAGCGCCAGGCGCTCCCGGTCGGAGTCCACACCCGTGACGTGCGCCCCCCGGGCCGCCGCGACGAGCATCGCGAGGCCCGAACCGCAGCCGAGGGACAGCATCCGGGTGGCGGCCCCGACTTCCATCCGGTCGTACACCGCCTCGTAGAGCGGCGCGAGCATGCGTTCCTGGATCTCGGCCCAGTCGCGTGCGCGGGTACCGGCGTCCGCCGGCGCGGAGGCGTCCGCGCCCGGCTGGTTCCGGACGAGCGTTGGTGTCATGGAAAGTGCCCCAATCCGCCAAGAGGTCGGTCGTGCCCGAGTGGACGTCCCCCGTGTGCGAGTGTTCCGCACCCCCCGTAGCCAGAGAACTGCGCATCCGCCGTTCCGTCCAGGGGTTGTGGAGCAGTGCTTGCGTGCCCCGGTCGTGCGCCCCGTCCCACGTCTGCTCTCCGACCAGTCTTACCCGACACCCCGCGCCGGGCACGTCGAGCGGAGGGGAGGGTAGTCTTCCCGGCGGATTCGTCAGGGCCACGGGCCACCCGCGCTCCTCACATCGGCGGCCGCCGGGCGTACCGCACGCTGTGCACCACCTTGGTGCGAGCTGTGCGTCTTCTCCGCAGTTCTGCGTACCCGCCCTCGTCCGGACGCATCAAGGGCAACTGACTGGTACGTGCAAATTATTTGGGATGCCCCGGAATAGGAACACCGGGGCACTCGGGCTCGTTGTCACGACGTGAGCACGACACCACCTGTACTTGCCGCAGAGCTGGCACAGGCGTGGGCCGACATTCAGCGGTACCACCCCGAGCTGCCCGATCTAGCCGCGCCCGAGTCCCTGATCGGAGAGTCCTCGTCCGCCTGTGGCGCCGAGCTCTCCTTCGAGCGACTGCTCCATGAGGCAGTCCACGGCATCGCCGCCGCGAGAGGAGTCCGAGACACCTCCCGCGCCGGCCGCTACCACAACCGACGCTTCCTCGCGATCGCCGAGGAGCTGGGCCTCGATCATGCCGAGGAACCCCACCCCAGCAGCGGATTCTCCCTGGTCACGCTGAATCCGGAAGCCAAGCGCCGGTACCGTCCGACCACCGAACGGCTGCAGCGCGCCCTCAAGGCGCACACCGTCGCCACCGCCGCCGACACCAAGCGCTCCTTCCGCGGACCTGCCGCCCGGCACGGTTCCTCCGGGGGCGGCGTGCGGGTCAAGGCCGTCTGCGACTGCGGACGCAACGTCCGCGTCGTCCCGTCGGTCCTGGCGCAGGCGCCGATCGTCTGCGGCGGCTGCGGCAAGCCGTTCCGGATCCCGGAAGCGGCGGTCGCGGTGGGGTGAGCCGATGGGGTGTGGCACAATGGCTAGCTGTACTCGACAGTCGCACAGGACCCCTCTCTCCTCCGGCTGACGCGTCCATCGGGCACTCCGAGTACCGCAACCCCACGTGGCATCTAGTTGTGCCCAACCACGTCAGAGACCAGGAGACACCACTTCCGTGGCAGTCAAGATCAAGCTGAAGCGTCTGGGCAAGATCCGTTCGCCTCACTACCGCATCGTCGTCGCCGACTCCCGTACCCGCCGTGACGGCCGGGCCATCGAGGAGATCGGCCTGTACCACCCGGTGCAGAACCCCTCGCGCATCGAGGTCAACGCAGAGCGCGCGCAGTACTGGCTGTCCGTCGGCGCCCAGCCGACCGAGCCGGTCCTCGCGATCCTGAAGCTCACCGGTGACTGGCAGGCCCACAAGGGCCTCCCGGCCCCCGCGCCGCTGCTGCAGCCGGAGCCCAAGGCTGACAAGCGCGCGCTGTTCGAGGCGCTGTCCGCGGACGGCGACGAGGCCAAGGGTGAGGCCATCACCCCCAAGGCCAAGAAGTCTGACAAGAAGGCGGACGAGGCGGCTGACGCTGCCGAGTCCACCGAGTCGACCGAGGCCTGAGCATGCTCGAGGAGGCTCTCGAGCACCTCGTGAAGGGCATTGTCGACAACCCCGACGACGTGCAGGTTGCCGAGCGCACCCTGCGTCGCGGGCGCGTGCTGGAGGTCCGGGTCCACCCCGACGACCTCGGCAAGGTGATCGGCCGTAACGGCCGCACCGCTCGCGCACTGCGGACGGTCGTGGGTGCCATCGGCGGCCGCGGTATCCGTGTCGACCTCGTCGATGTGGACCAGGTTCGCTGATCAGCGAGTTGAACACCGGCCAGGGCCGGGGAGGGCCTTCGGGCCGTCCCCGGCCTTTGTCGTCGGCCACCCGGACGTCTCCCCCTCCCCGTCCGCACCCCATCAATCGGAGAACAGCGTGCAGTTGGTAGTCGCGCGGATCGGCCGTGCCCACGGCATCAAGGGCGAGGTCACCGTGGAGGTACGAACGGACGAACCGGAGCTGCGGCTCGGCCCCGGCGCCGTCCTGGCCACCGAACCGGCGGCGACGGGTCCGCTGACGATCGAGGCGGGCCGGGTCCACAGCGGCCGGCTTCTGCTGCGCTTCGAGGGCGTACGCGACCGCACCGGCGCCGAGGCCCTCCGTAACACCCTCCTGATCGCCGAGGTGGACCCGGACGAACTGCCCGAGGAGGAGGACGAGTTCTACGACCACCAGCTGATCGACCTCGACGTGGTGCTCGCCGACGGCACCGAGATCGGCCGGATCACCGAGATCTCCCACCTGCCCTCGCAGGACCTGTTCATCGTGGAGCGCCCCGACGGCAGCGAGGTGATGATCCCCTTCGTCGAGGAGATCGTCACCGAGATCGACCTGGAGGAACAGCGCGCGGTCATCACCCCGCCGCCCGGTCTGATCGACGAGAGCGAGGCCGTGATCGCCTCCTCCCGTGACGAGGAGACCGGCGAGACGGCCTCCGACGACAAGGCCGGGACGCCGAAGGGCGACGCCTGATGCGGCTCGACGTCGTCACGATCTTCCCGGAGTACCTGGAACCGCTGGACGTCTCCCTCGTCGGCAAGGCCCGCGCCCGCGGCGTGCTGGACGTTCACGTCCACGATCTGCGGGAGTGGACGTACGACCGGCACAACACGGTCGACGACACCCCCTACGGCGGCGGACCCGGCATGGTCATGAAGACCGAGCCCTGGGGCGACGCCCTGGACGAGTCCCTGGCCGACGGCTACGAGGCCGGGGCGCACTCCCCGGTTCTCGTCGTGCCCACGCCCAGCGGCCGGCCGTTCACGCAGGAACTGGCCGTCGAACTCTCCGCCGAGCCCTGGCTGCTCTTCACTCCGGCCCGCTACGAGGGCATCGACCGCCGGGTGATCGACGAGTACGCCACCCGGCTGCGGGTCGTCGAGGTCTCCATCGGGGACTATGTGCTGGCCGGCGGGGAAGCGGCCGTCCTGGTGATCACGGAGGCGGTGGCCCGGCTGCTGCCCGGCGTCCTCGGCAACGCCGAATCCCACCGGGACGACTCCTTCGCCCCGGGCGCGATGGCCAACCTCCTGGAGGGGCCCGTCTACACCAAGCCGCCGGAGTGGCGCGGCCGGACCATCCCGGACGTCCTGCTCAGCGGCCACCACGGGAAGATCGCGCGCTGGCGGCGCGACCAGGCCTTCGCCCGTACCGCCCTCAACCGCCCCGATCTGATCGAGCGGTGCGAGGCGAGCGCCTTCGACAAGAAGGACCGCGAGATCCTCTCCATCCTCGGCTTCGCACCGGAGCCCGGCGGCCGATTTTGGCGCAGGCCCACCGCCGTGGAAGAATAGGCCGCTGCTGTTCGTCCGGCGTGCGCCCCTGCCACAGGGGGAAAGACGCCCGCCCGACGCGATCAGCACTCCGAACTCTTCAACGACATTCCCGTCGATGACCTGTGGCATCGGCGAAGAAAGCAGAAACCATGGCTTCCCTGCTCGATGGCGTCAATGCCGCCACCCTCCGTTCGGACGTCCCGGCGTTCCGCCCCGGTGACACCGTCAACGTCCACGTGCGCGTGATCGAGGGCAACCGCTCCCGTATCCAGCAGTTCAAGGGTGTTGTCATCCGCCGCCAGGGCGCGGGCGTCAGCGAGACCTTCACGGTCCGCAAGGTCTCGTTCTCCGTCGGCGTCGAGCGCACCTTCCCGGTGCACAGCCCGATCTTCGAGAAGATCGAGCTCGTCACCCGCGGTGACGTCCGTCGCGCCAAGCTGTACTTCCTCCGTGAGCTGCGCGGCAAGGCCGCGAAGATCAAGGAGAAGCGCGACAACTGAGCTGTCGCCCGGTCATCCCCCTGCGGATGACCCGTCCACAGCCTGGCCGGATAAGCTTCGGCCGCGATGGACACGCAAGCACAGCACTCGGAGCGCGACCGCTCCTCGGAACCCGACGCGGGGTCCGGGGAGGGGTCGCGCTCTTCGCGTACGTGGCCCCGCCTCGCTTCCGTGCTGTCCTGGCGGCGGGTGCTCGCCGGGGCGGTCCTGGCCACCGTCGCCCTGCTGCTGTTCAGCTCCTACGTGGTCCAGCCCTTCCTGATTCCCAGCCGCTCGATGGAGCCCACGCTGCAGGTCGGCGACCGGGTGCTCGTGAACAAACTGGCGTACCGTTTCGGCGCCGAGCCCGAGCGCGGCGACGTGGTGGTCTTCGACGGCACAGGGTCGTTCGTACGGGAGGACCTCGACGCGAACCCCCTGACCGGGCTGGTGCGCGGGGCGGCGGCCTCCCTGGGGCTCGCGGAGCCCGCCGACACCGACTTCGTGAAGCGGGTGGTGGGCGTGGGCGGGGACCGCGTCGTGTGCTGCGACCAGCAGGGGAGACTCGCGGTCAACGGGACCGTGGTGGACGAGCCGTACCTGTACCCCGGTGACACCGCTTCCCGGGTGCCCTTCGACATCGTCGTGTCCGCCGGCACCCTCTGGATGATGGGCGACCACCGCAGCCGCTCCAGCGACTCCCGGGACCACCTCGGATCGCCCGGCGGCGGGATGGTCCCCGTCGAGCGGGTGACCGGCCGGGTGGACTGGCTGGGCTGGCCGCTCGCCCGGGTCGGCTCGCTGACCGGGACCGGCGCCTTCGGTGACGTACGGGCGCCTGGCGCGGCGCATGGGTAACCGCGGACGCCCGCGCGGCGCATCCGACCCCCGCGCGTCCCTGCCGACCGGGACCAGGCCGACCGCGCCGCGCTCGCTGCCCACCCGGGCGGAGCGCCGCAAGCTCGCCAAGAAGGTCCGGCGCAAGCGCCGCAGGTCCGCGGTGAAGGAGATACCCGTCCTCGTCGTCGTGGCGCTGCTGATCGCGCTCGTCCTGAAGACGTTCCTGGTCCAGGCGTTCGTCATCCCGTCCGGGTCGATGGAACAGACCATCCGGATCGGCGACCGGGTGCTCGTCGACAAGCTGACCCCGTGGTTCGGATCGAAGCCGCAGCGCGGTGACGTCGTGGTCTTCAAGGACCCCGGCGGCTGGCTCCAGCAGGAGAACGCCGGGCAGAAGAAGGACCCGCCGATCGGCGTCAAGCAGGCCACCGAGCTGCTGACCTTCATCGGGCTGCTGCCGTCCGACGACGAGCAGGACCTGATCAAGCGGGTCATCGCGGTCGGCGGCGACACCGTGAAGTGCTGCGGCGAGGACGGCCGGGTCACCGTCAACGGCGTACCGCTGGCCGAGACGTACCTGCACCCCGACGACCGGCCCTCGACCATCTCGTTCGAGGTGAAGGTTCCCGAGGGGCGGCTTTTCGTGATGGGGGACCACCGGTCCGACTCCGCCGACTCCCGCTTCCACCTCGACGAACCCGACCGGGGCACGGTCTCCGAGGAGGAGGTCGTGGGGCGGGCCGTCGTGATCGCCTGGCCGTTCGGCCACTGGAGCACCCTGGAGGAGCGCGACGCCTTCCGCGCGGTCCCGGACTCGCGCACATCGGAGGCAGCGGCTCCGGCCCCGTCGAATAGTGTGGCACCCCCGGATCACGATGGAATGGTCCGGCTCCCGACCCCTGCGGAACTCCCGCTCGTTATGGGAGTGGTGGGCCTGCGTCTGATGGGGCGCGGGCAGTGGCACGTACTGAGGAGTGGATGTGGGGGATTTGGCGGTCGGCGCACGATCCGGACACGACGAACCCGAGGACCGTCCGGAGCGCGACGAGTCTCCCGCGGGCGGGGCGGCGGTCCCGCCGGAGGGTGAGGGCGACGCCGCGGGCGGCGGCACGCCCCCGAAGGGCAAGAAGCAGCGATCCTTCTGGGTGGAGCTGCCGCTGCTCGTCGGTATCGCCCTGATCCTGGCGCTGCTGATCAAGACGTTCCTGGTCCAGGCGTTCTCGATCCCCTCGGACTCCATGCAGAACACCCTGCAGCGGGGCGACCGCGTGCTGGTGGACAAGCTGACCCCGTGGTTCGGCTCGGAGCCGGAGCGCGGCGAGGTCGTGGTGTTCCACGACCCGGGCGGCTGGCTGGAGGACACCGTGACGCCGGAGCCCAACGCGGTGCAGAAGTTCCTGAGCTTCATCGGCCTGATGCCGTCCTCCGAGGAGAAGGACCTGATCAAGCGGGTCATCGCGGTCGGCGGCGACACCGTGGAGTGCAAGGAGAACGGCCCGGTCACGGTCAACGGGAAGAGCCTGGACGAGAAGTCGTTCATCTTCCCGGGGAACACCCCGTGCAACGACAAGCCCTTCGGCCCGATCAAGGTGCCCGAGGGCCGGATCTTCGTCATGGGCGACCACCGGCAGAACTCCCTGGACTCGCGCTACCACCAGGAGCTCCCGGGTCAGGGCACGGTCTCCAACGACGAGGTGGTCGGCCGCGCCGTCGTCGTCGCCTGGCCGCTGAGCCGCTGGGCGACCCTTCCGGTCCCCGACACCTTCGACCAGCCCGGTCTGAACGCGGCCGCCGCGATGGCGCCGGCGGCACTGGGTGTAGTCGGAGCGGTGCCCCTCGTGTTGTGGCGCCGCCGCAGGCTGACCGTCCGGCGTACCGCCGGGTAGGGTGCCGACTCGGATCAGCGATTGTCGATCTCCGACGGGGGAGCGCTGGGATGAGCGGTACAGGAAACGGGAAAGACGGCCGCGGCCGGCTCGGCGCCATGGTGTCGGGCCTCGCCGTGGCCGTCGGCTGTGTGCTCTTCCTCGGCGGGTTCGCCTGGGCGGCGGTGGTCTACCAGCCGTACACGATCCCGACCGACTCCATGGCCCCGACGGTGAACCCGGGCGACCGGGTGCTCGCCGAGCGGATAGACGGGGTCGACGTCCGGCGCGGTGACGTGGTGGTCTTCACCGACAAGGTCTGGGCCGCCACACCTATGGTCAAGCGCGTCGTCGGTATCGGCGGCGACAAGGTGGCCTGCTGTGACGAGGGCGGCCGCCTCACCGTCAACGGGACCCCCGTCGACGAGCCGTACGTCGAGCAGGGCCCGACGGCCGTCGGCGGCAAGGCGGCCCCCGCCTCGCCCCAGGAATTCTCCGCCACCGTGCCGAAGGGCAAGATCTTCCTCCTCGGCGACGAACGGGCCACTTCCCTCGACTCCCGGGTCCACCTCCAGGACGCCGACCAGGGCTCCGTGCCGCTGAGCGCCGTCCAGGCCCGGGTGGACGCGGTGGCCTGGCCGATGGACGGCATGATCGACCGGCCCTCCTCGTTCGCCGCGCTGCCCGGCGGGGTGTCCGCCGCCGGGCCCCTGCCGCTCCAGCTGGGCGCGATCCTGGTGGGGGTTGCCCTGATCCTCGGCGGTGCGGTGTACGGGCCTGTGGCGGCGCGCCTGGGCCGCCGGAGGACGCCTGCCGGAGGGGCCCGGTGACCTCCGGAGCCCGCAAGGTCGCCCGGGTGGTCCTCCTGGACCCCGACGACCGCGTCCTGCTGCTGCACGGCCATGAGCCGGACGATCCGGCCGACACCTGGTGGTTCACCCCGGGCGGCGGCCTGGAGGGTGACGAGAACCGGGAGCAGGCGGCCCGCCGGGAGCTGGCCGAGGAGACCGGGATCACGGACATCGAGCTGGGACCGCTGCTCTGGACCCGGATCTGCTCCTTCCCGTTCGACGGGCGCCGCTGGGACCAGGACGAGTGGTACTACCTGGCCCGTACGCAGCAGACCGCCACCGCCCCGCAGGGCCTCACCGACCTGGAACTGCGCAGCGTCGCCGGTCTGAGGTGGTGGACCTCCGCCGAACTTCTCGCGACGCGTGAGACGGTGTACCCGACCAGACTCGCCGAGCTGCTGCGCACGCTCCTCGACGAGGGTCCCCCGCGCGATCCGCTGGTTCTGGCCCCCGAAATCGTCTAATCGTCCAGGGGCGCCGAAGGCTGACGCACAATGGGGGCACGCACGGCTGAAGGGGAAACATGCCATGAGCGCCGAGGACCTCGAAAAGTACGAGACCGAGATGGAGCTGAAGCTCTACCGGGAGTACCGCGATGTCGTCGGTCTGTTCAAATATGTGATCGAGACCGAACGGCGCTTCTACCTCACCAACGACTACGAGATGCAGGTGCACTCCGTCCAGGGTGAGGTTTTCTTCGAGGTGTCCATGGCGGACGCCTGGGTCTGGGACATGTACCGGCCTGCCAGGTTCGTCAAGCAGGTCCGCGTGCTGACCTTCAAGGACGTCAACATCGAAGAGCTCAACAAGAGCGATCTGGAACTTCCGGGAGGCTGACCCCAGACGGCCCCTGGAGCCGGGGCCGCCGACACACGCTGCAAGGAGAAGCCCGGTCACCCGTGTGGGTGGCCGGGTTTTCCACATCCGCGGAGTTGTCCACCAAGATCCACATCTTGCGGCGGGCCGGGTCACAGTCGGTGCCGGAGGTGGTGCCGAATGAACGCACGGGGGGCACTCGGGCGGTACGGCGAGGATCTGGCGGCGCGGCTACTGACCGAAGCCGGGATGACGGTGGTCGGGCGGAACTGGCGCTGTCGCGCCGGAGAGATCGACATCGTGGCCAGGGACGGGGACGCGCTGGTCCTCTGCGAGGTGAAGACGCGCAGGTCGGACGGGTTCGAACACCCCATGGCCGCGGTCGGCCCGGTCAAGGCGGACCGGCTGAGACGGCTCGCCGAGATCTGGCTGGAGCGGCACGGCGGGCCACCGCCCGGTGGGGTCCGCATCGACCTGGTCGGAGTGATGGTGCCCCGGCGCGGGGCCCCGGTCACGGAGCACGCCCGAGGGGTGTCCTGATGGGCTTCGCACGCGCGTGTTCCGTGGCGCTGGTCGGCGTGGAGGGTGTGGTGGTGGAGGTCCAGGCGGACCTGGAGCCGGGAGTGGCGGCCTTCACCCTGGTCGGGCTGCCGGACAAGAGCCTGGTGGAAAGCCGGGACCGGGTGCGGGCGGCCGTCGTGAACTCCGGGGCCGAGTGGCCGCAGAAGAAGCTCACGGTCGGGCTCTCCCCGGCCTCCGTCCCGAAGAGCGGTTCGGGTTTCGATCTCGCCGTGGCGTGTGCGGTGCTCGGCGCGGCGGAGCGGATCGACCCCGCGATGGTCGCCGACGTGGTGATGATCGGCGAACTGGGCCTGGACGGCCGGGTGCGTCCGGTCCGGGGGGTGCTGCCCGCGGTCCTCGCGGCGGCCGAAGCGGGGTACGAGCAGGTCGTCGTCCCCGAGCAGACGGCCGGGGAGGCGGCCCTGGTGCCGGGGATCTCGGTCCTCGGCGTCCGGAGCCTGCGCCAGCTCATCGCCGTCCTGTGCGACGAACCGGTGCCCGATGAGCCCGCCCACGGCCAGGGGCGCCCCGACGCCATGCTGGCCGGGCTCATGATCCCCGGCACCGGCCTCGGTGCGGGGCTCGCACCGGCCGCCGCGCGGGGCGACGGGCACCGGCCGGACCTGGCGGACGTCGCGGGTCAGCTGCGCCCGCGCCAGGCCCTGGAGGTGGCAGCGGCCGGCGGACACCACCTACTCCTCTCGGGCCCGCCGGGCGCGGGCAAGACCATGCTGGCCGAGCGGCTGTCGGCGGTCCTGCCACCGCTGACTCGGCAGGAATCCCTCGAAGTGACGGCGATCCACTCCGTGGCGGGCATCCTCCCCCCGGGTGAACCGCTCGTCTCCCGGGCGCCCTACTGCGCCCCGCACCACTCGGCGACCATGCAGTCCCTGGTGGGCGGCGGCAACGGAATCCCGAGGCCGGGCGCGGTCTCGCTGGCCCACCGAGGCGTGCTCTTCCTCGACGAGGCCCCCGAATTCTCGGGCAAGGCCCTGGACGCGCTGCGCCAGCCGCTGGAGTCGGGCCATGTGGTCGTCGCACGGGCGGCGGGGGTGGTGCGGCTGCCCGCCCGTTTCCTGATGGTGCTGGCGGCCAATCCGTGCCCCTGCGGCCGGCACACGCTCACGGGCGCGGGCTGCGAGTGCCCGCCCTCGGTGGTCCGCCGCTACCAGGCGAGGCTGTCCGGCCCCCTGCTCGACCGGGTGGACCTGCGGGTCGAGGTGGAGCCGGTCGACCGCGCGGACCTCCTGGGCCAGGGCGGCCGGGGCGAGTCGACGGAGGTCGTCGCCGCACGCGTACGGGACGCCAGGGCCAGGGCGGCCGAGCGGCTGGCCGGCACCCCGTGGACCACGAACAGCGAGGTCCCGGGCCACGAGCTGCGGACCCGCCTGCTGATGGCCCCGGGGGCACTGGCGGCGGCGGAACGGGACCTCGAACGCGGGATCCTCACGGCCCGGGGCCTGGACCGGGTGCTGAGGGTGGCCTGGACGGTGGCGGACCTGCGCGGCGCCGACCGCCCGGACGCCTCGGACGTGGCGGTCGCCCTGGAGCTGCGTACGGGCATCCAGCGCGGGGTGCCGATGGGGGCGGGGGAGCGGTGACCGGGGTGACGGGTGAGCGGGGGCGCGAGACGGCCTCCGGGGCCGGGCATGGCCCCGGGCGCGGACCGGGGCCGGAGTGCGGCGCGCACGCCGCGCACGGGGCCGGCCCGGAGCGGGGGCCCGGCCCGGTCGCCGCGCACGGGCTCGGCCGTGAACGGGAGCGTGCGCGCGGACCGGGTACTGAGCCCGGGCACGTGCCGGGGAGGAGCGGGGAACCCGGGCTCGCCCCGGAGCGCGGCCCCGGGCGGGAACACAGCCTCTCCCCGGAGCGTGGATCCGGCCGGGACTGTGACGGGGGCCGGGATCTCGGAACGGAATCGCGGGACCAGGAACGCGAAGCCCAGCGGTTGGCCAGGGCCGCATTGACGCGGGTGCTGGAGCCGGGGGACGAGCGTGCCGGGCGGTGGCTGCGGCTCACCGGTCCGGTCGAGCTGATGCGGAGGCTCACCGTCGAGGACGGCTCCGCCGAGAAGCTGCCGGGCATGACCGCCGCGCGGCTCGGGGGCTACCGGCTGCGGGCGGCCGCCGCGGAGCCGAGGCGGGACCTGGCCGCGGTCGCCTCGGTGGGCGGGCGCTTCGTCTGCCCGGGCGACCGGGAGTGGCCGAGCCAGTTGGACGACCTCGGTGACGCGCGGCCCGTCGGACTCTGGGTGCGGGGGCGGCCCGACCTGCGGCTGTGGTCCCTGCGCTCGGTCGCGGTGGTCGGCGCGAGGGCCTGCACCCCGTACGGGGCGCACATGGCGGCCACCCTCGGCTCCGGGCTCGCGGAGCGTGGCTGGGTGGTGGTGTCGGGGGCGGCGTTCGGGGTGGACGGGGCCGCCCACCGGGGCGCGCTGGCCGCGGGCGGCGCGACGACGGCGGTGCTGGCCTGCGGTGTCGACGTACCCTACCCGCGCGGGCACGCCGAGTTGCTCGGGCGCATGGCCCAACAGGGTCTGGTCGTAGCCGAGTTGCCGCCGTCCTCCCACCCCACGCGCAGCCGGTTCATCCTGCGCAACCGCGTCATCGCCGCACTGACCAGGGGCACGGTCGTGGTCGAGGCCGAATACCGTAGCGGTTCGCTGGTCACCGCCCGCCAGGCGCAACGGCTCGGCCGCATCTCGATGGGCGTTCCTGGGCCGGCCACCAGCGGGCTGTCGGCAGGGGTGCACGAGCTGTTGCGCGGCGAGGGCGTACTCGTCACCGACGCGGACGAAATCGTCGAGCTGGTCGGGGACATCGGCGACCTCCCGCCGGTCCGCCGCGGCCCGGTGCTGCCCAGGGACCACCTGGACGCGGTCACCGCACGGGTCCTCGACGCGCTCCCGTACCACGGGGCCACCCACCCCCGTGACCTCGCGCGCACCGCAGGGACCTCGGCCGACGAAACACTCGGTCGACTGTACGAACTTCACTCACTGGGGTTCGTCGAACGCGAAGGCGACGCCTGGCGGTTGACGCCTCCTTCGGCACGCAACGACGACGCGCGGCGAGGCGATACTTGACCTGGAGCATTCGGGTGAAAAGGTAAGGCCGATGACCTCGCACGATCGATCGGTGACCTGTCCGGGACCCGCGCCAACGGCGACGGACCCGGTCCCGGGCGGGCGCCGACGGCGTAAGGGGCGACCGGCATTCGCGCGGCAGGGAACTCCCGTCCTGCGCGGACTGCGACGCCGCAGTCACGCTACGCTCACAAGGATTCCGCTTCAGACGCAAGTCCCCCAGCACTTCACGGCAGAACGGCTCAAGGCACCACATGCCCCAGCACACCTCCGGGTCTGACCGCGCGGCGAAACCACCGGTTGCGCGTGGCACTGTGCGCCCTCCCGCTCCCTCCTCCCTCGACGAGTTGTGGCGTTCCTACAAGACCACGGGCGACGAGCGGCTGCGGGAGCAGCTGATCCTGCACTACTCGCCGCTCGTGAAGTACGTCGCGGGCCGGGTGAGCGTGGGGCTGCCCTCCAACGTCGAGCAGGCCGACTTCGTCTCCTCCGGAGTCTTCGGACTGATCGACGCCATCGAGAAGTTCGACATCGAGCGGGCCATCAAGTTCGAGACGTACGCGATCACCCGGATCCGTGGCGCGATGATCGACGAACTCCGGGCCCTGGACTGGATCCCGCGGTCCGTCCGGCAGAAGGCGCGGAACGTGGAGCGCGCGTACGCCACGCTGGAGGCACAGTTCCGGCGTACGCCGTCGGAGGCCGAGGTCGCCTCGGAGATGGGCATTGCGCTGGAGGAACTGCACGCCGTTTTCAGCCAGTTGTCGCTGGCGAACGTGGTCGCGCTGGAAGAGCTGCTGCACGTCGGCGGCGAGGGCGGCGACCGGCTGAGTCTGATGGACACCCTGGAGGACACCGCCGCCGACAATCCGGTGGAGGTCGCCGAGGACCGCGAGCTGCGAAGACTGCTCGCGCGCGCCATCAACACCCTCCCCGACCGCGAGAAGACCGTGGTGACCCTCTACTACTACGAGGGCCTCACCCTCGCGGAGATCGGCAACGTCCTCGGGGTGACCGAGAGCCGGGTCAGCCAGATCCACACCAAGTCCGTGCTCCAGCTCCGGGCGAAGCTGGCCGACGCGGGCCGCTGACCTCCCGCCGCATCCCTCACCGGTATTCCCTCCCGGAGCCCCCCCCGCCGCCCTCGCCGCCCATCCGATCGGTGACTGTGCCCTTCCTCCACGCGCCTGCCGCCGTAGAGTGGATGCGTGCCCAGGATTCGAGCGGCCTCCGTGGCCGAGCACCGGACCATGCAGCGCGGCGCCCTCCTGGACGCCGCGCGCTCCCTGCTGTCCGAGGGCGGTACGGAAGCGTTGACCTTCCCCGCACTCGCCGAGCGCACGGGCCTCGCGCGGTCCTCCGTGTACGAGTACTTCCGCTCCCGTGCCGCCGTCGTCGAGGAGCTGTGCGCCGTCGACTTCCCCGTCTGGGCGGCCGAGGTCGAGAACGCGATGCAGCGCGCCGAGACGCCCGAGGCGAAGATCGAGGCGTATGTGCGCCGTCAGCTCGACCTCGTCGGCGACCGCCGCCACCGCGCGGTCGTCGCCATCTCCGCGAGCGAGCTGGACGCCGGCGCCCGCGAGAAGATCCGGGCCGCGCACGGCGGGCTGATCGCCATGATCGTCGAAGCCCTCGGCGATCTGGGCCACACCCAGCCGAGGCTGGCCGCAATGCTCCTGCAGGGGTCGGTGGACGCCGCCGTACGCCGGATCGAACTGGGCGTCGCCGAGGAGCCGGGTGTCATCGCGGACACCGCCGTCGCGATGGTCCTGCGCGGTGTGAGCGGCTGACCCGCCCCTGCCTCCGGCGGAGCCCCGCCGCTTCCCGAACCGGGGCTCCGCCCGGGACCTCGCTCCTCAAACACCGGAGGGGCTGGGTAGGTGTGGCTCCGGCACCCCGAACACCGGCAGCAACCGCGAAGGCCCTCTCCGCAGCAGTCCGGGCGGCAGCAGCGAGAGCGGGTCCAGATAGGCGTCCCCGCGTCGCAGCCCCCAGTGCAGGCAGCCCTCCGCGCAGTGGAACGGCCCCGCCTCCAGCACCCCGACCGGCTGTCCCGCGCGCACGCTCGCGCCCTTCTCGACCAGCGACCGCACCGGCTCGTACGTGGTGCGCAGCGGCGGTGAACCGCTCTCGGTCACCTCGATGGCGAGCACCCCGCGCCCTGCCACCCGCCCCGCGAACGACACCCGGCCGTCGGCGGCCGCCAGCACCCTTGCGCCCGGCCCCGCCGCGAGGTCCACGCCGCGGTGGCCGGGCCCGTACGGACCGGCGGGCGGCTCCCACCCCCGTAACAGCGCCGGTCTCCCCGCCAGCGGCCAGCTCCGGGCGCCGCCGTCCGCGTCCACCTCGGCATCCGCACCCGGGAGGGACGCCGAGGCCCCGGTCGGCACGACGGCCCTGCCGGGCGTGGACGCCCCGGTCGGCGTGACGGACTTGCCCGGAACGGACAGCCCGCCCGGCCCCGACCGGCCGGGCGGAAGCAGCACGTACAGCAGGAGCCCCAGGAGCAGGAGCGGCAGCAGGGGGCGGTGGGTGGGGGAGCGGCGTGGGCCGGGGCAATGGCGCATGTCCGCAACGATGTCCCGGAGGCCGGGACTCCGGGGATCATGGACCCTTCCTGTGGACTACTCACCGGTTGTGGACATCCTCGTCATCCGATGGTGGCGTCGCCGTCACCCGGCTGTGGACATCGCCGTCACCCGGCACTCGGCCGGTCCCGTACACTTCTTACGGCGATCCGGGTCACCGGGTCGACTTCGCACGCCCCGCCACCTCCCTCTTCTCGGAGGTGGCCGCGCTCCTCGGTCCCTCGTGGCACGGCGCGTCGGGGCGTCAGGCGCGAACGCAAACCTGCGGTCGCGATAACCGAGTACCTCAAGGAGTACGGCCATGGCCGTCGTCACGATGCGGGAGCTGCTGGAAAGCGGCGTCCACTTCGGTCACCAGACCCGTCGCTGGAACCCGAAGATGAAGCGCTTCATCTTCACCGAGCGCAACGGCATCTACATCATCGACCTGCTCCAGTCGCTGTCGTACATCGACCGCGCCTACGAGTTCGTCAAGGAGACCGTCGCCCACGGCGGCTCCATCATGTTCGTGGGTACGAAGAAGCAGGCCCAGGAGGCCATCGCCGAGCAGGCGACGCGCGTCGGCATGCCGTACGTCAACCAGCGTTGGCTCGGTGGCATGCTCACCAACTTCTCCACCGTCTACAAGCGCCTCCAGCGCCTGAAGGAGCTGGAGCTCATCGACTTCGAGGACGTGGCCGCCTCCGGCCTCACCAAGAAGGAGCTCCTGGTCCTCTCGCGCGAGAAGGCCAAGCTGGAGAAGACCCTCGGTGGTATCCGCGAGATGCAGAAGGTGCCCAGCGCCGTCTGGATCGTCGACACCAAGAAGGAGCACATCGCCGTCGGTGAGGCGCGCAAGCTCCACATCCCGGTCGTCGCGATCCTCGACACCAACTGCGACCCCGACGAGGTCGACTACAAGATCCCGGGCAACGACGACGCGATCCGCTCCGTCACCCTGCTCACCCGCGTGATCGCCGACGCCGTCGCCGAGGGCCTCATCGCCCGCTCCGGTGCCGCCACCGGTGACTCGAAGCCGGGCGAGAAGGCCGCCGGCGAGCCCCTCGCCGAGTGGGAGCGCGACCTGCTCGAGGGCGACAAGAAGGACGAGACCGCGGCTGCCGCCGAGGTCCAGTCCTCCGCCGAGACCGAGAAGGTCGCCGACGCCGAGAAGCCGGCCGAGGCCGTCGCCGAGGCCGCTGTCGAGGCTCCGGCCGCCGACGCTCCGGCCGCCGACGCGGACGCCGAGCAGGCCTGACACCCGTCACGGCTGCTGACGGCGGGGGCCGGCGCCACAAGCGCGGCCCCCGCCGTTCACCCGTAGATCTTTCAGACTTCGAGAGAGACATACAGACTCATGGCGAACTACACCGCCGCTGACGTCAAGAAGCTCCGCGAGCTCACCGGCGCCGGCATGATGGACTGCAAGAAGGCGCTCGACGAGGCCGACGGCAACGTCGACAAGGCCGTCGAGGCGCTCCGTATCAAGGGCCAGAAGGGCGTCGCCAAGCGCGAGGGCCGTTCCGCCGAGAACGGCGCCGTCGTCTCCCTCATCTCCGAGGACAAGACGTCCGGCGTTCTGCTCGAGCTGAAGTGCGAGACGGACTTCGTCGCCAAGGGTGACAAGTTCCAGGCCGTCGCCAACACGCTCGCCGCGCACGTCGCCGCGACCTCCCCGGCCGACATCGCCGCGCTCCTCGCCTCCGAGATCGAGCCCGGCAAGACCGTCCAGGCGTACGTCGACGAGGCCAACGCCAACCTCGGCGAGAAGATCGTCCTGGACCGCTTCGCGCAGTTCACCGGCGACTACGTCTCCGTGTACATGCACCGCACCATGCCCGACCTGCCCCCGCAGATCGGTGTTCTGGTCGAGCTGGACAAGGCCGACGCCGAGCTGGCCAAGGGCATCGCGCAGCACATCGCCGCCTTCGCCCCGAAGTACCTGTCCCGCGAGGACGTCCCGGCCGAGGTCGTCGAGGCCGAGCGCCGCGTCGCCGAGGAGACCACCCGCGCCGAGGGCAAGCCCGAGGCCGCCCTCCCGAAGATCGTCGAGGGTCGGGTCAACGGCTTCTTCAAGGAGGCCACCCTCCTGGGCCAGCCGTACGCGCTGGACGCCAAGAAGTCCGTCCAGAAGGTCCTGGACGAGGCCGGTGTCACCCTGAAGCGCTTCTCGCGCATCAAGGTCGGCATCTGAGTCCGTCCGGGCGAACAGCGTCGGACCCGATAGGGTCTGACGCAGTCGACGGCCGCATTCACGCCGGACGACCGCAGATCTGACGAGGAGGCCATTGCCGCTGTAGGGACACCAGGCCCACCGGCAATGGCCTTCTTCGTATGTGCACGAGGAGAGTTTCCATGGACAAGGGCGCGGACGCCATTCAGGCCGACGACAAGCGCGACGACGACAAGGGTTCCGGGCGCTTCATGCTGAAGCTCTCCGGTGAGGCATTCGCCGGCGGCGGCGGTCTCGGCGTCGACCCCGACGTCGTGCACACCATCGCCCGCGAGATCGCCGCCGTCGTCCGCGACGGCGCCCAGATCGCGGTGGTCATCGGAGGAGGCAACTTCTTCCGTGGTGCCGAGCTCCAGCAGCGCGGCATGGACCGGGCCCGGTCCGACTACATGGGCATGCTCGGCACCGTCATGAACTGCCTGGCGCTCCAGGACTTCCTGGAGAAGGAAGGCATCGACTCGCGCGTCCAGACCGCCATCACCATGGGCCAGGTCGCCGAGCCGTACATCCCGCTCCGTGCCGTACGGCACCTGGAGAAGGGGCGCGTGGTGATCTTCGGCGCCGGCATGGGCATGCCCTACTTCTCCACCGACACCACCGCCGCGCAGCGCGCCCTGGAGATCGACGCCGAGGCGCTGCTCATGGGGAAGAACGGGGTGGACGGGGTCTACGACTCCGACCCGAAGACCAACCCCGGCGCGGTGAAGTTCGACGCACTGGAGTACGGCGAGGTGATCGCCCGTGACCTGAAGGTCGCCGACGCCACCGCCATCACGCTCTGCCGCGACAACAAGCTGCCGATCCTCGTCTTCGAGCTGACCGCCCTGGGCAATATCGCTCGCGCGGTCAAGGGTGAGAAGATCGGCACGCTCGTGAGCGACGTGAGCACCCGGGCCTGACGGCCCCCAGGATGGACAACGGCCTGCCGGTCGGACACCGTGCAGGTGAGGACGCGACGCAGGACCCGCAGGGCGCGGCGATGACGACGCCGGGCCCACCCAAGAAACGCAGGAGCACGTGGTGATCGAAGAAATCCTCCTCGAGGCCGAGGAGAAGATGGAGAAGGCCGTTGTCGTCGCGAAAGAGGACTTCGCCGCGATCCGTACCGGCCGCGCGCACCCGGCGATGTTCAACAAGATCGTCGCCGACTACTACGGCGCGCTGACCCCGATCAACCAGCTGGCCTCATTCTCGGTTCCCGAGCCGCGGATGGCCGTCGTGACGCCGTTCGACAAGACCGCGCTGCGCAACATCGAGCAGGCGATCCGGGACTCCGACCTCGGCGTCAACCCGAGCAACGACGGCAACATCATCCGGGTGACCTTCCCCGAGCTCACCCAGGACCGTCGCAAGGAGTACATCAAGGTCGCCAAGACCAAGGCCGAGGACTCCAAGATCTCGATCCGCTCCATCCGCCGCAAGGCCAAGGAGAACCTCGACAAGCTCGTCAAGGACAAGGAGTCCGGCGAGGACGAGGTGCGCCGCGCCGAGAAGGAGCTCGACGACACCACCGCGAAGTACGTCACGCAGGTGGACGAGCTGCTCAAGCACAAGGAAGCCGAGCTGCTCGAAGTCTGATGAACGACTCTTCCTGGGGCGCCCCGCAAGGAGCCGGTTACTGGGGCACGCCCGAGATGAGGGCTGCCCCGGCGGGTCCTGCCCACGATGTGCACGGCGCCCAGCAGACTCGGCCCATGCCCATCGTGCCGGACGTTCCCGACGCAGGTAGAGACGCAGACAGAGAGCCGCAGAGCCGCGACGACCGGGACGGGGACGCCGCGCTCATCAGCGGCCCCCTGTTCCGTGACGAGATGCCGCAGGAGCCCATGTCCACCCCGCTGCCGTCCCCGCCGCAGAAGAAGCGCGCGGGGCGTGATCTGCGCGCCGCCATAGGGGTCGGCGTGGGTCTCGGCGCCGTCATCGGCGTCTCGCTGTTCATCGTGAAGGCCGTCTTCATCGGCGTCATAGTGATCGCCGTCGTCGTCGGCCTCTGGGAGCTCACCTCCCGCCTCCAGGAACGCAAGGGCATCAAGGCGCCCCTGATCCCGCTGGCCGTCGGCGGAGCCGCGATGGTCGTCGCCGGTTACGCCCGGGGCCCCGAGGGCGCCTGGGTCGCCATGGCCCTGACCGCCCTCGCGGTGCTGGTCTGGCGGATGACCGAGCCGCCGGAGGGGTATCTCAAGGACGTCACCGCCGGGGTCTTCGCGGCGTTCTACGTCCCTTTCCTGGCCACGTTCGTCGCCCTGCTCCTGACGGCGGACGACGGGTCGTGGCGGGTGCTGACCTTCCTCGTCCTCACGGTGGTCAGCGACACCGGGGCGTACGCGGTCGGCTGGCGTTTCGGCAAGCACAAGCTCGCCCCGCGCATCAGCCCCGGCAAGACCCGCGAGGGCCTGCTCGGCGCGGTCGCCTTCGCCATGGTCGCCGGTGCGCTCTGCATGGAGTTCCTGATCGACGGCGGCGCCTGGTGGCAGGGCCTGCTGCTCGGCCTCGCGGTCGCGGGCAGCGCCACCCTGGGCGACCTGGGCGAGTCCATGATCAAGCGGGACCTCGGGATCAAGGACATGGGCACCCTGCTCCCCGGTCACGGCGGCATCATGGACCGGCTGGACTCGCTCCTGCCGACCGCACCGGTGGTCTGGCTGCTGCTGGTGCTGTTCGTGGGCTCCGGCTGACCGCCACGGCACCCCGGGAACCCGTCCCACCTGCACGTTCCACGAGTGAGGGTCCGTCGTCCACAGGGCGGCGGGCCCTCACCCGTATGTCTGCCACACTGGATGAACCATGCCTAAGCCCGGAGAACTCACTTTCGTCGCGCCCCGCGGAGCCAAGAAGCCGCCGCGGCACCTCGCCGACCTCACGCCCGCCGAGCGCAAGGAAGCGGTCGCCGCGACCGGCGAGAAGCCGTTCCGCGCCCAGCAGCTCTCGCAGCACTACTTCGCGCGGTACGCGCACGACCCGGCCGAGTGGACCAACATCCCGGCCGCGTCGCGGGAGAAGCTCGCCGAGGCGCTGTTCCCCGAGCTGATGTCCGTCATCCGGCACATCAGCTGTGACGACGACACCACCCGCAAGACCCTGTGGAAGCTGCACGACGGGACGCTCGTCGAGTCCGTCCTGATGCGCTATCCGGATCGCGTCACGATGTGCATCTCCTCGCAGGCCGGCTGCGGGATGAACTGCCCCTTCTGCGCCACCGGGCAGGCCGGCCTCGACCGCAATCTGTCGACCGCCGAGATCGTGCACCAGATCGTCGACGGCATGCGCGCCCTGCGCGACGGCGAGGTGCCCGGCGGTCCCGCGCGGCTCTCCAACATCGTCTTCATGGGCATGGGCGAGCCGCTCGCCAACTACAAGCGGGTCGTCGGCGCCATCCGCCGGCTCACCGACCCCGAGCCGGACGGGCTCGGTCTCTCGCAGCGCGGGATCACCGTCTCCACCGTGGGCCTCGTCCCGGCCATGCTGCGCTTCGCCGACGAGGGCTTCAAGTGCCGCCTCGCCGTCTCGCTGCACGCCCCGGACGACGAGCTCCGCGACACCCTGGTCCCCGTCAACACCCGGTGGAAGGTCCGCGAGGTCCTGGACGCCGCCTGGGAGTACGCGGAGAAGTCCGGCCGCCGGATCTCCATCGAGTACGCCCTGATCCGCGACATCAACGACCAGGCCTGGCGCGGCGACCTGCTCGGCCGGCTCCTCAAGGGCAAGCGGGTGCACGTCAACCTGATCCCGCTGAACCCCACGCCCGGCTCCAAGTGGACCGCCTCGCGCCCCGAGGACGAGAAGGCGTTCGTCGAGGCCATCGCGGCCCACGGCGTGCCCGTCACCGTCCGGGACACCCGCGGTCAGGAGATCGACGGCGCCTGCGGTCAGCTGGCGGCCTCCGAGCGCTAGGAGGTTCCCGGGCGGGCGGACTCCGGGGCGCTAGGAGGTTCCCGGGCCTCTCCGGTCCGGCCGGAAACCGCCGGTGTAGCCTGGGCCGAAATCAACTTCATATTCCGACAGGGGAGCGCCACAGCGCTGAGAGTGCGGCACCAAGGACAGGTTGGCCGCAGACCCTCTGAACCTCGCCCGGGTCATTCCGGGTAGGAAGTTCGGACCTTACTCAAGCTGTTGCGCCCTGCCCGCTTCCGGTTCGCCGGACAGCGGGCAGGGCCGCGTCTCTTCCTGGTCACCTCCAGGAGGAATCACATGAACACCACCACGAAGTACGCGGCGACCGCGCTCGCGGCGGCGCTCGGCGTCACCGTGCTCGCCGGCTGCGGCAGCGACGACGGCTCCGCGGGCTCCGGGGCGTCCAAGGGCAGCGGTTCCAAGACCGTGACCCTGGTCAGCCACGACTCCTTCAACGTCTCGGACGAGGTGCTGAAGGCGTTCACGAAGGAGACCGGCTACACGGTCAAGACCCTCAAGAGCGGCGACGCCGGGGCCGCGCTCAACCAGGAGATCCTGACCAAGGGATCCCCGCGCGGCGACGTCTTCTTCGGCGTCGACAACACCCTGCTCTCCCGCGCCCTCGACAACGGTCTGTTCACCGCGTACGAGGCCAAGGGCCTGGACCGCGTCGCGCCGGACACGCAGACGGACGAGAAGCACCGCGTCACGCCGGTCGACACCGGTGACATCTGCGTCAACTACGACAAGAAGTACTTCGCCGACAAGAGGCTCGCCCCGCCGAAGACCTTCGCGGACCTGCTGAAGCCCGCGTACAAGAACCTTCTCGTCACGGAGAACGCGGCCAGTTCCTCGCCCGGTCTCGGCTTCCTCCTCGGCACCATCGCCGCCGAGGGCGAGGACGGCTACGAGGCGTACTGGAAGAAGCTCAAGGCCAACGGCGTCAAGGTCGTCGACGGCTGGGAGCAGGCGTACAACGAGGAGTTCTCCGGCTCCGCCGGCGGCAAGAAGGCCAAGGCCGACCGGCCGCTCGTCGTCTCCTACGCCTCCAGTCCGCCCGTCGAGGTGCTCTACGCCGACCCGCAGCCGAAGGAGGCCCCCACCGGGGTCGCCACAGGCACCTGCTTCCGGCAGACCGAGTACGCCGGGCTGCTGACCGGGGCGAAGAACGAGGCGGGCGGCAAGGCGCTGCTGGACTTCATGATCAGCAAGACGTTCCAGGAGGACATGCCGCTGAACATGTTCGTCAACCCGGTCGTGAAGGACGCCGAGCTGCCGGAGCTGTTCACGCAGCACGGCGAGAAGGTCGACACGCCTCCCACCGTCACGCCCGAGAAGATCGCCGCCAACCGTGAGCAGTGGATCCAGTCGTGGCAGTCGCTGGTCCTGAAGTAGGCGTCGAGAAGGAGGCCGCCCGGTCCGCCGGTGGTGGGTCCGGGCGGCGCGGAGCCGCGGTGCGGCTCGGCCTGATGGCCGTGCCCGTCGCGTTCTTCGCGCTGTTCTTCGCCTATCCCGTGACCGCCATCGTCGGCCGCGGCCTCAAGGCGGAGGGCGACTGGCAGTTCGGGCGGATCGGCGAGGTGCTGAGCCGCCCGGACATCCTCGACGTCCTCTGGTTCACCACCTGGCAGGCCCTCGCCTCGACCGCGCTCACCCTGCTGATCGCTCTGCCCGGCGCGTATGTCTTCGCCCGCTTCGACTTCCCGGGCAAGCAGGTGCTGCGGGCGGTCGTCACCGTGCCGTTCGTGCTGCCCACCGTCGTCGTCGGCACCGCGTTCCTGGCGCTGCTCGGGCGCGGTGGCCTCCTCGACGAGCTGTGGGGCGTCCGCCTCGACACCACCGTGTGGGCGATCCTCCTGGCCCACGTCTTCTTCAACTACGCCGTGGTCGTCCGGACCGTGGGCGGTCTCTGGTCCCAGCTCGACCCGCGCCAGGAGGAGGCCGCCCGGGTGCTGGGGGCCGGGCGGTTCGCCGCGTTCCGCCGCGTGACGCTGCCCGCGCTCGCCCCCGCCGTGGCCGCCGCCGCGCTGATGGTCTTCCTCTTCACGTTCACCTCCTTCGGCGTCGTACAGATCCTCGGCGGACCGGCGTACTCCACCCTGGAGGTGGAGATCTACCGGCAGACCGCGCAGTTGCTGGACCTGCCCACGGCCGCCGTGCTGACCCTCGTGCAGTTCGCCGCGGTCGGCGGAATCCTCGCCGTGCACGCCGCGACCGTACGCCGCCGGGAACGGGCGCTGAAGCTGGTCGACCCGGCGCAGACCTCCCGCCGGCCGCGCGGAGCCGGACAGTGGGCGCTGCTCGGCGGCGTACTGCTCACCGCCCTGTTGCTGATCCTGCTGCCGCTCGGTGTGCTGGTGGAACGGTCCTTCGACGGGCCCGGGGGTTACGGCTTCGGCTACTACGAGGCCCTCCAGTCGGTCGGGGCGGGCGGCTCCTCCACCTTCCTGGTGCCGCCGCTGGAGGCCGTCGGCAACTCCCTGCGGTACGCGCTCGTCGCGACGCTCATCGCCCTCGTCATCGGCGGGCTCGCGGCGGCTGCCCTGACCCGGCGGGCCGGGCGGCTGGTCCGGGGCTTCGACGCGCTGCTGATGCTGCCGCTCGGTGTGTCCGCCGTGACCGTCGGCTTCGGCTTCCTGATCACCCTGGACAAGCCGCCGCTCGACCTGCGGACCTCCTGGATCCTGGTCCCGCTGGCCCAGGCGCTGGTCGGCGTGCCCTTCGTCGTGCGGACCATGCTGCCCGTCCTGCGGGCCGTCGACGACCGGCTGCGGGAGGCCGCCGCCGTGCTCGGGGCATCCCCGCTGCGGGCCTGGCGGGAGGTCGATCTGCCGCTGGTGCGACGGGCGGTGCTGGTTGCTGCGGGGTTCGCCTTCGCCGTCTCCCTCGGGGAGTTCGGCGCGACGGTCTTCATCGCCCGGCCCGACAACCCGACCCTGCCGGTCGCCGTGGCCCGGCTGCTCGGGCGGTCCGGGGAGCTCAACTACGGGCAGGCGATGGCCCTGAGCACGATTCTGATGCTGGTGTGCGCGGTGTCGCTGCTGCTCCTGGAGCGTATCCGCACCGACCGATCCGGGGAGTTCTGAACGACATGCTGAGCTTGCAGGCCGCCACCGTACGGTTCGGGGAGCGGGCCGCGCTCGACGCCGTGGACCTGGAGGTCGCCGACCACCGGATCTCTTGCGTCCTCGGGCCCAGCGGCAGCGGGAAGTCCACCCTGCTACGGGCCGTCGCCGGGCTCCAGCCGATGGACGGCGGCCGGGTGCTGCTGGCCGGACAGGACCAGGCGGGCGTCCCGGTGCACCGGCGCGGGCTCGGCCTGATGTTCCAGGACCACCAGCTCTTCCCGCACCGGGACGTCGGCTCCAACGTCGCCTTCGGGCTGCGCATGCACGGCGTGGGGCGGGCCGAGACGAACGCCCGGGTCCGCGAACTCCTGGAGCTGGTCGGCCTGCCGGGCGCGGAACGCCGGGCCGTCGCCGCGCTCTCCGGGGGCGAACAGCAGCGCGTGGCCCTGGCCCGCGCGCTCGCCCCGCGCCCGAAGCTCCTGATGCTGGACGAGCCCCTCGGCCAGCTCGACCGGAGCCTGCGCGAACGGCTCGTCGTGGAACTCCGCACGCTCTTCCAGGAGTTGGGGACCACCGTGCTGGCCGTCACGCACGACCAGGGCGAGGCGTTCGCGCTCGCCGACCGGGTCGTCGTGATGCGGGACGGCCGGATCGCGCAGGAGGGCACCCCGCTGGACGTCTGGCAGCGCCCCGCCTCCGCGTTCGTCGCCCGGTTCCTCGGCTTCGACAACGTCACCGCCGCGACCGTCACCGGACAGGCCGCCGCCACCGCCTGGGGCAAGGTCCCGGTGCCCGAGGGCTCCCCGCAGGGCGAGGTCGACCTGCTGGTCCGGCCCGCCGGGGTCCGGATCGGCGCCCCCGAGGACGGCCTGCGCTGCACGGTGGGCGTCCGCACCTTCCGGGGGAACCACGTGACCGTACGGCTGCTGCCCGAGAACGCGCCGGTGCTGGAGGCCGAATGCGCCCTGCGGGACACCCCGGACGAGGGCGCGGTCGTGGGCATCCGCTTCGACGCGGCGGAGACGGTGGTGCTGGCAGGGGCGGGGATGCCTTCAGGGGCCTGAGTTCCCCGCCACCACCAGACCCAGTTCGTACGCCAGGATCACCGCCTGCGCCCGGTCCCGCAGCCCCATCTTCGCGAACAGCCGGTTGATGTGGGTCTTCACCGTGTGGTCGGTGATGGTCAGCCGGTCGGCGATGTCCGCGTTGGACAGCCCCCGGGCGATCAGGACGAGCACCTCGGCCTCGCGCGCGGTCAGCCCGTCGATCGAGCGCTTCGGCGGAGCGCTGACCCGCTGCCGGGCGAACTCCGCGATGAGCCGCCCGGTGATCTCGGGGGCCAGCAGGGCGTGGCCGCCCGCCACCACCCGTACCGCGTGCAGCAGTTCGGGGAAGGTCGCGTCCTTCAGCAGGAAGCCGCTGGCTCCGGCGGTGAGGGCGTCGTACACGTACTCGTCCAGGCCGAACGTCGTCAGCATCAGCGCCTTGGTCGCCCCGTTCGACGCCGCGACGATCTCGCGCGCCGCGTCGATGCCGCCGAGCCGGGGCATCCGGATGTCCAACAGGGCGACATCGGGACGCAGTTCGGCCGCGCCGAGCACGGCCTGTTCGCCGTCCTCCGCCTCCCCGACCACCTCGATGTCGTCCTGCGTGTTCAGCAGACCGGAGAAAGCCGTCCGGACGACGGCCTGGTCGTCGGCCACCAGCACCCGGATCACCACGGCAGCTCCGCCTCCACGAGGAAGCCGCCGGCCGGACCCCGGCCGGTGGTGAGCGCCCCGCCGAGCAGGGAGGCCCGTTCGGCCATGCCCACCAGCCCGTGCCCCGCCCGCCCGGTGGAGCCGGACGGATCGGGGCCCGGCCCGTCATCGCTCACGCGGACCGTCAACAGGCGCGGGCCGTAGTGGAGTTCCACGAGCGAATGCGCTCCGGGGGCGTGTCGCCGGGCGTTCGTCAGGGCCTCCTGGACGATCCGGTACGCCGACAGCTCCCAGGATGCGGGCAGCGGGACCCGCCCGCCGCTGATCCGTAGCTCGGCAGCGCCGCCCACCGCCCGGTGCTGGCCGAGGAGGTCGTCGAGACCGGCCAGCGAGGGCTGCGGGGCGGTGAGCGGGGCCTGTGAGGTGTCGTTGCCCGTCCGCAGCACCCCGAGCAGCCGCCGCAGCTCCGCCATCGAGGAACGTGCGGTGCCCGCGATCTCCTGGAAGGCGTCACGCGCCGGAGGTGAGAGGTCAGGGGTCGTGTACGTGGCGCTCTCCGCCCGGACCGCGATCACCGACACCGAGTGGGCGATCATGTCGTGCAACTCCCTCGCTATCGCGGCCCGTTCCGCTTCGGCCGCCTGCCGCCGCTCCATCTCCAGCAGCCGGGACTGGGCGGCCGCCCGGGTGTGCCGGGTCTCCTCGCGCGCCCGCACCGCGTCCCCCGTGCTCACCGCGCCCAGGATCATCACCGTCAGCACCAGCGTCTCGGCGTACAGCCCGAGACTGAACCGGTCGGTCCCCTGGAGCGCGGGCAGGCCGGGGGAGCCGTCCCGGGCCCACCGGTCGATGTGCACCAGGTTGACCGTCAGTGACGCCAGCGAACCGGCCAGCACGAGGATCGCCGGATGCTGCACCCGGTGCCGCCCCAGGGTGTAGCAGCCGATCAGGGAGCCGGCGATCGTCGCGTACGCCATGTTGCCGTCGGTCGCGAAGCTCAGCAGGGCCGCGCCCACGGTCAGGAACCCGACGGCGGGCCAGGTCGCCCGCAGCGCCAGTGAGGCCGTACAGACCACCACCCCGAACGCCGTGATCGCCGAACCCGGTACGAGGGCCAGCTCCACCACCGCGAAGAGCGTCAGCGCCGCCGAGGTCAGCCAGGCGTACGAGGGGGCCGCCGCCCAGTGCCGCAGCCGTCGCCGCACCCCGCGGGCCGGCGGCGGGGCTTCGGGGGCGGCGGCCGGGCGGTCCGGCGTGATGGTGCGCGTCATACGGAGATTCTTCGTCACCGCTGGGGCGGGGCACATCGGAGTACGGGTGGAATTCCCGGTGCCGGCTCATGCCACGGGTTGACCCCGAGGACCGGACGGTGGTGTGACGATCCGTGGACGGCCCGTTCCTAGCCTCGGATCCATGGCAACGACCACGCCCCTCACCCCTCCTGACCAGCACCGCGAGCCGCCACCGCTGCTCGGGGGCGCCCTCTGGTGGGCGTTGTGCGCGGCCGCCGCGCTGGGGCTCGCGGCCTGGTCCTCGCTCGGACCGCACCGCGTCTGGGGGGCCGCTGCCGCGCTCGGCTACCTGGCCGCCGCGCTGCTCGCCGCCCGCGGGCGGACCCCCCGTACCGCAGGCGCGGTCGCCCTTGCGGGGGCGGTGCTGCTGCCTCTGCTGTGGCTTCTCGCCGTGGACCGGGCGCAGTTGGAGGTGCGAGTGGTCGCCCGGTCGGCCGGGCTGCTGCTCGCCGAGGGGACGCCCTACCTCCAGCATCCCGTGGTGCCGGAGGACTTCAACCCGTATCTCCCGGGCATGGCCGTCTTCGGTCTGCCGGAGGCCGTGGCCGGGCCCGGTCCGCTCACCGACCCACGGCTGTGGATGGGCGCGGCGTTCCTCGGCGCGCTCGCGCTCGCCCTCCCTGCGGGGGCCCGGAGCGCTCCGCTGCGGTGGATCGCCGCCTGCCCGCTGGTCGCGCTGCCGCTCGCGGTCGGGGGCGTCGATCTGCCGGTGGCCGGGCTGATGTGCCTCGGGCTCGCCCTCGCCGGGCGGGGGAGAGCGGGTGCGGCCGGGGCGGCGCTCGGTGTGGCCGCCGCCCTCAAGTGGACCGCGTGGCCCGCGGTTCCGGTGGCCCTGGCCCTGCTCGCGGCAGCCTTCCGATCGGCGGATCGCGGGGAGGGCCACCGCCCGGCGGATCGCGCCGCCGCGCGCTGCGGGCTCGTCGCCCTGCTCACCGCCGCTGTTCTCCTCCTGCCCGCCGCGCTGCGCGCCCCGGGGGCCTTCCGGGCCCATGTCGTCGACTTCCCGCTCGGGCTGACCGACGCGGTCTCGTCCGCCGCGAGCCCGCTCCCCGGCCATCTGCTGGCCACCCACGTCCCCGGCGGCCGTACCCTGGCCCTCCTGCTGCTCGGGGTGAGCGCGCTTCTCCTCGGCCTTTCCCTCGCCCTCAGGCCCCCGGCGACACCGGCGGACGCGGCGGCGAGGCTCGCGCTCGGGCTGCTCCTGGCCATCGCGTTCATCCCCGCGAGCCGGTTCGGCTATCTGGTGCACCCGCTGGTCCTCGTGGTGTGGGCGGCGGCCCGGCAGGCACCTGACGAGCACCCCTTGCTCCTCCGCGTACGGAAGCAGGTGTCCCGATGACCGGCCGCCGCACCCTCGTGGTGACCAACGACTTCCCGCCGCGCCAGGGCGGCATCGAGACCTTCGTCCGGGCGATGACCGACCGGTTCCCCGCGGACTCCGTCGTCGTGTACACCTCCGCCGAACCCGGGGCCGCCGCCCATGACGCGGCCCTGCCCTACCCCGTGGTCCGCGACCCGGCCCGGATGCTGCTCCCCGTCCCCCGCGTCACCGCCCGCGCCGCCGGACTCGCCCGCCGCCACGGCTGCGACAGCGTCTGGTTCGGGGCCGCCGCCCCGCTCGGGCTCATGGCGGACCGGTTGCGCCGGGAGGGCGGGGTGCGGCGGGCCGTCGCCACGACGCACGGGCACGAGGTGTGGTGGGCCCGCACCCCGGGCGCCCGGGCCCTGCTGCGCCGGATCGGGGAACGTACGGACGCGGTGACCTACCTGGGCGCTGCGACCCGCGCCCCCATCGCCGCCGCGCTCGGCCCGGCCGCCGCCCGCCGCATGGTGCGGCTGGCACCGGCCGTGGACGCGGAGGCCTTCGCCGTACGGCAGGGAGCACGCGACGCCGTACGGGAACCGGCGCGCGACGGCGGACCGCCCGGGGCGCGCAACCGCGTCCGCGAACGGTACGGCCTCGGTGCGCGGCCGGTGATCCTGTGCGCGGCGCGGCTCGTCCCGCGCAAGGGACAGGACACCCTGATCCGCGCCCTCCCCGCCGTCCTGCGCTCCGTGCCCGACGCCGTACTCCTGCTGACCGGCGACGGACCGTACGCCCGGACCCTGCACCGGCTCGCCGCCGACACCGGGGTCGCGGACGCGGTGGTCCTCGCCGGCGGACGCCCGCACCCGGAGATGCCGGAGCACTACGCGGCGGCCGACGTCTTCGCCATGCCGTGCCGCACCCGCAGACGCGGCCTGGAGGTGGAGGGGCTCGGGATCGTCTTCCTGGAGGCGGCGGCCGCCGGGCTGCCGGTCCTCGTCGGCGACTCGGGCGGCGCGCCGGACACCGTACGGGACGGGGAGACCGGGCACCTGGTCGACGGACGCGACACGGCCGCCGTGGCGGACCGGCTCGTCGCGCTGCTGCGGGACCGGGTGGCGGCCGCGGCGATGGGGGAGAAGGGCCGGGCGTGGGTCCGCGAGGAGTGGGGGTGGGAGAGCGCGTACGCCACCCTTGCCGGATTGCTGCGGCCCTGACCGTGGAGCCGGAACGCGTGCCGTACGCCGCGACAGCGCGCCCAGGGCCCGGCAAGCTGGAGGTCCGTACCGTGTACCCGTAGGCCGTACGCCGTACGGCACCGACAGCGACAGTGACAGCGACGAAGGACCGTGACCATGACCCGTGGCACCCGCGAGGGCATCGACCTCACCCGCGTCCTCGACGCCCCGCAGCAGCGGGTCTTCGCCGCCTGGACGTCACCGGAGGACTTCGCCGCCTGGTACGGGGGCGAGGCCGACGTCCCCCTGGACCGCGTGGCGATGGACGTACGGCCCGGGGGCTCGTGGCGCCTGGTCATTGTGATGCCGGGCGTCGAGATGCCCTTCCACGGGGTCTACCGGGAGGTCAGCGAACCCGACGGGCTGGTCTTCACGCTGAAGGACGGCTCCGCCCCCGAGGACGCCGAGGGCGAGATGGTGACCGTCACCTTCAGCGACCTCGGGGGCGGCCGGACCGAACTCGCCTTCCAGCAGCGCGGCGGGAACCTCACCCCCGAGCAGTACGCGGCGGCCGAGGACGGCTGGGAGGCCTTCTTCGACGCGCTCGCGGACCGCCTCGCCACCCACCCCTGAGCGCCACGACACCCCTTACGCCAGCGGAAGCGCCGCGAGCTGTGCGATCACCCAGGTCAGCGGGGCGAACAAGGCCAGCAGCGCGCCCGCCCTCAGCAGCGTCGCCCGGCGCAGCGTGGCCGCCGGGGCGCCCATCCTGAGCAGCGCCTCGGCCGTATGGGCCCGGGCGTGCTTGGCCTCCAGCGCCGAGGTCAGCAGCGTCGCCGTCGTACAGCCGAGGACCAGCACCGCCCCGAGAGCGGTGAGCGGACCGTACGGGCGGTCGTCGCCCCCGTACAGCGCCGAAGCGGCGACCGCGGCGGACACCACCGCGCAGACGATGCCGAGCGGGCGGCCGATGCGGCGCGCCTCGTCCATCAGGACCCGGCCCGCCAGCAGCCGTACGGCCCCCGGGCGCACCGCCTGAAGTGCCCGGCCGCACAGATACGTCAGGCTCGGCCCGGCCATCGCCAGGCCGACCGCGGTCAGCGTCCACCCGACCAGCACCGCCACCGGGGTCGAGTCGTACCGTCCCGGCAGCGGGAACGCGTTCCCCGCCGCACCCCGGGAGGCGATCGCCTCGACCGCGAGTCCGGCCGCCGTCAGCGCCACGCCCCAGGGGAGCCCGGCCGGGGCCGGTGCGGGCTCCGGCAGCTCCTCGGAGCCGAAGGTGTCCCGCGCCGGGTCGGGCCGCGACCGCAGGGCCAGCGCGCTCGCCGTCGACGCGGCCACCGGCACGAGAGCCAGCAGCATCAGGGCGGCGGCCAGCGGCAGCGGAGTGCCCGCGCCGAGGAACTCCGCCGCGCCCCCGTCGAACGGCATCCCGGTCAGATCGCCGCGCAGATGCAGGAAGAAGAGCAGCGCCACCATCGAGCCGAGCGTGGTCGAGACGGCCGTGGAGACCGCGGCCAGCGCGGACAGCCGGACCGGGCCGAGGCCCAGCGAGGAGAGGCCGGGACGGGGCCGGGTGCTCGGGTCGGTCCGGGCCACCGCCACGGCGAACTGCACGGTGGCGGCCAGCGGGACGAAGCACCACAGCAGCCGCAGCACCGAACCGGCGGACGCCGGGTGCGCGGCGGCGTACCCGAGGGCGCACAGGAGGAGGAATCCGACACCGGCCGACGCGGCGGCCACCAGCAGCCGCCGGACCAGGACGAGGGGATGGGAACCGCGGGCTAGACGGAGAGCGAGCACGCCGCGCGGCCCTCCGCTTCCGGTTTCGAAGGCAGGGTGACGGTGGCGACGCAGCGGCCGTCCAGCATGGGCACGGTCCGGTCGGCGAGCGCCGCGACCTCCGCGTCATGGGTGGCCAGCACCACGGTGATGCCGTGCGAGCGGGCCGCCGTGGTGAAGGTGCGCAGCACCTGGGCGCGGTCCGCGCGGTGCAGGGTCGCGGTGGGCTCGTCCGCGAAGATCACGGTCGGCGCGCCGCACAGGGCACGGGCCACGGAGATCCGCTGGCGCTGCGCCTGGAGCAGGGCGTGCGGCCGCTTCTTGGCGAACGCGGCGATGTCCAGGCGCTCCAGCCACTCGGTGGCGGACTTCCTGGCGGCCCGGTGCGACACACCGCGCAGCAGCAGGGGCAGCGCGGTGTTCTCCCAGACGGTCAGCTCCGGGACCAGCTCGGGATCGGCGGAGATCCAGCCGAAACGTTCCCGGCGGAGCTGTTCGCGGACCCGGGGGGCCATGGTGTGGACGGGGACGCTGTTGAACCAGACCTCGCCCTCCTGGGGCACGAGCCGGCCCGAGAGGCAGTGCAGCAGCGTCGTCTTCCCGCTGCCGCGCGGGCCGGTCACGGCGAGGATCTCCGCGTCCCGGACGCCGATGGAGACACCGCCGAGACCGGGCGATCCGTTGTGGTAGTGGTGCAGGGAACGCGCCCAGATCACGTCGTTGTCCGGCGGGGCCACCATGGCGTACACCTCGGTTCAGGTCAGATTTCCCGTTCCCCCGTATGGGCGAACGAAGACGCGGCCGATCGGTCACTGGGCACCGTAGATAGTCGGACCGGTCCGGGAGCACGGAACGCGGCCCGGATACCCCCCTTCTCACTCGAAGGGGCGTACCCGGGCCGCGTGGACCGATGAAATGACCGCTGGGCGGCTATCGGCCGGGGGACCTGGTGGCGGTCAGAGCTTCGTCCACGCCTCCGTGAGGACGGACCGCAGGATGCCCTCGATCTCGTCGAACGTCGACTGGTCGGAGATCAGCGGCGGCGCGAGCTGGATGACCGGGTCGCCTCGGTCGTCGGCCCGGCAGTACAGGCCGTTCTCGAACAGCGCCTTGGAGAGGAAGCCGTACAGGACGCGCTCGGTCTCCTCGTCGGTGAACGTCTCCTTGGTCGCCTTGTCCTTCACCAGCTCGATGCCGTAGAAGTACCCGTTGCCGCGGACGTCGCCGACGATCGGCAGGTCGTGCAGCTTCTGGAGCGTCGTCAGGAACGCGTTCTCGTTGTCGAGTACGTGCTGGGTGAGGTTCTCGCGCTCGAAGATGTCGAGGTTGGCGAGGCCCACGGCCGCGGAGACCGGGTGGCCGCCGAAGGTGTAGCCGTGCAGGAAGGTGTTGCCGCCCTCGTAGAACGGCTCCGCGATCCGGTCCGAGACGATGCAGGCGCCGATCGGGGAGTAGCCCGAGGTCATGCCCTTGGCGCAGGTGATCATGTCCGGTACGTAGCCGAACTTGTCGCAGGCGAAGATCGTGCCGAGCCGGCCGAAGGCGCAGATGACCTCGTCGGAGACGAGCAGCACGTCGTACTTGTCGCAGATCTCGCGGACCCGCTGGAAGTAGCCGGGCGGGGGCGGGAAGCAGCCGCCCGCGTTCTGTACGGGCTCCAGGAAGACGGCCGCGACGGTCTCGGGGCCCTCGAAGAGGATCTCCTGCTCGATCTGGTCGGCGGCCCAGCGGCCGAAGGCCTCCGGGTCGTCGCCGAAGAGCGGGGCGCGGTAGATGTTGGTGTTCGGCACCTTGTGCGCGCCGGGGACCAGCGGCTCGAAGGGGGCCTTCAGGGCCGGGAGGCCGGTGATGGACAGCGCGCCCTGCGGGGTGCCGTGATAGGCGACCGCACGCGAGATGACCTTGTACTTGGTCGGCTGGCCCTTCAGCTTGAAGTACTGCTTGGCCAGCTTCCAGGCGGTCTCGACGGCCTCGCCGCCACCGGTGGTGAAGAAGACCTTGTTGAGGTCGCCCGGGGCGTAGTCGGCGAGCCGCTCGGCCAGCTCGACGGCCTTCGGGTGGGCGTAGGACCACACCGGGAAGAAGGCGAGCTCCTGGCCCTGCTTGTACGCCGTCTCGGCGAGCTCGTGACGACCGTGACCGGCGTTGACCACGAACAGGCCGGAGAGGCCGTCCAGGTAGCGCTTGCCCTTGTCGTCGAAGATGTACGTTCCCTCGCCACGCACGATGGTGGGAACGGGCGCGTTCTCGTAGTCCGACATGCGGGTGAAGTGCATCCACAGGTGGTCGTACGCGGTTCGGCTGAGGTCCTTGCTCACGGCTATCGGGTTCCCCACATATAGGTCTGCTTCTTGAGCTTCAGATAAACGAAGCTCTCGGTGGAGCGCACGCCGGGAAGGGTCCGGATGCGTTTGTTGATCGTCTCCAGCAGGTGGTCGTCGTCCTCGCAGACGATCTCCACCATCAGGTCGAAGGAGCCCGCGGTCATGACCACGTACTCGCACTCGGCCATGGCCGACAGGGCTTCGGCCACCGGATCGAGGTCGCCCTCGACGTTGATGCCGACCATCGCCTGGCGCCGGAATCCCACGGTGAGCGGGTCCGTGACGGCGACGATCTGCATCACGCCCTGGTCGAGCAGCTTCTGGACGCGCTGGCGAACAGCCGCTTCGGAGAGGCCCACGGCCTTGCCGATCGCGGCGTACGGACGCCGTCCGTCCTCCTGGAGCTGCTCGATGATTGCGAGGGAGACGGCATCGACCGTCGACGGTGATCCGTTCCCTGTCCTGGAGTCTGCGCTGCGACTGGCCACGCACCCACCATGCACCGCTCCTCGTCTGTCTCGCAACCCCGGAGCGATGAAATTCGTTGAGTGAGTGCTCGGAACCGACTGAATCCGAAGTTGGGGGCGGTTGGGTATGTCGAAAGCGTCGCCCAAGCGATTAGGGTGGATGTCTCACCCATCGGACAGCCGACAGGAGGGGTGGTTGTGACCACCGAGGTGCGCCGTCTGCGCAACTACATCAACGGAGAGTTCCGGGACGCCGCGGACGGGCGGACCATCGATGTGGTCAGCCCGGTGACGGAAGAGGTCTACGCAACCTCGCCGCTCTCGGGCCAGGCCGACGTCGATGCCGCCATGGAGGCCGCAGCGGCGGCCTTCCCCGCCTGGCGCGACACCACGCCCGCCGAGCGCCAGAAGGCCCTGCTCAAGATCGCGGACGCCTTCGAGGAGCGGGCCGAGGACCTGATCGCCGCCGAGTCGGAGAACACCGGCAAGCCGCTCGGCCTCACCCGCAGCGAAGAGATCCCGCCCATGGTGGACCAGATCCGCTTCTTCGCGGGGGCCGCCCGGCTGCTGGAAGGCCGCTCGGCCGGCGAGTACATGGAGGGCCTGACCTCCATCATCCGCCGTGAGCCGGTCGGCGTCTGCGCCCAGGTCGCGCCGTGGAACTACCCGATGATGATGGCCGTATGGAAGTTCGCCCCGGCGCTCGCCGCGGGCAACACGGTTGTCATCAAGCCGTCCGACACCACCCCGGCGTCGACGGTCCTCATGGCCGAGATCATCGGGCAGATCCTGCCCAAGGGCGTCTTCAACGTCCTGTGCGGCGACCGGGACACCGGCCGCGCCATGGTCGAGCACCCGACCCCGGCGATGGCCTCCATCACCGGTTCGGTACGGGCCGGCATGCAGGTCGCCGAGTCCGCCGCCAAGGACGTCAAGCGCGTCCACCTGGAGCTCGGCGGCAAGGCGCCCGTCGTGGTCTTCGAGGACGCCGACATCGCCAAGACGGTCTCGGGCGTCTCCGAGGCGGGCTTCTTCAACGCGGGCCAGGACTGTACGGCCGCCACCCGCGTCCTGGTCCACGAGTCGATCCACGACGAGTTCGTCACCGCGCTCGCCAAGGCCGCCGCCGACACGAAGACCGGGCAGCCGGACGACGAGGACGTGGCGTACGGCCCGCTCAACAACGCCAACCAGCTGAAGCAGGTCAGCGGCTTCATCGAGCGGCTCCCCGCCCACGCCAAGGTCGAGGCGGGCGGCCACCGGGTCGGCGACAAGGGCTACTTCTACGCCCCGACCGTCGTCTCCGGCCTGAAGCAGGACGACGAGATCATCCAGAACGAGGTCTTCGGCCCCGTCATCACCGTCCAGTCCTTCACCGACGAGGACCAGGCCGTCACCTACGCCAACGGCGTCGAGTACGCGCTCGCCTCCTCGGTCTGGACGCAGAACCACGCCCGCGCCATGCGCATGTCCAAGAACCTCGACTTCGGCTGCGTGTGGATCAACACCCACATCCCGCTGGTCGCCGAGATGCCGCACGGCGGGTTCAAGAAGTCCGGTTACGGCAAGGACCTCTCCGCGTACGGCTTCGAGGACTACACCCGCATCAAGCACGTCATGACGTCCATCGAGGACTGATCCTGGAATCGTCGTCGCGGTCCTGCGGCCCCGGGCTCCGGCCCGGGGCCGTCCGCGTGTCTGGACAAGGTGTGCGGGGCGGGCCCGCCCCGCTGGACGCTTGGTCCATTGCCCGCGCGAGCGCCGACCGGCATTCTGCGCGGGTGCGAGCGATCAGGAAGAACCCCATGTCCCGCCGTTCCCTGCTGCGCGCCCTCGGGGCGGGAGCGGCCGGCGCCACCCTGGCCGGCTGCGGGGTGCCCGCGGCGTTCGTCGAGCCGGGGGACCGTGCCGGACACGACAGTTCGGCCACCGACCACACCCTGCACTTCGCCAACTGGCCGCTCTACATCGACACCGACGACGAGGACGAGTCGAAGCGCCCCACCCTGGACGCCTTCTCGAAGCGGACCGGGATCTCCGTGACGTACACCGAGGAGATCAACGACAACGACGAGTTCTTCGGGAAGATCAGCCCCGCTCTGATGAACCACCAGCAGACCGGCCGGGACCTGATCGTCATCAGCGACTGGATGGCCGCCCGCTTCGTCCGGCTCGGCTGGGTCCAGGAGATGGACCGGGCGAAACAGCCCAACGTCGCCAAGTACCTCGACCCCCAACTGCGCACCCCCGCCTTCGACGAGGGGCGCCGCCACAGCGTCCCCTGGCAGTCCGGCATCACCGGCATCGCGTACAACCGCAAGAAGCTCGGCCGCGAGATCCGGTCCACGGGCGACCTGTGGGCCGACGACCTGCGCGGCCGGGTCACCCTGCTCTCCGGGCTCGACGAGTCGTTCGCGCTGCTGATGCAGGGCAACGGCGTCGACATCACCCGCTGGACGGCCGACGACTTCCACACGATGTGCGAACAGGTCGAGAAGCGGGTCCGCTCGAAGCACATCCGCCGCTTCACCGGCAACGACTACATCAAGGACCTCGCCACCGGCGATGTGCTCGCCTGCCAGGCCTACTCCGGCGACGTCATCCAGCTCCAGGCCGACAACCCGGACATCGAGTTCGTCGTCCCCGAGGAGGGCGCCGAACTGTGGGCCGAGTCCCTGATGATCCCCAACCTCGCCCGCCACAAGCGCAACGCCGAGAAGCTGGTGGACCACTACTACGAACCCGAGGTCGCCGCCGAACTCGCCGCCTGGGTCAACTACGTCTGCCCGGTCCCCGCCGCCCGTGACGTCCTCGCCTCCGCCAAGGACGAGGAGACGGCCGCACTCGCCGAGGATCCCCTGATCTTCCCCGACGACGCGATGCGCGAACGGCTCGCCATCGCCCGCGACATCACCTCCGAGGAACGGATGGACTTCGCCAAGAAGTGGAACGGCATCGTCGGCTTGTGAAGCGATAGCAGGGGTGCCGTAAAGGGGCGGTAAACACGGGCGTACGCTGCGGATATGAGCGAAAGACAGTCCCTCACCCGGGGGATACGCAGGTGGCTGGTCTTCTTCATCGTCTGTCTGGTGCTGAGCGGGCTCACGGCTTTCCCGCTCGTCACCGAACTCCGCTGGACGGAGGACCTGCTGAGCGCCTCCGCCTCCCCGGTCCCCGAGCACTTCCCCGGTCTGATGGAGTGGATCACCCGGGTCCGCGAAGGGCTCGACACCATCGAGCGCGAGCAGCCCTTCATGCTGTACGGCACCGACTGGCTGGCCTTCGCCCACCTGGTCATCGCGGTCGCCTTCTACGGCCCCTACCGCGACCCGGTCCGCAACATCTGGGTCATCGAGTTCGGCATGATCGCCTGCGCCGGGATCATCCCGCTCGCCCTGATCTGCGGCCCGATCCGCGACATCCCGTTCTGGTGGACCGTGATCGACATGTCCTTCGGAGTCTTCGGCGTCATCCCGCTGCTGATCGTCCGCCGCATGATCAAGCGGCTGGAGGTGCTGGAGCGGGCAGCGACCGCCGTGAACCCGCCGGCCGTTCCGGCGGGCGCCTGAGCCCCTCCCGGTGACCTTCGGCGCCCTCCCGGTGACCGTCCGCACCCTTCCGGCGGCCGTCGCGCCCTCCTGGTGACCGCCCGGGTCAGGCCGCGGGCGGCGGGCCGAAGGCGGCCACCGCGATGCCCATCGCCGTGGCGTTGGCGTCCTTCCCCTTCGCGTCCGTCGCGCCGACGCTGTAGACCAGCGTCCGGGAGAGGTCGCGCGTGGCCGCCACCGCCGTGTTGTACCCCCAGCGGCCGCCGGACTTGCCCCACACCTGGCGGCCGCCCAGGGTGAGCACCGAGAGACCGGCGCTGAACTGCGCCGGTTTCCCGGAACCGTAGGTGCGCACCGACGCGTCGGGCAGCGTGAACATCTCCTCCAGGAGCGGCCCGCGCACCACTCGCCCGCCGAACAGGGCGGTGGTGAAGCGCCCCAGATCGGCGGTGGTCGAGATGATGTCCCCGGCCGCCCACCCGTCGGTCGGCCCCCACACCGTGACATCCCGCAGCTCGACACCTCCGCCCGGCGCAGCGAAGACCTGGTAGCCGCGGTTGTGCGGGCCGCGGATCCCGGGGTCGGCACCGGGGAAGTACGTGGACCGCAGGTCGAGCGGGCGCAGGATCCGGTCCGCGACCTCCCGCTCGTAGGTGTGCCCGGTGACGCGCTCGACCAGCAGCCCCAGCACCGTGTAGTTGATGTTGAGGTAGTGCTGGCTGGAGCCCGGCGCGAACTCCCGCTCCTTCGCCGTCGCGGAGGCCACCATGGCTCGCGGCGTGTGGACGTCGAAGCGGTGCGCGTACCACTCCTCCGGGTTCGTGCCCGGAAGATCCGCCGCGGGGATGCCGCTGGTGTGGTCGAGCAACTGGCGTACGGTCACCTCCCCGTACGAGGCCGGGATCAGGTCCGGCAGATAGTGCCGGGCGGTGCGGTCCAGGGACAGCTTCCGCTCGCCCGCCAGTTGCAGCACCGCGGCCGCCGTGAACACCTTGGTCACCGATCCCGCGCGGAAGCGGGCCGCCGGATCCGCCGGCCGGCCCGAGGGCAGATCATGCAGCCCGGCGCTGCCCCGCCATGATCCGGCGCTGCCGCCGACCCTTACGAGCGCCGCGACGGCGTCCTGGCGCGGCAGCCCGGCGATCGCGGCGCTCAGGGCCCGGGCATCCGGAGCGTCCTGGGACCGGGGCGCCCCGGGCGCCGCCGGACGGGAGCCCGGAGCGCGGTCGGCCGGGGCGTTCGCGGAGACGGGGCCGGCGGTCCCGCCGGCGATGCAGAGGACCAGAGCGGTTGCCAGGAGCGTGCGGACAGATCTGTTCACCGGGGCCTCCGAGAAAGATGAAGTCGTCAACTGCGTCTCGACTTCATCCTGTTGGCACGGCCGCCCCGGCGGATCACCCGCCCGGGCGGTCCTCGGCGGGGGTGCGGCTCCCGCGCCCGGGGGAGGGCGCGCCGGTAACTCCCCCGTCCGAGGGAGCCACCAACCCGGTCTCGTAGGCGCAGATGACGGCCTGGATGCGGTCGCGCAGCCCCAGCTTGGACAGCACGTTGCCCACATGGGTCTTCACCGTGTGCTCGCTCACCACGAGGGCCGCCGCGATCTCCGCGTTGGACAGGCCCCGCGCCAGGTGCAGCAGGGTCTCCCGCTCCCGGGCGGTCAGGGCCTCCAGCCGGCCGGCCGACGGCGCGGGCCGGCCCGCCGGGCGCGCGGTGTACTCGGCGATCAGCCGCCGGGCCACCGACGGGGCGACCAGCGACTCCCCGGCGGCCACCACCCTCACCGCGTGCACCAGATCGTCCCGCCGCACATCCTTGAGCAGGAAGCCGCTCGCGCCCGCGTGCAGAGCTTCGTACACGTACTCGTCCGCGTCGAACGTGGTCAGCATGATCGTCCGGCAGGACCCCGCGGCGGCGATCTCCCGGCACGCCACGATGCCGTCCAGCACCGGCATCCGGATGTCCAGCAGCGCGATGTCCGCCCCGAGCCGGCCCACCGCCGCCACCGCCTGCGCACCGTCCCCCGCCTCGGCCACCACCTCGATGCCGGGCTGGGCGTCCAGGATCATCGCGAAGCCGCTGCGCACCAGCTCCTGGTCGTCGGCCACGACCACCCGGATCGTCATGCCCGCACCCCTTCCGCCCCAGGCGTGAGCGGCAGCCCGACGACCAGCTCGAAGCCCCGGCCGCCGGGGCCTCCACCGGCCCGCACGGTGCCGCCGTGCGCGGCGGCCCGCTCCCGGATCCCGATCAGCCCGAGCCCCTGGGTGGTTCCGGGCCCCTGCCCGTCGTCCCGCACCGTGATCGTCAACTCCCGCTCCCCGTATTCCATGTCCACGTCCACGCGGTCGGCCCGCGCATGCTTGACGACGTTCGTCAGCGCCTCCTGCACGATCCGGTACACCGTCGCCCCGGTGTCCGGCGGCAGTGCCCGGACCGGCCCGGTCGTCGTGAAGGCGACCTCCGGGCCACCCCCGCGCACCCGTGCCAGCAGGGCCGGCAGCTCCGCGGGCCCCGGCTGCGGCGAACGGGGCGCGGCCACCTGCCCGGGGCCGTCCTCGCGCAGCACCCCGAGCATCCGGCGCAACTGCACCATCGCGTCCCGGCCCGTCTCGGAGATCGCCTCGAACGCGGCTTCCGCACGCTCGGGGGTGGCGCGGACCGCCACCGGACCGGCCTCCGCCTGCACGATCATCAGGCTCACCGCGTGCGAGAGGATGTCGTGCATCTCCCGTGCGATCCGGGCCCGTTCGCGCGCCGCGGCCCGCTCCGCCTCGATCCGCCGGCCCAGCTCCGCCTGGCGTGCCCGGTCCTCCACCGCCGCCACAGAGGCCTTACGGGTGTGGCTGAGCCGCCCGAAGGCGTACGCGGCGCCGAACACGAAGAGCGAGAACAGCAGCTCCCGGGCCTCACCCGTGTTCCACGCCACCGACGGGAACACCGCAGCGCCGACCAGCACCGCGACGGCCAGCCGAGCGCGGGGCGGCGACAGCTCGGCCACCGTGTAGAAGGTCACGAGACCGGCGTACGGCAGCGGCTGGCCCGGACCGTCGACGGCCAGCGTGTACAGCGCGCCGGCCGCGAGGGTCGCCAGCAGGACGGTGACCGGCGCGTGCCGCCGCGCGACCAGCGGCAGCACGGTCAGGGTCGTCAGTCCGTACGTGCCCCAGGTCGCCTCCGGCAGGTCCGGCGCGCGCGGCACGACGAACGGCATGGTCACCGCCGCCTGCACCGCGAGAGTGATCCACAGATCGACGGCCCACGGCCCGCGCAGCCGCGCCGGCAGGCCCGCGAAGCGCATCAGGGCTTCCGCGCCACCGCACCGAACTGCGCAACCTCCGGCTCCCGCGGGTTCGTCCGCCAGCGGGAGCAGGAGACGATCCCCGGCTCCAGGAGCTCCAGACCGTCCAGGAACGCGGCGAACTCCGCGCGGCTGCGGGCGGTGATCGGCGGGGTGGCGTTCTCGTTCCAGAAGCGCATCGCCGCCTCGTTGCCCTCGCCGCCCAGCTCCAGCGTCGGGTGGGTCAGCACCAGGTGGCTGCCCGACGGAACGGCCTCCATCAGCGTCCGCACGATGGAGCGGGCCTCGTCCGTGTCCAGCACGAAGTTCAGGATGCCGAGCATCATCACCGCGACCGGCCGGCCCAGGTCCAGGGTGGGCTGGGCGGCCCGCAGGATCTGCTCCGGGCGGTGCGCGTCCGCGTCGATGTACTCGGTCGCGCCCTCCAGCGAACTGGTCAGCAGGGCGCGGGCGTGGGCCAGCACGATCGGGTCGTTGTCGACATAGACGATGCGGGCGTGCGGCGCGGTGTGCTGGGCGATCTCATGGGTGTTGTTCCCGGTCGGCAGCCCGGTGCCGATGTCGAGGAACTGGTCGACGCCCGCGTCGCCCGCCAGATGACGCACCGCCCGGCCGAGGAACGCCCGGTCCGCGCGGGCCACTTCACCGATGCTCGGGTACATCCCGGTGACCCGGTCGCCCACCGCCCGGTCCACCGGGTAGTTGTCCTTGCCGCCCAGCCAGTAGTTCCACACCCGCGCGTTGTGCGCGACGTCGGAACGTATCCGGGGGGTGGCTGTCTGCGGGCGGGGGTCCATGACGGCTGGCTCCTCGGTGACGGAGGGGGCCCGCGTGCCGCGTGGGGCGGTGCGGCAGCGGGCGGTGCGGGCCCTCCATCATGCCGGACCGATCAAGAGCCGCCGCGCCCGGGCGAGTTGGCCAGGAGTCGGTGGAGGGTGTCGATGCGGTTGGTGGTGATCGAGTCGACGCCTCGGTCGATCAGCTTGCGCATCGTGCGCCTCGTGTCGGCCGTCCACGCGGAGACGAGCAGCCCGTCCCGGTGCGCCCGGTCCGTCAGTTCCCGGCTGATCAGGCCGAAGCGGTAGTTCAGCCAGCGCGGCTTCACCGCCGCCAGCAGCTCCGGGCGCGGCGGGGCCAGCGTGGTCCAGGTCAGGGCGATCTCGGCGGACGGGTCGGCGGCGCGCACCCGCAGCATCGCCTCCGAGTTCGCGCAGTAGTACGCCCGCTCGCCCGCCCCGCACTCGCGGACCGTCCCCACGATCTTCTTCACCGAGGCGTCCGTGGAGCCGGGCAGGTCCACCATCACCCGGTGCGCCCCGGCGGCGAGCAGCGCGTCGCGGAGCGTGGGCACCCCGCCGCCGGTCAGCTCCTTCAGCTCCGCGTGGTCGATCCGGTCCACGCGCCGGTCATGGCCCCACAGCCGTTCCAGCGTCGCGTCGTGCAGCAGGACCGGCACCCCGTCACGGGTCACGCGTACGTCGATCTCGACCGCGTCCGCCCCCCGTTCGAGGGCGGAGCGGATCGAGGGCAGCGTGTTCTCACGGGCGAGGTAGGGATCGCCGCGGTGGGCCACGGCGGTGACGCGGGAGACGGTGTTGGCCATGAGGCCATTGTGACGATCGGGGTCAGCTGCCGGGCGCCCGGAGCCAGTTCGCCGTGTACGTGTCGATCTCCTCGGCCAGCTTCCGCTTGCCCGCCGGGTCCAGGAACGAGGCCTCCACGGCGTTCTTCGCGAGGTCCGCGATACCGCGCTCGTCCAGCTCCAGCAGCCGGGCGGCCACCGCGTACTCGTTGTTGAGGTCGGTGCCGAACATCGGCGGGTCGTCGCTGTTGACCGTCACCAGCACCCCGGCCTGGACCATCTCCCGGATCGGGTGGCGCTCGATGTCGGTGACCGCGCGGGTGGCGATGTTCGACGTCGGGCAGACCTCCAGGGCGATCCGGTGCTCGGCCAGGTGCTCCAGCAGCTTCGGGTCCTGCACGGAACTGGTGCCGTGCCCGATGCGCTCGGCGCGCAGCGCGGTCAACGCGTCCCAGACCGTCTGCGGCCCGGTGGTCTCCCCGGCGTGCGGCACCGAGTGCAGGCCCTCGGCGATGGCCCGGTCGAAGTAGGGCTTGAACTGCGGGCGCTCCACCCCGATCTCCGGTCCGCCGAGACCGAAGGAGACGAGCCCGTCGGGCCGTCGTTCCACCGCGAGCCGGGCGGTCTCCTCGGCCGCCTGGAGCCCGGCCTCGCCCGGGATGTCGAAGCACCAGCGCAGGACCACGCCCAGCTCGGCCTCGGCAGCCTTGCGGGCGTCCTCCAGGGCCTCCATGAAGCCGACCTCGGGGATGTTCCGCTTGGTCGAGCTGTACGGGGTCACGGTCAGCTCCGCGTACCGGATGTTCTGCCGGGCCATGTCCCGCGCCACCTCGAAGGTGAGCAGCCGGACGTCCTCCGGGGTGCGGACCAGGTCCACCACCGACAGGTAGACCTCGATGAAGTGCGCGAAGTCGGTGAAGGTGAAGTAGTCGGCCAGCGCCTCCGGGTCCGTGGGGACCTTGGAGTCCGGGTGGCGGGCGGCCAGCTCCGCGACGATCCGGGGCGAGGCCGACCCGACGTGGTGGACATGGAGCTCGGCCTTGGGCAGCCCGGCGATGAAGGGGTGCGGATCGGTCATCGGAATTCTCCCGGTTCGGCGTGACATCGGCCGGGCGTACCGGCCGCACCGATCATCGCAGGCGGGGTCCGGGCCCGTCAGGCCTGGCCGTAGCATGACGGGACCACGATGGGGGAGGCCCATGTCAGACAACACAGAGCAGCCCGGGGGCGGGGCCGCGCCGCGCGATCCGTGGGCACCGCCGGACAGCACCAGGGTGGATCTGGGCAAGCAGGGCGCGCAGACGCCGCCACCCGCCACGCACACGCCGCCCGCGGTCCACGACCAGCCGACCGTGACGTCGATGCCGAGCGCCGGACCGGGGGACGGCACCGGACCGATACCCCAGGCCGGCGGCTTCGGGCCGGCGCCCTCGGACGTACCGCCGCCGCCGATCGGCCCGAACGGCCCCGGCCACGCCGGCCCGCCGCCCGCCGCGCACTACGGCTACCCGGCCCCGCCCGCGCAGCCGTACGGCGGATACCCGGGCTACGGCGCCTACGGCGCCGGTCCGGCCACCTGGGGCCCGGCGCCCAACAACGGGCTGGGCACGGCCGCCATGGTGATCGGCATCATCTCCGTGGTCGGCTTCTGCCTCTACGGGCTCAACATCATCCTCGGCATCCTCGCGCTGATCTTCGGCATCATCGGCCTCGGCCGTGCCAAACGCGGCGAGGCCACCAACCGGGGCATGGCGCTCGCCGGGGTCATCCTCGGCTCCGTCGGCATCGTCGTCGGCGCCGCGATCCTCGGCGCGCTCATCTTCTTCGCCGCCTCGGGCACGGACCGCGACTACGACGACTCCTACGACGACCCGTTCGCCACGTCGCTGGTCGTCGAGGACCGCCGCTAGCGGACCCCGCGTCGAACGCCATGACGACCGGCCGGGCAGGGAGCGATCCCCGCCCGGCCGGTCGTCGTAGCAGAGTCTGTACGAGGACGCCTCAGCCCGTCGCGCCGGCCCGCAGCCTCTCCCGGGCCTCCATCAGCGCGAAGCCCAGCAGATTCAGCCCCCGCCACTCCTGCGGCCGCTCCGCCCGCTCGTCGTCCGCCGCGAGCCCGATGCCCCAGATCCGGTCCCGCGGGGACGCCTCCACCAGCACCCGGTCCCCCGTGCCCAGCAGATAGCCGGCCAGCTCCGGGTCCTGCCCGAACTTGTGCACGCTGCCCGCCACCACCAGGGCGAACCGCTCCCGTATCCACACGTCCTCGTCGAAGCCGCGCACCAGCCGCCCCGCCTTCTTGGCCGCGGCCGGGCTCTTCGCCGTCACCGCCGCCGCCTCGGCCGCCGGATCGCCGAAGAGCCGCGCCTTGCCCGCCATCATCCAGTGCTCGGCGCTCGCATACGTCACCCCGTCCACCGTGAACGGCGACGGCCACCACTGGCTCAGGCAGCTCGCACCGATCCGTCCGTCGGGGCGCGGACGGTGCCCCCAGAACGGCAGATACTTCACCCGCTTGCCCCGCGCCACGTCCGCCAGAAGCTCATCGATCGGTCCCATGGCATGTGAGTGTGGCATCCGCCACTGACACTCCGTACGGGGATTTCCGCACCGACACGACACATGGTCGACAGATTCCGTCGCGTAACCAAAAGGCAACAACGGAATCACTTGTTGGGCTTGAACCCCTCTGTCAGGATCGGCACTCAATTCACGAAGAAGCTACGCCGACCCCGCCCAGCGGGTACAGCGGCGGAGGAGAGCGTCATGAGCAACGGCTTCCAGGTTCAGGACCGCTTCGCGGAAGGTGCGCAGTACATCGGCGGCAAGCTGCTCCCCGGCACGTCCGGCCGCCACCACGACATCGTGAACCCCGCGACCGGCGCGAGCGTGCTCCGCTACGAGCTCGCGGGCACCGAGGACGTGGACGCGGCCGTCGCCGCCGCTCGCGCCGCCTTCCCCGGCTGGTCCGGCGCCACCCCCGGCGAGCGGTCCGACGCCCTGCACCGGTTCGCCGCCGTCCTCGCCGAGCAGGCCGACGACTTCGCGTACGCCGAGTCCCTCCAGTGCGGCAAGCCGGTCAAGCTCTCCACCGAGTTCGACGTCCCCGGCACCGTCGACAACGCCGCCTTCTTCGCGGGCGCGGCGCGCCACCTGGAGGGCAAGGCCGCCGCCGAGTACGACGGCGACCACACCTCCTACGTACGCCGCGAGGCGATCGGCGTCGTCGGCTCCATCGCCCCCTGGAACTACCCGCTCCAGATGGCCGCCTGGAAGATCCTCCCGGCCGTCGCCGCGGGCAACACCATCGTCCTCAAGCCCGCCGAACTCACCCCGCTCACCTCGCTGATGTTCGCCCAGGCCGCCACCGAGGCCGGCATCCCCGACGGCGTCATCAACATCGTCACCGGCGCGGGCAAGGACGCGGGCGAGCACCTCGTCGGCCACCCGGATGTCGTGATGACCTCCTTCACCGGCTCCACCGCCGTCGGCAAGCGGGTCGCCGAGATCGCCACCGCCACCGTCAAGCGCCTCCACCTGGAGCTCGGCGGCAAGGCCCCCTTCGTGGTCTTCGACGACGCCGACCTGGAAGCCGCCGTCCACGGCGCGGTCGCCGGATCGCTCATCAACACCGGCCAGGACTGCACCGCCGCCACCCGCGCCTACGTCCAGCGCCCCCTCTACGACGCCTTCGTCCGGGACGTCGCCGCGCTCATGGACACCGTCCGGCTCGGCGACCCCTTCGACGCCGCCACCGACCTCGGCCCTCTCATCAGCCACGCCCAGCGCGACCGCGTCGCCGCCTTCGTCGAGCGGGCCCGCGGCTACGCCCGGGTCGTCACCGGTGGCGAGGCCCCGGGCGGCGACCTCGCCGACGGCGCGTACTACCGGCCGACCCTGATCGCCGGGGCCGCCCAGGACAGCGAGGTCGTCCAGTCGGAGATCTTCGGCCCCGTCCTGGTCGTCCTCCCCTTCGACACCGACGACGAGGGCATCGCGCTCGCCAACGACACCCCGTACGGACTGGCCGCCTCCGCCTGGACCCGCGACCTGTACCGCGCGAACCGCGCCACCCGCGAGATCCAGGCGGGCTGTGTGTGGGTGAACGACCACATCCCGATCCTCTCCGAGATGCCGCACGGCGGATACAAGGCCAGCGGCTTCGGCAAGGACATGTCGGCGTACTCCTTCGAGGAGTACACGCAGGTCAAGCACGTCATGTACGACAACACCGCGGTCGCCCGCAAGGACTGGCACCGCACGATCTTCGGGGACCGATAGCAGCTGCCGCACAACAGGGGCCCGACCACGACCGCGGGCCCCCGCGGCCTCCCACCCGAAAGGGCATACAGCGTATGGAGAGTTACGAGCCCGACCGCCTCACGCCGGTCCAACTGGCGGCCATGAGGCGGTCCCTGACCAGCGGCAGGGGCGCCCTCACCCGCCGCTCCCTGCTGCGCGCCTCCGGCATGGGCGCGCTGGCCGTCGGCGGCATAGCCACCCTCGGCGCGTGCGGCATCCCGCCCGCCAAGCGCGCCGACGCCGGCCTGGCGTCCGACGACCACTCGGAGAAGGAGAAGGTGCTGAACTTCTCCAACTGGACCGAGTACATGGACGTCAGCGAGGACGAGAAGAGCCGGCCCACCCTGGAGGCGTTCACCAAGCGCACCGGGATCAGGGTCAAGTACACCGAGGACATCAACGACAACGTCGAGTTCTTCGGGAAGATCAAGCCGCAGCTCGCGGCCGGGCAGGACACCGGGCGCGACCTCATATGCGTCACCGACTGGCTCGCCGCCCGCATCATCCGGCTCGGCTGGGCGCAGAAGCTCGACGCCTCGAACCTCCCGCACGCCTTCGCCAACGTCTCCGCCCAGTTCCGCAGCCCCGACTGGGACCCCGGCCGCGCCTACTCCTATCCGTGGACGGGCATCCCGACCGTCATCGCGTACAACAAGAAGGCGACCGGCGGCCGCAAGGTCGACTCCGTCACCCAGCTGCTCGACGACCCGAAGCTCAAGGGCCGCGTCTCCTTCCTCTCCGAGATGCGCGACACCGTCGGGATGACCCTCCTCGACCAGGGCAAGGACCCGGGGAAGTTCAGCGACGCCGACTTCGACGGCGCGATCGGCCGCCTCCAGAAGGCCGTCGACAAGAAGCAGATCCGCCGCTTCACCGGCAACGACTACACCGCCGACCTCAGCAAGGGCGACATCGCCGCCTGCGTCGCCTGGGCCGGGGACGTCATCCAGCTCCAGGCCGACAACCCGGACATCGAGTACGCCATCCCCGCCGCCGGATACATCACCTCCAGCGACAGCCTTCTGGTCCCCGCGCAGGCCCGGCACAAGACCAACGCCGAGAAGCTCATCGACTACTACTACGAGCCGCCGGTCGCCGCCCAGCTCGCCGCGTACATCAACTACGTCTGCCCGGTCGACGGCGTACGTGAGGAACTCGCCAGGATCGACGAGTCGATGGCCTCCAACACGCTGATCCTCCCCGACAAGGAGATGGCGGCGAAGTCCCGCTCCTTCCGCTCCCTGAGCACGGAGGAAGAGACGGCGTACGAAGAGAAGTTCGCCAAGCTCATCGGCGCCTGATCCGGCCGCCACCGGTACCCCACCGGCCCTGTCCTCTCCGAACTCCCCCGAACACACTGGGACTGCGACCCATGACACAGCAGCAGCAGACCGCGGGCGGCGATGTCCGCCTCGCCGGGATCAGCAAGACCTACGGCTCCTTCACCGCCGTGCACCCGCTCGACCTGACCGTTCCCCAGGGCTCCTTCTTCGCCCTGCTCGGCGCGTCCGGCTGCGGCAAGACCACCACCCTGCGGATGATCGCGGGCCTGGAGGAGGCCACCACCGGCACGGTCTTCCTCGGGGACAAGGACATCACCGACCTGCCCCCGTACAAGCGGCCCGTCAACACCGTCTTCCAGAGCTACGCGCTCTTCCCGCACCTCGACATCACCGAGAACGTCGCCTTCGGGCTGCGGCGGCGCGGCATCAAGTCGGTGAAGAAGCAGGTCGACGACATGCTGGAGCTGGTCCAGCTCGGCGACTTCGCCCGCCGCAAGCCGCACCAGCTCTCCGGCGGCCAGCAGCAGCGCGTCGCCGTCGCCCGCGCGCTCATCAACCACCCGCAGGTCCTGCTGCTCGACGAACCCCTCGGCGCCCTCGACCTCAAGCTGCGCCGACAGATGCAGCTGGAGCTCAAGCGGATCCAGACCGAGGTCGGCATCACCTTCGTGCACGTCACCCACGACCAGGAGGAGGCCATGACCATGGCCGACACCGTCGCGGTGATGAACGGCGGCCGCGTCGAGCAGCTCGGCGCGCCCGCCGACCTCTACGAGAACCCGCGCACCACCTTCGTCGCCAACTTCCTCGGCACCTCCAACCTCATCGGGGGCGAGATCGTCTCCACCGGCGAGAACCTGGTGGTGGCCGCGGGCGGCGGCAAGCTCGCGCTGCCCCGCGAGCGATGTTCGGCCTCCTCCACGGCCGCCGGCGGCCGTCTCCTCCTCGGCATCCGGCCGGAGAAGATATCCCTGGCCCACGCCGACGACGCCGATGACATCCCCGCGGGCCGCAACCGCGTCACCGGCCGCATCACCGACTCCAGCTTCATCGGCGTCTCCACCCAGTACGTCGTCGAGAGCCCGGCCGGAACGGCCCTCCAGGTGTACGAGCAGAACATCGAGCGCGACACACGGCTGGTCCCCGGCGCCGAGGTCGTCCTGCACTGGAACCCCGCCCACACCTTCGGACTCGACGCCGCCCAGGACATCGACGCGGGCGCCACCAGCGTGGAGGACGCGGAATGAGCGTCACCGAGGCGCCGCCCGCGCCCCCTGCCGAGCCCGAGGAGCCCCGGAAGCTCACGCTCCGCAAGCCCTCCACCCGCAAACGGCTCGTCCCCTACTGGCTGCTGCTGCCCGGCATCCTCTGGCTGGTCGTCTTCTTCGCCCTGCCGCTCGTCTACCAGGCCTCCACCTCCGTACAGACCGGCTCGCTGGAGCAGGGTTTCGAGGTCACCTGGCACTTCCAGACGTACGTGGACGCGCTGCGCGAGTACTACCCGCAGTTCATCCGGTCCCTGCTCTACGCGGGCACCGCCACGATCCTCTGCCTGCTGCTGGGCTACCCGCTCGCCTACCTCATCGCCTTCAAGGCGGGCCGCTGGCGCAACCTCGTCCTGGTGCTGGTCATCGCCCCGTTCTTCACCAGCTTCCTCATCCGTACGCTGGCGTGGAAGACGATCCTCGCCGACGGCGGCGCGGTCGTGGACGTGCTCAACACCCTGCACGTCCTGGACGTCACCAGCTGGCTCGGCTGGACCGAGTCCAACCGGGTCCTGGCCACCCCGATGGCCGTCGTCTGCGGTCTGACGTACAACTTCCTGCCGTTCATGATCCTGCCGCTCTACACCTCGCTGGAGCGGATCGACGGCCGGCTGCACGAGGCGGCGGGCGACCTCTACGCCACCCCCGCCACCACCTTCCGCAAGGTGACGTTCCCGCTCTCCATGCCCGGCGTGGTCTCCGGCACCCTGCTGACCTTCATCCCGGCCAGCGGCGACTACGTCAACGCCGAACTGCTGGGCTCCACCGACACCAAGATGGTCGGCAGCGTCATCCAGAGCCAGTTCCTGCGGGTCCTGGACTATCCGACGGCCGCCGCGCTCTCGTTCATCCTCATGGCGATCGTCCTGCTGATGGTCACCTTCTACATCCGCCGCTCCGGGACGGAGGACCTGGTCTGATGTCCGTACTGCGCTGGATACGCCGGAACCTGATCGTCATCGCGGGTCTGCTGACCCTCGCGTACATGATCCTGCCGAACATCGTCGTGATGGTGTTCTCGTTCAACAAACCCAAGGGGCGCTTCAACTACGCCTGGCAGCAGTTCTCGCTGGACGCCTGGGAGGACCCCTGCGGCGTCGCCGACCTGTGCGGCTCGCTCTCCCTCTCGCTCCAGATCGCCTTCTGGGCGACGCTCGGGGCGACCGCACTCGGCACGATGATCGCCTTCGCCCTGGTCCGCTACCGCTTCCGGGCACGCGGCGCGATCAACTCGCTGATCTTCCTGCCGATGGCGATGCCCGAGGTCGTCATGGCCGCTTCCCTGCTCACCCTCTTCCTGAACATGGGCGCCGAGCTCGGCTTCTGGACCGTGCTGATCGCGCACATCATGTTCTGCCTCAGCTTCGTGGTGACCGCCGTCAAGGCGCGCGTCATGTCGATGGACCCGAGACTGGAGGAAGCCGCCCGCGACCTCTACGCGGGCCCCGTGCAGACCTTCGTACGGGTGACCCTTCCCATCGCCGCCCCCGGCATCGCGGCGGGAGCGCTGCTCGCTTTCGCGCTCTCGTTCGACGATTTCATCATCACGAATTTCAACGCGGGCTCCACCGTCACGTTCCCCATGTTCGTCTGGGGATCGGCACAGCGCGGCACGCCCGTGCAGATCAATGTCATCGGCACCGCCATGTTCGTGATTGCGGTACTGATGGTTCTTGTCGGCCAGCTCATCGCGAGCCGCCGCAAGAGCAACGCTCGAAACTAGGGGGTGTCCTGCCGGTCAGGCCGGCAAGACACCCCCTGAAATTCCTGAAGGAGTTGGAAACCATGGCCCCAGCTGCCATGCGTACTGCTGCACAATCCCTCTCCGGCGCCAAGCCGGTCTCCTACTGGCTCGACGACCCGGCCAAACCTGACGCGCTCGACGCCCTCACCGGCGACGAGCACACCGACCTCCTGGTCGTCGGCGGCGGCTACAGCGGACTGTGGACCGCGCTCATCGCCAAGGAGCGCGATCCGGAGCGGGACGTCGTCCTCATCGAGGGGCACGAGGTGGGCTGGGCCGCCTCGGGCCGCAACGGCGGCTTCTGCGCCGCCTCCCTCACCCACGGGCTGGCCAACGGCGTGGAGCGCTGGCCCGACGAGATCGCGAAGCTGGAGGAGCTGGGGGAGCGGAACCTCGATGCCATCGAGGCCGCAGTCGCCCGCTACAGCATCGACTGCGAGTTCGAGCGGACCGGCGAGATCGACGTCGCCACCGAACCCCACCAGCTCGAAGAGCTGCGGGAATGGCACGAGGAGATCGTCAAGCTCGGCATCACGGGCGTGGACTTCCTGGACCGTGACGCCCTGCGCGCCGAGGTCGATTCACCCACCTTCCTCGGCGGCCTCTGGGACCGGCGCGGCGTCGCGATGCTGCACCCGGCGAAGCTCGCCTGGGGCCTCAAGCGGGCCTGCCAGGAACTGGGCGTACGGATCTACGAGCACACGCGCGGCTTCGACCTCGTCCGCTCCGGAGAGGGGATGGCGGTCCGCACCCCGTACGGCAGGGTCTTCGCCCGCCGGGTCGCGCTCGGCACCAACATCTTCCCCTCACTCGTCAAGCGGGTCCGGCCGTACACCGTGCCGGTCTACGACTACGCGCTGATGACCGAACCGCTGCCCCCCGAGCAGCTGGAATCCATCGGCTGGAAGGGTCGCCAGGGACTCGGCGACAGCGCCAACCAGTTCCACTACTTCCGGCTTTCCGCGGACAACCGGATTCTCTGGGGCGGATACGACGCGATCTATCCGTACGGTGGCCGACTCAGCGCCGATCTCGACCAGCGTCCCGAGACGTTCCTGAAATTGGCCGAGCAGTTCTTCACCTGCTTCCCGCAGCTTTCCGGGCTGAATTTCACCCACGCCTGGGGCGGTGCGATCGACACCTGTGCCCGCTTCACGGCATTCTTCGGAACGGCCTATCAGGGGCGGGTCGCCTATGCCGCCGGATTCACCGGACTCGGCGTCGGGTCGACCCGGTTCGGGGCCGATGTGATGCTCGATCTGCTCACCGGTGAGGAGACCGAACGGACCCGTCTGGAAATGGTCCGCTCCAAGCCGATGCCCTTCCCGCCGGAGCCCTTCGCCTGGGCCGGGATCGAGATCACCAAGCGGTCGCTGGCCCACGCCGACAGCAACGGCGGCCACCGCAATCTCTGGCTGAAGACCATGGACAAGCTGGGTCTCGGCTTCGACAGCTGACACCCTGTCCAATAGTGTGACTCACGTCACGGCCATTCGTGGCCCCAACCCGCGTCATAGTCGGGGCCGAGCGCTCTCTCGCACGTGTACCCACCGGTAGAACCCTGCCGGTGTTCACGTCAACGGGAGGCTGGTCATGACGGGACCGGAAACGAAAGCCGCGATCGAGTGGCTCACATCGGTGGCGCCGGACCCCGGCGCCTGCCGGTGGGAATGGGAGCGCAACCCGCAGGGGATCGCTCTTCTTCCCGCCGGCAGGCGCTGGGACGTGCTGATCCTCCCCGGTGAGCTGGGCTATCCGACGCTCGACGTCCTCACTCGCCTCATCGACCGCCCGGGCCCGGTCCTCGCCGACTTCGGTGAGTCCCGCATGGGCTTCTTCGTCCCGCCGGGCACCGTCTCCCGCTGGGTCGGGACCGGGATCAGGGGCTGCGGCCGGGGCGCCTGGATCGTCGTCCCGTATCCGGGGCGCGCCACCGGGGGAGTGCGCTGGCTCATCCCGCCGGACGGCTCGGGGACCCTCACCGATGCCGCGCTCCTCGAACTCGCGATGCACGAGGCGGTGGGCGCCGCGGCCGGCGATACCCGCGATGCCCGTGGCGATCGCGACGCCCGCGATGCCCGCGATGCCCGTGGCGATCGTGACGATCGCGGCCGCCCGGGGGGCTGAGAGCGACTGCCAGAGGTCTTGACAACCTGATTGGTCTGGACCATGTTGTGCGCACGTCACTCGCCGACTTCCCCCTGCGCGGAGGCTGTTGTGGAACGCACCGGACCAACCGTCAGATTCTCCGGACTTCTGGCCGCCGCCACGGCCGCCGTGCTCGCCGCCGGTGCCCTGGTCGCCACGGCACCGGCGGCCGGTGCGGCGGACGTGGACCTGGCCCGTAACGGCGGCTTCGAGTCGGGACTCGACGGCTGGAGCTGTACGGCCGCCAGTGGGGCGGCCGTCTCCTCCCCGGTGCACGGCGGCACGAAGGCGCTGAAGGCCACCCCGGCCGGCAGCGACAACGCCAAGTGCTCCCAGGTCATCACGGTCAAGCCCAACTCCTCGTACACCCTGAGCGCCTGGGTCCAGGGCAGCTACGTCTACCTCGGCGCCACCGGCACCGGCACCACCGACGTCTCCACCTGGACCCAGTCCTCCGGAGCCTGGAAGCAGCTCACCACCACCTTCAGGACCGGCCCCTCCACCACTTCGGTGAGCGTCTACACCCACGGCTGGTACGGCACCCCCGCCCACTACGTCGACGACCTCACCCTCGTCGGCCCCGGCGGCGACCCCGTGGTGATCCCGGCCGTCCCCGCGGGCCTGAAGACCACCGCGCTCACCTCCTCCTCCGTGGCGCTCTCCTGGAACGCCGTCTCCGGCGCGAGCGGTTACAACGTCTACCGCGGCGGCACGAAGGTGGCCACGGCCACCGGTCCTTCCGCCACCGTGACGGGCCTGACGCCCTCGACCGCGTACAGCTTCCAGGTCAGCGCCACCAACGCGGCCGGGGAGTCCGCGAAGTCGGCGGCGATCACGGCGACCACCACAGCCGGCGGAGGCGGGGGCGGCGACACCGAGCTCCCCGCCCGCGCGCTCGTCGGCTATCTGCACTCCAGCTTCGCCAACGGCTCCGGCTACACGCGGATGGCGGACGTGCCCGACTCCTGGGACGTCATCAACCTCGCCTTCGGTGAGCCCACCTCCGTCACCTCCGGCGACATCCGTTTCTCGCTCTGCCCGGTCGCCGAGTGTCCTAACGTCGAGTCCGAGGCGGAGTTCAAGGCCGCGATCAAGGCCAAGCAGGCCGCGGGCAAGAAGGTGCTGATCTCGATCGGCGGCCAGAACGGACAGGTGCAGCTCGCCTCCACCGCCGCCCGGGACGCCTTCGTCACCTCGGTCTCGAAGATCATCGACACCTACGGTCTCGACGGCCTCGACATCGACTTCGAGGGCCACTCGCTCTCCCTCGACACGGGAGACACCGACTTCCGCAGCCCGACCTCACCGGTGATCGTCAACCTGATCTCCGCGGTGAAGTCCCTCAAGGCGAAGTACGGCTCCGACTTCGTCCTCACGATGGCGCCGGAGACCTTCTTCGTGCAGCTCGGCTACCAGTTCTACGGCTCGGGCCCCTGGGGCGGCCAGGACCCGCGCGCCGGGGCCTATCTGCCGGTCATCCACGCCCTGCGCGACGACCTCACCCTGCTGCACGTCCAGGACTACAACTCGGGCCCGATCATGGGCCTGGACAACCAGTACCACTCGATGGGCGGTGCGGACTTCCACATCGCGATGACCGACATGCTGCTCGCGGGCTTCCCGGTGGCGGGCAACACGAGCCGGGTCTTCCCGGGCCTCCGCCCCGACCAGGTGGCCATCGGCCTTCCGGCCTCCACCCAGGCGGGCAACGGCCACACCACCCCGGCCGAGGTCAACAAGGCGCTCAACTGCCTGATCAAGAAGACCGACTGCGGTTCCTACCAGACCCATGGGACCTGGTCCGACCTGCGCGGTCTGATGACCTGGTCGATCAACTGGGACCGCTTCAACAACTGGGAGTTCAGCCGGAACTTCGACGCCTACTTCGGCAACTGACCCACCACAGGGGCGCCAGCACCAACGGCCCCAGGCACCAACTGGCCAGCACGTCCAGCGGCCAGTGGTAGCCGTGCAGCACCAGACCGATGCCCGTCGCCGTGGTCAGCAGGATCGCGGCGACGGGCATCATCCACGCCCGGGGCCAGGAGGCCTCCCGCAGCCACGCAGGCCGCCCCAGCGTCAGCAGCACCAGGACGGTCGCCCCGTACGCCACGGCGGCCGTCGCCGTATGACCGGACGGGTAGTAGTTGACGGCCTCCGTCAGCGGCCCCTGCCGGGCGGTCGCCACCTTCAGCGGGATCACCAGCGCGGGAACCGCCGCCATGGTGAGGGCCGCGTACACGGCGAGCCGCAGGGCACGGCGCCACAGGGCGTACGCGATCGCGCAGGTCAGCACCGGAAGCGCCACGGGCATCCCGCCGAGGTCGGAGAAGACCTGGGTCAGCGCGCCGGGCCCCTGCCCGAAGAGCTTCGCCCCCACCCGCTCGTCCAGCCGGAACAGCGGACCTTCGACGACGACCTGCCAGGTGACCAGCGCGAAGAGGACCGCGAGCAGACCGAGGACGCCGGAAACGAGGGGGGCCGGCCACCCGGGAACAGGGGGGGTTGTTCCGGGATGGCCGGCGAGATCGGTTCGCCGCGCGCCCCGGGGGGTGTGGGGCGGGCGGCCGTCCGATCGGTGAGGAGTCCCGGAGCCGTCGGCTCCGGCATGCGCGAACGCACGCTCCGGACGGCGCTGGGGAAGCCCCGGCCCGGAGTCGGCCGCGGTTTCCCGCGGCCGAGGTGTTTCTCTCATCTGCAGGAACCGTACGGCAGCGGAGGGACGGCCGACAGTAGCCACCGCCTCCCGCCATCGGCCCCGCACACGTTCTTCACAGGCCCTCACCCGGATGCCGTAGGGCAGCGGCGCGGGGCCGCCGCCGTAAGGCATCCGGGTATGAGGAATCAGAGCGTGCCGAACGCCCGCTCGATGATGTCGAGGCCCTCGTTCAGCAGGTCCTCGCCGATCACCAGCGGCGGCAGGAAGCGCAGCACGTTGCCGTACGTGCCACAGGTCAGGACGAGCAGACCCTCGGCGTGGCAGGCCTTCGCGAGCGCGCCGGCCGCCTCCGGGTGCGGGTCCTTCGTGCCGGACTTCACCAGCTCGATCGCGATCATCGCGCCACGGCCGCGGATGTCACCGATGATGTCGCCGTTCGGGAGCTTCGCCTGCATCTCGGCGAGGCGGCCCTTCATGACCTCCTCGATCCGCTTGGCCTTCCCGTTCAGGTCCAGCTCGCGCATCGTCTCGATCGCGCCCAGCGCACCGGCGCAGGCGACCGGGTTCCCGCCGTACGTACCGCCCAGGCCGCCCGCGTGCGCGGCGTCCATGATCTCGGCGCGACCGGTCACGGCGGAGAGCGGCAGGCCGCCCGCGATGCCCTTGGCGGTGGTGATCAGGTCCGGGACGACGCCCTCGTCCTCACAGGCGAACCACTGGCCGGTACGGCAGAAACCGGACTGGATCTCGTCCGCGACGAACACGATGCCGTTGTCCTTGGCGAACTGCGCGATCGCCGGGAGGAAGCCCTTGGCCGGCTCGATGAAACCGCCCTCGCCGAGCACCGGCTCGATGATGATCGCGGCGACGTTGTCGGCGCCGATCTGCTTGGTGATCGCGTCGATGGCCTGCGCGGACGCCTCGGCCCCGGCGTTCTCGGCACCGGTCGGCCAGCGGTAGCCGTAGGCGACCGGGACGCGGTAGACCTCGGGCGCGAACGGGCCGAAGCCCTGCTTGTACGGCATGTTCTTCGCCGTCATGCCCATGGTGAGGTTGGTGCGGCCGTGGTAGCCGTGGTCGAAGACGACGACGGCGGTGCGCTTGGTGTAGGCGCGGGCGATCTTCACCGCGTTCTCGACGGCCTCGGCGCCCGAGTTGAACAGCGCGGACTTCTTCGCGTGGTCGCCCGGCGTCAGCTCGGCGAGCTGCTCGCAGACCTCGACGTACCCCTCGTACGGCGTGACCATGAAACAGGTGTGGGTGAAGTCCGCGAGCTGCGCGGAGGCCCGCCGCACGACGGCCTCGGCGGACGCGCCCACGGAGGTCACGGCAATCCCGGACCCGAAGTCGATCAGCCGGTTGCCGTCCACGTCCTCGATGATCCCGCCGCCCGCCCGGGCGGTGAACACCGGCAGGGTGGAGCCCACACCTGCGGCGACGGCCGCGATACGACGAGACTGCAGCTCGACGGATTTCGGGCCGGGAATGGCAGTGACGACGCGGCGCTCCTGCGGGATTGCGGTCATGCGGGGCTCCTGGGGGTGTTTCGGACGCTCTTCTTTTCTGCAGGCTAGGGGTGGGGGAGGGGTGCGGGCATGCTCCGATCGGGAGTGGTGGGGGGTGTGTCCTTGTCCTTGGCGGACAGGTGGGGTGTAAGGCGGTCCGGGAACCGGGAATGACCATGAGACGGCGAACCCGGGTACTAGATTGAGCGCTGCACCGAGATACCGCCTTGGCACATCAGGGGAGCAGTGGCAATGGGCACCGAGGGCACGTACGACTCGCAGCGTGATCAGGGCGGGCAAGGTGCGGACGGCGCGGGTGCGCACTGGCTCGGAAGTGCCTACGGGACCGAGGCCGAGCACACCCGTGTGCCCCGCCCCGGCTCACCTCCGCCCCCCATGCCTCCGATGCCGCCCCGGGCACCCGCGGCCGTCTTCGACGTGTTGCACTGGCTTCGGACGCATCGCGCGGACGCCGAACCGGGCCTCTGGCGGTACGGACACCGGCCGAAGGCGGCCGACGACGCCGACGAGGTGCCGATCCGTGCGCTGGCCGTGGGCGCGCTCATCTCGATCGCCTGTGGGGTATTCGCCTGGGCGGTCTGGCGCACCGACTACATCGCGGTCCAACGGCTTCCCCTGAAACTGTTCACACCCTCCGACTGGTGGCGCGGCGAGCCCGGGCAGTCGGCGCGGACGGCCAGCGCCGTCTACAACAGTCTTTTCGCCGCCCTCCTGATCTACTTCTGCGGACGGCTCGGAAACTGGCCGGTGCTGTACCGAAGGGTCGTCCTGGACAGGCCGCAGCCGGGCAGGGCGGTCGGAGCCGCGCTGACGGGGCTCCTGGTGGTGTGGATCGTCCTGGGGACGAGTCTGCTTCCCTTCTTCTACGCGATCCTCCATGCGCTGGTGCCCGTATCCGTGCTCAGGGGCGATCCGCAGGTGGCCGCCGTAATGGGGGTGGCCATCTACGTCCTGATCGCGGCGGCGCTGCTGTGGCCGTTCGCCCGGACGGGTGGGTGGCTGGAGTTCTTCCGGAAGCCCGGCGCGCCCGTTGCCCTCGCCGAGACCGTGACCGAGACCGAGCTCGAGACGGGGAACGACCCCGCGGGTTGGCCGCACCTTCGACTGGCGGGACAGCCCGGGGCCGCCGACAGGCTGGCCGCCGAGGTCGCCGGCCGACGCATGAACGATGTCGACTGCGCCCGGATCGGCCATGCGTGGTCGCGCGTGGAAGCCGGGGCCCTTTCCGCCGGTGTCTTCGTCGACGGGGTCATGAAGCAGGGGGCGGCGGCCTGTCTGCACCCTTCGGGCGACCGTGATCTCCCGGTCCGCGCAGCCACCCACGACCTGCTGACCGCGCAGGTGAGGATGGGCGCCTACGCGGAACATCCGCGCAATCCCGTCGCGCGGCGAGGCACGGGAGCGGCTCTCGACCCTGCCGTCCTCGGCACCTCGCTCCTTGCCGTCGGCCCTCACGGCCCCGACCGGACACGACGCCTGGTGAGGCCGGTGGTGGAGTCGCTGTCCCTTCAGGCTCTGGCCGGCCGGGCGGCAGTGGTCGTCGTCTCCGGCGAAGGTGTTGAGCTGGGGCCCGAGGAGGCCTACGACGTCGTGGTGAAGGTCGGTGATGCCCGGTCGTTGTACGACCTCGATCTGTACGGCGGGGTCACCGATCCGGACGAGGCCGCGATGCTCCTGTCGGAGGCCTTCACCGGTGACCTGCCGGACGTGGACAGCCGTCGCGCCGCCGTCACGCTGGGCCAGTTGATCGGCCCCTTCAGCGCTGCCCGCGGCCGCTTTCCGTCCCTGCCGGAACTGCGGGAACTCCTCGACGGCGGCCGCCAGGCATTGGACCGGCTCCGCGAAGACCTCGATCCGGAGGAGCACCGCTCCTACCTGCGGGAAGTAGACGCACGCGAGCGTCAACTCGGCACGTCCGCAGATCTCAGCGGGGTGCTCGCGGACCGGATCGCCTTCCTCGACAGGCCAGCCTTCAGCGCGTTCTTCGACACCCGGGGACGGTCACGGCCCTTCTCCCTGCGTGCCCTGGAGCATCCGGTACGCGTCCGGATCGTGCTGCCGGAGCGGAGCCACCCCGAGGCATCGCGCATCCTCACCCGGCTGGTCTTCGCGCAATTCGCTTCCAGCGTCGGGGCGCGCCGCGACGCGTCGCTCTTCGCGGCGCTCGTCCTCGATGACGCCGCGAGCGCCATGACCACCGACTCCGTCCGGGCTGTGCAACGGCTGCGGCAACTGAACGCCGGAGCCGTCCTGGCCGTGCGATCCCTGGATGACGTGGGGCCGCATCTTCACGCCGCGCTGCTCGGTGCGGTCGGTTGCCTGATGACGTTCCCCGGCATCACCACCTGGGAAGGCAAACGCTTCGCCGAGGCATGGGGCAAGGAATGGGTGGAGACCCGCGAGGTCGCCCAGCACACCGTCTTCGCCGACCAGCCGTTCACCCGCGCCCTGCACGCCCTGCGCAAGCTCGTCACCGGCAAGGCCGTGACCACGGACGCCGTGACCGTACGGCAGGTCGAGCGGGAGCGGTGGTCGGCCTCGGAACTGGCGTACGCGGTCCCGGCCGGGCACGCCGTGCTCTCCCTCACCACCGTCCAGGGAGAGCACGCCCCCCCGCTCCTCGTCCACCTCGACGGCTGACACGACCGAAACGGCTACCCGGAAGTAACGCGACGGTCGACGGAGAGCGGTTACCGGCACCCTGCCAGCCTGGCAGAATCGGAGGGAGCCGTTCATACGGGACGGCGAAATGCGGGGCCGCCGTCGCGGCCGGGGGACCGGTCGTCCGTACGGCGGCGCGCGCGACCTCATCCCCGACCCCGAGGGTTCCCGGCCCATGCCCCCCACGCTCGCCTCGCTCGTCCAGCACTCGGCGCTCAAGCTCACCGTGCGGGCGGGCGCCGACCGGCTCGACACCCCCGTGCGCTGGGCCCACGCCAGCGAGCTCGCCGACCCCGTCCCGTACATGGACGGGGGCGAACTCCTCCTGGTGACCGCCACCAACCTCGACGCCGAGAACGCCGACTCCATGCGGCGGTACGTACGACGGCTGGCCGGGGCCGGAGTCGCCGGGGTCGGCTTCGCGGTCGGGGTCAACTACGAGGACGTCCCGCAGGCGCTCGTCGACGCCGCCGAGGAATCGGGCCTTCCGCTCCTCGAAGTGCCCCGCCGCACCCCGTTCCTCGCCATCAGCAAGGCCGTCTCCGCCGCCATCGCCGCCGACCAGTACCGCGCGGTCACCGCCGGCTTCGAGGCCCAGCGCGAGCTGACGAAGGCCGCGCTCGCCGGGGACGGGCCCGCCGACCTCCTCGCCCGGCTCGCCGCCCACATCGACGGCTGGGCCGCCCTGTACGACACCTCCGGCGCGGTCCTCGCCGCCGCCCCCGACTGGGCCGCCCGCCGCGCCGCCCGCCTCACCCTCGACGTCGAACGCCTCCGGGACAGACCCGCCCCCGCCAGCATCGTCGTCGCCGACAGCGAGGACCGGGTGGAACTCCAGTCGCTGGGCACCGGCCGCCGGGCACGCGGCGCCCTGGCCGTCGGTACGGGAGCGGCGCTCGGGACCGCCGAGCGGTACGCCGTGCACTCCGCCGTCGCCCTGCTCACCCTGACCACCGCCCGCTCCCGCTCCCTCCAGGGCGCCGAGCAACGCCTCGGCGCCGCCGTCCTGCGGATGCTCCTCGCCGGCCAGCCCGACCACGCCCGGGCGGTCGCCGGAGACCTCTACGGCGGGCTGCTCGACGCCCCGTTCCGGCTGCTCATCGCCGAGGCAGCCGCGCCCGCCGGGCCCGAGCCGCTCATCGAGACGATGGAGGCCGCCGCCGCCCGCAGCGGCGAGGCGCTGCTCCTGGTCCCCGAGGGCGAACGTGTCGTCGTGCTCGCCGCCGACGGCGGAGCCGCCGTGGCCGCCTGCGCGGCCTACGCCGAGGCCCAGGACGACCGCGCCCCGCGCGAAGGCGGCGCCGAGGACAGTGACATCGTGGTGGGGCTCTCCGCCCCGGCCGGCCCGATCGCCGTCTCCGCCGCGTACAAGCAGGCCGAACAGGCCCTCTCCGTCGCCCGCCGCCGGGGCAGGGCCCTGGTCGAGCACGAGGAGCTGGCCGCCGGTTCGGTCCTCCCGCTGCTCGCCGGCGACGCGGTACGGGCCTTCGCCGACGGCATGCTCCGCGCCCTGCACGAGCACGACGCCAAGGGCCGTGGCGACCTCGTGGCCTCCCTGCGCGCCTGGCTCTCCCGCCACGGCCAGTGGGACGCCGCCGCCGCCGACCTGGGCGTGCACCGGCACACCCTGCGCTACCGGATGCGCCGGGTGGAGGAGATCCTCGGCCGCTCCCTGGACGACCCGGACGTCCGCATGGAGCTGTGGCTCGCCCTCAAGGCGACGGCGGCGACCACGCCCGCCGAGGACTGAACGCCCCCCGCACGCCCCCCTCGCCGAGGACTCCGGAGGGCCGACCGCCGCCCGCCGAAGGACCGAGCGCCGCCCGTCGAGCGGGCGGCCCGCGCTCCACGCACACGCCTTCCGCCAATTCGGCGCACCCGGCCCCCGCTCCGCTCCATGCCGGACAAACGCCATGAGCGTCTTCCCGTCCTACCGTGGGACCACAGAGGGGAGCCTTCCCGGGCGCCCGCGATCTCCGTCACGATCTCCGTCACAACCTCCTCACCGCCTCCGAACTCACGACCTCCGAAGGGCCGGAACCTCCATGACTTCGCCCCACGCCTTCTGGGTGGCCGGCCGCCAGGCCACCGGTGCCGACAGCTTCGACGTCACCAACCCCTACGACGGACGTCTCGTCGGCACCGTCAGCGTGCCGACCGACGCCCAGGTCGAGGAGGCCGTCGCCGCCGCCCACGCCGTACGCGACGAGTTCGCCGCCACCCCGGCGCACGTACGGGCGGCAGCCCTCGACCACGTCGTACGGCGGCTCACGGAGCGCACCGAGGAGATCGCCCAGCTGATCTCGGCGGAGAACGGCAAGCCGATCAAGTGGGCCCGCGGTGAGGTCGGCCGGGCCGTGTCCGTGTTCCGGTTCGCGGCCGAGGAGGCCCGCCGCTTCAACGGCGGCGAGGCCCAGCGGCTCGACACCGACCTCGGCGGCACCGGCCGCCTCGGGCTGACCCGGCGTTTCCCGCGCGGGGCCGTCCTCGGCATCGCGCCCTTCAACTTCCCGCTGAACCTCAGCGCCCACAAGGTCGCCCCGGCCATCGCCGTCGGCGCCCCGATCATCCTCAAGCCGGCCCCGGCCACCCCCATCTCCTCCCTGATCCTGGGCGAGCTGCTGGCCGAGACCGACCTTCCGGCCGGTTCCTGGTCCGTTCTGACGGTCCCGAACGACAAGATGCCCGCCCTGGTCCAGGACGAGCGCCTGCCGGTCATCTCCTTCACCGGCTCCGGCCCGGTCGGCTACGCGATCATGGAGTCGGTGCCCCGCAAGCACTGCACCCTGGAGCTCGGCGGCAACGGCGCTGCGGTCGTCCTCGGCGACTACGCCTCCGACGAGGACCTGGACTGGGCGGCCACCCGGATCGCCACCTTCTCCAACTACCAGGGCGGCCAGTCCTGCATCTCGGTGCAGCGCGTCATCGCCGACGCCTCGGTCTACGACCGCCTCGTTCCGAAGATCGTCGCCGCAGTCGAGGCGCTCGTCACCGGTGACCCGGCCGACGCCGCCACCGACGTCGGCCCCCTGGTCAGCGAGGACGCGGCCCAGCGCGTCGAGTCCTGGGTCGACGAGGCCGTCCAGGGCGGCGCGGAACTGCTCACCGGCGGCAAGCGCGACGGCGCCACCTACGCCCCGACGATCCTGGCCTCGCTCCCCGACGACGTGAAGCTCTCCTGTGAAGAGGTCTTCGGCCCGGTCATGTCGATCCAGAAGGTGGACGGCGAGGCCGAGGCGTTCGCCGCCGTCAACTCCTCCAAGTACGGCCTCCAGGCAGGCGTCTTCACCCACGACCTCCAGACCGCCTTCCGCGCCCACCGCGCCCTGGAGGTCGGCGGCGTGATCATCGGCGACGTCCCCTCGTACCGCGCCGACCAGATGCCGTACGGCGGCGCCAAGCAGTCCGGCGTCGGCCGCGAGGGCGTCCGCTACGCCATGGACGACTACACCTACGAGCGCGTCCTGGTCCTCACTGGCCTCGCCCTGTAACACCCCGGACGACCCCCGCCCGCCTTCCGCCCGGACAGCGAGCGCGGGCGGGGGCGCGCAAGAGAACGGCCTGAGCCCACTGTGCGGGGGCTCAGGCCGTTCGCGTGTTCGCGCGCGGGGTCTGGTGCGGGTGCCGAACCACGGGTACAGGGGTTACATACGGACCAGTAAGCAGCGACTAGCAGTCCGTGCGTCCCGGTCGGCCCATCCCTCCTGGTCACGCGCGGCGAGGTGAGGTCCCTCATGTCCGCACCACACAACACCCCCCAGGTCCCCAAGACCCCCAAGGTCACCGAACGCGAAGCGCGGCGGGTCGCCGAGGCCGCCCGGGAGCAGGACTGGCGCAAGCCCAGCTTCGCCAAGGAGCTGTTCCTGGGGCGCTTCCGGCTCGACCTGATCCATCCGCACCCCCTGCCGCCGCCCGACGACATACGGCGCGGCGAGGAGTTCCTGGCGCGGCTGCGGGCGTTCTGCGAGACGCACATCGACAGCGCGCGCATCGAGCGCGAGGCGAAGATCCCCGATGAGGTGATCAGCGGGCTCAAGGAGCTCGGCGCCCTCGGGATGAAGATCGAGACCAAGTACGGCGGCCTCGGACTCACCCAGGTGTACTACAACAAGGCGCTCGCTCTCGTGGGCTCCGCCAGCCCCGCGATCGGCGCGCTGCTCTCCGCGCATCAGTCGATCGGCGTACCGCAGCCCCTGAAGATCTTCGGCACCCAGGAGCAGAAGGATGTCTACCTGCCCCGGCTGGCCACCACCGACATCTCCGCCTTCCTGCTGACCGAGCCGGACGTCGGCTCGGACCCCGCCCGCCTCGCCACCACCGCGGTGCCCGACGGGCCGGACTACCTCCTCGACGGCGTGAAGCTCTGGACCACCAACGGCGTCGTCGCCGACCTCCTCGTGGTCATGGCCCGGGTTCCCGCCTCGGAGGGGCACCCGGGCGGCATCACCGCCTTCGTCGTCGAGGCCGACGCCCCCGGCGTGACCGTGGAGCACCGCAACGTCTTCATGGGCCTGCGCGGCATCGAGAACGGCGTCACCCGTTTCCACCAGGTGCGGGTGCCCGGCGCCTGCCGGATCGGGCCCGAGGGGGCCGGGCTGAAGATCGCCCTGACCACCCTCAACACCGGCCGCCTCTCGCTGCCCGCGATGTGCGTCGGCGTCGGCAAGTGGTCGCTGAAGATCGCCCGCGAATGGTCCGCCGTACGCGAGCAGTGGGGCCGGCCCGTTGCCAGGCACGAGGCGGTCGGGTCCAAGATCTCGTTCATCGCGGCCACCACCTTCGCCCTGGAGGCCATCGTCGACCTCTCCTCGCAGATGGCCGACGAGGACCGCAACGACATCCGCATCGAGGCCGCCCTCGCCAAGCTGTACGGCTCCGAGATGGGCTGGCTGATCGCCGACGAACTGGTCCAGATCCGTGGCGGGCGCGGCTTCGAGACCGCCGCGTCGCTGGCCGCGCGCGGGGAGCGGGCCGTGCCGGCCGAGCAGATGCTCCGGGACATGCGGATCAACCGGATCTTCGAGGGCTCCACCGAGATCATGCACCTGCTGATCGCCCGGGAGGCCGTCGATGCCCACCTCAAGGTCGCGGGCGACATCATCGATCCCGACAAGCCGCTCTCGGCCAAGGCGAAAGCGGGCGCCAACGCCGCCGGGTTCTACGCCCGCTGGCTGCCCAAACTCGTCGCCGGGCCGGGGCAACTGCCGCGTACGTACGCCGAGTTCCACCCGGCCGGTCATCGCGACCTCTCCGGGCACCTCCGGTACGTCGAGCGGTGCTCGCGCAAGCTCGCCCGGTCCACCTTCTACGCCATGTCCCGCTGGCAGGGCCGGATGGAGACCAAACAGGGCTTCCTCGGCCGGATCGTCGACATCGGCGCCGAACTCTTCGCCATGAGTGCCGCCTGCGTCCGTGCCGAGCATCTGCGCGGGGCGGAGGAGCACGGCCGCGAGGCCTACCAGCTCGCGGACGCCTTCTGCGAGCAGGCCCGCATCCGGGTCGAGGAACTGTTCACCCGCCTGTGGTCCAACACCGACGACCTGGACCGGCGCGTGGTCGACGGCGTCCTGTCGGGGACGTACACCTGGCTGGAGGAGGGCGTCATCGACCCGAGCGGCGAGGGCCCCTGGATCGCCGACGCCACCCCCGGACCCTCCGTCCAGGAGAACCAGCACCGGCCGGTCCGCCCAAGCCTGTCCGGCCCCTGATCCGCCGGACACCTCCCAGGGCCGTCGTACGGGGTGCGTCCACCGCGTCCACGCACCGGACGCACCCTGCCCGCCCCGCCCGCCGCGGGGCAGGATGAGGGCCGTGACCGTCATCGACATCCCCGGCTCCAAGTCCGTCACCGCCCGCGCCCTCTTCCTGGCCGCCGCCGCCGAGGGCACCACCACCCTGCTGCGGCCGCTGCGCTCGGACGACACCGAGGGCTTCGCCGAAGGGCTGAAGAGCCTCGGTTACGCCGTCGAGCAGGAGGCCGACCGCTGGCGCGTCCAGGGGCGTCCGGCCGGGCCCGCGACTACCGACGCCGACGTCTACTGCCGCGACGGCGCGACCACCGCCCGCTTCCTGCCCACCCTCGTCGCGGCCGCCGCCTCCGGCACGTACCGCTTCGACGCCTCCGCCCAGATGCGCCGCCGCCCGCTCGCCCCGCTCACCCGTGCCCTCACCGCGCTCGGCGTCGACCTGCGCCACGGGGGAGCGGAGGGGCACCACCCGCTGACCGTGCGCGCCGCCGGGATCGAGGGCGGCGACCTCACCCTGGACGCGGGGGAGTCCTCCCAGTACCTCACCGCGCTGCTGATGCTCGCGCCGCTCACCGCGAAGGGGCTGCGCATCGAGGTCACCGAGCTGGTCTCCGCGCCGTACGTCGAGATCACCCTCGCGATGATGCGCGATTTCGGCGTGGAGGTACTGCGGGAGGGGGACACCTTCACCGTCCCTCCCGGCGGCTACCGGGCGACCGCCTACGCCGTCGAGCCCGACGCCTCCACCGCGAGCTACTTCTTCGCTGCCGCCGCGCTCACCGGCCGCGAGGTCACCGTCCCCGGCCTCGGCATCGGCGCGCTCCAGGGCGACCTGCGCTTCGTCGACGTCCTGCGGGGGATGGGCGCCGAGGTCGGCGTCGGCGCCGACGCCACCACCGTCCGCTCCACCGGCCGGCTGCGCGGGATCACCGTCAACATGCGCGACATCTCCGACACCATGCCGACCCTCGCCGCGATCGCGCCGTACGCGGACGGGCCCGTACGGATCGAGGACGTCGCCAACACCCGGGTCAAGGAGTGCGACCGGCTGGAGGCGTGCGCGGAGAACCTGCGCGCCATGGGCATCACCGTGCACACCGGCCCCGACTGGATCGAGATCCACCCCGGTACGCCGAAGCCCACCGAGATCGCCACCCGCGGCGACCACCGCATCGTGATGTCCTTCGCCGTCGCCGGACTGCGCACACCCGGTCTGACGTACGACGACCCCGGCTGCGTACGCAAGACGTTCCCCCGCTTCCACGAGGTGTTCGCGGACTTCGCGCACGACCTCGAAGGGCGCTGAACGGGGTCGCGGGACCGGCTCACACGGGACGCGCTGTCCCCGCACACAGCCGGAGCGGCAACAATGGGGGCATGAGCGACAGCCCCGCCCCCCTCGCCGATCCGCATCTCCTCTTCGACGCCGCGGACGGCCGCCGGGATCTCGTGATCCTCGGCTCCACCGGGTCCATCGGCACCCAGGCGATCGACCTGGTCCTGCGCAACCCCGACCGCTTCCGCGTCACGGCGCTCTCGGCCGCGGGCGGCCGGGTCGCCCTGCTCGCCGAGCAGGCCCGCCGGCTGCGCGTGAACACGGTCGCGGTCGCCGCCGAGGACGCGGTCCCCGCCCTGCGCGAGGCGCTGCGGGACCAGTACGGGGCCGGTGAGCCGCTCCCCGAGATCCTCGCCGGACCCGACGCGGCCGCCACCCTCGCCGCGAGCGCCTGCCACACCGTGCTCAACGGCATCACCGGCTCCATCGGGCTCGCCCCGACCCTCGCCGCCCTGAAGGCGGGCCGCACGCTCGCCCTCGCCAACAAGGAGTCGCTGATCGTCGGCGGCCCGCTGGTGAAGGCGCTCGCCGCCCCCGGCCAGATCATCCCGGTCGACTCCGAGCACGCCGCGCTCTTCCAGGCGCTGGCCGCGGGCACCCGCGCCGATGTCCGCAAACTCGTCGTCACCGCCTCCGGCGGACCCTTCCGGGGGCGTACGCGCGAGGAGCTGGCCGACGTCACGCGCGAGCAGGCGCTCGCCCACCCGACCTGGGCCATGGGACCGGTCATCACGATCAACTCCGCGACCCTGGTCAACAAGGGTCTTGAGGTCATCGAGGCGCACCTCCTCTACGACATCCCGTTCGACCGCATCGAGGTCGTGGTCCACCCGCAGTCCTACGTGCACTCGATGGTGGAATTCAGCGACGGCTCCACGCTCGCCCAGGCCACCCCGCCGGACATGGGCGGCCCCATCGCCATCGGTCTCGGCTGGCCCCAGCGGGTCCCGGACGCGGCCCCCGCCTTCGACTGGTCGAAGGCCTCCACCTGGGAGTTCTTCCCGCTGGACACCGAGGCCTTCCCGTCCGTCGGTCTCGCCCGGCATGTCGGCGGTCTCGGCGGCACCGCACCCGCCGTCTTCAACGCGGCCAACGAGGAATGCGTCGACGCTTTCCTCGCCGGGCAGCTGCCCTTCAACGGAATCATGGATACGGTCACGGCTGTGGTGTCCGAACACGGCACCCCCGCCCCGGGAACCTCGCTCAGCGTCGCGGACGTCCTCGAAGCGGAAACGTGGGCCCGCGCACGGGCCCGGGAACTCTCGGCGAAAGCGACAGCGGAGGCGCACGCATGAGTCTGACCTCGATCCTGCTGACGGTCCTGGGGATCGCCGTCTTCGTCGTGGGCCTGCTCTTCTCCATCGCCTGGCACGAGCTGGGCCACCTCTCCACGGCCAAGATGTTCGGCATCCGGGTCCCGCAGTACATGGTCGGATTCGGCCCGACGCTCTGGTCGAAGAAGAGGGGCGACACGGAGTACGGCATCAAGGCCATCCCGGCCGGCGGCTACATCCGCATGATCGGGATGTTTCCGCCGGGTCCCGACGGCCGCCTCGAAGCCCGCTCCACCTCCCCGTGGCGCGGCATGATCGAGGACGCCCGCTCCGCCGCCTTCGAGGAGCTCCAGCCGGGCGACGAGAAGCGGCTCTTCTACACGCGCAAGCCGTGGAAGCGCGTCATCGTCATGTTCGCCGGCCCCTTCATGAACCTGGTCCTCGCGGTCGCCATCTTCATGGGCGTCGCGATGACCTTCGGCTTCCAGACCCAGACCACCGAGGTCGGCGGCGTCCAGAAGTGCGTGATCGCGCAGAGCGAGAACCGCGAGAAGTGCAAGCCCACCGATGACGTCTCGCCGGCCAAGGCCGCCGGGCTCCGGGAGGGCGACAAGATCGTCGCCTTCGCCGGGACCAAGGTCGACGACTGGGCGACGCTCTCGGACCGCATCCGCGAGACCATCGGCCCCGCCACCATCGTCGTCGAACGCGACGGCAAGGAAGTCACGCTCAACGCCGTCCTGCGCGAGAACGACGTCGCCAAGAAGGACAGCAACGGCGAGGTCATCCCGAAGGAGTTCGTCAAGGCGGGCTACCTCGGCTTCGCCGCGCAGACCGAGATCGTGCCGCTCGGCTTCGGCGACTCCGTCGTCCGCATGGGCGACATGATCGAGAACGGCGTCGACTCGATCATCGCCCTGCCCTCGAAGATCCCCGCCCTGTGGGACGCGGCCTTCAGCGACGGCGAACGGGCCGACGACTCGCCGGTCGGCGTGGTCGGCGCGGCCCGGATCGGCGGCGAGGTGATGAACCTCGACATCCCGGCGCAGAACCAGGTCGCGATGATGCTGTTCCTGCTCGCCGGGTTCAACCTCTCGCTGTTCCTGTTCAACATGCTCCCGCTGCTCCCGCTGGACGGCGGGCACATCGCGGGCGCGCTGTGGGAGTCGCTGCGGCGCAATGTGGCCAAGGTCTTCCGGCGCCCCGACCCGGGCCCGTTCGACGTGGCCCGGCTGATGCCGGTCGCCTATGTGGTCGCCGGACTCTTCATCTGCTTCACGCTGCTGGTCCTGGTGGCCGACATCGTGAACCCCGTCAAGATCTCCTGAGCACCCCTTCCGCCCCAGCTGTCCCACAGGTGTCGGCCGGGCACACGCGTTGTGTCCGGCCGCTCACCAAGGGGTGGACTTGTCGACACGGTGCGTCCGTCCCGCCGCCGGTGCCGTAACCTCGAAGCCTGGAGCCCGCCGATCTCGGGACCTTGATCCACACCTTGGGGATGCACAGCGCATGACTGCAATTTCTCTCGGAATGCCGGCCGTTCCGACCAAGCTCGCCGACCGAAGGGTCAGCCGACAGATCCAGGTCGGCACGGTCGCGGTCGGCGGCGACGCACCCGTTTCCGTGCAGTCGATGACGACGACCCGTACGTCGGACATCGGCGCCACGCTCCAGCAGATCGCCGAGCTGACGGCCTCCGGCTGCCAGATCGTCCGGGTCGCGTGCCCGACGCAGGACGACGCCGACGCGCTCGCCACCATCGCGAGGAAGTCGCAGATCCCGGTGATCGCCGACATCCACTTCCAGCCGAAGTACGTCTTCGCCGCGATCGACGCCGGCTGCGCGGCCGTCCGGGTCAACCCGGGCAACATCAAGCAGTTCGACGACAAGGTCAAGGAGATCGCCAAGGCGGCCTCCGAGACCCGCACCCCGATCCGGATCGGCGTCAACGCCGGCTCCCTGGACGCCCGGCTCCTGAAGAAGTACGGCAAGGCCACCCCCGAGGCCCTCGTCGAGTCCGCCCTCTGGGAGGCGTCCCTCTTCGAGGAGCACGGCTTCGGCGACATCAAGATCTCGGTCAAGCACAACGACCCGGTCGTCATGGTCAACGCCTACCGCCAGCTCGCCGCCCAGAGCGACTACCCGCTCCACCTCGGCGTCACCGAGGCCGGACCGGCGTTCCAGGGCACCATCAAGTCGGCTGTCGCGTTCGGCGCCCTGCTCTCCGAGGGCATCGGCGACACCATCCGCGTCTCCCTCTCGGCCCCGCCGGCCGAGGAGGTCAAGGTCGGCCTGCAGATCCTGGAGGCGCTGAACCTCAAGCAGCGCCGCCTGGAGATCGTCTCCTGCCCGTCCTGCGGCCGCGCCCAGGTCGACGTCTACAAGCTCGCCGACCAGGTCAGCGCCGGCCTGGAGGGCATGGAGGTCCCGCTGCGCGTCGCGGTCATGGGCTGCGTCGTCAACGGCCCCGGTGAGGCCCGCGAGGCCGACCTCGGCGTCGCCTCCGGCAACGGCAAGGGCCAGATCTTCGTGAAGGGCGAGGTCATCAAGACCGTCCCCGAGTCGAAGATCGTCGAGACCCTCATCGAAGAGGCCCTGAAGATCGCCGAGCAGATGGAGAAGGACGGCATCGCGTCCGGCGAACCCCAGGTCTCCATCGGCGCCTGACCTGCGCCTTTCCATGCCGTGACCGCCCCGCCCGGCCTCGTGCCCGGCGGGGCGGCGGTGTCTCCGGGAACCGCCTCCCGGACTCGAGCGGTGTTCGAGGGGTTTGTCGGTTACAGTGCGGAAATCAGCAGACCGTATGGTGAGGCCCCCTCGTGTTGACGCAGACCACCACCCGGGTCCTCGAACCCAGCGACCTCGGCGCCGCACTCGCCATTCTGGAGAGCGAGCCCGTCGCCAACGCCTTCGTGACGTCCCGTGTGCAGGTCGCGGGGCTCGACCCCTGGCGCCTCGGCGGTGAGATGTGGGGCTGGTACGCCGACGGCAGGCTCCGCTCCCTGTGCTACTCCGGCGCCAACCTGGTCCCCATCTGCGCCGGACCCGAGGCCGTCCGCGCCTTCGCCGACCGGGCCCGCCGGGCCGGCCGCCGCTGCTCCTCCATCGTCGGCCCCGCCGAACCCACCACCCAGCTCTGGCGGCTCCTCGAACCCAGCTGGGGCCCCGCCCGCGAGGTCCGCGGCAACCAGCCCCTCATGGTCACCGAGAGCCTCTCCGCCGACGTCACGCCCGACCCGCTGGTCCGCCGTATCCGCAAGGACGAGACCGAGATCCTGATGCCCGCCTGCGTGGCGATGTTCACCGAGGAGGTCGGCATCTCCCCGCTCGCCGGCGACGGCGGTCTCCTCTACCAGGCCCGGGTCGCCGAACTCATCGGCACCGGCCGCTCCTTCGCCCGCATCGACGACGGCAAGGTCGTCTTCAAGGCGGAGATCGGCGCGGCCACCTCCCAGGCCTGCCAGATCCAGGGCGTCTGGGTCGCCCCCGAACACCGCGGCAAGGGCCTCTCCGAAACGGGGATGGCCGCCGTCCTGCGCTACGCCCTGGCCGATGTCGCCCCCGTCGTCAGCCTGTACGTGAACGACTACAACACCCCCGCCCGCAAGGCCTACCGCCGCGTCGGCTTCCGCGAGGTCGGCGCGTTCATGAGCGTCCTGTTCTGAACCGCCGCGCTCACCCGGGCGTCCGCCCCGGCCAGTAGGGTTCCGGCATGGCAGCCCCCGCAGAAGGCCCCGCAGCACCCGACGCCGAGATCGGCCCCGTCGACCTCGCCGCCCGCGTCGACGAAGCCCTGCACGTCCAGGCGGCCGCCTTCGGGCTCAGCCAGGACGAGATCGACGTACGCCGCCACATCGTCCTCCGGCACCTGGAACACCCCCGCGCCCGGGCACTCGGCGCCACCGCCCCCGACGGACGGCTCGTCGGCTTCGTCTACGGGCTGCCCAACGACCGCGCCCAGTGGTGGTCCACCGTCGTCGAGCCCTATCTGCGGGCCACCGGGACCGACGGCTGGCTCGACGACTCCTTCGTCATCACCGAACTCCACGTCCACCCCGGCCACCAGCAGCGCGGCATCGGCCGCGCCCTGATCACCACCATCACCGACGCCGTCGACCACCCCCGGTCGATCCTTTCGGCGATCGACAAGGACAGCCCCGCACGTGCCCTGTACCGCTCGCTCGGCTACCGCGACCTGGCCCGCCAGGTCGTCTTCCCGAGCGCCCCGCAGCCGTACGCGGTCATGGGCGCGCCCCTGCCGCTGCTGCGCCCCCCGAGCTGAATGGATTTCCGCCCGCCCGCACCGCCCGGTTAACCTCGGGCTCACCACTTTCGCGAGCAGGAGTTCACCATGGCCCAGGTCCAGCGCATGTCCCGATTGATGATCAAGACACTGCGCGACGACCCGGCGGACGCCGAGACGCTCAGCCACAAGCTGCTGGTCCGCGCCGGTTACGTCCGCCGCAACGCGGCCGGCATCTGGTCCTGGCTGCCGCTCGGCAAGAAGGTCCTGGACAACATCTCAGGCGTGGTCCGCGAGGAGATGGACGCCATCGGCGCCCAGGAGGTCCTGCTCCCCGCCCTGCTGCCCAAGGAGCCCTACGAGGCGTCCGGCCGCTGGGAGGAGTACGGCGACCTGCTCTTCCGCCTCAAGGACCGCAAGGGCGGCGACTACCTCCTCGGCCCCACCCACGAGGAGATCTTCACCCAGACGGTCAAGGACCAGTGCACGTCCTACAAGGACCTGCCGGTGATGCTCTACCAGATCCAGACGAAGTACCGCGACGAGGCCCGCCCCCGTTCCGGCGTGCTCCGCGGCCGCGAGTTCCAGATGAAGGACTCGTACAGCTTCGACACCACGGACGAGGGCCTCGCGCACTCCTACGCCCTGCACCGGGCCGCGTACATCAAGATCTTCGAGCGCCTGGGCCTGGACCACCGCATCGTCTCCGCCGTCTCCGGCGCGATGGGCGGCTCCGCCTCCGAGGAGTTCCTGGCCCCCGCCGCCGCCGGTGAGGACACCTTCGCCGACTGCCCGAACTGCGACTACGCCGCCAACACCGAGGCCGTGACCTTCGCGCTCGCCCCGGTCGACGGCTCGGCCCACGGCGCGGTCGAGGAACTGGACACCCCCGACACCCCGACCATCGAGACCCTCGCCGCGCACCTCGGCGTCCCCGCCTCCGCCACCCTGAAGAACCTGCTGGTCAAGGTGGACGGCGAGATCGTCGCCGTCGGCGTCCCCGGCCACCGCGAGGTCGACCTCGGCAAGCTGGGCGAGCACCTGGCCCCCGCCGTCGTCGAGCTGGTCACCGCCGAGGACTTCGTCGGCCGCGACGACCTCGTACGCGGCTACGTCGGCCCCCAGGGCCTGGAGAAGGTCCGCTACCTCGCCGACCCCCGCGTCGCCCCCGGTACCTCCTGGATCACCGGCGCCAACAAGGACGGCAAGCACGCCAAGAACGTCGTCGCGGGCCGCGACTTCGAGGTCGACCAGTACCTCGACGTCGTCGTCGTCGAGGAGGGCGACCCCTGCCCCAAGTGCGGCACGGGCCTCACCCTGGACCGCGCCATCGAGATCGGCCACATCTTCCAGCTCGGCCGCAAGTACGCCGACACCTTCCAGCTCGACGTCCTCGGCCAGCAGGGCAAGCCCGTGCGCGTCACGATGGGTTCGTACGGCATCGGCGTCTCTCGCGCCGTGGCCGCCCTCACCGAGCAGACCGCCGACGACAAGGGCCTGTGCTGGCCCCGCGAGATCGCCCCGGCCGACGTCCACGTCGTCGCCGCGGGCAAGGCCCTCCAGACGGAGCTGGCCCTCGACGTCTCGGAGAAGCTCAACGCGGCGGGCCTGCGGGTCCTCGTCGACGACCGCCCCGGGGTCTCGCCCGGCGTGAAGTTCACCGACTCCGAGCTGATCGGCGTGCCGAAGATCCTGGTCGCCGGCCGCCGTTCCGCCGACGGCGTCCTGGAGCTGAAGGACCGCCGCACCGGCGAGCGCGAGGAGCTGACCGTCGACGAGGCGATCGCCCGCCTGACGGCCGACCTGGCCTGACCAGCCGATGGGAAAGGCCCCCGCGCATGCGTGCGCGGGGGCCTTCGCCACGGCCTGACCGGCACATCGCCGTACGACGAGGGCCCCCGCGCAAGCGTTGCGCGGGGGCCCTCGTCGTACGGCACGGGGCTACAGCCAGCCCGCGAACTCCAGGTTCACTTCGCCCATCTGCCGCCGCCCCTCGGCCAGCGCGCGGGTGCCCGACTCGACCGCCCGGAACAGCGTCCAGCCGTGCAGCCGCGCCTGCTCCACCTCCAGCGACTCCGCCAGCTTCTTGACCCGCCGCCGCGCCGTCGCCGGGCCGCCGGGGGAGGCGATCAGATCCTCCGCCCGGTCCCGCACCAGCCGCGCCAGGTCATAGGCGCGCTCGCCCACCAACGGCTCGGGGCCCACCGTCAGCCACGGCGCCCGCTCCCCGGACAGCACCTTGCTCTGCCGGAAGTTGCCGTGCAGCAAGAGGAGTTCGGATTCCCCCTCGACCAGCTCCGCCCGGGCCGCGAGCGCCGCGTCCACCAGCGGCGCCAGCTCCGGGTCGGCCTCGGCGGCCGCCCGCATCCCGGCGCTCTGCCGTTCGGTCCGCCCGGCCACCGTCTCGAAGGCGTGCCCGGCGGGCGGCTCCACCCACAGCCGGCGCAGTGTGCCCGCCGCCTCCAGCAGGGCCTTCGCCTCCGGCAGCGAGCGCAGCGACACCTCGGGGTGCAGCCGCTCCAGCAGCAGCGCCCCGGACGCGTCGAGCTCTTCTCCGGCCGGCGCCGGGGTGTCCAGCGGCTTCACCGCGCCCCAGCCGTTCCAGTGCTCCAGCGCCGCCCGCTCCAGCTCCGGACCGGCGACCGGCGGGGCGAGCTTCAGCGCGGCCGGGGTCCCGTCGGCCCGCCGCACCAGGACCACCAGGGAGCTGCGCCCGCCGGGGGCGGTCACCCGCTCCACGGTGAGGCCGTGCCCGGCGGCGAGCGCCCGCTCGGTCAGCGCGGGGAGCCCGGCCAGCCAGTCGGCCGCCGCGGCGTCCCCGTACATCTCACCGAGCGCGCGCACCAGGCGCTGCGGCGGTTCGCAACCCATACGTCGTGTGTTCCCTTTCCCGATCCTTCGGTTCAGCGCGTCCCGTCCGCGCCCGCGGCCTCCACCGGGCCCGTCGCGGCCGGATCCGCACCGGCGGCCCGCTCGGCGAGCCCCGGAAAGGCTACGTTGCCGCCCCGCCACCGGGCCGACCGCACCGCGGCCTCCCGCAGCGCGCCCGCGGCGTCCCCCCGCCGCGCACCCTCGGTGGCCCGTACGAGATCGGCGTAGGCGCCCGCGATCCGGTCCTCCAGGACCGCGGCGAGCCGCACCGCGGCGGGGCCGTCCGGCACGGCGAACGGAAGGGCGTACGCCGCGTTCGATGCCACCGGGCGCCCGCCCAGGTCCCGGGCGGTGCGCGCCAGCGCGTCCCGGCGGGCCCGGTGCGCGTCGTGCGCCGCCCGGGCCTCGGCACCCTGCTTCCCGTCGAGACGGCCGCCGAGCACGCCGTACCCGTACACCGCGGCATGCTCGGCGGCCAGGGCGGCCTGGACGGCGGTCAGCTCGGGGGAGTCGGCGTCGTCATCGGACCGCCGGATCGAACGGGTGCTCATACGGCTGTCTCCTCGGCCAGTTCGGTCAGCAGATACGCGTGCGCCGCGGCGGCCGCCGCCACCGAGGCCAGCAGCCGTGCCAGCTCCGGCCCGGCCGCGAGCAGGGCCTCGCCGTAACCGTCGGCCCGGCGGCGCTCGGCGGCGGCCAGCTCCCGCACCGCGGCCTTGGGGTCGGCCGACACCGGACCGGCGGGTGCCGGAGGGGCCTCGTCGCCCTTCGGCGCGCCCTTCTTCGGGTCGTCCTTCGCACGCGGCGGCGCCAGTGCCTGGCCGTGCTCGGCCACGGCCGCCCGCAGCGGTTCGAGGCCCGCCGCCGTGGCCGGATGCGCCTCGGCCACCAGGTCGTACCGGGCGAGCAGGAGGGCGCCGTCGCGCACCGCCTTCTCGCGCAGCGCCTTCTCGGCCTTCGCGGTGGCGGCCCGCGCGGGCTGCTTCCCCCCGGCGCCTTCGTCGTCGCCCCCGCAGCCGGTCAGCACCGCACCCAGGGCGAGAGCTCCCGTCGCGGTGAGCGCCCCCCTGCGCGTCGTCCCCGTGCGCCGCACGTTTCTCCTTCGGGCCTGGACCGGTCCTGACAGGATCTGTCCTGATGTGATCACCGCAGGCGAGCGTACCCGCGGCCGAGCGGCAGGCGGACGGCAACACCCCTGGCGACCGGATACCCTTTGACCTGACGCACGACGATCCCCACAACAGCACACGCGGCCGAGGAGTCACCCGGATGAGCACCACCCAGAGCGAGAGGCTGCGCGGGCTGCTGGAACCGCTCGTCAGCGCGCAGCAGCTGGACCTCGAGGAGATCGAGGTGTCCCGGGCCGGCCGACGGGGAGTGCTGCGGGTGATCGTGGACTCCGATGAGGGCGTCGAGCTGGACGCCTGTGCGGAGCTGAGCCGCGCGATCTCCCAGAAGCTGGACGAGACCGACGCGATGGGCGAGGGCGAGTACGTCCTCGAAGTCAGCTCCCCCGGCGCGGACCGCCCGCTGACCGAGCACCGCCACTACGTACGCGCCACCGGCCGGCTGGCCAGGTTCCACCTGACCGGCGACGGCTCCGGTGAGCTGGTCGCCCGCATCCTGGCCGTCGACGAGGACGGGCTCGACCTCGAAGTGCCCGGCGTCAAGGGCCGCAAGCCCACCGCCCGCCGCCTCGCCTTCGACGAGATCGCCAAGGCGCGCGTGGAGATCGAATTCAACCGCAAGGACAAGAAGGAAGAGGAGGCGTAGCCGTGGACATCGATGTGAAGCTTCTGAAGGGCTTGGCGCAGGACAAGGAGATCCCCTTCGACGTGCTCGTCGGGGCGATCGAGTCGGCCCTCCTCATCGCGTACCACCGCACCGACGGCAGCTACCGCCGCGCGCGCGTGAAGCTCGACGAGAACGGCCACGTCACCGTGTGGGCCAAGGAGGACCCGGCCGACCTCGAAGAGGGCCAGGAGCCCAAGGAGTTCGACGACACCCCCTCCGGATTCGGCCGCATCGCCGCGACCACCGCCAAGCAGGTCATCCTGCAGCGGCTGCGCGACGCCGAGGACGACAAGACCTTCGGCGAGTACGCCGGACACGAGGGCGATGTCGTCACGGGCGTCGTCCAGCAGGGCAAGGACCCCAAGAACGTCCTGGTCGACATCGGCAAGCTGGAAGCCATCCTTCCGGTGCAGGAGCAGGTCCCGGGCGAGGAGTACACCCACGGCCTGCGCCTGCGTACGTATGTCGTCCGGGTCGCCAAGGGCGTCCGCGGCCCGTCGGTGACGCTCTCGCGCACCCACCCCAACCTCGTGAAGAAGCTCTTCGCGCTGGAGGTCCCGGAGATCGCGGACGGCTCGGTGGTCATCGAGGCCATCGCCCGCGAGGCCGGTCACCGCACCAAGATCGCCGTACGCTCCACCCGTGCGGGACTGAACCCCAAGGGCGCCTGCATCGGCCCGATGGGCAGCCGGGTGCGCAACGTCATGGCCGAGCTGCACGGCGAGAAGATCGACATCGTGGACTGGTCCGACGACCCGGCCGAGATGGTCGCCAACGCGCTCTCGCCCGCCCGGGTGAGCAAGGTCGAGGTCGTCGACCTCGGCGCCCGCTCCGCCCGCGTCACCGTGCCGGACTACCAGCTGTCGCTGGCGATCGGCAAGGAGGGGCAGAACGCCCGCCTCGCCGCCCGTCTCACCGGCTGGCGGATCGACATCCGGCCGGACACCGAGACGGACGAGGAGCGGGAGAACGCCGACCGCGAGCGGGCCGAGCGGGCCCGGGAGCGCTCGGAAAGGCGTTGACCCGGAGCCGCTCCGGGGAATAGATCTTGGACGCACGCCGCTGAGATCACGACAACATCCGTTCGATTTTTGCCCCAAAGCGGTGAGGTCGGCACGGGGAGGTAGACTTAAACGTGTCTGGCCGGACGCAAGCCCGCGCTTGCCCCGAGCGAACCTGTGTGGGATGCCGGGAGCGAGCGACCAAGAGCGAGCTGCTGCGCATCGTGGTGGACGAGGGCGCCTGCGCCCCTGATCCACGCGGTACGCTGCCCGGCCGGGGTGCATATGTGCACCCCACCTCTGTCTGTCTCGACCTGGCGGTTCGCCGCCGGGCGTTCCCCCGGGCCTTCAAGGCCAAGGGGCCGTTCGACACCGCGGCACTCACGCGGTTCGTCGAACGGGTGACACCGTAAGAAAGTGAACGGCACGGGACCCCGTGCGGTCAGGTACCTCGCGAGTTGGAAGTAGGTCGAGATTGCGATGAGCACTCGATGAGTACGCGATGAGTACGCCCATGAAGTAGCGACGGTCCGGCGGTAACCCGGACCTAAAAGGAGCGAAGTGGCTAAGGTCCGGGTATACGAACTCGCCAAGGAGTTCGGCGTCGAGAGCAAGGTCGTCATGGCCAAGCTCCAAGAACTCGGTGAATTCGTCCGTTCGGCGTCCTCGACGATCGAGGCGCCGGTTGTGCGCAAGTTGACCGACGCACTGCAGGGGCCCGGCGGCAACGCCGGCAAGCCCGCTGCCAAGCCTGGCGCGCCCCGTAAGGCGACGCCCGCGAAGCCCGCAGCGCCCTCCCCGGCCGCTGCGGCACGTCCCGCTGCCCCGAAGCCCGGCGCCCCGGCCCCCAAGCCGGCCGCCGCCGAGGCCCCGAGCAGCACCCCGGCAGCGCCCTCCGCGCCGTCGGCGGGCCCCCGTCCGGGCCCGAAGCCTGCACCGAAGGCACCGGCCACCCCGGTCCCGGCCGCCGAGTTCTCGGCTCCGGCACCGGAGCGCCCGGCCGCCCCGCAGGCCCCGCGTCCCGCCGGCGCCACCCCCGGCCCCCGTCCCGCGCCCGCCCGTCCGGCTCCGGCCGGCGGTCAGCGCGACGGCGGCCGTGACGGTGGCCAGCGTGACGGCGGCCGTGGTGGCGAGCGTGGCGGCGACCGCCCCGCGCGTCCCGCCGGCCAGGGCGCCCCGCGCCCCGGCGGCGCCCGTCCGGCCGGTCCCCGTCCGGGCAACAACCCCTTCACCTCCGGCGGTTCCACCGGTATGGCGCGCCCCTCGGCGCCCCGTCCCGGCGGCGCCCCGCGCCCCGGTGGCGGCTCGGAGCGCCCCGGCGCCCCGCGTCCCCAGGGCAGTGGCCCCGGCGGCGCCCCGCGCCCCCAGGGTGGTCAGGGTCAGGGCGGCGCCCGTCCCTCTCCGGGAGGCATGCCGCGCCCGCAGGCTCCGCGTCCCGGCGGCGGTCCCGCAGGTAACCGCCCCAACCCGGGCATGATGCCGCAGCGTCCCGCGGCGGGCCCGCGTCCCGGCGGTGGCCCCGGCGGTGGCCGTGGTCCCGGCGGTGGTGGTCGTCCCGGCGGTGCCGGTGGCGGCGGTCGTCCCGGTGGCGGCGGCTTCGCAGGCCGTCCCGGCGGTGGCGGTGGCGGCGGCTTCGCCGGCCGTCCGGCCGGTCCCGGTGGCGGCGGCGGTGCCGGTCGTCCCGGTGGTGGCGGCGGCTTCGGCGGTCGTCCCGGCTTCGGTGGCCGTCCCGGCGGCCCCGGTGGCCGCGGTGGCACACAGGGTGCGTTCGGCCGTCCCGGCGGTCCGGCGCGTCGTGGCCGTAAGTCGAAGCGGCAGAGGCGCCAGGAGTACGAGGCCATGCAGGCCCCGTCGGTCGGCGGCGTCATGCTGCCTCGCGGCAACGGACAGGCCGTCCGGCTGTCGCGCGGCGCCTCGCTCACCGACTTCGCGGAGAAGATCAACGCCAACCCGGCGTCGCTCGTCGCCGTGATGATGAACCTCGGCGAGATGGTCACCGCCACGCAGTCCGTTTCCGACGAGACGCTCCGGCTTCTCGCCGAGGAGATGAACTACGTCCTGGAGATCGTCAGCCCCGAGGAGGAGGACCGCGAGCTGCTCGAGTCCTTCGACATCGAGTTCGGCGAGGACGAGGGCGGCGAAGAGGCTCTGGTCTCCCGTCCGCCGGTCGTGACCGTCATGGGTCACGTCGACCACGGTAAGACCCGACTCCTCGACGCGATCCGCAAGACCAACGTGGTCGCGGGCGAGGCCGGTGGCATCACCCAGCACATCGGTGCCTACCAGGTCTCCTCCGAGGTCAACGGCGAGGACCGGAAGATCACCTTCATCGACACCCCGGGTCACGAGGCGTTCACCGCCATGCGTGCCCGTGGTGCGAAGTCGACCGACATCGCGATCCTCGTGGTGGCGGCCAACGACGGTGTGATGCCCCAGACGATCGAGGCGCTGAACCACGCCAAGGCGGCCGAGGTGCCGATCGTGGTCGCGGTCAACAAGATCGACGTCGAGGGCGCCGACCCGACCAAGGTGCGCGGTCAGCTCACCGAGTTCGGTCTGGTGGCCGAGGAGTACGGCGGCGACACCATGTTCGTCGACATCTCCGCCAAGCAGGGCCTCAACATCGAGGCGCTCCTGGAGGCCGTCGTCCTCACCGCCGACGCCTCGCTCGACCTGCGGGCCAACCCGGAGCAGGACGCGCAGGGCATCGCGATCGAGTCCCACCTCGACCGCGGACGCGGTGCCGTCTCGACCGTCCTGGTCCAGCGCGGAACGCTGCGCATCGGTGACACGGTGGTCGTGGGCGACGCCTACGGCCGCGTGCGCGCCATGCTCGACGACAACGGTCAGAACGTCCAGGAAGCGGGTCCCTCGACCCCCGTCCTGGTGCTCGGTCTCACCAACGTCCCGGGCGCCGGCGACAACCTCTTGGTGGTCGACGAGGACCGTACGGCCCGTCAGATCGCCGAGAAGCGTGCCGCCCGTGAGCGCAACGCCAACTTCGCTCGCAAGGGCGTCCGGTTCTCCCTGGAGAACCTGGACGAGGCGCTCAAGGCCGGTCTGGTCCAGGAGCTCAACCTCATCATCAAGGGCGACGCGTCCGGTTCGGTGGAGGCTCTCGAGTCCTCGCTGCTCCAGCTCGACGTCGGTGAAGAGGTCGACATCCGGATCCTGCACCGCGGTGTGGGTGCGGTCACCGAGTCGGACATCAACCTGGCGACGGGTTCCGACGCCATCGTGATCGGCTTCAACGTGCGCGCCGCAGGGCGTGCCGAGCAGATGGCCGAGCGCGAAGGCGTGGACGTCCGGTACTACTCGGTCATCTACCAGGCGATCGAGGAGATCGAAGCGGCCCTCAAGGGTCTGCTCAAGCCGGAGTACGAAGAGGTCGAGCTCGGCACGGCGGAGATCCGCGAGATCTTCCGCTCGTCCAAGCTGGGCAACATCGCCGGTGTGCTGGTCCGCTCCGGCGAGGTCAAGCGCAACACCAAGGCGCGCCTGCTGCGCGATGGCAAGGTCATCGCGGAGAGCCTCAACATCTCCGGTCTGCGCCGCTTCAAGGACGACGTCACCGAGATCCGCGAAGGCTTCGAGGGCGGTATCAACCTCGGAAACTTCAACGACATCAAGATCGACGACGTCATCGCGACGTACGAGATGCGCGAGAAGCCGCGAGGCTGATCCGCAGGGATTCGGCCGGGTTCCGGGAGTCCGCTCCCGGAACCCGGCCACCACGGTCGGGGCCGGTCGACGGGTCGTATTTCCGTCGATCGGCCCCGGCCGTTCCGGTACGGTTCTGATGTCCCCGGCAAGCTCTGGCGGGGCACGAACCCGAACCGGCGGGACATCCGGACACACATGTATGTGGGGACCCTGTCCTTCGATCTGCTCCTCGGCGACGTACGGTCGTTGAAGGAGAAGCGTTCCGTCGTCCGCCCGATCGTCGCCGAACTCCAACGCAAGTTCGCGGTGAGTGTGGCCGAGACCGGCGGGCAGAATCTCCACCGCAGGGCCGAGATCGGCCTTGCCGTGGTCTCCGGTGACACCGGACACCTCACGGACGTGCTGGACCGCTGCGAGCGGCTGGTCGCGGGACGCCCCGAGGTGGAGCTGCTGTCGGTCAGACGGCGGCTGCACACTGACGAAGACTGACAGTCGAGCGAAATCAGAAGGAAGAGTGACGGACCGGTGACCGACAACGCGCGGGCCCGCAAGCTGGCCGATCGCATCCAGGTCGTGGTCGCGGAGACCCTGGACCGCCGAATCAAGGATCCGCGGCTGGGATTCGTGACGATCACGGACGCCCGGGTCACCGGCGACCTGCGGGAGGCCACGGTCTTCTACACGGTCTACGGCGACGACGAGGAGCGCGCGGCCTCCGCGGCCGCGCTGGAGAGCGCCAAGGGCGTGCTGCGCTCCGAGGTGGGCCGGCAGACCGGGGTCCGGTTCACGCCGACCCTGGCCTTCGTGCCGGACGCCCTCCCGGACAACGCCCGCACCATCGAGGACCTCCTCGACAAGGCGCGGACCAGGGACGCGGAGGTGCGCGAGGTCTCCACCGGAGCGACGTACGCCGGTGAGGCCGACCCGTACCGCAAGCCCGAGGACGAGGACGACGAGGCGGACACCCCCGGCTCGACCGACAAGAACGAGGGCCCCGCCTCCGCATGACCGAGCAGACCACCACGCCGGACGGCCTTGTCATCGTCGACAAGCCGTCCGGCTTCACTTCGCACGACGTCGTCGCCAAGATGCGCGGCATCGCCCGTACGCGACGCGTCGGCCACGCCGGCACCCTGGACCCCATGGCCACCGGAGTCCTGGTGCTCGGCGTCCAGCGGGCCACCAAGCTCCTGGGCCACCTCGCCCTGACCGAGAAGGAGTATCTCGGCACGATCCGGCTCGGCCAGGACACCGTCACCGACGACGCCGAGGGCGAGATCATCTCGTCCGCCGACGCCTCCGAGGTGACCCGGGAGGGCATCGACGCCGGGGTCGCCGCTCTGACCGGCGCGATCATGCAGGTGCCGTCCAAGGTCAGCGCCATCAAGATCGACGGCAAGCGGTCCTACGCGCGGGTGCGCGGCGGCGAGGAGTTCGAGATCCCGGCCCGCCCGGTGACCGTCTCCTCCTTCCGCGTCTACGACGTCCGCGAGGCCGTCGCCGAGGACGGCACCCCTGTCCTCGACCTCATCGTCTCCGTCGTCTGCTCCTCGGGGACGTACATCCGGGCGCTGGCCCGCGACCTCGGCGCCGGACTCGGCGTCGGCGGCCACCTGACGGCGCTGCGCCGCACCCGGGTCGGCCCGTACGGACTGGACGCGGCCCGCACTCTGGACCAGCACCAGGAGGAGCTGACCGTGATGCCGGTCGCCGACGCGGCCGACGCGGCCTTCCCCCGCTGGGACGTCGACGAGAAGCGCGCCAAGCTGCTCCTCAACGGCGTACGGCTGGACATGCCGACATACCCGCCGGGGCCGGTCGCGGTTTTCGGGCCCGACGGCACGTTCCTCGTGCTCGTCGAGGAGGAGAAGGGCAAGGCCAAGAGCCTCGCCGTCTTCGCCTGACCCGAGGCGTGTCCGGCAGACTCGCTGACTGCCTGTCGCCGACGCGCCGACTGCTTGTCGTGGAGCGGGCACCACCCCCCATCGGTGCCCGCTCCACCCCTTTCCCCTCCCCGGCACCATCCCTGTTCCTCGGGGGACACGCTTATTCACCCCATTGGACGGGCGCTCGGAGTGAACAGCGGGGGCGCGGGGGGCGCTTTCCCCGTCCGCGCGCTTCGGGCGATCACCGGCGGCCTACCGTCGGACCATGGGCAGTGGGGACCGGTCGAAGCTGGTAAGAATCTGCGATCAGGCCGGCCGTCCGCGAGGGACGGGATTCGTCGCGGACGAGCGCGGCACGGTCGTCACCGCCCATCAGGCCGTCGTCTCCCCGGGCCCGCTCCTCCTGCACGGCACCGACGGGCGCACCTGCTCCGTCGCCCCCGACGACATCACCGCGCTGCCCGCCCTCGGCCTCGCTCTCCTGCGCACCGGCGGACCCGACACCCTCGACGCCGAGCCGCTGCCGATCGCCGGACGCGACCGCGCCGAGCCCGGCGGCTACGTGGACATCGCCGCCCACGGACGGCGCGAGGCCCGCGTGCTCGGCACCACCCCCGCCACGTACACCGCACCGGACGGCGTCGGCCACCCGGTCCCCGCCGCCCTGGAGCTGGCCCTCGGCACCGACGGGCGCGACGCCCTGCGCTCCGGCGGCGCGGCCGTCGGCGGACCGGTCACCGACCCGGCCACCGGTGCGGTCCTCGGTATCCTCACCACCACCCTCACGGCTCCGCACGAGGCGGCCGGCCTCGCGCTCCCGATCACCCGGGGCACGGACGACACCCTGGACGCCCTGCTCCGCCGCAACGCCGCCGTCGCCCCCGCCTACGGCCCCCACCTCAACCTCGCCGGGGCCCTCCAGCTCACCGCGACCTCCGTCGCCTCGGCGGACGGCCCGAAGGCCCGCACCGCGCCGGTCGAGCGCGCGGACGTCCACGCCGAGCTGGCCGCCTTCGCCGCCGGGACGGGCCTGGTCCTCGGTCTCGTCGGCGCACCCGGCACCGGCCGCACCACCGAACTGACCGCCCTCGCCGCCCGCCGCGCCGACGGCGGCGCGCCCGCCCCCACGCTCTGGCTGCGTGGGGCGGACCTGCTGGCCGAGGACGTCTCGGTCGCGGACGCCGCGAGCCGTACGCTCACCCGCTCCGCCCGGATCGTCACGGCGGCGGGCGCCCACGGCGACATGAGCACGGCCACCCCGGAGCGCGTCGCCAAGCTCGCCGCCGACGCCGGACACCCGCTCCTGGTGGTCCTCGACGGCCCCGAGGAGATGCCGCCGCTGCTCGCCCACCGGCTGGCCGACTGGACGCGCTCCACCCTCGGCTGGCTCCGCGAGAACGCCGTCCGGCTCGTCGTCGCCTGCCGCCCCGAGCACTGGGAGACCGCGGGCGCCCTCTGGCCCCCGGACACCCTGCACCGCCCGAGCCGCCCCGCCCGCCGTCTGCCGCCCGCCCTGCGGCTGGCCGACCTCACCCCCGAGCAGGCCGACAGCGCCAAGGAGGCGTACGGCATCCCGCCCACCGCGCTCGCCCCCGGCCACGACCGGCACCCGCTGACCCTGCGGCTCCTCGCCGAGGTCCGCGCCGCCCTGCCGCCCGGTGTGCCGGGCCGCCCCGACACCGAGGACGTCTTCGGCGCCCACCTCGACCTGCTGTGCGTGCGCGCCGCCGTCCGGATCGCGGCCGCCGCCGACGAACAGCCCCGCGGCGCGGCCGTGCGCCGGCTGGCCGCCCGGGTGGCGGGCCAGGTCCACGAGGCGGCCCGCCGCTGTCTGGGCCCGGGCCAGGGCGAGCTGGACAGGGCGGCGTTCGAGGAGATCTTCCCCTGGCGCACCGGCTGGGCCTCCGCCGTGCTCACCGAAGGGCTCCTCGTCCCCGCCGGGGCGGGCTACCGCTTCGCCCATGAGGAGCTCGGCGACTGGGTGCAGGGCGCCCACCTCGACCTGGACGCGGCCCTGCGCTCCCTCGTGCACCGCTGGCACCGAGGGAGCGACACCCCGGACCGCACCCCGCACTCCGACGCATCCGGCGAACCCCGCAGCCTGCCCGTGCCCCGGCACCGCATCGGACCGGTGATCCAGGCGATGGTGCTCCTCGGCCGCCGTCAGGGCACCGCCGCCCTCGCGCACCGGATGGCCGACCTCATCGAGGCGCTGGACCGGCTCTGGACCGACGAGGGCCCGCGCGACGAGGACGCCGCCTGGTGGGCGGCCCACCTGCTGAACGGCAGCCTGCTGCGGGTGACCGACGCCCGCCCGTACCTCGGCGTCCTGCGGGTCCTCGCCGGACGTATCACCCGCCGCTCCGCCGCCCCCGAAGGACCCGGGGACCTCGGGGCGTACGGCGAGTTCGGGCCCTGGTTCTGGCGGCGGCTGCGGCTGCCCGAAGAGGACCGGATCGACCTGCTGCGCCGCCTGGTGCCCGCCGACGGGCTGCCCCGCACCGACGGTGACGAACGGTATCTGGACGCGGTCGCCCGCCGCCTCGCCCTCGACGCCCCGGCCGTCCAGCCGCTGCTGTGCCGCTGGTTCACCGACGAACGCCCGCTGCTCGTGGGCCCCGACGCACCGGACGTACCCCTGCGCCCCACCGTCGCCGCCGCCGCGCAGGCCCTGCTGTACGCCCGCCGCGAGCTGGACCTCGACGGCCTCGCCGATGCGCTGATCGCCACCCCGCACACCCGCGCCGGGGAGCTGCTCGCCGCCCTCGCGGAGGACGAGCCCACCGCGCTCTGCCGGGCCGTCGAGCGCTGGGCCCGCGACGAGGACCGCCCGGCCCGCCGCTCCGCCGCCGCCCGCTACGCCGGACTCCTCCAGCAGCGGGTCAGCGCCGAGGGCGACCGGGCCCTGCTGCGCTCCGCCGCCGAGATCCTGCTGGAGCGACCCGAGGACGCCGGGCTGCACGCCGCCGCCCACACCCTCCTCGTCCGTGACCCGAAGGCCCGGAGCCGTCATCTCCCGTGCGCGCTGCGCGCGTTCGCCGCCGGAGACCCCCGGCTGCCCGTCGAACTGCTCGCCGAGGTGTTCCCGTCCTACCAGGAGCCGGTCCTCGCCGCCCTCCGCGCCCGTCTCGCCCGCCCCGGCGACGGCGGGGGAGCGGTGCTGCGGGCCCTGGCCGGCCTCGACACGCCCGCGCTCGCGCTGCACGTCGCCGGGCTCGTACGGGAGTACATCGACGCCCACCCCGACGACGGCACCCACGCCGCCGAGTACGTCGACCTCCGCCTGGAACACGGCCCGGCCGCCCGCGCCCTGCTGCTGCCCCTGGTCACCGGGCTGCTCCGGGACCGCCCCGCACCGCCCCCGGTGCGCGCCGCGCTCGCCGCCGTCCTCGCCGGGCCGGGCAGCGCGGACTCCCGGCCGCTGCGGGCCGAGCTGCTGGAGGTGCTGCTGGAGTTCGAGCAGACCACCGGCCGCAACCCGGACGTCCTGGAAGCCCTGCTCCGGGCCGCAGCCCTGGGCTCCGGGCGCCGCCCCGAGATCCGTACCCGCGCCCTCGTCCACCGCACCGGCATGCTGCTGGTCCGTACCCCCGAAGGCGCCGCCCGCTTCGACCGGGGCCTGGTCGAGTGCGCCCGCGACGTGCCCGGCTTCGCCGCCCTCGTCACCCGCTGGCTGGCCGACGCCCCCGAGGAGTGGGCGGCGGTCGTGGGCCCGAGCGCCCGGCGCACGGTCGAGGCGTTGGAGACATCACGTCCGTCCATGCCGATGCCGATGCAGGCGGCGGGACGTGAGCATGGCAGTCTTAGACCTGCGTAATCGACATACACACGTACACAGGTTCGGGCGAGGAGCGGTCACAGTGCAGCGCTGGCGTGGCTTGGAGGACATCCCCCAGGACTGGGGGCGCAGCGTCGTCACCATCGGCTCCTACGACGGCGTGCACCGCGGACACCAGCTGATCATCGGCCGGGCCGTCGAGCGCGCCCGTGAACTGGGCATCCCGTCGGTCGTCGTCACCTTCGACCCGCACCCCAGCGAGGTCGTCCGCCCCGGCAGCCACCCGCCGCTGCTCGCCCCGCACCACCGCCGCGCGGAACTGATGGCGGAGCTGGGCGTGGACGCGGTGCTGATCCTGCCGTTCACCGCCGAGTTCTCGAAGCTGTCGCCCGCCGACTTCATCGCGAAGGTCCTCGTCGACCGCCTCCACGCCGAGGCCGTCATCGAGGGCCCCAACTTCCGCTTCGGCCACAAGGCCGCGGGGAACGTCGCGCTGCTGACCGAGCTGGGCGCCACCTACGACTACACCGTCGAGGTCATCGACCTGTACGTCACCGGCGAGGCGGGCGGCGGACAGCCGTTCTCCTCCACGCTGACCCGCCGCCTGATCGCCGAGGGCGACGTCGCCGGGGCCGCCGAGATCCTCGGCCGCCCGCACCGGGTCGAGGGCATCGTGGTGCGCGGCGCGCAGCGCGGCCGCGAGCTGGGCTTCCCGACGGCCAACGTCGAGACCCTGCCACACACCGCGATCCCCGCCGACGGCGTGTACGCCGGCTGGCTGGAGGTGGACGGCGAGTCGATGCCCGCCGCGATCTCGGTCGGCACGAACCCGCAGTTCAACGGCACCGAGCGGACGGTGGAGGCGTACGCCATCGACCGCGTCGACCTCGACCTCTACGGGCTGCACGTGGCCGTCGACTTCCTCGCGTACGTCCGCGGCATGCTGAAGTTCGACTCGATCGACGACCTCCTGGTCGCCATGGCCGCCGATGTGAAGCGCTCCAGCGAGCTGACCACCGCGTACGACCGCGCCCACTGACGTACGCCTGGAGTGTGCGTTACGCCCCGGGACGACGGATGCTGACAGGGTGCGCGACATCCTGCCCGACCTCCGTGCCCGGTGCGCCGACGGCGTCCCCCTCGCCCTGGCGACCGTCGTCGCCGTGCACGGCAGCGCGCCCCGCGACCCGGGCGCGGTCATGGCCGTCGACGCGGTGGGCACCGTGCTCGGCAGCGTCTCCGGGGGCTGTGTCGAGGGCGATGTGTACGAGGTCGCCCGCGAGGTGCTCGCCGGGGCCGGCCCGCGCGTGGTGGCGTACGGGATCAGCGACGACGAGGCGTTCGGCGTCGGACTGACCTGCGGCGGCACGATCGAGGTGCTGGTGCGCGCGTACGCGACCGCCGCCGAGCGCGCGGACCTCGCGGTCGTCCTGGACCTGATCGCAGCGGACCGTCCGGTGGCCGAGGCGACCGTCCTGTCCGGCGCGGCGGAGACCGGGGCCCGCCTGGTGGTCCGCCCCTCCGACGTCGGGCCCGCCACCGGCACGCTCGGCTCCGAGGGGCTCGACGCGGCCGTCACCGACGACGCCCGCGGGCTGCTGGCCCAGGGCCACACCGCGACCCAGTGGTACGGGGCGCACGGGCAGCGCCGGATGCAGGAGGTGGCCGTCTTCATCCGGACGTACGCCCCGCCGCCCCGCATGCTCGTCTTCGGCGCGATCGACCACGCGGCCGCCACCGCCCGCATCGGCTCGTTCCTCGGCTACCGGGTCACCGTCTGCGACGCCCGCCCCGCCTTCGCCACCCGGGAACGCTTCCCCACGGCCGACGAGGTGGTCCGCGCCTGGCCGCACACCTACCTGGAGTCCACCGAGGTCGACGCCCGCACGGTGATCTGCGTCCTCACCCACGACCCGAAGTTCGACGTCCCCCTGCTCCTCGCGGCCCTGCGCACGCCCGCCGCGTACATCGGTGTGATGGGCAGCCGCCGCACCCACCACGACCGGCTCGCCCGGCTGCGCGAGGCCGGGGCGGACGAGGCGGCTCTCTCCCGCCTCGCCTCACCCGTGGGTCTCGACCTCGGAGCCCGTACGCCGGAGGAGACGGCGGTCGCCATCGCCGCCGAGGTCATCCAGCACCGCTGGGGCGGGACGGGGCGGCCGCTGGGTGAGCTGACGGGGGCGATCCACCACCCCGGTGGGCCGACCGGCACCCGGTGATCAGGGCACCGTCTTCGCGCCGTCCCGAGCCGCTGCCTCCTCCTGCGGTACGCCGTCCTCGCGGGAGCGGTCCATGGCCCGCCACTCGGGCCGCAGTCCGGCCAGGGTGGTGGTGAGGAAGTAGGCGGCCCCGCAGGCGAGGAGCACCGGAGTCAGCCCGGCGGCCGTCACCGCCGCCCCGGCGAGCAGCCCACCGAGCGGGATGCCGGACCAGGCCAGCGAGTCCCCGAGGGCGTTGACCCGGCCCAGCATCCGGCGCGGAACCCGTTCGACGAGCACGGCACCCAGGACGGGGTTGATGAATCCGGCCCCGAACCCGCTGACGGCGAAGACGGCCAGCACCACGGCCAGGGGAGCGTCCACCGCGAGGACCAGGAACCTCGGGGCCCCGGCCAGGAGGAACCCGAGGAGGAACACCGCTCTGCGGGGCAGCCGGTGGGCGGTCATCGCGGCGATGAGGCTCCCGACGGCCGCGGCGGCCCCCATCGCGGTGCTGACCAGGCCGATCGCCGCCGGTCCTTGCCCGGATTCCCCGGCCCACACGGGGACCATCAGGGTGGTCATGGCCGCGTCCAGCAGGTTGGTGATCCCGACCACGACGATGACGGCGAGCAGCAACGGCTCGCCCCGCAGGAAGGTGAAGCCCTCGCCGAACCGGCGCCAGTAGCCCGGCTCCTGGGCGTCGGCAGGTGCTGACGGATCCACGGCCGGACGCCCCATGCCGCGCGGCAGCGCCACCGCGACGATCACCGAACCGAGCACGAAACAGCCCGCGTTGACGGCCAGACCGGTCATGGGGCCGAGCAGCGCCACCAGGGCGCCGCCCGCCGCCGGGCCGATGGTGGAGGCGAGCCGCTCGATCACGCCGGACAGGCCCATGGCCCGCTCCAAAGGGATTCCGGCGCGCTCGGCGGCCTCCGGGACCATGACCTCTTTTGCCAGGTCGCCCGGGCCCCGAGCGGCCCCGATCACCGCGACCAGGCCCAGCAGGACGGGGAAGGACAGCAGGTCCAGGGTGTGCAGCAGGGGGATCGACGCGGCGGCGGCCGCGCTCGCCAGGTCCGTGGTCCAGGAGACGGTCCGTGGGCCCGTCCGGTCCACCAGCGGGCCGGACAACGCCTTGACCAGGACGTACGGTGCCATCTCGCAGAAGGCGACCAGCCCGGTCAGGGTGGCGCTGTCCGTGGTGACGAGGACGAACCAGGGGAGGGCGATCAGGGAGATCCGGGTGCCGGTCACGGAAGCGGCGACGGCCGCCAGTACCCCGGCCAGCGGCCGTAAGGACCGCTTGCCCGATATCGCCGCCCCTTCTCGCGTCACGGTGTCTCCTCTTCCGGGGCGGGCGTGTTCAGCTCGGGCAGGATGTGCGTGATGAGGCCCACGCGCTCAGCACCCGCCGGGGCGGTCGCCGCGTTCTCCGGGGTGTCCCGTCGGTAGCGACCGATGACATCCCCCAACTCCTGGTAGAGCGCCGCGGTTTCCTCGGGGGTGAGCCGCAGAACCCAGTCGCTCAGGTCGAACCGCTCCCGCCAGACGCGGGGCATCGCCTGCAGCTCGTTCAACGTCTGCCGGGTGCGCAGGGAGTAGATGGAGGCGACGGACTGCTGGTAGGCGAGGGCGGCCTCCGGTTCCCGCTCGGCCAGCTCCGGGTCGTTGAACCAGGTGGTCCGGTGCACCGAACGCCACCAGCGCTCCCGCGCGTTGCCGCGTTCGGTGTCCTCCTCGACGAAGCCCGCGGCGCCGAGCTGACGCAGGTGGTAGCTGGCCGTTCCGGAGTTCACCCCCAGCCGCTCCGCGAGCCGGGTGGCTGTGGACGGGCCGTGCTTCCGCAGCAGCCCGATCACCTGCACGCGGACCGGATGCGCCATGGCGCGCAGCCCCTTGGCATCCAGGACGACCGATCCCTCGTGCCGTGACGGGTCGTCGGAAGGGTGTGACGTGGTGTCTGTCATGAGGCAGACTCTAGAACGCAAAGAGTTCTTCGCAAAGACTTATTCGCGAAGAACTCTTTGCGGTTAGTCGCGGCGCGAGCGTCGACGCCTGCCGACCGATGAATTCCGCGGTGCGCGGCGGTCATCATCTGCGGACCGCCGGAAGATGCGCGTCCGTACCGAAGGAGACGCCGTGGCCAAGCTCATCTACTCCATGATCACCTCGCTCGACGGCTACGCCGAGGCAGCGGAGGGCGGCCTCGGCACCGGGGCCGAGGACCCGGAGGTCCACACCTTTGTCAACGACCTCTTCCGGCCGGTCGGCACCTACCTCTACGGCCGGCGGATGTACGAGACGATGGTCTACTGGGAGACCGCGCTCGACGAGCCCGGCCCGCCGCCGCACATCGCGCAGTACGCCCGCGACTGGCAGGCCGCGGAGAAGGTCGTGTACTCCGCGACGCTCGACGCGGTGTCCAGCGCGAAGACCCGCATCGAGCGGTCCTTCGACCCGGACGCGGTACGCCGGCTCAAGGACGAGGCGGACGCCGACCTCACCGTCGACGGCCCGAACCTCGCGGCCCAGGCCATCGCGGCAGGTCTGGTGGACGAGTACCACCTGTTCATCACCACGAGCGTGGTCGGCGGCGGCAAGCGGTTCTTCCCCGACGGCGTGCGCCTCGACCTCGAACTGGTCGAGGAGCGCGCCTTCGCCACGAGTGGGCTGATCTACGCCCGCTACCGGACCCGCTGAGGGCCACCGGCCTCAGGCCGTCGGTACGTCGGCGGGCTCGCCGCCGCCCAGTGGCACGCCACCTGGGCGTCCCCGCCCCCGTTCAGCACCGGCAGATCCACCGTGCGGCAGGCCTGGGCCACCCCCGCCCGCTCCGCCTCGCCCGAGGCCAGGACCTGGCAGCGGACGTGGAACCGGCAGCCGGAAGGCACCTTCGAGGGGTCCGGCGGCTCCCCGGCCAGTACCACCGGTTCGCCCTCCGCCTCCGGAAGGACGGACAGCAGGGCCCGGGTGTACGGGTGCTGAGGGGCCGTGAGCAGTTGCTCGACCGGGCCCGTCTCGACGATCCGGCCCAGATACATCACCGCCACCCGGTCCGCGATGTTCCAGGCGAGCCCCAGGTCATGGGTCACCACCAGCGCCGAGAGCCCCAGCTCGTCCCGCAGGCGCAGCAGGAGCGCCAGGATCTCCCCCCGTACCGATGCGTCCAGCGAGGCCACCGGCTCGTCGGCCACGATCAGCTCCGGCTCCAGCACCAGGGCCCCGGCGATCACGACGCGCTGGCGCTGACCGCCCGACAGCTCGTGCGGGAAGCGCAGGAAGAACCGCTCCGGGGGGCGCAGGCCCGCCCGGGAGAGGGCTTCCGAGACGGCCGCCCGCTCGTCGCCCGCGTAACCGTGGATGCGCAGCCCCTCGGCCACCGCGTCGTACACCGTGTGCCGGGGGTTGAGCGAGCCGCTCGGGTCCTGGAGGACCAGCTGCACGCGTTTGCGGTACGCCTTCAGCGCCCGGCCCGCGTAGTCGAGCGGGGTGCCGCCGAAGGTGACCCGCCCCGAGGTGGGCGGGACCAGGCCGAGCAGGGACCGGGCGAGCGTCGTCTTGCCGCAGCCGGACTCGCCGACCAGTGCGACGATCTCGCCGGGCCGGATGTCCAGGTCGACACCGTCGACGGCGCGGGCGGTGGCGGCCCCGCGCCGACCGGGGAAGGCGACCTTCAGCTCCTCGGCGCTGAGGAGGGGCGCGGTGCTGACGACGGGCGTGGTGCTCATGAGGTGCTCCTTGCATCGTCGTCCCCGGGCTGCGCGCCGTCCGCACGGGGTCGTGCGCCGTCCGCGTGGGGCTGTCTGCCGTCCACGTCCACCAGGACGCAGGCCGCCCGGCGTTCCGCCCCGGCCTCCCGCAGCTCCTGGTCCTCGGTGTCGCAGACGTCCAGCGCCACCGGGCACCGCGGGTGGAACGTGCAGCCGCCCGGCAGCGCGGCCGGATCCGGCGGGTCACCCGGCAGTCCGCGCGGGGCGTGCCGCGAGGACAGGTCCCCGATCCTCGGGAACGCGGCGGAGAGGGCCTTGCCGTACGGGTGCCGGGCGTCGGTGTACACCTGCCGGGCCGGGCCCTCCTCCACGACCCGGCCCGCGTACATCACCGAGAGCCGGTCGCAGGTGTCGGCGAGCACCGCGAGGTCGTGGCTGATCATGATCAGGCCGACGTTCTGGTCGGCCACGAGCTGCTCGATCAGGCGCAGGATCTGGGCCTGGATCATCACGTCCAGCGCGGTCGTCGGCTCGTCCGCCACGATCAGCCGCGGATCGCAGGCGAGCGCCATCGCGATCATCACGCGCTGGCGCTGCCCGCCGGACAGCTCGTGCGGATACGCCTGCGCGCGGGCGGCGGGCAGGCCCACCTGCTCCAGCAGCTCACCGGCGCGCTTGCGGGCGGCGGCCGGGGTGGCCTTGCTGTGCAGCAGGATCGGCTCGGCGATCTGGTCGCCGACCCGGTGGACGGCGTTCAGCGAGTGCATCGCGCCCTGGAAGACGATGGACGCGCCCGCCCAGCGGACCGCCCGCAGCCGCCCCCACTTCATGGTGAGGACGTCCTCGCCGTCGAGCAGGATCTCGCCCGTCAGCTTCGCCGTCGCGGGCAGGAGGCGGAGCAGGGCCAGGGCCAGGGTGGACTTCCCGCAGCCGGACTCCCCGGCGATGCCGAGCTTCTGCCCGGCCTCGACCCGCAGATCGACCCCCCGTACGGCGGGGACGGCGTCGGCCCCGCCGCCGTAGGTGACGGTCAGATTCCGCACCTCCAGGAGCGGGGGATCGCCGACCGGCTCCGACAGGCCGGGCGATCCTGACGGGTCGGGGTTCGGCGTGGTGGTCGTGGTCGTGGCGGTCAACGGGACACCCCCAGCTTGGGGTTGAGCACGGACTCGATGGTGCGGCCGCACAGCGTGAAGGCGAGGGCGACCACGGCGATGGCGAGTCCGGGCGGAGCGAGGTACCACCAGTTGCCGGAGGAGACCGCGCCGGCCTCACGGGCGTCCTGGAGCAGCCCGCCCCAGGAGACGATCGTGGGATCGCTGAGCCCGAGGAAGGCGAGGGTGGCTTCGGTGAGGATGGCGGTGGAGATCACGAGCGTGGTCTGGGCGAGCACCAGCGGCATGACGTTGGGCAGGACGTGACGCGACATGATGTGCCCGTGACCGCCGCCGAGCGCCCGCGAGCGTTCGATGTACGGGCGGGACTCGACGGACAGCGTCTGGGCGCGGACCAAGCGGGCGGTCGTCGGCCAGGTCGTCACGCCGATCGCCAGGATCGTCGTCCAGATCGACCGGGAGAGGACCGTGGCCAGGGCGATGGCCAGCACCAGGGTCGGCATCACCAGGAACCAGTCCGTCACCCGCATGATGACGGTGGCGTACCAGCCCTTGAAGTGGCCCGCGGTGATCCCGATCAGGGTGCCGATCGCCACCGACAGGAAGGCGGCGAGCAGCCCGACCGTCAGCGACACCCGCGTGCCCCACAGCATCAGGGCCAGCAGGCTGCGCCCGAACTGGTCGGTCCCGAGCGGGAATTCACCGCTCGGCTCCTCCAGCGGGCCGCCCGGGGCGTTCGTCACGCTCTGCGAGTCGGCCCCCACCAGCAGCGGTGCGGTCAGCGCCAGCAGGGCGATCACCGCGAGCACGGCGAGCCCGACGAGACCGGCGCGGTGCGTGCGGTACTGCTGCCAGAAGCGGGCCACCGCCTGCCGCCGCCGGGCCCGGGTCAGGGCGCGCGGGCTCTGTGCCCGCACATCCCCGGGGAGCTTGCGGGCGTCCGGCTCCTGCGGTTCGGAGGGCTTCTCCATCGACGTCGTCATCGGCCCACCCGGGGATCGAGCAGCGGATAGATCACATCGGCGAGCGTGTTCATCAGGATCACCGCGGCGGCGAACACGAAGAACAGCGCCTGCACCAACGGCAGGTCGGGCACGCTCAGCGCCTGGTAGAAGAGGCCGCCGAGACCCGGCCAGGAGAACACCGTCTCCACCAGGATCGCCCCCGCCACCGTCGTACCGAGGTTCACGAAGAGCAGGGTGACGGTGGGCAGCATCGCGTTCGGCACGGCGTGCTTCCGGCGGACGAGGTCGTCGCGCAGCCCCTTGGCACGAGCCGTGGTCAGGTAGTCGCTGCCCATCTCGTCGAGCAGCGAGGAGCGCATCACCAGCAGGGTGCGCGCGTACTCCACGGCGACCAGCGTGACGACGGGCAGCACCAGGTGGTGGGCGATGTCCAGCACCCGGTCGAAGCCCTCGGTGTCGCCGGACTCCATACCGCCGGTCGGGAACATCCCGGGGATCGGGCCGATGCCCACCGACAGGGTGATGATGAGGAGCAGACCGAGCCAGAACGACGGCACCGAGTACAGCGTCAGCGCGAACGCCGTGTTGGCCCGGTCCCCGGCACTGCCGTTGCGCCACGCGGAGCGCGCGCCCAGCCAGATGCCGAGCAGCGTGTAGATGACGAAGGCGGTGCCGGTCAGCAGCAGGGTGGCGGGCAGCGCCTCGGTGATCTTGTCGACGACCGGGGCGCGGAACTGGTACGACGTACCGAAGTCGCCGGTCAGCGCCTTGCCGCAGTACTGCGTGAACTGCTGCCACAGCGGCAGGTCGAGCCCGAACTCACGGCGCATCGCCGCGATCTGTTCGGTCGACACCTGACGGCCGCCGGTCATTTGCTTGACCGGGTCGCCGGGGATCAGGCGGAAGAGGAAGAAACTGGTGACGAGGACGGCGAAGAGGGAGACGGCCGCCCCGGCGAGCTTGCCCGCAGCGTAGCGGGCGTAGGCAGCCGTACTGCGGGAGCGTGGGGAGCGGGCCGACGGCCCGGCCGGAGCCGGGCCGCCGGATGCGGTGCTCTCCACGCCCGCCGCGCCCTTCAGCAGGGCGGGAGTGCTTTCTGAGCTCATGGACTATTCACGGTCTTCCGCGGTGGAGCGGCGACGCATGGCGAACAGCAGTCCGCCACCGGCGAGGACGACGACGGCGATCCCGACCCCGACGAGCACCCCGGTGGAGGAGCCACCGGAGTCGGAGGAACCGGACGAGGAGGCCCCGGCGGCCGGGACCGCCGACCACCAGCTCCAGTAACCGTCCTGGCCGTAGATGTTGCCCGCGGCCGACGGCATGGTGGTGATGGACTCGATGTGGTCGGTGCGGTAGGCCTCGACGGCATTCGGGTACGCCATGACGTTCATGTACCCGGTGTCGTACAGCCGCGACTCCAGTTGCTTGACCAGATCCGCCCGCTTGGCGGGGTCGTACTCCGCCAGTTGCTTCTTGTAGAGGTCGTCGTACTGCTTGTCGCAGATGAAGTTGTCGGTCGCGGCCGTCTCCTTCGCCTTGGCCGGCAGCGCGGCGCAGGTGTGGATGGAGAGGACGAAGTCGGGGTCGGGGTTGACGGACCAGCCGTCGAAGGCGAGGTCGTACTCACCGGCGTACCAGGGGTCGGAAACGTTGTCGAGGCAGTCGACCTTCAGCCCGATGCCCTGCTCGCCCCACCACTCCTGGAGGTACTTGCCGATCGCCTTGTCGTTGGGGTCGGTGGCGTGGCAGAGGATACGGAAGTCGAGAGGCTTGCCGTCCTTGCCGACGCGCTTGCCCGCCCCGTTCTTCTTGTACCCGGCCTCGTCGAGGAGGGAGGCCGCCTTCGCCGGGTCGTAGGCGAGCTTCTGGCCGTCCGCCGGCTTCCAGAAGTAGTCGCCGAAGCGCGGCGGGATGTAGCCCTCGCCCTCGACGGCGTGGCCCTGGAAGACCTTGTCGATGATCGTCTTGCGGTCGACCGCCATGAACAGCGCGTGCCGCACCTTCTGGTCCAGGAGCGCCGGGTGGCCGTCGCCGAACTTCTGCCCGTCCTTGGTCCGCGCACCCGGGTTGACGGCGAGCGCGAAGAAGCGGCGGCCCGGGGCGTCGTTCACCTTGATGTCCGGGGCCTTCTCCAGCGAGGCGGACTGGGCGGGCGTCAGGCTGGGGCTGCCCGCGACGAAGGAGACCTCACCCTTGCGCAGGGCGGCCACGGCCGCGTCCTGGTCCTTGTAGTAGCGGAAGACCAGCTCGTCGAACTTGGGCGATCCGCGCCAGAAGTCCTTGTTGGCCTTGAGCTTCACAAAGCTGTCGACCTTGTAGTCCGTCAGGATGAACGGACCGTTCCCCACGACGGGGAAGTCCTTGTCGTTGTTGAACTTCGAGAAGTCGCCGACCTTCTCCCAGACGTGCCGGGGCACGATCGGGACGTCGAGCGCGGCCATCGTGGCCTGCGGCTCCTTGAGCTTGATGACCAGCTTGTCCTTGCTGGGGGCGGTCACCTTCTCGAAGTTGCCGACGAAGCTGCCGTTGGAGGTGGCCGCGCCCTCGTCGGTCATCATCTTGTTGAACGTCCAGGCCGCGTCCTCGGCGGTGGCCTGCTGCCCGTCGGACCACTTCGAGTCCGAGCGGATCGTGTACGTCCAGGTCAGCTTGTCCGCGGAGGGCTCCCATGCGGTGGCCAGACCCGGGATCGCCTTGTTGTCCTTGGCGTCGTAGTTGGTGAGGTAGTCGTACATCAGCCGGTGGATGCTCGTGCTGACGAGCCGCTGCGCCAGGAACGGGCTGAGGGAGTCGACGCTCTGCGCGACGGCGACCGTGAGCGTCGTCTTCCCGTCGTCGGCGCGAGCCTCGGAGGGCGCGGGCGCGAGCGGGTTGCCCGGAACGACGGAACCGGCGGCGAGCGCCAGGGCGGCCGCTCCGGAGGCCAGCAGGAGGCGTAGGCGTCGGCGTGGCCGGACGGAGTGGTGAGGAACTCTTGTGACCATGGACGGGGACCTCGCGTCATCACTCGCTGAAGAAGGCGGGCAGATCTCTGGTTCGCCAGTTGGTGATGCGAAGGTTTATCAGCGGTGGTCGAGGCTCGTCAACGGTGTGTCAAACCGCGTGTGGGCTGCGGGAATGCGGAAGGGCTCGCACCGCGTGAGCGATGCGAGCCCTCATTGGTCTAAACCACTCAGGCCGTTTCGGCGGCCCTTCCACCGGCCTACTGCTGCGGTGCCGGCGGCGGCTGCGGAGGCGTCTGCTGCCACCCGGCCGGAGGCACGGGGCCCTGCAGATCGGGCTGGCCTGCCGGGTTGGCCTGTCCGCCCTGCTGCTCCGGCTGTCCCTGCTGCGGCACGCCGGCCCCGGGTGCACCGGGCCCGCCCTGCGGGGGAGGCGACTGCTGCCACCCGTTCTGCGGTCCGCCCGGCGCCGCCTGCGGCGGGTAGGGGGCCTGGGGTGCGCCCGGCTGACCGGCCGTCTGATATCCCCCGTACGGCGGCTGCCCGCCGTACGGCTGACCGCTGTAGGGCTGCTGCCCCGGCTGTCCCTGCTGCGGCTGGCCGGGGTGCTGCGGCTGCTGGCCCTGGTGCGCCTGCGGCGGGTAGGGCTGGCCGGGGCCGGGCTGCTGCGGCGCGTACGGCTGCTGACCGGGGATCTGCTGACCCGGGGTCTGCTGGCCGGGGAACTGGTGGCCAGGGACCGGCTGTCCTGCTGCGGGCTGTCCGGGCATCGGCTGACCGGGGGCGCCCGGCCGGCCCGGCATCGGCTGGCCCTGACCCTGTCCCGGGTAGCCCTGGTGGCCGGGCATCGGCGGGGCGAACTGCGGCGGCGGGTTCTGGCCGTCCGCCGTCCACAGCCCCTGCTGCTGCTGGGCCCGCGCGAAGTCCTCGGCCACCAGCGCCGAGAGGTGGAAGTACGCCTCACGGGTCTTGGGCCGCATCATGTCGAGGTCGACCTCGGCCCCCGCCGCCAGGTGCTCGTCGAACGGCACGACGACGACACCGCGGCAGCGCGTCTCGAAGTGCTGCACGATGTCGTCCACCTTGATCATCTTGCCGGTCTCGCGGACCCCGGAGATGACGGTCAGCGAACGCTGCACCAGGTCCGCGTACCCGTGCGCCGACAGCCAGTCCAGCGTCGTGGAGGCGCTGGAGGCCCCGTCGACCGAAGGGGTCGAGATGATGATCAGCTGGTCGGCGAGGTCGAGGACCCCGCGCATCGCGCTGTAGAGGAGGCCGGTGCCGGAGTCGGTGAGGATGATCGGGTACTGCTTGCCCAACACCTCGATCGCGCGCCGGTAGTCCTCGTCGTTGAACGTCGTCGAGACGGCCGGGTCCACGTCGTTGGCGATGATCTCCAGACCGGAGGGCGCCTGCGAGGTGAACCGGCGGATGTCCATGTACGAGTTGAGGTACGGGATCGCCTGGACCAGGTCACGGATGGTCGCCCCGGTCTCGCGGCGCACGCGGCGGCCGAGCGTGCCGGCGTCCGGGTTGGCGTCGATGGCGAGGATCTTGTCCTGCCGCTCGGTGGCCAGGGTCGAGCCGAGCGCGGTCGTGGTCGTGGTCTTGCCCACGCCGCCCTTGAGGCTGATGACGGCGATGCGGTAGCAGGAGAGCACCGGCGTACGGATCAGCTCCAGCTTGCGCAGCCGCTCGGCCTCCTCCTTCTTGCCGCCCAGCTTGAACCGGGAGGCGGCGGAGGGGTTCCGGCTGCTCTTCGCCTTCTGCTTGCCCCGCACCAGCCGGTCGGAGGAGAGCTCGACGGCCGCGGTGTACCCGAGCGGGGCGCCCGGCACGGACCGCTCGCGCTGGTCGTGCGCGACGGGGGTGGGCCAGGCGCCGCCCGCACGCGGGTCGACGGGCTGCTGTTGATGCGGCTGGGGCTGGGCGGGGGGCTGGCCTTGGGCCTGGGGCTGCTGCCCGTACGCCTCCGGCGGCTGCGGGGCGACGGGGGCGGGGAGGTTCGGGGTGCCCTGGGCGGGGAAGGGCGCGTGGGGCTGCGGCTGCTGGGGTGCGTTGGGCGCCTGGCCCGGCTGCCCCTGCTGCTGGTGGGGCTGACCGGGCTGACCCGGCTGGCCGGTCTGCGGGAAGCCGTAGCCGCCCTGCGGCGGGAAGCCGTAACCGCCCGCGTTCTGGGGGGACTGGGGGTGCGCCTGCGGCGGCAGCGGTGCGCCCGGGGCCTGGCCGGGGAACGGCTGCTGCTGGTGCGGCGGCTGGGGTGCTTGGGGCGTCTGCGGCGGCTGGACCGCCGGGGCCCCCGGGCCCGCCTGGGGGAAGCCGTAGCCGCCGGGCACCTGGTTCGCCGGGGCGGCACCGGGCCACTGCGCCGCGGGCTGCGGTGCGGAGGGCGCCGGAGCGGCCGGCTGGAAGGCGGGCGGCAGGGGCGGCAGCGCGCCGCCCTGCGCGGGCGGCGACCACGGCACCGGTGCGGCGGCGGCCTGCGGGGCGTCGGCAGCGGGCGGCGGCGCGTCCTGGGGCGCGGCGTCCTGCGGTACGACGTCCTGCGCGCCCGCGTCCGTAACGGCGGCGGGTGCTTCATCGGCGCCCGGAGTCCCGTCCGTGCCGGTCCCGGCCGCTTCGCCGTCCTCGGGGTCCGCAGCGTCCGCCGAGGCGGCTTCGGTGAGCGAGGCGGGAGAGGCCGACGGCTCGGAGGGCGTATCAGGCGAGGGCGTACCGGACGAGGGCGTACCGGACGAGGGCGTACCGGACAGGGAAGCGTCCTCGGAGCCCGTAACGGAGGAAACCGGGGCGTCGGCCTCGTCGGCCTCCTCGGCCTTGTCGTCCTTCTTGTCGCTCTGCGCCCCGGCGGCGTCCGCCGCCGCGGCCTCCGCCTCGCGCTCAGCGATCTCCCGCTTGAGCGCGGCGGGCGAGAACCGCATCGTCGCGCCGCTCTCCACATCGCCACCGCCGAACGGGCCGGCATCCGCGCTCTCCGCAGCCGGAACAGCAGGACTCGGAGCGGCCGGAGCCTGCGCCTGCGGTGTCTCCGGAGCGGCGGGGGCGGCGGGAGCCTCCTCAGCCGCCGGGGCAACCGGCTCGGCGGGCGCCGGCGGAGTGGGCGTCGGCGGTGCGGGCGCCCAGTTGGGCTCGAAGCCGCCGGGCGTCGCCGACAGGCCGGGCGAGGACAGGGGCGCACCGACCGGCGGCGGAGGGGGCGCCAGATGCGAGCCCGCTCCTCCCGACGAGTCCCCCGCCGCGTTCTGCGTGTACCAGGCGGGAGGGGTGTAGTCGATGGTGAACTCACCCGTCATCTCGGCGGGATCCGCGTCGGACGACTCGTCGACGGGCAGGTCCCATCCGCCGCGGATCTCGTCCCGATCGCCGTTCACTTTGCCTCCTGGTGTGGTCGAGCACCCTTGTGCCGTGGTGGGTGGGGGCGACCGTTCCCGATGTGCCGGTCCGCCCGGCTCTCCCCCTTGTTCGACGCGCATCACCTGCTCGCAGGTTTCTTCATGCCGCGCCCCACCCACCCTAATCGCCATCCGGTGAACTCAGGCAGGGCGTAGGGCACGGCAAAAGCCGCCTCACCGGCCATGTGCCACAGCCCGGTGAACCCCGTGTGAGGGAAGGGCGGTCGCGAGCCGGGCATTACCGGCCATACGCGCACAAGGGGAAGGGTGGAAGGTCACTCCGGCGGCCGTCCACCACCGCGCCCGGCGGTCCCCACGGTGACGAGACCGCCCGACGCCGGACCTACGTGAGGTCGAACTCACCGTCGCGAGCGCCCAGGACGAACGCCGTCCACTCCGCCTCCGTGTACCGCAGGACGGTGTCCGGGTCCAGCGAGGAACGCATGGCGACGCCGCCGCCCGGCAGATGCGCGATCTCGACGCGCTCCTCGGCCTCCTCGGTGCCCGGGGCGCTGAGCCAGGTCACGTCGGAGATGTCGAGAGCGTAGAGCTCGTCCTTTTCCTGCTGGGTGCCCATGACGGCGTCCCTTCGATCGAACGGATTCGGTGCGTGGTCCATGTTCCCTGGCGGGAAGGACGCTCGTGGGCCGAACGGGACAGGAATCAGTCCATCCGGCGAGCTGTGCCCAGCAGGCCGGTCTCCGCGTCGGTCGGATTCGTCATCACCCAATGGTGTTCGCCTCCCGCGACCCACAGCGTGACGCCGTCCGCCAACGTGGGCAGCGCCTCGTACTCGGCGCGCGCGAGCCCCAGGATCCGGCCGATCTGCTCGGCCTCGCCGGGGGAGACCCGCTGGACGCCCACCAGCGCCGAGGACCGCATCAACCGCGGCGCGACGGGGCTCAGATAGGGGAGCAGCGTCAGCACGGACTGCCACGGCGAGGACACCACCCGGCCACGCGGCGGCCGCATCCCGCAGTCCCGTACGACGACCACGGGGCTGCCCACGGTCGCACCCGTCGGCGGAACGCGGCCCACGTCGTACAGGGATACGCACTCAAGACCGGCGCCCGCCGCCTGGGCGAGCGTCGTCCAGGCCTGGACGCGACCGGTCTCGACCGCCACCCGGGCGCCGGTGCCCGCCGCCCGCAGCGCCAGGACCTGCGCAGTCCACAGCCCGCCGATCAGCGTCACGTCGTACGGCACCGGGCGATGGAACCCGATCAGCTGCGGCTTGTTGTTCGCGTCGTTGCCGATGATCACGCCGTCGTCGCCGACCGGCAGCGACAACGCGCCCAGATGGTCCGCGGCCACGGTGTGCCCCGCGTGACGGGGGCCGCGCAGCCCGCGCCGGGGCTCGGTCCGGTTGCTCACTGTGCGCCTCCCAGCGGGAGCGTGGCCAGGACACCCGGCAACTGCTCGCGGTCCAGCCGTACCAGACCCACCTTGGCGTGCCGGGCGGCTTGCTCCAACGTCCTCCTCACGCCGATGAGTTCGGTGTCCGAACCACCGGTGACCCGCACATGGCCGGCCACGCTCGCCGAGCCCTGGCGCGCCCCGCGGCGCACCGTCAGGCTGAACGTCGTCGCGTACGCGGGCACCGACGTCAGCAGCGCGACCAGCTGCGGCAGCGGCGTCGCCCCCCGGCCCAGCTCGGGCCAGCGGTCCACCGCGTACGTGGTGTGCCAGCGGTCGTCGCACCGCCAGACCCGCGACGTCTCCATGGTGCGTCGTTGCGGTGCGGCGTCCGGACGGCCCGCCCGCCCCGACAGAATGGGGTTGGCACACGCGGAGGTGGCCACCGCCGAGTTCAGCTCGTCCTGGTCCAGCACCGCGGCCTGGAAGCCGGCGCCCGTGACCCGGCTCGCCACATGGTCGGCGACCCGCACCAGACAGCGCTGCGCCCCCTCCATGCCGCCGCCGCGCGCCTCGATGGCCTCACGGCACAGCTCCGGATCCAGCTTCACCGCCACCCACGTCATCCGCAGGGCGGGCGCACCGGTCTGGTCCTGCAGCGGCGCGTACGAGAGCCGGGCCACCGACTGCTGCGGCAGATGAGGAGCGGGTGCGCACCGCACCTGCTGCACCAGCTGCGCCGACTCCGCCACGATGTCGTCCACCGTGAGGGCGTCGCCGAGCAGAGACAGCGGGAGCGACCGGGCGCCGAACGCGGGCCGCAGCGACTCGCCGCTCGCCTCGACCCGCACCACGGCGGTCAGGAACGTCCCGTCGCCGAGCATCCCCACCGTCCGGTGGTTCCGGTCGACGTAGACGTGGGGGGCGAAGCCGGGCACGTTCTCGGCGACCGGGGCCAGCATCGGCTCGGCGTCCGCCGGCGATGTGGCGGCGGCGGCCCGGCGCCGGGCCCGGAGCCCGAGAGCGCTCGACGCCCAGTCCTGGAGCGCGCGGCCCCGTCGGCGTACCACCGCGAGCGCGACCAGCAGGCAGAGCAGCACGAGTGAGGGGATCAGCCACGCGCCGCCCAGCGCCGCACCCACGGCCGCGATCACGAGGCCCGCCTCGACGATCACCAGCTGCCGCAGCACCGGGCGCACCCGGTCGGTCCGCGAGATCGAACGCAGGGTCGTCGCGGCGGGCGCGGTCTGCCCGGGGGCGGCGGAATGCGAGGACGGACCGGCGGCCGATGCGGGCGACTGGTTGCTGCGTTGCCTCCGGGAAGTCCCGGCGGCTCGACGGCCGGCCCGCCCGGTACGCTCGCGCGTAGCTGAACCCATCGCCGCGTTGCCCCCTCGTGTCCGTATTCACCGCTTTTTACACGGGTGTTGATCGGGTCGTCACCCTACCTGAGCACGGGGAGCGGAACCCCAGCAGGCATAGTAGGGGCGCGGTACGGCAGCGGGGGCCGACGGTGCGTGTGGGACCCTGCTTCGATCACTTTCGATCACTGGGGACGAAGGGTCAGCGAACAGATGGCATCACGGCGGGACGAGCTCAACGCCTATACCTTTGCGAAGCGGAGGTTGATCGCACAGTTCCTGCAGCCCAACCCCACCGGTTCCGAGGAAGGCGCCCCCCGGCCGCTGCGTGCGGTGCTGCCCGGGGCCATCATCGCGATCGTGGTTCTCGCCGTGTTCGGCGCCTGGGGCATGTTCAAGCCGGTGGCCCCCCAGAAATGGGACACCCCCAAGGAACACGTCATCATCGCCAGTAAGTCCACCACCCGGTATGTGGTGTTGACGACCGATGGCAAGAAGCAGCTGCACCCCGTTCTGAACATGGCCTCCGCCAAGCTCCTGCTCGCCCCGGACAAGGGCACCGTCGTCAACGTCAACGAGTCCGTCCTGGACAGCGGCAAGATCCCGCACGGCGCCACCCTCGGTATCCCGTACGCCCCCGACCGGCTGCCCGACTCCAAGGAAGCGGGCGCGGCCAAGCGCTGGGCGGTCTGCGAACGCCCCGGGGAGGGCGGCCGGGCGATCCAGAAGGCGACCTTCATCTTCGCCGAGCGGGAAGAGAAGAAGACCGAGGGGAAGAACGCCCTGCGGGGCGGCGACCTGATGTACGTCGAGGGCCCGGACCGGACCCGCTACATCGTCGACGCCTCGGGCAAGGCCTACCCCGTCCAGAAGAACGAACTGCTCCTGCGCACCCTGGTCGACCAGAACTCCAAGCCCCAGCGGGTCTCCGCCGCCTGGCTGGCCACGCTCCACACCGGGGACCCGATCACCTTCCCGACCGTGGACGGCATCCCCGGCGCCCCCGCCGGAGCCCCCGGCACCCTGGACGCGCAGACGAACCGCGTCGGCATGGTCCTGACCGCGACGGCGGGAACCAAGACCCAGAGCTACGTCGTCCTGCCGGGCAGGGTCGCCCCGGTCTCCGACTTCACGGCCAAGCTCCTGCTCAGCAGCCGGCAGCTGGTCCCCCTCAAGCAGGCGGGCACGGCGAAGCCGGTCAGCGCCGCCGAGCTCGAACCGGGCGCTCCCTTCGGCCAGGAGAGGGACTGGCCGGTCGACAGGCCCGAGCCCGTCAACTCCCCCGACGTCAAGAAGGGCAGCCGGAACACCGTGTGCAACGTTCTGCGAGGCGTTGACGCCGACAGCGGCGCCACCACACTGAGCACCTGGGTGGGTACGAGCTTCCCCGCGACGCTCCCCACCGGCTCCAGCAGCGCCTACGTCACCCCCGGATCGGGTGAGTTCTTCCGCCAGTTCAAGGGGTCCACCACCAGCGCGGGCTTCCTCTTCCTGGTCACCGACACCGGCCTGCGCTACGCGATGCAGTCCAACAGCGACAGTGGCCAGGACGACTCCGGCATCGGCGAATCCGGCAGCAAGAAGGACCGGGACGAACAGCGGCTGGAGGAGCAGCAGGCGCAGAACCGGCTCGGCTACAAGGACGTCGACCCCCACCCCGTACCGGCGGCCTGGTCCTCGCTCCTGCCGACCGGCCCCCGGCTCTCCACCGGCGCGGCCGGCCAGCCGCAGGGCTCGTGACGATGGCAGACACCTTGACCGTCGGCCGGACGACCCGCCGCCTCTTGACGGCCACGGCGGCAACGGCTGTCCTCCTGATCACCCTGCCGGTGACACCCGCGGCGGCGGAGGACTCGACCCAGTGCACGTTCCCGTCGAAGAAGTACCCGGGCCGCCCCTGGGCGTTGCAGCGCGTCCTGCTGGACGAGCTGTGGAAGCAGTCCACCGGCAAGGGCGTCCGCGTCGCGGTCATCGACACCGGCGTCGACATCAAGAACGACCAGCTCACGAAGGCGGTCGACGTCAAGGCGGGCCGCAACTACCTGCCGAAGGGCCTCAAGACCGACGACGGCATGAAGATCGAGCGCGGCAAGGAGAACGGCACCACGGACACCGTGGGCCACGGCACCAAGGTCGCCGGCATCATCGCCGCCCGCGAGGCGAAGGGCACGGGCTTCAGCGGCCTCGCCCCCGACGCGACGATCATCCCGATCCAGCAGAACGACGCCGAGGGCCACGGCAACACCGACACCCTCGCCAGGGCCATCACCTACGCCGCCACCGAGGCGGACGCCGACATCATCAACATCTCCCAGGACACGGCCGAAGCCGTGAAACCGTCGGCGACCCTGAAGAGGGCCGTCGACAGCGCCCTCGCCCGGAACATCGTGGTCGTCGCCTCGGCCGGCAACGACGGCCTCGGCGGAAACGTCAAGGAGACCTACCCGGCCTCGTTCAAGGGCGTCCTGGCCGTCGCCTCCTCGGACCGTAACAACGAGCGTGCGCCCTTCTCCCAGTCCGGGGACTTCGTCGGCATCGCCGCCCCCGGGGTGGACATGATCTCCACGGTTCCCGGCGGCGGACACTGCGCCGACAACGGAACCAGCTTCTCCGCCCCGTACGTCGCCGGGGTCGCCGCCCTGATCAGGGCGAAGCACCCGGACTGGACACAGGCGCAGATCGTCGCGCAGATCCAGCAGACCGCGGAACGCTCCATCGCCGGCCACGACCGCGCGGTCGGCTGGGGCGTCGTCGACCCGGTACGCGCCCTCACCGAGGACGACAAGCCGATCGACCGCCCGATCGCGACCGAGGGCATGAGCAAGGGCAAAGCCCCCACCCCCGCCGAACTCCACCTGGGCGAAACGGCCGACGAGCGGAACGCCCGCCTGGCGACGTACGTCATGGTCGGCGGCGGCGTCCTGGTCGCGGCCATCGCGGGCACGGCGGTGGCGGTACGGGACAAGCGGCGACGCACGGGGCGGGCCGTCGGGTGAGGCGGAGCGGAGAAACGGTGAAGGTCCGTCAGAGACCGGTCATGAGACAAGTCACGTGGCCACCAAGTCGATTGGCGCTGTCGTAGGCAGTGACTACAGTTGTCACGATGAGATCGGACCGGACCGTGTCGGTGCGAAAGCAACGCGGAACGAGCCGAGCAAACGGGGACGCAGAACAACGGGGAGGACATAACGGTGTCCGAAGGTACGGGGGACCTCAAGCGCGGGGTGGGCGCGCTGGAGAAGTTCAAGAAGAGTGTCGACGCCCTGCTGGCGGACTTCGAGGGCTCGGCGGCCAGCAAGACGAAGGTCGCCGACCAGAAGATCACGCGGGCCTCACTGAGCGGCCAGAACGCCTGCTTCGCCGAGGCGGACGGCCTGTACACCCAGTACAACCGGGTCCACTCCTCCCTTGTCTCGCTCTCCAAGTCGTTGGGCGACCAGATCGAGTACCTGAGCTTGGGGGTGCACGCGGCGGCGGTCGGTTTCGACAATGTTGAGGACGACGTGAGGCGGCGCTTCCACGAGATTCAGGCCCGCTTGTACGAGGAAAACAAGAAGCACACCGAGCCGGAACCGACCAACAAGGACAAGCAGGTCGACTCCGGGTGGGGAGCGGAATGAGCGACGAGAAGCCGGAGAACCTGACGCCTGCCGAGCAGCGGGTGCAGGATCAGGCACAGGTCAAGATCCAGATGACGCAGACGGACATCTCCGAGGCCATCGGTCGGATGCCTTTCGTCGGCGGGCCCGTCGGCCGTACCTCCTTCGAGGGATTCCAGCTCAACTCCATGATCGACCTGGTGGAGAACACCAAGCCGGAAGACCTGGAGAACGCGGGCAAGTCGCTCTGGGACGCCAGGGATGCCATCAAGAAGGCCGCGCAGGAGCTGGAAGACAACATGAAGGGGGTCGACTGGCACGGCGAGTCCGGCACGGCCTTCCGCGCCTTCGGCAAGGGCCTGGTTGCCCACGCCCGGAAGCTGGGCGACTTCGCGGACGTGGCCGGCACGCAGATCACGGTCGCGGGCACCGGCCTGGCCTCCGTACGCAGCGCCATGCCGCCCCGCGACAGCCGCCAGGTACGCAAGAACCCGGACGACATCGAAATGCCGGGCCGGGTCGCGGACAACCCGGAATACCAGGCCGCCCTCAAGGTGGAGAAGGACCGCCAGGAGGCCATCAACCAGATCAACCGGCTGGCCTCGTACTACTCGGTCTCGGGGGAGCGGCTGGAGGGGCAGGAGCCGCCGCGGTTCGAGAAGCAGCTGGGTATTACCATGCCGCCGCCGGTGGGCGGGGTTGGGCTGCCGGGAGCTACCGAAGGTTCATCCCGCGACGGATCCGTCTCGGGTAGCGGCACAGGGGCAAGCCAATCGGTGCGCGCCGTCGGTGCACCGGAACCGACGAGTGCATCCGGTCGTCACTCCGTAGCGGACACTCTCGGGCCTGCGCCGGTGCTTGATAGAGGTACAGCTACGGAGATCAACAGCGTCGCGCCCCCTCAAGCCCCAACGACGATCGCCGGCACGCCAACGCAGCCGTCGCCCACGTCCACGACGGGGCCCACTGGGGCGCCGCCGACTCTTATGCCGCCCAGCCCTACGAACCCTGCGCGGGGCGGAACACAGCGTGCGACGGGACCTTCGGGCATGCCACGAACGGTCAGTCAGACCGGCCAGGGACTGGGCAGGGCTCAGTCCACCGGCGTAGGTCCCGTCGCCAAGGGGCAGGGCGGTCCCCCGATCGGTCGTCCCGGCCCCATGGGAGGCGGAGGAACGTTCAACGGTCGTCCGCCGGTCGGACCGCAGTCGCAGGTGCCGACTGCCGGTCGATCCGGTGTGACGGGCGGTCGGCCTGCGGTCGGCCCTGGTGGTACGTCCACCGGCGCCGGTCCCCGTGCCGGAGGCAGGAACGGCATCGTCGGGGGAACCCCCCAGCAAACGCCGGCTCAGGGCCGAGCCGCTGCGGGAGGTGCCGGTCAGCGCGGAGTGATCGGGGGACGTGGAGCAGCTGCTGCTCCCTCTCGTTCCGGAGGGCGAGCCACTCCGGCTTCCGGCGCCAGCGGAGTCGTCGGCGCACCCCGCAAGGCTGCAGGAACCGGCTCGAACGCCAAGGGCTTCACAGCCGGTGGCGCGGGCCTCGTTCGAGGGCCCGCAGGCCGCCGGGACAAGGGCCGGGAGGACGAGGCCAACGGGTCGACCCGTCCCGACTACCTGACAGAAGACGAAGAGACGTGGAATGCCGGACGGCGCGGGGCCGTGCCGCCGGTGGTCGAGTAGCAGTCCCAGGGAAGGTTCGGAAGCCGGGATGACAGCAGGAATGGGCCGAGCTCGGAGGCGCGTGCGTGTGCTCGGTGCGCTGGCTGTGGCCGCTTCGTGGAGTGTGTTGTTCGTCGGGGCGGCGCAGCCTGCCGCAGCCGAGACACAATCGAAGCAGTGGTACCTCGCCGCGATGCAGGCGGAGGACATGTGGAAGGTCACGACCGGCGAAGGCGTCAAAGTCGCTGTCATCGACTCGGGTGTGAACCCGTCCACGCCGTCGCTGCAGGGACAAGTTCTCAAGGGGCTTGACGCAACCCGGGCACCAGGCGACGAGACCGATGACTACGACGGCCATGGCACGACGATGGCTGAGCTAATCGCCGGGACGGGCAAGGGAGGAGGCCTAAAGGGAATCGCCCCGGGAGCCAAGATTATTCCCCTGCGGATCGGCCTGGGCGATTTCCAGAAGAGGTATTCCATGGCGAGCGATGACGCCGCGCATGCCATCCGGGCTGCGGCCGACAGCGATGCACGGATCATCAGCATGTCCTTTGCTGGCTACGGCATCTCGCCTCAGCAACATGAAGCGATCAAGTACGCCGAAAGTAAGGGAAAGCTGCTCTTCGCGGGTGTAGGGAACGAAGGACATCAGCAGAACAAGCGGGGGTACCCGGCCGCATACCCTGAGGTAGTAGGTGTTGCTTCAGCTGACCGCGCTGGGAAGGTCTCGTACTATTCGCAGCACGCGGGCACGGTGGATGTCGCATCTCCCGGCAGCGACGTTCCAGCGTGGTGCGACAACTCCTTCAAGAGCTACTGCGACGGCGACGGCGGCACCAGCGCCGCCACCGCCATCGCCTCCGCCTCCGCGGCCCTCGTCTGGTCCCTCCACCCCGACTGGACCGCCAACCAGGTCCTCAATGTCCTCTTCGACACTGCCGCCCGCGACTGGAAGGACGGCGAGCGAAGCGAATACCTCGGGCAAGGCCTGATCCGTCCTTCTATGAACGTCCTCAAGGGCAAGGGCGACCCCGGCGCCCCCGACATCAGCCCGCTCACCAAGGAGAAGACGACCGGCCCCGCCAAGTCGTCCGAGCCTTCCTCCTCCACCTCAGCCTCCCCGCAGCCCGCCAAGAACGGCGCGGAAGGCGAAAAGGCAGCGGCGGTGAAGGAGTCCAACTCCTCCGACAACGGAAACCAGTTGGGCCTCATCCTCGGCGTGGCCGCAGCCGTGGCCGTGCTCGGAGGGGTCGCCTACGCCGTGGTCCGCAGGCGTAAGGCCGCTTGACCACACGTTCCGCATGTACCGGTCGGCGGCCCACGCCGGCCTTGCAGAACCAACCGAAAGGGAAAGAGAACCATGGCAGACCAGAAGGTCTCAGATGCCGCGCTCCTGAAGCTCGAGGGTGACCTCACCATCAAGTTCGAAGCGGTCAAGGGGCAGGTCAAGAAGCTCCACGCGACCATCGACAACCTCGAAGGAAAGTGGCAGGGCATCGGTGCCAACCACTTCAACCAGAAGCAGACCGAGATCAACAACCGCATGGTCGATCTGGCCAAGCAGCTTGCCGGCTTCCAGGAGTCCATCAAGGCTGCCCGCACCATCTCGGGCGACAACGAGGACGAGATCCGCGCGGCTCTCACCAGTGTGGACGTTCAGGGCCCCACCGGCGGTTCGAAGAGCAGCCTGAACGGCTACTGACCCTTATCCCGTAACCAGAATTCAGCGGAGGATCACATGGGAAAGAACGACGGTACGACGGTCGTCACGTACGCGAGCCTGGATCTCGCGGCCGGCGAGATCAAGAAGCAGGCTGGGGAACTCGCGAAGGATCTCGAGGAGATCAGGACCATGATCGCGAACGTTTCGGAGCTGTGGGAGGGTGAGGCCAAGCAGGCCTACACCACCGCGCAGAACAGGTGGAGGACGGACGCCAACGCCATCCGCGCCAACCTTGACGACATCGCCAAGAAGGTCCTGGAGGCGTCGCCCACCTACCGCGCCGGTGACAAGCGCGCGGCTGCGAACTTCTGACCGAGTTCGCAGAGTTTGCACAGCACAGCACAGCACAGCACAGCACAGCACAGCACAGCAGTACAGCAGCACATCAGGGTGGACATGCGCGGGAGATGTCCACCCTGAACTGCTGCAGGACGGCGATGTAAGCCGTCGCCCACGAAACGGAGAAGGTGCGGAGCCCCAACGGCCCCGCACCTTCTCCGTTTCACGGTCCGGACCCGACGGACCCGGGCCGGGTCCTCCTACCGCTCCCCGCCCAGCACCCCCGTCTGCACCAACGGGTTCCCCCGCCGCCGCGTCACGAAGATGCCCCGCCCCGGCGGCATCGGCCGCGGCCGCACGTTGCCCATGATGTCGCCCTCGCCCGGGTCGCCCGACAGCATCAGACCCTGGGCGCCCAGCTCGATCATGCGCTGGAGGAAGGGTTCGTACAGGGCCCGGCTGGCCCCCGCCGTACTGCGGGCGATGATGAAGCGGACACCCACGTCACGGGCGAACGGCAGCATTTCCGTGATCGGTGCCAGCGGGTTGCCGCTCGACGTGGCGACCAGGTCGAAGTCGTCGATGACGACGTACACCGTGGGGCCCTGCCACCAGCTCTGGTCGCGCAGCTCCTGCGCTGTCACGTCGGCGGACGGCGTGCGGCGCTTCATCAGGTCGTACAGCGCCGTCATGTGATGTTCCATGTTGTTGGACATCGGGATGTACTCCGCGAGATGCGAGCGCGGAGTCACGTCCAGCAGCGAACGTCGGTTGTCGATGACGAAGAGCTTGCAGGAATCACCGTCGTACCGCTCGGTGAGCTGCTTGATGATCAACCGCAGCAGGTTCGACTTCCCGGACTCGCTCTCGCCGAACGCCAGGAAGAACGGGTCCTGTTCGAAGTTCAGGTACACCGGCTCCAGGTTGTTCTCGTCGATGCCGAAGGCGATGCCGCGTTCCGGAACCGCGTAACCGGCCGGGAGCTCGCTCGCCGGAAGCTCGCGCGGCAGCAGACGTACCGCGGGAGCGGGCGGCGCCGTCCAGTGGCGGGTGACCTCCTGGTTCATCGCGGCGGTGGCCTCGGAGAGGTCGCTGTCGGAGTTGATGCCGTCGATGCGCGGCACCGCCGCCATGAAGTGCAGCTTCTCCGGCGTCTGGCCGCGACCCGGCACCCCGGCGGGCACGTTGGCCGACACCTTGCGGTCCAGCTCGGAGTCCATGGGGTCGCCGAGGCGCAGCTCCAGGCGGTTCATGAGCTGGTCCTTGAGGCTGGCCCGTACCTCCATGGAACGCGACGCCGTGATGATCAGGTGGATGCCGTACCCCAGTCCGCGGGCTGCGATGTCCGTGACCGCGTCCTCCAGACCTTCGTAGTCCGTGCGGAAGTTGCCCCACCCGTCGATGACCAGGAAGACGTCACCCCACGGCTGGTCCGTCACCGAGATGTCACCGCGCGCCCGCAGCCGGCGGAACGTGGCGATGGAGTCGATCCCGGCGCTGCGGAAGTACTCCTCGCGCCGCGCCATGATCCCGTACACCTCGGCGACCGTACGGCGCACCCGCTCGGGGTCGAGGCGGGACGCCACCCCGCCGACGTGCGGCAGACCGGCGATGGACGACATGCCGCCACCACCGAAGTCGAGCCCGTAGAACTGGACTTCCGCCGGCGTGTGCGTGAGCGCGAAACCGGCGATGATCGTCCGCAGCAGCGTCGACTTCCCCGACTGCGGACCACCGGTGATCTGCATATGACCGGCTGCCCCGGAGAAGTCCCGGTAGAGGGTGTCGCGCCGCTGCTCGAACGGCTTGTCGATGACGCCGATCGGCGCGACCAGCCGGCCCGCCCCCTCGAAACCGGGCTGGGTCAGCCCCCGGCCCTGCACCGGCGAGAGCCCGGGCAGCAGTTCGTCCATCGACGGCGGATTGTCCAGCGGCGGCAGCCACACCTGGTGGGCGGAGGCTCCGCGGCCCTCCAGCCGGCGCACGATCACATCGAGCACCGTGTCCGCCAGCGCGTCGTCCTCCCCCGTACGCTGCTCGGGTACGCCCCCGGCGTGCGCCGCCGGCTGGACGTACTGCACCGGAACCGGGGCGGCCGTGAACGGAACCGGCCTGCGGTCCACCGGCAGCGGAGCACCCGGCGCCGCGGCCCGGTGAGCGCCCGAGCGGTACACCCCGGAGACGTACGCGGCCTTGAACCGGACCATCTCCTCCGTACCGAACTTGAGCAGCCCGGAACCGGGCACGTTCGGCAGGTGGTACGCGTCGGGCACCCCGATCGCGGCCCGCGACTCCGCCGCCGAGAACGTCCGCAGACCCACCCGGTACGACAGATACGTCTCCAGACCGCGCAGCCGCCCCTCCTCCAGCCGCTGCGACGCCAGCAGCAGATGCACGCCCAGCGAACGGCCGATCCGCCCGATCTGCACGAACATCTCGATGAAGTCGGGCTTGGCGGTGAGGAGTTCGCTGAACTCGTCGATGACCAGCACGAGCGAGGGAATGGGCTGCAGCGGCGCACCGGCCGCCCGCGCCTTCTCGTAGTCGTGGATGTTGGCGTAGTTGCCCGCGTCGCGCAGCATCTCCTGCCGGCGGTTGAGCTCACCGCGGATGGAATCACCCATGCGGTCGACCAGCGTCAGGTCGTCCGCGAGGTTGGTGATCACGGCCGCGACATGCGGCATCTGCGCCATACCGGCGAAGGTCGCACCGCCCTTGAAGTCGGCGAGGACGAAGTTCAGTGTCTCCGATGTGTGGGTGACGGCCAGGCCCAGCACCAGGGTGCGCAGCAGCTCGGACTTACCGGAACCGGTGGCGCCCACGCACAGGCCGTGCGGGCCCATGCCCTCCTGCGCCGCCTCCTTCAGGTCCAGCATCACGGGTGAGCCGTCCTCGCCCACACCGATCGGCACCCGCAGCCGCTCCGCCTGCGACCGCGGCCGCCAGGTCCGGCTGACCTCGATCGACGCGGCGTCCCCCAGGTTCAGCAGATCGGTGAACTCCAGGTTGGCCAGCAGGGGTTCGTCGTCGTCCCCGCCCGTCGCCATGTGCAGCGGGGCCAGCTGCCGGGCGAGCGCCTCGGCCGCCTCGTAACTGAGCAGGTCCGGAACCCCGTCGTAGACCAGGCCCTGGCCCGACTCCAGCTGCAACGTCTTCGGCTGCACCACGACGGAGAGGCCCCCGCGGGCCCCGGTCACCTCGCCCGGCACCACCTCGATGACCGTCACGCCCTGCAGGCCCTCCGCGGATGCCAGCACCGACATGGGCGGCACCGACTCACCGTCGAGCACCACGACGACATGCGGCTGCTCCACGAGCGGCTGCCCGCCGGGCTGGAACCGCGGCCTGCCCTCCAGTCGTCCGGCCAGCAGATCCTCCAGGGCCGGCAGGCTGGTGGTGATCAGCCGCCTGCTCCCCGCCCCGTCCGCGGGGCCCGGAGCCTGCGCGTGCGGGAGCCACTTGGCCCACTCCCACTGCGGCGCCGCCTCCGTACCCGTCGCGACCGCGATCACCAGGTCCTCGGGGGAGTGCAGGGAGGCGAGACCGCCGACCATCGCCCGGGCCGCGGAGCGCGCGGACTCCGCGTGGCCGCTGATCGTCAGGTGGTAGAACGCCCGCAGCGAGACGGCCATGGGCAGACCGTCCAGCGTGGAGTGCGTCGCCAGGAACTGCTGCATCGCCCCGGCGGCCAGCGGCTCCAGCTCGTCCACGGGCGCCGTCTCGGGCGCGATGAGCGGCGTCGCCAGCTCCTGACTGCCCAGACCGATGCGCACCTGCGCGAAGTCCGCGTCACCCGCGCGCCGCTCCCACACCCGGCTGCCCTCGGCGACGAGCGCCCACAGCTGCTCGGGGGAGGGGTGGAGGTAGAACTGCGCGTCGCGCTGCTTGCGGGCCGTCTTCAACACCGTGCGCCGGGTCTGCGTCAGGTACTTCAGGTAGTCGCGGCGCAGATCCGCCAGCTCGCCCTGGGTGCCCCGTCGGTACCGTACGAGCATCGCGATGGCCATACCGACCGTCGAGGCGATCATGATCATGCCCATGATGCGCATGATCGGGTTCGGCGTCATGAAGAAGAAGACGACGGAACCACCCATGCCCAGCATCGGCAGGAGCTGCATCAGCGCCCCCTCCTGCTGGCCCCGGGGGAGTTCCGGCGGAGGTTGCAACTGCACCTGCTCGACCGGCACTTCGGTGGGCAGGGCCCGCGGTGGGCGCTTGACGACGATCTGGCTCACAGCTCACCAATTCCCTTGCCGGACGGAAGTGTTCCTATCGGCGCCCCCGTGGCGACGGGCTCCATCCGCGGGAAGGATCCTACTGGCGTGGCGCCACCCCCATGGCGGTAGGGTGTCGCGACGCGTGTACGCATCCGCTAACTGTCGCGCGAAGGCGGTCATTCGGGACGAACGCGGAAGCCGAAGCGCAGAACGGAGCAGAGCGGCGCAGAACAAGCGCGTCACCAGCTCCCGGAACAAGCGCGGTACAGCCCAGAACAAGCGCAGTACAGGGCAGTACAGGCCAGCAGGCAGTACACGTCAGTACCAGTAGGCAGTACACGTCAGTAGTAGGGGGAGCACCAGGTGACCATGACGGCCCAAGCGGCAGCCACCGGATCCGGTCGGCAGAGTCACGGGACCCCGTCCGGCAGCAGCACCGGATTCTGCCGGGTCACGGTCGTCGCGCCCGACGGCCGGGTCGATGTGGCCCTGCCCGAGGACATCCCCGTCGCCGACCTGTATCCGGAGATCCTCCGGCTGTCCGGTCAGAGCCCCGCCCCCGGCGCACCGGTCGGCTACCACCTGGTCCGCCGCGACGGCACCGTCCTGGACAGCGCCCGTACGCTCGCCGGCCACCGCATCCTCGACGGCGAGCTGCTGTCGATGCGTCCCTTCTCCGAATCGCTGCCCCCCGCGGTCTTCGACGACGTGTCGGACGCCGTCGCCACCGCTGTGGCCAAGGACCGCACGCTCTGGGGCGACGCGCTCATGCGCGGCGCCGGCCTCTTCGGCGGCTCCGTCCTGCTGTCCCTGCTCGGCTTCGTGCTGTGGACCGCCGACCCGCGCCACGACATGAACGGCCTGCCCGGCATCCTGGCCGCGGTCGTCGCCCTGCTCCTCCTCGCGTTCGCCTGTGTGCGTGCCCGGGTGTACGAGGACCGGGGCTCGTCGATCGCGCTCGGCATCGGCGCCCTGGTCAACGCGGCCGTCGCCGGCTCCGGCCTGCTGTCCCTGAGCGCCGGGCAGGGCATCGGACGGCTGCAGTTCCTGCTCGCCTGCGCGGCGGTCCTCGTCGTCGCGGTCATCCTGATGATCGTCGCGCCCGGCGGGGACGGCCCGTTCGTCGCGTTCGTCTTCGCGAGCGCCGTCGGCCTCCTGGTCACCTTCATCGCGATCATGACCGGCATGCGGCCGATCGAGGCCGCCGCCGTGTGCTCCCCGCTCGCCGTCGGCGCCCTCGCCTTCCTGCCGGGACTCTCCACCCGCTTCGCCCGGATCCCCATCGGATTCGAGCCGCCCCGCACCACCGTCGGCGACTACGGGACCTCCGAGCCCGCGCCGACCGGCCCGGTCGACGCCGAACGCCTCGCCGCCCAGGCGCGGCGCGGCCACGAACTGCTCCTCGGCCTGGTCGGCGGCTGCGCCCTGGTCGCCGTGGCGGCCGCCGCCGTGCTGGGCTTCTCGGACAACGTCTGGGGCCAGCTGCTCGCCCTGGCCACCGGCGTCGCCATGCTGATGCGCGCCCACCTGTTCCGCTACACCGCCCAGGTCGGCTGCGCGCTCGCCGCGGGCCTCGCGTCCCTGGTGCTCCTCGGCCTCGGGCTGTCCCTGAACCCGCCGGTCGCCATCGTGCGCGACGCACTGCGGGGCGACGGGGCCGCACTCGACATCCGTACGGTGTGGCTCGCCGCGGCGGTCGCGGGCGTCGCCGTCCTGATCACCGCCATCGGCCTGATCGTGCCGAGCAAGGGCGTCACCCCGTTCTGGGGGCGCTTCCTGGAGATCGCCGAGACGGTCGTCCTGCTGACGCTGCTCCCCCTCTGCCTCGCGGTCTTCGACGTCTACCACTCGATCCGGGCCCTCACCAGCTGATCGCGGGCCGGTGACCGGCCGGTCAAGCTGATCGGCGGCGGGGCGTGACCCGAACGGCTGGTAGTCTGTGCGTGGCCGTTTGTGTACGCGCCCTCGGATCATCCTGGGGGCTGCGCTCATCGGACCTTCGCCTCCGAGTCACGGAAGCTCCCCTGAGACCAAGACCAGGGGCACTCGTGGGCGCTTCGAACATCAAGAGGAGTACGCGTGCCGCTCGACGCCGCTACGAAGAAGCAGATCATGTCCGAGTTCGCCCAGAAGGAGGGTGACACCGGATCCCCCGAGGTCCAGGTCGCCATGCTCTCCCGCCGGATCTCGGACCTGACCGAGCACCTCCGGACGCACAAGCACGACCACCACTCCCGTCGTGGTCTGCTGATCCTGGTCGGCCAGCGTCGCCGCCTCCTGCAGTACCTGGCCAAGAAGGACATCCAGCGCTTCCGTGCGCTCGTCGACCGCCTCGGCATCCGCCGTGGCGCGGCCGGCGGCGCCAAGTAAGGACGCTGTGGAGAGGGAGCGGTTCCCGCGTTTGAGGGGACCGCTCCCTTTGCCGTACGTGCAGGACCGGTGTCAAGCTCAGTAACCTGGGTGCAGCGACACCCGCACGACCCGTAGGACCCGCGCGACGAACACGCGCGAGAAGCAAGATCGAGCAAGAACGAGGGAGAGGCGCTACGACGCCGCCGCCGGTCCTCGGTAGTGGCCCCCGGGAACATGCCCGGGAGCTTCGATCGAAGACCGGCCCGCATCCACGGTGCGCCTCTCCCGCACCGTCCCGCGCCACACGGGCGCGCGGACGAAAGACGACGAGTATGGAGAAATCACTAGTGGAGAACGAGACCCACTACGCCGAGGCCGTTATCGACAACGGAACCTTCGGCACCCGCACCATCCGCTTCGAGACGGGCCGCCTGGCCAAGCAGGCCGCCGGCTCCGCCGTCGCGTACCTGGACGACGACACCATGGTGCTGTCGGCCACCACCGCTTCCAAGCGGCCCAAGGACAACCTCGACTTCTTCCCCCTCACGGTGGACGTCGAGGAGCGGCAGTACGCGGCCGGCAAGATCCCCGGCTCCTTCTTCCGCCGTGAGGGCCGGCCCTCCGAGGACGCGATCCTCACCTGCCGCCTGATCGACCGCCCGCTGCGCCCCTCCTTCAAGAAGGGCCTGCGCAACGAGATCCAGATCGTCGAGACGATCATGGCGCTCAACCCCGACCACCTGTACGACGTGGTCGCGATCAACGCCGCCTCCTGCTCCACCATCCTGGCGGGCCTGCCCTTCTCCGGCCCGATCGGCGCCACCCGCGTCGCCCTGATCAAGGGCCAGTGGGTCGCGTTCCCGACGCACACCGAGCTCGAGGACGCCGTCTTCGACATGGTCGTCGCCGGTCGCGTCCTGGAGGACGGCGACGTCGCGATCATGATGGTCGAGGCCGAGGCCACCGAGAAGACCATCCAGCTCGTCAAGGACGGCGCCGAGGCTCCCACCGAGGAGATCGTCGCCGCCGGTCTGGACGCCGCGAAGCCCTTCATCAAGGCGCTCTGCAAGGCCCAGTCGGACCTCGCCTCCAAGGCCGCCAAGCCGGTCGGCGAGTTCCCGGTCTTCCTCGACTACCAGGACGACGTCTTCGAGGCCCTCGCCAAGGCCGTCACCTCCGAGCTGACGCAGGCGCTCACCATCGCCGGCAAGCAGGACCGCGAGGCCGAGCTGGACCGCGTCAAGGAGATCGCCGCCGAGAAGCTCCTCCCGGCCTTCGAGGGCCGCGAGAAGGAGATCTCCGCCGCGTACCGCGCGCTGACCAAGAAGCTGGTCCGCGAGCGCGTCATCAAGGACAAGGTCCGCATCGACGGCCGTGGCGTCACGGACATCCGTACGCTCGCCGCCGAGGTCGAGGCCATCCCGCGCGTGCACGGCTCGGCGCTGTTCGAGCGTGGCGAGACCCAGATCCTGGGCGTCACCACCCTCAACATGCTCCGTATGGAGCAGCAGCTGGACACCCTCTCCCCGGTGACCCGCAAGCGCTACATGCACAACTACAACTTCCCGCCGTACTCCGTCGGTGAGACCGGCCGCGTGGGCTCGCCCAAGCGCCGCGAGATCGGCCACGGAGCGCTCGCCGAGCGCGCCATCGTGCCGGTCCTCCCGACCCGCGAGGAGTTCCCCTACGCGATCCGCCAGGTCTCCGAGGCGCTGGGCTCCAACGGCTCGACGTCCATGGGCTCGGTCTGCGCCTCCACCATGTCGCTGCTGAACGCCGGTGTGCCCCTCAAGGCCGCCGTCGCCGGTATCGCCATGGGCCTGATCTCGCAGGAGATCGACGGCAAGACCCACTACGTCGCCCTCACCGACATCCTCGGTGCGGAGGACGCCTTCGGCGACATGGACTTCAAGGTCGCCGGTACGAAGCAGTTCGTGACCGCGCTCCAGCTCGACACCAAGCTCGACGGCATCCCCGCCTCGGTCCTGGCCGCCGCGCTGAAGCAGGCCCGTGACGCGCGTCTGCACATCCTGGACGTCATGAACGAGGCCATCGACGTCCCGGACGAGATGTCCCCGAACGCCCCGCGGATCATCACCGTCAAGATCCCGGTGGACAAGATCGGTGAGGTCATCGGCCCCAAGGGCAAGATGATCAACCAGATCCAGGAGGACACCGGCGCCGACATCACGATCGAGGACGACGGCACCATCTACATCGGTGCCCAGCAGGGCTCGCAGGCCGAGGCCGCCCGCGCCACGATCAACGCCATCGCCAACCCGACCATGCCGGAGGTCGGCGAGCGCTACCTGGGTACGGTCGTCAAGACCACCACCTTCGGTGCGTTCGTCTCGCTCATGCCGGGCAAGGACGGTCTGCTGCACATCTCGCAGATCCGCAAGCTCGCCGGTGGCAAGCGCGTGGAGAACGTCGAGGACGTGCTCGGCGTCGGTGCCAAGGTCCAGGTCGAGATCGCCGAGATCGACTCCCGCGGCAAGCTCTCCCTCATCCCCGTCATCGAGGGCGAAGAGGACGAGAAGAAGGACGACACCGACAAGTGACGTCCCGTAGTTCCGCGACGACGGCCCGCACCTCCTCGGAGGGGCGGGCCGTCGCCCGTACCCAAACGCTTCTCAAGGGCAGTAACGGCATCGGAACGGTCCGCCGGACCGTCCTCCCCGGCGGTCTGCGGATCGTCACCGAGACCCTGCCCTCCGTCCGGTCCGCCACCTTCGGCATCTGGGCGAACGTCGGCTCCCGCGACGAGACGCCCACCCTGAACGGCGCGACCCACTACCTCGAACATCTCCTCTTCAAGGGCACTGCCAAGCGCACCGCCCTGGACATCTCCTCCGCCATCGACGCGGTCGGCGGCGAGATGAACGCCTTCACGGCGAAGGAGTACACCTGTTACTACGCGCGGGTCCTCGACACGGACCTGCCGCTGGCCATCGACGTCGTCTGCGACATGCTGACCGGCTCGCTGATCGCCCCCGAGGACGTCGACGCCGAGCGCGGCGTCATCCTCGAAGAGATCGCGATGACCGAGGACGACCCGGGCGACTGCGTGCACGACCTGTTCGCGCACACCATGCTCGGCGACACCCCCCTCGGCCGCCCCGTCCTCGGCACCGTCGACACGATCAACGCTCTGAACCGGGGCCAGATCGCCCGCTTCTACAAGAAGCACTACGACCCCACGCACCTGGTCGTCGCCGCCGCGGGCAACGTCGACCACGCCACGGTCGTCCGCCAGGTCCGCCGCGCCTTCGAGAAGGCCGGCGCCCTCTCCCGTACGGACGCGGTCCCGATGGCCCCCCGCGAGGGCTCCCGCACCCTGCGCGCCGCCGGCAAGGTCGAGCTGCTGAACCGCAAGACCGAACAGGCCCACGTGGTCCTCGGCATGCCCGGCCTCGCCCGCACCGACGACCGCCGCTGGGCCCTCGGCGTCCTCAACACAGCCCTCGGCGGCGGAATGAGCTCGCGCCTCTTCCAGGAGGTGCGGGAGAAGCGCGGACTGGCCTACAGCGTGTACTCGTACACCTCGGGCTTCGCCGACTGCGGCCTCTTCGGCGTCTACGCGGGCTGCCGGCCCAACCAGGTCCACGACGTCCTGAAGATCTGCCGCGACGAACTGGACCGGGTCGCCACGCACGGCCTGGACGACGACGAGATCACCCGCGCCATCGGCCAGCTCTCCGGCTCCACCGTCCTCGGCCTGGAGGACACCGGCGCGCTGATGAACCGTATCGGCAAGAGCGAGCTGTGCTGGGGCGAGCAGATGTCGGTCGACGACATGCTGGCCCGTATCGCGGAGGTCACCCCCGACGACGTACGGGACGTGGCGGGCGAACTCCTCACCCACCGCCCCTCGCTCTCGGTCATCGGCCCGCTCAAGGACAAGCAGGCGGACCGCCTCCACGAAGCGGTCTCCTAACTCCCCAGCGCTCGCACCCTAAGGAATCAACCATGACCAAGCTGCGCGTAGCCGTTCTCGGTGCTCAGGGCCGGATCGGCTCCGAGGCCGTACGGGCCGTCGAGGCCGCCGAGGACCTGGAGCTGGTGGCGGCCCTGGGCCGGGGCGACAAGCTGGAGGCCCTCGCCGATGCGGGTGCCCAGGTCGCCGTCGAGCTGACCACCCCCGCATCGGTGATGGGCAACCTCGACTTCTGCGTCCGGCACGGCATCCACGCCGTCGTCGGCACCACCGGCTGGACCGAGGAACGGCTCGCGCAGCTGAACGGCTGGCTGGACAACTCCCCGGAGACCGGCGTCCTCATCGCCCCGAACTTCTCCATCGGAGCCGTCCTGACCATGAGGTTCGCGGAGCAGGCCGCCCGCTACTTCGAATCCGTCGAGGTCGTCGAACTCCACCACCCCAACAAGGTCGACGCTCCCTCCGGCACCGCCACCCGCACCGCCCAGCTCATCGCGGCGGCCCGCGCCAAGGCCGGCAGCGCCCCCCAGCCGGACGCCACCACCACCGCCCTGGACGGCGCCCGCGGAGCGGACGTCGACGGCGTCCCGGTCCACGCGATCCGCCTCCGCGGCCTGCTGGCCCACCAGGAAGTGCTGCTCGGCGGCGAGGGCGAGACCCTCACCATCCGCCACGACTCCCTCCACCACAGCAGCTTCATGCCGGGCATCCTGCTCGGTGTCCGCCGCGTGGTGACCACTCCCGGCCTCACGTTCGGCCTGGAACACTTCCTCGACCTGAACTGACGGGCCCCCATGCGCGCGAAGATCACCTACTTCATTACGGCCGCCGTCCTGGTCTTCTACTTCGTCCTGGTCGGCAGCCGCGGCCTGATGCTCATCCGGCACGGCACGCCGGTCACGGTCACGTTCGGCGTCGCCGTGCTGATCCTGCCGGTGATCGGCGTCTGGTTCCTGTGGAAGAACACCCAGTTCGTCCGCCGCGCCAACGCCCTGGCCGCCGAGCTGGACGCCGAGGGCGGACTCCCGGTCGACGACCTGGCCCGCACCCCGTCCGGCCGCATCGACCGGGACGCCGCCGACGCGGTCTTCACCAAGCGCCGCGAGGAGACCGAGGACGCCCCGGACGACTGGCGCACCTGGTTCAGACTGGCGGTGGCCTACCAGGACGCGAGGGACACTCCCAGGGCCCGCAAGGCCATGCAGAGAGCCATCGCGCTGCACAAGAAGCGCCCGCTGGCCGCACCTTCCATCCCGAGCGCCCCCTCGTCCGCGCCGGATGAGCCCGCATCCCCAAGCCCGGCCGCACCTTCCAGCCCGCCCGGCGCTTGAGGGCAAAATCAAGCCCGTCCGGCGATTGAGGACATCTTTCAGCCCGTACGCAAGTGAGCCCGGTACCCACGATGGGCCCGGGCTCACTCACGTACAGCCGACAAAAACCGGCTCACCCGAGCCGATACTCATCCGCCCAGGCCTCCACCGCATCCGTCGCCCGCTCGAACGCTTCCTCACGCCCGAGGAAATCCGCATTGTGGTCGGTGGTTAGCGGCGACAGCGTCTCACCGCTCCGCCGGGCCACGAGGAGCGCCTGGCCCTGGACCGTACGGGGAAAGCCCATCCACTTCACGGGCTGCTGGACCGTACGAACCGCCGACGTGTCGCTCCAGGCCACCGTGACGGTCCGGAAGAACCCGACGCGCCGCACACCGTGCCGGCTGACCCACGCACCGACCCGCAGCAGCCGCAGGGCGGCGGCGATCACGGCACCGGCCAGCAGCAGACACACCGTGGCGCCCGAAGGGGCTCCGGCCACACCGATGATCATGGCCGCGAGCAGAACGAACGAGGCCAGCAACAACAGGGTGGCCGCCGCCGCGACCCGCCACGGACCGGGGCGGTAGGGCCGCCGCCAGCTGTCGTGGTCGTCGAACGGCAGCGCAACGTCCTCCGCGCTCGCCTCGAATGCGCGGTCGGCCGTCAGAAAGGGCAGGGGCACGACTCATCCTCACTCACAAGCACGCTCGATTGCTGTGCCCGGTGAGGCTACCGAGCGGGCCCCCGGCCCGACCACCCCAGGGGGTCCGTACGAGTCAGCGGCCTGCGGCTCAGCGGCCCTGAGACGCGGTGGACTGCTTGTCGTGCCCTGCGGGCTGCTCGGCGTCGAGTGCCGGGAGGCCCAGCAGCAGGGAGCCCACGAGACCGGCGACCACGGTCAGCCCGACGAGGGACCGCCCCAGCAGCTCGGGAACGGTGGCGCGAGTGGTGGGAGGGGGAGTGACATTACTGCGGAACCGGTCGGACTCGGCGACGAACGAGAACGGGACGGCTTCACGCCGGCGGAACATGAGGAAACTCTCCTTGATCTGCATGACGGGTGCTGCTATTGAGTCAGACGTACGACAGCCCGAATCGGTGCCCGAATCGCCGTACTTGTTGGGGGAACTCCACGAACGGCTGCCCGAGACCGCCACGTACATGCACGGTCCGTCGGCCCGTAAAGTGGTCGCCGCCCGTGCGAAGCCCCTGGAAGGACCCCCGTCGGTGACCGACACCCCCGAACCCGCCAAGCCCCACTTCCGCAGTGACGTCACCGTCGAGCTGGTGAAGAGCGACGCGCGCGACGCGGACGTGCTGTTCGCCGCCCGGGTCTCCACCGCCGGCGAGCAGTCGCTCGAAGAGGTCACCAAGGACCCCGAGCGCTCCAAAGGACTCATCAACTACCTCATGCGGGACCGGCACGGCAGCCCGTTCGAGCACAACTCGATGACGTTCTTCATCAGCGCCCCGATCTTCGTCTTCCGCGAGTTCATGCGGCACCGGGTCGGCTGGTCGTACAACGAGGAATCGGGCCGCTACAGGGAGCTGGAGCCGGTCTTCTACGTCCCCGGAACCTCCCGCAAGCTGGTCCAGCAGGGCCGCCCCGGCAAGTACGAGTTCGTCCAGGGCACCGAGGAGCAGTACGACGTCACGACCCGCGCCATGGAGGAGTCCTACCGGGCCTCCTACGAGGCGTACCAGGAGATGCTGGCGAAGGGCGTGGCCCGCGAGGTCGCCCGCGCGGTCCTCCCCGTCGGCCTCTTCTCCTCGATGTACGCCACCTGCAACGCGCGCTCGCTGATGCACTTCCTCGGCCTGCGCACGCAGCACGAGCTGGCGAAGGTGCCGTCCTTCCCGCAGCGCGAGATCGAGATGGTCGGCGAGCAGATGGAAACCCACTGGCAGCAGCTCATGCCGCTGACTCATGCCGCCTTCAACAAAAATGGACGGGTCGCCCCATAGGCGGTGTCCGTATTGCGGCGTTTCGAGAAGTTCATCTAGGCTGATCAAACGGACCCGGCACTGCTTGAACCCCCGAGCAGGCAGTGCCGGGCTCCTCTTCCCCGTCCCCCCGAGGGGACCCCGCGCGCTGAGCAGCGAGTAGCGTGTTACCCATGGCTCCGATCTCCACTCCGCAGACCCCCTTCGGGCGGGTCCTCACCGCTATGGTCACGCCCTTCACGGCGGACGGCGCTCTCGACCTCGACGGCGCCCAGCGGCTCGCCGCCCACCTGGTGGACGCAGGCAATGACGGCCTGATCGTCAACGGCACCACCGGTGAGTCCCCGACCACCAGTGATTCGGAGAAGGACCAGCTCGTACGAGCGGTCCTCGAAGCCGTAGGAGACCGGGCCCACGTCGTCGCCGGCATCGGCACCAACGACACCCGGCACAGCGTCGAGCTCGCCCGGACGGCCGAACGCTCCGGTGTCCACGGCCTGCTCGCCGTGACGCCGTATTACAACAAGCCGCCGCAGGAGGGCCTCCTGCGGCACTTCACGGCCATCGCCGACTCCACCGGCCTTCCCGTGATGCTGTACGACATCCCGGGCCGCAGCGGCGTGCCGATCGACACGGAAACCCTCGTCCGGCTGGCCGACCACCCGCGTATCGTCGCCAACAAGGACGCCAAGGGCGACCTGGGCCGCGCCAGCTGGGCCATCGCCGAATCCGGCCTCGCCTGGTATTCCGGCGACGACATGCTCAACCTGCCGCTCCTCTCGGTCGGCGCGGTCGGCTTCGTCTCCGTCGTCGGCCACATGGTCACCCCCGACCTGCGGGCCCTGATCGAGGCGCACCTGAGCGGCGACGTCCAGAAGGCCACCGAGATCCACCAGAAGCTGCTCCCGGTCTTCACCGGCATGTTCCGCACCCAGGGTGTCATCACCACGAAGGCCGCCCTGACCCTCCAAGGCCTCCCGGCCGGACCGCTGCGCCTGCCGCTCGTGGAGCTCAGCGCCCAGGAGACGGCCCAGCTCAAGATCGATCTCGCCGCCGGCGGGGTAGAGCTCTGATCACAGACTTCACAACTGAACAGCAGAACGGGCGAGGCGACTCGCCGAGGCACCACCCAAGACAACAGCAAGTGCACGAATGACATGCGCGCCACGTGCCTCAGCGGTACGTGGCGTGCGTGGTAAGGAGAGTCTTTTGAGTCATCCGCACCCTGAACTCGGTACCCCCCCGAAGCTCCCGAAGGGCGCCCTTCGGGTCACCCCGCTCGGCGGCTTGGGCGAGATCGGCCGCAACATGACGGTCTTCGAGTACGGCGGCCGCCTGCTCATCGTCGACTGCGGTGTTCTCTTCCCCGAGGAGGAGCAGCCGGGCATCGACCTGATCCTGCCGGACTTCACCACGATCCGGGACCGCCTGGACGACATCGAGGGCATCGTCCTCACGCACGGCCACGAGGACCACATCGGTGGTGTCCCGTACCTGCTGCGCCTGAAGCCGGACATCCCCCTCATCGGCTCGAAGCTGACCCTCGCGCTCATCGAGGCGAAGCTCCAGGAGCACCGCATCCGCCCCTACACCCTGGAGGTGCAGGAAGGGCAGCGGGAGCGCATCGGCGTCTTCGACTGCGAGTTCATCGCGGTCAACCACTCCATCCCGGACGCGCTGGCTGTTGCCATCCGCACCCCCGCGGGCATGGCCGTGGCCACCGGTGACTTCAAGATGGACCAGCTTCCGCTGGACGGCCGTCTCACCGACCTGCACGCGTTCGCGCGCCTCAGCGAGGAGGGCATCGACCTCCTCCTCTCCGACTCCACGAACGCCGAGGTCCCCGGCTTCGTGCCGCCGGAGCGGGACATCTCCAACGTCCTGCGCACGGTGTTCGCCAACGCCCAGAAGCGCATCATCGTGGCGAGCTTCGCCAGCCATGTGCACCGCATCCAGCAGATCCTGGACGCCGCCCACGAGTACGGCCGCCGGGTCGCCTTTGTCGGCCGCTCGATGGTCCGCAACATGGGCATCGCCCGTGACCTGGGCTATCTGAACGTTCCCGCCGGGCTGGTCGTCGACGTCAAGACCCTCGACGACCTCCCGGACGACGAGGTCGTGCTGGTCTGCACGGGTTCGCAGGGCGAGCCGATGGCGGCCCTCTCCCGGATGGCCAACCGCGACCACCAGATCCGGATCGTTCCCGGCGACACGGTGATCCTGGCCTCGTCCCTCATCCCCGGCAACGAGAACGCGGTCTACCGCGTGATCAACGGCCTGACCCGCTGGGGCGCCAACGTCGTCCACAAGGGCAACGCCAAGGTCCACGTCTCGGGCCACGCCTCGGCCGGCGAGCTGCTGTACTTCTACAACATCTGCAAGCCGAAGAACCTGATGCCGGTCCACGGCGAATGGCGCCACCTGCGGGCCAACGCCGAACTGGGCGCCCTCACCGGCGTGCCGAAGGACCACATCGTCATCGCCGAGGACGGCGTGGTCGTCGACCTCATCGACGGCAAGGCGAAGATCGTCGGCAAGGTCCAGGCCGGTTACGTCTACGTCGACGGCCTCTCCGTCGGCGACGTCACCGAGACCTCCCTCAAGGACCGCCGCATCCTCGGCGACGAGGGCATCATCTCGGTGTTCATCGTGGTCGACAGCTCCTCGGGCAAGATCGTGGGCGGCCCCCACATTCAGGCCCGCGGCTCCGGCATCGACGACAACGCCTTCGTCGGCGTCACTCCGAAGATCCAGGAAGCCCTGGACAAGTCGGCGCAGGACGGCGTGATGGAGCCCCACCAGCTCCAGCAGATGGTCCGCCGGACGGTCGGCAAGTGGGTGTCCGACACCTACCGCCGCCGCCCGATGATCCTTCCGGTCGTCGTCGAGGTCTGACCCTCACGACCACCTGACCTGGAGCGGGGCCCTCGATTTGCATCGGGGAGCCCCGCTCCAGTACGTTTACGTCTCCGCCTGAACGGGAAGCACCGCGCGCACTCGTGCGCCGCGAGCACCCTGTACGGGGCGGGAATTCCGACTCAGAATCTCTGATAAAGTCGGGTCCGCCGAAAGGCAAGGCCACTCCACAGGCCACCGGAAATCGAATTCGGACCGAAAACGGACCGAAAAAGAGTCTGGTAAAGTTGGAACCGCCGGAAAGGGAAAACGCGAAAGCGAAGAACCTCGAAAGCACCCCGCTTCGACCGGGAATCGGACGCGAAAGAGTCTGATAGAGTCGGAAACGCAAGACAGCAAGATAAAGAAGAAGAACGAAGGGAAGCGCCCGGAGGGCCCCGGTGATACGGGACCGAAGGAAG
>BMTG01000015.1 GCA_014649555.1 Streptomyces globisporus | reverse complement strand
CGCGAGTGGGCAGACCGGCATCATCGACGGCACCGAGGTCCGGGTGCGTCGCCCGGCTGTCGGACGCAAGGACCGGGAGAAGTTCATCTCCGGGAAGAACAAGCAGAACGCCGTGAAGTCCATGGTCGTCACGGGCGCCGAGGGGCGGCTGCTGTTCTGCAGTCCGGCCGAGCCTGCGAGCTGCGCGGACATCACGCACGCCCGGAAGCTGGGCCTGGTCGAGCTCCTGGCCGACGGTCCGGCCGTGGAGATCCTCGCCGATGCCGGCTACCAGGGCCTGGGCGCACAGACCGGCGGCCGCGTGGTGACGCCACCGCACCGCAAGTTCAAGAAGAACCCGCCCGAGTGGCACGAGGAGATGCACGAGCGTCAGCGCAAGGCCCACTCCTCACGACGCATCCGGGTCGAGCACGGCATCGGCCACCTCAAGAACTGGCGATCCCTCGCCCGCCACCACGGCCGCCGCGAGCACATGAGCGACATCATCCAATCCGTCGCCGGACTGCTCTCGCACCAGCAAGCGGCCACGGCCAGCGGTACACAAACGTGAACACATCCCCCGGCCCTCGGCTCTCGACGCGCTACCGCCAACCATGCACGAGGTCGTTAGTTGGCCCCAAAGGACAACTACGGCGCTCAGTTGTAATGAGGAGGTGCCGTAGCCGGGCTGTGCACGGGTCTGAAGGCGATATGCACTGACGGGCGGGCCGGCCGGGGGCGGCATGCGCTCACCTGCCGAAGCGGCTCTTCTTGGGGGGCTCGGCAGGGATCAGCTCCTGGAAATGGACGAGCTCGGCCGCCCGGACGGTCAAGTGCTCGACAGTCGTCGCCGACTCCTTGTCGCTCTTGGACCAGTGCGACTTGGTCAGCTCGACGAACCAGCTTGTCGGTGAAGTCTGGAACACCATTCGACCGACCGGGGTGCCGCTCAGATGTATGGCGGGGGTGCAGGAGCGGGCGACCTCCTCAGCACGGGTAAGGGCCGCTTCCCTTCCACCTTCGACCGGAATCTTGCTCGGCAGCTCCGACTCCCCGTACCGGACCCGTTCAACCAAGACGTACCAGCTCACAGTTCTGTCCTTCCCACAGCGTGGCGACCCGCCGCCCTGTGCAGCGACCCGCCCTCGTGTCCATGGTCCAGAAGCTACCTCGCGGGCCACCTGTCGCGCTCAGGGGCCGAGTCGCGTGCTCAAGGGCCAACTCCGACGCACAAAACACGAGCAGGTGCGCCAGCGACGTGGTCGAGGGCCAGCCATTCGTCGCTCAGGGCAGTCAGGCCCAGGGGTCGTCGGACGGTTCGGGCTCTTCGGGGTGGAGCATGCGGCGGACGCAGTCCAGGAGCCCCGGCTCACCGCGTCCGGCGGCGGCCATCCAGGGCAGGGCGTCCATGGCGCGGGCGCGTTCTTCGGTGGCCAGGGCTTCGACGGTGGTGTGCATGGCGCCGGGGGCGGGTTCGTCGGTGAGGCACAGCCAGCCGATCGCGGCCGCAAGGCGGACTTCGGGGGCCTGTGCCCGGTCCTGCCACAGCTCTCGGATCCATCCGGTGGCCGGCTGGTGCGGGTGGGCACGTGTGATCTCTGCTGTGGCGAGAACCAAGGCGGCCCGGACCATGGGGTCCTGCTCCTTTGCGCACCGGGTGGCGAAGGCGCTTCGGACCGTGTGGCCGGGGTCGGTTGCAGTGGCGAGAGCATAGGAGGCGTCGATGCGTATGGCGGGGTCGGAGGCTGCGAGTAGAGGCAGGAGCACGGGGGCTCCGTTGGTGATCGCGGCTCGCGCGGCGGCCACCGACCAGCCTGCCGGGTAGCCGGTCACCTCAACGCCGTAGTCGTCATAGCCGTCGTGCTGGGGGCCGGAGCGGTGGAGGAGGAGTTCGTCGCGGGAGGCGACACCGAAGTGACGGGCTCGGGCCGGGGCGGCGAGACCGCCCAGAGCGTCGGCGCGGTGCCGATGGTGGGGGTCGGCGGCGATCCGGATCAGGAACGGGACGGCGAGAGCGGCGGCGGCCCGGCTGTTGTCGGCGCACATGCCGATCAAGACACCCATCGCGTTGCGTGCCGGCTCGTCTCCGGTGCGCAGCAGGCGAACGGCCTCCCTGGCGTTCTCCCCGTGAGGGAAGTTTCCCCAGGGAAGGGTGTCAAGGACGGCTCCGTCGAAGGTCCCGGGCCGGATGGCCGCCACTACAGCCCGGATGTCGAACGGGCCTCCCGCGAACGAGGCCAGGTCCGCCCCGTCCACCAGGGTCCGACACATCGCGAACGTCGGATCGGTCCGCCAGTCCCCCACACCACACCATCCCACCGTCAATCCACAGAGATTCGATCATGCGCGATTCAGGCGACGCGAAGCCACCTGGCAGTCGGACCGCTGCATGCCGCAGACCACCGCAATCCCAGAAACCTCCAGCTCAGCGCGTCTGCGCCGCCTACTTGTGAGCCACATATCGCGCACAGGGGCCAACTAGCGTGCTCAAGGGCCAACTATCTCGCTCAGTCACAAGGTCGCAGTCAGGAACGGCGCGGGATCCCGACCGCTGGCGTGTTCGAATGCATGTTCGGTACTATTCAGACATTGAGCTAAGGGTGATTTGGGGGTTTTCTGGCGGAGGTGCGTGATGGGCGGAGGTGCCCAGCTGCATGTCGCGAGCGGGTATTCCGCCCGGTTCGGGGCACCTCACCCGCATGAACTGGTCGCGCGTGCCGCCGAGCGTGGCATCGGAGCCCTTACCCCGACCGACCGGGACACGGTGGCTGGAACTGTTCGCTTCGCGACCGCCGCCGCGGCGGCAGGGGTGCGCCCCCTGTTCGGCGTTGATCTTGCCGTCGCCCCGCACGCCCCGGCCGCCTCCCCCACACCCCGCCGCCGAACGCCGGTACGGAGCGGAGCCCACGTAGTCGAGGCGGAGTACCGCGTCACGCTGCTGGCGCGGAACCGGGTCGGGTGGGCGCGGCCGTGCCGGATCGTTTCGGCCGCGCATGCCGCACCGGTGGACGGGGCGCCGGTGGTGGGGTGGCCGGTGCTGCAGGAGCACCTGGAGGGTGAGGACCTGGTCGTGATGCTCGGGCCGGCCTCCGAGCTGGTGCGGGCGCTGTCCGCCGGGCGCCCCGACATCGCCGGGCGGCTGCTGGAGCCGTGGCGGGCGGTCGCCGGGTCGGGGCTGCGCCTGGAGGCGGTGTGGCTCGGCCGGCAGGGCAACGGCCCCGGCTCCCTACGCCTGGCCGCGCGCACGCTCCAGCTCGGCGACGAGCACCAGGTGTCGGTCGTCGTGTCGAACGCGGTCCGCTACGCCGACCCTGGTCAGCACCGAATCGCCGACGTCCTGGACGCCGCTCGCCTGCGGCTCGCCGTCGTCATCGACGGCGGTGACGTACTCGTGCTCCAACTCGGCCAGGCAGGTGGCGATCTGGTCGCTGCGCCGGTCGGTCCAGCGGATCAGCCCGTGCCGGCACCCCGGCGATCTCCATCACCGACCGCCGCCCCGGCGTGACCGTGCGCGGCTCGGTCGCCAGCCCCAGCTCCTCGCAGACCTCGGAGGCGACCAGCTCGTTGTAGAGCGCGGACGCCGCGACCGTGTTCTCGTGCAGGGCCGTGGCGCGGATCGAGCCCCACTTCCCGTCCAGGCGCTGCCCCTTCACGCTCAGCAGCAGATGGTCATGGAGCAGCGGCCGGCCGGAGCGGGCCTCGTAGTGGCGGAAGCGTGCGGCGACCAGACCGCCGGGCGGCCGTACCCGGTAGATGCCGTCCGTGCCGTGCCGGATCACCGCGACCTCGTCCTCGATCCACTCCAGCACCCGGCCGATCGCCCGCTCGTGCGCGGCCTCGATCACCAGACGGGTCTCCTCGTCCCCGAACGCCCACAGGAGGTAGATGGTCCGAGGGCACCGGCCTTGAACGCCTGCTGCGGGGAGGCGCCCTGGGAGAGCCGGTCGGCATCGATCCGGCCCGCGTACGGATGGCGGCCCCTCTCGCCGAACAGGTTCCGCAGCTGCGCCTCGGTGACCTCCTCACCCGGCACGAGACCGAGCGCACCCAACCCGCGGCCCATCCAACGCCCCACCGGGACACCAGCCTTCTCCTGGGCGGCGCGCAGCGGCGTACGGGCCGGGCGCCAGACGTCACCGACGACGGTCTCCCGCAGGTAGTAGCGGTACATCTGACCGGCCCGGATGATCCTGATGTCGACTGTCATGGAGACCACGCGACGCGTCACTGACCTGCACCTGCACGGGAAGGCCAGTCAGCGGAACGTCCCGCCAGGCGGGAGCAGCGGCCGGACCTTCTTCACCAGGCCCCGCCGGGCGGGAAGCGGCCCCGCGTCGAACACGAACGTCATCGCTCTACGGCAGCACAGAGCAGCTCGTGTTCAGGTAGATGCGCGGCGTGCCGCGCCGCGTGGGGTGAAGAAGCTCGCCGCGGCGATTCCGCAGGTGATGAGAAGCAGGGATGCGGTTGCTGCGATGACAGATGGTGCTTGGTGCAGGGGCCAGGTCCAGGGGTAGGGGCGGCCGCCGGGGGCGAGTCCGATGAGTGCGCAGAGCACGGGAACCAGGGTGACGGCCAGCGGGCCGTATAGGTGGCCGAGGAGTTGCTGAACGATGAGGCCGATGCCGAGGTAGCCGACGAAGTTGCGTGCTGCGGCGAGGGCCATGGAGGAGTCTGCGACGTAGGTGGCGGCGAGTCCGATGGCGACGGCGATCAGCGCGGTTGTTGCCAACATGCCCGCCTGGTAGCTGGCTACGGGGCGGACTGCGGTGGTGTCGTAGACGCGGGGAACCCTGTTCAGGGCGTGCAGGATGAGCGCTGCCGGCACGGCGGGCAGTACGAGGGCTACGGGGATGCTGGCGCTCATCCCTGCGAGCAGTGAGGGGATCGGCACAGCGGAGCCGCCGAAGAGCGGAACCGCGAGCATGGTGGCGGTGAGGACCGTTACCGCGAGAGGCGTGCTGTGCGCGCGGTGCCACCAGTTCACGATGCGGCCGCCTTGGTGTAGGAGGCGGGATTCAGGTCGGGCAGGACGCTGCAGTCCTGCACGGAGCGCATGTTCCGTTCGTACCAGGCATTTTGTGCTTGCGGGGGAAGAGCTCGGACCTGCTCGGCGAGGGTGATGGCGTCCGGGGGCCAGCGCTGGGCGAGGTCCTGTTTAGGAACGCCGCCTGTGAGGGAGAGCCAGGCATATATGGCGACATTGGCCTCGTCACCAGGGTAGGCGGCGCCCCGGCGGAGGGCGCACGGAGGCGGTTCGCTGGGCACAGGGCTGGTCGCGATGTTCGAGGCGACATTGGCCTGGTCGGGATGCGGGTTCCCAAACTCGACTTGCCGGTCAGGGGCTACTCCGACGGCAGCCAGCTTCCTGGTGGCCTCGTCTGCCCATCGGGTGATCTCGTCTCGCTGGGTGTTCTGTTCCGGCCACAGACAGATCTGCGGGTTCTGTCCGGAGCACGTACGGAGCGCGACATCGCGGGTCTGAGTGCCGTTGAAGTCGAGGGGAACGGCCAGGGTGAGCGCCGCGGGGGTCACGGCGGTGAACGCGGCGAGAGGCAATAGCGGGCGCCAGGGGCGTTTCGGCAGTGCCGAGTTGAGCACGATGGCCGTCACGACGGCCAGGGAGAACATGACGGTGGCCGCCATGCTGCGGACTGAGGGTTCCTGGTCGAGGCCGCAGCATTCGGTGACCCCCTGTCCGTTGAGGTGGCGGAGCCAGGGCAGAGTGCCGATGGCAGCTGGCCAGAATCCCCACAGGTACCCGAAGAGCAGCATGGTGGCCGCGCCGAGGAGTTTCGGCATCCGGGCGCCGACGAACCAGCCCAGGGCGATGTGGAACAGGATCACGCTGTAGGAGACGGTGAGGATCGCAGGGTTGGGGAAGCCGGACGGGACCGTCACGGAGCTCATGACCACGGCGAAGGGTGCCACGATCGCGATCAGGCCGAGTACGGCGATCGGGCCCAGGTGCAGAGCCGCGATGCTGAGCAGCCCCCGGGCTGGGGCGAGTGCGGGGATTGCGCCCTGTTTGAGCCGGGCTGCTTCCCACGCTGCTCCTGCGCCGCATGCGGCGCTGATGAAGCCGATGACGATCGTGGTCTGGGAGCTGATCGACGGCCAGTAGGCGACCGTGGATTCGGTGTTCTGCGCGCTGAACCACACGAGAACCGGGATGAGAACCAGAGCGGCCCATACGGCTGGGCCGGAGCGCAGCAGGGTTGCGGTGCGCATAGGTCAGACCTCCCCACGGACCAGGCCGCGGTAGGCACTTTCCGCACGTCGTTCGTACGGGGTGCCCGCAGGGGCTGCGGAGAAGAACTCGGCTACCGATCCCCGGAAGATCTGCTGGCCGCGGTCGAACACGATGACGGTGTCGTAGATGTCAGCGAGATCGTCGGTCTGGTGCGTAGAGACGATGAAGTGCACCGAGCCGCTCAGTTCCGCGAGCAGGTCACGGAATACACCCCTCTGGACGGGGTCGAGGCCGGCCGTCGGCTCGTCCAGAAGCACCACCTCAGCCTGGTGCACCAGCGTCTGCGCGATACCCAGGCGGCGGAGCTGTCCGCCGGAGAGTTCATGGCTTTTACGCCCACCGAGTTCCGTCAGACGGACCCTTTCCAACGCGCTGGCCGACCTGTCCCAGGCATCGCTTTTCGACAGGCCTTTCAGCCAGCCGACGTAGGCAGCCTGTTCACGGACCGTCAGAGCGGGGATTGCCTTGACGTCCTGCGGCAACCACCCCACGCGCTGCCGGTAGGCGCGACGGTCACGCCGCCGGACACTGTCCGCGCGCCCCAGCGTGACGCTCCCCGACGAAGGGACGAGAGCCGATGCCCCGAGCGAAAGCAGCGTCGACTTCCCAGCTCCGTTCGGGCCGAGCAGAACCGTGCACCCTTCCGGGAAATGCACAGTGAGATGGTCGAGCACGGGGGTATCGGCCCTGTAGGAGAACGAACAGTCCGTGAAACGCAGTGGCACGCAAACTCCAGGTGAGTGGTAACTACCGAGCCAGACGGTGGAGCGGGGTGACCGGTTGCAACCGGTCACCCCGCTCCACACCATCAGGTCAGTAACGCACTGCAACCGAGTTGACCGTCAGGTAAGCCGAAACACTGTCCTGACCGTTCAGGTTCGCGTAGTGGAAGTAGTAGGTTCCGGCAGCCTTGTCACCGAAGCTCGACGTGTCGCAGTAGTTGTTGTCCCTGTTCACGACGGTGTCCGGCAGGGCGGGGCGCGCCTTCTTCAGCTGAAGTCCCGCGTAGGTGAACCGGCCGTTGTCGACCGAGCAGCCGGAGAACTTCACACTTGTCGAGACGCTGTCGCTGTTGCTGTCGTTCCAGGTGCGGGAGTCCTTGCTCGCACCGGACGGGATCTGCCGGTGGCCCGGTAATGAGCGGCGACACCGGTCACCCGTGGACTGAACTCAGGACGCAGGACGAGGTCGTCGTCGTAGTCGCCGCCGTTCTGCCGGCGGAAGGGCAGCGATTTCCGAAGTCCTCGCCACCGCCATCCTCGACCGGCTCCTCCACCACTGCGACGTGATCTAGATCAACGGCCCCAGCTACAGGCTCAAAAACCGGCTCGCCGCCATCGAGCGAGACGCCCAGGTCGCCTGAACAGCAAGAACAGCGGGTTACTTCATCTGAGGACAGAGATCTCCGGAAGGGGCTGCTGCCATTCACCCAGTTCCGCAACGAGAACCCGGCGGGCCAGCCGTCGGGCCAGGGCCCATCCCTCATCGGTGGACAGTGCATCCCTTGTCCACCGATCAGCGTTCTCTCCGCCGCTCATCCCGCTGAGGATCACATCGATCTCCTGCAGGTCAACCATGACTCCGCGGGCGAGCTGCCCCTCGGCCACCAGGACCTCGGCCATACGGAAGGCGTGATCGAAGTCCAGGGCGACCTCGTCCGTCATCACCGCATGCCTGACCAGCCAGGTCACCTGCTTCTGGGCGTCAGCCGCCAACACGGTCAGCGCCTCTATCAGTAGGCGCCGGCGGAACGAAGGACTCTTCACCGCACGATCGTCGCACACCACTTCTGACGAGCCCACAGGCGAACATCCGGCTGAGCACATCTATCTGTACTTACCCGAGCACTTTCGCGAGTACGCCGACAAAGGGCGGACCCGGACCCAGCTGCCGCTACTGCCCGCCCTGCTTCGCGCCGTCGAGCGGCAGCGCAAGGACGCCGAGGCCCGCATCACTGCGGCCCGCGCGACGCCAGCCGATGGACCGTTCTTCGTTGCCGGGGTGGAGTTCGAGCGCTGCGGGTCCGGGCAGGCCCGCCGCGTCTACGTCACCCGAGGTGGCGCCGGCAGGCGGCGGGACCTAATCCACGAGGAGGAGGCGGCGCTCTGGTCCTGGGCGACGGTGGAGGTGCTGCGGCACACCGGCATCCGGATCAAGAAGATGCTGGAGCTCACCCACCACGGCGCGGTACCGGTCTGCCAGGTCAGCTTGGCCGGCCGGCCATCGGTCCACGGTCACGGTGCCGATGACAGCGTCCCAGCCTTCTGCGGCGCGTGCCGCCTGGTAGGCGAGCCAGTCCGGTCTTACCGAGCTGTCGGCATCAGTGGAAGCGATCCATACGCCGTCCGCGGGGCCGCCGATTGCGTCGAGCGCGGCTCGTACACCGGTAGCCCGGGCCCGCCCGACGTTGTGGAAGCGGACCCCTGGAAACCGCAGCGGTGGCATCCGTGCAGCACGTTTGACCGGGCCGCGCCTGACAGCACGCCACGGCAACGCCTTGCTCAGTGGATGGGCGGCGTGTGGGCGAGCAGGCCGGTACCGCGTCGTGGCGTTTGTGGTGTCAGTCCGCACGGACTGATTCCCAGCGCTGCGGCGATCTCGGGGGCCATCTCGTGCCCCTCCCGTTTCCACTCCTCCTCGGCCTCACTGCCTCTGGTGCTCTCGTCCCAGGTCGGTGAGAGTCTGAGAGCCTTCCGGCGCGACCTTTCCAGTGGGAGTGGCTGCCCCAGCGTGAAGATCGCGTCCTCGTCGGGTGCACCGGTTTCGCAGTACCGCCGCACCACGGCGCCGTCCTCGGCGATGAGCCAGGCCGACCCGTCTCCCTGCATCCCGTAGTAGTACGCCTGCGCCTGGCCGTAGCGGGTGCTGAGATCAGCGCACAGGCGCAGCATCTCGTCACTCGTTTCGTCGTTGCACGGATCGCACCAGGGGCCGATCACCAGCGTCCATCCGTCGAGTTCAGGACTTACGTAGACACGGGCGAGCCCATCGGTGCCCGCGTGGCCATCGTCTTCGATGACGTCAGTTGCCTCCGCGAACGTCACGGACCTCGAGCGGGTGAGACCCAGGGTTGCCATGACGCCCGCCTGGTCACCGGTCGGCACCGCGATCCAGCACAACCAACACGTGGACAGAGGCAGTGGATGGTCGTCCGTCGAGATCTGCACCATCGCAAGATGCTATGACGGAACACCCACCGGGATCTGAGGTTAGAACGCAAGCTGAGGGGGCCAAGACCTAGTCGATCCCGGACGCCCGGAAGACCGACCGCGCCGCTTCCTCGCCCATCCGGCGTGCGAGCCCGTCGAGGCAGGCCGTCCCCCGTACGAGGCTGCCACACCGGCGTGACTCGCGGGCATCGGCCTCCAGTTGGAGCCAGAGGGACGGGTTGGCGCGCAGCAGGCAGAAGTCCAGTTGGGCCCGGGAGCCGCGGACATCGGTCAGGACCACGCGCTCGGACACGTCGGCAGGCCATTGGAGAGCGGACAGCTGGTCCGTGTGGATGTCTGTCGTGGTGAACAGCCCCCGGACGACCAGTCGTCCGGGGGCCAGACTGATCCTCGGCGGGAAGAGAACCAGGACCAGCACCGCCGCCAGACAGCCCCAGCCCGCCGTGCGGGCCATGGTCACACCGGGGCCGACCGCGTCGACGAGCAGCGCGGCCACGAAGAACGCCGTCCCGATGACGACTGCCGCGCGCGCTTCCGGATGCCACAGAACGTCCTCGTGCCCGTCGGCCCCTGCGGGAGCGGGAGTTGGATCGTGCATCCCGGTCACGTTAGGGGGCACCGGGAAAGGCGCGGCACCTCCATACGCAAGTCATGCGCGCTCACGCCGGGTTCTGACGCATGCCTGATGGCAGGCCCACGCCGTACTCGACGAACTCACGCTCCAGGCGGAGTCCCGCGTTCCATGCCAGTAGGCGTCCTGGGCGGTCGTGCGACGCGTAGGACAGGATGGCTCGGTGCCCGCGGGCGCCGACATCAGCAGTGTGGGCGATGAGACACGCGAGGGTGAGACGCCAGAGCCGTTCGTCGCGCAGGGGCGTGACGATCAGGTCCTCGTAGCGGCGTCCGAGGAAGCCGGTGCAGACGAGAGCCTGGACGCGTCCGTGCCGGAACGCACCCCAGCCGAGCCCGGACGCGGCGAGGGCGTGCGCGCCCTCCCACGGTCCGTAAGCGGCCGCGCCGTCCGGCCCGCATGCGTCGAGCTGGGAGGCATCGGCGGCGGTGAGGCGCCGGACCACGATCCCGTGCGGTACGCGGGGAGCTCCGGCCGGTGGCGCGGCCTGGAGGTAGAGCATTCTCTCGTCGGCGCACACGTCGTCGAACGCCTCGGCCAGCAAAGGCAGAAAGCGTTCCGGGGCTTCGACGCGGTGGTTCGCGAGTGGGGCCAGTTCCGCAGGGGGAAGTGCGCCGGGGTCACCCGCCGGGGTGGCACGCCCGCCGCAGGCGACGGCGATGGCACGGGGCCGGGTCGGGTGGTCGCCCCACGACCACCCGGTTCGTGTGGCGAAGACGTGCTCCACCAGCGTGGCCGGCGCCTGGCGAGAGGGCCGCCGTCCGCGGGGCGGGTCAGGCGTGCCTTGCCAGCCAGTCGGTATAGCGGGTGGGGGCGATTCGGGCGCCGCCCTTCGGGGTGAGGACGTCCCCGATGACCGCGGCGAACATCCCAGCGGTGTCGTCGGTGGTCACCGAGCGGCTGTCGCCCTTGGCGCGGAGTGTGATGAGGCCCAGTTCGTCCAGCGGACAGGCGTCGGGCCCAGCGAGTTCGAGAGTGCCCCGGAGCGGCGTGCCGGCGGCTACCTCGGCGACGGTGGCGGCGACGTCCGCAGCGGCGACCGGCTGGAGCCGGGTGCGTGGGAGGCGCACCGTGTCGTCGTCGGCGGTCCAGGAAAGGACAGCGGGGATGAACTCCATGAACTGCGTGGCGCGAACGATGGAGTAGGGCACGGGGCCGGCCTTGAGGATGTCCTCCTGGAGCGTCTTGGCCCGGTAGTAGTCCAGCTCGGGCACCTGGTCGACCCCGACGATCGACAGGACGACGAAGTGCCCGACATCCGCCTTCCGGGCGGCGGTGACGAGGTTGTGCATCGAGGTCCGGAAGAACCCGGGCGAGGCGTCGTCGAACGTCGGTGAGTTGGTGAGGTTGACGACCACATCCGCGCCCGTGAGGGCGGCATCCAGGCCCTCACCGGTGATCACGTCGACCCCGGTGGACTGGGAGTGGGGTACTGCGCGGTGTCCGGCCGCGTCGAGATCCCGCACCACCTGGGATCCGATCAGTCCGGTTCCGCCGATGACGGCAATGTGCATGGTCCTGCCCTTCCCTCGATCACGCGTCCCGCCCGGCCGGCCAGGGGCATCGCGCCTCCCACCCGGCAAACACGGACATCATTTATCCGCGATAGTACTCGGACATTGCGTGTCCGGGTATCTGGGGCCGTGGAATAGAGTGAAGAAGTGAAAATGTCTGGTGGCGTCGAGTGGGCACTGCACTGCTGCGTCGTGCTGACCGCGGCGGAAGGGCCCACGCCGGCCGCTCGGCTGGCGGAGCTGCACGACGTCTCGCCCAGCTATCTCGCCAAGCAGCTGCAGGCCCTCTCGCGGGCCGGTCTCGTCCAGTCGGTCCAGGGCAAAGCGGGCGGCTACGTCCTGACCCGGTCACCCGCGCTCATCACCGTGCTCGACGTCGTCGAGGCGGTCGACGGCCCGGGGCCCGCGTTCGTCTGCACCGAGATCCGACAGCGCGGCCCGATGGCCACTCCCCCGGAAGCCTGCGCCGCACCCTGCGCCATCAGCCGCGCCATGGGCCGGGCCGAGACCGCCTGGCGGGAAACCCTCCGGTCGATCACCGTCGCCGACCTCGCCACCGACGTCACCTCCGACTACGGCCCCGGGGCCCTGGGCAGGATCAGTACCTGGCTGAACACAGCCGGCGCCTGAGCACCACCACCCGGCACGGGCGGGGCTCGGACCGCCGAGGCGCCTCGGCGGTCGGACCAGCCTCAAGCTCGAGCAAGCGCCGGGGGCGAGGCCACCCTCCCCAGCACCCGTCGGCGTTCCTCAACGGACGCGCGGTCAGGCAACCGAGGCGTAGTGCACGATGGTGCCCTCGCACGGCCCCTCGGCGTAGACCTGCAGCGCTTCGAGTGCGCGGTCATCCGCGGTGGGCCGCCGGGTGGTGAAGGGGGCAGCCACGATGCGGGGGGGGGAGACTCTGCCGGTTCAGAGGCCGTCCGCCCGGAAGCGGGCTCGCCGCTTTGGGCGTCCGGTGTCAGGCCGGGGCCGGTGCGCTCTTCTCCACAGGTCCCGCCGCAGGGCCGATCAGGTCTTCCGTGCCGGGATCCCCGCGTGCCGCGTCCATCACCCACCGGTCTTGTGGTCAGGGTGACTTCACACGCATATGCCTATGGAACGAAGGAGAGACCGCTCATGATCCGTCGTATCGCCATCACCCTGGCAGCTGTCACCGCAGCCGGTTTCATCGCCGCGGCCCCCGCTTCGGCGAACGGCCTCGACGCCCACGCCGGCGGCCACGCGGGCATCGAGGCGGGGTGGGCCATCGGCGAGTACCAGAACCTCGGCGGCCCGTACGGCATCACCACCGTGAAGGGTCAGGCAGCCTACTTCGACGCGGAGCGCGGCTGGATCGTTCGCTGACCCCGCCACCAGGCGTACACAACCGCCGCATGGCTCCCGGATGGGAGTGAAGGGCCTGCGCCGTAATGGCTCAGGCCCTTCGCTCTGCCGTCCCGATGATCAGCGCCGGCCACCGGAGCGGTGATCACGGGCCCTTACATGGATGTCCCACCATCACCCCCATGCCCAGGCTCGGTGCCGACGGGCGGCGGTCAAGGGCCGCGTTGCTCTCGGGCGTGATAGGAGTCGGTTGCGGACTCGGGTGGGGGTGGTGTCTGTGGCGGCGAGGAGGGCGGTGGGCAGCAGGCTCGCGTGGGTGGTGGATACCTCACTGAGTGCGGTGGTGAAGGCGGAGGGGACGCCGTCGGTCTCGCTGTCAGGCTCTTCGCCGCGGGTGACGGGCTGGTCGGTGGAGGGGCGTTCTGAAGAGTTCGGTCTGTTCGTGCCACCAGCGAGCGGGTGCCGGGGTGTGCCGGGCGTGATCGGGGGCACCCCAGGGGGGCATCCCCCACGAAGGAGAGCATCGTGTCGCAGGTTGAAGAGTCCATCGAGGTCAACGTCCCGGTCAGTGCCGCGTACAACCAGTGGACGCAGTTCGAGAGCTTCCCGCGGTTCATGGAGGGGGTCGAGCGGATCGAGCAGCGTACGCAGACCCTGACGCACTGGAAGACGAAGATCGCTGGTGTCGAGCGGGAGTTCGACGCGGAGATCACTGAGCAGATCCCCGACGAGCGGGTCGCCTGGACCAGCGTCCAAGGCGAGGCGAAGCAGGCCGGTGTCGTGACCTTCCACTACATCGACGACACCACCACCAAGGTCATGCTGCAGCTCGACCACGACCCCGAGGGCCTGGCCGAGACCGTCGGTGACAAGCTCGGCTTCGTCAAGCGCCAGGCCACCGGCGACCTCAAGCGCTTCAAGCAGTTCATCGAAGCCCGCGGCACCGAGACCGGCAGCTGGCGCGGCACCGTCTGACCCGCACCCTGCCGAACGCCGCGCCGCGCGGCCGCGCCGCAGAGGGGCGACGCGGCTGTCCGGTGGGCCCGGCGGTTCGGCAGCCAGCCGCCGGCTGCCGGCACCCGCCCGAGCAGGATGAGGGCGGTGCGGTGGCGCTGCCCTCTGTACGACTCCAGCAGCTGAAGCACCTGCTCGTCGGCGCCGCCGCGGGCGTAGCCGATCTGGACGGGCAGGTGGAAGTCGCCGAGGGGAGGGCGTCGGGGCGCCAGGGGTACGTTGCAGCGTTTCTGCGGCGGCGGTCCACGCGCCGATGCCGGGAGCGAGTTGGAGGCGGGTCATCGCCTCCGGCAAAGTCGTGTCTGCGGCTTCTTCCAGGCGCGGGGCGTAGAAGCAGGCGCGCAGGATCTCGGCTGCTCCGGCCCGGTGCCACTCCCGGCTCGGCACCATCCGCCAGGCGGCGACCGACGGCAGGATCCGCATCCCCCCAGGGACCGGGCCCGGGGTTTCTCCCCGTAACGGTTCAGCAGGCGCCGCCTGGTGCAGTGGGCGGTGCCGGTGGTGATCCGCTGCTCCAGCACACTCGGCACCAGGGACTCCGTCACCACCCCCGTACGGGCCACCATCCGCGGCTCGCCATGCGCACGGTGGGTGCGGCCACCACTCGGTGACGAGGCCGGAGCACGGCCGGCTCATCGTCGGCACCGAGCGGGGCCGGAACTGCTCCAGGGCCCGGTCGGCGCCCGAGCCCCCCGCCGTACCCGTGATCGGGCGTCCGGCCCATGCTCCTGGACAGGGATCAGGAATTCCCGCGGCAGCTCGGCCCATCGCCCCGAGGGGTGCACCGCGTCTGACACTCCCTGACCTGCACCGGCCGCACCTGTCCGCCCTCGGCCGAGGCCTCACCGAAACAATCGCGCCCACCACCGTCCCGCAGGAGAGCGTGCAGCCGTGGCCGCCGACCTGCACGAGTTCGTCAGGCGTCGGCCAGCAGGGCGTCGTACGCCGTGTTCCTGCGTCGGCCTGCCATGAAGGTGAGGAAGTCGCCCACGAAGGCGCTGCGGTCGTAGGTGCCGTCGGTAATGGTGAGGTCGCGGTGGAAGGCGGTGCGGAAAAGCGCCCGGTGTTCTTCGGCGTTGATGGTGCCGCTGCCGTCCTTGTCGGTCGCGTCGAAGAGCACCTCAGCGACGCGGATGAGCGCGGGCCCGGCGAGGGAGGGGACGGCTGCGGCGTACTCGTCGGCGCTGACACGGCCGTCTCCGTCTGTGTCGAGGGCGGCCTGGAGTTCGCGCCACCATGCGGCGAAGGCGTCGTAGAGCCGGGTCTCTTGGGGTTCGTCCAGGTCGAGTCGGGTGGCCAGTTCGCGTGCCATGGCGGCGAGGTCGGGCCAGTCGAGGTAGCCGTCGCCGGTCTGGTCCAGCACCTGACGGAAGAACTCCTCCGCCGAGCGTTGGCCTCCTCCCGTGGCCTGTGAGGTAGCGGGGTCCGGGCCGGGGCCTGCGTCGCCGCTCAGTGGTGTGAGGAGGCGGAGCAGGGCCGAGGCTTGTTTCATGCGGGCGCGCAGCGCGGTCACGGTCCGGGCGCGGGGGTCGTCGCTGTCGGGCGAGAGGGAAAGGGTCTCGATGATGGTTTCGGCATTGATCCAGCCCTCGGGCAGGAACCGGGTGAGACCGGCGGCGAGGTAGGCGCCCTGCATGAGGGTCGGGGTGCCCGGCATCTCGGCCAGGCCGGCCTTGCGCCGGTAGGGCTCGGGGAGCGAGGCGACGGTGATCGCGCCGAGGAGGGGACCGACGACAGCGCGGCCGGCCGCCCACAGGGCCGGCATGCCGTCCAGCAGTGCCGGGGCGGGCAGGTGATCGAAGAGCCGGTAGAGGATGAGGCGGGCGGCCTCAGTGTTCTCCAGCTCGTCCTCGACGACCCTGTCGAAGTAGCGCCAGAAGTCGTTGAGGTCCTCGGGTAGTTCACCGGCGTCGCCGTCGAGTGCGGCGAGGAACGCACGGTACTCGCCGTACAGCCGCTCCATCGTGGCCTGGTCGAGCGGCTGGCCGCTGAGCCGGCACATGGTGACGGCGCTCTCGAAGAGGGTGGCGACCACCCAGGCGCGGGTCGCGCGGTCCATGGCGTCGTAGGCGCGGCCGCGGGAGTCGGAGCCGCTCATGCGGGTGTGGAGCCTGTTGAGCCGGGCGGCCTCCCGGTCTCGTACCGCTGGGTCGGCGTCGAACATGCGCCGCATGCTGAGGAAGGTGTTGCGCAGTCGGCGCCAGGGGTGGGCGACGAAGGTGGAGTTGTCGGCGAGAGCGGCTCCGATCTGTGGGTGGGCGGCCTCCAGCACGGTGGCGCGGATGATGGCCAGCGCCCAGCGCGGGTCGTCGAAGAAGGCGCGGAACGGCGGTTGCGTGGCGAGCAGGGGTGCCTCGTCGGCCGTTCCGGTGGTTCCGGTCGTCATGACAGGTCTCCGTTCGTCTGGGGCGGGATGCCGCCGAAGCGGCGGTCACGGCACCGGTAGGTGTGCAGGCAGGTGAGAAAGTCAGGGGCCCGGAAGTCCGGCCAGAGCACGGCGGGAAAGACCCACTCGGCGTAGGCGACCTGCCAGAGCATGAAGTTGGAGATGCGCTGCTCGCCGGAGGTGCGGATGACGAGGTCGACGTCGGGGGTGTCGGGAAACGGCAGGTGGTCCGCGAAAAGCCGCTCGGTCACGTCGTCGGCTTGTGTCCCGTTACGGATCAGCGATCGGGCGGCTTCGACGATGTCTCGGCGCCCGCCGTGGTCAAAGGCGACGGTGAGCGTCATCCCCCGGTTGCCGGCGGTCAGCGTCGCCAGGTCGTCGAAATCCTGGGCCAGCTCCCGGGGGATGCGTCGGTCGGCGGCTCCGAGGAAACGGCAGCGGATGCCGCGGGCGAGCAGCAGGGGTGCGTGCTTGCGCACAACCCGGCGGACCAGGCGCATCAGGTAGTCGACCTCGGTGCCGGGGCGGTTCCAGTTCTCGGTGGAGAAGGCGTACAGGCTGAGCCACTCGACTCCGGCCGCCCGAGCCGCCTCGATGATGTCGATGACGGTGGCTTCGGCGGCCCGATGGCCCGCCGTCCGTGGAAGCGAACGCCGCTGGGCCCAGCGGCCGTTGCCGTCCATCACGCAGGCCACGTGCCGCGGCACCGCACGCACCGGCCCGGTGTCCCGGCGTTGGTCGTCGCCGGACCGTCGCCCACCCGGCCCGCCTCCCGTTGCCTTGTATGCGCGATGGACACCGTGATCGGTCAACCCAGCCCCGTCTCCCCCGGGGCGGCACGATCGGTCTTACCCCGCTCGATCACGCCCGCCCCGTATCGCCCATACCCACGCTCCACCGGAGCGTTCCCTCCTCGGAGTCTGGCGGCACGGAAGGGCGCTGACCGGCCGAACGGGGGCCCGTCACCCTTGGCGCAGATGCCCGATTCCCTTCGGCGACGGCAACTCTGTCCGGTAACCACACCTCGTCGGCGAGGTCTGCCATGCCTCCCGCATCCGGGCCGCGGCCTCCTCCAACCGCGGGGCGTTGGACAGCAGGCGCGCAGCGTCGCCGCCGCTCTCAACCGGTCGATGCCGGCCGGGTGCCATCCCCAGCTCAGCCCTGCTCAGGGCGGTGAAGGAAACCGGGCACCCGGCGAAGGGGAGCGCGGGCCGGAAGAGCGTCAGCCGTACGCCGAAGTCGATCAGGAGCTCCTTTCGCGCCTGTACATCCGCAGCACGGAACCAACGGCCCGCAACCCGTCTCGCCAGGCGGCCGCCGGATCATGCCAGTCGCCCGCCATGGCTCAGCCTCGAGAGCGGCGAGCTCCCGTCCCGGCTCGGCATACCAGTCCCGGAAACCACACGGCGTCGTACAGGCCGGCCGCCGGAGACCTCCCGATCGTCCGCCCAGCCGATGATGTGGGCCCCGCCGACGGCGGCCGTGAGCACGTTCTCGCGCTGGCGCTGAGGCGAAGGCGTCGCCAGCTTCACGCGCGACAGCCGCCGCACTCCGAGCAGGCACTTGCCACATCCGTCATAGGGTCGTTCGACCGCATTGAGGCCCGTACCGCAGGACTTCTCTCCGCTCGAGCGCGCCCAGTAAGGAGAATCGGCGGCACGCCCCAGCTCAACGATCTTGTTCAGCCGAGGAAGCTCAGACGAACCCGACGGTCCTGATTATCCCGATTCGTATCCGCCAAACGCCGTTGGGGCAACTCCGTATGTAGCTGGCCACCCGGCACCTGCAGCCGCCAGTGCATCATGTACGCCGACTTGATGACCAGCTGGGTCATTCGCCGGGCCTCTCCCCGCAGCAGCCAACCCGGCTTCCCGAACCGCATCGGGACCGATTCGTACGGCGGCTCTGACCAGCGTGCTCACCCTCACTCTGCCGGGACCGCCTCCTGGCCCACTCCCACACCTGCCCGGGAAGCCGGTCTCATTCGTCAACGTGCTTGCTTGACGCGTTAGCAAGCCGTGTCACGAGTTGGTCCGGGACCGGCTTGTGCGGCGGGAAGGTGATGCCGGTCTTGCTCGCCGTGAGGCCCGCTTCTGCGATTGTCGGATGCCGTGCTTCAGGTGGAAGGTGAAGTCCGGGTGGGCCACGAGGTTGGCGTACCAACTTGTCGGACGGCCGGAGGTGCCGCTAAAGAGGTAGGTGCGGCCGGCAGCACGGCGGGAGAAGACCTCGATCCGTCCGGGCCGGCCGGTTCGGCGGCCGGTCGTGGTGATGCCGATGATCCGCTCGCGGCTGCCGGGGTCATCTCGATAGCCGCGAGCACCTTCGGGTCCATGAGGCGCTCCTTTCGTGAAGGCCGGGTGGTACAGACAGGTCAGGCGGCTTCGTGTTTGAGGGCGGGGCCGAGGAGGAGACCGCCGTCGATGACGAACTCCGAGCCGGTGGCGAAGGAAGCCTCGTCGGAGGTGAGGAAGAGCAGGGCCCGGGTGATGTCCGCGGGCTCGCCCAGGCGGGGGATGGCGAACGGCTCGGCCGAGTAGAAGTCGGAGATCGGAGTGTCGCTGCCGGCGGCAGGTTCGGTGATGAACGGGGTGGCGATGACGCCGGGGTGGATGGCGTTGACGCGGATGTGGTCGCGGCCCAGTTCCAGGGCGGCCGTCTTGGTGAGGCCGCGGACGGCCCACTTGCTCGCCACATAGGGGGCGTACATCGCGGTGCCGCCCACGCCGGAGGTGGAGGCGATGTTGACGATGACGCCGCGGCCGTTCCGGCGCAGCGAGGGGGCCGCTGCCTTGATGCCGAGGAAGGCTCCGGTGAGGTTGATGGCGAGGATGCGGTCCCAGGTCCGGCGGTCGGTTGTCTCGATCGGGGCGGCGGGGTTCTGCACTCCGGCGTTGTTCACGAGGACGGACAGCGGGCCGAAGTGCTCTTCAGAGGCCTGGACGGCGGCGCTCCAGGAGTTCTCGTCGGTGACGTCGAGGCGGACGTGGAGTGCGCGGGCGCCGAGTTCGTCGGCGAGCGCGCGGCCCCGGTCCTCGTTGATGCCGGCGATCACGACGTCGGCGCCTTCGGCGTGGAAGGCGCGGATGTGGCTGGCTCCCTGGCCTCCGGCGCCGCCGGTGACGAGTACGGAGCGGTGGTCGAAGCGTCCCATGAGGTGGCCCCTTTCCAAGTGGCGAGTCGAGTGACTCGCCTCGCTTCGACCGTACGAGAGCGATGAGAGGTGAGTCAAGTGGCTCACCTCGTCTAGAGTGGTGCTCATGAACACCGAGCCGTCGGCCTACCACCAGCGCGTCGCCGAGGAGAAGCGGGGCGCGATCCTGCACGCGGCCACCCGTCTCTTCCTGGATTCCGGATACGACCGGACGTCGCTGGCGAAGATCGCTGAAGCGGCCGGAGTGTCGAAAGCGACCCTGTTCAAGCAGTTCCCGACCAAGGCGGCGCTGTTCGACGCGATCGTCACCGCGTCCTGGCAGGCGGGAGAGGGGGACGAGGGCGCCCCGGCGGTGGGCGACCTCCGGGCCGGCCTCTCCTTGATCGGCCGGCGCTACGCCGCCCTGCTCACGCGTCCGGACATGGCCGACCTCTTCCGTATCGTCATCGCCGAGCTGCCGCGCTTCCCGGAACTGGCCGAGTCGCAGTTCCGCCGCGGCAAGATGCCCTACTTCGATTCCGTGCGCCGCTACCTGGAGGCGGAGCGGGAAGCGGGCACGATCCGGCTGGAGGATCCGGAGCTGGCCGCGACCCAGTTCCTCGGCATGATCTCCAACTACGTCTTCTGGCCCCGCCTGCTCCTGGCCCACTGGGCTCCGGACGGCGCGGCCGTCGAGTCGGTCGTCGACGAGGCCGTCCTGATGATGGTGGCCAGGTACGCCGCCTGAGGCGGCGTACCTTACGTGCCGTTTCGCCTCTCTCTGTTCAGCCTGGGGCGGCGAAGGGGGCCGTGCGGGCTCGTTCAGCGGTCGGTGAGGGCACGGATCTCGGATGCGATCAGCTGGGGGTCTTCTTCGGCCATGAAGTGCCCGCAGGAGACGGTCTGGTGGCGGAGGTCGCCGGTCCAGGCGCTCCAGAGGCCCTGGGCGTGGTAGCCGAGGGCGGTTCCCCAGTCCTGCTGGAGGACGGTGACGGGCATGGTCAGCTTGTTGCCGTTCTCCTTGTCGGTGGTGTCGTGGTCGACGTCCACACCGGCCGAGGCGCGGTAGTCGGCGACGATGGAGGGCACGGCTGCCGCGGAGGCGGCGAGGTAGTGGGCGCGGACGTTGGCGGGGAGGGCGTCGGGATCCTTGGTCCAGGCGTCGAGGAAGTAGCTGAAGAAGGTGTCCGCGGCACCCTGGATCATCTCCTCGGGCAGGCCGGGGGCCTGGGCCATCAGGTAGAGATGGAACCCGACCGCTCCGTTCACGCCGCGCAACGCGTCCCACATGTCGAGGGTGGGCAGGACGTCCAGGAAGAGAGCGCGGGAGACGGCGCCCGGGTGGTCCATCGCAGCGCGGAAGGCGACCAGGGCGCCGCGGTCGTGTCCGGCCAGGGTGAAGCGGTCGTGGCCGAGTGCGGCGGCGAGGCGTACGACGTCACGGGCCATGGTCCGCTTGGAGTAGACGTCGGGTCCGGATTCCACGGGCTTGTCGCTGGCACCGTATCCGCGCAGGTCGGGACAGATCACGGTGTGGTCGGCAGCGAGGTCGGCTGCGACGTGCCGCCACATCAGGTGGGTCTGCGGGAAGCCGTGCAGCAGCACCACCGGGGTGCCGCTGCCGCCGACAGCGGCCTTCAGGGTGACGCCGTTGTCGACGCTCACGCGGTGCCCGGTGAATCCGGGGATGCTCGGGGTTGTCACAGTGGCTCCTGGGGTTCGTGGGAGAGTGGACGGCCTGGACCTCTGACTTCGTCGGTCCGGGCTGTTCGGGGACGTCACCCAGGTTGTGGTCCGCCGATCAGCGATCGATGAGTGCGAACACCGCGCTCTCCGGCGGCGGCGCCGCCTGGTCCGCGAAAGGACTCTGCCGTGAGTGTGCAGTTCGGACTGCTGGGGCCGGTCACGGTCTGGGACACCGCGGGGGCACTGCTGCCGCTGAGCGCGCCCCGCCACCGGGAAGTCCTCGGGCGGCTGCTGATCGCCCGGGGCCGAGTGGTCCCGGTCGGCCGGCTGGTGGCCGACCTGTGGGAGGACGAGGCCCCGGCGGGCGCGGTCGGCTCTGTCCGTACCTTCGTCGCGGCCCTGCGGCGTGCTCTGGAACCCGGGCGCGCGCCCCGGGAGCCGTCCCGTCTGCTGGTCACCGACGGTCCCGGGTACGCCCTGCGGGCGGGCCGCGAGGCCGTGGACGCCTGGCGGTTCGAGGACGCCGTCGCCCGGGCCGGCCAGGCCCCGCCCCGGTCCGCAGTCGAACTCTGGGACACGGCGCTCGCCTGCTGGCGGGGGCCGGTGCTCGCCGATTTCCCCGCTGCCGCCTGGGCTGCCGCCGAGCGGGCGCGCCTGGACGCGCTGCGCCTGGACGCGGTGGAGCGGCGCGCCGACGCCCTGCTGGCGACGGGCGCCGCCCGGGACGCCGTGGCGGACCTGCACGCCCATGTCGCCGAGCACCCCGGCCGGGAGGACGGCTGGGTGCTGCTGGCCACCGCACTGGACCGCGCCGGGCGGCGCGGCGAGGCTCTGCGCGCACTCGCGCGGGCCCGTGACGCCCTGAGCGGAGGCGGGGGCGCGCTGGCACGGACCGAGGCACACATCCTCAGCGCGGCAGCGGATCCTCCGGCCGAACCGGCCGGGACGGCCGACAGCATCTGGGACCGGGCGGCGGCCTCCTGGGACCGCTCGGTGCCCGCCCGGTCCCGGGCACGGCTGCACGCCACCGCCGGTCTTCTGCGCGACCTCGCGGTGTCCGGCCCCGACGGACTGGAGGAGGCGCACCGGCACCGCCGGGATCTGGTCGCGGCGGCGGAGAGGACCGGCGATCCGGAACTGGCCGCCCGGATCATCGGTTCCTACGACGTCCCGGCGGTCTGGACCCGCGCCGACGACCCCGAAGGCGCCGGCGAACTGTCCCGGGCCGCCGCCCGGGCCGCCGCCCTGCTCGGCCCCGAAGGCCCGCCCGCCCTGCGCGCCCGGCTGCTGTCGGTCGTAGCGGTCGAGTCCCGGGGCGACGCCGCCGCCGACGCCCCGCCCCCCCGGGCCTCCGGCGCCCCCGCCACCGAACCCTGGCGGCTGCGCGCCGAACGCGCCGCGGACGACGCCGTCCGCCTCGCCCGGCGCCTCAGCGACCCCGCGCTCCTGGCGTTCGCCCTCAATGGCGCCTTCATGCAGGCGTTCGCCGCCTGCGGGTCCGCCGCCCGCCGGGACGCCCTCGGCACCGAACTGACCCGGCTGGCCGTCGACCACCAACTCCCCGGGCACGAAGTACTCGGCCGCATCATCCGCCTCCAAGCGCTCGCCGGACTCGGCGACTTCACGAACGCGGACACCGAGGCCGAGGAGATCGACCGGCTCGCGGACCGCAACGAGCGGCCGCTCGCCGGCGTCTTCACCGCCTGGTACCGGGCATTGCGCCTCTGCGAGACGGACGGATGGCCGGCCGCCCGCCACCGCTACGCACAGGTCCTGACAGAGACCGCCGGCTGCGGCATGCCCGGTCTCACCCAGGGAGCCGCCGCCCTTGTCGCACTGGTCCCCGTCATGCGAGGTGACACCTTGCCCCGCCCCGGCGACTTCGACGGCCTGGATGCGGGGCCGTACCAGCCCTGGCTCGACCCGCTGCTGCTGGCCGCCTCCGGCGACTCCGAGCAGGCCCGGCAGGCCCTCAGTACCGTCCCCCGGCCACCCCACGACCTGGTCCAGGAAGCCCTGTGGTGCGTAATCGCCCGAGCCGCAGCGTCCGTGGGACACCTGCCGGTACTACGCCGCGCCCGGGACGAACTCGCCCGCGCCGCAGCCGAGTACGCCGGCGCGGGCAGCGGCCTGGTCTCCTTCGGCCCGGTCACACATCACCTGGCCGCTACCGACGCGGCAATCGAGGCGCACGCTTCCGCCACGGGGCAGTGACGATGGATGAGCGCAGCTTTGGCCCAACCGGGCACCGCTATGTGGATCCGGCCACGTGACAGTGCGCCGTCCCTCAGCAGGCGTTCTTCGGCGGCTTGGACGGCTCGGGCTCACAGCCCGAGCCGCCCAAGCCGAGATTCAGGCAAAAACGCGACGAACCGTTCCCCTCGTCGCGCACCTCGTCAGTCGGTGTTCAGGCAGTCCCACCGCAGCAGCGACGAGACCGTCGTAGGGGCCTTCTCGCGCCAAGCCACGGCCCGAGCTTTGGGCGGGTCCTTGAGTCGGGCTCCCAACACCTCCCAGTCGTCGGCCTATCGGAGGTTGTCACCACAGATGTCCCCGGCCACGACCAGGATGTCCCCTTGGCGTTCGGGCGCCGAGGTCGCCAGCTTGCGGGACAGGCGGCGCACACCGAGCAGGCACTTGCCGGGGGGGGCGACCACGTTCAGGTCCGTCCTGCGCAAGGCTTCTCCGTCGGGACGCGCATGCCAAAGATTGGCGGCATGGCCTGCGGAGCTGTGCGATCAACTCAGGAAGCTCAACCGCACTTGACGGTTGGGATTAGAGATATTCGTGTCCACCAGGCAGACCGACTGCCACGTCCCCAGCTCCAGCCGGCCTCCGATCACCGGCAGCGTGGCGTGGGGCGGGACCAGGGCCGGGAGTACGTGGTCGCGGCCGTGGCCGGGGCTGCCGTGGCGGTGCTGCCAGCGGTCGTCGGCGGGGAGCAGGTGGTGAAGGGCGGCCAGGAGGTCGTCGTCGCTGCCCGCGCCCGTCTCCAGTACGGCGATGCCGGCCGTGGCGTGGGGGACGAAGACGTTGAGGAGGCCGTCGCGGCCGGGGGCGGTGCGGGTGAGGAACTCCTCGCAGGCGCGCGTCAGGTCCGTGACCGTCTCGGCCGTACCCGTGGTGATGTTCAGGACCGTGGTGGTGAAGGAATCGGACATGCCTCCATCATCACCTCACCGAGGTGAGATAAGACGTCCACGCTCCGAGACGCCATTGACCGTGTCCCAACCGGATGACTACTTTCAGCGCCATGTTCCGATCAGCTCTGCTCACTTCGCGCGGTCACATCGACCTGCTGCGAGTGGCTTCCGCCGCGTGTCGTCGCGGCTGCTGACGTTCCCTCAGCGACTTCCGGGCCGCGTCCCCGCCGCCTGCCGTATTCCGTCGCTCGTTCTGCCGTAGTCGCGTCCGGCTCCGAGCCGCTGCGCACCCGCATGCGCATCCCCTGAGCTGCCCCGCCCCGTACCCCTTTCGCGTCCTGCCGGCCGTCGGCCGGTCCTCGTGCGTGCGTGGTTAAGGGGTTGCTCCGGCATGTCCGTGCCCCCTGCCTTCCTCTCCTTCGCTTTGCCTCTGCGCGCATCCGTGCGTCCCTTTCTGGAGCCGCCATGACCGTCAGCCACGCACCGCCGTCCGCGATACCCGCACCCCTCGAGAAACCCTCCGCGCCGACGCGTACGCCGCCCGAGCTGGAGGCCGTCGTCCCGGCCTCCGTCCGACGGTCGCGGTTGCGGGCCGCTCCGCGGTGGGTGCGGCGTGCGGTGGGGCCGCTGCTGTTGCTCGTGCTGTGGCAGGTGTTCAGCGCCACGGGGGTGCTCGATCCCGATGTGCTCGCCTCGCCCGGGACCATCGCCCGGGCCGGTGCCGATCTGATGGCCGACGGGACACTGCCCGCCGCGATGGGGGTCTCGCTCCAGCGGGTGGTCGTGGGGCTCCTGCTCGGCGGGGTGATCGGGACGTCGCTCGCGCTCGTGTCGGGGCTTTCGCGGCTCGGGGAGGATCTGGTCGACGCGACCGTGCAGATGCTGCGCACCGTGCCCTGGGTGGGGCTCATCCCGCTGTTCATCATCTGGCTCGGGATCGGCGAGGCGCCCAAGGTGGCCCTCATCGCCCTCGGGGTGGCCTTTCACCTGTATCTGAACGTGTACGCGGGCATTCGGGGCGTTGATGCACAACTCATCGAAGCCGGTACGTCGTTGGGGCTCGGGCGATGGGGTCTGGTGCGGCATGTCGTGCTGCCGGGGGCACTGCCCGGGGCCATGACCGGGCTGCGCTACTCGCTGGCGACGGCCTGGCTCGCCCTCGTCTTCGGTGAGTCGATCAACGCCGACGCCGGGATCGGTTTCCTGATGAACCAGGCCCGGGAGTTCTTCCGGACCGATGTGATCGTCGTCTGTCTCGTCGTGTACGCCTTCCTCGGCCTCACCGCCGACATCATCGTCCGGATCCTCGAAAGGCTGCTGCTGCAATGGCGACCGACCTTCACCGGCCAGTGAAGACCCCCCTCGGAACCGGCCCCGCCGGCGCTCCCGCTCCCGCGTCCCACGAGGGCGCCGACGCCGCCGTACGCGTCGAGGGGCTCACCCGCTCCTTCGACGGGCGTGCCGTCATCGACGATCTCGATCTCACCCTGAAATCAGGCGAGTTCACCGTCCTCCTCGGACGCAGCGGGTGCGGCAAGTCGACCCTGCTGCGGGTCCTGGCCGGGCTCGACCGGGAGATCTCGGGCACCGTCCTGGTCCCCCGCCGCCGCGCGGTCGCGTTCCAGGCTCCGCGCCTGATGCCCTGGAAGCGGGTCTGGCGCAATGTGCTCCTCGGGCTGCCGGGCAAGCCCGAACGCGCCGTCGCCGAGCAGGCGTTGACGGAGGTCGGTCTTGCGGAGCGGGCCGGGGCGTGGCCCAAGACGCTGTCCGGCGGCGAGGCCCAGCGGGCGTCGCTGGCCCGGGCCCTGGTGCGCGAGCCGGATCTGCTGCTGCTCGACGAGCCCTTCGGCGCGCTGGACGCCCTGACCCGGATCAAGGCCCAGCAGCTCGTGGCCGAACTCTGGCAGCGCCGCGGCTGCGCGGTACTCCTGGTCACCCACGACGTGGACGAGGCCCTGCTGCTGGCCGACCGGGTGCTGGTGATGCGGGACGGGCGGATCGCGTACGACACGTCCGTCGCGCTGGACCGGCCGCGCGAGGTCGGCTCCCCCGGCTTCACCGACCTGCGCTCCCGGCTGCTGACCGAACTGGGCGTCGAGGCCGCAGGCCGCGCCCCCGAACCAGGCGCCGAAGGCGCCGGCCATGCCCAGGCCCGTACGGAAAGCGCGGGGAGCCCCGACGTATCGCCCGCACGCCCCCACCCCCACCCCCGTCACGGAGACCCGTCATGAAACGCCGCACCCTGCCCGCCCTGCTCCTCCCCCTCGCCCTGCTCCTCTCCGCGTGCGGCGGCGCCTCGTCCGCCGACTCGGGCGGCAACACCGACGGCAAGGGCAGCCTCACGCTCAACGTCGGTGACCAGAAGGGGGGTTACGAAGCGATCCTGCGGGCCTCCGGAGAGCTCGACGACCTCGACTACCGCATCAAGTGGTCCACCTTCACCTCGGGACCACCCCTGCTGGAGGCCGTGAGTGCCGGGGCCGTCGACATCGGCGGCGTCGGCAACACGCCGCCTGTCTTCGCCGCCGGGGCCGACTCGAACATTGCCGTCGTCGGCGCCACGCACGGCTCGCCTGGCGGTGAGGTCATCGTCGTGCCCGAGGACTCCCCGCTGAAGAAGCCCGCCCAGCTCAAGGGCAAGTCCATCGCCGTCGCCCAGGGCAGTTCGGCCCACTTCCAGCTGGTCGCCTCGCTCAAGAAGGCCGGGCTCGGGATCGGGGACGTCGAGCTGAACTACCTCCAGCCCGCCGACGCGCTCGCCGCGTTCAGCCGGGGCAAGGTCGACGCCTGGGCGATCTGGGACCCGTACACCTCGCAGGTCCTGCGCACGGTGGACGCGCGGGTGCTCACGACCGGCGAGGGTGTCGTCAACGGCCTCGGTTTCCAGGTCGCTTCGCCGGCCTCGCTCAAGAACGCGAAGAAGTCCAAGGCCATCGGCGATCTGCTCGTCCGGCTGGAGCGGGCCCAGAAGTGGGTGTTCGAGCACCCGGAGGAGTGGGCGAAGGTCTGGGCGAAGGAGACCGGGCTTCCGTACGACGTGGCACTGGACGCCGTGAAGCGCTCCTACGGCACCCGCGTGCCGGTGGCGATCGACGCCGCCGCCATCGCCTCCGAGCAGGAGATCGCCGACACCTTCGCCGAACTCAATCTGATTCCGCGGCGGTTCGACTTCGAGGACTACGTCGACACCCGGTTCAACCGCGATCTTCCCCCTTCCTCCACCGCGCCGCGCTCCTACGGAAAGGCCTCCTCATGAACGTCCATCTGCACTGGTTCCTGCCCACCGGCGGTGACGGCCGGACGCTCGTGGACCGGCACGCGTACACCGACGGCGGCATCAAGCGCGACCGGATCACGCCGGTGAGCGGGGTGCGCGCCCCCGATATCGAGTATCTGGCCCAGATCGCCAAGGCGGCCGAGCAGCTGGGCTTCGAGGCCGTGCTGACGCCCACCGGCACCTGGTGCGAGGACGCCTGGCTGACCACGGTGGCGCTCGCCCAGCACACCGAGCGGCTGAAGTTCCTGGTGGCGTTCCGGCCGGGGGTCATCTCGCCCGTGCTGGCCGCGCAGATGGCCGCGACGTATCAGCGGATCACCCGTGGGCGGCTGCTGCTCAATGTCGTCACCGGCGGCGACTCGACCGAACAGCGGCGTTTCGGTGACCACGTGGACCATGACCGGAGGTACGCGCGCACCGCGGAGTTCCTGTCGGTGGTGCGGGGCGCCTGGAGCGGGCAGCCGTACGACTTCGACGGGGAGCACTACCAGGTGGAGGGCGGGCTGACCGCGCTGCCGCCGGACCCGCTGCCGGAGATCTTCTTCGGCGGGTCGTCGGCGGCGGCCGGACCGGTCGCCGCCGCGCACGCGGATGTCTATCTCACCTGGGGCGAGCCGCCGGCCGCCGTGAAGGAGAAGATCGACTGGATTCGCTCCCTGGCGGAGGAGCAGGGGCGCACGGTCCGGTTCGGCATCCGGCTGCACACCATTTCGCGGGATTCGTCGCGGGAGGCATGGGCGACCGCCGACCGGCTGCTGGGCGACCTCGATCCGGAGACGATCGCGGCGGCGCAGCAGGCGCTGGGGAAGAGCGAGTCGGTCGGGCAGCAGCGGATGCTGGCGCTGCACGGCGGTTCGCGGGACAAGCTGGAGATCGCGCCGAACCTCTGGGCGGGCGTCGGTCTGGTACGTGGTGGGGCCGGAACCGCGCTGGTGGGCAGCCATGCGGAGGTCGCGGACCGGATCGGGGAGTACCACGCGCTGGGCGTGGAGCACTTCGTGCTCTCCGGCTATCCGCATCTGGAGGAGGCGTACTGGTTCGGCGAGGGCGTCACCCCCGAGCTGTCCCGTCGCGGGCTGCTGCCGACGGTGCCCGCGTCGCCGCTGCTGGGCGTGAACGGGGCCGAGAGCCGGACCGCCACGGCGCCGGGCGGGGCTCCCCTGCTGCTCGCCGGAGGGCGCTGAGCCGTGCGGTGACGCTCGTCGGGCGCGCGGGAAGATCCCGGGCGCCCGACGAGTTAGTGGAAGCGTGAACATTTCTGGGGTGCGCGAGCTGGACGTGGTCGTCATCGGCGCGGGTCAGGCGGGACTGTCCGCCGCCTACCACCTGCGGCGCGTCGGGCTGGAGCCGGACGGCGACTTCGTCGTGCTGGACCACGCGCCCCGGCCGGGCGGCGCGTGGCAGTTCCGCTGGCCCTCGCTGACGTACGGCAAGGTCCACGGGATGCACGCGCTGCCGGGCATGGAGCTGACCGGGGCCGACCCCGACCGGCCCTCCTCGGAGGTGATCGGCGCGTACTTCGCCGCGTACGAGGACCGCTTCGGCCTGCGGGTCCACCGGCCCGTGGAGGTGAGCGCCGTACGGGAGGTGAGCGGCGGGCGGCTGCTGGTGGAGACGTCCGAGGGGACGTACGCGACGCGGGCGCTGATCAACGCGACCGGCACCTGGGACCGGCCGTTCTGGCCGCGCTATCCGGGCCAGGAGACGTTCCGGGGGCGGCAGTTGCACACGGCGAACTACCCGGGGCCCGAGGAGTTCGCGGGACAGCGCGTCCTCGTGGTCGGGGGTGGCGCTTCCGGTACGCAGCATCTGATGGAGATCGCCGAGCACGCGGCCGACACCTTCTGGGTGACCCGCAGCGAACCGGTCTTCCGCGAGGGACCGTTCACCGAGGAGTGGGGGCGGGCGGCCGTGGCGATGGTGGAGGAGCGGGTACGCAACGGGCTGCCGCCGAAGAGCGTGGTCAGCGTGACCGGGCTGCCGCTGAACGATGCCGTGCGGCGGGCCCGGGAGCAGGGAGTGCTGGACCGGCTGCCGATGTTCGACCGGATCACGCCGACCGGTGTGGCCTGGGACGACGGCCGCACCGTCGAGACCGACGTGATCCTCTGGGCGACCGGCTTCCGGCCCGCCGTGGACCATCTGGCCCCGCTGAAGCTGCGTGAGCCGGGTGGTGGCATCCGGGCCGAGGACACCCGTGCCGTACGGGACGGGCGCGTCCACCTCGTCGGGTACGGCCCCTCCGCCAGCACCATCGGCGCGAACCGCGCGGGCCGCGCGGCGGTCCGGTCGGTCATGCGGCTGCTGAGGGAGACGGGCGGCGTGCGGGCCGGCGAGGAAGCGGCGGCGACCGAGGCGGCCGTCGCCGTGCCCGTCCCGGGGGCGTGAACGCGAACCTGGTGCGCCGGGTCTCGTCGGCCTCGACGGCGGAGTCGGTCAGCCCGTCGTCGCGGAGCCGCGGCTGCGGTTGAACTCCTCGACGTTCTTCTGCTGCTCGTCGTAGCTTTCGGTGAACCGGGTGTCGCCGGGGCCGACCGTGACGAAGTAGAGCCAGGGACCGGGTGTGGGCCTGACGGCCGCACGCAGCGCCTCCTCCCCCGGATTGCCGATGGGCGTCGGCGGCAGGCCCTTGATCCGGTAGCTGTTGTACGGGCTGTCCAGCTGAGTGTCGGCGGTCGTCGTGTCCAGGGTGGAGCGCTTCAGGGCGTAGTTGATCGTGGAGTCCATCTGCAGCGGCATGTCCTTGAGCAGCCGGTTGTAGACGACCCGCGCCACCTTGCCCATGTCGGCCGGGGTGTCGGCCTCGGCCTGGACGATGCTGGCGATCGTGACCGTGTCATAGACGGAGACGTTGTTGCGCTGGGCCCCCGCCGTGACATGGTCCGCGGCGAAGTGCTTGCGGGCGGTGTCGGCCATGTAGCGCAGCAGGCCCGTGGGCTCGGTCGCGTCGTCGATCGGATACGTGGCCGGGAAGAGGTACCCCTCGGGGTTGCCCTCGGCCTGGGTGGGCAGCTTCAGGTCCACCGTCGACGCGGCCTTCAGCGTGCTGCCGGGCTTCAGATCGAGCGCCTTGTCGACCGCTTCGTACACCTGCGAGACGCGGCGGCCCTCGGGGATCATCAGCGTGCTCTGCGGGGTCTCCTGCTTCTTCGGCGGCTCGTCCGACCCGGTCAGGGACAGCGGGATCAGGACGGCGGCCGACACCACGAGCAGTGCGCCGACGACCAGGACGATCTTTCCGCGGCGGGTCGGGCGGAGTCTGCGACGGGGGCGGGCGTCCGGGGACTCGTTCACCATGCGCGCACGTTAACCCGGGGTGCGAGCCACGGCCGGTAGCCCGACCAGGGCGTCGGCACCGGCGACACGAACGCCGTACGGCAGCGGGCAGAACACCCGTAACCGGAACACACGAACAAGGGATCGGGTGTTCGCTGGAACGCGTGATCGTCAGGGGATTCGTTGCTCTTCACTCGTCCGGGGCGTGATGATTGCAGAGCGCAGTCAACGGGCTGCAGACCGCTACTGCGCAGTCCCACAGATGCACCACGTACAAGGAGAAAGACCAGATGAACTTCCTGACCAACCTGCTTGCCGGCGTCGTCCACTTCGTGGGTTGGCTCGTCTGACCATTGCTCCGCCCGGCGCCGTCGCTCCCCGTCCCACGGGAGCGGCGGCGCCGCCGTGTGTGCCCTGTGTGCCCCGTGTGCCCTGTGTGCTGTGTACGCAGTCGGTCGGCTCAGCGGTTCCCGGTGGCCGGTCCGGTGAAGGGCGGCAGCGCGGCGAACTCGGGCGCCACCGTCACCGCCGCCATGAGGGTGTCGAGCGTCCGGCGGACCCGGGTGAGCGGGTGGTCCGGGAACTCCGTGTCCCACTGGGCGTGGTCCGCCGCGTGGAAGGGCAGCCCGCCCTGGACCTCGGGGGCGTAGGGGTGCGGCCGGAAGTACTGGTCGGGGCCGAGCTTGGCCATCACCACGGCTTCTCGCATGCCGGTCATGCCGCGCTCCGCCGCCTGGATCTTCACGACGGTGCTGCACCCGGCGCGCGGCACCGTGAAGCTGCCGATGAACGCCTGGCCGCTGGGCTGGTTCGGCAGCGGCAGTTTGAGTATCTGCCGCAGGGCGGGCAGCTCGTCCAGTCGCTTCACCGATGCCTCGACGAGTCCGCCGCCCGCTCGTGCGGTGAAGTGGGTCAGGCCGTGCCGCAGGGTCGGGCCGTCGTCCAGCGCGGCCGGCAGGTCCGGCGGCAGGTCGAAGAAGTGCAGCGACAGCACATCCCCGTGGTCGTTCAGCCAGGTGTCGGTGTCGACGGTGCGGTAGCCGGGGAGTTCCACCCCGAGGAGAGCTCTCATGCGCGGCGATCATGCCGTACGCGGACCCTGGCGGTGACGTCAGGGGCGGCCTGATCGAGGGCCGCCCGACAAGGGCGGTCAGGAAGCGGGGACCGGGACCGGGTGGGAGTCGCGGCGGATCAGGGCGGCGTAGCGGCCGTCACGGTCGAGCAGTTCCTCGTGCGTACCGCGCTCGGCGACCCGGCCGTCCTCCAGGACGACGATCTGGTCCGCGTCGCGGACGGTGGAGAGCCGGTGCGCGATGGTGAGCGTGGTCCGTCCGGCGGACAGGGCGTCGATCGCCTCCTGGACGGCCTGTTCCGTACGGGTGTCGAGCGCGCTGGTCGCCTCGTCGAGGATCAGCACCGGAGGATCGCGCAGGATGGTGCGGGCGATGGCGAGGCGCTGCTTCTCGCCGCCCGAGAAGCGGTAGCCGCGCTCGCCGACCATCGTGTCGTAGCCGTCGGGCAGGGAGGCGATGTGGTCGTGGATCTGCGCGGCGCGGGCAGCGGCCTCGATCTCCTCGTCGGTGGCCTCCGGCTTGGCGAAGCGCAGGTTGTCGGCGACCGAGGCGTGGAAGAGGTACGTCTCCTGGGAGACGACGCCGACGGCCCGGGCGAGGGTGTCGAAGTCCAGGTCGCGGACGTCGACGCCGTCGAGCGTGACCCGGCCGCCGGTCACGTCGTACAGCCGGGGTACCAGGTAGCTGAGGGTGGACTTGCCGGAGCCGGTGGATCCGACGACCGCGAGGCTGTCACCCGCGGGGACGGTCACGTCGATGCCGGACAGCGTCGGGCCGTTCTTCTCGTCGTAGCTGAAGTCGACGTCCTCGAAGGCGATCTCACCGCGGATCTTCTCCAGGCGGACCGGATGCTCCGGTTCGGTGATGTCCACCGTGAGGTCGAGGTATTCGAAGATGCGCTGGAAGAGGGCGAGGGACGTCTGCATCTGGACGCCGGTGGACAGCAGGCTGACCGCCGGGCGGAACAGCCCCTGCTGGAGCGTCACGAAGGCGACCAGCGTGCCGATGGAGACGGCGGCGGCCCCGGACGCGAAGGTGAGTCCGGCCGCCCAGTAGATGACGGCGGGCATGGCGGCCATGACGATGCCGATCGTGGACATCCGCCAGCGGCCGGCCATGTTGGAACGCACTTCGAGGTCGACCAGGCGCTCGGACTCCTCGGCGAAGCCCTGGGTGAGGGAGTCGGAGCGGCCCATCGTGCGGCCGAGGAGGATGCCGCTGACCGAGAGGGACTCGGTGACGGTGGCGGCCATCGCGGCCATCTGTTTCTGGCGCTGGGTGGTGATCTTCTTGCGTTCCCGGCCGACGCGGCGGCTGATCGCGACGAAGACCGGCAGCAGGAGCAGCGAGACGACGGTGAGCCGCCAGTCGAGGGCGAGCATGGCGACGACGGTCGCGATGACGGCCGTGAGGTTGGAGACCAGCGAGGTCGCGGTGGAGGTGACCGTCGCCTGCATACCGCCGATGTCGTTGGCGATGCGGGACTGGACCTCTCCCGTGCGGGTCCGGGTGAAGAAGGCGAGCGGCATCCGCTGGAGCTGGGTGTAGACGGCGGTGCGCAGGTCGTGCATGACGCGCTGGCCGACGGTGGTCGAGATGAGGGTCTGGAGCACGCCGAAGACGCTGGTCATCACGGCGGTGAGGATCATGCCGAGCGCCAGCAGGGTCAGCAGGCCCGTGCGTCCCTGCGGGATGGCGGTGTCGAGGATTTCACGCAGCAGGAACGGGGAGGCGACCCCGACCAGTGAGGATGCGCCGACCAGCAGGCCGACGACGGCCAGGCGGCCGCGGTAGGGGCGGAAGAGGCGGAGGATGCGGCGCACCTCGGCGGGCGGCCGGTCGGCGTCGGCGCGGGCATCGGGCGGGGGTGTCCACGTGGGTTCGTCGGGTTTCATGGGCTCCTTCGTCGGGCGTGAGGCGAGGCCGGGCAGTCCCGGCCTCGCACAGTGAGAGCCTAGCTCATTGTTACCTGTACTCACAATGAACAAGGTCCTGATATTGTTCCCGTATGGACGCCCCGGATTCCCCCGACCCCTCCGATTCCCCGGATTCCCCTGATTCCCGCGATTCTCGTGATTCTCGTGATTCTCGCGACGGTCTGCTCGCCGAGCAGCTGCTGCGGCTCACCCGGCGGCTGCACCGCATCCAGCGCCGCCAGCTGGATCCGATCGACATCACTCCGGCCCAGTTCCGGCTGTTGCGGACGGTCGCGAGTTACGACGCGGCCCCCCGGATGGCGGATCTCGCCCGACGGCTCGACGTCGTCCCGCGCGCCGTGACCACGCTGGTCGACGCCCTGGAGGCGAGCGGCCGGGTGCGCCGCGCCCCGGATCCCGACAGCCGCCGGGTGGTCCGCATCGAGATCACCGACGAGGGGCGCGCCACGCTGCGGTCCCTGCGCAGCGCGCGCCGGGCCGCCGCAGAGGAGATCCTGGCTCCATTGACCGCCGATCAGCGCGAGGTGTTCGGTGAGCTGCTGTCCGCTCTGGTCGACGGAATGCCGGAGCGCCACTGCTGAGCGCCGTTGCCGCGTGCCACCGCTGAGCGCCGAGCCGAGGGGAAGGCCGACATGCCGCTGCTGGAGCCCGACCCGGAAGCCCTGCGCCCCGGAACGGTTCGGGAACCCGCCCCCGACCGGGTCACCGACCGCAGCGCGGGCGGCACCCCGGAGCCGCTGCGGAGCGAGCTGACCGCGCTGCTCGGCGCGGACAAGGTGCTCTGGAAGATCTCCGACCTCGTGCGGTACGCCTCCGACGCCAGCCCCTACCGCTTCCTCCCCCGCGTCGTGCTGGTCCCCGAGGACCTCGACGACGTGTCCGCGATCCTCTCGTACGCCCACGGCAAGAGCCGTTCCGTGGTGTTCCGGGCCGCGGGCACCAGCCTCAACGGCCAGGCCCAGGGCGAGGACATCCTCGTCGACGTACGCCGTCACTGGACCGGCGTCGAGGTGCTGGACGACGGGGCGCGGGCCCGGATCCTGCCGGGCACCACCGTCATGCGGGCCAACGCCACCCTCGCCCGGTACGGCAGGCTGCTCGGCCCCGACCCGGCCAGCGCCATCGCCTGCACCCTCGGCGGGGTCGTCGCCAACAACGCCTCGGGCATGACGGCGGGCACCACCCGCAACTCCTACCGGACGCTCGCCTCGCTCACCTTCGTCCTGCCGAGCGGCACCGTCGTCGACACCGCGGACCCCGCCGCCGACGAGGAGCTGGCCCACGCGGAACCGGAGCTGTGCGCGGGGCTGCTGGAGCTGAAGGCGGAGATCGAGGCGGACGCTGAGCTGACCGCCCGGATCCGCGCCAAGTACACGATCAAGAACACCAACGGATATCGCCTGGACGCCTTCCTCGACGGGGCGACGCCGGTGCAGATCCTGCGGGGGCTGATGGTCGGCTCCGAGGGGACGTTCGGCTTCATCTCCGAGGTCGTCTTCGACACCCTCCCGCTCGACCGGCGGACCTCCAGCGCCCTGCTGTTCTTCCCCTCCCTCACCGCCGCCGCTGCCGCCGTGCCCCGGTTCAACGAGGCGGGGGCGATCGCCGTGGAGCTGATGGACGGCAACACCCTGCGCGCCTCCGTCAGCGTGCCGGGCGTCCCGGCGGACTGGGCGGCGCTGCCCCGGGAGACGACGGCGCTGCTGGTGGAGTTCCGGGCGGCCGACGAGGCGGGCCAGGCGGCGTTCGAGCGGGCGGCGGACACGGTCGTGGCCGGTCTGGACCTCGTCCGTCCGGCGGCGTCCGTGACCAACGCGTTCACCCGCGACGCCGGGGCGATCGCCGGGTACTGGAAGGCCCGCAAGGCGTTCGTCACCGCCGTCGGCGGCTCCCGGCCCTCGGGCACCACCCTGATCACGGAGGACTTCGCGGTGCCGCCCGCCCGGCTGGCGGACGCCTGCGCGGCGCTGCTGGAGCTCCAGTCGCGCCACGGGTTCGACGCCGCCGTGGCGGGTCACGCGGCGCACGGCAATCTGCACTTCCTGCTCGCGTTCGACGCGGCGAAGCCGGCCGATGTGGCCCGGTACGACGCGTTCATGCAGGAGTTCTGCGCCCTGGTGGTGGACCGGTTCGACGGATCGCTCAAGGCGGAGCACGCCACCGGACGCAATATCGCGCCGTTCCTGGAGCGGGAGTGGGGGCCGCGCGCCACCGAGCTGATGTGGCGGACCAAGCAGGTCATCGACCCCGCCGGGGTACTCGCCCCGCGCATCGTGCTGGACCGGGACCCGCGGGCCCATCTGCGGGGTCTGAAGACCATTCCGAAGGTGGAGGCGGTCGCCGACCCCTGCATCGAATGCGGATTCTGCGAACCGACCTGCCCCAGCGAGGATCTGACGACCACTCCGCGCCAGCGGATCGTGCTGCGCCGGGAGATGATGCGCCAGAGGGACGGCTCACCGGTGGAGTCCGGCCTGCTGGACGCGTACGGCTACGACGCCGTGGACACCTGCGCCGGGGATTCCACCTGCAAACTCGCCTGCCCGGTCGGCATCGACACCGGGGCGATGATGAAGGGCTTCCGGCACCGCAGGCACACCCCGCGCGAGGAGCGGATCGCGGCCCTCACCGCGAAGAACTTCCGCGCGGTGGAGGCTTCGGCGCGGCTGGCCGTGGCGGCGGCCGACACCGTCGGGGACCGGGTGGGGGACGCCCCGCTGCAGGCCGTGACGCGGCTCGCCCGCAAGGCCGTGCGCCCCGATCTCGTACCGGAGTGGCTGCCGCAGATCCCCGGTGCGGCGGCCCGGCGGCTGCCGGACACGGCACGCGTCGGGGCGAGCGCGGTGTACTACCCGGCCTGCGTCAACCGCATCTTCGCCGGGCCGGACGACGGCGACGCGGGGCCCGGACTCTCCCTGGCCGAAGCGGTGGTCGCCGTGTCCGGACGGGCCGGAAAGCCGGTATGGATCCCCGAGGACGTCACGGGCACGTGCTGCGCGACGATCTGGCACTCGAAGGGGTACGACGCGGGCAACAGGATCATGGCGAACCGGATCGTGGAGGCCGCCTGGGGGTGGACGGCTGGCGGGACGCTGCCGCTGGTGGTGGACGCCTCCTCGTGCACGCTGGGCATCGCCGAGGAGGTGGTGCCCTACCTCACCGAGGACAACCGGGCGCTCCACCGCGAACTGACCGTCGTGGACTCGCTGGTGTGGGCGGCCGAGGAGCTGCTGCCGCATCTGACGGTGTTCCGGACGGCCGGCTCGGCGGTCCTGCATCCGACCTGCTCGATGGAACATCTGGGTGATGTGGGGCAGTTGCGGGCGCTGGCCGAGGCCTGTGCGGAGGAGGTCGTGATCCCGGACGACGCGGGGTGCTGCGCGTTCGCGGGCGACCGGGGCATGCTCCACAAGGAGTTGACCGACTCGGCGACCGCCAAGGAGGCCGCCGAGGTCGACCGCCGCCCCTACGACGCCTATCTGTCGGCGAACCGGATGTGCGAGATCGGCATGGAACGCGCCACCGGGCACCCGTACCGCTCGGCGCTGATCGAACTGGAACACGCCACCCGGCCGACTCTCCCGTGAGTGGGTGACGGCGGGCGCCAACACCCCCGCCGGCCTGCACAGATGAGCGTTCGAAGGCCCCGATTGGTTGCACCAGTCGGGGCTTCGGCGTGCCGTGAGAAAAGTCCAAGGTTTGAGGACAAGAGTCCAAATACTTCCCTTGCGCACCATCAGCCTCACCCTCCAGGGTCCTTACCGAGCCCCGGTCCCGCCGCCCGTATCCGTACGGCGGGACCGGGCGCGCTCGCGCACCGTCTGAACCCCCACACCCCACCTGGAGGCTCGATGAACGACGACGCCCGGCCCGCACCGGAACCGCAGGACATACCCCCGCACAGCGGCGCGGCCGACGAGGTGAACCGGCAGGATCCCAGCCGCCGTTCGGTGCTGTGGACCACGGCGGGCGTGGCCGGGGCCGGACTCGGCCTCGGCGCACTGGGCGGAGGCACCGCGTCGGCGGCCGGGGCGCGTGCCCCCGAGGCCGTCACCGCCGCGGAAGCCGTGGCCGCCGCCCCTCCCCGGCAGGGCCGCACCATGGCGGGCGTGCCCTTCGAGCGGCGCTCCACGGTCCGGGTCGGCATCATCGGCCTCGGCAACCGCGGCGACAGCATGATCGACCTCTTCCTCGCCCTCCCGGGCGTCCAGGTCAAGGCGGTGTGCGACACGGTCCGGGACAAGGCGGAGAAGGCGGCCAAGAAGGTGACGGCCGCCGGTCAGCCCGCCCCGGCGATCTACGCCAAGGACGAGCACGACTACGAGAACCTCTGCAAGCGCGGGGACATCGACTTCGTCTACGTGGTGACGCCGTGGGAGCTGCACTTCCCGATGGCGAAGACGGCGATGCTGAACGGCAAGCACGTCGGGGTGGAGTGCCCGATCGCGATGCGCCTGGAAGAGCTGTGGCAGCTCGTGGATCTCTCCGAGCGCACCCGGCGGCACTGCATGCAGCTGGAGAACTGTTGTTACGGCAAGAACGAGATGCGGGTGCTGCGGATGGCACACGCGGGTCTCTTCGGCGAACTGCAGCACGGCGCGGGGGCCTACAACCACGATCTGCGTGAGCTGATGTTCGACCCCGACTACTACGAGGGTCCGTGGCGGCGGCTGTGGCACACCCGGCTGCGCGGTGACCTCTACCCCAACCACGGGTTCGGTCCGGTCGCCAACTACATGGACGTCAACCGGGGCGACCGGGTCGTCAGCATCAGCAGTGTCGGCACCACGCCCCTGGGGCTCGCCGCGTACCGCGAGGAGCACATGCCTCCGGGCGACCCGAGCTGGAAGGAGTCGTACATCGGGGCCGACCGGACGATCAGCCTCGTGCAGACCGCCAAGGGCCGGGTGATCCGGCTGGAGCACGATGTGTCGTCGCCGCACCCGTACTCGCGGATCAACAGCCTCGGCGGGACCCGGGGCGTGTTCGAGGACTACCCGGAGCGGATCTATCTGGAGCCCACGAACACCAACCACCAGTGGGACGACTTCAAGAAGTACGCCGAGTGGGACCACTGGCTGTGGAAGGAGCACGCCAATCCGCCGGGCGGCCACGGCGGGATGGACTACATCATGGTGTTCCGCCTGATGCAGTGCATGCGGCTCGGTCTGGTGCCCGACTTCGACGTGTACGACGCGGCGGTCTGGACAGCACCGGTGCCGCTGAGCCATCTGTCCATCAAGGCCAAGGGCGCGCCACTGCCGATCCCGGACTTCACCCGGGGCGAGTGGAAGAAGGCCCGGTCCGGCATGGACTCGGAGAAGCCCGCGGAGTGACGTCTGCGGGGTCCCGGGCCTGCTCGGCCCGGGACCCCGCAGGGCGGGGGCGACCGGAAAAAACCGGTTGCCCCGGAACGGGACGAACAGGGAACCTTGCACGTCACCCTGTCTTCGAGGTCCGTCCGGATCTCCGTTTCACGAGCCCTGGGACGTCATGCAGATTCGCGACCTTCCGTATTCGGATCCCGGCGACCCCGATGTCCGTTCGGGCCCTCGCTTCCTGTTCTGGCTCGGCCGCAATCAGCTCGGCGGGCAGCTGAAGTCCCTCTCCTGGGGGCTGCTGCACCAGCTGGGCATCGCCGGTCTGCCGGTCACCGTGGGGCTCGCCGTCCAGGCCGTCATCGACCGCTCCGGTGGGCGGCTCGCCCTGGCGGGCGGCCTCATCGTGGCCCTCGGCGTGCTGATCGCCGTCGGCGACACCATGCTCCACCGGACCGCCGTGACCAACTGGATCACCGCCGCCGCGCGGGTCCAGCAGCTGCTCGCCCGTAAGACCGCCGAGCTGGGCTCCGCGCTGACCCGCCGGGTCGCGGCCGGTGAGGTCGTGGCCGTGTCGACCGGTGACGTGGAGAAGATCGGCTGGTTCGTCGAGGCGCTCTCCCGGTTCGCCGCCGCGGCCACCGCCCTCGTGGTGATCTCCGTCGGCCTGGCGGTCTACCTCCCGTCCCTCGGCCTCGTGGTGGCGCTCGCCATGCCGGTGTTGGCCCTGGCCGTGCTGCCCTTGCTGCCGCGCGCCACCCGCCGCGCCGACGAGCAGCGCGAGAAGGCGGGCAAGGCCACCGAGCTGGCCTCGGACACCGTCGCCGGGCTGCGGGTGCTGCGCGGTATCGGCGGCGAGGAGCTGTTCCTCGGCCGCTACCGCCGCGCCTCGCAGGAGGTCCGCCGCGCGGCCGTGCGCAGCGCCAGGATGTGGGCGCTGATCTCGGCGGTGCAGGTGCTGCTGCCGGGCCTCCTGCTGATCTCCCTGGTCTGGTACGGGGCGACGCTCGCCCGGGACGGCCGGATCGACGTCGGCCAGCTCGTCACGGTCTACAGCGCGGCCACCCTGATGCTGTTCCCCTTGCGTCACTTCGAGGAGATCGCGATGGCGTACTCCTTCTCGCGGCCGTCCGCCCAGCGTGCGGTGCGGGTGCTGTCGCTGCACCGCAGTGCGCAGGAGGCCACCGTCGAGGGTGTGACGCCCACCGGTGATCTGTACGACCCGGCGACCGGGCTGATGGCCCCGCGCGGGCAGTTCACCGCCGTGGTCTGCGGCGACCCGGACGAGGCGGGCCGGCTGGCCGACCGGCTCGGCGGGCACGCGGAGACCGGCGATGAGGACGACCAGGCTGCCGCGGCGGCCCCGTCGGTGCTGCTCGGCGGGGTCGCCCTGGACGAGATCCCGCTGGACGCCGCACGAGCGGCGGTCCTGGTCCAGGACAAGGACCCGGTGCTGCTGTCCGGCACGCTCCGCGAGCTGCTGGACGTCCCGTCCTCGGGCCTGGTCACCGCGGACGCGGCGCTGGAGGCGGCCCAGTGCGCCGATGTGCTGAGCGCCTTGGCCCAGGCGTCCGCCGACAACGACGGGGACCCGATGCGGACCCGGATCACCGAGCGCGGCCGGTCCCTGTCCGGCGGTCAGCGCCAGCGCCTCGCGCTGGCCCGGTCCCTGGTCACCGACCCGGAGGCGCTGGTGCTGGACGAGCCGACCTCTGCGGTCGACTCGCACACCGAGGCACGGGTCGCCGCCGGGATCGCGAAGCTGCGCCAGGGGCGTACGACGGTGGCGTTCGCCTCGTCGCCGCTGCTGCTCGACGCCGCCGACCGGGTGGTCCTCGTCCACGAGGGCACGGTCGTCGCCGTGGAGAACCACCGCGACCTGTTGCGCACCGAACCGCGCTACCGGGCGGTCGTCACCCGCGAGACCGACGACGAGGCCGCCGCCGCGAACGCGGTGAACGGCGTCGGCGACGTCCCCGCCCCGAAGAGCGACGACGTCCCCGCCATGAAGAGCATCGAGGAAATCGAGGAGAGGGCATGATCGGCGTCGCACCCCCGGCGTACGACCCCGCGGCCCCGGAGTCGGCGACGACGCTGCCCGTGGGCACACCGACGACCGTGCGGAGTTACGTACGGAGTCTGCTGCGCCGGCACCGCAGGGCGTTCACCGTCCTGATCGCGGTCAACGCGGTGGCGGTGGTCGCCTCGATCACCGGACCGTATCTGCTGGGCGGTCTGGTCGAGGACCTCTCGGACGGGGTCACCGACCTGCATCTGGAGCGCACGGCCGCGATCTTCGCGGTGGCGCTGGTCATCCAGGTCGTGTTCACCCGCTCCATGCGGCTGCGCGGCGCGATGCTGGGCGAGGAGATGCTCGCGGATCTGCGCGAGGACTTCCTCGTCCGGTCCGTCGGACTGCCGCCCGGCGTGCTGGAGCGGGCCGGGACGGGTGATCTGCTGTCCCGGATCACCACGGACATCGACCGGCTGGCGAACGCGATGCGCGAGGCCGTGCCGCAGCTGGCGATCGGTGTCGTGTGGGCGGGTCTGCTGCTCGGCGCGCTGACGGTGACCGCTCCCCCGCTGGCGCTGGCCGTGCTGATCGCGCTGCCGGTGCTGATCGTGGGCTGCCGCTGGTACTTCCGCCGGGCCCCCTCCGCGTACCGCTCCGAGGCCGCCGGTTACGCCGCCGTCGCCGCGATGCTCGCGGAGACCGTGGACGCCGGACGGACCGTGGAGGCGCACCGGCTCGGCGGCCGCCGGGTGGCGCTGTCGGACCGGCGGATCGAGGAGTGGACCGCGTGGGAGCGGTACACGTTGTTCCTGCGCTCGGTGCTCTTCCCCGTCATCAACGCGACGTACGTGACCATCCTCGGCGCGGTCCTGCTGCTCGGAGGCTGGTTCGTGCTGGAGGGCTGGCTGACGGTCGGGCAGCTGACGACGGGGGCGCTGCTGGCCCAGATGATGGTCGACCCGATCGGTCTGATCCTGCGCTGGTACGACGAACTCCAGGTCGCCCAGGTGTCGCTGGCGCGGCTGGTCGGCGTCCGGGACATCGAGCCGGACGCGGGCGACGCCGAGGTCGGCCCCGACGGCCGGGACGTACGGGCGGACGAGGTCCGCTTCGGGTACCGGGAGGGCGTCGACGTCCTGCACCAGGTGTCGCTCGACGTGGCTCCGGGCACCCGGCTCGCCCTGGTCGGCCCGTCCGGCGCGGGCAAGTCGACGCTGGGCCGGCTGCTGGCGGGGATCTACGCACCGCGCACCGGTGAGGTCACGCTCGGCGGTGCGGAGTTGTCGCGGATGACGGCGGAGCGGGTGCGTGAGCATGTGGCCCTGGTCAACCAGGAGCACCATGTCTTCGTCGGTTCGCTCCGGGACAATCTGCGCCTCGCCCGTGAAGGGGCGGAGGACGCGGAGCTGTGGGCGTCGCTGGCCGCGGTCGACGCGGACGGCTGGGCGAAGGCGCTGGAGAAGGGGCTGGACACCGAGGTCGGTTCGGGCGGGTTCGCGCTGACTCCGGCCCAGGCGCAGCAGATCGCGCTGGCCCGTCTGGTGCTCGCCGATCCGCACACGCTGGTGCTGGACGAGGCGACCTCGCTGCTGGACCCGCGGGCCGCCCGCCATCTGGAGCGTTCCCTGGCCCGGGTGCTGGAGGGCCGTACGGTGGTGGCGATCGCGCACCGGCTGCACACCGCGCACGACGCGGATGTGATCGCGGTCGTGGAGGACGGCCGGATCAGTGAACTGGGCAGCCATGACGAGCTGGTGGCGGCGGGCGGCGCGTACGCGTCGCTGTGGCGGTCCTGGCACGGGTGAGGCAGCACGTCCGAACGGCCCGGTGACCCCGCCCGAACAACCCTGGGTCACCGGGCCGTTCGGCGTCACCGGGCCGTTCGGGCGTCACCGAACCGTCCGTGGCGTCACCGAGCCGTTCGGACAGGGTGGGGCTGGAGGAGCTGGTCGACGGGCGCGTGGTCGTCGGTGAGCACTCGCGCCTTCCCCGTCCAGGCGGTGAGGGTGTCGCCGGTGGCGATCCTCCAGCCGACGTCCCGGGCGTCCATGGACTTCTGGACGGCGGGGGCGTCGAGCGGCCGGGCGGAGGCGACGACCACCATGTTGCCGCCGATGCTCGAAGCCGTGGGGTCCAGGCCGATGTCCGCGGGCTTCCCCAGCAGCGCGACATGCGGGAAGGTCGCGGCGAGGGTGGCGACCTCGGCACGGGCGAAGGCGAGCCGGCCGTGGTCGATGAGGTTGGCGACGTACAGACCGTCCGCGTCGAGCGCCCGGCGTACGTCCTTCAACGCCTCGGAGGTCGTGAGGTGCCAGGGCGCGCTGACGCCTCCGAAGGCGTCGCCGACGACCAGGTCGTGGCTGCCCGCGTCCAGCCGCCGCAGACCGAGCCGCCCGTCCTCCACCCGTACGTCGATGCCGGTCGTGGCCGCCGGGCCGAGGCCGAGCCGGTCGCGGTCGATGCGGACGACCCCGGGGTCGATCTCGGAGACGAGGCTGCGGGTCCCGGGGCGGGCGGCCGCGAGGTAGCGGGGGAAGGTGAGGCCGCCGCCCCCGATGTGGTGGGCGGTCAGCGGCTCGCCCTCGGGAAAGGCGGTGTCGACGACGGAGGCGAAGGCGCGTACGTAGGCGAACTTCAGGTACGCCGGGTCCTCCAGGTCGACGTAGGAGTGGCGCAGGCCGTCCAGGACGAGTGTGCGGCCGCTGTCCCGCTCGGGGTCCGCGACGACCTGGGCGCAGTGGTAGCGGGTCTCCGCGTCGCAGCCGCCGGGGGCGAACCCGGTGGCGAGGGTGCCGGCGACGACGGTCGCGAGGGCCACGGCGGTGGCGCGCCGCCACTGCCGGGCCTGCCGGCCGGCGAGGGCGGCCCCGAGCACCAGCAGCGTGCCGAGGCCGATCAGGATGGAGCTGACGGGCAGCCGCGTGACCAGGACGAATCCGGTGAGCACGGTGCCGACGATGGCTCCGAAGGTGCCGACGCCCGACAGCCGCCCGACGACCGTCCCGGTCTCGGCGAGGCTGGTGAGCCGCAGCTTCGTCACGAACGGGGTCACCGCGGAGAGCAGAGCGCCCGGCACCAGGAGGGTCGCCGACGCGACCAGCAGGAGCAGCGCGGGGGACCACTCGGCGGTGGTACGGAGCAGGAGCGGGGTGAGCGCGACGACCACGCCCGACACCCCGAGCGCGGGGGCGATGAGCCGGTGCGGATCGACCTGGTCGGCGATGCGACCGCCCAGCCAGGAGCCCAGGGCGATGGCGGTCAGCGCGATGCCGATCACCATCGTGCTGGTCTCCAGGGTGAGGCCGAGGTACGGGGCCAGCAGGCGCAGGGCGACGATCTCGACCACGAGGACGGCGGCCGAGGACCCGAAGACGAGGACCGCCGCGGCCCGGGAGCTCAGCCCCTGGTCGCGGGGCGGGGCGTCGTCCACGGAAGACACGGGAGAGTCGTCGGCCACGGGCGAGGAGGGCGAGGTGGTCACCGCAGCATCCTCGCACGGGGCGGGCGGCCGAACTCCCGCCGTTCCAGGGGCCGGAGGGGGAGGGGCAACCGATCCGGGCAGGGCGGGAACGGGTGTTCCCGGAAATTGCGGTGCGCCCGCGCAGGGGCCGGTGGTCCCATGACCAGGTGCGCAGAGACGAGAAGCCCGGACCCGAAGCGCCCCCGGACGCCGCGACCACGACTGCGATGGCTGGGCCCGGCTCGACCAGGCCCGACACGACCACGACCGTGGACCGGGGGCGTTTCCCGGACGCCGTGACGCCCTGGGAGGACCCGGTCTGGCGGGCGGAGGCCCTCGCCTGGGTGACCGAGGGCCTCGCCGCTCACGGGCTGGCGGAGACGGGCCCCCGGGCGGTGCGGCTGCGTCCCTGGTCGGTGCTGGTACGGCTGACCGTCGCCGGGCCCGCGCCCGTGTGGTTCAAGGCCGTTCCGCCCGCCGCGGCCTTCGAGGCGGGGCTCACCGAGGCGCTGGCGCGCTGGGTCCCCTCACAGGTGCTGCCGCCGCTCGCCGTCGATGCGGCATGGGGCTGGACGCTGACCCCGGACGGCGGTCCGGTGCTGTCGGAGTTCCTCGACGGGCGGCCCGGCGACCCCGACCCCGGTTACTGGGAGGAGCCGCTGCGCCAGTACGCCGCGATGCAGCGGGAGCTGACCCCGTACGCGGAGGCGATCGAGGCGCTGGGGGTTCCCGCGGCCCGGCCGCGCGATCTGCCCGCGCTCTTCGACCGGCTGGTCGCGGGGAACGCCGCGCTGGCCCGGGAGGACCGGGTGGCGCTGGAGGCCCTGCGGCCCCGGGTGGCCGACTGGTGCGAGGAGTTGGCGTCGTCGGGGGTGGCGGACTCGTTGGACCACGCCGATCTGCACGAGAACCAGCTGTTCGCGCCCGTGTCCGGCCGGTACGCCTTCTTCGACTGGGGCGACGCCCTGGTCGGACATCCGTTCTGCAGTCTGCTGGTGCCCGCGCGGGCGGCCCGTGAGCGCTGTGGCCCGGAGGTGCTGCCCCGGCTGCGGGACGCCTATCTGGAGCCGTGGACCGGCGGGGGCGTCACGACGGCCGGGCTGCGCCGTGCGGTGAGCCTGGCGTGGCGGCTGGCGGCGCTCGGCCGGGCCGCCTCGTGGGGGCGGATGTTCCCCGTACCGCCGGGTGGTCCGGGCGTGTCCGGGGATGCCGAGGGCGCCTACTGGCTGCGGGAGCTGTCGGCCGCCCCGCCCCTCTGATCGGGCCCGTTTCACCCCTGCCAGGAGGCGGATGCCGGAGCATCCGGTGAGGATGAGGGGTGAATCACCCGGTAAACGGGGCAGGCGAGCGCAGAACCACGCAAGCCCGAGAAGGGACGCAGACCGTGGCACCACCCAGGATTCTCGTCGTCGGCGCCGGCTTCGCAGGCGTCGAGTGCGTACGCCGTCTGGAGCGCAGGCTCGCTCCGGGCGAGGCCCAGATCACGCTCGTCACACCGTTCTCCTACCAGCTCTATCTGCCGCTGCTCCCCCAGGTGGCCTCCGGGGTGCTCACGCCGCAGTCCGTGGCGGTGTCGCTGCGCCGCAGCCGCCGCCACCGGACCAGGATCGTGCCGGGCGGCGCGATCGGCGTGGACACGCAGGCGAAGGTCTGTGTGATCCGGAAGATCACGGACGAGATCGTGAACGAGCCGTACGACTACCTCGTGCTGGCGGCGGGCAGCGTCACCCGGACGTTCGACATCCCCGGGCTGCTGGACAACGCCCGGGGGATGAAGACGCTGGCCGAGGCCGCGTACGTCCGCGACCACGTCATCGCCCAGCTGGACCTGGCGGACGCCAGTCACGACGAGGCCGAGCGGGCCTCCCGGCTCCAGTTCGTCGTGGTCGGCGGCGGGTACGCGGGCACGGAGACGGCCGCCTGCCTGCAGCGTCTGACCACCAACGCGGTGAAGCACTATCCGCGGCTGGACCCGCGCCTGATCAAGTGGCATCTGATCGACATCGCGCCCAAGCTGATGCCGGAGCTCGGCGACAAGCTCGGCCTGGCCGCGCTGGAGGTGCTCCGCAAGCGGAACATCGAGGTGTCGCTCGGAGTGTCGGTCGCCAAGGCGGGGCCGGAGGAGGTCACGTTCACCGACGGCCGGGTGCTGCCCTGCCGGACGCTGATCTGGACCGCCGGGGTGGCCGCCAGCCCGCTGGTCGCCACGCTCGGCGCGGAGACGGTACGCGGCCGGCTCGCCGTGACCCCGCAGATGAAACTGCCGGGCGCGGACGGGGTGTTCTCGCTCGGCGACGCGGCGGCTGTGCCCGACCTGGCGAAGGGCGACGGGGCGGTCTGCCCGCCCACCGCACAGCACGCGATGCGCCAGGGCCGGGTGCTGGCGGACAATCTGATCGCCTCGGTGCGCCACGAGCCGCTCAAGGACTACGTGCACAAGGACCTGGGGCTCGTCGTGGACCTCGGCGGCAAGGACGCCGTGTCCAAGCCGCTGGGCATCGAGCTGCGCGGGCTGCCCGCGCAGGCGGTGGCCCGGGGCTACCACTGGTCGGCGCTGCGGACGAACGTGGCGAAGACCCGGGTCATGACCAACTGGATGCTGAACGCCGTCGCCGGTGACGACTTCGTACGGACCGGGTTCCAGTCCCGCAAGCCGGCGACGCTGCGGGACTTCGAGTACACGGACGTGTATCTGACGCCCGAGCAGATCAAGGAGCACACGGCGGCGACGGTCATCAAGCACTGAGCCGCCCCGCCCCGTACGAGCGCGCCCCTTCAGGACAGGGGCGCGCTCACGGCTGCCGGGACAGCACCGTCTCCACGGTGTCCGCCTCCTGGGCGGTCTTGTCGTCGCGGTAGCGCAGGACGCGGGCGAACCGCAGGGTGACCCCGGCGGGATAGCGGGTGGAGCGCTGGAGTCCGTCGTAGGCGATCTCCACGACGAGTTCCGGGCGCACGGTGACGACGTGGCCGTCGTCGTCGGTGGCCAGCTCGCCCAGCTTCTCGGTCTGCCACTCCAGCAGGGCGTCCGTGAGCCCCTTGAAGGTCTTCCCGAGCATCGCGAACGTACCGTCGGGCCGGCGTGCGCCCAGGTGCAGGTTGGAGAGCTTGCCGGTGCGGCGACCACTGCCCCACTCGACGGCTAGGACCACCAGGTCCAGGGTGTGCACCGGCTTGACCTTCAGCCAGGACGCGCCCCGGCGACCGGCGCTGTAGGCGGCGGTCAGGTCCTTGACGACGACGCCCTCGTGGCCGCGTTCCAGGGTGTCGGCGAGGAACGCGTCGGCCGCCGCGCGGGCCTGCGGGTCCTCCGCGTCGGGGACGAGGGTGCGGCGGACCCGGAGGTGCTCGGGGAGAAGCCGGGCCAGGGCCGCGTGGCGGTCGGTGAAGGGCAGGTCGAGCAGGTCCTCGTCGTCGACGAGGAGCGCGTCGAAGAAGACCGGGACGACGGGCACGTGCGCCGCCGCCTCCGCCACGTCCCGCCGTGAGCCCACCCGGGAGGCGGTCTCCTGGAACGGCCGGGGCCTGCCGTCCTCCCCCAGGGCGATCACCTCGCCGTCCAGGATGAAGCGGCCGGCCGGAAGGGCGGAGACGGCGGCGGTCAGCTCGGGCAGCCGGTCGGTGATGTCGTCGAGGGTCCGGGTGTAGGCGCGGATCCGGTCGCCGTCGCGGTGGACCTGCAGCCGGATGCCGTCGAGCTTCTCCTCGACCGCGCACGCGCCCAGCTTGTCGAGTGCCTCGCCGACCGAGGCGGCGGTGTGCGCCAGCATCGGCTGGACGGGCCGCCCGACCGTGAGCCGGAAGGCGGCGAGCGCCTCGGGCCCGTCCGCGAGGAGGACACCGGCGACCTCCTGGAGCGATCCGGCGAGCATCACGGCCCGCCGGACGTCGGCGGGCGGGGCGTCGGCGGCATGGGCCAGGGCGTCGGCCGCGACGGCGTCCAAGGCCCCCTGGCGTACCTCGCCGGTGAGCAGGGCCCGCAGGAAGCGCTGCTCGTCCTCGGTGGCTGCGGCGAAGAGGGCGCGCAGGTGCTCCTTGCGCCGGGCCTGGGAGCCGGGGCCCGAGACGGCGGCGAGGGCGGTCAGCCGGGCGTCGACGCCGGTGACGGTGAGGGTGGGTTCCGCCGCGGGCTCCACCGGGTCGCCGAGGGACCGCCATCCCACTCCGATCCGGCCCTGGGGCAGCCGTCCGGCGAGGTACGGGATGACGACGGGCACGTCCTCGGGTCCGGCGTCCCGGAAGAGGCCGGCGAGGAGCGCCACCTTCTTGGACCGGGCGGAGGTGGCGGCGACCTCCTGGGACACCTGGGCGAGCTCGGCGAGCAGCATGCGCCCATGGTGCTACGGGGCGGAGCGCGCCGCCCGCCGGAAGGACACCGGGCGCGCCGCCCGCCCGCCGCGCGCCGGGTACGTCATATGAAGTTGAGGGCGGCAGCCCCGCCCACTCCCCCGAGGATCATGAAGGCGGGCATCAGCACCTTGATCTCCACCCAGCTGCCGGCCCGGAAGCGCATGAACTTCGGCGGACCGAGGGGGTACCACCGCTTTCCGCCGATCGGGAGGGGCCACAGGACGGGGCAGCCGGAGACGGTCAGGGCGTCGCCGATGTCGTGGACGAGGGCGCCGAGCACGATGGGGAGGCCGAGCCACATGTACTCCTGGCCGGGCGCGTCGAACAGCCAGTCGGCGCCGTTCCCCGGCTTGGCGAGGACGCCCGCGAGGATCCAGGCGCTCGTCGCGCCGAGCAGCCAGACGAGCACGTCGCTGGAGACCCTGGCGGCCCGCCAGAGCAGCCCCTCCACGGCGAGCACCAGGTGGACGAAGAGGATCGCGAGGACCCCCCAGCGCCCTCCGGCGACCGCGGCGAAGGAGCAGCCGGCCCCCATCAGCACGGCGAAGAACCAGGTGTGGGTGAGGGTGCGGTGGCCGCCGCTGCGGCGGGGGTCCGCGGTGCTCTTCGTGGCCTTGTAGACGGCGTAGGAGAGCTTGTCGGTGATCTCGCAGAGGGCTTTGGATATCGGGCCGAAGGCGCGCGAGATGGTCGCGGCCTTGTGGTCGAGGTCGGGGGCGAGCGCCGCTCCGGCGCAGATCAGCGCCCCGACGACGAGGACGGGCCAGGGCATCGTGTGGCCCGCGGCGGCGGCCGCCGCGCCCACCCCCAGCCAGGCCGCTGCCCCTGACAGAGAGTGTGCCGGTCCCATCATGGTCTTTTCCCGCCCCCAGAGCTTCGTACGCCCATCACCGGTGCGGTGCGGGCAGGTTGAGACCGCAGCGTATCGCCCATGATCTTGGTCGCGTCGGCCGGTTCCCTCATCCGGCCGGAAGACAGGCAAGATGGGGGCGTGACCCTCATCGACCAGCTTCCCCAGACAGCCGATCCTGACGCCCTCTTCGAGGCTTTTTCCTCATGGACCGAGAGCCAGGGCATCACGATGTACCCGGCTCAGGAGGAGGCGCTGATCGAGGTGGTCTCCGGGGCGAACGTGATCCTGTCCACCCCGACCGGCTCGGGCAAGAGCCTGGTGGCGGCGGGCGCGCATTTCACGGCGCTGGCGCAGGACAAGGTCACCTTCTACACGGCTCCGATCAAGGCGCTGGTGTCGGAGAAGTTCTTCGACCTGTGCAAGCTCTTCGGTACCGAGAACGTCGGCATGCTGACCGGTGACGCCTCGGTCAACGCGGACGCCCCGGTGATCTGCTGTACGGCCGAGGTGCTGGCCTCCATCGCGCTGCGCGACGGCAAGTACGCCGACATCGGCCAGGTCGTGATGGACGAGTTCCACTTCTACGCCGAGCCGGACCGGGGCTGGGCCTGGCAGATTCCGCTGCTGGAGCTGCCGCAGGCGCAGTTCGTGCTGATGTCGGCGACGCTCGGCGACGTCTCGATGTTCGAGAAGGACCTGACCCGCCGTACCGGCCGCCCGACCTCCGTGGTGCGCTCGGCGACCCGCCCGGTGCCGCTGAGCTACGAGTACCGCTTCACGCCGATCACCGAGACGCTGACCGAGCTGCTGGACACCCGGCAGTCGCCGGTCTACATCGTGCACTTCACGCAGGCGGCGGCCGTCGAGCGGGCACAGTCGCTGATGAGCATCAACATGTGCACGAAGGAGGAGAAGGAGAAGATCGCCGATCTGATCGGCAGCTTCCGCTTCACCACCAAGTTCGGCCAGAACCTCTCCCGTTACGTACGCCACGGCATCGGCGTCCACCACGCGGGGATGCTGCCGAAGTACCGCCGGCTGGTGGAGAAGCTGGCCCAGGCGGGTCTGCTGAAGGTGATCTGCGGGACGGACACGCTCGGCGTCGGCGTCAACGTCCCCATCCGTACGGTGCTGTTCACGGCGCTCACCAAGTACGACGGCACCCGGGTGCGGACCCTGCGCGCGCGGGAGTTCCACCAGATCGCCGGGCGGGCCGGGCGGGCCGGGTTCGACACGGCGGGCTTCGTCGTGGCGCAGGCCCCCGAGCACGTCATCGAGAACGAGAAGGCCGTCAAGAAGGCGGGCGACGACCCGAAGAAGAAGCGCAAAGTGGTCCGCAAGAAGGCCCCCGAGGGCTTCGTCGCCTGGTCGGAGACGACCTTCGACAAACTGATCACCTCGGATCCCGAACCGCTGACCTCGCGCTTCCGGGTCACGCACACCATGCTCCTCGCAGTCATCGCCCGCCCCGGCAACGCGTTCGAGGCGATGCGGCATCTGCTGGAGGACAACCACGAGCCGCGCCGGGCGCAGCTGCGGCACATCCGGCGGGCCATCGCCATCTACAGTTCGCTGCTGGACGGCGGGGTGGTGGAGCGGTTGGACACCCCGGACGCCGAGGGCCGGATCGTGCGGCTGACGGTCGACCTCCAGCAGGACTTCGCGCTGAACCAGCCGCTGTCCACGTTCGCGCTGGCCGCGTTCGACCTGCTGGACGCCGAATCGCCGTCGTACGCGCTGGACATGGTCTCGGTCGTCGAGTCGACGCTGGACGATCCCCGGCAGATCCTGGCCGCCCAGCAGAACAAGGCGCGCGGCGAGGCCGTGGGACAGATGAAGGCGGACGGGGTCGAGTACGAGGAGCGGATGGAGCGGCTCCAGGAGGTCACGTACCCGAAGCCGCTGAGCGAGCTGCTGTGGCACGCGTACGACGTGTACCGCACGAGCCACCCGTGGGTGAACGACCACCCGGTGTCGCCGAAGTCGGTGATCCGGGACATGTACGAGCGGGCCATGACCTTCACGGAGTTCACCTCGCACTACGAGCTGGCGCGGACCGAGGGCATCGTGCTGCGGTATCTGGCGAGCGCGTACAAGGCGCTGGAGCACACGATCCCGGACGACGTGAAGTCGGAGGACCTCCAGGACCTGATCTCCTGGCTGGGCGAGATGGTGCGTCAGGTGGACTCCAGTCTGCTGGACGAGTGGGAGCAGCTGGCCAACCCCGAGGTGGAGACCGCGGAGCAGGCGCAGGAGAAGGCGGACGAGGTCAAGCCGGTCACCGCGAACGCGCGCGCCTTCCGGGTGCTGGTGCGCAACGCGATGTTCCGCCGGGTGGAGCTGGCCGCGCTGGACCGCGTACGGGACCTGGGCGAGCTGGACGGTGACTCCGGGTGGGACGAGGACGCGTGGGGCGAGGCCCTGGACGCGTACTGGGACGCGCACGAGGAGATCGGGACCGGTCCGGACGCGCGGGGTCCGAAGCTGCTGAAGATCGAGGAGGACCCGGCGCACGGGCTGTGGCGGGTCTGGCAGGCGTTCGCCGACCCGGCGGGCGATCATGACTGGGGCATCAAGGCCGAGGTGGACCTCGCGGCGTCCGACGAGGAGGGCCGGGCGGTCGTCCGGGTCACCGAGGTCGGCCAGCTGTGAGCCGGGCCCTGACGCGTAACGGGAGAGGTACGGCATGACGAACCCGGCCGAGCATCTGGTCGACCTTCTCGACCTGGAGCCGATCGAGGTCAACATCTTCCGGGGCCGCAGCCCGGAGGAGTCCCTGCAACGGGTCTTCGGCGGGCAGGTCGCGGGCCAGGCGCTGGTGGCGGCGGGCCGGACCACCGACGGGGAGCGGCCGGTGCACTCGCTGCACGCCTATTTCCTGCGGCCGGGGCGTCCCGGGGTGCCGATCGTCTACCAGGTGGAGCGGGTGCGGGACGGCCGGTCCTTCACCACCCGCCGGGTGACGGCGGTCCAGGAGGGCCGGACGATCTTCAACCTGACGGCGTCCTTCCACCGCCCCGAGGAAGCGGGCTTCGAGCACCAGCTGCCGCCCGCCCGGATCGTCCCGGACCCGGAGGAGCTGCCGACGGTCGCCGAGGAGGTGCGCGAGCATCTGGGCGCGCTGCCGGAGGCACTGGAGCGGATGGCCCGCCGCCAGCCCTTCGACATCCGTTACGTCGACCGGCTGCGCTGGACGAAGGACGAGATCCAGGACGCCGATCCGCGCAGCGCGGTGTGGATGCGGGCGGTGGGCCCGCTGGGCGACGACCCGCTGGTGCACACCTGCGCGCTGACGTACGCGAGCGACATGACGCTGCTGGACGCGGTCCGCATCCCGGTGGAGCCGCTGTGGGGTCCGCGCGGCTTCGACATGGCGTCCCTGGACCATGCCATGTGGTTCCACCGGCCGTTCCGGGCGGACGAGTGGTTCCTGTACGACCAGGAGTCGCCGATCGCGACGGGCGGGCGGGGTCTGGCGCGGGGCCGGATCTACGACCGTTCGGGGCAGCTGCTGGTGTCGGTGGTGCAGGAGGGTCTTTTCCGGCGGCTGGAGGGGTAGCCCCGTCGCTCACGTGCCGGGCAGCGGGTCCTGATCGACCTCGTGGCGGCGGGTGCGGATGTCCGGCGGTGCCGGGTGCAGCTTGGCGTCGCAGGACGGGCCGAGGCCGGCCCGCCGCGAGTCGGTCCCGGTCAGGGGCCGGCCGCAGAGACGGCAGCGGACGAGGCGGCGGCCCTCCGGTGTCCCGTCGTCGGTGGCCGTCTCCTCGCGGACCGCTTCGTCGGCCCCGGGCAGCGGTTCGGGAAAGGCGTCGGGTGTGTCCACCCCTCGATGATCGCAGGCCGGGCGGGCCGCCGCCCGCGGCATCGGTCTCCCGGCCCGGACGGGTGACCGCCGGTTTGCCGAACCGTGCCGGGGCCGCGTTACTGGAGTGAGCCCCGGGCCGCCTGCCGGGCACAGCTCCGTGCGACGGGGCCGGGAGCCGCGGAGGTGCCGGGATGGACATGATCCACATCCGCGCGGTGAGCCCGCCGGATCTGACCGACGAGGTCGTCGGCCTGCTCGCGGCCGACCCGTGCGTGCTCAACCTGATCATCCAGCGTGACGCCGCGCGACGCCCCGACGGCGACGCCATCGCCTGCGACGTCCTGACGGGGGCGGCCAACGACGTGCTGCACCGGCTGCGCGCCGTCCACCTCGACCGGCGGGGCTCTCTCGTCATCGAACCCGTCGACATGGCCTTCTCCGGTGCGGCCACCGAGGGCGGGCAGCGCGAGCTGGGGCCGCTGAGCCGGGCGCCGGTCTGGGAACAGGTCGAGGCACGTATCAGGTCCGGGGGCAGGTACCCGCCGAGCTTCTACCTCTACCTGGTCATCGCCGGTCTGATCGGTTCGGTCGGCATCGTCACCAACTCGCAGATCCTGATCGTCGGGGCGATGGTCGTCGGTCCTGAGTACGGGGCCATCGTCAGCGTGGCGCTGGGGATCGACCGGCGTCACCGGTCCATGGTGCGCAGCGGGCTGACCGCCCTGGGCGTCGGCTTCCTCCTCACCATCGTGGTCACCTTCCTCTTCGCCCTCCTCATCCGGGGTTTCGGGCTGGAGTCGGAGGCGTTCGACCGGGGGCTGCGGCCCGTCTCCAACCTCATCAACACGCCGAACTTCTTCTCCGTCGCCGTCGCCACCCTGGCCGGGATCGTCGGGATCGTGTCGCTCACCGAGGCCAGGACGAGCGCCCTGCTCGGGGTGTTCATCTCCGTGACGACGATCCCGGCCGCCGCGGACATCGCCGTCTCCTCGGCGTTCACCAGTTGGTCCGATGTGCGGGGCTCGGCCATCCAGCTCGTCGTGAACATCCTCGTGCTGATCGTGGTGGGCACGGCCACGCTCAAGGCCCAGCGCGCGATCTGGCAACGGATCCGCCTGCGCCGCGACCGCGACCGCCGACTCGCCGAGAAGGCCTGAGGAACACCGGAAGGAGCCACCTCATGGACCGGGAAGCCGAGGCGCGACTGCGCGCCGCACCGCACGCGACGCCGGACGAACGCGCGGCGCTGGGCAGGACCGCCCGCCGGAAGGCTCCGCGGTCGAGCCATGCGGAGTTCTCCCCGTCGCCGGACCGCCACGATCCGCTGACCGTGCTCGAAGCGCAGTCGGCGGAGCGGGTTCCCGAGCTGGTCCCGATCCGCTACGCCCGGATGACCGAGTCACCGTTCCGCTTCTACCGGGGCGCGGCCGCGCTGATGGCCGCCGACCTGGCCGGCACCCCGGTCTCCGGGATCCGGGCGCAGTTGTGCGGGGACGCCCATCTGCTGAACTTCCGGCTGCTGGCCTCCCCAGAGCGGAATCTGCTCTTCGACATCAACGACTTCGACGAGACGCTGCCGGGGCCCTGGGAGTGGGACGTCAAGCGGCTCGCGGCGAGCCTCGTCATCGCGGGGCGGGCGAACGGCTTCACGCACCGCGAGCGGGCCGGGATCGTGCGGGCCGCGGTCCGCTCGTACCGGGAGGCGATGGCCCGGTTCGCGGGCATGCGCAATCTGGACGTCTGGTACGCGCGGACGGACGCCGAGCAGCTGCGCACGGTGGCCGCGGAGCAGTTGGGTGGACGGGGACGCAGGAATGTCGACCGGGCGTTGGGGAAGGCCCGGTCCCGGGACAGTCTGCAGGCGTTCGGGAAGCTCGCCGAGGTGGTGGACGGGCGGCTGCGGATCGCGGCGGACCCGCCGATGGTCGTCCCACTGACCGATCTGACGCCGGGGGTGGACCGGGACGCGGTGTTCCGGCAGTTCGGCTCCATGCTGGCGGGGTACGCGCGCAGCCTGCCGCCCGACCGGCGCAGCCTCCTGGAGGACTTCACGCTGGTGGACGTGGCCCGGAAGGTCGTCGGTGTGGGCAGTGTCGGCACCCGGTGCTGGATCGTCCTGCTGCTCGGCCGCGACGGCGGGGATCCACTGCTGCTCCAGGCCAAGGAGGCCGGCCCCTCGGTGCTGGCCGAGTTCACCGGGGCGAGCCGGTACGCGAACCAGGGGGAACGGGTGGTCGCGGGGCAGCGGCTGATGCAGGCGGCCGGTGACATCTTCCTCGGCTGGGAGCGGGCGGACGGCCTCGACGGCCGGAGCAGGGACTTCTATGTGCGCCAGTTGCGCGACTGGAAGGGCATCGCCGAGCCGGAAGCGATGGCGCCGAAGGGGATGCGGGCGTTCGGCGAGGTGTGCGGGGCCACGCTGGCCCGCGCCCATGCCCGGTCCGGGGACCGGATCGCCATCGCCGCCTACCTGGGCTCCAAGGACGTCTTCGACCGGGCGATCGCCACGTTCGCGGAGTCGTACGCGGACCGCAACGAGCTGGACCACCGGGCACTGGTGGACGCGGTGGCCGCGGGGCGGCTGCCCGCGGCCGGCGCGAACGGCACCTCCGGCGCGGACGGTCTCCCGCGGCCGGGCGGCTGACCTTCCGCACCGGAGGGTGTGTTCCCGGCGGCGGCGGGCGGCCCGGTCCGCCGCCGCGTGGTATCCCGGCGTGAAGCCGTGAGGGGATGCCCTCTTCCGATGTCCGACGGCCGGGCGGGGTGTGCCCTGCCCGACGGCCGGGGGCGCCCCTTCCCCGACCGCCGTCACGCCGAGGAGCCGAGACCATGCCGACCACGCCCCCGGTCACCCCCTCCGCCGCACCGGAGGACCCGTACGCGGCGGTCCGTACGCGGAAGTACGCGGGGCTGCTGCTGATGGCGGCCGTTCTCGGGGTGCCGGTGTCCGCGATCGCGTTCGGCTTCCTGGCGCTGGTCTCCGAGCTCCAGTCGCTGACGTACACGGAGCTGCCGAAGGCGCTGGGGTTCGATGCGACCCCGTCGTGGTGGCCCGTTCCGCTGCTCGGCGTCGCCGGGCTCCTGGTCGGGCTCGTCGTGCGCCGGCTGCCGGGCGGGGGCGGGCACCGGCCGGCGGAGGGGCTGGTGTCCACCGGCGCGCCTCCTGCGGCGGATCTGCCCGGGATCGTGCTCGCGGCGCTCGTCTCGCTGGGCGTGGGCGCGGTGCTGGGGCCGGAGGCGCCCCTGATCGCGCTGGGCGGCGGGCTGGCCGTCTGGGCGGCGGGCCGCGTCAAGCGGGACCTGCCCCCGGATGCGCGGTCCCTGGTCGGGGCGTCGGGGAGCTTCGCCGCGGTGAGCGCCCTGCTGGGGTCCCCGCTGCTGGGCGCGTTCCTGCTGATGGAGGTGGCGGGCCTGGCCGGGCCGATGCTGGGCGTGGTCCTGGTGCCCGGGCTGCTCTCGGCGGGGATCGGCGCGCTGATCTTCACCGGTCTGGGGTCCTGGACGGGGCTGGGGACGTACTCCCTGAGGCTGGGCGAGGTGCCGCCGGCGGCCACCCCGGATGCCGCCGGGTTCGGGTGGGCGCTGGTCCTGGGGCTCGCGGCGGCGTTCGCGGGCGCGGGCATCCGCCGGCTCTCGCTGGCCCTCCAGGAACGCGTGGAGCGGCGGACGGTGGTGGCCACGGCGGTGATGGGCCTCGTCGTCGGCGCGCTGGCACTGGTGTACGCCGAGACGTCGGGCAAGGCCGGTTCCGAGGTCCTGTACTCGGGCGAGCACGAACTGGGCCACCTTCTGTCGGCGAGCGCGGAGTACTCGGTCGGGGCGCTCGTCCTGCTCATCGTCTGCAAGTCGCTGGCCTACTGCGCCTCGTTGAGCTGCTTCCGGGGCGGCCCGGTGTTTCCCGCCATGTTCGTGGGCGCGGTGGGCGGTGTCGCGCTGTCCCATCTGCCGGGGCTGGAGCTCACGGCGGGGTTCGCGATGGGCGTCGGGGCGATGTGCGTGGCGATGCTGCGGCTGCCGATGACCTCGGTCCTCCTGGCGACGCTGCTGCTGGGCAGGGAGGGGGTCACCGTGATGCCCCTGGTGATCGTGGCGGTGGTGGTCGCGTACGTGGTGACTCTCCGGCTGACGCCCGCGTCGGCGGACCGGGACGGGGTGCGACCGGAGGCCGGGTGACGTGTCCCGTACCGGAGTCACCCGTACCGGTGGCGAGCAGCGCATCCGGGTAGGGGTGGAGGGCACCGGTGGAGGTGACGTTCGCCGGGGTGGCACACCGTGCACCCTGGAGACAGCCTCCGCCCCGGGGCGCCCGGCCCGCTCCCGGCTGCGCCGCCGCGCCCCTTCGACCGTTCCGCCGTGAAAGGACCCCGCGCATGACCGAGATCGTCCATGTGTCCGCCCCCGAGCTGGTCACGTACGCCGACGACCTGGCCGGCCTGCTGGTCGAGACCGTCGAGGAGGGGTCCTCGGTGGGCTTCCTGGCCCCGTTGGACCGGGAGGCGGCCGCCATCTGGTGGCGGGAGCGGGCCGCCGCGGTGGAGGCCGGGAGCATCGGCATCTGGATCGCCCGCGAGGGCGGCCGGGTCTCCGGGACGATCGCCCTGGTCCGCGCCCCGCTGCCGAACGCCCGCCACCGGGCGGAGGTCGCCAAGCTGATGGTCCGCCCCTCCGCACGCGGCCAGGGGCTGGGCAGGGCGCTGCTCGCGGCGGTGGAGGCGTACGCGGCGACCGAGGGCATCACCCTGCTGATCCTGGACACCGAGAGCGGCAGCCTGGCCGAGCAGGTCTACTGCGGGGCGGGGTGGACGAAGGTCGGGAGCGTGCCGGGATACGCGGCCGATCCGGCGGGCAGCCTGAAGCCGACGACCTTCTACTACAAGGAGCTCGCCGCTCCGTGAGCGGTGGGCGGCACAATGAGCACCACCACGCAAGGAACAGGGAGAGTTTCATGACGCTGCACGACATTCCGCTGCGCACCCTCACGGGCGAGCCGACCACGCTGGGCGCGTACAGCGGGCGGGCCGTCCTGCTGGTGAACGTGGCCTCCAAGTGCGGGCTGACCCCGCAGTACGAGGGCCTGGAGCGGCTGCAGCAGAACTACGGGGACCGTGGCCTGACCGTGCTCGGCGTCCCGTGCAACCAGTTCGCCGGGCAGGAGCCGGGCAGCGCGGAGGAGATCCAGACGTTCTGCTCGACGACGTACGGGGTCAGCTTCCCGCTGCTGGAGAAGATCGACGTCAACGGCGGTGACCGGCACCCGCTGTACGCGGAGCTGACGCAGCTGGCGGACGCGGACGGGGAGGCCGGGGACGTCCAGTGGAACTTCGAGAAGTTCGTGATCTCACCGGCCGGTGAGCCGGTGGCCCGGATCCGGCCGCGTTCCGAGCCCGAGTCCACCGAGGTCGTGGCGGCGATCGAGGCGCACCTGCCCGCCTGAACAGGGGAAGGGGCCGTCCGGAGCAGGTCTCCGGGCGGCCCCTTCCGGCTGTCCGCTAGCGGATCGGCATGCCCGACAGCGTGCGGGCGATCACCAGGCGCTGGATCTCGCTGGTGCCCTCGAAGATGGTGTAGATGGCCGCGTCGCGGTGCATGCGCTCGACGGGGTACTCACGGGTGAAGCCGTTGCCGCCGAGGATCTGGATCGCCTGCGCGGTGACGTCCCGGGCGGTCTCGCTCGCGTACAGCTTCGACATGGAGCCCTCGGCCGAGGTGAACGGCTTGCCGGTGGTCGCCATCCAGGAGGCGCGCCAGACCAGCAGCCGGGCCGCGTCGATGCGGGTGCGCATGTCGGCGAGCTGGAAGGCGATGCCCTGGTTGTCGATGATCGGGCGGCCGAACTGGCTGCGGGTCTTCGCGTAGTCGAGGGCGACCTCGTAGGCGGCGCGGGCGGTGCCGACGGCCATGGCGCCGACGGCCGGGCGGGAGGCCTCGAAGGTGGCCATCGCCGCGTTCTTGACCCGCTCGCCGCCCGCCTTGGCGCGCTCCCGGGCGCGGGCGAGGCGCTCGTCGAGCTTCTCCTTGCCGCCGAGCAGGCAGTGCCCGGGGACGCGAACGTCCTCCAGGACCACCTCGGCGGTGTGGGAGGCGCGGATGCCGTGCTTCTTGAACTTCTGGCCCTGGGAGAGGCCAGGGGTGCTGGGCGGCACGATGAAGGAGGCGTGGCCCTTGGAGCCGATGTCGGGGTCGACGACGGCGACGACGACGTGGACGTTGGCTATGCCGCCGTTGGTCGCCCAGGTCTTGGTGCCGTTGAGGACCCACTCGTCCTTGGCCTCGTCGTAGACGGCCCGGGTGCGCATCGAGGCGACGTCGGAGCCGGCGTCGGGCTCGGAGGAGCAGAAGGCGGCGACCTTCACGTCGTCGGCGTCGCCGTACATCTGCGGGATCCAGGTGCCGATCTGCTCCTCGGTGCCGTTGGCGAGGACACCGACGGCTGCCAGGCCCGTACCGACGATCGACAGGGCGATGCCGGCGTCGCCCCAGAAGAGCTCCTCCATAGCCATGGGGATGCCGAGACCCGTAGGGTCGAAGAACTGCTGGGCGTAGAAGTCCAGGGAGTAGATGCCGACCTTGGCCGCTTCCTGGATGACGGGCCAGGGCGTTTCCTCACGCTCGTCCCACTCGGCGGCGGCGGGGCGGATGACATCCGCCGCGAAGCCGTGGAGCCACTCCTTGACCTGCTTCTGGTCGTCGTTGAGCTCAAGCGTGAACTCGGCCATGCTTCCCCTCCAGGCACTGCGGCGAAAACCATGCGTTACTCGCGGTAACCACAGTCTGTTACCGGCAAGTAGGTACTGTCAACCGTCATGGAGCCGATCCGGCGCCCGTCCCGTGGAGTGTTACGTTGCGCGGGCGTGCAGGAGCGATGCGACGGCATCGCGTGGCCAGGGGTGGGAGAGACGACATGGAGACCGCACGAAGCTCCGAGCGAACGCGGACCGCGGCCGAGCGCCGTCGCCGCGAGTTGCTGGAAGCGGCGGACCGGGTGGTGCTCAGGGACGGACCGCAGGCCTCGATGAACGCCATCGCCGCCGAGGCCGGAATCACCAAGCCGATCCTCTACCGCCACTTCGGGGACAAGGGCGGCCTCTACCGCGCACTGGCCAAGCGCCACACCGACGCGCTACTCAGCGCGTTGCGCGCCGCGCTGGACGCGCCCGCCGAGCGGCGCGCGCGGGTGGAGGCGACGCTCGACACCTATCTCGCCGCGATCGAGGCCCGCCCGCAGGTCTACCGCTTCCTGATGCACCCCGCCGACGGAGCGGGCGACACCGCCGACGCCGCCCCGTCCGCCGAGCCGGGCTTCGACGTCGGCCGGCACTCCGCACCGCTGCTGCGCCGCCTCGGCGAGGAGCTGGGCCAGGTGATCGTCGAGCGGGTCGACCTGGGTCCTGACAGTGAGCAGATGGCCCGCATCTGGGGTCACGGGATCGTCGGCATGATGCACGCGGCGGGCGACTGGTGGCTCGCCGACCGGCCCTGCTCCCGCGAGCGGCTGGTCAGCAGCCTCGCCGATCTGCTGTGGGGGCGGCTGGCGGAGGCGGGCGACCGCGACGTCAAGGGCGGCCCGGGCTTCTGAGCCCCTGCCGGGACACCGGCCCCGGCGGGCTCAGCCCCGGCGGGCCCAGGGAGCTTTGCGCGCGGCGCGCAGCACCCGGGAGCGCCGCAACCCGGTCAGCCGGTCGGGGTAGACGGTGCCCTCCAGGTGGTCGCACTCGTGCTGGAGGCACCGGGCGAACCATCCCGTCCCGGCGATCCGGACCGGCTCGCCGGTCATCGTCAGCCCCTCGACGACCGCGTGGTCGAAGCGTTCCGTGCCCGCTTCCAGACCCGGAAGTGACAGACAGCCCTCCGGTCCGCGTACGGTGAGTCCGTCCGCCTCGACCAGTTCGGGATTGACCACGTGTCCCAGATGGCGGACATCGTCGTCGTCCGGGCAGTCGTAGACGAACACCTTGAGCGGGACGCCGATCTGGTTGGCGGCGAGCCCGACACCCTGTGCGGCGTACATCGTGGCGAACATGTCCTCGACCAGCTTCGCGAGCGACGGACCAAAGTCCGTGACGTCCTCGCAGGGCTGGTGGAGCAACGGGTCGCCGAGCAGACTCATCTCACGGACGAGTCCGGAACTGCCGGGGATCGGGCGGTTTCGCATGGCGGCAAGCGTACGTTCCGCCGGGGCCGGGGAGTTCCCGTGGTGCCGCGGTGCGGTCGATGCGGCGGACATCGATAGGCTGGGCGCGGACCGATGCAAGGAGGATCTAGGACGATGGCAGGCAACACGGAGCCGTTGTCGCCGCGGGCCAAACTGGCCGTGACGGCGGGCAAGGCCGCGGCGGCGGTGTCACGCGCCGCGGGGCGGGGCAGCGGATCGGTGATCGGCGGCCGGGTGGCGCTCAAACTCGACCCCGACCTGCTGGGGCGGCTGGCGCAGCACCTGGACGTGATCCTCGTGTCGGCGACGAACGGCAAGACGACCACCACCCGGCTGATCGCCGAGGCGCTGCGGGCCGCCGGGCCCGTCGTGTCGAACGCGCTCGGCGCGAACATGCCCGCGGGCATCACCTCGGCGCTGGCCGGCGGCTCGGACGCGAAGTTCGGCGTGATCGAGGTCGACGAGAAGTATCTGGCGGGGGTGGCCCGCGACACCACGCCCAAGGCCATCGCGCTGCTCAACCTCTCCCGCGACCAGCTGGACCGCGCGGCGGAGACCCGGATGATGGCCGAGCACTGGCGCGAGGGCCTGTCCGGCTCGAAGGCCGTGATCATCGCCAACGCGGACGACCCGCTGGTCGTCTGGGCGGCCTCCTCCTCGCCCAACGTGGTGTGGGTGGCGGCCGGTCAGGCGTGGAAGGACGACGCGTGGTCCTGCCCGTCCTGCGGCGGTGTGATGCAGCGTCCGGGCGACGACTGGTTCTGCGGGCAGTGCGGCTTCCGCCGCCCCGCCCCGAGCTGGGCGCTGAACGGCGACTACGTCCTGGACCCGCACGGTTCGGCATGGCCGATCCACCTCCAGCTGCCCGGCCGCGCGAACAAGGCGAACGCCACCAGCTCGGCGGCCGTCGCCGCCGTCTTCGGCGTACCGCCGCAGGTCGCGCTGGAGCGGATGTACCAGGTGCAGGCGGTCGCCGGACGCTACGACGTCGTCTCCTTCCAGAACCGTGAGCTGCGGCTCCTGCTGGCGAAGAACCCGGCCGGCTGGCTGGAGACGTTCTCGCTGATCGACCCGCCGCCGACGCCGGTGATCCTCTCGGTGAACGCCCGCGGAGCGGACGGCACGGACACCTCCTGGCTGTGGGACGTGGACTACACCCAGCTGGCCGGACACCCGATCTTCGTGCTCGGCGACCGGAAGCTGGACCTCGCGGTCCGCCTCGAAGTGGCCGGTCTCGACTTCCGGGTCTGCGAGAACCTCGACGAGGCCGTGCAGTACGCCCCGCCCGGCCGTATCGAGGTCATCGCCAACTACACCGCCTTCCAGGATCTGCGCCGTCGTGTCGGCAACTGACCCCGGCCCCGGCCATCTCCGGAGAGGACGAAGTATGAACAACGGTCTGCGTCTGGTCTGGGTCTACCCCGACCTGCTCAGCACCTACGGCGACCAGGGCAACGCCCTGGTCGTGGAGCGGCGGGCCCGGCAGCGCGGTCTGGACGTGCAGCGCGTCGACGTGCGCAGCGACCAGCCGGTGCCGACGTCCGGCGACATCTATCTGATCGGCGGCGGTGAGGACCGGCCGCAGCGCCTCGCGGCGGAGCGGCTGCGCCGCGACGGCGGGCTGGCCCGGGCCGCGTCCAACGGCGCGATCATCTTCTCGGTCTGCGCGGGCTACCAGATCCTCGGCCACGAGTTCGTCAACGACCTCGGCGAGCGCGAGCAGGGTCTCGGTCTGCTCGACGTGGTCTCCACCCGCGGTGAGGGCGCGCGGTGCGTCGGCGACGTACTGGCGGACATCGACCCGCAGCTCGGGCTGCCGCCCCTGACCGGGTTCGAGAACCACCAGGGCGTCACCCATCTCGGCCCGACGGCACGGCCGTTCGCCCGGGTGCAGTTCGGCCGGGGCAACGGCACCGGGGACGGCACGGAAGGCGCGTACAACGACACGGTCTTCGGGACGTACATGCACGGTCCGGTGATGGCCCGCAACCCGCAGATCGCCGATCTGCTGCTGAAGCTGGCCCTCGACGTGAACGCGCTGCCGCCGACCGACGACCGCTGGTACGAGGCGCTGCGCGCCGAGCGGATCGCCTCGGCGACCCAGCCCGCCTGAGTCACCTTCCGCTCGCATGAGCAAAGCCCTCCTGAGGGGGTTCGTGCTCGGTTGAGCAACAGCCCGCCTGAGGGGTATTTCGCTCGGTTGAGCGAAGTCCAGCAGGCGGACGGCCGGTTCGGCCCCGCCACTCTGCGCCGGTAGGGTGGCGGGGATCCAACCGGACGGCGTGGTCCGGTCGTCGACTCACACGTTGCAAAGGTTTCCGGGCCATGCGCATTGGCGTACTCACCTCCGGCGGCGACTGCCCCGGCCTCAACGCCGTCATCCGTTCCGTCGTGCACCGCGCGGTGGTGGACCACGGCGACGAGGTCATCGGCTTCCACGACGGCTGGAAGGGCCTGCTGGAGGCGGACTACCGCAAGCTCGACCTCGACGCGGTGGGCGGCATCCTGGCCCGCGGCGGCACGATCCTCGGCTCCTCCCGCGTTCAGCCCGCGCATCTGCGCGACGGGGTGGAGCGCGCACGCGGCCATGTCGCGGACCTCGGCCTGGACGCCATCATCCCGATCGGCGGCGAGGGCACGCTGAAGGCCGCCAACCTCCTCTCCGAGGCCGGGCTGCCCATCGTCGGGGTTCCCAAGACCATCGACAACGACATCGCCTCCACCGACGTCACCTTCGGCTTCGACACCGCCGTCGGTGTCGCCACCGAGGCGCTGGACCGGCTGAAGACCACCGCCGAGTCGCACCAGCGGGTGCTGATCGTGGAGGTCATGGGCCGTCATACCGGCTGGATCGCCCTGCACTCCGGGATGGCCGCAGGCGCCCACGCGATCGTGGTGCCCGAGCGCCCCTTCGACATCGACGAGCTGACCGCGCTGGTCGGCAAGCGGTTCTCGGCGGGCAAGAAGTTCGCCATCGTGGTGGTCGCCGAGGGCGCGAAGCCCCGTGAGGGCTCCATGCAGTTCGAGCAGGGCGTCAAGGACATCTACGGCCATGAGCGGTTCGCCGGGGTGGCCACGCAGCTCTCCGGCGAGCTGGAGCAGCGGCTCGGCAAGGAGGCCCGCCCGGTCATCCTCGGCCACGTCCAGCGCGGCGGTACCCCGACCGCGTACGACCGCGTCCTCGCGACCCGGTTCGGCTGGCACGCTGTGGAGGCGGCGCACCGGAGCGAGTTCGGGATGCTGACGGCGCTGCGCGGCACCGACATCGTGATGGTCCCGCTGGCGGAAGCGGTCGAGACGCTGAAGACGGTCCCGGCCGAGCGGTACGCCGAGGCGGAGTGCGTGCTCTAGAACACCTCGTCAGGACACGTCGTCCCAGAACTGCCCCCGGCCGCAACCGCGGCCGGGGGCAGTTCTACTCTGGACCGGACAACCGGCACGAAACGGGGACGTGTCCCCATCGGGAGTGAACAGATGGATCACAGCGGGCACGGCATGAACATGGATCTGCCGCCGTTCACGCTGGGACGGGGGCTGGAGCTCTCCGTCGAACCGTTCTTCCTGACCGGCTGCATCCTGGCGCTCGCCCTGTACGGGTACGGCGTGGTGCGGCTGCGTCGGCGCGGGGACGGCTGGCCGGTGAGCCGGATCGTGTTCTTCACGGTGGGCGTGCTCAGCATCGCGCTGGTGATGTGCACCAAGCTCAACGACTACGGCATGGTCATGTTCAGCGTGCACATGGTGCAGCACATGGTGATCAGCATGCTGTCGCCGATCCTGCTGCTGCTGGGCGCCCCGGTGACGCTGGCGCTGCGCGCGTTGCCGCCGGCCGGCCGAGGACGGACCGGGCCGCGCGAGCTGCTGCTGAAGCTGCTGCACAGCCGGTACATGAAGATCATCTCGCACCCGGTGTTCACCATCCCGCTGTTCATCGCCAGCCTGTACGCGCTCTACTTCACGCCGATCTTCGACTTCCTGATGAGCTCCAAGCCGGGCCACCTCGGGATGATGGTGCACTTCCTCGCGGTCGGCCTGGTCTTCTTCTGGCCGATCATGGGCGTGGACCCGGGTCCGCACCGCCCTGGCTATCTGATGCGGATGCTGGAGCTGTTCGCCGGGATGCCGTTCCACGCGTTCTTCGGGATCGCGCTGATGATGGCGTCGACGCCGATGGTGAAGACGTACGAGAATCCGCCCGCCTCGCTGGGCATCGACGCCCTGAGCGACCAGAACTGGGCGGGCGGGATCGCCTGGGCGTTCAGCGAGATCCCCTCGGTGCTGGTGCTGATCGCGCTGGTCTACCAGTGGTACAACTCCGAACAGCGTGCCGCCCGGCGCTCGGACCGGGCCGCCGACCGCGACGGCGACAAGGAGCTGGCGGCGTACAACGCCTATCTCGCCTCTTTGCAGGCGCGCGGACAGTAGCGCGGATGGCGCATACGGGGTGACCATGGGGACAACGGCCGCGCGGCCGACGAGGAGCGTGCGCGCATGTCCGGATCGACGAAGACCATGGGATACACGACCGTCGGGGCGCTGGTCGCGGTGACCGCGTACACGGTGGCGCTGGGAAGCAGTGGCTGGCTCTGGTTCGGCTGGGTGGTGCTGGGACTGTGCACCATCGGCATGCTGGCCACACAGGACACCTGAGACGTCACGACGGGTGACCACACCCGACGGCACGGCGGGCGCCACGCCTGACGGGACCGGAGGCGGGTACGCGTCGGGAGACCGGTTCGCTACGGTCGCATGGTGGTGCCGGGACCCTGCGGGTAGGGTCCCGGCACCACCATGACCTGGTGTACGCAGTCCCGAGTCCGTCCGGCAGAGCGAGGTGCACCCACAAGGTGTTTTATTACGTCCTGAAGTATGTCGTTCTGGGACCCGTTCTGCGGCTCTTGTTCCGCCCCCGGATCGAGGGCCTGGAGAACATCCCGGAGGACGGTGCGGCGATCGTCGCGGGCAACCACCTCTCCTTCTCGGACCATTTCCTGATGCCGGCCATCCTCAAGCGCCGCATCACCTTCCTGGCGAAGGCCGAATACTTCACCGGCCCGGGGATCAAGGGCCGGCTCACGGCCGCCTTCTTCCGCAGCGCGGGCCAGATCCCGGTGGACCGGTCCGGCAAGGACGCCGGTCAGGCGGCGATCCGCGAGGGGCTCGGCGTGCTGAACAAGGGCGAGCTGCTGGGGATCTATCCCGAGGGCACCCGCTCGCACGACGGCCGGCTCTACAAGGGCAAGGTCGGGGTGGCGGTCATGGCGATCACCGCGGGGGTGCCGGTGATCCCGTGCGCCATGCTCGGCACGTTCGAGATCCAGCCGCCCGGCCAGAAACTCCCCAAGATCAAGCAGGTCGCGATCCGGTTCGGTGAGCCGCTGGACTTCTCGCGCTACGCGGGCATGGAGGACCAGAAGGCCGCGATCCGGGCGGTGACGGACGAGATCATGTACGCGATCCTCGAACTCTCCGGCCAGGAGTACGTGGACGAGTACGCGGCCAAGGTGAAGGCGGCCGAGCAGGCTGCCGCGCCGCCGAGGAAGTTCCCGAAGCTGCGACGCTGAGGGCGAATTCGCCGACGGCAGAGCGGCCTCGTCGCGGCAGGCGCACTCCCCTAGCGTCGCTTCCATGAGCAACGGACACGCATGGGTACTGGGAGCGACGGGCCAGATCGGGCGGGCCGCGGTCCGCGCGCTGGCCGCCGACGGCTGGGAGGTCACCGCGGCCTCGCGCGGCGGGGGCCGGGACGAGACGTGGGACGCCGGGGTCCGGGCGGTGGCGCTCGACCGGGACGAGGAGGGAGCGCTGGAGAAGGCGCTGGGCGACGGCTGTGACGTCCTGGTCGACATGGTCGCGTTCGACGGCACGCACGCCCGGCAGTTGACGGGGCTGGCCGGCCGGATCGGCTCGGCGGTCGTGATCTCCAGCGGTGCGGTGTACGAGGACGAGCGGGGCCGCAGCTTCGACACCCAGGCCGAACCGGACGGCTTCCCGCGCTACCCGGTGCCGCTGCCGGAGAGCCAGGCGACGGTGGCGCCGGGGGATGCCACGTACGGGACGCGGAAGGTCCTGCTGGAGCGGGAGTTGCTGGCGGCGGGCGAGGCGCTGCCGGTGACGCTGCTGCGCGCGGGCGCGGTCCACGGCCCGTACTGCCGCACGCCGCGCGAGCTGTACGTCGTGAAGCGGCTGCTGGACGGGCGGCGGCGCCGGGTCCTCGCGTACGGCGGGGAGAGCCGCTTCCACCCGGTGCACGTGTCCAACGCGGCGGAGCTGATCCGCCTGGCCGCCGGGAAGCCGGGCTCGCGTGTGCTGAACGCGGCGGATCCCGAGGCGCCCACGGTCGCGGAGATCGCGTCGGCGATCGACGCGGTGCTGGGGCGGGAGACGGAGACGGTGCTGATCGACGGCCCGGCGCCCGAGGGGCAGGTGGGCGAGACGCCATGGAGCGGCGCCCACCCCGTGGTCTACGACATGGCGGCCGCCGGTGAACAGCTCGGCTACCGCCCCGTGACGGGGTACGTGGAGTCACTGCCGGAGACGGTCGAGTGGCTCGCCGGGGAGCTGGCGGGGCGCGACTGGCGGGAGGCGTTCCCGAAGATGCTCAAGAACTACGGCGAGGGTCTCTTCGACTACGCGGCGGAGGACGCCTGGCTGGCGGCGTACGACCGGAGCCGCCGCTGAGAGCGGGCCCCGGTCGTACGCCTCAGGGGCGTCCTTACGGCTTCGGCGTGGCGTGCGGGGTGCACGTCACGTCGCGCCGGTCGGTCTTCCCGGTGAGCAGGTAGGTGTCCACCCGCTCGTTGACGCAGGGGTTGACCAGCCCGGTGACGCCGTGGGATCCGGCGTCCTTCTCGATGATGAGCCGGGAGCCCTTGAACCGCTTGTGCAGCTCGACCGCGCCCGCGTACGGGGTGGCGGCGTCACGGGTGGACTGCACGATGAGGACCGGCGGCAGGCCCTTGCGGGTCTTCACGTCCAGCGGGGTCTGCTGCTTGGCGGGCCACGTCGCGCAGGGCAGGTTCATCCAGGCGTTGGCCCACGTCATGAACGGGTACTTCTCGTGGAGCCGGGTGTTGTCCCGGTCCCAGGTGCGCCAGTCGGTCGGCCACTGGGCGTCGGCACACTCGACGGCGCTGTAGACCGCGTTGCCGTTCTCGGAGGCGGCGTTGCCCGCGAGGTCGCTCATGTCGGGGGCGGCGGCGTCGATCAGCGCCTGGGTGTCGCCGGACCGGTAGGCGCTCCAGGTCTTGGCGGTGGGGGCCCAGGCGGAGTCGTAGTACGGCGCGCCCTGGAAGAAGCCGATGAGCTCGGCGGGCCCGACGACGCCTCCGATGGGCTTCTTCTTCGCGGCGGCCCGCAGCTCGAGCCAGGCCTTCTCGACCTTCTGCGGGGTGTCGCCGATCCCATAGACGGAGTCGTGCTTGGCGACCCACGCCTTCCAGTCGTCCCAGCGGGTCTGGAAGGCGATGTCCTGGTTGAGGTTCGCCCGGTACCAGATGTTCTTCCGCGACGGGTCGACCACGCTGTCGACGACCATGCGCCGGACGTGGGTCGGGAAGAGCGTGCCGTAGACGGCCCCCAGGTAGGTGCCGTAGGAGACGCCGAGGAAGTTGAGCCTCTTCTCCCCCAGTGCGGCCCGGATGACGTCCAGGTCGCGTGCCGTGTTCGGCGTCGTCATGTGCGGCAGCATCGCGCCGCTGCGCTCGCCGCACCCCTCGGCGTACTCACGGGCCAGCTTCCGCTGGGCTCGCTTGTCCGCCTCGCTGTCGGGGACCGGGTCGGCCTTGGGCGCCTTGACGAACTCCTGCGGATCGACACAGGAGATCGGGGCCGAGTGGCCGACGCCGCGCGGGTCGAAACCGACGAAGTCGTACGCCTCAGCGGTCTTCGTCCAAAGCGGGTTCTTGGCGGTGATCCGGGTCGGGAAGCGCATCCCCGAACCGCCGGGCCCGCCCGGGTTGTAGAGCAGGGCACCCTGCCGCTCGGCCTTCGTGCCGGTACTGACGTGCCGGTCGACGGCGAGCTTGATCTTCTTGCCGTGCGGCTTGGCGTAGTCGAGCGGCACGGTCACCCAGCCGCACTGGATGGGGGCGGTCAGACCCCAGTCCTCCGGGCAGTCCTTCCAGTCGATCCCGGCCTTCGCCGCCCGCTGCGCCGCGACGGCGACCCCGCGCGCCTCGGCGTCGCCCCGGCCGTGGTGCCCGCCGTCGGCGCTCGCCGCGGGTGCGGCCATGGCCCCCGCTATGAGCGTGCCCGCGACGAGAGCCCCGGCCGAGCCGAGCACTGTCGTACGTCTCACGTGAATCCCCCTTCATCCGATCCGCCGCCGAGGGGGCGGCGTGGTCATCGGTACGTCGCGGGGATCCTTTCGTCTGTGAGGCACCTGGGGCCAGGGCGTACACCTGTTTCTTTACCGAACCCATAACCGGTGAAGGAAGTTCGCTGAGCGGACTCAGTCCTCGAAGCCTTCCTCGAAGCTTTTCTTGAGTCCGTCCAGCAGTTCACGCATCGCGTCGTCCAGGATCCCGCGCAGCAGGCGGGCGTCGGCCGCCACGGCGGTGACCAGGACGGCGGGGCCGACCAGTGGGGTGAGGGCGGCGGTGGGGCCGAGGAGGCGGGCGAGGAGCGGGGCGTCCTCGAAGGACGGTTCGGCGAGGAGGAGTTGACCGACGGCCCGGTGGCCGGCGAGGACGGCGGGGCCGTCCCAGCCGGCGGGGGCGTCGGGGCCGTAGGCGAGTTGCTGGTCGAGGAGGGGGCGGCCCGCGCGGTGGACGGTGAGGCGGGTGGTGAGGGCGCCGGTGGGTTCGCCGTGGCGGCCGAGGATCTGTTCCTCGCGCAGCAGGAGACTTGCGGTGGGCGCGAGTTGGACCCGGGTGGTCTGGTGCAGGCGGCTGCCGTGGGCGGAGACCAGTTGTTCGGGGAGCCAGTGCAGGGCCGCCCCCTCCCCCACGGTCAGGTCCACCGTGTACGTGGACGGGTCGGCGTCCGGGCGGGGGCCCGGGAGGGCGACGGTGGCCGCCGCCGCGTCGACCGTGAGGCGGGCGCCGTCGGCGGCCTCGGCCTCGATGGCGAGGCGGTCGCCGTTCAGCGGGGCGCTCATCGCGCCGACGACGGTGACCCGGGCGTACGGGGCGTGCGGGGAACGGGTGCGGCGCAGGGCGAGCGGGCCGGCGCTCTCCAGAACGGGCAGGACGGTGCCGCCCCGCCCGTCGGGCTCGGCGCGGAGCCGGGCCGTCGCGTGGACGCTCACGCGGTCCAGGCCGCGAGCTGGGCGCGCACCCAGTCGGCGACCGGTCCGACGCCCTCGGCCGAGGTCAGGGAGGTGAAGGCGACGGGGAGATCGCCGCGCTGCTTCTTGGCGTCCAGGGCCATCTGCTCCAGGTCGGAGCCGACGTAGGGGGCGAGGTCGGTCTTGTTGATGACGAGGAGGTCGGCGGTGGTGACGCCGGGGCCGCCCTTGCGCGGGATGTCGTCGCCGCCCGCGACGTCGATGACGAAGATCTGCGCGTCGACCAGGCCCTTGGAGAAGGTGGCGGTGAGGTTGTCGCCGCCGGACTCGACGAGGATCAGGTCGAGCGGGCCGACCGCGTCCTCCAGGTCCTCGACCGCTTCGAGGTTGGCGGAGATGTCGTCGCGGATCGCGGTGTGCGGGCAGGCCCCGGTCTCGACCGCTTGGATCCGCTCGGGCGGCAGGACCGCGTTGTTCAGGAGGAAGTCGGCGTCCTCGCGGGTGTAGATGTCGTTGGTGACGACCGCGATGGACAGCCGGTCGCGCAGCTCCCGGCAGAGGGCGGCGACGGTGGCCGTCTTGCCGGTGCCGACGGGACCGCCGAGGCCGATGCGCAGGGCGCGCCGGGTGCCGTCGGGGCGGGTGGCGTCGGCGCTGACGGCGGCGGGGCCGTCGTGGGTGTGGCCGAGGTGCATGGGGACTCCTGTGGGGTTGTGGGTTCACGCCGGGAAAGCTGTGCGGCTACGAGGCGAAGAGGCGGACCGGCCAGGCGGCGTGCGCCTCGGCGGTGATGTCGAGGAGCGGGGCCGAGGCGGCGGGCAGGGCGTCGATGCCCCGCCGGGCTGCCTCGGCGGCCTGTTCCGCGACCCGGTCCAGCTCGGGGGCGAGCCGGGCGAGGACGGCGGTGGCGTGGAAGGGGTCGAGGGAGAGGAGGCGGACGACGGCGGTGGCGGGGCCGCTGACGGTCTCGTACGCGACACAGTGCGCGGCGTCCTCGGGGCCGAGGCCCGCCGACCGCGCGGTGAGCCCGAGGACGACGGGCTGGTGGGCGCCGCGTGGCCGGGCCGCGGCGAGCGCGTCCAGTTCGGGGCCGGGCCAGGTGGCGCGGGCGGCCCGCATCATCTGCCGGCCCAGCTTCCGGGCGGTGGACCGCAGGGCCGGTGAGGGCGTCCGGGCGTCGGCGGCCTCGTCGAGGGCGAGCGGGTCGAGGCCGTGGGCCGCCGCCGCGGCGAGGGCGGCTGCGGTGAGGCCCGCGGTGTGCAGGCGGCCCCGGCAGAAGGCCGCGAGGGAGTCGGCGTCCCGGACACGGCCCTCGGCGACGGCCGGTTCGGCGCCACCTGAGTGGGCGTGGCCTCCGGCGGGGAACCGGCCGTCGGCGAGGACGAGGAGAGCTGCGCGTGACATGGCGGTGACCGTCCCTCAGAAGAGGAAGTAGCGCTGGGCCATGGGAAGCTCCGCCGCCGGTGCCGGCTCGACCGGATCGCCGTCGATGGTGACGGCGAAGCTGTCGGGGTCGACGTCGACGCGGGGCACGGCGTCGTTCTCCCGCATGTCCGCCTTGGTGACCCCCCGGGTGCTGGTGATCGGCGTGAACCGCTTCTCCAGGGCGAGCCGTTCGGGCAGCCCGTCCTCGATCGCGGCGGCGGAGACGAAGTTGAACGACCCCCGGGCCGCCGCTCGGCCCAGCGCGCCGAACATCGGCCGGGGCATCACCGGCTGGGGCGTCGGGATGGAGGCGTTGGCGTCGCCCATCTGCGCGTACGCGATCTGGCCGCCCTTGATGACGGTCTGCGGCTTCACGCCGAAGAACGCCGGGTCCCAGAGCACGAGGTCGGCGAGCTTGCCGGTCTCCACGGAGCCGATCTCGCCGCCCATGCCCTGGGCGACAGCCGGGTTGATGGTGTATTTGGCGACATAGCGACGGACACGGTGGTTGTCGGCCCGGCCGTCCCCGGGCAGGGCTCCGCGCCGCTTCTTCATCACATGGGCGGTCTGCCAGGTCCGCAGGATCACCTCGCCGATACGCCCCATGGCCTGGGAGTCCGAGGAGATGATGGAGATGGCGCCGAGGTCGTGGAGGATGTCCTCGGCCGCGATGGTGGAGGGCCGGATCCGGGACTCGGCGAACGCCAGGTCTTCGGGGACGGCGGGGTTGAGGTGGTGGCAGACCATCAGCATGTCGAGGTGTTCCTCGATGGTGTTGACGGTGTGCGGCCGGGTGGGGTTGGTCGAGCTGGGCAGGACGTACGGCTCGGAGACCACGCTGATGATGTCGGGCGCGTGCCCGCCGCCCGCCCCCTCGGTGTGGTACGCGTGAATCGTCCGGCCGGCGATGGCGGCGAGGGTGTCGGCGACGAACCCGGCCTCGTTGAGGGTGTCCGTGTGGATGGCGAGCTGCGCGCCGGTCCGTTCGCAGACGGTGAGGCAGGCGTCGATGACGGCGGGCGTGGCGCCCCAGTCCTCGTGGATCTTGAATCCCAGTGCTCCGCCGCGCAGTTGGGAGTACATGGCGTCCTGCGACATCGTGTTGCCCTTGCCGAGCAGCCCGATGTTGACGGGGAAGGTCTCCAGCGCCTCGAACATCCGGGCCAGATGCCAGGGGCCGGGGGTGACGGTGGTGGCCTTGGTGCCTTCGGCGGGGCCGGTGCCGCCGCCGACGAGGGTGGTGATGCCGCTGGAGAGCGCCTGGTCGATCAGGGTGGGCGAGATGAAGTGGACGTGGGCGTCGACCGCCCCGGCCGTGAGCAGCTTCCCGTTGCCCGCGATGATCTCGGTCTCCGGGCCGATCACCAGGTCGGGGTGGACGCCGTCCATGGTGTCCGGGTTTCCGGCCTTGCCGATGCCGGTGATCCGGCCGTCCCGGATGCCGATGTCGGCCTTGACGATGCCCCAGTGGTCGACGACGACGGCGCCGGTGATGACGGTGTCGGGCGCACCTTCGGCCCTGGTGGTGCGGGCCTGGCCCATGGACTCGCGGATCACCTTGCCGCCGCCGAACACCGCCTCGTCGCCCGCCTTTCCGGGGCCGCCGGAGCGGTCCTCCTCGATCTCGACGAGCAGATCGGTGTCGGCGAGCCGGATCCGGTCGCCGGTGGTGGGCCCGAACAGGTCGGCGTACACCGCTCGCTTGAGGTCAGGCATCGAGGGCACCTCCGGTTTCGCCGCGCAGGCCGGCGACGACGCGGCGGCCGGCGAGGGGGACGAGTTCGACGTCGGCGGGGATGCCGGGTTCGAAGCGGACCGCCGTACCGGCGGCGATGTTCAGCCGCAGTCCGTGGGCGGCGGCGCGGTCGAAGCGCAGCCCGGGGTTGGCTTCGGCGAAGTGGTAGTGGGAGCCGACCTGGACGGGGCGGTCGGCGGCGTTGAGGACGGTGAGACGGGTGACCGCCCGCCCCTCGTTGAGGGGGATGCCCCCGTCCCCGTACAGGATCTCTCCGGGAATCATCGGCGCTCCCCCGTCAGACGATCGGGTCGTGGACGGTGACGAGCTTCGTGCCGTCGGGGAAGGTGGCCTCGACCTGGACGTCGTGGAGCATCTCGGGGATGCCTTCCATGACGTCGTCCCGGGTGAGCAATTTCCGTCCCGATGCCATGAGTTCGGCGACGCTGCGGCCGTCCCGCGCGCCTTCCAGGAGGTGGGCGGTGATCAGGGCGACGGCCTCGGGGTGGTTGAGCTTCAGCCCGCGCGCTCGGCGCTTCTCGGCCACGTCGGCGGCCACATGGATGAGCAGACGCTCCTGCTCGTGCGGGGTCAGTTGCACGCTTCCACCTCATCGTCTTCCGCCCGGTTCCTGGCTCCGGACGCAGCGGGACCCTATCCCCGTTCAACAACTCGTTGAACGGGAACGGAGGTCTCGCGACCAGGCATTGCACGTTAGGGCGGAAGTTTTTCCATTGCGTTAACTGATCTTTTGCGGGGTGATGGACATCAGACCGCGCAACCCGCCCTCCAGCACCTCGGGGCGCACGTCCCCGAACAGCGCTTCCTGCACGATGAAGCCCTGCGCCGTCGCGATCATCGTGCGCGCCACATGGTCGCCGGGCACGTCGCTGCTCAGGATCCCGGCGGAGCGGTAGGCGTCGACGAGCTTCCCCCAGGCGACACGCATGATGGCGTACCCCTCGTCGAGGAGCGCGGCGAGCCGCTCGTCGCGCAGCGTCTCGGACCAGAGCTGGACCACGAGCGCGGCGAAGATACGGCGTTCCAGCCCGTGCACCTGACCCGAGAGCACCCCGCCGAGCACCCGGCTGAGCAACGCGTCCGGGGTGGGGGGCGGCGTCATGCGGGCGGCCTCCTCGAAAGCGCCGCGAATGACCGCGAAGGTCTCCTCGGTGATGGCCGCGATGATGTCCTCCTTGCCGGAGAAGTAGCGGTAGACCGCACCGGCGGAGAGCCCCACCTCCTTCAGGACGTCCTGCATGGACGTGCCGTGGAATCCGTTGCGGGCGAAGCAGCGCGCCGCACCGTCGAGGATCTGACGGCGGCGGGCATCGAGGTGTTCCTGGGATACGCGGGCCATGGCCTCAATCTAAAACGAACGTTCCTTCTTGACAATCGAACGAGGCATGCCGACAGTGGGGATCGAGCATAAAACGAACGATCATTCTTTTTGGGTTCCCGCCCGTCGCACGAATCGAGGCCCCTCATGTCCACCGCACCCAACCGCCGCGCGGTAGCGGTGATCCTGCTGATCCCCCTGATGGTGACCCTCGCCCTCTGGGCCTTTGCCTGGCCCGCCGCCCGGATCGCGCCGCGCGACCTCCCGGTCGGCGTCGCGGGCGCGGCGCCGGCCGCCGAGCAACTGGAGCAGCGGTTCGAGCAGCGCGACGGCGCCTTCGAGGTGCACCGTTACGCCGACGAGGCCGCCGCCCGCGCCGCGATCGAGGACCGGGTCGTATACGGAGCCGTCGTCGCTGCCCCGCAGGGGCCGCACCTGCTGACCGCGTCGGCGGCGAGCCCGGTCGTCTCCCAGCTGCTGCGCGAGGCCGTGACCGCGTCCGCCCCGGAGGGCACGCGGGTCGAGGTCACCGATGTGGTCGCCGCACCGCCCGGGGACCCGCGCGGCAGCGCGCTCGGCGCGAGCGTCCTGCCCTTGGCCCTGGCGGGAATGGCGGCCGGAGCCGTCGTCACCCTCATGGGGCTGCGCGGGGCGCGCGGCGCGTTGACACTGCTGGCGGCGTCCGCACTGGTGGGGCTCGCCGCCACGGCCGTGACGCACAGCTGGCTGGGCGTGGTCACGGGCGACTGGTGGACGGAGGCGGGCGTGCTCGCGCTCACCGTGCTGGCCATCGGTTCGGCGGTGGCGGGGCTCGCCGCCCTGTTCGGGCAGCGCGGTATCGGACTCGGCGCCCTGCTGATGGTCCTGCTGGGCAACTCCTTCTCCGGAGTCACCAGCGCACCGCACCTGCTGCCCGAGCCCGTCGGGGCGATCGGCCAGTGGCTGCCGCCGGGCGCGGGCGGTTCCCTGCTCCGCTCGGTCGCCTTCTTCGACGGGAGCGCGGCGGGCGGGCCCCTCCTGACGCTCTCGCTGTGGTCGGCGCTCGGGCTGGCGGCGGTGCTGCTCGCGCGGCGGACGCCGAAGTCCGACGAGGCGGCGCCCGCAGCGACCGCCGAGCCCGCGCGGGAGCCGGCCCTGACCGGCTGAGCGCAAGGTCCGGACGAACCGAGCCGGGTGCCCCTCTTCAGGGAGGGGCACCCGGCTTTGCGCTGTCGCGGTCCGGTCAGATCGCGGTCCGGGCGTCCGGGCGCGGGTGCCGTCCGGTCGGAGCGTCAGGCGTCCCGGCCGTCGCCGTTGCCGTCGCCGTTGCCGCCGTGGGGGCGGTGCTCGGCGGCGATACCGAACCTGCGCCGTTCGCCCTGAGCGGAGGGCGCGGAGCCGATCGAGGAGACCGAGCTGATCACCTGCTCCTCGGCAGCAGCCTCCTCCGCTTCGAGTCGCTGCAGGTCAGCGGCGGAGACCAGCGCGATGAGCGGCTTGCCGTGCCGTGTCACCACGACGCGTTCGCCGCCGTAGACGACACGGTTGATCAGTTCGGCGAGCTCCGCCCGTGCTTGCGTCACCGGAATCTCGTAGGCCATAGTCACCATCATAACCTTCTGTACGTCCTGTACATTTTTTACGGATGGTCGGACGCCCAGACGGATGGTCAGCTCCAGGAGAGAGGCACGCCATGATCCGCCCCGCCGCCCGCTACGTCCTTCCCGAGTTCACCGAGCGCACCGCGACAGGGACCCGGACGCAGGACCCGTACTCCAAGCTGCTGTCCGAGCGGATCGTCTTCCTCGGGAGCCCGATCGACGACACCGCCGCGAGCGATCTCATCGCCCAGCTCATGTATCTGGAGCACGCCGATCCGGACCGGCCCCTGTCGCTGTACATCAACTCCCCCGGCGGTTCGTTCCAGGCGATGGCGGCGGTCTACGACACGATGCAGTTCCTGACCTGCGAGGTGGAGACCTTCTGTCTGGGGCAGGCGGGCTCCTACGCGGCGGCCCTGCTGGCGGCGGGGGCGAAGGGGCGGCGACATGCGCTGCCCGGCGCGCGGGTAGTCATCCAGCAGCCCGCACTGGAGGAGCCGATGCGGGGCCAGCCGTCCGACCTGGAGATCCACGCGCGCGAACTGGTGCGCACCCGAGAGATGTTCGCGGCCATGCTGGTCCGGCATACGGGCCGGACCGCGGAACAGGTCACCGCCGACATCGAGCGCGACACCATCCTCGACGCGAAGGCCGCCCTCGCCCACGGGCTGGTCGACCATGTCGTGGAGAACCGCTGACTCATCCCGGCCGCGTCGTACGACCGGCGCCGTACGACGCGAGGGGAAACGCCGATGGAGCCACCCGAGTTCCCACCCCTGCCCGCACTGACCCGCGCCGAGGGCGAGTTCGTCGACTGCTATCTGGCCGTGCTCGACCAGGTGGGCCGGATCAACCCGGCGCACGGCGGCGACACCTACAGCGCGCTGCGGGCCGCCCAGGCCCTGGCCTCCGGGGCGGCGGCCCTGCGCGACGCCCTGGCCCTGATGCACGAGCGCGGCGAGTCACGGCTCCACGCCGCCACCCTGGCGCGGGCGCTGCGCGTCCTGGACGGGGAGCGCAGGGCGGGGCGGGTCGCAATGCCTCCGCCGGTGAACCGACCGCCGGTGAACTGACCCGCAGTGAACTGACCCACCCGGCGCACCGGGAGCGCCTTACGGGAGCGGACCGGTCGGGCCGCCGCACGACACGCCCGATCCCACGATCAATTTTCCTCGCTCGTTCGGCGTAGGTCATCACCCTCGCGAGCGACGTCCCAACTTGCGTTCGGAGCGCGACCCGTACTCGAAAAGCGTCCTTTCGTCCCTGGTACGAGGGCGTGCGCCGGGCTGGTCGGCGAGCGCGAATCCAGCCTGTCCACCTGAATGGATCAGTGGTGAGGAGACTCACAAATCACCGTTTCAGCTCGGAAATCCGGCACGGAGTGCGTCAAGATCCCTGGGACGACAAGCCCCCGCCGCCGCGGCGGGGCGGTCCGGGCGGACGCCGAGTCCTGCCGCCGCCCGGATGACTGGTCGACAGAAGTGGATCGGCAGGAGTGGAGGACCCGAGCACAACGGGCCGACCGGGAGACCGGGAAGCCCTCGGGGTGAAGCCGCGACGCGGCCGGGCAACTTCGCCAGCCCGAACCCGACAGGTCATCCTTCACAGGCGGCTGACGAAGGGTTGCGCATGTCTGCGCAGGTTCATGTCCCGTCTCTGTTCGCCCGGGTCGGTACGGCTTCGGCGCTCGCCCTGGCCGTGACGTCCTCGATGCTGGCGCCCGGTCTGGTGAGCGACGCCGAGGCCGCCACCGCCCACTCGACGAAGGCCCTGAAGGTCGCCGCGTCGAAGAAGGGGGCTCCCTACAAGTACGGAGCTGCGGGCCCCGGCCGCTTCGACTGTTCCGGGTTGACGCTCTACTCGTTCAAGAAGGCCGGCAAGAAGCTTCCCCGCACGGCACAGCAGCAGTACAACAAGACCCGCCATATCGCGAAGTCGCAGCGCAAACGCGGCGACCTCGTCTTCTTCCATTCGGGGCGCAGCGTCTACCACGTGGGCATCTACGCCGGGGCCGGGAAGATCTGGCACTCCCCCAAATCGGGGGACGTGGTGCGACTGGCGAAAATCTGGTCCAAGAGCGTCTGGTACGGACGGGTCCGCTGACCCACCGACCGGACGCTCTTTCCTTGCGGCACCACCCCCGCCGTCTCTCCTTGCGGGCACCACCCCTGCCGCGGTCCGGTCTCAGCGCAGCAGCGGGCCGGTGACCAGGGCGAGTCCCAGTCCGGTGAGCGCCACTCCGCTGCCGCCCTCGATGGCGCGGGCGGTACGCGGACGGCGCAGCCACCGGCCCAGCCGGTCCACGAGCAGGGCCACGGCCGGGAACCAGATCAGCGCCAGCACCACCACCAGGGCCGCGAGCAACAGGGTCCTGGGCAGCGGCGGCCGGCCGTCGGGCACGAACTGCGGCAGCAGGCTGAGGAAGAGGACCGGGGCCTTCGGGTTGAGCGCGTTGGTCAGGAACCCCTGGCGCAGCGCGCGTCCGAACTCCCTGGGCGCGGGCCGCTCCGGCTCGCCTTCGGGTGCACCGGAAGGCTTACCCGAAGGCGTATCGGATGCGTCCTGCGCCGGGCGGCGGCGGAGCGCGTACAGCACGCTGAGCCCGAGGTAGAGGACGTACGCACCGCCGAGCAGCTGGACGGTGCGGAAGAGCACCGGCATCGTCACCAGCACCGCGGCGAGTCCGGCGACCGCGAGCGCGGTGTGCACCAGCAGTCCCCCGGCGACGCCGAACGCCGAGGCCAGGCCCGCGGTGCGCGAGGCCAGGGCGTTGCGTACGACGACGGTGAAGTCGGCGCCGGGCAGCGCGACCATGCCGGCGGCGACCCCGGTGAAGGCGATCAGTTGTGCGTCCATGAGGTCCACCTTGGACCTGCGGAGCCTTTAGCGTGTACTTGCAATCTTCTGGGTCTGCCTAAAGGAACGCTTTCATGTACGACCCGACACGGCTCGCGGCGCTCGTGGCGGTCGCGGAGGCCGGATCGATCACCCGGGCCGCCGCCCGCCTCGGCTACACCGCGCCCGCGCTCTCGCAGCAGCTGGCCAAGCTGGAGCGGGAGGCGGGGGCGGCGCTGCTGGTGCGCCACCATCGCGGGGCGCGGCTGACGGCGGCGGGTGAGATGCTGGCGGGCCGGGCCCGACGGGTGCTGGACGAACTGGACCAGGCGCGGCACGAGCTGGCGCAGCTGTCCGGGCTCTCGGGCGGCAGGCTGCGGGTGGGAACGTTCACGACAGCCGGGATCCATCTGCTGCCGCCCGTCCTGAGCGCCTTCCGGCGGGCCCACCCCGAGGTCGAGCTTGCCGTCGCCGACCACGAGCCGCCCGGCGGGATCGCCGCCGTCGCCGCGGGCGAGGTGGACCTCGCCCTGACGCACGCCTACGAACCGGGCGCGGTCGGGCCACCGCCGGCGGGCGTGCTCGTCGACCCCCTCCTGATCGAGGAGCTGGTGCTCGTCACGTCGGTGGGACACCGGCTCGCCGAGGGCACCGGGCGGCTGCCGGTCGCCGAGCTGGCGGGGCGGCCGCTGATCAGCAGTGCGCCCACCCATCCGCCCCGGCGCGGGGTCGAGGACGCGCTCGCCGAGGTGGGGGCGACGCCCGCGGTGGTCTGCGAGTCACCCGGATACGCGCTGGTGTGCGCGCTGGTCAGTGCCGGGCTCGGCGTGGCGGTGGTACCGGAGATGGTCGCCTCGATGGCGCCGGCCCCCCTGTCCGTCCGGCGGCTCGAGCCCGCGTCGTTCCGCCGGACCATCTCGGTGGTGCACCGGGGCGACCGGTCCAGCGCGGCCGCGGCGACACTGCTCGCGCTCCTGCGCAGCGGCTTCGGCCGCGGGAGCACGGCCCCGGGGCCGAACCGGGCCCCGGCGGGCTGACCCGCTCCGGTGCGGGCCTCGGAGGGCCGCACCGACCGGACCCGCCCGCCGGAGCCCGCACCGACGGGGCAGCTCAGCCCTCCAAGGCCCGCACCGGCCGGTCAGCCCGCCGGGGGGCCGGCCCCCACAGGGTCAGCCCTGAACCGCGACGACCCAGGGCAGCGCGATCCAGACCGTCTTGCCGCCCTCGGCGGTCGGCGTGACCTGGAGCCGTCCGCCGCGCTCCTTCGCCAGCATCCGGATGATGACCATGCCCCGCCCGTTGTCCTGCCGTACGGCGGCGGGCAGTTTCTGGGGCCACCGGGGGTGACTGTCCGTGACGCCGAGATACAGCTCCTCGTCGCGTTCGAGGCGCAGGTCCACGGTGAAGGTGGGCGACTGGCCGAACGTGTGCTGCACGGCGTTGGTGGCCAGCTCCGAGACGATCAGCCGGATGGTGTCGGCGAACTCGCTGTCGTCGGGCAGGCCCCATTCGGCCAGGGTCCTGGCGACATGTCTGCGGGCCGCGGAGACCGAGACCGGATCGCTCGGCAGAGTGACGGTTGCTTCCTGATGGTCCGCCATGGCGACACCGCCCCTTTCCCGCCCCGGACCGAGCGACGGTCGGCCGGGATTGTGCTTCGCGCCAGATTGCCATTGATGCAGCTCCCTGTAACGAGGTTCGGCCAAGATATGCATATATCTGTCGCTCGAAGCGGTGAATTCGGGACCCGTACGGGGTGGGCGGGCGGCACACTGGCCCCTCTGCGGGCCGATCCCGGCGACGGATCGGCCCCTTGCGACAGCGGAAGGAGACCGGCATGCTGCACGGCCCCGTCGTCCGGCGGCGCAAGCTCGGTGAGGAGCTGCGGAGCCTGCGTCACTCCTCCGGGATGACCAGCCGGGAGGCGGCGCGGCTGCTCGGCTGGCACCAGTCCAAGGTGAGCCGCATCGAGACCGGTGCCAGCGGGGTGACCCCGGCCGACGTGGCGCGGCTGCTGGACGTCTACGCGGTGTGCGACCCGCAGTTGCGCTCCCTGCTCGAAGTCCTCGCGGGGTCGGCGGGCGGCGGCGGTTCCGGCTGGTGGCACGCGTACCGGGGGCTGATCCCGCCCCAGTACCGCGACTTCATCAGCCTGGAGTCGCAGGCCAGTACGGTCCGGACGCTGGAGACCTCGGTGGTGCCGGGGCTGCTCCAGACCGCCGGGTACGCCCGTGCCGTGACCCGCGCTTCGCTGGACGGGTTACCGGACGGCCGGCTCGACTCCCTGGTCGAGGTCCGGCTGACCCGCCAGCGGGTGCTGCGCGCGAGCCCGCCGCTGCGGTTCACGGCGGTGCTGGACGAGGCGGTGCTCCATCGTGAGGTGGGCGGGCCCGAAGTGATGCGGGATCAGCTGCAGCATCTGATCCAGGTGTCCCAACTGCCGCACGTGGAACTTCAGTTGCTGCCGTTCTCGGTGGGCGGGTACGTCGGGCTCACCGGCCCTTTCGTCATCTTCTCCTTTCCGAACATTTCTGATCTGGATGTGGTCGTTCTTGACCACTTGACGAGTAGCCTCTATCTGGAGCGGAGAGAAGACCTTGAGGCGTACAGCTCGGCCTTCCGTACCCTGCAGGCGCATGCGCTGTCGCCCGAACGCTCGCTGGACCTCATCACCGAGATCGGACGTAGCTTCAGACGCAGCTGAGGGGCCGCCATGTCAGACCGACGCGCACTGCCCGACGCACCGCCGCCATCGATGCCACCGCCGTCCGCCCTTCAGTGGCGGCGCAGCAGCCGGTCGACCGGGATGAACAACTGCGTGGAGAGCGCGCGGTTCACCGACGCGCTCCTCGCCGTACGCGATTCGAAGGACGTGGACCGGCCACCGCTGCGGTTCTCGGCGGCGGCCTGGACCACCTTCGTGAACGGGCTCGGTCCGGACGGAGCGGGTCCACGGCACATCAGCTGACGTCGGTGCCCGCCTGCCGGGAAGCGGTGGCGACGATCGTGGCCACCGCGGTCGTGATCTGCTCCTCGGTCAGGTCGGCGCGCGCGGTCAGCCGCAGCCGGGAGATGCCGTCCGGAACGGACGGCGGGCGGAAGCAGCCCACCGCCATTCCGGCCGTGCGGCAGTCGGCCGCCCAGCGCACCGCCGCGTCCGCCGACGGCGCCCGGACGGAGACGACGGCCGCGTCGGGCCGGACCGCCTCCAGCCCGGCGGCGGTGAGCCGCGTGTACAGCGCGGTGGCCACGTCCCGGGCGCGGGCGGCCCGTTCGGGCTCCCGGCGCAGCACCCCGAGGGCGCCGAGCGCGCCGCCGACGGCCGCCGGGGCGAGTCCGGTGTCGAAAATGAACGTCCGGGCCGTGTTGACCAGGTGGTCGATGACCCGGGCGGGTCCGAGGACCGCTCCGCCCTGGCTGCCCAACGACTTGGACAGGGTGAGGGTGGCCACGACCCCGCCGCCGCCCGCCAGTCCGGCCGCCGCGAGCGCTCCCCGTCCGCCGTCGCCCAGGACGCCGAGGCCGTGGGCGTCGTCGACCAGCAGGGCGGCGTTCGCCGAACGGCAGACCTCGGCCAGGGCCGGGAGCGGGGCAGCGTCGCCGTCGACGGAGAAGACCGAGTCGGTGACCGCGAGGGCCCGGCCGTCATGGGCCCCGAACGCCTTGGCGACCGCGTCCGGATCGGCGTGGGGGACGACGGCGGTCTCGGCGCGGGAGAGCCGGCAGCCGTCCACGATCGAGGCGTGGTTGCCCGCGTCGGAGACGATGAGGGAGCCGCGCCCGGACAGCGCGGTCAGCGCGGCGAGGTTGGCCGCGTACCCGGAGGAGAGCACGAGGGCCGCCTCGAAACCGCAGAACGCGGCCAGCTCCCGTTCGAGTTCGGCGTGCAGGGCGGTGGAGCCGGTGACCAGCCGGGAGCCGGTGGCGCCCGCTCCCCAGCGGTGGGCGGCGGCCGCCGCGGCGGCGGTGACCTCGGGGTGCCGGGTGAGGCCCAGGTAGTCGTTGCTCGCGAGGTCCAGCAGCTCCGGCTCGGCGTCGCGCGGACGCAGGGTGCGTACGAGTCCGGCGGCGGCCCGGTGGCGGGCCTCGGCGTCGATCCAGTCGAACGGGGCGAAGGACATGGGGCGGGTCCCTGTCTTTGTAGGCAGCCCACAGACCCTAGCCGGGTGCGCAGCAGGTCAGGGTGTGGCAATACACACACCCCCGCCCGGCTCTCCTGTCTGGTTCCTCCTTGGCTGGAGGCGGTGCCGTAGGCCAGGATCATCTTTCATGGACCTGCTGAACACGCTGGTGGACAAGGGGCTGCGGCGCGAACTGCCGACCCGCGAAGAAGCGCTCGCCGTACTGGCGACCTCCGACGACGAGCTGCTCGACGTGGTGGCCGCCGCCGGGAAGGTGCGCCGTCAGTGGTTCGGGCGGCGCGTCAAGCTCAACTATCTGGTCAACCTGAAGTCCGGGCTCTGCCCCGAGGACTGCTCCTACTGCTCGCAGCGGCTCGGCTCGAAGGCCGGAATCCTCAAGTACACCTGGCTGAAGCCGGAGGAGGCGTCCAAGGCCGCCGCCGCCGGGGTCGCGGGCGGCGCGAAGCGGGTCTGCCTGGTGGCCAGCGGACGCGGCCCCACGGACCGGGACGTGGACCGGGTCACCAAGACCATCGAGGCCATCAAGGGGGAGAACGAGGGCATCGAGGTCTGCGCCTGCCTCGGTCTGCTCTCCGACGGCCAGGCCGACCGGCTGCGTTCGGCGGGCGCCGACGCGTACAACCACAACCTGAACACGTCCGAGGAGACGTACGGGGCGATCACCACCACCCACACCTACGCGGACCGGGTGGAGACCGTGCAGCAGGCCCAGGCCGCCGGGCTCTCGGCGTGTTCCGGGCTGATCGCCGGGATGGGCGAGAGCGACAAGGACCTGGCCGACGTGGTGTTCGCGCTGCGCGACCTGGACCCGGACTCGGTGCCGGTGAACTTCCTGATCCCGTTCGAGGGCACGCCGCTCGCCAAGGAGTGGAACCTCACCCCGCAGCGCTGCCTGCGGATTCTGGCGATGGTCCGGTTCGTCTGCCCTGACGTCGAGGTGCGGCTCGCGGGCGGCCGTGAGGTACACCTGCGCTCGATGCAGCCGCTGGCGCTGCACCTGGTCAACTCGATCTTCCTGGGCGACTACCTGACGAGTGAGGGCCAGGCCGGTCAGGCCGACCTCGACATGATCACGGACGCCGGTTTCGAGGTGGAGGGCGCGGGCACGACGACGCTGCCGCGCCACCGGGCCGACGCACTGGCCGGAGGCTGCGGTACGGCGGCGGAGCCGGCCGGGTGCGGAACGCAGGAGTCCGCGGGCTGCGGTTCGCACGGGGGCGGTGGCGGCTGCGGACCGTGCGGTGGCCACGGGGAGCAGGAGCCGGTGGCGGTCGCCGACGCGGACGCGGACGTTCCGGCCGGGCGTACGGAGGCGAACGGCGCGCCGCGTACGGGTCTGGTGGCGGTGCGCCGGCGCGGTGCGGGGACGGATCTCGCCCCCAATGCCTGAGCCATCCGCCCCCGCACTCCCCCAGCAGGCCGCGCACTCCGGATCCGCCGCGCCGAAGCCGTACGCCCCCGACGAACTGCGGGCGCTCGACCGGGCGCACGTCTGGCACCCGTACGGTCCGATGCCGGGCCGCCAGGAGCCGCTGATCGTGGAGTCGGCCTCCGGGGTGCGGCTCCGGCTCGCCGAACCCGTCGAGGGGCAGTGCGAGTTGGTGGACGGCATGTCGTCCTGGTGGTCGGCGGTGCACGGCTACAACCACCCGGTCCTCAACGAGGCCGCACGCGGCCAGCTGGACCGGATGAGCCATGTGATGTTCGGCGGGCTCACGCACGAGCCCGCCGTCCGGCTGGCGACCCGGCTGGTGGAGATCACTCCGGAGCCGCTCCGGCATGTCTTCCTGGCCGACTCCGGTTCGGTGTCGGTCGAGGTCGCGGTCAAGATGTGCCTGCAGTACTGGCGTTCGGCGGGCCGTCCGGCCAAGCGGCGGCTGCTGACCTGGCGCGGGGGCTACCACGGGGACACCTGGCAGCCGATGTCGGTGTGCGACCCGGAGGGCGGGATGCACGAGCTGTGGTCGGGCTCCCTCCCCCGGCAGGTCTTCGCCGACGCCCCGCCGGACGGCTTCGACGCGGAGCCGGATCCCGCGTACGTCGCGCATCTGCGGGAGCTGATCGCCGCGCACGCCGAGGAGTTGGCGGCGGTCGTCGTGGAGCCGGTGGTGCAGGGGGCCGGCGGGATGCGGTTCCACTCCCCCGCCTATCTGCGGGTGCTGCGCGAGGCGTGCGACGAGCACGACGTGCTGCTGGTCCTCGACGAGATCGCGACCGGTTTCGGGCGTACGGGCACGCTGTTCGCCGCCGGGCATGCCGGGATCTCGCCGGACGTCATGTGCGTCGGCAAGGCGCTGACCGGCGGCTATCTCACGATGGCAGCGACGCTGTGCACCACCCGGGTGGCCGAGGGCATCTCCAGCGGCGAGGTCCCGGTGCTGGCGCACGGGCCGACGTTCATGGGCAATCCGCTGGCCGCATCGGTGGCCTCGGCCTCGGTGGACCTGCTGCTCGGGCAGGACTGGGAGGGCGAGGTGGCACGGATCGGCGCGGGGCTGCGCTCCGGGCTCGCGCCCGCCGCGGACCTCGCGGGTGTGGTGGACGTACGCGTCCTCGGGGCGATCGGGGTCGTCCAGCTCGACCACCAGGTGGACATGGCGGCGGCGACCCGCGCGGCCGTGCGCGAGGGCGTGTGGCTGCGGCCGTTCCGCGATCTCGTCTACACGATGCCGCCGTACGTCACGGGTGACGAGGACGTGGCACGGATCTGCCGGGCCGTGTGCGCCGCGGTACGGGAGGGCTGAGGCGATATGTCGACGATTCTGGTGGTGTCCGGTACGGGCACGGAGATCGGCAAGACCGTGGTGACCGCCGCGGTGGCGGCCGCCGCGCGGGGACGCCGGGTCGCGGTGCTCAAGCCCGCGCAGACCGGGCTCGCCCCCGGGGAGCCGGGCGACGCGGCCGAGGTCGCACGCCTGGCGGGAAGCCATGTGACCGCGGTCGAACTGGCCCGGTTCCCGGAGCCGTTGGCCCCGGCCACGGCCGCCCGGCGGGCAGGTCTCGCGCCGGTGCGGCCGTTCGAGGTCGCCGAGGCGGCTCAGAAGCTGGCCACCGAGCACGACCTCGTGCTGGTGGAGGGTGCGGGCGGGCTGCTCGTGCGGTTCGACGACGAGGGCTCCACCCTCGCGGACGCGGCCCGGCTGCTGTCCGCGCCCGTGCTGGTGGTGGCCCCCGCCGGTCTGGGCACGCTGAACGCCACCGCGTTGACGGCCGAGGCGCTGCGGAGCCGGGGCCTTGGCTGCCGGGGTGTGGTGATCGGCAGCATGCCGGCGGAGCCGGACCTCGCGTCCCGGTGCAACATCGAGGACCTGCCGGTGGCGGCCGGTGCGCCGCTGCTGGGCGCGGTACCGGCCGGTGCGGGTGCGCTGCCGGGCGCGGACTTCGCTGCGGGCGCGGCGCGCTGGCTCGCCCCGGAGCTGGGCGGGAGCTGGGCCCCGGGGCGGCGCTGAGAGGTCTGCGCGCTCCGCGACGGCCCCGAGGCCCCGGACCGGAGCCCCGGGGCCGTTCGGGGACTGTCCCGGGGGCTACCCGCGGGCAATTCGGGGGAGAATTGTCCAGGAGCCTCACGCCCACTCCGTAACGGAGGTCCGTCATGCAGCTGCGCAGCAGGAAGCTCCCCCGGGACGCCGTGCACCACCCGGTCTTCGCCCGCTTCTACGCCCGGTTCAGCGAGGCCGCGGATGTGAAGGGCGGCGTCGCCGCGTACCGGGAGGAGCTGCTGTCGGGGCTCTCCGGCCGGGTCATCGAGGTCGGTGCGGGAAACGGGCTGAACTTCACCCACTACCCCGGCGCCGTCTCGGAGGTGGTGGCCCTGGAGCCGGAACGCTCGCTGCGGCAGCTCGCGGTCCGCGCCGCCCTGCGCGCCGAGGTGCCGGTGGACGTGGTGCCGGGGGCGGCCGAGGCGCTGCCGGTCAAGAGCGAGGCGTTCGACGGGGCGGTGGCGTCCCTGGTCCTGTGCACCGTACGGGATCTGCCCCGGGCGCTCGCCGAGATCAAGCGGGTCCTGCGGCCGGGCGGCGAACTGCGGTTCTTCGAGCACGGGCTGGCGCCGGGGCGCGCGCTGGCGACGGCGCAGCGAGCGGCCGACCGGACCGTGTGGCCGCTGCTCTTCGGCGGCTGCCACACGGCCCGGGACCCGCTGGCCGCGATCGAGGCGGCGGGCTTCGAGCTGGGCACGTACCGCAGGCTGCGCATCCCGGAGACGGGTCTTCAGATGCCCTCGTCGCCCTGTGTCCTGGGGGTGGCCCGCAAGCCGTTCACGGAGAACGGGGACTGAGCCTCACACGCTCCGCCGGCGCAGCTCGTCGGCGATCGCCCGCACGTCCGCCTTGCCCTGCTTCACCAGCAGCACCGGATCGCGGACCTGCTCGGGCGCGTTTCTCCGCCCTGCGGAATGCGGCGGAATGCGATCGACGCCCGGCGCGGCGGATGGTGGGATGGCCGCCATGAACGATCTTTCGCTGTCGATACGGTCCGCGACCCCCGCCGATCTGGACGGGGTCCTCGCCTTCTGGAAGGGGGCCGCCGAGGGCACCAGCATCAGCGACGACGGGGACGGGGTCGCCCGCCTGGTGGAACGGGACCCCGAGGCGTTGATCCTGGCCGAGCGGGAGGGGGAACTGGTCGGCACCGTCATCGCGGGCTTCGACGGCTGGCGCTGCCATCTCTACCGCCTCGCGGTCCACCCGGACCAGCGGCGCAGGGGCGTGGGCAGCGCCCTCCTCGCGGCGGCGGAGGAACGGTTCACCGCTCTGGGCGGGCGGCGCGCCGACGCCATGGTCCTCGACCGCAACACCTCCGCCCACCACGCCTGGCGCGCGGCGGGGTACGAGCCCGAGCCGCAGTGGAGCCGCTGGGTGAGGCATCTGACGGACTGACGCGGTAGGAGGGGGCCTCGCTGGGCAGATGCCTACGATGACCATGCTCCACCGACACCGCGCGATCCCCCCGCCCCTGCCCGATCATGGGACGGAGGTGAACCGATGACCGAAGTGCTTCTGCTGCTCGTCGCCCTGCTGCTCTGCGTCGCCTGCGGCGCGTTCGTCGCGGCGGAGTTCTCCCTGACCACGGTGGAGCGGGGCGAACTCGAACGGGCTGTCGAGCGGGGCGAGCGGGGTGCCGCGAGCGCGCTGAAGGCCGTCCGGAGTCTCACGTTCCAGCTCTCGGGGGCCCAGCTCGGCATCACCGTGACCAACCTGGTGATCGGCATGCTCTCCGAGCCGTCCATCGCCAAGCTGATCCGCGGCCCCGTCGAGGCGGCGGGGCTGCATCCGGCCGCCGCGTCCACCCTGGCGCTCGTCATCGGCACGGCGCTGTCCACGGTGGTTCTGATGGTGGTCGGCGAGCTGGTCCCGAAGAACTGGGCGATCTCCTCCCCGCTGGCCGTCGCCAAGGCGGTGGCGACACCGCAACGGGGGTTCACGGCGGTGTTCCGGCCCTTCATCAGCCACCTGAACAACACCGCCAACCGGATCGTGCGCCGCTTCGGCCTGGAGCCGACCGAGGAGCTGGCCTCCGCCCGCAGCCCGCAGGAGCTGGTGGCGCTGGCCCGGCACTCCGCGAAGGAGGGCGCGCTGGAGGCGGACACGGCCGAGCTGTTCGTCCGCACCCTGAACCTCTCGGAGCTGACGGCGGAGAACGTGATGACCCCGCGGGTCCAGGTGACCGCGCTGGAGCTGCACGCGACGGCCGAGGACGTCGCCAACGCCACGCGGGCGACCGGTCTGTCCCGCTTCCCCGTCTACCGGGGCAGCCTGGACACCGTGGTCGGGGTGGCCCACATCAAGGACGTCCTGGCGATCCCCGCCGACCGGCGGCCCCGCACCCGCGTCTCGGAACTGCTGCGCGAGCCCCTGCTCGTACCGGAGACGCTCACCGTGGACAAACTGCTGGACCGGCTGTCCGGCAAGCTCGCCATGGCCGTGGTGATCGACGAGTACGGCGGTACGGCCGGGGTCGCGACGCTGGAGGACATCGTGGAGGAAGTCGTCGGCGAGGTCCGCGACGAGCACGATCCGCACGAGACACCCGATCTCGCCGCCGCGGGTGAGGACGCCGACGGCCGCACGCTGTGGTCGGCGGACGGGGCGGCGCGCACCGACCAGCTCAGCAGGATCGGTCTGCGGGTGCCGGAGGGGCCCTACGAGACCCTCGCCGGGCTGATCGCGGCCGAGCTCGGACGGATCCCGACGGTGGACGACAGCGTCGAGCTGGCGGGCTGGCGCATCGATGTGGTGGACGCGTCGGGCCGCCGGGCCGCGCGAGCCCTGCTGCACGCCCCGCTGCCGGGGTCCGAGGACCGGACGGAGGACGAACGGTGATCGTTCTGCAGCTCTTCATCGGTCTGCTGACCCTCGTGGCCAACGCCTTCTTCGTCGGCGCCGAGTTCGCCCTGATCTCGGTGCGCCGCAGCCAGATCGAGCCGGAGGCCGAGGCCGGCAACCGGCGGGCCCGCAGTGTCATCTGGGGCCTGGAGCACGTCTCCGCGCTGCTCGCCGCCGCCCAGCTCGGCATCACGCTCTGCACCCTGGTGCTGGGCATCGTCGCCGAACCGGCCATCGCGCATCTGCTGGAGCCGGTCTTCGACACGGTCGGGGTGCCGCACGGTCTGGTGCACCCGCTGTCGTTCGTCATCGCCCTGAGCGTGGCGACGTATCTGCACATGCTGCTGGGCGAGATGGTCCCGAAGAACATCGCTCTGGCCGAACCGACACGCAGCGCCCTGGCGCTCGGCCCGCCGCTGGTCGCGATGGCCCGGGCCCTGCGGCCGGTGATCTTCGCGATCAACGCGTTCGCCAACGCCCTGCTCAAACTGTTGCGGGTGGAGACGAAGGACGAGGTCTCCGCGACGTTCTCGGACGACGAACTGGCCCGGCTGGTGCAGGACGCGGGAGACGCCGGACTCGTGGACGACCGTTCCGCGCAACGCCTCCACCATGCTCTGGAGCTGGGGCGCCGGCCCGTGCGGGACGTGGTGATGCCGGTCGACCGGGTGCTGTACGCCAGGGTCGGCACGACCCCGGAGGAGCTGGAGCGGCTCTCGTCCGAATCCGGGTTCTCCCGCTTCCCGGTGATGGACAGCGAGCAGCGCATCCTCGGCTACCTCCATGTGAAGGACGCCCTGGACGCCATGCCCCGCGACGTTCCCTTCCCGGTGTCGGCGATGCGGCCGATCGCCCGGGTCCGGGCGGCGACCCCGCTGGACGACGCGCTGACCGCGCTGCGCCGCAGCCGGACCCATCTGGCGGCGGTCCTCGACGAGGACGGGCGGCTGGCGGGCATGGTCACGATGGAGGACGTGCTGCGCGAACTCGTCGGACGGCCGGGGTCCCGCTGACCGGCCGACCGACTGGCCTACCCGACCTACCGACCGGTACGCTCATCGGGCCATGGAATTGAATGCCTCCTACACCAGTTTCGTCGCGGTCGGCGACTCGTTCACCGAGGGCATGTCCGACCTGCTCGCCGACGGTACGTACCGGGGCTGGGCCGACATCCTCGCCGCCCGGCTCGCGGTCCGGTCCCCCGGTTTCCGGTACGCCAATCTCGCCGTACGCGGGAAGCTCATCGGCCAGATCGTCGACGAGCAGGTGGAGGCGGCAGCCGGGCTCCGGGCCGATGTGGTCACACTCGTCGGCGGGCTCAACGACACGTTGCGCCCGAAGTGCGACATGGGCATGGTCAGGGGTCGGCTCGAAGAGGCCGTGGAGCGTCTCGCGCCGACCTGCAAACAGCTGGTGCTGATGCGCAGCCCCGGGCGCAGCGGGCCGGTGTTCGACCGGTTCCGGCCCCGGGTGGAGGCGCTGTTCGCCCTGATCGACGATCTGGCCGGGCAGCACGGCGCCGCGGTGGTGGACCTCTACTCCGCGCCCTCGATCGCCGACCCCCGGATGTGGGACGTGGACCGGCTCCACCTCGCCGCCGAGGGCCACCGGCGCGTCGCCGAGGCCGTCTGGCAGACGCTGGGTCTGCCGGCCGAGCTGGACTGGCGGGCGCGGATGCCCGCGACCGCACCGCCGCGCTGGGCGGCCCGGCGGACGGAGGACATCCGCTTCGCCCGGCAGCACCTGGCCCCCTGGATCGGACGACGGCTCACCGGCCGCTCCTCCGGCGACGGACGCTCGGGCGCCCAGTTCGACGCCGCGACGGGCAAGGCGTTCTGGATCACGCCCGCCGACGCCGAGAACCCCGGCCCGGTGACCGGGTGGCGGCGCGCCGCCACCCCCGCTCCCTCGTAGTCGGGCCCTCCCTCATGACCGGCCCTCCCTCGTAGCCGCCCCTCGTTCGTAGCAAGCCACAAACGGGGGCGCGGCGCTGGCCTGCACGAACCGCCAGTAGAATCCCTTTACGTGAACGCCGTGTCTGCGAAGCCTCGCATCCCCAATGTCCTGGCCGGCCGCTACGCCTCCGCGGAGCTGGCCGTCCTCTGGTCCCCCGAGCAGAAGGTGAAGCTGGAGCGTCAGCTGTGGCTGGCGGTGCTGCGCGCTCAGAAGGACCTCGGGATCGAGGTGCCCGACGCGGCGCTCGCCGACTACGAGCGGGTGCTGGACCAGGTAGACCTGGCCTCCATCGCCGAGCGCGAGAAGGTCACCCGGCACGACGTGAAGGCCCGGATCGAGGAGTTCAACGCCCTCGCCGGTCATGAGCAGGTCCACAAGGGCATGACCTCCCGGGACCTGACGGAGAACGTCGAGCAGCTGCAGATCCGCCTCTCGCTGGAGCTGATGCGCGACCGCACCGTGGCCGTGCTGGCCCGGCTCGGCAAGCTCGCGGCGGAGTACCGCGAGCTGGTGATCGCCGGACGCTCCCACAACGTCGCCGCGCAGGCGACGACGCTGGGCAAGCGCTTCGCGACCGCCGCCGACGAGCTGCTGGTCGCCTACGGCCGCCTGGAGGACCTGCTCTCCCGCTACCCCCTGCGCGGGATCAAGGGCCCGGTCGGCACGGCCCAGGACATGCTGGACCTGCTCGGCGGCGACGCGGACAAGCTCGCCGACCTGGAGCAGCGCATCGCGGGTCATCTCGGCTTCGCCGAGGCGTTCACCTCGGTCGGCCAGGTCTACCCCCGGTCGCTCGACTACGACGTGGTCACCGCCCTGGTACAGCTGGCCGCGGCGCCCTCATCGGTGGCGAAGACAGTCCGGCTGATGGCGGGCCACGAGCTGGTGACCGAGGGCTTCAAGCCCGGCCAGGTCGGCTCGTCCGCCATGCCGCACAAGATGAACACGCGCTCCTGCGAGCGGGTCAACGGGCTGATGGTGATCCTGCGCGGGTACGCCTCGATGACCGGTGAGCTGGCGGGCGACCAGTGGAACGAGGGCGACGTGTCCTGCTCCGTGGTCCGCCGGGTGGCGCTCCCGGACGCGTTCTTCGCGTTCGACGGCCTGCTGGAGACCTTCCTGACGGTGCTGGACGAGTTCGGCGCGTTCCCCGCGGTCGTGGCGCGCGAGCTGGACCGCTACCTCCCCTTCCTGGCCACCACCAAGGTCCTGATGGGCGCCGTACGGGCCGGGGTCGGCCGTGAGCTGGCCCACGAGGCGATCAAGGAGAACGCGGTCGCCTCCGCCCTCGCGATGCGGGAGCAGGGCGCCGAGCGCAACGAACTGCTCGACAAGCTCGCCGCGGACGAGCGGATCCCGTTGGACCGTGCGCAGCTGGACGAGCTGATGGCCGACAAGCTCTCGTTCACGGGTGCCGCCGGCGACCAGGTGACGTCGCTGGTCGCCCGGATCGAGGAGATCGCCAAGCAGCACCCCGAGGCCGCGGGCTACACCCCCGGCTCGATCCTCTGACCGGCACCGCCGTCACCGTGTGACGCGCGAGGCGGCATGACACCCGAAGCCGCATGACACCGGAAGCCGTATGACGCCGGAAGAGCTGAACGCCGCCCGTGGCCGCATCGTCCCCGATGTGGCCGCGGGCGGTCTGCGCGTGCTTTTCTGCGGCATCAACCCGAGCCTGACGACCGCGGTGACGGGTCACCACTTCGCCCACCCGGGGAACCGGTTCTGGCCGGTGCTGCACCGTTCCGGTTTCACCCCGCGGCAGTTGCGTCCGGCGGAGCAGGGCGAGCTGCTCGGCCTCGGGCTCGGGATCACCAACGTGGTGGCGCGGGCCACGGCCCGGGCGGACGAGCTGGACGCGGAGGAGTTCCGCGCGGGCGGGGCCGCCCTGACGGCCAAGGTCGAACGGCTCGCCCCGCAGTGGCTCGCGGTGGTCGGCATCACCGCCTACCGCACGGCCTTCGGCGAGCCCAAGGCCCGTATCGGCCCCCAGGACCGCACGATCGGCGGGGCCCGGGTGTGGGCCCTTCCCAACCCCAGCGGCCTCAACGCCCACTGGACGGTGCGGACCATGGCCGAGGAGTACGCCCGGCTCCGGGAAGCCGTGCCCGACCGGCCCGGCTCGTAACCCGCGTCGTCCGGATTCGTCGCTTCGGGCGACCCAGGTTGCGGCTCGATACCGGCTTTCCCGGCTGGTCGCAGGGGTCCCGGCCAGCGAGTACGATCCGGCAGAACATGCGCACGAGCTGGGAGGACATACCGTGGGCCGGCTGACCGGTGGGGACCCGTCGCTGCTGCGGCGGATCAATTCCGCGGTAGTACTGCACGCCCTGAGGGGGGCCGGCGCGCCGACGCTGACGGACCTGACGCGGATCACGGGGCTGTCCCGGCCGACGGTCGAAGGGGTCGTCGAGGGGCTCTTCGAAGCGGGTCTCGTGGTCGAGGCCGTGCCCGACGAGAGCGAGGCGCGACGCCAGGGGCGCCCTGCCCGGAGGTTCCGCTTCCGGGCCGAGGCGGGGCATCTCCTCGGTGTGGAGATCGGCCCGCACCGGGTCTCGGCGCTCATCTCGGGGCTGGACGGGCGGATCATCGGGGCCGGCTCCCGCGTGGTGTCGGAGACGGCGGGCGCGGACGACCGGCTCGACCAGGTCCGGGCCGTCATCGCGGACGTGCTGCGCCGCACCGGAGTGGCCCGGAGCAGTCTCCGCGCGGTCGGCGTGGGCAGCCCCGGGATCGTGGAGGCCGACGGCACCGTGCGGCTGGGTACGGCGTTGCCGGACTGGACCGGCCTCCCGCTCGGGGAGCGGCTGCGCCGTTCGTTCCGCTGCCCCGTACTCGTCGAGAACGACGCCAACGCCGCCGCGGTGGCGGAGCACTGGAAGGGTGCGGCTACCGAGTCCGACGACGTGGTCTTCGTGCTGGCGGGGCTGAGCCCCGGCGCGGGGTCCTTGATCGGCGGGCGGCTGCACCGGGGGTTCGGCGGGGCCGCCGGGGAGATCGGCGCACTGCACCTGCTGGGCAGGGAGCTGACGCCGGAGCATCTGCTGTCGACGACGGACACTCCGCTGGACCCGCTGGACGAGCGGGCGGTGGCCGTGGTGTTCGCCAAGGCCAAGGAGGGCGACGCGGGGGCCCAGGCGGCGGTCGAGCGGTTCCTTCAGCGGCTGGTGCACGATGTGGCGGCGCTGGTGCTCGCGCTCGACCCGGAGCTGGTCGTGGTCGGCGGCTGGGCCGCCGGACTGGACGGGGTGCTGGAGCCGCTGCGCAAGGAGCTGGCCCGCTACTGTCTGCGCCCGCCCCGGGTGACGCTGTCGCTGCTCGGAGAGGCCGCCGTCGCGACAGGGGCGCTGCGGCTCGCGCTGGATCATGTCGAAGAGGAGCTGTTCGCCGTCGAGGGAGCCGTGACGGCCCGCCGCTGACCCTGCGGCGGACCCGGGCGGGCAGGGACGAGGCGGGTCGCTGCTGACCGTGCGGCAGGGCGCGGGCGGGCCGGGACGGAGCCCCGCGGACGCAGGCGGACCGAGGCGGGCTTGAACGACGCGCGCCCGCCGTTCTCCCCGAGGACCGGAGTCGTCGGGGAGAACGGCGGGCGCGAGGCCGAGCGGGCCGCAGGCGTCAGGAGGCCTGGCGCTCGGGCTGTTCGTCGTGGCTGATCTCCAGCGCGCCGGAGTCACCGAAGGTGAGCCGGCAGGTGTCCGCGCGGTAGGTGGCGACGGAGACGGCCGCCGTACCGTCCACGGTGAAGTAGCGGGTGGTGACGACGAGGACGGGGGCGCCGGGGAGCCGGTCCAGCTCCTTGGCGTCGTCCGCCCGCGCGGAGCCGAGCTCGACGGAGCGGTCCTGGCCCTGGAGGCCGAGCCGGTGCAGCTCGCGCAGGACGCTCCGGGCGCGGACCGGGCCGGACGGGGCTTCGATGGCGGAGAGATCGGGGACCGAGGAGGCGGGGACGTAGAGAAGCTCCGCCGCTACCGCCTGCCCCTGGGTGTCACGGATCCGGCGCACCACGTGCACCGCCTCGGCGGGGTCCGTTCCGAGCATCGCGGCCACCGGCGCCGGGGCCTTGGCCGTGGTGCTGTCGAGCGGCTGCCAGGCCTCGTCGCCGACGCCGTCCGCCCATTCCCGCTGGTCGGTGGAGACGGCGACGCCCACGCGCGGTGGGGCGACGGTCGTCCCGACACCGCGGCGGCGTTGCAGCCTGCCTTCGAGTTCGAGCTGCTCCAGGGCCTGCCGGAGCGTGGCTCGCGCGACGCCGAACCGCGCCGCGAGGTCCCGCTCGTTGGGCAGGATCTCCCCCACCGCAAAGTCCGAGTCGAGTGCCTCACTGAGCACGGTCTTGAGGTGCCAGTACTTCGGCTCCTGTACCGATTCCAGCTGCGTGGTCCCCACCCTGATCCTCCGCAATCGCCCGGCGCCATTTCCGCGACGTTATTTATTAAAGGTTCCTGCCTTAAGTGGAGACCCTAGGACGGCATACCCCCTTGGTCAAGACCAATCCTTATTCCGTGACGGAGCGAAACGGGACTCTGGCGCAGAGCGTTCACACGACGTTCGTGGTGCCGTGAGGCGAGCGCAGCACAAAGCCCCGCCATCGTGAGGGACGGCGGGGCTCTGACCAGGCACGCGGCAGGCCGGTGGGGCGGATGGGACCCGAGCGGGCCCGTGGCACGTGCGGCTATTCGACGGGCAATCCGGAGAGCTTGTCCGGATTACGAATGATATAGGCGCATTGAATGACACCTTGGCTGACTTCGATCTGAAAGACGGTGTCGGCTTTCCCTCCGGTGAAGAAGACCACGGCGGGTCCACCGTTGAGCTCCATGACGCGGATCTCTCCGTCGGGATCGAGTCCGGCCGCCACCGTGAAGAGGAAGCGGCCGACCTTGTCCGCGGTCTCGATGGTCCGCAGCGCCGCCTTCGCCTTGCCGCCGCCGTCGCTGACGAGCCGGACGTCCGGGGCCAGCAGGGCGAGCAGCTGCTCGATGCCGCCTCCGGAGGCGGCGGCCAGGAAGCGTTCGGTGAGGTCGCGCCGTTCGGCCGGGTCCACGTCGTAGCGCGGTTTGCGCTCCTCCACATGCCGCCTGGCGCGGCCCGCGAGCTGCCGGACGGCCGCCTCGGTGCGGTCCAGGGCGGCGGCGATCTCGGCGTACGGGAATCCGAAGGCCTCCCGGAGCACGAACACCGCGCGCTCCAGCGGCGAGAGCGATTCGAGCACGACCAGCACGGCCAGCGAGACGGAGTCGGCGAGGACCGCGCGTTCCGCGGTGTCGGGCGGGGTGGGGCCGAAGTCCGTGACCACCGGCTCCGGCAGCCAGGTCCCCGGATACGTCTCCAGGCGCGACTGGAGGTGCCTGAGCCGGTCGATGGCCAGCCGGGTGGTGATCCGCACCAGGAAGGCGCGCGGCTCCCGGACGTCCTCGCGTGCCGCCGCCGACCACCTGAGCCACGCCTCCTGGACGACGTCCTCGGCGTCGGCGACGCGGCCGAGCATGCGGTAGGCGACCCCGGTGAGGACGGGCCGGTGCTCTTCGAAGATCTCGGTCGCGACGTCGACGGTCATCGATCCATACCAGCCCACGGGCCACAGGGTGTCCAGCGGGAATCGCCGGGCCTCTTGAACTACAAGCTACCCGGCGGTAATTGTTGTTGACGAGATGTCTACCCACTCCAGGGAGCAGCAGCATGACCACCACGGTCTCCTTCACCGTCGCAACGGCCGACGGCCCCCGTCCGGTCTCGGTCGCGTACGAACGGACCGGCTCGGGCGAACCGTTGCTGCTCCTGCACGGCATCGGCCACCACCTGCAGGCCTGGGACCCGGTGACGCGGATCCTGGCCGCCGAGCGTGACGTGATCGCCGTCGACCTGCCCGGCTTCGGCACCTCACCCGCGCTGCCGGACGGAGTTCCGTACGATCTCGGGACCGTCGGGGCGACCCTCGGCGCCTTCTGCGCCGAACTCGGCCTGGACCGCCCCCATGTTGCCGGGAACTCGCTGGGCGGGCTGCTCGCGCTGGAGCTCGGCCGCACCGAGGTGGTGCGGTCGGTGACCGCGCTGTCCCCGGCGGGCTTCTGGACGGAGGCTGAACGGCGTTACGCCTTCGGCACTCTGCGGGCGATGCGCCGGAGCGCACTGGCCCTGCCGGTGCCGCTCATCGAGCGCCTGTCGGGCAGTGCGGCGGGCCGGACGGCTCTCACCAGCACCATCTACGCCCGGCCCGGTCGGCGTTCACCGGAGGCCGTCGTCGCCGAGACGCTCGCCCTGCGCGAGGCGACCGGCTTCCACCAGACCCTGGCGGTCGGCCGGGGCGCCTTCTTCGGCGAGGACGTGAAGGGCATCCCCGTCACCGTCGCCTGGGGCACCCGCGACCGGATCCTGCTGCGCCGGCAGGGGGTCCGCGCCAAGCGGGTCATCCCCGACGCCCGGCTCGTCAGGCTGCCCGGCTGCGGGCACGTTCCGATGAACGACGACCCGGCGCTCGTGGCCCGCGTCATCCTGGACACCAGCCGCTGAGCCGTCGCGCGGGACGTCCGGCGTGCGGCTCCCCTGCCGTACGCCGGAGGACCCGCGCCGCCCGAGGACGCCGGAGCCGTACGCCACACCGGCGCCGACCAGGAGGCTTCCCACGCCCTGCGCGAGGCCGTACGTCCCGGCTCCGACCAGGGGGGCGGTCAGGGCGGCGGAGACCGGGATCAGCCCGGAGAAGAGCGTGGCGCGCTCCGCCCCGATGCGCTGCATCCCGCTGTACCAGCAGACGAACCCGATCACGGTGACGACGACGGCCTGCCAGAGCAGGGCCGTCGCCTCGCCGCCGGTCGGGACCCGCAGGAACGAGCCGCCGTCCAGCAGCAGTCCGAGCAGCGCCGACTCGACGGCCGCGACGCCGCAGACCGTCGCGGAGAGGAGCTTCGGACCCAGCGGCCGCAGGACCGGGACGGCCAGGACCGCGAAGCCGACCTCGCCCGCGAGCGCGCCCACCGAGAACAGCACGCCCGCCAGGTCGGTGCGCCCCCAGCCCTGGACGGTGAACGCCCCGACGGCGACGAGGCCGGCCGCGTACAGCGTGACGCGGGACGGACGACGGCCGTCCCGCAGCGGGACGAGCACGCCGACCACGATCGGCGCACAGCCCACGAAGACGCCCGGAACAGCCGGTTCCGCCGTCTGTTCCGCCGTCAGGACCGCCAGGTTGAACCCGACCATGCCCACGGCGGCGAGCAGGGCGATCCGCCCCCACTGGCGGCGGGTGAGGCGTCGGAGCCGGGCCGTCGCGGAGTCGGGATCGCGGCGCAGGAACGGGATGAGCAGCAGCGCGGCGAGCCCGTAGCGGAGCGCCTGGCCGCCCGCGAACGGATAGTCGCCGAGGACGCTGTTGGCCGTGAAGGATGCCCCCACCAGCACACACGCGAGGGCCGCGAGGAGGGCCCCGCGCAGAGAGGTTGCGTTCATGGGGCCGACGCTAGGGTCGGCGACGGACCGGTTTAAGGTCCACTTCCATGACGAGTTCGGGGACCAATGCGGGGGTGGGGGGGGGTCGAGTCGGGCTCCGCTCCAGGGGGCGGTCCGCTTCGCCCGGCGGCGGAATCGCTCTCTCCGGCCTGGGAGTTGCTGCTGCCCGCCGCTGCCGCGCCGGCGCGCGGGCGGGGGCGTGCGCTGCAGTCCGCGCTCCGGGATGCGGTGCGCTCCGGCCGTCTCGCGGGCGGCACGCGGCTGCCCTCCAGCCGTGAACTCGCCGCCGATCTGGGGGTGTCGCGGGGTCTGGTCACCGAGGCGTACGAGCAGCTCATCGCGGAGAGCTATCTGCGCAGCGGGCGGGGCGCGGGCACCTGGGTGAGCGAGGGCGTGCGCGCTGCGGAGCGTCCCGTACGCGACCGTGCGCCGGGCGCGGCGGGCGCACGCGTGGACTTCCGGCCCGGCACCCCCGATCTGTCCCTCTTCCCGCGCAGCGCGTGGGCCGCCGCCCAGCGGACGGTGTTCGGCCGCCTGCCGCACGGCGCGCTGGGCTACCCCGATCCGCGCGGGCTGCCGGAGCTGCGCGAAGCCCTGGCCGGACTGCTCGCCCGGCGCCGGGGCGTGGTGGCCGCCCCGGAGCGGCTGGTGGTCTGCTCGGGGGTGGCCCAGGCGACGACCCTGCTCGGCTTCGCCCTCCGGGACGAGGGCGTGGTGTCGGTCGGGGTGGAGGATCCGGGCAGTCCCGAGCACTCCTCGCTGTTCGAAGCGACCGGCCTGGGCACGGTCCCGCTCCCCCTCGACGACGAGGGCCTCGCCCTCGCGTCCCTGGAGCGCTCCGGCGTACGCGGTGGTGACCACGCCCGCGCACCAGTTCCCCACCGGAATCGGCTACTCCGCGCAGCGGCGCGGCGAACTGCTCGGCTGGGCTCGGGACGCGGACGCTCTGATCATGGAGGACGACTACGACGGGGATTTCCGGTACGACAGGGCCCCGGTGGGCGCCTTGCAGGGACTGGATCCCGAGCGGGTCGTGTACACCGGCTCCGTGAGCAAGTCGCTGGCACCCGGGCTGCGGCTCGGCTGGCTGATCGCACCCGCCGCGCTCACCGAGCGGATCGTCGCCCGCAAACGGACGATGGACCTGGGCAACCCGGTGCTCGACCAGGCCGTCCTGGCCGATTTCATCGTGGGCGGCGGCTACGACCGGCAGTTGCGGCGCTGCCAACGGGCCTACCGGGAACGGCGGGACGCGATGGTGGCCGCGCTCGGCGAGCACTTCCCCGGCACGGCGGTCAGCGGCATCGCGGCGGGGCTGCACATCATCGCCCGGCTGCCCGCGCGGTACGGCCCCGAGAACGTCTTCCTGGAGCGGGCGGCGGGGGCGGGCATCGCCCTGCGGCCGCTGCGCGACTGCGGAACGGCCGGCTCCGAGGACGGCACCCTGCCTCTCGTTCTCGGGTACGCCCATCTCGCCCCCGGGGACATCGCGCGAGGGGTCGCGGCGCTGGCGGAGGCCTGGCGTACCGGACGGGCCGGTTCCGGCTGAGCGGTCGGTGGGGGACGCTCCGAGCCGACCGGCTGGGCGACCGACCGGCCTCGCACAGCCGGCTGGGACCGACCGCCGGGCCCGGCCGACGGGCTGCGTTCACCCGGGGTTCGGGCCCCGGCCGCCGCGAGGCACTAGGCATGGCGCAGACCCGCTTTGTACCGGGACAGGCCGCACTCTGCCCGGTACGGTGCCCGCCCGACCACCTCCCTGGAGGCGCTTCGATGTCCCACCGTCCGCACCGTCCGCTGGTGTCCTCTCCCGGCCGCCGTGCCGTCCTGCGCGGTTCGCTGATCGCCCCGGCGGCCCTCGCCCTCCCGCCCGCGGTCGCCTCGGCGGCCCCCGCGCTGCACCTGGCGGGGCGGCCCGAAGCGTCCTGGGGTGTCCAGGTGGGCGGCGTCACCTCCTCGTCGGCGCTGCTGTGGGTGCGCTCGGACCGGCCGGCCCGGATGCTGGTGGAGACCTCGGCGACCGAGTCGTTCCGGCGGGTCCGCAGGTGGCACGGGCCGTCGATCGGGCCCGGAACGGACTTCACGGGGACCACGCCGCTGTACGGGCTGCCGCCGGGCGAGCAGGTCCACTACCGCGTGACGCTCTCCGATCCGGCCGATCCGCGCCGGACCGGAAAACCGGTGTACGGGACGTTCCGCACCGCTCCGGCCCGGCGCCGGTCCGGGGTGCGTTTCCTCTGGTCGGGCGATATCGCGGGCCAGGGCTGGGGCATCAACCCGGGCATCGGCGGCTACCGGGTGTACGAGGAGATGCGCCGCCTGGACCCGGACTTCTTCCTGTGCAGCGGCGACAGCATCTACGCGGACGGTCCGCTGGAGGAGAGCGTGACGCTGCCGGACGGCCGGATCTGGCGCAACGTCATGACCGAGGAGAAGGCGAAGGTCGCCGAGACGCTGGACGAGTACCGGGGCAACTTCCGCTACAACCTGCTCGACCGGAACGTCCGCCGCTTCAACGCGCAGGTGCCCTCCGTCGTGCAGTGGGACGACCACGAGGTGCGCAACAACTGGTATCCCGGCCAGATTCTCGACGACGCCCGCTACACCGAGAAGAACGTGGACATCCTCGCGGCACGCTCCGTGCGGGCCTTCCAGGAGTACGTGCCGCTCGCGCCGTCGCACGGTTCCGGGCACCGGTCGCGGATGTACCGGGTCGTCCACCACGGGCCGCTGCTCGACCTGTTCGTGCTCGACATGCGGTCGTACCGCAACGCCAACTCCCCCAATCGGCAGGCCGACGACGCGACGGGCATCCTCGGCGCCGAGCAGCTGCGGTGGCTGAAGCGCTCGCTCGCCGCCTCCCGGGCGGAGTGGAAGGTGATCGCCGCCGACATGCCGCTCGGCGTGGTGGTCCCGGACGGTGCGACGAACTTCGAGGCGGTGGCGCAGGGTGACCCCGGGGCCCCGCTCGGGCGGGAGCTCCAGATCGCCGAGCTGCTCCGCTTCGTCAAGCACCGCAGGATCACCGGCACCGTGTGGCTGACGGCCGACGTCCACTACACCTCGGCCCAGCACTACGCGCCGGAGCGGGCGGCGTTCAAGGACTTCGCGCCGTTCTGGGAGTTCGTGTCGGGCCCGCTGGCCGCGGGTGGCTTCCCGGCCAATGCGCTGGACGGCACGTTCGGACCCGACCGGGTCTTCGTGCGGGCCCCCGACCGGGCCAATGTCTCGCCGATGGAGTCGCCGCAGTATTTCGGCGAGGTGGAGATCGACGGGGGCAGCGCGGAGCTGACGGTGCGTCTGCGGGCCGAGGGCGGGTCGGTGCTGTTCACCAAGGTGCTCCGGCCGGGCCGCGTCGGCCAGTAGCGGCAGCAAACGGGCGCGGAGCGAACAGGGGCGGGTGAACGGGGCGTTCCGGAGCGAACAGACGCTTCGGCGAGGGCCGTTGTCAGTGGTGGGTCCTACGCTTTTTTCATGACCCGATCTGTTCAGGCCTTGGCCTACGCACGCCCGTCCGCCCTGGCGTCCTCGCAGGTGGGGCCCTCCCTCGGTCTGGAGACCGCAGGGGGGCTCACCCCGCGCGGAGCCGAGGCGCACCCGCGGTTCTTCGCGGGTTTCCTCTCCGATCCGCGCATAGCGGCGCGCGGGCTGCTGGCGGTGGCGGACGTGGCCGCCGCCCGCTACTACCAGCGCACGCTGCCCGCCTCGCTGGACCCGGTGGTGACGGGGAACGGGGACCGGTTGCGCTTCGAGTCGTTCTCCGGCTGCTGCGGGGTGTACGCCCGGCTCGATGTGCTCCGGGAAGGGCTGGACGGGCAGGAGACGGGCCACGGAACGACGAATGTGGATGTGAACGCACCGCTGCGGGAGGCTCTTTCGCGGATCACGGCGGACGATCCGCTGCATCTGCGGGTGGGGCCCGACGAACTGGCGGTGACCACACTGGACGGTCCGGTGGTGGAGAAGAAGGTGCCGCTGCCCGACCGGTGGCTGCGCGGTTTCGCGGAGGCGCAGGTCGCCTCGGCCGGATTCGATCTGCGGGCCGAGCTGACGGCGGAGCGGGCGGTGGCGTTCCTGCGTTCGCTGCCCCGGACCCCGTCCTCGGGGAACGCCGGGCGCGGCGCCCGGTGGGTGGTGGCGTCGGGCGGGTCCCTGCGCCCCACGACCCGGCCGGTCCCGGGCGCGGTGTGCCTGCCCGGCCCGGAGCGGCTGGTGGCGTTGCAGCGGGTGCTGCGCGACGCGACGGCCCTGCGGGTGTACGGGCCGGTGGCCGACGGTGCGGCGGCGGCGAGCGCCTGGGAGGTGGTGCTGCCCGGAATGCGGCTCACGCTGACGCTCTCCCCCGATTCCGCGCGGGGTTTCTCGGGCGAGGGCGGCGTCCTGGAGGCGCTGGCGACGGAGGACGCGGCGGCCGACGCCGAGCTGGTGTCGGTGCTGCTCGCCTGGGAGCCCCGGATCGAACCGGCGTCGCTGGCCGAGCAGTCGGGGCTGAGCGTGGAGCGGGTGCGGGCCGCGCTGACCCTGCTGGGCACGGCGGGCCGCGTGGGGTACGACCTGGCGGACGCCGCGTACTTCCACCGTGAGCTGCCGTACGACGCGGACCGGGCGGAGCGGCACAATCCGCGTCTCGTGGCCGCCCGCCGGCTGGCCGGTGAAGGCGCGGTGTCCCTCGACGGTTCGCGGGCGACGGTCGTCTCCGGAGACCGCCGCTACCAAGTACGGGAGAGTGGTTCCGCGTTCAGCTGTACGTGTCAGTGGTGGGCGGACTACCGGGGGCGGCGGGGCCCCTGCAAGCACGCGCTCGCCGTGCGCATGGTCAGCCGGGGTGCGACGGTCTCCGGAGGTGCGCGATGAACGAGCTGCTGACCGCTGTGCGGGCGGGGCGTCACCACGATGTGCCGCCGCTGGTGCTCTCTCTGGACCGGCCCGGCCGCCGGACCGCGCTCGCCGAGCTGAAGGAGCTGCGCAAGGAGGTGCGGGGCTGGGACTGGCAGCGGCGCGACCGGATCCGCAAGGCGCTGCTGGTGGCCGGTGCGGGCTGTCACACGGGGGCGGCGGGGTGTGCTGCCTGGATCGGCGGCCGCGATCTGCGGGACTGGACCCGCTCCCCGTATCCGTTGATCCTCGCCTCGCTGAAGGACCGCGATCCGGCGTGGCTCGGCGACCTCGCCCAGCGCTTCGCGGGGCGCTCGGCCCTCTCCGAGGCGGAGTACTCCTTCGTCGGCGAGCTGACGCGGATCGCCCGGGTCCCGCTTCCCGTCACGGACAACCTCGTGACGGGCTGGACGGAGCTGGTCGGTGCGGCGCGCTGGCAGCGCCGGACCCGGCGCCCGCTGACCGAGATCCTGCGGGACGATCCGCACACCGCCGTGCTGGCGCCCCGGCTGTTCGAGATGCCGGAGCTGCCGCCGCAGGTCGATTTCCACGACGCGCCGGACTCGCAGGACCACTGGCCCGGAGCGCTGTGCGCGCTGGCCGGGGACGGGGTGCTGGACCGGTCGTCTCTGGTGGAGCGGTGCGTCGCGCGTCTGATGCGCGGCGGCAGATCCGTCGACCAGCGGTTCTTCCTGGCCGTTCTGCAGCGGCTGGAGGCGACGGAGGACGAGGAGCAGAGGCACCTGCGGGACTGGACGGCGATGGCGGCGGACGGCATCGCCCCGGTCGCCTCGCATGCCCAGCAGGTGCTCGTACGGCTCGACGCGCGCGGCGCGTTGCCGACCCGGGAGCTGGCGGATGTGTCGGGGGCGCTGCTCTTCCGCCCGGAGAAGAAGCTGGTACGGGCCCAGTTGACCCTGCTGGGCAAGGTGCTGCGCCGGGACTCGTCGACGGCGGACGAGCTTCTTCCGGGGGTCGCCGAGGCGTTCGGCCATGAGGGCATCGACATCCAGGAGCGGGCCCTGAAGCTGGTGGCCCGGTATCTCCCCGCCGTCGCCGGCCCGGAGGTGCGGGAGCTTCTGGCCTCGGCCGCCGCGCAGTTGGGCCCCGTGCACCGGGAGACGGTCACCGCCCTGTTCGGCGGTCTGGTGGAAGAGGCACCGCAGGAGGTGTACGAGGAGTTGCTGCCGCCGGCGCCGGTGCTGCGGCGTCAGGAGCCCGCTCCGGAGACCGTGGCCGAGCTCGTCGAGGAGGTGGCCGCCCGGGTGAAGGCGAATGCGTCGGAGCACTGGATCCCGGCGTCGGCCGTCCTGGACACCGCGGCCGGGATCACCGGCTTCGAGCGGGCGCTCGACGGCCTCGTCCGGCTGGCACGGAGCGACCGGGAGGAGCTGACGGACGGCTTGCGGGAGGCGCTGGCCGGGGTGCATTTCGTCGAGCACGGCCTCTCTCCGTACATGGTCGATCCGCGGGGCGTCTCGACCTCGCACGGGCTCTCGGTCGTGGTGGCCTCGCTGCTGGGCCTGGTGTCCGAGCGGGACAGGGTCGCGTGGCGGGCGAAGACGGTCGTGACGGGGGCGGACGCCTGTGCCCATGCCGCTCTGAACGGGGTGCTGCTCGACCGGGTGTGGGAGGCGTCGGAGGCGATGTCCGTCGGGCGGGTGCCGTTCCTGCTGGCGACGCCGACCTGGCACACCGGGGCGGTCGAGGCGGCCGAGCTCGTGGAGCGGTTGCGGACCTACCGGGATCTGGATGTCCACCCGGGGCCCGCCGACTTCGCCCAGGCCCTGCTGCGGGTCCGCCGGGGCGGCGGCCCCGAGCGGGCGGAGGCCGCCGCGGCGGCCGAGGCGCTGGGCACCGGCGAGGGCGACCGGCTGGCCGCCTGGATCCGGTCCGAGGATGCGGTGGCCCCGGTGCTGCGGCATCCGGCCACCACCGTCTCCCGCCCATCGGCGGGCACGTGGTGGCAGCGGACGACGGCCGGGGCCCGTCAGGTGCTCGTGGCGACCCGGGAACGGCTGGTGATCCAGCGCGATTTCCCGGAGGCCTTCCACTGGCTGGGCCGCGCCCGGCTCCCCCGCGCCCAGCAGTGCTACCACTGGGGACCCGAGCGGTCCTCGCACTGGACGGCCACCCTGCCCGGCGACCCGGAGACGCTGGCCGCCTGGCTGATGCCGGATCTGCTGTTCGCCGCCGATCAGGGGCAGCGGGGAGCCGTCGGGTTCCTGCCCGCGCTGGCCGAGAGCGCGGGCGAGGCGGGCGGGGCGATGCATCTCGCGCTGGCCTACGGACTCGGCGCCCGGCACCCCGAGGACCGGACGGCGGCGGTGGACACGCTGCTGGTGCTGGCCGCGCGGGGGCGCCTTGACGGGACGGTGCTCGGGCGGGAGCTGGCGATCCTGGTCGACCGCGACCTGGTGAAGGTGAACCGTACGGCCGACGCGCTCGGCACAGCGGCCGCCACCGGCGCCTGCCGGACGGTGCTCACCGTGCTGGCGGCGATGCTGCCCGGTCTCCTGGCGTACGAGAAGACGCCCCGGGGACTCGGGGACCTGCTGTCCGTGGCGGCCGAGTGCGCCGAGCGCTGCGGTACGGACGGGATCGAGCCGATAACGGGGCTCGCCGCGACGGCGGGGCGCAAGGGCTCGTCCCAGACGGTCCGCCAGGCCGCCCGGCTGCTCGCCACGTTCGGGGACCGGGGGACCGAGGAGCGACCGACCCCGGAATCTGACCGAAAAGCGACGATAGGGGACCAGATCAACACGTAACCCATCAGTCACAAGGCGTTCGTGATCAGGCAACACCGTTCGTTCACAGTGAGGATATGACTGATGTGACCTCCGCGAAGAGCGCCCGCCGTCCGCACCACTGGCGGCGGGACCTGATCGAACTGGCCGCCCTGTTCACCGCCGTGGCCGTGGCCGACGCGATCGCCAACCTGATCGGACACCAGCCCGACGGGCCCTACCTGCTCATGGCGTCGGCGGTGGCGCTGGTGGCCACCGCCGCGTTCCACACCTGGTGGGCCCGGCGCCACAGTCACGCACCCCCGTCCGAGGAGGCGGACGCCGCGACGGTCGGGGCCGGCGCGGCGGGTGGGACCGGCACGTCGGCGGGCGAGGCCGAGGGCGCGCGCGGGATCGCCGGTGCCGAGGAGACCGGGACCACGCTGTGGCGGATGCGGACGACGGTGCTCGACGCCCCGGGCAGTCTGGCCGCGCTGTGCACGGCGCTCGCCGGGCTCCGCGTCGACATCCTCACCCTCCAGACACACCCGCTCGCGCAGGGGACCGTCGACGAGTTCCTGCTGCGGGCCCCGGCCTCGCTCCAGGCGCAGGAGCTGTCCCGGAAGATCGCGGCCGCGGGCGGCGCCTCCACCTGGATCGAGCGGGCGGACGCCCACGACCTGGTGGACACCCCGACCCGGGTGCTGTCGCTGGCCACCCGGACGGCACTGGACGCGGCCGAGCTGCCGCTCGCCCTGCGGCAGTTGCTCGGCCGGTGCACCATCCACTCGCTGCCCGCCGTCTCCGTCACGGGCCGCGCGACCGGCCAGAGCGCCCCGGTCGAGGGCGTGCTGGAGGAGACGGTGATGCGGCTGCGGGACCCGTCCGGCGGAGTGATTTCCGTCGAGCGGCCCTATCTGCCGTTCACGCCGACCGAGTTCGCGCGGGCCCGCGCCCTGGTCGAGCTCGACGCCCGGCTCGGTCCCCGCGTACCGCGCAGCGAGGACGTCCTCACCCTGCCCGAGGGCAACGAGATCACCGTGCGCCGCGCGGACCAGGGCGATCTCGCCGCCGCCCGCACCATGCACGACCGCTGCTCGCCGGACACCCTGAGCCTGCGCTACCACGGTCCCGTCGCGGACGCCGACCGCTATCTCGACCATCTGCTGAGCCCCCGTTTCGGCCGCACCCTGGCGGTGCAGACGGCGTCGGGCAGGCTGGTGGCGCTGGGCCACCTCCTCTGGGACGGCGACGAGACCGAGGTCGCCCTCCTCGTCGAGGACGACTGGCAGCGCCGGGGCATCGGCTCCGAGCTGCTCCGCCGCCTGGTGGCACTGGCCGAGGAGGCGGGCTGCGAGAGCGTCTACGCGGTGACGCAGTCCCGCAACACCGGCATGGTGGCCGCGATGCGCGCGCTGGAGCTGCCCCTCGACTACCAGATCGAGGAGGGCACGCTCGTCATCACCGCCCGGCTGTCGAGTGAAGAGGCAGCACGGCCGTCCGCGCCGACGGAACGGGCCCGTCGCTGAGCGCCTGGCACAGATCCGCCCACAGATCCTCGACGTCCTCCAGACCGACCGACATCCGCAGCAGCCGGTCGCCGACCCCGGCCGCCCGCCGGTCTCCCTCCTCCACGATGCGGTGGCTGATGGAGGCCGGGTGCTGGATCAGCGAATCCACACTGCCGAGGCTGACGGCGGGAGTGATGAGCCGCACCCCGGAGATCACCCGGTGCGGGTCCCCGTACACCTCGAAGGAGATCATCGCGCCGCCGATCCGCGGGTAGTGGACCCGGGCGATCCGCGGGTCGGCGGTGAGCCTGCGGACGAGTTCGGCGGCGCTCGCCGACGCCGCCCGGACGCGTACCGGCAGCGTGGACAGGCCGCGCAGCAGCAGATAGCCGGCCAGCGGGTGCAGCACCCCGCCGGTGGCGAACCGCACCTGGCGCAGAGTCGCGGCGAACTCCTCGTCGCAGGCGACGACGCCGCCCATGACATCCCCGTGGCCACCGAGGTACTTGGTGGCGCTGTGCAGGACGATGCGGGCGCCCTGTTCGACGGGGCGCTGGAGGACCGGGGTGGCGAAGGTGTTGTCGACCAGCAGCGGCACGGTTCCGCAGGCGTGGGCGACGGCCCGGATGTCGACCTCGGCCAGGGTCGGGTTGGCCGGCGTCTCGACCATCACCAGGCCGGTGTCCGGGCGGATGGCGTCGGCGATGCCCGCCGGGTCGGTCCAGGTCACCTCGGTGCCCAGCAGCCCGGCGCCGAGCAGATGATCGCTGCAGCCGTAGAGCGGGCGGACCGCGACGACATGGCGCAGCCCCTGGCTCGCTCGGGCGAGCAGGACGGCGGTGAGCGCGGCCATCCCGCTGGCGAAGGCGACCGCGCTGTCGGTCCCCTCCAGCCGGGCGAGCGCCGTCTCGAAGCGGCCCGTGGTGGGGTTGTCGAGCCGGGCGTAGACGGGCGGCCCGTCGGGGAGGGTGCCGGTGGTGGCGAAGGCGTCGATGCGCATCGCCTCGTCGCGCGAGTCGTAGGACGGGTAGGTGGTGGACAGGTCGATCGGCGGGGCGTGCACACCGAGGGAGGCGAGGTCGTCGCGTCCGGCGTGCACGGCTTCGGTGGCGAGAGCCCTGGACGGGGTGGGAGCAGGGGGCGTCATCGAGACTTCGTTGTCCATGGCGTCACTCTGAACAGTTACCGGTTCGTAGCGGCCTGTCCCCGTGCTACGTTCGCCACATGTCCGATTCCGTCGCTCTCGATCCGGTGGATCTGCAGATTCTGCGGCTGCTGCAGAACGATGCGCGGACCACGTACCGCGAGCTGGCGGCCGAGGTCGGCGTGGCCGCTTCGACCTGTCTGGACCGGGTGGCCCGGCTGCGCCGCAGCGGGGTGATCCTCGGGGACCAGTTGCGCCTCGATCCGGCAAAGCTCGGCCGGGGGCTCCAGGCGCTGCTGCTGGTGCAGGTCAGGCCGCACCGCCGGGAGTTGATCGGGCCGTTCGTCGACCGGATCAGGTCGCTGCCGGAGTCACGCGCGCTGTTCCATCTCACCGGCCCCGACGACTATCTGGTGCAGGTGGCGGTGGCCGACGCGGCGGATCTGCAGCGGCTGGTCCTGGACGAGTTCACCTCGCGCCGGGAGGTGGCCCGGGTGGACACCCGGCTGATCTTCCAGCAGTGGGAGTGCGGTCCGCTGCTGCCGCCCGCCGCGAACTGACCGGCCGGGTTCGGACACCGGGCGGCCCCCGGTGATGACGGAGGGGCCGCCGCCGTACGAGGATGTCCGCATGTCAGACACTTCGAGCAGCGCGCTGCCCCGTCAGGTCGCCGACGCCTACGTCGACGCACTCATCGAACTCGACCCCATCACGGGCACCTATCTGGGGGTGCCCGAAAGCTCGCGCCGGCTGCCCGACTTCTCACCGGCCGGCCAGGAGGCGTCCGCCGAACTCCTGCGCGAAACGCTGCGGAAGCTGGACGCCGCCGAGCGACTGCCCGGTGCGGACAGCGATGCCGAGCGGCGCTGCGGACGGCTCCTGCGGGAGCGCCTGACGGCGGAACTCGCCGTGCACGATGCCGAGGAGGGCCTGCGGGCCGTCTCCAACCTGTCGTCGCCCGCCCACAGCATCACCGAGGTCTTCACCCTCACGCCGACCGCGACGGACGAGGACTGGGCGGCGGTCGTGGAGCGGCTGCGCGCGGTGCCCGCCGCGTACGAGGGGTACCGCGCCTCGCTCGCGCTCGGTCTGGAGCGCAAGCTGTACGGCGGCCCGCGCGCGACCGCCACCTTCGTCGAGCAGCTCACGGAGTGGGGCGGGGAAGGCGAGGCCGCCGGGTTCTTCGCCGAGTTCGTCGCGCCGGGACCCGCGTCCCTGCGGGCGGAGCTGGACGAGGCGGCCGGGCAGGCCACGGCCTCGGCGCTCGCACTGCGGGACTGGATGCGCGACGTGTACGCCCCCGGTATCGAGGGAGCGCCGGACCCGGTGGGCCGGGAGCGCTACGCCCGCTGGTCGCGGCTCTACAACGGCACCGACCTGGATCTCGACGAGGCGTACGCGTACGGCTGGTCGGAATACCACCGGCTGCTCGCGGAGATGAGGACCGAGGCGGAGAAGGTGCTGCCCGGATCCGGTCCCTGGGAGGCGCTCGCCCACCTCGATGTGCACGGCAAGCACATCGAGGGGGTGGACGAGGTCCGCGCGTGGCTGCAGGGCCTGATGGACGAGGCGATCGAGGCGCTGGACGGCACGCACTTCGACCTGGCCGAGCGGGTACGGAAGGTGGAGTCCCGGATCGCCCCGCCCGGCGGGGCCGCCGCGCCGTACTACACCAGCCCCTCCGAGGACTTCTCCCGCCCCGGGCGCACCTGGCTGCCCACCATGGGTGAGACCCGATTCCCGGTGTACGACCTGGTCTCCACCTGGTACCACGAGGGCGTTCCCGGCCACCATCTGCAGCTCGCGCAGTGGACGCACGTCGCCGACACCCTCTCCCGCTACCAGGCCTCGGTCGGCATGGTCAGCGCGAACGCCGAGGGCTGGGCGCTGTACGCCGAGCGGCTGATGGACGAGCTGGGCTTCCTGCCCGACCCGGAACGGCGGCTCGGCTACCTGGACGCCCAGATGATGCGCGCCTGCCGGGTGATCGTCGACATCGGCATGCACCTGGAGCTGGAGATCCCGGCGGACTCCCCCTTCCACCCGGGCGAGCGCTGGACCCCCGGTCTGGCCCAGGAGTTCTTCGGCAACCACAGCGGCCGCCCCGCCGACTTCGTGGAGAGCGAGCTGACCCGCTATCTGTCGATGCCCGGCCAGGCCATCGGCTACAAGCTCGGCGAGCGCGCCTGGCTGCTCGGCCGGGAGAACGCGCGCGCCGCGCACGGCGACGCGTTCGACCTGAAGGCGTGGCACATGGCGGCGCTCTCGCAGGGGTCGCTGGGCCTGGACGATCTGGTGGACGAGCTGTCGCGGCTCTGACCGGGCCGGTGGTCCGTACGGTCCGGAGTCCCCTCAGGTGAAAGAAGGCAGCCTGTCATGACCGAGCGCAGCGGATTCCTTTTCTGCGCCGACCCGTTGAGGGCCTCGCGGCCCGATCCACCGTTCGCCGAGGACGTCGCGGCGGCGCGGGCGGCGGGCGGCCGGATCGCCCTGCTCGATCATGACGCGCTGCTCGCCGGGGACGCGGCCGGGGCGGTGGCCCGGATCGCACGGGACTCCGGACCGTACTGGTACCGCGGCTGGATGATCCCCTCCGCACGGTACGGGGAGCTGGAGACGGCACTCGGCGCGCGGGGCTGCACCCTGCTCACCGATGCCGTCGGCTACCGGCGGGCGCATGAAATCCCCGGCTGGTACGAGGAGTTCGACGGCCTGACGCCACGCAGCGTCTGGTGTGCCACGGTTCCGGGGGCGCCGCCGCCCTCCGCCGAGGAGCTGGCCGGGCTCGCGGCGCCGCTGGGCCCGGGGCCCGGCATCGTGAAGGACTTCGTGAAGTCCCGCAAACACGAGTGGCACGAGGCCTGTTACGTGCCGGAGCTGACGGACCGGAAGCAACTGACCTCCGTGGTCGGCCGGTTCGTCGAGTTGCAGGGTGACTTCCTAGCGGGCGGTCTGGTGCTGCGGGCCTTCGAGCCGTTCGTCGCGGGCGGAGAGGCGCGGGTGTGGTGGGTGGACGGGGAGGCGGTGCTCGTCACCGCCCACCCGGACACCCCCGACCGGCTCCCCGTCCCCGAACTCGACTCCGTGCGGGAGGCGGTGGGCCGTCTCGGGCTGCGCTGGGTGACCACCGACCTGGCGTTGCGCGAGGACGGGGTGTGGCGGGTGGTGGAGGTCGGCGACGGCCAGGTCAGCGGACTCCCCGCAGGGGCGGGGACGGGTGACCTGTTCGCCTCGCTCGCTGCGGCCGGGGCGCGCTGAGTCCCGCCGGACCTCCGGGGGTCCTCCACCCGGACCCCTTCGGGACTCAGCAGCCGCAGTCGGCCGCGTCGACCGGAGCGGTCAGCGGATCGGCCGCGCGCTGCTCGCCGCCCTCCCAGGTCTCGTAGGCGAATCCCTCGCGCACCCAGTACTCGAACCCGCCGAGCATCTCCTTGACCTGGAAACCCTGTTGGGCGAGGGCCAGGGCCGCGCGGGTGGCGCCGTTGCAGCCCGGTCCCCAGCAGTACGTGACCACGGGGACGGCCGGGTCAAGCAGTGCCGCCGCCTGCTCGGGGATCAGGGCGGTGGGCAGATGGACCGCCCCGGGAATGTGCCCCTGGACCCAGGACGCGGTGGAGCGGCTGTCCAGGACGACGAACCCGGGCTCGCCGTCGGCGGCGAGCGCCGAGGCGACGTCGGAGACGTCCGCGTGGAAGGCGAGCGAGGCGCAGAAGTAGGCGGTCGCGGCGGCAGGCGAGGCGGGCGGGACGCGCAGGACGGGGTGGCCGGCCAGGGCCGTGGAGTGCGAGGTCATGACCATGAATCTATGGCTGCGAAACCGGACGGTTAAGTGAGATTCCCCGGCATTTCTCTTGATTCGCCGGGGTTTTCCCTGTTGCCTCGGGAAGGTGACCGACTATTCCCCGGATGCCACCGACTGGCGCATCCTCGACGTCCTCCAGCGCGACGGCCGCGCCACCTTCGCCGAGCTCGCCCGCGCCGTCGCCATGTCCCCGAGCGCCGTGACGGAGCGGGTGCGACGGCTGGAGGAGCTGGGGGTGATCAGCGGGTACGCGGCCGTGGTCGACGCCGAGCGGCTCGGGCTGCCCATCCTCGCCCTGGTGCGCCTGCGCTATCCGAACGGGAACTACAAGCCCTTCCACGATCTGCTGGAGACCACGCCGGAGATCATCGAGGCCCACCACGTCACCGGCGACGACTGCTTCGTCCTCAAGGTCACGGCCCGCTCGATGAAGCATCTGGAGGAGACCACCGGGCGCATCGGGGCCCTGGGCTCGGTCACCACGAGCATCGTGTACTCCTCACCGCTCCCCCGCCGCGCGATCGGCCGCTGACACCCGGCACAACCGCGCACAGGCCGGGCGTCACAGGCGGTGGCGGACCGACGAGCCCTGGCGCTCCTTCACCACTTCGAGCCGGGACGGGATGCGGCGGCGCAGGTCGGCCACATGGCTGACGATGCCCACGCTGCGATCCCGCTCCCGCAGGGAGTCCAGTACGTCGAGCACCTCGTCCAGCGTCTGGTCGTCCAGGCTGCCGAACCCCTCGTCGATGAAGAGGGTGTCCAGGCGTACGCCGCCGGCCTCCTCGGTCACGACGTCGGCGAGGCCCAGCGCGAGGGCCAGCGAGGCGAAGAACGTCTCCCCGCCGGACAGCGTCGCGGTGTCGCGTTCGCTGCCGGTCCAGGCATCGACCACGTGCAGTCCGAGTCCGGCGCGGCGGCCGCCGGTGCGGGCGTCGGAATGGACCAGGGTGTAGCGGCCCGAGGACATCCGCTGGAGCCGTGCGGTGGCGGCGGCCGCGACCTGTTCGAGGCGGGCGGCCAGGACGTACGCCTCCAGGCGCATCTTGCGTTCGTTGTCGGCGGAGGTGCCCGCCGCCAGGCCCGCGAGCCGGGCGATCCGCTCGTACTCCTGGCGTACGGGCCCCAGCCGCCGCACCTCGTCGGCGGCCTGCCCAGAGAGCCGGGTCAGCTCGCCGCAGCGCTCGTCGGCGGCGGCGAGCGCGGACGACGCCTCGCGCAGCAGCCATTCCGCCGCCTCGAACTCGCTCTGTGCCGCTGATGGTTGGGCAGCGGGCCGTTCGGCGGCCTCGCGGGCGTCGCGTTCGCCGCGGCGGTCGGCCACCGCGGCGGCCTCGGCCTGCCAGGCGTCGATGCGGTGCTGGAGGTCGCGTTGCGCGGCGGCGTCGAGGAGCGTCGCGGCGGCGGCTTCCGGGGTGTCGAAGCCGGCCCGGAACGCCGCGTCGGAGAGCCGGCCGTCGGCCTCCTTGCGCCGTTGGGCCGCGTCCTGTTCGGTGCGTACGGCCTCGGCGGCGTCGGCCAGCAGCTCCACCCGGCGGGTCAGGCGGTCCGCATAGGCGGCGACGGACCCGGACTCGCCCCGGACTGCGGTGAGTTCGTCGCGCAGCGTGGCCTGCTCGCGGTCAAGTGCCTCGCGTCGGGAGGTGCGGGCGGCGGCCCGGCGCTCGGCCTCCTGCCGGAGTTCGAGGCGGTCGGCGTGCTCGCGCTCGGCGGCGTCGAGGGCCTCGCGGGCGGCGTGCGTACCGGCGGCGAGGCGGTGCGCCTCGGCGTGCTCAGCGGTCAACCGGTCGACGGTGTCACGGAGTGCATCGACGGACGGGCCGATGTCCACCACCGCACCGTCGCTGCCGCTCGCGACCAGGGCAGCCGCCGGCGCCGCCGGGTCACCGGAATCCGCCTCTCGGGCCTGCTCGTCACGCGCCTCCGCGTCGGCGAAGGCGTGGCGTTCGCGGACGAGCCCGAGGGCCTGCTCCGCGCGGGTACGGGTCTCCTCGGCGTCACGGTGGGCGGCGAGGGCTCTCTCCTCGGTGGCCCGGTCGACGTGGCCGTCGCCCTCGGTGGCGGGGGCCGGGTGCTCGGCGGAGCCGCAGACGGTGCAGGGTGCGCCGTCGACGAGCCCGGCGGCCAGCTCCGCCGCGATGTCCCGCAGCCGCCGCTCCCGCAGCCCGAGCCAGGTCTCGTGGGCGGCGAGGGCGCGCTCGCGGGCACCGGCGAGCTCCTCCCGGGTAAGGCGCACCTCGGCGGCCAGTGTGTCGCGGCGGCGGGCGGCCTCCAGTCGGCGGCGGGCCGGGGCGAGCAGTCCGGCGAGCTGTTCGGCGCGGGTCGCGGCCTCCTGCGCGGTCGCTATGGCCCCACGGAGACCGGTGTGGACGGTGTCCCAGCCGGCGAGCCAGAGCTCCGTGTCCCGGACGGTCGCGTCGTCGGCCCGGGATTCGCGCTCCAGCCGGTCCCGCTCCTCGTCGATCTCGGTACTGCGCGCCTCGGCCCGGCGGGCGGACTCCAGGCCGCCCAGCTCCTGCCGGAACCGGCGCTCCAGCTCGGCGAGTTGGCCGGGTCCCGCGTCGGCGAGGTCGGGCGGCAGCAGCGCCCTGGACCGGCCGAGGGCGTCGGCCGCCCGGCGGTGGGCCCGCTCCGCCTCCTCACGCAGCTCCAGGGCGGGGGCGACCCGGTCGGCCTTGCGGGCGCGGTCCAACTCCTCCTGGCAGCGGTCGTGTTCGGGGCGCCGTTCCTCCAGCGCCGCGGAGCGCAGACGGGTCTCCTCGTACCGCTGCTGGAGGCGGGCGAGTTCACGTACGGCGTCCAGGGCCTCGCGGGCCCCGCGCTGCCGGTCCTCGGCCCAGGCGACGACGCGGTGGGCGATGTCGAGCCGTTCCCGGGCCGTGGACCGGGCGATGGCGGCCCACTCCAGCACCGCTTCGGCGAGGCCCGGTTCGCCGGGCCGGGCGGCGATCGGCGTGGCCTCGGCCCCGGCGGGTCCGGCCGCCTGGGCGATGCGCTGGGCGAGGGCGAGGATGCGTTCGTCGGCGGCGGTGACCCTGGCCTCGGCGCCCCGGCGCAGTTCGGCGAGGCGTTCCTCGACAGCGGCGAAGCGGCGGGTGTCGAAGAGCCGGCCGAGGAGCTTGCCGCGGGCCTCGGCGTCCGAGCGCAGGAAGCGCGCGAAGTCGCCCTGCGGCAACAGCACCACCTGGCAGAACTGGTCCCGGCTCATGCCGATGAGCTGGGTCAGCTCCTCGCCGATCTCCTGGTGCGACTTGCTGAGGGCGTGCCAGCCGCGCTCCGGGTCGTAACCGCGCAGCCTGCTCTGGGCCTTCTCCATCGTGAAGCCGTCGCCCCGCTTCTTGGGGCGGGGCTGGGCGGGGCTGCGGGTGACTTCGAGACGGCGGCCGCCGACGGTCAGCTCCAGCTGGACCTCGGTGGGCAGGTCCACGGGCGCGTGGTCGCTGCGCAGGGAGGCGCCGGGGCTCTGCCGGGCGCCGGGGACGGCCCCGTAGAGGGCGAAGCAGACCGCGTCCAGGACGGAGGTCTTGCCCGCGCCGGTGGGGCCGTGGAGCAGGAAGAGTCCGGCGGAGGACAGGGCGTCGAAGTCGACTTCCTGGGTGGCGCCGAACGGCCCGAAGGCGGTGATGCTCAGGCGGTGCAGTCTCACCGGGACACCTCGCGCACGGTCTCGTCCACCCGTACGTCGTCGAACGCGGCGCGCAGCACGGTGCGTTCGAGGTCGCTGGGGCCGCTGCCGCCGCGCACGTGGGCGACGAAGTCCTCGGCGATCTGGTGGTCGTCGCGGCCCTTGAGGCGCTGCGCGTAGGAGGCCCCCGGGTCGTCCGGCGGCCGCTCGGGGTCGAAGACGAGGCTGAGGGTGTGCGGGAAGCGCCGGGCGAGGCGGGCCATGGGGTCGGCGGGGCGTACCGGGTCGGTCAGGGTGGCCTCGACCCAGGCGTGCTCGTGGCGGTCCAGGGCGGGGTCCTCCAGGAGGGTGTCGAGGCGGCCGCGGAGCCGGGCGAGGGGCCGCTCCACGGGGCAGTCGATCCGTTCCTCGGCGGCGATGCCCCCGTCGGCGTCGAGGTCGATGAGCCACATGGTCTTGCGGTGGTCGGCCTCGGAGAAGGAGTAGGCGAGCGGCGAGCCGGAGTAGCGGACCCTGGCCGTGACCCGCTGGGAGCCGTGGAGATGGCCGAGTGCCGCGTAGTCGACGCCGTCGAAGACCCCGGCGGGGACGGCGGCGACCCCGCCGACGGTGATGTCGCGTTCGCTGTCGCTGGGCTCCCCGCCCGCCACGAAGGCGTGCGCGAGGACGACGGAGCGGGTTTCGGCGGGGCGGGTGGCGAGGTCGGCGCGGACCCGGTCCATGGCGGCGGTGAGCACCGCCTCGTGACCGGCCTTGCCCGCCCCCAGGACGTCCTTGACCAGGGCCGGTTCCAGGTAGGGCAGCCCGTAGAACGCCACGTCGCCGTGGTCGTCGGCGAGCACGACGGGGGTGGCGCAGCCCTCGGGGTCGGTCCGCAGATGGATCCCGGCGCGTTCGAAGAGCCCCGCGCCGACGCCGAGCCGACGGGCCGAGTCGTGGTTGCCGGAGATCATGACGGTGGGGACGCCGACGGCGGCGAGCCGGTGCAGCGCCCGGTCGAACAGCTCGACGGCGGTGAGCGGCGGTACGGCCCGGTCGTAGACGTCGCCCGCGACGAGGACGGCGTCCACCTCGCGCTCCTCGACGGTCGCCACGAGATGGTCGAGGTAGGCGGCCTGGGCGTCCAGCAAGGAGACGCGGTGGAAGGACCGGCCCAGGTGCCAGTCCGAGGTGTGCAGGAGCCTCACGCCATCACTCCGCCGGTTCCGGCCTGCATCGTCGTCGTCCTCCACCCCGTGGGCCGCGCACCGGCGGCCCGTGATCCCGCTCGGCACCGACCACGCTAACGCCGCCGGGCCGCCGAACCCGCATCGATCATGATTTTGGCCCCCGTGGGCCCCCGTGGGATTGCCCTCACCTCACGAGGTTCACGCCGTCGCGTCCCCGTACGCCTCGCCGCCCAGCTCCAGGGTCGCGGTCCCCGCGGTCGTGTCGGCCAGCCAGGCGGTGAACGCCTCGACATCGCCGTCCGGCAGTCCGATCCCGATGGTGACGGCCTCGGCGTACCGCACCTCGCGGACGTCCCGCCCGGTGGCCCGCAGGTCGTTCTCCAGCTTTCCGGCCCGCTGGTGGTCGACGTGGATCGTGGCGAGCCGGAAGCGCTGCCGGGTGATCGTGCCGAGCGCGTCGAGGGCTTCGCCGACCACCCCCCCGTACGCCCGGATCAGTCCGCCCGCCCCGAGTTTGACCCCGCCGTAGTAGCGGGTGACGACCGCCACGACGTACCGCGTCTCCCGCCGCATCAGCATCTGGAGCATGGGGACGCCCGCCGTGCCACCGGGTTCGCCGTCGTCGCTCGCCTTCTGTACGGAGGCGTCCGCGCCGATCACGTACGCGAAGCAGTTGTGGGAGGCGGTCGGGTGCTCCTTGCGGACGCGGGCGACGAACTCCTGCGCCTCCTCCTCGGTGGCGGCGGGGGCGAGCGAGCAGAGGAAACGGGATCGGTTGATCTCGCTCTCGTGCACGCCCGCGCGGGCGACGGTCCGGTACTGCTCCTGCATCCGTCCACCCTATGCGCCGCCGCGAGAGCGGGACTCGGCGGGAATGGGGAAGTGGGGGCCGTGGGTTGTCCCGGCATGAACGCAGACGGCAGGAACGCAGACGGCAGCAGCGCGGTGGGCGCGTACGCGGACGACGCGACGATCCGACGGATCCTTGAGGACACGGGCGACACCTGGGCGGTGGTCGGGCTGTCGAACAACTCCTCCCGGGCGGCGTGGGGAGTGGCTCAGGTCCTCCAGCGGTTCGGCAAGCGGGTGGTGCCGGTCCACCCGAAGGCCGAGACGGTCCACGGGGAACAGGGGTACGCCTCGCTCGCGGAGATCCCCTTCCCGGTCGACGTGGTGGACGTGTTCGTCAACAGCGAGCTGGCGGGCGCCGTCGCGGACGAAGCGGTGGCGGCGGGTGCGAAGGCGGTGTGGTTCCAGCTCGGCGTCGTGGACCCGGACGCCTTCGGGCGGACGCGCGCGGTGGGCCTGGACATGGTGATGGACCGGTGCCCCGCGATCGAGATCCCGCGGCTGGGTGCGCGCGCCTGAGCTGCCGGGGTGTGCGGGGCGCCGCGAGGTGGGCAGAATCCCCGCCGTGAAGGACGTACTCGATGTGACCGACAGGGCCAGGACGGCAGCCGCGCTGACCGCGCTCGGCGTACGGCCCGGTGATGTGCTCCTGGTGCACGCCTCGCTGCGGTCGCTGGGGGCGGTGGCGGGCGGGGCACGGGGGGTGCTGGACGCGGTGCGCCGGGCCGTCGGGCCTGCGGGGACGGTGGTGGTCCCCGCGTTCACCCCGGAGAACTCCGACACCTCCCCCCACTACCGCGAGCGGGTGCGGGGCCTGGACGCCGGGGCCGTGGACGCCGTGCGCGCCGCGATGCCGGCGTACGACCCGGCGCTGACGCCCGCGCCGTCGATGGGCGCGCTGGCCGAGACCGTACGGACGACTGCGGGGGCCGAACGCAGCGCCCATCCGCAGACCTCGTTCGCCGCGCTCGGCCCCGGCGGTGCGCGGCTGCTCGCCGCGCACCGCCCCGACTGCCACCTCGGGGAGGACTCGCCGCTGGCCCGGCTGTACGAGGCGGATGCCCGGATCCTGCTGCTCGGCACCGGCTACGCCACGTGTACGGCGTTCCACCTGGGCGAGTACCGGATGCCCGGCCCGCCGCGCCGGAGCTACCGCTGTGTGGTGGCGTCGCGGGGGGTGCGGCGGTGGTGGGAGTACGAGGATGTCGCCCTGGACGACGGGGACTTCGCCGCCCTGGGCGCGGCGTTCGAGGAGGCCGCAGCCGAGGGTGACGTACGGGTGGGGCGCGTGGGCGCCGCGGAGTGCCGGCTCGTCCGGCTGCGCCCCGCCGTCGACTTCGCCACGGCCTGGCTCACGGAGCACCGGACGGCCGGGAGCTGACCCGGCCGCCCGGGCAGAGCGCCGGACGCTCCCGCCGTTCGAGGCGAAGGCTCAGACGCCGAGGCCCTCGACGACCACCGCGCCCGGGAGGGCGGCGAGCGCCTTGCCGGGGACGATGAGCTTGCCGCGCCGGCTGCCGCTGCCGATCAGGACCCACTCCTCGTCCACGACGGCGGGGTCCAGCAGAAGGGGCCAGGCGGCGGGCAGGCCGATCGGGGTGATGCCGCCGTACTCCATGCCGCTCTCGCCGACCGCCGTGTCCATGGGGGCGAAGGAGGCCTTGCGGGCGCCGAGGTGCTTGCGGACCGCGCCGTTGACGTCGACCCGGGTGCGGGAGAGGACGACGCAGGCGGCGAGGGTGACGTCCTGGCCGCGCTTGCCCGCCACGACGACGCAGTTGGCCGAGGTGTCGAGGAGTTCGACGCCGTGGTGCTAGGCGAAGACGGCGGTGTCGGCGACGGCCGGATCGCTGTCGACGTGGACGAGCTGCTCGGCGGTGAACTCGCCCCAGCCCGCGGTCAACGCCGCGACGACGGGGGCGGGGAGCAGATCGAGCCGTTCCGCGGCGGGAGCGGCGTCCTCGAAGGTGCCGATGGGTGCGCGCATGGCGCTCACGCCAACAGCGGCGGGGGCGGGCCCGGCCCGGCGTCTCAGCGGACGGGCGGGATGGCGACGGCCATGGTGAAGACCGTCGGTTCGCCGCCCTCGTTGCGGTAGCCGTGCGGCACGTGCGCCTCGAAGGTGGCGGAGGTCCCGGCGGGGACGGCATGGGCGAGACCGTCGACGAGGAGGGTCAGTTCGCCCTCGGTGACGTGGAGGAGTTCGACGGTGCCCTCGGGGTGCGGGTCGGACGTGGTGCCCTCGCCGGGCATCAGCCGGCAGGTCCACAGTTCGAGCGGGCCGCGGGCCTCCGCCCCGACGAGCAGCGTGGTGGAGCTGCCCGCCTCGGTGGACCACATACGCACGGCCCGGCTCTCCGGGACCAGCCGGACCTGGGGCCCCTGTTCGTGGTCGAGGAGGGTGGTGATGGCGACGCCGAGCGCGTCGGCCAGCTTCACCGTGATACCGACGCTCGGGTTCGTCCGCGCCTGCTCGATCTGGATGATCATCCCGCGGCTGACTCCGGAGCGGGCAGCGAGGGCGTCGAGGGTGAAGCCGCGCTCGCCCCGCCAGCGCTTGAGGTTGCGGGCCAGCGACTGGGTGAGCTGGTCGAGGTCGGACACGTACCGTCCCTGCGGTGGATGGTCGAGAACGCGGTCAAGAATATTGCACTGCCGACTGCCGTACGGTGCACTCTCCCACCGCACTCCCCCGTCGGCCGGGCCGTACCGCCGCCCCACCGGGGCTTACGGGGTTTCCCGAACCTCGTCCAGCTCGGCGAGGGCCAGCAGCTGCTCGGGCGTGACGCCCTCCGGGATCGGCACGGGGGCGGGCGTACGCAGGGGCGGCTGCCAGCCCTTCTCCGGGTCCCAGCTGCGCACGACGCGGGCGGGGGCTCCGGCGACCACCGCGTGGTCCGGGACCTCGCCCCGGACGACGGCGCCCGCCGCGACCACCACGTTCCGGCCGAGCCGGGCCCCGGGCAGGATCACCGCACCGGTGCCGATCCAGCACCCGGGGCCGATCGCCACCGGTTCCATCCGGGGCCACTGCTTGCCCACGGGCTCGTGCGGGTCGTCGTAGCTGTGGTTGGTCGAGGTGATGTAGACGTACGGGCCGCAGTACGTGTCCGAGCCGATGGTCACCGTCGTGTCGGCGATCACATGGCTGCCGCGCCCCAGCACCACGCCGTCGCCCAGGGTGAGGATCGGGTCGGTTCCCAGGTCCAGGTCCGGCATCATCCCGGCGGTGAGGGTGACCTGCTCGCCGATGATGCAGTGCGCGCCCAGCTCGATCCACGGCTCCCCGAACACGGTCCCCTGCGGGAAGGCGAGCCGGGTGCCCGCGCCGATCGCGCCGAACCGCAGCCGCCCGGGGTGCTCGGCGGTGACCGCGCCCGCCCGCTGTGCCCAGGCCCAGCCGACATGGACCGCGCGGGAGGCGGCGCGGCGCGGCCAGCGGGCGAGGAAGGAGAACGTGTTTCGGTTCTTCGGCACGCGCTCACGGTAGTCGGCGGCGCGGTGGGCGATCCCTGCGGTGACCTGTGATGTTCACCCCACTGCGCGGCGCCCGCCGGGGGCCGTCGCCTACCGTGAGGGTCGGCCCGATCCGGTGGAGAGGGCCCAGGAGCACCACACCGGCGCGAAGGAGCAGGCGATGGCGGAGCAGGCGTTGATCACGGGCATGGGCGGCAAGGAGCCGGACATCGACGTGGACGCTTATCTGGCCCCGACCTCGGTGGTGATCGGTGAGGTGACGCTCGCCCCGGGCTCCAGCGTCTGGTACCAGGCCGTGCTGCGCGCCGACTGCGGTCCCATCACGCTCGGCCCGGACAGCAACATCCAGGACAACTGCAGCGTGCACACCGACCCCGGGTTCCCGCTCACCGTGGGCGCGCGGGTCTCGGTCGGCCACAACGCGGTGCTGCACGGCTGTGTGATCGAGGACGACGTGCTGGTCGGGATGGGCGCCACGGTGCTCAACGGCGCGCACATCGGCGCGGGTTCGCTGGTCGCGGCGCAGGCGCTCGTACCGCAGGGAATGCAGGTGCCGCCGGGCTCGCTCGTCGCGGGGGTGCCCGCGAAGGTGAAGCGGCCACTGACCGCCGAGGAGCTGGAGAGCATCCGCTTCAACGCGGCAGGGTACGTGGAGCTGGCGAAGGCGCACCGCGAGGCGCACGGCGGCTGACGCCCGCCCGCAGACCGCCGGAAGCCACCCGGGCCGCCGCCCCTCCCGTTCCCGGAGGGGCGGCGGCCCGGTCTCATGTACGTACGGCGGTGGTCAGCCGTTGGGGCGCAGGGTCCACACGACGGTCATCTCGCCGGTGACCGCGCCGTCGGCGCGGGTGATCTCGATGGCGACGGGGAATTCCGGCCGCTGCCCGGCGTCCAGCTCGGCGACCACGTCGGCGATCGGGCGGCCGAGGGTCGCGGTGGCGGTGACCTCGCCCATGGCGAGCTTCTTGTAGCCGATCTCGGCCTTCACGGCGAGCGGCACGGCCCGCGACATCTGGTCGCCGAAGGCAGCGATGACGATCGCGCCACTGGCGGACTCGGCGAGCGTGAACATCGCTCCGGCGTGCGGGCCGCCGACGTGGTTGTGGTAATCCGCCTGGTCGGGCAGGCGGACGACGGCCCGCTCCGGGGTGGTCTCCAGGAATGCGAGGTTGAGGGTCCGGGCCATCGGAACCGTCGCGACGAGCATCTCGCCGACGGTCATCTGTTCAGCGCTCATGCCCGAAGGTTACTCACCAGTAGCGCCGTTTGGCCATCCCCTTGTGACGGCTCTGGGACAGGGCGGCCGTAGAAGTGGGCGCACGGCCCATCTATGGTTACTGGCCATGTGGCCAGGAACGCAGCCGCCCGGGGGCGAGCAGAACCCGCAGGACCAGAACCAGAACCCGTACCAGCAGCCGGGGTACCAGCAGCCGAATCCCTATCAGCAACCGGGATATCCGCCGCAGGGCCAGCCGGGGCAGCCCGCTGAGCCGGGCTACGGGTACCCGCAGGGCCCGCCCGGCGGGCAGCCGGGCTACCAGCAGCCCAATCCCTACCAGCAGCCGACGGTCCCGCAGTACGCCGTCCCGGGTCCGCCCGGCGGGCCGAAGCCCGGCGACGACAAGAAGAAGACGACGATCGTGGCGATCGTCGCGGCGCTGGCCGTCGTGATCGCGGCGGGCGTCACCGGATTCCTCGTGCTCGGCAAGGACGACGACAGCAAGAACGTCGCCGACAAGAAGAAGTCCGCGTCGCCGAGTGCCAAGCCCAGCGAATCGGCCACCGATGCCGCGCCTCCCGGGGAGAACCCGCGGGGCTCCGAAGGCGACCCCAAGCCGCTCATTCCGGGCTGGAAGGTCGTCACCAACCCGAAGTGGGGCACGCAGTTCGACGTTCCCGGTGACTGGGAGGTCGCCGGTTCGGGAATGTTCGCCGGATTCGAGGACGCCAAGAAGGAGGACGGGTCGCCGGTCGCCGGCTTCTCCGCACCCGCCTACTACAAGAGCAAGTGGTGCCTCGACGACTCCGACGGGGACGGCCGCGAGGAGGACACCGGGCTCGCCGGCGTCGGGACGAAGGGCGCCCAGGGCGCCAAGAACACCGACGAGGCCGCGCAGAACGAGGCCGCCAACTGGGTGTGGGCCGCCTACTCCCAGCTGGACCCGAAGTCCAAGGTCAAGACCGGCAAGGCGAAGCCCTTCACCACCAAGTCGGGTCTCTCCGGCAGCGTCGCGCAGGCCACCGCCCTGGAGCTGGCCAACAAGGGGAAGTGCGACAGCGACGGGAAGTCGATCGCGTTCTCCTTCAAGAACTCCAAGGGCGACTTCTCGACCTGGGTCCTCTACGCCGCCACCGGCGTCAAGGACGAGCTTCCTGACACGACCATCCAGCAGATCCTGAGCACGGTCCGCCTCGCGGGTGAGCCCACGGGCTGACACCCGCACCGCGCAGCGCGTTCCCGCGCCACCCTGCCGCCCCGCTCCGCCCGCCGGAAGCCTCAGCCGACGCTGAAGGCCCCGGCGGGCGGTTCGGGCGAGGCGACCGCGTCCGCGTCCGCCACCGGTCGGGCCCCGTCGATGAACCGGGTCAGCGCGGCACCGTGGGTGACCCGCGCCGGGAAGGCGTCCGCGGCGCAGCGGCGGACGAGCGGATCCACGTCGACGGGCGTGTACGAGGCGAGCAGCACGACGTTGCCGAAGCGCCGCCCGCGCAGCACCGCCGGTTCCCCGACCACCGCCAGCTCCGGGAAGACGGCGGCGAAGTTCGCCAACTGCGAGCGGAGGAAGGCGAACGGCGCGCTGTCGGCCAGGTTGGCCGCATAGATCCCGTCCGCGCGCAGGGCCCGTCCGGCCGCCCGCGCGTACTCGACGGACGTGAGGTGCGCCGGAACCCGGGAGCCGCCGAAGACATCCGCGATCATGAGGTCGACGGAGGCGGGGGCCGCCGCTTCCAGCCGCGCCCGGGCGTCGGCCGCGTGCAGAGTGATGCCGCTCCCCTCGGGCAGCGGCAGATACTCCCGGACCAGCCCCAGCAGCCCCCGGTCGGCGTCGACGACGTCCTGCCGCGAGCCGGGGCGGGTGGCGGCCACATAGCGCGGCAGGGTCAGCGCGCCTCCGCCCAGATGCAGGACGTCCAGGGGCGCACCCGGCTCCGCCGCGCCGTCCACGACGTGGGCGAGCCGCGTCACGTATTCGAACTCCAGGTGGGACGGGTCGTCGAGGTCGACGTAGGACTGGGGCGCGTCGTCGACCGTGAGCAGCCAGGCCCGGTCGCGGTCCACGTCGGGCAGCAGCCGGGCGGTGCCGCAGTCGACCTCGCGGATGACGGGTATCGGCTCGTTCACCTCTCCATTGTCGCCGCCGTTGCCCGCCACCCCGAACCGAGGGGTGGCGGACAACGGGCGGTCTCAGAGCAGCTCGGTGACCGTTCCCGCGCCGACCGTGCGGCCGCCCTCGCGGATCGCGAAGCCGAGGCCGGACTCCAGCGGCACGTCACGGCCCAGCTCCACGGTCATGGTGACCGTGTCGCCGGGGCGCGCGACCGCCGCCTCGCCGAGGTCGACGTCGCCGACGACGTCCGCCGTACGGATGTAGAACTGCGGCCGGTAGCCGGTGGCGACCGGGGTGGTCCGGCCGCCCTCCTTCGCGGACAGCACGTACACCTGCGCGGTGAACCGGCGGCTGGGCGTGACGCTGCCGGGCGCGGCCACGACATGGCCGCGCCGGACCCGGTCGCGCTCCACCCCGCGCAGCAGCAGCGCGACGTTGTCCCCGGCCTCGGCGGACTCCATCGGCTTGCCGAAGGTCTCCAGGCCGGTGACGACCGTCTCGACATCCGCGCCCAGCACCTGCACCTTGTCGCCGACGCGAACGGTGCCGCGCTCGACGGCGCCGGTGACGACGGTGCCCCGGCCGGTGATGGTCAGGACGTTCTCGACGGACAGCAGGAACGGGGCGTCGGTGTAGCGCACCGGCATCGGTACGTACGTGTCGACGGCGTCCAGCAGCCCTTCGATCGCCGCCGTCCACCGTGGGTCGCCCTCCAGCGCCTTGAGCCCGGAGACCCGGACCACGGGGACGGTGTCGCCGCCGTACCCGTGCGCGGAGAGCAGCTCGCGGACCTCCAGCTCGACCAGGTCGGTCAGCTCGGGGTCGCCCGCGTCGGCCTTGTTGAGAGCGACGACGATGTGGTCGACGCCCACCTGACGGGCCAGCAGGACGTGCTCGGCGGTCTGCGGCATGATCCCGTCGAGCGCGGAGACGACGAGGATCGCCCCGTCGAGCTGCGCCGCGCCGGTGACCATGTTCTTGATGTAGTCGGCGTGACCGGGCATGTCGACGTGCGCGTAGTGGCGGGTGTCGGTCTCGTACTCGACGTGCGCGATGTTGATGGTGATGCCGCGCTGGGCCTCCTCGGGGGCCCGGTCGATCCGGTCGAAGGACACGTAGGAGGTGGAGCTCCCGCCGCGCTCGCTGAGGACCTTGGTGATGGCGGCGGTGAGGGTGGTCTTGCCGTGGTCGACGTGGCCCATGGTGCCGATGTTGAGGTGCGGCTTGGTGCGCACGTAAGCCGTCTTGGACATGGCTGATTCCTTCTGAAGCACGCGAAACTGAGAAAAGATGAAGACCCCAGGGCCCGGCCGACCCTCCCCTTGCGGGGTCCGCCGGACTGTCGGGGGAGGGTCAGCTTCGGGCGCCGCCGAAGGGCGCTGCGGCACCGGCGAAGGCCGATGCGACTGCTGCTGCGGCGACTGCTGCTGCGGCTGCGGTCGGGGCGAGTGCCTCGGCGACCGCGTCGTTCACGGCAGCCTTCGGCGCGTCCGCGACTGCGGACGGCGCTGCGAGGAAGGCGTACCGGAACATGCCCCTGATCATGGCCGGGCGCGGCGGCCACGTCGAATGGTTTTCTGAGGGCTCTCAGAGGTTTCGGAGGGCACTCAGAGGTTCTTGAGCGCCTCGCGCACGGAGAGCGGCGACAGCCGGGTCCGCGCGCCGTCGACGAAGTCGCGTACGGCGGCGGGGTCGGTCTTGGCGTACTCGCGCAGGGCCCAGCCGATCGCCTTGCGGATGAAGAAGTCGGGGTGGTCCGCGCGGCGCAGGCAGTAGCCGAACAGCCGGTCGGCGTCGGTGGCTTCCTTGTAGCGCAGCTGGTGCAGCAGGGCGGTCCTGGCGGCCCAGAGGCTGGGGTCGTCGATCCACCGGTCCATCTCCCGGACGAGCGCCGGGTCGGCGGTGACCAGCGGGCCCGCGACATGCGCGGCGAGCAGGTCGACCGTGTCCCACCAGGGGACGGTGGTCACCAGGTGGTGCAGGACGGGCAGGAAGCCGGAGGTGCAGCGGCCCGCGTGGCGGCGCAGATAGTCGACGGCGAAGTACTGGTACTCGCGCTCGGGCAGCAGCCAGCAGCGCAGCGCGATCGCCGTGCAGTCCCGCTCGTCCGGCCGCCCGGTGCCCGCCAGTACGGTCCGTGACAGGGCCCGGCGCTCGGGGGTGGGGATCCCGAGGAAGGGTGCGACGTGCTTCATGTACGCGGCGGCCCCCTCGGCCCGTACGGGGTCGGCTGCGGGAGCGTAGGTGGCGACGAGCCGCTCCAGGACGGTGTCGGCGAGGGTGCTGACCGGCGGGGCGGGGGCGTCGGCGGCAGGGTCGGCGTCGGGGGTCACGCGACGCACATTACGGCGATCACACATCCTTTTCGGTTACTCTCCCCGAATGTTCGACCCCGTCCCCGCCGCCCGGCCCGCCTCGGGTCCGGCCCTGCGCCTCTCCCGGGCGCTGTTGTCGCCGTGGTCCCGGTTCTCGCTGCTCGTCGTGGTCCTGCTCGGGGCCGCGTCGACGATGCTGCTGTTCGAACCACAGCGGCTGCTGGAGTCGGGGTGGCCGACCCAGCTGACCGGCGGCACGGCCGCGATGCTCTTCGGTCTGGCGTACGGGGCGCTGACGGTGGCGTTCGTGCCGCGACCGTTGCTCAACATCGCCGCGGGCGCGTTGTTCGGCGCGCAGACGGGTCTGGCGGCGGCGCTGGCGGGCACGGTGCTGGGTGCGGGCGTGTCGTTCATGCTGGGCCGGGTGCTGGGGCAGGACGCGTTGCGGACCCTGCTGCGCGGAAGGCTGCTCACCGCGGCGGACGGGGTGCTGAGCCGGCACGGCTTCCGGTCGGTGCTGGCGCTGCGGCTCTTCCCCGGTGTGCCGTTCGCCGCCGCCAACTACTGTGCGGCGACCTCCCGGATGGGCGCTCCGCCGTTCCTGCTGGCGACCGGTCTCGGGTCGATCCCGAACACGGCGGCGTACGTGATAGCCGGCAGCGAGGCCGCGTCGCCGACCTCGCCGGTGTTCCTGGCCGCCATGGGCTTCATCGTGCTGTCCGGTCTCGGCGGGGCGCTGGTGGCCTGGCGCAGACGCCACCGGCTCGGCCGGGACACGCCGGACAGCTGAACGCACGGCGGCACGTGGATGACCAGTGCAGTCGGCCTGACGTTCACTTTCAGGCGATACGCTGCCCGCGACCTCGATGTCCTTGACCGCACTCCGCACTTTGCACGCAGCCGACGGGCCGCAGCCGCCCGTGGCCGATGCACGATCACCTCCGGGATGGCCTAAGCCCCATGAGCTGGTTCGAATCATTCGTCCTGGGACTTGTTCAGGGACTCACCGAGTTCCTGCCGATCTCCTCCAGCGCGCATCTGCGACTGACGGCCGCGTTCGCCGGCTGGCACGACCCGGGGGCGGCGTTCACCGCGATCACCCAGATCGGCACCGAGACCGCGGTGCTCATCTACTTCCGCAAGGACATCGCGCGCATCCTGTCGGCCTGGTTCCGCTCCCTGACGGACCGTGCGATGCGCAGCGACCACGACGCCCAGATGGGCTGGCTGGTCATCGTCGGATCGATCCCCATCGGCGTGCTGGGCCTCACCCTCAAGGACCAGATCGAGGGCCCGTTCCGCGATCTGCGGCTGATCGCGACGACGCTGATCGTCATGGGCATCGTGCTCGGCGTCGCCGACCGGCTGGCCGCGCGCGACGAGACGGGCGGCAAGCACCGGGTGGTGAAGGAGCGCAAGACGCTCAAGGACCTGGGCGTCAAGGACGGTCTGATCTACGGGTTCTGTCAGGCGATGGCGCTGATCCCGGGCGTCTCCCGCTCGGGCGCGACGATCAGTGGCGGCCTTCTGATGGGCTACACCCGCGAGTCGGCCGCCCGCTACTCGTTCCTGCTCGCGATCCCCGCGGTGCTCGCCTCGGGCGCCTACGAGCTGAAGGACGTGGGCGAGGGACATGTTTCCTGGGGCCCGACGATCTTCGCGACCCTGGTGGCCTTCTTCGTCGGATACGCCGTCATCGCGTGGTTCATGAAGTTCATCACCACCAAGAGCTTCATGCCCTTCGTCATCTACCGCATCCTGCTCGGCATCCTCATCTTCGCCCTGGTCTGGTCGGGCGCGCTGAGCCCGCACGCGGGCGAGTCGGCGGGCTGACCCGGGCCGCTGAGCGTAGATAGGGGCTCAGGAAACCGGCACTCAGTTCGAGCGCAGAACGGACGATCGAGGCTTCCTCCACCTTTCTGTCACATCTCCGTCACCAACCGGACAACCAGCCTCTCCCGCCTCCTACGGGTCGCTACGGTCATGCCTCCATGAACCACACAAGGGGGACACATGACGTATCAGCAGCCGCAGCCCGGTCAGCCGCAGCAGCCCGGGTGGGGGCAGCAGCCGCCCCCGCCGCGGAAGAGGAAGACCGGGAAGATCATCGGCTTCGGGTGCCTCGGGATCGTCGGCCTGATCGTCCTCATCGCCGTCATCTCCATGGTCGCCAGTGGCGGTGACGACGGCGGCGAATCGTCGACCACGAAGCCGTCGGCCACCCAGGGGGAAGCGAAGAAGGACGAGCCCAAGGAGGAGGAGTCGGCCGAGAAGGCTCCGGTGACGGTCACCGCGAAGGCCGTCACGTTCAAGAAGAGCGTCCTCGCCCAGGGCGACGACTACACCAGCGTCCAGGTCACCATCACGAACAACAGCAGGAACGACATCGAGGTCAACCCGCTGTACGTCACCATCACCGACACCGACGGCAGCAAGCACACCGTCGAACTCGGCGTCGACGAAGACCAGCTGGACGCCATGACACTCGCTCCCGGCGAGAACACCACCGGAACCGTCACCGCCAAGGGCACGTTCGACGCCAAGTACGTGACGTACACCGACGGGCTCATCGGCGACAGCGTCCGCGGTGACGTCTCCTGACCCGAGAAAGAGGGTGCGCCCCGCCCGGGAGCAGCCGGGCGGGGCGATCCAGCAGCGCAGCAGCCAGCAGCGCGGATAGATGGTTCCACCGTACGGCGGGGGTCTGACAACGCCCGGGGGGTCAGGGCCGGCGGGGCGTCAGGCCGGTGGCGGACAGGACCGCGTCGACCGTTTCGGCCACCGTCAGCTCCGCGCTGTCGATCCAGATCTTCTCGTCGGCCAGTTCGTCGCGCATCGCCGTCTCCAGGAACGACCAGTCCGTCGTGAGCGTCTTGTCCCGGGCGAGATTGCGCTCCCGGGCCTTCGCGGCGCCCGGGGCCAGGATGACATGGTGCAGCGGCCCGACGGTGAGCGTGGTGCGGTAGAAGTCCAGGTGGGCGCGGCGTACGACGACGTCGTCGATGACCGGGAGGAAGCCCGCGGCGAGGAAACTGTCCGCCAGCAGGCAGGCGTTGCGGGCCCGGAGGAAGATCTGGCGGTCCGCCTCCTCGTCATGGTCGGGCGAGGGCCACCGGCCGCCGGAGACGATCAGTTCCTGGAGGGCGTCCACCTCGATGTGGGCGGAGGCGGCGAACCGGGCGGCTAGCGCCGCGGCCACCGTGCTCTTGCCGCTGCCGGGGATGCCGGTCAGCAGGACCGCGCCCGCCGCCGGTGGTTTCGTGTCCACCGGTACGTCCGCCCAGGCCATCCCCGTACTCCCTCGTTCCGTCAGTACACGTCCCGTACGTATCTGCGGTCCGAGGCTAGCTGTTTGACCTGGGCGGCCGCGGTGTCGGGTTCGAGCCCCCCGTGGGCGACGGCGATGTCGCGCAGCGCCCGGTCGACGTCCTTGGCCATGCGGGAGGCGTCGCCGCAGACGTAGAGGTGGGCTCCGTCGCGGAGCCAGGACCAGAGCTGGGCTCCGTGCTCGCGCATCCGGTCCTGGACGTAGACCTTGGCCCGCTGATCGCGGGAGAAGGCGGTGTCCAGCCGGGTGAGGGTGCCCGAGCGGCTCATGGCGTCGAGTTCCTCGCGGTAGTAGAAGTCCGTGGCGCGGTGCTGCTCACCGAAGAACAGCCAGTTGGCGCCGGAGTGGCCGAGCGCGCGGCGTTCCTCCAGGAAGCCCAGGAACGGGGCGACTCCCGTACCGGGGCCGACCATGATCATCGGGGTGGCCGGGTCGGCGGGCGGGCGGAAGCGGTCGTTGCGCTGGACGAACACCGGTACGGGGCTGTCCGGTTCGGCGTCCGCGAGGAACGTGGAGGCGACGCCCTTCCGCACCCGGCCGAGGGCGCTCTCGTAGCGGATCACGGAGACCGTGAGACGCATCCGGTGGGGATCCTCCAAGGGGCTGGAAGCTATGGAGTAGAGCCTGGGGCGCAGCGGTCCCAGCACCTCGGCCCAGGCGGCGGCCGTGGCCCGTACCGGGTGCTCGGCGAGCACGTCCACGGCCTGCCGCCCCCATGTCCACCGGTCCCGCTCGCCCTTGTTGTCGGGGCGCAGCAGCTTCTTCAGGGACCGGTCCCCCGTGTGGTCGGCGACCAGGCGCAGCAGGTCCGGGGTGATGCGGGTGATGTCGAGGTGGCGGTGCAGGGCCTCGCCCAGTGCGACCGTCCCGTGGCCGGGGACGTCCACCTCGGCCGCGGGGTCGAGCCCGGTGACGGCGAGCCACTCGGCCACCAGGTCCGGGCAGTTGAGCGGCCGTACGCCGAGGGCGTCCCCGGCCGTGTACGTCAGGGGGGTGTCGGCGTGCCGCGTGTCGATCGTGAAGGCGCGGACCTCCTTCGTCGCACCGGGCAGGCTCAGGAGGCGGTTCTCGGTGAGGAGAGCGGTGACGGGAGCGGCCCTGGAGGGGCGGGCGGGCTGCTTCTCGGCCGGAGGCGCTGCTGCTGCCGCTCTCGGCGTCGGCGTGGCTTCCGGCGCCGTCGGTCCTTCCGGTGTCGCCGTCTCCAGTGCCGCCCTGACCTCCTTGAGCCACTGGCCGAAAGGCTGCTCGTACTCCGGTTCGCAGTCGGTGCGCGGGACCAGCCGCTCCGCGCCCAGTTCGCCGAAGCGTTCGTCCAGGCGGCGGCCGTGGCCGCAGAAGTCGTCGTACGTGGAGTCGCCGAGCGCGAGTACGGCGTAGCGGACGCCTTCCAGGCGCGGGGTTTCGGGGGTGTTCAGGGACTCCCAGAAGCCGGAGCCGTTGTCGGGGGCGTCGCCGTCGCCGAAGGTGCTGGTGACGACGAGGAGGTCGGCCGGGCTCGGCAGTGCGTCGGGCGTCCCGTCGTCCATGCCGAGGAGCGTGGTGCGGTACCCCTCGGCGGCCAGTGTCCGGGCGGCCGTCGCGGCGACCTCCTCGGCGTTGCCGGTCTGCGAGGCCCACAGCACGACGACCGGGCGGCCGCCCTGTTCCGCCGATGCGCTCTCCGGTGGTGCGGGCGCGATGCCGGGTCCCGGGGGGTCCGGAAGCCGGGAGTGGGCGCCGGCCAGCATGCCGTTGACCCACAGGGCGGTCTCCGGGGCGAACGGGGCACCCGCCGGGAGGACCGGGGTGCCCGCCGGGCGGGCGCCGAGGCCCGCCAGGAATCCGGCCAGATAGCGGCGTTCCGGGTCGCTGAGGACGGGCGGGGCGATCTCCGCGAGCCCCAAGGCGTCCACGAGTTCCGTGGTGCGTGCGAGATCTGAGGTGCCCGCGAGGTCCGAGGTGTGCGGGCGGTCTTCTGTGGTGACCGTCGGGGCCGCGACCTTCGCCAGCCGGACCGCGCACACCTTCAGCTCCGGCTGGAACGAGATCGGGTCGACCGCGTCGTTCGTCACCGCGTTCACGCCGAGGTACTCGCCGAACAGATCGTTCCAGTGGAACGGCGCGAAGCACTCCCCCGCCGCGACCCGGTCCGTGATCCGGGCCGGGAGCACCGCGCGGCCGCGCCGCGAGGCGACCTCGACGCCGTCGCCCTCGGCCAGCCCCAGGGCAGCAGCGTCGTCGGGGTGGATCTCCACGAAGGGAGCCGGGTCCAGCCGGTTCAGTTTGGTGATCTTGGCGGTCTTGGTGAGGGTGTGCCACTGGTGCTGGAGACGGCCGGTGTTGAGGACGAACGGGAAGTCCTCGTCGGGCATTTCGGCCGGCGGCAGATGCGGGCGGGCGTGGAAGGCGGCCCGGCCGCCGGGGAGGGGGAAGGCGAGCCTGGGCACGCTGCCGTCGGGGCGTACGGTCAGCTCCTGGCTGACGCCGTCGTTGAGGTAGCGCACGGGGTTGCGGGCGGGTCCTTCGACGTCCGCGCTCGGCCACTGGACGGGCGTCCCGCGCAGCCGCTCGTACGTCATTCCGCGCAGGTCGTAGCCGGTGCGCGGGTTCCAGGCCCGGGTGATCTCGGCGAAGATCTCCTCGGCGCTCGTGTAGCCGAAGGCGTCCTCGTACCCCAGGGCGCAGGCGACCTCCGCGATGATCCGCCAGTCCGGCCACGCCTCCCCGGGCGGGTCGGTGGCGCGGCGGGAGAGGGTGAGGGTGCGCTCCGAGTTGATCATCACGCCCTCGGACTCGGCCCAGAGGGCGGCGGGCAGGATGACATCGGCGTACGCGTTGGTCTCGGTGTCGGCGAACACGTCCTGGGTGACGACGAATTCGGCGGCCTCCAGGCCCTCGATGACGGTCCGGCGGTTGGCGACCGAGGCGACCGGGTTGGTGCAGATGATCCAGCAGGCCTTGATCTCCCCCTCGGCCATCCGCCGGAACATGTCGACGGTGCCGCTGCCCGAGCCGTCCGCGCGCAGGGTGCCGGGTGGGACGCCCCAGAGCTCCTCGGTGAAGGCGCGGTCCTCGTCGGACAGGACCGACCGCTGGCCGGGCAGCCCGGGGCCCATGTAGCCCATCTCGCGGCCGCCCATGGCGTTGGGCTGGCCGGTGAGCGAGAACGGTCCGCTGCCGGGGCGGCAGATCGCGCCGGTCGCCAGGTGCAGGTTGATCAGCGCGTTGGTGTTCCAGGTGCCGTGGGTGGACTGGTTGAGCCCCATCGTCCAGCAGCTCATCCACTCGCCCGCCTCGCCGATCCAGCGGGCCGCCTGCCGGATGTCGTCCTCCGGGATGCCGGTGATCTCCGCGACCACGGCGGGCGGGTAGTCGCGGAGGAAGGCGGGCATCTGCTCCCAGCCGTCGGTGTGCTCGGCGATGAACGCGGGGTCGGTGTGCCCGTTCTCGACGAGGAGGTGCAGCAGGCCGTTGAGGAGGGCCAGGTCGGTCCCGGGCCGGATCCGCAGGTACAGGTCCGCCTTGGCGGCGGTGGCGTTGCGCCGGGGGTCGACGACGATCAGCTTCGCACCGGCCTTGACGCGCTCCATCATCCGCAGGAACAGGATCGGGTGGCAGTCGGCCATGTTGGCGCCGGTGACGAGGAAGACGTCGGCGTGGGCAAAGTCCTCGTACGAGCCGGGCGGCCCGTCCGCGCCGAGGGACAGCTTGTAGCCGCTGCCCGCGCTCGCCATGCAGAGCCGGGAGTTGGACTCGATGGTGTTGGTCCGCAGGAAGCCCTTGGCCAGCTTGTTGGCGAGGTACTGCGCCTCCAGCGTCATCTGGCCGGAGACGTAGAGGGCCACCGCGTCCGGACCGTCGGTGTCCAGCACGGACCGCAGTCGGCGCGCCGTCTCGGCGATGGCCGCGTCCCGGCCGAGCGGGGCGGGCTGCTCGCTGCGGTCGGCGCGGGCCAGGGCGGTGGTCAGCCGGCCGGGCGCGGCGAGGAGGTCCGCGCCGGTCGCGCCCTTGGTGCACAGCCGTCCGGCGTTCGACGGGTGCTCCTTGTCACCGGAGGCCTTCACGACGGTGCGGCGGCCGTCGGGTCCGGCGGCGATGTCGAGGACGATCCCGCAGCCGACACCGCAGTACGAGCAGACCGTACGCACCCGGTCGGTGGCGGCGGCGTCCGGCGGCGGGGTCGGCACGGTCATGTGCGGGGCCCTTCGGGGGCGGGCGTTCCCGGAGGGACGCGGGGCGGGCGGCGGTCGCTCCCGAATCTAGGAAAGGCCCGTTACCCAGGGATGACACCGGGCGAACAACGCCGGTTACGTCGCCTGCACACCGGCCGGGAACCTCCGGTGAGGCTTCGCGGCAGCGAGCCCCCGACATCGGCCGGTGATCACAGGAAAGGCCCGGCAGGACATCCTCCGGTGATCACGCGGGAACTTCGCGGCCGGGGCGGCCGACTACTGGAGAGACACCGGGTGCGGACGACGTCCCGGTGACGGAAGCGGCGGCCGGCACGACGGGACGGCCGCCGGGATGACCGCCGCAGTACACCCACGGGGCCCCGGGCCCGGGAGGAGACCGCGAGGCATGCACTGGTACGAGGACGACGCGCTCTGGTCCGATTTCGCCGCGACGATGTTCCCGCCGGCCCGGGCCGAGTCCGCCGCCGCCCTGGTCGCGTCCTCCCCGCTGCTGGACTTCCCACCGGGCACAAGAGTCCTGGACCTGTGCTGCGGCCCCGGCCTCTTCGTGGTGCCGCTGGCGGGGCGCGGGTACGAGGTGACGGGCGTCGACCTGTCCCCGTCGATGCTGGAGAGCGCCCGTACCGCCTGCGACACGGCGGGCGCCGCGGTCCGGCTGGAGCGTGCCGACATGCTCACGTACCGGGAGCCGGGCGGCTTCGACGTGATCCTGAACGTGTTCACGTCGTTCGGCTACTTCGACGAGGCCGAGGACAACCTCCAGGTGCTGCGCAACGCCTACGAGAGCCTCGCGCCGGGCGGGCAGCTGCTGGTGGACGTGATGGGCAAGGAGGTGCTGGCGGGCTGGATCGGGCGGCCGAAGGCGGTCGACCTGCCGGACGGCTCCTACGTCGTCCAGCGCGACACCGTGCTCGACAGCTGGCGGCGCCTGCGCACGGACTGGACGCTGGTGCGCGGCACGACGGCGCGCACCGCCTCCATCACCTCCTGGCTCTATTCGGCGGCCGAGCTGCACGCCCTCTTCGAGAGCGCGGGCTTCACCGACGTGGAGTGCTTCGGCGGGTTCGACGCGTCCGGCTACGACCAGCGCTCGGACCGGCTCATCGTGCGCGGGCGGCGCAAGTGAGGGCGGGGGCGGACGCCCGTCCGCGCACCGCCACCACGCCTGTCGCCACCGTGCACGACCACATCACCGACGCGGTGAAAACCCCGGACCTGATCCGGCTGACGGACGACGTCGTCCTCGCCCGCTTCGAGACGATGAAGGTGTACGCGGCCCTCGGTGCGGTCCGCTCGCTGCTGCGCCGGGGCCGGGTGGTGCCCGGGCAGACCCTGGTCGACAGCTCCAGCGGGATCTACGCGCTGGCCCTCGCCATGGCCTGCCACCGCTACGGGCTGCGCTGCCACATCGTCGCCTCCACCACCGTGGACGCCACCATGCGGGCGCAGTTGGAGATCCTCGGCGCGACGGTCGACGCGATGCCGCCCTCGCAGAGCCTGCGCCTGGACCAGGAGCTGCGGGTGCGCCATGTGCGGCGGCTGCTGGCCGAGCGGCCCGACTTCCACTGGATGCGGCAGTACCACGACGGGGTCCACCACGAGGGCTACCGGGAGTTCGCGGAGCTGCTGTCCGGTGCGCTGCCGGACGGTCCGCTGACCGTGGTGGGCGCGGTGGGCACGGGTGCGTCCACCGGTGGACTGGCGCGTGCGCTGCGGGAGTCGGGGCGGTCGGTGCGGCTGGTGGGCATCCAGCCGTTCGGCAGTGTGACCTTCGGGAGCGAGCGGTTCGAGGACCCGGAGGCGATCATCGCGGGTATCGGCAGCTCGATCCCGTTCGGGAACGTCCGCCACGAGCTGTACGACACCGTCCACTGGCTGGACTTCCGCCATGCCATGGCCGGGGCCGTCGGACTGCTCCGGGAGCACGCGGTGTTCGCGGGTCTCTCCACCGGGGCGGCCCATCTGACGGCCTCCTGGGAGGCGGCCCGTGATCCCGGGCGGCTGCATCTGGTGCTGGGCGCCGACACCGGACACCGGTACGCGGAGCGGGTGTTCGCCCGGCACGCGGAGGCGCTGGACCCGGCGGGGCTGCGGCCCCGGATCATCGCGTCGCCGGACGACCTGCGGCCGCCGTGGTCGGTGATGGAGTGGGCCGGGCGTACCGCTCCGGAGGCCGCCAGGACCACCGAGGGCGCCTGGACCTCCGAGGGCAATGTCCCCTCCCCCTCCCCTTCCTCCGTACCGAGCGTGGAGCTGCTGCCATGACGATCGTCGCACTGGAGTCCCTGTCCTTCGGCCTGGGGCGGATGGCGGAGGCCGCCGCGGAGGCGGGGCACCGGCTGTGCCTGCTGACCGGTGACCGTGCGGTCTACCGGCACGAGTTGGCGGTGCTGCCGCCGGAGGCGCTGGACGTCGTCGATGTCGACACGGGGGACCAGGACGCCGTCCGCCGGGCGCTGGACGCCGTGCCGGATCTGGCCGGGCTGATCAACACGACGGACACCTGGAGCCTGCCGGCCGCCGAGCTGGCCCGCGAACGGGGGCTGCCGGGGCCGGACCCGGAGTCCGTGAAGCTTCTGCGGGACAAGCGCCGGGTCCGGGAGACGCTCCACGCGCACGGGCTGAGCCGCAGTACGGCCCTAGCTGTCCCGCCGGGTCCCGAAGGCGCCGGGGAGGTGCTGCGGGCAGTGGGGCTGCCCGCGGTCCTGAAGGACTCGGCGGGCACCTCGTCCCGCCATGTGTGGATCGTGCACGACGAGGAGGCCCTGCACCGGGCGTTGGCGGAGGCGGCCGAACAGCGCCTGACGGGCGCGCTGTTCGCCGAAGGGTTCCTCGCCGGTCCGCTGTACAGCGCGGAGACCCTCAGCTGGGACGGGGCCACCCGGCTGTTCGGGGTGCTGAGCCGCCAGACGTCCCGGGCGGCGGTGGTACGGGAGGAGGCGGCGGCGTTCCCGGTGGCGCTGCCGGAGGCGGAACGGGCCGGGATCGAGGCGTGGGTGGGCCGGGTCCTGGCGGCGGCCGGGCATGAACGGGGCTTCGCCCATGTGGAGTTCATCCTGACCGCCGACGGGCCCGAACTGGTCGAGATCAACCGGAGGATCGGCGGCGCGCTGGTCGGCGAGGTGCTGTGCCGCACGCTGCGGACCAACGTCTACACGGCGATGATGGACGAGGCGCTGGGCCGTCGTCCGGCGCTGCTGGACGCCCCGCTCGACGCCGAAGGCCCGGCGTACGGCTTCGTGCTGGTGTATCCGGAGCGGCCCGGAGTGCTGAAGGGCTGGCTCGGCCTCGACGAACTCGCCGCGTTTCCGGGGGCGGTGGAGTGGTTTCCGGTGCGCGAGCCCGGCGAGAGCGTGATCCACGTCGGCGACCAGCGGGGCTGCACGGGCATGGTCCTGGCCGAGGGGCGGACGGCGGAGCTGGCCCAGCACCGGGCGTGGAGCGCGGCGGTCCGGGTCCGCCCGGTCGTCGTCGCGGGGCCGTGAGCCCGGGGCGGTGAGGCCGCCGCGCACGGAGGCGTCCCCCGGGCCCCGCGTACGGCAGCCGTTCTCCGGTCCCCAACGGTTCCTGCTGGCGGGCTCGTTCCTGATCACGCTGGGCAGCTTCGCCGTGCTGCCCTACATGTCGGTGCTGCTGCACCAGCGGCTCGGCATCGGCCTCGGCACGGTCGGTCTCGTGCTGGCGGTGGCCTCGCTGATCCAGTTCGCCGGGGGTGTCGTCGCGGGTCCGGTGGTGGCGCGGATCGGGCTGCGGCGCGCGATGCTGCTGGCGCTGACGCTGCGTACCGCGGGGTTCGCCGCCTTCGTCCCCGGGCTGACCAGTCCGGTGCTCGCCGTCGGGGCGCTGCTGCTGGTGTCGGCGGGCGCGGCACTGTATCTCCCGGCGAACAAGGCGTACTTGGTGGAGGGGGTGCCCGAGGCGGACCGCCCCCGACTGCTGTCGGCGAGCAGCTCGGCGTTCAACGCGGGGATGGCGCTGGGCCCGCCCGCCGCCGCGCCCCTCGTCATGGGCTCGCCCGGGGTGCTGTTCGCATGCGTCACCGGGCTGTTCGTCCTGATCGGGGCCGGGCACGCGCTGCTGCCGCACGGCGTGCCGGACCGGCCGCCGGGCGATGCCGAACCCACCACCGCGGAGGCACGCGACACCGGCGCACGGGCCTCCGGACTCTCGCCGTTCCTGGTGACCGTGCTCAGCGTGTACGCGTTCATGTTCTTCCAGCACTACCTGGCGCTGTACGCGGTCCCCCGGACGTCGGCCGCCTTCTACGGGGCCGTCCTGACGGGGTACGCGGCCCTCCTCGTCGTCGCCCAGCCGCTGCTGGCGGAACGGGTCGCCGCGCTGAGCTACCCGGCCGCGCTGCGGTGGGGGTTCGGGGCGATGGCGGCGGGGATGGCGGCGATCGGGGCCGGCGGGCACGCGGGGATCGCGGTGGGCGGGGCGCTGCTGTGCCTCGGGGAGATCGTGCTCTTCCTCAAGAACGACCTGGAGGCGCTGGCACGTTCGACCGCCGCCCCGGCGAGCGTGTTCGGGCGGCAGCGGCTGGCGGCGGGCATCGGTGCGTTCGCCAGTGGGGTGGTGGGCGGTCAGCTGTACGGGGCGGCCCAGGCGGCGGGCTCGGCGCGGGGGTTCTGGGCGGTGGTCTGCCTCCAGTGCCTGGTGCTGCCGGCGGCCTTGCTGCTCCGCCGCCGTACCGCCCGGGGCCGTGCGGGGCCCCGGGCGGAGAGCGTCTGAACCTCAAGGGGGGGTTTCCGGCCCTGATCCGCCGGGCCCGACACGATCCAAACGAAAGGCCCTAGCCCGCTCGGACGAGGTCGGCCGGGTCGGCCGGCTCCGCGCGCCACTGTCCGGCGAGTTCCCGGCGGGCGCGCGCCACCCGGGAGCGGACCGTGCCGATCGGGCAGCCCGCGGCGGCCGCGGCCTCCTCGTAGGACGCGCCCAGCAGCTGGGTGAGGACGAAGGCCTGGCGGCGGGCCGGGTCCAGTCGGCGCAGGGCGTCCAGCACCGCCGCGGACTCCTCGAACCCGGGTAGATGGCGGGGCTGGGCGCGTTCCGCGGCGGTCTGCCAGTCCGCGGTGTCGGCGGTCCGGGGGCGTACGGCGGCCGCCCGGTGCCGGTCGATGACGACGCGCCGCGCGATCGACATCAGCCAGGTCCGGGCGCAGGAACGCCCCGCGAACCGGGCCAGTCCGCTCATCGCCCGCAGGTACGTCTCCTGGGCCAGGTCGTCCGCGCCCGGGGCGTCGGAGCTGAGGTAGGCGACGAACCGGCGGACGTCCTCGTAGGTCGCCCGGACGAACCGGTCGGCTGCCTCCCGGTCCCCGCCGCCCGCGGCCAGCGCCCAGTCGGTGATCTGCCCGTCGTTCTGCCGGGCGGCCGGGACCCGGGGGTGGGGCGGCCGGGTGGCGGACACCCGGAGGACCGGCGGCCGGGAGACGGTGGGCCGGGCGGGCGGCGCGGCGGCGGGTGGTACAGCGGCAGCCGCTGGTGCGGGAGCAGCCGACCGTACGGCGGCCAGGGGCACGGCGGCGGCTTGCGCGGCGGGTAGTGCGGGAGCAGGAAGTGTCACAGCAGTCCTTCGCGTCCTTGCGGAGCCGGGGCAGCGGTCGCCCGGCTCCGGTGACCGGTTCCGTTACGGACGCGCCGCCGGCGGCGGGCCCGGTCGGGAACCGGCATGCCTGTCACGGGTGTGCGCGGGGGCGCACACCCGTACCGCCTCCGGCACGCAGAGGCCGGAGGTCGGATGGAGGTCAGAGGAAGCGGAGGGAGAGCGGGGGCCCGCGCCGGCAGAGGGAATGCCGCGCGAGAAGGTCCTGGGGGCGGCGGCCGGCCCGGCGCCGGGTGCGCCGCCGGGCCGGCGGCGCGGCGGCGGGCGGCGTCGCGGACCACAGGCGCCAGGCCGTCCGCAGCGGGGCGCGGACGAACAGCACCAGGCAGCGGCCCAGCCGGGCGAGGGCGACCTCGCCGCGCCACAGCCACCAGCCGCAGACCAGCCCGGCCAGCGCGTGGGCGGCGGCCATGCCGAGGGTGAACACCGTGCCGTCGAAGGCGGCCAGAAGCCCCATCAGGTCCGACGAGCCGCCGATCGGGACCTCATGCGCGGAGTGGCCCATCGCACCCGACGCATGGTGTGCGCCGCCCGCGTGGTGCGCGCCGGTGCCGGACGGCAGCCAGGATCCGGCAGCGGAGAAGAAGGCATGCAGCCCCAACTGCCCCAGCACATGGGCGGCGACGGTCACCGGGGCGCTCCGCTGCCGCGCGGCGAGCCACCATCCCGCCCCGCACACCGGCAGCAGGGCTGCGGCCTGGACGAGCAGGGGCAGGGGCGCGCCGGACATCAGCGCGTGGCCGAGCCCGGACACGGCGACGCACACGACCGCGAACAGCGCGGTGCGCCCGAGTCGGAGTGCGGTTCCGGCTCCCATGGCAGCCATGGTGCCAGCCGTACCCACCCCGGCGAGAAGAGCACCAGATGCCGAAACAACGGGAGTTCACCTCGTTTGCCCCACCAGCACCACGTGTGATCCATGTCACATGGCGCGGCGGGGAACTTTTCCCTCCCGCCGCCCGACTGCTCCAACAACGCGTCTGCGTACGCCTCGTGGCCCGGGGCCGCCGCATCCGCCCCCATCCCCGCCCCGAAGAGGCCGCATGACGAACCCGCCCCCCGCCCCCGAACCGGCAGCGGCCACCGAGACGCCCGAAAGCCCCGCATCCGGCGATTCCCAGGTCCCCGGCCCCCGGCGGCCGGGAGAGCCGAGACGGCCGACGCTCCGCTCCGACCTGCGGGCCTCGTGGCCCGACGGTCTGGTGGCGCTCGTCGTCACCGCGGCGGTCTTCGTCCTGCTCTACATACGCATCCGCAACAAGACCTCCTCCACGGTCACCGTGATGCCGTTCATGGCCGACGCGGGCGGCTTCTGGATGTACTTCCTCAGCCAGGCGTTCGGCTGGTCCGCCCTGCTCTGGGCCTGGGGCACGGTCATCCTCGGGCTGATGCTCTCCGGACCGCGGCCGGGCCGCCTGCCGCTGTCGGGCCCCCGGCTGGAACGCCTCCACCGCACCACGAGCCTCAACACCATCGCCCTGATCGCCGCCCACGCCCTCCTCTTCGCGGCCGAACTGGTCCGGCACGACACGGCCGCCTGGAATTCCGCCGTCGCCACCGCCTTCGTGGAGGCCTTCGTCCCCGGCGGCTACGACTCCGGGACCGGGCGGATCGCCATCCCCGTCGGCCAGGCTGCGCTCTACCTCGCGATCCCGCTCGGCCTGCTCTTCTACGTACGCCACCGCATCGGCCCCAAGACCTGGCGAGTCCTGCACCGGTGCGTGATCGTCGTGTACGTCCTCAGCGTCTGGCACACCCTGCTGTACGGGACCAACGTCTGGTACGACGGCTGGTTCCGCACCAGCGTCTGGCTGCTCCAGATCCCGATCGCCGCCCTGCTGCTCCTGCGGCTGCTGCGGCCCGCCCGCCGCTCCGAGAAGCTGCCCGGCCGTCCCGGGGCGGCCGCCAAGGGCCGTACGGGGTGGGCGCTGCGGCTGGGCGGCCGGCTCGCGGTGGTGGCGATCGTGGTGGCCCTGGTCGCCGTCGTGGCCAGCGGCAGGGACGGCGGGCGCAGCGTGCCCCCGGACGACACCTCCTCCACCCACAACCACGACTGACGGGCCGCCGCACCACCAGGGCCTTTCGTCCGGATCAGGCCGGGGCGAACGCTGCCGGCCCGGCGACGTACGCTCGGGGTCATGACCACCAACGATCTTCCCGTGATCGCCGCCGTCGACGGCTCCACGCACAGCCGGCAGGCGCTGGACTGGGCCACCCGCGAAGCCGCGCGGCGCGGACTGCCGCTGCTGATCGTCCACGTCCGCCCGCTCACCCGGCAGGTCGACGAGGAGACCGGACGGCGCGAGGCCGAGGCGCTCCTGGCCGAGTCCGTACGACGGAGCGCGCTCATCGCCCCGGAGCTGCGGCCCTCCACGCTGGCCCCGCTGGACTTCCCGTCGGCGGCCCTGGTCTCGCTGGGCCGGGACGCGTCGATGATCGTGGTCGGATCGCGCGGACTCGGCGGCTTCCGCTCCCTGATGATCGGTTCCAACAGCCTCGCCACCGCGTCGATGGCGAGCTGTCCTGTCGTCGTGGTGCAGGACGACCGCCCCGAGGGGGACGAGGACCGGGGCTCCGACGCGGACGCCTTCACCGACATCGTGGCGGGGGTGGCCGCCGACGAGAGCAGCGAGGCGGTTCTGGAGTTCGCCTTCGCCACCGCGGCCTCCCGGCCGGGTGCCCGGCTGCGGATCGTCCACGGCTGGACGATGTTCTCCTCGATGCTCGCGGGCGGCCCCGTCCTGGACCGGCAGGAGGCGGCGGGGTCCGCCGCCCGGACGCTGGCCGAGCTGACCTCGGGCTGGCACGAGAAGTACCCGCAGGTGGAGATCGTCCGGGAGCCGGTCAACGGTTCCGCCTCGCGCACCCTGGTGACCGCGTCGGCGACGGCGGCCCTGACGGTGATCGGCCGCCGCAAGGGCGGCGAGTCGCTCGGGCTCGGGCTGTCCCCGGTGGCGCAGACGGCGGTCACGCACGCACTGGGACCGGTCGCCGTCGTCCCCTGCTGAGGCTGTTCCCTCTCCTGTCGGCGCAGGACTCTTGGCCTCGCGGGCGGCTTGGCCGAGACTTGACCGATGACACAGCGTGTGGCGCTCGCGACGGTGCTGGACCGGCTTGCCATCGATGCGTTGATCACCGGGTACGCGGTGGCCGTCGACGACGGGGCATGGTCGGACTACGGTGCCTTGTTCACCCCGGACGGCCGTGTGGACTACCGGGGCGCGGGTGGCGTGGAGGGACCGGCCGAGGAGGTCGCCCGGTGGCTGGAGGAGACGATGCGTCTCTTCCCCGTACGCCAGCACCTGATCGTCAACCGCCGGGTCGATCTGGAGGATCTGGGCGGCTACACGGGCGACCGGGCCGAGGTGCGGGCCGACTACCTCAATCCGATGTGCCTGGCCCGGCAGACGGCGAGCGGTCCGGACGCGGGCGAGGCGGGTGCCGGGCGGTCCGGCGCCGCCACGCCCGACTTCGTGACCGGCGGCCGCTACACCTTCACGCTGCACCGCGCCGAGGCGGGCTGGCTGATCCGTACGGTCACCGTCCACGAGAAGTGGCGCCGGGCCCCTGGCCCGTAGAGCCTGTGGCCGAACTGCCACCCGCCGGCGCCGCCCGGCCCTGGAGCCGTCCGCCGTGCCCCGCTCGGCCCGCGTCCTGTGTCCGGCGAGGATCACCTCCCCCACACTGGGTATCCAGGGGTCGACGCGGCGGAGGCGATCGCCCGCCCGCGCAGGACCGAGGAGGGCACGGCATGCGAATCCGGGGCGGGCGTCTCCCGGTCGGCCGGAACGCGGCCGACACCTCCGGAAGCGGCGGCTCCGGCGCGCCCGGCGGCAGCGCCTCCGGCGACGGCACATCCGGCGGCGGCACTCCCGGAGGCGGCACGTCCGCAGGAGGCACTCCTGGCGGCAGCACCCCCGGCGGCGGGTCCGCGGCAGGCGGCCGGGGCTCCGCCCGCACCGGCCGGCTCGCGTCCCCCTGGGCCCGGGCCGTTGCCCTTCTGCTCGCCGGGGCGCTGCCCGCGCTCGCCTTTCCCGCGCCCGGGCTCTGGTGGTTCGCGTATGGGGCGCTGGTCCCCTGGCTGTTGCTGATCCGTACAGCGCACTCGCCGCGCCGCGCGGCACTGGACGGGTGGATCGGCGGCATCGGGTTCGTCATCGCCGTGCACCACTGGCTGATGCCGAGCCTCCATGTCTTCATCGTGCTGCTGGCCGCCCTGCTCGGACTGCTCTGGGCCCCCTGGGGCCTGCTGGTGTCCCGGCTGGTCGGCGGCTCACCCTCCCCTCGCCGTGCTGTGGCCGCCGTGGTCGTCGTGCCCTCCGGGTGGCTGCTGATCGAGCTGGTCCGGTCCGGGGAAGGGCTCGGCGGGCCCTGGGGGCTCCTGGGCGCGAGTCAGTGGGACGTCTCCCCCGCACTGCGGGTCGCCTCGGTGGGCGGGGTGTGGCTGGTGAGCCTGCTGGTACTGGCGGTGAACACCGGTGTGGCGCTGCTGATCGCCGTACCCCGCGCCCGTACGGCCGCCGGGGTCGCGCTCCTGGTGTGCGCCCTGTCCGTGACCGCGATGTGGGCCTGGGCGCCCCGGCCCACGAGCGCGGGCACGGTCAGGATCGCCGTCGTGCAGCCGGGGATCGTGGAGGGGCCGGGGAGCGTCGCGCGCCGCCTGGACCGGGGCGAGGAGCTGACCCGTCCGCTGGCGGGCCGGGGCGTGGACCTGGTGGTCTGGGGCGAGAGCAGCATCGGGGCCGGGGCGTGGGAGAACCCGGAGACCGCGCGGCGGCTGGCGGAGCTGTCCCGCCTGGTCGGCGCGGATCTGCTGGTCAACGTGGACGCCCGGCAGACGGACGGTTCGGGGCGATCGGGGATCTTCAAGTCGGCGGTGCTCGTCGGTCCCGACGGGCCGACCGGGGACCGCTACGACAAGATGCGTCTTGTCCCGTTCGGCGAGTACGTCCCGGCCCGCTCCCTGCTGGGGTGGGCGACCTCCGTGGGCAAGGCGGCGGGCGAGGACCGGCTGCGCGGCGACCGCCAGGTGGTGATGTCCCTGCCGGACGGGGCGCGGGGGCTGCGGATCGGCCCGCTGGTCTGCTTCGAGACGGCGTTCCCCGACATGAGCCGCAGGCTGGTGCGCGACGGCGCGCAGGTGCTCGTGGCCCAGTCCGCCACCTCGACGTTCCAGGAGAGCTGGGCCCCTGCCCAGCACGCGTCGCTGGGGGCGCTGCGGGCCGCCGAGAACGGCCGTCCGATGGTCCACGCCACGCTCACCGGGATCAGTGCGGCGTACGGGCCCCGGGGCGAGCGGGTGGGCCGCCCGCTCGGCACGGAGGCGAGCGCGGCGGAGGTGTTCGACCTGCCGCTGGCGCGCGGGGAGACGCTCTACGGCCGGTTCGGCGACTGGCCGGTGTACGGGGCGTTCGCGGCGCTGGCCGCGCTGTGCGCCGTCGAGGGGCTGCGGGCCCTCAGGCGGCCTGCTCCAAGGCCTCCCGGACCACCCGCTCGCACAGCTCATGGGTCGCCAGGGCGTCCCGGGCGCTGAGCGTCTCGCCCCGGCGCACGGCGTCCAGGAAGGCGTGCACACAGGCCTCGATGCCGCGCTGCCGGGCCACGGGGACCCAGTCGCCGCGCCGGCGCACCGAGGGCTGGCCCTTGTGGTCGACGATGTCCGCGAGGTTGAGCACCTGGCGCTTGGTGTCCTGGCCGGAGACTTCGAGGATCTCCTCGGTCGATCCGTTCAGCCGGTTCATCATGCCGATCGCGGTGAATCCGTCGCCGGACAGCTGAAGCACCACATGGTGCATCAGGCCGTCCACGATCCGGGCCCGCACGGTGGTGTGGTCGACGGTGCCCGGGGTCAGGAAGCGCAGGGTGTCGACGACGTGGATGAAGTCGTCGAGGATCATCGTCCGGGGGTCCTCGGGCAGCCCGACGCGGTTCTTCTGCAGGAGGATCAGCTCGCGCGGGTGCTCCGCGCACTGCGCGTAGCCCGGGGCGAAACGGCGGTTGAAGCCGACGGCGAGGCTGACACCGCGTTCCTCGGCGAGGTTCACCAGCCGTTCGGACTCGGCGTACTCGTAGGCGATCGGCTTGTCGACATAGGTGGCGACGCCGGCGTCGAGGAGGCGTTCCACGATCTGCGGGTGCACGGCGGTCGGGGCGTGCACGAACGCCGCGTCCAGCCCCGCGTCGAGGAGGGAGTCGAGGGTCTCGTGACGGCCCTCGGCCGGAACGCGGTGGGCGTCGCCGACCGCCTGCAGCGTGGCGGGGGTGCGGGTCTGCAGGTGCGGTTCGACCCCCGGTACGGCGGTGAGCACCGGCAGGTACGCCTTCTGCGCGATATCGCCGAGTCCGATGCAACCGATCTTCACGAGGGTCTCCCTGTCGCCGTGCCGGGCCGCTGTGCGCGGCTGTTCGCGCCCCGGCAGCATACGTCGCAGCCGCCTGCGGCCCGGCTGCCGACCCGTTCGCAAAACCCCTGGCCAGCCCCATGATCATGGGTCACGATGACCCCCATGACTTTCGCCGAACGCCCCGAACCCGCCATCGACGCGGCCGAACGCCCCATGCTGGAGGGCTGGCTGGACTACCACCGCGAGACGCTCGTCGTGAAGTGCGCGGGTCTCACGGACGCCCAGCTGCGGGAGGCGTCCGTGCCGCCCTCCGCGTTCACCCTGATCGGCCTCGTGCGGCATCTGGCCGAGGTGGAGCGCTTCTGGTTCCGGGAGACCCTGGCGGGCGAGAAGCTGCCGGACCTCTACTCCACCGAGGAGGACCCGGACGCGGACTTCACGGTGTCGGAGACCACCACCTGGGCCGAGACGGAGGCCGTCTGGCGGGCGGAGGTGGCGGCGGCGCGCGAGAGCGCGGCCGCGTTCGGCCTGGACGACTTCTCCAAGGGCGTCGGCTCGGCGGGCAAGCCGTTCAATCTGCGCTGGATATACACGCACATGATCGAGGAGTACGCCCGGCACAACGGCCACGCCGACCTGGTGCGCGAGCGCGTGGACGGCGCCACCGGGGTCTGACCTCCCCGTGCCGCCGGCGGGCGCTGCCGGACGTCGGTGGCCCCTCGGTCAGTGCGGTGCGGGGCGCCGTGCTGACCGGGTCACTCGTGCGGGCCATTCCCCGGCCGGCGGGGCCCCCGGGGCCGGGCCGCACCGCAGAGTTGGCCAGGTGCAGAGAACCAGAATCACCGCGAAGCTCCTGGTCGGGTTAGCGGTCACCGCCGTCTCCGGATGCGTCTCCGTGGCACCCGGAACCGTTCCCTCCCCGCCGCCCGGTCCGGGAGCCACCGGGCCGGCCCAGGACGTGGCTCCGCAGATCGTGCAGCCTCCCGCCCGGGAGGGGCTGGAGGTCGTGCCGGACCCGAGCCGGCCGCCCGCCCGGCCGTCCTCCCCCGCGCCTCCGGCCGCCGGCTCCCCGGCGGAGGCACGGCCCGCCGGACCGGCGGGGACCGCCCGGCCGCCCGAGCGCGCGGACCCGCCGCAGCGGCGGGCGCCCGACCGCGCTCCGAGGGCCCCGTCCGTCACCGTGCCCGCCCCGACCCGCGTCCCCGGCGGCGCGGACGTCTGTGCGCTCGGCCGGGGATACGGCGGCTGGCCTGCGGGCAGCCCGCAGGCCAGCATCTGCTCGGAGACGTACGGCCGCTGACGCTCCTGCCCCCGGGGGTCCTGCGGGGTCCCCGGGGGTCACTGCTCCCGCAGGCGGAGCTCCAGGCGGTCGATGGCGGCGCGGACCCCGCCGCCGTATCCGTCGTCCGCGAGGGACTCGGCCGCGGCGCGGGCCCGCTGGAGGTGGATGCGGGCGGAGTCGGGGCGCTGGAGCTTGAGGTAGTCCGCCGCGAGGTTGAGGTGGAGCGAGGGGTAGAACGCCCGGACGGCCGGGAGGTCCCGGTGCTCCGCCGACCGCCCGTCGCCCGCCCCCTCGGCGGCCGTCAGGGCACGCAGGTCCCAGGCCAGCTCGTCGCCGGGGTCGTCCTGGGTGTCGGCCATGTAGTGCGCGAGGGTGCAGCGGTGGAGAGCGTCGCCGTCCGCTCCGAGCTCCGACCAGAGCGCGCCGAAGCGGTTGCGGGCCTCCTCCCGGTCACCTCCGTGGAGCAGCATGATCGCCTGGCCGATCCTGGTCATGACGGCGTCCTCGGACGCCTCCTGCTGCTCCACCACTGCTCTCTCCTCGTCGCCCGTCCAGCCGGTCGCCCCGTCGGTCCGACGCTAACGCCGGGCTTCCGCATAACCGGTCAGACACGGGCGTACGAGGCGTCCCCGCCGGGGAACCGGGGAACCCCTCAGCCGAGGTCGGGGATCCGCCAGTCGATCGGCTGGTGGCCCTGAGCGGCCACGGCCTCGTTGATCTGCGTGAAGGGGCGGGAGCCGAAGAACTTCTTGGCGGAGAGCGGCGAGGGGTGCGCGCCCTTCACCACGATGTGGCGCTCCTCGTCGATCAGCGGCAGCTTCTTCTGCGCGTAATTGCCCCAGAGCACGAAGACCGCCGGGTCGGGCCGGTCGGCGACGGCGCGGATCACGGCGTCGGTGATCTTCTCCCAGCCCTTGCCCTTGTGGGAGTTGGCCTCGCCGCCCCGGACGGTCAGCACCGCGTTGAGCAGGAGGACGCCCTGCTCGGCCCAGGGCATCAGATAGCCGTTGTCCGGGACGGGCAGCCCCAGCTCCTCCTGCATCTCCTTGTAGATGTTGCGCAGCGACGGCGGCGTCCTGACGCCGGGCCGGACGGAGAAGCAGAGCCCGTGCCCCTGGCCCTCGCCGTGGTAAGGGTCCTGGCCGAGGACGAGGACCTTCACCTGGTCGTAGGGCGTGGCGTCCAGGGCGGCGAAGACCTGCTCGCGGGGCGGATACACGGGACCCTTGGCCCGCTCCTCCTCGACGAAGTCCGCCAGCTCCTTGACGTACGGCTTCTGCAGTTCTTCGCCGAGGACGCCGCGCCAGGACTCGGGCAGCAGGTCGATATCGGTCACGTCCACAACCTCCGGTGAGCAACAGGTTCTTGGTCCCAGAACCTACCGGTCACCACTGACAACGGGCCCCCGAGGAGGCCCGTCGTCCCTGCCGCCAGGTGCTACCAGCTGGCCTTGCGGTACAGCTCCCACATCTGCATGACGGTCTGCGGGTCCAGCGCCCGCTCGCCGCCGCCGATGTCCTCGCCCGCGGCGACGTACAGCTTGCCCTGCCACAGCGGCAGCAGGCGGACGTCATTGACGAGGATCTCCTGGGCCCGCTCGAACTGCTTGCTGACCGCGCCCCGGTCGCTCTCCTGCCGCGAGGCGGGGATCAGCTGCTGGGTGATCTCCTTGTTGATGTACGGGCTGCCGGTGACGGGCTCCTGGCCCACGAACGGGGCGACGAAGTTGTCGGGGTCCGGGAAGTCGGGGAACCAGCCGCGGCCGAAGACCGGGTACTCGCCCTTGTTGAAGCCTTCCTGGAACTTCCGCCAGGGCTCGCCCCGCAGCGTGATCTTGAACAGCCCCGACTCCTCCAGCTGCCGCTTGAGCTCCTCGAACTCGGGCTCCGTGGCGGAGCCGTAGCGGTCGGTGGTGTACCAGAAGCTCATCTTCACGGGCTCGGTGATACCGGCCCCGGAGAGGATGTTCTTCGCCTTCTTCACATCCGGGTCGCCGTAGGTGTCGAAGAAGCTCGTGGTGTGCCCGGCGATGCCCTTGGGGATCATGGAGTAGAGGGGCTCAGCAGTGCCCCGGTAGACCTTCTCGACCAGCGCGTCGCGGTCGACGACATGGGCGATGGCCTTGCGGACGGCGGGGTTCGCGGCGGCCGGGTCCTTCGGGTTGAAGACCAGGAAGCGGATGTCCGCGCCGGTGCTCTCGACGATCTGGAGGCCGGCGTTGTCGTCCTTGTTGTCCTCCAGGCTGACGACCTCCTCGGCGGTCAGACCCCGGTAGGTGGCGTCGATCTCGTCGGCCTTGAGCGCGCTCACCATGTCCGCGGACTTCTCGAAGTAGCGGATGGTGACCGCGTCGTTCTTCCGGTTGGCGAAGCCCTTGTAGTCCGGGTTCTTCTTGAGCTCGGCGGTCTTCTGGCCCTCGTACGATTCGAGGAGGTACGGGCCGGAGCCGGTGACCTTGCCGTCGTCGCGGATCTTGTCCTTGCGGTAGTCGCCGGGGGCGACGAGCGACATGGCGGGCGTGGCAAGGATGAACGGGAACGTGGCGTCGGACTTGTTCAGGTGGAAGACGACCGTGTCGTCGCCCTTGGTCTCGATCCGGTCCAGCGAGCCGAGCATCCCGGCCGGGCCGCCCTTGAAGTGGATGTCCACGATGCGGTCGATGGAGTACTTCACGGCCTCGGCGTCGAGCTTCTCGCCGTTGGAGAACGTGAGGTTCTTCTTGAGCGTGCACCGGTACGCCATGCTCGTGGCGTCGGTGAACTTGCACTCATCCGCCGCGTCCGGCTCCGGGCTCGTACTGCCGGTGGGGAAGCTCACCAGGGTCTGGTAAACGTTCCGCATCAATTCCCAGGAACCGTCCCAGGCCGCCGCCGGATCGAGCGTGGACGGGGAACTGGTCGTCCCGACGGTTATCTTCTGGTTCGTTTCCGATCCGCTGTCGGAAAAGAGACCGCAGCCGGCCAGCAGAGAAAGGGAAGCTAGGGCTGCAGCAGCCTGCAGACTGGCCCGGTAGAACACGCGCACGCTCCTCGATCAGCCATGGGTCGGCAGACCATACCGCAGCGCCCCACCAGGTCAATCCGCGGACCTGGCGGGGCACTTGACTCAATCAGGGCCAAATCGGTTCAGGCCGCTCTCAGCCCACGCCCGCGTTGAGGAAAATTCCTCCGTCGACCACGAGGGTCTGACCGGTGATCCAGTCGGACTGTGCGGAGGTCAGGAAGGCCGCCGCACCTCCGATGTCCTCGGGCACACCGAGCCGGCCCAGCGGGTAGGCGGCGGCCGCCTCCGCTTCGCGGCCCTCATAGAGCGCCTCGGCGAACTTCGTCTTGACCACGGCCGGGGCGATCGCGTTGACCCGGACGACCGGGGCGAACTCGTGCGCCAGCTGGGCGGTCAGGTTGATCATGGCCGCCTTCGACATCCCGTACGCGCCGATGAACGGCGAGGGGGCGACGCCGGCGACGGAGGCGATGTTGACGATCGCCCCGCCGTTCTCCTTCTGCCAGGCCTTCCAGGTCTGCTGGGCGAAGCCGAGCGCCGAGATCACATTGGTCTCGTAGACCTTGCGGGCCACGTTCAGGTCGAGCTCGGCCATGGGGCCGAAGACCGGGTTGGTCCCGGCGTTGTTGACCAGGAAGTCGACCCGGCCGAACGCCTCCATCGTGCGCTCGACCGCCGCGGCCTGGTGCGCCTCGTCGTGCGCCTTGCCGGGGATGGCGATGACCCGGTCGGCGCCGAGCCGCTCCACGGCCTCCTTCAGGGCGTCCTCGCCCCGCCCGGTGATGGCGACCCGGTCGCCGCGGGCGACGAGCGCCTCGGCGATCCCGTAGCCGATGCCCCGGCTGGCGCCCGTGACGAGGGCGACCTTTCCGCTGTCCTGCACCGTCATGATGTCCGCTGCCCTTCGGATCAGTTGAGGGGTCCGCCGGCCACGTACATGACCTGGCCGGAGACGAAGCCCGCGTCGTCGCCCGCGAAGAAGGCGATGGCGTTCGCGACGTCCTCGGGACGGCCGACGCGCTGGACCGGGATCTGGGTGGCGGCCGCCGCCTGGAACTCCTCGAAGCCCATGCCGACGCGCTCGGCGGTCTGCGCTGTCATCTCGGTGACGATGAAGCCGGGCGCGACGGCGTTGGCGGTGACGCCGAACTTGCCGAGCTCCTTGGCGAGCGTCTTGGTGAGGCCCTGGAGGCCCGCCTTGACCGCGGAGTAGTTGGCCTGACCCCGGTTGCCGAGGGCCGAGGAGGAGGAGAGCGAGACGATCCGGCCGAACTTGGCCTCGACCATGTGGGCCTGGACGGCCTTGGCCATCAGGAACGCGCCCTTGAGGTGCACGTTCATCACGATGTCCCAGTCGGACTCGCTCATCTTGAACAGCAGGTTGTCGCGGAGCACGCCCGCGTTGTTCACGAGGATCGTCGGCGCGCCCAGCTCGGCGGCGACCCGCGCGACGGCGGCTTCCACCTGACCGGCGTCCGACACGTCGCAGCCGACGGCCAGCGCGGTGCCCCCGGCGGCGGTGATCTTCTCGACCGTGTCCTTGCAGGCCGCCTCGTCGAGATCGAGTACGGCTACGGCGCGGCCCTCGGCCGCGAGGCGTACGGCGGTGGCGGCGCCGATGCCCCGCGCCGCTCCCGTCACGATGGCGACGCGCTGCTCGGTGGTGGACATGCTTGGTTCTCCTCGCCCTTGGATAGCGGCCCAGCGGACATCGGGGCGCTTCCCCGCCAGCCCTGACGCTCCCTGGCAGCAACACCCTCGATTGCTGAGCAACCGCTTAGTACCTTCAGCAGTCGAGACGCTAGAAGCCCTGGCACCCGGTGTCAACGGCGCACGCCCCGGCGGGCCGTACGTCACACCGGGCGGGAGTGTCCGCCGCTGTGCCGTCGTGGCCCGGCCGGGGCGCGGATCAGCGCACGAGGAGGTCGAGCAGCCGTTCCACCTCACCGGCCGGGTCGGTGGTCAGCCCGCTGTGCACCGCCCCGGGCTGGACGACCGTGGAGCGCGGGGCGATCAGCCAGCGGAACCGCCGTCCGGCGTCGTCACCCGCCGCCTGACCGGCCTCCGCACCGCCGCCGCAGACCCCTTCGACGGCGCGCAGGGCGGCCCGCACCCCGACGACATCGGCGTGCGGGTCCAGCGCCTTCAGCTTCGCCTCGTCGAGGTAGGTCCGGGCGGCCACGAACGAGTGGGCCCGGCAGTAGACGAGCACCCCGGCGTTGAAGCACTCCCCCCGTTCGACCCGGGGCACGACGCGCAGGAGCGCGTACTCGAAGACATCGCGCCGTGTCATCGGCCGCCCTCCTCGCCGGTACGGGCGACGGCCGCGGCGCGGTCGTCACCCACGGCCTGCTTCCGCCGCGGTGGCAGCCGGTCGGTGAGCCAGCCCGGGGCCTGGGAGGGCCGGGTCGCGGTGGGCGCGTCCAGAGTGATCCGCTCGTGGATGGTCGCGGCCCGCGCGAGCAGCGGGGCGACATAGGCCCGGCGCACCTCGTCGGCGGAGTCGAAGCCGGGCTCGTCGGCCAGCCAGACGTCCGGTACGTCGGCGGCCACCTCGGTGAGCAGTTCCTCGGTGACCAGCGGGGCGAGCTCGGCGGCCGCGGCCGCGATGTCCGGCCCGAAGGGGGCCAGGACGTGATCGGAGGCGTTGTACGGCTTGGCGGCGGAGGCCTGGGCGCCCGGCCAGTTGTGGTGCCAGATCATGGTCGCGCCGTGGTCGATGAGCCAGAGGTCGCCGTGCCAGACGAGCAGGTTGGGGTTGCGCCAGGAACGGTCCACGTTGTTGATCAGCGCGTCGAACCAGACGATCCGCCCGGCCTCGGCCGCCCCGACCTCGTAGGCGAGCGGGTCGAACCCGAACGAGCCCGGCAGGTAGTCCATCCCGAGGTTCAGCCCACCGCTCGCCCGGAGCAGCTCCTGCACCTCCTCGTCGGGCTCGGCGAGTCCGATGACGGGGTCGAGCTCGATGGTCACCAGCTCGGGCACCCGCAGCCCCAGCCGCCGGCCGAGCTCCCCGCAGATGATCTCGGCGACGAGCGTCTTGCGGCCCTGCCCGGCCCCGGTGAACTTCATGACGTACGTACCGAGATCGTCGGCCTCGACGATGCCGGGGAGCGAGCCGCCCTCACGCAGGGGCGTGACGTAGCGGGTCGCAATCACCTCTTCTAGCATTTTTTCGGGCCACCCATCCCTTGTGAAGTGAGCATCTTAAACCGGGGGTGATCACCGGGCAGGCCGGGATCGGCACCGGCTCCCCCGGCGAACGGTTCGTGCCGCGCGGTGGTGTCGGCGTTTCGGCCACTTCCTGCCCGGGCCGCTCCGGGCCCCACCAGGGGTCCCGCGCCCGCGGGGTTCCTGACGCCGGGGATTGCGGGCCTCACAGCACGACCGGATGACGTGTGTTCGATATTGCGGCCGCCTCGTTGTGCCTCGTGACTCTGCCGCAGCGACCGTCCCAGGGGGAACGATGACGTCGGCCATCACGCAGGAGCAGCCGCCACGACGACCGCGAGGGGGCGCGCCGGACGACGCGCCGGAGGAGGCCGGTGTTCGAGAGGAGGAGTTCAGGAAGGTCTTCGTCGTCGCGTAACCCCCGCTGATCCCTCCGAGATCCGTGCCGGGATCGGTCTGCAGGGTCAGGGAGGCGACGTGGCTGGACTGGTTCACGATCCGCGGATACGCGGAACGCCGGAGCAGGGGCAGCATCGCGTTGGTCACCCGGACGACCCCGACGACGTTGGTGTCGACCAGCCGCAGAAGGGCCGCAGGGTCGAGCGGCGTCGGCTCGTCGGGCCAACCGCCAAGGTGCTCGACACGTACGCCGCGCACCCCGGCGCGTGCGCGGTCGATCTGCTGCTGTGCGAGGCGCACGAGCAGCGGGAGCTGGTGTGCTCGGGGCGGGCGGACATGGCGCTGCTGCATCTGCCGTTCGACGCCGTCACCGGACTGGACACGGAGGCCCTGCTGACCGAGGGGCAGGTCGTGGTCCTGCCCGGCGACCACCCGCTGGCCGGCCGGACAGCGGTGTCGCAGGCCGAGGTGGCCGCCGCGCCCGGCCCTCCCCCGGCCCGTTGGCCCGCCCCGGACGGCAGCTGCCCCGAGGGCACCGGGGTCGCCGTGCGGAACCTGACCCAGCTCTTCCAGCTGATCGCCCTCGGCCGGGCCACCGTGGTCCTGCCCGCCTCGGCCGCCGTCGACCTGCGGCGGGACCTGGTCGCCGTGCCGGTGACGGACGCGCCGCCGGTGACGACGGTGCTCGCCTGGCCGCCGGAGAGCCGGTCGCGGCCGGTGGCCGATCTCGTCCGGGTGGCGGCGACGGTCTGAGCCCTGAGCCCTCCGAGGCCCGTCACGAAAGACGCCCCGCACCATGGGGCGCCGCGGATGTCGGCCCCGGAGGGACGCGGCGGTCCCGTGCGGCTGCCGGTCCGCCGAGCGGCCCCTTCCCCGGGGCCCGGCATACCTCGTCCCGGTGACGGGTAGAGGCCTGTTCTCCGCCGGTGCGGCGAGCGGGTAAGTGGTCCGTTCCCCGCCGGTGTTCGCACGGCTGGTGCCCGCCGGGCCGCAGGCGCGTGCAGCCGACCGGGCCGCGCGTGCGGTGGCCCGGCCCGCCTTCCCATGGAGCGTCCATGCTGCGGATCCACTTCACCCCCGAGGACCTGACGCGGGTCAGGGTGGCCCCGGGGCCGGACTTCCTGTGGGAGATCACCAACAGCGTGCAGACCCTCCAACGGACCGACGGGGAGCGGGTGTTCGGCGCCTGGCGGCGCTGGGTGCGGCCGCGGCTCCCGGAGAGCCGCCGGCTGCTCTCCCCGCTCCTGCCGCCCCATGGGTACTCCCCCGACTTCCTCACCCCCACCTCCGGCGACCGCACCACGCTCGGGGCCGCCGTCGACACCCTGCTCGGTACGCCGCGGCCGAGGCTGCGGGCCGAGCTCACCCGGCTGGCCGCGACGAGACGGCTGCCCGGCTGGGCCGCCGCTCTGGCCGAGGGAGATCCGGACGCGCTCGCACGGCTGGGCAAGGCGCTCCACGCCTACCAGGCGGAGGCACTCGTACCGCACTGGCGGCATGTCCGCGCGGCACTGGAGGCCGACCGGGCGCTGCGGGCACGGCAGTTGATGGACGGCGGCACGGAGGCGCTGCTGGCCGGTCTCGGGCCCGACGTCAAATGGCGGCCGCCCGTGCTGGAGGTCACGTACCCGGTCGACCAGCACCTGCGGCTGAACGGGCGCGGCCTGGTGCTCCAGCCGTCGTTCTTCTGCTGGCCCACCCCGACCACCCTGGCGGACAGTGCCCTGCCGCCCGTCCTGGTACATCCGATCCAGCACGCGGCCGACTGGGCGGACACCGCGGGTGCGACGGAACCGGCGACCGGCCCGAGCCCTCTCGGCCGCCTCCTCGGGCAGACCCGCGCCGATCTGCTGCGGGCCACCCGCACCGGATGCTCGACCGTGGAAGCGGCCCGGATGCTCCAGGTGACCCACCCGGCCGTCAGCCAGCACATGAACGTCCTGCGCGGTGCGGGGCTGACCACCACCGTCCGCACGGCCGGCCGCGCCTTTCACGTCGCGACCGCCGAGGGGCGTGCGCTGCTGGCCGCCGAGAACCGCCGGGCGGGACGCGGGCCCGGCGTCAACCCGCGCCCGTAAGCCTGGACTTACAGCGCTTGTGCCGGTCGCCGCCGGGCCACCACGCTGTCCCCTGTCACCGCACCGCCCGGCCGGACGGCCCCACCCTCCCGTCCTCGCACGGCGACGTTCCCGCACGGCCCCGCCCCCCACAGGAGCCCTCATGCGCGCGAGACTTGTCCCCGGCGTGATCGCAGCCCTCACCCTCGGAGCACTTCTGCTCCCCGGCACCGCTCAGGCCGCCCCTGCCCCCGCCGTCCCGGTCGTGGACGTACGGGCCCACGACTCGACGGCCGGCACCGCTCTCGTCTCCGGATACAACGAACCGGGAACGGAACTGCGCGTCGACGCCGGGCGGACGAGCGCCGCCCGGTGGCTGGAGATCGACTACCAGGTCCAGCAGACCGGCTACTGGTGCGGCCCCGCTGCGACCCGCATCGCGCTCTCCGCCCGCACCGCCGCCCCGAGCCAGGGCGAACTGGCGGCGCAGCTCGGCACGACCGAGGCGGGCACCGATCACATCGGCCAGGTCACCGCCGTGCTCAACGCCCGTCTCGGCGGGGGCTGGTACGAAACGAAGGAGATGCCGAACGACCCTCCCACCCAGGCGCAGCGCGACCTCCTGTGGCACGACATCGTGTTCGACATCGACCGCAACTATCCGCTGGTCGCCAACATCGTCGCCCCGCCCGGCAACCAGCCGCCCGGATACCCGCCGGACCAGACGATCTACCACTACTTCACCGTCTTCGGCTACGACGCGGTCGACCGCACGGTCCTCATCGCGGACCCGGCGTCCTTCGGCGGCCACCAGATCTACTGGATCTCCTTCGACCAGCTGGCCACCCTGATCCCGCCGAAGGGTTACTCCGCCTGACACCCCGCACTCCACATCCCACATCCTCACTTCCCTGACCAGGAGGTCACGTTGAGCACCCAACGGCCCACCCGCAGAGGCGTCCTGAAGACCGCCGCGGGCATCACCGCGACCACCGCGCTCGGCGCGGGAGGGGTCCTGGCGTCGGCGTCCGCCGCCCATGCGGTGGGCGACGGCTTCGGTCTGCGCATCGTGGAACGCGACGAGCGCGACCCCCGTATGCGCTACTTCCGCTTCGCGACCGGCGCGATCGGCTGGAACCCCGGCGTCAACGTCCTGCTGCCGGACGGCTACCACTCCGGCGGGCGCAGGTATCCGGTCCTGTACCTGTTCCACGGAGGCGGCACCGGGCAGGACTTCATCACCTTCGACCGGATGGGCATCCGTGCCTGGACCGCCGGGAAGCCGCTCATCGTCGTGATGCCGGACGGCGGGGCCGCGGGCTGGTACTCCAACCCGGTCGCCTCCAACGTCGGCCCCCGCAACTGGGAGACCTTCCACATCACCCAGCTGCTCCCGTGGGTGGACGCCAACTTCCGTACGTACGCGGAGTATGACGGCAGGGCCGTCTCCGGCTTCTCGATGGGCGGATTCGGCGCGCTGAAGTACGCGGCCAAGTACTACGGACACTTCGCCTCGGTCAGCTCCCACTCCGGCCCGGCCAGCCTGCGCCGCGACGCCGGACTCGTCACCCACTGGGCCAACCTCTCTTCCGCTGCGGTGGAGTTGGGCGGAGGTACGGTCTACGGGGCGCCGCTGTGGGACGAGGCGCGGGTCAGCGCCGACAATCCGGTGCAGCGCGTCGGGAGTTACCGGAACAAGCGGGTGTTCCTGGTGGCGGGCACCAGCCCCGACCCGGTCAACTGGTTCGACACGGTCAACGAGACCCAGGTCCTGGCCGGGCAGCGGGAGTTCCGGGGCACGCTCGGCGCGGCGGGGATTCCGCACGAGTGGCACGAGGTGCCCGGCGGCCACTTCGTCCGCCCCGACCTGTTCCGGCGGGACCTGGACGGGATCGTCGCCCGCCTCCGTAAGGCCTGACGGCCGGGTCATCGGCGTACGGCGCAGTCGTCGGCGTGAACATCGCGGTCGCAGGGCACGTACCTCTGACCGACGTGCCCGAGACGGGGACACCGACGAAGGGAATGCCGCGATGAGCGCAACGCAGGAGCACCGGAGCCTCCTCGGACGCCGCACGGTCGTCGCCGTGGTGGGAGCGGCCGGAGCGGCTGCCGCCCTCACCGCGTGCGGCGGCGGATCGGACGACAAGGGAGGCTCCGACACGGTCGAACAGCCCGGCAGCGGGGGCGAACAGCAGGGCGGCGGTGCGGTGCTCGCCGCCACCGCCGACATTCCGGAAGGGGGCGGAAAGGTCTTCGCGCAACAGAAAGTCGTGGTGACCCAGCCGAAACCGGGCGAGTTCAAAGCGTTCTCGTCCACGTGCACCCACCAGGGCTGCGCGGTCAAGGACGTCTCGGCCGGAACGATCACCTGCCCCTGCCACAACTCCACCTTCGACGCCGCCACGGGCAGCCCGACCGGCGGGCCCGCCACCCAGCCGCTGCCCGCCCGTGAGATCACCGTCGAGGGCGACTCGATCAGGCTGGCGTAGCCGCCGCACCCTGTCTGCGGGGTCGCTTCCAGCCGCCGAGGACCGCGTCCGTGGTGGTGACGGTGGCGACCAGGGCCAGGGTGTTGCGGACCATGGCGGGGGTGTATTCGGCGGGCACCCCCGCGATGGCGTCGGCCGGTACGACGGCCGTGTAGCCGAGGTTGACCGCGTCGAAGACGGCGTTGGGGATGGCGATGTTGGCCGAGACGCCGGTGACGACGAGCGTGCGGCAGCCGAGGTTGCGCAGCAGCGGATCGACGTCGGTACCGGCCAGGGGCGAGAGTCCGTGCAGCCGGCGGACGACGAGGTCCTCGTCGGCGACCTCGATGGGAGGCGCGACCCGGACGGCGGTGCTGCCGGAGTGCTGTTGGACGGGCAGTCGGGCGGCGGCGCGGAAGAGCCGGGCGTTGCGGTTGGCGCCGCGCCCGTCGGGCCGGCTCTCGGCGACCGCGTGCATCACCTGGACGCCGCTCTCGTGGGCGGCGGCGACGAGGCGGGCGATGTTGGCCAGCGCGCCCGACGAGCGTGCGGCGGCTGCGAGTTCGGGCAGGGCACTGTCCGAACCCACGACGCCCTGCTGGCACTCGACGGTCAAAAGAACGGTGGTGGCGGGGTCGAGCAGCGCGGTGAGCCGCTCGTGCGATTCCCTCGACGGCACGGGCACTCCTCTTCTGCCTCCGGGGGCGGTTTCCGTGGACGGACCGGGCGCGCGAGAGTAGCGGCCATTGCGCCATGAAGGAAGAGCGTCCATGATTTCTGACACCCAGTCAGCACCGTGGACTTCGAGGAGAGGGCGGCCATGACCGACACCCAGCGACGAGGCCGCCGGATCATGATGACGCCCGAGGAGCGGGACGCCTATCTCGGCGAACAGCGCACCTGCCGGGTGGCGACACTCGGCCCGGACGGCGCTCCGCACATCGGGGCGCTGTGGTTCGTCTGGGACGGCGGCTCGCTCTGGCTGTACTCCATCACGCGCAGCCTGCGCTGGTCGCAGCTGCGCAAGGACGCCAGGATCGCCGTGGTCGTGGACGACGGCGAAGGGTACGAGGAACTGCGCGGCGTGGAGCTCACCGGCCGGGCGGAGTTCGTCGGCGAGGCGCCCCGCACGGGCGAACCCTGCCCCGAACTCGTGGAGCCGGAGCGGATGTTCCCCGTGAAGTACTTCGGCATCACGGAAATGCCGCACGACGGCCGGCATGCCTGGCTGCGGCTCACCCCGGAGAAGATCACCTCCTGGGACTTCCGCAAGCTCGCCGGTCTCACCTGAGCCGGACGCGGAACCGGCCCCGGAGCCGGAGCCGGAGCCGTGGGCCGCCGCCCTTCGGGCTCCCCCTCAGAAGCTCATCCGCCGCCGGCCGCCACGCCCGCACCCGCCGCACGCAGCGCCGCCACCGCGGCCCGGACCGACGGGCGGCGGTCCGCGTCCGTGCGCCAGACCACGTGGACGTGCCGCCGCACGGTCTGCCGCACCGGGACCAGCCGCACCCCGTCGGGAACCGGTCCGCGCCCCAGCCGCGGGGCAACACAGACGCCGAACCCGGCTGCGATCAGGGCGAGTTGCGTGTGGTGCTCACCGGCCAGGTGGGCGATGCGCGGCTCGATGCCCCGGGAGCGCAGGGTGAACATCAACCAGTCGTAACAGAATTCGCCCTCGGGCCAGGACACCCACGGATCGTCCGCGAAGTCCTCCAGGTCCACCTCGTCGCGGTCCGCCAGCGGATGCCCGGCCGGCATGGCGATGTCCGGTGCGTCGTCGAGGAGTTCGGCCTTGGTCAGCCCACCGGGCACGGGCAGTCGCTTGTTGCTCCAGTCGAGCACGACGGCCAGGTCGACGTCTCCGCGGAACACCGCGCGCAGCCCCTGCTCGGGCTCCAGCTCCCGGGTACGGACGGTGAGATCGGGGTGGTCCGCGCGCAGGGAGGTGAGCGTCGCGGGGAACAGTCCCCGGGCCGCGGTCGGGAAGGCGCAGATCCGCACCTCGCCGACGACCTCGCCACGCTGGGCCTCGATATCGGACTGGGCGAGCTCCACCTGCGACAGGATCCGCGCTGCGTGGTCCGCGAGCAGCCGGCCGGCGTCGGTGAGGCGGACACCGCGGCCGTTCTTGGCGAGCAGCCGCTGCCCCACCTCGCGCTCCAGCTTGGCCATCTGCTGCGAGACCGCCGACGTCGTGACGTGCAGCCCGTCGGCCGCCCCGCTCACCGAGCCGTGCCGGGCGAGGGCGTCCAGGGTGCGCAGCCGCTCCAGGTTCAACATGTAAGCGATGCTACGTGGTCCACCGCAGAAACATTCGCTTGTCCTACGACGTTGTCGCCGCCAGGCTGGACCTCATGAGCGCTCCCTGCGAGCCGAGGGCCACGGCCCCGGCGTCAGCCCCACCCTCTCTCCCTCCCCTTCCGCCCGAGCCGTCGGCGACGGCCACGGCACCGGCCGCCCGGCGGCCGGCTCTCGACTGGCGGATCCGGTTCGCGGGACTCTCGCTCATCTGGGGGTTCAGCTTTCTGCTGATCAAGGTCGGGACCGAGGGGTACGCCCCGTTCCAGGTCACCTTCGGCCGCCTGCTGGCCGGTACGGCCGTGCTGGTCGCCGCCATGGCGATGCGCCGGGAGCGGCTGCCGCGTTCGGCCCGGACCTGGGGGCACCTCACGGTCGCGGCGCTGCTCCTGAACGCGCTGCCGTTCTCACTCTTCTCCTACGCGGAGCTGACGATCCCCTCGACGCTGGCCGGGATCTGCAACGCGACCTCGCCGCTGTGGGGCATGGCTCTGTCGGTGGTCGCCCTGTCGGAGGACCGCCCGACCCGCCGCCGAGTGGCCGGCCTGGGCGTCGGCTTCCTCGGCGTCCTCACGGTGCTGGGCGCCTGGCAGGGCTTCTCCGGCCTGGATCTGCCGGGCACGGCCATGGCCCTGCTCGCCTCGTTCTGCTATCCGGTCGGCTGGATCTACGTACGCCGCACCCTGGCCGGGACCGGCTCGTCGACGCTGGCACTGACGGGAAGCCAGCTCTGCCTCGCCACGGTGCAACTGGCCGTGGTGACACCACTGTTCACCTCCGCCCCCACCTCCTTCCCCCTTCTTCCCACGCTCTCCGTCCTCGCCCTGGGGGCGCTGGGCACGGGCCTGGCGGTGCTGCTCCAGTACGGCCTGGTCCAGGAGGTCGGTCCGACGACGGCGCAGATGGTCACGTACTTCATCCCGGTGATCGCGACGGCGGCGGGCGTCGCACTGCTCGGCGAACAGCTGAGCTGGAACACCCCGGTCGGGGCGCTCGTCGTCCTCGTCGGGGCGGCCCTCACCCAGAGCCGCCCCCGCCGGGCCGCCACCACCCCGACCCCGGCCCCCGCCCCGGCCCCGGAGGGCAGCCCGCCCGCCGCTCCGGCCCCGGGATCGTCTCCGGTCGAGGCCGCCGGACGCGGCCCCCGCCCGCCTCAGCCGTAGCTGACCGGCCGCGCGGGCCCCGCCGCGGCGGCCACCGCGTCCGCCAGGGGGCCGATGTCCGCCGCGGTCAGCGGGGATACGGTGAGCCGGACGGCCTGGGGCGTGTCCAGCCGGAAGCGGGCGCCCGGGGCCGCCGCCCAGCCCGCGTGGAGCAGTCGGGCGACCGCCCCGGTCTCGTCGCTCACGGGTACCCACACGTTCATCCCGCTGCGGCCCCGGGCGCTGACACCGCGTTTCGCGAGCGCCTGGATGAGCGCGTCCCGCCGGTCACCGTAGGACCGTGCGACCGTGCGGGTGTCGACGGCGCCCGAGGCCCACAGGTGGAGCACGGCGCGCTGGAGCAGCCGGCTGACCCAGCCGGGCCCGAGCCGCTGGCGTCCCTCCACCCGATCGACCGTGACGGCGTCCCCCGTCAGCGTGGCGACCCGCAGATCCGGGCCGTACGCCTTGGCCGCCGAGCGGATGAACGCCCAGTGGACCGTCGCCCCGGCCAGCGGGTGCAGCGGCAGGTCGACGATGGCGTGCCCGTGGTCGTCCTCGATCAGCAGCACGTCCGGGTGGCGGGCGAGGACCGCGCGCAGTTCCCGGGCCCGCCGGGCGTCCACCGACGCGCCGGTCGGGTTCTGCGCACGGCACGTGACGACGAGGGCCCGCGCCCCGGACCGCAGCGCCCGCTCCACATCCGCGGCCAGTGGCCCGGAGTCGTCCACCCCGACCGGTACGGCGCGGAGCCCGAGCGCCGGTACGAGGTCGAGCACGCTGCCCCAGCCCGGGTCCTCCACGGCCACCGTGTCGCCCGGCCTGAGGTGCGCCGCGAGAACCCGCTCGATCGCGTCCAGGGCGCCGGAGGTCACGGCGAGCGGACCGGCGGGGACACCGTCCGCGTCCAGCGCTGCGCGGGCGTACGCGGCGAACTCCGGGACCACCGGGGCCTGCCCGTACAGACCGTGGCTCTCCGCATCGGCGGCGGCCGCCGCGGCGAGCGCCGGCCCGAGGCCGGGCAGCAGCTCCGGATCGGGATTGCCCTCGCCGAGGTCCCGGACGCCCGGCGGCGCCTCGATCCGCAGGGAGCCGCGCGAGGTGCTGGCCGGGGCGGCGCGGACCCGGCTCCCCCGGCGGCCCGCCGTCTCGATGACCCCGCGCTCGCGCAGCGTCCGGTAGGCGGCCGCCACGGTGTTGGGATTGACCTCCAGACGCGCGGCCAACTCCCGCATGGGGGGCAGCACATGGCCCGGCGGGAGGTCTCCCGAGCCGACCCCTCGCTCGATGCTGGCGGCGATCTCCGATGCGCGCCGCCCACTGATCCGATACTCTCCTAGCACAAACATTATTATGCACTAGTGCAATGGAGTTCAGCAAATGCAGCACACCGCAACGCCCGACAGCGCGGGACAGGGCGTCGCCGCCCCCTACCTGCCCACCGACCGCACGGTCCCCACCCGGTCGAGGGACCGCGCCTCCTACGACCGGGAGCTGGTCCACTCGATCCTCGACGAGGCCTACCTCTGCCATCTGGGCTTCGTGCGTGACGGGGCCCCGGTCGTCCTGCCGACCCTCTTCGGCCGGATAGGCGAGCGGCTGTACGTCCACGGCTCGACGGGTTCGCGACCGCTGCGGTCGGCGAAGAGCACGGATCCGGGGCTGCCGGTCTGTCTGACGGTCACCCATGTCGACGCCCTCGTGCTGGCCCGGTCCGCCTTCCACCACTCGATGAACTACCGCTCGGTGGTGGTGCACGGCACGGCCGTGACGGTGACCGACCCCGAGGAGCTGCGGCTCGCCCTGGACGCGATCGTGGACCAGGTGGTGCCCGGCCGCTCCCAGGACTCCCGCCCTGCCAACGGCAAGGAGCTGGCCGCGACCGCGGTGATCCGGCTGGACCTGAACGAGGTGTCCGCGAAGGTCCGCACCGGCGGCCCCAACGACGAGCCCGAGGACGGCACCCTCCCGCACTGGACCGGCATCGTCCCGCTCACCCGGGGCTACGCTCCGCCGGTCCCGGCGGACGACCTGGACCCGGCCATCGGCGTACCGGACTACCTGTCGGCGCTCTGACGTCGGCGGAGGCCGGCCGCCACGGTGCGGGGCCTCCGCCGACGTCATCCGGCTCCGGCCGGGCCCGTCACACCGCCACGGGCTCCTTCCGGCGGGCGACCGCCGCGCCGCGCGCCTCGGCGAGGGCCAGTCCGGCCACGGCGGCCAGCAGGAGCAGCGTGCCGAGGACCGTGGCCGCCGTCAGCCGCTCCCGCAGGACGGTCACCGCGATGACGGCCGCGCTCACCGGCTCCAGGAGCATGATCACGGAGACGGTGGCCGCCCGGACGACGGCTGCCCCGGCGAAGTACAGCGCGTAGGCGAGGGCGGTGGGGACCGCCGCCACGTAGACGATCAGCCACAGCACCTGCCCGGCCTCGGCGGTGTGCGGCACCAGCCCCTCGGCCAGAGCCATGGGCAGCAGGCCCACCGCTCCGATGCCGAACGCCCAGGCGCTGGTGGTCAGCGCGTCACCGCCGCCGCCGTCCCGCCCGAGCCACCGGGTGAGCAGAGTGATCGCCGCGTACCCGGAGGCGGACAGCAGCGCGAGCAGCACCCCGGCCGGTACGACGTCGCCGCCCTCACCGCCCAGGACCAGCACGGCGAGCCCGGTCAACGCCCCGGCAACGGCGGCCAGTCCGCCCAGGCCGAGGCGTTCGCCCAGCAGCACACGCGCCCCGACGGCGATCAGGACGGGCCCGGCGCCGAGCGTCACGACGGTGCCGACGGCGAGGCCGGTGACCTCGACCGCGGCGAAGTACGCGCTCTGGAACACGGTCAGCCCGATGCCGGTGCCGAGAATGCGGAGCAGCCGGCGTCGCCGGGGTTCGGGCTTCCGGGGCGTACGGCGGGGGCGCAGCGCGAGGGCTCCGGCGAGCAGGACGAGACCGCCCGCGCAGCGCCAGAAGGACAGGGCGAGGGGGCCGAGATCGCTGGCCCGGAAGATCAGGGACGCGGCCGCGCCGGCGGTGCCCCAGGCGACTCCGGCGATGACGAGGTACAGCAGGCTCCGCCCGACGGGCAGCGCGGACGGGACAGGGAAGGACATGCGATTTCTCCAGCGGAAGACAGGGTGTTGACGGGTCGCTCGGCTCCGCACGCGGGCAGCGACGAACCGCTCGGGGACTGCCCGAGCCCGGTCTTCGTCAGGAGTGGCCGCGCGCGCTAGGCGGCGGGCGGCGGCAGCACAGTCAGATGCATGGTCGGCACACTAATGCGGGGCCCGGCCGTGGGACAACTCGTCCTCGACCGGCCCGGCCACCGCCCCGGTGCCGGCCCCGGCGGCGACCGGACCCGAGGGGGGCTTCGGCGCGGCGGACTGGGCGATGAAGGCACCGGTCAGCACAACGAATCCGCCGATGAGCTGCGGCGCGGAGAGATGCTCGCCGAGGAGCACCCAGGCCAGCCCGGTGGCGATGACCGCTTCGAGGCAGGCGACTACCCCGGCCACCTGCGGCGACAGCATCCGGACCGAGACGACCCCGGTGACGTACGCGAGGACGGTGGCGAGCAGCACGATCCAGCCGAGCAGCAGCCAGGCGGGGACCTCGTTGCCGTTCATGCCCGCGCTGCCGCCGAGCAGCGCCCAGTCCATGCCCCAGGGACGGGCGACGACCGTGAGGACGGCCGCGCCGACGATCAGTCCGTACGCGATGACGCCGACGGGGTGCGGGGGTTCGGCGCCGTCACCGGACCGGCCGTCCTGCCCGCCGTGGTCGGACAGGACGAAGTACCCCACCTGGCAGCAGGCGGCGCCGAGGGCGAGCAGCAGTCCGAGGAGATCGAAGCTGAGCCCGGCCCAGACCTCGACGACACACGCGAGTCCGCCGACGGCCAGCACCACACCGACGGCGGCGGCCCTGGTGACGGGCCTGCGCTGCACGAAACGGACCCAGCCGAGGACCAGCGCGGGCGCGAGATATTCGACCAGGAGCGCCACCCCGACCGGGATACGGGAGATCGAGGCGAAGTAGAACGCCTGGACCCCGGCCACCGCGAAGAGGCCGAACCCGGCGAGCAGGGCGGGGCGTTCCCGTACGAGGTTCCGGTGGCGCCAGGCGACCGGCAGCATGATGAGGGCGGCGCCCGCGACGCGGAGCCAGACCACGTGCAGCGGGTCGAGCCCCGCCTCGATCAGCGGCTTGGCCGCCACTCCGGAACCGCCGAACGCGAAGGCGGAGAGCAGGGCGAGTCCCAGCCCTGCGCTTCTGCCCTGGAACCTCGAAGACGCGTGCATCGGCACATCATGGCAGCAGTCGACAGCACCGTCACCCTCGTGACACCTGTCGAGACGACGCCCTCGGGGGCGAGCACCACAAAACCTCAGCCGCGCCGCGACTCCTCGGCCGCGAGCACCCCCGCCACACGGCCGGCCAGCCACCGGGCGTCCACACCCCCGCGGGCGAGCACTTCCACCGCGCGCGACTCGGCGTCGGCGGCCAGCGCGGCGAGCAGGTCGAGACCGGCGGCCCGGTCCTCGCCACGCGACGCGGCGCGGTACAGCGCGTCGTCCAGCGCGGCCAGCGCGGCGGGCGACCAGCCGTCGGCGGCCGGGTCGCGCACCACGGGAACGGCCCCGGAGTCCTCGATGGAGCCCTGCCAGCGGAGGCCGTAACCGATGCTGCGCTGAACGAGATAGCCGAGCACCCTGGCGAGCTGCGGCCCGCCGTCGAAGGCCTCACGGACCTCGGGGTCCGCCTCGATCAGCGAGTGCAGAAGGTGGGCGGTGTCGATCTGGCGGTCCCCGTCCCGCAGCGCACGCCTGCGCGCACCGGTCAGCACCGCTGCCAGTTCGCCGGTGAAGCGGGCATCGAGTTCGGGGTGGTTCGGTGCGGGTTGCTCAGGGATCCGCGGCGTCCGGTTTTGCACCTCTCTACCCCATCAGTCCCGGGGCCGAAAGGCATCGCCGGAGCGGCCCATTGAGCATCCCACCGAAGTTGGGGACGGCAGTGCGATCCGTCATCCTTGCGGATGAGATCGCCCCGAGGGGACACAAGCATGAGACGCCCGGGGCGCGCCGCCTTGCACCGCACGCCCCCCTGGCAACCGCGAACCCCCGCGCGCACGTCCCACACGCCACAGCGCACGAGCGGGGACGGGAGGGGAGAAACGGGTGTTCTGGATGGTCGCCCTGCTCGCTCAGGACGGGCTGCAGTACGTCTACCGCGTGTACGCACCCGACGACGCCCTGCCCGCCGATCTCTTCTGGGCGGCCTTCCACTGCCACGACGACGGACCCCACCCCCGCGCGTCGGACCGCTTCGACGCCGCGGTGATCTGGCGGCGCCGGCAGCCCCAGCAGATCTGACGGTTCATCAGTATTGAATGTTGGCGTGACCCCCGCTACGTTCCGCGACACCGATACCGGAGGAACCAGGGGTGGTCGCATGGCTGAAGTCAGCGCCGAGGCACGGATCGAGGCACCCGCAGGGAAGGTCTGGGACCGCCTGACGGACTACGCGTCGTACGGGGAGTGGAACGCCACCCACACCAGCTTCCCCGAGGGCGGACCGGCCGAGCTGAAGCTCGGGGCCGCCTACGAGGAGAACATGAAGCTCATGGGCTTCCCGGCCGAGGTGACCTGGACGGTCGACGCCCTGGAGCAGGGCCGCCTGCTGGCGACCCGGGGCAAGGGCCCGATGGGGGTCAACCTGGCCATGCGCTATTCCCTGACCCCGGAGGGCGACGCCACGACGGTACGCATCGACGGGGAGTTCACCGGCGCGGCGGTCTCCCTGATGGGCGGCAAGCTCACCGACTCCGCGACGGCGGCGCTCCAGGAGTCGCTGCGCAAACTCGGCGGCCTCGCGACCGCGTGACCCACGCCCGAACGGTACGCGAAGGGCCCCGGGGAATCCGTTCCCGCGGGGCCCTTCACGTACCGCCTGCCGCTCCGCACCGCATACCGCGCAGGGCTCAGTGCTCGTCGGCGAGGATCAGGTAGAGCTTCTTGCGCGCGTCATTGATGACGGTCAGCGCCTTCTGCCGCTGATCGGCGGAGCCGGTCTTCCAGACCTGCCCGAACGCCTCCATCAGACCGAATCCGGCCTGCCGGATCTCATTGACACCTTCCCAGTCGACACCACGCCCGGCCTCCTCCCAGGGAGCCTCGGGGCCGGTCTCGGCCTCGCTCCGCCCGGATTCGGTGAGCGTGAACAGCTTCTTGCCGCCCTCGCTGGCGCTGACGATCAGCCCCTCGTCCTCCAGCAGCTGGAGCGTCGGGTAGACGGAGCCCGGGCTGGGCCGCCAGGCCCCGCCGCTGCGCTCGCCGATCTCCTGGATCATCTCGTAACCGTGCATCGGGCGGTCCTTCAGCAGAGCCAGGATCGACGCCCGCACGTCACCGCGCCGCGCCCTGCCCCGACCGCCGCCGCCCCGGCCACGCCCTCCCCCGAAGGGACCGCCGCCGAAGGGCGGCCCGAACGGCCCGAAAGCGGCCCGTCGACCATCACCCTCGCCTCGACCGTGATGACCGGGCCCGCAGCGCCCCGGCCCGTGCTCGTATCCATGTCCGTGCGAACGCATCGCTACGCCCCTTCCATCGTTGATCTGTCGCGATGCATCAACGATATATCGGAAACTATCGGATGACAAGGCCGTCTGAGCGTGGGCCGCCCGTGCTGCCCGCCCTGCCCTCCGCCGGAAAAAATCAAGGCCCGCCCGGCGGCCGCTGCGGCACAATCGCGGGATGATCGGCAGAAGGATCACCTATCGCATCGCGGACGGCGTCCGCATACCCGGAACCTGGCGGCACGCCTTCATCCGCAACGGCGGATACTTCCTCACCGACCTCTTCATCTACGCCGACGGACTCATCGACTGCTGGGGCCTGGTCACGATCGAGGAGTTCGAGGAGAAGCTGCGGACCGGCTGGGTGGCCACCACGCTCCCCGACGGCGCCGGGGCATCCGCGCACAATCTGGCGGGCTGGAAGTTCAGTGAGCCGCAGAGCTGGCTCACCCCCGAACTGCTCATCGCCGAAGTCCGCGACACCATCGACCAGTTGAACAAACGGCCCGACTCGACCGGACGCGCTCTGGCCGCCGTCGACGTCTTCCTCGCGGACCGGAGCGAGGAGAACCGAGCCGCGGCGGAAGCCGCGTTCCTCGCCGTCCCGGCTTCCCAGCGCCGCTACGCGCTGGGCGACATGGACAGCAAGGACTGGCCGCTGCGGGTTCTGGTGGCAGGGCCCGGGCGCCGGACCTATCTGCCGGGCGACCCGCCGGTCTCGCAGGAGGACCACGACCGGGCCCTCGCGTACTTCGAGGAGCGCGCCCACTGGCGACGGGAGTACGACACGCGTGTCCCGGCGGACGGACCGGAGACCCCGCACGCCCCCGCGATCCAGCTCTACCAGTCGTATCCGAACAAGCCGGTGGCCGACCCCGGCCACCGCGGGCTGCGCAACGACTACCCCGCCCCCATCACCATCGGGGAAGTCCTCCACCCCTCCGTCGCCCACGCCTACTGGGCGCTCTCGGTCGCGCGGACGGAGGTCAGCAGCGCGATCACCGCGGCGGACACCGCTGCCGCGGCACGCGAACTCGCGGCCGCGGCACCCCGCCGTGAGGGCTGGGAGCACATCCGCACCGCCGTCATGACCGGCCTGCTCCGCGCCAAGTACGACCAGCATCCCGAGCTGGCCGAGATCCTGCTGGCGACGGACGACGCCACCCTGATCTACGACGACATGGAGTCGGCCTTCTGGGGCGACAACGCCGGCCGCGGCCGCAACTGGACCGGCCGTCTCCTCGAACTCGTCCGCTCCGAACTGCACCTTCGGCGAAACGGGATCCCCGGACTGTGACCGGGCGGACCGCCTCCTGTCGGCAGGCCGGACGGACCGGGCCTGCAGGGGACGGCCCGGTGAGCACGCCCTGTCTCAGGGCGCGCCCCCGTAGCGGGCCACGATCGTGGCCGCGCGGTCGCGCAGGGCGGTGCGCAAGGACTGCGGGGACAGGGCTTCCGCGTCCGGGCCGAGCTGCCACACCGCCCATTCGGCGTGCCGCGCGTCCTGGAAGGTGACCTCGAGGCGCGACCAGCCATCCGCTTCGAGGCCCTCCGCGCGGACGGCACGGACGGTGCCCAGCAGCTCCTCCCGTCGCATCGGGCTCACCCGTACCAGCGCGGTGATGTGGTCGTCGGAGAGGAACCGCGCGGAACGTTCCCGCCAGATCCGGTCCAGGTCGACGCGGTCGGGCCGCTCCGCCGCATCGGGCAGTTCCTCGGCCGCCAGCACGCGCGACAGCCGGTAGGTACGGTCCTCGCCGGATCGTGTGGCCAGCAGATAGCCCCGGTCCCGTACGGTCACCAGGCCGATCGGGTCCACCGTGCGCCACTGCGGCGCCCGGCCCGTGGCCGCGTAGTGGATACGCAGCTTGTGCCCGGCGAGCACGGCGCGGCGGACCGCCGGCATGGTGGTATCGGGCACCTCGTCGGTGACCGTGCGGCGGGAGAGCAGATCGGCCTCCGGGTCGACGAGGAACCGCTGGGCCGCGTCGCCCGCGACGGCCTGATGGCTCTCGGGCAGCGCGTCGACCACCTTCCGCATGGCCGAGGCGAGCGCCGCCCCGAGGCCGAACACCTGCCCCCCGCGCCCTGATCCGGCGGCCAGCAGGGCGAGGGCCTCGTCGTGGTTCAGCCCGGTGAGCTCGGTCCGGAAGCCGGGCAGCAGCGCGAACCCGCCGTGCCGGCCCCGTTCGGCGTAGACCGGGACGCCGGCCGAGGACAGCGCCTCGATGTCCCGCAGCACCGTGCGCGTGGACACCTCCAGCTCGCGGGCCAGGGTGTCGGCGGTCAGCCGACCGCGCTGTCGCAACAGCAGGACCAGCGAGACCAGTCGATCGGCACGCATGCGGGAACCCTAGACGAAATACCTGACCAAGGTTGTCATGATTGCTTGGAAGGCTCCCCTCGTACCTTCTCGGTCGAACGAATGGAGCTGAAGTGGCAGTGGAACGAACGGCCGTCAACCCGGTGACCTGGTCGGTGGACCTGGGCTTCAACCAGGGCGAACTCGTCTCCGGGCAGTCCCGGACCCTGTACATCGCGGGGCAGACCGCGACGGGCAAGGACGGCAAGCCCCTGCACGACGGTGACATGGCGGCCCAGCTGGCGCTGAGCGTCGACAATCTGGAGGCCGTCCTGAGCGAGGCCGGCATGTCTCTCGCGAACCTCGTCCGGCTCAACGTCTACACGACCGACGTCGATCTGCTCTTCCAGCACTACGGCACGCTGGCGGGACGGCTGGGCGCGGCCGGGGTGGCGCCGGCCAGCACGATGCTCGGGGTGACGCGGCTGGCGATCCCCGGGCTGATGGTCGAACTGGAGGGCACCGCCGTCGCCTGACGCGTCCTCGTCCGCCTCCCTGCGACCGGCCCACCGAACGGCTCCCGCTATGACGTTGCCACAGGGCAGCGCGCAGCGGGGGCCGCCGTCCGCGCCTCCGTACGGACGATGCCACCAATCCATCCGGCTCGCCACTGGGACGGGCGCGTCCTGGTTCATGGCTGCGCTTCCGGTGCGGGGGTGAAACCTCACCATCTGTACCAGGGGCGCACGGGGAGAGGAAGGGTGACTAAAAGGGCAGGTATCCCTTTGGTGCACAGGGGGGTATCTATGGCGCGGCTCGGGGTAGGCGGCTCGCATGCAGGGACATCACGCGCGTCCTACGAGCACTCTGTTCCGCCCGGCCTCTCAAGATCAGGTGGCAGCCACCGGCCATAACGGCCCCCGGCACTCTCGCCGCAAGCGGCCCATGGGCCGCTTGCGGCGTCGGCTCCTGGTCTACCGATCAATCGAATTTCTCCCCTCCCGAGTTCCCGGCGGCACCCGTCCGGATGAGCAGTGCCTACTCCTGGTCCATATCCGCAAGGTCGTCGGCCAGGTCCGCTACCAGCTGTGTGACCGTTGCGATCAAGGTGTCATCACCGCTGTAACCCTGGAGGAGCGCTTCCGCAGCACCGGCCTGGGGACCCGGGCCCTGTCCCATCTGCGCTCCCGTCACCCGAGCGTGAGATGGCGCAGCACCCTGAACCTGCGAGCGACCCGTGATCTCCTGCGCCGCATGTCCATCCCTGCAACCGCCGCGGCCGGCTGCCCTCACACCGGTGGGCCGAGCCCTCGGTCCGAGATGCCGTAGAAGGCCTCATTCCGATGCGGTGAGGGCGCGGCGGCGATTGCGGTCACTCATCGGGCGCGGGTTTCGTCTCGAGCTACTGATCGATATGGCCTGAGCGTAGCGTCGGTCCGACCAGCCGGGCCGGGAAGCATCGTCGACAGCCTGGACGCCACGTGTGCCAAGCGCCGATCAACCGGCCGGGGAATTCTGCCGGACCACGGAGGCGTCAGGGACGCCCTGACGTCTGGTGGCCACTGCGGGTGGAAGCCGGAGGGCCGTGGAGGCGCAGCAGCTGCCCAATGCCCACGGCCCGGACAACCGGTTGGGGAGGGGTGGCGACGGGGAATCGGGGTATCTGGGGAGCGGCTCTGATCCAGAGCGGATGGTGCGCTGATACAGAAGGGCGGTTCGGTGACGCTGATGGCTCACCCTGTGATGCTGCGGGATCTGATTGGCGAGTACGAGGCCCTCGCGACGGTAGGTGCCGACAAGGCGAACAGCGCAGGCGCGTCAGCGTCAGAACGACGTCACGTACAGCGTGTACGCGTCCACCGGCACTCGTGACATCGAAGCTGCCCTGCCAGTCACCCGGCGCCCGCCCCCTGGACGACTCGGTGCTGAGCAGCAGCTGATCCTTTAGCCCTTCCGCCGGCCCCTGACCCAGTAGAAACGGAAACCCCCACATGGACGCCACCAACACCGGCACCGCGCCGATCTACGATCTGCTGATAACCGAACGCGGCGACGTCATCGCCGACGCGGCACACGCTGCGGAGCAGACCCGGCTCAAGGCGGCCGACACCCTCGACTTCCGCCTCGCGGACAACGCCAGAGACCACGCCGCCTGAGAGACCATCTCATTTGGCGAGCCTGCGGTAGCAGATGAAGGTGCAGGCGATGCCGGCGAAGGCCAGGAAGTGGTCGCCGCCCGCGGAGCAGGTGGGCTCGACAGCGGCGCGCCCGTATTCCGGCCGCGCCGCTGTCGATCTGTGGTCAGCCCTCGGGGCCCCGGGTCAGTGGAGCTTGTTGACGGCGGTCTTCGTCGTGGTGCGGAAGGCGGTCAGCGGGGCGTCCTCGAGGTCGCCCATCTGGCCCCAGCGCACGAGGGTCACGGTGCGGCCGTCGCGGCCGACGGAGAACAGGTGGATGTCGGAGATGCCGATCTGCGGGTCGGCGGTGTCCAGGCTGTAGACCCAGGCCCCCTCCTCGACGGCGAGCTTGCCGTGAGAGGCGCTGACGGCCTGCAAGCCCGGGTTCTGCTGCTCCAGCAGGGAGCCGCAGCCGACGAGGGCCCCGCGGAGGCTGTCAACCAGCTTCACGGCGTCGGACTCGGTACGGGCGACGGTGGTGACCTGGACACCGTTGGTGTCGAACTCGGTGCTGAACTCGCGGTAGCGGGTGTTCTGCACCGGGATCTTGTACGGGGCGCAGAGGACACCCCCGTTCTCCGGGACACCGGTGAAGACCTGGGTGGCGGTCCACGGCGTCGACGACGCCGGCATCTGGGCGGCGGCGAGGAAGGCGGGCTGGGCAGCGGCCTGCACCGGGGCTGTCACGAGAGCCCCAAGGCCCAGTGCGGCTGCGGTGGCAAGTGCGGTGCGGAGCTTGTTCATGGTGATGGATCCCCCGTCGGGTCGTTCGTTCGGTCAGAGCTCAACCAGCGTGGGGCCCGCGCCCGCCAGCTGCAACGCTCACGCGCCCACCAGTCGTCCCGGAACCATTCCACCCCCGCTGACGTGCAAGGACGTGAACGAGTGGGACGCAGGGTCGAGGGGCCGGAAACACCGAAGGACGCCGCCGTCGAGGAGTTCACGTGCGGCAGCGACCCTCTTGAACGCGCAGGACCTCGAACAGGTGCGGCGGGACATCGACCACGGGCTGTCCCGCCGCATTACGCTCCCCCGCGCAGTGCGTCCTCTCCCCGCATTCACCGTGTGCGGAGTACCCCGGATGAGACGGGAGGGCAGACCCGGGGGCAGGATGAACTGGCAGTGCGCGAAGTGCGGACGGGATGTCTTACCCGCTGGGGAGAAGAGTCCACATCCAAAGCCACCCGTCACCACTCACGTGAAGTCGTCCACCAGTGGGCTGGCATCCGGCGCGTTCTCCCCAACGGGACAACTCAACAGTGGCTCACGCCATTCGAAACGCGCAGACCGGTCCGACAAGGCCCGTACCTCAAGCCTCCGCGCCCCGTTGAGCGGTCAGACAGAGCTGAAGCCGGTCACCTCCACGCGGCGAACGCAAGCTCTGAAGATGAATGGAGGCAAAGCACCGGGTTTTGTGCACACTGCCCTCGTCTGCGTTGCCGGCTTTGCCATCCTCATCGGCTTGGCCGCCATGGGGGGCTTCGATGATGAGCCCGCCCACAGCCCCCCGGAGCTACCCGCAGTGGTGCCCGACCTGCCTGATGACAGCCCATCACCCAGCGCAACGCTGCTCCCATGTCTCCGAACCCGAGCCGGGGAGTTGCGGCTCCTGCGTGGTACCGGGCGAAGAGGAAGCTGTGAGCTGGTAGTACGGCTCATCCTCCTCGGCGGGCGCGAACGACGCGGCCTTGAGGTGGGCTTCTGTCCGGATGGGCGGGTCGGGACGGCGCAGAGCGGCCTGTGCACCGGTGTTGTGGGAGCGCACGAGGGAAGCGAGCCATCCGGTGAGGTGGGCTCCCGTGGGCTTTTCCGTACCGGGTTTGCTCATGCGGGCAACTCCTTCAGCTGGGTCGGGGCGGTGGTGTGGTCGAGGAGGCGCCGCAGGCGGCTCTGAGCGGTGACCCGGGCCTGGAGTCCGGTGCCTCCGCCCGCGAGGCTGGTGAGTCGCCCATCCAGGCTTTCGATGGTCAGCACACGGAGAGCCCGGCCACACTCGGCGACGGCATCGACGGCGTCTTCCCCACCGGCGACCTGGTCCAGCAGCACGTGAAAGAGATCGGCGGCGCCGACCCACATCTCGGGCTCGCCGTTGAACCGGGCAGTCTGCTTCTTCTTGTCGTCCGGGCGCGCGTTGGCATAGGCGATGTCCCGCGGCGTGTCCGCGGCGATGTACAGGGCCCGGGCGGCGTACTCACAGACCTTCGGGCCCTGCTCGGCGGCACGCCGCAGTGAGGTCTCCCTGCCCGGTAAGGGAATTCGTCGGAAATCCAGGTGATGGACTTTCCATGGGTGGACAGCAGTCCCACAGCCCACAGATGGACGCGGCGCCCGGCCAGCAGGGCGATACGCCCGTACAGATCGGTTCCTTTGTCGCGCTCAGCGACCGCGGCGTACAGGGTCTCCGACTCGCGGCAGAGATCCCGCGCGGCGGATGGCCCAAGGAGCCGCTTCACACCGCCGGGACCCGTGTGAGTGACGGCGTCTCCACATAGGCACCAGGAAGCACTGGCGCTATCTGATCGCCAACAACAGCCCGGTCCTGCACCTCCAGTGCCCCGGCTGTAGGCACACCTGGTCGCTGGACACCCGGCCCGGTCTCCCCCACCTCGACGGCGGCACCCCCTGCCCCTGAGACGCCGGCTGTCCCGAAGCCGCCGGAATCCCAGGAGCCAGACACCGCGAATTGGCCTTGGCCGGTCCCCGCTCCGGCGCTCTACGGTCGGTGTATGAGGATTCGCATCGTCGACGCGTTCACGGACCGCCCCTTCTCCGGCAACCCGGCCGGCGTGCTCCTGCTGGAGGGCGGTGCGTTCCCGGCCGCCGAACGCCTGCAGGAGATCGCCGCCGAGGTCAACCTCTCCGAGACGGCCTTCGCCCACCCGCTGCCGCCGGGCGGCACGGCCGACTGGGCGCTGCGCTGGTTCACCCCGGTCGCCGAGGTCGACATGTGCGGGCACGCGACGCTCGCCACCGCCCACGTCCTGCACACCACGGGGCTGGCCACCGGCCCGGTGCGCTTCACCGCACGCTGCGGGATCCTGAGCGCGACCGCCCACCCGGACGGCAGCCTCACCCTCGACTTCCCCACCGCCCCGCTGTCCGAGGAGCCGGTGCCGTACGGACTCGCCGACGCCCTCGGGGGCGACCCCGTCTCGGTGCACGGAACCGGCGAGCACGTCGGTGACCTGCTCGTCGAACTCCGCGACGAGGCGGCCGTGCGAGCGCTCGCCCCGGACTTCGCCGCCCTGGCGACCCACTCCCGGCGCGGCGTCATCGCCACCGCCGCGGCCGAGGACCCCGCCCGGGGCTACGACTACGTCTCGCGCGGCTTCTTCCCGGGCGTCGGCATCGACGAGGACCCGGTCACCGGCAGCGCCCACACCGCGCTGGCCCCCTTCTGGTCGGCCCGCCTCGGCCGCGACGACCTCACCGGGCTCCAGGCGTCGGCCCGCTCGGGGCTGGTCCGCACCGCGCTGCGCGGTGAGCGCACCCTGCTGACGGGCACCGCGGTCACGGTGATCGACGGCGAACTGCTCACCACCTTCTGACTCCGGAACCTTCTGAACCCCGGAGCAGGCCCTAAGGCGTGGGCAGCCAGTCCACCCGGCCCGCGAGCAGCGCATACCCGACGAACGCTCCGATGTCCAGGAGCGCGTGCGCGACGACCAGCGGGCCCACCCGGCCCCAGCGCCGGTAGAGCAGCACGAAGACGACGCCCATCACCACGTTCCCGATGAAGCCGCCGATCCCCTGATACAGGTGGTAGGACCCGCGCAGTACGGAGCTGGCCACCAGGGCGGCCATCGGCGTCCAGCCCAACTGTCCGAGCCTGCGCAGCAGATACCCGACGACGATGACCTCCTCCACCACGGAGTTCTGGATCGCCGAGAGGATCAGTACGGGGAACTTCCACCAGACGTCGGGCAGGGATTCGGGAACGACCGTCAGGTTGAACCCGGTGGCGCGGGCCACGAGGTAGAAGGCGAGGCCGGCGCTGCCGATGCCGGCCGCGACCAGGGTTCCCCGGCCGAGGTCGAACCAGGGCTTCGTACGGTCGAAGCCGATGGCCCGCAGGCCCGCCCCCTCCCGGATCAGCAGATGCGCGACCAGTGCGACCGGCACCAGAGCCGTTGCGATCCCGAACATTTGCCAGGCCAGATCAAGCCATGGACGGCCCGGAGCGTACGAGCCGTTGAGCGTCGCCGCCTGGTCCTTCAATCCTCCCGGTTTCGTCAGGGATCCGACAAAACTGATGAGGGCCGACAGTGCACTGGCGCCCAGGGAGAGCGCCAGGACCAGCACCACCTCGGACCGCAAGATCCTTCGTGACACGGCCTCTTGGGGAAAAGAATCAGCCACGCGCCCGGCCTCCACCTGCACACCTGCCTTTTGTTCTGCAATCGCGTCTCATCCCACCGACCGTCCCGCTAGGGTCTCGAATACAGGTACGAAGATCATGCGCGACAGGCCGGGGGACGACCACCATCGCTGATGGTCGGGTCCCCCTTTTCCTTGTTTGATCCTCAAGGAGGGGTACCACCGACATGGGACGTCATAGCTTGCCCGACAGCCACGCGGCGGAGGGACGCCGGGGCCACCCCAGCACCCGGCGTCGTACGGTCGCCATCGCCACCCTGCTCGTGCTCGCCGTGGCGACGGGAACGGCTGTCGCGGCCAAGGGCGGCCTGTTGTCGTTCTCCGAGTCCTGCGAGGACTCCGCGGTGCGCCTGTCCGTGGTCGCGTCCCCGGACATCGCCCCCGCCGTCCGCTCCATCGCCGAGCAGGCCCGCGCGGACGAGGTGAAGGCCGACGGCCACTGCCTCGTGGTGGAGGTGCTGGCCCGCGATGCGCACAAGGTCGCCGAAGCCCTCGCGGCAGGGGACACGGAACCCGACTTCCAGGTCTGGCTGCCCGACTCCGACCTGTGGCTGGAGCGGGCCAAGGGCCTCGGCGAGGGCATCCCCGTCTCCCCGTCCGACTCGGTGGCCTCCTCCCCCGTGGCCCTGGCCATGGTCCCGTCCGCCTCGCGGGCCCTGGGCTGGCCCCGTAAGACGTACACCTGGGCCGAGCTGGTGGCCGGGGCGCTCGGCTCGGACCGGGTACGCCTCGGAGCCGCGGACCCGGCCCGCAGCGCCACCGGCCTGCTGGCCCTCGCCGGCATCGGCGCCTCGTCCGCACGGCAGGGCGGGGACAGCGACACCCGGGTCGCCCAGACCGCGAAGGTGCTCGCCGAGCGGATGTCGGACGGCGACACACAAGTGCTGGAGACTCTGGCGCGGAGCACGTCCGGGGCCGAGGAGGGCAATCCGAAGCGCAACCAGGCGGCCCTGATCTCCGAGCAGGCGGCCTTCACGCACAACACGGAGGCGACCGGCGCCGGCAAGCTGGATCTCTTCTACCCGGAAGACGGCACTCCGCTGCTGGACTACCCGTACACGCTGGTGAACGAGGCGCGACTGAGCACCGCGGAGTCCCGCGCGGCCCTGCGCTTCATGAACCTGCTGGGCGACCGGGACGCTCAGGCCACGTTCGCCGAGCACGGCTTCCGGGCCGGTGACGGCAGCGCGGAGGACTCCCTCGTCGCGGCGGCCGGCGGCAGGAAGCCACAGCCGTACGCGGAACCGGCCGTCGAGGCGCCCTCGGACGAGGAGCTCCAGGAGACACTCGGGATGCGGACGATCACCGTGCAGAGCGCCCGGCTGACCACGGTGGTCGACGCCTCCGGCTCCATGGCGACGCTCGTGCCGGGGCGGAACCAGTCCCGGATGAACGTCACCAAGGAGTCGCTGATCCAGGCGCTGGACCAGTTCACGCCCGACGACGAGATAGGGCTGTGGAAGTTCGCCACCACGCTGGACGGCGAGAAGGACTACCGGCGGCTCATGGAGACGAAGCGGCTCGGCGACCCGGCCGCGGGCGGCGGGACCCACCGGGAGAAGCTCACGGCGGCCTTCGCGGCACTCCAGCCGGTGCCGGGCGGGGCGACCGGGCTGTACGACACGACGCTGGCCTCGTACAAGGAGGCCCGGTCGACGTATGTGAAGGGCAAGTTCAACGCCCTGGTGATCCTCACCGACGGCTCCAACCAGGACACGGACGGCATCTCGCGGAGCGGGCTCGTCACGGAGCTGAAGAAGCTCGTCGACCCGGAGCGCCCCGTCCCGGTCATCGCGATCGCGGTGGGCCCGGACGCGGACCGTGACGAGGTCGCCGAGATCGCCCGGATCACCGGCGGCGACGGCTACGAGGTGAGCGACCCGGCGGAGATCCAGGCGGTGATCCTCCAGGCCATCATGGCGGCGGGACAGAACGGCCGCGCCGCCGAGGAGTGACGGCCCGAACCGGCCGCACCGCACCGCGCCGCCCAGGAGTGACGGGCCGCGAGCCGGTCCCGTCACTCCCCCGCGTACGGCCGCCCTCAGGGCGCCGGGAACCCCACCGGCCAGGTGTGCACCGGCTCCCCCGCGTGCATCAGCTCGGCGTAGCGCCGCGTCATCGCCGCGAGTGCCGCCTCCCGCCCGAGCCCGGCCTCCAGGGCCCGGTCGTACGTGGCGACCTGCCAGGAGGCCCCGTTGACGCGCCGCCTGCACCGCTCCTCGATCACACCGAGATAGTGGTCCCGGTCCGCGGGCTCGATGTGCCAGGCGTCCAGTCCTGCGGCGGCCAGCGGCAGCAGCTCCTCCAGAACCAGCTGTACGGCGGGGATCCTGGCCAGTCCGCCGGAACGGCCCGACCGGGGCCAGAGCATCTCGGCCTCGATGCCGTGCCGGCAGGCCTCGGTGAAATTCTCCTCGGCGGCCTCGAACGGCAGCCGGCTCCACACCGGCCGGGGCTCCTCGGCGAGGGCCCGCACGAGCCCGTAGTAGAACGCGGCGTTGGCGATCACGTCGGTGACCGTCGGCCCTGCGGGCAGGACGCGGTTCTCCACCCGCAGATGGGGAACGCCGTCGGCGATCCCGTACACCGGGCGGTTCCAGCGGTAGACGGTGCCGTTGTGCAGCACCAGTTCGCCCAGCTCGGGCACCCCTCCCGCGTCCAGCACCTCCAGGGGGTCCTCGTCGTCGCAGATCGGCAGGAGTGGCGGGAAGTACCGCAGGTTCTCCTCGAACAGCTCGTGCGCGGAGCCGATCCAGCGCTCCCCGAACCAGGTCCTGGGGCGTACGCCCTGGTTCGCCAGCTCCGGCGGCCGTACGTCGGTGGCCTGCTGGAACAGGGGCGGCCGGGACTCGCGCCACAGCTCCTTGCCGAACAGGAACGGGGCGTTGGCACCCAGCGCGATCTGCACGCCGGTGATCGCCTGCGCGGCGTTCCAGACGTCGGCGAACCGGGTCGGCGTCACCTGGAGATGTAGCTGGACCGAGGTGCAGGCCGATTCCGGGGCGATCGAGGGCGAGGTGCAGACCAACCGCTCGACGCCTTCGATATCCAGGGCGAAATCCTCCCCCCGGGCGGCCGCCATTTGATCGTTGAGCAGGGTGTAGCGGTCCACGTCCGAGAGATTCGCGGACACCACGTCATGCTCCCCCAGGGTGGGCAGGATTCCGATCATCACGATCCCCGCGTCCACCTCCCCCGCCTTCCGGTGCGCATAGGCGAGGCCGGTCCGCAACTCCTCCGAGAGCTGATCGAATACCCGGCCGCCGAGGCGGTGGGGGACGATATTGACTTCGAGATTGAACATCCCCAGTTCGGTCTGGAAATCCCGGCTCGCGATGCGCTGGAGCACCTGCTGATTCATCATGCGGGGCATCCCGTCGGAACCCGCGAGATTCAGCTCTATCTCCAGCCCCATCAGATTCCGCGGACGGTCGAACCTCCGCTCCTCCAGAAGCCTCCGCAGCCCCTCCAGGCAGCGGTTGAGCTTCGTCCGGTACGCCTGTCGATCGGACAGGTCAAGGGCTCCCGCCACGACCTTCTCCCCCATCGAGGGGTCCCTCCTCCAGTGGGCGGCCCGCGGCCCAGGCCGCTCGCATCACGATCGATAGTGCCCAGCGAGAGTGATCCGTAACGCCCCCACAGGCCTCCGATACCCGATAGTCTGGTTGCAGGAGACCGGGGGCACATTCCCACGGCATGCGGCACGGGGCATTTTCGGCTGGTTCATGCGTGGTGAAAACACCGACGAGTTTCGGCCGTCCGTGTCATCGGAAGGGCGCCTGGTCGGCGTCGACCGCGGCAGATCAAATCCTCAGGAATACCGCGATTCGAAGGCCGGATGACGCCTTGCGCGACATATCCGCGACTGCTAGCGGAAACACTGTGTGAACACGCGTCATATAAACTCCGCTCAACGAGGCAGAGAGTTGATACGACTCGCCCGTCACCGGCCTCCTCTGGCCCGCACGCCGACAGCGCCGTCTGCACCCGCCCAAGCTCCACCGTGTCTCCGAAGTGAGAGGCGACCCACTATGCCGCTGCATGTCCCCTCGGCTCCCGCGCCCGCCCTGCGCAGCGTTCTCGCGGCCCTCGGTTCTCCCACCGCCGTCCGCGAAGCCCGAACCTCCGCTCTTCGGTCCGTCCAGGGACCGCTGAGCCCCGAACTACCGCTCCCCGTGCATGTGCTGGACCGGATCGCTCCCACCGGGACGGCGCCGCTGACCCGCCTGGCGGCCTGGCGTTTCCTGATCCGGAGCGAGGGCCGCGCGGTCGCCGCGGCGGACACCGTGCTCACCCCCGACGGCTGGACGTTCTCGCACTTCTTCGAGGGCCCCTACCTCGCCTCGACCGAACTGGCCGTCCGGCAGGCGGAGGCCTCGGCCCCCGGCTGCCAGGCGCGGCTGCTGTCGATCCCGGAGCTGTACATGCTCACCCTGTGGCTGCACGGCGACACCGAGGCCGATCCCTCCGGCGGGGTGCTCGCGCCGACGGACATCCTGGTGCCCCTGGCGCCGGCCCCGCCGGGCATCGCGGCCCACCGCCCGCACCGGGTCGCCGATCTGCTGCCCGTCATCTCACTGCGGGTGGCCCCGGGGCCGCTCCTCAGCTCGGCCTGACCGACGTCGGCAGAGCCCGGGCACAGCGCCCCCGTGGCGACCTCGATCCGCCCCGCACGACCGGGCAGCGGAAAGGGGTCACTGCGGGGGCGCTGTGCTGCCCGTTCGGACTAGTCCCATCCGGCCACCCCGAACCACCCAAAGGGACAGTGCAGTTGCGGTGAACCGTCCGCGCGGGTGATGCGTCATGGGAGGAGTACGGGTGCTGCAGCGAAATCCCTGCGGATTCTTCCCCGTAGGGCAACACTGGGACCGGACCGACTGATACGGGGGCGGCCATGAACGACTCATCCAGCCGCAGGACACTCGACTCGACGCAGCGAAAGAACCCATCCATGTGCCAGCACCAGCCACCCTGCCCCACCGCCGATTCGCCCGACCGGGAGGCCGCCCGCCTCACGGCCCACCACCCCGAACAGGGGTGGAGCCTCCTGTGCAACGGCGTGCTGCTCTTCGAGGACACCGGCGAACTGCTGCCCGACGGGCAGATCATCGCGCCGCACCGGCCGCTGGCAGCCGGCCGCGTGGTGAAGGCCGCCTGAGAGCGGCCGTACGGAAGAAGCCGCACGGAAGAAGTCATACGGAAAAAGGGGCCGGCCCGGAGAGATCTCCGCACCGGCCCCGACGCATGTCCGGCGCGCGCCGCTCCCGGCGCACGCCCTGTGACAGGCTGATTCAGTTGTCGTACGCGTCCAGCGGCGGGCAGGAGCAGACCAGGTTCCGGTCGCCGAAGGCCCCGTCGATGCGGCGGACCGGCGGCCAGTACTTATCGGCGGCGGACACCCCGGCCGGGAAGACGGCCTCCTCGCGGCTGTAGCCGTGCTCCCAGTCACCGCCGAGCGCGGCGGCGGTGTGCGGGGCGTTGGCGAGCGGGTTGTCGTCCGCGCTCCACTCCCCCGACGCGACCTTCTCGATCTCGCCGCGGATCGCGATCATGGTGTCGCAGAACCGGTCGAGCTCCGCGAGGTCCTCGCTCTCCGTCGGCTCGATCATCAACGTGCCGGCCACCGGGAACGACATGGTCGGCGAGTGGAATCCGTAGTCGATCAGGCGCTTGGCCACGTCGTCGATGGAGACGCCCGTCGCCTTCGAGATCGGGCGCAGGTCCACGATGCACTCGTGCGCGACCAGTCCGGCCGGGCCGCTGTACAGGATCGGGAAGTGCGGCTCCAGGCGCTTGGCGATGTAGTTCGCGGCCAGCACGGCCACCTGCGTGGCCCGCTTGAGGCCCTCGCCGCCCATCAGACGGACGTACGCCCACGAGATCGGCAGAATGCCCGCGGAGCCCCACGGGGCGGCCGAGATCGGGCCCACACCGGTCTCCGGGCCCGCGGCGGGCTGGAGCGGGTGGTTGGGGAGGTACGGGGCGAGGTGGGCGCGGACGCCGACCGGGCCGACGCCGGGGCCGCCGCCGCCGTGCGGGATGCAGAAGGTCTTGTGCAGGTTCAGGTGCGAGACGTCGCCGCCGAACTTGCCCGGCTTGGCCAGCCCGACCAGCGCGTTGAGGTTGGCGCCGTCGACGTACACCTGGCCGCCCGCGTCGTGCACCTCGCCGCAGATGTCGGCGACGTGCTCCTCGAACACCCCGTGCGTGGACGGGTAGGTGATCATGAGCACGGCCAGCTCGTCGCGGTGCAGCTCGATCTTGGCGCGCAGGTCCGCGACGTCGACCTCGCCGTCGTCGGCGGTCTTCACCACGACGACCTTCATGCCCGCCATCACGGCGCTGGCGGCGTTGGTGCCGTGCGCGGAGGACGGGATGAGACAGACGGTGCGCTGGTCGTCGCCGTTGGCCCGGTGGTACGCCCGGACGGCCAGCAGACCCGCGAACTCGCCCTGGGAGCCGGCGTTGGGCTGGATGGACACCGCGTCGTAGCCGGTGACCTCGGCGAGGCGCTCCTCCAGCTCACGGATGAGCGTGAGGAAGCCCTGCGCCTGCTCGGCCGGTGCGAAGGGGTGCAGCGCGCCGAACTCGGGCCAGGTGATCGACTCCATCTCGGCGGTCGCGTTCAGCTTCATGGTGCAGGAGCCGAGCGGGATCATGCCGCGGTCCAGCGCGTAGTCGCGGTCGGCGAGCTTGCGCAGGTAGCGCAGCATCGCGGTCTCGGAGCGGTGCTGGTGGAAGACCGGGTGGGTCAGGATGTCGTCGGAGCGCAGCAGCGCCTCCGGCAGCGCGTCGGCGACCGTGGCGTCCAGCGCCTCGATGTCGCCCTCGGCGCCGAAGGCCGCCCAGACGGCGGAGATCTGGGAGCGGGTGGTGGTCTCGTCGCAGGCGATGGAGACGTGGTCGGCGTCGACGAGGCGGAGGTTGACCCCGCGCTCGCGGGCGTCGGCGACGATGCCGGCGGCCTTGCCGGGAGCCCGGACGGTCAGGGTGTCGAAGAACGCGCCGTGCACGACGCCGGCCCCGGCGGTGCGCAGGCCGTCGGCGAGGATCGCGGCGTAGCGGTGGGTGCGGCGGGCGATCGTCCGCAGCCCCTCGGGGCCGTGGTAGACCGCGTACATCCCGGCCATCACGGCGAGGAGGACCTGCGCGGTGCAGATGTTGCTGGTGGCCTTCTCGCGGCGGATGTGCTGCTCGCGGGTCTGGAGGGCCAGGCGGTAGGCCTTGTTGCCGTCGGCGTCGACGGAGACGCCGACGAGGCGGCCGGGCAGGGAGCGGGCGAACTTCTCGCGGACCGCCATGAAGCCGGCGTGCGGGCCGCCGAAGCCCATCGGGACGCCGAAGCGCTGGGTGGTGCCGACCGCGATGTCGGCGCCGAGCGCGCCGGGCGAGGTGAGCAGCGTGAGGGCCAGCAGGTCGGCGGCGACGGTGACGATCGCGCCCAGTTCGTGGGCCTGCTCGATGACGGGCTCGATGGCGCGCACGGCCCCGGAGGCGCCCGGGTACTGGAGCAGGACGCCGAAGACGCCGCGCTCGGCGATCTCGGCGGGGATGCCGTCGCTCAGGTCGGCGACGACGACCTCGACACCGGTCGGCTCGGCGCGGGTCTCGATGACCGCGACGGTCTGGGGCAGGGTGTCGGCGTCGACCAGGAAGACGCCCTTCTTGACCTTGCCGACGCGCCGGGCGAGGGCCATCGCCTCGGCGGCCGCGGTGCCCTCGTCGAGCAGGGAGGCGCCGGAGGTGGGCAGCCCGGTCAGCTCGGCGACCATCGTCTGGAAGTTCAGGAGGGCTTCGAGCCGGCCCTGGGAGATCTCCGGCTGGTACGGCGTGTAGGCCGTGTACCACGCGGGGTTCTCCATGACGTTGCGCAGGATGACGGGCGGCGTGAAGGTGCCGTAGTAGCCGAGGCCGATCATCGGGGCCAGCACCTCGTTGCGGTCGGCCAGCGAGCGGAGCTCGGCCAGGACCTCCGCCTCGGTGCGCGCCGAGGGAAGGTTCAGGGCCTCCGCACTCTTGATCACGTCGGGCACCGCGGCGGCGGTCAGCTCGTCGAGGGAGCCGTAGCCGACCTGGGCAAGCATCTTCGCCTGGGCCTCGGCGTCGGGCCCTATGTGGCGCTGCTCGAACGGAATGCCCTGCTCCAGCTGGGAGAGCGGAGTGCGACGGGGGGTCATGGTGGAGGCCTCCTGGTCTGTCACGACCTGCGAGGGGCACCACGGCGTGGGTGCCCGAACGGCCTCCCCCTCTGTCATCTCAACCTGAGAGCTTCACCGGCCCGCCCGGGGGCGTGCCGGCTTTCACCGTCGGTGAGGGTCAGGGTCCACCCGGGCCTGCGCCCGCACGGATCCGCCCTGCTTTCCAGAGTGACCTCGTCCGTGCGGTACGGGGGCCTGAGAGATTCCGGGGAGGAGTTGCTCCTTCGGCGCCTCCGGATTCTCCACCGGAGGACTCTCCCGCACGGGGTCAGCAGCCACTGCCAGCGTACCAGCGGCCTCCGCGCCGGAGCTCTCGAGTGGCCGACACCACGGATCTGCATTTGTCTGGTCCTGGTGGAGCGACAGGACCGCCGTGAGCAGTCCGCGACCAGTGGGAGGCACCGTGCAGACGGATATCGATCCGCGCCGCCTGATCGGCCGCAAGGCCTTCGATCGCAAGGGCACCAAGATCGGAACGGTGGATGAGGTCTATCTCGACGACGCGACGGGTGTGCCCGAGTGGGCGGCTGTGCGCACCGGCCTGTTCAGCAGGGACGCCTTCGTCCCGCTGGAGCCCAGCGAGTTCGTCGAGGACGCGCTGCGCGTCCCCTTCGACCGGGCGTTGATCAAGGGCGCGCCGGACTTCGGCGTCGGCCGGCACCTGTCGCCCGAGCAGGAGCTGCAGCTCTACCGGCATTACGGGCTGGACTCACCGCCCTCGGAGGCCGCGGCGCCCGAGGACCGGGACTTCGGCAGGCTGGCGGGCCAGGAGGAATAGTCGGGGCTCTCGCGGACGAGCGGCAGCGGATCGGCGCGCCGCAATTGCGGGTCGTCGATCCGGAAGGTGCGGACCCGGCCGGGCGCGCTCCACGGTTCCTCGAACCGGACGGTGACCCGGCCGATCCCGCTGCCCTGCACCCAGCCGTGCCCGTGCTCCTCGTGGTGCACGTCGTGTCCGGCGGGCCAGCGCCGCGCGGCAAGTTGCTCGGCGCTGTCCGCCTCGGGCTCCGGCGCGGCTTCCTCCTCGCCGCCCTCCGCGGCCGGCGCGTGGTGTTCCAGGGCCCGCTGTGCGAGCTCCCGGGCGTCGGCGGCCTGGGCGAACAGGTCCTCCTGGGTGTAGTCGGCAAGTCCCGTGACGCCGACCCCGAGGAGCCGTACGCCGCCCGTGGTGTCGACGGACTCCAGCAGCCGCGCCGCCGCCTCGCGGACCACGGTGGGGTCGTCCGTGGGGCCTCTGAGCGTCTCGGAGCGGGTCAGCGTGGAGAAGTCGTAGCGGCGCACCTTCAGCACCACCGTGCGGCCCGACCGGTCGGCGGCGCGCAGCCGCTCCACACACCGCACGGCCAGCCGCTCGACCTCGGCGCGCACCCGCACCCGGTCGTGCAGGTCCACGTCGAAGGTGTCCTCCACCGATACGGACTTGGCGTCCCGCTCGGCGACCACCGGCCGGTCGTCGAGGCCCAGCGCCATCCGGAAGAGCCCGTGGCCGTGGGCCTTCCCCACCAGCCGTACGAGCTCCGCCTCGCCCGCCTCGGCCAGGTCGTGGACCGTGGTCATGCCGGCACGCCGGAGATGGTCGCCGGTGGCCGGGCCGACCCCTGGCAGGATGCGTACGGACATGGGGGCGAGCAGCTCGCGCTCGGTGCCCGGCTCGATGAGGACGAGACCGTCGGGCTTCGCCTGCTCGGAGGCGATCTTGGCGAGCATCTTGGAACCCGCGAGTCCGACGGATCCGCTGAGGCCGGTCACGGCGCGGATCGCCACCCGCAGCCCCTCCCCCGTGGCGCGTGCCGAGGCCGAGTCGTCCGCCGTCCCGCCGGCCTCCAGGTCCACGAAGGCCTCGTCCAGGCTGAGCGGCTCCACCAGCGGGGACAGCCGCCCCAGCAGCTCCATCACCTGGTTGCTCACCGTCCGGTACAGCGAGAAGCGGGGCACCAGGTAGGCCGCGTTCGGTGCGAGCCGCCGGGCCTGCGCGGTGGGCATCGCCGAGTGCACGCCCAGCCGCCGGGCCTCGTACGAGGCGGTGGCGACCACTCCGCGCGGGCCGAGGCCGCCCACCACGACCGCCTTGCCGCGCAGACTGGGCTTGGCCGCCTGCTCCGCCGAGGCGTAGAAGGCGTCCATGTCCAGGTGAAGGATGGTGGGCGCGGGTCTCACACCGTCGATGCTGCCCTACGGCACTGACAACGGGACGGTCCGGCACCCCGTGGGGCACCGGACCGTCCCGTGTCCGTCGTCCTGCCGCGTCGTGCCGCTCGCCCGGCTGCTCAGCCCGCGCGGTTACGCCGCCGGGCCAGCTCGTCCGCGGGGTTGTGGCCGATGAGCGTCTCGCCGGTGTCGACCCGCTCGCCGTGCAACTGCGAGAGCGCCGCGTCCACGTCCCGCCAGACGACGCCGACGGCGATCCCGAAGACGCCCTGCCCGCCCTGGAGCAGGCTGACGACCTCGTCGGGCGAGGAGCACTCGTAGACCGTGGCCCCGTCGCTCATCAGCGTCATGCGTTCGAGGTCCTGGAATCCGCGGTCCCGCAGGTGCTGGACCGTGGTGCGGATGTTCTGGAGCGCGACCCCGGTGTCCAGGAACCGTTTGACGATCTTGAGGAGGACCACGTCCCGGAAACTGTAGAGACGCTGGGTCCCCGACCCGTAGGCCGGGCGCACACTGGGCTCGACCAGGCCTGTACGGGCCCAGTAGTCCAGCTGGCGGTAGGTGATCCCCGCCGCCGCGCACGCCGTCGGTCCGCGATAGCCGATGTCGCCGGCATCGCTCGCCGCTGCCACGCCGTCCGCTGCCATCGCCGCCGGTTGAACCGGCTGCCTGATGGCGTGGTCGGCTCCACTGCCGTGCTGCGAATACGACCCACCTGCCGCCGCACCGTCGCCGCTGCTTCTCACGCCGACCTCCGTCCTTGACCTGCCCACTCGAAGGTAGGCAGTCACTCGGGGTGCGTCAACGATCGCCACACTCGGCACGCCGAGTGATAATCACCCTGAGGGTGGTTTCCCGTGTCTCATTTCCGGGAAAGGCTTGCCGGATGCGCTGACGGCACCCCCTTGCGGGACGGTCACTGGCTGTTCGTACCGAAGTCCTCCGGAGAGATCTGGTCGAGGAATTCGCGGAACTTCTCCACCTCGTCCTCCTGCTCGTCAGGGATCGCGATGCCCGCATCGTCCAGCACGCCGTCACTGCCGTAGATCGGCGTGCCGGTCCGCAGGGCGAGCGCTATGGCGTCGGAGGGCCGCGCGCTCACCTCGACTCCGCTGGCGAAGACGAGCTCCGCGTAGAAGACCCCTTCGCGCAGGTCCGTGATGCGGACCTCGGTGAGCTCCTGGCCCACGGCCTCGAGCACATCCTTGAACAGGTCATGGGTCAGCGGCCTGGCGGGAGCCATGCCCTGCTGGGCGAAGGCAATCGCGGTCGCCTCCCCCGGACCGATCCAAATGGGGAGGTACCGGTCGCCTCCCACTTCACGCAGGAGAACGATCGGTTGGTTGGAGGGCATTTCCACCCGGACACCGACAACGTCGAGCTCGTTCACACAGCAACCCTAGGACGTGCTCGCCATGTTTGGGTAGTCGGGCACCGCCGAGGTCAGTGCAGACGGGTGCGCAGAGCGCTCTGCACGAGCGCCGCGTGCAGCCGTACGGACAGCTCGGCGAGCTCGTTCGCGGTGGCCTCGGCATGGGCTCTGGTCTGCGGATTACGGTGCCGGCGCAGGGGTGCGACCACCTGCTCCACCAGGCCCGCCTCCCGGTCGGCGGAGGCCCGCATGGCCCGAAGATGACGTGGTTCCAGACCGAAACGACCCAGATCCGCCACCAGCTTGGCGACGGTCACCATCTCGGTGTCGTAGCCGCCGTCCGGGGACGGGACGATGAGCCCGTAGGACTCCCACTCGGTCAGCCGCTCCTCGTCGACCTCCGCGGCCGCGAGCAGCTCCGCCCGCCCGATCCGGGCGGCGGTCGCCCCACCTGGACCGGCGTCCCACACCCCGTCGGTGAGGTCGCGCTGCGCACCGGGCGAGGGCAGAACGGGCTGCTCCCCCCGGGCCAGCGCGTCCAGGTGCTCCCGGATGACTTTCAGCGGCAGGTAGTGATCCCGCTGCATCCGGAGCACCTGCGCCAGACGCTCCACATCACGCGGGGCGAACTTCCGGTATCCGGAAGGAGTGCGCTGCGGCTCGATGAGGCCCTCGGCCTCCAGGAACCGGATCTTGGAGATGGTGACTTCGGGAAACTCCTCGCGCAGCTGGATGAGCACCGTTCCGATGCTCATCGGTCGCGCTTCCGCGGTGGCGGTGCCGTGTCCGGCACCGCCTGTCGGTGTTCGCAGCATGGGCCTTCCTGGGAGTCCCCCCGGACGGCGTCCGGGGCTGGTCACACGCCCCGCGGGCTCGCATAGAAGACCAGGCGGTACTTTCCGATCTGGACTTCGTCGCCGTTGGACAGCGGGACCGAATCGATGCGCTCACGGTTGACGTAGGTGCCGTTGAGGCTGCCGACATCGCCCACGGTGAAGCTACCTTCCGGGCTCCTGCGGAACTCCACATGACGCCGCGACACGGTCACGTCATCGAGAAAGATGTCGCTCTGCGGGTGACGGCCGGCCGTGGTCAGATCGCTGTCGAGCAGGAAGCGGCTGCCGGAGTTCGGACCGCGCCGCACGACCAGCAGCGCCGAGCCCGCGGGCAGGGCGTCGACCGCGGCCTGGGCCTCCGGGGAGAGCGAGGGCAGAGCGGTCTGGCCGGTCGCCTCCGCCTCGTACGCCTCGAGACCGGAGATGGAGATCGTGGACGTCGTCTCCGAGGGGCGCTCGGGAATGCCGCCCCGCAGCGGCGCACCGCAGTTGGAGCAGAACTTGCTGGCCTCCGCGTTGCGGTGACCGCACCTCGTACAGACCGGCATCGACGAGCCCTCCGGGGTGAACCCGCCACCCGTACTCGAGGCTGATGGTGCGCCGAAACCTATGCGTCCGGCACCGGCAGGGTCAACAGACGACACGCCGTCACCCCCCGGGGCTCCGGACACCTCGTCGCGGAAGAGCGGACGCTCCGCCTCCTGCTCCTCGCCCTGGGCGTGGCGCGGAGCGCGGTGGCGGGCAGCACTGTTGCTGTCCTCGCGTGCACTCTTCCCGAACAACTTCGCAAACAACTTCACGGGCGATTCCCCTTGACCGACATAGACCCGCCCGTGGGGCAGGACGAACCCTGATTGAACACACCTGCCGACCCGGACATCTTCACAACGTCCGTATCCACCCGACAGTTTCCACCACGCACCACCAATCCGGTGCGGCGACCCCCCGCAACCGTCCGACCCGGTCGAACGGCCCCCGCGCTCGCCCCGATCACGGGGAGGACGACCGAGCGTAGTCAGGCCGCTGCGCCGGTCGCAAGGCGTCGACGACGATGTCGTCGGACCGCTCCACGAGCACGGTGGCCTGCTCCTTCTCCAGCGTCTGGACCACACCGCCCGGGATGTTGAGGGCGGGCTCCAGATCCTGCGGCTTGCCGATCACCGCGAACTCGTACGGCGCTTCGATCTTCTTCCCGTCGACCTGGACGTCCCCTGCGTCCCCGGAGAAGTAGGTGTTGGCCACCACCCGCACCCCGTTGACTTCAATCGCCTCGGCCCCCGCCGCCCTCAGCTCCTGAATGGCGTCCAGCAGCATGTCAGGCGCGACCGCGCGCGCGGGGTCGGTGATCGTCAGGGTGATTCCGGGGCCCTGTGCCGCGACGGTGCCCGCGAGAATGCCGAGCTGGCGTTCCTTCTCCAGCGTCTGCTTCCGGGCCTCCTCCGCCTGGTCGGAGCTGTTCTCCAGCTCGGTGCGCTGGTCGTCCAGGCGCTGCTTCTCGTCCTCCAGGCGCTGGGTCCGGTCGTCGACCTCGTCGAGGATGCGGACCAGGTCCTCCTGCCGGGCGCCGCGCAGCGCACTGTCGTCGCTGGTGGACCGCACCTGGATGGCGAGCCCCAGGCCGAGGCCGAACAGCAGCACGGCGACGATCAGTTGGGCCCGGCTCAGCCGCGGCGGCCACAGGCCCGCCTTGAGCCGCTGCCGGCCGGTCGTCTCGTTGGCCGGGGGCGGCGCCAGGGGGGCGTCCGGGACGGCGTGTGCGCCGCCCTCGGGCTGTCCGCTGCGGGGATTCTCGTCGTTGTTCATCGGCTCGTTGTTCATCTGCCTCACGCCCGGAAGACGTGCCGGCGGATCGCGGCGGCGTTGGAGAAGATCCGGATGCCGAGCACGACCACCACACCCGTGGAGAGCTGGGCGCCGACGCCCAGCTTGTCGCCGAGGAAGACGATCAGCGCGGCCACCACGACGTTGGAGAGGAAGGAGACCACGAAGACCTTGTCGACGAAGATGCCGTCGAGCATGGCCCGCAGACCGCCGAACACGGCGTCGAGCGCGGCGACCACCGCGATCGGCAGGTAGGGCTCGACCACCGCCGGTACCTCGGGCCGGACCAACAGTCCGACCACGACTCCCACGACGAGGCCCAGTACGGCGATCACGATGTGCCCTTCCCTGTGTCTGCCGCACCACTGCCGGCGGCCTTCGGCTCTGCTGTACGGACGATCAGGCTCGGCGCGGCCGGAAGCTGGACCTTTGCCTGGTCGGAGATGCTGGTGCGAATGTCGAAGCTCTCCTTGAGCGCCTGCAGGTACTGGCCGTCGGCGCTGTCCTGGAACGCGGTCGCGAGCTTCTTCCCGTCCCCCACCGCGAGCACCGTGTACGGCGGTACGAGCGGTCTGTTGTCGACCAGTATGGCGTCGCCGGCGGCCCGGATGGCCGACAGGGCCGTCAACCTTTGCCCATTGATGGCGATGGCCTCGGCGCCGGATTCCCACAGACCGTTGACGACGCGCTGCATGTCCCGGTCGCGTACCCGTCCGGTGTCGGCGAAGCCCGAGGACTCACGGGGCCCGCCGCCTCCCTGGTCGGTGTCCTTCGCGTCGTCGACGACCAGCTTCATGCCGGGGCCCTCGACCGGGGTCGCCCCGGCCAGCAGGGCCACCAGCTGCCCCTGGTCCCCGCCGTGCCGCTCGAGCGCCTTGCGCTGGCGTTCGCTCACGTCGGCGCGGAGCTTGTCGACATTCGACTCCAGGGTGTCCGCGGCCTCCGTCTCGGCGTCGATGCGGTCGATCAGTTCTTCGCGCTCCTTGGCCACGACCGGAGCCGAGATCCGCGCCTCGGCTGCGCCGAGGGTGACCACGAGGGCGGCCACCACCAGTCCGGCCGCGAGGCCGAGCTTCGACTTGAGCGTCCGGGGCAGCCCCGCGCTCCCGTCGGCCTTGCGCCGCGCCGAGGCCTCCGCGTACCCGTCGTCGAGGCTGTGGTCCATCACGTTGTTCAGCAGCGACATGGAGGCGTCGGGGCGTGCGGACGGCGGGGCGGTGCTCCGATCGGGGGACTGCTGCGACATGCCGCACATCGTCGCACGTCATCACGGCTGCCGCCGAATGGCCCCACCGGTGCGCCGCGGCCCCCTGCCCGGGGGGTCGCGGCGCACCGTTCTCACATCAGTCCCCCGCGCTGTCCACGACCGCGGCCCACTCGTCGAGGAGCGCCTGGGCCGAGGCGTCGTCCGGGCCCTCCGCCCACAGATGGGTGACGGCTTCCGCCCGGTCGGGCAGGACCATGATCCACCGGCCGTCCGCCTCGACCACCCGGACCCCGTCGGTGGTGTCCACGCTGCGGTCTCCGGCCGCCTCGACGACCCGGCGCATGACGAGCCCCTTGACGGCCCACGGTGTCGCGAGGTCGCGACGCAGGACGTGTGCCCGGGGAATGCGCGCGTCGATCTGGCTCAAAGTGAGCTGGGTGCGGGCGACGAGCCCGATCAGCCGGACGAAGGCGGCGGTCCCGTCGAAGACGCTGCTGAATTCGGGAACGATGAACCCTCCGCGCCCGTCTCCTCCGAAGATGGTGTCCTCTTCACGGCCCACCCGGGTCAGGTCGTCGGGCGAGGTGGTCGTCCACTCCACCTGGGTGCCGTGGTAGGCAGCCACCTGCTCGGCGACGCGCGTGGTCGTCACGGGCAGGGCGACTCGGCCGCTGCGCCGCTCGGCGGCGACGAGATCGAGGAGGACCAGCAGGGCCCGGTCGTCCTCGATGATCCGGCCGAGTTCGTCGACGAGGGAGAGCCGCTCGCCCACCGGGTCGAACCGCACCCCGAAGGCCGCCCGCGCGGAGGACACGATCTCCCCGAGCCGCACCAGACCGGCCCGCCGGGTGTCGGCGGACTCGGTGGGCCGTGCCTCGTCGAGTCCGGGGTTGATCGTCAGCGCGTCCACGCCGAGCCGTCCGAGGAGGCTGGGCAGAACGAGCCCGGCACTGCCGTTGGACGCGTCGACGACGACCTTGAGCCCGGATTCCGCGATGCCCTCGACGTCGACGTTCCGCAGAAGAGACCCGGTGTACGAGTCGAACACGCTGGACGGGAAGTGCAGGTCCCCGATCTCGCCGGGGAAAGCACGGCGGTACTCCTGACGTGCGTAGACCCGGTCGAGCTTGCGCTGCTGCGCCTGCGAGAGGTCCGCGCCCCGCTCGTCGATGAACATGATGTCCACGGAGTCGGGCACGCCGGGCGACGTACGGATCATGATGCCGCCGGCGCTGCCCCGGGCGGTCTGCTGGCGGGCGACGGGCAGCGGTACGTTCTCCAGGTCGCGTACATCGATGGCACTGGCCTGGAGGGCCGAGATGACGGCCCGCTTGAGGGCGCGGGCGCCTCGGGAGTGGTCACGGGCGGTCGTGACCGTCGAGCCCTTCTTCAGGGTCGTGGCGTAGGCGCCGGCCAGCCGTACGGCGAGCTCTGGGGTGATCTCGACGTTCAGGATTCCGGAGACCCCGCGCGCGCCGAAGAGGTGCGCCTGGCCTCGGGACTCCCAGATGACCGAGGTGTTGACGAACGCACCGGCCTCGATGGTCTTGAACGGGTACACCCGGACGTTGCCCTGGATGATCGACTCCTCGCCGACCAGGCATTCGTCACCGATGACGGCGCCGTCCTCGATACGGGCCGCACGCATGATGTCGGTGTTCTTGCCGACCACGCAGCCCCGCAGGTTGCTGTGCTGTCCGATGTAGACGTTGTCGTGCACCACGGCCTTGTGGAGGAAGGCCCCGGTCTTGACGACGACGTTGGATCCGACGACCGTGTGCTCGCGGATCTCGACGTCGGCCTCGACCTTGGCGTAGTCGCCGATGTACAGCGGCCCGCGCAGCACGGCGTCGGGGTGGACCTCCGCTCCTTCGGCGACCCACACACCGGGGGAGATCTCGAAGCCGTCGAGCTCCACGTCGACCTTGCGCTCCAGGACGTCCGCCTGGGCTTTCACATAGCTCTCGTGGGTGCCGACGTCCTCCCAGTAGCCCTCGGCGATATAGCCGTAGATGGGCTTGCCCTCCTTCATCAGCTGAGGGAAGACATCACCGGACCAGTCGACCGAGGTGTCGGCCTGGACGTAGTCGAAGACCTCGGGCTCCATGACGTAGATGCCCGTGTTGACGGTGTCCGAGAAGACCTGCCCCCAGGTCGGCTTCTCCAGGAACCGTTCGACCTGGCCGTCCTCGTCCACGATGGTGATGCCGAATTCCAGCGGATTGGGAACCCGGGTGAGACAGACCGTGACCAGCCCACCCTTTTCCTTGTGGAAGGCGATGAGATCGGTGAGGTCGAAGTCGGTGAGCGCGTCACCGGAAATGACGAGGAACGTATCGTCCTTCAACGCCTCCTCGGCGTTCTTCACGCTGCCCGCGGTGCCGAGTGGCTTCTCCTCGTTGGCATAGGTGAGCTCCATCCCGAGCTCCTCGCCGTCCCCGAAATAGTTCTTGACGAGGGAGGCGAGGAACTGGACGGTCACTACGGTTTCACTGAGCCCATGCCGCTTGAGCAGCCGCAGGACATGCTCCATGATCGGCCTGTTGGCCACGGGGAGGAGCGGCTTGGGCATGCTCGAGGTCATGGGGCGAAGGCGTGTGCCTTCGCCGCCAGCCATCACGACGGCCTTCATGTCGGAAACGTCCTCCTACAAGAGACGACGGTCAGCCGACTTCGCCCGTCGGGGCATCATTCGCATCTGCCGCGGGCCGGCCACATTGCGCGGCACCGCATCAACGAGCTCAATCGGCTACTGCGTCCGCCTTCACCAGCCGGCGGACCTGAACCACGTACAAGATTCCTGCCCACCAGTAGAGGGTTGTACCCCATCCTGCGAACGCCCATCCGAAAACGGCAGCCAGTGTGGCCAGCCAACCACTCCCGTCGCTGAGCAGCAACAAGGGGAACGCGTACATCAGGTTGAAGGTTGCAGCTTTCCCGAGGAAGTTGACCTGCGGCGGCGGATAGCCGTGGCGGCGCAGGATGGCCACCATCACGAGAAGCATCAGTTCCCGGGCGAGAAGCAGCGCGGTGACCCAGAGGGGCAGGATCTCCCGCCAGGTGAGGCCTACGAGGGTGGAAAGGATGTAGAGGCGGTCGGCCGCCGGGTCCAGGAGCCGGCCGAGGCTGCTGATCTGGTTCCACTTGCGGGCGAGCTTCCCGTCGAGGTAGTCGCTGATGCCGCTGAGCATCAGTACCAGCAGCGCCCAGTTGTCGCTGTTGGGCCCTCCGAAGACGGGGCGAAGAATCAGCCACAGGAAGAGCGGTACCCCGACAAGGCGAGCCATGCTGAGGATGTTGGGGATGGTGAGGACCCGGTCCGTCTGGACCCGGGTCTCCTGGACCTCCACCCGGGAGCCTCCTGTGAAGAACGTGCCAATGATGCCCCCTGACCTTACCCTCAGCTTCCGCCGTCGGGTGCAGGGGGGTGGAGGGTGGTGACCTCGATCAAAGGTCCGGAACGCAGAAAAGCCCCGCACCAAAAGGTGCGGGGCTTCCCACAAAGATTGTTCGGCGGCGTCCTACTCTCCCACAGGGTCCCCCCTGCAGTACCATCGGCG
>BMTG01000014.1 GCA_014649555.1 Streptomyces globisporus | reverse complement strand
CACCTAGATCATCACGATGTGGGACGAAGGACGAAGCCCACTTTCAAAACACGGCCTAGTTCCCCCCGCCGCCCTGCTGCTCCTGCTGCCGGGCACGCTCCTCGGGTGAGGGCCCGAACATGTCGTCCACGGACCGGTCGAACGCCTGCTGATCCACACCGAACAGCTCGTTCAGCTGCTCCGCCTGCCGTCCCCCGTTCCCTTCCGTGACGAGCGCCCGCCCGGTGTCTTTCCAGGTCTGCCCGGCCTCGTCCGATGCCCGCTCGAACGACTCACGGCTGTAGTCGGGGCTCAGATAGTCCGGGGTGAGCACATCGCCCCAGCCCTGCTTGACGATCTCGTCCTCCGAGGCATGCGGGTTCCCGACGCCCGCGTTCACGGCGATCTTCATCGTGCCCTGGACGTACTGGTCCTCCTCCCACACGATCCCCGCCGCCAGCCCGAGCTTGGCCGCGATCGCGTTGGCGTCCTGGACCAGCGCCCGCACCCCCCACTCCCACCGCTCGCAGAAGTCCTCGAAGTCCACCGACAACCCGTGATGCCCGGCCTCCATCCCGGTCATCGACAGCTCGGACAGCCCCTTGCCCAGCACGGCGCCCGTGCCGTCGCCGATCTCCTTCAGCTCGGCCACGGCCCCGCGCAGCCCGCTGGTGATCTTCTGAAGGCTGACCGGATCGACGTTGAGGTCTTCGGCCCCCGCACCGCTCACAGCCCCCGCCCCCCGCTGGGTACGTCGACATCGGCATCGACGGCGACGGCATCCGGCACGATCCCCACCACCGGCGGAAACAGCATCGAACCGTCCGGGTCGGCCGCGTTCACCGCGACGCCGGCCGGCACCCCCATGGCGGGGATGACCTCATCCAGCAACCGAGCCCCCCGGAACACGGCATACTCCCAACTCCGCGAGGCGGCCCCGGCAGTCCCCTCCACCACAGCCCGCTCCTCGGCGAACCGGGCCAACGCCGCCTCATCGGTGAACCCGCACACCCACCGGATCCCCCCGAACTCGGCGGTCCACAACCCGCCCCGGTCATACGGCACGAGCACGAGGGCCCGCCGCAGCTCACCCACGAGCGCCCCCGGGTCCCCGACCCCGGCCCGCCGCTCGGCTATCCGGTCCGCCAGCGCTGCCCCGTCACCCACTGGAAGCCCTCCCCGTACGTCAGCTGTCGCCCTTCACCACCGGACACGCTAGAACACCACGCTCGTGGGCAACCCCGTAGTTCCAGCCGTCCCCACAGCCTCCACACCTCGGGCTGACCCCGAACACAAGAAAGGCCCAGGTCGCTGACCTGGGCCTTCATGAAAGAGCGGGTGACGAGAATCGAACTCGCGCTCTGAGCTTGGGAAGCTCATGTTCTACCATTAAACTACACCCGCGAAGCATGCCGATCACCGGCTCTGCATCGTTCCACACTGTACCCCATGCCAGGCCCCCGGCGGATGCGCCGCGGGGCCTTCGTGTCGTGCGCCGGAGGTGGGAGGAAAGGTGGACGGGGGTGTGATGGGCGGGAGTTGGGGGCGTAGCGTGGGTGGTCGGAGTGCCGCGTGCCGTGGCGTCCTGTTCATCCCCTAATGTGGCGGTCTCGTCCAGATGCGGTTGGGGAAGGGACTTGATGGAGTCGATGGAGCGCACCGTCGTCCGCTGTGCCGAAGGGCACGTTTTCACTACCTCGTCGTTCCCGATGCAGCAGCTCGGGGCCGACAGGATCGGGCCGGGGCGGTTGATCCGGTGTCCCCGGTGCGCCCGGTTGCGGCAGGCCGTTCCCGTGGCGTTCGAGAAGCGGTAGTGGGAGCGGTAACGGCAGCAGTAGTCGTAGCTGAGCGGTCGCCGGCGGTAGTGGAGTGGTAGCGAAGCAGTAGTCGCGGAGACGTGGAGCAGAGGCGCGCGGGTGGTCCGGTTGGGGCGGGCTCGCGCGTTCTGCGTATCCTCGGGGCGTGCTTCTCTCAGACAAGGACATCCGGGCCGAGATCGACGCCGGGCGAGTCCGTATCGATCCGTACGACCCTTCGATGGTGCAGCCGTCGAGCATCGACGTGCGGCTGGACCGCTACTTCCGGGTGTTCGAGAACCACCGGTACCCGCACATCGATCCGGCGGTGGAGCAGCCCGATCTGACGCGGACCGTCGAGCCCGAGGGGGATGAGGCCTTCATCCTCCACCCGGGGGAGTTCGTGCTGGCGTCCACGTACGAGGTGATCTCGCTTCCCGACGATCTGGCCTCGCGGCTGGAGGGCAAGAGCTCGCTCGGGCGGCTCGGTCTGGTGACGCACTCGACGGCCGGGTTCATCGACCCCGGGTTCTCCGGGCACGTGACCCTGGAGCTGTCGAACCTCGCCACGCTGCCGATAAAGCTGTGGCCGGGGATGAAGATCGGGCAGCTGTGCCTGTTCAAGCTGACCTCGTCCGCCGAGTTTCCTTACGGGTCCGAGCGGTACGGGTCGCGGTACCAGGGGCAGCGCGGGCCGACCGCCTCGCGGTCCTTCCAGAACTTCCATCGGACCCAGGTGTGATCGACCATGGCTACTGACGTGCGGGAAAACCTTACCTACGAGGGCTTCGGGCGGGCCGTGCGCGAACTCGCCCAGACCGTTGCCGATGATGGCTATGAGCCCGATGTGGTGCTGAGCATCGCTCGCGGTGGCGTGTTCGTCGCCGGCGGGCTCGCCTACGCCCTCGACTGCAAGAACATCCACCTCGTCAACGTGGAGTTCTACACCGGGGTCGGGACCACCCTGGAAATGCCCGTCATGCTGGCGCCCGTCCCCAACGCGATCGACTTCTCCGACAAGAAGGTTCTGATCGCCGATGACGTCGCCGACACCGGCAAGACCCTCAAGCTCGTCCACGACTTCTGTGTCGACCATGTCGCCGAGGTCCGCAGCGCGGTCATCTACGAGAAGTCCCACTCCCTCGTGAAGTGCGAGTACGTGTGGAAGAAGACCGACCAGTGGATCAACTTCCCCTGGTCGGTCGAGAAGCCCGTCGTTCGGCGGGACGGGCAGGTTCTCGACGCGTAGGGATGACGAAGACCTATGCGGAAGGCCCCGGAACGCGGAAGCGTTCCGGGGCCTTCCTCGTCACTCGCTCAGATCGTGCCCAGCTTGATGATCGACAGCAGCGCGATCAGCTGGATCGCCGACGCTCCCAGCGCCTTCGGCCACGGCAGGTCGTGCGACTTGCTCACCATCGACGTGAACAGCGCGCCCGCCGCCAGCCAGGTCAGCCAGCCCACGATCTGGACCAGGGAGTTCTCGCCGCCCAGGAAGAGGGCGAAGAGCAGGCGCGGGGCGTCCGTCATCGACATGATCAGCATCGACAGGCCCACCGTCGGCTGCCATGAACCCGTGCCGCCGAGCTGGCGGGCCAGGGTGTGGGTCACCGCGCCGAGGACCAGGCCGCCGACGACGAAGCCGACGCCGGTGAACAGGACGTACGGGATGGCCGTCGAGATCGTCGCGTTGATCGCTTCTTCGCGCGCCTGGTCGAAGCCGAAGAGCGCGAGCAGGCCGTAGAGGAACGTGACGACCAGCGCCGAACCCCAGACCGGGTAGTCCCGCATCTGCCAGAACGTCGGGCCGGGGCGCATCACGATGCCGCTCAGCAGTTCCTTCCAGCGCAGCCGCGGGCCCGCCGGCTGGGCGGGGGCGGAGCCGGCGCGGTAGGTGTTGCCGTCGCCGTACGGGTCCTCGTCGACGCGGAACGCCTGCGTGTGGCCCGGATTGTTGGCGTACGGGTCGTGGGGCGCGGGGTCCGTGTACGGGTCGCCGAAGTACTCCGGCTCGCCGTGGCCCCCGTGGCCGCCGCCCCCATGACGGTGATGCCCGCCGTGCCCGTGTCCGCCCTGTTGCCCCTGGCCCTGGTAGCCGCCCGCGTTGTACGGGGCGCCCTGAGGGGCTCCGTACGGCGGTGGCGCCGCGCCGTTGGCCGGGCCTCCTGCCGTCGGCCACGGCTGAGCACCGTACGGCGGCTGTGGTGCCTGCCCTCCGTACGGCTGCTGCTGCGGTTGTTGCGGGGTGCGGTTGTCCCGGCCGCGTCCGATCCTGAATCCAGCCACCCGTCGAACGTACCTGGTCCCCGGGGGGCGGGGAGGGGTGCCGGGGGAACCGGGGCGCCATTGCTGCCGAGCTGTGACATCCCCTAGGGGCCGCTCCCCGGGGCCCCGGAGGGGGAGTTCAGCGGAGGAACAGCGCCGTGGAGAAGGTGACGAGGGGCTCGTCCGTGGTACCCGCCGGGTAGAGCGCGATCAGGTCCTGCCGCTCGCCCCGGTACGTCCGCACCACCGTGTCCGGCTTCTTGTCACCGTCGTAGTCGCCGTGGTTCAGGAGGGTGGTGCGGGTGGTGCCCGTCGTCTTCAGCGGTGCGGTGGGGACGTCCTCCGCGGCGAACGCGTACGTGCTGCCGGGACCCGCCGGGCCCTTCGCGGAGCCGAGGAGGAGGGTGCCCTTGCCCGCCTGTCCGGGGGCGTGCGGGCGGGCGGCGGCGACGAGGTCGTCGTAACCGTCGCCGTCGGTGTCGGACCGGGGCTCGGGGGCGTAGAGGTACGGGCCGCCGTCGGGCAGCAGTTCCGCGCTGCGCGGGGCCCCGGTGCGGGTGAAGGGGCCGTGCAGGAAGGTGACCTGGCCGGCGCTGGCGGTGACCGCGAGGTCGGCCTTCCCGTCGCCGTCGAAGTCGCCGCAGACCGGCTGCTCGGGCCACTCGTTGCCGAACCGGGCCTGCTGCGGGATGCGTACGGTGACGGCCTTGCCCGTCAGGCCCTGCGGGGAGCCGAAGAGGATCTGGAGCGGTACCGGCGGGGCGCCGATGCCGTTGTACGGGGGGTCGGTCGAGACGATCAGGTCGGTGAAGCCGTCCCGGTCCAGGTCGCAGGCCGACTCGGCGTCGAACGCTGCGGGCAGGGTGTCGCCGGACTTCGCCGCGTTCGCGCGGGCGCTCAGCAGGTGCCGGGTGGCCGGGTCCAGGGGGCGGTCGCGGTCCTCGGAGCCGTACACGATGCCGATGCCCGCGTCGTCGCCGTGACTGTCCTCGGGGGCCTTCACCAGGTCGTTGACGACCAGGTCGCGGTGGCCGTCGCCGTTGAAGTCGTACGGGACGCGGCTGCCGGTGCCGCGGGGGACGGGGGCGCTCGCCGTCTCCGCCTGCGTCCGTGCCTGCGCCGGGGGCGGGGTGTCGCCGTTCTTGCCGTCGGACGCGGAGGACGGGGCCGTACAGGCCGTGAGCGCCAGCAGCAGGGCCGTACAGCCCGCAGTGAGGGAAGCCGTCATCCGGCTGGTGACCGCTGCCTGCGGGTGCTCGGTGCGGGTGCGGGTGCGTGGACGCACGGAGGCCTCGTTCGTCGTTCGTGAACCGGTGTTCCCGTCGGCCGCCGGGCCGGGGAGGTGTTCCGGGAGCACATGATGCTCCAGATACGTCGTCGCGTACATGTCCGAGTTCACAGTTCCCCTGCGGTGGTCGTCACGTTCCCGGCCACAGCGAGGTCCCGGACACGAAGAAGCGGCCGGTCCTGCCCCCGAGGCAGATCCGGCCGCTTCTTCGCGCTGATGCGTTACGTCACTTTGCCGGTTCCGGCTCCGGTGCGTCCACCTGCTCCGCGTCACCGGTCGGATCGACGGGCGTCTTCACGGACTCCAGGAGGAGCTGCGAGACGTCCACGACCTGGATGGACTCCTTGGCCTGGCCGTCGTTCTTCTTGCCGTTGACCGAGTCGGTCAGCATGACGAGGCAGAACGGGCAGGCGGTCGAGACGATGTCCGGGTTGAGGGCGAGGGCCTCGTCGACGCGCTCGTTGTTGACGCGCTTGCCGATCCGCTCCTCCATCCACATCCGGGCGCCGCCGGCGCCGCAGCAGAAGCCGCGCTCCTTGTGGCGGTGCATCTCCTCGTTCCGCAGACCCGGGACCTTCGCGATGATCTCGCGCGGCGGGGTGTAGATCTTGTTGTGGCGGCCCAGGTAGCACGGGTCGTGGTAGGTGATCAGGCCCTCGACCGGGGTCACCGGGACCAGCTTGCCCTCGTCGATGAGGTGCTGGAGCAGCTGGGTGTGGTGGATGACCTCGTACTCGCCGCCGAGCTGCGGGTACTCGTTCGCGATGGTGTTGAAGCAGTGCGGACAGGTCGCGACGATCTTCTTCGACGACTTGGGCTTCTTCGTCGTCTCGTCTTCATCGTCCTCGCCGTACGCCATGTTCAGCATGGCCACGTTCTCCTGGCCGAGCTGCTGGAAGAGCGGCTCGTTACCCAGGCGGCGGGCGGAGTCACCGGTGCACTTCTCGTCGCCGCCCATGATCGCGAACTTGACCCCGGCCATGTGCAGGAGCTCGGCGAAGGCCTTGGTGGTCTTCTTGGCCCGGTCCTCCAGGGCGCCGGCGCAGCCGACCCAGTACAGGTAGTCGACCTCGGTGAGGTCCTCGACATCCTTGCCGACGATGGGGACCTCGAAGTCGACTTCCTTGGTCCACTCGACGCGGGCCTTCTTGGCGAGGCCCCAGGGGTTGCCCTTCTTCTCCAGGTTCTTGAGCATCGTGCCCGCCTCGGACGGGAACGCGGACTCGATCATCACCTGGTAGCGGCGCATGTCGACGATGTGGTCGATGTGCTCGATGTCGACCGGGCACTGCTCGACGCAGGCGCCGCAGGTGGTGCAGGACCACAGGACGTCCGGGTCGATGACGCCGTTCTCCTCGGCGGTGCCGATCAGCGGGCGCTCGGCCTCGGCGAGGGCGGCGGCGGGGACGTCCTTGAGCTGCTCCTCGGTGGCCTTCTCCTCGCCCTCCATGGTCTTGCCGCCACCCGCGAGGAGGTAGGGGGCCTTGGCGTGCGCGTGGTCGCGCAGCGACATGATCAGGAGCTTGGGGGAGAGGGGCTTGCCGGTGTTCCAGGCGGGGCACTGCGACTGGCAGCGGCCGCACTCGGTGCAGGTGGAGAAGTCGAGGATGCCCTTCCAGGAGAACTGCTCGACCTGGGAGACACCGAAGACCGCGTCCTCGGCCGGGTCCTCCCAGTCGATCTCCTTGCCGGCCGTCGTCATCGGCTGGAGCGCGCCGAGCGCTACCTCGCCGTCGGCGTTCCGCTTGAACCAGATGTTCGGGAAGCCGAGGAAACGGTGCCAGGCCACACCCATGTTGGTGTTGAGGCCGACGGTGATCGCCCAGATCATCGTCGTACCGAGCTTGATCATCGCGAACAGGTAGACCAGGTTCTGCAGCGTCTCGGTGCTCAGTCCCTCGAAGGCCATGACCAGGGGGTACGAGGCGAAGTACGCGGGGCCGTAGCCGTCCACGTGGTGGAGCGCGCCCTCCAGACCGCGGAGCACCATGATCGCGGCGCCGATGATCAGGATGATCGCCTCGACGAAGTACGCCTGGCCCATCTTGGAGCCGGTGAACCGCGACTTGCGGCCCGCCCGTGAGGGCAGGTTCAGCTGGCGGATCGCGATCAGGACGAGGATGCCGAGGGTCGTGCCGAGCGCGATGAACTCGATGTACACCTCGTACGGCAGGAAGGTGCCGATGTACGGCAGCACCCAGTCGGCCTTGAACAGCTGGCCGTACGCCGTGACGATCGTCAGGCCCAGGGTCAGGAAGCCGACCGCGACGAACCAGTGGGCGACGCCCACGATTCCCCAGCGGTTCATGCGGGTATGGCCGACGAACTCCTTGATCAAGGTGATCGTCCGCTGCTTGGGGTCGTCGGTGCGGCTGCCTGCCGGTACCGCCTGTCCGAGGCGGACGAAGCGGTAGATCTGCGCGACGGCTCGGGCGACGAGCGCAACGCCGACGACCGTCAGCACCAGCGACACGATGATCGCGGCGAGTTGCATGAGTGGGGCTCCTCGGGCCTGCGAGAGCGGGATCCAGTTGGTTACGTGATACTGCCCGCTACTACTAAGCAGTAACTTAATTAGTCTGTGCTGACACTATCCACTTAGTCCACCCTCCTGCAGGCGGGCGGGCGGTGATCTGCGTCGCTCAGGTGTGCCTTGGTTCGGCGGGCCTTCCGGAGCTGTTCCCGCAGGGGGTGGCGGGCGGCTTCGGCGAGGATCGCCAGGTCGAGCACCACTCCATGGTGCTCTGCGTAGTGCTGGTCCAGCAGGGCGGGGTCGTCCCACGGCATGCCCGAGCGGGCGCGCACCTGCGCCAGACCGGTCAGTCCCGGTCGCATTTCCCGCCGCCACTGCCGGGCGCCGGGGCCGGTGGTCCGGGGATCGCCGGGGGCCAGGGGGGCGGGGCCGACCAGGGCGAGGTCGCCGCGGACGACGTGCGGCAGCCGCGAGAACAGGTCCAGGCGGAGTCTCCGGGTCCGCAGGGTGCGCAGCTCGAAGACCCGGCCGCCCAGGCCCGCCCGGGGCCGGCGGTCCCAGGCGCCGCCCGGGGTGCGCCGCGCGGTCAGGACGAGCGCGGCCACGGCGACGGCGGGACAGGTCACGGCGAGCAGTACGGTGCCGAGCACCAGATCCAGGGCGCGTTCGGCCGTCGTGCGGGGGAGGGTGCGGTCCGCGAGCCGTCGCACCCGGTCGGTGAGGCCTGCCAGGTGTGCGGCGGGGCGGGAGGGGAAGTCGCCCCGCGCGGTGCCGGACACGGTGGCGTACGCGGGTGAGTGCCCGCGCACCGTGTCTCCCGCTCGCCGGTCCTCCCGTCCCATCTGCCGTACGTGCCGCTTCCTCGCGTTCTGCATCGCGCCCGCCCGGGGTTCGAGGTTCGATGGGACACCATGGGTGACGATCCACGCTGAAACCTGCCGGTCGGTGACGGTTGTGGCCGTCTCGCGGCAATTTGTGACAGAACGATCCCACGGTGGGACGGTGGGTCGGGTGGTGCGCGAGGGGTGTGGCGTGCGCCGGTGCGGTTCTGTGGCGGGCGGACCGGCGTGGATAAGGCCCACGTAAGCGTCAGGTGGCACTTAAGTTGAGTGTGCCCGACTCAGGTCTGTTGACTCGTGGGCGGGCGTCATGCATTCTTGAGTCAGATCCACTCAAGTAATCGTTGGAGGAATTGAAATGGCACGTGCGGTCGGCATCGACCTGGGCACGACTAACTCCGTCGTCAGCGTTCTCGAAGGCGGCGAGCCCACCGTCATCACCAACGCCGAAGGCGCCAGGACCACGCCGTCCGTCGTCGCCTTCGCCAAGAACGGCGAGGTGCTCGTCGGCGAGGTCGCCAAGCGCCAGGCGGTCACCAACGTCGACAGGACCATCCGCTCCGTCAAGCGCCACATGGGCACGGACTGGAAGATCGAGATCGACGGCAAGGGCTTCAACCCGCAGCAGATGAGCGCCTTCATCCTGCAGAAGCTGAAGCGCGACGCCGAGTCCTACCTGGGCGAGAAGGTGGCCGACGCGGTCATCACCGTCCCGGCGTACTTCAACGACTCCGAGCGTCAGGCGACGAAGGAGGCCGGCGAGATCGCGGGCCTGAACGTCCTGCGCATCGTCAACGAGCCGACCGCCGCCGCCCTGGCGTACGGCCTCGACAAGGACGACCAGACGATCCTCGTCTTCGACCTCGGTGGCGGCACCTTCGACGTGTCCCTCCTGGAGATCGGCGACGGCGTCGTCGAGGTGAAGGCCACCAACGGTGACAACCACCTCGGTGGTGACGACTGGGACCAGCGTGTCGTCGACTACCTGGTGAAGCAGTTCGCCAACGGGCACGGCGTGGACCTGTCCAAGGACAAGATGGCTCTCCAGCGTCTCCGCGAGGCCGCGGAGAAGGCGAAGATCGAGCTCTCGTCCTCGACCGAGACCACGATCAACCTGCCCTACATCACGGCGTCCGCCGAGGGCCCGCTGCACCTGGACGAGAAGCTCACGCGCTCGCAGTTCCAGCAGCTGACCTCGGACCTCCTGGACCGCTGCAAGACCCCGTTCCACAACGTCATCAAGGACGCGGGCATCCAGCTCTCCGAGATCGACCACGTCGTTCTCGTCGGTGGCTCCACCCGTATGCCGGCCGTCGCCGAGCTCGTCAAGGAGCTGACCGGCGGCCAGGACGCCAACAAGGGTGTGAACCCGGACGAGGTCGTCGCCATCGGCGCCTCGCTCCAGGCCGGTGTCCTCAAGGGCGAGGTCAAGGACGTCCTGCTCCTCGACGTCACCCCGCTGTCCCTCGGCATCGAGACCAAGGGAGGGATCATGACCAAGCTCATCGAGCGCAACACCACGATCCCGACCAAGCGCTCCGAGATCTTCACGACGGCCGAGGACAACCAGCCGTCCGTGCAGATCCAGGTCTACCAGGGCGAGCGCGAGATCGCGGCGTACAACAAGAAGCTCGGGATGTTCGAGCTGACCGGTCTGCCGCCAGCCCCGCGCGGTGTCCCGCAGATCGAGGTCGCCTTCGACATCGACGCCAACGGCATCATGCACGTCGCCGCCAAGGACCTCGGCACCGGCAAGGAGCAGAAGATGACCGTCACCGGCGGCTCCTCGCTGCCGAAGGACGAGGTCAACCGGATGCGCGAAGAGGCCGAGAAGTACGCGGAGGAGGACCACGCCCGCCGCGAGGCCGCCGAGTCGCGCAACCAGGGCGAACAGCTCGTCTACCAGACGGAGAAGTTCCTCAAGGACAACGAGGACAAGGTCCCCGGCGACGTCAAGACGGAGGTGGAGACCGCGGTCGAGGAGCTGAAGGAGAAGCTCAAGGGCGAGGACACCGCCGAGATCCGTACGGCCACCGAGAAGGTCGCCGCCGTCTCCCAGAAGCTGGGCCAGGCGATGTACGCCAACGCCCAGGCCGAGGGTGCGGCCCCGGGCGCCGAGGCCCCGGGCGACGGCCAGGCCAAGGCCGATGACGATGTCGTCGACGCCGAGATCGTGGACGACGAGAAGGACACCAAGGGCGGTGCGGCGTGACCGAGGAGACTCCGGGCTTCGAGGAGAAGCCCGACGTCCCCTCCGGCGCCACCCCTGATGACGCCGAGCCGAAGGCTGCCGACTCCTCCGAGGAGGAGGCGGCAGCCCCGGCCGGGGACACCGATGCGACCGTCGGTCTGACGGCGCAGCTGGACCAGGTCCGTACGGCGCTCAACGAGCGCACGGCAGACCTCCAGCGGCTCCAGGCCGAGTACCAGAACTACCGCCGCCGCGTCGAGCGGGACCGGGTCGCGGTCAAGGAGATCGCCGTCGCGAACCTCCTGTCCGAGCTCCTGCCCGTGCTCGACGACGTCGGCCGCGCGCGGGAACACGGCGAGCTGGTCGGCGGCTTCAAGTCGGTGGCCGAATCGATGGAGACCGTCGTCGCGAAGCTGGGCCTCCAGCAGTTCGGCAAGGAGGGCGAGCCCTTCGACCCGACGATCCACGAGGCCCTGATGCACAGCTACGCGCCGGACGTCACCGAGACGACCTGCGTGGCGATCCTTCAGCCGGGGTATCGCATCGGCGAGCGCACCATCCGCCCCGCGCGGGTGGCCGTCGCCGAGCCGCAGCCGGGCGCCACGCCCGCCGCGGCGAAGGAAGAGAAGAAGGCAGACGACGAGGAGAGCGGTGGCACCGAGGAGGTCTGACGGGAACACGTCTGATCACCTCGGTGCACACCGACCGGCCCGGCGGCCGGCCCACGGGCCGGCCGCTCGGCCGATCGTCCGGAAGGAGGGACGTCGATGAGCACGAAGGACTTCGTCGAGAAGGACTACTACAAGGTCCTCGGCGTCCCCAAGGACGCCACCGACGCCGAGGTCAAGAAGGCGTACCGGAAGCTCGCCCGCGAGTTCCACCCGGACGCCAACAAGAACGACGCCAAGGCGGAGGAGCGCTTCAAGGAGATCTCCGAGGCGAACGACGTCCTCGGTGACCCCAAGAAGCGCAAGGAGTACGACGAGGCGCGCGCCCTCTTCGGCAACGGCGGCTTCCGGCCCGGCCCCGGTGGTGCGGGCGGCAACTTCAACTTCGACCTGGGCGACCTCTTCGGCGGGGGCGCCCCGGGCGGCGGACAGGGCGGCGCGGGCGGCGGCTTCGGCGGCGGGGGTGGTCTCGGCGACGTCTTCGGCGGGCTGTTCAACCGCGGCGGCACGGGCACCCGGGTCCAGCCGAAGCGTGGCCAGGACATCGAGTCCGAGGTGACGCTGAGCTTCACCGAGGCGGTCGACGGGGCCACGGTCCCGCTGCGGATGTCCAGCCAGGCGCCCTGCAAGGCGTGTTCCGGCACCGGCGACAAGAACGGCACCCCCCGGGTCTGCCCGACCTGCGTCGGCACCGGTCAGGTCTCGCGCGGCAGCGGCGGCGGGTTCTCGCTCACCGACCCCTGTGTGGACTGCAAGGGCCGGGGCCTCATCGCCCAGGACCCCTGCGACGTCTGCAAGGGCAGCGGCCGGGCGAAGTCGGCGCGCACCATGCAGGTGCGGATCCCGGCGGGCGTCTCCGACGGCCAGCGGATCCGGCTGCGCGGCAAGGGCGGCGCGGGCGAGCGCGGCGGACCGGCCGGCGATCTGTATGTCGTCGTCCACGTCGACGCCCACCCGGTCTTCGGCCGCAAGGGCGACAACCTCACGGTCACCGTGCCCGTCACCTACCCGGAGGCGACGCTCGGCGGCGAGATCAAGGTCCCCACGCTCGGCGGACCCCCGGTCACGCTGAAGCTTCCCGCCGGCACCCCCAACGGGCGTACGATGCGCGCCCGGGGCAAGGGCGCGGTGCGCAAGGACGGCACCCGCGGCGACCTGCTGGTCACCGTGGAGGTCGCGGTCCCCAGGGACCTGGGCCAGGAGGCCAGGGACGCCCTGGAGGCCTACCGGAAGGCGACCGCGGACGAGGACCCGCGGGCGGAACTGTTCCAGGCCGCGAAGGGAGCTTGAGATGGACGGCCGTCGACGCAATCCGTACCAGCTGACCGATGAGACCCCGGTGTACGTGATCTCGATCGCGGCCCAGCTCTCCGGGCTCCACCCGCAGACGCTGCGCCAGTACGACCGTCTCGGCCTGGTCTCCCCGGACCGTACGGCCGGGCGCGGGCGGCGCTACTCGGCCCGCGACATCGAGCTGCTGCGCACCGTGCAGCAGCTGTCGCAGGACGAGGGCATCAACCTCGCGGGCATCAAGCGGATCATCGAGCTGGAGAACCAGGTGACCGCGCTCCAGCAGCGCGTCGCCGAGCTCTCGGCGGCGGTGGACGGCGCGGCGGTCGCCATGCAGCAGCGCGAGGCCCAGGTCCACGCCTCGTACCGCCGCGACCTCGTGCCGTACCAGGACGTGCAGCAGACGGGTGCGCTGGTGGTGTGGCGGCCCAAGCCGAAGCCGTAGCAGTAGCTTCGGGGCGGGCTTTCCGTACGACAACGGCCGGGGCGGAAGAACACAGGGTGTTCTTCCGCCCCGGCCGTCTTCGTGTGTCGTGTCTCCGTGGTGGCCGGTGGCTGGCACCAAGTGGCCGGAATCGTGCAGCAAGCTGACAGTGATCGCCTCCCGGAGCGGATCGCTCCGCTGACAAGGTGGTGCATGTCGGCGGGAACGAGCCGACGAGACACGTGACGTACGGGGAGGAAGACATGGGCGTCTACGCGTTCACCGGAAAGACGGTCGCCACGGGGGGACTGCTCCTGGGACTGGTTCTCGGAGCTGCCGCCGCACCGGCCCACGCGACCGCCGGTCCGGGGACCGGCACCGTGGCCGGGGCGGCCGCACCGCTGACGACCGGGACGGGGGCCGGGACCGGGATCGGGAACCGGGGCGAGGAGATCGCGTCGGAGGTGAAGGAGGCGGTCGGCCGGCTCATCTGCGGGGCACCGCTGCCGAAGCCGCTGGCGCCGTTCATGGGCAAGGTGAAGTGCGTCAACGGCTGGCAGTAGAAGACCCGGTGGAGATCACGGTGGCGCGGGTCGCCACCGACGCCGCGCCCGCCGGAATCGCGGTCCTCCGGCTCATCGGGATGCTGCCCGCGGAGTGGGAGTGCGGCCAGCGCATCGAGGAGGACCGGATCACGGTCCTGGTGCGCGGCTCCGGGCGGGACGCGGGGGACGTGACCGGCGTACGGGAACGGTGCGCGGAGGCGCTGCGGGACCGGACGCTGGACGGGTGGGTTCTGGAAGGGGCCGGTTAGGGCGTGTCCGGCGGATCAGGGCCGGACACGCCCTGGGCGAGGGGCCGGTCAGGCCCTCCGCCTCCGGGGCGTGTCCGGCGCGCCCCGGGCTCAGATCCAGCCACGCTCGCGGGCCAGCAGGGCCGCGTGCGGGCGGCTGGTCGCGCCCAGGATGCGGAGCACGTCGGCGACATGGCGGCGGTACGTCCGCACCGAGATGTCCAGATTCCGTGCGCCCGTCTCGTCCTTCGCCACCCGGCACATCTCCTCCATGACGCGCTGTTCCATCTCGGACAGCACGTCGGAGGGGGAGGCGTGGGTGTCGATCAGGGTGGACAGGTCCGTCGACTCGGCCCAGATCTTCTCGAACAGGGCCAGGATGTTGGAGACCAGACCGGCCTGCTGGGTGACCAGCGCGCCGCGCGAGGTGTCCGAGGGGTCGACGGGCACCAGGGCCGTACGCCGGTCGTACACGAGGATCCGCTCGGACAGCTTGTCCGCGGCCCGGATCGACGCCCCCTGCGCGGTGAGTTCGCGCAGGTAGGCGACGGTCGGCGGATGGTCGAGCGCTTCCCGCAGCACCACGCTGCGGATCTGCACGCCCCGGCGCAGACACCGGGTGTCCAGGGGGCGTGCGTGCGCGATGTTCTCGGCGGTGAGGGCGGTGTACGGCTCGACGGAGAGGATCTCCTGACGGGCGAAGAAGGCCAGGTCGTCGATCCGGTCACGGATCTGCCGGAGCACCTCAAGACGCTCGACGCCCTGCGTGGCGAGGGGGCGGGTCTGCTGTTCGGCGGTCAGCTCGGCGATCAGGTGCCGGGACCTGGTGACCTGGTGGAGCTGTTCGTGCAGCTCGCGCAGCCGGATCTCCGTGAGCCGCTCGACCGCGGTCTCCGGGGCGGCCGCCGAGACGCCGCCGTGCTCGTCGGTCCGCAGCAGGCCCAGCTCGTCGAGGCGGGCGAGGGCCTTCTCCACCTCCTCACGAGGGCTGTGGAGGAGCACCCCGATGTCCTCGGTGCCGGTGCCCGGATTGCGGAGGAAGTGCCGGTAGGCACGCTCCTCCGTGATGTCCAGGCCGAGTATGGACAGGCTTCCGCCGTTCACCGCTGCCGCCCCCCGCGTGCCGCACGACTACCGACGGCGCACTGCGGCATGGGTCAAATGCCGCGCAACCGTCGAACCGATGAGGGAGAGGGTAATCCATAGGTAAAGCAGCAGGTAGTCCCGGTCGTCCGGGTGACGGGCGCGGGACGGGGGACGGTGACGATCAATGGAGGAGACTGCTGTGACGATGATGGCCGACGAACGGATGAGGACCGGCGGACGGGCGGGGGCCGCCGACGGCGGCCGGCCGGAGATGGACTTCGCCACGCTCACCGAACGTGAGCTGGAAGTGCTCGTGCTGCTGGCGAGCGGGGAGCAGAACCGCTGGCTGGCCCGGAGACTGGGCATCACGGAACGGACCGTCCGGGCGCACACGACGAGCATCGTGCGCAAGCTGAACCTGAAGTCCCGGTTCGAGGCGGCGATCGTGTCGTACCTGCACGCGGAGGACATCAGAGGACATCAGGGGGCCGCGTCCGTGATCTGACGCCGTGATCCGACGCCGGATCGCGCCCTGGGACCGTTACGCCCGAAGTCCCCTGCCGGAAGTCTCGCTTCCGGCAGGGGACTTCGGGCGTTTCCGCCATCCCGCCTGACGACAGGCCCTACGGCAGGGCGGCGCTGACCGCGTCCACCAGCATCATCCACATCGGCTGACCGCCCGTTCCGAACGCCGCCGACAGCGCGTAGCCGATGGCCGCGTCGAGGGGCTCGGGGGTTCCGGCCTCCTCCTGCCACTCCGCTATCACCCGGCGGTCACCGTCCGAGGAGAAGTCCCCGAGGTGCTTGCCGTCGCGGGTCAGCTTGCTGAACGGGATCGAGTTCGGGACGAGCCGGTAGTGGAGGCCCCCGTGATGGACGTCGACCCGGTAGGTCTGCCGCCGGAGCTTCCCCTTGCCCGGCTTGATCGTCGCGTCCTCCCCGTCCACCGTGATCGTCAGATGCCGCAGGTCGCGGGTGCCGATGACGATGTGGTCGTCGACCTCCGCCTCGGGGGCACGGACGATGGTGACGGTCGGGATCCGCTCGCCGCTGACGACGAGCTTCTCGCGGTTCTCGCCGAGGAGTTCGACGGAGATCTCCCCGTAGTGGTCGTCCTCGGTGGAGGCGGGCAGCGGGCGGGAGGTGGTGTCGGTCATCTGGATCCTTGAACCCTTCGGTCGTGCTGGGGGGGGGGTGTTCGCGGAGCATCACTGCCGTACGGAGTCACGGCCGCGGAGTCGAGGGCGCGCGGCTCACCGGCGTACGGGAATTGTCCCAGGAGCGTGCTGTGCTCCGGTGCCGGTCAGTGGGCCCCGGCCGTCGCGACCGCCGGTCCTGCGGTCAACTGCGTCGCGGTGAGGTCCTGGTAGAGGGCACTGCGCTCCAGCAGCTCCTCGTGCCGTCCGTGGTCGCTGACCCGGCCGTTCTCGAACAGCACCAGCCGGTCCGCCGTGGTGACCGTCGAGAGCCGGTGCGCGATGAGGAGAACCGTGCAGTTCCGCGCGGCCTCCTCCACCGTCCGGCGCAGCGCGGTCTCGCTGAGCCCGTCGAGATGCGCGGTGACCTCGTCCAGGAGCAGGACCTGCGGGCGGCGCAGCAAGGCCCGGGCGATGGCGAGGCGTTGGCGTTCGCCGCCGGAGAGGGCCAGGCCGCGGGCGCCGACAGCCGTGTCGAGGCCGTCCGGGAGGGAGGCCACGAAGCCGTCGAGGAGGGTGCGGCGGAGCACGTCGGCCACGGCCTCGTCGCTCGCGTCCGGCGCGGAGTAGAGAAGGTTTTCGCGGAGTGTGCCCGCGAGCATCGGGGAGTCCTGCTCGACGTAGGCGATCCGGCGCCGCAGTTCGGCCCGGCCCAGGGAGCGGATGTCGGTGTCGTCCAGCAGGATGCGGCCGCCCTCGGTGTCGTAGAACCGCTGGATCAGCGAGAAGACCGTGGTCTTGCCGGAGCCGGACGGGCCGACGATCGCGGTGACCTTCCCGGCCGGCGCGACGAAGCTCGTGCCGTGCAGGACGGGCGTGCGGCCCTCGTAGCCGAAGGTCAGCCCGTCGACCGTGACGGCGGGCGGCGGGCCGGAGGGCGCCGGCGGCGTACCGTCCACATCGTCCTCCGCCGCCATGGACCGCACCTCCTCGATCCGGGCCAGGGCGCCGAGCCCCTGCTGCAGGGCGGTGGTGCCGCCGACCAGGGAGAGGACCGGGCCGCCCAGGTTGAACAGGTAGAGCAGGAAGCCGATCAGCGCGGCCAGTTCGAGGGTGCCCATGGCGACCAGCGCACCGCCGAAGCCGATCACGGCGAGGAACGAGGCCTGGACGATCAGCCCGGCCAGCACGGCGATCAGCGCGTGGTACCGGGCGCCCTTGAGACCCGCCCGGTAGGCGCGTGTCGCGGCCTCGGTCGCCCGCTCGGTCTCCTTCGCCTCACCGCCGTTGGCCTTGACGGTGCGGGCCGCGCCGAGCGAGCGGTCGAGCGCCGCGCCGATCTCGCCGACGGAGGTCTGCGCCTCGGTGGTGACCCGCTTGATCCGGGGCATGACGACGCCCATCGCGATGCCGACGACCACCAGCACGGCGGAGGTGATGCCGAGCAGCGGCAGGCTGACGATGCCCATCAGCACGATCGTGGCCAGCAGGTGGATCGACCCGTCGACGAGCTGAATGAGACCGCCCGTCGCCGCGTGCTGCACCAGCGTGCTGTCGGAGGTGACGCGCGTGGTCAGGCCGCCCGGCTCGGTGCGGTCCAACTCGGCAGTACGCAGCCTGATGAGACGGGCGATCAGCCCGCGCCGGACCTGGAGCACGACGCGTTCGGCGGTCCGCTCGCTGAGCCAGGACTGCAGCCAGGTCAGCCCGATGGAGGCGAGCAGCAGGCCGGTCAGCAGCAGGATGTCCTCCCGCAGTCCTTCACCCGTCATGAGCTTGGCCAGCACCGACTGGATGACCAGCGGCTGCGCGAGGCCGGCGGCGCTGCCCGCCAGGGTCAGAGCCAGCACCGTGAGGAGGATGCCGCGGTGCGGACGCGCGTACGAGAGCAGCGCCCGCAGTGCGGGCCGCTCCGCCGGAGACTGTTCTGCGTCAGGTGTGTTCACACCCGTAGTTCTATCCTCTTCCATCCGCGCGGGGAACTGTCGTTTGCGGCAATGCCGTAAGAGCCAATGGTGCGGACCTGGCGGCGTGGGTCACCATTCTTTCTGTCCGCAACGGACGCCGGTAAACCAGGCATCGGAGAGATGCGCGACGTGGCCGGTCGTCAATTCCCTTTCATCACACGAAGGAAATCTCATGCAGAACGTCACCGAGAAGGACCTGTTCGACGGCTACACCGCCTACACCTCCGCCGAGGAGCTCGGCCTGCACGACGGCCAGGAGGCCGCGCCGGCGTTCAGCCCCACCATCCCGTGGGCCATCCGCGCCACGATCATCACCGCGCGTTCCTCGCAGCAGTGCGCCGCCGCTCTCGGCTCGCTCGCCGCGAAGACCGTCGAGAACAAGTGCTGACCAGCGACTCTTCGCTGTGAGCCGCGGGGGTCGGCCGGAGATGCGGTGTGCATGCTCCGGCCGGCCCCCGGCCCCAACGCACAACAGGAGGCGTCGTGGAGGAACAGCAACGGGACTTCGAGCGCATCCTCGTCGTGGGGACGGGAGCCCTCGGCGTCGCCTTCCTGCCGTTCTGGATCAACTGGCTCGGGAATTCCTTTCCCGATATGGAGAAGCGGTTCGCGCTGACCCGTTCCGCATGCCGGTTCGTGTCGCCGGACGCGGTGGCCGTGCTCTCCGGAGAAGAAGTCTTCATCGACGACTGGAATGCTTTCTCCGGTGTCGATGTGCCCCATGTGGACATCGCGGAATGGGCGGATCTGATTCTCGTCCATCCCGCCACCCTGAATTTCGTCGGCCGCTTCGCCCTCGGGGTCGCCGACACCCCGCTGATGGTCGCCCTGCAGACCACCCGCGCCCTGGTCGGCGTCGCACCGTCGCTGCCGCCCGGAGCGCTCGGGAGCCCGGTCGTCCAGGGGCATCTGGCGGCGCTGCGCGAGCGGCCCGGAGTGGTGCTCGCGCCGACGATCCCCGCGCGGAGCGCGCGTACGGGTGAGGTGGAGGACGGGGGCTCGGCACCGTTGAACGAGCTGTACGACCTGTGCGTCGCGTACCGGAAGGGCGATGCGGGCGTCGGTACAGATGGGGCCAGGAGCCGCGTCGGCACGGACGTGGCCGGGGACCGTGTCGGCGCGGGTGCGGCCGGGGACCGTGTCGGCACGGGCGTGGCCGGAGGGTCGTCGTGAACGTGGCAAGTCCATCTCCGGAGCTGGGTGTTCCGGTCGCCGAGTACGGAACCGGCCTTCAGATCACGCGGGTTCACCGGGGGGCCGACGGCGACCTCGGCGGTGCCGGTGACTTCCTGTGGTGGCACGGGCCGGGGCCCCGGCGCGGCGGCCCGCTCCGCGTGCCCGCCCGGTCGGCCGCCCTCGTGCCGGATCTAGGATCTGCCGAGGGGGCCGCGTTGCTGGCCACCGGCACGCCGTACGGGGACGGGCTGCTCCACCGGGCCGCCGGGTCCGCGTCGGCCGCCGCCTGGCTGCGGGACCCCCGCCCGCAGGCCGGGCGGCTCGTCGCCCACTCCCTCGCCGCCGCCGCGCGTGCGCTCCGGGCCCTGCACGGGGTCTCCCTGCCCCCCGGTCCGCAGCCTCTCCCGCCCCCGGGGGTGCGGCGACTGCGGGAGTGGGCGTCCGGGACCGCGCCGCTCGCCCCGGCGGCCGCGCGGCTGCGGCGGCGTGCGCGGGAGGTGTGGGGCGAGGGCCGCACGGAACGCCTGCTGGGCTGGGCGGACGAGGCCGTACGTGCCTCGGGCACCGGAGCCCCGGTCGTGCCGCTGCACGGCTGGGCGTCGACCGGTTCGCTCGTACCGCCCCGGAGCCGGGGCCGCGTTGTGCTGCTCACCGGTGAGGACCTGGGCGCGGGCCGCCGGGAGCTGGACCTGGGCTGGATGCTGGGCGACCTCGTCGAGCTGGCCTGGTCCTCGCCGCTCCACCGGGCGGTGGCGGAGAGCCCGGGGCTGCTGTCCGTCACGGACCTTCAGCGGGTGTTCCTCGGTGCGTACGAAGCCGACGGGAGCGACACGGACGGCCGCGAGGGCGGCAGTCACGACGCCGGCGTCCGTGAGGACGGTGACCACGGGCCGGCGGGACCGGTGTACGACCCGGTGGCCGTCGGGCGCTGCGCCGTGCTCCGCGTCGTCACGCACATGCGGGACTTCGCCACCTACTGCGAGTGGAGCGACGAACTGCTCGACTACCTCGCCTTCACTGCCGAGTTGATCGATGAGGAGGGCCGCCGGGCGGTCCCCCGAGGAGTGTCATGACGACCACGACGAGTACGACGGCCGCCCCGACGGAGGCGGTGGCCACGGCGAGCACGGCAGCCACGGCGAGCACGGCGGACGCGCCCGCGCTGATCAGGTTCCGGCCGACCGGACTCGACACGGCGCCGGAGGTGAACGCGCTGCTGGAGCGGCTGGGCCTCGGGCCCTTCGCGCCGGACGGGCTGACCGCCTTCGGCGGCCGCAACGACAACTGGGCCGGGACGACCACCCGTGGCCGGCAGGTCTTCGTCAAGACCGTCGCCCGGGCCCCCGACGGCAGCCGGCCCGAGATCGACCGCGCCCTCGCCTTCGAGGCGACGGCCGCCCGGCTGCCGGCCGGTTCGCCGCTCCGTACCCCCGAACACCTCGGCACCGACCGGGAATCGGCCGTCAGCGCCTTCCGGCTGCTGCCCGGGTCCCGTTCGGGCTCGGAGGTCGCGTTGGACGGCGACTTCGACGAGGCGCTGTGCCGGGAAGCCGGGCGGGCCGTCGCCACCCTGCACACGCTGGGGACGGCGGACGGCGCGTCGGGCGGCACGTCGGGCGGCGAGGCTCCGGACCCGGCTTCGGCGCCCGCCATCGACACCGGCGAGGCCCCGCTGCCGCCGATGCGCTGGCTCCGGGCGTTCCCTTGGAGCGAGGTCCAGGACCGCAGCATGGCGCAGATCGCCGCCTGGAAGCTCGTCCAGGACGACACGGAGGTCGTCGCCGCGCTCCACCGGCTGCGGGAGCGGGAGCGTACGGCACCGCACACCCCCGCCCACTGCGACCTGCGCTTCGACCAGTTCCTCGTCCACGACGGGCAGCTCTTCCTGTGCGACTGGGAGGAGTTCCGGCTCGCCGACCCGGCCCGCGACGTCGGCGCGTTCGTCGGCGAATGGCTCTTCCAGGCCACGTACTCCGTCTTCGCGCCGACGGGCGAGCCCACCTCGGCGAAGGACGCCGTCGCGCCCGGCTTCGACCTGTCCCACGAGGAGATCGTGGAGCGCGGCGCGGCCGGACTGCGCCACCACATCCCCCGTATCGCGGCCTTCTGGCAGGGCTACACCGAGTGCCGCACCCCGGACCCCGAACTCGCCGAGCGGGCCGTCGGGTTCGCGGGCTGGCACTTGTACGACCGGCTCATCGCCACGGCGCAGGCGCACGCCGTTCTCAACCCGGTGGCGCGTGCCGCCGCCGGGATCGGGCGGACGCTGCTGCTGAACCCGGCGGGTGCGGTGGCCACTCTGCGCCTGGCCGACCCTGCCGTGCCGCACCCCGCTGTGACGCCTGCCGCTGTGGTGCCTGCCGCTGTGCTGCCTACTGCTGTGGCGCATCCCGCTCAGCCGCACCCCGCCGACGCCCCTTCAGGGAGCCCCCGATGACCCTCACCCCCGCCCCGGCCCGGCCGGCCGGGCTCGCTCCGCGGCTCGCCGCAGCGCTCGACCTCGTGGACGTACGCTCCGACGGTCTCGAAGCGCGGGTCGCCGGGCGTACGTTGACCGCGGACAGCCCGCGGGATCTGCGCGGCCGCCTCACCAACGCGCTGTACGAGGAGTTCCACGCCGGGAACGGGGCGCACCGCCGGGACGCGGACGCCGCTCCCCGCCGCACCTTGCGCGACTCCGCGCTGGAACGCCGCCTCGCCGCGGCCGTGCCGCACCCCACGACCCCGGTCACCGGACGGCTCCTGGAGGTCGGGGAGGGCGGCGAACTGGTCGTACGGCTGCCGGAGATCACCGCCCGGATCGCCGCCGACCGGCTCATCGGCCCCGCCGCGCCCGTGCCGGGCGAGCTGGTCCAGGTCGCCCTGGAGGCGGCACGGCCCGCCCTCTCGCCCGGCTTCTTCTACGTGATGGGCTCGCGGCCCCTGCCGGTCCCCGCGGGCCCGGTCCGCCGCCTCTTCCTGCACGCCCGCGACGCGGCCGCGGCCGTCGGGCTGTGGGCCGTCGCGCTGGCCGCCCTCGAGGACGCCGGGGCGCGGTACCACGCCAAGGTCCTGTCCGACGAGGACGACTACCCGCGCCGCGACAGCGTCGTCGTCTATCTGCACGGCGACCACGCACCGGCCGAACGCGCGGTGGCCGCCGCCGTACGGGACCTGCCGGGGCTCGGCGGCGACACCTCGCTGTTCACCGCCCGCCTCGCCCCCGGCGTCGCCGCCGCCTGGGACCCGCGCGACCCGCGCCCCGGCCGCGACGGCATGAGCTTCGGGCAGCACCGCAGCTTCGCGCTGGCCACCGCGCTGGTCGACCACGCGCAGGGGGCCGGCCCCGGCGACGGCCTCGCCGATCACGTCGTACGGGCCTTCCGCGCGGCGGGGATCGACCCGGAGCACCCCGAGAACAACCTTGCCGGAACCCCCTCGACCGCGACCGCTGGAGTGTGAGCCCGATGACCACGACGACCGAGACGACGGAGAACCCCGAGACCGTGGCGACCACGGAGGTTCCCGAGGCGGCAGGAGGGTTCGGTGCGGCGATCACCGTCGCCTACAGCGACGCGCTGGCCGGTGTCTACGACGACATCTACCCGAGCACCCCGGACCTCGACGACATCGCGACGTACCTGCTCACCCTCGCCGAACCGGGCGCGAGCGTCCTCGAACTCGGCGTCGGGACCGGCCGGGTGGCGCTTCCGCTCGCCGAACGCGGCTTCGACGTCACCGGTGTCGAGTCCTCCGAAGGGATGCTGGCCCGCCTCGCGGAGAAGGACCCCGAGGGCCGTATCACCCCGTTGCACGGCGACTTCGCCGGGCTCGACCTCGGCCGTTCCTTCGACGTCGTCCTCGCCCCGTTCAACGTGCTGTGCTGCGCGATGGCGGTCGACGAGCAGATCGCGCTGATGCACGCCATGGCCCGGCACGTCACGTCGGAGGGGCATGTGGTCATCGAGACGTTCGACCCGAGCGACTACCACGTACAGAAGAAGAACGAGGTCAACACCTATCCGATCGGGGCGCGCGGAGCGCTCATCGAGTCGGTGGGGGTGCTGCCCGCCTCGCAGAACATGATGCTGCAGAGCACCCTGTTCCTGGACGGCGACGCCCCCAAGTCCGCGACGACCGTGATGCGTTACGTGTGGCCGGGCGAGCTGGACCTGCTCGGTGCGATCGCCGGGCTGGAGCTCGTCGGCCGGTACGCGGGCTGGCGCGAGCAGCCCTTCGACGGGGGCGACAGCCGCAAGATGTGCGTCTCCGTGTTCCGCCCGCTGAACCAGGCCGGTTGAGATGAGCCCGAGCGTGTCCGTGCTCCCCGGCGGGCTGCGGGTGTGCGTCGAGTCGGTCCCGCAGTACGGGCGGGGCCTCGCCGCCGTCGCGCTCACCGTCGCGGCGGGCGGCGACGACGACCCGGCCGGACGCCACGGTACGGCGCATCTCGTCGAGCACCTGATGTTCCCGCGCTCCGGCGGGGGTTCGGCCGACCCCACCGGGGAGGGCTACGCGGCGCTGGTCGCGGGCGCGGGCGGGGTCTGCAACGCCGAGACCCACCGGGACCACACGGTCTTCCACACCACGGTCCCCGCCGAGTCGCTGCCCGACGCCCTGGCCTGGGAGGCCCGCCGCCTGCTCGGCTTCGCGCCCACGGAGGACGTGATCCGCACGGAGACCGACGTCATCGGCGAGGAGATCCGCGGAGCGGGGGACGCAGGCCGCTCCTGGGAATCGGCGCTGGGTGCGCTGTACCCGGGCAGCAGGGACAGCTTCGGTACGGCGGCGGAGCTGGCGGGCATCACGGCCGGTGAGGTGGAGGCGTTCTTCCGGGCGCACTACACGGCACGGCGGATGGTGCTGTCGGTCGTGGGGGATGTGGACCCGGCGGGGGTCATGGCGGTGGTGCGTGCGGTGTTCGCGGGGGTGGGGGTGATCCGCGTTGCGGGGGAGGCCGGTGCTGCCGAGGGGATCCGCGCTGCGGGGGAGGCCCGCGCCGCAGGGGAGCCCCGCGCCGCAGGGGAGCCCCGCACCGCGAGGGAGATCCACACCGCGCCCCTCCCCTCGGGGCGTCCCGGCGTCGCGGTCGGGCATCCGCTGCCCGACCCGGTCGCCGACCGCCCCGCGTACCTCGCCCAGGCCGTGCTCGCCCAGGTGCTCGGCCGGTCCCGGCTGCCCGCGCTGGCCCGGTCCGCGCGGGACGGGCACCGCCTCACCTCCGCCACCGTCACCTGCGGCTACCACGGCCAGTGGCTCGCCTCCGCCGCGCCCGACCTGATCCTCGCGGTGCTCGGCCGGGCGCCCGGTACCGAGGTCGATGCGGCCGTCGGCATCTGGCGGTCGGTCCTGCGGGCCGTGGCCGAAGGACCCCTGCCGGAGGCCGAGCACCGGCGTGCGGTGAACTCCCTGCTCGTCGCCTGGCACCGGCAGGCCGACTCGCTCCCCACCCGGGCCGTCGCTCTCGGCCGCGACGCCCTGCTCCTGCCGGGCTCGGCGGGCCCCGACGCCCTCCCCGCCGAACTGCGCCGCACCACACCCGCCGAGGTGGCGGCGGCGGCCCGTGCGCTGCTCGAAGGACCGGCCACCGTGACCGAACTCGCCCCCCAGGCACGCACCGTCCCGACCGCGCGGGCACACACCGTCCTGACCGCGCGGGCAGGCACCGAACTCGCCCCGCAGGCACGCACCGTCCCGATCGCGCGGGCAGGCACCGAACTCGCCCCGCAGAAAGGAACCGTGGGATGACCCGGGCCCGTACCGCCGCACTCCCGACCGGAGTTCCCCTCACCCTGCCCCCGCCCCCACCGCCCTCCACCGCGCCCCGCACCACCCTCTCCGCCGTTCTCCCCACCGGGCTGCGCGTTCTCGCGGCGCATGCTGCCGCCGCCCCGCTCGCGGAACTGCGCCTCGTCATCCCCTACGCGCGCACCGAACCGGGGCTCGCCGCCGCCCAGGAACTGCTGGCCGCCTGTCTCGGAACGGGCAGCCGGGACCGTACCCGGCAGGGCATCGCCGACCGGGCCGCCGACCTCGGGGCGGAGCTCAGCACCGTCGTCACCGCCGAGTCCCTGATCCTCTCCGTCAGCGTGCTGGCCCCGGGCCTGCCCGGTGCGCTGGACCTGCTGGCCGAACTGCTGCTGCGACCGCGTTACGAGGAGGGCGAGGTGGCCCTCGCCCAGCGCCGGGCGGCCGCCGCGCCGCGCGCGCCCGCGCCCCGGGTACGGCTGCGCCGCGCGGCGCTCACGCACGGGTTCGGCCCGCACCCGTTGTCCTCGGAGTCCGGGGGAGCGGCACCGCTCCTGGACGTGGTCTCCCTGCTTCCCGACGCCCTCCTGGATCTTCACGCCCGCGCCGTCGTCCCCGGCGGCTCGTCGCTGGTCGTCCTCGCGGGCGACGAGCCGGACGCCGTGCTGCGCCTGGTCGGCGAACGGCTCGCACCCTGGTCGGGGGGCCCGTCGGGGCTCACGCTCCCGTCGTTCGCACGCCCGGTCCCGCGTCCGGGCACGGTGGATCTCACGGAGCCGGGTGCCTCGGGGGCCTGGCGGGGCGACGCCGTCGGGGAGCAGTCCCTCGTCCTGACGGTCGGGCCCGGCGTCCCCACCGCCGATCCGCTGCACGCCCCCTTCCACCTGGCCCAGTTGCTGCTGGGCGGGTACGCCTCCGCCCGGCTCGCCCGGCAGGTGCGCGACCGGTACGGGCTCGCGTACGACGTCTCCGCCGGCCTCCGCGAGAACGGGGCGGGCAGCTGGCTGGAGATCGCGTGCGCGGGAGCGCCGGGCGGCGCGGGCCGGATCGCCGCCGAGATCACCCGATGCCTCCGGGACCTCGCCGAGGGCGGTCCGTCCCGGGCGGAGGTGGACCGCGCCCGCGCCTACGCGGCCGGCTTCACCCGCTTCGCCCTCGCGACCCGCGCGGAGGAGGCGAGCGCGCTGGCCGGGTTCGCCGCGGCGGGCCTGGAGCCGGACTGGCTGGACGGCTACCGGGACCGGCTCGCCGCCGTCACGCCCGAGCAGGTGGCGGAGGCGGCCGCCCGCCATCTGGCCCCGGACCGGGCCGTGGTGGCGACGTACGAGCCGGGGCCCACGGCGGCTGCGATGCCCACGGGCTCGTACGCCTCCGCTCCCACGGCGGTCCCGGCGCGCACGGGCCCGTACGCCTCCGCTCCCACCGCGGCCCCGGCGCACACGAGCCCACGCCTGCCCGCCCACGCCCCTGCCCCCGCCGCAACGCGGACCCTCGCCCCCGCCGTTCCCCACGACCAGAAGGGTGCTCACCCGTGAACCCGGCCGTCCTCTACCCTCTCCAGCCCGACCACCCCGAACTCGTCGCCCCCTTCGCGGCGCTGGTCCGGCGCACCGGGGCCCGCCGGCTGTGGATGTGCCAGTCCTTCCAGGCCGAGACGCACCAGGTGCTGGCGTATCTGGCGGGCGCGGGGCACACCGTGCCGGTCGGGACGAGTGTGACCCTGCTTCCGCTGCGGCACCCGTACGAGGCGGCGCTCCAGGCCCGTTCGCTGGCGCTGCTCACCGGCGAACCGGTCGTCGCGGGCTTCGGCATCGGCAACCCGGACTTCGTGGCGGGCCTGACGGGGCGCCCGTACGACAGTCCGCGTACGGCGGTCCGCGACTACCTGCGTTCCGTACGCGCCCTGCTGGACGGGGAGCGGGTCGAGGCCGGCGGCCCGTACCACCACCTCGACGGCGCACTGCCGCTGCTCCCGCACGCGCCGCGCGTGGAGGTGGGGGCGGGCGTGCTGCGGCCCGGGATGGCGCGGACGGCGGGGGAGGCCGCGGACGTCGCGATCACCTGGATGACGCCTCCGGGGTATGTGGCGGGGACGCTGCGGCGCGCGCTGGAGGAGGGGGCGGCAGCGGCCGGCCGGTCACGCGCGCCCCGGATCGCCACCGCCGTCCACGTCGTCCTCGACCGGCCGGGACGTGACGTACGCGCCCTGGCGCTCGCGGCGACCGCCGGGCACCGCGAGGCCCCGCACTACGCGGCGATGCTGCGGGCGGCCGGTCTCACCCTCGACCCGCACGATCCGGCGGGCAGCGCGGACGCCCTGCTGCGGCACCGGGTGGTCGTGGCGGGCAGTGCGCAGGAGATCGCGGGCGCGCTGGACGCGTACCGCCGCAGCGGGGTGGACGAGGTGCTGCTCAACCCCACGGGGGTGCTGCTCGGTGAGGGGTTGCACGCGGCCGTGGAGGACCTGGAGGAGATCCTCGCCGCCTGCCGCAGCTTCCTGCCCGGCGATCGGCAGGAAGCTGCGTCCGTGGAGCCGGGGGAGCGGCCTGGCCGGCTGGTTGGCTGAGAAACACCCGCCGACGCGTGACCGGCGTCGGTGCGGACCGCAGTGACCGAACGGCAGGACAGGAAGAACACGTGCGACCAGAGCATCCGCCCCGGGCAGGGGGAAGCGTCGTCTTCGACGGCGTGAGCAAGAGGTTCGGCGACCATCAGGCCCTCGACGACGTGAGCTTCGCGCTGCGGCCGGGCAAGGTCACCGGCTTGCTGGGGCCCAACGGGGCGGGCAAGAGCACCCTGTTGAGAATTCTGCTCGGGCTGGCCCGACCCGACGCGGGGAGCGCCGAGGTCCTGGGCGGGGAGCCGCTGTCCGCCCCCGAGCGGGCGCAGCGGGTCGGCGTGGTCATGGACGCGATCGGTTTCCACCCTCGGGTGACGGTCCGCCGCCAGCTGGAGATATCCGCCCGTTCGCTGGGTCTGCCGTCCTCGCGTATCGCCGAGGTGATCGGGCAGGTCGGCCTGGACGGTGCGGAGCGCAAGCGGGTCAAGGCGTGCTCGACGGGCATGCGGCAGCGCTTGGCGCTGGCCGTCGCCCTGCTTCCCGACCCCGAACTCCTCATCCTGGACGAGCCGTTGAACGGCCTCGACCCGGACGGGATCCGCTGGATGCGGCGTCTGGTCGAGCGCTCCGCCGACGAGGGGCGGACGGTGCTGATCGCCAGCCACATGCTCTCCGAGGTCGAGCAGAGCGTGGACGACGTGGTCGTGCTGCGCCGCTCGGTGCTGTTCACGGGCTCGCTGCAGGAGCTGGTGCGGCGCGGCGGCGGCCGCCTGGAAGACGCCTACTTCGCACTCGTCGAGGGCGCGGACGCCGCGCCGCGTCCGGAGGTCACCCGTGCCTGAGGTCCTGCGCAACCAGCTCTCCGCCGAACTTCTGAAACTGCGCACGGGGCTGGCCCTCCCGGCGCTGCTCCTGGTGGCTCTTGCTTTCTGCGCGCTGGGTCAACTGGGCCTGGTGTACGCGGAGTCGGACCCCGCGTCCGCCGGTGCGGAGCTGACGGCGAACATCGTCGGGCTCGGTGCGTCCGCCGCGCTCTTCGCGACGCTGCTCGGGGCGCTGCACGTGACAGGCGAGTTCAGCTCCGGCTCGATCGGCCGCACCGTGCTGTACGCCCCCGGGCGTTCGGCGGTCGTGGGCGCCAAGCTGCTGGCCACGACGGTGTCGGGCCTGGTCTTCGGCGTCGCGGCCGTGGTCTGCTCGCTGGCCGTCGGTTACGCGGCGCTCGCGGCGAAGGATTCCGGGCTGACCGTCGACGGCTCCACGTGGACGACCGCCGCCGCCGTCCTGACGATCTGCACCCTGGCCGGTCCGTGGGGCGCGGCGATCGGCTTCGTCGTCCGCAACCGGCTCGCCGCGGTCCTCGGCCTGGTCGTCTGGGGCACGCTGGGCCAGGTACTGGTGCTGGGGCAGCTCCCCGAGCTGGGCCGCTTCCTCCCCGAGGGCGCCCAGTTCGCCCTGCTCGGGGACGCCTCCGGCTTCCCGGACGCGCTGGCGGCACCGTACGGTCTGCTCCTGCTCGTGGGCTGGACGGCAGCCATGTCCCTGGCGGGCACCCGCCTCTTCACCCACCGCGACGTCTGAGAACGACCCCCGCCGGGGCGTGGCCGCGCATTTCTGCGTGCGGTCACGCCCCGCTGCCGTGCGTCCACCGCTTCCACCGTGTCACTGCTCGCGCCGGTCGGCTTCCACGATGCCGGACCGGACGAGGAGTGCGCCGAGGTGGGTGCGGCTGGTGGCGCCGAGTGCCTGCATGAGTTTGGCGATGTGGGCTCGGTCGTGCGTACCTGAAGATGCTGGACCGGTATCTGGGACAGATAGCTTCTGACGGAGCTGCTGTACCGGGCCGGGTGCTGGTAGATGTGCCGGATCCTGGTTCCGCGCCGGATGGCCGTGTGCGCGTTGGCCAGGGCGGCCGAAGGCGGTACCGGGCGCATCCACCGGCCGTCCCACGGGTCGGGGTGGAGCAGAGCCATGTCGATGAGGCAGGGGACGGCGCCGAGTTCGGCTCGCGCGACTCGCCCGGTGTGCAGGGCTTCGCGGTACAGGTGCAACGCCGGCTCGCACACTTCGGTGTTCGCGTGCGGATGGGGTGTTTCGATGCCTTCTGTTCCCATTGGTACCCCCCTGCTTTGTGCACTGCAACAAGTGGATGGTGGTACGACTGTGGGCGTCCGGGGGATTCTGTACGCGTCGAGGGAGCCGGGAACTTCCTCGACGTGTACGGGCGTGGCTGTGCTCTCCCCTTGTTGTGCAGTCACGCCCGTACCCCTGGGCGGGAGGTTCGGTCAGGAATCCGATTCGAGGATTCCGGACCGGGCGATCAGGTAGCCGAGTTGGGCCCGGCTGCTGCTGCCCAGGGCGGCGGAGAGCTTGGCCACATGGGCGCGGCAGGTGCGGACGTTCATACCGAGCCTGCGGGCGATGGAGTCATCCACGTGGCCTTCGACCAGGAGTTGTGCGATGGAGCGCTGGACACCGCTGACACCCTGCGGGGTCGGGTCGTACTTGACCTCTTCCATGAGGGGGGCGGCGCGGGTCCAGAGCTGTTCGAAGACTTTCACCAGGTATTCCACGAGCCCCGGATGGCGGAGCTCCAGGGCGACTTGGCGGTCGTCCTGTGCGGGGATGAAGGCCACCGTGCGATCGAAGATGATCAGGCGCTCGATGAGTTCCTCGAGAGTCCGGATCTCCACATGTGTGTCTGCCATGCGCTCCGCGTAGGCGAGTGTGCCGGGACTGTGGCGCACGGTGTGCTGATAGAGCGTACGGATGCTGACACCCCGGTCCACCACGGACATGCCGCGCTCCAGCGCCTCGCTGAGCCGGTCCTCGCTGCGGCCGCCCCCGGGCTGCACGGTGAGAACCTCGGTGCGGCACTCCGCTGTTGCGAGATCGAGCGCCGCGTTGATCCGGTTGACGCCTTCCAGCACCGTTATGGCATGGGTGGTCGGCGGATCCTGAGCGCTGATGTCCATGAAAGGCTCGAAGGATTCGGTCAGTTCGACGGAGTGCCGTCGCCGTTCCTGTATCTCGCGTTCTATGGGGTGCAGATGTTGTGCCAGAGCGGCGGACGGCGGTACGGGCCGGAGCCATTCCGGATCATCGGGATCGGGGTGGAGTAGGGCGAACTCCATCAGGCAAGGTGCTGGTGCGACTTCTGCGCGTGCGATGCGGCCGGAACGCAGCGCACTGGCGTAGAGGTTGCCTCCCGCCGCACATAGTTCGGTTATCCCGTGAGGATGTGTCGGCTTTGTGTCGCTTGTAGGCATATCTCCACCCCCCATGTTCCTGAACATTCAGGAACATGATGCATCGACTCAGTGGTGTTCGAGTGCCCAGGTAGGACATCGTCTTATGTGCGGGGGAGAAGAATCCACAAGTGAGGACGAAGCCGACTATGTACAAGCGAATGCTTCGCTCGGCGCTTGCCGCCTCGTTCGTCGCAGCCGTGGCTTTCGGTGCGCTGGGCGGTAGCGGAATAGCTTCGAGTGCCGAGGCGGTGTCCGTTCCCGGGGACATCGCCTGGGGTGTCGAAGTGGCAGCTGCGCCCGGAGACATCGCCTGGGGGGCCGAGGGAGCGGCTGCACCCGGGGACATCGCCTGGGTCGTACCGGCAGCGGCGCCGAGTGACATCGCCTGGTCGATGTCGCCCGCCGACGGCGACATCGCTTGGGTCGCTCCGGCCCGTACGGTCGCATGAGCACCCCGCCGGACGACCGCACCTTCCGGCGCGAGATGGCAACCGCCTATCGCTCAGGGTGGCATTTCATCGATCTGCTCACGGCCCTCCCCCGCCGTGGCGACTCGTTGATGGTCACCCTGTTCGGAGAGCCGATCGTCGTGGTGATGGAAGAGGACGAGGACGTCCGCGCCTATCGCTGCCTCCGTCGGCCCCGCGGCGCCCCGCAGCCGGTTCGCTGTGCCGTCAGGTACGGCATGATCTTCGTCAATCTCGATCAGCGCGACCACGAGCTGTTCGACGCAGAACCCCTTTCCGCCACCCCCCGCAGTGCCTGAGCGATTCCCCCGTCGTCACCTGTCGCTCCAGGCGCTTCCCCCACACAGCGGCGCCACCGTGACCTGAACACGGTGGCGCCGTTGTGCTGTCTCCGCAGCTCTGCGCGGCGGGGTCAGGCCTTGCCGAGCGCCCGGTCGAGGGTGATCTCGATGACGACCCGGGTCGGGTTGATCCGCGGCGGACGGCCGTAGCGCTCCTCGTGGCGGGCCTCGGCGTCCCTGACGGTCTCCGGCTCGGTACGGATCACAGCGCGGCCCTCCAGGGTCGCCCAGCGGGCCCGGTCGATCTGGCAGACGGCCACGCGCGCCCCGTCGGGGCCGGCCGCGCGGATGTGGGCGACCTTGCGGCTGCCGCCGTCGGTGATCACGCGCGCGATCCCGGCCTCCGGGTCGTACGTCACACAGACCGGCACCACGTGCGGCGTGCCGTCCGGGCGGGGCGTCGTCAGCGTGGACAGGTGGCTCTCGCGCCAGAACGCGACGTATTCGGGGGAGGGGTTGCGTACGTCTGCCATGGGGGCAGCGTACGAGAGCCCGCGAACGAACCCGGCTCCGAGGCCCGGGGCGCGTGCGATCACTGCCTTGAGTGGAATAGACTCAACTTTGTGCACGTTGATTAAGTCAATGTGAGACGTAGGCACGCACGCCCCCAGCTGCGAGGAGGAGTAACCACACGTGGACGCCGAGCTGACCAACAAGAGCCGCGACGCGATCAACGCGGCCACCGACCGGGCCGTGAAGGACGGGCACCCCGACCTGACCCCGGCGCATCTGCTGCTCGCGCTGCTGGAGGGGCGGGACAACGAGAATGTGACCGACCTCCTCGCCGCTGTGGAGGCCGACCAGGCGCTCGTGCGCGGCGAGACCGAGCGGCTGCTCGGGGGGCTGCCCAGCGTCACCGGGTCCACCGTCGCCCCGCCGCAGCCCAACCGCGAGATGCTCGCCGTCATCCAGGACGCGGCCCAGCGGGCCAAGGAGCTGGGCGACGACTACATCTCCACCGAGCACCTGCTCATCGGCGTCGCCGCGAAGGGCGGGCGGGCTGGTGAGATCCTCGACGGACAAGGGGCCGGCGCCAAGAAGCTGCTGGCCGCGTTCGAGACGAGCAGGGGAGGGCGCCGGGTGACCACACCCGACCCGGAGGGCCAGTACAAGGCCCTGGAGAAGTTCGGCACCGACTTCACGGCCGCCGCGCGCGAGGGCAAGCTGGATCCGGTCATCGGCCGCGACCAGGAGATCCGCCGCGTCGTGCAGGTGCTGTCGCGCCGGACGAAGAACAACCCCGTCCTCATCGGTGAGCCCGGCGTCGGCAAGACCGCCGTCGTCGAAGGGCTCGCCCAGCGCATCGTCAAGGGCGACGTCCCGGAGAGCCTCAAGGACAAGCGGCTCGTCTCGCTGGACCTCGGCGCGATGGTCGCGGGCGCCAAGTACCGCGGCGAGTTCGAGGAGCGCCTGAAGACCGTCCTCTCCGAGATCAAGGAGAGCGACGGCCGGATCATCACCTTCATCGACGAGCTGCACACCGTCGTCGGCGCGGGCGCGGGCGGCGACTCCGCCATGGACGCGGGCAACATGCTCAAGCCGATGCTGGCCCGCGGCGAGCTGCGCATGGTCGGCGCGACCACGCTCGACGAGTACCGCGAGCGCATCGAGAAGGACCCCGCCCTGGAGCGCCGCTTCCAGCAGGTGCTGGTCGCCGAGCCGTCCGTCGAGGACACCATCGCGATCCTGCGCGGTCTCAAGGGCCGGTACGAGGCGCACCACAAGGTGCAGATCGCGGACTCGGCGCTGGTGGCCGCCGCGACCCTCTCCGACCGCTACATCACCTCCCGGTTCCTCCCCGACAAGGCCATCGACCTGGTCGACGAGGCCGCGTCCCGGCTGCGGATGGAGATCGACTCCTCGCCGCTGGAGATCGACGAACTCCAGCGCTCCGTCGACCGGTTGAGGATGGAGGAGCTGGCGCTGAAGAACGAGAGCGACCCCGCCTCCAAGCAGCGGCTGGAGAAGCTGCGCCGCGACCTCGCCGACAAGGAGGAGGAGCTGCGCGGCCTCAACGCCCGCTGGGAGAAGGAGAAGCAGGGCCTCAACCGGGTCGGTGAGCTCAAGGAGCGCCTCGACGAGCTGCGCGGCCAAGCCGAACGCGCTCAGCGTGACGGCGACTTCGACGCGGCCTCCAAGCTGCTGTACGGGGAGATCCCGGGGCTCGAGAGGGAGTTGGAGGAGGCCGCCGAGGCCGAGCAGGAGGCGTCCAAGGACAAGGACACCATGGTCAAGGAGGAGGTCGGGCCGGACGACATCGCGGACGTCGTCGGCGCCTGGACCGGCATCCCGGCCGGGCGGCTGCTGGAGGGCGAGACGCAGAAGCTGCTGCGGATGGAGAGCGAACTCGGCAAGCGGCTGATCGGGCAGACCGAGGCCGTGCAGGCCGTCTCCGACGCCGTACGCCGGACCAGGGCGGGCATCGCCGACCCCGACCGGCCCACCGGGTCGTTCCTCTTCCTCGGGCCGACCGGCGTCGGCAAGACCGAGCTGGCCAAGGCGCTGGCGGACTTCCTCTTCGACGACGAGCGGGCCATGATCCGCATCGACATGAGCGAGTACGGCGAGAAGCACAGCGTCGCCCGCCTGGTCGGCGCCCCGCCCGGTTACGTCGGGTACGAGGAGGGCGGTCAGCTCACCGAGGCCGTCCGCCGACGCCCGTACAGCGTCGTGCTCCTGGACGAGGTCGAGAAGGCCCACCCCGAGGTCTTCGACATCCTGCTCCAGGTCCTCGACGACGGCCGGCTCACCGACGGCCAGGGCCGCACGGTCGACTTCCGCAACACCATCCTGATCCTCACCTCCAACCTCGGCTCCCAGTTCCTGATGGACCCCCTGGTCAAGCCCGAGGTGAAGAAGCAGCAGGTGCTGGACGTGGTGCGGGCGTCGTTCAAGCCGGAGTTCATCAACCGGCTCGACGACCTCGTGGTCTTCTCCGCCCTGTCCGGCGACGAGCTGGCCCACATCGCCGGGCTCCAGATCGACCGACTCGCGGCCCGGCTGGCCGACCGGCAGCTCACCCTCGACGTCACACCCGAGGCGCTGGCCTGGCTCGCCCAGGAAGGCAACGACCCGGCGTACGGGGCGCGGCCGCTGCGCCGGCTCATCCAGACGGCGATCGGCGACCGGCTCGCCAAGGAGATCCTGTCCGGCGAGGTCCGCGACGGTGACACCGTACGGGTGGACCGGGCCGAGGACGGGCTGATCGTCGGCCCCGCCTCGTAACCGCCGGTCACGGAGCGTCGCACGCTGTCAGCGAATGCCCGGCGAGCCCCGTCTCCACCCGCTGTCTGTCAGCTTGTGGCTGATCGGGGCCGCCGGGGCTTGCCATGCCCCGCCCGCCATGGGAGAGGATGGCCGCAACCGCACGAAGGGAAATAACGGTGAGCATCGATCCGTCCTCGATTCCTAATTTCGGGGGCCAGCCCGAACCGCAGGCGGCAGGACCGGAGGGCCCCGTCGTCCCTGACCAGGACCTCGTCAAGCAGCTCCTCGACCAGATGGAGCTGAAGTACGTCGTCGACGACGAGGGCGACCTCGCGGCGCCGTGGGAAGAGTTCCGGACGTACTTCATGTTCCGCGGCGAGGCGGAGCAGCAGGTCTTCTCGGTCCGTACGTTCTACGACCGCCCGCACGACCTGGACCAGCGTCCCGTCCTGCTGGACGCCATCGACGACTGGAACCGCCGCACCCTGTGGCCCAAGGTCTACACCCACGCCCACGAGGGCGAGGAGGGCGAGACGGGTTCCGTCCGGCTGATCGGTGAGGCGCAGATGCTCATCGGCACCGGCGTCAGCCTGGAGCACTTCGTCTCCTCGACGGTGAGCTGGGTGCGTGCCTCGATCGAGTTCGACAAGTGGCTCATCGAGCGCCTCGGCATCCAGCCCGCCGAGGGCAAGACGGACGGCGAGGAGCCCGCGGGCGCCTAGTCTCCGACCCATCGGGAACGGCCCGGGCAGCGGTCATCGCGACCGCTGCCCGGGCCGTTCCCGTACCTCTGGGGGGATCAGCCCAGCCGGGCCAGCCGCTCCACCGCCTCCTCCAGCACGTCGTCCCTCTTGCAGAACGTGAACCGGACCTGGCTGCGGCCCGCCTCCGGGTCGTCGTAGAAGACCGAGACCGGCACCGCCGCCACCCCGCAGCGCTCCGGCAGCGCGCGGCAGAACGCGTAGGCGTCCTCGTCGCCGAACGGGGAGATGTCGGTGGTGATGAAGTACGTCCCCTCCGGCTCGTACACCCGGAAGCCCGCGGCGCGCAGCCCCTTCGCCAGCAGATCCCGCTTGCGGTGCATGTCCGCGCGGAAGCCGGTGAAGAACGTGTCCGGCAGGGCGAGCGCCTCGGCGATCGCGTACTGGAACGGGCCCCCGCTGACGAAGGTCAGATACTGCTTCGCCGACCGCACCGCCGCCACCAGCGGCGCGTCACCGGTCACCCAGCCGATCTTCCAGCCGGTGTACGAGAACGTCTTCCCCGACGACGAGATGGACACCGTGCGCTCGCGCATCCCGGGGAGCGCGGCGATCGGGTGGTGCGCCCCGGTGAAGACCAGGTGCTCGTACACCTCGTCGGTCACCACCAGGAGATCGTGCTCCACCGCGAGGGCGGCGATCCCGGCCAGTTCATCGGGGGTGAGGACCGTGCCGGTCGGGTTGTGCGGGGTGTTCAGCAGCAGGAGGCGGGTGCGCGGGGTGATCAGGGTGCGCAGTTCATCGAGGTCGGGGCGGAAGCCCGGGGCGCGCAGGGTGAGCGGTACGCGCTTGGCGCCCGCCATGGCGATGCAGGCGGCGTACGAGTCGTAGTACGGCTCGAACGCGATGACCTCGTCGTCCGGTTCGAGGAGGGCGAGCAGTGATGCTGCGATCGCCTCCGTGGCCCCGGTCGTCACCAGGACCTCCGTCTCCGGGGACCAGGTCAGGCCGTAGAAGCGCTCCTGGTGGGCGGCGACGGCGTTCCGGAGCTCCGGGACGCCGGGGCCGGGCGGGTACTGGTTGCCGTGGCCGGCGCGCAGCGCCCGGACCGCCGCCTCCCGGATCTCCTCGGGCCCGTCGGTGTCGGGGAAGCCCTGGCCGAGGTTGATGGAGCCGGTCCGCACGGCCAGCGCCGACATCTCGGCGAAGATCGTCGTGCCGAACGCGGCGAGGCGGCGGTTGAGCAGCGGTCGTCCCTGTGTCATGGGCGCCATCCTGGGCCGAAGCTCTGGAGTTGCTCAAGTCCGCTTTGGCGCGCGACGGCCTGGGGAATCCCCCTGTCACACAACAACGGGGAAGCGACGGGGGACCTCGCTTCGGGGGAGAGAAGGGCGGGTGGGGGCCATGGGCGTCTTCATCGCGATAGTGATCGCCGCGGTCGTCGTCGGAGGACTGCTGGCCGTTCTGCGGGCCACCGGCGGGAGCCGGCCGTCGAGCAAGCGCAAGGGAAGCCGGCGTTCGTCGAGCGTGGCATCGGGGGGCGGCGACAGCTTCGGCGGCGGCGACTCCGGCGGCGGCTGGTGGTCGTCGTGGGGCGACTCCGGGTCCGGCGGCGACTCCGGCTCGGGCGGGCACTCCGGCGGCCACTCCTGCGGCGGCGGCTCGTCGTGCGGGGGCGGCGGGGGTGGCTGCGGCGGGAGCAGCAGCTGACGGGGCCACCCCGCCGGTGGCAGCTGACGGGGCCACGGGCCTGGGGGGCGTTCGCGACAACGGGGAAGCGACGGGGGACCTCGCTTCGGGGGCCAGGAAGGCGGGTGAGCGCATGGAGATCGTCTTGACGGTGCTGTTGCTGGGGGCGCCGGTGGCGGGCGTCGTCTGGCTCGTGTGGGGGATGGTGCGCGACAGCCGCCGGGATGCCGGCCGGGGAGGAGGCACGCCTCCTTACAGCGGTGGAGGCACGCGGTCTTCCGGCAGCGGAGGCACGCGGTCTTCGGGCGGGAGCCGGCGCTCCGGAGGGAGCCGGAGCTCCGGAGGGTATTCGTGCAGCGGTGGGGGCGGCGGTGACTGACCCGGCCGCCGAGGGTCACCGACAGTGACCTGACGCCGGGCGTCCGGAGGGTGAACTCCCTCCGGGCGCCTTTTTGTTGAGCGACGCGGACGTTTTCGTTTGAACAGTTGAACCGTGGGGCCCCCGAGGGGATGGAAACCACGGCAAGTTGGGCGAAAACGCTGTGAGTGCGGCGTACTTCGTGATTCCCTCGTCGAAGAGAACATTCAGCCCTCGGACCCCAGTTGGACCAGATCGGGCGCCCTCACCTCCCACGCGCAGTCATGCAGGGGGCGTTCCGCTGTCCCGGTGTCCATGTGTGTTTGCGGAGCCCACCCATGCTCACCACCCTCCAGACGGCCTATTCCGATACCCGCGCCGCCGACCTGGCCTGGATGCTGGGGCGGGAGCCGCTGCCCGCCCTGGCGGTCCTCGACCTCCGGTTCGACGGCGCCGAACTCCAGTTGAGGCTGCTCGGCGCCTCCCACCAGGTGCTCCTCCAGGAGGAGCACGGGGTCTGTTCCGAGACCGTGGCCTGTATGCCCGGCAGCAGCACCCCCCTGCCCCTCGGTGTCTCGAAGCGCCTCGGGGACCGGGAGTACGAATTCGCGGCGCGGGTGGAGACCCTGACCCAGGGGCAGTTCGCCGGGCGCGCGCAGGAGCTGCTCGCCCTGGTGAGCGACCACCCGCACGGCCTGGTGGGCACCTTCCCCGGCAGCCCGTACGCCTTCACCGCGATGCTCGCCCAGCGCACCGAGGGCCAGGTGCGGTGGCGCACCTGGCACGCGTACCCGCAGGAGGGGCAGTTGGTGGTGACCCGGACCCGGGTGGGCGTGCGGATTCCGGCTCCCGCGGCCTGAGTGGCAGGGGCACTTACACCCGTGTGGGTGACAAGGTGCGACCGTGTCGTGACGTAGCGTTCGCGTCATGATCGACCAGCAGATGTCGCTGCGAGGGGGCGCGGCGCGGCTCCCCGTACGGCCGAGGACCGGCCGGTTCCTCGTGCTGGCCGCGGTCTTCGTCTGCGCCGCCTGCGGTCTCGTCTACGAGCTCGAACTGGTCGCGCTCGCCTCGTATCTCATCGGCGATTCGGTCACCCAGGCGTCCGTCGTGCTCTCCGTGATGGTGTTCGCGATGGGCATCGGATCCCTTCTCGCGAAACGTTTGCGCTGCCGTGCCGCCGTCGGTTTCGGGATGATCGAGGCGGCTCTCGCCCTGATCGGCGGCTCATCCGCGCTGGTCCTCTACGCCTCGTTCGCCTGGCTCGGCGATTCGCAGTACGCCCTGGTCGGGTTCTCGCTGGCGATCGGAGTGCTGATCGGCGCGGAGATCCCGCTGCTGATGACGCTGATCCAGCGCGTCGACCGGCAGGACGCGGGCGGGGCCGTCGCCGATCTCTTCGCCGCCGACTACGTGGGCGCGCTGGTCGGCGGGCTCGCGTTCCCCTTTCTGCTGCTGCCGATGCTGGGGCAGTTGACCGGTGCGCTGTTCACCGGCGCGGTCAACGCGGCGGCGGGCGGGGCGCTCGTCCTGTGGGTGTTCCGGAGCGACCTGAGCCCCCGGTCCCGCTGGCTCCTCGTCCTGGCCAACGTCTCGGTGATCGCGGTGCTGGCCACCGCCACGGTGCTGGTCGACGACTTCGAGCGGGCGGCGCGCCGGGCGGTGTACGGGGACCAGGTGCGGGTCGCCGTGCAGACCGGGGTGCAGGAGGTCGTGGTGACCGGCACCGACCGGGACTCCCTCGGCCTCTATCTGGACGGCCGGCTGCGGGTCAGCGCCCGCGACGAGTACCGCTACCACGAGGCGCTGGTGCACCCCGCGATGAACGGGCCCCGCGCCCGTGTGCTCATCCTCGGTGGCGGCGACGGGCTCGCCGCCCGCGAGGTGCTGCGTTACGAGGACGTCCGCGCGGTCACCGTCGTCGAGCTGGACCCCGCCGTCACCCGACTGGCCCGTACCGACCCCGCCCTCTCCGAACTGAACGGCCACGCCTTCCGCGACCCCCGCCTCACTCTGGTCGGGGCGGACGCGTTCCCCTGGCTCCGGGCCGACCACGGCCGCTACGACGTGGTGATCTCCGACCTCCCGGACCCGGGCATCACCGCCAGTACGAAGCTGTATTCGGCCGAGTTCTACGGGCTGATCGGGGAGGCCCTGGCCCCGGACGGGCGGCTCGTGGTGCACGCCGGACCGCTGGGGGCCCGGCCGCAGACCTTCTGGACGGTGGAGGCGTCGGTGCGCGCGGGCGGCCTCGCGACCCGTCCCTATCGCGTCACCGGCCGGTACGCGGGCTTCGCCGCCAGCCCGGACCGGGGCGGTGGGGAGGGCCGGGAGCGGGAGGACTGGGGGTTCCTCCTCGCCGCGGCGGGCCGGGCGCCGCAGGCCGCGCTGGCCGCCGGAGGGCCCGAACCGCGCTCGCTGCGGGGCCGGGAGCTGCGCGAGGGGGCGCGGGCCGCGGCCGAGGCCCGGCTGCCGGGGCTGCTCCCGTCGACGCTGATCCACCCGAGGTACTGGGAGGACGCGTGAGCCGGCTGGGTGCGGCCGTCGGCCTTCGGCGTTCTTCGGCGGTCTTCGGCGGTTCCTCGGCGGGCGGAAGCGCTGACGTCCGGGGCCGTGGCCGATTAGGCTCGGTTTCCATGGAGCATGAGGTGTTCGTTCCGGTTCCCGTCCCGACCCTGCTGCGCACCCTGGGCGATCCCGCCCGGGTCGCCCGCTGTGTCCCCGGCCTCCAGCAGGACGCCGACGCGTCGGCGTCGCCCCTGGCGGGCCGGCTGAAGCTGCGGGCCGGCGGCCACACCATCACCTACCGGGGCGAGCTGCGGCTCACCGGCCCGGAGAGAGGCCGCTTCTCCGTCACGGGCAAGGGCGTGGAGGCCCGGGGCACCGGCGCGGTCGAGCTGGCCCTGACCATCGGCCTCACGGCGGCGGACGGCGGGACGACGATCGCCTACAGCGGTACGGCCGACGGGGACGGACGGCTGGTCGAGCTGGAGGAGGGCGCGGCGCTCGCGGCCGCCCACCGGCTCCTGGACCGCTTCACCCAGCAACTGGTGACGGAGTCGCTGGCGGCGCGGGAGGGCGGGGACGCCGACGGGGACGCGGAAGCCGACGCCGATGTGGACGACGCCGTGGCCGCGGAGGGGCTTGCGGGCGACGAGGAGGGCGCGGACGGCGCGGATGGCGCGGACGCCTCGGGCGACGGGATCCGCGCGGACGATGCGGACGACGTGGGCGGCCCGGGCGGTGACGACCCCGGGTCCCTCTACGACTCCCCCGTGCCGCCGCCCTCGCTCGACCCCGTCGCCGGGGTGGAGTTCACCGTTCCGGACGAACCGCCCGCCGAGGCCGCGCACGCCCGCCGCACCATGATCGGGCGCAGCGCCGAGGAGGTCGACCACGCGCCCCCGCGCGGCCGCTACGCCCCCGTGCCCTCCCCGGAGGCGGGTGGTGCGAGCACCACGCTGCGGTGGGTCGCCCCCGCCGCCGCCCTCGCGCTCGCCTCCGCCGTGGTGCTGGGCCGGGCGTTGCGGCGCCGCAGGCCGTGAGCCGCCAGTAGGGTCGTCGGGTGAGCAGCAGCGAAGAGAACGTCAGGCTGACCGTCGGCGCGGCCGAGTTGACCGTCGACCCCGTGCACGGCTGCCGGATCAGCAGCCTGCGGATCGGGTCCACCGAACTGCTCCGCCAGGGCGATCGGTACGGCTGCTTCCCGATGGTCCCCTGGTGCGGGCGTACGGGGTACGGGCAGTTCCGCAACGGCGACGAGCTCCACGAACTGCCGCTGAACTCCCCGCCGCACGCCATCCACGGCACCGGCCGGGACACCTCCTGGCACCCCGCGCACACGGCCGCCGACCTGGCCGAGGGCCGGGCGGCCTTCTACTACGACCTCGCGAAGCCCTGGCCGTACGAGGGCCGGGTGACGCAGACCTTCGAGCTGACGGAGGACACGCTCACGCTGGGCCTGGCCGTCGAGACGTACGGCGACTCCTTCCCGGCCCAGGCCGGCTGGCACCCCTGGTTCCACCGCACCCTCGACGGCCGGGACGCCGAGCTGTCCTTCGACGCCGCCTGGCAGGAGGAGCGGGGCGGGGACCATCTGCCGACCGGGCGGCGCATCGACCCGCAGCCCGGCCCGTGGGACGACTGCTTCGGGATGCCCGACGGTGTGGACGTGAAGATCACCTGGCCGGAGCGGCTGGAGCTGACGGTGAAGAGCCGCAGCGAGTGGGTGGTGGTCTACGACGAGCAGGACGAGGCCGTCTGCGTGGAACCGCAGTCCGGTCCGCCGAACGGGCTGAACACCACGCCCCGCCTGGTGACCCCGATCGACCCGCTGGAGATGACCACGACCTGGAGCTGGACGCGGCTCTGAGCCGGTGCCCGGGCGTGGGCCTGGACGTGGGCCCGGGCGTGGGCCCGTGCGGCACCGCTTACCCTCGTGGACATGACTGACGTACGCGCTGACCTGCTCCAGCAGATCAAGGACAAGGCCGTGGTGCACGGCAAGGTGACCCTCTCCTCGGGTCTGGAAGCCGACTGGTACATCGACCTGCGCCGGATCACGCTGGACGGCAAGGCCGCGCCGCTGGTCGGGCAGGTCATGCTCGACGCCACCGCCGAGCTGGACTACGACTGCGTCGGCGGGCTGACGCTCGGCGCCGACCCGGTCGCTACCTCGATGCTGCACGCCTCCGCCGCCCGGGGGCAGAGCCTGGACGCGTTCGTCGTCCGCAAGGCGCAGAAGGCCCACGGGATGCAGCGCCGGATCGAGGGCACGGACGTCAAGGGCCGCCGCTGCCTGGTCGTCGAGGACACCTCCACCACGGGCGGCTCGCCGCTGACCGCCGTCGAGGCGGTCCGTGAGGCGGGTGGCGAGGTCGTCGCCGTCGCCGTGATCGTCGAGCGCGGTGCCGCCCCGGCCGTCGCCGAGGCCGGTCTGCCGTACGTCCACGTCTACTCGGTGGCCGATCTCGACCTGGGCTGAACCCTCCCCGGACCCGGTTTCACGTGAAACCGGGTCCGCCGGGTGGAGCCGGATGGCAAGTCTGGGAAGATGGGGGCGACGATGACGTCGCCCCCAGGTCAGGGACTCACAGCCTGCACACCCGCACATCCCAAGGAGCGGTCAGATGCCCATCGCAACCCCCGAGGCTTACGCCGAGATGCTCGACCGGGCAAAGGCGGGCAAGTTCGCCTACCCGGCCATCAACGTGACCTCGTCCCAGACCCTGCACGCCGCGCTGCGCGGCTTCGCGGAGGCCGAGAGCGACGGCATCGTCCAGATCTCCACCGGTGGTGCGGAGTTCCTGGGCGGCCAGTACAACAAGGACATGGTCACGGGCGCGGTCGCCCTGGCCGAGTTCGCGCACATCGTCGCCGCGAAGTACGACGTCACCATCGCGCTGCACACCGACCACTGCCCCAAGGACAAGCTGGACGGGTACGTACGTCCGCTGCTCGACGTCTCCGCCGAGCGCGTCGCCAAGGGCCTCAACCCGCTGTTCCAGTCCCACATGTGGGACGGTTCGGCCGAGACCCTCGCCGACAACCTGGCCATCGGCCAGGAGCTGCTGGCCAAGGCCGCCGCCGCCAAGATCATCCTTGAGGTCGAGATCACCCCGACCGGCGGTGAGGAGGACGGCGTCACGCACGAGATCAACGACGAGCTGTACACGACCGTCGACGACGCGCTGCGTACCGCCGAGGCGCTCGGCCTGGGCGAGAAGGGCCGCTACCTGCTGGCCGCCTCCTTCGGCAACGTCCACGGTGTCTACAAGCCGGGCAACGTCGTGCTCCGCCCCGAGCTGCTGAAGGACCTCCAGGCGGGCGTCTCCGAGAAGTACGGCAAGCCGGCCGGCAGCCAGCCGTTCGACTTCGTCTTCCACGGCGGTTCGGGCTCCACCGCCGAGGAGATCGCCACCGCGCTGGAGAACGGCGTCGTGAAGATGAACCTCGACACCGACACCCAGTACGCCTTCACCCGCCCGGTCGCGGACCACATGTTCCGCAACTACGACGGTGTCCTGAAGGTCGACGGCGAGGTCGGCAACAAGAAGACCTACGACCCCCGCACCTGGGGCAAGCTCGCCGAGGCCGGCATGGCCGCGCGCGTCACCGAGGCCTGCGCGAACCTGCGCTCCACGGGCACGAAGCTGAAGTAGTCACCCGTCCGCACGGACGTGACGACGCACGGTGCCGGGCCCGGTCCTCCCTCGGGGGGCCGGGCCCGTCGCTGTGCCGGGAGAGAGAAGAGGATCTGCTGTGGGCGCGCCCTACGACTTCGATACCGCCGTCGACCGCCGGGGCACCTGGTGCGTCCAGTGGGACGGGGTCGCCGACCGGTTCGGCGTCGACGGCCTGCTGCCGTTCACCATCTCCGACATGGACTTCGCCACCGCCCCCGAGGTCCTGGCCGCGCTCCGGGCCCGCCTGGACCACGGGGTGTTCGGCTACACCACCTGGTGGCAGGACGACTTCCGCTCGGCGATCGCCCACTGGTACGCCACGCGGTACGGCGCCGAGATCGACACCGGGCAGCTCGTCTACGGGCCGTCCGTGCTCAGCCAGCTCTCCCAGCTGCTCCAGATGTGGACGGTGGAAGGGGACGGCGTCGTCGTCCACACCCCTGTGTACGACGGCTTCCGCAAGGCGATCACCGGGCTCGGGCGGGAGCTGCGCGGCGTGCCGGTGGGGGACGACGAGGCGCTGGAGAGGGAGCTTTCGCGGGGCGACGCGAAGGTGCTGGTGTTGTGCTCGCCCCACAACCCGACCGGCCGGGTGTGGACGGCCGACGAACTGGCCCGGACGGCGGCGCTCGCCGAGCGGTACGGGGTCGCGGTGATCAGCGACGAGATCCACGCCGACTTCGTGCACGACGACGGTGCGGGGCGCGTCCATGTGCCGTGGACGCGGGTGGCGGGTGACGGCCGGTGGGCGCTCATCACCTCCGGGTCGAAGGCGTTCAACTTTCCGGCGCTGACCGGTTCGTACGGGTTCATCGGGGACCCCGCCGACCGGGCGGAGTTCCTGCGGCGGATGGAGACGGCGGAGGGGCTGGCGTCACCGGCCGTCCTGTCGCTGACCGCGCACATCGCGGCGTACCGGGAGGGGGCGGCGTGGCTGGACGCGGTGCGGGCGTATGTGGCGGGGAACCTGGGGTACGTCGCGGAGCGGCTGGGGGCGGCGTTCCCCGAGCTGGGGTGGGAGCCGCCGCAGGCCGGATACCTGGCGTGGATCGACCTGCGGCCGCTGGGGGTGGAGGAGCCGGCGTTGCAGCGGGTGCTGGTGGAGCGGGAGCGGGTGGCGGTGATGGGGGGTTCCGTCTACGGGGCGCCGGGGTGCGTGCGGCTGAACGTGGGGTGTCCTCGGGAGAAGGTTGTGCGGGGGGTGGAGGCGTTGGTGCGGGCGGTGGAGAGCCTGAGAACAAGCCCCTCCGGCGATTGAGGAGCGGGGGTGCGGGGGCAGCGCCCCCGTAACGGGCAGGGGTGCGGGGAAGGGCGCGTCGGGGCACCCTGGCCCCATGGCTGCTGCTGGCTCCGCCCCCGGGGAGATCCGGGTCGCCTCGCCCGTCGGGCGCTGGGTCGTGCTGACCACCGTGCTCGGGTCCGGGATGGCGATGCTCGACTCCACCGTCATCAACGTCGCCCTGCCCCGTATCGGCGAGGACCTCGGCACCGATATGGCCGCCCTCCAGTGGACCGTCAACGCCTACATGCTCACGCTCGCCGGGCTGATCCTCCTCGGCGGGGCGCTCGGGGACCGGTACGGGCGGCGGCGGGTGTTCGTCGTCGGGGTGGTGTGGTTCGCGGTGGCCTCCCTGCTCTGCGGGATCGCGCCGAACGCGGGTGTCCTCATCGCCGCCCGGGCGCTCCAGGGCGTCGGCGGGGCGCTGCTCACGCCGGGGTCCCTCGCGCTCATCCAGGCCAGTTTCCATCCGGACGACCGGGCGCGGGCCGTGGGGCTCTGGTCCGGCTTCGGCGGGGTCGGGGCGGCCGTGGGGCCGTTCGTGGGCGGCTGGCTCGTCGACGGGCCCGGCTGGCGGTGGGTGTTCCTGCTGAATCTGCCGCTCGCCGCGATCTGCGTACCCGTCGCGCTCCGGCACGTACCGGAGTCGCGGGATCCGGCGGCGCACGGGCGGTTCGACGTGCTGGGGGCCGCCCTCGGGGCGCTGGCGCTCGCCGGGGTGACATACGCGCTGATCGAGGCCCCGGAGCAGGGTGCCTCGCCGCTCGTGATCGGGTCGGCCGTCGGCGGGCTGCTGCTGGGGGCCGCCTTCGTGCGGGTCGAGCGGCGGCGGGCCGACCCCATGCTGCCGCCGTCGATCTTCCGCTCCCGGCTGTTCACCTCGGTCAACCTGGTGACCTTCTGCGTCTACGCGGCCCTCGGCGGCTTCTTCTTCCTCTCCGCGATCCAGCTCCAGGTCGTCGCCGGGTACTCGGCGCTGGGGGCCGGTACAGCCCTGCTGCCCACCACCGTGCTGATGCTGCTCTTCTCCGCCCAGGCCGGTGAGCTGGGGCGGCGCATCGGACCCCGGATCCCGCTCACCGTGGGTCCGCTGCTGGCCGCCGCCGGGATGCTCCTGATGCTGCGGGTGGGGCCGGGCAGCGCCTCCTTCGGCGGGTACGTCACCGAGGTGCTGCCCGCCGTCCTGGTGCTCGGCGCCGGGCTCGTCGTGGTCGTCGCGCCGCTCACCGCGACCGTCCTGGCCGCCGTGGACGCCGGGCGGGCCGGGCTGGCCAGCGGCATCAACAACGCCGCAGCCCGGGCCGCCGGGCTCATCGCCGTGGCCGCCCTGCCGCTGCTCGCCGGGATGGGGCCCGAGGCGTACCGGGACGCGGGTGAGTTCGCCACGACCTTCCGGCGGGCGATGCCGATGTGTGCGGGTCTGCTGGTCGCCGGTGCCGTCCTCGCCTGGTGGACGGTGCGCACCCCGGCCGCGACCGCCGCCGTCCGGAGCGAGCGGCCCGAGTGCGCGGTGCACTGCGGGGTCACCGCCCCGCCGCTGGAGCCGGAGCGGCGGGAAGGGTGAGACCCGCCGGGGCCGCGGTGCCGCGGGGGGCGGGCGACGGCCCGCATGGCGGGCCGGGGCCGTGGTCCCACCGGGACGTGACGGCAGGCACACTTGAACCATGTCCATCCACGAGAACCTGCTCGGGGGCCCCGCCCCGACCCACCTCCCCGACGACCCCGAGCCGCGCGAGCTGCTCGCCGCCGGCACCCCGCCCGCCGAGGTCGCCGCGAAGTACCCCACCTCCTCCCTCGCCTGGGCGCAGCTCGCCGACGAGGCGTACGAGGGCGGCCGGGTCGTCGAGTCGTACGCGTACGCCCGCACCGGCTACCACCGCGGCCTCGACTCCCTGCGCCGGGCCGGCTGGAAGGGCCACGGGCCCGTCCCGTTCGAGCACGAGCCGAACCGCGGCTTCCTGCGCGCCCTGCACGCCCTCGCCAGGGCCGCGGGCGCGATCGGCGAGACCGAGGAGCACGAGCGCTGCTCGACGTTCCTGCGCGACTCCTCGCCGACCGCCGCCGACATCCTCAGCTGACCTTCTCGGCGCTCCCCGCCCACGCGCACCGGGCGGGGAGCGGCTTAGTATGCGAGCAGGGGACCGGAGCTCCACCACCTCACGGAAGGGGCGGACCGCTACCCGGAAGCTCGTGTCGAGGAGACAGCGATGTCGACCAACCACCCCGACCCCGAAGCCACCGGTGCGGACACCCCGTACCTCGACTTCGCGGGCACGACTCCGTACGAGGACTACGTCCAGGCGGATGTCCTGACCCACCTCCAGCACCTGCGCTCGGACGATCCCGGCGAGATGGTCTTCCTGGTCACCACCCAGGTCATGGAGCTGTGGTTCACGGTCATCGTCCATGAGTGGGAGACCGCCACCCGCGCCCTGCGCGAGGACCGCATACCCGTCGCGCGCGACGCCCTGAAGCGTTCGCTGCGCGAGCTGGAGGCGCTCAACGAGTCCTGGCGGCCGCTCGCCGGGCTCACCCCCGCCCAGTTCAACTCCTACCGGGGCTCCCTCGGCGAGGGGTCCGGATTCCAGTCCGCGATGTACCGGCGGATGGAGTTCCTGCTCGGCGACAAGTCCGCCTCCATGCTGGTGCCGCACCGGGGCGCGCCCCGCGTGTACGCCGAGCTGGAGAAGGCGCTCGGCGAGCCCAGCCTGTACGACGAGACCCTCGCCCTGCTGGCCCGGCGCGGGTACGCCATTCCCGAGGCCGTCACCACCCGGGACCTGACCAAGCGGTACGAGCCGTCGCCCGAGGTCGAGGCCGTGTGGGCGGAGATCTACGCCTCCGACGACCAGAACGACGAGCTGGTCCGCCTCGGTGAGCTGCTCACCGACGTCGGCGAGCTGGTGTGGCGATGGCGCAACGACCACCTCGTCGCCACCCGCCGCGCGATGGGCTCCAAGACCGGCACCGGCGGTTCCGCCGGGGTCGCGTGGCTGGAGAAGCGCGCCACGAAGAACGTGTTCCCCGAGCTGTGGACGGCGCGTAGCCATGTCTGAGACCACGACCACCGCCACGACCACGGCGGAAGACCTCCGCGCGCGGGCGCTGAAGCTCGACGCCACCGATCCGCTCGCCGGCCGCCGCGAGCTCTTCGCGCTCGACGACGGCGTCTACCTCGACGGCAACTCGCTGGGCGCGCTGCCCGTCCATGTCCCCGCCCGGGTGCAGGACGTCCTCACCCGCCAGTGGGGCGAGCTGCGCATCCGGTCCTGGGACGAGAGCGGCTGGTGGACCGCGCCCGAGCGGATCGGCGACCGGATCGCCCCGCTCGTCGGGGCCGCCGCCGGGCAGATCGTCGTCGGGGACTCGACCAGCGTGAACGTCTTCAAGGCCGTCGTCGCCGCGGCCCGGATCGCGGGCGAGGGACGCGACGAGATCCTGGTTGACGCGACGACCTTTCCCACGGACGGGTACATCGCGGCGGCCGCCGCCCGGCTCACCGGCCACCGGCTGGTGCCCGTGGATCCGGCCGACGTACCGGCCGCGCTCGGTCCCCGTACCGCCGTGGCCCTGCTCAACCACGTCGACTACCGCTTCGGCCGGCTGCACGACCTGCCCGGGCTGACCGCCGCCGTCCACGCGGCGGGCGCGGTCGCGGTGTGGGACCTCTGCCACACCGCGGGCGCGCTGCCCGTCGGGCTCGACGAGCACGGGGTGGACCTGGCGGTCGGCTGTACGTACAAGTACCTCAACGGCGGCCCCGGTTCGCCCGCGTACCTGTACGTCGCCGAGCGCCACCAGGCCGCCTTCGACTCGCCGCTGCCGGGCTGGAACTCGCACGCCGACCCGTTCGGCATGACCCCCGACTACGTCCCGGCGGACGGTTCCGTACGGGGCCGGGTCGGCACCCCCGACATCGTCTCCATGCTGACGCTGGATGCGGCGCTCGATGTGTGGGACGGGGTGTCGGTGGACACCGTACGGGCCAAGTCACTGGCGCTGACGGACTTCTTCCTGGAGTGCGTCGAGGCGTACGTTCCGGCAGGCCGGGTCACCTCCGTCACCCCGGCCGCGCATGCCGAGCGCGGCAGTCAGGTCGCCCTGCGCTGTGAGGACGCCGAGCCCGTGATGCGGCGCCTCATCGAGCGGGGCGTCGTCGGCGACCTGCGCCGGCCGGGCGTGCTGCGGTTCGGCTTCACCCCGCTGTACGTCGGATTCGCCGACGTGGAACGGGCGGCGCGGGTGCTGGCCGAGGTGCTGGCGGAGATCCCGCCGTCCGGTTCGGTGGCCTGACAGGCCGTCAATACGTGTGCGGCCGGACGGGGACGGTACCGAGTGCTGGTACCGTCCCCGCAGGTCAACCCAGTTGGGCAGCACACAGGCACAGGCCACGGGCAGAGGACGGTTGAGCAGCATGTCGGATTCCCCGGGTTTCCCGGACTCTGCGGCGCGTGATCGGGACGAGGCGGAGAGCGCGTCGGCGTTCGCCCACCCTCCCGTCGCCCCCGACGCCACCGCCGCCTACGGGGACCACCCCGACCAGGTCGTCGACTTCTACGCCCCGCGCGACGGCCGCACCGGAGCCCCGCTCGTCGTCTTCCTGCACGGCGGCGCCTGGCGCTCCCGCTACGACCGGGTCCACGCCTCCCCGCTCGCGGACTTCCTGGCCCGCCGGGGCTTCGCCGTGGCCAATGTGGAGTACCGGCGCGGCGGCGACGACATCCCGCAGCAGCGCGGCGGCGGGAGCGGGCCGGCGCCCGCCGGTGCGGACCCGGTCGCGGGGCGCTGGCCGGAGACCTTCGACGACGTGGCCGCGGCCCTGGACGCGATGCCCGTGCTGGCCGCCCGCGAGCTGCCGGGCGCCGATGTGCGGCGGATCGTGGTCACCGGGCACTCGGCGGGCGGGCACCTCGCCCTGTGGGCGGCGGCGCGTCACGTCCTGCCCGAGGGGTCGCCGTGGCGGCTGCCCGCCCCGCCGCAGCTGCGCGGGGTCGTCGCCCTGGCTCCGATCGCGGACTTCGCGGCGGCGGTCCGGCTGGGGGTGTGCGGCGGCGCGGTCACCCAGCTCCTGGGCGGGGAGGCCGACTTCGCGGACCGGGCGGCGCACGCCGACCCCGGGGTGCTGCTGCCGACCGGGATCGCCACCGCGATCGTGCAGGGAGTCGACGACATCGTCGTCCCGCAGGCCGTCTCCGAGGCGTACGTCGACGCGGCGGCCCTGGCCGGCGAGACGGTCGGGCTGACGCTGCTCGGCGGCGTCGGGCACTTCCAGCTGATCGACCCGGCCGCCGACGCCTGCGCCGTCGTCGCCGAGGAGATCACCCAGCTCGCCTGGTGAACCCTTCCCGAAGGGAGGACCCGGAAGAGACCTGGAATAGAGGACTGAAGCTGTCCTCAACGGTCCCTACCTTGGTCGTGTTGCCGCTCAGACGGAGTCGGAACCGACGAAGGAGACCTCATGACGATCCTGGTGACCGGAGCCACGGGAACGGTCGGCCGCCGCGTGGTCGAGCAGCTGCTGGAGCGCGGTGAGCACGTCCGGGCCCTGACCCGCGACCCGGAGCGGGCGGAGTTCCCGGCCGGGGTCGAGGTGGTCGGCGGCGACCTGGAAGACCCGGCGTCGCTGGCTCCCGCGCTGCGCGGGGCGACCGGGCTGCACCTCATCACCTTCGGCGGGGCCCTCTTCGCCCCGCTGGAGACCGCCGACGAGATCCTCGCCCTGGCCGAGGAGGCGGGCGTGCGGCGGGTGACCGTGCTGCACGGCGGCGGGGAGACCCCGATGGAGACGGCGGTGCGCGCGAGCGACTTCGCGTGGACGGTCGTGATGCCGGTGGAGTTCATGGCGAACGCCCTGGAGTGGGCGCCCGGCATCCGGAGCGAGGGCGTGGTGCGCGAGCCGTTCGTGGACCGGCTGAGCGCCATGGTCCACGAGTCGGACATCGGTGCGGTGGCGGCCGTCGCCCTCACCGAGGACGGTCACGGCGGCCAGGAGTACCTGGTCACCGGACCGCAGGCGCTGACCGTCCGCGACAAGACGACGGCCATCGGCGCGGCGCGGGGCGCGGACGTGGAGCTGGTCGAGCTCACGGAGGAGCAGGCGCTGGAGACCTGGCGGGGCCAGGGCATGCCGGAGGACGTGATCGCGTTCCTGATCGACGTCTACCGGGACACGCCGCCGGAGGGCCGGACCGTGCTCGACACGGTGGAGAAGGTCACCGGGCGGCCGGCGCGGAGCTTCGCCCAGTGGGCCGAGGAGCACGCGCACGCCTTCCGCGCGGAGGCCTCACCGGAGGCCTGACCGGACCTGCGGGACTGCACGGCGGAGGCGGGTAGTCCTTGAGAGGGATGCTCCGGGATCCGTAGCGATGGTGACGACCGGCCGTCCGCCGCCGCCTACCGTGGAAGCGTGACCGAGACCCAGACGAAGACCAGTAGCCCGGAGTTCCGGGCAGCCGCAGGGGCGATAGACGGCCTGCGGGACGACCTCCTGCGCAACGTGTTCGCCTACCGGCCGCTGCCGCCGCTCAACCCCGACGGGCGGGTCGTCCGGCGGCTGCCCGAGGGGCTGCGCAAGTTCGTCGTCTGGACCCCGCACGCCGTGGTGCTGTTCGCCGCGTTCCTCGTGATGATGGCCGGGTTCGCCGAGTGGGAGTACCGCTTCCTGATGGGCGTGGTGCCGGCGATCCCGGTGGCGATGACCCTCATCAGGCCGGTCGCCGCGTTCTGGGCGTCCATGGTGACGACCGTCTTCTGCGCCGTCCTCGGCACCGACGGGCTGTGGGGGCCGAGCGCCTTCATGGCCCAGGTGGTGGTCCTGGTGGTCGTGGCCGCCCGGACCCGCCCCCGTGCGGCGGCCTGGATGTGGCTGCTGACCCTGTTCTTCGGGATGCTGCTGGAGGGCGGCGACCCGTCGATCACCGCGCCCGTGGTCACCCTCTCCGCCCTCGCGCTGCTCGTCGTCGCCGTGGTCCAGATCCGGCGCGACGCCGAACGCGAGGTCACCGTGCAGCGCACCGTCACCGCCGTCGAGCGCGACCGGCGCACGCTGCTGGAGGAGCGCACCACCATCGCCCGGGAGCTGCACGACGTGGTCGCCCACCACATGTCGGTCGTCGCGATCCAGGCCGAGGCCGCCCCCTACCGGGTGGAGAACCCGCCGCCCGAGCTGGAACAGGCCTTCGTCACCATCCGGGAGAACGCCGTGGCCGCCCTCACCGAGCTGCGCCGCGTCCTCGGGGTCGTCCGCGCGGAGGACTACGAGGCCCCCGACGCCCCGCAGCCCACCCTCGCCGCGCTCGACGGGCTCCTGGACAACGTCCGCGAGACGGGCCTGGAGACGGAGAAGGTGATCACCGGGGCCGTCCGCGAACTGCCGCAGGGCGTCGAGCTGTCGGCGTACCGGATCGTCCAGGAGGCCCTGAGCAACAGCCTGCGGCACGCGCCCGGCTCCACGGCCCGGGTCGAGCTCGGCTACGTCCTCGGCGGGCTCGGGCTGCGCGTGGTCAACGGACCCGCGCGGGGCCTGGTCAAGCCCTCGCCCGGCGCCGGGCACGGGATCACCGGGATGCGGGAGCGGGTCGCGATGCTTAACGGCGAGATGACGGCCGGGCCGACGGCCGACGGCGGGTACGAGGTCGCGGTGTTCCTCCCCGTGCCGCTGTCCGAGCAGCCGGAGCGCCCGGAGTCCCGGGAAGCGGCCGAAGGCAACGCCGACACCGTCGTCATCGACCGGGACGGCCGGGCATGAGCGACACCGACATCCGGGTCCTGATCGTCGACGACCAGATGATGGTCCGCGAGGGCTTCTCGGTCCTGCTCAACGCGATGCCCGGGATCACCGTCGTGGGCGAGGCGCTGGACGGCAGGCAGGCGCTCGACCAGGTCGCCGCCCTGCGCCCGGACGTCGTCCTGATGGACATCCGCATGCCGGAGATGAACGGCATCGAGGCGACCCGCGAGATCGTCGCCCGGGACGCCGACGCCAAGGTCCTGGTGCTGACGACCTTCGACCTCGACGAGTACGTCTACCAGGCGCTGCGGGCCGGGGCCTCGGGCTTCCTCCTCAAGGACGCCTCGGCCCGGCAGCTCGCCGACGGGGTTCGGGTGGTGGCCTCGGGCGAGGCGCTGCTCGCGCCGACGGTCACCCGGCGCCTCATCACCGAGTTCTCCAAGCTCGCGGAGACCCCGCGGCCGCCCGCGCTGGCCCGGATCGGGGATCTCACCGAGCGGGAGACGGAGGTGCTCGTCCTCATCGCGCAGGGTCTCTCCAACGCGGAGATCGCCTCGCACCTGATCGTCGCCGAGTCCACGATCAAGACGCATGTGAGCCGCATCCTGGTGAAGCTGGGGCTGCGCGACCGGACCCAGGCGGCGGTGTTCGCGTACGAGGCGCGGCTGGTCACCCCGGGGTAGGCAGACCTCGGCGGGGGCCTGACGGCGAGCGCGACCGCGGGTGGCCGGACCTGTGCCGGACCCCTTGCGGCGAGCGCGGGCGAGGGTAGCGTCGGGCCATGCACGTGTCCTTCGATCCCTGGTCGCCCGCGTTCGTCGCCGATCCCTACCCCGCCTACACCGCGCTGCGCGCCGCCGGCCGGGCGCACTGGTTCGAGCCGACGGGGCAGTGGCTGATCCCGCACCACTCCGACGTATCGGCCCTGCTGCGCGACCGGCGCCTCGGGCGTACGTATCTGCACCGCTTCAGCCACGAGGAGTTCGGGCGCACCCCGCCGCCGCCCGAGCACGAGCCGTTCACCACGCTCAACGGGCAGGGCATCCTCGACCTGGAGGCCCCCGACCACCCCCGGATCCGGCGGCTGATCTCCAAGGCGTTCACCCCGCGTACGGTCGAGAACCTCGCCCCGACGGTGCGGCGGCTGGCGGCCGAGCTGGTCGACGCGTTCGTGGCGAAGGGCGGCGGGGACCTGCTGGCGGAGGTCGCGGAGCCGCTGCCGGTCGCCGTCATCGCGGAGATGCTGGGCGTCCCGGAGGCGGACCGGGGGCTGCTGCGGCCCTGGTCGGCGGCGATCTGCGGAATGTTCGAGCTGAACCCGGAGGCGGAGACGGCGGCCGCCGCCGTCTCCGCCTCCGTGGACTTCTCCGCGTATCTGCGCGGGTTGATCACCGAGCGGCGGGCGAACCCCGGCGACGACCTGATCTCGGCACTCATCGCCGCCCACGACGAGGGCGAGCGGCTGACCGAGCAGGAGATGATCTCCACCTGTGTGCTGCTGCTGAACGCGGGCCACGAGGCGACGGTGAACACCACCGTCAACGGCTGGCGGACCCTCTTCCACCACCCCGAGCAGCTGGCCGCCCTGCGCGCCGACCCCGCGCTGCTGCCGACCGCGATCGAGGAGCTGCTGCGCTACGACACCCCGTTGCAGATGTTCGAGCGCTGGGTGCTGGACGACATCGAGATCGACGGCCAGGTGATCGGGCGGGGCGCGGAGGTGGCGCTGCTGTTCGGCTCGGCCAACCGGGACCCGGAACGGTTCGCGCGCCCGGACGTCCTGGATCTGTCCCGTACGGACAACCCGCACATCACCTTCGGCGCGGGCATCCACTTCTGCCTGGGCGCCCCGCTGGCCCGCCTGGAGCTGGCCGCGTCCTTCGGGGAGCTGCTGCGGAAGGCGCCCGCGCTGCGGATGACGGCGGAGCCGGAGTGGCAGCCGGGGTATGTGATCCGGGGGCTGAAGGAGCTGCGGGCGGAGGTGTAGGCCCCCGGCCGGGGCGGACTCAGCAGGGGTCGTGGCACTCCGGCCTCGGCGCCCCGGCCAGCGCGTCCACGGCGACGCCGAGCGCGAAGAGGACGCCGATGGCCGCGACGCACCCGAGCGCCCGCTTCCAGTCCCTCCGGACCAGGAAGAACACGGCCAGGGCCGCCGCGATCCCGCCGAGGATCATGAGGGGCAGGCCGACCCGGAGCACGTTCCAGTTGGAGGCGCCCTCGAACCCGTCCAGGAGACCGCCCTTGCCGTGCGGCGCCCAGAGCACGATGCCCGCGAGCGCTCCGGCGAAGGCGGTCACGCAGCCGACGGTGCCGGTGACGGCTTCGCGGCGCGAGTTCTGGATCTCCATGCGGGGGGAGACGCAGGCGGGCGCGGGCCCGGTTCCTTTCCTTGCCGAGGGCGCCTGTCAAGGCCCCTCCGGGGGTTCTTTTCAAGCCCCTCCGGCGATGGAGGAGCGGGGTCCGGGGCGGAGCCCCGGTGTCAGGTCAGCGGGTACGAGTGCCGCCCCGACGCCTCGTCGATCTCGTCGTGCGCCTTGGTCAGCAGTTTCATTGCCAGTTCGTTGAGCGCCCTCGCCCCCGCGATCTCCTCGCCGACCCGCTGCTGGTCGGCGTCCGAGGGATGGCGGCTGGCGTAGCCGTGGGCGCGTACCTCTGTTCCGTCGGAGAGGCGGACGAGCGCCGCCGCGCGCGTGCGATGCGTGTCCTCCTCGAATTCGAGCTCGATGTGCCATCCGACAGCGATCCTGGTCATGACGGTCACCTCCGGGACCGGGGGGCGGGCAAAGGGACGGCTCCGGGCCGTCTCCTACCAGCGTGCGCCCGCCGCCGCGTCCGCGCTCGCCGGGCCCGGCAGCATCAGCCCCCAGGCGCCCGCCCGGACCGTCCAGGTCCGGGTCCGCACGGGCCCCCCGGTCTGTATGTCGGCCCGGTAGCGGAAGTCCGCGCCGGAGACTGTGACGGCCTTGGCCTCCGCCGTGACGTCCTCGCCGGAACCGGTGCGGACGACGACGTCGGCGAGGCCCCCGTCGCCCTGGGAGGTGACCGAGAGGTCCCGGACCGGCGTGTCCAGGTCGCTCAGCAGCACCCCGTCCGCCTCGATGCGCAGGCGGTGCGTGCCCGGGTTCGTCGTGGCGGCGACGGGGGCCGGGCGGACCAGGGAGGTGACCAGCGAGCGGCAGGTGTCCCACATGGCCGTGATGTTCGTGTGCGGGGTTCCGGAGCCGGGCGGCGGGGGCGGCGGGGCCGGGATGCGCAGGCGGCCCAGGACCACGCCGTCGCTGTCGTCGACCAGCAGGTCCAGGCGGCGCACCGCACCGTCCAGCGCGGTCCGGGCGGCCGCCACCGCGCCCCGGGGGACGCCGAGGGCGTGGGCGACCTCCAGCGCGTGCGCGGCGCCGACGGGGATCAGGGAGAGGACGCCGGCGGCCAGCTCCCGTTCGCGGTGCAGCTGGGCGACGGCGCGCAGCAGCGCATGGTCGTCACCGACGACGACGGGCCTGCGCGCACCCCGCCGGGACAGGGCCCGGGCGAACTCCTCGGGGGTGTCCGGAAGGCAGATCTTGGCGTGCGCACCGGCGCTCAGCACGTCCTTGGCGATACGGACGGACTCGCCGTCACTCCGGCGGGCGACCGGGTCGATGACCACCAGGAGCTGGTCGTCGCCGTCGCCGGGGGGCTCTGCAGCCGACACCTCGGTCCTTCCTCGGGTAGCATCTTGGTGCAAGAGCCCCTTGCGCTATTGCGCCAGGGGCTTCGTCTATTCCGGGGCACCCGGTTCGACGGCTCAGGCTTTGCCGTACATCGTCGTACGGCAGGTACGACCTTGACGTACGCCCCCTGACCTTGGACATGCCCCGCCCGGAAGGGGTGTACGCCTGTGCCCGCACTTGTGCTGCTCGGTGCTCAGTGGGGTGACGAGGGCAAGGGGAAGGCCACCGATCTCCTCGGTGGATCCGTGGACTATGTCGTGCGATACCAGGGCGGTAACAACGCCGGTCACACGGTCGTCGTAGGCGACCAGAAGTACGCACTTCATCTCCTCCCCTCCGGAATCCTGTCGCCGGGTTGTACCCCGGTCATCGGGAACGGTGTCGTGGTCGACCCGGCGGTCCTGCTCTCCGAGCTGAGCGGTCTGAACGAGCGAGGCGTCGACACGTCCAAGCTTCTGATCAGCGGCAACGCTCATTTGATCACTCCGTACAACGTCACGCTCGACAAGGTGACCGAGCGCTTCCTCGGGAAGCGCAAGATCGGCACGACGGGCCGGGGCATCGGCCCGACGTACGCCGACAAGATCAACCGGGTGGGGATCCGCGTCCAGGACCTCTACGACGAGTCGATCCTGGAGCAGAAGGTGGAGGCGGCCCTGGAGCAGAAGAACCAGCTCCTGGCCAAGGTCTTCAACCGCCGGGCCATCGAGGCCGGCAAGGTCGTCGAGGACATGCTCCAGTACGCGGAGCAGATCAAGCCGTTCGTCGCCGACACGACCCTGATCCTGAACGATGCCATCGACGACGGCAAGGTCGTGCTCTTCGAGGGCGGCCAGGGCACCCTGCTCGACGTCGACCACGGCACGTACCCCTTCGTCACCTCGTCGAACCCGACGGCGGGCGGCGCCTGCACCGGCGCCGGTGTCGGCCCGACGAAGATCAGCCGCGTCATCGGCATCCTCAAGGCCTATACGACGCGTGTCGGCGCCGGTCCGTTCCCGACCGAGCTGTTCGACGAGGACGGCGAGGCGCTGCGGCGCATCGGCGGCGAGCGCGGTGTCACCACCGGCCGTGACCGCCGCTGCGGCTGGTTCGACGCCCCGATCGCGCGGTACGCGACCCGGGTGAACGGCCTGACCGACTTCTTCCTCACCAAGCTGGACGTCCTCACCGGCTGGGAGCGGATCCCGGTCTGTGTGGCGTACGAGATCGACGGCAAGCGCGTCGAGGAGCTCCCGTACAACCAGACCGACTTCCACCACGCGAAGCCGATCTACGAGACCCTCCCGGGCTGGTCCGAGGACATCACCAAGGCCAAGACCTTCTCCGACCTGCCGAAGAACGCGCAGGGTTACGTGAAGGCCCTGGAGGAGATGTCGGGCGCCCCGATCTCCGCGATCGGCGTCGGCCCCGGCCGGACCGAGACGATCGAGATCAACTCGTTCCTGTAGGCGGTGCTGCGGCCGTGGGGCCCGGGACCGGATCGGAATGATCCGCATCCCGGGCCCCACGGGTTTTCCTGGCCGGTCGCCGCCTTGACAGGTCCAGACCAATGCGGTTTGGCTGTGGCTCCCCCCCATGTCGGCCCACCGGGGCGCTCCGGCGCTCGGTGTGCCCCGCCGAAGGAGTGAGCCGCTCTGTCTCGCATCGACCGCTTCACGAAGCTCCTGACCGTGCCGGCCGCTCTGGCCGCCGTCCTCGTCACGGTGGCCCCCGCCGCCTCGGCCGCCACGCCCGCCACCCAGCCCTGCGCGCCGCTCCACAGCCCCACGGCCGACTACCGCGCCGGGGACACCGTCTCCCACCACGGCCGCAACTGGAGCGCCAAGTGGTGGACGCGCGGGGAGAATCCGGGCGCCGGGTCCGCCTGGGCCGACCGGGGTGCCTGTACGGGAGGGGTCTCCGACTTCGTCATCGGCGAGGAGGAGTTCGACGCGATCTTCCCGGACCGCGACCCCTTCTACACGTACCAGGGCCTGATCGACGCGCTCCACGCCTACCCGCGCTTCGCCAACGTGGGCACGCCGCAGACGCGGGCCCGGGAAGCGGCGGCGTTCCTGACGCACGCGGACTTCGAGTCGGTGGGGCTGAAGTACGTCAAGGAGATCAACGAGGCCAACTACTGGCGCAAGTGCGACGACACCCAGCCCTTCGGCTGCCCGGCGGGGCGTGAGGCCTACTACGGGCGCGGCCCGATCATGTTCAGCTGGAACTTCAACTACAAGGCCGCCGGGGACGCCCTCGGGGTCGATCTGCTGAACGATCCCTGGCTGGTCGAGCGGGATCCGTCCGTCGCCTGGGCCACCGCCCTCTGGTACTGGAACACCCAGAACGGCCCCGGCACCATGACCTCGCACGATGCGATGGTCGGCGGCGCGGGCTTCGGCGAGACGATCCGTTCGCTCAACGGGGCCCTGGAGTGCGACGGCGGCAACCCGGCGTCGGTGGCCGCGCGGGTGGAGCGGTACGAACGCATCACCGGCATCGTCGGGGTGGCCCCGGGGTCCGGGCTCACCTGCTGAGCCCGCGCCCGGGACTGCCCGGAGGGGATCCTGCGCCCCGAGGCTGTCCGGAGGGGGAGCGAGTGCTGTCCGCATGGTGGGCGGGGCGGAAGATTTTACTTTCGCCTCCGCTCCCGTCCGCGGGCGATCCGGATGGACTCCTTCCGGAATAGCGGCTGTTGAGAGCGCACTTGACGCCCTTGCCGCAGGTGGCCGGGGTCCGTCACCGGCGCGACCTCCGCTCATTTCGAGGATGGTCTAGACCTTGACAGGTCCAGACCATCCTCGCTTGAGTGTCGGGCACCCCCACAGCGGCGCACGGCCGGACGTCGCGCCGCGTCCTAGGAGTGTGATCACGTGATCCGACGTGTCATGAGCCTGCTGGTCGCGCTCGGCGCGGTCGTCGCGGCGCTCGTCGTCCTTCCCGCCGCCACCGCTCAGGCCGCCACCTGCGCCACGGCCTGGAGCTCCTCCGCCGTCTACACGAACGGTGGCTCGGTCTCGTACAACGGCCGTAACTACACGGCCAAGTGGTGGACCCAGAACGAGCGTCCGGGTTCGTCGGACGTGTGGGCCGACAAGGGCGCCTGCGGCACCGGCGGGGGCGGTGAGGACCCGGGCCAGAGCAACGGATTCGTCGTCAGCGAGGCCCAGTTCAACCAGATGTTCCCGAACCGGAACCCCTTCTACACCTACCAGGGCCTGACCGACGCCCTCAGCGCCTACCCGGCCTTCGCCAACACCGGCAGCGACGAGATCAAGAAGCGCGAGGCGGCCGCCTTCCTCGCCAACGTCAGCCACGAGACCGGCGGGCTGGTGTACATCAAGGAAGTCAACGAGGCGAACTACCCGCACTACTGCGACGCGAGCCAGCCCTACGGCTGCCCGGCCGGCCAGTCCGCGTACTACGGCAAGGGCCCGATCCAGTTGAGCTGGAACTTCAACTACAAGGCCGCCGGTGACGCGCTCGGCATCGACCTGCTGAACAACCCCTACCTGGTCGAGCAGAACGCCGCCATCGCCTGGAAGACCGGCCTCTGGTACTGGAACACCCAGTCCGGCCCCGGCACCATGACCGGCCACAACGCCATCGTGAACAACGCCGGCTTCGGCGAGACCATCCGCTCGATCAACGGCGCGATCGAGTGCAACGGCGGCAACCCGGCCCAGGTCCAGAGCCGGATCGACAAGTTCACGCAGTTCACCCAGGTTCTCGGCACCACCACCGGCTCGAACCTGAGCTGCTGACCCGAAGGTCCTCGTGAGGGCCTGAGAACCCCACCCGAGCGGGGGGTGCGTCCGGCGCGAGCCGGAGCGCACCCCCCGTTTCGGCATCCGGCCCCCGTCACACCAACTGCGGCCGCACCGACATCAGCAGATGCCGGTGCGTGCCCGTGCCCGCCCCGTCCGTGATCAGCGCGCGCTGGCCCGCCCCCAGCAGCTGGAGCCGCAGGGCCGGTCCCGTGAAGGAGGCCAGGGCGTCCGCCAGATACGCGGGGTTGAAGGCCACCGTCAGCTCCTCGGCCCCCTCCAGCGTGGCCGGAAGCCGCTGGGAGGCCACGTCGTCCTCGTAGCCCGCCCGGAGCGTCACGGAGGCGTCGGCGCGGGAGAACGTCATCTGCACCGGGCTGTCCCCGTCGGCGACGACGGAGACCCGCTTGACCGCCTCCGCCAGCCGGGCCCGGTCCACCACCGCCAGGGCCGGGTCCTCCAGCGCGAACAGCTTCTCGTGGCGCGGCAGTCGGCCCTCCAGGAGCCGGACGGTGGTTCGCATGCCCGCGTGCTCGAAGCCCGCCGAACCGGCGTCCAGGGCGAGGCTCACCAGACCGGAGCGGCCCAGCGAGCGGGCGATCTCGGTGAGCCGGCGGGCGGAGACGAGGACGTCGGCGCTCTCGCCGGGCGCGGCCGCCTTCCACGGGACGGTCCGCACGGCGAAGCGGTAGCGGTCGGTCGCGGCGAGCGTCATCGTGTCGCCGTCGAGCCCCAGCCGGATCCCGGTGAGCGCGGGCAGCGTGTCGTCGCGCCCCGCCGCCACCGCCACATCGGCCACCGCCGCCGCGAACAGCTCCGCGTCCACCGCGCCCCGCACCTGCGGGAGCGGGGGAAGGGCCGGGTAGTCGTCCAACGGCAGCACGGAGAGGCCGAACCGGGCCCCGTCGCCCGACACGGTGAACCGTGACCCCTCCACCGCGCACTCCACGGGGCCGTCGGGCAGCACCTTGCAGATGTCCAGCAGCCGCCGCCCCATGACGAGCACCTTTCCGGGCCGCGGGACCTCGGCCTCCACGTCGATGCGCGCGGACGCCTCGTAGTCCAGCCCGGAGATGCGCAACAGCCCGCCCCCGGACCCGGCTTCCGTGTCCAGCAGCAGTCCGCCCAGCACGGGGACGGGGGAGCGCACGGGCAGGACGCGGGCCGCCCAGGACACGGCCTCGGTCAGGGCACTGCGCTCGATGCGGAATTCCATGGGTGCCTTCCTCGGGTCGAAGTCGTCAGCCGACTCCTGCGTCCGACGGTACGAGGCACCACTGACAATCAGGCGCGCCCACAGCGCAGCACTGACGCGCGGAAGCGCGGCAACCGGCGACAGCGACCACCCCCGTGAGCCGCTGCCGCCGCGTTGCCGCGGTCCCGTGTTCCGGCCTCCCCCGTCGTCCCCCGACGTGCCGGAACACGTTCGGACGATAGATCGGAGGGTAGGGGCACCGGGAGATTCAATACGCCCAATGGGGCGGCCGCCGGGGTATCGGTCCGCACAGTCAGAATGGCCCGGTCACCGGCGACACGGCTGTGTCCTGGGCGGAACGGGGGACTGATGCGATCAGGGGAGCGTGCGGACGATCTTCTGCGGATGCACCGGCTGACCCGCACCGGCGGAACGGCCGAGCTGCTGCGCTGGCTGGCCGGGCGGGCCGAGGGCTGGGCCGGGCTCGTCGGGCCGGACGGCACGGTGCTGCACGCCGCGGCCCGTACGGCGGGGGCGATGGTGCCCGATGTCGCGGGCCTGGTCGCCGAGGGCGCGAGCGCCCTCACCGAGCGGGGTGTCCAGGCGTATTCCGTGGACACGGGTGCGTACACCGCCCTGCTCTTCCCTCTGGGCGGCTCCTCTCCGGGCGTCGGCGACCTCGGCGCTCCCGTGCTCGCCGTCGTCACGCCCCGGCCGGTGGCCGCCGGGCTCGCCACGCTGCTCGCGGACGTGGTCCTGCCGCTGTCCCTGTGCCTCCAGGCCGAGACGCTGGAGCGCAAGCGCCGCCGGGTGGACCTCGCCGAGTCTCGGGGCCGTGAGGCGGTGCTGCACCTGCTGATGACGGGTCAGCTCTCCATCGCCCAGCAGGTAGCGGGTGCGCTGCGCCCCCGGCTTCCCGATCCGGTGCGGGTGTGTGTCGTGGAGTGTTCCGGCGGCGGGCGCGACGAGGTGGCCCGGGTCTGCGCGGACGCGGACGGCGGTCGTTCCTGGATCGTGCGGTGCCCCGTCTACGCCCGCCACCTCATCCTGGTCATGCCCGCGGAGGCGGAGACGCCGGAGCCGGGAGCCGTCCCGCCCGACGAGACCGTCGCCGCCCGGGTGGGCGACTGCGTGGTGGGCGTCAGCGAGCCCGTGCCGCTGGCCGACACCGCGACCGGCTACCGCCAGGCCTTCCACGCCCTCGCCGCCGCCCGTGAACTGCCCACCCGGCACGCCCGGTTCGGGGTCTCGCCGGATTCCGCGCTCGTCGTCGGGCCGGCCGGCCACCGGTGGGCGGACGAGCTGCTGAACCCCCTCCTGACCCATGTTCCGCGCCGCGCGCAGGACCCCGGGAGCCAGGAGCTCCTGGCCACGGCCGCTTCCTGGCTGGCGTTCTCGTCCCACGCGACGGAGCATCTCAAGGTCCACCGCAACACCCTCGCCGCCCGGCTGCGGCTCATCGGCGAGCTGCTCGGCCTCGACCTGCACCGGCTGGCCGACCAGGCCGCCCTCGATCTGGCCCTGCGCGTCCGCTCCACGCCCGCCCCGGCGTGCACCCCCGAGCCCGCGCATTCCGGATCGTCGGCGTCCGGTACGTCGGAGGCGGCGGGCGGTCTCGACGCGATCCTGGTCCGCCCCGCCGTACGCGACTGGGCGGACCAGCAACTTGCCCCCGTCCTCGGCGCCGAGGAGACCCTGCGCACCTGGGTGCGGTGCGAGGGCCGCATCGGCCCGGCCGCCGCCGAGCTGGGCATCTCCGTACCCGGCGCCCGCAAGCGCCTCACCCGCCTCGAAACGGTGCTCCAGCGCTCGCTGCTGCGGCCTCCGAGCGCCCGTTACGACCTGTGGCTGGCGCTGAGGTCCCGGGACCTGGCGGCGGCGTAGGAACCGCCACGGGACGACAGGGCGGCGGTCGGGGAATTCCGGTAATTAATAGGAACGCGTGACGCATTATTTACTATTCGGTTCGTGCGTTCGGGGAGAATGCTTCCGGAGAAAGGATTCTGTAGTGCGAAAAAAGCGTTCTCCTTGATCGCCCCGGAAAAGAGCGTCGTATTTAGCGCCATTTCTCCGGACTTTCAGGGTGGTTCTGTGCGTAATGTGCTGCCGACAACACGAGGGCTTCCGGGAAACCGTGAACGGCTCGGAAGTCGCCGCCTCGCACAGAAAGTCCATTTCTGTTGAAGCTCAGAAAATCTGACCTTGCAGTTCGGCGCATTGTTTCTTCCTGGATCACGGCCGCGCTCGCCGCGACGGTCGCTGCCACGATGGTCGCGGTGACGTCGTCACCGGCGTTCGCCATCGCCACGCCGGTGCCGCTCGGAACGGCGGACAGTTTCGCCGTGCTGGCAGGGGAGTCGGTCACCAACACCGGGCCTACGGTGATCACTGGGGACGTCGGCGTCAGCCCAGGAACGGCCATCAGCGGATTTCCTCCGGGCCTGGTGAACGGCGTCCAGCACTCGGCGAACGCGGTCGCGCTCCAGGCCAAGTCCGACCTGGTGGTGGCGTACAACAACGCGGCGGGCCAGGCCACGGACGCCGCGCTGCCGCCGGACGCCGGAGGCCTGACGCTGGTGCCCGGCGTCTACACGGCGTCCTCGACGCTGGGCCTCACCGGCACGCTCACTCTCGACGCGGAGGGTGACCCCAACGCGGTGTGGGTCTTCCAGGTCGGCTCGGGTCTGACGACGGCGTCCGCCAGCCGCGTCAACCTCATCAACGGTGCGCAGCCGTGCAATGTGTTCTGGCAGATCGGCAGTTCGGCCACGCTCGGCACGGATTCGACCTTCATCGGCAACATCCTGGCCCTGACCTCGATCAGCGTGACCACCGGCGCGACCATCGAGGGCCGCGCGCTGGCCCGTAACGGCTCGGTCACCCTGGACAACAACCGCATCACCCGGTCCACCTGCTCGGGCGGCACCACGTCCGGTACGACCACCGGGACCACGACGGGCACGACGACAGGAACCACGACGGGCACCACCACCGGCACCACGGGCGGCGTGCTGGGCGGGGTGCTCGGCGGTGTCCTGACCGGCGGCACCACCGGCGGCACCGGCGGTGTGCTGGGCGGGGTGCTCGGCGGCGTTCTGACGGGCGGCACCACCGGCGGCACTCCGGGCGGCTCGACCACCACCGGGACCACCACGGGGAACACCGTCGGCAACACGTCCGGGAACATCGCCGGCAACACCACGGGCGGCGGCAAGGGCGGCGTCACCGGCGGCAACAAGGGCGGCGGCACCGGCGGCCACACGGGTGGCGGCAAGGGTGGCGGCACCGGCGGCCACTCCGGCGGCCACTCCGGTGGTCACGACAGCGGCGGCTACGGCGACGGGCGCCCCGGCGACCAGGGCCCCGGCCACGGTGAGGAGCACGGCGGCTACGGCGACAAGCCGGAAGGCGCCGGGCACCACGAAGGCTGACCGGCGGCGCGGCACGCGCGCCGGCTGACCGGCGCGCGGCGGGGCATGTCCTCCTGCCCCGCCGCGCGCTTCCACGAGACGGACGACGACAAGAAACAGGGCGGGGCTGGGGCACGTGCTGGGTGGAGTCACGACGGAACATGTACGCAGAAGAGTCCTCAACACCGCCGTGGCGCTCTGCCTGGCCACGGCCCTGGCCCACGTCGGCCTGGTGTTCTTGCACGTGGCACCGCCGAATACGGTGTCGCAGCGCTTCAACTCCCAGGTGGACGCCTGGATCTACCCCTTCTTCGAGCAGAACTGGCGGCTGTTCGCACCGGATCCGGACTCCGTCAACCGGCAGATCTCCGCGCGTACCGCGCACACCGCCCCGGACGGCTCCGTCCAGGTCAGCGACTGGTTCGACCTGACCGCCGTGGACGCCTCCGACATCAAGCACAACGCCTTCCCCAGCCACACCTCGCAGAACATGCTGCGCCGGTCCTGGACGTCGTACGCCGAACTCCACGGAGGCGACGACCTCTCGCGCTCGGACCGGGCCGTGATGATGCAGCGCTACCTGCGCAACATCGCCGCCGACCGCATGGCCGAACGGGACGGCAAGCCGTTCGAGAACATCCAGCTCCGGGTGGTCACCCTGCCCGTGGCCGCTCAGGGCAGTACGGACCACGACCGCCGTACCGCCGCCACGAGGAACGCCGAGACGCGGCTCCTGCCCTGGTGGAAGGTGACCTCCGATGCCTGAGACGGCCAACGGCTCGACCCGTCAACCGGAGCCGGCCAACAGCTCGACCCGTCCGCCCGAGTCGGCCACCGCCCCGACCCGTCCACTGGTACGGGTGAGGGGCGCGGTACGCCACGCGTGGGCGCTGCTGACCGAACGCCCCCTCTCCCTCTACTCGATCGCGGTGCTGCGCATCGGGTACGGGTTGCTCTATCTCGTCTTCCTGCTGCGGGAGTTCCCGCACCGCGACGAGATCTGGGGGCCCGGTTCGCCGTGGACCCCGGACCTGGTCCGGCAGCTCTTCGACCAGACCGGCTGGGTCAGTGTGCTGACCCTCTCCGACAGCCGCCTGTACTTCGAACTCTGTTACGCGGCGGCACTCGTCGTCAGCGTCCTGTTCCTGCTGGGGTGGCGGACGCGCGCGGTCTCCGTGCTTTTCGCCGTCGTCGTCGCCTCGTTCCACGCGCGGTCGATCTTCATGACGGACGGCGGCGACAACCTCGTCCTCCTGATGGCGCTCTACCTCGTCCTCACCGCATCCGGCCGCCGGTGGTCCCTGGATGCCAGGAGAGCCGGCCGCGCCTCCGGCCGCCGGTGGCTGCCCTCCCTCCCACCGCGGCTCGGCGACGCACGACACACCTTGGTCACGGCCGTGCACAACTGCGGGCTCCTCGTGATCGGTGTCCAGGTCTGCTTCCTCTACGGCGCCGCGGGCCTCTACAAGGTGCAGGGCGGCACCTGGGGAGCCGGAACCGCGCTGCATTACGTCCTGAACCTCGACCTCTTCCAGCCGTGGCCCGTGCTCTCCCACTGGGCGGACGAGCAGGCGCTCGCCATCGCGGTCGTCGGCTACCTGACCGTGCTCCTCCAGGTCGCCTTCCCGTTCGTGCTGTTCGGCAGGCTCAAGTACCCGGTGCTGACGATGCTGCTCGGCATGCACATCGGCATCGCGGTGCTCATGGGCCTGCCGCTGTTCTCGGGCGCGATGATCATCGCCGACGCGGTGTTCCTGCCGGACCGCTTCTGGGCCGCGGCCGCAAGGCTGGCCCGGAGGGCGCTCGGACGTACGGTCGAGCCGCAGCCGGTGCCGGAGACCTCGGCGACGCCCGAGGCCTCGGAGGCGCCGCGAGGAACGGTGCCGAAGCAGGGCGGCCCCGTAACCCCCGTACCCGAGCGTCCCTAAGGGGGCGGTCCGTGCGCCAGACCTGCGGCCGGCCGGCAGCGTGCGGGCCCGCGATCCGGCGGCCTCGGGCAGCAGGCCGGGAGCGGCTCTCACTCCCCACAGCACCACGAGCCGCCCCTCCGCCCCTGCGCCAGCTCCCGCCCGAGCGCGTTCAGGGCGTGCACCACCTCGCCGCCCCTGCGCGTACTGGTGATGAGCTTCGCGGTGCGCAGCACCGACGCGTGCTTGCTCGCCGTCCCGATCGACACCCCGATCCGCCGGGCCAGTTCGCCCGTCGCGCACGGTGAGGCCAGCGCGCACAGGACCATGGCCCGGGTCCGCCCCAGCAGCTCGGGCAGGCCGTCGAGCGTGTCCGCGGGTCCGGAGCGGCGGCTCGCGGGGTAGACGAGTACGGGTCGGAGGCCGGGGTTGATGAGCGTGATGGGGCGCCCCGTGCAGAAGAAGGACGGGACCAGCGAGATGCCCCGCCCGCCCAGGTGGAGGTCGCCGTCCCGCGGGTGGTCGGCGACCAGCGTCGGCGGCTCCCAGCGGATCGACGGCGACAGCGTGCTCAGCAACCGCCGGGAGCCGCCCTCCAGCACGTTCCGGCCGTGGTGCGCGCGGTCGGTGTGCACCACGGCGTCGATCACGTGCAGCTGGGGCGCCAGGAGTTCGCGGAAGTACGTGGCGACCGCGCCGTCGAGCTCCTGCCGGGTGGCGTGGTCGCCCTCCGCGAGCCGCCGGAGCCATGAGGACGGCGTGCGCTGCCCGAAGCAGGCGGACAGTTCGGCGCGGGGTCAGGTGACACCGGCCGGGTGACACCGGCGACGTCACGCGGCGGCGCGGGGTCTCGACGATATCCGAGGTCCTGCGCCGCCTTTCCGTGCCTCACGGCGGTACGGGTCACTGCCGGTGGTCGCCGCCCAGCAGCAGCCAGTCGTTCTTCGACAGCCCGAGAGAGCCCGGGCCGAAGGAGACCGACGACGTGTAGAGCGGCCCGGACGCGCCGCCGGGCAGAACCCACACCGAGCCCTGGCCGTTCTCCTGCGCCGCGCCCACCACGAGGTCGGGCCGCCCGTTCTTGTCCAGGTCCCCGGCGCTCACCGTCGCGCCGAACCGGTCCCCGGCCTCCACCCCGCCCGGCACCCCGGCGGTGTCCTGCGTGAACGCGTACGAGCCGGAACCGAGTTGACCCGTACGCCGACCGGGTACGACCACGACGCCCCCGGCGTCCGCCTTCTTGCCGACCGCCTCGCCGGGCGCCCCGACGATGATCTCGGCCGCCCCGTCCTTGTTCAGGTCCGCGACCGCGACCGAAGCCCCGAACGCGTCGTCGCGCTCCCCGCCGCCGGGCACTCCCGCCGTGTCCTGGTGGATGGTCATCGGCGCCTTGTCGTACGCCACACCCGTCTTCGACCCGAACCACACGTGCACCGCCCCGCCGAGGTGACCGATGGGCCCCTCCACCGGGTGCGGGTCGTCGGGGTCGCCGAGCACGACGTCCCCGTAACCGTCCCCGTTGACGTCCCCGACCGCCGCGAAGAGGCCGTCGCCGCCGTGCAGTCGGTTGAGCTCCTCCCACGTCGAGTTGACGTAGACGGCTCCGCCGCTCAGACCGCCCATGCGGCCGTTGACGAGGACGCGGTCGGCGGCCTTGTCACCGTTCAGGTCCCCGAAGGCGGCGGCGTTCATGTAGCCGGTCTCGTCGTGCAGATAGGACGAGGCGACGATCTTCCCCGAGCGCTTGAACGGCCCGGTCAGGCGGGTGGCGTTGTTGTTGTTCACGACGAGGACCTGTGCCCCGTCGGAACCGGACCAGGCGGCGACGTCCCGCCCCGCCTGCCCCTGGCTCTCCAGCAGGGTCGGCAGCGCGACGCCGGACACCGGGCCCTTCTTCCCGCCCCAGAGGACGGTGACCGCGCCGGCCGACTGCTTGGAGCCGATCTTCTCCTGCGGCGATCCGACCACGATGTCCGCGAACCCGTCCTTGTCGAGGTCCGCGAGGGCGATCGACGCGCCGAAGGCGTCGCCCTCCTCGGCCGTCCCCGGAACGCCCGGCGAGTTCTGCGTGATCACGGCCCGCTTGGCGGCGGAGACGCCCTTGGCCGACCCGTAGAGCACGACGACGGCCCCGGCGTACGCCTTGCCCGCGACGGTGGCTCCGGGCGCCGGGAGGACGATGTCCCCGTACCCGTCCCCGTTGATGTCGCGCGGGACCGGCAGCGCCGTGGCCCCCGCTGTCGACCCGGAGAGCGTGGTCGCGGCGACGGTCATCGCGGCGGTCGCGGCCAGTGCCGCGAAACGTCTGGTCCGAGCGGTGTGTCCGGTCATGTGCGTGGTGCCCCCACCCCTGAGTTGCTGCCGTATGGAGGTATTGAGCCACAAGCCCTCGCGCTGCTGTCACGCGGGGGCCCTCTGATCACCGTACGTTACTAGTACAGTGTGTTAGTTTGGATCGGGAGGTTGAAGTAGCACACCGTGTTGGTCACGATCAGGGAGGGCGTCACCATGGGGTTGAGCTGGAACGACCGACGAATTGAGCGCCGCGTGAAGCCGGGCGACGGGAAGCCGCTGAAGCCCTTCCGCTGGTGGCAGATGACCCGGCGCTCGCTCCTCTCCATCGCGCTGCCGGTGGGCGGCGGCCTCTCCGCGACGTACACGGTGGAGGTCAAGCACGGCGGCGACCCCGAGTCGGGTGTGGTCCGGGCGCGGCTGTACCGGGACGGGATCTGCGAGGCCGAGTCCAAGCTCCCGGCCCGCTTCCCCGTCCCCGGCGGGACCATCGAGGTCCGCAGGAGCGAAGTGGGCATGCGCCGCTGCCACTTCGTCGCGGACGACGGCAGGGAGACGCGGCTCGCCCCCGACCCCCGGTCGGCTGAGGGGCGGCGCATGAACTTCGCCCGCGAGCATCCGGGTGCCAGCGCTCTCATCGGGGCCGTGTCCGTGGTGCTCCTGCTCATCGGGGTCGGCCTCAACCTGCTCCAGGCCGCGCAGCCGATCTCCGAAATCCCGGCCATCGCGGAGTCGTTGGGCACCTTCGAGTCGCCGTTGCGGCTGCCGGTGTGGCTGAACGTCACGCTAGGCGTCGGCGCGGCGCTCGGCGCGACCGAACGGGCCATGCGGATGCGTTACCACTGGCTCCTGGACGGCGGAGCCGGTACCTGACGCACGCGGGGCGCCGGATCAGACCCGGTTGTCCAGCACGAGGTCGACACCCGTGCGGAGCATGTCCAGCTCGGTGGCGATGTGGGCGTCCTCGCTCGGCAGCACCTGCTCGATCGCTACGCCGTTGGCCAGCGTCAGCAGGAACCGCGCGCGCCGTGTGGTGTCCCCGGGGGCCAGCGCCCCTTCCTCGACGAGCACGTTCAGGCACTCCTCGACGCGGCGGGTCACCTCGCGCTGCATGGCCTGGTACTCGGCCCGCATCGCCTGGGTGGGCTCCTGGGCGATGTACCGCTCGTGCACCGTGAGCCACGCCTCGCGTGCACCCCGCGTGCTGTCCGGCGGTACGAGCAGGCCCTGTACGCAGCCGAGCAGGCGGTCACGCGGAGAAATGGACGTATCGCGGAAGCTGGTCTCAGGCAGGACGAGGTCGAAGACGACCTTCAACATGGCGTCCATGAGCGCGCGTTGCGTGGGGAAGTGGTGCCGCAGGGACCCCGTGCTCACCCGCGCCCGCTCGGCCACGGCGCGCACGCTCAGCGCCGCCCCCGCACCCTCGCCGAGCATGGTCGAGGCGGCCCACAGGATCCGGTCCCGGCTCTTGAGGCCTTCTGGTGGTGTGGGGTGCGCCGATTCGGGTTCCGGTTTCGCGTCACCAGCACGCTGTACTGCCATGATTCCGACGCTAACACGGTCCCCACCAGCTGATACGGCAGGACCGCCGGTTCCCGTGGGCGGGGGAGCGGCGGTCCGGTCGGGGTGCGCGCCCGGCTCACTCCGCCCAGGTGACGAACGCCGACCAGGCGTCGGGCGCGACGGTGAAGACGGGCCCGTCGGAGACCTTGGAGTCACGGACGTGGACGGAGTGGGGGCAGGCGGCGACCTCGACGCAGTCACCGCCGCTGCCGCTGCTGTAGGAGGACGTACGCCAGTCGAAGGCGACCTCGATGCAGTTGCCGCCGCTGGAGTTGCTGTAGCTGGACTTGAACCACCGGAGGGTGCTGCTCATTCCTTCACTCCTGCCAACCGCTTGATGAGGTCCAGCGATTCACGAGGACCCGGGGCCTGTGACCGGATCTTCGCATAGCGCTGGGTATACGTGCTCACCTTTGTGGGGTCGCTGATCAGCAGGCTCTCGTCCTGAGGGTCCAGATAGACGAGGCGCTCGTGCTCCGGGGTCTCCAGCAGGTTCATCTCGCCGTGAGCGCCCGCGTACTCCCCGTCCTTCCCTGCGTCCAGGGGCAGCACCAGCAGCGTGACATTACGCCGCCGGGCGCACTCCACGAGATGGAGCAACTGTTCCCGCATGATTTCATCGTTGCCGATGACCCGGCGCAGGACGGCCTCGTCGAGGATGACCTCGATCATCGGCAGCGGGTCCCGGTCGAAGAGGGCCTTCCGCGCCATCCGGAGCTGGACCAGCTCCTTCACGCGCTCGTCGGCGAGCGGCGGGTATCCGCCCCCGATCAGCGCCCGCGCGTACGCCTCCGTCTGGAACAGCCCGTGGACGACGTTCGTGGCGAACAACTGGAGGCTGAGCGCGGCCTCCTCCAGGAGTGCGTAGTCCTTGAACTGCTCGGGCAGCCGCTCCATCCGCATGTACTTCCGTGCCGTCTCGAAGATGGGCGTGCCGTTCCCCAGGACCGGGTTCAGCTCGACCAGCATGGCGTCGCTGGCGGGCTGCGCGCACGTCTCCATCGCGCTGATCGCCGCCGCCGAGTAGCCGATCTCCTTGCCTTCCTGCTCCTGGGTCCACCCGCGCTGGACGCGGAGCGTCCGGGCCATCTCGGCCACCATCCGGGCCATCGGACTCGCCGTTTCCTTGTTCTCCGCACTCGCCATTACGCGATCTCTTTTCGACTCAACCGAACTCAACCGGTCACTACTTGATGCCGTCGAACTCAACGCGGCTCCAGCGAAGTTCGTGCAGGTCAACGGCTTTGCGACGCACCTCGGCAGACATGGATAACGCTAGGTGATCAGGGTCACAATCGTCCCGTGAACGCAACCAATGGCGGTGTGACGGCGGACTGGATTCCGGAGTGCGGATTCCATCTCCGCAAGGCGGGCGTGCAATTCGACGCGATCCGCGTGGACGGTGACGCGGGGCGGCGACTGGCCGACCTGATGGAGGGGCTGGTCGGCGGCGAACCCGGGCCCGTCGTCAGCGAGTCGAACGGCCGGCGCGGGGTGTACTTCCTCGTGCCGCCCGGGTCGACGGCGGGGCGGCCGTGGCCGCGTGAGGTGACGACGTTCAACTCGGCGACCGGCCGAATCAGTTACGTACCGGTACCGGCGCTCGGGGGTGACACCTGGCCGCTGATGTGGCGGTACCCGCCCACGCGTGCGGGGCGGTTCGTGCACACGTTGATCCTGTTCAACGCGGCGTACGCGTTACTGAGTTGAGCATCCGGGGTCGCCCATGGGGGCGCGGGGTCGTGATTGACAGTCCTTACTTGCACATGCAAGAGTCTGCGACGTGAGGGCGGCGCACCGAAGCGGATCAGTGCCGGCACTCAATTGCATGTACGAGCAAGCATCAGTCAAGCGCACTCCATGGAAGGACCTCCCATGCACTGGCTCTACCTCGCCGTCGCCGTCGCCTTCGAAATCCTGGTCGCCATCGCCGCCGGGAAGGCCGAGGGCTTCAAGAACCGCAAGTGGACGTCCATCACCCTGGCCAGCGGGGCGGCCGCGACCTTCTTCCTCAGCAAGGCGCTGCTGACCTTCGACGTCGGCGTCGGCTACGCGCTGTGGACGTCGGTCGCGGGTGTCGGCATCACCGTGCTCGGCGCGCTGTTCTTCGGCCAGCGCCTGAACCTGCACAAGGCGATCGGCATCGTCCTCGTCATCGGCGGGGTGGTGGGCCTGCAGCTGAGCGGTTCGGCCTGATCCGCACACGTACCCCTCCCGCACAGCACCTGACGACTTCCCCTTCCCCGAGAGAGAGGTTCATCTCCCATGCCGAACGTTGCCCAGAACTCCACCGCCGCCGCCAGCAAGAACTCCTCCACCAACGCCTGGCTCTCGCTCCTCCTCGCCGGAGTCTTCGAGATCGGGTACGCCCTCGCCGTCGGCGGCAGCGAAGGCTTCACCGTCCTGACCTGGTCCCTGGTCGCCGTGGTCTTCTTCCTGCTGACGCTCTACGCGCTGAGCCTCGCCCTGCGCACCATCGACGTGAGCATCGGCTATGCCGTCTGGGCGGGCATCGGCGCGGTCGGCGCCGCCGTTCTCGGCCCGCTCTTCTTCGACGAGACCCTCACCGTGGCCAAGGGCGTCTGGCTGGCGGTCATCATCGTCGGTGTCATCTGGCTGAAGCTCGCCGACCGTACGAAGCCGGCCGGGGCGGCGGCTCCGGCGCAGGCGACCGAGCGCATCGCGGGACCGGCCGACGCGGTCCGGGCCTGACGCCCTCGACCGCTCGTCCCACGGCACGGCCGCCCCCCCCTCCAGGTCCGGAGGGGGGGGGTGGGGCTTCCTAGGGTGCTTTGAGCAGGTCGCGGAGGTTGGCCATGTGCGCCTTCACGGCGGCGATCTCGGTGGGGTCGGGTGTGGGTCGGCCCCCTGCGGAGTGGGCGGCGCGGCAGGGGCGGCAGAGGCCGTCGGGGAGGGCTTCGGGCTGGCCGGGGCGGCCGCAGTCGGTGCACTCCATCAGGAGGCGAGGGGCTGGGGTGTCGACGCTGGGGGAGGGGCTCGGGGTGGTGGGCAGTTGCGGCGGGATCTTGTCGGTGAGGCGGCGGCGGACGAAGCGGGGCGGGCAGTCGACCTGGGCGGGGAGTCCTGAGGTGAGGGCGGCGATCAGGTAATCGGTGGTCACGCCCCGGGCGAGCCATTCCGCGGCTTGTGGTTCGAGGGAGGCGCAGTCGTCGGCGGACAGCGTCAGCCGGATGTCCTTGCGGCCGAGTTCGGCCAGGGCGAGATAGGCGGGGGAGAGGGCTGCGGGCCGGGCTGCCGGTGGTGCCGTCCGGGCCGTCAGCGTCGTCGCCGGTGCCGGTGGTTCCGGTGCGTGTGCCGGGTCCGGAGTGGCCTCGGATGCGGTGCGCTGCTGCGGTACGGCGACGGAGGCCGGGGCGGGCGGGGGCGAGCCGGCGCTTCGGGAGGCGGTTTCGGTGGCGAGGTAGGTGGTCCACCACTCGTTGTCGCGGGCGGTGCGGGACCAGAAGGTGCGGAAGACCCACCGGGTTTCGTCGCCCGCGCCGACAGCGCACCGGACGCGCCGCAGGTGCCCGGCGACGGACAAGGCCTTCAGGGCGGTGGAGATGGCCTGCTGCCCGTAGAGCGGGAGTTGCTTGGCGAGCTGTTTCACGCTCATCGCGGCCCCGTCGGGGAGGTGGTCGACGAACCCGGCGACGTACCGCTCGCGAGTCGGCAGCAAGGCGAAGTCATCGCGCGTGCGGGGTTGTTGGCCGGGCGCGGAGCGTTTGCCGTAGCCGGGCTTGGCCATCGGGTACGCGGCGGAGACTGCGAGGGCGGCCAGGGCAGAGCTATGGTGCTGGGTAACCATGGGATCGGCTTTCTGGGTATCGATCTTGTGGTGAGACCCCGGCCTGGTGCTGTGAACACCGCGTCGGGGTCGCTTAGTTCTCTAGTTCTCGCACCGTAAGCGGCCGTCACGCTGCGCCGCAAGCTGTCACGATTAGTCATACTGGCTGGCCGTGACGGGGTAGGGAGGTGGGGGTGGTTTTCCCAACCTCCCTCTTTTCCCTCCCGGTTAAAGAAGGCGCTCGTGTCCCGGGGCTCGTATCCCGACGCCCGGATCCCGGCGCCCGAGCTTCGGGCCGAAGCCCCGTTCACGTACCCCCGCAAGAGTGAACGCGGAGCTCCGCCGCTCGCGTCCCGGGTGCCGAGCTTCGGGCGTCAGGCGGCGCCGCGCAGCGCCCGCACCGCACGGGTGAGCTGGTCGTCGGTGCTCGCGGTGTCGAGGGCCGCGCCGAGGACGTCGGCGTAGGTGGACCGGGCGTCCTGGTAGTGCTTGCGGCCCTCGTCGGTGATGACGGCGTAGACGCCGCGTCTGTCGTCGTCGCAGGTGTCCTTGTAGGCGTACCCGGCGCTCTCCAGCCGCCCCACGAGCCGGGTCACCGAGCTCTGCCCCAGCCCGATGCGGTCCGCCAGCTCCTGCATCCGGTGCTCGCCCTTCTCGGCCTGGGTGAGCACCTCCAGGGCCCGGTACTCGGACAGGCCGACGCCGAAGCGGCGCTGCAGGGCGTGCGCGAGCTGCCGCTCCACGAAGGTGTGCAGACCGAGGACGGAGTCCCACATGGCCGGATCGGAGGCGGCACGCGGCTGCTGCTTGACCGTCATGGAGGGCTCCCCTTGTCGACGACGATACTCAACAAGATACATGTCCATGCAAGCATCTGGGCTGCGAGGCCTCAGTCGCCTCAGCGGACGTGCGGAGCTGAGTGGCGCTGCGCGCTGACGCGAGTGCGCGTGTCCAGACCGCGTGGGTGGAGAGCGTGCTCGACGGTCGTCGACACGGCGCCGAGGCCGTCGAGGACGTCCTTCGCGGTGTACCCGGGCAGGGTCCAGACCCGCAGGGTCAGGCGGGCGGACGTGCGGCGCAGCGCGATACGGCAACGGGCCCGTGCGACGCCCTCGATGCGGCGCGCGTCGGCGCACACCGTGTCCTCCAGTGCGGTGATCCTGAGGTCGGCACGGGTGGTGGACAGCGGCCCGGTCGGGCGAAGGCCGCGTACGGGTGTCCGGGTCACGGCCCAGGCCAGGCACAGGAGGGTGAGGACCGTCCCGGCGGCCATCACGGCAGGGGCCCACCAGCCCGTCTCGCGCAGCGAGGCCAGCCCTTCCCGGTCGAGGAGAACGCCGTCGGCCGGGGGAGCGGGCCACCAGGCGGGCAGGTGGTCCGCGACCGCACGGGTCGCGCCGAGGAGCCAGAGCCCCGCGGCCAGCAGCGCGATTCCGGCCAGGGCGATGAGCGTCCTGTTCAGTGCGCTCCGGGAGTTCACGGGCTCTCCTTACGCTCTGCTCCACCGTCTGCTCCCCCGGCGGGCACCGGTACGGGTACGGAGTCGGGTGCGTCGGCGGACGGAGCACCGGGGACGGGCGGTGACGGGTCCCAGGTGCTGGTGGTACGCAATCTCAGCCCCACCCGCAGGGGCCGGTTCAGCCGGCAGTCGGCGAGGGCTGCCCGCGCGGCGGCACCCGCCTGCTCGCGGGCGGCTGCCCGGTCGCCGAAGGCGAGGTCGGCCCGGACGCGGACCCGCCGTCGGCCGACCCTGACCCGTACGGAGTCGACGCCGTCCGTGTCGAGGACATGGTCGCGGACCACGGAGGCGACCGCCGCCCGGTCGAGCGCGATGGACCGCCCGGCGCCGAAGCCCGCGACCACGTAGCGCTTGCGCAGACCCGGTGTGCAGGCCAGCAGGAGCAGCCAGAGACCGGCCACGGCCATGGCGGCCGCCGTGACCGTCACCGACCCGGCGGCCGGGCTCGTCGCGGCGAGCCGGTCGACGAGGCCGGTGCGCCACGCGGCCGGAGCGTTGCCGAAGAGGCGGACCGAGGCCATGTCGGCGGTCAGGAGCCCCGCGGCCGCCGCGCCCAGGAGGGCTGCCACCACGACGGGCGTGGGACGCGCGGACCACCAGCGCCGGGGAACACGGCCTTCGGTGGTGGCCGGTGCGGTGGTCTCGAACACCGCCGTGCCGCCCGTGGGGCGTTGCAGCCGGACGACCCGGAGCCGCGCCACCCGCACGGACAGCCCGGTCAGCTCGCCGGTACGGGAAGCCACGTGCCGCTGCACTTCTCCGGCCCGGCGGCCCAGGTCGGCCGGCCAGGGCAGGCCGAGCCGTACGGAGACCTCGGCACGCTGCCCCCGTACGGTCGCCGTGCCACGCACCGTGCCGACCGCGTTCGGGGTCTCGGTGGCGGCCTGCTGGGCGATCCTGGCGACGGCCCGCGCGGAAACGGTGGTGGTGCCCCGCGCGGCGGCGGGGATCACCGCCGTTCCCGGTCGAACAGGTCACGCAGGTGCGCGGCCCCTTCCCGGTCCAGCCAGGCCCCCACTCCCCAGCCCACCGCCCCGAGAGAGCCGACGAGCAGGAACGCGGCGAACCCGCCGAAGTAGGCGGCGAAGCCGAGCGCGACTCCTACCAACAGACCCATGGACCGGCCGTTCACAGGCCCCCTCCTCTTCGTCTCGGGGCGCACGCGCGCCCGCTCTCCAGTGGTCGACCGGGTGGTCGAGTCGTCGTGGTGAACCGGGTGGTCGAGCCGTCCCCGGCCCGGAACCGTGCCACGGGCCGGGGACGGCGGTCAGGGATTACGCGACCCTGGTCTGTTCGCCGCCGGACGCGGAGGAGTCCTCGTCGTCGGGGAGGCGGACGTCGTCGATGGCGATGTTGACCTCGACGACCTCCAGGCCGGTGATCCGTTCCACGGCCAGGATCACGTTCTCCCGGACCTCGGAGGCCAGTTCCTTGATGGACACCCCGTACTCCACGACGAGCTCCAGGTCGATAGCGGTCTGCCGCTCACCGACCTCGACCTTTACTCCCCGGCCCACGTTGGGACGGCCGCCGGGCACCCGGTCGCGGACGGCGCCGAGGGTGCGCGAGAGGCCGCCGCCCATGTCGTGGACGCCGGGGATCTCCCGCGCCGCCATGCCGGCGATCTTGACGACCACGACGTCCGCGATGGAGGTGCGGCCGCGGTCGCCGGCCGGAGCCTCCGCCCCGGTCGCCCCGGCGGACAGGCTCGTCCCGGCCGACCGGACCGTTCCGCCGGGCTGCTCGAAGCGGGCCGCCTTGCCGCTGTTCGTCACGCTGTCGGTGGAGGGGGTCGTCTTCGTGTCGGTAGCCACCATGTGCTCCTTCGATGTCGTCAGCGCTGGGCGTGCGTCGCTGTGTGCTGTGTTCTGTGTTCTGTGTGGTCCTTCATCACGTTCGACTCCGCTCCCGGGGTTCTGTGACGCACGAAGACGCACGAATTTTTCGGACTCCGGCGAGCCGCCTGCACCTACCCCCGAAATTCGTGCACTTACTCCTGGAAGTCGTGCGATTCCGGTTCATCTCGCGGGTACGCGTCACAGCGCACCGGCGCCCGTGTCAGAACGGGTGAGACCACCACGACCGGACGACCAGCGGGCGCGTACCGCATGAGGAGGAGCGAGACTGTGACGGGGAATCCCCCGCCGGGCGAGCCGCCCGACGTCGAGGGCGAACGGTCCGACGACACCCTGATGACGGAGCGCGCGGCCGAAGGCGACGAGGACGCCTTCGCCGTACTGGTGCGTCGGCACGCCCCCGCCTTGCTGCGTCTGGCCACTCGTCTGCTCGGCGACCGGGCCGAGGCCGAGGACGCCGTTCAGGAGGCCTTCGTCGGCGCCTGGCGCAGCCTGCCGGAGTTCCAGGGCAGATCCTCCTTCGGCACCTGGATGTACCGCATCGTCACCAACCGGTGCCTCAACACCCTGCGCGCCCGGCGCCCGCAGGCACCGCTCAACGAACTGCCCGACCTGCCGGCCCCGGCGTACACCACCGCGCCGGACCGCATCACCGAGGGGCGCGCGGCGCTCCACGACGTACAGGAGGCGCTGTCCACGCTCTCACCCGAACAACGCATCTGCTGGACGCTGCGCACGCTCGACGGCCGGTCGTACGCCTTCATCGCGAAGACCGTCGGCATCAGTGAACAAGCCGTACGCGCCCGTGTTTTCAGAGCTCGCCGCCAACTGACTCACTCCCTGGGGGCCTGGCAATGAACAACCCGCCACCCGAGACCCGCACCGACCCCGACGACGAGACGCTTCCCTGCGGCCGCCTCCTCTCCCAGGTCTGGGCCGACTGGGAGGAGGGCGTTCACGACGAGCACACCGCGCAGTGCGCCCACTGCCGGCTCGCGGTCGCCGACCTGGAGCGCCTGGAGTCCCAGGTGCGCGCCCTGGACTCCGACCCCGCGCAGCAGCCCGTCGACGCGGCCTCCTTCATCGACCGGGTGATGGACGTGGTCCGACTCGAACTGCGCCCCGGCCGGCCCCTGCCGCTGGGCGAGGCGGACGAGGACCTGCGGATCATGGAGAACGTGGCCGCCCGCACCCTGCGTCAGGCCGCCGAAGAGGTCCCCGGGGTCCGGGCGGGGTCCTGCCGCCTCACCCTCGCGGATGCTCCCGGTGGCACGCCGGTGAACGTCGACCTGTCCGTGCACGTGCCGCTCACGACACCCGACGTACAGGCCCTGGCACAGGAGATCCGCGACCGGGTCGGCGTAACCGCCCATGAACGCCTGGGACTTCACCTAGGCGAGATCGACGTCCGTATCACCGACCTGGTCTCCGAAGACGAAGACGAAGCCGCACCGCGATCCGCGCAGGAAGGGAGCGCCCCCTGATGAGTGCCTCCGCCGACACCATGCACAGCGAACTGGCCCACGTGGTCCGGGAGGTCCCTGGAGTGGCGTTCCTCGCGCCCGGCCTCCGCAGCCGCCTGCGCGCCCTGCGTGCCACCTCGCCCCTGGCCCGCCCGGGCGACGACACCCCCGGCATCACCGTCTCCGCACCCAGCGGGGAAGGCCGTACCTCCGCTACCACCGTGGAGATCCGCCTGATCTGCCGCTCCGACAGACGGACCCTCGACACCACCCGCGCCGTCCGTGAGGCGGTGGACCACCACCTCACCACCCGGCACCCCGGCGACGAGTTCCGGATCATCGTGACCGTGACGGGCGTGACGTGACGGGCGGGCGGCCGGACTGCGACAGAACAGCCTCTACGGGCGCGGCGCGGTGATGCGGGCGATCGCCTCGACCGTGAGGGCGCGCTCGTGGGGTTCGGTCTCCAGGGCGCGGTGGATGGACAGGCCCTCGATGAGCGCGTCGAGCTGGCGGGCGGTGGCCGGGTCGAAGTGCCATTCCAGGGCCCGGCGGCTGCGCCCCATCCAGGTGCGGGTGAGCTCGCGGTAGGCGGGCCGGCGGGCGGCGAGGGTGTAGAGCTCGTGGGTGAGGATCAGCTCGCGCTGGTTGCCGCCGGAAAGGTGGTGGACGAGGTCGGCGACGGCCTCGCGGGCCTCGTCGGGGGTGGTCGCCGCGCCGAGGCGCTCCTCGAAGACGGCGACGATCGTCCCGGAGAACCGGGTGAACGCCTCGTGCAGCAGCTCGTCCATGCCGGAGAAGTGGTACGTCATCGAGCCCAGCGGCACGCCCGCGCGGGCGGCGACCTTGCGGTGCGAGACGCCCGCGACGCCCTCGTCGACGATGAGGTCGAGTGCCGCGTCGATGATGCGGTCCCGCCGCTCGGGGTCGGTGCGCCCGGTCGCCACGCGGTGCCTCCTCGGGTCGGCCTCGGGGTCGGCCTCGGTGTCGGTCTGCCGGATTCTCCGCGCAGCATAGAACGCGGACGGAGAGTGTACGGACGTACGCTCCAGGCGTACGCTCGTACCCCATGAAGAACCCGCAGGTCGTGGACGCCGTCACCCGCCGCTGGCGCGCGGCGCTCTTTCTCTTCATGCTCGCCACGGGGGTGAGCATGGCGTCCTGGGTGGCCAGGACCCCGGCCGTCCGGGACGCGTTGGAGGTGTCCACGGGCGCGATGGGTCTGGTGCTGTTCGGGCTCTCGATCGGCTCGATGGCGGGGGTGCTGGCCTCCGGCGGGCTGGTGCGCAGGCACGGCGGGCGACTGGTGATCACCGTCGGGGCGGCGCTGCTGGTGGCCGGGCTGCTGGTGATCGCCGGGGGAGCGGCGCTGGAGGTGTCCGGCGGGGTGTTCGGCGGACTCGCGCTGTTCGGGGCCGGGATGGGCCTGGCGGAGGTGGCGTTCAACATCGAGGGCGCGGCCGTCGAACGGACCGCGGGCCGCCCGGTCCTGCCGGTGCTGCACGGCTGCTTCAGCCTGGGGACCGTGGTCGGCGCGCTGCTCGGGATGGGGTTGACGGCGGTCCGCTTCCCGGTGGGCTGGCACCTGGCGGCGGTCGCGCTGGCCGTCGCGGCGGCCGGGGTGTGGACGGTACGGGCGGTGCCGGCGGGCACGGGGCGCGAGGAGGCGTACGGCCGGGGCGGGGGTGCCAAGGGCTCGGGGGCCGGGGGAGTGCGCGGGCACCTGGCCGTCTGGCGGGACCGGCGGCTGGTGCTGATCGGCCTGATCGTGCTGGCCATGGCCTTCGCGGAGGGCTCCGCCAACGACTGGCTGCCGCTGCTGATGGTGGACGGCCACGGGACGGGGGCGACGGCCGGTTCGCTGACGTTCATGCTGTTCGCGGTGGCGATGACGACGGGCCGGTTCACGGGCGGGCCGCTGCTGGTGCGGTACGGCCCGGCGGTCGTGGTCCGGGCCAGTGCGGTGGTGGCGGCGGTCGGCGTGGCGCTGGTGGTCTTCTCCGACAGTGCGCTGCTCGCCGGGGCGGCGGTGGTGCTGTGGGGCCTGGGCGCCTCGCTGGGCTTCCCGGTCACGATCTCGGCGGCGGGGGAGGGGGCCGGGCCGGGGGACGCCTCGGCCCGGGTCGCGGCGGTGTCGACGGCGGGCTACGCGGCGTTCCTCGTCGGCCCGCCGTCGCTGGGCTTCCTGGCCGACCATGTGGGGCTGCGGAACGCGATGGTGGTGGTGCTCGTGCTGCTGGGCGGGGCGGCGCTGATCACGGGGGCGCTGCGGCGGATCCCGGGTGCTCCGGTGGCCGAAGCGCCTTCCTCTCAGCCCGACTTGGTGTAGATCAGGCTCTCGCCCGTGCCGCTCGTGGTGCGGCGCAGGGTGCCGTCCGGGAGCAGGGTCAGCTCGGTGGGCTTGCCGGGGGAGCAGGAGGCGGCCGGGCTCCCGGAGGACACCATGGAGGGGCCGATGCGGACCGGGCCGTCCCCGGCGGGGCTGTCGGCCAGCGGGGCGTTGAACTCGCAGTGGTACGAGGAGCCGGAGGCGAGGGGCCCTTCGGCGGTGAGGGCGAGGACTTGGTCGCCGACGCCGCCCTGCCGGATGGTCAACGTCCGTGTGGAAGCGCCCTGTTCGCCGGGTAGGGAACCGGACCAGGTGCCGAGGAACCCTTCGGGGACGGCCCCTTCCCCGCTCCCCTGCTGCCCCTTGCCACCGCCGCTGCCCGTGTCGGCGGAGCCCGAGGGGCCGGGGGAGGCGGTCGTGCCCGGCCCGTCGCCCTTCATGAAGGCGTACACCGATCCGCCCGCCCCTATCGCCACGACGACGGCGACGGCTATGAGGGCGACGGTGGCCCCGGCGGAGCGGCGCTCCCGGGTGGGCGGGGGAGGCGTGGGTGCGAAGTGGGCCGGGGGTATGGGGGCGGAGGGGTAGGTGGGCTGGAGGGGCTGGGTGGGCTGTACGGGCGTCGGGGGCCATGGGGGGCCGGGGAGGGTGCGTGGGCCCGGAGGCGGCACGGCTGCTGCCCCCGGCCCTCGGGAGCTCACCGGCCTGCCCGGCTCCTCCGGCTCCTCCGGGTCTTCCGAGTCGAGCAACCCCACCGCCTGGCGGCCGAGTTGGGCGATGAGGGTGGCGGGCAGCCAGGGTTCGTCCGCGTCGGCCTCGCCCAGGCGGGCCAGGATCTCGTCGGTGGCGGGGCGGGCCGCCGGGTCCTTCGCCAGGCAGTCCCGGACGACGCCGGCCAGCTCCTCCGGGACCCCGGTCAGGTCCGGGTCCTCCTGGGCGATCCGGAACATCAGGGCATGGACCCCGCCGCTCTCGGCCGTACCGAACGGCAGCCGGCCCGATGCGGCGTACGCGAGGACGGAGCCGAGGCAGAACACGTCGCACGCGGTGGTCACGCGCTCGCCGCACACCTGCTCCGGGGCCATGAATCCGGGCGAGCCGACGAGGACCCCGGTGCGGGTCAGATCGCCGTCGGCCACGGACTCCAGGGCGCGGGCGATGCCGAAGTCGATGACCCGGGGCCCGTCGATGGTCATCAGGACGTTGGAGGGCTTCAGGTCCCGGTGGATGAGCCCGGCCCCGTGGATGTGCTGGAGGGCGCGGGCGAGCCCGGACCCCAGGAACCGTACGGAGCGGGCCGGGAGTGGGCCGTACGCCCCCGAGGCCGTGACCGGGGCGCCGGGGCGGCCGGAGACGATGCGCTGGAGGGAGGGCCCGGCGACGTAACCGGTGGCGACCCAGGGGACGGGGGCCTCGGTGTCGGAGTCCAGCACCGGTGCGGTCCACGCGCCGCCGACCCGGTGCGCGGCGTGTACCTCCTGGCGGAAGCGGGCGCGGAACTCGGGGCGTTCGGCGAGCTCGCGGCGGACGAGCTTGAGGGCGACGGTGCGACCGCGGTCGGAGCGGGCGAGGAAGACCTGGCCCATGCCGCCTTCGCCGAGGCGGCCGAGGAGCCGGTACGCGCCTATGCGGTGCGGGTCGTCGGGCCCGAGCTTGTCCATGGTGCGCTTCCTCCCCCGTGCGGCCCGCACGAGAATAACGCCGAGGCCCGCACCCTCCCCAGCCCGCCTGCCTTCCCCGCCCGTCCGGCGTTTGCCTTCCTGCCGCGGACGGCGTTCACCCCCAGCTCGTCCGGCGTTGGCCTTCCCGCCGAGCACGGCGCCCGCCTTTCCAGCCCGTCCGGCGTTTGAGGACGGAACCTTCGAGGTGTCGGGCCTCGGCCTGAACGTCCCGGGTACTCCGGGGTACCGCCCCGGGCATGCGCACCGCCCTCGTCGGATCAAGGGTTCCGTCCTCAATCGCCGGACGGGCTTGAAGTGCCCCGGGTCCGCGGCCTGAGCGCCGACGGGCTTGAAGTGCTCCGGGTCCGCGGCCTGAGCGCCGCAAGGGCTTGAGTACCCCGGCCCGCGGCCTAAGCGCCGCCGGACGGGCTTGAAGTGCCCCGGGTCCGCGGCCTGAGCGCCGCAAGGGCTTGAGTACCCCGGCCCGCGGCCTAAGCGCCGCCGGACGGGCTTGAAGTGCCCCGGGTCCGCGGCCTGAGCGCCGACGGGCTTGAAGTGCTCCGGGTCCGCGGCCTGAGCGCCGCAAGGGCTTGAGTACCCCGGCCCGCGGCCTAAGCGCCGCCGGACGCGCTCGAAGTACCCCCGTCCGCAGCGGACAAGGCGTCCAGCGCCTCCGACAGGCGGGCCAGCGCGTCCAGCGTCTCCGCCAGGTTCTCCACCCCCAGCTCGCCCGCCAGCCGCGCGGCGAACTCCGCGTGGGGCGGGCCGATCCGGGCCACCGCCTCGCGCCCCGCCTCCGTCGCCCGCAACAGCTTCGCTCGGCGGTGGGCCGGGTTCTCCGTGTACTCCGCGAGCCCCCGCTCGACCAGCAGGTCCGCGATCCGCTGCACACTCTGCCGGGTGATCCCCATCGTCCGGGCGATCCCCGCCACCGGCAGCGGCTCCACCAGCACCGCCCCCAGCACCTGCCACCGCGCCGCCGTGAGCCCGCCCGGCCGCGCCAACTCGTCTGCCACCGACAGGAACTGCCCGTTCAGCCGGAACACCGTCAGCGCGGCCCGGCTCAGGAACTCCTGCTCGGACGGGACGCGCCCCGCACCCTCGCTACTCACCCTGCAGCACCTCGTACGCGCTCGCGTCCGAGTCGTGGAACAGCCGGTACCACGCGTCCAGCTTCTTCGCGTCGTACACCCCGAGCAGCGCGAACACCTCCCGCGCGAACGCCACCGGCTCCGTCGGCCCGGCCGTGACCAGGCGCCCGGTCCCGTCCGCCCCGGGGTCCGTGACCGCGTCCACCTCCACGTACCGCTCGCCGCCCGCGTACCCCGTCGCCGCGAGGTAGAAGGAGACCGCGCTCGTGTGCGCCCGGTCGTCCAGCAGCCCTTCCCGGGCCAGCCCGGCCGTCGCCCCGCAGATCGCCGCGACCGGCACCCCCGCGTCCAGGAAGGACCGGGCCGCTCGCGCGAACGGGGCCAGCGTCTCGCCCGTGTCCCAGCCGGCCGCGCCGGTCAGGATCAGCAACGCGCTGTCCTGCGGCCGCAGTTCGTCCAGTGCCAGGTCGGGCTGGACGCGCAGGCCGCCCATGGTCGTCACCGGCTCCCGGGAGAGCCCCACGGTCCGCACGGTGTAGCCGTTCTGGGTGAGATGGGCGGTCGCGTACCCCGTCTCCCAGTCGGCGAAGGTGTCGTAAACGGCGAGATGCACGATTCCGGCGCTGCTGCTGGTCATGATGACCTCCTCGGCTCGATGACAGAAGACTGTCATGTCGACAGCATGCTGTCAATGGGAGGGTGGGGGAAGGGCGGGGAGAGAGGCGACACCTTGCCGACACCATCCGCCCCAGGCCGTACAAGGTGGCCATGGAGGCCACCCCCCACCAGCGCTTACGCTCGGCCGCATGACCCCTCATGCCCCTCATGCCCCGTACGCCGACCCCGCGGCCGGTGCGGCCGTGAAGGCCGCGGACCGCGCGCACGTGTTCCACTCCTGGTCCGCCCAGGGCCTCATCGACCCGCTCGCCGTCGCCGGCGCCGAAGGGTCCTACTTCTGGGACTACGACGGCAACCGCTACCTCGACTTCACCAGCGGGCTCGTCTACACCAACATCGGCTACCAGCACCCCACCGTGATCGCCGCGATCCAGGAGCAGGCGGGCAAGCTCGCCACCTTCGCGCCCGCGTTCGCGATCGAGTCGCGCTCCGAGGCCGCACGGCTCATCGCCGAGCGCACTCCGGGCGACCTGGACAAGATCTTCTTCACCAACGGCGGCGCCGAGGCCGTCGAGAACGCCATCCGCATGGCCCGGCTGCACACCGGCCGTCCGAAGGTGCTCTCCGCCTACCGCTCGTACCACGGCGCCACCTCCACCGCGATCAACCTCACCGGGGACCCGCGCCGCTGGCCCTCCGACAACGGCTCCGCGGGCGTCGTCCGGTTCTGGGCGCCGTTCCTCTACCGCTCGCCGTTCCACGCGCAGACCGAGGCCGAGGAGTGCGCCCGCGCGCTCCAGCACCTGGAAGACACGATCGCCTTCGAGGGGCCGTCGAGCATCGCCGCGATCATCCTGGAGACCGTCCCGGGCACGGCGGGCATCATGACCCCGCCGCCGGGATACCTCGCCGGGGTCCGCGAGATCTGCGACCGGTACGGGATCGTCTTCGTGCTCGACGAGGTCATGGCCGGATTCGGCCGTACCGGCGCCTGGTTCGCCGCCGACCACTTCGACGTCGCGCCGGACCTGCTGACCTTCGCCAAGGGCGTCAACTCCGGTTACGTACCGCTCGGCGGCGTCGCCATCAGCGCCGAGATCGCCGCGACCTTCGAGACCCGCCCCTACCCCGGCGGCCTCACCTACTCCGGGCACCCGCTGGCCTGCGCCGCCGCCGTCGCCACCATCGGCGTGATGGAGGACGAGAAGGTCGTCGAGCACGCGGCCCGGATCGGCGAGACCGTCCTCGGCCCCGGCCTGCGTGAACTCGCCGAACGCCACCCCTCGGTGGGCGAGGTGCGCGGCCTCGGCGCGTTCTGGGCGCTGGAGCTGGTCCGTAACCGCGAGACCCGCGAGCCGCTCGTCCCGTACAACGCCTCGGGCGAGGCCAACGCCCCGATGGCGGCCTTCGGTGCGGCGGCGAAGAAGCAGGGGCTGTGGCCGTTCATCAACATGAACCGGACCCACGCCGTCCCCGCCTGCAACGTCTCCGAGGCCGAGGCCAAGGAAGGGCTCGCGGCCCTGGACGTGGCGCTCTCCGTGGCCGACACGTACACGGTGCAGGGCGCGTAGAGCGGCCCGTGTCCGCTTCCGGTCCGGGGTGCGCAGTGCGGCCCGTGTCCCCTTCCGGTCCGTACGCGGAGTAACCGGACGATCCGATTCCGTACGCAATCGGCCCCGTGCGGCTCCCCGCCGTGCCCGGAATCGGGCACGGCGGCGGCCCTGGCTTAAGGTGACCCGAACCGCGACGGGTACGCCGGGTACGCACGGGGACGGACGGAAGGGGTCGGCATGAGTCCGAGCGCAGGTGTGACGCGCAATACCCTGCGCCAGCAGATCGCCGACGCGCTGCGTGACGAGGTGCTCGCGGGACGTCTGCCGCCGGGCCGGGAGTTCACCGTCAAGCAGATCGCCGAGCAGTACGGGGTCTCCGCGACGCCCGTCCGCGAGGCGCTCTTCGACCTCTCCGCGCAGGGACTCCTCGCCTCGGACCAGCACCGGGGCTTCCAGGTGCGGGAGTTCACCGTCGCCGACTACCGCGCGATGGCCGAGGCCCGGGCCCTCGTCGTCGAGGGCCTCTTCCGCAACCCCGCCGAGGTCGCCGTCCGGCCCGAAGGGCTGGCCTCGATCCGCCGTCGGGCCGCGGAGGCGGTCCGCGCGGCGAAGGGCGGCGACCTCGACGTCCTCATCGGGTACGACCTGCGGTTCTGGCGGGAGCTGGGGCAGTTCGTCCTCAACCCGTACATCGCCGATTTCCTCACCCGGCTCCGCGTCCAGGCCTGGGTGTTCGCCGTGCACCGGCTGCGCCGCGACGGCATGGACGAGGACGTGCTGTGGTTCGGCCACGAGGAGCTGGTCGAGGCCATCGCCCGCGGCGACCACGAGCAGGTCCACGCCGAGATGCGCTCCTACTACGGACACGCGCTCGCCTGGGCGGACCGCCTGGAGGCGCGGGAGACGAAGGGCAGCGCGGAGGAGACAGCGGAAGAGGGCGCGGAGGGGCGCACCGACGGACCGCCGGGACCTGGCCCCGCGATGCCTCCGCAGTCCCCGGAGTCGCCGGGGCACTGTGCGTGAGGTTCGCCCCGCATTACGCTGTCCCGACGATCGCCCGAACCCGTTGGAGAGCGAGACTTCGTGGCCTGTGACCTGTGGCTGGTCCCCCTCGTCGACGTGCTGTGCCACAGCGCCGACAACCCCTTCGCCGAAGAGATCGCCGTCTACGACAAGGCGCTGAACGACGCCGGGCTGCCGCCCGTCCCGGTCTACGCCTACATGCCGGGCCTCACCGGGGACGTCGCCCCCGTGGCCGGCTTCGACTACGACGCCCTGCACTTCCTGCGCCGCGCCTATATGCTCCAGCTGAGCGGACTGGCCGTCACCCCGGTCGCCGGTCTCGACGGCGACTACGAGCAGCTTCTGGAGATGTTCGAGCAGGGCGCGCAGCAGTCGCACCTGGTCTGGCACTACGACCACGCGGGGGCGTACGTCCCGGTGGACTTCCCGGCCCCGCTCTCCGACGACGACCTCCTGGCGGGCGGCGGCCCCCTGGGCTCCGCGCACGGGCTGCTGCGGGAGCTGGAGTTCGTGGCCCCGTCCATCGGCATCGACCCGGCCAACCCGCCGGCCGCCCCGCAACCCCCCGCGGGCCCCACCGCCCTGGAGGAACCGGCGCACCCGATCCCCTACGACGACAGCCCGTTCGCCCGCGAACGCCACGTCTGGCTGGGCCTCCACGCGGCAGCGACCCGCAGCCTGGCTCAGGGCTCAATGATCATCTTCAGCTAGCCCCCGCACCTTCACGGACCGGGGCGCCGCATCCATCCCGTCGCCGTGCCTTACGGCCCGGGGCGCAAATCCAGCCCGTCCGGCGTTTGAGGACCGGGGGTCCGGGGGCAGCGCCCTCGAAGCGTCACCCGGGGCGGCCCCCGAAAGACCTCACCGCGGCGGCGACTCCGGCGGCCGCTGCCGCGGCATGTTCGGCCGCGCCGCAACCGACGGCATCGAGAACCGCCCCGGCGCCACCCCCGGCTCACCCCGCCCCGCGCTTCCCGCCGCCAACGCCTGCATCCCCATCGGCGCGGGCCCCGCCCGGAACTCCACCATCCAGTCCGCCGTCTCCGACCGCACCAGCTCCGTGACGTCCTCGGAGAACCTCCGCAGCACCCCCAGGCACCGCTCGGTCGCCTCGCTGGCCGTGCCCTCGGTCGGCCCGAGCGTCTCCCGTACGCACTCCGAGGCCCAGTCGAACTGGAGCACCTGGAGCCGCCGCTGCACGGCCTGGGCCGTGGCCAGGTTCCTTATCCACCCGGAGGTGAGGCCGAAGTACCGGTCGCCGGCCATGCACGCGGCCCCCAGCAGCAGCGACAGATAGCCCCAGCCCGCCGACCCGCTCAGCGCGCCGGTCAGATCGAGGAGCGGCAGGCCGGCCCCGGCGACCACCCCGGCGGCCGTGCCCATCCGCAGGGCCCGGGCCGCCCGGCGCTTCCAGACCCGGTCGTTCAGATACCAGTCCGCGGTGTCCAGCGCGCCGGTCTCGACCCAGCGGTAGAGCTCGTCGAGCCGCTCGGCCGGCTCACCCCAGTCGCCGAGGGGGAACGGGCGCCCGGTCAGATCGCGCCCTCCGGCCCGCCACCCGGCACGGCTGCCGGAGCGCCCGCCGGCCCGGCCTTCGGCGCGCCCCTCCACCGGGACTCCCGTAGCGGAATGCTCAGCTCCGTTCTCACCGGATCCCGCATCGGACTCCTTGCGGGGCGGCCCCTCGGGCTGCATCTCCGGCTGACTCACCGGGGCACTCCTCTGCACTCTGACGGACGGGACGGACACGTGGGGGGTAACTAAGGGGTAACTCTGCGTCACCGCACATGCACGCTCGTGTGCCGAGGTGCATGCCCTTCCTACCGCCGAATGGTGGGCCGTGGGGTCGAAATCGCGGGATTCCCGCCTGGGCAGGGCCCCTGGTCAGGTATAGGAGCACTCACGCCGGTTCCGAGATCTCACTCGAAAGAGTTGGTCCCCGGTGGGTGGAGCGCGGTGACCGGGGAGCACGTAGGCTCGGCTTACCGAAACATTTGTCGTCGAAATGCCAGGAGTGACCGTGATTCCCGGTGGTGGCCAGCCCAACATGCAGCAGTTGCTCCAGCAGGCCCAGAAGATGCAGCAGGATCTCGCCGCGGCCCAGGAGGAACTGGCCAGGACCGAGGTCGAGGGACAGGCGGGCGGCGGTCTCGTGAAGGCCACGGTGACCGGTTCCGGCGAGCTGCGCGCCCTGGTGATCGACCCGAAGGCGGTGGACCCGGAGGACACCGAGACGCTGGCGGACCTCGTCGTCGCGGCCGTCCAGGCGGCCAACGAGAACGCGCAGGCGCTCCAGCAGGAGAAGCTCGGCCCGCTGGCGCAGGGCCTGGGCGGCGGGGGCGGCATTCCGGGTCTGCCGTTCTGACCCGGCGGGCCGCAGGGCCTTGAGGTTCCGCAGGCCCGCGGGGCCTACTGGTACCGACCCGTACCCACTACGGTACGGAGCAGGAAGCGAAGAAAGGCGTTCCGTTGTACGAAGGCGTTGTTCAGGACCTCATCGACGAACTGGGCAGGCTGCCCGGCGTCGGTCCCAAGAGCGCGCAGCGGATCGCCTTCCACATCCTGCAGGCCGAGCCCACCGACGTACGCCGGCTCGCCCACGCCCTCCTGGAGGTCAAGGACAAGGTCCGGTTCTGCGAGGTGTGCGGCAATGTCGCGCAGCAGGAGCAGTGCGGGATCTGCCGGGACGCGCGCCGCGATCGGAGCGTCATCTGCGTGGTCGAGGAGCCCAAGGACGTCGTGGCGATCGAGCGGACGCGTGAGTTCCGGGGCCGGTACCACGTGCTGGGCGGGGCGATCAGCCCCATCGAGGGCGTCGGCCCGGACGACCTGCGGATCCGCGAACTGCTGGCGCGGCTCGCGGACGGCTCCATCACGGAGCTGATCCTCGCGACCGACCCCAACCTGGAGGGCGAGGCCACCGCGACGTACCTGGCGCGGATGGTCAAGCCGATGGGCCTGAAGGTGACCCGGCTGGCCAGCGGTCTGCCGGTCGGCGGCGACCTGGAGTACGCCGACGAGGTCACCCTGGGCCGTGCCTTCGAGGGAAGGCGGCTGCTGGATGTCTGACACCGGCACCGACACTTCCGCCGTACGGCCCCGGTCCGGGCCCGGGCCCCTGCACGTACCGCCGTCCGCTCCGCCGTCTGTGACCGCGCCCACGGGAGGTCCCCTCGATGTCTGACGCCACGCTGAACTCCGTCACGCAGGACCCGGGCGACTTCGCCGTCCAGATCGCGGACCAGATCAAGACCTTCATCGTCGCGGTCGCCGAGGTGTCCAAGGTCGAGGAGCCGGAGGAGGCCGTCCCGGTCCTGCTCCTCCAGGTATCGCAGCTCCTGCTGGCGGGCGGCCGCCTCGGCGCGTACGAGGACGTCCTGCCCGACGAGCGGTACGAGCCGGACCTCGGCGCGGAGCCGGACGCGGACGGTCTGCGCGAGCGGTTCGCGGCGCTGCTGGAGCCGATCGACGTCTACTCCGAGGTCTTCGACCCGTACGAGCCCCGCAAGGCCCCGGTCCCGCACCGCATCTCCGACGACCTGGCCGACCTGGTCACCGACCTCGGCCACGGCCTCGCGCACTACGAGGCGGGCCGCACCGCCGAGGCGCTGTGGTGGTGGCAGTTCTCGTACTTCTCCAACTGGGGCTCCACCGCCTCCGCCACCCTCCGCGCCCTCCAGTCCCTGGTCGCCCACATCCGCCTCGGCCAGCCCCTGGAGGAGCTGGACGGTCTGGACACCGACCAGGACCCGGGCGAGGAGAACCTCGCCGAGGAGGCGGGCCGCGTGATGCTCCAGGAGATCGCGGGGCCGCTGGGGCTGCGGCCGGTGAAGTAGGGCCTGCGGAAGGGGCCTTGACCTCAATCGCGGTTGAGGGAAGAGGCTCCGGGATGAACGGCCGAACCCGATGGCCGCATCCCGCAAGGAGACTCCCATGAGCGCCGCGACCCCTGCCGCCCCCGCGCCCACCGTCATCGGCGTCCCGGCCCCGCAGGACGACGTCGACGCCATCGTCGCGTTCGTCGCCGGTGTGCAGCACGCCCAGCAGAACGCGCTGCCCGACGCCTTCCTGGACGGCTTCCGCGAGGACGCCATCTGGACCACGGCCCACGGCAAGCGGCTGACCGGGCTGCCGGAGATCAGCGCCTTCACCCGCACGGTGCTGCCCCCCCAGGCGGACTCCCCGGTGACCGCCACGTACGCCGTCGACCTCATCCTCTTCATCCGCCCCGACGTGGCCGCCGTGAAGATCCGCCAGCGCCCGGTGAGCCGCGCCGGAGGTGCGTACCTGGACGAGATCTTCCACGGCCAGGAGGACCCCGCCGCGCTCATGGCCGCCCACCCCGAAGCGGTCCCCGGCACGCCGACCTACGTGCTCGCCAAGGACGACGGGGTCTGGCGCGTCGCTGCCGCGCAGAACACCCAGGTCCTCGACGTGGCGACGCTGACGGCGGGCTGACAGAGGTCCGCGCGGGTGAGCGGTTGGCCGGCCTGCGGGGTACGCCGACTGACCCTCCCGGCTGGCCGGTCCGTGTCCGATCGTGTGGGCTGGGACACAAACGGGAGTGCTCGACGGTCGGGCTGGGCAGCAGCCTCGTAAGAGCAGTTCGGAGCGACACGCCGTACCGGGTGGTGAGCGGGACATCTCACCATCTGGTAATGGACGGGTCGATTCCGGACTGCTCGTTAAACTGAGCCGACCGCAGTAATGACTGAGCGAGGAGCGCACGTGGGCCTTGTCGTGCAGAAGTACGGAGGCTCCTCCGTAGCCGATGCCGAGGGCATCAAGCGGGTCGCCAAGCGAGTCGTCGACGCCAAGAGGAACGGCAACCAGGTGGTTGTCGTGGTGTCCGCGATGGGCGACACGACGGACGAGTTGATAGATCTCGCCGAGCAGGTGTCTCCGATGCCTACCGGCCGAGAGTTCGACATGCTGCTGACCGCGGGTGAGCGGATCTCGATGGCCCTGCTGGCCATGGCGATCAAAAACCTGGGCCACGAGGCCCAGTCGTTCACGGGCAGCCAGGCCGGTGTCATCACCGACTCGGTCCACAACAAAGCGCGCATCATCGACGTCACCCCGGGCCGTATCCGGACCTCGATCGACGAGGGCAACATCGCCATCGTCGCCGGGTTCCAGGGCGTGTCCCAGGAGGGCAAGAACATCACCACCCTCGGCCGCGGCGGGTCGGACACGACCGCCGTCGCGCTGGCCGCCGCGCTGGACGCCGAGGTCTGCGAGATCTACACCGACGTCGACGGCGTCTTCACCGCGGACCCCCGGGTCGTGAAGAAGGCGAAGAAGATCGACTGGATCTCCTTCGAGGACATGCTGGAGCTGGCCGCGTCCGGCTCCAAGGTGCTGCTGCACCGCTGCGTCGAGTACGCACGCCGTTACAACATCCCGATCCACGTCCGCTCGTCCTTCTCCGGACTGCGCGGCACCTGGGTCAGCAACGAGCCGCAAGGGGACCAGAAGGTGGAGCACGCGATCATCTCCGGAGTCGCCCACGACGTCTCGGAGGCCAAGGTCACCGTCGTCGGCGTCCCGGACAAGCCGGGCGAGGCGGCCGCGATCTTCCGCGCCATCGCGAACGCCGAGGTCAACATCGACATGGTGGTGCAGAACGTCTCCGCCGCTACGACCGGCCTGACGGACATCTCCTTCACCCTGCCCAAGGCCGAGGGCCGCAAGGCCATCGACGCCCTGGAGCGGACCCGGAGCACCATCGGTTTCGACTCGCTCCGCTACGACGACCAGATCGCCAAGATCTCCCTGGTCGGCGCGGGCATGAAGACCAACCCGGGCGTCACCGCCGGCTTCTTCGAGGCGCTGTCCGACGCGGGCGTCAACATCGAGCTGATCTCGACATCCGAGATCCGCATCTCGGTGGTCACCCGCGCCGACGACGTCAACGAGGCCGTGCGCGCCGTGCACACCGCCTTCGGGCTCGACAGCGACTCCGACGAGGCCGTGGTCTACGGAGGCACCGGCCGATGACGGAACACCGCCCTTCGCTCGCGGTCGTCGGTGCGACCGGGGCGATCGGCGGTGTCATGCTCCGGATCCTCTCGCAGCACGCGGACGTCTGGGGCGAGGTCAGACTCGTCGCCTCACCGCGCTCGGCCGGCCGGAAGCTGGTCGTGCGCGGTGAGGAGAGCGAGGTCCTCGCGCTCGCCGAGGACGTGTTCGACGGCATCGACGTGGCCCTCTTCCTGGTGCCGGACGAGGTGTCCGCCCACTGGGCCCCCATCGCCGCGGCCAAGGGCGTCGTCGTCATCGACGACTCCGCCGCCTTCCGGCTCGACGACGACGTTCCGCTCGTCGTCCCCGAGATCAACCCCCATGCCGCACGGCTCAGACCGCGCGGCATCATCGCGTCCCCGAACTGCACCACGCTGTCGCTGATCGTCGCGGTCGGCGCCCTGCACGCCGAGTTCGGGCTCCGCGAGCTCATCGTCTCCTCCTACCAGGCCGTCAGCGATGTGGGCCGCGACGGCGTCGCCGCCCTCCGCGAACAGCTCGCCCTGGTCGCCGGTACGGAGCTGGGCACCCAGCCCGGAGACGTACGCCGGGCCCTGGGTGACGAGGCCGCCACGGCGGCCGGCCCGTTCGCCGCGCCCATCGCCCTGAACGTCGTGCCCTGGGCCGGTACGGACGCCGGGGACGGCTGGTCCTCCGAGGAGGTCGCCCTGCGCGAGGAGTGCCGCAAGGTGCTCGGCATGCCGGACCTGAAGACCACCGCGACCTGCGTGTACGTCCCCGTCGTCGCCACCCACTCGATGTCCGTCCACGCCCGCTTCGAGAACGAGGTCGCGGTCGGAAAGGCGCACGAGATCCTGGCGACCGCCCCCGGCGTGGTCCTGTTCGACAACCCGGCCGCCGGAGACTTCCCCACCCCGTCCGACGTGGTCGGCACCGACCCCACCTGGGTGGGCCGCGTCCGGCGGTCGATGGACGATCCGCATGCCCTGGAAATGTTCCTTTGCGGGGATAATCTCCGAAAAGGTGCGGCTTTGAACGTGGCGCAGATCGCCGAATCGGTCGCCGCCGAATTCCCTCGATGACGATCGAATCTGTTTTGTAGGATCTGTGAACGCCCTATGAGGAATTCGCTGGTCTGAACCTCTTGAGCTGGGACGTTGTCATGTCCGACGATGATCTCCCGGCCATCTGCAACCGCGCCTCGGCCGGGTTGCGTCTATGCCGTCACTTTGTGCGTGGCCGGACGCCGTAACGGGGCATTTGGGGAAGAGCAGGTTCGTATGAGGGCATGTCGCACAGCGTCGAACGTGGCGCGGTTCGCGTACAACCCTGACGGGGGGCAGCGTGTCCAACAGGCGTGGCAGAGGTTCTCGACATCACAGTGGTGGGCCCGTTGCGAGGCGCTTCGGTGCGCCCGCTCCGGCGGCCCCGCGCGCCCGGCGGCATGCCGGTGATCGCGCCCATGCCCGCTGCGCGCCCGGCCTCGCTGCCCTCGCAGCGCGGGGGTGCTGAAGAGACGGTGGCAGCAGGAACCACGGTCGACCATCTCACCGAGACCTACCGCGCCCACTACCGCTCCCTGCTCGGCCTCGCGGCCCTGCTGCTGGACGACACCGCGTCCTGCGAGGACGTGGTGCAGGAGGCGTTCATCCGGGTGCACTCCGCGCGCAACCGCGTCCGTGAGCCCGAGAAGACCCTCGCCTACCTCCGGCAGACGGTCGTCAACCTCTCGCGCTCCGCACTGCGCCGCCGCATCCTCGGGCTGAAGCTGCTCTCCAAGCCGATGCCGGACATGGCGAGCGCGGAGGAGGGCGCGTACGACCAGCTGGAGCGGGACGCGCTGATCAAGGCCATGAAGGGGCTCCAGCGACGCCAACGCGAGGTGCTGGTGCTGCGCTACTTCGCGGACATGACGGAGGCCCAGGTCGCCGAGACGCTGGGGGTCTCGCTGGGCTCGGTGAAGGCGTACGGTTCGCGGGGCATCGCGGCGCTGCGTGTGGTGATGGAGGCCCAGGCATGAGCGGGTCCGGTCAGCACCCCGATATCCCTGAGCACAGGCACGAGAGCGACCCGACGGGAAACGGAATTGTGAACCACGGGCCGGAGAAGACTCCGCACACCGATCCGGACCGGCCGCAGGGCGAGAACGCGGGCCCCGGAGAGAGCGGGCCCCCGGAACCGGCGCCGCCCGCGAGCGTGGACAGCGAGTCCACCGAGGACCCCGACGAGCGGGACCCGGGCGCCGAGGCCCCGGTGGACCCGGCCGCGGAGGCCCCGGCGGACGGGGGCGCCGAGCCCCCCGCCGTGAAGGCCCCGGCGGACGGTGCCGCGGCCGCGGGTAAGGAGACCGGCGCGGATGCCCGCACGGACACCGCCGACGACGCGGGTACGGAGACCGGCGCTGATCTCCGTAAGGACAACGCCGACGACGCGGTCACGGAAACCGGCGACGACACCCGTACGGAGACCGCCGCCACCACCGCCCCCGGTGCGGGCAAAGCCCCCGGCGACACCCCCGGCGCGTCCGACGACGACTTCCTCGCCACGCTGACCGACCTCTTCGCCGAAGGCAGACGGCCCCCCGCCGCCGACCGGCCCGGTGAGCTGGACGAGGTGGCCCTGCGCCGCATGCTGCACGGCGCGGTCCGCGACATCACCCCCTCCGAGGGGACCCTCGACCACCTCCACCGCGCCGTCCCCGCCCGCCGGGCCCGGCGGCGGCAGGCCGTCGTCGGGGCGGCCGCGGCGGCCCTGCTCATCGGCACCGCCGTCCCCGCCTTCGTCCACGTCGCGACCTCGGACGGCGTGTCCACCGCCAACCCCGCCATCGCCGGACACGGCGAGCAGGCCCAGGGCGGCAACGGGGAGGAGCCCGGCCCCGAGGAGCCGGGCCGGCGGACCGAGGCGCCCACCGAGCGCGAGAGCGAGGGCGGCGAGGGCGAGGCGGCCCCGGACCCCAGCCCCTCCCGGGGCGAGGGAAGCGACCCGGACGGGGTGGTGGCGGGGGAGAAGCCCGACACCCCGAGCGTGGACTACGCGTCCCTGCCCGTCTGCGACCCCGGCCAGCTCGGCGTCGCGTCCGCGAGCACCGATGCGCCGGGGGCCGACGGCACGGTCTACGGCAGCTTCAGGATCGCCAACGTGTCCGGCACCGACTGCACGGTCAGCAGCAACGGCACCGTGGGCTTCACCGCCCTCGGCGCCGCCGACTCGCAGAAGATCGTCGTGGTCCAGCACACGGCGGGCGACGCGGCCCCCGGCCTGCCCGACCCGTCCCAGGAGCCGGGCACGGTGCTGCTGAAGCCGGCCATGGCGTACGAGGTGCGGTTCGCCTGGGTGCCGACCGACACGTGTCCGACCACGGGCCCCTCGCCGACCCCGACCCCGTCGGCGGACGGCGCCGGGGGACCGGTCGGCGGAGGTTCCGAGAACCAGTCCGGTGTGGACCCGCAGTCGCTGTACGAGGACGGCGGGACGACCGCCGAGGGCAGCGTCGCCGTGACGCACACCCCGGAGTCGGGTGCGCCCACCGCGCAGACGGAGATCCCCAACGCCTGCTCGGGCACGATCTACCGGACGGGTGTGCTCGCCACGTCGTAGTCCGGCGATGACGGATCCTCGGGGGCGTCCTTCGGGGCGCCCTCCGCGGTTTCCGGGGCCTCAGCGCCCTCCACGGCCGGACCGGCGCCCTCCGGGGCGTCAGCAGTCGCCGGAGCCGCGGAATCCTCAGGTACGAGGCCGAGCGCTATGTCCCGCTCGGCCTCGGCCTCGCGCCGCACCAGCCGGAACCACATGAAGAGCACGAACGCGGCGAAGACGAACCACTCGCCCGTGTAGCCGAGGTTCTGGAAGGCCTTCAGATCGAGGCCGCTGCCCTCCGGGGCCGCGGCCGGCACGGGTTTCATCGCGCCGCCCGTACCGCCCGCCTCGGCCTCGGGAAGCGTCACCCAGGCGTCGTACACGTCGTAGGGGACGAGGTTCACCAGGGTTGCCGCGCTGATCATGCCGACCTGGCCCGAGGGGAGCCCGCCGCGGACGTCCACGCCGTCGCTGTGGGTGTTCTCGGAGGCCTGGAGGTCGCCGGTCACCGTGACCTCGCCCGTGGGCGCGGCGGGGACCCGGGCGTCGGTCGCGGACCCGGGCAGCCAGCCCCGTACCACCGGCAGGGCCTTGCCGCTGTCGGTCCGGAGCATGTTCAGGACGTAGAAGCCCTGCCGGTCCTCCAGCTTCCGGCCGGGCACCAGGAACTGGTCGGCGTACGTCCCGGTGGCGATGGCCGGGCGGCCGGACGTCACCTTGTCGACGGGCAGCAGCGCGTCCAGGGGTTTGGCGGCCCGGGTGCTCGGATCGGGGGCCTTCTCCGCCTGTTCGTGCGACTGGACGCGGTCCTCGAAACGGCCGAGCTGCCAGGTGCCCATGAACACGCAGAACGGGATGGCCAGCACGACGAAGAGGTTGATCCCCCACCACCGTGGGGTCAGCAGGAACCGGTACACCCCTCAAAGGTACGGTTCCCCGCCCCGGGCACCCGGGGCGGGGTCCGTAATTCATCCGGCCCTTACGCCCCCTGGACGGCACCGCCGCCCAGGTGCTTCAGGGCGAACTCCAGCTCCAGCCGTACCTGCTTGATCCGCTCCTCCACCACCAGCGAGCCGTGCCCGGCGTCGTAGCGGTAGACCTCGTGGACCGCGCCGCGCGCCGCCAGCCGGTCCACGTAGTTCTCCACCTGACGGATGGGGCAGCGCGGATCGTTGACACCCGCCGAGATGTAGACGGGGGCGCGCACCGCGTCGACGTACGTCAGCGGGGACGAGGCCTCGAAGCGCTCGGGAACCTCCTCCGGCGTGCCGCCCAGCAGCGTGCGGTCCATCGCCTTCAGGGCCTCCATCTCGTCGTGGTACGCCGTGACGTAGTCCGCGACGGGCACGGCGGCCAGGCCCAGCGCCCAGGAGTCGGGCTGGGTGCCGAGGCCGAGCAGGGTCAGATAGCCGCCCCAGGACCCGCCGGCCAGGACCAGGCGGTCCGGGTCCGCGAGCCCGGACTTCACGGACCACTCCCGTACGGCCGCGATGTCCTCCAGCTCGATCAGGCCGACCCGGTGCTTCAGCGCGTCCGTCCAGGCGCGGCCGTATCCGGTGGAGCCCCGGTAGTTGACCCGGACGACCGCGAAGCCGTGGTCGACCCAGGCGGCGGGGCCGGAGGCGAAGGCGTCGCTGTCGTGCCAGGTGGGCCCGCCGTGGATCTCGAAGACGGTGGGGAAGGGGCCCTCGCCGGTGGCGGGCTTCTGCACGAGGGCGTGGATCCGGCCGCCGGGCCCCTCGACCCACGCGTCCTCGACGGCCACCGACGGCGGGGCCTTCGCACCGGGCGGGTCCAGGACCACGGCACCGCTCGTCGACCGCACCACGGGCGGCTGCGCGGCCGAGGACCACAGGTACTCCACCGTCCCGTCCGGGCGGGCCGTGGCGCCCGAGACCGTGCCGGCGGGGGTCTCCACGCGCACGGGCGCGTCCGCTCCCGGCTCGTACCGCCACAGCTCGCTGCGGGCCTCGAATTCATGCTCGACGAGCAGCGCGGACCCGTCCGGATACCACTCGGCGCCCACATCGCCCGGCAGGTCGATCGGCAGCGGGGTCTCGGTGCCCGCGACCGGGTCCCAGATCATCGGCTCCCAGCGGCCCCGCCGCTGGTGTCCGACGAGGAGCCGGGTGTCCCCGGCGACCGGCGCGAAGCCCAGCACGCTGAGCCCCAGCTCCTTCGTGCCGCCCTCGGTGTCGTCCAGCTCGGCCACGGTCGAGCCGTCGGGGCGGACCACGCGCAGCGCGGAGTGCATCGCGTCGCCGTGCTCGGTGTGCTCCAGCGCGATCAGGCTCCCGTCGTGGGAGAGGTCCCCGACGCCCGCGGACTCCCGGTGCCGGTAGATCTCCACGGGCTCGGCGCCCGGCGCCCGCACCAGGTGGACCGTCGTGCCGTCCTCGTCGGTCGACCGGCCGATCACCGCCGAACCGTCCCGCCCGATGGCCAGACCCGCCGGGTAGGAGGGCGCGAGGCCCGGCGCGGCCGGCTCGTCCTCCCCGCCGCCGAACGGCTGGCGCATCCACACCCCGAACTCGTCGCCGTCGGTGTCGCTGAACCACCAGACGGCCTCCCCGTCGGGCGTGAGCACGCCGTCGGTGGTCCCGTTGGGCCGGTCGGTCACCTGGCGCTGCCGCCCGCTCGCCCGGTCCCACGCGTACAGCTCGTAGGTCCCGGTGGCGTTGGAAACGAACAGCGAACGGTCGGGGGCGTCCTCGGCCCAGTCGGGCAGGGAGACGCGGGGCGCACGGAACCGCTTCTCCCAGTCGGGTGCGGCTGCAGCATCAGTCGTCATGTCCCCATCCAACCCGATCGCCCGGCCTGCCCGGAACGGGATGCGGAACAGCCTCGCCGGGACGCGCGTGCGGGGGTGGGACGGAATTCCCGGGCCTCAATTCCGGAGGGCGAATTCCGGAGCTCTGAGCTGCCCTATCCATGCGGTCATGGTGGTGGTCGACCTTCAGCGGGGTGACGTAAGTCGCACGGAAAGTCGGTGGAATGCAAGGGTCCGGTTCTTCTTGTTCTGCTGACGGCGTGATGGATCTGATCAAGGCCGGACGAACCGGACGTGCGTTGCCTCCTGAGGCCTCTGAACCTCGCTGACCAGTGCTAACGTTCGGCGACTTTTCGGTTTTCCGTTCGAGGGGGCGAACTGGACCGCCAATAATTGGGGCGGCAACCAGGGCACGATGTCCCAGCAGTGGGTGGAGGAGTCGTACAACGAAATCAACTTCACCGGTTGCAAAGAGGTGTACGGCCGGAAGAGCGTCAATGTGGAGCTCTGTGTCAACAAGGTCAACGTGGACACCACCAAGGCCGACTGATTCCTGCCGGGCTTCCGCGCATCCCGCGCGGAGGCCCGGCTTTGCGCTCCACGACGAGGCCCCATGCGACTCTTCACCTCCCTCCGCACACACCCGGCCGTGCTGGCCACGCCCTTCATCGGGGTCTTCTTCTCCTACGTCTTCCTGACCAGCATCCGGCGCCGTGTTCCGCGACGTCCTGCGGAAGGTCACCGAACGGATCCCGGTGCTGATGTCCACCCACGACGTCGCCGACCTGGCGGACGAGGCGAACACCGTCTCCCCCATGAACGGCGGCCGCATACTCCACCACGGGGCGACCGGGACCTTCCTGGAGCACGCACGGCCCGACGCCGCCCCGGGCCGGCAGGCCGAGTCCGCCTGCTCCGTCCTCATGGGTCTTGAGGGCGCCGCGTAGCAGCGAATAACCACTCGCGCCCCTGCTCGGCCCCTGGGTAGCTTCCCGGACATGTACTCCCCGACTCCGGACGACTGGCACGAGACCAACCGCGCGCGCTGGGACGAACGCGTGCCGATCCACGTGGCGAGCGACTTCTACGAGCTGGACGCGTTCCGGGCGGGCAAGGACGCGCTGCGCGCCTTCGAGCTGGCCGAGGTCGGGGACGTCACCGGCAAGACCCTGCTGCACCTCCAGTGCCATTTCGGCATGGACACCCTGTCCTGGGCGCGGCACGGCGCCGCACAGGTCGTGGGCCTCGACTTCTCCGAGCCCGCCGTCGAGACCGCCCGGGGCCTGGCCGGATCGTTGGGTCTCGGCCCGGACCGGGCGGCGTTCGTCGCGGCAGACGTGTACGACGCCCCGGCCGCCGTTCCCGATTCCGCGTACGACATCGTCTACACGGGCATCGGGGCGCTGGGCTGGCTGCCCGACATCGACCGCTGGGCCGAGACCGCCGCGTCGCTCGTCGCGCCGGGCGGGTTCCTCTACCTGGCGGAGTTCCACCCGCTGACCGACTCGATGGACGAGACCGGTTCGGTGGTCACCGACGACTACTTCAGCCGCGACGCCTGGGTGGACGAGACGCCGGGCACGTACGCCGACCTCGACGCTCCGACCGTGCACAACCGCAGCGTCGAGTGGCAGCACCCGGTGGGCCGGGTGGTGACGGCGCTCGCCTCGGCGGGGCTGCGCATCGAGTTCCTCCACGAGCACGACGTCTCGCTCGTCCCGCGGTTCACCACGCTGGAGCGCCACGTGGACGGCCTCCACCGCTTCCCGGCGGGCCGCCCGAGGATCCCGCTGATGTACTCGATCAAGGCGTCGCGCCCGGCGACGCGGTAGGGACAACCGCAGGCGGGAGTCGCCCCGCGGGGCTTCTCCGGCCGATTGTCAGTGGTGGGGCCCACACTCTTCTTCATGACCGAGATGACAGGAAGCGCTTCGGGGACGACGACGGCTGCGCTGCGTGGGGCGGTGGAGACGTACTGGTCGGCGGCCGAGGCGCGCGACTGGAGTGCGTTCGGGGCGACCCTCGCCGAGGACGTGGTGTACGAACTGCCGCAGACGCGCGAGCGGATCCTCGGCAAGGAGCGGTATCTCCGGTTCAACCAGGAGTATCCGGGCGACTGGCACGTCCGGGTCGAGCGGATCGTCGCCGACGCGGAGGGCCGGCAGGCCGCGGCCCGGACCGGGTTCACGGTGACGGGGGAGCAGGAGGGCGAGCCGGAGCAGGAGTTGGACGCCATCCACTTCTTCACGTTCGACGAGAAGGGTCTGATCACCGGGGTGACGGACTTCTGGCCCGAGTCGTACGAGCCTCCGGCGGGCCGGGAGCATCTGGTCGAGCGCTACTGAGAACGACGCGGGACGGCGGTTCACCGGTCGTCGTCCGGTGAACCGCCGTGCCTCTCCGAGGTCCTACACCGCCGAGCGGAAGGCGGGCAGATAGCCGCCCGACTGCCCCGCGGCCTTGGGGTGGTAGGAGTTCTCGATCGGGACGGTGACGCTGTGGATCCAGGCGTCGCCCGAGCACAGCTCATGTCCGGTGAACTCGTCCACCACGCTGGAGAAGGTGAACCCGGCGTCGGCGGACCGCTTGGCGAGGACGTCGTTCAGCACGTCCGACGCGTTGTTGATCGCGGCCCGTTCGGCCTCGCTGAGCCCGGCGATGCAGCTGCCGGACAGCTGGTAGAAGCGGGGGTAGCCGAGGACCACGACCTGGGCCTGGGGCGCGCCGGCCCGGATGCCGTCGTACAGCGCGTCCAGGCTGCCGGGCAGGGTGCTGTTCATCTGCCCGACGGCCGCGTCCACACTGGCGAGGCAGGTGGCCTCGCTGCCGAGCACGCAGTCCTGCATGACGTCGGCGAACCCGACGTCATTGCCTCCGGCGGTGACGCTGACCAGCGAGGTGGACGCGTTGAGCACGCCGAGCTGGCTGCTCGCCACGGACGAGGTCGTCGCCCCCGAGCAGGCGACGAAGTCGAACGAGGCGGGGGAGTTCGCCGCCTGCCACAGGTAGGGGTAGGCGGCGGTGCTGCGCCGGCAGTCGCCGCTGTCGGAGAGGTAGCTTCCGGCACCGACGCCCGAGGAGTAGGAGTCGCCGAGCGCGACATAACCGCCCGCGGCGGCCGAGTCGGCGGCGGAAGCCGGCCCGGCGACACCGATGGCCGCCACGGCGGCGATCGCGAGAGTGGAGAGAGAGGCCCAAATTCTTCGTACTGACATGGCTGCCAGCCCTTCGAAGCGTGGGGGGATGTGGGGAATGCAGTTTCTAGCAGCTCTCGGTACCCGCCGGTAATGGCCGTGCAAGAAGTCGTCTGATATGCCCGAAGGATCGTTCGGTGGGTCGTGCTCCGCGCGTAGATAAACCTCAACTCGGTGATGGAGTGGGCAAGTTCGGGGGAATTCTGTGCTCCTCGGCGGGCCCTCGCGAGCCCGGTGAGTTCATCCGGACGGCTCAACGCCGGGCACGCGGACGGGCGCTGAGGTTCAGCCTCCGGTGTACGGGGGGAGCTGGGCGGCCCCGACCCAGACCCGGGTGATGGAGCTGACGTAGCGGGCCCCGCAGCGATCCCGGGGCATCACCAACTGGCTGCCGTCCGGCTCCAGCAACCGGCCGTCCATGCGGGTGGCGAGCAGCACGGGCGCATCGCCGAAGTCCGCGTCGGTCTCCGCCCAGGACAGCACCGCGTGGTGCCCGTCGCCGCCCGTGACGGCGGGCAGGAAGCGCGAGCGGTCCTTGCGCCGGCGGACGTCGAAGGCCGGGCCCGCGTCCGCGACGACCTCCCGCGGCAACGGCCCCTCGAACGTGTGGTGTTGCGGGCCTTCCTTCGCGCAGTCGAACCTGCCCCCGGCATCTCATCGGGTTCATCACCTTGCCCGCGTCGGCTGCGTGCACGCTGCGCAGGACGCGGACCTCGCCGGTGCCCGGGGCCACGGCCGGCCGGAACCACGGGGCGTTGAACGCCACCGAGCGCGGCCGGCCCGGCCCGTCGATCACCCGGTTCCCCGCCCCGTCCCGCTCCACGGCGAGCTGCCCCCCGGCGGCCGGTCTCCGAACTGACGCCGAACAGCTCTGCGGCCCGGCCGATGCTGTAGGTGGGCACGGAGGCACTCCAGGGCCTTTCGTTCACATCTGGTCGGGCGCGGTAGCGGCGTCCCGGTGCGGTGACCCGGCTCGCCGGGCGGGGAGCTGGACCGGCCCGGGCGCTCCTGGGAAACTCGCGTGCCCGCGGACGGAGCCGACCTCCGGCCGACGGGGGCGCGTGACGACGTACGACGACGGGACACGACCGTGACCGAGGGCTGCACCTGGGTCACCAACCAGGTGCGGGAGCTGGGATTCCTGTACTCCCGCGACATCACGTACGCGGTCTTCTGCCAGGGCCCGTACGAGGAGAGCCGCCGCTACCGGGACTTCATGGGCTGGGAGATGCCCTGGTACTCCGCACGCCCCTCGAACGACGAGCTGCTGACCGGACGCCAGGTCGGCAGCATGCACATCGTCTGCTACCTGCGCGAGGGCGACCGGGTCTACGAGACGTACTGGACGACACTGCGCGGGGTGGAGGTGATGGACTACGACTACGCGCTGTTGGACCTGACCGTGTACGGCCGCCAGGAACTCTGGGAGGACTCGCCCTCCGGCTGGCCGCAGATCATGGACGCCCCCTCGGAGCACCCCATGCGCACCAACGGCCGCCCGATCCCGCAGTGGTCACGTATCGAGGAGGGCCGCTCCGACGACCTGACGCCCGGCTCCTGAAGGGACGCCCTGCTGACGCCGGCTCACCTCGCCGTAGTCTCGTGCCATGCCCCCGGCCGATGACACGACGTACGAGATCCGCACCGCCACCCCCGAGGACACCGGGCTCGTCGAAGCGCTGGACGGCTCTTTCACGACGGCCACGGTCTTCCAGGTGGAGACGGCCGGGAACGGCTTCACTCTGCGGGAGATCGCGGTGGACCCGCCGCTGACCAAGGTGTTCCCGGAGGACGAGGACGTCTCAGCGGACGAGGGAGACCAGGAGCTCCAGGGAGACCGCACCTTCCTGGCCGTAGCCCCCGACGGCTCCCTGGCAGGCTTCGTCTCGGTCGCGTACGCGCGGTGGAACCGCCGCCTCACGATCGAGGACATCGAGGTCGCCCCCGACCACCGGGGCCGAGGCGTGGGCAGGGCGCTGATGTCCCGGGCGGAGGAGTTCGCCCGGGAGCACGGCGCGGGCCACATCTGGCTGGAGGTCACCAACATCAACGCCCCTGCCATCCACGCGTACCACCGGATGGGCTTCGCGCTCTGCGGCCTGGACACCTCGCTCTACGAGTTCACGGCCTCGGCGGGCGAGTACGCGCTCTACCTGAGCAAGCCCTGCCGCGGGGCGAACCGCGACTGACCCCCTACCGAGAGCCGATCTCGGCAGGTAGGGCGTCGACGCGCCGCCTGATCTCGTCACGGATCGGGCGGACGGCGTCGACACCCTTGCCCGCCGGATCGTCGAGCTGCCAGCCGAGGTACGTCTTGCCGGGAAGACCGGGCAGGCGTCACCGCAGCCCATGGTGATCACCCCTTGGCCGGCTCGACGGCCTGCTCCTCGTCGAGCGGTGCGGTCAGCAGAGTGGGGCAGCGGTCGCTCTCGTCCTGGCCGAGCACGACCAGCTCTTGTTTCGGCATACTTCTATGTTGACGAACTTCAATTCAAGAAGCAGGCTTACATAGAGGAACTTCAAAACAGCAAGCCCTCATCCTTCCGGAGGCACGTCATGAGCGACCACTCCAACGACCTGCGCGAAACCGTCCGTGAGCGCTACGCCGCCGCTGCTGTCCAGGTCACCGAGGGCGGGACCGCCTGTTGCGGCCCGCAGCCCATCGAGGTCGACGACAACTTCGGCTCGACCCTCTACGCCGCCGCCGAACGCGACGCCCTCCCCGCCGAGGCCGTCGCCGCTTCCCTGGGCTGCGGCAACCCCACCGCGGTGGCCGACCTCCACGAGGGCGAGCGAGTCCTGGACCTCGGCTCCGGCGGGGGCATCGACGTCCTCCTCTCCGCTCGCCGGGTCGGCCCCACCGGCAAGGCGTACGGCCTGGACATGACCGAGGAGATGCTCGCCCTCGCCCTGGCCAACCAGAAGAAGGCGGGTGCCACGAACGTCGAGTTCCTCAAGGGCACCATCGAGGCGATCCCGCTCCCGGCGAACACCATCGACGTCGTCATCTCGAACTGCGTCATCAACCTGTCCGCCGACAAGCCCGCGGTATTCGCCGAGATGTTCCGCGTACTGGCCCCCGGCGGCCGCATCGGCATCTCCGACGTGGTGGCCGACGACCAACTCGGCCCGGACCAGCGGGCGGAGCGCGGCGACTACGTCGGCTGCATCGCCGGCGCCCTGTCCTTCACCGAGTACCGCGAGGGCCTCGCTGCCGCCGGCTTCACGAGCATCGAACTCACCCCCACCCACGCGGTGGCCGACGGCATGCACTCGGCCACGGTCCGCGCCGTGAAGCCGACGACGACCACGGACACCGCCGTCCGGAGGCCCACCCGCCCGACAAGTTCCACCTCCTGCTGCGGTGGAAGCGGCTGCTGACCGGCGCGAACCACGCTCAGGTAGGGCTCAGGTGGTTTCGAGGGGTCGCGGTTGGCACCTGGGAGAAGATCATCTCCCAGGACTCTCCCAGCGGGGTCTCCAAGCCCGAGGGCTCGCCTCCGAGGCGCAGGGGCTGGTCGCGTTGCGGAAGTGAAGTGATTGGGCGTTGCCGGAGGGGCGGCCTGCTGAGGCCGAGCCACTACGTGCAGATATCGCCCACGGGCGGCAACGCGCACAGCACCGTCCCCTTCGAACAAGACGTGGACAACGGTGATCTGTCGGTCACGGCCTGGAGTGACACCCCGCCCGCCGTCTGAGTCCCGTACCGACCGGCCGCAGCCACCTACGGCGTGGTGCAGGGCAAGGCATCCGTGCGGGACATCACCGGGAAGACGAAACCCTGGATGCTCAACAGCCTTTACGTCCCCCGCACCGTCCGCCACGAACAAGGCGCCCCACTCCCGCGCACCTACACCGTCTTTGACGACTTCGCCGCCCTGCAACGCGAACAGGACCGCCTCCCGAAGCCCTGACCCGCTCCGTGGATCCCGAAGAGCCTCTGCGGGGCTTCTCCACGAGCCGAGTTCGAGGTACCCCTCACCGAGGCAGGGCCAGTGCATCACGCACTGGGGCCGGCACCGCCTTCCCTGCGGCCCGCCCCGGCCCGGGCGCGGCCCGGTCCAGCTGGTCAGTGGTCCGTCTGTGCGTGGTTCTCGGAGTCGGTCCTCATGCGCCGGTCCCCTTCAGGGAGGCGAGAGCGGCGTCCAGCCGGAGGGTGGCTTCCCGGGCCACGGGCGCCATCGCATCGAGTCCGGTCAGCGTGACCATGGTGCCGGGATCGACGGCCTGCACGACCACCTGGTCGCCGTCGGCGCGGACGACGACGTTGCACGGCAGCAGCAGACCGATCGAGCGGTCGGCTTCCAGGGCCTGGTGTGCGAGGGGCGGGTTGCAGGCGCCGAGGATCAGGTAGGGCTCCATGTCATGCCCGAGCTTCGCCTTCAGCGTGGCCTGCACGTCGATCTCCGTCAGGACCCCGAAGCCCTGCTCGGCCAGTGCGTCACGGACCTCGCGCTGAACCTGCTCGAACGACCCCTTCACGCTCACGGTGCGGTCGTAGCCCATCGCCTGCCTCCTCGTTCGCGGGAGCGGTCGGCCGGCGAAACGGCCGGTCCGCAGTACGGATGACTGCTGCCACCCGAGTCGAAATATACCCCCGGGGGTAAGAGTGCTACGGTGGTTTGCATACCCCGGGGGGTAATTTTCGTACGGAAGGAGCATCGCGGTGTTTTTCGTTGACGTGATCGAGCTGGAGGGGTTGGGCAACCGCAGCTATCTCGCCGGCGGTCCGGCGGCCGCGGTGGCCGTCGATCCGCCCCGGGACATCGATCAGGTGCTGGCAGCGGCCGCCCGACGCGGGGTGCGTATCTCGCACGTGGTGGAGACCCACATCCACAACGACTACGTCACCGGCGGACTGGAGCTGGCCCGGATCACGGGCGCCGTCTACCTGGTGCCCGCCGGTGCGCACGTCTCCTTCGCCCGCACTCCCGTGCACGACGGGGACGCGGTCGACATCGACAGCACCGCCGGCCTGGACCTGGCGGCGATCGCGACTCCCGGACACACTCCGCACCACACCGCGTACGTGCTGCGGGAGGCGGGCCGGCCGGTGGCCGCGTTCACCGGCGGATCCCTGCTGATCGGTACGGTCGGCCGTCCCGATCTCGTCGAGCCCCGCCTGACCGAGGAGCTGGCGCGGGCCCAGCACGCCTCGGCGCACCGCCTGGCCGAAGCGCTGCCCGACGAGACGGCCGTGCTGCCCACCCACGGGTTCGGCAGCTTCTGTTCCTCCGCGCAGGCCGACGGCGACAGCACGACGATCGGCAAGGAGAAGACGGCGAACGCGGCCCTGACGGTGGACGTGGACACGTTCGTCGCCGACCTGCTCGCCGGCCTGGAAGACGTGCCCGCCTACTACACGCACATGGGCCCGGCCAACGCGGGCGGGCCCGACCCGGTCGACATGACTCCGCCCGCGGTCGCCGATCCGCAGGAGATCGCCACCCGGCTCGCGGCCGGGGAGTGGGTCGTGGACCTGCGTAGCCGGATCGCCTTCGCCGAGGGGCATGTCGCGGGCTCGTTCAACTTCGAGCTGGACGGCAAGCTCGCGACGTATCTGGCCTGGATGATCCCGTGGGGCAAGCCCGTCACCCTGCTCGCCGAAAGTGCCGAGCAGCTGGCCGCGGCCCAGCGGGAACTGGTCCGCGTCGGCATCGACCGGCCCGCCTCCGCCGCGACCGGTGGCCCGGCGCAATGGCTGCGCGAGGGTGAGCGTCCCGCCTCGTTCCCTCGCGCCACCTTCGCCGAGCTGGCAGGTCAGGACATGGACGAGGTCGTGGTGCTGGACGTGCGCCGTGATTCCGAGCGCGCCGAAGGCCGGATAGCCGGCTCGGTGCACATCCCGATCCACCAGGTGCACCAACGCATCGGTGAGGTACCGGACGGGACGGTGTGGGTGCACTGCGCGGGCGGAATGCGCGCGGGCATCGCCGCCTCCCTGCTGGATGCCGCCGGACGGCGGGTGGTGGCCGTGGACGACGGCTTCGACGCTGCCGAGAAGGCCGGGCTGACCGTCCTGACCGGCTGACCAGGCACCAGGCCGGCGCCCCCGCAGGGGGTGCCGACGAAAGATGAGGCGAGTATCTGATGTTCCTCTTCCGCAAGAGCCAGAAGCGCGTGTCCGTCGACGAGGCGCAGGCCATCACCGGCGGCGATCAGTCCGATGCCGTTCTGCTGGACGTGCGCGAGAAAGACGAGTGGAAATCCGGGCACGCCCCCGACGCCGTGCACGCCCCCCTGACCGGCCTGGTCACGGGTCCGGCCCTGCCCGCGACCGCGCAGGGCCGGACGCTGGTGGTGATCTGTCGCAGCGGGCACCGCTCCCAGCAGGCCGCGAAGCTCCTGGCCGAACGGGGCGCGGACGCGGTGGACGTGGAGGGCGGCATGAACGCGTGGGCCGCCGCCGGGTATCCGGTCGTCGACGAGCGCGGGAACAACGGCTCGATAGCGTGAGCACCCTCATACTCGCCCTCGTCGCCGGGGCTGTCATCGGACTGGCCCTCGGCGCCCTGGGCGGTGGCGGCAGCGTCCTCGCGGTCCCCGCCCTGATCTACCTGCTCGGTTTCTCCCCGGCCTCGGCCACCACCGCCAGCCTGATCATCGTCACCGCTACCTCCGCCACCGCCCTGTACGCTCACGCCCGCGACGGCAACGTCGCCTGGAAGACCGGCGCCCCCTTCGCACTCGCGGGCATCGTCCCGGCCTTCCTCGCCGGGGCCGCCGCAGGTCACCTGCCCGCCGCCGTACTCACCGCAGCCTTCGCAGCCATCGCCGCCCTGGCCGCCCTGCGCATGCTGCGCCCCACCGAATCGGCGCCGCCCGAGCGGATACGTCCGGCCAAAGCAGCCGCCACCGGAGCCGGGCTCGGCGCCGTCACCGGGTTCCTCGGCGTCGGCGGGGGGTTCCTCGCCGTCCCCGCCCTGGTCAGCGTCCTCGGCCTGCGGATGAAGCAGGCAGTGGGCACCAGCCTCCTGGTCATCACCGTCAACTCCCTGGCCGCCCTCACCGCCAGAACAGGGGCTGGAGGAGATGTGCGCTGGGAAGTGATCGCCCCCTTCACCGGAGCGGCGATCCTCGGCGCCTGGGACGGAAAACGCCTGTCCACCAAGATCAGCGGCCAGCGCCTCCAGCGCGTCTTCGCCTACGTTCTGTTGGCGGTGGCGCTCTGGATGCTCATGGACGTCGTCATCTGAGCCGAGCGGTGGGCACCATCACCGCCGTGCTCCGGTCGGCCTCATCAGGCCAGGGACAGGAACAGCTTCTCCAGTCGGGCGCGCATCTCATCCCGGTCCTCGCCGGAGCGACTGCCGTCCTCCATCTCGGTGAGGCACTGCTGGAGCCCGGTGGCGATGATCGCGAAACCCGCCCGGTCCAGAGCCCGGGACGCAGCCGCCAGCTGCGTCACGACCTCCTCGCAGTCCCGCCCCTCCTCGATCATCCGGATCACCCCGGAGATCTGCCCCTGCGCACGGCGCAACCGGTTCAGAACCGCTTTCAGCTCCGCACCCGCCAGATCAAGCTCCATCATCACTCCTCATCGCATACCCCCAGGGGTAAATATACTCCCCCGCGCGGGAGCCCCGCCGACAGCAAAGGATGACACTCGCCATGACCACGCCCACCGCCCTCGGTACCGGTGAAGCCCGCACCCGCCTGCACGAACTGACCGTCATCGACGTCCGCACCCCCGGCGAATACGCCGCAGGTCACCTGCCCGGAGCCCTGAACATCCCCCTGGACCACCTCCAGCGCGCCCTGCCCGACATCCGCGACGCGGCGCACCGCAAGGACGTACTGGTCGTCTGCGCATCCGGTGCCCGCTCCGAGAACGCCTGCAAGATCCTCGCCGAGAACAGCATCCCCACCACGACCCTCTCCGGCGGCACCGGAGCCTGGGCTGCCGACGGTCACGAACTCCACCGTCCGCAGGGCTCGGCCCGCACCGTGTGGGGCATGGAGCGCCAGGTCCGCCTCACTGCCGGCGCCCTCGTCCTGCTCGGCCTTCTGCTCGGCGTTCTCATCCACCCGGCCTTCCAGATCCTGTCGGCCGGCATCGCTGGTGGGCTGGTCTTCTCCGCACTCACCAACACCTGCGGCATGGCTGCGATCCTCGCCAAGCTCCCGTACAACCGCCCCCGTGCCCACGACCTCGACCGCACGCTGGCGGAACTGCGCAGCCGCTGATCTGCAGCGCCACAAGGCGGGGCCGGGCTGACCGAGCACCCGGGCCCTTGCACCTGCCGCTTGGCACGTCACGTCAGCTCTGCGCGGAGGGCTCTCGCTCCTCGACGTCACTGCGCCGCCTCCGGACGGGCCGCAGCAGTACGTACAGCGCCGCCACCATGATGCCGGCCGCGAGAATCAGCAGGACGAGCCGGTCGGACACCACAGCACCGATACCGGCAAGCCGCTCCTCCAGCGCGAATTCCGTATCGTTACTGATCAGCGACGGCAGCGCCGACGTCCCGTCGAAGAGCAGAAACGGCCATGAACGGCATCTTCGGCATTCCTGCGCCTCCGGTGCGGTAGTCACGCACAAAGCCAGAGGGCCGGTACTGGAATCAGTACCGGCCCTCTGGCTTTGTGCTCAGCTGTCGGGGTGGCGGGATTTGAACCCACGACCTCTTCGTCCCGAAGCAACTTTGGCGGGGGAGGTGCCTTGGGCTGAAGTGGGCTCTCACCTGCGCTGACGGTCCGTGGACGTTCGCGTTCGTCCGCTGGTGTTCGTCGGCGTTGTCACGCAGTTAGACACTCATGCTCCGATGGCTCGGTCGCAGAGTTCTGGTACATGCGTAGTGATGCCGGCTGAACGTTGGCTTCACTATGTGGCATGGAACTTAAGTGGTTGGGCCCGTGGGCGGAACAACACCACCGCATGGCCACAGCATCGGCGCGGGGCGAGTGCTCTTGGGCTGCGCCGTGTCCCGCGCCTGCAACGTGGAGCGTTCGCGTCGTAGACGCTGGCGGCGAGAGTTGGTGGGCGGTCTGCGCAGAGCACGCGGCCTCTTCTTCGGTGCTGGCTTCTGGCTTGCCGACTGAGTAGCACATGGCTCCGGAGAGGGCTTGCAAGCGCAGTATCTCTGCTGGTCAAAGAGGTTGTGCGCACCTCATGCCTGGGTTCCGTCCACGGATAGTCCGCAGCACCAGATGTGCCAACTCCGGTCTGACGCGGCAGCTTCAGTCAAGCCGCCCCCAGAGATCGAAGAGTCTCAGCAAAGCCGATCGCTGGCACCACGGTCCTCAGCTGATCGGCACCATTCTAGCAGGGGACAGCTGGCACAATATGGTTCGCTGGGAAGACAATTCGTGTTCGCCAACTGCCTCAAGGCGGCCATACGGACCGGCGCATCGACCCCACCACCAATAAGTCGGGCCAATTCAATGCGACCATCAGTCAGCCTATTGGTGCGGTCCGACTTGCTTGCAAACACCCTTGCAGCGACACGCAATGGGCCCTGCTGAGGCAGCATGACATCCTCGCCCATTAGTAGCCTGAATATGGCTGTTTCTGCAGGCCTCAATTTGAGCTGGACAGCTAGCTCGTCAGTGTCTTGCCAAATGTTGCGCTTCGAAGTCAGCACCTCAATCCGCTCCATGCGCTTAAGCATTTTGGGGTCTTCGACGGCCGCATAGAGCTGCTGCAGCTCTTTGGAAGTCAGCTTCGGGCGGTCCTTAAGGCGCTGGACAGCCCACTCGAGGTTGCGTGTTCCTATACGCTCGGCACCGAGCATAGAAACGACGAGCGCGACGGCTTGCTGGACGTGCGGCCCCGGATAGAGGAACCAAGACCTCCCCTTACGCTGCTGGCGCCCCCACGCGGCAAGCGCCTGGTGCAGCGCCTTCCACTGATTCTGGCCGGGCTGCTCAGCATCAGCTGGTTTCAAGGCAGTGGCCGCCGCCTCCCCCAGACGGGGTGGCACAGCATTTCCAATCTGCCGAAATGCGTCGCTTCGTGTTCCCGAAAAGCGAAAGTCATCCGGGAAGGTCTGAATCCGCGCTGCTTCACGTACGGTAAGAGTCCGGTGCTCTTCGGGGTGGATGTACCAGTATCCGTCTTTCGCGATATGGGCAGTGATAGAGCGACTGTAATTGTCCCAATGAAGACGCTTGTACTTATCGTCGAAAGTGTCGGCCTTGTAGCGTCGAAGGTGCTCGGGGATATCCGAGTACAGGGTCTTGTGGTCCATGCGCTTAAAGACCTCTAGGTCGTCGGCGCGCACTGGTCGAGTCATGTGATCATGAACGATGCCCGGATCGTCAACCTCCTTCCTCATGAGCGTCATGAAGTCAGAGGCGTCGGACGGAAATTGATATGGCAACATGCGATCGCCCATGGGCTTTTCTTCGCCAAGTGTGGGGAGATCACCAATGGCTTGCCTGAGATGGACCGGGTCTGTTGAAGCTGGCCAAGTGAAGTTAGCGCTGTCGTTGCGAGCCAGGACGATCAACCGTTTGCGATGCTGCGGGACCCCATACTGCCAGGCGTCGACCAAGCGCACTTCGGTGAAGTAGCCATCTTCCTCCAAAGCCTCAACGATGGTTCGAACAACGTGGAAGTCGTCGCCGAGTGCCATGTCCGGGACGTTCTCCATGAGAACCGCACGTGGGCCAACTTGGAGCACCACATCTAGGTAGGCGCGCCAGAGCTCCTTGCGTAGATCGTTCTCGTCACGCTTGCCAGCCTCGACCAGACTCTTGATCTTGCTCCGCCCAGCGCGACTGAACGGCTGACAAGGAGGGCCACCTGCAATCAGATCGATAGGCGCCTGTTGCAACAAGGAGATGAGCTGGCGCCGCTGTTCGGTGTCACCCAAGTCCGTTCCCAGAGCTAGCCCGGGGAAGTTCGCCCGGTGTGTCTCCCGAGCGCGCCGGTCCGAGTCGACCGAAGCAGCGACAGTCCATCCCGCATGTTCGAGTCCAAGGCTCAGGCCGCCGGCCCCAGAGAAGAGGTCGACGGCCAGACGTGCTCCGGAGCTGGCCCGGCCTTTGCACCAAGCGGCGAAGGTCTCCTCGGTACAAGCGTCAGGATGCTCGTCGAGCTGGAGTGCGTCGCTGCGATGCAGCTTCACCCCGTAGAACGACACCCAGGCCTCCTCTTATTGCTCCAACGACGCCCACCAGGACAACACAGTCGGCTGCCCCAGACAAGCCCTTCATGCAGGTGACACAACAGAAGGATGCCGCAGCTCAACACCAAGTGCACAACTGTTCGTTGGAGCGGGCACCTCCCAAGAGGTGCGTGGCTAGTTGGACGACGCAGTCTCTGACGTTGGGCACTGCCCCTGTCGCGGGCCGCATGAGCAGCCAGCTTGGACATCGGCTACTTCCCAACCTGCGTGGCTACCTTGGCCAGCGGACTGGCCAAAGAGATGTCCAGCACACTCTTCCAGCAGTCTTCCTTTTTACACCATTCGGTGACGTTCCCTGAGCCGGGGGCGGCTAGGAGGACTTGCCGGACAGGCCGGCTCAGCTCAGTCACGGCTCGCCGGATGCTGTCTGGAAGCCCTTGCGTCCTCCACACCGTCGCTAGGGTGTCGTCCAAATCGACTTCTGCAGCAAGTCGAGCCAGCGTATAGGCCGTGACGTTGGCCAGGTATCCGGCGCCGGGGTTCAACTTCCTGATCTCTGCACGCCCCTGCTCGAACACAATCCTCTTTGCCGCGAGTGCTTGGAAGTATCCTTCATCAGGAACGCTGGTAGACTCCGCGAGCACATTTAGTGTCCACCACTGAAAACACTTCTGAGCCCCCAAACTGACGACATGAGGTAGCTGTCGAAACGTAAGGTCATACTTGGCCGCGTCGGTCTTAGAGAATCGCTGTCCGCGAGGGAACTCTTCATCGAACGACCTCTGCTTTGCAGCCGTGTGCCGTCGGGCTCTATCTACGTTGTATTGCCCTCGCACACGCTCGTAGTACCACCGGCTTTGGCGGGTAGAGCCCGCGACCGCGGGTGCCCAAACACTTCGGGACATGCGTTCGAGCTCGACATGAAACGGGCTATTAGCCTCAAAATCCGCTTCGTTGATCGAGTTCTGAGAGTTGGCGTAGCGCGAGATGTTTGGGACCAGCTGATCTAGTAGCTCGGGCTGCACCACAGTGATTTTCGCCGGTACCTGGATTTTGCTAAGGTCGGCATCATCGCGGATAGCGGCATGGTGGAGCGAGGCTGTAGTCTGCCCGCCATTAACGATCTGTAGGTCGCTGAGGTGGAGGAGGTAGGTCTCGCTACCTCTCTGCTCAAAAGTCGCCCCCGTGGCCGTAGCCGAAATGCCGTTATTGTAGGCAAGGAATCGGTCGGGCCTTTCTCGGATGGTTTCGTTAATTCCCTTATTGACCTTGCCTCGTGCTTGCAGGAACGCTCTAACGTTTCTCTGTAGCAATTTGGAACCGTGGAGCTCGTACATGTCTGCAAGCAATTTGCCTGGCATCAAGGTGAGTACACATTGGTAGTCCCCTTCCGAGCTGGGGGCTGGCAGGCATGGCAGCGGTCCACCGAACTCTTCGAAGTCGATTGAGATCGGTTCCTCTTGACGGCCCGAACTGGCGAGACGCCGGAGACGCTCGATGTCCCAGAGATTGGGGACTATAGGTAGGCCGTTGAGTTCCTCTGCAGGCAAATCCTGCAGGGTGCTCCGACCGTCAGTTAGAAGAAAGATTCTGATCTTGCCGAAATGTCGCCACCTCGAATAGATATCCTGAACCATGTCGAATTGAGGGCTCGACTCCTCCATGCGTAGATGATGTCCGTCATGGCAAGCGGACGCAAACAACTTCGTCCAGTTAAGTCGTCTCCTCACTTGGTCGCGTGAGATTGTCTGACCGTGTTCCCCGTAATAAACTGATACGAGGTCCAATACACGTCCGTCATCGCTGACGGAGTAGCCAGCGACCTCCATGCGACTGCGTCCAACGGGTTGAGCGAAATAGCAGACTTCCAAGTCCTCAAGCGTTCCGTCTTCTACAAGGTAGTCGCCGGCTGCTCGAACGAAAGCGTCTCGCCTTAGCCACCCAGGTTCCCGTCCAAGATAGTCTTCAATCGCCTGTTCCAGGGCGATGGAGAATGCCTGCATTTCCTCCATCGGCTACTCCTTGGCCTTTCCGGCTAGTGTGACGGAAGCCCGCACAGCACCCTCATCTACTTTATATGCGTCGCATGCCGACAAGTCGACGTTGTACGTTACCCGGGACACTCCGAACGGCAAGGCCGAGGAAGTCAGTCGTGGGAACCCATCCACGACATGAAAGCATTGTCGACGACTCAGCGCGTACCTATCGTTGCCATACTGCTGGCTGTGGCTGTCCAACCATCCGGCTTCAAGCAAGCAGTTTTCGAAGCGGGACAGTTCTGGCTGTATCAGAGGGTCCATACGAAGTTCCTCGACGATCTCCATTAGCGAGACACCACTCTGTGAAACTGAAACCACTTGGTGTACGAGAAAGAGATTCGTCGTTGCGTCAGCGTCAAGTTGGCCTTCGCTGCTGATCTGACAATGATTGGCACCTCTTCGACCTACAGTCTTGACCTCAATCGCGGTCGAGAAGTGTGTGAAATCCTTTGGAGCGCCCGAGGGTCCCTCCCACGCGGCTACTGCCGCGGTGCCGATAGCGGGGAGCAAGATCTCCCGCAGAATGAGGAGTTCGCCGAACAGTCCCATACGTGCTTCCGGTGTCAGACCGGTAGATAGACCTCTGTCCAGCATCTTGCGCCATGCATTCAAGCGACGCACTAGAGCGAGGGTGGGATGGGTTGCATGTATCTGAAGCTGTCGGACTAGATCAGCGAGGAGGGTGCAGAACAGCAATCGGTCGGTTCCTGGGTCGGCGACAACTTCGACGGACCCGCCCCTAATGCGGCAAACCAGGCCGGACGCAAGCATCAAGTCTCGATCTTCGGTACTTTCGGTACTGCGGACCAACAAGGCCCACTCGCGGCTCGGAAATCGAACTTCGGTGAAGACGTCGATCGAGGATTCCGGCATGAGACGCCGGCGGACTGCCCCCGGAAGGTTACTGCCCTCGACCTCAATTGCCGTGAAGTTCGCTTCGAGCTGTTCTGGTGTACTATCTGCCATCACTCGTCGCCCTCAGCATCCTCTTCGATAGCCTTCCGAAGGCCGTCGAGGAAGACCTGATTTACGCGGTACCGAACCTTCTTCGCTTTTTCGGAATGCGGGAAGACGACCGCGTATCCTACGATAGGAATATTCGAGTCCGAGACTTCTATATCGGACGCGATGGGATCGATGGGGTAAATCAACAGTAGGCCCTCGCTGGGGTCGCGAAGCTTGCGCAATGACTCCCCGCTGGCACGCTTCGGCTCTCTACCTTTGCCGCTTTCAAGGAAGTCCTGGACCGTCAGGTTGAATGCCTCATTCACTTTGTCCGAGGTAAGGCCTATCGCCTCATGTGCGGGGCTAACCAGCACGCCGACCTCGCACTCACCGTCGAGTACCCTGGAGTGTGTGATCGTCCGCCGCTTTACTAGCGGCACGCCGAGTTTTTCCAAGGGAACAGTAGAGGCTCCGCCTGTGATTGCTACCGTCCAGCGGACTAGCTCGCCTTTAGCCACTTGGTTCTTGATGTAGGGGACCAAATTCTCTGGATTGGCAGTGAGCACTCGGGGGGATACGTGGAAGCCTTCGAGGAATTCTATGACGGCCTGCGGCGGCACGTCTTGACGGAAGAAGCCCCGGCCGGCTCCTTCCAGCTTGCCCTGAGGAACGGGACTGGCTGGCTCAATCGCTTCGACTAGCCGTTCAAGGCGGCTGTAGTTCTGAGCCTGCGCGTCCTCGTCCGTTCGCATCACCAGGGTCTCAGCTCTGCTAGCGGAGAGACTGACCGTCATCACCTGCGATGAGCGCATTTTGGTAGCCGCGGTGACCTGGAGGTTCCCCTGCCCGTCGAGTACACGAAGCCCTACATGCTTAGGTGTCTGGCGTGCCCGGGATACGGCTGCAGTGAGGTCCATCAGTTCACGGTTCGCCCGAGTGATGTGAACGTAGTAATTAACAAGTTCTGTTGTCGTGTACAGGCGGGTGATATCCAGGTACCCGGACCTATATCCAAACCAGCGACCCATCTGCAGGAGAGTGTCGTAGGTTTTGGAAGCCCGCAAATAGTAGGAGACCGTCAGCCCTTCCAGTGTAAGGCCGCGAGATAGCTTGTCTCCTCCCACTGCCACTACGGTAACAGGGGTGGTCGACTGATATTCCAACACATCGGCGGCCGTGCCGTTGATCCTTTTCACATTGGAGGATGCCTCGTCGAGGATCAGCGGGATGAAATCCTCCAGGTCTTCCCATGTAGTTGGAGGTCCAGCGAGTGCGCTTACGTCATCTCGGCCGACGATCTCATCGTGGGTGGGGGAAAAGTCGTCCTCCCAGAGCGTCAGTAGCCGCTCGCGTAGTTCGCGTCCTGCCTTTCCGTAATCTCCCCACTCGGCGGACATGCCCTGCAAGTGACCCTCTATTTGACGCGCAATCTCTCCCTGTACATCCGTCCAACGAGTGACGTGGACCAACATAGTGTTGTGTCCGCCGGCGACGTCATGGTCCCTCGCCCGGACCCTTCGGACCGCAGTGCCTAGCACGAAAGCGTCGAGAGCTTCAATGAGTGACGGCGGTAGCTGCTTACCAGGGCGGTAACCCTTCTTGTGGCTATCGGGTAGCCAGTATTCGTGGTCATCCACCGGGCGCGTTATCGGGAGGGGCTCGCGGATCTCGGCGGCCGATGGATCTTCAAGGCCGAATACGACTTCCGGACCGCAATAGTTGGAGGGAGGTTCCAGAGCCACGAGAAAGTTCTTCGGGAACAGGTCTTCGCCGTGAGTAGGATGATTGGTCTTGTCCGGGATAAATATATTGGCGAAGGGGGTGGCTGTGTAAGCTACGTAGGCTCGCTTATCGAACTGATCCAGCAGTCCGCGGATTGCCTTGTTGATCGCGGTCGGGTCATGGTCGGGATCGCTTTGGCTGCTGCCCTTTTTGGGGCGCTTGGTATCGACGGAAGCATAGTCGGCTTCGTCATCGATAAGAAGAAGTGGAATATTTTTGATGCTTCGAGGGTCCTCGCCTTCCGTGCAGAAGTTACCGAGCCAATCCTTGAGATTTCCAAGGATGCGGGCGTTCTTCTTGGCGACTACGAGGATGCTTACCTCGTTTATATTGACCGGCGTACCTTGGAATTGGGCTGCGGTGAAGTCGCTGACCTGAGTCGTTACAGGCTGGCATATAGCAGGCTTCTTCATCCCCAAGGTTCCGACTCCGATGATGACAGAGCTGTCGGCATCCGGGTTGCGGCTCAGCTTGCTGTTGAAGCCAAGGAATTCCTTATCAAGTCGCGCCTGGGTTTGGTGGCGGAGGCTCTCATGCTGGCTTGTTAGGACAACAATGACTTGGTACCCGGCATCTGCAGCCTTACATATCAAGCCTGTGTAACTAGCCGTTTTACCGGATTGAACCTGCCCGTAGACCATTCCGTAGGTCTTCCAGACGCCGGATCGTGCCGGATCCTCTAGAAGTTCAAGGATCTGGTCTGTTGCTTCATCAAGAGCCTCTACCGTGCTCGGCTTCCAGTCTTTCTTCAGCCATTCAGCGTAGCGATTCCAGTATGCGAACTCGATATCCTGGCGCCTATCCTTCAACCAAGCTACGTGGCCATCGGGGTCGCTCACTACAATGGGCTGGGGGACCCAGACATCAAATTCTGCCTCCAGACGCCGGGTAACCTCTTCTACTGAAACGCTCCCTGCTGCAGAAAGCAGGGCCGCGGCTCCTCGTGCGAGCTCTTTGAAACGCTCGCGTGTGCGTTCGTGCTTCTCAAGGTCAAAGACCTTCTGTCGTGCAAGGATCAGGGCAGACTCCGTGAGATCCGTCATTGTTCACGCCTCCTCGGGAGGAACTTGTTCGATGATTTCTTTAACAAGGCCCGGATACCGGCAGAACGGTTCGGATTTCAGTAGGGCATCCGCTAGAGCGGTTCTATCTGCTGGGTCTGAGGGGAGTCCTGTCAGCAGCGACCGAAGCATGACGAGTACTTCTTCCATGTCAGGCTCGCTCCCTTCCTGCTCTGGAGCATGTTCAGTAGCGTGGTTGACTGCTTCCTGAACGATGAGCTCTCTAGGCAGCGTGGTCTCGATCAGTCGAAGTGCCCCTTCTATCGTTTTGCAAGAGGGGCTTGAAGACGCTGCCACGACGAGTGGATGTTCTCTATTGATGGAGTACTCGGACTGCCCTAGTCTGCGGACTTGATGCCATACGGGCTCGACGCTAGCGCGCCTACCGTGACCACGAGCGGGAGCACCACGGTGGGTGAATACTTTCTCGGATCTGGCTCGTACATCCTCAGCAAGCTCGATCAACCTTGGTTCAAGCTGGACTGGAGGATGTACAGTCGCCTTCCTAACGTCTACTGCCCAAGCGAGGTCGACTCTCGGAGGAATCTCAAGGGCCAGGCGGGCTAGTCGAGTCGGTGCCGACTTATGCATTCCTGCAAGCCCCAACCAGCTCCCGGCTACGACCAGCCGATCCCCTCGGTAAACGTAGAATCCTTGGCGTGCGAGCATGCCGCCGGGGCCAGAAACCAGGGTTGTTTCTTTCTTCGTCAGCCTAGACGGATGAGGCAAAACCACTGGGTTAACTCGTATGGAGTGTCCGGAGGCCGTAAGCTCTTCAACGCCCCGATCCTGTGTAGCGGGGTGACGTCTGAGGTACGGATCCAAAGGGGCGAGCACTTGGCGTGCTATTTGCAAGTTAAGGCGCCCCGATGCTAGGAACCGGTGAAAAGTGAGGGCGAGTTCGCGTCCAGCGTCCGAAACTCTCCGGGACAGTGTCCTGCCGTCTCCGAGCTTGTCCGTCTTCCTCCAGACGATTGCTGTACCTTGCCCAGTGAATCCGACTTGATCGGCGATGCGGAGGACTTCAGGATCAGGCTCTGTGAGTACAAGCCATTCCTTGCGCTGTGCTATGTAGTCAATGTCCCAGGTTCTCGCCGCAAGTGAGCCAGCGGCGTGTCGGGATAGGACGGTGAGCATTCGTGCTTGAGAGAGGGATGCTGTCTTGAGGCCCAAGCCGAATCGTCCAAGGTCCCCGTCGGCTCGTTGGTGCCTCGGGTTGCGTGCGAACCTCATGGCCGCGTGGAGCTCAGGTTCGCTCATACCGGTGCCGTCATCGACGATGGCCACCCAAGTCTGACCAGGGTCTGAGCAGAACGAGATGTGTACGTTCTTGGCTCGTGCAGCGATGCTGTTGTCTACCAGGTCGGCCAATGCCGTCGGTAGGTCGTAGCCAAAGGCGCGCAGCGACTCGATGAGGTCTTCGGCGTACGGATCGAGGCGCTCTTCACCAAGTACACGTCCCTGCATGTGATGTTCCGGTCCCCCTCGTCGCGGTACTAGTCGAGAGGTTAAGGGAAGTTGACGAAGGTTGGGCAGGGTTGGCGCATCCCGAGCTTCGACGGGGTGCACTAGCGACAGCCATGCGTGGTGTCTCACTGAGCGAGGCGAGGGTGAGAGCGCCGGCTACCTCGGAGGCCAGCGCGCTCAGATGGCCAAGGCCTTGATGCCTCGCCTCATCATCCTCTGGTCGATCACAGAGGGACGGCGACGGCGGTCACAGTCTGCTGTACCGCTGCTGGGCGGTCGGTGAGGTTCGACCTTGACCGCTGCTGTTGGTGTCAGCTACTGGTGTCAGGGTTCTTGCCGGACTTGACGCGGACCCACCTTGCAGACTCGTGCCCGTAGCGGATAGCAGTCAGCGTGAGCCCTACACCCAACACACAGCGGCTGATCATGTCGCCTGCGGTGATCAGGGCGCACAGAAGTAGTCCCACGAACACCAGGTACCAGTGCGGGTTATTTCACCAACTGTTTTTGTCTGCCATCTCGCCCCCCTCAAGCGGCACTTTAGGGCGCTGGGTGAGGCGCAGCAGAAGATGCCTATATTGATCAACCCACCACTTCCCCCAGCTCCCATCCCGTCCGCCGTCGACCCACACACCGTGGAGCAGGCGCGGTGCCTGGCGTCCAGGTGGAGCGCGCCACTGTACGAACGACCTGGACGCCAGGTGCCGTGTCTGCTCGGCTCTGCCTGGGTCGGCGGTGGACGGGATGGGAGCACCCCGCGCACGCCACTACGGGCCCGCACTCTGGAACGGCGCCCCCTCCATCCCGGTGCCGGCCGATCCCCGCCGGAGGCATTGTCTTGACCGCAGGCCGCTCTATGTGGTGCTCGCCTCATGACCACCGGCCCTATCCACCAGTGGGCGCGCGTCGGCGCAGCGCGGGCGGAGCGGGCCGAAGGCAGGAGCGTCGCCCGGAGCGGAGCCGGGAAGCGCGCCCGGCGGAGCGGAGCGCAGCCGGGTGCCTTGAACCAGTAGAGAAAGTTTGAATCATGATGGGCCTCGGTGGTCACTGCTCTCGCTGGCTTGGGCATGGTCTCCGCCCTGTGGTGTAGAACCCTGGGTATGGGGAGTGAGCGGCAGGAGCGGATGAAGGTGCTCGGTGCGCGCCTTCGGGCATTGCGTGCTGAGGCCGGCCTGTCTGGTGCAGCGCTGGCCCAGGAGGCAGGGGTCGGGCAGCCCACCGTGTCCAAGGTGGAGAACGGGCGCATGGTCCCCAGCTCCGATGTGCTGGAGCGCCTGGCTCGCGCTCTCCTGCTCGATGAGGCCACCTCACGTGAAGTGCGGGACCTCCTGACCGCCGTTGAGAGTGCCTCGGACCGGGCGGGAGTGGCCATCCCGCCTCCCGGCCTGACCGTTGATGACGCCGTGCGCTCGGCTCGGCTGGTGCGTTCGTTCCAGTGCGTGGTTCTGCCGGCCATGTTGCAGAGCGCCGAGTACGCCCGGCATGTGTTCAGCAGCGCGCCGAACGCCACTCCGGAGGCCGTGGGAAGTGCGGTCGCTGCTCGGGTGGAGCGGCAGAGCGTGCTGTACGAGCCGCAGCGGGAGTCGGTGTTCGTGATCACTGAAGCCGTACTGCGGACCTGGCCGGGAACGCCGGACCTGATGCTTGCTCAGTTCGACCGGTTGTTGGCCGTTGAGAGCCTCACCACGGTCCGCCTCGGCATCGTGCCCTGGCGTCGGCCAGTGCCGATTATGCCTCGGCATGGGTTCACTCTGTGCGACCAGGAAGCCGTGGTGATCGAGACTTTCGATCGAGAGCGGGTGACCGCCGATTCGGACGAACTGGCAACGTACGAGGAGCAGTTCGGACGCTTCGTGGGTGCTGCGGTCTTCGGTGGTGAAGCGAGGGAACTCCTGTTGCGCGTGATGAAGGAGTTCCAGGGTCTGGGTCCGGCCGCTCACTCGTAGAGGAATAATTCCTCAAGATGCCTGGCTTGGGCTTGCGCATGGGAATACTCTGCCTTCGGGATGTCTAGTCCCCTAGACGATGGCGAGGAGTGTTCATGCGTACCGAGTGGTGCCGTGCTTTCCCTGGTCTGGCCGGAGAGGTGGCCGAGGCCCGTCACTTCGTGGCTTCGCTGGTGGAAGGCCACGCCCCTGTCGATGACGCCGTTCTGGTCGTGAGCGAACTGGCGACGAACGCTGTCCGGCACTCCCTGAGCGGAGCGGACGGCGGGTGGTTCCTGGTGGTCGTCGGTTTCGGGGACGATCTCGTGCGGATCGAGGTGATCGACCAAGGCGCTGAGTGCGAACCGCGCCTGTGTGAGGCGACCGAACAGGAGGAAGGCGGTCGCGGTCTCTCGCTGGTCGCGGGGTGCGCCAAGGACTGGGGAGTCGTGAACTCGGCTGACCGGCGCTCCGTGTGGGCGGACCTGGCTCGGGAGAGCGCGTGATCGGATACTTCTCCCTCGGTGCGCTGAGCGGTCGGCGGTGAGCCCTCGGGGTGTGCCTCGGAGGCGTAGCGGCTTCTATGTCATCAGCGTCCGTACGGGACGGCGCCTCCCGCCCGTTTTGTCTAGAGGGCTAGACTCCTGGCACGGGCTAGGAGGTGAGGTCATGTCGGACGAGTTGCGGCGCATCGTGGCCATTGATGATCCGTACCTGCTCCTGCGTGAGGTCACGACGCGGTTGGCCGACGCGCAGCAGGAGGTGACCGAGCTTGCCCGTCTCCGCCGTCGCGTGGTGCAGGACCTCCACGCTCAGGGGCTGTCCTACGCGCAGATCGCTGCGAAGGCGGGCCTCAGCCGTGGGCGTATCCACCAGATCCGGCATACGGGCCCCGCCCCCGAAGGCGCGTTCCTCGGCCGGGGCAGTGTCACCGTCGCAACTCCGCTTCGACGGGACGACGAGCGCGGTCGTACGGTCGTCGCGGTGGACGATGTCAGCTCCGGCAAGCGGCTGGAAGAGCTGGCCCGGTCGTACGGGCTCGACGTGACCTCGGAGCACGTCCCGGTCACGGGAGCGATCGACCTCGACCGTGACGGCCTGGTCGTCGTCTGCGGTCCTCGCATGTCCCAGGAGATGTGGGACACGTACGCGCAGGACCCTGTCCTCGCGTGGGAGCGAGCGGAAGACGGGCCGTGGATCGTGGTCGACCGGAAGACCGGCCTAGTCCACCGCTCGGGGCAGGACAGTGCGCCGACCCGGTCGTACGACGTCGGATATCTCGGGAGGCTGCCACGGCCGGACGGCCAAGGGACGCTCCTCGCCATCGCGGGTATCCACACGCAAGGCTCTCTGGGCGTCGTGCAGCTGCTCACCAATGACCTGAACACCCTGTGGGGGCAGGTGGGCGATCAGCGGTTCTCGACGCTCGTGGGTGTCGAGTACGACCCGGACACCAGTGAGCCTTTGTCGGCCGAACTGCTCTGCCCGCTGTACCGCCACGACGAGGAGACGTCGGTGTGAGAGCGGCCCTCGCCACCCTGGCGGCCGATGCCGACCACGAGAACGAAGACTTCGCCGCCGCTGCACCTGGCGCCGCAGTCTTGCTCGACGGCGCCGGGGTCGCAGGAGCAGAGACCGGCTGTTCGCACGGCGTCGCCTGGTTCTCCGCGACTCTCGGCGGCCTGCTGTTGAGTGGTGTCACCTCGCGGCCTGCCCGGCCGCTGACGGACTGTCTTGCCGATGCGATCGACCTAGTCAGGCGCCTGCATGAGGGCACCTGTGACCTGGTGCACCGGGCCAGTCCGACCAGCACGGTCGTCGCCGTCCGCGTCGGTGCGGAAGCTGTCGAGTACCTGGTTCTCGGGGACTCGTCCCTCCTCCTGGCGGACAAGGACGGAGCCGTGACGGCAGTCAGTGACCGGCGTCTGGATGAGGTCGGTCGGCAGCTGCGCGGGCCGCTCGACTCCTTGCCGACGGGTACGCCTGAACACGCTCGCGCACTGGCTGAGTACCGTGACGCTCTCACCGACCGTCGCAATCGGCCCGATGGCTTCTGGATCGCTGGGCCCGACTCCTCGGCTGCCGAGCACGCCTTCGCCGGCACTCTTCCGCGGAGTGCCCTGGCCTCGGTGACGCTGCTCAGCGACGGCGCGACACGGCTCGTGGATCGCTTCGAACTTGCCTCCTGGCGTGAGGCATTGGACGTCATCAACTCATCCGGGCCCGAGGAGCTGATTCGAAGCGTCCGGGCGGCTGAGGCAGATGACCCTGACGGGCGGCGCTGGCCTCGCGGTAAAGCGCATGATGACGCCACCGTTCTGCACTGGGTGCTGGGCTAGCTCGGAGCGCCGACGCCACACCACTCTGAATACCCCCCTAGACAGTTGATGGCGCGTCGGTTTACTGTGAGCGTCAACCCCCCTAGACAGTTCGGGTGGGCCACCCCTCGCTGTCTAGGGGGGTATGCAGCCGTCGAGTCGCTTGCGGCTCCATCAACCAATGAGGTTCAGAAGATGCGTGTCATCCCCGTAGACGTCTCCGCCGCCACCCTCCTCGTCACCAAGTTGCCTGAGGTGAAGGTGAAGGACCGCCAGACCGGCGAAGTCGCCGTCGACCCGACGACGAACCAACGACTCATGGTGCTGGAGCTGGTGTTCATCGCGCAGGGTGGTTCGGACATGATCAAGGTGACTGTCCCGGAGCCGGGCATCGGTGAGGGCCTGGTGATGGGCGCGCCCGTCATCCTGTCCGGGCTCGTCGCGCGGCCGTGGGAGAGCGAGTTCGGCGGTCGGATGCGCCACGGCATCGCCTACCGGGCCGACGCTGTCATGGTCAACGCCGCCACCCCGGCGCGGGGTTGAGTGCCATGCCCGACGTCGTATGGGCATTAACGCTCTGCCTGGCGGCCATCGCCGCGCTGCTGGTGCTGCGTCGTCGTACGCCGGTCGCCTTCTGGTGGCTCGTCGGGTTTCCGATCGTCGCTCTGCGCGTCCTGGCGACCTACCGCGCCACCATGGACGCCTGCGGGCTGACGGTTCCAGCCTCCGCCGTCCGCCGGGCCACGGCCCGTCTCGTCGGGCGGGAAGCCGCACCCGTACCCCCGCACCGCTCATTGCCACGGCCGACCGGGGCCGGCCTCGTGATGAAGCTCCGCATGGCGACCGGCCAGGCGCCGGAGGACTTCTTCGCCTCTGCCGACCGCCTGCGGCACGCCTGGGCCGCGCACGCCGTCCACATCCGCCCGACCCGCCCGGGCTGGCTCGAACTGCGCCTGATTGGCTGGGACGTGCTCGCGGACGTAAGGCGTCCTCGGCGTAAGCCGGATGGCGGCGGCCTGCTGTCCCTGCCCCTGGCGCTACGGGATGACGGCCGCTGGCACGTACGGGACTTCCGCACCGTGCCTCATGAACTCATCCTCGGCGCCACGCAGTCAGGGAAGTCCGTCTACCTCCGCAACCTGCTCTGTGGACTCGCCCGGCAGCCGGTCGTTCTCGTCGGGATCGACTGCAAGTGGGGTGTAGAGCTGGCTCCGTTCGCGCCCCGGTTGTCGGCGCTGGCCGATACGCCGGACCGGGCGAACGCGCTGCTGGATGCTCTGTTGGACGAGATGGAGGCGCGGTTCCGGCTGATCGGGATGACCTCCGTCCTCGGCGCGGACGCCGTACTCACCTCGGATGTGTGGGGGCTGCCGGACAGCGATCGTCCGGTGCCGGTCGTGGTCGTGGTGGACGAGGTGGCCGAACTCTTCCTCGCGGCGAACCGTGATGACGAGAAGCGCCGGGACGCCATGGTCACCAAGCTCATCCGCATAGCGCAGCTCGGCCGTGCCGCCGGCATCTATCTGGAGGTGTGCGGCCAGCGCTTCGGCTCGGAGCTGGGCAAGGGCGCCACCATGCTCCGGGCACAGCTCACCGGCCGGGTCTGCCACCGGGTCAACGATGAGTCGTCCGCGAACATGGCGCTGGCCGACATCTCAGCCGAAGCGGCCCTGGCCACAACCGCCATCCCCGCTGACCTTCCCGGCGTCGCGATCGTCGGTGACGCCTCCGGCGGTTGGTCGCGCGCCCGCTCCCCGCACCTCACGTTGGACGACGCGGCAGCCGTATGCCGTGCCACCTCCGGCCTGGTACCGGAACTGCCGCGCCTTGACGCGTTCCGCCCGGCGGCCTCGACCGTCGCTGCGGAAGCCGTCCCCTCCTCGGGGCCCGTCGCCCGACCGGCGACCGACTAGCTCACCCGCTCCCACGGTCGGCGTGACCGCCTCACGCCGTGTCCCTACCCCGCCCATGCCTCGCACCGGAAGGGAACCGCACCGATGCGCGCCCACCTCGCCCGCTTCGATCCCGTGCTCGTGCAAGCCTTCATCGCGGGAGCCCTCTCCTTCTCCCACCTGCACGACCTTGCCGAAGCCGCAGGGCAGGGCGGATGGAAGGCGTGGGCCTACCCGGTCAGCGTCGACCTGCTGCTTGTCGCGGCCTGGCGCCGGATGCGCGAACAACAGCGCGCCGGACAACCTGCCGGAGGGCCGCGCCTCTGGTTCCTCATCGCCCTGGCTGCTTCCCTCGGAGCCAACGTCGCCACGGCAGGACTCCTCGACCTGGAGCACGTCCCCGCCCCGCTCCGCGTGGTGGTGGCCGGCTGGCCCGCCGTCGCCTTCTTCGGCGGCACGCTCCTCGCTCACGCTCCCCGTCCAGCAGCGGTTCGTGCGAACCCGATCCCGGAGCCGCCTACCCCGGAACCACCCGCTGCTGTGGCGGTGGACGACGAGTCGGGGCCGGTCAGTTCGCCTCCTCAACTCCCCGGCGCTGAGGCCTCCGAGAAGTCGACTGCCGCTTCCGTCCCCGTATCGCCTCTACCGCCCGCCCTCGTGGAGCGCGTCCAGTCGCTGGCGGCGGAGTACCGCGCCTCCACCGGCAGGGCGGCCGATGCCGACACCGTACGGGTCCGGCTCGGCCTCCCCGCATCCATGACGCAGTCCGTTGCCGCCCACCTCTGAGAAGGGACCCCGTCTCATGCCCCCGCGCTTCCGCAACGTCCGTCGCATCGGCCCCGTCCAGGTCGCCACGTTCCTCGCCCGTGGCCGCGACCGGCACCTCGCCGCCTGCACCGCGCCCCGCTGCGACTTCTCCGCCGAGTACGACAGTCGCCCCGCCGCCGAACTGGCCGCCCGTGCCCACCGCTGCAAGGCCTGACAGGAGGTCACCTCCATGCACGTACCGCTCTGGTTCGTCGTGCTCGTCGTCGCCGTCCTCGGCATCCAGCTCGCCCGCCCGCCGTGGTGGCTGGTCGTGCTGCTTCTGCTCGGCGGCTACCTCGTCGCCAACAGCTTCCTCGCCCCCGCCGTCGCCGGTCTCCTCGGCTGACCTGAAGAAGGGACCCCGTATGTTCTCGCCGAAGTACCCGACCCCGGACACCCCGCCCGCCCACGTCCCGGCTCCGTACATCCCGACCCCGCTCCAGGCGGCCCCGGCCCGACCGGCCGTGCGGCTCACTCCCGGAAGTGTCCTCACTCTGGCCGCCGGCGGCGGGGCCCTGGTCCTGGTCGTCGGTACGGTCCTGGTCTCCCTGCTGCTGGCGGTCGCGGTCACCGCCGCGTCCGTCGCCGTCTGCGCCGTCGTCGTCCGCTCGATCCTCCAGAGCGACCGCCGCTGAGCCCCGCTTTCTCGACGCCTTGGCCTGCCCTTGCTGTCTAGCCCCCTGGACGGCATGGGAGGGCCTTGGCCCCCACCAAGGAGGAACCTCACGTGAACCCCCAGGCTCCTGATGCCGGGGCGCTCCGCCAGCTGGCCGCCCTCGCCCGGTACGGCGACCTCGGCGCCCACGCCAGGCAGATCCAGCGTCTCGGCGGCTGCGAGCGGCCAGTCCGGTTGGAAGGCCATCGCCTCGACGTCCACGCCACGACTGGTGAGGTCGTACGGGAGATCACCGCCGCCACACTTCCCGCCGGTCAGCTCCTCGTCCGTTGCAACAACCGCCGTACCACCCGGTGCGCGGCCTGCGCGGAGACGTACCGCAAGGACACCTTCCACCTCATCACGGCCGGTCTCACCGGAGGCAAGGGCATCGGCCCGGCCGTCGCCCAACACCCTCTCGTCTTCGCCACTTTCACGGCTCCCTCATTCGGTCCCGTCCACAACCGCCCCGGAACCGGCCGCTGCCGCTGCGGACGCCTGCACAGCGAAGGGGATCCCGCCCTCGGTACGCCGCTCAACTCCGACCGCTACGACTACCGCACCGCCGTCCTCTGGAACGCCCACGCAGGTGCCCTCTGGGCTCGCTTCACCACCTACCTGCGCCAACAGCTCGCAGCCCGCGCGGGGATCACGCGTACCGCCCTGGGCCAGTGCCTCAAGGTCTCGTACGCCAAGGTCGCGGAGTACCAGCGGCGCGGAGCCGTCCACTTCCATGCCGTGATCCGTCTCGACGGCCCGGAGGGCGCCGAGGATGCCCCGCCCGGATGGGCCACGACCGGGCTGCTCACCGACGCCATCCGGTCCGCCGTCCGCCTGGCCGAGGCTCCGGGGCCGGTTCTAGAGGGGCGCGCCCATTCCTTCCGGTTCGGTGAGCAGCTCGACATCCGTCCGATCCGGTCGGCGGACTTCACCGGCACGACGAACCTCACCAGCCGTGCTGTCGCGGCCTACATCGCCAAGTACGCCACCAAGGGCGCCGAGGCCGCGACCGGCACCCTGGACCGGCCCCTTCGCAATCCCGTCACCGATCTCATCGGCGCCGACGTCAGCGACCACGCGCGGCGCATGATCCTCACCTGCTGGCGCCTCGGTGCCCTGCCCGAACTGGAAGACCTCCGCTTGCGCAAGTGGGCCCACATGCTCGGCTTCCGCGGCCACTTCTCCACCAAATCCCGCGCCTACTCCGTCACGTTGGGCGCCCTCCGCCAAGAGCGCGCCGACCACAACGAAGCCCTCACCCGCGAACGTGCCATCGCGGCCGGCCACCCGCTTCCGGAGCCGGACACGGTCCTCGTCCTCTCCCACTGGAGCTTCGCCGGAATGGGCCTGACCAATGCCGAGGCCCTGTTCAGCGCCTTACGCCCGCAGTCACCCGACAAGACAGGAGAGCCCCACCATGCGTGATGACGAACTGCTCACCGTGGCCGAGGTGACGAAGCGTCTCCGGCTCGGCCGGTCCACCGTCTACGACCTGATTCGCACGCGGCGCCTGCCTTCGGTCACCATCGGGCGCTGCCGCCGGATTCCTGCCGTCGCCCTGCGTCAGTTCATCGCGGATGAGATGGGGCGGGCGGCCTGATGACGAAACGACGTAGTCGCGGTGACGGCGGCCTGCACTGGGACAAGAAGCGGCAACGGTGGATCGCCACGGCGAACCTCGGCTTCGACCCGAGCGGGAAGCGGATCGTGAAGCGGGGGAGTGGCAGAACCAAGACCGAGGCGAAGAACAAGCTCAAGGAGGTGCTGCGCGACCACGAGGACGGTCTGGCCATCGCGCCGACCAACTACACCGTGAAGGACGCCGTCACGGACTGGCTCGCCTATGGTCTGGCCGGCCTCGACCCGAGCACCGTCGCGACGACCACGCTCCTCAGCGAGAAGCACGTCATTCCGTCGCTCGGCGCCCGCAAGCTCCGCGATCTCAGCGCGGAAGACGTTGACCGCTGGCTCGCCAAGAAGTCCAGGACGCTCAGCACCCGCACCCTTCAGGGCCTGCACTCCTGCCTCAACCGGGCGGTCAAGCGGGCCATGGCCCGGGACAAGGTCAAGCGGAACGTCGTGGAGCTGTGCTCGGTGCCTCAGGGGCAGTCCGGGCGGCCTTCGAAAGCCCTCACCTTCGCCCAGGCGGAGGCCGTTCTCCGGGGAGCTGAGGGAACCTCGATGTACGCGTACATCGTCGTCGCCCTCCTGACCGGTGCCCGCACCGAGGAACTGCGGGCCCTCACCTGGGACCACGTCTTCCTCAAGGGACGGCCCGACCTGGTCCCGGCGCAGCCTCCGCACATCGCCGTTTGGCGGTCGGTCCGGCGGAGCGGCGACACCAAGACCCGCAAGTCCCGGCGCACGCTCGCCCTGCCGTCACGCTGTATCGATGCGCTCTGGCGGCAGTACGAGGATCAGGGCTGGGATCGGCTCGCCGCCGGCGACGAGTGGGAGGAGCACGGACTCGTTTTCTCCTCGGCCGTCGGCAAGCCGCTCGACGCTGCCAACGTCCGTCGCGCCTTCCGCCAGGCGCTCAAGGACGTGGACGGGGTCGACGCGGCCGAGTGGACGCCCCGGGAGCTCCGGCACAGCTTTGTGTCACTGCTCTCCGACCGCGGTGTCCCGCTGGAGGAGATCTCCCGGCTCGTCGGTCACTCGGGGACGGCCGTGACCGAGGAGGTCTACCGGAAGCAGATCAGGCCGGTGATCCAGACGGGCGCCGTCGTCATGGACGGCATCTTCGGCGCGGACCCACAGAAGCCGTAGGCACGCAGGAAGCGATAGTCACGCAGATAGACACACAGCAACGCCAGAGGGCCCTTACCGATTCGGTAAGGGCCCTCTGACCTGCTACTCAGCTGTCGGGGTGGCGGGATTTGAACCCACGACCTCTTCGTCCCGAACGAAGCGCGCTGCCAAGCTGCGCTACACCCCGATGTCCACCGGACTCCCGGCGACATCGATTACTTTAGCCCACCGGCGGCCGGAGGCGAAATCCGGTTTCGTCGGTGCTGGATCCACCCCGCCACGTTCGGCCGGATGTGGTCCACGGCGGTGATCAGGCTGGCCAGGGCGGTGAAGAGGAGGCCGAGGGCGAGGGCCTGGGTGAGGGTGCCGGTGTAGCCGTACGTGTCGACGTCGAGGAACGGGTACGGGTAGCGGTCCGGGGTGCCGGGGGAGAGCAGGGCTCCGCGGGTCAGAACCAGGCCCAGGTAGGCCGCCGGGGCCGTCAGCCACAGTGGGATGTGGGCCAGGCGCAGGGTCCGGGGCGCGGTCAGCAGGAGCCAGTCCGCGGTGACCGTCAAGGGAGTCACCGTGTGGAGCAGGAGCGTCGCTGCCAGGGGCCAGCCCGTACCGGGGGCCGGGGTCTCCGTGTAGTTCACGAGCACCAGGTGGTGCATCAGGGCGGTGATCGCCGCGAGCAGCAGCACCCCGCCCGTCAGGTACGGGGGGAGGGGCGGAGCGCCTCGCCAGGAACGTACCGCCGACCAGCCGAAGACCACCGCGACCAGCAGGTTCGCCAGGACCGTGAAGTGGATCAGGGGTGGTGGGGTGCAACCGGTCGCCATGGTGACGGCCGGGCCCGCCACCGCCGCCCCGCATGCCAGGGTGCGCAGGGCCGTGGCCCAGGGGCGGCGGGGAGCTGCGGGGGCCGGGAGCACCTCTGCAGCCCGGGGGCGGGGGAGCAGGGCGGTCCGGGGCGCGGTCATGATTCGTACCGTAAGGGGGTGGGAAGACCCCCGCGATTCGTCGGCCGCCCGCTGCCACCGGGGTCTGCCGCCCGCCGTCACTCGCGCCGCCCGCCGCGCCCGCCTACGCGCGCCGTCCGGGCAGCCCCGCCCGCCCCCTCAGCCCTTCGCCACCAGCGTCAGCAGCGTCGCCTCCGGCGGGCAGGCGAAGCGGACCGGGGTGTAGCGGTTGGTGCCGCAGCCTGCGGAGACGTGGAGGTAGGCGCGCTGGTCGCCGACCGTGTGGCTCGACAGGCCCTTCACTCGGTCCGTGTCCAGGTCGCAGTTGGTGACCAGTGCCCCGTAGAACGGGATGCACAGCTGGCCGCCGTGCGTGTGGCCCGCCAGGATCAGGGGGTAGCCGTCGGCCGTGAAGGCGTCCAGGGAGCGGAGGTACGGGGCGTGGACCACGCCGATCGAGAGGTCGGCGCCGGTTTCCGGGCCGCCCTGGACCTCGGCGTAGCGGTCCCGCTTGATGTGCGGGTCGTCCAGGCCGGTGAACGCCAGCTCCATGCCCTCCAGCTTGAGCCGGCCTCTCGTGTTCGACAGGTCCAGCCAGCCCGCCTCGTCGAAGGCGTCGCGCATCGGCTCCCACGGGTTGTGGACGACGCCGACCGCGGGGGCGTTGCCGTTGAGGCCGTGCTTGCCCTGGACCTTCTCCAGGAGGTAGCGGGCCGGGTTGCGGAGCTTGGGGCCGTAGTAGTCGTTGGAGCCGAAGACGTACACGCCCGGGAACTCCATCAGAGGGCCGAGCGCGTCCAGCACCTCGGGCACCGCGTCCGGGTCGGAGAGGTTGTCGCCGGTGTTCACCACGAAGTCGGGGCGCAGGCCCGCCAGCGACTGGAGCCAGGCGCGCTTCTTGCGCTGACCGCACACCATGTGGATGTCGGAGACCTGGAGCACGCGCAACGGACGTGACCCGTGCGGGAGTACGGGAACGGTGACCCGTCGCAGGCGGAACGAGCGGGCCTCGAACCCGGCGGCGTAGGCCAGTCCGGCGGCGCCGACCGCCGCACCGACTGCCGTGACTTTCAGGGGTACTCCGTAGCGTGCGCGCATGCGCCCATCGTCGCAGAAGCGGAACGCGCGGAGAAAAGCGAGAGGAGGCGAGAGTGAGGAGGGAGAGGAAAACCGGTGGGCGGGCCCGGCCCCCTACCTGTCACAATCACGGCATGACCACGCTCAAGTCCAAGCTCAAGGAAGACCTCCACACGGCCATGAAGGCGCGTGACGAGCTGACCTCGTCCACCCTTCGGCTCACCCTCACCGCGATCACGAAGGAAGAGGTCAGCGGCACGTCGGCGCGCGAGCTCTCCGACGACGAGGTGCAGAAGGTGATCGCCAAGGAGGCGAAGAAGCGCCGTGAGGCGGCCGAGGCCTTCGCCCAGGGCGGCCGGACCGAGCAGGCCGAGCGCGAGAAGGCGGAGGGCGAGCTGCTCGACGGCTATCTGCCCAAGCAGCTCACCGACGACGAGCTGAACGTCATCGTGGCGTCCGCCGTCGAGGAGGCGAAGGCCGCCGGGGCCGAGGGGCCGCGCGCGATGGGCGCCGTCATGAAGATCGTCAACCCGAAGGTCGCCGGGCTCGCCGAGGGCGGCCGGGTCGCCGCCGCGGTGAAGAAGCTCCTCGCCGGCTGAGGCATCGCCGAGCGGAGCTGAGCGAGCAAGAAAAGGGTGGGCGCCCGGTCCTCGACCGGGCGCCCACCCCTTTTCACCAACAGCCCCGTACCGTCAGGGGCCCTCGTTGCCGCCGCCCCGGCCGCCGCCGCCCGGTCCGCCGATCACGCCCTCCGGGAGCTCGATGCCGGGGAACCGGTTGCCGTCGTCGCCGGGCTTGTCGTCGTCGTCACCGCGGTCACGGTCACGGCCCCGGTCGCGGTCGCCCTTCTCCTTGTCGTCCTTCTCCTTGCCGCGAGGCACGGGAACGGTGTTGAACCCGGGAGTCTCGGACGCGTCCAGCGCTCCGGTCATCGCGATGCGCCAGATCGGGCCGGGCAGACAGCCACCGCAGACCTTGTCGTAGTACTGGCCGCCGATGGTGACGTTGAACATCGAGCTCTTCTCGCCGATGTCGTCACCGACCCACACCGCGGTGGAGAGGTTCGGCGTGTACCCGACGAACCAGGCGTCCTTGCGGTCGTTGGTGGTACCGGTCTTGCCCGCGTTGTCCCGGTCGCTCAGCCCGGCCTGCGTACCGGTGCCGTCCTCCACGACGCCCTTGAGCATCTGGTTGATCGTGTCGGCGGTCTTCTCGCTCATCGCGCGCGAGCAGGACGTCTTCGGCACGTCGAGCTTCTTGCCCTGCGGGTCCTTGATGGACTCGATGGCGATCGGCGTGCAGTACGTGCCCCGGTTGGCGAACGCGGCGTACGCGCCGGCCATGGAGAGCGGCGTGCTCACCTCACTGCCGAGGGTGATCGAGGGGTTCTCGACGATCTTCTTGCCGTCGCCGCGCTCGTAGCCGACCTTCTTGGCCATCTCGACGGTCTCGCAGAGGCCGGCCTTCTGCTCCAGCATCGCGAAGTAGGTGTTGATGGACTTGCCGAGCGCGCTCGTCATGTCCCAGGAGCCCTTCTCGGACTCCAGCTCGTTCTGGAGCTGCCAGGGCGCGTACCCGGCCGGGGAGCCGGAGCAGTTGCGGAAGTCCCGCTCCTGGAGCGTCATCTTCCAGTCCGAGGAGAACGACGTCGCCGGGCTGATGCCCTTCTCCAGCGCCGCCGCCGCGGTGAACGGCTTGAACGTGGAGCCGACCTGGAAGCCGTAGGTGCTGCCGCCCATCTTGTTGCTGACGGCGAGGTTCAGGACGGTCTCGTTCTGCTTCTGGTCCAGGCCGTACGGGCGGGACTGGCCCATCGAGAGGATCTTGCCGCTGCCCGGCTGGACCTGCACCACCGACGCCGCGAACTTGTCGTCCTTGTTGACCCTCGCGGTGGCGGCCTCGTTGGCGGCCTTCTGGGCGCGCGGGTCGAGCGTGGTTCGGATGGTCAGACCGCCGAGGTTCCAGAGCTTGGCCCGCTCCTCGTCGGTCTTGCCGAAGGCGGGGTCCGTGAGGATCGTCTTGCGTACGTAGTCGCAGAAGAAGCCGGAGCCGCTGACGGCGGTGATGCAGCCGTTCTTCGGCCGGGACACCTTCAGCTTGATGGGTGTCTCCATGGCCTTGTCGGCCTCGGCCTGCGTGATGCTCTTGACCGCGGCCATCCGCGTCAGCACGGTGTTGCGGCGCTTGGTCGCTTCCTCCGTGTCGTTGACGGGGTCGTAACGGCTCGGCGACTGGACGATGCCGGCGAGCAGCGCGGCCTCCTCCACCTTGAGGTCCTTGGCGTGCTTGGAGAAGTAGCGCTGGGACGCGGCCTCGACGCCGTACGCCTGCTGCCCGAAGAACGTGATGTTGAGGTAGTTCTCCAGGATCTTCTTCTTGCCGAGCTCTTCCTCGACCTGGATCGCGTACTTCAGCTCGCGGACCTTGCGGCCGAGCGTCTGCTGCGTGGCCTCGGCGACCTTCTCCGGGTCGTCGCCCGCCTCCTCGACGAAGACGTTCTTCACGTACTGCTGGGTGAGGGTCGACGCGCCCTGCGCCGCCCCGCCCGCCTGTACGTTGCGGTTCATGGCGCGCAGGATGCCCTTGAGGTCGACCGCGCCGTGCTCGTAGAAGCGGGAGTCCTCGATCGCGATGATCGCGGCCTGCATGTGCGGCGAGATGTCCTTGAGCGGGACGACCGTGCGGTCGCGGGAGTACACCGTGGCGATGGTGCCGCCGTCGCGGTCCTGGATCGTGGTCCGCTGACTGAGCGGCGGCGTCTTGAGGTTGGAGGGGATCTCGTCGAATCCTTCGACCGTCCCCTTGGCGGCTAGTCCCAGCGCTCCGGCTGCGGGCAGCGCGATGCCTGCCAGGACAGCTCCGGAGAGCGCGGCGACACCGACGAACTTGGCGGCCTGCTGAGTCGTGGTGAGACCGCCGCCCGAGCGCTTCTTTGGCATAGGGGGCAGCCTAATCCGTAGTGATGAACGTGTCGCAGGAGCAGGGGGCTCTCGGAGCGTTCCCGTACCAGACCGTGACATCCGGGCGGAGGACCGGGCCGGGCGAAGACACGGCGCACCGTCGCGCCTCGGGCGCCCTCGGCACACGGGCACGGGCGCAGAGGGCCTACGTTCCCATTCGCCGGACAGACGGGCAGGCGTTGGCCTAAGCTGCTCTCAACTGTCACAGCAGTCCGGTTCCGTATCAAGCCCCCTGCCGCCCCATGCGCATCTTCTGGTCATTCTTCGCCCGGTCGATGTGCCACCGCACCGCCCTTCACGCACCCAGCGAGGCGCTCCCGAATTCGCCCCGTATGTCGCGAGAAGTCCGTTGCAACTTGAGTGCACTGTCCCTTTTTTATGGTGATAGTCGCGTATGTCCTCGGCTCACTCCCCTGGGTGATCTGCCGCATACGCATAGTCCGTTCGGACCATTCAAGATTGGGCCCGAAGGGGGTGTTGTGCTGTCCCCACCTTCCGTAACGTCCTCAACTGGCAGCGGTGAATATGCCGCTACCGCCGTGGGGGAGCCTCGATTCGGGAGAGGACGGCGCCGGCATGGGCTGGGTAACCGACTGGAGTGCGCAGGCAGCCTGCCGCACTACCGATCCGGATGAACTGTTCGTACAAGGGGCAGCGCAGAACAGAGCCAAGGCGGTGTGCACCGGATGCCCGGTGCGGACCGAGTGCCTGGCCGATGCGCTGGACAATCGCGTCGAATTCGGCGTGTGGGGCGGAATGACGGAGCGGGAGCGCCGCGCACTGCTGCGCCGCCGGCCGACCGTCACGTCCTGGCGCCGACTGCTGGAGACCGCACGCAGTGAGTACGAGCGGTCCACCGGCATCCTGCCCGGAGTCATCGGGCTGGAGGACGAGGAACTGCACGAGACGTACGCCGCGGTGGGATGACGTACGCCGCGGTGTGACAGCGCTCCGGCCAAGCCGTGCGGCGCGCCGGCTCTACGCCGCGTCGGCGCTACGCCGCTCCGGCAGGGGCCGGGGCGGAGCCGTCCGCCAGCCGGTCGCCGATGGCCCGGAGGCCGTCCAGGTCGTGTACGTCGCCGGGCAGCGCTTCCACGGCCGTCACCAACACCTCCGGGTGGAGCGCGGTGAAGCGGTCGCGGGTGCGGTTCTCGCGGGCGACGACCTGCATGCGCTCGGCGTGCAGGCGCAGCAGACCCGCCGTCAGTTCCTCGATGCTGATGACGTCGATCGCGTCGGCGGTGTCCAGTGCGTCGACGGTGTCGCCCTCAGGGGCGGTCGCGGCGTGCGCGATGTTCTCGTGGGGCGGCTCGGTCTCCGTCGTGTCCTGGTGCTCGGCTGAGGTCTGCGGACCGGACGCCTGCCCGGCCTCGGGGGAGAGGGGCGGCTCGGTCGTTCCGGAAGCGGTGACCGCCGGGTCGGGGGCTACCCGGTCACCAAGGCCAGCTTTCCCGGCCCTCTGATCCACAATGCGGGCGTCGTCAAGATTTTCTGCGGCGGTCAGCGCCTGCTCCGCGGAGAGCCGCGAAGCCTCGCTGCCGTGCACGCGGTTGAGCACCAGACCGGCCAGCGGCATGTCCTCGGCGGCCAGTCGTTCCACGAAGTAGGCGGCCTCGCGCAGCGCGTCCTGCTCCGGCGTCGCGACCACGAGGAAGGCCGTGCCGGGCGCCTGGAGCAGCTTGTACGTGGCGTCCGCGCGGCTGCGGAAGCCGCCGAACATGGTGTCCATCGCGGCGACGAACGTCTGGACGTCCCGCAGGAACTGGCCCCCGAGCAGCTTGCCCAGCGTGCCGCTCATCATCGACATGCCGACGTTGAGAAACTTCATCCCGGCCCGGCCGCCCACCTTCGCGGGCGCCATCAGCAGCCGGATGAACTTCCCGTCGAGGAAGGACCCGAGCCGCTTCGGCGCGTCCAGGAAGTCCAGCGCGGAGCGCGAGGGCGGGGTGTCGACGATGATCAGGTCCCACTCGTCGCGCGCCCGCAGCTGCCCGAGCTTCTCCATCGCCATGTACTCCTGCGTACCGGCGAACCCGGCAGACAGGGACTGGTAGAAGGGGTTCTCCAGGATCGCCTTCGCGCGTTCGGCGTCGGCGTGCGCCTCGACGGTCTCGTCGAAGGTCCGCTTCATGTCGAGCATCATGGCGTGCAGTTCGCCGTCACCGTCGATGCCGTCGACCCGGCGGGGCACGTTGTCCAGCTGGTCGATGCCCATGGACTGGGCCAGCCGGCGGGCCGGGTCGATGGTGAGGACGACGACCTTCCGGCCGCGCTCGGCCGCCCGTACGCCGAGGGCCGCGGCGGTCGTGGTCTTGCCGACACCGCCGGAGCCGCAGCAGACGACGATCCGGATGTCCGGATCGTCCAGCAGCGCGTCCGTGTCCAGCCCCGCTTCGGCCACGGGGTCCGTGTCCGGCCCGCCTTCGGTCACCGTGGCCGAAGCCGTACCAGCTGTGTCCGCGCTCATGTGTCCCCCTCTTCCCCCGCGCCCTGCTTACGGAGCTCCGTGGCCAGGTCGTGCAGCGCGGCGAGGTCCACCCCGTCGCCGATCAGCGGCAGCTCCGCCGTCGGCAGGCCGAGACCGGCCAGCACCGCGCGCTGCTCCCGCTCCAGGCCGACCCGCTCCGCGTGCTCGGCCGCCTGCGCGACCAGCGGACGTACGAGGGCGGCGGAACCGGTCACCCCGGCCCGGGTCAGCGTCTTGGCGATCTCCTTGCGACGGCCGCCCGCGGCGGTGCGCAGGGCGTCCTCGTCCAGCAGATGCGGGCGGACCATGTTCACGAAGACGCTGCCCACGGGCAGTTCGGCGGCGTGCAGCTCGGCGATGCCGTCCGCGGTCTCCTGGACCGGCATCTCCTCCAGGAGGGTCACCAGGTGGACCGCGGTCTGCGGGGACTTCAGGACCCGCATCACGGCCTGGGCCTGGTTGTGTATCGGGCCGATCTTCGCCAGCCCGGCCACCTCGTCGTTGACGTTCAGGAAGCGGGTGACCCGGCCGGTCGGCGGGGCGTCCATGATCACGTGGTCGTAGACGAACCGGCCCTGCTTGTCCTTGCGGCGTACGGCTTCGCACGCCTTGCCGGTCAGCAGGACGTCCCGGACGCCGGGCGCGATGGTGGTGGCGAAGTCGATCGCGCCGAGCTTCTTCAGGGCGCGGCCGGCGCTGCCGAGCTTGTAGAACATCTGGAGGTAGTCGAGGAGGGCGCGTTCGGCGTCGATCGCCAGCGCGTACACCTCGCCGCCGCCCGGCGCGACGGCGATCTTGCGCTCCTCGTAGGGGAGCGCGTCGGAACCGAAGAGCTGGGCGATGCCCTGCCTGCCCTCGACCTCGACGAGGAGGGTGCGCCTGCCCTCGGTCGCGAGGGCGAGCGCGAGGGCGGCGGCCACCGTGGTCTTACCGGTACCGCCCTTGCCGCTGACGACCTGGAACCTGCTCACGTATTCGAGCCTAACCAGTCCTGCCCCGGCCTACGCACGGGACCGTACGTGCCAGGCGTTACAGTCGGGCCCATGACCAAGTGGGAATACGCGACCGTGCCCCTTCTCGTGCACGCGACCAAGCAGATTCTGGACACCTGGGGCGAGGACGGCTGGGAGCTGGTCCAGGTCGTTCCCGGCCCGAACAACCCCGAGCAGCTCGTGGCCTACCTGAAGCGGGAGAAGGCGTAGTGGCGGGCGCCGTCGAATCGCGCCTCGCCGAGCTGGGCCTGACCCTGCCCGCCGTCGTGCCGCCGCTGGCCTCGTACCAGCCGGCCGTGCAGTCCGGGGTGTACGTGTACACCTCGGGCCAGCTGCCGATGGTGGACGGCAAACTCGCCGTCACCGGCAAGGTCGGCGCCGAGGTCACGCCGGACGAGGCGAAGGAGCTCGCGAAGACCTGCGCGCTCAACGCGCTCGCCGCCGTGAAGTCGGTCGCCGGTGACCTGGACCGGATCAAGCGCGTCGTGAAGGTCGTGGGCTTCGTCGCCTCGGCCTCCGACTTCACCGGCCAGCCCGCCGTGATCAACGGCGCCAGCGAGCTGCTGGGCGCGGTCCTCGGCGACAAGGGCGTGCACGCGCGCAGCGCCGTGGGCGTCGCTGTGCTGCCGCTGGACGCACCGGTCGAGGTCGAGGTCCAGGTGGAGCTCGTCGAGGCCTGAGGACCCCTTTCCGTACGTCTCCGATCCCGCCTGGTCCTCATGACCGGGCGGGATCGCGTGTGTACGGGTGCCGCGACGGGCGGATCGCGTGTGTACGGGGCATGTCGGGCGTGTACGGGGCATGTCGGGTCGCCGTGATGATCAGGGAGCCTCTCGAACATCGGCGCGGTTCCGGATAGCCTCCGGCCATGTCCCAAGGTCAGTGGTACCCACCGGAATGGCCCGACCGGATCCGGGCGCTCGCCGCCGGTGAGCTGACGGCCGTGACGCCCCGGCGGGCGGCCACGGTGATGCTGCTCCGCGACCGCGGGCCCCAGGCGCCGACGCCCGGACCCGTCGTGCACATGCTGCGCCGCCGTACGTCGATGGCGTTCGCCGGGGGCGCGTACGCCTATCCGGGGGGCGGAGTCGATCCGCGTGACGACGACCGGCTGATCGGGTGGGCCGGGCCCCCGTTGGAGCAGTGGGCCGACCGGCTCGGCGTGGCGACGGTCACCGAGGCGCAGGCCGTCGTCTGCGCGGCGGTGCGCGAGACGTTCGAGGAGGCGGGAGTCCTGCTCGCCGGGCCGACCGCGACGACCGTGGTCGGCGACACGACCGGGGACGACTGGGAGGCCGACCGGGAGGCGCTGGTCGCCCGGGACCTGTCCTTCGCGGAGTTCCTGGACCGGCGCGGCCTGGTGCTGCGCTCGGACCTGCTGGGCGCCTGGGCGCGCTGGATCACCCCGGAGTTCGAACCGCGCCGTTACGACACCTGGTTCTTCGTCGCCGCGCTCCCCGAGGGGCAGCGCACCCGGGACGTCTCCACGGAGGCCGACCGTACGGTGTGGATCGCCCCGGCGGAGGCCGCCCGCCGCTACGACGCGGGCGAGCTGCTGATGATGCCGCCCACCGTGACCACGCTGCGGGCCCTCGCGCCGTACAGGACGGCCGCCGAGGCCCTGGAGGCCGCCGACGTGCAGGACATGACCCCGGTCCTCGCGCAGGCCCGGCTGGAGGGCGACGAACTGGTGCTGACCTGGCCGGGACTGGACGAGTTCACCAAACACGTGCCCGCGGCGGGCGGGGGAGGTGGTCGGGCATGACCGATGCAGCAGCCCTGCCCGGACAGCCGCGCGGAGCCGTCGTCTCCGGGCCCGCGACCGCCCGTACCGTCAACGTCCTGGCGCCCAACCCGTCGGCGATGACGCTCGACGGGACGAACACCTGGATCGTGGCCGAGCCGGACTCGGACCTCGCCGTCGTCATCGATCCCGGGCCGCTCGACGACGTACACCTGCGGGCCGTGATCGAGGCGGTGGAGCGGTCCGGGCGGCGCGTGGGCCTCACGCTGCTCACCCATGGGCACCCGGACCACGCGGAGGGCGCGGGCCGGTTCGCCGAGCTGACGGGGACGAAGGTGCGGGCCCTGGACGCGGCGCTGCGGCTGGGCGACGAGGGGCTCGCGGCGGGCGACGTGATCACCACCGGCGGCCTGGAGCTGCGGGTGGTGCCGACACCGGGGCACACCGCGGACTCGCTCGCGTTCCATCTGCCCGCCGACCGGGCGGTGCTGACGGGCGACACGATCCTGGGCCGCGGTACGACGGTGGTCGCGCACCCGGACGGGCGGCTCGGCGACTACCTGGACTCGCTGCGGCGGCTGCGGTCGCTGACGGTCGACGACGGCGTCCACACGGTGCTGCCGGGCCACGGTCCGGTGCTGGAGGACGCGCAGGGGGCGGTGGAGTTCTACCTGGCCCATCGCGCGCACCGGCTCGCCCAGGTGGAGACGGCGGTGGAGGCCGGGCACCGTACGCCGTCGGACGTGGTGGCGGCGGTGTACGCCGACGTGGACCGCTCCCTGTGGCCGGCCGCCGAGCTGTCGGTGCGGGCGCAGCTGGAATACCTCACCGAGCACGGGCTGATCCAGGGCTGAGCCCTGGATCAGCGCAGGGAGGGAGCGGGTCGCGCGTCTCAGCGCGAGCGCTTCGCCAGCCGCTCGACGTCCAGCAGGATGACCGCGCGGGCCTCCAGGCGCAGCCAGCCGCGGCCCGCGAAGTCCGCGAGGGCCTTGTTGACCGTCTCGCGGGAGGCGCCGACCAGCTGGGCCAGCTCCTCCTGGGTGAGGTCGTGCACGACGTGGATGCCTTCCTCGGACTGGACACCGAAGCGGCGCGACAGGTCCAGGAGGGCGCGGGCGACACGGCCCGGTACATCGGAGAAGACCAGGTCGGACATCTGGTCGTTGGTCTTGCGCAGCCGTCGGGCGACCGCGCGCAGCAGCGCGGTGGCCACCTCGGGCCGGGCGTTCAGCCAGGGCTGCAGGTCGCCGTGGCCGAGGCCGAGGAGCTTGACCTCGGTCAGTGCGGAGGCGGTCGCCGTACGCGGGCCCGGGTCGAAGAGCGACAGCTCCCCGATCAGCTCGCCGGGGCCGAGCACGGCCAGCATGTTCTCGCGCCCGTCGGGCGAGGTGCGGTGGAGCTTCACCTTGCCCTCGGTGACCACGTACAGGCGGTCACCCTGGTCGCCCTCGTGGAACAGCGCGTCTCCGCGCGCGAGGGTCACCTCACTCATCGAGGCGCGGAGCTCCGCGGCCTGCTCGTCATCGAGCGCCGCGAAAAGCGGGGCGCGCCGCAGAACGTCGTCCACGAGTTCTCTCCTTGTCGGCCTGTCCAGGGAACCGTGGTCCCCATCATGCCGGACGGTAAAACAGTGCGATCAATCACAAACCAGTTTGACGCACGGGCGTGCCGGACCCTACGGCAGGGGGCCGATCGGGGGCGGATACGCCGTGGCAAGGGTGGTTGTCAGTGCCTGGCCCTAGGCTGGCCGGGTGTCCGGATCGCCGGGGAGAGCGCAGGCCAAAGGGGCTGACGGGGTGGTGAAGGGCGGTGATTCCGCTGTGGGCGAACAACCCCGGCCGCGCCCGGAGAATGCCGCGAATGGCTCCCTCGGAGACGCGCACCATTCCCCCGGAGGGCCGGAGAAGACGTTCGGGAAGTCGGCCAGGAGGTCCGCAGTGTCATCGTCAACGCCCGGCACGACCGGAAAGAAAACGAAGGCCGCCACCGAGGCCAAGGCGGCCCCGCGCAAGGCAGCCTCCGGGGGCAAGGCTTCGGCCCCCCGCAAGGCGGCCACCGGGGCCAGGGCGGCGGCCCCGCGCAAGACGCCGAAGGCCGAGTCCCATCTCGCGATGGTCCGCCGGGCGCGCCGGATCAACCGCGAGCTCGCCGAGGTCTATCCGTACGCCCATCCCGAGCTGGACTTCCGTAATCCCTTCGAGCTCCTCGTGGCCACGGTCCTCTCCGCCCAGACCACCGACCTGAGGGTCAACCAGACGACGCCCGCGCTCTTCGCCGCGTACCCCACGCCCGAGGACATGGCGGCGGCGGTGCCGGAGGAGATGGAGGAGATCATCCGGCCGACCGGGTTCTTCCGGGCGAAGACGAAGTCGCTGATGGGTCTCTCGGCGGCTCTCCGGGACGAGTTCGGCGGCGAGGTCCCGGGGCGGCTGGAGGACCTCGTCAAGCTGCCCGGCGTCGGCCGCAAGACCGCCAATGTCGTTCTGGGCAATGCTTTCGGCGTCCCGGGAATCACGGTCGACACGCACTTCGGGCGCCTGGTGCGGCGCTGGAAGTGGACGGACGAGGAGGACCCGGTGAAGGTCGAGGCGGTCGTCGCCGGGATCTTCCCCAAGAGCGAGTGGACGATGCTCTCGCACCGCGTCGTGTTCCACGGCCGCCGGATCTGCCACGCCCGCAAACCCGCCTGCGGGGCCTGTCCCATCGCCCCGCTCTGCCCGTCGTACGGGGAGGGCGAGACCGATCCGGAGAAGGCCAGGAAGCTCCTGAAGTACGAGATGGGCGGCTATCCCGGTCAGCGGCTCAGCCCGCCCGCCGACTATCCGGGCAAGCCCGCGCCCGCGCTGGGGAACGGGTGAGCCCTCGGGTTGTTCGATGGCTCAGGTTCACCCTCAGGGCGGATTCCTTCCCCAGGACGGAGCGGCTCGGAACGAAATGGCCGATGACAGGCGTTGTGAATCGACGGGGGTGCCTATGACGCACACGCATACACACAGCACGGCGCAGACCGGGAACGGCCCCGCCGGGAGCCCGCCGGGCCACGGCCCCGTCAGCCGTGTTCCCGGCATGGCCGTCGACGTCACCACCGACGGCCTGCCCGCGTGGCTCGACCCCGTCGCCGGCGCCGCGCGCAGCGTCCGGCCGCAGCAGCTCAGCCGTTTCCTGCCGCCCGAGAGCGGAGCGGGCCGGCAGTCCGCCGTGCTGATCCTGTTCGGCGAGGGGGAGCGCGGACCCGAGCTGCTGCTCATGGAGCGGGCCGGGACGTTGCGCTCCCACGCCGGGCAGCCGTCCTTCCCCGGGGGCGCGCTGGATCCCGAGGACGGCGACCAGGCCACCACCGGGCCCCTGCGCGCCGCGCTGCGCGAGGCCGAGGAGGAGACCGGGCTCGACCCCCGGGGCGTACAGCTCTTCGGTGTGCTGCCCCGGCTCTACATCCCGGTCAGCAGCTTCGTCGTGACGCCCGTGCTCGGCTGGTGGCGGGCGCCCAGTCCGGTCGGGGTGGTCGATCCGGCCGAGACGGCCCGGGTCTTCACGGTTCCCGTGGCGGATCTCACGGATCCCGAGAACCGGGCGACGGCTGTTCACCCGAGCGGGCACAGCGGCCCGGCATTCCTGGTCGAATCCGCCCTGGTCTGGGGATTCACGGCCGGAGTGATCGACCGGATTGTGCACTACGCGGGATGGGAACGCCCCTGGGACAGGGCCAGACAGGTGCCGCTCGACTGGCGCGCATGACACGCTGGCTGTTCTGCTGCGCTGTTCCGGGCCCGGCCCGGACCCCGTCACCACCGACGGGCCAGGTGACGAAACTGCGAGGCTACCGACGGTGAACGTGCTGGACATCCTGCTGCTGCTGGCTGCCGTGTGGTTCGCGGTCATCGGCTATCGCCAGGGTTTCGTCGTCGGCATCCTGTCGGTGATCGGTTTCCTCGGGGGCGGCCTCGTCGCCATCTATCTGCTGCCGGTCATCTGGGACCGGGTGACCGAGGACGCCGAGGTCTCCACGGCGGTCGCCATCGGCGCGGTCGTCGTCGTGATCATCTGCGCCTCGATCGGCCAGGCCTTCACCACCCACCTGGGCAACAAACTCCGCCGCTACATCACCTGGTCGCCCGCGCGCGCCCTGGACGCCACCGGCGGCGCTCTGGTCAACGTGGTGGCCATGCTGCTGGTGGCCTGGATGATCGGCCTGCTGCTCGCGGGCACCTCGCTGCCGACCCTCGGCAAGGAGGTCCGCACCTCCTCGGTGCTGCTCGGCGTCGACCGGGTGATGCCGAACCAGGCGCCCAGCTGGTTCCAGGACTTCTCCTCCGTCCTCGCGCAGAACGGCTTCCCGCAGGTCTTCAGCCCGTTCGCCAACGAGCCGATCACCGAGGTGAAGGCCCCGGACCCGGCCCTCGTGGGCAGCCCGGTGGCGGCCCGCGCCAAGAAGTCGATCGTCAAGGTCGTGGGTACGGCCCCGAGCTGCGGCAAGGTCCTCGAAGGGACCGGCTTCGTCTTCTCCGAGCGCCGGGTGATGACCAACGCCCACGTGGTCGGCGGCGTGGACGAGCCCACCGTCCAGATCGGCGGCGAGGGCCGGCTGTACGACGCGAAGGTCGTCCTCTACGACTGGCAGCGCGACATCGCGGTCCTGGACGTCCCCGACCTCCAAGCCAGGCCGCTGCAGTTCACCGGACCCGACGACGACGCGGAGACCGGCGACAGCGCGATCGTCGCGGGCTTCCCCGAGAACGGCGCGTACGACGTGCGCTCGGCCCGCGTCCGCGCCCGGATCAACGCCGACGGCCCGGACATCTACCACCGGGGCACGGTGCGCCGCGATGTGTACTCGCTCTTCGCGACCGTACGCCAGGGCAACTCCGGCGGCCCGCTGCTCACTCCGGACGGAAAGGTGTACGGAGTGGTGTTCGCCAAGTCGCTCGACGACCCGGACACCGGCTACGCGCTGACGGCGGACGAGATCCGCGAGGACATCGAGATCGGCCGCGCCGCCAACCAGCAGGTCGACAGCCAGGGTTGCGCCCTCTGAGCGCCTCAGGGGCCCCCGGGGAGCTTCAAGAGCCCCCGGGAGCCTTTGGCGAGGGTCAGTTACGGGGGTGGCGGAGGCGCGCCGAGACCCAGCGGGCCCGACGGCGGAGGATGCGGGAAATCCCGAGACGGGAACGGTGAAGGTCATGCACTTGGTGCACCCGGCCGCGAGGGCCGCCCCCCTCATGAGTGCTCACACCGGCTGAGACGGTGGAGCGGCGGTTGCGTGCTTCGTCAGTGAAGTCGTGCGTCCAGCCCATACCCCGACGTCTGCCCGTGACCCAAGGTCGGTAATCGTGCGCGAGTCAGCCAATTGGCCTATGCGGCAGGCAATTGGCTGTTCGTCGGACACCTGTGCCCGGGCGGGTCCGGCGGCTACCGGTCCGGCTCGGGGTCCTTGAGCCAGTTGATGAGTTCGGTGGAGAAGCCGATCGGGTCCTCCTCGTGCGGGAAGTGCCCGACACCGTCGAAAAGTCGCCACCGGTAGGGCGCCTCGACGTACTGGCCGGACCCGGCCGAACTGCGGGTGCGGACCGCCGGATCGAGCGACCCGTGCAGGTGCAGCGTGGGCACCCGGACCGGGCGCTTCATCCGCCGGTTGAACTGGATCCCGTCGGGGCGCGCCATCGACCGCACCATCCAGCGGTACGGCTCGATCGAGCAGTGGGCGGTCGAGGGGATGCTCATGGCCCGCCGGTAGACGTCCAGGGTCTCCTCGTCGGGGAACTCCGGGGTGCGGGGGCCCGCCCAGTCCTGGATGAGGTTCCCCACCAGGGCGGCGTCGTCCGCCAGGAGTTGACGCTCAGGCAGCCACGGGCGCTGGAAGCCCCAGACGTACGAACCGGCCCGCGACTGGGCGAAGTCCGACAGCATCGAGGAGCGCCAGCGGCGCGGGTGCGGCATCGAGGAGACGACGAGCCGGCGGACCAGCTTGGGCCGCATCACGGCGGCCGTCCAGGCGAGGTACCCGCCGAGGTCGTGGCCGACCAGGGCCGCGTCGGGCTCACCGAGGGAGCGGATCACGCCGGTGACGTCGAGGGCCAGGTTGGCGGGGTCGTAACCGCGCGGCGTACGGTCGCTGCCGCCCACCCCGCGCAGGTCCATCGCGACCGCCCGGAAACCAGCGTCGGCGAGCGCGGTCATCTGGTGGCGCCAGGTCCACCAGAACTGCGGGAAGCCGTGCAGCAGGAGCACGAGCGGCCCCTCGCCCAGCTCGGCGATGTGGAAACGCGCACCGTTGGCCGCCACGTCGCGGTGGGTCCAGGGGCCGTCGAGCCGCACCGGCCCTCCGGCCGCACCCCGGCCCGAGGGGGCCGTGGCCGGGTCGGACGGGGCGGCCGGACCCTCCGGGTCCGCGGGACCCGTCGGGCCGAATGCTCTGGAATCGGGAACGGTCATGTGGACGAGCGTGCCACAGTCCCGGCCTTGTCCTGACCGGAGCCGCCCTCGATGCTCTTCTTCGCCAGGGAGCTGCCGGAGACGGCGGAGCGCTCGATGATCGCGGCGGCCTCGATCGAGGGGCGCGGATGCGGCTTGGCCTTCTGCAGGACGGCGGCGGTCTGCTTGGCGGAGGCGATGGACTTCTCCGGCGGCTTGATCTTCTTGAACTTCCGCAGACCGATGAACGCGATCAGGGCGGCCAGCAGGATGAAGGCGCCGGCCACGATCAGGAAGGACCACGCCAGGCCCAGGCCCAGGTTGTGGATCCCGTACGCGGCCGCGAAGCTCAGCATCGGCATCGTGAACAGCAGCAGCACGCCCGCGGCGATGAACGCCGCACTGCCGATCGCCCCGCGCTTGACGTCCTGCCGGACCTCCGCCTTGGCCAGGGCGATCTCGTCGTGCACCAGCGCGGACATCTCGGCCGTCGCCGAGGCGACCAGCTGCCCGATGCTGCGGTCCGTGCTGCCCGCGTAGTTGCCGGGGTCGCTCATCCCTGACTCCCTCTCCGTCTTCGACACATCCGATGTCAGATCATGCCGGACTGTTCGGCTTGTTGCGCGCTGCCCCCGCCCGCTCTTCGGCGAGACGGCGGTGTTCGGCCGCCTTGCGCTCGTGGATGGCGGCCATCCGCAGGTGATATTCCGGATCATCCTGCTCGTAGACGTCCGGTACCCCGGATTCGTCCTCGTCCAGCTCCTCGGCGTCGTACAACTCCTTGTACTTGCGGACTCGGAGTTTCAGGAGCACACAGGCGAGCAGGGCCGCGGTCAGCGAGCCGATCAGGACGGCGGCCTTGATCTCGTTGACCATCTCCGGATCGCCCTCGAACGCGAGCTCGCCGATGAGGAGCGAGACCGTGAACCCGATGCCGGCGAGTGAGGCGAGGGCGAGGACGTCGGCCCAGGCCAGGTCCTTGTTCAGCTCGGCCTTGGTGAAGCGGGCGGCCAGATAGGTGCCGCCGAAGATGCCGACAGTCTTGCCGACGACGAGACCGAGGACGACGCCGAGCGTCTCGGGCCGGGTGAAGACGCCGGCCAGCGCCTCGCCGTTCAGCGCGACGCCGGCCGAGAACAGGGCGAACAGCGGGACGGCGATCCCGGCCGACAGCGGGCGGACGAGATGCTCGATGTGCTCACCGGGGGAGTACTTCTCGCCCTCGCGCCGGCTGCAGCGCAGCATCAGGCCCATGGCGACGCCGGCGATGGTGGCGTGGACGCCGCTGTTGTACATCAGGCCCCAGATGACCAGGGCGAGCGGGACGTAGACGTACCAGCCCCGTACCTCGAAACGCAGGAGGAGGTGGAAGACGACGAGGCCGAGGACGGCTCCGCCGAGGGCCAGGAAGTTCAGGTCCGAGGTGAAGAACACCGCGATGATCAGGATCGCGAAGAGGTCGTCGACGACGGCCAGGGTGAGCAGGAAGGCGCGCAGCGCGGACGGCAGCGAGGTGCCGATCACCGCGAGGACGGCGAGGGCGAAGGCGATGTCGGTGGCCGTGGGGACCGCCCAGCCGTTCGTCGAGCCGCCGCCGATGACGGTGGTGAGGAAGTAGACGAGGGCGGGCACGGCCATACCGCAGAGGGCCGCCACCACGGGGAGGGCCGCGGCCTTCGGATCGCGGAGTTCGCCCGCGACCAGTTCGCGCTTGAGCTCGACACCGGCGACGAAGAAGAAGACGGCGAGGAGTCCGTCCGCCGCCCAGTGCGCCACGGAGAGGTCCAGGCCGAGGGCACCGAGGCCGAAGTGGAAGTCGCTGACCTGCTCGTATGAGCCGCCGAACGTGTTGGCCCAGACGAGTGCGGCGACCGCCGCCACCAGCAGCAGCACGCCGCCGACCGTCTCGGTACGGAGGGCCTCCGCCACGTAGTTCCGCTCGGGGAGCGAGAGCCTGCCGAGCAGGGGTCGGCGCGGCGGGGCGGGCGTGGGCGGGGTGTCCTGGGTGGGCGGTGCCACGGGAGAAACCTCCAGGCGGGGACGGTGTACGGGCATGGTCGGTCGACATGCCGACCAGACTTCCCGGCGCCCCTGTGGAGATGTTCTCTGAAGTTGTCCGAATGTGTCGGTGGAGCGTCCACCCTACCTGGGGCGTGCGGAGCGTGATCGTACGAGGTGATCGTCGGCCTGCATGCCCGATGGGCACCCGGCGCGTCGCCGGGTGCCCATCGGAGCCGTACAGCTGTGGTGTGTCTGTCCTGACGGAGCCGTCAGTCCTCGTCGGACGAGGAGGCCGGGAGCTGGGTGGTGATCAGGTCCATCACCGAGGAGTCGGTCAGTGTCGTGACGTCGCCCAGCTCGCGGTTCTCGGCGACATCGCGCAGCAGGCGGCGCATGATCTTGCCGGACCGGGTCTTCGGCAGCTCGGCGACCGGCAGCACCCGCTTGGGCTTGGCGATCGGGCCGAGCGTCGTGCCCACGTGGTTGCGCAGGTCCGCGACCAGCTCGTCGGACGCGGTCGCCGTACCGCGCAGGATCACGAACGCCACGATGGCCTGGCCGGTCGTCTCGTCGGCCGCGCCGACCACGGCGGCCTCGGCGACCGACGGGTGGGAGACGAGGGCCGACTCGACCTCGGTGGTCGAGATGTTGTGCCCGGAGACGAGCATGACGTCGTCGACCCGGCCGAGCAGCCAGACGTCGCCGTCCTCGTCCTTCTTCGCGCCGTCGCCCGCGAAGTACTTGTCCGCGAAGCGCGACCAGTAGGTGTCGATGAAGCGCTGGTCGTCGCCCCAGATGGTGCGGAGCATGGAGGGCCACGGCTCGGTGAGGACGAGGTAGCCGCCCCCGCCGTTCGGCACCTCGTTGGCCTCGTCGTCCACGACGGTGGCGGAGATGCCCGGCAGCGCGCGCTGGGCGCTTCCCGGCTTCGTCTCCGTCACACCGGGCAGCGGCGAGATCATCATCGCGCCGGTCTCGGTCTGCCACCAGGTGTCCACGATGGGGCACTTGTCGGCGCCGATGTTCTTCCGGTACCACATCCACGCCTCGGGGTTGATCGGCTCGCCGACCGAACCGAGGACGCGGAGCGAGGACAGGTCGAACTTGGCGGGGATGTCGTCGCCCCACTTCATGAACGTACGGATCGCCGTCGGGGCGGTGTAGAGGATCGTGACGCCGTACTTCTGCACGATCTCCCAGAACCGGCCCTGGTGCGGGGTGTCCGGGGTGCCCTCGTACATGACCTGGGTCGCGCCGTTGGCCAGCGGCCCGTAGACGATGTACGAGTGGCCGGTCACCCAGCCGATGTCGGCGGTGCACCAGTAGACGTCGGTCTCCGGCTTGAGGTCGAAGACCGCGTGGTGCGTGTACGACGCCTGGGTGAGGTAGCCGCCGGAGGTGTGCAGGATGCCCTTCGGCTTACCCGTGGTGCCCGAGGTGTAGAGGATGAAGAGCGGCTGCTCCGCGTCGAAGGCCTCGGGGGTGTGCTCGGCGGACTGCCGGGCGGTGATCTCGTGCCACCAGACGTCGCGGCCCTCGGTCCAGGCGGTGTCCTGGCCGGTGCGGCGGACGACGAGGACGTGCTCGACGGTGTCGAACCGGGATACGGCGTCGTCGACGGCGGGCTTCAGCGCGGAGGGCTTGCCGCGGCGGTAGCCGCCGTCGGCCGTGATGACGACCTTGGCGTCCGCGTCCTTGATACGGGCGGCGATGGCGTCGGCCGAGAAGCCGCCGAAGACCACGGAGTGCGCGGCGCCGATGCGGGCGCAGGCCAGCATCGCGACGGCGGCCTCGGGGATCATCGGCAGATAGACGGCCACCCGGTCGCCCTTGCCGACACCCAGCTCGGTGAGCGCGTTGGCGGCCCGGGAGACCTCGTCCTTCAGCTCCGCGTAGGTGATGGCCCGGCTGTCGCCCGGCTCGCCCTCGAAGTGGATGGCGACCCGGTCGCCGTTGCCCGCCTCGACGTGGCGGTCCACGCAGTTGTACGCGACGTTCAGCTTGCCGTCCGCGAACCACTTGGCGAAGGGCGGGTTGCTCCAGTCGAGGGTCTCGGTCGGCTCGGTGGCCCACGTCAGGCGGCGGGCCTGCTCGGCCCAGAAGCCCAGCCGGTCCGCCTCGGCCTGCTCGTACGCCTCTGCGGTGACGTTGGCGTTGGCGGCCAGCTCGGCAGGCGGAGCGAACTTCCGCTCTTCCCGAAGCAGGTTGGCCAGGCTCTCGTTGCTCACGACTTCTCCCAGTCCCAGGGTGTCCGTTGTGTCCCGGGGCATAGCTCATCAGGCGCGAGGCCGGGTGACAAGGGCCTGCCGGGAATTGGTTTAGACCTGTGTTCTCGTGTATGGGGCCATGATCCCGCTCCGCGTTCGAGGGCCGCCGAACGACGCGTGGCGTGCGACATTTCCGGCCATCCGAACGGGGTCATCTGATGGCACGGGCTCGGGGTCCGTCCGGTTCAGGCCGGAGGCGTTCGGGCTATTTGATAACTCCTATTGGTGAATAAAAAGCTTTTCATTCGGTATGTCGCCCTTGCCTGTGCGGGACTGCGTGCGAATTTGGCCGCGCCGCCGTCGGTACTTCGACGCACTTCGGCGCACTTCTATGCACTTCGGCGCACATGACCTGCAAGGAAGAGGGTGGGCGGATGATGGCCGCCACGAAGAGGATCGCCATGGGCATCATGTCCACGGCCCTGGTCGCCGTTCTCGCGGGCTGTTCCGGCTCTGTGTCCGGCAACGGATCCGGAGCCGGAGGATCGGCGTCCGGAGGCGCGGAGACCGACGCGGAGAAGGGCGCCCACGGCGCCAAGGAGAACCCGCCGGCCAACGCCCCGAAGAACGCGGTCAAGCTCATCGGGGACGGGTCCACCGCCTTCACCGGCGTCCAGCCGAACATGCCGGCCGTCGAACGCCTCGCACCCGGCGAGAAGCCTCCCCAGTTCGTGGTGTTCTCCTGGGACGGCGCCGGGGAGGACAGCCAGAAGCTCTTCTCGCACTTCCGCGGTGTGGCCAAGAAGTACAACGCCAAGATGACGTACTTCCTGAGCGGTGTGTACCTGCTGCCGGAAGAGAAGAAGGACCTCTACAACCCGCCCCAGCACGCGCCGGGCCGCTCCGACATCGGCTTCAACGACACCGAGGGCATCCGCGACACCCTCGCCGAGGTCCGAGCCGCCTGGAAGGACGGCAACGAGATCGGCACCCACTTCAACGGCCACTTCTGCGGCGCGGACGGCGGCGTCGGGACCTGGTCCGTCGATGAGTGGAAGAGCGAAATCAGCCAGGCGAAAGGTTTCGTCAAGGGCTGGAAGACCAACACCCCGGAGCTGAAGGGTGAGGCGCCGCTCCCCTTCGACTACGAGAAGGAACTGATCGGCGCCCGCACCCCCTGCCTCGAAGGGAAGGAGAACATGGTCGCCGCCGCCCGGACCATGGGCTTCCGCTACGACTCCAGCGGCGTCGGCAACCAGGTCTGGCCGAAGAAGAAGGGCGGAGTCTGGGACATTCCGCTCCAGCTCGTCCCGATGCCCGGCCGCGCCTTCGAGACCCTCTCGATGGACTACAACTTCATGGTCAACCAGTCCGGGACGACCACCCAGGGCGACCCCTCCCAACACGATTACTGGGGCAACCAGATGCGGGACGGGCTGCTCCAGGCCTTCGACCGCTCGTACAAGGGCAACCGGGCGCCCCTGATCATCGGCAACCACTTCGAGTCCTGGAACGGCGGCACCTACATGCGCGCCATCGAGGAGACCATCGCGAACGTGTGCACCAAGGAAGGTGTGCGCTGCGTGTCCTTCCGGCAGCTCGTCGACTGGCTGGACGCGCAGGACCCGAAGGCACTGGCCAAGCTCACGACGCTCGGCGTCGGCGAGGCCCCCAAGACGGGCTGGTCGTCCTACCTCGGCAACCGGCCGGGCGCCGCGCAGCCCGAGGAGAAGCCGGCGGGGAAGCCCGCCGAGAAGCCCGCGGAGGCCGACGCGGGTGCGCCTCCCGCCGGGGCGACCGGCTGAATCCCGACTGACCGCACCGCGGTCGCCGCACCACCGCGTCACTGCGCCACTGCTTCACCGCGGTCGCTGCGTCACCGCGTCGTTCGCCGGCCACCCTGGGGTGGCCGGCGAACGACGTTCGGGGGCCGGTGCTCGGGGGCCGGTGCTCGGAGGGCCGGCGTTCCGCGACGGCTCCCGGGCATCGCTTCAGGCGGGTGCCGCGACGCCTGCCCGGGCGTACCGCTTCAGGCGGGTGCCGCGACGGCTCCCGGGCATCGCTTCAGGCGGGTGCCGCGACGCCCGCCCCGGCGTGTTGTTCGTCGAGTACGAAGGCCGGGTCGACCTGGGCCGCCAGGTCGGCGCCGGTCTTCTCGTTGCCCCAGCTCTCGGCGTTCTTCAGGTGGAAGTGCACCATCTGGCGTGTGTAGCGCTCCCAGTCGCGCAGCTCGTACGAGTCCTCGGCGGTGTCCTGCAGCGCCTGCAGGGCCATCCGGTTGTCGGCCTCCAGCAGCTCGAACCTGGACGGCCGCCCCTTCTCCATCGACCGCACCCAGTCGGAGTGGCCGATCCCGATCAGCAGGTCGTCGCCGACCTCCGCGCGCAGGAACTCCAGGTCGTCAGGACCCTGCACCTTGTTCCCGACGACCTTCAGGGCGACGCCGAAGTCGCGTGCGTACTCCTTGTACTGGCGGTACACCGACACCCCCTTCCGGGTCGGCTCCGCGACCAGGAACGTCATGTCGAAGCGGGTGAACATGCCCGAGGCGAACGAGTCCGAGCCCGCCGTCATGTCGACCACGACGTACTCGTCGGGGCCGTCGACCAGGTGGTTGAGGCAGAGCTCCACGGCCCCGACCTTGGAGTGGTAGCAGGCGACTCCGAGGTCGGACTCCGTGAACGGGCCCGTCGCCATCAGCCGGATGTCTCCGTCGTCGAGCCGCACCGTACGCGCACAGGCATCGAAGATCGGGTTGTCCTCGCGGACCCTCAGCAGCCGGGAGCCCTCGCCGGGCGGAGTGGTCTTGATCATCGTCTCGGCGGAAGCGATACGGGGGTTGGTGCCCCGTAGGTAGTCCTTGATGAGGGGGAGGTGGGCGCCCATGGCGGGCAGCGCAGCGGCTTCCGCGTCGTCCAGCCCGAGGGCTGCCCCCAGGTGCTGGTTGATATCGGCGTCCACGGCGATGACGTGGGCTTCGTTGGCGGCGAGGTGGCGGATGAAGAGCGAGGACAGCGTGGTCTTTCCGCTGCCGCCCTTCCCGACGAAAGCGATCTTCATGTTCACCTAGGGTAGTGGGTCGATTGCTTTGTGCAGTCACCGTTCGTGAAGATGGCCACTTGAGGGTGGTCCGGGTGGGGTGGGCGCGTAGCCTCGCTACTTATGAGTACGACTGCCTCAGACCCGCTTGCCGCGCTCGGTTCCCTGCCCGGCGTGCCCGATGCCGTGGACTCCGTGCGCAAGGCTGTCGACCGGGTCTACGGCCACCGCGTCATGCGGCGCCGCAGCAATGAGGTCACGGCTGAAGCCGCACTGCGGGGTTCGCGTGGTTCGGCCGTACTGGCCGGTGCCGACTGGAACCTCGAAGAGGTCCGCCGGCGTACCGACTTCAGCGGGGAGGACGAGGCGCGCACCGTCGGTGCGGCGCTGCGGCTCACTGCGGAAGCGGGGCAACTCCTTTCCGTCTGGCGGCAGTCACCGCTGCGGGTGCTGGCTCGGCTGCATCTGGTGGCGGCCGGCGGGGCGACCCCCGACGACGCGGTCGGGCGCCCTCGGTTGGCGGGCGAGGCCGTGGACGAGCCGCTGATCGAGGCGCCACTCCCCAGCGCCGGGGAAGTCGCCGGACGGCTCGAAGGGCTCTCGCGCCTGATCATCGCGGGCGGCAGCGCCCCCGCCCTGATCACGGCCGCCGTGGTGCACGGTGAACTGCTGGCGCTGCGCCCCTTCGGCTCGCACAACGGTCTGGTGGCCCGGACGGCCGAGCGCATCGTGCTGATCGGCAGCGGGCTGGACCCGAAGTCGATCTGCCCGGCCGAGGTGGGGCACGCGGAACAGGGCCGGGCGGCCTATGTCGCGGCGCTCGAGGGCTACACGGCCGGAACCCCCGAGGGCATGGCCGCCTGGATCACCCATTGCGGGCGCTCGGTCGAGCTGGGTGTACGTGAGTCGACCGCAGTGTGCGAGGCACTCCAGCGAGGCGCCGCCTGAGGGTCTGCTGATGGCCCGTGCCCTGGGGTGATGGCTCGGCCGGGGGCGGTGGCCGGGTCCAGGGTCGCGGCTCGGCCCGGGGCGATGGCCCGTTGCGAGGGGCGGCCTGGGGTGGTGGCCCGGTGCAAGGCGGGCGGTCAAGCCCGAGGGGGACGGCGCGGGTGCAAGGGGGCGGCCCAGGTCCCGAAGGTGATGGCGCGGGTGGGGCGTGGGCCCGTTGCAAGGGTTGCGGCGGTACCGGAGTGCGGTACCGCCGCTGGCACGTCGGCCCAGTTACCAAGCGTCCTCGTAAATTGCCCATCAGGTCGGGTGCTTTGCCCGTCACCTGGTGCGGCTGGCCCGTATTCGACGGGTCGACGTCGCGTGGGTGCTCGGCTTTCGTGCGCGGTCCGTGGGGCCGTTCTGCGTACAACAGGTCATCCTCGCGGATGTCCTTGGTCTCGCGGGCCGTTATGTCCTTTGTACTCCAGGACCAGGGGAACGGAAACCCCTGGCCCCGCTTCTTTACTTTTAGGTTCAATCACGGGCGAATGGGACGGCGAATCGGGCGAGGATCGCCGCCTGGCTTCCGCTTCACCCGGGCAGGGCTGCCCCGGCGGTACGGCGGCGACTGGCGTACCAGACCAGCCCGGCGGTGACGGCCGCCGCGCCGACCGCAGCCGCCGCCACGAGGGCGGGGCGCGGCGGCATTGAGAAGGCGGGCAGGCGCTGCTTGAGCCGGACCGGGCGGTTGAAGACGAGAATCGGCCACTCGCGAAGGGTCGCTTCGCGGCGCAGCGCGCGGTCGGGGTTGACCGCGTGCGGATGGCCGACCGACTCCAGCATCGGCACGTCGGTCACCGAGTCGCTGTAGGCGTAGCAGCGCGAAAGGTCGTACCCCTCCGAGACGGCGAGCGCCCTCACAGCCTCGGCCTTGGTGGGCCCGTAGGCGTAGTACTCGATCTCTCCCGTGAAGCAGCCGTCGTCGCCGACGACCATGCGGGTGGCGACGACCCGGTCGGCGCCGAGCAGTTCGCCGATGGGTTCGACGACTTCGGCGCCCGAGGTCGAGACGATGACCACGTCGCGCCCTGCCGTGTGGTGTTCCTCGATGAGGGTGGCGGCCTCGTCGTAGATGATCGGGTCGATCAGGTCATGCAGGGTCTCGGCGACGATCTCCTTGACCTGCTGGACGTTCCACCCCTTGCAGAGGGCGGAGAGGTATTCACGCATCCGCTCCATCTGGTCGTGATCGGCGCCCCCGGCGAGGAACACGAACTGTGTGTACGCGGTGCGCAGTACAGCGCGGCGGTTGATCAGCCCGCCTTGGTAGAAGGACTTGCTGAAGGTCAGCGTCGAAGACTTCGCAATGACCGTCTTGTCCAGGTCAAAGAAGGCTGCTGTGCGCGGCGAGAAGCAGTTTTCCACAACGCTGAGCATAGGGGCCCACCATTCGGCGTAAACTCCGGCGCGTGGGTTTGCCTGAGAAGGGCCTCGGGTACACCATGGAAGTCACGGATCGTTCGCGACCGTGCTAACCCGGTCCGACTCCTCCCCCCCCGAGTCGGCCGTGGGGACGACCCCCGCTCTCCCCCCCGGCGGGGGTCGTCGCATGTCCGGACGCGTTTTAGGGGCGGAAACCACCTTATGTCTCCCGTCTGGCCGTCATCGGCCTGATCGTGTGAGCCGACCTTCGTGCGACTCGCCTCGTCACAGTGTGTAGCCAAGGGGCTGCACTCCGGAAGTCGCTGGTATGGGTGACGAAGTTATTCACAACCCCGGGGTTGTCCACAGTTTTTCATCAAGATCCACATGTTTTTCCGTGATGCTGCACGTTGATTCCACCCGCGAAGTCCGCGGGGGCCGGAATCGCGCATCTCGGAAACGCTCCGAGAACACCGCGAACCGCACTGAAGGGGCAGTGAGAAGGGGGCGGAGATCGTGGCTGGATCCCTCGCAGGAGAAGAGGCGACGGCCGTCGGCGGGCGGCGCGGCGGCCCGCTGATCGTGACGGAGGACGTGGAGCTGCTCGACGACCTGCTGCGGCTGTGCGCGGCGGCCGGTGCCGAGCCGGAGGTCCATCACGGACCGCCCGGGTGTCGTGGCAGCTGGGAGCGGGCTCCGATGGTGCTGGTGGGCGATGACGCCGCCGCGCGATGCCGGGGTGCCGGCCGGAGGAAGGGGGTGATGCTGGTCGGCCGGGACCAGGACGACCCGGACGTATGGCGGCGGGCGGTGGAGATCGGAGCCGAGTATGTGCTGCGGCTGCCCGATTCCGAGGGCTGGCTCGTCGATCAGATCGCCAATGCCGCCGAGGGCGTGGGACGGCCCGCGCTCACCGTCGGCGTGATGGGCGGCCGGGGCGGCTCCGGCGCGTCGACGCTGGCCTGCGCCCTTGCCGTGAGCGCGGCGAGGTCCGGTCGGCGGACGATGCTGATCGACGCCGACCCGCTGGGAGGCGGCATCGACGTCCTGCTCGGCGGCGAACGGGCCGAGGGCATGCGGTGGCCGGATTTCGCGCAGTCGAAGGGGCGGCTCGGGGGCGGAGCCCTTGAGGACTCGCTGCCCGCGCTCCACGGGTTGAGGGTGCTGAGCTGGGGACGCGACGACGAGGTGGTGATCCCGCCGCAGGCGATGCGGGCGGTCCTCGCCGCCGCGCGCCGACTCGGCGGAGTGGTGGTCGTCGACCTCCCGCGCCGGGTCGACGAGGGGGTCGCCGAAGCCCTGGCTCAACTCGATCTCGGGCTGCTTGTGGTGCCGGGCGAACTGCGCGCGGTGGCAGCGGCCAAGCGCGTCGCGTCCACGGCCGGAATGGTGCTGGACGACCTGCGGGTGGTGCCCCGGGGCCCGTATGCGTCGGGTCTGGACGGGCGCTGGGTCGCCCGGGCCATCGGTCTTCCGCTCGTCGGCGAACTCCCCTGGGAATCAGGCCTTCTGGACTCCCAGGACGACGGCACCCCGCCCGGCGGCAACGCCCGGGGCTCGCTGGCCCGGTTCTGCGCCGCCTTCTGGGACCAGGTGGCGGTGGCCGGAGACACGAGCCCCGTGACCGGCCCGCCAGGGGGAGGGGCGGTATGACGGACGAACTGCTCGACGCCGTACGCCAGCGGCTGGCACGCAGCGGTGCCGCTCCCACACCGGCCGGAGTGGCCGCCGCCCTGCGGGCCCAGGGACGGCTGCTGGGAGATGCCGAGGTGCTCGGAGCAGCAGCGGAGCTGCGCGGCGAACTCGTCGGCACGGGCGTGCTGGAGCCGTTGCTCGCGGATCCCGAGGTGACCGATGTGCTGGTGTCGGCGCCGGACCGGGTGTGGGTGGACCGGGGCGGCGGGCTCCAACTGACGAGCGTCACCTTCTCGGACGCGGCGGCGGTCCGGAGGCTGGCGCAGCGTCTCGCGGCGGTGGCCGGCAGGAGGCTGGACGACGCACGGCCCTGGGTGGACGCACGACTGCCCGACGGCACACGGATGCACGCCGTGCTGCCCCCGGTGGCCGTCGGCTCGACCTGCCTCTCCCTGCGCGTGGTGCGGCCGCGGGCCTTCTCGCTCGCGGAGCTGGTGGACGCGGGCACCGTACCGCCGGGGGGCGACCGGATCCTGCGGGCCCTCGTGGAAGCCCGGATCTCCTATGTGATCAGTGGGGGCACCGGGGCAGGCAAGACGACGCTTCTCTCCAGCCTGCTGGGCGCGGTCGGTGTGAACGAGCGGATCGTGCTCGCCGAGGACTCCGCCGAACTGCGACCCGACCATCCGCATGTGGTCCGCCTGGAGTCCCGCCCGGCCAATCAGGAGGGCGCGGGCCGCGTGACGTTGCGCGATCTGGTGCGGCAGGCGCTGCGCATGAGACCCGACCGTCTTGTGGTCGGCGAGGTGCGCGGCGCCGAGGTGACCCAATTGCTGGCCGCATTGAACACCGGACACGAGGGAGGGTGCGGCACCGTTCACGCGAACGCCGCCGAGCATGTCCCCGCCCGACTGGAGGCGCTCGGCACCGCGGCCGGCCTCGACCGGGTCGCCCTGCACAGCCAGTTGTCGGCCGCGCTCTCGGTGGTCGTGCATCTCGTACGGGACCGCGCGGGGCAACGACGGGTCGCCGAGGTGCACGTCCTGGAGCGGGATGCCGCGGGTCTCGTCTTCACGGTCCCGGCCCTGAGCTGGGGCGTCGGGGGCTTCGTTCCCGAGCGGGGATGGGAACGGCTGCGGTCGCTGATCGGTGGTGCGCTGTGACGGCGATGGAGTTGGCGATGACGACGACGGCGGCAGCGGTGACATCGGCGTACGGGGCCCAGGCAATGGCTCTCTGTGCGGGATCGGCGGTGTGGCTCGCGATGATGCGGGACCCGGGCGTGCGGCGGGCGCGAGTGCTGTTCGTGGACGCTCCGCCCGCGCCGCGTCGGACGTGGGGCCGGTCGCTACGTCTGATCGAGGCCTGGGGGCGCCTGGCGGAAACGGCCCGAAAGCGTCAGGAATGGTGGTGCGTTCCGGGCGCGGTCGTGCTCGCGGTGCTGGGAAGTTCGGTGCTGCCGCTGGTCGCGGGAGCCGTTGCGGTCCCGTTGGTCCGCCGATGGCTGCGGAGGCGGGCCGGAACGCGGGAGGCGGAGAGGGGCACGATCGCGGTCGCGGCGTTGTGCGGAGCCGTGGTCGGGGAGCTTCGGGCCGGGCGCGAACCGGGACAGGCGTTGCTGGTCGCCCTGCGAGAAGGTCTTGCAGAGGACGGACCTGAGGCGACGGGCGCTTCCGGCGGCAGGCTGGGGGAGGCGGAGGCGGCGGTGCTGGCGGCGGCACGGTTCGGCGGCGATGTGCCGGCCGCGCTGCGGCAGGCGGCGGAGAGCCCGGGGATGGGCGGCCTGTCCGGGATGGCCGCGTGCTGGCGGGTGGCCGTGGACGGCGGGGCGGGCCTGGCGACCGGGCTGGAGCGCCTGGAGGCCGCGCTGCGGGAGGACCGGCGCAGACGGGAGGAGTTGCGAGCCCAGCTGGCGGGGGCGTGGTCGACGGTCGTGGTCCTGGCGTTGCTTCCCGTCGCCGGTCTGGGGTTGGGTGCGGCCCTCGGCGCCGAGCCCCTGCGCGTACTGCTGCACACCCCGGGCGGACTGGCGTGTCTGGCGGTGGGCTCGTTCCTTGAGGCGGCCGGGCTGTATTGGGCCCGCCGAATCGTGCGCGGAGGGGAGGCGGCATGAACGCGGTGGGTGGAGAAGTTCTCCACAGCCTGGGGATGTCGGCGCTGGTGCTGGGGACGGTGGCGCAGGTGGCAGCCGTGATCGCTGCCAGATGTCGGAAGCGAGCGGTTCGCGGGCGGGGTGCGCGGTTGTTGGGGGCGGACGCGGCCCCGGGGCCCGGCGGGCGGGGCCGACTGGTCGCGCTGCTCGGGTCGAGCGGTGTTCCGCGTCTTTCCGAGGCCTCTCGGCGGTGGGCGGCTCCGGGCGGGGCCTGGCTGACCGGATGGATTCTGGTCGGCGGTGTGCTGGGCTGCGCGGTCGGGGCGGCCGCGGCGTACGGGACGTGGCGGTGGCAGAGAACTCGCCCCCGCGGCCGTCCCGGTCACAGCTTCCCGGAGCGCGCCGTGATCGCCGGGCAGCTCCCTCTGGCCGCGGATCTGCTGGCCGCCTGTGTCGCGGTCGGGGCCGGTCCCCGGGAGGCGGCCGAGGAGGTGGGCCGATCCATCGGCGGCCCGGTCGGAGACCGGCTCGCCCGAACCGCTGTCGAGATCCGGCTCGGCGGCGAACCGGCCGAGGCATGGGGCCGGTTCGGGGAGATACCGGGCGCAGGCCCGCTGGCCCGCTGTCTGCACCGGGCAGGTGCGACGGGGGCCCCGGCGGCGGAGCCCATTGCCAGGCTGGCCGCGTCGATACGCGCCGAGCGAGCCGCCGCGGCAGTGGCGCGGGCGCAACGGGCCGGGGTGCTGATCACCGCGCCGGTCGGCCTCTGCTTCCTTCCCGCCTTCCTGGCGGTCGGGGTGGCGCCGGTGATCATCGGCCTGGCCGGCGACCTGCTGGCGACCGGCGGTCCGGGCCGGTAGGCCGCGTACGGCTCCCGGCCGGCAGCTGCCTGCTGCTCGACCTCGCGGTCATTCATTTTCGCTTTCACTCACGGGTGTTCCGTTCGGGCGCCCGCTCGTCATCGACGCTCATCGGGGGATGAAATGGAAACGAAGTTCTGGGACCGGGCGGTCGGCGCTCTGCGCGGGGGACGGCTGTTCACGGGGTGGCCGGACCGGCGGGCGAAGTGGTCCGGACGGTGGACGGGTCGGCTTGGCCGGTCCGATCGGGGGATGACCACCTCCGAGTACGCGGTGGGGACGATCGCGGCGTGTGCCTTCGCGGCGGTGCTCTACAAGGTGGTGAACAGCGGGCCGGTGCTGTCGGCGCTGCAGTCACTGGTCGAGGACGCACTCGATGCGAAGTTCTGAGATCCGGTCGGGGCCAGGCCTGGGGGCCCGGTTCAGGGAATCGTGCAGGCGCCTCTCCCGGAGCCACTTCCGGTGTCGCTTCCGCTGTCTCGGCCGGGAGCTCTCGCGGGGTGCCACTCGGGGGCAGGACCGGGGCCGGGCCACGAGCGGCGACGGGGGCGGTGGTCGGGTCGGCGACCGGGGCGCGGTGACCGCGGAGGCGGCTGTGGTGATCCCGGTGCTGGTGGCGTTCGCCCTGGCCCTGCTCTGGGCGTTGATGGCCGCCGCGGACCAGATCCGGTGCGTGGACGCGGCGCGGGCGGGGGCTCGGGCCGCGGCCCGTTCGGAGCCGGAGACGGCGGTGCTGGACGCCGCGCGTGAGGCTGCGCCCCAGGGGGCCCGGGTCGAGATGGGGCGGGCCGGAGACCTGTGGCGCGTCCGCGTGGAGGCGCCGACCCGGGGACCGGGTGTGCTGGCCCTGACGCTGAGCGCCGAGGCGGCTGCCCTGGCTGAGGACACGGTGGGGGGTGCCGCGCCATGAGGGCGAGGGAGCTTGGGCGCCGGGGGCTGGGTGCCCTTGGCCTGGGCACGAGTCGGGGCGCGTTCCAGCGGTGGGACCGCGGTTGGGGCCGGAGCCAGGGCCAGTGCCCAGGCCGGGGCCCGAGCCCGAACTCGAGCCCAAACCCGAACCCGAACCCGAGCCGGGGCCCGAGCTGGAGCCAGGGCCCGAGCCGGGGCCGGGGTGCGGACCGGGGTGTGGCGACCGTGTGGGTGGCTGTGACCGCGGCCGGTCTGTGCACCGTGTTCGCCGTGGTGCTCGCGCTGGGACAGGCCGTGGCTGCCCGTCACCGGGCGGGCGGGGCCGCGGATCTGGCGGCCCTCGCGGCTGCGGACCGGGCGTTGGATGGGGTGGGGGCCGCGTGTGAGGCGGCCCGGAGAGTGGCTCTGGCGCAGGACGCCGCGATCGTTCGCTGCGCGGTGCAGGGGGAGGTCGCCGATGTGACCGCCCGCGTGGGATTCGGGCCCTACCTACCCACCGTCAGGTCCCGGGCCGGGCCTCCGGTGACTCCCTCGGCCGGGGCTCCGACCGATCCTCCCGTCCGGGCTCCGGCAGATTCCTCTGGCGGTCCCCCGGCCGGTCCCTTGTCCGGGCCTCCGGCAGTTGGGCCAGTCCGGCCTCCGGCAGATTCCTCTGACGGGCCTCCGGAAGGCCCCGGGGCCCGGCCCCGGTGAGTCCCTCGACCCAGGCGCCGGGTGAGGGATCTGGCGGCTCCTGACCTCTCGTCGGTGTGGCGGACGCGTTGTCCGTAGGTTCCCTCCTCGTCGGGTCAGCCCTTCGGGACGGTCGGTTCGTCCGGTTCCACGGGGGCGGTCCTGAGGAGTTCGGTGAGGAGGCGTACGGCTCCGCGTTTGTGCAGGGGCTCGTTGCCGTTGCCGCACTTGGGGGACTGGATGCAGGAGGGACAGCCCGCCTCGCACTCGCAGGACGCGATGGCCTCCCGGGTCGCCGTCAGCCAGGCACGGGCGGTGTGGAAGGCCCGCTCGGCGAATCCGGCACCGCCGGGGTGGCCGTCGTACACGAAGACCGTCGGCAGGAGGGTGTCCGGGTGCAGGGGTACGGAGACGCCGCCGATGTCCCAGCGGTCGCAGGTGGCGAAGAGGGGGAGGAGTCCGATCGAGGCGTGTTCGGCGGCGTGGAGCGCGCCGCCGAGGATCTCCGGGTTGATGCGGGCGGCGTCGAGTTGGTCCTCGGTGACCGTCCACCAGACGGCGCGGGTGCGCAGGGTGCGGGGTGGCAGGTCGAGCTTGGTCTCGCCCAGGACCTCTCCGGTGATCAGTTTGCGGCGGAGGAAGGAGACGACCTGATTGGTGACCTCGACGGAGCCGTAGCAGAGCCGGCCCTGCCCCCAGGGGATCTCGGTGTCGGTCTCCAGGACGGTGATGGCCGTGGTGTCGCGGGCGACCGTCGAATACGGGGGTTCGGCCTGCTCGACGAGGGCCACGGAGTCCTCCAGGTCCAGTTTCCGGACCAGGTGGGTGCGGCCCTGGTGGAGGTGGACGGCCCCCTCGTGGACGGCTGTGTGGGCGGCGGCCGCGTCGACGGTGCCCAGCAGCCGGCCGGTGCCCTCCTCGACGATCTGGACGGGGCGGCCGCCTCCGCCCCGGATGTCGGCGAGGTCGGCGGCCCGTTCGCGGCGGGTCCAGTGCCAGCCCGACGCCCGTCTGCGCAGGAGTTTCGCCGCCTCCAGTTGCGGCAGCAGTTCGGGCACGGCGGGGCCGAAGAGCGTGATGTCGGCTTCGGTGAGGGGGAGTTCGGCGGCTGCGGCGCAGAGGTGGGGGGCCAGGACGTAGGGGTTGTCCGGGTCCAGCACCGTCGACTCGACGGGCTGCCGGAACAGCGCCTCCGGGTGGTGCACCAGATAGGTGTCCAGCGGGTCGTCCCGGGCCACGAGGACGGCCAGGGCGCCCTGCCCCGAGCGGCCGGCGCGCCCGGCCTGCTGCCAAAGGGAGGCCCGCGTGCCCGGGTAGCCGCAGATGACCACCGAGTCGAGGCCGGAGACGTCGATGCCGAGTTCCAGGGCGGTGGTGGCCGCCAGGCCGAGCAACTCGCCGGAGTGCAAAGCCCGCTCCAGGGCCCGGCGCTCCTCGGGGAGGTAGCCCCCGCGATAGGCGGCGACCCGCTTCGGCAGTGAGCGGTCGACCTCCGCGAGGCGCTCCTTGGCGATCACCGAGATCAGTTCCGCGCCGCGCCGGGAGCGTACGAAGGCGACCGAGCGGACGCCCTGGAGGGTGAGGTCGGTGAGCAGGTCGGCGGTCTCGGCCGTCGCGGTGCGGCGTACGGGGGCGCCCTTCTCGCCGTGCAGGTCGGTCAGCGGGGGCTCCCACAGGGCGAAGACCAGCTCGCCGCGCGGGGAGGCGTCGTCGGACACCTCGACGACCGGCAGGCCCGTCAGACGCCCGGCTGCGACCGCCGGGTCCGCCGCTGTGGCCGAGGCGAGCAGGAAGACCGGATCGGCCCCGTAACGGGCACACAGGCGGCGCAGACGGCGCAGTACCTGGGCGACGTGGGAGCCGAAGACGCCCCGGTAGGTGTGGCACTCGTCGATCACGACGAACCGCAGGGCGCGCAGGAACGATGACCAGCGTGGGTGGGAGGGCAGGATGCCGCGGTGCAGCATGTCGGGGTTGGTCAGGACGTAGTTGGCGTACTGCCGTACCCATTCGCGTTCCTCGACCGGGGTGTCGCCGTCGTAGACCGCGGGCCTGACGGCGTTGCCGAGCGGGGCTGCCAGTGCTTTCACCGAGCGCCGCTGGTCGGCTGCCAGGGCCTTGGTGGGGGCGAGGTACAGGGCGGTGGCCCCGCGGCCGTTCGGGGCCTCCGAGCCGTCCAGGAGGGTGCTGAGGACCGGCGCCAGGTACGCGAGGGACTTTCCGGAGGCCGTGCCGGTGGCGATCACGACCGATTCGCCGTCCAGAGCGTGCTCGGCCGCGGCCGCCTGATGCGCCCACGGATGGTCGATCCCGGCTCTTTCGATCGCCGAGATCACTTCTGGCCGCACGCGATCCGGCCAGATGGCATGGGTTCCCGATCTCGGGGGCAGGTGCTCCGTATGAGTGATGCGCGCGGCCCGGCCCGCCCCTGTGGCGAGCCGGTCGAGGATCATGGCGGGAGAGGGGCGCGAGCCCCTGCTCTCGGCTGGTCGTCCGGGACGGTGATTCTTGGCCATCGGCACCGAGTGTGTCACTGGCGTGACGGACAATGGTCCCAAGGCGTCGTGCATGGCTGCTGGTAAGTGATTGAATGCCATCGCGGCTGGCGATCCGTCCCCTGGCCTCCGTCGGGGAGACCGAGGGGCGACCGCTCGATAGCAAGGTGCTGGAGGATCCGTGGACCTGTCCCTGTCGACTCGCAATGTGTCCGGCCCTGGTGGCGACCGTACGGTCGTCGAGGTCGGTGGCGAGATTGATGTGTATACCGCGCCCAAGCTGCGCGAGCAGTTGGTCGAGTTGGTGAATGACGGCAGCTACCACCTGGTTGTCGACATGGAAGGCGTCGACTTCCTCGACTCCACCGGCCTCGGCGTGCTCGTGGGTGGCTTGAAGCGTGTCCGGGCCCATGAGGGCTCGCTGCGCCTGGTCTGCAACCAGGAGCGCATTCTCAAGATCTTCCGGATCACGGGTCTGACCAAGGTGTTCCCGATTCACACCACGGTCGACGAGGCTGTCGCCGCCACCGACTGAGGTCGGAGCGGACCGGCCTCCGGGCCGGTCGGCAGGCAGTGAACAGGCCGGCAGCGGCAGCGCATGGGCCGCGACGGGCAGGCGGTCGACCTTCGGGTCGGCTGTCGGCTTTGTCGGCTTCCGGAGGAGGAGAGCAGGGGTGCCGGGCGACACGCCCGGGGCCCCTGAGGCGTACGCCCGAACGTTCGAGGGGGATGGCATGGCCACCGTTGAACTCCGCTTCAGCGCCCAGCCTGAACATGTCAGGACGGCCCGCCTGGTGGCGGCCGCCGTGGCGCGCCGGGCCGGCGTGGACGAGGCGGTGCTCGACGAGGTCAGGCTCGCCGTCGGCGAGGCGTGCAGCCGCGCGGTCGGGCTGCACCGCAGTCACGGCATCACCGCGCCGGTCAGCGTCGCGCTGACCGAGGAGGAGAAGGCGTTCTCCATCGAGGTCGGGGACAGCGTTCCCGATCCCGGCGCCGATCCGGCCGATTCCGGGGCGCCTGACGCCGCCGGTGGGTCCGGAGCGGGCTCGACGCGGCCCGGCTCCGAGGCCGACGGTGAGGGCGAGGACGAGATGGGCCTCGCGGTCATCAGCGGACTCGTCGACGACGTGGAGGTTCGTTCCGGTGCGGGTGGCGGAGTGATCCGCATGAGCTGGCCGACGGCCGACGCCGCGGTTCGGTCCTGAAGCTGCGAACGGGCTGGGAGCTGCAGCGGGGGCTGGGAGCCGCGGTGCGGGTCCTGAAGCTGCCGTGCAGCCCTGAGGTCGCGGTTCGGCTGTGCGGCCGCACCCACGGCCTCGGAGCCTCCGCGCGGTTCTGAGGCCCGCGCTCGTACCTGCGGCCGCGTCCGTGCCCCCGTGCTCGGGCACGAGGCGGCTGCGGCTGGGGCCTGTGGGACTTCAGTCGTGCGCGTGACGTGATGTTTCGTTTTCCAGGCCCTGCTGAGCAGGGCCTTTTTCATTGAGGGCTCGTCGAGGGTTTCCGGGTAATGCGTCTGCCTCATTACTGCATTCGAGCAGAATCGCTCCCCTGATCTTTCGGCGTTGGGGGGAGAGCGATCAATTCTCTTCCCGCCCACTGTTTTGATCAGGTTCCGCTCCCTACAATCCGTCCACGACTTGAGCGCTGAGCGTCAAGGAGGACGTATGGCGGAGTTCTTCACCACCCCAATGGCAGTACTGACGCAAGAATCCGCACTTTCCGACCGGCCCGCTTCCCTCGCGGCGGCGGCACTCACCGACGGCAACCGGCTGATCATCATCGTCGTGGCGGTCGTCGCCGTCGCCGCGCTGATCGTCGCCCAGCTGCTCGTACGCCAGGTTCTGGCGGCCGGCGAGGGCACCGAACGGATGAAGGAGATCGCCGCGGCGGTCCAGGAGGGCGCGAACGCCTATCTGGCGCGACAACTGCGCACCGTCGGTGTCTTCTCCGTCGTCGTGTTCTTCCTGTTGTTCCTGTTGCCGGCCGACAACTGGTCGCAGCGCGCGGGGCGTTCCCTCTTCTTCCTGGTGGGTGCGCTTTTCTCGGCGGCGACCGGATACATCGGCATGCGGCTCGCCGTACGGAGCAATGTGCGGGTGGCGGCAGCCGCGCGGGAGGCGACTCCGGCGGAAGGCGAACCGGAAAAGGATCTCACCTCCGTCTCGCACAAAGCGATGAAGATCGCTTTCCGTACCGGTGGTGTGGTCGGAATGATCACGGTGGGGCTCGGTCTGCTCGGGGCCTCCTCCGTGGTGCTCGTCTACGCCGCCGACGCGCCCAAGGTGCTGGAGGGGTTCGGCCTCGGTGCCGCGCTCATCGCCATGTTCATGAGGGTCGGCGGCGGGATCTTCACCAAGGCGGCGGACGTGGGGGCCGACCTGGTGGGCAAGGTGGAGCAAGGCATCCCGGAGGACGATCCGCGAAACGCCGCCACCATCGCCGACAACGTGGGGGACAACGTCGGTGACTGCGCGGGCATGGCCGCCGACCTCTTCGAGTCGTACGCCGTGACGCTCGTCGCCGCGCTCATCCTCGGTACGGCCGCGTTCGGCGACTCCGGTCTCGCCTTCCCCCTGATGGTTCCGGCGATCGGTGTCGTCACCGCGATGATCGGGATCTTCGCGGTCGCCCCGCGCCGCGCCGACCGCAGCGGGATGACCGCGATCAACCGCGGCTTCTTCATCTCCGCGGTGATCTCGCTCGGCCTCGTGGCCGTGGCCGCCTTCACCTATCTGCCGTCCTCGTACGCCGAGCTGGACGGGGTCGGCGACGAGGCGATCACCGCGCACGGCGGCGACCCGCGGATCTTCGCGCTGGTCGCGGTGGCCATCGGGATCGTCCTGGCCGCGCTCATCCAGCAGCTCACCGGCTATTTCACCGAGACCAACCGCCGCCCCGTCCGGGACATCGGGAAGTCCTCGCTCACCGGCCCGGCCACCGTGGTGCTCGCTGGCATCTCCATCGGTCTGGAGTCGGCCGTCTACACCGCGCTGCTGATCGGCCTCGGCGTCTACGGGGCGTTCCTGCTGGGCGGTACGTCGATCATGCTGGCGCTCTTCGCGGTCGCGCTCGCCGGGACGGGGCTCCTCACCACCGTCGGCGTCATCGTCGCCATGGACACCTTCGGTCCGGTGTCCGACAACGCCCAGGGCATCGCCGAGATGTCCGGGGACGTCACGGGGGCCGGCGCCCAGGTGCTCACCGACCTGGACGCGGTCGGCAACACGACCAAGGCCATCACCAAGGGCATCGCCATCGCCACCGCCGTCCTGGCGGCGGCCGCGCTCTTCGGGTCCTACCGCGACGCCATCGCCACGGCGGTCGACGACGTCGGGGCCGGGGTGGGCGAGCTCGGGCTGAGCCTGGACATCTCGCAGCCCAACAACCTCGTCGGCCTGATCCTGGGCGCGGCGGTCGTCTTCCTGTTCTCCGGGCTCGCCATCAACGCGGTGTCCCGGTCCGCCGGAGCCGTGGTCTACGAGGTCAGGCGGCAGTTCCGCGAGCGCCCCGGGATCATGGACTACACGGAGAAGCCGCAGTACGGACGCGTCGTCGACATCTGTACCCGCGACGCCCTGCGGGAACTGGCCACGCCCGGGCTCCTCGCGGTGCTGGCGCCGATCGCGGTCGGCTTCACCCTCGGCGTCGGGGCGCTCGGCTCGTACCTCGCCGGCGCGATCGGCACGGGAACGCTGATGGCGGTGTTCCTCGCCAACTCCGGCGGGGCCTGGGACAACGCCAAGAAGCTCGTCGAGGACGGCCACCACGGAGGCAAGGGCAGCGAGGCCCATGCCGCGACCGTGATCGGCGACACGGTCGGCGACCCGTTCAAGGACACGGCGGGCCCGGCGATCAACCCACTCCTCAAGGTGATGAACCTGGTCGCCCTGCTCATCGCCCCGGCGATCGTGCAGTTCAGTTACGGCGCGGACGCGAACCCCTGGGTGCGGGCGCTGGTGGCCGTCGTCGCCATCGGGATCATCGTCGTCGCGGTGTACGTCTCCAAGCGGCGGGGCATCGCCGTGGGCGACGACGACGCCTCGGGGGAGGGCGGTCCCTCGGTTCCCGCGCCTGATCCGGCTGCGGCTCCGTGACCCGTGCGCAGGGGATCGGGGAGGGGTGAGGGTCCGCGTCCGCCTCGTTGTGGGGCGAGATGACGTGTGATCAAGAGGTGGATGGGTGGCCCGTGCTGACGGGCCGTCCGTCCGCTTCTTCCTCTCTGCCACCCTGTGTCCCTTCGAGGCTGCTCCCGCCCGCCCCCTTTCGGCGTCCGGATTCCGTCCCCCTTCGGCGTGCGGATTCCGTCCCGCCGGAGACGCCGCCCAGGCGGAATCCGTCATTCGGATGAGTTACCGCTCACGCGTACGGTTCTCTCCATGAGTGGCATCTCCCTCATTTCCCTTGGTGCAAATGGCTTCAAAAGGGTGCATAAAGGATGAGCGGCACCCGGCTGTCGTCCCCTCGCCGTGTAAGTTCCGGGCCGAGAGCCTTGGAAGGGACCGATCCGGTGAACAAGAAGCTTGCAGCCGCACTGTCCGGCGGTGCGGTACTCGTACTGACGCTGTCGGGCTGCAGCGACGACAGCGACAACAAGGTCAACGACTGGGCCAAGAAGGTCTGCGACCAGGTTCAGCCGCAACTCCAGAAGATCAACAACGCCAACGCCTCGATCCTCGAGAAGACCGGCGACAACAACAAGCCCGCCGACGTCCAGAAGGCCGACTCGGTCGCCTTCCAGGAGATGTCCGAGGCGTACAAGGCGCTGGGCACGGCTGTGGACTCGGCCGGCCCGCCGCCCGTCGACGGAGGCGAGGCCACGCAGAAGGCTGCGGTGAAGGAGCTCAACGCCTCCTCCAAGGCATACGCCGACCTCAAGACCCAGGTCGACGCACTCGACACCAAGGAGCAGAGCAAGTTCGCCGACGGGCTGAAGACCATCGCCGACGAGCTGAACAAGATCAGCACCGGTGGTGACCAGGCGCTGAAGAAGCTCCAGTCCGGCGAGGTCGGTGTCGCGATGTCGAAGCAGGAGGGCTGCCAGAAGCAGACCGCTTCGACCGGTCCCTCCGGTTCCGGGGCGGCCGACGCCGATGCCGACGCGTCCTCGGAGAGCTCGGCCCCCGACAAGAAGGAGTCGGAGGACAAGGGCACCTCCGAGAAGGAGTCCTCGGAGAAGAAGTCCTGAGCGCTGTCCTCCTTGCAGCGGCCCGGACACCCGGTGGGTGTCCGGGCCGCTGCCGTTGTCGGTGCGACCGGACACAATGGGAGGGTGAGTAAGAGCAGCCTTCCCGCACCCGACCACGCCGCCGCCCTCCGTGAGGCCCTCCTCGCCGCGGACTTCACCGCGGACGGGCTCCTCGAACGCCTCGGCGCGCCCGCCTACGCCGCCCTCGCGCGCAGCGAGACCGTCCCCGCCCTGCGCGCCACCCGGGGCGACACTCCGCTCGACACGCTGGTGCGGCTGTTCCTTCTGCAGCGCCCCGTCGCCGAGGACCGGGCCCGTGCGGCCCTGCCGCTGGAGGAGTGCGTCGCGGACGGCTGGGTGAGCCGCGAGGGCGGTGCGGACGGGGAGGTCCGCGCGTGCGTCGACGTACGGCCGTACGGGGGGCCGGACGGCGGGGACTGGTTCATCGTGTCCGACCTCGGCTGCGCGGTCGGCGGCGCGGGCGGGATCGGCTCGCGCGAGGAGGGCGTCGTCCTCGGCGTCGGCGGAGCCTCCACCACCCTCGCCGGGATCACCGTGCGGACGCCGGTCGCCTCGGCGCTCGACCTCGGTACGGGCTCCGGCATCCAGGCGCTGCACGCCGCCCAGCACGCGACCCGGGTCACCGCCACGGACCTCAACCCCCGTGCCCTGGAGTTCACCCGGCTCACCCTCGCCCTGTCCGGTGCCGCCCCCGCCGACCTGCGCGAGGGGTCCCTCTTCGAGCCGGTGGGCTCCGACACGTTCGACCTGATCGTCTCCAACCCGCCCTTCGTCATCTCGCCCGGCGCCCGCCTCACCTACCGGGACGGCGGCATGGGCGGCGACGACCTGTGCCGCACGCTGGTGCAGCAGGCGGGCGGCCATCTGAACGAAGGAGGTTACGCCCAGTTCCTCGCCAACTGGCAGCACGTGGAGGGCGAGGAGTGGCAGGACCGGCTGCGCTCCTGGGTGCCGTACGGATGCGACGCCTGGATCGTCCAGCGCGAGGTCCAGGACGTCACGCAGTACGCCGAGCTGTGGCTGCGGGACAGCGGCGACCACCGCAGCGACCCCGCCGACTACGACGAGCGGTACGAGGCGTGGCTCGACGAGTTCGAGGCCCGGGGCACCACGTCCGTCGGCTTCGGCTGGATCACCCTGCGCAAGTCCTCCGCCGCGGCGGCCGGGAACGCGTCGATCGTCGTCGAGGAGTGGCCGCACGCGGTGCAGCAGCCGCTGGGCCGGGCGGTGGAGGAGCACTTCGCCCGTCAGGACTACCTCCGCGACCAGGACGACGCGGCGCTGCTCGCCGGGCACTTCTCCCTCGCCGCCGAGGTCGTGCAGGAGCAGGTCGGCCTGCCGGGCGCGGAGGATCCCGAGCATGTGGTGCTGCGTCAGCACCGGGGCATGATGCGGGCGACCAAGGTCGATGCGGTGGCCGCCGGGTTCGCCGGCGTGTGCGACGGGTCGCTGCCCGCCGGGCGGATCCTGGACGCGATCGCGCAGTTGATGGCGGAGGACCCGGTGCTCCTGCGCGACCGGACACCGCAGGCGATCCGGCTGCTGGTCGAGGAGGGCTTCCTGGAGCCGGTGTCCGGGGGCGTGGCGCGGGGGGAGTAGGCCGGCCGCGGCGGAGGGACGGGGGTGGGGCGCCCCGGACACCCAGGTGCCCGCCGCTCTGAACACCCGGGTGCCGGTCCTCCCGGTCGCCCGGGTCGCCTGGGGCCCTTCGCCCCGGGCACCGGATGCCGGGTGCTCGCTGCCCGGGCACCACCTCAAGGCCGGGTGCCCGGCCCCCCGAGGTGTCTGCCGCTCCCCCCCGGCTGCCCCGAGCGCGGCCCGGGCGCCTTCCGGTATCCGCGGCCTCCCGGTCCCGGGGCCTTCCGGTCCCGGGCGCCTTCCGGTACCGGCCGGTCGTGATCGTCGTTCCGGGCGCGCTGTCCTTATTAACCAGCGCGTTCGTGCCCACGTCTCCCCGCGCCGCGCCCGGCCCGCACATTCCGGTCACGGGCGTCCCGGGCCCCGGCCCTGCCCCGGCGCGTACCGCCGAAGGAGTTCCGCCCGTCGGCGGGGGAGTGCTGTTCACCCGGGGTTCGTGTGGGCGATGCCCCGGGGTGACAACCTCCCCGAGCCGGGCCGCCGAGGCCCGGCTCCGACGGGCCCGTCCGGCCCGGCACGGGCGGCTCCCCGACGAGTCGTGCGACGGGTCACACGACGGTCTAGGGGTACGACATGGAGAGCGCCACCGCAGTCTTCGCCGGTACGGCCCTGGCACTGTTCGGCACCGCCCTCCTGGTCTGGACAGGGGCGCGAGCCCTGCACCGCGCGCCGGTGGCGCACGGTGTGAGCCCTGTCGCCTCCACCGCACTCACGACGCTCTTCGGCGTAGTTTTCCTCGGCCTCGGTGTGTGGGTCTTCACGCACGTCTGATCCCCGCCCCCGGCCGGGCGGCGCCCGGGTCGACGGGCCCTCCGGCGGCACACCGCGACCGCCTGCGAAAAGCCGCAGGCCGAGGCCCCGCGTCACGCGGACCCGGCGGTCCGGGCGGCAGGAATGGCGGAAGTCGGGTTACCGTTCGAGTGGCCGTTGCGGGCTTTTGCCGTTTGACACGGGGGCGGGTTGTACCGTCACACTCCGCAGCGACAGCACCGCGGGCAGCGTCACGACGCCGCCCGGATGCCCACCGAGTGTCGACCGGAGAGAAGAGCGAAGTTGTCCCCGACCAGCGAGACCGCACAGGGCGGCCGCCGACTCGTCATCGTCGAGTCGCCTGCCAAGGCGAAGACGATCAAGGGCTATCTCGGCCCCGGATACGTCGTCGAGGCGAGCGTCGGGCACATCCGCGACCTCCCGAACGGCGCGGCCGAGGTCCCGGACGAGTACACCGGCGAGGTGCGCCGCCTCGGCGTGGACGTCGAGCACGACTTCCAGCCCATCTATGTCGTCAACGCGGACAAGAAGGCCCAGGTCAGGAAGCTCAAGCAGCTGCTGGCCGAGTCCGACGAACTCTTCCTCGCCACCGATGAGGACCGCGAGGGCGAAGCCATCGCGTGGCACCTCCAGGAAGTCCTGCGGCCCAAGGTCCCGGTCCACCGGATGGTCTTCCACGAGATCACCAAGGACGCGATCCGGGCCGCCGTAGCCAACCCGCGCGAGCTCAACCAGCGCATGGTCGACGCCCAGGAGACCCGCCGGATCCTCGACCGCCTCTACGGCTACGAGGTCTCGCCGGTCCTGTGGAAGAAGGTCATGCCGAAGCTCTCGGCCGGCCGCGTCCAGTCCGTCGCCACCCGCCTCGTCGTCGAGCGGGAGCGCGAGCGCATCGCCTTCCGCTCCGCCGAGTACTGGGACCTCACCGGAAAGTTCGCCACCGGTCGCACCGGTGACGCCTCCGACCCCTCGAACCTCACCGCCCGCCTCAGCGCGGTCGACGGCCGCCGCATCGCCCAGGGCCGCGACTTCGGCCCCGACGGGCAGCTCAAGGCCGGCTCCGCCCAGACCCTGCACCTGGACGAGACGAACGCCCGCGCGCTCGCCGCCGCGCTCGCCGACTCGTCCTTCGCGGTCCGGTCCGTCGAGTCGAAGCCGTACCGCCGCTCCCCCTACGCCCCCTTCCGGACCACGACCCTCCAGCAGGAGGCGAGCCGCAAGCTGGGCTTCGGTGCGAAGGCGACCATGCAGGTGGCGCAGAAGCTGTACGAGAACGGCTTCATCACCTACATGCGTACGGACTCCACGACCCTCTCGGACACCGCGGTGTCCGCGGCCCGGGCCCAGGTCACGCAGCTGTACGGGGCGAACTACCTCCCCGAGAAGCCGCGTACGTACGCGGGCAAGGTGAAGAACGCGCAGGAGGCGCACGAGGCGATCCGCCCCTCCGGCGACCGCTTCCGCACCCCCGCCGAGACCGGGCTCACCGGCGACCAGTTCCGGCTGTACGAGCTGATCTGGAAGCGGACGGTCGCCTCCCAGATGAAGGACGCGACCGGTAACTCGGTCACCGTCAAGATCGGCGGCGGGGCGAGCGACGGCCGGGACGCCGAGTTCTCCGCGTCCGGCAAGACGATCACCTTCCACGGCTTCATGAAGGCGTACGTCGAGGGCGCCGACGACCCGAACGCCGAGCTGGACGACCGCGAGCGCCGGCTGCCGCAGGTCGCCGAGGGCGACGCGCTGACCGCCGACGAGATCACGGTCGACGGGCACGCCACCAAGCCCCCGGCCCGCTACACCGAGGCATCGCTGGTCAAGGAGCTGGAAGAGCGCGAGATCGGCCGCCCCTCCACGTACGCCTCGATCATCGGGACCATCCTGGATCGCGGTTACGTCTTCAAGAAGGGCACGGCGCTCGTCCCGTCCTTCCTGTCCTTCGCCGTGGTCAACCTGCTGGAGAAGCACTTCGGCCGGCTCGTCGACTACGACTTCACCGCCCGGATGGAGGACGACCTCGACCGCATCGCACGGGGTGAGGCCAAGTCCGTACCGTGGCTGAAGCGCTTCTACTTCGGAGCGTCCGGTTCCGGTGACGACGCGGCCGGTGCGGGCTCCGCCTCCGACGCGGGCAACGGCGACGGCGACCACCTCGGCGGTCTGAAGGAACTGGTCACCGACCTCGGTGCGATCGACGCCCGGGAGATCTCCTCGTTCCCCGTCGGCAACGACATCAAGCTCCGCGTCGGCCGCTACGGCCCGTACATCGAGCGGGGCGAGAAGGACGCCGAGGGCCACCAGCGCGCCGACGTGCCCGAGGACCTGGCCCCCGACGAGCTGACCGTCGAGCTGGCCGAGGAGCTGCTGGCCAAGCCGAGCGGCGACTTCGAGCTGGGCGCCGATCCGGTGACCGGCAACCAGATCATCGCCAAGGACGGGCGCTACGGCCCGTACGTCACCGAGGTGCTGCCCGAGGGGACGCCGAAGACCGGCAAGAACGCGGTGAAGCCGCGGACCGCCTCGCTCTTCAAGACCATGTCCCTGGACACGGTCACCCTCGCCGACGCCCTCAAACTGATGTCGCTGCCGCGTGTCGTCGGCGAGGACGCCGAGGGTGTCGAGATCACCGCGCAAAACGGCCGGTACGGCCCGTATCTGAAGAAGGGCACCGACTCCCGGTCGCTGACCTCCGAGGACCAGCTCTTCGACATCACCCTCGAAGAGGCCCTCGCGATCTACGCCCAGCCCAAGCAGCGCGGGCGGGCCGCCGCCAAGCCTCCCCTGAAGGAGCTGGGCACCGACCCGGTCAGTGGTGCGCCGGTTGTGGTGAAGGACGGCCGCTTCGGCGCGTACGTCACCGACGGCGAGACCAACGCGACGCTGCGGACCGGTGACAGCGTCGAGGAGATCACGCCCGAGCGCGGCTACGAACTGCTCGCCGAGAAGCGTGCCAAGGGACCGGCCAAGAAGAAGACGGCCAAGAAGGCCCCCGCGAAGAAGGCGACGGCCAAGAAGACGGCCGCGAAGAAGACGACGGCCGCCAAGACCACGGCCGCCAAGAAGACCGCGGCGAAGAAGACGACGACGGCCAAGAAGGCGACGGCCACGAAGAGCGCCGCCACGAAGACGGCCGCCAAGAAGACGGCCTCGTCCTCCGCCCCGTCGGACGACTGACCTCCGTATCCCGTCTGTATCGCGCACCGCCGCCCGGCGCCCCGGATCTCCGTGATCCCGGCGCCGGGCGGCGGTGCGTCAGGGGCCGGTGAGGGCCTGGCCGGAAACTGTCTGCGTCCATATGTTCGGACGGGCCGACAGTCACCGCACCGCTGCCGATAGGCTGGGCGGATGACGCGAGCCGAGCAGCCAACGGTCGTGAGCCCCACCTCCGACACACTTGCCGCAGACTCACGCGAGCGCGCCGTACGGGCCCTGTTGCGTATTCCTCCGCTGAAGCGGTTGTGGAGCGCCCAGCTCGTCGGCGGTATCGGCGACGCACTCGCCCTTCTCGTGCTGGTGCTGCTGTCGCTGCAAGCGGCGGTCCTTGAGGGCTCATTCGGCACCGGATACCGCGGGGCGGCCTTCGCCGTCGCCGCCGTCTTCGGTGCCCGGATCCTTTCCACCCTGTTCTTCGGAGCCGTACTCCTGGGACCCCTGACGTCCCTCACGGGGCCCGGCGGAAAGCTGGACCGGCGATGGCTGATGATCGGGGTGGACGGGCTGCGCCTGGCGCTGCTGGTCGTCGCCCCGCTGTGGATCGACTGGACGCCCGACAAGGCGCTCATGATGATCCTCATCACCGTCTTCCTGGCCGGTGCCGGTGAGCGCCTGTGGGCCGTGGCCAAGGACAGCGCCGCCCCGGCGCTGCTGCCCGGCCCGCCCCTCGAAGGCGCGGCCGTACGCCCCCTGCCCGACCACCTCGACGCCCTGCGCCGGCTGTCGCTGCGGACGAACTTCCTCGCCGTGCCCGCCGCCGCGGTGGTCCTGCTGGCCGCCACGCTGGTCGGCAACCTCCTCGGCTCGGGCCTGGAGTGGTTCTCCTTCCACCAGGCGGCCCTGGGGTCCTACGTCGCGGCGGGGCTCTTCTCCGCCTCCATCTCCACCCTGTACTTCCTTCAGTTCCCCGCCGACCGGACACCCCGGCCGCGCTCCCCGCTGGAGGGCCTGCGCCGCCCCGCCACCGGCACCGGCCCCGACAAGGGCCGCACCGGCGCCGTCCCCCTGCTGGTCGCGGTCTGCGCCGCCGTCGCCGGAGCCATCGCCGCCGCGGCGGCCGTCACCGTCCTGCACGCCTACGACCTCGGCGGCGGTCCTGCCACCTTCGCGCTGCTGATCCTCGGACTGACCGGCGGCACCGCCCTCGGCATCCGTACGGCACGCCATGTGCTGCCGACCCTGTCGCGCCGCCGCCTGCTGGCGCTGGCCGTCATGGTCACCGGCCTCGCGCTCCTCGCGCTCGGCCTGGTGCCGGACACCGCGACCGGGATCGCCATCTCCCTGCTCGCTGGTTACGCCGCCGGGGTCGCCGCGAACACCGGGCACACCCTGATCGACCAGGAGACGGAGGCGTTCCGGCAGGCCCGGACCACCGAGCACCTCCAGGCCGTCGTCCGGGTGCTCGTCGCGCTCGGCGCGGTCGCAGGACCTCTGCTGGCCGCCGCGATCGGCCGGCACCGGCTGGCCGCCGGTGACTTCGTCTTCGCCCACGGCGGGGCCGCCTTCACCCTGATGCTGCTCGGCGCGCTGCTGCTGCCCGTCGCCGCCTTCGTCCTCGCCAAGACGGACGACCGGGCGGGCGTGCCGCTGCGCCGGGACCTGCGCGAGGCGCTGCGCGGCGACGAACCGGCCGTCGCGCCCGCGGCCACCGGCTTCTTCCTCGCCCTGGAGGGCGGCGACGGAGCGGGCAAGTCCACCCAGGTCGAGGCGCTCGCCGACTGGATCCGGTCCAAGGGCCACGAGGTCGTCGTCACCCGCGAGCCCGGGGCCACCCCCATCGGCAAGCGGCTGCGCTCGATCCTGCTCGACGTGTCCTCCGCCGGTCTCTCCAACCGCGCCGAGGCCCTGCTGTACGCCGCCGACCGCGCCGAGCACGTCGACTCCGTCGTCCGCCCGGCGCTGGAGCGCGGCGCGATCGTCATCTCCGACCGCTACATCGACTCGTCCGTCGCCTACCAGGGCGCGGGCCGGGACCTGGCCCCGACCGAGATCGCCCGGATCTCGCGGTGGGCGACGAGCGGTCTCGTACCGCATCTGACGGTGCTGCTGGACGTCGACCCGGCGACCGCCCGGGAGCGGTTCACGGAGGCGCCGGACCGGCTGGAGTCGGAGCCGGCGGAGTTCCACGAGCGGGTACGGTCCGGGTTCCTGACCCTGGCCGCGGCGGACCCGGCCCGCTATCTGGTGGTGGACGCCGGCCAGGAACCGGAGTCGATCACCACGGTCGTACGTCACCGGCTCGACCAGCTCCTTCCGCTCTCCGAGGCCGAGATCGAGGCCATCGAGGAGGCCCGGCGCAAGGCCGAGGAGGAGGCGCGGCGCAAGGCCGAGGAAGAGGCCGCCCGCAAGGCCGAGGAGGAGCGCCTGGAGAAGGAGCGCCAGGAGCAGCTCGCCCGGCTGCGCGCCGAGGAGGAGGAGCGCAAGCAGCGCGAGCTGGAGGAGGCCCGCCGCCGCGAGGCCGAACGCCAGGCGGAGGAGGCCCGGCAGCGCGCCGAGGAGGCCCGCCGCCGCGCCGAGGAGGACCGGCTCCGGCTGGAGGCCGAGGAGCGGGTCCGCGAGGCCGAGCAGGAGCGGCTGCGGCTGAAGGCCGAGGAGGAGGCCCGGAAGCGCCAGGAGGCCGAGGCGCAGCGGCTGGAGAAGCAGCGCAAGGCCGAAGAGGCCCTGCTGCGCGCCGAGGAGGCCCGCCGCCGGGCGGAGGCCGAGGCGGCCGTCCGTACGGAGGAGGCGCGGGCCGAGGCCGAGCGCGCTGAGGCGGAGCGGGCGTCCCGTTCCCGTACGGATTCCCGTACGGAGACGTCCTCGCGTTCCGAGGGCGCGTCGGGGCCGACGGTGCCGGAGAACGAGATCACGGTCCCCACGCCGATCGTGAACCCGAACGAGATCACCCAGCCGGTTCCGACGGCGCGACCGGAGGATGACGGTCCTTCGGGTTCCGGTTCCGCAGGTTCCGGTCGCTCCGATTCCGGTCGCTCGGGGTCCGGTTCCTCAGGTTCCGGTTCGGGTTCCGGGGACGACGAGACGACGATGCTGCCGCGCTTCACGGACCAGCGGTCGGCGGGACAGGCGGGGCAGGCGGGATCGGCAGGCCAGGCGGGTCCCCGGCAGGCCCGGGACGCCGACGAGACCGCTGTGCTCCCGCCGGTACGGGATGATCAGCCGTCCGACCGGGTGCCCCAGGGCTTCTTCCGGGACGAGAGCCCGGCGCCCTCGCCCGCGGAGAGCGAGAACGAGCGCACCCGGGAACTGCCGCAGGTCGAGGACCCGAACGCCCCGGCCCCGGACCGGCAGCAGCGGGCCCGCAAGCGCCCCCGCTCGGACTGGGCGGAGGAGACCCCGCTGGACGACCTGCCGACCCTGGCGGACGAACTGCTCGGCGGCCAGGACGACGAGGGCCGCGGCGGCCGGGGGCGCCGCCCGCGCGGCTGAGGCGCCCGCCGCGGCGCCGCAGTGACGTACCGGCCCGTCCGTCCCTCCGGGGGCGGGCGGGCCGGACTGTCAGTGGCGTCCCCCACAATGGAGAGCGACCAATGGAGAGCGACGGCGCACCGCGGTTCGCGGGCCGTGCACGACACCACCGGAAGGGCGGTGACTCATGACCGTATGGGACGACCTGGTCGGCCAGGACCGAGTGCGGGAACAGCTCGCCGCTGCCGCCAGGGACGCCGATGCGCTGGTCACCGCCGTGTCCGACGGCAAGCCGCTGGACCAGGGCTCGAAGATGACGCACGCCTGGCTGTTCACCGGACCGCCCGGTTCCGGCCGGTCGACCGCGGCGCGGGCGTTCGCCGCCGCGCTCCAGTGCACGAGCCCGGACCGGGCGCTGGGCGGAGCCCCCGGCTGCGGCTTCTGCGACGGCTGCCACACGAGCCTGGTCGGTACGCACGCCGACGTCGAGGTCATCCGCACGGACCTGCTCTCCATCGGTGTGAAGGAGACCCGGGACCTGGTCAGGCGCGCCCAGCTCTCCCCGGCGGTCGGGCGGTGGCAGGTCATCGTCATGGAGGACGCCGACCGCCTCACCGAGGGCGCGGGCAACGTCCTGCTCAAGGCCGTCGAGGAGCCCGCGCCGCGCACGGTCTGGATGCTGTGCGCCCCCTCGCTCGAAGACGTCCTGCCCACGATCCGTTCCCGCTGCCGGCACCTCACCCTGAGCACCCCGCCGGTGGAGGCCGTGGCCGACGTCCTGATCCGCCGCGACGGCATCGACCCCGAGCGGGCGCACAACGCGGCGCGCGCGACTCAGGGGCACATCGGGCGGGCCCGCCGTCTCGCCACGGACGAGCGGGCGCGGGCGCGGCGGGCGGCGGTGCTGGAGGTTCCGCTGCGGGTCGCCGACGTGGGCGGCTGCCTCAAGGCGGCCCAGGAGCTGATCGACACGGCGACCGACGACGCCAAGCAGCTGGCGGAGGAGGTCGACGCCAAGGAGACCGAGGACCTCAAGGCGGCGCTCGGCGGGGTGGCCGGCGGCCGGATGCCGCGTGGTACGGCGGGGGCGATGAAGGAGCTGGAGGACAAGCAGAAGCGCCGTAAGACGCGTACGCAGCGCGACAGCCTGGACCTGGCGCTGACCGAGCTGACCGGGTTCTACCGCGATGTGCTGGCGCTCCAGCTGGGTTCGAGGCTGGCCATCGCCAATGTCGACGTGCAGGACTCCCTCGACCGGATCGCCGAGTCCTCGACGCCCGCGCAGACCCTGCGCAGGATCGAGTCGGTGATCGCCTGCCGGGAGGCGATGGACCGGAACGTGGCGCCGCTGCTCGCGGTGGAGGCGATGACGATGGCGCTGCGGGCGGGCTGAGGCTCCTGGAGTCTTCGGCTGTGGGGCCCTGTTCACCCGAATGAGCAGGGAATCGTACGACTCGTCACCCGGCGGATACGCTCCCTGAATGGATACCAGGCGCCTGCTCCGCACCTTCGCCATCGGGATCGGCACTGCCGGCCTGCTCATCTCCGGCTGCAGCAGCAGCGGCTCTTCGCCGACTGCCTCGGCGACCGGGACCGCGGCCCCCGAAGGGCTGTCGTCGTACTACACGCAGAAGCTGAGCTGGCGCGACTGCGGCGTGGAGGGGTTCGAGTGCGCGACGATGAAGGCGCCGAAGGACTACGACAAGCCGAACGGCGGGGACATCGACCTCGCCGTCTCCCGTAAGAAGGCCACCGGACCCGGCAAGCGGATCGGTTCCCTCCTGGTCAACCCGGGCGGCCCCGGCGGCTCGGCGATCGGCTATCTCCAGGGGTACGCGGCGCTCGGCTACCCCGCCCCGGTGCGGGCCCGCTACGACATGGTGGCCATCGATCCGCGCGGCGTGGCCCGCAGCGAGCCCGTCGAGTGCCTCACGGGCAAGGAGATGGACACCTACACCCAGGTCGACCAGACACCGGACGACGACGCGGAGGTCCGGAAGCTCACCGCCGCCTTCGAGAAGTTCGCGGCAGGCTGCGAGAAGCGGTCCGGCGAGATCCTCCCGTACGTCTCCACCGTCGACACGGCCCGCGACATGGACGTCCTGCGCGCGCTGGTCGGCGACGAGAAGCTGCACTACGTCGGGGCGTCGTACGGCACCTTCCTGGGAGCCACGTACGCGGACCTCTTCCCGCAGCGGGCCGGGCGCCTCGTCCTGGACGGGGCGATGGACCCGTCCCTGAAGGCGATCGACATGAACCGGGACCAGACGGCGGGCTTCGAGGGGGCCTTCCAGTCCTTCGCCGCCGACTGTGTGAAGCAGCCGGACTGCCCGCTCGGCACGACGAACACCGCCGACGCGGCAACCGCCCTCAAGCAGCTCTTCACGGACCTGGACGCCAAGCCGATCCCGACCGGCGACGACCGCGAGCTGACGGAGTCCCTGGCGACCACCGGGGTGATCGCCGCGATGTACGACGAGGCGGCCTGGCCGCAGCTCCGCGAGGCGCTGGAGGGCGCGCAGCGCAGCGACGGCTCCGGCCTCCTCTCGCTGGCCGACAGCTACTACGAGCGCGAGCCGAACGGGAAGTACGCGAACCTGATGTTCGCCAACGCCGCCGTGAACTGCCTCGACCTGCCGCCCGCCTTCGACGGCCCCGACGCGGTCGAGAAGGCGGTCCCGGACTTCGAGAAGGCCTCCCCGGTCTTCGGGCGCGGTTTCGCCTGGGCCTCCCTGAACTGCGCGTACTGGCCGACGAAGGCCACCGGCACCCCGCACCGCACCGAGGCGAAGGGCGCCGCCCCGATCGTCGTCGTCGGCACCACCCGCGACCCGGCCACCCCGTACAAGTGGTCCGAGGCCCTCGCGGAGCAGCTCGCCTCCGGCACCCTGCTGACGTACGAGGGCGACGGCCACACCGCGTACGGCCGGGGCAGCGACTGCATCGACACGGCGATCAACACGTACCTCCTGGAGGGCACCGCGCCCACCGACGCCAAGAAGTGCACCTGACCCACTCTGACCAGGACAAACGCCTCCGGGGGTGCCGTGTGCGGAGCACCCCCGGAAACTGTGTAGACTTGGCTCCGCTGCTGATCGCACCATAGTGCGACAGGGCGCGCCGCCTTAGCTCAGTTGGCCAGAGCAACGCACTCGTAATGCGTAGGTCTCGGGTTCGAATCCCGAAGGCGGCTCCACCGTGAACCCCAGGTCAAGCCTTTGACCTGGGGTTCCTTGATGTTGTTGACCTTGGAAGCTGGGCAAATCGGACGCTTTCTGTCTGTGCATCGTAATGCGTAGGTCGAAAGTTCGTTTCTGTGACGAGATCGACGAACCAAGGCTCTGAACTGGTCTTTTGCCTGGCTGCAGGGGGGTCAGGCTGGCGCAACGGGTTCCGGTGGACAACCGGTGGACAGCCGTGCGTGAAACTCCGTCAGAGGCTTTCGCCACTCCCTGGCCAACGGGTGAAACTCACCGGTCTCCGAGAGGGCCGCAGGCGGCGTCGGGACTGTTTGGTTCTGACATGAATCGATGGCGAGGAGGTCAGATCAGATCACGGACGCGCGCGAGGGTCGTCAGGATGCGTACCGGCGATGCCGAGTGCAAGGTCAGCCGAGCCTCGAGCGCTGTCTACCACTGCTAAGCGTGAACCCCAGGTCAGACCTCTGGCCTGGGGTTTCTTCTGCCGAATGGCCTTGGGTCCCGGGTGAATAGGGCATGTGCGACCTACGCATGGCAATGCGTAGGTCGCAGGTCTACATGTAGTCGTCCAAACGTGATCGCAAAGCCGTGATCTGCTGTTCTGGTCGGCCGACCTGTGGGACTTCCCCGGTGCGTGATGCCACCGGTGGACAGCTGTGCGTGACGAAGCGTGAGGATCCACGCGGGGCGTCCAAGTCTTGGCGTCGGGTGCGTTGTCCGTGATCTGGGCCCGGCGATCTTAAATGTGCGTTAGTTCTCACAGGTGTGCGTGCCATCTACTTTCGCAGCAACTGCGCCGCTGGCTCAGCCGTCGCCGATCAGCGGGTCCAGGGCAGGTCGCCGTCGACCTCGCCGCTCAGGGGGGCGACGACGTCCAGGGCGGGGTCGAGCACCAGCTCCACCGGGCGCGCCGGCGGTGCAGTCCAGGGAAGGTCGCGCTCGTTCCCGCCGTCGGCGGCGGCCGGATTGGCCAGCAGCAGGACGTTCAGCAGGATTGCACCGGTCGCCGCCGCAAGGAACGCGCTCTTGTTACGCATCTGGATTTTTCCCCCTCGTTGAACGCCGCATCGGCCGTTCATGCTGTTTCGTTTTCTGAGCTGAACCTTACGGAGCTGGACTTTCGAGCCTATTTTTCCTCGATTTCGAAGCGCGGAAATCCTCGTGAAAATGGGTGAAAAGGAGGTCGGCATACGCTGCGCGTACCAATCGACGACTGGAGGCCGGAGTGCTCACGGAGATCGGGCTCGGCACGGACGCCGCGTGCGTGTACCGCGCTCTGCTGAAGGAGCCGCGAGCGGAGACGGGCGCGCTCGCCGCACGCCTCGGCTGGTCGGTCGACCGGGCCTCGAACGCCCTCGATGAACTCTTCTGCCTCTCTCTCGTGCGGCCCTCGCACGAGCACCGGGACAGCCGGCGGCTGGTGGATCCTGAAGTCGGACTGAAAACTCTGATCGACGCACAGGAAAGGGAATTGCTCCGGCGGCAGCAGATTCTCACGCAGACGAAACTCGCGGCGGAGAACCTGGTCGACGAATACCGCAGTGCATCGGAGAGCGGGCCGGTGTCATCCGTGCGGGAACTGCGCGGGATCGACGCCGTGCAGACCTGTGTGGAAAAGGCGTGTCATGAGTGCCGGGAGGAGATCCAGGTGTTCGTGCCCGGTGGCGCGCAGCCCGGCGACGTCCTCGCCTCGTCCCAGCCGCTCGATCTGCTGCTCCTGGAACGGTCGGCCCGGGTCAGCTATGTCTACCAGGACAGCATCCGCAACGACCGGCCCACCAGCGAATACGCGCAGTGGCTGGTCGAGCAGGGGGCCGAGGTCAGGACGGTTCCGCATCTGCCGCTCCGGGTGATCATTTGGGATCGGCGCACGGCGCTCGTGCCGATCGACCCGGCCGCACCGGACGCGGGAGCCTTCCTGCTGTCCAGCCCGGGGCCGGTGGCCGCGCTGCAGTCCTTGTTCGAGCAGGTGTGGCAGCGGGCAGCGCGGTTCGGCGAGGAGCGGGACCGGGAGCGGGACGGGGCGCTCGCCGACCAGGAGAGCGCGGTGCTCGGACTGCTCGCGGCCGGCCTCACCGACGAGGTGATCGCCCGCAAGCTGGGGGTGTCGGTGCGCACCAGCCGCCGGGTGACGGCGGCGCTGATGAACCGTCTGGGGGCCCGGAGCCGCTTCCAACTGGGTGCGCTGGCGGCCGAGCGGGGCTGGCTCGTCGACTGAGCGGACCCGGATGACGGGGCCACCGTCATGCTGTCCCGGAAGGTCAGCCGCGCAGGTAGGCCAGGACGGCCAGTACCCGGCGGTTGGTGGCGTCGGACAGGCTCAGGTCCAGTTTGGTGAGGATGGAACCGAAGTGCTTGCTGACGGTGCCCTCGCTGACGTGCAGGGACGCGGCGACGGACGCGTTGGACTGGCCCTCGGCCATCAGCGCGAGGACTTCCTGCTCACGGGGGGTCAGTTTGGCCAGGGGGTCGCGGCGGTGGCGCAGGAGCTGGCGCACCACTTCGGGGTCGACGACGGTCGCGCCGGCGGCCACCCGTTGGAGGGCTTCCACGAACTCCTCGACGTTTCCGACGCGTTCCTTGAGGAGGTAGCCGACATGTGTGCCGTCGGAGGAGTCGAGCAGCTCCTCGGCGTAGGCGCGCTGGACGTACTGGCTGAGGACGAGGATGGGCATGCGGGGGTTCTTCTCGCGCAGCCGCAGTGCGGCCCGCAGCCCCTCGTCGGAGAAGCCGGGCGGCATCCGCACATCGGTGACGACGATGTCGGGGTCGTGTTCCGCGACGGCTGCCATGAGTTCGTCGGCCGTACCGACACCGGCGAGGACCTGGTGGCCGAAGCGCTCCATGATCCCGACGAGGCCCTCGCGCAGCAGCACGCTGTCCTCGGCCAACACGATGCGCAACATCTGGTTCCTCTATCGGGCTATCGGGTCGGCGGGGCGTCGAGTCGGCGGTCCGGAGCCGGGGTGCAGGGCACGAGGAGGCGGAAGACCGTGGGCCCGCCGGACGGTGAGGACACTAGCAAATGCCCGCCCAGGACCGAGATGCGATCCGCGACCCCCTCCAGCCCTGTGCCGTCGGCCTCATCCGCGCCTCCGACACCATTGTCCCGTACGCGGACGACGAGTTGGCCCTGGTCGACGCGGGCCTCGACGGTGGCCCGGGTGGCCCGGCTGTGCTTGGCCACGTTCGCCAGCGCCTCGCACACCGCGAAGTAGACGGCGGACTCGACCGCTTCCAGGAACCGGTGGGGCAGGTCGAGATCGAGGTCAACGGGGACCGGGGAGCGGTCGGCGATGTCCTCGATGGCCGCAGCCAGACCTCGGTCGGTGAGCACCCGGGGATGGATGCCCTGGATCAGCTCCCGCAGCTCTACCAGGGCGGCTTGGGCCTCACCGTGGGCCTGGGCCAGGAGCTCCGCGAGGGGCTCCTCGCGGGCGTCGAGGCGCGCCAAGCCCAGCCGCATCGACAGGGAGACCAGCCGCTGCTGGGCGCCGTCGTGTAGGTCGCGTTCGATACGGCGGCGCTCGGCCTCGAAGGCGGTCACCAGACGCATCCGTGAACGGCTCAACTCCCGCACTCTCAGGTCGTCCTGAGGGGATGACCCGTCCAGCAGGAGGCGGGTGAGCTGCGCGCGTCCTACGGCGAGCAGGCCGAGCGGGTAGGCCAGCAGGGGGAGCAGGAGCAGCCCGGCCAGGGCGACGGCGAACGCCGCCGGGTAGGAGTGGACCAGCCACAGCTTGATGACCCGCGCCTCCTCGCCGCCGCCGGCCGTGGCCATGACCAGGGGGGTGGAGATCAGCCCCCCGCTCACACCGAGGACCGTGCCGATGACCGCTGCCTCCAAGGGCCACAGGAGGCAGCCGAACAGGAGGGCGTATCCCAACTCCCGCCAGGTGGAACGCTCCTGGAGGCGGGTGCGCAGCCAGGCGGCGGGCCCGGTGCGTGGCGGGTCCTGGTGGGCGTCGGCCAGCGGTACGGCCGGGTCGATCAGGCGCAGCCGGCGCCGCTCCACATGCGCGACCGGCAGCCCGGCGAGGACCAGTGTCAGCAAAAGAGGCACCCCGACGAGGACCACGGTCAGCAGGCTGCCGGCCAGCGCGAGGACGAGCAGGCAGGCCAGCAGAGCGGCGCCCAGCGGCACGCTGGTCAGGAAGTACAGGGCGCAGCGCCAGGGCCAGCCGCTCCGGAGGTACCGGCGCTGGTGCAGGGCCTGCCAGAGGCTGGGTGAGTGCATGGGGGCACGATATGAGGCCCGTATCGCGCGGACCACCCAGCCAGCTCCACCATCGGACCGGTAGCGGGCTCCCCGTAAGGACGGCCACCAGGTGCAATGTGCGCGAGGGGTGCCGCGGGGTCGGATGGGGGCAGTGGGCAGCCGCCCGCTCCTGTACGAGGGGGAGGGGACCGGGATGTTCTCGCCGGAGGCCATGTTCGCGGTCGTGCCCGTCTGGCTGACGCTGGTGATCGTGTTCCTGCTGCCCGCGGTGGAGCCCGCGGTACCGGTGGTGGGCATGCTGTTCCCTTCGCAGACCGCCCTGGTGGCGAGCGGGGTGCTCGTGCACCACGGGGTGCTGCCGGTGGCGGGGGTGTTCGCGCTGGCGGTGGCCGGGGCTCTGGCGGGCAATGCGCTCGGGTACGGGGTGGGCCGGCGCTGGGGGGACCGGCTGGAGGGCGCCCTCCCCGGGAGGCTTACCGGCTCGCGGTCCTACCGGCTGGCGCTGGCCACGGTGGGCGCCCGGCACGGCCGGGCGGTGCTGCTCGGCCGGTTCAACGGGGGCCTGCGCACCCTGGTCCCGGCGCTGTGCGGCTCCGTACAGGTGCCCTGGCGCCCGTACCTGGGGTGGTCGGTGCTGGCCGCGCTGCTGTGGTCGCCCTGCTGTGTGGGGATGGGGCTGCTCGCCGGGAGCTCCTGGGAGAAGTGGGGCGGTTCGGGTGTGCTGGCCTGCGCGTCGGTCGTGCTGCTGCTGACCACGTCGCTGCCGCTGCTGCTCACGGCCCGCAGCGAGCACACCCGGGCCGCCCGTGCCTCTCGTACCGCAGAGGGGTCTGTCCAGGGCTCTTCGGGCGGGCCCGCCGTGGCCGGCGACGTCCGGGTCACAGCCGCTCGGCGAGGAAGCGCACCAGCGCCTCTTCCTGCGGGACCAGGTAGAAGTGGTCCCCGGGGAACAGCCGGTGCTCGTACGACGCTGTAGTCAGCGCCGACCAGGACAGCAGCTCGGGAAGGGTGCAGCCCGGGTCGGCCGTGCCGCCGACGGCCGTCACCGGAGCGCGCAGCGGGGTCACGTCGAGCGGCCGGTAGGACTCGATGATCCGGAAGTCGCCGCGCAGCGACGGCAGCAGCAGCGGACGCAGGTCGGGGTCGTCGTAGACGACGGAGCCCATGTCGCCGAGCCGGCGGGCCGCGGCCACCAGGTGCTCATCGTCGAGCAGGTGCACGGTGCCGCCGGCCCGCTCGGTGTGCGGGGCTCCCCGGCCCGAGACGACCACCCATTCGGCGACGACGTCGTGGCGGTCCTCAAGGCGGCGGGCCACCTCGTAGGCGACGGCCGAGCCGAGACTGTGGCCGAAGAGGGCCACCGGGGCGTCGAGTTCGGGCTCCAGGGCGTCGGTGATTGCGTCGGCGAGCTCCGTCATGGACGAGGCGCACGGCTCGCCGAACCGTTCCTGGCGGCCGGGGTACTGGGTGGCCAGCACCTCCACCCCGCCGGGCAGCAGCCCCGCCCAGCCGTGGAACAGGGTGGCGGTGCCGCCGGCGTGCGGCAGGCAGACCAGGCGCAGCCGGGGCGCCCCGCTCCGCGCCGGGTACCTCCGGAACCACTTTTCCCCGGTTCCCCTGCTGATGACCGTCATTCCGAGCCGCCCTCCCGCCACCCGCGGTGGCCGTGTCCGTTCCTCCATGGTGCAGGCCGGCGCCGCGGTGTTCCGCCCGGGCCGACGGCAGGAGCCTGCCCACGCAAGTTCCTGTCGCCTTCGGGTACTGCCCTTTCCCGCCCGGGGCGGCCACCGTGCACAGAAGGGTGGAGCTATCTCCACCCCGAAGACTCCGCCCGGCTGCGATGTGCGCCAGCTCCGGGCCCGATTGAGTGGACACCATGAATCAAGCAGCCGTCCGACTCCGTTCGGTCACTCGCTCCTACGGCAAGGGCGCCAGCGCCGTGACCGCCCTGGACAACGTCTCCCTGGACATTCCCCGGGGTACGTTCACCGCCGTCATGGGGCCCTCGGGCTCCGGCAAGTCGACCTTCCTCCAGTGCACCGCGGGCCTGGACCGGCCGACCAGCGGCCAGGTGCTGCTCGGGGAGACCGACCTGAGCAAGCTGAGCGAGAAGAAGCTCACGCTGCTGCGGCGGGACCGCATCGGTTTCGTCTTCCAGGCGTTCAACCTGCTGCCCTCGCTCACCGCCGAGCAGAACGTGGCGCTGCCGCTGCGACTCGCCGGCCGCCGCCCCAAGCGCAGCGATGTCCTGGACGTGCTGGAGAAGGTGGGCCTGCGCGAGCGGGCCGGGCACCGGCCCAGTGAGATGTCCGGCGGTCAGCAGCAGCGGGTGGCGCTCGCCCGCGCCCTGGTCACCCGGCCGGAGGTGCTCTTCGGTGACGAGCCGACCGGCGCCCTGGACACCACCACCAGCCGTGAAGTGCTCACGCTGCTGCGGCAGATGGTCGACCAGGGGCAGACCGTCATCATGGTGACGCACGACCCGGTGGCCGCCTCCTTCGCGGACCGGGTGCTGTTCCTCACCGACGGCCGGGTCCACGACGAGCTGTTCGCCCCGACGGCCGAGCAGGTCGCCGCGCACATGACCGGACTGGCGGCCCTCCCGTGCTGAAGCTCGCTCTGCAGGGAATGCGGACCCGCTGGGTCACGTTCATCGGCTCGTTCATCGCCCTCGCCCTCGGCGTCGGCCTCATCGCCACCACGGGACTCGCCCTCGCGGCGACCTTCAGCGCTCCGGACCGCGGGCCCGAGCGGCTCGTGAAGGCGCCGGTCGTCGTGAAGACCTCCGGCCTCGTCCGGGCGGACACCCCCATCGGGGAACGTACGCAGACGATCACCGATCCCGCGCCCGTCCCGGCCGCCGTCACCGCGAAGCTCGCGGCGCTCGGCAGGACCGTCGAGGACCGTACCTTCCCCGTGTCGGGCCCCGGACTCGGCGAGGACACCGTCGGCCACCCGTGGTCGGTCGCCGCGCTCACCCCCTACACGCTGACCGCCGGACGCGCCCCCTCAGCGCCCGGCGAGGCCGTCGCCACCGGGGACGCGCTGCGCCCAGGCACCCGGGTGCAGGCCGCCACCGCTCGCGGGTCCGAGCAGGTCACCATCGTCGGGACGGTCGCCTCGGCCGGCTTCGAGAACGCGCTGTTCTTCACCGACTCCGAGGCCGCGCGGATCTCTCCCGACGTGGACGCCGTCGCCGTGCACGCCCCGGCCGACCGGGTCGAGGCGGCCGTGGGCGCCGGGTTCGACGTACTGACCGGCGACGAACGCCGGCGCGCCGACCCGGACCCCGACCGGGACGAGGAGGCACTGGTCTCGGTGAACGCGCTCCTCGGCACGGCCGCGGGCGTCACCGGCTTCGTGTCGGTGTTCGTCGTCGCCTCGACGTTCTCCTTCGCGGTCGCCCAGCGGCGCCGGGAGTTCGGACTGCTGCGCACCGCCGGTGCCACCCCCGCCCAGGTGCGGCGGATGGTGTTCACCGAGGCGTTCGTCATCGGCGTGCTCGCCTCGGCGGCCGGCTGCTGGCTCGGCGCGGCGGGCGCGCCACGACTCGCCGCCTGGATGGCCGACGCCGGCATCGCTCCCTCCTGGTTCCGGATCGGCGAGCAGACGTGGCCGCTGCACACCGCGTTCTGGACGGGCCTGTTCGTCGCCCTGAGCGGGGTGGTCGTCTCCTCGTGGCGGGCCGGCCGGGTCGGTCCGACGGAGGCGCTGCGCGAGTCCGCGATCGACTCCCGCGCGATGCCGGTGAGCCGCTGGCTGATCGGCGGCGCGGTCCTCGCGACCGGCCTCGGGCTGCTCTCCCTGGCCCTGCTGGACAGCCCGGGCGACGTCCTGAAGCGCAAGACCTACATCACCCAGCCGATGCTGCTGATCGTCGGGTTCGCCCTGTTCGCGCCGGTCCTGGTCAAGCCGCTGACCCGGCTGCTGACCTGGCTGCCGGCCCGGCTTCCCGGCGCGACCGGGATGCTGGCCCGGGAGAACGCGTCCGCCGGGGTCCGCAGGACCGCCGCCGTCGCCGCCCCGGTCATCATCACGGTGGCCCTCGCCGCCTCCCTGATGGGCACCACCGCCACGATCAGCGAGGCCAAGGCCGGCGAGGCGCGGGAGCAGATCACCGCGGACCTGGTCGCCACGGCGGGCGGGGAGGGCCGGGCGCTGCCCGACGAGTTCGTCCGGCGTGCCGGGGCCGTCCCCGGCGTGACCGTCAGCACGACCCGGTCCACCGGGGTGACCGTCCTGGAGGAGGGGGTCGCCCTCGTCAAGTCCGAGGCCAAGGCGGTCGATCCGGCGGCGCACGCGGCCGTCTCCCACCTGCCGGTCGTCGCGGGCCGCCTCGCCGACCTCGACGACGACAGCATCGTCGTCAACGAGGAGTGGCTGACCACGAAGGTGGGCGACAGGGTCTCCGTCTGGCTGGGCGACGGCCGCAAGGCGGACCTGCGCATCGCGGCGGTGCTCTCCACCGGCACCGGCAGCAACGGCGTCTACCTCACGGAACGCAACGCCGCCGGTGCCCCCGTCGACCGGGTCGACCTCGCGCTGCCCCAGGACGGCGCGGACACCGCGGCCGCCGCACTCGGCGCCGCCGCGAAGGCGACCGGCGTCCAGCTCCTGACGGGCGACCGATGGGTCGAGGTCCACTACCCGCGCTCCAGCGAGAACACCCGGCTCGGCCTGTGGATGATCCTCGGCATCGCCCTGATCTACACGGGCATCGCGCTCGCCAACACCCTGATGATGGCGACCTCCGACCGGGTCCGCGACCTCGCCTCGCTGCGTCTGACGGGCGCCACGAAGGGGCAGGTGCTGCGGCTCGTCGGGGTCGAGGCCCTGGTGGTGGTCGCGGTCGGCGCGGTGCTCGGGGCGGTGATCGCCGGGGTGAACCTCCTCGGTGTGTGGAGCGCCCTCGGCCTGCTCGACGTGTGGTCCGACGTCGTGGTGCCCTGGGGCACGGTCGCCGCGGTGATCGGCGCGAGCGCCCTGCTCGCGACGGTGGCTTCCGTGCTGCCCGCGTCGTTCGCGCTGCGCGTCCGGCCGGTCGAACTGGCGGGCATGCGCGAGTGACCGCCCGGTACCGGGCGCATCCCGCCGCGCCTCGGCACCCCGCGCCCACTCCCTTACAACGCGAGAGGCCAGCGCTGTGACGAGCGACCGAGCCACCCTGCCCGGTGGGCCCCCGCGCCGAGGGCCCTGGGCCCGCGCCGGGGCGTCCGGCCCCCGTCGGATCGCCATGGCCCTGACTGCGCCGGTGCCCGAGTCGGGACCGGCCGTGGTGGTGGAACTGGACGCGTACGAAGGCGAGGTGACCGCCCTGGTCCGGGAGCTGCTGGGCGGCCGGGGGCGGCACCTCGCCGTCGAGTCCGATCCGGTGCGGGCGGCCCGCCTGAGCCTGCGCTTCCCGGACGTCGAGGTGGTCACCGCCGACGCCGCGTCCCTCCCCGGTGTGCTCGCCGGGCGGGGGATCGCGGCGGCGGACGTGGTGATCGCCGGCCGGTCCTGGGCGGGCCTGCCGCACGCGAAGCGGCGGGCCTCCCTCGCCGCGGTCCGCGAGGTGCTGAGCCCCGCGGGGGCGTTCACCGCGCCCGGCCCGCTGCACGCCCGGTTCCGGGCCGAGGAGCGGCGCTTCCGGCGGATGCTCGGGGTGTCCTTCGAGGAGGTGGTGGCCGGCCGCACGTCGTGGGACTCCCTGCCGCCGGCCTTCGTCCTCCACTGCCGGCGCCCGCGCGCGCTGGCCCCGCTGAACTCCTCCCCGTAGGACCGACGGCACACACAGACGCACGAAGGGGCCGGCCGCCCTACCTCCCGGGTAGGGCGGCCGGCCCCTTCGTGCGGTCCGGCGGGCGGTGGCTCAGCCGGCCGCCGGCTGCGACGGCTCGGCCATCGCCACCGCGATCCTGCGCGGGCCGGTGAACGGCTCACGGGCGTGGGCGGCGAGCATGTTGTCCACCACCAGGATGTCGTGCCGCTGCCAGTCGAAGCGGGTGGAGGCGTCGCGGTAGCACTGGCGCAGGTGGGCCACCACGTCGTCGGGGATGGGGGCGCCGTCACCGTAGTAGGAGTTCGTCGGCAGGTCCTCGTCGGCGAAGATCTCCTGAAGGCCCTCGCGGACGTCCGGAGCGACCGTGCTGACGTGGAAGAACGTGATGTGGTTGAACCACACGTCCTCGCCGGTCACCGGGTGGCGGTGCACGGCGTCGCGGATCGCCGTGGTCCGCAGTCCGCCGGCGGTCCACTCGACGCCCAGCCCCTTGCCCTCGCAGTACGCGGTGACGGCGGCCCGGTCGTCGGTGTTGAACGCCTGCTGCCACGGCACGCCGAAGTCCTCGTGGAAGTTGCGCACCACGCGCCAGCGGCGCCGGGTGAACTCCTCCCGCACGTCCGGGTCGATGGCGCGGAACACCTGGCGGATGTCGGCGAGCGGGGTAGCCCCGAGGGTGTGGGCCGGCTCGATGCAGTAGAAGTACAGCGCCTGCGGCCAGACGGCCTGGTAGGAGTTCTCGTTGTGCAGGAAGATCTCCTCGTCCGCCGGGTAGTCGGTCGAGGTGTAGACCTGGCCCTTGATGGTGGAACGGGGTGAGGAGCGCTCGGCGTACGTCAGCGGCGGCGTGCCCGACAGGGCGTGCACGGAACCGTTGAAGCCGTCGACGCCGGCCACGTCGAAGCCGCGCAGCAGCACGGCCCCGCGCGAGTGCAGCGCAGCACGGATCGCGGGGCGGTTGCTCTCGATGAACTCCGCGACCGGGATGCCGGGGGCTGGTGCCTCGTACACCTGCGGCAGATATTCCGCACGGACGGTGGGGCCGGGCAGGGGTGTGGTGGTCGTCATGGTGAGGGGCTCCTTCAGGAACGGAAGGGTACGAGCAGGGAGGCGGCGGCGGTGTCCCGTGCGGGGACGGGGGCCGCCCCGGGGGCGGGGCCGGTGGCGCTGGTCAGGGTCCGCGGAGTCACCGGGCCGGCGCTGCCGGCGTGCCGGGCGAGGGCGACGAACAGGCCGCCCGTGCCGGGCAGGTCCTGCACCAGCCATTCGCCGGTGCCGCCCTGCCCGGTACTGCGCACGGTCAGCGGACCCTCGTGTTCGGGACGGACCTCCAGGCCCTTGAGGTCCGCCGTGATGCCGGTGCCGATCGCTTTCACCACCGCCTCCTTCCTGGTCCAGCACCGAAGGAAGGCCGCTTCACGCGCGTCTCCCTCCATCAGGCCGTTCACGTAGGTCAGTTCGGACGCGGACAGCACCAGGGCCGCGGCACCCGCCGAGCTCCCGGAGCGTCCGTCCTCGACGTCGATGCCGACCGGTCCCGCCGTAGTGACCGCCAGGGCCCAGTGCGGACCGGCGTGCGAGAGGTTGAAGTCGAGGTCCGTCAGGGGGTTGGTGACGACCGGGCGGCCGTGACCGGGGTCGGCGCACCACGGGCAGGGCCGGGTGCCGAAGCGCAGGCCCGCCGGGGGGACGCCCAGGTAGCGGGAGAGGATCTGCCGCACGGCGATGTGCGCTCCCGCGTACCGCAGTCCCTCGGTACGCGGTCTGCGCTGCATCACGGTGCGTTCGGCGGCGGAGAGCAGCCGCAGGGCGGCGGCGGGCGGCGCCTGCCAGGTCGAGCCCTGCCAGACGTGCACACCGCCGTCCGCCGCCAGCGCCCGGTACTCCGCCGGGGAGTCGCTGTCGCTCATGGCGCCTCAGTCGGACATCGCCACGAGCACCCGGCGGGTGCCCGTGAAGGGGCGGCGGCCGTGCGACACGAGCATGTTGTCGATGAGCATGAGGTCGCCGGTGTTCCAGTCGCAGTCGCGGGCGTGCTCCAGGCCCCGGTCACGGATCTGCAGGATGTAGGCGTCGGGGATCGGGGAGCCGTCGGCGAACGTCACGGACTGCGGCAGCTCGTCGGCGGACAGGATCTGCGCGAGCGCGGCGGCCGTGTCGTCGCCGAGACCGGCCGGGTGCCACTGGTCGGACTGGTTGAACCAGACCTCGTCACCGGTCACCGGGTGGACGGCGGTCGCGGGCCGGATCTGGCGCACCCGCAGCGAGCCGTCCCGCTGCCACGCGTACTCGGCCTCGGTCCGGGTGAGGAACTCCTCCACCACACCGCGGTCGGTCGTTTCGAAGGTGTCCTGCCAGCTCTTGCCGAGGCCGAGCCCGTCGTGCAGGTTCTGCTGGTAGCGGACCCCGCCGCCGAACGCCTCGCGCACCTCGTCGTCGAGCGAGGCCAGCCACAGCGCGGAGTCGGTGACGGGCGTCGCGCCGCCGGTCGCGGCGGCCTTCTGGCAGAAGAACAGCAGCCGGGCCGGCCAGGCCGCGGCGTAGGACATCTCGTTGTGCATCGAGATGGTGAACTCCTGCGGGTACTCCGTGGAGGTGTAGACGTTCTTGCCGACTTTGGTGCGGGGCGAGTTGCCGTGCACGTAGGCGAGGCGGTTGGGGAGCAGTTCGTCCATGACGGGGTCGAGCGTCTCCTCGGTGACGCCGAAACCCCGGAAGATGAGCGCCTTCTCCTTGACGAGCTGGTCGCTGATGGCGGCGGTGTCGCCGACCACGCGCAGGAGTCCGGCCGCCGACGCCTCGACGCCCGCGTCCTGCGGGGTGATGACGAGCGGGGACCAGCTGGGCGTTGTGTTCATTCCTGATCTCCTTGGGGAGTGTTCCGGTGGTGTCGTGGAAGGTCGATGAGAAGTGCGGTGAGCGCGAGCGCTGCCATCGCGGCACCGAGGACGGCGGCGGTACCGGCCGCGCCGGTCGCGTCCAGGAGCAGCCCGCCGAGGAGCGCGCCGAGCGCGTTCGCGCCCGAACCCATCAGTTGGAGGGCGCTGTTGACGCGGCCCTGGAGCCGGTCGGGGGTGGTGAGCACCTGGTGGACGCCGCCCGCGACGTTCACGGCGCCGCCGACCATGCTCATCACGGCGAACAGCGCGCCGAGCAGCCAGGGCGAGCGGGTCAGCGCGAGCGCGGGGACCAGGACCGCCCAGGCGAGCAGCGCCCAGCGGACCAGGGACGGCAGGCCCAGGAGCTTCATCGCCCGGCCGCCGGCCAGTGCGCCGAGCGCGCCGCCACCCCCGCTGATGGCGGCGATGACGCCGACCGTGCCGGGTGAGAGCCCGTCCTCGTACAGAACGAAGGCGGGGAGCAGGGCGAGGGCCTGGAAGAGCACGTTGCTGCCGGAGACCAGCAGCATGACCAGGCGCAGGAAGGTGTTGCGCCACAGCCAGCGCAGCCCCTGGGCGATCTGCGGGCCCAGCCGCCCCCGGGGCGGCCGGTCCTCGGCGGGGTCCTGGAACGGGGAGCGGATGAGCAGTACCGCGGCGAGCGAGAGCAGGTGGGCGACGCCGGCCAGCAGGAACGGCGACCAGCGGGCGAGCGCGAACGCCACGCTGCCCAGGGGCTGGCCGAGCAGTCCGGCGGCGCGGCCGCGCGCCTCGCTGCCGGAGAGCGCGGCGGTGAGCTGTGCGGCCGGAACGACATGGCGCACGCTCGCCCGCTCCGCGAGCCGGTAGCAGACCATCAGGGAGCCCTCGACGAACGCGGCCGCCGCCAGGTGCGCGAGCCACACCCGGCCACTCGCCACGGCGGCCACGACGCTGAGGGTGCTGAGCGCGCAGCCCACACTGCACAGCACCATCAGCCGCCGCCGGTCGCAGCGGTCGACCAGGACACCCGCGGGCAACTGCACCAGCAGGTGCGGCAGTTGCGCGGCGGCCGCAGCCACCGCCCCCGCCGCCGCCGATCCGGTGGACCAGATCAGCAGCAGCGGGTAGGCGACCATGGAGGCGCGGGAGCCGAGCAGGGTGAACCCGGCCCCGCCCCACAGCAGCAGGAAGTCGCGGTTGCGGCGCAGCGGCGGGGGAGCGGCGGCTGGCGCTTCGTCGAGGACGCTCATACGGTGGTCGCTGCCTCGGAGCCGGACCGCCCGCCGCGGGCCCAGGCGAGGACCGCCATGGCGCTGTGCATCTTGTTCTCGGCCTGCTGGAAGGCGAGGCTGTGCGGCCCGTCCAGGACAGCGCCGGTGACCTCGTCACCTCGGTGCGCCGGCAGGTCGTGCAGGAAGACGGCCTTGGGGCTGGCCTGCCAGAGGTCGGCGGTGACCTGGAAGGGGGCGAAGACGCGCCGCCAGTCGGGGTCGGCCTTGGTGGTGCCGGTGGTCTGCCAGCGGGTGGTGTAGACGGCGTCGACGTCCTCCGGCAGGCCGTCCATGTCATGGCGTTCGGTGACGGTCGAGCCGCAGCGGGCCGCGGTGCGCCGGGCGCGTTCGAGGAAGGCGGGGTCGAGACCGTAGCCGGGCGGGGTGCGCAGTTCGAGGTGCGCGCCCTCGAAGCGGGTGAGGGCCAGGGCGAGCGCGGAGGCGGTGTTGTTGCCCTCACCGAAGTACAGGACGCGCAGGCCGTCCAGGTGGCCGAAGTGCGCCTGGAGGGTGGTGAGGTCGGTGAGTGCCTGGGTGGGGTGTTCGTCGGCGCTCATGGCGTTGATGACGGACATCCGCCGCTGGTCCGCCCAGGCCCGCATCTCGGCCGGGTCGTCGGCGGTACGGGCGACCAGCACGTCGAGCATCCGGGAGAGCACCGCGCCGGTGTCCTCGCTGGTCTCGCCGGTGTTGAGCTGGAGGTCCCCGGCTCCGTACGTGATCAGGTGGCCGCCCAGGCGCAGCGCGCCGCTGGAGAAGGCGGTACGGGTCCGGGTGGAGGTCCGCTTGAAGTAGACGCCCACCACCTGGTCGGCCAGCGGGCGCCGGGTGCCGGGGCCGGCCTGGGCGAAGGTCACGCCGTCGTGGACGATCCGGCGCAGGTCGGAGTCGGAGAGATCGTCGATGGAGATGAGGTGGCGGGCGGGCGGGTGGGTCACGGGGTCCTCCTGGAGGGGGTGGAAGTCGGCCGGGGAGCCGGGCCGCCCGGTCGGGGCGGCCCGGCCTCGGATCAGGCCCGGTCCTCCTCCGTCACCACGGGGGTGAGCAGAGGGTGGTCGGCCGGGGCGGCGGCGCCGGTGCCGGCCGCCGCCCAGTCGGCCATCAACTCGCCCTGGCCGAAGGCGTGCTCACGCTTGCTGAGGGACGCCGTGAGGAACTTGACGATGTCCTTTCCGCTGTCGGAGTTGGTCAGGGCGACCAGCCCCACACCGCTCCTGAGATGGGTGAGCGAGAGGTTCCAGTAGCCGGCCGGTTCACCGCCGTGCCCGAACTCGGCGTCGTCACCGGTGTCGTCGACGATGGTGCCGAGTCCGTAGAAGCTGCCCGGATGGGTGTGGAGCAGCTCGGCGGCGGTGTCGCGGGGGATCAGGGCGCCGTCCAGGCCGAGGAGTGCGGCCCGGAAGTGGCGGGCGACCTTGCCGAGGTCCTCGGCGGTCGTCCACAGCCCGGCGGCGGCGAGGTGGGCGCGTTCGCGCCAGCCGCCGTCCAGGTGCTTGCCCTTCACGTGGTGGCCGAGCGCCACGGGGCGTCCGGCGGTGTGCGGGAAGGACTGGTCGAAGCTGCTGCCCGTGAGGCCCATGGGCGTCAGCACGAGCCGGTCCATCAGCTCCTGGAAGGGTTCGCCGGTGGCGTCCTCCAGGAGCTGCTGCAGCACCCAGTAGTGCGTGCTGCTCTTGCGGAAGACCTCACCGGGTACGAGCTGCCGGCTGACCCGGGGCGTGGACACCGGCCCGGTCCCGTCGAGCAGCTCCCGCAGCGCGGGCACCCGATCGCCGGGCCGGAACCCGACGCTGCGGTGGCGTGCGAAGCCCGCCGTGTGCCCGAGGAGCTGGCGGACCGTGACCGGTCCGGGCGCCTCGGGCAGGTCGGCGAGTCGCCACGAGGTGAGGTGCTGGTCGATCGGGTCGTCGAGGCCGATGAGCCCCTGAGCCACGAGTCGCAGGGTGGCGAACGCCGTGACGTGCTTGCTGATCGAGCCGACCTGGAACAGCGTCCGAGGGGTCACCGGTGCGCCGCCCCCTGCCCGCAGGTGGCCGACGCCGTGCAGCTCGGTCGAGCCGTCGGCGCCGAGAACGGCGACGCTCACACCGGGCACCTGGTGCTCGGCCATGAGGGCCGTCAGCTCGTCGAGGGGGAACGCCGGCGCGGCCGGCCGGCCGATCAGGGCGGCCACCTCCGCGAGCGGCCCCTCGGCCAGTTTGGCGCTGTCCCCGCCGCTCGCCCGGTCGAGCAGCGAGGCCAGCAGGTCGGCGGAGACCTCCACGCGGGCGGGGGGAGCGGTGGCCACGGGGGCCGCCTCCGCCTCCGCTTGGTGCGCGTCCTCGTCGATGGCCGCGGCCAGGTCGGCGAGGGTCCCGTGCTGGTACATGCGCCAGACGGAGACGGTGAGGCCCGCTCGCCGGGCGGCGGCCAGTACCTGGATCATCAGGATGGAGTGGCCGCCGAGGTCGAGGAACCGGTCGTGGATGCCGACGGTCCCGACGCCGAGCACGTCCTGCCAGATCGTGGCGAGGAGCTGTTCGGTGGGGGTGCGGGGGGCGACGTAGGGGTGGTCGTCGCCGCGCAGGGAGGAGCGGTCGGGGGCGGGCAGCGCCCGCCGGTCGACCTTGCCGTTGGCGTTGAGCGGCATGGTCTCCAGGGCGACGTACGCCGAGGGGACCATGTACTCGGGGAGCCGCAGGCCGCATTCCTCGGCGAGGGCCGAGGCGTCAGGGAGCCGCTGTCCTTCGTGCGGCACGCAGTAGGCGACGAGGCGCTTGTCGCCGGGGGCGGGTTCGTGGACCGTGACCACGGCGTCCCGCACGGCGGGGTGGGCGGCCACGACGGCCTGCACCTCGCCGAGCTCGACGCGGTAGCCGCGGATCTTGACCTGCTCGTCCAGGCGGCCGAGGAACTCGACCGTGCCGCCGGCGAGCATCCGCACCCGGTCGCCCGTGCGGTACAGCCGCCCGCCGGCGGGCCCGTACGGGTCGGGCACGAAGCGCTCCGCCGTCAGGTCGGGACGGCCCGCGTAGCCGCGTGCCACCCCGGTGCCGCCGACGTACAGCTCGCCGACCACGCCCACGGGCACCCGGCGCATGGCCCGGTCCAGGACGTGGGTGGTCATGTTCGGCAGGGGCGTGCCGATCGGCACCACATCGAGGGTGACCGGCTCGGTCACCGGGTGGACGGTCGAGCCGACGGACGCCTCGGTGGGCCCGTATTCGTTGATCATCCGTCCCGCGCCCAGGAGTTCGAGCGCCTGGTTGCCGGTGGTGGCGGGCAGCGCCTCGCCCGCGACGACGAACACCCGGGCGAGCCGGTCCACCTCGTCGGTCGCGAGCTGCTCGGAGAGGATGTCGAGGTGGCCGGGGGTCAGCTTCACGAAGCTGTACGGGGCCCGGTCCATGAGCGCTTCCGCGAGGTCGCCCGGCGCGGTGTCCTGCGGCACGACGTGCACGGCCTGCCCGGTGACCAGCGGACCCCACAGGTTGGGCACGACCAGGTCGAAGGCCACGGACGAGAACAGCGGTGCGCCGCCGGTGCCGCGCGCGGCCAGCTCCACCGCCGCCCAGGCCACGTGGTTGGCCAAGCCCCGGTGCGGGATCTGGACGCCCTTGGGCCGGCCCGTCGAGCCGGAGGTGAAGATGACGTACGCGAGCCGGTCGGGGTCGTCGGTCCGGGCGGGCGCCCGCTCCTGCGTGGCGAGGGCCTCGCCGACCAGGAGCGGGGTGAGGCCACCGAAGCGCGCCGCGTACTCGGGCTGGGTGACCGCGTGCGCCGCGCCGGCCGTCTCCAGCATGGAGGCGATGCGCTCCACCGGGTAGGACGGATCGACCGGCACGTACGCCGCACCCGCCTTCCACACCCCGAGCAGGGTCGCGATGAGCCGGGGGGAGCGGTCGAGGAGCACGCCGACGGCGGACTCACGGCCGACGTTCTCGGCGAGCAGGCGGTGGCCGATCGCGTTGGCCGCCTCGTCCAGTTCCCGGTAGCTGACCTCCTCGCCCCGGAAGGTGACGGCGATCGCCCCTGGGGTGGCCCGGGCCTGCCGCTCGAAGCGCTCCAGGACGGAGAGCGCCGGATAGTCCTCGGCTGTCTCGTTGAGCGCCCCCAGCCACTCCGCCTCGCCCGCCGGCAGCGGGGCGTACTCCGCGCTGCCGTCCGGGTCGGCGGCCATCGCCTCCAGGACCTGCCGGTACAGGCCGGTCAGCCGGTCGGCGTGCTCCCGGGCCAGGGCGTGGGTGTGCGTGGTCAGCAGCAGGTGCCCGGAGACCGCGGAGACCGCGAGGGCGAACTCGGTGCCGCCCTCGCCGCTGCTGGCCTCGGGGTCGACCAGTTCGGTGTCGACGTGGTCGAAGTCCTGGTAGCTGAAGCGGACGTCGAGGAGCCGGCCGGTCCCGGCGTCGCGCTGGATGACTGGCATCGGGAAGCGCCGGCGGTCCCAGACGTTCCCTTCGGCGGCGAACACCTCCCGTACCAGGTCGGTCCAGGTGCCCCGGGCTCCGGCGAAGGCGAACGGCAGTGTGTTGAGGTACATGCCGTACACCCGCTCGGCGCCCGGCGACTCGGGGCGCGCGCTGCACACCAGGCCGCTGTGGAAGGCGGGTTCCTCGGTGAGCAGGGAGAGGACCTTCAGGTGGGCGGAGAGCAGGACGCTCTTCAGCGACACCTGGGCCTGCGTGGCGAGCGCGCGCAGCCTCGGCTGAAGGTCGAGGAGCTCGACCGCCACCTGGTACTTATCGCGCGGGGCGAGGGGGTCCCCGGCCCACGGAGCGGGCAGCGCGAACGGGGCGTGGCCGCTCACCACGTCCTTCCAGTAGGCGCGGTCGTCCTCGGAGTCCAGGGAGGCCAGTTCGGCGGCGATGAAGTCCGCGTAGCGGACCGGCGGGGCGGTGTACGGTGCCGGCTCGCCGCCGTCCCGCAGCACGCGGTAGGTCTCCAGGAGCTCCATGAGCAGGGCCCGGTGGCTCCAGCCCTCGGTGATGGCGTGGCAGACGGTGACGACGAGCCGCCAGGCGTGGTCGTCCTCCAGCTGTGCGGTCATCCGCAGCAGCGGCGCCTTCGCCAGGTCGAAGAGGACCGCGCGCTCCTCGATGAGGATGGCGCGCGTCCGCTCCTCCCGGTCGCCCGCGAGCCTCAGGTCCTCGACCACCAGCGGCACGTGGGCGGTGGGGGCGACGATCTGGAGGGGCGTGCTGTAGCCGTCGAGGTCGAAGGAGGTGCGCAGCATCTCGTGGCGCCGGGTGACGATGTTGAGGGCCTTGCGGAACGCGGCGACCTCGAAGGGGACGCCGTCGGTGATGCGGAAGGACGCCACGTTGAGGTAGGCGCGCTTCTCCTCGTCGGCGAGCATCTCCACGATCATGCCGAGCTGGACCTGCGACATCGGGTAGGCGTCGACGGCCCCCTCGGGGAGCCTCGCCCGGTCGTCCGGACCGAGGAGCGCGAACGGCTCGACGGGCGGTGCCGTCTCGGTCGGCGCGGGGCGCCCGGTCAGGAACTCGCTGAGCTCGGCGACCGTGCGGTGCTCGAAGACCTCGCGTACCCCGACGTCGAACCCGGCGGCGCGCAGGGCGCCGACCAGGGCGACGGCGCGGATGGAGTGGCCACCGAGGTCGAAGAACCCGTCCTCGACGCCGACCCGCTCCAGCTGGAGGACCTGCGCCCAGATCTCCGCGACACGCGCCTCGGTTCCGGTGCGCGGGGCAACGTACGGGGTGCCGGTGCCGTCCGCGGTGTCGTCGGGGTCGGGGAGGGCGCGTTTGTCGGTCTTGCCGTTGGCGTTGAGCGGGATGGTGTCGAGGGCGACATAGGTGGCGGGCAGCATGTAGTCGGGGAGCCGGGTGGCGGCGTGCTTCCCGAGGCCGGCCGCGTCGATCTCCTGGTCCGCCACGTAGTAGGCCACCAGTTGGGTCTCGCCGGCCGTTGTCGTACGGGGTATCACGACCGCGTCGCGGATGGCGGGGTGGTCGGTGAGGATGCTCTGGATCTCGCCGGGTTCGATGCGGTAGCCGCGGATCTTGACCTGGTCGTCGAGGCGGCCGAGGAATTCGACGGCGCCGTCGGGGCGGGTGCGGACGAGGTCGCCGGTGCGGTAGAGGCGGTTGCCGGGTTTCCCGTACGGGTCGGGCAGGAAGCGGTCGGCGGTCAGGTCGGGTCGGCCCGCGTAGCCGCGTGCCACGCCGGTGCCACCCACGTACAGCTCGCCCGGGACGCCGGTGGCGACCGGCTGGAGCCACCGGTCCAGGACGTACATGGTCATGTTCGGCAGGGCGTGCCCGATGGGCAGCACCTCGGCCGGCTCCTCGTCGGGCACCGGGTAGACGCAGGTTCCGAC
>BMTG01000013.1 GCA_014649555.1 Streptomyces globisporus | reverse complement strand
CCGAACAATTTTTCCGGGAAAGCCCCGTGCCCTTGTGGCACGGGGCTTTTCTGCGTTCTACATCGGGGTGACCAGGCGGGTGTCGTAGGCCAGGATGACTGCCTGGACGCGGTCCCTTGCCCCGGTCTTCGCGAGGATGCGGGTCACGTGCGTCTTCACGGTGGACTCGGCGAGGTGGAGGCGGGCGGCGATCTCGGTGTTGGACCAGCCTTGCCCTATCACCGTGAGGATCTCGCGTTCCCGTTCCGTGAGGGCGGTGATGCGCGGGTCCGAGATGGTCCGGGCGCCGGGTACGACGGGGAGATGGTGGACGTACGCGTCGAGGAGCCGGCGGGTCAGGGTCGGGGCGACCACCGCGTCGCCGGCGGCCACGGCGCGGATACCGGCGAGGAGTTCCTCGGGCAGGGCGTCCTTGACCAGGAAGCCGCTGGCGCCGGCGCGCAGGCCGTCGTACGCGTACTCGTCGAGGTCGAACGTCGTGACGATCAGGATGCGGGTGCGGGCGCCCGACGCGATGATGCGCCGGGTCGCCTCGATGCCGTCGAGGCCCGGCATGCGGATGTCCATCAGCACGACGTCCGGGTGGTGGCGGGCGACCAGGTGGACGGCTTCGGTGCCGTTGCCCGCCTCGCCGACCACCGTCATGTCGTCCTGGCTCTCCAGCAGCATGCGGAACCCGAAGCGCTGCATCGGCTGGTCGTCGGCGATGAGTACGGTCGTCACTGGTGCGTGTCCTCCAGGGGAAGGCGGAGCTGTACCTGCCACCCGGGGTGTTCCGGCAGCGGGCCCGCTTCGAGGGAGCCGTCGTACAGTGCGGCGCGTTCCCGCATGCCCATGATGCCCTGGGCTGCCAGGGGTGCTTCCTCTGTTTCCGCGGCTCTGCCGGCTCCGGTGCCCGTATCGGTGATGCGGGCGTCGAGGTGCGTGCGTGAATAGGTGAGGGTGACCGTCGCGGACGTGGGGCCGGTGGCGTGCTTGAGGGTGTTGGTCAGGGCCTCCTGGATCACCCGGTACACGGTCAGTTGGCGGCCCGGGGTCAGGGACCGCGCGGTGGGTTCGCCGTGCAGCTCCAGGTCCACGGGCAGGCCGGCCCTGCGTACGCGTTCGATGAGGGGGGTCAGTTCGTCGAGCGTCGGCTGTGGGGTGCGTTCGGCGTCCGGGTGGTCGTCGCGCAGGACACCCAGGAGACGACGGAGTTCGGACAGGGCCTGCCTGCTGGTCGTGCCGATGGCGTCCAAGGCCTGGCCCGCGCGTTCCGGGTTCTTCCGGGCCGCGTACGCGCCGCCGTCCGCGAGGCCGGTGATGACGGACAGGTTGTGGCCGATGATGTCGTGCATCTCCCGTGCGATGCGGGTGCGTTCGGCGGCGGCCGCGAGCCGGGCCTGCTGGTCGCGTTCGCGTTCCAGCCGGTGGGCCCGCTCGACCAGGGCCTCGGTGTACTCGCGCCGCGTACGTACGGCAATCCCGAGCAGGACGACGAAGACCAGGCCCCAGACGTACGAGACCACTTCCTGACCCCAGCTGGAGGGGATGCGGAAACCGCCCGACAGCACTGGGGCGACGAACAGCAGGGCCGCTGCCGCGACCGTACGGAACGAGAAGCGCAGGACGATCTGGAAGACCGGGATCAGCTGGAGGAGGGAGGCCTGCACCACGGCCCCCGTCCAGACGTTGACGAGGGATATCGGTGTCATGAGCAGGACTACTGCCAGGGGGTGCGTGCGGCGCCACAGCAGCGGCAGCGAGAACCCGAGGCTCATCAGGAGCACCAGGAACTCGGGTGCCGTCACGTCCTCGTGGGCGGTGTGCCGCCAGCCGCCGGAGGTGTAGTCGAGTACCGCGGCCACGGTCCAGAACCCGGTCACCGCCGTGTTCCAGACCCGTGGCCGGCGTCGGTCGAAGGCGCGGAGCCGGTCCAGGGCGTCGCGGATGATCCGGGTGAGGGGAGGAACCGTGTCCTCGGGGCCCCGGCCCCGGTCGAGGTCCCTCGGTGGGGTGCTCACCTGGTCGCTCCTCATGGGTCAGACGTCGCGGCGCTTGAGCGTCAGCGCTGCCGCGGCCAGTGTCGTTCCCGCCCACAGGGACAGGGCGAGCAGGGCGGGGCCGGGGGAGATGGTGCCCGGGATGGGGGTGGCGGAGCCGAGGGCGCCGGCGGCCTGGGTGGGAAAGTACATGATGGCGCGCTCGACGGCGTCGTACGGGAGCATGCCAAGGATCTCCGGCAGGATCATGACCCCGCCGATGAACGCCCCGATCGCGCCCGGCACCGAGCGCAGCAGTGCGCCGAGGCCGAGGGCGAGCAGACCCGTCAGGGTGAGTGCTCCGGCGTTGCCCACCAGGGCGCGCAGGATGCCCGGGTCGGTGAACGAAGCGGCCTGGTCGGTGTCGTGGAGGAAGGCCTGCGCCGCGGCGAACGTGACCACCGACGTCGCGAGCATGACCGTGAAGACGGTGGCGGCGAAGGCCACGGCCTTGGCCCACAGGACGGGGAGCCGGGCGGGTACGGCGGTGAGCGAGGAGCGGATCATGCCGGTCGCGTACTCGCCGGCGGTCATGAGGATGCCCAGGACGACCAGGAAGATCTGGGCGAGCATGCTGCCGTACAGCGACAGGACGACCGTGTCGACGTCGGAGTCCCCGCCGCCGGAGGTGTAGGTCGCGCCCATGATGAGGCCGACGCCGAGCACCAGGACGACCGCCGAGATGACGGTGATCCAGGTGGAGCGCAGGGAACGGAGCTTGTGCCACTCCGCGCGCAGGATGCGGGGCGGGGTGATGCGGTACGGCGGCGATGCGGTGGGGTGCGGGGTGGTCACGCTGCTGCTCCGGTGGCTGGTGTCGGCTGGTGCTGTCGGTGCGGGCGGTGGTCGACCGACTCCTGCGTGAGGTCCATGAACGCCTGCTCCAGCGAGACGGTCTGCGGCGTGAGTTCGTGCAGGGTGATCGCGTGCGTGGCGGCCACGCGTCCGATGTGCGCCGTGTCCACTCCTCGGATCCGGAGTTCGTGGGATCCGGGGGTGGGCACGGGGGCGGGGGTGACGGTGACGGTCACGTTCGGGGCTGTGAGGTGGGCTTTCAGTTCTTCCGGTTGCGGGGTGACGACTTTGACGGATGCTCCGCCTGCCGACCGGATCAGTTCGGCCACCGTGGTGTCGGCGAGGAGCCTGCCGCGGCCGATGACGATCAGATGGTCGGCGGTGAGGGCCATCTCGCTCATCAGGTGGGAGGAGACGAGGACCGTACGGCCTTCGGCGGCGAGGGAGGTCAGGAGGGTGCGGATCCACAGGACGCCTTCGGGGTCCAGGCCGTTGACCGGTTCGTCCAGGATGACGGTCGCGGGGTCGCCGAGAAGCGCCGAGGCGACGCCGAGCCGCTGGCCCATGCCGAGGGAGAAGCCCTTCACCCGGCGGTGGGCGGCGTCCGTCAGCCCGGCGAGGTCGATGACCTCCTCGACGCGTCGGCGTGGGATGCCGTGGGTGTGGGCGAGGGCCATCAGGTGGTTGAAGGCGGACCGGCCGGGGTGGACGGAGCGGGCCTCCAGCAGGGCGCCGACCTGGGTGAGGGGTGCGGGGTGGGTGGCGTAGGAACGCCCGTTGACGGTGGAGCGGCCCTGCGTCGGGGTGTCGAGGCCGAGGAGCATGCGCATCGTCGTGGACTTGCCCGCGCCGTTGGGGCCGAGGAAGCCGGTGACCGTGCCGGGGCGGACGGTGAAGTCGAGGTCCTGGACGACGGTTCTGTCGCCGTACCGCTTGGTGAGTCCGTGTGCCGTGATCATGCGGTCGACGCTACGGAGCCGGCGGCGGTCGGTCGTCCGACCGGGGGCGGGACATGGAGGCGGGCGTAGTACCGGGGTACGACGGGGTCCCGGTTCGGCGAGTACTCGGTTGAGCGTGGGGCCGGTGGCGGCGAGGATCGCGGTATGGACTATGTGATGCGCGTGGTGCGGGCCGACGAATGGCCGCAGGTCAGGCAGTTTCGGCTGGACGCTCTGCGGGATCCGGCGGCCCCGGTGGCGTTCCTGGAGTCGTACGAGGACGCTGCCGCGAAGCCGGACGTGTTCTGGCAGCAGCGTGCCGCCGATGCCGCCGAGGACGGGCCGGGCCGGGTCCGTCAGTTCGTCGCGGAGTCGCCCGACGGGGAGTGGGTGGGGTCGGTCACCGTACTCGTCGAGAGCCCGGACGACGAGGTGCGCTTCGGGGAGGCCTCACCGGTGGACCAGGCGCACCTGGTCGGTGTGTTCGTCCGGCCCGAGGCGCGGGGGACCGGGGTGGCCGAGGTGTTGTTCCGCGAGGCCGTCGTGTGGGCCTGGTCGCTGTCCGCGCCCCGGATGGAGCGGGTGCGCCTCTACGTGCACGAGAAGAACCCGCGGGCCGCCGCGTTCTACCGGAAGTTCGGCTTCGTGCCCTCCGGCCGGCGGATTCCGGCGCCGGGCGACCGGGGTGAGCAGGAGCTGGAGTACGTCCTCGGGCGGGAGGGGTAGGGAGGCCCTGGTCGGCTGGTTGGCTTGTTTGTCTGTTTTCGGCCTGCCCGCTTGTCCTGCTAGCCGATGCCCGGGGCCGGTGTCTGCAGGGTTTCCCGCCAGCGGGCTCGGCCCTGTTCCTGGGAGCGGAGCAGCACCAGGGCGGGCATGCCCCGCATCTCGCCGGTCGCCAGCAGTTCCGGGAGCTGGGGAAGGGGCGCCACGGCTGCGACGTCGTCCAGGACGAGCGTCATTGGTGGGTCGAGCCGACCGTCGGTTGACCGTGCGGCCATGCGGCGGCCGTGCTCGACCACGTCTGCGGCGAGCGCGGTGAGGAGGGGCATCGCGCCCGGGTGTGAGCGGGGATCCTCGATGGGTTCGCCCACCAGGTAGAGCGTTCCCCCCTCGCGGGCAAAAGATTCCAGTGCGGCCGCATCCGATCGGTTGGGCGTGCAGGCCTCGCGGATGTGCACCGAGGAGAGCGCCGAGAAGGCCTGTACGGTCAACTCCTGCGCCATCTCGCGCCGTTCCGGATAGGCCGTGAGCGCGGACTCCAGGAGCCCGGCGAGTCCGGACGCGGCCTTGGGGTGGGTACGGAGGAGGCGTACCGGTTCGTGGGCGGCGGACCCCGAGGCCCAGCGGGCCACCTGGCGGAACGGGCGGCCGTCCACCGCCGCCGCGTGCAGCCAGCACTGGAGGAGTGTCTGCGCCGTGTCGGCCACCGCCGCGTCGATCCTGGCCTGCGGGCGGACCGGGGCGAGCAGGGCGGCTGCGCGTACGGCGGCGGTGTCGGGCAGCTCGCAGCCTGCGGTGGGCGGCCAGTGGAGGCGGGCGGGGGTGTCGCAGAGGTGGCCCGGGTCGTAGACGAGGACGGGGCCGAGCTTGGCCCGGGCGTCCTTCGTCTCGGCCCAGACCGTGGGGTCCGATGTGACGACCAGCGCGGGGCCCTCGGCGTCGTGGATCGCCTGGACGACGGTGGGGCGCCGGGCGTGGGCGGGGGCGTAGACGAGGAGGGGGGTGCGGGGGGAGGGGAGCAGGGCCGCGCTCGGTTCGCTCGGTTCGGGGGGAGAGGGTGTCTCCTCGGCGACTGGTGGGGCTTCGGGGTGTGCCTGCGCCTGCGCCTGCGGCTGTGGTTGCTCTTGGGGTGGTGTCGGTGTCGGCTTGTCCGTCGGGAGATGTGGCTCGTATGCGGTGAAGGCCTGTTCCTCGCGCCGCTGTTCCCGTACGGCACGACCACGGGACACCACCCCGAGCGTGAACACCGTGAGGACCAGCAGCACCATCAGTTCGCCGATGAACAGGCCCCAGAACAGGCCGTATCCGGAGAGCTGGGCCGCGGGGGTCTCCGGCCAGGCCGTGGGGAGATCCTGGGGTGCGGTGGCCAGTTCGCGCAGGGCGAGCGGGGAGCGGGTGAACGTCACGCCGTCCGGCCAGGCCCCGTGGGCGAACAGTCCGGCCAGACCGGTGGCCGTCCAGGCGACCAGGGTGGCCGCGAGGAAGAGGGCCAGGAGGCCGATCAGCAGGCCGTCCGGAATGCCGCCGCTGGCCTGGGGCCGGTCGTCGTACCCGTCGTGATGGGCGGGGCCGTTGCCCCGGCCTCGCGGTGGTCGGCGTGCCATGTCAGGCCACCGTTGACTCTGACGACTCGTTCATCCGTTGCTGGTGCTCGATCCGGGCCGCCCGTTGCTCCGCCTCCCGTTCGGCGGCGCGGATGTCCTCGGGGAGCAGGTCGTCCGGGTCCATGGCCGATCCCTCGGTCATGGCGCGGTCGGTGAAGACCAGGGGGCGTTCGGCCTCGGTGATCAGGTGTTTGACGACCTGGACGTTGCCGTTGACGTCCCAGACGGCGATGCCGGGGGTGAGGGTCGGGATGATCTCGACGGCCCAGCGGGGCAGGCCGATGACCCGGCCGGTCGCTCTGGCCTCGTCCGTCTTCTGGGCGTAGATCGTGCGGGTGGAGGCCATCTTGAGGATCGCCGCCGCTTCCTTCGCCGCTGCTCCGTCCACCACGTCGCTGAGGTGGTGGACGACGGCGACGAACGAGAGGCCGAGGCGGCGTCCGAACTTCAGCAGGCGCTGGAAGAGCTGCGCGACGAAGGGCGAGTTGATGATGTGCCACGCCTCCTCGACCAGGAAGATGCGCTTCTTGCGGTCGGGCCTGATCCAGGTGTGCTCCAGCCAGACGCCGACGATCGCCATCAGGATCGGCATCGCGATCGAGTTGCGGTCGATGTGCGAGAGGTCGAAGACGATGAGGGGCGCGTCGAGGTCGATGCCGACGCTGGTCGGCCCGTCGAACATGCCGCGCAGGTCACCGTCGACGAGGCGGTCCAGGACGAGGGCGACGTCCAGGCCCCAGGCCCGTACATCGTCTATGTCGACGTTCATCGCCTCGGCGGACTCGGGCTCGGGGTGGCGCAGCTGCTCGACGATGTCCATCAGGACCGGCTGGCGGTCGGTGATGGTCGCGGTGACGTAGGCGTGGGCGACCTTGAGCGCGAAGCCGGAACGCTCGTCGAGGCCGTGGCCCATCGCGACTTCGATGATCGTGCGGAGCAGGGCGAGCTGGCCGGTGGTGGTGATGGAGGGGTCGAGGGGGTTGAGGCGGATGCCGCCGTTGAGGGCTGCGGTCGGGTCCAGGCGGATGGGGGTTATGCCCAGCTCCTGGGCGATGAGGTTCCACTCGCCGACGCCGTCCTCGCCCTGGGCGTCGAGGACGACGACCTGGCGGTCGCGGAAGCGGAGCTGGCGCAGGACGTAGGTCTTCTCCAGCGCCGACTTGCCGTTGCCGGACTCGCCGAGGACCAGCCAGTGGGGGGCGGGGAGCTGCTGTCCGTACAGCTGGAAGGGGTCGTAGATGTAGCCCTTGCCGCTGTAGACCTCGCGGCCGATGATCACGCCGGAGTCGCCGAGGCCGGGGGCGGCGGTGGGGAGGTAGACGGCCTGGGCCTGGCCCGTGGACGTACGGACGGGGAGGCGGGTCGTCTCCACCTTGCCGAAGAGGAAGGAGGTGAAGGCATCCGACAATGCGGACAGGGGGTCTCGCATGGTTGGGGGTGCCCTCTCTGGTTGCGGGTCGGGTCGGTTCGGTGTGCTCTGCGGGGGGCCGCGTCAGCGGCGGATGCCGGTGGCGAACGGGAGGGTGTTCACGAAGGCGCGGTGGTGTTCGCGGTCGCACCACTCCAGCTTGAGATACGACTTGCCGGCCGAGGCACGGATCGTGCGCTTGTCGCGGGCGAGCGCCTCGGGTGAGCGGGACGACACCGTGATGTACCCCACCAGGTTCACTCCGGCCGCACCGCTGGCGAGATCTTCACCCCGCTGGTCGAGCCGGCCGTGGGCGGCGATGTCGCGGGGGTCGACGGTGCGGTTCATCTTGGCCTGGCGGCTGGCCTCGGCGTCGTCGTTGGTCTTCTCGGTCAGCATGCGTTCGATGGCGACCTCGGTGGGTTCGAGGTCCATGCAGACGGCGACGGTGCGGATGACGTCGGGGGTGTGGACGAGGAGCGGGGCGAGGAAGTTGACGCCGACGGGGGTCATCGGCCACTCCTTCACCCAGGCGGTGGCGTGGCACCAGGGGGCGCGGGTGGTGGACTCGCGGGTCTTGGCCTGGAGGAACGTGGGCTCGACCGCGTCCAGTTCGGCGGGCCAGGCGTTGCGCTTGGTCATGGCCTGGATGTGGTCGATGGGGTGGTCGGGGTCGTACATGGAGTGCACGAGGGAGGCGACGCGGCTCTGGCCGAGCGGCTGGCGGACCCGGATGTCGGCCTCGGCGAGGCGGGCGCAGATGTCGGTGAGCTCGCGGGCCATGACGACGGCGAGGCCGGCGTCGCGGTCGAGCTTGCGGCCGCCGTGGGGGCGGGCGGCGCGGGCCATGGCGTTGGCCTCGGCGGCGAGTTCACGGCTGTAGTGCATGCAGGCGACGAGGTAGGCGCGGTGCTGCTCGCTGGAGGTGGAGACCATGGACTGCAGCTGGTCGTAGGAGTCCTGGAGCCAGGCCGGGGACGTCTTGTCGCCGCGCTGGGTGACGTCCTTGGCGTGGGCGTCGGGGTCGGCGGGGAGGGTGCGGGCGAGCATCTGGAGGCGGGTGACGAAGCCGTCGCCGTTGGCCACGTGCTTGAGGAGGGTGCCGAAGCGGTCGACGAGGGCTTCCTGGTCCTCGCTGTCGCGGAGGCCGACGCCGGGGCCCTCGATCTCGATGGCGGCGGTGACGGTGCGCCGGTCGGCGTGGAGGAGTACGGCGATCTCGTCGGGGCCGAAGGGGGCGGCGAGCCAGCTGATCCGGCCGATGCCGGGGGGCGGGCCGATCTCGACCTCGCGGCCGTCGGCGCTGACGCCGGCTTCCATGGCGCCCGAGCGGTAGGCGGTGCCGCGGCGGAGGGAGCGCTTGAAGGTGCGGTTGATCTCGAACCACTTGTAGAAGGTGCGGCCCTTGTACGGGACGTACACGACGGCGAGGGCCAGCATCGGGAAGCCGACGAGGCAGACGATCCGGAGGGAGAGGACGGGGACGAGGAGTCCGCTCATCATGCCGAGGAACGCGCCGACGATGATCAGGGCGATCTCGCCGGTCTCGCGGTTCTTGCCGACGATCGCGTTCGGCCGGGCGCGGCCGATGAGATACGTGCGGCGGGGCGTCATCGTGTGGGACTGGGTCGTCAACGCCCTCCACCTCCTGTGCTCGAGTTACCTGTGCTGCCGAAGCCGCTTCCGCCTCGGGAGGAGCGGCTGCTGTGGGGGGTGGCGGAGGTGGGTGCGGAGCCGCTGCGGGGCGAGGGTGCGGCGGAGGGGACAGATCCGCCGCCGACCCCGCCGCCGCCTCCGCCGGAGGTGCGGGAGCTGTGGGCGGCGACGCCGCCGCTGGCCGGGTTGGCGGGGCGGGCGCCGCCTCCGCCGCTGTTCTGGTCGTTGCGGCCGCTGTGGGTCTTGATGCCCTGGGAGACGAGGGCGGCCGGGGAGCTGATGAGGGCGGCGGCCTGGGAGCCGTCGGTGGCCTGCTTGCGGTTGGTGCGGGCGCCCTGGATCTCGTCGCCGAAGCCGGGGACGAAGCGGTAGATCATGGCGGAGGCGAAGATGGCCAGCAGGATGATGGAGAGGCCGGAGACGACGGCGGAGAAGGCGTCGGGTCCGTCGCCCGAGGAGAGTGCGCCGGCGAGGCCGAGGACGATGACGATGACCGGCTTGACCATGATGACCGCGATCATGATGCCGGCCCAGCGGCGGACGTGGCCCCACATGTTCTTGTCGACGAGCCCGGCGTAGACGACGATCCCGAGGAGCGCGCCGACGTAGAGCAGGGCGGCGCGGATGACGAGCTCCAGCCACAGGATGCCGGCGGCGAGGATCGAGACGAGCGAGACGACGATCAGCATGATCGGGCCGCCGCCGATGTCCTCGCCCTTCTTGAGGGCTTCGGCGAACGAGCCGAAGAAGACGTCCGTCTGGCCGCCGGTGGCGGAGGCGATGATCTCGGTGACGCCGTCGGTGGCGGAGACGATCGTGTAGAGGATCAGCGGGGTGAAGGCCGAGGCGAGGACGGTGAGCCAGAGGAAGCCGACGGCTTCGGAGATCGCGGTGGTGAGGGGGACGCCGCGGATGGCGCGCTTGGCGACGGCGAGGAGCCAGAGGACGAGGGTGAGGATGGTGGAGGCCGCGAAGATGACGGCGTACTGCTGGAGGAACTTGGGGTTGGTGAAGTCGACGTTGGCCGTGGACTCGACGGCCTCGCTGAGCTTGCCGACGATCCAGGAGGCGGCGTCGGCGCAGCCTTGGGCTAGGGAGGAGAGGGGGTCGAGGGACTCCGCGGGGTCGGGCGACCCGGGCACGCTGCCGGGACTGCTCGCACCCTCTCCTTCCTCGCAGAACTTCTTGACCTCGCCGAACAGCAGACTGCAGTCTTCGTTGGCGCTCGGTGAAGGCGTAGGCGTAGGCGTCGGGGTTGGAGTCGGCTCCGCCGCCGCGCGTCCGGCGAACACCAGCGCGGCTGCCTGCAGTCCGATCAGCGAGGCTGCCACCGAACGGAAGCGGCACTTGGGGTCACCTGGCATAAGTGAAGCCTCCGTACTCTTCAACGGCCTTGCTGATCGTGTCGGACTTCGAAGCCGCCACATCGCCGGGGACGGGTGCCGGGCCGTCGCTCTCTGAAGCGCTGGTCACCTTCCAGTCGCCGTCCGACCATGACAGTTGCGCGGTCCATGTCTTCCAGGTGGTGCTCACGGGCTTTGTGGAGTCCTCGCCGGACATGCCGAGGAGTCCCGTGTACCAGACAGCTACCTTTGCGGTGTCGTCATCGAACGCCAGCACCTTCGTGCCCACCGGAACGGTCCGTGAGATGAAGGTGCTGCCCTGCGGGGCATTGCCGTCGGGGTCGAGACCGAGGCGTGAGAGGAAATCGGCCGAGTAGGCCCGATCTTGAGGCGACCGCAGTTTGTCCGCTGCCGTGGGCGAGTAGACCGTGTCGAGGATTCGGTGGCGGCTTTCCTTCGTGAACATCTCCGCCGACCCCAGCGCCACGGCGTAGTTCGCCGCCGCACTCTGCGCCCCCTGCTCATCGTGGGCGAAGCCTGAGGGGATCGTGCCGTTCTTGCCCTCGACGGGCTTGGTGCCGGTGGCCGCGGTGGGGGCGCTTCCCGAGGCTCCGGAGCTCTTGGTTCCCGGGGACGCGTCGTCGTCGCTGCCACCGCCCCGGTTGGCGAAGGCGATGGCGGCGACGAGGAGGACGACGATGCCGGTGATCGTCACGAGGGACCGGGAGTTGCGGACGGGGCGGCGCGCGTTGGGGTTGCCCGGGTCGCCGTCGGGAAGACGGGTACGGGTCTGACGGGTGCCGCCGAGCGTGCTGTACGGGTCGTCCGCACGGCCCCCCTGGTCCTTGCCGCGGTACTCGTGCTCGTCACCGGGACTCATGCCGCGTTCGCTCCCTCGGTCGTGTGCGGTTCCGCGCAGGACGACGGTAGCTGTGCTGGTTGCCGCTTGAGCGCGGTGTGGTGACTCGACATCAGGGAGACGCAACCTCAGCCGGTGAGCACGACGGGCGGATGGTGGGGAACGGTCCGGGACGGCCAGGTGGGAGCCGGCCGATGGTGGGTCAGACGGCCATTCCGTACACGATGGTGAACAGGGTCCCCAGGGAGCCGATGATGAAGACCCCTGTCAGCCCTGCCACGATCAGGCCCTTGCCCTGCTCCGCGCTGAACGTGTCGCGCAGTGCCGTCGCTCCGATGCGCTGCTTCGCAGCACCCCAGATCGCGATGCCGAGGCAGAGCAGGATGGCGATGGCCATCACCACCTCGATCATGATGCGCGCCTCGTTGCCCAGCGTCCCGAACGGCCCCCAGTCCGGAGCGATTCCGCCGATGATGGTGGTGATGTCGCCCTTCTCTGCTGCCAGGATCATGTAAGTCACCGCCCCTGTTGGGTAGTTCGCTGCCCGTGCCGTCCGGCATGGGTCGCCTTCTATCTTCGCTGATGAAACCGTGCTCGCACGACGCCTTCCCGGGTCTCTTTACCCGGATCTCGCACGTTTGACCGGGGCGGTCGCCCTGACCTGCGGATCGTCCGATCCTCGCGCAGATGACTGGTTACTCTGTGTATCATGCGCTGTGACCAGGAGCAACGACGGTGGCCATGGGTTCTGATGCGGTCGCAGCGTTCGCGGGTCACGGCGTGTTCGTATGCGCCGTTCGAGAGCCCTTGGTGCGCCGGTAGTAGGAAACGGTGACGGCCCCCAGGAGCGGGCCCCAGAGGACGAGCGGCTGGTAGATGAGACCGACCAGCAGACGGCCGGTGGGGGTCAGGTCCGGGTGGGGGTACGTCCACCACAGGGGCATGGCGGCCCAGATCGCCGTCAGCGCGAGGGCCCCGGCGGCGGCCGGTACGACGGCGGCCAGGGGGCGAACGGGGCGGCCACCGATGACGGGTATCCAGCGGGGCACCGTTTCGCCCCACGGCCGGACCAGGCCGAGGGAGAGCAGGGCGAGCAGCTCGCAGGCCACGCTCAGCGTCAGCATCCACAGCTTGGAGCCCGGGGTGTCGAACGGTACGAAGCCGGCCTCGGTGTACCCGGACGGGAACCCGCACACCATGGCCAGCCGCCACAGTCCGGTCGGCAGCGCGAGCAGCGTGATCAGTTGCGCGGCGCGAACTGCCCACCGGGGCGGAGGGATGGACGGTGCGGGGGTGGGAGTGGGGGCGGGGCCGGTGGGGTGTTCCTTTCGGGTTCGCATGCGTTCCATCGTGGTTCGTGGGGTGTGGCGGGGCGTCAGCTTCTGTTCCCGAGTCCTCGGTTCTCCGGTACGAGGCCCGGGGCGCGGAACTCCGCCGTGCGGCGGAGAGGCCCTCCGCCCGGGGCACCGTGCGGCGACCGCCGCCGTGCGCCGGTATGTGCGCCCATGTCCGCCTCCCTTCGTTCGGGTGAACCGGGCGGGCGCCACGGAAACGGGGCCTCCGCTTCGCCCGGCCGGGAATCACGGGGACCGAGTGCGGAGGGCGCTGGGGCCTCGCGTGCTGACGTACGGCATGTCGTGTATCGCCGATTTGGCACAGTGCCGCTCCACGATCAAGAGATCAGGAGAACGGGGTGAGCGGTGTGGGCGGAGTGACCGTGGTCGGGCAGCCGGACGGGGACCGGGAGCGGGCGGCGGGGTGGGCCGGACCGGCGGGTGCTGCGGGATCGTCGGGGGCGGCCGGGGGCGGGGATCTCCGGCACAGCCGTGGTCCTTGGCTGCGGGCCGCCGGTGGGGCCGACCAACTGGTCACGCTCCTCGGTCCGGTGAAAGGCGAACTGGAGGTGGCGCACCAGGGCGTGACCGCCGGGGCCGGGGCGCTGTCCGCGCTGGCGGAACTGGGCGCCGTGCGAGCCTCGTGGGAGCGCCGGATCGAGGACGCGCGTAAGGAGTGCGGGAGCCTCGGCGGGAAGATGCGGGCGGTCGTCCAGGGCCAGACGCAGGCCAACGAGGCGGTGAAGAGCGGCTTCGACGGGGTGGAGACGCCGAGCGTCGGTGGTGTGCGGTGAGAGGGCGGAGCGGTGGGGCGGGTTCCGGCCTGACCTGGTCGGTGTTACGTGAGGTGAAGTGCGCCGAACTGGAGCAGGCGGCGGACGGTTGGGGGCGGGTCGGCAACCGGGCGGACGCGGCCCGGGACCGTATCGAGGGGCAGCTCCTGCCGGGCCTGCGCGATACGCAGAGGGGGGAGGCGCCGGACGCGGCCGTGCGGGGGTTACGGCGGCTGGGGACGAACTTCCAGTACATCTACACCGAGTGCGGGCTGCTGCGGACCGCGCTGAACAGCCTGGCCCATGAGATCAAGGCCCAGCAGCGGGTGTTGCAGGGGGCGCTGGATGATGCGGCGGCGTTGAATTTCACGGTGCACGCGGATGGATCGGTGACGTATCCGGCGGCGGGCGAGGGCCTGGTCGACGGGAAGCCACCGGCGGGCGGGACGGCGTCGGGGGTGCCGAACCCGGGCATGGTCCCGCCCTCGGGTCTCGTCGCACCCAACCCGAACGCGGGGAAGGCCCAGGACATCGCGGACCGGGTGGCGCAGGCGGTGCGGGCGGCGGCCGATGCGGACTGGCGGTACACCAGGATCCTGCGGTCGCTGAAAGCGCACGAGGGGCTGGGCGTTCCGGTGGCGACGTGGACGGACGCGGCGGCCGATGCGGCGGCGGTGCGGGATGCGGCGCGCGGATACCTGAGGGACGCGATCCCGCACGATGCGAGTCCGGCGGAGCGGAAGGCGTGGTGGGCCGGCCTGACGGACGAACAGCGCGAGGAGTACCTCGCGGTGTACCCGGACCGGATCGGCAACCTGGACGGGATTCCGGCCCTGGTGCGGGACGCGGCGAACCGGGACAACCTTCAGTTGCTGATGGGGAAGCTGGAGGGTCGGGACGACGACGATTCGGCGACCAAGCTTGCGGCGCTGCGAGAGATCGACCGGCAGTTGCGGGCGGGGCCGAAGGCGGGGGAGCCGCCGATGTATCTGCTCGGGATCGGGGACCAGGGGAATGGTCGGGCGATCGTTTCGTATGGGAATCCGGATGCGGCGCGGAATGTGGCGGCTTATGTGCCGGGGTTGAATACGTCGTTGGATAAGGAGTTTGCGGAGGGGGATTTGAAGCGGGCGCGGGATCTGTCTATCGCGTCCAATCGTCATGGAGCGCCGACCGCTGCCATTACCTGGCTCGGTTATGACGCGCCCCAGTCGCCTGACGGGCTCCGGAGCCTAGCTGTCGCTGTGGATGGCAGGGCAGAGGAGGGCGCTAGAGCATTCCATGAGTTCATGGGAGGGATTACAGCGACTAACGACCATGAGGATCCTCATATGACGGCCATCGGGCACTCCTACGGGTCCCGGGCGGTGGGCGGCGCTGCGCAACACCCTGGGGGAATTCCCGGTGTTGATGAAATCGTGTTCGTCGGAAGCCCGGGAGTGGGTGTCGACAGTGCCGATGACTTGGGAGTAGGGCGGGACCATGTCTTTGTCGGGGCTGCTGCAAACGACGTGGTGACCAAGCTTCCGTCCAAGGCTGAATCAGTGCTGGGGATGGCTGGAGTGGGTTTCGGGGGCCCCGCGGCCGCCTACGCCTTTGGTGACCTGGTCGACCGGCGGAACGATGATGTCTGGTTCGGCAGGGACCCGGCCAGTGAAGCGTTCAGGGCGAGGCGGTTCGAGGTGGGGGATGGTCCGCCCCTGATCGGGAGAGGGAAGCCGACGATTGACGCGCATTCCGAATATTTTGACCCGGAGTTGGATAAGGCGTCGGTTGACAATATGGCGCTGATCGCTGCAGGTCGTTCGCACAAAATCAAGACGGAAGACGCGCGGTGAATTTCCGAGGTTCATCACAAATTCTGATGGTGCTCGTTGGGGCGTTGCTGGCCGGCTGTATTGAAACGCGAGGGGGGAATATGGACATGCAGGGGGCTGCGGAACGTGCGGACGAGATCCTGGATGGAATTCTCGCCGAGATCGAACCGAGTGTGGATTGGGTGCATGGCCCTACGACCACGGGCAGTTGCACTGTTACTCGACGGAGGACAGTCATGACTGTTGTCTCCGCTCAGCGGAGGGGGAGCCTTCTTGGTGTGGTGGACCGTTTCTGGCGGAAGAGCGACTACCGTATGACAGCCATCAATAATGATGTAGACGTCCCCGCGATCTACGCGAGGACGCAGGATGGGTTTCAAGTTGCCCTGATCGTCGCCGACAAAGGCCAAGTGCACTTCGACGTGGACAGCCCCTGCGTCCGCCACTCCGAGGTAGCCGATTCCACCAGCCAGGCCACCGCGTTCCTCGCGCCCGACGCGGAGTTCATCCCCCGCCCCAACATCCACTCCGACTTCTGGTCGGCAACCGGGTCGTGATCGGGCCACGGTGGCTCAACTCAACTGACACGCGCGGGCTTTGAGCCCTGTATTGGGTCCTGGGGCCCATGTCGTGCCCCCTGCCCGTGTGGTCGCATACGCGGAGTGACTGACCTGTCGCCCGTTCCGCCCACTCACGAGGTAGGGGACTGCTCTTGTCCGGCATACGAAGAAGCGCGGTCCCTGTTGGCGTCGATGTAAGCGCTGCCGTAGCGGGTTCGGGCGGGCGGTCGATGCCCCGGCCGTTGCAGGCGGCCCTGATCCTGCTTCACGTTCTCTTCGTGGCCACCCTGGTGGGCGCGATCCGGGCCCTGTCGACCGCCTCCTCGGTGGACGCGGTCGACGGGTACCTCCTCGGGCTGCTGCTCTACGCGTCGTTACCCGGGGTCGCCGTCTTCGTGCTGTCGCTGTACGTCCGGCATGGCGGGATTCGCGTCTGGTACGGGCTCCTCGCCGTGCTGGCCTGGATCGTCCTCGGCGCCCTCGCCGAGCTGAGCGGTGGGGCCGCGGGGCAAGGCGTCGCGCGGTTGGCCGTGCCCGTGGCCGTCATCGTGCTCCTCTGCCGGCCGGAGAGCCGGCGGTGGTTCCGCAGCGGCCCGGAGCAACGGGCCGAGCAGCGGCTGTTCAGCTTCGCCCGGATGATGAAGCTCCGCCGCGACGGCGGGCAGACCGCGCTGGAGTACCTCGGCCTCGTCCTGGTCGTCGTCGCACTCGTCGGCGGGCTCATGGCCACGGGGACCGGGCAGCAGCTCACCGCGGAGATCCGCAGCGCGATCTGTGAACTGACCGGCAGTTCGTGCCCGGCGCCGGGACGCGACGTCGTGGCCGGCGGTGGAGGCACCGGCGGGAGCGGTGACGGGGGTGCCGATGGCAGTGGCAGCGGGGCCCGTGACACCCCGGGCGCCGGTGCCGACGGAGGGGGTGGAGAGGGCGAGTCCAGCCTTACCGGTGGTACCGGCAGCACCGGTACCACGGGTGAGGACGCCACCAGCGCCACCAGCGGCACCAGCGGCACCAGCGCGACCAGCGGCACCAGCGGCCGCCCCGGCGACATCGCCACCTCTGGAGCCCCCAACACCTCCGGCGGCACCAGCACCTCCGGCACCACCGGCGACACCACTGGATCCCCCAATACTCCCCAAGGCACCACCCCCTTCCCCCCAAACGACCCCATCGCACCGGTCGACGCGAGTAGACCCTCAGGTCCGCACGGCGGCGGGTTCATCGACGGGTTTCTCGGGGACGGGGTCGGGGGTGACGTCCGCGGGGTCGTCGGTGCGGTGCTGCGGCCGGGGGAGACCGGGCAGCGCATCGCCGGTCAGTGGGGGCGCGACACCCGCGGCGCGGAGCAGAAGTGGGCGCGGGGTGACTACATCGGTGCGGCCTGGGACTGGAACAAGGCTGTCGGCGGTGCCGGCGCCGGGCTGGCGATACCCGGGTCCGGGGCGCGGGTCGACGCCGAGGTGCGGGACGCCGAGCGGGCGCACCTCAGTGAGCGGATCCCGCAGAACGCCACGCCCGCCCAGCGCAAGGCCTGGTGGGACGGGCTCTCGCCGGAGGAGCGGGAGCGGTACATCGAGCTCGTCCCGGAGCGGATCGGCAACCTCGACGGCATCCCCGTTCTCGCCCGGGACGCCGCCAACCGCCGCAACCTTCCGGCGCTCATCGACAAGCTGGAGGGCGTCGACACCGACAAGGCCCGCGACCAGCTGGCCGGGCTGCGCGAGATCGAGCGGCAGTTGAACGAGAACGGGAAGCCGCCCATGTATCTCATCGGGATCGGGAATGAGGGGAACGGGCGGGCGATCGTGTCGTTCGGGAATCCTGATGCCTCGCAGCACGTGTCCGCCTATGTGCCGGGGCTCAACACCTCCCTCGACGAGGAGTTCGCCAAGAACGACCTCGGGCGGGCCCGCGACACCGCGATCGGGGCCCAGGGGTACGACGAGTCCACGGCGTCCATCGTCTGGCTCGGGTACGACGCCCCGCAGCTGCCGGACAAGGACGGGGCGGCCGGCTACTTCGCCGTCATGGGGACCGGGCGTGCCGAGAAGGGCGGGGCGGCCTACCGCGACTTCATGGGCGGGATCTCCGTCACCAACCAGAACAAGGACCCGCATCTGACGGCCATCGGGCACTCCTACGGGTCCCGCACCGTGGGCGCCGCGGCCGCCCGGCCCGGGGGGATCCCCGGGGTCGACGACATCATCCTCGTCGGCAGCCCGGGGGTCGGCGTCGATCACGCCGTGGATCTCGGCGTCGGCAGCGAGCACGTCTTCGTGGGGGCCGCCGCCAACGACCCGGTGACCAAACTGCCTTCGAAGACCCAGGTCGTGGTGGGCGGGCTCGGGCTGGCCCTGGGCGGACCCGGCGGGGCGTACGTCGCCGGCGATCTCGCCGATCCGGGTGACGACGACCTCTGGTTCGGGAAGGATCCCGCGAGCAAGGCGTTCGGGGCCCGGCGCTTCCCGGTGGCCGACGGGCCGCCCCTCGTCAGCGGGAGCGGCATCAGTCTGGACTCGCACTCGAACTACTTCAGCCCGGAACGCGACGCCGTGTCCGCGGACAGCATCGCCCTGATCGTGTCGGGCAACGCCGACCGGCTCAAGATGGAGGAACCGAAGTGAGGCGAGCGAAGCGGGCCCTGCCCCCCGTCGCGGTGGTCCTGGTCCTGGCCCTCGGGGTTCCGCTGGCCGGGTGCGGAAGTGAGAGCGGCGCGCGGGGTGACGGTGTGAGCGCCGGGAAGGAGAAGGGCGTGGATATGCAGGAAGCCGCCGAGCAGTCCGACGCCATGCTCGATGCCGTCCTCAAGGGCATCGATCCCGATGTGCAGTGGGCCCATGGGCCCACCACCACCCGGGCCTGCGGGGTGACCCGTCGGCGTACCGTCATGACCGTCGTCTCCCCCGAGCGCCGGCAGACGTTCCTCGACCGGGCGGAGAACTTCTGGCGGAAGAACGGCTACCGGATCAAGGCCGTCAACAAGGACGAGAAGTTCCCCGCGGTCTACGCGGTCACCAGGAGCGGATTCGGTGTCAGCGTCTCCTTCCGGGGGAAGGGGCAGGCCTTCCTGGAGGCCGACAGCCCCTGCGTGAAGGAGTCGAAGGTCGCCGACCCCACCACCGAGCCCAACGGTCCCGCCTACAAGGACGTCTATCCGCTGCCCCGGCCCAACGTCCGTTCCGACTTCTGGTCCGGGAAAGGACCGTGACGTCGCGTCGGCTCTGGTGCCGGTGAGCCGTCGGCGCCCCCGTGTGCTTCGGGTGCGCCGGTGGTGTGCCGCGGATGACTCGTACACACCGTCGAAAACACCACTGAAGCGCGTCCCGATGGGGGATGGTTGAGGGGTGCGGAAATTCTGGGTGTTCGGTGGCATCGGCGTCGGCATGGTCATGTGCTTCCTGGCGCTGCTCGTCGTCGGTACGTACTCCGCCGCAGCCGGGCTCGCCGGGTCGGGGGGCGGCGGTGCCGTCGCGCTGGCCAAGGGGGCGGTGCCCGCGCGCTTCCAGCCGCTGGTGCAGAAATGGGGCAACCTCTGTCCCGCCATCAACCCGGCGCTGCTCGCCGCGCAGTTGTACCAGGAGAGCGGCTGGAACCCGAGGGCGCAGAGCCCTGCCGCCGCGCAGGGCATCGCCCAGTTCATCCCCGGCACCTGGGCCACGCACGGGATCGACGGCAACGGCGACGGCAAGCGGGACGTGTGGGATCCCGCCGACGCGATCCCCTCGGCCGCTTCGTACGACTGCGAGATCGCCGGGTACGTGAAGAAGGTGCCGGGCGACCCGACGAACAACATGCTCGCCGCGTACAACGCCGGTGCCTACGCGGTGATCAAGTACGGCGGCGTGCCTCCTTATAAAGAGACGCAGAACTACGTCAAGATCATCCGTTCCCTGGAGAAGAGCTTCGCCCGGCCCGTCGGCCGGGTCGCGCCCTCCCGGCAGGCCGCCGGGGCCATCTACTTCGCCCAGAAGAAGCTCGGCACGCCCTATCTGTGGGGCGGCAACGGTACGCCCGAGCAGCAGGGGCGGTTCGACTGTTCCGGGCTGACCCAGGCCGCGTACCGGACGGTCGGGATCGAGCTGCCGCGTGTTGCCAACGACCAGTACAACGCCGGGCCGCACCCCTCGCGGGACGAGCTGCTTCCGGGGGATCTGGTGTTCTTCTCCGACGACCTCACCAATTCGCGGGCCATCCGGCACGTCGGGTTGTACGTCGGGGGCGGCTATATGATCAATGCGCCGTTCACCGGGGCGGTCATTCGGTTCGACAAGATCGATACGCCGGACTACTTCGGTGCGACCCGGGTCACCAAGGACGGTGCCGCCGCCCTTCCGACCGATCTGCCCACGGGGTGACGTACGTCTCGACGGGCTCCGTGAGTGGCGAAGGGTGCTGACGGGCAGTCGGCCCTGGCGGGAACTCTCCGTGAAGCCTGGGCCCTGAGCTGCGACGACGAGTCACTCTTCGATAACGTCATAGTGATCATTCGGTGGAGAACGGAACGCACGCGACGCCGGGGCCGTTCCCTGGACAGGGAACGGAACGCCATACGCACTGACCATGCGTCGCAGTGAAGCTGTGCGGTGCAGTGCGGCAACGGATCGCACCGGATACGGGGGTTCGACCAAGGCGGCGCGCAAGGACGCGCGTCGCAGCAGAGAAGCAGACAAGGCAAGGGGCCGCAGCAGATGGCTGGACTCGAACTCGACGGGTCGAACCCGGACGTCAGTCTGCTCTACGACATCAACGGCCTCGCGAAGGCCGCTCCCACCTGGTTCGACCGGGTCATGGAGTACGTCGGCGAGTACGGGATCATGGTCGGCCTCGTTCTGGTGGGCCTGTGGTGCTGGTGGAGCATGCGGGGGCGCGGGACGGCCGAGGACGCCGTGACGGCTGCCGCCGCCATCGTCTGGGCGCCGCTCGCCGCCGCCATCGCGATCCTCATCAACATCCCCATCCGCGGCTTCGTCGAACGGCCACGCCCCTTCAACGACCACGACGGTCTTGAGGTCCTGATCCACGGCAAGACGGACTTCTCGTTCGTCAGCGACCACTCCACCCTGGCCATGGGCATCGCCGTCGGCATCTTCGTGGCGAACCGGAAGTTCGGCCTCTACGCGATCGGCCTCGCGCTCTTCGCCGGTTTCAGCCGGATCTACATGGGCGTCCACTACCCGACCGACGTGATCGGCGGCTTCGCCCTCGGTACGGCCGTCACCCTGCTGCTGGCCCCGCTCGCCATGGCGCTGCTGACCCCGCTGATGGCGGCGGTCGCCCGCTCGCCGCGCGTCGGCTGGTTCGTCCGGTCGAAGAGCGCGGCCGTCGCGTACGCGGACGAGCGCGGCGAGGCGGTCGGCATCCCCGAGCCGCGGCCCGGTTCCCGGCGGGGCGACCCGGGGGAGAAGGACCTGGCCGCCTGACGGCCGGCCCGGCTGCTTGAGGGGCCGCGCCCGGCCGCCCGACGGCCCCGGTATCCCTCCCCGGTCCCTGGGTCCCTCCCCGGCCCCTGACCCCTTGATTCCTGCCACGAACCCCCAGGTGCTCCCGGCGCCTGGGGGTTCGTGCTGTACGGGGTCGGGTGCGGCGGACCCGAGCGGTGGGTCAGGGGGCGGTGAGGTGTTCGGCGGCGTCGGTGCGGGCCCGGTCCCGGGATCTGCGCGCCGGGCCCGACCAGCCGCAGCTGCAGCGGGCCAGGCAGAACGAGCCCCGTTCGATCGTCGTGGCGCTGTGCCCGGCGGGCGGGCCCGGAGGGGGAGCCTCCGGCAGGGACGCGGACAGCGGTTCGGTCAGCGATTCCGTGAGGGCGGGGGTAATCCGGACGGGGGTGCGCGGGGCGGCGGTGGTGCGGGCCGCGGCGGGGGAATCCTCATGCACCCGTCCACGGTACTGGCCGCTGGGCCCCCGTGGCGTGACGGGGGACGGCGGCACTCGTTATGCGGAGCGGGTCAGGGATCGGCCGGGCGGCAGTCGTTGGGGGTTGGCAGGCGATGGTGGTGCAGCAGCACAGAGACGGAGGCGGGGCCCGTGCTGTCCGCGCCCTCGCCGCGGCCGGGGTGATCGCGGTCACCGCCGGGTGCCTCGGCGTGGACGGGGGTGGCGCGGCCGACGGATCCGGGCAGCGTTCCGTGGCCGCCGACCGGCCGCTCGATCTGCTCGGGCAGGCGGCGGACGTCCTCGTCGCGGCGGGCGGCGCGGAGACCCGTACGTCGATGGAGACGGCGGCCGGCGGCACCCGGGTGACGATCCGGGGGCAGGGCGCGTACGACTTCCGCAAGCAGATGGGGCGGCTCCGGGTGGTGCTGCCCAAGGACCCGGCGGGCAAGGACGCCGCGGGGGCGGAGGGCCACCGGCCGATCACCGAGCTGCTGGCCCCCGGGGCGCTCTACATGAAGAACCGCGGCGCCGGGGTGCCCGACGACAAGTGGGTCAGGATCGACACGACCGGGCTGAAGGACGGCAACCTCGTCACCGGCGGGGTCACCGACCCGATGGCGGCGGCCGAGCTGCTGCGCGGCGCGGCCGGTGTGACGTACGCGGGGAAGACCGAGCTGGCCGGGGTGACCGTGCACCACTACCGGGGCGTCGCCGACCTGGGCCGGGCGGCCCGGGCCGCCTCGCCGCAGTCGCGCGGGGCGCTGAGCGCGGCGGCGAAAGGGTTCAGCAAGGACGCCGTGCCCTTCGACGCCTACCTCGACGAGGACGGCCGGCTGCGGAAGGTCCGGCACCGCTTCACCTTCTCCTCCGACGCCCGGGGCCCGGAGGTGTCGGTGGTCTCGACGCTGCTGCTGTACGGGTTCGGGCTGCCGGTCACGGTGACGCTGCCGGACGAGGACGCCATCTACACCGGTGAGATCCGGCAGGGCTGAGCTGTGCCGGGGGCGTCGGGCGGGGTGGGGGAGGCGCGGGTACCGGGACGGGCCGGGGGGTGGGGCCGGTTGGGAGGGGGCTCAAAATGGTCCGTCCGTGCCATGCGCGGCACGTGTCGTGCTCCCTAGGCTGGGATGTCGGTGTTGCCAGAGGCCGGTGACGGCCGGGAGGACGGCAGAGAGAGGTGACGCACGTGGTGACGCTCAGCGCTCCGAACGCTCAGGACTGTATGGCCCTCGCCGAGATCGAGCTGTGCGGCGAGCTGATGATCGCCGCGTCGGCCGCGGACGAGGAGCGCCTCAGTCCCGACCGTATCGACGAGGTGCTCGACGTCCGGGGTGCCGAGTCCTGGGCGACGGTCCCCCGGCAGGCCGCCCGCCGGGGGTGACGCCCGCGCGGCCGCGCATCACGTGCGGAGCAGCCGGGCGATCGCCTTCGTGGCCTCCTCGACCTTCGCGTCGATCTCCTCGCCGCCCTTGACGGCCGCGTCGGCGACGCAGTGGCGCAGGTGCTCCTCCAGCAGCTGGAGGGCGAAGGACTGCAGGGCCTTCGTGGAAGCCGATACCTGGGTGAGTATGTCGATGCAGTAGACGTCCTCGTCGACCATGCGCTGGAGGCCGCGGATCTGGCCCTCGATCCGGCGCAGCCGTTTGAGGTGCTCGTCCTTCTGGTGGTGGTAGCCGTGGATGCCGCGGTCGTGGTCCGTGACGATGTCCACAGGTGCGGTCGCCGCCGGGTCCGGAGCGGTCACGCCTGCCGCTTCCGCCCCCGTGATTCCGGCCCCGGCCCCGGTTCCGGTCGTGGTCATCTGCGTCCTCCCGTTGTCCTGATATACCCCTGCCGGGTATATCGTAACGAATCCTGCCGAAACGTGACCGGGGGTCCGTGCTGATCGCCGTCTCCGATGGGCGACACTGAAGAACGCCGGTTAGCCGTGGCCGGATGATGCGCCTAGCATCAGCCTGACCGAATCCAAAGCATCCCGAGGACCCCACGTGCGCTTTCGTCTGACCCCCAGGGAGACGAGCTTCTACGACATGTTCTCCGCCTCCGCGGACAACATTGTCACGGGCTCGAAACTCCTGATGGAACTGCTCGGGGCGGATTCTGCCTCCCGAGTCGAGATCGCGGAGCGTATGCGGGCAGCGGAGCACGCGGGGGACGATGCGACCCACGCGATCTTCCACCAGCTGAACTCCTCCTTCATCACGCCGTTCGACCGCGAGGACATCTACAACCTGGCGTCCTCGCTCGACGACATCATGGACTTCATGGAGGAGGCCGTCGACCTGGTCGTCCTCTACCAGGTCCAGGAGCTCCCCAAGGGCGTCGAGCAGCAGATCGAGGTGCTGGCCCGGGCGGCGGAACTGACCGCCGAGGCCATGCCGGGGCTGCGGACCATGGACAACCTCACCGAGTACTGGATCGAGGTCAACCGGCTGGAGAACCAGGCCGACCAGATCCACCGCAAGCTGCTGGCCCAGCTCTTCAACGGCAAGTACGACGCCATGGAGGTGCTGAAGCTCAAGCAGATCGTGGATGTGCTGGAAGAGGCGGCTGACGCGTTCGAGCACGTCGCGAACACCGTGGAGACCATCGCGGTCAAGGAGTCCTGAACCTCGTGGACACCTTTGCGCTGATCGTGACCATCGGTGTCGCGCTCGGCTTCACGTATACGAACGGCTTCCACGACTCCGCGAACGCCATCGCCACCTCGGTCTCCACCCGGGCGCTGACCCCGCGTGCGGCTCTGGCGATGGCGGCGGTGATGAACCTCGCCGGCGCCTTCCTGGGCCAGGGGGTCGCCAAGACCGTCAGCGAAGGCCTCATCGCCACGCCCGTCGGGCAGAAGGGGATGGGGATCCTGTTCGCGGCGCTGGTCGGCGCGATCATCTGGAACCTGATCACCTGGTACTACGGCCTCCCCTCCTCGTCCTCGCACGCCCTGTTCGGCGGCATGGTCGGGGCGGCGCTGGCCGGCGGCACGGACGTCATCTGGACCGGCGTGCTGGAGAAGATCGTCATCCCGATGTTCATCTCCCCGTTCGTCGGCCTGATCGTCGGCTATCTGGTGATGGTCGGCATCATGTGGATATTCCGGAACGCCAACCCGCACAAGGCCAAGCGCGGCTTCCGGATCGCGCAGACGGTCTCGGCGGCGGGCATGGCGCTCGGCCACGGCCTCCAGGACGCGCAGAAGACCATGGGCATCGTGGTGATGGCCCTGGTCATCGCCGATGTCGAGGGCCCGAACGACGAGATTCCGGTCTGGGTCAAGGTCGCCTGTGCCGTGATGCTCTCGCTGGGTACGTACGCGGGTGGCTGGCGCATCATGCGTACCCTCGGCCGCAAGATCATCGAGCTGGACCCGCCGCAGGGTTTCGCGGCGGAGACGACCGGCGCCTCGATCATGTTCGGTTCGGCGTTCCTCTTCCACGCGCCGATCTCGACCACGCACGTCATCACCTCCGCGATCATGGGCGTCGGCGCGACCAAGCGTGTGAACGCCGTGCGCTGGGGTGTCGCGAAGAACATCATCCTGGGCTGGTTCATCACCATGCCCGCCGCGGCCCTGGTCGCCGCGCTGAGCTACGGGGCCGTCCTGCTGCTCTTCGGCTGAGCGGCTCCGGGTGGTGACACGTGTGGGTCCGCCCCCGTACTCGTACGAGTACGGGGGCGGACCCTTTCGCCTTGTGGTGGCACCGCCATGCAGCACCGCAAGGCCGTATCGGGGGCGTGGAGCCCGGTGGGCTCAGCCGAAGCGGCCGGAGATGTAGTCCTCCGTGGCCTGGACCGACGGGTTGGAGAAGATCCGCTCCGTCTCGTCTATCTCGATGAGCCGGCCGGGCTTGCCGACCGCCGCGAGGTTGAAGAACGCGGTGCGGTCCGAGACGCGGGCCGCCTGCTGCATGTTGTGCGTCACGATGACGATCGTGAAGCGCTCCTTCAGCTCGCCGATCAGGTCCTCGATGGCGAGCGTCGAGATCGGGTCGAGCGCCGAGCACGGCTCGTCCATCAGCAGGACCTGCGGCTCGACCGCGATGGCGCGGGCGATGCACAGGCGCTGCTGCTGGCCGCCGGAGAGGCCGGAGCCGGGCTTGTTGAGCCGGTCCTTGACCTCGTTCCAGAGGTTCGCGCCGCGCAGGGACTTCTCGACGACGTCGTTCAGCTCGCTCTTGCGGTAGCTGCCGTTCAGCCGGAGGCCCGCCGCCACGTTGTCGAAGATCGACATGGTGGGGAACGGGTTCGGGCGCTGGAAGACCATGCCGACCGTGCGGCGCACGGTGACCGGGTCGACGTTGGAGGCGTAGAGGTTCTCGTCGTCCAGCAGCACCTTGCCCTCGACGCGGCCGCCGGGGGTGACCTCGTGCATCCGGTTCAGGGTGCGCAGGAAGGTGGACTTGCCGCAGCCGGACGGGCCGATGAAGGCCGTCACGGAGCGGGGCTCCACGGTCATCGAGATGTCCTCGATGGCCTTGTGGCTGCCGTAGTAGGCGGTGAGGCCGCTGATGTCGATGCGCTTGGCCATGGGAATCACTGCTTCTTTCGGGAGGTCGCTGATGGCCGCGTCAGCGACCGGTCTTCGGGGCCTTCCAGCGGGCGATGCCGCGGGCCACGAGGTTGAGGATCATGACGAAGGCGATCAGCACCAGGGCCGCTGCCCAGGCGCGGTCGTAGGACGCGGCCTCGCCGATCTTGTACTGCTCGTAGATGTAGAACGGCAGCGAGGACTGGGCGCCTTCGAAGGGGTTCGTGTTGATCAGCTGGCTGCCGAAGACCAGCAGGATGATCGGGGCCGTCTCACCGGCGATACGGGCGATGGCGAGCATGACGCCCGTGGTGATGCCGCCGATCGCGGTCGGCAGGACCACCTTCAGGATGGTGCGCCACTTCGGGATGCCGAGGGCGAGGGAGGCCTCGCGCAGCTCGTTGGGGACGAGCTTGAGCATCTCCTCGGTGGAGCGGACCACGACGGGGATCATCAGGATCGTCAGGGCGAGCGCGCCCATCAGGCCGGACGGCTCCAGGTTGGCGATCAGCATGATCGACAGGATGAAGAGACCGGCCACGATGGACGGGATGCCCGTCATCACGTCGACGAAGAAGGTGACGGCCCTGGCCAGCGAGCCCTTGCCGTACTCGACGAGGTAGACGGCGGTCAGCAGGCCGAGCGGGGCGGAGATCACCGTGGCGATACCGACCTGCTCCAGGGTGCCGATCAGCGCGTGGTAGACGCCGCCGCTGGCCTCGGAGCCGAGCACACCGGCCATCGAGTGGGTGAGGAAGTAGCCGTCGAGGCGCTCCGCGCCGCGGACGATCGTCGTCCAGAGCAGCGAGGCGAGCGGGACGACGGCGATCAGGAAGCAGACCCACATCACGCTGGTGGCGAGGCGGTCCTTGGCCTGGCGCTGGTTCTCCACGACCGTCGTGGCGACGTAGGAGATGGCCAGGAAGAGCAGGGCCGAGATCATGCCCCACTGGATGCGGCTCTCCCAGCCGGCGGCCAGCGAGAGCCCGACGCCGAGCGCGATCGAGACGACGGCGAAGCCGAGCGGAGCGAGGCGGGGCAGGGAGCGGCTGCCGAGGCTGCTCTTCGGGGAGGGCGAGGCGGGCGACGGGCGTTCCATGACGCCGGTGGGTGCGTGGCTCATGCGTTGGCCCCCGAGTACTCCTTGCGGCGGGCGATGATGAGCCGGGCCGCGCCGTTGACCAGCAGGGTGAGGACGAAGAGGACGAGACCGGAGGCGATCAGGGCGTCCCGCCCGAACGCGTCGGCCTCGCCGAACTTGGCCGCGATGTTCTGGGCGAACGTGCCGCCGCCCGGGTTGAGCAGGTGCAGCGAGATCAGGAAGTTCGGGGAGAGGACCGTGGCGACGGCCATCGTCTCGCCGAGCGCGCGGCCGAGGCCCAGCATCGAGGCGGAGATGATGCCGGAGCGGCCGAAGGGCAGCACGGAGAGGCGGATGACCTCCCAGCGGGTGGCGCCGAGCGCGAGCGCGGCCTCCTCGTTCATCTTCGGGACCTGGAGGAAGACCTCGCGGCTGACGCTGGTCACGATCGGCAGGATCATGATCGCGAGCAGGATGCCGACGGTGAAGAGCGAGCGGGCGACGCCGACCTCGGTCTTCTCGAAGATGTACGTCCAGCCGAAGAACTGGTCGAGCCAGAGGTTGAGGCCCTCCAGGTACGGCACGAGGACGAGGGCGCCCCAGATGCCGTAGACGATGCTGGGCACGGCGGCGAGCAGGTCGACCACGTACGCGATCGGGGCGGCCAGCTTGCGCGGCGCGTAGTGCGAGATGAACAGGGCGATGCCGACAGCGATCGGAACCGCGATGAGCATCGCGATGATCGAGCTGACGACCGTGCCGAAGAGCAGGACCGCGATGCCGAAGACCGGGGGGTCCCCGGCCGGGTTCCAGTCGAAGGTGGTGAGGAAGTTGCCCTCGTCCTTCGAGATGGCGAGCACCGAGCGGTAGGTGAGGAACACGGCGATCGACGCCATGATCACGAGCAGCAGGATGCCCGAGCCGCGGGAGAGGCCCAGGAAGATCTTGTCGCCCGCGCGCCCGGTGGACCGGGGGCGCCCGGCCCGTTCGGGCGGGGCCGGCGGGGCCGGTGGCATGTCTATGGGTGTGGTGGAAGCCATGGTCTTTCCGGTCTGTGTGGGGGAGCCGTGGCTCCCCTGGCGGCGGTGCACCGGATGGCCGGGGCGGCCGGGTCCGGGTGGGGACCCGGCCGCCCCGGGGTGTTACGAGAGGGTGCCGATGGTCTCGCGGACCTTGGCGTTGATCTCGGCCGGGATCGGGGCGTAGCCGGCGTCGGTCAGGATCTTCTGGCCGTCGTCGGAGGCGGCGTAGGAGAGGAAGGACTTGACGGTGTCGAGCGTCTCGGGCTTGTTGCCGCTGTCGCAGACGACCTCGTAGGTCACGAGGACCAGCGGGTAGGCGCCCTCGGCCTTGGTGGTGTAGTCGAGGTCGAGCGCCAGGTCCTTGCCGGTGCCCTTGATCTTGGCGGCGGCGATGGCCTTGGAGGCGTTCTCCGAGGTGGCCTGGACCGGGGCGGCGCCACCGGTGTTGATGTCCACGGTCGGGATCGACTGGGACTTGGCGTAGGAGAGCTCGAAGTAGCCGATCGCGCCGTCGACCTGCTTCACCTGGGCGGCGACGCCGGACGAACCGGACGCGGCCTGGCCACCGGGGGCCGGCCACTTCTTCTCGGCCTCGTACTTCCAGTCGTCCGGAGCCGCGGCGCCGAGGTACTTGCCGAGGTTCTGCGTGGTGCCGGAGTCCTCGGAGCGGTGGAAGGCCTGGATGGCCTTGTCCGGGAGGTCGACGCCGTCGTTCAGCTTGGCGATCGCCGGGTCGTTCCACTTCTTGATCTTGCTGTCGAAGATCTTGGCGAGGGTCGGGGCGTCCAGCGTGAGCTTGTCGACACCCTCCAGCTTGAAGCCGATGGCGACCGGGCCGCCGACCATCGGCAGGTTGATGCCCTGGCCGGTCTTGCACATCTTCTTGGAGTCGGCGACCTCCTCGGGCTTCAGCGCCGAGTCGGAGCCGGCGAAGCCGACGGTGCCCTGGTTGAAGGCGACGATGCCCTCGCCGGAGGAGGACGAGTTGTAGTTGATCTCCACACCGGAACAGGCGGCCATGTAGTTCTTGACCCAGAGGTCCATCGCGTTCTTCTGCGCGCTGGAGCCCGAAGCACGCAGCTGGCCCTTGGCCTTGCCGCAGTCGACGTTCGACGCGGCGGTCGTCTTCTCGCCGGTGCCGGTGGCGCCGCCCGTGTTGTCGTCCGAACCGCACGCCGTGAGGACCAGGGCGCCGGAGACGGCGAGGGCACCGAGCGCGGTGGCACGAAGCCGGTTCTTGCGCTGAAGCTTCACTTTCGGGTGTTCCTTCCAGGAGCCGCCGTGGTCGTTTCGTTCTACGACGGCGTGCGATGAGGAGGGGTGCTGTGGCTTGCCGCCGCGCACCTTGTACGTCCGAAATTAGGCAGAACAGGTGAAGCCGCCGACGGGGGAGAGTGAACGGCAGGTGAACCGTGTCGGGCAGGCGGGTGCGGAGCCGGTCCGGAGTGCGGCTCAGGACGCGGGCAGGACGTCCAGGAACGCGGTCAGCTGCCGGACGTCCCGGGGCTGGGTGAGCCGGGCGCGGGCGGCGTCGGGGGCCAGCCACAGGATGCGGTCCACCTCGTCGTTGGCGGTGAACGCGCCGCCGGTCGCCTCGGCCGCCCAGTAGTCGACGACCTTGGGGCGGCCGTCCACCACGTAACGCGAGGTGGGGAGGCGGGGGCCGGGGGCGCAGTGGTGCCCGGTCTCCTCCAGCACCTCCCGTACGGCGGCGGCCAGCGGCTCCTCGTGGCGCTTCAGCTTGCCCTTCGGGAAGGAGAAGTCGCCGTACTTCGGGCGGTGGACCAGGCACACCTCCACGCTGCCGCCGCCCGGGCCGCGGCGCCACAGCACGCAGCCCGCGGCGCGGATCACCGGGCCGCGAGGGTCCCCGTTCCCGGGGCCGTGCGGGGCCCCGTTCATGGTGCCGTCAGGGCCGTGGCGTACGGCCAGGTCTCGCGGAACACCGCCCGCGCCGCCTCCACCTCGTGGCGCTGGTCCGCGTGGAGCACGCCCAGCGCGTACGCCGTGGCCGGGGCGATCCGGGGGGTGCGGGCCGCCGCTGCCGCCGCCGCGGCCGCCTCCACCGCGTCCCGGTGCAGGTCGAGGGCGTGCCCGCAGGAGGCGAGGGCCGGGGCTGCGGCGCCGAGCACGACCTCGTGGGCGTACCGGTGGAGCCGCAGCAGCAGGCGGGCCTGGTGCCACGCCGCGTCCTGTGCCTCGTTGTACGGCTCGGAGTCGGCGGGCGGGAGGGCGGCCACCGCGGCAAGGAGGCGTTGCTCGGCGCGTTCGGCGGGCTCCAGCAGGGCCTCGGCGGTCCGGCCCGTGGTGCCGGGGGCCAGCGGTACGTCGGAGGCCAGGAGCGCGACGGCGTCGGCGACCGCGTGGAACCGGGAGGAGCCGAGCGCCTGGAGGGCCGCGGAGTGCGACCGGGTCCGGGCGAGGGTGAGGCGGCGCTCCAGCAGCGCCCCGGCGCGCGCGGCCCCGACCCCGAGGGCGGCGCGGCCCTGGGCGTCGGACGCGGCGGCCTCCCCGGCGGCCCTGGCCCCCCGGGCGGCGGGGAGGGCGGGTCCGGAGAGCTGGTGCAGGGCCTCGACGAGCCGGGTGAGCCGGCCGGCGTAGGCGTGTTCCCGGGCGAGTACGCCGGAGAGCCAGGCCAGCTCGGCGCGGAGCTGGTCGGCCCAGTGCGGGTCGAGGGCGGCCCGGAAGGTGTGCAGGGAGCCGCTGATCCGGCGGGCCGCGCGGCGCAGTGCGCGGGTGGCGGCCGCTGCGTCGTGGCCGCCGGATTCGGCGGGGGAGCTGTGCTCGTGGTGCAGGCGCAGGCTGCGCAGGAAGTCGGCGGCCTGCCCGCGGAGGTAGGGCGCGAGGACCGCCTCCGTGGTCAGGTCCCCGGCGGGGTGGCCTTGCTCTCCGGCCTTGTCCGGCGGCGTCTCCGCCGTGGCGTCGGCGCCGGAGCCGCCCCCCGGGGCGGGATCCGACGGGGGCCGGGTCGTCGTCTGCTGGTCAGGGCGTCGCACGCCTGCGCCTCCGGGCGTCGATGAGCATTTCCTGGACGTGCCGCAGCGGCTGGCCGTCCGCGTCCGTGGAGTGCCGGGTCCAGTTCCCGTCGGGGCCCAGGTGCCAGGAGGTGGTGGTGTCGGCCATACCGGTCTCCAGGAGTCGGCTGAGTGCGGCGCGGTGGGCGGGGTCGGTGACCCGGACCAGGGCTTCGATCCGGCGGTCGAGGTTGCGGTGCATCATGTCGGCGCTGCCGAACCAGACCTCGGGCTCGCCGCCGTTGCCGAAGGCGAAGATCCGGGAGTGTTCGAGGAAGCGGCCGAGTATGGAGCGGACCCGGATGTTCTCGGAGAGCCCGGCGACCCCGGGGCGGATCGCGCAGATCCCGCGCACCCAGATGTCGACGGGGACGCCCGCCTGGGCCGCCCGGTAGCAGGCGTCGATGATGGCTTCGTCGACCATCGAGTTGACCTTGAACCGGACGTAGGCGGGGCGGCCGGCCCGGTGGTGGGCGATCTCCTTGTTGATCCGGGCGATCAGCCCGTCGCGCAGGGACTTCGGGGCGACCAGGAGGCGGCGGTAGGTCTCGCGGCGGGAGTAGCCGGAGAGCCGGTTGAACAGGTCGGAGAGGTCCGCCCCGACCTGCGGGTCCGCCGTGAGCAGGCCGAGGTCCTCGTACAGCCGGGCCGTCTTGGGGTGGTAGTTGCCCGTGCCGACGTGGGAGTAGCGGCGCAGGGTGTCGCCCTCCTGGCGGACGACGAGCGAGAGCTTGCAGTGGGTCTTCAGCCCGACGAGCCCGTAGACGACATGGCAGCCCGCCTCCTCCAGCTTGCGGGCCCACTTGATGTTGGCCTGCTCGTCGAAGCGGGCCTTGATCTCGACGAGGACGAGGACCTGCTTGCCGGACTCGGCCGCGTCGATCAGGGCGTCCACTATCGGGGAGTCGCCGGAGGTCCGGTACAGCGTCTGCTTGATGGCCAGCACGTCCGGGTCGCCCGCCGCCTGCTCCAGGAACGCCTGGACGGAGGTGGAGAACGAGTCGTACGGGTGGTGGAGCAGCACGTCCCGCTCGCGCAGGGCGGCGAAGATGTCGGGCGCGGACGCGGACTCCACCTCGGCCAGGTCCCGGTGGGTGCCCGCGACGAACTTCGGGAACTTCAGCTCCGGCCGGTCCAGCGAGGCGATCGCGAAGAGCCCGGTCAGGTCGAGCGGGCCGGGCAGCGGGTAGACCTCCGCGTCGGACACCTTCAGCTCGCGGACCAGCAGGTCCAGCACGTACGGGTCGATGGACTCCTCGACCTCCAGCCGGACCGGCGGGCCGAAGCGGCGGCGCATGAGCTCCTTCTCCAGTGCCTGGAGCAGGTTCTCCGTGTCGTCCTCCTCGACCTCCAGGTCCTCGTTCCTGGTGACCCGGAACATGTGGTGCGCCAGCACCTCCATCCCCGGGAACAGCTCTTCCAGGTGGGCCGCGATGACGTCCTCGATGGGGACGTACCGCTGGGGCGAGGCCTCCAGGAAGCGGGTCAGCAGCGGCGGGACCTTGACCCGGGCGAAGTGGCGGTGGCCGCTGACCGGGTTGCGGACGACGACGGCGAGGTTGAGCGAGAGCCCGGAGATGTACGGGAAGGGGTGCGCGGGGTCGACGGCCAGCGGGGTCAGGACCGGGAAGACGCGCTGCCGGAAGAAGGTGAACAGCCGGGCCTGCTCCTTCTCGGTCAGGTCCGGCCAGCGGATCAGCTGGATGCCCTCGTCGGACAGGTCCGGGGCGATGTCCTGCTGGAAGCAGGCGGCGTGCCGGGCCATGAGCTCGCGCGAGCGGGTCCAGATGAGGTCCAGGACCTCGCGGGGCTGGAGGCCGGAGGCGGAGCGGGTGGCGACGCCCGTGGCGATGCGGCGCTTGAGGCCGGCCACCCGGACCATGAAGAACTCGTCCAGGTTCGAGGCGAAGATGGCGAGGAAGTTGGCCCGCTCCAGGATGGGCGTGGCCGGGTCCTCGGCGAGCTCCAGGACCCGTTCGTTGAACGCGAGCCAGCTGCGTTCGCGGTCCAGGAAGCGCCCCTGGGGCAGTTCGTCGCCGTCCCGGTCGGGCTCGTAGGCGTCCGCGTCGGCGTCGAGGTCGGGATCCAGGTCGGCGGCGGTGGAGAAGCTGACCCCGCCCGCCGCCGGGGTGGCGTGCGGCCGGTGCGCGGCGAGCGAGCCGACCGACGGCTGGGCGGCGGGCTGGACGGGGACCTCGGAGCTGGGCTGCTGGCTCATGGACCTATTGTTCCGCGCGGAGCGCCCCTCAGGCGCGTCGGAGCCCGGAAAGATCGCGGAAGGCCCGGGAAACCCCGGGTCACGGGCTCTCCCGTTGCGGCGGGGGGCGGGCACAGCTGGCTGCATCCCGTGAGGGTCGCAAGAGCGTCTGAATGGCCGGTAACGGCGACATGACGTACAGGAAGCGGTGTGCCTGCGGGTGAGTCTCGCGGTCACTGTACGTGTTCGTCGTCCGGGCCCGCCCCCCGCGGGGCCCGGACGACGGCTTGAACCGGGCGGGCGTGCTCAGCCGTGCAGGCGGCGCAGGACCCGGAAGGCGGCGAACACGGCGAGGGCGGCGAGGGCGAGGAGGATGCCGGTCTCGACGAGCTGGAGGGGCCAGTAGTGGGAGGCGGGGTGGTACTCGGAGAAATAGCCGATGCCGCCCCGGTCGCGCATGCAGGCCTCGACCCCCTGCGTCATGTCGGCCTCGAAGCAGTCCTGCCAGTACAGCTTCTCGCCCGAGGCGGTGAGCATCCCGGAATCGATCGGCCAGTCACCGGGGGCGTGGCCCAAGACGTCGGTGCTCTTGCGGAAGGAGGAAGGCCACAGCTCGTAGCGCCAGGCGCTCAGACAGGCGGCCACCGCCCCGAAGACGAGCGCGGTCAGGGACATGGCCAGCAGAGTGCGGCGGACGAGTACCGCGCACAGCGCGCCGACCGCCACGGCCAGCAGCGCGTAGCCGAGGACCGAGGGCCCGGTGCCGGGGAACACGCCGGTGGAGTGCCATCTGGTCCCGTAGCGCTCCGGGCCCGACCGGAAGGCCCAGAGCCCCCAGCGGTAGACGATGACCAGGATCGTCAGGCCGCTGACCGTGAGAGCTGCGGGCACGGCCAGCCGGGCGGCCAGCCAGTGGGCGGGCGAGACCGACTGCGCCCAGGCCGGCCGGAAGGTGCCGCTCTCCAGTTCACGGGCGATCAGCGGGCCCGCTACGAAGAGGCCGATGAGCGCGGCCAGGAGGATCAGTACCGTGCCGCCGTTGGCCAGATAGCCCTCGGCGGAGGTGTAGGCGTAGTTGGGGACGTAGATCTCGTCGCCGCACGGGGTGACGTCGCCTCCGCCGCACAGCGCTTCCGAGGACGCCACCCAGACACGGAGCGCGACGACGATGCCGATGCCGGTGACCAGCAGGGCGGCCCCCGCCCACAGGGCCTTGCGGTGCACGCGGAGCAGGACGCGGGCGGACCCGCGGAGGGTGCCGGGCGCGGTGGCGACGGCCTCGGTCTTCGGTCGGGTGAGTGTGCTCATGCCGACACCCCCTCCGCCCGCACCCCGGCCGACGCGCTCGGCGTCAGCAGCGGCGGCGCGTCCGGGGAGCGGAGGTGGGCGAGCAGCAGCTCCTCCAGGGAGGGCTGGGTGACGGCCCAGGCGGCGGTGTCCACGGGGCCCTCCTTTCTGACGAGCGCGGTGAGTTGACGCCCCGTCGTACGGGATTCGACGACGGTGTGCGGGGCCAGATCGCGGGCCTGGCCGGTGAGCAGGGCGTGCGCGTCGACGATGTCCTCGGCCTCGCCGCCGAGCCGGACGCGGCCGCCGTCGACGAACAGGAGGTAGTCGCAGGCGCCCTCCAGCTCGGTGAGGATGTGCGAGGACATCACGATCGTGGTGCCGTGCTCGGCGGTCTCCGCCATCAGGGCGCCCATCAGCTCGTGCCGGGCGAGCGGGTCGAGATCGGCCATCGGCTCGTCCAGCAGCATCAGTTCGGGCCGCTTGCCGAGCGCGAGGGCCAGCGCGAGCCGGGTGCGCTGCCCGCCGGAGAGCGTACGGACGCGGGCCGTGCGCGGAAGCGTTCCGGCGATCCGGTCGGCGGTGGCGCGGTCCCAGCGGCCGGGGTTCAGCTCGGCGCCGGCCCAGAGCGTGTCCGCGACGGTGAGCTGCGGGTACAGCGGCTTGTCCTGGGCGACGTACGCGATCCGGTCGCGGACGGCGGCCGGTTCGGTGGAGCCGAGGACGGCGAGGGATCCGGCGCCGGGGCGGTCCAGACCAGCCGCCAGGTTCAACAGGGTCGACTTGCCCGCGCCGTTGGGGCCGACGAGGGCGCAGACGCGTCCGGCGGGCAGCCGGAACGAGCAGTCGTGCAGGGCGCGGTGGCCGCCGCCTCTGCGCCCGTAGGTCTTTCCGAGGCCGTGTGCCTCGATCGCGACGCCGGTCATCGTTTCTGGTCCCCCTTGTGTGAACGGCCTACGGGATCCGTGCCGTTCGTGCTGTACGTGCTGTCCAGTACGGCGGTGAAGAGCGCCCCTACGTCGTCCTTCTCCAGCCCGGCCGCCCGGGCCCGGCGGGCCCAGTCGGCGAGTTCGGTGCGCAGCGGCGCGTCTGCTGCGGTCGCGTCGGGCGCGCCGCCCAGCGTCCGGCGGACGAAGGTGCCGAGCCCCCGCCGGGCCTCGACGAGCCCTTCGCGCTCCAGCTCCCGGTAGGCCTTGAGGACGGTGTTCGGGTTGATCGCGGTGGCTTCCACGACCTCGCGGGCGGTCGGCAGCCGGTCGCCCGGTTCGAGCACGCCCAGGCGCAGGGCCTGCTTCGTCTGCTGGACGATCTGGAGGTAGGTGGCGACGCCGCTGCGCCGGTCGATACGGAACTCGACCGCTGCGGACTCGGTTGCCATGCGCAGAACCACCCTTTCACTAATTGAGTAGTGAAAGGGTGATGCAAAGAAGGGGCGGCGTCAAGTGACGCCGCCCCGGGAGGTGTTCGGAGGAGAGCTTGCCGGCCGGCCGGGCGCTTGCGCGGATGCGCGGTTACGCGGCCGGCGGGGCCGGGGTGTGGTCGGCCCGCAGCTCCTCGTTGATGCGCTGTGCCTCTTCCAGCTGGTCCTCGAGGACGACGATGCGGCAGGCGTCCTCGATCTTCGTGCCCTGGTCGACCAGTTCACGGGCGCGGGCCGCGATGCGCAGCTGGTAGCGGGAGTAACGGCGGTGGCCTCCGTCGGAGCGCAGCGGGGTGATCAGGCGGTTCTCGCCGAGCGCGCGGAGGAAGGCGGGGGTGGTGCCGAGCATCTCGGCGGCCCGGCCCATGGTGTAGGCGGGGTAGTCGTCATCGTCGAACTTGTCGGCGGGGCGGGTACTGCGAGGGGGCATAGCACCTCTTCTTTCGGGGACACGTCGGGGGGCCCGAGCACCTTGCGGTGCTCGGGCCCCGAGCTTTCAACACCATCTGCCGGCCGACTGCGCCGGCTCATCTGTTCCGCCGGTCCGCCCGAGGGGGCGGGGAAGCGGGGATCGCGAATGCGTGACCGGGGACCACCTTCCGTTCCGGGGTCTCTGCGGTACCCGAGCGGAATCCTCCTCGCTCGGGCGATCCTGATGGCGTCTGCTCCTTACCTCGTTCGCTTTCACTCTTTCGGTACTGCGGGTACTGCGGGTACTGCTCGGTACTGCGGATGTTGCGGTACTGCATGCGGCCCCTGGGGCCACCCGGCCCGGCAGCCAGTGGGGGAACCCACCGTTTCCGGCTCCCTCGCTCCACTGCCGTTCCGCTTACTGCTCTGACCTGCATGCACGGCAGTTCGTGTCTGCCGTGCCCTCTTTTCTTCCGGCTACGAGGAAAACGTTAACCCCGCCGAGAGGCGGATGTCTACTCCCGCCGCGATAGATTTTCTGCCGAGTCGGACGGGGCACTTCTATGGCGTAGGAGCCCCGGAAGCTGGTGTGGCGAGAGGCCTCAGGACTCCGTGCGGTACATCAGGTCCACCTCGTGCGTGGTGAAGCCGATGCGCTCGTACACCGTCACGGCCGCCGTGTTGTCCGCGTCCACGTAGAGCATCGCGGTGGGCAGCGCCTGGGCGGCCAGGTGGTGCAGGCCGACCGAGGTCAGCGCCTTGCCGAGGCCCCCGCCCTGGGCCTCGGGCAGCACCCCGACGACGTACACCTCGCCGAGCTGCTCCTCGGCGTGCACCTTCGTCCAGTGGAAGCCGACGATCTCCCCGTCCCGCTCGGCCAGGAAGAAGCCCTTCGGGTCGAACCAGGGCTCCGCCTTGCGGTCGTCCAGGTCCTGCTGGGTCAGCGACCCCTGCTCCGGGTGATGAGCGAAAGCGGCGCGGTTCACGGCGAGCCAGGCGGCGTCGTCCCGCCCCGGCTCGAAGGTCCGTACGGTGACGCCCTCGGGCAGGACCGGCTCGGCGAGGTCGAGCGGGATCAGGCTCCGCCGCAGCTGGCGCAGTTCGCGAAAGAGGGAGAGGCCGAGCACCTGGGCCAGGTGGCGGGCCGCGGAGGTGCCGCCGTGCGCCCAGACCCGCAGCCGCTTGCCGGTCGCGGCGAGGAGGGCGGCGCCGATCGCCCGGCCGTGTCCGTTGCCGCGCCGGTCGGGGTGGACGACCAGCTCGGCGGCCGGGGCCTCGACCGGATCGGTGTCCTCCAGCTGGGCGTATCCGGCGAGCGTGCCGTCCACGGTGAGGAGGAAGTGCCGTACGCCGTCGCGGTGTCCGCCCCGGATCCGGAGCCTGCCCTGCTCGGAGACCGCCTGCCGGGCGTCGGACGCGGACGCTTCGGAGAGCAGGGCGAGGACGGCCTCGGCCTGTGCGGGGTCGAGTGCGTCGAGGGCCTGAATCTCGCGTCCGGGAGCGGGGAGGGGTGCGTCAGTCGTCATGCCTCCGAGCGTACGGCGGTGGGCACGCCGGGCGGGGCGCGGCGGGGCGGGTGAGCGGGCGGGGCGCCTGCAGCGGGGAGTTCGGCCCTCTGCGGCACGCAAAGGAGCCATTTGGAGCCATGTGGCCGGATGGCAACCAGTCCGTAACCCCGAACACCTGTTGCGCTACGCGCGTTGACTCTAGGCTGCGGCTCGCAGGACGCAGTACTGACACCACTGAACTGACACACAAGGGGACCGATGTCAGCGACTCCACAGAAGAACCGCGCGTCTCGGCGGGTGCTCGCCGCCGCGGCCGGTCTGGCCACCGTGGGCGCGCTCGTCGCCGCGATGCCGGCCGGGGCCCATGACCGGGGCCACGGGCACGGCGGCGGACACGGGCACGGCCACAAGCCCCGTACCGTCGACGTGCAGTTGCTGTCGTTCAACGACCTGCACGGCAACCTGGAGCCGCCGGCCGGTTCGGCGGGCAACGTCTCCGAGACGCAGCCCGACGGCACGGTGAAGGCGATCCCGGCCGGTGGCGTCGAGTACCTGGCGACCTCGCTGCGCACCGCGCGCAAGGGCAACCCGTACTCCGTCACGGCGGCCGGTGGTGACATGGTCGGCGCGAGTCCGCTGCTGTCGGGCCTCTTCCACGACGAGCCGACGATCGAGGCGCTGAACGGTCTCGACCTGGACGTCACGGCGGTCGGCAATCACGAGTTCGACGAGGGCGCCACCGAGCTGGCCCGCCTCCAGAACGGCGGCTGCCACCCGGTCGAGGGCTGTTACGAGAAGGGCAAGAAGTTCAAGGGGGCGGACTTCCCCTACCTCGCGGCCAACGTGACCAAGGAGAAGACCGGCAAGCCGCTGCTGAAGCCGTACACCGTCTGGAAGAAGAACGGCGTCAAGATCGGCTTCATCGGAGTGACCCTGGAGGGCACCCCGGACATCGTCACGGCCAACGGCGTCAAGGGCCTGAAGTTCCACGACGAGGTCGAGACGATCAACAAGTACGCCCGTGAGCTGGACCGCAAGGGCGTCAAGTCGATCGTGGCCCTGATCCACGAGGGCGGGGCCCCGGCCTCCACCTCGTACAACTACGACTGCGACAGTCCCGGCGCGGGCGACGGCATCTCCGGCCCGATCGTCGACATCGCCAAGGGCATCACGCCGAAGGTGGACGCCCTGGTCACGGGCCACACCCACCAGGCGTACGTGTGCACGGTCCCGGACCCGTCCGGCAAGCCGCGCATGGTCACGTCGGCGTCGTCGTTCGGCAAGCTCTACACGGACACCACGCTGACCTACGACCGCCGCACGAACGACATCGTGCGTACGTCGGTGAAGTCCGCCAACCACGTCGTGACCCGGGACCAGCCCAAGGCCCCCGACATGACCCGTCTGATCGACCGCTGGAACAAGCTCGCGGCCCCGATCGCGAACAAGCCGCAGGGCTGGATCAGCGCCGACATCAACGGCCGCGGCTCCACGGCCCCCGAGAAGCCGCTCGGCAACGTCATCGCCGACGCCCAGCTCGAAGGGCTCGCCCCGGCCGACAAGGGTGGCGCGGAAGTCGCGTTCATGAACCCGGGCGGTATCCGCGCGGACCTGGTGCACAAGGCGTCCGGCAGTGAGGGCGACGGGGTCGTCACCTACGGCGAGGCGTTCACCGTGCAGCCGTTCACCAACATGATGAACGTCGTCGACCTCACGGGCGCCCAGCTGGTCTCCGCACTCCAGCAGCAGGTCAGCGGGCCCAACGAGGCCAGCCCGAAGATCCTCCAGGTCTCCAAGGGCCTCACCTACACGCTCGATCTGACGAAGAGCGGCGCGGACCGCGTGGTGGCCGGCACCATCAAGCTGAACGGCGAGGCGATCGACCCGGCGCGCACCTACCGGGTCGCGATGAACGAGTTCCTCGCGGGCGGCGGCGACGGCTTCCCGGCCCTCGGCCAGGGCACGAACAAGCTGGTCGGCGCGTCCGACCTGGACCTGTTCAACGCCTACCTGGCGGCCCACTCCACGGCTGCCGCGCCGCTGGCCCCGCCGGCGACGGACCGGATCACGGTCATCCAGTAGGCACCGTGTGGACGTGTGGGGGAGGGGCGGCGGGCCTGCGGGCCGGTCGCCCCTCCCCGTTGGTCCTCCTGTCAGCCTCTGGCGAAGCTTGTTGACCCTTAAAGTAGGCGGCCGGTTGTCGGACCCACCAAGGAGAATCCCGGGTGAGCAACGTACTGAGGATGAACAGCGGCCGGAGAAAGGTCCGGAGCCTCACCCCGCCGCCGACGGTCGAGGACACCATCGACTTCTTCGACGGATCGGGGACGCACAGCGTGGTGGCCCGCCCCGAGCGCGAACTGCCCCCGGGCGGCGTCCCCGCCTACCTGGAGGCCCGAAAGACCGGTGTCCGCTCCTTCGTGCTGTGGACCGACGAGCACCGCCGGGAACGGGTGGCGACCGTGGTGACCCGGTCCGCCGGCGGCGGGGTCGCCACCTTCCAGGTGCTGGGCCCCCAGGGCGAGTTGATCGGCACGATCGTGCGCGAGAAGGCGCTCCGGGGACGGGGCCTGCGCACTCGCTGGACCGTGACCCAGCCCGGCGGCCCCGAGATGGTGGGCTACAAGGGGCGGATCGTGTGGTGGTTCCTGTGGTGGCTGTGCCTGCCGCTGATGGTGGTGCTCGTCCTCATCACGGTGTTCGACAGCGTCCCGGGGAACGAGGCCGGGGCCGCGCGTGCTCCTCGGCGCATCCGTTGGCGTGCGGCCGGGCGGATGCCGCTGGAGTTCCGGTCGCGGGGCGACAAGCTGCATCTGCACGCACCGGAGGTCGACTGGCGGCTGGGCGCGGCGCTGGTCGCCCTGGTGCGGAGCTTCAGCGCGGTGAACTGGGACGGCCACAAGACGTGACCCGGGACGGGGTGGTGTTTCGGGACGGCGCGGCGTAGAACTGGCCCCATGTCCGCCCAGCAGCCGCCGCCCCCGCACCGACCCCATCCCCCCGGCGGGCCTTGGTTCGTGCCGCCGCAGCCCGGGGAGATCACGGCTGCCTACCGGCGCCGGGCCCGCCTTCTCACCTGGTCCGCGATCGTCGTGGGGGCCCTCATGGCGGTGGCGCTCGTGGTGAGCGTCGTCTTCCTCGTACGGGCGGACCAGGACACGAGGAACGCGGCCTACGGCTATCTCGCCCTCGTCCTCTGGGTCGGAATCGCCGCCGCAGCCCCGGTCCTGCTGGCCATCGCGATCCCCGCTGCGCGCATGCGGCGGCGACTGCGGGAGCGGCAGCGCTAGAGCAGTCCGGCGGATCATGCGGCGGCGCGTACGTCCTCGCCCCGGTGCGCGCGGGTCTCGCGGCAGTCGCGGCAGCACCCGGGGTCGGCTGAGCGGAAGGCGCGGTCGCAGTCGTCGCAGGTCTGGAAGGGCGAGACGACGAAGCGGGGCCGGGCGGGGGCGACGAGTTCGCATGCCCCGGGGAGCGGTGGGGGCAGGAGCGCTGTCAGCCGGTGCTTGAGGAGTTTGACGGGGTGGCGGAGGGGCTGCGGCAGGTCGTCGGTGAGCGTGCGACGGATGGTGTCGGGGTGCGCGTCGCGTTCCAGCCAGGTGGCGACTGCGGGCGCGAGGTGGCGGATGTCGCCCTCGGAGAGCGTGAACTGGGGTGCGTGGCGGCGTAGATCGCTGAGGAGCGCGGTGGCGGCGCGGTCGAGCTCCGGGGTGAGGGCGCCGGGCTGGGGGAGGGGCGGGCGCGGCGGCTTGGGGGCGGTCGGGGGCGGCACGAGCGGTACGAAGGGCGGGGCGGGTGGCGGCGGGGGCGCTACGGGAAGGGGTACGGGAGTTTCCGGCGCGGAGGTTCCGGGGGGTACGGGAGGCACCGGCGGAACGGGCGGCACCGGCGGAACGGGCGGCACCGGCGGAACGGGCGGCACAGGCACCGGGGCAGGGTCCGGGTCCGGCACGTGGGTCTGGGACGGGCCGGGGGCGGCCTGCGGGCCTGGGGCCGCTACGGGTGTCTGGCTGCTCTGGCTGCGAGGGCACAGCAGCGCGGCGGGCTGGTTGCAGAAGACGGTGCGGGTGATGACTCTCTGGCCGGGCAGCCGGTCGCGGAAGCGCTGCAGGTAGCCGTGGGCTTCGAGTTCGCGCAGGGCGGCGGAGATGCGCCTCTCGCCTTCCTGGCAGCGGGCGGTGAGCGCCTTGATGCTGATCTCGGTCCCTCGGGGCAGGGACTGGATGCGCACGGCGAGTCCGACGGCGGTGCAGCTGAGGTCGGGGTGCTGGGCGAGGTGGTTGCCGACGACGGTGAAGCGGTCGGTGTGGGGGAGGGTGATGTGGATGACGCCGGAGGTGGGGAGAGGTCCGGGAACCTCCGCCAGGGCGCGGGTGAGGGCAGTATGGTGCTGGGTATCCATCGGGAAGTGTGCTCTTCCTTGTTGGCCAGGCCCTCGGTTGGGATTGCAGTCCCGGTCGAGGGCCGACGTATGTGTGGGATGTGGTCTGGCGTGAGCATATGCCGGGCAACCTGCCCGAAAGCGAGCTGAGTTGGGGAATGTCACCCGTGTGAGTGACGGAGCCGCGAATTCCCTCGGAAGCCGGCCCAGGCGCGCTGGGACGCGTCAGGTTCACACCGGGTCCGGTTGGGTCGGGTTGGGTTATTTCTCTTGTTTCTTTAGTAGTTAATGTCGTGCCGCACCGGCTCGCGGTGGCGAACGATCCGGTGGGGGCTTTACGGGGGATTACCGGGTCGTGGCGGCGCACGACCCGGCAGGAGCTGCGCGGATGGAGGGGATGGCGAGGCGCGATCCATCGGCCTTATAGGGTTGTTCGGGAAACCTTGGCGGGCCCGAGTGCCGCCGGAAATGCCCAGCACGGGGGAATTGATGCGCAAGATACTTATCGGGGCGAGCTTCGCCATGGCCGCGGTCCTGCTGACGGGATGCGGCGGTGCGGAGGAGCCTGCGAAGGACAGCAAGGCGAAAGGCCCGGCCGCGGAGGCCACCGGGAAGCCCGAGGAATCCGGCGGAAACGGTGAAGGCGCCCCGCACGAGGTGACGATCGAGGTCAAGGGCACAGGCGCGAGCACCGTCATGTACACCCTCGACGACTCCGACTTCGAGCAGATCACCCTGCCCTGGAAGAAGACGGCCACCATCGCCGCACGGGGCGCGGAGCGCGAGGTCGGCCGGCTGGTGATCCTCACGCCCGGCCACGTAACTCTCCCGGACGGCAAGCTCGGGGCAGGGCAGTGCTCGATCACCGTCGACGGCAAGAAGGTCGTGGAGAGCGAGGAAGGCTCGGGTAAGCCCTGCTCGTACAAGCTCAAGTAGACCTCTGGGAGCATGCCCGTATGAGAATCTCTGCGGTGCTCTTCGACGTGGACGGGGTCCTGCTGGACTCGGCGGGCGCGCACCGCAGGGTCTGGGACGCGTGACCTCCGGCGCCAGGGACTTCATGGAGGCCAGGTTCGCCGTGACGGGCCTGGCCCTCCCCGCCGTACAGGTCTACGGCAGCGACGTACACCACGCGAAGCCCGCCCCGGACCGCTTCGCCCTGGCCGCCTCCCGGCTCGGGGTCCCCGCATCGAGGATCGCCCCCGGCGTCCGAACGGCCTGATCATCGACCTGCGGATCAACGGCGGTGGCTCCGACGCCCTGGGCATCCACATCGCCGAGCGGCTCACCGGCACCCCGTACGTCGCTTACGCCAAGCGGGCCCGCAACGACCCCGCCGACCCGGCCCGGCACACCCGCCCCCAGCCGGCGTACGCCACACCTGCCCCTGGCCCCCGCTACACCGGCCCGATCGCCGTGCTGACCGGCGGCTCGACCTTCAGCGCGGGAGAGACCTTCACGCAGGCCCTTATGGACCGGCCCGGCAGAACGGTCCGGATCGGGCAGCCCACCCAGGGAGTCTTCTCGGACGTCATGGTGCGCAAGCTCCCCAACGGCATGTCGGCTTTCCTGCCGAACGAGGAGTTCCTGACCAGCTCGGGACGGACCTTCGACGGCACCGGCATTCCGGCGCATCTCACCGAACCGGTCTACACGAAGGAGGAGTTCGACCGGGGGAAGGACTCGGCCTTCGACAGGGCCGTGAACGTCCTGCGGACCCATGGCGGTGCCGGCGGCTGACGTGAACACGGGGTCCGGCGGGCGGCCGCAGGGGGCGGCCTGGGAACCATCAGGACCGGCAGTTACGCGGGATGGGAGATCCTGGCGTGCCCTTCCCGGCCGTGAGAGCAGGCGGGGGAAGAGATGGGGCTGGTGGATGGCGCAGAGGGAGCCCACAGGCGGTGTGGGCGTCTGGTCAGTCGGAGAGCAGCCAGGGGCCAGGATGTGGTCGTGGCGGGCGGCGGTGTTGTCGTGGGTGCGGCCGGGCCGGGCGGCGGATATCCAGATCAGGCCAGCTGTTCTTCGAAGTCGTCCAGTTCCGCACGGCGCGTGGTGATCCGTTCCAGCAGTTCCGGATCCAGTATGGGCAGAATCGTAGGGGCCATCGGGCTTGCGCGGTCAGGATCTGGAACGAGCCCGCACACCGTGCTGGAGAAGGTTTCAAGCAGCTCGTCGTCAGTGCGCCCAAGGCAGACGAACCGCCTCGATGTCCATGTCGTTCAGCAATGCGTTGATGAGGGCTGGGGGCCCGGCGACCTTGGTGCCCCACAGGTCGTAGTCGGTGCACAGGACCCACGAGCGGTCCTCGGCCCAGAGGTTGGACGGGCTGAAGTCGGCCTCGGACCGGCCGTACAGGATCTCGGCGTCGCCGATCCGGCCCGCACGCGCGTGGCGGTTGTCGAGGTCGATGGCCCCGAGCGTCATCGGGTTGTAGTAGGCCAAGCAGCGGGTGTCCGGGCCTGCGGGGCTGAACTGGGTGAGGATAGCGATCAGGCGATTCCAGGTCTCACGGTCCAGGCTCCCCTCGGTCGGCGGGACCATACCCAGCGGCCAGCTGCCCTCCTTCTTGGCCGTGGGAAAGCAGAGGTAGGAGGGCATCAGCCCGTCGGGCACGACCGCGTCGCCGGTCCGCCGGGCCAGCTCGGCCCAGCGCAGCCGCCGCCAGCCGGGGCCCGGGTGCTGGGAACGGCCCAGACCTCCCCCCGTGGCGATGCCCACGGAATCGAAGTCGATGCCTCCAACGACGTGCGGTTGGACACTCCCATCCGCCAGCCGCGCCTGGTGGTACTCGTGGTACGACACATCGGCCGGCCCCTGCTTGTGCTCGTACATGGCGTTGAGCACCCAGACGGCGTCGGGCATCGCTGGAGGCATGAACCCGGTGATGCCGTCGCCGCACAGCTCCAGCAGCCAATCGGCGGCCTCGGAGGGCACGAGCGGCCACAGGCTTGATATCGGGTTCGACTCTTCGGACATGCGCCCATGATTCCAGGCGCGAACCACCCTCCCCAGCACGCACGAGTACCCCGAAGGCTGGCCACACCAGCCCCTTGACCTCCGATTTCAGGTCGGCGGAAGCTCAGCACGCGCCGAGGACGTAGTGCCACGGGATCCAGGTTTCACCGACCCCAGGAGATCACGTAGTACTTGACGCGTTCGTCCTCGCCGATCTGCCGCATGCCCGCCGCTGTCATCACGTGCTGGGACGCCGTGTTGTCGTGGTCGGCGTCGCCCTTCACCGAGGCGACGCCCTGGTCCCGCGCGAACGGCAGCAGGGCGCGGAGCGCTTCGGAGGCGTACCCCTTGCCCTGGGCCGACGGGACGAGGCCGTAGCCCACCGTGACGCTGCCGTGTTCGTCCGGCGGGCCGTGGAAGCCCATGCCGCCGATCGCCCGGTGGTCCGAGCGGCGGCGGACCACGTACGGGCCGAACGGCTGGGGATCGCCCGTGCTCGCGCAGCGCTCCAGGAAGCGCCGGGCCACCGCCACGTCTCCCTCGGTGGGATACCCCTGCTCCCAGCGGACGTCGGCGTCCGGCTCGCCCGTCACCGTCCGCTCGGCCTCGCCCACGGACATCGGATGCAGCACGAGCCGCTCGGTCACCAGGTTGTCCATGGCAGGGAGGTGTATCACGCGGTCCGGGTGGGGTGCGCGGGGATTTCGGGGTGCCACCCTGCGGCCCCGTGGGCGAGTGAACGCCCCAGCTACTTCAGGGACTTCTGCGTCGCGACGACCACCCCGTACAGGTCGCCGATGGTCGCCAGCGCGCCACCGTGCACCTGGGCGGCGTCGAGATCGGAACCGAGCACCGGCAGAGACCTCGTCGCGCAGGCGTCGGCGACGACCGTGGGGCGGTTGCCGCGCAGGAACGCGCCCTCGGCGGTGAACGCCACGCACATGTGCGTCATCCAGCCCGCGATGATCACGTCCTGGTCGGCGGGCACATGCTCGCCCAGGTCCGTGCCGTGGAAGGCGTTCGGGACCTGCTTGACGACGACGTGCTCTCCGGCGGCCGGGGCGAGGGCCGGGTGGATCTGTCCGATCTCGGCCCGGATGTCGTACGGGGTGCCCTCGCCGCCGTCGTTGATGACGTGCACGACCTTCGTCCCCGCCTCGCGGGCCCGGGCCAGCAGGTGTGCGGCGGCGTCCAACGAGGGCTGCCAGCCGTCGAGTTCCATGACGCCCTGGGTGTAGGTGTTCTGGTAGTCGACGAGGATCAGCGTCGATCCGGTCAGCGTGGCCGGGGTCGCGTCGAAGCCGTTGAGTTCGCGCAGGGTGGTTCGGGACATGGGTGGACCGCCTCGGGAGTCGTACGTCGGGGAAGTGCTCGCCGGTTCCGTGCGGCGAGCTGTTCTCCACGCTAGGAGCCGTTCCGCATGTCCACAATGACGTCTAGCATGCAGATACCGACATGGGGAGCGGTGTACCGGAGTCAGGAGGGCAACCCATGGATACTGTCCGACGGCTCGTCGTCATCGTGCTCTTCGGCGGCGTCGACCTGCTCGACGTCACCGGGCCTCCGGAGGTCTTCTCGCTCGCGCGACGTGAGACCGACGACGCCGCAGGGTATGAAGTCGTCCTGGCTGCCGAGACGTTGGAGCCCGTCACCACCGGGGCCGGGGTGCGCATCCTGCCGGATCTCACCTTTGAGGAGGCCGCCGGGCGGAGCATCGACACCCTCATCGTGCCCGGCTCGGTGGAGGTCGACAGCGAGCGGCGCGTGCACGCCCTCGTCGATCCCGAGCTGGTGGAACGGGTGAAGACGCTCGCCGCGCGCACGCGGCGGACCACCTCCGTCTGCGTCGGGGCCCATCTGCTGGCCGCCGCCGGGCTGCTCGACGGCAAGCGCGCCACCACGCACTGGTCGACCGCGCGGCAACTGGCCGACGAGCACCCGGAGATCGAGGTCGACGCGGACCCGATCTTCATCCGCGAGGGCGATGTGTGGACCGGCGCGGGAATCAGCGCCTGCCTCGATCTCTCGCTCGCCCTGATCGCCGACGACCTCGGCGAGGCCGTCGCGCTGCGCGTCGCCCGGCAGCTCGTGATGTACCTGAAGCGGCAGAGCGGGCAGAGCCAGTTCAGCGTTCCGCTGGAGCAGATCTCGGCGACGCGGCGCATCGAGGATCTTCGGCACCACATCCTGCGCAACATCGGGCGCCGGCTCACCGTCGTGGACCTCGCGGAGTACGCGCATGTCAGCGACCGCCACCTGACCCGGATCTTCAAGACCGAGCTCGGGACGACCCCGCACGCCTACATCGAATCCGTCCGGGTCGAGAAGGCCCGTAACGAGCTGGAGTCCTCCGACGCCACCCTTGAACGCATCGCGTCCGTCTGCGGGTTCGGGACCGTGGACACGCTGGTACGGGCGTTCCGGCGGCGGCTGAACGCGACGCCCACGGAGTACCGGAGCCGGTTCCGGGCCTCTCGCTGACAGGCTGAGGGGGCGGGGTCCGTACAGCAGGACCCCGCCCCCTCACCGCCCTCCTAGGGCTCTCGCGATCAGGCGTCCGCGCCCGTCTTCCGGCGGCGGACGACGAACACCGCCGCCGCGCCCAGCAGCACGGCCGCACCGCCCGCAAGGGCGATCGAGGTGGTGGCGGAGGACGAACCCGTGGCGGCGAGGCTGCCGGTGCTCGCCGGGGTGCCCGACGCCGAACCCTGCGGAGTGGTGCCGGTGTTGCCGGGCCTCGGGGTCGTGGAGGGCTTGACGTCCTCCGTCTTGCCGGGCTTGCTGCCGGCCGCCTTGACGTCGAACTCGTACATGTCCAGGTCGGGCGCTCCGCCGCAGCTGCCGTCCTCGTTGAAGAAGTCGGCCGCGAAGAACGCGACGCCGTTGCCGGCCGGGGTGGCCTTGTCGAGGGTGAGGCGCAGCTTCACATCGGCGTGCGCGCCGGGCTTCAGCGCGCCCACGCCTTCGATGTAGTCGTCCGCGTCGGCGTTCTGCCACTTCGGGGCGGACTTGGTGGACCACTGGAGGCGGAAGAACTTCTCCGTGTCCTTGAGGCCGCTCTTGTCGGTCGCGTGGACCGAGACGAACGTGAGGACCTCGTCCATGTGCCGGTCGGAGCCGTTGGTGACCCGGAGGGAGAAGTCGGTGGACGTCCCCGCGACGAGCGTGTCCGGCAGGCCGGTGACCTTGGAGGTGAGGTCGAGCTCGGGCTCGCAGTCCTCGCCTTCCCCGCCCTCCTCGCCTTCTTCGGCCTCCTTGATGGCCTTGGCCAGCGCGGCGTCGGCCGCGGTCTTCACGGCGAGCGCGTCCTCCGCCGCCTTGTCGAGCACGCTCTGGGCGTTGACCGCCGCGACCCGCGCGTCCTGGACCTTCTTGCCGGCTTCGGTGGCCGCGGTGTCGGCGGCGGTCTGGGCGGTGGCGGCTGTCGCCGCGGTCGCCTCGGCCTCGGCGAGTGCGGTCTTGGCGGCGGCCTTCTCCTCCTCCGTGGCGGTGCCGGGCAGGGCCTCCAGGGCGGCCTTCGCGTCGGTCACGGCCTGGTCGGCGGTGGCCTTCGCCGCGGCGGCGTCCTTGGCGGTCTGCTTGGCGGCGGCCAAGGCCACCGCGAGGGGGTGGGTGCCGTTGCGGAGCTCGTCGAGCGTCTTCCGCGTCTCGATGATGCCGGCGGCCTTCGCCTGGGCTGCCTTGTCGTACGCCTTCTGCGCTTCGGCGGCCGCCTCCTCCAGCTCCTCGATGGTCGGCTTGCTCTGCTTCTCCTGCGTCTGCGCCGCCGGCTTGGCGTCGGCGTACGCGGGGCTCACGGAGAGCAGCGCGGCGGGGGTGGTCACGGCGAGGGCGACAGCGGTGGCGAGTACGCGGCGAATCTTCACAGGTTCCCTTGGGTCGGCTCCGGACAGAGGTGGAGCGGCGGTGCGGCGAGCGGCGTTCCGGCGGTGCGGAGGGTGAGGTATCGGGTGCGTGAGCACGGAAAAGGGCGGCTGCCACGGCGGTACGGATCACGCGGGCTGCCTGCGTTGATCGTATGGGGATTCTGTGATGGTGACGGGTGAATATCCGGAGGGCCGGGGGCGGGACGGTGTCACGCGGAGCGGACAGACGTCGTCAAAGCGTGCAGTTGCGCACGCTTTCTGTGTTTTCGCTGTGATGAAGGCCATGCGGGAATGCCGCGCTCCGCCCGGTTGCGGACCCTGCGGGCCGGGCGGAGCGTGGCATTCCGTCAGGAGTCGGGCTGTCGCCGCTCGCCGAAGAGGCGGCGGTACGCTCCGGGCGTCGTCCCGACAGCGGTACGGAACCGCCGCCGCAGGTTGACCGCCGACGACAGGCCCACCCGGGCCGCGACCGTCTCGACGGGCAGATCGGTCCGCTCCAGCAGGGACCGGGCCGCGTCGATGCGCTGCTGGAGCAGCCACTGCCCGGGGCTGACGCCGACCTGACGGACGAACCTGCGGGCGAAGGTGCGTGGGGAGAGTCCGGCGTACGCGGCCAGCCGACCGACGGAGAGGTCCGCCGCCAGCCGGGTCAGGGCCCATTCCAGGACGGGGGCCAGCGACGCGTCGGTGCCCGGGCCCGCCGGGGTGGGCGGGGGAGCGTACTGCAGCTGGCTGCCGTCCCGGTGCGGCGGCAGCACCATGCTCCGGGCCACCTGGGCGGCGTAGGAGGAGCCCAGGTCGGACCGTACGAGGTGGAGGCAGAGGTCGATGCCCGCGCCGCTTCCCGCGCTGGTCGCCACATCGCCGTGGTCGACGTACAGCACGTCCTCGGCGACGCTCACCTCGGGGAAGGCGGCGGCCAGTTGTCCGGTCCGCCGCCAGTGCGTGGTCGCGCGCCGCCCGCCCAGCAGCCCGGCCTGTGCGAGGACGAACGCGCCCGTGCAGATCGACACGGTGCGCGCCCCGCGCCGGTGGGCCGCCCGCAGCGCGTCGAGGACGTCGTCCGGCACCGGTCCGCCGGGCGGCTGCCAGCCCGGTACGACGACGGTGTCCGCCCTCCGCAGGGCGTCGAGGCCGCTCTCGACGAGCAGCGGGTAGCCGGCGGTGGTCGGCAGGGGGCCGGGCCGCCGCGCGCAGACCTCGAAGGTGTAGTGCGGGGGCAGTTCCGCGTGGACGCCGAACACCTCGGCCGCGCAGGCGAGTTCGAAAGGCGACTGCGGATAGTTGAGCAGTGCCACCACATGGTGATGCCGGGATACGGGCATGGCAGGAAAGTACCCCAGGATGTCAGGGCAGACACTCGTCCCGGGTGATCGTCCCGCGCGACGGTGGAGGCATGAGCGAGGACATGCGAACGGACGAGGCGGGCCACCTGAAGACCGTTGTCCAGGTCGACGACGTCGAGGCGCACGAGGTGGCCCCGGGCATCGTGCGCCGAAGGCTGCCGGCCACGGCGTACGCCCGGGGCTGGCTGATCGACTTCGCGGCGGGCACGGAGTGGCCCGAGGTCGACGAACACGCCACGGAGGAGCGGTACTTCGTCCTGAGCGGCGAGGTCATCGACGGCGGCGAGCGCCACGGGCCGGGGGCGTACGTCGTGTTCGCGCCGGGCAGTGAACACCGACCGCGTACGGAGAAGGGGGCGCGGATGCTGGGGATCTCCCTGATGAGCGCCTGAGCGCCTGAGCGCCTGAGCTGGGGCCTGAGCATCGCGCTGCCTGAGCCCGGGGCCCGCCCCGCCCGTCCGGAACAGGGGACCGGACGGGCGGGGCGGGCCCAATCCTCCTGCCGTACGGCTACGAATCACTGCTGAGAGACCGACCGGCTCCTCGTACGGCAGGTGGGACCCATGACCGCACGCCAACTGCTCACCCCCGATCTTCCGCCTCGCTGTGCCACGCCGGACCTTCCCGGAGCCTGCGTCCCGGCGGTGTCGCCCACGAGGCCCCATGACGCACCGCGGTCGCGCCCTCGTCCGTCATCCACGGCGACCCGGTCCCGGCTCCGGGAGTGAATGCGCCGCGGCCCGTCGTGTGGTGTGCGCACACCACACGACGAGCCGCAGATGGTCAGTGCGGGACCGTCACCGGTTCGCGGCCCGGGAGCCGCAGTTGGTGCCGTTCTTGCCCGCCACCTCACCGGAGATCTCGCCGCGCCAGGTCACGCACAGGCCGCGTGCGTCGAGGTGGACCGGGCCCGCGTACGTGGTGAAGTACCCCGTGTCCGTGACCGTCGTGGTGGGCGAGGCGAAGCCGAGCGAGGCCGTCATGTGCACGGCCTTTCCGGGCTTGTTGCGGACGGTCACCACGCAGTTCTTGCCGGTGGCGGAGTTGTACGTGAGGAAGACCGTGCCCTTGGTGCCGATCTGGGCGGAGTTCACCACGGTGTAGCCGCTGCCGCAGACCCCGTTGTACTGCGCGGCGGCGGCCTTCGGCGCCGCGGTGGCCCGCTGGGCGGCCGGCTCGGCCGCGACGGCGGCCGGTGCGAGCGCGACCGCGGCGCAGGCGGTGGCGGTGACAGCGGCGCCGATGGCTGCCGCGCGTCGGATGTCGATCATGTCGTTCCCCGGTTTCTTGATGCGTTCACTGCGCGACGCCTGGTCGGGCGCCCGGCTCCTCACGCCTCGAAGTGGTGTGAGTCACACCCTGTCGGACAGGTCGTGACGCGGAGGAGTTGTGCTGTTTGCGCGCTGTTACGAATTCATGACACGGGGTGACAAGATCACCTTTATTGATCAGTTGCCCGGTGGCCGACGCCCGGTGGCCGGTGGCCGGTGGCGATGAGTTTCGGGCGTGCCCGGGGTCTCATACGGCAGACCCGGTCAGGACGCAGTCGAGTGGAGGCAGCCGTGAAGAGCGACGAGAAGCGCGGGATCTGGCGCATGGTGCACGCCGAGCGCGCGGCGCTGGTCGAGGACCTCGCGGGGCTGGAGGCCGACCGGTGGGCGACACCGTCGCTCTGCGCGGGGTGGACCGTGCACGATGTGGCCGCCCATCTCGTGGACACCGCGCTCACGACCCGTACCGGCTTCGTCGCCGGACTCGTACGGGCGCGGTTCGACTTCGATCTGCAGAACGCGCGCGGCGTGGAGCTCCGGCGCGGGGCGTCGCCCGCGGAGACGCTGGAGCGGCTGCGACGGGTGGTGTCGCGGACGACCACGCCTCCGGCCTCCCTCGACACCCGGCTGGTCGAGGAGGTCGTGCACGGTGAGGACATCCGGCGGGCGGTGGGCCTGGTCCGCTCCTATCCGCCGAAGGCGGTGGTCCGGGCGCTGCGTCTCCAGGTGCGGACTCCGGCGTCGTTCGGCGGGGCGAAGGAGGCGGTGGCGCCCGTCCGGCTGACGGCGACGGACGCCGACCTGTCGATCGGGGAGGGGGCGGAGGTGGCCGGTCCCGCCCTTTCCCTGCTGCTGGCCGTGTCCGGCCGCCGGGTGGCGCTCGACGACCTGGACGGGCCGGGGGTCGGGCCGCTCGCGGGGACCGCTGCCTGAGGGGCCCCGTGGTGTCAGCCGGTGATCTCGAAGAGCTCGAACTGCTCCCAGGATCCGGTGACTTCGAGGGACCGGGCGCGCAGCGCGTACTGGAGCGAACCCGTGTAGCTGTTCTCCATGGCGACGAAGCGGCCGTTCAGCGCGGACTGGAGCGCCCAGCGGTCCAGGTCCTCGTTGTAGTAGAGCGTGAACCGCTCCCAGGTGCCCGCGCCGGTCGAACGGGCGCGCAGGATGTTCTGTGCGTTGCCGGTGTAGTTCCCCTCGACCGCGACATAGCGGTTGTTCGCCAGGGACTTCAGCGCGTACGTCTGGGTGGCCTCGTGCCATTCGAAGGCGAAGCCTTCCCAGGCGCCGGTGACCGCGGCGGAACGTGCCCGCAGGACACCGGTGTTGGGGGCGGCGTAGTTCTTCTCGGTGGCCGTGAACTTTCCGTTGCGGACCGACTTGAGGGCGAACGTTCCGGAGTCGTCCGCCCGCGCGGAGGCGCTGCGGCCCGCGGCGGCCGGGGCCTGGGCTCTTCCGTCGGCCCCGGCGAATCTCGCCAGTTCGGGCCCGTCCACCGTCTCCCACCCGGCGGGCGCGGCGGCCGGCTTGTCGTTCCTCGGTGCGGCGCCCGCCGCGGGGACGGCAAGGGCGGAGGCGGCCAGCAGGGCGCTCAGGGAAAGCAGCGCGGAGGTCATACGTCGCACAGGTCTTCCTCGCAAGGTGTCGATGGATTCCGCGACGGAGAGAAATGAAGGCGTCGGCCGCTGCTCGGGGGCTTGCCGGAAAACGCCTTTTCTTCGCGGCGGTGCCGGTCGAATGGACCGGCCAAGTGGGCCCAGAATAAGGGTTTTTCGTTATTTCCGGCAATCTTTTTATGGGGCTTCGGTAATTCCGTTCGGCGACATGGTGAATATTCCGTTCCGAGGTATTCCGTTCACCTGGACGCGGCTCTCCGCCGCCGGACAGCGGCGTACGTCCTCTTTCCTGCGTGACGTGCACCCGACAGAATCCAAGGGTTACCGCCCGGTCCGACCCCCCACGGCCCCTGGAGGCACCCGCATGTCCACCCCCGCGCGCACGCCCGAGTCCGCGTCCCCGTCCCGGCCCTCCCGCAGAGGCTTTCTGGCCGGTGCCCTCGCCGTATCCGCCACCGCGATCGTGGGCACGGCACCCGCCGTCGCCGCCACCCGGGAGAAGGCCCGGGCGGTCCGGGGCACGCAGGACTGGATGGCCGCCCTGCCCGACGGCACCGCGCTCCAGCGGCTGACCATCCCGGGGACGCACGACTCGGGCGCCCGGTTCGGCGGGCCCTGGTCGGAGTGCCAGAACACCACGATCGCCCAGCAGTTGACCAGCGGCATCCGCTTCCTCGACGTACGGTGCCGGCTCATCGACGGCTCGTTCGCGATCCACCACGGGGCGTCGTTCCAGAACATGATGTTCGGCGATGTCCTCATCGCCTGCCGGGACTTCCTCGCCACCCGCCCGACCGAGACCGTGCTGATGCGGGTCAAGCAGGAGTACTCCTCCGAGAGCGACACCGCGTTCCGGGCGGTCTTCGACGACTACCTGGACCGGCGGGGCTGGCGGTCCCTGTTCCGCCTCGACTCCACGCTCCCCGACCTCGGCGGGGCCCGCGGCAAGGTGGTGCTGCTCGCGGACAACGGCGGGCTGCCCGGGGTGCGGTACGCGGACCCGGCGCTTTTCGACATCCAGGACGACTACATGGCGGAGCCGTTCGCCAAGTACCCCAAGATCGAGGCCCAGTTCCGCAAGGCGGCGGCGCAGCCCGGCAAGTTCTACATGAACTACGTCTCCACGGCCGCCCTGATGCCGCCCCGCTGGAACGCCGACCGGCTCAACCCGCAGGTGCACTCCTTCCTGGAGCGCGCGGAGACCGCCGGGTGGACCGGGCTCGGCATCGTCCCGCTGGACTACCCGAACCAGCGGTCCGGGCTCGTCGAGTCGCTGATCCGGCACAACCCCGCGGGGTGAGGTGCGGGGCGGGCGGGCCGGAGCCCCGGCGCGCCCGCCCCCTCGGCCGCACCGGGCGGAATGTCAGGCGGTGCCGGACGTCAGGTTCTTCTCACCCCGCACCGCGCGCATGTCCTCGACGAACAGTTGGAAGAGGAGTCGCGTGATGTCGGTCTTGCCGATGGAGAGGCTGAACGGCTCCTTCTCCTCGGGCTTCAGGCCGATGTACCCCGCGAGCGCGCCCTCGCCGGCGGCTGCCTCCGGGAACGGGTTGTCGGCGCTCTCCCGGGTCTTCCTGATGTGGTAAGGGGTTCCCTTGTCCCCGGAGATGGCCATGTAGTCCGGCGAGAAGAGGAGTTCGTGGGCGCCGGGCTTGAGCGTGAACTCCATGGTCACCTGGGTGTCCTCGTTGGTGAAGTACTCGTCGGCCTGGCCTGCGTCGCCCAGGTGGTTGCTGATCGGCATGATGCCGGCCTCGCCCTTCGCCACGGCCCCCCGGAAGCGTTTGGAGATTCCCTCGGTGTCCTCTTGGGAGGTGATCCACTCCTCGGTGAGCGCGGCCAGGCCCTTCCACTCCATGATGGCGTTCGCTTCTTCCGCCATCATCGTGCGGTAGAGCTTCAGGCGGCCGGTCTCGCCCTTCTCGGCGAGTGCCTTCAGCTCCGCCAGGAGCCCGGGGCCCACCGAGGCCAGGATGTCCTCCAGCTTCCGAACGGGCGCCTTCGCCTTCTTCTTCTTGCCCTTCTGTTTCGGCGGAAGCAGCGGATGGCCCGCCGTTTCCATCTCGCCCTTCCAGTGACTTGCCCCGAGCATCTCCTGAGGACCGCCCACCCGCTGCACCGCCGTCACCGACGCCGTCGCCGGAGCGGGGCGGCCGGAAGGGTCCGGCGCCCGTTGCACGTCCGTACGGGCCGGGGCGGCCATCACCCGGCGCGCGTTGGCCTCGGCGGCCCGCTCGAACCGGTCGGAGGGGTCGGACACTCTCAGCCCGCCGCCGTTGTCGGTGCCCGCGACCTGCCCCTGGCGCTGCTGGATGACGTGGGTGAGCTCATGGGCGAGGGTGTGCCGGTCCCCGCCGCCGTCGCCGATGACGACATGGCTGCCGGAGGTGTAGGCGCGGGCGCCGACCTCGGCCGCGGAGGCCTTCGCGGCGCTGTCGTCGTGGACGCGTACGTCGGAGAAGTCCGCGCCGAGCCGCGACTCCATGTCCGTGCGGACGGTGTCCTCCAGGGGACGGCCCGAGGTCCGCAGGACGTCGTGCACGGTGGAGCGCTGCACGGCGGGCCGCTGGGCCTCCTCATGACCGCAGCCCGCACCGTGCCGATGCCGCTCCTGGCCTTGGTCCTGGCTCTGCTCCCGCTCCTGGTCCGCGGCCCGGCGCAGCATCTGGACGGCGACGGCGTTACCCACGGTGGCCTGGAGGGCGAGGAGCGGCTGAGCCCCCGAGGGGGCCGCCCCCTGCCGGGCCGTCGCCGACTCCTTCGTGGGGGTGGCGACGGCCCGTTCCGGCCTGTCGCCGGAGTGACCTGTCCTGTCCTTGCCCTGTGCCCGCACGGAGAGCCCTTCCCTCGATCAGCGACGTACCTTTCTGGATACAGGGACGGCACCCCGAACGGCGAGGTCCCCAGGGGCAGAGACCACCGCCCGAAGGGGCAGGGGCGCACGCACGGTGGCCGGGGCGGGGCAGCGCGTCGTCCTGGACGCCTGTGCTCACCTCCCCGGTGGCGGTGTCGGTGCTCCCGGCAGCGTCAGCGCCGCCACCGTGCCGGGGCCCCCGTCCGGGGCCGGGCGCAGGGCGATCGTGCCGCCCGCCTGGTGCACCGTACGGGCCACGATCGAGAGGCCCAGGCCCGAGCCGGGGAGCTGGCGGGCGGTCGGGGAGCGCCAGAAGCGTTCGAAGACGTGGGGGAGTTCCTCGGCCGGGATGCCGGGGCCCCGGTCCCGGACCGTCAGCTCGCCCCGGTGCAGCCGCACGTCGATCGTGGCGCGCGGCGGGCTGAACTTCACCGCGTTGTCCAGGACGTTGACGATCGCCCGCTCCAGCGCGGCCGGCTCCGCCCGTACGTACCAGGGGGCCAGGTCCTCCGTGATCGTCAGCTCCGGGCCGCGCAGGCGGGCGCGGCGCAGGGCGGAGCGGGTGATCTCGTGCAGGGCCACCACCTGGAGCGGGCCCGGCTCGGCCGCGTCCGGGCGGGCCAGCTCCTGAAGGTCGCCGATCAGCGCGGCCAGCTCCGTCATCTGCGCCTTCACCGATGCCATCAGCGCCTTGCGGTCCTCCGGCGGGATCACCCGGCCCGTCTCGTCGCTGCGGGCCAGCAGCTCCACGTTCGTCCGCAGCGAGGTCAGCGGGGTGCGCAGCTCGTGGCCCGCGTCCGCGATCAGTTGGGACTGGCGGTCGCGGGAGGAGGCGAGCTGGGCGGCCATCGAGTTGAAGGAGTTCGACAGCCGGGCGATCTCGTCCTCGCCGTCGACCGGGATGCGCACCGTCAGGTCCTCCGTGCGCGCCACGTGCTCGACCGCCTCGGTGAGTTCGTCCACCGGTCGCAGCCCCGCCCGCGCGACCCACAGTCCGGCCGCGCCCGCGCCGACGACGCCGATGCCGCCGACCAGGGCCAGCACCCAGGCGAGCGTGGACAGCGGTGCGTCGATCTCGCTGAGCGGGCGGGCCACCGAGACGGCCAGCTCGTTGTTGGCCTGGCCGGAGCTGACCACCGGCGGCAGCTTGCGGGTGTAGACCCGCATGTCCTCCCCGGCGTCGTTCTCCGTCGTGTGCAGGGCGTCGGCCTCCCGCCCCGCCGCCACCGCGATGTCGCTGGGCTGGGCGGGGACGGGCGTCGTGTTCGGGGCCGTGCAGTAGTCGCCGTTCGCCGCGACGATCTGCACCGTGTACTGGCCGGGGAACTCCTGGGCGGGCAACTGCCCGCCGCTCAGGCACGAGGACAGCAGGTCGCGCATCGGCGCGTTGTCCATCTTCGCGTTGCGCAGCGAGTCGTCGAGCTGGTCCTCCAGCTGCTCCCGGGTCACGAACCAGCACGCCACCGCCACCGCCGCGACCGCCACCGCGACCGCCGTGGCCACCAGCAGGGCCAGCCGGGAGCGCAGCGGCAGCGACCGGAACCGGCGCAGCGGGTGCAGGCCCCGCCGCCGCCCGCCCGCGACGGCCGTCGACCCGCCGACACCACCCTGCTCCCGCCCGTCCGCGACGGGCGTCGACCCGCTCACGCCTCTCCGCTCCCGCCCGTCCGCAGCGCGTAGCCCACCCCGCGCACGGTGTGGACGAGGCGCGGCTCGCCGCCCGCCTCCGTCTTGCGGCGCAGGTACATCACGTACACGTCCAGGGAGTTGGAGCTCGGCTCGAAGTCGAAGCCCCAGACGGCCTTGAGGATCTGCTCCCGGGTCAGCACCTGGCGCGGGTGCGACAGGAACATCTCCAGCAGCGTGAATTCCGTACGGGTCAGCTCCACCCGCCGCTCGCCCCGGGTGACCTCGCGGGTGGCCAGGTCCATCCGCAGGTCCCCGAAGGACAGCACGTCGTCGTCGGGGGCCTCCGCGCCCGCCGCCGCTGCCGACGCGTAACTGCTGCGGCGCAGCAGGGCCCGGATCCGGGCGAACAGCTCGTCCAGCTCGAACGGCTTGACCAGGTAGTCGTCCGCCCCGGCGTCGAGTCCGGTGACCCGGTCCCCGACGGTGTCGCGGGCGGTGAGCATCAGGATGGGCGTGGTGGAGCCGGTGGCCCGGATGCGGCGGGCGGCGGTGAGCCCGTCCATCCGGGGCATCTGGATGTCCAGGACGATGAGGTCGGGGGCGTACGCCTCGGTCATCGCCAGGGCGTCGTACCCGTCGACCGCGACCTGCGTCCCGTACCCCTCGAAGGCGAGGCTGCGCCGCAGCGCTTCGCGCACGGCCGGCTCGTCGTCGACGATCAGGATGCGCTGGGGATCGTCTTCGGCGGGGCTCATCGCTGTCTCGTCCTCTTCTCGTGTCGACCTGGGTCCGTCCGCCCTGCGGGGGCGCTCTCAGCCTTGCACGGTCAGGAGCCGTTCCCCGCGCGCAGGGTGTCCAGGTCGGCCTTGAGCGTGTTCACCGGGATCGCGAAGCCGAGGCCCACGCTGCCCGCCGAGGAACCACTGCCCGCCGCCGAGGAACTGGGTGCGTACATCGCGGAGTTGATGCCGATGATCTCGCCGTCCATGTTGATCAGCGCGCCGCCGGAGTTGCCGGGGTTGAGCGAGGCGTCGGTCTGGAGCGCCTTGTACGTGGTGGTCTCCTCGCCCGTGTCGCCGTTGAACTGCTGCCCGCCGAACTCGAACGGCCACTCCTGGCCGCCGCCCTGCCCACCCTGGCCTTGGCCCTGCCCCTGTCCGGAGCCGCCGGAGTCGTCCTTGGCGACGGTGACGTCCCGGTCGAGCGCGGAGACGATGCCGCTGGTGACGGTGCCGGTCAGGCCCTCGGGCGAGCCGATGGCCACGACCTGCTCACCGACCTTGACCTTGGAGGAGTCGCCCAGCGTCGCCGTCTTCAGCCCGCTGGCGTTCCGCAGCTTGATGAGCGCCAGGTCCTTGTCGGGGTCGGTGCCCACGACGTCGGCGGTGTACGTCCTGCCGGTGGAGAGGGTGACCTCGATCTGCTGCGCGCCCGAGATGACGTGGTTGTTGGTGACGATCTCGCCGTCCTCGGTGATCACCACACCGGACCCGGTGGACTTGCCCGCGGAGGAGGCCGCGCCGATCTCCACGATCGCGGGGGAGACCGCCTCCGCGACGCCCGCCACGGTGCCCTTGCTGCTCTGCGAGACGGTCGTGCCGTTGACCGCGCCGCCCGGACCGGTGGCGGCGGAGTTCTGGCCGTTCAGCTGGCCGACGAGGGTGGCGGTGCCGCCGCCGATCACGCCCGCCGCGATCGCCACCGCCGCCAGCAGCGCCACCGGCCGCTTCGCCTTGCGCCGGCCCGTGGTGGGGGCGTACGCGGGGGGCGGCGGGTAACCGCCCGGAGCACTGTCGTACGCCGTTCCGTAGGAGGAGGCGTACGGGTACGAGGTCGGGTCCTGGTCCGTCGGGTGCGCGCCGCTCGGGCGAAGGTTCTCCGTCATGTCCATCAGGCTGGTCGGCGAAGATGAGAACGGCCTGAGTACGTCCTGAGAAGCCCGGAAGAACCGCGTATGCCCGCTGTAAAGACCACAGCGGGCAGGCGGTGAGCGGGTCAGGCGGACGCGGAGGGCTCCCCGCAGCCGCAGGAGCGCCGGACCACCAGCGCCGAGGGGAACTGCTTCAGCCGCTCCCGCCGCGATCCGGTGACCCGCAGCGCGTCGTCCAGCACCAGGTCCACGGCCGCCCGGGCCATCGCCGGGCGGTCGGAGTAGACCGTGGTCAGCGGCGGATCGGTGAGACCCGCCTCCTTCACGTCGTCGAAGCCCGCCACCGCCAGCTCGCCCGGCACGTCGATGCGCAGCTCACGGGCGGCCCGCAGTACACCGAAGGCCTGGTCGTCCGTGGCGCAGAAGATCGCCGGCGGCCGGTCGGGGCCCGCCAGCAGACCGAGGGCGACCTGGTAGGCGTCGTAGCGGTTGTACGGGGCCTGGAACAGCCGGCCCTCCGTGGAGCGGCCCGACTCGTGCATCGCCCGCCGCCAGCCCTCGACGTGGTCGGCGACCGGGTCGCCGACCGACGGGGTCTCCTCCGTACCGCCGAGGCAGGCCACGTACGGGTGGCCGTGCTCCAGCAGATGCCGGGTGGCGAGCTGGGCGCCGCCCACGTCGTCGGTGACGACGGCGACGTCGTCGATCGCCTCGGGGCGCTCGTGCAGCAGGACGACCCGGGCGTCCCAGGCCTCGATCTCGGCGGCGGCGCGCTCGCTGGGGCCCTGGCTGACCAGGATCAGCCCGGAGACCCGCATGCCGAGGAAGGCCCGCAGATAGTGGACCTCGCGCTCGTCGCGGTAGTCGGAATTGCCGACGAGCACCATCTTCCCGCGCTCGGCGGCGGCCTGTTCGACCGCGTGCGCCATCTCCGCGAAGAACGGCTGCCGGGCGTCCGGCACGATCATGCCTATGAGGTCCGTGCGGCGCGAGGCCATGGCCTGGGCGACCCGGTCGGGCCGGTAGCCCAACTGCTTGATCGCGGCGAGCACCCGCTCGCGCGTGGCCGGGGCGACCGGCCGGGGTCCGTTGTTGATGACGTAGCTGACGACCGCGGTCGACGTCCCCGCCAGTCTCGCCACATCGTCCCGCGTCACCTTGGCCACGCGCGGCAGTCTACGCGGATGGACCTACCTCTTGGCAGCCTCCACCGGGGCTTCTTCCGTCTCCGTGGCCGAAGAGGACTGCTCCGATCGGGCGACGGGTCCGTCGGCCTTCGGCCGCCCGCCCGCGCGCTCCTTCGCCTCCTCCGCCGCGCGCTCGACCTTCTCCGGCACGACGAAGCGGTAGCCGACGTTACGCACGGTCCCGATCAGCGACTCGTGCTCGGGGCCGAGCTTGGCGCGGAGCCGCCGTACGTGGACGTCGACCGTCCGCGTACCGCCGAAGTAGTCGTAGCCCCAGACCTCCTGGAGGAGCTGGGCGCGGGTGAACACCCGGCCCGGGTGCTGGGCGAGGTATTTCAGCAGTTCGAATTCCTTGAAGGTCAGGTCCAGGACCCGGCCCTTGAGTTTCGCGCTGTACGTCGCCTCGTCGACGGAGAGATCACCGTTGCGGATCTCCATCGGGGAGTCGTCCGAGGTGATCTGCTGGCGGCCCATGGCCAGGCGCAGCCGCGCCTCGACCTCCGCCGGTCCCGCCGTGTCCAGCAGGACGTCGTCCACGCCCCAGTCGGCGGTGACGGCCGCGAGACCGCCCTCGGTGACGACGAGGATCAGCGGGCAGCCGGGGCCCGTGGACCGCAGGAGCTGACAGAGCGAGCGGACCTGCGGAAGGTCGCGCCGCCCGTCGACGAGGATCACGTCGGCACCCGGGGTGTCCACGAGGGCCGGGCCCTCGGCGGGGGCCACCCGCACGCTGTGGAGCAGAAGACCGAGTGCGGGGAGCACCTCCGTCGACGGCTGGAGTGCGTTCGTCAGAAGCAGCAGTGAACTCATCGCCGCCCACCTGCCTGGTTCGGTCGATCGTGTTGCACGGTTCGCTCGCCCATTACGTCGGTCCTCCTCGTTCCCTGCGAGAGGGGCACTCCCGGGCCGGACCCGGGGGAGTATGCGGCACTGCTTCGTACGTCAAGCGGGTATTGCGTGTGGTCCCGCGCCCCGGGGACCGCTGAGCTTGTGGAAACGTCGTCGTAACAACGCCCGTAAAGCACAAAAGGACCCGGGGGCTGCATTGCCCGGATCCTCTTCGCAGCAGAATAGCCCACATGAGTTCCGTGTCCGAGGGTCGATTCCGGGGTTCCTCTGTTCCCTTGCTCACGCCACCCCCACGATTCGCCACATTGCTGACGGATGACGGCGTGCCGGTCGAGGCGGTGTACGAGCCGTGTACGGCGGGCTTCGGAGCGCCGGGCGACGGGGCGTCCGGGGCCCTCGCGGCGTCCCCGGCGACGACCCCCGCGATCGTCGTCGCGCACGGGTTCACCGGGTCGGTCGACCGTCCCGCCGTACGCCGTGCCGCGCGGGTGTTCGCCCAGCGTGCGGCGGTGATCACGTTCTCGTTCCGGGGCCACGGACGGTCCGGCGGGCGCTCCACGGTGGGCGACCGCGAGGTGCTGGACCTGGCGGCGGCGGTGGCCTGGGCGCGACAGCTCGGGCACACCCGGGTGGTGACGGTCGGGTTCTCGATGGGCGGCTCGGTGGTGCTCCGGCACGGCGCCCTGTATACGGCGGAGCCCGTCGCCGGGGGCGCGGAATCCGCGGCCGGGGTTACACCCGTTCGCGTGCTGGAGCGCGAGGGGCGCATACGGCGCACAGGGGCGCACTCGGACGCGGTGGTCTCCGTCAGTGCGCCCGCCCGTTGGTACTACCGGGGGACGGCCCCGATGCGCCGGCTGCACTGGGTGGTCACCCGCCCCTCGGGCCGCCTCGTCGGCCGCTACGGATTCCGGACCCGCATCGCCACCGAGGACTGGGACCCCGTCCCGCTCTCCCCGGTCGCCTCGGTCCCGCTCATCGCCCCGGCCCCGCTGCTGCTCGTGCACGGCGACCGTGACCCGTACTTCCCGCTGGACCACCCGAGGATGCTGGCGGAGGCGGCCGGTCCCGGCGGCGCGGAGCTGTGGGTGGAGCGGGGGATGGGCCACGCGGAGAACGCGGCGGACGACGCCCTCCTGGCCCGTATCGCCGACTGGGCGACGGGCACACCGCCCGCGTGACCCATCATGGAGAGCTGACGCACGAGGCGTCCGACGAACCGACCGACCGAAGGAGTGGCGCCATGGCAGCGGGGACGATCCGCTACTGGGCCGCGGCGAAGGCCGCCGCGGGCACCGCGGAGGAGCCGTACGCGGCGGCGACGCTCGCCGAGGCGCTCGACGCGGTGCGCGAGAGGCACCCCGGCGAGCTGAGCCAGGTGCTCCGGCGGTGCTCGTTCCTCATCGACGGGGACCCCGTGGGGACCCGCGAGCATGAGACCGTACGCCTTGCCGAGGGCGGCACGGTCGAGGTGCTCCCGCCGTTCGCAGGAGGGTGAACCGCAGGCCATGAGCAGCAGCGATCAGCAGTACCCGTATCCGTACGACCCCGAGCACCCGCAGCGGCCCGCGCCGCCGCAGTGGCCCGACGGCACGGCCGGCCGGCACGCCGGGCCCCAGGAGCCGGCCGCCTTCGACCAGGGCGGCACACAGACGTGGCAGGCGCCGACCTGGGACACGCAGTACCAGCCGACGATCCGCCCGGAGGGGGACCCAGGGCAGGCTCAGGGGTACGGACAGGGCCAGGCGCACGGTTACGGGCAGGGCGACGGCTACGGGCAGGGCCAGGGATACGGGCAGGGGCACGGTCACGGGCAGCCGGAGCCGTACGCACAGCAGCCTCAGCAGCCCCAGCCGTACGGGCAGCCGCAGCCCGGGCCGTACGCGCAGCAGCAGCCGCAGCCCCCGCACCACCAGGGGCAGCAGCCGCAGCAGGCGTACCCCTCCTCGGCCGCCGACACCGCCTATCTGCCGCCCCAGGGCGCCTCGGGCTCCTACCCGCTGCCGCCCGAGGTCCCGGCCACGCCCGCCGCACCGGCCGCCCCCGCATCCGAGCCGGTGACCGCACCCGCGCAAGCCTCCGCGCAGCCGGGGCCCGGCGACACCGGCTACAGCGCGCCCACGACCCTGGGCAACGCCCGGATCACCGACGCCCAGCGGGCCCGCGCTGAGGGGCGCTCGCCGATCATCGCCCCGGGGATCCAGCCCGCGGCGCTCACCGCCGCGCTCGGCCTGCTGCTCGCGGGCGGCGCGGCGATCGGGACGTACGCCCTGCTCGTCCCGGTGGTGCTCCTCCAGGCGGTGACGGCCGCCGGCTGGTTCCGGCTCAACGGCATGTGGCCCGCCCGCCAGGGCATCGCGCTCGCCTTCGCCGGGGGCCTGGTCGCCGATGTCGCCCTGCTCGTGGCGGGCCGGGAGCACGGCCCCGCCGCCCTGCTGGGCACCCTCGGTGTCTGGGTCCTGCTCACCGTGGTCCTCCAGCTCCGCAGCCACGCGGGGGCCGACGAGCGGATGTACGGCCTGATGGCCACCGTCGTCTCCGCGTCCCTGGCGGTGCTCGCGGGCGCATTCCTCGCGGCGGCTCCGGACGCGGTGGTCGTCGGCGGGGCGGCCGTCGCGGCGGCCACGCTCGTCCGCGCCCTTCCGCTGCCCGGCGCGGCCTCCCTCGTGATGGCACTGGTCGCGGGGCTGGGCACGGGGCTCGTCTTCGGCAACTCGACCGACGTCGGCCAGCAGGGCACGCTGCTCGGTCTCGCGGCGGCCGGCTGCGCGCTGATCGGGCTGCGCGTGGCGAGCTACGACTACCCGTCCCGGTTCGTGCACATGACCGCCGGGGTGGCGCTGCCGCTGACCCTGGCGGCCCCGGCCGTCTACCTGGTCGGCCGCGCCCTCCTCTGACCGCCGCCCCTCCTTCGTACGGCTGCTGACGGCCCCTCGGGAACCACCGGGGGGCCGTCGGTCGTCGATCATCCAGGGCGTCCACTTCTGCCGCAGTAGGCTCACGGGCGCCAGGGGGACCGTCGGCTCAGGGTGGGGAATCGAGACATGCGCGCACTGCGAATACTGCTGGTCCTGGTGGTGGTGCTCGGCGGCCTCTTCCTCGCCGTCGACCGCGCGGCCCTCTGGTACGCCGAGTCCGAGGTCGAGGACCGGGTCACGATCAGCGGGGGCGGGCCCGCCACGACGGAGATCTCGATCAAGGGCTTCCCCTTCCTCACCCAGCTCGCCGGATCGCAGCTGGACCGGGTCGACGTCAACCTCACCGGCATGAAGACCAGCGCCGCGGGCCGCACCATGCGGGTCAGCGAGGTCCGGGCCCGGCTGCACGACGTGAAGCTCGGCTCCGGCTACCGCAGCGCGACCGCCTCCCGCGCCACCGGCACCGCGCTCGTCACGTACAAGGACCTGACGGCGGCGGCCAGCGACGGCGTCGTCGTGGAGTACGGCGGCAAGGGCAAGGCGAAGGTCACCGGCACGGTCGAGATCCTCGGCCGGCCGATCTCGCGCAGCGTCCTGTCCACCGTGACCCGCGTCGACGGCCACACGATCAAGGTGCGCGCGGACGAGGTGCCGGGCTCGGGAATCCCCGGTGTGGAGGACCTGGTCCGCAGCAGGACCGACTTCGAGGGCGACATAGACGGGCTGCCCGAGGGCCTGGAGCTCCAGGAGGTCAAGGTGACCGAGAAGGGCCTGGAGATCTCGGTGACCGGCTCGGACGTCGCCCTGACCGGCTGACCGGCTGACCGGCTGACGGGGCCGACCGGCTGACCGGCCGACCGGCTCGGACGACGCCCCGGTCGGCTGATCCGCCCCTCCGATCCGGATGGTGAGACACCGGCGTCCGGTCCGCAGATGCGGGGAAGGACCGGGGGGCCAGGCGGCGGATCCCGGGCCGGATCACCACCCTTCCGTCTCGCATCACGGATGATCGTGTCTCACCATGCGACACGACGGTGACATCTCCGTCCGTACCTCCCTACGATCGGACGCATGAAGCGACAGGCGGATCTCACGAAGCGGCGGGCAGTAGACCTGTGCCGCGTCGCCGCCATGCTCTGTCGCACCTTCTGAGCGGGACCGCTCGCACCACCGCAGCCGCCCCGCTTCCCCGGCCCTCCGACCGTCGTCCCCCGACCGTCCACCAGGGCCGACCCCGTGCCCCGTACGCGCCGCGTTCCGTGCCTCCGCGCGTACACCCGCACCCAGCAACTCCGCATCTCGCACCACCCCGCCGCAGACTGCCCCGGAGGAGAACAACATGAGCCGCAGCGACGTCCTGGTAGACGCCGACTGGGTCGAGGCCCACATCGACGACCCGCAGGTCGCGATCGTCGAGGTGGACGAGGACACCTCGGCGTACGAGAAGAACCACATCAAGAACGCGATCCGGATCGACTGGACCAAGGACCTCCAGGACCCGGTCCGCCGTGACTTCGTCGACCAGGCCGGCTTCGAGAAGCTGCTCAGCGAGAAGGGCATCGGCAACGACACGCTGGTCGTGCTCTACGGCGGCAACAACAACTGGTTCGCGTCGTACGCCTACTGGTACTTCAAGCTGTACGGCCACGAGAACGTCAAGCTCCTCGACGGCGGCCGCAAGAAGTGGGAGCTCGACTCCCGCGACCTGACTGACGTCGTCCCCACGCGCCCGGCCACCCAGTACACGGCCAAGCCGCAGGACGAGTCGATCCGCGCCTACCGCGACGACGTCGTCAAGGCCATCGGCAGCCAGAACCTGGTCGACGTGCGCTCGCCCGACGAGTTCAGCGGCAAGCTGCTCGCCCCGGCCCACCTCCCGCAGGAGCAGTCGCAGCGCCCCGGCCACGTGCCGAGCGCCCGCAACATCCCGTGGTCGAAGAACGCCAACGACGACGGCACCTTCAAGTCGGACGACGAGCTGAAGGCCCTCTACGAGGACGAGCAGGTCGACCTGGCGAAGGACACCATCGCCTACTGCCGCATCGGTGAGCGCTCCGCGCTCACCTGGTTCGTGCTCCACGAGCTGCTCGGCCAGGAGAACGTCAAGAACTACGACGGTTCCTGGACCGAGTACGGCTCCCTCGTCGGCGTGCCGATCGAGCTCGGCGCCAACAAGTAACCCACCGACCAGCACCGCGACGACCCGAAGGACAGAACCATGTGTGGAGCACAGGCCGGTGGCCCCGACGCTTCGACGATCAAGCCCGGTGAGACCACCATCCAGGGCAGCGTGACCCGCGACGGCGAGCCCGTCACCGGCTACGTGCGCCTCCTGGACTCGACCGGTGAGTTCACCGCCGAGGTCCCGACCTCGGCGACCGGCCAGTTCCGGTTCTACGCCGCCGAGGGCACCTGGACGCTCCGCGCCCTGGTTCCGGGCGGCAGCGCCGACCGCACGGTCGTCGCGCAGACCGGCGGACTCTCCGAGGTCGCCATCGCCGTCTGATCCTTCGCGGGATCCGCGGCACGCCGTCTTCCACGGCACACCGAACGGCCGGAGGGCCGCACCCCAGGGGGTTGGACGCCACCTGACGCGGGGTGCGGCCCTTCGTGCCGTCCGGCGGCGGGAGTCCTACGCTGGAAGCATGTACGCCCGACGCAGGAGGAACTACTTCCTGATGATGGGCGGATGCGTCGTGCTCTTCGTGTCCGCCTGGGCCGTGGTGCGCCTGTGGTCCATGCCCGTCGCGATCGCCATGTGCGTCGTCGCCATGGTGATCCCGCCGGTCGCCGCGATGGTCGCCAACCGGCGTGGCCCGGAGGACCGTTGGTGGGACGACTCCTCCGGCGACCCCACGTCCGACGAGTGGTGGGACGAGCTGGACGGCAAGAAGCGCCACTGAGACCGCCCCCGGGCGGGGATCAGTAGACGAGCGCCTGCGTGTCGTCCGCCAGGGCCTCCTGCACGAACACCTGCGCACCCGCGATGCGTACGCCCTCCAGCACGTCCTTCTCCGTGATGTCGCGCCGCGCCGCGCACTGGGTGCACAAGGTGATCCGGCCGCCCGCCAGGATCGAGTCCAGCAGGTCGGGCAGCGGTGCGGCGTGCGGCAGTTCGAACTCGGCGGCCCGGCCCGGCAGCGCGAACCACGAGGACTCCCCGGTCAGCCAGAGCGAGACCTCCACCCCGCTGGCGACGCCCACGGCCGCCACGGTGAAGGCCTGCGAACAGCGCTCGGCGGCCTCGGGCCCGGCGGTCACCTTGATCACAAGCTTCTTCGGCATATGCCGAACTGTAATCGTCGGGGACGCAACCTCCTCGCCCTCCTGAGGGTCACTTGTGCGCGCAGGTAAGGGAACCCGCGCTTCAGGTCTCTTGGGGGGACCCCTTTTGGAACCGAACGACACCATTCCTGCCGCACAGCCAGGCGCCGACGTGCCTGCTGAGCCGCTCGGCGCCGGTGGGCCCGCCGAGCCGACCGCCGCGCCCGTACGCCGTCGGCCGCGCGGCCGTACGACGCTGATCATCGCGGCGGCGGCCCTGCTCGGGATCGTGGGCGGGGTCGCCGTGGGCTACGGCATGCAGGCGGAGCGGGAGCCGACGCCACTGGCCGCCTTGTCGCAGCCCGGCCTTGGCTACCCGGCGAAGCCGGCGGCCGCCGACCGAGCCCCGGCACCGCTGCCGGCCGCCCAGGACCGGCGGGCCAAGACCGACGGAGACCTGCGCAAGCTGCTCATCGACCGGCCCAAGGGCACGCGCAAGACGCTCATCGACGAACTGGGCCTCGGCGACGGCTGGGAGCCCGTCGAGCAGTACGCCGAGGGGTACGAGGATCCGCACTACATGTTCGAGTCGCTGGGCGGGCTTGAGCTGCGCCGGGTCGCCTCGGTCGCCTGGGAGCAGGGGGAGTACCGGGAGACCCAGGTCTCGCTGATCCAGTTCCGGTCCGGCGACCAGCACGGCGCCGCGGAGCACTTCGACGACCAAATCATGTACATGCCGTGGGACAAGGACGGCGCGGGCAACACGGGCGAAGCGATCAAGGGCAGCCGCGAGGGCCGCTACTTCCTCTACCCGGTCGTGCGGAAGGCCGGATACCTCCCGTCCTACCGGGCCAGGGCGCTGGCCGTACGCGGCGACATCGCCCTCGACATCAGCATTTACGACACCGTCCCGATCAGCAAGAAGGACATCCGGACACTGGCCGAGCGACAGTTGGAGCGGCTGTGACCGACGACCACACGAACCCCGTGACCGAGCCCGTGGCCGACGCCGCGACCGAGCCCGCCCCCGACGGGGAACACCGGGTCCACCGGGTCCGCCGGGTGCTGCTGACCGCGCTGCCCGTCGTCCTGGTGCTCGGGGCGATCGGCGGCGCGGCCGGATACACGAAGAACACCGTGGACGCCGCCGACCGGACGGTCACCACGAAGATCTGGGACGAGGACCACGTACCGAAGGGCAAGGACCCGGCCGGCGATCCGTCCCGGGGCCGCCACGACACCGAGCTGGCCAAGCTGCTGCTCCCGGTGCCGAAGGGCTACCGGCTCGGCCCGGACATCGGCGACCTCGGCAACGACAGCGAGACGAGCGGCGCCAAGGCCTCCGCGGCGATGAAGGAGATGGGGCGCGGCCTGGCAGGGAAGGAACGCCGGGAGCTGAACAAGTTCGTCGAGAAGCTGCGCATCCAGGGCATCGCGAAGCGCTCGTACCTCGCGGACTCCAACGACCTCCTCGTGAACGTCGAGGTCGTGAAGATGCGGGACAAGCGGGCCGTCCACCGGAACTACGCCGACCGCAAGAAGCTGCTCGACGGCATCGACGACCTCCGCAAGGGGCCGTCGATCGAGGGCCACAAGAAGGCCGTCTGCTACCGGCTGCCCAAGGGCGACAAGGACACCCTCGACGGTGTCCTCTGCATCGCGTACGAGGGTGAGGTCTCGGTCTCCGTCGAAGCGAGCGGCAGCAAGCCGTTCAGCCCGTCCGAGGTCAGGGACCTGGTGAAGGACCAGCTCGACCACATCGCGTCCCCGGGGGAGTACATATGAGTGAACAGACGGTGACCCCTGGGGCGGAAGTGACACCCGAGGAGACCGGGGCGCCTGTAGCGCCCGAAGCGGCCGTCGCGCCGGAGAAGGCCGAGGTGCCCGAGGCGACCGTCGCGCCGGAGAGCGCCGAGACACCTGAGGCGGCTGCGGCGCCCGTCGCGCCCGAGGCCCCCTTCGCGCCCGCCCCGCACCCGGTGCCCGAGGGCGCGCCTCCGCTGCCCGACGCCCCGCCCGTGGTGGCCGTCGCGGCCGACGCGGCGCCCAGGCCGCCCCGGCGGGTCCTGCGGGCCGTGGCGCGGTGGACGGCCGCTGCGCTGGCGTTCGGGGTGCTCGGCACGGGTACGGCCTTCGGGATCGCCTCGCTGGAGCGCACCGACGTCCCCGGGCTCGCCACCGAGGGCGACGGCCGCTGGGACTATCCGGACCTGTCCCTGCCCGCGCTGCCGGCCGGCTCGCCCCGGCCGTTCTCGTCCGGCAACCCGGCCGAGATCCACCATGCGGACCTGCGCGGACTGCTCCTGCCGGCCCCCGCCGGAGCGAAGCCCGACAAGAAGCTGACCGGCGGCTGGATCTCCACGGAGACCTTCCTCGACGCCTACCGGGAGCAGGACCGGCGGTCGGTGGCCCAGCTCCTGAAGGACGCCGCCCCGCGGCACATCGCGGCGCGCGGCTGGACCATGCCGGACGGCACGGCGTCCCGGATCTACCTGGTGCGGTTCAACTCGACGGCGTTCGCGAGCCGCATGATCGACGACCTGAACGTGGGCTCGTCGGCCGGTACGCCCCTGGCCCGTACGGACACCACCGACCTCGACCCCGCCTGGGGTTCGGCCGACGACATCGAGAACCTGTCGTCGTTCGTCTTCACCGAGCAGGCGCCCTTCGGGGCCGAGCACGTCCGGCAGGCGTACACCCTGGCGGGGGACACGATGGCGCTCGTCGTGCACGAGCGTCCCGGAAAGCGGGAGACGGCCCGCATCCCCTTCCAGCAGACGCTGATCCTGCAGAACCAGCTGCTCGCCTGAGGCGCGCGCGGGCGCGGCCCGCGACCGGCACCTGAACGAGAAGACCGGGCCCCCACCCATTAGGCTGGGGGCCCGGCCATGCCGTCGCCGCCAACCGCTCGTCACGAGGAGCCCCCTGTGCTTGAGGCATTCTTCACCGCCCTGCTGGTCCTGGTCTGCGTGGGCGTCACCGCCTTCGCCGCGATCACCGTGAAGAAGCTGTACCAGGGCCAGCGCTGATCCTCGTCGCGCAACGGTTCCCCGCCCACCCCGCACCCTCACAGATCGTCTGAGCCGCTCATGATCGAGATTCCGTCCGACCTCCACCCGGACCTCGTCCCGCTGGCCTTCCTCCTCGGCAACTGGGCGGGCGCGGGCGTGTCCGACTTCCCCGGCGCCGAGAAGTGCAACTTCGGCCAGGAAGTCACCTTCAGCCACGACGGCCGGGACTTCCTGGAGTACGTCTCCCACACCTGGGTCCTGGACGGAGAGGGCAAGCAGGTCCGGCCGCTGGAGACAGAGAGCGGCTACTGGCGCATCGACAAGGACCGCAAGGTCGAGGTCGTCATGTCCCGCGACCAGGGCGTCATCGAGATCTGGTACGGCGAGCTGGCCGACCAGAAGCCGCAGATCGACCTGGTCACCGACGCGGTCGCCCGCACGGCGGCCTCCGGCCCGTACAGCGGTGGCAAGCGGCTCTACGGATACGTCAACAGCGACCTCATGTGGGTCGGCGAGAAGGCCACCCCCGAGGTCGAGCTGCGCCCGTACATGTCGGCGCACCTGAAGAAGGTTGTCACTCCCGAGGAGGTCGCCGAGATGGCGCGGAACCTCGAGGACATGCCGGACGACGGCATCGCGTTCTTCAAGTAGGAGCGCGGGGCCGCAGGACCCGGCCGGGGTTTGACCACACGCCCTAGACTGGGCGTGTGGTGACCACCGACTGGAAGACCGACCTCCGGCAGCGCGGCTACCGGCTGACGCCCCAGCGGCAGCTCGTCCTGGAGGCGGTCGACGCCCTGGAGCACGGCACTCCGGACGACATCCTGTGCGAGGTGCGCAAGACGGCGTCCGGCGTGAACATCTCCACCGTGTACCGGACCCTGGAGCTCCTGGAGGAGCTCGGGCTCGTCAGCCACACGCATCTCGGCCACGGCGCCCCCTCGTACCACCTGGCCGACCGGCACCACCACATCCACCTGGTCTGCCGGGACTGCAAGGACGTCATCGAGGCGGACCTCTCCGTCGTCGCCGAGTTCACGCGGAAGCTGCGCGCCGACTTCGGCTTCGACACCGACATGAAGCACTTCGCGATCTTCGGCCGCTGCGCGGACTGCACGGCGGCGAAGGCGGCGGGCAAGGCGACGGGGAAGGCGCAGGACGCCGCGAAGGACTCCGCCGCCAAGTCGTAGGCTGGGCGCATGAAGAGCCCCCTGCTGTCCCTGCCCGGCGCCGTCCCCGCCGAAGGCCGCGACGAAGGTGTCGCCGCGCACTACGGCGACCTGTTCCGCGAGCAACGCGCCCTCGCCGACGGCACCGGCCTCGTCGACCTCTCCCACCGGGGCGTCGTCGCCGTCACCGGCGACGACCGGCTGAGCTGGCTGCACCTGCTGCTCACCCAGCACGTCAGCGACCTCGCCCCGTACCAGGCCACCGAGGCACTCATCCTCTCCGCCAACGGGCACATCGAGCACGCGATGTATCTGGTGGACGACGGCACGACCGTGTGGATGCACGTCGAACCCGACACCCAGGCCGAGCTGATCGCCTACCTGGAGTCGATGAAGTTCTTCTACCGGGTCGAGGTCGCCGACCGCACCGAGGACATCGCCGTCGTCCACCTCCCGGCCGGTTCCATCGCCCAGGCCCCGGACGGGGTGACCGTACGGGAGACCCCGCAGGGCCGGGACCTGTTCCTGCCGCGCGAGGATCTGGAGGCGTTCGCCGCCGCCCACGGGCCCGCCGCCGGGATCCTGGCGTACGAGGCGCTGCGCGTCGAGGGGCACCGGCCGCGCGTCGGCTTCGAGACCGACCACCGCACCATCCCGCACGAGCTGGGCTGGATCGGCACCGCCGTCCACCTCCAGAAGGGCTGCTACCGGGGTCAGGAGACCGTGGCCCGCGTCCACAACCTGGGGAAGCCGCCGCGCCGGCTCGTCTTCCTGCACCTGGACGGCAGCGAGGTGCACCTGCCCGGCCACGGCACACCGGTACGGCTGGCCGCCGACGGCCAGGAGGGCCGCCAGCTCGGCTTCATCACCACCTCGGCCCGCCACCACGAACTGGGCCCGATCGCCCTCGCCCTGGTCAAGCGGAACGTGGCCGTCGACGCGGAGCTGATCGCCGGGGACACGGCGGCCGCCCAGGAGACGGTCGTCGAACCGTAGACATGCTCCGTACTACACCTCGACGATCACCGTGAACGGGCCGTTGTTCGTGAGCGAGACGCGCATGTCCGCTCCGAACCGGCCCGTCTCCACGTGCGCCCCCAGCGCCCGCAGCTGCGCCACCACCTCGTCCACCAGCGGCTCGGCGACCCCGCCCGGCGCGGCGGCGTTCCAGGTGGGGCGGCGCCCCTTGCGGGCGTCCCCGTAGAGAGTGAACTGAGAAATCACCAGGAGGGGCGCATTCACATCGGAACAGGACTTCTCGCCCTCCAGGATGCGCACCGACCAGAGCTTGCGGGCCAGCTGCGCCGCCTTCTCGGGGGTGTCGTCATGGGTGACCCCGACCAGCACACACAGGCCCTCGCCGACGATCTCCCCGACGACTCCGGGGGCCGAGGGGTCGTCCGTCGCCCCGGCGACGGAGACGCTCGCGCCATCCACTCTCTGTACCACTGCACGCATACAGACCAACCTATCTTGGGCTGAACGGGTACAGAGCACCTGCGTCGGCCCCTCGCGGGGTGGCACGATGCACGATGTCGGTGTGCCGACGCACCGGTCGAGGGGACGGAACAGCATGAGTACATATGGAGCGGGACAATCTCCCGGTGCCCTACCGGGCGCACGTCACCGCGCCGGGACCCTGCGGTCACCCGTTCAGCGCAGTCTGCCGGGGCAGGGTCCCGTCCTGCCACCCGCCGCGCCCGCCACCGCCACCGTGCCGGAGCAGGTCGGCGGCGACGCGGGGTTCGGCGGGCTGCGGCTGCCGGAGCTGCGGACGCTGCGCCGGGACGCCCAGCGCGACGAGGCCGATCTCAGTTACGTACGCCGGCTCGTGCAGGGCCGGATCGACATCCTCCGGGCCGAACTGGCCCGCCGCCGGGGCCCGGAGGCGCCGGTGGAGGACGCCGCCGTGGTCGACCGGCTCTCGGAGATCCTGGCCGACACCCCGTCCCGGCACCGCACCTCGGCCCGGCACGTCACGCTGACGACGCCGCGCGGCGACGAGTTCCGGCAGCTCGCCGCCGAGAACCTCGCCGAGGTCGAGCTGTCCGACCTGGACGCCCGGACGGACGAGGAGCTGCACACCGCGATGGGCCGGCTCGTCCGCTACGAACAGCAGATCTCCCGGCGCCGTCACGAGCTCCAGCGCACGGCCGACGATTGCGGCGCGGAGATCGCCCGCAGGTACCGTGACGGGGAAGCACAAGTGGACGACCTGCTCGCCTGAAGCGACCCTTCCGGGCGCGGGTCCCGCACCCCCGTCCCCGGAAGGTCACCCATGACGTCGAGCGACGCCCCGTCCGCCATATCCTCCGCCCCGGCAGCAGCCCCGCCCGTCCTGGCCGAGGTCGTGCGCTCCGGTTTCACCGAGGGGCACCACCGGGGTTCGCTGGTCCTGCTGGCCGCCGACGGCAGCGTGGAGCGGGCGATCGGCGATCCGGCGGCACCGGTCTTCCCCCGGTCCTCCAACAAGCCGATGCAGGCCGCCGCGATCCTGCGGGCCGGCCTCGACCTGTCGGGCGAACGGCTGGCGCTGGCCGCCGCGAGCCACTCCGGGGAGCCCTTCCACCTCGACCTCGCGCGGAAGATGCTCGCCGAGCACGGACTGAGCCCCGCCGACCTCCAGACCCCGCCGGACCTGCCGCTGGACCCGGTGGAGGCGGAGACGTACCTCGCGGCCGGGAACGTACGCGAGCGGATCACGATGAACTGCTCCGGCAAGCACGCCGCGATGCTCGCCGTCTGCGTCCGCAACGGCTGGGACACCGCCACCTACCTCGCCCCGGACCACCCGCTCCAGCAGCTCGTCGGCCAGGTCGTCGCCGAGGCCGCGGGCGAGCCCGTCGCGGCGGTCGGCACGGACGGCTGCGGAGCCCCGCTGATGGCGATCGGGCTGACCGGTCTGGCCCGCGCCTTCCGCTCCTTCGTGCTCGCGGAGGCCGGGAGCGCCGAGCGCCGGGTCGCCGACGCGATGCGCGCCCACCCGGAGTACGTCGCGGGCACCCGGCGCCCCGACACCTGGCTGATGCGCGAGGTGCCCGGGACGCTCTCCAAGATGGGCGCCGAGGCGGTCCAGGCGGTCGCCCTGGCCGACGGACGGGCCCTCGCCTTCAAGATCGACGACGGGTCGGTCCGGGCGCTCGGCCCGGTGCTCGCCCGCGCCCTGGAGCTGCTGGGCGTCGACGCCCCGGTGGTCGCCAGGATCGGACGGTCGCCGCTGCTCGGCGGGGCGGCCGAGGTCGGGGAAATTCGCGCGACATTCTGAACCGTGCCTGCCTAGCGTGGAGGAATGAGCCTCGATGTCCGCCCCGTCACTCCGTCCGAGATCGCCGACTGGATGAAGGCGGTGGGCACCGGCTTCCTGACCCCCACCGCCGAGAAGCCGGGCGAGGAGCTGGTCGCCGACCGGTTCGGGGACGCGGACCTCTCCCGTATGCAGGGCGTCTTCGACGACGGGCGGTGCGTGGCGACGTTCCGCTCGTTCGCCCAGCAGCTGACCGTGGTCGGCGGGGCCGCCGTGACGGCCGACGCGGTCACCGGCGTGACCGTGTCACCCACGCACCGCCGCCGCGGACTGCTCAGCCGGATGATGGCCACGGACCTGGCGGCGGCCAAGGAGCGCGGCGAGGTGGTCGCCTCGCTGATCGCCGCCGAGTACCCGATCTACGGGCGGTACGGCTTCGGCCCCGCCGCCTGGAATGCCGAGTGGGAGATCGCCGTGCACCGCGCCGGGCTCGACCCGCGCCGCTCCGGGCAGCCGGCGGACGGCGGCCGGATCGAGCTGGTGGACGGCGCCGACGTCCGCAAGACCGGCCCCGAGGTGCACGCCGCGCTGGCGGCCCGGCAGCCCGGCATCGTCGGCCGCGGCGAGCGCTGGTGGCGGATGCGTACGGGCGTCGCGCCCCGCGCGGAGCACGAGACGTGGACCGAGCCGTTCTACGTCGTGCACCGTGCGGCGAACGGCGAGGCCGACGGCCTGCTGGTGTACGGCGTGGACGACAAGTGGGGCGACTCCAAGCAGCCGCTGAACACCGCTTCCGTACGGGACCTGATCGCGCTGAACCCGGCGGCGGAGCGGGCCCTGTGGCACTACCTCTGCTCGGTCGACTGGATCACCACGGTCCGCTCGGGCTACCGCGCCCCCGACGACCTGCTCCCGCTGCTGCTCCCCGACCCGCGCGCGGCCCGTATGGTCACCCATGCGGACTGGCTGTGGCTGCGGATGCTGGACGTGCCGCGCGCCCTGGAGGCCCGGACGTACGCCGTCGAGGCCTCCCTCGTCCTCGATGTCCGGGACGCGGCGGGCCTGGCGGGTGGCCGTTTCCTGCTGGACGCCTCGGACTCCGGCGCCCGCTGCACCCCCACCACCCGGAGCGCCGATCTCGCCCTGGACGTGGCGGAGCTGTCCACGCTGTATCTGGGCGACGAGTCCGTGCGGCGGCTGGTGGACCTGGGCCGGGTGGAGGAGCTGCGGCCGGGTGCGGCGACGACGGCGGACGCGGTGTTCCGCACGGGCCGCCGGCCGTGGTGCCCGGACGTCTTCTGAGCGGTCACCGCGGTGCCCGGACGGGTTCTGAACGGTCCGGATCGCGTGCCCGTACCCCGGGGTCAGCGCGTCCGGATGCGGAACAGCGTCCCCGAGGCGCCGATCGCCAGGGCGAGCATCCCCGCCGCCCAGGCGAGCGCGATCCAGGGGGTGCTGCCCACGTCCTGGCCGAGCAGCAGCCCGCGCAGCGACTCGATGGCCGGGGTGATCGGCTGGTGGTCGGCGAAGCCGTGCAGCCAGTCGGGCATGTTCTCGGTCGGGACGAACGCGCTGCTCGGGTAGGGCAGGAACGACATGAAGAACGTGAAGCCGCTCGCCGCCTCGGGGGTCCGGGCCAGCAGGCCGATCGCCGCCGAGATCCAGGACAGGGCCACGATGTAGGCGACCAGCACGGCGCCGACCACGAGCCAGCCGCTCCAGGAGGCGGCGGGCCGGAAGCCGATCAGCAGCGCGACGCCGAAGACCAGGGCGGTGGAGCAGAGGTTGCGTACGGTGCTGGCCGCCACATGCCCGGCGAGCACCGGCGTACCGCCCACGTCCAGCGAGCGGAACCGGTCGATGATGCCGCCCTTCATGTCCTCGCTGACGGCGGTGGCGGTGGTCGCGGCGCCGAACCCCGCGGACAGGAGCAGGACGCCCGGGACGACGTACATGACGTACGAGTCGTAGTCCGTCCCGGTGTCGATCGCGCCGCCGAAGAAGTAGACGAAGATCAGCATCATCATGATCGGCAGGGCCAGGGACGTGATCAGCGCGTCGATGTTGCGGCTGCTGATGCGCAGGGCGCGGGCGGCCATGACGGCGGTGTGGGTGAAGGGGCCGGGCCCGCGTCCGGGGCCGTGGGCCCGCTCGGAGAGCCGGTCCGGGCTTCTGTGCTGAACGGCGGTGTCAGACATGGGCGGATGCCTCCGGGGCGGTGGGCGCGTCCGGCGTGGACGCGCTCGGCGAGGTCGCGTCCTTCGTGGGCGCGTTCAACGGCGGCGCGTTCGACGTCAGGGCCAGGAAGACGTCGTCGAGGGTCACGCTGTGCAGGCTGAAGCGTTCGATCTCCCTGCCGTCCGGGTCGATCTCGTCGAGCAGGGCGCGCACCTGGGCCGCCGAGCCGTCGGTGGGGATGCCGAGCGTCAGGGTCCCGGGGGAGTGGTGGACGGCCCGGCCGGCGAGCCTCAGATAGGCGTCCTGGCTGGTGAGGACCAGGTCGAGGCGGTGACCGCCGACGCGGGACTTGAGGTCGGCCGCGGTGCCCTCGGCGGCGATCCGGCCCCGGTTCAGCAGGGCGATCCGGCCGGCGAGGCGGTCGGCCTCCTCCAGATACTGGGTGGTGAGCAGGACGGTCGCCCCGCGTGCGGCCAGCTCGCGGACGGCCTCCCAGAGCTCCTGGCGGCTGCGCGGGTCGAGGCCGGTGGTCGGCTCGTCCAGGAAGAACACCCCGGGCTCCGGTGATCCGACGAGCCCGGCGGCCAGGTCGAGCCGGCGGCGCATCCCTCCGGAGTACGTCCGGACGGGGCGACGGGCAGCCTCGGTGAGGTCGAAGCGCTCCAGCAGCTCCGCCGCCCGGCGCCGGGCGGCGGCCCGCGACTGCCCGGTGAGCCGGGCCATCATCCGCAGGTTCTCCTCGCCGGTCTGGGTCTCGTCGACGGCGGCGAACTGGCCGGTGAGGCTGATGGAGCGGCGTACCGCGCTCCGGTCGGCGACGACGTCGTACCCCGCGACCCGGGCGGTGCCGGAGTCGGCCTCGGTCAGCGTGGCGAGGATCCGCACGGTGGTGGTCTTGCCCGCGCCGTTCGGCCCGAGCAGGGCGAAGACGGTGCCGCGTCCGACCTGGAGGTCGATGCCGTCGAGAACCCGGACGGCGGGCTTTCCGTAGGACTTGGTGAGGCCGTGCGCCTCGATGGCGGCGGCGGATTCTCCGCTCGGCCGGATCGGTTCTGTCATGCCCGGACCCCCTTCTGCGTATGTCATACGCGTGATTGTGTAAGCCTTACGCATCTCTAGGATGGGGTCAAGGCGTACGCGGGCACGGGGCAAGGCGCGGGGCAGGGCCGGGAGCCGGGCGAAGGGGATGCGGTGGCGGAGAAGAGCAGCTCGGGCGGCGGCGACCTGCCGGCCAGCCTGGAGGCGGCCTGGGGGCTGCGGGACCGCCCGGCGAAGGGCCCGAAGCCCGGCTTGAGCCTGGAGCGGATCGTGGCCGCGGCGGTGGAGGTCGCGTCGGCCGACGGGCTCGCGGCCGTGTCGATGGGCCGGGTGGCCCAGGAGGTCGGTGCCTCCACGATGTCGCTGTACCGGTACGTCTCCGCCAAGGACGAGCTGTACGTCCTGATGCAGGAGGCCGCCTTCGGCCCGCCGGAACCGCTGTCCGCCCCGGAGTCCGGCGCGGGCTGGCGGGAGGCGCTCGCCGCGTGGGCGTCCGCGCAGCGGGACCGGCTCCACGCCCATCTCTGGCTGCTCCGGATCCCCGTCGGGGGCCCGCCCGCGACCCCGAACTCGCTGGCCTGGTGGGAGCAGGGGATCCAGGCGCTGGAGGGCAGCGGGCTCGCCGAGGGCGACAAGACCTCGGTGGTCCTCCTGGTCTCCAACTTCGTCCGCAGCGAGGCGGCCCTGATGGCCGACCTGGCTGCCGCCGTGACCGCGCGCGGGGTGTCGCCCGACGAGGTGACGGCGTCCTACGAGCGCACCCTCAGACGCCTCGTCGACCCCGTCCGGCACCCCGGGATCTCCCGGCTGCTGGAGTCCGGGGCGATGAGCGAGCCGGACGACCCGGACTACGAGTTCGCCTTCGGGCTGGAGCGGCTGCTGGACGGGGTGGAGGCGCTGATCCGGAAGACGGACGGCGGCGTCAAGTCCGCTTGAGGCCGGGCGCGTACGCTTCATGGTCATGAACGGAGAGAACCCCGCGAACGGCGACCGTTCCGGCCCCGGACCCGGTTCCGTTTCCGGTTCCGCTTCCGGCGACGGGGCGGAGCCGGTCGGTCTGCGGGAGCGGAAGAAGCGGCTGACCTACCAGGCGGTCTCCGACGCGGCGATCACGATGTTCCTGGAGCGGGGCTTCGACAAGGTGTCGGTGGCGGAGGTGGCGGCCGCGGCGGACATCTCCAAGCCGACGCTGTTCCGGTACTTCCCCGCCAAGGAGGATCTGGTCCTGCACCGGTTCGCCGACCACGAGGACGAGGCGGCCCGGGTGGTCACGGGCCGCTCCCGGGACGAGACCCCGCTGGACGCCCTGCGCCGCCACTTCCTCGACGGCCTCGACCGCCGCGACCCGGTGACCGGCCTCTGCGACGTACCCCAAGTGCTGGCGTTCCTCCGCCTGTTGTACGGAACACCGTCCCTGGTCGCCCGCCTCCACGCCTACCAGGGCCGCTCCGAGGCGGCACTCGCCCGCGCACTCGGCGGCGGGCTGTCCGACCGCCTCGCGGCCGGGCAGATCATCGCGGTCCTGCGCATCCTGGCCCTGGAGAACTGGCGGCGGATCGACGCGGGGGAGAGCGCGGACCGGGTCTACGCGGGGGCGGTCCAGGCGGCCGAGGAGGCGTTCGTCCAGCTGCGGACGGGCTTGGGGCCTCCGTCGCGGGCGGGCGGCTGAGGGCGCGGTACGCCCGATGGGCGCGGGGGGCGTGGTCAGCCGGCGAGCAGGGCGGCGGTGAGTGCGGGGCGGTGGTCCGCCAGCCAAGTCTGGTGCCGGTCCCACGCGGCACGTCCGCTCCGCTCGTACGCCGCCGTGTACGCCGCGTCCCCGCGCTCCACCCGCCGCTCGACGAACGCCCGGCACACCGCGGTGGCCTGCTCGATCACCCGGGGCAGGGCGGCCCGGTCCGCGCGCCCCAGCCCGTAGCCGTCGGCCAGGACACGCAGGCGGTGCGCCGGGTCGAGACCGGGTCGGCCCCGCATCGGCGCCCAGTAACGAGCCGCCATCGCCACGTCCCACACCGGGCGGCCGGGCGCGGCCAGATCGAAGTCGATGAGCGCGGCGGCACGCCCGTCCCGGAACACCACGTTCTCCAGGCACGCGTCGTTGTGGCAGACCAACGCGCCGGGAGCCGTCGCCCCCTTCGGATCGGCCAGGTCGGAGGGCCAGCCGGCGGCGCGGTCGAACGGTACGCCCGCCGCCGCCTCGTGCATGCGCCGCAGCAGCACACCCACGGAGCGCAGAGAGTCGTCCGTCCAGGCCCATTCCGGATACGGAGTGACGGCGACCTCGCCGGGAACGTACGAGAGCCGCTCACGATGCCCGGAGGCTCCCAGGGGCAAGGGCACGCCGCCGAACCCCCGCCCCCGGAGGGCCCGGAGGTGGGGGTGCAGGAGGGCCACGTGCGGCGGGGCGGGACGTTCGACGGTGTCGCCGTGGCGCAGGACGGCGCCGGAGTTGACCAGTCCGCCGGACAGCACTTCCGGCTCACGGTTCATGGGCCACTACTGCCTCCTCCGCGCAGGGCCCCAACGCCCGCCGCAGATCGTCCGGTTCGCGGTAGAGAGCGGTGGTCATGCCGAGGGCGGCGGCCGCGTTGACGTTCTCCTGGCGGTCGTCCACGAACAGACACCGCTCCACCGGTACGCCCGCCCGCTCGGCCGCGATGCGGTAGATGGCCGGGTCCGGCTTGGCCACCTGCTCCACCGCGCTGCTGACGACCGCGTCGGCGAGATCGGTCAGGCCCAACAGCGCCAGGTCCGCGTCCAGTCGGAGGGTCGCATTGGTGACGAGGACCAGCGGGACGTGGGTCCTGGCCCGGCGCAGCAGCGCCACCACCTCCTCGTCGGCCCGGAACGGCGCGTCCTCGAGCGCCCGCCCCATCTCATGGGCCCGCTCCGCGCCCACCCGCTCCGTGAGCCCGGCCGCGATGGACTCCACCCAGGCGTCCGGGGTGATCCGGCCGAGGAGCAGCGGGAGGTCGGTCTCGGGCGCGTAGCCGATGTCCGCCGTGGTGCCTTCCGGCAGTCCGGCGGCCCGCTCCAGGGCGGCGAGCGGGGCGGTGTCGTAGAAGCGGATGACGTTGTCGAGGTCGCAGAGCACGGCGTCGAAGGCGCGGTCGGCGGGGGCGGATGTCACAGTCCGGCGAGTCCGGCGAGCAGCTCGGCGGCCGGCTTCGGGCGGACGAGCCAGCGCAGATGGCTGCCTTCGAGGGTCCGCACGTCGAAGGGGTTGTCGGGCGTGAGCGCGTCGGCCTCGCGGATCATGCGGTCCTGCAGGGCGGGCGGAAGGCTGGTGTCGGCGGTCAGGCGCACATAGGTCCGGGGGATCCGGCCCCAGGTCGTGGCCTGCGCCCGGTCGGCCGACGTACCGACGTCGAGGTTCTCGTCGGGCTGGAAGGTGTTGAGGAAGGTCCGGAACTCGTCATCGGTGAGGTCGGCGGCGAACGCCTGGCGGAACGCGTTGAGCGCCGCCGGGTCGGCTGTACGGAAGTTGACCCGCAGCAGGCCGAGTTCGGCCGGATTCCCGACCAGCGCGAGGGCGAGCGCTCCCGGGTCGACGTCGGCCATCTCCGGCTCGGCGTAGTAGTCGCCCACGTCCAGGGCGACGGGGCACCAGGCGGAGACGTAGACGATCCGGTCGATGAGGTCCGGCCGGGCGTTGGCGACGGCGGTGGCCGTGACGCCGCCCCGGCTGTGGGAGACGAGGATGGTGGGCCCGTTCCGCCTGGCCCGTTCGAGGACCTCGATCACGTGGGCCACGTTGTCCGCGAGGGTGACGCCCTTGATGGCCCCCGGCTCCGCGGCCAGCGCACCGAGATCCTGGGGTGTCTGGTAGGCGGCGGGGTACGTGGCCCCGAAGCCGTGCCCCGGAAGGTCCACCGCGGCCGATCGGTGCCCGTGCAGAGCGAGTTCGGCTTGGAGCGGCGCGAAGGAGAACGAGTTGGCGAAGGCGCCGTGGACGAGGACGAAGGTCGGTGGATTCTGCATGCTTCAGCCTCCAACAGAACGATCTTCGGGACAAGGGTCAGGGACAGGAGGGGGAGCGGGATTCCGTCCCGCTTGACCTGGACCGAGGTTCAGGGGCGAGGCTTGCGGCATGAGTGAGGCAGATGAGCTGTTCGGTATCGCGGAGGTCTCGGCCGCGATCGGTCTGGAGCCCGACACGTTGCGGTACTTCGAACGTCAGGGGGTCGTACCGTCCCCACGGCGCGACGGTGCGGGACGCCGCCAGTACGCGACGGCCGACGTCGAGCTGATCCGCATGCTGGTCCATCTCCGCGAGACGGGGATGCCCCTGGCCGATATCGCGCAGTTCACCGGAGCCGACGGCAAGGCGGCTGATCCGGCCAGGCTCCGGGTGGAGCTGCTGACGGCTCATCGCCGTCGCATCCACGACCGGCGCGAGGAGCTGGACCGTGCGCTCGACGTCATCTCCCGGAAGATCGCGGACTTCAGCGACCGGATGACGAGCCCCGAGGACCTCCTCGAACGGCCCGACTGCACGATCGCCTACGGCGTCCAGGGCGAGGGCCCCCTGCTGTTCCTCGTCGGCGCGCCCGTCGGGCGGGCCGGATTCGCGGCGCTGGCGCTCGAACTGGCGGGCAGATTCACCGTCGTCACCCACGACCCGCGGGGTATCGGCGCCAGCCGCGCCGTCCCGGGGATGGCCGCGCCCACGCCCGAGGTCCTGGCCGAGGACCTCGCCGCACTGGTCGACAGGTTCACCGGAGGACCCGCCCTCTTCGCCGGTACCAGCGGCGGTGCCGTAACGCTGCTGGAGCTGGGCAAACGGCATCCCGACATGGTCGGCCGGGCCGTCCTGCACGAGCCGCCCCTGGTGTCGCTCCTGGAGGACGCGGACCTGGCCGCCCGGGCCGCGGCAGCGTTCGGCGTCGCGGAGGCCGACCCGCAGCGGGCCGTGCAGGAGTTCTTCGACCTGAGCGGCGCCGCACATCGCACAGGACCGGATCAGACGCCTCCGGCGCCTATGGCGCTCCCCGCACTGCCGGCCGAGGAACTCGACAAGAACCGCTACTTCCTGGGGCGGATGGCCGGCCCCACGGTCTTCTACGCCCCCGACGTCGAGGCCGTCCGCCGCGTGCCGGTGACGCTGTGCGCCGGCTCGCTGAGCCACCACCAGATGGCGCGCCGGGCGACCCGGGCCCTCGCCGACCTTCTGGAGCTGCCTCTGATCGACATGCCCGGCAACCACCTCGGCGCGAGCGCCGAGCCGGCGGAGTTCGCCCGGGCCCTCGAGCCCTTGCTCGCACCCCTCGAACCCTGAGCGCGACCGTGTGGGGCTTCTTGCTCTTTCGAGCCGCCGGGTGGGCAGGGGGGGTCGTACGCCGCGACGCGCGACACTTTTGCAAGCACCTGCTTGCAAAAGTTAGCAAGGGTGTTGCACTATCGGGTCATGGCATCACTCAACGTCGGCAATCTCGGTGAGTACCTGCGGGAGCAGCGCCGTGCAGCGCAGCTCTCGCTACGGCAGCTCGCCGATGCCACCGGGGTGTCGAACCCGTATCTCAGCCAGATCGAGCGCGGTCTGCGCAAGCCCAGCGCGGACGTGCTCCAGCAGGTCGCCAAGGCGCTGCGGATCTCGGCCGAGACCCTGTACGTCCGTGCGGGGATCCTCGACGAGCGGGAGCGGGAGGAGCTGGAGACGCGGGCGGTCATCCTGGCCGATTCGTCGATCAACGAGCGGCAGAAGAACGTTCTGCTGCAGATCTACGACTCCTTCCGCCGCGAGAACGGATTCGCGCCCGGGCCCGACGCGGACGTCGGCTCCGCCGATGGCGTGAAAGCGGACACCTACACCGGCGCGGACGGCGATGCCGGGGCCCGTAACGGCGACGACGCCGGTACGGGCACCACCAAAGACCACGACCCTCACAGCTAGCAGCTGGTTCCGAGTGATCCGGGAGGACCACAGTCATGGCCATCACCGATGACCTGCGCAAGACCCTCACCGACCCCACCCCCCTCTACTTCGCCGCCGGTACGGCCGACCTGGCCGTCCAGCAGGCGCGCAAGGTGCCGGCGCTGATCGAGCAGCTGCGGGCCGAGGCGCCCGAGCGGATCGACGCCGTGCGCAACACCGACCCCAAGGCCGTGCAGGAGAAGGTGACCACGCAGGCCAAGGAGGCCCAGGCCACCGTGCAGGCGAAGGTCACCGAGGTCTTCGGCTCGTTCGACGCCGCCGACCTGAAGAAGCTCGGCGAGAACGCTCAGGACCTGGCGCTCCGCAGCGTGGGCGTGGCCGCCGAGTACGCGATCAAGGCCCGTGAGGCGTACGAGAAGGTCGCCGAGCACGGCGAGCAGACCGTACGGACCTGGCGCGGGGAGACGGCCGACGAGATCGTCGAGATCGCCGCCGTCGTCGAGGCCGAGCCGAAGGCCGCCCCCAAGCCGGCCCCCGCCAAGGCCGCCCCGAAGAGCGCGGCCAAGAGCACGCCGGCCGCCGAGGGCTCCGTCAAGGCCGCTCCGGCCAAGCCCGCCCCGGCCAAGCCCGCCGCCTCGAAGGCCGCGCCCACCGCTTCGGTGAAGTCCGCCGAGGCCAAGGCCGCGCCCGCCAAGAAGACGCCCGCGCCCCGCAAGCCCGCGGCCAGGAAGACCCCGCCGGCCGACGGCAAGTGACCCGCACGGGTCCTTGCCCGGCGCGGTACGCGTGACCGGGACGCGGGGCGGGCACCTTTAGGGGTGGCCGGTTCGTTGTCCCGGTACCTTGGCCCCCTCGGCCGCAGGGCGCTCATCCACTCACTAGGCGGTACACAGCATGTTGCTCTCAGCATTCGGCTCACTCCTCCAGCTGCTCTATCTGGCGATGCTGGTGCTGGCCGTGGTCGCGTTCGTCTTCGCGGCGACCGCCCGTGAGGACGCCTACCGTGCCGCCGACAAGAAGAAGAAGTCGTTCTGGCTGATCATTCTCGGCATCGCCGTCGCCGTGAATCTGCTCATCCCGATGCTCTTCCTGCAGCTCGCGGGCGTCGTCGCGTCGATCGTGTTCATGGTCGACGTGCGCCCCGCGCTCAAGGCGGTCTCGGGCGGCGGCGGCCGCAAGGGCGGCTCCAGCAGCGACGGCCCGTACGGCCCCTACAACGGCGGGCGCTGAACGCCCAGGGGGCGTGCGACGACGGGTGAAGCGGGGCGGGAGCGCGGTGCGCTGCCGCCCCCTCGTCGTATCCGCTCCGGATCGCGGCCCAGCAGCAGGACCGCCACATCGTCGGTCAGCTCGCCGCCGTTCAGCTCCCGCACCTCGGCGACCGCCGCCTCCAGCAGCTCTTCGCCGGCCAGGCCCTCGTCCAGGCGGCCGTTGACCATCGCGACCATGCCGTCCTGCCCGAGCCGCTCGCTGCCGCCGGTCCCCACCCGTCCCTCGATGAGCCCGTCCGTGTACATCATCAGGCTCCAGGCGGCGCCCAGCTCGACCTGGCGGCGCGGCCACCGGGCCCGTGGCAGCAGCCCCAGCGCCGGGCCGCCGTCCTCGTACGGGAGCAGCCGGGCGGGCCTGCCGTGGCGGGCGAGCAGCGGCGCGGGGTGTCCGGCCAGGCAGAGTCCGGCCCGCCGCCCGTCGGGCGCGATGTCGACGGTGCACAGCGTCGCGAAGATCTCCTCGCTCTGCCGCTCGTGCTCCAGCACCTGCTGGAGCGTGGAGAGCAGCTCGTCCCCGCACAGCCCGGCGAGGGTCAGCGCCCGCCAGGCGATCCGCAGCTCGACACCGAGCGCCGCCTCGTCCGGACCGTGGCCGCAGACGTCGCCGATCATCGCGTGCACCGTGCCGTCCGGGGTGCGGACGACGTCGTAGAAGTCGCCGCCGAGAAGCGCGCGGCTGCGGCCGGGGCGGTAGCGGGCGGCGAAGCTCAGGCCGGAGCCGTCCAGCAGCGGGGTGGGGAGCAGGCCGCGTTCCAGACGGGCGTTCTCCTGGGCGTGCAGCCGGGACTCGGTCAGCTGGTGCTGGGCCATGTCGGCGCGCTTGCGCTCCACGGCGTACCGGATGGCGCGGCTCAGGACGCGCGCGTCCAGCTCGCCCCGGAAGAGGTAGTCCTGCGCCCCGACGCGTACCGCCTCGGCCGCCAGCTCCGTGTCGTCCTCGGCGGTCAGCGCGAGGACTGCGTGCAGCGGGGCGATGCGGAGCACGTGGGTGAGGGCCGCCAGCTCGTCGGCCCGGCCGGGGACGGGGCCGTCGCCGGGGCCGCTGTCGGAGCCCGCGACCGGCAGGGCCAGGTCCAGCAGGATGCAGTCCACGTCGTCGGTGAGCAGCCGCGCCGCCTCGGTGAGGTTGCGGGCGGTACGGATACGGACGCGGGTTCCGGCCGCTGCCGAGAGCTCGGGGACGGTGATGGTGGTGCCCGCCGGGTCGTCCTCGATCACCAGCAGGGTGAGGTCGCCGTGCGAGGTCTCCGCAGCGGGCACGGAGCGCTGCTGCGGTACGGGTACGGGCATCGGTTCGGGTTTCCTTCCCTCCCCCCGAGGGCGCGGCGGGTCGACGATCGACGATCCGCCAGTCGGGGACGATAGCGGTCCGCGGCGGGGGAACGGAATGGCGCGCGGGGAGCGGCCCCTGTCATATGCGCCGTCATAAGCCGCGTCCCGGCACGGATCCGGCGCACCGGGCGGCCGTACGGGGGCGGAAGCGCCCATGACAAACATCACGCGCCCACGGACGGCGGCGTGGCCCCGCTCACAGGCGCCCGGGCAGCCGAGTCCGCGGGCCGTTCATGGCGCCCGGTTCGCGTCGCCCGGACCTCTTCGATGGCCCTACTTGTCCGGGCGGACCACGCCGAGGATCTTCATCGAGCCGGCGCCCGCCAGCGTGACGTTCCGGCCGGGGCGCGGGGAGTGGACGATCGCGCCGTCGCCGACGTACATCCCGACGTGGCTGGCGTCGGCGTGGTAGATGATCAGGTCGCCGGGGCGCATGTCCTGGATGTCGATGCGCGGCAGCAGCCGCCACTGCTCCTGCGAGGTGCGCGGGATCGGCCGCTTCGCCGCCAGCCAGGCCTGGGAGGTCAGGCCGGAGCAGTCGTACGAACCGGGGCCCTCGGCCCCCCAGACGTACGGCTTGCCGATCTGCGCCGTCGCGAAGGCCACCGCCGCCGCTCCGGCCCCGCTCGCCTCGCCGCTGACGTCCTTGATCGCGCCGGAGGAGAGCCAGGCGGTCTGCGCCTCGTTCGCCGCGTCCTGCTCCAGCCGGCGCAGTCGGTCGCGCTCTTTCTTCTCCAGCCGCGATTCGAGCTTCTCCGCCGCCTTGATCTGCGCGTTGATCTTCTTCTTGGCCTTGGCCTGCTTGACCCGGTTCGCTTCCAGCTTCTCCCAGTTGGCGCTGGCGTCCTGGGTGTACGTCTCCAGGTCCTGCTGCGTCTGGTTCAGCTCGGTCAGCAGCGACTTGGAGGCCTGCTGGCCCTGGCGGACCTTGTTGATCCCGTCCAGGAAGAGCTTCGGGTCGTTGCTCAGGGCCAGCTGCGCGCCCGGCGGCAGGCCGCCGTTGCGGTACTGCTCCCGGGCCTGGGCGCCGGCCCGGTCCTTCAACGCGGCGATACGCGCCTGGCCGTCGACGATCGCCTTGGCCAGCTTCACGATCTCGCCGGACTGCTTCTTCGTCTGCTCCTCGGCGAGGTTGTACGCGTCGGTCGCAGCCCCCGCTTTCCGGTACAGCGTCTCGATCTGCTCGCGGACCTTCTCCAGGTCCGCGTTGGAGTAGCGCTGCGGCGAGCCGGTCACCGGGGCGGAGGACGAGGAGGGCGAGGGCTCCGGAACCGGGGCGGCCGAGGCCTGGCCCGTGGACGTCAGCAGGGCCAGCGCACAGACCAGCGTGATGGCGGCCGTGGCGCAGTGGCGTCGGTTCACGAGCTCCCCCTCCGGGCGCATATCTGACTTACCGTCAGTAACTTTTCGGCAACGTCGCGATCGTGCCATGTCGTCCTCCAAAGCAACAGAGGCCGACGGCGCCCGGCACGTCACATAGCGCCCGCACAGGGCCACTTCGTCATCCCCACCCACAGGGACGAACGATGCCCCCGTGGCGTTCCCGGACCGGGCGATCTCTGTCCGATCGGGGAAGATCTCAGTGCCCGGTGGGCCGCAGCGCGTCCCACTCCACGGTGATCTCGCCCTGCCGCCACCGCCGTACCCCGTCCGTCACCGGCCAGTCGGCGGCCACCGCCCGCACCGCCGCGATCCAGCGCTGCCGCGCACCCAGCGAGGCGTACGGGGAGGCCGCCGCCCACGCCCGGTCGAAGTCCCGCAGGAACGCGTGGACCGGCTCGCCCGGCACATTGCGGTGGATCAGCGCCTTCGGCAGGCGTTCCGCCAGGTCGGAGGGGCGCTCCAGCGAGCCGAGCCGGGTCGCGAAGGTGACCGTGCGCGGCCCCTCGGGCCCCAGGGCCACCCAGACGTGCCGGCGGCCGATCTCGTCGCAGGTCCCCTCCACCAGGAGCCCGTCCGCGTCGAGGCGGGAAGACAGCCGCGACCAGACCTCGGCGACCTGGTCCTCGTCGTACTGGCGCAGCACGTTCGCCGCCCGGATGAGCAGGGGCCGTACCGCCAGGGGCACCTCGAAGCCCCCGTGCACGAAGGTGAGCCCCTCCCGCTCGTACGGCTTCGCCGCCGCGACCCGGTCCGGGTCGATCTCGATCCCCGCCACGGCGGTGCGCGGCTCGGCGGTACGGAGTCGGGCCAGCAGCTCGACGGCGGTCCAGGGGGCCGCCCCGTACCCGAGATCGACGGCCACCGGCGTCCCGGCGCGGCGCAGGGCGGGGCCGTGGGCGTCGGCGATCCAGCGGTCCATGCGGCGCAGCCGGTTCGGGTTGGTGGTCCCGCGGGTGGCGGTGCCGATGGGGCGCTGGCGCATGGGTCGAGGGTAGGCGACGCGGTGCGGGGCACCCGGTTCCGCCTGGTCCCGCCCGGGCCGGGCGGGCGCGCGGGGCGACGCGCCGTGGGCCGCGTAATGATTTGGCAAAACGGAAATGAAAGGCGGCATTCCACTGTTTCGACCTTCGGAGGGACCCCACGCCCTTCCCCGCAGCATGCCCCTAACGAGGAGGACCGACGAGGTGAGCCAGTACGTCTCCCGGCTCGGCTCCACCCGGACGGCCGCGCGGCTCAGGTTCCCCGGAGGCTTCTCCGGGGCCTCCCGCAAGCCGCGCCGCATCGCGATGCTCTCCGTGCACACCTCCCCCCTCCACCAGCCCGGTACCGGCGACGCGGGCGGGATGAACGTCTACATCGTCGAACTGGCCAAGCGCCTCGCCGCGATCGACATCGAGGTCGAGATCTTCACCCGGGCGACCACCGGCTCCCTGGCCCCCGCGGTCGAGCTGGCCCCCGGCGTCCTGGTCCGGCACGTCGACGCCGGACCGTACGAAGGTCTCGCCAAGGAGGACCTGCCCGCCCAGCTCTGCGCCTTCACCCACGGCGTGATGCAGGCCTGGGCCGGTCAGCGCCCCGGCTACTACGACCTCGTGCACTCCCACTACTGGCTCTCCGGCCAGGTCGGCTGGCTGGCCGCGCAGCGCTGGGGCGTCCCGCTCGTGCACGCCATGCACACCATGGCCAAGGTCAAGAACGCCGCGCTCGCCGAGGGCGACACCCCCGAGCCGCCCGCCCGGGTCATCGGCGAGACCCAGATCGTGAACGCCTCCGACCGGCTGATCGCCAACACCGCCGAGGAGGCCGACGACCTCGTCCGCTTCTACGGCGCCGATCCGGCCGCCGTCGCCGTCGTCCACCCCGGCGTCAACCTCGACCGCTTCCGCCGGGCCGACGGCCGCGCCGCCGCGCGCGCCCGGCTCGGCCTGCCGCAGGACGCGCTGATCCCGCTCTTCGCGGGCCGCATCCAGCCGCTGAAGGCCCCGGACGTGCTGCTGCGCGCGGTGGCCGTGCTGCTGGAGAGGGACCCGTCGCTGCGCTCGCGCATCGTGGTGCCGGTGGTCGGCGGACCGAGCGGCAGCGGGCTCGCCAAGCCCGAGGGGCTCCAGAAGCTGGCCGCGCGCCTCGGTATCGCCGACGTCGTCCGGTTCTGCCCGCCGGTGGGCCAGGATCTGCTGGCGGACTGGTTCCGGGCCGCGTCGGTGCTGGTCATGCCGTCGTACAGCGAGTCCTTCGGCCTGGTCGCCATCGAGGCCCAGGCGACCGGTACGCCGGTCGTCGCGGCGGCCGTGGGCGGACTCCCGGTCGCGGTGCGCGACGAGGTCAGCGGCTTCCTGATACCCGGGCACGAACCGGAGGCGTACGCCCGCGCGCTCGGGCGGTTCGCGGACGCGCCGGAGCTGGTCGACCGGATGGGGGCGGCCGCCGCGGCGCACGCCCAGTCCTTCGGCTGGGACACGGCCGCGTCGGCGACCGCCGACGTGTACACGGCCGCGCTCTGCGACCACCGGCGCCGGGCCCGGGCGCACCACGGCTGACCCGCCCGGGGCGCATCGCGCACGAGGCCCGGGGCTCACCCCGTCCGAGGCCCGGAGTACATCAGGGCCGAGGCCCGGTGGCACCACGGCCGAGGCCCCTCCTGCCGCCCGCACCGGGCTGTCGTACGCTCGCTGCATGGCTGACGCACCCGACGAGACAGCAGCGGCCCAGGTCATCGAGGCGACGCTGAACGATGCCGGGCTCGCATGGGAGAGCCCGGAGCGCGGCAACTACGTCGTGACCCTGCCGGGCACCCGCAAGCTGTCGACGACCTGTTCCCTGATCGTCGGCAAGCACTCCCTCTCCCTCAACGCGTTCGTCGTCCGGCACCCGGACGAGAACGACGCCGAGGTGCACCGCTGGCTGCTGGAGCGCAACCTCCGCCTGTTCGGGGTGAGTTACGCGATCGACTCGCTGGGCGACGTCTACCTGGTCGGCAAGCTCCCCCTCTCGGTGGTCACCGCCGAGGAGCTGGACCGGCTGTTCGGCGTGATCCTCGAAGCGGCCGACGGGGCGTTCAACACCCTGCTGGAGCTGGGTTTCGCGAGCTCGATCCGCAAGGAGTACGCGTGGCGGGTGGCGCGCGGCGAGTCCACCCGCAACCTGGATGCGTTCAGTCATCTGACCCGAGGCACGTCCGACAGCTGACGCCCGCCCCCAGCTGAATACTTGCCTCTCTCGGCGGCGCACGGGTCTTTCCCTGCGCCGCCGAGTCGTGCCATGCTCGCCGCCAACGTACACATGAACGTCATTCACATACATGAAAGTCGGTTCGGGTATGGCGACGCACCGGGGGACGGGAAGCGGCGATTGCGGCGGGGGCGACCGGGGGGTTGTCGCCAGACGTACGGTCCTCGGCGGCGCCGTGGCCGCAGCGGCGTCCGTCGCGACTGCGGGGACGGCCCGGGCGTCAGCGGCCCCACCCTTGGAGGCCCGCCCGGTCCGGGACGCCGCCCTGTGGCGGGAGTTCGCCGCCACCCCCTTCACCCACCCCCAGATCCCCTTCGTCGGCCGCGCCGGCTACCGCGCGGGATCCGGCCTCCCGCGCCGTGGCGGGCGCGGCCTCGTCATCGACGTCGTACGCGACCACGGAGCCCGCCCCGACGGCTCGGCCGACGCCGCGCCCGCGATCAACCGTGCCATCGCCGCCGCCGGAGAGCGCGGCGGTGGCACGGTGACCATCCCGGCCGGGACGTACCGCATCGACGACGTCATCCGCATCGGCCACAACGACGTCGTGGTGCGCGGCGCGGGCAGCGGGGCGACGACGCTGTACGCGACCCGCAGCCTCACCGAACTCATCGGCGTCTACGGCAGCCGGTACGGCGGCGACAAGTCCAGCTGGTCCTGGGCCGGTGGCCTCATCTGGCTCTGCCCGAAGGGCCGTTGGGCCTCACTGGCCGACGCGATCCGCGCCCGGGAATGGCCCTTCGAAGGCTGGACCGGCAACCGCCGCGACGCATGGCGCACCCTCGCCGTCCCGGCCCCCGCCCGCCGGGGCGACCGTACAGTCACCGTCGCCGACGCCCGGAATCTGCGGCCCGGACAGCTCGTCCTCCTCCGCCTCGCCGACGACACCGGCCACACGCTGCTCCAGCACATGGCGGGCGACGGCGCGGGCGCGCGGGCGTACACCTGGGCCGACAAGACCAAGCTGACCTCGTACGTCCCCTACGAATGGCCGGTCCGCATCACGGGCGTCCGGGGCCGCCGGATCACCCTGGAACGCCCGCTCCCGCTCGACCTGCGCCCCGAGTGGGATCCCCGGCTGACCACCCTCGTCACCCCGCTCACCGGGTCCGGTCGAGGGGCGCGGCGCGCACCACCCGTACTACTGCCGCGAGGGCTCGCACGACAACCTGGTCGAGGACTTCACCATCTCCGCCCGCACGACCCCCGCGCCCGCCGGCACCCAGCTCCACGGCATCAACGTCGAGGGCCTGTCCAGCTACAACGTCTGGTCGCGCGGCCGGATGGAGACGGGCACGTTCGACTCGCACCGGGGGATGCCGTTCGCCGACGTCCGCACCGACATCACGGTGAACAACGACGGCGTCCACGGCGGCGACGCGAGCGCGGGCCCGCTGTTCGGGGCGCGCTTCACCCACTGGAACATCCGGGTGACCAACGAGCGGGCCGGGCTGATGAAGATCGACGGCCTCGCCCCGTACAGCGCGACCGTGGGCATCAACGAGGTGCGGGAGTTCGGCCAGATCGACGTCCCGGACTTCACCGGCGACCTGCGCACCCGCCTGGAGGCGTACGGGAGTCCGGAGACGGTCCGCCCGGCCAACCTGTACGAGGCACAGCGGGGTGTGCGCCTGCGCTGAGGTGATTCCGGATGCTCTCCAGAGCGTCGACGAGATGAGGAGCGACCAACTCCCACGTTCTGTCGGCGGCTTCGGCCCCGACGGCACGGGGAACGGTCTCGACGAGCATGATGAGGTAGAGGTAACTCCGGTACAGGGCATAGCGGGTCCGGAGCGCATCCGTGAACTCCACCCTGCCACCGCGGGCTTCGGCGTACCCGGCGAGGAAATCCCGGTCCCGCTCGATGTCCCCGAAGAGCGCGAGCGAGACGAAGTCGGCCACCGGGTCGCCCCAGAACATCCGCTCCCCGTCGATGACCCCGCCGATCGTCCGCGCGCCGGGCTCGCCCGTGACCAGCAGGTTTCCCGGCCACAGGTCGAAGTGCACGAGGGCGGGCCGGGTCACCTCGTCCAGGACGGGGGCGGCGCCCGCCAGCACCGTACGGATGTCGCCGACGGGGTAGGGCAGCCGGGCCCGGTAGGTCTCGGCGTCGGCGAGCACGGCCTCGGTCATCGCGGTGAACGCGGTACGCCAGGTGGGGGCGAGGGGCCCGAACGGCTCGGCGGGATAGCCGAACCCGGACGTGGCGGCCCCGGTCTCGCCGTGCAACTGACCGACGATACGGCCGAGTTCGGTGCGCAGCCGGGGCTCGTCCCCGTCGTCCGCCGTGGGGGACACCTCGTGCCAGGGCCGGCCGGGGCGGGCGGTCATGACCAGGTACGCGCCGGTCGGCGCGGCCGGATCCGTTTCGCTGCGGACGACCCGGGGGATCGCAGGACCGCCGGACCGCGCGGCGGCGGTGTAGAACGCGACCTCGTTGACCAGCAGGTCGCGTTCGTGGCGCAGGGCGGCGGTGTGCGGCGGGGGCGTCTTGACCACCCAGTCGCGGCCGTCGGCGAGCGTGACGCGGGTGACGGCGTTGTACGTGCCGCCGGTGAGCGGGACGATCGACGCGATGTCGCGTTCGCCGACCCCGAGGGCGTCGAGAACGCGGGGGAGCGGAGGGGCGGCGGGGGCCTGGTCGGACACGCGGATGACGTCCTTTCGGGAGGGTTGTACAGCCCTTCCGCACAGTGCATTCACAGGATGATCACAACGGAATCACGATCACGGAAGGGCGTCGCCGGACCGGTCTTCGCTCACGGGTTCGATCGTAAGGTGTGCATCACTGCGACGGCCCGTCCCAGACGGCGTCGAAGTGCCGTACGGAAGAGGGGCGGTTGCTCACCGAACCGGAGAGAAGAACCATGCGCGCCACTGCCGTACGACGTACCGCCCTCGCCGCCTCCGCGGCCGCCCTCGCCCTGCTGGCCACCGCCTGCAGCGGCTCGTCGGACGCCGACGGCAAGGACGGCAAGGACGAGAAGGGCGCCGCGAACGGAAGCAGCTCGGCCCCGAAGACCCCCGCCAAGGCGCTCACCGCCGCCGAGCTGGAGAAGGCCACCCTCGCCCAGGGCGACGTCGAGGGCTCCAAGGTCACCAAGGCCGGTCCGGCCGACGAGGTCCCGGCGGACGGCGTCAAGGTCGACAAGGAGGCCTGCCTGCCGGTCGCCCACGCCCTGTCCGGCGTGGCACAGGAGGGCGCGGTGGCCACCACGAAGCGCAAGGTCATCGACGAGCCGAAGACCGACGGCGAGAAGTCGCTGGAGGACGCGGCGAAGGGCGAGGGCGCCGACGCGTTCAAGGACGCCTTCAACCTGACGTCCACGTTCGTCGCGCTGAGCTCGTACGAGGGGTCGGCAGGACCGGACGCCTTCGCCGCGCTGAAGAAGGCCGCGGCGGACTGCGCGGGCGGCTTCACCGCCACGGTTGCGGGGACGCCGACGAAGGTCGTCTCGATGACGGAGGAGAAGATCACCGGCGGCGACGAGGCCCTGGCCTGGACGGTCACCTCCGAGTCCGACGGTGCCACCGCCCCGGTCAAGCTGGTGGCGCTGCGCAAGGGAGGCTCCGTGGCCACGTTCTTCGCCTTCAACCTGGCGGCGGCGGGCGGCGAAGACGTCACGTTCGAGCTGCCGACGAAGGTCGTGGCGGCGCAGGACAAGAAGCTCGCCTGACGTACGCCCGCGGCGCCTCTGTCCTGATCCACCACGGGGCAGGGGCGCCGCGGCCGTGGGGGTTCAGGGCAGAGGCACGAGCCGGACGACGGTCACGGTCAGGACGGACCGGGAGACGTAGTAGAGGACGATGGCCCCGGCGACGGTCGCCTCACGCCGGTCCCGTTCGCTCTTGACGGCGGAGGAGGCGTGCCCGTACGGCTCGTCGCCGAGGGTGCGGACCATCTCGTCCCGGAAGGACTCGCCGCCGCGCATCTTGGCCAGGGTGTCGTCGGCGGGCGGTGCGTAGGAGATACGGAAGCTCAAGCGACGCTCCGCCTCTCGGCCTCGTCCCGCGCCAGCCGGTCCAGGATCTTCTCGGCCTCGGGATCGGGGACGGCCTCCAGCATCCAGTGCCGCATGACGGCCTGGATCTCGTGCACCCCCGCCTCGTTGATCGCGAGGTCGAACTCCTCGCGTCTCTCCTCGGGGAGCGTCGCCCGGATGTCCGGGATGCTGTTGGGCACCTCGACCTCGGTACCGCCGACGAAGGTCTTCAGAGACTCACCCATGATCGCTCTCCCCGATCTCCTTGCCCTGGAGGGTTGCCGTCACGGACGGCGTGACGGCATGGGCTCACCGTAGTGCGTACGAGGGAAATTCCGACCGGTCCGGCGGGGCACGGATCGGCCACGGATCAGGGGGAACACGGCACTTCGGACTCAGCTCCGCCCGATCTTCGCCGCCACCCGGTCCCGCAGGAGCGCGTACTCCTCCTGAAGCCGCGGCAGCTCACCGGGCGGCCGGACGACGACCTCACCGCCCACGACGACCTCCTCGGGCCCGAACTGCTCCCGGGTCAGATCGACTTCGACGCCCATGCCCAGCCGATTCCACCAGTGGAAGTCGGTGCGCACCCCGTCGACCCGCACCTCACCCCGGACCAGCTCCCCGCCGAGCAGATCGTTGAGCACCATGGCGGTGACCCCGCACTGATCGCGCGCCGGATTGTCCGGAGTCCAGCGGTCGCGGTACTCCGGCGTGCAGGTCTCGGCGCTCCAACTGCTGCGCAGGGCCTGCTCGATGTCGGTGAGGAGGTGGATCGTCATGCGGACCATCGTGGCAGGGAGCACTGACAGCGCGTCCGCTCCGTGGCCCCCGAGAATTGCGTCGACAGACATCCCGGGCGCCCGGCAGAGTGGTCGCCCGTGACCAGCAGCGAACTGTGGACCCGAGAGACCGCCGACCGCTACGACGCCGAGGAGGCCGAGAACTCCTCGCCCGCCGTCCTCGGACCGACCCTCAACCTCCTTGCCGAACTCGCCGGGAACGGCCGCGCCCTGGAGTTCGCCATCGGCACCGGCCGCGTGGGCGTGCCGCTGCGGCAGCGCGGCGTACCGGTGACGGGCATCGAACTCTCCGAGCCGATGGCGGCGGTGCTCCGCCGCAAGGCCGACGAGGACACGCTCCCCGTGGTGATCGGAGACATGGCCACCACGGTCGTCCCCGGCGAGTTCACCCTGGTCTACCTCGTCTACAACACCATCGGAAACCTGCTCACCCAGGACGAACAGGTCGCATGCTTCGAGAACGCGGCCCGCCATCTGGCCCCCGGCGGCCGGTTCGTCATCGAACTGACCGTACCGCCGCTGCGGTTCCTGCCGCCCGGCCAGGCCGCGGTGCCGTTCGACGTGTCCGAGCGGCACCTCGGCTTCGACACCTTCGACCTGGTCGAACAGACCCTCGTCTCGCACCACTTCACCCGCGACGACGACGGCCGCTACCGCCGAGGCACCTGCCGCCAGCGCTACGCCTGGCCGGCCGAATTGGACCTGATGGCGCGCATCGCGGGGCTGGAGCTGGAGAGGCGGGTCGCGGACTGGGCCGGGGCGCCGTTCGGCCCGGACTCTGGAAAGCACATCTCGGTGTGGCGCAAGCCGGTGGCCTGAGTTACCTCAGCGCCGCTTCCGACCGGAGCGGCGCTTGGTCTTCTGCGGCTTTTTTGCAGAGAGCTGTTGGGCCTCATAGGTCCTTCCCATCGCCTTCAACGCGACGGAGAGACTCTTGGCCATGCCGGCCGTGTCCGGGTGTTTCTCGCCAAGGGCTCGTCGGCACCGATGGTAGGCGTCTCTCAAAAGTTCCAGCGCCTGTGGGTCCCGGAGTTCGTACAGGGTTGCGGCGAGGCTGTGCATGCTGAGAATGGCCTCTGGGTGTTCTTCGCCGAGAATGCGGCGGCGGCGGGCGAGTACGTCCTCCTTCATGCGGCGGGCTTCCTCGTAGTCTCCCAGCGAGTGCAGGGTATTCGCGAGTGATTGGGAGGACTGGAGGGTGTGGGGGTGTTCTTCGCCGAGAATGCGGCGGCGGCGGGCGAGTACGTCCTCCTTCATGCGGCGGGCTTCCTCGTAGTCTCCCAGCGAGTGCACGGTACTCGCGAGTGATTGGGAGGACTGGAGGGTGTGGGGGTGTTCTTCGCCGAGGACGCGGCGGCGGCGGGTCAGGACATCTTCCTGTAGGCGCCGGTCCTCTGCGTATTCCCCCATGGCGTGCAAGGAAGCAGCAAGCCCTTGGGCCGATTCGAGGGTGCTGGGGTGTTCTTCGCCGAGGACGCGGCGGCGGCGGGTCAGGACGTCCTCCTGCAGGCGCCGGTCCTCCGCGTACATCCCCAGAGAATGCAAGGAAGCAGCGAGGTTATGGGCCGATTCGAGGGTGCTGGGGTGTTCTTCGCCGAGGACGCGGCGGCGGCGGGCCAGGACGTCCTCCTGCAGGCGCCGAGCCTCCGCGTACATCCCCAGATGATGCAAGGAAGCGGCAAGCCCCTGGGCTGACTGCAAGGTGTCGGGATGGTCGTCGCCCAGTGCGCGGCGGCGACGGCTGTGGGCACTCTCGATGATCGTTCGGGCCTCCGCGTATTCCCCTAGATACGACAGGATGACGAAGGCGTCGTGAGCGGATTGCAAGGTGTCGGGATGCTCTTCGCCGAGAACTCGGCGGCGACGGCTGAAGGCGTCCTCAATGATCGTTCGAGCCTCCGCATAGCTGCCGAGATCCGAACTTGCATGGCCCACATACTGAGCGCACGTAAGCGTGTCAGCGTGGTCCGGCCCCAGTTCCGCACTCCACCTCTGATGCAGTGCAGAACTGAGGTCGTAGGCCGTACGTGGCTGACCGCTGCGAAGCAGGAAATCGATGGCGGTGCAGAGGGTTCTGCGTAGTTCGGTCCGACCGCCGACCACTTCGGCAACGTGAAAAGTGGTGAGATGGGCCGTCAGGGATGCCCATGAGGGCCAATCAGCCGGAGATTCTGGATCACCGGGGTCGACCGCGGTGAGAACTGTGGTGATGTCGTCATGAATCACCGCCGCTTGTTCGCTGCTGGTCCGAGTGCGGAGAATGGCTTGCGTCAGCCGGTGGATCTGGAAAGCATCGAATTCAGTGCGGGCCAGACCGTAACGGCCAAGAGGCTGCAGGGATTTGCGCAGCCACATCACGTCGTTCGCGTCACCAGGGGTGGTGCGGAGGCCGGGGCGGGCTGCCTCCAGCCATGCGGTGGGAATAGGGTCGGGGCCGAGGAAGGCTCCTAGCAGGAGAAGCGCAGCGGCATCGACGTGACCGTTGTCCCTCAGGCGGGTGACCGCGATGTCGACCGTCGCGACCAGCGGAGCGGGGTAGTCACGAACGTCGCTCTCCTGAAGCAGACGAGCGGTATTGGTTGCCAGGAGCTGGCGGTACCGCTCCAGCGTCAGGCCGCTGCGGAGAACCCCCGCCGCCTGGGCCAACGCAAGAGGAAGGTCACCGAGGTCCTTCGCCAGGAGATCGGCCTGCTCGGTGGCGATCCCCGGGAGACGAGTCTGCAGATAGGCCAGAGAGTCCGACCGCGTGAACACGTCCAGGTGATTTTGTTGGGCGATTCCGTGCCAGTCGGGGTTGCGCGAGGTGATCAGAACATGGCCGGGGCCCTCGGGAAGCCACGGCTCTATCTGGTCGGGTTGTTCGGCGTTGTCGAGGATGAGAAGCCAGCGGTGCCGCGTCCGCAGATGCTGGAGAAGGGCGCGCGCGTTGGCCTCGGGGCCGGCGTCGGATTTGGTGATGCCGAGGCGGTCGGCGAGTTCGGTGAAGCGGACGGGCAACTGGTCGGCCTGCTCGGCATCGACCCACCACACGAGGTCGTACTGACTGGCGAAGCGGTGAGCGTACTCCGAGGCGATCTGGGTTTTCCCGATGCCACCCATGCCGTGCAGCGCTTGGATGACTGCGTGATGCCCACTGAGCAGCCCGGTGCGGAGACGGACCAGGTCAGCTTCGCGCCCGGAGAAGTCGGGGTTGCGGCGGCGCACATTCCACACCTCGGGCAGACCCACGCTGCTGGGCAGTCGGGGAGGCTGCGGAGCCGGTTCCGTATCCGAATCGGCCAAGGTGCCGCCGGGGAAAGTGACCGGTCCGGCAGGAGGCTTCGGTCCGTTGACGGCTTCAAGCAGGGCAGCGGTGGCGGCGGTTTCGTCCAACCCGTGGAGGTCCTGGTACAGCCTGCCGGCCAAGAGGGCCGGGATGTCGTCGTCGGCCAAGGGTTCGATCGCCACCGGGACGAGCCGTCCCCGCTTGGCCACTGAGGACGCCCACTCCTCCTGGGTCCATCTCCCGTCGGCGAAGTAGTTGCGGGAGAACAGGGCCACCGTGGCGTCGGCCCGGCTGAGAGCAAGGTTCATTCTCTGGATGAAGTCGTCCCCGGTAGGCCAGTCCCACCGGTCCAACTCGATCTCGTGTCCGGCCCTCTTGAGCCGCCATCCCACCCATTCGGCCCAGACCCGGTCCGGGCCCGCGTAGCTGATGAAGAACCGTTGCTTGATGTCGGTCACTGTTGTCCCCGAGTCCCGTGATCGCCGCAGCGCGGTCTGCAACGCCATAATCTCGGTAACCAGCCTGCTACGGAGCAGAAATGCTGTGATCCGGTCGGCAGGTTGTGGGGTGGCGAGGTCTGACGGCCCGACAGGCGACCTGGGATCACAGAAAGCCCTCCACCCGCGGAACAATCCGTGAGTGGAGGGCTTTTCAGTGCCGCTTACTTCTTCTTGCCCTGGTTCTTCACGGCCTCGATCGCAGCCTTCGCCGCATCCGGGTCGAGGTACGTGCCGCCCGGCTTCAGCGGCTTGAAGTCGGCGTCGAGCTCGTAGGAGAGCGGGATGCCGGTCGGGATGTTGAGGCCGGAGATGTCCTCGTCCGAGATGCCGTCCAGGTGCTTCACCAGACCGCGGAGGCTGTTGCCGTGCGCGGCGACCAGGACCGTGCGGCCCGTGAGGAGGTCCGGGACGATGCTGTCGAACCAGTACGGGAGCATGCGGACGACGACGTCCTTCAGGCACTCCGTGTCCGGGCGCAGCTCCGGGGGGAGCGTCCCGTAGCGCGGGTCTTCGAACTGGCTGTACTCGTCGTCGCGGGCCAGCGGCGGCGGCGGGGTGTCGTACGAGCGGCGCCACAGCATGAACTGCTCCTCGCCGAACTCGGCGAGCGTCTGCGCCTTGTCCTTGCCCTGGAGCGCACCATAGTGGCGCTCGTTCAGGCGCCAGGAGCGGCGGACCGGGATCCACAGGCGGTCGGCGGACTCCAGGGCCAGCTGCGCGGTGCGGATCGCGCGGCGCTGGAGGGAGGTGTGCAGGACGTCGGGGAGCAGACCGGCGTCCTTGAGCAGCTCACCGCCGCGGACTGCTTCCTTCTCGCCCTTTTCGGTGAGGTTGACGTCCACCCAACCGGTGAACAGGTTCTTCGCGTTCCATTCGCTCTCGCCGTGGCGGAGGAGGATCAGCTTGTACGGTGCGTCGGCCATGAGCCCGAGCGTAATCGAACCCGTGCGACCCCCGCGCGCCCGCCCGTAACGCGGACAGCGCCGGGCCGCAGGCGCCCGGCGTGCGGACGATTGACGGGGGGCGTCAATCCAGTGGCGGGCGGGGAGCCGGGCTTCGTAATGTCTCGAACGGGGTCGGGGGTGTTACCCGAGAACCGTTCCACCATCCGTCTCCGTATCCGTCCGTACGTCCCGTGGGGGGAATCCTTATGTCCGTCGCCGGTCTGCGCACAGCCGCCCGCGAGACCGTCTCCGGGATGCCCCGTGAGTTCTGGTGGCTGTGGACCAGCACCCTCGTCAACCGCCTCGGCGCGTTCGTCGCGACCTTCATGGCCCTCTACCTGACCCTGGACCGGGGCTACTCCGCCTCGTACGCGGGGCTCGTCGCCGCCCTCCACGGGCTCGGCGGGGTCATCTCCTCGCTCGGCGCCGGCGTGATGACCGACCGGCTCGGGCGGCGGCCCACCATGCTGATCGCCCAGACGTCCACCGCCGTGTCCGTGGCGGTGCTCGGGTTCATGCAGCACCCCCTCGCCATCGCCGCCGTGGCGTTCTTCGTCGGCATGGCGAGCAACGCGTCCCGCCCGGCCGTCCAGGCGATGATGGCCGACATCGTGCCCCCGAAGGACCGCGTCCGGGCCTTCTCGCTCAACTACTGGGCCATCAACCTCGGCTTCGCGATCTCCTCCGCCGGGGCCGGTTTCATCGCCGAGTACAGCTATCTCGCCGGCTTCCTCGGCGAGGCCGTGATGACCCTCGTCTGCGCCGTCCTCGTCTTCCTGAAGGTGCCGGAGTCACGGCCCGAGGAAGCCGTGGTCAAGAGCGTCGGCGGCAAGCGGCCCCGGGACGAGGTACGGCTGACCACCGTCCTGCGCGACGGGCGCTTCATGGGCGTGGTGGGGCTGTCGTTCCTGGTGTCGCTGATCTTCCAGCAGGGGTACGTGGGACTGCCGGTGGCGATGGGCACGGACGGGCTGTCCAGCTCCGACTTCGGCACCGCCATCGCTGTCAACGGCGTGCTGATCGTGGTCCTCCAGATCCCCGTCACCCGCTTCATCCAGCACCGCGACCCGCGCCGGCTGCTGATCATCTCCTCGCTGCTCGCCGGGTACGGCTTCGGGCTCACCGCCTTCGCCGGGTCGGTCGCGGCGTACGCCCTCACCGTCTGCGTCTGGACGCTGGCCGAGATCGTGAACGCGCCCACCCAGACCGGGATCGTCGTCCAGCTGTCGCCCGCGCAGGGCCGGGGCCGCTACCAGGGCATGTACACGATGTCCTGGTCGGTGGCCGCGCTCGTCGCACCGCTGATGTCCGGCTTCGTGATCGACCACTACGGCGCCGCCTGGCTCTGGGCCGCCTGCGCCGTCATCGGCACCGTCGCCGGCCTCGGCTACTGGCTGCTGATGCGCAACCTGCCGCGCGAGGAGCACCCCGTGGCGGACGCCCTGCCCGAGCCCGCGCCCGTACCGGCCGAGGCCCGCCCGGACCAGGCAGAGCCGGAGGCCGCACCCGCGGCGGCGGTCGAGCGGGCCCGCTGAAGAACGGCGCGGTGCCCATCCGGAACGGGGGTCCGGGCGGGCACCGCGCGCTTCTCGTGCAGGTACGTACCTGTACGGGTACGGGTCAGCCGGAGCAGCCGCCGCACTGGCACGGGGCACCGGACTGGCAGCCGCACCCGCAGCCCGACCCGCATCCGCAGGCGCCGAGCAAGGTCAGGTGCACCACTTCGGTCGGGGTCTCCTGCTGGGGTTCGGTCGTGGGGGAATCGGCCATGGTCCCTCCTCAGGGCATACGGCTGGGCGGCGGACGCCGGTGCGCCGCCGCCGGGGACGTACGGCATGACCCACCGCTCACGGCCATGGCGACGTCCCCCGCCCCATTGCATGCCCATTCCGGCGGGCGCATCAACGGCGCACACGCGCAGGAACGGATGTGCGACTCGCGTACGCCGGTGAAGCGCCGGGGGTACGCCGGAGGCGCCCCGGCCCGTCCCCCGCGCGCCCTCGACTGCGCGTCGTCGCCCGGGCGCCCTACCGACAGCGCGCCCGCGCCTACGCGCCCTCGACCGGGGCCGCCGCCTGGATCTCGTCCGCGTGCTCGCCCGTGACCAGGTAGACGACGCGCTTGGCGACCGACACCGCGTGGTCGGCGAAGCGCTCGTAATAGCGGCCCAGCAGCGTCACGTCGACGGCCGTCTCGATGCCGTGCTTCCAGCGGTCGTCCATCAGGTGCTGGAACAGCGTGCGGTGCAGCAGGTCCATCTCGTCGTCGTCCTGCTCCAGCTGGAGCGCCAGATCGACGTCCTTGGTGATGATCACCTCGGCCGCCTTGGCCATCAGGCGCTGGGCGAGCTGGCCCATCTCCAGAATGGTGGCGTGCAGGTCGTGCGGGACCGCCGACTGCGGGAAGCGCAGCCGGGCCAGCTTCGCCACGTGCTGGGCGAGGTCGCCCGAGCGCTCCAGGTCGGCGCTCATCCGCAGCGAGGTCACCACGATGCGCAGGTCGGTGGCGACCGGCTGCTGGCGGGCCAGGAGCGCGATGGCGCGGGCCTCCAGGTCGTGCTGGAGGTCGTCGACCTTCTGGTCGCCGGCGATCACGTTCTCCGCCAGCGTCAGATCGGCGTCCAGCATGGACGTGGTCGCCCGGCCGATCGCCGAGCCGACCAGCCGGGCCATCTCGACCAGGCCTTCTCCGATCGAATCGAGTTCCTCGTGGTAAGCGTCGCGCATGGAAGTCCCTCTCCAGTTCCAAACTGAGGCCGGGGTCTCGGACCGACCCCCACGGTTACACGGTGGGGCCGTAACGCGTCCGGATCCGGCCCCCTAAGTGAACCGGCTCCTACCCCTCGGTGAACTCTGGGCGACGAGTGTTCGAGATGGCACTCGGACGGCTGGGAGGGACTCGTCGCACCCGCATAACCTTGAAGCATGGACGTGAACGCGGCGGTCGCCGCAGCTGCGGCGATCGCCGGTCTCCTGACCGGTGTGATCGCCATGCTGGCGTTCCGCTGGAGCGAGCGCGACCTGAAACGGCCCACGCGCACCTCGCTGCGGCCCGACAGCAACGCGGCTCTTCCCCCCGGAGTGGACACCGTCCTCTCCGTCCTCAGCTCCTCCGCCGTCGTCCTCGACGAGAGCGACAGCGTGGTCAAGGCCAGCTCGGCGGCGTACGCCCTCGGCCTGGTGCGAGGCGGCCGGCTGGCCGTCGAGCCGATGCTCAACATGGCCAGGGACACCCGGCGGGACGGCGAGATACGACAGGTCGAGCTGGACCTGCCCCGGCGCGGCACGGGCCGGGGCGACACCCTCGCCGTCTCCGCCCGGGTCGCCCCGCTGGGCTCACGGCTCGTGCTGCTGCTCGTCGAGGACCTCACCGAGGCCCGCCGGATAGAAGCGGTACGGCGCGACTTCGTCGCCAACGTCAGCCACGAGCTCAAGACCCCGACCGGAGCGCTCTCCCTGCTCTCCGAAGCGGTCATGGACGCCTCCGACGACCCGGAGGCCGTGGAGCGGTTCGCCGGGCGGATGCAGATCGAGGCGACCCGGCTCACCAACCTCGTCCAGGAGCTCATCGACCTCTCCCGGGTGCAGAACGACGACCCGCTGGAGGACGCCGAGCCGGTCAAGGTGGAGACGCTGGTCGCCGAGGCGATCGACCGCTGCCGCCAGCAGGCCGGCTCCAAGCAGATCACCATGGCCTCCGCGGGCGCCGAGGGCCTCACGGTCTGGGGCAACCGCGGCCAGCTCGTCGGCGCCCTCGGCAACCTCGTCGAGAACGCCGTCAACTACAGCCCCGCCCACACCCGCGTCGGCATCGCCGCACGCCGCCTCGCATCGCCCGGCGGGGACCTCATCGAGATAGCCGTCACCGACCAGGGCATCGGCATCTCCGAGAAGGACCGCGAACGGGTCTTCGAGCGCTTCTACCGCGTCGACCCGGCCCGCTCACGGGCCACCGGTGGCACCGGTCTCGGCCTCGCCATCGTCAAACACGTGGCCGCCTCGCACGGCGGGGAGGTCACCGTCTGGAGCTCCGAGGGACAGGGCTCCACCTTCACCCTCCGGCTGCCCGAAACGGGCGCCACGAGGGAGCGCACCACCGGCGGACCGCTTATCGTCAACGGCGACGACGAGGGGCCGTTCGAGACCGACACCTTTGACCCCTTCCCTGCCCCGGAGGCTCTTCCGTGACCCGAGTGCTTGTCGTCGAGGATGAGGAATCCTTCAGCGACGCCCTGTCCTACATGCTGCGCAAGGAAGGCTTCGAGGTCGCCATCGCGGCGACCGGCCCCGACGGTCTGGACGAGTTCGAGCGCAACGGCGCCGACCTGGTCCTCCTCGACCTGATGCTGCCCGGACTGCCCGGCACCGAGGTGTGCCGCCAGCTCCGCAGCCGCTCCAACGTCCCGGTGATCATGGTCACCGCCAAGGACAGCGAGATCGACAAGGTCGTCGGGCTGGAGATAGGAGCCGACGACTACGTCACCAAGCCCTTCTCCTCCCGCGAGCTCGTCGCCCGCATCCGGGCAGTCCTGCGCCGCCGCGGCGAGCCGGAGGAGGTCACCCCGGCGGCCCTGGAGGCGGGCCCGGTCCGGATGGACGTCGACCGGCACGTCGTCACCGTCTCCGGCGGCAAGGTCGACCTCCCGCTCAAGGAGTTCGACCTCCTGGAGATGCTCCTGCGCAACGCGGGCCGCGTGCTCACCCGTATGCAGCTCATCGACCGGGTCTGGGGCGCGGACTACGTCGGCGACACCAAGACCCTCGACGTCCACGTCAAGCGCCTGCGCGCCAAGATCGAGCCCGACCCGGGCGCCCCGCGCTACCTCGTCACCGTGCGGGGCCTGGGGTACAAGTTCGAGCCGTAAACCGCTGGCCGTGCGGTCCGCGCCGGCCGCGTGGTCCCGTGTACGCCGAAGGGGCGCTTCCCGGCCGGGAAGCGCCCCTTCGGCGTGCTGTACGCGTGTGCCGCCGGGCTTACGGGGTCCGGCGGCGGCGGTCAGTCGGCCGCGGGCACCGAGGCGCCGTCGCCCGCGCCCTGCGTGCCGGTCTCGCCCTGGCCGGTGGCGCCTTCGGCGGTCGCGCCGTCCGCCGGCGTACCGCCCGTCGTGCCCTCGGCCGTGCCGGGCGTCTCCGCGTCGCCGGTCGCGTTGCCGGACGGCGTCGGGCTCGGCTTCGGGGCGGGCGCCTCGGCCTTCGGGCTGGGACCGAAGTCCTTGAAGAAGCCCTCGGCCGGGAAGACACTCGCGCCGAGGCCGACATCGCCGGTCCGGCTGAGCTTGAAGACGACCTGCTGCACGTCGCCGTTGCGGGCGGCCTCGCCGCTGTTCTCGATCACGGCGGCGGCGTTGCCCTTGCCGCCGATGATGACCTGACCGCCGGCCGGGACCACGATGGGGCCCTTGCCGCCGGCCGCCTGGAGCTTCACCTGGACGTCGCTGCCGGGCAGCGTGATCGCCTCCAGCACCTCGCGCTCGGTGCCGTCGTTGAACAGCGTCGCGGCCACGACGGCGGGGCCGTCCGCGCCGGCGTCGGGCTGCGTGATCACGTTGACGTTCTGGACCTTGATGTTGCCCACCGTCGTGGCCGGGTTGTCCGGCCGGATCTTGAGCGTCTCGGCGTTGTTGCCCGCCGCACAGGCGGACAGGGAGAAGATCGAGAGCGCGGTGGCGGTGGCGGCGAGGGCGCCGTGTCGAAGGCTGCGGCTCACGGCGGCGGCAACTCCTTGAACGTTCGGACTGCGGACTTCGGACGTCGGGCGTCGAGCGGTGGTGTAAAGCCGCCCTAAGGGTGTGTCAGCGGCCTTAGGCTACCGAGCCGCCGCGCCCGCCTTGCACCCGACCCGCCTCTAGGAGGTGTCTCGTCGGTCCGGCGTGGGCTTGATCGACGATCAAGGGCGGGGCCCAGCCGTCGTGGCGGTGTTCTACCGGCCGGTAGGTCATGTGCCGTTCACATAATCCGCGTGATCAATTCTTCCGGGCGCCCCGCCGCTTCTTCGCCCTTTTCCGCCGCGCGGCTACTTCGCCTTCGCGTTCGTCTTCGCGTTCCGGGCGGAAAGTGCCGTACGGCACTTGGCTTGATCAAATTCATTGCGGCCGGGCAGTTACGCCCGTACGGGTGAGCGATCACCGAACAGAGTAGGGAATGATCGCCATCTCGAAACCGACAAAACGGGACTTTCGTCCTCTTCTGTAGGGCTTCCGGGCCGTGTGGCGAGGATGTTTCACTCCGGGCGCACAGCGGCTCCGACCTGCGAATACCGTCCTCCGGATGCCTTCCGCAGCACGTTCGTGTTGCTGTTGTCAAGCCCCGAGATATGCCCTGACCTGCGAAAACGCCATTCAGGAGAGTCGATTCTCGTGTTACTCTGGATAGCCACGGAAGGGGTACCTGTCACATGACGTTCAAGGTTGGCGACACCGTGGTCTATCCCCATCACGGGGCCGCGCTGATCGAGGCTATCGAAACTCGCCAGATCAAAGGCGTGGACAAGACCTACTTGGTGCTCAAGGTCGCCCAGGGCGACCTGACAGTCCGTGTGCCGGCGGACAATGCGGAGTTCGTAGGCGTGCGCGACGTGGTCGGGCAGGACGGGCTGGACCGGGTCTTCGAGGTGCTGCGTGCACCGTACGCCGAAGAGCCGACGAACTGGTCCCGGCGTTACAAGGCAAATCTCGAGAAGCTCGCCTCCGGCGATGTCATCAAGGTCGCGGAAGTCGTCCGTGACCTGTGGCGTCGGGAGCGTGAGCGCGGTCTCTCCGCCGGAGAGAAGCGCATGCTCGCCAAGGCCCGCCAGATCCTGGTGAGCGAGCTCGCCCTCGCGGAGAACACGAACGAGGACAAGGCCGAGGCCCTGCTCGACGAGGTCCTCGCGTCCTGAAACCGGATTGCACCGGTCGTATGAATATGCCGCGGTGCCCGCTGACCAGCCGTTTTCACGCTGTGTTGTCGGGCGCTGCGGCATGTTCGGACCGCATGCGCGTATCCCGAATCCGTGAACTACCCGAATCCGTGTTGACGGGGCCGTCGGGCAAGGGCGGCCCCGGTGCTGTGTGAGCCCGGCGAGACCTGCGCTCGACCGGGCGGGTGATCACGGAAGGGGCCCGGTGCGAGTCAGGGTGTCACGCCCGGCTCGCTGGGCCCCTACCCATGTCGGTCGTGGAAACAAACCTGCAGAACCGTGGGACCTTCTCCCGGATCTTCGGACCCTTGGATCGGACCCCTCGGACCCTTGGCCCCCTCGGACCTTCGGAGTGCAACCGATGTCATCGACGCCACCCCCGACCGACCGACCGCGCCCTCCCCGTACCGCCGCGGTGATCCCCGCGGCCGGGCGGGGCGTGCGGCTCGGTCCGGGCACGCCCAAAGCCCTCCGGGTGCTCGGCGGGACACCCATGCTGATCCACGCCATTCGCGCCATGGCCGCGTCCCGCGCCGTCTCCCTCGTCGTGGTCGTCGCCCCGCCGGACGGCGCGCCCGAGGTGAAGCACCTCCTCGACGAGCACGCGCTGCCCGAGCGCACCGACTACCTGGTGGTGCCGGGCGGTGAGACCCGCCAGGAGTCCGTCCGCCTCGGCCTCGAAGCGCTGCCCGAGGACATCGCCGTCGTCCTGGTCCACGACGCCGCGCGCCCGCTGGTCCCGGTCGACACGGTCGACGCGGTCGCCGCCGCCGTTCGGGACGGGGCACCCGCCGTCGTTCCCGCGCTGCCGCTCGCGGACACCGTCAAGGAGGTCGAGCCCGCCGCGACGCCCGGGGAGCCGGAGCTGGTGCTCGCCACCCCCGTACGGGCCAGGCTGCGCGCGGTGCAGACGCCGCAGGGTTTCGACCGGGAGACGCTGGAGCGGGCGCACGCCGAGGTCGCGGTCGACGGCGAGGGCGCCACGGACGACGCGGGCATGGTGGAACGCCTCGGGCAGCCCGTGGTCGTCGTCCCCGGCCACGAAGAGGCGTTCAAGGTGACCCGGCCGCTCGATCTGGTGCTGGCCGAAGCGGTACTCGCCCGCAGGAGGGCCAACGATGGTTTCTGACACGTCTGCCGCGGGGCCCGCCCCCGTCATCCCGCTCGTCGGCATCGGCACCGACATCCACGCCTTCGAGGAGGGCCGCGAACTGTGGTGCGCGGGCCTGAAGTGGGAGGGCGAGGGCCCGGGCCTCGCCGGCCACTCGGACGCCGACGTCGTCGCGCACGCCGCCTGCAACGCGCTCTTCTCCGCCGCGGGCCTCGGCGACCTCGGGCAGCACTTCGGCACGGGCCGGCCCGAGTGGTCCGGGACCGCGGGCATCACCCTGCTCACCGAGGCCGCCCGGATCGTCCGCGCCGGGGGCTTCGAGATCGGGAACGTCGCCGTCCAGGTCGTCGGCCTCCGCCCGAAGATCGGCAAGCGGCGCGAGGAGGCGCAGAAGGTGCTGTCCGCCGCCGTGGGCTCCCCCGTCTCGCTCTCCGCCGCCACGTCCGACGGGCTCGGCTTCACCGGTCGCGGCGAGGGCATCGCCGGCATCGCCACCGCCCTGGTCTACCGGACCCGCTAGGCCCTGCCGGCCGGGACGAGTTCACCCTTCCGGCCGGACGCGGCGGGAAGGAAGCGGGACCGCGCGCGGTTGCCGGGTAGAAGCAGCATCGGAACACCGGTCAGCTCCGACCGAACCGCAGCGCACAGGAGGACGTACGCATGACCGCCGCACTCTCCACCGAGCTCAAGAACCTGCTGGACACCCCCGTGTTCGTCAACATCGCCACCATCCAGCCCGACGGCAGCCCCCAGGTCTCCCCGGTCTGGGTCAAGCGCGACGGCGACGACGTCCTCATCTCCACCACCGTCGGCCGCCGCAAGGAGAAGAACCTCCGCCGCGACCCGCGCGTCACCGTGGTCGTCCAGCCCTTCGACGCCCCATACAGCTACGCCGAGATCCGCGGCGAGGCGACACTGACGACGGACGGCGGGCAGGAGCTGATCGACGAGCTCTCGGTGAAGTACACCGGCAAGCCGTACGCGGAGTTCAACCCGAACTCCGGCGCGGACGACCCCCGTGTAGTCGTCCGGATCTCGCCGCGCAAGGTCGTCGGCAGCATCTGAGGCCCGGGGCGTCTCCCGCGTACTCGTACGGCCGGAAAACGCTCTCCGGGGTGTCCGGAACCATCCCGGTACCAGAAAGTTGTCCCCGCGATCCCCAAGGGTCGCGGGGCACTGGTGTCGGCCTACTACCCTTGAGGCGTGACTATTCGCCTGCACGACACCAGCGCCCGGCAGATCCGTGACTTCGTCCCGCTCACCGCGGGCTGTGTCTCGATCTACCTCTGTGGCGCCACCGTCCAGGCAGCACCGCACATCGGCCACATCCGCTCGGGTCTGAACTTCGACATCATGCGCCGCTGGTTCACCTACCGCGGCTACGACGTCACGTTCATCCGGAACGTCACCGACATCGACGACAAGATCATCGCGAAGTCCGCCGAGCAGGGCCGCCCGTGGTGGTCGATCGGCTACGAGAACGAGCGCGCGTTCAACGACGGCTACGACGTGCTCGGCTGCCTGCCGCCCACCTACGAGCCCCGCGCCACCGGCCACATCCCCGAGATGATCGAGATGATGCGCGGCCTGATCGAGCGCGGCCACGCCTACGAGGCCGACGGCAACGTCTACTTCGACGTGCGCTCGCTCCCCGGCTACCTGGAGCTCTCCAACCAGGAGCTGGACGATCTGCGCCAGCCCTCCGGCGAGGGCGAGACCGGCAAGCGCGACCTCCGCGACTTCGCCATGTGGAAGGCCGTCAAGCCGGGCGAGCCCAGCTGGGAGACCCCGTGGGGCCGGGGCCGGCCCGGCTGGCACCTGGAGTGCTCGGCCATGGCCCACAAGTACCTGGGCTCCGCCTTCGACATCCACGGCGGCGGCATCGACCTGATCTTCCCGCACCACGAGAACGAGATCGCCCAGGCCAAGGCGTACGGCGACACGTTCGCCAACTACTGGGTGCACAACGGCTGGGTCACCCTGGCAGGCGAGAAGATGTCGAAGTCGCTGGGCAACTCCGTCCTCGTCAGCGAGATGGTCAAGCACTGGCGCCCCATCGTCCTGCGCTACTACCTCGGCACCCCGCACTACCGGTCGATGATCGAGTACAGCGAGGAGGCCCTGCGCGAGGCCGAGTCCGCGTTCGCCCGCATCGAGGGCTTCGTCCAGCGCGTCACCGAGAAGGTGGGGGAGACCGTCGCCCCCGCCGCCGAGGTGCCGCCCGCCTTCGCCGAGGCGATGGACGAGGACCTGGGCGTCCCGCAGGCGCTGGCGATCATCCACACCACCGTCCGCCAGGGCAACAGCGCACTGGCCGCCGACGACAAGGAAGCCGCCGCGGCCCGCCTCGCCGAGGTCCGGGCCATGCTCGGCGTCCTCGGCCTGGACCCCCTCGACCCGCAGTGGGCGGGCGAGGGCGACCGCGGCGAGGACCTGCACGGCGTCGTCGACACCCTCGTGCGCATGGTCCTCGACCAGCGGCAGTCGGCCCGTGCCCGCAAGGACTGGGCCGCCGCCGACGCCATCCGCGACCAGCTCAACCAGTCCGGCCTCGTCATCGAGGACAGCCCCACCGGCCCCCGGTGGACGCTGGGACCGCGCTGAGCGAACCTCTGAGCAGGGCAATGGTGCCGCCCGGCGATCCGGGCGGCACACTGATGAGACGTACACGGTCCGCATCCGTATGTGGATCGAGGATTGACAGGAACAGGTAGGTCATGGCCGGGAACAGCCAGCGCAGGAACCGCCGCACGTCCAACAAGAAGGGCGCGCAGGTCGGCAGCGGTGGCAAGCGACGCCGTGGCCTGGAGGGCAAGGGTCCGACCCCGCCCGCGTCCGCCCGCAAGGGACACAAGAAGAACCGGGTCGCCAACGCCCAGGCCAAGCAGGCCGCGGCCCGCCGCCCCGCGCCCCGGCGCGGCGGCGTCAAGGGCACCTCGGAGATGGTCGTCGGCCGCAACCCGGTCTACGAGGCCCTGCGCGACGGCGTCCCCGCAGTGACGCTGTACGTCCAGCAGTACATCGACAACGACGAGCGCGTCCGCGACGTCCTCAAGCTCGCCGGCGACCGCGGCACCATCAACCTGATGGAGGCCCCGCGCCCCGAGCTGGACCGGATGACGAACGGCCTGAACCACCAGGGCCTCGTCCTCCAGGTCCCGCCGTACGAGTACGCGCACCCGGACGACCTGCTCGCCGCCGCCGACGAGAACCACGAGGACCCGCTGATCGTCGCGCTGGACGGCGTGACCGACCCGCGCAACCTCGGCGCCATCGTCCGCTCCGTCTCCGCGTTCGGCGGCCACGGCGTCGTCGTCCCCGAGCGCCGCGCGGCCGGCATGACCGCCGGAGCCTGGAAGTCCTCCGCCGGCACGGCGGCCCGCACCCCCGTCTCCCGGGTCACCAACCTCACCCGCGCCCTGGAGGGCTACCAGAAGGCGGGCCTCACGGTCGTCGGCCTGGCCGCCGACGGCGAGCACACGGTGGAGGACCTGGAAGAGCTGGACGGCCCGGTCGTCATCGTCATCGGCAGCGAGGGCAAGGGCCTCGGCCGGCTCGTCGGCGAGACCTGCGACTACCGGGTGCGGATCTCCATGCCGGGTGGCGCCGAGTCGCTCAACGCCGGTGTCGCCGCGGGCATCGTGCTGTACGAGGTGGCGCGCCGCCGCGCCTAGGGCTTCTTGGAGTGCGGCGTTCGCCCGTCGACAGGCCCGCCCGACGGGCGAGTTGACGGGCGAACGCCGAACATCCATCCAGGATGCCCGAGTTTGGCCTGATCTTGACGGGTCTCGGACACATCCGGTGCGGTCAAGGCAGTGTCCTAAACACACATCACTCGGTTAGATGAGTGTGGACACCAGAACGCCTCGGTTCGACGAGCAACCCGCCCTGAGCATGACCAAGGTGGACAGCGACCCCGCGCAGGTCATCGTCAACCACGCCAGCTTCCGGGTGCAGCTCGCCCCGGGCCAGCGCGCACGGCTGCGCGGTGCCCCCGCGGATACGGCCCGCATCCCCGCCATGAGCGGCGCCGGCGGAGGCCGCAGGCGGGCACCCGTCGTCTGGAGCGGCAAGTCCGCTCCCGGGGACCCCGGTGCGACGGGCCTCCTCCAGGCCGTGCGCAACTCCACCGCCGGACACCTCGACGCCGGACTCGGCGCGCCCCCCGGCGGGCACGGCCACGAAGCGGGCGCGACCCAGGTCATCCCGCTCCTGGAGGAGACGCAGCCCAACCCCGTACTGACCGCCCCCCACCAACCGGGACGCACCGGCCCCCTGCTGCCGCCCATGCGGCAGGCCGTCGGCGCGTACGACGACCCGCTCGACGGACCCGGAGGACCCGGCGACGACTACGACGACGCCGACTCCCCGGACTCCGACGAAGCCGACTCCCGCGCCCGGCGCGGCACGGGCGACCCCGTCCGGCACGCCTACTACCCGGGCCACCGGATGAACCTGGGCGTCGTCCTGCTCCCCATGCGGGTCCTCCTCGGCTTCATCTCCATCTACGCCGGCATGGGCAAGCTGTGCGACCCCGTCTACTTCGACGGCGGCGAACGCGGCTCGATGGTCAAGTGGCTGACCTCCCTGCACCCGTGGGCGGTCGCCGAACCCCTGCGCGACTTCGCGCTCTCCCACCCGGTCGGCGCCGGACTGACCGTCGCCTTCCTCCAGGTCGTCGTCGGCGTCCTCACCGTCCTCGGCCTCTGGCAGCGGGTCGCCGCCGCGTTCGGCGCCCTGCTCTCCGCCGCGCTGCTGGTGACGGTCAGCTGGCGCACGGTCCCCGTGTACGACGCCCCCGACATCATCCTGCTGGCCGCCTGGAGCCCGCTGATCATCGCGGGCGCCCCCGTCTACTCCGTCGACGGACGGCTCGCCGGGGAAGCCTGGCGCAAGCTCGGCCCCCGCTCGGAACTCTGGGACCTGCGCCGCCGGGTCCTGCGCCGGGGCACCGTCGTCGCGACCGTCGTCGTCGGACTCACCCTCCTCATCGGCTCCATCCTCGGCGGCGCGGTCCGCTCCACCGAGGTCGTCACCGTCCCCGGCCGCAACGACAACCCCACCAACCGCCTCCCCGGCATGCCGCTCCCCCAGGAGTCCACCGGCGAACGCCAGGCCTCCCGCACCCCGGAGCAGCAGCGACAGCCGGACCCCAGCCCCTCCGGCGCGGCCGGCACCCCCGCCACCGGCCAGGCCAGCCCCGGCGCCACCCGCGACTCCGGCGGCGGCCAGAGCACCGGCCAGGGCACCCAGCCCAGCCAGACCCAGGGCACCGGCCAGGCACCCCCGCAGCAGACCACCCCGCAGCAGCCCCCGGCCGCCACCAGCGCCGGACCCACCTCGTCCGGCTCCACCAGCGGCGACGCCTCCACGGGCGGCGGCGGCGAACCCGACCCCACCGGCGGCTCGACCTCCTCCGGCGGCGAGGGATCCACCTCGGGCGGCGGAGGCCGGAACCCGATCGGCGGCCTCCTCGGCTGACCCGTACGACCACGCGACAAGGGCGGCGCCCACCCGGTTCTCCTGGCCGGGTGGGCGCCGCCCTTCGTGAACGCGTACGGGGAGCTGTCAGACGCCGCGGGACCCCAGCTCGCGGGCCGCCTCGGTCAGATCCTTCGCGGTGTCGATGGCCCGCCAGTACGCCCCGTTCGGCAGCGGATACCCAGCCAGCCGGCGCTCGCGGGCGAGCCGGGGGAACGTGGTCCGCTCGTGGTCACCGCGGTCCGGCAGCAGCTTCGTGAACGCGGGCGAGAACACGTACACCCCGGCGTTGATCAGATACGGCGACGGCGGCGACTCGATGAAGTCCGTGATGTGCCCGAACGCGTCCGTCTCCACCGCACCCCACGGGATGCGCGGCCGGGCGAGGGCCAGGGTGGCGGTGGCGTCGCGCTCCGCGTGGAAGGCCGCCATCTCCCGCAGGGAGAAACGGGTCCAGATGTCACCGTTCGTGGCGTACCACGGCTGATCGGCGTCGGGCAGCCGCTCGGCCGCGTACCGCAGCCCACCGCCGCGCCCCAGCGGCTCGGTCTCCACGACGGTGGTGACCCGGAGCGGCAGGACGGCCTCCTCCAGCCACTCCTGGAGCACCTCGGCCAGGTGCCCGCAGGAGACCACGGCGTCGGTGACCCCCTCGGCGGCCAGCCAGGACAGCTGATGGCCGATGATCGGAGTCCCGGTCCCGGGGATCTCGACCATCGGCTTGGGGCGGTCGTCGGTGTACGGCCGCAGCCGCGACCCCTGGCCACCGGCAAGGATCACGGCCTGCGTCGGATACGTATGCATGGCAGGCACGATATGCGGTGCCCGCCGACGGCAGGCGGCGCTCGACGCGACCGCCTGCCGGGCTCGGCCTCCGGGGCTCAGCCTCCGGAGGGATCGGCTGAACGACTCAGCTGAACGACTCAGCTGAACTGGGCGACGCCGGAGGCGAACGAGGTGTCGCAGACCGGACGGGAGAAGCGGTGCGCCCGGGTCGGGCCGTACTGCTCGACGGCCGCCTTGCCGAGCGCCCTGGCGATCGACATGCAGTGGCGGGCGAGCGACGGGCGCTGCTCGACGGCGCGCTGGAGGCCCGTGAGCGCGGTGCCCGGGTCCTTCTCCTGGAGCTCCACGAGCAGCTTCTCGCGCAGGACGTCCTGCGGGGCGTGCGGCTTCGCGGGCTTGGACACGGTCTCCGAGGAGGCGGCCAGCAGCTTGGAGTCGTTGTCCGACGCCGCCCACGGAACGCTGGTGACCGCGAGGGTCCCGGACAGAACCATGACGACGGGCAGGACGAGAGCGAGGGATCGGCCGATGCGGCGCGCGGTTTGGGTCACGCAGCGAGCGTAGCGGCCGGTGATGACTTGGCGACAATTCGTCACCCTCGCGGGGGATGGTTCGACGCGTCCTTTCGAATACGAGGTTGACGACCCGGGGTGAAATGCCCAGTGTGCCGGGGTATTTGACGCCGCCCCGCGCCGAAACCCAAACCCGCCGGGACCACGCAAACGGCCCCGCGCCGCCGGGCGTTGCCGGCGAAGCGGGGCCGTGCGTACGGCAGGTGAGGCGGGTCAGTTGGTGAGCCGCTCGCCGGTGGAGGTCGCGAAGACGTGCAGCTCGTCCGGGCGCGGGACGACGTGCAGCTCGGTTCCCTTCTCCGGGACGGCACGGCCGCCGACGCGGACGACCAGGTCCTTGTGCTCGCCGTCGACCCGCGTGGAGCCGTAGACGAACCCGTCGGCGCCGAGCTCCTCGACGACGTTGACGGAGACGGCGAGACCGGCCGGCTCGCCCGATGCGTCCTTGGTCAGCGACTTCGCGGCGGCGCCACCGTGCTCGACGATGTCGAAGTGCTCGGGCCGGATGCCGACCGTGACGGTGGTGTCACCGCGGTCCGCGGCGGCGGAGAGCGCCTCGCGCGACACCGGCACCACGCTGTTGCCGAACTTCACGCCACCGTCGGTGATCGGGACCTCGACGAGGTTCATCGCGGGCGAGCCGATGAAGCCGGCGACGAAGAGGTTGGCCGGGCGGTCGTACATGTTGCGCGGCGAGTCGACCTGCTGGAGCAGCCCGTCCTTCAGCACCGCGACCCGGTCACCCATGGTGAGGGCCTCGACCTGGTCGTGGGTGACGTACACGGTGGTGATGCCGAGGCGGCGCTGCAGCGAGGCGATCTGCGTACGGGTGGAGACACGGAGCTTGGCGTCGAGGTTCGACAGCGGCTCGTCCATGAGGAAGACCTGCGGCTCCCGCACGATGGCCCGGCCCATCGCCACACGCTGACGCTGACCACCGGAGAGCGCCTTCGGCTTGCGGTCCAGGTACTCGGTGAGGTCCAGCATCTTGGCGGCCTCTTCGACCTTCGCCCGGATCTCGGTCTTGTTCACACCGGCGATCTTGAGCGCGAAGCCCATGTTGTCCGCGACGGTCATGTGCGGGTAGAGCGCGTAGTTCTGGAACACCATGGCGATGTCCCGGTCCTTCGGCGGCAGGTGCGTGACGTCGCGGTCACCGATGCGGATCGCGCCGCCGTTGACGTCCTCGAGACCCGCGAGCATGCGCAGGGAGGTCGACTTGCCACAACCGGAGGGACCGACGAGGACGAGGAACTCACCGTCTTCGATGTCGATCTCGAGCTGGTCCACGGCCGGCTTCGTGGAGCCGGGGTAGACGCGGGACGCCTTGTCGAACGTGACACTGGCCATGATGGATCTTCTCCTCAACCGGCAGGAACGTGCCGGACGATCCGAGTAGGGAGTGGTCTGGTCCACTGAGTGAACCTGCGGCGACGTTACCTGGCGTTCATGTGTCCTGTCAGTACCTCATGGGTCACGAAAAATGCTTCGCAGCCCAGGGCGGGACCGCAAGAGCAGCTGACTTTTGACCCTGCCCCGTTTGAAGGGCACTTCCTGCTTCGACACCCACCGCCGACCGGACGCCGCCCTGAAGGCGACACCCCGCCGGTCTCACACGGACTCCACAGGCATCACGGCCGACGGCCCGTCGGTCCGGTACGCACTTTTCAAGCGTCTCTGAGCTCGCTACGCAGTCAGGACCACATCCGGCATCTCGGATGCCTTGATCATCGAGGGCATGGCCCGCCCGGGCGGCAGAGCGGACGCCACCAGCTCGTACAGGCGCATCCCCTCGTCCCGCAGGTTCCGCGCCGCGTTCACATCTCGGTCGTGCACAGTGCCGCACCCGCCACATGACCAGCTGCGCACGGCCAAATCCAGTTTCGGTCCGACCACCCCGCAGGCCGAACACCGCCGCGTCGACGGAAAGAACCGGTCCACAGCGACCAGCGTCCGCCCGTACCAGGCGCACTTGTACTGCAACATTCGCAACAGCGTGCTCCAAGAGGCATCCAGGATCGACCGGTTCAGCCCCGCTTTTCGCCGACGGCCCTTGCCCTTCGGTGACCGTACGAGGGAGGCGACGGCCAGGTCTTCCACCACGAGCACTTGGTTCTCGCGCACGAGGCGGGTGGTGAGCTGGTCCAGCGCGTCCCTGCGTACGTCACCGATCAGGGCGTACAGCCGGGCGATCTCCTGCCGGGCCTTATCCCTGTTCCTCGAACCTCTTTCTTTGCGGTGCAGGCTCCGCTGGAGATCCGCGAGCTTCGCTCCGTACTTCTTGAGCAGCCGGGGATGGTCCACTTTCTCCCCGTTGTCCAACGTGACCAACGCCGCCAGCCCGAGATCCAGGCCCACCGCCTTCGGCGTTCCGCCGTCCCGCAGGAAGAGGGGCGGCAGCGGCTCCATCCGCTCTTCGACGAGCACGGAGACGAAGAAGCGGCCCGCCCGGTCCCGGGTAACGGTCAGCTTCACCGGCCGCACACCCGCCGGAAGCGGTCGGGACCAGCGGATACGCAGCGGCCCGGACTGCTTGGCCAGCGAGATCAGCCCCGTACCCGGCTGCTGCGGATCTTCCACCCAGCGGAAGCCCGTACGGACATAGGTCGCGGAGTCGCGGTTGCGGTTCTTCTTCTTGGGCTTCGGGTGCTTCGTCGTCCCCAAGAAGAACCGTCCGAACGCGGAGTCGAGATGGCGCAGCGCCTGCTGGAGAACGGTCGAGGAAACCTCCTGCAGCCATCGCGTCCCCTCGGCATTTCGCCAGCCCGTGAGAGCCCGGCAGGACTCGGCGAACCCGAGGGCCACCCGGTGCTCGCGCCAAGCCCTGTCCCGCAGGGCGAGGCCCTCGTTGTAGGTCCAGCGGCAGGCGCCGAAGGTTTTGATCAGCTGCTCGGCCTGCGCTGGGGTGGGGTAGCAGCGGTACCGGTAGACACGCTGGCGGGTGTCGGCCTCCGGTGCCCTCCGCTGCACCGGGACAGCCACCCGCTGCTGATGCTTGATGCGGTCAGGAACGCCCAACGCGTCGCGCTTGATGCGCTCGGCCTCCGCGCCGGTCACGCGGATCGGCTTGTTCCCTTCTGCGGCCACGACCCCTCCCCCTGTCCGATATTCGGATGGCACTGCAGTGCGTTCAACGAACAGGTGAGTGGGAGGTTACGGCTGCCGGATATGCATGCTCGTGGGGGAGCGGGGCTGTGTAGAGTTGTGGCGTGCTGGATCGCGTCTATGGCGTGTGTCCTTGCCTCCTTAGCTCAGCTGGCCAGAGCGCCGCCCTTGTAAGGCGGATGTCGTCGGTTCGAATCCGACAGGGGGCTCACCGTGAAGCCCAGGTCAGATCTCCTCTGGCCTGGGCTTCTTCCGTTGGTCTGCTGCGGGCGGCGCAGGCTCGTTCATGGGGCGTCCACCAAACTCTTATCGCGTTTCCCTACGGTCGCGGACGAGGACCGAACTCCCTGGGGGAACCACATGCTCCGCATCCACTTCAATGACGCGGATCTGGCCAGGACCCGGCTCGCTCCCGCTCCCGATCCACTGTTCGAGATCGCCGCGAGCATGCATCGGCTGCAGTCCAGCCGGGGTCGCTGGGCCTACGCCGGGTGGTATCGGGCGGCGCGGCGGGATCTGCGGGAGAAGGGGCTGGAGCGGGCGCTGCGGGGGGTTCTGCTGCCTCTGTATCCCCGGGCCGCCTATTACCCGGACTTTTTGACGCCGCCCTCCGGGGGGGGGGAGGGTCTGGAAGCGTGGCTGGAGGCGCTGCTGGCCACGCCGTCGGAGCGGGTTGCGGAGGAGGGCCACCCTCCCCCGGTCCAACAGGGAGGAGGGTAGGCGAGGTTGACGCAGGGGGTAAAGGGGGGCCGGGGTCGGCGTGGCGTGGGTGTTCAGGCGCGGTTCGGGGTGCCGATGGTCAGTTCCACCCCGTCCTCCTTCTGCGCGATCCCTTTGACGGTCCAGGTGCTGTCGTCGATGGGGGTGCCGGCCGCGGTGGTGTAGGCGGCGACCGTGAGGGCCGGGCCGGTCGGGGAGTCGGGGTGGAGTTCTGCCGCGGTGGCCGTTCCGTCGGAGAAGCGCAGGTGTACCTCGATCGGCTCCGGGGCCGCTGCGAAGGCCGCCGGGCGGGGCAGGCCCTGGAGGCGGCAGCGCGCGCCCGGGAACAGGTGGGTGTGCGTGCAGAGGGCGAGGTAGGCGTTCGCTTCGGTCATTCCGGGCTCCAGGGGGCCGGGGTGAGCGGGGCCTCAGTATGGGCGGGGCGGCGACCTCGAAGGGGGCGGCTCTCCGGTGCGTCCGCCGGGTGGGGGTGGGCGGCGTCTGTTCGGGGGCTGACAGAATGCGGGCATGGTTCCGTCGTTGCAGCTCGACACCCTGGTCGCCTCCGGGTGTACCACGCTGGTCATCTCGGGCGAGTGCGACCAGGACGATGTGGAGGTCCTGGAGCAGGCGCTGACGGTGGCGGTGGAGGACTCGCCCCCGGTCCTGATCGTCGATGTGTCGCGCCTTCTCTTCGGTGACTCGGTGCTGCTGCACTTCCTGCTGTCCGCGCAGCGGGCGCAGACCGCTGCCGGGGGGCGGCTGGAGGTCCGGGGGCCGCTCGCTCCTGCGGTGGAGCGCCTGCTGCGGGAGACGGGTACCTATGCGGCCTTCACCGTCACGGGTGCCGGGGACGCCGCGTGAGGCGGTGGCTGCGTGCGGCGTCCGGCCGGGATCGTGTGCCGGCCTTCGCCGCGGGAGTGGGGTCCTGCCGGTCCGGTAGGTATTTTGGGACGCGGAGCGGGTAGCGGGGAGGGTCAGACCCCGTTGACCGGGCGAGCACGATTCTGTACGGAGAGGACGAGGTGGGCCGATGTCCGAGCTGACGGACGAGGGCTCCCGCCTTCCGGAGTTCTCTCCCGCGGACGGGGACTCCCGCCTTCCGGAGTTCGATCCTGAGGCCGTGGGCGTACGGAGTCCGGCGCCGGCGGAGCGTTCCGTACGGATCGCCGCTCCTCTGAAGGCCCGGGGCGCGCGGGCGGAGGTGAGCCGGCTGCTGGCCGGTGTGGCCGGTGAGAGGTGCGTCAACGACGCGCTGCTGGTCGTCTCCGAGCTGATCTCCAACGCGGACCGTCACGGTGGCGGGCTGCGTGAGTTCGCCGCGGGTGTCGAGGACGGGCATCTGTGGCTGGAGGTGGCCGATCACAGTGAGGTGCTGCCGAGGAGTGGCGCCCATGATCCGCTGGTCCCGGGTGGCTTCGGCTGGTCGCTGGTGCGGCGGTTGTCCGCCGACGCGCGGATCAGGCCGTGGACGGCCGGTGATGGACCGGGCAAGACGATCGTGGTGTTCCTGCGGCTGGAGTGAGGCGTGGGCGGGCGGGTGGTGCCGAAGCGCGGGCTTGATCGTTCGGCCGGGGGGTACACGCCCGTCACCCGGATACCGAGGAAAGAGCGATGAGCAGCAGCGCGACGGCCGACGAGCAGGGCGGCTCGGGGACCGTGTGGTCCAGGCGGGCCGCGTCTCCGGACGGTGGTGAGCTGGCGGTTTCGCTGGCGCTGTCCGACGGCAGGGCGTTGGTCACGGCGGTGGGCGGCATGGAGTGGCGGTGCACGTGGCCGCTGGAACAGGCGCTGCATCACGCGTGTCTGGCGGCCACGTCGGAGACCTGGCTCGACCTTTCCGGTCTGGAGTTCGCCGACTCCTCGTTGCTCCATCTGCTGCTGGATTCGCAGCGTGTCCACCGGGCCAGGGATGCCCGTCTCATCCTGGCGGGGGCTCTGCAGCCGGTGGTGGAGCGGCTGTTCACGGTGACCGGCACGGCCGCGTTCTTCGTGCGTACGCCGTTGTAGCGGTACGGGTGGGGGTCAGGCGTCGCCGTCGAGTCCGGGTGAAGGTCTTGCCTGGTCTCCGGGGCGGGTGGTCGCTCCGCTCGTCGTGCTGCCGGGGGCGAGGTGTTCCAGGGTGCCGGTGAGGCGCAGGATCCGGTCGACCGTGGGGTGGAGGCGTTCCAGGTTCAGGGTCACGCGGGCGGCTGTGCAGCGGCGGTGGAGCATCAGGAGCGCGGCCAGGCCCATGGAGTCGAGGCCGTCGATTCCGGAGCAGTCCAGGTGCAGGAGGTCCGGCGCGGGGATCTGGTCGAGGTACCGGGTGGCCTTGACCAGGAAGTCGTCGCAGGTGTCGTAGTCCAGGTAGCCCTCCGCCCGTACCCGGACGCTCCTGGTGCTCGGGGTGGGGGCGGGTGTCAGGGTGAAGGGGGACGGGGCGGGCCCGTAGGGCGGCATCATGCGGGGTTCCTGGTGTCGGTGCGGTGGACGGGGCCTGCACCGGTCAGGTGGTCCGTCGCCTGGTCGATCATGCGGGTGGTGCGGGGGAAGTCCTTGAGTTCGGCGCGCAGGAGGTCCAGCGCCGGGACGAGTGAGTGGGCGGGCACGCCGCGCGCGTCCAGGATGCGTGCCGTCCAGGCCAGGAATCCGGTGAACAGGTCGGCCCGGTCGAGGTAGAGGGCTGTGGCCAGGAAGTGGACGATGTGGGCGATGTCCTCGGCGGTGCGGTCGTGTTGGGCGCGGCTGTAGTCCCGCATCGGAGGAAACCGTTCCGCCAGGCCTGCCATGACCGTGCGCACGAGTGCCGGGCGGGTGCGGGTGACCAGGGTGTACTCCTGGTCGGACAGGTGGGGGAGGTCGTCGACGGGCTGGTGCGGCGACGCGGGCCGGGGGAGGGGGCCTTGGTGGAGGCGGGCGGCCGCCGTCCGGGCGTCGGGGGCCCACAGGTCTGCGCCGAGCAGGGCCGCGTACTGTCCCCGGTCGCCGAAGGCGGCTCCGCCGACCATGACGGGGGTTCCGGTGGCCTGTACCGCGGTGATGGCCGCGTGCGCGGTCGGCAGGTGGGTCGCGATGGAGCTGGAGAGGGCCACGGCCTCCGGGCCGGTGCGGTGGATGTGGGAGATCAGGTGGTGGGTGGGCACTTGGGCGCCGAGATAGTCCACGTGCCAGCCGCGCAGTCGGAACACCTCCGCCACCAGGCGTGCGGGCAGGGCGTGCCACTCGCCGTCCACGCAGGCCACGGCCAGTCGTCTGGGCTGCCCCGCGGGCCGGGTGCGGGTGCGGTGCGACAGGGCGGCGATGGCGCGGTCGTTGATCGCGGTGGCCGCGTGTTCCTGGGCCACGGTGAAGCGGTCGGCGGCCCATTCCTCGCCGACTCTGCCCTGGACCGGGGCGATCAGGTCGAGCAGGATGCTCTCCGGCTCCCAGCCCTCGTCGAGTGCGCGCAGGACGAGCTCGGTGGCGGCGTACTCGTCGCCGTCCGTCACGGACTGCCACAGCTGTTCGATCCAGGGTGCGGGGGTGAGCGGGGGAGCGAGCGTCATGCGGTGAACCTGCCCCGGGTGTGGCCGTCCACCGCGCTGAGGTGGTGCGAGCGGGGTGCCGCGATGGCCATGACGGCCATGTCGTCGTGGGCCCGGTCGCCGGTCCACTGGGAGGCGAGCATCTGCACGTGTTCCACGACGGCCTCCGCCGGCATGCCCGCGCAGTGGGAGAGCGCCTCGGTCAGCCGGGCCTCGCCGAACATCTCGTCGCCGAGCGGGCCGCCCCTGGCCTCGGTGATGCCGTCCGTGTAGAGGAGGCAGAACTCGCCCGGCTCCAGGGCCGTACGGGCCGTGGTCGCGGCGGCGTTCGGGAGGACGCCGACGACCGTGCCCCGGGAGGGGACCGGTTCCACGGTGCCGTCGTTGCGTACGACGAGGGGTGCGGGGTGGCCGGCGCTGGTCACCGCCAGGTGTACGGATCCGGCCTTGCGCAGGGTGGAGACCAGGACGAGGGAGGCGAAGCGGGTGTGGTGCGAGCTGAGCAGCGCCCCGTTCAGCAGGTTGATCATCCGCTGGTGGTCGTCGGCCAGGGGCAGCAGGGCGTGCAGCGTGTTGCGGATCTTCCCGGTCAGCACGGCGGCTTCCAGCCCCTTGCCGCACACGTCGCCCAGCACGGCGAGGGAGGCTTCCGCTTCGTCGGCGGCCGGGTGCACGTCGTAGAAGTCCCCGCCGACGCGCTCGTTGTTCTTCGACGGCCGGTAGCCGCCCGCGAACTCCACTCCGGCCGACCGGCGCAGGACCGGCGGCATCAGGTCCTGCATCAGGGTGTGGGCCAGGGAGGACTGTTCCGCGTAGAGGCGGGCAGCCGACATGGCGGCGCCGGCCCGGGCGGCGAAGATCCGGGCGAAGACCTCCTCCTCGCTGCTGAAGGCGGCCGACGCGTCCCGGCGCAGCAGGACGAGGGCCCCGGCGGGGACGCCGTGGCCGGGCAGGGGTGTCACGACGATCGAGCCGATCGGGCCGAATCCCTCGGGCTCCAGCCAGGCGGGGGCGGAGGCGGGGTCGATCCAGCGCGACGGGACCGGGGGGAAGCCCTGGAGCGCCTCGGCGAGCCCGGGCACCTCCTCCGGATCTTCCAGCCGTATGGCGGAATGGGGCTGCCCGTCGCGCAGGCAGGTCACCACCGGGTACCTCTTCCCGGTGCGCGGGGTGATGACGAGGGCCGCGTCGGCGAGGTGCTGGGCCGCCAGCTCCGCGGTGACGTCCATGCACCGTTCGAGGTTCAGCGACGACAGCAGCGCGTTGGACGCCTCGCCGAGGAACGCGCTGCGCTGCCGCTCCGTCCGCAGCGCCTGGCGGGCGAGGCGGTGGTCGGTGTCGTCGACCAGCCACCAGACGACTGTGCCGTCGGGGTGGTCGCTCGGGTGTGCTGCGAAGTCGCGGTCGCCGATGGTGCCGGTCGGAGGTGCGTCGTCCACCGGTCCGGCGGCGCGTCGACGGTGCCCCTGGTCCAGCCAGTCGATCCCGGCTTCGGACAGGGGGCGGCCCCGGCGCAGCCGAGGTATCAGGGTCTTTGCGGCGTCGTTGTAGAGGCGGACCGTGCCCAGGCCGTCCACCATCAGCGCGGGATACGGAGCCGTATTCCACGCCGAGGCTTCGAGGGGCTCGGCGGTGCGGGCCGTGGGGACCTGCGGAATTGATGTCACATCGGGGAGAGCACGCTGGGCGAACTCCTCACCTCATCCGGTCGGGAATGTTGCCGTCCGGCAACCATCCACCCTCGCGGTCCCCGTTGGCAAACCTTCCTGGTGGATGGGTCGGGTTGTGCCGAGGTGACACGTCAGGTGTGCCATATGGCACCGGAGTGGTGCCATATCTGGCCCGCGTGATGGTTCCGATAGCGTCGCCGCATGCCTGTTCTTTGCGTTCTTGCAGGTAAGAGGGGTTTCGCGAGAGTCGGTGCCAGATTGGCTCGACGTGATGCCATCCATGTGCCATGATGGCGTCATGGACCTCACCCCCTACGTCGACCATCTCCGGCGGGAACTCGCCGTCGCCGCGGATGCCGGCGGTGACGAAGCCCGTGCCCTGGCCGAGCGGCTCAGTGCTCCCCTGGAGTCCGCCGCCCGGCTGACCCTGCTCAACGCGCTCTCCGCGGCGATGAGCGACGTCACCCGGGAGCTGGCTCCCGGCTCGGTCGACGTGCGGCTGCGTGGGCTCGATCCGGAGTTCGTGGTGACACCGCCGCCGGCGCCCGAGCCGGTGCGGGAGGCGCGGGAACCGGTCGCGGCGCCCGTCGCGGTCGCGCCGCCCGCCGCGGAGGCCGACGACGGCACCATGGCGCGGATCAACCTCCGCCTCCCCTCCCATCTCAAAAGCCGCGCCGAGGGAGCGGCGGCGGAGGAGGGCCTGTCGGTCAACGCCTGGCTCGTACGGGCCGTGTCCGTCGCCCTCGACGGCGGCGGGCGCGGGAGCGCACCGGGCGGCCGGGGCAAGGACTCGGGCGGCCGCGGCTTCACCGGCTGGGTCCGTTAGCAGTCGGCAGCTCCCGCTTCACTTCACCGGCCGGTCGCCGATCCGGCCGACGTAACGCATCGATCGTCGCTGATCGCTGATCGCTGATCGCTCATCAACTCACCGAGCCAAGAGGACGGGACAGCCATGCCTTCTTTCGATACCCCTGAGCCGATCTCCGCCGTCGTCGAGCTGGACGCCGGTACCGCCCGGATCACCGCCGGCAAGCGCACCGACACGGTCGTCGAGGTGCTGCCGGGCAACGGAGCCGACCAGGACGACGTACGTGCCGTGCAGCAGACCCAGGTCTCCTGCTCGGGCGGTCGCCTCACCGTCAGAACCCCGAAGAAGCGCACCCTGTTCGGCAAGCCGGGCTCCGTCGTGGTGAGCATCGAACTGCCCGCCGGGTCCGACGTGCGGGGCACCTCAGCCCTGGGCGGCTTCTTCTGCGAGGGTCCGCTCGGCGAGGTACGGCTGAAGACCTCGCTCGGCGATCTCCACGTGGACGAGGCGGCCCGGGCCGAGCTCACCACCGACCACGGCGACATCCGGCTGGCACGCTCCACCGGGGACGCCGAGGTCGTCGGCTCGGGACGGGTCGGGATCGGCTCGGTCGCCGGGGTGGCGGTCGTCAAGAACGGCAACGGTACGACCGAGGTCGACGAAGTCGGCGGGGAGCTGAAGGTCAACGCGGCCAACGGCGACGTCTCCGTGGGTGTCGCGTACGGAAATGTCGTCGCCAAGTCCGCCAACGGCCGGATCGAGATCGGCGTCGCCCACGCCGGGGTGGAGGCGACCTCCTCCAACGGCCGCATCCGGGTCGGCGACGTGACCCGTGGGCGGATCGCTCTGCGGACGTCGGTCGGCGACCTGGAAGTGGGCATCCACGAGGGCACCGCCGCCTGGCTCGACCTGAACCCCAAGTTCGGCACCGTACGCAACGCGCTCGGCGCCGCCGCCGGTCCCGAGGACGCCGACGAGACCGTCGAGGTGCACGCCCGGAGCGGGGCTGGCGACATCATCGTCCGCCGCGCCTGACCTCGCGCCTGACCTCGCGCCGGGCCTCGCGCCGGGCCTCGCGTCGGGCCTCGCGCCGGGCCTCCGGGGGCTCCGGGGCCGGCCCGAGGCGGCCCCGTACCGCCCGGTAGCCCACCACCGTCCCGCACCGCCCGGCACCATCCGGCAGCCCAACACCGCCCTGCACCGCCCGGCTCGGCCCGCACGAGCCGGCGGCTCAACACCGCCCGGCGGCTCAGCACCGCACTGCATCGGTGAGCCCAGCCCCACGCGCCCGCCCGGGCGTGCGCCGGCTGGCAGCCCAACTCCGCCCCGGCACAGCCGACTCGGCCCTCTGGCGCCCGGCAGCTCGACACCGCCTTGTGTCGGCCGGCTCGCCCGACGCGCCCCGGCCCGGCCTCGTATCGCCCGGCGGTTCAACCCGGCCTCGTACAGCCCGGCAGCTCAACCCGGTCTGCACCTGCCGGCTCGGCCCGACGCGCTCGGCAGCTCAACGCCCCCGGCACCAGCCCGCACCGCCCCACCCCGCTAGACCCACCACTCGCGAAAGGGAAACCAGCATGACTGTCACCCGGGCCTCCGCGCCGCGTGCCGTCCAGGCCGCGACGCAGGCGATCAGCGCCACCGGACTGCGCAAGTCCTACGGCGACAAGACCGTCCTGGACGGCATCGACCTGACCGTCCCGGCAGGCACGGTCTTCGCCCTGCTGGGCCCGAACGGCGCGGGCAAGACCACCGCCGTCAAGATCCTCTCCACCCTCATCACCCCCGGCGCCGACTCCGGCGAGATCCGCGTCGGCGGTCACGACCTCGCCACCGACCCACAGGCCATCCGCGCCGCGATCGGCGTCACGGGGCAGTTCTCCGCCGTCGACGGACTGATCACCGGCGAGGAGAACATGCTCCTGATGGCCGACCTGCACCACCTCTCCAAGCGCGAGGGGCGGCGGGTGGCCGCCGAACTGCTGGAGCGCTTCGACCTGGCGGAGGCGGCGAAGAAGCCCGCCTCGACCTACTCCGGCGGCATGAAACGCCGCCTCGACATCGCCATGACCCTGGTCGGCGGGCCCCGCATCATCTTCCTCGACGAGCCGACCACCGGCCTGGACCCCCGCTCCCGCCACACCATGTGGGGCATCATCCGCGAGCTGGTCGCCGACGGCGTCACCGTCTTCCTCACCACCCAGTACCTGGAAGAAGCCGACGAACTCGCCGACCGCATCGCCGTCCTCAACAACGGGAAGATCGCCGCCGAGGGCAGCGCCGAAGAGCTCAAGCGGATCGTCCCCGGCGGACACGTCAAGCTCCGCTTCACCGACCCGGACGCCTACCGCTCCGCCGCCTCCGCCTTGCGCGAGGCCGCCCCCGACGAGGAGGCGCTGGCGCTGCAGATCCCCAGCGACGGCAGCCAGCGCGAACTGCGCTCCATCCTCGACTGGCTGGACTCGGCCGGTGTCGAGGCGGACGAACTCACCGTCCACACCCCCGACCTGGACGACGTGTTCTTCGCCCTCACCGCCTCCACCGTCCCGGCTCAGAACGACCAGCCCAAGGAGAACGCCCGATGAGCTCGCTCGCCCTCGCCGCCCGCGACACCACCACCATGCTGCGCCGCAACCTCCTGCACGCCCGGCGCTACCCCTCCCTCACCCTCAACCTGCTCCTCACACCTGTCATGCTCCTGCTGCTCTTCGTCTACATCTTCGGCGACGTGATGAGCGCGGGGATCGGTGGCGGCGGGGCCGACCGCTCCGCGTACATCGCCTACATCGTCCCGGGCCTGCTCCTGCTGACCATCGGCTCCACGGTGGTCGGGACCGCGGTGTCCGTCTCCAACGACATGACCGAGGGGATCATCGCCCGCTTCCGTACCATGGCGATCCACCGCAGCTCGGTGCTCGTCGGGCATGTCGTCGGCAGCGTGCTGCAGAGCGTGCTGAGCGTGATCGTGGTCGGTGCGGTCGGGGTGGCCATCGGCTTCCGGTCCACGGACGCCACGGCCCTGGAGTGGCTGGCCGCGTTCGGGCTGCTCGTGCTCTTCTCCGCCGCCCTCACCTGGGTCGCCGTCGGGATGGGTCTGATCAGCCCGAACGCGGAGGCGGCCAGCAACAACGCCCTGCCGATGGTGCTGCTCCCGATGCTGTCCAGCGCCTTCATCCCGGTGGAGACGATGCCGGGCTGGTTCCGGCCGATCGCGGAGTACCAGCCCTTCACCCCGGCGATCGAGACCCTGCGCGGCCTGCTGCTCGGCACCGAGATCGGCCACAACGGGTGGCTGGCCGTCGGCTGGAGCCTCGGTCTCGTGGTCCTCGGCTACTTCTGGGCGACCGCGAAGTTCGCCCAGGATCCCCGGTAGCCGCTTCCCCTGCCCTGCTCCCTTGTCCCGCTCCGCTGCCCCTCCTGCTCGGCCCCCCCCCGCCCGGCTCCTTCGTCCACCACCTCGGGAGAACCCCATGGCGTACGACCCGGACACCGACACCGAATCCGACTCCGCCGACGAGTCGCCCGTCCTGCCCACCGACCGGCACACCGGCTGCCCCTTCGATCCGCCCCCCGCTCTCACCGCCCTGAGCGACCGGCCGGTCCGCCGCCTGCGCTACGCCGACGGGCACGTGGGCCGGCTGGTCACCGGGCACGAGGCTGCCCGCGCGGTGCTCGCCGATCCGCGCTTCAGCTCCCGCTACGAACTACTGTCCCACCCCTCCCGGCTGGAGGCCCTGCGCGCCGACCCGGATCTCGCCGGTTCCGCCGCCGGGTCGCCGGGCATCTCTCCTGCGGTCACGGCCCGCACCAGTGCCTCGGCCAGCAGCTCGCCCGGGTCGAGATGACCGTCGGGCTCCCGGCTCTCCTCGCCCGCTTTCCCGGCCTGCGCCTCGCGGTCCCGTCGGTAGAAGTGCCGGTGCGCAAGCGCTCCAGCGTCTACGGAGTGGTCTCCCTGCCGGTCGCCTGGGGGACGGAGTAGGGCCGAACTGCCGTGCGGGCAAGGAGATGCGGTGAGCGTCCGTACCGATTTCTACCGGGGGGTAGGCGACTCGGGATCCTTGTTATACCTTGCGTCTAACAAGCGGGTGGAGTGCTCGGGCGGCGGTGCGGGCCGTCGCGCCCCGACTCCGTACAGCCCGTAACCGCACGGCTGTCGACGTACGCACTCACCACGATCAAGGATCACCGCACTCGACCCAAGGAGCCGCAGCATGGCCGGCAGCACCGTTCCGTCGAAGGTCCAGGAAAGTCCCGAGGGCGACGACGTCGCGCGGCGGCTGCTCGACTCGGCCGCGCAGCTGGCGTACGACCCGGCCACCGAGGTGGACTGGGAGACGCCGCTGGACAAGGAGTTCCACGGCGCGAGCCCCGAGTGGAGCAGTCTCTACGGGACCGCCTACTGGGGCGAGTTGACCGAGGCGCAACGCAAGGAGCTGACCCGGCAGGAGGCGGCTTCGGTCGCCAGCACCGGGATCTGGTTCGAGATGATCCTCCAGCAGATGGTGCTGCGGGACATCTACATGAAGAACCCGGCGGGCGCGGAGTTCCAGTGGGCGCTCACCGAGATAGCCGAGGAGTGCCGCCACTCGATCATGTTCGCGCGCGGCGCGCAGAAGCTGGGCGCGCCCCACTACCGGCCGCGCCGGGCGGTGATGGAGCTGGGCCGGGCGTTCAAGACGCTGGCGTTCGGCGAGGCGGCGTACGCGGCGATCCTGGTCGCCGAGGAGGTCCTCGACGTGATGCAGCGGGACTGGATGCGCGACGAGCGGGTCGTGCCGTTCGTCCGCACCATCAACAACATCCACGTCGTGGAGGAGTCCCGGCACATGAAGTTCGCCCGGGACGAGACCCTCAAACGGCTGGAGGGCGCGGGGTGGGCGCGGCGGCAGATCAACGCGTTCGTCGTCGCCGTCGCCTCGTACTTCATCGTGACCAGCATGGTGAACCCGGAGGTCTACCGGAAGGCCGGCCTCGACAAGCGGCGGGCGCTGGCCGCGGCGAAGAGCAACGCGCACCACAAGTCGATGATGCGCTCCAGCTGTTCGGGGCTGATGGACTTCCTGGCCTCCGCCCGTCTGCTCACCAAGCCCGCCCTCGCGTTCTACAAGCGCGCGAACCTGATCTGAGCCGGGGCCATGACCTACGCCATCACCCAGACCTGCTGCAACGACGCCACCTGTGTGGCCGTGTGCCCGGTCAACTGCATCCATCCGACGCCGGAGGAACGCGCCTTCGGCTCCACGGAGATGCTGCACATCGACCCGCGGGCGTGCATCGACTGCGGGGCCTGCGCGGACGCCTGCCCGGTGGACGCGATCTTCCCGGTGGACTCGCTGTCCGCCGGGCAGCGGGAGTACGCGGACATCAACGCCGCCTACTACGAAGGCGCCGAACCGCCCGCGGCGGAGGTCGACGGGCCCAACTTCCACGCCTGGGGCGAGCCGGTCTTCGAGCGCAGCCTGCCGTCCGACTTCGGGCCGCTGCGGGTGGCGGTGGTCGGGACCGGGCCCGCCGGGATGTACGCGGCGCAGGACCTGTTGCTGCACACCGCCGCCGAGGTCACCCTGATCGACCGGCTGCCGGTGGCGGGCGGGCTCGTCCGGTACGGGGTGGCCCCCGACCACCCCGCGACGAAGAAGGTCGGCGACACCTTCTCCCGCTTCCACTCCCATCCCCGGGTCCGCATGCACCTGGGGATCGAGGTGGGCCGGGACGTCACGGCCGAGGAGCTGTCGGCCCACCACGACGCGGTGATCTACGCGGTCGGCGCCTCCACGGACCGGCGGCTCGGGGTGCCCGGGGAGGAGACGCCCGGCTGCCTGTCGGCCACGGCGTTCGTCGCCTGGTACAACGCCCACCCGGAGGCCGTCGCGCAGGGCGTCGACCTCTCCGCCGAGCGGGTCGTGGTGGTCGGCAACGGCAATGTCGCCCTCGACGTCGCCCGGATCCTGGTCGCCGACCCGGAGGCGCTCGCGGCCACCGACATCGCCGCCCACGCCCTGGACGCGCTGCGGGCGAGCCGGGTCCGGGAGGTGGTGGTGCTGGGGCGGCGGGGTCCCGGGGACGCCGCGTACACCCGCTCCGAACTCCTCGCGCTGAAGCATGTGCCGGGTGTGGAGCTGGTGGTGGACGACCACGATCCGCGTACGGCGGCGGCGATCGACGCGGCCGGGGCGGGCGACCGGGCCGGGGTGCTCAAGGGGCTCGCCCGCGTGCGGACGGACGCCGCGTCCCCCACGGGCGGTGAGCGCCGCATCGTGCTCCGCTTCCACTCCGAGGTCGTGGAGATCCGGGGCGAGGGCGACGGCGTGAACTCCGTACGCGTCACGGACGGCGGCGGGGACGGTGACGGCGGCGGCACGGCCGACCTGAAGGCCGGGCTGTTGCTGCGGGCCATCGGATATCGCGGAATCCCGGTCCCCGGGCTGCCGTTCGACGAGTTGTCGGGCACCGTCCCGCACGAGGGCGGCCGGGTGGCCGGGGTGCCCGGCAGCTATGTGGTCGGCTGGATCAAGCGGGGGCCGTCCGGCGGGATCGGCGCCAACCGCACGTGCGCGGCCGAGACGGTCGGCACGCTCCTGGCCGACGCGGTCGCCGGTGAGCTGGCCGCGCCGACGGGCGATGCCAAGGCGTTCCGGCGCCTGGCCCGGCAGCGCAACCGCCGGGTCGTGGACGCCCGGGGCCTGGCCGCGATCGACCGCGCCGAACGGGACCGGGGACGGCGCGACGGCCGCCCCCGGGTGAAGCTCGCCACCGTCGAGGAGCTGGTGGCCACGGCACGGTCGGGACGGTTGCTGAGACTGACCCGCTGAACCGCTGTTCGTACAGGGGGCGTACGAAGTCCGGCCCGGGCCCCGGCGGTTGAAGCGCCGGGCCCCGGGCCGTGGGCCGTTCGGGCGTCGCTCAGGCCTTGGCCTCCGAGGCCTCCGGTACCTCCGCCGGTCCGTTCGCGGCGGGCCGGAGCGGTGCGGTCGCCGGGCGTACGGGGATGAGGGCGGCGACGACCGCGGCGGCGAGGCCGACCCCGCAGCCGATCAGCATCGCGGCCCGGAAGCCGTTCTCGGAGGGCAGCGGGAAGCCGCCGAAGTCCGTGGTCATCCGGGCCAGGACCACGCCGATGACCGCAGCCGCGAACGACGTGCCGATCGAGCGCATCAGGGCGTTGAAGCTGTTCGCCGAAGCGGTCTCGGACTGCGGCACCGCGCCCATGATGAGCGCGGGCATCGCCCCGTACGCGAAGCCGACGCCCGAGTTGCAGACGAGGGTGACGATCAGCAGGCTCCACGGGGAGCCGGAACCGATCAGCGGTACGGACAGGCCGTAGCCGGCGGCGATGAGCAGGCTGCCCACGGCCAGGGTGACCTTCGGGCCCTTGGCCGCGGACAGCTTCGCGCCGACCGGTGACATCGCCATCATCATCAGCCCCGCCGGAGCCATCCACAGGCCCATCGCGAGCATCGACTGCCCCAGGCCGTACCCGGTGGCCTCGGGCAGCTGGAGCAGCTGGGGCACGACGAGGGACTGGGCGTACATCGCGAACCCGACCAGGACCGAGGCGGTGTTCGTCATGAGGACCTGGGGGCGGGCCGTGACGCGCAGGTCGACCAGCGGGTCGGTCAGCCGCAGCTCCCACCAGCCCCAGGCGGGCAGGAGCACCAGGACGGCGGCGAACAGGGAGAGCGTGGTGGCGCTGCCCCAGCCCCAGTCGGCGCCCTTGGACACGGCGAGCAGCAGGCAGATCAGGGCGGTGCCGAGGCCGACGGCCCCGGGCAGATCGAACCGTCCGGACCGGGCGGCCGGGCGGTCCCCGGGGACCAGGGCGAGGATCAGCGCGCCGACCGCGAGAGCCAGCACGGCGACCACCCAGAACAGCACCCGCCAGCTGGTGTTCTCGGCGATGGCGGCGGCGAACGGCAGGCCCAGCGCGCCGCCCACACCCATCGAGGCGCTCATGATCGCGATGGACGGGCCGAGCTTCTCCGCCGGGACCACGTCGCGCAGCAGGCTGATGCCGAGCGGGACCACCCCCATGCCGAGGCCCTGGAGGCCGCGTCCGGCGATCATCGGGACCACGGCGGAGGACAGGGCGCAGACCACCGAGCCGAGGACCAGCGGGACGAGCGAGAGCAGCAGCATGCGCCGCTTGCCGTACATGTCGCCGAGCCGGCCGGCGACGGGAGTGGCCACGGCGGCGGCGAGCAGGGTGGCGGTGATGACCCAGGAGGCGTTGGACGCGGAGGTGTCGAACAGCTTCGGCAGCTCCGCGATCAGCGGCACCACCAGGGTCTGCGTGAGCGCCGCCACGATTCCGGCGAAGGCGAGGATGCCGACCACGCCTCCCGGGCGGGGTGCGGGGGGTGAACTCTCCACGGGTACTGCTCCCTCTTGCCCTTACGGGCGGGTCGACGCGCATGCGGTGTTCGACCATGCACGATACATGGAATATGCATCATGCATAACATGTGCATGATGCACATCTATCGTGAGACCTGGTCAACGGAGGAAGAGCACGTGGACAAGCCCATCGGCCGGATCGAACGCGAGACGATGCTGCTCGGCCGGTACATGCACATGGTCACCCCGCGCGTGGACTGGCAGCTCGACCGCTCCGCCTACATCCTGCTCAGCCGGATCCAGGCCGAGGGGCCCATGTCCATCGGCCAGCTCGGCGACGCCTTCCGGCTGGACGCCTCCACGCTCAACCGGCAGACCGCCGCGATGCTGCGGGCCGGGGTCGTCGAGCGCATCCCGGATCCCGACGGCGGGATCGCCCGTAAGTTCGCCATCACCGAGGAGGGCGAACGCCGCCTCGACAGCGACCGGAGCAGGAACGTGGCGGGCCTCGCCAAGGTCCTCGCCGACTGGACCCCGGAGGAGGCGGAGCAGCTCGCCGCCTCCCTCAGCCGGCTGAACCTCTCGATCGAACGGCTCGACGGACGGCCCTGGCCCCGCGACTGATCCCCGGGCGCTGCCGGCGGTGTCCTGGTGTACTGGAGGTACAGGGACCGGAGCTACTGATCCGGTCCTGGATGGGGAAGCTCATGCGCCGCCACCGCCTTCGTACCCGTACGTTCCTCAGGGCCTCGGCCTGTGCCGGTGCCGCCGTGCTGCTGACCGTCGGCGCGGGCACCGCCGCCGCTGCCCCCGCCGACCGCACGGACCCGCGTGCCGAGGTCGCCGTCCTCGCCCTTCCCGCCATCGGCGTCGAGGACCTGGACGTCGTGCCGTACGAGGGGACGACCGACGACCGCCCCGGCAGCCGGATCCAGGACCGGGGCGTCGCGGCCAGCCCGTACGGGGAGGAGGGCGGGGTCGGGCCGGGCGATGTCGGCAACTACCTCGTCACCGCGCACCGGTTGAGCGCCGGAGGGGTGCTGCGTGACCTGCCGGAGCTGGAGCAGGGCGATTCCGTGTACGTGACGGAGGACGGCACCCGCTACACCTACGAGATCACCGCCACCCGGCAGACCTCCTTCCGCAGCGAGCGTTCGCTCGCCGAGCAGCGGGCCGAGGTGCCGGGGAAGCCGGGGGAGGAGCCGACCCGGGCGATGATCACGCTCTCCACCTGCGCGACCCCCGAGGACGACGCGGCCGGGAACTTCTGGCGGGATGAGTTCGGCAACCCCGAGCACCGGATCGACAAGGTGGGGGTGCTGGTCGCGGAGCGCCCCGCGTCGTAGCCCGGGACTCAGTGGCGGCCCGCGATCCGGTCCGCCGCCTTCGCGATGGGGTCGGTGCCGGGGCGCGGCGAGGTCGTCTCGCGGCGGTCGGCGGCGCGGTAGGCCGCGTACATGCCGTGGACGCCGAGCCAGCGGAAGGGTTCGGGCTCCCAGCGGCGGACCTTGTGGTTCACCCACGGCAGGGCGGTGAGCTCGGTGGGGCCCGCCTGGCCGGAGTCCTGCTGGATCAGGTCGCGCAGGGTGCGGGCGGCGAGGTTGGCGGTGGCGACGCCCGAGCCTACGTAACCGCCCGCGTAGCCCAGGCCCGTGGAGCGGTCGAGCGTGACGGTGGCGCACCAGTCGCGCGGCACGCCGAGGACGCCCGACCAGGCGTGGTCGACGTGGACGCCCGCCGTGACGGGGAAGAGCCGGACCATCAGGTCGCGCAGGGCCGTGACGGTGGCGGGCTGCGTGCGGCCGTCGTTGTCGGTGGCCGAGCCGAAGCGGTACGGGTAGCCGCGGCCGCCGAGCGCGATGCGGCCGTCGGCGGTGCGCTGGGCGTAGAAGTAGGCGTGGGCCATGTCGCCGAGGGTCTCGCGGCCCTCCCAGCCGATGGTGTCCCAGATCCGGGCGGGCAGCGGCTCGGTGACGATCATGGAGGAGTTCATCGGGAGCCAGGTGCGCTTCTGGCCCTTGAGGCTCGCGGTGAAGCCCTCGGTGCAGCGCAGGACGTATGGGGCGCGGACCGTGCCGTACGGGGTGACGGCGTGCTTGGGCTTGATCTCGGTGACCGGGGTCGACTCGTGGATGGTGACGCCGAGCGCCTCCACCGCGTCCGCGAGCCCCTTGACCAGCTTGGCCGGGTGCAGCCGGGCGCCGTGCGGGGTCCAGGTGGAGCCGACGGCCCCGGTCACATGGACGCGCTCGGCGGTCTCGCGCGCTCCGCGCAGGATCCGGTCCGTCTCCCCGAAGGCGATCTCGACGCTGTGGAAGTCCTTGAGTCGGGCGAGCTGGGCCGGGGTGTGGGCCACCTCCAGGACGCCGCCCTGGTGGATGTCGGCGTCGATCTTCTCCTCGGCGGCGGTCCGGACGACCTCGCCGACGGTCTCGTTCATCGCCTTCTGGAGCCGTACGGCGGCCTCGTGGCCGTGCAGCTTGGCGTACCGGTCGCGGCCCGCGATGCCGTTGTACAGCCAGCCGCCGTTACGGCCGGAGGCCCCGTAACCGCAGAACTTGGCCTCCAGGACGGTGATGTTCAGGAAGGGGACGGCCTTCTTCAGGTAGTACGCCGTCCAGAGGCCGGTGTAGCCGCCGCCGACGATGCAGACGTCGACGTTCGTGTCGCCGGGGAGCGGTTCGCGCGGGGCGGGGGTGCCCTCCTGCGCGTACCAGAACGATATGCCGCCGACGACGGTACTGACGGTGCTCATGATGCCCCTGGGGTCCCTGCCCGGTTCGGTGAGATGCCGAGCGTACGTGTGGCGGGACGTTACTGCGCGCGGGGCCGTTTCGTCTCCTGGGCCTTTCCGGTGCCAGACCTCCTGCGCCCTTCCGGCCCGAAAATCGCTCCTCCCCCAAACCCGCGCCTCCCTAGGATCGGTGGCGTGATCGAGATCCCGGACGAGTTGGCCGCCACCCAGTCCCGCTTCAACGGAGCCGCCGGGCGGGCCTTCGTCGCCGCCCTGCCGGACCTCGCCGTGCGGCTGCTGGAGCGGTGGGGGCTGCGGCCGGACGGCCCGTCGATGTACGGGATGTGCGCGCTGGTCCTGCCGGTGGTGCGGGAGGCGGACGGGCGGCCCGCCGCGTTGAAGCTCCAGGCGGTGGACGAGGAGACAGCCGGCGAACCGGTCGCCCTGCGGGTGTGGTCGGCGGCGGGCGCGGGGGCGGTGGAGCTGCTCGACCACGACCCGGAGAGCGGTGCGCTGCTGCTGGAACGGCTCGACGAGCGGCGGCCGTTGTCCGGCGAGGCCGATGTGCGGGAGGCGGTGAGGGTCCTCGGCTCGGTGCTGGCCCGGCTGGTGGCGGTGCCCGCCCCCGAGGGGCTGCGCACGCTGGGCGGGGTGGCGGAGCGGATGCTCGCGGAGGCGCCGGAGCGGGTGGGCCTGCTGGCCGACGCGGCGGACCGGCGGCTGCTCGCCGACTGCGCGGCGGCGGTACGGGAGGTCGCGGGCGAGCCGGGGGACCGGCTGCTCCACTGGGACCTGCACTACGACAACATCCTGGCCGGGCGCGCGGACGCGGGGCGGGCGGGAGAGTGGGTCGCCCTCGACCCGAAGCCGCTGGCGGGTGACCCGGGCTTCGAGCTGTTCCCGGCGCTGGACAACCTCTTCGACGCGGACGAGGTGGTGTGGCGGTTCGACGCGCTGACCGAGGCCCTGGGCCTGGAGCGAGACCGGGAGCGGGCGCGGGCCTGGACGCTGGGCCGGGTGCTCCAGAACGGGCTGTGGGGGGCCGAGGAGGGGGAGGTCCGGCTCGCCCCCGACCACGCGGAGATCGCGCGGCGGCTGCTGGGGCGGTGAGGTGAGGGGGCGGAACCGACTGGCCGAGCCGCGCGAACCCCTCCTGGTCACGGCTCCAGGACCACCTTGCCCATCGTGCCCCGGGTCTCCAGCGCGCGGTGTGCGGCGGCGGCTTCGGCGAGCGGGAAGCGCTGGACGGCGGGGCGCAGCCGGCCCGTTGCCGCCTCGGCGAGGGAGCGGGTCTCCAGGGCGCGCAGGCCGCCGCCCCGTTCGATCATCTTCGGCCCGAGGACGGAGGCGGATGTGATGGAGCGTTCCGCCAGTTCGGCGGCGGTGAAGGTGAGGGGCTCCCCGTCGCGGAGCCCCTCGCCGGACCAGCCGTAGACGATGTGCTGTCCGCCGGATCCGAGGAGGTCGACCGCGGCGCGGGCGGTGGTCCCGCCGACGGAGTCGTACACGACGGTGGCCCGCAGACCGGCCGTGTCGAGGTACTCCCGGGCCCGGAGCGGCCAGTCGGGGCGGGTGTAGTCGAGGGCGAGGCCGGCCCCGTTGTCCGTCGCCCGTGCCACTTTCGCCGGGCCCCCGGCCAGGGCGATCACGGTGGCGCCCGCGTTCTTGGCGTACTGGACGATCAGCGTGCCGATGCCGCCCGCCGCCGCGGTGACGACGACCACGGAGTCCGGGCCGAGCGGGGTGAACCCGAGGATGCCGAGGGTGGTGCGGCCGGTGCCGATCATGGCCACGGCCGCGGCGGCGTCCAGCTTCTCGGGGATCTCGTGGAGCCGGTCGGCGTCGGTGACGGCGAGTTCGGCGTACCCGCCGGGCGCCATGCCCAGGTGGGCGACGACGCGCCGGCCGAGCCATCCGGGGTCCGTGCCCTCGCCCACCGACTCGACGGTCCCGGCGACCTCGCGGCCGGGGACGGTGGGCAGGTCGACAGGGGCCGGGTAAGGGCCCGCCTCGCCTTCCCGCAGGACTGTGTCCAGCAGGTGCACACCGGCCGCGGCCACGGCGATACGGACCTGGCCGGGGCCGGGGACGGGATCCTCGGTCCGCTCGTGCACGAGGTTCTCGGCGGGGCCGAAAATGTGAAGACGTACGGCGTGCATGAAGGGCTCCCCGGGGTCGTGGTCCTGGCGGTCCGGCCCACCGCCGCGGCGGGCCGTGCCCCCAGCCTCGTACCTCAGGTTTGGTTGAGGTCAACCCCGGATCCGGAGCGCCGTCCTACGGCCTTCACGGCGAGCATCGCGGCTTCGAGGCCGCTGGTGAAGGAGACCTCGCTGAGGAGTCCGGGGGCGGCGACCTGGTCGCCCGCCAGGAAGACGTCGTCGCCCCGGACCACGGAGGGCCGGTCCCGCCAGGTGGTGCCGGGGCGGTCGACGGCTCCGGTGCGGCCGTCGGCGAGGGCCTCCGCGCGCCAGGTGGTGCGCTCCCGCCAGCCGGGGAAGCCGAGGTCGAGGAGGGCCTCGGCGCGGGCGACGCCCTCCGCCCGCCGTGCGTCGGGGCCGATCGCGAACTGGCCCTGGAGCAGCTGTTCCCCGGCCGGGGCGAGCGAGGGGTCCTGGGCGGTGAACCGCTCCAGCCAGCCGGGCTCGTCCAGGTCCGACACGATGAACGCGTCGCCGCGGCGGGTGCGTACCGCCAGGTCCACCAGGACGGTGCGGCCGCTCTCCCAGGTGAGGGAGGCGTCGTCGAGCAGGGCGCGGGCGGAGTCGAGGGAGGTGGCGACGACCACCGGTCCGGTCCGGGCCAGCTCGCCGAGCGTCCGGGTGTCGACGCGGGCGCCCGTCCCGACCACGACCCCGAGGCCCCGGGCGTGCGCGGCCATCCGCTCGACGAGCCGGGCCCAGCCGCCGACCGGGTAGCGGGCCTCGGGCGGGAGCGACGTCAGCCGTCGGAAGCGCTCCTGGACGAACCGGGCCGAGAGCGCGCCGGGGTCATGGTGGAAGAGCGCGGCGGCGGCGAAGTTCGCGGCGGCCCGGGCCCCGTCCTCGCCGACCTGACCGGTGGCCCACTCCCGGAAGGCGCCGTCCACCGGGGCGGTGCGGGGGTCCCGGCGGGAGAGCCGCAGCAGGGCGGCGGGCGGCAGCGCGCGGAGGGCTCCCGCCCGCCGGAAGCGGAAGCGGAGCCCTTCGAGGAGCGGTACGGAGACGACGGGGCCGAGCAGATCGCGCCGGGCCAGCCAGGTGCCGAACGGCCCGCGGTGGTACACGGCGTGCGGCCCCTCGTTGGTGCGGTACGGGCCCTCCGCCGTCCTGGCCCGGCCGCCGGGATTCCGGTGGCCTTCGTGCAGGGTGACGCGCGCACCGGATTCGGCGGCGGTGATCGCGGCGGTGAGTCCGGCGAGGCCGCCGCCGACGACGTGGATGTGTCCTGCCTGTCCCATGCGTCCCATGGCTGGATCTCCTTCGCTTCTTTGATGATGCGACGGATCGGGGGCGGCGGCCCGTGACATCGGCGGCGGGGCGTTGTCAGTGGTGTGCGTCACGATGGAGGGCATGGCAGCGAGCGGCAGGAAGAAGAGCACCACGGGCGTGACGGCGGCGCGGCGGCCGGAGGTGCGGCTGCCCCCGCTCGTTCCGTGGGACGGGGACGGCCTGGAGCCCGACGGGGACTACGACGGGGTGCGGTTCGACGGAACGGACCTGACGGACGCCTCGGGCCGGGGAGCCCGGTTCATGGACTGCGCCCTGGACGGCTGTGCCCTGGACCGGGCGCAGCTGGCGCGGGCCCGCTTCATCGACGCGGTGCTGACGGGCGTACGGGGCGTGGGCACGGACCTCGCGGAGGCGTCGCTGCGGGACGTGGAGGTGGTGGACGCCCGCCTGGGCGGGGTGCAGCTGCACGGGGCGGTGCTGGAGCGGGTGGTGGTGCGGGGCGGCAAGATCGACTACCTGAATCTCCGCAAGGCCCGGCTGAAGGACGTCGTCTTCGAGGGCTGCGTGCTGTCCGAGCCGGACTTCGGGGACGCGCACCTGGTCCGGGTCGAGTTCCGGGACTGCGTGCTGAAGCGTGCGGACTTCAGCAGCGCCCGGATGGAGTCGGTGGACCTGCGCACGGTGGCCGAGCTGGACATCGCCCGGGGCGTGGACCGGCTGGCGGGCGCGGTGATCAGCCCGGCGCAGCTGATGGAGCTGGCTCCGGCGTTCGCGGCGCAGATCGGGGTGCGGGTGGAGGCGTGAGGACGGCCGTCCGCACGTCTCACATGCGGGGGAAGCGGGCCTGGAGGTCCCAGATCACGGGGTTGTCGGCGAGGCCGTCGTGCAGATCGGCCAGGTCGGCGATCAGGTCGTGCAGGAAGTCGCGGGCCTCGCGGCGCAGGAGCGAGTGGCTGAAGGTGAGCGGCGGCTCGTCGCCGGGCATCCAGTCCGCCTCGACGTCGACCCAGCCGAAGCGCCGCTCGAAGATCATGACGTCCGAGGACTCGGTGAAGTCCAGCTCCGCGTACTGCCGCCGGTGCGAGCGGTTGCCGCGCGGGTCCTGGTCGATCTGCTCGACGATGTCGCACAGCGCCCACGCGAAGTCGAGCACCGGCACCCATCCCCAGGCTGTGGACAGCTCGCGGTCCGCCTTCGTGTCTGCGAGGTAGACGTCGCCGGAGAACAGATCGTGCCGCAGCGCCCGGACGTCCGCGCGGCGGTAGTCGGTCTGCGGGGGATCGGGGAAGCGACGGGAGAGGGAGTAGCCGATGTCGAGCACGGGTCGATGGTGTCATGCCGGTTCGGGGCGGGCCGCCAGGAACCTGATGGGCACTGGTCTCAGCCATTTCCGCGGCTTCGTCGCCGAGAGCTTCCGCGCCGAAGGACGTGTCGAGGGGCGCGGTGTGGCGGTGCCGGACGAGGCGCGACAGCGCATCAGCTCCTGCACGGACCTGGCCGTGCTCGATGTGTGGTTCGAGAGGGCTGTCACCGCGGCGACCGCCGAGGCGGTGATCGACGGCGGCTGATGGGCAGACACGGCGGCTACGGCAGCAGCCGCTGCTCCTTCGCCACCGATACCGCGCCCGCGCGGGTGTCGACGCCGAGCTTGTCGTAGATGCGGCCCAGGTGGGTCTTGACCGTGGCCTCGCTGATGAACAGGGCGCGGGCGATGTCCCGGTTGCCGAGGCCCTGGGAGAGCTGGGCCAGGATGTCGCGTTCGCGGTCGGTGAGGCTGGGGCGGGGGCTGCGCATCCGGGCCATGACCCGGCTGGCGACGGGGGCGGAGAGCGTGGTGCGGCCCTGGGCGGCGGACCGGATCGCGGCGAACAGTTCCTCGGGGCGCTCCGCCTTCAGCAGATAGCCGGTGGCCCCCGCCTCGATGGCGCGGGTGATGTCGGCGTCGGTGTCGTACGTGGTCAGCACCAGGACGTGGACCGTGCCGTCGGCCGCGATGCGGCGGGTCGCCTCGACGCCGTCGATGCCCTCGCCGAGCTGGAGGTCCATGAGGACGACGTCCGGCGTGAGGCGGGCAGCCAGCACCACGGCCTCCTCGCCGCTGCCCGCCTCGCCGACGACCTCGATGTCCGGTTCGCTGCCGAGGAGTGCGAGCAGCCCGGCGCGGACGACCACGTGGTCGTCGCAGAGCAGGATGCGTACGCGGGCGGGGGACGGGGATGCCTCGGTCATGTGGGGTCCTCCGTGGTGGTGAGCGGAACCTCTGCGGAGAGCACGGTGCCCTCGCCCGGCGCCGACTCGATGGTGAGCGTTCCGCCGAGCTGCCGTACCCGGGCCCGCATCGCCGGAAGCCCGTGGCCGCGTACGGTGCGGGCGACGCGTACACCCTCGGGCCCGGCGGTGAAGCCCCGGCCGTTGTCGCCGATGTCCAGGACCACCCGGTCGTCGAGGTGGGTCAGGGTCAGCCCGGCGGCGGTCGCCCCGGAGTGCTCCCGCACATTGGCCAGGGCCCCCTGGGCGATGCGCAGCAGGGCGGACTGCACCCGGTCCGGCAGCGGGGCGTGCGGGGTGCCCTCCACATGGCAGTGGACGCTGAGCGCGCCCTCCGCCTGGGCGCTCTCGCGGGCCGCCAGCGCGTGCAGGGCCGCCTCCAGGCCGCCGCCCTCCGCCAGGTCGGCGGGGGCCAGGTCGTGGACGAAGCGGCGGGCCTCGGCGAGGTTGCGTTCGGCGATGCCCGTGGCCGTACGGACATGGCGGCGGGCGGCGTCCGGGTCGGCGCTCCAGGTGCGGTCGGCGGCCTGGAGCAGCATCTGCTGGCTGGACAGGCCCTGCGCCAGGGTGTCGTGGATCTCCATGGAGAGCCGCTGGCGCTCGGCGAGGGTCCCCTCGCGGCGTTCGGTGGCGGCCAGTTCGCGCCGGGTCCGCAGCAGGTCGTCGATCAGCTCGCGCTGACGGGTGGCCAGTTCCCGCTGGCGTACCGCCTGGCGCTGCATATGGACGAAGACCGCCGTCGCCACGGCGGCGACGGCGGGCGGGGCGAGGACCAGATTCGGGTCGAACCCGTCGGCCAGGCGCAGTTGCGCGGCCACGACGAACACGGTGAGCAGGGCGACCAGCGCGAGGGCCGCACGCGGCGGCAGGATCCGCAGCCCGGTGTAGAACAGCGGCACCGCGCACCACGCGAAGCTCGGCGCCAGGACGACCAGCACCATCCAGACGACGACGAGCACCCCGAGCCAGGTGAGCCGGCGCGGGGTGGGGCGCGAGCCGAGGACGGGGCCGAGGAGGTACAGCACCGCCAGGGTGATCGACAGGGCGATGATCCACGGGGTGCGGTCCTCGCCGGGGTGCCGCATCAGGAACCGGGTCAGCGAGGCGCCGAGCAGCAGGAAGAACGCGGCGTGCATGAGGAGCGCGAGCCAGCGTGCGTCGGGGTCGGACCCGGCGGCCCCGGGGCCCTCGGCGGTGGACCCGGCGGGCCTGGAGGCTTCGGCCGCAGACCCGGGGATCTCGAAGGCTTCGGTCGCGGACCCGGAGACCCCGGAGCCCTCGGCCCGCTCCGCGTCCGGCGAACCGCTGCGGTGCTCCACCACGTACCTCGCGTTCCGTCGCTGACCTGCGTAAACCCCTCCATGGTGACCCGATCCGGCCACCCCCGCATCAACCGATCGGCTGACGGGGGCGTCGACCGTCCCGCCCGCCGCCTCCAGCCGGTACGTCGACCGTACGGGGCCGGTTCCGCCGGGAGGATCGATACCAGAGCGAAACGCCCGGACCACTCGGGCCGCCTCGCACCCCACGCCACCGGGCCGACCCGGATCACCAAGGAGCCACCATGAAGAAGCTGTCGCTGCGCACCCGTGTCGTCACCGGTGCCGTCGTCGTCGCCGCCCTCGGGGCCGGCACCTTCGGCGCGATGTCCGCGAGCGCCTCCTCCCCGGCCGCCGCCCCCGCCGCCGCGGTCAAGGCCGACACGAACAACCGCAACCTCCAGCAGACGACACACCTGACCGTCGCCGCCGCCACCAAGGCCGCGCAGGCCACGCTGGACGCGGCGAAGAAGGAGAACCAGCGGATCACCGTCGCGGTCGTCGACCGCAACGGCAACACCATCGTCTCCCTGCGCGGCGACGGCGCGGGCCCGCAGTCGCCCGAGTCCGCGGTGAAGAAGGCGTTCACCGCCGTCTCCTGGAACGCCCCCACCTCCGAGCTGGTCAAGCGCCTGGAGCAGACCCCGAACCTGAAGGACATCCCCGGCACGCTGTTCCTCGGCGGGGGCGCCCCGGTCCAGGTCAAGGGCGCCCCGGTGGCGGGCATCGGCGTGGCCGGCGCGCCCAGCGGCGACCTCGACGAGAAGTTCGCCCAGGCGGGCGTCGCCTCGCTCGCCCGGTAGTCACCCGCGCAGTCCTCTCCGCACGACCGACGAGAACGGAGTACCCATGAACGCCCTCGATCACGACCTGCTCACCGCCGCACGCACCGGCGACACCGACCGCGTGCGCTCCGCGATCGAGGGCGGCGCACGGGTCGACGTCCGCGACGAGGAGTTGCGCACGCCGCTGCTCCTCGCGGTCCTCGGCGACCACGTCGAGGCGGCCCGGCTGCTCGTGGCCGCCGGGGCCGATCCGAACGCCCAGGACCGGCGCGAGGACAGTCCGTGGCTGGCCACCGGGGTCACCGGCAGCGTCGCGATGCTGCACGTGCTGCTGCCGGCCGGCCCGGATCTGACTCTGTGCAACCGGTTCGGCGGGGTCTCCCTCATCCCGGCGAGCGAACGCGGCCATGTCGCGTACGTACGGGAGGTGCTGCGGGTCACCGACATCGACGTCGACCACGTCAACCGGCTGGGCTGGACCGCGCTGCTGGAGGCGGTGATCCTCGGCGAGGGCGGCCTCGCGCACCGGCAGGTCGTGGAGCTGCTGCTCGCGGCCGGGGCGAGCCCGGACCTGCCCGACGGTGACGGGGTGACCCCGCTCGCCCACGCCGAACGACGCGGCTTCGCCGAGCTGGCCGCCCAGCTGCGGGCCGCCGCATGACCGGCACCGGCGGCCCGCGCGCCGCTTTCCGTAAGGCGTCCGGCCCCCGCGCCGCATCCCGTAAGGCGTCCGACCCGCGCGCCGCCTTCCGCGAGGCGTCCGGCCCCCGTGCCCGCCGCCTCGGCCTCGCTCTCATCGCCGCCGCCCTCCTCGCCGGCTGCGCCACCGGCACCACGGAAGCGGACCCGGGCGCCCCGGACGCATCGTCCGCCTCCACCGGCTCCGTGGCGACCCCCGACCCCTCCCGCACCCCCGACGGCCGCACCCCCGACGGCACCCTCCTCGTCGCCGACTTCGGCAGCGACACGGTGACCTTCGTCGACCCCGGCCGGGACGGTTCCGGGGAAGGCGGGGCGCCCATCGCCTCGGTGAAGGTCGGCACCGCGCCCTACGGTCTCGTCGTCGGCGAGGACGGGCGGGCCTGGGTCGCCACCGCCGAGGGCGTCGCGGTCGTCGACACCGAGCGGCGGACCCGGCTCGCGCTCATCCCGTACGCGACGGAGTCCGGCCCCGTCGCCACCGGCGAGTACCGGGGCGGCGGCATGGGCATCGCCCTGGCTCCGGATGGCAGCCGCGTCTACGTAGGGGTCAACGTGCCCGGCGAGGACGGCGCGGTCGAGGTCATCGACACCGCGACCCGTGAGGTCACCGGCACCGCGCCGGTCGGCATGCGCCCCTTCGACGTGGACGTCTCACCGGACGGCCGCGAGGTGTACGCCACCGATCACGACTCCTTCGACGTGACGGCGGTCGACGCGGACACGCTGAAGACCCGGCGCATGGAGGTCGCCCCGTACGGCACCGAGGGCGGGCTCGGCTCCTGGCTGAAGCCGCACTACGCCGTCGTACGCCCCGCCGACGGCAGGCTGCTGCTGCCCTTCGAGGGGGAGCGGCTGGCCGTGCTCGACCCGCGCACCGGGAAGGTGACGATCGAGCGGATGACCGCGAACACCCACCAGCACGGCGCGGCACTCGCCCCCGACGGCACCCTCCTCGTGGTGGGCACCGGCCCGATCGGCTCGGACGACGAGGAGCCCTCGCTGACCGTCCGCGCCCCCGACGGCACGGAACGGGTCGTTCCGCTGGAGGGTCCGCACGAGGACGTGGCGGTGTCGGCGGACGGCCGCACGGCGTACGTGACCGGCGGTTTCACCCGCGACGGCTACTGGAACGGGATCACCGTCGTCGACCTGGACGACGAGAAGAGCGAGCCCGTCCGCCTGACGGCAGGCAACCGGCCCCTCGGTATCGCCGTCCTCTGAGCCAGGAGCCGCCCGCTCTTCCCCCGAGGCGGGCGGCTCCTTCCCCCGGGGGAAACCGCCTAAAATCGACCGGTGAACCCCCGCACCCCGGCCCCCGCACCCCTCCTGCTCGCCCTGGCCCTCGCCCTCCTCGGCTCGGGCTGCACCGGCGGTGTCGAGGGGACCCCGGGCGCGGTCGGCGTGCGCGACCCGTACTTCCCCGGACTCGGCAACGGCGGCTACGACGTCACCCACTACGGCCTGAAGCTCGACGTCGACCCCGCCGCAGGCCGTCTGCGCGGCACGGCCACGATCACCGCCCGCGCCACCCAGCACCTGAGCGCCTTCCACCTCGACCTCGCCGGGCTCGACGTGCGGAGCGCCACCGTCGAGGGGGAGCCCGCCGCCGTGAACCGGGCGGGCAAGGAGCTGACGATCCGCCCCGACGCGTCGGTGGACGACCGGATGCGCGAGGGGCGCACGTTCACCACCGTCGTGCGCTACTCCGGCTCCCCGAAGACCGTCACCGACGCCGACGGCGAGGAGGAGGGCTGGCTGCGGACGGCGGACGGCTCGGTCGCCCTCGGCGAGCCGACCGGCTCCATGGCCTGGTTCCCCGGCAACCACCACCCGAGCGACAAGGCCGCGTACGACATCGAGGTCACCGTCCCCGATCCGCTGAAGGCCATCTCCAACGGGCAGCTGGTCGCCCGGCGTACGGAGGACGGCCGCACCGCCTACCACTGGCGGACCACCGAGCCGATGGCGAGCTATCTGGCGACCGTGGCCGTCGGCCGGTTCACCACCGAGCAGGCGCGCACCCCCGACGGCATCCGGCTGTTCACCGCTGTGGACCCCGGGTCGGCGGCGGCGAGCGAGGACGTGCTCGCGGAGATCCCGGCGGTGCTGGCGTGGTCGCGGGCCAGGTTCGGGCCGTACCCCTTCACCTCCGCCGGGGCGATCGTGGAGCGCACGGGCGACTCGACGTACGCCTTGGAGACCCAGAACCGGCCCGTCTTCCCCGGCCCGCCCGACACCGGCCTCCTCGTCCACGAGCTGGCCCACCAGTGGTTCGGGAACTCCGTCACCCCGAAGACCTGGCGGGACATGTGGCTCAACGAGGGCTTCGCCACGTACGCGGAGTGGCTCTGGGCCGCCGACCACGACGGCGTACCGGTCGGGGAGAGCTTCGACGAGGCGTACGACGACGACGCCAACTGGGCGTTCCCGCCCGCCTCTCCGCCCGCCGCCCTCGACCTCTCCGACCCGCCGGTCTACGGGCGCGGGGCCATGGTCGTGCACCGGATCCGGCTCGCGATGGACGACGACCGGGCGTTCTTCGCGCTGCTGCGCGGCTGGACCGAGAAGTACCGGCACGCCAACGCCTCCACCGACGACTTCACCGCGTACGTGGAGGAGAAGACCGGCCAGGACCTCACCGGGCTCTGGGACGCCTGGCTGTACGGCGGAAGCCGGCCCGCCCGGGAGGGCTGACCGGCTTCCGCGTGCCTGACGTGGAGGGTTACTTGACGTTGACCCCGGTCCAGGTGGCCGAGACCGCCTTCAGCTCCTCGCTGTCCGCGCCGAACAGGTCGGTCGCCGCCTTCTCGGTCGCGACGCGCGCGCCCGCGTAGTCGGTGGTGGAGGTCATGTAGACCGAGAGCGCCTTGTACCAGATCTGGTACGCCTTCTCCCGGCCGATGCCCGTCAGCGTCGAGCCGTCGGAGGTCGCAGAGTCGTACTCGACGCCGTTGATCGTTTTCTTTCCGCTGCCCTCGGCGAGCAGGTAGAAGAAGTGGTTGGCGACGCCGGAGGAGTAGTGGACGTCCAGGTTGCCGAGGTTCTCGTCCCAGAAGTCGGCGGAGTTGCCGTCCTTGGAGGGCTTGTCCATGTAGCGCAGCGGGGTGCCGTCGCCGTTGATGTCGATCTTCTCGCCGATGAGGTAGTCGCCGGCGTCGGACGCGTTGTCGGCGAAGAACTCCACCGAGGCGCCGAGGATGTCGCTGGTCGCCTCGTTGAGGCCGCCGGACTCGCCCGCGTAGTCCAGGTTGGCGGTGGCGGAGGTGAGGCCGTGGGTCATCTCGTGGGCCGCGACGTCGATCGAGGTGAGGGCGGCCTTGTTGCCCTCGCCGTCGCCGTACGTCATGCAGAAGCAGCTGTCGTCCCAGAAGGCGTTGACGTAGTTCTCGCCGTAGTGGACGCGGGAGTAGGCGGCCTTGCCGTCGCCCGCGATGCCGTCGCGCCCGAGAGCCGTCTTGTAGAAGTCCCAGGTCTTCGCCGCGCCGTAGTGGGCGTCGACGGCGGCGGTCTGCCGGTCGCCGCCGGTGCCGTCGCCCCAGGTGTCGTCGTCGTCCGTGACGAGGTCGCCGGTGCCGGACGAGCCCTGGTTCAGGTCGTACGTCTTGTGGCCGCCGCGCTCGCCGTCGGTCAGCTCGAAGCCCGCGTCGGACTTCGTGGTGGTGATCTCGACCTCGCCGCTGTACTGGCTGTTGCCGGTGCCGGTCTCGATCGCCTCGTAGCTGTGCAGCTTCTTGCCGGTGGTGGCGTCGGTGATGGTGTGGACGCGGCTGGGCGTGCCGTCCTTCTGGACGCCCTTCTTGACGGTCTCCCAGGCGAGGACCGGGTTCTCGCCGCCCGCGTAGATCACCTTGCGGGCGCTCGCCGCGGCCTTCAGCTTCGGCGTCGTCGACGCCACGGCTATCTTCGCGTCGGTCGCCTTGTCGACGCTCTTGATCTTTCCGGCGGCGGTGGTGTGGGTGACGAGGTCGCCGCCGAGGACGGGCAGGCCGTCGTAGGTGCGCTCGTAGCGGGTGTGGACCGTGCCCTGGGCGTCCTTGATGACGTCGCGGGCGATCAGCTTCTCCTGGCCGCCGAGCTTGAGGGCCTTCGCCGCCGAGGAGGCCTCCGCCTGCGCCGACTTGATGGCCGTGGCGCGCTGTGCGGAGGGGTTCACGCCGAGAGCGGCGGCCGTGGCGGGCTTCGCCGAGGTGGTGCGGGCGTCGTCGTCGGGTGTGGCGACGGCGGTTCCGGCCTGGACTCCGGCGACGACCATCGCGGCCGTGGCCGCGAGTGCTGCGAGTCGCCGCGTGGTGCGCGGGGCGCGGGAGTTGTGGGGGGTGGTGTGGAGGTTCATGTGTGTTCTCCGTCGGTCGTCCTGTGGGGGGACTACGAGCGGAGAGCGTGCCATCGAATGAGCGAAATTGACGGTGTGCCGACAATTGCCTCACAAGTTTTTGACCAGTTCTTGTACGAATGGGGTGCCGTACTGTCCGGTATTCGGCGAAGTGGCGGGTTTCAGCGGTGCGAGGGAGCCGGCTTGACGGTGGCTCACCCACGCCGGAGCCCCCGGCCGCGATCGCGGCCGGGGGCTCCGGTGAAACTGTTGTGCGCTCGGGGCGACGGGTCAGAGGTTGACGCCGAAGTCCTGGGCGATGCCGCGCAGACCGGAGGCGTACCCCTGGCCGACCGCGCGGAACTTCCACTCGGCGCCGTTGCGGTAGAGCTCGCCGAAGACCATGGCGGTCTCGGTGGCGGCGTCCTCGCTCAGGTCGTAGCGGGCGATCTCGGCGCCGCCGGCCTGGTTGAGGATGCGGATGAACGCGTTGCGGACCTGGCCGAAGTTCTGGCTGCGGGTCTCGGCGTCGTAGATGGAGACCGGGAAGACGATCTTGTCCACGTCGGCCGGCAGACCCGCCAGGTTGACGTTGATCTGCTCGTCGTCGCCCTCGCCCTCACCCGTGACGTTGTCACCGGTGTGCACGATGGTCTGGTCCGGCGTCGACTTGTTGTTGAAGAAGACGAAGTGGCCGTCCGAGACGACCTTCCCCGTCGGGTTGACCGCGATCGCCGAGGCGTCGAGGTCGAAGTCGGTGCCGGTGGTGGTGCGGACGTCCCAGCCGAGGCCGACCGTGACGGCGGTAAGGCCCGGTGCCTCCTTGGTGAGCGAGACGTTGCCGCCCTTGGACAGGCTTACTGCCATGGGAAGTCCCTTTCCTCGTCGTGTGCGGGCTTCGTGCCATCACGAAAGCTACCGTCACCCGTCATAACGCAAGCAGGAGACCACGAGGTTCCTGCTCGCTTTACTTTCTTTACGAAGTTCCTCCGGACGCGGGGGTCCGGGGCAGGGCAAAAGAAGGTGACGGGCGGGGTGCGGGGGAGGGACCATGGGTGTCATGTCCGGGCCCTATGTCATCCGCGGCTCGGTCTCCCTGCCGGAGGCCGAGCTCATGTGGCGTTTCTCGCGGTCCTCCGGGCCCGGCGGTCAGCACGTCAACACCAGCGACTCCCAGGTGGAGCTGCGCTTCGACCTGGCCGCGACCGACGCGCTCCCCGAGGTGTGGAAGGCCCGGGCGCTGGAGCGGCTCGCGGGCCGGCTGGTGGGCGGGGTGGTCTCCGTACGGGCCTCCGAGCACCGGTCCCAGTGGCGCAACCGCGAGACGGCCGCCGTACGGCTCGCCGCCCTCCTCGCCGAGGCCACGGCGCCGCCGCCCAAGCCCCGGATCAAGCGGAAGATTCCACGCGGGATCAACGAACGCAGGCTGCGCGAGAAGAAGCAGCGCGGCGACACCAAGCGCGGGCGCTCCGGCCGCGACTGGTAGCCGGAGGCCACGGGCGTGCCGGGCCGGGGTGTCCCGGGCAGGCGGGCCGGGCCGACCGGGAACGGGGCGTCAGCCCAGCTGGCGGTAGCGGCCCTTGAAGTACGTCAGCGGGTCGCCCTCCGGGCTCGGCAGCTCCGCCGTGAGCACCCGCCCGATCACCAGGGTGTGGTCCCCGGCCACCACGCGCTGCTCGGTCCGGCACTCCAGCGTCGCCAGCGCCCCGCCGATCAGCGGTGCGTGCGTCACCTCGCCCCGGACGTACGCGACGTCCTCGAACAGCAGCCGGTCGCTGATCCGGCCCTTCATGGCGAACCGGCCCGCGATGTGCCGCTGGCTCGCGGCCAGGACGGAGACCGCCCACAGCGGCTGCTCGTCCAGCAGGTCGTCCATCCGGGAGCCGTTGCGCAGGCTGACCATCACCAGGGGTGGTTCCAGGGACACGGACATGAAGGCGGTCGCCGTCATGCCCACGTCCTCGCCACGGCCGTCCTCGTCGAGAGGCGGCTCCTGGGCGGTGACCAGCACCACCCCGGCGGCCAGCCGCGCGAGGGCGGCACGGAACTCGTCGTTGCTCACTCCCTCAGCATGAGGGACGGTCTCGGGGCGCGGGGTGGTGGGCTTCGTCTGGAGCACACCCCGACGCTAACCGCGGGGGCCGGACGGCCGCATCGGGCCAGGGGACCAGGCAGGTCCTAGGACCCCGGAAGGGGAACGGGGAGAGGGGGCGTGCGCGGGCGCACACAACGGGAATCCGTGCCTCCCTGTGACCGCGGAACGATCGCCGTCGCCGTGCGTCACCGGCACCACCCGGTCATCTGTTGTGACTTGAGTCACAGAGTCCATTTTCTGCTGACCCTGTGTACCGGGTGCACAGCTCACTGTGATTCAGTGGCGGTGACACTGCAACAAGTACGTCGATATGAAGCCTGGAGTTGCTGTCGAGGTCCCGGGGGTGCGAGCGATGGAGGCCGAGTCGGAGCCGTACGTCCGCCTGGCGACCATGCGTCAGCTGCACCAGGCCGTCGCCGATCTCAACACGGCGCGGAGTCTCGCGGACACGCTCCAGAGCGTGGCCGACGGAATCGTCGAGGGCCTCGGATACGAGCTGGCCTGCGTCAACCTGGTCCGGCCCGAGGGTGACCTCGTCATCGCCGCCTTCGCGGGCAACGCCGCAGCCGAGGCCCTGATCACCGGCCGCGTCGGCTCCCGTGACTCCTGGGAACGGCGGCTCTCCATGGGTGAGGCGTGGGGCAGTCTCCGCTTCATCCCGCACACCGAGGGCTGGGTCCTCCTCGACGACGACGTACCGCAGTGGCACACCGAGGGGCCCGAACCCCGGTTCGAGGACGAGTGGCATCCGCTCGACCGGCTCTACGCCCCGATGTACGCGTCGGCGGGCGGTGGGGACCTCCTCGGGGTCATATCCGTCGACCGGCCGCGCAACGGACGCCGCCCCGGCGCATGGGGGCGCGAAGCGCTCCAGATGTACGCCTCCCAGGCCGCCATCGCCATCAGCAACGCCCGCCTGCGGTCCAACATGCAGCGCGCCCTCGTCCGCCTGGAGCGGGAGCAGCAGGCGCTGCGGGCCAGCGAGGAGTCCTTCCGGCAGGCCTTCGAGTACGCGCCCAGCGGTATGGCCATCGCCGAGATGGGGGGCGACCAGCAGGGCAGGCTGCTGCGGACGAATGACGCCCTGTGCCGGCTGCTCGGCCGCCCGGCCTCCGTGATGCGCCGCTACTCCTTCGCCGACCTGGTCCACCCCGAGGACATCGGCACCCTGCTGCGCACCTCCGCCGAGGGCGGCCGGGCCGAGCTGCGGCTCAGCCGCCGGGACGGCACCTACCTCTGGGTCTCGCTGCGCAACTCGGTCGTCGCGGACACCGCCGACGGGCCGCGCTTCCTGCTCACCCATGTCGAGGACATAGAGGAGCGCAAGCGTCACGAGCTGAACCTCGCCCACCGTGCCTCGCACGACGCGCTGACCGGGCTGCCCAACAGCGCCGAGCTGAAGTCGCGGCTCAGCGCCCGGATCTGCGAGCGGCCGCACTCCTCCCCGGCCGCGACCGCGATCGAGGCGCTGGACGCGGCGTACGGGGACGTCGAGTCGTCCCTCACCCACGGCTACCAGCCCGACGGCTACGAGGGGGAGGCGATCCCCGGCGGCGGGCCCTTCGACCACCATGTGCACACGGTGGCCCCGGATCCGGAGCACGACGACGGGACGAAGGGGCTCGCGGTCCTCTTCTGCGACCTCGACGGTTTCAAGTCCATCAACGACCGCTTCGGGCACCACACCGGCGACGCCGTGCTCATCGAGGTCGCCCGGCGGCTGAGCACCTGTGTGCGGGACGGCGACACCGTCGCCCGGCTCGGAGGTGACGAATTCGTCGTTCTCGCCGACGGCCTCGGAGCGGCGGACGCCGCTGACCTGGCCGTTCGCCTGAGAAATGCCATCATTCCGCCCATAAGGGTCGACGGCCGGGCCGTCCGGGTCGGGGCGAGTTTCGGCATCGGCTGGGCCGAGTGCGGCATGACGGTCGAAGAGGTCCTGCGCTCCGCCGACCAGCGGATGTACGTGGAAAAACGGTCCCGGTCGAAGGTTCACCGCAGGGCCGGATGACGTTCACGACGGGTTCCTCCCCCTACCCCGTACCCGTTCCCCCGGGGCCGTCCCGGTGGATGAGCGCAATTCGGGGGCTGCTCCGTTCGAGGTAGGCTCGGCCGGTCGGCGACGGCTGGCGAGATGGTGAGGAGTGACCCAGGGATGACGGCCGGAAACAACGGCGCGACCAAGCCCGAGGACGACGATCCGTTCGGCTATCTGTACGCGGACGGACAGGCGGCAGGCGCCCAGGCGCCCGGCCAGGGCGGTTACGGCTACCCGGGTCCGGCCGCGCAGCCGGGCGTGCCCAGAACGTCCTACAACCAGGTGCGTGCCGTCGGCGAGCGCCAGTACGGCCAGCAGCAGGTGCCGCAGCAGCAGGGCGGGTACGGCTACCCGCCCCAGCAGGCGTACGGCCAGCCCGCGCAGCAGTACAACCGGCCGAACCCGCAGTACGCGGCCCCCGAGACCTACCCCGGCGGCGCGTCCCACGGGCAGCCCCCGGCCCAGGGCGGCCACGGCGGCGGCACGGGCCGCGGCGGCCCGAACACGAAGGCGCTCCTGATCGCGGCGGTCGCCGTGGTCGCGGTCGTCCTCATCGGCATCGGCGCCGCCCTGCTCACGGGCGACGACGGCGACAAGGACGACAAGAAGGACGAGGCGTCGTCCTCGGAGGGCCCCGCCGGCGAGGTCGAGGAGTCGAAGAAGCCGGAGAAGCCGAAGGAGACCCCGAAGCCGGTCGAGCTGCCGAAGCAGGACGCGGCGACGCTGACGCTGGGCGGTACGGCGGCCCTGGACTCCACGGTCAAGGGCGCCAAGGGCGCGAACGGCAACTACATCAACCTGAACGAGATCGGCCGGTCGGCCACCTGGTCGGTGGAGGTTCCCGAGGCCGGCGCGTACACCCTGTACGTGACCTACGGCGTGCCCGGCAAGGACGCGAAGACGACCCTGACGGTCAACGACCAGGAGCCCCGCTCCATCAACATGAAGAACTTCGCGCAGGCCGAAGAGGGCGACCTGGAGAAGGGCTGGACGAACACCTACGCGTACGTCCAGCTCGACAAGGGCGCCAACACCCTCAAGCTGTCCTGCGAGGAAGGCGACCAGTGCGACGCCAACCTCGACCAGCTGGAGCTGAAGTCCGGCCACATCAAGAAGAACGGCTGACCGCCGCTCCCTCCGCTCACGCCCTGATCACCGGCCCGGTGGTCAGGGCGTCGGCGTGTGCGGCTCCACCGTGACGCGCGGCAGCAGCTCCGCATAGGCCGTCGCGTCGAACTCGCCGGCCGTCGGGGCCAGCACCGTCGCTGTCGACAGGGCCACCGCCCGGGCGAGGCGCGCCGGCCAGTCGAGGCCCTCGGCCAGGGCGGACAGCAGCCCGGCGACCGCGGAGTCGCCCGCGCCGGTCGGGTTGCCGCGCACGGGGGCGGGCGGTGCCGCCCGCCAGACGCCGTCCGGGGTGAGCGCGAGCACCCCCTCCGGGCCGAGCGAGGCGACCACGGCGTGGGCCCCGCGGCGGCGGGCGTCCCCCGCGGCGCGCAGCGGGTCGCGGGAGCCGGTCAGCCGGGCCAGCTCCTCCGCGTTCGGCTTGACCAGGTCGGGGCGGGCGGCGATGCCCCGGCGCAGCGGTTCGCCGCTGGTGTCCAGCAGCACGGGTACGGCGGCGGAGCGGGCGATCCGGACCAGTTCGGCGTACGCCCCGACGTGGATGCCGGGCGGCAGGGAGCCGCAGAGCGCGACTGCGTCGGCCCCGGCGACCAGCTCCTCGTACGTCCCCAGGAAGGCGGCCCATTCGGCGGAGCTCACCTGCGGCCCGGGTTCGTTGAGCTGGGTGGTGTCGCCGGTCGAGCGGTCGGTGATCGCGAGGGTGCGGCGGGTGTTCCCGGCGACCTCGACGAGGGCGTCGCGCGGCGGGAGCGGGGCGAGGAGGCCGCGCAGGACGTCTCCGGTGGCGCCGCCGACGAAGCCGGTGACCACGGCGTCGTGGCCCAGCGCCCCCAGCACCCGGGCGACGTTGAGGCCCTTGCCGCCGGGGCGTTCGGTGACCTCGCCGACCCGGTGGCTGCCGTGCGGGACGAGCGCGTCGACGGTGTACGTCACGTCGAGCGCGGTGTTCAGGGTGACGGTCAGGATCACCTGGTCCGGTCCCTCCCTCGGTGCGTGGCCCCAGCGGTGCACGCCTGCCGCTCGTGGCACGCGATGCCGATGATCATGTCAAAGCGATGACGGTCGGCCCAGTCCCGGGCGCCGACCGCCATCGCTTCGTTACGTGTTCAACGGCCCGGAGGCCTCGGGTCCAACGGCCCGGGGCCTCAGACCGTCTTCGGCTCGATGATCCACTCGCCCTGGCGCATGACGCCCTTGAGGACGAAGTCCTCGTCGAGGACCACCAGGTCGGCGTCCTTGCCCGCGTCGAGCGAGCCGACCCGGTCGTAGACGCCGAGCAGCCGGGCCGGGTTGGCGGAGATGGACCGGACGACGTCCTCGACGGGGATCTCGTCCAGGGTGACCGCCCGGCGGAACGCGGTGTCCAGGGTGAGCGTGGAGCCGGCGATCGAGCCGCCCTCCACCAGCCGGGCGACGCCGTCCTTGACCTCGACCGCGAGCGGCCCGAGGTCGTAGGAGCCGTCGCCGAAACCGGCCGCGTCCATCGCGTCGGTGATCAGCGCGACCCGGCCTGCGCCCTTGTGCCGGTAGGCGAGCTCCAGGACGGCCGGGTGCAGATGCGTGCCGTCGTTGATCAGCTCGACGGTGATCCGGTCGTCCTCCAGGAGCGCGGCGATCGGACCGGGCTCGCGGTGGGCCAGCGGCGGCATCGCGTTGAACAGATGCGTGGCGACACTCGCGCCCGCGTCGATGGCCTCCACCGTCTGCTCGTACGTCGCGTCCGTGTGGCCGATGGCGGCGATGACCCCGTGCTCGGCGAGCAGCCGCACCGAGTCGATGCCGCCGGGCAGTTCGGTGGCGAGGGTGAACATCCGGGCGGTGCCGCGCGCGGCGTCCAGCAGCTTGCGGACCTCGGCCGGGTCCGGGTCGCGCAGCAGCTCCTCGCTGTGGGCGCCCTTGCGGCACGGCGAGATGAAGGGGCCCTCGAAGTGGATCCCGGCCAGATCGCCCTGCTCGACCAGTTCGGACAGGACGCCCGCGCGCCGGGCGAGGAAGTCCATCTCGCCGGTGACGGTGGAGGCGACCATCGTGGTGGTGCCGTGCTCGCGGTGCGTACGGATGCCGGTGAGGACCTCGTCCACGGTGCCGGACGTGAAGGAGGCCCCGCCCCCGCCGTGGTTGTGCATGTCCACGAAGCCGGGGACCACCCAGTGGCCGGAGAGGTCGACGGTCCGGGCGCCCTCCGGTGCGGAGGCGGCGATACGGGTGCCTTCGACGGTCACCCGGCCGTCCTCGACCGTGCCGGTGGGAAGCACCACCCGGGCGCCGGCGAGAACGGTGCTGTCTGCTGCGCGAGGGGCCATCAGGCGGAAACCTCCGTGGCGAGTAGATCCCAGGCGAGCAGCCCCGCGCCCAGGCATCCGGCGGTGTCCCCGAGGGCCGCCGGGACGATGTGGGGCAGCTTCTGGAACGTGATCCGTTCCTCGACGGCCGCACGCAGTGGTGTGAACAAGGTTTCCCCTGCTTCGGCGAGACCGCCACCGATGATGAGCGTGCCCGGGTCGAGCAGGGTGAGCGCGGTGACGAGGCCGGCGGCGAGCGCGTCGACCGCGTTCCGCCAGACCTCGATCGCCGCCGGGTCGCCCGACTCGACCGCCTTCGCGCAGTCCGCGGCGTCCGCGCCGGGGTCCCCGGAGGCGGCGGCCCAGGCCCGGGTCACCGCGGCGGCGGAGGCCAGCGTCTCCAGACAGCCGCGCTGGCCGCAGCTGCAGTCGGGCCCTTCCGGGCGGACGACGATGTGGCCGATCTCGCCCGCGTCCCCGTGGGCGCCCGCCTCGATGGCGCCCGCGATGCCGATGGCCCCGGCGATCCCGGTGCCGAGCGGGACGAACAGGAAGCGGTCCGTGCCGCGCCCGGCCCCGATGCGCCCCTCGGCGAGCCCGCCGGTGCGGACGTCGTGGCCGAGGGCCACCGGGATGGCGCCCAGCCGCTCGGAGAGCAGGGCGCGCAGCGGTACGTCGCGCCAGCCCAGGTTCGCGGCGTACACCGCGATGCCCTTCGCGGAGTCGACGATGCCGGGCACGGCGACCCCGGCGGCGACGGCGCTCTCGCCGAGGTGCTCCTCGCCGTGGGCCCGCAGATCCGCCGCGAACGCGAGGATCGACTCGATGACCGCTTCGGCGCCGCGCTCCCGATCGGTGGCCCGCCGCGCCTCGTGAAGGAGGGTGCCGTCGGTCCCGACCAGTGCGGCCTTCATTCCGGTGCCGCCCACATCGAGGGCGATGACATGTCTCACGGGAGACAGTTTCGCCCGCCGACCCCCAAAAGGTCTAGTCCACTAGCGCGGTTTGTTGCGCACCCATACAAAATGAGGAACGAGTGAAGAACGGACCTTTTTATTCCGGAAGGTCACGTATGGGAACCCTGGATCGGCGGAAATCCGGTCCAAAGGTCTGGACCAAGATACGGGCCGGGGCCTCCGACTACCAGTACCCGCAAGCCAGTTGTGGCCCTCAGGGCCCGTATACGTTGCCGAAGCGATACGCCGGTGGTGTAGACCTTCGCGTCGGCAATGGGGGAAAATCGCAGTTCATCCGGACGGTGCCCAGGACAGGGCGGCACTGCCGCGGCCGAACGAGGCCTGCGGCCTGCGCCGTGCGCACCGCCCGTGGGCAAGGCGATCGACGAGGATGGGCGAGGCTGTGCAGCGGCGCTTTTTGGGTCTGACCGCGGCGGTGGCCGCGCTGGGAATGACGGCAACGTTGTCGGCCTGCGGTGGTGATGCCGCTTCGGGTGACGTCACGCTGAAGCTGGTCGCCGCGGACTACGGCACCGGTCCGGAGAACAGCTCCGAGAAGTACTGGAGCGGGGTCGCCTCGGGCTTCGAGAAGGAGCACCCCAACATCAAGGTCGAGGTCACCGTCCTCTCCTGGAAGGACGTCGACCGCGAGGTCGCCGCGATGGTCAAGGCCGGCAACGCGCCGGACATCGCCCAGATCGGCGCCTACGCGGACTACGCCAAGGCGGACAAGCTCTACAGCGCCGACGAGATGCTCGCCATCCGTACCGCGGCCAACTTCCTGCCCTCGCTCACCGACGCGGGCAAGCTCGACGGCACGCTGTACGGTCTGCCCTTCGTCGCCAGTACCCGGCTGCTCTTCTACAACCAGAAGCTCTTCGAGCAGGCGGGCCTGGACGCCCCGGAGACCTGGGACGACATCAGCAGCGACGCCGCGGCCCTCAAGGCGAAGGGCGTCGACTACCCCTTCGCCCTGCCGCTCGGCCAGGAGGAGGCCCAGGCCGAGACCCTGATGTGGCTGCTCAGCGGCAACGGCGGCTACACGGACGACGTCGGCTCGTACGACATCGACTCGGCCGAGAACGTCGCCACGTTCCGCTGGCTGCGCGACAACCTCGTCGGCAAGGGCCTCACCGGTCCGGTCGCGCCGGGCAAGCTGGACCGGGCGAAGGCCTTCGAGGCGTTCACCGCAGGCAAGGTCGGCATGCTCAACGGCCACCCCACCCTGATGGACGAGGCCGAGGCCAAGGGCGTCAAGGTCGGCATGGTGCCGCTGCCCGGCGCCGACGGCCCGACCAAGGGTTCCATGGGCGTCGCCGACTGGATGATGGGCTTCAAGGAGAACGGCCACCGCAAGGAGATCGGCACGTTCCTCGACTACGCCTACTCCGACGAGAACGTGCTGGAGTTCGCCGAGCAGTACGACCTCCTCCCGGTGACCGGTAGCGCCTCCGCCGCGATGGAGACCGACAAGAAGCACAAGAAGCTGCACGAGTTCCTGGCCGCGCTGCCCAATTCGACCCTGCCCCCGTTCGGCAAGACGTCCTGGGCCACGGTCAGCGACACGGTCAAGAAGAAGATCGGCAGCGCGGTCGCGCCGGGCAGCAACCCCGAGAGCATCCTCGGCGAGATATCCGCCGAGGCGGCGCAGGCGGAAGCCGCCGAGTAGCCGCCGCGGGCCGCGCGGGCGGTGCCGGGCCGCGCGTGGGTGTCGGGGGCGGGTATTAGGTTGGTTGATATGACCGCCCCCGACCACGAGCCCCACGAGGAACCGGCCGCGCCCGCGCCCGGTGCGGACGAGCTGTCCGTACGGGACCGGGCCCTGCTCGCCCTGGAGCGGCGGCCCTGGCCGGGGCCCGGGGCGAAGGAGCGGGCGATCCGCGAGGAGCTCGGGATCTCGCCGGTCCGCTACTACCAGCTGCTGAACGCGCTGATCGAGGACGAGCGGGCGCTGCGGGAGGATCCGGTCACGGTGAACCGGCTGCGGCGGGTGCGGGACGCGCGGCGCGGTCGCCGCTGAGGTTTCGTGCCGGGGGCTCCGCCCCCGCGCCCCCGCTCCTCGATCGCCGGAGGGGCCGGGACGTGCCGGAGGGGCTTGATTCCCCTCAGGCGCTGGATCTACGGCGAGGAATCCAGCACCAGGTTTACTGCCTCGTCCAGGCGACCCCGTTCGGCCTCCGTCAGATGCGGGTTCTGCTCCTGCCGGGTCCGGGCCAGCGCCAGATCGGCGGCCGACGCGCCCCCGTCGTCGGCGAGTTCGGCGAGGAGCGCCGACAGCAGCGGCCGTACGTCCGCCCCGGCCGGGAACGCCGGGTCCAGCGCGATCCGGGCCAGGGTCAGCGCCGACATCGCCCGGTCGAGGCCGGGCGGGCCCTCCGCTGCACTGGACCAGTCGATCACCACCGCGCCCTCGGCCGTCAGCATCACGTTCCCCGGATGCAGGTCCAGATGGAGCACACAGTCCTCCGGGTCCGTCGAGACCCGGGGCGGTATCGCGTGCAACTCCCGCAGCAGCCGGGCGAGCAGGGCCCCCGCCTCGGCCGCCCCCAGCCGCCCCGCCGGCAGGGCCTCGGCCAGGGTCGGGCCGGTCAGCCGCTGGAGCACCAGGTCCGTGGGGCGGGCCCCCTCGGCGGGCGGACCGATGCGCGGCACCGGGAAGCCGAAGGCGCCGACGTAACTCATCACGGCCAGCTCCTCCGTGGTGTCGGAGCGGTCCCGGTAGCGGCGAAGGACCCAGGAGCCGTCGAGTGCGTACACGTCGGCGGTGCGTCCCGAGCCCAGAAGTTGCCCTGTGTGCATGAGGGCGAACCTACCCGGGCGCTCCGCCGAAAGGGAGACGGCTTCCGGCTCCCGGAGGGCGTCCGGCCCCCATAACGCGGAGGGAGGGGGGTGAACGGGATCTCCTGTGGCGGGTGTCACCGCCGTTACGGTTTCGGCAATTCCCTGGTCCGGACCAACCCCCGCCGGATCCGGACACCCCCTGAACCAAGGAGAATCACGTGGAGAGAACCACGCTCCGCAGACGCGCCCTCGCCGCCGGCACCGCCACGGTGGCCGTGGGTGCGCTCGCCCTCGCCGGGCTGACCGGCGTGGCGTCCGCCGACCCCGCGGGCGGCACCACCGCGCCGGTCTCCGCCGACAGCCTGTCGCCCGGACTGCTGGCCGCCATGGAACGCGACCTCGGCCTGGACGCGGACGACGCCCGGAGCCGGATAGCGAACGAATACCGTGCCGCGGCCGTCGCCGCCGGTCTGGAGAAGTCCCTCGGCGCCGACTTCGCCGGAGCCCGGGTCGGCGGCGCGAAGGCGACCCTGACCGTCTCCACCACCGACGCCTCCCAGACCGCCCGGATCACCAGGGCCGGGGCGAAGGCCGAGGTCGTCGCCCACAGCCTGGACCGGCTCGAAGGCGTCAAGGAGGCCCTCGACCGGGCAGCGCAGCGCAAGGCCCCGAAGGACGTGCCCGTCTGGTACGTCGACGTCGAGGCCAACCGGGTCGTCGTGAATGCCGCGAGCACCGCCGCCGGAACGGCGTTCCTCAAGGCGGCCGGGGCCGACAGCTCCCTCGTCACCGTCGCCCGCTCCGCCGAGAAGCCCCGCACCTTCGCCGACCTGCGGGGCGGCGACGCGTACTACATGAACGGCTCCGGCCGCTGTTCCATCGGCTTCTCCGTCAAGCGCGGCACCCAGAACGGCTTCGCCACCGCGGGCCACTGCGGCCGGGTCGGTACGACCACCAACGGCTTCAACCAGCAGGCCCAGGGCACCTTCCAGGGCTCCACCTTCCCCGGCCGCGACTACGCCTGGGTCGCCACCAACGCCAACTGGACCCCGCGCCCGACGGTCAACGGCTACGGGCGGGGCGACGTCACCGTCGCCGGATCCACCGCCTCCGTCGTCGGCGCCTCGGTCTGCCGCTCCGGCTCCACCACCGGCTGGCACTGCGGCACCGTCCAGCAGCTCAACACCAGCGTCACCTACCCGGAGGGCACCATCTCCGGCGTGACCCGCACCAGCGTCTGCGCGGAGCCCGGCGACTCCGGCGGCTCGTACATCTCCGGCAACCAGGCGCAGGGCGTCACCTCCGGCGGCTCGGGCAACTGCTCGTCGGGCGGTACGACGTACTTCCAGCCGCTCAACCCGCTGCTCCAGGCGTACGGGCTGACCCTGGTCACCAGCGGCACGCCCACCGACCCGCCCACCACGCCGCCGACCGACCCGCCCACCGACCCGCCGGGCGGCACCTGGGCGGCCGGCACCGCGTATGCCGCCGGAGCCACGGTGACGTACGGCGGAGCGACCTACCGCTGCCTCCAGGCGCACACGGCGCAGCCCGGCTGGACCCCTGCTGCCGTCCCCGCGCTCTGGCAGCGGATCTGAGGGGCCCGGGCCCGGCCCGGCACCCCCGTACCAGCACCTCCTGAACCTCCCCGCCTCCCGCCTCCCCGCGTCGAGGCTCCCCGAGGACTCCGAGGAACCGTCATGACCCCACACATGGACAACGCGACCCCCCGCGACCCGGACGCGTCCGACGAGGCGTCGGGCGACCGTCGGCGGATCAGCCGAAAAGGTCTCCTGAAGGCCGCGCTCGTCGCGAGCGCCGCGCCCCTGCTCGCCGGAGGAGGCGTCGCGCTCGCCCGCGACGCCGCCGCCACCGGGAACGGGCCCCTGGCCCCGACCCCGGAGTGCGACGACGGCGACGACACGACGCCGCCGCAGATGGAGGGGCCGTACTTCAAGCCCAACTCCCCGCGCCGCACCAGCCTGGTGACCCCGAGCACCCCCGGCGTGCCGCTCACCGTGAGCGGCTACGTCTTCGGCCGGGCCTGCCGGCCCATCTCCGGTGCCCTGCTCGACTTCTGGCAGGCGGACACCAACGGGGCCTACGACATGGCCCAGTTCGCCTTCCGTGGCCATCAATTCACTGGTGTCGACGGCTCGTTCAGCCTCACCACGATCGTGCCGGGCCTCTACCCGGGCCGTACGCGCCACATCCACGTGAAGGCGCAGGCGCCCGGCGGCCGCATCCTCACCACCCAGCTGTACTTCCCGAACGAGCCGCGCAACAACACCGACGCCCTGTTCGACCCCGAGCTGCTGATGAACGTCCGCAACGCCGGGAACGGGCGCCAGGGCTCCTTCGACTTCGTCCTGGACGTCGCCCAGACGCCGGGCCCGACCGATCCGCCCACCGACCCACCCACCGAGCCGGGGGCCGGCTGGGCCTCCGGCACCTCCTACCGCGCGGGCGACCGCGTGACCTACGGCGGGGTCGCCTACCGCTGTCTGCAGGCGCACCAGGCCCTCTCCGGCTGGGAGCCGCCGAACGTCCCCGCGTTGTGGGAACGCGGGTAGACGACAGAAACAGCGAGCGCACCACCGCCCGCGCCCCGTTCACGCCGTCCGGCGCGTGAACGGGGCGCTTCCGCGTGCGGGGCCGGAAAAGTTCTCACGGACCGCCTGAAACATTCGCCCGGCCCCGTCGCGTCGTAGAGGGGGAAGGGCGGAACGGTGGGCTGACGGGGGAGAGCATGAAGGCTGCGCGTACCGACGAGTTCAGAGTGTTCGCGGCCGGCCGGGCCGGCCATCTGTTCCGCTCGGCCTGCCTGTTGACCAGTGGTGATGTGCATCTTGCCGAGGACCTGGTGCAGGAGACGCTGAGCCGGATGTATGTGACGTGGGGCCGCGCCCGCCGGATCGACAACCCGGCGGCGTACGCGCAGACCGTGCTGGTGAGGACCTTCCTGACCCATCGACGGCGCCGCTCCGCGAGCGAACGCCCGTTGGCCGACCTGCCCGAGGGCGCTTCGGTCGACCCCGACGACCCCGCGCTGCGGATGACGCTGCTGCGTGCCCTGTCCCACCTGGCGCCCAAGGACCGCGCGGTCGTCGTCCTGCGGTACTGGGAGGACCGCAGCATCGAGGAGACCGCCGCCGCCCTCCAGGTCAGCCCGGCCGCCGTACGGACCCGCTGTGTGCGGGCGCTCGGACGGCTGCGGGAACACCTGGGGGGCAGCATCGCGGAGTTCGCCGCCCGCTGACGTACAAGCACTCCTTGCACCCGGGCCCCGAGGGCCGTCGAAACTGTCGAGCAATCCGATACGAGAAGTGGTGGTTCCCCATGCCCAGCGAAGACGAGCTGCCGTTCGAGGACAGCCTCGGTACGGAACTGCGCCGCACCGGAGAGACCTTCGAACTGTCCGGCCGCACCGCCCTGGTGGACGGCGCGCTGAAACAGGGGCGGCGCACCGTGCGCCGCCGCCGGGTCGCCGCCGTGGCCGGAAGCGTGCTGACCCTGGCCCTCGTCGGCGGCGGAATCACTTTCGCCACCGGCCAGTTGGGTACGTCCGGCGACGGGGTGAACGTCGCGAGCAGCGGACCGGTCGGACAGACGGCGACGCCCACGGCGGAGACCGCCACGGACGCTGCCACGCCCACGCCGTCGGCCACGCCCGAGGAGGCCGCGACGGTCGCCCCCTCGCCCTCGGACGCGCCGACGGACGGCGCCACCGCCACCGCCACCCCCACGGCGGGTACGGGGACCGGTGAGCCCTCGCCGGACCCCACCTCACGCGGAACGCATGACGCCGGGGAGCCGGCCCCGCCGCTCGACCACACGCTGCTGATGCCCACCTTCCGGGCGCTGCTGCCCGAGGGGCTGACCGCGACGGACGTGACGGACAGCGGAGGCGAGTTCGCCTCGGTCGTCGTGAACGACGGCAAGGGCCGTTCCCTCGTGCAGATCAATGTGCAGCAGGACATGCGGGACGTCGCCCACCAGCTGTACGGCGACGCGACCACCCTGCCCGACGGCACCCTGCTCGCCACCTCGAAGAAGCCCGGCGAGAAGGGCGGCGCGGGGGTCGTCATGTGGACGGCCGACAGCATGCGCCCGGACGGTATGCGGGTCGTCGTCTCGGCCTTCAACTCCGGCGAGCAGTCGAGCGCCGCCACCCGCAAGGCGCCCGCGCTCACCATGGACCAGCTCACCGCCCTGGTCATCAGCCCGGAGTGGCCGAAGCTCCAGCAGCGGTAGGCCGCATGCCGGGGGGCTTCCCGGCTGTCACTTCGCGTCCGCGTACCGCTCCACCACCGCCGTCGTGAAGGGGAAGCGCACCGGCGTCTCCCCGAAAGCGGTCCGTCCGGCCAGCTCGCCCGCCGCGCGGATCGCCTCGGCGACGGCGGCGCTCTCCTCGGCCGGGCAGTGCACGATCACCTCGTCGTGCTGGAAGAACACCAGCTGCGCCCGCAGCCCCTGCTCGAAGAGCGTCCGGCGCAGCCCGGCCAGGAGCAGCAGCGCCCAGTCGGCCGCGCTGCCCTGCACCACGAAGTTGCGCGTGAAGCGCCCCCGGGCCCGGGCCGTGCCGCCGCCCGACGCGGACCCGGGCCCGGGCGCTTCACCGGAGCCCCCGGGGTCCTCCTGGGGGATGCCCGCCTCCTCGTCCTGGCCCGCCGAGACGACCGGGGGGCTGGTGCGGCCCAGCCAGGTCCGCACCACGCGGCCCTCCTCGCCGGCCCGTGCCGCGTCGTCGACATACGCGACGGCCTGCGGGAAGCGGCGGCGCAGCGCGGCCAGGTTCTTCAGCCCGTCCCCGGAGGTCTGGCCGTAGACCGCGCCGAGCAGCGCCAGCTTGGCGTGCTCGCGGTCGCCGGAGAACGCCCGGTCGGACAGGGCCTTGTAGAGGTCGCCGTCATGCCCGGCCACCTCCATCAGCCCCCGGTCGCGGGAGATCGCCGCCAGCACCCGGGGCTCCATCTGGTCGGCGTCCGCGACGACGAGCCGCCACCCCGGATCGGCGACGACGGCCTGCCGGATCACCTTGGGGATCTGGAGCGCCCCGCCGCCGTTGGTCGTCCAGCGGCCGCTGACCGTGCCGCCCGGCTGGTACTCCGGGCGGAAGCGGCCCTCGCGCACCCAGTCCTGGAGCCAGGACCAGCCGTGCGCGGTCCAGATCCGGTACAGCTTCTTGTACGCGATCAGCGGCTCGACCGCCGGATGGTCCACCTCCTCCAGCTCCCACCGCCGGGTCGACTTCACCCGGATCCCGGCCTGCGCGAACGCCTTCACCACATCGGCGGGCAGGTCCGGGCGGACCCGTCTGCCGAACGCGGCCGAGACCTCGTCCGCCAGCTCGGCGAGTCTGCGGGGCTCGCCGCCGCCCGCGTACCGCTCGCCCAGCAGGCCGTTCAGCAGCTCCCGGTGGACGTCGGCGCGCCAGGGCAGCCCGGCCCGGTGCATCTCGGCGGCCACGAGCATCCCCGCCGACTCCGACGCGGTCAGCAGCCGCATCCGGTCCGGGTGCTCCGCCGTGTCATGGCGGCGCAGCTGGTCCGCGTAGACCCGCAGGAGCCCCTCGAACGGCACGTCGGTCCCCGACGACGCCTCGAAGAGGGAGGACTGCGCGCCCGGTTCGGCGGACCGGGCGGGCGGATCGGGCGGCACCGGCCCGTTGTCGAGGCGGGCCAGCGCGGCGGCGGCCGACCGGGGCTCGCCGAGCCGTCCGGCGTGCCCGAGCAGCAGCAGTTCGGCGCACTCGATGTCGTAGCACCGCTCGACCCGGACCCCGGCGGCGAGCAGCCGGGGGTGGACCGCGGCGGTCGACCGCCAGACCCAGCGCACCACGTCGGGGCGGGAGCGGACCGCCTCGACGAGGTCGGGCTCGGCGACGACGGGGCCGGCGGGCGTGCCGTCGCGGGCGAGCGGCGCGAGCAGCGCCCCGCCCCCGTCCGCAGCGGCCACCGCCCACCGTTCGGTCATGGGTGCGAGTCTGGCACCCGCCACTGACAACGCCCGGGAGCCGCGCGCCTACCCTTGGCCGGATGGAATCCGTGATCGACCGGGCGTGCGCGGCGGCCCTCTACGCGGAGGGCGACGCCGCCCTGGACACCGGCGCCTCCCTGCTCGCCGCCGCCCCGGACGCCGACGACGAGGCGCACCGGCGCGGCGAGGAGTTCGTGGGGCGGGCGTGGGAGCGGGGCTGGCACCCCGCCGATCTGGTCCGGTTCGTCCGCCGGGAGCTGGACGAGCGGCGGGCGGCGCTGGCCGGGACCCTGATCGCCGCCGAGACCGCGCGGTACACGCAGCTGCCGCCCCGCTGGCGGCAGCAGCTCGCCGAGCTTCCGCCGCCCGTGGAGCGCAACCGGCCCGACCGGTTCTCGTACGCCGCCGATCTGCTGGAGCTCTACCGGGTGCTGCTGCGGCTGCCCGCCATCGAGCCCGTGGGACCGCCCCCCGGCACCGCCGCCGACCACCTGCACCGGCCGCCCGCCGCCGACGAGCCCCGCGTGCTCACCCGGATCCGGGCGCTGCTGGCGAAGGCCGAGGCGACCGGCTTTCCGGAGGAGGCCGAGGCGCTGACCACCAAGGCGCAGGAGCTGATGGCCCGGCACACCATCGACGAGGCCCTCCTCGCCGCTCGGACGCAGAGCCGCGAGACGCCGGGGGCCTGCCGGATCGGGGTGGAGCCCCCGTACGAGAGCGCCAAGGCGGTCCTGCTGGACGCCGTCGCCTCCGCGAACCGCTGCCGGGCCGTGTGGAACGAGGACCTGGGCTTCTCCACGGCCGTCGGCTTCGATGCGGACCTGGAGGCGGTCGAGCTGCTGTTCACCTCGCTGCTCGTCCAGGGGACGACGGCGATGACCCGGGCGGAGGCCGGACAGCGCGCCGGCGGCCGTAAGCGGACCAAGACCTTCCGGCAGGCGTTCTGGATGGGGTACGCCCAGCGCCTCGGCCGGCGGCTGACCGCCGACGCCGAGCGGATCACGGCGGAAGCGGACACCGGTGCCGGCACGGCAGGAGCGGGCGGCGGACTGCTTCCCGTCCTCGCCGCCCGGGACGTCGCGGTCGCCGACACCGCCGAGCGGATGTTCCCGAGGACCACGACCACCCGGCTCCGCGGGGTCTCCGACCTGGCGGGCTGGACGCACGGCACCGAGGCCGCAGACCGGGCCCGCATGGGCGGGACGTCCCACCGACCCGACGGAGAAATCACGGCGTAAGTCGAGCTTGTCCAGGATTGCACCGTTAGGCTCGGCCCATGAGCTGGCTCCGGGCGCTGAAGGAGACCGCCCGCTCGGGGCTGGAGATCGAGCGGCAGAAACTGGAACCCCTCATCGCCTTGCGCGGTGCGGCCGGACTCGCCCTCGTCGTCGGCGTCAGCCTCCTGCTGTTCGGTCCGGAGATCGCGGCGAGCTCCGCGTTCGGCGCGTTCCAGGCGGCCATCGCCACCTTCCAGCGCAGCTGGCGCCCGCGCCCCGTCCTCGCCCTGGTCTCCGGGGCGAGCCTCGCCGTCTCGACGTTCGTCGGGTACGTCAGCGGCGCGCACGTCGTGCTCTTCCTCTGCCTGCTCGGCCTCTGGACCTTCCTCGCCGGGCTCGCCTGGGCGGCGGGCCCCACGGCGGGCATCATCGCCGCGTCCAACGTCGCGATCATGCTGGTGACGATCACCCTGCCCACCTCGGTCGTGGACGCCGCCGCCCACGCGGGGATGATCGCCGTCGGCGGCCTCGTGCAGGCCGCGCTGATCGTCCTCTTCCCGGTCCGCAGATGGGGCGCCCAGCGCGACGCGCTCGCCGACGCCCTGGCCGCCGAGGCCGACTACGCCCGCCGGCTGCGCCACGACCCGGTGGCCCCCTTCGACCCGCTGCCGCTGATGACCGCCCGCAGCGCCGCCGCCGTCACCCCGCGCGAGGCCCGCCGCCGCCCCGCCGAACTGCGCGGGGCCCGGGGGGTGGCCGAGCGGCTGCGCCCGGTGCTGGCCTCGCTGGCGGACCCGGCGATGGGGGTGCCCGGCGACGGCCTGGAGCGGCTCTGGGTGAACGAGCTGCTGGGCGCGGCCGGATCGGTCCTGGACGCCGCCGCGCGGGCCGTCCGGTACGGCGAACCCGTCCACCTCTCCGCCACCGACCTGGGCGTCCTGAAGACCCCCGACAACGACGTGATCCTCGTCGGCCCCGCCCGCCGCGCCGCCGACCGGCTCTCGGCCCTGCTCGACGACGTCCTGGAGATCGCGGAGGGCACCGGCACCGACAGCGGGATCCCCACCGACCTCGCCCCGGACACCCGGCACCGGCCCTCGCTGCTGAAGCTGGTCCCGGTGGTGCTGGCCGCGATGCGCCGCGAGATGCACCACGGCTCGCCGATCCTGCGCCACGCGATCCGGGTCGCGGTCGTCGCCGTCTCCGGCTACTTCGTGGGCGAGGCGGTCCCGCTCGGCCACGGCTACTGGGCACCGATGACCGCCGTCATGGTGATGCGGCCCGACTTCTCACAGACGTACGCCCGCTCCGCCGGACGCTTCGGCGGCACCCTGGTCGGGGTCGGGCTCGCCACCGCGATCGTGCAGACCGCCCACCCCGACGCCCGGCTCTCCGCGCTCCTCGCGGTGATCTGCGCCGGGCTGATGTACCTGCTGATGGGCACCGGCTACGCGGTCGGCCAGGTCTGCGTCGCCGCGTACGTCGTCTTCCTGCTCGGCATGGCCGGCGACGACTGGTCCCAGACCGTCACCGAACGCATCGTGCTGACCCTCGTCGGCGGACTCCTCGCGATGGCCGCGTACGCCCTCTACCCGGCCTGGGAGACCCCGCGGCTGCGCAACCGGCTGGCCGAGTGGCTGGTGGCGGACGGCCGGTACGCGGCCACGGTCGTCGACCGGTACGCCGACCCCGCGTCCCGGGACGACGAGGACGTCCGGGAGGCGCTGATCGCCACCCGGGAGGCCCGTGTCGCGTGGCAGGAGGCGCTGGCGACCGCCCAGCACGAACCCGTACGCCACCGGGGCATCTCCCGGGCCGCCGCCACCGACGCCCAGCACGCGCTGGCCCAGCTGGGCCGGTCCGCGATGGTCCTGGAGGCCCATCTGCCGGCCGGGTCGGCCGACCCGGTGCCCGGCGCGGCCCAGCTGGCCGAGGCGTTGCGCCGGGCCACCGAGAAGGGCGCCAAGGCGGTACGGGAGCGGCGGCTGCCCGACTGGCAGCCGGTGGTGGACGCGGTGGCCCACTGGGACATGCCCACCCCGACGGACGACGGCACGACACCGGTCGGTGACCCGGTGGTGCGCCGGGGCGCGGCACTGTTGCTGGACGCGCTGGAGGAGTTCACCCGCGCCCTGGACGAGCGCGGCGGCTCCACCCGCGTCAGCAGCGTCCTCGCCGACAGCTGAGCGCCCGCGGCGGCGGCCTCACGGCGCGTGGCTTCACGCCGCGGGCCTCGGGCCGCGGCGGCCTTACGGCGCGGGCACCTCGGGCAGGTCCCCCAGGTCGGGCAGCGAGGGCATGCCGCTCGGCAGCTTGCCCGCCTCCGCCTTCGCGAGGGTGTCCTTGGCGCCGCCGTCCCACGAGACGACCAGCTTGGAGCCGTCGACGGAGTCGATCGCGCCCATCGTGCGCTCGGTGCCGCCGTCGGTGCACTTCAGCGCGAGCATCGGCTCGCCGCCCATGTCCTTCACATCGCCCTGGCACACGGACTGGTCGGCGACGAGGGCGACCTTGCGGGAGGCGATGGACACGGTGACGTTCTTGCCGTCCGTCAGCCCCACCCAGGTGCCCTCCAACGCGGCGGCGTCGACGGCGCTCCCGCCGGACTCCCCGGAGTCCTCGCCGCCACCGGCGCCGGGCGTCGCGCTCGCCGACGCGTCCGCGCCGGAGTCCTTCTTCGGGTCGTCGCTGCCGCACGCGGTCAGCGCGAACGATGCGGCCAGCGCGGCCACCGCGACGGCGCCGGTGCGTAGAGACCTGGTCACGTGGAGTTCCCCCTTGGTGTTTTCCGGTCGAAAGACCGCGCCACGTTACCAAGGTCCGTGACGATCAACTCCGGTAAGCGGGAGCGAAATAGGCACGCCGTTCGTCTTGTAATCAAAGGAACACCCCGCGTGCACGTGCATCTGCTCATGCATTGGCATATGAACAGAGCTATGATCCGAGCTAGTTGACACTTGCACCTTGCAACTCGGGGAGCGTCCTGTGCACCACGTGTACAACGGCATGGCGGCCACAGAGCTCCGCGGAGTCGTCTGGCAGAAGAGCAGGCACAGCAACTCCCAGGGATCCTGCGTGGAGTTCGCGCGACTGCCCGGAGGGAATGTGGCGATGCGGAACTCCCGTCACCCCGACGGTCCCGCCCTCGTCTACACGCCCGCGGAGATCGAGGCGTTGCTGCTGGGCGTCAAGGACGGCGAGTTCGACCATCTCGCGGCAGGCGCCTGACGCCGGGTCCGGCCCATGAGGGACCGGACCGGGGCTTCCGTGAGCCCTACTTCGTCTTTTCCGGCAGCCGGAAAAGGGCCCAGACGACCTTGCCGAACAGCGGTCCGGAGGGCAGTTCTCCGAGCGGTACGGGAGAGGGGTGCCAGCCCCAGCTGTCGCTGACACATTCCACCAGGAACAGACCACGGCCCGATTCGGCGGAATCAGCCGCCTCGCCCGCCACCGGGCTCTCCCGGCTGGGGTCGCGCACCGCGCACACCAGCCGCGAGGTCCACCGCATCAGATGCAGGCGCACCGGCGGGTCCTGGAACTCCCGGGGCGGATCGTCGGGCAGCGCGTGGCGCAGGGCGTTGGTGACGAGTTCGGACACCACCAGGGCGACATCGTCGAACCGGTCGCCCAGTTCCCACCGCTCCAGCGTGGTCCGGGTGAACTTCCGCGCCCCGCCGACCGCTTCGTAACGCGCGGGCAGGGCGCACGAGGCCGATCCGGCAACCCCTGAGGGGTCGGTGGGGGGAAGCCCCTGCCGTAACGGCTCGAGCATCGTCGATCCATTCGTCCCCATACGAGGCACTCCCGGGATTCGCGGCTGTAGCGGCACTGCCTGTAGCGGTACTGCGGGGGGTACAGCGGCACAACACGAGCACGCAGGTGCGCGGGGACCATGGTTCCGAATGCGCACAGCAGATGCAAGGGCAGATGCACGTGCACGCGCCGGACCTGCCCGATACCGTGGTGGTTACGGGGTATTTCTTCCCGGGGTCAGTTTCGGAGCTTTCCGGACGTCTTCTCATTTCCGTAATCGAATGAGTACGGGCTGAAGCGTTTTGGTGGCAGAATCCGGCAGTCGGGGTTCCGGGGGGCTCCGGTGCCAGGGAGATCGATGGGGAGGGTCGGGCCAGTGTCGGCAGGCGAGTCGAGTGGATCGGTGGTGCGGCGCATCCTCCTGGGCTCTCAGCTCAGGAGACTGCGGGAGTCGCGCGGTATCACCCGTGAGGCGGCCGGCTACTCGATCCGGGCCTCCGAATCGAAGATCAGCCGCATGGAGTTGGGACGGGTGAGCTTCAAGGCCAGGGATGTCGAGGACCTGCTCACGCTCTACGGAGTGGCCGACGAGGCGGAGCGCGACTCCCTGCTCGGCCTCGCCCGCGAGGCCAACGTGGCGGGCTGGTGGCACAGTTACGGCGATGTGCTGCCCGGCTGGTTCCAGACGTACATCGGCCTGGAGGGTGCCGCATCCCTCATCCGTATCTATGAAGTCCAGTTCGTCCACGGGCTGTTGCAGACCGAGGCGTATGCCCACGCCGTCGTCTCGCGCGGGATGCGCGGAGCCTCGCCCGCCGAGATCGACCGCCGCGTCGCCCTGCGTCTGGAGCGTCAGAAGGCCCTCGTCTCGGAGCGCGCGCCGACGTTCCACGCCGTGCTCGACGAGGCGGCGCTCCGCCGCCCGTACGGCGAACGCGAGGTCATGCGCGCCCAATTGCGGCATCTGATCGATATGTCGGAGCAGCCGAACATCACGCTCCAGGTCATGCCCTTCAGTCATGGCGGCCATGCGGGCGAGAGCGGCGCTTTCACGATGCTGCGTTTTCCGGAATCCGATCTGTCGGACATCGTCTATTTGGAGCAGCTGACGAGCGCGCTCTATCTGGACAAGCCCGAAGAAGTCGCGCAGTACGAAAAGGCGATGGCGGCTCTCGCTCAGGAGAGTCCGGCTCCGGAAGAGAGTCGGGATCTTCTGCGCGGACTACTCCAACTGACGTAATTTCTCGTTACGATGACGTCGCATCAGGAGTCTGCGAACGCCTGCAGTAAGGGATTGCATGTCCTTCTTCCATGAACTGGCCCACCAGTACATCGACGGCGAGTGGCTGACCGGCAGCGGTTCGTGGGACATCATCGATTTCAATCCTTACAACGGTGAGAAACTCGCCGCCGTCACCGTGGCCACCGCGCTGGAGGTCGACCGCGCCTACCGGGCCGCCGAGCGGGCGCAGCAGGAATGGGCCGGGGTCAACCCGTACGAGCGGCGCGCCGTCCTCGAACGCGCGCTCCGCATCACCGGCGAGCGCGCCGAGGAGATCGCCGAGGCGATCACCGACGAACTGGGTGGCACCCGGCCGCGCGCACGGTACGAGGTCGACAGCGCCACCGAGTTCCTGCGCGAGGCGATCCGCCAGGCGCTGCGGCCCACCGGGCGGCTGCTGCCCGCCGTGGGGGACGGCCGGGAGAACCGGCTCTACCGGCTGCCCGTGGGTGTCGTCGGGGTCATCAGTGCCTTCAACTTCCCTTTCCTGGTGACGATGAAGTCCGTCGCACCCGCTCTGGCGCTCGGTAACGCGGTCGTCGTGAAACCCCACCAGAACGCGCCCGTGGTCGGCGGTGGTCTGATAGCGAAGATATTCGAGGACGCCGGACTTCCGGCCGGGCTGCTCAACGTGGTGATCACCGACAGCGCCGAGATCGGTGACGCGTTCATCGAGCATCCCGTGCCCAAGGTGATCTCGTTCACCGGCTCCGACCGGGTCGGCCGGCACATCGCCGCCACGGCGGCCGGTGCCTTCAAGCGGACCATCCTCGAACTGAGTGGGAACAGCGCCCTGGTGGTGCTGGAGGACGCCGACATCGACTACGCGGTCCGGTCCGCCGTCTTCAGCCGCTTCCTGCACCAGGGGCAGGTCAGCATGGCGGCCAACCGGATCCTGGTGGACCGGTCGGTGGCCGAGGAGTTCACGGAGAAGTTCACCGCCGAGGTGGCCGCGCTCAAGGCCGGCGACCCGAGGGACCCGGAGACCCGGATCGGGCCCGTCATCAACGCCTTCCAGGCCGACGCGCTGGACGACCTGGTGGACCGGGCGGTCGCGGACGGCGCGACAGCCCTCGTCCGGGGCCGGACCGTCGGCAACGTCGTCGGGCCGACCGTCCTCACCGGCCTCGCGGAGGACTCCCCGCTGCTGACCCAGGAGATCCTCGGCCCGGTCGCCCTGCTGATGCCGTTCGACGGCGAGGAGGAAGCCGTACGGATCGTCAACGAGGGCCCGTACGGTCTCAGCGGCGCGGTCCACACGCGGGACGCGGAGCGCGGCGTGAAGTTCGCCCAGCGCATCGTCAGCGGGATGTTCCACGTCAACGACTCCACCGTGCAGGACGATCCGCTGGTCGCGTTCGGCGGCGAGAAGACGTCCGGGGTGGGGCGGCTGAACGGCGAGGCCGTGGTCGAGGCGTTCACCACACAGCGGTGGATGTCGATCCAGCACGGCCGCTCGGTCTTCCCCTACTGACGAGCCGTCATGACCGGGGCCCCGGACCCCGGAACGTGGTGCGGTAGGCGCTCGGCGAGACGCCCAGCGCCTCATGGAAGTGCCGGCGCAGATTGGCCGCCGTTCCGAGCCCGGTGCGGGCGGCCACCTGCTCCACGGGCGTGTCCGACTCCTCCAGCAACTCCCGTGCCAGCTCGATGCGTTGCCGGGTCAGCCAGGCCATGGGCGTCAGGCCGACCTCCTCCCGGAACCGCCGGGTGAAGTGCCGTACGCTCATCGACTCGCGGGCCGCCAACTGCCCCAGCGTGATGGGGTCCTGGAGCCGCCGCAGCGCCCAGTCGCGGGCGGCCGAGGTCCCCGGGGCGGACCGTCCGGGCACCGGCCGCCGGATGTACTGCACCTGGCCGCCCTCGCGGTGGGGCGGCACGACCGTGCGCCGGGCCACGTCGTTGGCGACAGCCGTCCCGTGGTCGCGCCGGATCATGTGCAGGCACAGGTCGATCCCCGCGGCACAGCCCGCCGAGGTCAGGACGGACCCCCCGTCGGTGTAGAGCACGTCCGGGTCCAGCCCGACCCGGGGGAAGAGCCGGGCGAACAGCTCCGTGTACCTCCAGTGCGTGGTGGCCGTCTGCCCGTCGAGGAGCCCGGCCGAGGCCAGCACGAACGCGCCGGTGCAGATCGAGGCCACCCGCACGCCGGGCCGGATCAGCGCGAGCGCCTCCGCCAGCGGGGCCGGGAGCGCGGGCGTCTCCTGGACGTAGTCCTCGTACGACGACAGCACGATCACCGTGTCGGCCTCGGCCAGCGCCTCGGGCCCGTGCGCGACGGCCACGGTGAAATCGCCGTCCGTGCGCACGTCGCCGGGGACCGGGGAGCAGGTGGCGACCTCGTACAGCGGCTCGCCGTCCGCCGACGCCCCTCGGCGGGCCTGGCCGAAGAGCTGGTGGACGATGCCCAGCTCGATGGGGAGCAGAACCGCGCGGGCGAGCACGGCGACCCGGTGCCGCCCGGGGTGGGTGAAGACGGTCATGGCCATATCCTTGCGCACCTGGTCCATCGGGACACTCGTGGGGGCGGGGCCTGCTCGCCAGGCTGCTTGCATGGCCCCTTCGACTTCGACGCACACCAGGTCCGCCCATATCCGCATCCACCGCGCGTGGCTGATGGCCGCCGTGGCCGGCGCGGCGATCGTCACGGCGGGCGCGTTCACCACCGTGCCGGGCCTGCTGGTGACGCCCCTGCACCAGGAGTACGGCTGGGGGCGCGGGCAGATCGCGCTCGCCGCCTCGGTGAACATGGTGCTCTTCGGCCTCACCGCCCCGTTCGCGGCGGCGCTGATGGACCGGATCGGGACCCGCCGGGTGGTCATGGGCGCGCTGCTGCTGGTCGCGGCGGGGGCGCTGCTGACCGGGGTGATGACGCGGCCCTGGCAGCTGGTCGCGTACTGGGGTGTGCTCATCGGCCTCGGCAGCGGCTGCCTGACCATGACGTTCGCCGCCGGGGTCACCGCCCGCTGGTTCGACCGGCGGCGCTCGCTGGTGACCGGTGCGCTCAGCTCCGCGAGCCACCTGGGCCAGCTGCTGTTCCTCCCCCTCCTCGCCCGGTCCGTCGACCACCAGGGCTGGCGTCCGCCGGTGGTGACGCTGGCGCTGGTGGCCCTGGCGGTGGCCGCCCTGGTGTTCCTGCTGCTGCGCGACCACCCGGCCGAGGCGGGCGTAAAGCCTTACGGGGCGGCGGAGTTCGTGGAGAAGCCGCCCCCGGCCGCCGGGGCGGCGGCGCGCACGCTCAAGGTGCTCCTGCGGGCGGCGCGCACCGGCCCGTTCTGGCTGCTGGCCGGGGCGTTCGCGCTCTGCGGGGCGTCCACCAACGGCATCATGTGGTCCAACTGGGCGCCCGCCGCGCACGATCACGGCATGCGGGCCACGGCGGCGGCCTCGCTGCTGTCCCTGATCGGGATTTTCTCCGCCCTCGGCGCGCTGCTGGCCGGCTGGCTGACCGACCGGTTCGACCCGCGCCGCGTGCTGACCGTCTGCTTCGCCGTCCGCGCGCTCACCCTCCTTGCTCTGCCCCTGGTGTTCGCCTCGACGGTCACGGCGCCCATGCTGCTGTTCGTGGTGGTCTACGGGCTCGTCGACGTCGCGACCGTGCCGCCCGTCATCGAACTGGCCCGCCGCGTGTACGGGGAGGACGGCCCCATCGTCTTCGGCTGGACGAACGCCGCCCACCAACTGGGCGCGGGCGCGTCGGCGTTCCTCGGCGCCACCGCCCGGGACGCGTTCGGCACGTACGACGTGGTGTGGGCCGCACTGGCGGCCGGATGCCTGGGCGCGGCCCTGCTGGCCCCGGCCGTCCGGATGCGAGGGCACACCTGCCGCCCGGACGCAAGCGGGCGGGGCTACCCTAGTCAAAGTTGAATACGAAGGAGTGCCATGTCCGCGATCCGGCTGCTGGTCCTCGGCGCCGTGCGTATGCACGGCCGCGCGCACGGCTATCAGGTCCGCAACGACCTGGAGTACTGGGGCGCGCACGAGTGGTCCAACGCCAAGCCCGGGTCGATCTATCACGCCCTGAAGCAGATGGCGAAGCAGGGGCTGCTCCTCGCGCACGAGACGGCCCCCTCCACGGCCGGCGGCCCGCCGCGCACCGAGTACGAGGTCACGGACGAGGGTCTGGAGGAGTACCGCGCCCTGCTGCGGGACGCCATCCGCTCCTACGACCGGAACATGGACGTCCTCTCGGCGGCGGTCGGCTTCATCGTCGACCTGCCCCGCGAGGAGGCGGTCGCGCTGCTCAAGGAGCGGATCGAGGGCATCCGGGAGTGGCGCGAGGCGGTCACCGAGTACTACACCCCCGAGGAAGGCCCCGAATCCCTCGGCCACATCGGCGAGATCATGAACCTGTGGGTGCACTCGGCGGACAGCGGCGCGGAGTGGACCCGGGGCCTGGTCGCCCGTATCGAGGGCGGCGCGTACACCTTCGCGGGCGAGGGCGACCCGTTCGTCGGCGTGCTCGCCGATGGCGAGGTGAACCCGTACGCCACCGGGGTGCCCGACCCCGGGGACGACGAGTAATCAAGTTTGACGAATGCCGGACCGGGGTTTACCTTCGACCTGCTAGTCAAGTTTGACTACAGGGATTGTGGAAGCGCGGAAGGGCGGCGGGGAACGTGACGGAAGCAATCGTCATGGACGGAGTGCACAAGCGGTACGGGGAGAAACGCGCCCTGGACGGACTGGACCTGGTCGTCGGCCGCGGCACCGTGCACGGGGTGCTCGGCCCCAACGGAGCGGGCAAGACCACCGCCGTACGGATCGTGTCGACGCTGCTGCGCCACGACGCGGGCCGGGTCACCGTGGCCGGCCTCGACGTCCGCGAACGGGCGGGCGAGGTGCGGCGCAGGATCGGGCTGCTCGGGCAGCACGCTGCGGTGGACGAACAGCTCGGCGGACGGCAGAACCTGGAGATGTTCGGGCGGCTGTACCACCTGGGCGCACGCCGGGCGGGCAGCCGGGCGGACGAGCTCCTTGAGCGGTTCGGCCTCGAGGACACCGGCCGCAAGGCCGTCAAGCAGTACAGCGGCGGTATGCGCAGGCGGCTCGACCTCGCCGCGTCGCTGATCACCGATCCGGACGTGCTGTTCCTGGACGAGCCGACGACCGGCCTCGACCCGCGCGGCCGCACCGAGGTGTGGGACGCGGTGCGGTCCCTGGTCGGCGGCGGCACCACGGTCCTGCTGACCACGCAGTATCTGGACGAGGCGGACCAGCTGGCCGACCGGATCTCCCTCATCGACCACGGCCGGGCGGTCGCCGAGGGCACCCCCGACGAGCTGAAGGCCCGCGTCGGCGGCGACCGGATCGACGTCGTCCTGCGCGACGCGTCCCGGCTGGCGGAGGCGGCCGCGCTGCTCGGCGGCGAGGACCTGACACTCGACCCCGACCGGCGGCGGATCGGCGCGCCCGCCCCGGACCGGATGGCGGCCCTGACCCGGACGGTGCGGGTGCTGGACGAGGCGGGCATCGAGGCGGAGGACATCGCGGTGCGCCGCCCGACCCTGGACGAGGTGTTCCTGTCCCTGACCGGGCGGCCCGCCGAGGTGCGGCGTACGGAGACGGACAAGGCGGAGGTGGCGGCATGAGCGCGGCGACGACGACGGCGGTCCCCGGACCGGAAGGGGCGGCCTCCCGGCTCGGCTGGGCACTGGCCGACTCCTGGACGATGACCCGCCGCGAACTGGCGCACTGGGCCCGGCAGCCCGTGGCGGTCGTCGTCAACCTGGTCTTCCCGGTGATGCTGCTGCTGATGTTCACCTATCTGGTGGGCGGCGGCCGGGGCGTGCCGGGCGACCCCACCGAGTACCTGGTCCCCGGGATGCTCGCGCTGACCATGGCCTTCGGCCTGGAGGCCACGATGCTCGCGGTCACCCAGGACCTCGGCAAGGGCGTCATCGACCGCTTCCGCTCGATGCCGATGGTCCCCGGCGCGGTGCTGGTCGGCCGCAGCGCCGCGGACATGCTCCAGTCCGTGGTCTCGCTCGCCGTGATGACCGGGGTCGGTTACGCGGTCGGCTGGCGCTGGCACAACGGGGCGGCGGCCGCGCTCGGGGCGGTGGGGCTGCTGCTCCTGCTGCGGTTCGCGATGCTGTGGGTCGGCATCCAGCTCGCCATGGTGGCGGGCAGGCCGGAGATGGTCACGGCGGTCCAGATCCTGGTCTGGCCGGTCGGCTTCCTCTCCAACGTCTTCGCCACCCCCGCGTCGATGCCGGGCTGGCTGGGCGCGGTGGTCGAGTGGAACCCCATGTCCGCGACCGCCACCGCCGTACGGGAGTTGTTCGGCAATCCGGGCGGCGCCACCGGCTCGTGGGCGGCGGAGAACGCCGAACTCCTGGCGGTGCTCTGGCCGGTGGCCATCATCGCGGCGTTCTTCCCGCTCGCCGTACGGAAGTTCGCGCGGCTCAGCCGGTAGCGTCGGGGCCGCCGCCTCAGTGGTGGAAGGCCGTCGCGGCCTTCCGGTCATGGCTCACCGGGTGCTTCTGCGCCCGGAGTTCGGGCAGGAACAGCTTCAGGTCCTCGACCAGCAGCTCGGCCAGGTCGGAGGAGAAGCCGTTGCGGCACACCACCCGCAGCACCGACAGATCCTGCCGGTTGGCGGGGAAGGTGTACGCGGGCACCAGCCAGCCGCGCTCCCGCAGCCGGCGCGACACGTCGAAGACGTCGTACGTGTGGACCTCGGCGGTCGTCGTGAACGCGAACACCGGCAACTCGTCGCCCCTGGTGAGGAGCCGGAAGTCGCCGAGGTCCTCCACCGCGCGGGCGAGCCCGCAGGCCACGTCCCGGGAGGCTTGCTGGACCGCCCGGTAGCCGTCGCGCCCGAGGCGCAGGAACGTGTAGTACTGCGCGACCACCTGCGCCCCGGGCCGCGAGAAGTTCAGCGCGAACGTCGGCATGTCGCCGCCCAGGTAGTTGACCCGGAAGACCAGCTCCTCCGGCAGCTCGTCCGACGTACGCCACAGCGCCCAGCCGACCCCCGGATAGACCAGGCCGTACTTGTGGCCCGAGGTGTTGATCGACGCCACCCTCGGCAGCCGGAAGTCCCACACCAGATCCGGGTCGAGGAACGGCGCCACCATCGCGCCGGACGCCCCGTCCACATGGACCGGGATATCAAGTCCTGTGCGCTCCTGGAGGGCGTCCAGAGCCGCGCAGAGGTCGGCGATCGGCTCGTAGGAGCCGTCGAAGGTGGAGCCGAGGATGCCGACGACCCCGATGGTGTTCTCGTCGCAGAGCTCGGCGGCGGCCTGCGGGTCGATGTGGAAGCGCCCGCCCTCCATCGGGACCTGCCGGGCCTCCACCTCCCAGAAGTTGCAGAGCTTCTCCCAGCAGACCTGCACGTTCACGCCCATCACCAGATTGGGCCGTGCCGTCGCCGGATAGCGGTCCGCGTTCCGCTTGGCCCAGCGCCGTTTGAGGGCGAGCCCCGCGAGCATGCACGCCTCGCTCGACCCGGTGGTCGAACACCCCACGGCCGCCGCCGGATCGGGCGCGTTCCACAGGTCGGCGAGCATCGCCACACAGCGCTTCTCCAGCTCGGCGGTGCGCGGGTACTCGTCCTTGTCGATCATGTTCTTGTCCCGGCACTCGCCCATCAGGACGCCGGCCTGCGGCTCCATCCAGGTGGTGACGAACGTGGCCAGGTTGAGCCGGGAGTTGCCGTCGAGCATCAGCTCGTCGTGGACCAGCCGGTACGCCGTCAGCGGCGGTAGCGGCCCGTCGGGCAGCCGGTGCCGGGGCGGCGCGGTGTTCATCGCGGCCGTCGGGTCCGCCTCGCCGAAGAACGGGTTCAGGGCGAGCCTGCGCCGTTCGTCGGAGGGCTCGTCCTGATCCGGGTGGGCACCGCGGTGGAGCGGCATGGTGGGGGAGCCCTTCTCTCGGCCGACGGGGGTCGGTGCGCGTCCGTGGACGTCTGCGGGGACGGGGTCAGTTCTCGGCGGCCAGGCCCGCCTTGACGGCCCGGGTCAGCTTCACGACCCGCTCGGCCTGCACGCGGGTGGCGGTGAGCGTCTGCTCGCCGACCGGGAGGTCGCCCTGCCCGGCGATGTGCGACGTGCCGTACGGGTTGCCGTCGACGAACTTCGTGGGGTCGGTGTACCCGGGGGTGACGAGGATGCCGCCGAAGTGATGGATCGTGTTGTACAGCGCGAGCAGCGTGGACTCCTGGCCGCCGTGGGCGGTGGCCGTGGAGGTGAAGCCGCTGTAGACCTTGTCGGCGAGCTGCCCGGACTGCCACAGCCCGCCGAGCGTGTCGAGGAACTGCTTCAGCTGGGCGGTGACGTTCCCGAACCGGGTCGGCGTTCCGAAGATCACCGCGTCCGCCCAGACCATGTCGTCCGGCGAGACCTCGGGGATGTCCGCGGTCGCCCTGGCGTTCTCCGCCCACGCCGGGTTGGAGTCGATGGCCGCCTGCGGCGCGAGCTCCGCCGCCCGGCGCAGCCGCACCTGCGCCCCGGCCCGCTCGGCGTCCTCGGCCATCGCCTTCGCGATCGTGGCGACGGTGCCGGTGGAGGAGTAATAGACGACGGCGACATTGACGGGCGTGGGCATGCGGGGAACCTCCGTCGAACCGGAATCGATACAGGGCGGCGCGAAAGCGCACGAACCAGACAATACGGAGGTTCAGCGCGTCCGGCGCGCCGGACGGGGCCTTCCCCGTGACCGCGCCCGCCTCCCGCTCACCGCAGTGACTTCCCCTCCGTGTCCAGCTGCATCTGGGCCCGCCCCGTGACCAGCAGCCACGCGGGCAGGGTCGCCGCGCACAGCAGCGGCAGCACGGACGCGTCGCCGACCATCACCGCCGCGGTGAACAGGCTCACCCAGCCCTGCCGGGTGACGGCGAGCAGCACCCCCAGCACCGCGCACGACACCGCGAGCGACGGCGGGACCGCGTCGACCAGGGCGTGGGCGCACAGCCCGAGCGACACCCCCGCGAAGACCGACGGGAAGATCCGGCCGCCCCGGAAGCCGCAGGTGGCCGCGATCACGAGGGCGGCCATCTTCACGATCGCCATCCCCGCGAACTCCCCGGCCGACCACCCGTCCGGGTCCCCGGCCAGCGTCTTCACCTCGTCGAGCCCCTTGAACAGGGTGAGATGGCCGCCCAGCGCGCCCAGCAGCCCCAGCACGAGACCGCCCGCCGTCAGGGCGAGCACCGGATGCCGCAGCGCCGTGAAGACCCGGTGCGCCACCGGGAACGCGTACACCGCGAGCAGCCCGAGGAGCGCGCCCGCCGAGGCGATCAGCAGGGCGGAGAGCAGATCGCCCCAGTGCGGTCCGGTGTACGCGGGGAGAGACAGGCCGAAGCTGGGCTCCGCGATCAGCGACATGGTCAGCGCGCCCGCCGTACCGGCCGCGAGCGGGGCGAACAGCCGGTCCCAGAACGCCCCGGGTCCCGGCTGCGAGGCCAGCGCCTCGGAGAGGATCAGCGCGGCGGCGACCGGGGTGCCGAAGAGGGCCCCGATCGTCCCGGCCGCCGCGAGCGCCACCCACAACTCGCCCGGGGCGCCGGGCGCGAACCGCCGGCCGAGCCAGAAGGCCAGGGCGATGTTGGCGGCGGTGATCGGGTTCTCCGGCCCGAGGCTCACCCCGCCCGCCAGCGCCAGAACGGTCACCAGGAGCAGCCCGGGCACGATGCCGGGCCGCATCGGGGCGTCGACCAGCCCGGTGGTGGCCGGATCGGGCCCGCCGTGACCGGGTACGGCCCGCAGGACGAGCCCCACCGCGAGGCCGGTCGCGGTGAGCATCACGACCATCCACACCGAGGAGAACCGCCCCACCCCGAGCGCGTCGGGCAAGGACTCCCAGAGCACGTCCTGGAACTGCTCCGCCAGCAGACTCACCCCGAGCAGGATCAGCGCGCAGACGACGCCGACGACGATCGCGGGCACTGCGAGCGGCAGCAGCCGCCGGGCCGGGGTGGCCGGCGGCTGCGGAGGGTGCGGGGAAGTCGGCGAGGGTGCGGGGGATGCGGGGGTCACCGGCTCACCCTAGGGCGACGAAACGCGCATAACGCCCAAGTCGGCCCCGACCGTCACCGCGTCACACCGTGCGGCCCGGGGGCGCCGCGTCACACCGTGCGGCCGGGCCGGTGCCTCATCACACCGTGCGCCCCGGCCGGCTCCGCGTCACACCTTGCTGATCACCGCCGCCGTCCCGTACGCGCAGACCTCCGTGCCCACGTCCGCCGCCTCGGTCACGTCGAAGCGCATCATCAGGACCGCGTTGGCACCCCGGGCCCGCGCCTGCTCCACGAGCCGCTCCATCGCCTGGTTGCGGGTCTCGACCAGCGTCTTGGTCAGCCCTCTCAGCTCGCCGCCGATCATCGACTTCAGCCCGGCCCCGATCTGGCTGCCGAGGTGACGGGAGCGCACGGTCAGCCCGAAGACCTCGCCGATGACCTGGGTCACCTGGTAGCCGGGTACGTCGTTCGTGGTGACGACCAGCACGTCCGCCTGTGCTGTCTGACCGCCGCCGAATTCCTCAATGCCCATGGTGGTGGCACCTCCTGTGATCAGCTTCGGGCCGCTTCGTAGGATGCGCATTCCCGCTGTACGCCACTGGAACCACGGGCACGCATCGGGCGTTGATAGCTTGGGGCGGCCACAGAGCCGCCATCGCACCCCTCATCCTGGAGCCCGGACCCTTGAATACGCTTGCGCTCGGACCGAGCTGGCTGGACCCGGACTATCTGCTCAACACGTTCGGGCTCCCCGGCCTGCTCCTCATCGTCTTCGCCGAGTCCGGCCTCCTGATCGGGTTCTTCCTGCCCGGCGACTCGCTGCTGTTCACCACGGGTCTGCTGGTGACCACGGGACAGCTGAAGTACCCCCTCTGGCTGGTCTGCACGCTGATCGCGGCGGCCGCGATCGTCGGCGACCAGGTGGGCTATCTCTTCGGCCGCAAGGTCGGCCCGGCCCTCTTCAAGCGCCCCGACTCCCGCCTCTTCAAGCAGGAGAACGTGGAGAAGGCCCACGAGTTCTTCGAGAAGCACGGCCCGAAGTCCCTGGTCCTGGCGCGCTTCGTGCCCATCGTGCGCACGTTCACGCCGATCATCGCGGGCGTCAGCCGGATGAACTACCGCTCCTTCATCACGTACAACGTCGTCGGCGCGATCCTCTGGGGCGTCGGCGTCACCGTGCTCGGAGCCCTCCTCGGCAAGATCGACTTCGTGCACGAGCACATCGAGATGATCCTCATCCTGATCGTGCTCATCTCCGTCGTGCCGATCGTCATCGAGGTGCTGCGGGCCCGCAGCCAGGGCAAGAAGGCCGCCGCGGCCGAGGCGGGCGACGGCTCCGGCCGCCCCCCGGGCGGCAACGGCCCCTCCTCCGGCCAGCGCGGCCGGCACGCCAAGCGCTGACCCCACGCACGTACACGACGAAGCGCCCCTCCCCCGCAGCTCCGGGGGAGGGGCGCTTCTGTGCGTACGGCGTTCGTAGGGCGTTCGTACGGCGCTCGTACGGCCACGAAGCTCGCGGGCTCAGAACCCCCTGGTCCGCTTCGCCGCCCGGCGGCTCGCCCCGCCGATCGCCCCCGGCAGCCCCATGAACAGCCGCGAAATCTCGCTCCCCAGGTTCACCCCGATCGCGATGGCCAGCGCCGTCGCGACCGCCGTCGACAGCGAGGTGAGCCCGGTGTCCAGCTCGTTCTGCGCCACGCCCAGCAGACCGAAGTACGTCGCCGAACCGGGCAGCAGCGGCCCGATCGCCGCCGTGATGTACGGCAGTGAGGAGTGGAACCGGTAGCGCGAGAACAGCTGGCCGAACAGGCCCACCAGACCGGCCGCCACCGCCGTCGCCGCGACCGGCGAGATCTCCCCGGTCCGGGCCATCGCCCCGAAGATGATCCAGGCGACGCCGCCGTTCAGGGTGACCGCCAGCACGGTCGACCGCTCCTGCTGGAGCAGCACGGCGAAGGCCAGGCTCAGCGCCATCGACGCCAGGATCTGGACCACCGGCTCGTTGTACGGCGTGAACCGGGCCTCGGGATTGAGCTCGGCCCCCAGCTGGAGCCCCAGGTACAGGACGATCAGCACACCCGCGACGATCCCGATGAAGAAGTACATGACTTCGAGGAGGCGGGCCGAGGCGGTGATGTAGTAACCGGTCAGACCGTCCTGCACGCCCGCCACCAGCGCCCGCCCCGGCAGCAGCGCGAACAGCCCACCGGTGATCACCGCGGAGGGGCGGACGTCCGTCGAATGGGTCAGGGTCAGGGCAACGCCCAGCGCGGCGGGTGGCATCGCGGCCACCGTGAACTGGTAGAACTCCGGCAGCCCGCGCCCGGCGCACAGCCACGCCAGCCGGTCGCCGAGCATCGCGCCCGCCGCCGCCACCAGGAACACCAGCGGTCCACCGCCGACCAGCACGGAGGCCGAACCCGCCAGCAGCCCGGCGGCCGCCGTCAGCACCCAGCCCGGGTACGGGTGACGGTTACGGCGGATCTCCGCCAGCCGCCGGTAGGCCTCCTCCAGCGACACCTCGGCGTCCTCGCTCGTGATGTCGTCGACCAGCCGGAACACCGCCGCCAGACGGGTGTAGTCGGTGCCCCGGCGGCGTACGGTACGGCTCGCCGTCACCGGGTCGTCGACCAGCGACGGCTGGTGCGAGATGGACAGCAGGGTGAACGTGACCGTCGGCTCACTGCGGTCCAGGCCGTAGGACCGGGTCACCGCGAACATCGCCGCCTCGACGTCCTCGGCGCCCTCGCCGCCCGCCAGCAGCAGCTCCCCGATACGCAGCGTCAGGTCGAGCACGCGCGGCACGGCCGGACCCGTCTCGTCGTCGGTGCGCTGGATCGACTCGGCCGCCGGACGTTCGGTCACCGGCATCCGCAGCATCGTGCGCATCCGGTCCTGCCAGGGCGCCTCCTTGGTCAGCTTGACCATCGGAATGCCCTGCGCCGGGGTGAAGGCGGGCGGTGACTGCTGGGCCTTGTACGTGCTCGGCGGGGTGAAAGCGGAACTCAACGTGTCGGAGTTCGAACCGCCCCCGGAGCCACCACCCGAGCCGACCGGACCGTGCGGCTCCGGCTGCACCCCGGTCGGGATCGCGAACTCCGACGTCGGATGGTCCTCCTCGGGCGGCGACACCGGATGCATCGTCCCGGCCGGCGGAGCGAAAGCGCTCCGCGCCTCGTCGGACTGGGGCTTCTGGTCCTCAGGACCGCCCGATTCCGCCACCACTCGACCTCGTTCCTGCTCGGCTGATCTTCCGGGCGCACGTGTGCCCAGTATGGCCACCGACATGACCCCCGCATGACGAGGCGATGCGCACAGCGAAACGGGCGGCACACCTGTGAAGGTGTACCGCCCGTTCGAAGACGGCCGTCCGGCTCACAAACGGAACCGGAAGAGGGACGTCAGTGCGCGCCGCCCTGCGCCTCAAGACGCTTGTAGGAGGCCTCGATCTCGGCCTCCGCCTCGGTGCGGCCGACCCAGTCGGCGCCCTCGACGGACTTGCCCGGCTCCAGGTCCTTGTAGACCTCGAAGAAGTGCTGGATCTCCAGGCGGTCGAACTCCGACACGTGGTGGATGTCGCGCAGGTGCTCCACGCGCGGGTCGGACGCCGGGACGCAGAGCAGCTTGTCGTCGCCGCCCGCCTCGTCGGTCATCCGGAACATGCCGATGGCACGGCACTTGATGAGGCAACCGGGGAAGGTCGGCTCGTCCAGGATGACCAGCGCGTCCAGCGGGTCGCCGTCCTCGCCGAGGGTGTTCTCGACGAAGCCGTAGTCGGCCGGGTAGCTGGTCGAGGTGAAGAGTCGACGGTCCAGGCGGATCCGACCGGTCTCGTGGTCCACCTCGTACTTGTTCCGCGAACCCTTCGGGATCTCGATGGTGACGTCGAACTCCACGGGTGGCTCCTCCATGATCAACACATACGACTGGTGATTAAGTGTCCCCCACGCAGAAGTGTGCTCGCGAAAGGGGCTGGTCAGCGGTGGCCGAGCAGGTGGAAGAACCGTCGATGCGCCCCTCGGACCCGTGGGGCGGGCCGAAGATCCTGACGAAGAAGCGCAACGGGGCGTACACCTGGCAGGTGATCGCAGGCTCCGCAACGCTCGGCCTGGTCGTCGCAACCGGCGCCGTCCTCGCCGCCGGCCCCTGGGACAACGGTCAGCGTAAGGCCGAGCGGGCACTGGCAGCCGCCGGTGACCGCACAGGTGGCGCACATCACGGACGCCCGACCCCCGACGGCCCCCGCCCGGCCCCCAGCGCCCCGGCCGTCCTGCCCGCCCTCGGCACCACCACCCACGACGCCCCCCAGGGCCCCGCCGCACTCCGCGACGCCCTCGCCCCGCTCATCGGCGCGCCCGGTCTCGGGGACAAGGTCGCCGCGTCCGTCATCGACACCGCCACCGGCGAGCAGCTGTACGGGCAGGGCGCCACGACCCCGATGACCCCGGCCTCCACCATCAAGATCGCCACCGCCACCGCGGCGCTCTCGGTCCTCGGCCCCGACCACCGCATCGCGACCACCGCCGCGCTCTCCCCCGACTCCCGCACCGTCACCCTCGTCGGCGGCGGCGACCCCACGCTCAGCAAGGCGGCCCTGCGCGAGATGGCCGCCGACACCGCCGACGCCCTGCGCGACGAGGACGAGAAGTCCGTACGGCTCACGTACGACATCTCCCGCTACACCGGCCCCGTGCTCCACCCGATCAGCCCCAACGACAACATCGCGCCCGTCACCGCCCTCATGGTCAACGAGGGCCGTGTCAACGACACGGACCGCGGCCCCGCCAAGCGCACCGAGGACCCCGCGGGCGATGCCGCCCGCACCTTCGCCGCCGCCCTGAAGAAGGCGGGCGTCGAGGTCACCGGCGCCCCCCGCGAGGCCCGCGCCGCCGACGAGGCCCGCACCGTCGCCACCCACCGCTCGGCCCCGCTCGACGCCCTCGTCGAGCGCACCCTCACCAACAGCGACAACGACATCGCCGAGGCCCTCGCCCGGCAGACCGCCATCGCCAAGGGCGAGAGCGCCTCGTTCGCCGGGGCCCGCCGCGCCGTCACCAACGAGCTGAAGAAGATCGAGGTCCCGGTGGGCGGCGCCCACTTCGCCGACGGCAGCGGCCTGGACCGCAAGGACCGGGTCACCCCCGCCCTCCTCACCGCGCTCCTCGCCCGCGCCGCCGACCCCGACCGCCCCGGCCTCCGCCCGGTCCTCACCGGCCTCCCGATCGCCGGCTTCAGCGGCACCCTCGGCGGCCGGTACGCGCCCGACGCCGAAGGCACCGGCCTGATCCGCGCCAAGACCGGCACCCTCTTCGGCGTCAACTCCCTCGCCGGCACCGTCGTGGACCGCCAGGGCCGCCTGCTCGCCTTCGCCTTCCTCGCCTCCGGCAGCATCGACGCGGGCGAGGCGGAACCCGCCCTCGACGCCCTGGCCACCGCCCTCGCCGGAACAGGCGGCTGAGCACGGGGCCGTACCCGAAGAGCCCTGCAAGACCCCACCAAGGGACGACAGGCTCACGTACGGTTGACGCATGACGAGCATCGGTGGTGCCCAGATGGTCGACTGGAATCTCGCGGTGGCGACCGCGACCCGACTCGTGCGGCCCGGACCCGACATCAGCCGCGAGGAGGCCCGCGCCGTCGTCGCGGAGCTCCGGCGGCACGCCAAGGCCTCCGAGGAGCACGTCCGGCTCTTCACCCGGATGATCCCCGAAGGCACCGAACCCGAGGACACCCCCGTCCTCGTCGTCGACCGCCCCGGCTGGATCAAGGCCAACGTCGCCGGCTTCCGCGAACTCCTCCAGCCCCTGCTCGCCAAGATGGAGAGCCGCCGCTCCGGCGGACCCGGCGGCGCCGTCCTCGGCGCGGTCGGCGGCAAGGTCACCGGCGTCGAGCTGGGCATGCTGCTCTCGTTCCTCGCCTCCCGGGTGCTCGGCCAGTACGAGACGTTCGCCCCCGCCACCCGAGAGCTGCCCGCCTCCGCGAACGGCGGCGGCCGGCTCCTCCTCGTCGCCCCCAACATCGTCCACGTCGAACGCGAGCTGGACGTCGACCCGCACGACTTCCGGCTCTGGGTCGCCCTCCACGAGGAGACCCACCGCACCCAGTTCACCGGCGTGCCCTGGCTCCGCGACCACCTCCAGGGCGAGATCCAGACGTTCCTCGACGAGACCGACGTCGACCCGACGACCTTCCTGGAACGCCTCCGCGAGGCCGCCCAGTCCCTCTCCGGCGGCCGCCCCGAGGGCGAACAGGGCGAGAGCGACACCCGCAGCCTCGTCGACATCGTCCAGACCCCCGCCCAGCGCGAGGTCCTCGGCCGCCTCACCGCCGTCATGTCCCTCCTCGAAGGACACGCGGACTACGTCATGGACGGTGTCGGCCCCGACGTCGTCGGCTCCGTCTCCGAGATCCGCGAGAAGTTCCAGCAGCGCCGCGCCCAGGGCGCCGGCCGCCTCGACCAGGCCCTGCGCAAGCTCCTCGGCCTCGACGCCAAGCTCCGCCAGTACAAGGACGGCGAGAAGTTCGTACGGTCGGTCGTCGACGAGGTCGGCATGGACGGCTTCAACCGCGTCTGGACCTCGCCCAACACCCTCCCGACCAAGGCCGAGATCGCCAAGCCCGCCGACTGGGTCGCGCGCGTGCACCGTAAGGCCGAATCCTGACCGTCGGGCCGTCCGGCATACGCGCGAGGGACCGATATTCGCCCCCCAATCACCCATCCGAGGGACCATGGAGGCCCGGGAAGGCGTGCAATGCTCGATGAACAGCTTGCCTCTGTCACCATCGACGCACTCTGAGTGACGGGACTCACGCGTTCCGGCGCTCGACGCACTTCCCGAACTCCACGAAGGGCACCGGACATGGGTCCCCATCCTGCGGTCGCGGCGATACGCCTGGCGGTCCGCCGCGTACTCCACGACGTCATCACAGAATTCCAGCGGAACGCCGGCCACGACCGGCCCGCCGAAGCGGCCAGGCGCCCCGCGCACGCCGCCGGCTCCCCCTACGCCGAGGCCGGCGCCTCGGGCGGCTCCCTCACCGCCCTCCCCGAACGGCCCGACACCCCGCTCGTCCTCGTCGCCTGCTCCGGCGGCGCCGACTCCATGGCGCTCGCCTCCGCGCTCGCCTTCGAGGCCCGCAAGCTCGACGTCCGGGCCGGCGGCATCACCGTCGACCACAACCTCCAGCCGGGCTCCGGCCTCCGCGCCGCCGAGGTCGTGACCCGGCTCACCGCCATGGACCTCGACCCCGTCGAGGCCGTCGCCGTGCACGTCGGACGCGAGGGCGGCCCCGAGGCCGCCGCCCGCGACGCCCGCTACGCCGCGCTGGACGCCGCCGCCGAACGCCACGGCGCCGCCGCCGTCCTCCTCGGCCACACCCGCGACGACCAGGCCGAGACCGTCCTCCTCGGTCTCGCCCGCGGCTCCGGCATCCGCTCGCTCTCCGGCATGGCCGCCGCCTCCGGACCGGCCGGCCGCTACCGCCGCCCCTTCCTCCAGCTCGACCGGCAGACCGCCCGCAAGGCCTGCCTGGTCCAGTCGATCCCCGTCTGGGACGACCCGCACAACATCGACCCCGCCTACACCCGCTCCCGGCTCCGCCACGAAGGGCTGCCCGCCCTGGAGAAGGCGCTCGGCAAAGGCGTCGTCGAAGCCCTCGCCCGCACCGCCCAGCTCTCCCGCGACGACGCCGACGCCCTGGACACCTGGGCCGCCGAGGCCGAGCTGTCCGTACGCGACGAGACCGGCCGCCTGGAGTGCGCGGGGCTCTACGCCCTGCCCCCCGCCGTTCGCCGCCGGGTGCTGCGCCGCGCCCTGATCGAGGCCGGTGCGCCCGCCGGCTCCCTCTTCGCCCGGCACCTCGAAGAAGTCGACCGCCTGATCACCGGCTGGCGCGGCCAGCGGGCCATCAACCTGCCCGGCCGCGTCGAGGCGCTGCGGCAGGGTGGCAGACTGGTCATTCGGCAGAGCTGACGCGCGAGCGGCTGAAGTGCAGACGAACCGCCGCCGGCCCGGGCACACCCGGACCGGAGGGCCGGGCCGTCGGCAGCACAGAAAGAGACGTGGGTGAACGAGAAGGACATGGGTACCGACCTTCAGTCGGTGCTCCTCACCAAGGAAGAGATCGACGCGAAGCTCGTCGAGCTGGCCGCGAAGATCGACGCGGAGTACGCGGGCAAGGACCTGCTGATCGTCGGCGTCCTCAAGGGCGCGGTGATGGTCATGGCGGACCTGGCGCGCGCGCTGTCCACCCCCGTCACGATGGACTGGATGGCCGTCTCCTCGTACGGGGCGGGCACCCAGTCCTCCGGCGTCGTGCGGATCCTCAAGGACCTCGACACCGACATCAAGGGCAAGCACGTCCTGATCGTCGAGGACATCATCGACTCCGGACTGACGCTGTCCTGGCTGCTGTCCAACCTGGGCTCGCGGGAGCCGGCCTCGCTGGAGGTCTGCACCCTGCTGCGCAAGCCGGATGCCGCAAAGGTCGCGATCGATGTGAAATGGATCGGTTTCGACATCCCCAACGAGTTCGTCGTCGGCTACGGGCTGGACTACGCGGAGAAGTACCGCAACCTGCCCTTCGTCGGCACGCTGGCCCCGCACGTCTACGGCGGCTGACCCCAGGGGAACCCTCACCGCCTCCGGGCCGTTGGAGCTTCGAAAGCTGGTTTCTCCGCTGCACCCAGCGGTCGCGGGTGCCCATGCTGGGGTACCGTCCGAAGAACACTCTTTTCAAACAGCAGCATTTACCTACGGGCAGGAGGGACGGGGCGTCTTCGCTCCGTATGGATGGACGTGAAGCGATACTTCCGTGGGCCGGTCATGTGGATCGTGCTGGCCGTCCTCGCCGTGGTCGTGTTGATGCAGGTCGTCGGCTCGTCGGGCGGCTACAAGACGGTGGACACCGGCAAGGTGATCCAGGCGATCAGCAAGGACCAGGTGGAGCAGGCCAAGCTGACCACCGGTGACGAACAAATCCTCAAGATCGAACTGAAGGACGGCCAGAAGCTCGAAGGCGAGTCCGGCAGCAAGTTCCAGGCGAGCTACATCGGCAACCAGGGCGTCGAGCTCGCCGACACGCTGCAGACGAAGTTCGAGGCGGGTGACATCGAGAAGGGTTACACCGTCTCGCCGTCGAAGCAGTCCCCGTTCGTCTCGATCCTCCTCTCGCTGCTGCCCTTCGTCCTCATCGTGGTCGTCTTCCTGTTTCTGATGAATCAGATGCAGGGCGGCGGTTCCAAGGTCATGCAGTTCGGCAAGTCCAAGGCCAAGCTGATCACCAAGGACACCCCCAAGACGACCTTCGCCGACGTGGCGGGGTCCGACGAGGCCGTCGAGGAACTCCACGAGATCAAGGAGTTCCTCCAGGAGCCGGCGAAGTTCCAGGCCGTCGGCGCCAAGATCCCCAAGGGCGTCCTGCTCTACGGCCCGCCCGGTACGGGCAAGACGCTGCTCGCCCGCGCCGTCGCCGGCGAGGCGGGCGTCCCGTTCTACTCGATCTCCGGTTCCGACTTCGTCGAGATGTTCGTCGGTGTCGGTGCCTCCCGCGTGCGTGACCTCTTCGAGCAGGCCAAGGCGAACGCCCCGGCGATCGTCTTCGTCGACGAGATCGACGCCGTCGGCCGCCACCGCGGCGCCGGCATGGGCGGCGGTCACGACGAGCGCGAGCAGACGCTCAACCAGCTGCTCGTCGAGATGGACGGGTTCGACGTGAAGGGCGGCGTCATCCTGATCGCCGCCACGAACCGTCCGGACATCCTCGACCCGGCGCTCCTGCGCCCGGGCCGCTTCGACCGGCAGATCGCGGTCGACCGCCCCGACATGCAGGGCCGCCTGGAGATCCTCAAGGTGCACCAGAAGGGCAAGCCCGTCGCGGAGGGCGTCGACCTCGGCGCCGTCGCCCGGCGCACGCCCGGCTTCACCGGTGCCGACCTGTCGAACGTGCTCAACGAAGCGGCGCTCCTGACGGCGCGCAGCGACAAGAAGCTCATCGACAACGAGAGCCTCGACGAGGCGATCGACCGTGTCGTGGCGGGCCCGCAGAAGCGGACCCGGATCATGTCCGAGAAGGAGAAGAAGATCACCGCGTACCACGAGGGCGGACACGCCCTGGTCGCGGCGGCCTCCCCCCAGTCGGACCCGGTCCACAAGATCACGATCCTCTCCCGCGGCCGCGCCCTCGGTTACACGATGGTGCTCCCGGAGGAGGACAAGTACTCCACGACCCGCAACGAGATGCTCGACCAGCTGGCATACATGCTGGGCGGGCGCGCGGCCGAGGAGCTGGTCTTCCACGACCCGACCACCGGTGCGGCGAACGACATCGAGAAGGCCACGGCGACGGCCCGCGCGATGGTCACGCAGTACGGCATGACGGAACGCCTCGGCGCGATCAAGTTCGGCGGCGACAACTCGGAGCCCTTCCTGGGCCGCGAGATGGGCCACCAGCGCGACTACTCGGAAGAGGTCGCGGCCCTGGTCGACGAGGAGGTCAAGAAGCTCATCGAGACCGCCCACAACGACGCGTGGGAGATCCTCGTCGAGAACCGCGACATCCTCGACGCCCTGGTGCTCGAACTGCTGGAGAAGGAGACGCTCGGCAAGGACGAGATCGCCGAGATCTTCGCCCCCATCGTCAAGCGCCCCGCCCGCCCGGCCTGGACCGGATCCGCCCGACGCACCCCGTCGACGCGGCCCCCGGTGCTCTCGCCCAAGGAGCTCGCCCTCACCAACGGCAGCGCCAACGGCTCGGCCACCCCGCCGGAGATCGCCCCGGCGGACCTGACCAAGGACATCACCCCGTCCACCGAGACGATCCCCGAGGACCGTCCGGACAACAACAGCTAGTCCGCGCTCCACGCCAGGTGAGACGCCCGTCACGGGCCACCGCACCGGTTCCGGAATGCACGCCGCGCCCCCCAGGTTCTAGCCTGTGGGGGCGCGGCTTTTCCGTATGCCCGCGATGTCCGATCGCGAACCCGCGCACGGAACGGCACAAGGAACGAGGCACAGATGACCGACCCGGTGACGCTGGACGGCCAGGGTTCGATCGGCGAGTTCGACGAGAAGCGGGCAGAGGCAGCCGTACGCGAACTGCTGCTCGCCGTCGGAGAGGACCCGGACCGCGAGGGCCTGCGGGAGACCCCGGGGCGGGTGGCGCGGGCTTACAAGGAGATATTCGCGGGTCTGTACCAGCAGCCCGAGGACGTCCTGACGACCACGTTCGACCTGGGTCACGACGAGATGGTGCTCGTCAAGGACATCGAGGTGTTCTCGACCTGTGAACATCATCTGGTGCCGTTCAGGGGCGTCGCGCACGTCGGGTACATCCCCGCCTCCTCCGGTAAGATCACCGGCCTGTCCAAGCTGGCCCGGCTGGTCGACGTCTACGCCCGCCGTCCGCAGGTACAGGAGCGGCTGACGACCCAGATCGCCGAATCCCTGATGTCGATCCTGGAGCCGCGCGGCGTCATCGTCGTCGTCGAGTGCGAGCACATGTGCATGTCGATGCGCGGGATCCGCAAGCCGGGCGCGAAGACCCTGACCTCCGCGGTGCGCGGCCAACTCCGCGACCCCGCGACCCGCGCCGAGGCGATGAGCCTCATCATGGCGAACTGACGCCCCGGAGAACGCATGAGGGCCCGGCGGCCGGGGAAGCGCGGCAGCAAGGCCCCCGTCGTGCGTTACGCCGCCGCCGTGCCCGTGCCGTCGTGGTCGTTGCCGTCCTCCGGGAGGCGGCAGACGCGTTCCAGGAAGAGGGCGGCCGCGATGACGCCGATGCCGGCGATCACCGCCGCGCCCGCGTAGATCGCCTGGTCGCGGCGGGGCGGGATGTCGAGGTAGCTCAGGAGGAAGACGCCGGTGCCGCCGTACAGGCCGGCGACCAGGGCGGCGACCAGGGCGCTCGCCTGGCCGAAGACGACCGCGCGGGCCGCGAACAGGGGCTCGACGCCCTTGGCGCCGGGGCGGCGTTCGCGTTGGGCGCGGAGGCGGGTGCGGGTGGAGAGGGCGGTCGCGAGGAGGATCACCGCGATCACGGCGAGCACGATCGACGCGGCCAGCGGGACGCTCGGCAGGGTGCCGAAGGAGTCCCAGAGGCGGGCCCCGCCCCAGGAGAGGACACCGGCGGCGGCGAAGAGGCCCGCCAGTACCCCGAGCCGTAGTTGCTTCACCGAGTGAGCCGCCCTTCGCGCCGCCTGTGCCCGGTCCGGCCGTGCGCCGGACCACCGTCCGTCGAGCCTAACGATTACTCCGGCAGGCGCAGTTCCAGGTCGGCGCGGGGCAGCACGCTGTCGCGGCCGACCTGCGCGAGGAGTTGGGCCACCGGGCCGGCGCCGGGCAGCTGGGCCTCGGGGTCCACGTCGTGCCAGGGGGCGAGGACGAAGGCCCGCTCGTGGGCGCGCGGGTGGGGGAGCGTGAGCACCGGGTCGTCGGAGAGGACGTCGGCGTACGACACGATGTCGACGTCGATGGTGCGCGGGCCCCAGCGCTCCTCGCGGACCCGGTCGAAGGCCTCCTCGACGGCCTGGCCGCGCTCCAGCAGGGAGGCGGGGGGCAGTGTCGTCTTCACGAGGATGACCGCGTTGAAGTACGACGGCTGGGTGTCCGCCTCGACGCCCCAGGGCTCCGTCTCGTACACCGGGGAGACGGCTTTGACCCGCAGGCCCGGGGTGTCCTCCAGGGCGTCGACGGCCCCCTGGAGGGTCTCCAGGCGGTTGCCCAGGTTGGAGCCGAGGGAGATCACGGCCATCTTGGGGTTGGAGAGGGTGATGTCGGCGGCGTCCACCTGCTTGACGACGGCGGTGGGTACCGGCTGTACGGTCGGGTCGCTCTGCCCCTCGGTGGAAAACGCTGTCATGCTCGGCTCCGGGTGATGGTGATGGTCACGTCGTCGAAGGGGACGGTGATCGGCGCGTCCGGCTTGTGCACCACGACCTCGACCTCCTGGACGCCTTCGTGCTTCAGGCACTGCTGGGCGATGCGCTCGGCGAGCGTCTCGATCAGATCGACCGGTTCGCCCGTCACCACGTCGACGACCTCCTCGGCCACCACGCCGTAGTGCACGGTGCGGGCCAGGTCGTCGGCGGCTGCCGCGGGGCGGGTGTCGAGGCCGAGCACCAGGTCGACGATGAAGGTCTGGCCCTCTTCCCGCTCCCGGGGGAAGACGCCGTGGTGCCCACGGGCCTTGAGGCCGCGCAGCGCGACACGATCCACGCGAATCACTCCTGCTGTCGTTGGTCGAGAGGCACCCGGCCGCGTGCGGGCGGCGAGGTGCCTTCTTTCGAATCTACCTGCGAGCACCGACAGTGCTCGCCCGTGGGTGCCATGGACTGCGCCTCGCCGGGCTGGAAGCCGCCCCTACCCCTGGGTGATCGGTTCGAATCCCTATCGGTCCCGTACCCACTCGGGAGGGTGTTTCCTCCTCGGCAAGGGGTTTCGTCAGGAGGGGGTTTCCTCGTCGTCGTCCTCGTCGGACTCGGTGAGGACGGGCGACCCGTGGTGGGACCAGAGCTTCCAGCCGTCGGGGGTGCGCCGGAACACGTTCGTCGCGACGACCAGCTGGCCCACCAGCGGGCCGAGCGCGTCGCCCTCCTCGGCCGGGCCGCCACTGAGGATGTTCTCGGTGCACGTGACCAGCGCGGTGTCACCGGTCATCGCGATGTTGACGTCGGTCAGGAAGAACTGGATGTACTCGGTGTTCGCCATGATCAGGGCGTAGCTGCGCAACACCTCGCCCCGGCCCGTGAGCACCGGCCAGCCGGGGTGGACGCAGGAGACGGTGAGGTCCTCGCCGGGCAGCCAGCTGCCGGAGAGCGCTTCGTGGTCGCCGCGTTCCATCGCCTCGTAGAAGGCGGTGTTGGCGGCCTCGACCTCCGCGATGTCGGCTGCGGCCTGTGCGTGCTCCTCGTTCACGCGGCTCCCTCGACCGCGCGGGCGACGCGGACCGCGTCGGCGGTGGCCCGCACCTCGTGGACCCGGACCGCCCAGGCGCCGGCCTGCGCGGAGAGCGCGGAGACGGCGGCGGTGGCCGCGTCGCGCTCGCGGGCGGGCGGCGGGGAGCTGCCCGGACCGGCCAGGACATGGCCGAGGAAGCGTTTGCGGGAGGCGGCCACCAGCAGCGGCCGGCCCAGGGCGTGCAGCTCGGCCAGGTGCGCGACGAGCGTCAGGTCGTGGGCGGCGTCCTTGGCGAAGCCGAGGCCGGGGTCGATCACGACGCGTTCCGGGGCGACCCCGCCGGCGATCACGGCGTCCATCCGCTGCCGCAGTTCGTCGAGGACCTCGGCGACGACGTCCTCGTACACCGCGCGGCTGTTCATCGACTCGCTGAAGCCGCGCCAGTGCATCACGACGAACGGGACCTCGGCGGCGGCGACGGCCGGGATCATGTCCGGGTCGGCGAGGCCGCCGCTGACGTCGTTGACCAGGACGGCCCCGGCGGCGACGGCCTGCTCGGCGACGCGGGCGCGCATGGTGTCCACGGAGACGGTGACGCCCTCGGAGGCCAGGCCCCGCACGACCGGGATCACCCGGCGCAGCTCCTCGGCCTCGTCCACCCTGCTGGCGCCGGGGCGGGTCGACTCGCCGCCCACGTCGACGAGGTCCGCGCCCTCGGACACCAGGTGCAGGCCGTGCTTGACCGCGGCGGTGGTGTCGAACCAGCGGCCGCCGTCGGAGAAGGAGTCGGGTGTCACGTTGACGACCCCCATGACCGCGCAGCGGTCCCACTCCGGCAGCCCTCGTACCGTGCCCCGCGTGCGTGACGTACTCATACGACCAGACTAGGCCCCGTACGTCCCGCCTATGCCGCGCTCACCTCGTGCTCCGGGCGGGTACGCGCGGTGTGACCGCACGGGCGGGGCGTGCGGGACCGGAAGGGGCGGGGCGGCGAGAGGTTCACGAAGCCCTCCGCCCGCATCGCCGCGATCCCGATGCGGGGCAGGTCCCGGCTGGTGCGGAAGACCACGAAGCGGGGCTCCCAGCGGGGCTGGAACTTGGCGTTGAACTTGTACAGCGACTCGATCTGGAACCAGCGCGAGAGGAAGATCAGCAGCCCGCGCCAGCAGCGCAGCACCGGCCCCGCGCCGAGCCGCTCGCCGCGGGCAAGCGCCGAGCGGAACATCGCGAAGTTCAGCGAGACCCGCTCGACGCCGAGCTTCCCGGCGGCCTGGAGGGAGGCGACGATCAGGAGCTCGTTCATGCCGGGGTCGGCCGCGCGGTCGCGGCGCATCAGCTCCAGGGACATCCCGTCGCGCCCCCACGGCACGAAGTGGAGGACGGCCTTCAGGTCGCCGTGCGGGGAGTCCTCCGTACCGGATCCGGGCAGGTGGGCGGTGGCGATCACGCAGTCGCCGTCAGCCGCGTCGCCGATCCGGCCCAGCGCCATGGAGAAGCCGCGTTCGGTGTCGGTGCCGCGCCAATCGGCGGCGGCGCGGCGGATCCGGTCCAGCTCGGCGTCGCCGATGTCACGGGCCCGCCGGACCCGGGTCTCGTAACCGCCCCGTTCGATGCGCTTGACCATCTGCCGCACGTTCCGCATGGCCCGTCCGGCGAGGGAGAAATCCGCCACGTCGACCACCGCCTCGTCGCCCAGCTCCAGGGCGGTGAGCCCGGTCTCGCGGGTCCAGACCTGGCCGCCGGTCTCGCTGCAGCCCATCACGGCGGGGGTCCAGGAGTGGGCCTGCGCCTCGTCCATGAAGCGCTCGATCGCGCCCGGCCAGGCCTCCACGTCGCCGATGGGGTCGCCGCCGGCCAGCATCACCCCGGAGACGACCCGGTAGCAGACGGCCGCCTTGCCGCTGGGGGAGAAGACGACGCCCTTGTCGCGGCGGAGCGCGAAGTGGCCGAGCGAGTCCCGGCCGCCGTGCCGCTCCAGCAGTTCCCGCAGCCGGCTCTCGTCGTCCTCGGTGAGGCGGGCGGCCGGGTGTTCGGGGCGGAAGGCGAGGTAGATGGTGGTGACGGCGGTCAGCAGGCCGAGCGCGCCCAGCGAGTAGGCCACGGTCCAGTCGGTGCGCCCGGCGTAGTCGACGGGGCCCTCGACGCCGAACAGGCCGTACAGCACGTGCTGGAGGCGGTCGGCGATGGACGGGTCGCCGACGACCCGGCCGGGGTGGACGCTGACGATGACCAGCCCGAGTCCGAGCGAACCGGCCCCGAGCAGGACGAAGTTGGCGAGCGCGCGCCAGCGGCTGCGCGGGTCGGGCAGCGCCCGGAACTCCTCGCGGTGACGCACCAGCAGCCAGCAGAGCGTCAGGGAGACGAGCACCCCGACGATCGAGTGGCGGTACGCGAACTGGGCCACGGCCCCCACGGGGAGCAGGACCACCGCCGCCCGCCAGGCCCGCCGCTTGTGCCGTTTCAGCCCGTGGGCGAGCAGGAGGAGCAGCATGCCCGCGCTGAGCGAGAGCGCGGCGGCGAACGGGCCGAGCGCCCCGGGGAGCACCTCGGCGAGGGTGTGCATCCGGCTGTGCCGGAAGCGGGGGAAGACCCCGGCGGCGACGTCGATCAGCCCGACGACGGTGCAGGCGGTTCCGACGAGGGCCGGTACGGACTCCGGGCGCGGCCCGCGCAGCAGCCGCCGTACGCCGCGCAGCGCGTGCGTACGGCGCGTCCCGTCCGGAACCGATACTGACTTATCCCCATCTAGCGTGACAGACATCCATCGTTTCCCGTGGCTCGCGAGAGGTTCTCTTGGGTCCGTCCGCAGGCCGGGGCCTGCGGACGATGGGCGCCCTCTAGGACGTGGGCCGGGGGGCGCGGGTTCACCCACATTCCGGAAATTTCCCGCATCCCGCCGCCCGGCCTCCCTCGACAAGGAATCACGGAGAAAGCACGCTCATGGGTCTCACCAGCACCGCAGTTCTGGCGGTCGTGGCCGCGCTGGCCGTCGCGCTGTTCGCCGCCACGGTCCGGCTCTGGCCGCGGCTGGCCCGGCCCGGCGCGGCCGCGGTGTCGGGCCGGATCGGACTGCTGCTGGCGACCCAGCTGACGATGTTCGCCGCGGTGGGTCTGGCGGCCAACAACGCCTTCCTCTTCTACGGTTCCTGGGCCGACCTCTTCGGGCGGAAGCAGGAGCTGGGCGTCGTCACCGACCACGCCGACGGGGAGGCGGGCGCGGCCGGCTCCCGGCACATGACGCGCGTCGGCACCCAGCACCCCGACGTGCCGGGCGGGCGGGTGCCCTCCGTCGGCGGGCGGATCGACAAGGTGGTGATCTCGGGCCGTACGTCGGGCATCGAGTCACCGGCGTACGTCTATCTGCCGCCGGAGTACTTCCAGGAGGCGCACGCGGGGCGGACGTTCCCGGCGGCCGTGGTCCTTACCGGCTACCCGGGCACGGCGGAGAACCTGCTGAAGGGGCTGCGCTACCCGCAGACCGCGCATGACCTGGTGAAGGCGGGGAAGGCCCGGCCGATGATCCTGGTGATGCTGCGGCCGACGGTCGCCCCGCCCCGGGACACCGAGTGCGTGGACATCCCCGGGGGCCCGCAGACCGAGACGTTCTTCGCGAAGGACCTACCGGAGGCGGTCACGGGGTCCTATCGGGTCGGGAAGGAGGCCCGTGACTGGGGCATCATCGGCAACTCCACCGGCGGCTACTGCGCGTTGAAGATCGGGCTGCACCACCCGGACCGGTACGCGGCGAGCGCCGGGCTCTCCGCGTACTACAAGGCCGCCGAGGACCCGACGACGGGCGACCTGTTCCACGGCAAGCAGGAGCTGCGCGACCGCGCCGACCTGCTGCGGACTTTGGAGAGCCGGCCGCCGTCCGGCGGTTCTTTCCTGGTGACGACGTCCCGGCAGGGCGAGGACAACCTCGGGAGCACGATGAAGTTCATCGAGAAGGTGAAGGCGCCCGCGCAGGTGTCCTCCATCGTGCTCGACAGCGGCGGGCACAACTTCACGACCTGGCGGCGGGAGATCCCGCCGGCCCTTCAGTGGCTGAGCGCCCGGCTCGGCGAGCGCTGAACCGGGCCGGACCCCGCGAGCAGGACCCCGCGAGCCTGCCCGGGGGTCCGGTCCGGGCGGACCTACGCGGTCGCCACCGTCTCCACCGCGACCTCCGCGCGCGGTACGTCCTGGGCGTCGGCGTCGATCGAGCGGCGCAGGGCCTCGTGCAGCCGGGCGGGCGTCAGCACCCCGAGGAAGCGGCCCTCGCTCTCCTTGTCGATGACCGCGATCCAGCCCGCGTCGTGCTGGAGCATGGTGGCGAACGCCTGCTTGAGGGGCGCGCCGAGCGGAAGCCAGGCCTCCATCCGGCGGGCGTGCTCGCGGACGGTGCCCTTCGCGGTGGCGGTGGTGGTCGCGTCGGCGGGGATCCAGCCGTGGAGATTGTCCCGGCCGTCCAGGACGACCGCCCAGCGCGCGCCCTCGGACCTGAGCCGTTCGGTGGCCGTGACCAGCGGGTCGTCGAGGTGGACGACCGGCGGCTGGTCGAGGTCGCTCTCCTCGATGGGCGTCACCGAGAGCCGCTTGAGCCCACGGTCCGCGCCGACGAAGTCGGCCACGTACGGGGTCGCGGGGGCGCCGAGCACGGTGGCCGGGGAGTCGAACTGCTCGATGCGGCCCTGCCCGTAGACGGCGATGCGGTCGCCGAGGCGGACGGCCTCCTCGATGTCGTGCGTGACGAACAGCACGGTCTTACGGACCTGGGCCTGGAGTTTCAGGAATTCGTTCTGGAGGCGTTCGCGGACGACCGGGTCGACCGCCCCGAAAGGCTCGTCCATCAGGAGGACGGGCGGATCGGCGGCCAATGCGCGGGCCACGCCGACGCGTTGGCGCTGACCGCCGGAAAGCTGTTCCGGATAGCGGTCACCGTAAAGGGAAGGGTCGAGTCCGACGAGGTCGAGGAGTTCGGCGGCGCGTTCGCGTCCCTTTCCGCGCTTCCAGCCCAGCAGATGGGGAACGGTCGCGGTGTTCTCCAGCACCGTCTTGTGCGGGAAGAGGCCCACCTGCTGGATCACATAGCCGATGCGGCGGCGCAGCTCGACGGGGTCGATGGTGGATATGTCGTCCCCGTCGAGGAATATCCCGCCCTCGGTCGGTTCGATCAGCCGGTTCACCATCTTCATGGTGGTCGTCTTGCCGCATCCGGAAGGTCCGACGAGCGTGACCAGTTCACCCTCGGCGACCTCGAAGGAAAGGTCGTCGACGGCGGTGGTGCCATCGGCGTACCGCTTGGTGACGTGCTCGAAACGGATCATGGTTCCCCATTGTGGAGGGCGAATCGTGAAGGCCATGTTGCCGGAATGCGACAGCCCTCCGCGATTGTCAGTGGTCGAGGATAGGCTCGCCAGTCATCAGTTCGATCCCGGGTGATCCGGGCAGACGAGGGAAAGCAGGAGGTGGGGGCGGATGGCTGAGCAGAGCTGCCTGGTGACGAACGACTGGATCTGCGGGGAGTATCTGCGCTCCCGCAGCCAGGAGCTGGCCGACGCGACCGTGCAGCACATCGGGATCACGGTGGTCTCGGTGCTGATCGGGTTCGCGGTGGCCTTTCCGCTGGCGCTTCTCGCCCGCCGGGGCCCGCGCTTCGCCGCACCGGTGCTCGGGCTGACGACCGTGCTCTACACCGTGCCCTCGCTGGCGATGTTCTCGCTGCTGCTGCCCCTGTTCGGGCTGTCGGCCGCGCTCGTGGTGACGGGGCTCGTGCTCTATTCGCTGACCATCCTCGTGCGCAACATCCTGGCCGGGCTCGACGCTGTCCCGCAGGAGGCCAAGGAGGCGGCCCGCGGCATGGGGTACGGGCCGGGCCGGCTGCTGTGGGAGGTGGAGCTCCCGCTGGCGCTGCCCGCGGTGATGGCGGGGCTGCGGATCGCCACCGTGTCGACGGTCGCGCTGACCACGGTCGGCTCGCTCGTCGGCAAGGGGGGCCTCGGCAATCTCATCGAGGACGCGCTGCCCAGCTTCTTCAAGGCCCAGGTGCTCACCGCCGCGGTCCTGTGCGTGGTGCTCGCGGTGGTGGCGGACCTGCTGCTGCTCGGCCTCCAGCGGCTGCTGACGCCCTGGACCCGGATATCCGGGGCGGTCGAGGCCGCCCCGGCGAAGACGGACGCGGGACCGCCCGCCCCGGCGACAGTGAAGGCGGGCTGACCCGTGGGAGTCATCGGCGACGCCTGGACCTGGCTCACCACCGGGGCCAACTGGTCGGGCGACGGCGGGGCCGCGCACCGGCTCGGCGAGCATCTGTACGTGAGCGGGGTCTCCCTCGCGGTGGCCGGCGCGATAGCCCTGCCGATCGCCCTCTATCTGGGGCACAAAGGCAAAGGCGGCGCGCTCGCGGTGAACCTCTCCAACGTGGGGCGGGCCGTCCCGGTCTTCGCGGTGCTGGCCCTCTTCATGGTCACGTCCCTGCGCAACTCGGGGTACTGGCCCACGATCATCGCGCTGGTCCTGTTCGCGGTGCCGCCGCTGCTGACCAACGCCTATGTCGGTATGCGGGAGGTGGACCGGGCCGTGGTGGAGGCCGCGCGCGGCATGGGGATGTCGGGCGGGCAGCTCTTCGTGCGGGTCGAGCTGCCGCTCGCCTACCCGATGATCATGACCGGGCTGCGGTCCGCCGCCGTCCAGGTCGTGGCCACCGCGTCGATCGCCGCGATGGTCGGCCTCGGCGGTCTCGGCCGGATCATCACCGCCGGGTTCAACACCTACGACACTGCCCAGGTCTTCGCGGGCGCGGTCCTGGTCGCCGGTCTCGCATTGGTGGTGGAGGGCGTGCTGGTGGGCCTCGACCGGCTGCTGTCCCCGCTGCGCCGCCGCAGGCCCGCGTGAGCGTCCCGCAGCACCTCGTTTCTGATCACCTTTCTTCTGGTCACTTTTCTTCTGTTCGGACGGAGAACAACACATGAGCAGGACCTCGCGGATAGCCGGAGCGGTCATCGGCATGGTGGCGCTGGCCGGGTCGCTCGCGGCCTGCGGTGGCGACAGCCTGGAGCAGGAGAAGAGCGGCTCCGGCTCCTCGGCCGGCGGTGACGGCAAGAAGGGGACCCTGGTCGTCGGGTCGGCCTCCTTCACCGAGTCCAAGGTGCTCGCCGAGCTGTACGCCCAGATCCTCGGCGACGCCGGATACAGCACCTCGGTCACCACGGTGAAGAACCGTGAGCTGTACGAGCCCTCGGTGGAGAAGGGCGAGATCGACGTCATACCGGAGTACGCCGCCACGATCGCCGAGTTCCTCAACGCCAAGGTCAACGGGGCCGACCAGGCCCAGGAGAAGCCGGTGGCCTCCGGAGACGTGGACGCCACGGTCGCCGCGCTGAAGAAGCTCGCCACCCCGCTGGGTCTCACGGTCCTCCCGCCCGGAAAGGCCGTGGACCAGAACGCCTTCGCCGTGTCGGAGGAATTCGCCGAGAAGAACAGCCTCAAGACGCTTTCCGATCTCGGGAAGTCGAAGCTGAAGGTGAAGATCGCGGCGGGCGACGAGTGCGAGGTGCGGCCGTTCTGCGCACCCGGTCTGAAGAAGACGTACGGCATCGACGTCACCGGGATCGACCCCAAGGGCGTCGGCACCCCGCAGTCCAAGCAGGCCGTCCGGGACGGCAAGGTCCAGCTGGTCCTGACGACCACCACGGACGCGGTGCTGGACGGGCTGGTGTTCCTGGAGGACGACAAGAAGCTCCAGAACGCGGACAACGTGCTGCCTGTCCTGAACACCAAGGACGCGGGCGACCCTGAGATCGCCGAAGCCCTCGGCAAGCTCACCGACACCCTCACCACGGAAGAGCTCGCCGAGCTGAACCGGAAGGTCGACGCCGAGCGCGCCAAGCCGGCCGATGTCGCCAAGGAGTACCTGGAGTCGAAGAATCTGATCAAGAAGTAGCGCTCGATCCCGGAGATCCCGGAGATCCCGGAGATCCCGGAGATCCCGGAGAAAAGGTCCGGGCGGAGTGTCTGCGGAGCGTTTTGGGGAGCCGCGAGGTAACCGGCGGGGAACAGATTCCCGGGCGGCTCCCCAAGTGGCCCGCACACACGGTAAATTTCAGGCCATGCCACGTGGACGCCACCGCCATTCGCCGCCTCTCCACAGAATCCTGCCTCCCTCCGTGGTGGCGGGCGTGTCGGTCGTCGGCGCCGCGGGCGCCTGGCTGCTGGCCGAACCCCTGGTCCTGCGCGGCCTGGTGGCCGCCGTGGCGGCCGCCGCCGTCACCGGCGCGTATCTGATGCGCAGCTGGGACCGGGCCGCCGGACTGCGGGTCGCCGAGCTGACCCGGGCCCGGGCCAGTGACGAATGGCGGGCCGAGGAGCGGATAGCCGAGCTGGAGCAGGATCTGGAGGAGTCGCGCGAGCTGCGCACCCGTCTGGAGACCAAGCTCCGGCGCAAGCGGGTCGAGCTCGCGGGGCTGCGCGGGGAGCACGCCGGACTGCTCCGCCGTTACGCCAACGCCGAGACCGAGCGGGCCAGCGCGCTGGAGGGCCGCAGGCAGCTCGCCATCGAGGCCGCGGCCCCCAAGGAACTGCTGCCCGCACGCTCGACGCCGACCCCCGAGTCGTACCGGCGCGCGGACGAGGCCCTGATGAACCTCACGCGGAACGCGGCGCTCCAGGAGACCCGCCGCACGGTGGAGGAGGTCCGGCAGCGCCAGCTCGCCGTCACCGAGCGGCACCGGGATGCGGAGGCGGAGAGCCCGGAGGGGAAGCACGCGGCGGCCACCGGGGCGGGCGAGCACCGGAACCACCAGGACGGCCGCCCCTCGACCACCCTGCCCGCCCCGGCCACGAACACGCAGAACACGCAGAACACCGCCCCCGCCTCCATGGCGCCGGTGCGGGTGCCGCGCGCGATCGCGGCCGCCTCGGCCGTCGTCCCGTATGCCGCCCGCCGCCAGCTGGTCCCCCAGGGGAACTTCGACTTCTTCGGCACCCAGAACGCCCGGAAGGCGAACGCCGCGATCGAGTCCGTGCAGAACGAGGACCTCGCGGACGTCGTCGGCGAGGAGGCGCTCGCCGCCCACCGCACCGGGGCCGTGGACAACCGGGCCGTCGGCAAGGTCATCGACCTCACCGCGCACGACGAGACCGAGCAGATCGACGTGGCGCGACTGCGCGGCGCGGTCTCCTGAAACAGGGCTGAAGACGGGGCTGAAGCAGGGCCCGCCCGGCCTCGGCCGCTACTTGTCGATGTCGCCGACGACGAAGAACAGCGAGCCCAGGATCGCCACCATGTCGGCGACCAGGGTCCCCGGCAGCAGCTCGGTGAGCGCCTGGATGTTGTTGAACGAGGCGGAGCGCAGCTTCAGCCGGTAGGGCGTCTTCTCGCCCTTGGACACCAGGTAGTAGCCGTTGACGCCGAGCGGGTTCTCCGTCCAGGCGTAGGTGTGGCCCTCGGGGGCCTTGAGCACCTTCGGCAGCCGCTGGTTGATCGGCCCCTGCTCCAGGTGGGCCATCCGGTCCAGGCAGGCGTCCGCCAGGTCCAGGGAGTTGAGGGTCTGCTCCAGCAGGCACTCGAAGCGGGCCAGACAGTCGCCCTCGGTCCGGGTGACCACCTTCAGGGTGTCCTGGAGCTCCCCGTACGCGAGATACGGCTCGTCGCGCCGCAGATCGAAGTCGACGCCCGAGGCGCGGGCGATCGGCCCCGACACCCCGTACGCATGTACCGCTTCGGCGGACAGCACGCCCACGTCGCGCGTACGGCCCCGGAAGATCTCGTTGCCGAGGACGAGGTTCTCGTACACGTCCATACGGGAGCGGACGGAGGCGACGGCGTCGCGGACCCGACCGGTCCAGCCCGCCGGGATGTCCTCCTTGAGGCCCCCGACGCGGTTGAACATGTAGTGCATCCGCCCGCCGGAGACCTCCTCCATCACCGCCTGGAACTCCTCGCGCTCCCGGAAGGCGTGGAAGACCGGGGTGATGCCGCCGAGTTCGAGGGGATAGGAGCCGAGGAACATCAGATGGTTGAGGACCCGGTTCAGCTCGGCGAGCAGCGTCCGCGTCCACACGGCGCGCTCGGGGACCTCCATGCCGAGCATCCGCTCGACGGCCATCACGACGCCCAGCTCGTTCGAGAACGCGGACAGCCAGTCGTGACGGTTGGCCAGCATGACGATCTGCCGGTAGTCGCGGGCCTCGAAGAGCTTCTCCGCGCCCCGGTGCATATAGCCGATGACCGGCTCCGCGTGCTGGACGCGCTCGCCGTCCAGCACGATCCGCAGCCGGAGGACCCCGTGCGTCGAGGGGTGCTGGGGACCGATGTTGAGCACCATGTCGGTGCTCTCCGCCGCTCCGCCGATGCCGATCGTCGTCTCCGTCATGCGGGACAGTATTCCCTGACCCGGTCCGGCGGCGGGGGTCACGGGGGCAGGGCCGGCAGCCCCACCCGGTGCAGCAGCCAGCCGAAGTCGCCGAGGCCGCCGCGCGCGGCCAGCTCCGCCGCCTCGCCGGCCGCCGCCAGCGCCCGCACGTACCCCGCCGGATCGGTGGTGGCCAGGCTCAGCGGCGGCCGGTCGCCGCCGACGCCGAGGCGGCGCAGCGCGGCCCGCTGGTCGGTCAGCTCGGTGCTCGCGTCGATGCCCGCCTCCGCGACCGCCGCCGCGCAGGCGTCCAGCGCCACATGCGCGGTCAGATCGCAGGAGCCGTCCGGCACCGGGCGCACCTCGCGCCCGCCCCGGAAACCGGTCAGCGTCCCGAAGGGCGGGCGGCCGCCCCGTACATGCGTGTAGTCCACCGCCACCGCGGCACCGGCGGTCAGGGAGCCCACCGCCCCGGCCCAGGCCGCGTCCCGGGGGCGGCCGATCTCCGCCCGCTCGCCCGGCGCGGACAGCGGCCACCAGCGCTCCAGCCACGCGGCGTCCGCCCCGGTCACCGCGGAGCCGAGCCGCTCCGCACCGTCCGAGGCGCGTACGTGGACGTACCGGGGAACGCCCTCCGCGTCCGCCTCCGCCACCTCCACCGGAACGTTGTCCAGCCACTCGTTGGCGAACAGCAGCCCGGCGACCCCGGCCGGCGGTTGGGCGCACCACTCGATCCGGGGATCCAGGCCCGGCGGCCGGGCGGCGACCTCGACGGCGTACGGGGTCACATCCAGTCCCTCCGGCAGTGCGGCCAGCACTCCGGTCAACAGCTCACCGCGCCCCGCCCCCACATCGACCAGCGCGACCGTGCCGGTGTCCAGCTCCCGCGCGACTCCGGTCAACAGCCGGGCCACCGCCGTCGCGAAGAGGGGGGACGCGTGCACCGAGGTACGGAAGTGGCCCGCGGGCCCCTCCGGGCTGCGGTAAAAGCCCTCATCCCCGTACAGAGCGGCCTGAGCCGCCTCCCGCCAACCGCGCCACTCGTCCGTCACGTAGGCAAGTCTCCACCTTGGGGAGTACGGTCCCAGGACCCGGATCGACCCTCCGGTTGACCCGGGCACCGATCACCTGTCCCTACGCTTAGTCACGTGCAGCGCCTTTACGACTTCATCCGCAGACACCCGACGGGCGTCGACGTCTTCTGGGCCGTCTTCCTCCTCGGGCTCTCCGGCATGTCGATGGTCTCGGGCATGTACGACGCCGGGCGTGAGGAGATCGTCGCGGTCCCGGTCGCGCTGGGGTTCTCCACCGTCGTGGCGCTGCGCCGCAAGGCCCCCGAGAAGATGCTGCTGCTCGCCATCCTGGTGGGCGTCGTCCAGCTGGTGTTCGACGTCCGGCCGGGCGTCGGGAACTTCGCGATGCTGGTGATCACCTATACGGTGGCCACGGTCGGGGAGCGCTGGGCGTCCCGGCTCGCCCTGATCGGCAGTCTGAGCGCGGCGGCCCTGTCCCAGCTGCGGTGGGAGGCCGAGCCCGGCGGATCCTGGGTCCAGGTGATCTTCGTGACGGTCATCATGACCGTGCCGTTCGTGCTGGCCTGGGTGCTCGGGGACTCGCTGCGGACCCGGCGCGCCTATTTCGACCAGCTGGAAGAGCGTGCCGCCCGCCTGGAGCGGGAACGCGAGGCGCAGTCCAAGGTCGCGGTCGCCGCCGAGCGGGCCCGGATCGCCCGGGAGCTGCACGACGTCGTCGCGCACAACGTGTCCGTGATGGTCGTCCAGGCCGACGGTGCCGCCTATGTCATGGACGCGGCCCCCGACCAGGCCAAGCAGGCCCTGGAGACCATCTCCGGCACCGGCCGCCAGGCGCTCGCGGAGATGCGGCGGCTGCTCGGGGTGCTGCGGACCGGTGACGCTCCGGAGAGCGGGGAGTACGTCCCCCAGCCCGACGTCGAACAGATCGAGGACCTGGTCGCGCAGGTGCGGCAGACCGGCCTGGAGGTCGACTTCAAGGTCGAGGGCACCCCGCGCCCGCTGCCCAGCGGCGTGGAGCTGACCGCGTACCGGGTGGTGCAGGAAGCCCTGACGAACACCCGCAAGCACGGCGGGCCCGACGCCGGGGCCAGCGTCCGGCTGGTCTACTTCGACGACGGCCTCGGGCTGCTGATCGAGGACGACGGCCGGGGCGCGGCGCACGAGCTGTACGAGGACGGCGGCGCGGACGGCGCCGGGCACGGGATGATCGGGATGCGGGAGCGGGTCGGCATGGTCGGCGGCACCCTGGACGCGGGGCCCCGGCCCGGCGGCGGATTCCGGATCAGCGCCCTGCTGCCGCTGAAACCCCCGGGCTGACCGGGCCACGGCCTCCTCGGCCACCCCGACCACGACCGTTCCCCAGGAACCGACCCCCAGGACAGGACGCGATCCTCATGACCATGGCCATCCGCGTGATGCTCGTCGACGACCAGGTGCTGCTGCGGACCGGTTTCCGGATGGTGCTCGCCGCCCAGCCCGACATGGAGGTCGTCGCCGAGGCCGGGGACGGGGCGGAGGCGATCGAGATGCTGCGGTCCACCGCCGTCGACGTGGTCCTGATGGACGTCCGCATGCCCCGGCTGGACGGCGTCGAGGCGACCCGCCGGATCTGCGCGCAGCAGGACCCGCCGAAGGTGCTCATCCTGACCACCTTCGACCTCGACGAGTACGCCTTCTCCGGGCTGAAGGCGGGGGCCAGCGGCTTCATGCTCAAGGACGTGCCGCCCGCCGAACTGCTCGCCGCGATCCGTTCGGTGCACAGCGGCGACGCGGTCGTCGCCCCGTCCACCACCCGCCGGCTGCTCGACCGCTTCTCGCCGATGCTGCCCAGCGGCGAGAAGGAGCCCAAGAACAAGCACGTCGGCAAGCTCACCGAACGCGAACGGGAAGTCATGCTCCTGGTCGCCCAGGGCCTCTCCAACGGGGAGATCGCGGCCCGTCTGGTGCTCTCCGAGGCGACGGTCAAGACGCACGTCGGGCGCATCCTCACCAAGCTGAACCTCCGCGACCGGGTCCAGGTCGTCGTCCTCGCCTACGAGACCGGCCTGGTCCGGGCCGGCGGCGGCGCGGGCTGAGGAGCCGGGGCGCGCGGGCGGAGGCTCAGCGCAGGACGCCCTCCAGGAAGTCGCTGCCGAGCCGGGCGACGACCGTCAGGTCCAGCTGGTGGAGGACATAGCGGCCCCGGCGCCGCGTGGTGACCAGGCCCGCCTTCTTGAGCACGGAGAGATGGCGGGAGACCTCGGGCGCGGTGATGCTGTGCGATTCGGCCAGTTCGCCGGTGGTGTACGGGGAGCGGGCGAGGTTGCGGCACAGCCGCATCCGCATCGGGTGGGCCAGGGCCTCCATCCGGCGCTGGAGCTGCTCCACGGAGGCGGGCGTCGGCAGGTCGGGCAGCCGGACCGGGTAGTGGATCACCGGGCGCCAGTGGTGGGCGTGCAGCACGGTCAGATGCGGCCAGCCGAAGCTGGTGGGGACGAGGGTGATCCCGAGGCCGACCTCCGGGGCGATGGCGGTGGTCCGGCCCTCGGTCAGCTTGTCGACGGTGATCCGCTCCCTCTCCTCGTCCAGGGTCACGGCCGAGGAGACCGCCCCGACCGCTTCGGCCAGCCCCTTGCGGCGCAGCAGTTCCGTCTTGTGCCGGGCGTCGGCGACCAGCTGGACGGAGACCCGCCGCCAGGTATCGGCGAAGAACGCCTGGTCGCAGTCCTCCAGGAGCCGCCTGATCCATCCGCGTACGGAGACGGGGTCGGCCAGCAGCCGCTTGGTGAACTCCACCTGGCGCGGGCCGCGTGCCGTCGCCATGTCCAGGGCCCGGGCCCGCATGGCCGGGTCCGTCAGCGGGGACGGGGCGTCGCTCCCGTACAGGCTGGAGCAGGTGAACTCCGTGGCCGCGGCGACGAACCGCTCGTCGTCGAGCCGGTCCAGGATGTCCAGGTCCTCCGCGAGCGTCGCCCCGGTCCTGCCGTCGCCGCCGCGGATGCCGGAGAACGGCAGGAAGATGTCGGCGAAGGTGTTCCGCCAGAGGAACTCCGCCTCCAGCAGCCGGTCCGCGAGGTCGGGCTCCAGGGCCGCCGCGGTCGCGGTGGTCCACCCGTGCAGCCCCGGATGGTGCCCGGGCTCGGAGAGCGCATGCAGGGCGAGCCCCAGCTCGGCCAGGGGCGAGGTCGCGAAAACGACGCGGTCGGCGGGGAGTCCCGCGATGTCTATGTGCACGCTCACCCCTCCATAGTGGGGGTACGGGCCCGGGCCGACGTTTCGATTGACGGGGCCCGTCAATCAACGCGCGGGTCCGCCGGGAGCTGCGCAGGCTGAAGGCATGGACGCCATCCAGCAGCACATGCTCGACACCTACCGCGCGGCCCAGCTCTCGGAGCCCGCCCCGCCGCCCCCGGGCCGCCACGACCGCGCGGTCCTGCGCGACCTGTACCGCCACTGGCTCACGCACCCGCCGACTCGCGGCCCCCGTGACCACTCCAGCCCGTCCGCCCCACCCAGCCCGTCCGGCGCGTGAGGACGGAACCCTGGGGCCGGGGTCCGGCCACTGGACGGGGGCCCGGCATCTCCAGCCCGTCCGGCGCTTGAGGACGGAACCCCGAGGCCCAGGGGCCGGCACTCAACAGGCCCCCGCCCCAGGGCAGCCCCGGCTGGGCGAGCCAACCAGCCCCCGGCCCTAGGCGAGCCCCCGGACCACCCCCACGAACCCCGCCACCGCATCCCGCACATCCCCCGCCGACCACTCCAGCCCCGCGCCCCCCACCGTCACCTCGGTGAACGAGACCCCCGGCGGCAGCCCCGCCCCGCCCGTCCCCGCGAACCAGCGCCGGAAGAGGGCCACCCCCGTCTCCTCCGCCTGCCGCACCGACGCCTCGTCCAGCGCCTCCGTCCCGTACGGCAGCCAGACCTGGAACTGATGCGTGTGCGGCGGCTCCGGATGCACCCGGAACCACGGCACCCCCGCCGCCGCGAACCCCTCCGCCAGCGCCCCGGCCACCACCTTCGCGTGGGCCACGTACGACGGAAGGCGCGGCAGCTCCCGCTCCAGACCGATCAGCGCGGACAGCGCCGCCGGGAACTGCTGGAAGAGCTGACCCCCGTACCGGTGGCGCCACACCCGCGCCTCCTCCACCAGCGTCGAAGGCCCCGCCAGCACCGCCCCCGACAGCCCGTCCAGCGACTTGTAGAAGGACACGTACACGCTGTCCGCCAGACCCGCGATCTCCGACAGCTCCCGCCCGAAGTGCGGACCGCACTCCCACAGCCGCGCCCCGTCGAAGTGGACGACCGCGTCCCGCTCCCGGGCCGCATCGACCACCGCCGTCAGCTCCTCCCAGGACGGCAGGACGAACCCGGCGTCCCGCAGCGGCAGCTCCAGCATCAGCGTGCCGAACGGCTCGGGAAACTCCCGGATCTCCTCGGCGTCCGGCAGCCTCGGCTCCGACGTCGGATGCACGGTGCGCAGCCCGCTCACCACCCCCAGAGCCCCGCCCTCGTGCACCTCCGGGTGGGACAGCGGATGCAGCGCCACCGTCGCGTTGCCCGTACGACCCGCCCAGCACCGCAGCGCGACCTGCTGGGCCATCGTCCCGGTCGGGAAGAACGCCGCCGCCTCCATCCCCAGCAGCCGGGCCGTCCGCCGCTCCAGATCGGCGACGACCCCGCCGCCGTACACATCCGTCCAGTCGCCCGGATCGTGTACGGACGGGGCGTCGGCGGCCAGCGCCGCCAGCCGTTCGCCCAGCGTGCCGTCCGCGCCCACCCGGGCCAGCACCCGCCGCGCACCCCGCCACGCGGTCAGCCTGCGCCGCCGCTGCTCCTGCTCATCCATGGTCGCCATGGGACGATCATCACCCGGACCTCCGGCGGCGCGCTCGCGGTGTTCCTTCCCGCATTCCGTCCCGCCCGGAAAGTTATCCACAGGCTGTGGGCAGGGGCGGGGCTTCCCCGAAACGCTGGCGTAGCATGCAGAGAAGTCGTCCGGTACCCCCCGCGGACTGGAACGGAAGGCCATCGCCGCGTGAACGCATCAGTTTCGAAGGAACCCCTCGACGCGAGGGACCGCCCCGCCCGTCTCACGGTCGGCGTCGTCGGCGCGGGCCGGGTCGGACCCGCCCTCGCCGCGTCGCTCCAGCTCGCCGGGCACCGCCCGGTCGCCGTGTCCGGCGTCTCCGACGCCTCCCGCCGCCGCGCCGCGGCGCTGCTCCCCGACGTGCCCCTGGTGGAGCCCGCCGAGGTGCTGGCCCGCGCCGAGCTGGTGCTCCTGACCGTCCCCGACGACGTGCTGCCCACGCTGGTCGAGGGCCTCGTCGAGACCGGCGCCGTACGGCCGGGCCAGCTCCTCGTCCACACCTCCGGGCGGTACGGGACCCGGGTGCTGGACCCCGCGCTGCGGGCCGGGGCGCTGCCGCTCGCGCTGCACCCGGCGATGACGTTCACCGGCACCGCCGTCGACGTCCAGCGGCTCGCGGGCTGCTCCTTCGGCGTCACCGCCCCCGATGAGCTGCGGCTCGCGGCCGAGGCGCTGGTCATCGAGATGGGCGGCGAGCCCGAGTGGATCGCCGAGGAGGCGCGCCCGCTCTACCACGCTGCCCTCGCCCTCGGTGCGAACCACCTGGTCACCCTGGTCGCCCAGTCGATGGAGCTGCTGACCAAGGCCGGGGTCGCCGCCCCCGACCGGATGCTCGGCCCGCTGCTCGGCGCCGCCCTGGACAACGCGCTGCGCTCCGGCGACGCCGCGCTGACCGGCCCGGTCGCCCGCGGGGACGCGGGCACGGTCGCCGCCCACATCGGCGAGCTGCGCACCCACGCCCCGCAGGCGGTCGCCGGATACGTCGCGATGGCCCGCGCCACGGCCGACCGGGCGCTCGCCCACGGCCTGCTCAAGGCCGAGCTGGCCGAGGACCTCCTCGTCGTCCTGGCCGACCAGGAGCGCCGCCCCGGCGGCCCCGGACCGGGGGAGACCCGATGACGCGCACGATGCGGCCGGCCCTCCTGCGTACCGCCGCCGAGCTGGACGCGCTGCCCCGCCCCGCCGGGGCCGAGCGGGCCGTCGTGATGACGATGGGCGCGCTGCACGACGGTCACGCCACCCTGATCCGCGCGGCCCGCGAAGCGGCCGGACCGGACGGGCAGGTCGTGGTCACGGTCTTCGTGAACCCGCTGCAGTTCGGCGAGGCCGCCGACCTGGACCGCTACCCGCGCACCCTGGACGCCGACCTGGAGACCGCCGCCGCCGCGGGCGCCGACGCGGTCTTCGCCCCCGGCGTCGACGAGGTCTACCCGGGCGGCGAGCCCCAGGTCCGGATCACCGCGGGCCCCATGGGCGAGCGCCTCGAAGGCGCGTCCCGCCCCGGCCACTTCGACGGGATGCTCACCGTCGTCGCCAAGCTCCTCCACCTCACCCGCCCCGACGAGGCGCTCTACGGGCAGAAGGACGCCCAGCAGCTCGCCCTGATCCGCCGTATGGTGCGGGACCTGAATTTCGGCGTCCGGATCACCGGTGTCCCCACCGTCCGGGACGAGGACGGCCTAGCGCTCTCCAGCCGTAACCGTTTCCTCTCCCCGCCGGAGCGGCACACCGCCCTCGCCCTGCCCCGCGCGCTGTTCGCGGCCCAGGACCGGCTCGCCGCCCAGCAGGCCCTGCACGAGCGGGCCAAGGCCACCGCGCCCGGCGGCGACCGGGCCGCCGGACTCAACAGGCTCGGCGAGGCCCGGGCCGCCGCCGACGCCCAGGCCGTGGCGCTGGCCCGGCCGAACGGGGCGCCCGCCGCCGTCCGCGCCGCCGCCCGGACGATCCTGGACGAGGCCGCCGCCCGGAACCGGGTTCCGCTCGTCCTGGACTACCTGGCCCTGGTGGACCCGGCGGACTTCACCGAGATCCCGGACGACCGCGAGAGCGGGGAGGCGATCCTCGCCGTCGCGGCCCGGGTCGGGAACACCCGCCTCATCGACAACATCCCCCTCACCTTCGGAGCCCTGACGTGACCGGAATACGGCTGACCGCCCCCGTCCCCGGCTGGGCCATCGACGCGGACGTCGTGGTGGTCGGCTCCGGCGTCGCCGGGCTCACCGCCGCCCTGCGCTGCGCCGCCGCCGGCCTGGACACCGTCGTCGTCACCAAGGCCCGCCTGGACGACGGCTCGACCCGCTGGGCCCAGGGCGGCATCGCCGCGGCCCTCGGCGAGGGCGACACCCCCGAGCAGCACCTCGACGACACCCTCGTCGCCGGTGCGGGCCTCTGCGACGAGGCGGCCGTGCGCACCCTGGTCACCGAGGGCCCCGACGCCGTACGCCGGCTGATCACCACCGGCGCCCACTTCGACACCACCGACAGCGGCGACATCGCGCTCACCCGCGAGGGCGGCCACCACCGCCGCCGCATCGCCCACGCGGGCGGCGACGCGACCGGTGCGGAGATCTCCCGCGCCCTGGTCGAGGCGGTCCGCGAGGCCGCCCTGCACACCATCGAGAACGCGCTCGTCCTGGACCTGCTCACGGACGCCGAAGGCCGTACGGCGGGCGTCTCGCTGCACGTCATGGGCGAGGGGCAGCACGACGGCGTCGGCGCGGTCCGGGCCCCCTCGGTGGTCCTCGCCACCGGCGGCATGGGCCAGGTCTTCTCCGCCACCACCAACCCCCCCGTCTCCACCGGCGACGGGGTCGCGCTCGCGCTGCGGGCCGGGGCGGAGGTCTCCGACCTGGAGTTCGTCCAGTTCCACCCCACGGTCCTCTTCCTCGGCGCGGACTCCGAGGGCCAGCAGCCGCTGGTCTCCGAAGCCGTACGGGGCGAGGGCGCGCATCTCGTCGACGCCGACGGCGTCCGCTTCATGCTCGGACAGCACGAGCTGGCCGAGCTGGCGCCGCGCGACATCGTCGCCAAGGGCATCACGCGCCGGATGCACGAGAAGGGCGCCGAGCACATGTATCTGGACGCCCGGCACTTCGGGGCGGCCATGTGGGAGCAGCGCTTCCCGACCATCCTGGCCGCCTGCCGGTCGCACGGCATCGACCCCGTGACCGAGCCGATCCCGGTCGCCCCGGCCGCGCACTACGCCTCCGGCGGCGTCCGCACCGACCTGCGGGGCCGCACCACCGTCCCCGGCCTGTACGCCTGCGGTGAGGTCGCCTGCACCGGAGTGCACGGGGCCAACCGGCTCGCGTCCAACTCCCTGCTGGAGGGCCTGGTCTTCGCCGAGCGCATCGCCGCCGACATCGCCGAGGCCCGCCCGCCCCGCACCGAACCGGCCGAGGCCTCCCGCGACGCGGACGACCTCGTCCCGCTGCTGGCCCCCGAGGCCCGTACGGCCATCCAGCGCACGATGACCCGGGGCGCCGGAGTCCTGCGCTCCGCCGACTCCCTGGCCACCGCGGCCGAAGGGCTGGAGGCCCTCCACCGCGAGGCCGCCGCCGACGCGGAGGCGGACGGGGCCAAGGCGGTCGTCCCCGGGGTCGACGCCTGGGAGGTCACCAACCTGCTCCTGGTCTCCCGGGTCCTGGTCGCCGCCGCCCGGGACCGCGAGGAGACCCGCGGCTGCCACTGGCGCGAGGACCGGCCCGACCGCGACGACGCCCACGGCCGCCGCCACCTGGTCGTCCGCATCGGACCGGACCGCACCCCGGTCGTCCACCGCACGGAGACCGCCGCATTCCCGCCCGTACGCCCGTCGGATTGAGCAGACTGCTGGAAGCAGCCGCTCCGCCGCACCCACGGAGCAGCACCGGCAACAACACGCGCACCACCGGCACCACCCGAAGCACCAGCCGCACCCGCACCACCCGCCACGCCCCCGAGGAGCCGACACCGTGAGCACGCCCGAAGAGAATCCGCGCCCCACTCCCGTGGACGTACCGCTGATCAGCGTCGGCGCGCCCGCATCGTCCGCCCCGGCGGGAGGCGGCTGCGGCGACGGCTGCGGCTGTGGCGGTGACGATGGATTCGACCCCGAGGCCCTGGAGTGCGGCCTCGACCCCGCGCTCGCCCTGCTGCTGGCCGAGGCGGGGCTCGACCCCGTCCAGGTCGAGGACGTCGCGCACGTGGCGATCGAGGAGGACCTCGACGGCGGGGTGGACGTCACGACCGTGGCTACCGTCCCCGAGGACGCCGTGATCACCGGCGACTTCACGGCCCGCGAGGCCGGTGTGGTCGCCGGGCTCCGGGTCGCCGAGGCGGTCCTGTCGATCGTCTGCACCGAGGAGTTCGAGGTCGAGCGGCACGTCGAGGACGGCGACCGGATCGTCCCCGGCCAGAAGCTGCTGACCGTCACCACCCGCACCCGCGACCTGCTGACCGGCGAGCGCAGCGCGCTGAACCTGCTCTGCCGCCTCTCCGGCATCGCGACCGCCACCCGCGCCTGGGCGGATGTGCTGGAGGGCTCCAGGGCCAGGGTCCGCGACACCCGCAAGACGACGGCGGGCCTGCGCGCACTGGAGAAGTACGCGGTGCGCTGCGGCGGCGGCGTCAATCACCGGATGTCGCTCTCCGACGCGGCCCTGGTCAAGGACAACCACGTGATCGCCGCGGGCGGCGTCGCGGAGGCGTTCAAGCGCGTGCGCGCCGAGTTCCCCGAGCTGCCCATCGAGGTCGAGGTCGACACGATGGACCAGGTCCGTGAGGTGCTGGACGCGGGCGTCGACCTGATCCTGCTGGACAACTTCACCCCGGCCGAGACCGCCGAGGCGGTCGCCCTGGTCGACGGCCGGGCGATCCTGGAGTCCTCGGGCCGCCTCACCCTCGACTCGGCCCGCGCCTACGCCGACGCGGGCGTGGACTACCTCGCGGTCGGGGCGCTCACCCACTCCTCGCCGATCCTCGACATCGGCCTGGACTTCCGCGACGCGGACGCGTCCCCCTCCGCCACCGACGGGGCCGACGCCTGATGCTGCTCACCATCGACGTCGGCAACACGCACACGGTCCTCGGTCTCTTCGACGGCGAGGAGATCGTCGAGCACTGGCGGATCTCCACCGACGCCCGCCGCACCGCGGACGAGCTGGCCGTCCTGCTCCAGGGCCTGATGGGCATGCACCCGCTGCTCGGCATGGAGCTGGGCGACGGCATCGAGGGCATCGCGATCTGCGCCACCGTCCCCTCGGTCCTGCACGAGCTGCGCGAGGTCACCCGCCGCTACTACGGCGACGTCCCCGCCGTCCTGGTGGAGCCCGGCGTCAAGACGGGCGTGCCGATCCTGATGGACAACCCCAAGGAGGTCGGCGCGGACCGCATCATCAACGCGGTCGCCGCCGTCGAGCTGTACGGGGGCCCGGCGATCGTCGTCGACTTCGGCACCGCCACCACGTTCGACGCGGTCTCCCCGCGCGGCGAGTACGCGGGCGGGGTGATCGCCCCCGGCATCGAGATCTCGGTCGAGGCGCTCGGCGTCCGGGGCGCCCAGCTCCGCAAGATCGAGCTGGCCAGGCCGCGCAGCGTGATCGGCAAGAACACCGTCGAGGCCATGCAGTCCGGCATCATCTACGGCTTCGCGGGCCAGGTCGACGGGGTGGTGGCCCGGATGAAGAAGGAGCTGGCCGCCGACCCGGACGACGTCACCGTCATCGCGACGGGCGGCCTTGCTCCGATGGTGTTGGGGGAGTCCTCGGTCATCGACGAGCACGAGCCGTGGCTGACGCTGATCGGGCTGCGCCTGGTCTACGAGCGGAACGTGTCCCGCTCGTAGGGGCGGCCGCACGAGACCCCGGCGTACCAGCGGGAACGGCCGGGGCCGCGGCCGCCGGCCCGTTCTGCCACGCCGCGCCACCGACGACCAGTTAAACGGATTTTGTCCATTTAGCACGTATTGTCGCGTCATGCCCACGCCCTACGGTTCACGAGGCGGCATGGCGTTCAGCGCGGACGAGCTGCGGGTGCTCCGACGTGCCCTCGCCATCGCCCTCCACCCCATGCCCCTGTCCGACGAGGACGTCCAGGACTGCCTGCGGCTCGCGGGCTCCGTGGACGAGGCGGTCGGCGAGGCGGGTCGGCTGCGAGCGTTCCTCCTCGCCGACCTCGCCCGCTACCGCAACGCCCTCCCCGGCTCCGCCACCGGCTATCTGGAGCTGCTCCAGGACGCCCTGGCGGCCGGCTACGACCCCCGCCCGGACGATCTGGCCGCCCTGCGGGCCCTGCGCGGCGGCCCGCTCGCGGCGGCCCTCCTGGAGCGCTGCCAGGTGCTCGCCGAGCGCTCCGTGCGGGCCCGGCTCGCCGGCCGCTCCGCCGGTGCCGCGGCCCCCGGCCCCCGCAGCCGGCTGCTCGCCCTGCCCGGTGGCCGCGCCGCCACCCGGGAACCGGAACGGCCCGCGACCCCGGCCGCGCCGGGCAAGCCGCAGAAGCCGGGCGAGCGCCCCATGCCCAAGCCCTCCGAGGTCTTCCCGCCGCGCCGGCGGCCCGCACCGCCCCCGTCCGAGGAGCGGGCGGCCGGCTGACCCTCCGGCGCTCCCCGACGCGGCGGCCTCCACCGGGAGGTCGCCGCGTCGGGCCGTTCCGGGCTCGCTACTCTGGACGGCATGGACTACGTATCCGCGCTCGTGCCCCCCGTGGTGATGGCCGTCTTCTTCGTCTCCCTGATCGTGATCATCGTCAAGAGCCAGGGCGGTCCGAACAAGACCAAGGAGGACGACGCGGTGGACGCGGCGATCGCCCGCGCGGAATCCGCAAAGCAGACCGCTCGTCCGGAGAATGTCTGACCGCAGGAGCGGCCCCGCCCGCCCCGCGTCTTCCCTGCGCGCGACCCCTGGCGCACGACTCGTCGAGAGCCGTGCGCTTTTTGCTGCGCAAAGAGCAGACCATTCGGGACATCTACCACTAAAGTGATCGCGTGCCCCGTCAATTGGGAGACCTCGAAGACGCCGTGATGACGCGCGTCTGGCAATGGAACCGACCGGTCACGGTGCGGGAAGTCCTTGAGGACCTTCAGCAGGAACGGTCCATCGCCTACACGACCGTGATGACGGTAATGGACAATCTCCATCAGAAGGGCTGGGTTCGCAGGGAAGTCGACGGCCGCGCCTATCGATATACGGCCGTCTCCACCAGGGCCGCCTACTCGGCCGCACTGATGAACGAAGCCTGGTCACAGAGCGACAACCCCGCCGCAGCGCTTGTCGCGTTCTTCGGGATGATGTCCGCCGGGCAGCGCGAAGCACTGCAGGACGCCGTTCGTATGGTTTCCCCCAATCTCACGGAAACCACCCCCGGCCCGACTGCCGAAACTGCCCCGGGCAACCCCGCGGAACCGACCGCCGACGCTGCCGGAGATGACGCCCCGGCCGATGACGCGACGCCGGAGAGCGGGCGATAGCGTCGGGGCATGTCCTCAGAGCAGCCGCAAAACGATCCCGATACCGAACTCCATACCGACCCGTCGGTAAATAAGCCCGCCATCACCGTCCGGCGGGCCAGGACGAGTGATGTCGGGGCGGTACGACGACTCCTCGACGGGTACGTGTCCGGGGGCATCCTGCTCGACAAAGCGACCGTCACCCTTTACGAGGACATCCAGGAGTTCTGGGTCGCGGAACGCGACGAGGACGCGGCCGTCATCGGCTGCGGCGCACTTCATGTCATGTGGGAAGACCTGGCGGAAGTGCGGACCCTAGCCGTCGACCCCCGCATGAAGGGCGCGGGAGTCGGGCATCACGTGCTGGAGAAGCTCTTGCAGACCGCGCGATGGCTCGGTGTCCGCAGGGTTTTCTGTCTCACCTTCGAAGTGGACTTCTTCGCCAAGCACGGCTTCGTCGAGATCGGAGAGACGCCTGTCGACACCGATGTCTACAGTGAGCTGCTGCGTTCCTACGACGAGGGTGTCGCGGAGTTCCTCGGTCTCGAACGAGTGAAGCCGAACACCTTGGGCAACAGCCGGATGCTTCTGCACCTGTGATCTGCAGAAGGACCTGCCTCCCTATGTCCGAATCGCGCACGTTTCCCGTCTTCCCGGGCTGCTGAACCTCTCCCGAGGGTTTGTGTTTTCCCGGGAAAAGCGGTTTCCTTTCCGCGTACTCCATTTTCGATGAAAGGAAATCCCGTGGCACAGAAGGTTCAGGTCCTTCTTGTCGATGACCTCGACGGTGTCGAGGCTGACGAGACCGTCACGTTCGCCCTCGACGGCAAGACGTACGAGATCGACCTCACCACGGCCAACGCGGACAAGCTTCGCGGCCTTCTCGAGCCCTACACCAAGGGTGGACGTCGCACCGGTGGCCGTGCCGCCACGGGCCGTGGCAAGGGCCGCGCCGCAGCCGGCGGTAACAAGGACACCGCGGAAATCCGCCGGTGGGCCCGGGAGAACGGCCACAATGTGAATGACCGCGGCCGCGTCCCCGCCGAGATCCGTGAGGCTTACGAGAAGGCCAACGGCTGATCTGCCGAACCCCTTGTCAGCACCCCTGTCGGCACGCCGGAACGGGCGTGTGACAACCGGACCCGATGGCATTCCGTCGCCGCCGCGTCCACCAGGCGTACGAGATCGGGGGCATCCCCACCGCTGCTCCCGAAGCCTGCGAGGGCCGGCAGTGCCGGCTCGGGCCCACGCCCCGGCTCTGGGGGCCGCAGCCAGACAGCGGCCCCCGTCGAGCCCCCCGCGGAGCCCGGGAGGGGCGGGGCCGTGACCCGGCCCCCCGCGCCCACGGCGGTCAGGTCCGGCGCGAGGGGACCCCACTCCAGCCAGTCGAGCAGCCCCGGCAGCTCATCGGCGCCGCCCGCGGCGACCAGCAGCCCCATCCGCGTACCGGACAGCAGGACCGGACCGGTGCGCACACCGCGCCGCAGCACGGCGTGACCGGCCTCGGCCGGCAGCTCCAGCACATCGAAGGACTCCCCGGTGAGCAGGCGCAGCGGATCCCGCCCCGCGGCGGTCCAGCCCAGCTCCCGCGCGTACCGCCGGGCGAGTGCGGCATCGGCGGAACCCGGAGCGGCATCGGGCGACGATCGGGGCTGCGGGACGGTGCGGGTCATGTCCGATGAACCGCGGAACCGCCTCCGGAGTTACGGAAAGTCCGTGCGCGACTACTCCGTGTCCCTGCTGAGGGGGCGCTCGGGAGCATTCAGCAGCGCAAGGGTGTTCGCCCGTAGCGGAGGGAACCGGGGCGCGCCGCATGGACTGTCAGTGATTGCGGGTAAGACTTTCCTAGTGGGAAGGGGCGACACGCTGGCCGAGGCGTCTCACGTTCGCCATCGGCGTACTGGCGAAAGGGGTATCTGCCTGGCCTGCGGGAACATCGTCTCGCACCATCGGGTTGGAGCAGTTGTCAGCTGTTCGGCAGTAAGAATCCCCGCCCGGCGCGGGGTGATCCGGACGGATGTCGGCAGTTGGAATGAGCTGTCCCGTCCTGCGGGACTAGCATGCGGAAGGACTGGGAGGGGACCGACCCCTCACTGACCGACCGCTCTGAGGAGCGATTAACGATGTTCGAGAGGTTCACCGACCGCGCGCGGCGGGTTGTCGTCCTGGCTCAGGAAGAAGCCCGGATGCTCAACCACAACTACATCGGCACCGAGCACATCCTCCTGGGCCTGATCCACGAGGGTGAGGGTGTCGCCGCTAAGGCCCTGGAGAGCCTCGGGATTTCGCTCGAGGCGGTCCGCCAGCAGGTGGAGGAGATCATCGGGCAGGGGCAGCAGGCTCCTTCCGGGCACATCCCCTTCACCCCGCGAGCCAAGAAGGTCCTGGAGCTGTCGCTCCGCGAGGCCCTTCAGCTGGGCCACAACTACATCGGCACCGAGCACATCCTGCTCGGCCTGATCCGCGAGGGCGAGGGCGTCGCCGCCCAGGTCCTCGTGAAGCTGGGCGCCGACCTGAACCGGGTCCGGCAGCAGGTCATCCAGCTGCTTTCCGGATACTCGGGCGGCAAGGAGACGGCGGCCGCCGGCGGCCCCGCCGAGGGCACGCCCTCCACGTCCCTGGTGCTCGACCAGTTCGGCCGGAATCTCACCCAGGCCGCTCGTGAGTCCAAGCTCGACCCGGTCATCGGGCGCGAGAAGGAGATCGAGCGGGTCATGCAGGTGCTGTCCCGCCGGACCAAGAACAACCCCGTCCTCATCGGCGAGCCCGGTGTCGGCAAGACGGCGGTCGTCGAGGGCCTGGCCCAGGCGATCGTCAAGGGCGAGGTGCCCGAGACCCTCAAGGACAAGCACCTCTACACCCTGGACCTCGGCGCCCTGGTCGCCGGTTCGCGGTACCGGGGTGACTTCGAGGAGCGCCTGAAGAAGGTCCTCAAGGAGATCCGCACCCGCGGCGACATCATCCTGTTCATCGACGAGCTCCACACGCTGGTCGGTGCGGGTGCCGCGGAGGGCGCCATCGACGCGGCTTCGATCCTGAAGCCCATGCTGGCGCGCGGTGAGCTCCAGACCATCGGTGCCACCACGCTCGACGAGTACCGCAAGCACCTGGAGAAGGACGCCGCTCTTGAGCGCCGCTTCCAGCCCATCCAGGTCGCGGAGCCGTCGCTGCCGCACACCATCGAGATCCTGAAGGGTCTGCGCGACCGTTACGAGGCCCACCACCGGGTCTCCATCACGGACGAGGCCCTCGTCCAGGCCGCGACCCTGGCCGACCGGTACATCTCGGACCGCTTCCTGCCGGACAAGGCGATCGACCTGATCGACGAGGCCGGTTCCCGGATGCGCATCCGCCGGATGACCGCGCCGCCGGACCTCCGCGAGTTCGACGAGAAGATCGCGGGTGTCCGCCGCGACAAGGAGTCGGCCATCGACTCCCAGGACTTCGAGAAGGCAGCCTCCCTCCGCGACAAGGAGAAGCAGCTGCTGGCGGCGAAGGCCAAGCGGGAGAAGGAGTGGAAGGCCGGCGACATGGACGTCGTCGCCGAGGTCGACGGCGAGCTGATCGCCGAAGTCCTGGCCACCGCCACCGGTATCCCGGTCTTCAAGCTGACGGAGGAGGAGTCCTCCCGTCTGCTGCGCATGGAGGACGAGCTCCACAAGCGCGTCATCGGCCAGAAGGACGCCATCAAGGCCCTCTCGCAGGCGATCCGCCGTACGCGAGCCGGTCTGAAGGACCCGAAGCGCCCCGGTGGCTCGTTCATCTTCGCCGGCCCGTCCGGTGTCGGTAAGACGGAGCTGTCCAAGACGCTCGCCGAATTCCTCTTCGGCGACGAGGACGCGCTGATCTCCCTCGACATGTCGGAGTTCAGCGAGAAGCACACGGTTTCCCGCCTCTTCGGTTCGCCCCCCGGTTACGTGGGCTACGAGGAGGGCGGCCAGCTCACCGAGAAGGTGCGCCGCAAGCCGTTCTCCGTCGTCCTCTTCGACGAGGTCGAGAAGGCCCACCCCGATATCTTCAATTCCCTGCTCCAGATTCTGGAGGACGGTCGCCTGACCGACTCCCAGGGTCGGGTCGTGGACTTCAAGAACACGGTCATCATCATGACGACCAACCTCGGGACCCGGGACATCTCCAAGGGCTTCAACCTGGGCTTCGCCGCCCAGGGCGACGTCAAGACCAACTACGAGCGCATGAAGGTCAAGGTCAACGAAGAGCTCAAGCAGCACTTCCGGCCGGAATTCCTCAACCGTGTCGACGACACGGTGGTCTTCCACCAGCTGACCGAGGAAGACATCATCCAGATCGTCGACCTCATGCTCGCCAAGGTCGACGAGCGTCTCAAGGACCGCGACATGGGCATCGAGCTCAGTGGCGAGGCCAAGACGCTGCTCGCGAAGAAGGGCTACGACCCCGTGATGGGCGCCCGGCCGCTGCGCCGGACGATCCAGCGGCAGATCGAGGACATCCTCTCCGAGAAGATCCTCTTCGGTGAGCTGCGTCCCGGTCACATCGTGGTCGTGGGCACCGAGGGCGAGGGTGACGACAAGACGTTCACCTTCCGCGGCGAGGAGAAGTCGGCTCTGCCCGACGTCCCCCCGATCGAGCAGGCGGCAGGCGGCGCCGGCCCGAACCTGACGAAGGACGCGTGACGCGCAGGTAGGGCGGCAGCCCGAGCGCGTGTGAGGGGCTGCCCCGGAATCGGCTTCACGGCCGGTCCGGGGCAGCCCCTTGTTCGTCGGCGGCCACCGTGACCTCCAGCTCCGGCCAGCTGCGGCGCAGCGCGTCGAGGCTGCCCGCCGGGCACCCGGTTCCGGGACTCAGCTCCAGCGCCCGGAGCGACGGGAAGAGCCCCTGCAGGAGCGGCAGATCCTGACCGTCCGCAGGGGTGGTGTCGAGCATGAGGCGTTGGACGGAGGGCAGCGGAGCCAGGGTCGCGCAGTCGGCGGCCGACGGGGGCTCAGCGAGCCGGAGTGCCAGAACACCCCCGTGCTCCCGCAGCTCGGCGGAGGCATCGGCGAACGAGGCGAGCCGGGAGACGGCGAGCGAGGTGAGCTGTTCCCAGGACGCGAGCCCGCGCAGCGTCAGGGGACGGCTCTCCTCCATACCCAGGAAGAGAGCGTGCGGAAGGGGCGGCAATGCGTCGAGCCGGGAGATCCCGCAGTGGCGGAGGCCGAAGCTCTCCAACCGGGCGTAGTCCGCGAGAGGCCCGAAGTCCTCGATGGCGGAGCACCGCGTGAAATGGAGAAACTCCAGATCCGGCACGACGGAAGCCAGTAGGCCGAGGTCGGTGATCAGCCGGTTGTCGCCGAACCCGAGCCCGGTGAGCCGGTGCGCCGCCACGGCCGTCACGAACTCCGCCTCCGACAGGTCACCCCGCACCAGGAGCCGGTCGATGTCCGTCAGGCGGGGCAGATACCGCATGTGGCGGCGGGAGACCGCCACGAAGTCCCCGGTGAGCCGGCAGGATTCCAGAACCTCGGACGCATACACGTCCAGCGGGAAGTTGTCCCAGGAGGCGAAGAAGTCCGGGCCCAGTTCCGGATGCTCCCGGGCCCACGCGCGGGCGTGCGGGATGGCCGAGCGGCCCCCGATCAGCCCCACCAGCTTGACCGTGCAGCGTACGGACGGCGCGTCGGAGGGCAGGCTTCCGGCCTCCGGCAGGAACGTCAGCGCCGCTTCCCCGAGCCAGGCCAGGAGGGTGGCCTGCTTCTCGTCCGTCGGCGGGAACAGCGCGGCCATGCTCTGCCGGACCCGTTCCTGTACGGTCCGCTCCAGCCACGCAGCGTGCTGCGCGCACAGGGCGGCCAGCACATGGATGCCCGTGCGGTCGAGCGTGCCCTCCTCGTGCCGCAGCCCCGCGTCCAGCAACCCGTCCACCAGAACGCCCAGCTCGCGCCGGCCGCAGTGACCGGCCGCCAGCAGGATCACGTCCTCCCAGGCCTCCTCGTCCACATGCCGCAGCAGTTCGCCCAGGTGGTCGTCCTCGACGAGTTCCTTCGCCGCCAGGTAGTCCTGGAAGGTCCGGTGGATGAACTGGTAGGTGTCGTCCCCGTGCCCCTGGAGCAGGCCGCTGCGGTTGAGCAGATGCGTGAGGATCTTCTCCGGCGGACCCTGGGCGCCGACCCGCTCCATCCCGGCCAGGGCGCGCCGGAGCTGGCGCAGGGCCTGGTCCCGGGTGAACTCCGACTGGCCCTCCCGGACCAGCCATACCGCGATCCGCTGGAGGAGCTGCGTGTGCTCCTCGACGTCCAGGTCGATGCCCTCGGGGTTCCCGATCCGGCGGCGGTGGTCGCGGTGGCCCAGCAGCATCTCCAGGGCCGAGCGGTACAACTTCCAGCGGGTCTCCGGGAGGAAGCCGTCGCGGCGGCGGTGCAGGGCGCAGATCACCGCGCACAGCAGCGGTGTACGCGCCAGGTCACGGAGCGTGGGGTTCTGGTCGAACTGGTGCGAGAGGTCGCGTTCCAACTCGTCCAAGCGCTCGGAGTCGTCCTCCTCCGACAGCCGGGCCGCCCGGTGCCAGGAGGCCGTGAACGCCTGGATGTCCTCATTCCGCATCGGCAGCAGACGTAACTCCGCGAAGCCTTCCGACCGCAGCCAGTCCGGCTCGACGGCGAGCGGCCGTACGGTCACGACGCACCGGGTGTCCGGATAGCGGGCCAGGAGCTGCGAGAGCCAGAAATGGGCCTGCTCGCGCTCCTCCGGCGGCACCTCGTCCAGCCCGTCCACCAGCAACAACGCCCGCCCGGCCGCCAGGACCCGGCCTGCCCAGCCCTCCGGGGCCGTGTCCACCACCAGCCCCGCCGCGCCCGACAGCTCGGCCGGGCCCGGGAACGTCATCCCCCGGGCACGCAGGGTGCGCAGGGGCACCACGAACGGGACCAGTCCGTTCAGTGGAGCCAGGTCGCCGTCCAGGGTGCGGGCCGAGGCGTGGGCGGCCAGCCACCACAGCAGTGTCGTCTTGCCCGCGCCCGCGTCCCCGCGGAGCAGTACCCGGGGACGGCCGGCGAGGAGGTCGTCGATGCGCCGGGGGAGGGGCGGTCCCGGGGCGGCCCGGTCCTCGGCCTCCAGGCTCAGGTAGGCCGTGTCCAGGTCCCATTCCCGGTCGTGCCGGCTCAGTTCGTCCAGGCCGAAGATCTTCGTCCGGCGGTAGGCGACGCCGAGCGCCTGCGCGTACTCCGCCTCGTACCGCAGGTCACGCGGGAAGCTGCCGTGGACGCGCTCCAGGCGCAGGCCGATCCCGGTCCGCTCGCAGACGAGCCGGAAGGGTTTCGCGGCGAGGACCGGCGCGAGCGGCACGCATTCGACCCGGCGGCCGTCGCGCTGCCGGGGCACCTGCCGGGCCACGCCCAGCAGCACGTCCCCCATGAAGACCGGGCCGCCGGAGAGGCCGGCGAGAGCGGCCGGCTCGTCGTCCGGGCGGGCGGCGGGCGGGCCGTCCAGATCACAGACCAGCAGGTCGCGGACCTTGCCCGCCACGGGCAGGACCGTCGCCGTGTACTGGTCCGCCTCCAGCCGCCGGTCGGGGCCGTACCGCTGGACGCGGGGGAAGCCGGTGATCTCGCAGCCGGGTATCGCCTGGCGGGTGTCGATCACGCCGAGCCGCACGGGCGCGACCGGGCGCACCGGCGCGACGGTCTCCAGCAGGGCCACGTCCAGTTCGTAGTCGATCCAGGCGACAGTGGCCCGTACGCGGTCGGAGACGGCCGGGTGGGCGATCAGGACGGACCCGGACTTGACCACATGGGCGCAGGTCAGGACGAGCCGGTCGGCGATCAGGACGCCGCTGCCCTGCTGGATCGCGGAGACGACGACCGTACGGTCGGCCAAGGGCACAACGCTCACGGCTGCCCGGCCCCGTCACCGAACCCCGCCGTCGACCCGTCGTCCTCGGTCCCGATCTCCCACGCCTCGCCCGTCGCGGCGTTCCGCGGGGTCAGCGTGAAGGCGACCTTGTGCGTGCGGCCCGTGGTGCGGGCGGCGTCCGTGCCCGCCTCGACCACCCAGGCCTTCACCTTGCCGCCCGCTTTCGCCTCCCGGCACAGTTCGAGGGTGAACTCCATCTGGATGTCGCCGACCGCGAAGGAGACGGGGTGGTCCGTGCCCCGGGTCGCCGCGTCGATGAGCTGGTTGCGGATGGAGGCGACGGCGTCCGCCAGCTCGATGCCGTCCAGGGCGTGGGTGTTCTCGGCCGTCATGGGGTCCCCCGGGGTCCGGTGCGCTTTCCCGTCAGCGTAGTGAAGTAGCGGGCCGAAGGTCCCGAAACGGAAGGACCAAGGTCCCACCGGCGGTGACAAGGCGCACAGGCCGAAACAGGCCTACTACCCGGGTCAGTAGAAAGGGCCGTGATCGGCCTCGGGACCTTCGGCCCGGTGTCGCCAGGCCCTTCCGGGACTCTGGGCGATTCGGCCGTTTCGCGGGGTCATGTCCGGAAAAGGCCCCATGGAACAGGTGTTAAACGTCTTTCGCGCGAAGGATTTCGTCGCCCGCGTCGACCCCTCACGGAGGGACAACCTCGGTCAATTCCCCCCGCCCTCTCTACGGCTTTTCATCGTAGATGGGGTGTTTGAGCATCGGCCGGGGTGCGGGTTACCAAGGTTGAGCAAGCCCGGACAGCACGCCGGGTCCACTCACCTTCGGAGGACTTCCTCGTATGAAGCGCGCAACGAACCAGCACACCATCCGCCCGTCCGCCTTCCGCGTCCGTGGCGCCGTCCTGGCCGCCGGCCTGGGAGCGTCCGTGGTGCTGGGTGCCGGAACGGCGTTCGCCTCCAGCGGCACCGCCGCCGCTGCCCCCCTTGCCGCGAGCACGACCGCCGACTCGGTCGCCCAGCAGGCGGCCGCGCAGGCCAAGGCCGCGGAAGCGGCGAAGAAGACGGCCGCGAAGAAGGCCTCCGACGCCAAGAAGAAGGCCGAGGACAAGAAGAAGGCCGCGAAGAAGAACGCCGCCTCCTGGAAGGCCCCGGTCAAGAAGTACAAGCTGACCGCCAGCTACGGCACCGGTGGCGCCCGCTGGGCCGCCAAGCACTCCGGCCAGGACTTCGCCGTGCCGATCGGCACCACCGTCACGGCCGCCCACACCGGCACCGTCGTGAAGGCCGGCCCGAACGGCGCCGGTGACGGCCCCGCGTACGGCAACGCCGTCGTGATCAAGCACTCCAACGGCAAGTACTCGCAGTACGCGCACCTGTCGAAGGTCAACGTGAAGATCGGCCAGCAGGTCAAGACGGGCCAGAAGATCGCCCTGTCCGGCAACACCGGCAACTCCAGCGGCCCGCACCTGCACTTCGAGATCCGCACCACCCCGAACTACGGCTCGGCGCTGAACCCGGCCGCGTTCCTCCGCTCGGTGCACGTCTCCATCTGATCCGGCCCGGCGTAACCGCGCGGCTCCCGGCCGGCCACCCGTAGGCACCCGGCGGCCGCGCAGCACAACCGAAGAGCGTTCAGTGGACCCGTTACACCCCGGTACCCGGGGCGTGCGCCCGGGTCACCCGACCGACGGCGACGTCGAGGACAGCCTCACGGCTCACTCCTCGGGGTCGCCGTCGGCGTTCCGCCGCCGCACCACGCGCCGCCGCTCAGTCCGACGGCTGCCGCTGGTCCGCCATCCGCAGCACCGGGAAGCTCCCCGTCACCGTCGGCGCGTGCTCCGGCAGCCACAGCACCGCGATCGCCCCGCCCGTGCCCTCCGCCGCACCCGAGGGCGCCGCGTTGCGGAAGGTCAGCCGGGCCCCGAGCACCCGCGCCTGGCCCGCCGCGATCGTCAGCCCGAGCCCGTGCCCGTGCCCGGCCCGGTCCACGCTTCCGGTACGGAACCGGCTCGGCCCGTCCCGCAGCAGCTCCTCCGGGAACCCCGGACCGTGGTCCCGGACCCGCACCACCCGGCCCTCGACCGAGACCTCCACCGGGGTGGAGCCGTGCTTGGCGGCGTTCCCGAGCAGATTGCCGAGGACGCGCTCCAGCCGGCGCGGATCGGTGGAGACCCACGACTCGTGGATCACCCGCACGGTCACATCGGGGTCCAGCAGAGCGATCCGGCGGCTGACGAACTCCCCGAGCGGTAGCTCCTGCAGCTCCGCCCGCTCCGACGCACTGTCCAGGCGGGCCACCTCCAGCACGTCCTCGACCAGCGTCCGCATCGCCTGGGCCCGGTCCCGTACCAGCTCGGTGGGGCGCCCCGGCGGCAGCAGCTCGGCCGCCGTGAGCAGCCCGGTCACCGGGGTACGCAGCTCATGGGCGATGTCCGCGGTGACCCGGCGCTCCGCCTCGATCCGCTCGTTCAGCGCGTCGGTCAGTGCGTCGACCGCCCGCGCCAGCTCGTCCGTCTCGTCGCGGACGACCCCGCCGACCGCCTCCCTGACCCGGACGTCCGTCTGCCCCTGGGCGACCCGGCCCGCCGCGGCCGCCGCCTTGCGCAGCCGGCGCGAGAGCTGGCCGCCGATGAGCACCCCGAGCGCGCAGCCGCCGAAGACCACCGAGACCGAGCCGATGATCAGGGCCCGGTCCAGATCGTCCATGATCGTGGCCGAGCGGTCCGCGAACCGGGTGTGCAGCGACAGCACGTCCCCGCCGGCCAGCGGTACCGCCGCCCAGACCTCGGGGACCCCGTCGGCCCCCTGCTCGACATGGGTGGCCCGGCGGTTCTTGCGGACCTCGTCGCGCAGGCTCTGCGGGATCGTCGGGTCGTTGAGCTTCGCCCCGAACTTCGGGCCGCCCTTCTGCATGCTCGTCGCCTCGTAGAAGCGCTGCGCGCCCAGCAGCCGCTCCAGCTGCACCTCGCGGGCGTTCTCGATCATCGAGACGCGGGCCGCGTTGTGCACCACCAGGCTCAGCGCCACCGCGATGAGCGCGCCGACCGCCGCGATGGCGATGCTGATCTTCCAGCGGACACCGGTCCGCAGGGCCAGCCGCTTCATGGGCCCACCACCGGCCGCTCCATCTGTGCCTGCCCCGGCCGTCCCGCCCTTGCCCGTCCCGGCCGCTCCAGCTGTGCCTGCCCCGGCCGCTCCACCCTTGCCCGTCCCGGCCACTCCACCCTTGCCTGTCCGGGCCGCTCCGTCTGTGGCCGCCTCAGCGGCGCCTGTGGCCCGCTCATCCGCGCAGCTTGTAGCCGAAGCCGCGGACCGTGTCGATCCGGTCCTGGCCGATCTTGGTGCGCAGCCGCTGCACATGGACGTCCACGACCCGGGTGTCCCCGCCCCAGCCGTAGTCCCAGACCCGCTCCAGGAGCCGGTCGCGGGACAGGACCGTGCCCGGCGCGGACGAGAACTCCAACAGCAGCCGCATCTCGGTGGGCGTCAGCGCCACCTGCTCACCGGCGCGCCGCACCTCCATACCGTCCGTGTCGACCTCCAGATCGCCGAAGACCAGCACCCCGCCGAGCGCCTCGTCCGCCGCATCCGTACCGCCCGGCCCCGCGCCGTCGGGTCCGGCCGCATGGCCGAAGCGGCGCAGCACCGCCCGGATGCGGGCGACCAGGACCGCCCCGTCGAAGGGCTTGGTCACGTAGTCGTCGGCGCCGGCCTCCAGGCCGAGCACCACGTCGATCGAGTCGGCCCGCGCGGAGAGCATGATCACGGGGACGGTCGACTCGTCCCGGATACGGCGGCACAGGCTGACCCCGTCCAGACCCGGCACCATCACGTCGAGCAGGGCGATGTCCGGCCGGTCGGCGCGGAACGCCTCCAGACCGGAGAGCCCGTCGGGCATCGCGGTGACCGTGAAACCGACCCGCTCCAGGGCGAGCTGGGTCGCCTCGCGGATCACGTCGTCGTCCTCGACGAAGAGGACGTGGGTCTCGGCCATGGGGCTGCTTCTCGCTTTCCGTTCCTGCCCGGTGTCAGTTCCTGCCCGGCTGCGCCGGTTCGTCCGCCGGGTCCGGTGCCACCGGTTCCGACTGCACGGGCAGGTCGCCGTCCGTGCCCTCGACGGCCCGGCTGAAGTCGTTGTGCACCCGGTCGTGCTCGGTGAAGCGGTCGCTCGCCCAACGGTAGGTGACCACCTCCGAGCCGGACGGGGACGCCAGCGGATCCTTCGAACCGTAGACCTGGGTCGTCACCACGAGATCGCCCCGGTCGATCGTTCCGTAGACGGCGGGGACCTCGGCGGCGAAGACGTTCTTGTACGAGCCGTCGTCGTCCGCCCGGTACACATACGTTCCGACGCTCACCGAGTCGGCGCAGCTCATCACGTTGACCACCACGTCGGCGGTCCGGCCGCCGGTCATCGACCCGTAGGAGGTGTCGACCGGGTAGGCCTTGCCCGCACAGGGCTTGAGCCCTTCCCGGACCCGCTCGCCCACCTTGGGGTCGCTCTTGAGGAGCCGTACGGCGTCGACCCGCCGCACGGGCGGGGTCGTGCCGGACGGGCTGGGCTGCTGGGTGATCTGGGCGACCGGCTGACTGCCGGCGGGACCCTCGTCCCGGGTGCCGGTGCCGCCCGTCGAGCAGCCGACGCTGAACAGCCCGAAGGCGACGAGTCCGGCCAAGGCCGTGCCACCCGCCGCCATACCGCCCCGGAAGCGCGGCCTCCGGACCGGTCTCCCCGGCCCGTCGCCGTCCCCGAGGCCGTCACCACCACCGCTGCTGCTGCCGTTCAGGCCGCGCACCGCTCCATCCCCCGCTCGTCGTGACGCCCGCTCCGCTGCGCCGGTGTGTGTGCCTTCGCCCCCGGCACCGACGTCAGCGGCGACCGCTGGGCGGGGACACGGCCGGAGGCGGCCGGCGCCACGCCCCGGTGGCCCCGGTGCTCCCGGGCGACCGCCTCGCGGCTGTCCAGCTCGCGGCTCTCCAGCTCCTGACGCAGCCGCGCCAGGGCCCGGTGCAGCGTGCTCTTGACCGTACCGGCCGACATGCCGAGCGCCGCGGCCGTCTCCTCCGTGCTCATCTGCTCCCAGTGTCGCAGCACGACGACGCTGCGCTGCTTCGGAGCCAGAATCCCCAGGATGTCCATCAGCAGGGCGCGGTCGGCGCGCTGCTCGCTGCCGTCGTCGACGCTCGCGTCGGGCAGCTGCTCGGTCGGGACCTCGTCGAGCTTGCGCGCCCGCCACCACTCCGTACGGGTGTTGATCATGACGCGGCGGAGGTAGGCGTCGGCCAGGGACTTGTCGGCGATGCCGTCCCAGCGGCCGTACGTGCGCACCAGGGCGGTCTGCAGGAGGTCCTGGGCATCGACGGGGTCGGGAACCAGACGACGTGCGCTGCGCAGCAGCGCGTCCTGCCGTGTGCGTACGTAGTCCTCGAACGCGAGCACCTCGCCCTGCGCCATGACAACCGCCTCCGTCCCCGATGAATCCCCGTGGTCACTGCTGTCGGAGACGCTACGGAGGCGTTGTCACGGCGATGTGCGGAGCAGCCGTAGGCCGGTGCACGGCTGCCCATCGGTTGTGTAACAGCGGGGCCGGGGCCCCGGAACCCGGTGGTGCACCAGGGCGGGGCCGGGCCCCGGTGCGGCGGGCGGGATCAGGTCAGCGGCAGCCGGTACCGGCCGTCGGCCAGCGGCTCGACGAGACCGTCGGCGACCAGCCCGTCCAGCGCCCGTGCCCGCTGCACCGGCTCCTCCCACACCGCGTCCAGCGCGGCCTGCGGTACGGGGTTCACCGCATCCCGCAACACCGCCAGCAGCCGCCCGCGCACCTGTCGGTCGGTACCGGCGTACGTCTGCCCCTTGCGCGGCGGACCCTCGTGCGCGGGCTTCCCGGCCAGCCGCCAGGCACACCGCGAGGCGATCGGGCACCGGTCGCAGTCCTCGTTGCGCGCGGTGCACACGAGGGCGCCCAGCTCCATCGTGGCCGCCGCCCACTTCGCCGCCCGCTCGTCCTCGTCCGGGAGCAGCGCCCGGGCGAGCTTGCGCTCGGCGGCCGTCGTCGCGTTCGGCGGGTACTGGACCCCGGTCGCGGCGCGGGCGAACACCCGGCGGACGTTCGTGTCGAGCACCGCGTGCCGCTGTCCGTACGCGAACGAGGCCACGGCCGCCGCCGTGTACTCGCCGATCCCGGGCAGCGCCAGCAGCTGCGCGTGCTCGCTCGGCACATCCCCGCCGTGCCGTTCCGTTATCGCCTGCGCGGCCCCGTGCAGCCGCAGCGCGCGGCGCGGGTAGCCGAGCCGGCCCCAGGCGCGGACCGCCTCACCGGGCGCCTCGGCGGCCAGGTCGGCGGGGCGGGGCCAGCGGGCGAGCCACTGTTCGTACACCGGCAGGACCCGGCTCACCGGGGTCTGCTGCAGCATGAACTCGCTGACCATCACGCCCCAGGCGCCCGCTTCGGGGCGGCGCCAGGGCAGATCGCGGGCGTGCTGCTCGAACCACCCGATGACGGGGGTGTGGAGGGAGGCGGCGGCGGGGGGCGTCTGGGGTGAAGTGGAAGTCATGGCAGTCATGGCACTGACGATCCTGGCACGGAAGGCGGGGCGGGCGTCACGGACGCGGGGGTGTCGGCCCGCGCGGCGGGCCCACGGGGTGCCAACGCCACCCGTTCTGTCCCCTGTGACCGCCTCGCGGCCCTCTTCCCGTGATGATGATCGGCAAAACTTGTGAGCGGAGCGGCGGGTGGGGCCGGACTCGGTCCGGATCTCTCGTAGAGTTCGGCCTTGTGGGATCTATGCGCAATCCGGTCGGTCCGCTTCCCTCCAGCATCTACTGGCGACGAAGGGCGGTAGCGGGACTTCTGGTTGCGCTGCTCGCCGTGCTGATCGCCTGGGCGGTGACGTCCGGCGGCGGCGGTGGAGGCGGCCGGGACGACGCCAAGCCCGGCGGCTCCGACCCGGTCGAGTCGATCACCCCCGGCCCGGGCAGCTCGGGTCCCGCGATCAGCCAACAGCCGGGCGGGCGCGACGAGTCGGACGACGAGGGCGGTAGCGGCGGCTCGGGCGGCTCGGGTGAGTCGTCGGGCGGTTCGGGCGACGGGACGTCAACAGGCGGTACGAGTACGGGCGCTGGTGACCCGTCAGGCGCGGCTGCGGGTGCGAGCGGCCCGGAAGGCGGCGGCAGTGCGGGCCAGCAGGTGCCTGCCGGGTCCCCTCTCCCCGAGTGCAAGCCTGCGGCGGTGCGGTTGAGCCTGCGGACGAAGGTCAGTTACGGCCCCGACGACAAGCCGAAGTTCGAGCTGATCGCGAAGAACACGTCGTCGAGCACGTGCAAGGCGGACTTCGGCCCGAAGAGCGCGGTGCTCACGGTGACGGAGGCGGGGGGCGAGGACGACGACCCGATCTGGTCCTCGAAGGACTGCCCCGCTGCGGGGGGCCCGCTGTTCCTGAAGGTGCCGGCGGGGGCGACGGTGATCCACACGGTGGACTGGAACCGCACCCTGTCCGCGCCGGGCTGCGCGACGCCGCCGGCGGGCAAGGCGGGCCCGGGGACGTACCTCCTGGAGGCGAAGGCTCCGGGCGAGCCGGTCCAGCGAGCGTCGTTCGTCCTGGCGAAGGACTGACCTTTCGCCGGCCGGCCGGCCACCCAAGCCCGTCCGGCGGCAATTCAAGCCTGTCCGCCGTTTGAGGACGGAACCGTTCACACGGTCGTGGGCTGCGCTCACGGGGCTGGGCAAGCCCATTCCCAGCCCGTCCGGCGTTTGAGGACGGAACCGTCCAGGTGGACGAGCGATGCGCCAAGGGGCCCAGGCCGGCCCGTGTAGGCATCGCCCACCGGGCAGCAGGGTTCCGTCCTCAAACGCCGGACGGGCTGGAGGTGGCCCAGGGTCTCGTCCTCACGAGCCGGCCGGAGGATGGATGTGGCTCGGGCCAGCCCATAAAGGCACCGCCGGACGCGCTGGAGGTGGCGCGGGTCGGCCCGTGCAGGCACTGCCCGCCGGCCTGGAGGTGGCCTGGGCTCAGCCCGAAAGCGCCTGGCGGGCCGGAGGTGTCGCGGCCAGGCCTCAGACGTAGCGTTCCAGGATCGACGACTCCGCCAGTCGCGACAGGCCCTCACGGACACTCCGCGCCCGCGCCTCGCCCACCCCGTCCACCGTCTGGAGATCGTCAACACTGGCGGCCAGCAGCTTCTGCAGACCACCGAAGTGCTCCACCAGCCGCTCGATGATCGCCCCCGGCAGCCGCGGAACCTTCGCCAGCAGCCGGAAGCCCCTCGGGGACACTGCCGAGTCCAGGGTCTCCGGCGAGCCGCTGTAGCCCAGGGCTCGCGCCACCACCGGCAGCTCCAGCAGCTCCGTGTGGCTCAGGGAGTCCAGCTCGGTCAGCGCCTCCGCCACCGTGCGCGACCGTTTCGCCGTCGGCTCGGGGACGTAATCCCGGACCACCAGCTCCCGCTCCGGCTCCACCCCCGCGATCAGCTCGTCCAGCTGGAGGGAGAGCAGCCGTCCGTCGGTGCCGAGCTCGACCACATACTCCGCGATCTCCGTCGCGATCCGCCGCACCATCTCCAGGCGCTGCGCCACTGCCGTCACGTCCCGGACGGTGACCAGGTCCTCGATCTCCAGCGCGGACAGCGTGCCCGCGACCTCGTCGAGGCGGAGCTTGTACCGCTCCAGCGTGGCGAGCGCCTGATTGGCCCGGGACAGGATCGCGGAGGACTCCTCCAGGACCCGCCGCTCCCCGTCCACGTACACCGCGATCAGCCGCATCGACTGGGAGACCGAGACGACGGGGAAACCGCACGCCTTGGAGACCCGGTCCGCCGTACGGTGCCGGGTGCCCGTCTCCTCCGTGGGGATCGAGGCGTCCGGGACCAGCTGCACCCCGGCCCGCAGGATCTTGGTCATGTCCTTGTCGAGGATCAGCGCCCCGTCGAGCTTGCACAGCTCGCGCAGGCGCGTCGCCGTGAACTCCACGTCCAGCACGAATCCGCCGGTGCACATCGACTCGACGGTCCGGTCCATGCCCAGCACGATCAGGCCACCGGTATTGCCGCGGAGAATGCGCTCCAGGCCGTCCCGCAGGGCCATACCGGGCGCGACCGCGCTCAGCGAGGCGCGCATCAGCGCCTCGTTACCGGTGCCTTGGCCGGACTTTCCGGGCGTCGTCGCCCGGTCGTTGGCTGCCACTGCACTCCTCCGGTCACAGGTTTGCGGTGCCCTCGCGTCCCCCATGCCGTGTCCACGGGCGGGCGAGACCAGGGCAAAGTCTACCGGCGCGCGTTGTCCTCCTGTGGTGCCTCCTGGCGAGAGCGGCGCGGGAGGACCCGCAGAGCGTCGCCCATGTCGGCGACTTCCGTGACCTTCATACCGGCCGGGACCCGTCCCGGGTCGGTCGGCACGAGGGCGTGGGTGAAGCCCAGACGGTGCGCCTCGGCCAGCCTCCGCTGCACCCCGGTGACCCTTCTGACCTCGCCCGCGAGCCCCACCTCGCCGATCGCGACCAGGTTCTTCGGGAGCGGGGTGTCGCTGGCCGCGCTGGCCAGCGCGAGCGCGACCGCCAGGTCGGCGGCGGGCTCGGTGAGCTTCACGCCGCCCACCGTCGCGCTGTAGATGTCCCGCTTGCCGAGCGCGCTGATCCGGCCCCGCTGCTCCAGCACGGCGAGCATCATCGAGACCCGGGAGGTCTCCAGACCGGAGGTCGTGCGCCGGGGCGAGGGGATCTGCGAGTCGACGGTGAGCGCCTGCACCTCGGCGACCAGGGGCCGCTTGCCCTCCAGCGTCACGGTGAGGCAGGTACCCGGCACGGCGACGTCGCGGCGGGTCAGGAAGAGGCCCGAGGGGTCGGCGAGACCGGTGATGCCCTCGTCGTGCAGCTCGAAGCAGCCGACCTCGTCGGTCGCCCCGTAACGGTTCTTGACGCCGCGCACCAGCCGCAGCCGGGCGTGCCGGTCCCCCTCGAAGGACAGCACCACGTCCACCAGGTGCTCCAGCAGCCGGGGCCCGGCGATCGCGCCGTCCTTGGTGACATGGCCGACCAGCAGCGTGGCCATCCCGCGCTCCTTGGAGGCCCGGATCAGCGCCCCGGCGACCTCCCGGACCTGGGCCATCCCGCCGGGCGCGCCGTCGATCTCGGGCGAGGCGACCGTCTGCACCGAGTCCAGGATCAGCAGCGAGGGCTTCACCGCGTCCAGGTGGCCGAGCACCGCCGACAGGTCCGTCTCCGCGGCGAGGTAGAGGTGGTCGTTGATCGCCTTGATCCGGTCGGCCCGCAGCCGGACCTGGCTCGCGGATTCCTCGGCGGTCACATAGAGCGTGCGGTGGTCGTCGCTCGCCGCCTTGGCCGCCACGTCCAGCAGCAGCGTCGACTTGCCGACGCCCGGCTCACCCGCCAGCAGCACGACCGCGCCCGGCACGAGCCCGCCGCCCAGCACCCGGTCCAGCTCGCCGACGCCGGTGGAGCGGGCCGTGGCCGTCCGGCTGTCCACCTGGCCGATGGGCACTGCGGCGGTGGAGACCCGGCCCGCCGCGGTGGTGCGCACGGCGGGGGCGCCGCCGAACTCCTCGACCGTCCCCCACGCCTGGCACTCGGGGCAACGGCCGAGCCATTTGGCGGTCGTCCAGCCGCATTCGGTGCAGCGGTAGGACGGCCGGTCCTTCGCGGATTTCGTACGGGCAGCCATGGCGTCACCGTATAGGTGGGGTACGACAACGCCGCCCCGGCGGTCGGCGTGCACCGCCCCGACGCGCGCAGGGCGCACGGAAGCACTCCGGAGCACTACGGGCGGAATCCGGGATCTCTGTCCGCTTTCACAACTCTTTCGAGGGATACATTCACCCGTAAGGATTAAATGTGCTCAAGGGGCACTTGAGGCGTGCGCTCCGTTGCCTACGGTCGCCGGGTGACGAGCAGCAGGCTGGAGACCCCGACGCACACCACCGGCGCACACCGGGCGCACCGCCGAGGAACCGACGCCCCGGCACAGCGACCGCCCGCACGTTACGAGCCGCATCTCGACGGCCTCTTCACGTACTGCCTCTCCGTGCTCTGCGACCACGACGCGGCCACCGAAGCGCTCGGCGCCGTCCTGGCGATCGCGGACCGGCAGGACACCCGGGGCCCCGCAGCCGAGGAGGAACGTAAATCCTGGCTGTACGCCCTGGCCCGGTGGACCTGCCTGCGGGCGCTCACCGAGCGCAGGCGCGGCCGCCAGGCCCACCGCCGCCCCTCCGGGCCGGTCAAGCCACCCCGTACGGCCAAGGCCTCCGAGACCCGCGAGGGGACCGGAACCACAGGGACCGGCAAAGGGACCGGCACCGGTAAAGGGGCACGCACCGCCCGGCGCACGCCGGAGCACACCGCGCCCGCCGCCCCCACGCGGACCTCGCCCCCGGCCCCCGCCACCCCCGAGGACGCCACCACCCCCGCCCCCGCCGAGTCACCGGCCTCCGAAGCCCGCCGCCGGGAGCTCGCCACGCTCGCCTGGCCCGAGGCCGCCGGCACCACCCCGGAACAGCGCGAAGCCCTCGAACTGGCCGTACGCCACCGTCTCCCCCCGCGCTCCGTCGCCGCCGTGCTCGGTCTTGAGCCCGCCACCGCCCGGGAACTGCTGGCCGCCGCGGCCTGCGAGGTGGAGCGCACCCGCGCCGCCCTCGCCGTCGTCGAGGGCGGCGACTGCCCCACGGTCGCCCGGCTCACCGGCGACCACCAGGTGCTGCTCTCCGCCGCCCTGCGCCGCGAGCTCGTCCGGCACGTCGACGACTGCCCCCGCTGCCGCCGCGCCGCCGAACGCGCCGACGCGGCGGGACCCTGGCCCGGAGCGGCCCTGGCCCCGGTCGCCGCCCTGCCCCTCGTGGAGGCCCCCCGCCCCTCCGTGTCCGTCGCGATGGCCCAGGCCCACCGCTCGCGCGCGGCGGGCCCGCGCTTCGACCGGAGCGGATATCCGCTCGACCCCAAGGACCAGGCCGCCCGCCGGGACCGGCTGCGCGCCCGGGTCGTGACGACCACGGTCGTCGCGACGGTGGTCGCCGCCCCCGTGATCGCCCTCTGGGCCGCGTACCGGGGAGCGCCGCAGACCGGCGAGGGCCACGACGGCACCTCGGTCACCGCCACGGAGGTGGACGGCGCCGGCGGTATGAGCGGCGACCCGTACGACCCCGAGAACACCGGTCACGGCCGCCCCGGTGACCGCTTCGGCGCCCGCGTCCCGGACGTCACCGCCGAGGTCGTCAGCACCGGCGGCGCGCAGCACGGCGACGCCCGGCTGACCGTGACGGCCCGGACCTCCGGGGCCGTCACGACGATCAGGCTGACCAACCCCGGCCGGGAAGCGGTCGGCTGGTCGGCGGCGACCGACGCCCCGTGGCTGCGCCTCAGCCGTACGTCGGGCACGCTCGCGGCCGGGCAGTCCGCCACGATCGCGGTCTCGGTGATCCGGGACGCCCAGCCGGCCGGGCCGTGGCGGGCCCGGATCTCGCTGACCCCCTCGGGCTCCGCCGTACTCATCGACGGCCACGGGGGCACCGCCCCGGCCACGGGCGGCCCGCGCCCCACCCGCCCCGGCACGGAATCGCCCCGCCCCACCGACCCGGGCCCCACGGACCCCGGGCCGACCGATCCGGGCCCCACCGACCCCGGCCCCACGGACCCGGGCCCGACCGACCCCGGTCCCACCGATCCCGGGCCGGGCCCGACTGACCCCACGGACCCGCCGGACCCGACCGATCCGCCCGACCCCACGGACCCGCCCGAACCGACGCCGGACCCGACCGACCCGAGCCCCACGGACCCGCCCCCGACCGACCCGGCCCCGACGCGCTGAGGACAGGGGACCGGCTGAGGAGAGCCGACGGGCCGAGGACAGGGGACAGACAGACGACGGGGCCCGGGGGCGTGACGTCCCCGGGCCCCGACCCCCGTGCGGTCAGCGCTTCTTCTTCGCGGCGGGCAGTGGCGGATCCGCCGGATGCGGGGCCATCGGCAGCAGCGAGGACAGCCGCTCCTCGCACAGCTCGACCAGCCGGTCGTAGCCCTCCTTGCCCATCAGCTCGATCAGCTCCGGGCGGTAGGACACGTACACCGGGTCACCGGCCCCGTGCGCCGAGGTGGCCGAGGTGCACCACCAGTGCAGGTCGTGACCGCCCGGGCCCCAGCCCCGGCGGTCGTACTCCCCGATCGTCACCTGGAGCACCCGGGTGTCGTCGGGCCGGTCGATCCAGTCGTACGTCCGCCGCACCGGCAGCTGCCAGCACACGTCCGGCTTGGTCTCCAGGGGCTCCTTGCCCTCCCGCAGCGCCAGGATGTGCAGCGAGCAGCCCGCCCCGGCGGGGAACCCCGGCCGGTTCTGGAAGATGCAGGAGCCCTCCCAGCGGCGCGTCTGGCGCTCGCCGTCCTCGTCGACGCCGACCCAGCCCGTCTCCGTACCTACGTCGTGGAACTGCCACAGCTCGGGGGTGAGCCGTGCCACGTTCTCGGCGACCCGCTTCTCGTCGTCCTCGTCGGAGAAGTGCGCGCCCAGCGTGCAGCAGCCGTCGTCGGCGCGGCCCGCCTGGATCCCCTGGCAGCCGCTGCCGAAGATGCAGGTCCAACGGGACGTCAGCCAGGTCAGATCGCAGCGGAAGACCTGTTCGTCGTCGGCCGGGTCGGGGAACTCCACCCAGGCCCGGGCGAAGTCGAGGCCCTTCTCGTCGGACGGGTCCGGTCCTTTCGCCTCCGGCTGTGACGCCTGCTTGTTCGACTTCGGCTTCTTCGTGGCTTTGTCCTGCTTAGCCTTTTTCGTCTTTGGCACGCGCCCAGAGTAGGTCCATCGGAGCAGTAGCGTTCCCCTATGAGACTCGGAGTCCTCGACGTGGGATCGAACACGGTTCACCTGCTGGTGGTAGACGCCCACCCCGGTGCCCGCCCGCTGCCCGCGCACTCGCACAAGGCCGAGCTGCGGCTCGCCGAACTGCTCGACGAGACCGGCGCGATCGGCCCCCTCGGCATCGACCGGCTCGTCGCGACGATCGCCGGCGCCGTCCAGGCCGCCGAGGACAAGGGGTGCGAGGACGTGCTCCCGTTCGCCACCTCCGCCGTGCGCGAGGCGACCAACGCGGACCAAGTGCTGGAGCGGGTGCGGATCGAGACCGGCGTCGACCTCGCCGTCCTCAGCGGCGAGGAGGAGGCCCGGCTCACCTTCCTGGCCGCCCGCCGCTGGTTCGGCTGGTCCGCGGGGAAGCTGCTGGTCCTGGACATCGGCGGCGGTTCGCTGGAGATCGCCTTCGGCATCGACGAGGAGCCCGACACCGCCGTCTCCCTGCCGCTCGGCGCGGGCCGCCTCACCGGCGCCTGGCTGCCGGACGACCCGGCCGACCCCGAGCAGGTCAGGGCGCTGCGCCGGCATGTCCGGGCCAGCATCGCGCGGACGGTGGGCGAGTTCAGCCGGGCCGGCCGCCCCGACCACGTCGTCGCCACCTCCAAGACCTTCAAGCAGCTCGCCCGGATCGCCGGAGCCGCCCGCTCCACCGAGGGCCTGTACGTCCAGCGCTCGCTGAGCCGCAAGGCGCTGGAGGACTGGGTGCCCAAGCTGGCGGCGATGACCGTCGAGGAGCGCGGCAAGCTCCCCGGGGTCTCCGAGGGCCGGGCCCCTCAACTGCTCGCCGGGGCGCTGGTGGCCGAGGGGGCGATGGACCTGTTCGGCGTCGAGGAGCTGGAGATCTGTCCCTGGGCCCTGCGCGAGGGCGTGATCCTGCGCCGCCTCGACCACCTCCCGACGGAACGGGCCGCCCTGCCCGGATGAGGCGAGGCGGGACCGGACGGGAAGCGCCGTTTCGGTGACGTACGGTCACGGGCCCATGGCCCTGATCACTTTCGGCCAGGACCACTCGGAGTGGCGCATCACTGCCCGTACGCTGTCCAGGTGGCAGAACCAGTGGTGCGCATCCCCGATGCGAAGGTCGCCCTGTCGACGGCCTCGGTCTACCCCGAGTCCACGGCGACGGCCTTCGAGATCGCCGCGCGCCTGGGGTACGACGGCGTCGAGGTCATGGTCTGGACCGACCCCGTCAGCCAGGACATCGAGGCCCTGCGCCGGCTCTCCGACTACCACCGGGTGCCGATCCTCGCGGTGCACGCCCCCTGCCTCCTGATCACCCAGCGCGTCTGGTCCACCGACCCCTGGGTCAAGCTCCAGCGGGCGAGGGCCGCCGCCGAGAAGCTCGGCGCCTCCACCGTCGTGGTGCACCCGCCGTTCCGGTGGCAGCGCAACTACGCCCGCGACTTCGTGACCGGGATCTGGCGGATGGTCGGCGAGACGGACGTCCGGTTCGCCGTCGAGAACATGTACCCCTGGCGCTACCGGGACCGCGAGATGCTCGCGTACGCCCCCGACTGGGACGTCACCAACGACGACTACCGGCACTTCACGGTCGACCTCTCGCACACCGCGACCGCCCGCACGGAGGCGCTCGCCATGGTGGACCGGATGGGCGACCGGCTCGCCCACGTCCATCTCGCCGACGGCAAGGGCTCGGCCAAGGACGAGCACCTGGTGCCCGGCCGGGGCGACCAGCCGTGCGCGGAGCTGCTGGAGCGCCTGGCCCGTACGGGCTTCGAAGGACATGTCGTCATCGAGGTCAACACCCGGCGCGCGATGTCCTCCGCCGAACGCGAGGCCGATCTCGCGGAGGCGCTGGCCTTCACCCGCCTCCACCTGGCCACCTCCGTCGCCGCCCCCGACCCGTCCCCGAAGATCCACCGCCCGTGACCGCGAGGACCGGATCCCTGCCGGTGACCGAAGGGCCCGATCCCGTGACCGAGGGACCCGATCCCCTGCCCGTGACCGAGGAGCCGGACCTCCGCCTGTGACCGAGCACCCCGAGCCGATCCCCACCACCGACGACGCTCCCGCCCCGCGCCGCCGGGGCCGCCCCTCCCGCAAGGCCGCGTCCGAGGGCCCCGACGCCCGCACGCGCATCCTGGAGGCAGCGCGCACGGAGTTCGCCGAGCGCGGCTACGACAAGACCTCGATCCGGGGCATCGCCAAGGCCGCCGGGGTCGACGCGGCCCTCGTCCACCACTACTTCGGCACGAAGGACGAGGTCTTCGCGGCGGCCGTCGAGGTCACCTTCGAACCCGCCCTGGTCCTCCCGGCCGTGCTCGGCGGCGAGCCGGACGGGCTGGGGGAGCGGCTGGCGCGCTTCTTCCTCTCCGTGTGGGAGGACCCCGGCACCCGTATGCCCCTGCTGGCGATCCTGCGCTCGGCGGTCACCCACGAGGCGGCCGCGAACGTCCTGCGCGACTTCGTGCTGCGCCGGCTGCTGGAGCGGATCGCGGCCGAGCTGGACGTACCGGACCCGACCCTCCGGGCCGAGCTGGCCGCCTCGCACATGCTGGGCATCGCGATGCTCCGGTACGTGGTCCGCGCCGAGCCGCTCGCCTCCGCCGACCCGGAGGAGATCGTCGCGATGGTGGCGCCGACGCTCCAGAGATACTTGGGCGAGGTCTGAAGCCGCGGGGCGGGGTGACCACCCAGCGGCCATCGCGTCCCGCATTCCGGACGGCCTGTCCAGATCTTGGATTCGGGGCGTACGCTCGAAGGACAGTCTTTTCTGTTTGAAGGAGCGAGCGACGATGCCCGAGCTGAGGTCCCGCACGGTCACCCACGGACGCAACATGGCGGGCGCGCGCGCCCTTATGCGCGCGTCGGGCGTAGCGAGCGCGGACATCGGTAAGCCGATCATCGCCGTCGCCAACTCGTTCACCGAGTTCGTCCCCGGCCACACCCACCTCGCCCCGGTCGGCCGGATCGTCTCCGAGGCGATCCAGGCGGCGGGCGCGGTCCCGCGCGAGTTCAACACCATCGCCGTGGACGACGGCATCGCGATGGGCCACGGCGGCATGCTCTACAGCCTGCCCTCCCGTGACCTGATCGCCGACTCCGTGGAGTACATGGTCGAGGCGCACTGCGCGGACGCCCTGATCTGCATCTCCAACTGCGACAAGATCACCCCGGGCATGCTGAACGCCGCGATGCGCCTCAACATCCCGACGGTCTTCGTCTCCGGCGGCCCGATGGAGGCCGGTAAAGCCACCCTGGTCGACGGGACCGTGCGAAAACTCGACCTGGTCAACGCGATCAGCGACGCGGTCGACGAGTCCATCTCCGACGAGGACATCCTCCGCATCGAGGAGAACGCCTGCCCCACCTGCGGCAGCTGTTCCGGGATGTTCACCGCCAACTCGATGAACTGCCTGACCGAGGCCCTCGGCCTCTCCCTCCCCGGCAACGGCTCCGTCCTCGCCACCCACACCGCCCGCAAGGCGCTGTACGAGGAGGCCGGCCGCACGATCGTCGAGATCACCAAGCGTTACTACGAGCAGGACGACGCCACGGTCCTGCCGCGTTCCATCGGCACCCGCGCCGCGTTCGACAACGCGATGGCGCTGGACATCGCCATGGGCGGCTCGACCAACACGATCCTCCACCTGCTGGCCGCCGCCCAGGAGGCCGAGCTGGCCTACGACCTGGCCGACATCAACGAGGTCTCGCGCCGCGTCCCGTGCCTCGCCAAGGTCGCCCCCAACGTCGCCCCCGGCGGCACGTACTACATGGAGGACGTCCACCGCGCCGGCGGCATCCCGGCCCTCCTCGGCGAGCTCCACCGCGGCGGCCTGCTCAACGAGGACGTCCACTCGGTGCACTCCGACACCCTCGCCGAGTGGCTGAAGGACTGGGACGTCCGCGGCGGCTCCCCGGCCCCCGAGGCCGTCGAGCTGTGGCACGCCGCCCCCGGCTGCGTCCGCTCCGCGACCGCCTTCTCGCAGTCCGAGCGGTGGGACACCCTCGACCTCGATGCGGCGGGCGGCTGCATCCGCGACGTCGAGCACGCCTACTCCAAGGACGGCGGGCTCGCCGTCCTCAAGGGCAACCTCGCCGAGGACGGCTGCGTCGTGAAGACGGCCGGCGTCGACGAGTCGATCTGGACCTTCGAGGGCCCCGCCGTCGTCTGCGAATCGCAGGACGATGCCGTCGACAAGATCCTCCGCAAGGAGATCCAGCCGGGCGACGTCGTCGTCATCCGTTACGAGGGCCCGCGCGGCGGCCCCGGGATGCAGGAGATGCTCTACCCCACCTCCTTCCTCAAGGGCCGGGGCCTGGGCAAGGTCTGCGCCCTGGTCACCGACGGCCGCTTCTCCGGCGGTACGTCGGGCCTCTCGATCGGCCACGCCTCGCCCGAGGCGGCCTCCGGCGGCACGATCGCGCTGGTCGAGGACGGCGACCGGATCCGCATCGACATCCCGAACCGCTCGATCGAGCTGCTCGTCGACGACGCCGAACTGACCACCCGCCGCGAGGCGCTGAACGGCGTGTACGCCCCGAAGAACCGCGACCGCAAGGTCTCGGCCGCACTGCGCGCCTACGCGGCAATGGCGACGAGCGCGGACCGGGGCGCGGTCCGCGACATCTCGAAGCTCGGCTGATTCACCTGCCGACCCCGCTCCTCAAGCCCCTCCGGCGATTGAGGAGCGGGGTCGGGGGCGGAGCCCCGGGGACCCGACGGCGGACCGGCCTCACCAGCCGCTCCGGTGAACATTCCGGCCTCTCCGCGGGTGCTGTCAGCGGAGGGGCCGCCCCATGCCGCGGCTCCGCGCAACCAGTTCAAGCCCCTCCGGCGATTGAGGAGCGGGGTCCGGGGCAGAGCCCCGGGAACACCGGCGCGGCCTCACCAGCCCCCCGGCTCCGCCCCGTCCACCGCGAACACCGACCCGTCCGGCGCCGCCCCCACCACCATCCGCCCCGCCACCACCGGCGCAGGCAGATCCGACGCATACGTCAGCTTCCCCCCGCTCAGCCGGGCCCGCGTCTGCCCCACCAAGGCCCCCCGCTCCGTATCGACCGCCAGCAACCGCCCGTCCGCCGCGGAGAAGTACAGGTGCCCGCCCTCCCCGAGCACCGGAGCGGACGCCCGGCCGACCCCCGTCTCCAGCCGCCACAGCTCCGCCCCCGCACCACCGCCCGCCCCCGTGTCGACGGCCAGCAGCGAACCGCCCCGTCCCAGCAGGTACGCGACATCCCCGGCCATGACCACCTGCGGCCCGTCCAGGGTGAAGGGCAGCGCGATCCGGGCTGCGGCACCGGACGCCGGGGCGTACCGGACCAGCGCGGCGGTGTCCGAGTTCTCGTTCATCGCCGTCAGCACCAGCTCCCCGGCCCCGGCCGTGGAGACCGGGGTCAACACCCCGTCCAGCCGCCGCTGCCAGGACGCCCGGCCGCTCCCCGCATCCACCGCCGTGACGAGCGTCGACGCACCCGAGGGCGCGTGCTCGAAGGCGTAGGCGAGCCCGGACCCACCGTCGTACAGCGCGAAGTCCGGCCGCACGTGCCCCGCCAGCCGCTTCTTCCAGCGGGACGCCCCGCTCGCCCCGTCCAGCGCCGCGACCGTCCCGTCGTCCGCGACGGCCAGCAGGGTGTCGCCCGCCGGGAACGCCGCCCCGGGGCCCGCGGACAGCGAGGTGTCCCGGACGGCCGTCCCCTTCACCGGGTCGAACGCCCGCAGTTTCCCGTCCGGGCCGCCGGCCAGCACGACCGCGCCCGAGACGATCGGAGCGTGGGCGGTCCCGTTCGCGGAGGACCGGGCCGTCCACACCACGCGCCCGTCCGCCGGATCGATCCTCACCGTCCCGGTCCCGGCCACCGAGCAGTACAGCGCGCCCCCGCCCCCGGCTCCGGCACAGACGGGCGTGCCGCTCCCGGAGGTCCGCAGCTCGGTACGCCAGGGAACGACGGCACCCCCGGCCTGAGGCCCGCCCGCTTCCGCCTCCGACCCACGACGAGGGCTCGTCTCCGTACCGTCCCCGCCCCCGCCGCCCCACACCGCATACGCCCCCGCGCCCGCCCCCGCCACCAACAGCAGCACCGCCGCCGCCACGACCAGCCGGGCCCGCGGCAGCCACCGGCGGCGTACCGGCGGCGCGGCCCGCACATGCGTGTCCTCCTCCGAACCGTCCCGCTCCCCGTCCGGCACGGCCGGCACCGCCGCCGCGACCACCGCCCGCCGCTGCGCCGGTACGAACGCCTCGGCCTCGTACGACGGCGGCCCCAGCGCCGCCATCACCTCGTCCGGCGTCGGCCGCTCGGCCGGGTCCTTCGCCAGGCACCGGGCGACCAGCGGGGCCAGCTCCTCGGGCACCCCGCCCAGATCCGGCTGATCGTGCACCACCTGGTACGCCACGATGTACGGGCTGTCCGAGTCGAACGGCCCCCGGCCCGTCGCCGCGTGGACGATCACGGCCCCCAGCGCGAACACATCGGCCGGCGGCCCCACCTCGCGCGGCCGCTGGAACTGCTCGGGAGCCATGTAGGGCGGCGACCCGATCAGCTTGCCGGTCTCGGTGCGCAGATCACTGTCGTACGGCCGCGAGATCCCGAAGTCGATGACCTTGGGGCCCCCGTCGGTCAGCAGCACGTTGCTCGGCTTGAGGTCGCGGTGGATCACGCCCGCCCGGTGGATGTCGCGCAGCGCCTCGGCCAGCCCCGCGGTCAGCCTGCGCAGCGCGGCGGGGGCCATCGGGCCGTTCCGCTTCACCTGCTCGGCGAGCGTGGGCCCGGGCACGTAGAGGGTCGCCATCCAGGGCCGGTCGGCCTCCGGATCGGCGTCGACGACGGGCGCGGTGAACGCCCCGCTCACCCGCCGCGCGGCCGCCACCTCCTGCCGGAAGCGCGCCCTGAACTCGGGATCCGCCGCATACGGCGCGTGCACGACCTTCACCGCGAGCTGCATCCCCGAGGCCGAGCGCGCCAGATGCACGACCCCCATGCCGCCCGAGCCGAGACAGGCTTCGAGTCGGTAGGCGCCGGCGTACTGCGGAAACTCCGCTTCCGGATGCGCTCCGGGATCTCGCAGCGGCGGCATCGCCCACCCCCGTGTGTTGACGCGCGTGCGACGCACGGAGCCTAGTCGATGGTGCGTGCGAGAGGCACGGCGCTTGCTAGCCTGCGCGTCGTACGCACCGGCGCGTACGGGACATCTCAACGGGGGAGGCCCACATGGGCGTTGAAGAGCACACGCAGGAACCGACAGCGGCCGGGGAAACGGCGAGCGTGGACCTCACGGTGGAGACCACCGCATCCGGCACCCGCTACCCGATCGCCCCGGGCTATCGGGTCAACGTCCGCACCGGACCGGGCACCAGCTACCGCATCGTCCGGACCCTGCCGTACGGGCAGAAGATCCCGATCTACTGCCAGAAGCCGGGGGAGCGGGTCACCGGCCCGTACGGCACGTCGAACCTCTGGGACAACATCGCCAACGGCCAGTTCGTCGCGGACGCCTACGTCTACACGGGGCGTGACGGCTACATCGCACCGCGCTGCGACTGACGGCACCACCCGGGGTACCGGGGGCGGCGAGGGATAATCGACCCCGTGAGCGAGAACAGCGCAGCCCCCGGCACCCCGCCCGCCACGGCCACGGCCCCGGGGCCGCAGCCCGAGCCGATCCGCTTCTTCGGCACGACGTGGGTCGACCACGACGGCGGTTACGGGCTCCGCCGCGCCGGCGTCGCCGTCGGCTCCCTGGCCGCCGCGGTCGCCGCCTGCTTCGTCCTGCGCTTCGCCTACGAAGGGCTGGAGATCGCGGACGTCGGAGGGATCGTCGGGATGCTGGTCATCGCGATGTTCTCGATCTGCAGCGCCATCGCGTTCCGCAAGACCTGGGAGGGCTTCGGCGCCCGCCCCGGGGACCCGTCCCGCGAGGACGCCCTGCGCGGCCTGAAGTCCATCGGCTTCATCGGCTCGCTCCTCGCCTACTTCGTCCGGTCGCTCACCGAGGCCCCGGGCGAGAAGCTGCGCCGCACCGAGTACGAGAGGGCCCGCGCCCAGTTCGAGAAGCGCCGCTCGACCCGCACCGGCAACCCGGCGGCCCGTAAGGCCTCCGGCCGCAAGCGCCCGAAGCGCGGCTGAGGCTCCCGGAGCCCCGCACACCGCACACACGACCCGGCCCGCCGACACCACGTCGGCGGGCCGGGTCGCTTCCGTCCCCCTTCTTCTTGACGGGTAGCCCTGTCGGGCGAATAATTCATCACATGATGAATTACGAACCCGGGGCGGCACCGACCGCCCCCACGACACACCTGTCCCCGGACACACCCCCACCACCGACCTCGGCGATCGCGGCCCGCGACCTCACCGTCGTCCGAGGCGCCCGCACCGTCCTGCGCGCCCTCGACTTCACCGTTCCCTCCGGCTCCATCACCGGCCTCCTCGGCCCCTCGGGCTGCGGCAAGACCACCCTCATGCGGGCGGTGGTCGGCACCCAGGCCAAGGTCACCGGCGTCCTCGACGTCCTGGGCCACCCCGCCGGGGACCCGTCCCTGCGCCCCCGCATCGGCTACGTCACCCAGGCGCCCTCCGTCTACACCGACCTCACCGTCCGGCAGAACCTCGACTACTTCGCCGCCGTCCTGCACCCCGGCCGCGCCCACCGGGACGCCCGCCGCGAGGCCGTCACCCGCGCCATCGACGACGTCGACCTCACGAGCCGCGCCGACGCCCTCGCCGGCGCGCTCTCCGGCGGCCAGCGCAGCCGCGTCTCGCTGGCCGTCGCCCTGCTCGGCACCCCGGACCTGCTGGTCCTGGACGAACCGACCGTCGGGCTCGACCCCGTACTCCGCCGGGACCTCTGGGACCTCTTCCACCGCCTGGCCGGCCGCGGCACCACGATCCTCATCTCGTCCCACGTCATGGACGAGGCCGAACGCTGCCACCGCCTGCTCCTGATGCGCGACGGCCGGATCCTCGCCGAGGACACCCCCGACGCGCTGCGCCACCGCACCGGCACGGCCACGGTCGAGGAGGCGTTCCTCCACCTCGTCGACACGGACCGGGCCGACACGGACCGATCCGGGGACCACGCCGCCGACGAGCACCCGACCGACGAGCGTCCCGCCGACAAGACCGCCGCACCCCTCACCACCGAGGAGGCCCCCCGATGACCGCCACCGCGGGCCGCGTCCTGCGCCAGTTGACCCACGACCCCCGCACGATCGCGCTCCTGGTGATCGTCCCGGTCCTGCTGATCACCCTGCTCCGTTACGTCTTCGACGGCGCACCCGGCACCTTCGACGCGACCGGAGCCTCCCTCCTCGGGATCTTCCCGCTCATCACGATGTTCCTGGTGACCTCGATCGCCACCCTGCGCGAACGCACCACGGGCACCCTGGAACGCCTCCTCGCCCTCCCGCTCGGGAAGGGCGGACTGATCGCCGGGTACGCCCTCGCGTTCGGCGCGGTCGCGGTCGTCCAGTCGGCCCTCGCCACGGCCGTCTCCGTCTGGCTGCTGGGCCTGGACGTCGTCGGGTCCCCCTGGCTGCTGCTCCTGGTCGCGCTGCTCGATGCCCTGCTCGGCACCGCGCTCGGCCTGTTCGTCTCCGCGTTCGCCGCGTCCGAGTTCCAGGCGGTCCAGTTCATGCCGGCGGTGATCTTCCCCCAGCTCCTGCTGTGCGGCCTGTTCACCCCGCGCGAGGCGATGCACCCGGTCCTGGAGGTGATCTCGAACGTCCTGCCCATGTCGTACGCCGTCGACGGCATGAACCAGGTCCTCCAGCACCCCGACATCACCGGCGACTTCGTCCGCGACATCGCCGTGGTCGCGGGAAGCGCCCTGCTGGTCCTCTGCCTCGGCGCGATCACCCTCCGCCGCCGTACGCCGTGAGAACCCCGATGCGAGGATGACGGGCAGCAGAAACAGTCCGGCCCACAGCACCGCACGGCCCAGCACCGCCCGGAGGGTGAACGCATGACCCAGACAGTCGCAGTCCTCGGCACCGGCAAGATCGGCGAGGCCCTGCTCAGCGGGATGATCCGGGCGGGCTGGCGACCGGCCGACATCCTGGTGACCACGCGCCGCAGCGACCGGGCCCAGGAACTGCACACGCGGTACGGGGTCGAGTCCGTCACCAACGCGGAGGCGGCCAAGAACGCCGACATCCTCATCCTCGCGGTCAAGCCGCAGGACATGGGCAAGCTCCTGGACGAACTCGCCCCGCACGTCACCGCCGACCGGCTGGTCATCAGCGCGGCCGCGGGCATCACCACCACGTTCATCGAGGAGCGGCTCACCCCGGACACCCCGGTCGTCCGGGTCATGCCCAACACCCCGGTCCTCGTCGACGAGGGCATGTCCGTCATCTCGGCGGGCAGCCACGCCACCGGCGCGCACCTCGCCACCGCCGAGGAGATCTTCGGCGGCGTCGGCAAGACCCTGCGCGTCCCGGAGTCCCAGCAGGACGCCGCCACCGCCCTCTCCGGCTCCGGCCCCGCCTACTTCTACTTCCTGGTCGAGGCCATGACCGACGCGGGCATCCTGCTCGGCCTGCCCCGCGCCCAGGCCCACGACCTCATCGTCCAGGCCGCCATCGGCGCCGCCGTCATGCTCCGGGACAGCGGCGAACACCCGGTCAAGCTCCGCGAGGCCGTCACCAGCCCGGCCGGCACCACGATCAGCGCGATCCGCGAGCTGGAGAACCACGGGGTGCGGGCGGCCCTCATCGCCGCCCTGGAAGCAGCCCGGGACCGCAGCCGCGAACTGGCCTCCGGCAACGGCTGACCCATGGCTCCCGCCGGGGGTTGACACGCCTCCGGCAGGTCCGTAGTGTGCTTCGAGTTGTCCGACGTGAGCGCCGACCCCGGTCGGTCCCCGGACAGCCATTCCGCAGTAACCACGAGAAGACACGCGACATCACGTCGCATGCCTTTTCGCGTGCTTGCGCGAAATGAGGAATCCGCGTTCGAAGGAACGCCCCCGATTAGCGTCGGGGCCCAGGACTCCGCTAAAGTCTCACTCGTCGGAACGGCCCAACAGCCGTGAAGACAAGCCCCGCTGACTGGGAATCAGGCCCGAAAGGATCTGATAGAGTCGGACTCGCCGGAAAGGGAAAAGCGAAAGCGAAGAACCTGGAAAGCGAAACCGCACGGCCCGCTTCGACCGGGAATCGGACGCGAAAGAGTCTGATAGAGTCGGAAACGCAAGACAGCAAGACAAAGAAGAAAGAACGAAGGGAAGCGCCCGGAGGGCCCCGGTGATACGGGACCGAAGGAAGCGTCCGT
>BMTG01000012.1 GCA_014649555.1 Streptomyces globisporus | reverse complement strand
TGTCGAGCGCCCGGTAGCCGAGAGGCGACCGGAGCGAACGACCACCAGTCGAGCTGAGGAGCGAGCCGTGCCGTACGACGTCGAGAAGCCGGACGAGCAGTGGCGGGAAGAGCTGACCCCCGCCGAGTACGCGGTGCTGCGCCAGGCCGGCACCGAGCCCGCCTTCCGCGGTGAGTACACGGACACCAAGACGGCGGGCGTCTACTCCTGCCGGGCCTGCGGGGCGGAGCTGTTCCGCTCCGACACCAAGTTCGAGTCGCACTGCGGCTGGCCGTCCTTCTACGACCCGAAGGACACCGACGCGGTCGAGCTGATCGAGGACCGCACCCACGGCATGGTCCGCACCGAGGTGCGCTGCGCCCGCTGCGGCTCGCACCTGGGCCACGTCTTCGAGGGCGAGGGCTACGCCACTCCGACGGACCAGCGTTACTGCATCAACTCGATCTCGCTGACGCTGGCGCCGGACGAGAGCTGAGCCGTACGCCGACGGAGCCGTACGCCGACGGAACGGAACGCGAAGATGCCCGCACGGGGAGACCTGTGCGGGCATCTTCTGCGTTCGCTTCCCGGCGCCGCTCCGGCCGTCCGCCGGAGCGCCGGGGTCACCGGCGTCCGCGCAGCCGTCCGAGCAGGCCGCGAGTCTGGGCGCGCTTGCGGGGGTCGGCCGCGGCGCGCCGGGCCGATGCGATGGTCCGACGGCCCTGGGGGCTGCGGGTGAACTGGGTGATGCGGGCGATCAGGCGGGACATGGTTCCTCCTCGATGGCGTCTGCCTCTCGCTTACCCCGTAAACGCCGGGTCGCACGCCCACGGTGACGGCGTCTTCACCGAGGGGCGCAAGTCACCCGTGGCCGCCTGTCCTGGCCGTCACTCCTGGCCGGGGCCCTCGGCCGCCTCCGACCGCAGCAGCGGGTGAATGACCCCCGGGAAGACGGTCGCCTGCACGACCTCCTCGGCCGACCCGCCCTTGACGACGGTCTCGGCGACGCCCCAGGGCCGCCCGGCCAGGTGGACGGTGATCGTGTACGAGGAGGAGCAGCCGGTGCACTCGTAGCGGTCGGCCCAGGTCTCGACCTCGGTGGTGGAGCCCGGGTAGCGCTTCACGTGGCGGTGGCGGGCGTGGCAGTGGTCGCAGGTCTCGCCCGGCTCGCAGGTCCCGCCGCAGGGGCAGGGCACGTCGAACGAATCGGCGGGCGTCCAGCGCTGCACGAGGACGGCGTCACGGGTGGCGGCGGTGTCCTTCATGGCCTTGAGATTGCGGGCGGCGACGTTGTACGACTCGCCGGTGGCGGCCATCCGGTCGCGGATGACGTCCTTGCGTCCACGGTTGGTCGTCATGGTGGGGCAGGTCCTCCTGGGTCTGGGTTCACGCAGCCCGTCAGGAGGCTCACGAGTCGTACGGATCTCCCTTTACGGTACCGGCCCGGCCCGGGCGCTCCTGCCTCCCCCGTGCGGCGGAGGCGGATCATCACGCGGCGGGACGTGCCGGGGCGGGCGGTGCGAGAGGTTCGGGTCATGACGACGGACTCCACCAAGCCCGCCCCCGGGGTGCTGCCGCCTCCGCGGTGGGCGGTACGCGCAGCCCACGTCGTGGCCTGGTCGACCGTCCCCTCCGGGGTGTGGCGGATCGCGCTCGTGCTGGGGGTGCCGGTGGGGGTGATGGAGCGGGAGGAGTTCCTCGCCGGGTTGCCCGGCCACTCGCCGCTGGTCGCGATGGCCTACGTCCTGCTGATCGGCGCGGTCGCCGAGACCGCCTCGTACGTCGCGCTCGGCCTGGTACGGCCCTGGGGCGACGTGGTCCCGCGCTGGATTCCGCTCCTCGGCGGCCGCCCGGTCGACCACCGGTTCGCTGTCCTCGCCGCTTCGCTGGGAGCTCTTGCGGTCACGGTCCTGTGGTGGGTCCCCTTCTTCGGCGGCCTGCTGACCGCCCCCAGCCCGGACCCCGGGATATCGGCGGGGGAGGTCTTCTTCGTCGCCTCGTACGCCCCGCTCCTGCTGTGGGGCCCGCTGCTGGCGGCGGTGACCTGGTCGTACCACCGACGGCACCGGCTACGGGACAGGGTGCGGAGGGCCGTCGCGCGAACCGCCGTTCGCAGTACGGGAACGTCCGGGAGGCAGGGGTGACGGAGGGCTGGGACGAATGACAGGTGTATCGGCGGGCGCAGCGGTTACTTTCCCGCTATGCGACGACATGACCTGATCGTTCTCGGTGCCGGTACGGGCAACGCACTCATCGACGACCGCTTCGCCGGCCTCGACATCGCCCTGGTCTCGGCCGGGCCCTTCGGCGGCACCTGCCTGAACGCGGGCTGCATCCCGAGCAAGATGCTCGCCGCCACGGCCGATGTTGCGGACTCCGTCCGGGAGTCGGGACGCCATGACGTCGACGCCGAACTACGGGGAGTCCGCTGGCGGGACATCCGCCGCCGCGTCTTCGACCGGCTCGACGCGGCGGCCGAGGAGGGCGAGAAGGGCCGCCGTGAGTCCGAGCACATCACCGTCTACCGGGGTGCGGCACGTTTCACGGGCCCGCGCCGGCTCACCGTGGAGACCGAGGACGGGCCCGTCGAGATCGAGGCGGAACGGATCGTGATCGCCGCGGGCGGGCGGCCGGTCGTTCCTCCGGTGGTGACCGACTCCGGGCTGCCGTACGAGACGTCCGACACGGTGATGCGCCTGGAGGAGGTGCCGCGACGGCTCGTCGTCCTCGGCGGCGGGTACATCGCCGCCGAGCTGTCCCACGTCTTCCACTCCCTCGGCAGCCGGGTCACCGTCATCGAGCAGGCGGACCGGTTGCTCGCACAGCAGCAGGACGAACTGGTCTCCCGGACCTTCACCGACCTCGTGCGCGACGAGTGGGATCTGCGGCTCGGGCGCGAGCTGACCGAGGTCTCCGGCAGCCCCGGCGATCTCCGCCTCACCCTGGACGACGGCACCGAACTGACCGCCGACACCCTGCTGGTGGCCGTCGGGCGGCGGCCGAACAGCGACCGGCTGGGCGTGGCCGCCGCGGGCGTCGAGACCGGCGACAACGGGCGGATCACGGTCGACGAACACCTGCGGACCACCGCCGACGGGGTGTGGGCACTCGGCGACATCTCCACGCAGGTCCCGCTGAAACACGTCGCCAACCGCGAGGCGGAGATCGTCGCCCACAACCTGCTCCACCCCGACGACCGGCGGACCATGACCTACGACGCGGTGCCGTCGGCCGTCTTCACCCGCCCGCAGATCGCCCAGGTCGGGCTGACCGAGCATGAGGCCCGCGAGCAGGGCCTGGACCACGCGGTGGCGGTCCACCGGTACGCGGACGTGGCGTACGGCTGGGCGCTGGAGGAGACCGACGGATTCTGCAAGGTGCTGGCCGACCGGCGCACCGGCCGCCTGCTGGGCGCACACATCCTCGGGCCGCAGGCGGCCACCCTGGTGCAACCGTTGGTCATCGCGCTGGCCAGCGGCATGACCGTACGTGAGCTCGCCGACCAACCCCTCTGGATCCACCCGGCCCTCACCGAGGTCGTCGAGAACGCGCTCAAGGACCTGGACCTGGAGGCCGACGGAACGTGACGGGGTGGTGGTACGGAGGGCTGCGTCCGGAGGTCCCGGGGGTACGGCACGGTGTAGCCGCAGGCGGGTGCGGATCTGACACCGAATCCATGTCGGGGAGCAATCCCCGTGAAATACTTGTGAGTTACAGGTGCGAGCGGATGCTTCGCGCCAGGAGGGGGCGGGTTTCGTGGCGGACGGCAGCGAAGCGGTGACGGGGGAGCGGGGAGCCGCGGGCGATCAGCTCGTGTTCCGGGTCGAGGTCAGCGGTACGCACCGGCGGCGGGAGGATCTCGCGGCCCTGCACCAGTGGCTGGAGGACGCGCCGATTCTGACGGAGGCCCGGGACGAGGGCGGCCTCGACGTGCGGCTGGTGGATTCGCGTCGGCAGAGCCCCTCCATGGGCGGCGAGTTGGTGCAGGACATCCTGCTCGTCGTCACCGCCGAGGTGGCCCGGTCGGTGATCGAGAACGTCTGGCGGGCGGTCCTCGCCTGGCACCGCAACCGGCGCAGGCTCGCCAACTCCGAAGAGCTTCCCCGGGTCACGCTCGACACCGACGAGGGCGAGGGCGACCCCACGCTCCGGCGGGACACCGACGAGACGGGCCCCGTCGTCCGGGACGAACCCGACTCCGGCGGAACGGCGCACCGGCCGGCGGATCAGGCGGACGGGACCGACCGGGACGGGACGGACGCGGACGGGCGGGATGCGGACGGGCGGGGCTAGGCGTTGTGCCGCCGTACAACGCGCGTAGTCCGCAGAACCGGGCCAAGACCCATCGCGCGGTGCTCATCGGCGTCGACTCCTACACCCATGAACCCGACCTGCCCGCGGTCGCGCACAGCCTCCGGCTCATGGAAGAGGCACTGACCGCTGAAGGCACGGGTGTCCTGGACCCCGGGGAACTCCTCATCCTGCCGGGGCCGGCCGGGGTCGGCCCGGGTACCGTCGACCCGCTGGAAGCGCTCCGGGAGATCCGGAACGCCCGGGAGCAGGTCGACGGGCTGCTCATCGTCTACTTCGCCGGGCACGGCCTGGTGCGGGCCGACGGAACGGATCTGCACCTGCTGTTCAGCCCCTCCCGGGTCATCGCCGATCGGCACCACCCCTTCGTCGACGCGCTCTCCTGGCGTGAGCAGATCATGGCCGAGCTGCGGCTGGCGCGGGCCGACTGGGTCGTGGTCGTCCTCGACTGCTGTTTCGCGGGGAACGCACGGCTGGACTTCCACCCGGAGGAGCAGCAGAACTTCGCGCTGCTGATGGCGGCCGAGCAGGGCGTGGAGATCCCGCCCGGGGACGCCGCGACCGGAACCGACTTCACCGTCGGACTCCACCGCCTGCTCACCGGGCGGACGTGGGCCTCGAAGCCCGCCACCTTCACCCGGCTCGTGGGGGAGATCCGCGAGGCGATGGCCCCGCTCAAAGCGGTCGACGATCACCGCTGGATTCCGGGGGAGCGCCGGCACGGCGACGACGTCCTGCTCGCCATCCCCGGCAGGAAGCGCGGGCGGGAATCCGAGGGGAACGGCCCGGCCGGAACAGCACACGAGACCGGTGGGCGGTCGAAACACGAGCCCACCGGACGGGAGGGTGCGGGCGGGACACCGGCGCAGCCGGGGGAAAGCGAGACCGGGAGCGAGGCCGAAGCCCGCTCGGCCGGGGCGACACGGGCCGAGAGCGGTACACATGCGGCCGGTACGGCGCAGGCCGTCGACCCGGCACCGGGGCGGCGCCCGTCGTCCCGGCGCCACCGGGCGCTGTGCGCCGCCCTCGCGCTCGTCTGCTTAGGCGGAGCCGGTGTCCTGCTGAGCCTCGCCGACGGCCCGGATCGTGGCTGCGCGCCGCCTCTGGAACTGCGCGTCCTGGTGGACCCCGACATCCGGCCCACCGTGCAGAAGGCCGCCGACGTCTACCTCGACCGGGACGTCGGCGACTGCCGCGCCGTGGGCATCAGCGTGTACACGGGCAACTCCACCGAGGTCGTCGACGCGTTCCAGGCCGCCCCGCTCTGGCAGGCCCCGCCCGCCTCATGCCCGCCCTCCGGCGACTGCCTGCTGCCGCAACGCGATCTCGGGGCCCAGCCCGACGTCTGGATCCCCGCCGCCTCGATCACCTCGCTGCGCGTGCTCGCCGAGCAGAGCGCGGCGGCCGGAACAGCCGCGAAGCTCGACTCGTTGGGCTCTGTCGCGTACACCCCCATGGTCCTCGCCGTCCCCGCCGAAGCGGGCCGGAAGCCCGACCCTGCCGACCGCCCCGCACCGCTGGCCGACCTGGTCGCCGGAGTCCGGGACGCCGGCGCGGACGGTACGGAGCCCTACCAGGTGTTACGTCCCGACCCCGAGGGCGGAGACGGCGCGCTGCTGTCGACCACCGCGCTGTACGGGACCGACGACCGCCGCCCCACCGACGTCGAGGCCGTCCTCACCGATGACCGGCTTCCCCCGCAGCCCACGGCGCGCGATCTGATGTGCGGCCTCGCCGACGGGTCCCGGAACGAACTGGAGGACCGGGCCGCGGTGCTGATTCCCGAGCAGACCATGGCCCTGTTCAACCTGCCTTCCGCGAGCGGGGAGGCAGACGCCGTGGGACGGCCGGCCTGCGCCAGCGACGTCCTGGAGCACCGTGCGGCCCGCTACCCCACCGACGTTCCCGTACTCGACCTTCCCTTCTTCCGGGTCACATGGTCCGGGGCGGACCGGGACACGGCCGCGCGCGAGCAGGTCGTGCGGGACTTCTACGACTGGCTGGCCGAGGACCCCGAGGCCCGCGCGGTCTTCGTGCGGGACGGATTCCGCACCGGAGCGAGCGGGAAGCCGTCGCTGCCCACCGCCGCCTCCCCGCTCACGGCGAAGGCCAACGAAGGGGCGGTGAGCCTCCTCCTGCCGCCCTCGAACCCGCCGACTTCGGCCTCCGAGGTCACCGAGACGCTGCGCGACTACCGCCAGGCGCTCGGTCCCGGTCGTGTCCTCTACCTGCTGGACGACTCGACCTCGATGGAGGACAACCGGGTCTGGTCGGGGCCGGGCCGGGCCAAGGACCTGGTGGCCCGGTCCACCGCCTCGATCGGTCCCGACGACACCTTCGGGGTGTGGGGGCTCTCACCCGGCGACGCCGCGAACCACACGGAACCGGTCCCCTTCGGACGTCCCGACCCGGACCCTGGCCCGGCCCGCGAGGCGATCGGCCGGGCCCCGGCGGTGAACAAGAACGCGCGCGTCCTGGACGGCCTGCGCGACGGGCTGTCCGAGCTCCGGTCGGGCCAGGAGGGCCCCGTACCCCTGCTGCTCGTGCTGGTCACGGACGACGAGGACTCCGCCGACCTCCGGGGCGAGGACGTCCGCGCCCTGGTGGAGACCGCGACCGAGGGGCCGCCGGTCCGCGTGGTCACGGTCTCCCTGCGCGGAGGTGGATGCGCACCCGGCCTGCTGAACCACCGGCTCGCCGAGGCGACCGGCGGCCGTTGCCTGGACGCCGCCGACGACCTGGCCACCGAGCTGACCGCCGAGGTCGCCAAGACCGGGACGGGGGACGCCCGGTGAGCGGCACGCGGGCCCGTCGTCCTTCCCGCGCCCTCGTACAAGGGTGCCTGCTGCTCACCCTGCTGGCCGCCTGTACGGAGGGCGGCACGGACAGCCCGTCACCGACGGCCGGGACACAGGCACCTGGCCCGATCATCGTGGCCAGCGGCCTCGACGTGACCGGCTCCGGCGGGGTGCGCCAACAGCTCATCGCCGAGTGGAACCGCCAACACGAGGACGAACCCGCTCTGCGGGCCCAGCTCGTCGAGCTGCCCGGCGGTGCCGACCAGCAACGCAGCCAGTTGCTCGGCGCACTCCAGTCCGGCAGCGCCGCGTACGACCTCGTCAACCTCGACGTCACCTGGATACCGGAGTTCGCCGAGGCCGGACTGATCCAGGCGCTGCCGGGCCCCGATGTCGAGGACCCCGACGTCATCCCCGAGGTACTGAGCACCACCCGGTGGAAGAGCCGGACCTACGCCCTCCCCTTCAACACGGACATCGGCCTGCTCTACTACCGCGAGGACCTGATCGAGCAGAGCGGCATCAACGAGAACCGCCAGCCGACGGGCGACTGGTCCTGGCAGAACCTCTACGACTCCATCGCCACTCTCGGCAGCGCCCAGCCGGACGGCGATGAACCGGAGAAGGGCTGGACCACACAGCTCGCCCCCTACGAGGGACTGACGGTCAACGTGATGGACGCCTTCGCAGCCGTCGATGTCCAGCTCGCGAGCGCCGACGGCAGGTACACCGCCACGCCGGACACCTTGAAGAGGGGGCTGAAGGAGTTCCTCACCCATGTCGACGACAACCGCACGCTGCGGCCCAGAGCGCTGACGTCGGACGAGGACGCCACCCTGGACGACTTCGCGCAGGGGCGGGTGGCGTACATGCGGAACTGGCCCTATGCGTTCGGCGCGCTCCAGAGCCGCCTGGCCCCGGAGCAGTACGCCGTCGTCCCGCTGCCCGGCCGCTCGGTGCTCGGGGGCCAGAACCTCGCCGTCTCCGCCGCGTCACCGCGCTCCGCCGCCGCCCGGGAGCTGCTCGCCTTCCTCACCGGGCCCCGCAGCGAACGGTGCCTGCTGGACGCCGGGTTCGCCGCCACCCGCCTTTCGTCCTACAGCTCGGAGAAGACCGGGTCGCCGACCTGCTGGGAGGCGGTCGCCGAGGCGCTGCGGCCGGGCACGGCCACCGGGGACCCGGCGGCACGGGAGGGCAGTGCCCGCATCCCGTCCGCGCGGGAACGGTCCGAGTACATCGGGAGCATACGGCGGGCGCTGGAGGAAGCGGTACAACGCCCGCGCACGCCGTATTACGGGGCGTTCACACGGGCCTTGCAATCGACGGTGCACGGACTCCTGACAGAGGAGTCCCCTGATCTCGACGCGGCGGCGGAACAACTGGACGAAGCCCTGGGGGAGGCGTTCGCAGGGCGCTAGCCGCCGCTGCTGGCGGGTCGTGGTGGTGTCGGCGGGGGCGCTACCGCGCGGGAGCGACCGCCGGGGGCAGGGCGGCTTGGGACCGGGAATCCGAGGTGAAGGCGGTGGACGCGGGGAGGGAGTACCCCGCCGCGTCGTGGCCCCCGCAGAAGTGGCTGTCCGCCAGATACCGGCGGCGCGCCGTGCCGGTCCCGGCGACGTCGGGCTGGGGCAGCCAGGACCGGTCGGGGTGGCGGAACCGCAGGTGCGACATGGCACGGCGCACCACACGCCCCTCGGACAGGGACAGGGGAACGCGCGTGGTGGTCATCTGGCCGGCCGGGCACCGGTCGCAGAGCCGGTAGGAGAACTCCCCGACCACTCTGCGGTGCTGGACCAGGAGCAGATGATGCTCACTGGACCCGGCCGAGGGCGGACACGCCGTCCACTCCAGGCGGTCCAGCAGGCGCGCGAGAACCCGCTTGCGCGCCCAGCGTCGCCGAACAGCTTCGAACCGACCTTTCCCGACCCATCCCATGCCCTCCGGGTGCCCGCGCTCTCCCTCGTAATGCGTAGCGGTTCCCGAGCCGTCCCCGAGGTCAGCCGCGGACGACGTACGCGAGGAAGCGGGTCCAGGAGGCGGGGGCGAGGGCGAGCTGCGGGCTCTCGTCGAGCTTGGAGTCGCGGACGTGGACGGTGGAGGGGCAGGTGGCGACCTCGACGCAGGAGTCGCCTTCGGCGCTGCTGTAGCTGGACTTGTGTCACTCCAAGGCAACCTCCACGCAGGAGTCGCCATCGCCGCCGCTGTAGCTGCTCTTGAACCAGGCCAGGGGTGTGGTGCTCATCTCGCTCCTCGCATCCGCCGCATCAGGCTCTGGGAGTCTTCCAACGAGAGAGGCTGTGAACGCATACTGGCACAGCGCATCTGGATCACGCTGACCACTTTGGGGTCGGAGACGAACTGCCCGTACAGCTGCCCTTCCAGGTAGCCGAACCACTGGTGATCCGGAGTCTCCAGCAACTGCATGGGACCGTCGATGGCCGCGTGATGATGCCGCACCAACGGCATGATCTGAATCTCCACATTGCGCAGCTCGGACAGGTCCAGGATGTGGTCGAGCAGTTCACAGGTGACGTCCTCACCGCCCAAGTCCCTCAGAAACAGGTGCTCTTCGAGGATGAAGCTGAACGCGGTGTTGGGTCGCTCGTGCAGGAGTCGCTGACGCTCCAGTCGAGCCGCGAGCCGCGCCTCGATCTGCTCGTCGGCGAGAGGTGGCAACCGATCGGCCAGTAGCCTCCGTACGTACGCCGGTATCTGCAACAGCCCCGGAATCAACCGGCACTCGTACGTGTACAGACTCAGCCGCCGACAGCTCCAGTTCCGCCCACTGCCGGAACCAACTCGCCAGCCCCTTCCGCCGCGTCAGATGCTTGGCCGCCGCCAGGATCACCCCGAACGCGTCGAGGATGCTGTCCGCCCGCTCCGCGAAGTCCGGTGGCGGCAGGCGGCGGCCCTGCTCGATGGACGCGACGGTCTCGGGGGAATACCCGACGAGCGGGGCGAACTGTTCCTGCGTCAGCCGCGCCCGCTTGCGGAAGGTCTTGACGACCTCCCGAACATCTTGAGGCTGTACTGCGGTTCGGGCTCGGCGCTGCGCACGCTGCCGTTGCCGAAGGTCCCGTGGATCGGGCTGTCCATGCTGTCCGTGCCGTGCGTCATGTACGGCCACCTCCCCGTGCGCCTGTCCTGGTTCGCGACCCGTCCATGCTCACGGAAAGTGACCCGTACCGTCCACCCTTCGCGCCCGTACGCTGACGCAGCGTACGGGTTTCTGACCTGGTGAGTGAGGCCCACGCCCCGGAATCTGGGGGCATGGAAGCGCCTACGACGACCCAACCTCCCGTAACCGTACGTGTGTTCAACCGGCAATTCGTGTCGGAACCACGCGGCGCCCGGCTCGCTCGCCGCGTGGCCTGCACAAGCTGCACACCTGGGGCACCCCGTACCTCGGTGACGCCTCGGAGTCGGCGGCCCTGATCATCGGGGAGCTGACGGCCAACGCGGTGACCCATGGCCGCGTCGCCGGCCGCAACTTCGAACTGCGCCTGTCGCACATGCCCGGCGACCCGGAAACGCCGGGCCTCCTGCGGATCGAGGTCTCCGACACCCGGGGCGAGCGCCGACCGCCGGGGCCCGGCGAGATCACTGCCCCGGCGGACGGCTCCGACAACGGGCGCGGGCTGCTGATCGTGGAGGCCCTGGCGGACCGCTGGGCGGTGCTCGACCGCAGCCCGGGCAAGACGGTCCGGGCGGAGCTGGACCTGCTGTACTGAGTGACGGAGCCGGACGTGCGGCGGATGAACTCCCGGGCTGTTCTGCCACTGGCAGAACAGCGGCCGCCCCGGGCTCGACAGTCGGTACGGTCCCGTCTTATGGCAGCTACGACGGCGAAGACAGTGGTGACGGCGCGTACGGTCGAGTATCCGGCCGACGATTTGACGATGGTCGGGTACCTCGCGCTCCCGGCCGGTGCCGGCCCCCGGCCCGCCGTTCTGCTCGGGCCGGAGGGCATGGGGCTCAGCGACGTCGAGCGCCGCCGGGCCGACGCACTGGCCGAGCTGGGCTACGCAACGCTGGCCTTCGACCTGCACGGTGGGCGCTACCTGGGCGACCCCGAGGAGATGCTGGCCCGTTGCCTGCCGCTGCTCGCCGACCCGGACCGGATGCGGGGCATCGGCCACGCGGCGCTCGACGTGTTGCGCGCCGAACCGCGGACCGACCCCGACCGGATCGCCGCCGTCGGCTACGGCACCGGGGGAGCCATCGGGCTGGAACTCGGGCGCGACGGCGTCGACCTGCGCGCGATCGGGACCGTCAACGCGACGACCACGGGCCGACCGGGCGAGGCGGCGAACATCCGCTGCCCGGTGTGGGCCGGGGTCGGGTCGGAGGACCCGATCATGTCGCCCGAGCAGCGGAACGCGTTCACCGCCGAGATGCAGGCCGCGGGCGTCGACTGGCGCCTCACGGTCTACGGCGGAGCCTTGCACGCCTTCCACCATCCGACGGTCGACCACGCCACGGTCCCCGGCGTCGGCCACCACCCCCGGCACGCGCGACGCGCCTGGCGCGACGTCGTCGACCTGCTCGCCGAGTGCGTGCCGGTGGCGGACGAGCTGGGGGCGTGACCCAGGGGCTGGTGGGTTAAGCGGGGCCGCGCAGTGAATGGATCATGCTCCGGAGTGCCCGGAACGCACTTTCCTGCTCGTTCTCGGTCATGCCGGCCAGCATTCTGACCTCGACGGCCCTGACCGCCGCGGACGCCTCCTCCAGGCTCTGCCGACCGCGAGGTGTGAGCTGTGCGGGGAGAACCTTCCCCACTGCCGCCTCGGCGGGCCTGGCCACGTAGCCGTCCCGCTCCAGGGCCTGGAGCAGCACGTTCATCGACTGCCGTGTCACGAACGCGCCGCGCGCGAGCTCGGAGTTCGACATGCCCGGCCGTTGGGCCAGCAGTTCGAGGCAGGAGTAGTGCGTCACGGTCATCCCGAGGGGGCGCAGGACCTCCTCCATGGCTACCCGCAGGGCGGTGGAAGCCTCTTTCAGCAGGTAGCCCAGTGACTTGTCCAGGTCGACGCCAGCGCCCTCTTTGCTCATGTCAGAAGTCTGACATACGGTGGTGCGTGTCAGGAAGCTGACATGAATCGAAGGAGTGTCACCATGCCCGCCACCGGTCCCGACTTCATCTCGTTCCAGGCGTGCGACCTCGCCGCCTCGCAGGCGTTCTACGAGCAGTACCTCGGCCTCGTCCGCTCACCGGCCGGACCTCCGCACGCCGTCGTCTTCGAGACGAAGCCGATCGCGTTCGCCCTGCGCGAGGTCATTGCCGGAACGGATCTCGCATCGGTCGCCCAGCCCGGCATCGGTGTCGCGATCTGGCTCCACGCCACGGACGTCCAGGTCATCCACGACGCGCTCGCCGCTGACGGGCACACCATCGTCTCGGCACCGATCGACGGCCCCTTCGGCCGGACGTTCACCTTCGCGGACCCGGACGGCTACCACGTCACGCTGCACGACCGCGTCTGACGGGGCGGGTTCTGTCCGGCTTCAGCTTCGGAGTGCCCTGTGGTTGCGTCGTGAAATCCCCGCTGGCGCAACCACAGGGCCGTCCTTCTATGACGGATCGCCCTCATGGAGGGAGGTCCGCATGTGGTGGTACTGGGCGTACATGGGGGTGAGCGCCCAGGGGGCGTCGCGCACTTCCAGGAACTCAAGGATCAGCGAGAACGGATGGTCCACCGCCGCTTTTTGCTCCTTCTCCTGTTCCAGATGCAGATGGTCGAACCCTTGGGACGTGAGCACATGCCCGGCCGGTCCCGAACCTGTTCGACGAACTGCTTGTCGCTCATGCACCACCAGAGTCTTCGGCTCGCGAATGGAGCGAATGGTATTCCCCGTACATGCGAGCCAACGCCATCACGTCATCCCGCATCGTCAGAAACTCGTACAGCAGAGTGAGGAGCTGCTGTACGGCCTCTTCCTCTTGCTGCGAATTAGAGTTGCCCAGCTTGTTCCAGCCCAACCCTTCGACATTGGGGAGTGCCTCGTCAAGGACGAGTGCCTGCCACCCGAAGCTGGAGCACTCACCCTTGCGTACGACCAGCCACTCGGTGAATCCGCGCATCAGCCCACCCGAGCGGGCCTCGTTGAATCCGATGAGGAACATGACCGCATCTTTATAGAATTCCCCGAGACCGTAGAGACCAGGCCGGCCTCTGACGCCTGCGATGAAATCTCTGTCACTCACGATTTCCCCTAGAATTCGAAATTGATGATGTCGCCGTACTCCCACTGAGCCTTGTACTCGGGAATCGACTCCCCGGCCTTCGGAGTGAAAGCATCGTAGACCCGCCCATTCAGCACCACGACGACATGGTAGCCGTTGTTCCACCCATCGGTGTCTTGTCCGCGGTACTTGCCGAAGTATGGTCCAGCCGGACGAAATCGGACAATCTTGCCGTCGCCGAGATTGTCGCGGATCCTCTCTGCGCATGCCTGACAGTCGCCTGCACCGGAGGTTATCTTTGATTTATCTCGGGGAAACCCGGGAATTTTGTGCCCTCCGCAAGGGGTATCTGCGAACGCGGAGGGAGCGGTGCGCAGAGTCGATCTACCAGCGATCTTGCAGCCGCGCTTCAGCAGTTTGAGATTGTCGTAAGCCTTCTTGAGTGCCTTGGCTTTGGCGCCAACCAAGACTTCGCCCACAAGGATGGCGCAGCTGGCGAAGTCCTTGCCCCTCAGACACGCTTCGAGCTGGCCGAGCCCGACGAGTTCCTTGGTGATCTCCATCGACTTGTCCAGCGCGGCACCGATTTCTCTGCCGTTTTCAAGGATCTGGCAATTGACCGGTGATTGCATGCACCAGCGTGTGTACTCGTACGGATCGCAGGGGATGAACGCCTGCCCGCACCGGTACAGCTCTCTGGCCCGGCGGCCATCCTCGTTCCTCTCCTTTTCCTCGACAGCGGCCTTGCGCCGCGCTTCCTCTTCCTGCCGCTTCTTTGTGACCGCGATGGCGAACGCTTCGGTGGACGCCTTCAACGCTTCCGTCGCGTCCTTGCCCGCGGAGATCGCCGACTGCCGGGCCTGATCGGCGGAGTACCACGCGCTGGACGCGTGAACTTGGGCCATCTCCGAGGAAAGCGTGGCGTCGGCTGCCGAACTCGCGGCATCAGTCGCGGCGATGTCGGCGCTCTTCGCGGCGTTGGTGGCGGTCTTGGCGGATGCGGCCGCGCTGGCCGCGGAAGCTTCGGCGTCCTTGGCGTGTTGCGCCGCCTCGTCGGCGTAGCCCTTTGCTCTGTCCGCCGAGGCTTTGGCCTTCTCCGCCCACTCGTTGGCTTCGGCGGCCGCCTTGCGGGCAGTCGCGGCGACCTTCTGCGCTGTTTGCGCGTTCTTCTGCGCGCTGGCAGCGATCTTCGCCGCGTCGGCGATCAGTTTTTGAACCTGCGCCGTGTGGGTGGTGTTGAGGAGGTCCTGGCGCTGCTTCTTGTACTGCCCGGTCGCGATGAAGGCATGCAGGGTCTGCGGGGACCCCGCCAGAGCTATGCGGGCCGCGGACCGCACTTCCGGTCCGCCGGAGGAGAGCAATTGTGCTGCAAGTACCCGCTCGTCCTGGGTTCTTGCGGTGTGCTGCGTGTCGGTCAGGAAGGCGCTGTACTTTTTCGGGTCGTTCGTCGCGAGAGCCGTCCGGCCGGCTTCGGCCAGGATCGGTCCCGCACCGTCGATGGTCTGGACGATGGCGACGCGCATGTCCGCGGCGCCGGCTTGATACTGGCCGTTTTTGATGAACTCGGTAATGGCGGCCGCGTCGCCGTCCAGCGCGGTCTCGGCCGCGTCCCTCACCGCCTTGGTCAAGCTCTCCTCGGCGAGGCGCTCGACGTAGGAGCGGTCGTCCTGCTGCTTGGCCGTTCTCCAGCCGTTGCGCAGGTAGTCGATGACCACCTCGTCAGGGCCGGCGAGGGCCGCCTCGGCGGCAGCCCGGCCCCATGCCGTGCCGTTCCTCATCACCAGCACGGCCAGCTCGCGTCCCTGAGCGGCGACGGCCGCCAGGTCGGCTCCCGGTTCGGCTGCCACGGCCACCAACCGGTCACGCTCGGTGTCCCGATCCTTCACCGCCTGCTCGAAGGCGTCGCTCGCGGCGAGCCGGGCCTCTTCGGCGGCCTTGTGGTCGGCGGCCCGCTCGAGGCCCGCGTTGGTCCGGCCGAGGAGTTCCTCCGTTTCCACTTCACGCGCCAGCGTGTATATCTCCTGGGCCTTGGCGACCGCGCTGCTCGCCGCGTTCGCGGCCACGGTGGCCGCGTTGGCGTGCGTGGTGGACCGTGCGGCTGCCTGCGCCGCGTCGTGCGCCTGGTCGGCTGCCTCGTCAGCGGCGGCTGCCGCGTTGTTCGCGTGCGCAGCGGCCGACCTTGCCGCCACACCTGCCTCACGCGCTGCCTTCGCCGCCTTGCGGGCCAGATCCCTGGCGGCGGCGGCGGCCCGGTTGGCCTCGGCGGCATGGCGCTTGGCCGCAGCGGCCGCAGCGCGGGCCTCGGCTCCGGCTGCGCTGGCCTGGCCGGCGAGGTTGCCCGCCGTGGTCGCTGCATTGGCGGCGATGTCCGCGTTCGCTCCGGCACTGATGGCGGAGTCGGCGGCATCAGCGGCCGCATCCGCCGCGATCACGGCCTGGTCGGAGGCTTCTGCGGCCAGTTTGGCACCCTTGCCCGCGTCACGAGCCTTCTCCGCCGCCGTACGCGCCGCGGCGGCATTGTTCTTGTCAACAGCCGCGTCAGCGGCCGCGTTCCGCGCATTCGACGCCGCCTGCGCAGCGCCGGCCGCAGCGGCCGCAGCCTGAGATGCCGCACTCGCAGCTACGCGCGCCGAATTGTTCGCCGCGTGCGAGGCGTTGATCGCAGTCTGTGCCGCACTCGCCGCCTGAGAGGCCGCCTTCGCCGCACGCCCGGCCGCGCGGGCCGCCGCCGCCGTGTCGTCCTTGGCGGCCTCCGCCTCTTTCGCCGCTGTCAACGCAGCTTGTTTGGCCAGCTCGGCGGCCTTCACAGCCTTGTCCGATTCGGACTTGGCCGCCACCGTCTCCTTCGCGGCCTGCCGCCCCGCTTCCTGTGCGAGCGCGGCCAGCTGAGCGACCGTGGCGTGCTCCTGGTCCTTGGCCCGCGCGACGAACTGCCCGACCTCCAAGAACTCCCGGATGTCCTCAGCGGTGCCGTTCAGCGCGAGACGACCCGCGGCCCGTACGTTCGTGCCGCCCACGCTGAGCACCTGAACGAGCTGCACCCGTTCATCCTGCTTCCGCTGGGCGAACTGCCCCTCCTCCAGGAACGCGGCGACATCATCCGCGGAACCAGCCAGCGCAGCACGACCTGCATCCTGAACAGCAGGCCCCCCGGCGCTGATGACCTGCGCGACCTGAACGCGTTCGTCCTGCCTCATCGGCGCTTCCCAGCCCCAGCTGAGGAAGATCTCAAGTTCTTCCCGGCTTCCCGCGAGGGCGGTGCGGGCGGCTGTCAGCAGTTCCGTACCGCCGACGCTGGCGATCTGGGCGGCGGATACACGCTTGTCTTGAATCTCGATGTCGTCAGCAGCCGTCAGGAACGCCTGCAGTTCGGCGTCGGTACCGGTCAAGGCCGCCTCTGCGGCCGCCTTGACACCGGGGCCGCCCTCAACCCAGTAGTCGACCGCGCGACCACGATCGCTCGGGGTGGCCTCGGCCAGGGCCGCAATCCGCTCAGTCGTCCGCTCAGGCTCCGCAGCCGAGACGGGTGCTGCGCCCAGAAGGCCACAGGCAAGAGCCAGGGGCAGGAAGCTCAGTATCTGGGTCCGTAGCGCCCTTCGAATTCGCCTTCGGTGGCCCGGCCTGTTGAATCTTCGGTTCATTATTTTCTCCCGATCTTGGTGCCATTTGTTTCTGCTTCACCGATGTCGGCCCGGCGATCATACGGCCCTCCGCGCTGACTATGCTCCGACTGGCTAATTTGAGAAGCATGAGAGCAGATTGGGCCTTTTGCCTATCCTTTACCTCGACCCTCCGAGTGCCTCTGTGGGCGAAATCTTCACAGTCAGGGGCTGGTTACGGACATTCTTGACGCGAATGCAAAAGCTGACATTTAGTCTCATTGTGGTCACTCGGTGCCTGAACCTTGCGGCCAATGTCGCCTTAAGCTGCGCTAAAAGGTGCATAGGATTTATTTGACCCAACGTCAACCAGGGGCTATGTTGCATATGCTTTTTTCACTCTTCCTTTACACTTCTAGGCGGGGGCCTCCGGGAGCGCAGGCGCCATGCCTGAAAGGATTTATCGGTGGCTTCTCGCGTACGTGCATTGTTTATTTCCGGAGCGATAGGCGCATTGGCGGCGCTAGTCGGTGTGCCACTCGCTTTTGCCTCCGAGGCCTCCGTGACGTCCACGGCCTCCTCGCCGACTGCGGGCGCTGACGCTCCGCCGTCCGCGGTCGAGGACTTCGCCTATCCCGGTGCCGCCGACATCCTGGCGAACAAGGGCATCAAGCTGAAGAAGGGCGACGGTCGCGTTCTTCTGGCCGACTGCGTCCCGGACGGAGACCAGATCGTGGTCAGAACCGTCGCGGACGCGGAGGTCGGTCGTGGCGACAACTACTGTTTCCGCACCACTGCCAAGACCGGCTACCTCACCCTTGAGCTGCCCCGAGTCTTCATGATCGAACTGCTGGCCTCGGAGCACCCCATCAGTGCCGACCTCACCGCCAACAACCAGACCACGACGGTGGATGTCGAGGCAGGCGGCTTCGCGAGTGTCGGAGAAGGTGAGATCGGTGGCCCCCGATCGGTCCTGGTGGAGATCCGCGTAACCGGCTGATCTCCCTACCTCGCGCCCGCCCTTTACGTCCTCTGACATGAGCAAGGATCAGATCGTGCCCAGAACGCGTCCGCGCGCGGCCCTCTTCACGGGGCTGCTCGCGACCTCCCTCGCTGTCGGCGTCCTCACCGCCACCCCGGCTCAGGCTCTCTCCGGAACGATCGTAGCCAACGGCACCCACACCTTCACCGCGAAAGTCGAGATCGGTGAGGGCGACACGAAACGTGCCTGTACCGGGGCCCTCATAGACCCGCGGTGGGTCGTCTCCGCCAGCAGCTGCTTCACCACCGGGACCGCGACCCTCGTTCGGGGAAAGCCCGCAGGCAAGGCGACCGCGACGATCGGCCGCACCGATCTGACCTCCACGGGTGGGCACGTCAGCGAGATCGTCGAGGTCGTCCCGTACGAAGGCCGGGATCTGGTGATGGCCCGCCTCGCTGCGCCCGCTGCGGGCATCAGCCCTGTCGGCATCGCCACGACTCCCGCCACCGTCGGCACCACGCTCACCGCGGTCGGCTACGGGCGGACCCAGACCGAGTGGGTGCCCAACAAGCTCCACACGGGTTCGTTTCTCGTCAACGCGGTCACCGGGCCGGCCTTGAACATCGTCGGCGCGAGTGCGGGCAGTGCGATATGCAAGGGCGACGCGGGTGGTCCTGTCCTGCGCCAGGACGGCGGCACGGTGGCGCTCGCGGGTGTCAGCGGGGCCTCCTGGCAGGGCGGATGCATCGGGGAGACCGAGACCCGCACCGACGCCGTGGCCGCTCGCACCGACGACCTCAAGCCGTGGATCGACGAAGTCATCGCCGGGGCCACCGACTTCAACTGCGACGGCGCGCGTGACGTGGCGATCGCTGACCCCGACGCCGCGGTGAACGGTGCGGCGAAGGCCGGTCGTGTGCAGCTCGTCTACGGGGTCGGGAAGGGCAACGCGGAGCTGTCGCAGGCATTGCCGATCTTTTCCGGTTCCGCTGAGGTGAACGACCGGTTCGGTGGTTCGCTGGCGACGTTCGACCACAACCTCGACGGCTGCACCGACCTGGCCGTCGGAGTCCCGGGTGAGGCAATCGGTACCAACGCCGGGGCCGGCGGGGTGCACATCGTCTACGGTTCGCCCGCCGGGCTCGGCCAGGGCAAGGCGACCGTGAACCTGACCCAGGGGTCGGGCAGCGGCGCGCTGGCGGGTATGGGTTCCGAGACGGGGGACCGCATGGGCGAGGCCATCGCCGCGGGCACCACGATCGCCGGGGTTCCGTACCTCGCGATCGGTCTCCCGGGTGAGGACGGTTCCGGGTTCACCAATGCCGGCGCGGTCGTCTACCTGCACGGCACCGGGCAGACCAATGTCCTGATCAACCAGGACTCCGAGGGCGTGGCCGGTGCGATGGAGAGCAACGACGACTTCGGCGCTTCGCTGGCCGGGTCGCCGCAGCACCTGGCCATCGGCTCACCGGGTGAGGCGGTCGGCGGCATGGCCGACGCCGGTGCCGTGAGCCTGTTCAACCACAAGCTGAACGCGGCCAAGATCCCCACCGGGATCGCCGGGCTGGACCAGAATCTGGCGGAGATCCAGGACGACTCGGAAGCCGGGGACACCTTCGGGTTCTCCCTGAGCATGACCGCCTACCGGCCCAACGCGGCCGCGACCGGCACCGAGTCGCTGCTCGTCATCGGTACGCCGGGTGAGGGCACCCCCACCATCGCGACCACCGGGCGCATCGATGTCCTCCGGCTGACCCCCACCGGCTTCAGCCAGCTCTCCGGTGTCCACCAGGGCACGACGGGCATGACCGGGGCGAACGAGGACGGCGACCGGTTCGGGCACACCGTCTCCGCCGTCAGCCTGAACCCCGCGGCTGTGAGCACCGCGAAGAACACCCTGGTGGCCGTCGGCGTTCCCGGTGAGGACATCGGCACCGCCACGGACGCCGGAGGCATCTACACGTTCGGCCTGCTCGGCGCGCCGGGTGACTCCGACACCACCGTTCACCCGGGTGTCGCAGGTCTGCCCGGTGCCCCGGTGACGGGGGAGAAGGTCGGTAGTGCGGTCACCGCCACCGGCACGCACCTCTACATCGGCATTCCCGACGGTCCCACCGCCTACGGCCGCGCACACGCTCTGCCCTGGGCCAACACCACCGGGGGCACCGAACCCGTCACCACGTACGAGCCCGGCAAGGACGGACTCCCCGCCACCGGGCAGCGCTTCGGCGCCGCCATGCGCTGACCCGTACCGCGGACAACAGCAGGATCCGGCCCCGGGAAACGCCACCCGCGTTCCCGGGGCCGGATCCTGCTCAGCCGGGAACGCCACCCGCGTTCCCGAGGCCGGCCCCTGTCCGGCCGGAGCATTCGGACTCCCTCGCTTCCCTGAAAGAGACCTTTCGTGCGTCGCATTCTTCTGATCCTCGTGGCCGCCGTGCTGGCGATCGCCGGAACCACAGCCGCTGCACCCGCAGCACCTGCCGTAGCCAAGGCACCTGCCGTGGTGAAGGCCGAGGCCGCCACCCAGCAGTACGGCACCCACCCTCGCCAGAGCCTGAACATCACGTGGAACCCGTCACCGGCGCCCCGCCCGGTGGTCATCCTCATCACCGGCGGCTACTGGTACACCCACGCCACCTGGGGCACGTGGGAGAAGCAGTTCGCCGACCAGGGTTTCCAGGTCTTCGCGATGAAGTACCGCCTGAACTTCGAGGCGGCCTGGCCCGCCCAGCGTGACGACGTTGCCAGTGCGGTGAAGTGGGTACGGGACAACGCCGAGCGGTACGACGCCGATCCCGACAACGTCCTGCTGCTCGGTTCGTCCGCCGGTGGGCAGATGGCCACCGACGCAGCGACCCGCGGCACCAACAGCCTTGGTCTCAAGGGCATTGTCGCCCTGTCCCCGGTGGCCTCGCCCTACCGGGCCTGGCAGGACGGCAACACCTCCACGAACGACAAGATCCGCAAGCTCCGGGACAACTCCACCCTCCTGGCCCGCTGTTACCCCGACCCCGCCGACAACTCCACCGCCAACCGGGACACCGGCTGCTGGGACACCTGGCGCGACATGGAGTCCAAGAACGCGGTCACCAAGGGCGACGCGCCCATGCTCATGGTCCACTCCGACGGCGACTTCGTACCCCCCGTGCACTCCACCGAACTGGAGGCCGCCGCGAAGGCCGCCGGTGTCCCCGCCTCCAACGTGGCCACGCGCATCGTCACCGGCTCCACCGCCCACGGAGGGTCGCTGCTGGGCACCCCCGGCATGTTCGACACCGTCGTCTCCTGGCTCAAGGCCCGCACCAGCTGACCCAGCTCCCCGCCAGTACCCGCCAATTTCTTCACGCACGGGTGCATTCCACGTTCAGCCCTTTCCCCTTTCCTTCAAGGAGCAGCAGATGAGTCGGCGTGCCCGAGCCGAACACCCTCTTACCCGACAGCGCGTTCGCGCTGTGGCGGTGGTCCTGGCCGTGACCGGAATCGGCGGCCTGGCCTGGACCGGGGGCGCCCAGGCAGCACCCGGTGCGGGTCCGGCCAGCCGGTCGGACTTCAACAACGACAAGTTCGACGACTTGGTCGTCGGTGTTCCGGACGCCTCGTCCGCGGCAGGGCAGGTGTCGATCCTTCCCGGGAGCGGCAGTGGACCTTCGAACACGGGGCTGAAGGTCATCACCCAGAGTGGTTCTGTTCCGGGTTCGCCCGAGACCGGTGACCGCTTCGGCGCCGATGTGGCGTACGGGGATGTCGACGGTGACGGCCTGACCGACCTCGCTGTCGGCTCACCCGGTGAGGCGGACAGCGTGTTCAAGGAACGCGGCAACGTCACCGTACTGACCGGCAGCAGTCAGCTCACCCAGGGCGACTACTTCACGACCGCCGACGACGACCCCCGTAACCCCGGCAAGGCCCGCCTGGGCACAGCCGTCGCGATGGGCGACATCACCGGCGACGGGCTGGACGACGTCGTCGGCGTGGGTCTCGGGTCCGCCGGGTCGGGCGGCTGGCTGGTATGGCGCGACAGTGCCACGAAGAAGGCCACCACCCTGCGTCTCACCTTCGAAGACCTCAACCACGTCGACGTCGCCGCCGGGGACTTCAACGGTGACGGATTCGACGACGTCGCCGTCACCACCGTCGACCGTTACGGACAGGCCCGCGCCTACGAGTACCCGAGTGCCGGGCGGACCGGGCTCACCCACGCCATGGCCATCCAGATGGGCGCCGGCCGGAGCATCGCCGCCGGGGACATCAACCAGGACGGCCGCGACGACATCGTCATCGGCCAGCCCGCCCCCGCCGAGACCGCTCCTGCCTACGGTGGCGCCACCGGCGGTCAGGTCACCGTCAAACTCGGGCAGGACTACGGCCTCTACTACCGCGGCCACACCACCGCCATCAGCCAGGCCACCCCCAATGTGCCCGGTGAAGCGGTGGACGGCGACGCCATGGGCACCTCCGTCGACCTGCGCGACCTCAACGGCGACAACACCCTCGACATCATCACCGGTCTGCCCGGCAAGGAATCCACCGTCAACGGAGTCACCAGCGCCGACGCGGGCAGCGTCCTCCTGCTCAACCTGACGACCACTCCGGACGGCATCGCGCTCAAGAACGCCACCGGGCTCAGTCAGGGAACCGGCGGCATCGGAGGCGGCGGCGAGAGTGGCGACCAGCTCGGCACTGCCGTCACCGCGGGTGACTTCGCCGGGAACGGCACCACCGGCCTCGTCCTCGGAGCCGCTGGCGAGAACAACGGCGACGGCACCACCGTCTACCGCCCCGCCACCGGCGCCGCATCCTTCCTCGGCAAGGGCATCGCCGGTCCACCCACCGGAAGCCGCCTCGGCAGTGTCCTCACATCATGAGAAACGCGGTCCTCGACCTGCCGGGTTCCACACAGCCGACCGGCCGGGAGAACCCGCCAGGTACTCAGGAGACTGGATGAACGATTCATCAGGTGAGGACGCCGCCGCATTCTCCGCCAGGCCCGATGCGGGGTCTCTGCCGTGCGACTGCACCCTTGACTGGATCACGTTGCGGCACTCCGAGGACTGCCCGTCGTCCCATCAACTCCCCGAGCATGCTTGAGGGGTGGTGGGCGGACGCCGCTTTTCCCGGAGTTCACCCCCGCCGTACCCGCCCCGCGATCCGGCGGCCCAGACGGCCCAGCGTGCTGGAACGGTTCCAGGTGCGGAAGGCCTCCGCCCGGCCGCTGCTGCCCGTACGGCCCACCGTCGCCTCGACCTCCGCGACATCCTCGGCCGACATGGTGCGGACGGCCGGGCGCAGGACCTCGTCCAGGAGGGCGGCGGCGACCGGGGGCCAGGTCCTGCCCGCGTGCGGGTGGGCCGTCCAGACGGTGAAGCAGTCCGCCGCGTAGGCGGGCTGGGTGCGCAGCCGGGTCCGTACCGTCTCCGTCCGGGCGGTGCGGTCGTACGCGGCGATCAGCTCCGTGTCGTCGCCGTGGACGAAGTCGTACAGCTCGGCGCCCGGGCGGTCCGGGGCCAGCAGCCGTTCGACCAGGGCCGCGTGGGCCCGCTCCCGGAGTGCCGGTTCGACCGGTTCCGCCTGGGCGCACAGGGTGCGGACCGTCTCCGCCCAGCCGGGTTCCGGCGCGCCCGTGCGCAGTTCGCGGACCAGGTCCAGCAGCAGGAGGCCCGCCCGCTCCCGGCCGCCGATCTCCCCGGGGAAGCCGCGCAGGAGGTCGTGGGCGAGGGCGGCCGCCTCGTCGGTGCTCGCGGGGGACGGACCGGTGGCGGGCGGCTCGGCGGCGGGCGCGCCCAGTGCCGCGTCGACCAGGCGGGCCCACGTGCCGGCCACGCGGTGCGAGTCCGACGTGGCCGCGTCCATCAGGAGGCGGGCCTCCTCGACCGTCGGGGCCCGGTCCTCCCACACCAGGCCCACCGCCGTGCGCAGGACCAGCGGCTCGGCGAAGGGGGAGAGGCCGGCCGCCCGCAGCACCCTGTGCCACACCGCCGCCCGGTCCCCGCCCAGCGTCGCCATCGCCCCCGGTACCTCGGCGCACATCCGCAGGTGCGGCAACGCCTGCGTCCCCGTGAACGGCAGCGCCACCCGCTCCAGGAACCGGGCCACCGCCCCCGGGTCCTGCGGGGCGATCCGGTCCAGCGCGCCCAGCAACGCCGTCCGCACCTCGAACTGCTCGTCCAGCAACTCCAGCAGGGCCGGGGCGAAGCCCGGGGTGTCCGTTCCTCCCTCTGCCGCCGCCTCCGCCAGGAGCGCCGGTGCCAGGTGGTTCACGACGCCCGGCAGGGAATCCGTATCGTCCACGCCCAACAGTCGCGCCACCCGCAGCAGTTGTACGGTTCGCGCCACCGCGCGGGACCCGGCCGTGTCGCCCAGCTCGGTGAGGATCTCCGGGGCGAGCCGCTCCGCGACCGCCGCGCCCTCCGGCCCCACGAACGCGTCCCGGCGCGGCAGTTCCAGCGAGCCGTTGCCGCCCCGTACGGCCTCCGTCACCAGCATCGCCGCGAGCGGAGCCGTCACCGCTGCGGGGCAGCGGCCCTCCAGTGCACCGAACAGCCGTCCCGCCGCGTCGAATTCGGGTCCCGTACGGTCGTCTATGCCGGGGGAGGTGAGGGCCTCCACCAGCTGGACCGTCCGCTTGGCGTCCAGGGCGTACGGGCGGTCCGCCGCCCAACCGGCCGCCGCCGTACGCCCGTCCGGCCCGAGCGCGATCCCCGCGCACAGGGCCGTCACCGCCAACGGGCCTGCTGCGAAAGGCTCCCCGGGCAGTCCCCGGGCCTCCCGGAACAGCTCCGGCGACCGGCTCCGCCAGACCCGCGCCGCCGTCGCCGCCCAGGTGTCGTCCGTACCACCGCCCGACGGGGGCTGCTCCGCGCACACATGCACCCGCAGGCCCGCCGCCCGGGCCGCCTCCGCGTCCTCGGGCAGCACCCCCACCACCCGCGCCGCCGAACTCCCCGGCCGCCGGGTGTACGTGGTGAACGTCAGCCGCTCCGTGCTCTCCCTCGGCAGGGTCACGGACGCGAGCCCCAGCCATCGGGCCACGTCCGCGCACTGCCGCTCCACCAGCACCACCGGCCGCCCGCCGGACTCCGTCGGCTCGCTCGCCCGGCGCAGATCCGCCAGGACGGCCGCGAGCCAGGGCCCGCGCGACACGGCGAAGTCGTCCAGCCCCTCCGAGACCGCCGTCGGTCCTGGCGGCAGCATCAGCGGGTCCGGTATCGCGCCGCCGGGCGTCACCGCCACCCAGTGCGGCGACCGCCACGCCTCGACGGGCAGCCGGTCGCCCGGCAGCGGCACCCCCGGCGGCAGATGCACCGCGTGCGCGTGGAACCGGACCCCCGGCCCTACGCCGCCGGCCGTGGCCCGTACCGGAGCCGAACGGGACACCAGGCGGCTGCCGTCGGAGAGGGCGGCGTACGTGAACGCCTGCGGCAGCGAGCGTAGTTCGCCGTCCGAGGGGTGGTCGGCGACACCCTCGGGCAGTTCGTAGCGCAGCAGGGGCTCGATCTCCGCCAGCAGGGCACCGGACACCCCGGGGCCGACCGCCGTGAACCGGCCCGCCGTTCCCCCGTCCCCCGGCGCGGCGGAGGTGTAGTGCACCTGTGCAAGGCTCATCTGTCGGCCCTCTTCGTCCTGCCGCGCCCGGTCCCCGTGCCCACCCCGTACGGCTGGGTCGGGGGAGAAGTCCGCAGCCGCGGGGGCGACGTTATCAAGGACGGGGTGGTAGTCCCTACGCTGCGTCAGGTGCTGGCCCGAGGGAGGCCGGACTATGTTGACCGCATGGACGATGTGAGGCTTTCGGCGGGCGTGATCCAGTACCGCGACACCGGTGGCGACGGGCCCGTCGTGGTCCTCCTGCACGGCGTGGCCATGAACGGTTCGCTGTGGGACGAGGTCGTCGCCGGACTCGGTGACGGGGTGCGGTGCATCGTGCCTACCCTGCCGCTCGGCGGGCACCGCAGGCCCATGGACGCCGGAGCCGACCTGTCCGTCCTCGGGGTCGCTCGGCTGGTCGCCGAGTTTCTGGAAGCCCTCCAACTGTCGGACGTGACACTCGTGATGAACGACTGGGGCGGCGCTCAGGCCCTGGTCGCGGACGGGCGCGCCGACCGGATCGGCCGGCTCGTCATCACCTCCTGCGAGGCGTTCGACAACTATCCGCCCGGACTGCCCGGGCGGAACCTCGCCGCCTTCGCCAGGCTGCCGGGAGGGCTCCGGGCCGCCTTCTCCCTGCTCCGGCTGAAGGCCGCCCGGCGGCTGCCCATGACCTGGGGATGGATGAGCAAACGGCCCGTCCCGCACGCCACGATGGACGACTGGTTCCGGCCGCTGCTGACCTCGGCCGAGATCCGGCGTGATCTGCGCGCCTATGTCCTCGGCGTACCGGAGAGGGCCGAACTCCTGCGCTGGACCGAGGAACTGCGCACCTTCGACCGGCCCGCGCTGGTGGTCTGGGCGACCGAGGCGGGTCATGCCGCTTGACCACGGGCGACGCCTCGCCGACATCCTCCCGCAGGGACGGCTGGTGGAGGTGGCCGACAGCTACACGCTCCTTCCCCAGGACCGGCCGGACGCTCTCGTCGAGCACCTCCGTGCCTTTCTGGCGGAGACCGGCTGACCCGGCCGAAACGGCTCCGGGTGAGGCGGAGCGCCCGCATGTCCCGATGTCCCGTTGAGGAAACAGTCCCCTGATACCTCCACCGCGACGGCCCTCCGAACCTATGATCGATACGGCGTCGAGGAGGAGCGGGGGAAGCGCTGTGACCTGTCACGTGCCGTTAAGAGGGGGCCGGTTCGCGCTGACCCTCGCCCTGGCCGCCGTACTGCTGGCCGGTTGCACTGGCGCGGCGGACGAACCCGGGACGACGGGGCGGCGCGATGCCTCGTCGAGCGCGGCCCCGGGCACCGTGGACGGCACCGACGCCGAACCGTCCGCCGAGCCGGCGAAGACACCGGACCCCGACCCCGCCCGGCTGCCCAAGACCCGGGCCGCGGCACTCGACCTCATCGACCGGGTCATCGCCGACCCCGACAGCTTCGGTCCCGGGGTGGTGAAGCGGAGCCCGTACGAGAGTGGCCCGGACACCTGGCCCGTGCTCGGCGAGGACTGCGTCTGGCAGCAGCAAAAGCCCGGTCACAGCGTCCTGGCCACCCTCACCCGGTCGTTCGAGGTGCCCGCGGCGGCGGGCAAGGGGCCGGTGCGCCTCGGCGCCGTCGTCACCGTGCACCGCACCCGCGGGGACGCGGCCTGGGAGATGGCGGAGTCGATCGAGGAGACCATGCGCTGCCCCACCCAGCAGCTGCGCGAGGGCGAACTGATCGGCTCCATGGTCGCCGCCGCGCTGTTCGGCGGCGAGGCCACCCAGACCAACTCCGAGGACGCCCTCAGTGAGGTGGGGGAGTACCGGAGCTCCGAGCTCGGCGGGCCGCACCACTACGCCTGGCAGCAGGCGCAGACCCTCCAGTTCACCGTCGCCGTGACCGGCAAGGGGGCGAAGGGGCGTACTGGCGACGAGATCGACAACCTGGTCGTCCAGGCGCAGGCCGCCATGCTGGTCCGGCTGGAATCCGCCGTCGAGAAGCAGAGCTGAGGCCGGGCGATGGACGACCTGCGACCCACCGACCCCGCCCGGATCGGCGGCCACCGGCTCCTCGGCCGCCTCGGAGCCGGCGGCATGGGCGTCGTCTACCTCGGCCGCACCGACGCCGGAGCGCTCGCCGCGATCAAGGTGATCCTGCCCGAGCACGCCGGGGACGAGGACTTCCGGGCCCGCTTCCGCCGCGAGGCCGAGGCCGCCCACCGGGTCGACAGCCCCTGGGCCGTGTCCGTCACCGGTGCCGACACCAAGGCCGAACGGCCTTGGCTCGCGACCGAGTTCGTGCCCGGACCGACGCTGTCGGACGTCGTCGCCCGGCGCGGACCGCTCCCCGTGCGCAGCGTCACCGTCCTCGGCCGGCTGCTCGCCCGCGCCCTGGCCGCCGTGCACGCCGCCGGGCTCGTCCACCGCGACGTGAAACCGGGCAACGTCCTGCTGACGGCGAGCGGGCCCCGGCTGATCGACTTCGGGATCGCCCGCGCCGCCGACGCGACCGCCCTCACAGCCACCGGGCTGATCGTCGGCACGCCGGGGTTCCTGCCGCCGGAGGTGGCGTCCGGGGGCGCGGGCGGGGCCACTGGGTCGCCCGGAGCGGCCGAGGCCACTGGGTCTGCCGGGTCCGCCGGGCCTGTCGGGCCCACACGGGCCACCTGGGCTGCCGGGGGCACTGGGGCTGGCGAGCACACCGGGGCCACCGAGCCCGCCGAGGGCACACGCGCCACCGAGCCCGCCGGGGCTGCCGAGCACACCGGGGTCACCGGACCCACCGGGGGCACAGAGGCCGCCGTGCCCGCCGTGCCCACCGGCCCTCCAGGATCCGCCGTGCCCACCGGCCCTCCCGGATCCGCCGGGGACGTCTTCTCGCTCGGCTGTCTCCTGGCCTACGCGGCCACCGGCCGGCCGCCCTTCGGCAGTGGTGCGGTCGACGCGGTCCTCTACCGCACCGTCCACGACGCCCCCGACCTCGACGGCGTCGAGGACCCCGGGCTGCTCGCGCTGCTGGAGCGGTGCCTCGCCAAGGACCCCGGCGAGCGTCCGGCCGCCGCCGACCTCGACCCCCTGATCGCCGAGGACGTGCCCGCCGGGGCCACCACCGACTGGCTGCCCGAGGACGTCGTCCGGATCATCGCGGACCGCGCCGCCGCGCTGCTGGCCCTGCCCGCCATCGACGCCACCGTCGCCGTCGCCGAGGAGCCCGGGCCTCCGCAACCCGCCCCCGGCCGACGGCGGTTCCTGCTCCTCGCGGCCGGGGGTGCTCTTGCCCTCGGCGGCGGAGCCTTCGCCGCCGTACGGCTCACCGGCGACGAAGCGGAGAGTGCGGGAGGCGACGGGGCTCCGGGCGGACGGCGCCTGATCGTCGGCGTGCACGCCGACCTCACCGGGCCCCGCAGCGCCGCCGGACGCGCCCAGGAACGCGGCGTCCGGCTTGCCGTCGACCGCTTCAACTCCCTCGACGACCAGCCCTTCCGGCTCGCCGTGAAGGTCCTCGACGACCAAGGGGACCCCGGCCGCTCGGCCCGGGTCGCCGAGGAGTTCGCCCGCGACCCGGAGGTGGTCGCGGTCATCGGGCCCACGAGCGACGAGTCGGCGGGGGCTGCCCTGTCCGCGTACGACGAAGCCGTGATGCCGGTCCTGACGGTGTCGGCCCTCCAGATGGCCTTCCCGCGCCGCGCCAACGCCTCCTTCTTCCAGGCCGCCCCTTCCTACGCCTCGCTCGCCGTCCCCATCGTCAACCGCCTTCTCCTGCGCCCCGACGTCGAGCGGCTGGGCGTCCTGATCGACCGGTCCGGCGGACAGGCGGCCTACCAGTCGGGCTACTCGGCCAACCTGCTGACCCCCACCCTCACCACCGGCACCACCCACCCCCGCGTGGTGCCCGCCGGGACCACCGTCTTCGACCCGGTCATCACCGACCTCCTCACGCACCGGAGCGACGCCCTCTTCTACGCCGGTGACGCAGCCGGCGCCGCCCGGGTGGCCCGCATCCTGGCCGACCTCTCCTTCGCCGGACCGTGCATGGCCCAACATGCCGTCATGGGGCCGGAGTTCCTCCAACAGGCGGGCGCGGCGGCCGACGGCTGGGAGTTCGTCGCCCCGTTCATCGACGCCACCGCCCCGGCCGCCGGGACGTTCGCCGCCGCTCACCGCAAACGCTTCGGCTCCGCGCCCGCCGCGTGGTCCGCCGAGGCGTACGACGTGGCCGGGCTCGTCGCCCGCGAACTGGCCGGCCTCGCCGAGGCGGCGGCCAAGACCGCGACGCCCCCGGGCAAGGAGGCGTCCGCGAGCGTCACGCCCTCCGGCGACGGCCGGCCCACCCGGTCCGCGCTCACCGCCGCGATCGCCGCCGCCCGGTACGAAGGGGTCTCGCGCTCCTACGCGTTCGACAAGGAACGTCAGCAACTCGTCAGCCGGGAGGCTCACTTGTACCGGGTGGAGGACGGCCGCCTCCGCTATCTCGGCCCCGCCCCGAAGCCGAAGAGCTGACGTGCGGCCCCTCACCTCCGAGGACCCCCGCGCCGTCGGCCCCTACCGCACCCTCGTCCGGCTCGGCGCGGGCGGCATGGGTGTGGTCTACCTGGCGCGGTCGGCGGGCGGGGCGCTCGCCGCCGTGAAGGTGATCCGGGCCGAGCACGCCGCCGACCCCGGTTTCCGGGCCCGGTTCCGTCGCGAGGCCGAGGCGGCCGCCCGGATCACGGGGCCCTGGGTGGTCCCGGTGCTCGGCGCGGACACCGAGGCCCGCGAACCGTGGCTGGCGACCGCGTTCGTCCCCGGGCCCTCGCTGGCCCAGGTGGTGACGGCCGGTGGTCCGCTGCCCCCGGCCACCGTCGGGGCGCTCGGGAGCCGGCTCGCCGAGGCCCTCGCCGCGGTCCACGAGGCCGGGCTGATCCACCGCGACGTCAAACCCGGCAATGTGCTCCTCGCCCTCGACGGCCCCCGCCTCATCGACTTCGGGATCGCCCGCCACGAGGGCGCCACCGCGCTGACCGCCACCGGAGCGGTGATCGGGACGCCCGGCTACCTGGCCCCCGAGCAGGCGTCGGCCGGGCCGCTGGGGCCGCCGTGCGACGTGTTCTCGCTCGGCTGCGTCCTCGTGTACGCGGCGACCGGGCGGGGGCCGTTCGGTGAGGGCGGCGGGGCGGGCGCCCTGTTCCGTACGGTCCACGAGGAGCCGGACCTGACGGGCGTCCCGCCCGGCCTGGTCCCCCTGATCGTCGCCTGCCTCGCGAAGGACCCGGCCGCCCGGCCGACCGCGAGCCGGGTCCGCGACGCGCTGGAGGGCGCCGGGGAGGCGGGCCCGGACCCGGCCGGACGGGCGCTGCCGGACCCGCCCCGGTCGGCCCCGAGCGCGCCACGGGACCCGCGAGAGTCCCTCCGCGCCGCCTCCGACCCGGGCGGAACCCCGGCCCCGGGCGGAACCCCGGCCCCGGGCGGAACCCCGGCCCCGGGCGGAACCCCGGCCCCCACCCCCTGGCAGCCCCCCGCCGGGCTCTCCGCCCTGATCGCCGAGCGGTCCGCCGCCGCCCTCGCGCTGCCGGACCCCGAACCGCTGCCCACCACGCTCACCCCGGCCGGGGACGAAAGCGCCGGGGACCAGGCGAGCGGGGACGAAGCCGTCGGCCGCGGGCCCACTCGCCGCAGGGTCCTGACCGGCGCGGCCGCCGGGGCCGTCCTCCTCGTCGGCGGGTCCGCCGCGGGCTGGAACGCCTTGTGGGGGCGCGGCGGCCGGGCGGGCGGTTCCTCGGGCGGGTCCGGGGAGCCGCACACGTACACGATCGGGCTCCACGCCGACCTCGGCGGACCCGGCCGGGCCACCGGGCTGGCCCATCAGCGCGGTGCCCAGCTCGCCGTCGCCGACCACAACTCCCGTAAGGACAAGGCGTTCCGGCTCGCCCTGCGCACCGAGGACGACGCGGGCGACCCGGCGGCGGCGCTCCGGGTGGCCGGGCGGCTGGCCGCCGATCCCACGGTCGTCGCGGTCCTCGGGCCGACCGGCGCCGTCCTGCGCGCGGACCTCGTCCAGCGGTACGGCGAGGCGCGGCTGGCCACCGTCGTCGTCGCGGCCGGATCGAGCACCGTCGAGTCCGGCACCGGGCTCCACCTCTGCCTCACCCGCCCCCTGGACCGCATGCTCACCCCCGGCCTGATCAGCTACCTGACCCGTACCAGCCCCGCGACCCGCGTCCTCCTCGTCGAGGACGCCGCCGATCCCGGGCTCGCGGGGGAGATCGGGAGCACGTTCCGCGAGGCCGCTCCCACCGGCGTCACCCTCCTCGAACACCCCCTCGCCCGGGGCGACGCGGGCTTCGGGGCGGTCGCCCGTAAGGCCGTGAGCAGCGGGGCGGACGCAGTGGTCCACGCGGGCGGCGACGCGTCCCGCGCCGGGCGTCTGGCCACCGCACTCGCGGCCGAGGGCTTCACCGGCGCCCGGGTCGCCGCCGGACCCGCCCTCGGGCCCGCCTTCCTCGACGGGGCGGGCGCGGCGGCCGACGGCTGGGTCTTCGCCGAGGCGTACGCCGACCCCGCCGCCCTCCCCGCGGCCCGGGCGTTCACCGCCGCCCACCGCAAGCGCTTCGGCGCACCCCCGGCGACCTGGGCCGCCGAGGCGTACGACGCGGTCGGCCTGATCGCCCGCGCCGCCGGGACCACCAGCGCATCCGGCGAGGTGCGCAGCGGTATCGGCGGGCGGCTCGTGCGCACCGAGCACCGGGGGATCGTGCGGACCCTCGCCTTCGACGCCTCCACCCGCCAGGTGCGCATCCCGGACGGGATCTTCCTCCACCGGATCGAGCAGGGCCGCCCCCGCTTCCTGGGCCCGTACGGGGAGGTCCGGGAGGCGTCCGACGGCAGCGGTCGGTGAAGCCCCGGCCAGGTGTGAAGATCTCCTGCGGCGGCGCTTAAGAAATCCTCGATGGACCGGGGACCCCGCCGTACGGCAGCCTTCTGGGTGACGGCCGGGGACGGCGCGTGGAGCTTTCCGAGATGCTCCGTCCCGTCCCGCCGAACCCCCACCATGGGGGGTGACACCCAAGACCACCCCGGGCCACAGGGTCCTCCGACATGCCCCGCGGCCCGGGGTATTCACTCGCGTACCGACGTCAGGGAGCCACAGCCGTGAAGGCACTCGTCAAGCAGAAGGCCGAGCCCGGACTGTGGCTGATGGACGTGCCGGAGCCGGAGTACGGCCCCACCGACGTCCTGATCAAGGTCCTGCGCACCGGTATCTGCGGCACCGACCTGCACATCCGCGCCTATGACGGCTGGGCCCAGCAGGCGGTCACCACCCCGCTGATCCTCGGCCACGAGTTCGTCGGCGAGGTCGCCGCGACCGGCTCCGACGTCTCCGACATCGCCACCGGCGACCTGGTCAGCGGCGAGGGCCACCTCGTCTGCGGCAAGTGCCGCAACTGTCTCGCCGGCCGCCGCCACCTCTGCCGCTCCACGATCGGCCTCGGGGTCGGCCGCGACGGGGCGTTCGCGGAGTACGTCGTCCTGCCCGCCTCCAACGTGTGGGTGCACCGGGTCCCCGTCGACCTCGACATCGCGGCGATCTTCGACCCGTTCGGCAACGCCGTGCACACCGCCCTCTCCTTCCCGCTGGTCGGCGAGGACATCCTGATCACCGGCGCGGGCCCGATCGGCATCATGGCCGCCGCCGTGGCCAAGCACGCAGGCGCCCGCAACGTCGTCATCACCGACGTCAGCGAGGCCCGCCTCGCCCTGGCCCGCAAGGTCGGCGTCAGCCTCGCCCTGAACGTCGGCGAGAGCACCATCGCGGACGGGCAGCGCGAACTCGGCCTGCGCGAGGGCTTCGACATCGGCCTGGAGATGTCCGGCCGCCCCGAGGCGATGCGCGAGATGGTCGCGAACATGACGCACGGCGGCCGGATCGCCATGCTCGGCCTGCCCGCCGAGGAGTTCGCCGTCGACTGGGCCCGCATCGTCACCTCGATGATCACCATCAAGGGCATCTACGGCCGCGAGATGTTCGAGACCTGGTACGCCATGTCCGTCCTGCTGGAGGGCGGCCTCGACCTGGCCCCCGTGATCACCGGCCGGTACGGCTTCCGCGACTTCGAGGCCGCCTTCGACGACGCGGCGAGCGGCCTCGGCGGCAAGGTCATCCTCGACTGGACCGCCTGACCGTCTCCCACCTGGTCCGTTACCTGATCTCTTAAGGAATCCGCATGTTCGACTCCGTACGCGACGATCTGCGCACCACCCTCGACGAGATCCGCGCCGCCGGGCTGCACAAGCCCGAGCGCGTGATCGGCACCCCGCAGTCCGCGACCGTCGAGGTCACCTCCGGCGGCCGCCCCGGCGAGGTCCTCAACTTCTGCGCCAACAACTACCTCGGCCTCGCCGACCACCCCGAGGTCATCGCCGCCGCCCACGAGGCGCTGGACCGCTGGGGCTACGGGATGGCCTCGGTCCGCTTCATCTGCGGCACCCAGGAGGTCCACAAGGAGCTGGAGCAGCGGCTCTCGGCCTTCCTCGGCCAGGAGGACACGATCCTCTACTCCTCCTGCTTCGACGCCAACGGCGGAGTCTTCGAGACCCTGCTCGGCCCCGAGGACGCCGTCATCTCCGACGCCCTCAACCACGCCTCCATCATCGACGGCATCCGGCTCTCCAAGGCCAAGCGCCACCGCTACGCCAACCGCGACATGGCCGAACTGGAGACGCAGCTCAAGGAGGCGTCCGGCGCGCGCCGCCGCCTCATCGTCACCGACGGCGTCTTCTCCATGGACGGGTACGTCGCCCCGCTCCAGGAGATCTGCGACCTGGCCGACCGCTACGACGCCATGGTCATGGTCGACGACTCGCACGCCGTCGGCTTCGTCGGCCCCGGCGGCCGCGGCACGCCCGAGCTGCACGGCGTGATGGACCGGGTCGACATCATCACCGGCACCCTCGGCAAGGCGCTCGGCGGAGCCTCCGGCGGTTACGTCGCGGCCCGCGCGGAGATCGTCGCCCTGCTGCGCCAGCGCTCGCGCCCGTACCTCTTCTCCAACACCCTCGCCCCGGTCATCGCCGCCGCCTCCCTCAAGGTCATCGACCTGCTGGAGTCCGCCGGGGACCTGCGCGAGCAGCTCGCCGCCAACACCGAGCTGTTCCGCACCCGGATGACCGCCGAGGGCTTCGACATCCTGCCCGGCGACCACGCCATCGCCCCCGTCATGATCGGCGACGCGGGCAAGGCGGGCCGGATGGCGGAACTGCTCCTGGAGCGCGGTGTCTACGTGATCGGCTTCTCGTACCCCGTCGTCCCGCAGGACGCGGCCCGCATCCGCGTCCAGCTCTCGGCCGCGCACTCCACCGCCGACGTGAACCGCGCCGTGGACGCGTTCGTCGACGCCCGGACCGCGCTGGAGGCGGAAGCCGCCTGACCCGCCGACCGGGTCGGTGGTTCCGCCGCCACCTGGGACAATGGGCACATGATCGATGCGCGGCGGCTGCGAATCCTCCGTGCGGTGGCCGACCACCGCACGGTGACCGCGGCCGCCGCCGCGTTGTACCTGACCCCTTCCGCCGTCTCCCAGCAGCTCGCCGCCCTGGAGCAGGAGACCGGCCACCGCCTCGTCGAACGGGGGGCGCGCGGCGCCCGGCTCACCGCCGCCGGGGAGATCCTCCTCAGCCACACCAACCTCGTCCTCGCCCAGCTGGAGCGGGCCGAGGCGGAGCTGGCCGACTACAGCGCGGGCGTCGCCGGTACGGTCACGGTCGCCGCGTTCGCCACCGGCATCGGACTCGTCCTCGCCCCCGCCCTCACCGAGCTGGCCCGCACCGCGCCCGGCATCCGGGTCAAGGTCCAGGACGCGGAGGGCGACGCCAGCGTGCCGATGGTGCTGGACCGGCAGGTGGATGTGGCGGTCGCCGTCGAATACCGGGGCGCGCCCGCCGAGGACGACCGCCGGCTCACCCGCGTCCCGCTGTACTCGGAGCCGTTCGACGCGGTGCTCCCGGTGGGCCACCGCCTCGCCGACCAGGCCCAGGTGGCGGTCGCCGACCTGGCGAAGGACCCGTGGATCGGGCCGTACCCGGGCAACCCCTGCCATGACGTGGTGGTCCTGGCCTGCGAGTACGCCGGTTTCGCCCCGCGCCTCGATCACTCGTCGGACGACTTCCACGCGGTGGTCGCCCTGGCCGGGGCGGACGCCGGGGTGGCGCTGGTGCCCCGCTCGGCGCTGCGCGGGATGGAGCTGACCGGGGTCGTCGTCCGCCCGGTCGAGGGCAGCGCCCCCACGCGCCGGGTCTTCGCCGCCGTACGCCAGGGGGCCGAGGGCCATCCGCTGATCCGGCCGGTGCTGGACGCGATGGAGGCGGTGGCCGTACGCGAGGCGGGGCTGGCCGCCCGGGCGTGACCCCGGGGCCCGGAACCTCGGGTGCCCCGCGCCCCGGTGCCTCGGGGCTCCAGGGCCACAGGGCCCGGCGCCCCAGGGCCCATCAGGCAACCCGCGGCACCGACCGCCGGAACCTCCGCCACCGCCGCCCCGACGGACCCGCTCCGGGCGCCCCCGGGTCGTAGGCGATCTGCCAGCAGACCAGCGCCACCAGGATCCAGATCGTCGCCCAGGCCGGCAGCTCCACCCCGAGCGGTGCCAGCGCCACGGACACCGCCACGCACGGCAGCGCCCACCCCAGGAGCCAGACCCGGTCGGACCGGTCCGCGAGCGGCAGCGCAGCCACCAGACCCGCCGCGAAGTACCCGGCCATCGCCCCGCACAGCAGCCAGTGCCGGCCCTTCGGCAGCACGTCGTCGACATGCGCGACGGCCGAACCCAACGCCGTGGCCAGCGCGACCAGGAAGCCGGTCATCACCGCGTGCAGCAGCATCGCCAGCCTCGGCGCGAGCGCTCCCTTGCGCAGATGGGGGATGCCGTTGGTGCCGTAGAGCAGGCTCAGCGTGCAGATCGCGGCCAGCAGCCCGAACGCCCCGAGGCCGGTGGCGGCGAGCGGCCCGTCCCAGCCGTCGCGCTCGGACGCCGCGTCGATGATCTGGATGACGCCCTCGCCCAGCACGATGATCACGTACAGCCCGAGGCGTTCGCCCATGTGCGCGGCGTCGATCCGTGACTCGCCGAGCCGGGGCGGTTCGGCGACCGGGCCGTGTGCGGGGCCCGGCGGCGGGCGGCCGTCGCGGCGGCGCGCGGCCCGCTCGCCCGCCCGCCGCAGGGTGCGCTCCCGGGTGGAGACCAGCAGGGTGACGATGTCCAGCGCGATGCCGAGCGCCCAGAGCCAGTAGCGCAGCGGGGTGTCGACGAAGAGCGAGACGAGCCAGGGCACCGCGCCCGCCCCGAACTGGGCCAGCGGCCAGTCCACCACGATGCTGCCCCGCCGCCAGACCTGGCCCGCCTGCCAGCGCAGCGCCACATAGGCGATGACGAAGGCGGTCGCGTGGCTCGACTGGACGGTGTGCACGGAGGCGGCCATCACGGCCATGCCGAACATCGCGATCAGCAGCGTACGGACCCGGGTCTCGGAGGCCGCGATGTCCCCGTAGACGGCGAACCCGGCCCAGGTGGTCCAGAAGGCCAGGTAGACCACCGCGTACAGGGCGAGGTCCGCCGGCTGGGGGCCGTCGTGCAGCAGCCGGGCCAGCTGCCCCGCCCCGGCGACGACGACGAGGTCGAAGAACAACTCGTTCCAGCCGGCGTGCCGCTCGGCCGGTGCGGCGCTCCCCGTGGACTCCTTGGCCTCCATGGACCCATGGTCATCGGACGGGGTCAGGCCGCGCCCCGGCTGTGGGCCGAATGCCGAGACCCGGGTGTCCGGTTCGGACCCCCCCGGTTGCCCGGACCGGGGGCGTCCGCCCTCACGACGGGAGTACGGCGGGCCGGGGCTCGGCCGGTTCCGACGGGGGCTTCGCCCGGCCCGCACCCCGCAGCCAGGCGAGGGAGAAGACGCCGGCCGCGGCCATGACGACGGCCGCGCCGACCGCCGCGAAGCTCATCCCGTGGGTGAAGGCGTCGCGCGCCGCCGTCAGTACGGCATCGGCGGTCTCGTCGGGCAGCCGGGCCGCGGCGGCCGTCGCACCGCCCAGCGTCTCGCGTACGGCTTCGGCGTGCGGCATCCCGGCGGGCACGGCGTCGGCCATCTCCCGGCTGTAGACCGCCGCGCCGATGGATCCGAGGACGGCCATCCCCAGCGCTCCGCCGAGTTCCTGGCCCGACTCCAGCACGGCCGCCGCCGAACCCGCACGCTCCGGTGGCGCCGCGCCGAGGGCGAGTTCGGTGGCGAGGGCCATCGCGGCGACCAGACCTCCCGCGTAGAGGGCGGCGCCGGTCAGGGCGAACCAGAGCGCCGAGTCGGCCCGCACCTGGGTCATCCACAGGAAGCCGCAGGCGGAGACGAGAAGGCCGCCGCCCATGACGTACGCCCGGTCGACGCGCTGGGCGAGCGCGGCCGCCACCGGAGCCGCGACGGCCGCGCCGACAGCCGGTACCAGACTCCACAGGGCGGCCCGGAACGGGCTCAGGCCGAGAACGGACTGCAGATACTGGGTGAGGAAGACGGCCATCCCGACGGTGGCGAACATCGCCAGGAGATTGGCGAACACCGGGCCGCCGAAGGTACGCCGGCCGAGCAGCCCCAGGTCGATCATCGGATGCGCGAGGTGCTTCTGACGGCGGACGAAGACGAAGCCGACGACGAGCCCCACGCCCATCGTGACGGCCGGCAGCGGGTCGTACCCGTGCCGGGCCCATTCCTTGATGCCGTGGACCACCAGCAGCACGGCACCGAGCGACAGCACCGAGCTCAGCAGGTCGAAGCGCTCGCGCTGCGCGGTCCGGAACTCCGGCACCAGGAAGGGCACCAGGACGAGCAGCAGCACCATAGCGGGCAGGTTGATCAGGAAGACCGAGCCCCACCAGAAGTGTTCGAGCAGCAGACCGCTGACCACGGGCCCCAGGGAGATGCCCGCCGTCATCACGGTGGTCCACAGGGTCACCGCCTTGGCGCGCTGCCTGGCGTCGTGGAAGAGGTTGCGGATCAGGGCGAGCGTCGAGGGCATCAGGGCGGCGCCACCGAGACCCAGCAACGCGCGTGCCACGATGAGCATCTCCGACGTCTGCGCGTACGCGGCGAGCACCGAGGCCGCCCCGAACAGCACCGCTCCCGCGAGCACCGACGCGCGTCGGCCGATCCGGTCGCCGAGCGCGCCCATCGTGATGAGCAGCCCGGCGAGGACGAAGCCGTACATGTCGAGGATCCACAGCTGCTGCGTCGCGCTGGGTTCCAGGTCCTGGCTGACGTAGGGAATCGCGAAGTACAGGACCGAGATGTCCATCGAGACCAGAAGCAGGGGCAGCATCAGGACGCCGAGGGCGGTCCATTCCTTGCGCCCCGCGAGGGGGCCGGGTGTGTTGTTCTCCATGTACGGCAGGGAAGCGGGAGCAAGGTGTACGCGGCAAACGGATGCCTAGTGCACTACGCCGTGAACCCGCTACCAGAAGGGCGAACACCCATCCAGTGCACTAGTACAGTGAAGGCATGGTCATGGAGCCGCCCTACCTCCGCATCGCCGGTGACATCCGCCGGCGGATCGCCTCGGGCGAGCTCGCGCCCGGCGCCCGCGTCCCCTCCACCCGGCGCATCACCCAGGACTGGGGTGTCGCCATGGCGACCGCGACGAAGGCGCTCGCCACGCTGCAACAGGACGGTCTGGTGCGGGCCGTGCCCGGCGTCGGCACCGTGGTCGCCGCGTCGGGGAGGGAACGGGACGCGGCTCCCCACCGCGGACTCACCCGCGACCGCATCATCCGCGCGGCGATCGCCCTCGTCGACGCCGAAGGACTCGCGGCGCTCTCCATGCGCCGGGTCGCCACCGACTTCGGCGTCTCCACCATGGCGCTCTACCGCCACGTCCCGAACAAGGGCGAGCTGGTACGGCTGATGTCGGAGACGGTGTTCGACGGAGAACCGCCGGGGCCCCGGCCCGTCGGCTGGCGGGCGCAACTGGAGCGGGAGGCGCGGTGGTTGTGGACCCGCTACCAGCGCCACACCTGGCTGGCCCGGGCCACGGCCGCCCTCACCCGGCCGATGACCTCGCCCCACGCGATGCGGTACACCGAGCGGGTCCTCAGCGCCCTGAACGGCCTGGGGCTGACACCGGCCCAGACCATCCACGTCCACCTCGCCCTCCTCGGGTACGCCCAAGGCGTCGCGGCGGCCGTCGAGCTCGAGGCGCAGGCGCGGCAGGACACCGGCATGACCCCCGACGAGTGGCTGGCCTCCAACGAAGTGCGGCTGGAACAGATCCAGACCGGTGGGGGCTATCCGACCCTTTTCGCCCTCTTCGGCGAAGAGGAGTTCGACCTCGAACTCGACACACTCTTCGCCTTCGGGCTCGCCCGGCTGCTGGACGGGGTCGCCGCACTCATCGAGCGGTCCGGGAGCCGGTGACCGTCACGGCGTGGCCGCCACGGAGTCAGCCGGCCGGCTGGAGCAGATCCCACCGGTTGCCGTACAGGTCCTCGAAGACCGCGACCGAGCCGTACGTCTCGTGGCGCGGCTCCTCCAGGAAGCGCACCCCGGCCGCGCGCATCCGCGCGTGGTCGGCCGCGAAGTCCTCGGTGTGCAGGAAGAAGCCGACCCGGCCGCCCGTCTGCGCCCCCACGGCCCCGGCCTGCGCCTCGTCCTTCGCCCGGGCCAGCAGCAGCCCCGTGCCGTCCGCCGCCCCGCGCGGGCGCACCACCACCCAGCGGGTGCCGTCGCCCCGGTCGGTGTCCTCCACCAGCTCGAAGCCGAGCGCGTCGCGGTAGAAGGCGAGCGCCTCGTCGTAGTCGCGGACGACCAGGGTGACCAGGGCGATGTGGGACATGGGGGGCCTTTCGGAAGCTCTGGAGCGGCGAGGGTCCGGGAGCGATGACGTTATACGTAACACTAGTGCTTCGGCACCCAGTCGCCGGGCACAATGCGCCGCATGGACTTCGTGGACGCTACGAGCACCGGCGGCCGGGCCGCGCTGAACGACCGGGCCCGCGCCCTCGCGGACACCGGCCAACGGCGCATCCTCGGGATCGCGGGCCCGCCCGGAGCCGGGAAGTCCACTCTGGCGGACCGGCTGGTCGCGGCCCTGGACGGACGCGCCGCCCTCGTCCCGATGGACGGCTTCCATCTCGCCGCCGCCGAGCTGGACCGCCTCGGCCGCGCGGGCCGCAAGGGCGCGCCCGACACCTTCGACGCGGCCGGGTACGCGGCCCTGCTGCGGCGGCTGCGGACGCCGGACCCGGTGCACGCGGTCTACGCACCGGCCTTCGACCGGTCCCTGGAGGAGCCGGTCGCGGGGTCGCTGCCCGTCCCGCCGGACGTCCCCCTCGTCGTCACCGAGGGCAACTACCTGCTGTACGACGACGGGCCCTGGGCCCCGGTGCGGGGGCTGCTGGACGAGGTGTGGTTCCTGGATCTCGACCCGGAGGTGCGGGTACGTCGACTTGTCGACCGGCATGTGCACCACGGCAGGCTCCGGCGCGACGCGGAGGAGTGGGTGGCCCGGTCCGACGAGGCGAACGCCCGGCTGGTGGAGCGGGGCCGCGACCGGGCGGACCTCATCGTGCGGCTGCCCGACGGACGACGACCGACGGCGACCGATGTCTGACGACGGCCGACGTGGCTGACGGCCGACGGCGACCGATGTCTGATGACGGCCGACGTGACTGACGGCTGACGCCCCGGCAGACACGCGCGGCCGGAAGCCGGTCGCGGACACGCCGAGCCCTGACACGCGGCCCGAAGTCGGTCGCGTACGCCCTGCCCGGCAGGCAGGATGCTGTGTGCCGTGTCGCACCGCCAGGAGGTCCTGATGTCGAGCCCGAGTCCCTTTGCCCAGCAGTCCGCTCCGCCCTCGCCCTTCACCGTCGACGACTACCGGGCCCGGATGGCGCGGGCCGCCGAGTCCGCCGCCGAGGCCGGGCTCGCCGGGGTGATCGTCGCGCCGGGCCCCGACCTCGTCCACCTCACCGGCTACCGCCCCGTGAGCACCGAGCGCCTCACCCTCCTCGTACTGCGGGCCGGCCACGACCCGGTGCTGGTGGTCCCGACCCTGGAGGCCCCCGACGCGGCCGCCGCCACCGGGGCGCCCGCGCTGACCCTGCGGGACTGGACCGACGGCAAGGACCCGTACGAGGTGACCGCCCCACTGCTGGCGGCCGAGGGCCGCTTCGGTGTCAGCGACAACGCCTGGGCGATGCATCTGCTCGGCCTCCAGCGGCAGTTGCCCGGAACCTCCTACACCGCGCTCACCGAGGCCCTGCCGATGCTCCGCGCGGTGAAGGACGCCGCCGAGCTGCAACGGCTCGCCGCCGCCGGGGCCGCCGCCGACGCCACGTACGAGGAAATCCTCAAAGTGCGCTTCTCCGGCCGCCGGGAGGTCGACGTGGCCTTGGACCTCGCCGCGCTGCTGCGGGAGTTCGGGCACTCCCAGGTCGACTTCACCGTCGTCGGATCCGGCCCCAACGGGGCCAACCCGCACCACGAGGCGGGCGAACGCACCATCGAGCGCGGTGACATGGTCGTCCTCGACTTCGGCGGCCTGAAGCACGGTTACGGCTCCGACACCTCCCGTACGGTCCATGTCGGTGAGCCCACCGCCGAGGAGCAGCGGGTCCACGACATCGTCCGCGAGGCCCAGCAGGCGGGCTGCGCCGCCGTCCGGCCCGGCGTCGCCTGCCAGGAGATCGACCGGGCCGCCCGCGCGGTGATCACCGAGTTCGGCTACGGCGACCGGTTCATCCACCGCACCGGCCACGGCATCGGCGTCACCACCCACGAGCCGCCGTACATGATCGAGGGCGAGGAGCAGCCGCTCGTCCCGGGCATGTGCTTCTCCGTGGAGCCGGGCATCTACCTCCCCGGCCGCTTCGGCGTCCGGATCGAGGACATCGTGGCGGTGACCGAGGACGGCGGACGGCGGCTCAACGCCACCGCCCGCGAACTCGCCGTCGTGGAGTAGGAGCAGGCCCGCCCGCAAGGGAGTTCAGAGGCGTTCAAGGGCGTTCAGTCGTCCGCGAGCACCACGCACGACTCCGGCGGCAGATGCAGCACCCCGTCCGGCCCCGGCGCCTCGACCGGCTCCCAGGCCGCCAGCACCCGCCCCCCGGAGCGGCGGTGGCGTCCGAGGCCGAGCGGGATCGCCGCCGGCTTGTCCGCCAGGTTCGCCACGACCCGCAGATCCCCCCTGCGGTACGCGAACCACCGCTCGTCCTCGTCGAACGCGGTCTTCACCGCCGCCAGATCGGGATCGTGCAGATCGGGCAACGTGCGCCGCAGCGCGATCAGTTCGCGGTACCAGGCGAGCAGGCGCCCGTGCGGTTCGCGCTCCGGCTCGGACCAGTCGAGGCAGGAGCGGTCCCGGGTCGCCGGGTCCTGCGGGTCGGGGATCTCCTCCTCCGCCCAGCCGTGCGCCCCGAACTCCCGCCGCCTGCCGTTGCGTACGGCCTCGGCCAGCTCCGGATCCGTGTGGTCGGTGAAGAACTGCCACGGGGTGCGTGCCCCCCACTCCTCGCCCATGAACAGCATCGGGGTGAAGGGACCCGTCAGCACGAGCGCGGCGGCGCATGCCTGGAGACCGGGGGAGAGGGACGAGGCCAGCCGGTCGCCCAACGCCCGGTTGCCGATCTGGTCGTGCGTCTGCGCGTACCCGACGAAGCGGTGCGCCGGGGTGCGGGACACGTCGACCGGGCGGCCGTGGGTGCGGCCCCGGAAGCTGGACCAGGTCCCGTTGTGGAAGAACGCCGAGGTCACCGTCTTGGCGAGGGCGGCCAGCGGGGCCCGGGCGAAGTCGGCGTAGTAGCCCTGCGACTCACCGGTGAGCGCGGTGTGCAGGGCGTGGTGGAAGTCGTCGTTCCACTGGGCGTGCAGCCCGAGGCCGCCCGCCGGACGCGGGGTCGTGGTGCGCGGATCGCAGAGGTCGGACTCGGCGATCAGCCCGAGCGGCCGCCCCAGCTCCACCGCCAGCGCGTCCACCGCCGCCGACAGCTCCTCCAGGAACGTCAGCGCCCGGGTGTCGGCCAGCGCGTGCACCGCGTCGAGGCGCAGCCCGTCCAGCCGGTAGTCGCGCAGCCAGGCCAGCGCGCTGCCCAGCAGGAACGCCCGCACCTCGTCCGAGCCCGGCGCGTCCAGATTGACCGCCGAACCCCACGGGGTGTGGTGGGTGTCGGTGAAGTACGGGCCGAAGGCAGGCAGGTAGTTGCCGGAGGGGCCCAGATGGTTGTGGACGACGTCCAGGACCACCCCGAGCCCCAGCTCGTGCGCCGTGTCCACAAAGCGTTTCAGCCCCTCGGGCCCGCCGTACGGCTCGTGCACCGCCCACAGCGAGACGCCCTCGTACCCCCAGCCGTTGACCCCCGGGAACGGGCACACCGGCATCAGCGACACATGGGTGACCCCCAGCTCCGCCAGATGGCCCAGCCGGGCCGCCGCCGCGTCGAACGTGCCCTCCGGGGTGTACGTCCCCACATGCAGCTCGTACAGCACGGCCCGGTTCAGCCGCCGCCCCGCCCACTCGTTGTGCCAGGCGTACGCCTCCTGGTCGACGACCGCGCTCGGGCCGTCGGGCCCGTCCGGCTGCCGCCGCGAACGGGGGTCCGGCAGCAGAGGCCCGTCGTCCACCCGGAAGCCGTACCGGTCCCCGTCCGAGGCCTCCGCCGGAGCCGTCCACCACCCCTCGCGCCCCGCGTCACGCTCCATGGGGGACCGGACGTCCGCCGCCTCCAGCACGACCGAGTCCGCGTCGGGGGCCCACACCTCGAACTGCATCCACCACTCCTCGTCCCTGGGCGGGGCGCGCGGTCGCCCGGGGGCGGGCTCCACGATCCTCGCGACAGGCTCTGTTGCCGCCCGCCACCGGCGATTAAGGTCTGGTCCTGATCATTGCCCGGCGAGGCGCCCGCTCATACGGATTCCCACGTACGGCTGCTGGAGGCCGCGATGTCCCTGCCGATCTTCCCGCCCGGCTTCCTCTGGGGAGCCTCCGCCTCCGCGTTCCAGACCGAGGGGGCGGTGGACGCGGACGGCAAGGGCCCCTCGGGCTGGGACGCCTTCGCCGCGCTGCCCGGCCGGATCAAGGACGGCACCGACACCACCCGGGGCACCGGCTTCCACGCCCGCTACCGCGAGGACGTCGCCCTGCTGGCCGGGCTCGGCGCCGACGCCTTCCGGTTCTCCGTCAGCTGGCCCCGCGTGGTGCCCGGTGGCAGCGGGGCCGTCAACGCCGACGGGCTCGACTTCTACGACCGGCTCGTCGACGAGCTGTGCGCCCACGGCATCACGCCCGCCCCGACCCTCTACCACTGGGACACCCCGCTCCCGCTGGAGGAGGCGGGCGGCTGGCTCGACCGGGACACCGCCTACCGCTTCGCCGAGTACGCGGGCATCGTCGCCGAACGCCTCGCCGACCGGGTCCCCCTGTGGATCACGATCAACGAACCCGCCGAGGTCACCCTCCTCGGCTACGCACTCGGCGAGCACGCCCCCGGCCGCACCCTCCTCTTCGACGCCCTGCCCGCCGCCCACCACCAGCTCCTCGCCCACGGCCTCGCCGTCCGCGCCCTGCGCGCGGCGGGCGCCGACAACATCGGGGCCGCCTTCTCGCACGCCCCGGTCTGGACGGCCGGGGACAGCGACGAGGACCGCTTCGGGGCGGAGCTGTACGACACGCTCACCAACTGGCTCTTCGCCGACCCCGTCCTCACCGGCCGCTACCCGGACGACGGCCTCGCCGCCCTGATGCCGGGCCCGGTCGCCGACGACCTCAAGGTCATCTCCACCCCGCTCGACTGGTACGGGATCAACTACTACAACCCGACCCTCGTCGGCGCCCCCCGCCCCGAAGCCCTGGAGACCTTCTCCGGCTTCGCCATGCCCGCCGAACTCCCCTTCGGGATAAGGGAGATCGAGGGGTACGAGAAGACCGGCTTCGGCTGGCCCGTCGTCCCCGAGGGCCTCACCGAGATCATCACCACCCTGCACACCCGCTACGGCGACCGCCTCCCGCCGCTCTACATCACGGAGAACGGCTGCGCCCTGGAGGAACCGCACGCCGACGACCGCCGCATCGCCTACCTGGAGAGCCACCTCACCGCCCTGCGCGCGGCGATGGACGCCGGGGTGGACGTACGCGGCTACTTCACCTGGTCGCTGACCGACAACGTGGAGTGGACGGAGGGGGCCTCGCAGCGGTTCGGCCTGGTCCACATCGACTACGAGACCCTGACCCGTACGCCGAAGGCCTCGTACGCCTGGTACCGCGACCTGATCCGCGCCCAGAAGACACAGAGCGCCCAGAAGACACAGAGTGCGCAGGAGACCCAGGTGGTCCAGAAGCGGAATCCGGCGGTCGAAGGGGCTTACGCGGCACCGCCCGAGTGATCAATACTTCCCGCCATGGTCGCTTCATGGTGGTCCCGGGCCCAACTGGGGATCTTCGTTCACTGGACACCCGCATCCGTTCCCGGCTGGGCCCCGCCCTACGCCCCCGCCGCCGAACTCCCGGCGGCGGGCCGGCGTGCGCCGCTGGGCTGGACCTCGTACGCGGAGTGGTACGAGAACGCGCTCCGCTTCCCCGGCTCCCCGGTCGCCGCCCACCACCGCTCCACCTACGGGAACCGCCCCTACACCGACTTCGGCCGCGACTTCGAGGACGGGCTCGCCGGCTGGGACCCGGCCGCCTGGGCCCGCTCCTTCCGCGAGGCGGGGGCCGGGTACGCGGTCCTGGTCACCAAGCACCACGACGGGTTCTGCCTCTGGCCCTCCGAGACACAGAACCCGCACCGCACCGGCTGGCACACCACCCGGGACGTCGTCGGCGAGTTCGCCGAAGCCGTACGGGCCGAGGGCCTGCGCTTCGGCGTCTACTACTCCGGCGGACTCGACTGGACCTTCGACGACCGGCCCATCGGCACGGCGGCCGACATGTTCTCCGCCGTCCCGCGCGGACGCTACCCCGCCTACGCCGACGCGCAGATGCGGGAGCTGATCCGCCGCTACCGGCCCGACATCCTCTGGAACGACATCGCCTGGCCCGGCTCCGCCGACGAGATCCGCTCACTCGTCGACTTCTACCGCTTCACCGTCCCGCACGGCGTCGTCAACGACCGCCTGCTGCCCTACGCACCGCACTGGCGAGGCCTGGGCCTGCCGGGCGCGAAGGCACTGTACAACTGGTGGGACCGCCGGACGGTGGCGCAGGGCGAAGGCTTCGTCCCGCGCACACCGCCCGTCTTCGACTTCCGTACGCCGGAGTACGCCCGCTACGAGGGCTCCGATCCGTACGAGATCACCCGGGGCGTCGACCACAGCTTCGGCTACAACCGCAACTCCGGCCCCGACGCCTTCATCGACCGCGCGACGCTGACCTCACTGGTCCGCGACACGGCGGCCGACGGCGGCAACGTGCTGCTCAACGTGGGGCCGCGCGGCGAGGACGCGGCGATCCCCGCCGAGCAGCGACTCCGCCTGGAGTGGCTGGCCGAGGATGCCGGCGCCCTCACTCCAGATGGACCCACTCCTGGATGACCGGGTATCCGGCCCGGGCGAACGCGGCGGCCATCGGCGCGTTCCCCTGGTCCGTCGCCCCCGCGACGAACTCGGCGCCCTGCTCGACCAGGAAGCGTGTGCACTCCACCAGCAGGTCGTAGCCGTACCCGTTGCCGCGCGCCTCGGGTACGACACCGATGAAACCGACGCAGGGCCCCGACGGGTTGTGCGCGGGCACCTGGATGCCCGCCACCTCCCCGTCCGGGGTGTACGCGAGCCGCCACCACTCCCTCGGCGAGGGGCACCAGTGGAAGAACTCCAACTCCTCGCGCGCCGCCGCCTCCAGACCGCCGGGGCCCTCGATGGCCTTGCGGGCGTGGGCGTCCAGCGTGGCCGAGTGCACCCGGCGCAGCACATCGAGGACGACCTCGTCGTCCGGCTCGGGGCGGTAGGTGAGCCGGCCCGTCCGTTCGGGCAGCGGGCAGCCGGGGGTCCAGCGGTAGCGGTAGCGCTCGACCAGCGGCTTCATCCCGGCCGCCGTAGCGGCGACGACCCGCTCCTCGACGGCGGCCCGCACCGCCGGGTCGTCCCGCCAGCCGGCGGGCGCGATCAGCTCGTACTCCTTGTCGAACGGGGCGCGGCGCAGGAGTTCGGCGCCCGCATCCGCCTCCCCGTCCGCGAAGTCGAACCAGTTGAGGACGACGGGCTCGGTGTCCTCGGGCCCGCCCCACCAGGCGGCCCTGGCGACCATCTTGCCGTCGCGCAGGGCGACCCAGGTCCAGTCGGGGCGGTATTCGCCGCCGTCGGCGGTCGAGGTGTAGCGGTGGCCGAAGGCGGCCCGGCCGACGAAGGGGTTGTCCTCGAACGTGGTGAAGAGAGCGGCGTCGCTCGGCGTGAGCGCGCGGATGACCAGCTCGGTCATGAAGGTGTCCTCCGGGACGGAATACCGCGCTCCCGGTCAGACGAGGTCCGACACCGCCCGGCGGACGGGACGGGAGCGCGAAAGTGATGTGCTGCGGATGCTGGTGCGGCTGTTCGCGCGCATGTCTTTCGCCTCCTTCCACGACGGGCGTCGGATGTCGGAGCAGACCGTAGCCAACGCCGACGCCCGCCGTCCACCGAATATCAGGGAAGCCGATGCGGACCACCCCAGCGCTGGTCCTAGCCCTCGGCCTGACCCTTCTCCGCGTCCCACGTCATGTTGAACGCCCGCTCGAAGTTGACGTATCCGAGCCGCTCGAAGGACTTCGCCATCGGTACGTTGCCGAGGTCGGTCGCCGCCCGGATCCGCTCCACGCCCTCGGCCGCCAGTACCCGGGTGCCCTCGGCGAGGAGATCGTCGATGTACCCCTGGCCGCGCCGGGCGGGCAGCACCCCGATGTACGCGATGATCGGGTGGTAGTTGTTGCGGGCCGGGATCACGAAGCCGACCGGTTCGCCGGTGGGCAGTTCGGCGATCCGCCACCAGGTCATCGGGGTCGCATACCCCGCCAGCTCCTCGTCGTAGTGCTTCTCGGCCGCCGCGCGGGCGTCGAGCCCGGACGCCAGGTCCTCCTGCCCGTGGGCGTCGAGGGTGCCCTCCATCACCGGCGTCATCAGCGCCAGCAGATCCTCCCGGCCGGTGACCGGACGGAACACCAGCCGGCCGGAGTCCCCGGGCACCGGCGTACCGGCCCGCCACTCCAACCGCAGCCGCTCCACCAGCATCCGCGCCCCGGTCGCCTCCGCCGCCGCGATCCGGGCCCCGACGGCCTCCCGGGCCACCGGGTCCTCGCGCCAGTCCGGCGGGACGAACCGCCCGTACTCCGGCCGCTGCGCACCGGCCGGAACCACGGCCTTGGTCGCCGTCTCCAGCAGCCGGACGCCGATCTCGACCCGATCCGGGGCGGGCAGCGCGTCGTCCAGGTCGAAGAAGTCCAGCGCCAGCGGCTCGCCGCCCGGTGCGTTCGTCCACCAGGCGGCCCTGGCGACGACCCGCTCGCCGTCCAGGGCGACCCACATCCACTCCGGGAGCCGGAGTCCGGTGGCGAGGTCGTCGGCCAGCTCATGGTCGAGCACGTACGAAAGGCGGCAAAACAGGTCGAGTTCGCCAGGTCCGGACAGCGGACGGAACGTCAGGCGGGATGGCGCAGGGGGCACACGGTCTCCTCGTGGTGGGTGAGCGGCAGACCCTAGCAAGGGGGCCCGGCACCCGTCGCGTGAGAAAGCGGCGCAGGTCAGCGCGGGAGGTAACAGGGCCTCGTCTGGACACTCCGGCCCCTTCGGCCCGACAATCGTCGACGTGACATCCTCCTTCGAGTTCCACACGAGTGCCGCGCGGCTGTCGGACGCCCAGCGCGACCGTGTCGTCGGCGTGCTCAGAGAAGGTGCCGCACAGGGCAAGCTGTCGCACGACACCTTCATGCGGCGTATGGAACTCGCCCTCGTCGCCCGTCGCCCGGAGGAGCTGGCGGCCCTCACCGCCGATCTGGAGAGCGGCGGCCGCTGGTCGACGGGGCTGGTCCGCGCGGTGGGCGGGATCTCCGCCTTCCCCGGGCGGCTGCGCCGCGCCTGGCAGACCGAGCGGCTCCCCAAGCTGCTGCTCCCCGCGCCCGGCCCGTATCCGCTGCTGATCGGCCGCGACCCGACGAACGGCCTGCGCCTCAACCACGAGACGGTCTCCCGGCTGCACGCCGAACTCTCCGGGCAGAACGGCCGCTGGGTGCTGCGCGACCTCGGCTCCACCAACGGCACCTGCGTCAACGGCCAGCGGCTCGTCGGCTCCATCCCGGTGCGCGACGGCGACCAGGTGAGCTTCGGCCGGATGAGCTTCCGCCTGACCGCCCCGGACCGGCTTCCGGCGCAGCCGTCCCGGCCGCAGGACCGCCTGCCCGAACTGCCGCCGCACGCACCCCGGCCGCCCGCCGCCGCTCCGCCCCAGCTTCCGCCGCACGCTCCTGAGCTTCCGTCGAACGGGCCCGACCGCTCGCAGCCGGGCTCCGACCATGCGCAGCCGGGCTCGGACCGCCCGCCGCAGGGGCCCGGTCTTCCGTCTGCCTGATTCCGGTCGCCTGCCGCAGGGTCCCGGCGTGCCGTCTGTCCGGGTGCCGACCTCCGTCCCGGCTGAGTCCGGCCTCCTGCCCGGGCTTACCTCACGCCGGGGTGTCGGCGGCCTTCACGGAGTTGCTCGGCGCCCTGCCCACCGCCGGAATCCGCCCCCTGCGCCCCGGCGAACCCTCACCCGAACGGCCGCACGCCGACTGCGGCGCGCCCCCGTCGGTGGTCCGCTGGGAGGACGCGCGCCGACCACCGGCGCACCGACTCCAGGGGGTGCGGGATGCCGGTCGAACGCCCCGACGCCCTGCCCGCCGCCCGTCGTCCGCACCGGCTCTCCGGCGGCCTGCCGGGTCTGCTGGCGCCGGGAGCCACGACGGATCCGTACCGGCTGCGCCTCTACCGCCTGCTGCGCACCGACTACCCCCTCGGCTACGACCCGGCCCTCGGCGCCTGGCTGCTGAGCCGGTACGGGGATGTGGCCCTGGCCCTCACGGACCCCCGGTTCACCGGCTACCCGCACGACGGGGCCCCGCGCGGCCGGGCCCCCGTCCCGCTCGGCCTCTGCCGGGGCAGCCTGGTCTGCGGCCCGCTCACCGTGCCGTGGAGCACCGCCGCCCCCGCAGTCGAGCGCACCGCGTACGTCCTGGCCCGCCGGATCGCCGGACGCGACCGGGCGGATCTGGTCGCCGACTTCTGCCGGTGGCTGCCCGCCGGGGCCGCCGCCGCCGCGGCCGGGCTCGCCCACCAGGACCTGAGCTCCGCGCCCCGGGGCGCCCGCCATCGGCGTGCCCCCGGTGGAGCCGGTGACTGCACCGGGTCCACCGCGCTCCGCGAGCACGCCCTCGCCTCGTTCCTCGCGAACATGCTCGACGACCCCGACCTGCTGGGCGCCGCGACCGCCGGAGAAGCGTGCGGCGAAGGCTCCGGATCGCTGCTCGGGCGGGCCTGGGCCGAGACGCTGCGCCGCGATCCCCCCGTCCAGATCGTGCTGCGCCGCACCCGCACCGAGGTCGCCGTCAGCGGCGGCACGCTCCCCGCCGACGCACCCGTCGCCTGCCTCATCGGCGCGGCGGGCCGCGACCCGGCCCGGTTCGCCGCACCCGACCGGTTCGACCCGCTGCGCGCCGACGCCGACCCGCTGCTCATCGGTCCGGCCGGCTGCCCGGCCGCCCTCCTCGGCAGGCTGGAGGCCGAACACGGCCTGCGCGCCCTGCTGACGGCGATGCCCGGCCTCCGCTGGGCCGACGGCTTCCGCCCGGTGGCGGGAGGCCTCCTCACCCGTGGTCCGCGCGCCCTGCTCGTACGCCCGTCCTGAGGGGCGGGAGCGCGGGCCGACCGCGCATGCCCCGGCACCCCGCGCGGGGCGCGGGCCGACCGCGCACACCCAGGGCGGGCCCCTCCCCGGGGACGCGCCGCCGCCCTCCGGGGCCGCCTGCTCAGCCGCCCACCCGCCGCAGCAGCGCCACCGGCCGCTCGGCGAACAGTTCGCCCGCCGCCACCGCGCCCCCCGTGAACTCCCGGCCGGGCGACGCCGACAGCACATCCCGCCACGGGCCCCCGTCCGGCAGTTCCAGCACCGTGTCCCGCCAGCCCCCGCCCTCGGCCAGCCGCAGCGACAGACGGGTCACCGCCGTGACCACCTCGCCCGAGCGGCAGAACGCCAGCAGATGCGGCGCGGCCCGACCGGTCGCCGTCAGCGGTGCGTACGTCCCCGACTCGCCGAACACGAAAGGCAGTTCGCGGCGCAGCCCCAGCGCTGCCGCCGTCAGTGCCTGCTTCTCGTCAGGAACGTCCGGCCGCCGGAACGGCCGCCGGTTGTCCGGGTCGACCAGGGCAAGGTACTCGCCCTCCGTGCCCTGGTAGAGATCCGGCACCCCCGGCATCGTCAGGTGCACCAGCGCCGCCCCCAGCACCTGGGCCCGGACATGCGGGGCGAGCGCGTCCGCGAACTCGGCGATCAGCCTCCGGAGCACGCCCTCCCCGCCCCCCGGCCCGGCCGCGACGAAGTCCGACACCGCGCGCTCGTAGGCCGGGTCCGACTCGGTCCAGCTGGTGAAAAGCCCCGCCTCGCGCACCGCCTTCAGCAGTGCGGGCTCCAGCCGCCCGCCCAGCTCGTCGGGCGGAATCTCCGCGCAGCCGTACGCCGACTGCCAAGCCACCCACGCCAGCTGGGGGTCCGGGGCGGCGACCGGCGTCGCCGCGGTCAGCTCCGTCATGAGCGCCACCCACCGCTCCGGGCACTGCGACAGCACCGCGATCCGGGCCCGGACGTCCGCGCTGCGCTTCGTGTCGTGCGTGGTCAGGACCGTGCCGGTGGCGGGCCAGTCGCGGGCGATCCGGGCGGCGAAGGAGTGGAACTCCTCGGGTGACACGGCGGGTTGCCCCGGGTCGCCGCCCACCTCGGTGGCCGAGATCAACGGAACGTACCGGTAGAACGCCGTGTCCTCCTCCGACTTGGCGTGCAGCGCGGACGCGGTCTGGGCGAACCGGGCGCAGAACGCCGCCTGTTCCTCCCCGCCGCCGAGCCGCCCGAGCGCCAGATCCCGTACGACATCGACGGCCGCCGCCTCCTCCGGCACGGAGAACACCGTCTTCGCCTCCCGTACCGCCGTCCCGGTCAGCGTCTCCTCGGCGATCCGGCTCGGCGGCTCGCCCGCCGTGACGTACGGCCGGTAGACCGGGATCCGCACCAGCAGCTCCCGGATCGCCGTCCGCAGCGCCCACGGGGCGTGGTCCCGCAGCGCCGGGTCCCGGTCGCAGATCGCGGCCGCCAGCCGGGTCAGCCACGCGGTCTCGGCGGCCAGTTCGTGCGTCACCACCCGGTACGCGGCGCGGCGCACCGTCGCCGTCCAGTCGCCGCCCCGGTCGCCGGGCGGCCCCGCGAACTCCCGGTAGTGGCCGACCAGTTCCTCCGCTCCGGACGGGTCGGTGAACAGCCCGTCGATCCGGCGCAGGGCGTCGTACCCGGTGGTGCCCGCGACCGCCCACTCCGCCGGGAGGTGCTCGTCGCCGGTGAGAATCTTCTCCACCACCGTCCAGCGCCCGCCGGTGGCCTCGTTCAGGCGCTCCAGATAGGCGGCGGGGGCGGCGAGGCCGTCGGGGTGGTCGATGCGCAGCCCGTCGAGGACGCCGTCGCGGAGCAGTTCGAGGACCTTGGCGTGGGTGTCCTCGAAGACCTCCGGGTGCTCGACGCGGACCCCGATCAGCTCCGGGACGGTGAAGAACCGCCGGTAGTTCAGCTCGGTGCGGGCCAGCCGCCACCAGCCGAGCCGGTAGTGCTGCTCCTCCAGGAGCCGAGGCAGCGGGAGGTCCGCCGTGCCGGCCCGGAGCGGAAACTCCAGATCGTGGTAGCGCAGCACCTCCCCGTCCACGGCCAGGTGCTCCAGCTCCTGGCCGAGCGGCCCGGCGAGCACCGGCAGCAGCACCTGGCCGCCGCCCCCCGCCCAGTCGATGTCGAACCAGCGGGCGTACGGGGAGGCGGCGCCCTCGCGCAGCACCTCCCACAGCCGGCGGTTGTGCCGGGGCGAGGCGGCCATGTGGTTGGGCACGATGTCCAGGATCAGCCCGAGCCCGTGCTCCCGGGCGGCCGAGGCCAGCGACCGCAGCCCCTCCTCACCGCCCAGCTCCGCCCGGACCCGGCTGTGGTCGACCACGTCGTAGCCATGGGTGGAGCCGGGGACCGCCTCCAGTACGGGGGAGAGGTGGAGATGCGAGACGCCGAGCGCGGCGAGATACGGCACGGCCTTCTCGGCGGCGGCGAACGGGAAGTCGGGCTGGAGCTGAAGCCGGTACGTGGCGGAGGGCGTCATGGACTTCTACGTACCCCGCCCGGGGCGAACCGTGTCACCCCGGGCGGAACCTCACTCCTGCCGACCCGAACCGGCCGGGCCTCAGGCGGGCCGCTTCAGCACCGTCAGACTGCGCCCGATCAGCGTGACCCGCTCGCCCTCGGCCACCTTCGGACCCGCCCCCGGCTCCACCCCGTCCGGGCGCGCGGTGTCCACGACGACCTGCCACTGCTCCCCGTGGTCGACCGGGACCGCGAATTCCAGGGTCTCGGCGCTCGCGTTGAACATCAGCAGGAACGAGTCGTCGGAGATCCGCTCGCCACGCGGGCCCGGCTCCGAGATCGCGTGCCCGTTCAGGAACACGGTCATCGCCTTGGCGTGCGCTGCCTGCCAGTCCTGCTGGGTCATCTCCTCGCCCTCGGGGGTGAACCAGGCGATGTCGGACAGTTCGTCGTGCGTGCCCTCCACCGGCCGCCCGTGGAAGAACCGGCGGCGCCGGAAGACCGGGTGGTCGCGGCGCAGCCACACCATGGCCCGGGTGAACTCCAGCAGGGTGGACGCCGGGGCGTCGGCCGGCTCGTTCGGATCGGGCCAGTGCACCCAGGCCAGCTCGTTGTCCTGGCAGTAGGCGTTGTTGTTGCCCTTCTGCGTACGGGCGAACTCGTCGCCGTGGCTCAGCATCGGCACACCCTGCGACAGCATCAGCGTGGCGATGAAGTTCCGCATCTGGCGGGCCCGCAGCTCCAGGATCTCCGGGTCGTCGGTCTCGCCCTCGGCGCCGCAGTTCCAGGAGCGGTTGTGGCTCTCGCCGTCCCGGTTGTCCTCGCCGTTGGCGTCGTTGCGCTTCTCGTTGTACGAGACCATGTCGTGCAGCGTGAAGCCGTCGTGGCAGGTGGTGAAGTTGATCGAGGCGAGCGGGCGGCGTCCGTCGTCCTGGTAGAGGTCGGAGGAGCCGGTGAGCCGGCCCGCGAACTCCGCGAGCGTGCGCGGCTCGCCCCGCCACAGATCGCGGACGGTGTCGCGGTACTTGCCGTTCCACTCGGTCCACAGCGGCGGGAAGTTGCCCACCTGATAGCCGCCCTCGCCGACGTCCCAGGGCTCCGCGATCAGCTTCACCTGACTGACCACCGGGTCCTGCTGCACCAGGTCGAAGAACGAGGACAGCCGGTCCACCTCGTGGAACTGGCGGGCGAGCGTGGCCGCCAGATCGAAGCGGAAGCCGTCCACATGCATCTCGGTCACCCAGTACCGCAGCGAGTCCATGATCATCTGGAGGACGTGCGGGGACCGCATGAGCAGCGAGTTCCCGGTGCCCGTGGTGTCCATGTAGTAGCGCTGATCATCGGTCAGGCGGTAGTACGAGGCGTTGTCGAGCCCGCGGAAGGAGAGCGTCGGCCCGAGGTGGTTGCCCTCGGCGGTGTGGTTGTAGACCACGTCGAGGATGACCTCGATGCCCGCCTGGTGGAGCGCCTTCACCGCCTGCTTGAACTCCAGCACCTGTTCGCCGCGGTCGCCCCAGGAGGCGTAGGTGTTGTGCGGGGCGAAGAAGCCGATGGTGTTGTAGCCCCAGTAGTTGGCCAGCCCCATGTCCGCGAGGCGGTGGTCCTGGACGAACTGGTGGACCGGCATGAGCTCGATCGCGGTGACGCCCAGTTCGGTGAGGTGGGCGATCACCTCCGGGTGCGCGAGCCCCGCGTAGGTGCCGCGCAGCTCGGGCGGGAGCGCCGGATGGAGCATGGTCAGGCCCTTCACATGGGCCTCGTAGATGACGGTCCGGTGGTAGTCCGTACGGGGGAGGCGGTCGTCGCCCCAGTCGAAGTACGGGTTGACCACCACCGAGCTCATGGTGTGCGGCGCGGAGTCGAGGTCGTTGCGGGCGTCCGGCTTGCCGAAGGGGTAGCCGTACACCGCCTCGCCCCAGTCGATCTTCCCGGCGATCGCACGGGCGTACGGGTCGAGCAGCAGCTTCGCGGAGTTGCACCGCGTCCCGTACTGCGGTTCGTAGGGGCCGTGCACCCGGAAGCCGTACCGCTGCCCCGGCATGATCCCGGGGAGGTAGGCGTGGCGCACGAACGCGTCCGACTCGCGGAGTTCCACCGCCGTTTCTGAACCGTCGTCGTGCAACAGGCACAACTCGATCCGGTGGGCGGCCTCGGAGAAGACCGCGAAGTTGGTTCCGGCGCCGTCATACGTGGCGCCGAGGGGATAAGCGTGTCCCGGCCAGACCTGCATGATGAGAACTCTTCCATTCCTGATCCGGGTTCGGAGGCTTTCCGCGGTCCTTCACTCCCCGCATATTCCCCGAAAACGCGATGCCCACCTAGGACGTCACGCGGTAGGTCGGGCCCCGTCGCCCCTGGCCGGCCGGCCGGTCAACTTCGGACACCCCCGTGCCGCCCCGGACGTGCTTGCGGACCCCGTCGTCCGGGGAGCGTCCGATTCCCGCTGCGGGGCAGGGCGCCAATCACTATGAATCCGCTCACTCCACCCGATCTCGCCGCAAGGAACAAGCCTTACGATCAGGGGAGTTGAGAAAGTCGCCTGCGCATCGGGCTGCGTCGGATCACGCTCCCGGAGTACCCTTCCTTGATCGTTGGGTGGGGGAGTGGAAGGCGGTACGCGGGTGAGCTCGGGAGGGTTCGAGCTACCCCCAGGTGACGCAGGTCACGAGGGGGAATCGACCGATGCCCCGCCCGGGGCGGTGTCCCTCGCGCAGCCCATGGAGATAGGCGCCGAGCTGGACTGGGGATCGGAGGCCTGGGGCGAGGTACGCACGCGCGCCCAGCGCGCCGGTCGTGCCTATATCTGGCTGAATCTGGTCGAACAACGCCTGCGGGCCGTCGTCGCCGCGGTGCTCCGGCCGATCTACGAGCCGGTGCACGGCGAGGAGTGGGTGGTGGCCGCGGCCGGACCGGCCGGGCAGGAGTGGGTGCAGCGCGCCGTCGCCGTACGCGAGGTCTCGCGCCGCAAGGGCTATCTGCTCGACCCGGCCGACGACAACGTCCTCAGCTTCCTGACGCTGCCGCAGCTGCGTGAGCTGATGGTCCAGCACTGGCCGTGCTTCGAGCCCTACTTCGACGACCGGCGCGATGTCGAGCTGGCCCTGGACGAGCTGGAGGTCGCGCGCAACGTCGTCTCCCGCAACCGCGCGCTGAACGAGGCGGTCCTCGCCCAGGCGGAGCGGGCCTCCGCCCGGCTGCTCGACATCCTCGGCAGCGGGGCCGGGGTGCCGTCGGCGGACCGGCTGCCGGTGGACGCGGTGGAGGAGCTGGTCGGCGACCGGTACGCGGACGTGGTCTCCGTCCACCCCGACCGGGTCCGGCTCCAGCGCCAGCTGCCCGCCGAGGATCTCTTCGGCGGGGCGCGGCGGCTCGACGCCATCGGCATAGGCCTCAACCTGCTCGTGCAGAACTTCTCCGGCCGCCGGCTCGTCCGGCTCGCGGAATCGGGCTGCCGGGTCCGGCTGCTGTTCATCAACCCGGCCAGCAGTGCGGTGCGCCGCAGGGAGCGGGAACTCGGCCTCAAGAAGGGCGAGCTGAGCCGCTCGGTGGAGATGAACATCCTGCACATGCGCCGTGTCCGCTCCAAGCTCCGCGACCCGGGCGCCTTCCAGATCCAGGTCTTCGACGAGACCCCGCGCTTCACCGCCTACCTGGTGGACGGCGACGGCCCGGACGCGGTGGGCGTCGTCCAGCCCTATCTGCGGCGGGCCCGGGGCATGGAGGCGCCGGTGCTGGTGCTGCGCGGCGGGGGCAGACGCACGGTGGTGCGGGAGGGCCAGGACAACGAGCACGGCCTCTTCGAGACCTACCGCGAGGAGTTCGAGTCGGTCTGGACGGACTCCCGGCCGGTCTCCTGACCCTCCACCGGTGTTGTCAGTGGCCCGTGCGAGGGTGGTCATCACTCGGGGGGAGCACCACGGGGAGCACCATGAAGGAGGTATCGGGATGAGCTGGCACCAGGGCACACTGGTCGGCTTCGACCTGGAGACGACGGGGACCGACGTCGAGAACGACCGGATCGTCACCGCCGCACTCGTCCGGCTGGACCCGGACGGCACGGTCGCCGGGCAGCGGACCTGGCTGCTCGACCCGGGCGTGGTGATACCGGAGCAGGCCTCCGCTATTCACGGCATCGGCACCGACCACGCCCGCAGGCACGGGGCGCGGGCCGCCTCCGCGGTCGAGGAGATCGCCCGGGCGGTCGCCGAAGTACTGTGCTCGGACGTCCCGCTGGTGGTGATGAACGCCCGCTACGACCTCTCGCTGCTGGACCGCGAATGCCGCAGGTACGGACTGCCGTCGGTCGAGGAGCGCGTCGGCGGCGCGCCGTCACCCGTCATCGACCCGCTGGTCATCGACAAGCACGTCGACAAGTACCGCAAGGGCAAGCGGGCCCTCCAGGCGCTGTGCGACCACTACGGGGTCACGCTCGACGGAGCCCACGACGCGACCGCCGACGCGGTGGCCGCGGTGCGCGTGGTGCGCCGGATGGGGGAGCGCCACCGGCCGGTCGCCACCCTGCCGCCCGAGGAACTGCACGCCCTTCAGATACGGGCGGCGGCCGAACAGTCGGCCTCGCTCCAGGCCTATCTGCGGCGCACCACGGATCCGGCGGCGGTGGTCGAGTCGGCGTGGCCGGTGATTCCCCGGATGCGCTGACTGTTCCCGGCGTCAGTTCGGGGCGGGGGAAGCCGTGTCGTCGGCCTTGATGTCGAAGTTGATCTGGTCCCCCTCGACCGAGGTCACCTTGACCGACACGCCCAGCGTGCTGCCGTCCTTCGCTGTGAGAGTGCAACGGGTGGTGGTGCCGACTTTCCCCGCCAGATCCTCGGGACAGGTGATGTCCGGCTCGGGCTGGTTCGTGGTGGCCGCGAGCTTTTCGGAGACGGTCGTGGCGAGCTTGTCCGCAGGCAGCTTCGGCTCCGAGTTCCCGACGCTGACCGACCCGGAACAGCCGACGAGCAGCGCGCCGGCGGCCACGGCCGAGAGGCTCCACGTCACTGCGGTCGAACGAGCTATGGGCATGGGTGTTCCCTTCGAATGACGTGGGGCGGTCGGGCGGAAGCATACGCGGCACCGTGCCACCGGCAGGCCGCCGACGGGCCCCGCTCAGAGCTTGCCGAAGACCACGCCGCGCCAGGTCCAGCCCGCGTCCAGGGCGGTGCTCCGGAGCGGGTCCGTCAGCTGTGCGCTGTCGAAGCTGAAGGACTCGGTCGCCTCCAGGCGGCCGCTCTCGCCCCGTTGGAGCGTGTACCGGCGCGAGATGGTCCGGCCCCCGCCCCGCCCGTACGTCGCCGAGGCCGCCAACCTCGGAGGGTTCCCGACCCGGGTGACCTCCCAGCTCTCCTCGACGGCGCGTACCTCGGGGACATCCTCGGCCAGCCGCATCCGGATCCGGATGGCGTGCGTCAGCTGGGACTGGACGAAGACGTGCTGCCAGGTGGGCTCGGCGATCCGCCACTCGGCCACCAGATCGGCGCCGTGCGCCGAGCCGTCGCTGATGACGTAGGGGACATCCGGGCCGTTCAGGGCGAGCAGGGCCTTCCGCAACTCCTCGGCCGATCGAGGTGCAACCCCGGCCTCGGGGTGCTTCGTTCCGGTCAGTTTGTCGAAGAATCCCATGAGGTCAACCTAGGCGACCGGGAAGCCCGGCACCGCGCCCCCGGCTCGTTCAGAACGGGTACCAGCGGACCTCGGGATCGTCCTCGCGCAGGGACGCCACCCGGCGGCGGAACTCGGCGAGCGCCTTCGGGTTGGCCGGAGCGTGCTGGGAGACCCAGGCGCAGCTCGCCGTCTCGCGGGCGCCGCGCAGGACCGCGCATCCCTCCCATTCCCGGACGTCCCAGCCGTACGCGGTGGTGAAGGCGTCGTAGGCCGCCGGGGCGAGTCCGTAGCGGTCGCGGGAGAGGGCGAGGACGACCAGGTCGTGTTCCCGCAGGTCGGCGGAGAACGTCTCCAGGTCCACCAGGACCGGGCCGTCCGGGCCCACATGGACGTTGCGCGGGAGCGCGTCGCCGTGGATCGGGCCCGGGGGGAGGTGGGGGACCAGCGAGGCGGCCGCGGCCGCGAAGCCGTCGCGGCGCTCACGGAGGTAGTCGGCGTCCGCCGGGTCGATCGCGTCGCCCGCCAGGGTCAGCCAGCGTTCGACCCCGCCGAGCAGCTCGCGGCGCGGCAGCGTGAAGGCCGTCGGGGCGGGCAGCGCGTGCACCAGGGTCAGCAGCGGAGCGAGGTCGCGCGGTTCGGCGGGGCGTACGGCGTCCGGGAGCCGGTGCCACAGCGTCACCGGGTGGCCCTCGACCAGGCGCGGCTCACGCTCCGCCGCGCGGACGGCCGGGACACCGGACGCGGCGAGCCAGTCGGCGAGCGCCACCTCCCGCTCCGCCCGCGCGCGCAGCTCGGGGTGGCCGGTGGCGTCCCGGCCGACCTTGATCACCAGGTCGCCGGCGGCGAACACCGCGTTCTCGCCCAGCGCGAGCAGCTCCGCCGCAGCGGAGAACCCGGCGGCCGTCAGCACCTCGCGCGCACGCATCTCGTCCATGGGTGCGATTTTCGCATCCTCGCAGGCCACCTTGACGAAGCGACGGCCCGTCAGCACGATGACGGAGGCCTCCCGGGCAGCCGGATCGGGATGAAGTCCGCCTCAGGCACACATCGGGCAGATACGGGACAGAGGGGTCTTCTCGTGACATCGGTGACCGCGACGAAGCGGTCCGGACCGGATGACCCGCACGGCGGGCGTAGCGGACGGGACGGACAGGGCGGACAGGGAGGGCGGCCGCGCAGGTCGTGGCGGCCGGGCCCCCCGGGGCCGCCGCCCCGGGGCAAGGCGTACGGGGACCGGGCCGCCTGGTTCCTCGTCCTGCCCGCGCTCATCCCGATCCTGATCCTCAGCGTCGGACCGCTCCTCTACGGCATCGCGCTCGCCTTCACCGACGCCCAGTCCGGCCGGACCCGCTCCACCCAGTGGATCGGCACCCTGAACTTCCAGGACCTGCTGCACGACACCCTGTTCTGGGACTCGTTCCGGATCGGCCTGGTCTGGGCCGTCGGCGTCACCGTCCTGCAGTTCCTCCTGGCCCTCGGCCTCGCGCTGCTGCTCAACCAGAATCTGCGGCTGCGCTGGCTGGCCCGGGCGCTGGCGATCGTCCCCTGGGCGATGCCCGAGGTCGTCGTCGGCATCATGTGGCGGCTCGTCTACAACCCGGACGCCGGCATCCTCAACGAGACCATCCGCGATCTCGGACTCGGCGACGGGCGGGACTGGCTGACCGGCCTCGCCACCGCGCTGCCCGCCGTGATCCTCGTCGGCATCTGGGCAGGCATGCCGCAGACCACCGTGGCCCTGCTCGCCGGACTCCAGAACACCCCGCGCGAACTCCACGAGGCGGCCGCCCTGGACGGCGCGGGCGCCTGGCGCCGGTTCCGTACGGTCACCTGGCCCGCGATCAAGCCCATCGCGCTCGCGATCTCCGCGCTCAACCTGATCTGGAACTTCAACTCCTTCGCCCTGGTCTACGTCCTGACCAGCGGCGGACCCGGCGGCCGGACCCGGCTGCCGATGCTCTTCGCCTACGAGGAGGCCTTCCGCTACGGGCAGTTCGGCTACGCCGCGGCGATGGGCTGTGTGATGGTCGCGGTGATCTCCGTGCTCCTCGCCCTCTATCTCGTCGGCCGGCTCAGGGGAGGTGAGGACCGATGAGGCGTGGAGCCGTCGCCCGCGAGTCCACCGGGCTGCGTACCGGCCGGGCCGCGCGCACCGGGCAGTATCTGGCCCTTCTGGCGTATCTGGTCTTCCTCGCGTTCCCGTTCGTGTGGCTGATCTCGACCGCCTTCAAGCCCGCCCGTGAACTGGGCTCGCTGCATCCCACCTGGATTCCCGAGCACCCCACCCTGGACAACTTCCGGCAGGCGTTCGACGAGCAGCCGCTGCTCCAGGCCGCGGGCAACTCGCTGGTGGCCGCCGTCTCCGCCGCGCTGATCGCCGTCGTGATCGCCACCCCGATGGCCTATGTGATGGCCCGCCACCGCGGCCGCCTCGCCACCGCAGCGACCGGCTGGGTCGTGGTCAGCCAGGCGTTCCCGTTCGTCCTGGTGATCATCCCGCTCTTCCTGATCCTGAAGAACCTGCATCTGATCAACACCCTGTGGGGGCTGATCCTCGTCTACGTCGTCTGGTCGCTGCCCTTCGCGCTGTGGATGCTCGCCGGGTACGTACGCGCCGTACCCACCGAGCTGGAGGAGGCCGCCGCCGTGGATGGCGCGGGCCGCGTCCGTACCCTCGTCTCGGTCGTCGCCCCGCTGCTCGCCCCCGGCATCGTCGCCACCGCGCTGTTCGCGTTCATCACCGCATGGAACGAGTTCTTCTTCGCGCTCGTCCTGCTCAAGACCCCGGAGAAGCAGACCTTGCCGGTCGTCCTCACCCACTTCCTCGGCGCGGAGGGCGTGGCCGACCTCGGGCCGCTCGCCGCCGCCGCGTTCCTCGCCACGCTCCCCTCGCTCGTGCTCTTCGCCTTCATCCAGCGGCGGATCACCGGCGGGATGACGGCCGGGGCGGTGAAGCACTGATGCGCGCCACGGTCCGGCGGGCGGCCACCGCCGTCGCCGTCCTGGCCCTGCTGCTCACCGGTTGCTCCGGCGGTGACGACGGGCGGGACCCGGACGGCACGATCCGGCTCCGCTTCCAGTCGCTGGCCTGGCAGAAGGAGTCCGTCGACGCCAACAAGCAGCTGGTGAAGGAGTGGAACGCCGCCCACCCCGACGTCCAGGTGGAGTACGTCCAGGGCAGCTGGGACAGCGTCCACGACCAGCTCCTCACCTCCTTCGAGGGTGGCGAGGCCCCCGACATCATCCACGACGCCTCCGACGACCTGGCCGACTTCGCGTACGGGGGTTACCTCGCCGATCTGCGCCCCCTCCTGCCCACCCGGCTCAAGGCCGACATCCCCGAGCAGTCCTGGCGCACCACCACGTTCGGCGACGGTATCCACGGGGTGCCCTTCCTCCAGGAGCCCCGGGTCCTGATCGCCAACACGAAGCTGCTGAAGGCCTCGGGTGCGCGCATCCCGACCCCGGAGCGCCCCTGGAGCTGGGAGGAGTTCCGGCAGGTCACGAAGAAGCTGACGGGGAAGGGGCGGTACGGGATCGCCTGGCCGCTCAAGGAGCCGGTCTCCGTCACCCTCAACCTGGGCCTGTCCGGCGGCGGCCGGCTCTTCCACCGCGACGGTGACGGCAAGGCGGTCCTGCGTTTCGAACCGGGCGACGGCGTGGTCACCGGCACCATCCACGACCAGGTCAACACCGACGGCAGCGCGGCCCGCAGCGCGCTGGGCATGGGCGGGTCGGACGCGCTGCCCGGGTTCTTCGGCGGCAAGTACGCGATGCTGCCGCTCGGGTTCTCGTACCGCCAGCAGATCATCCAGCAGGCCCCCGAGGGGTTCGACTGGACGATCCTGCCGATGCCCGCGGGCGCGGGCGGCGCGGTCCAGGGCGTGAGCCCGCAGACGCTGTCGGTCGCCGAGGAGAGCCCGCACAAGAAGGAGGCCGTCGCGTTCATCGACTTCCTGCTGCGCCCCGCGAACATGGTGCGCCTTGCCCGGGGCGACTGGATGCTGCCCACCGGGACCGAGGCGCTGGCCGATCCGTCGCTGCGCTCCGCCGAGCACGGGTGGGCCGTCGGCACCGCGCTCGCCGAGGGCCTGCGGCCGGCGCCGGCCCAGGCGGTGCGCGGCTATCCCGAGTGGAAGGACAAGGTGGCGACCCCCGCGTACCAGGAGTTCTACAGCGGGGCGATCGACACCGACGAGCTGAGCAAGAGACTGGTGGAGGACGGGAATCGGGTGCTGGCCCGCTACCAACGCTGATCCCGGTACGGAAGGTCCCGGTACGGAAGGTCCCGGTAAGGAGAGATCCCGGTACGGAAAGAGGTTGCACGAGACGTCTCGTCTCGTCTACGGTGAGCGGCATGACGGAATCCCCGCGTGCCCACATCGCCATGTTCTCCATCGCCGCCCACGGACATGTGAACCCGAGCCTCGACGTGATCCGCGAGCTCGTCGACCGTGGACACCGTGTCAGCTACGCCATCCCCGCCTCCTTCGCGGAGAAGGTCGCCGCCACCGGTGCCGAGCCGGTGATCTGGACCTCGACCCTGCCGACCGACGACGACCCCGACGCCTGGGGCACGGAGCTGATCGACAACATCGAACCCTTCCTCGCCGACGCCATCCAGGCCCTCCCGCAACTCGCGGAGGCCTTCGCGGGCGACGAGCCCGACCTCGTCCTGCACGACATCACCTCCTATCCCGCCCGCGTCCTCGCCCACCGCTGGGACGTGCCCGCGATCTCCCTCTGGCCCAACCTCGTCCCCTGGGAGGGGTACGAGAAGGAGGTCGGCGAGCCGATGACCGCCGAACTGAAGCAGACCGAGCGAGGCAAGGCGTACTACGCGCGCTTCGACGGCTGGCTCGCCGAGAACGGCCTCGGCCATGTCCCCAGCGACGACTTCGTGGCCCGCCCGCGCCGCGGCCTCGTCCTGATCCCCGAGGCGCTCCAGCCGAACGCGGACCGGGTGAACCGCGAGATGTACACCTTCGTCGGCGCCTGCCAGGGCGACCGCGCCGACCAGGGGGAGTGGCAGCGGCCCGCCGGCGCCGAGAAGGTGCTGCTCGTCTCGCTCGGCTCCTCGTTCACCAAACAGCCCGCCTTCTATCGCGCGTGCGTGGCGGCCTTCGGCGACCTGCCGGGCTGGCATGTGGTGCTCCAGATCGGCGCGCACGTCGACCCGGCCGAACTCGGCGACGTACCGGGCCATGTGGAGGTGCGCACCTGGGTCCCGCAGCTGGCCGTCCTCCAGCAGGCCGACGCCTTCATCACCCACGCCGGTGCGGGCGGCAGTCAGGAGGGGCTCGCCACGGGCACCCCGATGGTCGCCGTACCGCAGGCCGTCGACCAGTTCGGCAACGCGGACATGCTCCAGTCCCTGGGGGTGGCCCGGCATCTGCCGATGGAGGAGGCGAACGCCGCGAGTCTCCGCGAGGCGGTGCTCGCCCTGGTGGACGATCCCGAAGTGGCCGCCCGGTGCGCACGCCTGAGCGAGCAGATGGCGCGGGAGGGCGGTACGCCGAGGGCCGCCGACCTCATCGAGGCGGAGCTGTCGCGCTGAGCGGATCCGCCTGACTGATATCCGGACGTTCTCCGTCCCGCCCCGACCGCCGCGACCTGCGGTTACCCGGGGCGGGACGCTTCTGTTACGGCTCCGTGAACCCGGTATCGCGGTGGTGCCGGTCGGCGCATCTGCACGCACGCCCTCGCGATTTCACACCCGGGACCGGGCGTTCACCCCTCTTGCGCACACCTTCACGGGTCTTCACATGTCTTCACGCATGGTCACTCCTGCCCCAGAGGGCACGGGGTGGCTGCGGGCGGCGGCCGGGCGGGGAGCGTCCGATGCTTCAAGTACCGCTCTGAACAGGCGGAATGCAGGGCGGGAGGGCCTTCACGAGGTGGTCACGGAACCGTCGATTCTGGCGAGGTAACCGCTCGGCCGGCCGTCACGGCCGTGGTGACCAGCCATGGCCGATTTCTTATTACGAAACCTTGTTGAGCAAGTCACGCGTCCATGAAGGTCTTGATCTGCGCTCGTCAATCGGTCAGGGTTTCGAACCAGCCCCCGGAGATCTTCCGGCCGAGGGCCAATCCCCCCACAAAGACTGACGAGGAGAACCCTCTTCATGGCCAAGCACCAGCGCACCCGTCGCATCAAGCTCACTGCCGCGATCACCGCCGTGGCGGCCGCCGCAGGAGTAACTCTTCTCGGTACCTCGTTCGCGGGAGCCGCACCTGCCCCCATGGGCACGGTCTACGGCGCGGACGCCGCGACTGCCGTCTCCGGCAGCTACATCGTGATGCTGGACGAGAAGAAGGCCGACAAGTCCGAGCTGGCCAAGGAGTACGGCGGCAAGCTCAAGCGCGACTACAACTCCAGCATCAACGGCTTCTCCGCCAGCGGCCTTTCGGAGACCGAGGCCAAGCGCCTCGCCGCCGACCCGGCCGTCGCCAAGGTGGTGCAGAACAAGAAGTTCAGCATCAACGCCACCCAGGAGAACCCGCCGTCGTGGGGTCTGGACCGCATCGACCAGGCCGAGACCGCCGGTGACAAGGCGTACAACTACCCCGACGCCGCGGGTGAGGGCGTCACCGCGTACGTCATCGACACCGGTGTCCGCGTCACCCACGAGGACTTCGAGGGCCGCGCCACCTCCGGCTTCGACGCCGTCGACAACGACGACGACGCCGACGACGGCAACGGGCACGGCACCCACGTGGCGGGCACCATAGCCGGGGCCGCGCACGGCGTCGCCAAGAAGGCGAACATCGTGGCCGTCCGCGTCCTGGACGACAACGGCTCGGGCACCACCGAGCAGGTCATCGCCGGGATCGACTGGGTCGCCGCCAACGCCAAGGGCCCGTCCGTCGCCAACATGAGCCTCGGCGGCGGGGCCGACCCGGCTCTCGACGAGGCGGTCCAGAAGGCCATCGCCGCGGGCATCACCTTCGGTGTGGCCGCCGGCAACGAGTCCAGCGACGCCGGCCAGGGTTCGCCCTCCCGCGTCCCCGAGGCGATCACCGTCGCCTCGTCCACGGAGGCCGACGAGCAGTCGGACTTCTCCAACTTCGGCTCGGTCGTCGACATCTACGCCCCGGGCTCGGACATCACGTCCACCTGGAACGACAGCGACAGCGGCACCAACACCATCTCCGGTACGTCCATGGCCACCCCGCACGTCGTCGGCGCGGCCGCCGTCTACCTGGCGGGCCACCAGGACGCGACCCCGGAGGCCGTCGCCACGGCGCTCACCGAGGGGGCCACCCCGGACGCCATCAGCAACGCCACCGAGGGCACGGCCAACAAGCTCCTCAAGGTCGTCGAGTAACACCCCGGTCAGTACCCCGGTTCCGACCGGATGCCGGGCGGCGGTGGCCCCACACCCCGCCGCCCGGCCACCGCCGCACCCAGCAGCCGCCGCGCTCGCCCCCACGGGGCGCGGCGGCTGCGGCGTGTCCGGGGAGGCGTTCTAGGGTGGGTGGCCATGACGACGACGTACGCCGCGCTGCTGCGCGGGATCAACGTGGGCGGCAGCAAGAGGGTCCCGATGCCCGAACTGCGTGATGTGCTCGCCGGACTGGGGCACACCGGCATCGCCACCCATCTGCAGAGCGGCAACGCCGTCTTCCGCAGCGACGAAAAGGACGCCGACGTCCTCGCCGCAGCCCTGGAGCAGGCCCTGCGGGAGCATTTCGGGTTCGCCGTCGACTGCCTCGTCCGCGACGCCGCGTATCTCGCGGCCGTCGCCGACGCCTGCCCCTTCCCCGCCGCCGAGCTGGAGGGCAAGCAGCTCCACGTCACCTACGTCGACCGGCCCCTGGACCCCGAACGCTTCGCGGACCTGGACGCGGAAGCCTTCCTGCCGGAGGAGTTCCGGCTCGGCGACCGCTGCCTGTACCTGTACGCCCCCGACGGCCTCGGCCGCTCCAAGCTGGCCGTCGCGCTGGGCCGCCCCCGTCATGTCAAAGGCATCGTCGCCACCAGCCGTAACTGGAACACCGTGGCGAAATTGGTGGAGCTGACCCGGGACTGAGCCTCCGGCTCCGGAGCCGTCCGTGTCCTCGCCGTACGGGGAGTGAGGCCGCCTCAGCCCGCCCGGCAGAACGTGTCCTTCCCGGGCATCTTCCCGTCGACGAGGTAGCGCGTGGTGGTGTTCAGCGCGCAGGGATTGTCGCCGTACACATAGACCCCGTGACCGCTGTCGTCCACGCTGACCAGCCGTGACCGGTCCGCGAACTTCTTCCGCAACAGCTTCCCGCCGACGTGCGGGGTCGGCACGTCGCGCAGGTTCTGGACGAGCAGGATGTTGCGCGGCCCCTCGTCGTCGATCGCCACCGGCTTCTCGGCCGGGGCGTACGGCCAGTAGGCGCACGGGGTGATGTTGGCGGTGGCGGCGCCGAACATCGGGTAGCGCGCACGGTCCTCGGCGACCCCCTTGCGGTAGGTGTTCACGCTCGTGGGCCAGGCGATGTCGTTGCAGCTCACGGCGAGGAAGACGGAGAGCTGGTTGTCCAGCGACGGCGGCGTGTCCGCCGCCTCGCCGCCGGCGTCCGCCGCACGCACGGACGCGGTGTCACCGCTCTTCAGTGCCTGCCAGTGCTGGGCCAGCTTCGCGTACTGCACCTCCTTGAACAGGTAACCGAAGGTGAGCTGGCGCAGCACGTTGCCGTCGAAGCCGTCGACCGGCTTCTCGTCGAGCCGTTCCGCGAGGGTGAAGTAGGTGCGGCGGACCTCGGCGGGGGTGCGGCCGAGACCGTAGCTGTCGTGACGGGCGGCCGCCCACCGGGCGAAGTCGGGGAACGTCTGCTCCACCCCGAGCGCGTAGCGGCGCATGCCGTCACGGTCGAGGTGGGTGTCGCCGATGTTGCTGTCGAGCACGATGCGGTCGGAGCGCTCGGGGAACATCGACGCGTAGGCGGCACCGAGCGCCGTGCCGTAGGAGTAGCCCAGGAAGCTGGTCTTCCTCTCCCCGAGAGCCGCCCGGATGCGGTCCAGGTCGCGTGCGGTGTTGGCCGTGGTCAGATGGGGCAGCACCCCGTCCTTGTCGCGCCGCGCACATTGCTCGGCCACCTCCTTCACCACCTTCGCCCGCGCGGTGACCGCCGCGTCGTCGACCGCGTACGGCGGGATGTTGGCGAAGTAGGGGCCCTCCGGGGTGAATCCGCAGGCCACCGGTGCCGAGCGTCCGATGCCCCGGGTGTCCATGCCGATCACGTCGTAGGTGTCCAGCACCTCGGAGGGGATGCCCCGGTTCGCCAGGAACGCGGGCTGCGACAGCCCCGAGCCGCCGGGGCCGCCCGGATTGAGCATCAGCGTGCCGCGCCGCTTGTCCGGGTTCGTGCTCGCCAGCCGGGAGATCATCAGCTCGATCCGGTCGCCGCCCGGGTCGGCGTAGTCCTTCGGTACGGGGACGGTGCCGCACTCCAGGACGACCGGCGCCGCCTCGGCCGCCACGTCCTCGGGGCAGGAGCCCCACCGTACGGTCGGTGCCTCCTTCTCCTCGGCGCCCGCAGGGCCCGCGACGAGCGACCCGCTCAGGCCGAGGCCGAGGGCGACCGCCAGGGCCGCGCTCCGCCGGATCCCGCGTCCTCGTGTCATATCCGCATCTCCCCATGGCTGACGGTGGTTGACCGCGCCCATCGCACTCCGTGCCCCAAGGGCACAGTCAAGCCCGCCCCGTGCGAGGTGATCCGTGGCGGCCAGGGGGCAGGGGAGAGGCAGGGGCCCTCCCGGCGACGGAACCCCGGAAAGGGACTCCCGTGACATGGAGCACGCGTCAGCTGGCGGAACTCGCGGGTACGACGCTCAAGACGGTCCGGCACTACCACAAGCTGGGTCTGCTGGAGGAGCCGGAGCGCGCGCCGAGCGGCTACAAGCGGTACGACGTACGGCACCTGGTCCGGCTGATGGGCATCCGCCGGCTGACCGACCTCGGCGTGCCGCTCTCCGACATCCCCACCGTGACCGCCGCCGACGCCCGGTCGACGGAGATCCTGCGCGCCCTGGACGCCGAACTCGCGGCGAACATCGAGCGCCAGCAGCACATGCGCCGCCAACTGGCCGCGATCCTGGAGGACGGGGCCTCGCTCGACCTGCCCGCGGACTTCGGGGCCGCCGCCGCCACGCTGCCCCGGGCCCAGCAGGACCTCCTGGTGGCGTATTCGAGCGTCCTCACGCCGACGGCGATGTCCGTCATCCGGGACCAGTACACGCGCCCCCGCGACGAGGTCGCCGAGGAGTTCGAGCACCTGCCGGCCGACGCCCCCGAGGACGTGCGCCGCAGACTGGCGGCGCACCTGGCGGCCGAGGTCCGGGCCCAGCGGGCGGACAACTCCTTCATCACGGACCTGGACGCCGCGTCCCGCCGGAACGGGAAGCTCACCCGGTCCGTCGTCACGCAGGCCCTGATCACGTTCTACAACGAGGCCCAGCTCGACGTTCTCCGCCATCTGCACGCCCTGCTCGAACAGGAGGAGGCGGACGGCGGCGCGGACGGGGACGGCCGGGACGGGAAAGGCGAGCAGGATCACAGCGGCGATCCCGACCCGCACCGAGTCACCCCCGGCGCGACAGGTTAGCCTTGCCTTCGTTTGGCTGGAGGCAGGTGGCCTGAAATCCCCCCTCCGCTGTTCGTGGACATGGCTGAGGAGCAGGTGAGTGGGGGCTGACAGCGCCGGGCGCGGCGTCATACGCCGTGCTGTCGCGGGACAGCGTCGGGACGTGACCGTCGGATCGGTCCTGGGCGCCTGCCATCAGATCGGCGAGGCGCTCGTCCCCGTACTCATCGGGCTGATCGTCGACCGCGCCGTGGTGCGCCCCGACGGGGGAGTGCTGGCCATCTGGCTGGTCCTCCTCGCCGTCGTCTACACCCTGCTCTCCTTCGGCTTCCGCTTCGGCGCCCGCGCCGGTGAGCGCGCCGCCGAACAGGCCGCCCACCAACTGCGCCTGGACGTCGTCCGCCGGGTCCTCGCCCCGCACGGCGGTGCGGAGGCGGGCCGTCCGCCCGGGGCGCTGGTGAACGTGGCCACCGAGGACGCCCGCCGCGTCGGGGCCGTCAACATGGCCCTGACCCTCGGCATCGCCGCCGTCGTCGGCGTCGTCGCGGGCGCGGTGCTCCTGCTCCGCGCCTCCCTGCCCCTCGGGCTCCTCGTCCTGATCGGCGCGCCGGTCCTGATGGCGCTCGGCCACTTCCTGGCCCGGCCCCTGGAGCACCGCAGCGAGGCCGAACAGGAACAGGCCGCCCACGCCTCCGGGGTGGCCGCCGACCTGGTCGCCGGGGTCCGTGTGCTCAAGGGCCTGAGGGCCGAGCGCGCGGCCGTCGACCGCTACCGCGCCACCAGCCAGGCCTCCCGCGACGCCAATGTGCGCGCCGCCCGCGCCGCCGCCCTCCAGACCGGCCTGATGCTCACGCTGACCGGCTCGTTCATCGCGCTCGTCGCCCTCGTCGGCGGCCGGCTGGTCCTCAGCGACTCCATCGGCCTCGGCGCCCTCGTCTCCGCCGTCGGCCTCGCCCTCTTCCTCCCGGGCCCGATCAGCGTGCTCGCCTGGGTCGGCGCCGAACTCGCCAAGGGGCGGGCCTCCGCCGCCCGGATCGCCGACGTGCTGGCCGCCCCGGGCGAGACGACCGGCGGCACCGCCGAACCGGCCGCCCCCGCCCCCGGCGAACTGCGCCTGAACGGACTCGGCCACGCCGGACTCGACGCCCTCGACCTGACCGTCCGCCCCGGCGAACACCTCGGCGTCGTCGTCACCGACCCGGCCGACGCCGCCACCCTGCTGCACTGCCTGGCCCGCCGCTGCGACCCGGAGCGGGGCAGCGTCGAACTCGACGGCGTCCCCCTCACCGAACTGGCGCCCGCCGCCCTGCGCTCCGCGCTGCTCGTCGCCGAGCACGACGCCCAGCTCTTCGACGGCACCCTCCTGGAGAACGTCACCGCCGCCGCCCCCGCCGGGAGCGACCCGCGCGCCGCGATGGACGCCGCCGCCGTCGACGAGGTGGCCTCCGCCCTGGCCGGTGGCACCGGCGGCCGGATCGGCGAGCGCGGCAGCTCGCTCTCCGGCGGCCAGCGCCAGCGCGTCGCCCTGGCCCGCGCCCTCGCCGCCGACCGCGGCGTCCTCGTCGTCCACGACCCGACCACCGCGGTCGACGCCGCCACCGAGGCCCGGATCGCCGCCGGCATCCGGCGCGCCCGCGCCGGCCGCACCACCGTCCTGGTCACCAGCAGCCCCGCCCTGCTCGCCGCCACCGACCGCGTCGTCCTCGTCGACGGCGGCACGATCACCGCCGAGGCCCCGCACGAGGACCTCGTACGCGACCATCCCGTCTACCGCACGGCGGTGCTCACATGACCACGGACTCGCCCACGCCGGACACCGGCGCCGAGCTGCTCCCCATCGCCACCCCCGCCCGCACCCGGGCCGCTCTGCGCACGCTGATCCGCCCCGACCGGGGCCTCGCCCTGACCGGCCTCGGCATCCTGGTCGGGGCCACCGTCGTCGGCCTCCTCGTCCAGCCGCTGCTGGGCCGGATCGTCGACATCGTCGCCGACGGCCGCCCCGCCGGGGACCTGACCCTCCCGGTCGTCCTCCTCGTCGCGGTCGCCGTCGTCCAGGGCCTCACCACCATGCTCGGGCTCACCCGGATCGCCCGCCTCGGCGAGACCGTACTGGCCCGGCTGCGCGAGCGGTTCGTCGAACGCGCCCTGAACCTCCCCGCCGACCGGCTGGAACGCGCCGGGGCCGGCGACCTCACCGCCCGCGTCACCGGCGACGTCGCCCGGGTCGCCGAAGCCGTCCGGTCCGCGCTCCCCGAGATGGCCCGCTCCGTCCTCGCGATCCTCCTCACCCTCGGCGCGCTGGCGCTGCTCGACGTACGGTTCCTGCTCGCCGCGCTCCTCGCCGTCCCTGTCCAACTGCTTACCGCCCGCTGGTACGTACGCCGCGCCCTCACCCTCTACGCCGACCAGCGGGTCGCCAACGGGGCCCAGCAGCAACAGCTCCTGGAGACCATCGGCGGCGCCGTGACCGTACGCGGCCACCGGCTGGAGGAGCAGCACACCGAGCGCAGCGCCGGACGCTCGCGCAAGGCCGTCGACTTCACCATGCGCAGCGTCAACCTGGTGCTGGGTTTCTACGGGCGGCTGCACATCGCCGAGTACATCGGCCTGGCCGCTGTGTTGATCGCCGGATTCTGGCTGGTCCGCGACGGCGCGGTGTCGATCGGTACGGCCACGGCCGCCGCCCTCTACTTCCACAGCCTCTTCGGACCCGTCAACGCCGCCCTCGTACTGCTCGACGACGCCCAGTCGGCGGCGGCCGGCCTGGCCCGGCTGGTCGGCGTGACCGACCTCGCGGAGCAGCCGGAGCCGGAGGCCGGAAAGCCGGAGGCCGGGAAGCCGACGGCCGGAAAGCCGGAGGTCGGAAAGCCGGAGGCCGGAAAGGCCGCGCCCGCCTCCGTACCGCGTCAGCGCATCGCTTCTTCGGAAGCCGCCGTCACCGTGCACGCCGTCAGCCACGCCTACGGACCCGGCCGCCCCGTCCTGCACGAGGTCTCCCTCACCCTGGAGCCCGGCGAACACGTCGCGCTCGTCGGGACCAGCGGGGCCGGCAAATCGACCCTCGCCCGGATCGTCGCGGGCGTCCAGCAGCCCACCGCGGGCACGGTCACCGCACCGGGGGGCGCGGGCTCCGCATCTGCGAGCGCGGGTGAACACCCGGTCGTGCTGGTCACCCAGGAGGTCCACGTCTTCACCGGCACCCTCGCCGAAGACCTCCGGCTCGCCCGCCCCGAAGCCACCGACGCCGACCTGCGCGCGGCCCTCGCCACGGTGCACGCCCTCGACTGGGCCGAAGCCCTCCCGGACGGGCTCGCCACCGTCGTCGGCGAGGGCGGCCACCGCCTCGACCCCGCCCGCGCCCAGCAACTCGCCCTCGCCCGGCTCGTCCTGGCCGACCCCGCCCTGGCCGTCCTCGACGAGGCGACCGCCGAGGCGGGCAGCGCGGGCGCCCGGGTCCTCGAACGCTCCGCCGAGGCCGCCCTCGACGGCCGCACCGCCCTGGTCGTCGCCCACCGCCTCACCCAGGCCGTCGCCGCCGACCGGGTCGTCGTGCTGGAGGCCGGCCGCGTCGTCGAGAGCGGCCCGCACGACGAACTGCGCGACGCGGACGGCCCGTACGCCGCGCTGTGGCGCGCCTGGTCCGGCAGCCGCACCGCCGCACCGCACCCCTGACCCCACGCACCCCCCGCCCCTCGCTCCGTCCCCGGCGAATGCCGACGCCCCCGAAGGAATCCGTCATGTTCCGCATGATCCAGCGCACCCGGCTCACCGCCGTGGCCGCGTCCGCCCTGCTGCTGTTCGGAGCCGCCGCCTGCGGGTCCGGCGAGAGCGACGACCAGGCCGCGCCGTCCGGCGACAGCGCTCCGAAGGGGGCCTTCCCGGTCACGCTCGACCACAAGTACGGCACCACCACCGTCAAGAAGGACCCGCAGCGCATCGTCACCGTCGGCCTCTCCGACCAGGACGCCGTCCTCGCCCTCGGCAAGGTGCCCGTCGGCACGACCGAGTGGTTCGGCGAGTTCAAGGGTGCCATCGGCCCGTGGGCCGAGAAGGCGCTCGGCGACAAGGCGCGCCCCACCGTCCTGCAGGACGACGGCACCGGCCCGCAGGTCGAGAAGATCGCCTCGCTCCGCCCCGACCTGATCCTCGCGCTGTACTCGGGCCTCACCAAGGACCAGTACCGCACCCTCTCCAAGATCGCGCCGGTCGTCGCCCAGCCGAAGGACGGCGCGGACTGGGGCATCTCCTGGCAGGACCAGACCACGCAGGTCGGCAAGGCCCTGGGCAAGAGCGACGAGGCGAAGGCGCTCGTCGCCAAGACCGAGAAGCACATCGCCGACGCCGCGGCCGCGCACCCCGAGTTCAAGGGCAGGACCGCGGTCATGGCGACGCCGTACGAGGGCATGTACGTCTACGGCCCGCAGGACAACCGCTCGCGCGTGCTGACCGGCCTCGGCTTCCAGCTCCCGACGGGCCTCGACAAGGTCGTCGGTGAGGCATTCGGCGCCAACATCAGCAAGGAGCGCACCGACCTCCTCGACACGGACGCCGTCGCCTGGATCGTCACCGACCCGGCCAAGGACGCCAAGAAGCTCCACGCCGACCCGCTGTACGGCAAGCTCGACGCGGTCAAGGAGGGCCGCGAGGTCATGATCAAGGAGAGCAGCCACTTCGGCAGCGCCATCTCCTTCGTGACCCCGCTGAGCATCCCGTACACCGTCGACCGCCTGGTCCCCATGCTGTCGGCCGCCGTCGACGGCAAGACCGACACGAAGGTCGTCCACCCCGCGTCCTGACGCCTTCCCCTTCCGGGCCGCCCCGCGTCTGCGGGGCGGCCCATCCATCCCTCCCGTGAGGAACCGGACCGTGGAGCCAGCCCCGTGACCCGCCCCGCCCGATGGCGCCCCGCCCTGCTCGTGGCGGCGCTCGCCGCGCTGCTGGCCGTGCTCTGCCTGCTCTCGATCGGGCTCGGGGCGCTCAGCATCCCGCCCGGCGACGTGATCAACGCCCTGACGGGACAGCCGACCGGCCCCCGGATCGAGGACGTCATCTGGTCCGTACGCATCCCGCGTACGGCGCTGGGCCTGGCCGCCGGAGCTGCGCTCGGCCTATCCGGCTGCGTGATGCAGGCGCTGACCCGCAACCCGCTGGCCGACCCCGGCATCCTCGGCGTCAGCGCCGGGGCCGCGTTCGCCATCGTGATCGCCGCCGGCGTGGCCGGGATCGGCTCGCTGTTCGGCTACATCTGGTTCGCCTTCGCCGGGGCGATGGCGGCCAGCGTCGTCGTCTACCTCCTCGGGCGGATGGGGCGTTCGGGGTCGACCCCGGTGAAGCTGGCCCTCGCCGGAGTCGCCGTCACCGCCGTGCTGTCCTCGCTGACCAGCGCCGTCGTCCTCACCGACCCGGCCGCGCTGGACCGCTTCCGGTTCTGGTCGGCCGGCTCGCTCGCCGACCAGGACGCCTCCACCGTGCTGCGGATCCTGCCCTTCCTCGGGCTCGGCGCCCTCCTCGCCCTGGCGAGCGCCCCCGCCCTCAACAGCCTCGCCCTCGGCGACGACGTGGCCGCGTCCCTCGGCCGCAAGCTCGGCCTCGTCCGCCTCCAGGGCGTCGTCGCCGTCACGCTGCTCACCGGGGCGGCCGTCGCGGTGATCGGGCCCGTCGTCTTCATCGGCCTGGTCGTCCCGCACGTCGCCCGGGTCCTCGCCCAGTACGCCGGACTCGGCCCCGACCACCGCTGGCTGCTGCCGCTCTCGGCCGCGCTCGCCGCGGGGCTGCTGCTCGGCGCGGACATCCTCGGCCGGGTGATCGCCCGGCCCGTCGAGGTACAGGCCGGGATCATCGTCGCCTTCATCGGCGGACCGTTCTTCATCGCCCTGGTCCGCCGACGTCGCCTCGCGGAGATCTGACCATGACACCGGACACCCCGCTCACGAAGACCACCGGGCCCGACGGGAACACCGGGCTCACCGGAACCACCGACACCGCGCCCGGGAAGACCAGTTCCGGCCCGCTCCCGAAGGCCGCAGCCCGCCCCTTCCGCCTCGCCTTCCCGCCGCTCTCCGGCACCCTGCGCCCCCGTCAGCTCGCCGTCACCGCGGGGCTCGCCGTCGCCGTGTTCGCGGCGCTGTGCTGGCACGTCTCCATCGGCGAGTACGGGATCCCGCTCGCCGACGTCGCCCGCGCGCTCACCGGTTCCGGCGACGCGGGCACCCTCCTCGTCGTGCAGGAACTGCGGCTGCCCCGCGCCATGACGGGCCTGCTCGCGGGCATCGCGTTCGGCATGTCCGGCGCGCTCCTCCAGACGATGACCCGTAACCCCCTGGCCAGCCCCGACATGATCGGCCTCACCCAGGGCGCCGGGACGGCCGTCGTCGCGGGCATCGTGCTCGGCTGGGACTTCGGCCTCGGCACCCAGGCGCTCGGCCTCTTCGGGGCCCTCGCCAGCGCCCTGATCGTCTACGGGCTCGCCTGGCGGCGCGGCACCACCGGCTACCGCATCATCCTCGTCGGCATCGGCGTCTCCTGGATCTGCCTCAGCGCCACCGACTACCTGCTCGCCCGGGGCGGCCGCTTCCAGGCCCAGGCCGCCCTCGGCTGGCTCGTCGGCAACCTCAACGGCCGTGACTGGCAACAGGCCGAGCCCCTCGCGTACGCCCTTGTCGTCCTGGTCCCCACCGCCCTGCTCATCGGCCGCCTCATGCGTACGCTGCAACTCGGCGACGACGTGGCCAAGGGGCTCGGCACCCGCGTCCAGACCGTCCGGCTCACCGTCCTGCTCACCGGTGTCGGTCTGGTCGCCTTCGCCACCGCGGCGGCCGGACCCGTGGCGTTCGTGGCGCTCGCCGCCCCGCAGATCGCCCAGCGGCTGTGCCGCACCGCCTGGCCGCCGCCGCTCGCCGCCGGACTCACCGGCGCCCTCGTCGTCCTCGCGTCCGACGTCCTCGCACGCGAACTGATCCCCGGCACCGAACTGCCCGTCGGGATCGTCACCGGAGTGCTCGGCGCCCCGGTGCTGCTCTGGCTGCTCATCCGCGTCAACCGCGCGGGCTCAGGAGGCTGACCGATGTCCACCGCCGAACCCGACCTGCGGGCCGAGGGCCTGCACCTGGGCTACGACGACCGAGCCGTCGTCAGCGGCCTCGACCTGGCCGTGCCGCCGGGCCGGATCACCGCCATCGTCGGCGCCAACGCCTGCGGCAAGTCGACCCTGCTGCGCGCCCTGGCCCGGCTGCTCGCCCCGCGCGACGGCGCGGTCAGCCTGGACGGACGGGCCCTGCACTCCATCCCCACCCGGGAGCTGGCCCAGCGGCTCGGCATCCTCCCGCAGTCGCCGGTCGCCCCCGACGGCCTCACCGTCATCGACCTGGTCAACCGGGGCCGCTCCCCGCACCAGACGTGGTGGCGGCAGTGGACCAAGGCGGACGAGCAGGCGGTGCACGACGCGCTCGCCGCCACCGGCACCACCGACCTCGCCGACCGTGCCGTCGACGAACTCTCCGGCGGTCAGCGCCAGCGCGCCTGGATCGCGATGGCCGTCGCCCAGGGCACCCCGGTCCTCCTCCTCGACGAGCCGACGACGTATCTCGACCTCGCCCACCAGATCGACGTGCTGGACCTGGTCGTCGACCTGAACCGGCGCGAGGGACGCACGATCGTCATGGTCCTGCACGACCTCAACCAGGCCTGCCGGTACGCGGACCACGTCATCGCGATGAAGAAGGGCGACATCGTCGCCGAGGGCGCCCCCGCCGACGTGATCACCGCCGAGACGGTCGAGGACGTCTTCGGCCTGCGCTGCCAGGTGACCACGGACCCGGTCAGCCGCACCCCGCTGGTGATCCCGGTCGGCCGCCACCACACCCCGGAGCCGGAGCCCGAGGAGCCGGCCAGGACCCTCGGCTGACGGGCCGCCGCACGTACGCGGCTGTACGGCGGCCCGCCCCTGCCCGGACTCAGATGCCCGCGGACGCCATCTCGATGATGGAGCGGTAGTAGGCGGCGGTGGAGACCACGCACGCGCGGTAGGTGCGGTTGTCCTTCACGACCAGGAAGTAGTCGCGCAGGTTCTTCCAGTACTGGACGAGATAGCCGAGGCCGGGGACGAAGCCCGGCGGCCGGGGCACCAGCGCGAACGCCTCGGAGCACTGCAGGATGCGCTCGGTGGCCTGCGAGAGTACGTCGGCGACCTCGGCGTTCATGTTCCAGCCGGCGGCCAGTTGGGGCGTCCAGATGGCGCCCGCGATCTCCCTCAGGTGTTCCTGCTCCTCGGGCGTCGGATCGGCCTGGAGCCGGAACGCCTCGGCGGCCGGCGGTGTGCCTGTATGCCCGCTGCCGACGGCCAGGGCCGGTGCGGCCGCCCCGGCGGTGAGCATCGCCCCGGAGAGCGAGAGCGCTAATGCCGTGATCGTCGTGGACCTGCGTCTTCCCATGATGGTTCCCCTCCCGGTCGCCCGCCCTGCCGGCGGGACCGCGCGCGGTCGCTCCGCGCGAACCGACGCTGACATGCGGCCCGTTGCCCGTCAACGGCGCCTGTTCGGCCGTTCGGCGCCCCGGACGGCGCACGGAATGGCCCACCGCATCAGCGTCGGATTGGCCCGGGAGTCCACGCCACTCGCTGCCTAGGCTGAGGCGCATGAGCACACTGCACCCCACGACCGGGCCCGCCGCCCGCACCACCGTCGACTTCCTCTTCGACCCCGCCTGCCCGTTCGCGTGGATCACCTCCCGCTGGATGCTGGAGGTGGAGCGGCACCGGGACATCGAGCTGCGCTTCCTCCCCATGAGCCTCTACCTGCACAACGAGGGCAACGAACTGCCCGACCGGTACCGCGAGCTCGTCGACAAGTCGATCGGCCCGGTCCGGGTGGCCGTCGCCGCTGCGGCCGCCCACGGTGACGGCGTCCTGCGTGACCTCTACACCGCGCTCGGCACCCGCATCCACCAGCACAAGGAGGAGGACTTCGACGCGGTGATCGCCGCCTCCCTGGCCGAACTGGACCTGCCCGCAGCCCTGGCGGAAGCGGCCCACTCCACGGCGTACGACACCGAGGTCGCCCGCCGCCACGACGGGGGCAAGGACCCGGAGCAGGACGCGTACGTGGGAACGCCGACGATCCACGTCGACGGCACGGTCTGGTTCGGCCCGGTCCTGAACGCGATCCCGCGCGGCGAGGAGGCGGCCGAACTCTTCGACAGCTTCCGGGTCCTGGCGAACCACCCGGGCTTCTTCGAACTCAAGCGGGCGCGGTCCGGCGGGCTGTCCTACGACTGAGCCGCCGCCGAGACGTCCGTCAGCGCGCGGTGACCGAGTACGCGGCGAGCGGGCGATTGCCGCGCTCCACGGCAACGGCCCGCAGGACGTCGGCCTGGCTGAGGACGAGCCGGCGCACCGGCTCGGGCAGCGACGCCAGATGCTCCTCCGTTCCCACCAGGCCGAGACAGGCGGCCACTTCCCAGTCGCCGTCCTGAAGACCTTCGGTGTCGACCGGCTTGCTTCCCTCGGCCGCCCAGCCGGTCTCGGGCAGGAGCCGCAGCAGTTCCTCACGGGAGAAGGGCGTGCGCACATTGCCCTGGCCGCGCGATCCGGCGGCCTCGATCTGCCCCTGGATCAGCACGGCGAGGAGGTGGGCCAACTGGTCGCCGGACGTGGGCGTCACGTCCCACTCGGTGAACCACAGCCGGCCCGCCCACCGGCGTACCCGGGCCAGGGTGTCCCGCAGCTGCCCGAGCGAGGCGAAGTACCAGGAGCAGTGCGCGAGCACCACATGGTCGAAAGAGCCGACGGGGAAGTCGACGGACGGGTCGAGGACGTCGGTGCCGAAACGGAAGTCGATGCGGGGGCCGAGAGGGCCCGCCGCGAGCCGGTCCGCCGATTCCCCGAGCGTGACCGGTGAGCCGTAGGAGGGGTCGGCCACATCGATGGCCACCACGCGCCCCTCGGGCCCGACCGCCTCCGCGAGGACGGCGGTCATGTCCCCCTGACCGCAGCCCAGTTCCAGGACGGCCGAGCCGGGCGCGATGTCCCAGCCCGCCACGAGCGTGGCACGGTGGCGGGTCTGGACGAGCTGGTCGGCCGGGCTGTGATCGGTGGCGGCCATGCCGGCCGCGAGCGAGGGGGCCTTGGCGGGGAGATCGGAGCGATTCACAGAGTCCTTGGGGGTACGCGACGGGTCGGTGCGGCCCGATGGTACGAGACGTCTGGGCAGCGGCGCCTCCGGTTTCCCGGGCACTCCCTGGTGGCGCGGCCCCCGGGCGTGTCCGGTGACACGCGCCGCCCCTCACGCCGACAGCGACGCCCCCACCGGCACCCGCGCCTCGTCGAACCGGTTCAGCAGCAGCCGTGCCAACTCCGGTGCGGGGCCCAGCACATCGGCCAGGACGTCCGCGCCGGCCACCTCCGCGCCCGCCGCGATGCGGTCCGGGAGCCGGCCGGGCGCGATGACGTACGGGGCCACCGCCACCCGCTCCACGCCCTCGGCCCGCAGTTCCCGTACCACGTCCTCGGTACGGGGAAGGAGTGCGGAGGCGAACGCAGGCCGCACGGCGCACCAACCGGTGTGCCGCAGCTCCCGCGCGATTTCAGCGATCACTGCGATCGCCTCCGGGTCTGAGGATCCCGCCGAGGCCAGGACGAGCCCGGTCCGGGGGAGGTCGCCGGGACGGACCTCGGCCTCCCGCAGCCGCCGCTCCAGGGTGGCGTTGAGCAGCGGGGACGGGCCGAGGACGTCGGCCTGCCGGATGTGCAGCCTCGGCAGTCGGGCGCGGGCCTCGCGCAGGACCGAGGGGATGTCGGTCTTGGCGTGGAACGCCCGGGTCAGCAGGAGGGGGAGGGCGACGACCTCGTCCGCCCCCTGTGCCGCCAGGCGCTCCAGCACCCGGGGCACCGACGGGGCGTTGAACTCCAGGAACGCCGTCTCCACCCGCAGTCCCGGCCGCTCGGTGCGGACCCGCTCGGTGAGCGCGTGGACGGTCGCGGCGTGCCGCGGGTCGCGGCTGCCGTGGGCGATGACGAGGAGAGTGGGATGCGTCATGGGAGGGCTCAGTTCTTGACGAGGAGACCGCGGCTGCGCAGCACCCACCGCTCCAGCGGACTGAAGATGAGCAGGTCGATGGCGATGCCGACGAACAGGATGAGCAGGATCGACAGGAAGATCCCGGGCATGTCGAAGTTGCTGCGGCCGTTTTCCAGCAACTGCCCGAGACCCAGGCCCAGTTCGGGTGACGAGGCGATGATCTCGGCGGCCATCAGGGAGCGCCAGGAGAACGCCCAGCCCTGCTTGAGGCCCGCCAGATAGCCGGGCAGCGCCGCCGGGAGCACGATATGCCAGGTCCCGCGCAGCCCGGTCGCGCCCAGCGTGCGGCCCGCCCGGAGGAACAGCGGCGGCACCTGGTCGACGCCGGAGACCAGACCGTTGGCGATCGAGGGCACCGCGCCCAGCAGGATCACCGCGAACATCATCTGGTCGTTGAGCCCGAGCCAGATCACCGCCGGGGCCACCCACGCCACCGAGGGCAGCGACTGGAGCCCGGACAGGATCGGGCCGATCGCGGCCCGGACCAGCTTCACCCGGGCGACCAGCAGCCCCAGCGGCGTACCGATCGCGACCGCCAGCAGGAAGCCGAACAGACCACGCGAGACGCTGGTCCAGACGACCTCCAGCAGCGTGCCCGCCAGCCACATGTCCTTGGCGCTGTCCCACACGGCGGACGGCGGCGGCAGTTTGTACACCTCGGTGACCTGGGCGCGGACCAGCAGCTCCCAGACCACCAGCACCAGCGCCACCGCCACGACCGGCGGCAGCACCTTCTGCAGGAGCACCTCGCGTACCGGGGTGCGGCGGATCTGTACGGCGTCGAGCGCGTCGAGGCCGGCCTCCAGTCCCGCCAGGTCGTCGGGCTTCTTGTCGACCGGTCCGGCCTCCCCGTCCGGCCGCTTCCGCCTCGACGTGATGTCAGTGCTGGCCATGTCGGCGGATCTCCCCACGCAGTTCTTCGGTGATCTCGACGGACAGCTCCGCCACGGCGGTGTCCTCGATGCGGCGCGGCTGCTCGATGTCGACCGTCCACTCCCGGGCGATCCGGCCCGGCCGGGACGACAGCAGCACGACACGCTGCGCGAGCCGTACGGCCTCGCGCACGTTGTGGGTGACGAACAGGACCGAGGCGTTCGTCTCCCGCCAGATCCGGGTCAGCTCGTCGTGCAGCACATCGCGGGTGATGGCGTCCAGCGCCGCGAACGGCTCGTCCATCAGCAGCAGCTGGCTGTCCTGCGCGAGCGCGCGGGCCATCGCCACGCGCTGGCGCATACCGCCGGACAGCTCGTGCACCCGCTTGCCGTACGCTCCGCCGAGCCGGACCAGTTCGAGCAGCCGCTCCGCCTCGGTGCGGCGCTCCGACTTAGGCACCCCGCGCAGCCGCAGGGCCAGTTCGATGTTCTTGCCCGCGGTCAGCCACGGGAAGAGGGCGTGCTCCTGGAACATCAGGGCCGGCCGCCCGCCGGGGGTCTCGATGGACCCCTTCGACGGGCGGTCGAGTCCGGCCACCAGATTGAGCAGCGTCGACTTTCCGCACCCGGACGCTCCCAGGAGGGTGACGAACTCACCCGGAGCGACATCGAGGGTGATGTCGTCCAGCACGAGCTGCTGCCCCGTGGGCCCGGCGAAGGACTTCGAGACGTGTGCGAGACGGGCTGCGTGCTCGACCGTCGTACGGTCCTCGGCCTTGGTGAGGGTAGGGGTCGCCATGGTCGTCACCTCCTGGGATTCCTTACGTCCTGCTGCGGATGGGCGGGCTACTTGACGCCGAGACCGGCGTCGGCGACCTCGGGCAGGCCCTCGGCCTTGAGGATCTTGTTCAGCGGGCCCAGGTCGTAGATGCCCTGGAGGTTCGGCTTCTCGAGCAGGCCGGACTTCACCGAGTAACCGGCCTGCGTCTTGAGCGTCTCGGCCAGCGGGTCATCGGTGATCTCGATGGACTCCCACGCGGGGTCGAGGATCTCCTGGGGCAGCGGCTTGCCGCTCAGCTTCTCCAGCGCCTTGTTGGCAGATGCCTTGGCCTCGTCCGGGTTCGCGTTGATCCACTTGTTGGTGGACACCGAACCCTTCAGCACCGCCTCGACCACGTCCGGGTGCTCGTCGAGGAACTTCTGCGACACGATGATGTTCGTGATCACGAACTTCTTGTCCGGCCACAGGTCCTTCTCGTCGAGGAGCACCTTCGCACCCTCGGAGACCAGCTTGGACGCCGTCGGCTCGGGCACCCACGCCCCGTCCAGGTCACCGGACTTGTAGGCGTCCGGGGTCACCTTGTTGTCCGAGCGGACCACGGAGACATCGCCCTTGCCGCTCTGGGCGTCGACCTTCCAGCCCTTCTCGGAGATCCAGTTGAGGAAGGCCACGTCCTGGGTGTTGCCGAGCTGCGGGGTGGCGATCTTCTTGCCCTTGAGGTCGTCCAGGGTCTTGATCTTGTCCGGGTTGACGACCAGCTTCACCCCGCCCGAGGCGGAACCGGAGATGATGCGCAGCCCCTTGCCCTGGGACTTGCTGTACCCGTTGATGGAGGGGGAGGGGCCGATGAAGCCGATGTCGATGGAGCCGGCGTTCAGCGCCTCGATCTCGGACGGGCCCGCGTTGAAGGTCGTCGACTCGACCTTGGTGCCGCCCAGTTCCTTCTGGATGGTGCCTTCCTGGATACCGACCAGGGCGGTGGCGTGCGTGAGGTTCGGGAAGTACCCGATCTTCACGGTGTCGGAGGAGAGCTTCTTCCCTCCGGCGGAGACGTTCGTCTTGGCGTCGTCGTCCTTCGCCTCGGAGCCGTAGCCGCAGGCGGTGGCCGCCAGGGCGAGCAGCGGCAGGGCGGCGACGGCGGCGAGGCCGCGGCGAACGGTGGAACGGGGGGCAGGCACGGGAGGCTTTCCTCTCGTTGGCCCGGTCCCGTGCCCCGCTGGCTGGTCAGGGGGGCACGGCCGGGAGGTCGGCAGGTCTTCGGCGGTACGGGTGCGGGGGGTTCAGGGCGCGCGAGCGGTGCGCGTACGTCATCACGCACATCGCCCGACCCCGCCCTGGCCGCTGCCGAGGGCGCCGCTGCCCACCCGGCCGCCCTCCTTCGCGAAGGAGGAGAAGAAATCGGTGGCCATCAGAAGTCCCATTCGGCGTCGTCGTCGGCCGCCACGACGGCCTCGGCGGCTGCTGCGAACGCGGCGCCCGCCATTCCGGCGCTCAGCGTCGTCCCGTCCGCCGGGTCGATCAGCAGGAACGAGCCGGTGCGCCGGGAGTCCTCGTACGCGTCGAGCGCGAGCGGCTCGGCGGTGCGCACGACGACCCGCCCGATGTCGTTGGCGACCAGCTGCCCGGGCGCCGGGTGCTGGGAGAGGTCGTCCAGGGTGAGCCGGGACGGGATGTCCTTGACGATCGCCTTGACCGTGCGGGTGGTGTGCTTGAGCAGCACCCGCTGGCCCACCGAGAGCGGCTGGTCGGCGACGTGGCAGACGGTTGCCTCGACGTCCCTCGTGACCGGCGGGGCGTCGTCGGCGGGGGCGATCAGGTCGCCGCGCGAGATGTCGATGTCGTCGGCCAGCCGGAGCGTCACCGACTGCGGGGCCCAGGCGATGTCCACGCTCTCGCCGAGCGCGTCGATGCCGGCGATCGTCGTCGTACGCCCCGAGGGGAGGACGGAGACGGACTCGCCGACCCGGAACACCCCGGCGGCGATCTGACCGGCGTACCCCCGGTAGTCGGGGTGCTCGGCGGACTGCGGGCGGATCACGTACTGCACGGGGAAGCGCGCGTGGCAGGCGGTGAGGTCGTGGCTGACCGGGACCGTCTCCAGATGCTCCAGGACGGTCGGCCCGCCGTACCAGTCCATGTGCGCGGACGGCTCCACCACGTTGTCCCCGGCCAGCGCCGAGATCGGGATCGCGGTGATCTCCGGGACGCCGAGGGACGCGGCGTACGCGGTGAACTCCTCGGCTATCGAGGCGAACACGGGCTCCGCGTAGTCGACCAGGTCCATCTTGTTGACCGCCAGCACCACGTGCGGGACGCGCAGGAGGGCGGCGACGGCGGCGTGCCGGCGGGTCTGCTCGACGACCCCGTTGCGGGCGTCGACCAGCACCACGGCCAGCTCGGCCGTGGACGCGCCGGTCACCATGTTCCGGGTGTACTGCACATGGCCCGGGGTGTCGGCGAGGATGAACCGCCGCCGGGTGGTGGCGAAGTAGCGGTAGGCGACGTCGATGGTGATGCCCTGCTCGCGCTCGGCGCGCAGCCCGTCGGTCAGCAGCGCCAGGTCCGGCGCCTCCTGGCCCCGGTTGAGGGACGCCTGCTCGACGGCCTCCAGCTGGTCGGTGAGGACCGACTTGGAGTCGTGCAGCAGCCGGCCCACGAGGGTGGACTTGCCGTCGTCGACGGACCCGGCGGTGGCGAAGCGCAGCAGGGTGGTGGCGCTCAACTGCTCAGCTGTGGTGGTCATTTAGAAGTACCCCTCGCGCTTGCGGTCTTCCATCGCGGCCTCGGACATCTTGTCGTCGGCGCGGGTCGCGCCCCGCTCGGTGAGCCGGGAGGCGGCGATCTCGGTGATCACGGCGTCCAGCGTGGTGGCGTCGGAGTCGACGGCCCCGGTGCAGGACATGTCGCCGACCGTGCGATAGCGCACGAGCCGGGTCTCGGTGGCCTCGTGCTCCTTCGGGCCGCCCCAGTGACCCGCCGTCAGCCACATGCCGTTGCGGTTGAACACCTCGCGCTCGTGGGCGAAGTAGATCTCCGGCAGCTCGATGCCCTCGCGCTCGATGTACTGCCAGACGTCCAGCTCGGTCCAGTTGGAGATCGGGAAGACCCGGACGTGCTCGCCGGGGGCGTGCCGGCCGTTGTACAGCTGCCACAGCTCGGGCCGCTGCCGGCGCGGGTCCCACTGGGAGAACTCGTCGCGCAGCGAGAACACCCGCTCCTTGGCGCGCGCCTTCTCCTCGTCGCGCCGCCCGCCGCCGAACACCGCGTCGAAGCGGTGCTGCTGGATCGCCTCGGTCAGCGGCACGGTCTGGAGCGGGTTGCGGGTGCCGTCGGGGCGCTCGCGGAGCTTCCCGGCGTCGATGTACTCCTGCACGGAGGCGACGTGCAGCCGCAGCCCGTGCTTCTTCACCGTGCGGTCGCGGTAGTCGAGGACCTCGGGGAAGTTGTGCCCGGTGTCCACGTGCAGCAGCGTGAACGGCACCGGCGCGGGCGCGAACGCCTTGAGCGCCAGGTGCAGCATCACGATGGAGTCCTTGCCGCCGGAGAAAAGGATCACCGGCCGCTCGAACTCGCCCGCCACCTCGCGGAAGATGTGGACCGCCTCGGACTCCAGGGAGTCCAGGTGGCTGAGCGCGTACGGGTTCGCTGTGCCCTCGGACACGGTGGTGGTGACGGCACTCACGCCAGGCCCCTCTCGGTGAGCAGCGCGTGGAGCGCCGCCGCTGACTCCTGCACGGTCTGCTGGTGCGACTCGATCCGCAGGTCGGGCGATTCGGGGGCCTCGTAGGGGTCGTCGACCCCGGTGAGCCCGCTGATCTCGCCGGCCGCCTGCTTGGCGTACAGGCCCTTCACATCGCGTACGGAGCACACCTCGACGGGGGTCGCGACGTGCACCTCCAGGTAGGTGGTGGACTCGGTGGCGTGCCGCTTCCGGACGGCCTCGCGGCTGTCGGCGAACGGGGCGATGACGGGGACCAGCACCTTCACGCCGTTGGCCGCGAGCAGTTCGGCGACGAAGCCGATCCGGGCCACGTTGGTGTGCCGGTCCTCGCGGGAGAAGCCGAGGCCCGCGGAGAGGAACTCGCGGATCTCGTCGCCGTCGAGCACTTCCACCTTGTGGCCCTCGGTCCGCAGCCGGCCCGCCAGCTCGTACGCGATGGTGGTCTTGCCCGCGCTCGGCAGACCGGTGAGCCAGATCGTGGCCCCCGTCTCCGTCACGCTCATCGAAGTCTCCTGATCAGTCGTCATCAGCCGTGCAGCCCGCATTCGGTCTTGCCCCGTCCGGCCCAGCGGCCGGCCCGTGCGTCCTCGCCCTCCAGCACCCGGCGGGTGCAGGGCGCGCAGCCGACGGAGGCGTAACCGTCCATCAGCAGCGGGTTGGTGAGCACGCCGTGCTCGGCGACGTAGGCGTCCACGTCGTCCTGGGTCCAGCGGGCGATGGGGGAGACCTTCACCTTGCGGCGCTTGGCGTCCCAGCCGACGACCGGGGTGTTCGCCCGGGTCGGCGACTCGTCACGGCGCAGCCCCGTCGCCCACGCCGCGTACGCGGTCAGGCCGTCCTCCAACGGCTTCACCTTGCGCAGCGCGCAGCACAGGTCGGGGTCCCGGTCGTGCAGCTTCTCGCCGTACTCCGCGTCCTGTTCGGCGACCGTCTGCCGGGGGGTGATCGTGATGACGTTGACGTCCATCACCGCGTCCACCGCGTCCCGGGTGCCGATGGTCTCCGGGAAGTGGTAGCCGGTGTCCAGGAAGACCACGTCCACGCCCGGCAGTACCCGCGACGCCAGGTGCGCGACCACCGCGTCCTCCATCGAGGAGGTGACGCAGAAGCGCGGCCCGAAGGTGTCGGTCGCCCACGTCAGGATCTCGATGGCGGAGGCGTCCTCCAGCTTCCGTCCGGCCCGCTCGGCCAGCTCCCGGAGCTCCTCGTCGGTCAGCTCTCCGCTCAGCAGAGTGTCCGTCATATCGCGTCCCCTTCACCGTCGTTGCGCTGAACGCCCCGGGTCAGCAGACCCAGGAACTTCAGCTGGAACGCACGGTTGCAGGAAGCACATTCCCAGGCGCCGTGCCCGGTCTCGTTGGGACGCAGGTCCTCGTCGCCGCAGTACGGGCAGTAGAACGGGGCTGCTCGTTCGCTCATGACAGCGACTCCGCACTGGCGCGCGCCGCCCAGGTCGCGAAGCGCTCGCCGTCCTCGCGCTCCTCCTGGAACCGGCCGAGCACCCGCTCGACGTAGTCCGGCAGTTCGGCCGAGGTGACCTTCAGACCGCGGACCTTGCGGCCGAACCCGGCCTCCAGGCCCAGCGCGCCGCCGAGGTGCACCTGGTAGCCCTCGACCTGCTCGCCGTTCTCGTCCAGCATCAGCTGGCCCTTGAGACCGATGTCCGCGACCTGGATACGGGCGCAGGCGTTCGGGCAGCCGTTGATGTTGATGGTGATGGGCTGGTCGAACTCCGGGATGCGGCGCTCCAGTTCGTCGATGAGCGAGGCGCCGCGCGCCTTCGTCTCGACGATCGCCAGCTTGCAGAACTCGATGCCGGTGCAGGCCATCGTGCCGCGCCGGAACGGGGAGGGCGTGACCCGCAGGTCGAGCGCCTCCAGACCGGCGACCAGGGACTCGACCTGCTCCTCGGCCACGTCCAGCACGATCATCTTCTGCTCGGCGGTGGTCCGCACCCGGCCGGAACCGTGCTCCTCGGCCACCTCCGCGATCTTGGTGAGCGTGGAGCCGTCGACCCGGCCCACCCGCGCGGCGAAGCCGACGTAGAAACGGCCGTCCTTCTGCCGGTGCACCCCGAGGTGGTCGCGCCAGGTCTGGGCGGGCTGCTCGGGCGCGGGGCCGTCGACCAGCTTCCGCTTCAGGTACTCGTCCTCCAGGATCTGGCGGAACTTCTCCGCGCCCCAGTCCGCGACCAGGAACTTCAGCCGGGCGCGGGTGCGCAGCCGCCGGTAGCCGTAGTCGCGGAAGATCCCGATGACCCCGCCGTACACGTCGGGCACCTCGTCCAGCGGCACCCAGGCGCCGAGGCGCACCCCGAGCTTGGGGTTGGTGGAGAGGCCGCCGCCGACCCAGAGGTCGAAGCCGGGGCCGTGCTCCGGGTGGTTCACGCCGACGAAGGCGATGTCGTTGATCTCGTGCGCCACGTCCAGGTGCGGGGAGCCGGAGACGGCGGACTTGAACTTGCGGGGCAGGTTGGAGAAGTCGGGGTTGCCGATGAACCGGCGCTGGATCTCGTCGATCGCGGGCGTGCCGTCGATGATCTCGTTCTCGGCGATGCCCGCGACGGGGGAGCCGAGGATCACGCGGGGCGTGTCACCGCAGGCCTCGGTGGTGGACAGGCCCACCTCTTCGAGCCGCCGCCAGATCTCCGGCACGTCCTCGATGCGGATCCAGTGGTACTGCACGTTCTGCCGGTCGGTGAGGTCGGCGGTCCCGCGCGCGAACTCCTGCGAGATCTCCCCGACCACGCGCAGCTGCTGCGTGGTCAGCCGGCCGCCGTCGATCCGGACCCGCAGCATGAAGTACTTGTCGTCCAGCTCCTCCGGCTCCAGCACGGCCGTCTTGCCGCCGTCGATGCCGGGCTTGCGCTGGGTGTACAGGCCCCACCAGCGCATGCGTCCGCGCAGGTCGTTCGGGTCGATGGAGTCGAAGCCGCGCTTGGAGTAGATCGTCTCAATACGTGTCCGTACGTTGAGACCGTCGTCGTCCTTCTTGAACTGCTCGTTCCCGTTGAGGGGCGTGTGGTGGCCCACGGCCCACTGACCTTCGCCACGGTGGCGTCCGGCCTTGCGGCGGGGCGTGGCGGTCGCAGGCTGTTCCGGGGTAGCGGCCATGGCAATACGTCCTTCGGGACTGCGGGAGGGCGGCTCTGAGCGGCACACTCGCGCTGAGGCGCGGCGGTGCGCAGGCGGTTCAGAGGTAAGAGAAGAGCGGCGGTGCTGGGTCTCTCAGCTCGCCGGACAGATGGCGCTGGACATGCGGCCGAGGTCGACGTGGCGTCGACTCACCAAGGCAATTCCAGTTCCAGACATGACGGAAGCGTGTCACGCGCATCTCGGGACAGTCCACCACTATCCGCTATGTGGACGGCTGAGTCTCGGAGGGTGGGACGATGTGGTGCCGATCACGGAGTGCTCCATCGGCATTACCGACAAATCGCCCGAGCAGGGCGGGAGGGTCGGCAGGCGGGGACGCGGAGAGGGGGCGGTGGCCATCACCGCCCCCTCTCCGCGCCCCCGGACGGTCAGGAGGCGTAAGCCCCGGGCCACGGACCGGGCGTCGCCACCTCCGGCTCCACCTCGGTCTTCGTGTCGAAGAGCCGGAAGCCGCGCCGCAGGTAGTTGTCCATCGCGTGCGGCCCGTCCTTGGAGCACGTGTGCAGCCACACCCGCTTCGTCTGCGGCCGCCCGGGCCAGCGCTCCGCCAGGTCCCAGGCGCGCGCCACGCCGTGACTGAGGAGATGGCCGCCGATCCGCCGCCCCCGGAACGCGGGGATCAGCCCGAAGTACATGATCTCGACCACGCCGTCGTCCTGCGGGTCCAGCTCGACGTACCCGGCCGGCGTCCCGTTCTCGTACGCCACCCAGGTCTCCGCGCCGGGCCGCTCCAGGACCTCCTGCCACTGGGCGTACGTCAGGCTCAGCCGGTCGGTCCACCGGATGTCCCCGCCCACCGCCGAGTAGAGGAAGCGGCTGAATTCCGGCAGCGGAACCTCGGACCGGACGATGCGGACATCGCCCTCGGGCGCGCGTGCCGGACGGAGGTCGGCGGGCGATGTCTGCTCCAGGGACCAGACGGTCACCTCGGTGGTCGGCGCTGCGGGCTGCGGGATGTCGCTCATGACGGCCAGAAAACCATGGAGCCGGACATCGGCGCACAGCGGCCCCGGCCCGGACCGCCCGCACGCGCCACAGCGGCCCCTCTCAGGTGGTCCGGGCCGCCCTACGGGCCTCCGCCACCACCGGTGCCAGGGAGTGCGGCAGCAGATCCGCGCCGTGCTCCGGATGGATCACCTCCACCTCCACCCCGTCCCCGAAGCGGTACGGGCGGTGGGCCAGGACCTCCGCCAGATGACGCCGCAGCCGGGAGATCTCGGCCCGGACCGTCACCGTCCGGGTCGCGTCCCCGAAGATGTCCCGCGCCAGCTCCGAGGCCGTCCGCCCCTGCCGGTGCACCGCCAGCGCGTACAGCAGCTCCGCGTGGCGCGGCGAGAGCCGCTGCTTCACGCTGCCCAGCGGCCCCGTCAGATGCACGGCGAGCGCCCGGGGCCGGCTCAGGTCCAGCACCACCCGGCGTGGCGCCCCCGTCGTCGTCCCGACGTCGTCCACCTGCACGAGCCAGCCGCCCGGCAGCGGCTCGACCTGGCACATGCCGAGCGAGGGCAGCCACACCGGACCCGGGCGCAGCGACTTCGGCAGCGGCAGCCGGTCCACCGGAGGCATGCCGGTCACCGCCGCCAGCCGCCCGTGCACGTCCACCGCCAGCGCCCGCCCGCCGACCCGGCACAGGATCGGCGCCGCCACCGCGCGCAGCCGCTCGATCTCCGCCAGGTGCCGGGTGCGGATCTCCCCCTCGGCGAGCCGGGCCACCGAGTCGACCAGGGCCAGCGTCGCCGGATGGAAGGTGGACGCGGGACCGCTGATGTCGACGATCCCGATCAGCCGCCCGTCGCGCGGATCCCGCACCGGGGCCGCCGCACAGGTCCAGCCGTGCAGCGCCCGGATGAAGTGCTCGGCGGAGTGCACCTGGACGGGGACCCGGGCGGCCAGCGCCGTCCCGATCGCGTTCGTCCCGGTCGCCGCCTCGGCCCAGGCCGCGCCTTCCTCCAGGCAGATGTCGTGGGCCCGGCGCAGCACCCCCGTGTTGCCCTGCCGCCACAGCACCCGGCCCTCGGTGTCGGTCACCACCATGATCTGCTGCGCGGCGTCCGCGATCGAGGCCAGTCCCGCCCGCAGTAACGGCATCAGTTCGCCGAGCGCCGTGCTGCGCCGCCGGTGCTCGATCTCGTCCGCCTCCAGCAGCTCGCTCTCCGGCGACTGGTCGGGGTCGATGCCGCTGCGCACCACCCGGTCCCAGGAGGCGTCGATCTCCGCCCGGGGCACGACACCGGACGGCTCGCCCGCCAGCCGGGCCTCCCGCGCCCGATGGAGCAACCGGGTGGCCCGGCGGCCCGCCCCCTGGCCCGTCACCCGCAGCACCCCCGCCGAACCTGTCTCCGTCATGGTCCCCGTTCCCCCCGAACGCTTCCCCGCCCATCCTGCCGTTCACCAGGGCCGGTTGCGGTGCAGTCCACACAATGGTTGCAACCCTTTGCAACTCTGGCGATGCGCATCGGGCCCGTACGAGAGTGGGAGGACACTGGGTGCCGGACCTGATCCGGCCGCCCGGTGTGAAGAAGCATGGAGGGTGGTGCCGTGTCGGCGCAGCACCACCCTCCTTCGCTTCGGCTCAGCAGAGCATTCCGGCCCGCAGTTCCGCGAGGGTGCTCCTGAGAATGCGGGAGACGTGCATCTGCGAGATGCCGAGCCGGGCGCCGATCTGCGCCTGGGTCAGCTCTTGGCCGTAGCGGAGTTCCAGCACCGTGCGCCGGCGGTCGTCGAGCGCGGCCAGCAAGGGTGCCAGGGCGTGCAGATCCTCCACGTGCTCCAGTCGGCCGTCCTCGTCTCTCAGGATGTCGGACCAGGCCGGCGTGGGCCCCCCGGAATCGGAGTCGTTGCGCAGGGGGGCGTCGAGGGAGCCGGCGTTGTAGCCGTTCGCGGCGATCTCGGCCTCCGCCACCTCTTCCCTGGGCAGGCCGAGATGACGGGCCAGTTCCGCACGGGTGGGGGAGCGGTCGAGACGCGCCGCCAGATCCTCGTGGCCGGCCTCGACCGCGGACCTCAGTTCCTTGAGCCGCCGGGGAACCTGTACGGACCACGTGGTGTCCCGGAAGAACCGCTTGATCTCGCCGCCGATATAGGGGAGAGCGAAGGCGGGGAATTCCACTTCGCGCGCGAGCTCGAAGCGTTCGATGGCTTTGATGAGACCGATGGTGCCCACTTGCAGGACATCCTCGAACTGCCCGTTCCGCAGCGCGCGATATCGCCTGGCCGCGTGGCGCACCAAGTGCATGTGTGCCTCGACGAGCGTGTTGCGGGCGTACTGGAAGGCGGCTGTTCCCTCCTCCAGGCCGGCGAGCTGTTCGAAGAGCAGCCGGCTGATATCCCGCGCGTCTGCCGACGGGTGGTCCATCCGTTCCTGGCCGGTCGGAAAGCCATTCCCTGTTGTCGGAGCTGCTGCAGAGATTCCGATAAGAGCCCTCATGGCACCTTTCCGGGCGGCGTGGCGAACATTTTCACCGTGAACCTACATGTCCCGGAGGGGCGTTGAGTGTGGTGCCTCGCGGAATCGCCGTTCCCGCGAGGCAATACGGAAAGGCGTGATGAGCATAAGAATGCGGGGTGCCCGCTCCGGTCGAGCGGGCACCCCTGCTTCCCTCGGCTCTTGCCCTACTTCCGCACGCTCCGCGACGCCAGGCCCGCCACCGCGCACAGCGCGCCCCAGCCTCCCGCGACCGCGGCGGCCTTCCGCCGTGCGGCCGGATCGGGGAGCTGCGTACCGAAGAGCACCGCGTCACCGAGGTCGGACGCGACCCTGCACACGGTTGCCGCCCGCAGCGCGGCGCCCTCCTTCGCGGCCAGCATGGCGAGCCCGGTCGCGAGGTCCCTGACCCCCACGGCGCGGATCAGCAGCGCGGTCGCCGCCGGCACGGACCCGTCCTCGTCGTCCAGGCCGCACGGGCGGGCCATCAGCGCCGGGCGTACCAGAATGCCCACCCCATAGGCGGCGGTCGCCGCACCCGCCCACCGCACCGGCCAAGCTCCCACCGCGTCCTCCTCAGGTATCCACCGACATGCGTCCATCGGCATCCAGGCGCCGACGCGTACGCATCGTCGCGACGGATCACGGGTTCCCGCACCCTGTCCGTACGACACCTGCCGACCGCCGATCGGCCGTCCCCATCCCGGAGTACGCCGGTACGGCGAGGGGTGTGGTCCGGCCCGGACGGGGCAACGGAACGGTCATGGCTGTTCTGCGCAGAGTCGCCCGGCCCCTGCTGGCCGCGAAATTCATCCGTGACGGGATCGCGGCGGTCCGCGATCCCGCCCTCCCCGATCCGCCCGAGGACGCCCGGGGTGAGCGGGAGGCCCCCGCACTCGCCACGCGCCTCCCGTTCCTGCCCGAGGATCCCGAGCAGCTCGTCCGCCTCCAGGGCGCGGTGCAGCTCGGGGCCGGTGTCCTGCTCGCCCTGGGGCGCGCGCCACGGCTGGCGTCCGCGGCCCTCGCGGTGACCCTGGTGTCCTCCGCCCTCACGGCCGGCGGCCGCGGGCCGGACGACGGTTCCGGGGCGCGGCGCGTGGATCTCCTCACCGACCTGTCCCTGCTCGGCGGGCTGCTGATCGCCGCGGCCGACACCCACGGCAAGCCCTCGCTCGCGTACCGGACCCGTCGGACGGCGGCCCACGCGTCCGACGCGGTCAGCCATCGTGCCCATGCCGTCTCCCACCAGGTGGGGAACGCGGCGGGCGCGACCGTCGACGGCGTCACGCACTCCGTCGAGGCCGCCCGTAAGCGCCTCTCCTGAGCCCGGCGCGAGCGAGGACCCGCCCGGCGCCTCCGGGCGGGTCCTCGCTCGCGTGAGGCCCGGGGGGTGTCCGGCGGATCCGGTCAAGATCCGCCGGACACCCCCTAAGCCACGGACGGCCGGGCCCGTGCCACCACCGACGCGAGATCCAGGCTGTGCGGCAGTGTCCCGAACACCGCGCCCCCGTCCCCGCCGAGCCGCGACGCGCAGAACGCGTCGGCGACCTCCGGCGGAGCCCAGCGCACCAGCAGCGAGCCCTGGAGCACCAGCGCGAACCGCTCCACCAGCCGCCGCGCCCGCGCCTCGATGCCGTCCAGATCGGCCAGCTCCGTCAGCAGCCCCTTGATCGCCGCGTCGAGCCGGTGATCCGCCCCGCGCGCCTGCCCGACCTCCCGAAGAAACGCGTCCAGCGCCCGCGGCTCCCGCTGGAGCGCCCGCAGCACATCCAGCGCCTGGACGTTCCCCGAACCCTCCCAGATCGAGTTGAGCGGCGCCTCGCGCAGCAGCCGGGGCATACCCGACTCCTCGACGTACCCGTTGCCGCCCAGGCATTCCAACGCCTCGCCCACCACGGCGGTGCAGCGCTTGGTGACCCAGAACTTCGCTGCGGGCAGCGCGAGCCGCAGGAACGCCCGCTCCTCCTCGGTGTCCGCGTCGTACGCCGCCGCCAGCCGCATCGCCAGCACCGTCGCCGCCTCCGACTCCAGGGCCAGGTCGGCCAGGACGTTGCGCATCAGGGGCTTGTCGATCAGCGGCCCGCCGAACGCGCTGCGGTACGCGCTGTGATGGACCGCCTGCGCCACCGCCTGCCGCATCAGCCCCGCCGAACCCACCACGCAGTCGAGACGGGTGGCCGCCACCATCTCGATGATGGTGCGCACCCCGCGCCCCTCCTCCCCGACGAGGCGGGCCCAGGTCCCGTCGAACTCGACCTCGGCGGACGCGTTGGACCGGTTGCCCAGCTTGTCCTTCAGCCGTTGGATCAGGAACACGTTGCGCGTGCCGTCCGGAAGCACACGCGGCACCAGGAAGCAGCTCAGCCCGCCCGGCGCCTGCGCCAGCACCAGGAAACCGTCCGACATCGGCGCCGAACAGAACCACTTGTGCCCGGTGAGCAGGTACTCGCCCGCGCCGGACAGCGGCTCGGCCCGGGTCGTGTTGGACCGCACGTCGGTGCCGCCCTGCTTCTCCGTCATGCCCATCCCGAAGAGCACCCCGGCCTTCTCGCGCGGATTCCGGAGCCCCTCCACGTACGTGTGCGAGGTCAGCAGCGGCTCCCACGCGGCGCCCAGCGCCGGATCGGTGCGCAGCGCGGGCACCGCGGCATGCGTCATCGACAGCGGGCAGCCGTGCCCCGCCTCGGCCTGCGTCCAGACCAGGAACCCCGCCGCACGCCGGACATGACCGGCCGGCCGCCCCCAGGCGTCCGTCAGCCCGGCGGACACGGCATGGCCCAGCAGCCGGTGCCAGGACGGATGGAACTCCACCTCGTCGACGCGATGCCCGTAACGGTCGTGCGTCCGCAGAACGGGCGGGTGCGCGTTCGCCTGCGCACCCCACTCCTGGGCCTGGGCCGAGCCCGCGGCCCGGCCGAGCTCGCCGAGCTCCTCCAGCGCCACGGGCAGGATCCCGGGCTCGATGTGCCGCTCGACGGCCTCCGACAGGACCCGGTCGGTGGCGAAGACGTCATGGCCGACCAGCGGCGGAACCTGATTGGTCACGGTGTGGGTGGTGGCTGCCATACGGATACGGTAAGGAGGTGCAGGCAGCAAACGAAACACCCGAGCGGCCACCGGGCCGGCTCCACCGGGCGCGAGTGCTCTACCGCAACGTCTCCAAACGGCGCATGGCGTGGCACTTGCTCAAGGACACCGTCAACTCGTGCATCGAGTACCGCATTCTGGGCCTCGCGGCCGAGGCGGCGTTCTTCACCCTGCTCTCGCTGCCCCCGCTGCTGCTCGGCATGATCGGACTGCTCGGTTACGTCGACGAGTGGACGACCACCACCACGGTCGCCTCCATCGAGCGCAACATCCTCTCCGCCTCCCAGACGGTGCTGTCCGAGCGCGGGGTCAACGACTTCGCCAAACCGCTGCTCGCCGACGTCACGACCGGGGCCCGCCCCGACGTCATCTCCCTCGGCTTCGCCATCGCCCTGTGGTCGGGCTCCCGCGCGGTCAACGTCTTCATCGACACCATCACCGTGATGTACGGCCTCGACGGCCACCGCGGCATCGTCAAGACCCGGCTGCTCGCCTTCCTGCTGTACGTCGTCGCCCTGCTGCTCGGCGCGGTGGTGCTGCCGCTGCTGGTCGTCGGCCCGGACCGGGTGGTCGAGTTCGTGCCCTGGGGCACCGAGGTCATAGCCGTCCTGTACTGGCCGCTCGTCATACTGCTGACCATCGCGTTCCTCACGACGCTCTACCACGTGTCCGTCCCCGTCCGTTCGCCCTGGATCGAGGACGTTCCCGGGGCGCTGGTGGCGCTCGGCATGTGGGTCCTCGGCAGCTTCCTGCTCCGGATCTACCTGACCAGCACGGTCGAGGGCCCGACCATCTACGGCTCCCTGGCGGCGCCGATCGCCGTGCTGCTGTGGATCGGCATCTCCGCCTTCGCGGTCCTGGTCGGCGCCGCGGTCAACGCGGCCATCGACCGGGTGTGGCCCTCGCTCGCCACGGCCGCCGCCCGCGAGGCCACCGAACGCGTCAGGGCCGCGCAGGCCGCCGAGTTCGTCGCCCGCACCCGCTCGGCGGCCTACGACGGCACGGACGACGACGATGACGAGGACGACGGCCCCGCGTACATGCCCTCCGAGTTCCCCGAGCGCTGGTCCCGCTTCCTGCCGCCCGACGACGTGAAGTCCCGGCTGCACGCGACCTGGGAGAAGGAGCCCAAGGACGCGAAGGAGCCCAGGGAAACCAGGGAGTCGAGGGAGCCCACCGAGATCGAGGAACCGCCCACCCGCTGACCGCGCTAGCGTGGAGGTATGCCCCGGCGACACCAGCGGTACCAGGAGCGGCCCTCCCGGCTGGACGGGGCCGTCGTCTGGACCCTGGACGTCCCGCCGGGCTCCGAGCGGTCCGCCCGGTCCGTGCTCCCCGACGGCTGCATGGACCTGATCTGGACCGCCCGCCGCCTCGTCGTCGCCGGGCCCGACACCCACGCGTTCGAGGTCGACCCGCGCAACCGGGGCTCCTGCGCCGCGATCCGGTTCGCGCCCGGCACCGCCCCCGTCCTCCTCGGCGTACCGGCGCACGAACTGCGCGACCACCGGGTCGACCTGACCGAGCTCTGGCCCCGTAGAGCCGTCGCCACGCTCACCGGCCGGCTCGGCCGGTCCGCCGACCCCGCCGCCGCCCTGGAGGAGTTCGCGCTCGCCCGGTCCGCCGACACCGGACCGCCGGACCCGCTCACGGCGGCCGTCGCCGACGGGCTGCGGCGCGGCAGGAGCGTCGCGTCGACGGCCGCCGAGGTCGGCCTCGGCGCCCGCCAGCTGCACCGCCGCTCCCTGGCCGCCTTCGGCTACGGCCCCAAGACGCTGGCGAGGATCCTCCGCCTGCAACGGGCCCTGGCCCTGGTCCGCACCGGCCTGCCCTACGCCGAGGCGGCCTGCGCGGCGGGCTGCACCGACCAGGCGCACCTGGCCCGGGAGATGCGCGACCTGGCCGGCACGACGCTGGGGGCCTACGTCGCGTCGGCGGCGGCGAACAACGACACCCCGCATCCGTCCGGGTCCAGCACCACCGCGTAGCGCTGCCCCCACACCGCGTCCCACGGCTTCAGATGCCCGGTGTACCCGGCGCCGACCAGCTCCGCGTACAACGCGTCCACCTCCGCCGGACTGTCGCAGACGAACGCCAGGGCGACCCGCTCACCGCCGCCCGCGGGGCGCTGCCAGTCCGGGTCGAACGAGGCGATGACCTCCTCCGTGTCCCACAGCAGCCGCTGCCCGCCCGGCAGGGTCACTTCGACATGGGGCGCGGACTCCGCCCCGTCGGGGATGTCGAGACCGAGCCGCCGGTAGAAGGCGAGCGAGGCCGCGAGGTCGGAGGTGATGATGCTGATGGCGTCGAGTCGTGGAGTCATGCCCCGACCGTAGGCACGCGGCACCGCGGCCGTCTTGTACGAATCGGTCACCCGGACCGGTGGGCTCACCCCAGGCAGTCCGCCGGCGACGTCCCCGGATCGGTCAGGGCAAGACCCAGGGCGGCCCGCTCGGTGAGCCACCGCGTCGGCCGGTGGCGCTGATCGCCGGTCGACGCGTGCAGTGCCCGCTGCAGCGCCAGCATCCGTACGGCCCCGATCCGCTCGCCCCACGCCAGCGGCCCGGCCGGATAGCCGAGGCCCGTGGTCACCGCGAGATCGATGTCGGCGGGCGCGGCCAGCGAGCGTTCCGCGATCGAGCAGCCGACCGCGACGACGGAGGACAGCAGCCGCTGCGCGACCGAGCCCGCGGTGTCCCGCACCACCGACACCCCGTACGGTTCCTCGCCCCCGGCCGCCCGGGCCAGCACCGCCCGCGCGTCCCGGGCGGCCGCCGGATCACCGGCCGCCGTCACCGCCAGGACCCGCCGCCGCCCCGCCGAGGGCAGCACCTCCACGCCGAACGTACGCTCCCGGGGCAGCCCGCCGTCCGCTACCGCCGCCGACACCGGCGTCCCCCAGACGGGCACCAGCACCACGGCCTCCGCCGACGGCCCCACGCCCCGCTCGACGCGGACGCCCGCCGCCTCCAGCGACGCGGTCAGCTCCTCCTCGTACGACGCCGTCTCCGGCCGCCCGGCCGAGGCCAGGAACACCGGGCGGTCCGCGTCCCCGGTGACCGCGCTCTCCGGTGCGGGGCCGGACGCCCCGTCGCCGTACGCGTACCAGCCCCGGCCCGTCTTTCGGCCGTGCAGCCCGGCCACCACCCGGTTCGGGGTCAGGAAGGACGGGCGCAGCCGGTCCTCGTACCGGAAGCCCTGCCAGATCGAGTCGATCACCGCGGCCGTCACGTCGAGACCGGTCAGATCCATCAGTTCGAAGGGGCCCATGCGCAGCCCCAGCACGTCCCGGGCGATCCGGTCGATCTCCGCCGGGTCCGCCACGGACTCCTCCAGCAGCGCGAGCGCCTCGGTCACCAGCCCCCGCCCGGCGTGGTTGACCAGGAAGCCGGGGGTGTCGGCGACGGTCACCGCCCGGTGCCCGCACCCCTCGACCAGCTCGGTGAGCAGGACCGGGATCTCCGGGCGGGTGGCCGCGCCCGGCACCACCTCGACGATCCGCATCAGCGGCACCGGGTTGAAGAAGTGCAGCCCGGCCAGGCGCGACGGGTCCCGGAGCGTCGCCGCGATCCGCGTCACCGACAGGGAGGAGGTGTTCGTCGCGAAGACGGCGGAGGCGGGCAGCGCCCGCTCCAGCTTCCCGAACACCTCGGCCTTCGTCTCCAGGTCCTCCCGGACCGCCTCGATCACCAGCTCCACGGCCGGGCCCGCCGCCCACGGCTCGGCGAGCGGGACCAGCCGGGCCACCGCCGCGTCCCGGTCGGCGGCGGTCGTCCGGCCCTTCGCGACCGCCCGGTCCAGCATCGACGCGATGAAGTCCAGAGCCTCCTTCACCGCCTCGGGCCGTACGTCACCCAGCTCCACGGTGTGTCCCGCGCTCGCCGCCCACTGGGCGATGCCCCGGCCCATGGCCCCGGCTCCGACGATCCTGATACGCATGGCAGTTACGGCCCTTTCAGCGGAGGTAGACACGGTTCGGGTCGACATCGTCGCGCAGGAGCCGCAGCTCCGCGGAGGTGGGCGGGGCCGTCGTCGCGAGCCGGTCGGCGGTCTTCAGCTCCCAGCCGGTCGCGGCCCGCACCTGCTCGACGGTCACCCCGGGATGCACGGCGACCAGCCGCAGCTCATCCCCGACCCCCTCGCGGGCGAGGACGCCCAGTTCGGTGATGACCCGGGTGACCCCGGCGCCGAGCGGGCGGATGCCGTCCGCGAGCGCCCGGTCGGGACCCGGCGTCGTACAGAAGTCCAGCACGTCCGCGAAGGAGCGCGGGGTGTGGCGGCGCATCACCACGAACACCTCCCGGGCGTTCGCCATCACCTCGACCGCGCCCCCGGAACCCGGCAGCCGCACCGACGGACTCTCCCATTCCCCGATCACCGAGGTGTTGAGGCTGCCCCACCGGTCGATCTGCGCCGCCCCCAGGAAGCCGACGTCGATGTGCCCGCCCTGGAGCACCGAGCCGAACAGCGTGGCCATGGACACCACCGCCTCGGCCCCCGTGATCAGGACGGCGTCCGCGATGGTCTCCGGCAGATGGGAGGGGTGGGCCCCGCAGACCCCGGACTCGTACACCACCTCGATGTCCGGAGCGACGGTCAGCCGCGCCAGCTCGGTGGCGAGCGTCGGCAGCCCGATCCCCGCGAACACGGTCCGCCGCCCGGCCAGTTCACGCGCGGCGACGACCGAGAGCAGCTCGGACGGGGTGACGGGCCGCGTCTCCTCCCCAGGCTGACCGCTCACAGCCGCCTCCCGTAGTCCACCGACCCGCTCGGCGCGTCGCCGACCGCCAGCCCCGCCCAGAACTCCTCGCCCAGCTTCGCCACGTACGCGGCATGGTCGGCGGTCCCGTACACCCACTCCTCCAGCCATCCCCGCAGCCGCGCCGGATCCTTGCTGATCGCGGACCACGCACGGTAGAAGGCGTTGTCCCGGTCGTAGTAGCCCTGCGCGAACGACGGGTGCGCCCCGCGCGGGCACAGGACCACCGCGTCCACCGCGTGGGCGGGGACGAGAGTGCGGTTCGGGTCCGCGCGGATCACCTCGTCCGCCACCAGTTCCTCCACCACCACGACCGCCTTCTCCGCCGCGTACACCGCCTCGGCCTGGACCCCGGTCAACCCCCAGATCTGGGTGTTGCCCCGGCGGTCGGCACGCTGGGCGTGGATGAACGTCACATCCGGATGGACGGGCGGAACGACGTGGATCTCCTCGGTGGATCCGTCGGCGGCCGGATAGGGCGAAGTGACCTTACGGATACCGGGGTTGACCGACGGCAGATCGCTGCCCGCGTAACTGCGCAGCGGGTGGAACGGCAGCCGCTGCGCACCGGCGATATACCGGCACACCATCCCGTAGTGGCTGTACTCCTCGAACACCAGCGGCTCGGGATCGGCGTGCTCGATCCGCCGCCGCAGCTCACCGAGCGAACCGGCGGAGGAGTTGCCCACGAACGAGGAGACCAGCCGCGTCACGCACCCGGCGGCCAGCATCTGGTCCACCACGATGTCCGCCGTCATCCGGACGACCGTGAGATCCCGGCGCCCCTGCCGGATGATCTCGTGCCCGGCGGCGGTCGGGATGAGATGGGTGAACCCTTCGAGGCTCACGGTGTCCCCGTCGTGGACGAAGGCGGCTACCGCCTCCCGCATCGACAGGACCTTGCCGGCCCCTCCGCCCGCCCCGGCCGTCCGCTCCACCGTGTCCCTCACCCTCCGTATGCGCCGACCCCACGGTGCCAGCGCCATTGATGGCTGTCCAATACCGAATTAAGGTCGGATCGAGACGCCGGGAGTATCAATATGGAACTACGCCACCTCAACGCCTTCCTCGCCGTCGCCGAGGAACTGCACTTCGGCCGGGCCGCCAAGCGGCTCCAGATGGCCCAGCCTCCGCTGAGCCAGCAGATCCGCCAGCTGGAGAAGGAGCTCGGCGTCCAGCTCTTCCACCGCAACACCCGCTCGGTCCGGCTCACCAGCGCGGGGGAGACCTTCCTCGAACCGGCACGGACCGTCCTGGACGACCTGGACACCGCCGTCCGCGCGGCCAGATCGGCGGGGATCGGCGAGTACGGCCGGGTCACCATCGGCTTCGCCGGTGCCTCCAGCCACGAGACGCTGCCCCGGCTCACCCGCGCCGTGCGCGCCGCCCACCCCGGGCTCGAACTCGTCATGACCGGACAGACGTACGCCAACACCGCCCTGTCGCGGGTCGCCGACGGCTCGCTCGACCTCGGCTTCGTCCGGCTCCCGGTGGCCCGGCCCGGCGTCGCTCACCGGGTGATCGACGAGGAGGAACTGGTCTGCGCCCTGCCCTCCGACCACCCGCTCGCCCGGCGGGAGACCGTCCCGCTCGACGTACTCGCCGGCGAACCGTTCGTCTCCTTCCCCGCCAACTCCGGCTCCACCGTGCGCGACGCCATGACCGAGGCATGCGAGAACGCCGGGTTCACCCCGCGCATCGTCCAGGAGGCCCCCGACTCCTACACGATCCTCGCCCTGGTCGCCGCCGGGGTCGGCGTCACCCTCACGGTCACCTCCGTCCAGCACATCCAGCAGAACGGCCTGGTCTACCGCCCCCTCGCCGGCCCGGCCGTCCGCCTCCGCGCCGCCCTGGCCTGGCGCGCCGACAACCCCTCCGCCGCCCTGCGCGCGGTGCTCGCCGTGGCGGAGGAAGCGCTGCCGACACCCGCGCGTACGCTCGATTGAGACGCACAGCCTCTCAACCCGGTGCGGATTCAATATTGGACCGACTCAGTGCCGGATGCGAAGGTCGTCCCACCGCACCACTCGTCCACCTCGACGGGCCCCGTTCCCCGCCCCCGACCCCGACCCCAGGGAAGGCTTTCCGTGCCGCTCGACGTCGTCATCTGCGAACCCCTGCGCACCCCCATCGGCCGGTTCGGCGGGGCCTTCGCCCAGCAGACCCCGGCCGCGCTGGCCGCACGCGTCATCGCGGAGATCGTCACCCGCACCGGCATCGACCCCGACCGGGTCGACGAGGTGATCCTCGGCCACGCCTACCCGACCAGCGAGGCCCCCGCCATCGGCCGGGTAGCCGCCCTGGACGCCGGACTGCCCACCACGGTCACCGGCTCCCAGATCGACCGCCGCTGCGGCTCCGGGCTCCAGGCGGTGCTGGACGCGGCGATGCAGATCAGGGCCGGGTTCAGCGATGTCGTCATCGCGGGCGGCGTCGATGTGATGAGCGCCGCCCCCTACTACACCCACGACGGACGCTGGGGCATCAAGGGGCCCGGCCTCCAGCTCCACGATGCCCTCGCCCGCGGCCGAGTGACCGCCGGCGGCGTCAACCACCCGGTCCCCGGCGGGATGATCGAGACGGCGGAGAACCTGCGCCGGGAGTACGGCATCAGCCGCGCCGACCAGGACGCCCTGGCCCTGCGCTCGCAAGCGCGGGCCGCCCGCGCCGCCGCCGAGGGCCGCTACGACGCGGAGACCGTCCCCGTCACCGTGCGCACCCGCAAGGGCGAGACGATCGTCACCGCCGACGAACACCCCCGCCCGGACACGACGGCCGAGCAACTCGCCGCCCTCCGCCCCGTGATGGCGACGTCCGACCCGGACGCCACTGTCACCGCGGGAAACGCCAGCGGCCAGAACGACGCTGCCGCCGCCTGCCTGGTCACCAGCGCCGCGACCGCCGAACGCCTCGGCCTCACCCCGCTCGTCCGCCTCGTCTCCTTCGCCCGCGCCGGGGTGCCCGCCGCGACGATGGGCATCGCCCCCGTCGCCGCCACCCGCACCGCCCTCGACCGGGCGGGCCTCACGCCCGCCGACCTCGACCTGATCGAGCTGAACGAGGCGTTCGCCGCCCAGGTGCTTGCCTGCACACGGGAGTTGGGCCTCGGCGAGAAGGACCACGAGCAGCGGATCAACGTCAACGGCTCGGGCATCTCGCTGGGTCACCCGGTCGGCGCCACCGGGGCCCGCATCCTCGCCACCCTCACCCGCGAACTCCACCGCCGCGAGGCGCGGTACGGCCTGGAGACGATGTGCATCGGCGGCGGCCAGGGCCTCGCCGCCGTCTTCGAACGCATCGCTGACTGAGGGCCGTTCGCGCGGAGCCGCCTCACCGGGCGACGGTCGCCTCCGGGTCCGCATCCGGTTCGGCGGCCTCCCCGGGCTCCTCGTAGAGGTAGTGCCACGTCCCGGCCAGCACCCCGCGAAACCACACGTCCACCTCGTCCTGCCCCATCGTCGGCCAGTCGGGGACCTCTTCGACCAGGGCGCGCCCCATCCGGCGGCCCAGCTCCACCAACCGGGCTCCCGCCGCCGTGCGTCTCTCCGCGTACCGCTCCAGGGCCGTTGCGGGATCCGGCCCCTCCCGCAGGACCCGCTCCAGGCACAGGGCGTCCTGCAGTGCCTTGACCGCACCGGTGGCGGTGTGCGGCCTGGTCACCCCCGCCGCGTCCCCGGCCAGCAGCAGGGGCGGACGGGCGACCCGGGGGGCCTGCACATCGGCGACCGGGTGGCAGGCCGTCGCCCCGCGGCCGCCCCGCGCGACGATGTCCGCCCAGGCCGCCGGAAAGTGCTCCTCCGCCAGCTCCTGGATGTACGGTCCGGGCTCGGCACCCTCGGGCGACCGGCCGTAGATGGCGTACGCGAGCAGCCGGTTGCCTGCCCCGGTGCTGCCGTCGCCGTCCTGCGGGCCGCCGGGGATCAGATAGAAGATGCCGTGCCCGCCGGGGAAGCCCAGGGTCACCCACGCGCCGCGCAGGAGGTCCAGCTCCCGGGGGTGCCCGGCCAGCGCGCCGAGCGGGATCGCGCCACGCCACACCATGTACGGGGCCGGCTCCGGCCGAAGCCCCGGTGCGAGCAGCTGCCGGGTGGCCGAGGCGTGTCCGTCGGCGCCCACGACCACGTCGTACGGCTCCTCGCCCCGCGCGGAGGTGATCACCGCCCGCCCGGCCGTGTCCGCCCGGACCGAGGTCACCGGTTGCCCCCTGAGGTAGCGCGCGGCCCCGGCGCTCGCGCGCAACGACCGCCACAGCAGACCCCAGTTGCACGGGGTCACGGGAGAGGGCTGGCGGGCCAGTTCGCGCGCGGACCGCCCGCCCGGCTCCCGCGTCAGCCAGACCCGCGTCCCCACGGGAGCCGTCGGCATGGCCGGGTCCAGATAGCCGGACCCGACCAGTTCCGCGTGGAGCGGCGGCGGGATCACGATGCCGAACCCCCGGTCCTGGAGTTCGGCGCCGCTCCTTTCGTACACGGTGACGTCCGCCCCGGCCCGCGAGCCCGCGACGGCCGCCGCGCACCCGGCGATGCTGCCGCCGATCACCCCGATGCGTAACGCTGCCGCCACGTCCCCGGCCCTTCCCGTTCGTCGCTCCGGCGTTCCGCGCGGTGCGCGGTGCCGTGGTCGTCGTTCCATCGCCCGGCCCGGCCTTCCCGGCGAACGGACCGCAGAACACGCGGAAGGTCCGGCCGGACAGTCCCCGCTGTCCGGCCGAACCTCGTTCTCCCGCAGGAGCTCTGTCAGTCCCGCGCGTTGCGGGTGCGGCGCATCAGCACCGCACCGCCGAGCAGGAGCGCGGCGCTCGCGCCGGCGGCCAGGCCCAGGTCGGCGGCGCCGGTGTCGGCCAGGTGCGCGCCCGGGGTGTTGGACCCCGGCGTGCCGGACCCGGGAGTGCCCGAGCCGGGCGTGTCGGTGCCGGGCGTGTCGGTGGGCGGCTCGTCGACGGGCGGCTGGTCCACGGGCGGCTCGTCGACCGGCGGTTCGTCGACCGGGGGCTCGTCCACGGGCGGCTCGTCGACCGGCGGTTCGTCAACCGGGGGCTCGTCGACCGGCGGTTCGTCGACGGGCGGCTCGTCAACCGGGGGCTCGTCGACCGGCGGTTCGTCGACGGGCGGCTCGTCCACCGGAGGCTCGTCCACCGGCGGCTCGTCCACCGGCGGCTTGACCGGCGGGTGTTCGTGCTTCGGGCCGTCGGCGTTCACGCACTTGTTGCCGAAGGCCGGGTTCAGCAGAGCGATCACATTGACGGTGTTGCCGCACACATTGACCGGGACGTGCACCGGCACCTGTACGGCATTGCCCGAACCGACCCCCGGCGAACCGACGGCCGCGCCCTCGGCCGACGCATCGGCGTGCGCGGTGCCGCCCACCGCCGCCAGGAGGCCCGAGGCGGCCGCCATGACGATCATGCTTTTATTCAAGACCTGTCGCATTACTTGCCCTTTCTGAGGACATTCGCGAGGACATCGCGTGGGTGCTTCGCGCGCGGACAACGGGCAGCCATCGGGCGGAGCCGCTGCACAGCCGGGTCCGGCGGGAAGTCATGGTGAAGGTGGTGAAGACGTGCGCGCTGGACGACTGCAATAACGACCCAGACATCACGCGGGAAACTTGGAGTTGCGTGGAAATTGTGTAATCACCCGAACGGGTGGTGTCGCCGCATCCCGTGCATCCCGGTTCGCAGAACAAGAAAAACGATTCGCCCTCAACTCCGCTGTTCTCCGCCGGTGTTGACCGCGTGCGGGAATCCGTCCCGGCCGTGGCGTGACGTCAGGGGCATCGGCGCTCGCCCACTCGTTCGGGCGAAATGAGCCCCGGGGGCCTGTGCAATTTCTTCACGAACAGACTGCCGTACGAATTCGCCGTACCAAGCCGTACGAAGAAGAGGCGGGGGATCCCGTCGCGTCCGGCATTCGGGTGAATGGGCGGAACCTAACGTCGCGTGGTGAGTTGACCAGGGGGCTCCGCCGCGGGGCAACCAGTACGAGAAGGGTTAATCGTGATCAAGAAGGTTCTGGCTACGGGCGCTGTCGCCGCCTCCATCCTCGGTCTCGGTGCGACGCAGGCCATGGCCATCGCCAACGACGGCGGCACGACCACGGTCAACGGCAACGGCGCCTCGCAGTCGTACGGCAACTCCGAGACCCACGGTGACTGGAGCCCGCAGTTCGCGCTCGTCCAGGGCTCGCTGAACAAGCCCTGCATCGCCCTGCCGGCCAAGGCGAACGTCGGTTCGCTCATCGGCCTCGTGCCGGTCGCGGTCCAGGACATCAACGTCCTGTCCTCCCCGCAGAACCAGCAGTGCACCGAGAACTCCACCCAGGCCAAGGGTGACGAGGCGCTGTCGCACATCCTGGAGGACATCCCGATCCTCTCCGGCAACGGCGTCGGCAACAACTGACCCGCAGCCGCCCTACTCGGGCCCGGGCCCTCGGCGTTCCTCCACCGAGCGGCCCGGGCCCGTCGCTTTCCCGGGAACGAGACTGCTGCATTCGGGCGGATATCCGTAGATCCACCCGATGAACAGTTCCGATTCCGCTCGTTCATCGTTACGTAGGACAGCGCAGGAGTCGTGAGCGATGCAGTATCCGGCTCGGGCGGGGCACGACAGTCGTGACCGCACCTGACTCCGCCGAGGAAAGGGAAGAAACGTGAAGTTCACCAAGGTTGCCGCAGTCGCCGCCGGTACGTTCCTGGCGATGGGCGTCGCCGCGCCGGCCATGGCCGACTCGGGCGCCGAGGCCATCGCCGCGGGTTCCCCGGGTGTGCTGTCGGGCAACATCCTGCAGGTCCCGATCCACATTCCGGTCAACCTCTGCGGTAACACGGTCAACGTGATCGGCGCGCTGAACCCGGCGTTCGGCAACACCTGCATCAACAAGTAACTCCCTCCGATCTTCCGGGCTTCCGGCCCGCAGTTCGGTGGGCCCCGGACGGCACATGCCGTCCGGGGCCTTTTCGCTGCACGAGTGATGTGCAAGGGCGCCGGAGAAATTCCACGCCCCACAGTTTCCCTGAAGCGGCCTGATCGTTGATCAGGAAGAAAGCGGCAGAAGTCACAGGTAAAGAAAGCTTGTGTGCGGCACGGAGACGTGACCGAAGCAGACGCCGCGCAGAAGGGAACCAGAAAAGTGAAGTACGCGAAGACCGCCGCCCTCGTTGTCGGTTCCGTGGCTGCCCTCGGATCGGCCGCTCCCGCCTTCGCGGCTCCCACGCCCACGGCCCCCAACTTCAGCCTCGACAGCGGCCTCAACCAGGTGATGGCCAGTGCCCCGCAGGTCGTCGACCCGCTGGTGGACACGGCCGCCGAGACCACCGAGACGCTCTCGGAGGACGGCACGGTCGGCAAGGTGGCGGGCCAGGCAACCGGTGCGGTCGAGGGCGCCGCCCCGCTGCTCGGCGGTGTTCCCCTCGGCGGCTGACCGCCGCACCACGACCATCCTCCCGGGCTTCTCCGCCTGATACGCATCACTTTCCAGAAGGGCTCTTCCATGTTCAAGAAGTTCATGTCCTCGGCGGCCGTCGCCGTCTCCATCGTCGGCGTCTCCGCCGCGGCCGCCCCGTCCGCCATGGCCATCGCCAACGACGGCGGCACCACCACGGTCAACGGCAACGGCGCCTCCCAGGCGTACGGCAACTCCGAGACCCACGGCGACTGGAGCCCGCAGTTCGCCCTCATCCAGGGCTCGCTGAACAAGCCCTGCATCGCCCTCCCGGCCAAGGCGAACGTCGGCTCGCTGCTCGGCGTCGTGCCGATCTCCGTCCAGGACATCAACGTCCTGTCGTCCCCGCAGAACCAGCAGTGCACCGAGAACTCCACCCAGGCCAAGGGTGACGAGGCTCTGTCGCACCTCCTGAACGACATCCCGATCCTCTCGGGCAACGGCGCCGGCAACAACTGAGACCGCGTGACCCCGGTCCGCTCCCGGTGACCACCTGGGGCCGGTCCATCCGTACGGCGACCGTTCTTCGCCGGACCGGACGGACCGGCCCCTCGGGCGTGTCCGGCCGTGCGCCCATGTCTCCCGTCGGGTCAACCGGTTGGGCCGGATGCCGTAACCCCGGCTGACCGTCCGGTCCGGGCCGGGTAGGGCATCGGCATGGATCCGTACGACAGTCAGACCTCACAGAGCGCCGAACGGTGGCCCGCGCCGGGCGGCGGCACACCGATCTACGACCGGCTCGTCGCCGAATGGCAGGCGGCCGGAGGCGACCACCCCCTGGCGGAACCGCAGCCCGGCCCCGCTGCCCCCCGCCGCGGTGGATTCGTGCCGGCGGCGCGCACCGCGGGCCAGGCCCCCGGGCCCGAGACGCCCGGAAACTGACCAGAAGCGTCGACCTTGCGCCGGAACGAACCCATATGAGTGGTACTGCGCAACCGATCAGGGGCAGCGGCAGTTGATCAGTACGTTCCACAACGGGACGCTCCGAAAGGTGAAGTTGATGAAGAAGATGATGGCCGGCGCTGCAGTGGCCGTGTCCCTGCTCGGTCTGTCCGCAGTCGCGGCTCCCACGGCCATGGCGATCGGCAACGACGGCGGCACCACCACCCTCAACGGGAACGGTGCCGAGTCGGAGATCGGCAACGCGGAGACGGAGGGCGACTGGAGCCCGCAGAACCAGCTCGTTCAGGGCACCCTGAACAAGCTCTGCGTCGGCCTGCCCCTCAAGGCGAACGTCGGTTCGCTCGTCGGCCTCGTGCCGGTCGCGGTCCAGGACGTCAACGTCCTGTCCAACCCGCAGAACCAGCAGTGCGCCGACAACTCCACCCAGGCCAAGGGCGACGAGCCGCTGTCGCACATCCTGGACGACATCCCGGTCCTCTCGGGCAACGGCGTCGGCAACAACTGACGCACCACAGCCTGACGCGTTCGGCGCGGGCGGTCCGAGGGTCACTCCTCGGGCCGCCCGTTCTCGTTCGGCAGGGCACCGGCCGCACGGCATCGCGCACATGACGAGGCCCACCACTCCACGGGGGGTGGTGGGCCTCGTCGTCTGCCGGGCTGCGGAACGCCTCAGCCCAGGGAGCGGACCGGGAGCAGGCAGTGGGCGGCGGTGCGGACGACCTCCTCGTCGGCGGCGAAGGCCCGCAACCGGTCCTCGCTGACCGGCTGCCCGGGAACGGCCTCCGGCCACGGGGTCGTGGCGAACATCCCGTACACCTGGCCCTGCGCCTGGGCGGCGGCCAGCCACTCCGCGGGGGCCGGGTACTGCGCGCTGAGGTGAGGCAGGGTCAGGACGGCCTGGCCCGCCTGGACGAGGAGCTTCGCCTGGATGTTCGAGCTCTCGGCGGCGTCCTGGATCGAGCCGCCGACATGGAGGCCCGCACGCTCCAGCGCGGCGCGCATGGCCTCGCGGCCGACCACCGGACCGTCCTGCCCGTCGCCCAGCGAGTACGCGAGGAGATAGGCGGTGTCCTGGTCCGCGTCGGGCTGCCGGCCGCTCCAGCCGATCAGGATCTGGGTGCCCAACTGGGCCGGGGTGAACATGCCGGTGGAGGCCTGGGGTGTGGTCATGCTCGGCACCCTAACGGCCCCGGACCGGGTCTCATGCACACGTATCACCCGATCGAGGGAGATCACGGCCATCTCTCGCGTATGCGCCTGCTCGAACGTCCCTCGACCGTGGTCCGGAACAAATCGGTTGACGGTGCTCCCGGGGGCCGGGCTAGGGTGAACACCATTCCGCCGGAAGTCAGTTCCGGGAACCAGAGGAATCAGGAGGTGAGGACATTGATGACTGTCGTTGCGGTGGGCACTGCCCACAACCGGAAGAGCATCGTCCTCATCCCCGTGGCCACCGGCTGACCACTTCTCTCCTTTCCGCGCCGAGCGCGCGCGCCGGGGCCACCCTGTGAAGGGTTTCCCTTGTCTTTCCCGCTTTCCTCCCTCTCTTCTTCCGCTGATTCCGCTGTCTCCTCCTCGCACCCGCTGACTCCGTACGGCTGGGACGAGGACTGGGCGGCGGCCTTCTCCCCGTACGCCGAGCAGGGGCTCGTGCCGGGCCGGGTCGTGCGCGTGGACCGCGGCCGGTGCGACGTGATCACCGCCGACGGCACGGTCCGCGCCGACACCGCGTTCGTCGTCCCCCGCGACCCGATGCGGATCGTCTGCACCGGCGACTGGGTGGCGCTCGACGCCGACGGCGACCCGCGTTTCGTCCGTACGCTGCTGCCGCGCCGTACCGCCTTCGTCCGCTCGACCTCCTCGCAGCGGTCCGAGGGCCAGGTGCTCGTCACCAACATCGACCACATCGCCATCTGCGTCTCGCTCGCCGTCGAACTGGACCTCGGGCGGGTCGAGCGGTTCCTCGCGCTCGCCCTGTCCAGCTCCGAGGGCGCCGCCCTGCTGGGCGACGGCTCCGGCGGGGAGCGGCAGCCCCAGCCGATCGTGGTCCTGACCAAGGCCGACCTGGTGCCCGACGCGGTCACCCTGTCCCACCTCGTCCAGGACATCGAGGCCATCGCGCCCGGCGTCCAGGTGCTGCCCGTCAGCTCCACCACCGGCGAGGGGCTCGACGTCTTCGGCGCCATCGTCGCCGGCGGTACGAGCGTGCTGCTCGGCATCTCCGGCGCCGGCAAGTCCACCCTGGCCAACACCCTGCTCGGCCAGGACGTGATGGACGTACAGGCGGCCCGTGACGTCGACGGCAAGGGCCGGCACACCACCACGACCCGCAACCTCCTGATCCTGCCGCAGGGCGGCGTCCTCATCGACACCCCCGGGCTGCGCGGCGTCGGCCTCTACGACGCCGGGACCGGGGTCGGGGAAGTGTTCTCCGAGATCGAGGAGCTGGCCGAACAGTGCCGGTTCCACGACTGCGCCCACGAGGCCGAGCCGGGGTGCGCCGTCCTCGGTGCCCTGGAGGACGGAGCCCTGCCCGAGCGGCGGCTGGAGAGCTACCGCAAGCTGATCCGCGAGAACCAGCGGATCGTGGCCAAGACCGATGCCCGGGTACGCGCCGAGATCCTGCGGGACTGGAAGCGCAAGGGCGCGGAGGGGCGCGCGGCCATGCAGGCCAAGCGCGGCCGGGTCCGGTAGCCACAGGGACCGGGTTCGACGTCCGAAAACCGCGAGTGCGGTGGCCCCGGCTGCCGCACACTGGACGGTGTGATGGACGATCGGACCCGGTACGAGGCGGTGAGCAGCCGCGACGCACGGTTCGACGGCGCGTTCTTCTTCGCCGTCGTGACCACCGGCATCTACTGCCGGCCCAGCTGCCCCGCCGTCACCCCCAAACGCGCCAACGTGCGCTTCTACCCCACCGCGGCCGCGGCCCAGGCGGGCGGCTTCCGGGCCTGCCGCCGTTGCCGCCCGGACGCCGTGCCCGGCTCCGCCGAGTGGAACGTCCGCGCGGACGTCGTCGGCCGGGCCATGCGCCTGATCGGCGACGGCGTCGTCGACCGCGAAGGCGTCCCCGGACTCGCCGGGCGGCTCGGTTACAGCGCCCGGCAGGTCCAGCGCCAGCTCAACGCCGAGCTGGGTGCCGGGCCCGTCGCGCTCGCCCGTGCCCAGCGCTCCCACACCGCCCGGGTGCTCCTCCAGACCACCCCGCTGCCGGTCACCGAGATCGCCTTCGCCGCCGGGTTCGCCAGCGTGCGGCAGTTCAACGACACCATCCGGCAGATCTACGCCCGCACCCCCAGCGCCCTGCGCGCCGAAGCGGGTACGGGGCTCGGCGGCGGCCGCCGCGAGGGGCTGCGGGCCGGGATCCCGCTGCGGCTCGCCCATCGGGGCCCGTACGCCACCGCCGCCCTGTTCGACCTGCTGGCCGCCGAGGCGGTCGCCCGCATCGAGGAGGTGGCCGGCACGCCCGGCTCCCGCACCTATCGGCGCACCCTGCGGCTGCCGTACGGCTCCGGGCTCGTCGCGGTCGACGAGGCGTCGCCCGGCGGCCCCTGGCTGGAGGCCCGCATCCAGCTCACCGACCTGCGGGACCTGACCACCGCCGTCCAGCGGGTGCGCCGGCTGTTCGACCTGGACGCCGACCCCTACGCGGTGGACGAGGCGCTGGCCGCCGACCCCCGGCTCGCCCAGCTGGTCGCCGCCCGTCCCGGGCTGCGATCGCCGGGCGCGGCCGACCCGGAGGAGGCCGCGGCGCGGACCCTGGTGGGGCGCGCGGCGGCCGGGGAGCTGGTCGAGCGGTACGGGAAGGCGCTGGACGTGCCCTGCGGCGGGCTCACGCACCTGTTCCCGGAGCCGGACGTGCTCGCCGGTTCCGCCGAGGACCCGACCCTGCGGGCCCTGGCCACCGCGCTCGCCGACGGCCGACTGCGGCTGGACGCCGGGGCCGACCGGGACGAGGCGGAGGAGAGGCTGCTGACGCTGCCCCGGATCGGCCGGTCCACCGCCGCCCTGATCCGGATACGGGCGCTCGGCGACCCCGACGTGGACCCGTACGGCACACCGGGCGCGGAGCGGTGGCGTCCCTGGCGCTCCTACGCCGTACGCCATCTGGAGACGGAGAGGGCGGCGGTGGCGGCGCCGAGCTGACCCGGGCCGACCGGCCGAACGGACGCCCCCGGGTCAGCCCCAGAGCACCGCGCCCAGCCAGGCGCCCGCCACCAGCAGGCAGCAGAACAGCTCCACCAGCACCGCGTAGCCCGTCGCCCGCATCACCGAGCGCACCGAGGTCCAGGCCGCGCCCCGGCTGCCCAGGCGCAGCCGCTCCGCGCCGAAGATGGCCCCCACGTACCCGAGGACCCCGCCGACCACGGGCAGCGCGAAGAACCCGGCGATCCCCGCGACCCCGCCGATCATCAACGTCCGGCGGGGCGCCCCCGACTCGCCCGGGCGGCGTGGTGGCAGCAGGGGTTTGAGGGCCTGGTTCAGCAGCATCAGCCCGGTCGCGCCGATCAGGACGCCCCAGGCGGCCGGCGTCATGTCCGTCAGCGCCCACCACAGCACCGCCGCCCAGACGATCGCCTGCCCCGGCACACCCGGCAGCAGGACGCCGGCCAGACCCAGCAGCATGACCAGGCCGACGGCGACGAGCTGCCACACACTCATCTGACCAGCGTGCCGGAGAGTGTCCCGCTCCGCCCGTCAGCGCACCCCGGCCACCTGCGGCGATGAGGCGGCGGGGCCCCTCAGGCCCCCGACCCGGTACGGGCCACCCAGCCACGCTCGTACGCGTGCCAGCCCAGCTGGAGCCGGGTCGAGACGCCGGTCAGCTCCATCAGGCCCTTGACCCGGCGCTGCACGGTCCGCAGCCCCAGATCCAGCTGCTTGGCCACACTGGCGTCGGTCAGCCCCGCCAGCAGCAGGGACAGGATCTCCAGATCCGTCGGATCCGGCCCGACGCCGTCCTCGCGCACTCCGCCGCCCTCGCCGAGGCGCAACGGCATGGCATCGCGCCACACCGCCTCGAACAGGCCCATCAGCGATTCCAGCAGACCGCTGGCGTGCACCACCAGGGCCGCGGGCTCCGCGCCCCGCGCGGTCAGCGGGACCATCGCGAGGCTTCCGTCGGCCACCACCAGCTTCGTCGGCACCCTGTCCACCACCCGGCACCGCTCGTCCCGGCTCAGCGCCGCCGACAGCTCCAGGATCCCGTACGGCGTCGACAGCACCTCGCGCTCGACCACCACCCGGTAGCTCACGCCGCGCGAGGCGGCCCGCTCCTCGGACTCGTTCTCCATCCCGGTCACCGCGATCGGCTTGCCCGTCACCAGGGCGCACACCTCGGACACCGCGCCCAGCTGCAACTGGTGGAAACGCTGGGTGACGGCGCTCGCGCCCGTCACCACCTCCACCAGATCGTGCACCGCCGGTTCGCTCGCCTCGGCCCGGTACTCCTCGGCGAGCAGCGCGGACGCCAGCTCCGCCTGCTCCAGCTCGTGCCGCTGCTGGATCAGCAGCGCGCCGAGCGCCACCCCGGGCGGCGCCGCCACCCAGCGTCCTGGCCGGGCCGACGACTGGGCGGCGAGGCCCTGCTGCTCCAGCCGCCGCAGCACGCGTTCGGCGTCCGCCTCCGGAAGTGCCAGCCGGTGCGCGAGATCGGTGAGCTCCGCGGCTCCCGCCGCGACGAGCGCGCGGTACGCGGTCTCCTGTCTCTCGTCGAGACCTATGGCCCCCAGCATTCTCCGACCTCCCCGGACGTGGCTGATCGCGCATCGCGGCGCCCCTGGGGCGGGCCCCGCGTGGCGGGAAAGGGCCACGGCGTAAACCCGCCGCCCACATCATCCCCCGTACCCCTGGCCCCTCTGCCAGTGTGGCGCCACCGCAGCACCAACAACCTCCGGGATAAGGCCTCTTGGGCTACTTCGTTCCGGAATGACCTGGGGAGAGCGATGCGCCCGATATCGCGTACGGCACTCGGAACGGCGACCGCCGCCGTGCTCGCCGTCACGGTGATCGCGCCGTCGGTGGCCGCGCCACCGGACGGGCGAGACGCGAACAGACCGATCACCGGGAGCGCGGCCACCGCCGCCACGGGCCCGAAGCCCGTCACACTGACGCTCGTCACCGGCGACCGGGTGCTGGTGACCACGGACGCATCGGGCGCTGCCGCCGCCACCGCCCTGCCCCGCGCGGACGGCAGCGTGCCCCTCGTCCAGACCCGGCAGTCCGGCCCGGACCTGTACGTCTACCCCGAGGCCGCCGTGTCCGCGCTCGCCGCCGGCACCGTGGACGAGGAGCTGTTCAACGTCACCGGGCTGATCCGCCAGGGGTACGACGACAGCCGCGCCGACTCCGTCCCGCTGATCGCCACCTACACCGGCGACACCGCCCGCCGCACCCTCGTCACCCCGCGCGGGGCCGAGCGCGGAGCGGCCCTCGACATCATCGGCGGACTCGCCCTCAAGGCCGACAAGAAGCGCGCCGCCGACTTCTGGGCCGACCTCACCGCGCCGCGCTCCCGTTCGGGCTCCGGCCTCAAGAAGCTCTGGCTCGACCGTAAGGTTCAGGCCAGTCTCGACAAGTCGACGAAGCAGGTCGGCGCGGACCGCGCCTGGGCCGCCGGCTACGACGGCACCGGCACCAAGGTCGCCGTCCTGGACACCGGAGCGGACGCCGAACACCCGGATCTCCAGGACCGGATCACCGCATCGGAGAACTTCACCGACTCCGCCGACACCGACGACCGCCAGGGCCACGGCACCCATGTCGCCTCCACCGTCGGCGGCTCCGGCGCGGCGAGCGACGGGAAGAACAAGGGTGTCGCACCCGGCGCCGACCTGATGGTCGGCAAGGTCCTCAACGACAGCGGCTCCGGCGCCGCTTCCTGGATCATCGCGGGCATGCAGTGGGCCGTCGACAACAAGGCCGACGTCGTCTCCATGAGCCTCGGCAGCGCCGAACCCACCGACTGCACCGACCCGATGAGCCTGGCCGCCACCGAACTCGGCAAGAACAGGGACACGTTGTTCGTGGTCGCCGCCGGAAACCTCGGCCCGTCCCTCAACACCGTCTCCTCGCCCGGCTGTGCCCCCGGCGTCCTGACCGTGGGCGCGGTGGACCGCGACGACTCCACCGCGAACTTCTCCAGCCGCGGCCCCGCGATCGTCTCGCACACCCTCAAGCCCGAGATCGCCGCGCCCGGCGTCGGCATCTCCGCCGCAGCCGCGGGCGGCCGGGGCTCACAGGCGTACCGCTCCATGTCCGGTACGTCGATGGCGGCCCCGCATGTCGCGGGCGCGGCGGCCGTGGTGAAGCAGCGTCACCCCGGATGGACCGCCCAGCAGATCAAGGCGGCCCTCGTCTCCTCGGCGAGCAGCGCCGTTCCCGGTGACGTACGCGAGACCGGAGGCGGCCGCCTCGATGTCGACCGGGCCGTGCGTACGCCCGTGACCGGCGCCCCCGCCGTGCAGGGCGGCACCTTCAACTGGCCGCAGGACACGAGCGATCGCACCACCGTCACCGTCCCGTACACCAACACGAGCGGCAAGCCGGTGAAGCTGTCGCTGAAGGTCGCGGGCGTCACCGGCAACGACGGCTCGGCCGTCCGCTCGAAGATCGCCTCGCTCGGCCGCGCGTCCGTCACCGTGCCCGCCGGGGAGACCGTCGAGGTGCCGCTCGCCCTCGACCCCGCCGCCCGGCTGACCGCCGCCCAGTACGGCGACGTCACCGGCCGCGTCCTCGCCACGGCCACCGGGGGAGTGGAGGTCTCCACCCCGTTCTCCCTGTACGTGGCACCGGAGACCGTCACCCTGCGCGTCAAGCTCGTCGACCGCACCGGCAAGCCCGCCGACGGCGTCTCCTCCCTCGACCTCATCGGCACCGACACCGCCTCCGGCGAACGCCGCTTCAACGAGGGCGCCACCGACCAGACCTTCCAGGTCCGGCCCGGCGCGTACTTCGTCTCCAGCTTCATCGCGACGCCCGACACCACCGACCCGACCGGCCGGCTCGTTGGTTCCGTCGGCCATCTCGCCCGCCCCCAGCTGAACGTCACCAAGGACACCACCCTCGTCCTCGACGCCCGCAAGGCCCACCGCCTGAAGGTCCGGACCGAGGACCGGGCCGCCGAGACACGCGGCGCGACCCTCGCGTTCGGGCGCTCCTGGGACGACACCTGGCTCCACTCGGGGTCGATCTCCGGCACCGGGATCATCAAGGACTACCTGGTCGACGTCCAGGGCAAGGCCCGTGACGGAGACTTCGAGTTCACCTCCTTCTGGCGCGCCTACGCCCCGCAGATCCAGAAGTTCTCCCTGGTCGGAGGCGCTGCCCTGCACCCCCGGCCCGCCACCACGGGCTCGGTCAACCTGGACGGCACCGGCCGCGCCGAGGTCGTCGACGCCGGTGCGGGCAGCGCCGCCGAACTGGAGGCCGCCGGAGCGAAGGACCGGATCGTCCTCGTGAGGGTCGGCGACGACGCGCCGAATGTCCTGACCCAGGCGCGGGCCGCCGAGGCCGCCGGGGCGAAGGCGCTCCTGGTGCACCGTCCCTCGGCCGGAGACTGGCAGCCGGGCCTCGGCTACGGGGCCGCGCCCCTGCCGGTCCTCGGCCTGCGCGCCGACGAGGCCGCCGTGCTGAAGAAGGCCGTCGGGAAGGGCAAGGCGGAGGTCTCCTGGGCCGCCACCGCCGTCAGCCCGTTCGTGTACAACCTGTCGTTCCCCGAGAAGGGGCAACTCACCTCCGACCGCACCTACCAGGTCCGCGACAAGAAGCTCGGCTCGGTCGTCTCCACCCATGAATCCATGGGCGTGGCCGCCGACTTCGTCGACACGCTCCTCGTCTCCCGCCCCTACGGCGCGACCTACAGCGCGTCCTCCCTCGCCCTGGTCGCCGCTCCCGGAAAGCGCACCGAGTTCTACACGGCGGGAGACACGGTCTGGCAGAAGATGCTCTCCTCCAGCTTCCCGTGGGGCGAGCTGATGACCGGCAACGTCCGTACGCACGAGGCCGGTCGGGCCACGACGGAGCAGTGGTACCGGGGCCTGCTGGTCCCCGGTGCCCCGCGCGACGCCCAGGGCGAGGAGGCGCTCGCCGGTGAACGGCAGGGCGATCTCATCGGCGTCGCCCCCGCCTTCATGACCGACTCCGAACACGTCGGACAGCAGGGCTCGTTCGGCGACATCGGCAACATGCGGCTGAAGCGCGAGGGCGACGTCGTCGGCGAGAGCGGCTATCCCTTCGGCGTCTTCACCGTGCCCGCCGAGGACGCCGCGTACGAACTCACCCTGATGACCACGAAGATGGGCTCGCCCGCCGCGGTCTGGAAGCGGTCCACGCAGACGGAGACCACCTGGGCCTTCCGCTCCGAGCGGAAGCCGGACGTGGCGTCGCAGGGGCTCCCGCTGCTCTTCCCGCGCTACGACGTGCCCGCCGACGGCATGAAGACGGTGCCCGCGAAGAACGGGCAGCGGATCGGGCTCGCCGCGACCGGGCACGCCGGGTACACCCCCGGTGGACTCACCGGCGCGAAGGTCTCGTTCAGCTACGACGGCGGCGAGACCTGGCACGCGGCCACCACCGCGCGGCAGGGCGGCCGCTGGAGCGCGACCGTCGACCACGCGGACGCGGCCGGCAAGGCCGTCACCCTGCGGACGGAACTGACCGACGCGAACGGCACCTCCGTCGTCCAGACCGTCGACGACGCGTACGCCGTGCGCTGAGAGGGCGGCCACAGCGAGCCACTGAGCCGCTGAACCGAAGATCGGCTGAGCATATGACCGGCTGAAACGCCGAGATGCCGATCATTCCGACCGGTCCGCCGGGCGTCCTTCCCGTGGGGGGTGGGGCCGCCCGGCGGGCCCTGTTTACGGGTCACTTTTTCCCGATGCCCCGTTTTCGGGCCGCCTTCGCGGTCGACAATAGGGACATGAGTCAGCAGGGGGAGAAGCCCGCCGCCCACGAGGACGACTGGTGGCGCAAGCTGTACGACGAGTCCGCGCCGGACACCGGTCCCGGCCGCGCGGCCGACAGCCTCGACGACCGCTTCGACTCCGTGTCGGACACGGTGAGCGGCCCGGCGGACACCCGCCGGGCCACCGCACGCGACACGGTCCGCGACCCGTACGCGGACGCCTACGAGGACCCGTTCGCGGACCGCTACGAATCTCCGGACGCCGACGGCTACGAGGACCCGTACCACCCGGCCGGTGACCCGGTCCCGGGCCCGGGGGCGTACCGGCCGCCCGAGCAGGGGCGGTTGCCGGGGCAGAGCCGGTCCGTGATGCCGGAACGGGGTGGCCCGGACCCCGGACCGAACACGACCCCGGCCCCGGGCCCCGGAGCGGCTCCCCGCCCGTCAGTGGCCTCGGACCCGTTCCCGGATCCGCCGGTGGTCCCGGCTCCGCCACCACCGGGGCCGGCCCCGGTGGTGATCCCGGACCCGGCAGTGGAGCTGAGACCGGGCCGGGCAGGGGTGCCGGACTCGGTCCCGGATCCGTCAGTGGCGCCGGGCCGTCCCCCGGCTTCCGCAGCCGGACCGGCTCAGGACCTCGTGCCGGGCCCGTCCGGATCGTCGCTTTCGGCAGCGCCCCCGGCAGCCGTTCCGGGCCCACCGTCGGCTCCGGCGCCGGAGCCGATCCCGGCAGCCGTGCCCGCCCAGCCCGCCGCCCCGCCTCCCGGCCTCGTGCCGGAAGACCCCCGTATCCCGCCCCCACCCACCGCGCCCCCCACCACCACCTTCCCCGCCCCCTGGGAAGCGCCAGGCGGGCAGGCCGGGCCCCGGACCTTCGCCGCGCCGCGGGTGCCGGCCGCGCCCGCCGGGCAGCCCGAAGCCGGTCTCGCCCCCGACCCCAGCGCGCTGCACGAACTGCCGCCCGATCCCACGGTCGCCGCCGACGTACGGCCCGCCGTCGGACATCTCGGAGACCGGCCGCCCACCTACGACGCCGAACCCGCCGCCCTGCCCTCCGCCACCTCGGAGAATCTCGACGGTCTCGTCCCCGACACCGTGTCGGACGGCGCGCGCTACGGGACGTACACCCTGCGCACCGCCTCGGTGCGCGGCGACTCCGCCCGGTTCCGGGGCGAACCCCGGCGCGACGGCCTGCTCACCGCCCGCTTCGGGGCCGCCGAGAGCGCCCTCGTCCTCGTCGCTGTGGCGGGCGGCAGGCGGGACGGCGAGGCGGCCCACCTCGCCGCGGCCGACGCCTGCCGCTGGATCGGCGGGGCCGTCGCCCGCAGCCACCTCCGGCTGTCCGAGGACATAAGAGCGGGGCGCCGGGGCGACCTGAAATCCGGGCTGCACCGGCTCACCGACCGTACGTACGGCAAGCTGCGCGCCCGCGCTGCCGAACTGGGCGTCGAACCCGACGCGTACACCGCGAGCCTCCGCTGCCTCCTGCTGTCCGCCGACCCCGACTGCCGCACCCGGGTCTTCTTCGGCGTCGGCAGCGGCGGCCTCTTCCGGCTCCGCGACGGGATCTGGCAGGACCTGGAGCCCTTCATCCCGGAGGGCCCGGCCGACCGGCCCGGCGACGAGCCCGAGGCGGGACCGGACGGCGACCGGCTGACCATGGACCTCCAGATCACCGGAGCGGCGTCCTCGAACGGCGAGGGACCCGCGCAGCCCCCCGGCCGGCCCTTCCGGTTCCGGGCCTCCGTGGCGCGCCCCGGCGACACGCTGATGCTGTGCAGCAACGGACTCGCCGAGCCCATGCGCGGCGAGCCGGCCCTCCCCGGCGAGCTCGCCGAGCGCTGGAACGCGGGACCGCCCGGACTGCCCGCCTTCCTCGCCGACACCCAGCTCCGGATCAAGGGGTACGCCGACGACCGCACCTGCGCCGCCGTCTGGGAGGCGTAACCGCGCGCCCCGTGGGTTGATGGATTCCGGAGCTCGGCGAACGGCGTTTCGGGCTCCGGAGTCCGGACAACCGAAGTGCACGGAGCACGGGCAAGGAAGGGCGCGCACCCATGGCCAAGCAGAACGTGGCGGAGCAGTTCGTCGACATCCTCGCCAGGGCGGGCGTCAAACGCCTGTACGGCGTCGTCGGCGACAGCCTGAACCCCGTCGTGGACGCCATCCGGCGTAACTCGGCCATCGACTGGATCCACGTCCGGCACGAGGAGACCGCCGCCTTCGCCGCCGGAGCCGAAGCGCAGGTCACCGGCTCGCTCGCCGCCTGCGCGGGCTCCTGCGGGCCGGGCAATCTGCACCTGATCAACGGCCTGTACGACGCACACCGCTCCATGGCCCCGGTGCTGGCCCTCGCCTCGCACATCCCCTCCAGCGAGATCGGCCTCGGCTACTTCCAGGAGACCCATCCCGAACTGCTGTTCCAGGAGTGCAGCCACTACAACGAGATGATCTCCAACCCGGAGCAGATGCCGAGGCTGCTCCAGACGGCGATCCAGCACGCCATCGGCCGGGGCGGCGTCAGCGTCGTCACCATGCCGGGCGACATCGCCTCCAAGCCGGCCCCAGAGAAGTCCATCGAGCACGCCCTCGTCACCGAACGACCCGGCGTCCGGCCCGGCGACGACGAGATCGACAAGCTCTGCCGCATGGTGGACGAGGCCAAACGGGTGACCCTGTTCTGCGGCAGCGGCACGGCCGGGGCACACGCCGAGGTCATGGAGTTCGCCGAGAAGATCAAGTCCCCGGTCGGGCACGCGCTGCGCGGCAAGGAATGGATCCAGTACGACAATCCGTACGACGTCGGGATGAGCGGGCTGCTCGGCTACGGCGCCGCGTACGAGGCGACCCACGAGTGCGACCTCCTCATCCTGCTCGGCACCGACTTCCCCTACAACGCCTTCCTCCCGGACGACGTGAAGATCGTCCAGGTCGACGTGCGCCCCGAACACCTGGGCCGCCGCTCCAAGCTCGACCTCGCGGTCTGGGGCGATGTGCGCGAGACCCTGCGCTGTCTCACCCCTCGGGTGAAGCCCAAGTCCGACCGGAAGTTCCTCGACCGGATGCTGAAGAAGCACGCGAACGCGCTGGAAGGCGTGGTCAAGGCCTACACCCGCAAGGTCGAGAAGCATGTCCCGATCCACCCCGAGTACGTCGCCTCCGTGCTGGACGAGATGGCCGACGACGACGCCGTGTTCACCGTCGACACCGGAATGAACAATGTGTGGGCCGCCCGCTATCTGACACCCAACGGCAAGCGCCGGGTGATCGGTTCGTTCAGCCACGGCTCCATGGCCAACGCCCTGCCGCAGGCGATCGGCGCCCAGTTCACCGACCGGGACCGGCAGGTCGTCGCGATGTCCGGCGACGGCGGATTCTCCATGCTGATGGGCGACTTCCTCACCCTGGTCCAGTACGACCTGCCGGTGAAGGTCGTCCTGTTCAACAACTCCTCGCTCGGCATGGTCGAGTTGGAGATGCTGGTGGCGGGCCTGCCGTCGTACGGGACGACCAACGCGAACACCGACTACGCCGCCATTTCCCGTGCGGCCGGCGCCTACGGCGTCCGCGTGGAGAAGCCCAAGCAGCTGCAGTCCGCGCTCAAGGACGCGTTCAAGCACAAGGGGCCCGCGCTCGTCGACGTCGTCACCGACCCGAACGCGCTCTCCATCCCGCCGAAGATCAGCGCCGAGATGGTCACCGGCTTCGCGCTCTCCGCCAGCAAGATCGTGCTGGACGGCGGAGTGGGCCGGATGCTCCAGATGGCCCGCTCCAACCTCCGTAACGTGCCGCGCCCTTGAGCCCGCGTGCGCCTGGTCCCGTCACGCCGGTGTCAGGCGCACCGTCAGGATCTGGAACGGCCTCAGGTCGAGGACCAGTCCGTCCTCGTCGGTCTCCGCCGGGCGCAGCGGCCGTTCCAGCAGATCGGTGATCCGGGCCTCGGTGACCGGGAACGCCACCTTCAGCCGGGTCCGCGCCCGGCCGCCCGCCGACTCGTAGAGCCGTACGATCACGTCCCCACTGCGGTCCTCGGCGAGCTTGACCGACTCGACCGTCACCGCCGGATGCCCCGTCGACACCAGCGCGGGCACCGCCGGGGCCACCGCAGCCCGCAGCGGGAGGTTCAGCGCCAGGCCCTCCCGTACGGCGTCCGTCACCTCCGCGCCGGGCGCGAGCGCGTAGCGGAAGCGGTGCACGCCCAGATCGGTGTGCGGGTCCGGGCTGTGCGGGGCGCGCAGCAGCGTGAGCCGGACGGTGGTCCCCAGCCCGTCCGGGTGCGGGGTGCGGGTCACATCGTGGCCGTACGTCGAGTCGTTGAGCAGCGCGACCCCGTAGCCCGGCTCGGCGACCCGGAGCCAGCGGTGGGCGCAGATCTCGAAACGGGCGGCGTCCCACGACGTGTTGTCGTGGGTGGCCCGGTGGACATGACCGAACTGAATCTCGGCGGTGGACCGTTCGGCGTGGACGTCGAGCGGGAAGGCCGCCTTGAGGACCTTCTCCGACTCCTGCCAGTCCACCTCGGTGTCGATGTCGAGCTGCCGGGCCCCCGCCGCGAGCCGCAGTTCCTGCACGACGGCCGACTTCCCGAACGAGCGCACCACCCGCACGGCGGCCCGTAGTGGCCCCTCCTCCACCAGGGTCACGGAGTCGGCGGCGGTGAGGTCGGTGCGGGTGTTCCGGTAGTGCCGGTCGATGTCCCACGCGTCCCAGTGGTTGGGGTGGTCCGGGTGCAGCTGGAGGAGGTTGGCGCGGGCGCCCGGCACCAGCACCTCGCGCCCGGCGACGAGGTCGTGGACCGAGGAGATCAGCCCGTCGCCGTCCACCACGACCCGCAACAGGCCGTTGTCCAGGACGATGGCGCCCGCATCCGAGGGTTCCGCCGTCACCGGGTGCTCCGGGACCGCCGCCCCGTCCAGCAGGCCCGCCCCGAGCCCCGGACTCCGCGCCGGCACCGCCGCCCGGCCCTCGCTCAGCTCCTGGACGTGCGCCCCCGACGGCAGCACCCCGGCCGCCTCCGCGTCCAGCTCGATCACCTGGACACGGTCGTACGGCGATGAGTTGAGCGCCACCAGGCCCTCGGCCGCGCCCAGCGAGGTCACCGCTTCGGCCACCAGGTCCGCCAGTTCGGCCCGGACCTCCTCGTAGGTGTCCCGGGCCTCGCGGTGCACCCAGGCGATCGACGAACCGGGCAGGATGTCGTGGAACTGGTGCAGCAGCACCGTCTTCCACACCCGGTCGAGACGCTCGTACGGATAGCGGTAGGAGGGAGAGCGCAGGGCGGCCGTCGTCGCCCACAGCTCGGCCTCGCGCAGCAGGTGTTCGCTGCGGCGGTTGCCCTGCTTGGTCTTCGCCTGCGTGGTGTACGTGGCCCGGTGCAGCTCCAGATACAGCTCGCCCGACCAGACGGGCGCCCGCTCCCCGTACTCCTCCTCTGCCGCCGCGAAGAACGCCGAGGGCTTCTCGACCGTCACGCGCGGCGAGCCCTCCAGATCCCGCAGCCGGCGGGCCCGCTCCAGCATCTCGCGGGTCGGACCGCCCCCGCCGTCGCCCCAGCCGAACGGCACCAGGGAACGCGTCGCCCGGCCCTTGTCGGCGAAGTTCTTCTCCGCGTGCGCCAGTTGGCGGGCGTGGAGCTGGGCGTTGTAGGTGTCGACCGGCGGGAAGTGGGTGAAGACCCGGGTGCCGTCGATGCCCTCCCACCAGAACGTGTGGTGCGGCATCCTGTTGTGCTGGTTCCAGGACAGCTTCTGGGTGAGGAACCACTTCACCCCCGCCAGTTCCGCCAGTTGGGGGAAGGCGGCGGTGTAGCCGAAGGAGTCCGGCAGCCAGATCTCCTCCGTCTCGACGCCCAGCTCCTCCTCGAAGAACCGCTTTCCGTGCACGAGTTGGCGGGCCAGCGCCTCGCCGCCCGGCATGTTGGCGTCCGACTCCACCCACATCGAGCCGACCGGCGACCACTGCCCCGCCACCACCGCCTCCTTGATCCGCGCCCAGATGTGCGGCTGGTGCTCCTTCACCCAGGCGTACTGCTGGGCCTGCGAACAGGCGAAGACCAGCTCCGGGTAGTCCCGCCCGAGGGCGGTGACGTTGGCGAACGTTCGGGAAGCCTTGCGGACGGTCTCGCGCAGCGGCCAGAGCCACGCCGAGTCGATGTGCGCGTGCCCGGCCGCAGAGATCCGGTGCGCGCTCGCGGAGGCGGGCCGCGCCAGCACCTCGGCCAGCGCCGCCCGTCCCGCCGCCGCGGTGCCGGAGACGTCGTGCAGATCCAGTGCGTCGAGCATCGACTCCAGCGCGCGCAGGATCTCGTGCCGCCGCGACCGGTCGTCGGGCAGTTCGTGCATCAGCTCGGACAGCACCTCGATGTCCAGGACCAGATGCCAGACCTCCTCGTCGAGGACCGCGAGATCGGCGGAGGCGAAGCGGTAGAGGGGGCGGTCGCCGGACGTAGCCACGTCACCGAGCGGGGTCGGGGCGAACCCGTGCTCCAGGATCGCCGGATTGGCGGCCGCCTCCAGCAGCAGATCGACCGGCTCACCGCCCGCCGCCGGGTGCGCGAGCGTCAGATGCCGGTTGCGGGGATGAACACCCTTCAGGGGGACGCCCAGATGGTCGTACAGCATCCCTTCCGCCTGGAACCCCGGCCCCTGGCCCGTGAACCCCGGGTCGACGACCACCTCCACCCGGCGCCCCGACCACTCCCCGGGCACCGCCCCCCGCAGCCGGAACCAGCTGGTCGACCACGGCTTCCCCCACTCCGTACCGGCCGTGAACGGCACGAAGTCCGCCCCGAGGGCCTCCGCCACCGGCACGGGTTCGCCCGGAACGTGCCACACGGACACGGCGAGCGGGAGACGGGCGGCGTACTGGGCCGGGCGGACGAACTGGTGGAGGGCCCTCTCCAGGCGGCCCTCCACCAGGGTGCGGTCGTCGTGCATCACAGCTCCTCGGGAAGGTACGGGGCTCAGGTTCCTTCCCCGGGAGCGTGCGGAACACCCCTCGGAAGCGGGGTTCAGCAGTCGTGGTCGACCAGGTCGAAGGAGGCGTAGTGGTCGGCGGTGTAGTAGTCCTCCTCGTTCTGCTCGCCGGTGACGATCCGGCGGGCGCCCCGGTTGTCGGAACCGGGCGTGATGACCGTGTACTCGTGGTAGTAGCCGGTGGACTGATCCGGCAGCAGGCCCTCGCGGTTCTGGAAGACGGTGCCGTCCTGCTCGTACGGGAACGGGCCGCCCTGGTCGATCAGATCCAGGGTGTCGTGCGCCTGGGACGGCAGGGCGGAGTAGCAGATGCTGCCGACCGCCGCCGCCCGGAACGCGGTCGCGGAATAGGCGGTGGTGGAGGTCGTCGCCGGGGTGGCGGCCTGGGCCGTGACCGGGCCCGAGGCGAGGAGAAGGGACAGGAGGGCGGCCGAGCCGCCGAGCCGGGTGATGCGTGGGGGGATGCGCATGCCATCATGATGACGCGCGTAGAAGTTGGGTCGTCAACGTCAACTCGGTTGTATTCGCCGGACGTTAACCGCAGCTGCGCCTATGTGGTGATGGCGTGCGCGGGTGGGATGTTCTGTGCGCCCCTCGCCGCTCCCGCCCCCTTCACTTATTGACGGACCCGCAAGCGTGACCGTGTGCGTACAGGGGCATGCATCCCGTGAGGCTGTTCGACGGGCAGCCGGATCGAAGGAGGTCGGTTCACTGTGCGGGCGGGGGAAATGGCGAAGCGTCAGAAGAGGACCACGGTCGTCGAGGGGCGCGGCCCCCGGGGCCGGAGACCGGGTGAGGCACCGCAGCCGTCCCGGATGCGCCGCAGAGTGGGGCACACCGAACGGTCGGCGGTGGGAGAGGTCCGCCGTGAGCTGCGGGAGTTCCTCCGGCATTGCTCCGGCCAGGAACAGACCGATGCGGCCGAGTTGCTGGTGAGCGAGCTGGTGACCAACGCGCTCATCCACACCCGGCACGGGGCCGTGGTCACCGCCACGGCGACAGCCGCCCGACTGCGGGTGGAGGTACAGGACTTCGCGTCCGAGGATCTGCCCGCGCCGTACGTACCGAACGCCGACGACGGTACGCACGGCAGGGGCCTGATCCTGGTCCGGAGCCTGGCCGACGCCTGGGGCGTGGAGGCACAGGCCCTGGGCAAGACCGTCTGGTTCGAGCTGCACGGCGGAAGGCTCTGAGAGGCCCTCCGCCGCGCGAGCGGATCAGCCGAACTGCTGCTCCAGATCCTTCAGTTTCTGTTCCAGCGAGTCGAGCCGGGGGAGTGTCTGGGTGTCGTCCTCGGCGGTGAGGTCGACGGTCCGCGGATCACCTCCCTGGTTCGGCGCGTCCAGGCTCTTCGGGCTCGAACCATCGGCCGTCGGCTTCGGGCCGACGGCTTGCAGGGATGGCCGGGGTCGCAGAGGCAGCTGACCCGGCTCTGCTATGGCAGGCTCCGCGACGGCCGGGGCCGCGCCTCCCGAGGCCGGGGCGAGGGCGGGCACATCGACCTGCTGCCCGCTCCGGCCGCGTCCCCATACCCGGTTCTGCCGGTTCAGGGCCTTGATGCGGGCCCGGTCCAGCTTGGCCTGGTCCCTGCGGCGCAGCCGGTCCTGCTCCTGCTCCTTCCGGTCCTCCCGCACCTCGTCCACCGCCTCGTCCAGGGTGCGGACGCCCTCCAGGAGCATCAGCGACCAGGCGCCGAAGGTCTCCCGGGGGGCCCGCAGCCAGCGGACGATCCGGATCTGCGGCAACGGACGGGGCACCAGGCCCTGTTCACGCAGCGCCGCGCGGCGGGTCTGCTTCAGCGCGCGGTCGAAGAGCACCGCGGCCGAGAGGGACATCCCCGCGAAGAAGTGCGGAGCACCCGCGTGGTCCATGCCCCGGGGGGCGTGCACCCAGTTGAACCAGGCGGCGGCCCCGGCGAACGTCCACACCAGCAGCCGGGAGCCGAGTGCCGCGTCTCCGTGGCTCGCCTCCCGTACGGCCAGGACGGAACAGAACATGGCGGCCCCGTCCAGCCCGAACGGGACCAGATACTCCCAGCCGCCGCTGAGGTTCAGGTTCTGCCGGCCGAAGCCGACGAGCCCGTGGAAGGAGAGCGCGGCGGCGACCGCCGCGCAGCAGAACAGCAGGACGTAACTGGCGGTGGCGTACAGCGCTTCCTTGCGTCTGCGGCGCTCCTCGCTGCGTTCCCAGGAGTCGTCGGCCGCGGCCTTGGCACGCTTACCGCGTGCGACCACCGTCACCGCCGCCATGACCCCCACGAGCAGTACGGCGCCCGGAAGCAGCCAGTCAAGCGATATGTCGGTCAGTCTCATGCGCGGTCCCTTGCGTCACGTAGGGCGTTTCGTACGCCATCGTGACGGAATTCCCGTCCCGCTCCGGTGGTTTCGGGACAAGAGCACGCCATGGGGGAAGGAGAGGCTATCGATGGGTGGAATCTTCTCGAACTCCCGCCCGGTCAAACCGAGTTGCGTTCGATTCCACGTCCCCCGGACGGGCGGTGTGGATCAGGAAGCCGCGGCAAGCTTTCGTACCCGGTCGGCGTCGCAGGTACGCGGGCAGGTCACGCAGGTGTCCTCGGGGCGCAGGGTGTAGAAGAGGCAGCAGCTCGCCCGGTCCCGGGTCGGCAGCGACTGCCCGTCGGGCCCGGTCAGCTCGCGGAAGCCTGCCGTGCCGACGTACGGCTTCGTCGTGCCGGGGAGCAGCAGCTCCAGCTCGGCCATCGCGCGGCGCTCCTCGCCCATCAGATGCGCCACGTACCAGAGCCCCTCGACGATCTCGTCCGTCGCCATCCCCCACAGGGCCCGCTTCCCGCGGCGCATGCGCGGACGGAAGCCCTCCAGCACCGGACCGAGGTGCTCGGTCAGCGAGGCCAGGACCTCGGCCCGCAGCGCCGCCTCGTCCGGCACGACCCGGGCCCCCGGCAGCATGGCCGCCGGGTCGTCCGGCAGACAGGCGAATTCCCTCACCCGTACGGTCAGGTGCCCCAGTGCCCGCTGGAAGGCCACGTCCTCCACCGGGATCCGTGGCACCCGGCGCTGCAGGAACCACGGCACGGTCACCAGCAGACAGGCGGGCCACGCGTACCGGTGCAGACCGAAGCTCGCCACCACGTCCGGGCGGGCCTGCTGGCCGTAGTCGCGCAGCACCTGGGCGTTGTCCCAGGCCAGGAAGGTGTCCACGGCGGGTCCGCCGGCCGCCAACTCCGCCGCGCCGACCCAGCCCGCGCCGGACGGGGCGACGGCGTCGCCGTCGAGCACGTCGGCCCGCAGACCGGGGAACACCTCGGTCAGGCGGGCGTACGCGGCGGTCACGGGGGACGTCGCGGCACCGGTGAACGGCGGGGAGAGGGTCATGCAGGGGACCACCGAATCGGGATCGTTTGCAGGTAAGGCTTACCTTACCCGATGCCATCGATGTTTGAACTGCAGCCTCGGTCTTCTATCGTGCACAGGAGGTCCGGCGCACGCGAGTCGGCCCGCGGCAGATGGAGGAGGTCCGGGTGGAGCAGGGCAGCGCGCGCGAGGGCGCACGTCCGGCGTACGCCCCCGGAGCGTTCCCTTACGCCCCGGGAGGCGCCCGCGTGCCGGAGGACCGGCTGCCGGGGAACCGGGTGCCGGAACAGGCCCGGGGCCGGCAAGGTGAGGAAGAGCAGGCCCGGGGCGAGCACACCCACAGTGAGCCCCCCGCGCCGCGTACCGTGCGGCGCCACTCCGTCCGCGGCCAGATCCTGGACGCCCTGCGTGCCGCCCTCGTCGACGGGGAGCTGGTACCCGGCCAGGTGTACTCCGCCCCCGCGCTCGGCGCCCGCTTCGGGGTCTCCGCCACGCCGGTGCGCGAGGCCATGCAGCGGCTGGCCGTCGAGGGCGCCGTCGAGGTCGTGCCGAACCGCGGCTTCCGGGTCACCGAACGCGGCCCCCGCGAGCTGGCCGAGCTGGCCGAGGTGCGGGCGCTGATCGAGGTCCCGGTGATGCTGGGCCTGGCCCGGACGGTCCCGGCGCAACGCTGGAGCGTCCTGCGCCCGCTGGCGGAGGCCACGGTCGCCGCGGCTGCCGTGGGCGACCGGGCCGCCTACGCCGAATCGGACCGGGCCTTCCACCGCGCGGTCCTCACGCTGTCGGGCAACGAGCAGCTCGTGACCATCGCCGACGAACTGCACCGGCGCTCCCAGTGGCCCCTGGTCGCGGGCCCCGCCGCCCGCCGGGCCGAGCTGCTGGCCGACGCCGCCGAGCACACCGCCCTGCTCGACGCCCTGATCGCCCAGGACCTCACCGTCGTCCAGGCCCTGGTACGCGAACACTTCACCGGCGCCGACGGCTGACCGGGCGGGGCCCGCGGCCCCCACCACAGGCCGGCCCAGGCATCCGCTCAGCTCGCCTCGGCGGTGCGCTGCGCCGGGGGCCCCAGATACGGGGCCAGCCAGGTGGGCACACCGCCCAGGAGCCGGAACAGCCTGCCGGCCTCGGCCCGCAGCCGGGCCGCCTCCGGTTCGTCCTCCGCCTCCGCCAGCGAGATCAGCGCCGGGGCCGTACCGACCAGGAATCCCAGCTCCTCCCGGATCCGCAGCGACTCCGCGAAGCCGTGCCGGGCCTCGGCCACCTCCCCCTCGCGCAGCGCGAGCGCGGCCAGATGCCGCCAGGTGGACGACAGAAGCAGTTCGTCGCCGAGTGTCGCCGCACCGGCATGCGCCCGGCGGAAGGCGGCGCGCGCCGCCTGCGGCGACTCCGCGATGTTCTGGGCGATCAGCCCGCGCCGGAAGTCCAGCAGCGGCCGGGCGGGCGACGCGGGAGCCAGCAAAGCCGCCGACCGGCTCAGCGCCACGCTCGCCTCGTCGGCCCGGTCCCGTACCGCCAGGAGGGTGGAGGCGTACGCCAGATGGCCCCGCTCGGAGGCGGCGGCGCCCCGCTCGTCGTCGCTGCGGGCGATGGCCTCCGCCGTGCGCAGGGCGTCCTCGGCCTCGGTCCACCCCTGCCCGGTGTAGAGACAGCGCTCGGTCAGCAGTGCGGTGCGCTGGAGCGCCGCGGCCGGAACGGTGCCCGCGTCGTGCTCCAGCAGGGCGGCCGCGTCCGTCCAGCAGGCGCGTGACCGCAGCCGCCATACCGCGGTCTGGAGCGGCGGATCGTCATCTGCTGTCGTTCCGGAACCAGACATGGCGGTATGCGCCACATTGCCCTCCCCGAGCGCGCCATTGTGCTGTTGAGTGCTTGAGTGATGCCGCATCTCAGCATGGATCGGCACTCCGGGCCAAGAGGTCCGGGCAATGTCAGGTGAAAGATTTCACAATCGCTCGAAGGGTGAGGGGGTCCCGGCGGACCCCGTGCGCGGCCGGAAGATCAGCTCATGCGCAGGGCGAGGAAGAAGTCGAGCTTGTCCTCCAGGCGTGAAAGGTCACGCCCCGTCAACTGCTCGATGCGGCCGATGCGATAGCGCAGTGTGTTGACGTGCAGGTGCAGCCGGGCCGCGCAGCGGGTCCAGGAACCGTCGCAGTCCAGGAAGGCTTCCAGCGTCTCGATCAGCTCCGCCCGGTGGCGCCGGTCGTAGTCGCGCAGCGGGTCCAGCAGCCGGGCGGTGAAGGCGCGCCGGACGTCGTCGGGGACGAACGGCAGCAGCAGCACGTGCGAGGCCAGCTCGTGGTGACCGGCGGCGCAGACGCGCCCCGGCCGGGCCGCGGCCACCCGGCGGGCGTGCCGGGCCTCCTCCAGCGCGCCGCGCAGTCCTTCGGCGGAATGCACAGCCGCGCTGACACCCAGTGTCAGCCGGCCGTCGTCGGCGAGCCCCGCCGTGAGCGGTTCGCGTACGGAGGCGAGCAGCGCGTCGGCGTGGAGTCCGGGCTCTCCGGCCAGCGCGTCGGCGTCCTCGCCGTCCGCCCCTGCCGCGTCGCCCTCCGCACTCTCGGACTCCGGGAGCGCGGTGACGATCGCGGGCAACGGCACCAGGGCGATGGCCTCCTCGCCCGTGTGGGCGACGGCGATGCGGTCGGCGGAGTCGGGGCCGCTGACCGCCGGGTCGACGAGGATCTCCTCCAGCAGCGCCTGGGCCACCGGACCGCTCGCGATCTCGCCTGTCGCGGCTCCCTGTCCCGAGGCGCTCCAGTCGACCCGGGCCACCACGACCTGCCACTGCGGGGCGACCCCGAGGCCGGGCAGCAGGACCGGTGCGGCGACCCGCAGCCGGGCCGCGATCTCGGCGGGGGCGGCGCCCGCCTGGACCAGCTCCAGCACCTCCTGGGCGAGCCTGCGGCGCACCGTACGGGCCGCGTCGCGGCGGTCGCGTTCGACCGCGATCAGCTGGGTGACGCCCTGGAGCAGGTCGAGCCGGGCGGCGGGCCAGTCCGAGGCGTCCGCCTCGACCGCCAGCAGCCAGTCGGAGAGCACCGACTCCCGTACGTCACGGGCGGCCGGCACGGCGCCTCGGCCGGTGTTCCGGATCGGGAAGAGCGAATACGTCGTACCCCCGACCGCCGCCCGGTGCGGGGCCCGGCGGCCGGTCCGGGTCGCGGCCAGGTGGTGCCCGGCCAGCGTGGCGCCCAGCGGGCCGGGCAGCGGGGCGCCCGCCCCGGCGATCTGCCGGCCGGTGGGGGACAGGACCCAGGCCCGCAGGTCCAGGTCGGAGGTGAGGAGGTCCAGGACCACCTCGGGGCCGCCGCCCGCCGGGCCCGAGGTCATCAGCCGCCGGTGCCGGTCCACCACGGCCGCCAGATCGCCCGCCCGCTCGCCGGAGACCTGACGTACGACGTACTCGGTGATCGTTGCGAAGGCAACGGTCTCGTGCACGGCGAAGAGGGGCAGCCGGTGGTGCAGGCAGGCCTCGACGAGATCGGCGGGGATGTCACCGAGCTCCGCCTCGCCGGCCGCGAGACCGGCCACCCCGGCGCCCGCCAGGATCCGGACGAACGGCTCGGAGTCCGCCGCGTCCCGGCGCCAGGCGAGGCCCGTGAGCACCAGTTCGCCGCCGGAGAGGTAGCGGCTGGGGTCGCGCAGGTCGGTCGTCATGACGCCCCGGACCGTGCGGTCCAGCTCGTCCTCGCCGCCGAGCAGCCGCAGGCCCAGCGCATCGGTCTCCAGCAGTGCGCGCAGCCGCATCTCGTCGCCGCCGATCTTTCGTAGAGGGAACAGGTGAAGTTCGCCGAGAGGACAGGTGAGGGGGAAGTGGGTGAAGGGGGCCGTGGGTGGGAGGGGCCGTGGGGCGGACGGGGTATCTGTGAATTGCGGTGAGGTTACCGATCCCCGTCATTCGTTCGAATCTACAAGACGAGGACGGAGACCAGCCAACTCCTTCAGTGTTTCGGTGACTGCACCGGCCGGGGCCGGGCTTGTGTACTGGGCCACACACCACGTGAACACCACATGAACGAGCCAGTCGAGGCAGGCCGTCCCCGGCCCCGGCGAACGACCGATTGAGAAGAAGAGAGCCACTCATGGACTTCCTTCGCCCCGCCAGCTGGGAGGAGGCGCTCGCCGCCAAGGCCGAGCACCCCACGGCTGTGCCCATCGCGGGCGGCACCGATGTGATGGTCGAGATCAACTTCGACCACCGGCGGCCCGAGTACCTCCTGGACCTGAACCGCATCGGTGAGCTGTCCGAGTGGGAGGTGGGCCAGGAGAAGGTGCGACTCGGCGCCTCCGTGCCGTACAGCAGCATCATGGACCACCTGCGCGCCGAGCTGCCCGGCCTGGCACTGGCCTCGCACACGGTCGCCTCCCCGCAGATCCGCAACCGCGGCGGCGTCGGCGGCAACCTCGGCACCGCCTCGCCGGCCGGCGACGCGCACCCCGCCCTCCTCGCCGCCGACTGTGAGGTCGAGGCCGAATCCGTACGCGGTACGCGGCTGATTCCCATCGACGCTTTCTACACAGGGGTCAAGCGCAACGCCCTGGAGCCGGACGAGCTGATCCGCGCCGTGCACATCAAGAAGGCCGACGGACCGCAGCAGTACTCCAAGGTCGGCACCCGTAACGCCATGGTCATCGCGGTCTGCGCGTTCGGCATCGCCCTGCACCCCGAGACCCGCACCGTGCGCACCGGCATCGGCTCCGCCGCCCCGACGCCCATCCGGGCCAAGGAGGCCGAGGACTTCCTGAACGCCGCGCTCGAGGAGGGCGGGTTCTGGGAGAACGGAAAGATCATCACCCCCGCGATCGTTAAGCAGTTCGCCGCCCTCGCGTCCGGCGCCTGCAACCCGATCGACGACGTGCGCGGCACGGCGAAGTACCGCAGGCACGCGGTCGGCATCATGGCCCGCCGTACGCTCGGCTGGACCTGGGAGCAGTACCGCGGCGCGGGCCGCACGCTGGAAGGAGCTGCGTAACCATGCGAGTCAATTTCACGGTCAACGGCCGTCAGCAGGAAGCCGACGACGTCTGGGAGGGCGAGTCCCTCCTCTATGTCCTGCGTGAGCGCATGGGCCTGCCCGGCTCCAAGAACGCCTGTGAGCAGGGTGAGTGCGGTTCCTGCACCGTCCGTCTGGACGGCGTCCCGGTCTGCGCGTGCCTGGTGGCCGCCGGACAGGTCGAGGGCCGCGAGGTCGTCACCGTCGAGGGTCTCGCCGACTACGCCAAGCACCGCGAGGACGCCCACCCGGGCGGCGGCTGCGCCTCCGGCGCCTGCGGCACCTCCCTGGACTCCGCCAAGCGCTGGCAGTCCAAGCCCACCGACGGGCAGACCGGCGAGGCCGTCGAACTGTCCCCGATCCAGCAGGCGTTCATCGACGCCGGAGCCGTCCAGTGCGGCTTCTGCACCCCCGGCCTGCTGGTCGCCGCCGATGAACTGCTGGAGAACACCCCCTCCCCGTCCGACCAGGACATCCGCGAGGCGCTCTCCGGCAACCTCTGCCGCTGCACCGGTTACGAGAAGATCCTCGACGCGGTCCGCCTCGCGGCCGCCCGCCAGGGAGAGGCGGTCCAGTCATGACGACGCGCCCCGAAGCCACCACGCGCCCCGCGGCCACGATGCCGAAGGCCCAGAACGTACCGTCCGGCACCCCGACCAAGATCACCCAGGGGTCGCCCACCAAGGGCGGTATCGGCGAGTCCACGCTCCGCCCCGACGGCACCCTCAAGGTCACCGGCGAGTTCGCGTACTCCTCCGACATGTGGCACGAGGACATGCTGTGGGGCCAGACGCTGCGCTCCACCGTCGCCCACGCGGAGATCGTCTCCATCGACACCTCCGAGGCGCTGGCCACCTCCGGCGTCTACGCGGTGCTGACGTACGACGACCTGCCCGCCGCGATGAAGAACTACGGCCTGGAGATCCAGGACACGCCGGTTCTCGCCCACGGCAAGGTCCGCCACCACGGTGAGCCGGTCGCCATCGTGGCCGCCGACCACCCGGAGACGGCCCGTCGCGCCGCCGCCAAGATCAAGATCGAGTACCGCGAGCTGCCGCTCATCACGGATGAGGCCTCGGCGACCGCCCCCGACGCCGTACTCGTCCACGAGGGCCGGGACGACCACCACATCGGCCACGTCCCGCACCCCAACATCGTCCACCGGCAGCCGATCATCCGCGGCGACGCCGACGAGGCCGCCAAGCGCGCCGACGTCATCGTCACGGGCGAGTACGTCTTCGGCATGCAGGACCAGGCCTTCCTCGGCCCCGAGTCCGGGCTCGCCGTGCCCTCCGAGGACGGCGGCGTCGAGCTGTACGTCGCCACCCAGTGGCTGCACTCGGACCTCGGCCAGATCGCCCCCGTCCTCGGCCTGCCCGAGGACAAGGTCCGTATGACGCTCTCCGGCGTCGGCGGGGCCTTCGGTGGCCGCGAGGACATCTCGATGCAGATCCACGCCTGTCTGCTGGCGCTCCGCACCGGCAAGCCGGTCAAGATCGTCTACAACCGGTTCGAGTCCTTCTTCGGCCACGTCCACCGGCACCCGGCCAAGCTCCACTACGAGCACGGTGCCACCAAGGACGGCAAGCTCACGCACATGAAGTGCCGCATCGTCCTGGACGGCGGGGCCTACGCCTCCGCCTCCCCGGCCGTCGTCGGCAACGCCTCCTCGCTTTCGGTCGGCCCGTACAAGATCGAGGATGTCGACATCGAGGCGGTCGCCCTCTACACCAACAACCCGCCCTGCGGCGCGATGCGCGGCTTCGGCGCGGTCCAGGCGTGCTTCGCCTACGAGGCGCAGATGGACAAGCTCGCCGCGAAGCTGGACATGGACCCGGTGGAGTTCCGGCAGCTCAACGCCATGGAGCAGGGCACCCTGCTGCCCACCGGACAGGCCTGCGACTCGCCGGCCCCGGTCGCCGAGCTGCTGCGCCGGGTCAAGGCCCGCCCGCTGCCGCCCGAGCAGGAGTGGCTGACGGCGGGCAGCGACGGCACGTCCGTCGACGTACGGGCCCTGCCCGGCGGCCTCTCCAACACCACCCACGGCGAAGGCGTCGTCCGCGGCGTCGGCTACGCCGTAGGCCTGAAGAACGTCGGCTTCTCCGAGGGCTTCGACGACTACTCCACCGCCCGGGTGCGGATGGAGGTCATCAACGGCGAACCGGTCGCCACCGTGCACACCGCGATGGCCGAGGTCGGCCAGGGCGGCGTCACCGTGCATGCCCAGATCGCCCGTACCGAACTCGGCGTCAACCAGGTCACCATCCACCCGGCCGACACCCGCGTCGGCTCCGCCGGTTCCACCTCCGCCTCCCGTCAGACGTACGTCACCGGTGGCGCGGTCAAGAACTCCTGCGAAGCCGTACGGGAGAAGGTCCTGGAGCTGGGCCGCACCAAGTTCGGCACCTACCACCCGGCCTGGGCCACCGCCGAACTCCTCCTGGAGGGCGGCAAGGTCGTCACCGACGGCGGCGAGGTCCTCGCGGACCTGGCCGACGTGCTGGAGGACCAGGCCATCGACATCGAGCTGGAGTGGCGCCACCGGCCCACCGAAGCCTTCGACCTCCGTACCGGGCAGGGCAACGGCCACGTCCAGTACTCGTTCGCCGCCCACCGCGCGGTCGTCGAGGTCGACACCGAGCTCGGCCTGGTCAAGGTGATCGAACTGGCCTGCGCCCAGGACGTCGGCAAGGCGCTCAACCCGCTCTCCGTGCTCGGCCAGATCCAGGGCGGCACACTCCAGGGCATGGGCGTCGCGGTGATGGAGGAGATCATCGTCGACCCGAAGACCGCGAAGGTGCGCAACCCCTCCTTCACGGACTACCTGCTCCCCACCATCCTCGACACGCCGACGATCCCGGTCGACGTGCTCGAACTCGCCGACGAGCACGCCCCCTACGGGCTGCGCGGCATCGGCGAGGCCCCCACCCTGTCGTCCACCCCGGCCGTCCTCGCGGCGATCCGGAACGCGACGGGCCTTGAGCTCAACAGGACACCGGTGCGGCCCGAACACCTCACCACCACCTGAGAGCCTGCCGGGTGACCTCTCACCCGTCGTCACCCGGCAGCCTCCGAGCGGTCCCCCCCATCTCTCCGGGCGGTGCGAAGCCGAGAACGTCACACTTTTCCGCACCCCGCACCGCCCGGAGGCCCAAGTACCGCACCGCTCGCGGTTCTTCCCCGCCGTGCCCGAGAGCACGGCAGCGCCTCACGGATCATCCGTGCCGCCGGCACATCCGTTCTGCTTCAACAGTTCGTCCCGGCCGTCCCCGGGTCGTGCAGCCGACGCAGTCATCCCAAATCCCGCATTCAGGAATCTCCAAGCGGGTGCCCCTGTGAACCTTGGGAGTCAGGCATCATGACCCAGCAGTCAGTGGAACCGAAAACCAGTCCGGAAAGCGCGGGCCCCGGCTCACGCGTCCCCGCCGGAAGATCATGGCTCGACCGGTACTTCCACATATCCGAACGAGGATCCACGGTCGCGCGCGAGGTGCGCGGCGGCGTCACGACCTTCATGGCCATGGCGTACATTCTCCTCCTCAACCCGCTGATCCTGGGCGGGGAGGACGTCAACGGCAACCTCCTCAGCCAGCCCGGCCTGATCACCGCCACCGCCTTCGCCGCGGCCGCGACGACCCTGCTCATGGGCTTCGTCGGCAAGGTGCCCCTGGCGCTCGCCGCCGGGCTCAGCGTCTCCGGTGTGCTCGCGTCGCAGGTCGCGCCCAGCATGACCTGGCCGCAGGCCATGGGCATGTGTGTGATCTACGGTGTGGTGATCTGTCTCCTGGTGGTCACCGGCCTCCGCGAGATGATCATGAACGCGATCCCGCTCGCGCTCAAGCACGGCATCACCATGGGCATCGGGCTCTTCATCGCCCTCATCGGCCTCTACAAGGCCGGATTCGTCCACCAGGGCGAGGCGACCCCCGTCACACTCGGCCCGGCCGGTGAACTGGCCGGCTGGCCCGTCCTGATCTTCTGCGTGACCCTGCTCCTGATCTTCATGCTCCAGGCGCGCAACATCCCCGGCGCGATCCTGATCGGCATCGTCGTCGGCACGCTGGTCGCGATCGTCATCAACGCGATCGTCGACATCGACCCCAAGTCGTGGAGCAGCGGCCCGCCGGAGCTGGACGGCAGCGCGGTCTCCACCCCGGACTTCTCACTCTTCGGGAACGTCGAGTTCGGCGGCTGGGGCGACGTCGGCGTGATGACCGTCGGCATGATCGTCTTCACCCTGGTACTGGCCGGCTTCTTCGACGCGATGGCCACCATCATCGGCGTCGGCACCGAGGCCAAGCTCGCCGACGACAAGGGCCGTATGCCGGGCCTGTCCAAGGCGCTGTTCATCGACGGCGCCGGCGGCGTCATCGGCGGTGTCGCCTCGGGCTCCGGCCAGACGGTCTTCGTCGAATCGGCCACCGGGGTCGGTGAAGGGGCCCGTACCGGTCTCGCCTCCGCCGTCACCGGCCTCTTCTTCGCCGCCTGCCTCTTCTTCACCCCGCTCACCGCGATCGTGCCGACCGAGGTGGCCTCCGCCGCCCTCGTCGTCATCGGCGCGATGATGATGCAGAACGCCCGGCACGTGGACTGGAGCGACCGCTCGGTCGCCATCCCGGTCTTCCTGACCGTGGTCCTGATGCCCTTCACCTACACCATCACCACCGGTGTCGCCGCGGGTGTCATCTCGTACAGCGCCATCAAGCTCGCCCAGGGCCGGGCCCGCGAGGTCGGGGCCTTCATGTGGGGGCTGACGGTGATCTTCGTCGTCTTCTTCGCCCTCAACCCGATCGAGAGCTGGCTGGGCGTCCACTGACGCCCGGGCCCCCTTCCCGCCCAAGGAGAGAACACCATGCTGGACATCGCCGAAGAGCTGCACCGGTGGGTCTCGCAGGGACGCGAGTTCGCCGTCGCCACCGTGGTGGCGGTCGGCGGCAGCGCGCCCCGGCAGCCCGGCGCGGCCCTCGCCGTCGACCGCGACGGCACGGCCGTCGGGTCGGTCTCCGGCGGCTGCGTGGAGGGGGCCGTGTACGAACTGTGCCAACAGGCCGTGGAGGACGGCAGGCCCGTCCGGGAGCGCTTCGGCTACAGCGACGAGGACGCCTTCGCGGTCGGCCTGACCTGCGGCGGCATCATCGACATCCTGGTGACCCCGGTCCGGGCGGACGACCCCGCCCGGCCGGTGTTCGCCGCAGCGCTCGCGGCCGCCGCCGAGGGGACGGCGGCCGCGCTGGCCCGGGTCACGGACGGACCCGAGGAACTGCTCGGCCTGCCGCTCCTGGTCCGCCCCGACGGGAGTTACGAGGGCGGGCTCGGCGGCCACCCGGCGCTCGACCGGACCGCCGCCGCCGAGACCCGGGCCCTCCTGGACGCGGGCCGCACCGGACCGCTCGCCATCGGCGCGGAGGGCTCCCGCTGCGGCCGGCCCATCGAGCTGCTGGTCGAGTCCAGCGTGTCGCCGCCCCGCATGATCGTCTTCGGCGCCATCGACTTCGCCTCCGCCCTCGTCCGGGCCGGGAAGTTCCTCGGCTACCGGGTCACCGTCTGCGACGCCCGCCCGGTCTTCGCCACCGCGGCCCGCTTCCCCGAGGCCGACGAGATCGTCGTCGAATGGCCCCACCGCTACCTCGCCGGGACCGAGACCGACGCCCGCACCGTGCTCTGCGTCCTCACCCACGACGCCAAGTTCGACGTACCGCTGCTCGAGGCGGCCCTCCGGCTCCCGGTCGCGTACGTCGGCGCGATGGGCTCGCGCCGCACCCACCTGGAGCGCAACGACCGGCTGCGCGAGGTCGGCCTCACCGACCGCGAACTGGCCCGGCTGCACTCGCCGATCGGCCTCGACCTCGGCGCCCGTACGCCGGAGGAGACGGCTCTGTCCATCGCGGCCGAGATCGTCGCGGTCCGGCGGGGCGGCAGCGGCGTACCGCTCACCGGGGCCCACACCCCCATCCACCACGACAGCAGCGGACAGCCGCTCGCCTCGGTGGCCTGAAACGCCCGTCAACACCCCGTCCGTCCCGGGCGGGTTACCGCCACGGCGGTTTCCCGCCCGCCCGGAACGCAGCGGTCACCCCGGATCAACCGGTAGATCAGCTGCATGACTTCTTCCCCCTCCTCCGTTCCCGGCCGGGCGAGACCCGCTCGCCCAGGACGCAGAGCCCTGTTCATGGCGACCTCGGCGGCCCTCCTGGGCGGCATGCTGGTCCCCTTCGCCGGTGCGGGCACCGCCGGTGCCGCCCCCGCACCGCGCCCCGAGGCCCCGAGCTCCGACGTCACCGCCGAGAGCCACACGATCACCCTGGTCACCGGCGATGTCGTGCGGTACGTGGACGGCCCCGGCGACCGGGACACCGTCACCGTGGACCGCCCCGACGATGCGAGCGGCGGCGTCCGCATCCAGCAGGCGGGCGAGGACGTGTACGTGCTGCCCGACGAGGCCACCACGCTGATCGCGGCGGGCAGCCTGGACCGGCGGCTGTTCAACGTCTCGGCCCTGGTCCGGATGGGCTACGACGACGAGGGCACCGGCGCCGTCCCGGTCATCGCCACCTACCCGCCCGCCCGCGCCAAGACTCTGCCCGCCGCCCCGCGCGGCGCGAAGAAGGTCCGCACCCTCGCCTCCATCCACGGGGCCGCGCTCAGCGCCGACAAGGACGGGGCGCGCACCTTCTGGGACGCCATCACCCGTACTCCGGGCGCCCGTTCGCTCGACGGCGGGATCGCGAAGCTCTGGCTGGACGGCCGCTCCGAGGCGCTGCTCGCCGAGTCCGTGCCGCAGGTGAAGGCTCCCGAGGCGTGGGCCGCGGGCTTCGACGGCAAGGGCACCAAGGTCGCCGTCCTGGACACCGGCATCGACGCCGACCACCCGGACGTCAAGGACCGCCTCGTCGGCTCTCGCAGCTTCATCCCCGGCGAGGAGGTCGACGACAAGAACGGCCACGGCACGCACGTCGCCTCCACCATCGCCGGATCCGGTGCGGCGTCCGACGGCGCGAACAAGGGCGTCGCCCCGGCCGCCGACCTGCTCGTCGGCAAGGTCCTCGGCGACGAGGGCTCCGGCGCCGACTCCGGGATCATCGAAGCCATGGAGTGGGCGAAGGCCGAAGGGGCCGACATCGTCTCCATGAGCCTCGGCTCCCCGGTGCCCGACGACGGCACCGACCCGATGTCCCAGGCGGTCAACTCCCTCTCGGCGGACGGCGGTCCGCTCTTCGTGATCGCGGCGGGCAACGCGTACGGGGCGGGCACGATCGGCTCGCCCGGCTCGGCGGAGCAGGCGCTCACCATTGCCGCCGTCGACAAGCGGGACGGCCGCGCCGACTTCTCCTCCATGGGCCCGCTGGTCCGCTCGCACGGACTGAAGCCCGACCTGTCGGCCCCCGGCGTCGACATCAACGCCGCGGCCTCGCAGTCCGTCCCCGGCACCGAGGGCATGTACCGGTCGATGTCCGGTACGTCGATGGCCACCCCTCATGTCGCGGGCGCCGCGGCCATTCTGCAGCAGCGTCACCCCGACTGGAGCGGTCAGCGCATCAAGGACGCGCTGATGACCTCGTCCCGGAAGCTCGACGCGTACACCCCGTACCAGCAGGGCACCGGCCGCCTCGACGTGAAGGCGGCCATCGACACCACCGTCGAGGCCACCGGCTCGGTCGAGGTCGCCTCCTACGCCTGGCCGCACAGCCCGTCCGACGAGGTCGCCGAGCGTACGATCACCTACCGCAACTCCGGTGACACGGACGTCACGCTGAACCTGGCCACCGACACGGACGAGGCGGCCTACGCCCTCTCCACCGACACGCTGACCGTCCCGGCGGGCTCCACCGCCGAGGCGGTGCTGTCCCTGGACCCGGCGAAGGTCGCCGACGACACGACCTTCTCGGGCCAGGTCGTCGCCACCGACGCGGCGGGTACGACGGTCGCGCACACCGGGTTCGCGCTCACCAAGGAGAAGGAGCTGCACGATCTGACGCTGAAGCTCCGCGACCGGTCGGGCAAGCCGATGGACGGCCTCGTCGTCCTCGCCGAGCTGGGCGACCCGCAGCTCGGTCTCGTCCAGGTCAGCGGCGGCGAGACCACCCTGCGCCTGCCGCCGGGCAACTACAGCGCCTGGGCCTCCGTGGACGTCGACGGCGACCGCCCCGACGCGAAGGCCGTAGCGTTCCTCGCGGCCCCCGAGACGATCCTGACCGGCTCCACCACGGTCACCCTCGACGCGTCCAAGGCGCGCAAGGTCAGCGTGCGCACGCCGAAGGAGACCGAGACCCGCCAGCTCCGCTACGACATGGCGCGCATCGCCCCGGACGGCACGGTCCAGCGTGACGCGTACCAGATACCGCTCACCTACGACCAGTTGTGGGCGAGCCCCACCAAGAAGGTGAAGGAGGGCGACTTCAGCTTCCTGACCCGCTGGCGGCAGGGCGAGGAGCTGATCGACGTCGAGGCCGACGGCCGTGACGTACCGGTCCACGTGCAGGGCGGCGCGGTGATCGCCGAGGACAGCGAGCAGAAGCTGACCGCGGTGTACGCGGGCAGGGGCACACCGGCGGACTACAAGGGCCTGAACGCCCGCGGCAAGGCCGTCGTCATCACCCGCAGCGCCGACGTCACCCCCGCCGAACGTCTCGCGGCCGCGCTGGCCGCCGGGGCGAAGGCCCTGTTCGTCGTCAACGACGAGCGCGGCGTGGCGATGGAGAGCTACACCCCCTACGGCGAACAGACCACGATCCCCGTCGCCTCCGTCCAGAGGTCCGCGGGCCAGGACCTGATCCGCGCCGCACAGCGCGGTAAGAGGATCGAGATCGACCAGAAGCGGTTCGCGGACTACCTCTACGACCTGGTCGACCGCCACGACGGCACGATCCCGGACCGTTCACTGGCCTTCGCGCCCGCCACCCGCCGGCTGGCGGAGGTGGAGAACACCTTCTACGGCCACAAGAAGACGCTCGGCGGCGGCTACCGCTACGACATCCCGGACTACGGTCCCGGCCTCGGCTTCGAGGAGTACGAGCAGTTCCCGGACGTCCGCACCGAATGGGTCAACCCGCTGCCGGGCGACTCCTTCTGGTACGAGAACCACTCGGTCCTCAACGCCGACGAGTCCGACCGGGCCCACGAGATGCGCAGCGCCGAGCTGGACTACCGGGCGGGCAAGGACTACCGCGCCGAGTGGTTCGCCCCGGTGACCCGCCCCCGCCTGGGCACCGGCTACTGGGGCCCGTTCCGCACGGTCAACGACGACCTCCAGTTCAACATCACCCCGTGGACGGACGCGGGCGCGGGCCACTCCGGCTCGATGCCCGAGAACGAGTACGACACCACCTCGTACGCCTTCTACCAAGGCGACACCGAGCTCAAGAAGGGCGCAGGCAGGGCGGGTTACATCGGTGACCTCTCCGCCGAGGAGCGCCCCTACCGCCTGGTCATCGACGCGGAACGCGACGCGAAGACCTGGAAGACGTCGACCCGTACGCACTCCGAGTGGGGCTTCGTCTCCGGCGCCCTGGACGAGGCCGGCCCCTACCAGGCCGACATCCCGCTGCTCCAGCTGGACTACGCCGTCGACACCGACCTGGCGGGCGACGTCCGCTCCGGCCGCACGACGGAGATCGGCCTCACCTCCGGCACCCAGGAATGGCTGCCGGGCGCGGTGAAGGCGAACAAGGCTTCGCTGTCGGTCAGTTACGACGACGGCAAGCACTGGACGAAGGTGGACCTGAGGAAGAAGAAGACCGGCGAGTGGACCGCGAAGTTCCGCACCCCGTCGAAGGGCGCGACATCGGTCTCGCTCAAGGCGCACGCGGAGGGCCCCGGCGGCCTCGTCGTCGACCAGGAGATCATCCGGGCCTTCGGCCTGAAGTGACCCCCTGACCTGGTCCCGCACTCCCTGCGACGGGAGTGCGGGACCAGGTGCGTCAACCCGCGGCGGGTGCGGTTGGATGGCCCCATGAGCGTTCATGACGTGGCCCGTCGGCTGCCTGGCATATCCGCCCTCACCGATCTCTGCCGTTCCCTGGCGATGCTCGACGCGATCCTGGCTCCGGAGTGGGACCACCGCTGGCACAGCTTCGACGCGCAGTGGTCGCCGACCGAGGCGATGGCCTCGATGCAGGACGGGCAGGGCGGGGAGTACTCCATCGTCTTCTCCGCCGACGGCGCCTACGCGCGCGGCTTCGACCACGAGTCGCCGATGAGCCCGTACGTCGACGACGCCCCCTGGCCGGGCGTGCTCGACGAGGTGCCCGAGGTGTTCCGTCGCTACGTGGACGAGCCGTCGTTCAGCGACGAGTTCGGGATGCCCGTCGTCACCGCCTGTCTCTGGCGCGGGAGTGGGGACGACCGCTGGCGGGCGGGGGCCGTGGAGTTCCCGGAGGACGGGGAGGACTCCGACGGGGCCGACTGGCTCTTCCAACTGCTCGTCACCGGGACCCCCGAGTCGTACCAGGAGTGGGCCGAGGACTACTTCGAGATGGACATCGACGTCGAGGCCGTACGCCACGTCTACGCGCTGCGACCGCTGACGGACGAGGTCGTCGCCGCGATCAACCCGGAGCGGGTGCCCGCCGAACTGGCCAAGGACATCAAGGAGATCGGGTATCCGGCCGGCGCGGCCGAGTGAGCCGGTGAGCCCTTCGGGGTCGGCACGCCGGCGGTCCCGGGGTCAGTCGTCCTCCTCCGGGACCGCCGGATCCCGCCGGGCCAGCGCCTCCGCCACCGGCACCCCGGTCCGGGCCGCCACGGCCAGGCGGGCCCGGACCTCCGCGCCGGTGCGCGGGCGGAAGCGTGGCCGCTTGCCGCAGCCGCACGGCTCCAGGCCCTCGTAGCGCAGGCCCGCCCCCAGCACCGCCGCCACCGCGCTCCAGGCGTCGGTGTCACGGCGCGGCGGGGGAGCGAAGTCGTGGCCCGCGCAGACGAGCGCACGGCCGCAGTTCGGGCACGGCGGGGCGCCGCTGTCCAGGGGAAACCGCTTGAAGCTGACGCGGCAGGGGACGCAGGTGTAGTGCAGCTTGTAGTGGACCATCGCGTAGAAGCACACACGGCGACGCTACCGGGCCCTGACCGGCACGCGACAGGCCCGGGCGGGCACCCCCGGGCGGCATCTTGCCCGCGTACAGGCCCGGGCGGGCCTCCCCGTGCTCAGGAGGGGCCCGCCCGGACCCGTGCTCACGTGCCGTTCTGCAGGGCCGTCCAGGTGGCCGGGCCCACCTGGCCGTCGACACCCAGCTTGCGAGAGGTCTGGTAGCTGCGGACCGCCGCGTCCGTGGTCGGGCCGAAGCTGCCGTCCACGCCCACGGTCTTGCCGAGCGCCGCCGTCAGGGCGCGCTGGAGCCGCTTCACCGCATCGCCCGAACTGCCCTGCTTCAGCAGGGGCGTCGTGCCCGCCGACAGCAGGGCCGTCCAGGTCTTCGGCCCGACCGTGCCGTCCGCGTCGAGGGAGCGGGCCCGCTGGAACGCCTGGACAGCGCTCTTCGTGGTGGCGCCGAAGAGGCCGTCCACCGTGCCCGGGTTGTACTTCTGCGCGGTGAGCAGCGTCTGGACGGCGGCCACCTGCGGGCCCGAGGAGCCGGACTGCTGCGTGGTGTACACGGGGAAGGTCAGGCCGTCGCCACCGCTGCCCGGGTCCCCGTCGATGAGCTGCATGTAGTGGTTCCAGTCCCAGTTGGGGCCGGGGTCCGTGTGGGTGGCGCCGGGTGCCTCGCTGTGCCCGATGATGTGCGACCGGTCCTTCGGGATGGCGTACCGCGCCGCGAGGTGTTTCGTCAGGGCGGCAGAGGAACGGTACATCGCCTCCGTGTACCAGGCGGGGTCGTCGACGTAGCCCTCGTGCTCGATCCCCACGGACGAGGAGTTGACGCTGCCCGCGTGCCAGGCGGTGTCCTTCTCCCGCACCGACTGGGTGACCTCGCCGTCCGACGAGCGGATCGTGTAGTGCGCGCTGACCTTCGACGACGGATTCTGGTACCAGCTGATGGAACCGGCGTACGACCCCTGGGTGGTGTGGATGACCACCTTGTCGACGGCCGCCTTGCGATCGACGACGAAGTTCCCGGAGTAGGCGGGCACCCAGCGTGCCGAGGGGTAGTCCTCGCTCTGCGCGTAGACGTCGGACGCCGACACCTCGCCCTTCTCCGGGTCGACCGGGCGGGACGGTACGAGCACCTCCTCGCCGCCGGTCACCGTCGCGGACACGCCCTCGGCGAGGAAGGTGAAGACCGCGTCCGCGTAGAGCGCGGCCGCCGGCCCGTCGGCGGCGCTGTAGCGGGCCACCGCCGGATACCAGGCGTTCACGTCCCGGCGCTCGGCGGCGTCCAGGCCCAGAGCGTCGGCGTGGTCGCGCAGGACGGCCGCGCCGCCGAGGATGTTGGCCGTCGTGTCCCGGCGCAGCCGGGCCGCGCTCTCGCCGGTCAGCTCGGCGGCCTTCTCCAGGGAACGGTTCGTGGGGTTGCTCGCCAGGTGCATGACGCCGTAGCCGTTCGCCTGGCTCGGCTTGCCCGCGTGTCCGTTGAGGCGGGACTCGCCGTAGCCCACGGCGGCCAGCAGATCGCGCGGTACGCCGTACTCCTGGGACGCCTCGGCGAAGGCGCGGTTCATCGGGTCGGCCGTGTCCGCCACCGGGGCGGCGTTCGCCGGCTGCCCGGTGGCGAGAAGAGCCGCGGCGGTGAGGGCCGCCACGGCACAGGCGCGGGCCCGGGTCCGGGCGGCGGTGCGTAGGCGCATGAGGGCTCCTGCTCTGTGGGAGGAAGTAAAAAGCCCTCGGGCCCGCGTGGGCCAGAGGGAATACCGAACCCGGCCAGGCTATCCACTTGAGTGGAGCATGACAAAGGGGTGCACCGTCGATCCCGCTGGCAACATCCTGCAAAATGAAGGGAGTTGCTCGGGCCGCTGAGCCTGTCGGGTGACATCGAGCGTCACCCGACAGGGGTGCGGGCGCCGGTTGACGCGGGCCGGCCGCTACCAGCGGTCGCGATGGATGACGTCCGCCACGGGACGCCGCCGGACGGGCCCGAAGTTACCCGCGGGCCATCCCACCGGAACGGCGGCGAACGTCGCCATGTCCTCCGGGATGCCCAGCTCCTTCTTCCACTCCTGCTCCAGCATCAGATGCCAGATGGTGATGTTCGCCGCCAGCCCCAGCCCCCGGGCCGCCAGCAGCAGGTTCTGCACCCCCGGATAGACACAGGAGCCCTCCGCCAGCGCCTGGAACCGGGTCTGCGTGGTCATCATGTGCTCCGTGCCCGCCGGACCCAGCGCCCGCGCCGACGCGGCGAGACCCTCCTCGTCCAGGCGCGGCTCCGGGAACCGGTAGCACGGCACGATCAGCGCCGGGGTGTCGGCGAAGTGGTCGCGCTGATACTCGATCGCCGCGACCATCCGGCCGTACGCCGCCTCGTCCATGCCCTCGGGGGCGTACTTCCCGGTCGTCGCCAGATACGCGTCCACGCACCGCTTCCACAGCGGGGCGAGCCGCGCCATCACCTGGCGGTCGGTCACCACCACGTACTCGTAGCACTGCATGTTGCCGCCGCTGGGCCCCCAGACGGCCGCCTGTATCAGCTGCTCGACCAGCTCCTGAGGCACCGCGTCCGGCTTGAGCCGGCGCATGGCGCGCATCGTGGACATGGTGTCGAAAAGAGCGGGGCCGCCGAGGGCGGACGGGTCGGCCTGAACCGTTTCCATGGTCATGATCGCGGAGTTTACGGTCCTGGCCGGTGCGCCGTAAGGGGTGGTCAGGCGTCCTCTCACCGTCTCCGCCACGCGATGGACTGTCGAGATGAGCCCCCTTGCCTGAGGATGACTGACCAGTCAGTCACTCGATGGAGGGGGCGCACGGCATGGCCAGGAAAGTCGACACGGTGGCGCGCCGGGACATGATCCTGAGGGCAGCCGTGCGGGTGTTCGCCCGGCAGGGGTTCGCCGCGACGCGGGTGGAGGACGTGGCCGCGGAAGCGGGCGTCGCCAAGGGCAGCGTCTACCTCTGCTTCGACAGCCGCGACGCCCTGCTCGTGGCCGCCTTCGAGGAGTACGCGGCGCAGGCGCAGGCGGTGATCCAGAGGCCCGCAGCGGTGCAGGGGACGGACTGGAGCGGCTCGCCTCGCTGGTGCGGTCGGTGGTGGACACGGTCGCGGCCGAACCCGAGCTCGCCCGGATCCTCGTCGACCTGTGGGCCGCCCGACGGCAGGGCGAGGCCACCGGGGTGGACATACGGGCCGTGTATCGCGAGTACCGCGCGGTGATCGCCGAGCTGCTCGCGGACGCCGAGGCCGAGGGGATCTCCCGCGCAGGGGTGGGCGAAGGTCATGCGGCCGTCGTCGTCGGGGCGATCGAGGGCTGTGTGCTGCAGTGGATCGTCGATCCCGCGCTGCCGATCGCGGAGCTGGCGGCGCCGATCGTCGACGTCTGCGTCGAGGGCCTGCGCCGCAGGGGCGCGGCGTGAGGGCCGCGGGGGTCACGACAGCCCGGTGGCTCGACGCTCAGTTGGTGGCTCCGGAGGCCGAGCGGGGTGAGCGGATCGTCTGCTACGCGGGTGCGCTCGTCGGTGCCGTGTTCGCGACGGCCCTCGCTCTGCGCGCCCAGCACACGTGGTTGCCGCTGACCGTGATCGCCGTGGTGGCCTTCGATCTGTTCGGCGGCACGGTCGTCAACGCCACGCGGTCCGCCGAACACCGGTTTCACCGCCCGGGGCGCTCCTCCCGGCACCACCTCGGGTTCGTGGCCGTCCATGCCGTTCGTACTGGCTCTGCTCGTCCCGGGGTTCGGCCTGCTCTCCGCCTCGACCGTCTACGCGCTCACGCTCGGCGGGGCCGCCGTGATCCTGCTCGCCCCCCCGGGATCTGCGGCGCCCGGTCGCCTTCGCCGTCTCCGCCCTGGCGATCACGGTGACGTCGACCTCGGTGGCCGTCCCCGTCGAGTTGGCCTGGTTCGCCCCCGTCCTGGTGATCAAGCTGCTGCTGGCCCAGTTGCTCCCGGAGGACGCGGGGCGGTGACCTCTCGCCGCCGCTCCGCCGCCCCGCCGGCTCAGGCCCGCGTCAGCCGCACCACCGGGATGTCCCGCTCGGTGCCCGCCTGATACTCCCCGTAGCGCGGGAACAGCTCCACCAGGCCCGGCCAGACCCGTGCCTTCTCCTCGGCCGGCAGCGTTGCCGCGACCGCCTCGAACCGCTCGGTCTTCACTCGGAGTTGGACCTCCGGGTTCGCCTGGAGGTTCAGATACCACAGCGGCGGGCGGTCCGAGCCGCCGTTGGACGCCACGATGAGATAGTCCTCGCCGTCCCGCCCGTACATCAGCACCGTGCGCCGCACCGTCCCGCTGCGCCGGCCGACGTAGTCCATCAGCAGGCAGGGGACACCGAGCTGCGTCGTGCCCTTCGTGCCGCCGGAGGACTCGTACAGCTCGGCCTGCCGGGCGACCCAGTCGGCGGGGCTCAGCGCGACCTCCGCATTGCCGTCCTGCTCGGCCGTCATGGGTATCTCCTTCTCTCGTGGCGCCCCGTACGGGCTACGCCTCCATCCTGGCATCCCCGTCCCCCGCCCTCCCTCGTCACCGCACCCCGGATTCGTACACCTGGACAGGACGCCCACCGCACGGGGGAACGCGGGCCGGGGGCCCGCCCGCGAAGGCGTATAAAGGTTCCTTCCGGAGCAGCCGGCGTCCCCCGATGGCCCCTCCCCCCACCTCCCCTCACCACGCGGCCGGCGTCACCGCGTCACCGAGCCCAGGAGAGCCGAATGACCACGTCGGAAGAGATCAGCGCGCTGCTGGTGACGAAGTTCGGAACCGACCCCGAGGCCATCCGCCCCGATGTTCCGCTGCACCGGCTGCGGCTGGACTCCCTCGCCCTGGAGGAGCTGCGGCTGCACATCGAGGACCGGCTGGACGTGGACCTGGAGGACGTCGCGCTCACCTCGCGCGACACCGTCGGCCGCCTCGTCGAGGCCGTGCAGGGGAAGGTCACCGCATGAGCCCGGCCGCCGCAGCCCCCTACCGCCGGACCCCGCTCGCCCCGTTCGCCGCCGCCGTCACGGGCGTCGGCCTGGTCACCTCGGCCGGTACGGGCGTGACCGCCGCCTGGCACGGCGTCACCGAAGGACTCGCGCCGTCCGCCGCAGCCCGGCCCGAACTCGACGGTCTGCCCTGCGACTTCTTCTACTCCGTCACCGACTGCGACCCGGGAGCCGTCCTCGGCGTGGCCACCCAGCGGCTGATGGACCGCTTCGCCCAGCTCGCCGTCATCGCCGCACGTGAGGCCGTCGCCGACGCCGGGCTCGACCCGGCCGTCTGGGACAGCGGGCGCGTCGGCGTCGTCATCGGCTCCGCCCACGGCGGACTGTCCTTCTACGACGAACAGGCCGCCGCTCTCGCCGCGCGCGGCCCCCGCCGCGTCTCCCCGAAACTCGCCCCGCTCAGCGTCGTCAACGGCGCGGCCAGCAGCGTCAGCCTGGACCTCGGCGTCCACGGACCCAGCCAGGCCGTCTCCACCGCGTGCTCCTCCGGCACGGTCGCCATCGGTACCGCCCACCAGATGCTCCGCTCCGGGGCCTGCGACATCGTCATCACGGGCGGCGCGGAATCCACCTGCACCCGCCTCCTGATCGCCAGCGCCTGCAGCCTCAAGGCCGTCTCCACCCGCCGCGAGGACCCCGCGGCCGCCTGCCGCCCCTTCGACACCCACCGCGACGGCTTCGTCGTCGGCGAGGGCGCGGGCCTGCTCGTCCTGGAACACCCGGACCACGCCCGTGCCCGCGGCGCCACCGTCCGCGCCCACGTGAACGGTTACGGGGCCTCCAGCGACGCCCACTCCGCCGTCGCCCCGGACCCGGAAGGACTCGGCATCGAACGCGCCCTGCGCACCGCGCTCGCCGACGCCGGCCTCTCCCCGGACGACGTCGGGCACGTCAACGCCCACGGCACCTCGACGCTCTCCAACGACCTGATCGAGGCGACGATGCTGCGCCGCGTCCTCGGCGACAGCCCTCTGGTGACCTCCACCAAGGCGATGACCGGCCACACCCTCGGCGCGGCGGGCGGCATCGAGACCGCGCTCACCGTGCTCGCCCTCCAGCACCAACTGGTCCCGCCGACGGTCAACCTGGACGCACCCGACCCGCAGATCCCGATCGAGGTGGTCGCCAAGGAGGCCCGCGCCGCCTCCTTCGACTGCGCCGTGAAAACGTCGCTCGGCTTCGGCGGGCACAACGCGGCACTCGTCCTCACCAGGCCCTGAGCGGAAGGGAACGCAGCACCCCATGCCCGAGGAGATCATCCGGACCCTGTCGGCCGACGGAGTGCGCTACGGCTACCGCGTCCTGCCGTACGACCGGAGCGGCGGGGCCGCCCCCCGTACCGAACCGACGCTCATTCTCGGCGGCGCGCTCCAGGGCATGTTCGGCTGGCCCCAGATGGACGACCACCTGGGGCCGGCCACCGACGTGGTCACCGCCGACCTGCCCGGCATGGGCGGCGCCGACCCGCTCCCGCCGGGACCCAGCGCCGATCTGCTGCGCCGCGCCGTCCTCGGCATCGCCGACGACCTCGGCGCCCCCCGGCTCAACGTCTTCGGCTTCTCCTACGGCACCGCCATCGCCTTCGGCTTCGCCCAGCACCATCCGGAGCGGGTGGCCCGGCTCGCGCTCGGCGGGGTGCCGGTCCATATCGACGCCGCCCAGGTCGCCTGCTGGGAGCGGGCCCGGCGGCAACTGGCCGCCGGGGACCGCGAGGGCTTCGCCGCCACGGCGGCCGACGCGCTGATGTGCCTTGATCCCGAACGCCCCGTACATCGCAGGGAGTTGGCCCGGCGCTATGTGCGGCGCTCCTTCCTCCACGCGCTTACCCACTCGCCCCACGCCGCGGACTCGCTCCACCGGGCGCTGGCCGACCGGCCCGACTTCACCGGGGGGCTCACCGGCGTACCGGCGCTCGTCTTCGCCGGGGAGCACGACACGGTCACCTCGCCCGCGCGGCAGCGGGAGTTCGCCGCGACCATCGAGGGGAGCCGGTTCCTGACGATCGGGGAGTCCGACCACTGGGTGGTCCTGGAGCGGGCCGAGGAGGTGGCCTCGCTGGTCACCGGGTTCTTCACCGGGCGGGAGCCGGCGGCCGCAACTGCCTGGGCGACCGGTGCTGTTGTGCTGCCGCGTCAGGCCACGGCCCCGGCCGGGCGGACCTGAGCTTCGGTCCGCCGCAGCCGGGGCCGCGCCGCCTACGTCCTACCAGGGCCAGAGGCCGCCGACCTTGATCCGCACCACCTGCGGGTCGTGGTCGCTCGCCTGGTCCGCGAACTCGGCGTTGATGTGCACCACGTCGTAGTCGAGCCGGCGGATGCCGGGGCTCGTCAGGATGTGGTCCAGCGTCTGCGAGTTGCCGTCGAAGACATAGCTGTACCGCTCGCCGACGGGCAGCGTGCTGATCAGCGGCTTCAGCGCCTTCCCCTTGGTCAGCGCCTTCATCGTCGGGGAGAACTCGAAGTCGTTGAAGTCCCCGAGCGCGACGACCCGCGCCGACCGGTCCGCCTTCAGCAGCGAGCTGACGAAGGTGTTGACCTCGGCGGCCTGCTGGATCCGCTTCGTCTCCGAGGACCGCGTCGGCTCCTGGTAGCGGCCGTGCAGCGGCTGGTCGCCGCCCTTGGACGCGAAGTGGTTGCCGATGACGAAGACCGGCTTGCCCCGGAAGACGAACTCGCCCACCAGCGGCTTGCGGCTGTCCGCCCACGCCGGGCTCGCCGGGTTGATCCGGCCCGGGGACGCGGACAGCTTGACGCCCAGCCAGGTGTCGACGGCCCGCACCGGCGTGGTGGCGTCGCCGCCCGGCCGGTCGGTGAAGGAGACCCGCTTCGGGTTGTAGAGGAAGACGTTGCGGATGTTGCCGCCCGGCTCGCCGCCGTCCTTGTTGTTCTCGGGAGCGATGTAGCGCCAGGCGTAGCGCGGACCTCCCTTCGCGACGACCGCGTCCGTGAACCGCTTCAGCGTCGCCTCGGAGCCCGTCGTACCGTCGTTCACCGCACCGTTGTCGTCCTGGATCTCCTCCAGCGAGACGATGTCGGGGGAGGAGAGGTTGACCGCGACGCCCTCGGCCAGGGTGTCGAACTTGGCCTGGTCGTCGCCCGCGTCGAGGTTCTCCACGTTGTACGTGGCGACCGCCAGCTCGTCCTTCTTCTGCTTACGGGTCACCTCGCGCCGCAGCTTGTTGTCGACGACCGTGCCCAGCTCGGTGGCCTGCACGTTGTAGCCGCCGTAGCTCGCGTAGTCGAGCACGCCGGTGGTGCGGCCCTTGAGCACGTCGCCCACGTTCGCCGTCGGAACAGGCTGGGCCGGGTCCAGCGACATCACCTTGAGGCGGCCGGTGTTCTGGTCCTCGTACGAGGCGTACAGCGTGCCGCCGCGCCGGGTCGCGTTCTCCTTCGGCTTGACCGTCACCCAGATCTCGTCGTACGCGGTCGTCGCCCCGGTCACCCGGGTGTCGGCGATCTGGATCCGGGAGCCCTCCAGCGCCTCGTACAGGTCCAGGGCGTACGTGGCCGGGTCCAGCGGGAGCGCGTCGATCGCCCCGCCGTCCGCGGAGGGCACGTAACGGCCGGGCACCGATCGGGCGTCGAGGACGACCGGGGCGGGCAGCGCGTTGCCGGAGGAGAGCACGGTGACGCGGGGCGCGGTGATCTGGGTGAGCGACTGGGTGCCGGTGCCCGGGTAGTATTCCGCGACCTTGCCGCTGACCAGGACGGAGTCCCCAACCTTCACCGTCGGTGCGGTGGAGCCCGTGTAGACGAACAGGCCCTCGCCGGTGCGCGGGTCGTTGTCGGGTGCCGTGTCCTGGATCCAGAAGCCGCGCGAGCCGCCGGCCCGGACGCCCGTGACGATGCCCGGGACACCGGTGACCGCCGTGCCCTCCAGCGGGGAGACACGGGTGGTGCCCTGGATGTCGTGGATCCGGACGTCGCCGGGCTCGGTCGGGCCGGGCTCCTCCGGCGGCTGCCCGCCGCCGGACGTCTCGCCCTTGGCGTTGACCGGGGTGGGCGCGCCCGCGGCGAGGTCGGCGGCGTTGTCATCGATGTCGGCGAGCGAGGCGGCGCGGGCTACGGACGCGGTGGCGGAGGCGCCGGGGACCGGGCCGCTGCCCTCCCGGACGACCGCGGAGCCGTACCCGACCAGATCGACGATCCGGGTGTCCGCCGCGCAGTCCGCCGCCGACTTACAGGTCAGCGGGGCCGTCCCGGAGACCAGAGCGACGGTTCCGCTGCCCGCCGCCATGGCGACGGTGCCGGTGGCGTCCGCAGTGGGCAGCGCGACCGTACCGCCGGTGCCCGCGGCCTGCGCGACCAGATAGCGGCCGCCGGGCGCGATCGACCCGGACAGCTCGGAGACCTGCCACTGCGATCCGGCCGACGGGCTGCCCGGCAGGTACTGGACGCTGAGCCCGCCGACCTCGAAGGGCGCCGAGCCGGCGTTGGCCAGCTCGACGAAGTCCCGGGTCAGCGTCGCGCCGGAGTTGCCCCCGCCGCCGTACACCTCGGAGATGACGGCGGTGGCCGACGGCGCCGCTTGGGCGGCGGGCAGGGCGGTCACCGCGAGAGCGACGGCGACGGCGCCGGTCAGCAGGACGGAACCGGATCTGTATATCTGCACGGGAGGAGCCCCCAACTGAACTGAGTAGTAGGGGCAAAAGCTATGCGCGTAGAACGGGGCATGACAAGGCGCTGGAGGTTAATTCCCCGCGTATCCATGGTGATCGTGACAACAACACGCCCGGTCGCGGTCCTGGGGTGGACCGCGCCCGGGCGTGTCGCGAAGGTTCCCGCCCCGTCCGATCGGCGGCGGCCGGGGCGGAACCGGGTCACTGACGGATGCGGTCGCGGATCCAGACCCCGGCCTCCTTCAGGACCCCGGTCCCCGCCCAGGTGGAGCCGTTGCAGGTGCCGGTCTTGAAGACGGCGCCGGAGCGGTGGTCGTCGGAGTAGTTCCAGTTGGTCCAGGAGATCTTCTTGCGCTTCATCAGGTCGAGGTAGCGCTGCGACATGGTGAAGTCGTTCGCGCCCTCGCCCGCGTAGTTCTGCGTGCCGAACTCCGTGACGAAGACGGGCAGTCGGTCGGAGGCCCGGTCGAGGGTGTTGAGGTACTCCTCGCGGTGCGAGGCCGCGTAGAAGTGGAAGGTGTACATGATGTTCGAGGCGTTGACGGGGTTGTTCACCACCTCCGACTCGTCGGAGCCCTCGGACACCCCGAAGGACGACCAGGCGCGCGTGCCGACCAGTACGACCGCGTCGGGGTCCTCGGCCCGGATCACCGGGATGATCTGCTCGGCGTACGACTTGATGGCCGACCAGCTCACCCCCGAGGGCTCGTTGGCGATCTCGTAGAGCACACCCGGGTGATTCTTGTACTTCTTCGCCATCGCCGTGAAGAAGGTCTTGGCCCGCGCCAGGTTCGCGTTCGGATCGCCCGGCGTCAGCATGTGCCAGTCGATCACCGCGTACATGCCGCGCGCGTGCGCCGCGTCGACGAACTTCTGCGCACGGGCGGTGAATCCGGCCGGGTCCGTCTCGTATCCGCCCTCCTGTACGTAGGTGGAGACGCGCAGCACGTCGGAGCGCCAGTCCTGGGCGAGCGCGTCGAGCGAGCCGCCGGTGACGCACTGGGCGTACCACTGGGTGCCGTGCGTGCTCATGCCGTTGAGCGCGACCGCCTGGCCGGAGGCGTTGCAGAGCTGACGGCCGCAGACCGAGAGCTGCCCGTTGGCGGCGAGCGGGGTGGCGGCGGTGGGAGCGGCGGGCGCCGGTGCGGCTCCGGCGCGGACGGGAGCCATCAGCGCGGTGACGACACCGAGCGCGGACGCGGCGAGCAGGGCCTTGCGGGTCATCCTGCGGCGGCCGGTCGTAACGGTGGGGGGAGTGGGGCGCTGGTGCATGGTGGTGCTCCCTTCGGAGGGGGGGTGGGAGGCGCCATGGCGGCAGAACTGAAAGTAAAGGTTCCTACCAATTGACGTCAACGGTGGTGGGAAACTTTCCTTCCCATTAACGCGCTTGGCGGAAGGGCCCGTTGGGGCTCTTCCGCCAAGCGTTCGTCCTGGATGCGCCGGTGTGCCTGTGTGCTGCTCAGTCCTCCCGCAGCGGATAGACCGCCAGCGAGAACGAGTGCCCCGCCGGATCCCCGTACACCCGCACGTCCCGGGGTCCGCTGTTGCTCTCACCGGTGTCGACGGGCCGGGCGCCCAGGGATATCGCCTCCCGCTCCGCCTCGTCGATGTCCTCACGCGCCACCAGGATCCGCAGATGCGCCTGCTGCGAGTCCTCGGGGCGCGGCCAGCTCGGCGGGGCGTAGCCGTGGTCGCGGCGGATCGCGAGCCGGACGCCGTCGTTGCCGACGATCTCGACGAAATCGGGGTCGGTGCCGATCCGGGTCTCGGCGCCGAGCAGACCGGCGTAGAACTCGGCCAGTTCCATGGGCTCGGCACAGTCAAGGACGAGGACGCTCGTTTTCTCCACAGTCATGGGGGAACCCCTACCCCCGGCGGACGACGGCACGCCGCGCCGGATCCGCTCCGGGAAACCGGAATCCGGGCCACCGGTGCGGCCGCGTCCCGGATGAGGAAACACCCCACGCGACCTAAGGTGCGAACCATGGCACGGAGCACGGCGCAGCCCGGGCCGACCGGGGGCGACGCCGCCCCGGACGGCCCCGACCCCCGGCGTTGGCAGGCACTCGCCGTCTGCCTGGTCGCGGGATTCATGACCCTGCTGGACGTCTCCATCGTCAATGTCGCCCTCCCCTCCATCCGGGAGGGCCTGAACACCCCCGAGTCCGACCTCCAATGGGTGCTCTCCGGCTACGCCCTCGCCTTCGGCCTCTTCCTCATCCCGGCCGGACGCCTGGGCGACGCGCGGGGCCGCCGGGCGGTCTTCATGGCCGGACTCGCCCTCTTCACGCTGGCCTCCGCCGCCTGCGGCGCCGCCCAGTCCAGCCTGTGGCTGGTGATCGCCCGTCTGGTGCAGGGCATCGCCGGAGGTCTGATCTCCCCGCAGATCTCCGCCCTGATCCAGCAGATGTTCTCCGGGCGCGAGCGCGGGCGGGCCTTCGGCATGTTCGGCACCGTCGTCGGCATCTCCACGGCCGTCGGCCCGCTGCTCGGCGGGCTGCTCATCCAGGCCGCCGGACCCGAGCACGGCTGGCGCTGGGTCTTCTACGTCAACCTCCCGCTCGGCGTCGTCTGCCTCCTGCTCGCCCACCGGCTGCTGCCCGACACCCCCTCCGCGACCCGGGTCCGCCCCCGCGACCTGGACCCGTTCGGGGTGCTGCTCCTCGGCGCCGGGGTACTGGCCCTGCTGCTGCCGTTCGTCCAGGCCCAGCAGTGGCCCGGCAACACGAAATGGCTGCTGCTCGTCCTGGCCGCCGCCCTGCTCACGGCGTTCGTCGCCTGGGAGTCGCGGTGCACGGGCGGACGCGTCCAGCCGGTCCTGGACCTGTCGCTGTTCCGGCTGCGCTCCTACTGGCTGGGGTGCCTGCTGATCCTGCTCTACTTCGCCGGGTTCACCTCGATCTTCTTCGTCACGACCCTCTACCTCCAGTCCGGCCTCGGCTACTCCGCCCTCCTGGCCGGACTCGCCATCACCCCCTTCGCCCTCGGCTCCGGCGTCGCCGCGTCCATCGGCGGCCGGCTCGTCGGCCGCTTCGGCCGCCCGCTGGTGGCGGCGGGCCTGGCCATGGTCGCGCTCGGCCTCGCGGGCACCGCGCTCGCCGTCCACCTGGTCCCCGGCCGCGGTGCGGGCTGGGCCATGGCCGCCCCGCTGCTGTTCGCCGGCCTCGGCAGCGGTCTGGTCATCGCCCCGAACCAGACCCTGACCCTGGCGGAGGTCCCCGTCCACCAGGCGGGCAGCGCCGGGGGCACCCTCCAGACCGGCCAGCGGGTCGGCTCCGCGATCGGCATCGCCGCCGTCGGTGCGATGTTCTTCGCCCAGGTCGGCCCGGACGGCTGGGCCGACGCGTACGACCACGGGCTCATCGTCTCCGTCGCCTTCGTGCTGGCCGCCCTGATCGTGGCGGTGGCCGATGTCGGGGCCGGCCGACGGGGCAGACGACGTGATGAGCGACAGGACACCGACGTATCGAGGAGCACGGCATGAATGACACGACCACCGACGACAGCGCCGGGAGCGGCGGCAACGACTCCTACGGCCACAAGCCGTTCAAGCGGTCCAAGAGCCACTTCCCCGACCGGATCACCGCGGACGGCCGCGACGGCTGGCCCGTCGAACCCGGCCGCTACCGGCTCGCCGTCAGCCGGGCCTGCCCCTGGGCGAGCCGCGCGTTGGTCTCCCGGCGGCTCCTCGGCCTGGAGGACGCCCTCTCCCTCGCCGTCGCCGACCCGATCCAGGACGACCGGAGCTGGCGCTTCACCCTCGACCCGGACGGCAAGGACCCCGTCCTCGGCATCCGCCACCTCAGCGAGGCCTACGACGCCCGGGAGCGCGACTACCCCGGCGGTGTCAGCGTGCCGGCGATCGTGGACGTACCGAGCGGGCAGCTCGTCACCAACGACTACCAGCAGATCACCCTCGACCTCGCCACCGAGTGGACCGCCCTGCACCGCCCCGGCGCCCCCGACCTCTACCCCGAACCGCTGCGCGCGGAGATCGACGAGGTGATGGAGGGCATCTACCGGGACATCAACAACGGCGTCTACAAGTGCGGTTTCGCCAGTTCGCAGCAGGAGTACGAGGAGGCCTACGAGGCCCTCTTCGCCCGCCTGGACGAGGTCTCCGCCCGCCTCGCCGACCGCCGCTACCTGGTCGGCGACACCATCACCGAGGCCGACATCCGCCTCTTCACCACCCTGGTCCGCTTCGACCCCGTCTACCACGGCCACTTCAAGTGCAACCGGAACAAGCTGACCGAGGACCCCGTCCTGTGGGCGTACGCCCGCGACCTCTACCAGACGCCCGGCTTCGGCGACACGGTCGACTTCGACCACATCAAGCGGCACTACTACCAGGTGCACACGGGCATCAACCCGACCGGCATCGTCCCCGCAGGACCCGACCTCTCGGGCTGGACCACCCCGCACCACCGCGAACAGCTCGGCGGCCGCCCCTTCGGCGACGGCACACCCCCGGGCCCCGTACCGGCGGGTGAGCGGGTCACCCCGCTTCCTTCCCGCTGACCGGGCCGCTCAGCGAGGGGCGGCCGGTGGTGGCGCGAGCGTGCCCCTGGCCAGCGGCGTACGGGCCAGGCGCACGCAGCCCGTGGCGATCAGGGCCAGCGCGACCAGCTCGGGCAGCAGCCACCACCCGGTCCGCAGCTCCTCGTCGAACAGCGTCACCCCGTACAGGACGCTGATCAGCGCGTCCCCCAGCGTCAGCATCGGCTGAACGGCCACCAGACTGCCCGCCTGCAGGGCGTTCTGGAGCAGGAACAGCGCACCCACCCCGGCCGCCGCCGTGGCGTACAGCTGCCAGGACACCAGCAGCGCGACCACCCCGCCGTCGTCCAGGTTCGCCATCGCGTCCTTCATCAGCGCCGCCGTCAGCGCGTACCCGCAGGCGGCGGCCAGACCCAGCAGCGCCGCCCGGGCGTTGCCCCGGGTGCGGAGCGCGGCGACGATCAGCCCCGCCTCGAACACCCCGGTCACCAGCAGCGCCGGAATCCACGCGAAGTCCTCCACCGTGTCGCGGCCCTCGACCGGGGCGGCCGCCGCCATACCGAGCGCCAGGCCCGCCGTGACCGCCGCGACCCCGGACCAGACGGCCGCGTCCGCCCGCACCCGCATCACCAGACCGGCGACCAGCAGGGTCAGTGGCAGCTCGATGACGAAGATCGGCTGGACCACCGCGATCGGCCCGGTGGCCAGCGCGATCGCCTGGCAGACCGCCGCCACGATCACCAGCCCGATCCCCGCCAGCCACACCTTCTGCCGCACCAGACGGGTCATCAGCGACAGCCGCATCGCCTCGCTGTCGGGCACCTCCATCGCCGCCCGGCGCTGGAGCACCGAGGCGGAACCGTTGCTGAGGGCGGTCAGGACGGCGAACAGGACACTGATCACCCGGCCCATCATGGCGGCGGCCCGCCCGGGGCGCGCGGCGCACAGGTCCGGTGGGCGTAACGCGGGTACTCCGCAAGCCCCGGTAGCGTGCGGACCATGGCCGCGAAGACGCACCGCACCGCCGCACCGCCCGCCGTCCTCACCACCCGGGCGCTGAACCGGGCGACCCTGGACCGGCAGCTCCTGCTGCGCCGGTCACCGATGTCCGCCAAGGGCGCGGTCACCCATCTCGTCGGACTCCAGGCCCAGAACACCAAGCCCCCGTACTTCCAGCTGTACGCCCGGCTCGCGGACTTCGACCCCGAGGAGCTGTCCGCCCTGATGGAGTCCCGGGAGGCCGTCCGGACCGTCTCCCTGCGCTCCACCCTCCACACCCATACGGCGGACGACGCGCTCACCCTGGTCCCGCTGGTGCGGGCGCCGCGCGACCGGGAGCTGAAGGGTTTCCGGCGCGGGCTGGAAGGGGTGGACCTGGACCGGCTGGCGGCGGTGACCGAGGAGTTCGTCGAGGAGCGCCCGCGTCCGCCGGGGGAGTTGCGCGAGGAGCTCCTCACCCACTGGCCGGACGCCGACCCCCTCGCGCTCTCCGTCGCCGCCCGCTGTCTGCTGCCCCTGGTCCAGGTCACCCCGCGCGGACTGTGGGGCCGCAGCGGACAGGTCGCCCTGACCACCGTCGAGCACTGGCTCGGCCGGTCCGCCGCGCCCGCGCCCGAGCTCGATGACACCGTGCTGCGCTACCTGGGCGCGTTCGGCCCCGCCTCGGTGATGGACTTCCAGTCATGGGCGGGCCTCACCCGCACCAAGGAGGTCTTCGAACGGCTGCGGCCCCGGCTCCTCACCTTCCGCGACGAGCGGGGCGTCGAGCTGTTCGACCTCCCGGACGCCCCGCGCCCCGACCCGGAGACCCCGGCCCCACCGCGTTTCCTGCCCGAGTTCGACAACGTCCTGCTCGGCCACGCCGACCGCACCCGGGTCATCCCCGAGGTCAACAAGGGCCGCAACGGGAAGGGCAACCAGACGTACGGGAGTGTCCTCGTCGACGGCTTCCTCGACGCCCTCTGGCGCGTCGACCGCGAGGGCGGGACAGCCATCCTGACCGTGCAGGCACTGGGGAAACCGACCCGCGCGCAGCGTACGGAGATCACCGAGGAGGCGGCGGGGATGCTGACGGTGATGACGGACGCGACGGACCACGACGTCCGGTTCGGCACGTTCCTGGACTTCGGGGACTGAGCGCGCGACCGGCGGCCCGAGGTCAGGTCAGGGCAGCAGCCCCGCCCGGCGGGCCGCCACCACCGCCTCCAGCCGGGTGTGCGCTCCCAGCTTCCGCATCGCGGACCGCAGATACCCCTTCACCGTCTCGGGCCGCAGCCCCAGCCGCTCGGCCGCCGCCGCGTTCGTCGCGCCCGCCGCAACGCACGCCACCACGTCCACCTCGCGCGGCGCGAGGCGGACCTCCCGGGCCGGGGACGCCTTGGCCCCCGACGCCGAGGCGAGCCGCCCGCAGACCTCCAGCAGCTCGTCGCGCAGGGTCGGGTCCACGACCTTGGGAACCAGGGCGCGCAGGTCGCGGTGGGCCTCGCGTACGTCCTCCCACGCACCCGGCACCGCGTCCGGATCGCTCACCCGCTCCCGGCCCGCCGCCAGCAACTGCCGTGCCGAGTCCCGTACCGCGAGCGACTGCTCCACATCACGGGCCGCCGCCACCACCGCGTCGAACGTCCGGTCGCCGAGCGTCACCGGCGTACGCAGCGCCCCGTACAGCACGCCCCGCACCGCACGCCGGACGACGACGGGGACCGCGACGACCGAACGCAGGCCCTCCGCCGCCACCGCCGCGTCGTACTCATGGCTGATGTGGCGGGAAGTGGCGTAGTCCGTCACGGCGCAGGGCCGGGACAGCGCAATGGCCTTGCCGCCGAGGCCGCTCCCGGAGGAGATGACGAGACCCCGCAGGGCGCTGGTCTGCGCCCCGTTCAGCTCGGCGATCCGCGCGTGGCGCGCGTCCGACAGCAGCCCGCCGAACACCACGGGAAGTCCGCTCGTGCGGCGCAGCCTCAGCAGCGCTGCCTGCATCTCCACCGCATCGACCGCTTCCGGCACTCCGACGCCCCTCCACCCGGCCCGCGCAGCTCCTCCGGACGGGGGAGCGGACCACCCCCGTCCGGGGGTGGTGAGACCTGGGTCACTGTTTACATGATGTTAGGCGACCGGTCCGTAATGAGGAGGGCACATGTCGGCAACCAGCGCGACCGAGACGTTCCGGGCCGCCCGGGACTTCCTGCTGGAGCACCGCGAGGACTACGAGCGGGCGTACGCCGGCTTCCGCTGGCCGCGGGCGGACCACTTCAACTGGGCGCTGGACTGGTTCGACGTCATCGCCGAGAACAACGACCGCACCGCTCTGCACATCGTGGAGGAGGACGGCCGGCGCACCGAGGTGTCCTTCGCCGCGATGTCGGAGCGCTCCGACCGGACCGCCAACTGGCTGAAGGCGCAGGGTGTACGGGAGGGCGACCGCATCCTGGTGATGCTCGGCAACCAGGTCGAGCTGTGGGAGACCGCGCTCGCCGCGATGAAGCTGCGGGCCGTCGTCATCCCCGCGACCCCGCTGCTCGGCCCCGCCGACCTGCGCGACCGGGTGGAGCGCGGGCGGGTGCGCCATGTGCTGGTGCGGGACGCGGACACCGCGAAGTTCGACGAGGTCCCCGGTCGTTACACGCGGATCGCGGTCGGCGAGGAGGTGGCGGGCTGGCGGTCGTACGCCGAGGCGGCCGACGCGCCCGCCGGGTTCACGCCCGGCCGGGAGACGGACGCGGACGAACCGCTGATGCTCTACTTCACCTCGGGCACCACCGCCAGCCCCAAGCTGGTCGAGCACACCCATGTTTCCTACCCCGTGGGCCACTTGGCGACGATGTACTGGATCGGCCTCAAGCCCGGCGACGTCCATCTGAACATCTCGTCGCCCGGCTGGGCCAAGCACGCCTGGTCCAACCTCTTCGCTCCGTGGACCGCCGAGGCCACCGTCTTCATCTTCAACTACACCCGCTTCGACGCGGGCCGCCTGATGGCCGAGATGGACCGCTCGGGCATCACCAGCTTCTGTGCCCCGCCCACGGTCTGGCGGATGCTCATCCAGGCGGACCTGGGCCAGTTGGCCACCCCGCCGCGTGAGGTCGTCGCAGCCGGAGAGCCGCTGAACCCGGAGGTCATCGAGACGGTCCGGCGGGAGTGGGGCGTCACCGTCCGGGACGGCTTCGGCCAGACCGAGACCGCCGTCCAGGTAGCCAACAGCCCCGGCCAGCCCCTCAAGACCGGCTCCATGGGCCGCCCGAGCCCCGGCTTCACCGTCGAACTCCTCGACCCGGTGACCGGGCAGCCCGGGGCGGTCGAGGGGGAGATCTCCCTCGACCTCGCCGACCGCCCCGTCGGCCTGATGACCGGCTACCACGGCGACCCCGACCGCACGGCCGAGGCGATGGCCGGCGGCTACTACCGGACCGGGGACATCGGCGCCCGCGACGAGGACGGCTACATCACCTATGTCGGCCGCGCCGACGACGTGTTCAAGGCCTCCGACTACAAGATCTCGCCGTTCGAGCTGGAGAGCGCCCTGCTGGAACACGAAGCGGTCGCCGAGGCCGCCGTCGTACCCGCCCCCGATCCGCTCCGCCTCGCCGTCCCGAAGGCGTACGTCGTGCTCGCGGAGGGCTGGGAGCCGGGGCCGGAAACGGCGAAGATCCTCTTCGAGCACTCCCGGGCGGTCCTCGCCCCGTACAAACGCATCCGCAGGCTGGAGTTCGCGGAACTGCCCAAGACCGTCTCGGGCAAGATCCGCCGCATCGAACTCCGCGAACGCACCGCTCTCGGCACCGGCGCCGAGTACGACGAGGGAGACCTGAAGTGAGCCTGCTCTCGTACGCGCACGGCACCGGCGACACCGCGCTGCTCGGCGACACCATCGGCCGCAACCTCGACGGGACGGCCGCCGTGCACGGCGACCGCGAGGCCCTGGTCGACGTGGCCTCGGGTCGGCGCTGGACGTACACGGAATTCGTCGCGGACGTCGACGAGCTGGCGCGGGCCCTGATGGCGTCGGGGGTGGCGAAGGGCGACCGGGTCGGCATCTGGGCGGTCAACTGCCCCGAGTGGGTGCTCGTCCAGTACGCCACGGCCCGGATCGGGGCCGTCATGGTCACCGTCAACCCGGCCTACCGCGCCCACGAGGTGGAGTTCGTCCTGAAGCAGGCGGGCATCTCCCTGCTGATCGCCTCGCTCTCCCACCGCACCAGCGACTACCGCGCCCTCGTCGAGGAGGTCCGCGGCAACTGCCCCGGCCTGCGGGCCGTCCACTACATCGGCGATCCGTCCTGGGCGGAGCTGACCGCGGCCGCCCCCGCCGTCACACGCGAACAACTGGCCGCCCGCGAGGCGGAGCTGTCCTGCGACGACCCGGTCAACATCCAGTACACCTCGGGCACCACCGGCTTCCCCAAGGGCGCGACGCTCTCCCACCACAACATCCTCAACAACGGCTACTTCGTGGGGGAGACGATCGCCTATACCGAGGCGGACCGGGTCTGCCTCCCGGTGCCCTTCTACCACTGCTTCGGCATGGTGATGGGCAGCCTCGCGGCCACCTCGCACGGCGCCTGCATCGTCATCCCCGGCCCGTCCTTCGAACCCGCCGCCGTGCTCGCCGCCGTGCAGCGGGAGCGCTGCACCTCGCTGTACGGGGTGCCCACCATGTTCATCGCCGAACTGAACCTGCCGGACTTCGCCGCGTACGACCTCTCCTCGCTGCGCACCGGGATCATGGCCGGTTCCCCCTGCCCGGCCGAGGTGATGAAGCGGGTCGTCGCCGAGATGCACATGGCCGAGGTGTCGATCTGCTACGGCATGACGGAGACCTCACCCGTCTCCACCCAGACCCGCCGCGACGACGACCTGGAGCGCCGCACCGGCACGGTGGGCCGCGTGCTGCCGCACATCGAGGTCAAGGTCGTCGACCCGGTCACCGGCGTCACGCTGCCGCGCGGCAGCTCGGGCGAGCTGCGCACCCGGGGCTACAGCGTGATGCTCGGCTACTGGGACCAGCCCGACCGCACCGCCGAGGTGATCGACGCGGGGCGGTGGATGCACACGGGGGACCTCGCGGTCATGGGCGAGGACGGCTATGTCCAGGTCGTCGGCAGGATCAAGGACATGATCATCCGGGGCGGCGAGAACGTGTACCCGAGGGAGATCGAGGAGTTCCTGCACGGCCACCCGAAGATCGCCGACGTGCAGGTGGTCGGGGTCCCGGACGAGCGCTACGGCGAGGAGATCCTGGCCTGCGTCATCCCCCGGGACCCGGCCGAACCGCCCACCCTGGAGGAGCTCACCGAGCACTGCCGGGAGCGGCTCGCGCACTACAAGATCCCGCGCAGGCTGCGGATCCTGGAGACCTTCCCGATGACGGTCAGTGGGAAGGTCCGCAAGATCGAACTGCGCGAGACGTACGCGGACTGAGAGGGATGGGCGGGGCGCCGGGTCAGGCGGCTTCGATGATGTCGGGGCCGCCCCTGGTCGCCGCTGCCCACTCGATGAGCAGCACCTCGTACGTCGCCGCCTCCACGGCGGACCAGTCCGGTCCGGTGGCGTCGACGAGCGCGCGGATGGCCTCGTTGGCCTGCTCGGCGGCGGGCGCGGGGCGGTCTGCGGGGTGGGAGCTGTCGGGGAGTAAAGCCATGCGCACAGCTTACGCGCCGCCACTGACAGCGAGGGCTCCCGAATCGTCGGCGGCCCCCGAAGTGTCCGGAACCGGTGGGGTCTTCGCGGGCTTCGGGGCAGGTGACGGCCGGGGGACGGGCGACAGTTCGCGTCGCATGCAGACCCGGGGCCAGCGGTCGAGGCCGTGCTGGGCCTCCTCGGCGCGGATCGCGCGGAGCCCGTCGGTGAGTTCGCCCTCGGCCAGGACCCGGAAGCCGATCCGGGCGTAGTACGGGGCGTTCCACGGCACGTCGGTGAAAGTGGTCAGGGTGAGCGCCGTCATGCCCCGCCGCGCGGCCAGGGCGGCGAGATGGGCGATGAGGTCCCGGCCGATACCCCGGCGGGCGGCGGCGGGGTCGACCGAGACCTGCTCGATGTGCAGGGCGTCGTCGACGGGGTCGGCGAGCACATAGCCGAGCGGCCGGTCGCCGGTGGCGGAGAGGGGGTCGGTGGCCACCCAGCAACGGCCTGCCTGCCGGTAGCTCTCCAGCAGGTCGAGCGGGGGCGGATCGTCATCGGCCACGAAGGCCATGCCCAGGGCGCGGAATGGTTCCCCTGCGGCGCGCTCGATGTCCTGGAGCACCGGGAGATCCGAGCGTCTGGCGGAGCGGATACGCATGTACTCAGTGTGCCGCGCCGGAGGCCGGACCGGTACGCGGGTGGCCGGATCCGCCTCCCCGGGCGGTGCCCGGGCCGTCCGTTCAGGCGCCCGTGCTGACCAGCTCGTCGGCCGGGCTGTTCACCGGCTGAGGGGTTCCGGTCAGGTCCAGCACGAAGAGCGGAAGACCGACGCCGTCCGCGCGGGCCCGGGCGTCGGGGGCGTACCCCGCGAGGGAGAAGAACACCCCGGTCGCCGAGGTGCCCAGCGCGTTGAGCCAGAGGGTCTCGATCGCGCGCAGCGTGGCCGGGCGGGTGCTGGAGTCGACCCGGGCGATGACGCCGTCGCCCCGCAGATCGATGCTGGAGGCCGGGCCCGCGCCGGGCCGGCCGACGTCCCGGTAGCCGAGCCAGGTCAGATACAGGCCGGCCGTGCTCACCGCGTCGTGGCTCGTACGGATCGTCATCGGGCTGAATGCGGGGCGCGGGTGCGCGGCGGTGCGCGGCAGGGGGATGTGGGCCGGCGAGACCGGTGCGGCGGGGGACCCGGCGGTGGCCACGGGGCGCACCGGTATCCGCAGGACGGTGCCGCACGGGCAGCACAGCTCGGGCTGCGGCCACTGGTCCTCCCGGGCGCAGGACGAGCAGCGGACGGTGACCCAGACGTCGTTCCAGCTGCGGTGGCCGACCCGGACCGCCGGGGCGCCGGCCAGCAGCGGCGGGGCGGTGGGCATGCCGCACGGGCAGGGGTAGGCCGGGGTGCTGTAGGCGTGGTCCCGGCTGCAGACGGGGCACCGGACCGGCACGGACTCCACGTATCTCTCCCTCCGGCACGGCCGCGCGACCGACTCCGCTCCGTGCCTGACTCGTCACCCCATCGTCCACCAGGAGCGAGGCTCTGGGGAGGGGATCGACGTACTTCGTGCGGCGCGTGCGGCGGTGTACGCCCTTGACTGCGATCGCCCCAGCTTCTAGATTGCTTCCATATAGCAGAACTAAGTTTCCGTAATACGGAATTGGTGCTCTCAGGTGGCGCGACAGAGCCCGACTCCACCAATCCCGAGCAGGAGCTTCCATGCCTCGTATGACCGCTGCCCGAGCGGCAGTTGAGATCCTGAAGCGCGAAGGCGTCAGCAACGCGTTCGGCGTTCCGGGCGCGGCGATCAACCCCTTCTACGCGGCCCTCAAGGCCTCCGGCGGGGTCAACCACACGCTGGCCCGCCACGTCGAGGGCGCCTCCCACATGGCGGAGGGGTACACCCGGGCCAAGGCCGGCAACATCGGCGTCTGCATCGGTACGTCGGGCCCCGCGGGCACCGACATGATCACCGGGCTGTACTCGGCCATCGCCGACTCCATCCCGATCCTCTGCATCACCGGCCAGGCGCCGACGGCCGTCCTGCACAAGGAGGACTTCCAGGCCGTCGACATCTCCTCGATCGCCAAGCCGGTCACCAAGGCCGCGACCACCGTCCTGGAGGCCGCGCAGGTCCCCGGCGTCTTCCAGCAGGCCTTCCACCTGATGCGCACCGGCCGCCCCGGACCGGTCCTCATCGACCTGCCGATCGACGTCCAGCTCACCGAGATCGAGTTCGACCCCGAGCTGTACGAGCCCATCCCGGTGCACAAGCCCGCGGCCTCCCGCAAGCAGATCGAGCGGGCCGTGCAGATGCTGAACGCCTCGGAGCGCCCGGTGCTCGTCGCGGGCGGCGGCATCATCAACGCCGACGCCTCCGAGCTGCTCGTGGAGTTCGCCGAGCTGACCGGCGTCCCGGTCATCCCGACCCTGATGGGCTGGGGCATCCTCCCCGACGACCACGAGCTGAACGCCGGCATGGTGGGCCTGCAGACCTCGCACCGCTACGGCAACGCGAACTTCCTGGAGTCCGACTTCGTCCTCGGCATCGGCAACCGCTGGGCCAACCGCCACACCGGCAAGCTGGACGTCTACACCCAGGGCCGCACCTTCGTCCACGTCGACATCGAGCCCACCCAGATCGGCAAGATCTTCGCCCCGGACCTCGGCATCGCCTCCGACGCCAAGGCCGCGCTGACGCTCTTCGTCGAGGTGGCGCGCGAGCTGAAGGCCGCGGGCGAGCTGAAGGACCGCTCGGCCTGGGCCGCCTCCACGCAGGAGCGCAAGGCGACCCTCCAGCGCAAGACGCACTTCGACAACGTGCCGCTCAAGCCGCAGCGCGTGTACGAGGAGATGAACCGGGCGTTCGGCCCGGAGACCCGTTACGTCACCACGATCGGGCTCTCCCAGATCGCGGGCGCGCAGATGCTGCACGTGTACAAGCCGCGCCACTGGATCAACTGCGGCCAGGCGGGTCCGCTGGGCTGGACGATCCCGGCCGCGCTGGGTGTCGCCACCGCGGACCCGGAGGGCACGGTCGTCGCCCTCTCCGGCGACTACGACTTCCAGTTCATGCTGGAGGAGCTGGCGGTCGGCGCGCAGCACCGCATCCCGTACGTCCACGTCCTGGTGAACAACTCCTACCTGGGGCTCATCCGCCAGGCCCAGCGCAACTTCGACATCGACTTCCAGGTCAACCTGGAATTCGAGAACCTCAACTCCCCGGAGCTGGGCGTCTACGGCGTCGACCACGTCAAGGTCGTCGAGGGCCTCGGCTGCAAGGCGATCCGGGTCACCGAGCCGGACCAGCTGCTGCCGGCCTTCGAGGAGGCGAAGAAGCTGGCGGCGGAGTTCCGCGTCCCGGTCGTCGTCGAGGCGATCCTGGAGCGGGTCACGAACATCGCGATGAGCGGGACCGACATCGCGTCGGTGAACGAGTTCGAGGACCTGGCGACGGACCCGTCCCACGCCCCGACGGCGATCCGCCCCCTGACGGCTTCCTGACGGACCCGTCACCGACGAGGGCCCTCGGCCCGGAGCCGCGCTCCGGGCCAAGGGCCCTCCGTGCGTCTCCGTTCAGGCGGATGCGCACGCCGCCCAGAAGCGCTCCAGCGCCTCCGCTCCCCGGTCGGGGTCCTGGAGCATCCAGTAGTGGGTGAGTCCGCCCAGTTCCTCCGTCCGCGCTCCGAGGCGGGCGGCCACCTCGTGGTCCAGCGCGGGCTGTGCCATCGGATCGCCGGTCGGGACGAGGACGAGCCCGGGCGCCGGGGCGGGGCCGCCGAACTCCCGGCCCCAGTCGGCGTGGAGGTGGGGCCGGGCCGACCGGTAGAGCGCGAGGACGGCCGCGCTCATCACCTCGTCGTGCACGGCGTCGACCTCGGTCGCCAGTTCGGCGCTCATCCCGCGGGGGCGCAGGAAGTCGCCGAAGGACGGGCTGTCGGGGGAGTCGGCGCGCAGCGACGCGAGCAGTTCCTCGCCCTGCGGGCTCTGCTGGAAGAGGACGGCCGCCTCGTGCCACCGGTAGCCGGGGTGCCAGCCGTGGGCCACGTCCGACACCCAGCTGCGCACCGGGACGTCGTACGCGGAGACGACCCGCATCGCCAGGTGCGCGCCCCAGTCGTGGCCGACCAGGTCCACCGGTCCGCCGAGCGCGCGCAGTTCGTCGGCGAGCCAGGCGGCGTACGCCTCCTTGTCCACCAGGCCGGCCGGTCGGGGGCTGCCGAATCCGGGCAGCCGCAGGGCCAGGGTGGGGCGGTCGATCCGCTCCCGGAGGGCATTCCAGACGGCGGGGGTTTCCGGCACTCCATGGACGAACACGACGGTCATGACGGGGCCGTCGCCGACGGGGAGACCGGGCTCACCCTCAACGAACTCGCGCGCAGGGCGGGCGTGGGGGTCGGGACGGTCTACCGGGTCTTCCCCACGCAGCGGGCGATGTTGGAGAGCCGTCCTGGAGGAGGCGGTGCGCCAACTCGCCGACGCGGCCGAGGAGGCCCACGGGCGGCCCGATCCCGCCTCGGCCCTCGTGGACTTTCTGCGCACGGCGCTCGCGGCGGCCCTGGCCCGGCCCGGTCTCATCGACGTGCTGATCACCGGGTCCGACGAGACGGAGTCGCTGAGCCGGGCCAAGGGGGAGCTGGTCGCGGCCGTCTCGGGCCTGCTCGGGCTGGTGCACCCGGTCCCCGCGCTCACCGGTGAGAATCTGCTGAAGCTGTTGTGCGGGCTGGTGCATGCGGTGGGGGAGCATCCGGTGGAGCGGAGGGCTGCGGCTGCCGACGCGTATCTCGCTTTGCTGCGGGGCGGCTTGGCCCCGGGCGGCGCTTGAGCGTGGGCCCGCGCCAACCCGGCCTGCCCGAGCGCACTTCCAGCCTGCCCGGCGTTTGAGGGCGGAACCCTGGGCTTGGTGGGCCTGAAACCCTTCTGGCAGCGAATCGCCCGTGTCCCTGCATGGAGGGTGCGGCCCCACCACCGCGAGGGTTCCGTCCTCAAGCGCCGGACGGGCTGGATTTCCGGGCTCGGCCCATTGCGAGGAGACGGGCTGGAACGGCGCGGCCCCACGGGCTGGGGTGGTGCGGGCTCACGGGCTGGAGATGAGGGTGCGGCCCCACCACCGCGAGGGTGCGGGCGCACGCGAGAAGGGCGTGGAGTACGGGACCGTATCCGTACTCCACGCCCTCGTTCAGGGGGTGACAGGGACCGCGGCGGCGGCGATCGGCCCGGGCGAGGGCGTCTCCTTCAGGTCAGGAGACGGTCCCCGGGCCTTCACCACCGCACTGGCATCGCACAGCCGCCGCGGCCTCGTCGTCCTGCCCCCACCGCGCGACACCCCTCATCCGGGTACGCGGTACGGGCAGGGACCTGGGGGAGGCTCAGTCCTCGCGCAGGGCGCGGACCGCCTCCTCCACGCGCTTGCCGTAGTCGGCGTCGGCGGCGTGGAAGTGGGCGAGGTTCTTCTCGATCACATCGTCGCGGGTGACCTGCGACAGGCCTCCGGCGATGTTCGCGACCAGGCGGCCCTTCTCGTCCTCCGACATGAGCCGGAAGAGCTCGCCCGCCTGGAAGAAGTCGTCGTCCTTGGTGTGGGCGGGCGCCTCGTGCGTGCCCGTCCAGCCGTGGATCGCGAGCGGCGCGGCGAGCGCCGCGTCGGTCTGCGCCGGACCGGCGTACGAGTTGGGCTCGTAGTTCTTGTCGTGGCGCGAGCCGTTGCGGGTCGCGTGCAGACCGTCCCGGCCGTAGTTGTCGACGACCGCCGTGCGCGGCGCGTTCACCGGCAGGTGGGTGTGGTTGACGCCCAGGCGGTAGCGGTGCGCGTCCGCGTAGGCGAACAGCCGGCCCTGGAGCATCTTGTCCGGGGAGGGACCGATGCCGGGCACGAAGTTGTTCGGGGAGAACGCGGCCTGCTCGACCTCGGCGAAGACGTTGTCCGGGTTCCGGTCGAGGACCAGACGGCCGACCCGCTGGAGCGGGTAGTCGCTGTGCGGCCACACCTTGGTGAGGTCGAACGGGTTGAACCGGTAGTCCGCGGCCTCGGCGGCCGGCATCACCTGGACGTGCAGCGTCCAGGAGGGGTTGACGCCGCGCTCGATGGCCTGGAGCAGGTCCGTCTGGTGCGAGTTGGCGTCCTTGCCGACGAGCTCGGCGGCCTGGTCGGCGGAGAGGGACCGCACGCCCTGGTTCGTCTTGAAGTGGTACTTGACGAAGAAGGCCTCGCCCTCGGCGTTCGTCCACTGGTAGGTGTGCGAGCCGTAGCCGTTCATGTGACGGTACGAGGCCGGGATGCCGCGGTCGCCCATCAGCCAGGTGACCTGGTGCGTCGCCTCGGGGGCGTGCGCCCAGAAGTCCCAGACGTTGTCCGGCTCCTGCTTGCCCGTGAACGGGTCGCGCTTCTGCGAGTGGATGAAGTCGGGGAACTTGATCGGGTCCTTGATGAAGAACACGGGGGTGTTGTTGCCGACCAGGTCGTAATTGCCCTCGTCCGTGTAGAACTTGAGGGCGAAGCCGCGCGGGTCGCGGACCGCGTCCGCGCCGCCGAGCGAGTCGGCGACGGTCGAGAAGCGCAGGAACGTCTCGGTGCGTTTGCCGACCGAGGACAGGAAGTCGGCGCTGGTGAAGCCGGTGACGTCGTCGGTCACCTCGAAGTAGCCGTACGCACCGGAGCCACGGGCGTGGACCACGCGCTCCGGGATGCGCTCACGGTTGAAGCGGGCGAGCTTCTCCAGGAGGTGCTGGTCCTGGAGGAGGATCGGTCCACCGACACCGGCGGTGGCGGAGTTCTGGTTGTCGGCGACCGGGGCGCCTGACTCGGTCGTGAGCACACGCTTAGCCATGTGGCGGGATGACCTTTCGTACGAGCTGCTGACGGCTTGAGGAGCGTAGATTCGCCGCGGAGAGAACGTCAACAGTTTGTTGAAAACGAAGTGTGTGGTTCCGGGCCGCGGCAGCGCCTGGGCGCGACAGGACAGGTGTCAGCGCCACCGCGGCCCGGAGATCAGGGGGCCCGCCGTGCGGGCCGTGGCCCCGTACGAGGCCAGGGGCTCCTCGCGGAGCCGGAGGGGTCAGACCTGGGAGCCGGAGAGCCGCTCGACCGACCGCAGCAGCGCCGAGTGGTCGAGGCCGCCGTCGCCCTGGGCGCGCAGCGAGGCGACCAGCTGGGCGACCACACCGCCGACGGGCAGGGCCGCGCCGACGTTGCGGGCGGCGTCCGTGACGATGCCCATGTCCTTGTGGTGCAGGTCGATCCGGAAGCCGGGGGCGAAGTCCCGCTTCAGGAAGTTGTCCTTCTTGCGGGTCAGCACGGTCGAGCCGGCGAGGCCCCCGTTGAGGACGTCGAGCGCGGCGGTGAGGTCGACCCCGGACTTCTCCAGGAAGACCACGGCCTCGGCGCAGGCCTGGATGTTGACCGCGACGATCAGCTGGTTGGCTGCCTTCACCGTCTGGCCGGAGCCGTGGGGGCCGCAGAGCACGATGGTCTTGCCGAGTGCGTCCAGGAGGGGCTTCGCGGCGTCGAAGTCCGCCTGCTCACCGCCGACCATGATGGACAGGACCGCCTCGATGGCGCCGGCCTCGCCGCCGGAGACCGGCGCGTCCAGGACCCGGATGCCCTTCTCGGCCGCGTTCTTGGCGAGGTCGACCGAGGTCTGCGGGGTGATGGAGGACATGTCCACCAGCAGCGCGCCGCGCTTCGCGTTCTCCAGGATGCCGTCCGGGCCGTACGCGATGGCCTCGACCTGCGGCGACGCGGGCACCATCGTGATGACGACATCCGCGTCCCTGACCGCGTCCGCGATCGAGGAGGCGCCGGTGCCGCCGGCCGCGACCAGCCGGTCGATCTTGTCCTGCTCCAGGGTGTATCCGGTGACGGAGTAACCGGCCTTGATCAGGTTCTCCGACATGGGGGAGCCCATGATGCCGAGACCGATCCAGGCGACCTTGGGGAGGTTGTTGCTCATGAGGGTGCCTTCCTGAAAAACGTGCGTACGTAAGGGGGGCGGCCGGTCAGCCGGCCGCTCGGGCCGACGCCGGGAGCCAGTCGAAGGACTCGGCGCTCGGCCGGTCGCCCGGCTTGTACTCCAGGCCGACCCAGCCCGTGTAACCGGCGTCCTTCAGCTCGTCCAGGAGCCGCTCCAGCGGGAGGGAGCCGGTGCCCGGCGCGCCGCGTCCCGGGTTGTCGGCGATCTGGACGTGGCCGGTCTTCGCGGCGTACGCCTTGATGACCTGGCTGAGGTCCTCGCCGTTCATCGAGAGGTGGTACAGGTCCAGCAGGAACTTCGCGTTCCCGAGGCCCGTCGCCGCGTTGACCTTGTCGACGACCTCGATCGCGGCCGGTGCGCTGACCAGCGGATAGAGCGGCGACTCCGGCTTGTTCAGGGTCTCGACCAGGAGGATCGCCCCGACGCGGTCCGCCGCGCGGGCGGCCAGCACCAGGTTCTCCAGCGCGAGCGCGTCCTGGACCTGCGGGTCCACGCCCTCGACGCGGTTGCCGTACAGCGCGTTGAGCGCCGTGCAGCCGACCGAGGCGGCGAAGTCGGCCGCCACCTCGATGTTCTCCCGGAAGCGGTCCGACTCCGCGCCGGGCACGGAGAGCGCGCCGCGGTCGGGGCCGGGCAGCTGTCCGGCGTAGAAGTTCAGTCCCACCAGCTGGGTGCCGGCGTCGTCGAGCGCCTTCTTGAGGGCGTCGAGCTCTGCCCTGATGGGGGTGGGGGTTTCGATCCAGGGCCACCACAGCTCGACCGCGGTGAAGCCCGCCGCGGCGGCTGCCGCGGGACGCTCCAGGAGCGGGAGTTCCGTGAAGAGGATCGAGAGGTTCACATTGAAGCGCTGGTCCGGGTATCCCATGAGGGTTTCGGCGCTCCTTCCGTATTGCGGAAGTTAGTTTCTGCTTAACGGAAGATTGCCCGGAGGGGGGCAGGGCTGTCAAGGGGGTGCCGCAAAATTCGCCCCGGTCGGCGGCGTACGGAATCGGTGGCAGCAGCCCATCCGGGCATACGAAAGCGGGGCGGGGGCCGCCTTCGACCCCCGCCCCGCCCGGCTCTCACGCCGTACCTACCGCTCCTAGCTCCCCGGAACCGTGTCCTCGAAGCTCGTCCCCGCACTGCGGTACGCCCCGACCATCGCGTTCACCTGGGAGGGGGTGAGCACCTGGTCCTTCACATGCAGGACGTAGTCCACCTGCTGGTCGTAGGCGCGGGGCGTCGTGCTCGGCTGGCCCTCCAGATCGATCAGCCACTGGTTGAAGTTGATCGACATCGGCCGCTCGGGCAGATACGCCGCCCCGTGCGTGCCGAAGTGCTGACCGTCCACGTAGTACGTGATCTGGTTGTCGTCGATCGTCACCACCAGGTCGTGCCAGCCCGCGTACGACGCCCGGACCTCGCTGTGCGCGTTGACCGCCTCCCACGGGTCGGGCCGGTAGGTCTCCCACGAGGTCGTGTAGAGGATGTTGGCCGGCTCGCCCCAGCCGCCGTTCGGCAGATACTCGAAGTCGTACTCCGCGTAGTCGTCCGCCATCGGCGCCTTGAGGTCGTTGATGGTGAAGAAGGTCTGCACGATCCGGTCGCCGTCCGGGCCCGAGCGCGGGGCGTCGCTGAACTTCACCCGGGACGCGTAGGTCCCGTTCTTGAACTTCATCGACTTGGTCAGGATCTCGGTGTGCTTCGTCGAAGCGCCCGTACCCGCCGTCGACGTCTCCAGGTTCATCACGGAGTTGCCGCTCTGCGAGGCGAAGGTGACGTTCTCGGGCGCCCATGTCGCGCCCGGTACGCCGGGGCCGCCCGAGTTGGACCGTACGCTCCAGCCGTTGGCTCCGATCTTCGGGTCGGTGTGCGAGCTGTAGTTGAAGTCGTCGAACAGCGTCGGCGCGTCCCCCGGCGGGTCGGTGGGCGGGTCCGTCGGGCCGTTGCCGCCGGGCGCCTCGCCCCACACGGTCGCCCCGTTCACGTGGGCCGTCACCTTGGCCCAGTCGCCGTACGCCGTCCGGTCCGGGCCGAAGGAGTAGTCGTCGGACTGGACGAGCGAGGCCCAGGAGCTCTGGTGGAACCGGAGTTGCATGTCCCCGGTGTCCGCGCCCGGGGCGAGCGAGCCCGCCCCGGCGGTGAAGCCGATCTCCAGGTAGCGGTCGGCGGTGGCGGTCGGGTTCGCGAGCGTCCCGAACGTACCGGTGATGTTCGCGCACCCCTTCACCGCCCAGGAACAGGCGAACCGGTAGGCGGCGGACGCCGAGTCGGCCTTGAAGTAGTAGCGGACCTTGACGCTGCTCAGCGGTACGGAGGCGGAGCCGGCGTTACGGACCTTCAGCCACGGTTCGCTCTGGTCGGCACTCGCTCCGGACGCGCTCGTACGGTACTGGACCACGACCCCGTCGGCCGCGGCGGACGCCGAGGACGGCAGGGCGGCCAGACCGGTGGCGGCCAGGGCCACGGCGGCGGCCGATGCGGCGGCGGTGCGCAGCCTCGACCTGTGCGGATTCCTGCGTGATGTGTTCACAGGCGTGTTCCTCTCCGGAACGGTGGTGGGGGAGTGGTTACGGGTGGAGTCGCGCTGTACCTGCGGAGGGGGACGCGGACCCGGCCGTCGCGAGCGACCGCGCGTCCAGGGGGCGGTAGGGGACGCCCAGGGCGTCCAGCCGGGCGGCGTGGTGGCGCAGCCGCTCGACGAACCCCGGCCAGTCGCCGCGCCCGCCGGACCAGGAACGGTCGGCCAGCGCGCAGAGCCGGGGAAAGCTGAGGTACTCGATCTCCTCGGGGGTGCATGCGTACTCCGTCCACAGCTGGACCTGGGTCCCGAGCACCCGGGCCCGCTCCGCCTCCGGCCAGTCGTGCGGAGCCGGTTCGTAGCCGTGGACCGTGTGCAGCGGGACCGCCGCGCCGGGCTGGGCGACCGGCTCGGACGGGTCCGTGGACTGGGCGTAGTCGAGATAGGTCGCCCGGTGGTGCGCGGCGATCACCTGATGGCCGCGGCGGGCGGCAGCGCGGGCGTGCGTGGCGTCGCGCCAGGTCATCACCGTGAACTCCGGGGGGAGTTCGGCGCCGTTCTCGACCCAGCCGAGCGGGATCCGGCCGCGCTCCACCAGGAACGCCCCGACCCGGCCCATGAACCAGCCGTGCAGCTCGGCCGGGCCCGCGAGTCCCAGCGCCGCCGCACGTTCCCGGGCGGCCGGGCTGTCCTCCCACTCGGTGGTCGGGCACTCCTCGCCGCCGATGTGGATGTACGGCGACGGGAAGACGTCCATCACCTCCTCCAGCACGGCCCGGCAGAAGTCGAAGACCCCCTCGTGCACGCCGAGGATCGTGTCGCACACCCCCCACCGGGTCCACACGTCCAGCTGTCGCCCCGGATGGTTGCCCAGCTCCGGGTAGGCGGCGAGCGCGGCCCGTACATGGCCGGGCATCTCGATCTCCGGCACGACGGTGATCCCGCGCTCCGCCGCGTACCGCACCAGCCCCCTCAACTCCGCCTTGGTGTAAGCACCTTCGTGCGGTACCGCGTCGAAGTGCGCCCCGTCCGGACCGGTCGGGCCCTTCTGCGACCTCGCCCGCCGGGAGCCGACCGAGATCAACCGGGGGTAGGCGTCGACCGGCATCCGCCAGCCCTGGTCGTCGGTGAGGTGGAGGTGCAGGACGTTCAGCTTGTGCAGCGCCAGCAGGTCCACGTACCGGTGCAGATAGCCGATCGGCTGGAAGCGGCGCGCCACGTCCAGCATCGCCCCGCGCCACGGCCGGTCCGGTACGTCGGTGATCTCGACGCAGGGCAGCTCCCAGCGGCCGGTGCCCGACGCCCCGCCCGACAGGGCCTCGGCGGGCAGGAGTTGGCGGATCGTCTGGATGCCCCGGAGCAGCCCGGTGCGGTGGGCGGCGCGCAGTTGGAGCGCCTGCGGGGCGACCGTCAGCCCGTACCCCTCCTCGCCGAGGCCGCCGAGCCGGTCGTCCAGGGCGAGGACGACCCGGCCGTCGGACGAGGGGGTGAGAGGAAGCCCGGCGGGGTGGCCGACCAGGGTGCGCAGCAGGTCCGCCGCCGGTTCCGCGCCCGGCAGCGCGCGGACGGTGGTGTCCCGGTCCAGGGTGAGCCGGCCGCCGAGCGAGGAGACCTTGCTCGGGCGGGGGAGGAGGGTGAGGTCGGGGCGCGATGCGGGCACGGGGACTCCGGATTCGGTTCGCGGGCAGGCGGACTGGCGGAGGGGCGGGTGGCGGAGGGGGCCGATCGGCGTTCCCCGCCGCTCAGCCCTTCACGGCACCGGCGGCGAAGCCGGACGTGACATGGCGCTGGAGCAGCAGGAAGATCACCAGGGCGGGCAGCGCGAAGAGGGTGGAGGCGGCCATCGTGGCGCCCCAGTCGGTGCCGAAGGTGTTCTGGAAGGACGACAGCCAGACCGGCAGCGTCCGGTTGTCCTGCTGTTTGATGATCAGGAAGTTGGCGTAGGCGAACTCGTTCCAGGCGGTGATGAAGCCGAACAGCGAGGTCGCCATCAGCCCCGGCGCCAGCAGCGGCATCGCCACCCGCCGGAACGCCCCGGTCCGGGTGCAGCCGTCGACCTGCGCCGCCTCCTCCAGCTCCGGCGGGATCGTCCCGATGAAGCCGCGCAGCACCACGACGGTGAACGGCAGCGTGATCATGAAGTAGATCAGCGTCAGCGTCGGCAGCCGATCGAGCATGTTCGTGTCCCGGGAGATGATGTAGATCGGGATGATCAGTGACTCCCAGGGCGCCATCTGCGCGATGAAGATCATCAGCATGAACTGCCGCCGGCCCCGCCACCGCAGCCGTGCCACGGCGTACGCCGCGCCCAGCGCCACCAGCAGCGCCAGCAGGACGGCCCCCAGCGTCACGAGGATGCTGTTGCGCCAGAACAGGGCGAACCCGTCGGCGTCCACGGCCCGTTGGAAGTGGTCGAGGGTCCAGGTGTGCGGGAAGAGCTGCGGGTCCGACGACTGGATGTCCTTGGACGGCTTGAAGGCCGTGGAGATCATCCAGTACACGGGGAAGAGGCAGACCACGACGGTCACGGCGGCCGCGAGGTGCAGCGGAAGGCGCCGGAGCCGAAGGCGCGCGACAGGTGAGTTCATCGGGTCTCGTCCTCCTGGCGGAGCATCTGGCGGAAGTAGAGGACGAGCACCCCGGACATCAGGACCACGGTGACCATCGAGGCGGCGGAACCGAGGTCGTACCGCTGACTGGAGAGCGCGGTCTGCACGGCGTAGACCGGCAGGATCGTCGTGGCGTCGCCCGGCCCGCCCCGGGTCATCACCCAGATCTGGACGAACGCCTTGAAGGTCCAGATCACCTCCAGCGACACCACCAGCAGGAAGATCGGCCGCAGGATCGGGAAGGTGACCGAGCGGAAGATCCGCCCCGCGCCCGCCCCGTCCAGCCGCGCCGACTCGTACAGCTCGGGGGAGACGGTGGTCAGCGCCGAGTACAGGGTGATCGCGGCGAACGGCACCGACTGCCAGACGATCAGCGTCACCAGGATCGCGAAGGCCGCGGTGCCGTTGGCGAACCACGGATAGCGGTCGAAGGAGTCGAGGCCGAGCGAGGTCAGCGACCAGTTGACGATGCCGAACTCCGAGTGGAACAGCCATTGGAAGACGGTGGTCGCCGCGACCACCGGCATGGCCCAGGCCAGCACGAGCGAGCACAGCACCACCGTCCGCCCGATCCGGCCCAGCCGCTCCACCATCAGGGCGACCAGGGTGGCGATCACCATGATCAGGACGACGTTGACCGCCATGAAGAGGAAGGTGCGGCGGACCACCTCCCAGAAGCGGGGGTCCGTCAGCAGCGTCCGGTAGTTCCGCAGGCCGACAAAGTCGGCATCGCCGGCGATCAGTTGCCGCAGTCGGAAGTCCTGGAACGAGATCAGGACGGCCCGCACCAGCGGGTAGACCAGCAGATAGAGCATGCCGCCGACGGCGGGGGCGACCAGGGCGTACGGCCAGAGGCCCTGGGCCCTGCCCGTTCCCCGGCGCCGGGGCGGGGATGTGCGGAGGGCGAGGCGCGGGGCCGGGCGTCGCCGGGGGGTGCTGGGTGCGGTCCGTTGGTCGACGACCGGCACGGCATGCCTCCTTGTCTCAGGGCCGGGAGAGGGCGGATCCGTCTCAGGGCCGGGAGAGGGCGGATCCGGGTCAGGAACCGGCGTTCATGGCCCGGGTGATGTCCTGCGAGGCCTTCGCCGCCTCCTTCGCGGGATCGCCGCCGGTGAGCACCGCCGTCATGTAGTCCTTGATCGGGTTCTCCGCCTCGACCGCCGCCCAGCCCGGGGTGTTGGGGGTGGCGTGCCCGTTGGCCGCGCCGACCGCCATCGCGGCGGCCCCCGGGTCGTCGGCCACGGCGGAGGCCAGGGAGGTCCGGTTCGGCACGTAGCTCATGGCGACGGCGAGCTTCTTCTGCCAGGTGTCCCCGGTCAGCTCCTTGATGAAGGTGACCGCCTCGTCGGGGTGGGCCGCCGCGGCCGGCACGACCAGGTCGGAGCCGCCGGTGAAGACCGCCCCCGGGGTGTCGGCCGTCTTGCCCGGGATCGGGAAGAAGGCGAGCTTGCCCTTGAGTTCGGGGTTGTTCTCCGCGATGACGTTGGCCCCGCCCGGCGTGGAGATGACCTGGGCCACCTGACCCTGGGCCATCACCTCGGCCTGCGGCGGGTCGTCCTCGTCGGAGTCCTTGGGGCCCTTGCCGAGCGCCTGGAGCTCCTCGTAGAACGCCATGCCGCGCAGCGCCTCGGGGGTGTCCAGTGCGCCGGACCACTTCCCGCCGGACTCGGCGGCGAGGTCGCCGCCCTCGTCCCAGATGAACCCGGCCAGCGCGTACCACATCTGTCCCGGCAGGTAGATGCCCTGCGTGCCGCCCTTGTTGAGCTCGGCCGTGGCGTCGATCCACTGCTCGCGGGTCTTGATGCCCGCCGCGTCGACGCCCGCCTTCTCGAAGAGGTCGGTGCGGTAGATGACCACCCGGTTCGCCGCGTAATACGGGATGCCGTACTGCTTGCCCTCGTACGAGCCCGGCTCGGCGAGGCCGTTCAGCCAGTCCTCGCCGTTCAGCTCGTCCTTGCGGTCGCTGAGGTCGAGCAGTCCGCCGCTCTCCGCGAACTGGGCCACCTGGGTGTTGCCCGCCTCGATGACGTCCGGGGCGTCGTTGCTCGCCAGGGCGGCGGTGATCTTCTGGCCGATCCCGTCCCACTCCTGGATCTGGATCTTCACGTCGATCGTCGGGTGGCGTTTCTCGAAGTCCGCGGTGAACTCCTTCTGGAACTGCGCCGAGACGCTGTCGCGCATCAGCCAGACGTCCACCGTCGTCCGGCCGTCCCCGTTGCCCGAGTCCGATCCGGACGACGAACTGCAGGCACTGAGCACGGCGGTCAGGACGAGCACGGACCCACCGGCAAGCAAGCGGTACTTCACGGTTCACCTCGGAAGCAGACTGATCTGACGGACCTGACATGACCTGACCTGACCACCTGACCAGTGGAGTCCACTGGACAGCTCACCTCTCGATGGGGGTTGAAGGTGGCATAGACCAATGGGGTCGTCAACCCCCTGCGTACAAAGGCAATTTGATGATCTGTGCGCAACGAGATCGCTTTTGCGTCCCGGGGAAAGCGCTACACTTCACCTGACCAGCAGGCCAGTTCGGCCGGATCGATCGCCAACTGGTAAGAAAAGTGGACCCGTCGGGAGGGGAACCTGTGGACGCGGACGTGCCGGGGACGGTGCTCAAACGGGAGCGCACCCGCGATGCCGTTCTGGAGCTGATCGAGTCGCGCAGCCCCGGGGACGCCATCCCCTCGGAGCGCGCGCTGTGCGCCCTGCTCGGCGTCTCCCGGCCCACCGTGCGCGCGGCGGTCGACGAGCTGGTCGCCGCCGGGCTCCTGGTGCGCGAACACGGCCGGGGCATGTTCGTCGCCCCCGCCAAGATCACCCAGGAGCTGGTCGCCGGCGACCGCGCGCTCAGCGTGCCGCAGGCGGCCGGCGCCTGGTCGAGCCGGCTGCTGGAGTTCACCACGCTCCAGGCGGGGGCCCGGGTCGGCCGCAAGCTGCGGATGTCGCCCGCCGCCGAGATCGTCTACGTGGCGCGGCTGCGGCTGGTCGACGGCGCGCCGATGGCCATCGAGCACCTGCACATCCGGGCCGAGCTGGTGCCGGGGCTGAGCGCGCAGGAGCTGGAGAGCGGCGACCTGTACGAGCATCTGCGCGCCACGCACGGGGTGCACGTCCACGAGGCGGTCCAGGCGATCGAGCCCACGGTCGTCAGTCGCGCCGAGGCCAGGCTGCTCGACGTTCCGGAGCTTTCCCCGGCGCTGCTGTTCGAGCGGCTGACCTCCGACACCACGGGCCGTCCGGTGGAGTACGTCCACTCGCTCTACCGGGGCGACCGCTACCGGATCGTCTCCCGGCTCGCGCTCGGCCCGGCGGCCGAGGTCGCCCCCGACCGGGAGGGGCACCACCCGGGCATCCCGCCCGGCGACTTCGCGCACGGCGACGCGATCGCCTCGTCGACCAGGGGGGACATCCAGGCGGGCGGCTGAACGCCCGTCATCCGCCGACGTTGCAGAGGATGCAACTCCGGTTGCACCTCTTGCCGTGCGGGCGTCGGCGGGCCAGGGTGGCGGACGCATCCGAAGCAGCCGACCCCCACCCGAGGTGCCTCGCATGAAGCCGTCCCCCCACCCGTACTCCGGCCCCGAACGCCCCGCGCCCGGCCTCCCCGCCCGTCCAGGCCGCCGGGGCTTCCTCGGCGGCCTGCTGGCCACCGCCGCCGTGGCAGCCGCGGGGCCCGCCCACGCCGCGGCCCGCCCGGCCCCCGCGCCCGCCCCGCCGACCGCCCCGCGCGCCACCCGCCCGCTGCTCCTCGGCACGTACACCTCCGAGGCGGGAGGCGGCGCCGGCATCGGCACCGCCGCGTACGACACGGCCACCGGCGCGATCACTCCGGGCTCCGTGATCACCGGCGTCGACAACCCCTCCTACCTGGCCCTCCACCCCTCCGGCTCGACCGTCTACGCGGTCGCCGAGCAGGACGCGGGCGCGGTCACCGCCGTGGCGCTCGCGCCGGACGGGACGTACGAGGTGCTCGGCAGCCGCCCCACCGGCGGCTCCGGGACCACCCACCTCTCCGTCCACCCGTCCGGGCGCTGGCTGCTGAGCGCGAACTACGGCTCCGGCAGCGTCGCCGTGCACCCGGTCGCCGAGGACGGCGCACTGGGCGAGCGCACCGACCTGGTCACCCACAGCTCGCCGCCGCCCGGCCCCGGCCAGGGCGGGCCGCACGCCCACCAGATCGTCACCGCCCCCGACGGAGGCCATGTCCTCGCCGTCGACCTGGGCACCGACACCGTGTACACGTACGCGCTCGACGAGTCCGCCGGGACGCTCACCGAGGTCTCCCGCGCCGCCCTGACGCCCGGCGCCGGCCCCCGCCACCTGGCCTTCCACCCCGACGGGCGCTTCGCCTACCTGGCCTGCGAGCTGGACAACACCCTGGTCGTCTGCGCGTACGACCCCGCCACCGGCGCCCTCACCCCGGGGCCCGGGCAGCCCACCGGCACGGGGTCCGGCACCAGCTACCCCTCCCAGCCGGTCGTCACCGGCGACGGTGCGTACGTCTACCTCGCCAACCGGGGCCCCAACAGCCTCACCCGTTACGCCGTGGAGGACGACGGGGCGACCCTGCGGCTGCTGGACACCGTGCCCGTCGGTGGCGACTGGCCCCGGCAGCTCGCCCTGTCCCCGGACAGCTCGCTCCTCTTCGCCGCCAACCAGCGCTCCTCCACCGTCACCGTCTTCGGTATCGGTCCCGACGGCTCCCTCACCGCCGTCGGCGACCCCTTCCCGGCCCCGGTCGCGGTGTGCGTCCTGCCGCTCCCGTGACCACCGCCGTACGGGGCCCCGCGCACACCGGGGGCGGGGCCCCGGGCAGCGGTTACAGTCGTGGCCGAGCCGCGCGCCCGCACCCGCGGCGAGGACATCAGGGAGGCACAGTGCGCTTGAGGGTGGAATTCACCACCGAGCCCTTCGATCTCGACGAGGCGCCCACCCACGCGGTGGTGGCCCGGGAGGTGATCCAGGGCGCCGAGTTGGACGCCGTCGACGTCGGCCCCTTCGGCAACACCGCGGAAGGGGGCGCGGACGAGGTGCTCACCGCCGTGGACTCCCTGCTGCGCCAGGCTCTGGCCTCGGGCGCCACCCGGGTCTCGCTCCAGGTGAACGTGATCGAGGAGGAGATCCGGTGACCGAATCCGCCGATAACGTTCCGGTCACCGTCGACCACCCCTTCGTATCGGCCGTCAAGCCGCTCGTCGACGCGATGGGCGCCGAGCTGCTGGGCCCCGAGCAGGCCCAGCCGGACGATGTGGTGCTCGCCTGGGAGGGGCAGGACGTCATAGCCGTACGCCTGCCCCAGCTCTCCGACTCGCTGGACCACATCCTCGCCGCGATGGAGCGACGGCACGGGATGCCGCTCGCCGACCTGGACCGCAAGGCCAAGCAGAGCGTCGTCCGGACCCTGGAGGCACGCGGTGCCTTCTCCGTACGGCACGGAGTGGAGACCGTGGCCGGTGCCCTGGGCGTATCCAGATTCACCGTGTACAACTATCTGAACCGGGAACATTCGGCCAAGGGTGAGTAGTTGGCCGAACCCGCCGAACGCACAGGAAAGCCGCCGTCCGCATGCCGGGACGGCGGCTTTCTTCGTTCGCGAGATTTCAACAAAGTGTTGACGTCGTGTTGCGGAGGGCGTTAGCTATCCGCAGCCCGAACAACGCACAGCGAAAAACAGCCACGGAGGCTCCCGTGACTTCGAGCTCCACACCGGGCCTCACCCGGTTCAACACCCTGGCGGACGGCGAGGCCACCCCCGCACTGCACGAGGTATGTGCCAGTGCGAGCTGGGGAAACACGATTCTCGCCGGGCGTCCGTACGCCACCGAAGAAGCCCTGCTCGCCGCGAGCGACGCCGCCACGGCGCAGCTCACCGCGGCGGACCTGGCCGACGCGATGGCGGGCCACCCGCCGATCGGCCGCCCGAAGCCCGGCGACCCGACCTCCTCCCGTGAGCAGCGGGGGATGGCCGGCGCCTCCGAGGAGCTCAAGACCGAGATGCTCGAGCTGAACCTGGCCTACCAGGAGCGGTTCGGACATGTCTTCCTGATCTGCGCCACCGGCGCCACCGGTGAGCAGATGCGCGACGCGGTGAAGTCCCGGATCGGGAACTCGCCCGAGCAGGAGCAGGAGATCGTGCGCACCGAACTGGGCAAGATCAACCGCATCCGGCTGACCCGTCTCGTGACGGAGACCCTCGCCGAGGGCGCTCCCGCACAGGACTCTTGAGATCTAGGAGAGTGACGGTCTTGAGTACCGACACGACCGCATCGGTGTCCACCCACATCCTGGACACCAGCATCGGCCGCCCCGCCGCGTCCGTCGCCGTCTCGCTCGCCGCCCGGAGCGGAAGCGACGCGCCGTACGTCACGCTCGGAGCGTCCGCGACCGATGCGGACGGGCGCTGCAAGGACCTCCCGGCCCTGCCGGAGGGAACGACCCACGTACGCCTCGAATTCGACACCGAGACGTACTTTTCCAAGAAGCAAGCCGAGGCGCAGCAGGACGCCCCCCGCGTAAGGGACAGCGGTGCGTTTTTCCCCGAGGTGACGATCGCGTTCGCGGTCTCCCCGGGCGAGCACTATCACGTACCGCTGCTGCTCAACCCGTTCGGCTACTCCGTTTACCGAGGGAGCTAGCACCGACATGCCCACGATTCTCGGCCAGAACCAGTACGGCAAAGCAGAGAACCGCGTCGTCAAGATCACGCGGGACGGCGACACCCACCACATCAAGGACCTGAACGTCTCGGTCGCCCTCTCCGGCGACATGGACGACGTGCACTACTCCGGCTCCAACGCCAACGTCCTGCCGACCGACACCACCAAGAACACGGTGTTCGCGTTCGCCAAGGAGCACGGGATCGAGTCCGCCGAGCAGTTCGGCATCCACCTCGCCCGGCACTTCGTCTCCTCCCAGGAGCCGATCCACCGCGCCCGGATCCGGATCGAGGAGTACAGCTGGGAGCGCATCGCGACCTCCGACGGCAACTCCAAGTTCATCGGCGCCGACGAGGTCAGGCACTCCTTCGCCCGCAAGGGCATGGAGACCCGCGTCTCCCAGATCACCTACGACGGTGAGAACTGGGAGGTCATCTCGGGCCTCAAGGACCTGACCGTGATGAACTCGACCAACTCCGAGTTCTGGGGCTACGTCAAGGACAAGTACACGACGCTCAAGGAGGCGTACGACCGCATCCTGGCGACGGATGTCTCGGCCCGCTGGCGCTACAACTGGACCAGCGACGAGCAGCGCATGCCGAACTGGGAGAAGTCCTACGAGCAGGCGCGCAAGCACATGCTCCAGGCCTTCGCCGAGACGTACTCCCTCTCGCTCCAGCAGACCCTGTACCAAATGGGTTCGCGCATCATCAACAGCCGCAGCGAGATCGACGAGATCCGCTTCTCGCTGCCGAACAACCACCACTTCCTGGTGGACCTCGAACCGTTCGGCCTCAAGAACGACAACGAGGTCTACTTCGCGGCGGACCGTCCCTACGGTCTGATCGAGGCCACCGTGCTCCGGGACGGCGTCGAGCCGAAGATCCCGGTCGACATGACCAACCTCTGACGCGGCACTGAACCGGCCGCCGTCCGCCCGCAGACGGGCGGCGGCCGGTCATCCCGGAGGGAACACCCATGGCACAGCCTGCAACGGGGCCGGCCGAAAGCCCAGGCAAAGACCCCTCGAAAACCCTCGCCGCCCCGGCAGTTCACCCGGTCGACGAGAAGCTTCCCCCCGCGCGGCTCGTCCCCGCCGCGCTCCAGCACATCGCCGCCATGTACGCGGGCGTCGTCACCCCTCCGCTCATCATCGGCCAGGCCGTCGGCCTGGACACCGCCGGGATGACCCGGCTCATCGCGGCCGGCCTCCTGATCGCCGGTCTCGCCACCATCCTGCAGACGATCGGTCTCGGCCCCTTCGCCGGGAACCGGCTCCCCTTCGTCAACGCCGCCTCCTCCGCCGGGATCGCGCCGATGCTCGCCATCGCCGAGACCAGCGCACCGGGCCACCAACTCCCCGCGATCTACGGGGCGGTGCTCGTCGCCGGAGTGTTCTGCCTGGCCGTCGGCCCCTTCTTCGGCCGGCTGCTGCGCTTCTTCCCGCCGCTCGTCACCGGCGTGGTCATCACCCTCATCGGCGTCACCCTCATGCCCGTGCCCGTCGCCTGGGCGCAGGGCGGGGACGCCACCGCCGAGGACTTCGGCGCCATGAAGTACCTGGCGCTGGCCGCCTTCACCCTCGTCGTCATCCTGCTCGTCCAGCGCTTCGGCCGCGGCTTCCTCAAGCAAGTCGCCCTGCTGGTGGGCATGTTCGTCGGCACGCTGGCCGCGATCCCGTTCGGACTCGCCGACTTCTCCGCGCTGAAGTCCGCCCCGCTCGCCGCCCTGCCGACCCCCTTCGCCTTCGGAGCGCCGGAGTTCCAGCCCGCCGCGATCCTCTCGCTCTGCATCGTCATGCTCGTCCTGATGACGGAGTCCTCCGCCGGGATGCTCGCCCTCGGCGAGATCTGCGAGCGCCGCACCGACGGCCGTACGATCACCCGCGGCCTGCGCACGGACGGCATCGCCACCCTCCTCGGCCCGGTCTTCGGCGGCTTCCCGACCAGCGCCTTCGCCCAGAACGTCGGCGTCGTCTCACTGACCCGTGTCCGCAGCCGGTACGTCGTCGCGGCGGCGGGCGGGGCCCTGCTGATCCTCGGCGCCTTCCCGGTGCTCGGCGCGGTCGTCTCGCTCGTGCCCATGCCCGTCCTCGGCGGTGCCGGCATCGTCCTCTTCGGCTCCATCGCGGTCAGCGGCATCCGTACGCTCTCCGAGGCGGGGCTCGACGACAGCTCCAACATCATCCTGGTTGCCGTCGCGCTCGGCGCGGGCATCATCCCGCTCGCCGCGCCCACCTTCTACGCCGGATTCCCGGCCTGGGCGCAGACCGTCCTCGGCTCCGGGATCAGCGCGGGAGCACTGGTCGCGGTCGTGCTCAACCTGTTCTTCCACCATCTCGGCACCCACAGCCGTAACGCTGTGGCACTCAAATCCTCCTAGGGTCCTGCCGTGCCCACATCGCCACAGAGAGAAGAAGGAAGCGCCATGGCAGCTTCGGCAGACCCTCAGCGCATCGTCATCGAGAACTGTTCGATCGCCACCGTCGATGCCCAGGACACGGAGTACGCGTCCGGGTACATCGTCGTGGCGGGCAACCGCATCGAGTCCGTCGGCGCGGGCAAGGCCCCGGAGGGCCTCACCGGTGTCGTGCGGCGCATCGACGGCACCGGGCACCTCGCCACCCCCGGCCTGGTCAACACCCACCACCACTTCTACCAGTGGATCACCCGGGGCCTGGCCACCGACCACAACCTCTTCAACTGGCTGGTCGCCCTCTACCCGACCTGGGCGCGCATCGACGAGCCGATGGCCCGCGCCGCCGCGCAGGGCTCGCTCGCCATGCTGGCCCGCGGCGGTGTCACCACCGCCATGGACCACCACTACGTCTTCCCGCAGGGCTCCGGCGATCTGTCCGGCGCCATCATCGGGGCCGCCCGTGAGATGGGCGTACGGTTCACCCTCGCCCGGGGCTCCATGGACCGCAGCGAGAAGGACGGCGGCCTGCCCCCGGACTTCGCCGTCGAGACCCTGGAGGGCGCGCTCGCCGCCACCGAGGCGACGATCGACGCCCACCACGACGCCTCCTTCGACGCGATGACCCAGATCGCCGTCGCCCCCTGCTCGCCGTTCTCGGTCTCCACCGAACTGATGCGCCAAGGCGCCGAACTGGCCCGTCGCAAGGGCGTACGGCTGCACACCCACGGCTCGGAGACCGTCGAGGAGGAGCAGTTCTGCAAGGAGCTGTTCGGGATGGGCCCGACCGACTACTTCGAGTCCACCGGCTGGCTCGGCGACGACGTGTGGATGGCCCACTGCGTCCACATGAACGACTCCGACATCGCCGCCTTCGCCCGTACGGGAACCGGCGTCGCCCACTGCCCGTCCTCCAACGCCCGCCTCGCCGCCGGTATCGCCCGGGTCCCCGACATGCTTGCCGCCGGCGTACCCGTAGGCCTCGGTGTGGACGGCACGGCCTCCAACGAGTCCGGCGAACTCCACACCGAGCTGCGCAACGCGCTGCTCATCAACCGCCTCGGCGCCCACCGCGAGGCCGCCCTGAACGCCCGTCAGGCCCTGCGCCTCGGGACCTTCGGCGGGGCCCAGGTCCTGGGCCGCGCCGACCAGATCGGCTCCCTGGAGGCCGGCAAGCTCGCCGACCTCGTCCTGTGGAAGCTGGACACCCTGGCCCACTCCTCGATCGCCGACCCGGTGACCGCGCTCATCTTCGGCGCGGCCGCCCCGGTGACCCTCTCCCTCGTCGACGGCAAGCCGGTCGTCGAGGGCAACCACCTCACCACGGTGGACGAGGACGCCATCGCCCGCGTCACCCGCGACGAGGCCCGCCGCCTCGCGCAGATCGCCGCCGGGGCCTGACCCCCGGCGGTATCCCCGACCGGCCGGTCGAGGGGGACGGCCCGAGACCGGCCGCCGTGGACCCGAGCGGGGTCCACGGCAGCCGGTCCGGCGGACGCGCGCATGGTGCGCGTCCGCCGGACCGGTGATGAACGCTGCCCGCACACACCCCCGTGCGCGCCCCTTCCGCACCCCCCTCTGCACGACCTGCACCACCTGAGAGAGCCGCACCACCGCACCACTTACGCACCACCTCCCTGAACCCCACGTCGCCGACGACGTGTAACCGACCGGAGGAACCGCCGTGGCCGCTAAGCCCAGGTTTCGCAAAGACGCAGACGCAGCCGCCCCCGACGTGACGGACGACTCCGTCACAGGAGCAGTTGCAGCAGGTGACGGCCGGAAACATCCGGTCGACGAGACCCTCCCCCCACTGAAGATGTTCACCAGCGGCCTCCAGCACGTGGCCGCCATGTACGCGGGCGTGGTGGCCCCGCCGCTCATCGTGGGGCCGGCCGTCGGCCTCACCGCCAAGGAGACCGCCTTCCTGATGGGGGCGAGCCTGTTCACCGCGGGCATCGCCACCCTGCTCCAGACCATCGGCTTCTGGAAGGTCGGCGCCCGGCTGCCCTTCGTCAACGGCGTCTCGTTCGCCGGAGTCGCCCCGATGATCGCGATAGGCAAGGACCGGGGACACGACGGGATAGCCGTGATCTTCGGGGCGATCATCGTCGCGAGTCTTCTGGGCTTCGTCCTCGCCCCGTACTTCTGCAAACTGGTCCGCTTCTTCCCGCCCGTCGTCACCGGGACCGTCATCACCCTGATCGGCGTCTCGCTGCTGCCGGTCGCCTTCAACTGGTCCCAGGGCGGCAACGCCGCGGCCGACGACTACGGTTCGATGACCAACATCACCATGGCCGCCGTGACCCTGGTCATCGTGCTGGCCCTGCGCAAGCTGCTGCGCGGCTTCCTCCAGCAGATCGCGATCCTGCTCGGCCTGGTCATCGGCACACTCATCGCCATCCCCGCCGGGATCACCGACTTCGGCGCCATCAAGGAAGCAGACGTGGTCGGCTTCCCGACCCCGTTCGCCTTCGGCGCCCCGCAGTTCGAGATCGCCGCCATCATCTCCATGTGCATCGTGATGCTCGTCTGCATGACCGAGTCCACGGCGGACATGCTGGCTCTCGGCAAGATCGTCGGCCGCCCGGCGGACGAGAAGATCATCGAGGGCGGCCTGCGCGCCGATACCCTCGGCAGCGCCATCAGCCCGCTCTTCAACGGCTTCATGTGCAGCGCCTTCGCGCAGAACGTCGGCCTCGTCGCCATGACGAAGATCCGCAGCCGTTTCGTCGTCGCGGCGGGCGGCGGGATCCTGATCGTGCTCGGCCTGGTCCCGGTCGCGGCCTCGGTCATCGCCCTCGTACCGCTGCCGGTGCTCGGCGGCGCGGGCATCGTCCTCTTCGGTACGGTCGCGGCCAGCGGCATCCAGACCCTGGCGACCGCTGCCATGGAGAAGGGCGAGAATGCGCTGATCGTGGCGGCGGCCCTCGGTATCGGCCTGATCCCGATCGCGGCGCCGCAGTTCTACCACGCCTTCCCGGAGAGCCTCCTGGTCGTCCTCGACTCGGGCATCTCCACCGGCTGTGTGGTGGCGATCGTGCTGAACCTCGCCTTCAACCACTTCGGCCGCAAGCCGGACGCGGTGGACGAGGAGCAGCAGCCCGGCGAACACGTGGTGCCGGCGGCCGCCGGGGTGGGCGTCCACTGACCCACGCCCCTGACAGCGGCCCGGTGGGACCCCGCACGGTTCCGCCGGGCCGGCGCGCGTCCGGGGGCCGTGGCGCGGGCCGCCGTCCGTCGGCTGTAGCGTCGGTGGCATGGAAGATCAGTCTGTTGTGGATGTCGGCGATGTGCGCCTCGCGTACCGGGCCTGGGGCGACGCGTTCGGCTCGCCCGTCGTGCTGCTGCACGGCCTCGGCGGTTCGGCCGCGCGCTGGGAGGCGGCCGGCACCCTGCTGGGCCAGGAGTGGCGGGTCTACGCCCTGGACCTGCGGGGCCACGGCGAGAGCGACTGGCCAGACGACTACGACCTGGAGCTGATGGCCGAGGACGTCGTGGGCTTCCTCGACGAACTGGAGCTGGACCGGGTCGGCCTCGTCGGCCACGGTATGGGAGGCGTCGTCGCCCGGCTGGTGGCCCAGGAGCACTCCGACCGGGTGGAGCGGCTGGTGCTGGTGGAGACCCCTGCCCCGTTCCCCGGCGACCCGGGCCCGGCGGGTCGCGCCGAGGGCCCGGTGGACTACGACGAGAACGCGGTGCCCGCCGTCCACGACCAGCTCGCCGACCCCGGCCCGGACGCGGCCGACCACCTCGGTGACATCGTCTCCCCGACCCTGATCATCACCGGGGGCCCGGAGAGCGCGATGGAACAGCACCGCCAGCCGGATGTGGCCGCCCTCGTCCCGGACTGCCGCCTGATCACGGTCCCGGGCGGCCACCGCATGCACGAGACCCGGGCGGACCAGGTGGCAGCGCACATCACGGAGTTCTTCACCAGCTGAGGGGCTTACGCTCCCGGGTGCGCGTGGCGGTCAGGGGCCGATGACCCTGCGGACCAGCTCCGGCGTCCACTCGACGTACTCGATCTCCGCTCCGTCGGCGTGCCGGGCGTAGAGGAACCGTCCCGTCGGCCCGGCCGTCTCCGGAGTGGTGATCGTGGCGCCCGGCGGACTTCAGCGTGGCCCGCAGAGCGCCCAGGTCGTCGACGACGACCGTCGCGGAGGCGTGGGTGTACCGCGCGCGCTCCTCGGCCGGACCCGCGATGACCAGGAAGTTCCCGATGGCGGCGAGGGCGATCTCCTCGAAGGCCGTCCGCAGATGGGGCTGCTCGCCGGTCAGCTCCTCCAGCAGCGGCAGTGCCTGGTCGAGGTCGTCGGCCCAGAGGCGTGCGTAGGTTTTGAGGATGGTCATGAGGGGGCGCTCCCAGCGGTCTCTTCCCGTGCCCTGTCCGTGTCCTGGAATCCGTAGGCGGGCAGGTCCGCCACCGGGAAGAAGGCACTTTTCGGTGAGAGAGGCACCTCGACGAAACCGAGCGGCGCCCCCGGTCCGCGTGGCGGAGGCTGCTCTCAGCCGCCCGGCCGCCAGTCAGGACGCCGGCCGCTGAGCGCGATCACCCGGTCCAGCAGCGGGGCGTCGGCCGGCACCGGTACGGGCGGCGCGAAAATGCCTCCGCGGTCCGGGTCGTCCTCGTCCGGGGCGAGCAGCACCTCGCAGGACCGCAGCTCGGCCTCGCCCGCCGTGTACGGCTGCCCCGTCGAGCGGGCCAGGTCCCATCCGTGGATCACGAGTTCGTTGAGCGCGACGGCCCCGGCCACCTCGCCGGGCAGCTCGATCCCGCCCGCCCGGGTCATGCCCGTCCAGGCGTCGGGCGAGCGCCAGGCCGCCGCCACCTCCTCCAGCCGCCGGGGCAGCACCTCGCGCCAGTCGTCGTCGAGGACGGGGAGGGCCGCGTCGGGGGAGGTGTCCGTGGTCGGCCCGAGGTCCTTGCGGGCGGCGTCGCGGAAGGCGGTGGCCAGCCCGGTGAGATGGCCGAGCAGTTCCCGTACGGCGTAGTCGGGGCAGGGGGTGGGGCCGTCCAGCGCGCCGTCGTCGACCGGACCGAGCAGTTCGGCGATCCGCCGGGCGGTCGGTTCCAGGTCGGTCAGGCCGACGGCCGACGAGGCGGTCTCGTGCGCGGCAGGCGCGGGGGTCTCATGCGTGTCCATACAGAGAAGACACCTCCACCACCGGAAACTCATCGGTCGACGGACCGCTCGGAGCGGCCCGGCGGGCGACGCAACCCGGCACATAGCGGAAGGTTCCCGGCCGGACTCTTGTCGGAGGCCCCCACGTCATGTCATACAGGTCTGGACCATTGCTGTCCGGATGGAAGGCACCACCGTGCAACGCCCCCACATATCTGCCGCGTTGGCCTGTTCCGCCCTGCTTCTCACCCCCCTCCTCGCCGCCTGCGGTGGTTCCGCCGAAGCCGACACCCAGCCGCCCGGCACGCCGCAGAACGTGACCGCCCAGGCCAGCAGCTCCACCTCGGTCCATGTCATGTGGAAGGCCGCCCCCGACGACGAGAAGGTCGCCGGATACGAGGTCTACCGGGGGAAGGCCAAGGTCAAGAGTGTCCCGGTGACGAAGACCATGATCGACGTCGACGGTCTCACCGCCTCGACGGACTACACCTTCAGCGTCCGGGCCAAGGACACGGCCGGGAACCTCTCCGCGCCCAGCAAGGCCGTCCCCGTCACGACCCAGGCCACCCCGCCCGAGGACGACGAGCCCCCCACCACCCCGGCGAAGCTGACGGGCCGCGCCGACGGAAGCCGTGGAGCCACGCTCACCTGGGGTGCGGCCAAGGACGACGTCGGCGTCACCTCGTACGACATCTACCAGGAGGACTCCCGGATCCACAGCGTCCCCGCCTCCGAGACCACGGCGAAGCTCACGGGGCTGCGCCCGGGGACCGTCTACACCTTCACCGTCCGGGCCCGGGACGCCTCCGACAAGTCCTCGGCCGACAGCAACACCCTCGACCTCGCCACCGCGTCCGCCCCCGGCGCCCCCGCGAGCACCGCTCCCACCGGCCTGCGGACCGAAGCGGCCAAGGCGGGCGACCTGTTCACCCTGGACCTGTCCTGGGACCAGCCCGACACGGGCGGCACCATCCCCGCCTACGAGCTGTACATGAACGGCAAGCTGACCACCACCATCGTCTGGGGCGGTACACCCCCCAAGGGCCGTGCCACCTACCGGCTCGACCTTCCCGACCCGGCGGGCACCCGCTACTCGGTGAAGCTCAGGGCCAAGCTCCCGGACGGCACGTGGGGCGACTTCTCGGCCCAGCGGACGGTGGTCCTGACGGACTGACGATCCGGGGGGCAGGCACCAGGTCATCCCCGTGCCGCCCCCTGCCGCCCTCCTGTCGTGCCGTGGAAGCCGGGGGAGCACCTGCTGTTCGTGATCGACCGCGACCCGACCGTGTACGTCACCTCCTACCGCGGCGGCGACATCGCGGAGGTGCGCCGCAGCATCGAGCGGGCGCTGCCCGGGGCGGCCGGCAGGGAATGCACGGACGGTGGACGGGGGGACGTCTGAGCGAGCTTCTGGCCGGTCGGCAGACGTCCACGGGGCCAGGGGCCGGGCTACCGCCCCGTCCCCGGTACCTGTGCGGTACCGGGGACGGGGCGGTGCCTCGTTCACGCGGTTCGGGTCAGCGCAGCTGCTCGTACGCGGGCAGGGTCAGGAAGTCCGCGTAGTCCTGGTCCAGGGAGACCTGGAGCAGGAGGTCGTGGGCCTGCTGCCACTTGCCGGCGGTGAACGTCTCCTCGCCGATCTCCTCGCGGATCGCGGCCAGTTCCTCGGCGGCGACCTTGCGGGCCAGGTCCGCGGTGGCGTGCTCGCCGTTCTCGAAGACCACGTCCGCGTTGATCCACTGCCAGATCTGGGAGCGGGAGATCTCGGCGGTGGCCGCGTCCTCCATCAGGTTGAAGATGGCGACCGCGCCCAGGCCGCGCAGCCAGGCCTCGATGTAGCGGATGCCGACCGCGACGGCGTTGCGCAGGCCGTCGTACGTGGGGCTCGCGTCGAGCGAGTCGATGGCGATGAGATCGCCCGGGGCCACCGAGACGTCCTCGCGCAGCCGGTCCTTCTGGTTGGGCTTCTCGCCGAGGACCGCGTCGAAGGAGGCCAGCGCGATCGGGACCAGGTCGGGGTGGGCGACCCAGGAGCCGTCGAAGCCGTCGTTCGCCTCGCGGTCCTTGTCGGCCTTGACCTTCTCGAAGGCCACCTTGTTGACCTCGGCGTCGCGGCGCGAGGGGATGAAGGCCGCCATGCCGCCGATCGCGTGCGCACCGCGCTTGTGGCAGGTGCGGACCAGGAGTTCGGTGTACGCCCGCATGAACGGGGCGGTCATCGTCACCGCGTTGCGGTCCGGCAGGACGAACTTGGCGCCGCCGTCACGGAAGTTCTTGACGATGGAGAAGAGGTAGTCCCAGCGGCCCGCGTTCAGCCCGGCGGCGTGGTCGCGCAGCTCGTAGAGGATCTCCTCCATCTCGTACGCGGCGGTGATCGTCTCGATCAGGACGGTCGCGCGGACCGTGCCCTGCGGGATGCCGACGTAGTCCTGGGCGAAGACGAAGATGTCGTTCCAGAGGCGGGCCTCGAGGTGCGACTCCGTCTTCGGCAGGTAGAAGTACGGGCCCTTGCCGAGGTCGATCAGGCGCTGCGCGTTGTGGAAGAAGTAGAGGCCGAAGTCGACCAGCGCGCCGGGCACGGAGACGCCGTCCAGCTGGAGGTGGCGCTCCTCCAGGTGCCAGCCGCGCGGGCGCATGACCACCGTGGCCAGCTCGTCGGCGGACTTCAGCGCGTACGACTTGCCGGACTTCGGGTCGGTGAAGTCGATGCGGCGCTCGTAGGCGTCGGTGAGGTTGAGCTGGCCGAGGACGACGTTCTCCCACGTGGGGGCGGACGCGTCCTCGAAGTCGGCGAGCCAGACCTTCGCGCCCGAGTTCAGGGCGTTGATGGTCATCTTGCGGTCGGTCGGACCGGTGATCTCCACCCGGCGGTCGTTCAGCGCCGCCGGGGCGGGCGCGACCTTCCAGGAGTCGTCCGCGCGGACCGCCGCCGTCTCGGGCAGGAAGTCCAGCGTGGAGGTGCGGGCGATCTCGGCGCGGCGCTCACCGCGCCGGGTGAGCAGCTCATTGCGGCGCGGGGTGAACTGCCGGTGCAGCTCGGCCACGAACGCGAGGGCCGCGTCGGTCAGGACCTCTTCCTGCCGGGGCAGGGGCTCGGCATCGACGATGGCCAGCGTGGACGGCGCTGGTGCGGACATGAGCTGTCACTCCTTCAGCGGGCGGCGGCGTCTCGACGGCCGCCGGGTCGCCTGAGACGGCACGGCGTGCCATGGCTCCGAGATACGGCCGTGGGTGCCGTCTGAGGTTCAGAGGGCTTCTGACCAGTGGATAGTAGTTTCCTCATGGTGGAAGTTCAATGGTTTGTTGATGTCGAGATTCTCCGGGTCGACAGAAACGGGCCTTCGGCGGCGCAGCGTGCCAGAGCGGCCACGGACTGTTGACCGCCCTCGGCGGGTCGCCCCGCCGAGGCCGGCGGCCCAGCGTCACTCCAGGTGCTTGAGGTCCCGCGAGGTGTCGATGTCGTACGCCTCGGCCACATCCGAACACTCCACGAGCGTGATCGCATCGCGGTGCTCCCGCAGATAGCTCCGCGCCCCCTGGTCGCCGACGGCCGCCGCCGCGATGTCCGGCCACCGGTCCGCCCCGAACAGCACCGGATGGCTCCGCTCCCCGCCGTACGAGGCCGCCGCCAGGCTCATGCGCGAGCGGTACGCGAGCCGCACCCGCGCCACCGCCTCCGCACCGATCCCCGGCTGATCGACCAGGAGGACGAGCGCCGCATCCGCGTCCGTCGCCGTCAGCGCCGCCAGACCCAGCCGGAGCGAGGAGCCCATGCCCTCCTCCCAGCCCGGGTTCACGCTCACCGCGCACCCCGTGAGATCCGCCCGGGCCCGCACCTCCTCGGCCGCCGCGCCCAGCACCACGTGGATTGGGCCGCAGCCGCCGTTGCGCAGGGAGCGCACCGCGTGCTCGATCAGCGGGCGGCCCCGGTGCTCCAGCAGCGCCTTCGGGCGGCCGCCGAGCCGACGGCCCCCTCCGGCGGCCAGCAGCACCCCCGCGACCTCGCGGTTCTCCGCCCTGCGCGGCCTGTCCGTCGTCATGTCCTCAGCCATGAGGTCTGGATACCACTGAGTCCTTCGCACACGCGACACGCATGTCACCCTCAGGGGTAACCCTGATTTCTTTCCGTGGGCTGGCGCGCACTGCCTGTTATGGCGTTAACTTGCGGGCGAACCCGGGGACTTGGCCACCACCCCGGATTCGGGGAGACACCGGCACAAGGACGTGCGAGGGGGAGTGCTGTGTTGCGAAGCGTGGGACAGAAGCCGCTGACCGGCAGCGACGAGGACCCGAGGGTGGCCGAGCTGCGGATGGCCGTCTCGCGGCTGCGCCGGGAGCTGGCCGGCCTCCGGACCGACTTCCCCGACCGGCCCATCGCCGAGGACGAGCTGGCGGCCCTGGACGCCATGGCTGTCAGCGGTGTCCCGGAGATCCCCCGGATGCGCCGTTCCCTGCTGCTGATCGCGGGGGCGATCGGCTCGGTGAGCGCGGTGGCCGCGGCCCTGCGCGAGGTGCGCAACGCGGTCGACCTCTTCGGCGAGCCCCCGCGCGGGTGACCCCACCCGCGGAGCCTCCGGCCGGATGACCCGCCGGGCGTGTCCCGTCAGCGGCGGATGAGCCTGCGGGCCGTGGCCGCGGCGACCGCCGACGTACGGGAGTCGACGCCCAGCTTGGCGTAGATGTGCACCAGGTGGGACTTCACCGTGGCCTGGCTCAGGAAAAGCCGCTTGCTGATCCGCAGGTTCGACAGGCCCTCCCCGACCAGCTGCAGCACCTCCAGCTCCCGCCGCGTCAGCGCCTCGGCCGGGGTGCGCATCCGGTCCATCAGCCGGTGCGCCACCGAGGGCGCCAGCGCCGAACGGCCCGCCGCTGCCGTGCGCACCGCGGCCGCCAGCTCCTGCGGCGGCGCGTCCTTGAGCAGATAGCCGCTCGCCCCGGCCTCGACCGCCGCCAGGATGTCCGCGTCGGAGTCGTACGTGGTGAGGATCAGGACCCGGGGGCCGTCCGGCTCGGCGGTGATCTTCGCCGTGGCCTCCGCCCCGTGCATCCCCGCACCGAACTGCAGATCCATCAGGACCACGTCGAAGCCGCCCGCCGCCGCCAGAGTGACAGCCTCCTCGGCGGTGGCGGCCTCACCGGCGACCCGGAAGCCCGGCTCGGTGTCCAGCACGGCCCGCAGCCCCGCCCGGACCACCGGATGGTCGTCCGCGAGCAGCAGCCGGATCGCGTCCTCGCCCTCGCCCGCGCCCCGGGTCACGCCGCACGCTCCGCTTCCGTGTCGGGCAGCGGCAGCGTGAGCGCCACCGCCGTGCCCTGGCCGGGCGCCGACTCCACGCTCAGCGCACCGCCGAGCGATCCGGCGCGCGCCCGCATCGCCGGCAGCCCGAAGCCGCCGTCGCCGCCCGTGCCCCGCTCATGGACCGGAGCCCCCGACGGATCGAAGCCCCGCCCGTCGTCCACCACGTCCAGCGCCACCGAGGTGTCCATGAAGCTCAGGGTGATCTCCGCCCGCCGGGCCTCCGCATGGCGCACCGTGTTGGCCAGCGCCGACTGCGCGGTCCGCAGCAGCGCCACCTCGTACGGGGTCGGCAGCTCCGCCGGGGTGCCGCTGACCGCGAACCGTACGGCCAGCTCCGGGGCGGTCGTCCGGGCACAGAGCCGCTCCAGCGCGGCGGCCAGCGACCCGTGCTCCAGGTCCGGCGGGGTCAGCGCCCGTACGAAGGACCGGGCCTCGGCCAGATTGGCCTGCGCCGCCTCACGGGCGGCCCGTACGTGCGGGGCGGCCGGGGCGTTCTCGGGCAGCGAGCGTTCGGCGGCGCGCAGCAGCAACTGGATGCTGGACAGCCCCTGGGCCAGTGTGTCGTGGATCTCCCGGGCCAGGCGCTCGCGCTCGGCGAGCGTCCCGGCGGTACGTTCCGCCTCGGCGAGGTCCGCCCGGGTGGCGACCAGCTCCACGATCAGCTCCCGCCGCCGCTCGCTCTCCCGGAAGAGGGCGTCGTACCCGAGGACCGTGGCGACGGCGACCGCCGCTCCGATCAGCGGCCCGATGAAGGCGCCGGGTTCGATCTCCTGCCGGTGCACGACGAAGCTCGTGATCGCGGCTGCGGCGGTGACCACGACGACGGGCAGCGCCCAGCGCATCGGCAGGAAGTGGAGCTGGAGGAAGTAGAGGGGGAAGGCCATCCACAGGGCGTCCGGCGACAGCACCAGCAGCACCGCCCACAGTGCCCACAACCCGCCCAGCCACCATGCCCCCGCCGGCGTTCCCGGCTGTACGGAGGAGGAGCGCGCCGCCCCCGCCGCGTACAGGGCCCCCGTCAGCAGCGTCACGGAAACGACCGCCGCCGTGTCCGGCGCGCCCTCGCCCACCGCGCGCACCACCACCAGGGCCAGCAGCCCCGCCAGCAGTGCGTGCAGACAGAGCCGCAGGGCAGCCGTGACGTGGGTGTGCGAACGCGAATCCATGGTCCGTCCAGCGTAGCCGCGGGCTCCCCGGACCCGGTCAATCGAAAGGTTGATCCCGGGCCCGTCCGCCGCGCGATGTTTTCCCGTCCGCGCCGGACGACGCTGGGGCCATGTTCGTCGCATGGAGAGACCTCCGCTTCGCCAAGGGCCGGTTCGCGCTCATGGGCTCGGTCGTGGTGCTGATCACGCTGCTCGTGGGCCTGCTGTCCGGCCTCACCGCCGGGCTCGCCCGGGAGAACACCTCGGCCGTCACCGGGCTCGACGCCGACCACCTGGCCTTTGCCGCGCCCCCTGACGGGCAGGCGGAGTCGTTCGCCGACTCGACCGTCCGGGAGGACGACTGGCGGGCCTGGGCCGCCCGGCCCGGGGTCGAGGCCGCCCAGCCGGTCGGCATCCGCACCCTGAACACCACCGCCGGTGAGCGGAGCGCCGCCGTGTCGGCCTTCGGCGTCGAACCGGACGGCACGCTCGGGCCGGCCGGGATCGGCCCCGGGCGAGTCGTGCTCTCCGAGGAGGCGGCCGAGGAGCTGGGCGCCGCCGCCGGTGACCGGATCGCGCTCGGCGGGACCGAACGCGAGGTCGCCGCCGTCGCCACCGACGCCTCTTACAGCCACACGCCCGTCGTCTGGACCACACTCGACGACTGGCAGCAGGTCGGCCACGACGGCGCCGGGCCCGCCGAACAGGCCACCGTGATCGCCCTGACCACGACCGGCGGGGTGGACCTCGCGGCGGGGGACTCGGCGGCGGGGACCAGCACCCTCACCCTCGACGACTCCCTCACCGCGATCGGGTCCTACCGGGCGGAGAACGGCTCGCTGCAACTGATGCGCGGCTTCCTCTTCGCCATCTCCGCGCTCGTCATCGGCGCGTTCTTCACCGTCTGGACCATCCAGCGCAGCGGCGACGTCGCCGTACTGAAGGCGCTCGGCGCGTCGACCCCGTACCTCCTGCGCGACGCGCTGGGACAGGCCGTCGTGATGCTCGTCCTCGGTACGGGACTGGGCGCCGCCCTCGCCGCCGGGGCCGGGGCCCTGATCGGCGGGGGAGCCGTGCCGTTCGTCCTGGACGCGGCGACCGTCCTCGTCCCGGCCGCCGTGATGATCGCCCTCGGCGCGCTCGGGGCCGCCCTGTCCGTCCGGCGGATCACCGCCGTCGATCCGCTCACCGCACTCGGGAGTGCCCGATGACGCTCACCCTGACCGACGTCACCCTCACCTACCCGGACGGCGAGGGCTGGCTCACTGCCCTGGACCGGGTCTCGCTGGACGTCCCGGCGGGCACGCTCACCGCCGTCGTCGGGCCGTCCGGCTCGGGCAAGTCGAGCCTGCTCGCGGCCGCCGCCACCCTGGTCACCCCGGACTCCGGCGAGGTCGTGATTGCAGGGACACCGACCGCCGGGCTGAGCCGGGCGGGGCGGGCGGCGCTGCGCCGGGACCGGATCGGCATCGTCTTCCAGCAAGCCAATCTGCTGCCCTCGCTGACCGCCGCCGAACAGCTCCAGGCCATGTGCCATCTGTCCGGGGGATCCGCCCGCGGCGCCCGGCGCCTGGCCCTGGAACTGCTCGACGCGGTCGGGCTCGCCGACCGCGCCGACCGGCGGCCGCATCAGCTCTCCGGCGGTCAGCGCCAGCGCGTCAACATCGCGCGGGCCCTGATGAACGAACCGGCGGTCCTGCTCGTCGACGAGCCGACCAGCGCGCTCGACCACGTACGCGGCGGGGCCGTGCTCGACCTCATCGTCACCCTGACCCGGGAGCGCGCCACAGCCACGGTGCTGGTCACGCACGACCGGGCGCACCTGCACCGGGTGGACCGCACGGTGACGATGGACGACGGACGGCTCACGGTCCCGGCCGGGGTGTGAAACGCCGGGGGCTCAGCCCCCGTTCGTCCCACTGCTCGCCAGGGCCTCCGACAGCTCGCCCGCGACCTGCTGGAGGATCGGCACGATCCGCTCCGTGGCCGCCTCCGTCACCCGTCCCGCCGGGCCCGAGATGGAGATCGCGGCCGAGGTGGGGGAGTTCGGCACGGAGACCGCGAGGCACCGCACCCCGATCTCCTGCTCGTTGTCGTCCACCGCGTATCCGGCGCGGCGCACCTGCTCCAGGGCGTCGAGGAAGCCCTCGGGCGTGGTGATCGTCTTCTCCGTGGCGGCGGGCATGCCCGTACGGGCCAGGAGCGCGCGGACCTCGTCGGCGGGGGTGTGCGCGAGGAGCGCCTTGCCCACGCCGGTGGAGTGGGGCAGGACGCGCCGGCCGACCTCGGTGAACATCCGCATCGAGTGCTTGGACGGCACCTGGGCGACGTACACGATCTCGTCCCCGTCCAGCAGCGCCATGTTCGCCGTCTCGCCGGTCTCCTCGACCAGCCGGCTGAGGTAGGGCCTCGCCCAGGTGCCCAGCAGCCGGGAGGCGGACTCGCCGAGACGGATCAGCCGGGGGCCCAGCGCGTAACGGCGGTTGGGCTGCTGGCGTACGTATCCGCAGACGACCAGGGTGCGCATCAGCCGGTGGATGGTCGGCAGGGGCAGACCGCTGCTCGCGGACAGCTCGCTCAGCCCGACCTCGCCCCCCGCGTCGGCCATCCGCTCCAGCAGATCGAAGGCGCGCTCAAGGGACTGCACCCCACCGCTGGTACCGGAGGGCTTGGAGTCGGCTGTGCTGGCGTGGGACGGCGGCACGTCAACGGTCCTTTCGAAGCGGAAGGCAAGGCAGCAGCCTACCGGGCGGTTCCGATAGGGCCCACAGCTCCCCGGTCGGCGTCCGTGCCGGTCAGGGCCTGTTTTGTCCGGGTGCCGCCGGTCGGTTCGCACGGCTCGGCGCCGCCCCTCCTGGCCCATGCTACGTTCCGCAGTTCGAAATCTGACTTTTACTTTGTGGAAACCTCCAGTCGCGACGGCAGGGCCGGCCCGACGGGCCCCCGTGCCGGAAGGTGGGTCTTGACGAGGGGGTTTCCCGAGTGAAGACTCCATCAGAGCTTCAACAGTTCGTTGAATTGCTGTTGTGATCATCCTTTTGATCATCTTGGAGTGAAGGAGCACAGGTGTCCGGTGTGGACGTGAACCTGGTACTGCGCTCGACGCGCGTCGTCACCCCCGAGGGCACCCGCCCGGCGGCGGTCGCCGTCGCGGGCGGGACGATCGACGCGGTCCTGCCGTACGACGCCGACGTGCCCGCGGGTGCCCGTCTGGAGGACTTCGGCGACGACGTCCTGCTGCCCGGTCTGGTCGACACCCATGTCCATGTGAACGACCCCGGGCGCACCGAGTGGGAAGGCTTCTGGACCGCCACCCGCGCGGCCGCCGCCGGCGGCATCACCACGCTCCTGGACATGCCGCTCAACTCCCTCCCGCCCACCACCACCGTCGACCACCTGCGCACCAAGCAGCAGGTCGCCGCCCCCAAGGCGCACATCGACACCGGCTTCTGGGGCGGTGCGATCCCGTCCAACGTCAAGGACCTCCGTCCGCTGTACGAGGCCGGGGTCTTCGGCTTCAAGTGCTTCCTGTCGCCCTCCGGGGTCGAGGAGTTCCCGGAGCTGGACCAGGAGCAACTGGCCCGCTCCATGGCGGAGATCGCCGGATTCGGCGGCCTGCTCATCGTGCACGCCGAGGACCCGCACCACCTGGCCGACGCCCCGCAGCGCCCCGGCCCTGCCTATGCCGACTTCCTGGCCTCCCGCCCGCGCGACGCCGAGAACACCGCGATCGAAGGGCTCATCGCCCACGCCAAGCGGCTCAACGCCCGCGTCCACGTCCTGCACCTCTCCTCCAGCGACGCCCTGCCGCTGATCGCCGCCGCGAAGCGCGAGGGCGTCCGTATCACCGTCGAGTCCTGTCCGCACTTCCTCACCCTCACCGCCGAGGAAGTCCCGGACGGGGCCACCGAGTTCAAGTGCTGCCCGCCGATCCGCGAGGCCGCCAACCAGGACATCCTGTGGGCCGGGCTCGCCGACGGCACGATCGACTGCATCGTCAGCGACCACTCCCCGTGCACCACGGACCTCAAGACTCCGGACTTCGCCTCCGCCTGGGGCGGTATCTCCTCCCTCCAGCTCGGCCTGCCCGCCATCTGGACCGAGGCCCGCAGGCGCGGTCACTCCCTCGACGACGTCGCCCGCTGGATGTCCGCCGCCCCCGCCGGAACTCGCGGGGCTGACCCGCAAGGGCGCCATCGAGGCCAGCCGCGACGCCGACTTCGCGGTCCTCGCCCCCGAGGCGACCTTCACCGTCGACCCCGCCGAGCTCTTCCACCGCAACCAGGTCACCGCGTACGCCGGGAAGACCCTGCACGGCGTGGTCCGCTCCAGCTGGCTGCGTGGCGTCCGCATCGCCTCCGACGGAGTCCTCGCCGAGCCCACCGGCCGCCTCCTGGAACGGGACCGCTGAACCGGCCCGACCGGCCTCCCCTCGGCCGGTACCGCTGACCGGCCCGACCGGCCCGACCGGCCCCTCCGCGAACGCGGAACGCGACCACCGCCCGTGCCCGAAAGGACCCCTCGACCATGACGGACGCCTCGATACCCCGCTTCACCGGCGACGCCAGCCCCTACGGCGGCGGCGACCCGTACGCCGACCACCGCACCGCCGACTTCCCCTTCACCCACCTCGTCGACCTGGCCGACCGCCGGCTCGGCGCCGGGGTCATCGCGGCCAACGACGAGTTCTTCGCCGAGCGCGAGAACCTCCTCAAGCCCGAGCCCGCCGTCTTCGACCCGGAGCACTTCGGCCACAAGGGCAAGATCATGGACGGCTGGGAGACCCGCCGCCGACGCGGCGTCAGCGCCGCCGAGCCGCACCCCACCGCCGACGACCACGACTGGGCCCTCGTCCGCCTCGGTGCGCCCGGCGTCATCCGGGGCATCGTCCTGGACACCGCCCACTTCCGCGGCAACTACCCGCAGGCGGTCTCCGTCGAGGCCGTCGCCCTGCCCGGCTCCCCGTCCCCCGAGGACCTCCTCGCCCCCGACGTGAAGTGGACGACGCTCGTCCCCCGTACGGCGGTCGGCGGCCACGCGGCCAACGGCTTCGCTGTCGACGCCGAGCAGCGCTTCACCCACCTGCGGGTCAACCAGCACCCGGACGGTGGGATCGCCCGGCTGCGCGTGTACGGAGAGGTCGCCCCGGACCCCGCGTGGCTCGCCGCCCTCGGTACGTTCGACCTTGCGGCCCTGGAGAACGGCGGCCAGGTCGAGGACGCCTCCGACCGCTTCTACTCCCCGGCCACCAACACCATCCAGCCCGGCCGCTCCCGCAAGATGGACGACGGCTGGGAGACCCGCCGCCGGCGCGACAAGGGCAACGACTGGATCAGCTACCGGCTCGCCGCCCGGTCCGGGATCCGGGCCGTCGAGATCGACACCGCCTACCTCAAGGGCAACTCGGCGGGCTGGGCGAGCCTTTCGGTACGGGACGGCGAGGACGGCGACTGGACGGAGGTCCTGCCCCGGACCCGCCTCCAGCCCGACACCAACCACCGCTTCGTGCTCGACGGGACCGTCCGCGCCACCCACGTACGGATCGACATCTTCCCGGACGGCGGCATCTCGCGGCTCCGGCTGTACGGATCGCTCACCGACGAGGGCGCGGCCGCCCTCGCGGCCCGTCACCGGGAGCTCGGCGGCTGACCCCGAGCAGGGCACAGGGCCGGGCGCACCGCGATCGCAGGGGGATCGCGGTGCACCCGGGCCGGTCGTTGCGCGAAGGCAGGTGCCGCAGGAGCGAGCTCAGAACTCCTCGTGGGACTCCGGGTCGCCGCCGAACCGCCGCTGCCGCCCGGACGCGATCGTCGTCAACTCCTGCGCCGTCAGCTCGAACCCGAACAGATCCAGGTTCTCGCGCTGCCGTCCCGGATCCGCCGACTTCGGGATCGGCACCGCGCCCACCTGGGTGTGCCAGCGCAGCACCACCTGGCCGGGCGTCACCCCGTGGTCGTCCGCGATCGCCACGATCGAGGGGTCCTCCAGCACCTCCCGGCCCCGGGCCAGCGGGCTCCAGCTCTCCGTGACGATGCCCTTCGCCGCGTGCACCGCCCGCAACTCCTCCTGCGGAAGCAGCGGATGCATCTCGATCTGGTTCACCGAGGGCAGCACCCCCGTCTCACGCTCCAGCCGTTCCAGATGCGCGGCGGTGAAGTTGGAGACGCCGATCGAGCGGACGAGACCGTCCTCGCGGAGCCGGATCATCGCCTTCCAGGTATCCACGTACTTGTCCACGCGGGGAAGCGGCCAGTGGATCAGATACAGGTCGACGTACTCGACGCCCAGACGGGCCCGTGACTCCTCGAACGAGGCGAGCGTCTCCTCGTACCCCTGATGCCGGCCGGGCACCTTCGTGGTGACGACGACCTCCTCGCGGGGGACGCCGCTGCGGGCGATGCCCCTGCCGGTACCGGTCTCGTTGCCGTAGTTGAGGGCCGTGTCGACCAGCCGGTAGCCCAGCTCCAGGGCCCCGGCGACGGCCTCCTCGGCCGCCGCGTCGTCCAGCGGGTAGGTGCCGAGCCCCACCGCGGGGAGCCGTGTGCCGTCGTTGAGCGTGTGAACCGGTGTGCCGGACATGTACTGGTCCTGTCCTTCCCCTCGCTGCCCCGTCCCGGCCAGCGTAGGGGCGAGGCCGGTAGGGGGCAGCCGGGCGTACGCCGGGGGAGCGCGCCCCGGGGCGCGCTCCCCCGGGCTGTGGGCCACGGGTGAGCCGGGAGGACGCCCCCGCGTACGCCCGGGCGGCGGTGCTCAGGCCGCGTGGCCGCCGTCCGCGACGAGCTCCGTGCCCGTGATGAAGCCCGCCTCGGCGCTCACCAGGTAGGCGACGAGCGAGGCGATCTCTTCCGTCGTGCCGAAGCGGCCCAGCGCGTTCGCCGCGCGCTGGCCCTCGGCCAGCGGACCGTCGGCCGGGTTGAGATCGGTGTCCACGGCCCCCGGCTGGATCACGTTCACGGTGATGCCGCGCGGCCCCAGCTCCCGGGCGAGCGGCTTGGTCAGCCCGGTCAGCGCGGACTTGCTGAGCCCGTAGAGGGTGGAGCCGGGTCCGCCCGCGTACCGGCTCAGGGCGGAACCCACGGAGATGACGCGGCCGCCGTCGGCCAGCCGGTCCGCCGCCGCCCGGCAGGCGAGGAAGACCGCTCGTACGTTCACCGTCAGCGTCCGGTCCACGTCAGGCCCGGAGAGTGCGGCGATCGGGCCGAGGACGCCGATGCCCGCGTTGTTGACCAGGATGTCCAGCCGGCCGAGCGCGTCCGCCGCCCGGTGCACGGCGTCGGCGGCCGCGTCGGCGTCCGCCGCGTCGCAGCGCAGGGCGACGCCCCGGCGGCCGAAGCCCTCGATCTTCGCGACGACCGCACGGGCCGCCTCCTCGTCCTGGACGTAGGTGACGGCGACGTCGGCGCCGTCCTGGGCGAGCCGCAGCGCGATCGCGGCGCCGATGCCCCGGCTGCCCCCGGTGACCAGGGCGGCCCGGTGCGGAAGGCCGACTGGAACGGCGGCGGGAACGGTGGCGGGAGCGGTGCCGGACAGGGATCCGGACGGGGTGCTGGAAGCGTTGCTGGACATGGTTGTTCCTCGCTGACGGGGACGCCGTCGCACCGACGGCATCCCCCAGCAAACGCGCGCCGGGGCCCGCGCACCGGCGGGTATCGGACGCCTACCGCAGCCCGGGGCCGCTCACCGTAACGGCAGCCGCGCGGGGTCCGTCGCCGCCGCCCGCAGGCGGGCCAGGATGGCGCGGGCCGCCTTGTCGTAGCCGTGGTTGTTGTTCTGGAGCACCGACTCGGCGTTGGCCAGCTCCAGCAGGGCGATCACCTCGAACGCCAGCTGGCACACGTCGGTGTCCCCGGCCAGCTCCCCGGCGGCCCTGGCCTCCTCGATCGTCTCCTCCACGAAGGTGACCCAGCCCGTCTGCGCGGACGCCAGGGCGTCGTGCACCCGGCCGCTGCGGGCGTCGAACTCGGCGGTGGCGGCGTAGAAGAAGCAGCCGCCCCGGAACACCCGCTCGCGGGAGTACGCGATCCACGCCTCGCACATCCGCCAGACCCGGCCCAGCCCCGGCGGCACCGACCGGGTGGGGCGCAGCACATGGTCGACGTAGACGGCCACCGCTCCCCGCACGGTGGCCAGCTGGAGCCCCTCCTTCGAGCCGAACAGCGCGAACACCCCGCTCTTGCTCAGCCCGAGCTCGGTGGCCAGCCGTCCCAGCGACAGGCCCTCAAGACCTTCGACCGAGGCGATCTGCACCGCCCGCCCCAGGACCAACTGCCGGGTCTGGTTCCCCCGCTCGACCCGCCCGTCCGCTCTTACCGACGCCATGTGACCACTCCGTGCCTCAGCGTTACCGATGCGTCAGTCTAGGGAGCGGCGGGAGGCGCCCGGGAGCGATCCGACCGCTGAGACAGGTGTTCCCTTCCCCGGAACCCGGCGGGTAGCGTGATCACTCCGCGTGCGAGCCGGTGAGGTCTCCACATCACATTCCGTGGAGAACCCGGGAGAACCACGTGTCCGCTGCCGCCGTGTCCGCCGCGGGGAGTCTCTCCCCGCGCCGCGCCTGGGTCACCGACCTGCCCGTGCTGGCGGTCGCCGTCGTCTGGGGCGCGAGCTATCTCGCCGCCAAGGGCATCACCACCACATACACCGTCGTCGCCGTGCTCGTCCTGCGCTTCGCGATCGTGCTGCCGGTGCTCGTGGCGGTCGGATGGCGCAAGCTGCGGGCGCTGACCGGTGCGCAGTGGCGGGGCGCCGGAGTGCTGGGTCTGGTGCTGAGCGGGATCTTCCTGCTGGAGACGTACGGAGTGGTGCACACCTCCGCCACCAACGCCGGGCTGATCATCAGCCTGACCATGATCTTCACACCGCTGGCCGAGGCCGCCGTGACCCGCGTCCGCCCCTCGGCCGGATTCGTCGCCGCGGCCGGACTCTCCGTCGCCGGGGTCGTCCTGCTGACCCAGGGCGGCGGATTCACCAGCCCCTCGGCCGGCGACCTCCTGATGCTGCTCGCCGCCCTCGCCCGTACGGTCCACGTCCTGGCCATGGCCCGGATCAAGGCGGTACGGGACGCCGACTCGCTCTCCCTGACCACCGTCCAGCTCGGCGGCGCGGTCGCCGTCTTCGCCGTCCTCGCCGCCCTCCCCGGCACCGGGGCCTCACCGTGGAGCACGGCCGTGGGCTTCGGCGCCCGGGAGTGGGCGGGCCTCGTCTTCCTCTCGGTGTTCTGCACGCTGTTCGCGTTCTTCGTGCAGATGTGGTCCGTACGCCGCACCTCGCCGTCCCGGGTCAGCCTGCTGCTCGGAACGGAACCGCTGTGGGCCGCCGCCGTCGGCATCAGCCTCGGCGGGGAACAGCTCGGCGCCCTGGGGGTGGCCGGGGCCGTTCTCGTCCTGGCGGGCACCGCGTGGGGGCGGCGCGCCGCCCTCGGGGGTGCCCGGCCCCGATCCGCCGGACACCCCCTGGGGCGTCCGGGTCAGGTCTTGATCGAATCCGCCGCGATCATCACGGCGGCCCCCGCCACGATCAGCACGATGTTGACGAAGAGCGTGCGGTCGCTGAGGAAGTCGACGTGCCGCACCAGCGTCCAGAAACGGAACCAGCCCGTCCACTCGTACAGCAGCCCGCCCGCGCCCTGGATGAAGACGAGGAACCCGATCGTCTCGACGATTTTCTTCATGGGCCGAGCCTCCCGCCCGCTCCGCGCCCGCCGCGTCGGCCACCGGTCCCGTCCGCCGCGCCGAAAGTAGCGCAGGGTGCGACTTTGGTAGCTCCCGTGCCGCTCGGAGCCCTTTCGGGCCGTCCGGCTGCGTAACTTTGTCGACATGACGCGCACCGAGTACCGCTGGCTGCTCCCGTCGGCGATGGCCGGCCCCGAGCTGCCGGACGACCGGGTCCGGACGCGGCGGACCGTGCGGGACTGGGCCGTCGACATCACGGCCTTCCTCATCGCCGCGGGCATCGGCATGCTGGCCCTCGGCACGATCGAGGCCGACGACACCACGGCCGACGTCGTCGTCTTCGTGGACTCGATCGTCGGCGCGCTGGCCTGCTGCGCCCTCTGGCTCCGGCGCCGCTGGCCCGTCGCCCTCGCCGTCGCCCTGACCCTCGTGTCCGTCGTCGAGCCGGTGGCCGCCGGGGCCCTCCTGGTCGCCCTCTTCAGCCTGGCCGTCCACCGCCCGTTCAAGCCGGTCGCGATGGTCGGGGCGCTCGCGCTGGCCCTGGTACCCGTGCAACCGTTCCTGCGCCCCGACCCGACGACGTCCTTCCTCGCCTCGGTCCTCTTCGGCGCCCTGCTGATCCTCCTGGTGATCAGCTGGGGCATGGCCGTACGGTCCCGGCGCCAGCTCGTCGTCAGCCTCCGCGAACGGGCCCGCCGCGCCGAGGCCGAGGCGGAGCTGCGCGCCGAACAGGCCCAGCGCCTCGCCCGGGAGGCCATCGCCCGCGAGATGCACGACGTCCTGGCCCACCGGCTGACCCTGCTCAGCGTGCACGCCGGGGCCCTGGAGTTCCGGCCCGACGCCCCCGCCGCCGAGGTCGGCCGGGCGGCCGGCGTCATCCGGGACAGCGCCCACGAGGCCCTCCAGGACCTCCGCGAGATCATCGGCGTCCTGCGCGGCCCCGGCGACACCGACGAGGCCCACCGGCCGCAGCCCACCCTCGCCACGCTGGACGCCCTCGTCGCCGAATCCCGGCTCGCGGGCATGAAGGTCGCCGTCGACAACCGGGTCGCCGAACCCCAGGACGCCCCCGCCGCGACCGGCCGCACGGTCTACCGCATCGCGCAGGAGGCCCTGACCAACGCCCGCAAGCACGCGCCCGGCACCGAGGTCTCCCTCACCGTCACCGGCGGCCCCGGCGATGACCTCACCGTCGAGGTGGTGAACCCGGCCCCCACCGAACCCTTCGAACGGGTCCCCGGCTCCGGCCAGGGACTCATCGGCCTCACCGAACGCGCCACCCTCGCCGGGGGAGAGCTGGAGCACGGCCCGACGAAGGACGGCGGCTTCGCGGTCCGGGCACGACTGCCGTGGCCCACCGCGTGAGCGTCGCCGTACGGGAACGAGCAACGGCCGCCGTACGGGGACGGGTGACGCCCGCCGTAACGGCGCCGCGCACCGGCTGGCTACGGTGGCCGTCATGAACACCCCGGCGTCCCCGACACCACCCCCGGCCTTCTCCGCGCCCGTCCGCCTGCTGATCGTCGACGACGACCCGCTGGTCCGGGCGGGACTGACCCTGATGCTCGGCGGCGACCAGGGCATCGACATCGTCGGGGAGGGCGCGGACGGCGTCGAGGCGGAGGAGCTGGTCGAGCGGCTGCGCCCCGATGTCGTCCTGATGGACATCCGGATGCCGGTCATGGACGGACTCACCGCGACCGAGCGGCTGCGCCGACATCCCGACGCCCCCGAGGTCGTCGTCCTGACCACCTTCCACGCCGATGAACAGGTGCTCCGGGCCATCCGAGCCGGGGCGGCGGGATTCGTCCTGAAAGACACCCCGCCCGCCCGGATCGTCGACTCGGTCCGCCGGGTCGCCGCCGGGGACCCGGTCCTCTCGCCCGCCATCACCCGTCAGTTGATGGCCCGCGCCGCCGGGGGCGGGCGCGACGACCGGGCCGACCGCGCCCACCGCGCACGCGGGCGTTTCGGCCAACTCGCCGAGCGGGAGCAGGAGGTCGCGGTCGCCGTCGGGCGCGGCGGCTCCAACGCCGAGATCGCGGCCTCCCTCTACCTCAGCGTCGCCACCGTCAAGACCCACGTCTCACGGATTCTCGCCAAACTCGAACTCAACAACCGTGTCCAGATCGCGCTGTTGGTCCACGATGCGGGGCTCCTCGACACGGACGACGGCGGTGGGAGCCACCTAGGGTGAAGGGAAACGGCCCGGAACGGAGCGGGCCGCGACGGGAGAGGGGCCGCTCACCATGGCCGAGCTCGATCTGCGCGACGTGCCGGACTTCACCGCCGACCCCTACCCGTACTACGCCAAGCTCCGTGCCGAGGGCCCGGTGCACACCGTGCGCACCGAGCACCTGGAACGGCTCTGGCTGATCGTCGGACACGAGGAGGGCCGCACCGCCCTCGCCGACCAGCGGCTCGGCAAGGACTGGCGCCCCAGAGGGGGCTGGAAGGCCTCGGAGGCCCCGCTCAACGCCAACATGCTGGAGCTGGACGCCCCGCACCACACCCGGCTGCGCCGGCTCGTCGTCCGCGAGTTCACCGCCCGGCGCATCGAGGCGCTGCGCCCGCGTGTCACCGAGATCACCGACCGGCTCCTCGACGCGATGGTGCCGCAGGGCTCCGCCGACCTGGTCGACGCACTCGCCTTCCCGCTGCCGATGACCGTGATCTGCGAACTCCTCGGCGTCCCGGACATCGACCGGGACGCCTTCAGGGTGCTCTCGAACGGCATCGTCACGCCCACCCCGGAGCAGCGGGACGCCGACCCGGCCGGCGCGATGAGCGCCTATCTCGTCGACCTCATCGCGGACAAACGCCGTTCGCCCGGCGACGACCTGCTGAGTGCGCTGATCCGGACCACGGACGAGGACGGCGACAGCCTCTCCTCCGCCGAACTGGTCGGCATGGCCTTCCTGCTGCTCGTCGCGGGCCACGAGACCACCGTCAACCTGATCGCCAACGGGGTCCGGGCCCTGCTCGACCACCCCGACCAGCTCGCCCTGCTGCGCGCCGAACCGGGGCTCATCGACGGTGCGGTGGAGGAGATGCTGCGCTACGACGGGCCCGTGGAGACCGCCACCTTCCGCTTCGCCCGGGAGCCGGTCACCATCGGCTCCACCGTGATCCCGCGCGATGCCGTGGTGATCGTCGCCCTGGCCTCCGCCGACCGTGACCCCGACCGCTTCCCGGCCCCGGACGCCTTCGACATCCGCCGCGAGCCCCAGGGGCACCTGGCCTTCGGCCACGGTGCCCACTACTGCCTGGGCGCACCGCTCGCCCGGATGGAGGCCCGTATCGCGATCGGCGCCCTGCTGGAACGCTGCCCCGGCCTCGCCCGCGACCCGTCCGGCGGCGAGCTGGACTGGCTCCCGGGGTTGCTGATGCGCGGCACCCGGGGCCTGCCGGTGCGCTGGTGAGGGCCCGCAACCCGGTGACCGCCGCAACCCCCTGAGCGCAGCAACGCGGCGGGCGCGGCAACGCCGTGAAGAGTCGTCGTAACTCCTCCTGAAGGGAACCGTGTTGACCACCGAACCCCTGGTCGATCTCGCCGCGCTCGGCGAGCAGTTCACCCGCGATCCCTATCCCGCCTACGCCGCCCTGCGCGCCAAGGGCCCGGTCCACCGGGTCCGGATCCCCGAGGGCGCGGACGCCTGGCTCGTCGTCGGATACGAGGCGGGCCGCGCCCTCCTGGCCGACCAGCGGCTCTCCAAACACTGGAGCCGTGCCTCGCCCACGCTCGGGGTCAGCAAGGTGTCCGCGGGCTCCTCGATGCTCGGCTCCGACGCCCCCGACCACACCCGGCTGCGCAAGCTCGTCGCCCGGGAGTTCACCCCGCGCCGCATGGAGCAACTGGCGCCGCGGATACAGGAGATGACCGACGAGCTGCTGGACGCGATGCTCGCGGCTCCGGACCGCTCGGCCGATCTCGTCGAGGCGCTGTCCTTCCCGCTGCCCATGTCGGTGATCTGCGAGCTGCTCGGCGTGCCGTTCCTGGACCGCGAGGACTTCCGTACCTGGTCGGGCCAGGCGGTCTCCTCCATCGACCCGTCCGTGCGCGCTTCCTCGACCCAGGCCATGACCGCGTACATCGCCGGTCTGCTGGCCGACAAGCGCGAGAAGCCCGGCGACGACCTGCTGAGCGCGCTGATCCACACCGCCGACGAGGACGGCGACCGGCTGTCCGGCGAGGAACTGATCGGCATGGCCTGGCTGCTGCTCGTCGCCGGGCACGAGACCACCGTCAACCTCATCACCAACGGCGTGCACAACCTCCTCGCGCACCCGGATCAACTGGCCGCTCTGCGCGCGGACTTCTCCCTGATCGACAACGCGGTCGAGGAGATCCTGCGCTTCGAGGGGCCGGTGGAGACCCCCACGTACCGCTTCACCACCGAGCCGATCGAGGTGGGCGGCACGGTGATCCCCGGCGGTGGCGAACTGGTCCTGGTCGCGATGTCGGACGCCAACCGGGACCCCGACCGCTACCCCGGCGGGGACCGCTTCGACATCACCCGGGACGCCCGGGGCCACATCGCCTTCGGGCACGGCATCCACTACTGCCTGGGCGCGCCGCTGGCCCGCATCGAGGCCCGGATCGCCATCAGGTCGCTGCTGGAGCGCTGCCCGGAGCTGCGGCTGACCGCCGACCCGGCGACGCTGACCTGGCGCGCCGGGATGCTGATGCGAGGCCCGCTGAGCCTGCCGGTCGCCTGGTAGCGGGCGGTCTCCGGCGGCTCAGCCCCCGGGGATCTCGGTCATCGCCACCGGCCGGCGTTCGCGGCGGGAGACCTCGCACGCCTCGGCGATCCGCAGGGCGTGCAGGGCCTCCCGCCCGTCGCACGGATTGGCCAGCTCGCCGCGGACCACGCGCAGGAACGCGTCCAGCTCCGCCTCGTACGCCGGGGCGAACCGTTCCAGGAAGCCCGGCCAGGGCTTCGCCGGGGCGCCGGGGCCGCCCGGCTCGGTCGAGGTCAGCGGCGTACGGTCGTCCAGGCCGACGGCGATCTGATCCAGCTCGCCGGCCAGCTCCATCCGTACGTCGTACCCGGCGCCGTTGCACCGGGTGGCGGTGGCGGTGGCGAGCGTGCCGTCGTCGAGGGTGAGCAGGGCGGCGGCCGTGTCCACGTCACCGGCCTCCCGGAACATCGCGGGCCCGGTGTCCGAGCCGGTGGCGTACACCTCGCTCACCTCGCGGCCCGTCACCCAGCGCAGGATGTCGAAGTCGTGGACCAGGCAGTCGCGGTACAGCCCGCCGGAGAGCGGGAGGTAGGCGGCGGGCGGCGGCGTGGGATCGGAGGTGACCGCCCGCACGGTGTGCAGTCGGCCCAGCCTTCCTTCCCGCACGGCGGCCCTGGCCTCGCCGTACCCGGCGTCGAAGCGCCGCATGAAGCCGAGCTGGAGCAGGCTCCCCGCCGCCTCGACCTCCGTCAGTGCGGCGAGCGTGCCGGGCAGGTCCAGGGCGATCGGCTTCTCGCAGAAGACCGGCAGCCCGGCGCGGGCGGCCCGCGCGATGAGCCCGGCGTGGGCGGCGGTCGCCGAGCAGATCACGACGGCGTCGGGCAGGCCCCGGGCCTCGCCCGCTCCCGTGAACAGGTCGTCCACGGAGACGGCCGTGGCCCCCGTCCGCCCGGCCGCGGCGGCCGCCCGCTCGGGGTCCGCGTCCGCCAGCAGCAGGGCGTCCACGGCGGGGTGACGGCTCAGCACCTCCGCATGGAATGTGCCGATCCGTCCCGTTCCGATCAGTCCGATGCGCATGGGCCCCAAGGTGGCGTTCGCCCGGTCGCCATGTCAAGCGTTTGTCCTGACAAACGCCATGCCATGGCCATGTCCGGACAAGCGAACTACGCTCGCCCCGTGACCGCACATGGAACCGACCGGCCGCTGCCGCTGAGCGTGGACCGCACCAGCCCGGTGCCGCTCTACTTCCAGCTGGCGCAGCAACTGGAGGCGGCCGTGGAGCAGGGCCGGCTGGCCCCCGGCGCCCTGCTCGGGAACGAGATCGACCTCGCCGCCCGGCTCGGCCTGTCCCGGCCGACCGTCCGCCAGGCCATCCAGACGCTCGTCGACAAGGGCCTGATGGTGCGCCGGAGGGGCGTCGGCACCCAGGTCGTCCACAGCCAGGTCCGCCGCCCGCTGGAGCTCAGCTCGCTCTACGACGACCTGGAGGCGGCGGGCCAGCGCCCCGCCACCGAGGTCCTGCGCAACACGACGGAACCGGCCACGGCCGAGGTCGCCGCCGCGCTCGGGGTCGCCGAGGGCAGCGAGGTCCACCTCGTGGAGCGGCTGCGCAGCGCGCACGGCGAACCGGTGGCGCTCCTGCGCAACCACCTGCCGCCGGGGCTGGTGCCCCTGCGCACCGAGGAGCTGGAGGCCACCGGCCTCTACCGGCTGATGCGCGCCGGTGGCATCACGCTGCACAGCGCCCGCCAGTCGGTGGGGGCGCGCGCCGCGACGGTGGGGGAGGCGGGTGTCCTGGACGAGGAGCCGGGGGCGCCGCTGCTGACGATGGAGCGGGTGACGTACGACGACACGGGGCGGGTGGTGGAGTTCGGCTCCCACGTCTACCGGGCGGCGCGCTACGCGTTCGAGTTCCAGCTCCTGGTCCGCCCGTAGCCGCGCATGTCAGCCCGTCCGATGTGCTCTCCAGTCCGTTCCTGGGCGCCCCATCCAGCCCGTCCGGCGTTTGAGGACGGAACCGTTGAGGTGGTGTCGGCCGCGGCCGCGAGGTTCCTGGGCCCCAGGCCCTTGCGGTCGCGGGCCCACCCGCCCGAGGGTTCCGTCCTCAAACGCCGGACGGGCTTGAAAGGGGCACGGGCCCACAAACGCCGGACGGGCGCGCCGGACGGGCTTGAAAGGGCGCGGGCCCGCCCGGACCCGCGGGTGGGCCGAAGAGGTCCGGGCACACGGGTTGCGCTCGGCCGCCCCGTGCCCCAGGCTCCTGTGACCGTCGGCCACCCGCGCAAGGCCCCTCGGCACGCCTCGGGGATACTGGGCAGTCGGCCCCGGACCGTACACCCGGCCCGGCCGGGCGAAGCGCACAGCAGGAGAAGAAGGGCACGGTGTCGTGGCAAGGGTTCGGACAGGGGTACGCGCGATGGGCGCCGTGCTGGCAGTGATGCTGGCAGCCGCGGGATGCAGCAGCACCGGCGGCAAGCGGGCGGAGGAACGCGCCGCCGAGGCCGCCGAGGGGCGGGCAGCGGTGAACACCCCGCGCTGGACCTTCGCCATGGTCACCCACTCGGGAGACGGCGACACCTTCTGGGACATCGTCCAGAAGGGCGCCGAGCAGGCGGCCGTCAAGGACAACATCAACTTCCTCTACTCGCACAACGACGAGGCCAACCAGCAGGCCCAGCTCGTCCAGACCGCGATCGACAAGAAGGTCGACGGGCTGATCGTCTCGCTGGCCAAGCCGGACGCGATGAAGGCCGTGGTCGCCAAGGCCGTCAAGGCGGGCATCCCGGTCGTCACCGTGAACTCCGGCTCCGCCGAGTCGAAGGAGTTCGGGGCGCTCACCCACATCGGCCAGGACGAGACCATCGCCGGTGAGGCCGTCGGCGACGAGCTGAACAGCCGCGACCGCAAGAAGGTCCTGTGCGTCCTGCACGAGCAGGGCAACGTGGGCCACGAGCAGCGCTGCGCCGGCGCGAAGAAGACCTTCGACGGCACGATGCAGAACCTGTACGTCGACGGCACCAACATGCCCGACGTCACCGCGTCCATCGAGGCCAAGCTCCAGTCCGACAAGAGCATCGACGCGGTCGTCACGCTCGGCGCCCCCTTCGCCGACGCCGCCGTCCAGGCCAAGCAGACGGCGGGCAGCAAGGCCGAGATCGACACCTTCGACCTCAACGCCAAGGTCGCCACCGGCCTCCAGAGCGACAAGCTCGGCTTCGCCGTCGACCAGCAGCCCTACCTCCAGGGGTACCAGGCAGTCGACCTGCTCTGGCTCTACCGCTACAACCGCAACGTGCTCGGCGGCGGCCAGCCCGTCCTGACCGGCCCGCAGGTCATCACCAAGGACGACGCCGACGCCCTGGCCGACTTCACCAAGCGGGGCACCCGGTGAGCGGCTCCACCGCCGCCCCGGAGCTGGACGAGCGCCTCGTGCACACCTCGCCGCTCCGCAAGCTGCTCGGCCGCCCCGAGCTCGGCTCGGTCGTCGGCGCGGCAGCCGTCTTCCTGTTCTTCGCGATCGTCGCCGACAGCTTCCTCCAGGCGTCCAGCTTCGGCACCGTCCTGTACGCGGCCTCGGTCCTCGGCATCATGGCCGCCCCCGTCGCCCTGCTGATGATCGGCGGCGAGTTCGATCTCTCCGCGGGCGTCCTGGTGACCAGCTCCGCGCTGATCTCCTCGATGTTCAGCTACCAGATGACGGCCAACGTCTGGGTCGGCGTGTTCGTGTCCCTGCTGGTCACGCTCGCCATCGGCGCGTTCAACGGCTTCATGCTGACCCGCACCAAACTGCCGAGCTTCATCATCACGCTCGGCACGTTCCTGATGCTGACCGGTCTGAACCTCGGCTTCACCAAGCTCATCAGCGGCACCGTCTCCACCAAGGCGATCGGCGACATGGAAGGCTTCGACTCGGCCCACGCCCTGTTCGCCTCCACGCTGACCGTCGGCAGCGTCGAGTTCAAGGTGACCATCCTGTGGTGGATCGCCCTCGTCGCCCTCGCCACCTGGATCCTGCTCCGTACCCGCTTCGGCAACTGGATCTTCGCCGTCGGCGGCGAGGCCGACGCGGCCCGCGCGGTCGGCGTCCCGGTCATCCGCACCAAGATCGGGCTCTACCTCGGCGTCGCCTTCGCCGCCTGGATCTCCGGCCAGCACCTGCTGTTCAGCTACGACGTCGTCCAGTCCGGCGAGGGCGTCGGCAACGAGCTGACGTACATCATCGCCGCCGTCATCGGCGGCTGCCTGATCACCGGCGGCTACGGCTCCGCGATCGGCTCGGCGGTCGGCGCCTTCATCTTCGGCATGACCAGCAAGGGCATCGTCTACGCCGAGTGGAACCCGGACTGGTTCAAATTCTTCCTGGGGGCGATGCTGCTCCTGGCCACCCTGCTCAACGCGTGGGTGCGCAAGCGCGCGGAGGCGACGGCATGACGGCCACCCCTGAAGAGACCGCGGGCCCTCTCGTCGAGCTGGACGACGTGTCCAAGTTCTACGGCAACATCAAGGCCCTGGAACACGTCTCGCTGGAGGTCCACGCCGGCGAGATCACCTGCGTCCTGGGCGACAACGGCGCCGGCAAGTCCACCCTCATCAAGATCATCGCAGGGCTGCACGGACACGACGCCGGACGCTTCCTGATCGAGGGCGAGGAGACCGCCCTCGCCAACCCGCGCGACGCCCTGGACCGGGGCATCGCCACCGTCTACCAGGACCTCGCCGTCGTCGCGCTGATGCCGGTCTGGCGGAACTTCTTCCTCGGCTCCGAGCCCACGACGGGCGTCGGCCCCTTCAAGCGCCTCGACGTCCGGAAGATGCGCGAGACGACCCGTACGGAACTGCTCCGCATGGGCATCGACCTGCGCGACGTCGACCAGCCCATCGGTACCCTGTCCGGCGGCGAGCGCCAGTGCGTGGCCATCGCCCGCGCCGTCTACTTCGGCGCCAAGGTCCTCGTCCTGGACGAGCCGACCGCCGCGCTCGGCGTCAAGCAGTCCGGTGTGGTGCTCAAGTACGTGGCGGCCGCCCGCGACGCCGGCCTCGGCGTGGTCCTCATCACGCACAACCCGCACCACGCCCACCTCGTCGGCGACCGGTTCGTCCTCCTCAAGCGCGGAGTGATGTCCGGCAGCCACACCAAGGACGACATCACGCTCGACGAGCTGACCCGGCAGATGGCGGGCGGCAGCGAGCTGGAGGAGCTCAGCCACGAGCTGGAACGCACCCCGACCCCCACCCTCCCGGGCAGCCACGGCGCGAAGGACGGGACTTCCTGAGTCCCGACCGCCCCGGCGCGGCCGACCCCGCCGATCGGCCCGCCGGGGCCGGGCAGTGGCAGAATCGAGCGCGGCGGGCGCCGTCCGCCGCCGGCCGCGACAGCGGCCCGGCCCCCCAGACCCCGCAGGGACGATGAGCACGTACCGCGACTTCGCCCACCGCGGCTCCGCCCGCGCCACCGTCCTCAGGACGGTCGGCACCAAGGAACGCCGCTCGCACCTGTCCGCGCCCCGCGTCCCCACGGTCGGGATCGACATCGGCGGTACGAAGGTGATGGCGGGCGTCGTCGACGCCGACGGCAACATCCTGGAGAAGGTCCGCACCGAGACGCCCGACAAGTCCAAGAGTCCCAAGGTCGTCGAGGACACCATCGTCGAGCTGGTCCTGGACCTCTCCGACCGGCACGACGTCCACGCGGTGGGCATCGGCGCGGCGGGCTGGGTCGACGCCGACCGCTCCAAGGTCCTCTTCGCCCCGCACCTCGCCTGGCGCGACGAACCCCTGCGCGACGCCATCGCCTCCCGCCTCGTCGTCCCCGTCATGGTCGACAACGACGCCAACACCGCCGCCTGGGCGGAATGGCGCTTCGGCGCGGGCCGCGGCGAGGACCACCTCGTCATGATCACCCTCGGTACGGGCATCGGCGGCGCGATCCTGGAGGACGGCCAGGTCAAGCGCGGCAAGTATGGCGTGGCCGGTGAGTTCGGCCACATGCAGGTCGTGCCCTCGGGCCACCGCTGCCCCTGCGGCAACCGGGGCTGCTGGGAGCAGTACAGCTCCGGCAACGCCCTCGTCCGCGAGGCCAAGGAGCTGGCCGCCGCCGACTCCCCGGTCGCCCACTACCTGCTGGACCGGGTGAAGGGGAACGTCTCCGACATCACCGGGCCGCTCATCACCGAACTGGCCCGCGAGGGCGATGCGATGTGCATCGAACTCCTCCAGGACATCGGCCAGTGGCTCGGCATCGGCATCGCCAATCTGGCCGCCGCGCTCGACCCCTCCTGCTTCGTCATCGGAGGCGGTGTCAGCGCCGCCGACGACCTCCTGATCAACCCCGCCCGGGACGCCTTCAAGCGCCACCTCACCGGCCGCGGCTACCGCCCCGAGGCCAGGATCGCCAAGGCGCAGCTCGGCCCCGAGGCGGGTATGGTCGGCGCCGCGGACCTGGCGCGGCTGGTCGCCCGCCGCTTCCGCCGGACCAACCGGCGGCGCGTCGAGCGGTACGAGCGGTACGCCCAGATCTACGACCAGGCGGCGAGCACCATCCGCAACACGCGGTCCACCCGCACCGCCGACTGAACCGCGACCGCCCTTTCCGGCGTCCACCCCTCCGTACGCCTCGTCACGTCGCCGCAGCACCTAGGGACCACCTGATCATGATCGCAGCCGAGCACCCCGTGGTGCCGCACCAGTCGGAGTCTCCGGGCGACGGCGAGGGCAAACCGCCCGAGGACCGCCGGCGGGTGTTCAAGCGGCGCTTCATCACCGCCACGATCATCGTGCTGCTGATCGGCATCCCGGCCGGCTACCTGCTGATCTCGGCCGGCCAGAGCCGCCGCTCGGGCATGGACAAGGAGACCGAGGCGGCCGCCTCGGGGCTGCGCGAGGGCTGGCCCTCCAAGATGCAGCGCCGGATCTTCGAGATCCCGATCCCCGGCAACGGACAGGGTGTCCAGTACTACGAGACGAACAACTGGAAAGCCAGCCGGATGTACGCGAAGTTCCGGACCACCTCCGCCGGTCTCGACCGCTTCCTGACCGGAATGGGCACCGGGCGTGCGGCGCTGGAGCCGGACAGGATCACCATCAGCCCGCGGGACATCAAGATCACCGGCTGGTCCTTCGGCCCGGGCGAGCACTGGGCCGGCACCACGCACAGCAACAAGAAGCCGCGCCCCACCCAGAACATCACGGTCAACATGACCGATCCGGCCAGTCCTGTCGTGTATGTCGTATCGGCGGCGACCCCCTGACCGGGGACCGGAGGGGCGCTCAGTAACCTGGAGCGAGTGAGCGAAGTGAGCGAGACGACCCCGCAGCCCGTGCAGGCCCCCCACCCCGGTGGGCCCGCCCCGCATCCCGGAGCGCCTCACCAGGCGGTTCCGGCCCCGCACCAGGGACCGGACGCCGTGCCCGCGCCGGGCGCCCCGGGATCCTACCCGGCGCTCTACCCGCCCCTCGGCGGCGGAGCCCCCGGCTTCCCGGAGGCCGCGCAGCCGGACCGGGCCCCGCTCGCCCCGCCGGCCCCGCACGGCCCGTTCGCGCCGCAGCCGCCGCACATCGCCTCCGCGCCGCAGGCAGCCGAGGCCGACCGGCCGGGTCCCGTCCCGCAGACCGCCCTCGGCCCGCAGTCCGCCCAGGCCGTTCCCGGCCCCCAGACCGCCTCCACGCCGCAGGCCGGTCAGCCGGCCCCCGGCCCGCAGGCAGCTCCGGACGCCCTGGGCCCGCACACCACCCCCATACCCCAGGCCGCGCACGCCGTCCCCGGCCCCGGCCCGCAGGCGCCACCCGCCCAGCAGGGGGCGCAGACACCGGCAGCCGCCCCGCGGACCCTTCAGTACCGCTTCGACGGGCCCGAGGACGCCCCGGTCCTGGTCATCGGACCCTCGCTCGGCACGACGTGGCACATGTGGGATCGCCAGATCCCCGAGCTGTCCCAGCACTGGCGGATCTTCCGCTACGACCTGCCCGGCCACGGCGGCGCGCCCGCCCACGCCGCCGCCTCCGTCGCCGAGCTGGGCGACCGGCTCCTCGCGACGCTGGACGGTCTCGGCGTCCAGCGCTTCGGCTACGCGGGCTGCTCCATCGGCGGGGCGATCGGCGCGGACCTCGCCCTGCGCCACCCGCACCGGGTCGCCTCGCTGGCGCTCGTCGCCTCCTCGCCCCGGTTCGGCACGGCCGACGAGTTCCGCCGGCGCGGGGTGATCGTCCGGACCAACGGCCTGGAGCCGATGGCCCGCACCGCGCCCGAGCGCTGGTTCACCCCCGGCTTCGCCGCGGCCCAGCCCGCCATCGTCGAGTGGGCCGTGCAGATGGTCCGCACCACCGACCCCGGCTGCTACATCGCCGCCTGCGAGGCGCTCGCGGCGTTCGACATCCGTGGTGCGCTGGGCCGGATCGGGGTCCCCACCCTGGTACTGGTCGGGGCGGAGGACCAGGTCACCGGGCCCGCCGAGGCCCGCACACTGGTTGCCGGGATACCGGACGCCCGCCTCGCGCTCGTCCCCGGCGCCTCCCACCTCGCGCCCGTCGAGCAGCCCGCCGCCGTCAGCGACCTGCTGCTGATGCACTTCTCCACCGCCTGGCAGCAGGACACCTCGGCCGCGATCCCCGTACTGCCCCACGTCACCGCGCCCGCCGCCCCCAGCACGCCGTTCGTCCCGGTGGCCGAGATCGCCCCGGCCGCCGCTACGCCCGACGCCGTCGCGCCGACCCCGGACGACCGGTACGAGCAGGGCACGAAGGTCCGCCGCGAAGTCCTGGGGGACGCCCATGTCGACGCGGTGAACAACACGGCCGACGCCTTCACCGAGGACTTCCAGGAGCTGGTCACCCGGTACGCCTGGGGCGAGGTCTGGAGCCGCGACGGCCTCGACCGCCGCACCCGCAGCGTCATCACGCTCACCGCGCTCGTCACCGCCGGCCACCTGGAGGGGCTGGCCGCGCACACCCGGGCCGCCCTGCGCAACGGCCTGACGCCCGCCGAGATCAAGGAAGTTCTCCTCCAGACCGCCGTCTACAGCGGCATCCCGGCCGCCGGAGCCGCCTTCGCCGTGGCGCAGAAGGTGATCCAGGAGGAAACCACGCCGCCCGCGTAGCAGGATGGGGCCATGAACGCATCGCCCGGGGCACTCACCCTGACCAAGAAGACCCACTCCTGCGTCCGGATCGAGAAGGAGGGGCGCGTCCTGGTCATCGACCCCGGGGGCTTCTCCGAGGACGACGCGGCGCTCGGCGCGGACGTCATGCTGGTGACGCACGAGCACCCGGACCACTTCAACGAGGCGCGGCTGCGCGCGGGTCTGGAGGCGAACCCGGCGGCCGAGATCTGGACGCTGCGCAGCGTCGCCGAGCAGCTCTCGGCCGCCTTCCCGGGCCGGGTGCACACCGTGGGCGACGGGGACGCGTTCTCCGCCGCCGGTTTCGACGTCACCGTGCACGGCGAGCTGCACGCGGTGATCCACCCGGACATCCCCAGGATCACCAACGTCGGCTTCCTCGTGGACGGTTCGGTCTTCCACCCCGGCGACGCGCTCACCGTCCCCGAACGCCCCGTGGACACACTCCTGCTGCCGGTGATGGCCCCCTGGAGCAAGATCTCCGAGGTCATCGACTACGTACGAGAGGTGAAGCCGCGGCGCGCCATCGACGTCCACGACGCCCTGCTGACCGATCTGGCCCGCCCGGTCTACGACAACCAGATCGGGGCCCTGGGCGGCGCGGACCACAGCCGGCTGGCCCCGGGCGGCACCACCGAGCTGTGAGCCCGGCGGCCGCTGTCAGTGTGAGCGGCTAGGTTGGCTGCCATGCGCATCGCCACCTATAACGTCAATTCGATCACCGCCCGGCTGCCGAGGCTTCTGGCCTGGCTGGAGAGCAGCGGCACCGATGTGCTGTGCATCCAGGAGACCAAGTGCACGGCGGAGCAGTTCCCCGCCGAAGCCCTGCGCGAGGCGGGGTACGAATCCGCCGTCAACGCCACGGGCCGGTGGAACGGGGTCGCGCTGCTCTCCCGCGTCGGCCTCACCGACGTCGTCACCGGGCTGCCCGGCGGCCCGGAGTACGACGGGGTGCAGGAGCCCCGCGCGATCTCGGCGACCTGTGGCCCGCTGCGCCTCTGGTCGGTGTACGTGCCCAACGGCCGCGAGGTCGAGCACGAGCACTACGCGTACAAGCTGCGCTGGCTGGAGGCCCTGCGGAAGGCCGTGGCGGCCGACACCGCGGGGGCCCTGCCCTTCGCGGTCCTGGGCGACTTCAATGTGGCCCCGACCGACGAGGACGTCTGGGACCCGGCGCTGTTCGAGGGGGCCACGCATGTGACGCCCGCCGAGCGCGCCGCCCTCGCGGCGCTGGAGGCGGAGGGCCTGAGCGAGGTCCATCCCCGCCCCCTCAAGTACGACCGCGCCTACACCTTCTGGGACTACCGCGAGCTGCGGTTCCCCAAGAACAAGGGCATGCGGATCGACCTGACCTTCGGCAACGCCCCGTTCGCCGCCGCCGTCAAGGACAGTTACGTCGACCGTGAGGAGCGCAAGGGCAAGGGCGCGTCCGACCACGCCCCGGTGGTCGTCGACCTGGACCTCTGAGCAGGTCGGGCGGAGACGGGCGAGGCGCCGCACAGCATGTGACAACCCAGGGTTGACACTCCCTGAGTGTCAACCTACGGTTGTCACATGACGCAGCCTCTTCCCGTCACCCCTTCCGTACGCCTCGACGATCTGATCGAGGCCATCAAGAAGACCAACGACGACGCCCTGGAGCAGCTCTCCGGCGCGGTCCTCGCCGCCGACCACCTCGGCGACGTGGCCGACCACCTCATCGGCCACTTCGTGGACCAGGCCCGCCGCTCCGGCGCCTCCTGGACCGACATCGGCCGGAGCATGGGCGTCACCCGCCAGGCCGCCCAGAAGCGCTTCGTGCCCAAAAAAGGCGAGGGCTCATCGGATCTGGATCCCAACGAGGGCTTCAACCGCTTCACCCCGCGCGCCCGCAACGTGGTGGTCGCCTCCCACAACGAGGCCCAGGCCGCCCGGCACGCCGAGATCGTCCCCGCCCACCTGATCCTCGGTCTGCTCGCCGAGCCCGAGGCCATCGCCGCCCGCGTCCTCGTGGGGCAGGGCGTGGAGCCGGACGCCCTGCGGGCGGCGGCGACCGCGGTACTGCCCGCCGCCGTGGACGGGGCGCCCGAGCTGATCCCGTACGACGCGGACGCCAAGAAGGTCCTGGAGCTGACCTTCCGCGAGGCCCTGCGCCTCGGCCACAACTACATCGGCACCGAGCACATCCTGCTGGCCCTGCTGGAGTTCGAGGACGGCTCCGGCGTGCTGACCGGACTCGGCCTGGACAAGGAGGCCGTGTCCGCCGCGGTGGAGAGGGCGGTGGGCGAGGCGGCCCAGGCCGCCCGGCAGCAGAACCCCTGAGCTCCACAGCGGCCCCTCGCCACGTGGACGGCGGCCTCAGTGCACCGAGAACCCGCCGTCCACGAACAGCGACTGCCCGGTGACGTACGCCGACGATCGCCCCGCCAGGAACACCGCGGCCCCGGCGAAGTCCTCCGCGAGCCCGTTCCGGCCGACCATGGTCCGCGCGGCCAGCGACGCCACCTTCTCCGGATCCGACTGGAGACGCGCGTTCAGCGGGGTCAGCACGAACCCGGGCACCAGGCTGTTCACGGTGACGCCGTGCGGCGACCACGCCTCGGCCTGAGACCGGGTCAGCGACTCCAGGCCGCCCTTGGACACCCCGTAGGCGCCGCTGCTCACGAAGGCCCGGTGCGCCTGCTGCGACGTGATGTGGATGATCCGCCCGTACCCCCGCTCGGCCATGCCCGGTCCGAACCGCTGCCCGAGCAGGAACGGCGCCTTCAGGTTCACCGCCATCGTGGTGTCCCAGACGTCCTCGCCGAGCTCGCTCATCGGCGGGCGCAGATTGATCCCGGCGCAGTTCACCAGGATGTCCGGCTCCCCGAACGCCGCCGCGGCCTCCTCCGCCCCCACGCGCACCCCCTCGGCGGTGCTCAGGTCCGCGCTCACCCAGGCCGCCCGGCAGCCCTCGGCGGTCAGCTCGTCCACGGTCTCCCGCAGCTCCGCCTCCCGGCGGGCCACCACGACGACGCTCGCACCGGCCCGGGCCAGGGCGCCGGTGATCGCCCGGCCGATGCCGGAGCTGCCTCCGGTGACCACCGCCACCCGGCCTTCCAGCGAGAACAGTTCCGAGACGTACGCCTGTGCACTCATGTACGCACCTTAGATATGCGCTCGGATCCACAGCCGGGGCGGGGTGGGGGACCGGTGATCGCCGCGCGCCCTGTGGTGCGGAACCTGGCCGGGATGGGACCCTAGTGGTATGAACATCCCTTTCTTGGACAACTGGCGTAAGCGTCAGGGTGGTACGCAGTCGGGCACGCTAGCCGCCGCCGTCGAGACGGACCCCGACGGTGTGGCCGAGCTGCTCGCCGAATGCGAACTGCTGCGCGTCCGGGCGGGGCAGCAAGGACTCGAACTCGACGACACCCCCGCCTCGTTGGCCGCGCTCGACCAGCTGCCGCCCCGCTGGCGCGACGACCCCGAGGAACTGCCCTGGCTCGGCAACGACGCCGGTCTCTATCTCGGCTCGGTGATCGTGCGGACGGTGCCGGGCGCCGCGTGGGACATCTGGCCGAGCGGCCAGCCCGTGGTGCGGCTGGAGTCCGGGCGGGAGATCGACGTCGTCGCGGCCGGACTCGACTGGGCGATGGCGGGCAGCCCGGAGCTCTCCCAGGTGTACGCGGAGTCCGCCGAGAACTGAGCGGGGAGCCGCCGGCCCCCCGTCCTCGTCGCCCGGCCGCCCCGCTCTCCTCACCTAATCCAGTTAAAAAGCCTTTTGCGCCATTTACGCGTGTCGGGTGCGAAGTCCCTTTTTGCGATGGATAGTTTGCGCTGACCTCGACACAGCGACAAGTGGGTAGGGCAGCGCATGGCCGTCGATCCTTTGATCGAACTGAGGGACGTCAACAAACACTTCGGGGAGTTGCACGTACTTCAGGACATCAACCTCACCGTCGGCCGCGGGGAGGTGGTGGTGGTCATCGGCCCCTCCGGCTCGGGGAAATCCACCCTGTGCCGGGCGATCAACCGGCTGGAGACGATCGAGTCCGGCAGCATCACGATCGACGGCAGACCCCTCCCCGAGGAGGGCAAGGGCCTGGCCCAGCTCCGCGCCGAAGTCGGCATGGTCTTCCAGTCGTTCAACCTCTTCGCCCACAAGACCGTGGTGGACAACGTCTCGCTGGCGCAGCTCAAGGTCCGCAAGCGCAAGAAGGACGAGGCCGACAAGCGCTCCCGGGAGCTGCTGGACCGCGTGGGCCTGGCCGCCCACGCCGACAAGTTCCCCGCCCAGCTCTCCGGCGGCCAGCAGCAGCGAGTGGCCATCGCCCGCGCCCTGGCCATGGACCCCAAGGCGCTCCTGTTCGACGAGCCGACATCGGCGCTCGACCCGGAGATGATCAACGAGGTGCTGGAGGTCATGCAGCAGCTGGCCAGCGACGGCATGACGATGATCGTCGTCACCCACGAGATGGGCTTCGCCCGCTCCGCCGCCAACCGCGTGGTGTTCATGGCCGACGGCTGCGTCGTCGAGGACCGTGTCCCGGAGGACTTCTTCACGTCCCCGTCGAGCGACCGCGCCAAGGACTTCCTGTCCAAGATCCTCAAGCACTGAGGGGGATTCCATGTTGCGTACGAGGAACACGCGTACGGGCAGGGCCGTCGCCCTCGTGGCCGGTCTCCTGCTCGCCGCACTCGCCGCGGGCTGCGGCAAGGACGGCAGCCCGCCGGTCAAGGGGCCCAAGGCCGAGGCCCTGCCGGTGTACCAGGTCGACACCGGCTTCGAACTGCCCGACTCCCGCACCTGGACCAAGGCGAAGCGGCGCGGCCATCTCATCGTCGGCGCCAAGGAGGACCAGCCCTACCTGGGGGAGAAGGACCCGGCGAGCGGGATCTACTCCGGGTTCGACATCGAGATCGCCCGCATGATGGCGGCCTCGCTCGGCTTCGAACCGGACACGATCCGCTTCCGCACGATCGCCTCCGCCAACCGCGAGACGGCTCTGCAGAACGGTCAGATCGACTACTACGTCGGCACCTACACCATCAACGACATGCGCAAGAAGCTCGTCGGCTTCGCCGGTCCGTACTACATGGCCGGCCAGGGACTGCTGGTGCGCACCGACGAGGACGACATCAACGGGCCCCAGGACCTGGCGGGCAAGACCGTCTGCTCCGCGGCCGGTTCCACGCCCTACCAGCGGATCGCCGCCGACCACCCCAAGGCGACCCTCGTCGCGTACGACACGTACTCGATCTGCGTCGACAACCTCCTCACCTACCAGGTCGACGCGGTCACCACCGACGACGCGATCCTGCTGGGCTTCGCGGCCAAGGCGCCCGACGAGATGAAGGTCGTCGGCAAACCCTTCTCGGAGGAGCCGTACGGCATCGGCGTACCGCGCAGCGACAACGCCCTGCGCAACGCGCTCAACGACGCCCTGGAGGCCAACGAGAAGAACGGCAACTGGAAGAAGGCGTACGACGCGACGCTCGGCCTCTCCGGAGCGCCCGCGCCGACCCCGCCGCCCATCGACCGCTACCCGGCGACCTGAGGGGACGGCCCCACCCATGGATGTACTGACAGAGAACTTCTCCCTCTACGGCAAGGGTTTCCTCGGCACCGTCGAACTGACCGTCTACGCCTCGGCGCTGGCGCTCGTCCTCGGCTTCCTGATGGCGTCCTTCCGGGTCGCGCCCGTCGGCTCCTTCCGGGTGCTGGGCACGGTCTGGGTCACCGTGCTCCGCAACACCCCGCTGACGCTGCTGTTCTTCGCGGTCCTGCTCGGCCTGCCCCGCTTCGGGCTCGTCCTGCCGTTCCAGCTCTTCGCCGTCATCGCGCTCGGCTGCTACACCTCCGCGTTCATCTGCGAGGTGCTGCGCTCCGGCATCAACACCGTGCCCAAGGGCCAGGGTGAGGCCGCCCGCAGCCTCGGCATGAACTTCGGCCAGACCCTGAGCACCGTGGTCCTGCCGCAGGCGTTCCGGTCGGTGATCCCGCCGGTCGGCTCGACCCTGATCGCGCTGGCGAAGAACTCCGCCATCGCCGGGGCGTTCAGCGTCACCGAACTCCTCGGGACCTACAAGACGCTCAACGAACTGGGCTACAGCATCATCTGGTCCTTCATCTGGATCGCCGTCGGCTACCTGATCATCACCCTGACCATCAGCGCCGTGTTCAACGTGATGGAGAAGCGCTGGGGAGTGGCACGATGACCAAGACCCTCACCCGTAGGACGTCCCGGGCCTCGATGCCCGAGGCCACCGCGCTCTACGACATCCCGGGACCGGTGACCCGCAGACGGCACCTGATGTACGGGATCGCCTCCACGGTCCTGATCGCGGCGCTGTTCGGCTGGATCGTCTATCTGCTCTTCGACACCGACCAGTTCACCGCGCAGAAGTGGACGCCCTTCGAGTACAAGGGCATTCAGGAACTGCTGCTGCGTGGGCTCGGCAACACCCTCAAGGCGTTCGCATACGCGGCGGTCCTCTCGCTGGCGCTCGGTGCCGTGCTCGCCGTCGGCCGGCTCTCCGAGCACCGGGTGCTGCGCTGGATCTCCACCCTGCTGGTCGAGTTCTTCCGGGCCATGCCCGTGCTCGTGATGATCTTCTTCATCTTCGTGGCGCTGAAGGTCCAGCCGCTGCCCGCCCTCGTCGCCGGGCTGACCCTCTACAACGGCTCGGTCCTCGCGGAGGTGTTCCGCACCGGGATCAACGCCGTGGACCGGGGTCAGCGCGAGGCGGCGTACGCGCTCGGTATGCGCAAGACCCAGGTCACCACGTACGTCCTGGCGCCCCAGGCGGTACGCGCGATGCTGCCGACCATCATCAGCCAGCTGGTGGTCGCGCTGAAGGACACCTCACTGGGCTATCTGATCACGTACGAGGAATTCCTCCACGCCGGAAAGCTGATCGCGTCGAATCTCGACTACGATCTTCCCTTCATCCCCGTCGTGATGGTGATCTCGCCGATCTACATCGGGATGTGCATGCTGCTCTCGTGGTTCGCCACCTGGGTGGCCAAGCGGCAGCGGCGCAACCTGAAGACCCGAGCGGTCGGGGTCGCCCCGGCCGAACCAGGAACGCTGCTGCCGGGAGGGCAGTAGCCGGGCAGTGCCCGCCCGGCAGCAGTCGGTGATCACTTCTCGCGCAGCGGGACCGAGAGATGACTCGGGTCCGTGCCGGGTGAGGAGAAGGTCAGCTGCGCGCCGGTCGGGTTGTGCTCGATGTACAGCGGATCGACGGTGTCGATCACCAGGGCGAGCCGGTGACCGGCCGGGACGTCGTAGGCCGTGGAGAACAGCTCCAGGTCGACGGGGAACGGCCGGCCCGGCGTCTGTCCGTGGAAGGTGTACGGAGCGTTGCTGACCAGTTTGCCGATGCCGAGCGGCCCCACGTCGTAGAGATACGCGACGAGGGTGCCGCTCGGCTTCGTGCTGGTGACCGTGGTGTGCAGCGTCGAGGTCCCCCGGATCTGCTGCTCGGTGGCGTACCCCTCCGACTGCCACACGCTCGCGAACGTCCGAGGCAGCAGCGGTACGGAGACCGTCGGCGGCAGCTTCAGGAACTGGTCCAGCGCGTTGGACAGGATCGAGATCCCCCCGTTCGCACCGGAGTCGACGTTGGCCCACACCCTCTTGGTGCCGTCCAGCGGGATCCGGTTCTTCAGCGCGCCGACGGACTTCCAGTCCGGGTAGCCCTCGTACCCCTGGTCCGTGCGGGACTTGAGCTGGACGGGCTGCTCGGTGTCGATGCCGTTGCGCTCGCCCTTGAGATAGCGGTCGAACCAGCGGCGGGTGCTCGTCCAGGTGTCGTTCGGCAGCCCGAGCAGTCCGGTGGCCTCGGCGGTGGCGTGGTCGCCGGGGCGGAACTCCAGGCGCTTGGGGCCGGTGAGCTTGTCGTAGAACGAGGCGTACTGGTTGGGCGGGAAGATCGTGTCGCCCCAGGCGTTGCCCATCATGATCGCCGCACCGTTGGCGTTGATCCGGTCCAGATACGTCAAGGGGGAACGCTTCTTCCCCCAGGCGATCATCTCCGGCTCCTCGTCCAGCTTGGAGCCGAGGAAGTCCTGCAGGGTCTGCGTCAGTTCGTCGCTGGGCCGCCCGGTGAGGACACCCGCGCCGCCGAGCAGGGCGGCGGCCTGGAGATGCTGGGTGCGCCCGCTGTAGATGGAGTCGATCAGATCGGCCCAGCCGCTCAGCGCGGCGACCGCCTTGATCCGCGGGTCGTGCCCGGACGCCAGCAGGCTGATGCCCGCCCCGTAGGAGACGCCGCCCATGCCGATACGGTCCGGGTCGGCGGAGGTGTGCTCCAGCGCCCAGTCGATGACCGCGGAGGCGTCCGCGATGTCCGGCGGACCCGCCACCTCGATCTTCCCGCCGGAGCGCCAGAAGCCGCGCGAGGTGTAACTCACCACGACATAGCCGGAGTCGGCGAGCTTCTGGGCCTGCGCCAGATACTCGATCTGCGGCGTGGCCCAGCTCGTCGGGAAGACGATCAGGGGGTGCTTCGCCCCGGCGGAGGACTCGGCGGAGGCTCCGGCCGGGGTGAACACATTGCCCTTGAGCGTGATGCCCCCGGAGCCGGGGATGTCGTGGAACGTCAGGTCCCCGCCCGCCGCGCTCGCGGGCGCGGCGAGAGGGGCGGGGGCGGCGGCGGCCGAGGGCGCGGCGGCGAGCGCGCCCCCGGCGAGCAGGGCGACGGCGGTGGTGATCGAAGCGGTGCTGCGCAGTGCCGGTTTCGGACGTACCACGGGTCACTCCTCACGCGTGTCAGTGCAAAGTGACCCGACGGTAACCCCGGTTGTTTACCCCTGGTAACTACTCGTCGTGTTGCGCGAAGGTAACGATTGTTGGACGTGGCGTCAGTAGTGTCCGGTACGGAACTGGCGCTACCGGGTCACTTCAGGGCGCTCTTGGCCTGCCAGTCCGCCCACGACACGTTCCACGCGCCGTAGCCGTTGCCCTCGGCGACCGTGCCCTTGGCGTCCGCGCCGGTGATCTCGAACGGGTCGCCCACCCGTACCTGCCCGTACAGCGCGGAGGCGTTGGCGTCGCTCATCCCGAGGCAGCCGGAACTCCGGTTGGCCTGGCCGAAGTAGTTCGCGTTCCAGGGTGCCGCGTGGGCGTACATCCCCGACCAGGTCAGCCGCATCGAGTAGTCGACCATCTTGTCGTAGGCGTCCCCGAGGCCCACCGTCTCGGAGCGCATGTTGATGGTGCCCTCCTTCGACATCAGGACCGCCGTGCCCCGCCAGGACGCCTTCTCGCCGCCCGGGGTGCCCGCCGACATCGGCAGGTCCATGACCTGCTTCCCGTCCCGGTGCAGGGCGAGCCGGTGCCCGTCGAGGTCGACCTTGACCACCTGGGCCGCGCCGATCGTGAACGTCGTCGCGTAGTCGCGGACGAACCAGCCGCCGTCCGCCCCCGTGTCGACGCCGTTCAACTGCGCGTCCAGGGTGACCTTCGTGCCGGGCTTCCAGTACTCCTCTGGCCGCCAGTCGACACGGTCCTTGCCCGAGTAGTCCTGCAGCCAGCCCCAGGAGCCCTTGGTGTCGTTGGAGGTGGACACCTTCAGCGCCTTCTCCACGGCCGCCTTGTCCTTCACCGGGTGGTCGAAGACGACGGACAGCGGCTGCGCGATGCCCACGGTCGTGTTCTTGCCCGGCGCGAGCGACAGCTTGTTGACCTTCTCCGCCTCGGCGGTGGCGAACGTCGCCCGGTCGCTGCCGCCGTCCGCGTCCGTCGCCTCGACCGTGTACGCGGTGCCCGGCGCGGCGACCCGGTCGGACGTCCAGGTCCGGCCGTCGGCGGATATCTTCCCGGCGAGCGGGCCGCCCTCGCCCGGCTTCACCGACACGGCCTTCAGCTTCCCGTGCGCCAGCGTCACCTTCACCGGCTCGCCGGGCGCCGCCGCCTTGCCCCGGAGGTTGACCGTGATGCTGGTGTCGGGGGCCTTGCCGTCCCCGCCCACCTCGGCGGAGCCCGAAGCGCCGCCCGAGCACGCGGTGAGCGCGGCGGCGAGCAGCGCCGCGGGCCCGGTCAGGGCGAGCCGGGTCCTCCGGCCGGCCGGGGCGGAACGACGGATGCGCGGGCGTGCGGAACTCACGGAAAGACCTCCAGGGCTGGGTGCTCAGCAGGGGAGAGGTAATTTCCCCCATGTCGGGTTCCTTCCGCCCACCGGAAAATCCGGCCGCTGCCCAAGCGTTACGATCGCCCGTCGGCCGACACGAGGAACGCGGGGGACCACCAGTGAGCGCGACCGTCGACGAAACCACGGGCACCACCGGCCCGTCGGCCCGGACCGCCTCGGTGCTGCGCAGCGGCGCCGTGATGGCGGCCGGCTCCGTCGTCTCCCGCGCCACCGGCTTCGTCCGCTCGGCCGTCGTCGTCGCCGCACTCGGCACCGGCCTCACCGCCGACGGCTACACGGTCGCGAACACCGTCCCCAACATCCTCTACATCCTCCTCATCGGCGGCGCGCTCAACGCCGTCTTCGTCCCCGAACTGGTGCGCGCCGCCAAGGAGCACGCCGACGGCGGAGCCGCGTACACCGACCGGCTGCTCACCCTGTGCACCGTCGGCCTCCTCGCCCTCACCGCGCTCGCCGTGGCGGCGGCGCCCCTCGTCGTCGGCCTCTACACCGACTACGACGGCCGCCAGGCCGAACTGACGAACGCGCTGGCCCGCTACTGCCTGCCGCAGATCCTCTTCTACGGACTCTTCACCCTGCTCGGCCAAGTCCTGAACGCACGCGGCCGGTTCGGCGCGATGATGTGGACACCGGTCCTCAACAACATCGTGATCATCGGGGTGTTCGGCCTTTACATCGCCGTCGCGGCGAACGCCGACGGCACCCTCACCGACACGCACGCCCACCTGCTCGGCTGGGGCACCACCGCAGGGACAGCCGTGCAGACGCTCGCCCTGATCCCCGCGCTGCGCGCCGCGAAGTTCCGCTGGCGGCCCCGGTTCGACTGGCGCGGCAGCGGACTGACCCGGCCCATGCGCGCGGCCGGCTGGCTGGTGCTGCTCGTCCTCACCAACCAGCTCGCGTACTGGGTCGTCACCCGGCTCTCCACCGCCAGCGGGCTCCACGCCGTCGAGCAGGGCGTCGCCGGCGGGGCGGGCTACACCGCGTACAGCTACGCCTATCAGCTCTGGGTCGTCCCGCAGGGCATCATCACGGTCTCGCTGGTCACCGCCCTGATGCCCCGGATGAGCCGGGCCGCGGCCGACGGCGACCTCGCCGGGGTGCGGCGCGACGTCGCGTACGCCCTGCGCACCAGCGCCGCCGTCGTGGTGCCCGCCGCCACCGCCCTGCTGTTGCTCGCGCCGTGGGTGATCGGCTCCGTCTTCGGATACGGGCGCACCACCGCCGCCGACATCACGGTGATGGCCGGAATCATGATGGCCTTCGCCCCAGGACTGATCGCCTTCTCCGGGCAGTACGTCCTCTCGCGCGGCTTCTACGCGATGAGCGATACCCGCACCCCCTTTCTCCTCAACCTGGTGATCGCCGCCGTCCAGGCGGGCCTGACGGCCGCCGCCTACCTGCTGCTCCCGGCACGCTGGGCGGTGACCGGGATGGCCGGGGCGAGCACGGTCGCCTTCTGCGCCGGGTTCGCCGTCACCGCCCACGTCCTGTCCCGCCGGCTCTCGGGGCCCGGCGCCGGATCCCTGCTGCGCTCACCGACCCTCGGCGCGCACGCCCGCCTGATCGCCGCCTGCCTGCCCGCCGGAGCCCTGGCGTACGGCGCGGGTCGCGCGGCGGAGAGAGCGGGCGACGTGGCGGCGGCCGGGGCCGGGACGCTCACCCTTCTCCTCACCGTGGTACTGCTGGCCCGGCCGTTCGGGATAACGGAGATCACCACAATGCTGACGGCCGGCCGGGCACGGCTGCGCCGCTGAGCCGGTTCGGTCAGCTGCCCGCCCGGTGCGAGGCGGGCGAGCTGGGGGTGGGGGCCTGGGCCTCGCGGGTCACGTCGCCGACCAGTTCGACCACATCGGGGCCGTACGCCTGTGAGTTGACGACCTTCAGCAGCAGGCAGAACGACTTGTTCCCGTGCTTGCGGCGCAGCTTGTCGTAGTTGCGGGCGACGTAACGGGTGGCCGCCTGATTGGTGATGGCCCGCTGGCCGCAGAACAGGAAGACGGGGCGCGACTCCTGACCGCCCGTCAGTCGAGCCAGCAGGACGTACTCCGCGGTGCCCGGCTCCATCCGGTAGCGCTCCGAGCCGACCTGGAACGCCACCCGGTCCGGCCCCGGGTCCTGCTCGACGTTGATCCGCACCCCGGGCAGCAGGGTCCGCAGATGTGCCGCCATCCGCTGATTGGACGTCGGGCCGCCGACGCAGTACTCCGTACGCTCCCCGAACCCCTGCTGGGCCGTGTCGTGGGTGACGATCTGCGCATGGGCCCCGCAGTCCTTGATGAGCGCGGAGAGTTCGAGCAGGGCGAAGGCGTCGTTCCGGTGCACCGCACCCTCGGCGCCCGCGTAGCGGTTGACCACCAGCAGGCATTCGGAGTTCGTCGGCAGCCCGAAGAAGGCCTGTCTGCGGCGGAGTCCCCGCCGCCAGAGGTACGTTCGGGCGATCCAGCCCAGCGAGGCACTGATCCCGGCGGCTATCACGCCCAGCACGATGTTGCGTACGTCGTCCGTCATGGGCGCGCATGGTATCGGTCATTCGGGTAACCGTTCGAGGCGGTCCTGACGATCCGGGTTTCCCGGGGCTACCCTGCGGCGGAGATCCGTTGACTGGAGGTACGTATGCGCCGTTCCGTCGGTCGGAACACGTCCCTGTTGGCCGTGCTCGCCGTGGTCGCCTCGGTCGGAGGCGCCGCTCCGGCGACCTCGGCCTCGACCGCCACACCGCGCCCAGCGCCGCCCAAGTCCCCGGTGGCGGTGGGGCATGGGGGAGCGGTCGCCAGCGTCGACCCGGACGCTTCGGCCGCCGGGATCGAGGTGCTGCGCAAGGGCGGCAACGCGGTCGACGCGGCCGTGGCCACCGCAGCGGCGCTCGGTGTGACGGAGCCCTATTCGGCGGGCATCGGCGGCGGTGGTTACTTCGTCCACTACGACGCGAAGACGCGCCAGGTGCGGACCATCGACGGCCGCGAGACCGCCCCGCGCAGCGCGGACGCGTCCCTGTTCCTGGAGAACGGCAAGCCGATCCCGTTCGAGGAGGGCGTGACCAGCGGCCTCGGGGTCGGCACACCCGGCACCCCGGCCACCTGGGAGCGGGCGCTGGACGCCTGGGGCTCCAAGTCCCTGCGTACGCTGCTGAAACCGGCCGAACGCCTGGCCCGGGACGGCTTCGTCGTCGACGGCACCTTCCGCTCGCAGACGGCCTCCAACCAGGCCCGGTTCGCCGACTTCCCGGCCTCCGCGAAGCTCTTCCTGCCGGGCGGTGAACTCCCCGCCGTCGGCTCGGTGTTCAAGAACCCCGACCTGGCGCGTACGTACGGGAAGCTCGGCCGTGAAGGCGTCGGTGCGCTGTACCGGGGTGCGTTGGCCGACGACATCGTCCGTACGGTGCGCAAGCCGCCCGTCGACCCGGACGCCACCCGGGTCGTCCGGCCCGGCGATCTGACCCGCAAGGACCTGGCCTCCTACCGCACCCTGCGCAAGGATCCGACCAAGGTGAACTACCGGGGCCTGGACGTCTACGGCATGGCCCCCTCCTCGTCCGGCGGCACGAGTGTCGGCGAGGCCCTCAACATCCTGGAGTCCACGGATCTCTCCCGGGCCGACCGGACCCAGTACCTCCACCGGCTCATCGAGGCGAGCCGGATCGCCTTCGCCGACCGGGGCCGCTGGGTCGGCGATCCCGCCTTCGAGGACGTACCGACCAAGGAGCTGCTGAGCCAGCGGTTCGCGGACTCCCGGGAGTGCCTGATCCGCGACGACAGGGCACTGACCAGCCCGCTGGCGCCGGGTGACCCACGAAACCCGGAGCGGTGCGGCAGTGGCGGCACGGCCGCGCCGACGACGTACGAGGGCGAGAACACCACGCACCTGACGGCGGCCGACAAGTGGGGCAACGTCGTCGCCTACACCCTGACGATCGAGTCCACCGGCGGCAGCGCCATCACCGTGCCCGGGCGCGGCTTCCTGCTCAACAACGAGCTGACGGACTTCTCCTTCGCCCCCGCCAACCCGGCGGTCCACGACCCGAACCTGCCGGGGCCGGGCAAGCGGCCGCGCTCGTCGATCTCCCCGACCATCGTGCTGAAGCACGGCAAGCCGGTGCTCGCCCTCGGCTCGCCGGGCGGGGCCACGATCATCACGACCGTCCTCCAGTCGCTCACCGGACACCTGGACCGGGGGCTCCCGCTGGTCGACGCGATCGCCGCGCCGCGCGCCAGTCAGCGCAACGCGCCGACGACCGAGATCGAGCCGGCTCTGTGGAACAGCCCGGTCCGCGCGGAGCTGGAGAAGCTCGGCCACGCCTTCAAGCAGAACCCGGAGATCGGCGCCGCCACCGGGGTGCAGCGGCTGCCCGACGGCCGCTGGCTGGCGGCGGCGGAAAAGGTGCGCCGGGGCGGGGGCTCGGCCATGGTGGTGCATCCGGGCCGCGGGCACTGAGGCGGGAGGGGCGCGCCTCCGGACGCCGTCGCCAAGGGGCCCGAACGGGCCCTCGCCTACGGAAGGGTCCTTCCGCACCATGCGCACCCGCATGCTCGCCCTGACATCCGCCGCCTGCGGCGCCGCGCTCCTCGGAGCGGCGGCGCTGCCCGCGTCCGCTTCCGGCTCGTCTTCCGGCTCCGCGCAGGAGCCGGAGACGGACGCGGCCGTCGTGACCGCCGCCGACCTGCTCGCCGAGGTCCGCGCCTGTTCCCGGATCTCGAAGGGCAGGTACCGCACCGACAGCGGCAGCGCGAAGGCCACGGTCCCGGTCTGCGGCACGCGGGAGGCCGTGTTCTGGAAGGCGGACATGGACATCGACTGCGACGGCCGGAAGACCAGGGCCTGCAACCGGAAGACCGATCCGTACTTCCTGCCGGAGACCGCGTTCCAGAGCTCCCGCGGCGAACCCCTCGACTCCGCCGCTCTGCCCCATGTGGTCGTACCGGGCCCGAGCAAGGTGTGGGACTACCGGAAGTCGGGGCTCACCGGCGGCAGCGTCGTGGCGGTCGTGTACCGGGACCGGGTGCGGTACGGCGTGATCGGCGACACCGGCCCCACGGGCATCATCGGGGAGGCGTCGTACGCCATGGCGAAGACGCTGGGCATCGACCCCGACCCGTCGACCGGAGGCGCCGAGTCCGGCGTCACCTACATCGCGTTCAAGAACTCCCGCGTCTCCCCGATCGAGAGCCGCGCGCGGGCGCAGAGCCGGGGAGCGGCGCTGGCGAGGGAGTTCGTCGGGCGCTAGCCGGGTCTGCTGGGCAGGGGTGCTCAGAGTGCGGTCAGCACGCGCGGGCCGTCGTTCGTGATCGCCACCGTGTGCTCGGCGTGCGAGGCCCGGCTGCCGTCCGTCGTCCGCAGCGTCCAGCCGTCCCGGTCGTGGCGGAACTCGTCGAGGCCTCCGGCGAGCAGCATCGGCTCGATCGCCAGGACCATGCCGTGCCGCAGCACCATGCCGCGCCCCTGCCGTCCCTCGTTCGGCACGGAGGGGTCCTCGTGCATGGACCGGCCGATGCCGTGGCCGCCGTAGCCCTCCAGGATGCCGTAGTCCGCGGCGCGGCAGACCGTGCCGATGGCGTGGGCGATGTCGCCGATCCGGTTGCCTGCCACGGCCGCGGCGATCCCGGCGGCCAGGGCCTCGTTCGCGGTGGCGATGAGCCGGGTGTCCTCCGGGCGGGCCTCGCCCACCGTGAAGCTGATCGCCGAGTCGCCGGCCCAGCCGTCGAGGAGGGCGCCCGCGTCCACGCTGATCAGATCCCCGTCCCGCAGCGGCTCGGCGGACGGGATGCCGTGCACGACCGCGTCGTTGACCGAGACGCAGATGACGGCCGGGAACGGGGTGGGCGCGAAGTGCGGCTTGTAGTTCAGGAAGGGGGAGGTGGCTCCGGCCTTGCTGAGCACCTCGCGGGCGGCCTCGTCCAGTTGGCGGGGGGTCACGCCGACCGCCGCCACCTCCCGCGCCCGGGTCAGGATCTGCGCGACGACCCGGCCGGCCTCGCGCATCGCGTCGATCTGTGTGTTCGTCTTGATGTGCACCATGCCCATTACTATACCGGTCGGAGCGGTATAGTAATGACGGTATAGAAATGGCATCCCGTAGTAGGATGGCCCCATGGTCCGCACCCCTCTCACCCCCGAAGAGCGCCTGCGCGGCGAACGGCTCGGCGCGCTGCTCCGTGCGGCGCGCGGGGAGCGCAGCATGGCCGCCGTCGCCGCGAGCGCCGGAATCTCCGCGGAGACCCTCCGGAAGATCGAGACCGGCCGCGCTCCCACGCCCGCCTTCTTCACCGTGGCGGCCCTCGCCGGTGCGCTGGGCCTCTCGCTGGACGAGATCCTCGGCCGCTGCGCGGCGGAACCGGCCGTGGCGCCGGCTCCGGTGCCGCTGATCGCGTAGCGGCACCGCGGCCTGAACGGACAGGGCGTAGGGTCACGCCCGTGACTCTCCAGGACTTCGCGCGCAGCGAGTACGTCAGCCTGACCACGTACCGGAAGAACGGCACATCCGTCGCCACGCCCGTCTGGGCCGCCGCCGAGGGGGACGTGCTGTACGTCTGGACCCGCTCCGACTCGTGGAAGGTGAAGCGGCTCCGCAACAACGGCAAGGTCGTCGTCACCGTCTGCGACGTACGCGGCAGGATCACCGAAGGGGCCCCCAGCGCGGAGGGCGCGGCCCGTCTCCTCGACGAGGACGGCACCCGTGCTGCGCGCAAGCTCCTGGCCCGCAAGTACACCTGGAAGTTCTGGCTCGTCGACTGGCCCGCCACCGTCGCCCGGCTCGGCAAGCGGCCGCACACCGGGATCGCCATCACCTTCTGAGCGCCGGGGGCGCGGCCCGGCGGCCGTGCTCCCGCCGCAGCGCGCCCGAAAGCCGCGCGTAGCCGCCCTGTAACACGGCTGCGGTCGAATGCCTCCGGACTGGAAGGCTCCAGTCGACGGTCGGCGGTCGGCGAGGGCGACGATGACGGTGCATCAGCAGGCATACGAAGTAGGGGCGTTCGCGCAGTACCTGCGGGATCTGGTGGCGCGCCTGGACCCCGGTCGGGGGTGGTACGGGGTCTTCGCCCGGCGCGACCCGGCGGGTATGCGGTCCTGCCTCGACGGGGTGGAGATCCCGCCCTGGGACGTCGTGGAGTCGCTGCTCGCGGACCTCGCCGCCCTGCACGGCACCCGGTTCGCCGAGCAGGTCTCGGTCCGCGCCGCCGCGCTCTACTCCGCGTCCGCCGCCGCCCACGACCGGCGGCCCGGCGGGCGCCAGGAGCTGGTCCACCGGCTGGAGTTGATGGTCCGCGAGCAGCACCGGGCGGCGGAGCGCCTGCGCGGGGCGGGACCCGGCGGCCCGGACCCGGCCGAACCGGACGCCCTGGCCTGGGCCCGCGACGACCACGAACGGGCCTCCGCCCGCTGCGCGGAACTCCGCAAGCGGCTGGCGGCGGTGGCGGCCCCCGAGGGCTGGTTGCGGTCGGAGGACGGGGAGGGGCCGCGCGCGGGGTCCGGGGCGGCAGGGGCAGGCGGAGTGGCCGGGGCGGCAGGGATGGCCGAGGCTGCGGTCTCCGGTGCCGCCGGACCCGCCGGTGCGGGCAGGGTTCCCCAGCCGCGCGCCGAGGTCGGGGGAGCGGTGGCCGGGCATCCGTACGGCCGGAGTCCGGGGGCCGAGGATGAACCGGCGTGGGTCGATGGCCCCGTCCGGGGCGGCCCCGCGGAGGCTTTCGCCCCGGAGGTCCCCGGGGGCCGGGGCCCCGAGGCCCCAGCCCGCCCTGCCGTCGGGCCCGCCGCGGGCACTGAGCCCTCTGTGCCTGCCGACTTTCCATGGGCGGCCGAGCCTCATGGGCCCGCCCAGGCCTACGGGGGCGCCGAGCCCCCCGGGGCGTCCGAGCCCCACGGGATGTCCGAGCCCTCCAGGGGCCCGGACGCCCCCGCTCCCCGCCGCAAAAAGCCCCGCGGCGCCCGGTTCGCCGGGCTGGAGGTCGACGACGAGGCCGTCGCCTGCGCCCCCTCGCCGCTGCCCGGCCCGCCCGAACCCGATCGCTCCGGCGCGCCCGCCCCACGCGGCGCCCGCTTCGGCGGCGCGGCGGCGGAGGCGGAGGACCACGGAGGCCGAGGGGGCCAGGGGGGTCACGCAGGCCGAGGGCGGGGACGCATCGGGCGGGACCGGGCGGCGGACGGGGCGCCGGATCCGGTCGCCCCGGATCCGGCCGCCGCCCAGGCCGCCGCCGGGGCCGTGGCCCGGTTGGTGCGGCTGCGCGCCGAGGGGCGCAGCGGCGAGGCGCACGTGGTGCTCTGCGAGGTCGCGGCGTGGCCCGCGCCCCGGCTGCCGCTGCTCGCCCTCGCCCTGCACCGCGCCGGCCTCGCCGCCGACTGGACGACCCTGCTCTGGGAGGTGTCCTCGCTCCCGCCCGCCGGGTTCGCCGCCGCGGCGGGTGCGCTGGCCGCCGCCGGGCGGGAGGCGGACTGCGGGCTGCTGCTGCGTCAGGGGGTGGCCCGGCCCGCCGCCGAGGTGGCCGACGCGGCGCTCGCCCTGGACGGCGCGGGCCGTGAGGACCGAGCGCGGGACCTGCTCGGCGCCTTCGTCCGCGTACGCACTCCGCAGGAGGCCGCCGACCTTGCCCTGTCCGGCGGGACCCGGTTGGTCCCGCTCCTCCTGGCGGCGGCCCGTGAGGTGTCGGGGGAGGCGGAGTGGGACCTGGTCCACGCGCTGCGGGTGGCGGGCGTGCCCGGGGTCTGAGCCCCGGAACGCCACCGAGGCTCACCTGCGTGTCCGTTGTGGACCGGTCGGGTGCGAAACATGATCGACTCCGCCGGTTCACGGCGATGGTCTTGCCCCGCCGGACGGAGGGGCTTACGTTCTCCATCCATGCACCGATCTACGTGCGTAGAGAACGCGTGCAGGCTCTCTGACGCCGCGTCGAAGGAGCAGCTCATGTCCCACGTCGTACGCGCCGCACTCGTCCAGGCGACCTGGACCGGCGACACCGAATCGATGATTGCCAAGCACGAGGAGCACGCGCGCGAGGCCGCCCGGCAGGGGGCGAAGATCATCGGCTTCCAGGAGGTGTTCAACGCCCCCTACTTCTGCCAGGTCCAGGAGCCCGAGCACTACCGCTGGGCCGAGCCGGTCCCCGACGGGCCGACCGTCCGGCGCATGCAGGACCTGGCGCGCGAGACCGGCATGGTCATCGTCGTCCCGGTCTTCGAGATCGAGCAGTCCGGCTTCTACTACAACACCGCGGCCGTGATCGACGCCGACGGCTCCTACCTCGGCAAGTACCGCAAGCACCACATCCCGCAGGTCAAGGGATTCTGGGAGAAGTACTACTTCAAGCCCGGCAACGCCGGCTGGCCGGTCTTCGACACCGCCGTCGGCAAGGTCGGCGTCTACATCTGCTACGACCGGCACTTCCCCGAGGGCTGGCGGCAACTCGGACTCGGCGGAGCCCAGTTGGTGTACAACCCGTCGGCCACCTCGCGCGGACTCTCCAGCCACCTCTGGCAGTTGGAGCAGCCCGCCTCCGCCGTCGCCAACGAGTACTTCGTCGCCGCGATCAACCGCGTCGGCCGCGAGGAGTACGGCGACAACGACTTCTACGGCACGAGCTACTTCGTCGACCCGCGCGGCCAGTTCGTCGGAGAGGTCGCCAGCGACGAGGAGGAGGAACTCGTGGTCCGCGACCTGGACTTCGACCTGATCGAGGAGGTCCGCACCCAGTGGGCCTTCTACCGGGACCGACGGCCCGACGCCTACGACGGGCTGGTGGAGCCGTGAGCGGACTGTACGAGCGCCATCTCGCCGTCAGCCCCGAGTGGCTGGCCCTCTACTACCGCCACCCCATCGAGCTCACCCACGGCGAGGGCCGCCACGTCTGGGACGCCGACGGCAACCGCTACCTCGACTTCTTCGGCGGCATCCTCACCACCATGACCGCCCACGCCCTGCCCGAGGTGACCAAGGCGGTCGCCGAGCAGGCCGGGCGGATCATCCACTCCTCCACGCTCTACCTCAACCGCCCCATGGTGGAGATGGCCGAGCGGATCGCCACCCTCTCCGGCATCCCCGACGCCCGGGTCTTCTTCACCACCTCCGGCACCGAGGCCAACGACACGGCCCTCCTGCTCGCCACCGCGTACCGCAGGTCCAACCAGATCCTCGCGATGCGCAACAGCTACCACGGCCGGTCGTTCTCCACCGTCTCGATCACCGGCAACCAGGCCTGGTCGCCCACGAGTCTGTCCCCGCTCCAGACGCTGTACGTCCACGGCGGCGTCCGTACCCGGGGCCCGTACGCCGAGTTGAGCGACGAGGCGTTCATCCGGGCCTGCGTCGCGGATCTGGAGGACCTCCTCGGGCACACCCGTAACCCGGCGGCCCTGATCGCCGAACCCATCCAGGGCGTCGGCGGGTTCACCTCTCCGCCCGACGGGCTGTTCGCCGCGTTCCGTGAAGTCCTCGACCGGCACGGAGTGTTGTGGATCTCCGACGAGGTGCAGACGGGCTGGGGCCGGACCGGTGAGCACTTCTGGGGCTGGCAGGCGCACGCCGAGAACGGGCCGCCGGACATCCTCACGTTCGCCAAGGGCATCGGCAACGGCATGTCGGTCGGGGGAGTGGTGGCCCGTGCCGAGGTGATGAACTGCCTCGACGCCAACTCCATCTCCACCTTCGGCGGTTCACCGATCACCATGGCGGCCTCGCTCGCCAACCTCTCGTACCTCCTGGAACACGACCTCCAGGGCAACGCCCGGCGCGTCGGCGGCCTCCTCATCGAGCGGCTGCGGTCCGTCGCCGCAGCTTCCCCCGCCGTACGCGAAGTGCGCGGCCGGGGACTGATGATCGGCATCGAACTGGCGAAGCCCGGCACCGACGAGGCCGACCCGGAGGCCGCCGCGGCCGTCCTCGAAGCGGCCCGCGCGGGCGGGCTCCTCATCGGCAAGGGCGGCGGCCACAACACCAGCGTGCTCCGGATCGCCCCGCCGCTGACCCTGACCGTCGCCGAGGCCGAGGAAGGCGCGGCGATCCTCGCGGACGCCCTGCTCGCGGCGGGCTGACCCCCGCCTCCCCAGGGCCTGTCGTCGAACTGCCGTCTGCCGGGCGACGACGGCAGTTCGACGACAGGCCCTGGGCCCGTACGTACTCGAACCGCGCGGGGCGGCCTCCCGGCGCCGAGCCCACCGGGCCGGCGCGGGGGCGCCCCGAGTTGAGGAGATCCCATGAGTCGCACCGTCATCCACGGTGGCCTGGTCATCACCGCGTCCGACGAGATCCACGCCGACGTGCTCGTCGAGGGCGGCCGTATCGTCGCGCTCGCCGCCCACGGAACCGACGCCGCCGAGAGCTGGAGCGCCGACCGGCGGATCGACGCGACGGGCAAGTACGTCATCCCGGGCGGCGTCGACGGCCACACCCACATGGAGATGCCGTTCGGCGGAACGTACGCCGCCGACACCTTCGAGACCGGCACCCGCGCCGCCGCCTGGGGCGGCACGACCACCATCGTCGACTTCGCCATCCAGAGCGTGGGCAAGTCCCTGCGCGAAGGGCTCGACGCCTGGTACGCCAAGGCCGACGGCAACTGCGCCATCGACTACGCCTTCCACATGATCCTCGCGGACGTGAACCCGTCCTCGCTCAAGGAGATGGACCGCCTCGTCGCCGAAGGCGTCACCTCCTTCAAGCTGTTCATGGCGTATCCGGGGGTCTTCTACAGCGACGACGGCCAGATCCTGCGAGCCATGCAACAGGCCTCCGGCAACGGCGGGTTGATCATGATGCACGCCGAGAACGGCATCGCGATCGACGTCCTGGTCGAACAGGCCCTCGCCGCCGGGCACACCGACCCCCGCTACCACGGCGACGTCCGCAAGGTCGCCCTGGAGGCCGAGGCCACCCACCGCGCCGTCCAGCTCGCCCGGGTCGCCGGATCCCCCCTCTACGTCGTCCACGTCTCCGCCGACGAGGCCGTGGAGGAGATCGCCGCCGCCCGCCACAAGGGCCTCCCGGTCTTCGGCGAGACCTGCCCGCAGTACCTGTTCCTCTCCACCGACAACCTCGCCGAGCCCGACTTCGAGGGCGCCAAATACGTCTGTTCCACCCCGCTGCGTCCCAAGGAACACCAGGAAACCCTGTGGCGGGGCCTGCGGAACAACGAACTCCAGGTCGTCTCCACCGACCACTGCCCGTTCTGCTTCTCCGGGCAGAAGGAGATGGGCCGAGGCGACTTCTCCAAGATCCCCAACGGTATGCCGGGCGTCGAGCACCGCATGGACCTGCTGCACCAGGCCGTCGTGGACGGGCACATCACCCGCCGCCGCTGGATCGAGATCGCCTGCGCCTCCCCGGCCCGGATGTTCGGCCTCTACCCCAAGAAGGGCACCATCGCCCCGGGCGCCGACGCCGACATCGTCATCTACGACCCGGAAGCCGAACAGACCCTCTCCGCCGAGACCCACCACATGAACGTCGACTACTCGGCGTACGAGGGCAAACGGATCACCGGCCAGGTCGAGACCGTGCTCTCACGCGGCGAAATCGTCATCGACGGACGGAAGTTCACCGGCCGCGCCGGACACGGCAGCTACACCCCCCGCGCCACCTGTCAGTACCTCGACTAGGAGATCCCGCCATGGACTTCGGCCTCGTCCTCCAGACGGACCCGCCCGCCTCCGCCGTCGTCGGCCTGATGCGGCGCGCCGAGCGCAACGGGTTCCGCTACGGCTGGACCTTCGACTCGGCGGTGCTCTGGCAGGAGCCGTTCGTCATCTACAGCCGCATCCTGGAGCACACGGAGAAGCTGACCGTGGGCCCGATGGTCACCAACCCGGGCACCCGCACCTGGGAGGTCACCGCCTCCACCTTCGCCACCCTGAACGACATGTACGGCAACCGCACCGTCTGCGGCATCGGGCGCGGCGACTCCGCGATGCGCGTCGCGGGCCGCCGGCCCAACACCCTGGCCCGCCTCGGCGAGGCCATCGACGTCATCCGGGACCTCGCCGAAGGCCGGGAGGCGACGGTCGACGGGCAACCGGTGCAGATCCCCTGGGTGAAGGACGGGCGGCTGCCGGTGTGGATGGCGGCGTACGGGCCCAAGGCCCTGGCACTGGCGGGGCAGAAGGCCGACGGCTTCATCCTCCAGCTCGCCGACCCCTTCCTCACCGAGTGGATGATCAAGGCGGTACGGGACGCGGCGGCCGACGCCGGACGCGACCCCGACTCCGTCACCATCTGCGTCGCGGCCCCCGCCTACGTCGGCGACGACCTCGACCACGCCCGGGAGCAGTGCCGCTGGTTCGGCGGGATGGTCGGCAACCACGTCGCCGACCTGGTCGCCCGCTACGGCGAACACTCCGGGATGGTGCCGGACGAGCTGACCGCGTACATCGCGGGCCGCTCCGGCTACGACTACAGCCACCACGGCCGCACCGGAAACCCGGACACCGCCTTCGTCCCCGACGAGATCGTCGACCGGTTCTGCCTCCTCGGCCCCGCCGAGGCGCACATCGAGAAGCTGCGCCATCTCAAGGACCTCGGCGTCGACCAGTTCGCCGTCTACAACATGCACGACGCCCGCGAGGCGACCATCGACGCCTACGGGGCCGAGATCATCCCCGCCCTGACCGGTTGAACCTCGTCTCCGCCCCCCGCTGCCCGTCCGCACGCGCCCCGCCGCATCGCCCCGCACGGCACCGCTCCCGAGCGAAGGGCTCCACCGCCATGACCGCCACCGTCCCGCCCACCCCACCGCCCCCGGACGCGATACCCGAGCCCGCAGCCACGTCCGGCCGCGTCGAACTCGCCCCCGGACAGCTCCCCGACGACCCCCGCTTCGCCAACGACGACCTGCTGCCCGTCCCCGTGGAGCGGCGCACCTGGACGACGTACAACTTCGCGGCCCTGTGGATCGGGATGGCCCACAACATCCCGTCCTGGCTGCTCGCCTCCGGTCTGGTGGCGCTCGGCATGGACTGGAAACAGGCCGTGTTCACCATCGCGCTCGCCAACGTGATCGTGCTGGCCCCGATGCTGCTGACCGGCCACGCCGGACCCAAGTACGGCATCCCCTTCCCCGTTCTGGCCCGCGCCTCCTTCGGCCTGCGCGGCGCCAATCTGCCCGCCCTGATCCGGGCCGCCGTCGCCTGCGCGTGGTTCGGCATCCAGACCTGGATCGGCGGCGTCGGCATCTTCACGCTGCTCGGCAAGATCTTCGGCGGCTGGGCCGGCGCGGCGGAGATCGGCGGGCAGCCCTGGACGCTCTGGCTCTGCTTCGTCCTCTTCTGGACCCTCGAACTGGCCATCATCTACCGGGGGATGGACACCCTGCGCCGCTTCGAGAACTGGGCGGCACCCTTTGTCCTGGTCGGCGCGGTCGTCCTGCTCGTCTGGGTCGCGGCCAAGGCGGGCGGGTTCGGTCCGCTGCTGGACCAGCCGTCCGCGCTCGGGTGGGGCGCCGACTTCTGGCCGGTCTTCTTCCCCTCGCTGATGGGCATGATCGCCTTCTGGTCGACGCTCTCCCTCAACATCCCCGACTTCACCCGCTTCGGCGCGGGCCAACGCGCCCAGATCCGGGGCCAGTCGCTCGGGTTGCCGACCACGATGACGTTCTTCGCCCTGCTCTCCGTCTTCGTCACCTCCGGTTCGCAGGCGGTGTACGGGGTGGCCCTCTGGGACCCGGTCCAGCTCGTCGCCCGGACCGACAACGTCTTCGGTCTCGTCTTCGGTCTGGTCACCGTGCTGATCGCGACGGTCTCGGTGAACATCGCGGCGAACGTGGTCTCACCCGCGTACGACCTGGCGAACCTCGCGCCGAAGCTCATCAGCTTCCGCACCGGGGCGCTGATCACGGGCGTGATCGGGGTCGTCATCATGCCGTGGAAGCTCACCGAGACGCCCGAGCTGTACATCTTCACCTGGCTGGGCCTGGTCGGGGGCCTGCTCGGTACGGTGGCGGGCATCCTGATCGCCGACTACTGGATCGTCCGCCGCACGGTCCTCGATCTGCCCGACCTCTACCGGCCGGGCGGCCGGTACTGGTACCGGAGCGGCTGGAACTGGCGGGCGGTGGTGGCCTTCGTGGCCGGCGGCGTCCTCGCGGTGGGCGGTTCGCACTCGGCCCCCGGGAAGGGCCCGTTTCCCGCCGACGGCCTGATCCCGATCCTGAAGCCGCTGGCCGACTACGGCTGGGCGGTCGGGCTCGCCTCCTCGCTGCTGCTGTACGTGGCGCTGACGCGTCGGCCGACGACCCGGCCGGTCACACCGGTTTGACGCTGCGGCCCAGCAGGGCCGTGACGTCCACCGTCTCGTCCGCCGAGGGAGTGGCCGAGGGCACCGGCCGGTCGAAGCCGGAGAAGTCCACGGTCCCTTCCCCGTCGGCGTTCCGCACGGTGATCCGCACCGGGTACGGCGTGCCCTCGGAGGCCACATAGGCCGTCAGGCGCTCACCGCCCTCGGCCCGGGTCACCGGGACGGTCGGCGCGCCGTTCACGTCGGTCTTCGCGCCCTTGGTCAGCGTGTCGAGGTCGGCGGTGCCGACGTTGTCGGTGATCAGCTCGCGGAACGTGTCGAGGTCGCAGACCTCGGTCACCTCCAGCAGCCGGGGGTAGTCGGCCGAGGCCTTCATGTACCGGCCGTCGAGGATCGCGTCGAAGGTGGAACCGCCGATCGGCACATGGGTGTTCCAGAAGGCGGCGTCCGGCTTCAGCCAGACGTCGTCACCGCGTTTCACGATCTCCACCGAACCGTCGTCGCCCATGTCCACCCCGCCCGCGCAGTTTCCCTCGCGGTCCAGCGTGAGGTCGACGCTCATGTCCTCCCCGGTCCCGTCGACGCTGCCGCGCGCGCTCAGATGCAGGGACCGGACGTCGACCAGGGCGTCGCGGGCGCGTTCGGCGATCTCCTCGGCGGGGAGCGTCTCGATGTCGTCGTCAGCCTGCGCGAGGGTGCCACCCGTCACGGTGAGAGCGACGGCCGCCGCACCCGCGGCCGCCCGGGCGGCCCATCGGTGTCCGCTCACGTCGCCTCCTCGGAAAGGCCCCGGTCAGGGCGTACGAACCAGGATGACCGGCATATTCGAGCGTACGCCGGGAGAGGGGGCGCCGCCCGGCGCGCGTACGGAGAGTGAAGCGCCACGGTGTTTTCGACCACGGAGCGTGGGCAAAGCTGCGGTGATCCCGCCCGGGGTCACGTCCGCACGCAGCATGAAGGAGACCATCGATGAACCTGTTCACGGGGACGAGGAGCAAGCGCGGCACGGTCGCGGGGAAGCGCTCCCGGTCCGTCCTGCGGGCGCTCGCCGCCACGGCGACGGTGGCCGCGCTGGGGGTTTCGGTCACGTCGGCGACCGCGACCGCCGCCCCGGCCGCGATCCCGCCCGGCCTGTCCTGCGACACCGGCAAGCATGCCATCGACGACTACACGGGCTTCGCACTCTGTCGCAACAACGGCAGCCAGACGCAGACTTTCTGGGTCCATCTCGTCTGCGGCTGGGCCCCGGACGTCGACGGCAACCACGTCACCCTCAGGCCCGGCGAGTCCGGCCAGTCCACCGCCCACTGCGGGAAGATCGGCACCGGAATCGGCGAGATCCACGTTCGCCCGTGATGCCGGGGCGGTGAGAAGCGGCACCACATGCCGCACCGGCCATCACCGCAACGGCTGGAGCGGTCCGAACGGTTGAGCGTGCCGCCTCCTCTCGTTACCCTCCAGTAAGTACGTGTGGCGCAGCCGGGACGACCGGCCGGCCCCGCGACACGAGGGAGGCGGCACGCCCATGTCCTCAGCGGAGCCCACCGAAGCGGAGCCGACCGAAGCGGGAGCCACCGAGCAGACCGGCCCGGCCGTACGGGAGCCCGGTCGCGCCCCCCGTCCGGCGGCCCCCGCCCCGTCGCCGCTCCCCGGACTCGCGGAGAGCGCCCGCCGGCTCGCCGACGCCACCACCACCTCCACCGTCCTCGTGGCCGACGCCCTCGCCCGGATCGAGGCCACACAGCCCACCCTCAACGCCTTCCGCCACCTGCGGGCCGAGGCTGCCCTCGCCGAGGCGGCGGAGGCCGACCGGAGGCTCGCGGCGGGGGAGCGGCTGCCGCTCCTGGGCGTGCCCGTCGCCGTCAAGGACGACACCGATGTGGCGGGCCTGCCCACGCACTTCGGCTGCGACGGCGAACGGCCCCCGGCCGCGTCCGACAGCGAGGCGGTCCGCCGACTGCGCGCCGCCGGAGCCGTCGTCGTCGGCAAGACCAACTCCTGCGAACTGGGCCAATGGCCCTTCACCGAGGGAACCGCCTTCGGCGCCACCCGCAACCCGTGGAACACCGCGCACACCCCGGGCGGCTCGTCCGGCGGTTCGGCCGCCGCTGTCGCCGCCGGGCTCGTCCCCGCCGCTCTCGGCTCGGACGGCGCCGGATCCGTCCGCATCCCCGCCGCGTGGACGCACCTCGTCGGCATCAAACCGCAGCGCGGGCGCATCTCGGTCCACCCGCACAGCGACTCCTTCCAGGGGCTCACCGTGAACGGCCCCCTCGCCCGGACGGTCGCCGACGCCGCGCTGCTCCTGGACGCCGTCGCCGGAGCCCACCGCGAGGACTTCCACCGCCCGCCCGCCGTGCGCGCCGCCGACGCCGCCCGCCGCGACCCGGGCCGCCTGCGCATCGCGCTCGCCTGGCGTCCCCCGCTCACCCTCACCGGCGCCGGGCCGGACCCGGAGGTGCGCCGGGCCGTCACCGCGCTCGCCGACACCCTCGCCCGGCTCGGCCACCACGTCGAGGAGGCCCGCCCCCGGTACGGGCTGATCGGTCTCGCCTTCGTGCCCCGCGCCACCGTGGGCATCGCCGAATTCGCCGCCCGGCACCCCGAACCGGCCCTGCTCGACCCGCGCACCCGCAGCGCCCTGCGCACCGGGACGCGGCTCGGCGGGCGGGTGGTGCGGGCCGCCCGCGCCCGCGAAGTACGCCAGCACCGCAGGATCGGCGCCCTCTTCGACACCTCCGGGTTCGATGTGCTCCTCACCCCGACCACGGCCGCGCCGCCGCCCCGGATCGGCAGGTTCGACGACCTGAACGCCTGGCGCACCGACGTCGCGATGGCCGCCGCCTGCCCCTACGCCTGGCCGTGGAACGTCCTCGGCTGGCCCGGGGTGAACGTCCCGGCCGGCTTCACCCGCTCCGGCCTCCCGGTCGGGGCCCAGCTGCTCGGCCCCTCCCGCAGCGAGGAGCGGCTGATCGCGCTCGCCGCCCAACTGGAGGACGACCGGCGCTGGTTCGAGCACCGGCCGCCGGTCTGACGGGCGACGCTCACGCCCGGGCCGTCGGCCCGGGCGTGAGCGTCGCCCTGCGTCACCTTTCCCTCTTGCTGGTCACTTCTCGGTGAGCATGTCCTTGCGGAGCTTCGTGAGCAGCCGGGACAGCAGCCGGGAGACATGCATCTGGGAGATGCCGAGGTGCTCGCCGATCTGGGCCTGTGTCATCTCCTGGCCGAACCGCATCGCGACGATCTCCCGCTCCCGTTCGTCCAGCTGCTCCAGCAGCGGAGCGAGGGTGTGCAGGTCCTCGACCAGTTCCATGGCCGGGTCGACGTCCCCCTTGATGTCGCCGTAGGTGACCGTCTCGGCGCTGTTCTGGTCGGCGCCGATGGGCAGGTCGAGGGAGCCCGCCGTGTAGCCGTTGGCGGCTATGAGCCCCTCGACGACCTCTTCCTCGGTGAGTTCCAGATGCTGGGCGAGTTCGGCGACCGTGGGCTCGCGGTCGAGACGGGTGGCGAGCGCCTCGCGGGTCTTGGCCAGGGTCACGCGCAGCTCTTGCAGACGGCGCGGCACGTGGACGGCCCACGTCGAGTCGCGGAAGAACCGCTTGATCTCCCCGACGATGTACGGGATGGCGAACGAGGTGAACTCGACCTCCCGGCTGAGCTCGAACCGGTCGATCGCCTTGATCAGCCCGATCGTGCCGACCTGGATGATGTCCTCCATCTCACCGCTGCCGCGGTTGCGGAAGCGCTTCGCCGCGAAGTGCACCAGCGAGAGGTTCATCTCGATCAGGGTGTTGCGCGCGTACTGGTACTCGTGTGTTCCCTCTTCCAGCACCTGCAACTGCCCGAAGAACAGGGCCGCCATAGCCCGTGCGTCCTTCGGCGCGACCTTTCCGGGGTCATCGATCCGCGGAAGCGCCGCGGGAGCGGCGGGCATGTCGTGTTCCGGGGTGGTGGAGAGCTGAAGGTGCTGCATTGTGGTCGGCACGAGAGTCTCCCGGTGACTGGTGTGTGTGGACAACACGGGAGGCACCGACAGGGAACACCTCACGGCGGCCGATGCCGCTCCCGCGAGTGTGCCTGTCTGCCTAAGCACGTCGATTCCGCTTCTGTCCCCGATCGGTGCTCTCAAACATACCCGGTTCCATGATCCGGTCGCGGGGCCCGGCGGATCCCGGCCGGGCCCCCGGCGGGACCGCTCAGACCTGGTAGCGCCCCGGTGCGAAGAGGTGCAGATGCTCCGCCACCCAGGCGGACGTCCGTTCCAGGCCCTCCTCCAGGCCGACCTCCGGTTCCCAGCCCGCCCAGGTGCGGGCGCGGGTGTTGTCGGAGAGCAGGCGGTGGACCTCGCTGCCGGAGGGCCGCAGCCGCGCCGGGTCCACGACGATCTCGGCGTCCCGGCCGGAGGCGGTGATGAGGGCCTTCGCGAGGTCCCCGACCGAGATCTCCCGGCCGGTACCGAGGTTGACGCTCTCTCCCAGCGCCCGGTCGCAGCCGGCCAGGGCGAGGAATCCGGCGGCGGTGTCGGTGACGTAGGTGAAGTCGCGGGTCGGGGTCAGCGAGCCGAGGCGGATCTCCCGTGCCCCGGAGTGCAGTTGGGCGAGGATGGCCGGGATCACGGCCCGGGCCGACTGGCGGGGCCCATAGGTGTTGAACGGCCGTACGACCGTCACCGGCAGCTCGAAGGCATGCCAGTGGGACAGGGCCATCATGTCCGCGCCGATCTTCGAGGCGGAGTAGGGCGACTGCGGCTGGAGAGGGTGGTCCTCGCTGATCGGCGCCGTCAGCGCGGTCCCGTACACCTCGCTGGTGGAGGTGTGCAGGAGGCGTCGGACGGAGTGGCGGCGGCAGGCCTCGGCGATGTTCTCGGTACCGACGACGTTGGTCCGGACGTAGGCGCCGGGGGAGTCGTAGCTGTAGGGGATGCCGATGAGCGCGGCAAGGTGGAAGACCGTGTCACAGCCCTGGACCGCGTCCATCACCCGGCCCGCGTCGCCGACGTCCCCGGCGATGAACTCGACCGGGCCGTCCGGGTCGTCGAGGTAGCGGGCGAGGTGGCCCTTGTCGGCGTACGGCTTGTAGTGGACGAACGCCCGGACGCGCGCGCCGCGTTCGACGAGCAGGTCCACGAGGGTCGAGCCGATGAAGCCTTCGGCCCCGGTGACGAGGACGGTCCGGCCGGTCCAGTCGACGGCGGTGCTGTTCATGTCGGCGGTGGTGCTGTTCATGGGGTGAACTCCCTTGCGGTGGTGGGCTGTCCGGCGAGGCGGATGACGGTTTCGGCGAGCAGGTCGGCGGCGCGGGCGTGGTGGCCGGGATCGGCGGCGCGCCCCATCACGGCGAGCCGCGCGGGGTCGGCGAGCAGGGGGCCGACGATGTCGGCGAGGCGGTCGGCGGTGGTCTCGGCGTCGGGGACGAGATACGCCGCGCCCGCGTCGGAGAGGACCCGCGCGTTGTGGGTCTGGTGGTCTCCGGGGGCGTGCGGGTAGGGCACGAGGACGGCGGGCACCCCGGTCGTGGCGAGCTCGGCGATCGTGGCCGAGCCCGCCCGGCAGACCACCAGGTCGGCGACCGCGTAGGCGAGGTCCATCCGGTCGAGGTAGGGCACAGCTTGGGCGACGGGCCGCACGCCCGCGTCGGGCCCGTGCGGGTGCCCGGCTGTCCCGGCCGCCGCCTGTATGAGCTTCTGCCGGGTCTCCGCGAGCGCGGCCGGGCCCGTCTTGATCAGGAGGTGGACGTCTCCGCGGCCCCGCCAGCGGGCGGCGAGGCCCACGGCGGCGGCGGTGAGCCGGGCCGCGCCGAGGCTGCCGCCGTTGAAGAGGACGACCCGCGCCCCCTCGGGTATCCCGAAGGCGCGCCGGGCCTCCTCGCGCAGGGCCGGCCGGTCGAGGGCGGCCAGGGAAGCGGCGATCGGCATGCCGACGGTCCGCGCCCGCTCGCCACCCGACAGATGGGCGCGGCTGCCGTCGAAGGCGACGGTGAGGTGTTCGGTGAGCCGGGCGGCGAACTGGTTGGCCCGGCCCGGGACCGCGTTGGACTCGTGGATCACGCTGGGCAGCCCGGCCATCTTCGCCCCGACGATCGCCGGGGCGCTCGGGTAGCCGCCCATCCCGACGACGACCCGCGCCTTCTGGGTGCGCAGGACCGAACGGGCCTGGGCTCCCGAGCGCAGGAGGGCGGCCGGGAGGAGGAAGCGTTTCGCGCCGAGCGCGGGGTCGAAGGGGATCATGTCGACGGTGTGCAGCCGGTATCCGGCCGCCGGGATCAGGGTCGTCTCCAGACCGCGTTCGGTGCCGATGAAGGAGATGACCGCGTCCGGGGCGGCCCGGCGCAGGGCCTCGGCGAGGGCGAGGCCCGGGTAGATATGGCCGCCGGTGCCGCCCGCACCGATCACGACGGAGAGTGGTGTGCGCATGGCCGCCACTCTCGGGAAGCGGCTTAAGAGGGTTCTAAGAGTCCGGTTTGGCAGGCTTCAGGCATGAGCGGCAGGAGTGGCACGAGTGGCATGCGCGGAGCGGGCAGGATTCTGGTGGCCGAGGACGAGCCGGACGTACGGGCCGCCGTCGAGGACGGGCTGAGCGTCGAGGGGTACGAGGTCCGCGGCGTCGGCGACGGCCTGGCGGCCCTGTCGGCGGTGGCCGCCTGGGAGCCGGACGCGCTGGTGCTGGACGTGATGATGCCGGTGCTCGACGGTCTCGCGGTCTGCCGGAGGCTGCGGGCGATGGAGGACCGGACGCCGGTGCTGGTGCTGACCGCGCTGTCGTCGGTGAGCGAGCGGGTGGACGGTCTTGAGGCGGGGGCCGACGACTATCTGGTGAAACCGTTCGCCCTGGACGAACTGGTCGCGCGGGTCAGGGCGTTGCTGCGGCGGGCCGCGCCACTCGCCCCGGGCCGGGACCTGGCCTTCGCGGATCTGACGCTGGACCCGGTGACGCGGACCGGGCGGCGCGGCGGCCGCCCGGTCGAGTTCAGCCGCACCGAGGCCGCCCTGCTGGAGCTGCTGCTGCGCCACCCGGGCCAGGTACTGGCGCGCGAGGTGATCCTGGAGCGGGTCTGGGGCCAGGACTTCGGGCCCGACTCCAACTCGCTGGCGGTGTACGTGGGCTATCTGCGGCGGAAGCTGGAGGCGGGCGGCGAGGCGCGCCTCGTCCACACCGTGCACGGGCTCGGCTACCGGCTGGACGTGGCGTGAGCGGGGTGCGCCGCCTGGGCGCCCGCTGGCGGCGCAGGCGGCCCCTGCGGACGCGGCTCGCCGTGGCGGCCTCGGCGGCGGTGGCGCTGGTCGCGGTCGGGGTGTGCGCGGCGGCGTTCTTCGTCATCCGCTACGAGCTGCTGCACCAGCTCGACCTCTCCCTCACCCAGTCCGCGACCCGGGTGATCCAGGAGAACCGGGGCGAGGGCCCGCAGACCGTGGCGGGCGAGTGCCGCTACCTCTCCGCGCCCGCCTGCGCCCAGATCGTCCCGGCCGACCCGGCGGCGGACCCGGACGCCGCGTATCTGCTGCCCGTCGCCACCCCCGTACGGGAGGTCGCGGCCGGGGAGCGGGCCCCGTACTACAGCAACGTCAGCCGCTTCGGGCAGCCGCTGCGGATGCTGACGACCCCGTTCGGGGAAGGGCGGGCGCTCCAGGTGGCCCTGCGGGCGGACCCGGTGGAGAAGGGCGTGCGGCAGGCGGCCGTGCTGCTGGCGGCGGTCGGCGGGGCGGGGGTGCTCCTGGCGGGCCTGCTCGGGTACGCCGTCTCGCGTACGGGCCTGGCCCCGGTGGCCCGGCTGACCTCGACCGCCGAGCGGATCGCGGCGACCCGGGACCCGCGCCACCGCATCGCGCTGCCGCCCGGCCCGCCGGGCCGCCAGGACGAGGTGACCCGGCTGGCGGCCAGCTTCAACACGATGCTCGGGGAGCTGGAGCAGTCGGTGAGCTCCCAGCGCCGGCTGGTCGCGGACGCCTCGCACGAGCTGCGGACCCCGCTGACCGCGCTGCGCACCAACGCGGAGCTGCTGGCGCGCGGTGACCGGCTGACGCCCGCGCAGCGCGAGCGGGCGTCGGGGGCGCTGGGGCGGGGCATCCGGGAGGTGACCGGGCTGGTCAACGATCTGATCGAGCTGGCCCGGGACGAGGAGCCGCTGCCGCTCCTGGAGGACGTGCGGATCGCGGAGGTGGTGGAGCACGCGGTGGCCGTGGCCCGGACGCACTGGCCGCAGACCCCGTTCCTGCTGGAGGTGGGTGCGGGCGCGGCGGAGGCGGTCCGGCCGGGGGTTCCGGCGCGGCTGGCCCGGCTGCTGACGAACCTGCTGGACAACGCGGCCAAGTTCAGCCCGCCGGGCACTCCGGTGGAGGTGGCGCTGAGCGCGTACGGGAGCGGGGGCACGGGCGCCGGCGGGCCCGGGAGCGGGACCGGCCTTGAGCTGACTGTCCGGGATCACGGCCCTGGGATTCCCGCCGAAGACCTCCCGTACGTTTTCGACCGCTTCTACCGTGCCGAGGCGGCGCGGGCCCTGCCCGGCTCGGGTCTCGGTCTGGCGATGGCCCGGCAGATCGCCCGCGCGCACGGGGCGGAGCTGACAGCGGGGGCGGCGCCGGGCGGCGGGGCGCTGTTCACGCTGACGTTCGGTGCCCAGGGGCCGCCGGGAGGTTCTCACTCGGCGTGAGCGCACGGTCACGGTCCCGCTCGGCCGCCGGGCGCCCGGCCACGAAACCGTGCGGGGGCCTTGTGGAGCCCGGCACGGTGACGAGATATCTTGATGTCAAGCAATGTTGCAGACGTGGAGCGGAGCACCCGGTGACTGACTCGACCATCATCTATACGCACACCGACGAGGCCCCTGCCCTGGCGACCTACTCGTTCCTGCCCGTCGTCGAGGCCTACGCCTCGACCGCAGGCGTCACGGTCGAGCGCCGTGACATCTCCCTCGCGGGCCGGATCATCGCCAGTTTCCCGGAGCACCTCAAGGCCGAGCAGCGTATCGATGACGCACTCGCCGAGCTCGGCGAGCTGGCCAGGACGCCCGGCGCGAACATCATCAAGCTGCCGAACATCTCGGCATCGATCCCGCAGCTCAAGGCCGCCATCGCCGAGCTGCAGGAGCAGGGCTACGCGCTTCCGGCTTACCCGGACGACCCGCAGACCGACGCCGACAAGGACGTCCGCGCCCGGTACGACAAGGTCAAGGGCAGCGCCGTGAACCCGGTGCTGCGCGAGGGCAACTCCGACCGCCGCGCCCCCGCCTCCGTCAAGAACTACGCCAAGGCCCACCCGCACCGCATGGGCGCCTGGACGGCCGACTCGAAGACGAACGTCGCCACCATGGGCGTCGACGACTTCCGCTCCACCGAGAAGTCCGCGGTGCTCGCCGAGGACGGCACGCTCCGCATCGAGCTGCACGGCGACGACGGCACCACCACCGTGCTCCGCGAGTCCGTACCCGTCCTGAAGGGCGAGGTCGTCGACGCCGCCGTCATGCGCGTCGCCGCGCTGCGGGAGTTCTTCACCGCGCAGGTCGCCCGCGCCAAGGCCGAGGGCGTGCTGTTCTCCGTGCACCTCAAGGCCACCATGATGAAGGTCTCCGACCCGATCATCTTCGGCCACGCGGTCCGCGCCTTCTTCCCGAACACCTTCGCCAAGTACGGAGAGCAGCTCGCCGCCGCCGGCCTCACCCCGAACGACGGTCTGGGCGGCATCCTCAAGGGCCTCGACTCGCTGCCCGGCGTGGGCGCCGAGATCCAGGCGTCCTTCGAAGCCGAGCTCGCCGAGGGCCCCGCCCTCGCGATGGTCGACTCCGACAAGGGCATCACCAACCTGCACGTCCCCAGCGACGTCATCGTCGACGCCTCCATGCCCGCCATGATCCGCACCTCGGGTCACATGTGGGGCCCGGACGGCAACGAGGCCGACACCATCGCCGTCCTCCCGGACAGCAGCTACGCCGGTGTCTACCAGGTCGTCATCGACGACTGCCGCGCCAACGGCGCCTTCGACCCCGCCACCATGGGCTCGGTGCCCAACGTCGGTCTGATGGCGCAGAAGGCCGAGGAGTACGGCAGCCACGACAAGACCTTCGAGATCCCCGCCACCGGCACCGTGCGCGTCGTCGACGCGAGCGGCGCGGTCGTGCTGGAGCAGGCCGTCGGCGCCGGCGACATCTTCCGCATGTGCCAGACCAAGGACCTGCCGATCCAGGACTGGGTCAAGCTCGCCGTCACCCGCGCCCGCGCCACCGGCAACCCGGCCGTGTTCTGGCTGGACGAGACCCGCGCGCACGACGCCAACCTGATCGCCAAGGTGACGACGTACCTCGCCGACCACGACACGGACGGCCTGGACATCTCCGTCAAGTCCCCGGTCGAGGCCACCGCCTTCTCCCTGGAGCGCATCCGCCGCGGCGAGGACACCATCTCCGTCACCGGCAACGTGCTCCGTGACTACCTCACGGACCTCTTCCCGATCCTGGAGCTGGGCACCAGCGCCAAGATGCTCTCCGTGGTCCCGCTGATGAACGGCGGCGGCCTCTTCGAGACCGGCGCGGGCGGCTCGGCCCCCAAGCACGTCCAGCAGCTCGTCAAGGAGAACTACCTCCGCTGGGACAGCCTGGGCGAGTTCCTGGCCCTCGCGGTCAGCTTCGAGCACCTGGCCACGACCACGGACAACGCGCGGGCCCAGGTCCTCGCCGACACCCTGGACCGGGCCACGGGCACCTTCCTCAACGAGGACAAGTCCCCGAGCCGTCGCCTCGGCGGCATCGACAACCGCGGCAGCCACTTCTACCTGGCCCTCTACTGGGCCCAGGAGCTGGCGCAGCAGACCGACGACGCCAAGCTCGCCGAGGCGTTCGCGCCGCTCGCCAAGACCCTGGCCGAGCAGGAGGAGACCATTGTCGCCGAGCTGATCGCGGTGCAGGGCTCCCCGGCCGAGATCGGCGGCTACTTCCAGCCCGACCCGGCCAAGGCCGCGGCGGTCATGCGCCCGTCCGCCACGTTCAACAACGCGATCGCGTCCCTCGCCTGAGGTGACGTGAGCCGGGGGCGGCCGCGCCGCCCCCGTCCGTGACCGCCCCGGTCGGCCCTGGTGCCGACCGGGGCGGTTCGCGTGTGTGCGCCCCCGAACGGGTGGGATCGCGGAGCCGTACGGGGGTTCGGAGCAATCCGGCGGCCTTCCGGTTCCGAATGAGGACCGTGAGGATCAACCGCACCGCCCTGACCCGCAACGCCCTCGCCGCTCTGAGCGGACTGCTCGCCGGCTTCGCCGCGCTGACCGTCGCCGAACTCGTCTCGGCCGCCGTCAGACCCGAGGCGAGCCCCGTGACGGCGGTCGGCGGAGCCGCCATCGACCGGACGCCCACGGGGGTGAAGGACTGGGCGATCCGGACGTTCGGCGAGAACGACAAGATCGTCCTCCAGCTCGGCATCGTCGCCACGCTCGCCCTCTTCGCCGTCGCCGTCGGCCTGCTGGCGCTGCGCCACCGGCGTACGGGCTCCGCCGCCGTCCTGGTCTTCGGCGCGGTCGGCACGGCGGCCGCCGTCGGCAGGCCGGACTCCACCGGGTTCACCGACGGGCTGCCGTCCCTGGTCGGCGCGGTGGCCGGGGCGATCCTGCTGTACGTTCTCGTCGGCAGACTCACCCGGCCGGGCACGGTCGCCGGGGAGGAGGGCGAGAGCGGCTGGGACCGGCGGGGCTTCCTGATCGCGGCCACCGCCGCTGCCGCCGCCTCCACCGCCGCCGGAGCCGTCGGCCGGGCGCTCAACGGCCGCAGCGCCCAGGACGCGGTCGCCTCCCGGGATGCCGTACGCCTGCCCGCCCCGGCTTCGCGCGCACAGCCGATCCCGGCGGGAGCACAGCCGAGGGCCCGTGGCATCAGCTCGTTCACCACTCCCAACGACAAGTTCTACCGGGTCGACACCGCCCTCGTGATCCCCAAGGTCGACGCGAACACCTGGCGGCTGCGCATCCACGGCAAGGGCGTGCGCAGGGACCTGGAGTTCAGCTACCAGGACCTGCTGGACCGCCCGCTGATCGAACGCGAGATCACCCTGTGCTGCGTCTCCAACGAGGTCGGCGGCCCCTACATCGGCCACGCCCGGTGGATCGGTGTCCGCCTGGCCGATCTGCTCAAGGAGGCCGGGGTGAAGCCGCCGTCCCGGGGCGGCGAGGCGGACCAGATCATCGCCCGCTCGGTGGACGGCATGACGCTCGGCACCCCCGTCGAGGACGTCATGGACGGCCGGGACGCGATGCTCGCCGTCGGCATGAACGGCGAACCGCTGCCGTTCGTCAACGGCTTCCCCGTCCGCATGCTCGTGCCCGGACTGTACGGGTACGTCTCGGCCTGCAAGTGGATCGAGGACATCGAGCTCACCACCTTCGACTCCTACGACGCGTACTGGGTGAAGCGCAACTGGGCCCGGGAGGCCCCGATCAAGACGCAGTCCCGCATCGACACCCCCAAGCCTTTCGGGCGCCCCGAGGCGGGGACGGTGATGGTCGCGGGGGTGGCGTGGGCCCAGCACCGGGGCATCGAGAAGGTCGAGATCCGGGTCGACGACGGCCCTTGGAAGCCCGCCCAGCTCGCCGAGCAGGCCACCGTCGACACCTGGCGCCAGTGGACCTACCCCTGGAAGGCGACCCCCGGCAGCCACACCCTCACTGTCCGCGCCACGGACGGGACGGGCGAGACGCAGACCGAGAAGCGCACCAAGACCGTCCCGGACGGGGCGAGCGGATGGCACTCGGTGGTCGTCAGCGTCGACTGACCGCGACGGCCCTCACGGGAGGAACATCCTCCCCAACGCCTCCTTCAACCCTCCCACTGTCGGCGGACGGAGACAGGCCGTCAGATATCCGTCCGGGCGTACGACGAACGCCGCACCCTCGCCCGCCCCGTACCGGAGCGCGAACTCACCCCGGCTGTCGTGGTGATGCGGGATGCCCGTCCAACGGTCCGGGGCGCCGACGGGCAGGATCCGGTACGTGACCATCCGGCGGCCCGTGAACTCCCGTGCGGCGGAGGCGAGATCGACGGGCGAGTCGCCGGCCGGGTGGTCCCCGTACACCAGCAGCACGTGCCCGCGGCCGCGCAGCATGTCGAAGAGGCGTACCGGGTGGGCGGCGATGTCCCCGGTGAGACCACCGCAGTCCGGGGCCCGGTCGCCCGGCCGCAGCGGGGCCGGGTCGTCCGGGGAGAGGGGCGTCACCAGCGGGCTCTCCCGGTAGCCGACCAGGAGCTGGGCCTCGCGCAGCAGCAGCGTCTCCCGGTCCGTCGGGTCCGCCTGCACCCCCTCGGCTGCGTGCCGGACGGTCCGGCCCACCACCTCCTCGCCGACCGGGTGCCGCTCCGCGTCGTAACCGGGGAGCACCCGCGGCCCCGCCGCGCCCTCGACGGCGAGTGCCAGCTTCCACGCCAGGTTGCAGGCGTCCTGGATCCCGGTGTTCATGCCCTGGGCGCCGGTCGGCGGATGGATGTGCGCCGCGTCCCCGGCGACGAACACCCGGCCCTCCCCGTACCGGTCCACCAGCCGGTGGCTGATCCGGAACACCGACGACCAGCGCAGCGCGGACGCGGTGACCGGTTCCGGCGCCAGCCGGTCCAGGACCTTCTGGATGTCCGGGAGGCCGGGGGCCGTACCGCCTTCCAGGCCGTGCGTCACCCCGTCACCGCCGCCCGCCGTCCCGGCCGCCTCCGCCTGCCGCGCGGCGGACAGCTCCGGCGGCACCAGCATCGACATCCGGTAGCGGCCGTTCCCCGGCAGCGGAATGCAGACCAGCAAATCGTCGATCGCCCCGTCCTCGCCGCGGTGCATCGAGCGCACCCCGTACCCGGGCGGCAGATCCCACCCCACCTCCACATCGGCGAGCATGTACTCCTCGGGGAACGCACCCCCCTCGAAGGTGAGCCCGAGTCCCTTGCGCACCGCCGAGTGCGCCCCGTCGCAGCCCACCAGGAACCGCGACCGGACCTCCACCTCGTCCCCGGACGTCGTCGTCAGCCGGCTGGTCACCCCGGCGGGATCCTGGGCGAACCCCACCAGTGCGGTCGACCGCTCGATCCCGGTGCCGTGCCGCCCGAGGAACTCCTCCAGCAGGCGTTCGGTGTCGCACTGCGGCAGCGCGGCGAAGCCGTACGGCACCTCGGGCGGCAGGACCAGCTCGACCCGGCCCTGCTCGGCCCCGTTCAGATACGTCAGCTGCCCGCGCATCGGGACCGCCGCGTCCAGCACCTCCCGCACCAGGCCCATCCGGTCGAAGAGCTCCAGGGTGCGCGGCTGGATGCCCACCGCCTTGGCGTACGGCAGCCGGGCGGGCAGCCGGTCCACGATCCGGCAGGCCACCCCCGCCCGCCGCAGCTCGGCGGCGAGCGTCAGGCCGACCGGGCCCGCGCCCACCACAAGAACGTCGGTCGATTCGCTGCGTGCCACCGGGGTCTCCCGTCGTGGGCCCCCCGCGTACGGTCCCCTCCATCGTCCTGCCCGCAGCGGCCATCGGCACCCGGGCGGCGCTCAGCCTCCCGCAGGCGGGGTCATCGCCCACCGGATGGTCCTGGTCAGAGCCTTCCCGGCGGGCCGTACGCAGACCTCCTCGACCCCCGGCACCCGGGGCAGCCGCAACGGCTCCCGGGCCCACGGCGGGAGCGCGGCCACGGCGTTCGCGGCGAGCACGGCGTACGGGGGGCGGACCGGCCAGGGCAGCGGCGGGTGCAGAAGGATGAAGCGGGCCGCGTCCATGGCCTCCCGGGTGGCGCGCAGCTCCGGGCGGTAGGCGGCGATGCGTTCGGCCAGTTCCGCCCGGTCGTGCGGCGGGTCGGGGACGCCGAGGGCGTGGGCCACCGTCGCCATGTCGTGGATGTACCCGTCGCACCCCGCGCCGTCCAGCGGCCGTGCCCCGTACCGCTGATGGGCGCGGAGGAAGCTGTCCACCTCGGCGACGTGCACCCAGCACAGGAGGTGCGGATCGGCCGCGTGGTACGGCTCCCCGGAGGGCGCGGTCCCGCGCACCCCCTCGTGCACGGAACGTACGCGGTCCACCGCCTCTTGGGCGTGCTCGGCCGTGCCGAACGTGGTCACCGCCAGGAACGTGCTGGTCCGCTGGAGCCGCCCCCACGGATCACCCTTGAACCCCGAGTGGCCGGCGACGGCGGCCATGGCGAGAGGGTGCAGCGACTGGAGGAGCAGGGCGCGCAGCCCGCCGATGAACATGGACGCGTCCCCGTGCACCCGGCGCACCGGCCGGTCCGGGCCGAACCAGCGGGGGCCGGGGGTCTGGTGGATCCGGGCCCGGTTCTCCGGCCCGGAAGGTCCCGCCACCCGGGCGAAGAGGCTCCTGCCGAGCCGTTCCCGTACTCCGGAGCCGGACGCCGTCTTGTCCATACGACCCAGTATGCGGCGGCGCCCGCCCGCCCAGGGAGCCCTACGGCACCCGTGCCGTCCACTCCGGCGTGGCGAACTTGGTCCGCACGAGTTCCTCGGCGCGGGCCAGCTCGGCGTCGGTCACGCTTCCGGTGGTGAGGCCGTGACGCTTGCGGAACGAGTCGATCATCCGCTCGATCACCACCTGGCGCGGCAGTCCGGTCTGCCGCCGCAGCGGGTCCACGCGCTTCTTGGCCGACCGCGTGCCCTTGTCCGACATCTTCTCCTTGCCGATGCGGAGCACCTCCAGCATCTTGTCGGCGTCGATGTCGTACGCCATGGTCACGTGGTGCAGCACGGCCCCCGGCCCGCCGTCCGGCCCGACCACCCGCTTCTGCGCGGCCCCCGCGATCTTGCCGACCTCGGTGGCGATGTCGTTGAGCGGCTGGTACCAGGCCTTGATACCCATGTCCGCGAGGGCTTCCAGGACCCAGTCGTCCAGATAGGCGTAGCTGTCGGCGAAGGACAGCCCCGACACCAGCGCCTGCGGCACGGCGAGCGAGTACGTGATGGTGGAGCTGGGCTCGGCGAACATCGCGCCGCCGCCCGAGATCCGGCGTACGACGTCCACGCCGTGCCGCTCCACGCCCGCCGGGTCCACCTCGTTGCGCAGCGACTGGAAGCTGCCGATGATCACGGCGGGGGAGTCCCACTCCCAGACCCGCAGGGTCGGCGGCCGCAGCCCCGCCGCCACCTCGGCGGTGATCACCTCGTCCAGCGCCATGTGCAGCGCGGGCGACTGGGGCGCGTCGTGGATCAGTTGCCAGTCGTAGTCGCTCCACTCCGTGGCCTGCGCCAGCGCCCGGCGTACGGCGATGGCGACGCCCTCCGCGCTCAGCCCCAGCATCACCGTGGAGTCGGGCAGCGCCGCCTCGATCCGGGCCGCGAGCCCGGCGGTGTCCGTGTGGGCGGGGGCGCCCTCCAGCGCCGCGTCGATCGCGAGGATCGCCTCGTCCGGTTCGAGGAAGAAGTCCCCGGCTACCCGGACGTTCCGCAGCGCCCCGCCCGCCACCTCCAGGTCCACCACGACCAGCTTGCCGCCGGGAACCTTGTACTCACCGTGCACAGCGCCGCCTCCAGCTTTCTCCGATGGCCCGGCTCGCCGCATGGAGCCGGACACAACCGGATACAACGCTCATCGCGGAGTGAATCATCCCGGCACCCGACCCGCGCCGGCCTCTGCGGCGGCGGAGCGGGCCGGGCTCGTCTCCCGGATCGTGCCGGACGCGGATCTGCTGGAGGAGGCGCTCGCGGTCGCGGGAACGGTCTCGGGACGAGGTTGGCGGCCATCGGGCCGCGGCCGGTATCCTGACTCCCGGATCGACGCCCGTCACCCTGCCTTCCCGACGGCTGCTGCACCGTCAGTGGCGTGTCCTGCGAGGACGGACTCCCCGGTCACAGTGGCGGGACCGCGCCGGAATCACACCGGCTTCCCTGACACCACGGGCCTTGAGGGCGATCAGCTGCACACCGACCACCCCGCTGCTCACGAACATATAGTTGGACGTCCTAGCAGGTCCACCCCGTCCAGGGCATGTCCCGGGCGACGACGGGAATTGCCGGACAGGCCCTGGCCCCTGGCATGATCGGCCGACATGACAGACATGGCGGACAGCAGCGAGGCCCCCCGGCGTATCCTCGTCATCGGCATGGGCGCCGGCGACCCCGACCATCTGACCCTCGCCGCGGTGAAGGCCATGCGCCGGGCCGACGTCTTCTTCGTGCTCGGCAAGGGCAAGGAGAAGGAGTCCCTGACCCGGCTGCGGCGCGACATCCTCGACGAGCACCTCACCGGCCCCTACCGCGTGGTGGAGGCCGGCGATCCGTGGCGCGACCGCACCCAGGACGATGCCGCGCGCTACGCCTCGGCGGTGCACGACTGGCGCCACCGCCGCGCCGACATCTGCGAACGCCTGATCATCGAGGAGCTCGCGCCGGGGCAGTGCGGAGCCTTCCTGGTGTGGGGCGACCCGGCCCTGTACGACAGCACGCTCGCGATCCTCGACGACATCCGGGGGCGCGGCACGGTGGAATTCGGCCACGAGGTGATCCCCGGCATCAGCAGCGTCTCCGCCCTGGCCGCCCGGCACCGCGTCACCCTGAACCAGGTCGGCCGCCCCATCCACATCACCCCCGGCAGACGGCTGGCCCAGGGCTTCCCCGAGGACGACGGCGACATCGTCGTGATGCTCGACGGCCATGAGACCTTCACGCATCTGACGGGTCGGGGCCTGTGGATCCACTGGGGCGCGTACATCGGTACCCCCGACGAGATCCTGGTCTCCGGCCCGCTCGACGAGGTGGCCGACGAGATCAGCCGCCGGCGTGCGGAGGCCCGCGAACGGCACGGCTGGATCATGGACACCTATCTGCTGCGGCAGGGGCCGCGCGACGAGGCGGCGGGCGGCGAGGCGGCGGGCCACCCGGCGGATGGCGCGGGCGGTTCGGTGGGCGGCCCGCTCGGCTGACCGGCCGGGGTCAGCGCCGGGACTCGTGCTCCCGGATGACGCCCAGTCCATGACCGAGGCTCGGGCACTCGGCGCTCAGGTCGTCACCCCGCACCAGGTAGTTGTCCACCCGGCCGTCCGTCGGCCGCTCGACCGCGCGGTACTGCGTGCCGTTCACGGTGATCGTCCAGTCGTCGCCGTCCTGGGCCCACCCGACTGTCTTCTTCATATGACGTTTTCCGTTCCTCGATCGGCCCTGCCGGGGATCGACAGGGCCGTGTAGTGGGAAGAAGAACGGCTTGTGACGCTCCGTGGTTCCGCATTCCCCTACGCCATTCGGTTACATCTGGGTCACTGCCTCCGCACAGTCGAGACGAGCGAGCTGACCGAAGGTCAGGGGGCGGATGGCGAAGAGCCGAACGGCAGGGGAACCTGATGGGCGTCGGCGCGCCGATCGTGGGGCGGGCGCTTCGTGTACGGGGCGCGCGGACCGCCGCGCTCGGCGCCTCCCCGCTGGTCGTTCTCGGCCACGGACGGCCGGAAAGGGCCGCCCCGTGCCTCACATCACCTTCCGAAGTATGAACAACGGTGTGCGCCCGGCGGTCGTCCCCTTAGGGTGGCCGGTGCAGCTGGTTCGCCCTGTCCGCCAGGCGGGGTGTCGTAAGAGGGAACCCGGTGGGAATCCGGGACTGCCCCGCAGCGGTGAGTGGGAACGACCGCCGTCATACGCACTGGGCCCGACCGGGTCCGGGAAGCGACGGCCATTAGGTGTCTGCCCCGGCAGACGTGCCCGCGAGTCCGAAGACCTGCCCGTTGCCCGCACGCGACCGTTCGCGTGCGGAGATCTCGGTGACCTCGTGGGCGGGTCGGCGGAACCATCAGGTGGACGGGCACGGTTCGACGTGGCCCGGAGTCCGCCCGATGCGTCATCCCTTCGCGTCCGCGTCCCGTCCCGGGATCTGCACCGCAGACACGCTCGCGAAGGAGAGTCACGTGACAGCGAAGCCCGCAGCCGCGGCAGCACGGGCCACCGTGTACGGCTACCCCCGCCAGGGTCAGAACCGTGAACTGAAGAAGGCCATCGAGGGCTACTGGAAGGGCCGCGTCGACGCCGACGCCCTCCGGCAGACCGCCGCCGAACTGCGCCGGGGAACCTGGCAGCAGCTCGCCGAGGCCGGCGTCCACGAAGTGCCGACCGGTGATTTCTCGTACTACGACCATGTCCTGGACACCAGCGTCATGGTCGGCGCTGTCCCCGAGCGGCACCGCGACGCGGTCCGCCGCGACGCCCTCGACGGCTACTTCGCCATGGCCCGCGGTACGCAGGACGTCGCGCCGCTGGAGATGACCAAGTGGTTCGACACCAACTACCACTACCTGGTTCCTGAATTGGGCCCGGACACGGTGTTCACCGCCGACTCCGCCAAGCAGGTCGCCGAGTTCAAGGAGGCCCTCGCGCTCGGCCACACCCCGCGCCCGGTCCTCGTCGGCCCTGTCACCTACCTCCTGCTCGCGAAGGCGGCCCCCGGTGTGGCCGCCGACTTCGAGCCGCTGACCCTGCTGGACCGTCTCCTGCCCGTGTACGCCGAAGTCCTCGCGGACCTGCGTGCGGCGGGCGCCGAGTGGGTCCAGCTGGACGAGCCCGCTCTCGTGCAGGACCGCACCCCGGCCGAGCTGAACGCCGCCGCCCGCGCCTACCGCGACCTCGGCGGCCTCACCGACCGGCCCAAGCTGCTGGTCGCCTCCTACTTCGGGCGGCTCGGCGAGGCGCTGGCGGCCCTGGCCAAGGCTCCCGTCGACGGGCTCGCGCTCGACTTCACCGAGGCCGGCGCCGGCAACCTCGACGACCTCGCGGCCGCCGGCGGGCTGCCCGGCAAGCGGCTGGTCGCCGGCGTCGTCAACGGACGCAACATCTGGATCAACGACTACGAGAAGTCCCTCGCCACCCTCGGCACCCTGCTCGGCCTCGCCGACCGCGTCGACGTCTCCGCCTCCTGCTCCCTGCTGCACGTCCCGCTGGACGCGAAGGCCGAGCGCGACATCGACCCGCAGATCGCCCGCTGGCTCGCCTTCGCCCAGCAGAAGACCGAGGAAATCGTCGTCCTGGCCCGCGGTCTGGCCTCCGGCACGGACGCCATCGCGGCCGAACTCGCCGCCAACCGGGCAGACCTGGCCTCCCGCACCGATGCCGCGATCACCCGCGACCCGGCCGTGCGCGCCCGGACGGCGGCCATCACCGACGCGGACGGCCGCCGCTCCCAGCCGTACGCCGAGCGGACGCTCGCCCAGCGGGCGCACCTCGGGCTGCCGCTGCTGCCGACCACCACCATCGGCTCGTTCCCGCAGACCACCGAACTGCGCACCGCGCGGGCCGACCTGCGCGCGGGCCGGATCGACGAGGCCGGGTACGAGGAGCGCATCAAGGACGAGATCCGCGAGGTCCTCTCCTTCCAGGAGAAGGCCGGGATCGACGTCCTCGTGCACGGCGAGCCCGAACGCAACGACATGGTGCAGTACTTCGCCGAGCAGCTCACCGGCTACCTCGCCACCCAGCACGGCTGGGTCCAGTCCTACGGAACCCGCTACGTCCGCCCGCCGGTCCTGGCCGGGGACATCTCGCGCCCCGAGCCGATGACGGTACGGTGGACCGCGTACGCGCAGTCGCTCACCGACCGCCCGGTCAAGGGCATGCTCACCGGGCCGGTCACCATGCTCGCCTGGTCCTTCGTCCGCGACGACCAGCCGCTCGGCGACACCGCCCGCCAGGTCGCCCTCGCCCTGCGCGACGAGGTGAACGACCTGGAGGCGAACGGCACCTCGGTGATCCAGGTCGACGAACCCGCGCTGCGCGAGACGCTCCCGCTGCGCGCCGCCGACCACGCCGCGTACCTTCAGTGGGCGACGGAGTCCTTCCGCCTGGCCACCGCCGGGGTGCGGCCGGACACCCAGATCCACACCCACATGTGCTACGCCGAGTTCGGTGACATCATCCAGGCCATCGACGATCTCGACGCCGACGTCATCAGCCTGGAAGCCGCCCGCTCCCACATGCAGGTCGCCCGCGAACTGGCCGCCCACGGCTACCCGCGGGAGGCCGGACCCGGCGTCTACGACATCCACTCACCCCGCATCCCCAGCACCGAGGAGGCAGCGGCCCTTCTCCGTAAGGGACTTGAGGCCATCCCGGCGAAACGTCTGTGGGTGAACCCCGACTGCGGCCTGAAGACCCGTGGCTGGCCCGAGACCCGGGCCTCCCTGGAGAACCTGGTCGCCGCCGCGCGGGAGATCCGCGCGGAGCTGCCCACCGAAGCGGCGTGATCCGGGCCCGGTGCGGGAGCGGCCACCACCGCTCCCGCACCGGGCCGCACCCGTCCGTACCCGTGCGTGTCCGAGCCCGCTGATAGCGTGCCGCTTCCGGATCGAAGATCACGAAAGGGACGGCTACGTGCGGGAAGTGACATGCCATGAGGTGGACGCCCGGCGTCTGGACGGGGCGGCGGAAGGCATCGTCGGGCGGACGGCGGGGCGGTGGCACCGGATGCGCTACGACGACCCGGCCCCGCGGCGCATGCGCGAACTGGCCGAGGAACTGCTCGACCATGTCGCCGCCCGTACCTCGCAGGGGGCCGCGCTCGACGACGTGGCGCGCTCCGCGCTGAGCACGGCGGCGGAGTGCCGGCTGGGGGAGATGAGCGTCGGCTGCTTCCCCGAGGGCGACCAGGAGATCCTCTTCCCGCTGATCGGGGAGAACCTCAGCACCGAGGACATATCCTTCGGCGATGTCGTCGCCTCCTCGCGGGAGCAGGCCCCTTCGGCCCGCACCTGGCTCGACCTCTTCGCGGCCTGTCTGGTCAGCGGACTCGTGTGGGACTGGGAGCGGGTGACCGGACTGCTGCTGCGGAGCGACTACGCGCCCGCGATCCACCAAGGAGTGCCGTACTCCACGCTCGCCTCGGCATCGACCCCGGCGGACCTCGCCGCGATGGACGCCCTGTGCCGGTATCTGACCGAGGCGGACGGGCACCAGCCCCGCCACTGGCCCACCGTGACCCTGCGCAAGCCCGATGCCGACGAGCGGGCAGAGGCGGCCGCCGCGCTGGACGCCGTGGACGCGCCCACCTCTGATCAGCAACTTCTGCGCGTTCTCCTCGACGACCAACAGGACGCCTTCGAGCAGGGGTTGGTGGACCGGCTCGACGCCTACCGGGAGAGCGTGGGACCCGATCCCGCGCCCCGCACCCTGCTGCCGCTCGACACCCTCACCCTGGCCGCGCTCGCCGTCCAGGTGCACGGATGGGAACTGGGCGTCCGCTCCGGCTATCTGCCGGCCGAACTGCTGGGCTCCCCGGACGCACTGCGCCGGGCGGTGGAGTCGGGATCCGACAACTCGGGCCCCTGGTAAGCGAAGTAGCCTCCCTGAGCAGGCGGACCGCGCGTCGTTCGCACCTTCGAAGTCAGGTTAGCCTAACCAGCGAGCCCCGGTGGTGGATCTTCCCGCCTCCGGAGTCGCCCCGCGTGGCTCCCCACTCCCGTGCGACGTGTCCGCACCACGACCGAAGGTCCTCGCCATGCCGCATGCGCCGCTCCCGACTCCCGGTGAACGCTCCGTGGAACGCGGGCGGTTGGGTGGGAGCGCCGGCACGCCGTCGAGTCCCGGGGCCGAAGGCGTACGGGGAGGCCTCGTCGCGGGCGGTGCGCACGGGCCGGAACACCTGCGGCCCCTGACCGCCATCGTCCTGGACGCCTTGGGGGACGCCGCCCGGGCCCGGGGCGGGCCGCTGCCCGCGGGAGGGCCCGAGGCCGTGGAGCAGAGCACACGCGCCCTCTGCTCCCCGGTCCTGCCGGAGGAGGGTGTCGGCCCCGAGGCCGCGCTGGGGGACGTCGTGCGCGCGGTCGCGGAAGGGGCGGCGGACCCGGCCGACCCCGCCTGCGTCGCCCATCTGCACTGCCCGCCGCTCGCCGTGGCCGTAGCGGCGGAGCTGGCGGGGGCGGCCCTCAACCCCTCCATGGACTCCTGGGACCAGGCGCCCGCCGCCGGGGTGATCGAGGAGCTGACCACGGCCGCCCTGGCCCGGCTCGTCCACCCCGCGGCCCCTGCCCCCGACGCGCTCATCACCAGCGGCGGCACCGAGTCCAACCTGGTCGCCCTGCTCCTCGCCCGGGAACGGGCGGCAGGCGGCCCGCTGCGGGTGGTGACCGGTGCCAACGCCCACCACAGCGTCCACCGCGCCGCCTGGATGCTCGGCCTGCCCGCCCCCACGGTCGTCGCCTGCAGCAAGGGCCGGATCGACCCGGCGGCCCTCGACCGTGTCCTGACCGGCCTCGCCGGATCGCCGCTCCTGGTCGTCGCCACCGCGGGGACCACCGACGAGGGGCGCATCGACCCCCTCCCGGAGATCGCCCGCATCGCCGAACGGCACACCGCACAGCTCCACGTCGATGCCGCGTACGGCGGTCCGCTGCTGTTCAGCGAGCGTCTGGCTCCTCAGCTCGCGGGTCTGGAGCACGCCGCCACCGTCACGTTCGACCTGCACAAACTCGGCTGGCAGCCGGTCGCCGCCGGGGTGCTGGTCGTCGCCGACGCCGCGATGCTCGCCCCGCTCTCCCTGCGCGCCGACTACCTCAACGCCGACGACGACACCGAGGCCGGACTCCCGGACCTGCTGGGCCGCTCGATCCGCACCACCCGACGCCCCGACGCCCTGAAGATGGCGGTCACCTTCCGGGCCCTCGGACGGCGGGGACTGGGGAAACTGGTCGAGCACTGTGTGCGTACGGCTGAAGAATTCGGCCGGGCCGTCGACGCGCACCCCCGGCTCCGCCTGCGCCCGGGCGGAATCGGCATCAGCACCGTGCTGTTCCGCCCCGCCGCGGCCGACGCGCTGCCCGACGAGGCGGGCGACGAGGTGGTCGCCGCGGTCCGCCGCACGCTGCTCGCCGAGGGGCGCGCCGTCCTCGGCCGGGCGGTGGCGGAGGACGGCGACGGCCGCAGCCGCCTCTGGCTGAAGGCCACCCTGCTGCACCCGGACGCCGCGACGGCCGATCTGCTCCCGCTGCTCGACCTCGTCACGGCGGCGGCGGACCGTGCCGTGAGTGCGTCGGCCGCGGACCGTGGCGTGAGCGAAGCCTCGGCGGCCGACGATACCGAGGCCCCCGAGACGGAAAGGCTGTCGCCATGACGTCGACGATGCGCACGACTCGCCCGGGACCGACCCCCGCCGCACCCGCGACCCTCGCCGGAGGAACCCGATGACACCCGGACCGCGCACGCCACCCCTCGATCTGCTGGGGGTGGGGGCAGGGCCCTTCAACCTCTCGCTCGCCGCACTGGCCGACGGCGTTCCCGGGCTGCGCACCGCTTTCCACGAGCAGCGCGCCGCGTTCCGCTGGCACCCCGGGCTGCTCATCGAGGGTGCGACCCTGCAAGTGCCCTTCCTGGCCGACCTGGTGAGCCTCGTCGAGCCCACCAGCCCCTGGTCGTACCTCAATTACATCAAGATCCGCCGCAGGCTCTTCCCGTTCTACTTCGCCGAGCGGTTCCACATCCACCGCTCCGAGTTCGACAACTATCTGCGCTGGGTGAGCACCGAACTGCCCTCCACCCGCTTCGGCCACCGCGTCGACACGGCCGCCTGGGACCCCGGACAGGGCGCGTTCGCCGTGGAGTTCACCCGGCTCGGCCCCGACGGGGAGACGCTCACGAGCGGGCTGACCCATGCCCGTAACCTCGCCCTCGGTGTCGGCACGGCACCCCATGTCCCCGAACCTCTGCGGGAGCTGGTTCGGGACCCTGCCGCCGTCGTACTGCACTCGGCCGACTACCTCGCCCAGCGGGACCGGCTGCTGGCCGCCCGCCACATCACCGTCGTCGGCTCGGGCCAGTCGGGCGCCGAAGTCCTCCTGGACCTGCTGCGCTCCCGGCCCGAGGGGGCGGAGGGGCTGACCTGGCTGGCCCGTACGCCGGCCTTCGCGCCCATGGAGTACAGCAAGATCGGCCTGGAGCAGTTCACCCCCGACTACACCCGCTACTTCCACGGCCTTCCGCAGGCCACCCGGGACCGCCTGCTGCCCCGCCAGTGGCAGCTGTACAAGGGCGTCAGCGGGGACACGCTCGGGGACATCCACGACGAGCTGTACCGGCGCAGCCTCGGCGGCGAGTGGCCCGACGTCACGCTCACGCCCGGCATCGAGGTCACCGGTGCCGCCACCACGGGCGCGGGGAGGATCGAACTGAGCGTCGAGCACGGCCAGCAGGAGACGCGGGGCCGCCTCGTCACGGACGCCGTCGTGCTCGCCACCGGCTACCGGGAGCGCCCGGTCGACACGCTGCTCGCGGCCCTCGACCCGTACGTCGTCCGTGACGAGGCGGGGCGTCCGCAGGTCGACGCGGCCCAACGGCTCGTGCTCGCACCGGAGATCGCCGGTTCCGTCTTCGTGCAGAACGCCGAACGGCACACCCACGGCGTCGGCACACCGGACCTGGGCCTGGCCGCCTGGCGGTCCGCCGTCATCGTCAACGCGCTGACGGGCAAGGAGTTCTACCCGCTGCCGGAGCGCACGGCCTTCACCACGTTCGGCCTCGGCACGCAGGACCGGGACGACCGGGACCGTGGCGACCGGAGCACGTCGGCACGTCCGGCCGAAGAGCGACGCTGACAGACGCGGGCCGGGCCGCACGGTGGGGTTTCACCGTGCGGCCCGGCCCGCGTCCGTTCACCAGGAGGTCAGCCCTTGCGGGTGTTGATCTCCTCGGTGAGCTGGGGGACGACCGTGAAGAGGTCGC
>BMTG01000011.1 GCA_014649555.1 Streptomyces globisporus | reverse complement strand
TTTTTCCGGGAAAGCCCCGCACCTTTTGGTGCGGGGCTTTTCTGCGTTCCGGCCCCGGAACCTGAATCTGCGGGTCCACCCCACCCCGCCGATCGCGATTATGCGTATCCCCTGATCGCGTGTATGGTTTACCTCGTTGCCACAGAGCAACGAGGCCCCAATAGCTCAGTCGGTAGAGCGTCTCCATGGTAAGGAGAAGGTCTGCGGTTCGATTCCGCATTGGGGCTCTGAACAACGAAAGGCCCCCGCCGTGTGGCGGGGGCCTTTCGCGTTGAAGTGGAGCGGGCGGGAGTCAGACGAGAGGAGGCTCCGGGACGCGCATGGCCAGGATCGCCATGTCGTCCGAGGCCGGCTCGGCGGCGAAGCGTTCCACGGCCCGCAGGATGCGTGCGGCGACCGCTCCGGCCGTCAGGCCCGTACACGTCGACAGGACGTCCGCGAGGCCGTCGTCGCCCAGCATGCGGGTTCCCTCGCGGCGTTCGGTGACGCCGTCCGTGACGCACAGGAGGACATCACCCGGGTTGAGGACGACCTCCTGCTCGTACAGGTCGAGGTCCTCGAGCACACCGAGCAGGGGCTGCGGTTCCGCGGCCGACTCCACGGAGCCGTCCTGGCGCAGGCGCAGCGGCAGCGGGTGACCGGCGCAGACCACCTTCAGAAGGGCGCTGCCGTCCTCCTGGGGCCACAGCTCGCCGTAGAGCAGGGTCAGGAAGCGGCTGCGGGCGCCCTCGTCGAGGATCGCCGCGTTGAGGCGCTCCAGGACCGCCGGGCCGCCGAAGCCCTCGCGGGCCAGCAGGCGCAACGCGTGGCGGGCCAGACCCGTGACGGCGGCTGCCTCGGGGCCCGTACCGCAGACGTCGCCGATGGCGAAGCCGTACGCACCGTCGCGGATCGGGAAGACGTCGTAGAAGTCGCCGCCGACCTCGTTGCCCTCGCCCGCGGCGCGGTAGATGACCTCGATCTCGACGTTCGGTACGTCGGGGAGGCCCGGGGGCAGCAGGCTGCGCTGGAGCGACTGGCTGATCGCCATGCGCTCCGAGTACAGGCGGGCGTTGTCCAGGGCCAGGGCGGCCCGGCGGGACAGGTCCTCGGCCAGCTCCAGGATCTCCTGGCGGAAGTGGTCGTCCGAAGGCTTGCCGAGCGTCAGCATGCCGATCACGCGGTTGCGGGCGACCAGCGGGAGGACCACCGTCTCACCGCCCACGGCCTGGGCCGTGGCGAGCGTCGTGCGGGTGGCCGTGCTCATGCTCAGCGGGGCGTCGCGCTGCAGGCTGCGGGTCGACGTGCTGAGCGCGGCCTTGTGACCGGCCTCCGAGGGGGCGGCCCAGACGCGGGCGCCCGGGGTCGGGACCGGATCCGGCGGGGCAATCTTCGAGAGCAGGGCCTTGAGGCCGTCGATGAGGTCCTCGTCCTCGTGGAGCACGTACGAGAGGTACGGCTCGGAGGACTGGTCCGCGATCGTGTAGACGGCGCACCAGGTGGCCAGGGTCGGGACCGTCATCTGGGCCATGAGCGCCAGGGTCTGGTCCCGGTCGAGTGTGCCGGCCAGCAGGTCGGAGGCCTCGACGAGGAAGGACAGGGAGCCGCGGCGCAGCCGTTCCAGCTCCCCGAGGCGGGCGGACTCCACGGCCAGCGCGATGCGGTCGGCGGCGAACTGGAGGCGTAGGGCCTCCTCGTTCGAGTAACGGCCCGCGCCCTCCGCCGCGACGCCCAGGGAGCCGGTGAGCCGGCCCTCGACCTTCAGCGGGACCGTGACGACCGAGCGCATCCCGGTGTCGGTGAGGAGCGGGACGGCGCCGGGGACGGCGGTGAGGTCCTCGTGCACGGCCGGCATGCGGGCGGAGCCGTAGCGTCCCGTTCCGGCTTCGACGGGGACCCGGGCGAAGCGCTGGCGGGCCGAGGGGAGGCCCGTCGTCGCGCGGACCTCCAGCTCCGTCTCGTCGTCGGTGGCCAGGAGGAGGAACGCGGCGTCGGCGTCGAGCATGTCGCGGGCGCGCTCGACCGTCCGCTGGAGGAGGCCGTCGAGGTCGTCGGGGGCGGGGGAGCCGATGAAGACCTCGAACGGGTCCGTGGTGCGGCTGTCGGAGGAGGCGTCGGAGACCGGGGCGCGGACCGGGGTCTGGAGGACGGCGCGTTCGTCGTCGCGGACCAGGAGGCAGACCGTGGACGGGTCGCCGTCGGTGTCGCGGACCCGCAGGTGCGAGGCGTAGACGGCGATCGTCCGGCCGTCCGCGCCGCGAATGCCGTAGCTGCCCTCCCAGCGGGAGAGCTGGAGGGCGTCGGCGATGCCGGTGTTGGTCCCCGGGGTGTGTGGCCAGGCCACGAAGTCGGTGAACTGCTTGCCGGTGACCTGCTCCGCCGTGTGCCCGAAGACGTACGCGGCGTCGTCGTTCCACGCGCTGATCGCGCCGGCGCTGTCGATCTGGACCACGGCGACCCTGATCCGCTGGTCGGTGACCGGGAGGAGCGAGGTGGGCAGGACCGGGCCGGCGGAGCGGATGCCCACGGGCCGGTCGGGCAGGTCCAGCTGGAACCAGACGTGCTTGCGGGTGGGGGAGTACTCGACGCCCCAGCGGGAGGCCAGGGCGGCACAGAGCAGCAGACCACGGCCGTTCTCGCGGTCCGGGCTGCCGAAGTCGAGGGCGCTGCTCTGGAGCGGGACCTCGCGTTCCGGATAGTGGTCCGAGACCTCGACGCGGACGCCTTCCTCGGTGCGCAGGCACAGGACGTCGGCCGCCGTCCCCGCGTGGATGACCGCGTTGGTCACGAGCTCACTGGTGAGGACGACGGCGTCGTCGACGACATCGTTGTAGCCCCACCCCTGGAGCGTGTCCCGGACGAAGGCGCGGGCGGTCGCGACCGAGCGCCCGACCGGTTCGAAGGTGGCGGCCGCGCGCGCGGTGATCACAGCACTCCCCATATTGGTGTCTCGTCGCTTCCCCGAGTCCTGTGCCCGTTTATCGCCGCTTCGATTCGCTTGCCAGGCTAGACGTATCTCAAGGGTGCCGGGTACACGAGGGCCGAGTTCGGGACAAGTCGCCCCGGTGGTGGTGCGCGGGCGCACAAGTATGGACTCCCGGTGCAAGGGATGGGGGGCGACCGGTACAGGTTCCCCGCGGACCTGGTCCGGCCTGGTACGTTGCAACGATTTGACGTCCGCCCGGTCACCCGTTGACGGTGTGCTGTGGCGGTGAGCCAAAGTGGAACTGGGCAAGCTTCCGGATAGGCCCGAGTGAAACGGTCAACCCCTGCGGGAGGGACACGGTGGAGTCTGGCGTGGCGGCGCGGGGTTCGAAGGCGCGTACAAAAGGCGGACAGTCCGTGAAAAAGCAGCGCAATGGCACCGTCGAAGTGGACGCGGCAGCTCTGAACAGAGTGCTCGCGGGCCTCGTGGCGATGCGCGACGGCAACTTCCGCAGGCGGCTCACCGTCTCGGGCGACGGCGTGATGACGGAGATCGCGGCGGTCTTCAACGAGGTCGCCGACCGGAATCTCCATCTCACCGGTGAGCTGGCGCGCGTACGGCGGGTGGTCGGGCGGGAGGGCAAGCTCACGGAGCGGCTGGAGACGGGCGCCTGTGAGGGTTCCTGGGCCGCCGCGATCGACGCCTCCAACGAGCTCGTCGACGATCTCGCGCGACCGGTCTCCGAAGTGGGCCGGGTCCTGTCGGCGGTCGCCGACGGTGATCTGGAGCAGCGGATGGAGCTGCGCTCGCACACCCAGGACGAGACGGTACGGCCGCTGCGCGGCGAGTTCCTGAAGGTCGCCCGTACGGTCAACAACCTGGTCGACCAGCTGTCGGTCTTCACCGAGCAGGTGACCCGGGTCGCCGTCGAGGTGGGCACCGAGGGCAAGCTCGGCGGTCAGGCGCAGGTGCGGGGGATGTCCGGGTCCTGGAAGGACCTCACGGACTCCGTGAACACCATGGCGTACCGGCTGACGGCCCAGGTGCGGGACATCGCGCTGGTGACGACGGCGGTCGCCAAGGGTGATCTGTCGCGGAAGGTCACCGTCCATGTGGCCGGTGAGATGCTCCAGCTGAAGAACACCGTCAACACGATGGTCGACCAGCTGTCCTCGTTCTCCTCCGAGGTGACGCGCGTCGCCCGTGAGGTGGGTACGGAGGGCGAGCTGGGCGGTCAGGCGACCGTGCCGGGTGTGGCCGGTGTGTGGAAGGACCTCACCGACTCCGTCAACACGATGGCGGGCAACCTCACCTCCCAGGTGCGCGGGATCGCGGAGGTGACGACGGCCGTCGCCAGCGGTGACCTGACGCAGAAGGTCACGGTGAGCGCGCGCGGCGAGGTCGCGCAGCTCGCCGAGACGATCAACCAGATGACCGAGACGCTGCGGACCTTCGCGGACGAAGTGACCCGCGTGGCGAGCGAGGTCGGTGGCGAGGGGCTCCTCGGCGGTCAGGCACAGGTGCCCGGCGCCGCCGGGACGTGGAAGGACCTCACCGACTCGGTGAACACGGTCTTCCGCAATCTGACGACGCAGGTGCGCGACATCGCGCAGGTGACGACCGCGGTGGCCAGCGGCGACATGTCGCAGAAGGTCACGGTCGACGTGGCCGGCGAGATGCTGGAGCTGAAGAACACCGTCAACACGATGGTGGACCAGCTCCAGTCGTTCGGTTCCGAGGTGACCCGGGTGGCCCGGGAGGTCGGCGTCGAGGGCCGGCTCGGCGGGCAGGCCGAGGTGCCGGGTGCGGCGGGGACGTGGAAAGACCTCACCGACTCGGTGAACACCGCCTTCCGCAACCTGACCGGTCAGGTCCGGGACATCGCGCAGGTCACCACGGCGGTCGCCAACGGTGACCTGTCGCAGAAGGTCACCGTGGACGTGGCCGGCGAGATGCTGGAGCTGAAGAACACCGTCAACACCATGGTGGCGCAGCTCTCCAGCTTCGCCGACCAGGTGACGCGGATGGCGCGGGACGTGGGCACCGAGGGCCGCCTCGGCGGTCAGGCGCGCGTGGACGGCGTCTCGGGTACGTGGAAGGAGCTGACGGACTCCGTCAACTTCATGGCCGGGAATCTCACCTCCCAGGTGAGGCAGATCGCACAGGTGACGACGGCGGTGGCGCGGGGCGACCTGTCGCAGAAGATCGACGTGGACGCCCGGGGCGAGATCCTGGAGCTCAAGAACACCATCAACACGATGGTGGACCAGCTCTCCGCCTTCGCCGACCAGGTCACCAGGGTGGCCCGCGAGGTGGGTACGGACGGGCGGCTCGGCGGCCAGGCGCAGGTGCCCGGTGTGGCCGGAGTGTGGCGCGATCTGACCGATTCGGTGAACGGGATGGCGGGGAACCTCACCGCTCAGGTCCGTAACATCGCGCAGGTCGCGACGGCGGTCGCCCGCGGTGACCTGTCGCAGAAGATCGACGTGGACGCCCGGGGCGAGATCCTGGAGCTGAAGAACACCCTCAACACGATGGTGGACCAGCTGTCCAACTTCGCGGAGCAGGTGACGCGGGTCGCCCGAGAGGTGGGTACGGAGGGCATCCTCGGCGGCCAGGCCGAGGTGCAGGGTGTGTCCGGTACGTGGAAGGACCTCACCCAGTCCGTCAACGGCATGGCGAACAACCTGACCCTCCAGGTCCGCAACATCGCCGAGGTCACCACCGCGGTCGCCAAGGGCGATCTCTCGAAGAAGATCACCGTCGACGCCAAGGGCGAGATCCTCGAACTGGTCACGACCGTCAACACGATGGTCGACCAGCTGCTGAACTTCGCCGACGAGGTGTCCCGGGTGGCCCGTGAGGTGGGCACCGAGGGGATTCTCGGCGGTCAGGCGCGGGTGCGCGGGGCGACCGGCATCTGGAAGGATCTCAGCGAGAACGTCAACCTGATGGCCAACAACCTGACCAGCCAGGTGCGCAACATCTCCCGGGTCTCCTCCGCGGTCGCCAACGGCGATCTGACGAAGAAGGTCACCGTGGAGGCGCGCGGCGAGGTCGCGGAGCTGGCCGACACGGTCAACACCATGGTGACGACCCTGTCCTCGTTCGCCGACGAGGTCACGCGGGTGGCCCGTGAGGTGGGTACGGAGGGCGAACTGGGCGGCCAGGCCCGGGTTCCGGGGGTCGCCGGTACGTGGAAGGACCTCACCGAGTCCGTGAACTCGATGGCCTCCAACCTGACCGGTCAGGTGCGGCAGATCGCCACGGTCACCACCGCCATCGCCAAGGGCGATCTGACCAAGAAGATCGACATCGACGCGCGCGGTGAGATCCAGGAGCTGAAGAACACCATCAACACGATGGTCGACCAGCTGTCCTCGTTCGCGGAGCAGGTGACCCGGGTCGCCCGCGAGGTGGGCACCGAGGGGCAGCTGGGCGGTCAGGCGCGGGTGCGGGACGTCGACGGCACCTGGCGTGACCTCACCGAGTCCGTGAACGAGATGGCCGGGAACCTGACCCGTCAGGTCCGTGCCATCGCGGCGGTCGCCACGGCCGTGACGCGCGGCGATCTGAACCTCAAGATCGACGTGGACGCGGCCGGGGAGATCCAGGTCCTCCAGGACAACATCAACACGATGATCGCGAACCTCCGCGACACGACCCTCGCCAACAAGGAGCAGGACTGGCTGAAGGGCAACCTGGCCAGGATCTCCGGTCTGATGCAGGGCCGCCGCGATCTGGACGACGTGGCCTCGCTGATCATGAGCGAGCTGACGCCGGTGGTCTCGGCGCAGCACGGCGCGTTCTTCCTGGCGATGGCCGCCGGGGACTCCGAGGAGGTCGGTCCCGACAACGGCGAGGCCGGTTCGTACGAGCTTCGGATGCGGGGGAGCTACGGCTACTCCGCGGGGTCGATGCCGACCTCCTTCCGGCCCGGCGAGACGCTCATCGGGACGGCGGCCGAGGAGAAGCGGACGATCCAGGTGGACAACGTGCCGCCGGGCTATCTGAAGATCTCCTCCGGCCTCGGGGAGGCCCCTCCGGCGCATGTGATCGTGTTGCCGGTGCTCTTCGAGGGCAAGGTCCTCGGCGTGATCGAGCTGGCCTCCTTCCAGCCGTTCACGCACATCCAGCGGGACTTCCTCAACCAGCTCGCCGAGATGATCGCGACGAGCGTCAACACCATCAGCGTCAACACCAAGACCGAGAAGCTGCTGGAGCAGTCGCAGGAGCTGACCGAGCAACTGCGTGACCGCTCGCAGGAGCTGGAGAACCGGCAGAAGGCCCTCCAGGCGTCCAACGCCGAACTGGAGGAGAAGGCCGAGCTGCTGGCCCAGCAGAACCGCGACATCGAGGTGAAGAACACCGAGATCGAGGAAGCGCGGCAGGTTCTGGAGGAGCGCGCCGAGCAGCTCGCGGTCTCGATGCGCTACAAGTCCGAGTTCCTGGCGAACATGTCGCACGAGCTGCGCACCCCGCTCAACTCGCTGCTGATTCTGGCCAAGTTGCTGGCGGACAACGCCGAGGGCAATCTCTCGCCGAAGCAGGTGGAGTTCGCCGAGACGATCCACGGTGCCGGGTCCGACCTGCTCCAGCTGATCAACGACATCCTCGACCTCTCCAAGGTCGAGGCGGGCAAGATGGACGTCAGCCCGACCCGGATCGCGCTGGTCCAGCTGGTCGACTACGTGGAGGCGACCTTCCGCCCGCTCACCGCGGAGAAGGGGCTCGACTTCTCCGTACGGGTGTCGCCGGAGCTGCCCGCGACGCTGCACACCGACGAGCAGCGGCTGCTCCAGGTGCTGCGCAACCTGCTGTCCAACGCGGTGAAGTTCACCGACACCGGTGCGGTGGAGCTGGTGATCCGGCCGGCCGGCGCCGATGTGCCGAACGCGATCCGGGAGCATCTGCTGGAGGCGGGTTCGCTGCGCGACGCGGACGCCGATCTGATCGCGTTCTCGGTCACCGACACCGGGATCGGGATCGCGTCCAGCAAGATGCTGGTGATCTTCGAGGCGTTCAAGCAGGCGGACGGCACGACGAGCCGGAAGTACGGCGGCACGGGTCTCGGTCTCTCGATCAGCCGGGAGATCGCGCGGCTGCTCGGCGGCGAGATCCATGCGGCGAGCGAGCCCGGACGGGGCTCGACCTTCACCCTGTACCTGCCGTTGCACCGCGCCGAACTGCCGCCCCAGGGCTACCCCCCGGTGGGTTCCGGTTCCGCCGAGGTGCTGGGCGGCGCGGGCGAGATGGGGCAGCCGCAGTCGCCGCAGGGCCAGTCGGCTCCGTACGGCGACCCGGCCAACTCCGCCGGGGTGTTCCGCAGGCGGCGCAAGGCCCTGGGGGACGCGGCGCGTAAGCCCGCGCTGCCGGCCGGGCGCACGACGTCCGAGAGCGCCCCGCAGCAGGAGGAGTGGGTGCAGGGCAGCCAGGGCGGGAACCAGGGGCAGGAGCAGGGCGCGGCGGCCGAGCCGGCGCCCCGGCGGACGTTCCGCTTCCGCGGCGAGAAGGTGCTCATCGTCGACGACGACATCCGTAACGTCTTCGCGCTCACCAGCGTGCTGGAGCAGCACGGGCTCTCCGTGCTGTACGCGGAGAACGGCCGTGAGGGCATCGAAGTCCTGGAGCAGCACGACGATGTGACGGTCGTGCTGATGGACATCATGATGCCCGAGATGGACGGGTACGCGACGACGACCGCTATCCGGCGGATGCCGCAGTTCGCCGGGCTGCCGATCGTCGCGCTCACCGCGAAGGCGATGAAGGGCGACCGGGAGAAGGCCATCGATTGCGGAGCTTCCGACTATGTGACGAAGCCGGTTGATCCTGATCATCTGCTTGCGGTGATGGAGCAGTGGATGCACGGAGAGTGATCGAGGATTGAATGAATTGGCGTGAGTTGTTGACCGACTGTGCTCGAACGGGTGTGAACGCGCTGTATTCGGGGAACCTTCTGGTCTCCCACCGCGTTTGCGGTATGTGCACAGTGACATCGCGGTGACAGGGTGTGGTGACGGGCGGGGTGCGGCTACCATGACCGGCACAAGGACGGACGGCGTAAGGGAGTCGTCCCCTGGGGCGGCACCCGGTGCATTTCCGGGGCGAGGAGGGCGGGCCATGGTGCAGAAGGCCAAGATCCTCCTGGTCGATGACCGGCCGGAGAATCTGCTGGCGCTGGAGGCCATCCTCTCTGCGCTCGATCAGACACTGGTCCGGGCATCGTCAGGGGAGGAGGCGCTCAAAGCGCTGCTCACGGACGACTTCGCGGTCATTCTGCTGGACGTCCAGATGCCGGGCATGGACGGTTTCGAGACCGCCGCGCACATCAAGCGGCGGGAGCGGACCCGGGACATCCCGATCATCTTCCTCACCGCGATCAACCACGGTCCGCATCACACCTTCCGCGGGTACGCGGCCGGTGCGGTGGACTACATCTCCAAGCCGTTCGACCCGTGGGTGCTGCGGGCCAAGGTCTCGGTCTTCGTCGAGCTGTACATGAAGAACTGCAAGCTCCGTGAGCAGGCGGCTCTGCTGCGGCTCCAGTTGGAGGGCGACGGCCACGCGGGCGGCGAGCACGAGAAGGAGCCGGCCGGTCTGCTGGCCGAACTCTCCGCACGGCTCGCGGCGGTCGAGGAGCAGGCGGAAGCGCTCTCCAAGCAGCTCGACGACGAATCCGCGGACGCGGCTGCGGTCGCCACCGCCGCCCACCTGGAGCGCAAGCTGACCGGTCTGCGCCGCGCGCTCGACGCGCTGGAGCCGGGCACCGGCGGGAGCGCGGGCGTCCTGCCCGCCCAGGGCTGACCCTTCTCTCCTGGCCATGAGCGGCGCCGGTGCCATGAGGCGGCGTCAGTTCCCGGCCGTCCGGAGGCGACACGGTCGGGTGAACCAGTAGGCGAACGTGTTCACGGGCGACGACAGCGGTAACCTCGGCACCATGGCCTCACGTACGTCCGGCAAGGGTTCCCAGGGCACGGCGGGCACCGCGAAGCGCGTCGGCCGTACTCCGGGTCCGGCGAAGAAAGCCGCGCCCGCCAAGAAGACCGCACCGAAGAAGTCGGCGGCTCCCGCCAAGAAGGCTCCCGCGAAGAAGGCGGCGGCCAGGAAGCCCGCGCCCAAAACCGCGCCGTCACCCACCGGGGGCGTCTACCGGCTGGTGCGCGCGGTCTGGCTCGGTACGGCGCACGGCGTCGGTGCGGTATTCCGCTCGATAGGGCGTGGCGCCAAGGGACTTGACCCCGCCCACCGCAAGGACGGGCTCGCACTGCTGCTGCTCGGCCTGGCGCTGATCGTCGCCGCGGGCACCTGGTCCAACCTCCAGGGGCCGGTCGGCGACCTGGTCGAGATGCTGGTGACCGGCGCCTTCGGCCGGCTCGACCTGCTCGCGCCGATACTGCTGGGCGCGATGGCGGTGCGGCTCATCCTGTACCCGGAGCGGCCCGAGGCCAACGGCCGTATCGTCATCGGGCTCTCCGCGCTGGTCATCGGGGTCCTCGGCCAGGTCCACATCGCCTGCGGTTCACCGGGCCGGGACGCGGGTACCGAGGCCATGCAGGACGCCGGCGGGCTGGTCGGCTGGGCCACGTCCAAACCGCTGATCTTCATGATGGGCGAGGTGCTCGCCGTACCGCTGCTGGTGCTGCTGACCGTGTTCGGGCTCCTCGTCGTCACCGCTACCCCGGTCAACGCCATTCCACGGCGGCTGCGTCAGCTCGGCGTCCGCCTCGGCATCGTCGAACCCACCCCCGAGGAGGTCGCGCGGTACGAGGACGACGACGAGCGCTACGACGAACAGTGGCGTGAGGCGCTGCCCGAGCGGACCCGTCGGCGCGGCACACGGCGTACGGACGCGGACCCGGTCCACGACCACGACCAGGCCGAGGAGGAGGCGCTCACCAAGCGCCGCAGGACCCGCAGGCCCTCCGCACAGCCCGCGATGAACCGGCCGCTGGACGCGGTCGACGTGGCGGCCGCCGCCGCTGCCGCGCTCGACGGGGCCGTGCTCAACGGCATGCCGCCGTCCCCGGTCGTCGCCGACCTCACCCAAGGTGTCTCCGTGGACCGGGAGCGCACCGGGACGCCCGTGCCCGGGGCCCGGGAGGCCGAGGGGGAGGAGCGCCCGAAGCCCGGAGTCCGGAAGTCCGCCCCCGCCCCCGAGGGCGGCGAGGAGCGGTCGGGCGGTGTGCCCGACCTGACCAAGCCCGCCCCCGACTCCTCGCCGGGGCTGCCCGCCCGCGCCGAACAGCTCCAGCTCTCCGGCGACATCACCTACTCCCTGCCTTCGCTCGACCTGCTGGAGCGCGGCGGCCCCGGCAAGACCCGCAGCGCCGCCAACGACCGCGTGGTCGAGTCGCTGACCACCGTCTTCACCGAGTTCAAGGTGGACGCCGCCGTCACCGGCTTCACCCGGGGACCCACCGTCACCCGGTACGAGGTGGAGCTCGGCCCCGCGGTGAAGGTCGAGAAGATCACCGCCCTGACCAAGAACATCGCCTACGCGGTGGCCAGTCCGGACGTACGGATCATCTCGCCGATCCCGGGCAAGTCGGCGGTCGGCATCGAGATCCCCAACAGTGACCGGGAGATGGTCAACCTCGGCGACGTGCTGCGCCTGGCCGAGGACGACGACCCGATGATGGTGGCCTTCGGCAAGGACGTCGAGGGTGGCTACGTCATGCACAGCCTGGCGAAGATGCCCCACATGCTCGTGGCCGGCGCCACCGGTTCCGGTAAGTCGTCCTGCATCAACTGCCTGATCACCTCGGTCATGGTGCGGGCCACCCCCGAGGACGTGCGGATGGTCCTCGTCGACCCCAAGCGCGTCGAGCTGACCGCGTACGAGGGCATCCCGCACCTGATCACCCCGATCATCACCAACCCCAAGAAGGCCGCCGAGGCGCTGCAGTGGGTCGTGCGCGAGATGGACCTGCGCTACGACGACCTCGCCGCCTTCGGCTACCGGCACATCGACGACTTCAACAAGGCGGTACGCGAAGGCAAGGTGAAGCTCCCCGAGGGGAGCGAGCGCGAGCTGTCCCCGTACCCGTATCTGCTGGTGATCGTCGACGAGCTGGCCGACCTGATGATGGTCGCCCCGCGCGACGTCGAGGACTCGATCGTCCGCATCACCCAGCTCGCCCGCGCGGCCGGCATCCACCTGGTGCTCGCCACCCAGCGGCCCTCGGTCGACGTGGTGACCGGTCTGATCAAGGCGAACGTGCCCTCCCGGCTCGCCTTCGCCACCTCCTCCCTCGCCGACAGCCGCGTCATCCTCGACCAGCCCGGCGCCGAGAAGCTCATCGGCAAGGGCGACGGGCTCTTCCTCCCGATGGGCGCCAACAAACCCACGCGTATGCAGGGCGCCTTCGTCACCGAGGACGAGGTCGCCGCCGTGGTCCAGCACTGTAAGGACCAGATGGCCCCGGTCTTCCGGGACGACGTCGTCGTCGGTACGAAGCAGAAGAAGGAGATCGACGAGGACATCGGCGACGATCTGGACCTGCTCTGCCAGGCCGCCGAGCTGGTCGTCTCCACCCAGTTCGGCTCGACCTCGATGCTCCAGCGCAAGCTGCGGGTCGGCTTCGCCAAGGCGGGCCGGCTGATGGACCTGATGGAGTCCCGCTCCATCGTCGGGCCCAGCGAGGGATCCAAGGCACGGGACGTCCTCGTGAAACCCGACGAGCTCGACGGGGTGTTGGCCGTCATCCGCGGGGAATCCGCTTGATAACGGAATCCGCTCCGTAAAGGTTTTGTGGGCAACCGTTTCGCAGGGTCGTACGTCCAGTTGAAGGGAGGGACGGAACCGTGCTCCTCCCCGCAGCTCGCTCCGTCGTCACCTCACCCTTGCTCCCACCCCCGTTCGGCCCACTACAGGTTGCCCAGTCCTCGATCGGGGCTGTCCTCCGCCCCCGCTCCGCACCGGAGCCGGAGACGGGGACGTCCGGCGAACCCGATGGCGTACAAAGTCGTCCCTCCCGGTTGCCCCACCCTTTCGTACCCCCCCTAGACTGAACATCCAGCAGGTGGCTCACGCTCGAAAGGCGCCCCCGTGTCCATCGGCAACTCCCCCGAAGACGACCGGCCTTCGATCGGTCGTGCCCTTCAGCAGGCCCGCATCGCCGCAGGTCTGACGGTCGAGGAAGTCAGCAGCTCCACCCGGGTGCGCATCCCCATCGTGCACGCGATCGAGCAGGACGACTTCTCCCGCTGCGGCGGCGACGTCTACGCCCGCGGCCACATCCGCACGCTCGCCCGTGCCGTCGGTCTCGATCCGGAACCGCTGGTCGAGGAGTACGACGCCGATCACGGCGGCCGTCCCGCCCCGACCCCCGCGGCGCCGCTGTTCGAAGCGGAACGCATCCGCTCCGAACCCCGGCGGCCCAACTGGACCGCCGCCATGGTCGCGGCCATCGTCGCCGTCGTCGGGTTCGTCGGCTTCACGCTCTTCAGCGGCGGTGAGGACGAACCCTCCAGCACCGCCCAGGTCGCGGAGGGCTCCAAGCCCGACAAGACCGCGGCCAAGCCCACCGCCACCAAGCCCTCCGACCCCAAGCCCGTGCCCTCCGAGAGCGCCATCGCCGCCGCCCCCCGGGACAAGGTGACGGTCAAGCTCAGCGCGGACCGCGGCAAGAGCTGGATCTCGGTCAAGGACCACAACGGACGGCGGCTCTTCGACGGGCTGCTCCTCCAGGGCGAGTCCAAGACCTTCCAGGACAAGGAGCGCATCGACCTCGTCCTCGGCGACGCCGGGTCGATCGACCTCTTCGTCAACGGCAAGCAGGTCGAGGACCGGTTCGGTCCCGGCCAGGTCGAACGGCTCTCCTACACCAAGGGTGACCCCGAGGCCGGCTGATCCGCCGCCTCGATTTCCCTGCCGCGTCCCGACGGGCGCCCGGCCTCTGCCGGGCGCCCGTCGGCGTTCCCGGCCCCGCCCGGCTGCTACGGGGAGTAACAGTGGCGGGGGCAGGCAACCCTGCACGGCAGGGCGGTCGCCGGGACAAAGTAGTCTTGAGTCCATGCCCGAACGCCGTACCGTCGCCCTTGTCACTCTTGGCTGCGCCCGTAACGAGGTGGACTCGGAGGAGCTTGCAGGCCGCTTGGCAGCGGACGGCTGGGACCTCGTCGAGGACGCCTCGGACGCGGATGTCGCAGTCGTCAACACCTGTGGGTTCGTCGAAGCCGCCAAGAAGGACTCCGTCGACGCCCTGCTCGAAGCCAATGATCTGAAGGACCACGGCCGCACCCAGGCCGTCGTCGCCGTCGGCTGCATGGCCGAGCGCTACGGCAAGGACCTCGCCGAGGCCCTGCCGGAGGCGGACGGCGTCCTCGGATTCGACGACTACGCCGACATCTCCGACCGGCTCCAGACCATCCTCAACGGCGGCATCCACGCCTCGCACACCCCGCGCGACCGCCGCAAGCTGCTGCCGATCAGCCCCGCCGAGCGGCAGGACGCCGCCGTGGCGCTGCCCGGCCACGCCCAGGAGACGCCCGCCCCGGCCCCCGAGGACCTCCCCGAAGGCGTCGCCCCGGTCTCCGGCCCGCGGGCACCGTTGCGCCGCCGGCTCGGCACCAGCCCCGTCGCCTCGGTCAAGCTCGCCTCCGGCTGCGACCGCCGCTGCTCCTTCTGCGCCATCCCCTCCTTCCGCGGCTCCTTCATCTCGCGGCGGCCCTCGGACGTGCTCCAGGAGACCCGCTGGCTGGCCGAGCAGGGCGTCAAGGAGGTCATGCTCGTCTCCGAGAACAACACCTCCTACGGCAAGGACCTCGGCGACATCCGCCTCCTGGAGACCCTGCTGCCCGAGCTGGCCGACGTGGACGGCATCGAGCGGATCCGGGTGAGCTACCTCCAGCCCGCCGAGATGCGCCCCGGCCTCATCGACGTCCTCACCTCGACGCCGAAGGTCGCCCCGTACTTCGACCTCTCCTTCCAGCACTCCTCCCCGAGCGTGCTGCGCACGATGCGCCGCTTCGGCGACACCGACCGCTTCCTGGAGCTCCTGGACACCATCCGGAGCAAGGCGCCCCACGCCGGCGCCCGATCCAACTTCATCGTCGGCTTCCCCGGCGAGACCGAGGCGGACCTCGCCGAGCTGGAACGCTTCCTCACCGGCGCCCGCCTGGACGCGATCGGTGTCTTCGGCTACTCCGACGAGGAGGGCACCGAGGCGGTCGGCTACGAGAACAAGCTCGACGCCGACACCATCGCGGAGCGCCTCGCCCACATCTCCCAGCTGGCCGAGGAACTGACCTCGCAGCGGGCCGAGGAGCGCGTCGGCGAGACCCTTCAGGTGCTCGTGGAATCCATCGAGTCGGACGAGGACGGCGAGGTCGCGATCGGGCGCGCGGCTCACCAGGCCCCCGAAACGGACGGCCAGGTGGTCTTCACCACACGCGAGGGACTCGTGCCGGGCCGTATGGTCGAGGCAAAGGCAGTGGGCACCGAGGGCGTCGACCTGGTGGCCGAACACCACGAGCTTGCGGAGGCAGCCAGATGACGGGAGTCCCGGCATCCGCGGCAGGCGGTTCCGGCGCGAAGCCGGTCCGCGGCGGCAAGCTGGGGACTGCGGCCGTCAATCAGGCCAGCCTGTGGAACATCGCCAACATCCTGACCATGCTGCGGCTGCTGCTCGTGCCGGGCTTCGTCCTGCTGCTGTTCCACGACGGCGGATACGACCCGGTCTGGCGCTCCTTCGCCTGGGCGGCCTTCGCCATCGCGATGATCACCGACCTGTTCGACGGTCATCTGGCACGGGCCTACAACCTGGTCACGGACTTCGGGAAGATCGCCGACCCGATCGCCGACAAAGCGATCATGGGCGCGGCGCTGGTCTCGCTCTCCGTCCTCGGCGATCTGCCCTGGTGGATCACCGGCGTGATCATCGCGCGTGAGCTGGGCATCACGCTGATGCGGTTCTGGGTGATCCGCCATGCCGTGATCCCGGCCAGCCGGGGCGGCAAGCTGAAGACGCTCGCGCAGGGGACGGCGGTCGGGATGTACGTCCTGGCGCTCACCGGACCCCTGGCGACCCTGCGCTTCTGGATGATGATGGTCGCCGTCGTGCTGACGGTCGTCACCGGACTCGATTACGTACGCCAGGCCGTCGTCCTGCGCCGCAAGGGCCTCGCTGCGGAGCGCGCCGCCGTGGCCGAGCGGGCGGCGGAGGCCACGGAGGCCCTGCAGGCCGCGGCCGGGACCTCGGTCGGGGGCACAGCGGAGGGCACCGTCGGCGCGGGTTCCACCGCCGGCGCCGTGGCCGGTGCGACGGACGTACGAGGTGGGGTCACTGACGTACACGGTGGGGTGACGGAGGTACGCGGTACGGCCGAGGCGCGTGACGCCGCGGAGGCCGAGCGGTGACAGCCGCTGCCCGGGTGCTCCGGCTTCTCGGGGCGCGCGGCGAGACGCTCGCCGTCGCGGAATCGCTGACCGGCGGCCTGGTCGCCGCCGATCTGACCTCCGTACCCGGAGCCTCGCGGTCCTTCCGGGGCTCGGTGACGGCCTACGCCACCCCTCTGAAGCGGGATGTCCTGGGCGTCGACGCGACCCTCCTGGCGGAGCGCGGGGCCGTGGACCCCGAGGTCGCGCTGCAGATGGCGGCCGGTGTGCGCCGGGCGCTCGACGCGGACTGGGGCGTTTCCACCACGGGCGTCGCAGGCCCGGAATCCCAGGACGGGCAGCCCGTCGGCACCGTCTACGTGGCCGTCGCCGGACCCTCCGGCGTCGAGAAAGTGACGGCTCTGCGGTTGAATGGAGAGAGGGCGGACATCCGTAGTGAGAGTGTGCGAAGCGTCCTCGAACTGCTCGCGAGCGAACTCGGTGGGAATGCGCGGGCACAGGATACGGAACAACACGGGGGGAATGGATGTTTGCAGCCCTGAGTGAACACGACATCGCTCCCCGCACGGCCGCAGCACAAGGCGGTACGGTAGGGCGTGAAGGATGCGGCTACGCGGTCCGAGGAGGGAGCCACCGATGATTCTGCTCCGTCGCCTGCTGGGTGACGTGCTGCGTCGGCAGCGCCAGCGCCAAGGCCGTACTCTGCGCGAAGTCTCCTCGTCCGCCCGGGTCTCGCTCGGTTATCTCTCCGAGGTGGAGCGGGGGCAGAAGGAGGCATCCTCCGAGCTGCTCTCCGCGATTTGCGACGCGCTTGACGTACGGATGTCCGAGCTCATGCGAGAGGTGAGCGACGAGCTCTCGCTCGCGGAGCTGGCCGAGTCGGCAGCTGCCAGTGATCCGGTCCCAGTACCGGTTCGTCCCATGCTCAACTCCGTCTCCGTCTCTTCGGTCGCAGGTGTGCCGTCGGGACGCGTGACCATCAAGGCGCCCGCGGAAGCGGTGGACGTCGTCGCCGCCTGATCCATGCGGCACTGAGCTCGACCGGAGTCCCGGTCGGCCCCTACCGGGGTCGGCCGGGACTTTTGCGTCGGGTGCGTTTCGCGGCAGGTGTGTTGCGGATCGGGTGTGTGAGCCGGGAGTCAGTGGGCACACGGAGGACAAGGCCCACATGACCGTTTTGCTTTATATGTGCCATCGTGGGTGATGCACCGAAACGGTCAGTGAAGTGGCTGACGGATGGGAGTAGCGCACATGTCTGTGGTCAAGAGCACGTTGTCCGAGGGTGACCTCAAGGTTGTGGGAACGGCGCTCCAGGGCGCCCTGGTCGACCTCGTCGACCTCTCCCTCGTGGCCAAGCAGGTCCATTGGAACGTGGTCGGTCCGCGCTTCCGCTCCGTGCACCTTCAGCTCGACGACGTCGTCGCCACGGCCCGGCAGCACTCCGACACGGTGGCCGAGCGCGCCTCGGCGGTCGGGGTCAACCCGGACGGGCGCGCCGGCACCGTGGCCAAGGAGACGGCCATCGCGTCCGTGCCCGAGGGCTGGATCAAGGACACCGACGCGGTGAAGATCCTGGTCGACGGGCTCGGCGTGGTCATCGGCCGGATGCGGGAGCGCATCGAGGCGACCGACGAGCCGGACCCCGTGACCCAGGATCTGCTGATCGCGCTGACGGCGGAGCTGGAGAAGCACGCCTGGATGTTCCAGGCCGAGAGCGCCTGACCCGCCTGCGCCGACCGGCGACCGCGATACGTCTGACGAACGAAGGAGCGACATCATGAGCGACGGAGCCATGGACAAGCTGAAGGGCAAGGGCAAGGAAGCGGTCGGCAAGCTGACCGGCGACCGCCGCAAGGAGGCCGAGGGCAAGGCCGACCAGGCCAAGGGTGGCGTCAAGGACGCGACCGACGGACTCGGTGAGCGCGCCAAGGGCGTCAAGGACTCCCTCGGCCGGGACGACGACAAGTAGTCCCGCGGCCCAGGCCGCCCAGGGTTTTCCGTGCCCCCGCCGTTTCGGCGGGGGCACTCCTGTGTGCTCGGGCCCCCTCCTGCGGGGGTGGCTCTTCGGCCGGACGTTCTGGATGCACGGCCGTCGCTGCCAGGGGAAACTGCCGGAAAGGACCCCGGCCGCAGGAGGCAACCTTGATACGGCGATGGGTGCCGGCGCTGGTTCTCGGCGGGCTGTGGTGGTGGGCGGTGCTCCGGCTGGTGCTGCGTCCTGAGCAGGCGGGGCTGGTGGAGGGGGCGGTGGCGGCGGGTGGCTGGGGGCTGAGCCTGTTGCCGGTTCATGTCGCGTCGGTGGTGCCGTTGGGCTCGTCGAGGGGCCCGGGCGCGGCTCCTGGACGGCTCACCAGGGCATGGCGACGCCGCCGTTCGGCCGGAGGATCTGGCCGGTCATGAAGGCCGAGGCGTCCGAGGCCAGGTGCAGCACGGTATGGGCGACGTCCTCGGGCTCGCCGACCCGGCCCAGCGGGGAGATCCGGGCCATCGTCGCCTCCGCCCGGTGCTGCCCGGCGGCATCGTGCCGGTCGGTCATCGGCGTACGGATCCAGCCGGGCGCGACGGCGTTCACCCGTATGGCGTGCGGCCCCAGCTCCGTGGCCAGCGTCTTCGTGAGCTGCACCACGGCGGCCTTCGCGACGCTGTAGCAGAGCAGGCCCGCGCTCGCGGAGTCCACGGCGCCCGACGCCATGGTGATCAGCGAGCCGGGGGCGGAGCGGGCCGTCATGGAGCGGGCCACTTCCTGGCAGGCGTACAGCACCCCCTTGAAATTGGCCGCCAGCACGCGGTCCAGGTCCTCGTCCGCCGTCTCCAGCACACTGCTGGTGTGCATGATCCCGGCCGCGGCGACCAGGATGTCGAGATGCCCCGCGTCGGCGACCGCGGCACGGACCCGGTCGCGGTCGGTGACGTCCAGGGGGTGGGTCCGGGCGCTGCCGCCCGCGCCGGTGATCAGGTCGTACGTCCGGCGCAGGCCCGTCTCGTCGCGGTCCGCGCAGTGCACCAGCGCCCCGGCCTCCGCGAGCAGCAGGGCGCTCGCCCGCCCGATGCCGCTCGCCGCACCGGTGACGAACGCGGCGCGGCCCGTGAGGTCGTACGCGGAGAGAGCCATGACCGGACCGTACGACCGCATCTGACGGTCCGTCAACTAGGGGGTCGGTCCCGATTGGCAGCGGGAGCACCAGTAGGTGGGCCGGTCGTCCTGGTCGGCGAGGCGGATCGGGGTGCCGCAGCGCAGACAGGGCCTGCGGGCCCGCCCGTAGACGAACAACCGCTCCTGGACGCGATGGGGTGGGCGTGGCCGGGGGTGTCCGGTGTCCGGGGCCGGGCTGCGGGCGAGGCCCCGGTTCGGCGGGGTGCGGAGTTCGGAGGCGATCGTCGTCGTGCGGGTGGGGCGGTCGCGGTTGGCGTGCAGCAGGCGCTCGGCGAGGGCGACGAGCCGGGGGAGCACGCCGTCGGGGAGGGCGCCCACGGGGAGCCACGGGGTGACGCGAGCGAGAAAGCAGAGCTCGCACTTGTAGACGTTGCCGATGCCCGCCAGATTGCGCTGGTCCAGGAGCGCTTCCCCGAGGGGGCGGTCCGGTGCGGCGAGCAGCCGGTCCAGGGCGAGGCCGGGGTTCCAGTCGGGGCCCAGCAGATCCGGCCCCAGATGCCCCACGGCCCGGTCCTCCTCGTCGGTGCGCAGCAGTTCCAGCACGGGGAGCCGGTAGCCGACGGCGGTGTGCTCGGTGTTGCCGAGGATCGCCCGGATCTGGTGGCCGGGACCGCCCCGCCAGCGCTCGTCCGGGGAGAACACCCGCCAGGCCCCGTCCATCCGGAGGTGGCTGTGCAGGGTCAGGCCTCCCTCGATCCGGGTCAGCAGGTGCTTGCCGCGCGCTGTGACGTCCAGGACGGTCCGGCCGGTGAGGTCGGCGGTGGCGAAGCGGGGGACGCGCAGGTCCGACCGGGTCAGTACCTGCCCCGCCAGCGCCGCATGCAGCCGGGTGGCGGTCTGCAGGACGGTGTCTCCTTCGGGCATGCCTCCATGATGGGCGCGCGGGGGCGCCCGTGCGTCGACCCGGGTCCGCCGACCGGCCGCGGGCGCGGGTCCGTGGCTCGGGCGTGCCGGTCCTCGGTGGGGCGCCGGCCCGGGGCTCAGGTGGCGCGCCGGTGCGGGTCAGGCCCGCAGGCGCAGGCCTCTCGGGGTGGCGAGGAAGCCGGCCGCCTCCAGCGTCCGGCCCAGGGGCGAGGTGAGGGAGGAGACGCCGTTCGTCCGCTCCACCGTCACCGTGCCCAGGGCTCCGGCGCGGGCCGAGGCGGCCAGGGCCTCGGCCGCCGCGCGCAGGGCCGGGGCCTCGGGGTCGGACGGCCAGGCCAGGAGGGTCTTGCCGCCGCGCTCCATGTAGAGCGTCAGCTCGCCGTCGACGAGGACCACCAGCGCCCCCGCCTTGCGGCCCGGTTTGTGTCCGGCGCCGTCCGGGGACTCCGGCCACGGCAGCGCCGCGCCGTACGCGTTGGCCGGGTCGGCCGCGGCGAGCACCAGAGCCTCCGGTGCGGTGTCCGGATCGCGGCGGTCGCGGGCCGTGGAGGCCGCCCGCAGCCGGTCCACCGCCCCGTCCATCGCGAACTGGGCGGCCCCGAGACCCTCGACCACATAGCCGCGCCGCGCCTGCCCGCTGTCCTCGAAGGCGGCCAGGACGCGGTACGTCGCGGAGAAGCCGCCCTCCACCCCTTCCGCCTGCACCGCGCCGCGGGTCACCACGCCGTGCCGGTCGAGGAGGGTCCGGGCCAGGGCGTGGGCGCGGTGGGTCCGCTCAGGCTCGACCGGGGGCAGCAGGGACCAGCGGCCCGACACCGTCGGCGGACCGGTCCGGGACGCGGTCCGGGCGGCGGCGGTGAGCGAGCCGTACCGCCCACGCGGGACGCTGCGCCGGGAGCGGTGGGCGGTGGATCCCGCCGTCCGCCCGGAGCCCAGGAGCGAGCGCAGCGGGGCCAGGGTGTCGTTGGTGAGCCGCCCGGACCAGGCCAGATCCCACAGGGCGTCGGCGAGCTGCTGGTCCGTGCAGTCCGGGTGGGTGGTGGCCCGGACCTGGTCGGCGATCTGGCGGAAGAAGAGGCCGTATCCGCCGGAGAGCGTGGTGAGCACGGACTCGTGGAGCGCCGACAGCTCCAGCGGGTGCGGGGGCGGCAGGAGCAGCGGTGCGCTGTCGGCGAGATAGAGGGAGACCCAGCCGTCCTTGCCGGGCAGCGCCCCCGCCCCCGCCCAGACGACCTCGCCCGTGGTCGTGAGCTCGTCGAGCATCGCCGGTGTATAGCCGAGGACCCTGCTCGGCAGGATCAGCTTCTCCAGCGCCGACGCGGGCACCGGCGCCCCCTGGAGCTGCTCGACGGCGCGGGCCAGCCCGTCGATGCCCCGCAGCCGGTGGGAGCCGAAGTGCTGCCACTGGGGGAGGAAGGAGGCCAGGGCCGCGGGCGGGACGGGCTCCAGCTCCTGGCGGAGCGCCGCCAGCGAACGGCGCCGGAGCCGGCGCAGCACCGTGGCGTCGCACCATTCCTGGCCGATGCCCGCCGGGTGGAACTCACCCTGGACGGTCCTGCCGGAGGCCGAGAGGCGCTGCAGCGCGCCGTCGGTGACGGCGGTGCCGAGCCCGAAGCGCTCGGCGGCCCGGGCGGCGGTGAACGGGCCGTGAGTCCGTGCGTACCGGGCGAGGAGGTCGCCGAGCGGATCCTTCACCGGCTCGGTGAACGCCTCGGGGACGCCGACCGGCAGCGCGGTGCCCAAGGCGTCGCGCAGCCGGCCCGCGTCCTCGATCGCCGCCCAGTGGTCGGCACCGGCGATCCGGACCTGGATCGCCCGGCGGGCCGTCGCCAGCTCCGGCGCCCAGGACGGCTCGGCGCCCCGCTCGGCCAGCTCGGCGTCGGTCAGCGGTCCGAGCACGCGGAGAAGGTCGGCGACCCCTTCGGCGTCCTTGACGCGCCGGTCCTCGGTGAGCCATTGCAGCTCCCGCTCCAGCTCGGTGAGGACCTCGGGGTCGAGCAGCTCGCGCAGCTCCGCCTGGCCCAGCAGCTCGGCCAGGAGATGGGAATCCAGGGAGAGGGCGGCGGCGCGCCGCTCGGCGAGCGGCGAGTCGCCCTCGTACAGGAACTGGGCCACATAACCGAAGAGGAGCGAGCGGGCGAAGGGCGAGGGCTCCTGGGTGGTCACCTCGACCAGCCGGACCCGGCGCGCCTCCAGATCACCCATCAGTTCCGTGAGCCCGGGGACGTCGAACACGTCCTGGAGGCATTCGCGGACGGCTTCCAGAACGATCGGGAAGGAGCCGAACTCCGAGGCGACCTGCAGCAGCTGGGAGGCTCGCTGGCGCTGCTGCCAGAGCGGGGTGCGCTTGCCGGGGGAGCGCCGGGGCAGCAGCAGGGCGCGCGCGGCGCACTCCCGGAACCGGGCGGCGAACAGGGCCGATCCGCCCACCTGGTCGGTGACGATCTGCTGGACCTCGCCCTGGTCGAAAACGACGTCGGCCGCCGCCACCGGGGGCTGGTCGCTGTCGTACGCCAGGGCTCCCGGCGGGGGGTCGTCCTTCCCGGCGTCGGAGGTCCCCGGAGGGTCGAAGTCGAGCAGATCCAGGCCCATCATGTCCGCGTCGGGCAGCCGCAGCACGATCCCGTCGTCGGCGTGCATGACCTGGGCGTCCATGCCGTAGCGCTCACCGAGGCGGGCGGAGAGGGCGAGTGCCCAGGGGGCGTGCACCTGCGCGCCGAAGGGGGAGTGCACGACGACCCGCCAGTCGCCCAGCTCGTCCCGGAACCGCTCGACCAGGATGGTCCGGTCGTCCGGCACATGGCCGCAGGCCCGGCGCTGCTCGTCCAGATAGGCCAGGATGTTGTCCGCCGCCCAGGCGTCGAGTCCGGCGGCGAGCAGCCGCAGCCGGGCATCCTCCTCGGACAGGCCGCCGATCTCACGGAGGAACGCCCCCAGGGCGCGGCCGAGCTCCAGCGGGCGGCCCAGCTGGTCGCCCTTCCAGAACGGCAGCCTCCCCGGAACGCCCGGGGCGGGCGAGACGAGGACCCGGTCCCGGGTGATGTCCTCGATCCGCCAGGACGTGGTGCCCAGGGTGAAGACGTCGCCGACGCGGGACTCGTAGACCATCTCCTCGTCCAGCTCGCCGACCCGACCGCCGCCCTTCTTCGGGTCCGCCCCGGCCAGGAAGACCCCGAAGAGACCGCGGTCCGGAATCGTGCCGCCCGACGTGACCGCGAGCCGCTGCGCTCCTGGGCGGCCCGTGACCGTACCCCCCACGCGGTCCCACACCACCCGGGGGCGCAGCTCCGCGAAGGCGTCGGAGGGATAGCGCCCGGCGAGCATGTCGAGAACGGCGGTGAACGCCGACTCGGGCAGTGAGGCGAACGGGGCGGCCCGCCGCACCAGGGCCAGCAGGTCGTCGGCCTGCCAGCTGTCCAGGGCCACCATGGCGACCAGCTGTTGCGCCAGGACGTCCAGCGGATTGGCCGGGATGCGCAGCGCCTCGATGGCCCCTTCGCGCATCCGCTCGGTGACCACGGCGGCCTGCACCAGGTCGCCCCGGTACTTCGGGAAGACCACTCCGGTCGAGACCGCGCCCACCTGGTGTCCGGCCCGGCCTACCCGCTGCAGCCCGGAGGCGACGGAGGGCGGGGACTCCACCTGGACCACCAGGTCGACCGCGCCCATGTCGATGCCCAGCTCCAGGCTGGAGGTGGCCACCACGGCGGGCAGCCGGCCCGCCTTGAGGTCCTCCTCGACCTGGGCGCGCTGTTCTTTGGAGACCGAGCCGTGGTGGGCGCGGGCCAGCAGGGCGGGGGCGCCCTTGCCCGCCCCGGACTGGGCCATGATCTCGGCGGGCGCGTGCGCCTCCGGCAGCGCGGGGGCCGGGTCGTCGGGGTCGAAGGCGGTGCCGGTCGCCCGCTCGTAGGCGATCTCGTTCAGCCGGTTGCACAGGCGCTCAGCGAGCCGCCGGGAGTTGGCGAAGACGATGGTGGAGCGGTGCGACTGGACGAGATCGGCGATGCGCTCCTCCACATGCGGCCAGATCGAGGGCTTGTCCGCTTGGCCGGAGTCCCCGTCGGTGGCGGGGGAGCCGCCCAGCTCGCCCAGATCCTCGACCGGGACGACGACCGAGAGGTCGAACTCCTTGGTGGACCGGGGCTGGACGATCTCCACCTTCCGCTGCGGCGACAGGAAGCGGGCCACCTCGTCGACCGGCCGGACCGTCGCGGACAGGCCGATGCGCCGGGCGGGACGGGCCAGCAGCTCGTCGAGCCGCTCCAGGGAGAGCGCGAGGTGGGCGCCCCGCTTCGTCCCGGCGACCGCGTGCACCTCGTCGAGGATCACCGTCTCGACGCCCGCCAGCGCGTCCCGGGCGGAGGACGTCAGCATCAGGAACAGCGATTCGGGCGTGGTGATCAGGATGTCCGGCGGCCGGGTCACCATGGAGCGCCGCTCGGCCGGAGGGGTGTCCCCGGAGCGGATGCCGACGCGCACCTCGGGCTCGGGCAGGCCCAGGCGCACCGACTCCTGGCGGATGCCGGTCAGCGGCGAGCGGAGATTGCGCTCGACATCGACCGCCAGGGCTTTGAGCGGAGACACGTAGAGCACCCGGCAGCGCTTCTTGGCGTCGGCGGGCGGTGGCTCGGCGGCCAGCCGGTCCAGCGAGGCGAGGAACGCGGCCAGCGTCTTGCCGGAGCCGGTCGGCGCGACCACCAGGACGTCACTGCCCTCGCCGATGGCCCGCCAGGCGCCCTCCTGCGCGGCGGTGGGCGCGCTGAAGGCCCCGGCGAACCAACTGCGGGTCGCCGGCGAGAACGCGTCGAGCGCTGATCCGGTCATGCCCCCCATCGTGCACCCCGCCACTGACAACGGGCCGGTGACACCGCACGCGGTGGCCGCCCGGCGGTCGCGCACGCCCCGGACCTGCGAGAATGGCCCCATGGCGGGAGCGGACGGCGTGGCGGAGTGGGCACGGCACTGGCAGTACGCCGCGCTGCCCGACCTCGATCTGCTGCGCGCCCGGTACGTCCGCCACACCTTCCCCCGGCACAGCCACGAGGGCTATGTCTTCGGGGCGGTCACCGGTGGGGTGGAGGACGTGGGGCTGCCCGGCGGCACGGTCCACGCGGTCCCCGGAACCGTCGTCATGATCAACCCGGAGGTGCCGCACACCGCACGCTCCGGGGCGCCCGAGGGCTGGGCGTACTCCACGCTCTACCCGTCGGCCCAGGTCATCAACGACATCGCGGCGGAGGTGACGTCCCTGCGCGGTACGGTCGGCTTCGCCGAGACCCGGGTGACCGACCCCCACGCCTCCCGGCTGATCACCGAGGTGCACCGGGCGGCGGAGGAGGGCAACGCGCTGGCGGCCGACAGCCTGCTGCGGATCCTGGTCACCCGGCTCCTCAGTCGGCACGGCAGCTCCTTGCCCGGGCTGACTGCGCACGCCGGGGGCGCGCGGAACGCCGTACGCGCCCGTGCCGTGCTGGAGGAGCGCATGGCCGACCCGCCCACGCTGGAGACGCTCGCCGCCGAGCTGGGCACCGGCCCGTTCGCGCTGCTGAGGGCCTTCAAGAAGGAGTACGGGATGCCGCCCCACACCTGGCTCACGGATGCCCGGGTGCGCAGGGCCCGCCGCATGCTCGACGCCGGGGTCGCCCCGGCCGCGGCCGCGGCCGCCGTCGGTTTCACGGATCAGCCGCACCTCAACCGGCACTTCACCCGGATCGTGGGCGTGCCGCCGGGCGCGTACCAGCGCGAGCGTGGAGTGCTGGGCCCCGGCCGGTGAAGCGTGTGCGAACGCACCGGAGTCACCAGAAGCACCGTTCCGGTGTGCAAGAACGTACAAGACCGGGCCCGGCCGGTCCCCGTAGCGTTCCGGGCGTGGCAGAACAGACAGCACTCCCAGAGAGCACCGGCACGCCCGGTGCCATATCCGCCGGTCCGCCAGGCCCGGCGGCCGAGGACCGACCGCACAAGCCGGACGCGGCCGTCGTCCGGGACGCGCTCGGCGTCGGCATCGCCGTCGGCCTCTCCGGCTTCGCCTTCGGCGTCACCTCCGCCGGATCCGGCCTCAGCCTGCTCCAGACCTGCGTCCTGAGCCTTCTCGTCTTCACCGGCGCCTCGCAGTTCGCCCTGGTCGGGGCACTGGCCGCAGGCGGCAACCCGTACACCGCGGCGGCCGGGGCGTTCTTCCTGGGCATCCGGAACGCGTTCTACGGTCTGCGCCTCTCCCAGCTGCTCGCCCTTCCCCGCGCGGTACGGCCGTTCGCCGCCCACTGGGTGATCGACGAGACGACCGCGGTCACCCTGCCCCAGCCCACCCGGCGGGCCGCGCGCATCGGCTTCACGGTCACCGGACTCACCCTCTACGTGCTGTGGAACCTCACCACCCTGGTCGGCGCTCTGGGCGCCGAGGCGCTGGGCGACACCGACGCGTGGGGTCTCGACGCGGCGAGTCCCGCGGTGTTCCTCGCGCTGCTCGCGCCGATGCTCAGGAGCACCACCGAACGCGTCACGGCGGGACTGGCCGTCGTCCTGGCCCTGACCCTGCTGCCCGTGCTGCCCGCAGGGGTGCCCGTCCTGCTGTCGGCGCTCGCCGCGCCCGTCGTCCTCTTCCTCATGGGACGGACGAAGCGTGGACCGGGCGACGGGAAGGGTTCGAACGGCACGGTGACACAGCGGAAGAAGGGTGAGCGGCACTCATGAACGTCTGGATTGCCATCGGACTGACCGTGGCGGGCTGCTACCTCGCCAAACTCCTGGGCCTGCTGGTGCCCGCGGGCGTGCTGGAGCGGCCGCTCGTCCAGCGGATGGCCGCCCTGCTGCCCGTGGCGCTGCTGGCGGCACTCACCGCGCAGCAGACCTTCGGCGACGGCCAGCAGCTCGTCCTCGACGCGCGTGCCGCCGGTCTCGGCGCGGCGGCACTCGCCCTGGTGCTTCGTGCTCCCTTCCTGGTCGTCGTCGGCGCGGGCGTCGTGGTCACGGCGGGCGTACGGGCGCTGGCCTGAGACAGGAGGCCGTACGTCCTGTGCGGCCCGCCGCGGTGGTCAGCCGAGCGGTCGACCGTACGCGCGCAGCGTCTCCAAGGCCCTGAGCGTCACCAGCGGGCGCCCTTCCAGCGCGGTCCCCGGCGCCCACCGGCGCCAGGTCACGGGCCAGCCGCCGTCCTCCCGCTGCTCGGCCTCCAGATGGTCGAGGGAGCGCTCCAGCTCCTCGTCGGTGAACCAGCGGCGGGCCAGGGACCCGGGCGTACGGGCGTAGTCGTGCGGGAAGTGGTGCTCGCCGGGGGCGTAGCCCGTCGCCACCGGGTACTCCGCCCGCCGGGACGGATCGAGCACCGCGAGCCGCTGCTCGCGCACCAGCCGGCCGAGGCGGTCCGCAGCCGCCTCGGCTCGGGCCCGGTCCGGGGCGCCGTCCAGAAAGGCGACCGCGGCCTCGACTTCGTAGGGGTGGGACTGCTCCAGAGCTTCGACGGCGCTCCAGCAGAAGTCCGTCGCCCGGAACAGCCAGGCGTTCCACACCTGATTGCCGTGCAGCAGCCCGACGACCGGGCCGGTCGCGAGCAGCTCTGCGGGCGGGTCGTCCACGATCGGGATGAACGGGGCCGCGGGATAGCCGCGCTGCGTGGGCAGCAGAGCGGGCAGCGCGCCTTCTTTGGTTGATACATCGGTCAGAAAGCGACAGATCCGTTCAACGCGCTGTCCGTCGCAGCGGCCGATCGAGTCGAGAACGCTCAGTGCGTGGGCGGTGTGCAGCGGCTGGCTGACCGGGCCCCGGAGATCGGGTTCCAGCGCGTGACCGTAGCCGCCGTCCTTGTTGAGGTAGGCGGTCAGGGCCGTCTCGACGGCGTCGGGGTCTCCGCCCAGGAAGGCGTGGGCGAACCTCCTCTGTTCGAGGACGCGGGCGGTGAGCCAGATGAACTGCTCGGCACGGGCGAGGGTGTGTGCTCCGGTTCCAGCCATGGACCGACCGTAGAGGGAGAAAGGGGCCGGGCACATGCCAGGTGGACGTGCTGCACTCTCAGGAGCGGGATACTGGTGGCATGCGGTTGACGATTTTCTGGGAGCGGATGGCCGACCACTTCGGTGCGGCGTACGCGGACTCCTTCGCTCGTGACCATGTGATGGCCGAGCTCGGCGGTCGCACCGTGCACCAGGCCCTGGACGCGGGCTGGGACGCCAAGGACGTCTGGCGCGGGGTCTGCGCGGCCATGGACGTCCCGGCGGACAAACGCTGAACGTCCCACGAACGTTCAGGACGTCCCCTGACGTCCCCTGACGTCCCCGGCTGGTCCGGCGGACAAGCGCTGAGCCTGTGAGACCCCGGTTTCGGCGGCAGCGGAGCCGGAGCGCCCGGTTCGGGGCGGGGGACCGGCTGTCCGTGGCGTAGGCGAGACTTGTCCCGTGTCATCGACAGACGAGAGCGCCCCGGCCCAGCCGTCCGCCTCCCCGCCCGCTCCGCCGGCCGCCCCACCCGCGTCGCCGTCCGGATCCGGCGGGGTCCGTATGCCCGGCTGGCTGCCGCGTGCGATGGTGCTGGCCCTGGCGCTCTACGCGTGCTTCCAGCTGGGCAGTTGGGCGTTCGACCAGCTCATCGGGTTGCTGACGAACATTCTGATCGCGTTCTTCCTCGCGCTCGCCATCGAGCCCGCGGTCGGCCGGATGGCGGCTCGCGGGATGCGCCGCGGACTCGCCACGTTCCTCGTCTTCCTCGCTGTGACGATCTTCGGCGCCGGATTCGTGGTGCTGCTCGGGTCGATGCTCGCGGGCCAGATCGTCGACATGGTCGACGAGCTGCCCAAGTACATCGACTCGGTGATCAACTGGGTCAACCAGACCTTCCGCACCGAACTCTCCCGGGTCGAGGTCCAGGACAGCCTGCTGCACTCCGACTGGCTGCAGAAGTACGTCCAGAACAGCGCCACCGGAGTGCTCGACGTCTCCACCACGGTGCTGGGCGGGCTGTTCCGGCTGCTGACGATCTTCCTGTTCTCCTTCTACTTCGCGGCCGACGGCCCCCGGCTCCGCCGCGCCCTGTGCTCCGTCCTGCCGCCGGCCCGGCAGACCGAGGTGCTGCGCGCCTGGGAGATCGCGGTCGACAAGACCGGCGGCTACATCTACTCGCGCGGTCTGATGGCGCTGATCTCCGGCGTCGCGCACTACATCCTGCTGGTCATCCTCGAAGTGCCCTACGCCCCGGCGCTCGCGGTCTGGGTCGGACTCGTCTCGCAGTTCATCCCCACCATCGGCACGTATCTCGCGGGCGCCCTGCCCATGCTGATCGCCTTCACGGTCGATCCCTGGTACGCGCTGTGGGTGCTCGGCTTCGTCGTGATCTACCAGCAGTTCGAGAACTATGTGCTCCAGCCCAAGCTGACCGCGAAGACCGTCGACATCCACCCCGCGGTCGCCTTCGGATCGGTCATCGCCGGCACGGCCCTGCTCGGCGCGGTCGGCGCGCTGGTCGCCATCCCCGCGATCGCCACGCTCCAGGCGTTCCTGGGCGCCTATGTGAAGCGCTACGACGTCATGGACGACCCGCGCGTGCACGGGGGAAGCAGCCGCGCGCCCGGGAGGCCGCTGCCGTCGCGCATGCGCCGCCTGCTGCAAGGGCCCCGGGCCGGCGGCCGCGGGGGAGCGGAGGGCACGTCGGACGGGCCGCGTCAGCGGTAGCAGCGCCCGTTCGGCGAGAACAGCCGGTGTCAGCGGTAGCCCGTCACGTCGGCCGGGAGGCCCGGGTCCTGGACCTCGGTCAGATAGCGCCAGGCGTCGGGTTGGTCCCCGTCCACATCGGTGAAGCCGTACACCTGGGCGAGCTGCCCGCTGGAGAGCGACCTGCCGTTCCAGCGGGCCACCTCGGGATCGCCGGCGAGGGCGGCCACGGCACGGCCGACGTACGCGGGTGACTCGGAGATCGCGAAGTGGGGCGCGTGCGCGACGGCGTCGCGCCAGGTGGCCTCGGTCACCCCGTGGGCCTGGAGCATGGCCTCGGACCGGAGCCAGCCCGGGGTGAGCGCCACGGCCGTCGCACCGTGCGGCGCGAGTTCATGGCCGAGGGCGAAGGCCATCCGGTTCACCGCGGCCTTCGCCAGGTCGTAGAAGAACGAGACGCGGTAGTGGGACGCGTTGTACTCGTCCGTCCCGTCGGTCATCTCGACGACCAGCCCGCCCGGTGTCTCGATCAGCAGCGGCAGCGCGAAGTGACTGGTGATGGCGTGGGTGTCGACGGCCAGCCGCAGGGTGTGCAGTCCGGTGTCGAGCGACGATTCCCACACCGGCTTGTCCCACTCGATCTCCGCGCCCCAGATGTCGTTCACCAGGATGTGCAGGGCTCCCTGCTCGCTCGCGATCCGGGCCACGAGCGCCCTGACCCGGTCGGGCACCAGATGGTCGACCTGGACGGCGATGCCCCGTCCGCCCGCCGCGTCGACCAGGGCAGCGGTCTCCTCGATCGTCTCGGGCCGGTCCATCTCGGAGCGCTCGGAGCCGCTGGTACGGCCGGTCACGTACACGGTCGCCCCGGCGGCGCCGAGCTGGACGGCGATGCCTCTCCCGGCCCCGCGGGTGCCACCGGCGACGAGCGCCACACGACCGGCCAGGCCGGGGCCGGGGTGCTGCCCGTCGTGGGGTGTCCCGGGCTCCGTCGTCGCTCCCATACCGACCGAATATAGGGCGATACGCCGATGTGTGCAGATGGTCGGTGGCCTGGCCGGGTCGCCGGGTCAGGACAGGACGCGGTAGGTCACATGGGTCACCGCGTCTCCCGTGCGCGTCTCGACCTGCTCGAGGTCCAGTGGCGGTACGCCGTCGAAGAGGCGGGTGCCGACGCCGAGTGTGAACGGAACGATGTGCAGCCGCAGCTCGTCGATCAGGCCCGCGGCGAGGTACTGGTTGATGGTCAGCGCCCCGCCGTGGATCGACACGTCGCGGTCTCCGGCGGCCTCGCGGGCCCGACGGAGCGCGGACTCGATGCCGTCGGTGACGAAGTGGAACGTCGTGCCGCCGTCCATCGGCTGCGGGTCGCGCGGATGGTGGGTGAGCACGAAGACGGGGGCGTGGTACGGGGGATTGTCGCCCCACCAGCCCTTCCAGTCGCGATCCCAGGTGCCGCGTACGGGGCCGAACATGTTGCGGCCCATGATGAAGGCGCCGACCGTCTCCAGCCGGTCGAGCTCGGCCTGGCGCAGCTCCGGCGTCGCGAACATCCACGAGTGCAGCCGGTCGCCCCAGCCGTCGCCGCCGTCCTCGCCGAACGGACGCTGTTCGCTCTGATCGAGCCCGGCCGAGTATCCGTCCGCGGAGATCGAGAGGTCGCAGGTGACCCTGCCTGAATATGCGGTCATGATGCCGTCCTCCTGTGGCGACCGTCCGGCGCCTGCCGGGGTGAATCGCCCGATGCGGCTGTCACGGGGTAGACCGCCGGGGGCCCGAGAACTCATCGTGCCACCGTGCCGCCGCACCCGCGTGGTGCGCTTGACACGGAAATCGAACATCCATTCTGATGGGATTCCGGCCGGGTTTTCCCGGGCCCGGCCGTGGAGTTGTCCACAGGTCGGGAGGACGTCGAGGCCCATTGTCAGTGGCAGGGGTTAGCGTCTGTGACGTGAAGCGATCGACTCAAGCAAATCGGGTGGAACCCATGGCAGGAACCGACCGCGAGAAGGCGTTGGACGCCGCGCTCGCACAGATTGAACGACAGTTCGGCAAGGGCGCGGTGATGCGCCTCGGTGAGCGGCCGAACGAGCCCATCGAGGTCATCCCCACGGGATCGACCGCCCTCGACGTCGCCCTCGGCGTCGGCGGTCTGCCGCGCGGCCGCGTGGTGGAGGTGTACGGACCGGAGTCCTCCGGTAAGACGACGCTGACGCTGCACGCCGTGGCGAACGCGCAGCGCCTGGGCGGCTCGGTGGCCTTCATCGACGCCGAACACGCCCTCGACCCCGAGTACGCGAAGAAGCTCGGCGTCGACATCGACAGCCTCATCCTGTCCCAGCCGGACAACGGCGAGCAGGCGCTGGAGATCGTCGACATGCTGGTGCGCTCAGGCGCGCTGGACCTGATCGTCATCGACTCCGTGGCGGCCCTGGTGCCCCGTGCGGAGATCGAGGGCGAGATGGGTGACTCGCACGTGGGTCTCCAGGCCCGACTGATGAGCCAGGCCCTCCGCAAGATCACCAGTGCGCTCAACCAGTCCAAGACCACCGCGATCTTCATCAACCAGCTCCGCGAGAAGATCGGCGTGATGTTCGGCTCCCCGGAGACCACGACCGGTGGCCGGGCGCTGAAGTTCTACGCCTCGGTGCGCCTCGACATCCGCCGGATCGAGACGCTGAAGGACGGCACCGACGCGGTCGGCAACCGCACCCGCGTCAAGGTCGTCAAGAACAAGGTCGCCCCGCCGTTCAAGCAGGCGGAGTTCGACATCCTCTACGGCCAGGGCATCAGCCGCGAGGGCGGACTGATCGACATGGGCGTGGAGCACGGCTTCGTCCGCAAGGCCGGCGCCTGGTACACGTACGAGGGCGACCAGCTCGGCCAGGGCAAGGAGAACGCCCGCAACTTCCTCAAGGACAATCCCGACCTCGCCAACGAGATCGAGAAGAAGATCCTGGAGAAGCTGGGCGTCGGCGTCCGCCCGGACGCCGACGCGGGCGAGCCCGGAGCGGACGCGGCTGCGGCACCGGCGGCCGACGCGGCGGTGAAGCCGGCGACCACCGCGACCGCCAAGGCCAAGCCGGCCAAGACCGCGGCGGCCAAGAGCTAGGCCGTGACGCGTCGTACGGAGTGGCCGGACAGCCCAGCCGAGCCCGGCGGCGACGCCGGATCCGGTTACGGGCCCACCGACACGTCCGCCGCCGCGCGGGGGGCGGCAGCGGACGACGTCGGGGCGCGGTCCGGGCGCCGCTCACGTGAGGGAGCGGGCGCCGGGAGCGGATTCGGCGAGGGGGCGGGCCGCCGTGCCCGCTCCGGCACCAGAGGCAGCGGCTCCCCCTCCTCGTCGAGGGCCGAGAAGGGGGAGCCGCGTGACCCGGTCGAGCAGGCGCGCAACATCTGCCTGCGGCTGCTCACCGGGACACCCCGGACGCGTAAACAGCTCGCGGACGCCCTGCGCAAGCGGGAGATCCCGGACGAGGCGGCGGAGGAAGTGCTCGCCCGCTTCGAGGACGTCGGGCTGATCGACGACGCGGCGTTCGCCGGGGCATGGGTGGAGTCCCGGCACCACGGCCGGGGGCTCGCGCGCCGTGCCCTCGTCCGTGAGCTGCGGACGAAGGGCGTGGACTCCGCCGTGATCGACGAGGCGGTCGGGCAGCTCGACGCGGACCAGGAGGAGGAGACGGCGCGCGAGCTCGTGGCCCGCAAGCTCCGCTCCACACGGGGCCTGGACCGGGACAAGCGGCTGCGCCGCCTGGCGGGGATGCTCGCCCGCAAGGGATACGGGGAGGGCATGGCCCTGCGGGTGGTGCGTCAGGCGCTGGAGGAGGAGGGCGAGGACACGGAGGGCCTCGACGAGCCCTTCTGACGCCGATCATCCGACGTCGGCCCTTCGCCAGTCCTTGCCCGGCGCTACTGTCCGGCCAGGGACGCGCGGCGGATGGTGGCGTCGACGAGCGCCAGGGCATCGGCGGCGGTGCGGCCGGGATGGCGGTTCCAGGGGCCGATCAGCCCGGGCCATCCCTGCGCGCGCAGCTCCGTGATCAGCCAGGCGCCGGCCCGGTCCACGGTGTCGAGGGAGCCGTAGCCGAGGCGGTGCGCGGAGATCATCGCGCCGCAGACACAGCGTGCTCCCCGGGCGTTCCGCAGCCGGTACGGCGTGTTCTGCCAGCCCCACTCGGCCAGGATCTGCCGTGCGTGGCCGAGATGGACCGAAGGGCGCAGGTCGCTCTGCCCGACCCGCCGCCAGAGGTGGACGCGGTCGGGCAGCATCGCCCCCAGCCGTCCGGGCAGCGGGCGCTCGTGCGGAGGCGGCGCGGGGAGAGCGCGCAGGGTGTCGTCGATCAGCTGGTCCACGGGTACGGACAGCATTCCCCGCCAGTCGGAGACCCTTGCGGGTCCGGGGGCGGGGGCGAGGGCAGGGGTGGGCTCGGCGGCGGTGTGCTCCCAGCCCGTGACGATCTGCTGCCATGCCTGGGTGTCGTGCAGCCGGGCAGCCTGGCCGTCGAGCTGATCGGGGGTGAGGACAGCGGTCGCCATATGCGGTCATCTCCGTACATTTCGGTCCTCTGTGTGAGGCGAATGTCGGTCACGCGCGGCGATTGCTCCAGTGGAACGTGGCGTTCGGGTGCGTGGCAGCAGAAACCTGGCGCCCGGCACCTGAGCTCAGGTGCCGGGCGCCAGGGGTATGGGCGCCAGGTTGCGGGTGCCGGGCGTCAGGTGGCGGCGACCGGGAGTCCCGCCGCGCGCCACGCCTGGAAGCCGCCGATCAGATCGGTGGCCCGGTGCAGTCCCAGCTGCCGCAGCGAGGCGACCGCGAGGCTGGAGGAGTATCCCTCGTTGCAGATGACGACGACCTGGAGGCCGTGGCCTACCGCCTCGGGTGCGCGGTGGCTGCCTTGCGGGTCGAGCCGCCATTCCAGTTCGTTGCGTTCGACGACCAGCGCACCGGGGATCAGTCCGTCCCGGTCGCGGAGTGCCGCGTACCGGATGTCCACGAGCAGGGCCCCGGCCTCCGCCGCCGCGGCGGCCTCGCGCGGGTCGATCCGGTCGTAGCCGGCTCTGACCCGCTCCAGCAGCTCGTCGATGCCCACCGGGACAGGGGTCTCCGTGCTTCGGTTCTCGCTCACTGCCAGTCCTCGGGGCTCTCGGTCTGCTCCAGCCGGAGCACGGCACCGGTGCGGCTGAAGCGGCGGATCCGCGGCAGCGGCGGGTAGTAGGCATGGACGGAGACCGCGTGCACGCCCTCGGACTCGTTGAGGACCTCGTGGACGTGGTTCTGCCCGAAGGCCCGGCCCTGACCGGCCGCCAGCTCCCTCGACCGGTCCACGCCGTCCGTCAGCTCCAGCGTCTTCCAGCCGTCGGTGGGCAGCCGCACGGCCAGCGAGTGCTCCTTGAGGGAACCGGCCGCCGTCGTGAACGCGCCGATCGAGTCGGCGTGATCGTGCCAGCCCGTACCGGTGCCGGGCGGCCAGCCGATCAGCCACGCCTCGCTGCCGCCGGGGCCGTCGAGCCGGATCCAGGTGCGGCCCTCCGGATCGAGGGGCAACGAGGCGATGAGCGCCTCGTCCCGGGCGGTGCGGCGGACGAACTCCAGCAGCTCCGCGATCGTCGGCGCGGCGGAAGAGGAGGCAGAGGAGGCAGGGGAGGCAGATGAGGAAGCGGAGGGAGAAGGCACCGAGCCGGCCGTGGGCACGACGGAGGGAGCGGAAGACACGAGGACCGTCCTGAGAGTTCGCGCGGGGTCCCGGCCGTGCGGAAAGCGGCACGGACCGGCAGAGGGAGGCGATTCAGCAGGACGGGCGACACACGCAGCCCGCGTAACGGACGAGGTCCATATGGACCCTCCGCCACAGGCGCACATCGGTGTCGGTCATGATCTGGAGTACACCACGCGTGCCCGTGACGGTCAATGTGCGTCCGTCGGGGAGGCACAAGTGCGGCGGACGACGGACCACCGGTCAGCGGTGCCCGGCGGTTCCCTCGGCGTGAACCCGCGCCAGGGCCCCCTTCTCGCCCCTGCCCTCCCGACCGCCGCTCTCCTCGTCCTCCGCGCGCTCCCGCTCACCGCGGGGCGCACCGCCCAGCGCGGCCTGAGCCGCGGTGAACAGCTCCGCGGGCCGTACGCCGCCGAAGGCCGCCACCAGATGCCCGTCCGGCCTGACCAGCAGCACGGTATGGGCCGATGCCCCCGGATAGCTCTCGGTGACCAGCAGCTCCGTCGTACCGGGGAGCGCCGCCACGGCGTCCGTGAGACGGGGCATGACGCCCGCGGTCTGCCAGTGCCGCCGGTCCCAGACCCCGGTCCCCGGCGCGACCAGGATCACCAGCGGATGGCCCTGCCCGAGCCGCTCCCGCAGCCGTGCCGTCGTTCCGTCCGGCGCGGCCACCGTCACATCGGCGACCGGCGCACCGGGGGGCGTACCGACAACGGTGTGCGCCTCGGCGTGCGGTGGTGAAAGGGGGGAGTGCGAGTACGAAGGGGGCGCGCCCAGTGCCCCGCGGCCCAGATGGCCGTCGGCGAGGAGGGTGTCGTGACCGCGTGCGGCGCCCGGGACCAGGGTCCGCAGACCGCCTCCGCCGCGCAGTATCGGCAGCGACTGATCGGCGGCGCGCAACCGGGCGGCCACAGCGGCCCGCCGCTCCGCCTGGTAGCTGTCGAGCAGCTGCTCGGCCGGGCCGTGGTGCCAGGCGTGGGCCAGCTTCCAGGCCAGGTTCTCGGCGTCCCGGATGCCCTCGTCGAGTCCCTGCGTGCCCAGAGCGCCCAGCAGATGTGCGGCGTCTCCCGCCAGGAAGGCGCGCTGCTTGCGCCAGCGCCGGGCGAGCCGGTGGTGGAGGGTGTGGACGCCGGTGTCCAGCAGTTCGTACGCCGGGGTCTCGCCGCACCAGCCGGCCAGCGTGTCCCGGATCCGGGTGATCACCGCTTCGGGGGTGACCAGTTCGCCGCGCGGCGGGAGCAGCCAGTCCAGCCGCCAGACGCCGCCTGGCAGCGGTCGGGCGGAGACCTCATCGCCGCCGGTCCGCCAGGGCGGCTGCCGGTGCAGAACGGCCTCGTCCGGCCAGGGCAGTTCGGCCCGGAGTGCGGCGACGGCATGCCGCTCCACCGCCGTACGGCCGGGGAACCGGATGTCCAGCAGCTTGCGTACGGTCGAGCGGGCGCCGTCGCAGCCGACCAGATAACTCCCGCGCCACCAGGTCGATCCCGGCTCCCTGGTGTGCACCGTGATGCCGTCGCGGTCCTGCTCCAGCGTGTCGATCCGGCTCATCGGCACCAGCCGGACCAGCGGTTCCTTGTCAACCGCCGCACGCAGCGCGGTGCTCAGCTCGTGCTGCGGCAGGTGCAGCGGCGAGGGAAGGAGCCCGGAGAGCGGCTCGCCCCCCTCGTCCGGCCGGCCCCCGCTCAGCGGCATCTCCCGGACCGACTGCTTCCGGCGCATCGAACGCCAGCCCGTCCAACGCAGCCCGACCCGGTCCAGCTCCCGGCAGCCCAGGCGGCCCAGCAGGTCGGCGGTGTCCTCACGCAGCACGACCGTGCGGGCGGGCCGGGGCTCCTCCGCGCCGGAGCCCTCGTCGAGGAGCACCGAGGGGACGCCCTGGGCTGCGAGGGCCAGCGACAGCGTCAGGCCGACGGGCCCGGCGCCGACGACGATCACCGGGTCCACGGCGCGTACCCTCCGGCCCTGACGGTCATGCGGAACGTGGCAGAGGTAGCCGGGTGCGTGATCACAGAACGTATGCAACCCACTGGTGGTGCTTGCGTCAAGTGACCGAGGCAGCGACGCGTGCGCCGCTGCCTCGAATGCTCCTGCCGGGAGGGGCCGGTAGGGCCCCGGGGAGGTCAGTCCTTCGTCACTCCGGCCCCAGCGGTACCGCCGTCCGTCGGGCCTGCGCCCCCTGCGCCCCCCGCCCCAGGGCCGGGAATGTCCTCCACCGTGGGGATGCCGGCGGTCTGGACGCCGGGCGCCACCTTGATGCCGGTCTTGGCCCGGCGGCCGCGCTTCTCGATCCACGTGGCCAGCGCCGAGAGCAGCAGACACATCGCGATGTAGATCGTGCCGATCACGACGATCGTCGAGACGTACGGGTACTGGCCGTTCACCTGGGTGTTGGAGGCGATCAGACGCGCGGTCTGGAGAAGCTCCGGGTACAGGATGATGAAGCCGAGCGAGGTGTCCTTGAGGGTCACCACGAGCTGGCTGATGATCGTCGGCAGCATCGACCGGATCGCCTGCGGCATCAGGACGGTCGTCATGACCTGCGTCTTGCTCATGCCGAGGGCGTACGCGGCCTCGCTCTGGCCCTTGGGCACCGAGTTGATCCCGGCGCGCAGCACCTCGGCCTGGACGCAGCCGTTGTAGACGGAGAGGCCCGCCGCCAGCGCCCACATCGAGTAGTCGGTGAGGAAGCCGACCCAGATCGCGTAGATGGTGATCAGGAGCGGCAGCGAGCGGAACAGCTCGATGAAGGTGGTCGCCACCCAGCGGACCGGCTGGTGGTCGGAGAGCCGGCCCACCGCCAGGAGCACACCGAGGACCAGCGAACCGACCGCGGCGAGACCGAACGCCTTGAGGGTCGCGAGCACCGCGTCGGCGATGTTCTGCCGGATGCCCGAGTAGTTGAAGATGTCCCACATCTCGGGGGCGAGGTGCCCCTTGTCGGCAAGCCGCATGATGCTGGCGGCGATCAGCGCCACGATGGCGAGGCTGCCGACGACGGCGTAGATCCGGTTGCGGACGACGGCCTTGGGGCCCGGGGCGTCGTAAAGAACGCTGGCGCTCATCGGGCGACCTCCATGCGACGCTCCAGCAGCCGGAAGAGGCCGCTGATGGTAAAGGTGATGATCAGGTACCCGATGGCCACCCAGATGAAGACGGGGACGATGTCGTACCCCTTGTCGCTCATCAGCTTCTGCCAGCCGAACAGTTCGGCGTTGCTGAAGGCGCCGGCGATCGCGGAGTTCTTCGTCAGGGCGATGAAGATGCTGCTCAGCGGCGGGATGACCGTCCGCGTCGCCTGGGGGAGCACCACGATCTGCAGGGTCTGGGCGAACGTCATGCCGATCGAGCGCGCGGCCTCGGCCTGTCCCAGCGGCACGGTGTTGATGCCGGAGCGGACCGCCTCGCAGACGAAGGACGAGGTGTAGAAGCCGAGGGCCAGGGAGCCGAGGACGAACGGGCTCATCCCCGGGAAGAGGATCTCCGGCACCACGAAGAAGAAGATCAGGAAGAGCAGCGTCAGCGGGGTGTTGCGCATCAGCGTGACCCACGCGGTGCCGAAGTACCGCAGCGGCGGCACCGGCGAGACGCGGAATCCGGCGACGACGACACCGAGAACCAGGGCGATAAGCGAGCTGACGGCGGTGATCGACACAGTTCCTATGAAGCCGTCGCGGAACGCTGGGAAATTGTCGAGCAGTACGTTCATGAGGTCTCCGCGTCGGCGGTCATCGGCATCGGGGCAGGGGAGGGAGCGCCCCGTTCGCCCGCCGTCCCCGGGGAGTGGGGGGCGGCGGGGGCGTACGGGACGCCTGGGTCACTCGCGGGGCGTCGTGACGGGTGTCGGCGCTCGGACACCGGGAGGTGCCGGGCGCCCGACGGTGCCGGGCGCCCGAGGGCGTCAGTAGCGCTCGATGGCCGGCGGGTCGACGAAGTCCGAGCCGGACAGGCCGAGGGTGGCCTCGTAGATCTTCTTGTACGTGCCGTCCTTGACGCGGTCCTCCAGCGACTTGCTGATGGCCTCGCGGAGCACCTTGTCGTCCTTGTTCAGGCCGACGCCGTAGGGCTCGTCGGTGAACGGCTTGCCGACGACCTTGAGCTTGCCCTTGTTGGCCGCGGCGTAGCCCTTGAGGATCGAGTCGTCGGTGGTGACGGCGTCGACCTGCTTGGTCAGCAGCTGCTGCACGCAGTCGGAGTACTTGGCCAGCTCGACGACGCTCGCGCCGTACTCGGGCTTCTTGATCTCCTGGAGCGGCGTGGAGCCGACGATCGAGCAGACCTTCTTGCCCTTCACCGACTCCTTGCCGGTGATCGCCGTCTCGTCCTCGCGTACCAGGAGGTCCGCGCCGGCCTTGTAGTACGGACCGGCGAAGCCGACCTGCTTCTTGCGCTCGTCGTTGATCGTGTAGGTGCCGACGTAGTAGTCGACCTGGCCCTTGGAGATGGCCGTCTCACGGACGCCGGAGTCGACGGTCTTCCACTCGATCTGCTTCTCCGAGAAGCCGAGGTCGGCCGCGACCATCCTGGCGATCTCGATGTCGAAGCCCGAGCGCTCCTTGGTCGCCTGGTCCTCGAAGCCGAGGTACGGCTGGTCGGCCTTGGCGCCGATGATGAGCTTGCCGCGCTGCTTGGCCTTCTTGAAGACCGGGGAGTCGAGGGCGACGTCCTTGGCGGCGGTGTACTTGGGCAGCTCGGGGGCACCGGAGGCGCCCGGCTGGGTGCCGCCCGGTTTGTCACCGGCGGAACCCTCCTTGCCACCACACGCGGTCGCGGTCAGGGCGAGGACGGCGATGGCCGCCACGGCGGCGGACTTGCGGAGCTTCATGTGAACAATCCTTAGGTCGTAGGTCGTTGTCGTCAGTGGTGAAGGATCTTCGACAGGAAGTCCTTGGCCCGGTCGCTGCGTGGATTGCTGAAGAACTGGTCGGGCGCCGCCTCTTCGACGATCTTCCCGTCCGCCATGAACACGACGCGGTTGGCGGCGGACCGGGCGAAGCCCATCTCATGGGTGACGACGATCATCGTCATCCCGTCCCTGGCCAGCTGCTGCATGACTTCGAGGACCTCGTTGATCATCTCCGGGTCGAGCGCCGACGTGGGCTCGTCGAAGAGCATGACCTTCGGGTCCATCGCCAACGCCCGTGCGATCGCGACGCGTTGCTGCTGGCCACCGGAGAGCTGCGCCGGGTACTTGTCGGCCTGTACGCCGACGCCCACCCGGTCGAGCAGGGTCCGGGCTTTCTCCTCCGCGGCCTTCTTGTCGGCCTTGCGTACCTTGATCTGGCCCAGCATGACGTTCTCCAGCACCGTCTTGTGTGCGAAGAGATTGAACGACTGGAAGACCATGCCCACGTCGGCACGCAGCCTGGCCAGTTCCTTGCCCTCCTGGGGCAGGGGCTTGCCGTCGATCGAGATCGCTCCCGAATCGACCGTCTCCAAGCGGTTGATCGTGCGGCACAGCGTGGACTTGCCGGACCCGGAAGGCCCGATGACGACCACGACCTCGCCCCGGGCGATGGTCAGGTCGATGTCCTGGAGCACATGCAGCGCGCCGAAGTGCTTGTTGACGTTGCTCAGTACGACCAGGTCGTTCGCCGCGGGCGCGGCATCCTCGGCGTCCTTGGTCACTGAAACTCCGCTCATCGGCTTCTTGCTCCGTCCTCCTCGGTTGAAGAAGGACACTAATGACGCAGTGCGACCAACGTCATTACATCTGAGCGGAAATTGAGCATAACGATCCGGCGGCAACCGGACACTCCGTGTGAACAGGGCGCCCCGCGCCGCCCCGGGGCGTACCGGGTGCATAACGGAAACCCCGCTGTAACCGGCAGACTCTTGACTGGTGTGCCGTTCATCGGCGTGGATGCCTTGAGCGAGGTCGACGCGAAGCGTCGATGAACGGAAGATCACGGTGAGGGCCTTCCGCATGAAGCAGGGTGAAACGCGGGACAACGCCCGGTGACACCGTGCAACGGTTGCACGTATGAGCCCGAGGAGCCGGACGGCCCCGGGAGAGACGGAGAGGAGGGCCATGAGACTGCTGCTCGTCGAGGACGACGACCATGTCGCGGCGGCTCTGTCCGCCGTGCTCGCCCGGCACGGATTCCAGGTCGTGCACGCCCGCAACGGCGAGGAGGCCCTGCGCGCGCTGCTGCCCGCCGAGAAGGAGCCCTTCGGGGTGATCCTCCTCGACCTCGGCCTGCCCGACCAGGACGGCTACGAGGTGTGCGGCAAGATCCGCAAGCGCACCGCGACCCCCGTGATCATGGTCACGGCCCGCGCCGACGTGCGCTCGCGCATCCACGGCCTCAACCTCGGCGCCGACGACTACGTCACCAAGCCGTACGACACCGGCGAGCTGCTCGCCCGTATCCACGCGGTCGCCCGGCGCACCTCCGGCGCCGAGGACACCGCCCCGACCCCCGTCGCCGCCCTGCGCCTCGGACCGGTCGCCATCGAGCTGCCCACCCGCCGGGTCAGCGTCGACGGCGAGGAAGTCCAGCTCACCCGGAAGGAGTTCGACCTGCTGGCCCTCCTCTCCCAGCGCCCCGGCGTCGTCTTCCGCCGCGAGCAGATCATCAGCGAGGTCTGGCGCACCAGCTGGGAGGGGACCGGACGCACCCTGGAGGTCCACGTCGCCTCCCTGCGCTCCAAGCTGCGGCTGCCCACCCTGATCGAGACCGTGCGGGGCGTGGGCTACCGGCTCGTCGCGCCGTCCGCGTAACCGAACGGGTACGTTTCCCCGGTGCGCTCCCGTCTGCTCCCGCTGCTCATCGTCCTGATGGCCGCAGTCCTGGTCACCCTCGGCTTCCCGCTCGCGATCAGCGTGGCCGCCGCCGAGCAGCAGCGCCTGGTCATCGACCGGATCGACGACACCGCGCGGTTCGCCGCCCTGGCCCAGGCCATCACCGACATCTCCCCGGACAGCGAGGAGCGCCGCCGCACCCTCCAGACCGACCTGGAGGTCTACGCCTCCGTCTACGACATCCGCGCCGGCGTCTTCTTCCAGGACGACCGGGCCCTGGCCAAGGCGCCCGGCTCCTGGGCCCTGCCCGCCGAGGGGGAGGGGCGCACGGCCTTCGACGAGGCGCTGCTCGGCCGCCGCTCGCACGATCCGCCGCAGGTCTGGCCCTGGCAGAACGGGCGCGTCGTCGTCGCCTCACCCGTGGTGCGGGACGGCGACGTGGTCGCCGTGGTCGTCATCGACTCGCCCACCGGCGAGATGCGGTCCCGGATCGTGCGGACCTGGCTGCTCATCGGCCTCGGCGAGGCACTGGCCCTGCTGGTTGCGGTCGCCGCGGCGGTCCGGCTCACCGGCTGGGTCCTGCTGCCCGTACGGACCCTGGACGCGGCCACCCGCGACATCGCCGGGGGCCGCATGCGCTCCCGCGTCGCCGCCTCCGCCGGGCCGCCGGAACTCCGGCACCTGGCCCGCTCCTTCAACGAGATGGCGGACAACGTCGAGGACGTGCTGGAGCAGCAGCGCGCCTTCGTGGCCGACGCCTCGCACCAGCTGCGCAACCCGCTCGCCGCCCTGCTGCTGCGCATCGAGCTGCTCGCCCTGGAGCTGCCCGAGGACAGCGAGGAGATCGCGGCCGTGCGCACCGAGGGCAAGCGGCTTGCCCGGGTCCTCGACGACCTCCTGGACCTCGCGCTGGCCGAGCACGCCGAGGCGGACCTCCAGCTGATCGACCTCGTCCCGCTCACCGCCGAGCGGGTCGCGTCCTGGCGCCCGATGGCGGACCGGGAGGGCGTGCGGCTCACCCTGGAAGGCGCCCCGGCGGCCACCGCCTGGGCCGACCCCGTGGCGCTCTCCAGCGCCCTGGACGCGGTGATCGACAACGCCCTGAAGTTCACCCCGGCCGGCGAGGACGTCACCGTCACGGTCGCCGCCGGAACCCGTACGACGACCGTCGTGGTCGCCGACCGGGGACCCGGCCTCACCGAAGCGGAGCTGGAACGCGTCGGGGACCGCTTCTGGCGCAGCACCCGCCACCAGAACGTCAGCGGATCGGGGCTGGGCCTCTCCATCTCCCGGGTGCTGCTTGCGGCGGGCGGCGGCTCGATCGCGTACGAGCACCACGCACCGCACGGCCTGCGGGTGACCGTCTCGCTGCCCCGCGAACGGCCGGGCGGCTGAGCCGGGAACGAGCCAGGCCGGGGCGCCCTAGGAGGGGTCAGGGCTTCACCGAGCGGTAGTAGTCCTTGGCCCCTTCGTGCACGTCCAGCGGATCCGTGTAGATCGCCGTCCGCAGATCCACCAGCTGCGCCGCGTGGACCTCACGGCCGATCCGGTCCCGGCTGTTGATCACCGTCCGGGTGAAGGCCTCGGTCATGGCCGCGTCCGTACGGTCGGTCGTGACGAGCAGGTTGGCGACGGCGACCGTGGGCACCGACTGGCCCTGCTGGGCCTCCGGATAGGCGTCGGCGGGCATCATGGCCGACCGGTAGAAACGGGTGGGACCGGTCGCCGCCTGCAGCTTCGCGACCAGGTCGGCCTCCAGCGGCACCAGCCGGACGTCGAAGCGCTCCGACAGCTCCTGCACGGCGGCGGTCGGCAGCCCGCCCGACCAGAAGAAGGCGTCCAGCTGCCCCTGCGTCAGCCGTACGGGCATCGTGTCGATGCCCACCGGCACCGGGGTGATGTCGTCGGCCGGATCGAGCCCCGCCGCCTTCAGCAGCCGGTCCGCGACCAGCCGCACCCCGGAACCCTCCTGGCCGACGCCGACCCGCTTGCCCCGCAGATCGGAGGCGCTGCGGATGTCGGAGTCGCGGGGGACGACCAGCTGGACGTAGTCGTCGTACAGCCGGACGCAGCCGCGCAGCCGCTGGGCCCCCTGCCTGCCGTCGCGCAGATAGGTGGCCACGGCGTCGGCCGTCGCGATGGTGAAGTCGGCCTCGCCCGTCGCCACCCGCGCGAGGTTCTGCTGCGACCCCTCGCTGGTCCGCAGCCGTATGGCCACCTCCGGCATGTCCTTGGCGAGCGCGTCCTCCAGCCGCTCCCCGTACCGCTGGTAGACCCCGCTGGGCACCCCGGTGGAGAAGGTGAGCGGACCGCTCGGGTCCCCCTCGTCGCCCTGGGGCTGCAGCCACCATGCGAGCAGCCCGAGCACGACCGCGATCAGGGCGCCCGTCTGCAGGGTGCGCCGGCGGCCGAATCGGGACAGAGCATGGGGCATGCGCGCGATCCTGCCAGCTCACCCGCCCCCCTGGCCAGGCTCGCCCATGAGGCCCGCCCCACAGTCGGCGGGGGAGCGGAGAGGGGCGGGGCACGGGGCCGGAGGGGCACCGCCCCGCAACCGCCTACCCTTGTCCCATGAGCAGCGGCAACCGGAGCGAAGCAGTGGACGTCCAGAAGAGCTACGAGGTGCGCACCTACGGGTGCCAGATGAACGTCCACGACTCCGAACGGCTGTCGGGTCTCCTGGAGGGCGCCGGTTACGTCCGCGCCCCCGAAGGCTCCGACGGCGACGCCGACGTCGTCGTCTTCAACACCTGCGCGGTGCGGGAGAACGCCGACAACAAGCTGTACGGGAACCTCGGCCGCCTCGCGCCCATGAAGACCAAACGCCCCGGGATGCAGATCGCCGTCGGCGGCTGTCTCGCGCAGAAGGACCGCGACACCATCGTCAAGCGGGCCCCCTGGGTCGACGTCGTCTTCGGCACCCACAACATCGGCAAGCTGCCGGTCCTGCTGGAGCGCGCCCGCATCCAGGAAGAGGCGCAGATCGAGATCGCCGAGTCCCTGGAGGCCTTCCCCTCCACGCTCCCCACCCGCCGCGAGTCCGCCTACGCCGCGTGGGTCTCCATCTCGGTCGGCTGCAACAACACCTGCACCTTCTGCATCGTTCCGGCGCTGCGCGGCAAGGAGAAGGACCGCCGCACCGGCGACATCCTGGCCGAGATCGAGGCCCTGGTCGCCGAGGGCGTCTCCGAGATCACCCTCCTCGGCCAGAACGTCAACGCGTACGGCTCCGACATCGGCGACCGCGAGGCCTTCTCCAAGCTGCTGCGCGCCTGCGGAAAGATCGAGGGCCTGGAACGTGTCCGCTTCACCTCGCCGCACCCCCGCGACTTCACCGACGACGTCATCGCCGCCATGGCCGAGACGCCCAACGTGATGCCGCAGCTCCACATGCCGATGCAGTCCGGTTCCGACACCATTCTGAAGGCGATGCGCCGCTCCTACCGCCAGGAGCGCTTCCTCGGGATCATCGAGAAGGTGCGCGCCGCGATGCCGGACGCCGCCATCTCCACCGACATCATCGTGGGCTTCCCCGGCGAGACCGAGGAGGACTTCGAGCAGACGATGCACGCCGTCCGCGAGGCGCGGTTCGCCAACGCGTTCACCTTCCAGTACTCCAAGCGCCCCGGGACCCCGGCCGCCGACATGGACGGCCAGATCCCCAAGGAGGTCGTCCAGGAGCGGTACATGCGCCTGTCCGCCCTCCAGGAGCAGATCTCCTGGGACGAGAACAAGAAGCAGGTCGGCCGCACCCTGGACGTCATGGTCGCCGAGGGCGAGGGCCGCAAGGACGGCGCCACCCAGCGCCTCTCCGGCCGCGCGCCCGACAACCGCCTGGTCCACTTCACGCAGCCCGAGAAGGCCGTACGCCCGGGTGACGTCGTGACCGTCGAGATCACCTACGCCGCCCCGCACCACCTGCTCGCCGAGGGCACGCCGCTCGCCGTGCGGTCCACGCGTGCGGGCGACGCCTGGGAGAAGCGCACCACCGAGGCCGCCGCGAAGCCCGCCGGAGTGATGCTGGGCCTCCCCGGCATCGGCGCCCCGGACCCGCTTCCGGCCGCCGCGGCCCCGGCCTGCGGCATCGGCTGAGGGCTCGGGGCGCGCCGCGGGGCCCCTGGCCAAGGGGTCGGCGCCGAGCGGGCCGAGGGCCTGGGGCTACGGCACCGCGCCGCCCGTCGCCCCTCCGAGGCCGACCGGCTCGCGCGACCGTCGGCACGTACGCTGACGGCCCCGCGCCGCCCGTCGCCGCCTGTGGCCGACCGGCCCATGGTCCCCGGCAAGTACGCTGACCGGCATGCTTGTCGCCGCCGCCGTCTGCCCCTGTCCGCCGCTCCTGGTGCCCGAGGTCGCCGCCGGGGCCGCCCCCGAGCTCGACGCCGCGCGTGACGCGTGCCTCGATGCCGTGGGCGTGCTCGCCGCCGCGCGACCGGACCTGCTCGTCGTCGTGGGGCCCGGCGACGAGCCGTCCGAGCCGGGCGAGCACCCGACCGTCGGGCCCTACCCGCCCGGCGCGCAGGGTTCCTTCCGGGGCGTCGGCGTGGACCTCGACGTGACGCTCGGGCACGCACCCGACGGGGACACGACGGCGGGGCGCCCGCTGCCGCAGTCCCTCACGGTGGGCGCCTGGCTGCTGGAGCGGGCCCACTGGACGGGCGCTCCCGTGGAAGGGCTCGCCTTTCTGCAGACCGCGGCCCCGGAGGACTGCGCGGAGGCCGGCCGCTCCGTCGCCGGACGCACCGACCGGGTCGCGCTCCTGGTGATGGGCGACGGCAGCGCCTGCCGCACCCTCAAGGCGCCCGGCTACCTCGACGACCGGGCCGCCGCGTTCGACGCCCGGGCCACCGAGGCGCTCGGCTCCGCGGACCTCGACGCCATCGCCGCGCTCGACGCCACGCTCGCCCACGAGCTCAAGGCGGCCGGCCGGGCCCCCTGGCAGCTGCTCGCCGGCGCCGCGCGGGACGCCGGGCTCGCCGGACGGCTGCTGTACGAGGACGCCCCCTACGGCGTCGGCTACACCGTCGCCGCCTGGTCCTGAAGAGACCGGTTCTGAAACAGGCAGGTCCTGAACAGACCGGCGGCGGGCCCGGAGCACTCGGCTCCGGACCCGCCGCCGGGCGGGACCGCTGTGTCAGGGCGCGGGCGGCGGCGGAGGAGGCGTGTTGCCGGGGCTGCCGGGGGTGCTCCCGGGCGTAACCGGGGCACCGGGGGTTCCGGGCGTGCCGCCGTCCTTCTGGCCCAGCTTGTCCACGGCCTCCTTGGCCTTGCGCGTACCCGAATCGATCTTGTCGCTGTACTTGCCCTTGGTCTTCTGGTCGACCGTGCGCGCGGCCTTGTCGAGGCCCTGCTCGATCTTGCCCCCGTGCTGCTGCGCGAGGTCGCCGACCTTCTCCTTGGCCGGCCCCAGCTTGGCCTTCAGGTTGTCCAGGAACCCCATTGGGTCACCTTCCGTGCAGTGTGGAGGACTGTCTTCGCGGGAACGTTCTCCCGCCCCCATTGTCCGTCACCTGTCCGTTCCTGCCGTTTTTACTCCTCCGACGGCGCCACCCGGTGTGTTGGGGAGGGCCCGGATTTTTGGGACACTGTCCGGGTGATCCCTCCCCACCCCACCCCCCGCGTCATCACCGTCGTAGGCCCCACAGCGGCCGGAAAATCGGATCTGGGGGTCTTTCTCGCCCAGCGGCTCGGCGGCGAGGTGATCAACGCCGACTCCATGCAGCTCTACCGGGGGATGGACATCGGCACGGCGAAGCTGACACTCCCCGAGCGCGACGGCGTGCCCCACCACCTGCTGGACATCTGGGACGTCACCGAGGCCGCCAGTGTCGCCGAGTACCAGCGCCTGGCCCGCCGGGAGATCGACCGGCTGCTCGCCGAGGGGCGTACGCCGATCCTGGTCGGCGGCTCCGGGCTGTACGTCAAGGGCGCCATCGACGCCCTGGAGTTCCCCGGCACGGACCCCGAGGTGCGCGCCCGCCTCGAAGCGGAGCTGGCCGAGGGCGGCTCCGGATTCCTGCACGCACGGCTGGCCGCCGCCGACCCGGAAGCCGCCCGGTCCATCCTGGCGAGCAACGGCCGCCGCATCGTCCGCGCCCTCGAAGTCATCGAGATCACCGGCAAGCCCTTCACCGCCAACCTCCCCGGCGACGAGCCGGTCTACGACGCCCTCCAGATCGGCGTCGACGTGGAACGCCCCGAACTGGACGAGCGCATCGCCCTGCGCGTCGACCGGATGTGGGAGGCCGGACTCGTGGACGAGGTGCGCGCCCTGGAGACGTCCGGGCTGCGCGAGGGCCTCACCGCCTCACGGGCCCTCGGATACCAGCAGATCCTCGCGGCGCTCGCGGGGGAGTGCACCGAGGAGGAGGCACGGGCCGAGACCGTGCGCGCCACCAAGCGCTTCGCCCGCCGTCAGGATTCGTGGTTCCGCCGCGACCCGCGTGTCGTGTGGCTCGGAGGCGGAGACCATGACCGGGGGGAACTCCCGCACCGGGCACTGACGTTGGTCGAACGAGCGGTCACAGCCTGATCACGTGATGGCATCGGGAAGCTCCGCCCGTCAATTCGGCGCCCGTGACCGTGCCATCATCGAGCATCGATCCACCAGTGGAGTCCGAGTTGGGAGGGCGCGTGGCGATGGAGGCCGGCCCTCGCGACACGGAGCAGCGCGACACAGAGCACGAGGTGCCGTCACCACGGGAGACCGCGGGACGGCTGAGCCCCGACGGGCCCGACGAGCAGGACGTGACCCCCGAGGTCGAGGTCGAGCTGCGGCCCACCCGCAAGCTGCGGATCTGGCAGCTCGCCCCCATCGTCATGCTGGCCGCGGTCGGCTCGCTGATGTTCGCCTTCCCGCTCGCCTTCGAGTTCGGTGACGGCGGTGCCATCGTCGCCATGCTGGGGCTCCTGATCAGCTGCTGCGCGGCCGGCTGGGGCATGATGGCGGCCCGCCGCGTGGGGCACACCTGGCCCGGACTGCCCTCCCGGGGCTCGGGCGACCGCCCCGACTGGCGCGTGATCGCGCTGTACGCCGCGACCGGCCTCGCCCTGGTCGCCCTCGCCGTCTGGCGCGTGGCCCGGCTGCGCTGACGGCCGCGGACCCGCACGACGAGCCCTCGACGCCCCGATGCGTGACCCGTACGGCGAAGCCGATCGCGGGGGTCCGCCGGAGCGGGTTGTCGGCGCCGCCTCGTACAGTGGACGTGTGAGCACCTCGCAGATCGCCTTCCTCAAGGGGCACGGCACCGAGAACGACTTCGTGATCGTCCCGGACCCGGACAACGCCCTCACGCTGCCCACCGCCCTCGTCGCCCGGCTCTGCGACCGCCGGGCCGGTATCGGCGGCGACGGACTGCTGCACGTCGTGCGGTCCGCCGCGCACCCCGAGGCGCGGTCCATGGCGGACGAGGCCGAGTGGTTCATGGACTACCGCAACGCGGACGGCTCGATCGCCGAGATGTGCGGCAACGGCGTGCGTGTCTTCGCGCACTACCTCCAGCGCGCCGGCCTCGTCGAGGAGGGCGACCTGACCGTCGCCACCCGGGGCGGCCCCAAGCGCGTGCACCTCGCCAAGAACGGCGACATCACCGTCTCCATGGGACAGGCCCTGCTGCCCGAGGCGAGCGTCACGGTCAGCGTCGACGGCCGCAGCTGGCCCGCCCGCAACGTCAACATGGGCAACCCCCACGCCGTCGCGTTCGTCGACGACCTGGACCACGCGGGCGATCTGTTCACCGCCCCGCCCTTTTCCCCCGAGGGGGTCTACCCGGAAGGCGTCAACGTCGAGTTCGTCGTCGACCGGGGCCCGCGCCACGTCGGGATGCGGGTCCACGAGCGCGGCTCCGGCGAGACCCGCTCCTGCGGCACCGGCGCCTGCGCGGTCGCCGTCGCCACCGCCCGCCGGGACGGCGCCGACCCGGCCGTGACCGGTCTCCCCGTCACGTATCGGGTGGATCTCCCCGGCGGCACCCTCGTCATCACCGAGCACCCCGACGGCGCGGTCGACATGACGGGTCCCGCCGTGATCGTCGCCGAAGGTGTCATCGACCCGGCGTGGCTCGAAACCGCCTGAGCATTGGCTTGACGCTTTCCGCCGAACGGTTCGCCGCCCTCCGGGGCGGGGCGCGCTCGAAACGGTGATCGGTCCTGGCTTCGCTCGAATGGGTGATCCGTTTCACGCTGGGCGAGAGCTGGACTGCTCCACGTGGTGGGCTCGATAGCATCAAGCACCGGACCCGAGGCGCATCCAGCCCTCGCCCCGCCGGTCGAGTCGCCGGAGGTGCCCATGAGTGCAGAGGCCGCCGATCCGGGCGCCCCCCTTCGCAGGCGGAGCCGCCCCCGGATCGATCTGCGCAGACTGGGCCGGGTGGCACTGCGCGGCCCGGTCTCCCGCGACCGGCTGCCCGACGCCATCAGCCATGTCGCCGAGGCACACCGCGCCCACCACCCCGATGCCGACCTGACCATCCTGCGCCGGGCCTACGTCCTCGCGGAGTCCTCGCACCGCGGCCAGATGCGCAAGAGCGGCGAGCCGTACATCACCCATCCGCTCGCCGTGACGCTGATCCTCGCCGAGCTGGGCGCGGAGACCACCACCCTCACCGCCTCCCTGCTCCACGACACCGTCGAGGACACGGAAGTGACGCTCGATCAGGTAAAGGAGCAGTTCGGCGACGAGGTCTGCTATCTCGTCGACGGCGTCACCAAACTGGAGAAGGTCGACTACGGCGCCGCCGCCGAACCGGAGACCTTCCGCAAGATGCTCGTCGCCACCGGTAACGACGTCCGGGTCATGTCCATCAAGCTCGCGGACCGGCTGCACAACATGCGCACCCTCGGGGTGATGCGCCCCGAGAAGCAGGCCCGGATCGCCAAAGTCACCCGGGACGTCCTCATCCCGCTCGCCGAACGGCTCGGCGTACAGGCGCTCAAGACCGAGCTGGAGGACCTGGTCTTCGCGATCCTGCACCCCGAGGAGTACGAGGAGACCCGCGCCCTCATCGCCGCCGCGACGGGACCGGACGACCCCCTCGAAACCATCGCCGAGAACGTGACGCACACCCTGCGCGACGCGGGCATCAGCGCCGAAGTCCTCATCAGGCCACGCCACTTCGTCTCCGTGCACCGGGTCCGCAGGAAACGCGGCGAACTGCGCGGCACCGACTTCGGGCGGCTGCTCGTCCTGGTCGGCGAGGACGCCGACTGCTACGCCGTCCTCGGTGAGCTGCACACCTGCTTCACCCCGGTGATCTCCGAGTTCAAGGACTTCATCGCAGCTCCCAAGTTCAACCTCTACCAGTCGCTGCACACCGCCGTCGTCGGCCCCGAAGGAGCCGTCGCCGAAGTCCTCATCCGTACGCACCGGATGCACAAGGTCGCCGAGGCGGGCGTCGTCGCGCTGGGCAATCCGTACGCCCAGGACCCCGCCGCGCCCCCGCAGACCGAGCCGTCCGACGAGCGCGCCGACCCGACCCGACCCGGCTGGCTCTCCCGGCTGCTGGACTGGCAGGAGTCCGCCACCGACCCCGACACCTTCTGGACCACCCTGCGCGACGACCTCGCCCAGGACCGCGAGATCACCGTCTTCCGCACCGACGGCGGCACCCTCGGGCTGCCCGCCGGGGCCAGCTGTGTCGACGCCGCCTACGCCCAGTACGGCGACCGGGCCCACACCGCCATCGGGGCCCGGGTCAACGGCCGCCTCGCCACCCTGAGCACCGTCCTCAGCGACGGCGACACCGTGCAGCTCCTGCTCGCCCAGGACACCGCTTCCGGCCCCTCGCCCGACTGGCTCGACCACGCGCGCACCCCGGCCGCCCGGATCGCGATCACCGGCTGGTTCAGCGACCATCCGGACGAGGCGAAGCCCGACCCGGAGACCGTCGACGCGACCGGACCCGGCACCCAGGGCGAGCCCGCCGCCTCCTCGGAACGCGAGGCTCCGGGGGGCACCGCTCCGGCCCGCAGCCGGTCCGGTCCTCGCCCCACGGGCGTCGTCGTGGACGACCCGAACGCGCAGGTGCGCCTGGCCGGCTGCTGTACGCCGGTGCCCCCCGACGAGCTGACCGGCTTCGTCGTCCGGGGCGGCGCGGTCACCGTGCACCGCCGGGAGTGTCCCGCCGTCGCCGCCATGCAGGAGATCGGCCGTGCCCCGGTCGTGGCCCGCTGGGAGGACGGGGAAGGCCGGGAGTCCGACGCGGGCTGCCGGGTCACCCTGGTCGCCGAATCGTTCGGCCGCCCCCGGCTCCTCGCCGACCTCACCGAGGCCATCGCCACCGCCGACGCGGCGATCGTGTCCGCCACCGTGGAACCGCCCAGCGAGCAGCGGGTCCGCCACACCTACACCCTCCGGCTCCCCGACGCGGCCGGTCTTCCCGGCCTGATGCGTGCCATGCGCGATGTCGCCGGGGTCTACGACGTCAGCCGCGCCCAGCACCCGGCCCCGACGGGCTGAGCCGCCCGCACCGGCCGTCCCACCGGCCGGCCCGCATCGAAGGCACCCGGCCCCGACGGGCTGAGCCGCCCCGCACCACCCGTCCTCGTTCGGGTGGTGCGGCGCGCGGCTCCCGGGCCCGGCGGCCCCGCGCTGATAGCGGTAGTCCATGCCGCTCCTGACCCGCCGCCTGCGCGCCGCCCTGCTGGCGACCGCCTCGGCCACCCTCGTCGCCGCTGCCCTGCCCGCCCCCGAGCCCCTGGGCATCGGCGACCGGCTCTTCCCCGAGCTGGGCAACCCCGGATACGACGTCCTCGCGTACGACATCGCCTTCACCTACCACGGCTCCAACACCGAACCCCTGGACGCCGTCACCAAGATCCGTGCCCGCACCACCGCCCCGCTGGACCGGATCAACCTCGACTTCGCCCGGGGCACCGTCCAGGGCGTCGAGGTCAACGGGCAGAGCGTCGACTTCGGCAGCAAGAGGGAGGACCTCGTCCTCCAGGCACCCCGCCGCCTCCCCGCCGGCGTACCGCTGAACATCACCGTGCGGCACACCAGCGACCCGAACGGATCCGGGGACGACGGCGGCTGGGTGCGGACCGCCGACGGGCTCGCCATGGCCAACCAGGCCGACGCCGCCCACCGCGTCTTCCCGGGCAACGACCACCCCTCGGACAAGGCGTACTTCACCTTCCGGATCACCGCCCCGCACCGGCTGACGGCGGTCGCGGCCGGGCTGCCCGTGGAGAAGACCCGGCACGGCTCCTCGACCACCTGGACGTACCGCACCGAGCACCCCATGGCCACCGAACTGGCCCAGGTCTCCATCGGCAGCTCCGCCGTCGCGCACCGCACCGGACCGCACGGGCTGCCGGTGCGTGACGTCGTCCCGGCCGCCGACCGGAAGAAGCTGGAGCCCTGGCTGAAGAAGACCCCGGCCCACCTGGAGTGGATGGAGCAGCGGGTCGGCCGCTACCCCTTCGAGACGTACGGGGTGCTCGTCGCCGACAGTCCCCTCGGGTTCGCCCTGGAGACCCAGACGCTGTCGCTGTTCGGGAAGTCGTTCTTCACCGAGCCCGCCTATCCGGAGTGGTACGTCGACTCGGTGATGATCCACGAGCTGGCCCACCAGTGGTTCGGCAACAGCGTCTCGCCCGCGAGCTGGTCCGACCTGTGGCTCAACGAGGGACACGCCAGCTGGTACGAGGCCCGGTACGCCGAGGAGAACGGCGGCCCCGCCCTGGAACGCCGGATGCGCGAGGCGTACAAGTTGTCCGACGGCTGGCGCGCGGACGGCGGCCCTCCGGCGCACCCGGAAGGACCGGCCCCGGGACAGAAGCTCAGCCTGTTCCGCCCGGTGATGTACGACGGCAGCGCGCTGGTGCTCTACGCCCTGCGCCAGGAGATCGGCGAGGGGGCCTTCGACCGGCTGGAGCGCACCTGGGTCCGGGCGCACCGGGACTCGACGGCGACCACCGCGGACTTCACCCGGCTCGCCTCCGGCATCGCCGGCCGTGATCTGACCGCCTTCTTCGACGGCTGGCTGTACGGGAAGAAGACCCCGCCGATGCCCGGACACCCGGACTGGAGCAGCGCGAAACCCGCGTGACGGGCCTGGTGGGGCCGTGCCACTATCGACGCGTCGGCGCGGCGGACCGCACCGGAGTTCCCCGAGGGGAATCATCCGGGAAGATCACACGTTGTGACTGACGTAAAGACTTCTATCGACGTAAGGATCCAATGACCTCCTCTTCTTCCCTTCCCCAGGACGCGCAGGACGCGCAGAGCGCCACGGAGAACACCACCGAGAGCCTCACCGAGGCCCGCCGGGCCGACGCCCTGATGGAAGAGGACGTCGCCTGGAGCCACGAGATCGACGGAGCACGCGACGGCCAACAGCTCGACCGCTCCGAGCGTGCCGCGCTGCGGCGTGTGGCAGGTCTCTCCACCGAGCTCGAGGACGTCACCGAGGTCGAGTACCGCCAGCTGCGCCTGGAGCGCGTGGTGCTGGTGGGCGTCTGGACCTCGGGGACGGTGCACGACGCGGAGATCTCCCTCGCGGAGCTCGCCGCCCTCGCCGAGACGGCGGGCGCCCAGGTGCTGGACGCGGTGTACCAGCGGCGCGACAAGCCCGACCCGGCGACCTACATCGGATCGGGCAAGGCGCTGGAGCTGCGCGACATCGTGCTCGAATCCGGTGCCGACACCGTCGTCTGCGACGGTGAGCTGAGCCCCGGCCAGCTGATCCACCTGGAAGACGTCGTCAAGGTCAAGGTGGTCGACCGGACCGCCCTGATCCTCGACATCTTCGCCCAGCACGCCAAGTCCCGCGAGGGCAAGGCGCAGGTCTCGCTCGCGCAGATGCAGTACATGCTGCCCAGGCTGCGCGGCTGGGGTCAGTCGCTCTCCCGGCAGATGGGCGGCGGCGGTTCCAGTGGCGGTGGCGGTATGGCCACCCGTGGTCCCGGTGAGACCAAGATCGAGACGGACCGGCGGCGGATCCGCGAGAAGATGGCGAAGATGCGCCGGGAGATCGCGGAGATGAAGACCGGCCGCGAGATCAAGCGCCAGGAGCGCAAGCGCAACAAGGTGCCCTCCGTCGCCATCGCCGGATACACCAACGCGGGCAAGTCCTCGCTGCTCAACCGTCTGACCGGGGCCGGAGTCCTGGTGGAGAACGCCCTGTTCGCCACCCTGGACCCGACCGTCCGCCGTGCCGAGACGCCGAGCGGCCGGATCTACACCCTGGCCGACACCGTCGGATTTGTCCGGCATCTGCCGCACCACCTCGTCGAGGCGTTCCGCTCCACGATGGAGGAGGTCGGCGAGTCCGATCTCATCCTCCACGTGGTGGACGGCTCCCATCCGGTGCCGGAGGAGCAGCTCGCCGCGGTGCGCGAGGTGATCCGGGACGTCGGCGCGGTGAACGTACGAGAGATCGTCGTCATCAACAAGGCGGACGCGGCGGACCCCCTGGTCATCCAGCGCCTGCTGCGCAACGAGAAGTACGCGATCACGGTCTCGGCTCGCACGGGCGAAGGCATCGAGGAACTGCTCGCACTCATCGACGCCGAGCTGCCCCGGCCGTCCGTCCTGGTCGAGGTGCTCGTGCCGTACATCCAGGGGGCCCTGGTCTCCCGGGTGCATGCCGAGGGTGAGGTGCTCTCCGAGGAGCACACCGCCGAGGGCACCCTGCTCAAGGCCCAGGTCCACGAGGAGCTGGCCGCCGAGCTGGAGACCTTCGCCCTCGCCGCGCACTGACGGCCGCGGGACCGTACGACAGCCGAAGGCCCGGCCCGGACTCTCCAGGGAGTCCGGGGCGGGCCTTCGGCGTACGGCCGGCGTCCGGAACTACCGCCCCGCGAACGTGTCGCTCATCGTCGTGAAGGTGCGCCGGGCGTCCTCGCCCAGCCGTGGTCCGGCCAGCCAGCCCGAAGTGACCGGTCCGATCGAGGTGTTGGAGACCAGCATCGACTTCCCGTCCGGCCCGGCGACGAACCAGCCGCCACCGGAGGAGCCGCCCGTCATGGTGCAGCCGATCCGGTACATGGTCGGGGTCCCCGGGGCGATCGAGAGCCGGCCGGGACGGTCGACGCACTGGTGCATCAGCAGACCGTCGTACGGCGGACCCGCCGGGTAGCCCCAGGCGCCCATGCCGCTGATCTGCTGGATCTCCGGAGCGTCGAAGGAGACCGGCAGCGCGTTGCCCACGGTCTCCTCGAGGGACTTGGTCCCGTTCTCGGGCTTCACATGCAGGACCGCGTAGTCGTACGGGGCACCGGCGCCGCCCGTCGGGCCGCCGCCGGAGATCCACTCGCCGGAAGATGCGGCCCAGTCCGCCCAGTAGGTGCCGTACGGGGCGATCTCCTGCGGCTGCGCGGTCCGCAGCTGCGCCGCGTTCTTGCCCTGGTCGTTGTACGAGGGCACGAAGACGATGTTGCGGTACCAGCCGCCGCCCGCGCCCGCGTGCACACAGTGTCCGGCGGTCCACACGAGGTTGGACTTCCCGGGGTTCTTCGGGTCCTTCACGACCGTGCCCGAGCACACCATGGAGCCCTTGGGGGAGTCGAAGAAGACCTTGCCGACCGGGGCTGCGTACCGGTGGTAGGGCAGCTTCTCCGGCTTGGCCTGCACCGGGGCTGGCTCCGGGTCGCTGACGTCCTGGCCGGCGGAGAGGTCACCTGCCGCCATCGTCTTGGCGGGCTCCTCCGCCGAAGCCATCCGCTCCGGCTTCCACAGGCCGTCGATGACCGGGTTGACGAAGTCCTCGGCCTTGCGCAGCCAGCCGTCCTTGTCCCAGTTCTTCCACTCCCCCTTCTTCCACTTCTCCGGGTCCACCCCGTGCTTCTCCAGGGCGTCGCCCAGATCGCCGGGAAGACCGGCGGCAGGGTCCTTCTCGGCCGCTCCGTCGGTGGCCGACGGCTTGGCGGCCGCGGAGTCCTCCTCGGGACCGCAGGCCGTGGCCGTCAGTGTGAGCGCCGCGACGAGGCCGGTGGCGGCCAGCAGCGGACGTATCGATCGCATGGAAGAGATCCCCCTGAACAGCTGATGCGTGCGATGGTGCGCGACCTCGCCCGGCGCGCAAGCGCGGTGGTGCGCGGTCGCGGTCGTGCATTCTGTCATGTGCTTGTCATGCGGATGCCGGAGCAGGCCGCCGGTCGCACGCGGCCCCCGGCAGTCGACTGCCGGGGGCCGCGGACCCGCAGGCCCTCGCGGGTACTACTGGCCCGCGTACTTCTCACTCACCGCGCGGTAGACGCCCTCGGCCTCCTTGCCGAGCCGCGGACCGGCCAGCCAGCCCGCCGTGACCGGGCCGATCGAGGTGTTCGAGACCAGGGCGGGCTTGCCGTCCTGACCCGCCGCGACCCAGCCGCCGCCGGAGGAACCACCGGTCATCGTGCAGCCGATGCGGTACATCGTGGGCTGCTCCCGGAAGACCGAGAGCCGGCCCGGCTTGTCCTTGCACTGGAGCAGCTTCTGACCGTCGTACGGCGGTGCGGCCGGGTAGCCCGTGGCCGTCATCTCGGCGATCTTCGGCACGGCCGGAGCGTTGAACTCGACCGGCAGCGCCGAACCGACCGTCTCCTCCAGCGACTTGCCGCCCGCGCCCTTCTCCGGCGTCACGTGCAGCACCGCGAAGTCGTACGGCGCGCCCTGGCCGCCGGTCGCGGCGCCCTGCTCGATCCACTGCTCGGAGGTCTGGGCCCACTGGCCCCACCACACACCGTAGGGAGCGATCTTCTCCTTGGGCGCGGTCTCCAGCTCGGCCAGCGACAGACCGTCGTTGTTGTACGCCGGGACGAAGGCGATGTTGCGGTACCAGCCGCCCTTCTTGCCCGCGTGCACACAGTGTCCGGCGGTCCACACCATGTTGGACTTGCCGGGGTTCGCCGGGTCCTTCACGACGGTCGCGGAACAGACCATCGAGCCCTGCGGGCCGTCGAAGAGCAGCTTCCCGGACTCCGGGGCGTTGTCGTGGTACGGCGTCGCGACACCGGCGGCACGGACCGGGGCCGGCGTCGGGTCCGTCACGCCGTCGTCGCCCGAGATGTCGTTGTCGACCGGGTTCTCCGGGGGCTTGTCGGCATCCCGCATCCGGTCCGGGTCCCACAGGCCCTCGATGATCGGGTTGACGAAGTCCTTGGCCTCACGCAGCCACTTGTCCTTGTCCCAGTTCTTCCACTCCCCGTCCCGCCACTGGTCGGGGTCGATCCCGTGCTCCTTGAGGCGGTCCTTCAGGTCGTCCGGGATGGTGACCTTGCCGTCGGCCTGGCCGGCCGAAGCGCTGGGCGTACCGCCCGCGTTGTCCTCCTCCGGACCGCACGCGGTGGCGGTGAGCGCCAGCACGGCGGCTACGGCGGTCGCGGCGAGCGCGGAGGAGGGCATGCGCCGTGCGCGCCTCCCGCGGCGTGCGGTATCGGTCGGGCGAATGGGTCGCATCTCGTGATCCCCCTGGGACTTCGTCACTCGGTACTCGTGCTGCATTGCGGACACTTCGGGCGCCGGAGCAGGTGCTTCCGCGCCGCTGTGCGGCCCCCACTATGCCGGTGCCGATGGTGACGGCACGCGGCAGGTCCACGGTTCCGTCGCCGCGAGGATGTTCCGATTTACCCGTGATCCATCGCGGTCGGCGTCGTTGGTACGTACGGGGGACACCAGGACAGCGTTCACGGCCTCGGTGCGTCCGCGCGAAATCGTACCGACGTGCAACGCAACTGTTACCGCAGGAGGATCAAGAGCCGTGTCCGTGACCGAACCCGCACCGGTGGCGCCGCCCTCCGCGCACGAGAGCATCCTCCGCCGCCAGTCCCTGCGCGAATCGGCGGCCCGCACCTACGCCCGGTCCCTGCCGATCGTCCCGGTGCGCGCCCGCGGGCTCACCATCGAGGGCGCGGACGGCCGGCGGTATCTGGACTGCCTGTCGGGCGCGGGCACCCTGGCACTCGGCCACAACCACCCGGTCGTGCTCGAAGCGATCCGGAAGGTCATCGACTCCGGCGCCCCCCTGCATGTGCTGGACCTCGCCACCCCGGTCAAGGACGCCTTCACCACCGAGCTGTTCGCCACCCTGCCCCGGCAGTTCGCCGACAACGCCCGCATCCAGTTCTGCGGCCCCGCCGGCACGGACGCCGTCGAGGCCGCGTTCAAGCTGGTCCGCTCCGCGACCGGGCGCTCCGGCCTGCTGACCTTCACCGGCGCCTACCACGGCATGACCGCCGGAGCCCTGGAAGCCTCCGGCGGCGCCACCGACGTACGGGTCACCCGGCTCCCCTTCCCGCAGGACTACCGCTGCCCGTTCGGCACCGGCGGCGAGCACGGCGCCACGCTCGCCGCCCGCTGGACCGAACACCTGCTGGACGACCGCAAGGGCGGCGTGCCGGCCCCCGCCGGGATGATCGTGGAGCCCGTCCAGGGCGAGGGCGGCGTCAACCCCGCCCCCGACGCCTGGCTGCGCCGCATGCGCCGGATCACCGAGGAACGGTCCATCCCGCTCATCGCCGACGAGGTCCAGACCGGGGTCGGCAGGACCGGCGCGTTCTGGGCCGTCGAGCACAGCGGCATCGTCCCCGACGTCATGGTCCTCTCCAAGGCGATCGGCGGCTCCCTGCCCCTCGCCGTGATCGTCTACCGCGCTGAGCTGGATCTTTGGCAGCCGGGCGCGCACGCGGGTACGTTTCGTGGCAACCAGCTCGCCATGGCGGCGGGCGCGGCCACGCTCGCGTACGTCAGGGAGAATCAACTGGCGGACCGCGCAGCGGTCCTGGGGGCCCGGATGCTCTCCCGTCTCAGGGAACTGAAGGCGCATCACCCGGGAATCGGTGACGTACGGGGGCGTGGACTGATGATCGGCCTGGAGCTGGTGGATCCCGAGAGCGCGCCCCTGCCCGCCGAATCCGGCGACCCCGCACCGGCCCCGCCGCCCGACCCGGCCCTCGCCCTCGCCGTCCAGCAGGAATGCCTGCGCCGCGGCCTCATCGTCGAACTCGGCGGCCGGCACGGCGCCGTGGTCCGCCTCCTGCCGCCCCTCACCCTCACCGACGAGCAGGCGACTGCCGTCGTCGACCGTCTCGCCGACGCGCTGGCAGCCGCGACACGCTCCCCGCACCGTCGGACCACCGCCGGGCCGACCACCTGACCCCGGAATCCCCACAAGGAAGAACGCCGTGAACCCCACCCCCGCGCCCGAGGCCGACGGCCCCGGTACCCCCCAGCACCGAGGGCAGGACGGACCGGCCGCCCCCGGCACGGTCGAGGCGACGACCGTGCCCCGCCAGAAATCCCCGCACGACGCCGACCCCGCCGCGTACGCACCCGGTCCGGACCTCGCGGCCCCGGGCCTCGACGCGCTCGACGACCCGGACCCGCTGCGGGCCGCCGACGCGGCGGGCACCGAAAGCCTGCTGCGGTGCTGGACCAGGGAGAACGACCTGCCCCGCCCCGACGGCGACACCCTGCGCATTGCCTTCCCCGCCAGCGGCACCGCCCTCCTCGTCCCCGTGCACTACTGGTCCGCCACCGGGGCCCACCGCTTCGGCGCGCCCGCCCTGGAGAACGCCCCCGCCGGCGCCCCGCCCGCCGACGCCGCCACCGTCGCCGTCCTCATCGGCCGCGAGGGCGGCGAGAGCGGCGCGGGCGATCTGGTCGCCCGGGTCGCCGACTCCGTACGCCACACCGCCGGCTTCATCGAGCAGCGGCGGCGCAGCCCGGCCGACCCCGCCGAGGCGGACCTCTTCCTCACCGCCGAACAGTCCCTGCTGCTGGGCCACCCCCTCCACCCCACGCCCAAGAGCCGCGAGGGCCTCTCCGAATCGGAGTCCCGCCGCTATTCACCCGAGCTCCACGGCTCCTTCCCGCTGCACTGGTTCGCCGTCGACCGGTCGCTGGCCGCCACCGACTCCGCCTGGAGCGACGGCGGTCCCGCCACCGCCGAGGAACTGCTCGCCCCGCACGCCGCAGGGCTGAAGACGCCCCCCGGCACCGTCGCCGTCCCCGTCCACCCCTGGCAGGCCGCCGACCTGATCCACCGCCCCCAGGTCCGTGCCCTCGCCGAGACCGGCCTCCTCCACGACCTCGGCCCGCACGGCGATCCCTGGCACCCCACCTCCTCCATCCGCACCGTGCACCGGCCCGGGGCGCGGGTGATGCTCAAGCTCTCCCTCGGCGTACGCATCACCAACTCGCGCCGGGAGAACCTCCGCAAGGAACTGCACCGGGGCTTCGAGGTCCACCGCCTCCTGTCCACCGGCCTCGCCGAGCACTGGCAGCGGGAGCACCCCGGCTTCGACATCGTCCGCGACCCCGCCTGGCTCGCCGTCGACGACCCCGAGGGCACTCCCGTCACCGGGCTCGACGTGGTGCTCCGCCACAACCCCTTCGGCCCGGGCGACGACGCCGCCTGCATCGCCGGACTCACCGCACAGCGCCCCCGGCCCGGCCGCCCCGGTATGCACTCACGGCTCTCCGAGGTCGTCTCCGGCCTGCGCGCCCGCACCGGCCTCACCGCCACCGACGTCTCCGCCGAATGGTTCCGGCGCTATCTGCACCACGTCGTGCGCCCCGTCCTCTGGCTCGACGCCCACGGCGGAGTCGCCCTCGAAGCCCACCAGCAGAACACCCTCGTCCTCCTCGACCCGGACGGCTGGCCCGTCGGCGGCCGCTACCGGGACAACCAGGGCTACTACTTCCGCGACTCCCGCCGCGCCGAGCTGGACCGGCGGCTCCCCGGCATCGGCACCGTCAGCGACACCTTCGTCTCCGACCCGGTCACCGACGAACGCTTCGCCTACTACCTCGGCATCAACAACGTCCTCGGCCTCATCGGGGCGTTCGGGTCCCAGCGCCTCGCCGACGAACAGCAACTCCTCACCGTCCTGCGCCGATTCCTCACCGAGACGGCGGAACTGGGCTCGCCCCTGCCCGCCTATCTCCTGGAGAACCGCCAACTGCGCTGCAAGGCCAACCTGCTGACCCGGCTGCACGGCCTCGACGAGCTGGTCGGGCCGGTCGACACCCAGTCCGTGTACGTCACGATCGCCAACCCGCTCCACAGCTGAACCGCCGTACCAGAGAGACTCCGAGCGCAACCCGCACCAGAGAGACTCCGACCGCACCCGCACCGGAGAAGCTCACCGACCGCACCCGGTCCAGAGAGGAGAGCGCCACCGTGCCTCCCGCCGACGCCTCAGCGGAACCCGGCACCGCACCCGACGGCGGGAGCACCGGAGTCGAGGACACCCTCGACCTGAAGCTCACCGAGGAGCTCCTCGCGCTGATCGCCCAGGAGCGCAGCGGTGGGACGCAGCGGGCCACCGTCCCCGGTGACCTGCTGGGCGACCCCGGCTCCTGGCCGCCCGCGCGGACCGCGGCGGGTGAGTTCGCCCTCCTCCCCGTCCGGCTGGAGCGCGACCTCCCCGTCGTCAGCCGCTGGATGAACGACCCCGCCGTGGCGGCCTTCTGGGAGCTCGCCGGACCCGAGTCCGTCACCGCCGACCACATCCGGCCCCAGCTCGAAGGGGACGGGCGCAGCATCCCCTGTCTCGGCGTGCTCGACGGCACCCCCATGAGCTACTGGGAGATCTACCGCGCCGACCTCGACCCCCTGGCCCGCCACTACCCCGCCCGCCCCCACGACACCGGTGTCCACCTCCTCCTGGGGGGCGTGCAGAACCGGGGCCGGGGCGTGGGCACCACCCTGCTCCGCGCCGTCGCCGACCTCGTCCTGGACAACCTTCCGCAGTGCGGACGCGTCGTCGCCGAACCGGACCTGCGCAACACCCCGTCCGTATCCGCGTTCCTCAGCGCCGGCTTCCGCTTCTCCGCCGAAGTGGACCTCCCCGACAAACGCGCCGCGCTGATGATCCGCGACCGAACGTACCGAGCCCAGCTGTGACTTGCTCTCCGCACCGCCCCAACCGCTCGAACCTCATAGGTTCCCTCCGGAGGAGTCCCCGTGCCGATATCTCCCACGAGCCGTGACGCAGCCGAGTCCCCGCAGCTGTTCAGCCCCGCGGAGCTGAACCGGCAGATCTGGGACCGGGCCGCAGCGAGGCTCCTCGCCAAAATGCTCGGTGAGTTCGCCTACGAGAAGATCATCGAGCCGGTTCCGGTGCCCGGGACCGGCGGGCTCCACCGGCTGACCCTCGACGACGGGGGAGCGCTCGTCTTCACCGCCCGGCGCGGCGTCTACGGCAGCTGGCGCGTCGACCCCGAGTCGATCGAGATCACCGCGCAGCCCCAGGCCGCCCAGGCCGACGGCTCGCCCGCCGACGTACAGTCCGACGGCTCGCCCTCAGCCCATGCCGCCGCGCAGTCCAACGGCTCGCCCGCCGCCTCCCGCCCGTTCCGCGACCCGCTGACCTTCCTCACCCGGGCCCGTGACCTCCTCGGGCTCGACGGGACGACGCTGGGCCACCTCATCCGCGAGCTGACCCTGACGCTGTCCGCCGACGCCCGGCTCGACCACACCGCGCTCACCGCGGACCGGCTCGCCGCCCTGGACTACGCGGAGCTGGAAGGCCACCAGACCGGCCACCCCTGGCTGGTGGCGAGCAAGGGGAGGCTCGGCTTCTCCGCCGCCGACGCCGCCCGCTTCACCCCCGAGACCCGCAGCCCGCTCCGGCTCCCGTGGATCGCGGTCAGCACCCGTTTCGCACAGTTCCGGGGCGTCGGCCACGTCTCCACCCCCGACCAGCTGTACGCCGGAGAGCTCGACCCGGACATCCGGGACGCCTTCGCCGACGTACTGCGAGCCCGGGGACACGACCCGCGGGACTACTTCTACCTCCCCGTACACCCCTGGCAGTGGGACGAGTGGATCGTGCCGCTCTTCGCCCCGGCCATCGCCGACGGCGACATCGTGGCCCTGCACACCGACGGCGACGCCCGTCTCCCGCAGCAGTCCATCCGCACGTTCGCCAACGTGGACCGGCCCGAACGGCACACGGTGAAGCTCCCGCTCTCCATCCTCAACACCCTGGTCTGGCGCGGCCTGCCGACCGAGCGGACCCTCGCCGCCCCCGCCGTCACCGCCTGGGTCCAAGGACTGTGCGAGGGCGACCCCTTCCTGCGCGACACCTGCCGGGTCATCCTCCTCGGCGAGGTCGCCTCCGTCGCCGTCGAACATCCGCTGTACGACCACCTCCCCGAAGCGCCCTACCAGTACAAGGAACTCCTCGGCGCAATCTGGCGTGAGCCCCTGCCGCCCCGCCTCGCCCCGGGCGAACGCGCCCGCACGCTCGCCTCCCTCCTCCATACGGATCCGACGGGCCGCGCGTTCACGGCGGAGCTGGTCCAGCGCTCCGGCCTCTCCCCGGAGACCTGGCTGAAGCGCCTCTTCGCCGCCCTGCTGCCGCCCCTGCTGCACTTCCTCTACCGCTACGGCACCGTGTTCTCCCCGCACGGCGAGAACGCCATCGTCGTGTTCGACGAGAACGACGTGCCCGTACGGCTCGCCATCAAGGACTTCGTCGACGACGTCAACGTCAGCGCCCGCGCGCTGCCGGAACACGCCTCCATGCCCGAGGAGGTGCGCGCCGTCCTCCTCACCGAGGAGCCGTCCTTCCTCACCCAGTTCATCCACTCCGGCCTCTTCGTCGGCGTCTTCCGCTATCTGTCACCCCTGTGCGAGGAGCAGCTCGGGGTCTCCGAGGACACCTTCTGGTCACTCGTCCGGGCGGAGATGGTGCGTCACCACGCGCGCTTCCCGGAGCTGAAGGAGCGGTTCGAGCTGTTCGACATGCTCACCCCCGAGATCGAGCGCCTCTGCCTCAACCGCAACCGCCTGCATGTCGACGGCTATCGGGACCGGGCCAGCCGCCCGCACGCGGCGATCCACGGCACGGTTCCCAACCCGTTGCACCCCTCCGCCCGCGTCCGGGAGTGACCGTCGTTGTCAGTGGTGCGCCGTAGGCTGGTCGGGCTATGACGAAGCCATCCCTCCCCGAGCTCCTGCACGCCGCCGTCACCGCCGTCGGCGGTACGGAAAGGCCCGGCCAGGTCACCATGGCCGAAGCCGTCGCCGAAGCCGTCGACGACCAATCCCACCTGCTCGTCCAGGCCGGCACCGGTACGGGCAAGTCGCTCGGCTATCTGGTGCCGGCCCTGGCGCACGGGGAGCGGGTCGTCGTGGCCACGGCCACCCTCGCCCTCCAGCGACAGCTCGTGGAGCGCGACCTTCCGCGTACGGTCGAGTCCCTGCATCCGCTGCTGCGGCGGCGCCCGCAGTTCGCCATGCTCAAGGGCCGGTCGAACTACCTCTGCCTGCACCGGCTCCACGAAGGGGTGCCGCAGGACGAGGAGGAGGGCCTCTTCGACCAGTTCGAGGCGGCGGCCCCGTCCAGCAAGCTGGGGCAGGACCTGCTGCGACTGAGGGACTGGTCGGACGAGACGGAGACGGGCGACCGGGACGACCTCACGCCCGGAGTCTCGGACCGGGCCTGGGGCCAGGTCTCGGTCTCCTCGCGGGAGTGCCTCGGCGCGACGAAGTGCGCGTACGGCGCCGAGTGCTTCGCCGAGGCGGCCCGCGAGCGGGCCAAGCTCGCGGATGTCGTCGTCACCAACCACGCTCTGCTCGCGATCGACGCCATCGAGGGCGCGCCGGTGCTGCCGTCGCACGAGGTGCTGATCGTCGACGAGGCCCATGAGCTGGTCTCCCGGGTCACCGGCGTCGCCACCGGCGAGCTGACCCCCGCCCAGGTCAACCGCGCGGTCCGGCGGGCGGCGAAACTTGTCAACGAGAAGGCGGCCGACGCTCTCCAGACCGCGGCCGAGGGGTTCGAGCGGGTCATGGAGCTGGCGCTGCCCGGACGGCTCGAAGAGGTGCCCGAGGACCTCGGCTACGCGCTGATGGCGCTGCGCGACGCGGCGCGCACGGTGATCTCCGCGATCGGCGCCACCCGGGACAAGTCGGTCGAGGACGAGAACGCCGTCCGCAAGCAGGCCCTGGCCTCGGTCGAGTCGATCCACGGCGTCGCCGAGCGCATCACCCAGGGCTCGGAGTGGGACGTCGTCTGGTACGAGCAGCACGACCGGTTCGGCGCCTCCGTCCGGGTCGCCCCGCTCTCCGTTTCGGGGCTGCTGCGCGAGAAGCTGTTCGCCGAGCGGTCCGTGGTGCTGACCTCGGCCACCCTCAAGCTCGGCGGCGATTTCAACGGCGTGGGCGCGTCCCTCGGACTGGCCCCCGAGGGCACGGCGGGCGAGGACGTCCCGCAGTGGAAGGGGCTGGACGTCGGCTCCCCCTTCGACTACCCGAAGCAGGGCATCCTCTATGTCGCCCGGCATCTGAACACCCCGGGGCGCGAGGGATCGCGTACGGACATGCTGGACGAGCTCGCCGAGCTGGTGGAGGCGGCCGGCGGCCGGACGCTGGGCCTTTTCTCCTCCATGCGGGGAGCCAAGGCGGCGGCGGAGGAGCTGCGGGGGCGCCTGGACAAGCCGATCCTGCTCCAGGGCGAGGAGACGCTCGGCGAGCTGATCAAGAACTTCGCGGCCGACCCGGAGACCTGCCTCTTCGGCACGCTGTCGCTCTGGCAGGGCGTGGATGTCCCGGGGCCGAGCTGTCAGCTGGTGGTCATGGACCGGATTCCGTTCCCCCGGCCCGACGATCCGCTGATGAGCGCCCGGCAGAAGGCGGTCGAGGAGGCGGGCGGCAACGGCTTCATGGCCGTGGCGGCGACGCACGCCGCCCTGCTGATGGCCCAGGGCGCGGGCAGGCTGGTCCGGGCGACGGGCGACAAGGGCGTCGTCGCGGTGCTGGATCCCCGGCTCGCCAACGCGCGGTACGGCAGCTATCTGCGCGCCTCGCTGCCGGGCTTCTGGTACACCACCGACCGCAACCAGGCGCGCCGCTCGCTGGCCGCCATCGACGCCAAGGCCAAGGCGGACGGGGCGTAGAAGGGCCCTTCCGCAGGCTGTGCCGTCCCGGGGCAAGGCGAAGCCCCGGGACCGACGTCATGATCGACGTCCTAGGGAGTCCCGGGGCCGGACAGCCGTGACCGATGCTGCCGAGTCCTCAGACCCGGCGCAGCACCGCCACCACCTTGCCGAGGATGGTCGCCTCGTCGCCGGGGATCGGCTGGTACGCGGCGTTGTGAGGCAGCAGCCATACGTGACCGTCCTCCCGGCGGAAGCGCTTGACCGTGGCCTCGCCGTCGAGCATGGCGGCGACGATGTCCCCGTTCTCCGCGACGGGCTGGCGGCGGACGGTGACCCAGTCGCCGTCACAGATCGCGGCCTCGATCATCGAGTCGCCGACGACCTTCAGGACGAACAGCTCACCGTCGCCGACGAGCTGGCGGGGGAGCGGGAAGACGTCTTCCACGGACTCCTCGGCTAGGATCGGACCACCGGCGGCGATCCGGCCCACCAGCGGCACATAGGACGCGGCGGGCTTGCCCGTCGTGTCGGTCGGCTGGGTGCTGGGCTGGTCCGATCCGCGCACCTCGTACGCACGGGGGCGGTGCGGGTCCCGGCGGAGGAAGCCCTTGCGCTCCAGGGCCATCAGCTGGTGGGCGACGGACGAGGTGCTGGAGAGGCCCACCGCCTGACCGATCTCCCGCATGGAGGGCGGGTAACCCCGCCGCTGCACGGAGTCGCGGATGACCTCGATGACCCGCCGCTGCCGGTCCGTGAGCCCCGAGCTGTCCGCCCGGATGCCGGGAGGCCTGCCGGGCATGGAACGCCCGGGGCGTGCGGGCTCGGGCCCGTCCGTGTTCGTGACTGAGTCATTCATGGCATGCACCGGCTCAAGTCGGCTCTGGGAGCGGTGGTCCCGGGCGGTGATGGTGGCACTGTCTGCGGTGGTGGTCACGTCGGCCCCTCTCGAATGTTCTCCCTAGCTGGACAACGGTAGTAGCTTTCGAAAGGTTGCGCCAAACACACGTTCGAGTGAAAAACGAATAAAGGGGTGCCGCAGTGCTGTCGACAGGTGTATGAGCGGCGTGACGGAGGTCGTGCGGCGACCCTCTCGCGGCACCGGCCCCAGTCTTTCATCCGGACCTGTGTGCAGAGTCTTTCATCCGGGCCCGGACGCCGAAGCCCCGGCGGCTCGGCGCCCCCGCGTTTCCCGTACCCTCTTCTCTGGTCCGCGCTCCCGGGCGACCTCGCGGCGGCATCCGGCGCGCGACACGCGATGGGGCCGAAAACGCGACCCGACCCTAGATCTAGTGGTTGGATTGCCTCAGTCGCCCAGAAGTTGTGGTCTCGGTTCAATCGCGCCGTGGTCATCGCCTATGCTGGGGACTGCTTCCAGGGGCCGGACAAGGCCCTGAAGAGGCTATTCAGTCGTGCGCGTGAAGGAGGGTTGGGAGCAATGCACTGCCCCTTCTGCAGGCACCCCGACAGCAGGGTCGTCGACAGTCGCACCACCGACGACGGGACGTCGATCCGTCGCCGCCGGCAGTGCCCCGACTGTTCCCGTCGCTTCACCACGGTGGAGACCTGCTCGCTGATGGTGGTCAAGCGCAGCGGCGTGACCGAACCCTTCAGCCGTACCAAGGTCATCTCCGGCGTCCGCAAGGCATGCCAGGGACGGCCCGTCACGGAGGACGCCCTCGCCAAACTCGGCCAGCGGGTCGAGGAGGCGGTGCGCGCCACCGGCAGCGCCGAACTGACCACCCACGACGTGGGACTGGCCATCCTCGGCCCCCTGCAGGAACTCGACCTCGTCGCGTACCTGCGCTTCGCGTCCGTGTACCGGGCGTTCGATTCCCTGGAAGACTTCGAGGCCGCCATCGTGGAACTGCGTGCGCAGCGGCCTTCCGCGGAGGACTGCGGGAGCGGCGAGACCCTTGAGGTCCCCGCGCCCGCCATTGCCGCCGACTGAGCGGTACCCCGCCCGTCACGGTCCGGAGTCACCTCCGCCGACCGATGGCCGGGCGAACGAAGACCTGTTCCCGTGGCCGAGTGCGGCCCACGGGGCAACGGACACACATTGTGCCTGGGAAGATCTGGGCACTTCAGGGCGTTTTCGCCCACATATGGGAGGCGGCATGACAGAGACGGCGAGCGGCCCGGCACGAGGTTCCCGCACCAAGGGCGCCAAGGCGAGCAAGGGTCTGCGTATCGAGCGCATCCATACCAACCCCGGCGTGCATCCGTACGACGAGGTGACGTGGGAGCGCCGTGACGTCGTCATGACCAACTGGCGCGACGGCTCGATCAACTTCGAGCAGCGTGGCGTCGAGTTCCCCGACTTCTGGTCGGTGAACGCGGTCAACATCGTCACCAGCAAGTACTTCCGCGGGGCCGTCGGCACCCCGCAGCGCGAGACCGGCCTCAAGCAGCTGATCGACCGGATCGTGAAGACGTACCGGAAGGCCGGCGAGGACTACAGCTACTTCGCCTCTCCCGCGGACGCCGAGATCTTCGAGCACGAGCTGGCATACGCCCTCCTGCACCAGATCTTCAGCTTCAACTCGCCGGTCTGGTTCAACGTCGGCACGCCCCAGCCGCAGCAGGTCTCCGCCTGCTTCATCCTGGCCGTCGACGACTCCATGGAGTCGATCCTCGACTGGTACAAGGAAGAGGGCATGATCTTCAAGGGCGGCTCCGGCGCCGGCCTGAACCTCTCCCGTATCCGCTCCTCCAAGGAGCTCCTCTCCTCCGGCGGCAACGCCTCGGGACCGGTCTCGTTCATGCGCGGCGCCGACGCCTCCGCCGGAACGATCAAGTCGGGCGGCGCCACCCGCCGCGCGGCCAAGATGGTCATTCTCGACGTCGACCACCCCGACATCGAGAACTTCATCGAGACCAAGGTCAAGGAGGAGGAGAAGATCCGCGCGCTGCGTGACGCGGGCTTCGACATGGACCTGGGCGGCGACGACATCACGTCCGTCCAGTACCAGAACGCCAACAACTCGGTCCGGGTGAACGACGAGTTCATGAAGGCCGTCGAGTCGGGCGGCAAGTTCGGGCTGCGCGCCCGGATGACCGGCGACGTCATCGAAGAGGTCGAGGCCAAGTCCCTCTTCCGCAAGATGGCCGAGGCCGCCTGGGCCTGCGCCGACCCGGGCATCCAGTACGACGACACCATCAACGCCTGGCACACCTGCCCGGAGTCCGGCCGGATCAACGGCTCGAACCCGTGCAGCGAGTACATGCACCTGGACAACACCTCGTGCAACCTCGCCTCGCTGAACCTGATGAAGTTCCTCAAGGACGACGGCCTGGGCAACCAGTCCTTCGAGTCCGAGCGCTTCGCCAAGGTCGTCGAGCTGGTCATCACCGCGATGGACATCTCGATCTGCTTCGCCGACTTCCCCACGCAGAAGATCGGCGAGAACACCCGCGCCTTCCGCCAGCTGGGCATCGGTTACGCCAACCTCGGCGCCCTCCTGATGGCGACCGGCCACGCGTACGACAGCGACGGGGGCCGCGCGCTCGCCGGGGCCATCACCTCGCTGATGACCGGCACGTCCTACCGCCGTTCCGCCGAACTGGCCGCGGTCGTCGGCCCGTACGACGGCTACGCCCGCAACGCCGAGCCGCACCAGCGCGTCATGAAGCAGCACTCCGACGCCAACGCCAAGGCCGTCCACGTCGACGACCTCGACTCCCCGGTCTGGGCCGCCGCGACGGAGGCCTGGCAGGACGTGATCCGGCTCGGCGCGAAGAACGGCTTCCGCAACGCGCAGGCCTCGGTCATCGCCCCCACCGGCACCATCGGTCTCGCGATGTCCTGCGACACCACCGGTCTGGAGCCCGACCTCGCCCTGGTCAAGTTCAAGAAGCTGGTCGGCGGCGGCTCGATGCAGATCGTCAACGGCACGGTGCCGCAGGCGCTGCGCCGCCTGGGCTACCAGCCCGAGCAGATCGAGGCGATCGTCGCCCACATCGCCGAGAACGGCAACGTGGTCGACGCCCCCGCCCTGAAGACCGAGCACTACGAGGTCTTCGACTGCGCGATGGGCGAGCGCTCCATCTCCGCGATGGGCCACGTCCGGATGATGGCGGCCATCCAGCCGTGGATCTCCGGCGCGCTCTCCAAGACGGTGAACCTCCCCGAGACCGCCACCGTCGAGGACGTCGAAGAGGTCTACTTCGAGGCGTGGAAGATGGGCGTCAAGGCGCTCGCGATCTACCGCGACAACTGCAAGGTCGGCCAGCCCCTCTCCGCCAAGACCAAGGAGAAGGAGAAGGAAGAGGTCACCGCGAAGGCCGAGGAGACCATCCGCGAGGCGGTCGAGAAGGTCGTCGAGTACCGCCCGGTCCGCAAGCGTCTTCCCAAGGGCCGTCCCGGCATCACCACCTCCTTCACGGTGGGCGGCGCCGAGGGCTACATGACCGCCAACTCCTACCCGGACGACGGTCTCGGCGAGGTCTTCCTGAAGATGTCCAAGCAGGGCTCGACCCTCGCGGGCATGATGGACGCCTTCTCCATCGCCGTCTCGGTCGGTCTGCAGTACGGCGTCCCGCTGGAGACGTACGTCTCGAAGTTCACCAACATGCGCTTCGAGCCGGCCGGCATGACGGACGACCCGGACGTGCGGATGGCACAGTCGATCGTCGACTACATCTTCCGCCGCCTGGCGCTGGACTTCCTGCCCTTCGAGACCCGCTCGGCCCTCGGCATCCACTCCGCCGAGGAGCGCCAGCGCCACCTGGACACCGGCAGCTACGAGCCGTCGTTCGAGGCCGACGGCCTGGACGCGGACAGCCTGGCCCAGTCCGCCCCGGTGCACGCCGAGCCCCTTAAGGCGGTCCCGGCTCCCGCGGAGTCCGCCGCCAAGGCGGCGCCGAAGACCGCGCACACCTCGGCCGAACTGGTCGAGATGCAGCTCGGCATCAGCGCCGACGCCCCGCTCTGCTTCTCCTGCGGTACGAAGATGCAGCGCGCCGGCTCCTGCTACATCTGCGAGGGCTGCGGCTCGACGAGCGGCTGCAGCTGACCGGACGCGTCACCGCGTAGGGCTTGACTGACCCGCGGCTCACGAAGGGGACCGGCCACCGGCCGGTCCCCTTCGGCATGCCTCCCCGGGTTGTCCGGAACTGACCGTTGTCAGCCCTCGGCGGCCCGGCTTCCCATCGCCGCGGCGAACGTGTCGGGTTCGCCGTCGTAACCGCGTACCACCGACCGGAAGCCCCAGAGGCCCGAGCCGTCCCGGGTGAACTCGCCGACGACCGCCGCGGTCGCCCACGCCACGTCGGAGAAGTCGTTCGCCGCCAGCTTCGTGTAGCCCTCGGCGATCTCCATCGCCGTGCTCCCTATGGCGCCGAAGGTCTTGTGACCGTCGCGCTGCTGGATGGCGACCCCGACCACCACCCGCCCGTACCGCTCGGCCAGCCGGTTCAGCTCGATGGTCATGACCTCGTCGAAGCCGAAGCCCTGGCCGGTCCGGCTGTCCCGGTTCAGCGTGATGGTGCCGTCCGGGGAGCGGCTGTCGAAGTGGACCAGGTAGGCGGGGGAGCCGTACGGATCGTCGGCCGGGTACGTCGCCGCGATGATGTCGAGGTCGTTGGCCGCCGCCCCGTGCGGACTGGGGTCCCACTTGACCCGCACTTCGACCTTCTCGATGTCCTTGTTCGGAGTGCTCAAGAAACTCCCCTCCCGGCCGACGGCCCACGGACCGTTCTCATCACCCGATACACGATGGCCCCGATCATGTCCGGAACCGGCCGCTGAACCAACTGCCCCGGAATCGGACGGCGGATTCGGGCCATCCGACGGCCGCCGATACTCCTGATTCCGCCCGCGTCTCAGTGGGGGATCCTGCGCGGCGGGCGCTGCCGGACCTCCTCGCGGAACACCTCGATCGCACTGCTGACCTGACGCATCAGGTGCGTGTTCTCGATCCGGTCCAGATAGAGGCACTGGCGGGCCAGCCCGTCGAGTTCGAAGGCGAAGTAGAGGGCCATCAGCGGGTTGACGAAAAGCTCGCTCCCTTTGGTGCGCGAGGTGAACTGCACGTCCCCGAACTCCCCTCGTACGGCTGCCGCTATGGAGCCGTTGACGATGCTGGGGTGTTCCGGAGTCTGTTCCTGGGCGTGGGCGACCGCGTCGAGGAACAGGGCGCCCTCCCGGCTCGTACGGGGTACGGAGAACGCCCCCAGATATGCGCCCGCGCGCTCCAGTGCCGCGATGTTCTCCAGGACCAGGCCGTGGCTGACCCCGTGGTAGGCGTCGACCCCGAACCCGATGGACACGACGAGGCGTTCGGGCCCTTCGATCCCGGCGAGCGCGGCGACGCTGGTGAGGTCCTCCTCCGGGGTGCCGAGTCCCGACTCGTCCCCGCGCATCAGGATGTCCGTACCGCCGTCCACGAGGACGACCGCGTCGATGGCGTACCGCTCGATCAGCGCCCGGTACGCGGCACGCAGCGGCTGGACCCCGACCCGGGCCAGCGCGTGCACCGTGCCCGGGTAGCCGTGCCGGGTGAGCCAGCGGGCGAGGGCACGCTCGGGGAAGTACGGCTGGTGCGGGGAGGTGTCCGGGGTGATCACCGCCAGATCGGGGGCCTCCCAGGACTCCAGCGGAAGGCCTTCGACCGCGCTGAAGGTGAGGTTGGCGAGCTGGACCTCCTTGCCCTGGTGCATCAGCGAGAGCGCCAACGGCAGCCCGGCGTAGATGTCGAAACCCCCTCCCGCTCCCGCGACGAGAATGCGCCGGGCGGAGGCGAGCCGGTCGAACAGGGGATGGGTGTGCAGCGTCGTCATGGTGATCATTGTGGGAGCGGAACGACCGGTTCGGGTGCACTCCCCGGGACCGTGACGCGTGCCACGTTCCGCGCCGTACGATGGCGCGGTGCTGGTGAAGTGGATTCGCTGTTCCGTGGTGGACCGTCATGGTTTCGAGCGAGGGCAGCGGAAGTGGGCGGGGCTGCTCGGCGAGCCGGGGTTCAGAGGGCAGAGCGGCGGGTGGAGCCGAACACGCCCCGATGTCGCCCACGTCTTCGCGTTCTGGGAGAACCGCGTCTTCTACGACTCCTTCATGGCCCGCGGGCACGACCGGCTGGCGGCCGGGCAGTCGGGCATGTTCCGCGATATGCAGGTCACGCTCTTCGAGCGTCGCTTCGACGTGAAGACGGGCTTCGAGCCCCACTTCGCGGAGGCGGACGTCGTCAGGATCGCGCACAGCCGGGTGCACGAGGACCGCGCCGAGCACTTCGTGCTGATGCAGCAGCAGGTATGGAATCCCGCCATGGCCGGATCGCCCGGCATGCTGCGCGGCGTGTTCGGCGAGGCGCCGGGCAACGAGTTCCTGGCGCTGTCCCTGTGGAAGTCGAGCGCCGAGCGCGGCAAGTACCGCGCGGCCGGGGCCGAGCGGCTGGCGGCCCGCGCGCAGACCGAGACGGACGTGATCGCGCTGACGGGGGACGTCGTGGAGCTGGAACCGTCCTGGACGGTGTGACCTCGGGCGGCCTGCTCACCGACGGTGTGACCTGCGCGGCCCCACGTACGGTGTGATCGCGCGGCACCCTCATGCCGCCCCGACCGGTCGCGCGGGTCCGATCCGTTCTAGGCTCGGGACATGGCACGACCGCAGCGCATCGTCCTCGTCCGGCACGGCGAGTCCGAGGGCAACGCCGACGACACGGTGTACGAGCGCGAGCCCGACCACGCGCTCCGGCTCACCGCCACCGGTCTGCGGCAGGCCCGGGAGACCGGCCAGGAGCTGCGCGAGCAGTTCGCCGACGAGCGGGTGAGCGTCTACATCTCGCCCTACCGCCGCACCCACGAGACGTTCGGCGCGTTCGGTCTCAACCCGGCACGCGTCCGGGTCCGCGAGGAGCCCCGGCTCCGCGAGCAGGACTGGGGCAACTGGCAGGACCGGGACGACGTACGGCTGCAGAAGGCCTACCGGGACGCCTACGGGCACTTCTTCTACCGCTTCGCCCAGGGCGAGTCCGGCGCCGACGTCTACGACCGGGTCGGGGCGTTCCTGGAGAGCCTGCACCGGAGCTTCGAGGAGTCGGACCACCCGGAGAACGTCCTGCTCGTCACCCACGGTCTGACGATGCGGCTGTTCTGCATGCGCTGGTTCCACTGGTCGGTCGCGGAATTCGAGTCGCTGTCCAATCCGTGCAACGGCGAGACGCGGACGCTGCTGCTGGGCGAGAACGGCCGCTACACCCTCGACCGGCCCTTTCAGCGCTGGCGGACCCCTGAACCGTACGGCCGTACCGGTTAGAGTGGCCGTGCGATGACCGCTGATTCTGCTTCCGCGCGGCGCTTCGAACGCGCCCTGGCCAGCCTGCGTGGGCTGTCCGTGGGAGACGCCCTGGGCTCCCAGTTCTTCGTTCCGGCCAACTACCCCCTGCTGAAACAGCGGGCCTTGCCGCCCGGGCCCTGGCAGTGGACCGACGACACCGAGATGGCCTGTTCGGTCCTGGCCGTGCTCGCCGAGCACGACCGTATCGACCAGGACGCGCTCGCCCGCTCCTTCGCCGAGCACCACGACTTCGACCGCGGCTACGGCCCTGCCGTCAACCGGCTCCTCCGGCTCGTACGGGAAGGCGGCGACTGGCGGGAACTGTCCTCGGCGCTGTTCCAGGGCCAGGGCTCCTGGGGCAACGGCTCGGCGATGCGTATCGCCCCGCTCGGCGCCTGGTACGCGGACGACCCCGAGCAGGCGACCCACCAGGCGGAGATCTCGTCGTACACCACCCACCAGCACCGTGAGGCCGTCGTCGGCGCGATGGCCGTGGCCGCCGCCGCGTCGCTCGCCGCAGCCCCCGGCGGGCCGCCGAGCCCCGAGGACCTCCTCGACGGCGTCATCGCGCTCGTGCCCCGCAGCGCGGTCGGCGCGGGGCTGCGCCGGGCCCGCGACATGCTGGACTACCGGGACGCGGGCACGGTCGCCGCGGTCCTCGGCAACGGCCGCCGGACCAGCGCCCACGACACCGTGCCGTTCGCGCTCTGGTCGGCCGCCAGGAGCCTCGGTAACTACGAGGAAGCGTTTTGGGTGACGGCCCAGGCGGGCGGCGACGTCGACACGACGTGCGCCATCGTCGGCGGTGTCGTCGCGTCCGGCGAGGCCGGAGCGCCACCCTCCGGCTGGCTGGCACAGACGGAGGAGCCTCCGACGTGGCTGACTCCGTCCCTGCGCTGACCGTCCGGCTGCTCCGCTCCTCTGTCACGGTCCTGCCACAGGATCACTCTGCGTGTCTGCGAACGAGAGTTCGGGATTACTCTTTCGGCCACGCCGCCCCCTGTTGATCTTGAGGGCGCGCGCCGAATGAGACACCGGGCCGGGCGCACGGCCGTGGGCCGCGCCCGGAACCGGTGGGGGAGGGGTCCCATGTCCGATCAGCCGTCCGAGGCGTCCAGACCGCCGGAGCAGTCACCGGAAGCCGGTACGCAACAGCAACAGCAACCGCAACAGCAACCGCAACCGCAACAGCAACCGCAACCGGAACCGCCATCACCGGCGCCCACCGCGACCGCCGCTTCCGACCAGGCCGTCAAGGCCACCGCGACCGCCGGCACACCGTCGCGCGCCGGCACACCGGCAGCCGGACCAGGCAACCCCTGGCAGCACGGTGCGGGGGCACCACGACCCAGGAACAGTACGGGCGACGGTGTGACGGCCCGGCTCCGGCCACCCGCCCCGCCCCTGATCCGTCCCGCCGTGCTCTGGTCGGTCCTGGCCACCGCCGTCGTGAGCGCGCTCTTCCTGGGCGACGGACTCGGGGTGAACCTGCTGATCGTGGCGGTGCCCGCCGCGCTGGCCGCGTTCTTCGCCGCACGGTCGGCGGGCCGACGGCTGCGGCCCTGGACCGCGACCTGGGCGGTCGGGGGCCTCGCGCTGCTCGCCGTGCCCGCGCTCCGGGACGCGGGCTGGCCCACGTTCCTCGCCGTGGTCTCCGCCTTCGCGCTCGGCTCGCTGGCACTGCACGGCACCCGCAGCTGGCTGGGTGTACTGATCGGCTCGCTGGGCCTGTTCGACTCGGTCGTCCCCGGCATCATCTGGGGCGTACGGGGGATACGCGCCCGCGCCGACGGCTCCCGGGCGCGCTGGGGGGCGGGCCTGCGCACCACGGCGGTGGCCGTCGTGCTGCTGGTGGTCTTCGGGACGCTCTTCGCGAGCGCGGACGCCGCCTTCGCCGATCTGCTGGGCGACCTCATGCCCGACGTCTCGCTGGGCGAGGGCCCCTGGCGGATCTTCCTGTTCGCGCTCGGTCTGGCCGGTGCGCTCGCCGCCGCGTACGCCGCTGCGGCCCCGGTGCGCTGGGACGGGATCACCGTGTCGCCCGGCAAACCGCGGGGACGGGTCGAGTGGGCCCTTCCGCTGATCGTGCTCAACCTGCTCTTCGCCGCGTTCATCGCCCTCCAGCTCGTCGTCCTCCTCGGGGGCTACGAGAAGGTGCGGGCGGAGACCGGGCTCGACCACGCCGAGTACGCCCGCCAGGGCTTCTGGCAGCTGTTGTGGGCGACCCTGCTCACCCTGCTCGTCATCGCCCTGGCCCTGCGCTGGGCACCGCGCGGCGGCAGCCGGGACCGGACGCTGGTGCGCGCCGTCCTCGGCACCCTCTGCGTGCTCACCCTCGTCGTCGTCGCCTCCGCGCTGCGCCGCATGGATCTGTACGTCGACGAGTACGGCCTCACGAGGCTCCGGATATCCGTGGCCGCGATGGAACTCTGGCTCGGGATGGTGCTGGTCTTGATCCTGGCGGCCGGGGTCTTCGGGGCCCGGTTCCTGCCACGGGCCATCGCGGTGAGCGCGGCGGCCGGGGTTCTGGCCTTCGGGCTGCTCTCGCCGGACGGACTGATCGCCGAGCAGAACGTCCAGCGCTTCGAAGCCCGCGAGTCCGCCGGCATCGACATCGATTACGTCAAGGACCTCTCCGCCGACGCCGTACCGGCCCTGGACCGGCTCCCCGAACCGGAACGCTCCTGTGCGCTGCGGATCATCCAGCGCGAGGTTCTTCACACCCACACCCCCTGGTACGCGACCAGCTGGGGAGAGGCACGGGCGAAGGAGATCCTGGAGAAGCGCCCGGTGCGGGGTGACGGCCGGGACTGCTACCGCCTGGGCACGGACGGGGTCCGCGACGGCTACGAGCCGGACGACGACGGCTACGACCCGTACTGAGCAACGGTCTTCCGGGCGGCGGCGCCACTCCGAGCCGCCACATCTCTGAGCCCACGGGCCCTCTGAACCCTGCTGGGTTCGGAGGGCCTCGGGTCCCTCGGGCCTGCCCTCGATGGCTGATTCGCCGTACGCACGGTGCCCCGGGGTGTTGCTGCCGTGGCTCTCGGCGTACGCTGGCTGGCGCCATGCCGTACGAACCACCCACGCACACCGTCGAGCGCTCGATTCGCGCTACCACCGGTGCCAGGACCGTCGCCGGTGTCGATGAGGTCGGACGCGGAGCGTGGGCCGGACCCGTCACCGTGTGCGCGGCGATCACCGGTCTGCGCCGGCCGCCCGAAGGGCTCACCGATTCCAAGCTGTTGACCCCGCGGCGGCGCGCCGAGCTCGACCCCGTGCTGCGGAACTGGGTCACCGCCTACGCCCTGGGCGACGCCTCGCCGCAGGAGATCGACGACCTGGGAATGACCGCCGCCCTCCGGCTCGCCGCCGTGCGCGCCCTGGAAGGGCTGCCGGTCCGTCCCGACGCGGTGATACTCGACGGCAAGCACGACTACCTGGGCGTTCCCTGGAAGGTCCGCACCGTGATCAAGGGCGATCAGTCCTGTATCGCGGTCGCGGCGGCCTCGGTGATCGCCAAGGTGCACCGGGACCGGATGATGGCTGAGCTCGGTGCCGCGTCCGAGGACTGCGGCGACTTCGCCTTCGACGCCAACGCGGGGTATCCCTCGCCCGTGCACCGGGCCGCGTTGGAGGAGCGGGGGCCCACGGCCCACCACCGCCTCTCCTGGTCGTACCTGGACGGGCTGCCCCGGTGGCAGCACCTGAAGAAGGTCCGTATTTCCGCCGAGGCGGCAGCACTCGAAAGCGGGGGCCAGCTCGGCTTCGAATTCTGATCGCGCGCACGCGCCCTCTCGACCACGCCGACGACATCGGCGTTCACCCCAGACCACTTTTCTGCCTCTGATCTCCGAGGAGCCTCAGATTCCCGAGAGCGCCCAGGGTCCCCGCGTCACTCCGGCCGCCGGCCGCACCGCGCCGACCCCCCGTCCCGTACCCGGTCCGCGTTCAGCGGCCACCCCGCGTCCCGGCCGTCCGGGCCCCGGCCCCGCGCGCCCCGCGCCTCCGGCGCAGCGCGTCCACCCCACCCCCGCGGCTCCGGCACCGGTCCCCGCCCGTCCGAAGTCGGCCGAGAATCGTTCCGCACCGCAGATCCAGCTGATCCCGGCCCCGGTGGCCGGTGCGCTGGACGCGGCCGATGAGGCCGTCGATCTGCTGCTGGAGTCCGGTCGCGCACCGGGCGACATCCTGGTGCTCACCACCGGCGAACAGCACCCGTGGGCCGGCCACGAGCTGTCCTTCGGCGAAGCCGCGTACTGGGCCCAGCACGACGCGGGCGACGACGTCTTCTTCGCCGACGTCTCCGCGGCCGACCGGGCAGCGTCCCGACCCGTGGTCGTCGTCGCGGTCAACGGCGACGCCGACGGGACCGTGGCGCGCACCCTGCCCGTCGCACGTGAGCGCGCGGGCGCGCTGCTGATCGTCTGCGGAGACCCGCAGACGATCAACTCCGCACTCGGCGCCGGGGTCTGACCACATCCCCCGGCCGCCCGCACGGGCGGCCGGGGCCGTCATGGCCGGTCCTCCGGCCGTGACCGGGCCGACCGGTTGACGATCATCCGTGACCGGGTCGGCCGGTCGAGGACCAGCGCCGTCCGGCAGGCGGTCGGTGTCCGCTCAGCGGGCCGCCGTGCGACGCAGCGCCTCCACCGCTCCGCCGCCCGACCGGGTCGGGGCGCTGCGGTGGTCGTGGGCGGAGACGGTGTCGGCCAGGAGCGAGGGCTCCGACAGTGAACTGGGCCGCCGCCCGCCCCTTCCCTCGCCGAGCACCTGCCAGCCCCCGCGGGTCAGCGTGATGTACGCGCCGCAGCGCAGCCCGTGCAGGGTGCAGGCGTCCCGAAGGCCCCACATCCACGCGCCGTCCTCCTCGGTCCACCGTTCGTCGCCGTCACGGCAGTACAGAAGGACGGCCGTACGGACCGGCGTACGGCGGCGCAGATCGTGCGGGATGACCCGCCGCAACTGCGCCAGCAGGGCGTTGCGGAACTCCCAGCCGTCCGCGGCCGCCGTCGACCGGCGTGCGAACGAGGCGCTCGCCGTGAGCCGTTCCTCATGGTCGAGGACGGCGACCACCGCGGTGGCCGGAGTCGGCCGGTGACGGGAGTGCAGGCCGCTGACGACCTCCCGGGGGCTGCGCAGCAGGGGGATGCCCGCCGAGGCCCACTCGGCCGGTTCGAGCATGCGGGCAAGGCGGTTGACGGAGTCGGCGGAAACCGAGGACGCCGATGTCGACGTGGCTGAGGACGGGGCGAATCCGAAGGTCACGGTCCTCCCTTCGCTACGCGCCCACGGTGCGGGCAGGGTCGAGTGAGGGCGCGCCGCGGCACAGCCCTTCCGGGCCCGACGAGAACTGTGCGGGGGCGCTCCCAATTCTCCCTGGCCCACCGGCAGGCGGCAACGAGCAATTACTGCTGCTGACGGGAATCAGCCGGAATGACACTGATATCCCTGCCCAGACCCGCCCGGGATGACTCCTCCTGTCACCCCTGAACCGCGAGGACCAGCGGAAACACCCCCTGGGCTCCGGCCCGCCGCAGCAGGCGTCCCGCCACGGCCAGGGTCCAGCCGGTGTCCGACAGATCGTCCACCAGCAGAACGGGGCCGTCGGCCGCCGCCAACGCCGCCGCCAGATCCGGCTCCACGACCAGGGTCTCGTGCAACGCCCGCACCCGCTGCGCGCTGTTGGTCTGGGACATCCGCACCTCCTCGGAGCCCGGCGCGTAGGAGACCGTTCCGAGCAGGGGCATCCGGCCGATCTCGGAGATGCGCCGGCCGAGCGACTGGACCAGTTGCGGCCTGCGGCGTGAGGCGACGGTCACCACACCGACCGGCCGGGGAGCCGCGTCCGCCGATCCGGAGGCCCAACCGCCCGGCCCCTTCGCCCAGTCGGCGAGCACGGTGACCACGGCGTCCGTGACATCGTCCGGCACCGGAGCGTCCGGAGCCTGCGCCGCCAGCATCGGGCGCAGCCGGTTGCCCCAGCCGATGTCGGAGAGCCGGCCCAGCGCCCGGCCGGCGAAGGACAGTTCGCCTGCGGGGATACGTCCCTTGAGATCGATGCCCACCGCGGGCAGGCCGGTGGGCCACATCTTGCGGGGATCCACCTCGACACCGGGCCGGCCCAGCTCGTGGCGCGCGCCGTCCAGGGCCGCGGTGGAGACCTTGTCGTCGAAGCGGGCGCCCGCACAGTTGTCACAGCGTCCGCAGGGCGCGGCCTCCTCGTCGTCCAGACGCAGCCGCAGGAACTCCATGCGGCACGCCGTCGTCGAGGCGTAGTCGCGCATCGCCTGCTGCTCGGCCTCCCGCTGCCGGGCGACCCAGGCGTAACGCTCGGCGTCGTAGACCCAAGGGGCGCCCGTGGAGATCCAGCCGCCCTTGACGCGCTTCACCGCACCGTCGACGTCCAGCACCTTGAGCATCGTCTCCAGCCGGGTCCGGCGCAGATCGACCAGGGGCTCCAGCGCGGGGAGCGAGACCGGCCGTTCCGCCTGGGCCAGCACGTCCAGGGTGCGCCGCACCTGCTCCTCGGGAGGGAAGGCGACGGAGGCGAAATACTGCCAGATCGCCTCGTCCTCCTTGCCCGGGAGCAGCAGCACCTCGGCGTGCTCCACACCGCGCCCCGCACGCCCGACCTGCTGGTAGTAGGCGATGGGGGAGGAGGGCGAGCCCAGGTGCACGACGAAGCCGAGGTCGGGCTTGTCGAATCCCATGCCCAGCGCGGACGTGGCGACCAGGGCCTTGACCCGGTTCGCGAGGAGGTCGTCCTCGGCCTGCTGCCGGTCGGCGTTCTCGGTCCGCCCGGTGTACGAGGCCACCGCGTGCCCGTTCTGGCGCAGATAGGCGGTGATCTCCTCGGCCGCCGCCACGGTCAGCGTGTAGATGATTCCGGAGCCGGGAAGCTCGCCGAGATGGTCGCCCAGCCAGGCCAGCCGGTGCGCGGCGTGGGGGAGTTGCAGCACGCTCAGGCTCAGGCTCTCCCGGTCGAGCGGCCCCCGCAGGACCAGCGCGTCCGTGCCCGCGCCGGTGCCCAGCTGCTCCGCGACGTCCGCGGTCACCCGGGCGTTGGCCGTGGCGGTGGTGGCGAGCACCGGGACCCCGGTCGGCAGATCGGCGAGCATGGTCCGCAGCCGCCGGTAGTCGGGCCGGAAATCGTGTCCCCAGTCGGAGATGCAGTGGGCCTCGTCGACCACCAGGAGCCCGGTCGCCGCCGCGAGCTTCGGCAGCACCTGGTCGCGGAAGTCGGGGTTGTTGAGCCGCTCGGGGCTCACCAGCAGGACGTCGACCTCGCCCGCCGCCACCTCGGCCTGGACGCTCTCCCACTCCTCGGTGTTGGACGAATTGATCGTGCGGGCGCTGATTCCGGCCCGGGCCGCCGCCGCGACCTGGTTGCGCATCAGCGCCAGCAGCGGTGAGACGATCACGGTCGGGCCGCTGCCCTGGGCGCGGAGCAGCGAGGTCGCCACGAAGTAGACGGCGGACTTGCCCCAGCCGGTGCGCTGCACGACCAGAGCCCTGCGCTTGTCGGCGACGAGTGCCTCGATGGCCACCCACTGGTCCTCGCGCAGCACGGCCGTACCGCTGTCGTCGCCCACCAGGCGGGCGAGGACGGAGTCGGCCGAAGCCCTGAGCGCTGCACGGTCTGCGTTGGTCATGCCCCCATGCAACCCGATGACTACGACAAACCGCGAACGACGGCGCGAGCCTGTGGATAACGTTATCCACAGGGGTCGCGGGATTCGGCGGCTCGCGGGACCGTCGAGCCATGAACAAGCACCACGAATCCACCGGCCCCGCCGGGGAGCAGCAGATCACCCTGCGCGGCCCCGCCGACCTCGCCGACGCCCTCCCCTATCTCATGGGCTTCTACCCCAACGACAGCGTCGTGATGGTGGCCCTGCACGGCGGCCAGGGCCGTTTCGGCGGCCGGCTCCGCCTCGGAATTCCGCAGGCGCCCGGCGAATGGGGGCCGGTCGCCGACCAGCTGGCGGAGTGCCTGGTCTCGGGGAGCGAGCGTCGCGAAGGGCGACCCGACGCGATCGTGATCTTCCTCTGCCAGGACTCGCCGGACGGTTCGAGCGCCCGGCTGACCATGGAGCGGCTCAGGCCGTTCGCGCAACGTCTACGGACAGCGTGCGGGGCGCTCGACGTCCCCGTCCTCGAAGCGCTCTGCATCTCCGACGGCCGTTACTGGTCCTACTGCTGTCCCGACCCGCGGTGCTGCCCCGACCAGGGAAATCCCCTGGCCATGCCCGGTACGACGGTGATGGCCGCGGCCGCCACCTACGCGGGCGTCCATGTGCGGGGCACGCTGCGCGACATGGAGGCACGGCTCCAGCCCTGGCGGACACCAGCAGCCGTGCGGGCGCAGGAGAAGGCCCTGGACACGGCCGGACCCGCGCTGCTGCCGAGGCTTCTCGACGAGCGGGCCAGGCGGGAGGTCGCGACGGAGACCCTCGGGCTGGCGCGCAGGCTCATGGACCGGATCGAGGAGGCACAGCCCGCGCCACCCGCGCTCTCGGACGCCGGGGACGACCAGGTGATCAGTTCCGACGAGGCCGCCGCCGTCATCCTCGGGCTCCAGGACCGCGAGACCCGGGACAAGGCCGCAGCCTGGATGGAGGGGCCGGAAGCCCAGTCCGCCCTGCGGTTGTGGCGGACGCTGGCACGGCGCTGCGTCGGACCGTACGGGGAGCACGCCGCAGCTCCGCTCACCCTGGCCGGCTGGGTCTCCTGGTCCACGGGCGACGAGCCGGGCGCCCGGGTCGCCCTGTCGCTGGCGCTGCGCGCCGATCCGGACTACACGTTCGCCCAACTGCTGCACCGGGCCTGCAACGAAGGGCTCGATCCGGAGGCCCTGCGCCGTTGTCTGCGGGAGGCGGCCGACGCCGACGAGGAGCAGCCGGGCGCCGACGCCGGATCGGGAGAGGCGGTGGCGGGGTCCGCCACCGACCGGGGTGCCACCCCTCTGCGCGTCCGCAAGATCCGCCCGCTGCCCCAGGGGGGACGGCGGCGGGCGCGCGCTCTCCGGCCTCCGGGCGCCGAGCGGCACAAGGCGTCACCCGGCTCGACCCGTCCCCGGGTCCCGGCGGCCGGGCGGCGGACGCACGAGGCCCGGCGGTACGGCCGACGCGGCAGCACGGCACGGCGGCATGACTGACCGTCCCGTCGACGGGCCGTTCCTGCCACGCCGTGGTGCTCCCCACCCCGGTCATCCCGGAACGGTGGCACCCGGACTGATCACGAGCATGCTGAAGGGAGTGTTTATCGTCAGGCAGACGACTATGATCGCGGCATGCCGCCCTACGACCCGTCGACGTTCCCGCCCTTCGCAGTCACCGTCGACCTGGTCGTGCTCACGGTGCGCCGTCACGCGCTCTGTGCGCTGGTCGTCCGTCGCGGAGAGACCCCGTTCCAGGGCCGATGGGCGCTGCCCGGGGGTTTCGTCAGGCTGGACGAGGACCTGGGCTCCGCGGCAGCGCGCGAGCTCGTCGAGGAAACCGGCCTCTGCGCGCACGATCCGGCGAAACCGGCCGTGGGTAACGGCGCACATCTGGAGCAGCTGGCCACCTACGGCGACCCGGCGCGCGACCCTCGGATGCGGGTGGTCAGCGTCGCCCACCTCGCCCTCGCACCGGACCTGCCCGCGCCCCGGGCCGGCGGCGACGCCAACAGTGCGCGCTGGGCGCCGGTCGAGGATCTGCTGCACCCCGGCACCGGGCGGGAGGGCGAGCAGGCGGCGCCCCTGGCCTTCGATCACGCGCGGATCCTGGCCGACGGGGTGGAGCGGGCCCGCTCCAAGATCGAATACTCCTCGCTGGCCACGGCGTTCTGCCCGCCCGAGTTCACGGTCGGCGAGCTGCGCCGGGTGTACGAAGCGGTGTGGGGCGTGGTCCTCGATCCCCGTAACTTCCACCGCAAGGTCACCGGGACGCCGGGATTCCTGGTGCCGTCCGGCGGGACGACCACACGGCAGGGCGGACGGCCCGCGCAGCTCTTCCGGGCCGGGGCGGCCACAGTGCTCAACCCGCCGATGCTGCGCCCCGAGGTCTGAGTCCCCGGGCGTTCCCCCGAGTCGGTCCCGCGGAACGCCCGTCAACCCGATCCTGCGCCAAAAGTCTGAAATATCGCGTTATGTTGCTGCGGTACCCCCTTGCCGCCGAGCGGTCTCACCGTCCGCGAGAGACGCGAGAGAAGCGATGCTTCAGGCCATCGGACTCACCAGCACCCCCCGTCGCGACGCTCCGCCCGCCGTGAACGATCTGACCTTCGAGGCTCCTCCCGGCCGGGTCACGGCCCTGCTGGGCGCCCCCGGCTCGGGCAGGACCACGGCCCTGCGGCTGATGCTCGAACTGGACGCCGGGCGGGGCGTTGCCTACTTCCGGGGGCGGCCGCTGCACCGCATCGCCCACCCGGCACGGGAAGTGGGCGTGCTGCTCGGCGACGTACCGGGCCATCCCTCCCGGACCGCCCGGGGCCAGCTCCGGATGCTCTGCGCGGCCGCCGGCGTGCCCGCCACGCGGGCCGACGAGGTGCTGGAGGTCGTCGGTCTCGCCGGGCTCGGGGACCAGCGCCTGGGGACCCTGTCGGTGGGGATGGACCGCCGCCTCGGCCTCGCCTCCGCGCTGCTGGGAGACCCGCACACCCTGATCCTGGACGAACCGGCGGACGGCCTGTCCCCACGGGAGAACAGCTGGCTGTACGGGCTGCTGCGCGCGCACGCGGCCCAGGGCGGCACGGTCCTCTACACCACCGGCGACCCCAAGGAGGCGGCCCGCACCGCCGATCGCGTCGTCACCATCGGCGGCGGGCGTCTCGTCGCCGACCAGGACGTCGCGGACTTCGCCCGTACCCGGCTCCGGGCCCGCGTCGCCGTCCGCACCCCGCACGCGGCCCGGCTGGCGGCCGTGGTCAGCCGGGAGGCCCGAGCGGCGCAGCGCTCCGTCGAGGTGGTCGAGGAGGTGGGCGGCCGGCTGACGGTGTACGGCAGCAACTGCGCGGAGATCGGCGACACCGCCTACCGGCACGGCGTCCCCGTCCACCGGCTCGCCGACGAGATCGGCGACACCGGCCCCGCCGACCCGGCGCCCGGGGGAGCGGAGCGGGACGACGCGGCCGCCGCCCTCTCCGAGTTGCCGCCCCCGATCCGGGTGCGGCCCGCGCGCGGCCCGCTGCGCCCGCTCCGGTACGAACTGCGACGCTCCCTCGGCGTCCGGGCAACGACCATGATCATGGCGGCCGTTCTGGTCGTGTCGGCCGCGATGTCCGTCCTGCTCGCCCGTACCGACGGCACCGCCCTTCCCCGCGTGCTCGCCGCCTGGCCCGCTCTGCTGCCGCTGCCTCCCGCCGCGCTCGGCGCTGGTCTGCTCGGGGCGCTGTCCTTCGGGGACGAGTTCCGCTATCCCGCGCTCGCCGCCGCTCGAGGCACCGTGCCCCGGAGGCTCGGGCTGCTGCTGGCCAAGCTCACCGTGACCGCGGGCTTCGCCCTGATGCTCGCGGCCCTCGCCGTGGTGGGCGGAGCGCAGAGCCTCCGGCTCGTGTACGGACCGGACTTGATCGAGATCCCTTCGAACGCCTTCGCGCTGGGCGCTAGTTGGGCCGGTCTGACGGTCGGCTGCGCCTGGGCGGGGCTGCTGGCCGCCGGCGTCTTCCGGGTGGCCGGTGCGGGTATCGCCGCGGTGCTGGCCGTACCGGTGCTCGTCGTTCCGCTGGTGCAGAAGATCTTCGCGGTGCCGTCCGCGCGTTCGGTCGCCGGGCTCCCGGGCCGGCTGCGGGAACTGGCCGGGTGGCAGCTGCCGCAGCAGGCGGACCACTGGATCCTCGCCGTCGCGCGGGTGGTGGCGCAGCCCGTCGGGACCGCGCTCACCCTGTCGTTGTCGGCCCTGATCTGCGCGTATCTGTTCACCAGCCTTCGAGGAAAGGCGCGTTGGTGATCGCCGCCGCTCCGCGCCGGGGAGAGGGGTCTGCAACTCCCTGAAAAATGACGGGTTTGTGCGGATATGGCGTCAATTGCGGAGTGGGTGCCGATCACCCTTTCGTGTGCTTTTCACCAAAGACCTCAAGGGGTGAGCGAGCCGCGCCGACAAAGGATGCGTGAGTACCCTTGCGCACACCATGATGACCGCCGCCCGCACCGCCGATTCCGGCCTGGCCGGCTCGGGCGAACTCGACCGCTATCCCTATCCGGAGGCGCCGGCCGGCGAGCGTGCCGCGACCCGGTCCTGGGGCGGCGCCGATTCCGAGCTGGGACGGGTGAGCCGACGGGGCTCGGCCAGCCGGGGGCGCGGTCTCCACGGCCAACTCGTCCAGCAGCTGGGCCAGATGATCGTTTCCGGTGACCTCGGCGCGGACCGCCCCCTCGTGCCCGAGGAGATCGGCCAGCGGTTCGAGGTCTCCCGCACCGTCGTCCGCGAATCCCTGCGCGTCCTCGAAGCCAAGGGACTGGTCAGCGCGCGTCCCAATGTGGGGACGCGGGTCCGCCCGGTCAGCGACTGGAACCTGCTGGATCCCGACATCATCGAATGGCGCGCCTTCGGTCCGCAGCGGGACGACCAGCGCCGTGAGCTGGCCGAGCTGCGCTGGACCATCGAGCCGCTCGCGGCCCGCCTCGCGGCCGGGCACGGCCGGGACGACATTCAGCAGCGGCTCTCCGACATGGTCGAGATCATGGGGCACGCGATGGGGCAGGGGGACGCGATCACGTTCTCCCGCGCCGACGCCGAGTTCCATGCGCTGCTCATCCAGGCCGCGGGCAACCGGATGCTCGAACACCTTTCCGGCATCGTCTCGGCCGCCCTCCATGTCTCCGGCGGTCCTGTCACCGGCTGTGACCGTCCCGGCGAGACCTCGCTCGCCCACCACGCACGTATCGCCGACGCCCTGGCGTCGGGCGATGCCGGGGCCGCCGAGACCGCCATGCGTCACCTGCTCGTCGTCCATCCCGACGTCGAACGAGTGGTTCCCGCGCCGCGCGAGCACTGACCCGGGGCGGCGAGACCGCGGGCCCGATGCCGCCGGGCCGTACGGGTTCGGCGGCACAATGGAAGGGGATGCAACCTTTGGTCCCGTACGCCGCAAATGGGGTGTGACTCGGGCCACGCGGATTGGCCGTAACACTCCTCGAAGCAGCGCGATGACTTAAGAGGTGAGCGCAGCGGAAGGAATACAGCAGCCCTGGGGCGCGCTGTTTCAGTTCTGAGGCCAAGCCCGCGCCGTCGACGACATCCCCAGTCGGCGGTCGTCGGTTCCAGCCCCTTCCAGGGCAGGGCCGGAAGCCGTTTCCATCGTTCCGAGAGGTTGTTCGTGTCGGCCAGCACATCCCGTACGCTCCCGCCGGAGATCGCCGAGTCCGAATCTGTGATGGCGCTCATCGAGCGGGGAAAGGCTGATGGGCAGATCGCCGGCGATGACGTGCGTCGGGCCTTCGAGGCTGACCAGATTCCGCCAACCCAGTGGAAGAACGTTCTGCGCAGCCTCAACCAGATCCTCGAGGAAGAGGGTGTGACGCTGATGGTCAGTGCTGCGGAGTCGCCGAAGCGCGCCCGCAAGAGCGTCGCAGCGAAGAGCCCGGTCAAGCGCACCGCCACCAAGACCGTCGCGGCGAAGACCACCGTGACCAGGACCGTCGCGGCCACCGCCGCCCCGGCGGCCGAGAGTGCGGACGCGGTGGCCGACGACGCCGCCGTGGCCGCTCCGGCGAAGAAGGCGGCGGCCAAGAAGACCGCCGCCAAGAAGACAGCCGTGAAGAAGACGGCGGCCAAGAAGACCGCCGCCAAGAAGTCCGGCAAGCAGGACGACGAGCTCCTCGACGGCGATGAGCCGGTCGAGGAGGTCAAGGCCGGCAAGGGCGAGGAAGAGGAGGGCGAGGGCGAGAACAAGGGCTTCGTCCTCTCCGACGACGACGAGGACGACGCACCTGCCCAGCAGGTCGCCGTCGCCGGTGCCACCGCCGACCCGGTCAAGGACTACCTGAAGCAGATCGGCAAGGTCCCCCTCCTCAACGCCGAGCAGGAGGTCGAGCTCGCCAAGCGCATCGAGGCCGGTCTCTTCGCCGAGGACAAGCTGGCGAACGCCGACAAGCTTGCCCCGAAGCTCAAGCGCGAGCTGGAGATCATCGCCGAGGACGGCCGCCGGGCCAAGAACCACCTCCTGGAGGCCAACCTCCGTCTGGTGGTCTCCCTGGCCAAGCGCTACACCGGCCGCGGCATGCTCTTCCTGGACCTGATCCAGGAGGGCAACCTCGGTCTGATCCGCGCGGTCGAGAAGTTCGACTACACCAAGGGCTACAAGTTCTCCACGTACGCCACCTGGTGGATCCGTCAGGCGATCACCCGCGCGATGGCCGACCAGGCCCGCACCATCCGTATCCCGGTGCACATGGTCGAGGTCATCAACAAGCTCGCGCGTGTGCAGCGCCAGATGCTCCAGGACCTGGGCCGCGAGCCCACCCCGGAGGAGCTGGCCAAGGAGCTCGACATGACCCCCGAGAAGGTCATCGAGGTCCAGAAGTACGGCCGCGAGCCGATCTCGCTGCACACCCCGCTCGGCGAGGACGGCGACAGCGAGTTCGGTGACCTGATCGAGGACTCCGAGGCGGTCGTCCCGGCCGACGCGGTCAGCTTCACGCTCCTCCAGGAGCAGCTCCACTCGGTGCTCGACACGCTCTCCGAGCGTGAGGCCGGCGTGGTCTCCATGCGCTTCGGCCTCACCGACGGTCAGCCGAAGACGCTCGACGAGATCGGCAAGGTCTACGGCGTGACGCGTGAGCGCATCCGCCAGATCGAGTCGAAGACGATGTCGAAGCTCCGGCACCCGTCGCGCTCCCAGGTGCTCCGCGACTACCTGGACTAGAGCGCGGAAGGCGGCTCGCCGAAGAGCGGAACGCCGAGGATTCACCGGCCGAGGGCCCGGAACCCCCAGGGGATCCGGGCCCTCCGGCGTGTCTCCGGGGCCGGACACGGACTGCCTGGATCACGCTGGGTGAAACGGTTTGTCGTCTCAGTGTCAGGAGCCTCCATGCCCCGTCCCGTCGTCCGTGCTCTGACCGGGGCGCTCGCCCTGACCGCCGCCGCGGCCGTGCTGCCACTCGCCGCGCCCTCTGATGCGGTCGCGGAGAGCATCATCGTCGGGGGACAGCCCGCCCCTGTGGCGGACAGCCCCTGGGTCGTGGCGCTGTCGAGCCGGGACCGGTTCGGAGGCGCGCGCTCCGGGCAGTTCTGCGGCGGTGTGGCCGTCGCTCCCACGAAGATCCTGACGGCCGCCCACTGTCTGAGTGACGAGGCGCTCGGCGGACCGGCGAAGCGGGTGAAGGACCTCCTCGTCATCGCCGGCCGGGAGCGGCTGAGCGAATCCGGCGGCCGGGAGATCCCGGTCCGGCGCATCTGGGTGAACCCGGCCTACGATCCGGTCTCCAACGCGGGCGACCTCGCGGTGCTGACCCTGACCCGCGCCCTGCCGAAGGGCGCGACCATTCCGATGGCCAGGAGCGGGGACGCCGCCTACCGGGCCGGGACGGCCGCGGACGTCTACGGCTGGGGCGACACGACGGGCAGCGGCACCTACGCCTCCGTGCTGCGCTCCGCCCGGGTCCAGGTCCTGCCGGACGGCGACTGCGCGCGGGCCTACCCGGGCGGCCGGGAGGGTACGTACAAGGCCTCGGCGATGCTCTGTGCGGGCGAGCCCGCGGGAGGCCGGGACGCGTGCCAGGGCGACAGCGGCGGGCCGCTGGTAGCCCGTGGGCGGCTCATCGGCCTGGTGTCCTGGGGCAGCGGCTGCGGGCGTCCGGGCAGCCCCGGGGTCTACACCCGGGTCTCCGCCGCGCTGGAATGGGCCGCGGGCCGTATCTGAGAGACTGCTGGCCGCCTCCGAGCATGTGCACCCGGGCCCCGTGCGGTCCGGGCCGCTCCAGCGGGGCCACGGACCCCGTGCGCAAGGCGCAGCCGCATCCGAGTCGCACGGGCGCGTAGCGAGGCCTAGGGGCGGCGGAGGCTCCGGAGGGCATGCGCGGCCTCTGCGACCTACGTACCGCCCTCACGACGAGAACGGGCGGCTCCCCCCGGTGGGGGAGCCGCCCGTCGGCCGGTCCTGGACCAGCCCCTGGCTCGTCGTGGATGCGAGGTGTCAGTGTTGGTCCTCGTCGGCAGCAGCCGTCTGTACGGCGGTGAGCCGATCCGTCTCATCCTGTATTTCCGCGGCGATCTTCTTGAGTTCCGGCTCGAACTTGCGCCCGTGGTGGGCGCAGAAGAGCAGTTCACCGCCGCTGATCAGGACGACGCGCAGATATGCCTGGGCGCCGCAACGGTCACAGCGGTCTGCTGCGGTCAGCGGGCTCGCGGGGGTCAGAACAGTAGTCACGTCGCCTCTTCTCTAGCTCGACGAGCTGTCGTACCAGGGTCAACATCCAACCAGGCCGAAAACGTTCCCGCTCGTGGCTTTTCTTCGAAACTTCTTCTCGGTGTGGCTGTCTGTTGCCGGTTGGCGGCGAATGTGCCGTATGCGGAGCGCTACGGTTTCGCATTGCTTGTCTTGGGGGTGGGTCCCGCCGGCCGGCTTGCCGGTTTGTTCATGAGGACGTGCCCGGAGCCTAAATGGTTCATGCGTCGAAGGGAACGTGATGTGCACGTCACTCCAACGAATGATCGAACATCTATGCGAGCCCGGATGGAGCTCGACTAGCATGAGGATTCCCCGAGGGTGGCGTTACAACCGCTCTACCAGGCCTCTGTAGGCTCTCAGCGGCAACCGACGCCCAGCCCGATACCCACGGGGGCCCCAGATGAAATTCAGCGAGGAGCGAACCGCGTGACCGCCGAAACGTCCGTGCCGTCCACCGCGATGCTGGCCGCAGCAGGAGGCGACCGGGACAGCTCCAACTACACCGCGCGGCACCTCCTCGTCCTCGAAGGCCTTGAGGCGGTCCGCAAGCGCCCCGGCATGTACATCGGGTCCACCGACAGCCGTGGCCTGATGCACTGCCTCTGGGAGATCATCGACAACTCCGTCGACGAGGCCCTCGGCGGCCACTGCGACCAGATCGAGGTCATCCTCCACGACGACGCCTCCGTCGAGGTCCGGGACAACGGCCGTGGCATCCCGGTCGACATCGAGCCCAAGACGGGCCTCTCCGGCGTCGAGGTCGTCATGACCAAGCTGCACGCCGGAGGCAAGTTCGGCGGCGGCTCCTACGCCGCCTCGGGCGGTCTCCACGGTGTCGGCGCCTCCGTGGTCAACGCCCTCTCCTCCCGCCTGGACGTCGAGGTCGACCGCAGCAGCGCGACCCACTCGATCAGCTTCCGGCGCGGTGTCCCCGGGATGTTCACCGAGCAGGGGCCGGACAGCCCGTTCGATCCGGCCAACGGCCTGCGCAAGGGCAAGCGCGTCCCCAAGACCCGTACCGGTACCCGGGTGCGGTACTGGGCGGACCGGCAGATCTTCCTCAAGGACGCCAAGCTCAACCTGGAGACGCTCCACCAGCGGGCCCGCCAGACCGCCTTCCTCGTCCCCGGCCTCACGATCATCGTCCGCGACGAGCGGGGGATCGACGGCGAGGGCAAGACGGAGGAGACGTTCCGCTTCGACGGCGGCATCAGCGAGTTCTGCGAGTACCTGGCCCAGGACAAGGCCGTCTGCGACGTCCAGCGCCTCAGCGGCACGGGCACCTTCAAGGAGACCGTCCCGGTCCTCGACGACCGCGGCCACATGACCGCCACCGAGGTCACCCGCGAACTCGCCGTCGACATCGCCCTGCGCTGGGGCACCGGCTACGACACGACCGTACGGTCGTTCGTGAACATCATCGCCACCCCCAAGGGCGGCACCCACGTCTCCGGGTTCGAGCGCTCGCTGACCAAGACGGTGAACGAGGCGCTGCGCTCCGCCAAGATGCTGCGGGTCGCCGAGGACGACATCGTCAAGGACGACGCCCTCGAAGGGCTCACCGCCGTCGTGACCGTACGGCTCGCGGAGCCGCAGTTCGAGGGGCAGACCAAGGAGGTGCTCGGCACCTCGGCGGCCAACCGGATCGTCGCGGGCGTGGTCGCCAAGGAGCTCAAGGCGTTCCTGACCTCGACGAAGCGGGACGCCAAGGCGCAGGCCCGGGCGGTGCTGGAGAAGGCCGTGTCCGCCGCGCGCACCCGGATCGCGGCCCGGCAGCACAAGGACGCCCAGCGCCGCAAGACCGCGCTGGAGTCCTCCTCGCTGCCCGCAAAGCTCGCCGACTGCCGCAGCGACGACGTCGACCGCAGCGAGCTGTTCATCGTCGAGGGGGACTCGGCGCTCGGCACCGCGAAGCTGGCCCGGAACAGCGAGTTCCAGGCGCTGCTGCCGATCCGCGGCAAGATCCTCAACGTCCAGAAGTCGTCCGTCTCCGACATGCTGAAGAACGCCGAGTGCGGCGCGATCATCCAGGTCATAGGAGCCGGTTCCGGGCGGACCTTCGACATCGACGCCGCCCGCTACGGCAAGGTCATCATGATGACCGACGCCGATGTCGACGGCTCCCACATCCGCACCCTGCTGCTGACCCTCTTCCAGCGCTACATGCGCCCGATGGTCGAGGCGGGACGGGTCTTCGCCGCGGTGCCCCCGCTGCACCGGATCGAGCTGGTCCAGCCCAAGAAGGGGCAGGACAAGTACGTCTACACCTACTCCGACAGCGAGCTGCGCCAGACCCTCCTGGAATTCCAGCGCAAGAACGTCCGGATCAAGGAATCGATCCAGCGCTACAAGGGACTCGGTGAGATGGACGCCGACCAGCTGGCCGAGACGACGATGGACCCGCGCCACCGCACTCTGCGGCGCATCAACATCGGCGACCTGGAATCCTCCGAGCAGGTCTTCGACCTGCTGATGGGCAACGAGGTCGCGCCCCGCAAGGAGTTCATCACCAGCTCCGCCGCCACCCTGGACCGCTCGCGCATCGACGCCTGACTCCAAGGTCCCGTCGCACGGCCCCCGCCCCGGTCCCGCCGGGGCGGGGGCCGCGTGCGTTTCCCGGGGCCCTGCCGGGGGAGCGCGCAGCCGTCCGGGATATCTGTCACCTGAAGGGGTGAAGTCGGGCGAATGACGCGCCCGGGACCCTCCCGAACCGCCCATCGTTGGCCGTGCGGCCGAAAAGGTCGGCGGATCAGGGGAGTTGTTCGGTGGAGAAGGAAGCAGGGCCGGAGACCGCGGGAGTGCGGCTCGACGACCCGTGGGACGACGTACCGGCCCCCGGCCGGGGCGACCAGGACGGTACGGGAGGTGCCGCGGCCCTCGACGCGTCCGGTGCGGCGGGACCCGACCCCCGGCCCAGCGCGGCCGACATCTATCTGGAGGTGCACCGCAGTGACGCCTTCCGCGAGGTGCGCCGCCGCTACCGCCGCTTCGTGGCCCCCGCCGCCCTCGCCTTCCTGCTCTGGTATCTCGCCTACGTCGTCGCCGCGACCACCGCTCCCGCTCTGATGGCCCGCCCGGTCGCCGGAGCGGTCAACGTCGCGATGGTGGCCGGGCTCGGCCAGTTCCTCACCACGTTCCTGCTCACCTGGGCGTACGCACGGCACGCGCGGCTGCGCAGGGACCGGGCGGCGCTCGATCTGCGCTGGGACACCCAGGAGATGACGAGAGGGCTCGAACGGTGAAAGGAGACCACCAGACCCTCGCCCTGCTGCTGTTCAGCGCATTCATCGCGGTGACGCTCTTCATCACCACCTGGGTCAGCCGCAACCGGCAGGGCTCCGCCGAGGAGTTCTACGCCGGCGGACGCCTGTTCTCGCCCATGGAGAACGGATTCGCCATCGCCGGCGACTACATGTCGGCGGCCTCCTTCCTCGGTATCTCCGGGCTGATCGCCCTCTTCGGCTACGACGGCATGCTCTATTCGGTCGGCTTCCTCGTCGCCTGGCTGGTCGTTCTGCTGCTCGTCGCCGAACTCGTCCGCAACTGCGGCCGGTTCACGCTGGCCGACGTGGTCGCCGCCCGGATGGCTGAGCGCCCGGTGCGTACCGCCGTCGGCACCTCCTCCGTCACCGTCTCCGTGCTGTATCTGGTCGCCCAGATGGTCGGCGCGGGCAGCCTGGTGGCCCTCCTGCTCGGCGGGACGAGCGACGCGGCCCGGTCCTGGACCGTCGTCGGGGTCGGCGCGCTCATGGTGATCTACGTGTCCTTCGGCGGTATGCGCGCCACCACCTGGATCCAGATCGTCAAGGCCGTCCTGCTGATGGCCGGAGCCGTCGCGCTCACCGTGCTCGTCCTGGTCCACTTCCACGGGAACATCAACCACCTGCTCAACACCGCGGCCGAACGCAGCGGCCACGGCAAGGACTTCCTCGCCCCCGGCCTGCGGTACGGCGGGGACTGGACCTCGCGCTTCGACTTCATCAGCCTGGGCGTGGCCCTGGTCCTCGGCACGGCGGGGCTGCCGCACATCCTGTCGCGCTTCTACACCGTGCCCACGGCCCGCGCCGCGCGCCGGTCCGTCGTCTGGTCCATCGGCCTGATCGGCAGCTTCTACCTGATGACGATCGTGCTCGGGTTCGGTGCCGCCGCACTCGTCGGCTCCGCCGAGGTCCGTGCGTCGAACGCGGCGGGCAACACCGCGATCCCGCTGCTGGCCCTCGATCTGGGCGGTGGCGAGGGCTCCACCGGTGGAACGATTCTCTTCGCCGTGGTCGCCGCCATCGCCTTCGCCACCATCCTCGCCGTCGTCGCGGGCATCACGCTCGCCTCGTCCGCCTCGGTCGCCCACGACCTCTACGCCTCGCTACGCCGCCCCGGGCGCAAGAAGCGCAGCGAGGTCGCCGTGGCGCGTACCGCCGCCGCCGGGATCGGTGCGGTCGCGATCGGTCTCGGGCTGCTCGCCCAGGACCTCAACGTCGCCTTCCTGGTGGGCCTCGCCTTCGCCGTGGCCGCCTCCGCGAACCTCCCGGCCCTGCTCTACTCGCTGTTCTGGCGCAACTTCACCACCCGGGGCGCCGTCTGGGCGGTGTACGGCGGCCTGGTCCCGGCGGTCGTCCTGGTGCTGGTCTCACCCGTCGTCTCGGGCAGCCCGACGTCCCTGTTCCCCGGCGTCGACTTCCAGTTCTTCCCCCTGGAGAACCCGGGCCTGGTCTCGATCCCGCTCGGCTTCCTGGCCGGCTGGATCGGTACGGTCATCTCGCCCGAGCCGCCCGACGAGGCCAAGCACGCCGAGGCCGAGGTGCGGGCGCTGACAGGGGCCGGGGCGGCGTAGGGGTGGGGGTCCTGGGCGGCGGCTCAGCCCGCGGCCCAGGCGTACCGGTGTTCCGGGCGGCCCGTCTCGCCGTACCGCAGGGTCAGCCGGACCTTGCCGGTGCGCTCAAGGAGCTTCAGATAGCGCTGGGCCGTCTGCCGGCTCATCCCCGCGCTGTCGGCGATCTCCTGCGCGGAGAGCGGGCCGTCGGCGCCGCGCAGGGCCCCCCGGACGAGCTCGGCGGTGGTGGGGGAGTGGCCCTTGGGGAGGGCCGGCTCGCCTGTCGCCCACAGCGCGCCGAAGAGCCGGTCCACCTCCGCCTGCTCGGCCTCCCCGCCCTCGTCGAGCGTCTGCCGCAGCGCCGCGTACGCCTCCAGCTTCGCGCGCAGCCCGGCGTACGTGAACGGCTTCACCAGGTACTGGAGCGCGCCGTGCCGCATCGCGTCCTGCACGGTCGCGACGTCCCGGGCGGCCGTCACCATGATCACGTCGACCTGATGGCCGAGGCGGCGCAGCTCCCGGACGACGGCCAGGCCGTTGCGGTCGGGCAGATAGTGGTCCAGCAGGATCAGGCCGACCGGGACCTCCTCGACCGTCGCCAGCGTCTCGGCCGCCGAGTGGGCCTGCGCGGCCACCCGGAAGCCGGGGACCTTGGCGACGTACGCCGCGTTGATCTGCGCCACCCGTACGTCGTCGTCGACGATCAGGACCTCGATCACCGCTGCTCTCCCGTCGTCGCCGGATGTGTGGGGTGCGGCGGACCGTCCGGGGAGCCCGCGGGGGGCTCCGCCAGCGCCTCCGGCAGGACGACCGTGAACACCGCGCCGCCACCGTCCGCCCCGGACACCGTCACACTGCCTCCCTGGCGCTCCGCGAGCCGCCGTACCAGGGCGAGCCCGAGGCCGCGTTTGCCGTGTGCCGGGACGTCCTTGGTGGACCAGCCCTCCGTGAAGATCGACGCGTGCTGGTCCTCCGGTACGCCGGGGCCGCTGTCGCGCACCCCCAGGATCACCGTACGGCCCTCGGTCCGCAGGCCGACCTCGATCCGCGCCCCCTCCGATCCGGCCGCCGCGTCCGTGGCGTTGTCGACGAGGTTGCCCACCACCGTCACCAGACCCCGGGGATCGACCACCCGGTCCGGCAGCAGCGTGCCGGGAGCCAGCCGCAGCGATACCCCGCGCTCGGCGGCGACCGTCGTCTTGCCGACGAGGAGAGCGGCCAGCAGCGGGTCCTGGACCTTCTCCGTGACCTGCTCGGCCGTCGCCCGGTGCACGCCCACCACCTCGGTGACGAACTCCATCGCGTCCTCGTGCATCTCCAGCTCCAGCAGCCCCAGCAGGGTGTGCAGCCGGTTCGCGTGCTCGTGGTCCTGAGCGCGCAGGGCATCGATCAGCCCGGTGGTGGAGTCGAGCTCGCGGCCCAGATGCTCCAGCTCGGTCCGGTCGCGCAGGGTCACCACGGCTCCGCCGTCGTCCGTGGGCATCCGGTTGGCCAGCAGCACCCGGCTGCCCCGTACCGCCAGCAGGTCGTCGCCGACCACCCTCCCGGCCAGCACGTCTGTGGTCCTCCCGTCGCCCAGCACCTCCTCCAGCGGGCGGCCCGCCGCCTCCGGGCCCAGCCCCAGCAGCCGCTGCGCCTCGTCGTTCAGCAGCCGGACGCGGCCGGCCCCGTCGAGGGCGACGACCCCTTCGCGGATGCCGTGCAGCATGGCCTCGCGTTCGGTGAGCAGCGCGGAGATGTCGGAGAACGCCAGGTCATGGGTCTGCCGCTGCAAGCGCCGGGAGATCAGATACGCGGCGAGCGCCCCGACGGCCAGGGCCCCGCCCGCGTACGCGAGCAGCCCCGGAATCGCCGCGAGGAGCCGGGCGCGGACGCTGTCGTACGCGATACCCACCGACACCGCGCCGATCACCTCGCCGGACGGGCCGAACAGCGGCACCTTGCCCCGCGCCGAGCGGCCGAGGGTGCCGCTGTCGATCTCCATCACCTCACGGCCGCGCAGCGCCTCACCGGGGTCGGTGGAGACGATGGCGCCGATCCGGTGGATGTCGGGATGCGACCAGCGCACTCCGCGCTGGTTCATGACGACGACGTACTCCGCGCCGGTCGCCCTCCTGACCCGCTCGGCGGCCGACTGGACCGGGCCCCCGTCCGACGGGTCCGTGCTGCTCAGGTTCGCCACGATGTCCGGGTCGGCGGCGGTGGACTGGGCGATGGCCAGGGCGCGGCGCATCGCCTGGTCGTCCAGCTGCTCGCTGAGCGGGGCCAGGAAGAGGCCGGTGACCAGGATCGTCACACCGGTGATGATGGCCAGCTGCATCAGCAGGACCTGGGAGAAGACCCGCTGGGGCCAGCCGAACCGGCGCGGTCCCCGGCCGGGGGTCGGTGGGGCGTTCATCAAAGAGACGGTAAGGGCCGGGCGGCCGGGGCGGAAATCTCGTCGTACGGCGCCCGGGAATTCGGGGCCCGAACCGCGCAGCTCTTGCCTACGGCCGCCGCGTCTGTGAGCGTTTCAGCGCTGCCTCCTTGAGAGTGTCAGCGCTGCCCCCCTGAGCGTTTCCGGGGAGTTCGCCATCAACGCAATCTTCTTGCGTTTCTTGCGCTAATCTTGCGCTCATGACGCGACGACTTGCTCAAGTGGCCCAGAAGGTGGGAGTCAGTGAGGCGACGGTCAGCCGGGTGCTGAACGGCAAGCCGGGCGTCTCCGACGCCACCCGGCAGGCCGTCCTCTCCGCGCTGGACGTTCTCGGTTACGAGCGCCCGACCCAGCTGCGCGGCGAACGGGCCCGGCTGGTCGGCCTGGTCCTGCCGGAGCTGCAGAACCCGATCTTCCCGGCCTTCGCCGAAGTGGTCGGCGGCGCACTCGCCCAGCAGGGGCTGACCCCGGTGCTCTGCACCCAGACCAAGGGCGGCGTCTCCGAGGCCGACTACGTCGAGCTGCTCCTCCAGCAGCAGGTCTCCGGCGTGGTCTTCGCGGGCGGCCTCTACCACCAGGCCGACGCCCCGCACGACCACTACAAGGTGCTCGCCGACCGCAAGATCCCCGTCGTGCTGATCAACGCGGCCATCGAACACCTCGGCTTCCCCGGCGTCTCCTGCGACGACTCCGTCGCCGTCGAGCAGGCCTGGCGTCACCTCGTCTCGCTCGGCCACGAACGCATCGGACTCGTCCTCGGACCGTCCGACCACGTGCCCTCGCAGCGCAAGCTCGCCGCCGCCCGGGTGCTCGCCGAGGAAGCCGGCACGAGCATCCCCGACGAGTGGGTGGCCCGGGCCATGTTCTCGCTGGAGGGCGGACAGGCCGCCGCGACGCGGCTGCTGGAGCGGGGTGTCACCGGCATCATCTGCGCCAGCGACCCGCTCGCGCTGGGCGCCGTCCGCGCCGTCCGCCGCCGGGGGCTCTCGGTGCCCGGCGACGTCTCGGTCGTCGGCTACGACGACTCGGCCTTCATGAACTGCACCGAGCCGCCCCTGACCACCGTCCGCCAGCCCATCGAGGCCATGGGGCGCGCGGCCGTGGAGCTGCTCTCGGTGCAGATCGGCGGGCGGGCCGTGCCCTCGGACGAGCTGCTCTTCGAGCCGGAGCTGGTGGTGCGCGGGTCCACCGCGCAGCCGCCGCGCGAGAATTCCCTGTGATCCGTAGCTAATTTGCGCTCCCCGGGTCCCTTGGTCCGGACCTGAGGTCTTGTGCGGGGACGGAGTCCTGGTCAGGGGAGCGGCTGCGGGGGCCGGGGCCCGGTGTACTGCCCGCTCGGCCGGATGCGGAGCGGGCGCTCCCCGTACTCCTCCAGTGCGTGGGCGATCCAGCCCGCCGTGCGGGACACGGCGAACACGGTCTCGCCCGCGTCCGCCGCCATCCCCCGGGAGACCGACAGGACGGCCAGCGCCAGGTCGATGTTGGCGTGCAGCGGAGCGTGCCGCGCCGTCGTGGCCACCACCTCACGGGCCGCGGCCAGCGCCCCGGCCGCCTGCGGCACGTCCGCCAGCAGCTCGAACAGGACGGTCGCCCGGGGGTCCTCGTCCCGGTAGATCCGGTGGCCCAGGCCGGGCACCCGCCGCCCGGTCCGCAGATGGTCGGCGACCACGGGGACCGCGCTGCCCCGGTCCACCGCTTCCCGCAGCAGCCGGTGCGCCAGGCCGCTCGCCGCACCGTGCAGCGGCCCCTCCAGCACGCCGAGGCCCGCCGAGACCACGGCGTACGGATGGGCGCGTGCGGAGGCGGCGACCCGGGCGGCCAGGGTGGAGGCCGCCAGGTCGTGGTCGACCAGCAGTGCCAGGGCCGCGTCCAGCACGGCGAGGGACGGGGCATCGGCCGGCTCCGCCGTGAGCCGCGACCACAGCTCCGCCGCCAGCGAACCCCCTTCGGCCGCCGGACCGCCCAGCACCGGCAACGCGCCCACCAGCGTCGGGATCAGCCCCCGCGCGCTGTTCAGCACCGCCTCCTGCGACAGGTCGAACCGCAGCGGATCCGTGGCCGCGGCAGCCGTCACCGCCACCCGCAGCCGGTCCGTCGACCCGCTGTGCGCGGGCAGCGCCTCGACCGCCCTGCGGGCCGCCGCGAGGGTCCCGTCGGACGCTGTGAACCGGGCGCCGGGCCGCAGCTCACCCGTCCACAGCCATTCGGCGGCCTCCTCGTAGCCGTAGCGCCGGGCCAGCTCCGTCGCGTCGACCCCACGGAAATAGCAGCGCTCGCCCTCGATGAGCGTGATGCCGGTCCGGAAGGCGAGGTCGCCCCCGGCCGGGGACGGGTCCCGGCGCCCCGAACGCCGCGCCAGCGCCCGGACCTCCTCGGCGTCGAACGTGCTGCCCCGGCCCCCGGCGGCCCGCACGCTGCTCAGCTGGCCCCGGCTGACGTAGGCGTACACCGTCTCCGGCTTCACGCCCAGCAGCTCGGCCGCCTGCCGGGTGGTGAGCCGGGGGGCGTCGTGCTGCTCGGGCTCTGGTTGATCCGTCATGGAAACCACCGTATCCACTCCGCATAAACATTGATTCAATCAATATTGACAGATCTTCAGTCAAGCATGGACAGTCGAATCAATGTTGCATGCACGGAGGAGAGAGCAGCCATGACCACCACCCCTGTCGCCCCCGCCGTCCCCCGTGGCCTCGCCGGTGTCGTCGTTACCGACACCGCCCTCGGCGACGTCCGCGGCCGCGAAGGCTTCTACCACTACCGCCAGTACTCGGCGATCGAGCTGGCGCAGACCCGCGGCTTCGAGGACGTCTGGTACCTGATGTTCCACGGGGAGCTGCCCGACCGGGCCGCGGCCGCCGACTTCGCGGCCCGTACGGCGAGCCTGCGTACGCTCCCCGCCGACGTGGCGGATGCCCTGCCCGCCATCGCCCGCGCGAGCGCCGTCTCGGGCCCCCTCGCGGGGCTGCGCACCGCGCTCTCCCTGCTCGGCGCCTCGGCCGGTTTCCGCCCGGTGTACGACATCGACGCCGGGCGACGGCGCGAGGACGCGCTCGCCGTCTGCGCGGCCGTGCCCACGATCCTGACGGCCCTCCACCGCCTCGGCCAGGGCCTGGAGCCGGTCGCACCCCGCGCCGATCTGCCGCACGCCGCGAACTACCTGTACATGCTGACCGGTTCGGAGCCCGGGCCCGACCAGGCCAGGGCGGTCGAGCAGTACCTCGTCTCGACCGTCGACCACGGCTTCAACGCCTCCACCTTCACCGCCCGCGTCGTCGCCTCCACCGGAGCCGACCTGGCCGCCTGCCTGGTGGCGGCGGTCGGCGCGCTCTCCGGACCGCTGCACGGCGGAGCCCCCAGCCGGGCCCTGGACACCCTGGACGCCATCGGCACCCCCGACCGGATCGACGGCTTGATCCGCGAACAGGTCCTCTCCGGCCGCCGCATCATGGGCTTCGGCCACCCCGTCTACCGCACCGAGGACCCGCGCTCCCGGATGCTCAAGTCGATCGCCCAGGGCTTCGGCGGGCCCCTCGTCGACTTCGCCGTGGAGGTGGAGGCCCAGGTCGAGGCGATCCTCGCCGAGCTCAAGCCGGGCCGGGAACTGCACACCAACGTGGAGTTCTACGCCGGGGTGGTCATGGAGCTGTGCGGGCTGCCGCGCGCGATGTTCACCCCCACCTTCTGCGCGGCGCGGGTGATCGGCTGGAGCGCCAATATCCTGGAGCAGGCGGAGGACTCGAAGATCATCCGCCCGGCGGCCCGCTACGTCGGCGCACCCCCGCCGCAGCCGGTCCCGGCACCCTGACGACGTTCCCAGGAAGGCCCCCGTTGACCCCGCCCCGTATCCCGCAGATCCCGGTCGTCGTCCTGGCGGGCTTCCTCGGCTCCGGCAAGACCACGCTCCTGAACCATCTGCTCCGCAACCGGGCGGGCACCCGGATCGGCGTGATCGTCAACGATTTCGGGGCCATCGAGATCGATGCCATGACCGTCTCGGGGCAGGTCGGCTCGACGGTCTCGCTGGGCAACGGCTGCCTGTGCTGCGCCGTCGACGCGAGTGAACTCGACGCCTTCCTGGAGACGCTGACCCGGCCGTCCGCCCGGCTGGATGTGATCGTCATCGAGGCGAGCGGACTGGCCGAACCCCAGGAACTCGTCCGCATGCTGCTGGCCAGCGACAACCCGCACATCCTGTACGGGGGTCTCGTCGAGGTCGTCGACGCGGCGGAGTTCGACGCCACCCGGCAGCGGCACCCGGAGCTCGACCGCCATCTGGCCGTCGCCGACCTCGTCGTCCTGAACAAGACCGACCGGGTGGGGGAGGCCGAGCGGGAGCGGCTGCGGGCGACGGTCGCGGAGCTGAGCGGCCCCGCCGCCGTGATCCCCGCCGAGCACGGCCGGATCGACCCCGAGCTGCTCTTCGACCCCGCGCTGCGGCCGGACGGCGAGGAGATGGCGGGTCAGCTGAGCTTCGAGGACCTGCTGCGCCATGAGGAGTGCGACGGGCACGAGCAGTGCGACGGGCACGGGCACGCCGACCACCTCCACGCGGCGTACGAGAGCGTCGACTTCACCGCCGAGGTGCCGATGGACCCACGCCGCTTCATGGCCTTCCTCGACTCCCGGCCCGAAGGGCTATACCGGATCAAGGGGTTCGTCGACTTCGGCGCGGGGGACCGGGACAACACCTACGCGCTGCACGCTGTCGGCCGGTTCCTGCGCTTCGTCCCCCGGCCGTGGGCGCGCGGCGAACAGCGGCTCACCCAGCTCGTCATGATCGGCGCGGGCATCGACGCCGCAGCGCTGCACGAGGGACTGGCCGCCTGCCGTGCGGAACAGGAGCCGCAGCCCGACGCCCCGGACACCGAACGCGCCATGTGGGGCGTGCTCCGCTACGTACCGGAGCCCGCCCGCGACGGGGACGCGGAGGTTGACGTACGGGAAGCGGCCGCGGAGGCGTAACCGGCAAGCGGCCGAGGTCATCCCTCCCCGGCCGCTCCCTGCCGTACGACAGCGTCAGTACAGCGGCGGTCCCGCGATCACGGCCACCTTCTCCAGCAGCGGCGTGCCCGAACCGTCCCGCCTCGGGTCCGGCTCCGGGAGCTTCGCCGGGGTGCCGTTCGTCTGGGCGGCACGGGCCGGGGTGGGACCCGCCCAGGCGAACACCAGGACGTCCTCGCCCTTCAGGAACCGCTGGCAGCGCACCCCGCCGGTCGCCCGGCCCTTGCGCGGATACTGGTCGAACGGGGTGAGCTTGGACGTCAGCACCGAGTCGTCCAGCGTGCCGTGCGAGCCGGCCACCGTGAACACGATCGCCTCGGCCGCCGGGTCCACCGCCGTGAACGACAGCACCTCGGCCCCGGCCGACAGCTTGACGCCCGCCATGCCTCCGGCGGGCCGCCCCTGCGGACGCACCGAAGCCGCCGGGTAGCGGAGCAACTGGGCGTCGGAGGTGATGAACACCAGGTCCTCCTCGCCCGTCCGCAGCTCGGTCGCGCCCACGATGCGGTCACCGTCCTTGAGGGTGATGACCTCCAACTCGTCCTTGTTGGACGGGTAGTCCGGCACGACGCGCTTCACCACGCCCTGGAGCGTGCCGATCGCGAGACCCGGAGAGTCCTCCACGAGCGTCGTGAGGCAGATCAGCTCCTCGCCCGCCTCCAGCGTGAGGAACTCGGAGATCTGCGCCCCGCCCGAGAGGTTCGGCTCCGCGTGCGTGTCCGGCAGCTGCGGCAGGTCGATCACCGACAGCCGCAGCAGCCGACCGGTCGACGTGACCGCCCCGACATCGCCCCGGGCCGTCGCCGCCACGGCCGACACGATCACGTCGTGCTTGGTCCGCCGGGCGTCCTCGGAGATCTCGACCGGGTCCGCGTTCGCCGTCCGGGCCAGCAGGCCCGTCGAGGACAGCAGCACCCGGCACGGGTCGTCCGCCACCTCCAGCGGCACGGACGCGATCTGCGAACCGGCCGACTCCAGCAGCACCGTGCGCCGGTCCGTGCCGAACTTCTTCGCCACGGCCGCCAGCTCCGAGGAGACCAGCTTGCGCAGCTCCGCGTCCGACTCCAGGATCGCGGTCAGCGCCTCGATCTCGCCGTTCAGCTTGTCGCGCTCGCTCTCCAGCTCGATCCGGTCGAAGCGGGTGAGGCGGCGCAGCGGGGTGTCCAGGATGTACTGCGTCTGGATCTCGCTCAGCGAGAAGTGCGCCATCAGGCGCTCCTTCGCCTGGGCGGAGTTGTCGCTGTCCCGGATGATCCGGATGACCTCGTCGATGTCGAGGAGGGCGACGATCAGACCCTCGACCAGGTGCAGCCGGTCGCGCCGCTTGGTGCGGCGGAACTCGCTGCGCCGGCGCACGACCTCGAAGCGGTGGTCGAGATAGACCTCCAGCAGCTCCTTGAGGCCCAGGGTGAGCGGCTGGCCGTCGACCAGCGCCACGTTGTTGATGCCGAAGGACTCCTCCATCGGCGTCAGCTTGTAGAGCTGCTCCAGCACCGCCTCCGGCACGAAGCCGTTCTTCACCTCGATGACGAGGCGCAGCCCGTGCGCCCGGTCGGTGAGGTCCTTGACGTCGGCGATGCCCTGGAGCTTCTTCGCCGAGACCAGGTCCTTGATCTTGGCGATCACCTTCTCCGGGCCGACGGTGAAGGGCAGTTCGGTGACGACGAGGCCCTTGCGGCGGGCGGTCACGTTCTCCACGGAGACGGTGGCGCGGATCTTGAACGAGCCGCGGCCCGCGGTGTACGCGTCCTTGATGCCGGTCAGTCCGACGATGCGGCCGCCGGTGGGCAGGTCGGGGCCCGGGACGAAGCGCATCAGCGTCTCGACGTCGGCGCCCGGGTGCTTGATCAAGTGCCGGGCGGCGGCGATGACCTCGCCCAGATTGTGCGGGGGCATGTTGGTGGCCATGCCCACGGCGATCCCGGAGACCCCGTTGACCAGGAGGTTGGGGTAGGCGGCGGGGAGGACGACCGGCTCGCGCTCCTGGCCGTCGTAGTTCGACTGGAAATCGACGGTGTCCTCGTCGATCGCCTCGGTCATCAACGACGTGGCGTCAGCCATCCGGCACTCGGTGTACCGCATGGCGGCCGGCGGGTCGTCGTTGCCGAGGGAGCCGAAGTTGCCGTGGCCGTCGACCAGGGGGAGGCGCATCGAGAACGGCTGCGCCATGCGGACCAGGGCGTCGTAGATCGAGGCGTCGCCGTGCGGGTGCAGCTTGCCCATGACCTCGCCGACGACCCGGGCGCACTTCACATAGCCGCGGTCGGGGCGCAGTCCCATCTCGTTCATCTGGGACACGATGCGGCGGTGCACCGGCTTCATGCCGTCGCGGGCGTCGGGCAGGGCCCTGGAGTAGATCACCGAGTACGCGTACTCGAGGAAGGAGCCCTGCATTTCGTCGACGACGTCGATGTCGAGGATCTTCTCCTCGAAGTCGTCCGGCGGCGGGGTCTTCGTGCTACGGCGGGCCATCGCGGCTGCGACTCCTTCACGGATTCTGTTCGGGCGACCTGAGCTTGTTCGGGACAACACGAGCTGCTGACGCGGTCCATTGTGGACCGCCCCACTGACAACGCCGACCTCGACCCGTCCGAAGGCCTGTCCGAAGCCGCCCGGGCGGTACGCCGTCGACGGCGTACGCGACACCATCGACGGAAACATCCACCGAACGGGAACTTCGCCAGGTGCCGGTGCGCTTGCTTAGAGTGGCAGGTCTGGCAGGAAGTCCAGTATCGCGATCGAAGGGACGTACATGCCCATGGGTCACACGGCCACCGCACAGGCCGGCTCCGGCGGCTTGACAGCGACCGAGCACCGCCTGGCCAACGGCCTGCGTGTGGTGCTCTCCGAGGACCATCTGACCCCGGTCGCCGCGGTCTGCCTCTGGTACGACGTCGGTTCGCGCCACGAGGTCAAGGGACGCACCGGCCTGGCTCACCTCTTCGAGCACCTGATGTTCCAGGGCTCGGGCCAGGTCAAGGGGAACGGTCACTTCGAGCTCGTCCAGGGGGCCGGCGGCTCGCTCAACGGGACGACCAGCTTCGAGCGGACCAACTACTTCGAGACCATGCCCACCCATCAGGTGGAGCTCGCCCTGTGGCTCGAAGCCGACCGGATGGGCTCCCTCCTCGCCGCGCTCGACGAGGAGTCCATGGAGAACCAGCGCGACGTCGTCAAGAACGAGCGCCGCCAGCGTTACGACAACGTGCCCTACGGCACCGCGTTCGAGAAGCTGACCGCCCTCTCCTACCCCGAGGGCCACCCCTACCACCACACCCCGATCGGCTCCATGGCCGACCTGGACGCGGCCACGCTGGAGGACGCCCGCGCGTTCTTCCGTACGTACTACGCGCCCAACAACGCGGTGCTCTCGGTGGTCGGCGACATCGATCCCGAGCAGACCCTCGCCTGGATCGAGAAGTACTTCGGCTCCATCCCCTCCCACGACGGCAAGCAGCCGCCGCGCGACGGGACGCTGCCCGAGATCATCGGCGAGCAGCTGCGCGAAGTGGTCCACGAGGAGGTCCCGGCGCGCGCCCTCATGGCCGCCTACCGCCTTCCGCACGACGGCACCCGCGCCTGCGACGCCGCGGACCTGGCGCTGACCGTGCTGGGCGGCGGCGAGTCCTCCCGGCTGCACAACCGCCTGGTCCGCCGCGACCGTACGGCCGTGGCGGCGGGTTTCGGCCTGCTACGGCTCGCCGGGGCGCCCTCGCTGGGCTGGCTGGACGTGAAGACGTCCGGCGGCGTCGAGGTGGAGACGATCGAGACCGCCGTCGACGAGGAGCTGGCCCGGTTCGCCGCCGAGGGGCCCACCCCCGAGGAAATGGAGCGGGCCCAGGCGCAGTTGGAGCGCGAGTGGCTCGACCGGCTCGGCACGGTCGCCGGCCGCGCCGACGAACTGTGCCGTTACGCCGTCCTGTTCGGCGACCCGCAGCTCGCCCTGACCGCCGTGGGCCGCGTCCTGGACGTCACCGCGGAGGAGGTGCGCGCGGCGGCCGCCGCGGCCCTGCGCCCCGACAACCGGGCGGTGCTGGTCTACGAGCCCATCGAGCCGGCCGACGAGGCCGCCGAGGGCGAAGACGGCACCGAGGGCACCGACGCGCACGAGGGGGCGGCCAAGTGAGCGACGCCGCCGTGACTGGAGTAGCCATGGAGTTCCACCCGCAGCCCACGCCCGGCACGGCCCGCCCCTGGGCCTTCCCGGCGCCCGAGCGCGGCGCTCTGCCCAACGGGCTGACCGTGCTGCGCTGCCACCGCCCCGGCCAGCAGGTCGTCGCCGTGGAGATCTTCCTGGACGCGCCGCTGGAGGCCGAGCCCGAGGGCCTCGACGGCGTGGCCACGATCATGTCGCGGGCGCTCTCCGAGGGCACCGACAAGCACAGCGCCGAGGAGTTCGCCGCCGAGCTGGAACGCTGCGGCGCCACGCTCGACGCGCACGCCGACCACCCCGGCGTCCGGGTCTCCCTGGAGGTCCCGGCCTCCCGGCTGGCCAAGGCGCTCGGACTGGTCGCCGAGGCGCTGCGGGCACCCGCCTTCACCGAGAGCGAGATCGAGCGCCTGGTGGGCAACCGCCTCGACGAGATCCCGCACGAGCACGCCAACCCGTCCCGGCGCGCCGCCAAGCAGCTCTCCAAGGAGCTGTTCCCGGCCACCGCCCGGATGTCCCGCCCGCGCCTGGGCACGGAGGAGACGGTCCGGCGGATCGACGCGGCCGCTGTGCGCGCCTTCTTCGACGCCCACATCCGCCCGTCCACCGCGACGGCCGTGATCGTCGGCGACCTGACCGACATCGACCTGGACGCGCTGCTGGCGGAGACCCTCGGCGACTGGTCGGGCAACACCGCCCAGGCCCGCCCGGTGCCGCCCATCACCGCGGACGACACCGGCCGCGTGGTCATCGTGGACCGCCCCGGCGCGGTCCAGACCCAGCTGCTGATCGGCCGCATCGGCGCCGACCGGCACGAGCGCGTGTGGCCCGCGCAGGTGCTCGGCACGTACTGCCTGGGCGGGACCCTCACCTCCCGGCTGGACCGGGTGCTGCGCGAGGAGAAGGGCTACACCTACGGCGTACGCGCCTTCGCCCAGGTGCTGCGCTCCTCCGGCCCTGATTCGGGCGGCGCGGCGATGCTCGCGATCAGCGGCTCGGTGGACACCGAGTCCACCGGACCGGCCCTGGACGACCTCTGGAAGGTCCTGCGGACGCTGGCTGCCGAGGGGCTGACCGACGCCGAGCGCGAGACGGCCGTGCAGAACCTGGTGGGCGTCGCCCCGCTGAAGTTCGAGACCGCCGCCTCCGTCGCGAGCACGCTGGCCGACCAGGTCGAGCAGCACCTCCCCGACGATTACCAGGCCCACCTCTACGCCCGGCTCGCCGAGACGGGCACCGTGGAGGCGACCGCCGCCGTGGTCAACGCCTTCCCGGTCGACCGGCTGGTCACGGTTCTCGTGGGGGACGCCGCGCGGATCGCCGAGCCGGTGAAGGCTCTCGGTATCGGAGAGGTGACCGTCGTCACCGGCTGACACCGCCTGCGGAACACGGCCGCCACCGTGCGACCACTGCCGCGAACAGGACCCCGACGAAAGAGATTTCGTCGGGGTCCTGAGCTTTTGCCTGTTTGGTCTGCTTCGCCCCCTTTGGGGGCTTGGTTGCCTGTCTGCCCTGTGGGATGCGCGACAAATCCCCTTGTCCGTTTGGTGATGGGAAGTCGCCCCGCCTAGCGTCGGCCCGGCTGTCCGTCACCCGTATGCCGCAGCCGCGGCGCCGGGCAGTCATCGCCGAGTCCCCGTCAGGCGCGAGCCTGGGGAGCCGGGGACCCACGCAGTCCCTGGGGTGAATCGGAGGCCCGCGCCGCGAACCGGCGCGGGGATCCGTAGGAGACCTTCCTGCTCCGAACCCGTCAGCTAACCCGGTAGGCGAGAAGGAAGGAAAGGAACCAGCCCCTCCATGGCGTTCACCCGTGCCACCGGGAAGCACCGTGCCCCGAGCCGCCTCACGCGCCGGAGCGCCCAGGCCGCCGGCATCGCGGCCCTGGCCACCACCGGAGTCCTCGGCTCGCTGTCCTCCCCGGCCCTCGCCGCGGACACCGAGGCCGCCAAGGTCGCCGACACCGGCCTCAGCCAGGCCATCTCCCTCGACGCCACCCTCGCCGAGCAGATCGACGCGCAGGCCCACGCCCAGCAGCGGCAGGCCGACGCGGTCGCGAAGGCGAAGGCCAAGGCCGCCGCCGAGGCCCGCGAGAAGGCCGCCAAGGCCAAGGCGAAGGCCGAGGCCGAGCGCAAGGCCGAGGCGCGCGCCAAGGAGGTCCGCGAGGAGAAGGCCCGTGCCGCCCGCGCCGCCGAGCGCGCCCGGCTGAACGCCTTCCACCTCCCGGTCGCCGGCTCCCACGTGACCACCGGTTACAACACCGGCGGCTCCCTCTGGTCCTCCGGCAGCCACTCCGGCGTGGACTTCCAGGCCGCCTCCGGCAGTTCCGTCGTCGCGGTCGGCGCCGGCACGGTCGTCGAGGCCGGCTGGGGCGGCGCGTACGGCAACAACATCGTGCTCCGGATGGCGGACGGCACCTACACCCAGTACGGCCACCTCTCCTCGATCGGCGTCTCCGTCGGCCAGAGCGTCTCCTCCGGCCAGCAGATCGGCCTCTCCGGCTCCACCGGTAACTCCACCGGCCCGCACCTGCACTTCGAGGCTCGCACCACCCCCGACTACGGCTCCGACATGGACCCCGTCGCCTACCTGCGCTCCCACGGTCTGAACGTCTGACCCCACCCCGCGCGACCCACCGTCCGAAGGCCTCGGCACCCGCCGGGGCCTTCGGCAATTCCCGCGTGAAGATATCCGTGGATTCCGACCTGCCATCGGAAATTCCAGCGGATTGTCATAGAGTCACGGAACAGACGTCGGGCGGCCGCGTTTCGCGGGGATCAAGGCGGAGGTTCGGATATGCGCATTCCCGCGCATTCGGTATGCACGGCGATCCGTGACGACATCGTCTCCGGTGTCTACGAGCGCGGCAGCCGCCTCACCGAGGAGTTGCTGGCCCGCCGCTACGGGGTCTCCCGCGTCCCGGTCCGCGAGGCGCTGCGCACGCTGGAGTCCGAGGGATTCGTGGTCACCCGCCGACACGCCGGTGCCTGTGTCGCCGAACCCACCGTCCAGGAGGCCGCCGACCTCCTGGAGGTGCGGATGCTCCTGGAGCCGCTGGGCGCGGCCCGCGCCGCCCAGCGCCGTACCGAAGCCCACCTCAAGGTGCTCCGCGGGCTGGTCAGGCTGGGTCAGGAGCGGGCCCGCCGGGGCGAGGGCGAGGATCTGCGCTCGCTGGGGGGCTGGTTCCACGAGACCCTCGCCCAGGCCTCCGGCAGCCCCGGGCTCATCGCGCTGCTCACCCAGCTCCGGCACAAGATCGCCTGGATGTACGCGGTCGAGCAGCCGGCCCGCCCGGTCGACTCCTGGGCCGAGCGCGGCGCGATCGTGGACGCCGTGGCGCGCGGCGACGCGGAACGGGCGAGGGCGCTCACCGCCCAGCACGCGGAACGCTCCACCGCCGAGCACCGGCTCCGCCGTCCGGATCTCCCGGGGCGTCGCGCCGCCCCCGTTCCCCCGGTGAGAAGTTCGCAACACGGCGTAAACACGGCGAGTGTCCGGCATTAACAAAAGAGCCGTATACAAAGAGAAGTAATTTCGGGGCGCCATTTCACGCTGCCCGCATTGCCGAGGTGCGGCTCTTTCCTGGGTCCTTCCCGAGTCCCTCCCGAAAACGGAAGAGCCGTGAACCCGCAAAAGGATCACGGGGTCACGGCTCTCGCGCGGGTCGTATCCGGACGGACCGGATGCGGAGGGGTCAGACGGTCTCCGGAAGCTCTTCCAGGCCCTCGGCGACGAGCTTCGCCAGCCGGTCCAGAGCGGCCTCGGCGTCGTCCGCGTCGGACGCGAGCACGATCTCCTCGCCGCCCTGCGCGCCCAGACCGAGCACGGCCAGCATGGAGGCGGCGTTCACCGGGTTGCCGTCGGCCTTGGCGATCGTCACGGGGACGCCGGAGGCCGTGGCGGCACGGACGAAGATGGAAGCGGGGCGGGCGTGCAGGCCCTCGGCCCAACCGACGTTTACGCGGCGCTCAGCCATGGTTCTGCCCTTCACATATCAACGGTTGTCTAGACCAGTCTCTCATGCAGTGCGTGGTGCTGTGCCCGGCCTCCCGACCGGCCGTAGGCTTTGGCCATGGAGCCCACGCCGGAACAGAGTCCGCATCACGCGTACCCCGACCACTGGGAAGCGGACGTGGTCCTCCGCGACGGGGGCACCGCGCGCATCAGGCCGATCACCACGGACGACGCCGAGCGACTGGTCAGCTTCTACGAGCAGGTGTCCGACGAGTCGAAGTACTACCGCTTCTTCGCCCCGTATCCCCGCCTATCCGACCGGGACGTGCACCGCTTCACCCATCACGACTACGTCGACCGGGTGGGACTGGCGGTCACGATCGGCGGCGAGTTCATCGGGACCGTCCGCTACGACCGCATCGACGGCACGGGCCGCCCCGCCTCCGCCCCCGCCGACGAGGCCGAAGTCGCCTTCCTCGTCCAGGACGCCCACCAGGGCCGCGGCGTCGCATCGGCGCTGCTCGAACACATCGCCGCGGTCGCCCGCGAGCGCGGCATCCGGCGCTTCGCCGCCGAGGTGCTCCCCGCCAACAACAAAATGATCAAGGTGTTCCGGGACGGCGGGTACACCCAGCGCCGCAGCTTCGAGGACGGCTCCGTCCACCTCACCCTCGACCTCGAACCCACCGAGAAGTCCCTCGCCGTCCAGCGCGGCCGCGAACAGCGCGCCGAGGCCCGCTCGGTGCAGCGCCTCCTCGCCCCCGGCTCCGTCGCGGTCATCGGCACCGGCCGCACCCCCGGCGGCGTGGGCCGCACGGTCCTGCGCAACCTCCTCGCCGCCGGCTACACCGGCCGCACCTATGCCGTGAACCGCGCCTTCGACGAGGGCCTCGCCACCCTCGACGGGGTGCCCGCCCACCGTTCGCTCGGCGAGATCGACGAACAGGTCGACCTCGCGGTCATCGCCGTCCCCGCCCACCGGGTCCCCGAGGCCGTCGCCGACTGCGGCGAGCACGGCGTCCAGGGCCTGGTCGTCCTCTCCGCCGGTTACGCGGAGCGGGGCGCCGAGGGCCGCGAGCTCCAGCGCGAACTGGTCCGCCAGGCCCGCTCGTACGGCATGCGGATCATCGGCCCGAACGCCTTCGGCATCATCAACACCGCCGAGACCGTCCGGCTGAACGCCTCCCTCGCCCCCGAGTCGCCCGCCCGCGGCCGGATCGGCCTGTTCACGCAGTCCGGCGCGATCGGCATCGCCCTGCTCTCCGGCCTCCACCGGCGCGGTGCGGGCCTGTCCTCGTTCATCTCGGCGGGCAACCGGGCCGACGTCTCCGGCAACGACTTCCTCCAGTACTCCTTCGAGGACCCGGACACCGACGTCGCCCTGCTCTACCTCGAATCGCTCGGCAACCCCCGCAAGTTCACCCGCCTCGCCCGCCGCACCGCCGCCGTGAAGCCCGTCGTCGTGGTGAAGGGCGCCCGGCACAGCGGCACCAACCCGCCCGGCCACGCCGTCCCGGTCAGCCGCATCCCCGACACCACGGTCTCCGCGCTGATGCGCCAGGCCGGCGTCATCCGGGTCGACACCGTGACCGAGATGGTCGACGCCGGACTCCTGCTGGCGGGCCAGCCCCTCCCGGCCGGCCCCCGGGTCGCCATCCTCGGCAACTCCGAGTCCCTCGGCCTGCTGACGTACGACGCCTGCCTCGCCGAGGGGCTGCGCCCGCGCCCGCCGATCGACCTCACCACCGGTGCCTCCCCGCAGGACTTCCGCGACGCGCTGGCCGAGGCGCTCGCGGACGGGACCTGCGACGCCGTGATCGTCACCGCCATCCCGTGGGTGGGGGAGAACGGGGAGGCCGAGACCGGCGACGGCCAGGTGCTGGCCGAGGCCCTGACCAAGGCGGTGGCCGGGGGGTCGGCCAAGCCGGTGGCCGTCGTCCACGTCGAGATCGGCGGCCTCGCCGAGGCGCTGGCCGCCGCGAGCAGCACGGCGGCACCTCGCCCCCGGACCGCCGCGCCCCGGGCCGTATCCTCGGAGGCGGGGGCGGACCGGGCGGCGACCACCGCCCCGGAAGCGACGAAGGACCGGGCCGGGACCACCGCCCCGGCAACGCCCGCCGCGCGGACAGGGCCCACCACCCCCGGAACCGCGACGGCCACGCCCGCCCTCGGAACACCGGCCTCCGGAACACCGGCCTCCGGAACACCGGCTGACGCGACGGCGGACCCCGAGACCCCGCCCGGCCCCGGCCGCATCCCCGCCTACCCCGCCGCCGAACGGGCCGTACGCGCCCTCGCCGAGGCCGTGAAGTACGCCCAGTGGCGGCGGCAGGCCGCCGTGCCCGGCAAGATCCCCGAGTTCCTCGACGACACCATCGACGAGGCCGGGGCCGCCGCCCTGATCGAGGCACAGCTCGCCACCGCCCCCGACCCGCGCGGGCGCCCGCTCACCCACGACGAGGCCCGCGACCTGCTCGGCCACTACGGCATCGACGTACGCCCCACCCTCCCCGCCCCCGACCCCGAGGCGGCCGTCGCCGCGGCGGCCCGGCTCGGCTACCCGGTGGCCCTCAAGACCACCGCGCCCCACCTGCGCCACCGCGCCGACCTCGGCGGGGTCCGCCTCGACGTCGCCGACGAGGAGGCGCTGCGCCGGGCGTACGGAGAGCTCACCGACCTCCTCGGCAAGCCCGCCGAACTGCTCCCCGTCGTCCAGGCGATGGCCCCGCGCGGCGTCGACACCGTCGTGCGGGCCTCCATCGACGCGGCCGCCGGGGCGATCCTCTCCTTCGGCCTCGCGGGAGCCCCCTCCGAACTGCTCGGCGACACCGCGCACCGGCTGGTCCCCGCCACCGACCGGGACGCCGCCGAGCTGATCCGGTCCATCAGGGCGGCCCCGGTGCTGTTCGGCTGGCGCGGCTCGGCCCCGGTCGACACAGGCGCGCTCGAAGAGCTGCTGCTGCGGCTGTCCCGGCTGGTCGACGACCACCCGGAGGTGGTCTCCGTCGCCCTCGAACCCGTCGTCGTCGCCCCGCAGGGACTCACCGTGCTCGGCGCGAGCGTCCGGCTCGCCCCGCCGCCCGCCCGGAGCGACGTCGGCCCACGCCGCCTTCCGAACTACTGAGACCCACCGGCCGGTGCCCCCCGGGGCGTCCCCGGCAGTCAGGGGCGTCCCCGGCAGTCACCGGCCCGCCGTAGGATGGTGCTCATGGCAAAGACCGGTACGACGACCAAGGGGCTGCGCGCGGCGATCGAGCGCAGCGGCTACTACCCGGCCCTCGTGGCCGAGGCGGTGGAGGCCGCCGTCGGCGGGGAGCCGGTCGCTTCGTACCTGGTCCACCAGGAGACCACGTTCGACTCCAACGAGGTCCGCCGTCATGTGACCGTCCTCGTCCTGACCGAGCACCGGTTCATCGTCAGCCACACCGACGAGCAGGCCGCCGACACCAGCTCCCCGACGCCGTACGCCACCACCTCCACCGAGTCGGTGAAGCTGGAGCGGATCTCCTCCGTCGTCGTCAGCCGGGTGGTGGCCAACCCGGAGAAGTACGTCCCGGGCACCCTGCCCCGCGAGGTCGTCCTGACCATCGGCTGGGGCGCGGTCTCCCGGATCGACCTGGAGCCCGCCGCCTGCGGCGACTCCAACTGCGAGGCCGACCACGGCTACACCGGCAGCTCCACCGCCGACGACCTGAGCCTGCGGGTCAGCGAGGCCGGCGACGGCCCCGACGCCGTGCGCCAGACCCTCGCCTTCGCCCAGGCGCTCTCCGAGGCCACGGCCGCCACCGCGGCGAGTGGCCGCTGATGGCCCAGCCCGCCTGGCAGGACCCCGAGCCGCTGGCCCTCGGCACCGCGCCCGTACCGGAGTACGGCAGCGGATCGCTCGCGGACCTGCTGCCGACGCTCGCCGCCGGCCTTGAGGTGCCGGGCTTCACCGCCGCGATCCCCGAGCTGACCCCGGCGAGGCGCAACTGCGTCTTCCTGATCGACGGCCTCGGCTGGGAGCAGATCAAGGCCCACCCGGACGAGGCGCCCTTCCTGCACTCCCTGCTTCCCACCTCGCGCGGCGGCACGGGCCGCCCGCTCACCGCGGGCTTCCCCTCCACCACCGCGACCTCCCTCGCCTCCGTCGGTACGGGGCTGCCGCCCGGCGAGCACGGCCTCCCCGGCTACACCGCGCGCAACCCGCAGACCGGCGAGCTGATGAACCAGCTCCGCTGGAAGCCGTGGACCGAGCCGAAGGCCTGGCAGCCGTATCCCACGGTCTTCCAGCTCGCCGACGCCGTGGGCGTGCACACCGCGCAGGTCTCCGCGCCGATGTTCGAGCAGACCCCTCTCACCAAGATCGCGCTCAGCGGCGGCTCCTTCCTCGGCCGGCTCTCCGGCGAGGACCGGATGGACGTCGCCGCCCAGCGCCTGGCAGCGGGCGACCGCTCGCTCGTCTACACGTACTACAGCGAGGTCGACGGCAAGGGCCACCGCTTCGGCACCGACTCCGACGCCTGGCGCGGCCAGCTGATGTACGTCGACGGGCTCGCCCGACGCCTCGCCGAGCAGCTCCCGCCGCGCTCCGCGCTCTACATCACCGCCGACCACGGCATGATCGACATCCCGTTCGACGAGCAGTCCCGGATCGACTTCGACGAGGACTGGGAGCTGAGCGCGGGCGTCGCCCTCCTCGGCGGCGAGGGCCGCGCCCGCCACGTCTACGCGGTCCCCGGCGCCCAGGCCGACGTCCTGGCCGTCTGGCGCGAGGTCCTCGGCGAGCAGTTCTGGATCGCGAGCCGGGACGAGGCGATCGCGGCCGGCTGGTTCGGCCCGACGATCGACGAGCGGGTGTACGGCCGGATCGGCGACGTGGTCGCCGCCGCCCACGACGACGTGATCATCACGGCCTCCGTCAACGAGCCGCACGAGTCGGCGATGGCGGGCGTGCACGGCTCCCTGACCTCTGTGGAACAGCTCGTCCCGCTCCTCGAAGTACGCTCGTAACCCCTCCTGCCCCCACCGCCCCCTCCGAAAGGTGCTCGACCCCTCATGCCCGAGCTGGTGTTCTTCTCCGGAACCATGGACTGCGGAAAGAGCACGCTGGCCCTGCAGATCGGTCACAACCGCTCGGCCCGCGGCCTCCAGGGCGTGATCTTCACCCGGGACGACCGCGCGGGGGAGGGCAAGCTCTCCTCCCGGCTCGGCCTGGTGACGGACGCCGTCGAGGCCGAAAAGGGCATGGACCTGTACGCGCACATCGTGGACCGGGTCAGCCGGGGTGGCCGGGTGGACTACGTGATCGTGGACGAGGCGCAGTTCCTCGCCCCGGACCAGATCGACCAACTGGCCCGCGTGGTCGACGATCTGAAGCTCGACGTCTTCGCCTTCGGCATCACCACGGACTTCCGCACCAAGCTGTTCCCCGGCTCCCAGCGGCTGATCGAACTGGCCGACCGCATAGAGGCCCTCCAGGTCGAGGCGCTCTGCTGGTGCGGGGCCCGCGCCACGCACAACGCCCGGACGGTGGATGGTGAGATGGTCGTCGAGGGCGCCCAGGTCGTCGTCGGCGACGTCAACCGGCAGGCGGGCGAGGTCGGTTACGAGGTGCTGTGCCGGCGGCACCACCGCCGCCGCACCACCGCGGAGACCGCCCGTGCGGGCGCGCTCTCGCCCGACGTCCTGCCGGTGTCCTCCGTCTGAGCCGTACGGGCGCCGGATCCAACCCACGCAGTGCCGGGCCGGGCGGCGCCGGGAGCGTCGCACCAGGACGTGTCAGGGGGTGTCCGAAGCGGACCGGATGATCGTGAACACGGCCCCCTCCGGGTCCGCGACCGTCGCCAGCCGCCCGCTCGACCCGTCGCGCGGCGGCTGCAGGACGCGCCCGCCCAGCTCCACCACCCGGGCCGCGGCCCGGTCGGTGTCGGCGACCTCGAAGTACGTCATCCAGTGCGGGCCCCGGTCGCGCGGCAGCGCGTGGCCGACCCCGTGCAGGGCCGCCACCGCCACGTTGTCCAGATGCAGTGTCTGGTAGTCGAAGTCGGCGGAGAGCACCGCCTCCGTCTCGTAGCCGAAGACCGTCTGGTAGAACTTCGCGACCATCGAGGTCTCCCGCGTCACCAGCTCGTTCCAGACGGGGGTGCCGGGTACGCCCGCCGTCATCGTGCCGATGTGCTCCGAGCCCTGCCAGATGCCGAAGACCGCCCCGCTCGGGTCGGAGGCGATCGCCAGCCGCCCGGCGTCCCCCGCGTCCAGCGGGCCGACCGCGACCGTCCCGCCGCAGGAGCGGATGGCCTCCGCGGTGACGTCGGCGTCGTCGGTGGCGAGGTAGGTGGTCCAGGCGATGGGGAGATGCCGGTCGGGCGGCAGCTGGCCGATGCCCGCCACCTCCTCGCCGTGCAGCAGCCCGCGGACGTAGGGGCCCAGTTGTTCGGGGCCCGGCCGGAACTCCCAGTCGAACAGGGCTCCGTAGAACTCCTGGGTCGCGGTCAGGCCGTGCACGATCAGACTCACCCAGCAAGGTGTTCCGGGCGTGCGCCGGGCGGGGGCCTCGGTCATCGTCTTCTCTCCTCGGACCGTTGTGGTGGCCGTGCGGGGGAACGGGACAGCGGCGCCGTCCCGGGTCAGGACGCGGTCCGCGTGCCCCGTGCAGATGCTTGCACCCCCTGGCGCGGGAGGCGCACCGGCCGCGCCGCGTCGCCCGGGTTCTCGACGAGGGACGGCCGGATTCCCGCCGGCCGTCCCGTCCGATGCTGTTACGGGTGCCAGCCCCGCTGCGCGAGGATGGCACCCATGAAGCCCATCATCACCGCATCCGAATGCGCGAGCGAGTCGGCCGGGTCCCGGCCCCCCGTGCTCCTGGACGTCCGCTGGCAGCTCGGCGGCCCGAACGGCCGCCCCGACTACGAGGCCGGCCATCTGCCCGGCGCGGTCTTCGTCGACCTCGACGCGGAGCTGGCCGGACCGGCGGGCGACGGCGGCCGCCACCCCCTCCCGGACCCGGAGGCCTTCGGTGCCGTGATGCGCCGGGCCGGGGTCGGCCAGGACACCCCCGTCGTGGTGTACGACGGCGGTCAGGGCTGGGCGGCTGCCCGCGCCTGGTGGCTGCTGCGCTGGACCGGGCACCGAGACGTACGGGTCCTGGACGGCGGGCTCGCCGCCTGGACCGGCGACCTCACCACGGAGATCCCGCACCCCGCCGAGGGCGATTTCCGGCCGAAGCCGGGGGCCCTGCCGACCCTGGACGCGGAAAGCGCGGCGGCCTTCGCCCGGTCGGGTCTGCTGCTGGACGCGCGGGCGGCCGAGCGCTACCGGGGCGATGTGGAGCCGATCGACCGGGTCGGCGGGCATATCCCCGGGGCCGTCTCCGCGCCGACCACACAGAACGCCGACGCGGACGGCCGCTACCTTCCGGCCGAGCAGCTGGCCGCACGGTTCGCCGGGCTGGGGGCGGAGGGCGGCGCCGAGGGCGTGGGCGTCTACTGCGGATCCGGGGTCTCCGGCGCGCACGAGGTGCTGGCCCTGGAGATCGCCGGCTTCACCGGTGTCCTCTATCCGGGCTCCTGGTCCGAGTGGTCCTCGGACCCCTCCCGGCCGGTCGCCACGGGGCCCGAGCCCCAGTAATCCCGCAGGTCGGGTCCGGCCGGTCCCGACCGGGGCCGCGCCCGTCCGTCCGCCGGACCACGCCGAAGGGGCGGGGGCCGTACGCCATCGCGTACGGCCCCCGCCCCCACCGGTGGTCATCCCCGGTCAGTCCTGCTTCTTGCGCCGGGTGCCGAAGACGATCTCGTCCCAGCTCGGCACGGCGGCCCGGCGGCCCGGCCGGACCCCGTCCGCCTCCGCCTGACGGTCCGTCGTCCCGGTCAGCCGGTCGCGATGACCGGCCACCGCGCGCGGCATCAGCACATCCGCGTACGCCGATCCGGCACCGGCCGAAGCGGCGGCGGCCGGCGGCTCGTCCGCCTCGGCCTCCTCCGCCGGTTCCAGCGCGGGCGGCTCGGGCTGCGTGGGCCGCTCGGGCACGACCATGTCGCCCCGGAAGCTCGGCACCGCCTCCAGCAGGCTGGTCAGCGAGTCACGCTCACCGGCCGACGCGCTGCTCACGTATTCCTCGGGCTCGGCGACCGGCGCGGGCCGCTCGATCTGCCGGTCCAGGGCCCGGTCCAGCGGGCGCTCCCGCTCGGCCTGCCGGTCGAGGCTCCGGTCCAGCGGCCGGTCGCGCGGCAGCCGGGCGATCCGGGGCACGAACGGGAAGCTGGGTTCCGGCGCGGCGACGTCGTCGGTCTCGCCGATCAGCGAGCGCGCCTCGTCGTCCAGCGCCTGGACCAGTCGCCTCGGCGGGTCGTACGTCCAGCTCGCCGCGTGCGGTTCGCCCGCGACCCGGTAGACGAGCAGGACTTCCCAGGTGCCGTCGTCACGGCGCCACGAGTCCCACTGGACGGTTTCCTTGTCGGCGCCGCGCAGCAGGAGACGTTCCTGCACCGCCTCGCCGAGCTGGGGGCCGGTGTTCTCGCCGGGACGGCGCACAGGAGTCTTCCGGGCCCGCTCGGCCATGAAGGCGCGCTCCGCGAGCACGGGGCCCTCGAAGCGGCGTACACGGTCGACGGGGATGCCCGCGAACTGGGCGACCTCCTCCGCGGAGGCACCGGCCCGTATGCGGGCCTGGATGTCGCGGGGCCGGAGGTGGCTCTCCACCTCGATCTCGATCTGGCCGAGCCGGGCGCGGTCGTTGCGCACGGCGGCGCGCAGCCGCTCATCGATCGGAAGCGTGTACTCCGTGCTGTCCGCAGCCTTGAGCACCAGTCGTGTGCCGTCGTTGGAGACGGCCACGACACGCAGTTCGGGCATGGGGACCTCCCGGGTGGTGCCTGCCGACGTCACGTGCGTCGCTGCTTCCGCTAGTCGAGTGTGACCTGCCCGGGTGCAGCCTGCCACAACCTTGCCAAATTGCCCGGCGTGTCGGGCGCTCGCCCTGGTTCGCCCACCTAGGGTGCCGCCGTCGGCCCCTCCGGTAGCTGCGGATTCCCACGTCGGAGTCCGCCCCAGGGCTCGTCACAGTACTCCATTCGGGCCACCGGGGTGGACCGGCGCGCCGCCGAAGTTCTCGCGCGGTGCGGGAGTTGAGGTACCCAGTTCTCCGCGAAATGCCCCTGATGCGTGTTGTGCTTCACACAATCACCAGAATCGGAACTATCCACTTCGCTCATTTGTCCCTTCCTGTTGCATGGTGGGAGAGATGTCAAGCAGGGGCTGGTAATGGTTCAGAAGCCGGAAAGTGACGCAGAACCCAAGGAAAGGCGCATAGATCTGAGTCTCCCGCAGGTCGCCGGGAGCGCCGTGGCGGCCGTCGCGGCAGCGGTGCTGGCCTCGCAGCTGGGCGTGTACGGCACGATCGCCGGCGCGGGCGTGATGAGCGTCGTCGCCACCTGCGGCGGCTCGGTCTTCCAGCACTTCTTCCGCCGCACCGGCGAGCAGATCCGTGAGGTGACCGTCCAGGTGACCCACCCGGAGGGCCGCCAGGTGACCGTGCACACCAAGGAGACGACGCCCGCCGGGCGCAGAGCCGCCGCGCAGCGGACGGAGCCGGAGCCCACGGGGCCGCGGTCGGCGGAGGACGTCACCACGGTGCTGCCCACGGTCGGCCCGGGTACGGTCCCGGAGGTGATCCCGGACGCGGAGAGCACGCAGGTGCTGAGGCCGATCGACACGGACCGGACGCAGCTGCTGGACCTCGGCGACGAGCGGACCCGGATGCTCCGCGTCCCGCCGCCGGCCGGAGGTGCCGGAGCCGACGCCGACCGTACGCAGATGTTCCCGCGCGCCGACGCCCGTACGCAGATGCTCCCGCAGGCCGGAGCGGACCGGGCCGCCGGTCCCGACGAGGCGTTCGGCGAGGGTGTCACGCACGGCACCCGGCTGCGCGGCTGGAAGCGCCCCGCGCTGGCGGCCGCCGCGGTCTTCGCGGTCTCGATGGCCGGGATCACCGCGTTCGAGCTGATCTCGGGCAACGACCTCAGCGGCGGCCAGGGCACCACCCTCAGCTCCGTCGTGCGCGGCGGCGGCGACCGGGACCCCGGGCCCGCAGACCCCACCCCTTCAGGGGACACCGGCGAGGACGGGGGAGCGGACGAGCAGTCCCCGACCCCGGGCGACGGCACCGGATCCGCCCCCTCCACGGACGGCGGCGACACCGGCGGCACGAGCCCGGACCCGGGCAGGAGCACGGGCGGTGAGAACCCGACCACCGGGCCCACCCCCACGCCGACGCCCTCCGGATCCGCCGGTGAGCCCACGCCCGAGCCGACGCAGCCGACTCCGTCGGATCCCGGCACCGGCGAACCCTCGACCGGCACGGGCGTCGCCCCCGGGCAGGGCGAGCAGGGCGCGCCCGGCGCCGACGCCGAGTGACCGACGTACGGCTGGAAACGCCTCGGCCCCGGCCTCCCCGCGCTAGCGAGCGGAGGCCGGGGCCGACGTCGTACCGGAGGCTGCGCCGACTCAGTCGCCGAGCACGCGCCGAAGGTAGTCGTTGCCGAACAGGCGGTCCGGGTCCAGCCGGTCGCGCAGCGCGGTGAACTCGCCGAAGCGCGGGTAGACCTCCGCCAGGTAGGCCGCGTCCCGGGTGTGGATCTTGCCCCAGTGCGGCCGGCCGGCGTGCGCCGTCATGATCCGCTCGACGGCGGTGAAGTACGAGCGGTGCGGCGTGCCCTTGTAGAGGTGCACGGCGATGTACGCGCTGTCCCGGCCGGACGCGGTCGACAGGGCCATGTCGTCGGCCGGAGCGGTGCGCACCTCGACCGGGAAACTGATCTTCAGCGGTGACCGCTCGACCATGGCCTTCAGCTCGCGCAGCACCGTCACCGCCTGCTCGCGCGGAACGGCGTACTCCATCTCCACGAACCGCACCCGGCGCGGGCTGGTGAACACCTTGTACGGGATGTCGGTGTACGTACGCGCCGACAGCGCCCGGCTGGAGAGCCTGGCGATCGAGGGGATCGTCGCCGGGACCGCGCGGCCGAGCGAACAGGCCACCTGGAAGATCCCGTTGGACAGCAGCTCGTCGTCGATCCAGCTGCTCACCCGGCCGGGCGGGGCGGCCGGACCGGCGCTGCGGTTGTTGCGCTTGGTGTTGCAGTTCCCGGTGTGCGGGAACCAGTAGAACTCGAAGTGCTCGTTCTCGGCCACGAGCTCGTCGAAGTCCTCGGTGACCCGGTCGAAGCCCATCGGTTCCTCGCGGGCCGTCAGCAGGAAGATCGGCTCCACGGCGAGGGTGACGGCGGTGATCACCCCGAGGGCGCCGATCCCGACCCGGGCGGCGGCGAAGATCTCCGGGTTCTCCTCGGCCGAGCAGACCAGGACCGTGCCGTCGGCGGTGACCAGCTCCAGCGCCCGGATCTGCGCGGATATGGAGGCCGAATCGCGGCCCGTGCCGTGCGTGCCGGTGGAGGTCGCCCCGGCGATCGTCTGCTCCATGATGTCGCCCATGTTCGTGAGCGACAGGCCCTCGCGGGCGAGTGCGGTGTTGAGCCGCTTGAGCGGAGTGCCCGCCTCCACCGTCACGGTCATCGCCTCACGGTCGATGCCCCGGATCCCGGTGAGCAGATCGGGGCGTATCAGGACCCCGTCGGTGGCGGCCGCCGCCGTGAAGGAGTGGCCCGCGCCGACCGGCTTCACCCTCAGGCCGTCCGCGTGCGCCCGGCGCAGCACGTCCGCGAGCTCGTCCACGGACGCGGGTGACTCGGTGCGGGCGGGCCGGGCGGTGACGGTGCCCGCCCAGTTACGCCACGCGCTCGTCGTCCGTGCGTAGGTCTCGGTCATCTTGCCCGCGCCCTCCCGTCGCAGCCGGCCCGGCCAGCCGGCGATATCCCAGGAACGCCACCGCCGCCGCGAGCGCTCCCGCCACGACGGGCACCGCGTACCCCGCCTTCGCCCCGGCGGCGTCGACCACCCAGCCGGCGGCCGAGGAGCCGAGCGCCACTCCGACCGCGAGCCCGGTACTGGTCCAGGTCATGCCCTCGGTCAGCTTGGTGCGCGGTACGTGCGCTTCGACGAGGGCCATGGTGGTGACCATCGTCGGTGCGATGGCGAGGCCCGCGACAAAGAGCGCCACGGCCAGCAACGGAAGGTTCCCGGCCAGTAGGAGGGGGATCATACTCACGGCCATCGCGCCGACACCCACCAGCCACCTGGTCGCGGGGTTCCCCTTCAGGTGCAGCAGCCCGAACACGGCCCCCGCGAGACACGAGCCCAGTGCGTAGACGGCCAGCACCAGGGAGGCCGCGGCCTTGTGCCCGCGCTCCTCGGCGAAGGCCACGGTCACCACGTCCACGCCCCCGAAGATCGCACCGGTGGCCACGAAGGTGGCCACCAGGACCTGGAGCCCCCGCGAGCGCAGCGCCGAGCCCCCGGTGTGCTGCGACTTCGGGTGCGGCATCGGCTCGGTCGCGCGCTGCGCGGTCAGCCAGAAGACGCCGACCAGCAGGAAGGCGGCGGCGATCAGCGGCCCGGCCTCCGGGAACCACGCGGTCGAGAGGCCGATGGAGATGATCGGGCCGAAGATGAAGCACACCTCGTCGACGATCGACTCCCACGAGTACGCGGTGTGCAGATCCCGGCCGGAGCCCCGGTAGATCTCCGCCCAGCGGGACCGGACCATCGACCCCACGCTCGGCACACAGCCCGCGCCCACCGAGAAGACGAACAGCGTCCACTCCGGCGCCCCCTGCTGGGCGCAGACCAGCAGACCCGCCACCGCAGCCACCGCGACCAGCGTGACCGGGCGCAGCACCCGGCGCTGCCCGTAGCGGTCGACGAGCCGGGAGACCTGGGGGCCGCAGACCGCGGCCGACATCGCCAGGGTCGCCGACAGGGCCCCGGCCAGTCCGTAGCGGCCGGTGAGCTGGGAGATCATCGTGACGACGCCGATGCCCATCATGGACAGCGGCATCCGGCCGAGGAAGCCTGCGGCGGAGAACCCCTTGGTACCGGGGGCGGAGAAGATGGCGCGGTAGGGGCTGGGCAAGGGGGTACTCCGGTCATGCCTGTCAGGCGTATAGCTGGCCCATACAGCTTACGGGCGGACGGAGGCCCCGGACACCGGATTCCGGACGGACCCGGGGAACGGTTCCGGACGGGCCGGGGGAGCGGTTCCGGCGGCTTCCCCACCGGCCGTTCCGCGCTTTCCCGACGGACCGTCGGATGTCGGTTGCCGCCCCGTCGGAGACGGGTGGCAGGATCGACGGCATGTCCGATCTGCGCGATACCGCTCCCTACGACGCCCTGCTGCTGCTCTCCTTCGGCGGCCCCGAGGGCCCGGACGACGTGGTCCCGTTCCTGGCGAACGTGACCCGCGGCCGCGGCATCCCCGAGGAACGCCTCAAGGAGGTCGGTCAGCACTACTTCCTGTTCGGCGGGGTCAGCCCGATCAACGCGCAGAACCGCGCCCTGCTGGAGGCGCTGCGCAAGGACTTCGCCGACCACGGCGTCGACCTGCCGATCTACTGGGGCAACCGCAACTGGGCCCCGTATCTCACCGACGTCCTGCGCGAGATGACCGCCGACGGACACCGCCGGATCGCCGTCCTCGCCACCAGCGCCTACGCCTCCTACTCGGGCTGCCGCCAGTACCGCGAGAACCTCGCCGAGTCGCTGGCCGCCCTGGCGGCCGAGGGCCTCGATGTGCCCCGGGTCGACAAGCTCCGCCACTACTTCAACCACCCCGGGTTCGTCGGCCCCATGGCCGACGGCGTCCTCGCCTCGCTCGCCGACCTCCCCGAGGACGTCCGCGCGGGCGCGCACATCGCGTTCACCACCCACTCCATCCCGACCTCCGCCGCCGACGCCTCGGGCCCGGTGGAGGCGCACGGCGAGGGCGGCGCCTACGTGGCCGAGCACCTCGACGTGGCGCGGCTGATCATCGAGGCGGTGCGCGCCGAGACCGGCGTCGAGCACCCCTGGCAGCTCGTTTACCAGTCCCGCAGCGGCGCCCCGCACATCCCGTGGCTGGAGCCCGACATCTGCGACCACCTGGAGGCCCTGCACGGCGAGGACGTCCCCGCGGTCGTGATGGCGCCCATCGGCTTCGTCTCGGACCACATGGAGGTGCTGTACGACCTCGACACCGAGGCCACCGCCAAGGCCGCCGAGCTCGGTCTGCCGGTCCGCCGCTCCGCCACGGTGGGCGACGACCCGCGCTTCGCCGCCGCCGTACGGGACCTCGTCCTGGAGCGTGCCGCGAGCGAGCGCGGCCGGGCGGTCGAGCGCTGCGCGCTGGGGTCGCTGGGGCCCTCCCACGACCTCTGCCCCGTCGGCTGCTGCCCCGCCAGGGCCCCGAAGCCCGCCGCCGCGGGCGCCGACAGCCCGTACGTGTAGGGCCGCTCGTACGACCACCCGACCGTGCGCATCGACCACCTGGGAGCACCGTGACCGACCCCGCCCTGTCCGAACTGCTCGGCCTCGCTCTCGAAGCCGCCCGCCGCGCCGGAGCCCTGCTGCGCGACGGCCGCCCCGCCGACCTGGGGGTGGCCGCGACCAAGTCCAGCCCCATCGACGTGGTCACCGAGATGGACATCGCCGCCGAGAAACTGATCACCGGCTACCTCACCGACTTCCGCCCCGACGACGGCTTCCTCGGCGAGGAGGGCGCCAGCTCCTCGGGCTCCACCGGTATCCGCTGGGTCATCGACCCGCTCGACGGCACGGTGAACTACCTCTACGGCCTGCCGACCTGGGCCGTCTCCATCGCCGCCGAGCGCGACGGGGAGCGGGTCGTGGGGGTCGTCGAGGCCCCGATGCGCCGGGAGACGTACCAGGCGGTTCTCGGCGGCGGTGCGTTCGCGAACGGCGAAGTGCTGCGCTGCCGGCCCACCGCGCCGCTGGACCAGGCCCTCGTCTCGACCGGCTTCAACTACGTCGCCCACGTCCGCGCCCACCAGGCGGACGTCGCCCAGCGGCTGATCCCCAGGCTCCGCGACATCCGGCGCGGCGGTTCGGCCGCCGTCGACCTGTGCGATGTGGCGGCGGGCCGTCTCGACGGCTACTACGAGCGCGGGCTGCACCCCTGGGACCTGGCCGCGGGCGACCTCATCGCCCGGGAGGCGGGCGCGCTGACCGGCGGCCGCCCCGGGCTGCCCGCCGACGGCGACCTGACGGTGGCCGCCACCCCCGGCGTCTTCGGGCCGCTGCAGGCCGCGCTCGACGAGCTGGGCGCCTGGCACGACTGACCCGAAGCCCCTGGTGGGGCGCTGGGAGCCCGACGGCACAGCACAGGGCCCCGGATGCCTGGACAGCATCCGGGGCCCTGTGGCGTACGGCTCAGACGCCGGCGGTGCCGACCTGTACGCCGTGCTCGGCGGCGAGACGGTGCAGATCGTCCAGCTCGCCCTGCTCGACGTCCGCGAGGAAGTCGTCGCCGTCCTCGCGCGCCCGCGTGAGGTCGGACTCGGTCGTCTTGATGCGTTGCAGCAGACCTGCGGTGAAAGCGTCCATGATGCGCCCCCTCATCGTGGGTCGGTGGCACGGGGGTGTGCCCGGGATACCCCCGGCCGGGGAGCCGGAGGAGCGGGTGATCGCGCCGCCGCTCCGGGGAAAAAGGGCGGACCGTGGCAGGCCACGGGACAGGCGTGATCGCGGGTGTGAAGCCCTCTTCCCCATGCCGCAGCTCAGAGAAACCTCAACTGGCCCGGGAAACCGACCGTTTCCCCGCGGAAGGCTGCCGGAAGGCCCGGCCCGCCGCTGTCTTACCGCCGGTTTATGCGCGTTGAGGGCAGGATGGAGGTACACGGTCGGCCCGGCTGCCCGTGTCCGAGCGGCCCCGTGTGGGCCGCTCGCTCTGTGAACCCGACGAAGGACCGAAGGAAGGACTGCGCCGTGCGCGTACTCGTCGTCGAGGACGAGCAGCTGCTCGCCGATGCGGTGGCCACCGGGCTGCGCCGGGAGGCCATGGCCGTCGACGTCGTCTACGACGGTGCCGCGGCCCTGGAGCGCATCGGGGTCAACGACTACGACGTCATCGTGCTGGACCGGGACCTCCCGGTGGTGCACGGGGACGACGTCTGCCGCAAGATCGTCGAACTCGGTATGCCCACCCGGGTGCTCATGCTCACCGCCTCCGGCGACGTCAGCGACCGGGTCGAGGGCCTGGAGCTGGGCGCCGACGACTATCTGCCCAAGCCCTTCGCCTTCAGCGAGCTGACCGCCCGGGTCCGCGCGCTGGGCCGCCGTACGACGGTGGCGCTGCCGCCCGTCCTGGAGCGCGCCGGCATCAAGCTCGACCCGAACCGCCGCGAGGTCTTCCGCGACGAGGTGGAGATCCAGCTCGCCCCGAAGGAGTTCGCGGTGCTGGAGGTCCTCATGCGCAGCGAGGGCGCGGTCGTCTCGGCGGAGCAGCTGCTGGAGAAGGCCTGGGACGAGAACACCGACCCCTTCACCAACGTGGTGCGGGTCACGGTGATGACGCTCCGCCGCAAGCTCGGCGAACCGCCCGTCATCGTCACCGTGCCGGGCTCCGGATACCGGATCTGAGGACCATGGCCACCACACCGGAGCCGCCCGCGGCGCCACCGAAGCCCACCTGGGAGCCCAAGCAGCCGGACCCCCCGTACCCCTGGCTGCGCCCGACCATCCGGATACGGCTCACGCTGCTGTACGGCGGGATGTTCCTGATCGCGGGCATCGTGCTGCTGTCGATCATCTACATGCTCGCCGCGCAGGCGCTCCACGACGCGGGCAGCGTGGCCTTCCGGGTCGCCGGGACCAATGTCCAGATCACCAGCGACACCTGCCCGCAGCTGGGCGCCGCCCTCAACAACGACCAGCTGAACGACGCGATCAAGGCCTGTACGTCGGCCCAGCGGCAGCAGGCGCTGGACAGCCTGCTCAACCGGGCCCTCCTCGCCCTGGTCGGCCTCAGTGTGATGGCCTTCGCCTTCGGTTACGCCATGGCCGGACGCGTCCTGTCCCCGCTCGGCCGGATCACCCGGACCGCGCGCCGGGTGGCCGGCACGGACCTCACCCGGCGGATCGAGCTGGACGGCCCGGACGACGAGCTGAAGGAGCTGGCGGACACCTTCGACGACATGCTGGACCGGCTGGAGCGGGCCTTCACCGCACAGCAGCGGTTCGTCGGCAACGCCTCGCACGAGCTGCGCACCCCGCTGGCGATCAACCGCACCCTGCTGGAGGTCCATCTCTCCGATCCCGGGGCCCCGCCGGAGCTCCATCAGCTCGGCAAGACCCTCCTGGCGACCAACGAGCGCAGCGAGCAGCTCGTCGAGGGCCTGTTGCTGCTGGCCCGCAGCGACAACCAGATCGTCGAGCGCAAACCGGTCGACCTGGCGGAGGTCGCCGAGCGCGCCATCGACCAGACCCGGGCGGAGGCGCTGGCCAGGAAGGTCGAGATCCGCGGTGAGCGGGAATCGGCCACGGTGCAGGGCAACGGGGTCCTGCTGGAGCGGATCGCGCTGAACCTCGTGCAGAACGCCGTGCGCTACAACGTGCCCGAGGACGGCTGGGTGGAGGTCACCACGGAGGTGCGGGACGGGCAGGCCCTGCTCGTCGTCTCCAACACAGGCCCGGTGGTCCCGGCGTACGAGATCGACAACCTCTTCGAGCCCTTCAGAAGGCTGCGTACGGAGCGCACGGGCAGCGACAAGGGGGTCGGGCTCGGCCTGTCGATCGCGCGGTCCGTCGCGCGGGCCCACGGAGGCCGTATCATCGCGGAGCCCCGCGAGGGCGGCGGTCTCGTGATGCGTGTCACTCTGCCGGTCTGAGAGGCTGCACGATGTGACTCCGCACCGAATCTTCATGTTCGCTTTGGGCGGAATTTTCAGGACCCGTTCCCGGGCGGGTCGTGTGTGATCGATCACAGGGCCGTTTTCCCGGCTATCTACTCTCCGTGATCACGAGTCTGTCGGAAAGCCGGTAATCGTCCGGGTTTTCAGGGATCGTTATCACGGGAAGTACACGGGGTGGCGCCCGTGAACTGCGCAGGCGGGACCGTGTACGGTCCCCATCGCCACCCAAGCCGAGCCTCGCCGAGGCGGCCGGTTGGGTGTCGATTGAGTAACAGACCTTGATGTGAGGCAAAATCTCCGCCTCAGGTCGGGCACAAGTCCGGCCTCTCACGCGTTACGTGCGCTGAGACACCTAGACACCCAAGAGGGGGAGAGCGACATGGCAACGGATTACGACACCCCACGCAAGACCGACGACGACGTGGACCAGGACAGCCTCGAAGAGCTCAAGGCGCGTCGGAGCGACAAGACGGCCTCCGCCGTCGATGTCGACGAGTTCGACGCGGCCGAGGGCCTGGAGCTGCCCGGCGCGGACCTCTCCAACGAGGAGCTGGCCGTCCGGGTGCTGCCCAAGCAGGCCGACGAGTTCACCTGCATGAGCTGCTTCCTGGTGCACCACCGCAGCCAGCTGGCCCGCGAGAAGAACGGTCAGCCCATCTGCCGCGACTGCGACTGAGGTCGAGTCGGCCGTGGCAGGCGAGACACCGTTCCGGAAGCGGCGCCCCTGGCGTCGGCACGGCCAGCAGGCACCACAGGACGGTACCGGCGGCACAGGCCCGGCAGAAGGCGGTCACGCGTCTGCCGAGCGGTCCGCCGCCCCGCCGGATCACTCCGGCGGTTCCGACGACGAGCGAGGCCGTTCGGCCTCGCTCGAAGTGGCCGGGTCGGCAGCGCTGCCGGACCTGGCCGCGCAGCAGCAACAGCAGGACCGGGCGGAGCCCCAGGCCGGGGGCCGCCTGCACGCAGTGAAACGGGGCGTACGCAGGAGCGGGGAGAGCGCGAAGGCACTGGCCGCACAGCTGGCCGACCGCATCATCGACACGGCTCCGCGCGTGCCGGTACGCGACCTCGCCACCCTGCGCAGGCAGTTCCCCGGGCTCGGACCCGAGGAGCTGGCCGACAAGCTGGTCACGGGAGCCTGCCGGGGCACCGCGACCGTCGGCGCCGGCATCGGGGCTGCCGCGATGATGCCCGTACCGCCCGCGATGCTCGCCGAGCTGGCGGCGGAGGTCACCGGCGTCGCCGCGATCGAGATGAAGCTCGTCGCCGAGCTCCACGAGGTCTACGGCCGTCGGCCCCCGGGCAATCTCGGTCAGCGCAGCACCGCGTATCTGACGTCGTGGACCGAGGAGCGCGGCATCGACGTCACCCGGCCCACCACGCTCAACGCCGCTCTCGGCGGTCAGATGAAGCGTGAGCTGCGCCAGCAGATCATGAAGCGTATGGCGCGCAATCTGCCCAACCTGATCCCGTTCATGATCGGCGCCGCCGTCGGCGCCACGATGAACCGCCGCGACACCCGCAAGCTCGCCGACCGGGTCAGGGACGACCTGCGCAAGGACCAGATCCCCTGGGACCGGCTGCCCGCGCTGCCGCCGCTGGAGCAGCCGCTGAACCCGGCCTAGCTGCCCAAGGAGATCGAGGGCCCCTGAGAGGCCCTCGGCCGGTCCGGCGAACGGCTCAGGCGGTCGGTACGGTGCTCAGCGCCGCCGCGAGGCCCCGCGGGTCCCGGGTGGAGAGATAGACGTACGGAGTCGGGTCCTCCGGGTCCGTGACCTCCACCCGCACCGCCGTCTCCACATAGCCGCGCAGCAGCATGAACGCACGGGCATCCGCCTTGTGCGTGCGCCAGGCCCGCGCCTCCTCCGCGTCCAGCACCTCGGGCTCACCGAGCGCCGACAGCGGGATCCGGGCCTCGCCGGCGACGAGGGACCCCGCCACCACCCGGATCCGTGCCGAGCCGTAACCGCTCACCACGAGGGCCGCCGCGGCCGTCCCGCCGACCAGCCCCGCGAGCATCGGCAGGGTGCCCAGTGGCAGCAGCATCAGAGCACAGGCCACACCGACCCCGAAGGCGATGAACCACCAGGAGCGGGGCGCGGTGAGACGTTCGTCGAAGGGCGGTGCGGAAGGCTGCATGGCACCAAGCTTGGCACGGCGCGACCGGCACACCGCCGCGCGGGTAAGGTCTGCGCCTGTGAGTGGAACATCAGCAGCTCTGACACCCCCGGCCGACGCCGTCGCGCCGGTCCGGCACCCCGACGCGCCCGCCCCCGGCGAGCTCCTCGGCGCGCACTACGAACACTGTTTCGGCTGCGGCGGGGGACAGCCGCACGGACTGCACCTGATGGCGCGGGCCGGTGAAGGCGTGAGCGTCACCGCCGAGTTCACCGTGCAGCCCGCCCACCAGGGCGCCCCCGGCCTGGCCCACGGCGGCGTGCTCGCCACGGCGCTGGACGAGACCCTCGGCTCGCTGAACTGGCTGCTGCGCACGATCGCGGTGACCGGACGGCTGGAGACCGACTTCGTCCGCCCCGTTCCCGTGGACACCGTGCTGCACCTCGACGCCCGGATCACCGCCGTGCACGGGCGCAAGATCTACTCCACCGCCACCGGCCGGATCGGCGGCCCCGAAGGCCCCGTCGCGGTCCGGGCCGACGCTCTCTTCATCGAGGTCAAGGTCGACCACTTCATCGACAACGGCCGGCCCGCCGAGATCCAGGCCGCCATGTCCGACCCCGACCAGGTCCGGCGCGCCCGCGCCTTCGAGGTGAACCCGTGACCCGCAACCCCGTCGACGTACTGATCCGCCGGACCGACCCGGATGTGCCGATTCCGGCGTACGGGCACCCGGGCGACGCCGGTGCCGACCTGGTGACCACCGAGGCCGCCGAACTCGCCCCCGGCGAGCGCGTGGTGCTGCCCACCGGGGTCTCGATCGCCCTGCCCGACGGGTACGCCGCGTTCGTGCACCCGCGCTCCGGCCTCGCAGCCCGCTGCGGAGTGGCCCTCGTGAATGCCCCAGGGACGGTTGATGCCGGGTACCGTGGGGAGATCAAGGTGATCGTGGTCAACCTCGATCCACGCGAGAGCGTGCGATTCGAACGGTTCGACCGGATTGCCCAACTGGTTGTCCAGCAGGTCGAGAAGGTGCGCTTCCACGAGGTGGCGGAACTTCCCGGCTCGGCGCGGGCCGAAGGGGGCTTCGGGTCCACCGGCGGCCACGCGTCGGTGGACGGCGCCGAGGGCGGGATCACCCACGGTGGGAACAGCTACGCTTCGGTCGTATCCGACCGGGAAGGACAGTGACGTGTTCGGACGTCGCAAGAAGAGTGGTTCCGCCGAGGACGCGGCGGACGAGGTGCGCGAGGCCGAGCAGGTCGCCGACGAGCCCGAGAGCGGCGACGCCGCCGCCGGGGGCACCCGTCGGATGAATCTTCCGCCGGCCCCCCGGCCGGACGGACCCTGGGACAGCTCCGAGGTCTCCCAGCCCGGCGAGGGCCGGGTCGACCTGGGCGGCATCTTCGTCCCCGGGGTCGAGGGCATGGAACTGCGCGTCGAGGTGGCCGGGGACGCGATCGTCGCCGCCACCGTGGTGCTGCGCGACAGCGCGGTCCAGCTGCAGGCCTTCGCCGCCCCCAAGAAGGAGGGCATCTGGGGCGAGGTCCGCGACGAGATCGCCTCGGGCATCACCCAGCAGGGCGGCATCATCGACGAGGTCGAGGGCCCGCTGGGCTGGGAGCTGCGCGCGCAGGTCCCCGTACAGCTCCCGGACGGCACGGGCGGGGTGCAGCTCGTGCGCTTCGTCGGCGTCGACGGCCCCCGCTGGTTCCTGCGCGGAGTCATCTCCGGCCAGGGCGCCGTCCAGCCGGAGGCCGCCGGACTGCTGGAGACGATCTTCCGGGACACCGTGGTCGTCCGCGGCGAGGGCCCGATGGCCCCCCGCGACCCGATCGTCCTCAAGCTCCCCAACGACGCCCAGATGGTGCCCGAGGGCGTGCAGCAGGAGGACCAGGAGAGCTCCCGGTTCTCCGGCGGCATGGGCCAGCTCCAGCGCGGCCCCGAGATCACCGAGGTCCGCTAGCGGCACCTCGCGGAACTCCACAGCGACGGCCGGTGGGCCGCACCCCTTCCCGGGTGCGGCCCACCGGCCGTCGCACGTACCGGCCCGGCCATTGCCCGGCCGTGTGCCGTACACACATACTTGGCGGGCGACGACGCGGGCACGTACGTACGACGGGGGAGCAGCATGACCGAGAGCACCAGCGGGCAGTCCGGCACGGCCCTCGCCGAGGATCCGGCCCGCAGCGCCATGGTCACCGTCGAGGACCTGCACCGCTCGTACGGCAGCGGCGCGTCGGCCGTGCACGCCCTGCGCGGTGTCTCCTTCGAGATCCCGCGCGGCGAGCTGGTCGCGCTCAAGGGCCGCTCCGGCTCCGGCAAGACCACCCTGCTCAACCTGGTCGGCGGCCTGGACACCCCCGACAGCGGCCGGATCACCGTCGACGGCACCGAGCTGGCGGGCCTCGGCGAGAAGGGCCTGCTGGAGCTGCGCCGGGACCGGGTCGGCTTCATCTTCCAGTCCTTCGGCCTCATCCCGATCCTGACCGCCGCCGAGAACGTCGGCGTACCGCTGCGGCTGCGCAAGGCCGACCCGGCCGAGCGGGACGAGCGGGTCGCCCTGCTGCTCTCCCTCGTCGGCCTCGCCGACCACGCCGAGCAGCGCCCCGGCGAGCTCTCCGGCGGCCAGCAGCAGCGCGTCGCCATCGCCCGCGCCCTCGCCAACCGCCCCGCCCTCCTGATCGCCGACGAGCCCACCGGACAGCTCGACGCCGAGACCGGGCTCGCCGTGATGGAACTGCTCCGCGCGGTCGTCCGCAGCGAGAACGTCACCGCCCTCGTCGCCACCCACGACCCCCAGTTGCTGGGCCTCGCCGACCGGGTCCTGGAGCTGAGCGACGGCCATATCGTCGAACAGTCCTGAGCCCCCCGGGCCCGCCCTCCCGGCCCTCCCGGCCCGCATCAGAGTTCCGTCAATACGCCCCTCACCTGCACTCCCGGGACCGAACCACGGCCCGCGGCGGAGTAGCGTCGATGGCGGCAGCCGCACCGGGCGCGCCACCGGCCCTCCGCAGGACACGGCCGGACGGAAGAAGACAATGGGGCCATGGGACGCGGCATACTCCGGATCTACCTGGGCGCGGCACCGGGCGTCGGCAAGACGTACGCGATGCTCTCCGAGGCGCACCGCCGGGTCGAGCGCGGCACCGACTGCGTGGTGGCCTTCGTGGAGCACCACGCCCGCCCGCGCACCGAGGTGCTGCTGCACGGCCTGGAGCAGGTCCGCCGCAGCGAGATCAGCTACCGCGGCGCCGTCTTCACCGAGATGGACGTCGACGCCGTCCTGGAGCGCGCCCCGGCCGTGGCGCTGGTCGACGAGCTGGCCCACACCAACGTCCCCGGCTCCCGTAACGCCAAGCGCTGGCAGGACGTCGAGGAGCTGCTCAAGGCCGGGATCGACGTCATATCGACGGTCAACATCCAGCACCTGGAGTCGCTCGGCGACGTCGTCGAGTCGATCACCGGCGTCCGGCAGCGCGAGACCGTACCCGACGAGGTGGTCCGCCGGGCCGACCAGATCGAGCTGGTCGACATGTCGCCCCAGGCGCTGCGCCGCCGGATGGCGCACGGCAACATCTACCAGCCCGACAAGATGGACGCCGCCCTCTCGAACTACTTCCGCCCCGGCAACCTCACCGCCCTGCGCGAGCTGGCCCTGCTGTGGACCGCAGACCGGGTCGACGAGTACCTCCAGCAGTACCGGGGCGAGCACAACATCCGCACCACCTGGCAGGCCCGCGAACGCATCGTCGTCGGGCTGACCGGCGGGCCCGAGGGCCGCACCCTCATCCGCCGCGCCTCCCGGATGGCGGCCAAGGGCTCCGGGAGCGAGATCCTCGCCGTGTACATCGCCCGCAGCGACGGCCTGACCTCGGCCTCCCCGAAGGAGCTGACCGTCCAGCGGACCCTGGTCGAGGACCTCGGCGGCACCTTCCACCACGTCATCGGCGACGACATACCGGCCGCCCTGCTGGAGTTCGCCCGGGGTGTCAACGCCACGCAGATCGTGCTGGGCTCCAGCCGCCGCAAGACCTGGCAGTACATCTACGGCCCCGGGGTCGGCGCGACCGTCGCCCGCGAGTCCGGACCCGACCTCGACGTCCACATCGTCACCCACGGAGAGGTCGCCAAGGGCCGCGGCCTGCCCATCGCCCGCGGCGCCCGGCTCGGCCGCGCCAGGATCATCTGGGGCTGGCTCGTCGGCGTCGTCGGTCCCGTCCTGCTCGCGGTGGTCCTGCGCTCCATGGAGGACGCCCCCGGTCTCGCCAACGACGTCCTGCTCTTCCTCTTCCTGACGGTGGCCGCCGCCCTGCTCGGCGGGCTGAGACCCGCGCTGGCCTCGGCGGCCGTCGGCTGTCTGCTGCTGAACTACTGGTTCACCCCGCCGACCCGCACCCTGACCGTCCAGGACCCGGAGAACCTCGTCGCCATCGTGATCTTCTTCGCGGTGGCGGTGGCGGTCTCCTCCGTGGTCGACCTGGCGGCCCGGCGTACCCACCAGGCCGCCCGGCTGCGCGCCGAGTCGGAGATCCTCTCCTTCCTCGCCGGCAGCGTGCTGCGCGGCGAGACCGCCCTGGACGCCCTGCTGGAACGGGTCCGCGAGACCTTCGCCATGGAGTCCGTCGCCCTGCTGGAGCGCAGCAGTGACGTGGAGCCGTGGACCTGCGCCGGATCCGTCGGACCGGCCCCGGTCACCCGCCCCGACGACGCCGACGTGGACATGCCGGTCGGCGACAACCTGGCCCTCGCGCTCTCCGGCCGGGTGCTGCCTGCCGAGGACCGCCGGGTGCTCGGCGCGTTCGCCGCCCAGGCCGCCGTCGTCCTGGACCGCCAGCGCCTGGTCGGGGAGGCCGAGCAGGCCCGCAGGCTCGCCGAGGGAAACCGGATCAGGACCGCCCTGCTCGCCGCCGTCAGCCACGACCTCCGCACCCCGCTGGCCGCCATCAAGGCCGCCGTCAGCTCGCTGCGCTCCGACGACGTCGCCTGGTCCGACGAGGACGAGGCGGAGCTGCTGGAAGGCATCGAGGACGGCGCGGACCGGCTGGACCACCTCGTCGGCAACCTGCTGGACATGTCCCGCCTCCAGACCGGCACCGTGACCCCTCTGATCCGCGAGATCGACCTCGACGAGGTGGTGCCCATGGCGCTCGGCGGCGTCCCCGAGGGCAGCGTCGACCTCGACATCCCGGAGACGCTGCCGATGGTCGCCGTCGACCCCGGGCTCCTGGAGCGGGTCGTCGCCAACATCGTCGAGAACGCCGTCAAGTACAACCCGGGCCGGGAGCCCGTGGCCGTGGCCGCCAGCGCACTCGGCGGCCGGGTCGAGCTGCGGGTGGTGGACCGGGGCCGGGGCGTCCCCGACGAGGCGAAGGAACGCATCTTCGAGCCCTTCCAGCGGTACGGGGACGCCCCGCGCGGCGCCGGAGTGGGGCTCGGCCTCGCCGTCTCCCGGGGCTTCGCCGAGGCCATGGGCGGCACGCTGGACGCCGAGGACACCCCGGGCGGCGGGCTGACCATGGTCCTGACGCTGGCCGCGGCACCGGGCGGTGTCCGGGCCGACCCCGAGCTTCCGGCCCAGGTCACCTCGTGACCCACCCTCGGGCGCACCCCGCCCGCCCCGACGTGTTCCCCACCCCTTCCCCGTACAACCCGGGCAGCCAGTGCAGCCCGTACAGCAGAAAGGCAGGTCCGCGATGACCAGGGTGCTTGTGGTCGACGACGAGCCGCAGATCGTCCGCGCCCTCGTGATCAACCTGAAGGCCCGCCAGTACGAGGTCGACGCCGCGCCCGACGGGGCGACCGCCCTCCAGCTCGCCGCCGCCCGCCACCCCGACGTCGTCCTCCTCGACCTCGGGCTGCCCGACATGGACGGGGTCGAGGTGATCAGGGGCCTGCGCGGCTGGACCCGGGTCCCGATCCTCGTCCTCTCCGCGCGCCAGACCTCCGACGAGAAGGTGGAGGCGCTGGACGCCGGAGCCGACGACTACGTCACCAAACCGTTCGGCATGGACGAGCTGCTCGCCCGGCTGCGCGCCTCGGTGCGCCGGGCGGAGCCGGTCGGCCAGGAGGGCGGCACCGAGGACGTCGCCCTCGTCGAGACCGCCGGCTTCACCGTCGACCTGGCGGCTAAAAAGGTGCACCGGGCCGGCCGCGACGTACGCCTCACCCCCACCGAATGGCACCTGCTGGAGGTCCTCGTCCGCAACGCCGGCCGCCTGGTCAGCCAGAAACAGCTCCTCCAGGAGGTCTGGGGCCCCTCCTACGGCACCGAGACCAACTATCTGCGCGTCTACATGGCCCAGCTGCGCCGCAAGCTGGAGGCGGACCCCTCGCACCCCCGCCACTTCGTCACCGAACCGGGCATGGGGTACCGGTTCGAGCGCGACTGACCCCGCACCGACTCACCCTTTCGAGTGATCATCGCGGCCCCGGGTGTACCGCCCGCAGGACCGGTACTCTTCGGGTATGAGTGCTGTTTCCCGATCCGAGAAAGCCGGGAAGGCCGGGAAGGCGGCGAAGCCTTCCGGGCGCTTCCGCCGTATGCTCGACCGGCTCTCCAGTTCCCAGGAGGACCTGGAGTCCCAGGAGCTGCGGGACGACGCGCAGGCCACCGGGTGCACCCGGATCTCCGAGTGCTCCGACCGGCAGATCGTGAAGGTGGCTGGTACGTTGCGGACCGTCACCCTCCGTCCCCGGGCCGGAGTGCCCGCCCTGGAGGCGGAGCTCTTCGACGGCACCGAGCCGCTGGACGTGGTCTGGCTCGGCCGTCGCTCCATCGTAGGGATAGAGCCCGGCCGCAGGATCATCGCCTCGGGGCGGGTCGCCATGAGCCACGGCCGCCGGGTGCTGTTCAACCCCACATACGAACTCCGACCGCTCGGCAAGGAGTAGCCGGTGACGTCTCTCGACAAGCCGACGTCCGACACGGACCAGTCCCACCGCACCGACCCGCAGCTCACCGGCGGGAGGCACGCCGCCCAGCAGGACGCGGAGTCGAAGGCCGTCACCGAGGCCGCCCTCTTCGAGGCCTTCGGCGGGGTGCGCGGCATGGTGGAGACAGTCCTCCCCGGGCTGCTCTTCGTCACGATCTTCACCATCAACAAGAACCTGAACGCCTCGGCCATCGCGGCCCTGGCGGTGTCCCTGGTCCTCGTCGTCGTCCGGCTGATCCGCCGGGACACCGTCAAGCACGCCTTCAGCGGCGTCTTCGGGGTGGCCTTCGGCATCCTCTTCGCGAAGATGACGGGAGATGCCAAGGACTTCTATCTGCCGGGCATGCTCTACACCCTGGGCCTGTCGGTCGCCTACATCGCCACCGCCGCCGCCGGCGTACCCCTGATCGGTCTGATCCTCGGCCCGGTCTTCAAGGAGAACCTCTCCTGGCGGACCCGTAACCCGGGCCGGAAGAAGGCGTACACCAGGGCCAGCTACGCCTGGGGCTTCATCCTGCTGGCCAAGTGCGCGATCCTCTTCCCGCTCTACTGGTGGGCCGACACCACCCAGTTCGGCTGGGTGCTCATCGCCCTGAAGATCCCGCCGTTCCTGCTCGCGGTCTACCTGACCTGGATCTTCCTCGCGAAGGCGCCGCCGCCCATCGACGTCTTCGCCGAGATGGAGGCCGAGGAACAGGCCGAGAAGGAGCGCAAGGCGCAGGCCGCCGCCGCGGTCCGCGACCCGGAGGCCTGACCCGCGCACGCTGCAAGGAAGGGGCCCGGAACCGCTGAGCGGTTCCGGGCCCCTTCCCCATGGTGGCCGGCTCAGTCGTCCTCAGGACTACGCCGGACCGACAGCAGGTCCTCCAACTGCTCCTCGCGCGCCTGGGCGGCCACGAACAGCAGCTCGTCCCCGGCCTCCAGGGACTCCTCGGGGCTCGGCGTCAGCACCCGCGTACCCCGGATGATCGTCACCAGGGAGGTGTCCGCGGGCCAGGCCACATCCCCGACGCGGATGCCGGCCAGCGCCGACTCCGGCGGCAGGGTCAGCTCCACCAGGTTGGCGTCGCCGTGGCTGAAGCGCAGCAGCCGGACCAGATCACCGACGCTCACCGCCTCCTCGACCAGGGCCGACATCAGACGCGGCGTCGAGACGGCGACGTCCACGCCCCAGGACTCGTTGAACAGCCACTCGTTCTTCGGGTTGTTCACCCGGGCGACCACGCGCGGCACGCCGTACTCGGTCTTGGCGAGCAGCGAGACGACCAGGTTCACCTTGTCGTCCCCGGTCGCGGCGATCACCACGTTGCACCGCTGCAGCGCCGCCTCGTCCAGCGACGTGATCTCACAGGCGTCCGCGAGCAGCCACTCGGCCATCGGGACCCGCTCCACCGAGATGGCGGTCGGCGCCTTGTCGATCAGCAGCACCTCGTGCCCGTTCTCCAGCAGCTCGGCGGCGATGGAACGACCCACCGCGCCCGCCCCGGCAATCGACACACGCATCAGTGACCGTCCTCCTCGGGACCCTGGGCGAAGGCCTCTTCGACCTGGGCGATCTCGTCCGTACGCATCATCACGTGGACCAGGTCGCCTTCCTGGAGAACGGTCTGCGAGGTCGGCAGTATGGCCTCGCCCAACCGGGTGAGGAAGGCCACCCGGACCCCCGTCTCCTCCTGGAGCGTGCTGATCTTGTGGCCGATCCAGGACGGCGTCGTGTGCACCTCGGCGAGCTGCACACCCCCGCTCGGATCACGCCACAGCGGCTCCGCGCCCGACGGCAGCAGCCGCCGCAGCATCTGGTCCGCCGTCCAGCGCACCGTCGCCACGGTGGGGATGCCGAGGCGCTGGTAGACCTCGGCGCGCCGGGGGTCGTAGATGCGCGCCGCGACGTTCTCGATGGAGTACATCTCGCGGGCCACCCGGGCCGCGATGATGTTGGAGTTGTCGCCGCTGCTGACCGCCGCGAACGCCCCGGCCTCCTCGATCCCCGCCTCGCGGAGGGTGTCCTGGTCGAAACCGACCCCGGTGACCCGGCGACCGCCGAACCCGGACCCGAGGCGACGGAACGCCGTCGGGTCCTGGTCGATCACCGCGACGGTGTGGCCCTGCTGTTCCAGGGTCTGTGCGAGAGCGGCACCGACGCGCCCGCAGCCCATGATGACGATGTGCACTGTGCGCCTACCCCGTCGTCCTGGTCATCCGGCTGACCTGCGAAAACACGCTGCTCACACTTCTCTCTCGGCTTGCTGGGCAAACAACGCGGCACACACCCGCGGTGTGGCCCGAAGACGAGCTTAAGCGCCGGGGAAGTCACTCCCTCATCCGCGTGTCCGCATCCTCGCGCCTTCCGGTAAAGGGAAAGCAAAACAGGGAGAACGGGCGCAAGGATCGCGTTAAAGAATGCAGCGGCGTTCTCCTCCGACCGCAGGAGATTGCGGGGCCACGTCGAAAGGCCGTGCGTTTCGGCCACGGGCTCCGCTTACGATCCTCTGCGTGTCCAAACTGACCGACCTGCCCAAACGGATCCTGATCGGCCGCGCGCTGCGCAGCGACAAGCTGGGGGAGACCCTGCTCCCCAAGCGCATCGCGCTGCCCGTGTTCGCGTCCGACCCGTTGTCATCGGTGGCGTACGCACCGGGAGAAGTCCTCCTCGTGCTGTCCATCGCGGGGGTGTCGGCGTACCACTTCAGCCCCTGGATCGCCGTCGCGGTCGTCGTCCTCATGTTCACGGTCGTCGCCTCCTACCGGCAGAACGTCCACGCCTACCCGAGCGGCGGCGGCGACTACGAGGTCGCGACCACCAACCTCGGCCCCAAGGCCGGACTGACCGTCGCCAGCGCCCTGCTCGTCGACTACGTCCTCACCGTCGCCGTGTCGATCTCCTCCGGCGTCGAGAACCTCGGCTCCGCGATCCCGTTCGTCATCGAGCACAAGACGCTCTGCGCCATCGGCGCCATCGTCCTGCTCACCCTGATGAACCTGCGCGGAGTGAAGGAGTCCGGGAAGCTCTTCGCCATCCCCACGTACCTTTTCGTGGCCGGTGTCTTCCTGATGATCCTGTGGGGTGCCTTTCGCGGACTGATCCTCGGCGACACCATGCACGCCCCCACCTCCGACCTGGAGATCAAGCCCGAACACGAGGGACTGGCCGGCTTCGCACTCGTCTTCCTGCTCCTGCGGGCCTTCTCCTCCGGCTGCGCCGCTCTCACCGGCGTCGAGGCGATCAGCAACGGTGTGCCGGCGTTCCGGAAGCCGAAGAGCAGTAACGCCGCGACGACCCTCGCCCTGATGGGCCTGTTCGCCGTCACCATGTTCTGCGGCATCATCGGCCTGGCCCTGGTCACCGACGTCAAGATGGCCGAGAACCCGGCCGTCGACCTGATCCGCGACGGCGTCCCGGTCGGCGCGGGCTTCACCCAGGACCCGGTCATCGCCCAGGTCGCCGAGGCGGTCTTCGGACACGGCTCCTTCCTCTTCATGGTCCTCGCGGCCGCCACCGCCCTGGTCCTCTTCCTGGCCGCGAACACCGCGTACAACGGCTTCCCGCTGCTCGGCTCGATCCTCGCCCAGGACCGCTACCTGCCGCGCCAGCTCCACACCCGCGGCGACCGCCTGGCCTTCTCCAACGGCATCGTGCTGCTGGCGGGCGCGGCGATCCTGCTCGTCGGGATCTACGGCGCCGACTCCACGAAGCTGATCCAGCTCTACATCGTCGGGGTGTTCGTCTCCTTCACCCTCAGCCAGACCGGCATGGTGCGGCACTGGAACCGGCTGCTCGCCGACGAACGGGACCAGGCCAGGCGCCGCCACATGATCCGCTCCCGCGCCATCAACGCCTTCGGCGCCTTCTTCTGCGGCGTCGTCCTGGTGATCGTCCTCGCCACCAAGTTCACCCATGGCGCCTGGGTGGCCCTGCTCGGCATGGTCATCTTCTACGGCACGATGACCGCGATCCGGAAGCACTACGACCGGGTCGCCGCCGAGATCGCCGCCGACGAGACCCCCGCCGACGAGAGCGTGCGCCCCTCCCGCGTCCACGCCATCGTCCTCGTCTCCAAGCTCCACCGCCCCACCCTGCGCGCCCTCGCCTACGCCCAGCTGATCCGCGCCGACCAGCTGGAGGCGCTCTCCATCAGCGTCGACCCGGACGAGACGAAGGCCCTGCGCGAGGACTGGGAGCGGCGCGGCGTCAACGTCCCGCTCAAGATCCTCGACTCGCCCTACCGCGAGGTGACCCGCCCGGTCATCGAGTACGTCAAGGGCCTGCGCCGCCAGAGCCCGCGCGACGTGATCAGCGTCTACATCCCCGAGTACGTGGTCGGGCACTGGTACGAGCACCTGCTGCACAACCAGAGCGCCCTGCGCCTGAAGGGCCGGCTGCTCTTCACACCCGGCGTCATGGTGACCTCCGTCCCGTACCAGCTCCAGTCCTCCGAGGCGGCGAAGAAGCGGGCCCGCAAGCGCGCGGACTGGAGCGCTCCGGGGTCGGTGCGCCGGGGCCCGGTGGAGCGGGGGCACCGCAAGGGGTGAGGGCGAGCGGGGACGGCGGAGAGGCGTGGGCCGCTCGTGGTCACCACCCCCACCAGTCCCACGTAGACTGGTGGGCTGTTGTCCGGCAGCAGACTCGACCGCCTGCCCCTTTTCCTCCCTTTCCTCTCTGGAGCCTCCCCTCATGCAGAACGAACCCACGTCGTCGCTGGTCGGGGAGGAGTACGAGGTCGAGGTCGGGCCCGTCGCGCACGGCGGCCACTGCATCGCCCGGACCGCCGAGAACCAGGTGCTCTTCGTCCGCCACACGCTCCCCGGCGAGAAGATCATCGCCAAGGTGACGGACGGCGACACGGACTCGCGTTTCCTGCGCGCCGACGCGGTACGCATCCTCGAACCGTCCAAGGACCGCGTCGAGGCGCCCTGCCCGTACGCGGGCCCCGGCATGTGCGGCGGCTGCGACTGGCAGCACGCGAAGCCGGGCGCGCAGAGGCGCCTGAAGGGCGAGGTGATCGCCGAGCAGCTCCAGCGCCTGGCGGGCCTGACCCCCGAGGAGGCCGGCTGGGACGGCACGGTCATGCCGGCCGAGGGCGACAAGCTCCCGGCGGGCGAGGTGCCGGCCTGGCGCACCCGCGTCCAGTACGCCATCGACGCCGAGGGCCGGGCGGGCCTGCGCAAGCACCGCTCGCACGACGTGCAGCCGATCGACCACTGCCTGATCGCCGCGCCGGGCGTCTCGGAGCTCGGCGTCGAGAAGCGGGAGTGGCCGCAGATCGCCGCGGTGGAGGCCATCACCGCCACGGGCTCGAACGACCGCCAGGTCATCCTCACCCCGAAGCCCGGCGGCCGGCTCCCCCTGGTCGAGCTGGACAAGCCGGTCTCCGTGCTCCGCGTCGACGAGAAGGACGGCGGCGTCCACCGCGTCCACGGCCGTGCCTTCGTCCGCGAACGCGCCGACGACCGCACGTACCGCGTCGGCTCCGGCGGCTTCTGGCAGGTCCACCCGCAGGCGGCCAACACCCTGGTCCGCGCAGTCATGCAGGGCCTGCTGCCCCGCAAGAACGACACGGCCCTCGACCTCTACTGCGGCGTCGGCCTCTTCGCCGGCGCCATCGGCCAGCGCCTCGGCGAGAAGGGCGCGGTCCTCGGCATCGAGTCCGGCAAGCGCGCGGTCGAGGACGCCCGCCACAACCTGAAGGACCTGGACCGGGTCCGCATCGAACACGGCAAGGTCGACCAGGTCCTGCCCCGCACGGGCATCACGGAGTGCGACCTGATCGTCCTGGACCCGCCGCGCGCGGGCGCGGGCAAGCAGGTCGTCAAGCACCTGTCGGGCCTGGGCGCACGCAAGATCGCCTACGTGGCCTGCGACCCGGCGGCTCTGGCCCGGGACCTGGCGTACTTCCGGGAGGGCGGGTACCGGGTGCGGACGCTGCGGGCGTTCGATCTGTTTCCGATGACGCACCATGTCGAATGTGTGGCGATCTTGGAGCCTGCTGCAAAGGGGATCTGACCTGCAGTTTTTCCGGGGTTCTCAGGTGCGGCGGGATGCGTTCGACATGTTTCCCACCGGACACGACATGGAGCGCGCGGCCGTCCAGGCGCACTGCTCTGACCTGCGGTCTCACCCAAGAGTGCAGGGGCAAGCGGTCTGCGGCGGCCTTCGTCAGGAATGGCGCACGACGGGCTCGACGCTCACCTGACGCTCGTTCTTATGGTGCGTCAGGTGAGCTTCGAACCCACGGCGCGGTACGGGTCGTCGCGTCATCAGGGAGGAGAGGTTTCTTGGCCGCCGCGAGCCATCTGGCCGCCCGGGTGGCCAACTTGGTGTAGCGTCCTGGCCCGCTCGGTGCGTTCAGGGCGCTGAGGTACATCCGTCCCCGGATTGCGAATCGCCCGCTCAGCCGGATCAGACACCGGAGAGCGTCGCAGCCAGCGACTGGAACCAGGCGCCGTGGGAGAACGGTTCCGGCGGGCCGACCTCCATGCCGAGTTCGGTGGCAGCCAGGGCGTAGTCCCCCTCGTCCAGGGGGAGGGCGAGCAACTCGTGCAGTTCACCCACGAGGCGGGCGACCAACTGCGGGTTTGTGGTCTGGGCGTAGTCGGTGACTGCGGCGTCGTGGCCGAGAAACTCGTCAACGATGTCCTGCGAGAACCAGCCCCCCAGTAGTTGCGCGGTCTCCGGAAAGCGCGCGTGCCACTCCCAGTGCGTCTGTGGGGACGATGGCTCCGGGACGTCGCCCTCCTCGATGCTCCGCTTCAGGTGGTCGGCCAGCACTGTCAGCCAGTCACCGATGTCCGACTGGGGCTTTCCGGTGTCCGGGATCGAGTAGAACTCACCCAGCTCATGCCGAATGCGCCCCGGAGGATTACGGCTGTACTCGCGCAGCTGTCGCTCCGCCTCCGCGATGGCCGCAGGGCGGTTATGCCAGGTGTGACGGAGGTACGCGTCCAGGGCGCGACTGCGTCGCTCCGGGGTGTCGTCGGCGGGCTGACCCAGATACGCGCGCATGACCTGGTCCAGCTCGCCGTACCGCCGGTCGTGTTCGAGGGGCTTCATGGACATGTGCGTGCGACCCCTACAGGTAGAACGGGAAGGTTGTGTGGACGACAAAGCCGAGAGGACTCGTCGCCTCGCGGCGCAGCACCACGCGCGCCGCGCGCACATCGACGGGGCCGCGCCCGGCCAGCAGGTCGCCCTCCAGCTGGACCCGGCCCACAGGCTCCTCACGGGACGGCCAGGCTGCCTCGAGAGTGAGGCGGACCCGGGTGTTCTGGGCGAGCCAGCGGTGGACGACCTGTTCGTTGGCGGTCACCACCTGCTGGGTGGCCCACTGGGCGGTCTCCCGGTCGGGGTAAGAGGCGGATCGGGTCAGCACGGGGCGTCCTCTCAAATTGCCTCGTCAGGAGCCGAGCTCCCACGGACGGCAAGCGGTTCAGTAGTCGGCGAAGTTCCAGAACATGCCCACCTCGGTGTCCGAGACGACGATCAGGCCATAGTCCTCCGAGTACACACTCAGCGGGCTGTACGCCCAGTCCGATGATGTGAAGTCGAGCGTGCCGCTCGCGTGACCGGGTTTGTTGACGTTGGTGACGAAAAGGGCGGAGTCCCCGTAGCGCTTGAGGATCGTGCGCGCCATCGCCCGGAGCTCCGCCTCGCTTTCGGCGAAGCGACTCAGGTTGGACAGGGTGCAGCCGTCGTCTGTAAGGGCGAGGAGCAGGTTCTCGGCACTGGCCCGGTCGATCTCCTGGAGACGCCTCGCGATGTACTCCGGCGGATGGGCGGCGAAGGGATAGGTGGGCCACGCCTCGCGCTCCGGGTTCTCAGCCGCGTCATCGAGACCGGTCCAGCCGCGGGGGTCCGGGGCCCGTGCCATCAGAGCAAGGACGTCGAGGACCCAGTTTTCGTGGCGACGCGGGCCCGTGGCGTCGTATGGGTATGCGTCCTCGTACAAGTGGCGTACCGCGGCTTCCCAGGACGTCTGGTCGACGGACATGTGGTGCTGGCCTTTCTCGGCTTTCGCTAGGTCTTGGAGGGCATCGACGTCATGACAGTGAAAGGAGAGTTGCGGTTGCTGTCGTAGCGGATACGCGTGTCGACGCCGCTCACGTCGTACGCCTTGGCATTCAGACCGCCCTGCTTGTAGCCGGACAGCGGGTCGTTGGGGTCCACCGGCTGCTTGCTCACGCTACGGCCACTGGTCTCACCGCTGGGCACCTTGTCGTAGAACGACTTGACGTCGCCGTCGGAGGCCGGCGGAGGCCCCTTGATCCATGCCTCGATGGCGGCCTTGTTCTTGTTGAGATTGCGCTCGGTCAATTCCTCGGCGCGCTGGTAGTTCGGGAAGGCGGAGGAGTTGCTGGGCATCGGCTTGCCGTGAGGCCAGGCTGTTGTCGGGCCGCCTGACTGCTGGTCACGCAGGCGCTGCGCCAACTGCTCGTCCGTCTTTCCGACGTGCTTGTCCAAAGTATGGCCGTTCGCCATGTATTCGTTGGCGGCGAGATTCAGGTCGTAGTTGCCGTTCGAATCGACCTTCAGCCAGACCTTCGAGTCCCTGAATTCCTCCAGGGCCCGAGTACCGAAGCCGTGCGCACGAGCGACGCCGGCCTCGAACTTGGGGGCGCTGCGGTACGTTTCATCCAGCGGCCCTTCCAGTCCCGTCATCCGCGTGGTCAAGCCGTCCAGGATGCCGGTGTATTTGGCGACGATCCCGTTCAGCTTGGCGGTGTCGAGGTTCAGTACCGTCTTGACGTCGAACGACATAAGCAGGCCGGCACCGCTGCCGAGGAGAGATGTGGCGGCGCCGAGCGCGCTCTTCAGGTCTTTGGGCTTGGCCAAGTCCTCGATGATGTCCTTGGCGGCTCTCCACATGGCGCGGTCGAGCTCGTCCTTGACGTCGCGGTTCAGGTCGACGGCGGCTTCCGCGTACTCGCGCAGGATGGTGGCGATGTCATCGGCCTTGTCTTTCAGTACGGCCAGGACGGGCTGACTGCCCGTGGGGACGCGTGGCGTGCCGCGGCCGGAGTTGGCGGTCTGCGCCCACTGGTAGCCGTGCTGTCGCTGCCCCCAGGCCGTTCCTCCCCACAGGGCGCTGCAGAAGGTCCGCATCGCGGCCTCCTACTCTGCCTGCTGGTGGTTGGTGATGACACCGACAGCCTGGGTGAGCTGGTCCGCCCCCAGCGACGCAGTGACGGAGACGTTCATCCAGCTGTGGCAGAGGGAGTTGAGATAGTGCTGCTCCGGATACGGGTGAACGTCTGCCACCCTGCCGACCCGGAACACGTGCTTGCACAGGGGATGGAGGAGATCTCGGACGATTTCGGGCATGCCTTCCATCAAGCCCCGCAGGATGTCATCGCCACCGTCGTCATCGCCCCACTTGATGTCGGGGATGGAGCCAAGGTTCGGGTCTTTGTCGATGACTGCGGGCCGGGGGCGCTGCTCGGCCGTCTTCCCCGGCTTGGGGTGGGCTGCCGCGTCTGCCCTGGTGTATGCGTTGGCCGTCTCGGTGAACCCGACTGCGACACCGCCGACGCTGAGCACGCTCCAGCCAGCGATTACCGATCTTCTTGTACGCCCGGGCGAACTTCTCGGCCTCGGTGCCGGCACCGCCTGCGTCGGGGTACTTGCCCAGCTCCTCGAGAAGCGTCTTGGCACCCCGTACCAGGAAGTCCTGCTGTGCGGCGACCCTACCTGAGACCGACCAGAGGTCGCTCGGCTTGACGTCGATGGTGCCGCTGTCACCCGGCGTCTGGGCGGGTGAGGCAGGGCTGGCCATCAGGCACCGCCTCCCCAGCCTTCGAGCACAGACCTGTTGGCCGCGGCGTAGTTCAGGTGCCCCTTCACCACGACCTCGTGAAGCCAAGCCTGGGCCGCCTTGAGGTCGTCGGCGGAGTGGCTCCACTTGTCCAGCTCGTCGATGAACGCTTCGCGCGCCTCGCCGTCCCAGCTCAGCACGGCTTTGGCAGTCCGCCCGTACAACGTGTCCAGCTTCTTGTTGAGGACGCGGAGGATGTCCTCCAGGTCACCCGAAAGCTGTTGCAAAGTAGCGAAATTAACGGTGATGCGGTCTTCGCCCGGCACGGTATTGATCCCCCTAGAAGCAGTCACTCATGATGCGACTCATCAACTGAGCGGAGTCCGACGCGGGCACTGGGCCGCATGGCGGCCGCATGCCTGCCCAACTCGAAGCCGGGCCCCTCAGTGGTGGGAGTGATAGCGGCGTGCGTGACCCTCATGCCTGTGAAGTCGTGTCCGCCTTGCTAGGGTTGGTCGGCTTGCAACACGGGTTCGAACGTGGGGGACCGACATGGGTGATGAGCCCAAACTCGCTTATACGTCGTCACAGTTGAGAAAGCTGGCGGACGATCTGGATGACATGCACGAGTATCTCGGCAAGCAGTTCAAGCGTATGGACGAGATCGTCGACGGCATCGAGACCGGCTGGCAGGGCCCCACTGCCACGTCTTATCGATCGCTCCATCGCGGCGCCGCGGAGGATGCCGTTCGTATCGGGCAGACCATTCAAGCTCTGGCGCAGGCCATTCGTCTCAGCGAAGGAGGCTTCACGGACCAAGAGCTCGAGACCCTTGAACAGTTCCGCAGAGTCCAGGTCGACATCGACGTAGAAGCAGCCGCAGATGCCTTGTCAACTCCGTCGACCCATCCGCCGCGCAGTCGTCTGCAAGATCTCTGAAGAACTGAGGGTGTCCCCTCAACACGGCCCGAGGTCCTCCCACGGTGGAGTCTCCGGACGCGATCGGCCGGATGTGGACCGCTATCCAAACCTTTCACTTCGCGCTTGTGTTCCCGTACCGACCGCCGCTGTCCCGGATGTCGACCACCTCCGTCGGGTAGGTAGTCGGGCGATTACTCCGAGTCGTGCCGCATGCGAATGACCTCCAGTGAGGTTTCGATGGTCAGGGAGCGAAGGTGCGGAAATTCACGCAGCCACTTCCAGGAGTCACCGATGTCCGAGGCCAGCCACAGATGAGTGAGTGGGGCTTGGCGGCAGCCGTTGAGGAAGTCGACGGCGCGCCCGCACCTGCGCGGTGAAGTCCGGGAACGTGGCGGTGTCTCCGGTGTCCAGCCTCAGGGCGACCGCCGCACGGCCGAGCTTTCGGGCCTCCTCGACGACGGCCTGTGCCTCCTCGGCGTGCGAGCGGTAGGTGAGGATCAGATCGGTGCCCGCTGCGGCGAGGTGCAGGGCGGTGCTGCGGCCGAGGCCGCGGTTGGTGCCGGTGATCAGGGCGATGCGCGTCATGGTGGGCTCCCTTTCCGTGAGGTGCGGGCAGGACCGCTGGTCCGCCGCCTTCCCGTCAACGGTGTCGCAGGCCGAAGGACGGATGAAGGCCGCAGTGATCCAGGGATCGCCAATCCCCCCTTACGGGCCTCCGCCGCCGCCTCACACCGGCTGCCAGACGCGGGACAGGGCCGTCGGCGTGAGCACCTCCTCGGGCCTGCCCTGGCCGATCAGCCGTCCGTCGGCCAGGAGCAGGCAGGCGTGGGCCGAGCGGGCGGCCTCCAGATCGTGTGTCGCCTGGACGACGGTCGTGCCGTCGGCGACCAGGTCCGCCAGCAGGGCCGTGATCCGGGTCCGGGCCTCGGGGTCGAGTCCGGTCGTCGGCTCGTCCAGGAGCAGCAGGTCGGACTGCTGGGCCAGGCCCTGGGCGATCAGTACGCGTTGCCGTTGCCCGCCGGACAGCTCGCCGAGCTGGCGGCCGGCGAGATCGGCGACGCCCAGGCGTTCCAGGGCGGAGTCGACCACGGTCCGGTCCTTCCGGGTCAGCTTTCGCCACAGGCCCCGCTCTCCCCAGCGGCCCATCTCCACGGTCTGCCGTGCGGTGAGGGGGAGTGTGTCGCCGACGGCGCCGCGCTGCGGGACGAAGGCCGGTGGGCAGTCCTCCGCGTACCGGAGCTGTCCGGATGTGGCATCGATCACCCCGGCGAGCACACCGAGCAGCGTGGACTTGCCGCTGCCGTTCGGGCCGACCAGTGCGGTCATGGCCAACGCCGGTATCACGCCGCTGAGTTGGTGGAGCACCGGGCGGCCGGGATAGCCGGCGTTGAGGTCGTCGAACCGGACGCGCTCGCTCTGTCGTTCGCCGCCGGGCGGTGTCGTCGCGCTGTTATTGAACATGATTGTCATTGTAGGGTCATCGTATGGAGTGGTTGACGGCCCCCTTCGAGGTGGCCTTTGTGCAGCGTGCCCTGTGGGCCGGGATCCTGGTGTCGGCGATATGCGCCCTGGCCGGAACGTGGGTGGTGCTGAGGGGGATGGCCTTCCTCGGTGACGCCATGTCCCACGGACTCCTGCCGGGCGTCGCCGTCGCCGCCCTGCTCGGCGGCAACCTGCTGGTGGGAGCGGTGGCGAGCGCCGCCGTGATGACCGCGGGCGTCACCGCCCTCGGCCGTACCCCACGGCTGTCCCAGGACACCGGCATCGGCCTGCTCTTCGTCGGCATGCTGTCCCTGGGCGTCATCATCGTGTCGCGCTCGCAGTCGTTCGCCGTGGACCTCACGGGTTTCCTCTTCGGCGACGTACTCGCCGTGCGCGAGAGCGATCTGGCCCTCCTCGGGGTGGCGTTCCTGCTGGCGCTGGCCGTCTCCGTGCTCGGACACCGTGCCTTCCTGGCCCTCGCGTTCGACGAGCGCAAGGCCCGAACGCTCGGCCTGCGCCCCCGGCTCGCGCACGCCGTGCTGCTCGGCCTGCTGGCCCTGGCCATCGTCGCCTCCTTCCACATCGTGGGCACACTGCTCGTCCTCGGCCTGCTCATCGCCCCGCCCGCGGCAGCCCTGCCCTGGGCGCGAAGCGTCCACGGCGTCATGGCCCTTGCCGCGGTTCTCGGCGCGGCCGCCACCTTCGGCGGCCTGCTGCTCTCCTGGCATCTGCGCACAGCGGCCGGCGCGACCGTCTCGGCCCTTGCGGTCAGCCTCTTCTTCCTGTCCCACCTGGCGTCCGGGCTCCACCACCGACGCCGTACGCGCGGCACCGGCGCCCCCGCCCCTGCCGTCACGTTCACCGCGAACGCCCCCACGACCCGACCGAACGAAACCTGAGGCGATCCCCCTTGTCCGTCCGAACGCATGGCGCGCCCCTGGCGTCCGCACTCCTGTCCGTGGTCCTGCTGACCGCGGGCTGCGCGGGGCAGGACGACGCCAAGTCCCCGTCCGACAGCACTGACGCACCGACCGTTCCCCACGGGTACGTGGAAGGCGCCGCCGAAGCCGCCGAGCAGCAGTCCCGGCTCCTCCTCGGTGACGCCGCATCAGGCGACACGCGCGTCCTGGACCTGATCACCGGCAAAACCCACGACACGGCGCGCCGAGCCGGTGTCACCGCACTCACCACGGACGGCCGCTTCGGCTACTTCCACGGCGCGGACAGCACCCAGGTCCTCGACAGCGGCGCGTGGATGGTCGACCACGGAGACCATGTGCACTACTACCGCGCGAAGATCAAGGAGGTGGGCGAGCTCCCGGGCGGAGGCGGCACGAGCATCCGCAGCGACAAGGGTGTCACCGTGGTGACGGCGGCGGACGGGAGGGCGAGGGCGTACCACCGCGCGGAGCTGGAGAAGGGCACTCTCGGCACTCCGGACCAGCTCCCGGGCACCTACGCCGGACCCGTCGTGCCGTACGCCGAACACCTGGTCACCCTCACGCGCGACGGCGACGCCCCCGCGAAGGCCGTGGTCCTCGACCGGTCCGGGAAGCGCGTCGCCGCTTTGGAGTCCGCGTGCGAGGACCCGCAGGGCGACGCGGTCACCCGGCGGGGGGTCGTCCTCGGCTGCGCCGACGGCGCTCTGCTCGTCGGCGAGGACGACGGCACCTTCACCGCGGAGAAGATCCCGTACGGCGAGGACGTGCCGGACACGGAGCGGGCCGCGGAGTTCCGGCACCGACCGGGCAGCACCACGCTCACGGCGCACGCGGGCAAGGCCGCCGTCTGGGTCCTCGACATCACCGAGCGGACCTGGAAACGCGTGGAGACCGGCCCCGTGGTCGCTGCCAACACCGCGGGCGAGGGCGCTCCGCTCGTCGTCCTGGAGAGCGACGGAGCGCTGCACGGCTACGACATATCCACCGGCGAGAAGACCACCGCGACCGAGCGCCTGCTCAAGGACGTCCCCCGCACCGCCGGTGGTCGCACCGGGGCACCGGTGATCGAGGTCGACCGGAGCCGCGCCTACCTCAACGATCCCAAAGGCAAGCGCGTGTACGAGGTCGACTACAACGACGACCTCCGGGTCGCCCGCACCTTCGACCTGGACATCCGGCCGTCCCTGATGGTGGAGACGGGCCGATGAGCGTACGCGTGACGACAGCGCGGCTGCGCGCCCTGCTGCTGACCCTGGTCGCCTTCCTCGTCGTCGCCGGTACGGCGACCGGCTGCGACCCGGGCGACGACCGGCCCCGGATCGTGGTGACGACCAACATCCTCGGCGACATCACCCGGGAGATCGTCGGGGGCGAGGCGGAGGTCAGTGTCCTGATGAAGCCCAACGCCGACCCGCACTCGTTCGGCCTGTCGGCCGTGCAGGCCGCCGAGCTGGAGAACGCGGACCTGGTCGTCCACAACGGCCTGGGCCTGGAGGAGAACGTGACCCGGCACGTGGAGGCCGCCCGGGAATCGGGAGTGGCCACCTTCGCCGCGGGTGAGGCGGCCGACCCCCTGACCTTCCACGCCGACGAGGAGGGCGGCCCGGGCGACGGGGCCGGAGCGCCCGACCCGCACTTCTGGACCGACCCCGATCGCGTACGCAAGGTGGCCGGCCTGATCACCGACCGGATCGTCGAGCACGTGGACGGCGTGAACGAGAAGGCCGTACGGGACAACGCCGAACGTTACGACGGTGAACTCACCGCCCTCTCCAGCTGGATGGAGAAGTCCTTCGCGGCCATCCCCGAAGGCCGTCGCGCCCTGGTCACCAACCACCACGTCTTCGGCTACCTCGCCGAACGCTTCGGCTTCCGCGTGGTCGGTGCGGTCATCCCCAGCGGTACGACACTCGCCTCACCCAGCTCGTCCGATCTGCGCTCCCTCACCCGTGCCATGGAGAAGGCCGACGTGCGCACCGTCTTCGCCGACTCCTCCCAGCCCACCCGACTCGCCGACGTCCTGCGCAGGGAGATGGGCGGTGACGTGAACGTCGTCCCGCTGTACTCCGAGTCGCTGACCGAGAAGGGCGAGGGCGCCGGCACCTATCTGGAAATGATGCGCGCCAACACCTCGGCCATGACCGAAGGTCTCACCGCCAACTGACCGCTCCCGAGGGCCGGTCCACCGACGACCGGCCACCCCACCCCACCTACCCCGCCATCCCGTGCCCGCAGGGCCGGAGAGGACATGCACACCATGAAAATGAACAGTTCTGCAACCGCCCGCATACTCACGGGCACCACCCTCGCTCTGACGGCGTCCCTCGTGCTGGCCGCCTGTGGCGGCAGCGGTGACACAGCGTCCGAGGCCGAGCCGAAGCAGGCGGAACAGGCCAAGAACGGTGGAGCCACCACGGTGAAGAACCCGCTGGTCGCCTCGTACGACGGGGGACTGTACGTCCTCGACGGCGAGACCCTGAAGCTCGCGAAGACCGTCGAGCTGCCCGGCTTCAACCGGGTCAACCCGGCGGGCGACGATGACCACGTCGTCGTCTCCACCGACAGCGGCTTCCGGGTGTACGACGCGGCCCGGCAGGCCTTCACGGACGCCGAGTTCAAGGGTGCGAAGCCCGGCCATGTCGTCCGGCACGGCGGCAGGACGGTCCTGTTCACCGACGGCACCGGCGAGGTGAACGTCTTCGACCCCGCCGACCTGGCCGGCGGCAAGCGGCCCGAGGGACGCAGCTACACCTCCGCCGAGGCCCATCACGGTGTCGCCATCGAACTGGCCGGCGGAGAGCTCGTCACCACCCTCGGCACCGAGGAGAAGCGCACCGGAGCCCTCGTCCTGGACAAGAACGACAAGGAGATCGCGCGCGCCGAGAACTGCCCGGGTGTCCACGGCGAGGCCGCCGCCCAGGGCGAGGTGGTCGGTTTCGGCTGCGAGGACGGCGTCCTGCTCTACAAGGACGGTGAGTTCACCAAGGTCGACGCCCCCGGCGACTACGCCCGTACCGGTAACCAGGCCGGAAGCGACGTCTCCCCGATCCTCCTCGGCGACTACAAGACCGACCCCGACGCCGAACTGGAACGCCCGACCCGTATATCCCTGATCGACACCCGTACGGCGAAGATGAAGCTGGTCGACCTCGGCACCAGCTACTCCTTCCGCTCGCTCGCCCGCGGCCCGCACGGCGAGGCCCTCGTGCTCGGCACCAACGGCATCCTCCACGTCATCGACCCGGAGACCGGGGAGGTGGAGAAGAAGATCGAAGCGGTCGGCGACTGGACCGAGCCCCTGGACTGGCAGCAGCCCAGGCCCACCCTGTTCGTCCGGGACCACACGGCGTACGTCTCCGAACCGGGCAAGCGCCAACTGCACTCCATCGACCTGGAGTCGGGGAAGAAGGGCACGTCCGTGACGCTGCCGAAGGCCACCAACGAACTGTCCGGGACGGTGGACGGTCACTGACCGGTCCGCGCCCGGCAGCACACCGCCCCTGTCCAGAGAGGCTCTGCCTCCAGGAGCTATGAACGGCGCGGCGCTACGGGAGCAGGAACTCCCATAGCGCCGCGCCGTTTTATGGAAGGACAGCCGCGGCGGGCCGCCGCCGGGTCACAGCCGCTTCGCGCTGCGCAGGGTCTTGGCGTAGTAGCCGTTGCCGTCCAGCCGGGAGACCCCGCCGACGTCGCCGATGGTCGGGCCGTTGATCTCCTCGCGGCTGGAGACGAAGATCAGGTGGCCCTCGGTGTCGTAGCCGAGCACGATGCCGACGTGGTCGAGCCGCTCCTTCGTGCGGGCGTCCAGCTTGAAGAAGACCAGGTCGCCCGGCTGGAGCTGGTCGATGGCGGACGGCCGGTCGTCGGGACCCACACCGGTCAGCGGGAGCACGTCGGCACCCTCGTCGGAGCGGGCCATGCCGTTCGCGGTGCGCGGCAGCCCGTCGCCCGAGGCGTCCGAGGACATCAGCGGGTAACGGGTGCGGTAGCCGAGCACCATCCGGATGAACCCCGAGCAGTCCAGGGACTTGGCGCGCATGGACTCCGGGGTGCCGGTCTGCCCGTCGCGGAAGGGGTAGGGCAGGCCGAGGTAGTCGTAGAAGTCGGACTGCTCCAGGCGCAGGTCGCCGCCCTCCGCGCCGGTGGTGTTCAGCGGCCCGAAGTTGGCGTCACCGGCGTAGGCGACGCCCTGGTCGTCCTTCTTCTGCGGGGCGCCGGCCACGTACTGGAAGGCGGTCGCGAAGACGTCGTCCTCCTTGCTGTCCGCGTACTCGGCGTGCCAGTCGGTGAACCACTTCTCCTTCTCGGCACCCTTCTTCCACGGCTCGGGCATCAGACGCACCCAGTCCGTGGTGGAGACCTTGGACGAGGTGGAGGCCGGTTCGGTGAAGGTGCGGGCCGGGCCGGTGAGCGTGGCCAGGCGCGCCCCGTCGGTGAACACCGCCTTGATCCGGCCGTCGGAACCGCGCAGCACGGAGCGCGCCGGGTTCTCCAGCCGGGACCAGGTGGCCTCGCCCTTGTCGTCGTCGGCCGAGCCGGAGGCCTTGCCGCCGTCCAGGACGCCGACGTTGCGGACCTCGGTCACCCCGGGCGCCTCCTGCTTGCGCAGTTCCAGGGTGAGGTAGCCGGAGGTCGCGACGAGCGCCAGCACCACCAGTCCCGAGACGACGGGCCGTGACTTCTTCTTCCCTGCCATCGGTAACTCCTCGGTTGTTCGTGGGCGGCTGGTCAGACAGCGGGCATGATGCCGAGCAGCAGCCCGGCGGCGACGACGATGTAGGCCATGAGCGAGACCGTGCCGGTGGCCAGCAGGGTCGGGCCCTTCGGCTGGCGCACCAGCTGGTAGGCGATCAGACCGGGCACGATGAAGCCGAGGGTCTGGTTGCCGTAGAGCAGCGGGAACTCCAGCGACAGCAGGATCATCACCGTGCTCTGGAGCAGCACGCCGAGCAGCACGACCGAGGCGAACAGCCGCTTGCCGTACAGGATCACCAGCCGCTGCATCACCTTGGTGCCCGCGTAGGTGAGCGCCGTGACGCCCAGCACCATGGCCGCGCGCTGGACATCCTCGATCAGCGTCAGCGCGAGCCAGCCCGGGGTGATCATTCCGCCGGGCGAAAGGTTGGTGGTGAGGTAGCACAGCAGCGAGAAGAACAGCCCTATGGCGATACCCAGGGCGGCCATCTCGGGGGTCAGTGCGGCGGTGGTCAACGGGAACTCCGGGCGTCGTCGTGCGGCTCGTCGTGGGGCGGCCAGATGTGCGGGGCGGGTTCGGACGGCTGCTTCCGCGGCGCGCCGGCGAAGAACTCGAAGGGCTGGTCCTGGGTCCGGTCCCGGTCCCGGCCCTGCTGCGCGTAGGGCTCACGCTGTGCGTACGGCTCCTGCTGGGCGTGCTGTTCGCGCTGCGTGTACGGCTCCTGCTGGGTGTGCTGTTCGCGCTGTGTGTACGGCTCCTGCTGGGTGTGCTGTTCGCGCTGTGTGTACGGCTCCTGCTGGGTGTGCCGTTCGCGCTGTGTGTACGGCTCACGCCCGGCGTACTGCTCGTGGTGTCCGGGCTGTTGCCGGTGGGAATCCGTCGGCTGCGCCGGGATGCGGACCACCGGGATCTCCTGCGTCTGCGAAGCCTGGTAGCGCTCCTCGTACGCCGGGTGGTACGAGGCGAACGGATCCAGGCGGGACGCCTGCGCCGGGTTCGCGGCGACGGGGGCCGGAGCTTCCTCGTCCGTCTCGCTCTCGTCGGCGGGGAGCTCGGCGAGGTACTCCAGCAGCTCCTCGCCCTGGCCGTGGATGTTGCCGATCGCCACCAGGGACGCGCCGTCGGACATCCGGCCGAGCATCGCCGGCATGAACTCCTCGGCGGCCCGCTTCTCGCCGCCCAGGTCGACCGCCCGGTCCTGCCACGCGGCGGGGATGGCGTCGATCGCGCTCTTGGCGGGGTGCCCGATGACGAAGACGTTGTCGGGCTGGAGGTCGGGGATGATCTCGCCCATCTGCCCGTTGCGCTCCACGCGGTCGGGGCGGCAGTTGATCACCACGTTCAGCGGGCGGCGGATCGCGCCGAGGTCGAGGAGCTGGTTGATGTTCATCAGCGTCGACTCGGGGTCGTTGGCCGCGAAGACGTTGGCGAAGGCGAGGCGGTTGCCGTCGGGGGCCACGTAGCGCTCCACCGAGAGCACACCCGGGTCCGGCGGGGCGTCGTACATCCCCTGGAGGGCGACCTCGCGCTCCACGCCGAGGAGATCGGCGACGACCAGGGCGATCGCCACGTTCTCCTTGAAGGTGAACCAGCTGAAGCCGCGCAGCTCCTCGTCGCTGACGGTCTCCGGATCGGCGTACACCAACTGGCAGTTCCGGGCGTCCGCCTCCTCCTGGAGGATGTGGAAACGTTCCTTCTCGGCCGTGACGCAGATGCCGTCCTCGGGCATCGAGCGGCACAGCGAGCGGGCCACGTCGTCGAGGGTGGGCCCCATCTCGGCGAGGTGGTCCTCGCGTACGTTGCAGAGCACGCCGATCGTCGAGCGGATCAGCTTGCTCTGGTTGACCTCCTGGAGCGCCGGCATCACGGCCATGCACTCGATGACGAGCGCGTCGGGCCGGTAGGTGGCGGCCCGGCGGACGATGCCGATCTGCTCCACCACGTTGGCGATGCCGAACTTGCGGTAGACCGGCTCCTCGGTGGCGTCCGGGTGGATGAAACGGGCCGCCGTCCCGGTCGTCTTGGCGACGGTGATCAGGTCACCGCCCCGCAGCGCGCCCGCGCAGAGCCGGGTGATGGAGGACTTGCCGCGGATGCCGTTGACGAGCACCCGCGAGGGGATCGTGTGCAGCGCGGCGTAGTGCCGACGCTGCTCCACGATGCCCGCGACGAGCAGGAACACGCTGCCGGTGAGCAGGACGAAGTAGAGGTAGAGCACGCTGGGTCACCTTCCTCCGGCGCCGGGCCGGGACTCGGCGGGCCGGCGCGCCTGGGTCTGCCGACGGGCCTGCAACTGCTGGCGGATCAGTTCGAGGCTCCGGACGACGGCGCCCACCTCGTCCTGGTAGCGGGGGTAGTGCACGGTCTTGAGGTCTCCGTCGGCGAGCTTCTCGGCGGCCGCCGCGAGGGCCCGCAGGGGCCGTACGACGACGAGGTGGATCCAGCCCAGGCAGACCACGATCAGGGCGATGCCGAGCAGACTGGCGAGCACGCTGCGGTCCTCGCGCTCGTAGGCGGTGATCTCGAAGCGGCCGGCGTCCTGCCAGCTCACGACGGTCCAGCCCAGGTCGGCGGCGACCCCGCCACCGGTGAACGGCGCCGCGGCGGCCACGGTGACGGCGCCGCCGTCCCGGATGAGCAGCCCGTTCTCCAGCGGCCCGGCGCCCACCCGCACATTGGCGGCGCGCACCAGGTCGGGCAGCGCGTCCTCCGGCAGCCCCTCGAAGGCGCGGAAACCGTCGCTGCCGGCGAGGGTCCGCGCGTCCGCGTTCACGATCCGGACCTCGCCGAGGCCGGGCCGCTTCAGCAGCGAGTTGAGGAACTCCACCCGCACCTCACCGACCAGGGTCATGCCCTTGCGCTCCGGCACGGGCGCCCCGGCCTGGACGACGGGCCTCTTCTCGCCCTGGCCGGAGACACGGACCAGCGAGGGGGCCTTCTCCGTGCTCCACGGGTGGGGGTCGCCGCCGGCCCGGGCGACGATGTCGCCGGTCGCGCCGACGACGTACAGCGCCTGGTAGCGGGTGTGTTCGCGCAAGGCGCTCTTCAGCACGGTCTCGGTGCCGGCGGGGTCGTCGAGGTCGAGCAGGCGGGAGGTGGACACGAGGTCGGCCTGGGCCTCGTTCAGTGCCCGGCGGGCCCGGTCGGCGACCAGGTCGGTGCGGTCGCGCTGGTCGTTGACCATGACGGCGGGGATGCTGACGGTCCCGTCCGTGCGGTTGAGCAGGAGCCCGACGGGAACGCACCACAGCAGCAGGAGAACCGCCGTCAGCGCCAGCGGCCCGCGCGCACCGCCCCGGAACCGGCCGGCCGGGCGCGCGCCGACGGGGCCGTCGGATCCGTGCGGGCCGCCGAGCTGACCGCGGATGCTCTCCAGCGCGGCGCCGATCCGGGCGGCCTCGCCCCAGCGGGGCACCGTGACCGGGCGGACCAGGTCGCCCCGGGCGAGCCGGCGGGACTCCAGGAACAGGCCGAGCAGCGGGCGCTGCACGGTCATCCACAGCACGGCGACCGCGAGCAGGCCGAGCAGCACCAGGGCGCCCGCCGCGAGCAGGCCGAAGAGCTGCCGGCTGTCGTCGGTGAGGGTCTGCTGCTGGACCACGGGAAGCAGGGAGACGACCGTGAGGCCGAGACCGGCGGCGACGCTCTCCCCGTCCTCCGGGTCGGAGGCGGCGAGGGAGGCGTACCCGACGGTGGCGACCCGGCCGTTGTAGCCCCCGCCCACCAGGGTTCCGCTGACGCCGGGGTAGCCGCGGGAGCCGGGCTCCCGGGCGCTCACCGGGTTCTGCTCGGTCTCCTCGGCGGACTGGTCGGACAGCCGGGTCATCTGCTTCTGCAGGAAGGTGAGTTCCTTGCGTTCCGCGTCCGAGTTCAGCGCCTCGGACTGCTCGAAGCCGGCGGTCGCCAGGATCTCGCCACCGCGCGCGACGACGGCCATGCTGCGGAACGGGCCCAGGTTGATGGGGGGCACGGAGAGGCTGTTGGAGGCGACCAGCAGGTGCTGCGCCCCCTGCTTCCCCTCCAGCACCGCCATCGTCATCAGACGTACGTCGCCGGTGTCCAGCCGCACCATCCGCGGGGTGAGCGCCTCGTCACCAGTGAGGACGTCCTTGTCCACCCAGGCGAGCGGGATGCGCTCCCCGCGGGCGGCCAGCACCTTGCCGTCCGCCAGGTCCAGCACGGTGGTGCCGGTCCACTTCTGGTACGCCTTGCTCAGGTCCGACAGCACGCGCTCGGGGTCGGCCGGCTTGCCCGAGTTCAGCGCGGTCGCGGTGCGTTCGAGGTCCGTGACCCGCTCGTCGATCGAGGCGCGCAGGGCGATGGCGCCGTCCTCGGCGAAGTGCTGCTGCGAGGAGAGCACCGCCTTGGGCACGACCGGTTCCGCGCCCGGCCCCAACACCTTGGCCGTGAGGCCCGCGAGGGCGAGGATCAGCACGCACAGCAGGGCGATCGGCGGCCTGATGCCACCCAGCAACGGCATGTCCGCACGTCTGCGGCTGCGCCGCCGGCCTTTCGGCACGAGGGGCGCGGCAGGAGTCGATGTCACCGGTTTTCTTCCTTGGTCGCTGCGGGAGCTCAGTGCCCGGAGGAAGCACCGCTGTCGCGTGGCTGCGAGACGTCGTCGTCGAAAAGCGCGAGACGCTGTCGTAGAAAAGACGGACAACCGCCTAAAGGGTTGTGTCCGTTGGCGTATGTGGTGGTGTGGTCCTGGTCACTTCTGCGGCGACAGCCGCTTCAGGCCGTCACCGCCCGGCGCTCCCCGGTTGAAGAGGAAGCCGCGCGTCCGGTCCTCGGCCAGCCGGTAGCGGGCGGTCCGGTCGGCGGACAGCTCTCCGGGGTTCTCCAGTGCCTGCTGTACGTCCACCAGCCGGAGGTCCTCGACCGCGCCCTCGGGTGCCTTCTCCCCGGGTTCGAGCTCCGGCGGGATGTCCACGAGCGTGGTGCGGTAGCGGGCGGCGACATCCCAGCCGTCGGCGGTCTCACGGAACTCGAACCAGCCGATGGCCCCCTCCTCGGTGAGGCCGGTCGGCGAGGAGTGCCGGGCCACCTGGTTGCCGAGGCCGTAGGCGACCCAGGTGCCGTTGACCTTCTGGATCGGCTGCACCACGTGGGCGTGGTGCCCGATCACCAGATCGACACCGGTCTCCTCGGTGATCCGCCGGGCCATGTCCAGCTGCGGGACGCTCGGCTCGTTGTAGTGCTCCAGGCCCCAGTGCAGGGAGAGCAGCACCACCTCGGCACCCTTGTCGCGGGCCCGCTTCTCGTCCTTCTTGATGGTCTCCGTGCGGGAGAGGTTGAAGGCCCAGCGCTGCTTCTCGGGCGTGGGGTTGAGGAAGGACTCCCAGGAGTACGAGAGGTGAGCGACCTTGACGCCGTTGACGTCGCGGATGTTGATCTGCTCTGCTTCCTTCGGCGTCCGCGCCGACCCGCTGTGCCCGAGGCCCACCTTGTCCATGGCGTCCAGCGTGCGGCGCACGGCTTTCAGCCCATGGTCGAAGGTGTGATTGGAGGCTGTCGAGCAGGTGTCGTATCCGACGTCTTTCAGACTGGTCAGGATCTGCGGCGGAACCAGGAATTCCGGATATCCCTGGAACGGGCCCTCGGGCTTCCCGACGGGTGTCTCCATGTGACAGATCGCGAGGTCGGCCTTGCTGATCACGGGCTTCACCCCGGCGAGCAGCGGCCCGAAGTCCAGGCCGGCCTCCCCGCGTCCGCTCTTCTCGGCATCCTTGGCGGCCTGCTCGACCAGCTCGGGATGGATGAGGACGTCGCCGGCCGCGGCGACGGTGAAACTGCGGCCGCCGGCCTTGGCCTGGGGCGGCGCGGGCTCGGAGCCGCACGACACGGTGAGGCCGATGGCTATCGCCAGCAGGCCCACCGAGCGACCCATACCGAGAGAATTACGGAATGTCACTGAGTCATGGTTACATGAGCATCATGCGTGATCGTCGTATTGCCATCACGAGACGATCACGTTTCCTCCGCATTTTCGTCCCGGTGGGTTTGATCCTGACTCTGGCCGGTTGTCAGGCCGATACGTCCCCGAACCCGGAGGAAACCGTTCCGCGCGCCCGGGAACTGGTCGACCTGCGCAGCCGCGTCCTCGGATACACATCGACGTTCCGCGCCGACACTCCCTACAGCCCGCCCGGCAAGGCGCAGCGCGCGCGACTGGCGAAGGCCGTCGGCAGTCTGCTGTCGGGTGACGCCCAGGGCGCCGAGCGGCAACTCGCCCCGCTCGGCCTCGGCCTCACCCGCCTCACCGACACCGACTCGGGCCGCCGCTACGACGAGATCGCCGCGACCGGCCCGGGGGAGAGCGCCCGCTGGGGCCGCGTGTATCTGAACGCCGACTCGACCGTCCGCTGGAACGCCCAGGTCCCGCACCCCGTCTCCGACCGCGACACCGAGGACCTCGGCATCCGGCTCCTGGAGCAGAACCCCGGCGGCGCACTCGTCCTCGCCGGATCCCACCGCCGGGCCGGCAAGGACGGCGAAGCCGATGTCGCCCACCGCGAGGACAGCGCCTTCCACACGGTCGTCGTGGAGCTGCAGAAGCGCGGGGTCCCCGGCGTCCAGCTGCACGGCTTCACCGACTCCTCCGACCGCCCCTGGGACGCCGTCGTCTCCACCGGCGCCGCCGAGACGGCCCCCGCCGAGGTGGCCGCCCTGGCCGACCGCTTGGACGACGACGGACTACGGGTCTGCCGGGCCTGGGAGGCGCGCTGCCCGCTGGAGGGCCGGAGCAACGTCCAGGGCCGCTCGGCGGAGCGCGAACACGCGGGCTTCGTCCACGTCGAACTGGCCCGCCACGCCCGCGCCGACGACGGCCGCGACACGGAGGAGGCGGCCGAGGCGCTGGGTGAGCTGGTGGCGGGGTGGAATGCCGGGGGTTAGACCGGCGCCGGTGTTTCGGAGCAGGCGCCTTCTCAGCGCTTGCCCTGAAGGTTTCGATCCCATGGTTCGCACGCTCGCCCTGAAGGCCGGATGTCGCCCCCGGTGATCGCGGCGGGCGTCAGTCGACCGGCTCGCCCGGCTGGTCGTGGGTGGCGCAGTGGATGCCGCCGCCCCCGGAGGTGACGGTGTCGATCACGACCGGGACGACGTCGCGGTCGGGGAACTCGGGCGCGACACCGGCCCCGGTCCGCAGCCGGCGCCTTCCGCGTCCCCGTCGAGGACGTCCGCCACCCCCGTACGTGGATGGCCCGGCCCGACAGCACCGCGATCTGGGGCCGGGAAGCCTCGCCGGCATCGAGGCCGACATCGCGCTGACCGCCCGCACCATCGCCCGGTACGAGCCGGTCGTCATGTCCGGCAACTCCGCGAGCGCGGCCAAGGCGCGCTCGCTGTGCGGCACGTCGGTGACGGTCATCAGCTCCATCCCCGTCGACGACTGCTGGATGCGGGACGCCGGGCCGGTGTTCCGGACCAACCGGGCAGGCGGCCTCGACGCGGTGGGCCTCAACTTCGTCGGCTGGGGCAACAAGCAGACCCACCGCCAGGACACGCGCGTCGCCGAGCGGATCGCCTCGTAGGTCGGCGTCCCGTTCACCTCCGCCGACTTCGTCGGCGAGCGCGGCGCCATCGAACAGGACGGCGCGGGCACCCTGATGGCGACCCGCAGCAGTCTGCTCAACCGCACGCCCACTTCGGTGACTCCCGCGCGGACGCGGCGGCGAACGCCACGCTGGCCCGCCTCCACCCCGACCGTACGATCGAGCAGCTGAACATCGACCGTCTCGGCACGGGCGGCGGCGGCATCCACTGCGTCACGCAGCAGCAGCCCGTCCCCTGAGGCACGACCTGGCGGCGGCGGCCGGGACATCGGCGGGCAGCTCCGCCGGGGTCCCGGCCGCTCGGCGTCAGGCCGCGCCGCCGCTCGTACCCGGATCGGCCCGGTACGCCCGCAGGAAGGTCCGTACGCCCTCGACGACGAGCGGCCGTACGCGGGTGTCCCGCGCGGCGTTCGCGGAGCCGAGCCGGTCCAGCGCGACGCCGAAGGTCAGCGCCAGGAACTGGTCGGCCGCCAGACGCGGGTCGGGGACGTCGAGCAGTCCGGCGTCGGCGAAGGCGGCGAACCGCTCGGCGATCGCCTCATCAGGCGTGTTCGCCATGGGGTTGTAGTCCTGCTGCTCCAGTCGGCCGGAGTCGGACCGCAGCAGGCGCTGGAGGGTCGTGTACTCCGCCGAGCCGAGCATCTCCGTCGCGATGCGCATCGAGAACGCGACCAGGGCGTCCTCCAGTTGGGCGGCCTCCGTCCGGTCCGTCAGGGTCTCGTCCAGCGTGCGCCGGACCGTCGTGACCAGCGCGTCGCCGACGGAGTCGACGACCGCCCGCAGCAGGGTGCGCTTGTCGCCGAAGTAGTCGTAGACCGTCCGCTTGGACACCTCCGCCCGGGCGGCGACCGCGTCGACGCTGGACCGGTCGAAGCCGTCGGCGAGGAACAGTTCCCGGGCCGCGGTGAGGATCGCGGCCCGCTTCTGAGCGGACCCCTCGCGCAGGGTCTTGGTGGTCGGCATGTGCTCATCCTAACGGAACTACACTGCACGGTGTAGTGTAGTTCGGGTTCGGTGCATGCCGTACCCGTACAGCCGTGTGCGGCCGCTCCGTCCTGTCGGTCACCCCCTGTCGGCCACCTCCTGTCGGCCACCTCCTGTCGGCCCTTTCGGCCGGGCCGCGACGGAAAGGACGTCCATGACCACGACCCACGCTCCCGCGCGCCCCATCGGGAAGGCCGCCGTCGGAGCCCTCGGCGCACTCGCGGTCGCCACCGGGGCCCTGGAATCGGTGGTGACGCCGACGCTCCCGCTCCTCCAGCGCGAGCTGGACATGAGCCCCGCCGAAGGGGCGTTGCTCAGCATCGTGCTCCTGGTCACCGGTGCGCTCATCACGCCGATCGCGGGCACATTAGGCGACCGCTACGGCGGGAAACGGGTCGTCGTCCGGCTGATGGCGGTGGTCTGCGCCGGTGGTCTGGTCTCCGCGCTCGCGCCGAATCTGCCGGTCCTGCTGCTCGGCCAGGTGCTGCAGGGCGCGATGGTGGGGGCGCTGCCCCTGTCGTTCATCCTCGTACGCGCGCACCTTCCCGCCGGGGAGTCCAAGGTGGCCATCGGGGTGGTCAGCGGGCTGTTCGTGGGCGGCGCCATGGCGGGGACGCTGGCGGCCGGGCCCGTCGCCGAAGGGCTGTCCCGGCACTGGATGTTCGCGCTGCCGACGTTCGCCGTCACCGGGGCCACGGTGCTGGTGCACCGGCTGATGCCGCACGATCCGCCGCGCCGCCCGCAGGGCGCCGGGATCGACTGGCCCGGCCTGGTCCTCCTGAGCGGCACGCTCGTCACGCTCATGCTCGTCCTCGGCCTGGGGGCCGACCTCGTCACCCAACCCCTCGTGCTCCTCGGGCTCGTCGTGCTGCTGGCCGCCTTCGGGACCGGCTGGGTGGCCGTCGAGCGCCGTGCGGCCTCGCCGATGGTCGATCTGCGCATGCTGACCCGGCCCGCCGTGGGGAAGTCGTGTGTGCTGACGTTCCTGATCTGCGTCGGCACCTCGGCGGCGACCTACCTCGTCCCGCAACTGTTCGCGGTCCCCGCCGACACCTACGGATTCGGGGCGAGCGCCACCGCGATCGGCTTCTTCCTGCTGCCCGGCGCCCTGGCCGCGTCGGTGGCCGGGCCGATCAGCGGCATCGGGGTGCGGCGGCTCGGCTCGCGGGCCGTGGTCACCGCCGGGGTGCTGCTCATGGCCGTCGGCCTGCTCGGCCTGGCGGCCGCGCACACCGAGATCTGGCACCTCGTCCTCGGCAAGGCGCTGGTCGCGCTCGCCAACGGGCTCTGTGTCACGGCGATGGTGACCAGGACCGCCACCTCCGTCGACCTGGGGGACACCGGCATCGCCACCGGTCTCGTCCTGGTGACCCGCGTGATCGGTTTCGCCGTGGGGGTGCAGGTCACCGGGGCGATCCTCACCGCCGGAACGCCCTCCGGGTCGAAGATCCCGGCCGAGTCGGCCTTCGTCGCCGGCTTCGTCCTGGCCGCCGCCGTCACGGTGCTGTCCCTGCTGGTCGTCCGCACCATGAGCAAAGGAGTCAAGGAATGACCCGCACCGATGAGTTGAGGCACGTCCCCGGCGGCCGGAGGCGTACGGTCCTGATATCCGGGGCCAGTATCGCGGGTCCCGCCCTCGCGTTCTGGCTGAACCGCTACGGATTCGCCGTCACGGTGGTCGAGAAGGCGGGGGCGCTCCGCGGCGGCGGCTACCCCATCGACGTACGCGGCACCGCGCTCGACGTCGTCCGGAGGATGGGGATCCTGCCCCGACTGCGGGACGCGCACATCGATCTGCGGCGACTGACCTTCCTCGACGAGGACGGCGCCGAGGTGGCCTCGATCGCTCCGCACACCGTCACGGGTGGTGTCGCGGGAGCGGACCTGGAGGTACGGCGCGGAGCCCTGGCCGGCGCCCTTCACTCGGCGGTCCGTGACGACGTGGAGTTCCTGTTCGACGACTCCATCGACACGCTCGACCAGCACCGCCACGGGGTCGACGTCACGTTCCGCCGGGGCGGCGGCCGGACCTTCGACCTGGTGGTCGGTGCGGACGGACTGCACTCCCACACCCGAGGGCTGGTGTTCGGTCCCGAGGAGCGGTTCCACCGGTACCTCGGCTACTGCTTCGCCGGATTCACCCTGCCGAACACCTTCGGACTCGTCCGCGAGACCACCCTGTGGAACGCACCAGGCCGGGCGGCGGTGCTGTACGCCGTGGGGGACGGCGACGACGTGCACGGCTTCCTCAACTTCGCCCGTCCGCAACCCCCGTTGGACGCCTTCCGCAATCCGGAGGTCCAACGGGACCTGGTCGAGGCGGTCTTCGCCGACGCGGGGTGGGAAGTCCCGGGCATGCTGGCCGCGATGCGCGCGGCGGACGACCTGTTCTTCGACGTGGTCAGCCAGATCCGCATGCCCCGCTGGGCCGACGGCCGGGTCGCGCTGGTGGGCGACGCCGCGTACGCGCCCTCGTTCCTGACCGGCCAGGGCTCCGGTCTCGCGCTCGTCGGCGCGTACATGCTCGCAGGTTCCCTGGCGGCCGAACGGGACCACACCGCGGCGTTCGCCGCCTACGAACGCGACAGCCGTCCGTTCGTGACCCTCAACCAGGACCTGGTCGGCACGGGCGACGCCCTGCTGTTCCCCACCACCGCCCGGGCCCTGGAGGAGCGCAACGCCCTGCTGCGCGGTCTCGCCGCCACACCCCCGGCGGCGGCGGGGCGACCGGCCCACGCGGCCCTGGTCCTGCCCGAGTTCGCGCCGACGGCGGGATTGTCCTCGGGCCGGACCGATGTATAGCCTGGGCAATGGCATGTGACATTGCACCTGGAGGTGGCGGTGGACGTCGTGGTCATCGGCGCGGGCATCGTGGGCGCCGCCTGCGCGTTCCACGCCGCCTCCGCCGGTCTCGGTGTCACGGTGCTCGACCGGGGCCCGGTCGGTGCGGGCACCACCAGCCGGGGGGAGGGGAACATCCTGCTCTCCGACAAGGAGCCCGGCCCGGAACTGGAGCTGGCCCGGCTCAGCCGTGACCTCTGGGACGAGGTGGGCAAGGAACTCGGCCCGGGAGAAGTCGAGTTCGAGAACAAGGGCGGCCTGGTCGTCGCGAGCACCCCCGAAGGCCTCGCCGCCCTGCACGCGTTCGCCGCACGCCAGGCGGCGGCCGGAATCCAGACCGAACTCGTCGACCGCGTCGACGCGTTCGAACCGCACATCGCACCCGGCCTCCCCGGCGGTGTCCACTACCCGCAGGACGCCCAGGTGCAGCCCGTCCTCGCGGCGGCCGGACTGCTGCGGGCCGCCGTCCGGCGCGGCGCCCGGGTGCGTACCGGCGAGGCCGTCGCCGCCGTCACCGGAACCGACGGGCGGGTCACCGGAGTTCGCACGGCCGACGGCGCGGTGCTGGCCGCCGACGCCGTGGTCAACGCGGCCGGAACGTGGGGCGGCGAGGTCGGCCGCCGCCTCGGCGCCCCCGTCGCGATCCTGCCGCGCCGGGGCTTCGTCCTGGTCACCGAACCGCTGCCGCCGATGATCCGGCACAAGGTCTACTCCGCCGACTACGTCGCCAACGTCGCCTCCAGCGACGAGGGCCTGGAGACCTCGTGCGTCGTCGAGGGCACCCGCGCGGGCACCATCCTGATCGGCGCCAGCCGCGAACGCGTCGGCTTCGACACCGCGATGAACCCGGCCGTGGTGGCCCTGCTCGCCGCGCAGGCCTGCCGCCTCTTCCCGTTCCTGCGCGACGTCCATCTGATCCGCGCCTACCGGGGGTTCAGGCCGTACTGCCCCGACCACCTGCCCGTTGTGGGCCCGGACCCCCGGGTCCCCGGCGTCCTCCACGCGTGCGGCCACGAGGGCGCGGGCATCGGCCTCGCTCCCGGCACCGGCGCCCTGATCACCGCCCAGCTGCTCGGCCGCCCGTGGCGCGGAGCCGATCCGGCCGCCCACACCGGCCTCCTGCCCGACCGATTCCTCACGACCGGAGGTGTGCCGAAGTGACCCGAGTGGCCGCGGAGACCGACGTACCCACCGCACCTGGACTGACCGTGGACGGCGAACCCCTGGCGTTCGTGCCCGGGCAGACCCTGGCCGCCGCGCTCGTCGCCTCCGGCCGGGTCGCCTGGCGGACCACCCGGGGCGGGCAGCGGCCCCGGGGCGTCTTCTGCGGGATCGGCGTCTGTTACGACTGCCTCGTCACCGTCGACGGGCGGCGCGGGCAGCGCGCCTGCCTGGTGCAGGCCCGAGCGGGCATGGCCGTCGCGACGGGGGAGGGCGACGATGGCTGAGCCCCAGAAGCCCGTCGACCTCGTGGTGGTGGGCGCCGGGCCCGCCGGTATGGCGGCCGCCGTCACCGCCCTGGACGGCGGGCTGCGAGTCGTCCTCGTCGACGCGGGCTCCGCGCCGGGCGGCCAGTTCTGGCGTCACCCCCCGGACCACGCGCGCGAGGCCCTCCCCACCGATGATCTGCACCACGACCTGCGCACCTACCGCTCCCTCCGCGCGACCCTGGCCGCCCACCAGCGCACCGGACGGCTCACGCTCCTGCTCGACCACCCCGTCTGGACCACGGCCCGCGCGGCGGACGGCTTCACCGTCCACGCCGTGGACCGCGGCAGGCCGCCCGAGGAGCGGGCCGTCGTGCTGCGCGCACCGGCCCTGCTCGTGGCGACGGGCGCCTACGACCGCCAACTCCCCTTCCCCGGTTGGGACCTGCCCGGCGTGCTCACCGCCGGCGGACTCCAGTCGCTGCTCAAGGGCGGGGGAGTGGTGGCCGGCCGGCGCGTGGTCCTCGGCGGTACGGGCCCCTTCCTGCTGCCCGTCGCCGCCGCCCTCGCCGCACGCGGGGCGGAGGTCGTCGCGGTGTGCGAGGCGGCGGCCCCCTCGGCCTGGCTGCGCCACCCCGCACCCCTGCTGCGTAACCCCGCCAAGTGGGCCGAAGCCGCTGGTTACGCGGGCACGCTGGCCCGGCACCGGATCCCGGTCCGCACCCGCACCGGCATCGTCGGCGCCGAAGGGGAGGGTCGGGTCGCCGTCGTACGCACCGCGGCCCTGGGTGCCGACGGGGCACCGCTCCCGGGTACCGAGCGGCGGATCGAGGCCGACACCGTGGGCGTCGGCTGGGGCTTCGTGCCCCAGCTCGACCTGCTGCTCCCGCTCGGCTGCGACCTCGCCGACGCGGGCGACGGCACCATGGCCGCCGCCGTCGACGCCGGACAGCGCACCACCGTGCCAGGCCTCTACGCGGCGGGCGAGACCTGCGGGGTGGGCGGGGCGGCGCTCGCGCTGAGCGAGGGGCGCGTGGCGGCGGTCTCGGTGCTCACCGACTTGTCCGCGCCGGGCCGGCCGGGAATCCGGCCCCTGGCCGCGCAGCGCCGGGCGGTGGCCCGGCACCGCGCCTTCGCGCGCGCCCTGGCCCGGGCGCACCCCGTGCCGCGGGACTGGCCCGCCTGGCTCACCGACGACACCACGGTCTGCCGGTGCGAGGAGGTCACCGCGGGGGCTGTCCTCGCCGCCCGTGCCGACGGTTCGGCATCCGACCACCGGCAGGTCAAACAGCTGACCAGGGCAGGCATGGGCTGGTGCCAGGGCCGGATGTGCGGGCCCGCCGTGCACTGCCTCGTCGCCGCCCGTGCCGAGCCCTACACCCCCGCCGAACGGCTGATCGCGACCCCGGTCACGCTCGGCGCGCTCGCCGATTCCGCCGAGCCCTCCACCGGCGACACCCCGTCCGAACCCACCTGAGGAGTTCCCATGAACCGCGTGGACCGCACGGCCCCCGCCCGTATGCCCTGGCACGGTGTCATCGTCGCGACGAGCCTCCCGTTCGGCCGGGACCTCGCCGTCGACCACGGCGCGTACGGGGACAACGTCGCCCGGCTCGCCGAACAGGGCCTGCACGGCGTCGCCCCGAACGGGTCGCTGGGGGAGTACCAGACCCTGACGTACGAGGAACGCGACCGTGTCGTCGAGACCGCCGTCGCCCACGCCCCCGAGGGCTTCACCGTGATGCCGGGCGTCGGGGCGTACGGCGCGATCGAGGCCAGGCGGCACGCCCTCTTCGCCAGGGACGCCGGCTGCCAGGCCGTCATGTGCCTGCCGCCCAACGCCTACCGGGCCGACGACCGCGCCGTCCTGGAGCACTACGCGATGGTCGCCTCCGCCGGGCTTCCCGTCACCGCGTACAACAACCCCATCGACACCAAGGTCGACCTGCGCCCCGAGCTGCTGGCCAAGCTGTACGCCGAGGGGTTCATCGTGGGCGTGAAGGAGTTCTCCGGGGACGTCCGCAGGTGCTACGCCATCAACGAACTCGCCCCCGGGCTCGACCTGATCATCGGCACCGACGACACCCTCCTCGAAGTCGCCCTCGCCGGGGCCAAGGGCTGGGTCGCCGGGTACCCCCAGGTCTTCCCGCGCGCCTGCCTCGACCTCTACGACGCCGCGCTGGCAGGCGATCTCACCACCGCGCTCCCGCTCTACCGCCGGCTCCACGCCGTACTGCGCTGGGACAGCAGGACCGAGTTCGTCCAGGCGATCAAGCTCGGCCAGGACATGACCGGCCGGACCGGCGGCGTCTGCCGGCCGCCCCGGCAGCCCCTGGACCCGGAGACCGAGGCCGTCGTACGTTCCGCCACCCAGGCCCTCATCGACGCGGGGGTGAACTGACGTGCGCTCCACGGTCTGTTACCATGCGGTCGACTCGCACACGGAGGGCATGCCGACCCGGGTGATCACCGGCGGGGTGGGCGTCCTGCCGGGCGCGACCATGGCCGAGCGACGCGAGCGGTTCATGGCCGAACGGGACGGTCTGCGCACCCTGTTGATGTGCGAGCCGCGCGGGCACGCGTCCATGTCCGGCGCGATCCTCCAGCCCCCGACCCGGCCGGACGCCGACTTCGGCGTGCTGTTCATCGAGGTCTCCGGCTGCCTGCCCATGTGCGGCCACGGCACCATCGGCGTGGCGACGGTCCTGGTGGAGACGGGCATGGTCGAGGCGGTCGAGCCGGAGACCCTCATCCGCCTCGACACCCCCGCCGGCCTCGTCACGGCACGGGTCGCCGTCCGCGACGGCCGCGCGGAGTCCGTCACCCTGGAGAACGTCGCCTCCTACAGCCACGCGCTGGACCTGGTCGTGGAGGTGGCGGGGTTCGGCCCGGTCCGCTACGACATGGCGTACGGCGGCAACTTCTACGCGATCGTGCGCACCGAAGACCTCGGCATCCCCTTCGACCGGGCGGAGAAGGGCCGGCTGCTCGACGCGGGCCTGGCCGTCATGCGGGCGGTCAACGAACAGAACCCGGTGGTCCACCCGGAGAACCCCGCGATCGACGTCTGTCACCACGTCTATCTGGAGGCCCCCGGCTCCACCGCCGAGCACTCCCGGCACGCCATGGCGATCCACCCCGGCTGGTTCGACCGCTCGCCCTGCGGGACGGGAACCAGCGCCCGGATGGCCCAACTGCACGCGCGGGGAGTGCTGAAGGCCGGGCAGGACTTCGTCAACGAGTCCTTCATCGGCTCCCGTTTCACCGGCCGGATCCTGTCGGAGACCACGGTCGGCGGCCTGCCCGCCGTCCTGCCCTCCGTCACCGGCCGCGCCTGGATCACCGGGACCGCCCAGTATCTGCTCGACCCGACCGACCCCTACCCGGAGGGGTTCACCATGTGACCGCCGGTCCGCACACCCGGCCCAGGATTCAACGCCCGCCGTACCGGAGCGATGTCGGAGTCAGTGCGCGCCGAGCCTCCGGGACGGGGCCGTGCGTTCGGCCTCCCGCTTCCGGGCTGCCCACAGGGTCCGCACATGCGCGAGATGGCGGCGCATGTGCTCCTCGGCCGCCTCCGCGTCGCCCTCGATCATGATGTCCAGGAGCGCGGTGTGCTCCTGCGCGGAACCCACCAACGACCCTTCCTGGGACAGGTCGGTGAGCCCGTACAGCCGGGAGCGCTTGCGCAGGCCGGCCACCGTCTCGACGAGGCGCGCGTTGCCCGCGAGGGCGAGCAGGTCGAGGTGGAAGCGGCGGTCCGACTCCAGGTAGCCGATCAGGTCGCCCCGCTGTGCGGCGGCCACGATCTCCTCGGCCACCGGGCGCAGGGCCTCCAGTTGCTCACGGGAGGCGGTGCGGGTCACGCGGCCGATGGTGGGGATCTCGATGAGCGAGCGGATCTCGGTGTACTCGTCCAGGTCGCGCTCGGAGAGCTCGGTGACCCGGAAACCCTTGTTGCGCACCGCCTCGACCAGGCCCTCCCGGGCCAGATCCAGCATGGCCTCGCGCACGGGTGTGGCCGAGACGCCGTACTCGGCGGCCAGGGTGGGCGCGGAGTAGATCACGCCGGGCTGAAGTTCCCCCGCGATCAGCGCGGCCCGCAGGGCGTTGGCCACCTGGTCGCGCAAATGCTCCTGCACCGGGATGAGTTTGCGGGACTTCAGCTCACCCATGCGTTCCCCCTCCGTTTTGTCACCGCACTATACAATGTCACGTTGCGCGGTGAGTCCGCCTCCTTCCCCCTCCTCTTTCTGTCGCCCGAGGCTTTCCCGAAACGGAGAGTCCCGGGCGGAGTTCGGCCATGGGCCTTCCTGTGAAGTGTGACCTGTGCCATTGTACATGTCACAGGGCGTGGACATGCCAAGTCCTGCGTCGGCGCCATCCCGTCCGGCCGGCAACACGGCATGACGACATCCCCGAGCCGCGCCCCGTCCATCCCATCGGTCACGCGAGCGCGTGGCCCGATCCCTCATGGGAGGAAACAACGTGAGAACCACACTCGTCCGCCGAGGTGTGGGTGCCGTTCTGCCGCTGGCTCTGGCCGGGGCGATGGGCGTCGCGCTGCTCGCGCAGCCGGCCCAGGCGCAGCCGAACTCCCCGTCGGCCGCCACGGCATCGAACGCGTCGCAACCGAACCGCACCACCGGATCGGCCGACCCCGCGCCGCAGGCGCAGCAGTCCCCCGCACCGGGCACCGGTCACCGCACCGAGGACCGGCGATCGGTGTCCCAGCTCCCCCCGCTGAGCGCCGACAAGTCAGCCCTCAGGGAGGTGTACGGCGACCACGACGCCCCGTCATCGGCGAAGGCCGCCGCGTGCGACCCGGCCGACTTCACCGGCCGCACCGGGGCCGAACTGGTGCGCCAGATCAAGGCGTCCACCACCGACTGCGTGAACACGCTGTTCAGCCTGACGGGAAACGACGCCCGACTGGCCTTCCGCGAAGCCCAGATGACCGCGGTGGCGTACGCGCTGCGCGACAACTCTGCCTACTACCCGGGTGACGGGAGCACCGGCACTCCGCAGCTCGTGCTCTACCTCCGGGCGGGCTACTACGTGCAGTGGTACAACCCTGATGTCGTCGGCCCGTACGGCAGCGCTCTGCGGACCGCCATCCGCTCGGGTCTCGACAGCTTCTTCGCGAGCCCGCGGTCGCGTGACGTCACCGACGAGAACGGCGAGACGCTCTCCGAGGCGGTCATCCTGATCGACAGCGCCCAGGAGAACGCCCGCTATCTGACCGTGGTCAAGCGGATGCTGGCGGACTACGACTCCTCCTGGAACGGCCTCTCGCGGATGCTCGCCGCGGTCAACGGCGTGTACACGGTGACCTTCCGGGGTCACCAGGTACCCGAGTTCGTCAGCGCCGTCGAGGCGGACCCGAGCCTCCTCGACTCGCTGCACCGCTTCGCCGCCGACCACCTCTCCCTGCTCGACGGCGACCACGCGTACCTGACCTCCAACGCCGGGCGGGAGCTGGGCCGCTTCCTCCAGTACCCGAGCCTGCGGGGCAAGGCCCGGCCCCTGGCCACCGACCTGCTCGGCCGCAGCTCGATCACCGGCCCCACCGCCCCGCTCTGGGTGGGCATAGCGGAGATGGCCGACCACTACGACCGCGCGAACTGCTCGGCGTACGGCGTCTGCGACCTCCAGGAACGCCTCAAGCGGGAGGTCCTGCCGGTCCGTCACACCTGCAGCCCCGGCATCCGGATCCTCGCCCAGCAGATGACGTCCGCCGAGCTGAGCGCGTCCTGCACCAGCCTCATCGGGCAGGACGCCTACTTCCACCGGATCGCCAAGGACGACGGCCCGGTCGCCGACGACCACAACACCTCGATCGAGGTGATCGCCTACGACTCCAGCGCCGACTACCAGACGTACGCCGGTGCGATGTACGGGATCGACACCAACAACGGCGGCATGTACCTGGAGGGCGACCCCTCCGTCGTGGGCAACCAGCCCCGCTTCATCGCCTATGAGGCGGAGTGGCTGCGGCCGGACTTCCACATCTGGAACCTCAACCACGAGTACACGCACTACCTGGACGGCCGCTTCACCATGTACGGCGATTTCGCCGCGGGCATGAGCACCCCCACCGTCTGGTGGGTGGAGGGCTTCGCGGAGTACATCTCCTACCACTACCGGGGCGAGCCCTACACCGCTGCGATGACCGAGGCCGGCAAGGGCACCTACGCCCTGAGCACCCTCTTCGGAACCGACTACAGCCACGACACCACCCGGGTGTACCGCTGGGGCTACCTCGCCGTGCGGTACATGCTGGAGAAGCACCCCGCCGACATGGACACGGTGCTCGGCCACTACCGCACCGGTCGGTGGGCCGCCGCCCGGACCCACCTCACCAGCACCATCGGCACGCGGTACGACAGCGACTTCCGGACCTGGCTGGCGGGGTGCGCCGCCGGTGACTGCGGCGACGGCTCCACCACTCCCGTCGCCGAGTGCACCGACCCCGACCCCCGCGTCCTGGGCGAGAACTGCCGTCGCGGCAACCTCTCCGCCACCACGGGCAACTACGCCTACCACTACCTGTACATCCCCGCCGGCACCGAGCGGCTGAAGATCACCGTCAGCGGCGGCACCGGCGACGCTGACCTGTACCACAGCGCCACCGGCTGGGCCACCACCGCCTCCCACACCAGCCGCGACACCGGCCCCGGCAACACCCACACCCTGACCGTCACCGACCCGCCCGCCGGTGCCCACTACATCAGCCTGCACGCGGTGAGCACCTTCGGCGGAACCACCGTCACGACCGCCTACTGATCCGCCCACCGCACCTCCGGCCGGGGCCGGGCGCCACGCGCGCCCGGCCCCGCTGTCAGTGCCTCCCCATAGAGTCGAAGACATCGCTCGGGGAACCCCCGGGGGGTTCGGGGAACACCGGAGAAGGAGCACTGCCATGTCCGCCAACAGGATCCAGCACAAGGTGAATCACGTCGCTCTGGTCGTGGACGCCTCCGGTTCGATGTACCAGCACCAGGGTCAGCTGATCCGCGTCGTCGACGAGTTCGTGGCGGGGCTGAAGGCCGAGTCGGACAGCCTCGGCCACGAGACCCGGATCAGCCTCTACTCCTTCGACCACCGGGTGGAGAACCTGGTCTGGGACATGGATGTGAAGCACCTCCCGTCGATGCGCGGGCTGTACAAGGTCAACAACGGTGCGACGGCGCTGATCGAGGCCTCGCTGAAGTCCCTGGACGACCTGGGCCACATCTGGGAGGAGTACGGCGAGCACAGCTTCCTCCAGATCGTCGTGACGGACGGTGAGGAGAACGCCTCCGGCGGCGACCGGCGCCACGACGGCGACATGACCATCCTCGGCCCCTGGCTCGACCGGATCACCGCGAAGATGAACGGGCTCCCGGGGCACTGGACCTCCGCGATCCTCGTGCCGAACTCCCTGGCCAAGCGCACCGCCCAGAACTACGGCTTCCCGGCCGGCAACATCGCGATCTGGGACGCGGACTCGCAGAAGGGCGTCGAGGACGCGATCGGCACCGTGCGCGCCGCCGCCACCAGCTTCCTGCGCGGCCGGGAGCAGGGCGTGCGCGGCACGAAGAACCTGTTCGCCGTCGGCCAGGACATATCCGTGGACGACGTGCGGGCCACCCTCGAACCGGTCGCGGCCGACAAGTACCGGCTGCTGAAGGTCGACAAGGAGATGGAGATCCGCGCCTTCGTCGACTCGCACCCGGGCGTCACGTACGAACGCGGCTCCTGCTACTACCAGTTGGGCTCCCGCGTCCAGGTGCAGCCCGACAAGGAGGTCGTCGTCGTCGAGAAGGACACCGACCGCGCCTACACGGGCGAGGCGGCGCGCAACCTCCTGTTCGGCGCCGGAGTCCGCGGGACCGTCTCGGTGAAGGCGGGCAACAACCCCAAGCTGGAGGTCTATGTCCAGAGCCGTTCGGTGAACAGGAAGCTCAAGGCCGATACGCGCCTGCTCATCATGCTCTGAAATGCTCTGAACCCTGCCCCGGACGGTCGTTCAGTCCGAGGCCGCCGGTGCCGAGGTGTCCGTCGCGACCGACACCGCGAGGAGGCCCAGGGCGGTGCCCATCAGATAGCGCTGGGCGCGGAGCCAGGAAGGGCGCCGGGCGAGAAAGACGGCGATCGCCCCCGCCGCGAGGACGATGCCCAGATTGACGGTGAGGGCCACCACGATCTGGACGGAGCCCAGCACGAAGCCCTGGAGGAGCACGTTTCCCGCCTCCAGGCTGATGAACTGCGGGATGAGGGACAGATACATGATGGCGATCTTCGGGTTGAGCAGATTCGTCATCAGGCCCATCGTGAACAGCCTGCGCGCGGAGTCGTGCGGCATCTCCTTGGGCGCGAAGACGGAGACGCCCCCGGGCCTCAGGGCTGTCCAGGCCAGATAGGCCAGGTAGCCGGCCCCGGCCAGTTTCACCGCCACGTACAGCTCGGGTACCGCGAGGAAGACCACCGACAGACCGAGATTCGTGGCCACCAGATAGACGAGGAACCCCACGGCCACACCGCCGAGGGAGACCACCCCCGCGCGTCGCCCCTGAGTGATGCTCCGGGAGACGAGATAGATCATGTTCGGCCCCGGGGTGAGCACCATACCCAGGGCGATCATCGCGACGCCCAGCACTCCGCTCAGCTCAACCATGCGTGTCCGCCGCTCTAATCATGTCTCGGTCCCGACCGCATCGCCCGTTCCCGCCCCCGTTGCTCGGTGCAATCGGAGTCTAGGTTCGCCTTTCAGGTCGATTCAATAGCGGACATTGCACTCGGTGCAATGATGTGTTTCGATGCGGCGACCAAGGAGGTGAAGCCCGTGAAGGACTTCCGGTCCGTCGCGGACACCGTGGCGGCGGAAATCGCGTCCGGTCGGCTCGGACCGGGGCAACGCCTGCCTCCGCAGCGGGAGTTCGCCCGGCTCCACGCCATCGCCGACTCCACCGCCTCCCGTGTCTACCAGGAACTGGCCCGCCGGGGTCTCACCGTCGGCCACGTCGGCCGCGGCACGTTCGTGGCGGCCGCGCCCGGCGCGCCCGTTCCCGCCCCGGCCCTCTCGGAGCCCGCCGCCCACCGCGTGGACCTGGAACTCAACCACCCCGTCGTCCCCGAACAGGCCGGCCTGCTCGCCGCCGGCCTGGAGAAGCTGGTGCGCCCCGACGACCTGGAGTCGGTGCTGCGCCCGGTCGGGCCCACCGGGACCCCCGCCGCCCGCGAGGCGGCCGCCGATCTCCTGGCGCGGGGCGGCTGGCGGCCCGATCCGGAACGTGTCCTGTTCGCCGGAAACGGCCGGCAGGCCATCTCCGCCGTTGTCGCCGCACTGACCCGGCCGGGGGCCCGGCTGGGCGTCGAGGAGTACACCTACCCCGTCCTGAAGGCCATCGCCGCCCGGCTCGGCGTCACCCTCGTACCGCTCGCCATGGACGAGGACGGGCTGATCCCCGAGGCGGTGGAGGAGGCGCACCGCGCCGAACCGCTGCACGCCGTCTACGTACAACCGGTCCTGCACAACCCGCTGTCGCTCACCATGCCCGCGCGGCGGCTCGACCAGTTGGCCGATGTGCTGCTGACATCGGGGATCCACGCGATCGAGGACGCCGTCTGGGCCTTCCTCCGGGACGACCTGCCGTCCCTTTCCTCGCGGGCCCCCGAGCACACCGTCCTCGTCGACAGCCTCTCCAAACGGCTCTCCCCAGGCCTGTCCCTCGGGTTCGCCGTGGCCCCCGCCGCGCTGGAGGGCCGGGTCACGGCGGCCGTGCGCTCCGGCGGGTGGACGCCCATGCGGTTTCCCCTGGAGGCGATGGTGCGGTGGCAGGAGGACGGTGTCGTCGCCACGCTCGTACGGGCCAAACAGCGGGAGGCCGGGGCGCGTCAGGCGATCGCGCAACGCCACCTGGGAGACTTCCGCACCCGCAGCGACCCGTCCTCGTACCACCTCTGGTGGGAGCTGCCCGCCCCCTGGCGCTCCGACACGTTCGTCGCCGCCGCCGCGCGGCACTCCATCGCGGTGACCCCGGCCGCGGCGTTCGCCGCAGGCCGCCCCCGCGGCCCGCACGCGATCCGCCTCGGCCTGGCGTCCCCCACCAGGGAGGTGCTCTCCCAGACCCTCGCGGCCCTTGCCGGCCTCGCCCGGTCCGCTCCGGACGACTTCGCCGGGGACTGAGCAACGGGGCCCGGGCCTCAGGGCGCCCGGTCGCCGCGCTCCGCGACCTCCTCCAGGAGCCCGTCGAGATCCTTCAGCCGGTCCAGGCCCTTCACCGCCCTGGCCATCCGGTGGTTGGCAGTCAAGGACTCGCGGTGGCGGTGGAGGAAGGCCCAGTAGCCCGCCGTGTACGGGCAGGCGTGCTCGCCCGTGCGGTCGGTGGGGCGGTAGGCGCAGGGCCCGCACAGGTCGCTCATCCTGTTGATGTAGGCCCCGCCGGAGGTGTACGGCTTGGTCGTCATCCGGCCGCCGTCCGCGTACTGCGACATGCCGACGACATTGGGCAGCATCACCCAGTCGTAGCCGTCGACGAAGCACCGGTGGAACCAGTCGGTCACGGCGGCCGGGTCCCAGCCGTCCTGGAGGGCCCGGCTGCCCAGCACCATCAGCCGCGGGATGTGGTGCGTCCAGCCGGTGTCGCGGACCTGGGCCAGCACGGTGGACAGACAGTTCGCGGTGACCGCGTCGGCGTCCAGGTCGAGGAACCAGTCGGGCAGCGGAGCCCGGTGGCGCAGGGCGTTCCGGCCCCGGTACTCCTCCCCGAAGTGCCAGTACAGCTGCCACACGTACTCCCGCCAGCCCGCGATCTGCCGGACGAATCCCTCGACGCTGTTGAGCGGCGCCTCGCCCGCGCGCCACGCCTGCTCGGCCCGCTCCACGCACTCGGCGGGGTCCAGGAGCCCCAGGTTGAGCGGGACGGACAGCAGGCTGTGGCTCATCACGGGGTCGGCCGCGAGCATCGCGTCCTCGTACCGGCCGAAGTCGCCGAGTCGCTGGGCGATGAAGCGCTTCAGCGCGGCCAGCGCCTCCCGCCGGGTGACGGGGAAGCGGCGGGGGCCGTCGCGTCCGACGAACGTGACCTCGCCGTCCCGTTCCCAGCGGTCGAGATCGCGGCGCACCTCGTCGTCGATCTCGTCCTCGTGCGGGCGGTAGGGCGCGGGGACGTCCAGGGTCTTCACGCCCTTGGGCGGCGGCTCGCGGTTGTCGTGGTCGAGGTTCCACGTTCCGCCGGCCGGTTCATCGCCGTCCATGAGCAGCTCGTGCTCCCGGCGCATCCACCGGTAGAAGCCCTCCATCCGCAGCCGGTCGCCCCCGTGCTCCTTCGCCCACGCCCCGAACTCCTCCTGTGCGAGCAGAAAGCCCCGGGCCGGAAGTACGTCGATCCCGTCCCGGGCGGTCACGAAGTCCAGCGCGGCCCGGGAGGTCGGGTGGCAGACCGTCAGCCGGTCGCCCCCACCGCCGAAACCCGCCTCCGCCAGCCCTTCCGCGTAGGTCCGGGCCCGGACGTAGTGGACCCGGTCGCCCAGTTCGGCCGCCCGGTGCCGCATCGCGGAGAGGACGAGGTGGGCCTTGGCCCGGTGGAAGCGGCGCCGCCGCAGGACGGACCGGGCCTCGATCATCAGGAGGGGGGCGTTGGCGTCCGGGCCGCCGTGGCGCGGGTCCAGGAAGTGGGGGCCGAGCTGGTCCCCGAAGAGCCAGTGGGTGCGTGGTGCCATGAGGTGCGTCTGTCCTGCCGTCGGAGGTCCCGCCACGCTAGGGAGAGCGAGGACGGCTCCCGCGACGCCACGCCGCGCAGGCAGGCAGAGCTCGTACGGTCGCCGGTGCGCCGGGCGGCGGCGGGGCCAGTAGCCGGTCGAACCGAGGCCGGCCGGGCGCCGGGGGTCAGTGGCGGCGCGGCCCCGAGCTGCGCCTGCCCTGCGGATGGGCCCGGAAATCCCGCCCCTCGCTCCGCGACTGCTGGGCCCGCAGCCGGGCCGCCTGCTCGATCAGCAGCCCGTCCGCGTTCTCGGTGGCCCCGCGACGCCCGCGCCGGATCAGCACCACCGCACACCACGCGGACACCGCGCCGATCCCTGCCAGTAGCGCGACGAACGCCCCCGTGAATCCCCCGCTTCCCCGTGCCGCACCCGTCCGGTGACCTTCATTGTCCGGGGCCCTCGTACCGCGCCGCAAGATCGCCCCCGGTTGACTTCATACCCCTGGGGGGTATCTTGGACGGTGGGTGGTCGCGATCCGGCGGCCTTGACGAGGGAGTGGGCCATGCAGACCGGTCTCAAGATCACGGCCTTCGCCGCGGGGCTCGCGGCGACCTTCGGGTCGGCGTACGCGGTGGGCGGCGCGCTGGATCCCGTGGCCGCGCCGAAGGAGCCGTCCCACCAGGAGAGCGGGGAGGGGCACGGCGAGAAGGAGCGTCCGACGGCCGAGGAGGGTGCGGGGGAGGCGTCCGGGCTTCCCGGCGGCCTGCAGGTCTCGCAGGGAGGCTTCACCCTCGACCTCGACACCCCGCGCGTCGATGCCGGCGAGCCCGCCGAGCTGCGCTTCGCCGTCGTGGACGACGACACCTCCCGTAACGTGACCGCGTTCCGTCGCGAGCACGGCAAGGAACTGCACCTGATCGTGGCGTCGAGCGACCTCACCACCTACCGGCACCTGCACCCCGAGCGGGCCGCCGACGGCACCTGGTCCACCCCCGTCGAGCTTCCCGAGGCCGGCGGCTACCGGGTCTTCGCCGACTTCACCCCCGACGAGAAGAACGCCGAGGGCGTCACCCTGGGCGCCGACCTCGCCGTCTCCGGCGACGCGCGCCCCGAGCCGCTCCCGGAAGCCGAGCGGACGGTGACCGTCGACGGGTACGAGGTCACGCTCGCCGGTGCGCTGCGCCCCGGGGCGGGCAGCGAACTGAAGCTGGAGGTCGAGAAGGACGGCAGGCCGGTCACCGACCTCCAGCCCTACCTCGGTGCGTACGGCCACCTCGTGGCGCTGCGCGCCGGGGACCTGGCGTACCTCCACGTCCACCCGAACGGCGAACCGGGCGACGGGCGTACGGAGTCCGGACCCGAGGTCTCCTTCACCGCGACGGCCCCGAGCAAGGGGGCCTACCGCCTCTTCCTCGACTTCCGGCACGAGGGGAAGGTCCGTACGGCCGCCTTCACCGTGCACGCCGGGGGCGCGGCACACGAGGAGCCCGCGCCCGAGGGTGACGAGTCCGCCGATCACGGTCACTGATCTCCGCCCGCCCGCTCTGCCGGGTCGCCTCGGCGCACCCCCGCCGAGGCTGATCGGGTTCAGCTCACGTCGAGGATCTTGCCCACGAGCCGGGTCAGGGTCCGCCGCTCGGCGGCCGTCAGTGCACCGAAGGCCCGGTCCAGCAGCCGTGGCACCCCGCCCTCCGCCTCCGCCAGCACAGGTCCCGCCCCCGGGGTCAGCGTCACCGCATAGGCCCGGCGGTCCGTGGGGTGGCGCTCGCGCCGCACGAGGCCGGAGTCCTCCAGGCCGTCGATACAACCGACCATCACGCTCCGGTCGATGCGCAACTGCGTGCTCAACTCCTGCTGGGAGCAAGGGCCCACGTCGTTCAGCATCTTCAGTACGAGGTGCTGGGCCACGGTCAGTCCGCGCCCGGACAGCTCCTCGTCGGTCGAGTGGGCCACCAGCGCCGCCGCCCGGCACATCGCGATGTCGGGGCGCTCCTGCGCCAGCCGGGAGAAGTACCGGTCGCGGTCACCGGCCTCGGGCTGCCTGTGAGGGGAGGCGGGACGGGGAGGCGGTGCGGCGGTCAAGGTTGCTCCTTCTGCGGTTCGGGGCGGCGATCCATACGGTGGGTCGAGACCGTCTGCCCCCGGAGCAGGTTCCCATCCCTCGGCCTGGGTTTGTCGCCTCAAGATCACGTCGCGCTTCCGCTTCCGCTTCCGCCCCTGCCCCGCCGGGGCTCATGCCGGAGTGGCGGTCCCCGAAGGCCGCGCCGATGACCGGTGGTGAGGGAGGGGCGTGTTTGAGCCACCGCCTCCCTGGATTAGGCTTGCCTAACCTTCATTGCTCGGCCAACCTGAGGACCCTCCATGCTCGGCTTCACCCGCGTGCGCCGCCACACTCTTGCCGCCACGGCCACCACCGTCGCTCTCGCCGTCGCCCTGGTCGGCTGCTCCTCGGACGGCGACGGCGACGAGAAGGACGGGGCGAAGGACTCGGCGAAGAGCGGCGGCGCCTTCCCCGTCTCGGTCAAGAGCTCGCTCGGCACCGCGAAGATCGAGGAGAAGCCCGAACGCATCGTCACCCTCGGCCAGGGCTCCGCCGAGACCGCGATAGCCCTCGGCGAGACCCCGGTCGGCATCGAGAGCTACCCGTGGGGCAGCGACAAGTCCGGCTACCTGCCGTGGATCAACGAAGCCGTCAAGAAGTCCGGCGACAAGCTCCCGAAGCAGTTCACGGGCGGCGAGGAGATCGACTTCGAGGCGATCACCGAGCTGGAGCCGGACGTCATCCTCGCCCCCTGGTCGGGCATCACGCAGAAGCAGTACGACGTCCTCAAGGACATCGCCCCCACGGTCGCCTACCCGGACCAGGCGTGGAGCACCGACTGGGACCAGCAGATCGACATCATCGGCAAGGCGCTCGGCCGCACCGAGGACACGAACGGCCTCAAGACGAAGATCGAGAAGCAGCTCGCCGACGCCGCGGCCACCCGGCCGAACTACAAGGACGTCACCTTCTCGTACATCTACAACTCCGGCCCCGGCACCCTCGGCGTCTTCAAGCCCGAGGAGCAGCGCGTCAAGATGGTCTCCTCGCTCGGCCTGAAGGTCGACCCGGTCGTCAACGGCTTCAAGGAGACCCCCGGCACCGACTCGGCCCTCATCGGCCTGGAGAACGCCGAGAAGCTCAAGGACAGCGACCTCGTCTTCACGTTCTACACGGACGCGAAGAACCGCAAGGAGATCGAGGGCCAGAAGCTGTACGGCGAGATCCCCGCGATCAAGAAGGGCGCCGTCGTCGCGAGCAACGACAACTCCTTCGTCACCGCCTCCTCGATCATCAACCCGCTGACCGTGCCGTGGACGATCGAGCGCTACCTGCCGCTCATCGACAAGGCCGTCAAGACCGCCGGCAAGTAACCCCGGCCGGGTATCCGGACCGCCGAGCCCACAAGGCACACTCCACTCCCATGGCAACCACCACGGTCGCACCCCCGAGCGGCGCGGGTACCTCGCGTACCGGCGCCGCTCGGACGGCGTTCCTCCTGCTCCTCGGCCTGGCCGCGCTGGCACTCGCGCTCTGCGCCAGCGTCATGTTCGGCAGCCGCTCCACGTCGTTCGGCGATGTCCTCGACGTCCTGAGCGGCACCGCCGACCCCACCATCACCACCATCGTCGAGAGCCGCTACCCCCGCACCGTCCTCGGCGTCCTCGCCGGCGTCTGCCTCGCGGTCGCGGGCACCCTCATGCAGGGCGTCTCGCGCAACCCGCTGGCCGAACCGGGCCTCCTCGGCATCAACGCCGGCGCCTCCGCGAGCATCGTCGCCGCGACCGCCTGGCTCGGGGCCTCCGGCGCCACCGACACCATGTGGTGGGCGCTGCCCGGAGCGCTGATCGCGGGCGTCCTCGTCCACGTCATCGGCTCCGCCGGTACGGGAACGAGCGTGGTGCGCCTGGTGCTTGCCGGAGCTGTGCTCACCGCCGTCCTGATGGCGTTCATCCAGGCGGTGACCCTCAGCAAACCGCAGGTCTTCGACAGCTACCGCTACTGGGTCGTCGGAGCGCTCGGCGGCCGGGACTTCGAGGTCCTCTGGTCCGTCCTGCCGTTCGCCGCCGTCGGCCTCCTGATCGCCCTCGCCCTCGGCCCCGGCCTCAACGCCCTGGCCCTCGGCGACGCGACCGCCGTCGCCATCGGCTCGCACCCCGGGCGCACGAGGGGCGCGGGACTGCTCGCCGCCACCCTGCTCAGCGCGGCCGCGACCGCCGCCGTCGGCCCGATCGCCTTCGTCGGCCTGGCCGTCCCGCACGTCGTACGGGCCCTGGTCGGCGTCGACTTCCGCGCCCAGGTCCTCTTCTCCGCCCTGATGGGCCCCACCCTCCTGCTCCTCGCGGACGTGGTGGGCCGGGTGGTCATGCGGCCCACCGAACTCATGGTCGGCGTCGTCACCGCCTTCATCGGCGCACCCGCGCTGCTCATCGCCGTACGCAGGATGCGGGGCACCTCATGACCGTCACCGACCGCACCGCCCCCGTCCGCAAGGCGCCCCGGGGCTATCTGACCGTCGGCAGCACCGTGGCGATACCCCTGCGCCGGGCCTCCGTGTTCGCGGGCGCCGGGCTCTTCGTCCTCCTCCTCGCGGCCGCCGTGGCGACCCTGGCCTGGGGACGCCTCGGCATCGACCTCGCCGACCTGCCCGCCGCCCTCGTCGGGGACGCCGAGGGCAAGGACCGGTTCGTCTTCAACCGGCTGCGCGGGCCCCGGCTCACCGTCGCCATCGGTGTCGGAGCGGCGCTCGGTCTGTCCGGCGCGCTGTTCCAGTCCGTCACCCGCAACCCGCTCGGCAGCCCGGACGTCATCGGGCTCTCCGCCGGGGCCGGTGCGGGCGCCGCGTTCTGCGCGCTGATGTTCCCCGACACGGTCCCGGTCCCCGTCGGCGCGCTCATCGGCGCGATCGTCGCGATGGCCCTCGTGTACGTCTCGACCGGCACCGGCTTCCGCAACCCCGCCCGGCTCGTCATCGCGGGCATCGGGGTGGCCGCGATGGGCGCGGCCGTCACCCAGTACGTCGTCTACGCCCTGGAACGTGACAAGGCCTCCGTTCTCACCGCGTACGTCAACGGCAGCCTGACCGCACGCTCCTGGACCGACGCCACGACCGTCTTGTTGGTCCTGGCGGCCGCCGCCCCACTCGCCGCGCTGATCTCGCGGCGGCTCGACATCGGTGAGATGGGCGACGACATCGCCGAGGGGCTCGGCTCCGAGCCGAAGAAAGCCAAGACCCTCGCCGTGCTCCTGGCCATCGCCCTCTCGGCCGCCGCGGTCAGCGTCTCGGGCCCCATCGCCTTCATCGCCCTGACCGCCCCCCAGATCGCCCGGCGCCTCACCCGCGGCTCCGGCCCGCACCTGCTGCTCTCCGCCCTCACCGGCAGTCTGCTGCTCGTCCTCGCGGACCTCTGCTCCCAGCAGCTGCCGCTCTTCGACGACCTGCCGGTCGGGATCTACACGATGGCGATCGGCGGTGCGTACCTGGGCTACCTGCTGGTACGGGAGTGGCGCAAGGGCGTGCTCTGAGGACCGGGGGGACGCGAGGGGCGGGCGGGCGTGGCCCGAGGGGCCGGGGGTCTTTCAGGGCCGCCCCTGCGGCCCCGGCCGCCCCTTCTTGTCGCTCCTTTGCCGTCAGACGTCGAGCACCGTGCCGTACAGCCGGTCCACCTTCAGCCGGATGACCACCCGCCGCTCGGCGACCAGTTCCTCGAAGAACGCGGCTTCGTCCTCGGGCCTCCCGGCCTCCGGGATCATCCCGAGCAGCTCCCGCCCGACCGCGTCCCCGGGCTCCGCCGTGGTCCCGGAGACCTCGGCCTCGCCCTCGGCGACGGCGAACGACCACACATCGCCGCCCGGCACATGCAGCGCCGCACGGGGATCGCGCCGCAGATGCTTGATCTTGATCCGGTCGGCCGTGGTCGAGAACCGTACGATGCGGGCCTCGGGGTCCCAGCTGTAGACCATGGTCGTCAGATGGGGGTGGCCGCTGCGCTTGTTCGTGGCGAGCGTGCCGAACTGCTGCCGGCCGAGCAGTCCGGAGAGGGCTTCGTCGGACAGGGCGCGAGGTCCTGGGCGTTGAGTCATGAAGGGGGCAACCTCCGTGGCCGCCAGGTAATTTCCGGCACCTCTGGGCCGACCGGAGCAGTGGCGACTGGTCACGTACAGGTTCGTCGACCATACTGCCCGCCGTGGAGCAGAGCATAGATTCGAACAAGAAGCCCGAGTTCGCCGCAGGCACCGACCCGGCGTTCATCCCCCTGCCCGGACTGGCGGCGCCCGCCGGAATCCGCAAGCCGGAACCGGAAGCGGAGTCGGAGGCCGGCCCCCGCGACGACGAGGCCGGAACGGCGGCCGCGGAGGCCGACGCCGCCCGGGAACCGGAAGCGGCGGACGATGCCGCGGCGGTCGACGGCAGGACCGAGTCTCAGGCCGATGCCGATGCCGATGCCGAGGACGGACCCGTTTTCGAGGTCAGCGACCGGCGCGGTTCGATCCGGGTGGCCCGGGAAGGCGTCCGGTTCCGGCTGGACGACCAGGAGGCCGAGTTCGGCTGGGACGAGATCGGTGCGGTGGAGACCACCCCGGCCCGCTTCGGCCGCAGGTTCACGGTCACCGTCCACCTGTCGAGCCGACGCTGGTTCAACGCCGAGGTCGAGGCGGCCAGCCGCAGCGAGCTCAAGAGCTGGCCGGCCGAGCTGGACAAGGCCCTGGACGCCTACTTCGAGGAGTGACGCCTACGTCGCACCCTGAGCGGTCGTGCGCGGGACACCCCGGCGGGGTGTCCCGTCGACCGCCCCGTGCCGTCAGGGCTTCTCGCGTCTCCGGCCCCGGATCCGCATAGTGACGTAGACGGCCAGGGCGACGACGGCCAGGCCCAGGACGACCTTGGACACGACGCCGACGTACGCCCCGACGACGTCCCACTGGTCGCCGAGCAGGTATCCGGCCATCACGAGCACCGTGTTCCACACCAGGCTGCCCACCGTCGTCAGCGCGACGAACACCGGCAGCGGCATGCGCTCCACACCCGCGGGCACCGAGATCAAGCTCCGGAACACCGGCACCATCCGTCCCAGCAGCACCGCCTTCGTGCCGTGCCGGGCGAACCACGCCTCCGTCCGTACCAGGTCGGAGGCCTTGACCAGCGGCAGCTTCGCCCACCAGGCGTGCATCCGTTCCCGGCCGAAGACGGCGCCTACGCCGTACAGGACCACCGCGCCCCCGACCGAGCCCAGCGTCGTCCAGAACAGCGCCGAGGCGATGCTGAGCCCGCCCTGCGCGGCGGTGAACCCGGTCAGCGGCAGGACGACCTCGCTCGGCAGCGGCGGGAACACGTTCTCCAGCGCGATGGCCGCACCCGCGCCGGGCCCGCCGAACGTCTCGACCAGACCGGCGGCCCAGCCGGCGATACCCCCCTGCGGCTCCGAGGCCGCCGACGGCCGGTTGGCCGCCGCGGACAAGGTCAGGTGCATGCCTCCATGGTCGCGCAGTCCCCGCCTCAGGCCCCGTCGAGAACCACCGAGCGGCTCAGATGGCGCGGCAGGTCGGGGTCGAGCCCCCGGGCGGCCGCCCGGGCGAGGGCGAGGCGCTGGACGCGTACGAGATCGGCCAGGGGATCGAGGGAGCCGTTCACCCACCGGGCGCCCGTGGCACGCACCTGCTCGGGCAGGCCCTCGGGGGCCTCGCCGAACATCCAGGTCGTGGTGCCGGCGGTGGAGATGCTGATGGGGCCGTGGCGGTATTCCATCGCGGGGTACGACTCCGTCCAGGACAGCGACGCCTCCTTCATCTTCAGCGCCGCCTCGTGGGCCAGACCGACCGTCCACCCCCGGCCGAGGAACGAGAACTGGGTGCTCCGCAGCAGCTCGTCGGGGAGCGGCTCGGCGAGCGCGGCCTCCGCGTCCGCGACGACCGCGTCGGAGTGCAGCCCCAGGTGGGCCCGCAGCAGGGTGAGGGCGGTCGTGGCGAAGCGGGTCTGGACCACGGACCGTTCGTCGGCGAAGTCCAGGACGACGAGACCGTCGGCCGCCGCCCTGACCGGAGTCCGCGGATCCGCCGTGACGGCCACCGTGCGCGTCGTGCCGCGCAGCCGGTTCAGCAGCTCCAGCACCTCGGTCGTGGTCCCCGAGCGGGTCAGCGCGACGACCCGGTCGTAGCCGCGCCCGAAGGGGAACTCGGAGGCGGCGAAGGCGTCCGACTCGCCCTGTCCCGAGCCCTCGCGGAGCCCTGCGTAGGCCTGCGCCATGTAGAAGGAGGTGCCGCAGCCGACGACCGCGACGCGCTCGCCCGCGACGGGCAGGGCGACGGCCTCGGGGCCGCCGGCCAGATCGGCGGCGCGCCGCCAGCAGGCGGGCTGACTGGCTGTCTCGGTCTCGGCATACGACACGTCTGCACTCCACGGGAACGAGGTGGACACGGGAACGAGGTGGACCACGGGAACGGGGCCGAGCGGGGCCGATCACCCCGCGTGTAGAATTCTGCACGTTACATGCAGTTATCGAGCAAAAACAAGCAAGGTGCAGGTGGGTGGAGGGCACCCGGCAGGCCCTGTGCGACGCTTGCGGCGGTCCGGCCCCCGGCGACCGCGTTCCCGCGAAACGCGGTGCCCGCGCCGGACGGTGAGGAGACGCTCTTGTCCAGGGACGCCCGGTGGGACGCGCTGCTGGAACTGGTCGGCAAACACGGCAGGGTGGACGTCGAGGAGGCGGCGACGGCGCTCGACGTGTCGGCCGCCACCATCCGCCGGGACCTGGACCAGCTGGCCGAGCAGCACCTGCTCACCCGCACCAGGGGCGGCGCGGTCGCGCACGGGGTCTCCTACGAACTGGCGCTCCGCTACAAGACGGGCCGCCACGCACCGGAGAAGCAGGCCATCGGCCGTGCGGTGTCCGGCCTCGTGGCCGTCGGCCAGGTCGTCGGCCTGACCGGCGGGACGACCGTGACCGAGGTGGCCAGGGCGCTGGCGGTACGCCCGGACATCGTGGGCGAGACAGCGGTGGCGGGCGGCCAGCCGACGCTGACCGTGGTGACCAACGCCCTCAACATCGCGAGCGAGCTGGCGATCCGCCCGCAGATCAAGATGGTCGTGACGGGCGGTGTCGCACGCCCCCAGTCGTACGAGCTGACGGGTCCGCTCGCGGTCGGCGTGATGAACGAGATCACGCTGGACGTCGCCGTCCTCGGGGTGAACGCCATCGACATCGAACGCGGCGCCTACGTCCACCACGAGGGCGAGGCCAGCGTCAACCGGCTGCTCGCGGAACGTGCCCAGCGGGTGGTGGTGGCGGCCGACTCGTCGAAGATCGGCAAGCGGGCCTTCGCGCGCGTCTGCGACCTGGGCCTCGTCGACGTCCTGGTCACCGACTCGCACATCGGGGCGGAGGCGAGGGACCGGTTCGGCGAGGCGGGGGTCCAGGTCATCGCGGTCTGACCGGGCCCGGTCGTCATGAACCGATGTCCACCGGGTATCGGATGCGACACGGAGGCGGACTTCGCCGTGTCGCTGGTACGCCGAACGGGTGAGGGGCGAGAGGATTGCCCGATGAACAGTGAGTGCAGCCGGTGCCCATCCGACCGGCTCGACGACGGGGTGAACCGGTGAGCAGGTACGACAGGTATGACAGATACGACGCCACCGACGAACAGTGGGAGGGGCTCGCCCAGGTCGTACCCCTGCGCGGCCGCGACGAATGGCCGTCCCGGATCGACCATCGCACCGTCCCCGACGAGCGCGCTGTCGAACAGCGCCGTCTCGTCGTCCTGCGGGTGCAGGTCTTCGCGGACGCCCGGGAGGTCGCCGAGTATCTCGTCGCCCAGGTTCCGGTGCTGCTCGACCTGACGGCGGCGGAGACGGACGTGGCGAAGCGGATTCTCGACTTCAGCAGCGGCGTGGTCTTCGGCCTCGGCAGCGGAATGCACCGCGTCGACCGCAACGTCTTCCTGCTCGCACCGGTCGGCATGGAGGTCGAAGGGGTCACGCCCGCGGGCCTCGCCCAGTCGTAGGAAGCGGTAGTCGGGACGGCGGCCGGGAGCGGCGGCAGCCGGTCGGGACCGCCGCCCCCGGCCTCCGCAAGGAGTGCACGTGTGCGGGAGCCGCGCGGGGGCCGGTGTGCGGCGGGCGTGCCTCGAACGTGCGGGAGGCACTGTCGGTGGCCGGTGATAGACCTGGTGCTGTGACGGACATCGATGTGGCAGAACTCCAGCGTCGGCTGGCCGCGTTCGCGGCGGCCCGGGACTGGGGGCAGTACCACACCCCGAAGAACCTGGCGGCCGCGCTCAGCGTCGAGGCCTCCGAACTGCTGGAGATCTTCCAGTGGCTGACGCCCGAACAGTCGGCCGGGATCATGGAGGACCCCGCATCCGCCCACCGGGTCGCCGACGAGGTGGCGGACGTGCTCGCCTATCTTCTGCAGTTCTGCGAGGTGTTGGGCATCGACCCGACGGCGGCACTGGTGGCCAAGCTGGAGCGGAACGAGAAGCGCTTCCCTCTGCCGAGCGCCGTCGAACCACCCGATCGTCACTCTTCGGAGTGATCGAGTTATCCACATTCGACTTCGTGTCCACAGATTTCCGATTTCCTCTGGCCTTACGGTGCTGTCTACCTCACTGTGGGTAATGAATGAGGTGAGCGGGTTTTCGTACGGACGGGGGAGACAGATGGAAGCGGAGCGACTCATCGAGGCGGGCCGGCGGGCTCTGGCCGACAGCCGGGGCGCGCTGGACGTCATGGCGGAGGCCTGGCAGGCCCAGGCGCTCGCCCGGGCGGTCGGCAGTCGGCTGGCGCTGTGCGGGCCGATGGAATTACGGAGCGAGGCGCGGGCGCTGGGGGAGATCGGTGCCGGATGCTCGGCGCTGGACCATCCGACGGTGATCTCCGGCGGTGCCAGGGCCGCCCAGTTGTCGGGGATCGGCGAGGTCCGGCCCGCCCTGGCCGGGCTCGCGCTGCTGCTCGGCGAGGCCGGGATCGCGCTGGTCGGGGTGGCCTGCGACACAGGGGAGGACGGGCTGTACTGGCAGTGCATCGAGGCCATGGACGCGGCGGACGAATCACTGGACCGTGTGCACGGGATGCTGAGACGCCTGGCGGAAAGGGAGCGGGAGCCGGAGCGGGCGAGGGAGCGTGACGGCCCGTACGGCATACGAGGCCCCGCACCATCGGCCACAGGCTCCTGAGCGAAGGCATGGGCTCCGAGGCGCTGTGAGGGGGCGGCGCCGGGTCCGATGAGGGAAGGCGCGTGTTCCGGGGGAGGCGAGGGCCGGGCGACGGCCTCGGGGGAGGCAGGATGGAGGCATGGATCTTCGCATCTTCACCGAGCCCCAGCAGGGGGCCGACTACGACACCTTGCTCACCGTCGCCAAGGCCACGGAGGACCTGGGCTTCGACGCCTTCTACCGCTCCGACCACTATCTCCGCATGGGCTCCGGGGACGGTCTGCCCGGACCGACGGACGCCTGGATCACCCTGGCCGGACTGGCGCGCGAGACCCGGCGGATCCGGCTCGGCACGCTGATGACCGCGGGCACGTTCCGGCTTCCGGGGGTGCTGGCCATCCAGGTGGCCCAGGTCGACCAGATGTCCGGCGGCCGGATCGAACTGGGCCTGGGCGCGGGCTGGTTCGAGGAGGAGCACAAGGCCTACGGCATCCCGTTCCCGAAGGAGAAGTTCGGCCGCCTGGAGGAGCAGCTCGCGATCGTCACCGGTCTTTGGGCCACGGAGGTCGGCAAGACCTTCAGCTACGACGGGACCTACTACCAGCTCACCGACTCGCCCGCGCTGCCCAAGCCCGCCCAGGCCAAGGTGCCCGTCCTGATCGGCGGCCACGGGGCGACCCGCACCCCCCGCCTCGCCGCGCAGTACGCGGACGAGTTCAACATCCCGTTCGCCTCGCTGGAGGACAGCGAGAAGCAGTTCGGCCGGGTCCGGGCCGCCGCGCAGGCGCACGGGCGCTCGCCGGACGACCTCGTGTACTCCAACGCGCTGATCGTCTGCACGGGCAAGGACGACGCCGAGGTCGCCCGGCGCGCGGCGGCCATCGGCCGGGATGTGGAGGAGCTCAAGGCGAACGGCCTGGCCGGATCGCCCGCCGAGGTGGTCGACAAGATCGGCCGCTACGGGGCGATCGGCTCGCAGAGGATCTACCTCCAGATCCTCGACCTGGACGACCTGGACCATCTGGAACTGATCTCCTCGCAGATCCAGTCCCAGCTGACCTGACCTGACCTGACCTGACCTGAGGAGGCAGAGGTGGCCGCGAGCACGGGCAGCACGCTCGCCGACGCGCTGGACGCCGGGCCCGTCCTGCTGGACGGCGGGCTCTCCAACCAACTGGAGGCGCAGGGCTGTGACCTGACCGACGCGCTGTGGTCGGCCCGGCTGCTGGCCGACGCGCCGGAACAGATCGAGGCCGCTCACCTCGCCTATCTCCGGGCCGGGGCGCGGGTGCTCATCACGGCCAGCTATCAGGCCACGTTCGAAGGGTTCGGGAGATACGGGCTCGACCGGTCCGGGACCGAGGCCCTGCTTGCCCGCAGCGTGGAGCTGGCCCGGGGCGCCGCCGATGCGGCGCGCCGGGCCGGCCCCGGGCGGGAGGCCTGGGTCGCCGCGTCCGTCGGACCGTACGGGGCGATGCTCGCGGACGGCAGCGAGTACCGGGGGCGTTACGGGCTGAGCGTCGATGAGCTGGAGCGTTTCCACCGCCCCCGGGTTGCGGCGCTCGCGGCGGCCGGGCCCGACGTCCTGGCACTGGAGACCGTGCCGGATCTGGACGAGGCCGAGGCCCTGGTCCGGGTGGCTGAGGAGACCGGACTGCCGTACTGGCTCTCCTACAGCGTGGCCGGCGGCCGGACCCGGGCCGGGCAGCCGCTGGAGGAGGCGTTCGCGGTGGCGGCCGGGCGGGAGTCCGTCGTCGCGGTCGGGGTCAACTGCTGCGAGCCGGACGAGGCGTTGGCGGCGGTGGAACTGGCGGTGGCGGTCACGGGCAGGCCCGCCGTGGTCTACCCGAACAGCGGCGAGGGCTGGGACGCCGGGGCACGGGGATGGACCGGGGTCGGCACCTTCGACCCGGGCAGGGTGCGGGCCTGGACCCGGGCCGGGGCACGCCTCGTCGGGGGCTGCTGCCGGGTGGGGCCCGGCCTCATAGCCGAGCTGGCCGGTCGACTGGAGGCGCCGGGGGAGCTGACAGAGCCGGAGAAGCCGGAGGGACCGGAGAAGTAGACGAGCGAGGAGAAATTACCTGGTGGGGGCAGGGGGTGAGGATCATACTCGGACAGGTGTTCCTGACAATCGGTACGACCGGCACCCAAGAGCGTCCCGCCACTGATCTGGGCTTCCTGCTGCACAAGCATCCGGACAAGGCGCAGGCGTTCTCCACCTCGCACGGCTCCGCGCACGTCTTCTACCCCGAGGCGTCCGCCGAGCGTTGCACGGCCGCACTCCTGCTGGAGGTGGATCCGGTGGCGCTCGTGCGGCGCGGCAAGGGCAAGGGCCGGGGAGGCGCACCCGACGCGGCGCTCGCGCAGTACGTCAACGACCGCCCCTACGCGGCGTCCTCGCTGCTGTCGGTCGCCCTCGCCGCCGTGTTCAAGTCCGCGCTCGGTGGGGTCTGCCGGGCCATGCCCGAGCGGGCGGAGAGCCCGCTGCCGCTGCGGATCGAGGTGCCAGCCCTGCCCGCCCGGGGCGGCGTCGAGCTGGTGCACAAGCTGTTCGCGCCGCTCGGCTGGGAGCGGGTCGAGGTCACGGCCGTACCGCTGGACGAGCAGTTCCCCGCGTGGGGCGACTCGCGTTACGTACGGCTGGTGCTGGAGGGCGAGTTGCGGCTCGCCGACGCGCTGCGGCAGCTCTATGTCCTGCTGCCGGTGCTCGACGACGCCAAGCACTACTGGGTCGCGCCCGACGAGGTGGACAAGCTGCTGCGGGCCGGGGAGGGCTGGCTGGCCGACCACCCCGAGCGGCCGCTGATCACCCGGCGCTATCTGTCCCACCGCTGGGGGCTCACCCGCCAGGCCGACCAGGCCCTGGAGCTCGTCCGGCTCGCCGAGTCGGACGAACTCGACGTGGACAGCGTCGACAACGCGGTGGACGAGAGCACCGACACCGAGGAGAAGCCGGTCCCGCTCGCCGAGCACCGGCGGACCGCGATCCTCGACGCGCTGCGCGCCGCCGGGGCGAGCCGGGTGCTCGACCTCGGCTGTGGCCAGGGCCAGTTGGTGCAGGCGCTCCTCAAGGACGTGCGCTTCACCGAGATCGTGGGCGTCGACGTCTCGATGCGCGCCCTCACCATCGCCTCGCGGCGGCTCAAGCTGGACCGGATGGGGGAGCGCCAGGCTGACCGGGTCACGCTCCGGCAGGGCTCGCTGACCTACACCGACAAGCGGCTGACGGGGTATGACGCCGCCGTGCTCAGCGAGGTCATCGAGCACCTGGACCTGCCCCGGCTGCCCGCCCTGGAGTACGCGGTGTTCGGCGCCGCGCGCCCGGGGACGGTGCTCGTGACCACGCCGAACGTCGAGTACAACGTCCGCTGGGAGACCCTCCCGGCCGGCCACGTCCGGCACGGGGACCACCGCTTCGAGTGGACCCGGGCCGAATTCCGGGACTGGGCCGGGCAGGTCGCTGAACGGCACGGATACACCGTCCGGTACGTGCCGGTCGGGCCGGACGACCCCGAGGTGGGGCCGCCGACCCAGATGGCCGTGTTCACCCGGGCCGACACCACCACAACCACAACCACAACGACCACCGAGAAGAAGAAGGAGGCGGAAGCCGCATGAACAGAGACCACAGCACGACCGGCGCGGAGACCGCCGCCGCCCCGGCCCCCGCCGCCCCGACCCCCGCACGCAAGCTGCCGGTGACCGACCTCTCCCTCGTCGTCCTCATCGGCGCCAGCGGATCGGGTAAGTCCACCTTCGCCCGCGCGCACTTCAAGCCGACCGAGATCGTCTCCTCGGACGTCTGCCGGGGCCTGGTCGCCGACGACGAGAACGACCAGAGCGCCAGCCGCGACGCCTTCGACGTGCTGCACTACATCGCGGGCAAGCGTCTGGAGGCCGGGCGGCTCACCGTCATCGACGCCACCAGCGTCCAGTCCGAGAGCCGCAAGCAGCTCGTCCAGCTGGCCAGGAAGTACGACGTCCTGCCCATCGCCATCGTCCTCGACCTCCCCGAGGAGGTCTGTGCCGCCCGCAACGCGGCCCGCCCGGACCGTGCCTCCATGCCCCGCCACGTCATCCAGCGGCACCGCCGCGAGCTGCGGCGGTCGCTGCGCGGCCTGGAGCGCGAGGGCTTCCGCAAGGTGCACATCCTGCGCACCGAGGAGGAGGCCGAGAGCGCCGAGGTGGTCCTGGAGCGGCGCTACAACGACCTGCGCCACCTCACCGGGCCGTTCGACATCATCGGCGACATCCACGGCTGCAGCTCCGAACTGGAGACCCTCCTCGGCAAGCTCGGTTACGCGGACGGCACCCACCCCGAAGGCCGCACCGCCGTGTTCGTCGGCGACCTCGTCGACCGGGGCCCCGACAGCCCCGGAGTGCTGCGCCGCGTGATGTCCATGGTGGCGTCGGGCGACGCCCTGTGCGTCCCCGGCAACCACGAGAACAAGCTCGGCCGCTATCTCGCGGGCCGCAAGGTCCAGCTCACCCACGGACTCGCCGAGACCGTCGAGCAGCTGGAGCGCGAGGACGCCGGGCACCCCGAGTTCCGGGGCCAGGTGCGGGAGTTCATCGACTCCCTCGTCAGCCACTACGTCCTGGACGAGGGCAAGCTGGTGGTCTGTCACGCCGGGCTGCCCGAGAAGTACCACGGCCGGACCTCCGGCCGGGTCCGCTCGCACGCGCTGTACGGGGACACCACCGGCGAGACCGACGAGTTCGGCCTGCCCGTGCGCTACCCGTGGGCCGAGGAGTACCGGGGCCGCGCCACCGTGGTCTACGGCCACACGCCCGTCCCCACCACCTCCTGGATCAACAACACCATCTGCCTGGACACCGGCGCCGTCTTCGGCGGGAGGATGACCGCGCTGCGCTGGCCGGAGCGCGAACTCGTCGACGTACCCGCCGAGAAGGTCTGGTACGAGCCGGTCAAGCCGCTGGTGACCGAGGCGCCCGGCGGCCGGGAGGGCCGGCCGCTGGACATCGCCGACGTCCAGGGCCGCCGCGTCGTGGAGACCCGGCACATGGGGCGCGTCGCCGTGCGCGAGGAGAACGCCGCCGCCGCGCTCGAAGTCATGAGCCGGTTCGCCGTCGACCCGCAGCTTCTCGCCTACCTGCCGCCCACCATGGCCCCCACCGCCACCTCCCGCGAGGACGGCTTCCTGGAGCACCCGGCCGAGGCCTTCGCGCAGTACGCGGCGGACGGCGTCGAGCGGGTCGTGTGCGAGGAGAAGCACATGGGCTCCCGGGCCGTCGCCCTGGTCTGCAAGGACGCGGAGGCGGCGACCGGGCGGTTCGGTACGGCGGGCCCCACCGGCGCGCTGTACACCCGCACCGGCCGCCCCTTCCTGGACGACCCGGCCATGACCGAAGAGATCCTGGCCCGGCTCCGCAGCGCCGTCACCGCCGCCGGGCTCTGGGCGGAGTGGGACACCGACTGGGTGCTCCTGGACGCCGAGCTGATGCCGTGGTCGCTGAAGGCGGGCGGGCTGCTGCGCTCGCAGTACGCCGCCGTCGGCGCCGCGTCCGGCGCGGTCTTCCCGCCGGCCGTCGCCGCCCTGGAGCAGGCGGCCGCCCGGGGCGTGGAGGTGGCGGGCCTCGCCGGACACCAGCGGGCCCGCGCGCAGGACGCCGCCGCGTTCACCGAGGCGTACCGGCGCTACTGCTGGCCCACCGAAGGGCTGGAGGGTGTGCGCCTGGCCCCCTTCCAGATCCTCGCCGTCCAGGGCCGCTCCCTGGCCGCCGTCCCGCACGACGAGCAGCTCGCCTGGCTCGACCGGCTCGTGGAGCACGACCCGACCGGGCTGCTCCAGGTCACCCGCCGGCTCGTCGTCGACACCGGCGACGAGGCCTCGGTCCGCGCGGGTGCGGACTGGTGGCTGGAGATGACCGGGCGCGGCGGCGAGGGCATGGTCGTCAAGCCGCTCGGCGCCCTCGTCCGGGACGCCAAGGGCCGCCTCGTCCAGCCCGGCATCAAGGTGCGGGGCCGGGAGTATCTCCGCATCATCTACGGCCCCGAGTACACCCGCCCGGAGAATCTGGAGCGCCTGCGCTCCCGGTTCCTCGGCCACAAGCGCTCGCTCGCCCTGCGGGAGTACGCACTCGGTCTGGAGGCGCTGGACCGGCTGGCGGAGGGCGAACCGCTGTGGCGGGTCCACGAGGCGGTGTTCGCCGTCCTGGCCCTGGAGTCGGAGCCGGTGGACCCCCGGCTCTGAGTCAGGGGGTGTCCGGCGGATCAGGGCCGGACACCCCCTGATCCAACCGGTAGGCGATTCGCCGGGTGAACGGTGCTCCGCGCGGTGAGGATGAAGGCATGGGATTCCATGTCGACTCCGAAGCCGGGCGGCTGCGCCGCGTCATACTCCACCGCCCCGATCTGGAGCTGAAGCGGCTCACCCCCAGGAACAAGGACGCGCTCCTGTTCGACGACGTCCTGTGGGTGCGCCGCGCCCGGGAGGAGCACGACGGGTTCGCCGACGTCCTGCGCGACCGGGGGGTCGCCGTGCACCTCTTCGGCGATCTGCTGCGCGAGTCGCTCGACATCCCGGTCGCGCGGCGGCTCGTGCTCGACCGGGTCTTCGACGAGAAGGAGTACGGCCCGCTCGCCACCGAGCATCTGCGGGCCGCCTTCGAGCAGCTGTCGGCGGCGGAGCTGGCGGAGGCGCTGGTCGGCGGCATGACCAAACGGGAGTTCCTGGAGCGGTACAGCGAGCCGACCTCCGTCCGCTTCCATGTCATGGACCTGGACGACTTCCTCCTCGGGCCGCTGCCCAACCACCTCTTCACCCGGGACACCTCGGCCTGGATCTACGACGGGGTCTCCATCAACGCCATGCGCTGGCCCGCCCGCCAGCGCGAGACCGTCCACTTCGAGGCGATCTACCGCCACCACCCGCTCTTCACCGGCCCGGCGGCGGGCGCCTTCCACCACTGGTCGGAGGGGCAGGACGACTACCCCTCCACCATCGAGGGCGGCGACGTCCTGGTCATCGGGCAGGGCGCGGTCCTGATCGGGATGAGCGAACGCACCACCCCGCAGGCGGTGGAGATGCTGGCCCGCGGGCTCTTCGACGCCGGTTCGGCGCGCACGATCGTGGCGCTGGACATGCCCAAGGCCCGCGCGTTCATGCACCTGGACACGGTGATGACGATGGTCGACGGCGATACGTTCACGCAGTACGCCGGTCTCGGCATGCTCCGGTCGTACACCATCGAGCCCGGCAGCGGCCCCCGCGAACTGAAGGTCACCGACCATCCGCCCGAGCACATGCACCGCGCCATCGCCGCGGCCCTGGGTCTCGACGCGATCCGGGTGCTCACCGCCACCCAGGACGTGCACGCGGCCGAGCGCGAGCAGTGGGACGACGGCTGCAACGTGCTCGCGGTCGAGCCCGGCGTCGTCGTCGCGTACGAGCGCAACGCGACCACCAACACCTATCTGCGCAAGCAGGGCATCGAGGTGATCGAGATCCGGGGCAGCGAGCTGGGCCGGGGGCGGGGAGGGCCGCGCTGTATGAGCTGCCCGGTGGAGCGGGACCCCGTGGCATGAGCGGCCGACGGAAGGCGAACCCATGGCCCTGTATAGAGATGCGAGGCATCGTATAGACTTCCAGCCCTGCCGCGCGCAGTGCGCCGATCCCCGCCCGACCCAGGAGCAGTCATCATGGCCATAGACCTCACCGGCCGCCACTTCCTCAAGGAGCTGGACTTCACCTCCGAGGAGTTTCTCGGCCTGGTCGCGCTGGCCGCCGAGCTCAAGGCGGCCAAGAAGGCCGGGGCCGAGGTCCAGCGGCTGCGCGGCAAGAACATCGCGCTGATCTTCGAGAAGACCTCGACCCGGACGCGCTGTGCGTTCGAGGTCGCCGCCGCCGACCAGGGCGCCTTCACCACCTACCTCGACCCCGCGGGCTCCCAGATGGGCCACAAGGAGTCCGTGAAGGACACCGCCCGGGTGCTGGGCCGGATGTTCGACGGGATCGAGTACCGGGGCGACAGTCAGCAGGCCGTCGAGGAGCTGGCCGCGCACGGCGGCGTGCCGGTCTTCAACGGGCTCACCGACGACTGGCACCCCACCCAGATGCTCGCCGACGTCCTCACCATGACCGAGTGCCGCGAGGGCGCCCTCGCGGGGACGGCCTTCGCCTACCTCGGCGACGCCCGCTTCAACATGGGCAACTCCTACCTGATCACCGGTGCCCTGCTGGGCCTGGACGTCCGGATCGTCGCTCCCGAGGCGTACTGGCCGGACGAGGCGGTCGTGGCCCGGGCCCGGAAGCTCGCCGAGGCCAGCGGGGCGAAGATCACCCTCACCGGCGACGTGGCCCAGGGTGTCGCGGGCGCCGACTTCGTCGCCACCGACGTCTGGGTCTCCATGGGGGAGCCCAAGGAGGTCTGGGCCGAGCGCATCGCCGCCCTCGGGCCCTACGCCGTGACGATGGACGTCCTGCGGGCCACCGGCAACCCGGACGTGAAGTTCCTGCACTGCCTGCCGGCCTTCCACGACCTCGGCACCCAGGTCGGCCGGGACATCCACGCCCGGTACGGGCTGACCGAGCTGGAGGTCAGCGACGAGGTCTTCGAGTCGCCGCACTCCGTCGTCTTCGACCAGGCGGAGAACCGGATGCACACGATCAAGGCCGTCCTGGTGGCGACGCTCGCCGGGAAGTAGCCGCGCGAGCTACACGCATACGGGGCAGGGGTTCGCATGCCCATACACCCGATTGGGTGAACATGCGTGCTGGTGGCTACGATGTCGGCTCTTGGTGGGGTTCGGACCCGGGGAGACCCCCGCAGGGTCGAACCCCATACCTGTGCCGTCGCCTGTCGGCGCACGGGCCGTCCCCCCACTGCACCACCAGAGATGAGAACGTCCCGCATGAGCACCGGTCTGCCGCGATCCGGCACCCCGAAGCCCTCCGGCCCCCACCTGTCGGGCCTGCGCCGCAAGAGCCCCGAGCAGCTCATCGCCGAATCCGGCGGCGACCTGGAGGGTCACGGCCTCAAGCGCACGATGGGCCTCTTCCAGCTCGTCTGCTTCGGGGTCGGCGCGATCGTCGGCACCGGCATCTTCGTCGGGCTCTCCGACAGCGTCGCCGAGGCCGGCCCAGCCGTCGTGATCTCGTTCGTCCTCGCGGCGATCACCTGCATCTTCACCGCCCTGTCCTTCGCGGAGCTGGGCAGCGCCATCCCGGTCTCCGGGAGCTCGTACTCCTTCGCGTACGCGGCGCTCGGCGAGCGCACCGCCTTCCTCGTCGGCTGGTGCCTGCTGCTGGAGTACGGCGTCTCGGTCTCCGCCGTCGCGGTGGGCTGGAGCCAGTACGTCAACGAGCTGCTGAACAGCCTGTTCGGCTGGGAGCTGCCCGCCGCCCTGTCCTCCGGGCCCGGTGAGGGCGGTGTGGTCAACCTGCCCGCCGTCGTCGTGATCGCCATGGCCGCCACCCTGCTGGTGCGCGGTGTCCGGGAGAGCGCCACGGCCACCGCCGCCATGGCCGTCCTCAAGATCGGCATCCTGATCGCGTTCTGCGCGGTGGCGTTCAGCGCGTTCCAGGACGACAACCTCATGCCGTTCGCCACCCACGGGCTCGGCGGGATCACCGCGGGCGCGTCGCTCGCGTTCTTCTCCTACATCGGCTTCGACGCCATCACCACGGCCGGCGAAGAGGTCAAGGACCCCCGGCGGAACATCCCCCTCGCCATCCTGATCTGCATCGGCGTCGTGACCCTGCTCTACTGCGCCGTGGCGCTCTCCGCCATCGGCGCGATCGGCTCGGACGCCGTCGCGAACAAGAGTGCCGCTCTCTCGATCGCCGTCAACGAGGTCACCGACTCCTCGGTGGGCGGCGGCATCGTCGCCTTCGGCGCGGTCGTCGCCATCGCCTCGGTGGTGCTCGCCGTGATGTACGGGCAGACCCGCATCCTGATGTCGATGTCCCGCGACGGACTCATCCCGCGCGTCTTCGAGCGGGTCTCTCCGAAGACCCACACCCCGGTCGCCAACACCTGGATCGTCGCCTGCGTCTTCGCGGTCCCGGCCGCCTTCGTCCCGCTGGACGTCGTCGTGAACCTGACGACCATCGGCACGCTCGCCACGATGGTCGCCGTCAATGTCGCGGTGGTGGTGCTCCGGCGCCGCAACCCCGAGCTCAAGCGGTCCTTCCGGGTCCCGCTCTACCCGGTCAGCCCGCTGCTGGGCGTCGCCTTCTGCCTGTATCTGATGTACGGGACCGGCTGGACGACCTGGGTCCAGTTCGCGGTCTTCCTGGCCGTCGGCTCGCTCCTCTACGCCGGCTACGGCCGCAAGCGCTCCCGGCTGGTCAGCTCCCCGGCGACGGACCCGGCTGCGCCGGTATCGCCGGAAGTGTGAACCAGACGGCCTTGCCGTGTTCCGTGGTGCGGTGACCGCACGCGGAGCTGAGGGTCCGGATCAGCAGCAGGCCGCGGCCGTGCTCCTGCCAGGGATCGACCTCGAAGCCCGGCTGCGGCCGGGACAGGTCGCCCGGCGGGGCGGGGTCGCGGTCGTGCACCTCGACCTGGCAGCCGGTGGGCAGCAGCTCCACGACCAGCTCGATGGGCTCGCCGCCCAGGGTGTGCTCGACCGCGTTGGCCACCAGCTCGGCGGTCAGCAGTTCGGCGGTGTCGCTGTCGGCCGGGGCGTCGATGTCCGACAGGGCCGTACGGATGAGAGCCCGGGCGATCGGCACGGCCGCGGTGGAGTGCGGCAGGGCGATGCGCCAGGAAGCGGGGACGGGGACATCGGGCGGCACGGCAGGGTTTCCGTTCGGGAGCGGGTCTACCTGAAGCGGGAGGTCTCGGCTCTCGGGCAGTCGTCTTTTCGGGTTCACGTCGTACTCGTGTCGAGACTTCCTGGTTTCAACCTTACGAACCGCTCCGGCCCAGCCATAGGGGCGGTCGGCCGGAGCAAAGGGGACTTTCGCCACAACAGTCTCATGGATGCCGTATTGCGACCTCGTGACGGCGGTCACGCCTGAGTGATAACTTCGGAGGCGGAACGCGACCCGCGCACGGCCGGCACCCGCCCGATCGCTGAAGGGGACCCCTCCATGAGCCCGTTTCCCAGCTCGGCCCCGAGCACCGAGGAATGGCGTCATCTCCGGCTGACCCGGGACGACGGTGTGGCAACCGTCACATTCTCCCGCCCCGAAAGACTCAACGCGCTCACCTTCGGCGCCTACGCCGATCTGCGCGACCTGCTCGCCGAGCTCTCCCGGGAACGCTCCGTGCGCGCCCTCGTCCTGGCCGGGGAGGGGCGCGGCTTCTGCTCCGGCGGTGACGTCGACGAGATCATCGGCGCCACCCTGGCCATGGACACCGCGCAGCTCCTCGACTTCAACCGGATGACCGGACAGGTCGTCCGGGCCCTGCGGGAGTGCCCCTTTCCCGTCGTCGCCGCCGTTCACGGGGTCGCGGCGGGCGCCGGAGCCGTTCTGGCCCTCGCCGCCGACTTCCGGGTCGCCGACCCCTCCGCCCGCTTCGCCTTCCTCTTCACCCGGGTCGGCCTCTCCGGCGGCGACATGGGCGCGGCCTACCTGCTGCCCCGGGTCGTCGGCCTCGGCCACGCCACCCGGCTCCTGATGCTCGGCGACGCCGTCCGCGCCCCCGAGGCGGAGCGGATCGGGCTGATCAGCGAGCTGGCCGAGGAGGGGAAGGCCGACGAACGCGCCGCCGAGCTGGCCCGCCGCCTCGCCGACGGACCCGCTCTCGCGCTCGCCCAGACCAAGGCCCTGCTCACCGCCGAGCTGGACATGCCGCTCGCCGCATCCGTCGAGCTGGACGCCAACACCCAGGCCCTCCTGATGCACGGCGAGGACTACGCCGAGTTCCACGCCGCCTTCACCGAGAAGCGGCCCCCGAAGTGGCAGGGGCGATAGCCGTGGCGGGCAGCGGACCGTCCGTCCGGCGCATCGCGGTCATCGGCGGCGGCCCCGGCGGGCTCTACGCCGCGTCCCTGCTCAAGCGGCTCGACCCGGACCGCGAGATCACCGTCTTCGAGCGCAACGCCCCCGACGACACCTTCGGCTTCGGAGTCGTCCTCTCCGACGAGACCCTCGGCGGCATCGAGCACGCCGACCCCGAGGTGTACAGCGCCCTCGGCCGCGAGTTCGTCCGCTGGGACACCATCGACATCGCCCACCGCGGCCGCACCCACACCTCGGGCGGACACGGCTTCGCCGCCCTCGGCCGCCGCCGGCTCCTGGAGATCCTGCACGAGCGCTGCGCCGGCCTCGGCGTCGACCTCCGCTTCCGCACCCTGGCCCCGCCCGCCGCCGAGCTCGCCGCCCACCACGACCTGGTCATCGCCGCCGACGGGGTGCACAGCGCCACCCGCACGGCGCACGCCGACGCCTTCGGCCCGAGCGTCACCGAACACCGCAACCGCTACCTCTGGCTCGCCGCCGACTTCGCGCTCGACGCCTTCCGCTTCGAGATCGCCGAAACGCCCTACGGTGTCATGCAGTTGCACGGCTACCCGTACGCCGCCGACGCCTCCACCGTCATCGTCGAGATGCGCGAGGAGGTGTGGCGCGCCGCCGGATTCGACACCTGCGACCCGGCCGAATCCACGACCCGCTGCGCCAAGTTCTTCACCGAGGCCCTGGACGGCCGCCCCCTGCGCGGCAACCGGTCCTCCTGGCTCGCCTTCCGGACGGTCACCAATTCCCGCTGGTCCCACGGCAACACCGTGCTCATCGGCGACGCGGCCCACACCGCCCACTTCTCCATCGGCTCCGGCACCAAGCTCGCCGTCGAGGACGCCCTCGCCCTGGCCGCCTGTATCGAGGAACAGCCCGACCTGCCGTCCGCGTTGACGGCGTACGAGGCCGAGCGCCGCCCGGTCGTCGCCTCGACCCAGCGCGCGGCCGCGGCCAGTCTCCGCTGGTTCGAGGAGCTGGCCCACTACGTCGACCAGCAGCCCCGGCGCTTCGCGTTCAACCTGCTCACCCGCAGCCGCCGGGTCACCCACGACAACCTCCGGCTGCGCGACGCCTCGTTCACCGCCGCCGTCGAGGAGGAGTTCGGCTGCCCGCCCGGAACCCCGCCGATGTTCACCCCGTTCCGGCTGCGCGGTCTGGAGCTGCGCAACCGCGTCGTCGTCTCCCCGATGGACATGTACTCCGCCACCGACGGGCTCCCCGGCGACTTCCACCTCGTCCACCTCGGGGCCCGCGCGCTCGGCGGCGCCGGACTCACCATGACCGAGATGGTCTGCGTCAGCCCCGAAGGCCGCATCACCCCCGGCTGCACGGGCCTGTGGAACGACGAACAGGCCCTGACCTGGCGGCGGATCACCGATTTCGTCCACACCTCCGCCCCCGGCGCCGCCATCGGCGTCCAGCTCGGCCACTCCGGCCGCAAGGGCTCCACCAAGCTGATGTGGGAGGGCATCGACCAGCCCCTGGACAGCGGCAACTGGCCCCTGACGGCCGCCTCCCCGCTCCCGTACGCCCCCGGCGTCAGCCAGGTCCCGGCCGAGCTGGACCGGGCCGGACTGGACGCCGTACGCGAGCAGTTCGTGGCGGCCGCCCGGCGCGCCGCCGACTCCGGCTTCGACCTCCTCGAACTGCACTGTGCCCACGGCTATCTGCTCTCCGGCTTCCTCTCCCCGCTCACCAACCACCGCACCGACGGCTACGGCGGATCCCTGGCCGGCCGCCTCCGCTTCCCCCTCGACGTCTTCGACGCCGTGCGCGAAGTCTGGCCGCGGGAACGGCCGATGACCGTGCGGATCTCCGCCACCGACTGGGCCGAAGGCGGCACCGACGCCGAGGACGCCGTCACGATCGCCCGCGCCTTCGCCGAGCACGGGGCCGACGCCATCGACGTCTCCACGGGCCAGGTCGTGCCCGAGGAGCGTCCCGAGTTCGGCCGCTCCTACCAGACCCCGTACGCCGACCGGATCCGCAACACCGTGGACGTCCCCGTCATCGCGGTCGGCGCGATCTCGTCCTGGGACGACGTCAACTCCCTGCTCCTGGCGGGTCGCGCCGACCTCTGCGCCCTGGCCCGCCCCCACCTGTACGACCCGCACTGGACCCTCCACGCGGCCGCCGAACAGGGCTACACGGGACCGGGCGCGCCCTGGCCCCTCCCGTACGGCGCGGGCAGCCGCACCCCGCCCACCGGCCGCACCGACGGACCGAAGCCCCGGCTCACCCTGGGGTGACGCCCTCGGGCCGGGCGGCCGTCAGGCACGTGTGGCAGAGGCAGGGCGTGGGGTGGGGTGTGCGTCATCGGAGACCTCAAGTAGCACGGTTCGCCTGGGAACCGATTACGTCGTCATCGACGGCAACACACGCCTCGCCGCCGCATGCGAAGCCGGTCTCACCAAGATCAAGCCTCGTCACGACGGGGGGGCCGCTCCGTATTCCTCTGGGGATACGGAGCGGCCTTCTCGCGTTCCGGTCCGGTAGCTCAACAGGCCGCTGAGCAGGTGGAAGTGCGTGACGGTGCGGGTACCTACCGTGTTTTCGCCCTGCTCAATCGTGGTGATCGTCACGGAGCCAGACGTGATCGATCAGGCTAGTTTTCTCCGGTGTGACTGCCTCTCAGATTCCGGATTCCGCATCCGTCTCCTCTGTCCCCGTTTCCGCCGCTCTCTCCTCCGTACTGTTCGCCGGTCAGCTGGGCACGGTCCACGCCCGGTGGCGGAGCCTCTTCAGCTCCGCCCCATTCCGTTTCCAGGAGGGGCTGACCCACCGGGAGCGAATACGCCTGAGCTACGACCGGCTCCGGATCGTCAACGGCGCTGTCGCGGCTCCCCAGGCCCTGGCGGCCGATCCGGTCGAGTTGACCGCGCTCCACGAGTGGGCCGGTGCCGTCGACCCGGGCATGGCCACCATCATCTCCATCCACTACAACCTGTTTCACGGGAGCCTGGCCGACCACGAGACGGCCGGGCGGGACCTGGGCGAGTACGTCCGCGGGGACCGCATCGGGACGTTCCTGTGCACCGAGGTGGCCCATGGCAACGACGCCGCGCAGATGGAGACCACGGCGACGTACGACCCGGCGGCACGCGAGTTCGTGCTGAACACCCCGCACACCGCCGCGGCGAAATTCATGCCCAACACTGGCCCGGACGGCGGGGCGAAGGGGGCCGTCGTCGCGGCCCGCCTGATCGTCGAGGGCGCCGACCATGGTGTTTTCCTGTTCCTGGTGCCGCTCAGCGACAGCGACGGCAGCCCCCTGCAAGGTGTCGGGGTGCGGCCGCTGCCCCAGACGACCAGCAGCCCCGTCGACCACTGCGCCACCACCTTCGACAACGTTCGCATGCCGTTCGACGCCCTGCTCCAAGGCGACCACGGACGCCTCACCCCCGACGGGAAGTTCACCAGCGCGCTCGGCAGCTCCCGCCGCCGGTTCCTGGAATCCATCGGCCGGGTCACCATGGGCAAGCTCTGCATGACCGCCCACGGGCTCGGCGTCATGCGACACGCGCTCGACGTCGCCATGCGCTACGCCCACACCCGCCACACCTCCGGCATGACGAAGGGGCAGCGGGTACCGCTGATCGCCCACCGCGGGCACCACATGCCCCTGCTCGACGCCGTGGCGACGACCTACGCCGCCACGCTGCTCCAGCGCTCGGTGGTACGGCAGTGGGACCGGGCCGGTGGGGAGGAACGCGAGGCGTACGAGCGGCTGACAGCGATCACCAAGGCCTGGATCACCTGGCAGTCCCGGGCCGTCATGTCCGAGTGCCGCGAGCGGTGCGGCGCGCAGGGCCTGATCCAGGCGAACGGGATCGCGCTCCAGCTCGCCTCGATCGAGGGCACGATCACGGCCGAGGGCGACAACACGGTGATCATGCAGAAAGCGGGGGGCGAGATGCTGCTCGGGGGCGTGCAGCTGAAGCCGGAGAGTGAGATCACGGCCGAGGACCGGGAGCTGACCGACCCTCAGTTCCTCCAGGACCTCCTGGCCGACGTCGAGCGCATTTCCCACACCCGCGCGAAGGCCCGACTCCGGAAGCGCGCCGCCTCCCCGCTGGCCCGTTGGAACTCCGCGGTGACGCCCGCCGTTGCCCTGGCCGGCGCCCACGTGCACCGGCTCGCCGCCGAATCCCTGCTCACTGCCGCCGCCCAGGCGCCCTCCGGACTCCCCGCGGACCTGCTGCGTGCTCTGCACGCCCTGTTCGCGCTGCGCCGGATCGCCGCCCACAGCGGAGACCTGCTGGCCCGGGGGAGGATGACGGCTGTCCAGGTCGAGAGCCTGCCCGACGCCGTTGAGGAGGTCCTCGGCTTCCTGGAGCCGCACGCGCTCACCCTGACCGAGGCGTTCGGCGTATCCGAGGAGATTCTGGAGACCCACCCGATGCTCAGCGCCTGACCAGCCCCGTGAAGGGCGGAACGACCCCGGTCGCCGAGCGTGGCGGTGGCCGGCGTGACGGGTCAGAGGTACTGGGACCGGCGCATCGTGTACATCCACCGGTCGCCGGTTCTCAGGACGTGGCAGAACCGGTCGCGGTAGTCCGCGTACTCGGCGTACAGAAGGTTGTTGAGGAAGACTCGTGGAGCCGGCGGAGGTACTCGGCGATCGCGAACGTCCTATGCGTGAGCCAGGTCAGGTGGCCAGGCATCGCCGCAGGTTGTTGCCCCAGGAGTCGTAGGCCCGGCGGACCTCCCCGGCCTGGTCCTCGGGCAGTTCGGCGAGGTGGAGGTTGTCGAGGGAGTGGGTCGGCTCCGTCCCCGCGGACTCGGCCGTCACGTGTCCCTCCTCAACTGCACCCGGTCCGCCACCGGCTCGTAACCGATGCGCAGATAGACGCCGTTGCTCGTCGGGTTGGCGAGGTCCGTGAAGAGCAGGACCTCCGCAGCGCCCTCCGCCAGGGCGGCCCGCGAGGACTCGGCCGTCACGGCGGCCCCGTACCCCCGGCCGCGGAACTCCGGCGGGGTGTACACCGACGTCACCCGCACCATGCCCGCCAGCATCAGTGAGCGCCCCGCCAGGGCCACCGGCGTACCGCCGCTCTCCCAGAGGGTGAGCGACCCGCGTTCCGTGCCCTCGTCCACCAGCCACTCGGCCGAGGACTTGGACTGCCCGGTCGCCTCGGCGAACCCCTCCACCCACGCCACCAGCAGCGCCCGGTCCTCCCGCGCCGCCGCCCTGGCCCGGCCCTCCGGCGCGGGGGAGGGCGGCCGCAGCGTGCCCAGCCGGTACAGCCGCTGCTCCTGCACGGTCCGGTAGCCCGGCAGCCGGGCGGCCAGCAGCGCCGCGATGTCCCGGTCCGCGTTGACACCGTCGAGGTCGGGACCTGCTCCCAGGGCCTCCACCAGCGGCTCGACCGCCTCCGGGGGCAGGGCGGTGAGCATCGCCCCATGCGGCGGCGTGCGCACGAGCGTCCCCGCCACCGCCCCGTCCGCCCCGCGCCACCACCCGAGCACGGGATCGTCCGCACCGTAGTGATGCGCGCCGGAACGCCTCAGCCGCTCGGTGACCGACAGCGCCACCGTGTGCTCGACGGGCCGCGCGGCGAGCGACGGGCCGGCCGCGGCGAGGAACACGTCGACGTCGTCGGTGAAGGTCCAGGTCATGCCTCATCCTGCCCGGGAGCGGGAGGCCGGGGCACCCGGATTTCCCCGTCGTGCCACGGGCGTCACTCCCGTACGAAGAGCTCCCCGGCGTCCCGCAGCCGTTCGTGCAGCCGGCCGAACACCTCCGCCGACCGGCCGCCCGGCCAGTCCGCGGGCAGCAGCTCCGTGGGAAGTCCCGGGTCCGCGTACGGGAGTTGCCGCCAGGAGTCCAGCGCCAGCAGATAGTCCCGGTAGGCGGTCTGCGGGCGGGGCGGGCCGTCGGCCCCGGACGCCTCCCAGTCCCGCAGCACCGGCTCGTGCAGCTCCAGGAAGTCGTGGTGCAGCCGTGCCACCGTGTCCAGGTCCCACCAGCGGGCGACCGCCTCGCGGGTGGCGGCGAAACCGAGGTGCTCGCCCCGGAACAGGTCGACGTACGGGTCGAGTTCGAGCCGTTCCAGGGTGTGCCGGGTCTCCTCGTACAGCCCGCCCGGCGCGATCCACACCCCGGGCGCGGCCGTGCCGAAGCCCAGCCGGGCCAGCCGGGAGCGCAGCACATGGCGCTTGCTGCGCTCCGCCTCGGGCACGGAGAACACCGCGAGCACCCAGCCGTCGGCCAGGCTCGGCGCGGGATGCCGGTAGATCCGGCGGTCCCCGTCGTCCAGCAGCTGCCGGGCGTCGGGCGACAGTGCGTACCCCGCCGAGCCGTCCCCGGCCCGGGCGGCCACCAGCAGCCCGCGCCGTTTCAGCCGCGAGACGCACGAGCGTACGGACGGGGCGTCGACGCCCACGGCGTGCAGCAGGCGGATCAGCTCCGACACCGCGAACGGGGCACCGTCCGCCGGACGGCCGTAGGCGCCGTAGAGCGTGATGATCAGGGAGCGGGGGGTGCGCAACTCGGCCACGTGATCACTCTAGGCTCTGTCCTTCCGGAGGTCTTCCCGGAGCAGGAACCGCTGCAGTTTGCCGGTCGCGGTGCGCGGCAGGGACTCCTCGAACACGAAGACGCGCGGGCACTTGTGCGGGGCGAGGTTGGCCTTCATATGGGCGCGCAGCGAGTCCGCCGTCTGCTCCGAGCCCTCGGTCAGCACCACGTGCGCCACCACGATCTCGCCGCGCCGCTCGTCCGCCCGGCCCACCACGGCTGCCTCCGCGACCTCCGGATGGCGCAGCAGGGCGTCCTCCACCTCGGGGCCCGCGATGTTGTACCCGGAGGAGATGATCATGTCGTCGGCGCGGGCCACGTAACGGAAGTAGCCGTCCGGTTCGCGGACGAAGGTGTCGCCGGTGAGGTTCCAGCCGTGCCGGACGTAGTCCGTCTGCCGCGGGTCGGCGAGATAGCGGCAGCCGACCGGGCCGCGCACGGCGAGCAGTCCCGGCTCGCCGTCCGGCAGCTCATCCCCGTGCTCGTCCACGACCCGGGCCTGCCAGCCCGGCACGGGCACCCCGGTCATGCCCGGCCGGATCGCGTCGTCGGCCGCCGAGATGAAGATGTGCAGGAGTTCCGTGGCCCCGATGCCGTTGATGATGCGCAGCCCCGTGGCCTCGTACCAGGCCCGCCAGGTCGCCTCCGGCAGGTTCTCCCCGGCCGACACGCAGCGCCGCAGCGCCGACAGGTCGTGGCCGTTCAGCTGGCCGAGCATCGTGCGGTAGGCCGTCGGCGCGGTGAACAGCACCGAGACCCGGTGGTGGACCAGTGCGGGCAGCAGATGCTGCGGACCGGCCTGTTCCAGCAGCAGCGTCGAGGCCCCGGCCCGCAGCGGGAAGATCAGCAGTCCGCCCAGGCCGAACGTGAAGCCCAGCGGCGGGCTGCCCGCGAACACGTCGTCGGCCGAGGGGCGCAGCACATGGCGGGAGAAGGTGTCGGCGATGGCCAGGAGGTCCCGGTGCAGATGCATACAGCCCTTGGGGCGCCCGGTGGTTCCCGAGGTGAACGCGATGAGCGCGACCTCGTCGGCGGCCGTGCCCACCGCCCGGTACGGACCGGTTCTGTTCTCCGCCAGCCGGGTGAGGTCGTCGGGCCCGTCCCCGCCGAACAGGGTGATCCGCAGCCCGTCCACGTCCGCCTGGGCCAGGTCCTCCGCGGACCGGGCGTCGCACAGCGCGTGGCCGATGCGCGCCAGCGAGCAGATGGTGGCCAGCTCCGAGGCGCGGGCCTGCGCCAGTACGGTGACGGCGACCGCGCCCGCCTTCATGACGGCCAGCCAGCAGGCGGCCAGCCAGGGCGTGGTCGGCCCGCGCAGCAGCACCCGGTTGCCCGGCACCACGCCCAGATCCTCCGTCAGTACCTGGGCGATGCGGTCCACGGTCTCCCGCAGCTCGCCGTAGCTCCAGACGCCGCCGTCGCCGGAGCGCAGCGCGGGACGGTCGGGGCCGTACTTCTCGACCGTGCGGTCCAGCAGCTCGTGTCCGCAGTTCAGCCGGTCGGGGTAACGCGGCGCCGGATCGTCCAGGAGGAGTTCCGGCCACTGTTCCGGCGGCGGGAGATGGTCGCGCGCGAAGGTGTCGATGTGGGCGCCGATGGCGCGCCCGGTCGGCTCGTGAGGCGCGCCGGGGACGCGTACGGACGCGTCGGCGGCGGCTGTGGGCGTGTTCGGCGAGGAATTCGGCTCCATGAAGGATCGCCCCCTTGTCGCCTCTGGAGCGTATCGTTTGGGTGACGGTAGTCAACGGTCCGCGATAAGCCATGGCGTGCGAAGCGATGCGACGAGATGCCACCCGACGCGGCGGGGCACGCGACACGACGCGACAAGAGAGGCGCCGCCATGACGGCATTCTCCCTCGAACCGGAACAAACCGCCTGGTGCGAGGAGCTCCGTACGTTCGCCGTGCGGGAACTGCGCCCGCTGGCGGAGAAGGGGGAGCCCGGGCGGGTCAACCGTCCCCTGCTGGCCGCACTCGGCGAGCTGGGCCTCCTCGGCCGGATGCTGGGCTCCGGCGCGCTGGACCTGTGCCTGATGCGGGAGTCGCTGGCCCGCGGCTGCACCGAGGCCGAGACCGCACTCGCCCTCCAGGGCCTCGGCACCACCCCGGTCGTCCAGGCGGGCACCCCCGCCCACCGCGAACGCTGGCTTCCCGAGGTCCGGGCCGGGCGGGCCGTCGCCGCGTTCGCGCTGAGCGAGCCGGGGGCGGGCTCCGACGCGGCCGCCCTGAGCCTGACCGCCCAGCCCACCCCGGCGGGCTGGGCGCTGAGCGGCGAGAAGTGCTGGATCTCCAACGCTCCCGAGGCCGACTTCGCCGTGGTCTTCGCCCGCACCACCCCCGGCGCCGGATCCCGGGGTATCACCGCGTTCCTGGTTCCGTCCGACCGCCCCGGACTCACCGGCTCCGCCCTCGACATGCTCTCCCCGCACCCCATCGGCACCCTGGAGTTCGACGGCGTACCGGTCACCGCCGACGACGTCCTCGGCGAACCCGACCGGGGCTTCCGGGTCGCCATGAACACCCTCAACCTCTTCCGGCCCAGCGTCGGGGCCTTCGCCGTCGGGATGGCCCGCGCCGCCCTCGACGCGACCCTGGACCACACCGCCCACCGCACCGCGTTCGGCGGCCCGCTGAGCGACCTCCAGGCCGTCTCGCACCAGGTCGCCGAGATGGCCACCCGCACCGAGGCCGCCCGTCTGCTGGTGTACGCGGCGGCAGCGGCGTACGACGCGGGGGAGAGCGGGGTGCCGCGCCGCGCGGCGATGGCGAAGCTGTACGCCACCGAGACCGCGCAGTACGTCGTCGACGCCGCCGTCCAGCTGCACGGCGCCCGCGCCCTTCGCCGGGGCCATCTGCTCGAACACCTCTACCGCGAGGTCCGCGCGCCGCGCATCTACGAGGGCGCGAGCGAGGTGCAGCGCACCATCATCGCCAAGGAGCTGTACGCGAACGCCGCCCAGCGCCCCGACGCGTCCCCTGCCCCACCGCCCTCCGCCCCGTAACCGTCCGCCCAGCAGCCGTCCGGACCTCCCCGACCCAGGAGCCGCCCGCATGAGTCCGTCCCACCGGATCAACCCGTCCGAACTCTCCCCGCCCACCGGCTTCAGCCACGCCGTCGTCGCCACCGGCGGGCACCTGGTCTTCCTCGCCGGGCAGACCGCGCTCGACCCGGAGGGCAAGGTCGTCGGGGCCACCCTGCCCGAGCAGTTCGCGCTCGCGCTCGGCAATCTGCTCACCGCTCTCCACGCGGCCGGGGGTGCCCCCGCCGACCTCGCCCGGGTCACCGTCTACGCCACCGACGTGGACGACTACCGCTCCCACTCCGGCGAGCTGGGCCGGATCTGGCGCAGGCTCGCGGGGCGCGACTACCCGGCAATGGCCGTCATCGGGGTCGCCCGGCTCTGGGACGAACAGGCGATGGTCGAGATCGACGGTGTCGCGGTCCTCCCGTGAGAGCCCCGGCCCCCGAGTAGCGGCGGCGGGGCGCCGGGGCGAGGCTGAAGGGGTCCGGATGCCGAGCCGACCCGGGAGAGTCAGCGGTGACCAGTCAGCCGCCCCCGCGCCCCGCCGCCAAGTCCTACGACGGCGAGGGCATCGTCGTCGGCTTCGACGCGCACCGCTGCCTGCACGCCGCCGAATGCGTGCGCGGGCTCCCGACTGTCTTCGACGTCGACCGCCGTCCGTGGGTCCAGCCGGACAACGCCCCCGCCGACGAGGTCGCCGAGGTCATCCACCGCTGCCCGAGCGGCGCCCTCCAGTACCACCGCACCGACGGCATGCCCGACGAGGTCCCCGACGTCCCCACCCATGTGTCGCTCCACGCCGACGGCGTGCTGCACGTACGCGGGGACCTCGAAGTCGCCACCCCGTACGGCCCGCGCCATGAGACCCGGGTGATGCTCTGCGGCTGCGGCGCCACCGCCAACAGGCCGTACTGCGACCACAGCGGGTCCTGCGCCGGGCACGGCTGAGGCGGCCGGACCCCGAGGAGGGCGAACCCAGCGGGCCGGGAGGTGCGCGGCGCGCCGGACGGGTGAATCGGTCCGGGGGATATATCTGTATTTAGTGCCCTTTATTCCGGATGCCTCGCCGCCCGCCCCGGACACCCCGCTGTGATCGCGCTCATCGTCGCCCACTTCGCGCTGGCGGCCTGCGCGGGCCCGCTGGTGCACCGGCTCGGCCGACGGGCCTTCGTCGTGCTGGCGCTGCCGCCGGCCGCCGCCACCGTCTGGGCCTTCACCCGCTGGAACACCGCCGCGTCCGGCGGCGCGGACACCTGGACCTGGGAGTGGATCCCGGACTACGGGGTCACCCTCGATCTGCGGCTGGACGCGCTGGCGGAGCTGATGGTGCTGCTCGCCGCCGGGGTCGGGGCGCTCGTCCTGCTCTACTGCGCCTCCTACTTCACCGACGACACCCCGCAACTGGGCCGGTTCGCCGGGAACCTCCTCGCCTTCGCGGGCGCGATGCTCGCCCTCGTCCTCGCAGACGACCTGATCACGCTCTATGTGTTCTGGGAGCTGACCACGGTCTTCTCCTACCTGCTGATCGGCCACGGCAGCGAACACCGGCACAGCCGCCGCTCCGCCCTCCAGGCGCTCGTCGTCACCACGTTCGGCGGCCTCGCCATGCTCGTCGGCTTCCTGATCATCGGTCAGGCCGCGGGCACCTACCGGATCTCCGCGATCGTCACCGATCCGCCCGAGACGACCCTCGCCGTCTCCGTCGCCGTGGTCCTGGTGCTCTGCGGGGCCCTGTCGAAGTCGGCCATCTGGCCGTTCTCCATGTGGCTGCCGAACGCCATGGCCGCGCCGACCCCCGTCAGCGCCTATCTGCACGCCGCAGCGATGGTCAAGGCCGGCGTCTACCTGGTCGCCCGCCTCGCCCCCGCCTTCGCCGACGTCCCCGTCTGGAAACCCGTCGTCCTCGTCCTCGGCGGCGCGACCATGCTGCTGGGCGGCTGGCGGGCGCTGCGCCTGAACGACCTCAAGCTCGTCCTCGCCTACGGGACCGTCAGCCAGCTCGGCTTCCTCACCCTGCTCGCCGGGACCGGCAACCACGACGCCGCGCTCGCCGCCTTCGCCATGATCCTCGCCCATGCCCTCTTCAAGGCCCCGCTGTTCCTCGTCACCGGGATCGTCGACCATGCGGCCGGCACACGTGACCTGCGTCAACTCTCCGGAGTCGGGCGTTCCCTGCCGTACGTCGCCGGGGTCGCGGCGCTGTCCGCCGCCTCCATGGCCGCCCTGCCGCCCCTGCTCGGCTTCGCCGCGAAGGAGGCCGCGTTCGCAGCGCTGCTCCACGGATCCACCGCCGACCGGTGGGCGCTGGTCGTCGTGGTCGCGGGCTCCGCGCTGACGACCGCGTACACCCTGCGGTTCTTCTGGGGCGCGTTCCTCCGCAAGCCCGGCGTCCCCGACACCCCCGTCCACCGGGTGGGCCCGGCCTTCCTCGCCCCGCCCGCGCTGCTCGCCGTGCTCGGTCTGGTCCTCGGCCCGGCCGTCAGCTGGACCGACCGGCTGCCGAACGCGTACGCAGACATGTTCCCGGCCGAGCCGGACCCGTACCACCTCGCCCTCTGGCACGGATTCGGCCTCGCGCTGCTCCTGTCGGCGGTCGCCTGGGCGGCGGGCGCCGTGCTCTTCCTCGGCCGGACCCAGGTGACCCGGCTCTCCCGGCGGATCGCCTGGCCCACCGCCGACAGCGTCTTCGGCCATCTGCTGCTCGGGCAGGAACGTCTCGCCCTCCAGGTCACCGGCTTCATCCAGCGCGGCTCCCTCTCCGTGTACCTCGCCACCACGCTGCTCGTCATGCTCGGCGGACAGCTCGCCGTCCTCATGGTCGACACCCCCTGGGTCGGAGCCGTACGCCCCCGGCTCTGGGACAACCCGCTCCAGGGCGCCGTCGCCGCCCTGACCTGCGCCGCCGCCCTGCTCTGCCTGACGGTCCGGCGGCGTATGAAGGGCGTCGTCCTGGCCGGACTCACCGGTTACGGCACCGCGCTGCTCTTCGTCGTCCAGGGCGCGCCGGACCTGGCGCTCACCCAGTTCTGCGTCGAGACCGTCGCGATGATCGTCTTCGTACTGGTGCTGCGCCGGATGCCCGTCCACTTCCAGGAGACCGTGAGCACCTGGCGGCGGGCCACCCGCATCCCCGTGGCGCTCGCGGCGGCCGCCACCGTCGGCGTCGGGATGTGGGTCGCCGCCGCCGCGCGCACCGCCGAACCGGCCGGGACCGCCATGGTCCAGGAAGTCGCCGACCACGGGCTCAAGGACGTCGTGGCGACCATCCTCGTCGACCTGCGCGCCTGGGACACGATGGGGGAGTCCGCCGTGCTCGCCGCCGCCGCGGTCGGCGTCACCAGCCTCATCTACCTGCACCGCCGCAGCGAGGGCTCCATGGCCCAGGAGGAGTTGCAGGGCCGCACCGCATGGTCCCTCTCCGCCCACCACTCCTCCCGGCTGCCGCAGGGCGACGACGCCGCCCCCGAACGGAGCTGGCTGGCCGCCGGGGCCACCCTCGCCCCCGAACACCGCTCGATCGTCTTCGAAGTGGTGGCCCGGCTGCTGTTCCACCCGATCCTGGTGCTCTCGGTCTACCTGCTGTTCTGCGCCGAGTCCCTGCCCGGCGGCGGATTCGTCGCCGGGCTCGTCGCCGGGGTCGCCCTGATCACCCGCTACCTGGCGGGCGGCCGCTTCGAACTCGCCGAGGCCGCCCCCCTGCAGCCCGGACTCTTCACCGGACTCGGACTCTTCATCTCCACCGGGGTGGGCCTCCTCGGACTCGGCGAGGGCACGGTCCTGCACGCCTTCACGTACTACGGACATCTGCCGGTCTTCGGCACGTACCACCTGAGCACATCGGTCCTCTTCGACTTCGGCGTCTACCTGCTGGTCCTCGGCGTCGTCCTGGACATCGTGCGGGCGCTCGGAGCCAAGGTCGACCGGCAGATCGAACGGGCCGCGGGCGTCCTCACCCCCGACGGCGGACCCGAGGCGGGAGGTCCCCTCCGATGATCGTCAGCGCCTCGCTCATCGCCACGGCCGTCGTCCTCTGCGCCGTCGGCGGCATCCTCATGCTCACCCGCCCGCTGACCCGCATCCTGCTCGGCGCCGTCATCCTCGGCAACGGCATCAACCTGCTGGTGCTCTCCTCGACCGGCCGGGCGGGCGCCGCACCCCTGCTGTACGGGGTGTCCCTGAGCCGGGTCACCGACCCGCTGCCCCAGGCCATCGCGCTCACCGCCATCGTCATCACCCTGGCCACCACCGCGTTCCTGCTGGCCATGGCCTACCGCAGCCACCAGATCACCGGCACCGACGAGGTCCACGACGACCTGGAGGACCGGCGTATCGCGCTGCGCGCCGAAGTCCTCGGCGAACGCGCCCAGTTGCGCGAGCAGTTCCGGTCGGGAGCCGAACCCACCGCCGAGGAGCGCGAACGCTACCGCGAGGAGCGCCGCCGGCTCCGTGACCGGCTCCGCGCCGACCGGGCCCGCCAGGCCCGGGGCCGCGACGCCTCCGGCAACCTCTGGAACGACGTGCTCGGCGCGGACCCGGAGGACTACGCCCGCGACGGCGACGCCAAGGCGGACGACCGCTACCCCCGTGACCGAGGAGCCGACGGATGAACGCGCTCGTCCCGCTGCCGGTGCTGCTGCCCCTGTGCGCCACCGGACTCAGCCTCGCCTTCGGCACCCGGCTGGGGCGCTTCCAGCGCTTCATCAGCGTCGCCGTGCTCACCGCCGTCACCGCGCTCTCGGTGATCCTCATGGTCGCCGCCGACCGGCAGGGCCCGCTCTCCGTCCACCTCGGCGACTTCGCCCCGCCGCTCGGCATCACGCTGGTCGCCGACCGGCTCTCCGGGCTGATGCTCACGGTCTCCTCGGCCGTCACGCTCTGCGTGCTCGTCTACTCCCTCGGCCAAGGCATGACCGACCGGGACAAGGAGACCCCGCTCGCCGTCTTCCACCCCGCCTATCTGATCCTCGTCGCCGGGGTCTCCTGCACCTTCCTCGCCGGCGACCTCGTCAACCTCTACGTCGGCTTCGAGATCATGCTCGTCGCCAGCTTCGTCCTGCTCACCCTCGGCGGCACCGGACCCCGCATGCGGGCGGGTTCCACCTACGTGATCATCTCGCTGTTCTCCTCGATGCTCTTCCTCACCGCCATCGCCATGACCTACGCGGCCACCGGCACCGCGAACTTCGCCCAGCTCGCCGTGCGTCTTGCCGAACTCCCCATCGGCGTACAGACCCTGATCCAGGCGCTCCTGCTCACCGTCTTCGCCATCAAGGCCGCCGTCTTCCCGCTCGCCGCCTGGCTCCCCGACTCCTACCCCACCGCCCCGGCCCCTGTGACCGCCGTCTTCGCCGGACTGCTCACCAAGGTCGGCGTCTACTGCATGCTGCGCACCGAGACCCTGCTCTTCCCCGGCAACCGCATCGGCGACCTCCTGATGGCCATCGCCCTGGCCTCCATGGTCATCGGCATCCTCGGCGCGGTCGCCCAGACCGACCTCAAGCGACTGCTCTCCTTCACCCTGATCAGCCACATCGGCTACATGGTCTTCGGGATCGGCCTCGCCACCCGCGAGGCGTACGGCGGGGCCATCGTGTACGTCGCCCACCACATCACCGTCCAGACGACGCTGTTCCTCGTCGCCGGGCTCATCGAACGCCGCGGCGGTACCACCGAGCTGACCCGGCTCGGCGGTCTGGCCAGGGCCGCGCCGATGCTCGCCGTCCTGTTCTTCGTCCCCGCGATGAACCTCGCCGGGATCCCCCCGCTCTCCGGCTTCATCGGCAAGCTCGGGCTGATGCGCGCGGGCGTCGCCGACGGCGGCGGCTGGGCCTGGGTCCTGGTCGCCGGATCGGCGGCCACCAGCCTGCTCACGCTGTACGTGGTCGCCAAGGTCTGGAACCTCGCCTTCTGGCGCGCCGCCCCGCCCGGCCAGGCCGCCGCCGGCACCGTCCTGGAGGCCGGTGACGACAGCGACGACGACAGCGACCCGGGCCCGGACGGGGTGTTCGGCACCGGCGACGAGGGCATCGGGACCACCCCTCCGCCCGCCGGACAGGCCTCCGCCGCGACCCTGCACGGACGGGCCGTCACCACCACCAGCCGACTGCCCCACCCCATGGTCGCGGCCACCGCCGCCACCATCGCGATCGGCCTCGCCTTCACCGTGTTCGCCGACCCGCTCACCACCTACACCGACCGCACGGCCGCCGAACTCCTCCAGCGGGCCCCCTACATCCAGGAGGTGCTGGGCCGGTGAAACGCGTTCTGGGCTGCTCCTTCCGCAACGCCGATCTGCCACCCCTGAGCTTCGAGTTCGGCACCCGTCGGCGGCGGGTGCTCGACCTGCCGCTGATCGCCTGGCTCACCGTCATCTGGGTGCTGCTCTGGTCCACCCTCACCTGGGCCAACGTCCTGACCGGCCTGGTCGTCTCGGTCGCCGTCTGCCTCGCCTTCCCGCTGCCCCGGGTCGACCTCGGACTGCGGCTCCACCCCTGGGGCATCCTGCGCCTGGCCGGTTACCTCTTCTACGACATGTACACCTCGGCCGTGAAGGTCACCCGCCAGACCCTGTTCGGCCTGCCGCACCGGGCCGCCGTCATCGGCGTCCCCCTGCGCTGTCGCAGCGACCTGATGCTCGCCGCCACCGCCGTCGCCGTCTCCAACGTCCCCGGCGGCTCCATCATCGAGGTGCGCCGGGCCACCGCCACCGTCTTCGTCCACGTCCTGGACGCCGACCGGCCCGAGGAGCTCGAAGCCGCCCGGCGTCAGGTCTGGCGCGTGGAGGAACTGACCGTACGGGCCTTCGGCACCCGTGACGAGATCGCCCGGGTCGCCGAACCCCCGCCACCGCCCCAGCTCGCCGCCGGGAGGCCCGCACCGTGACCGCACCCGAACGGGTCGACCAGGCTCTGCTGACCTGCGCCGTCGTTCTCGTCCTCATCGCCGGGGGACTGCTGCTGGCCCGGATCTGGAAAGGTCCCTCCATGCTGGACCGGGCGATCTCGCTGGACGTCTGCGCCGCCCTGATCATCGCCGGGCTCGCCGCCAAGTCCGCCTTCGCCCGGGACCCGTTCTACTTCCCGATCATGCTGGTGCTGGCGTTCCTCGGCTTCACCGGCTCGGTGGGCATCGCCCGCTTCATCGCCGTACGCGACCGGCCCCGCACACCGGACGACCCCCCTCCGCACTCCGACGACGCCCAGGAGGGCCCGCGATGAGCCTCTGGCTCCAGATCGTCGACACGGCCGGCGCCGTCCTGCTCCTGATCGGCGCCGCGACCTGTCTGCTCGGGGTGATCGGCATGCTCCGGCTGCCCGACGTCCTCTCCCGCAGCCATGCCGCCACCAAACCGCAGACCCTCGGCATGATCCTGGTGCTGGCCGGGGTGGCGCTGCGGCTGCGCGGCGGCATGGAACTCGCCACCCTCGCCCTCATCGCCTTCTTCCAGATGCTCACCGGACCGGTCGCCTCGCATCTGGTGGCCCGCTCCGCCTACCGCACCGGACAGGTCGACCACAGCGAGCTGCTCTTCGACGAGCTCGACGAGCAGCTCACCGACGGGAAGTGACCGTGGTGCGGGGCGGGTTCATGCCGACGGTACGCGGTCCAGGAATCCGCTCACCGAGCTGATCCGGCCGTCCTCGGCCAGCCGGGCCACGTCGAACCCGGCCACCGGGGCGGAACCGTCCGCCGAGGAGACCAGCTCCCAGGAGAACCGGACCAGGTCGTGGTGCCCGTCCGGCGTGCCGGTCAGCGTGAAGCGGAAGCCGGGGAACTGCTCGTGCACGCCGCCGATCAGGGCCGCCAGCCCCTCGTGCCCGCGCACGTCGGCCAGCGGGTCGGTATAGCCGGCGTCGTCGGAGAACGCGGCGGCCACCGCCTTCGCCCGCTCCTCGGCCCCGGTGGTGTTCCAGGCGGTGAAGTAGCGCTGGACGGTCTCGTCATACGCGGTCATGGCGGGTCCTCTCCGTGGTGCCCCGGCGATCCGGGGCGGTGCACCCACCTTGGTCCCGGGGTCCCGGTGGTGTCGATTACCCCGGAGGTAAGGAGATCCAAAGACCCCACAGGTCCGGTGTCCGCGTGCCATGATGCGGGCACTGCCGGACGCTGGGGGGCGTAGTGGGAAGCACGGGCACCGTGCTGCGCGAATTGCGCGGCGCACAGAAGAGCGCCAAGGGCGTCTCGCTCTACTCGCGGTACGTGAACCGGCCCGCCGGCCGTGTGCTCGCGGCCGGGGCCTACCGGGCGGGTCTGTCGCCCAATCAAGTGACGCTGATCAGTGCGCTGTTCACCTACGGTGCGGTGGCGTCGGTCGCGCTCGTCGAGCCGTCCTGGACGCTCGCCGTCCTGGTCTACGCGGCCCTGGCGGTCGGGTTCGCCTTCGACTCCGCCGACGGGCAGCTCGCCCGGCTCACCGGCCGGGGCGGGCCCGACGGGGAATGGCTGGACCATGTCGTGGACTGCGGGAAGCTGCTGCTCGTCCACACCGCGGTGCTGATCTCCTTCTACCGCTTCGGTGAACTGCCATCGGAAGCATGGCTGTTGCTGCCTCTGGGGTTCCAGCTGGCCGCCGTGGTCACCTTCTGCGCGGGGCTGCTGCGCGAAAACCTCGGCAAGGCGGCGGCGAGCGCTCAGGGCCCGTCCTGGGCGGCGACGCCGGCGGCGCCCGTCTCGCGGGTGCGGGCCGTGGCCCTGCTGCCCGCCGACTACGGGGTGTTCTGCCTGGTGTTCCTGCTGCTCGGCGCACCCGGGGCCTTCCGCGCCGGGTACGCCGTGCTCGCGGTCGTGCACACGCTGTTCCTGGCGGCCTTCCTCGCCAAGTGGTTCAGGGAGCTGAAAGCGCTCCGGGCCGGCTGACGAGGACGTCCAGCGCCCGGCGCAACTGGGTGCTGGACGTATGCACGGTGTACGGGAAGTAGACGACTTCCACGCCCACTTCGGCGAAGTCGCGCTCCAGCTTCAGCCCCTTCTCCGTGCCCCGCCAGTCGTCGCCCTTGAAGATCACGTCGAACCGGACCTGCTGCCAGGTCTCGACCTTGTCCGGCACGGTCTCCACGAACGCGGCGTCCACGAAGCGCACGCTGCGGACGATCTCCAGTCGTTCGCGGAGCGGGATCATCGGCGTATGGCCCTTGGCGAGCGCGGCCATCTCGTCCGACACGACCCCCGCGACCAGGTAGTCGCACTGACTGCGGGCATGACGCAGGATGTTGAGGTGCCCGACGTGGAACAGGTCGTACACCCCGGGTGCGTAACCCACCCTGTGCTGCACCATCCGTATCTCTCCCCCCACGGTGAACGTGATCCGGTGATGTTCCAACGACCTTACTGTGAAGAACACTTGTGCAAGCCGTGAACGGATAAGCTCGGCGGGGGCTGTTCCTCGCCGGGAACAGCGGCTGTCGTGGGGGGAAGGCGATCGTCCGATGTCCGATGCTGCTGGGCCGGGTCCGTTCCGGGGCCGCCGATTTCTGCTGGTCTCGACCAACTATGCGCCGGAGCTCACCGGCATAGGCCCGTACGCCACCCAACTCGCGGAGCACTGGGCCGCGTCCGGCGCCCGCGTCCGGGCGCTCACCGGTATGCCGCACTACCCCTCCTGGCGACTGGAGGAGAGCTACCGGCGTGTGTGGCGGACGGTGGAGATACGCGGCGGCGTCGGCGTGCACCGACGCCGCCACTATGTGCCACCCCGTCAGACGGCACTGAAGCGAGCTGCTTTCGAGGCCAGCATCCTCGCCACGGGGCTGATCGCACCGCCGCCCGGCCGCCCCGACGTGGTGATCTCCCAGATGCCCAGCCTCGCCGGCGGGGTCATCGGAGCACGCCTCGCCCGGCACCACCGTGTGCCGTATCTCCCGGTCGTCCAGGACCTGATGGGCGCCGCCGCCGCGCAGAGCGGGATCCGGGGCGGGGGCCGGGCCGCCGCCGTCGCCGCGGCCGCCGAGCGGTACGCGCTGCGCGGGGCCGCCCTCGTCGGCGTCATCCACGAGAGCTTCGTCCCCGGTGTCCGGGCCCTCGGCGTCGACCCCGGTCGCATCCGCCTCGTCCCCAACTGGACGCATGTGCAGGGCCCCACCGCCGACCGGGCCGCGACCCGGGCCCGGCTCGGCTGGTCCGACGGTGTCCCGGTGATCCTGCACTCCGGCAACATGGGCCTCAAGCAGGGCCTGGAGGTCCTGGTGGAGGCCGCCCGCCTCACCCCCGGCGTCCGCGTCGTCCTGATGGGCGACGGCAACCAGCGCGACGCCCTGCGCGCCCGCGCCGAGGGGCTCGCCAACGTGGAGTTCCTGGAGCCCGCGGGTGCCGAGGAGTTCACCGACGTGCTGGCCGCCGCCGACGTCCTCGCGGTCACCCAGCGCGCCTCGGTCCTCGACATGAGCGTTCCCTCCAAGCTCACCTCCTACTTCACCTCCGGCCGCCCCGTGATCGCCTCCGTCGCGGACGAGGGGGGTACCGCCGACGAGGTCCGCCGCTCCGGGGCCGGAGTCCTCGTCGCCCCAGAGGACCCGGCCGCCCTGCTGGAAGCCGTACAGAAGCTCGCCGCCGACCCGGCCGCCGCCGACGCCCTCGGGGCCGAGGGGCCGCGGTACGTCGCACGCCATCTGAGCCGGGAGGCGGGACTCGCCCGCTTCGACGACCTGCTCGCCGAGGTCCTGCGGGACGGACAGGACAGTGGCCGCCGATGACATCTGTGAACCGGGTCCTGGACGACCACGACGAGCCGGCGCTCCTGCGCGACCAGTTCCGCCAACTCCTCCGCTACCGCGCCCTGCTGGCCGTCGGCGTGGTCGTCGGACTGCTCGGCGGCGGCTATCTCGCCCTCGGCGGTGAGAAGACGTACACCGCCACCGGTGAGGTCCAGGTCCGGTCCGCCATCGCCGACCCCTTCGCCGCCGGAGCCACCGCCGACAAGGGCATCAACATCGGCTCCGAGCGCCAGACCGCCGTCAGCGACACCGTCGGCACCCTGGCCGCGGGCACCCTCCTCAAGGCGGGCGACGACGTCACCGCCCGCAAACTGCTCGCCGGACTCCAGGTCACCAACCCGCCCAACACCCTCACCCTCCGCTTCTCCTACACCGGCGCCACCCCCGAACAGTCCCGCGCCCGCGCCGAAGCCCTCGCCAACGCCTATCTGGCCCACCGCAAGGCGCGCACCGAGGAGAGCATCGAGAACATGGCGGGCGGCTACCGCGCCCAGCTGAAGCCGCTGGAGGAGAAACGCGACCTGCTGGAGGAGCAGGCCGGTGCGACAGCGGCCGACGACGTCACCAGCGCCCGCGCCAACATCATTGTCTCCATCTCCGAGCTGAGCCGGAAGATCTCCGAGCTGAAGGCCCTGGACACCACCCCCGGCTACCTCAACAAGAAGCCGGTCGCCCCGACTTCACCCACCGGCGCGGGCCTGCCCCTGCTGCTCGGCCTCGGTGGTGTCGTCGGCCTGGCGCTCGGGCTGCTGCTGTCCTGGGTGCGGCTCGTCTTCGACCCCGCCGTACGCTCCGACCGCGAGCTGGTCCGCTCGCTCGGCGCCCCCCTGCTGGGCACGCTGCCCCGGGAGCGCGCCGCCGGGGCAGGGCTGCTCGCCATCGGCCGCGGCGGCTCCCGGCTCGCCGAGGAGTACCGCGCGGTCGCCTTCCGGCTGGCCTACGACCCGTCGTTCGCCGAGAGCCGCCGTCTGCTGGTCACCGCCCCGCGCGGGGACAACGCGGCAGCGGCAGCCGCTGCCGCCAACCTCGCCGCCGCCTTCGCCGAAATGGGCCGGGACGTCCTGCTCGTCGAGGCCGACCTGCGCACCCCGGCCCTCGCCCGGGAGCTTGGCTCCGCCGCCCACGAGACGCGTTCGCCGCGCTGGGCCGCCGAGGAGGGCGACGGCAGCTGGCCCACCGGCACCCGCTCGGGCGTGGACGTCCCCGGCTCCGGGGCCTTCACGCTGATCCCCGGCGCCACCGTCGACAACGTCCCGCGCGCCCTCACCTCCCCGCCCGTCGGCCGCATCGTCGGCGAGGCCGACAGCCCGGGCACCGTCGTCATCGTGCTCGCCCCGCCCGTCCTCGCCTACGCCGACGCGGTCGCCCTCGTCGACCGGGTCACCGGCGTCATGATCGTGTGCGACCCGCGCGAGGTGCACCGCAGCGACCTGGAGCGCATCCGCGAGATCATCAGCGCCTCCGGCGGCTCCGTCCTCGGCGCCCTGCTCCACCCGTCCCGGGGCCGGCTGCGCCGCGCCGAACGCCGCCCGAAGTCCGCCCGCCGCCGCTCCGGAGGCGGCGGCCCCACCGGCCCCACCGCCGAGCCGGACAGTCCCGAGACCACCGGAGACCCCACCGAGACCCTCGGCCTGCGCTCCCTGACCCTCCCGGCATCCCGCCGGTGAGAGCCCGCACCGCCGTCCTCTGCTCGGTCGCGGACCAGGGCGTGGCGGCGCTCACCAACATCCTGGTGCTGGTGGCCGCCGCCCGGCTCTCCACCCTGGCCGACTTCGCCCGCTTCTCTGCCGTCTACCTGGTCTTCACGGTGTTGCTCGGCGTCTCGGGGGCGTACACCGGACAGCCCCTGGTCCTCCAGCGCGGCGCGGGGGAGGAGACCCGGGGCGCCTGCCGGTCCGCCGTGACGTTCACGGTGCTCGCCGCCACCGTGCTCGGCGCGGCGCCGGCCGCCGTGTGCGTCCTCATCCCCGGCGACACCGCCCGCGCCCTGCTGATGCTCGGCCTCGTCCTGCCCGTGGTGCTGGGACAGGACGCCGTACGGTACGCCTTCTCCACCCTCCAGCAGCCCCATCTCGCCCTGCTGTCCGACCTGTTGCGACTGGGTTGCGTGCTCGGGGCCCTCTCCGTGCAGGACTACGGAGCATCCCCGGCCCGGCTGATCGCCGTCTGGGGCCTGTCCGCCCTCCCCGCGCTTCTGCTCTCCGCCGCCCTCCTCCACCGCGCCACCGCCGGGTCCCCGCTGCGGCTGCGTCCGATGCTGCGGCGCGGCCACCTCGGGCAGCGCTTCACCGTCGAGTTCGGCGTCGGCAACGCGACCGGCCAGCTGTCCGTCCTCGGCCTCGGCGCGGTCGGCAACCCCCTCCTGGTGGGGGCGCTGCGCGGGGCGACCACCCTGTTCGGGCCGCTCAACGTGCTGTTCACCTCGGCCACGTCCTTCGGCCCGCCGATCCTCGGCCGCATCGGCGACGAACGCCGCCGGATCCGGGCCACCGCCGCGCTCGCCGCCGCCCTCGCGGGGACCGCAGCGCTCTGGGCCACGGTGCTCGCCCTGCTTCCCGACTCCGCCGGACGCCAACTCCTCGGCGACACCTGGCCGGTGGCCGCCGGCCTGCTCCCGGCGACCGGCAGCCAGTACGCGGCGATGGCCGTCGGCACCTGCGGGCTGCTCGCCCTGCGCATGCTCGACCCGCGCACCACGCTCGCCATCCAGGTCGTCTTCTCGCTCACCGCCGTGGCGTTCCTCGCGGGCGGTTACGTCGTCGGAGGCGTCCCGGGCGCCGCCTGGGGGCTCTTCCTGGGCTCGCTCTGCAAGGCCACCGCCACCTGGATCAGGGTGGCCCGGCTGCGTCGGCGTACCGCGGCGCCCGACCCGGCCATGGCGGTCGCCGAGGACGCGGTCGGCGGACGGGCCTGAATCGGAGGCTGGGCCTCCCGGGCCGGGACGGGTAAGGTCGTGATCTTCGAGCGGCCGCGCCCTCGGAGTCCCAGAGGCGACCGCCCATGAATCTCCGCTCCACGACCGACCGCCCCGATCCCGCGATGCACCGCGTGTGGCAGCTTCCCACCGCCGATGCCGTCCGGGGACGACGAGCCCTCTGGTGGAGCGTCGGCCCCGCCGGTGAACTCGCGGTCCTGCTGGTTTCCCTGAAGTACCTCACCCGTGGCCGATACTCCAGGGGATGGGTCGGACGGGGGCTGAGAACCCCGTTCACGGGTGAGCTGGTCACGATCACGGACCGCGAGGAGAAGCGCATCCCGGTGAAGGACATCCGGATCCGTCCGAGCCACTTGGCGCTGCTCCCGGACTCCCGCTTCCTGCTGGTGAACAGCCGGACGTCGCGTGTCGGGGACGGAGAGCTCTGGCGGCCCAACGCCGTCGTGTTCTCCGCGTCGGGCTCTCCGGAAGCCGAACTCTGCGTCGGTGACGACATCGCCGCCCTGGTCACTGATGCCGACGGAGGTATCTGGACCGCCTACGGCGACGAGGGCATCTACGGCGAACACCCCGAGTCCGCAGCGGGCCTCGCGGGCTGGAGCGCCCGGGGAGACGCGACCTGGGCCCCCGATGGGCGGCTGCCCGATCACCCTCTCCAGGGGTGCACCGCCGCGACCGAGGACGACCGGGTCTGGCTCGTCTGGTATCCCGGCAGCTCCAGGGGCGGCACCTACCTGACCCAGATCACCCCGGCCACCGGTGCGGTGACCAGCTACCGCAGCCCTCTTCAGCAGCCGGACGGCTTCGCGGTCCGCGGCAACCGGGCCGTCTTCACACGCCGGGACCACAACAAGCGGGCCGCCGAACTCGTCCGTGCCGAACTCGACGGCGGCACCTGGTCGGTGACCGGTCGCGTCCGGCTCAGGACGCCAGGCCGGGTCGTCCTGCGCTGTGCCCAGGGCCGGCTCGGATTCCTCTGGCTCCGGGCAGGCGACACCTGGACACGCATCGAGGTCTGAATCCCCGTCGCGGGCACGGCGGCGCGCTCACCGCCGACGCCCTGCCCGCCGCTCCCGGTACGTACTGATCGCGACCAGGCACAGCGCGGCGATGGCCAGTTTCCCCGCCGCCTGGAGGAGCGGGCCGCGCAGCAGGATGAAGGTGTATCCGGCGATCAGCGGCGCTGCGATGGCCAGCACGCTCCCCGGGCCGGGCCCCGCCCGGGTGACGGCCAGGGCGTAGCGGCGGTCGGTGCGGGCCGAGGCGTAGCCGATCAGGGCCATCCCGCCGATCATGCCGGCCGCACCGAGATCGACCCAGAACTCGGTCCACAGCGGAGCCGACAGGTTGGTCATCCGCAGTCCCATCCACTGCCCGACCCGGACCCCGGTGTCCTCCGGCTTCCCGCTCCACACCGCGCGCGGCACGAAGAACAGGCCGGATCCCGCCAGTTGGCGGCCGTAGGTGTGGCCCCGGGTATCGACCCAGGAGATGGTGTTGGCGAACATCACCATCTGGTCGTAGTCCTTGGTCACCAGCGGATCGAAGACCGAGGCCGACTGCACGGACCGCTGGCTCCCCTCCTCGTACCGGAACCTGTCCGCGTACGGGAACAGCACCAGCGCCCCCACCACGCCTGCCGTCAGGACCGTCCGGTAGACCGCCGCACTGCTCGGGAATGCGGCGAACACGAACGCCACCACCACCGTCAGGAACCAGTAACGGGCGTTGGAGACCGGGTTGTTCACCAACAGGTTCAGCGCCGCCAGCGCCACCCACACCAGCACCGTCGACGGTCTGCGCCGGGCTCGGTAGGAGGTCGCCAGACGGCGGGTGTAGAAGAGCAGCGCCAGCAGCGCCGGGACCTGCCCGAAGCCCTTGAGGAACGCCGAGCCCACATTGGATCCTTCTGCGACCACCCCGCTCGCCGCGACGGTCTCGTTGATCTCCTGCCGGCTGGCGAAGAAGACCGAGGGCCCGCCCAGCTTCAACACGTAGAACGCGCTCGCCGTGAACGCCAGCAGCACCAGCAGGCGCAGCCGCAGCGGATGGGCGACCGCCGGCCCGCTGACCGACCCTCGCGCGGAGGGGGCCCGGCGGCGCAGCGGGCGCCGGGAGGCCAGCAGCGCACCCAGGTCGTAGGCGGCGCACCCCACCAGGACCATCGCGATGGCCGTGACCAGGTCCTGGCGCGGCCCCACCATAGGCGTCGGCGTCTGCCCGATCACCACCTGGGCGAACGGCGCCACGCCCATCGCGATGTACACGAACATCCAGAAGACGCCCTGGAGCAGCCGCCGCCGGGTCGAGAGGATCATCGTCGCGAGGCGGGCGCCCGCGTAGCAGGTCAGCACCAGCTGGAGCCAGTACGCCGTGTCCCGGACCCCGCTGCCGGGCTGGGCGGCGATCACCGCGGGCAGGAAGCAGACCAGGCCCAGGATGAGCGGCACGGACAGTGCCCGCGACAGCATCGACCAGGCGATCGGCCGCTCCGGAGTGCCACCGGGACCTCCGGGCCCCTGCGGACCCACGACCGTGGGAGTGACCTGCTCCTGCGCCGACGTGTGCACCGACGTCATGCGCCCCCCCCGGGATCAGTGAACCGCTGAACACTCTAACGAATCAGCCCACTTGAGGGGGGCCGATGACTACGCTGTGAATACTTGGCCATAGTCGAGGGGAACTCTGGTGAAAATCCTGCACGTTGTCACGCTCCACACCCCGGACCACGCCTTCGGCGGTCCGACGCGAGTGGCGTTCAACCTCTCCAAGGTCCAGCGTGCGCACGGTGACGACGCACGTGTCATGGCCCTCGGTGACGGCTTCCCCGATGGCGAACTGCCCAGCGAAGTCGAAGGAGTTCCGGTCCACCTCTTCCAGGCCCGGCACCTCCTCCCGATGTTCGAGGTCAGCGGCATCACCTCCGCCGGGCTGCTGAACACCGCCCGCCGCATGATGCGTGGCGCCGATCTCGTCCACGTGCATCTGATGCGGGACCTGGTGACCCTGCCCGCCGCGCTGCTCGCGCTCGCGACCCGCACGCCCCTGGTCGTCCAGACCCACGGCATGATCGACCCCACCGAGAAGAAGGTCGCCCAGCTCACCGACCTCCTCGGGGTCCGCAAGGTGCTGCGTGAGGCGGACGCCGTGCTGCACCTCACCGAGATGGAACGCGTCGACGTGAACGCCGTCGCCGCACCCGTCCCGCTCACCCGCACCGTGCGGCTGGTCAACGGGGTCCGTCCGCAGGAGCGCAAGCCCGCTCGTGAGCCCGGCCGCCCGCCCACCGTGCTGTATCTGGCCCGGATCCAGGAGCGCAAGCGGCCCGAGGACTTCGTCGCCGCGATGCCGCACGTCCTCGCGCGCCACCCGGACGCCCGCTTCGTGCTGGCCGGTCCCGACACCGGCGCCCTGGCCGGCACCCTCGGGCTCGCCCGGCAGCTCGGAGTGGCCGAATCCCTCGACCATGTCGGCCCGTTGGAGCACGACGAGGTGCTGGCCGCCGACCGCGAGGCCGATGTGTATGTGCTGCCCGCCATCGAGGAGCCGTTCCCGGTCTCGGTGCTGGAGGCGATGTCGGTCGGCACCCCGGTCGTCATCACCCGCACCTGCGGACAGGCCCCCGATGTGGCCGCGGCGGGCTCGGGGCGGGTGATCGACAGCCGGGTCGGCGAGGACGCGGCCAACGCGCGCAAGGTCGCGGACGCGATCCTGGAACTGCTGGAGCCGGAGGCCGCCGAGCAGGCGGGCAAGGCCGCCTGGGAGCTGGTGAACGAGCAGTTCACCATCGAGGCCGTCACCGCCACCCTCCGGCGGACCTACGAGGACGTGGTCCGCCGGAGGCGAGGGTGAGCGGCTGACTCATCAACGTACGGGCTTCTCGCGGGACTTGAGCGCGATCTGCCACCGGTAGAAGCTCATCGCCAGCGCGAAGTCGAGGCCCGCCCGGCCGTCCAGGAATCCCCGCTTGTAGAGATACATGTAGGCGAAGGACACCACCGGCTTGAACGGCGCCTTGTGGAACAACTGCCCCTGGCGCGACTTGACCTGGCGCACCTGCTCCTTCACCCGGGGGTGGTGCTCCAGCCAGGCCTCCCAGTCCGAGTAGCGGTTGTGCCGCTCGAACCAGGCGGTCACCGGGTCGAGGTCCTGGTGCTCGATCGGGTGGGTGAGGGTGCCCACGCTCGCCGCGACCGGCTGGTAGTGGCCCTCCACCTCCCCGATCCCGGGTGCGTCCAGGTCCCCGACCTCCGGGTAGTGGCAGCGGGTCCGGTCGGTCAACGACCGCTTGCGGATGGTGTATCCGTGCCGCAGCCGCTTCCCGGAGAACCAGTAGCCGAGCGGTATGTCGTACGCCGCCGGCTTCGGCGCGTCCGGGTTCCGGAACGTCTCCCGCAGCTCGGCCAGCAGCCCGGGGCTGAGCCGCTCGTCGCCGTCGAGCAGCAGGATCCAGTCCAGGTCGGTGCGGACGTTCTCCAGGCACCACTGCTTCTTCCGGGGGTGCCCGCCGTCCCAGGTGTACGTGACCACCTCGGCCCCGCACTCCTCGGCGATCTTCACGGTGTCGTCGGTGCTGTGGGAATCCACCACGACGACCGCCTCGAAGTGGCCGAGCACCGACTTCACCGCCTCCGCGATGTTCAGTCCCTCGTTCTTCGTGGGGATCGCCACGGCTATCGGGAGTTTCGGCGTACCTGCGGTCATCCCGCGGCTCCTTCGGGCAGCCAGGCGTAGCAGCCTGTGGACGTGAACGTAACGGCGGAATCGGGGATGGTGATCTTCCGGGACTTCCCGGTGTCGGAGGCGCCGGAGGCCAGCTCCTTACCGCCCGCCCCCGCGATCTGCCAGGAGCAGCCCGTGGTGGGGGAGGCCGAGCGGTACACGCCCGGACGGAGCTTCTTCCCGGAGTGCTTGCCGTCCGGGTATGCGTACGCCGCCTCGTCGACCAGGGCCTGGTGCTGGGTGCAGAGCCCGGCGACCGCGTCCTTCGCGTCGGGGATCTCGCCCGTCACGATCGCGCCGACCGCCGTGTCCCGGTCGGCCTTGACGAGATAGCGCAGCTTGTCGCAGGTCTCCTGGCCGGTCTGGAGCACGGCCGCCGGGTCCATCCCCTTGGGTACCCGGTCCTTCAGATACTCCTTCTGCTTCTTCGTGAACGTCCCCGTGGCCGGGGTGATCTCGTCGACGGGCGTCTTCGGACCCTCGGCCGTGGCGGCCGGAGCGGACGCACCCGGGGCCGTCGGCTCCTCGGTGCGCGGCGTGGCGGGCTCGGTGGCCGGGGTGGCGGACGGGCCGGGGACGGCGGGCCCGGAGGCCGCGGGGCGCTGGGCGCCCGCGGCCTCCGGGTCGTTCCCGTCCGCGGACGAGCCGCAGGCGGCCAGCGCCGCCGCCGTCAGGACGACGGCGGCGCAGGCCAGGAACGGGTTTCTCATCGCTCAGCCGTTCCTCAGGGCGTAGTGCGCGCTGATGGTGGATCCGCTCAGCGCGGTCGGGTAGATGGCGGTCTCGTCGATCTGCCCGGCGAAGAAGTTGCTGGTGGGGCGGTTCGGCCAGCCGGACAGGTTGTCCCCGCCGACCCGCCAGTAGCCCGGCTGGCTCTCGTTGCCGGAGACCAGGATGTTGGACGCGCGCAGCTGCCCGTCGACGTACAGGGACATGCCCTGACCCAGCGGGCCCTGGGTGGCGACGACGTGGTGCCACTGGCCGTCGTTGTACGCCCCCGAGGTGGCGACGGTGCGGGCCCCGCCGCTCTGGACACCGAACACGAGGCGCCCGTCGTTGCGCATGTAGATGTGCTTGTCGTGACGGGTGCTGTTCTGCTGGGTCATGTTGCCGAAGCCGACGATCTTCCCGCCCCGGGTGGTGGTCGTCTTGATCCACGTCTCGATGGTGAAGCGGGCGGGCTGGCTGTGCAGCCGGTTGCTGTACGCGTACTCGTCGGTGCCGTTGAACCCGATCGCCGTCGAGGGCCCGGCGACCGCCGCCGGGGTCTGTCGGTAGGCGGGCCCGTTGCGCAGGAAGCCGTTGTTCAGATTGCCGCTGCTGTCGTGCGCGAACGTGGACGTGCCCTCGTCCCAGCGCCAGTAGAGGCTCGCCCCGTCGGACCTGACCCGCGCCGGGTACGCCTCCGTCGCGCTCGCCACGGTGGCGGACTGGGCCGGGGACTTGGCGCTGGTGTTGGTGCCGTCGCTCGCGGTGATCCGGTACGAGTGGGTCTCGCCCGCTGCGACGTCGGTGTCCGTCCACGTCAGCTGCGGGCGGTCCCAGAAGACCGAATAGCCGGTCGTCGTGTGGATCGGGGTGTTGGAGCCGTCCTTGTAGATCCGGTAGGTCAGCTCACCGTCGTCGGTGTCGAAGCTGGTCTGCCAGTTCACGTCGATCTGCCCGGGGGTCAGCGTGGAGAGGCTGACGTTGGGCACCCAGGGCGCGCCCGTGTCCGGGCCGTCCGCGAACCGGGTCAGACCCTGCTGCGGCTTGGTGTTGACGGTGGTGAACTCGCCGCCCACCCACATGTAGTGGCGCCCGCCGCTGCTCGTCTGGGCCATCACGCGCGGCCCGACGGGCTCCCCGATCCCGTCGTTGGTGTCCGGGAACCAGGGCAGCAGCTTCGGGTCGTCGACCGACTGGGCCAGCAGGTGCTTGCGCGGCTGGTCCGGGAACGCGCCCATGCTGGCGCAGTCGTGGGCGTGGCTGCCGCTGTACAGCACCCCGGAGTACACCAGTACGGACTGGGTCGCGCCGAGGCAGGTGTCCCGCCAGCGCTGCTCGAAGTTGTTGAGGTTCAGCGCGATGCGTCCGTCGAACACGCCGCCGCCGGTGCCCTCGTTGCCCGTGTAGAAGCCGCCCGCGTCCGTGGTGATGTCCTGGACCGTGGAGTTGTTGTGGATGAACCCCGGGTAGGACTTGGTGAGCTGGCCCGTGGTGGCGTTGACGACGGCCAGGGCGTGGGTGTTCGTGCCGTTGATCCGGAAGAAATCCCCGCCGAGCAGCACGTTCTGCCCGTCCGGAGTCACCTCGACGGCCCGTGCGACCTCGTCGGCGTTGGCCGTGAAGGGCAGCAGGGAGGCTCCGGTCGTGACGGCGGCGAAGTGGCTCCTGGTCTGCCCGCCGACGGTGGTGAAGTCGCCCGCCAGATAGACCGTGTCGTCGGTGACGGCGAGCCCCCGCACGGTCGCCGAAACACCGATCTTGAAGGTGTTGCTGACGGTGCAGGTCTCGGTGTCGATCGCCGCGATGTTGCTCACGCCGACACCGTTCACCGCGCCGAACTGGCCCCCCGCGTACAGGGTTTCGCCGTCCGGCGAGAGGGCGAGGGCCCGTACGGTCGCGGTCCCCGAGGAGATGGTGAAGGACAGCGAGCAGTCGGTGGGCGTCCCGGTCGCCGCGTCGAACGCGGCGAAGTTCACCGCGGGCTGTTCGCTCGTGCCGGGGGCCGCGGTGGGGGGCCGCAGGGTGGAGAAGGTGCCGCCCGCGTAGACGACGCCGTCGCCGGCGGCCATCGACCAGACGATGCCGTTGGTCTGCCAGGTGGTGAGGTCGTCCGCGGTGAGGGCGACCGGCGGTGTCAGCGCCGCCGCCGGGGAGGCCCCGACCGTGGTCGCGGTCAGGACTCCGGCCAGCAGGCCGAGAGCGGCGGAGGCGGCCCGCACACGGCCGCGCCCCCCGCTTCTGCGCCCCGTACTTCCGTTCATCATTCAGCTCCGAAGGTGAGATTCGCGCTGCGGCCCGAAAGCCGCGGATGCTGCCTCGCCCGACCGGCCGGGGGGACGGTGCGTCCCCCCGAGGGCCGGGGCGAGTGGGGAGGCGGGGCCGGGGCCCCGCCCGTGGCCGACGCCCTGAGCTCCACCGAGCGGTCGGTGGAGATCGGCGGAGGCGCCGGTGATCTTCCCGGGCACGGACGCGGCGAGCGTCGGCCGGGAGTCATGAGTGGCCGCCGACCCGGTGCGGGCGTCGGCGGTCGCACGGTCCTGCCGGCCCGGTAAGGGGACGGCGGCCCGGTGGCGGAGCAGGCCGACCCGGCCGCCGAGGGAGCGGCGCCCGTCACGGGGGCGGCGCCCGTCACGGCGACGCCGGTCCGCCGGCCCACCCGGACAGCCGGCGGGCCCGTTCACCGGCCCACGCGCACGGCGACCGTGCCCTGTCACCGGTCCACCCGGACGGCGGCCCCGGACAACTGGTCGGCCAGCTTGCGGATATCGGCGTCGACCATGATCCGGGCCAGCTCGCGGGACTTCACCTCGGGCTTCCACCCCAGCAGCTCCTCGGCCTTCGAGGCGTCGCCGATCAGCGCGTCGACCTCGCTGGGGCGTTCGTACTTCGGGTCGTAGCGCACGTGCTCGCGCCAGTCGAGGCCCGCGTGTTCGAAGGCGTACTCCAGGAAGTCCCGGACGCTGACGCCCTCGCCGGTGGCGATGACGAAGTCGTCGGGAGTGTCGCACTGGAGCATCCGCCACATGGCGTCCACGTACTCCGGCGCGTACCCCCAGTCCCGGACCGCGTCCAGGTTGCCCAGGTGCAGCCGGTCCTGGAGCCCCGCCTTGATCCGGGCGACGCCCCGGGTGATCTTCCGGGTCACGAAGGTCTCGCCCCGGCGCGGCGACTCATGGTTGAAGAGGATCCCGTTCACCGCGAACATGTCGTACGCCTCGCGGTAGTTGACCGTGGCCCAGTAGGAGTAGACCTTCGCCACGCTGTACGGGCTGCGCGGGTGGAACGGGGTCTTCTCGTTCTGCGGGGGCGGGCTGGCGCCGAACATCTCGGAGGACGAGGCCTGGTAGATCCGGGTCTGGATACCGCTGGCCCGGACCGCCTCCAGGAGCCGGATGGTGCCGAGCCCGGTGACGTCACCGGTGTACAGCGGCGCGTCGAAGGACACCCGCACATGCGACTGCGCGCCCAGGTTGTAGACCTCGTCGGGCTGGATGTCGCGCAGCAGGTTCACCAGCGCCACACCGTCGGACAGGTCCGCGTGATGCAGGACGAAGGAGCGCTCCGGCTCCTCGGGACCCTGGTAGATGTGGTCTATCCGCTCGGTGTTGAAGCTTGAGGAACGGCGTATGAGCCCGTGCACCGTGTATCCCTTGTCGAGCAACAACTCGGCCAGATACGAACCGTCCTGGCCTGTCACTCCGGTGATGAGCGCGGTCTTCGCCACGATTCCCCCTTCTCTGCTGATCGCCTCGGTGGCGATGTTCACCGATATTCCGGAATTGGAGCGTTCTGCGGCAAAGCGTCACCACAGTCCTTTTCTGCTGGCACAATCCGAGCCATGACGACCGAACTCCCCGTCCCGTCCCAGGAATCCGCCCGTTCCCTACTGCGGCCCGGCTCCCGCATATTCGTCGCGGGACACCGCGGCCTGGTCGGCTCGGCGGTGGCCCGCCGCCTCGCCGACGACGGCCACGAGGTGCTCACCCGCGGCCGCGACCTCCTCGACCTGCGCGACGCCGCGCGGACCGAGACGTATCTGAAGGAGGTCCGCCCGGACGCCGTGGTGCTGGCCGCCGCCAAGGTGGGCGGGATCATGGCCAACAGCACGTATCCGGTGCAGTTCCTGGAGGACAACCTGTGCATTCAGCTCAGCGTGATCGCGGGTGCGCACGCGGCCGGGACACAGCGGCTGCTCTTCCTCGGCTCGTCGTGCATCTACCCCCGGCTCGCGCCCCAGCCGATCCGCGAGGAGTCGCTGCTCACCGGCGAGCTGGAGCCCACCAACGAGGCGTACGCCCTCGCCAAGATCGCCGGAATCGTCCAGACCCAGTCCTACCGGCGGCAGTACGGCGCCTCCTACATCAGCGCCATGCCCACCAATCTCTACGGGCCCGGCGACAACTTCGACCTGGAGACCTCGCACGTCCTGCCCGCACTGATCCGCCGCTTCCACGAGGCGCGCAGGGACGAGGCTCCCGAGGTGACCCTGTGGGGCTCCGGCTCGCCGCGCCGTGAATTCCTCCATGTCGACGACCTCGCCGCCGCCTGTGTGACCCTGCTGGAGGCCTACGACGGCGACGAACCCGTCAACATCGGCTGCGGCGAGGACCTCACCATCCGTGAACTGGCGGAAACCGTAAGGGATGTGGCGGGCTACGAGGGGCGCATCGCCTGGGACACATCGAAGCCGGACGGGACCCCCCGCAAGCTGCTCGACGTCACCCGGCTGAACACCCTCGGCTTCACACCGAAGATCCCGCTGCGCGACGGCATCGCCCGCACCTACGCCTGGTGGCTCGGACAGCTCCCGCCCGGACAGTGACCGTCGGCCGCCGCCGCCGGGAGCAGCCTCCCGGCGGCGCACCGGTGGTGCTCCTCGCATCCGTCCGCCCGCCGCCATTCAGTACGCCCCGCGGCCGTCGGTGACGGCGCGCACGGTGCGGGCGAGGAGTCCCATGTCGGCGGCGACCGACCAGTTGTCCACGTACCAGAGGTCGAGCGAGACGGTCTCCTGCCAGCTCAGGTCGGAGCGCCCGCTCACCTGCCACAGGCCCGTGAGCCCCGGCTTCACGGTGAGCCGCCGGTGCTCCCGCTCGTCGTAGCGGGACGCCTCCTCCGGGAGCGGCGGCCTCGGCCCCACCAAGGACATGTGGCCCAGCAGCACATTGATCAGCTGCGGGAGTTCGTCGATCGACGTACGCCGCAGCATCCGGCCGACCGGAGTCACCCGGGGGTCGCTGCGCATCTTGAACAGCGGCCCGTCGACCTCGTTGACCACCGCGAGCTGCGCCTTGAGCTGCTCCGCGTCCGGCACCATCGTGCGGAACTTCCACATGGTGAACGGCCGGTTGTGCTGCCCCTGGCGCACCTGCCGGTGGAAGACCGGCCCTCGCGAGGACAGCCGGACGCTCAAGGCGACCGCCAGCAACAGCGGTGCCAGGGCGAGCAGTCCGAACAGGGCGCCCGTGCGGTCCAGCGCGTTCTTGACCATCGCCTGCGGCCCTCCGCGCAGCGGCGGCGCGATGTGCAGCAGGGTGAGCCCGGCCGCGGTGACGGGGCGCACCCGTTCGGCCGCCACCCCCGACAGCTCGGAGAGCACGGACAGGGCGACGCCCCGGTCGTGCAGCCCCCAGCCGAGACGTCGCAGCCGGTCGCCGGTCAACTGGGGCCCGGGAGCCACCAGCACCAGGTCCGCCGCATGGGCGTAGACCCCGCCGAGCACCGTCGACACGTCGTCGTCGGCCGGGCAGGACGCGAGGTGCCCCGCCACCTGTACGCCCTCCAGCTCCAGTCGTGCGGCGCCCACGGGAACGGCGGCGACCAGCATGTAGTCGTGATCCGTACGGGAGTTGAGCAGCCCGGCCGCCCGGTCCACGCCCGCCGCCTCACCGACCAGCAGCACCCGGCGGACCCGGCCGGCCCGCCGTGCCGAGCGGGGCCACCACCGCAGCGCCGCCACCGCGGCGGCGATCAGCAGCCCCGGCGTGACCGCCACGACGGCCGTGGCCGGGTCCACCGGGCTGTCCGCCGCCGTGTGCAGCACGGCCAGCAGGCCGATGAGCACGAGCCAGTCGCCGACCGCCCCGACGGTGCGGGCCGTACCGCCGGGCTCGGCCCGCAGGCGGTCGGTGTACCGCCCCCGGGCGCCGCGCAGTCCGGCCCACAGCACCCCCGAGACCGCGGCGGCCGCCAACGGGCGGGGCTGGTCCCCCGAGTGCAGCAGCAGCCAGGCCGGACCGGCCAGACCCAGCAGGTCGGTCAGTGCGGCGAGGACCGGGCCGCGCGCGGGCGGCCGCCGGGCCGGCGCCGGCCCGGCCGGGTCGCGCTGAGCCGTCGGGGCCCTCCAGAGTTGCTCCAGGGCCGCCGTGCGATTCCGGGTGGCGGCGGTGCGAGGGCGCGGTGCGCCCCGGAGCCCCACCGGTCCGGATAGGTCGGTATCAGGTATTTCGACATGCCCCATGAGCCCCCCAGCCACAGTTGCACCCCCACAAACGGGACGCATCCGCCGATCCCATGGACTGACGGATGCGCCCTCGCTCGGTGCACGATATCCACACACGTGCCATTTCGCTGGAGTTCTCGTGAAGTTCAGACGGCTCGGTTCAGACACCCCCGATCGGCCGCAACCGTCCGATGTCGCCTGGTGGGCAAGGATATTGATGGAGTGACAGTCGAGTAAGCGCTTGTGCCGGCGATGCCGGGGGAAGGGCTCGCGGAGGGCTCGGACCGGCCGCGCCCCGGCGCGAGACGCGTGAACCCCCTGGCGGGCGATGTGTGAGGCCAGGGGGTTCACGTATCTCCCTCGGGGCCCCGAGGGGTGCAGGGGTGGCTACGACGTCAGAGTGCGCCCTCCGTGCGCCTCCTGGCGCGCCGGTGGACCAGCACCCCGGCGCCAACCAGCCCTGCTGCCGCGAGAGTTACCGACATCACAGTGGCCCCGGTGGCTGCCAGGCTGCCACCACCGGACGTGGCAGCGGTCCCGGTGCCGCCGGTGGAGTCGGAGCCGCCGTTGGTGGAGCCGCCACTCGTCTGCGTGCCGCCGTCACCACCTGTCGCCCCGTCACCTCCCGTACTGCCGGCGCCGTTCGAGGCTTCGCCGTTGCCGCCGGTGTCCCCGCCGACGTCGCCGCCCGTGTCCCCGCCGGTGGCCGCTGTGACGGTGAGTGTCACGGCGGCGGTGCGGGTGGTGCCGACGTCGTTGCGGAACTCGGCGCGGTAGCGGTAGCCGTCCTGCGCGGTGCGCGCGGTGAACGTGAGGGCGGACTCCGTCGCGCCCTCGACGTCCTTCCAGGTCTGCGCGCCGTCGGTGCTGACCTGCCAGCGGACCGTGGGCTCCGGGGCGCCCTCCGCCTCGGCGGTGAGGGCGACCTCCTCGCCCTCCTTCGCCGTGAGGTCGGCGGGCGCGCGGGTCACCAGGGGCGAGACCTGCCGGACCAGCTTGGTGATCTTCCCCTCGGCGGGGCTGGTCACGAAGACGGTGGTGCCGCCCGGTTCGACGGCGAGCGAGGCCGCACCGGCCTGGGAGTGGTTGCCGGGCAGCGACAGGTCCTTCGCGGCCACGGCGAAGTCCTCGATGCCGTACACGGTCAGCGTGCCGTTGTTGTCGTTGGCCGGGTCGGAGAGGTCCCCGCCGTCCTGCCGGACGACATAGGCGCGGCCCGACGCCGTGTCGAAGGCGGCGTCACGGGCCAGGTCCTTGCCGACGAGCGTCTTCACCAGGGTGCCCGCGGCGTCGAAGACCAGCACCGACCGGTCGACCCCCACCCACACCGCGCCGGTGGCCGGGTCCGTCTCGGTGAATCCGGCCATGCCCCCCGGCCCGCCGGGCAGGTCGAAGGAGCCGCTGACCGTGAACGACGTGAGGTCCACGCGGTGCATTTTCCCGGCAGCGAAGTCGCTGTACCAGAGCGCCCCCCGCTCGGGATCGGCGGCGAACTGGGTGCCGCCCGGCAGGGTGAGGGTCCGGGTCGCCGTGCCGGTGGCCCGCTCGATCTCGGAGAGCGTCGCGCCTTGGGCGACCAGGACCGTGTCCGGGGTCGTACCGGGGGCGATGTCGGTGATCGTGGACCCGGTGAGCCAGACCCCCGAGGCCGCCTCGTCGCCCGACTTGGCGCTGCCGACGCCTCGCAGCGGGTAGTTGTAGACGACGCCGTCGCCCGGCAGCGGTCCCGCGATGCGCGCGGCGGCCGAGGCCCGCAGCGCACCGGTGGAGCCGGGGGCCTGGCTGATCCAGCTGTCGGACGTTCCGGTCTCGGGGTTCAGCACATGGAGCCCGCGCTCGTCGACGTCGGCCGTGTCGGGGAGGTTGTCCGCACCGACGTACAGCTTCTTCGAGTCGGGGTGCAGCAGCAGGTCCAGCGGCTTGCCCGCGGTGGTGAACTCGGCGGCGGACTTGTACGAGATGGTCCCCGCGGGGACGTCGACGCCCTCGCCGCCGCCGTCGCCGGGGTCCTGGCCGGCGAAGGCGACGGGTATGCGCACGTCCTGCGTACGGTCGCCGGCGGCGCGGTGGTCGGCGCGGGTGACGACGGAGCAGGCCACCTCGGCGCAGTCGAGGCCGTCGCCCTTCTGCGCGATCTCGATCTCCACGTCGAAGGTCCCGCCGGGCCCGAAGGCCTGCGCGAGATCGCCCTCGTACGGGTCGCCCGGGGGCACGATCCACTGCGAGGTCTTCGAACCGCCGCTCATGTCCGCGCCGCCGAGGCAGGGGGAGGGCACGCGGTTGTCCCCGTTGTCCTTGCACAGGGCGACGTAGATGCCGGTGGTGAGGCCGTACCCCTCGCCCTGGACCCGGACCTTCTGCCCGGCCGGGTCGAGGCCCGTGTTGGCCGAGACGGTGAGCTTCTGTCCCTGGGGCCCGGTGGCGGTCTTCGGGGTGCCGGCGTCGGCGCTGACCGCCGCGCCGACGGGGATCCCCGCGAGCAGCAGGGCGGCGACGGCGGCCGTGCCCGCGCGGCGTCTCAGCCTGCTCTGGCCGCCGGGAGCGGTGCCCGGAGTGGATGTCATGTCATTCCTCGTCAGGACGCGTGGGAGCCCGGCCCCGGCACGTACGGCCGGGACCGGGCAGAGGGCTGGAGAACTCGTCCGGGGCTACACGAAGTTGATCGGAGCGTGGACGTCGTACTTGCGGTCGTTGGTGTCGGTGTGGTCGGCGCGGGTCACGATGGCGCACTCGACGGTGTCGCCGCAGACGTTGCCGCCGCCGAGGTCGGCCTTGACGTGTATCCGGACGCTGAAGGTGCCGCCCGCGCCGAAGGGCGAGGTGTTGGGAAGGCCGCCGCCCAGGCTCGAGACCCAGTGCGAGGCGCCGGTGGTGCCGGACTCGTCCTGGCCGCCGAGACACGGCGACGGCTTGTTGGCGCCCTGGGCGCCGTCCACCACGCACAGGCTCACGTAGACGCCCTGGGCGGTGTTGTAACCGCTGCCGGTGACAGTGATGTTGGCGCCCGAGGCGGCCGCGCTGTCGGGGGCCGTCAGCGACAGGTTGTAGGTGGTACCGCCTTCGGCGACGGTACGGGTGCCGGTCGCGGCGGCGGCGGGGGAGGCGAAGGTCACGGCCAGCGCGGCGGCGGCGAACGCGGCGAGGCTCGTACGGGCGACGGTACGGGTGGAGGGAACAGCACTCACGGGATGAGCACCTTTCTCGGCGTCGGTAACCAGAACCACGGACACCCAGTCGACTTAGGTAAGGCACACCTAAGTCGAAGTCTGTTGGGTTGTCAACAAAGTGGCTCAGGCCGTACGGAGAGGGGTCAGCCTTCGTCGGCGGGCGGCAGCGCCTGCTCGGTCCAGATGGTCTTCCCGGTCGGGGTGTAGCGGGTGCCCCACCGCTGGACGAGCTGCGCCACGATGAACAGGCCGCGCCCGCCCTCGTCGTCCTCCGCGCTGTGCCGCAGGTGGGGGGAGGTGTGCCCGGTGTCCGCGACCTCGCACACCAGGGTGCGGTCCCGGATGAGGCGGAGCCCCAGCGGCCCGCCCGCGTACCGGACCGCGTTGGTGACCAGCTCGCTGACGACGAGCTGGGTCGCGAACACCAGCTCCTCCAGGCCCCAGGCCTCCAGTTGCCCGGTGGCCAGCTCGCGGGCGCGGCCCACCGACACCGCCTCCGCGCTCAGCTCCCAGTGGGCGACCCGCTCCGCGTCGAGCTCGCGGGTGCGGACCAGGAGCAGGGCCGTGTCGTCGGCGCTCGTACCGCTGGGCACCAGCTCGGACACCGCCCGGTCGCACAGCTCCTCCAGCGACGCGGAACGGTCGCCGAGCACCCGGCCCAGCGTGTCGAGGCCGTGGCCGATGTCGTGGTCCCTGGCCTCGACCAGGCCGTCGGTGAACAGGGCCAGCAGGCTGCCCACCGGCAGCTCGAACTCCATCGACTCGAACGGCAGGCCGCCGAGGCCCAGCGGCGGCCCGGCGGGCAGGTCCGGGAACGACACCCGGCCCCCGGGGTCGACGATCGCCGGCGGCAGATGCCCGGCCCGGGCCATGACGCACCGCCGGGAGACCGGGTCGTAGACCGCGTACAGGCAGGTCGCCCCGGTGGTCACGTCGTACGTCTCGACGGCCCCGCCGTACGCGTCCGGCGGCTCCTCCGCGGGCTGCCCCACCAGGTCGTCCAGCCGGGTCAGCAGCTCGTCGGGAGCCATGTCGAGCTGCGCGAAGGCCCGTACGGAGGTGCGCAGCCGTCCCATGGTGGCGGCGGCCTGGAGGCCGTGCCCGACGACGTCCCCCACCACGAGGCCGACCCGGGTCCCGGACAGCGGGATCACGTCGAACCAGTCCCCGCCGACGCCGGTCACATCGTCGGCGGGCAGATAGCGGTAGGCGGTCCGGACCGCGGACTGCGGCGGCAGGTGGTGCGGCAGCAACTGCCGCTGGAGGGCGAGGGAGGCGGTGCGCTCGCGGGTGTACCGCCGCGCGTTGTCGATGCAGACCGCCGCCCGGGCCGCCAGTTCGTCGGCGAGGGCGACCTCGCCGTTGTCGAACGTGGTCGCCCGGTCGGGGGCGGGCGGCCGGCCCGAGGCGCCGGGTCCCACGCCCCGGTCGAAGGTGACGAGCCCGAGGATGCCGCCCCCGGCCCTCAGCGGGACGACGAGGGTGCCCTCGTCGAGCACGAGCCCGCCGGAGGACAGGCTGCGGTGCTGGGGGGAGCCGGGCGGATAGGTGACCGGCGGATACGGGTGCCGGTCGCCGTCGAGGGAGGCCGCGGCACCAGGTACGCCGCGCGAGCCGCCCTCCGCGTCTGCGGAATCCAGCGGTCCGGGTTCCGCGACGCCCGGGCCGGGCAGGCCGGGGTCAGCTCCTTCCGCGTCCGGTTGGCCCGGACCGGGGTCGGGGACGGCCGGGTCCGGGAGGCCCGGGTCCGGAGTGGCGGCGCCCGGCTCCGAGCGGTCCGCGACCCGGAGCAGCGACATGTCCGCCGCGCTGCCCACCGCCGCGGTCTCCCCGGTCATCGCGGCCCGCGTGACGTCGACCCGTACGGTCACGGCGAAATCCGGCACGGCCACCTCGGCGATCTCCTCGGCGGTGGTGGCCACGTCCAGGACGGTGCCGATCCTGCGGCCGGCCTCGACGAGGAGAGCCAGCCGTTCCTGGACCCGGTAGCGGTCGGTGACGTCGAACGCGTCCTCGCACACGCCGAACACGTGCCCGTGGGCGTCCTCCAGCCGGTAGTAGGAGCAGGACCACAGATGGTCCCGCCCCGGGTCGCTCGGCTGCTGCGCCCGGAAGTTCAGGTCGAGGACCGGCTCGCCCGTCTCGAGGACCTGGTGCATGACGCCGTCGAGCGTCTGCGGATAGCCCGGGGTCACGAACGAGCCGCCGGCGTACAGCTCGTCGGCCCGCTTGCCCCGGAACGCGGCGAGCGGCTGCCCGATTTCCCGTTCGTAGGCGGTGTTGCACCAGGTCAGCCGCAGATCGGTGTCGTAGATCGCCAGCCCGACGGGCGACTGGGTCGCCAGCCCCTGGAGCAGGGCGATCCGGGACTCCCAGTGCCGCAGTCCCCCCACCTCGGCCGCCACCAGGATCCGGTCCGGCGCGCCGGGGCCACGGCCCGCCGCCCCGCCCGGCAGCGGGCATGTCGCCGTCGCCACCAGCAGCTCCCGGCCGTCCCGGGCGTGGGCCACGTGGATCTCGTTGTCGACGAGGGACGGCGGTCCGATGCCGGTGGAGGCGGACGCTCCGGACAGGCCGGACGCTCCGGAGGCTTCGGAAACTCCGGATGCTTCGGCTGCTGCGGCCGGGGGAGTGCTGCCGACCGGCTGCGCCGAGATGAAGTCGCTCAGCGGCCGCCCCAGGGCCTCGCCGGGCTCGTAGCCGAGGAGCTCGGCCGCCGCGGGACTCCAGCCGATGACGGTGCTGTCGGCGTCCAGAACCACCGTGGCCGCCCTGGTGATGTCCAGGGGTCCACGGAAATCGGCGCTCTCCGCCGTGTTGGCCGCGCTCACGGCGCGACCCCGGCCCGGTTCATTACTCTCAGAATCGGCCCTGCCCGGGACCCGCACAACCGCGGTGCCCCGGGGTGCGGCCCCGGAAAGCCGGGGTCAGCGCACCCCGTCGGGCCGGAACTGCACGCTGACGCGGGGCCCGACGGCCCGTGCCGTCTTGGGGATCGCGTGCTCCCAGGTGCGCTGGCAACTGCCGCCCATGACGATCAGGTCGCCGTGGCCGAGCGGCCTGCGGACGGGGGCGGGGCCCGGGCGGCGCGGCCGCAGCGCCAGATGCCGGGGCGCTCCCAGCGAGAGGATCGCGACCATCGTGTCCTCGCTGCTTCCCCGCCCGCTGGTGTCCCCGTGCCAGGCGACCCCGTCCCGCCCGTCGCGGTAGAAGCACAGCCCCGCCGTGGTGAACGGTTCGCCCAGCTCGGCGGCGTAATGCTCGCCGAGCTCGGTGCGGGCGGCCTCCAGGGCCGGATGGGGCAGGGGGTCGTGGCGGCCGAAGAAGGCCAGCAGCCGGGGGACCGCCACCACACGCTCGTACATCACGCGCTGCTCGGCCCGCCAGGCGACGTCGCGCACCAGCGTCTCGAACAGCGTGTCCGCTCCCCGGAGCCACTGCGGCAGGACGTCTATCCAGGCGCCATGGCCGAGATCGGTACGCCGCAGCCCGCTCAGGGGGCGGGTGCCGACCTCGGCCTCCTGGTCGAAAAGCGAGCTTTGCAGGTGTACGGCCATGAGGAGAGCGTAACGCTATTCGAGCAGGTGTGCGAATATCTATCGAGTGACAGGGGTGGCGCCGTCCTTGATCAGATCGGCGCACTTCTCGCCGATCATCATCGTGGTGATGCACGGATTGACCGTCGGCAGGAACGGCATGACCGACGCGTCGGCCACCCGCAGCCCGGTGACGCCCTTCACCCGCAGCTGGGGGTCGAGCGGCGAGTCCGGGTCCTCCGCCGGACCCATCCGTACGGTTCCGGCCGGGTGGTAGACGGTGTTGTGCGTCTCGCGGATGTAGTCGAACAGCTCGGCGTCCGTGGTCGCCCCGGGCCCCGGGGCCAGCTCGGCCCCCGCCCACGCGGCCATCTCCGGCTGCGCCACGATCTCCCGCGCCAGCCGCAGCCCGTGCGTCATCACCCGTACGTCGTGCTCGTCGGTGAAGTAGCGCGGATCGACCCGGGGCTTGTCCCGGAAGTCCCGGGTCCGCAGCCGCACCGTGCCCCGCGAGCGGGCGCGGGTGACGTTCGGGGTCAGGCAGAACGCGTTGTCGGAGGTCGGGTAGCCGCGCCGGTAGGTGTTCATGTCGAACGGCACCGAGCCGTAGTGGAACATCAGGTCCGGCCGGTCGAGTCCCGGCTCGGTGTCCGCGAAGATCCCGATCTCCCACCACTGGGTGGACGCGGTGACCATGGGCTGCTTCGCCTCCCACATGATCACGCCCTCCGGGTGGTCCTGGAGGTGCGAGCCGACGCCGGGGGAGTCCACCCGCACATCCACCCCGGTCTCCCGCAGATGCCCGGCCGGACCGATCCCGGACAGCATCAGCAGCTTCGGGGAGTCGATCGCCCCGCAGGAGACGATCACCTCGCGCCGCGCGTGCACCGTCCCGCTGTGCACGGTGTCGGGCTCCAGGTACTCCACCCCCGTGCACCGCTCGCCGTCGAACAGCAGCCGTTTCGCCTGGAGCCCGGTCCGTACCTCCAGGTTGGGCCGCTTCCCCAGCACCGGGTGCAGATACGACACCGAGGCCGAGGAACGGGTGCCGTCCTCGCGGGCGTTGATCTGGAACCAGTGCGCGCCCCGGATCACGGTGGAGCCCGTGTTGAACGGGACGGTGGGGATGCCCGCCGTCGCGCAGGCCTCCAGCAGCGCCGTACCGCACGGGTCGCGGGGCGGCACCGTCCGGATGGTGACCGGGCCGGAGCGGCCGTGGTGGTCGCCGGGCGCGTCGTTGGTCTCCAGGCGTTGGTAGAGCGGGTAGCAGTCCGCCGCGCTCCACCCGGTGCAGCCGAGCGCCGCCCACTCGTCGAGGTCCTCGGCCGGGGCCCAGAAGGCGATGCAGGAGTTGTGCGAGGAGCAGCCGCCGAGCACCTTGGCGCGGGCGTGCCGCATGAAGCTGTTGCCCCGCTCCTGCGGCTCCACCGGGTAGTCCCAGTCGTAACCGGACTCCAGCAGCGCCATCCACCTCTCCAGCCGCAGGATGCTGTCGTCCCCGACGTCCGAGGGGCCCGCCTCCAGTACGCAGACGGTGACGTCGGGGTCCTCGGTGAGCCGGGCCGCGATGACGGCACCGGCCGTACCGCCGCCGACCACGACGTAGTCGAACGTGGGCACGGAGCTCTCTTCGGGCATCGGGGTCTCCAGGGTTCGGGCAGCCGGCGGGGTTCCGGGCGGCCGGCGGGTCTTCGGGGTTCAGCCGGCCGGCGGGGGAGCGGTGGGGGCGGCGGGATCGTCCTGGGTCTCGACGCGGTGCTCGGCGAGCACACCGGTCCGGTGCCGCTGGACGAACCAGTAGTAGGCGAAGCCGCCGAGCGCGACGACGCCGATGAACAGGAACGCGCCCCAGCGCAGATACCAGTGCTGCGGGCCGGTCGCGTTGTACACCTCGGCGCGCGGCCAGGCCAGGTTGAGCGACATGGCCGTGCCCCAGAGCACGGCGGCGATGTTGACGGGCAGCCCCCAGCGGCCCAGCGAGAACGCACCCTCGCGCGGCTGCCAGTCGCCACGCAGCCTGCGCAGCAGCATCGGCACGGTGACCAGCAGATACGCCACGTAGATCATGATGATCGCGATGCTGGTGATCACCGAGAAGATTTGCGGCTGGTTGATGTTGACGACCAGGATGACGACGCCCACCACCCCGATCAGCACGGCGGGCACCACGGGCGTCTTGAACCGGGGACTGACCCGGGCCAGCATCGATCCGGCGGGCAGGTTGTTGTCCCGTGCCATGGCGAACATCAGCCGGATCCCGGCGGCCTGCACGGCCAGCACGCACACCGTGATCGCCACGACCACCGCCCAGAGGAAGATCTCCCCGATCGTGTCGCCGAGCGTCGCCAGCACCACGTACTGGAGTCCGCCGGTGGACAGCTCCTCGGCCTTGAGGTCCGGCACCGAGAGCAGCGCGAAGAGCAGGATGAAAGCGCCGATCAGGAAGGACGCGATGAGCGCCCGCAGGATGGCGCGGGGGGCGTTGCGGCCCGGGTTGTGCGACTCCTCGCCGAGCGAGGACGCGGTGTCGAAGCCGTACATCACATAGGCGGAGGCCAGCGACGCGGTGAGGAACGCACCGAAGTAGCCGAGCGACTGGCCGCTGCCCAGCCCGTACGTCTCCGTCAGCGCGGTGCTGGGGCCCCGGGTGATGTGCGCGGCCAGGAAGATGATCAGGGCGACGGCGGCGATCAGCTCGATGAAGACGCCCGCGGAGTTGATCCGGGCCATCAGCTTGACGCCGAACGCGTTGACCAGCGTGGAGAACAGGATCAGCACACTGCCCAGCAGGACGGCGTTGGCCGCCTGGTCGTTCTTGCCGCTCCCGTCGCCCACGAACTGGAACCAGCCGTCGATCTGCGGCAGCGTGATCTGGTAGGCCAGCGCCACGGCCGACAGGGTGACCATGGTGGCCGTCATCATCATCCAGCCGCCGAGCCAGCCGACGTGCGGACCGCCCATCTTCTTGGCCCAGTTGTAGACCGAACCGGCCACCGGATAGCGGGCGGCCAGCTCGCAGAAGCACAGGGCCACCATCAGCTGCCCGCAGAAGACCATCGGCCACGACCACCAGTAGGCGGGACCGCCGAAGCTGACGCCGAAGTAGAACAGCTGGAAGGTGCCGGTCAGGATCGAGATGTAGCTGATCCCGGCGGCGAAGGTGTGGAAGTTGCCGAGCGTGCGCTTCAGTTCGGGCTTGTAGCCCAGCTCGCCGAGCGCCTCGTCGTCCTGGCGGCCCTCCGCGGCGCGGCTCTCCGCGTCCTTGGGGCGGCTCATTCGAACCACCGCTGGGGGGTCGCGGCGGCATTGCGCCAGATGTGCTTGGCCTCCTGGTACTCGGCGAGCCCCGCGGGCCCCAGCTCACGGCCGAAACCGGACTGCTTCATCCCGCCCCACTCCGCCTGCGGTACGTAGGGGTGGAAGTCGTTGATCCACACGGTGCCGGCCCGCAGCCGCGACGCCACCCGGTGGGCGCGCCCGCCGTCCTGCGTCCAGACCGCGCCCGCCAGCCCGTACACGGTGTCGTTGGCCAGCCGGACCGCGTCGTCCTCGTCCCGGAACCGCTCGACGGTGAGCACCGGGCCGAACGACTCGTCCTGCACCACGGACATCGAGGTGGCGCACTCGTCCAGCACGGTGGGCGGATAGTAGAAACCGTCCGCCAGCGCCGGATCGTCTGGCCGCGCCCCGCCGCAGCGCAGCACCGCGCCCTCGGCGATGCCCTCCGCCACGTACGCCTCGACCTTGTCGCGGTGCGCGGCGGAGATCAGCGGCCCGCTGCGGGCGTCCTCGTCGAACGGCCCGCCGAGCTTGATCCGGCCCGCCCGCGCCACCAGCTCGTCCACGAACCGGTCGTGCAGCTCGTCCTGCACGAGGAGCCGCGCCCCGGCGGAGCAGACCTGCCCCGAGTGCAGGAAAACCGCCATCAGCGCGTAGTCGACGGCGGTCTCGAAGTCGGCGTCGGCGAACACGATGTTGGGATTCTTGCCGCCCAGCTCCAGGGCGACCTTCTTCACGGTGGGCGCGGCGGCCGCCATGATGCGCCGCCCGGTCACCAGCCCCCCGGTGAACGACACCAGGTCGACCCGCGGATCCTCGGTGAGCGGCGCCCCCACCACACCCCCTGCCCCGAGCACCAGATTGGCGACCCCGTCCGGCAGCCCCGCCTCGGCCAGCAGCCGCATGAGCAGGACAGCCGTGTGCGGGGTCAGCTCGCTCGGCTTGAGGACGAACGTGTTGCCGGCCCCGAGCGCCGGGGCGACCTTCCAGGCGGTCTGGAGCAGCGGATAGTTCCACGGGGTGATGAGCGCGCACACCCCGACGGGTTCGTACACGATCCGGCTGTCGACGTCCGCGAGCCCGGTGTCGACGACCCGCCCCGCGTCCCCGGCCGCGACGAGGTTGCCGAAGTACCGGAAGCAGTTCGCGATGTCGTCCATGTCGTAGGCGCTCTCGACGAGCCGCTTGCCCGTGTCCAGCGACTCGGCCCGCGCGAAGGCGTCCTTGTCCCGCTCCAGCAGCTCCGCCACCCGCAGCAGCAGCCGCCCCCGCTCGGCGGCGGGCGTCCCCGGCCAGGTCCCCCGGTCGAACGCGGCCCGGGCGGCCGCGACAGCGGCTTCGGCGTCCTGCGGCCCGCCCTCGTCGACGGTGGCCACCAGTGTGCCGTCGGCCGGACAGCGGATCTCCCGCTTCCGCCCCTCGGCGGCAGCGGTCCACTGGCCATCGATGAACAGCTCCGGCATGGGCTCCTCCTGTACGGGGCCGGGACGGGCGCCCCGCCGGGCGCGGGTCCCGACGCCGACCGGCTCCCTGCGCGACGACGTCAGCACAGACGGTAAGGGCGGCGGGGTGGGCGCGCATGGCGGGCGGGGCCGATCGGGGTGTATCCCGCCGTCGTGCCCGGCGGGCCGCGCGCGTCCCCCGTCGGCACTCGACTGCGTCTCCAGCGGTGACATGGGTGCCTGCGGCGAGACGCTGCTCAATATCGCGGGCAGCTTCGCGGGCGGACTTGCTGGCAAGATGCTGGCGAAGTACGGAACGCCGTGGAATTGGGCGAAGGGGGCCAAGCTCGCCAAACGGGTGGTCAACCTTGTGGGCGACCTCGTCGGCGGTGCCAAGGACTACTGGAACGCCAGCAAGGCCGTAGGCAGGGCCAAGGACGGCTTGGCCAAGGCGAAGGATTCCCTGGCCGCAGCGAAGAAGAAGGCGGCCAAGCCCTCAAGAAGGGGGAGAGCGGCTCGTGCCCGGTCTCGCCCAAGAACCACAGCTTCCTGCCAGGTACACAGGTACTCCTCGCCGACGGAACCACCAAACCGATCGAAGAGATCGAACTCGGGGACGATGTAGTCGTCACCGACCCGGACAGCGGTGAGACGACGGTCCGGGACGTGGTCGCCACGATCACGACCGAGAACGACAAGCACTTCGTCGACCTGACCGTCGCGGTCGGATCCGGCACATCGGAATCTCTCGTCTCAACGACCACGCACCCGTTCTGGTCGGTGTCCGAGGAGGACTGGGTCGAAGCCGGGGACCTGCGAGTCGGTATGACTCTGCGTACGTCGAAGGGCGACACGGTCACTCTCGAAGGCGTCCGCTCGTTCGACAAACGCCAGCGGACTCACGACCTCACCATCTCGGGCATCCACACGTACTATGTGCTCGCGGGGGCCACGCCGGTCCTGGTTCACAATTGCGGTGATGGGGATGGCGTCGCAACACTGCACTATCACGGCGACGGAAATCACTTCAGCATTGAGGTGACGGATGGTGAGACGGTGACACACACGCACCTGATGCCTCACGACGGGGAAGCGGTTGTCTCGCCGTACTCTGGCCCTCCGAGCATCATGAGCCGAGACATTGACCTTCCGAATGGTAAGGCTGCTCTGGAATTCCAGAAGAACACCCAGGGAAGCTGGGGTCCGTATCACCCGCTGGGGAATAGTTGCCTGACGTACTGTGCAAATGTTCTCCGAGCGGGAGGAGCTGACGTTCCGGAAGGAAGGGCGGCCATCCCGTGGGCGAGGAAGTTCCTCTCCGGTGGCCAGTAGGATGCTCGTTGTCGACACGCTGACCAGCTCCTTCAAGTGCTGTGTCCCGAGTGCAAGGAACGTGGATGGCTGCAAGGAACTCCGAGGCTCTCGATGTTTTCCTCAGGGTGGCTGCTGACTCGCGAGTTTCGTGGCGCACTGTCGAAATCGCTGGCCGAGGAATCTCGGCGGACGCGGCGAGTGCCACGTGGGTGATTTCTGAGGGGAAGGACTCGCTGAGCGGAGAGGAGCTTTCCGATCTCCTCATCGAGCAGAGTGATTTGGTTGATAAGCTGACCGAATCATGGCGATCTTTCGAGATTGAAGAGATTTCCGGTGCAGAATTTGAGATGCACCTGGAAAGGATTGTTGTAGGGCTCGAAGGATGGATTTCTAGAGCCTCGCAGAAGTAGCTCCTTACAAAATCAGGAGCCCCACCGGATTCTCATCCCGGTGGGGCTCCTGCTGTGCTTGACGGCAGACGTCGGCGGACGACAGCGGTGGCGCCGATATGGGCAAGACCCAGCGACTCCTTGATCACGACGAGATCGGCGCCTTGTCCAGAAGCAGGGTGGCGGTCGAGTGCCGTAGGTCATGAAACCCGACGCGGCGAAGCCCTGCGCTGATGAGGAGTCGGCTCCTCGTAGCCACGTTTGATCACATATACGTCGCGGGGTACGCAGTTGCCCCCGGCGGCAGCCGATTGGGCAGGTGGCACCGGGCGCGCCGGCAAGGCTGAGATCGTTGCTCGTGGAACGCCCGCGATGTCCGCGACACGAGAGGGACGATGTGCTGATGGCCGACCGAAGGGAAGACGCTCACGCGGCTGAGGATGACGACGGCTGCCTCCGCCGGGTCATGGCCGTACCCCTCGGGATCCTCTACCTGCTCGCGGCCGGTCTCTGCTACTCGGCGTGGACCATCCGCCCGTCGGGAACCTGGGACGAGGACGCGTACGGCGCCGTCACCTTGTTCTGCCTCCTCGCCATCGTGGTCAGCGTCATCGCCCTGGTCATCACCGCGGCGCCTCCCACGGTGCGGCGCGCGATGGGCCTCCGGTGGCTTGCGCCGCCGATGATCCTCGCTGCGATCGCGGCGACCAGGTGGGTCCTGCGCGGCTGAGGGGCGTGCTCGTCGGTGGCTGGTGCTCCCGGGTCGGCGGGCGCGACGCCCCGATAGGATCAAGCCGGGTCCTGACCGCAGGTTCGGGGTCAACAGCCTTTGATGCAGGGTGATTTACGCCTGGTCGCGCCGCCGCCACGACAACGGTGTCGCTGACTACGCCCGGAACGCCCGGAACGCCGAGTGAGTGGAGTGCCAGTCATGCGTGGAGGCAGTGTCGCCGTGGTCGGCGGCAGCATAGCGGGGTGTGCGGCGGCTCTCGCCGTGTCGCGCGGCGGGGCCGAGCGGGTCACCGTACTGGAGCGCGCCGACGACCGGCTCCGTGACAGAGGTGTCGGAATCGCCCTCCACAGCGACCGGTACGACGAGCTGCGGGAAGCCGGGTACGTGGCCCCGGAGATGCCTTGGGCGCCACTGGCCCGGCGGGTGTGGAGCGTGCGCGACGGGGAGGCGGGCCACGGGCGGGTCGTCGGCGAGCAGCCGTTCCCCTTCCGGGCCTACAGCTGGGGCTCGTTGTGGAGCGAACTGCGACGCCGGGTGCCCGACAGGGTGTCCTACCGGTCCGGGGCCGTCGTCACCGCCGTCGAACCGGACGCCGACGGAGCGACGTTGCGGCTCGCGGACGGCTACGAGGAGCACTTCGACCTCGTGATCGGCGCCGACGGATACCGCTCCGTCGTCCGCGACGCCATGTTCCCCGGCGCGGACGCCACGTACGCCGGATACATCGGCTGGCGCGGCACCTCGCCGGACGTCGCGGGCCTCCCGTCGGACGGCAACGACGCGCACAACATCGTCTTCCCCGGCGGCCATTGCATGATCTACCGCATTCCGGACGGCGTCGGCGGGCACCGGCTCAACTGGGTGCTCTACACCGCACCCCCGCAGACCGACGGACTCCACCCGGACCTGCGGACCCCCACCTCCCTGCCGCCCGGCCGCCTCAACTCCGAACTCACCGCGCATCTGCGTGCCTTGGTCGCCGACGCCTTCCCGCCGTACTGGGCGGCCCGCGTGCTCCGCACCCCCGCCGAGACCACCTTCATCCAGCCCATCTACGACCTGGAGGTGCCGCACTACACCTCGGGCCGCCTCGTGCTCGTCGGCGACGCCGCCAGTGTCGCCCGGCCGCACATCGGCGGCGGCAGCGTGAAGGCGCTCCAGGACGCCACGGCGCTGGAGGCCGCGTGGGTGGCGGGGGAGAGCTGGAAGGAGGTCCTGGAGGGCTACGACGAACGGCGCGGGACTGTCGGGGCCGCCATGGTCGCGCTCGCCCGCCGGATGGGCGACGCGCAGGTCGAGAACACCCCCGACTGGAACGCCATGGACCAGGCCGGGTTCGACGCGTGGTGGCAGGCGCAGAACAGCGGCTCCGACCGGCGCAGCGGATTCGGCGGGCACAGCATGAAGGCCGGATAGGGCGGGAGGTGTTGGGGGCGGCGGGCCGGTCGGCGCGTCCTGCCGCTTGCGCCTTGTTCCTCAGGCTCCCGTCGCCGTCAGTTCCAGCGCCGCGTGCAGCGCCGTCGCGTCGGCGCGGGCGTCCTCCCCGGACAGGCGCAGCGTCATCCGACCCGAGGTGAGGACCGTGAGCGTACGGGCGCACGCGACGGCCTGGGCGGGGCTGGGGGACACCAGCAGGACGGCGATGCCCTCGGCCGCCAGCGTGGTCACCAACGCGTCGATCTGCCGTACCAGTACGGGCGCGAGGCCCTCCGTCGGCTCGTCGAGCAGCAGCACCCGCGGCGAGCCGAGCAGGGCGCGGGCCAGCGCCAGCATCTGCTGTTCGCCGCCGGACAGATCCGCACCACGGTTGCCCCGGCGCTCGCCCAGCCGGGGCAGCAGTTCCAGGACCCGCGCGGGGGTCCACACGCTGGGGCGGGTGGTGTCGCCCCGGCGCGGCGGACGGTAGGACAGCCGCAGGTGCTCCTCGACGGTGAGCCCGGCGAACACCCGGCGGCCCTGCGGTACGAGACCGATCCCCGCCCGGGCGGTCCGGTGGGCCGGCTGCCCGGTCACGTCGCGGCCGTCGAGGCGTACGGTTCCGGCGCTCGGCCGCATCAGCCCGGCGACGGTGTGGACGAGCGTCGTCTTGCCCGCGCCGTTGTGGCCGACGACGGCATGGACCGTGCCGGCGGGCACCGACAGGTCGAGGCCGTGCAGGACGGTGCCGCCGTGGTAGCCCGCGGTCAGGCCGGTGAGTTCGAGCATCGGGCGTCGGTCATCCTCTCGCGTCGGTGGGGGACGGGCAGACGATCGGGATCGCCTCGGCCCGGGGGTCGTCCTGGCCCGTCGACGGGGCGGTGCCGTGGTACGCCTCCCGGACCTCCGGATGCGCCAGCACCTCCTGGGTCGGTCCGTCGACCAGCACCTTCCCCGCTGCCAATACGGTTACGGACGTGGCGAGTTCGGCGACCACCTCGACATGGTGCTCGACCAGGACGACCGCGACGCTCGACGGCAGCGCGCCGATGATGCCGAGCAGCCGGCCGATGTCGCCGTCGGTCAGCCCGGCCGCCGGCTCGTCCAGGAGCAGCAGCCGGGGCGCGCCGGCCAGCGCGGCGGCGAGGTCGAGCATGCGGCGCTGCCCGTGCGAGAGCGTGGAGGCCGGCCGGTGGGCGAGGTCCGCGAGGCCGACCGTCTCCAGGTGGCGGCCCGCGGACTCCTTGAGCAGCCGGTGGCGCGACGGCCTCCGCCAAGCTCCGCGCCGTTGGGGATGGTGCGGCCAGCCGGCCAGCACCACATTGTCCAGCACCGACAACTCCGCTATCACCGAAGGCTGTTGGAAGCTTCGGGCGATGCCGAGACGGCTTCGCTTCGCCGTGGGTGTGCGGGTGATGTCGGCGCCGTCGAGAGCGATCGTGCCGTGGTCGGGCCGGTCGGTGCCCGCGATGAGGTTGAGCAGGGTGGTCTTGCCCGCCCCGTTGGGACCGATGACGGCGTGCCGGGCCCCCGTCGGCAGGCGCAGGCTCACGTCGTCGACGGCGGTGAGCGTCCCGTACCTGCGGGTGAGCTGGTCGAGGGCGAGGACGGGAGGGGGCGTGGGGGCCGGGTCGGGTGTCGGTGCGGGTGTCGGTGTCATGGGGAGGCCTTCCCGGCGGGGGTCGGGGCGGGCGGGGGCTGATCCTGGACATCGGGGGCGTCGGAGGTCTTGGGCTCCCCCGAGGTCCCGGGCGCCCCCGGCGTTCCGGGAGCGCCTGTCGTACCGGAGGGCGGCCCGCTCTGCCCGCCGCCTCCGGATCCGCCGCCCCGCAGACCCGCCAGCCCGCGCGGCAGCACGTACACCGTCGCGACGAACAGCACGCCCAGCAGCAGCGGCCCATGGCCCGGCCAGGAACCGGCGACCCAGTCCCGGGTGGCGACGATGAGCCCGGCGCCCAGCAGCGCGCCGATCACCGACGTCGTCCCGCCGATGACCACCGCCAGCAGGGCGAACGCGGCAATCTCGAAACCGACGTCGGCGGGGGAGAGGTACTGCTGGACCGTCACCATCAGCGAACCGCCCACACCGGCCAGCGCGCCCGCGCAGATGTGGGCCACCAGCAGGTACCGCCCCACCGGGTGCCCGGAGGCGCGCATCCGCGCCTCGGCGCCCCGGGTGCCGGTCAGCAGCTTTCCCGCCGGGGAGCGCAGGACGAGCAGGGTGAGAGCGACGGCGACGACGGCCACGGCGAGCGCGTAGTTGTACAGCTCGCTCTCCTCCAGCATCCCCTCCCCTCCCCACAGCGCCTGGGTGGCCGGGAATCCGACGAGGCCGTCGGCGCCGCCGGTGACGGACTTGAGCTGGTTGACGACCGCGCCGGTCAGTTCACCGATCGCGAGCGTGATCATGAGGACGGTCGTACCGCGGGCCCGGATCACCGCGGGCCCCACCACTGCCGCGAAGACGGCGGCGGCGAGCGCGGACAGGACGATCTGGACGGGGCCCATGGTCCACCCGGCGTCCGCGAGGTTCGCGGTGGCGTACGCGCCCACGGCGAACGGCGCGGTCTGCCCGAGGGTGGGCAGTCCGGCGTACCCGGTGAGGACGGTGACGCTGACCGCGAGCAGCCCCAGGGCCAGGGCGGAGCCGGCCAGCGAGATGCTGTACGCGTCCAGCAGGGCGGGCAGGGCGACCAGCACCCCGAGCAGGACGAGCAGCGGGGCCGCCTGCCACCACGCGGCCCTGCCGGGCAGCCGGTTCACCCACTCCGGGGAGCCTTTCCGCCCGGGGAGCCGGTCCAGCCGCACCGAGGGGCGCTTCGGGCCGGGAAGGCGGCCCGCCAGCCGGCCCCGGAGCCGGGCGACCGGGCCCGGGCCGGATGGCTCGGAGCCGTGCCCCGCCCCCGCCGGCTCCGCGAAGCGGGAGCGCAGCACCAGCACCGCCGCCATCGCCGCGAAGAGCAGATACGGCGCCAGCTCCGGCGCCACCGAGACGCCCAGCGTCTGCACCTCGCCCACCGCGACCGCCGCCGCGAACGTCGCCCACAGCGAGCGCAGCCCGCCGAGCACGACCACCACGAGGGAGAGCATCAGCACGTTCTCGGACGTACCGGGGCCCGGGCCGATGATCGGCGCCCCGAGCACACCCGCCGCCCCCGCCAGCGCACCCGCCGCCGCGAGGACGCCGGTGTGCACCGCCCGGGGGCTGTGGCCCGTGGCCGCGAGCATCTGCGGATCGTCGGCGGCGGCCCGTACCGCCGCACCCATACGGGTCCGAGTCAGCACCCACGTCCCGAACGCCGCGAGCAGCACGGCCATCACGATGAAGCAGAGCCGGTACGCCGGGTAGCGGTGCCCCAGCAGCGTCACCGAGGAGTCGAGCACTTCCGGTACGCGGACGGGGAGTTCGTCCGCACCGAAGAACTGGATGAGCAGATCACCGCCGATCAGGGCAAGACCGAACGTCAGCAGCGCCTGCGCGAGATGCCCACGCCGGGCCAGCGGAGCCGTCGCCGCGGACAGCCCCGCCCCCGCCACGCACGCCGCCGCCGTCCCGGCGGCCAGACCGAGGGCGAGCCCGCCCCAGGTCCCGTCGCTCAGCTCGGCCCCCGTGTACGCGCCGATCGCGTACAGCATGCCGTGCGACAGATTCAGCACCCCCGCCGTGCCGAAGGCGAGACTCAGACCGGCGGCGACCACGAACAGCAGCAGCCCGAAGGCCACTCCGTCCACCGCCGGTACGAGGTGGGCATCCAGGAGCTCCATGTCAGCTGCCGAGCGTCGCCAGGTCCTGGACCATGACGTTGGCCAACTTGGAGCCGTCCGGGCGCACTTGGCGCAGATACCAGGTCTGCACCGGCGAGTGGGCCTTGTCGCCGAACTCCCAGGCGCCGCGCGGGCTGTCGATCTGGCCGAGCCCCGCGATGGCCTTGTTGATGGTCTGCGGGGTCACGTCGCCGTCCTTCGCCGCGTCGGCGATCGCCTTGTCCAGCACGGCCGCCGCGTCGTACGACGCCATGGCGTAGGTGGTGGGCTGCGTGTCGTGCTCGGCCGTCCAGTCGGCGGCGAACGTCCGGTTGGCCTCGTTGTCCAGGTCGGCCGCGTAGTTCAGGACGGAGTAGACGTCCTTCGCGGCGGGGCCCTGCGCCTGGAGCACGCTGCCCTCGGTGACGAAGGCCGTGTACAGCGGCAGATCGGCGATGTCCGACTGGGCGTACTGCTTGGCGAAGTCGATCGCGGCCTTGCCGGCGTAGAAGCAGTACACCGCCTTGGCGTCCGTCTTGGCTATCTCCGCGAAGTACGGCATGAAGTTGGTCGTCTTCGGGAACGGCGTCCAGGTGGTCTTGCCGTCCGGATTGGCGAGCTTGCCCTTCACCCGCTTGAACTCCTCCGTGAATCCCCGGAGTTCGTCGTGACCGCCCTGGTAGTCGGGGCCTATCGCGTAGACCGGGCCGTCGACCTTCTCCTTGATGTACGGGGCGATGGCCTTGCCCGGTTCGTCGGACAGGAAGCTCGTGGTCCACACGTACTCGATGTCCTTGACCGGCGGCCGGGCGTTCGACCCCAGGAAGGGTATCTTGGCCTGCTGGATCAGCGGCAGCACACCGTTCACCGAGCCACCGCCCACGAGGCCCGTCAGCACGTCGACCTTGTCCTTCTTGACCAGCTTGGTGGCCGCGGGCACGGCGGTCGGCGGGCCGTCGCCCTCGTCCGCCACGATCAGCTCGACCTTTCGGCCGCCCAGCTTGTTGCCGTGGGTGTCGAGATACAGCTTGAAGCCGTCCCGCAGCTCCGTGCCGACCGGTTCGTAGGTGCCCGACAGGGAGGCCACCAGGCCGATCTTCACGGTGTCGTCGGCGGAGCCGCTGCCGCCGCCGCTGCAGCCGGTGACGGCCGCGAGCCCGAGGGCGAGGGCGGCGGCACCGGCCGGGCGGAGGCGGACTCTGCGGCGGCGGGGGGTGGAGGGGGCGAAGGGAGACATGAGGACTCTCACTGGGGGGAGGGGGCGAAGGGGCGGTCAGGGAGGGGTGTTCAGCGCGCGGGCGGCAGGCTCGGGTCGCGGACCTGCGGCGACAGCGAATCGCCGACCTGGTTGATCAGTTCGGACATCATGTAGCTGACCTCGCCGATGTCCGCGTCCCTGGTGGTGGTGACGAGCAGCGAGGCCCCGCTGGAGACCGCCATCGAGAACATGTAGCCGCCCTCCATCGCGGTCAGGCTGTGCTCCACCGGGTCGGTGGCGGTCAACTGGGCTGCCGCGGACAGCAGGTTGACGACGCCGGACGCGATGGCGGCCAGCCGCTCCGCGTCGTCGCGTTCCACGCCGGTGTACGCCAGCGCGAGTCCGTCCACGGACACGGCTATCGCCTGGGTGACTTCCGGGAGGCGCCCGGCGAAATCGCTCAGGATCCAGCTCAGGTCGGAGGAGGTGGTCATTTCTCGGTCCGTTCGGTGTGGTCGTCCGGGGCGGAACGCCCCCGGTGGTTCGTGCTTCTGTTGATCCCCTGGGCATAGGCCGCCAGTACGTCGGAGACCTGCCGGGAGTCCCGGCGGCGGGGCGACGGCCGCGGGGCACCGGTGCCGGGGCGCTGTTCGCCGCCGTCCCGTCGGCCTGCGGCGGGCCACTGCTGGGGCGCTCGGCGCTGGCGCAGGGGCAGCCCCGAGGAACTGACACCCGCGACCCGTGACACCGGCTCGTCGTGCGCGGGGCGCGGCGCGGGCGTCGTGCCGTGTCCCCGATCCCGCGCGCCGCCGCCCTGCCCGTCGTCGCGGGGCCTCTCGTGGCCGGGCGGGGCTTCCCGGTCGCCGCCGTCCGCCGGAGCGCCGGCCCCGGCAACGCCGACGCCCGCACCCATGCCCGTACCGACGGCCGTGCCCACGCCCGTACCGATCCCCGCGCCCACGCCCGTACCGGCGCTCGCGCCGATCCCCGCGCCGACCGGGGTGCCGTGGTGGTCGGGCCGTTCCCCCGGTCGGGCCGGCTGCCTGCGGCCCTGCGGTCCCGGGGGTGTGATCGGCCGGGGCGTCTCGTAGCCGACATCGTTGCCGAGGTCCCCCTGCGACGGCCCCCGGTCCTCCGTGAAGTCCAGGGCCAGCACCTTCGCGGGCAGCGTGACCTCGGCGATGGTGCCGGGTCCCGAGGAGTCGCGCAGTTCGACAACGATGCCGTGGCGCGCCGCGAGCCGCGCCACCACGTGCAGCCCCATGGACCGGACGTCGCCGATGCCCGCCCGCGGTTCGAGCAGCGCGGCGTTGTGGACGGCGCGCCGCTCCGCCGTCATGCCCACCCCCTCGTCGACGATCTGCACGACCGCCCGGTCCCACAGCCGCCAGACGGCGACCCCGACCTGTTTGTCCGGGGGCGAGTACCGGGTCGCGTTGTCGAGCAGTTCCGCCAGGATGTGCGCCACGTCGTGGACGGCGCGGGCGGTGATGCCGATCCCCGACTCGATCACGCCGAGCGAGACCCGGTCGAACCGCTCGATCTGCTGCGCGGCGGCCACGATGACGGTGGAGCACCCCACATCGGCCGAGCGGACCCGGGCGTTCCCGTAACCGCCCAGCACCAGAAGGTTGTTGGTGTTCCGCTCCATCCGCACCGCGAGATGGTCGAGAGCGAAGAGGGTCTTCATCCGTACGGGGTCGGCCTCGTCCCGCTGCACGGTGTCCAGCTCGGAGACCATGACCGCGGTGAGACGGGCGCCCCGGCGCGCGACACCGACGAGCGTCTCGGCCAACTGCTCGTGTGCATGCGCCTGTTGTGCGGCAAGGCGGACGGCTTCGTGGTGGACGGCGTTGAACGCCTCACCGACCTCGCCGATCTCGTCCTGACCCGTCGTCCTGACCGGGTCGCCGGTGCGCCGGGCCACTTCCTCGGGCGTCGCGCCGCGCAGCGCGCCGGGCTGGGACAGCTCGCTCATCACGGTGGGCAGCCCGGAATGGGCGACCTCGTGAGCGGCGTTGCGCAGATCGCGCAGCCGCCGGATCATGACGCGCCCGAGGCGGATCGCGACCACGACGACGCCGACCAGGGTCAGCACCACCAGGGCGACCTCGGCCCCGGCCGTCCAGACGAGGGTGGTGCGGACGTCGGAGACCTGGGCGAGGACGGCCGCGTCGACCCGCTTCTCCACCGAACGCAGCAGCTCCTGGCGGTCGTTGGCCGCCTTCTGCCACTGTTTCGGGGTGACCGTGATGTCCTTGCCGGTGCCCGTGCGCCCGATCTCGTCCTCAAGGCGCCGGGCCTCCAGGGCCTGCGCCCCGGAGAGGGTGCGTTCCAGCCAGGTCCGCCAGGCGCCCGGGCCGAGGTCGAACAGGACGCCGATCGACTCGGTGTAGCCCATCCGGCCGGCGTCGAAGGTCCGCTGGGAGGCGGTCGTGAACCCGCCCGCGGCCTGTGCCCTCGCCACCGTGACCTGCTGCTGGGCGGTGTGCTCGGCGGCCTCGGACAGGGCGGCCGCGGCGCGGATCCGGTCCGCGATATCGGCGTCGACGCCGTCGGCCTGCGCGATGCCGTCGCGGTAGCTGTTCAGGTCGGCGATCACGATCCGATAGCCGAAGGCGAGGGCGGAGACGGTGCTGCTTCCCGAACGGACCTGGGCGCGCAGCCCGGGCATCTCCTCCGCGAAACGCTCGATACGGTCCAGAGCGTCCCTGGCGCTGCCCGGTACGGCGGAGAGCCCCTCGGCCCGTCCGCGGAATCCGGCGATGCTCCGGTCGGTCTCCTCCGTCCGTAACCGGAACTCCTCCGCGTCTCCCTGTTCGGAGACCAGGGCGGTGGCGGCAGCCCGCTCGCGCTGCATCCGGTAGGTCAACTCGCTCGCCTGGTCGGCGACTTCGACCATCGAGGTCAGCCGTCCCGCCTGGAGCGCCTGATTCGTCGCGGGGGCGAGGGCCAGTACGGAGAAGGCGACGGCCACGGTGAGCGGTGCGGTGACGAGGAGGACGAGGCGACGATTGATTTTCACTGCGCGGCTCCATGGCCGGAACCGGGCTTGAGTATCGGTGACACGCGGATACCTGTTAACGAGTTGTGGGGGTCCGGTGGGGGCGTCGGCGACGGCATGCCGTTGGGGGAGTGATGCTGGTGGTACGGAAGGGGCCCCCGGGGCACGCGCGGCATGATCCTATGCCGTAAGGCGCGCTTTCGGATGGGTAAGTCGTCGAAAAAATGCACACCGATCGCACAGAGGTGAGTCTTCTTCGCTCACAAGTGAGCAGAAAGCAAAGCGCTTTGAGGGTCGGCGGCCGGTTCGGTGGCGGCTCGGTGCCGGTCAGGTGCCCCACGATGACGTGCACACCTGCGGTCGATCCGGCGCGGGCCCGACGGTGCGGGAGGGCCGCCCCATCGCCGGGGCGCCCCTGCCCCGCACGTGAACTTCGTGACATGAGTGTGCGCTGAATCACCCCTGGCCGCCCGCGAACCAAACCCGCCGAGGAGCGGCGCGCCGACCTCATGGACGCGGCCGAGGGAGCTTCGCCGAGCGGGGAGTCGATGCTGCTCGGATCGACGAGATCACCGAGCGCGCGGGCGTCGCGATCGGCACCTTCTATCTGCACTTCAGCTCGAAGCGCGACATCATGCTCGCCGTACAGGCCGGCTTCGTCGACCGGCTCGTCGAGCGGCAGCACGCGGCGGTGCGGAGCCTGCCCGCCGACGACTTGACCGGACGCGTGGACGCCTGGCTCAGCGACGCGGTCCGCTGTGTGCTGCACGACCTCAATCTCGCGGCCGCCTACTGCGACCGGATCTACGTCCTGCACCGCGGGCGGATCGTCGCGGACGGCCCGCCCGCGGAGTTACTCGACCTTGAACTCGTCCGGACCGTCTTCGGAGGCACCTGTACGCATCTGACGCTTCCCGTCACCGGCGGGCTGCTTCTCGCGTTCTCACCCCGGCGGGGGATCACGCCGGGGTAAACCCGCCGTCACGCCGAACCCCACGTGTCATCCTGCGAGTTGTCGGACGGGGGAGCGCCAGGGAGCACCGGGGCGCCGGGCACGTGAGGAGAAGTACCGTGGAGCGGGACGGGTTCATCTCGTACAGCCATGCGCGCGACAGGGAACTGGCGCAGGCCCTGCAACGCGGCCTGCACCAACTCGCCCGGCCCTGGACACGGCGTCAGGTGATCAGCGTCTTCCGGGACACCACGAGCCTCTCCGCCAACCACGACTTATGGTCGTCCATCCTCGGCGAGCTTCAGCGGTCCCGGTACTTCATCTACCTCGCCTCACCCGAGGCGGCGGCCTCGCGCTGGGTCCAGAAGGAGTTGCGGTTCTGGCTGGACCACCGGTCGCCGGACCGCATCCTCATCGCGGTCGGCTCCGGGGCGGTCCACTGGGATCCCGCGGCGGGTGACTTCGACTGGTCCCGGACGACGGCCCTGCCGCGCATGCTCGAAGGGGTCTTCCGGGCCGAGCCCCTCTGGGTGGATCTGGTCGAGGTCCGCCGGAGCCGGAAGTACTCATTGCGCCAAGCGGAGTTCAGAAGCGCGGTCGCCGCCCTCGCCGCTCCCCTGCACGGCCGCGGCAAGGACGAACTGGACAGCGAGGACCTTCAGCAGCGTCGCATCGCCCTCCGGCTCCTCCGGGGCGCCGTCACCGTTCTCTCGCTGCTCCTCGTCACCTCCCTCGCCGCGGGCGGCTACGCCTGGCAGAAACGCGACGAGGCCCTGGACCGGGCCCGCGTCTCCGCATCGCAGGCACTCGCGGCCCACTCCATGGAACTGGCGGACGCGGACCCGCGGAAGGCCGCCCAGTTCGCCCTGTACGCGGAGGAGACCGAGCCGACGAGCGAGTCGGCGCGGGCGCTGGCCCGGGCGGTGGACGCCAACAGCAGCGTCGCCCGCCATCTGCTGGGCGGTCTGGGCGCCGCGGCCGACTACACGGGCTCGGGAGGGGCCGCCGCCACCGAGGTCGCCGTCAGCGGCGACGGCAGCACACTGGCGTACTTCTCCGATCTCGGCGGTGGGCCGGAACAGGGGCGGGGCGTACACATCTACGACATCCGAAAGGGCAGGGCGATGAAGGCCATCAAGGCCCAGGGGGCCCTGGGCGGAGGAGCGTTGGAGCTGAGTGCGGACGGCCGGATCCTGATGCTGGAATCCGCCTACAACAGGATCCAGATCTGGGACGTCCGGCGAGGGAAGCTGCTCCGTACGATCACCGCGAGTGCGGGCGAAGACCTCGCGCAGGTGTACCTGCGCCTGCACGCCTACGCGTTCTCCGCCGACGGCCGATGGATCGGGGCCACCTACCACACGCCCGGCGAAAAGGAGACCCAGTACCTCAGCGTCTGGAACGTACGCACCGGCGAACGTGTCGACCACCGGCAGGCTCCGGGGAATCTGCGGCTCTCCTTCACCACGGACTCCCGTCTCCTGAGGGTATGGGACACCTCCCGAGGCGCCCTCAGCACATGGAATCCGAAGACCCGGCAACGGAAGAGCGGCGGCAGGCTGCCGGACATCCCGACGGAGGCCCGCCCCATCACGTTCGCGGGCAGCGGCGACACGGCCCTGCTCGGCTCGACAGCCCGGGAGAAGGCGGAGCTGTGGAATCTCTCCACCGGCAAGCGGCTCGCCTCGGCCACGGGTTCGCTGGAGCAGGCCGTCCTCCCGGCGGACGGCTCCGGCTCGGTCGTGGCCGCCCAGGGGCGGCAGGTCTCCGTCTTCGACCCGAAGCTGCGCCGGCTGCGCACCCTGGGCTCGTTCGGCTGGCCCGTCAGGAGCGTCGCGGCCTCGGACGACGGCCGCTGGGTGGCGGCCGGGTCCGGTGACGGGGCCGTCTCGCTCTTCTCCACGGACGGAGCGGGCTTTCACCGGTCCCTGCCGAACGAGGAGCGCCTGAAGGCGGGTGAATTCGATGCCGATGGAGGGGTCGCCCACCGGTCCGGACCGAAGGGAACGGAGCTTTGGGCCGTCTCCGAAGGAGCGAGCGGATTCCGGAGACTGGGCCGTATCCCCCGCCCGGTCCGTGAACAGGACACGGCGATCGCCGCCACGAGCGACGGCAGCCGGGTCACCGTGGTCGACCGGGGCGTGTTCTCCTCCTGGGATCCCCGCACCGGGGCCCAGGTGGGAAAGGAGAAGGCCTTCGAGGACTATGAGCCCGAGTCGGGCCAGGGGCTGCGTCTGTTCTATCTGCCGGACGATGTTCATGTGGTGACCGCCTGGGACAGCGATGTTCTCGTGATCGACACCCGGACCTGGAGTGTGAAGCAAGTTCTCACCGAGGAGGGCGTGTTGCAGCCACTGCTGGCCATGAGCGGCGACCGGAAGAGCCTGGCGGCTGTCGACTGGGTCGAGGGCGACGTACACATGTGGCGGTGGTCGGACAAAGGCGAATTCGAGGAGGTCATGACGGGCAGGGGGCTCGCCTCGGCCATCGGGATCTCGAACGCCGTCGTCAGCCATGGAGGCGAGAGACTGGCCTCGGTGGACGCAGACGGCCGTATCTCACTCCTCGACATCCGTACGGGCCGGGTCGTCCTCACTTCCGTGGTCCAGGAACCGGGGCTCGAGAACCTCGTCTTCAGCCGTGACGCCCGTACCCTGGCCCACGCCTTCACCTCCGGCAGCCGGAGCGGGCTGGAGCTCTGGGACGCGAGAAACGGTGAATATCTGGGGCAGTGGGCGCTGGAAACCTCCACCCCGCCCACCGACGCGGAGGAACCCGCCCTCCGTCTCGCCCCCGGCTCCGGCAGCGATGTCCTGACCCTGGACTCCGGCGGGACCCTTCTCCGCCGCTCCCTCGACATCGCCGACTGGCGCGCGAAGCTGTGCCGGATCGTGGACGACCCGCTGAGCAAGGCGGACCACGACCGGTATCTGAGCGATCTGACGGTCGACGCTCCCTGCCGGCCCTAGGGGGTGTCTGACAATTCCGGTCTGATCAGCGAGATTCGGCTGAGCTGGCAATCCGGAGGTGCGCCGATCGGCTGGGGGGACTGGGTGGTGGCTACGAACGGCGGGCCAGTAGATGGGCGTCGAGGAAGCCCCGATCAGAGGCTGGATCGTGGAGCAGCCGGGCGAAGGGATCGAGCCCAGCATCGCCCAGCAGTTCGGATAGGCGATTCACCGGCCAGCTGTAGGCGGGCGCCACTTTGTGGTTGAAGCGAACCGGTTCTTGTCCGTCGGTCCCGAAGAAGGAGACCAGGAGCAGACCGTCCGGTGCCAGGACGCGTACCTGTTCGGCGAGCAGCTCCGGTAGTTCCCCCGGAGGGGTGTGAATCATTGAGTAGTGGGCCAGTACGCCGCCGAGCGCGGCGTCCTCGATCGGCAGGGATTCCATCCGCGCCTCTTGGAAGCGCAGCGCCGGATGAGCCTGCCGGGCGTGGTCGACCATGCCGGGGGCAAGGTCTAGTCCGAAGGCGTCCAGGCCGAGTTCGTGCAGCATGGCTGTCAGATGTCCGGGCCCGCACCCGACGTCCGCTGTCCGCAGGTTGCCCGTCGCGCGCACCAGTTCGGCGAAGGTGCGGATCATGGCCCGGGAGAAAGGCTGTGTTTCCAGCCGGTTTGCGAACAGCGATGCGTACAGCTCGACGACACCGTCGTAGGCGGTCCTGGTCTCGTCCTGATGATTCGCCACGGGCAGGACTCTATAGCCGGTCTAATAATTGATCTTGTGGCAGGCCGAGGTGAGTTGACGGATGCGGCATGGAGGCGGATAGAACCCCTTTTGCCTCAGGTGGACGGACGGGGCCGTCCGTGGCGTGATCACCGGCAGGTGGTCAACGGGGTGCTGTGGCGGCTGCGGACCGGGACTCCGTGCGGGATCTTCCCGACCGGTTCGGGCCGTGGCAGACCGTCTACGAGCGGTTCGCCCGCTGGGAGGCGGACGGCACCTGGGCACGGTTGCTGGAGCACGTTCAGGTCCGCGATGACGCGGTGGGCCAGGTGGAATGGACCGTCTCCGTCGACTCCACCGTCAACCGAGCCCACCAGCACGCAGTCGGCGCCCGCAAAAAGGGGATGTGAACGGGGACGAACTGGAAGATCCGGGCCGCTCGCAGGCGCGCCAGGCCCTCGGCCGCTCCCGAGGCGGACTGACCACCAAAGTCCATCTCGCCGTCGATGGCCGGGGCCTGACCCTGTCGATTGTGCTCACGCCCGGCAACGTCAACGACGCGACGGCGTTCGGCCAGGTCCTCGACGGCATCCGCACCCCGCGCCTCGGCACGGGCCGCCCGCGCACGACACCGGACCGTGTGCTGGGTGACAAGGCGTATTCCAGCAGGGCCGTCCGCCATCTGCTGAGGCGCCGGGGCATCGCTGCCACGATCCCCGAGCGCCGCGACCAGGGGGGTCCTACCCGGTGACGCGTGGTTCCCCCGCGGTGAGCGCCCCCCTCCGCGCTCATCCCGCCCCCTCAGCTCCGGGTATGGGGGAGGCCGCCCGTCGAGGACCTGTCGTCGCCGCCATCACCGGCCCCGGGCGAGCGGGGAGCGGGGACGACCCCGATCAGCGCCCCGGCCTCACGCACACCGGCGAGCCGGGCGAAGCCGATCGCGTAGCCGTAGATGTCCCGCTGGACCTCCCGTAACGCGGCCCGGCACGCCGCGTTCTCCGGCCACGCCGACTCCTGCCCGTCGGGGTGTGCCCGCTCGAACTCCTGCAGACGGGGGTGCCATTGGGACAGGAAGGGCCTCAGCGCCTGGTTGAGCATCGTGATGGCCAGGTACTCCACCGTCTGCCCGCTCGGCACGGTGGCGGTGGGGCGGCTGGCCTTGAGCGTCTCGCGCGTCGTCGCGAACAGCCCGTACATCGAGCTGAGCGCCTCGCGCACCACACCCTGGTCACTGGCGAGCGGCTGGGTGGACACCCGCGTCACCGTCTCCACGAACATCTGCCAGGCCACCTGCCGCGCATCGTTGTTCACCGCGAAGGTGAGCTCGCTCAGCTGCGGGACCGTCACCTTCACCTCGGTGAGACGGGCGGTGCGCTGGTACCACTGGACCGCCAGCACCGCCGCCGCGCCCGCCACACCACCGGTGATCGCGAACAGACTGCGGTTCGTCACCTGGGTCAGACTGAAGACCGCCAGCCCGGTGAGCGCTCCGATGACGGCGGCACCCAGCAGCCGGAACGTGGTGCCCCTCAGGACCCTCCGCCTCGCATTCGGTCCCCCTCCGGGCTGTGTTGCACTCATCCGTTCCCCCGGTCCCTCATGCCATGGCGTCACCGTGCGATGTACGGCCCGGCGACGAGACCGGGCCGTACGAAGATATCGCCAACAGCTGGGCCGCGGGCTCAAAAGGCCTTTCGGGCAGAGGTGTTGGCGCTGCCCGGGGGCCGGTTTCCGCCGCTCAGATGTCCCGGAAGAGACCAGTTAGCGAGGTGACCTGCCCCGATGAGGGGGCCATTGGCACTGACCTGCGCAAATGGCAAAGAACGCTCGACCTGCGGCTTCTGTGGCGGGCGGGTTTCTCGTCCTGCTGTGCCGCGTCTAGGTGCACCTTCCGGGTGGCTGACGAACGGATTGACCTGAGGTTATGTGGACGCGTCCCGGATGGGGGTCTGGGCGCCGGTCGAGACCGGCGGGGCCCCGAGGAATGCTGCGTGGCCCCGTCTACCGACTGCCATGGCCGAGCACGACCGGAACGGGTGACTCTTCCGCCGATGCCAGCACCGCGGCGCCGACCAGGCCGGCGTCGGGCCCCAGCTCGGCGGGCACGACGCGCAGCTCCTTCAGGAACGGCATCGCCGCGTAGCGTCGAAGGTGGCGAGCGAGTGGTTCGAAGAACACCTCTCCGGACTGAGCGACACCGCCCCCGACGACGGCGATGTCGATCTCGACCAGCGCCGCCGTGGCGGCAATGCCCGCCGCCACTGCGCGGGCCGCCCGGTCGAACGCGGCGATGGCGGCTGCATCTCCGGCTCGTGCCGACGCTGCAACTCCTGCGGTGTCCGCTGTCAGAGGTGCTTGCCAGCCGAGGGTAAGCGCGTGGCGGGTGATGGCGGTGCCACTGGCGATGGATTCCAGGCAGCCTCTCGCTCCGCAGGGGCATGCTTCACCGTCGAAGTCGATGCTGATGTGGCCGAGGTGACCGGCGTTGCCTGTGAGCCCGTGGTGCACGCTGCCGTTGAGTACCAGGCCGGCACCTACACCCGTCGACACCACAAGGCACAGGGCGTTCCTGTGTCCGCGTGCCGCGCCGTGACGGTGCTCGGCAGCGGTCATTGCCACTGCGTCACCCGCCAGCGTTACTTGCCGATGGCCCACATCTGGATGCCTCGCGACGGATTCGGCGAGGGGAAAGTTCCTCCAGGCAGGAATGTTGACAGGACTCACGGTCCCGTGTGCCAGGTCAATCGGCCCCGCGCTGCCGATGCCCACGGCCCCAACCCTCTCCCACAGAGGGCTGGCGGCCAGGGAGCCCAGCACGTCGTAGACCGCACCGAGGAGTACGTCGGCGGATTCCCGAGCCGGGGTGGTGCGGCGTGCACGGTGAATCAGAACGCCATCCTGGTCGACCAGGGCGCCGGCAATTTTGGTTCCGCCGATATCGAGAGCGGCGATCAGGCCATCGTTCGGGAGTGGAAACTCCGACTGTCGACTACTCACAGTAATGTCCCTCTGTTTAGGTGCGTCATGTGTGACTCGGTGAGCGCGCCACATCACATCACCGTCTGACAACGTTGTCCAGATGTCGCCGAAGTAGCGCCGGCCGGAGAGTTCAAGAGGCGATTGATTTAGTCAAGGTTTAGTAAAGTTGCTGTTCAGCGGCTTGTCGAGGCGCTGAAATCCGGGTGGACCGGTCTATGGACATTGCCTCCGGGTTACGTCTACGTTGAGCGCTCATCAGGCCCCGGGCGGCTGGAGTCACGGCAGCTCCCCTCAGGGCTTGGTGCCGGTAGTCGTGCAGCGAGGGGTGGAGGAAATGCGCAGAGCAGGTGTGGTTCTGGTGGTAGCGATCATGGTTGCCGTCACGGCGTGTAGTGGCCAGGAGGATGCGGCGAGTGGCGAGATCGCGGCTCCGCCGAGCGATCCCGCGAAGGTGTCGGGCGGCATCACGGTCCTGACGAACAGGACGGACCAGATCGCTGACGGCTCGTTGAAGAAGTACGCGGCCGAGTTCAACAAGATCTACCCGGGCGTGAAGGTCAAGTTCGAAGGGCTGACCGACTACGAGGGCGAGACCAAGATCCGGATGAACACCGAGAACTATGGTGACGTCCTCCTGATCCCCAACTCCCTCTCCGTCGAGCAGTACCCCAACTTCTTCGCGCCGCTCGGCAGTTCCATCAAGCTGTCGGCGGCTTTCGACTACACCGACCACGCGACGGTGGGTGGCAAGGTCTACGGCCTGGCCAACATCGGGGTGGCGAACGGGTTCGTCTACAACAAGGCGGTCTGGGAGAAGGCCGGCATCAAGGACTGGCCCGCCACGCCCGAGGAGTTCGTCGCGGACCTGGCGACGATCAAGGCGAAGACGGACGCCGTCCCGTACTACACGAACTACAAGGACGGCTGGCCACTCACCAACTGGACCAACGCCATCGGCTCACCCTCCTGTGACTCCGGTTCCTACGACTCCCTGGCGAAGACCAAGGAGCCCTGGAGCAGCGGATCGGATCTCTACGAGATCGACAAGCTCCTCTATACGGTCGTCGAGAAGAAGCTGTCGGAGCCCGACCCGACCACCACCAACTGGGAAGACTCCAAGGCGCAGATCGGATCCGGCAAGATCGCATCGATGTGGCTGGGGTCCTGGGCGATCTCCCAGATGCGGGCGGGAGCGGAGGCTGCCGGGAAGAACCCCGACGACATCGCGTTCATGCCGTTCCCGGCGAAGCGTGACGGGGCGTACTGCTCCGTGCTGCGCCCTGACTACCAGTACGCGGTCAACGCGCACTCCGAGAACAAGGAAGCGGCGCGGGCGTGGCTCGACTGGTACATCACCAAGTCGGGCCAGGCCGCGAGCGAAGGGTCCATCTCCTCGGTCAAGGGCGCTCCGCTGCCGGACACGCTCAAGGCGTTCTCCGACAACGATGTCACGATGATCCCGCAGCGCCAGGAGAACATCGTCGACGTCAACAAGATCGACAAGGCGTCCGAGATCGGCATCACCGCGCAGGGCTACCGGCAGAAGCTGGTCGACGTCGCCCGGGGCGCGGCTGACGGGGACATGGGCAGCTACTTCGGTGAGCTGAACGGCAAGTGGGCCGAGGCACAGCAGGCCCTCGGCGGCTGACCACGTGGCGGCACGGTGAGACCCCGAGCAGGACAGACGTGCTCCGACCCGACCGGGGAGGGCTCCGTATGAGCAGCTCGCCGTGCCGCCCCTCCCCAGATCCGCCCCGACCGGGAACCCACCACGAGGAACCATGAGATGACCGTTGCCCACAAGCCCCGTACCGGGGGGCCGGCCGCCGGCCGGCGGAGTCCCCTGCCGCCGGAGTCCGCACACGGCCGGCCACGCGCCGGCAGGCGGCGCACGATCACAGCCCTGACCCCCTGGCTCTTCCTGGCCGCACCCCTGACGCTGCTGCTGATGTTCACGTTCCTGCCGGTGGCCGACATGATCGGTTACAGCTTCACCGACTGGGACGGCATCAGCCCCTCGCGCTCCTTCGTGGGCGGGGAGAACTACACCGACCTGGTGACGCGGCCCGCGCGGTTCGAGGTGTTCCTCGTCAGCGGGTTCTACCTGGTGGCCTCGTTCCTCCAGATCGCGCTCGCGCTGTACTTCGCGACGGTCCTGAGTTTCAACACCCGGTTCCGCAACCTGTTCAAGGGCCTGCTGTTCTTCCCCTACTTGATCAACGGGGTGGCGGTCGGATTCGTGTTCCTGTACTTCTTCCAGCCCGACGGCACTCTCGACACGCTGCTGCGGCTGATCGGTGCGGAGGGCAAGCACTTGTGGCTGGGGGACCCGGACCTGGCCAACCCTTCGCTCGCGGGGGTGTCGGTGTGGCGCTTCATGGGCCTGAACATGGTGCTGTTCCTCGGTGCGATCCAGTCCATTCCGCCGTACCTGTACGAGGCGGCCGAGCTGGACGGGGCCAACCGCTGGCAGCAGTTCCGGCACATCATCGCCCCCAGCATCAAGCCGATCATCAGCCTGAGCTTCATCCTCGCCGTTTCCGGGTCCCTGGCCGTCTTCGAGATCCCCTACATCATGACCGGTGGCGCCAACGGCACCGAGACGTTCGTCATCCAGACGGTCAAGCTGGCCTTCCAGTTCGACAAGGTCGGCCTGGCCTCGGCGTCCGCCGTCGTCTTGCTGCTCCTGATCCTGCTGGTCACCTGGGTCCAGCGCCGGCTGTTCCCCGAGGAGAGGGTGGAGCTCTCGTGACCACCGACATGTCCGCCCCGGGACGGCGCAGGGTCAGTGCCGGCCGTTCCGTACCGGCCGCGACTGCTGTCGTCCTGAAGTACCTGTCCCTGCTCGTAGCTTCGGCAGTCGTCCTCGTGCCCCTCATCGTCGTTCTGCTGACCTCGCTCAAGACCGAGTCGGAGGTGGCGAGCAGCGGACCGCTGTCTCTGCCCGGTGACTGGTTCAACTTCGCCAACTACGCGACCGCCATCGAGCAGGGCGCGATGCTGAGGGCGTTCGGCAACACGACGCTGATCCTCGTGATCTCCACTGTCGGGACGGTGCTGATCGGCTCGATGACCGCCTATGCCATCGACCGCTTCCAGTTCCGACTCAAGAAGCTGGTGATGGGCCTCTTCCTGCTGGCGACGCTGGTTCCCAGCGTGACCACCCAGGTCGCGACGTTCCAGGTGATCGACGATCTCGGCGCGTTCAACAGCCGGTGGGCGCCCATCCTGCTGTACACCGGCACCGACATCGTCTCGATCTACATCTTCCTGCAGTTCATCCGGTCCATACCCGTCTCCCTGGACGAGGCCGCGCGCATCGACGGCGCCAACTCCTGGACGATCTACCGAAAGATCATCCTCCCGATGCTGCGACCGGCCATCGCCACCGTCGTCATCGTCAAGGGCATCGCGATCTACAACGACTTCTACGTGCCCTTCCTTTACATGCCGGACCCCGAACTCGGCACCATATCCACCGCCTTGTTCAGGTTCAAAGGCCCCTTCGGCGCCCACTGGGAGACCATCTCCGCCGGCACGATCGTCGTGATCGTGCCCACCTTGATCGTCTTCCTGGCGTTGCAGCGCTTCATCTACAGCGGATTCGCGGCCGGTTCCACCAAATGACCTGTCCGCCCGCCCTCGCACCCCGCACTACATCTCAAGGAGTACGCATGAAGGTCCGCACGCCGCTGTCCCAGGGCTGGACGCTGCGCCTGAACACAGATCGCGGCATCCCCGAGGACGCGCCCTCGCAGTTGGCCGGAGCCACCGTGCCGGCGCAGGTGCCCGGATGCGTCCACACCGACCTCATGGCGGCGGATCTGCTGGCCGACCCCTATCTCGACCGCAACGAGTCGGAGGCGGCCTGGGTGGGTCGTGCCGACTGGACCTACGCGACCGAACTTCCCCGGCGGGACAGCGCCTTCGAGCGGGCCGAACTGGTCTTCGACGGGCTGGACACGGTCGCCGCCGTTCATGCTGCCGGGCAGTTGCTGGGGCGTACCCGGAACATGCACCGTTCCTACCGGTTCGACGTCACGGACCTGTTGGGCGATGGCCCTGCCCCGCTCGAAGTCGCCTTCACCTCCGCTTACACCGAGGCCGAGGCGGTCCAGGAGGCGCTGGGTCAGCGGCCCAACTCCTATTCCGAGCCGTTCAACTACGTACGCAAAATGGCCTGCTCCTTCGGATGGGACTGGGGCCCCACGCTCGTGACGGCCGGCGTGTGGCGTGAGGCGCGCATCGAGCAGTGGTCCACCGCCCGGCTGGCCGAGGTCCGTCCGCAGGCCACCGTCGCGGGTGACGGGAGCGGCATCGTCGAGATCACCGTCGACCTGGACCGCACGACGACCGGCTGGAACCGCCCATTGCGTCTGGTGGCCACGGTCGGAGACAGTTCCTCGGACATCACCGTCGCGCCCGGATCCAGGAGCGCCACGGTGACCGTACGGACCCCGGACGTGAAGCTGTGGTGGCCGCGCGGCTACGGCGACCAGCCACTGTACGAGTGCACCGTCGCGCTGGAGGACGGCGACGACGGCCACGCCCTGGATACGTGGGAGCGACGCATAGGCTTCCGCACGATCGAACTCGACACGTCCCAAGACGCGCACGGAAGCGCCTTCACCCTGGTCGTGAACGGCACTCCGGTCTTCGCCCGAGGAGTGAACTGGATACCCGACGACGTCTTCCCCACCCGCGTGACCGCCGACCGCTACCGCACCCGCCTCACCCAGGCCGCAGAAGCGGGAGTGGACCTGGTACGGGTGTGGGGCGGCGGGATCTACGAGGACCGGGCCTTCTACGACACCTGTGACGAACTGGGCCTGATGGTCTGGCAGGACTTCCTCTTCGCCTGCGCCGCCTACCCTGAGGAGCAGCCACTGCGCTCCGAGATCGAGGCCGAGGCCCGGGAGAACGTGTCCCGGCTGATGTCCCACCCCTCGCTGGTGCTGTGGAACGGCAACAACGAGAACCTCTGGGGCTTCGCCGACTGGGAGTGGGAGCAGGAGCTCGCCGGAGCGTCCTGGGGGGAGGGCTACTACCTGGGCCTGCTTCCCCGCATCGTGGCGCAGACGGACCCGACGCGGCCCTACTGGGCGGGTAGCCCCTGGTCCGGGTCGTGGAACCACACGCCGAACGATCCCGACCACGGCACCACCCACTCGTGGGAGGTGTGGAACCGCCGTGACTACAGCGACTACCTCAACACGGTGCCCCGCTTCATGGCGGAGTTCGGCTGGCAGGCCCCGCCGGCCCACGCCACCCTGGAACGCGCGCTGTCCGAGAGGCCGCTGACCGCCGATTCACCCGCCATGCTGCACCACCAGAAGGCGGAGGACGGCAACGGCAAGCTGAACCGAGGGCTCGACCACCACTTCGCCCCGCCGGCCGACTTCGACACCTGGCACTACCTGACCCAACTGAACCAGGCGCGTGCGGTCGCCACAGGCGTGGAGCACTGGCGCTCCCACTGGCCCCGATGCGCCGGCACGGTGCTCTGGCAGCTCAACGACTGCTGGCCGGTGACCTCCTGGGCGGCGATCGACGGTGACGCCCGGCTCAAGCCGCTGTACTTCGAGATGCGCCGTCTGTACGCCGACCGGTTGCTGACACTCCAGCTCCGGGACGACGCGCTGGTCGTCGCGGGCTGCAACCAGGGCGCCGCCACGTGGGACACCACCGTCACGGTCCGGCGGATGGACGCGGACGGAACGCTGCTGGCAAGCGCCGAGGTCACGCTCAAGGCCGCGGGTAACAGCGTGGCCCTGGAAGGGCTGCCCCGTACGGTCACCGAGTTCGGTGACGCTCGCCGGGAGTTCCTCGTCGCCGATGCGGACGGCTCGCGCGCCGTGCACTTCGCCTGCGCCGACCGTGAGTTCGCCTATCCGGCCGCCTCCTACGACGTCCGGGTGAGCGAGGAGAGCGGAAACGGTGTCGCGGTCACGGTCACAGCCACCGGGTTGGTACGGGACCTGGTGCTGCAGGCGGACCGGCTGGCCCCGGACGCAGGCACCGATCACGGGCGGGTCACCCTGCTGCCCGGCGAGACTTTCACCTGGCATGTCACCGGCTGGGAGCACCCCACCGCGGAGGTCGCGGGCGGCGCGCTGTTCTGCGTCAACGGGAGGGACGGCCGTGAGTGAGACACCTGTACGCCGGTCCGGGCGCGTCACCATCAACGATGTGGCCGCCCGGGCCGGGGTGTCGCGAGGAGCGGTGTCCCTGGCGTTCAACAACCGGCCCGGTGTCTCGGAAGCCACGCGTGAACGCATCATGGAGGCGGTCACCGAGCTGGGCTGGGTGCCGAGCCAGACCGCGATCAAGCTGTCCGGATCCGCTACCGGAGCCGCGGACACCGTCGGCCTGGTCATCGCCCGGCCGGCGCGGCAGCTCGGGCTGGAGCCCTTCTACATGGAGTTCATCTCCGGGGCCGAGTCGGTCCTGGAGGAACACCGGTGCTCCCTGCTCCTGCACTTGGTGCGCGACGTCACTCAGGAGATTGCCGTCCACCGCGAGTGGTGGCAGTCCCGCCGGATCGCCGGTTCCATCCTGGTCGACATCCAGCAGAACGATCCCCGGGTCACCGAACTGGCGGCGATCGGGTTGCCGGCCGTCGCGGTCGGCCACCCGTCGCTGACCGGCGGGTTCACATCGGTGTGGACCGATGACGAGGCCGCCGTGCATGAGGCGGTACGCTACCTCGCTGCGCTCGGGCACCGACGGATCGCGCGCGTGGGCGGCCATCCGTCGCTCGGCCACACCATCATCCGCACCGCCGCGCTCAACACGATCGTGGCCGAACTCGGACTGGAACCGGCCCGCAGCGTCACCACCGACTACTCGGGGGAGCAGGGCGCCCGGGCGACCCGATCGCTGCTGGCCTCCCCGCACCGCCCCACAGCCATCGTCTACGACAACGACATCATGGCCGTCGCGGGTCTGTCCGTCGCCGCCGAGATGGGGCTGGACGTACCGAGGGACGTCAGCCTGATCGCCTGGGACGACTCGCAGCTGTGCCAGCTCACGCATCCCACCCTCTCGGCCATGAGCCATGACGTGTTCGGCTTCGGCGCCGAGGTGACCCGTCGGCTGTTCGACGTCGTCCACCGCCGAGACCTGTCGTCCGGCCCGGCCGCTCCGCCGGTACTGCTGCCCCGCGGCAGCAGCGCACCCCCGCGGCAACCCACCGACTGACGACGGCCAAGGCAGCGCCCGGGCCGGAGCCCCCCTCCGGACCGGGCCGGCTTGCCGCCGCCTCCCAGCCCCCTTGAGCCGAAAGGCAGGTTCGCCATGCCCCGACACCGCCGAAGAACCCTTACCGCCCTCCTGACGGTCGGTGCTCTCGTCACCGCCACCGTCGCATCGTCCCCCGCCACTGCTGACCCGCCGACCCGGACCGCAGACACCTTCGTGGAGCGGGAGGAGACCACACTGACACTGCAGGGGGAGCCGTTCCGTTTCGCGGGCACCAACCTGTACTGGCTCGGCCTGGACGAGAACGTGGGCGGGGTCGACCACCCCACCTACTTCCGTATCGACGACGCGCTCAAGACGGCACGGGCCATGAACGCCACCGTGGTCCGCTCACACACGCTCGGCACATCGTTGGGCTGTGTCCCCTGTATCCAGCCGGAACCCGGTGAGTTCAACGAGGACGCGTTCGCTCCCATCGATTACGCCATCGCGCGGGCCCGCGCCTACGGACTGCGGCTGATCGTCCCGCTCACCGACCAGTGGGACTACTACCACGGCGGTCACCCCACCATGGCGAAATGGCTGGGGCTCCAGGACCCGGAAGACTTCTACGCGGCCCCCCGAGCCAAGGCCGCGTACAAGGAGTACAGCCAGCAGGTACTCAACCACCGCAACCCGTATACCGGCCTGCGCTACAAGGACGACCCCACCATCATGTCGTGGGAGCTCGGCAACGAACTGAACGGCATGACCCGTGACTGGGTCGACGAGATGGGGGCGTACCTAGGGAAGATGGCACCTCGGCAACTCATCTCCGCCGGACGCCAGCAGGGAGTCGACACCTCAGCTCTCGTATCGCCCGAGGTCGACATCGTCGATGTCCACTACTACCCGTCCTCGGCCGTCACCATGGCCGCGGACGCAGCGCGCGTCACCGGCCGGGGCAAGGTCTACATAGCCGGGGAGCACGGCTCCGACAGCCTCACCGCCGCCGACGCACTCACCCTCGCGGACGACCCGAACGTCACCGGTGTGCTCTCCTGGTCCCTGTTCGGCCACGCCGACGACCACGGATACGTCCAGCACGACGACGGCTTCACGCTGCACTACCCGGGCGACACCGCCGCGATGCGCACCGACGTCCTCGCCAACGCGGCGCTCGCCAGGATGATCGACGGGGAACGGCGTCTGCCCGCCCTCCCCGTCACCCCACCGCTGATCACTTCGGTCACCAAGCGGTCCGGTATCAACGAAATAGCCTGGCGCGGCACCGCCGGCGCCCACACCTACCGTGTCCAGCGCTCCGTGCGCGGTGCAAACGGCCCGTGGACAACACTCACCACGACCCCGGTAGGCGATATCGACACGCCGTGGCTCGACGCTACGACTCCACGGACCCAGGCGTCGTACCGGGTGAGCGCAGTCGACCGGGCCGGACGCACCCTCGCCACATCTGTGCCCCTGGGCGCCGGTCCGAGCCAGGACGTCGAGGTGGACACACTCCAGAGCTGGGCACGCATGTCGGCGCACAGCGACAGTCTGCGACGCGAACCCGACGGCGACGGCGTTCGTATCGCGCCCCGGCCCCGCGCCACGGCACACGCCGCATGGAAGGTGGTACGTGCCGAGGCGTTCACCGCACGGTTGGCCACCCGCGCGGGCACAGCCCTGCCGACCGTGCAGGTCACCCGCGACGGAACGACCTGGAAGCAGGTGAAACCCGTCCGGTCCACCACCGGCGGCACCACGACACTGCGGATCGAGCCCCCACGCGGCACCGAGGGTGTACGGCTGGTCTGGGCGGCGGCACCCCGCCCGGCACCCCTGAGCGGCATCACCCTCGTCCGGGAGGCCGCGTCCGTCGCCACCGCCCCACCTGGCGCGTTCCGGCAGAATCCAGGCGACGGCGCGACCGGGGTGCCCGTCGGCGACCCCTTGACCTGGACCGCCTCCGAGAACGCCGCGCACTACGCGGTCGTCCTCTCGGCCAACGCGGATCTGTCCGACCCTGTCATCGATGTGACCGGCCTGCGGACCACCAGCTACCGCCCGCCCGTCAACCTCCGCCCCAACACCACCTATCACCTACAGGTTACCGCTGTGAACGGCGCCGGTTTCCGGAGCGCCGACAGTGCTCCCGCCTCCTTCACCACCGGTGCGCTGACCGTCGATGACTTCGAGGAATACCCGGACGGCGCGGCACTGTCCGCGGCCTACGTCCGCAACCCCGGTGGCGGCCCGGTGGCCCTGTCCCTCGACAGCCAGCACGCCGACGGGGAAGGCCACGCCCTGCGCGCCGCTCACGACCCCGGGTCCCCCGGCTACGCGGGCATCATCCGCACTCTGCCCACCGCACAGGACTGGGGCGGCGCGCGCAACCTGCGTCTGTGGGCACGGCCGGACGGCAACGACGGCCGGAGCCTGACCGTCCAGTTCGTCGCCGCCGGTATCTACTGGGAGAAAGAGGTGCCCCTCACCGGCACCGACAGCACGACCATCGACATCCCCCTCGCGGACTTCACCAACCCGCCCTGGGCGACAAAGGGCCCTCTCGACCTGACCTACATCACACAACTGTCCTTCTACTTCAACGGACAGGCCGGCACGACCTGGATCGACTCCATCACGGCCACCGACTGAACCGGTCGACCTGCCGGGCACAACAACCTGACCCGTGCCCGGCACCCGTGCGCGGCCCTCCCCCGACGAGGGTGGCGCACCCCCATGCCCCCGCCCCCTCTTCCCGGAGGACCTCGTGACCGCACCCTCCCTCCTCAGCCCCGCAGTGCGTAACTACCCCTGGGGCTCACGCACCGCGATCCCCGCTCTCCTCAGGCAGCGGCCCGACGGTGAACCGCAGGCCGAACTCTGGTTCGGCGCACACCGCGCCGCCCCATCGCTTCTTCCCGACCGGCCCGGCAGCCCGGACCTGGCAGCCGCCATCACCGCCGACCCGGTCAGGGAACTGGGGGAGGCGAGCCTGGCCGCTCACGGCCCCGAACTCCCCTTCCTGCTCAAGTTGCTCGGAGCCGAGCGGGCACTGTCGGTGCAGGTGCACCCCACACGCCGGCAGGCGCAGAACGGCCATGACCGAGAGGAAGCGGCGGGAGTGCCGCTCGACGCCCCGCACCGCGCCTTCAAGGACCGCAACCATAAGCCGGAACTGCTGTGCGCACTCGAGCCGTTCGAGGCGCTCTGCGGCTTCCGGGAGCCGGCCCGCACAGCCGAGCTGCTCGATGCGCTGGCGGTGCCCGAACTCCGCCGCTGGTCAGCCGTTCTTCGTTCGCGGCCTGCGCGCGAAGCCCTCAGCCGCACGCTGCGCGCGGCCCTGTGCGCTCGCGAGCGGCTCGTGCACGCCGTGTCCGCAGCCCTGCCCCGGCTGACCGCGTCCCCAGGCCCTTGGAGCAACGCCGGCGCCGCATACACAACCGTCGCGGAGGACTACCCCGGCGACCCCGGGATTCTCGCAGCACTGCTCCTCAACCACGTCCGTCTCGACGCAGGAGAGGCCCTGTACCTGGGGGCAGGCGTGCCGCACGCCTATCTGCGGGGGACCGGCGTGGAGATCATGGCCAACTCTGACAACGTGCTGCGCTGCGGCCTGACCGACAAGCACGTCGACATTGCGCAGCTGGCCGACATCGTGGACTACGTTCCGATGGGGCCCGCGATCATGCGGCCCACTCCCACCGGGTTGGCCGGTGAGAGCCAATTCTGTTTTCCGACAGAGGAGTTCGTTCTCTCGCGCCTGGAGACAGGTACCGAAACCGTGAGCGTGACCGACCCCGGGCCGCAGGTGTTGCTCTGTCTCGTCGGCCAGGTTCGCCTGACGCCGGGCCCGCCCCTCTGCCGGGGCGCGGCCGCTTTCGTGCCCGCGGGAAGCCCGTGCGAGGTGACCGGCGCGGGAGCGGTGCTCTACCGCGCCCGAGTACCCCTGTGCGCCGCTCCATGAGGCTCGCGACCAGAGTGTGGGGCACCGGCCCCCGCACAGCCGTCCTCGTGCACGGCATCATGACGGACTCACACACGTGGAACCATGTCGCACCGCCTGTCGCTGACCGCGGTTACCGCGTCATCGCCGTCGACCTGCGTGGTCACGGCGCAAGTGGCCGCGGCGCGCCCTACACGCCCGCCGTCCTGGCCGCCGACCTGCTCGAAACCGTGCCTCCGGCCCCCGACCTCGCCATCGGCCACTCACTCGGCTCAGCCGCACTGCTGCTTGCCCTGCCCCGATTGCGCTGTGCCCGCGCCATCCACTGCGACCCCGCGTGGGTGGACCGACCCCGGGACCTGGCCGCCCTGCGCGCCGTAAAGTACGCCACCTGGCGGGAGCTGAGGGCCGAGCACCCGCTTTGGCATGACGAGGACATCACCGCCGAGCACCGGGCGCTGACGACGTGGGACCCAGACTCCGTCGACGCCCTGGCGCACCTGCCCGGCCTGCCCACCGCCGCCCCGGCCGTGCCTTCCCTGGTACTGCTCGCCGACCCCAGCGAACGGATTCCACCGGCCCCGGCCGCGACACTGCGCAGCCGGGGCTGGCACACGCGGACGGTGGACGGTGCGGGACACACCGTCCACCGTGACGACCCCACCGGCTTCCTGTACGGGCTGTCCGGATGGCTGTGACCACACCCGACCACTCAGGGGAGGTTGACTTCACCCTGGTTCAGAACGCGGGGATGGAAGTACGCCGCTTGGATCTCGGCGTTGGTGTTGTTCCCCCGCAGATGTTCGGACCACATCATGAACCATGCCCACTGCGGCTGACTCTGCAGCATCGCGGCGGTGGGCATCTTGCCGATCTCCCCGATGGCCATGGGCTTCGTCCCGGCGATGTTCCTCATCTGCTGGTAATCGGCGGAACTGGGGTGACTCTTGTACCAGACGTCGAGCGACACGACATCGGCGTACTGATTTCCGGGGTAGTAATTACTCCACCCGCCGGCCGGGTTGTCCTGCACGTTCCACACCCAGATGAGGTTGTCCAGGCCCTTCTTTCCCGTGAGGTAGTCGCGCGTGATCTGGAAGAGCCGAGCACTTCCGTTGGTTCCCGGCCGGTTTCCCCACCAGTTCCACGATTCGTTCATCTCGTGGAACGGTCGGAAGAGCACCGGGACTCCCGCATTCTTCAACTGCTGGAGGTAGGGGACGACCTCGTCCAGACGGCGCTTCCAGGCGTTGTTCAAAGCGCTGCCGTCGGTGAGGATCTGCGAGAATTGCGCGTTCGATATGTTCGACTTCACACCGCCCTCGAACGCGCAGGTGCTTCCACCGGTCGGCGGACAGACGTGCCAGGTCAGGGAGACCAGCGACCCGTTGGCCCACTCGGTCTTCGCCTGATCGACCACGCGTTGGCGGTTCGCCACGTCCGCGGCGTTGAACATCAGGTCCCCGCCCCACAGGCCCGGGTACTGACCGGTGACGTCCTTGACCTGCTGCGTGTACTGCCCGGGAGCCGAAGCGGGCTCCTTGTTGTGCTGTCCGGAAACGATGCTGGTTCCGGAGATGGAGCGCAGATAGTTCACCACGTTCTGCTTGGGGGTCGCGGGAAAAGCCTGTGCGGACTCCGCCGCCGGCCAAACGAATGCTGCCGTGAATACGGCTGCGGCTGTCAAAGCGGAGGCGGCAAAACGTCGTGTCTTTCTCACTGGCATCCCTGCTTTCGTGACGGAGCGGAAATGCTCGACGTCACGAAGGTGGCGGAAACTGCAGTTCTCGTCAACGGTTCGCGTCGCCTCTCATTGCAAGCCGACAACATAATTTACTTAACGTTTCCTAAACGCGTCGCATATTTCGCCGCTTGTCCTCTATGTGGGCTCCGCGTCACGGCGTGAACGTGTGCCGCCATGCGTACTGTCCGTCGGGCCCGGAGGCCCATCCTCGTCTGCCGTCGCCACCTTCTCCTCCTGAGACCTGTTCCGAGACCCAGCACATGAAGAGCGCGGCACTCAGAGGCCTTCGCTCGCGGTTCAAAGTCTCACGCACTTGCCCGGGCGGGTGGGAGACGCCTTCCCGCCGGGCGGAGGAGGGGCGGCGAGTTGCAGATCACGTCCGCCGGTGCGGTCGGCGTGGCCCGACCCGCATCGGATTCGTGCGAAGCCTATTCGGCGGCAACCCTCCGTAGGGGGTGACGGGTACTCAGCTCTTCCTGGCGTCCAGTCAGTCATTCAAGGGCACACGCGTTGCACAAGGCGCTGAAAAGCAACAGTGATCAGCGAAGGGCTACGGAGGCAAGTATTCGCAGGTCAGCTGGCATGCTGCCGTGTCGTGCCCCTTGCGGCCAAGTGGCACGAAACCCCGCCCGTCAGATGTCCCGGAAGAAACCAGCCAGCGCTGTGACCTGCCATGATGAGGGGGTCTTGCTGGCTGACCTATGCAAACGGTTGTTTCACGCTCATGCCGCTTGATGGGGTTGGAAGTTCCAGAGAATCCCAGAGGACTCCCACGGCTGACGGTGCCCTTTCGGTTCTACTCGACGTAGGACGGAGCGTCGACGCCGAGATCTGTGCGCTGGCGGTCGCCTTGATCGAACGGCGGCGCGGCCTTCCTGGATCGCCTGCCCGTCGAAAACGCCGGAGAGATGGGCTCCCGCCATATCCGCGACGAACGCCTACGCCTCCTGCGGGAGGCCGTCATCGAGCTCAGCAGCTGGCAGCACTGCGTTCCCCATTGACCTCGACCCGGGAGCCCGTACGCCACGAACAGCACGAGCGGCTTCATCCCGCAGGCCCTCCACCCGCACCTACGGGGAGAGTGGTTTCGTACGGCGACTGAGCCCCGAGCCCTCGGGCCGGGAAACTAGCGTCCCAGGAGCTCGTTCAACCGAGGCCACGTGGAGGTTGCGGCGAAACCCGAACGGATTCCGCCCACGCACAGCGGGAGCAACTGCTCCGCGCTCTTCGCCAGCAGTTGGTCAGGAAGGATCCGGCACAGCACTCCGGAGGGGAAGGTGGAGAGCCCGAGGCTGCTCAAGGGGTGCTCTAGAGCGGTCTCCAGGGCGCCAGGGCTGGAATCGCCCAGAGCTGAGGGCAACTGCGCTCCCACGGCGAACATGGCCAACCACAACTGAAACAGGAAGGGATGGCCGAAACCGCTGTCGGAAGGACCGGCCGACGGACTGCGCCGCAGGTCGGAAAGGAACAGGTCGGAAATTTCCGGTCCGGTCATCCCCGCCTGCCCCAGGACGTTGTGGGCAGGCGGCGGTACGGCTTCGGACGAAGTCGTGGAGCAGGGGTGGATCACCGTCTGGCCGGAGAGACCGTCGAGGTGGGGCACGGTGGTGACCGACGCGACCGAACTGTTCATCGGACGGGTGGCGTCGGCGCCTGCCGAGAACAAGGCTGAACGGCGTGTGCCCATTATGATGTGATGGCCCATCAGGCTATCTTCAGAGTCGTGTTCCACCAGATTGGGCACTGACACGTAGGCATCCGCGCCCCGTGCCGTGAGAAAGGTCGTCAGCGCCTTTCCATCGGTGACTGTGAGATCGAGGGTCTCCGCATAGCGGGCGAAGTCCCGCGCCTCCGAGGCCGGCAGGACGAGAGCGACCGGAGGTACGAAGCGGTCGACGACCGGGGCCCAGGACTCACCGGTGAGTGCGGCCAGCCGTACGACCTGCGCCGTGCGGGAGCCCCAACTGGTGAAGAGCACGAGGGGGCTGGTCGGCTTGGAGGCGATCGCCTGTGTCACGGCAGCGGCGAACCCGTCGCACAACTCGACGTCGTCCTGGACCACCAGATGGTGAGTGGCCCCCTCCTCTACAGCTCCCCACGCCTGCCGTGCTGTGCGTATGGTGGCCGGTGGCCCTTCTGGGTCTGGGTCGAGGATCACGCGTAACCCCAGGTCCGGGTGCGCGTCGCGCAGTGCGTAGGCGGCCTTGCGCCGCCGTGGATGAGCCATGACGGCGGCAGAGAGGGCGATGTCCTGGTGCTGGAGCACGGTGGGCCTTTCTTCTTCGCGGAGGGGTGAACCCGGGGGGCCGTGATGCGGGCGATTGTCAGGTGTCCGGCCCGGGTCAAATCCAGCCGCAGCGTCCGGCTTTGAGGCCGGCGTCGAACCGGCCGTTCGCGCCGAGGCGCTGTATCAGGTCGCTGATCTTCCGCTGGACGGTTCTCCGGGACACCCCGAGCTGTTGTGCGACGGACTCGTCGGTGATCCCCGAAGCGAGCAGCCGGAGCAGAACCCGTTCGTCGAAGGCCAGGTCGGCACTTCCGTCTGGTCGTCTCAGCTCGCCGAGTGCCGTCGCCGTGAGCCACATCTGCTCGAACGTGGTGACGAGAGGGCTGAGGACGCTGGTATCCCTAACGATGGTCGCGTCACTGGACTCCGCGGTCGGGTTCCGCGGGAGTACTGCGACAATTCCGTCGATGAGAAGCATGCACGGCGGAAGATTGGGCGTGGCGCGCAGAGCCACGCCCCTTTCCGTCATGCCCCGGATGAGGTCGGACACGGGGTGCTGGGCCGCCGTACCCGGGAGCAGCGCACGCAACCTCGCTCGCCCAAGACCGACGACGTCCTCCAGCAGGACTGCGAAGCCCGGAGCGAGTTGGGAGGGAACGCCGCTCGGGAGCGAGATGTCCACCTCCGTGGTCCGTTCCGTCACCAGCTCCCGGAGCCGGTCGCGGAGCGCGCCCGGCCCGGAGACGTACTCGTTCTGACTTGGCAGTAATGTGGGCTCGCCCTGCTGCTGGGCTATTGCCAGCAAAGCGCCGCGGGCTCGCATGATCGCGATCTCCCGTTTTCTTCGCGCGAGTTCCTCCTCCTGGTGGGAGATCAGGATCTCGAGCCCGATTGCAGGATCCACCGGTCGGAGTCGTGCGGGCTCCTCCCGCGATACCCGCAGCAAGGTGAGATCTATCAGGGCATCCAATGCGGGCCGCACGTCTGATTCCGTCAGATCAAGGTTCTTCGCAAGTTCCGACACGCCTAGGTGCGGTGCCTGGACCATCGCGTGATAGACCCGCTCGCACACAGGGGTGAGGCCCAAATTAGTCAGCATCTGACCACTCCATTGGTAAGAGTAAAGGCATTCACGGTATGCGGCGATCCTCGTTGAATCGCGGCGACGTTCCACCAGACCTCTGTTCAGTGACCTGCACTCTGATAATGGCGCATCTGTGATTTCCAGGTCATGGCGGCGCAGAGGGAAAAAAGGAGGCCAATGGGGAGGGTGAGAAAAGCTACCCAGAGCGGTACGTTCAGCTCCCCCTCCTTCCCCAGGGCGACCACCGCGGGAAAGTAAGCCACGAAAGATATGGGAATGGCTATGAGGAAGGACTGGACGAAACCGGAGAAGATCGTTAAGGGGTAGTTTCCGGTAAGGTTGAAAATCGTGTCGACAAAAATTCTGAACGACATGGTGTTGAGGGTCCGGAACACGAGCGATGCGACGGCCACCTGTATGGATGCCTCCACCAGGGCGCCGCCTGCGACGCCTGCCATGAGAAAGGTGACAGTGGCCGGACTGAAGTCGATGTCGACCCGCGGAAATGCGTATCCGAGGATGATCGAGGCAACCAGCAGGTCGCCTGCTGCACTCATCTGGAATTTACTCGTCAGGAACTGGAGGAAGGGACTCATCGGCCGCAGAAGATAGCGATCGAATTCCGCCTCCCGGACCATGGAGTCAAGTGTCCACAAATGACTAAGCGGCAGGATGGAGAGTGAGTGAGCGAGGAGTCGCAACCCATAGAGAAAGCAGATCTCTTCGAACACCCATCCGCCGATCACACCGGAGTTGTACATGACGATGGCGACGAAGGAGAAGGCGCTGGCCTGGTAGATGATGCCCAGCAGCGTCATCGAAATAAAATTGGCCTTGTATTGCATCTGCGCGCGGATGGCGGCACGTTCGAGTATCCAGGCCGTTCGTGCCGTACGCATGAAGCGGCTTCGGCTAACCACCTTGGACCACCACCCTCCGCTGAGCCCTGCGCCAGACGGCGATGGCGGCCAGCGTCAGAGCTGCCAGCCAGAGCAGTTGGTGGACGACTGCCCACAGGGCGCCCGCTCCGCTGACCTCACCGAGGTACACGGTGATCGGCACATATGTCGTCGCCTGGAACGGGAGCAGATCGGCTATCGCGGCAAGCCAGCCGGGGAAGAGGGAGAGCGGTGCGAACGTGCCGGCGAAGAACTGGCTGATGATGCGGTAGAGGAGAGTGAGCCCGTCGATCTGCAGCGTCCAGAAGGCGCTCAGACCCACGAGAACACAGAGAAGAATATGGATCCCCAGCCCCAGCGTCAGACTGACGACGTACAACAGACCTGACATGACCGTGTGCGGCAGGCTCAGGGAGCCGACGAGCAGGGCGATCGGAAGCGCCGGGACGATGAAGAGCAGCGCTCCCGCGATGAGCCCGAGCTGGTGAGCTGCTATCTGAGAGAGGTAGCCGGAGGGCCGGAGTATCTCGAAGATGTGGGCGCCCCGGTTGACCTGCCGTTGTACGTAGGGCAAAACGGAACCGGACAGCAGCCAGGCATGGAGGCCGGCCAGCGTCACGTAGATCAGGAGCGGTTCCAGCGGCTGCTCGAACGTTCCCGACCGGTGAGCGGCGGTCCAGACGGCGTTGACCAAGAAGATCTGTACGAGCGCGCCCGCGCCGAGCATGATCGAGTTCGCACGGAAGACCAGCGCTTCTCTGACCCTGCAGGCGATGATGGGCCGGTAGACACCGCGGGAGATCATCGGGCCGCCGCCCTCCTCGCGGAGTACACCTGTTTGATCACTTCCTCTAGGCTGGTCTCCTCGATGGACAGATCGACGATGTGTCCGAGCCTTCCGATCTCCGACAGTGCGGTCGGCACGGCCGACGCGATGGCCGGGAGCCTCAGAGACACTTCGCCCGGCGCGGCGGAGACGACGGTCCCCGAGGCGAGGGGCTGACCCAGTGTCAACTCATCGGATCCTCCAGCTTCGTAGCGCACTTTGAGGACGCGCTCAGAGGCATAGCTGGCCTTGAGCTCCTTGACGGGGCCGTCGAAGGCCACGGTGCCGCGGTCGATTAGGATCACTCGGTCGCAGAGACGCTCGATGTCGGCGAGGTCGTGCGTGGTCAGAACGATGGTGGCGCGGCGTTCCTGGCTGACCTGCTCGATGAACCCGCAGACGCGGTCCTTGGCGTGCACGTCGAGACCGATGGTGGGCTCGTCCAGGTAGAGGACGGAGGGTTGGTGGAGGAAGGCGGCGGCAAGATCGCCCCGCATGCGCTGGCCTAGGCTGAGCTGGCGGACAGGGGTGGGCAGGATTTCGTCGAGTCCCAATACCTGGTCGAGGTAGGCCAGTTGGCTGCGGTAGGCCTTCGGGTCGACGTCATAGAGCGCCGCCAGGAGCTTCATCGACTCCACGAGGGGCAGATCCCACCACAGTTGACTGCGATGTCCGAAGACCGCTCCGATCCGCTGGGCGTTCTCGCGCCGGTTGCGGGAAGGAGCGGAGCCGGCGACGTGGACGCTGCCGGAGGTCGGCTCGAGAACTCCCGTCAGGAGTTTGATGGTTGTGCTCTTGCCCGCGCCGTTAGGCCCGATGTAGCCCACGACCTCACCGGCGTCGACGCTGAAACTGATGCCGTCGACGGCGCGCACCACATCGTATTCTCGTGAGACGAGCGTTCTAAAGGCGGAAAATCTACCATTCTTTTGGCGTGGCCGCTGAAACTCTTTCACGAGATCCTGGACCTCGATGAGTGGCACGTGAGCTCCTCTTCTCTCCTGGCGCGATCGGAAATCCGAAGGCGCTACCCACGTACCGTGGGTCACGGCCCTACGGATTTTTACTCCATTGGGCTTCGTGAAGTGATGTTCGGTGACTGGTGCAGCGGCTAGCCGAGATGGTAGCTGCGGGTTTCCGGTCGCCGCAACCCGGATTCGCTCCTGATATCGCAGCCTTCTTTAAGAAAGATGTCTGCATTAAATGGCCATGCTGTCGTGTCCGGCAATTGACAGGAGAGATTCCGCTTTGGGGAGTCGGTGAAGCATTCAGTGGGGCGGTGGATCTCGCGGGTCCATGATGTCCAGAATTTGCATGCTTCGCGATTTCCAGTCGGACAAACAGGGTGCGGTGGCGTATGCGCGCGCACACAACCGCTGTGCTGCCCTCAGCGCCTCGTCCGGTGTCTTCGTGCTGTGCAGGAGAACCAGATCGAGGTAACCGGGCCCCAGCTGGACTCTGATGTGCTCGAGCCGGTCCTCCGTGCGGGCGATGGTCCACAGGATGTCGCAGACCGTCCCGGCCGGCAGGCTCGTCCGAGGCCCATTGCCAACGTGCATGTGCCGGGACCAGGCGGCATACATGTAAAAACCTCGCAGGCATCGGCGACTTCTTCGGGCGTGTGCGTTCACTGCTGGTCGGCGTCCTTGTCTCCTCGGGTGTCCGAGGGGGGAGCGCGGCCGCGGAAGGGGCGCGGCCGGCCGGCTCCCTGACTCGCTGTCCCGGCCAGGTGATTCTCTGGAGGTTAGCTACCGCTTCCCGAGGTGAGAAGGGCTGGCTCTGTCGCAGTTGAGTCATGTCGCAATCTCGCCATTCGGTGAATGTATTTCCTGGTTGACATCGACTTTCCGTCGGGTAGTGTTCAGGGGCCCAAGTGGGCAGGGGGCGGGAAAATCGATCCCCTGGTACCGCAAGGTGAGATGCTCCTTGTGTGTACGTGAATCACCGGAGCGCGCGGGGGAAGCAGCTGTGACGGCTGCTGTTCCTCCGGGGATCTCGAAGCAGTGGAAAGGGCCTGCGAAATGGATGAGACGCGGGAGGTTTTCGACGTCGTCGTCAACCTGGAAGGGCAGTATTCCATCTGGCTTGCCGGCAGGCCGATTCCCGAGGGTTGGAGTGCGGTGGGGTTCTCCGGCGCCAAGGCGGACTGTCTGAGCCGAATAGAAGAGCTGTGGACCGATATGCGCCCACGCAGTCTTCGCTAAGGACTGTCTTCCTCGTGAGAGCAACAGTTCAACAAGGCCGATCAATTCTCCGAGCGGCCTGGCGGACTGTCCGCCGGCGCGCGAGTCGCTGATACCCGGCCTGGAGCCCGACCGTGCGGGCCACGTAGCCACCCAGAGAGGTATTCGGAGCCGTCGTGATACCGCAGAGAAGCGTGAACGAGCTACTGTACGAGCGTGCCGAGGACGACGCGTCGGGGGTCACCTACACCTTCTTGGACGCGTTCTCCGGACGGCGCGCCTCACGCACCCAGTCACTGACCAATGGTGAACTCCTGCTGCGAACACAGGCTTTGGCGGCTCGGATCCAATCGGTGGCGCTGCGCGGCGACCGCGTCCTGGTGCTGAACCACCCCGGCCTCGACTACGTCGTCGGTGTCTACGCCTGCATGCTCGCGGGAGTGGTCGCCGTCCCCGCCTACCCGCCGGAGAAGACCCGGCTGAGCCGGGGCATGGAGCGGGTGCGCGCGATCGTGGAGGACGCACAGCCCCGTTGCGTCCTAGTGGACGGCGAGACGGCGGAGGCCACGCAGGGTGCGGTGACGGGACACCTGGAGTGGATCAATTCCGCCGAGTGGGACGCCGCGGACGCGGCCCGCCATTCGCTGCCCGACGTGTCCTCGGACGACATCGCCGTGCTGCAGTACACGTCCGGCTCGACCGGCCGTCCGAAGGGCGTCATGCTCTCGCACGGCAATCTGCTGTACAACCTGCGCGCGGGGCGTGACGCATACGGCATCGCCGACAGGATGGACGGAGTCTTCTGGCTGCCGCCCTACCACGACATGGGGCTCATCGGCGGCCTCCTCATGGCTCTCTACTGCGGTGGGCACAGTCGGCTGCTCGCCCCCCTGTCCTTCCTCCGCGACCCGTTGCGGTGGGTCCAGGCCATGTCCGACTGCGGCTCCTATGTGAGCGCGGCCCCGGACTTCGCCTATGACCTGTGTGCCCGGGCCGCGGCGGCCGCTCCGGAGGAGGTCGCCGAGCTGGACCTGTCGAACTGGCATGTCGCCGTATCGGGAGCCGAACCGGTGCGCGCGGACACTCTGCGCAGGTTCGCCGAGGCCTTTGCGCCGGCGGGGTTCCGGCAGTCCGCGTTCAGGCCCTCGTTCGGTCTCGCCGAGAACACGCTTCTGGTGACCGCGCCGACGGAGGGCCTGTCCATCGTGTCCTTGGACGCGGCGGAGCTCGAACAGAACCGTGTGCTCGAAGCAGCCTCGGGAGCCGTAGCCCGTGAAGTCGTCGGGTGCGGCACGAGCGCCGACCCCGCACAGCGGGTGGAGATCGTCGACCCGCGGACCCGGGCGCGATGCCCCCAGGGGGTCGTGGGCGAGATCTGGGTGAACGGTCCGAGTGCCGCTCGTGGGTACTGGGGTGACGCGGCGGAGTCGACGGCGACGTTCGGCGCCATGACCGACGACGGGGAGGGGCCGTTCCTGCGCACCGGCGACCTCGGGTTCACCAGGGACGCCGAACTCTTCGTGACCGGCCGGCTGAAGGACCTCATCGTCATCCGAGGCCGCAACCACTACCCGCAGGACCTGGAGAGGACGGTCGAGGAGGCGCATCCCTCTCCGAGGGGCGGTCGCTGTGCGGCCTTCTCCGTCGACGAGGGCGCCGGAGAACAGCTCGTGCTGGCCGTCGAAGCGGCTGCCAAGAGCTCCGATGCGGAGCGCCGGAGCATGGCTGAGGCGATCCGGACCCGGATCGGCGAACAACACGATGTGTCGGTGCGCGAAATCGTGTTCGTACCACGCGGAGGCATCCGACGCACCTCCAGCGGCAAGCTGCGGCGGTCGGCGGTACGCACCTCCTACCTGGCGGGCGAGTACCCGCCCGAAAAGCGGTTCCCCAGGCCGTACACGCCGCCCAGGGACGCGGTCGAGCGGGCGGTCGCCGACGCGTGGGAAAGGGTCCTCGGCATCGGAGCGGTGGGAGTTCACGACCGTTTCTTCGAGCTGGGCGGGGACTCGCTCAAGGCCGTTCAGCTGCTGGGGAACCTGCAGGCCTCCGACGGATACGAACTGACGCTGGAGGAGGTGGCCGAGGCGCACACGGTCGAAACCGTCGCGGAGGTGATCCGGCGGCGTGGGACGGCCGTCCGCCAGGCGGACGAAGAGGTCCGGATCGACCTCGGCTGATGAGCCGGGGCACGCTCGACACCATGGAGTGCTGACCGCGATGCTGGTACGAGGAGACATACGCCTCTCCGGAGCCGTCATGGCCCATCCCGCCCGGAGGGGCCGGGCACAGGACCTTGTGGAACGTCATCCGGAACTGGGCCTGCGCATCGCGCTCGACCCCCGCCCCTCGGCGCCGGCAACGGCACTGCGCGCCGCCCGCGAGGCCTGGGCGAGCTGCGCCGACGACGCGACCCACCACCTGGTCCTCCAGGACGACGCGGTGCTGAGGGACGACTTCCCGGACGCCCTGCTGGATCTGATCCGGGCGAGGCCGGCTGACGCCCTCTGCCTTTTCGCCGAGTGGGGAGGGCTTGCCGCGAACGCGGTACGTCTGGCGGCTCTGCTCGGACACGCCTGGGCCGAGGTCGTGGGGGAGTACGTGCCCTCGGTCGGCCTGGTCCTGCCGGCCCCGGTCGCCAGGGGGTTCGGCGCGTACCTGGATACGGCGGATACGACCGGGCCGGAAAGCACCGACGACGTGGCCCTGATGGGCTACCTCCGCAGCAGCGGAGTGTCCGCCTACGTGCCGGTCGGCGGGCCGGTGGAGCACGGCGACGCGCCGAGCCTGGTGGGCAACGAGCGCCAGGGGCGCCGTCAGGCGGTGTGCGATGTACCGGTGGACCCGTCCCGGAAGAGCACGCTGACGGAGACCGGCGCCCTGTCCCATCTGTGGTGGCTCCAGGGCACCGCCTTTCTGTACTTCGCGGATGCGCGGGCGCCCGGGGGATGGCGGCGCGAGCCCGCCGACCAGGTTCTCGCGGCGGGCGGGCTGCCCGCGGGCGAAGTGATGGCGGCCCTGCGGGAACGGCTCGACGCGTCGGCCGACCCCAAGGCGCTGCGAGACATCGTCAGCGACGTACTCCTGCGCGAGGTGTGGCTCTCGTCCGTGCTGCTCGGCTGTCTGGCCGGGGAGCACAACAGGAGCGCCCCCGCCCCGGTCCCGGCCGACGTCGCTCTGCGCGACGCGTCGGTGCGGCGGGCGCTGGCCACCCTCGCCCCCGGTGGGCTGCGCCGTTTCGTCCCGGACCACCGACTGGACGACCTGGCCGTGCTGGCTGAGCCCGTCGTCCGCGCGGGGGTGGAGTACGGCTGGGGGCGGGAGGCCGGGGTCCTGGAGTTCGCCACCAGGGCGGCCGCCCCTTAGCGGTGAGCGTGGAGGGGCGTCGTGACGGAGTGCGGAACCGCGGTTCCGGCTGACGAAGATCGCGCCGTGAAGCAGGGGGAGGCCGACGGAATCCATCGGACACGACGCGACCAGCAGGACGGGAGAGAAGGACATGAAGAGGCCTGACGGCATCTCCGAGCTGATCGGTTCACTCGCCGCGAAGGGCGTACGGGTGTTCCTTGAGGACGGACGCCTGCAGTGCGGGGGGCCGCGTGACGCGCTGACGTCCGATGTCCTCGACGCGGTGCGCGCGAACAAGGACGGGATCCAAGCCTTCCTGGAACACCGGAGGGACGAGCCGACCGGCCCGTACCCGCTCACCGCCGGCCAGCAGAGCCTGCTCCTGCACCAGCGCCTGACGCCGGACAGCGCCGCCTACAACCTCGCCTTCGCCGCCCGCGCCCGGAGCGCGGTCGACGCGGAGGAACTCGACGCGGCGTTCCGGGAGGTGCTGGGCCGTCATGAGGCCCTGCGTACCGTGTTCACCTGGGCGGACGGCGAGCCGACCCAGAGCCCCCGCGGTGTACCGTCGCGGTTCCTCACGGAGGAGGCCGCGCCGAAGGAGCAGGTCGAGAGCGCCGTGGAGGCGTTCATGGACGCCCCCTTCGACCTCGAACGCGAGCTGCCCATCAGGGCGTTGCTGCTGCGCACCGGACCCGGGGACGAACGGCCCGTTCTGGTCGTCGTCGTCCATCACATCGTGGCGGACCTCTGGTCGATCGATGTCATCGTCGACGAGTGGCTGGCCGTCTACCGCGCTCGCACCACCGGCGGCGAGCCGACGCTGGAGCCCGTCGCGTCGCGGTTCGTGGAACACGTGCACCGTGAGCGGGCGTGGCTCGCCGGGCCGGAAGCGGAGCGGAACCTCGCGTTCTGGCGAGAGCGGCTCGGGGACAGCCCTCCGGTGACGGATCTGCCGTTCGACCGGGCGCGCCGGCCAGCCCAGACCTTCCGCGGCGGCCGTCTCTCGGTGGAGGTGGACTCCACGCTCTCGGAGAGGCTCACCCGGATCGCGCGTGATGCCGACGCGACGCCGAACATGCTCTTCCTGTCCGCGTTCCAGGTGCTGTTGCAGAAGTACAGCGGCTCGGACGATGTGGCCGTGGGCACCCCGGCAGCCGGGCGCCAGGAGCCGGGTTCCCAGGACCTGGTGGGGTTCTTCACCGACCCCGTCGTCGTACGGAGCGACCTGCGCGGCGACCCGGAGTTCACCGGGGTCCTCGGCAGAACACGCTCGACGCTTCTGCGCGCCCTTGACCATCCCTATCCGTTCCCCCTGCTCGTCGAGCGGCTCAGCCCTCCGCGCGACCCGAGCCGTCCGCCGTTCTTCCAGGTGATGTACGTCTGGCAGCAGGCGCGGACTTCGGGGCAGGAGGTTCCGCTGGACGTGCTGCCCTCGTCGGGGCAGCGCGGCGCGCCGTTCGACCTCGTGCTCTCGGTGCACCAGGTGGACGGAGACTACGTCTGCACATGGACGCACAACGTCGACCTGTTCGAGGCGGCCACCGTCGAACGCCTCGCACAGGGCTTTGTCGCGATGCTGGGCGAGATCGCAGTACGCCCCGACGCCCGGGTCTCCTCACTCCCCTCGATGTCCACGGCGGAGCGGCGGGCGCTGCTCCGTGAGGCACGTGGTCCGCGGCTCCCCGTCAACGGCCGGACCTGGCTCGAACAGTTCGACGCGCAGGTGCTGCGGACCCCGCATGCCACGGCGCTGGTCTCCGACGACGAGTCGCTCACCTACCGAGAACTCGCCGACCGGGTCGGCAAGCTGGCCGCCGCGATGCGTGAGCGAGGCGTACGGGAGGAAGTGCGCGTCGGCGTGAGCATGGAGCGCTCGGCGGCGCTGGTGGTGGTCATGCTCGCGATCGCGCGGGCCGGTGGCGCCCACGTTCCCTTGGACCCGTCCTACCCGCCGGATCGCCTCGCGTACATGGCGCAGGACGCGCTGGTGGACTTCTGCGTGGCCGACGAGCAGGGAGGCCGCGCCCTCAGGACGTACGAGGGCGACATCCTGACCCTCCGCGCCCTCGTCGAGGAGGCGGAGAGGCTTGCACCCGCCCCGCCCTGCGAAGGCTCCGCCGAGGCGCTCGCCTACGTCATCTACACATCGGGCTCGACCGGTCGCCCCAAGGGCGTGATGGTGAGCCGGCGCAATGTCATCAACCTGTTCGCAGGCCTCGACCGCGCGGTGGGGAGCGGACCTCACCCCGCGCGGGACCGCCCCGCCCCGGAGCAGCCCGTATGGCTGGCAGTGACGAGCGTGTCCTTCGACATCTCCGTACTCGAACTCTTCTGGACCCTGTGCCGTGGCTACAAGGTCGTCATCGAGCCCGCCCTGTGGGCCTCCCCGGCCGACGCGACGGCCGCCCCGGAGACCAGGGCGCCGACGCGCCCCGTCGACTTCAGCCTCTTCTACTTCGCCGCCGACTCCGGGGAGAGCAAGGGGAAGGACCTCTACCGCCTGCTCCTGGACGGAGCCCGTTTCGCCGACACCAACGGATTCCGGGCCGTCTGGGTCCCCGAGCGGCACTTCCACGCCTTCGGCGGCGCCTACCCGAATCCTTCCGTCCTCGCGGGCGCCGTCGCGGCGTCGACGGACAGGGTCGAGATCCGTGCCGGAAGCGTCGTCCTCCCCCTGCAGGACCCGCTGCGGGTCGCGGAGGAGTGGGCCGTGGTGGACAACCTGTCGGATGGACGCGTCGGTCTGTCGTTCGCCTCCGGGTGGCAGCCCGACGACTTCGTGCTCGCTCCGGACGGTTACACCACGCGCAAGGAGTCCCTGTGGGACGACATCGACGTCGTCCGGCGGCTCTGGGCAGGGGAATCCGTCTCGCGGCGCAACGGGGTCGGCTCCGACATCGACGTGAGGACGCTCCCGCGTCCCGTCCAGGCGGAACTCCCGATGTGGGCGACCGCAGCCGGCAGCGACGAGACCTTCCGCAGGGCCGGCGCGACCGGCGTCAACCTCCTCACCCACCTGTTGGGCCAGAACGTCCAGGAGCTGGCCCGCAAGATCGGCATCTACCGCGCCGCGAGGGCGGGCGCCGGGCACGACGAAGGAGTCGTGACCCTGATGCTGCACACCTTCGTCCACCCGGACGCGGAGGTCGTGCGCGAGGTCGTGCGCGAGCCGTTCAAGGCGTACCTGCGCAGCTCGATCGACCTGATGCAGGGACTGGCCAGGAGCCTGGGGCTGGACCCGGTACGCGACCGCGAAGTGATCGTCGATCACGCCTTCGAGCGGTACTCCAGTACCAGCGCGCTGTTCGGAACCCCGGAGTCCTGTGCCGACCTGGTCCGTGCCCTGGCCGGGGCCGGAGTGGACGAGATCGCCTGCCTCATCGACTTCGGCGTCCCCGACGACCTGGTCCTCGACGCGCTGGGGAACATCGCCGCCGTCAGGCAGGCGATGAAGGACACCCAGGCCCGGCCCGCCCGGACGCCGACGGACGTGATCACGCGGCACGGCGTCACGCACCTGCAGTGCACGCCGGCCTTCGCCCGCCTTCTGCTCCTCGACCGGGACGGCCATCCCTCGGCGGAGAGCAGTCTGCGCACCCTCCTCGTCGGCGGGGACGCCTCTCCGCCGGAACTCACCTCGCGGCTGCGCGACTCCGGTATTGGCGACGTCCTCAACATGTACGGGCCTACGGAGACGTGCGTCTGGTCGGCGGTGCAACGGCTCGAACCCGACCGGTACGACCGCGCGACGGTCGGCGGAGCCCTGGCCAACACCACGCTGTACGTCCTCGACGCGCGGCTTCGGCCGGTACCGATCGGAGTCCCCGGCGAGCTGTACATCGGTGGGGACGGTGTGGGACGCGGGTACTGGAACAGGCCCGCGCTGACCGCGGAGAAGTTTCTCCCCGATCCGCTGACCGACCGGCCCGGAGGCCGGATGTACGCCACCGGGGACGTCGTGCGACCGCTGGGCGGCGGCAGGTTCGAGTTCCTCGGCCGCGCCGACCACCAGGTGAAGGTGCGCGGTTTCCGTATCGAGTTCGGTGAGATCGAGACCGTACTCGGCGGGCACCCGGCGCTCGCGAACTGCACCGTCGTCGCCCGGCCGGACCGGAACGGCGACACTGGTCTCGTCGCGTTCGCCGTGCCGCGCGAGGGCATGGCCTACGACGAGGCGAGCGTCCGCGCCCACGCCCGCGTCCGACTGCCCGACTACATGGTGCCGTCGCGCATCGTCCCGGTGGAGAGCCTGCCGCTCACACTCAACGGAAAGGTCGACCGCGGCGCGCTCGTCAGGATGGCGGACGAGGTCAAGGGCGGCGGGACCGCCACATACCTGGCGCCACGCAACCGGATCGAGCACGCCCTCCAGCAGATCTGGCAGGCACTCCTCGAACGCGACGGGGTGGGCGTCCACGAGAACTTCTTCGAGATCGGCGGCCATTCGCTGCTCGCCGCAAGGATGCACGCGCACATCACCACAGCGGGACTGGGTCGCGTCGAATTGGTCGACCTGTTCACCTTTCCGACCATCGCCGGGCTCGCGGCGCACATCAGCACGGGCGGTGAGAACGCCGACGAGAAGCTGAGCGTGGACGTCGAGAACCGGGCGAGCAAGCAGAAGGCCGCCTTCCGTCAGCGGCAGCGCAGGAGGCACAGCTCGTGAGCGATCAGCACGTGAACGACGACAGCCATCACATCGCGATCATCGGAATGGCCGGCCGTTTCCCCGGAGCCGGAGATCCCGACCAGTTCTGGCACAACATCGCGGAGGGAGTCGAGTCGATCTCCCGGCTCTCGGAGGACGACCTCCTGAAGGCCGGAGTCGACGCCGACGAGCTCCGCGACCCGAACTACGTGCGGGCAGCCAGCATCCTTGAGGGGATCGACCGGTTCGACGCCGAGTACTTCGGGCTCACCCCGATGGAGGCGTCCCTCCTCGATCCGCAACACCGGATGCTGCTCGAATGCACCCAGGAACTGTTCGACCACGCGGGATACGACCCGGGCCGCCTGAAGCAGCCGACGGGGGTCTACGTCGGCGTCGGGTTTCCCGCCTACCTCGTCGGCAACCTGCTCAGCCGCCCCGAGATCGTCCAGCAGGTCGGGATGCAGCGGATCTTCTTCGCCACCGACAAGGGCTTCGCTCCGACCCGCATCTCGCACAAGTTCGATCTGACGGGCCCCAGCATCGGGGTCGACACCGCGTGCTCGTCCTCGCTCGTCGCCGTTCACCAGGCGTGCAGGGCCCTGCTCGCCTACGACTGCGACCTGACCATCGCCGGTGGCGCCAGCGCGATCCTGCCCCATGGGGTGGGCTACACGTACCACGAAGGCGGGATCGTGTCGCCGGACGGCCACTGCCGTGCCTTCGACGCTCGCGCCGGGGGCACGATCTTCGGCAGCGGGGCCGGACTCGTCCTGCTCAAGCGGCTCGCGGACGCCCGTGCCGACGGGGACCACGTCCTCGCCGTGATCCGGGGTTCGGCGGTCAACAACGACGGCGCGTCGAAGGCCGGATTCACCGCCCCCAGCGCCACCGGCCAGGCAGCGGTCATCGCGGAGGCCCTGGCGTTCGCGGAGGTTCCCGCCGAGACGGTCGGCTACGTCGAGGCGCACGGGACGGGCACGGTCATCGGCGATCCCATCGAGATCGCCGGCCTGACCAGGGCGTACCGCGAGCAGACCGATCGGCGGCAGTTCTGCGCGATCGGCTCCGTCAAGACCAATGTCGGGCACCTCGACGTCGCCGCGGGCGTGGGCGGACTGATCAAGGCGGTCCAGTCGCTGCGCCACGCGGAGTTGCCGCCCAGCCTGCACTGGGAGCAGCCGAATCCCGCGATCGACTTCGGCGGCAGTCCCTTCTACGTGAACACGCGGCGCCGCCCATGGCCGTCCGCCGGTACTCCGCGCCGTGCGGGCGTGAGCTCCTTCGGCATCGGCGGTACGAACGCGCACGTCGTGCTGGAGGAGGCGCCTGCCCGTCAGACGTCAGGGGCGTCGAGGGCCGAGCAGCTGATCGTTCTGTCCGCACGCTCGCCCCGGGCGCTGGAGCGTTCGAGCGCCGATCTCGCGGCGGCACTGCGGCAGGCCGACGACGCGGCACTGCCCGACATCGCCTTCACCCTCAGCAGCGGCCGCCGTTCGCACGCACACCGGCGGGCGATCGTGTGCGGCAGTCGTACCGAGGCCATCGCCGCGCTGGAGAACACCGATCCGGCTGCCGCTCCTTCGGAGGCGCGAGACACGGATCCGCCCCGGGTCGCGTTCCTCTTCCCGGGGCAGGGAGCGCAGCAGCCGCACATGCTCGCCGGACTGTACGAGAACGAGGACGTGTTCCGCCGCGAGGTCGACCGTTGTGCTGAGCACGCCGTGGGGCGGCTCGGCGTCGATCTGCGCGAAGTGATCTATCCGTCCGCGGCGATGGGGGAACAGGAGCGCGCACGGCTCGGCGAGACGTGGCTGACCCAGCCGGCCCTCTTCACGGTGTCGCTGGCCATGGCCCGGGTGTGGCTGGCGTGGGGCGTGAAGCCGGATGTCATGCTCGGGCACAGCCTGGGCGAATACGTCGCCGCGACCCTGGCCGGGACCTTCCGGGTGGAAGACGCCCTGGACCTGGTCATCGACCGGGCGCGGGCGATGAACGGCCTCCCGTCCGGCGCGATGCTCGCCGTCTCGCTCGACGAGGCGTCGCTCGAACCCCTGTTGGGCGACTGCTCGCTGGCCGCGGTCAACGACCCGCGGCAGTGCGTGGCCTCCGGGCCGCACGAGGCGATCGAGGCGCTTGAGCGGCGGTTGACCGCGATGCGGGTGGACCACCGTCGGCTGCGCACCTCGCACGCGTTCCACTCGTCGATGCTCGACGAGGTGGCCCGCGCCTTCGAAGCACGTGTCGCACGTGTCGAACGGAACGCTCCGAGCATCCCCGTCGTGTCGTGTCTCACCGGCCGGGTCCTCGATCCGGCCGAGATCTGCGAACCCGCCTACTGGGCGCGCCAGATGCGCGGCACGGTACGGTTCGCCGACGCGGTGCGGACCGTCTCCCAGGAGGGCAGGCACCTGTTCCTCGAGGTGGGACCAGGCCGCACGCTGACACCGATGGTGCGACGCACGGGTGTCGACCCGCAGCGGGCCCTCGCCTCCGGGCGCGGTGGCGCCGACGACCGCACGGACGGCGGAGCGCTGCTCTCGGCGCTCGGTTCCCTGTACCGCGCGGGTGTCACCGTCGCGTGGGACGGGTTCTGGGAGGGGCAGCGGCGTCATCGACTGCCGCTGCCGGGCTATCCGTTCGAACGGCGGCGGCACTGGATCGACCCGGACCCGGCGAGCTCCCCGGTCACCGGAAAGCCCGAAGCCGAACCGTCCGATACGGGAGAAGCCGTCTCCCGGACGGGCCTCTTCGCACCTGAATGGCGTGAGGCGCCACTGGTCGCCGGTGAGACTGCCGATGCCGTGCTCCGTGCGGCCGACACCTGGCTGCTGGTGGTGGACGACGAGGAGTTCGCGCGGGCCCTGACGCGCGGGATCGAGGACGCGCACCAGCGTGTGGTGCGCGTGCGCAGCGGCGCCGTCCTCGCCGAGACCGACGAGGGCTTCGTGGCCGATCCCTCGCGCCCCGAGGACGTCGACGGCCTGCTCGACGCGCTGGAGGGCGCCGGTCGCCTGCCCGGTTCGGTCGTTCTCGCCTGCGGCGACGGGGGAGCCGAGGACCTGGACGCGGTCCGGCGTCACGGCCTGGGCACGGCGGCGGCATGGGTGCAGGCCTTGTCCGCACGTGTGACCGGAAGCCCCCTGCGACTCGCTGTGGTCGCCGAGCGCGGGCCCGCCGCCATGGACGGTGATGACCCGTCGGTCGCGGACGGCACGTTGAGCGGTTTCTGCCGCGCGGCTTCGGACCGGCACCCTGAGCTGGCGATCGCGTACCTGGACATCGACGAGAACCCTTCGGCGTACGCCGACAGGATCGTCGAGGAGTTCGCCGCCGGCCTGAGCGAGGGCGTGGTCGCGTACCGAGGCGGTGTGCGCCGCACGCAGGGGTACCGGCCCCTCGACGAGCCGTTCACCGATCGTGCCCGCGAAGGCGCGAGCCTCATCGTCACCGACGGGTTCGCCGGTGCGTCGGCGAGCCTGGCTCGGCATCTCGCGGCCGAACCCGGGACACGGCTCACCCTGGTCGGGCGGAACTCCGTCCCGGACCGTGACGAGTGGCCGCACTGGCTCGACGAATCCTCCGGCCGGGAGCGTGCTCTCGCGGAGGCCGAGGCCGGACTGGGCGGTACGGTCGCGGCGCCGGTCCGCGGCGACGCGTGCCACCTGGAGAAGACCGAGCGAGAGCTCGCCGCCGGGTCCGCCCAAGGACCCGACCGAGGGCTCGTCGAGCGCACGCTGAACCGGCTCTGCGGCGGTTTCGTCTATGACACCCTGGCCGCCGCGGGCGTGGACCTGACCGTGGGGCGGGTCCATCGGCGAGCTGAGATCGCCGACCGCATGCGCATCCTGCCGCAGTTCGAGAAGTTCCTCGACTTCTTCCTTGAGGTCCTCCACGAGGACGGGATCATCCGGCGTGACGCGGACCGCGTCGAGGTGCTGGCGAGCCGCGCGAGTGCGGACTTCCTGGACACCCGGACCGCCCTGGAGCGGCTGCCCGGCTTCGACGACACGATCCTGTTCCTGGAGCACTGCGTACGCCGCTACCCCGCGGCGCTGAGCGGCGACATCGACGCCGTCGGAGTCCTCTTCCCGGACGGAGATCCGAAGCGTCTGGAGGGCGCGTTCCGCGGGCTGCTCGACGCGAGCAACTACGCGGTCTACGCCTTGCTCCTGGGGCGGCTGCTGGCCCGACTGGCCGACGACGCCCGAGGGCGCCCGCTCAGAATTCTGGAAGTCGGGGGTGGAAACGGCCAGTTGACGCGGATCGTCGCCCCGCTGCTGCGCGACCGAGCCGTTCAGTACACCTTCACCGACCTGGGCAGTTCCTTCGTCCGGCGCGCCCGCCGGTCGGCCGCCGACCACGGCTTGGCCGACATGCGCTTCCAGGTCTTCGACGTCTCCAAGGACCCCGCGGCTCAGGGGATCGACCCCTACTCCTTCGACGTCGTCATCGGCTTCGACGTGGTCCACGCGACCCCGCGGATCGACGAGACGACACGTAACCTGCGGGGCCTTCTCGCGCCGAACGGGCTGCTGTGCCTCGTCGAAGCCGTCGTGTCCCTGAGATGGGTCGAGATGCTGTGGGGGCTTGCCGAAGGGTGGTGGCTCTTCGAGGACGAGGAGGTCAGGACCCGTTCGCCGCTGATATCGCTGGACATGTGGGACCGGGTGCTGGGGGAGCAGCCGTTCGCGGACGTCGTCTCGTTTCCGCGGCACGAGGCGGCGCGCGCGGCGACGGACTACGGCCTCGTGGTTGCCCAGCAGCCGGAGGTCATCGAGACTCCGGAGTTCACCGCCCACCGCGCCCGGCGCGCGGAAGAGATCCTGGGAGCCAATCGGACCCTCATCGAGACGGTCCACGACCTCGAATTGCTCGGCGCGCGGACCCTCGTGACCTCGGCGGACCTGACCCGCCCGGAACAGGTCGCCGAGGCCTTCCACGCCGCCCGCGAGCACTTCAGCGAGGTGGACGGCATCGTTCACGCCCCGGAGGTCGAGGCCGAGGACGCCGCGTCCGAGTGGGTACCGGGGGAGATCTGGACCCAGGTGTCCGCCCAGGCCCGTGCGGCGCTCGCCGTCGCCGGAGCCGCGGTCGACGTCGATGCCGGGTATGTCACGTTCGTCTCCCCGCGTGCCACGGACGCCGATGGGCGGGTCTCCTTGAAGCCCGCGCTCATCGGCGGGTTCTTCGACTCCCTCGCCTCCCTCGGGCCGGAGCGGAGCCGGAACGGGTCGATCCACCGGATGGGCGACGGTGATGGTGCCGCGGTGGCCCGGGCCCTCGGCCGGACCGGAATCACTGTCGTGTCCCCTGAGAACCCCCGTACCGCGCTGGCCGCCGCCCAGGAGCGGCGCAGCGCGTTGCGCCAGGTCCGCCACCGGGAGGGCGCGCCCAGCGGTGGAAGTGTCGAGGGCGAACTTCTCGCCATCTTCCGGCAGCTCTTCGGGACGGACTCGGTGGGCCCGCACGACGACTTCCACCACCTCGGCGGGGACTCGCTGCTGGCCTCCCAGGCGATAGCCCGCGTCCGTCGCCGGTTCTCCGTCGACCTGGCGGTCAAGGCGCTGTTCGACACGCCGACCGTGGCCGGGCTCGCCGAGAAGGTACGCGAGGCGAGTCGCGACGGCGCGCACACGGATGTCCCGCTGCCGCACGTGCCCCGGGACGGCATGCTGCCGCTGTCCCTGGGCCAACAGTCGCTCTGGCTCGCCGAGCAGTTCAACGGGCCAGGCGCCACGTACAACATCCCCGGCGCCGTGCGCCTGATCGGCAGGCTGGACATCGACTCGCTGCGGCGCGGCCTCGACGAGGTGATCGACCGGCACGAGGTGCTGCGTACGACCGTTCACGGTGTGGACGGCGCTCCGGTGCAGCGGGTCCACGACGACTTCACGGTGCGGCTGCCGGTTCAGGACGTCCGCGAGGACCAGATCCACGACCTCGCCCAGGAGCACGCGCGCACTGTGTTCGACCTTGAGACCGGTCCGCTCATCCGGGTCGCGCTGCTACGGATCGACGCCGAGGATCATGTGCTCCTCGTGAACATCCATCACATCGTCTCCGACGGCTGGTCGCTCGGCGTACTAGTGCATGAGCTCGTGACGTTGTACTCCTCGTTCGCCCAGGGGAAGCCGTCCCCGTTGCCGCCGGTGGAGCATCAGTACGCCGACTTCGCTCAGTGGCAGCGCAGTTGGCTGGACGGCGAGGTCTTCGACGAACAGCTCGCGTACTGGAAGCGCAAACTCGCGGGCCTGCCCCCGCTGCTGGAACTGCCGACGGATCGGCTGCGGCCCGAGGTGCAGAACATCCGCAACGCCGTGCACCGGTTCCTCGTTCCCGCGGAGTTGACCGCCCGGATCGGCGAACTCGGCCGAGCCGAGGGTGCGACCTTGTACATGACGTTGCTCGCCTCGTTCAAAGTTCTCCTCTCGCGCTATGCCGGCACGACCGACATCGCCGTCGGAACGACGAACGCGAACCGCACACGCGCGGTGTTCGAGCAGATGATCGGTATGTTCGTGAACAATCTCGTGCTGCGAACGGATCTCGCGGGGAACCCGACCTTCCGAGAGCTTCTGGGGCGGGTGCGTTCCACGTCCGTCGACGCCTATGCGCACCAGGACCTGCCGTTCCTGACGCTTGTCGACGAGATGCGACAGGGACGTAATCCGGGTTACACGCCGCTGTTCCAGGTCCTCTTTCTTCTGCAGAAACTCAACATCACCCTTGAACTTCCCGGGCTGGCGGCGCACACGCTCGAAGTCGACGCGCTGCACACGAAATTCGATCTGACGCTGTTCATGGAAGAGCAGGAACAGGGGATCACAGGAACCTTCATCTACAACGCGGAACTCTTCGACGCCTCCACCATCGACCGTATGGGGGCGCACCTCGTGCAACTCCTGACAAGTGCGGTGGACGAGCCGGAGGAGCGCATCGGATCGCTGCGGATGGAGACGGACAACGAGATGAGGTTGCGGAACATGACCGAGGCGCAGTCAAAGACGTCGAAGCTTCAATCGCTGCGCAGCGCCAAGCGGCGCTCAGTGGAGATCACCCGGATCAGCCCGGTGAAAACGGGCTTTCTGCCGGGCCTGCCGGAAACCCCGCTCGTCCTGGAGCCCGCGGCCGAAGACATCGATCTGCCCGGCTGGCTACGCTCGAACCGGGAACTGGTCGACACGTACCTGCACCGCCACGGGGCGCTGCTGTTGCGGGGCTTCCACGGCGGCTCGGTGGCAGCGTTCGAGGAGGCCGCGGGCGCGATCTGCCCGACGCTCTTCCGGGAGTACGGCGATCTGCCACTGGAGGGAGAGTCCGACCAGATATACAAGTCGACCCCTTATCCGGAGGACCAGTCGATCCTCTTCCACAACGAGAGCTCGCATCTGCACACCTGGCCGATGCGCCAGTTCTTCTCGTGCGTCGTGGCGGCCCGGGAGGGGGGCGAGACGCCGCTCGTGGACTGCCGCAACGTGTATGCCAAGCTCCGCCCCGAACTGATCGAGCAGTTCGAGAAGAGGAAGCTCCGCTACGTCCGCAACTTCATCGAGTCGGTCGATGTGAGCTGGTCCCGCTTCTACGGCACCGACGACCCGGCCGAAGTGGAGCGCAAATGCGCCGAAGCCGGCGTGCACTTCGCATGGGGTCCGGGCGGCACGCTGAAGACCTGGCGAGTGGCCGACGCGGTCCTGAAGCACCCCCGGACCCAGGAGAAGGTCTTCTTCAACCAGCTGGCTCTGCACCACGCCTCCTGTCTTGACCCCGAGACGCGGCAGGCGCTCGTCGACCTCTACGGCGAAGCGGGAATGCCGCGGAACGTCTACTGGGGCGACGGCTCGGTGATCGACGACGACGTGGTGAACGAGGTCCGGGAAGTGATGGACCGCGAATCGCTCGCCTTCGCGTGGCAGGAAGGCGATGTGCTGGTCATCGACAACATGCTTGTCGCGCATTCGCGCCGCCCGTTCGTGGGTCCCCGCAAGATCGTCGTGGCACTGGGGGACATGAGCTCCCCGGAATCGATCGCCGGAAACAGCTGATACCGCCGACCTCTATCGGCTGACATCAATGGAGAGTCGCAAACGATGAACGACGCCGCGGATTTTGACAGTTCCCCGATGGCCGGCTTCCGGCTTTCGCCGCCGCAGCTCCACGCGTGGTCGCACTCCCCCGGGCTCCGGGCGCAGTGCCGCATCACGATGGAGGGGCCGACGCGCCGCTCCGAGGTCCTGCGCGCCGTCCGGTCGGTGATTGAGCGTCATGAGTCCTTGCGTTCAAGGCTGGTTCCGGTACCCGGTCTGGCGACGCCGCTGCAGCTGGTGGACGACGGCGGTGAGCCGGAGTGGATCGACGACGTTCTCCCGGACGACGTCCTCGCCGCGGCCGAGGCGGTCGACCGGGCGGCCGACGCCGACGTTCGCGCGCCCTCGGGCAGCGGCCCGGACGGCGGCGCGGTGCGTGCCCGCCTCATGGCGGGCTCCGACCGGGCCGTCCTTGTGCTGACGGCCTCCGGGGTGTTCGTCGACCGTCGGTCGCTCGCCGTGATCTTCGAGGACTTCACCGCCGCACTCGCGGGGCGCACCCAGGAGGAGGTGTCGCTGCAGTACCTGGACGCGGCGGAGTGGTTGCACGAGCAGACCGGCAGCGACGAGGCGCGGGCCCGGATGGACGGATGGCTCGGGCGGGAGTTCGCCGCCGCCGCTGGGCTGCCCACGCCTTTCGAGCCCGGAGCCGGAGTCGGTTCCGCAGCGGTGCGCGTACCCGTCGACGGCCCGGCGGCCGCGGCGGTGGAACACGTGGCGACCCGAATCCGCTGTTCGGCCACGGCGGTTCTCCTCGGAGCCTGGCAGGTGCTGCTGTGGCGGCTCACCGGCGAGGAGCGGATGGTGACCGCCCTCCTCCCCACATCTCGTGGTCTGGACGAACTCCAGGACGTGGTCGGGAACTTCGAGAGTCCGGTCCCCCTGCTCACCGCGATGGAGCCGGCCCGGGCGTTCGCGGCCCTCGCCAAGGACCTCGACGAGGCGTGGGCGGACGCCGCCGTGGACCAGTTCTCCTTCGACGGGACGCGGACGACGGAGTCGGCGCCCTTCAGCTTCGCCCGCACCGAGCTGCCGGCCGAGGCGCGCGCCGACGGACGGCGCCTGGCCATGGAGGGCCTCGCCGTCCCACCGGCCGGATCGCTCCTGCACCTCGACGTGGTCCAGGGAGCACAGGGCGAGCTCACCCTGAGCGTCGTACACGACGTGCGGCGGATGTCGGCTCGGCACGCGGAACGGACCGCCGGTCAGCTCGCCTCCGTCGTCCGCGCCGTCGTCGCCGACCCCGAGGCCCCGGTCGGCGACATCGGGCTGGCGGACGAGGAGGAGACCGCGCGCGTTCTCGCGCGGGGCACCGGTGAGCGGCGCCCGCACTCGGCGCCCCAGCTCGTGCACGCGCGTTTCGAGCACTGGGCCGCGGCACGGCCCGACGCGCTCGCCGCCGTGTGCGGAGGCCGCCGCCTGACGTACGGCGAGGCCGAGCGCCGGGCGAACCGGCTCGCGCACGCCCTGCGTTCGCGGGGGGTCGGGCCGGACGTGCCCGTCGGGCTGATGACCGAGCGTTCCGTCGAGTACGTCATCGGCCTGCTCGCCGTCCTCAAGGCAGGCGGCGCGTTCGTCCCCCTCGATCCGTCCCTGCCGGCCGCCCGGCTCACCCGGATGATCGAGGACGCCCGCCCGGCGGCGCTCCTCACCGAGGGCGGCCTGACCGGCCCCGCAACGGCACACGGGATTCCGGTGCTCGACCTCGACGGTGCCGCGGAGCCGGATCGGCTGCCGGACACGCCGCCCGCGGTGGACGTCCATCCGGACCACCTCGCCTACCTCATCTTCACCTCGGGATCGACGGGACGCCCCAAGGCGGTCGGCGTACCGCACCGCGCCATAGGCGCCTACGTCGAAGGCGTCGTACCGGAGCTCGCCCTGCCCGAGGACGCCGTACTGGGCACGCTGGCGACCACCGCGGCCGACCTCGGCCACACCGCGGTGTTCGGCGCCCTGTGCACCGGCCGGTCGCTGTTCCTCGCCGCGCCGGACGAGGTCCTGGCGGCCGACGCGCTGGTCCGCCGCTTCCGCGAGCAGCCCGTCGACATGCTGAAGATCGTCCCCTCGCACCTCGCCGCGCTTCTCGACGCCGAGAACGCCGCCGAGCTGCTGCCCAGCGCCTGCCTGGTGTTCGGCGGAGAGGAGCTTCCGGCGTCCCTGGTGGAGCGGGTGCGGAAGCTGCTTCCAGGATTGCGCGTCGTCAATCATTACGGGCCGACCGAGACGGCCGTCGGCGCTCTCACGCTCACGGTGGCGGACGGGACCCCGGACCAGGTGCCCATCGGGCGCCCGCTCCCGAACTATCGCTCCTACGTCCTGGACGAGAAGCTGCGCCCCGTGCTGGAAGGCTCCCCCGGAGAGCTGTACATCGGGGGCCCCGGCGTCGCCCGCGGCTATGAGGGGCAGCCCGGCGCCACGGCTGACCGCTTCCTCCCCGACCCCTTCACGGACGAGCCCGGTGCGGTCATGTACCACACGGGCGACCTGGTCCGGCAGCGCCCGGACGGCGCCGTCGTGTTCCTGGGCCGCGCCGATCAGCAGGTGAAGATCCGTGGGCACCGGGTGGAGCTGCGCGAGATCGAGGCGGTGCTCCTGCGCGGCGAGCGCGTGAGCGATGCCGCGGTCGTCGTACGTTCCGACGGCGCCGACTCGAGTCTCGCGGCGTATGTCGTGGCCCGCCGAGGCGCCCACCTGCCGACCGCCGAACTGACGGAGCAGCTGCGGGCTGAGCTGCCCGACCACATGGTGCCGGCCGCAGTCGTCGTGCTGCCGGTTCTGCCGCTGACCCCGAACGGGAAGGTGGACCGGCGGGCGCTGCCGGCGCCGGACCCCGACGCGTCCAGAGCGGCGAGCCACGTAGCGCCGCGTACGGAGACGGAGACCCTGCTCGCGGGGGTCTGGGCGGACATCCTCGGCTGCGAGAAGGTCGGCGTGCACGACGACTTCTTCCACACGCTCGGCGGCAACTCGCTGGGGGCCACCCGCGTCGTCGCCCGCGTGCGGGCAGCCACCCAGGTCGCGCTTCAGGTCGCCACCTTGTTCGAGTCCTCCACGGTCGCGCAGCTGGCCGAAGTGATCGACGCCGAGCGCGCGGCGGGCAAGGCGGACGCGGATGACGCGATCACGCCGATCGAGCGCACCGGACCGCTGCCCCTGTCCTACGCGCAGCGCCGCATCTGGGTGCTCTCCCAGGTCGACGGCGCGAGCGCCGCCTACAACATCCCCGCGGCCCTCCGCATCAGCGGCCCCCTGGACACCGCCTGCCTGGTAGGCGCGCTGAGTGAGGTGGTACGCCGCCACGAGGCGCTCCGCACGAACTTCGTGACGGTGGACGGCGTTCCCGCACAGATCGTCCGCGAGGCGTCGGCCGTCGACGTGCCGGTGGTGGACGTCGCCGCTCCGGACGTGCCGTCCAGGGAGCGGGCCTTCGCGGCGCGGACCTTCGACCTGGAGCGCGACGAGCTGTTCCGGGCCGAGATCCTGCGCGTCACGCCCGAGGAGCACGTACTGCTCCTGTGCCTGCATCACATCGTCTCCGACGGCTGGTCGACCGCTGTGCTCTGGCAGGAGGTCGTGACGCTGTACACGGCGTTCCGGGCGGACCAGCCCTCTCCGCTCGCGCCGCTGGCGATCCAGTACGCCGACTTCGCCGCCTGGCAGAACCAGCGGCTGGAATCCGACCGGATCCGTCCGCAGCTGGAGTACTGGACGGAGCAGCTGCGCGGACTGCCGGCCCTGCTGGACCTCCCCACCGACCGGCCCCGGCCCGCCGTCCAGGGGACCGGGGGCGCGACCGTCCCGATCACCCTCGACCGGGCCACCACGGACGCGCTGCGCGCGCTGGCCGGGGAACGGCAGTCCACGATGTTCATGGCGCTGCTCACCGCGTTCAACGTCCTGCTGTCGCGCTACACGAGCCAGGAGGACATCGCGGTCGGCACGCCCATAGCGAACCGTACGCGTGCCGAGGCAGAGGCCCTGATCGGGTGCTTCTTCAATACGCTGGTGATCCGGACCGATCTGTCCGGGGACCCGTCCTTCGAGGACCTGCTGGGGCGGGTGCGCGAGGTGACGCTCGCCGCCCAGACGCATCAGGATCTCCCGTTCGAACGCCTCGTCGAGGCGCTGAATCCGCCGCGGGACCCCGGGCACACGCCGCTCTTCCAGGCTCTCTTCGTCTACCAGACCGCGCCCGGCGACGGGCGCGGCATGGACGGTCTCGGGATCGAGCCGCTGGCTCTGCCGGGAAGCGTCGCGAAGTACGACCTCACCGTCGACCTGGTCGAGAACGACGAGGGGCTGACGGGGCGCGTCGAGTACCGCACGGATCTCTTCGACGCCCCGACGATCGAGCGACTGGCCGACCACTTCACGGGGCTGATCCGGGCCGCCGTCCGCGAACCGGCCACCCGAATAGGCGAGTTCACCTTCCTCGGTGAGCCGGAGCGGGAGCTCGTTCTTGCCGACTGGAACCGGGACTACGTCGCTCGGACCGACGAGCCGTTCGTCGCCGACGCCTTCGAGGCGCGTGCGAAGGCCGCCCCCGAGGCCACGGCACTGGTGTTCGGCGACCGCTCGCTCACCTATGGCGAACTCGACCGGGAGGCGGACCGACTGGCGCGGACCCTGCGGTCCAGGGGCGTCGCCGAGGACGTCATCGTCGGCCTGTGGACCGAGCGGTCGGTCGAGATGGTCGTCGCCATGCTCGCCGTGCTCAAGGCGGGCGGCGCGTACGTTCCGATGGACCCCGGCGCTCCCGCCGGCCGGATCGCGTACATGATCGAGGACACCGGGCTGCGGTTCGTGGTCGCATCGGCGGCCCGCTCGGCGGAGTTGCCGGAAGGCGTCGAGCTCATCGACCCGGAGACGGACGCCGCCGCGGACGGATCCTCCCCGACCCGGACCCTCCGCCCCGACCACCTGGCCTACGTGATCTACACGTCGGGGTCCACCGGCCGCCCCAAGGGCGTGATGGTCGCACAGCGGAATCTGGCGGGGTTCTTCGCCGCCATGGACCAGCGCCTCGGCGGCTCCGCGCCGGGCACCTGGCTCGCGCTGACGCACTACACCTTCGACATCTCGGTCCTCGAACTGCTGTGGGCCCTGACGCGCGGTTTCAAGGTCGTGCTCGTCGGCGAGGAGCTGGTGCTGAGCGATGCCCGGAAACCCGGCTCCGACAGGCCCGTCGACTTCAGCCTGTTCTACTTCGCGAGCGACGCCGGGGAGCGCGGGACGGACAAGTACCGCATGCTGCTCGACGGTGCGCGCTGGGCCGACGAGCATGGTTTCGCGGCGGTGTGGACACCGGAGCGGCACTTCGGAACGTTCGGCGGGCTCTATCCGAACCCGGGCATCACCGCCGCCGCCGTCGCCGCTTCCACGAAGCGGATCGGAATCCGCACCGGAAGCCTGGTGCTCCCGCTCCAGAACCCGATCCGGGTCGCCGAGGACTGGGCGATGATCGACAACCTGTCCGACGGGCGCGTGGGGCTTTCGATCGCCTCGGGCTGGCAGCCCCACGACTTCGCCCTCGCGCCGGAGAACTTCGCCGACCGCAAGGAGATCATGTTCCGCGACCTCGACGTCGTGCGGAAACTCTGGCGCGGCGAGGCGGTGCGGACGGTCTCGGGAACCGGCGAGGACATCGAGGTGCGGACGCTGCCCCGCCCCGTGCAGCCGGAGCTGCCCGTCTGGATCACGGCGGCGGGCAACCCGGAGACGTTCCGTCGCGCCGGCGCCGTCGGCGCCAACCTGCTGACTCACCTGCTCGGGCAGTCGGTGGAGGACCTGGCACGTTCGCTAGAGGTGTACCGCACCGCCCGGAGGGAGGCGGGACACGCCGGCGAAGGGCATGTCACGTTGATGCTCCACACGTTCGTGTCGGACGACGAGGAGTTCGTCCGACGGACCGTGCGTGAGCCGTTCAAGAACTACCTGCGCGACTCCGTCGATCTCGTGCGTCCCATCGCCCGCTCGCGTGGGCTGGAGATCGAGGACTTCGACGAGAAGGACCTCGACGCGCTCCTTGACCACGCGTTCGACCGCTATTACGGCGACAGCGGGCTCTTCGGCACTCCGGAGCAGTGTGTGCCGTTCGTCGACCGGCTGCGCGAGACCGGGGTGGACGAAATCGCCTGTCTCATCGACTTCGGCGTCGGCACGGAGGAGGTGCTGGCGAGCTTCGAGCATCTCGACACCTTGCGCCGGACCGTTTCGCCGGCCCCCGGGGAGGCGCCGCGCGAGGACATCGCCGGGCTCATCGAGCTCCACGGGGTGACGCACCTGCAGTGCACTCCGTCGCTCGCCGCGCTGCTGGTCGCCAACGACGACGCACGACGGTCCCTGCGCGAGCTGGACTGGATGCTCGTCGGCGGCGAGGCGCTGACGCCCACGCTGGCCGGTACGCTGTCCGCGACCGTCGGCGGCCAGGTGCTCAACGTCTACGGCCCGACCGAGGCGACCATCTGGTCCACCAGCCATACGGTCACCGGCGCCGACAACTCCATCGGTCGTCCGCTGTCCAACACCCGGGTCTACGTCCTCGACGGACGGCTCAACCCGGTCCCGGCCGGCGTACCCGGAGAACTGTGCATCGGCGGCGACGGCGTCGCGCGCGGCTATCTGCACCGGCCCGAACTCACGGACGAGCGGTTCGTCCCCGACCCCTTCGCGGCGGACGCCGAGGCCAGGATGTACCGCACGGGTGACATCGTGCGCTACCGGCCAGGCGGTGAACTGGAGTTCGTCGGACGCCGCGATCACCAGGTCAAGGTGAACGGCTTCCGGGTGGAACTCGGCGAGGTGGAGTCGGCCCTCGCCGACGCGCCGGGTGTACAGGCGTCGGTGGTCGTGGCGGACGACGACGGGCGCGGCGGCAAGCGGCTCGTCGCCCATGTCGTCGCGACGGACGGATTCGACGTCGCCCAGGCGCGCGGGCACCTGGAGGAGCGGCTGCCGCGGTACATGATCCCCGCCCTGTTCGTCGAACTGCCCGCGCTGCCACTGCTGCCCAGCGGAAAGGTGGACCGCAAGGCCCTGCCGGACCCGCTCCCCGAACAGCGGCCGGCCGACTCGTTCCTCGCGCCGCGGACGCGGGTCGAGGAACGGCTGGCACAGATCTGGAGCGAGCTCCTGGGACAGCCGAACGTCGCCGCGGACGACAACTTCTTCGAGCTCGGCGGCGACTCGATCATCGCGATCCAGATGGTCTCGCGCGCGAAGAACGCGGGGATCGTCCTCTCCGCCCGCGACCTGTTCCGGTACCAGACGCTCGCCGAACTCGCCACGGCGGCCAAGGAGGGCGCCGGACCGCGAGCGGAGCAGGGCCTGGTCCTGGGCGACGCGGAGCTGGCCCCCATCCAGCGCTGGTTCTTCGAGCAGGAGCTCGCCGACGCGCATCACTACAACCAGGCCGTCCTGGTCGACGTCACCGCGGGAGGGCTCGACCTCGACCTGCTGGCGAGGGCACGCGACGCCGTCGTACGGCACCATGACGCCCTCCGGAACCGCTTCGTCCGCGACGCGGCGGGCGTCCGCCAATGGACGAGCGCACCGGAGGAGAAGAGCGAGCCGGTCGAACGCCTCGACCTGACGGATGAACAGCAATCGTCCTGGGCCGGGGCTGTCGCCGCCATGCAGGCACGGACCCAGGGCGCCCTGGACCTGCGGAACGGGCCACTGCTGCGCATGGTCTACATCGACTACGGCGGAAGGCGTCCGGCCCAGGTCTACACCGTCATCCACCACACGGTCGTCGACGGAATCTCGTGGCGCGTCCTCATGGAAGACCTCCAGGCGTGCTACGAGGCGCTGCGCGACGGGCGCCCCGTGCGGCTCCCGCCGAAGACCACCTCGTACAAGGAGTGGGTCGCGAGGCTCCAGGCACACGCGGCCGACGACGAGACCCAGGCCGAACTCGCTTACTGGGCGCGCCAGATCGAATCGCCGACGGCGCCGCTGCCGCGCGACCGGGACGGGGCGAACACCGAGGCGACGGCGCGGACGGTCACCGTGGAACTCTCGGCCGACGAGACGACCACGCTCGTACGCGATATGCACGCCGCGCACAAGACCGACGCGCACGACGTGCTGCTCCACGCGCTGGCCGAGGCGTGCGCGCCGTGGACCGGCTCTCGACCACTCCTCGTCGATGTGGAGGGGCACGGCCGCCAGGAGCTCTTCGACGACGTGGACATCTCGCGCACCATCGGCTGGTTCACGGCGATGTATCCGCTGCGCGTCGACCCGTCGGCCGGGGCCGACGGGCTGCGGGCCGTGAAGGAGCAGGTGCGAAGCGTCCCGAGGCGCGGTGTCGGATTCGGCCTGCTGCGTCATCTGGCCCCTGACCGGTCCGTTCGCGAACGGCTGGCCCGCGGGAGCCAGGCGGAGATCGTCTTCAACTACCTGGGACAGGCCGACGCCTCGCGGTTGCCGGACTCGATGTTCGAGCTGTCCACGGACTCCGTCGGCGCCTCGCACGGTGCGGCGCAGCGGCGCAAGCACCTGCTGAGCGTCAACGGAATCGTGGCCGACGGGCGCCTCCGCGTCGGCTTCACCTTCAGCGAGGCCGTGCACGAAGCGGAGACCGTCGAGGCCCTCGCCGCCCGGTTCACCGCCTCGGTCCGGCAGGTCGTCGAGGACTGCCGTACGGGCCGGCTGAAGGTCGACCCGTCCGCGTTCCCGGACATCGACCTGACCCAGGAGGAGCTCGACGACCTTCTCGAGGAACTTGAGAGCTAGGACGGGACTGACGCGATGAACAAGACGAACGACATCGAGGCCATCTACCCGCTGTCGCCGCTCCAGCACGCGATGCTGCTCACGTCACAGCTCGCTCCGAACAGCGGCGTCTACGTCGTGCAGCTGTCGTTCGATGTCTGCGGGCCCCTCGACGTGGACGCGTTCCGCGCGGCCTGGGACGAGGTGACGGCACGGCACGCCGTCCACCGGACCCTGTTCATGCGGATCGACCAGAGCCGTCCGCTGCAGGTCGTACGCCGACGGGCCGACCTTCCGTGGTGCGAGGAGGACTGGACGTCCCTGCCCGCCGATGAGCAGCGGGCGCGGTTCGACGCCCGTATGGAGGAGGACCGCGGGCAGGATTTCGACTTCTCCCGCGCACCGTTGATGCGCTGCCTCCTGGTGCGTCTCTCGGAGGACCGGCACCGGTTCCTCTGGACCCGCCACCACGCGATCTCCGACGGCTGGTCGATGCCGACCGTGGTGACGGAGGTCATGCGGCACTACCGGGCCCGGGTGAGCGGCGGGACGGCAGCGCTCGCTCCGGCCGTGCAGTACCGCGAGTACATAGAGTGGCTGCGCGGGCAGGATCTCGCCGAGGCGGAGAAGTACTGGCGCCGGTCGCTCGCCGGAGTGCACGGGCCGACTCCCTTGGGCGTGGACCGGCCGTCGGCCGGCCACCCCGGCCCCGGCCGTATCGCCAGGCGCGGTGTGACGCTCTCGCGCGAGGCCACGGCGGCCCTCCAGGACGGAGCCCGGCGTGAGCGGATCACGCTGAGCACGCTGGCACAGGGTGCCTGGGCACTGCTGCTCGGCCGCTACGGAGACGAACACGACGTCCTGTTCGGGATGGTCGCCTCGGGCCGCCCTCCGTCGATCAACGGTGTGGAGTCGATGGTCGGGTGCTTCCTCAACACGCTGCCCGTGCGCGTCCGCGTCGACGACGGGGCGCCGGTGGCCGACTGGCTTCGCGGTCTCCAGGCGGCCCAGGTCGAACGTGAGGAGTACGGCTACGCTCCGCTCGCCGAGATCCGGCGCTGGGCCGGTGTGCAGGGCGATGTGCCGTTGTTCGACTCGCTGGTGGTGTTCGAGAACTTCCCGATGGGGAAGGCACTCGACGCCCCCGGCGGAGGGATTCGGGTCGAGTCGGTCCGGACGTCGGAGCAGACGAGCTTCCCGCTCACCTTGACGGTCGCGCCGGGCGAGGAGATGACCCTCAAGATCGCCTTCGACGAGGACAGGTTCGAGGCGGCCGCCGTCGAACGGATGCTGGAGCACTACCAGGTGCTCCTCGCCGAACTGGTCGCCGCGCCGCGCACGCTGGGCGAGCTGCCGGTCATGGCCGGGGAGGAGCGCCGACGCCTGCTGGTCGACTGGAACCGGACGCAGACCGGGCAGCACGAACAGCGCCCCGTGCACGAGCTGTTCGAGGCGCAGGCGGCGGCGACGCCCGAGGCGACGGCGCTCATCGCCGGTGAGGAACGGCTCACCTACGCAGAGCTCGACGCACACGCGAACCGGCTCGCGCGACGCCTACGGACCGCGGGCGTCACCTCCGGGGCGTTCGTGGGCGTGTGTCTCGAGCGCGGTCCCGACCTGCCCGCCGCGCTGCTTGCCGTGCTGAAGGCGGGCGCGGCGTATGTGCCGCTCGATCCGGCCTACCCGCCGTCGCGCATCGACCAGATCCTCAGCGACGCGTCCCCCGTGGTGGTGCTGGCGCAGGCGTCGACGCGCGAGGCGCTGTCCTGTTCGTCGGCCCGGCTGCTGACGGTGGACGAGGAGGCGGGGCCGGACGAGGCGGCCGGATCCGACGCCCTGGCCGGCGGTGCTGCCGCGCACGAGCGGTCGGTCGCTCTCGTGATCTACACATCGGGTTCGACCGGCAGGCCGAAGGGCGTACGGATCACGCATCGCAACGTGGTGTCGCTCCTGATGTGGGCGAAAGGGGTCTTCTCCGCCGACGAGCTCGAAGGGACGCTCGCCTCGACGTCGATCTGCTTCGACCTCTCCGTCTTCGAGCTCTTCCTGCCGCTCACCACCGGAGCCACCGTCGTCCTCGCGGACAACGCGCTCCTGCTTCCGTCCCTGCCGGCGCGTGACCGTGTGACGCTGGTGAACACGGTGCCCTCCGCGATGGACACGCTTCTGCGCCTTGGCGGACTGCCGGAAGGCGTACGCGTCGTCAACCTCGCGGGCGAGCCGCTGCCGCGCGATCTCGTCGACCGGCTCCACGCTCGAGACGGCGTGCGGAAGGTGTACAACCTGTACGGGCCCTCCGAGGACACGGTGTACTCGACGTTCACCCTCGTTCCCGAGGACGGCGCCAAGCCGCTGATCGGGCGCCCCATCGCGAACTCGCAGTCCTATGTCCTCGACTCGGCGATGCGGCCCGTGCCGACCGGCATCGCCGGAGAGCTCTACCTCGGAGGCGACGGCGTCTCCCAGGGGTACCATCGCCGGCCGTCGCTGACCGCCGAGCGTTACGTCCCCGATCCCTTCGGGAGCCGGCCCGGAGCGCGCCTCTTCCGCACCGGGGACCTGGCCCGTTGGCTCCCGCACGGAGAGCTGGAGTATCTCGGCCGGAACGACCGGCAGATCAAGCTGCGCGGCTTCCGGATCGAGCTGGGCGAGATCGAGGCGGTGCTCCGGAAGCTCGCGGGTGTCCGTGATGCCGTGACCGTCGTGCGTCAGGACCAGCTGGGCACCAGGCGCCTCGTGGCGTACGTCGTCATGGAAGAGGGCCACGGCTTCGACCGAGGAGACGCCGTGGCCGCGGTCCGGGCGACGCTCCCCGAGTACATGACCCCCGCCGCGTTCGTCGAGCTGGCGGCCGTCCCTCTCACGCCCAACGGAAAGACGGACTGGGCCGCGTTGCCCTCTCCCGAACCCGAGCAGGCGCAGCGCGCCTACCGGGAGCCCGGGACCGAGATCGAGAAGACCATCGCCGAGGTCTGGTCGGAGGTCCTCGGTGTCTCCCGCCCTGGAGCGGATGACGGGTTCTTCGACATCGGAGGGAATTCGATTCTTCTCGCCCGGGTCTTCGGCCAATTGAAGGCCGCTTACCCGAAAAAGCTGAACATGATCGATCTGTATAAATATCCAACGATCGCCTCCCTGGCCCGTCACATATCCGGGACGGAGAGCGAGCAGACTTTCGCGGGTGTCCAGAGTCGTCTTGAAAGGCGCCGGGCGGCCATGGGTGCACGGAATGGGGGTAAGCGGTGAGTGACGATCGAAGCATTGCCGTTATCGGAATGGGTCTGCGCGCTCCCGGAGCCGCGAACACCGAGGAATTCTGGCAGAGTCTCATTCAGGGTAAGGAGTCGATCTCCCTCCTCAGCGACGACGACGTCATCGCCGCTCACGGTGACCCCGCGGTTCTGTCGAATCCGGACCTCGTGCGCGCGGCGGGAATTCTCGACGGGATCGAAAAGTTCGACGCGGCATACTTCGGATACACGCCGCGCGAGGCGGAGATCATGGATCCGCAGCAACGGTTCCTCCTCGAAGTGGCTGTCGAGGCACTGGAGGACGCAGGCTGCGACCCGACGAGCAGTAAAAGCACGACCGGTGTCTTTCTCGGGATCGGGCGCAGCGGATATTTCCTCCACCATCTGCTGCCGCGCACCGACCTGATGACATCGTTCGCCCGCCAGATCTCGCTCTTCAACGACAAGGATTTCGCGGCCACCCAGATCTCTCATCGCCTCAATCTGACCGGGCCGAGCATGACGATCGGCACGGCGTGCTCCACCTCGCTGGTCTCGGTCCATCAGGCGTGCAAGAGCCTCCTCGAGTTCGAATGCGACGTGGCGCTCGCCGGTGGGGCGACGATCAACGTCCTTCAGCACGGCGGCTACCAGTACCAGGAAGGGAACATCTTCTCTCCCGATGGTCACTGCCGTGCGTTCGACGCGGAGGCGCATGGCACCGTCGGTGGCAGTGGCGTCGGACTCGTGGTGTTGAAGCGGTTGTCGGATGCGGTGCGTGATGGGGATGCGATTCGTGCGGTG
>BMTG01000010.1 GCA_014649555.1 Streptomyces globisporus | reverse complement strand
TCCACGGCGGAGGAGCCCTCGACGACGGTCCCGTCCGTCGCGATCTTCTCCCCGGGACGTACGACGAAGCGGTCGCCGACGACGAGCGTGCCCGCCGGGACCCGTACCTCCCTGCCTCCCCTCAGTACGGCGACGTCCTTCGCGCCGAGGTGCATCAGCGCCCGCAGCGCCGCGCCGGACTTCCGCTTCGCACGGGCTTCCAGATAGCGGCCCAGCAGGATGAACGTGATGACTCCGGCCGCCACCTCCAGGTAGATCGTCGAAGTGGCATCGGCGCGCGAGACGGTGAGGTCGAAGCCGTGGCGCATACCGGGCATGCCCGCGTCGCCGAGGAACAGGGCCCACAACGACCAGCCGAACGCGGCGAGCGTGCCGAGCGAGACCAGCGTGTCCATCGTCGCCGCGCCGTGCTTCGCGTTCGTCCAGGCGGCCCGGTGGAAGGGCAGGCCACCCCAGACGGCGACGGGCGCGGCGAGGGTGAGGCTCAGCCACTGCCAGGAGTCGAACTGGAGCGCCGGGATCATGGCGAGCAGGACGACGGGGGTGGCGAGCACGGCGGAGACGACGAGGCGCTGACGGAGCGCGGCGAGGGAGGCTTCCTGCTCGGCTTCGATGTCCCGGGCGACGGAGTCGGGGGTGGGATCCGGCGCGGACTCCGAAGCGGATGGCGACGTCAGCTCCGCAGTGGATTCCGGCGCGGGCTGCCCCGTGGGCTCCGAGGCGGACTCCGACATGAACTCCGGCGTCGGTGCCGGGGCGGGCTCCGGGGTGAACTCCGCTGGTCCCGGGGGCGCCTCCCGGGTGCCCTCAGGAGCGGGTGCAGGGGGCGGAACAGGCGGCTGGGCGACGGGGCGGGCCGTGTAGCCGGTCTTCTCGACCGTGGCGACGAGATCCCCCAGCTCCAGCCCCTCCCCGAAGGTGACGCGGGCCTTCTCGGTCGCGTAGTTCACCGTGGCGGTGACGCCCTCCATCCGGTTGAGCTTCTTCTCGACGCGGGCGGCGCACGAAGCGCAGGTCATCCCGCCGATCATGAGCTCGGCCTCGGAGGCGTCGGCGGCCGGGAAGGGGGCTGCTGTGCTGGCCATGTCCGGAACTCCTGGAAAACGCAGATCGGGCCGTACCCCACCAGTATCGACTGGTGCGGCCGGCCCGACGGCGGACGGGTGGTGCGGCGGAGGGCCGGCGCTCAGGCGGCCGGGCCGAGGAGCTCGTAACCGGCCTCGTCCACGGCGGCACGGACGGCGTCCTCGGCCAGCGGGGCCTTGGACGTCACGGTGACCAGGCCGGTGGAGGCGACGGCGGCGACCGAGGTGACGCCCGCGATCCCGGAGATCTCCTCCGACACGGCCCCCTCGCAGTGTCCGCAGGTCATGCCCTTGACCTGGTACACGGTGGTGACCGAGTCGGCCTGCTCGATCTGCACGTCGGCCGCACCGTCGTGGCAGGAGCCGGTGGGCGAGCAGCAGGAACCGGTGGACGGCGTGGTGTCGGTCTCGGCGGTCATGACGTTCTCCTCTTCGCGAACACGTTTCGGGCGGCACAGCGGGGCATGTGGGGCCACAGAGGCCCCCGTGGCGTCCCCGCCTCACCCATACTATACCCCTAGGGGGTATCGATGCGCTCCGTCGGAGCCGGGCACGACGCGTCGTCGCCGACCAGGGGATCCAAGTAGCGGAACATCACCGTCTTCAGCTCCTGGATGTAGGCCGCGCGCTCGTCGCCCTCGGCGGCCATGATCAGGTCCAGCCCGGCCTTGAACACCATGAAGGCCATCTCGGCGATGCGGTGGATCTGGGGGGCGGGCATGTCCGGGAGGTAGTCGGCGAGCACCGATTCGACCCGCGTCAGCATCGTGGCGTGCAGCGTGTCGTGCGCCTCGGTGATCTGTCCGGGGATCTCCGAGCCGTGCATCAGGACGAAGAACGCCGGATTCTCGCAGTTGAAGGCGATCAGCGGGTCGAGGACGGCGTCCAGCATGCGATCGAGCGGCAGCTCCGTGTGGCTCTGGGCGAAGGCGGCTCCGTAGGTGTCCCGCCAGCGGTCCAGCAGCCGGTCCCCGAGCTCGACGGCGATGGCCTCCTTGTTCGGGAAGAACTGGTAGAGCGTGCCCGGTGAGACCCCGGCCTCGCGGGCGATGGCGTTGGTGCTGGACGCGGTGTAGCCGCTGGCGCAGAAGACGTCGGCGGCGGCCCGGAGCAGCTGGGCGATCCGTGCCTCGCCGCGGGCCTGGCGGCGTCGGCGCGGGCGGGCGGAGCCCGGTGTCTCGCCGGCGGTGTCCTCGGCGGCCCCGGTGGCGGCTTCGACGGCGGCCTCGGCGGCGGTCTTGTTGGCTTTGGCCTCCGGCACGGTCAATCCCCAGCTCTCATGACGCGATTGACAAACGCGAGTGGTCGCTCGCATTCTAGAGAAACGCGAGCGACTACTCGTGTTTGCCACGATAAACGGCAACGACCGACCCATGCTGCCCTGCGCTGCCCGGGTCTCGGTGAAGGGGACACCGCACCATGCCCGAAGTCAACCGTTCCGCGTCGCCCCCGGTCGGCGGCTGGACCCGGTTCGTCACCGCCCGGCCGCGGCTCGCACTGCTGGCCGCGCTGGTGATCACCGCACTCGCCGTGTTCGCCGGGAGTGGGGTGGCGGACCGGATGGGCAGCGGCGGCTGGCAGGCCCCCGATGCCGAATCGACGTACGCGACGGAGGTGCTGGCCCGGGAGTTCCCCGCCTCGCAGCCCAATCTGCTCCTGCTGGTGGACAGCGGCTCCGCGGGCGTCGACGACCCGGCCGTGGCCGCCGAGGCCACCCGTCTGGCGGAGCGGTTGAAGGCCGAGCCGGGGATATCGGGCGTCGGGTCCTACTGGGAGACCGCGTCGCCCGCCCTGCGTTCCGAGGGCGGTCAGGAGGCGATCATCGCCGCCCGGATCGGGGGCGACGAGAAGACCGCGGGCGAGGCGCTCGACCGGCTGGCCCCGGCCTTCGCGGGGGAGCGGGGGCCGGTGACGGTCTCCCTCGGCGGGCCGGTCGCCGTGCAGCACGAGATGCAGACGATCATCCAGGAGGATCTGCTGCGGGCCGAGCTGATCGCCCTGCCGGTGACGCTCGTCCTGCTGGTCATGGTCTTCGGCAGCGCCGTCGCCGCGATGCTGCCGCTCGCCGTAGGCATCGTCGCCATCCTCGGAACCAACGCCGTGCTGCGAGGGCTGACGGAGTTCACCGACGTCTCGGTCTTCGCGATGAACCTCACCACGGCCCTCGGCCTCGGACTCGCCATCGACTACGCCCTGTTCATCGTCCGCCGCTTCCGCGAGGAGCTGGCGACCGGTGCGGACACCCGGACGGCGGTGGGCACGACGCTGCGGACCGCCGGGCGTACGGTGCTGTTCTCCGCGCTGACCGTGGCGGTCTCCCTGTCGGCCATGCTCGTCTTCCCGCAGTACTTCCTGCGCTCCTTCGCCTACGCCGGGATCGCCGTGGTCCTCCTGGCCGCCGCTGCCGCACTGATCCTGCTGCCCGCGGCGCTCATGCTGCTCGGCCCTCGCATCAACTCGCTGGACCTGCGCCGGCTCCTCCGCCGCCGGAAGAAGGCCGCGACGGCCGGGGCCGGCCCGGCGGGCGCTACGGCCGATGGCCGCGGGGCTGGTCCCGCCGGTGGCGCCGACGCGTCGCCCGGCCGGGGGTGGGCGTGGCTGGGTGCGCTGGTGATGCGCCGGGCGCCCGTCTTCGCCATCGTCACGACCGTCGGGCTGCTCCTCCTCGGACTGCCGTTCCTCGGGGTCAAGTTCGGCACGGCGGACGACCGCCAGCTCCCGGCCTCCGCGGAGTCCCGGGTCGTCCAGGAACACATCCGCGACGGGTTCCCCGGGAGCCCCGGCGGCGGCCTGGAGGTGCTGGCCGAGGGGCAGGGTTCCCGAGCCGACCTCGCGGACCTCAAGAGCCGGATCGAGCAGCTCCCCGGCGTCCTGCGGGTCGAAGGACCGGTCGCCGAGGGCCCCGCCGCCTACTACAGCGTGCTGCCGAAGGGCGAAGCCGTCGGCGAGGAGACCCAACAGCTCGTACGGGACCTGAGGGCCGTGCCCTCCGCCTCCTCCCTCGACCTCTCGGTCACGGGCACGGCAGCGGTCCTCGTCGACTCCAAGGACGCCATAGCCGACCGGCTGCCCTGGGCCCTGGCGATCATCGTGGTCGCGACGCTGCTCCTGGTCTTCCTGCTCACCGGCAGCGTCCTCATCCCGCTCCAGGCGGTCGTGCTCAACGCCCTCAGCCTGACCGCGATGTTCGGAGCGGTGGTCTGGGTCTTCCAGGACGGGAACCTCTCCGGACTGCTCGCCTTCACCAGCACGGGCGACATCGAGACGACGCTGCCCGTCCTGATGTTCTGCGTGGCCTTCGGACTCTCCATGGACTACGGGGTCTTCCTGATATCCCGGATCAAGGAGGAGTACGACCGCACCGGCGACCACGAGCACTCCGTCACCTTCGGGCTCCGGCACACCGGCGGGCTGATCACCGCGGCCGCCGTGATCCTCGCGGTCGTCATGGTCGCCATCGGCACCTCACGGGTCACCAACACCAAGATGCTGGGGCTCGGCATCGCCCTCGCGGTCCTGATGGACGCCATGGTGGTGCGCAGTCTGCTGGTCCCCGCGGTGATGAAGCTGATGGGCCGTTCCACCTGGTGGGCCCCCGCGCCCCTGCGGGCCTTCCACCGCAGGTTCGGCCTGAGCGAAGGGGAGGCCGCCCCGGCCGTCGGCCAAGCCGCTGTGCCGGACCCGGCAGGCCGGGGCGGCGTGGAGGACCCGGAATCTCCGGCGGAGACCGAGGAGATATCGGGCACCAGCAGGGATATCGGCGAACCGGCGCGACGCTGAGACCCGCGCGGGAAAGTCGCCCGGAAAGAGGCCTCGGGGAAGCCGTGAATGCCCCCTGGAGGCGACAGGACCGGCCCGTCCGCCACCGGGCGGGTGGCGGGCGGGGGCCCGGCTCCTCCGCCCGCCAGGGAGGCTCCACAGGCCCGCGGGCGGCATCGGCACATCGTCTCTGACCTGGGATTTCATGCTCATCCGGCCTAAAATTTCCTCAACGGAAAAGGGGGCCCGGATGGACCGGAATGTATCCACGGTCGATGACGTATTGGCTTTGATGGACGGCCTGTTCGCCCCGGAGGCGGACCGGTGGACGCCCGGCGGAGCGTCCTGGTGGGACGCGTTCTACGCGGACCGTTCACGGGAGGTGCCGTTCTTCGCGGACAAGCCCGACGAGAACCTCGACGCCCACCTCCGCCAAGGGCGGATCGCCCCGGGGCGTGCGCTCGAACTCGGCTGTGGGCCCGGCCGCAACGCGCTCCACCTGGCCGCGCTCGGCTTCGACGTCGACGCGGTCGACCTCTCCCCGGCGGCGCTGGCCTGGGCCCGGGAGCGGGCCGAGAAGGCGGGGACCGGAGCCGTCCGGTTCCACCAAGGTGACGCGTTCGCCCTGACGGCGGCGGGGGCCGCCCTCACCGGCCCCTACGACCTGATCTACGACTCGGGCTGCTTCCACCATCTGCCACCTCACCGGCGGATCAGCTATCTCGCCCTTCTGGAGCGCTGTCTGGCGCCCGGCGGCCACTTCGCGCTCGCCTGCTTCGCCGCCGGAGAGGGCGGGATGGGCTCGGAACTGCCGGACTCCGATCTCTATCTGACGGGTGGTCTGCAGGGCGGACTCGCCTACACCGACGACGAGCTGCGCCACGTCTTCTCCGGGCTGACGGAGATCGACATGCGCCGGATGAACGACGAGGCGCCCGAATCCCCGCTCTTCGGGGAGCCGTTCCTCTGGACGGCCCTCTTCCGCAGGGCCGACGGCCAGGGGTAGCGGGGCGTCAGCGCCCCCGGTTGCGGGGGCGCGAGGCGACCCAGGCGCGGACGGTGTCCCCGTACCAGTACGGCTTCCCGTTCTTCACCTGGTCGGGCGGGGGCAGGAGCCCGTGCTTGGATAGGAGCGGACGGTGTCCGGCTGGACCTGGATGTGCGCGGCAATGTCCTTGTAGGACCAGAGCGTTCTGTCCGTCATCGGTGACACCTCTCTGCACTGACCAAGCCGACGATCACTCAGCCTGTGCTCGGTTGAACGACCCCGGGCGGCAGGCGGGGTGGGGCTGTCGACCGGCTGTGACAGAAAACCCGCGTAACGGAGATATGTGTCCCGAAACGGTTACTGCTGTGACAGAAAGGATGAAGCGCGACTGGTGTCAGACCTGGGTGCCACGATGAAAAGCATGAGCACTGCCGAACGCCCGATGCCCCCGCTGGACGTCGACGAACGCACCACCTTGGAGAGTTGGCTCGACTTCTACCGCGCCACCCTTGCCCAGAAGTGCGCCGACCTGCCGGAAGAGGGTCTGCGCGAGGCGTCGGCGGCGCCCTCGCCGATCACCCTGCTCGGACTGCTCCAGCATCTGGCCGAGGTCGAGCGCAACTGGTTCCGCCGGGTGCTCGCGCAGGAGGACGCCCCGCCGTTCTTCGCCCCGCCGGCCGATGGCGGGGACGGGAGCCAGGGCCGCGAAGGCGGCTGGGAGCTGGCCGAGGACGCCACCTGTGCCCAGGCGCTCGCGCGGTGGGAGGGGGAAGTGGCGGTGGCCCGGGAGATCTGCGCGCCGCGGGCGCTCGACGACACCAGCCCGTTCATGGGTGCGCGGGTCACCCTGCGCTGGATCTACACGCACATGATCGGCGAGTACGCACGGCACTGCGGCCACGCCGACCTGATCCGCGAACGCGTGGACGGACGTACGGGGGTCTGATCCGCTGCTGGATCCCGGGTCCCGGTCCCGGGGGCCTGGGGGCCCGGGGCCTGAGCGCCGATCCCTGACCCCCGGACCCCGGGCTCAGAGGGGTGAGCCGGGGCGTCCGCAGGAGCGGAGGAACTCCCGGGTGCGGCGCGCGACGGGGAGCGGCTTGTCCGGCGGGCAGGGGTACATGTCCTGCTCCACGATCGCGAACAGGTCGACGTCCAGGGCGCGCGCCGCGTCCAGCACCGGTTCCAGGGCGGGGACCCCGCCGGGCGGCTCGCACATCACGCCCCGGGCCACCGCCGGGCCGAACGGCACCTCGTCCGCCACCACCGCCGCCAGGATCTCCGGGTCGACCTGCTTGAGATGGAGGTAGCCGATGCGTTCCCCGTACGTCTCGATGAGCTTGACGCTGTCTCCGCCGCAGTAGGCGTAGTGCCCGGTGTCCAGGCAGAGCGAGACGAGGTCCGGATCGGTGGCGTCGAGGAAGCGGTTGACGTTCTCCTCGGTGTCGATGTGGGTGTCGGCGTGCGGGTGGACGACGATCCGCAGCCCGAACCGCTCCCGCACCTCCCGGCCGAGACGCTCCGTCTGCGCGGTCAGATCGCGCCACTGCGCGGGAGTGAGCGTGCGGTCCTCAAGCACCTCGCCCGTCTTGTCGTCGCGCCAGAAGGAGGGAATGACGACCAGGTGTTCGGCGCCCATGGCCCGGGTCAGCGCGGCGATGTCCGCGACATGCGCCCAGGTCCGGTCCCAGACGTCCGGGCCGTGGTGCAGTCCGGTGAAGACGGTTCCGGCGGAGACCGTGAGCCCCCGGCCGCGCGTCTCGTCGGCCAACCGGGCCGGATCGGTGGGCAGATAGCCGTACGGGCCGAGCTCGATCCACGCGTAGCCGGCCTCGGCCACCTCGTCGAGGAAGCGTTGCCAGGGCACCTGCTGCGGGTCGTCGGGGAACCACACGCCCCAGGAGTCGGGGGCCGAGCCGATACGGATGCGGGCCGAGGAGGGGACGGAGGGGGTCATAACGGCCAGCCTCCTGGCCCGTACGGAAGAGTGTCAAGGGTTCGTCCGAATGTCCGGACAAAATGTTGACAGGGTTCCGGGCGGAGGGCTAGACCTGGGACCAGCCGGCCACCGGTGGGGCGAACCGGCGGTGCGAGCCGGTGGTGCGAAGGGATGGGCATGCCTGAGCCGTACGACGTGATCACCATGGGGCGGATCGGGGTCGACCTCTACCCACTGGAGGTCGGGGTACCGCTCGCCCGGGTCGAGACGTTCGGCAAGTTCCTCGGCGGTTCCCCGGCGAACGTCGCGGTGGCGGCGGCCCGGCAGGGGCGGCGTACGGCCGTCATCACCCGGACCGGGCAGGACCCCTTCGGCGCCTACCTCCACCAGGAACTGGAACGGTTCGGCGTCGACCCCCGCTGGGCGACGGCCGTCGCGGAGTATCCGACCCCGGTCACCTTCTGCGAGATCTTCCCGCCGGACGACTTCCCGCTGTACTTCTACCGCCGGCCCAAGGCGCCCGACCTGGAGATCCACGCCCCGGACCTCGACCTGGACGCCGTGCGCGACGCCAGGATCTTCTGGATGACGGGCACCGGACTCAGCGCCGAGCCGAGCCGGTCCGCGACGCTGGCCGCCCTCCGCGCCCGCAGCGAGAGCGCGGAGCGGGCCGACCGCCCGGGCGCCCCACGGCGTACGGCGACCGTCTTCGACCTCGACTGGCGGCCCATGTTCTGGGACGGGGGCGACGACAGCCCCGAGGCGCCCGCGCGGTACCGCGAGGCGCTGGCCCATGCCACGGTCGCCGTCGGCAACGTCGACGAGTGCGCCGTCGCGACCGGCGAACGCGAACCGTACGCAGCCGCCCGGGCCCTGCTCGCGGCCGGGGTGGAGCTCGCCGTCGTCAAACAGGGGCCGAAGGGCGTCCTCGCCGTCCACCGCGACGGCACCACCGCCGACTGCCCGCCGCTCCCGGTCGAGGTGGTCAACGGCCTCGGCGCCGGGGACGCGTTCGGGGGCGCGCTCTGCCACGGGCTGCTCGCCGGATGGCCGCTGGACCGCATCGTGCGGTACGCGAACGCGGCCGGCGCCCTCGTCGCCTCCCGGCTCGCCTGCTCGTCCGCGATGCCGTTCCCGGACGAGGTCGAGGAGGCCCTCGCGGCGGGTGCGGTGACGGCGGACCTCGCGTCGCGGGCCGCCTCGGGGGTTGCGGCCGCTCCGGAGACTCCGACCTCCTCGGGCAGCCCCAGCGCCCCGGGCGCCCCGGGCGCCGGGAGGGCCCCTGCGGCTGCCCCAGCCGCGCCCGCAGCCCCTCCCGCCGGCCCCGACGCCCCCACGGCCCCCCGGACCGGAGCGGGCTCATGACGCCGCTCGCGCCCTCCCTCTCCGCGCTCGTCCGGTTGCGCGCCGAGCGGCCCGAAGCCGTTGCCGAGGCCGCCGCGCGACGGACGAGACGGCGGCTGATCCGGCACCCCGGCGACCGGCTGATGATCATCGCGGCCGACCACCCCGCGCGCGGCGCGCTCGCCGTGGGGGACCGGTCCCTCGCCATGGCCAACCGCTTCGAGCTGCTGGAACGGCTCTGCCTCGCCCTCTCCCGCCCCGGGGTCGACGGGGTGCTCGCATCGGCCGACGTCCTGGACGACCTCCTCCTGCTCGGAGCCCTGGAGGACAAGGTCGTCATGGGCTCGATGAACCGCGGCGGTCTCGCGGGCGCGGCCTTCGAGCTCGACGACCGGTTCACCGGCTACCGCCCCGACGACCTGGTCCGGCAGGGGTTCGACGCGGGAAAGCTGCTCCTGCGCATCGACCACGACGACCCCGGTTCGCTGGACACCCTGCACACCGCCGCCCGGACCATCGACGCGATGGCCGCCCACCGGCTGCCCGTCTTCGTCGAACCGTTCCTCTGCCGCCGTGTCGACGGGCGCCTCCGCAACGACCTCGGCGCCGCCGCCGTGGCGACCTCCATCGCCATCGCGTCGGGCCTCGCCGGGACGTCCGCGTACACCTGGCTGAAGGTGCCCGTCACCGAGGACCCCGACGCCATGGGCCGGGCGATGGAGGCCTCCACGCTGCCCGCCGTCCTGCTCGGCGGCGAGGTCGGCGACGACCAGGACGCCGCGTACGGGAAGTGGCGCGACGCACTGCGGCTGCCCACGGTGCGGGGGCTGGTCGTGGGACGCTCGCTGCTCTACCCGGTCGACGGGGACGTGACGCTCGCCGTCGACACCGCCGTATCGCTGCTGCGGCCGGGTAGGGAAGGGCCATGACGACGGATCACCCCGACCAGGAACAGCACCAGGACCAGGAACAGCACCGGGACCAGGAACAGCACCCGGGCCAGGGACAGCACCGGGACCGGAACCAGGGCCGGGAACAGCACCGGTTCCACCTGCCGTCCGGCAGCGCGGCGCGCGGGGCGTACGCGGTCGACATCGATCCCGAGGGCGCCGGCTGGGACCGCTCCGCCCTGCGGGTGCTGGAGCTGGAGCCGGGCGGTGTTCACCCGCTCGTCACCGGAGACAGCGAATGGATCGTCCTGCCGTTGGCCGGTGGCTGTACGGTGCGTATCGCAGGTGAGACCTTTGAACTGCGGGGCCGGGAGAGTGTGTTCAGCGGGGTCTCCGACTTCGCCTACGTACCGCGCGGCGCCCGCGCAGAGATCTCCTCCGGCGCAGGAGGCCGCTTCGCCCTGGCAGGAGCGAAGTGCGAGCGACGACTCCCCGCTCGCTACGGCCCCGCGCCGGAGGTACCCGTCGAGCTGCGCGGCTCCGGGACCTGCTCCCGCCAGGTGAACAACTTCGCCGCCGCCGGCACCTTCGACTGCGACCGGCTGATCGCCGTCGAGGTCATCACCCCCGGCGGCAACTGGTCCTCCTACCCGCCCCACAAACACGACGAGCACGTGCCGGGCGAGGAGTGCGAACTGGAGGAGATCTACTACTTCGAGGTGCAGGACGGCGGTCTCGGCTACCACCGGGTCTCCCCGTCGCGCGACGGCGGTACGGACGTCCTCGCCGAAGTCCGCGGCGGTGACGTGGTCCTCATCCCCGACGGCTGGCACGGCCCGTCCATCGCCCCGCCCGGCCGGACGCTGTACTACCTCAACGTGATGGCCGGGCCGGGGGAGGAGCGCGCCTGGCTGATCCGCGACCATCCCGACCACCGGTGGATCCGCGACACCTGGCCAGACCAGCCGATCGACGCCAGACTCCCGCTCTACACGGCGCATCCGTCGCCCGGCCCGGAGGTAACGCCTTGAGCCCGACGAGTCCCGCGAGCCCCGCACGTTCCGCGAGTCCCGCGAGCCCTGAGAGCCCCAAGAGCCCGGCCGCCACCCGCCGTCTGACCACCGCTCAGGCCCTGGTCACCTTTCTGGCCCGGCAGTACACCGAGCGCGACGGCCGCCGGCAGCGGCTGATCAGCGCCACCTGGGGCATCTTCGGCCACGGCAATGTCGCGGGCATCGGACAGGCGCTCGTGGAGGCGGGCCACGGAGGGAACGGCACCGCGCACCGCATGCCGTACCTCCAGGGCCGCAACGAACAGGCCATGGTGCACGCGGCCGTGGGGTACGCCCGTCAGTCGGGGCGGCTCTCCGCGCACGCGGTGACCACGTCCATCGGGCCGGGGGCCACCAACCTCGTCACCGGGGCCGCCCTCGCCACGATCAACCGCCTGCCCGTCCTGCTCCTGCCCGGCGACACCTTCGCGACCCGGCCCGCCGACCCCGTACTGCAACAGCTCGAAGTGGCGTACGCCGGTGACGTGTCGGTCAACGACTGTCTGCGGCCGGTCTCGCGCTACTTCGACCGGATCACCCGGCCGGAGGCGCTGATCCCGGCCGCCCTCCAGGCGATGCGGGTCCTCGCCGACCCCGCCGAGACCGGTGCCGTCACGCTCGCGCTGCCGCAGGACGTGCAGGCGGAGGCGTACGACTGGCCGGAGGAGTTCTTCGCCGAGCGCGACTGGCACATCCGCAGGCCCGCGCCCGACACGTACGAGCTGGAGACGGCGGTACGGGCGATCCGCTCCGCCCGCCGCCCCCTCATCGTCGCGGGCGGCGGGGTTCGGCACAGCGCCGCCGAGGAGACGCTCGCCGCGTTCACCGCCGCGACCCGCATCCCGGTCGCCTCCACCCAGGCGGGCAAGGGCGCGCTCCGCCACGACCACCCCGCCGACGTCGGCGGCATCGGCCACACCGGCACCGCCACCGCCGACGAGCTGGCCCGCACCGCCGACCTGGTCATCGGCATCGGCACCCGCTTCTCCGACTTCACCACCGCATCCGGCACCCTCTTCGCCGACCCGGCCGTCCGCTTCCTCCACCTCAACATCACCGCCTTCGACGCCCACAAGCTGGCCGCTCTCCCCCTGGTCGCCGACGCCCGCGCGGGTTTGGAGGCGCTTACGGCGGCGCTCGCCGGACGCGGCTACCGGGTCGATCCGGCGTACGAGACGGAGTACACCGGCGCGAAGGAGGCGTGGGAGGAACGGGTCGAGGCATCCTTCGCCACCCCCGACCCCACCGCGCGCCCCACCCAGACCCAGGTCCTCGGCCTCCTGGACACCCTGGTCACCGAGGAGGACATCCTCATCAACGCCGCCGGCTCCCTCCCCGGCGACCTCCACAAGCTCTGGCGGACCCGCTCCCGCGACCAGTACCACGTGGAGTACGGCTACTCCTGCATGGGCTACGAGATCCCGGCCGCGATCGGCGTCCTGCTCGCCACCGGAGCCCGCAGCCGGGAGCACCGCCCGGTCTGGGCCCTGGTCGGCGACGGCACGTATCTGATGAACCCCACCGAGATCGTCACCGCCGTCCAGGAGAACCTGCCGCTGAAACTGCTGATTCTCCAGAACCACGGGTACGCCTCCATCGGCGGACTCTCCGCGTCGGTCGGCGCCGAAGGCTTCGGCACCGCCTACCGCCACCGCGACGCCGACGGCGGCTTCACCGGCCCGCCGCTCCCCGTCGACCTGGCCGCCAACGCCGCCTCCCTCGGCCTGCGGGTCCTGCGCGCCGCCACCGTCGACGACCTGCGCAAAGCCCTCTCCGAGGCCCGCGACGCGGAGGGCCCCACTTGTGTCTACGTCGAGACCGAAACGCCCGACACAGTGTCGGGCCCCCCTCCGGCGCAGGCGTGGTGGGATGTTCCGGTAGCCGAAACCGCGAGCCGACCGGCGGCGGTGAAGGCCCGGGAGGAGTACGACCGCCAGGTCGCCGCCCGACGCCGCCACCTGTGAGACCAGCCCCCGCGCCTGCCCGAAGTCTGAAGGAGTACGTCATGACGAAGACCGTCAACCACTGGATCGGCGGCAAGACAGTGGAGGGCACGTCGGGCCAGTACGGTCCCGTCACCGACCCGGCCACCGGCGCGGTCACCACGCAGGTCGCGCTGGCCTCCGTGGAGGAGGTCGACGCGGCCGTGGCGGCGGCGAAGGCCGCGTACGCCACCTGGGGCACCTCCTCGCTCGCCCAGCGCACCGCCGTCCTCTTCCGCTACCGCGCGCTGCTCGACGCCCACCGCGACGACATCGCCGCGCTGATCACCGCCGAGCACGGCAAGGTGCACTCGGACGCGCTGGGCGAGGTCGCCCGCGGTCTGGAGATCGTCGAGCTGGCGTGCGGGATCACCACGCAGCTCAAGGGCGAGCTGTCCACCCAGGTCTCCAACCGGGTCGACGTCTCCTCGATCCGCCAGTCGCTGGGCGTGGTCGCGGGCATCACCCCGTTCAACTTCCCGGCCATGGTGCCGATGTGGATGTTCCCGCTGGCCATCGCCTGCGGCAACACGTTCGTGCTGAAGCCGAGCGAGAAGGACCCGTCGGCCGCGAACCTGCTGGCCGAGCTGGCGTCCGAGGCGGGCCTTCCGGACGGCGTGCTCAACGTCCTGCACGGTGACAAGATCGCGGTGGACGGCCTGCTCAACCACCCCGACGTGGCGGCCGTCTCCTTCGTCGGCTCCACCCCCATCGCCCGCTACATCCACGCCACCGCCTCCGCCAACGGCAAGCGCGTCCAGGCGCTCGGCGGCGCGAAGAACCACATGCTCGTCCTCCCGGACGCCGACCTGGACGCGGCCGCCGACGCGGCGGTCTCGGCGGCGTACGGCTCCGCCGGTGAGCGCTGCATGGCGATCTCCGCGGTCGTCGCGGTCGGCGCGATCGGCGACGAGCTGGTCGCGAAGATCCGCGAGCGCGCCGAGAAGATCAAGATCGGCCCCGGCAACGACCCCACCTCCGAGATGGGCCCCCTGATCACCGCCGTCCACCGCGACAAGGTCGCCTCGTACGTCACGGGCGCCGCAGCCCAGGGCGCGGAGGTCGTCCTCGACGGCACGGGCCACACGGTCGAGGGCTTCGAGGACGGGCACTGGATCGGCCTGTCCCTCCTGGACAAGGTCTCCACCGACTCCGACGCCTACAAGGACGAGATCTTCGGCCCGGTGCTGTGCGTGCTCCGCGTGGACACGTACGAGGACGGCGTCGCCCTCATGAACGCCTCGCCGTTCGGCAACGGCACCGCGATCTTCACCCGTGACGGCGGCGCGGCCCGCCGCTTCCAGCTGGAGATCCAGGCCGGCATGGTCGGCGTCAACGTGCCGATCCCGGTCCCCGTGGGCTACCACTCCTTCGGCGGCTGGAAGGACTCGCTCTTCGGCGACCACCACATCTACGGCAACGACGGCGTGCACTTCTACACCCGCGGCAAGGTCACCACCACCCGCTGGCCCGACCCGGCCGACGCCCCGGCCGGCGTCGACCTCGGCTTCCCGCGCAACCACTGACCGACGCACCCCCCCCGGCCGCGCCCGGGCCTCCGGCGAAATCCGGATGCCCGGGCGCGGCCGTGTCCCGCATCCTGGGGCACATGAACACCCCGCCCGTCCCGCCCCGCCACCAGATCCGCGCGCTCCACACCGCCACCACGGTCACCGTCTACCAGGCGTACCGGCCGGCCATCGGCCTCCCCGCCGCCCGCGACGGACGGTTCCCCGCCGAGTGGAAGCGGGACCGGATGACCTGGATCAAGCCCAGCTTCCTGTGGATGATGTACCGCTGCGGCTGGGGCACCAAGGAGGGGCAGGAGGTCGTCCTCGCCGTCGAGATCGAGCGGGCCGGTCTGGAATGGGCCCTCGCCCACGCCGAACTCTCCCATTACGTACGCGGTGTCCACCCGGACCAGGCCTCCTGGCAGCGCAGCCTGCGCACCGCCCCCGCCCGGGTGCAGTGGGACCCCGAACGCGACCTCGACCTGAACCCGCTCCCGTACCGCTCCCTCCAGCTGGGGCTGAGCGGCGAGGCGTCCCGGCGGTACGCGGACGAGTGGACCGTCTCCGTACGCGACGTCACCCCGCTCGCCCGCGAGGTGCACGCGGCGGTCCGGGCGGGGGAGCGGGAGCGGGCCGCCGCCCTGCTGCCCGTGGAGACGCCGCTCGACCTCGCGGCGCCCCGGCCGGTGCGGGACGGTTTCCCGGCGCCGGCCATGTGACTTTCGGCAGTGCCGGACGGCTCCCCGGTCTCCGTAACCTCTCCCTCGTGAACAGCTTCTCCCTCGTGAAGAGGACGGCCCGCGGGCGGCCAGGACTGCGGTGGGCGGACCCGGGGGGTCTGCTGGTGCCCGCCATTGCGGCGTTCGGCGCGCTGAGCCTGGTGGGGTGGTGGTGGGGCCTGCCGACCGCGGTCGCCGCGTTCGCCGCCGGGCGGGGGCCCGGGCGCGGCAGGACCGTCGTCCTGTTCCTGGCCGGGGCCCTGGTGGCCGGGGCGGCGGCGGTGACCGTCGTGCCGTCCCTGCTCGCCCTCGCGACGCAGTTCGTCGCCGTCGTCGTCCTCGCCGTGCTGGTGCCCTGGTTCGTGGGGCGGTTCTCCCGCCAGTACCGGGAGCTGGTCCGGGCCGGCTGGGAGCGGGCCGAACAGATGGAACGGGAGAGGCAGTTGGTCGCCGAGCAGGCGCGGCTGCTGGAGCGGGCCCGGATCGCCCAGGACATGCACGACGTCCTGGGCCACGATCTGAGTCTGATCGCCCTGTCGGCCGGGGCCCTGAAACTGGCGCCCGGGCTGGACGAGCAGCACCGGCGGGCCGCCCAGGACATCCGGGGCAGGGCGGCGGCAGCGGTGGAACGCCTCGGCGAGGTCGTCGGCGTCCTCCGCGAGGAGAGCGAGAGCCCTCCCCGGGCTCCGGGGGACTCCGACATTGCCCGGCTCGTCGCCGACGCGGCCGCCTCCGGGCTCCCGGTCGAACTCACCGTGGACGGCGACGCGTCGGGGCTGCCGCCCACCGTCGGGCGCGCCGCGCACCGGGTCGTGCAGGAGGCCCTGACCAACGCGGCCAAGCACGCGCCCGGCGCGTCCGTGAGCGTCGAACTCCGGCACACGGCGACGGAGACCCGGGTGGCGGTCCGCAACGGAGCCCCCGCTGCCGGGGCGGGCGTACGGTCGGGGCAACCGGCCGCGCACCTCCCCGGCCCGCCGTCCGCGCGGCCGCCCGGCCCACCGGCCCGGCAACCGTCCGCCCCGCCCTCCGGCAACGGCGGACGCGGGCTCATCGGGCTGGACGAACGCGTCCGGCTCGTCGGCGGGTCTCTCGACCACGGTCCCCGCGACGGCGGCTTCACCGTCGCCGCCCGGCTGCCCCACCGCGCCCCCGCGCAGATACCGCCGCGACCCGCCGGCCACCGGGAGAGCCCCGCACCTCCGGGCTACCGGCGGGCCAGGCGGCGCGTCCGCCGCACCCTGCTCACCGCGCTGACGGTGCCGCTGGCGGCGGGCGCGGTGCTGCTCGCCGTGGTGGGGACGTGGGAGACGGTGGCCGCGTCCCGGTCCGTCCTCGCCCCGGGCGACTACGCCCGGCTGCGGGTGGGGCAGGATCGGTCGGAGATCGAAAAGGTGCTGCCGGACCGGCAGTCGGCGGCGCGGCCGACGGGCGCGGCATCGGAGGAACGCCAGAAGCAGGGAGTGACGTGCGAGTTCTACGCGATGACGGCCGACCGCTTCGACGACCGGTCCGGCGACGCGTACCGGCTCTGCTTCCGGGACGGCAGGCTGGTCTCCCGCGACGCGCTGACGCCGTGAGCGCCCGATGAGCAGGGACGGTACGGCGACGGTGGCCGGACCGATCCGGGTGCTCGTCGCCGACGACGAGCCCATGATCCGGGCCGGTGTACGCGCCGTGCTCGCCACCGACCCGGGCATCGAGGTCGTCGCCGAGGCGGCGGACGGGCACGAGGCCGTGGAACTGGTCCGGGCGCACCGCCCGCACGTCGCCGTCCTCGACGTGAGGATGCCGCGTACCGACGGCATCGACGCCGCCGCCGAGATCCGGCGCACCCTGCCCGGCACCGGCGTCGTCATGCTGACCACCTTCGGCGAGGACGATTACATCCTGCGGGCGCTGGGCGTCGGGGCCGCAGGATTCCTGATCAAGTCCGGCGAGCCCGAGGAACTGCTCGCCGGGGTGCGGGCCGTGGCCGACGGCGCCGCCTACCTGTCACCGAAGGTCGCCGCCCGGGTGGTCGCGCACCTCGCGTCCACCGGGGCCGGGGCCCTGGCCGAACGGCGGGGCGCCGCCCGGGAGCGGGTCGCCGGGCTGACGCCCAGGGAGCGCGAGGTGCTGGCGCACCTCGGCGGCGGACTGTCCAACGGGCAGATCGCCCGGCGGCTGCACCTGGTCGAAGGCACGGTCAAGGCGCACGTCAGCTCCGTCCTGGCCCGCCTCGGCGTCGACAACCGGGCCGCGGCCGCCGTCGTCGCCCACGAGGCCGGCATTCTGCCCCCACCACCGCCCGAGCACCGCTGAGACGAGCAGACCGGCGGGGCGCACCAGCACCAGGAGCACCGCGGCGACCACCGCACCGCCGAGCAGTGCGCCCGCGATCACGTCGTGCGGATAGTGGACCCCCACCAGGACCCGCAGCAGCGCCGCCGCCACCGCCAACGGCAAGGTCACCACGGCCAGTCGGGGCCGCCGTACGGCCAGCCCGACCGCGAGGGCGGCGGCCAGGGTGGCGTGGTTGCTCGGGAACGACCAGTCGCCCGGTTCCGGGCACGCGGCGACCGCCTCGGCGCCGTCCAGCGCCCGGCACGGCCGCTCCTCGTCGACGACCAGCTTCAGCGCCTCGCTGACGGCGTACGCCACCACGGTCCCGGCGCCGATGAGTACGGCCCCCGCCACCGCGTCCGGATCCCGTCGCCGCAGGGCGGTCCAGCAGACCCCGAGCAGCAGCAGACCGAGGACGATCAGCGTGGCCTCCGACGACAGCTCCAGCAGGTGGCCCAGCCACCCCGGGGCGTCGCCGACCGCCTCCGTCAGCGAGCGGTACGCGGACACGGACGCCCCGTCCGTGACCTCGGTCGGGCCGGGCCGCCCCAGCCCTCCCGGGGAGAGCATCGTGATCACGGCCGCCGCCGTCGCCACCAGGGCGAACGATCCGAACAGCCGCGCGGGCCAGTGGTGTTGATGTGTGTGCTGTGCCATGCGGCGAACGTACGGAGGGACGACCGCCCGGCGCGGGGGCCGAACGTCAGGAGCACCCCCCGACGAACGTCAGGGTTGACTCCCGTTCGTGCCGCCCCCGAACTCCCACACCAGCATCGCGAACCGCCCGTCGTCACCCGCCCCCGTCGACCGGTACGTGGCGAGCGCCGCCTCGTTGTCCGGTTCCACCCCGACCCACACGTCGTAGCACCCCCGCTCCCGGGCGAGGTCCACCAGCGCCCGGGTCAGGGCCCCGCCGATGCCCCGGCGGCGGAACGGGTCGTCGACGGCGAGTTCGTACAGGCACATCTCCGTGCCCTTGTCCGGGTGCAGCATCTCGATGCCCGAGACGAAGCCCGCCGGGACGCCGTCCACGTACGCGATCAGCAGCACATGACCGTCCGCGGCGAGGAAGCGGGCCGCCCACTCCTCGCGGGGCGCGGCGTCGAAGAGATGGCCGGCGGCCAGGAGCTCCGCGACGGTCGAAGCGGGGCGAATGTCCACAATGGCCTCCCGGGGCAGAAATTCCGTACCGCGTCCGGAGTACGGGCGAGGCGCACCGTACCTCTCAGGGAGGCCGCGCACTTCACCCTGGCGGCACGCAACCGGCTTGCGTCCTCCGTTTAGGGTCGAGGGATGGAGACCCCTACTGCTCGATGGCGGCGCCTGCTGCCCCGTACCCCTGCCCGGTGGGCCGCGGTCGGCGCCGCGCTCGCCGTGCTCGTGGGCGGCGGCACCTGGTCCGCCGTCGCCGACGACGGCTCGCCCGCCGTGCAGCGCGAGGACCGGATCCTGCGCATGGACGGGGTGCCGATCGACACCTCGTACTTCCATGCCAAGGGTTCCGGTAAGCGGCCCGCCGTGCTCATCGGGCACGGCTTCGGCGGCAGCAAGAACGACGTCCGGGCCCAGGCCGAGAAGCTGGCCGCCGACGGATACGCCGTGCTGACCTGGTCGGCGCGCGGCTTCGGGAAGTCCGGCGGAGAGATCTCCCTCAACGACCCCGACCACGAGGTCAAGGACGTCTCCCGGCTCATCGACTGGCTCGCGGCCCGGCCCGAGGTGGAGCTGGACAAGAAGGGCGATCCCCGGGTCGGTCTCACCGGGGCCTCCTACGGCGGGGCCGTCTCCCTGCTGGCCGCCGGGCACGACGAGCGCGTCGACGCCATAGCCCCCGTGATCACGTACTGGAACCTGGCGGACGCCCTCTTCCCCGGCGGGGTCTTCAAGAAGCTCTGGGCCGGGATCTTCATCACCACCGGCGGCGGCTGCGAAAGGTTCGAGAAGCAGCTCTGCGAGATGTACGAGCGCGTTGCCGTCAGCGGCAAGCCCGACGCCGAGGCCGTGAAGCTCCTCACCGAGCGTTCGCCATCCGCCGTCGCCGACCGCATCAAGGTCCCCTCGCTCCTTCTTCAGGGGCAGTCCGACTCCCTCTTCCCGCTCGGCCAGGCCGACGCCATGCAGAAGGCCATCAGCGCCAACGGCGCACCCGTCTCCGTCGACTGGATCTCCGGCGGCCACGACGGCGGCGACAGCGAGACCGGGCGCGTCGAAGGGCGGGTCGGGGACTGGTTCGACCGGTATCTCAAGAAGGACACCGGCGCCGCCACCGGGCCCGCCTTCCGCGTCACCCGCACCGGAGGCGTCGACTCCACCGACGGCGCCGCCCTCCTGCGCGGGGCGAGCAGCGACACCTACCCGGGGCTGCGCAGCGGCGGCCGGGACATCGCGCTCGGCGGCGGCACGAAGACCTTCCGCAATCCGGCCGGGGCCGCGCCGCCCGCCATCTCCGCCGTGCCCGGCGTCGGCGGCGGACTCGCCCAGCTCTCCTCCCTCGGCGTCGGGCTCTCGCTCGACTTCCCCGGACAGTTCGGCCGGTTCGAGTCCGCGCCGCTGGACACTTCCGTACGCATCACCGGCACACCCACCGTCACGGTGAACGTCAAGGCCGACGGCGACCGGGACGCGGTGCTCTTCGGCAAGGTGTACGACGTGTCGCCGGACGGCCGGCAGCAGGTGCTGCCCCACCAGCTCGTCGCCCCCTACCGGATCACCCCCGACCAGCAGGGCAAGCCGGTCGAGCTGGCCCTGCCCGCCGTGGACCACGAGTTCGACTCCGGACACCGGCTGCGCCTCGTGTTCTCCGCGACGGACCTCGGTTACGCCTCCCCGGCCGAGCCCGCCACGTACAACGTGACCCTCGACGGACCGCTGACCGTCCCCACCGCACCCGCCGTGAAGACCGCAGCGGCCGCCCTCCCGTGGTGGACCTGGGGTCTCCCGGCCGCCGCGCTCGTCATCGCGGCCGCACTCCTGATCACCGCCCGGCGGCGGACCGCGACGCCCGCCCCGGACCCGGAACTCGCCGACGTACCGCTCCAGATCACCGGGCTCTCGAAGAAGTACGCCAAGTCCGTCGACCGGTACGCCGTGCGCGAGCTGTCCTTCCGCGTCGAGAAGGGCCAGGTGCTCGGGCTCCTCGGGCCCAACGGCGCGGGCAAGACGACCACGCTGCGGATGCTCATGGGGCTCATCACCCCCGACGAGGGCGAGATCCGCGTCTTCGGGCAGGCCATCCGGCCCGGCGCCCCGGTGCTGTCCCGGGTCGGGGCGTTCGTGGAGGGCGCGGGCTTCCTGCCGCACCTCTCCGGGCGCGCCAACCTCGACCTGTACTGGCAGGCCACCGGCCGCCCCGCCGAGGACTCCCACATCGACGAAGCTCTGGAGATCGCGGGCCTCGGCGACGCGCTGGCCCGTGCCGTACGGACGTACTCACAGGGCATGCGGCAGCGGCTCGCCATCGCGCAGGCCATGCTCGGCATGCCGGACCTGCTGATCCTCGACGAGCCGACCAACGGGCTCGACCCGCCGCAGATCCGCGAGATGCGGGACGTGATGATCCGGTACGCGGCCGGGGGCCGGACCGTCATCGTCTCCAGCCACCTCCTCTCGGAGGTCGAGCAGTCCTGCACCCACCTGGTCGTCATGGACCGGGGCCGGCTCGTGCAGGCCGGTCCGGTCGCCGAGATCACCGGCTCCGGCGACATGATCCTGGTGACCACGGCAGAGGAGGTGTCCGAACCGCTCGCGGAGAAGATCGCCGCCCTGCCGGGCATCGGCTCCGCCGTCGCCACCGACGACCGGCGCGGGCTGCTCGTCCGCCTGGACGGGGCCACCACCTCGCGGCTCGTCGCCGACCTGGTCCGGCTCGACGTCCCGGTCACCGGCGTCGGACCGCACCGCCGCCTGGAGGACGCCTTCCTCACCCTGATCTCCGGAGGAGCAGCATGAGCGCCCCCGTCCAGCCGCCCGAGGCCCGGGTGGCGAGCGAACACCCGGAGGCTGCGGGCTACCGCGCCGGGCGGACGCTTCCGCTCCGCGTCGAGGCCATGCGGCAGCTGCGCCGCCGCCGCACCCTGCTCATGGGCGGGGTGCTCACCGCCCTCCCCTTCATCCTGATCATCGCCTTCGCGATCGGCGGCACGCCGGACGGCGAGGACGGCGGCGGAGGGCGGGGCGGCGGCAGCCGGATCAACCTGATGGATGTGGCGACCGAGTCCGCGGCCAACTTCGCGGCCACCTCGCTGTTCGTCTCGGCCGGTTTTTTGCTGGTGATCCCGGTGGCCCTGTTCTGCGGGGACACCGTGGCCTCCGAGGCGAGCTGGTCGTCCCTGCGCTATCTGCTCGCCGCGCCGGTGCCGCGCGTACGGCTGCTGTGGTCCAAGCTCGTCGTCGCGCTCGGCTTCAGCCTCGCCGCGATGGTGCTGCTGCCGGTCGTCGCGCTGGCGGCGGGGACGGCGGCCTACGGGTGGGGGCCGCTGAAACTGCCGACCGGGGGAGCCCTGTCCGCCGGGGACACCGTGCCGCGCCTCGCGCTCGTCGTGGCGTTCATCTTCGTCTCCCAACTGGTCACGGCGGGGCTGGCGTTCTGGCTCTCCACCAAGACGGACGCGCCGCTCGGCGCGGTCGGCGGCGCGGTCTTCCTCACCATCGTCGGCAATGTGCTCGACGCGGTGACCGCACTCGGCTCCTGGCGCGACTTCCTGCCCGCGCACTGGCAGTTCGCCTGGGCCGACGCGCTCCAGCCGCAGTTGGAGTGGGGCGGCATGATCAAGGGCGCGGCCGTATCAGTGACCTATGCCCTGATCCTGTTCGCGCTGGCCTTCCGCGGGTTCAGTCGTAAGGACATCGTGTCCTGAACCTGATGTTCCGCCGGTTTCCCGCCCGCTGTTGCCGCATCGAGATGGTTCCGCAACGCTTTCGTCGACTCCGGTCGGCAGCCCCGTACGTCACATTCACAGGTGTCGAGGACACTGTGACGACGTGGGGGGTTACGCATGAACCAGGCCGGCCGACGACATGAGAAGCGGGCGGGAGACCCGGCGGGAAGCCCGGCGAGAGGCCCGGTGGGGAGCCGGGCAGGAGGCCGCCGGGCGGGGGCCGTGGCGCTCCTGCTCGCGGGTGCCATGGCGCTCAGCGCTTGCAGCGCCTCCGACGGCGGATCGAGCAGCACGCGCGATGTGAGCTCCGGCTCGCGCAAGGGACAGAGCTCGACCGGCGGCGGACAGCCCGCGCCGGACGCGGTGGCGCCCGAGACCGGCCGGTCGGCCGCACCGGAGGGGGACGCCGAGTCCGGGGCCTCCGCCGCGCCGGACGTCAAGGCGCCCGACTACCTCTCCACCTTCGCCCTGGACGTGGACACCGCCAGCTACGGCTATGCGCGCCGCACCCTCGGCGACGGCCGGCTGCCCGCGGCCGAGGACGTACGCCCCGAGGAGTTCGTCAACAGCTTCCGCCAGGGGTACGAACGGCCCGAGGGCAACGGATTCTCGGTCAACGTCGACGGAGCGCGGATCGGCTCAGGGACGGGCGGGGGAGGCGGAACCGGAGCCTCCGACTGGTCGCTGCTGCGGGTCGGCCTGGCCACGAAGGCGTCGCCGCCCGCCTCCGAACGGCCGCCCGCCGCGCTGACGTTCGTCGTCGACATCTCGGGGTCCATGTCCGAGACCGGCCGCCTGGACCTGGTCCGGAAGTCCCTGACCATCCTCACCGACGAACTGCGCGACGACGACTCCCTCTCCCTGGTCACCTTCAGCAACGAGGCGGAGACCCGGCTGCCGATGACCCGGGTCAAGGGCAACCGGAACCGGATCAAGGACGTGGTGGCGGAGATGGAGCCGGCCCAGTCCACCAACGTCGAGGCGGGCATCACTCGCGGCTACGAGGAGTCGGTCGAGGGCCACCGCGAAGGCGCCACCAACCGGGTCGTGCTCCTCTCCGATGCCCTCGCCAACACCGGCGACACCGAGGCCGAAGGCATCCTGAAGAAGATCGACTCGGCTCGTCGCGAGTACGGCATCACCCTCTTCGGCGTCGGTGTCGGCAGCGACTACGGCGACGCGTTCATGGAGCAGCTCACGAACAAGGGCGACGGGAACACCACGTACGTCGGCGACGAGACGCAGGCCCGCAAGGTCTTCGTCGACCAGCTTCCCGCCCACCTGGAGATCCGGGCCCGTGACGCCAAGGCCCAGGTGGCGTTCGACCGGAAGAACGTGCAGCAGTTCCGGCTGATCGGCTACGAGAACCGCAAGGTCGCCGACGAGGACTTCCGTGACGACAGCGTCGACGGCGGCGAGGTCGGCCCCGGCCATACCGTGACCGCTCTGTACGCCGTACGGCTGCGCGAGGGCGCGTCCGGCACGGTGGCCAGGGCGACGGTCCGCTGGCTCGACCCCAAGACCCGCGAGGCCCAGGAGGAGACCGGGACCGTCACGACCGGGGCGGTCGACGGAAACCTCTGGGGCGGCGAGAACGACCGGCTCCAAGTCGCCGCCGTGGCCGCCTATTTCGCCGACCAGCTGCGCGGAGGCGACCTGCCCGGCGCGCCCCGGCTCGGCGAACTCGCCTCCCGGGCATCCGGACTGGCGGAGTCGACGGAGGACAGCGCGGTGGAGAAACTGGCCACGGCCATCGGCCAGGCGGACCGGCTCCGGCGCGGAGCCGGGACGGACGACGAACCGGAACCGAGCGAGGGCGAGATCGGCTGAGGCGGATCGCCCGCATCGGCCCGGACCGGGGACGGTGCGGGCCGGGGGCCGCGTGCTCCCGACCCCGCCCGCACCGGGCCCGCCCCCGGTGCGGGCGGGCGCGTCGGGCTGCGCGGTCGCTCGAAAATGCGTCCTGCGAACCGGCCTCCCGGGCCATGATGTCCGCCATGACCTCCCTCCTCGTGGTGCTCGCCACGATCGTCACCGGCCTCTACGCGGGCTTCATGCTGACCTTCCTGACCGGGATCATGCCCGGCCTCGCCGAACTGACGGACGAGCAGTTCTCCGCGGCCATGCGCCGCTTCAACGAGAAGGTCCCCGGCCCGGTCTTCCTGGTCCTGTTCCTCGGCGTCGTCGCGCTGCCCGCCGCCGCGTTCTTCATGGGCCTCGGCGAGCACGACGGGGTGGCGGGTCCGGCCATCCTGGCGGCGCTGATCTGTTCGGTCGTGGGCCATCTGATCACCGTCGCCGGGAACATCCCGCTCAACAACGCCCTCGCCGCCTCCGAGGGCGGCGACGACAGCGCGGCCCGCGCGGCCTTCGAGTCCCGCTGGAACATGCTGCACCGGGTGCGCACGGTGCTCTCGCTGGCGGCGTTCGTGCTGCTGGCCGTCGCGCTGTAGGGCCCCGGGGCGGGTCTACCGGCCGTCCCCGCCCCCGGCCTCCTCCCGCCCCGGATGCCGGGGGCCGAGCAGCACCACCAGGGCGGCCTTCCCCGGCACGGGTGTACCGACCCGCTGCCAGCCGGTCCGCTCGTACAGGCGCAGGGCCGCCTCGGCCCGCACGGAGGTCAGCAGCCAGCAACGGCCGCCCGGGGCGGGCCCCGTCACCGCGTCCAGCAGCGCCGCACCGAGCCCGCCGCCGTGTGCCTCCGGGGCGACCGCCAGCTCGTTCACCTCCAACGCGCCGCACAGCCACGCCCGCGTACGCCCCGGCCCGAGGGCCTCCGCGACCTGCCCGTAACTGCGGTCGGCCGGAAAGACCTCCGGGGTGATCCAGGCCGTGGCGAAACCGGTTACCGTCCCTCCGGCCGTCGCCACCGCCGCCGTGAACCCGGGCCGGAGCGCGTCCCGGGCGAGCCGTTCCGCATAGAGGTCGGCCCCCGCCGGATCCTCGTGCCAGGGCGGGGCGGAGAAGGCGCTCGCGTACACGTCGCGGATGCCGCCGACGTACCGGATCACCGCGCCGGCCTGCACCGTTCGTACCTCGGTCGTCATCGCACCGTCCCTCGGAATCCACCGGCGGACCACCGGCAGATCACCGGTACCGCGGAGAAACCCTAGAGGGCGGCGCGAGCGTGAACTGGCCTACCCGGCACAACCCTTCGCCCGGTGAGCCCGTCTGAAGGGGTGCGAGTGGCCACTCGATCTCCTCCGCTTCCGTGTCAGACAAGTACGCCACGGTGACGGGCAGACAGCGCTTTCCCGCTGTCTGTCCGCCCGTCACCGTCGCAGCGAACGTTCCAGCAGAAGGAGTCCCTGTGACATCCCGAGCATTCGGTACCGGTGTGGTCCTGGCCCTCACCCTCGCCACCGCAGTCGTCGCCCTGCCCGCCACCGCGCAGGCCGCACCGGCCCCAGCCCCCGACCCTCACGGCCCCCGCGCCGACTTCAACGGCGACGGCTACCCGGACCTGGCGTTCGCCGCGCCCGGAGCGACCGTCAAGGGGTTCAAGGGCGCCGGATACGTCGGCGTGGCCTACGGCTCCCGTACCGGGGTGAAGGACTCCGCGAAGAGGGTGTTCACCCAGGCATCGGCGGGCGTCCCCGGCACTCCGGAGGCCGGTGACGCCTTCGGTGCCTCCGTCACCTCCGCCGACCTCGACCGGGACGGCTACGCGGACCTGGTCGTCGGATCGCCCGGCGAGAAGATCGGCGCCGCCGAAGCCGCGGGCGGTGCGACCGTCCTGTGGGGCGGCCCCGGCGGCCTGGCGGGCGGGGCGACCCTGCTGTCCGGCGAGGAGTACGACGGCCTCGGGCGCGGCCTGACCGTCGGCGACTTCAACGGCGACGGCGCACCCGACCTCGTCGTCGGGGGCGGCGCCGCCCTGCGCACGCTCACCGGGCCCTTCACCCGGGACGGCGCGGCGGCCGCGACGGGCGAGATCCCGAACCTCGACGACGAGCGCTACCTCGATCTGGCGGCGGGCGACGTCAACGGCGACGGGCGCGGCGACCTGGCCGTCCTGGTCAACGACGGTGACGAGTTCGACGCCCGGCGCATCCACATCGGCCTCGGCTCGGCGGCCGGGCTCGGCCCGGAGCTCACCAGCGTCAAGGGGAAGGACGGTTACTCCCTGGAGGGCGGCGAACACCTCGCCGTCGGCAACGTGAACAACGACAAGTACGCCGACCTCGCCGTCGGGCGCGCCATCGACGGGTACGACAGTGATCTGGACCTGCCGCTCGCCAAGGGCGGGATGCTGACCTACGTACCGGGCAGCGCGACCGGCCCGCAGGGCACCAAGGCCGTCGTCCTCAACCAGGATTCGCCCGGCGTCCCCGGGGCCGCCGAGCACAGCGACAACTTCGGCGCGACCGTGTCCATCGGGGACACCAACGGCGACGGCTACGGCGAGATCGCGGTGGGCGTCCCCGGCGAGGACCAGGGCACCGTCACGAACGCGGGCGGCATGGTCGTCCTCCCCGGCACCGCCACCGGCCCCACGGGCAAGGGCAGTTACGGATTCAACCAGGGCTCCCCGGATGTCGTCGGAGCCGTCGAGAAGGACGACCGGTTCGGCGGCGCGGTGTCCCTGCGGGACCTGAACGGCGACGGCCGCACCGAACTGGCCGTGGGCGCACCGGGCGAGAACGCGGGCGAGGGCTCCCTGTGGGTGTTCCCGGCCGCCGCCTCCGGCCTGGCGGCCAAGGGCTCGTTCAGCTTCGGGCACGGGACGCTGGGGACGGTGCCCACGAAGGCGGGCCTGGGCAGCAGCTTCAACCGCTGACCGCTGACCGCTGACCGCTGACCGCTGACCGCTGACCGCTGACCGCTGACCGCTGACCGCTGGCCACTGAGACAGCTGACCGCTGATCCGCGTGCGGCGGCCCGGCTCGCGCTCGTCCGGAGCTTCCCGGAGAGCGTGAGCCGGGCCGCCCTCCCGGGTGTCACACGTTGGGCACCTTGAGCCGGTCCCAACTGCTCTTCCCGGGAATGCCGTCCGCGTCGCCGCCCGAGTAGCCCAGCTTGCGCTGCCAGGCGGCGTACGACTTCCGGTCGGCCTCGGACCAGGCCGGTCCTGGGCCCACCGTGTACCGGCCGCAGCCCTCGGCCACCAGACGCTTGCCCATCGCCGTGATGACGGCGCTGTTCCGGCCGACCTTGAAGAACGCGGCCCCGGGGAACGGCTCGTACGTCGGCTTCGGCGGCGGCTTGGAGGGGCCGTCCGGGGCGCCGTCCAGCCGCTTGCCGACCCGCGTGCGCATCGAGTTCATCGTGAAGCCGCGCGGATCGACCTTGCCCGGCTGCCACTCCAGGTGCCCGATCACCGACCGCTCGGACCAGCCGTGCGCCCGGCAGACGGCGGCGGCGGCCCGCTCGATCGCCAGCAACTGGGCGGCCGGCCAGGGATCCTTCCCGTCACCCAGGTTGACGCACTCGAAGCCGTAGAAGTGCCGGTTGCCGTCGGTGTTGGCCTCGTTGTCCGGGGGCAGCGCCTTCTCCGCGATGACGGCGCGCAGAACGTCGTCGTCGCCGAGCCCGGCGTGGTTCGCCCGCCCGTTCCCCACGAGGTGGACGGTCCCGTCCTTGGCGATGACACCGTGGCAGAGCGGTCCCGGCAGGGCGGAGTGGCCGTTGTAGCAGAGCTCGACGGAGGACGCGGTGCCCGAGGTGACCGTGTGATGGATCATCACCCCGTGCGTCGGTCCCCAGGGACCCTTGTGGTTCCGGTTGTTGGTACGCCAGCTCCGGTGTTCGACGACGTGGAGGCCTTCGTCGCGGAGGGCTTTGAGCAGCTTGTCGGCGGACAGCGGCGTCGCCATCGCGGCGCTCCTTTCCCTGATGGTGCGTGTTTCACGCAGGCGCTTCGGTGTGCGGGCGGCGGGACCGGGTGGACGGGCGGCGGCACGGGGTCGCGAATGCCCGCCGGGTGACGGGACGGAGCGGGGGGCCGGTCCTGCGGGAGGGGATTCCGCCTTTCGGAGCCCACCTGATCGATTTGCCCGCTCCCATGCCCTGACGAACGTCCCGCCCGGCGGAAGGTTTCATCGCACCCGAACTCCCGTCCGGGTATGTCCGAACTCCTGCCCGAAGGTCGCGGCCGTCGGACGCATCGCCCTACTCCCGTCGGCGTATGCGGCCGGAGGCCGTGCCTCCTACCGTGAGGGGGTGATGACCTTGGACCGCCTGGCCGCCCGGGTGCGGGCTCTGCCGCCGATCGTCGCGGATCTGCTGGTGGTGGCGGTGGTGGGGGCGTTCACCACCGCCGACGCGGCCGTCAACGAGCCCGGCTACCGGCAGGCCGACGCGCTGACCTGGGCCCTCCTCGTGGTCTCCCTGGCGGCGCTCGCCTGCCGGCGCCGTTGGCCCGTTCCGGTGGTCTGCGTGACCGGGGCGGCCTGCGCCGGGTGGGCGCTGCACGGGCACATCGGCGAGCTGCTGAACCTCCCCGTGATCGTGGCGCTGTACACGGTCGCGGTGCTGGGGGACCGCCGGCGCACCCTGTGGACCGGGGCCATCGCCGCGACGGTCTCCGGCCTCGTGGCGCTGAAGGTCGGCCGGGACGTGGTCAACCCGCAGGGGCTGCCCGTCCTGGAGATGGTCTGGCCGCTCGTCCCGCTGCTCCTGGGCGAGGTGGTGCGGACCCGCCGGGAACTGCTCGCGGAGTACGCGGCGCGCGCCGCCCGCGCCGAGGAGGACCGCGAACGGGAGGCCGCCCGCCGGGTCCGCCAGGAGCGGGTGCGGGTCGCCCGGGAGATCCACGACATCCTCGCCCACACGGTGAGCGCGATGACCGTGCAGGCCGGCGTGGCCCTGGACGCGCTGGACGCCGCGCCGGAGGTGTCGCGGCAGGCGATGACCCAGGTGCGCGCATCGGGCAAGGAGGCCGTACGGGAACTGCGCGCCACACTGTCCGTGCTGCGCGCGGCGGAGTCCACGGCCCCGGCGCCCCGCCTCGACCAGCTGGACGACCTGGTCGCAGGGGTCGAGGCGGGGGGCGTACGGGTCAGTCTGCGGCGGGACACCGGGGACGCCTCGCTTCCGGCGGTCGTGGAGGCCACGGCGTACCGGATCGTGCAGGAGGCGCTGACGAACGTGGTGAAGCACTCCGCGGCACGGCAGGCCGCCGTGTCGGTGACCTGCGAGGGTGGTCGGCTGATCGTCGAGGTGGTCGACGAGGGGCCATCGGCGCGGCCGCCCGCCGCCCCGGACTCCGAGCGGGGCTTCGGCCTGATCGGCATGCGGGAGCGGGCGGTCGCGGTGGGCGGCGGCGTCCGGCACGGCCCGGTGCCGGGCGGCGGATTCCGCGTCCGCGCAGAACTGCCGACGGAAGGAGCGGCCTCATGACCGTCCGTGTGGTCCTCGCCGACGACCAGACCGTCGTACGGGCCGGATTCCGCGCCCTCCTCGACCTCACCGACGACCTGGTCGTCGTCGCGGAGGCGGCCGACGGGGCCCGGGCCGTCGAGGCGGTCCGGACGACCCGCCCGGACGTCGTGCTGATGGACGTCCGGATGCCCGGCGTCGACGGCCTGGAGGCCACCCGCCGGATCGCCGAGGACCGCTCGCTCGACCAGGTCCGCGTGGTCATGCTCACCACGTACCAGGTCGACGCCTACGTCTTCGAGGCCCTCCGCCACGGCGCTGCGGGCTTTCTGCTCAAGGACATCGAGCCGGACGACCTGCGCACCGCGATCCGCACGGTCGCGGCGGGCCTAAGCCTGCTCGCCCCCGCCGTCACCCGCCAGGTGATCGAGGAGTTCGCCCGGCTGAAGGCCCCCGAGGCGGCGGGCGCCGAACGGCTCGCGGTGCTGACCGGCCGGGAGCGGGAGGTGATGGCGCTCGTCGCTGCCGGACTGTCCAACGAGGAGATCGGCCGGGCGCTGATCATGAGCCCGTTGACCGCGAAGACCCACGTCAGCCGGACCATGACGAAGCTGGGCGCCCGCGACCGCGCCCAGCTGGTGGTCATGGCCTATGAAACGGGCCTGGTCAGAGCAGGCGAACGCTGAAGCGGGGGCTACTCCGGCGGGAGTAGCCCCCGGCTCCCGGCGGAGGATTCGCGATCGGGGGCCCGCTCGTAGCGTCGGCCGCATGATCGAAGCAACGGAACTCACCAAACGCTACGGCGACCGGACCGCCGTGGACCGGCTGTCCTTCACCGTCCGGCCCGGCCGCGTAACCGGCTTCCTCGGCCCGAACGGCGCCGGCAAATCGACCACCATGCGCCTGATCCTCGGCCTTGACTCCGCGACCGCGGGACGGGTCACCGTGGGCGGCAAGGCCTACGCGGACCTGCCCGTACCGCTGCGGGCGGTCGGCTCGCTGCTGGATGCCAAGGGCGTCCACGGCGGCCGCTCCGCCTACCACCACCTGGCCGGACTCGCCGCGAGCAACGGCATCCCGCGCCACCGCGTCGAGGAGGTCCTCGACCTGGTCGGGCTGCCTGAGGAGGCGGCCCGCCGGCGCACCAAGGGCTTCTCGCTCGGCATGGGCCAGCGGCTCGGGATCGCGGCGGCGCTGATCGGGGACCCGGAGGTGCTGATCCTCGACGAACCGGTCAACGGCCTCGACACCGAGGGCATCCGCTGGATCCGGGGACTGATGCGCTCGCTGGCGGCGGAGGGCCGCACGGTCTTCCTCTCCAGCCACCTCATGAGCGAGATGGAACTGACGGCCGACCACATCGTGGTGATCGGACAGGGCCGGCTCCTCGCCGACACGACCATGCGCGACTTCATCGAGACCAACTCCCGCGCGCACACCCTCGTACGGTCCCCCGAACCCGAGAAGCTCCGGGCCCTGCTGGAGACGGCGGGGGCACAGGTCCGCCTGGAGCCCACGGGCGGCTGGCGGGTCGAAGGGCCGGACGCCGCCGCCATCGGCGACCTGGCCCGCGACCACGGCGTCGCCGTCCACGAACTCACCCCCGCCCACTCCTCCCTGGAGGAGGTCTACACGGCGCTCTCGCAGTCCTCGGTCGAGTACCGCACGGAGGACCGGTCCACGGTGGACCGGTCCACCGTGGACCGGTCCACCGAGGACCGGTCCACCGACGACCGCCCCGCCGCGCCCAGCCCGAAGGAGACAGTCCGATGACGACATCCGTTCTCGGATCCCAGGCCCTGGCCTACGAGTGGATCAAGTTCCGCAGCGTGCGCTCCACGGTGTGGACGACGGTGGCGACCGCCCTACTGCCCGTTCTGGGCGCGGTGTTCGTCGCCACGACCGGAAGCCTCCAGTCCGACGACACGGTCCTGGGCGGCAGCCTCACGCTCTCCGTCGTCGCCCAGATGCTGGCGGCGGTGGTGGGCGCGCTGGTGATGACAGGGGAGTACAGCAGCGGCACCATCCGGACGACGTTCGCGGCCCGCCCCCGCCGCTCCACGGTCCTCGCCGCCAAGGCCGCGCTGGTGGCGGGCGTGATGTACGTCCTCGCCCTGGCCTCCTGCACGCTCGCCTACCTGCTCGGCGACGCCCTGCTGCCCGAGGGCAGGTACGCCCAGGGCGATCCGCTGCCCGCCCTGTTCGGGATCGCCGCGTCCTTCGCGGTCGCCGCCGTACTGGGCCTCGCCGTCGGCACCCTCGTACGCCACTCCGCAGGGGCGGTCACCACGGTGATCGGCCTGCTGCTCCTGCCGTCCCTGTTCGGCCCGCTCTTCGGCGACGCGGAACGCTGGATCGCCGGCCTCTCCCCGACGGCCGCCCTGGAGAAGCTCATCCAGACCTCGGACGCCGCCGCCGACACGGTGGGCAGCCTGGGCCCCTGGCCCTCCCTGCTCCTGGTGGCCGCGTACACGACGGCGCTCGCGCTGGGGGCGCTGGTGCTGCTCCGGCGGCGGGATGTGTAGAGAGGGCGGGTCGCCGTCGCTTACGCCGCCATGACGCCGGGCCCGCTAACGTCCCCCGGACCGACGAAAGGCCCTCCTGCGCGGAGGGCCTCACGGTCGTGCGGTCGGTGGCGCCCCCGGCAGGACTCGAACCTGCGGCCAAGCGCTTAGAAGGCGCCTGCTCTATCCACTGAGCTACGGGGGCCGGGAGTCCTGATCGGTGGTTCCGTGGCCGTGCCGGGACAAGGATAGGGCTCCGATCCCCTGGACCCGGTTGCTTCACCTGCGTGGCACGTTGTGGAGGTTCGGTGAAGCGAACCGATAATCGCAGGTAGGTGCGATTCCCGCAGCGCTTTTCGCCTACCACGCGCCGGGTGTTGTGCACTCGTTATGCCCCTGCCCCACTCGTCCCCTCTGTCCTGACTCTGTCCAGAGGGTGGATCCGCCGCGCAGAGGGGTCTATACGCTTCAAAAAGGCTCCAAAATTGGGCATTCTTCGCATGTGGTGACCATGGACGTACGGCCTCAGCTCATCGACGCACTTTCCGCCCTGCGCGACCGTGTCGCCGCCGTGCGTCTCCCACTGCCCCTGCCGGGGGCCGAACGCGCCCGGCAGACCAGGGTCGAACTCCTCGCCCAGCTCGACGACTACCTCCTGCCGCGCCTCAAGGACCCCGAGGCGCCGCTGCTCGCCGTGATCGGCGGATCCACCGGGGCCGGGAAGTCCACCCTGGTCAACTCGCTGGTGGGGTGCCGGGTCAGCGAGGCCGGGGTTCTGCGGCCCACCACCCGGACCCCGGTGCTGGTCTGCCACCCGGACGACCACCACTGGTTCGCGGGCGTACGGGTGCTGCCGCAGCTCACCCGGATCTGGCTGCCGCCGGGCCAGACGCCCGACCCCGACGGGCTCGACGACCTCGCCGTGCGTGGCGAGGACGGCGAGGCCGCCCTGCGGGTGGAGACCGCGCTCAGCCTGCCCCGCGGGCTCGCCATCCTGGACGCCCCCGACATCGACTCGCTCGTCGTCCGCAACCGCGTCCTCGCCGCCGAACTCATCTGCGCCGCCGACGTCTGGGTCATGGTCACCACCGCATCGCGCTACGCCGACGCCGTGCCCTGGCATCTGCTGCGTACGGCGAAGGAGTACGACGCCGCCCTCGTCACCGTCCTCGACCGGGTGCCCCACCAGGTGATCGCCGAGGTGTCCCGGCAGTACGCGGCCCTGCTGACCCGGTCCGGACTCGGGGACGTGCCCCGCTTCACCATCCCCGAACTGCCCGAGTCCACCGGCGGCGGCAGCGGACTGCTCCCCGCCAGCGCCGTCGCCCCGCTGCGCGCCTGGCTCGCCCACCGGGCCCAGGACCCCGCCGCCCGGCAGCAGGCGGTGGGGCGTACGGCCTCCGGCGTCATCGAGTCGCTCAACGTACGGATGCCCGCCCTGGCCTCCGCCGTCGCCGCCCAGTACGCCGCCTCCGTACGGCTCACCGCGGCGGTCGACGAGGCGTACGGCAAGGAAGCCGCCCGGATCCGCCGCCGCCTGAAGAACGGGGCGGTGCTCTCCGGGGACGCGCGGACCCGGTGGCGCGGCCACCCCCTCTACAGCTCGCCCGAGGAACTCCTCGAAGCCCTCGTCGACAGCCTGGTGGCCCTGCTCCAGTGCTCGGTCTCCGCCGCCGACGAACAGATCCGCACCCACTGGCGCCGCGAACCCGCCGGGGCCCTGTTCCGGTTCGAGGGCGCCGGACGGGAGGCCGGGGGCTGGGGGCCCGCCGAGGACGTCGAAGGACGGATCGCCGTCGCCGTACGCCGGTGGCGCCGGGTCCTGGAGGAGCTGGCCGATGAGGAGGTGCGCCAGCTCGACCGCAGCGTGGCGCCCGCCCCCGAGAACGTCGCAGCGCTCCTCGCGGCCGCCCTGCTCGGCGGGCGGCGCGCCCGGGCGGCGGGGGAGCAGCTCGCCGAACGCATCGGCGCCCAGGGCGCGCTGCGCCTCCGCGACAAGGGCGGCGAGCAGCTGACGACCACGCTCGACCAGGTCCTCGGCGGCGAACGCGAACGCCGCCTCGCCCCGCTCGACGCGCTCGACGTCGCCCCCGAACCCCAGGCCGAACTGATCGCCGCGCTTTCCGTACTGCAGAAGGAGAGGTGGCAGCGATGACTGCCGTCACGGACGAGGACCACGGCAAGGGCGACGGCACGGGGAAGCCGGACGGGCGCGCGGACGGGCGCTGGGACGACGGGCTCATCGCCCGCCGCGCGGCCGCGGCCGAGGCCCGGGATGCGGAGGAGACCGCGCCGCCCACGCCCGCCGAGGACGACGCGGAGCCGCAGGTCGAGGCGTACGCCCCCGCCGACGGACCGCTGCCCACCCGGCTCGACGCCCTGCGCGAACTCGTCGGACTCTCCCGCGCCCGCCTCGACCGGGAGACCCTCGCCGAGGCGGGCCGCGTCCTGGACGAGGCCGCGGCCCGGCAGCGGCTCTCCTCCCGGCACACGGTCATCGCCGTCGCCGGAGCCACCGGCAGCGGGAAGTCGACCCTGTTCAACGCGCTCGCCGGGGCCCCCATCTCCGACACCGGACTGCGCCGCCCCACCACCTCCCAGCCCATCGCGTGCAGCTGGACCGACGGGGCGGCGGGACTGCTGGACCGCCTCGCCGTCCCCGGGCGGCTGCGGCGCAGGCCCCACCCGGGGCCCGCCGCGTTCGACGAGGCGCTCCAGGGGCTCGTCCTGGTCGACCTGCCCGACCACGACTCGGCGGCCACCGAGCACCGCGACCAGGTGGACCGGGTGCTGGCCCTGGTCGATGCGGTGATCTGGGTCGTCGACCCCGAGAAGTACGCGGACGCCGCCCTCCACGAGCGCTATCTGCGCCCGCTCGCCGGACACGCGGAGGTCACCTTCGTCGTTCTCAACCAGACCGACCGGCTGCCCGGCGAGGCCGCCGACCTCGTCCTCGACGACCTCCGCCGCCTCCTCGACGAGGACGGCATCGCGCTCGGCGAGCACGGCGAACCCGGCGCCACCGTCATGTCCCTGTCCGCGCTCACCGGCGACGGGGTCCCCGAACTCCGCGAGATGATCGGCCGGTTCGTCTCGGACCGCACCGCCGCCACCCGCCGCCTCTCCGCCGACGTCGACGCGGCGGCGGCCCGGCTGCGCAAGGTGTACGTCGCCGACGGGCGGCCCGGTCTCGGCGAGCGGGCCCGCGAGGAGTTCACCGACCGGCTGGCCGACGCCGTAGGCGCGGCGGCCGCCGGACAGGCCGCCGAGCGGGAGTGGCGCCGCAACGCGAGCCGGGCCTGCGGGACGCCGTGGCTGCGGCTCTGGCGCTGGTACGAGAACCGGGGCCTGCCCGGCAGCCTCGACCGGATGGGCCAGGCGCTCACCCCGCCCGAGGAGGAGCTGACGGCCCGGCAGCGGGTCGAGCAGGCGGTGCGGATCGTCGCGGACGACGCCGCCGACGGGCTGCCGGGACCCTGGGCGCAGGCGGTGCGCGAGGCCGCGTTCACCGGGGCGCAGGGGCTGCCCGAGGCGCTGGACGAACTGGCGGCCAAGGCCGGGACCCCCGGCGCGTCGAAGCGGGGCGGGGGGACGGAGACGGGGAGGAGCACGGTCCCCCAGCTCGGCGGACGGCCGCCCAAGCCGCCCCGGCCGAAGTGGTGGCCGGCCGCGGTGCTGGCCCAGGCGTCGATGACGCTCCTGCAGATCTTCGGCGGCCTGTGGCTGGTCGGCCAGATCATCGGCGTCCTGGAGCCGGGGCTCGTCACCCCCGCGCTCATCATGCTGGCCGGTGTCGTCGGCGGCCCGCTGGTCGAGTGGGCCTGCGCCGCGGCCATCCGGGGACCGGCCAGACGGTACGGGCAGGACGCCGAGCGGCGGCTGCGCGAGGCCGCGGCCGGCTGCGGCCGGGCCAGGGTCCTGGACCCGGTCGCGGCCGAGCTGGTGCGCTACCGGGAAGTGCGCGAGCGGTACGTGACGGTGACGGAGTTTTCCACAACCGGCCGGTAGTCCACAGGCCCCGACGCGATTCCTTTCCGGCGCCCACCATGGAGTGCGTACGACACCGCGGTACGACGAGGTACGCGCGGTGCGAGGAAAGCGGGGGCGGAAATGAACGAGACCTTGGTGACCCTGGTGGGTAACGCGGCGACCGCGGTGGACTTCCGGGAGACGGCCACCGGAGGAATGGCGCGATTCCGTTTCGCCGTCACTCCGCGCCGCTGGGACCGCGAGAAACAGCTCTGGGCCGACGGCCGCACCAGCTTCTACACCGTCTGGTCCTGGCGGACGCTCGCCGCGAATCTCGCCGGTTCCGTTTCGGTCGGGGAACCCCTGGTCGTGCATGGCCGGTTGAAGGTCCGCGAGGAGGAACAGGCCGGTCAGCGAAGGACGTTCGTCGATGTCGAGGCCGTCGCCGTCGGTCACGACCTGAGCCGGGGAACGTCCGCCTTCCGCCGGGCGCCCAGGATGGAACCGCATCTGACGGAGCGTCCGGAGCGCGTCACGGACGGCGACACGGAGGAGTCGCCGAAAGAACGGGAACAGGTCGGCGCAATGGCCGCAGTGTCCTGAAAAGACTGTTCGGCGACGCGTTCGGGAGCCATCCCGCGATAACGATTCCGATTCGGAATGGTTGGCGAAGGACAGTTCGGGGGACTCACCTCGGCCCGTTCTTTAGGATTCCCAGTGCTCACGGGTCACTTGGGTCTGCAGGCGAGGCATTCCCCACACGCGCACCACGCGCGAGGGCCTCGCCCGGAGGGGAATTCTGTGTTTTCTGCGCCTTCAGCGTCCGCTGCGTCGTCCGGCACGACAGGAGCGGACCCCGGCCGCGGGATCCTCCGCCCGGTCGCCGTGCTGCTGGTCTCCGGTCTCGTCGCGGCCGCCGCGCTCGTCGGCGCCGGACCTGCGGCCGCCGACGACACCAGTCGGCAGCACGGCGGCGCGGCCGCCGTGCTCGACGGACTGAAGACCTTCGACAGCGCCGTGCTCCGCATCGCAGGGGAGGGCGGCGCGCCCGCCCGGACCCAGGAACTGCCCGCCGGACTGTTCGAGATGACCGTGGACGGCGGCGGCAAGCTCAAGACCTACTGCATCGACCTCCACAACCCCACCCAGGACCAGGCGAAGTACCTGGAGACCCCCTGGGCCGAGACCTCGCTCGGCACCAACCGGAACGCGGGGAAGATCCGCTGGATCCTCCAGCACTCCTACCCGCAGGTCGACGACCTGGCCGCGCTCGCCGATGCGGCCGGTACCGGCCCGCTGACGGAGCGGACCGCCGCCGCCGGCACCCAGGTCGCCATCTGGCGCTACTCGGACAACGCCGACGTCACCGCGTCGGACAAGCAGGCGGAGAAGCTCGCCGACTGGCTGCAGCGCAGCGCCCGTCAGGAGAAGGAGCCCCGGACCTCGCTGACCCTGGAGCCGGCCGCCGTCTCCGGCCGGGCCGGAGAGCCGATCGGTCCCGTGACCGTCCGCACCGCCGCGGGCCAGGTCTCGGTGTCGCCCCCGGTGGACGCGGCCGCCAGCGGCGTCCGGGTCACCGACAAGAAGGGGGCCCCGGTCACCGAGGCGTCCGACGGCGACCGGCTCTACTTCGCCGTGCCGAAGGACACCGCGGACGGCACCGCGTCGCTGACCGTCCAGGCCACCACCTCCGTACCGGTCGGCCGGGCCTTCGCCGGGACGGGCCGCACCCAGACCCAGATCCTGGCCGGTTCCAGCGAGTCGACCGTCTCCGCCCGGGCCACCGCCACCTGGGCCGAGACCGGCGCCGCCCCCGCGGTGACCGCCCGGAAGAACTGCGCGAAGGGCGGGGTGGACGTCACGGCCGCCAACCGGGGCGACGAGCCGTTCACCTTCGAGCTGGCCGGTGAGGAGCACACCGTCGCCGCCGGGGGGACCAGCACGGTCACCGTCCCCGTCGCCGAGGACCAGGCGTACGACGTCACCGTCACCGGGCCCGCCGGGTTCAGCCGTACCTTCACCGGGGTGCTGGACTGCGCCACCAGCGGCAGCGTCCTGGAGCAGGCGAGCGAGGAGGCGGGCGGCGCGGGCAACGACGTCGGCACGCAGAGCGCCGAGCGGTCCGTCCCGGCCACGACCGGCTCGGCCTCGTCGGGTCTTGAGGGCGACCTCGCCGCCACGGGTGGCTCCAGTGCCACCCCGATGCTCGCCGCCGTCGCCATCGGACTGCTCGTCGTGGGCGGTGGCGCGGTCTTCGCCCTCCGCAGGAAGAAGCCGCACACCGACGGTGAGTGAACACCCCTCCACAAGTGGTGACCGGGGTTCCGGTGCCGGTGGGTGGACGGGTTTCCGTCCGGGGGCGGGTGTCAGGCAAGATGGGTGTATCTGCCCACACCTCTATTGCTGCCGGACGGTTTCTCTTGGCTGAGTACATCTACACCATGCGCAAGACGCGCAAAGCGCACGGCGACAAGGTGATTCTCGATGACGTCAACCTGAACTTCCTGCCCGGCGCGAAGATCGGTGTCGTGGGCCCCAACGGCGCCGGTAAGTCCACGGTGCTGAAGATCATGGCGGGTCTGGAGCAGCCGTCCAACGGCGACGCGTTCCTGTCGCCCGGCTTCACCGTCGGCATCCTCATGCAGGAGCCGAAGCTCGACGAGTCGAAGACCGTCCTGGAGAACGTCCAGGACGGCGCCGCCGAGATCATGGGGAAGCTCCACCGCTTCAACGAGGTCGCCGAGCTGATGGCGACCGACTACTCCGACGCGCTGATGGAGGAGATGGGCAAGCTCCAGGAGGACCTGGACCACGCCAACGCGTGGGACCTGGACGCCCAGCTGGAGCAGGCCATGGACGCCCTGGGCTGCCCGCCCGGCGACTGGCCGGTCACCAACCTCTCCGGTGGCGAGAAGCGCCGCGTGGCGCTCTGCAAGCTCCTCATCGAGGCCCCGGACCTGCTCCTCCTCGACGAGCCCACCAACCACCTGGACGCCGAGTCGGTGAACTGGCTGGAGCAGCACCTCTCGAAGTACGCGGGTGCCGTCGTCGCCGTCACCCACGACCGGTACTTCCTCAACAACGTCGCCGAGTGGATCCTCGAACTCGACCGCGGCCGCGCGATCCCCTACGAGGGCAACTACTCCACCTACCTCGACAAGAAGGCCACCCGCCTCAAGGTCGAGGGCCGCAAGGACGAGAAGCGCCAGAAGCGCCTCAAGGAGGAGCTGGAGTGGGTGCGGTCGAACGCCAAGGGGCGCCAGACCAAGTCCAAGGCCCGGCTCGCCCGGTACGAGGAGATGGCGGCCGAGGCCGACAAGATGCGGAAGCTGGACTTCGAGGAGATCCAGATCCCGCCGGGCCCCCGGCTCGGTTCCATCGTGGTCGAGGTCGAGAACCTCTCGAAGGCCTTCGGTGACAAGGTCCTCATCGACGACCTGTCGTTCACGCTGCCCCGTAACGGCATCGTCGGCGTCATCGGTCCGAACGGCGCGGGCAAGACCACGCTGTTCAAGATGATCCAGGGCCTGGAGACCCCCGACAGCGGCTCGGTCAAGATCGGCGACACGGTCAAGATCTCCTACGTCGACCAGTCCCGCGCCAACATCGACCCGAAGAAGACGCTCTGGGCCGTCGTCTCGGACGAGCTGGACTACATCAACGTCGGCCAGGTCGAGATGCCGTCCCGCGCCTACGTCTCCGCGTTCGGCTTCAAGGGCCCGGACCAGCAGAAGCCGGCGGGCGTCCTCTCCGGTGGTGAGCGCAACCGCCTCAACCTGGCGCTGACGCTCAAGGAGGGCGGCAACCTGCTGCTCCTCGACGAGCCCACCAACGACCTCGACGTGGAGACCCTGTCCTCGCTCGAGAACGCGCTGCTGGAGTTCCCCGGTGCGGCCGTGGTCATCTCCCACGACCGCTGGTTCCTGGACCGGGTCGCCACGCACATCCTCGCCTACGAGGGTGACTCCAAGTGGTACTGGTTCGAGGGCAACTTCGAGTCGTACGAGAAGAACAAGATCGAGCGTCTCGGTGCGGACGCGGCCCGCCCGCACCGCGCCACGTACAAGAAGCTCACGCGAGGCTGATCGTCTTGGCTCGTCACCTCTACAGCTGCCCCCTGCGCTGGTCGGACATGGATGCCTTCGGCCACGTCAACAACGTGGTCTTCCTCCGCTACCTGGAGGAGGCGCGCATCGACTTCATGTTCCGGCTGGCGCCCGGGGACGGTTCCCCGTCGTTCTCGGGCGGGTCCGTCGTGGCCCGGCACGAGATCGACTACGTGCGGCCGCTGGTCCACCGGCACGAGCCGGTGACCGTCGAGTCGTGGGTCACGAAGATAGGCGCCGCGTCCCTGACGATCGCCTATGAGATCAAGGACCCCGAGCAGGTGTACGTACGCGCCTCGACCGTCGTCGTGCCGTACGACCTGGCGGCGGAGCGGCCCCGGCGGATCTCCGCCGAGGAGAAGCTCTTCCTCCAGCAGTACCTGGCAGAGGAGCCCGCCGCGGCATGACCGTGCCCGTGCAGTCGCTGCAGTTCGCCGACCCGAGGGAGGCGGCGGATCTCGCCGCCTTCCTCGGCCGGCTGCTCCACTACGACCGGGCCGCCGCGGTCCGGTTGCAGGCGGGCGGCGACGCGCTGGCCGTGTTCGGCCGCCCGCCCTCCTTCGAGGTCCTCGCCATCCGCACCGCCCGCCTGGCCCGCCCCGAGACGCTCGACGTCACGGTGTCGGCCGGGGAGCTGCTGGAGTCCCTCGACGTCTCCGGCGACGGCGGGGGCCCGGGGGAGCGGGGCGGTGCGCTGCCCGCTCCCGTCACCGGACCGCCCTGGACCGGCGTCCTGCCGCCCCGGGGGCCCTGGCAGGAGCAGGCGGGGCTGCCCGCCCCGGACGCGCTGCGCGTCGCCCTCCACGAGGCCGTCGCCGAATTCCGTACGCGGGACGAGGCGCTGCCCGAGGAGTCGCGCACCCGCGCCGAACGCGACCGGATCGGCCGCGAGATCTGGTCCCGGCCGGTCGGCACCACGGACCTTCCCCTGCGCGCCGTGCACGCCGCCCAGTCCCTCGGCTTCCTCCGCCCCGACCCCGGCTTCCCCGTCTCGCTGTTCGCGGCCGGCGGTACGGGCGGCTGGCTGCGGCTGCGGACACCCTTCGGCTCCATCGCGCTGCGCCGCGACCCGGCCGGCGGCCTGGGCGGGCCCGGCGGGCTCAGCCTCTCCGTCGGGCGCGGCTGAGCGGTCGCCGGGCGTGGCTGAAGGGCCGCCCGACCGCCGCTACTTCTCCGGTGCGTTCTCCGCCGGACCGTCCTCCGACGCCCCGTGCGCGTCCGGCCAGACGCCGATGTGGTCCTGCTCCAGCTCCAGCAGCACCCGGTGCTCCATGCCCAGCGCCTGCGTGTAGTCCGCGGGCAGCTGGAGCCGCCCCGCCCGGTCGAGCATCGCGTACTCCCGGGCCACCTGGGACTCCTGGCCCGTCGCCGCGTCCACCTCCGTGCGGCGCAGCACCTCGGAGGACGTACGGCCGTCGCGGATGGCGACCGTACGCCGCACCTCGTTCGCGACCGCCTGGTCATGGGTGACGATCACGATCGAGGTGCCCAACTCCTCGTTGGCGCGCCGGAACGCGGCGAAGACCTGCTCCCCGGTGGCCGAGTCCAGCTCACCGGTCGGCTCGTCCGCCAGCAGCACGGACGGGTTGTTGGCCAGCGCCACCGCGATCGCCACCCGCTGCTGCTGACCGCCGGAGAGCTGCTGGGGCCGCCGGTCGCGGCAGTCCGCGATGTCGAGCATGGCGAGCAACGACTCGGCGCGGGCGGCCCGTTCGCGCTTGCTCCCCCCGCCGCGCAACTGCATGGGCAGGGTGATGTTCTGGATCGCGGTGAGATACGGCAGCAGATTGCGGGCGGTCTGCTGCCAGACGAACCCGACCACGTCCCGCCGGTAGCGCAGCCGTTCCTTCGGGCCCATCGACAGCAGATCGCATCCCGCGACCTTCGCCGAGCCCGCCGTCGGCACGTCCAGCCCCGCCAGGATGTTCATCAGCGTCGACTTGCCGCTGCCCGACGCCCCCACCAGGGCCATCAACTCGCCCTCGGTGACCAGCAGATCGAGGCCCTGGAGGGCCTGCACCTCCACCCCGTCCGTGGTGAAGATCCGCACCACCCGGTCGCAGGCGATCAGCGCGTCGTGCCCGTAGGAGGGGCGGTCCCGGCGGGCCGTGGCCCGCCGCTCCAGCTCCGCCAGCGTCGTCTCGGCCGCGCGGGCCGTGCCTGCCGTCTCGGTGGACGAGGTCATCGGGAGTCTCCTGCCCTGAGTTCGGTGATCGATCCGCGGCGGCTCGCCCACCACGCCTGCACACCCGCGACCGCGGCGGCGAGCGCCACCACCCCGGCGGCCGGCAGCGCCAGCGACCAGAGGTCGGCGCGCAGCGTGACGGGGCTCGTGTCCGATCCGGCGACGCCCGCGAGCGCGAGTGGCACCAGATCGATGCCGGGGGAGAGCAGGACGATGGTCGCCCAGCCGGTGAGCAGCCCGCCGCCCGCCGCCAGCAGCGCCTGCGGGGTCGCCTCGAAGGCCAGCAGCCGCCTGCCCTGCCCGGTGGTGAGCCCCATCGTCCGCAGCCGCGCCAGCAGTGTCTTGCGCTCGGGCGCGGTCTGGAGCAGCGACAGCAGAACGGCCAGCAGCGCGTATCCGGCGCCCGCCGCGACGGCCGCCAGATAGATCCGCTCGGCCCCCGCCTGCATCGGGGTGTTCACATACCGCGCGCGCTCCTCGGAACGCAGCTGTACGACGAACTCCTCGCCGTTCCCGTCGGCAGCCGCGCGCAGCTTCCCCGGGTCGGGGGCACCGGTGAGCAGCAGCGTGGTGGGCGCCCGCTCCTCCAGGGAGGCGGAGTTGACGATCAGGAAGTTCGTGGAGGCGAGCGACGCCACCCGCTCGACGGTGCCCACCACCTGGACCTTGAAGTTCCCGGAGAGGGTGTCGACCGCGTGCTGCTCCTTGCCCAGCCGGGCCGCCACCGCCGGGGAGGCGATGACCGGCAGTACCCGCTCCGGGCCGGACTCCGCGCCTTCGGACAGCGGTGCCGAGGGGCCGGTGGCCTTCAGCAGGCCGCTCGGGAAGTCCGGCAGCCCGGTCGTGCGGGCCAGCCGGGTGTACGAGGCCGGGTCGACGCCCACCATGGTCGTGGCCCTCGCCCCGGCCGCGTCGCCGCCACCGGTGTCCGCGCCCGGACCCGTATCCGTACCGCTGTCGTCCGGGCCACTGCCCGCCCCGCCGTCACCGGCCGCCGTCTCCGGCATGGTCACGCCGAACTCGATCCGCAGTGGGGCCGCGTTCCGCACCCCGTCCAGGTCGCGCGCCGTGCGGACCAGTTCGTCGGGCAGGGCCGCCCGCTCGCTCCTGCCGCTGATCCGGGCGTCCGCGCCGACGGCAGTCAGCGCCGCGTCGTCCCGCGCGTCCCCGATGCCGGCGATCACCGAACCGCCGAACGCCGCCGTGGCCAGCGCGAGCAGCAGGGCGAGCAGCGGCAGCGCCCCGCCCGCTGAGGAGCGCCCGGCGCGGGCCAGCGACAGGAAGCCGATCGCCCCGCGCAGCCGGGCCATGGGGCGCGCGGCGAGCCGCAGGGGCAGCGGATAGAGCCGCACCAGCACCAGCGCCGCGATCAGCGCGACCAGCACGGGTGCGCCGCTGACCAGCAGATCGGTGCCGCCGCCGGACGTACCGCGACGGCGCAGCGCCGTCACCGCGCCGACCGCCAGCACCAGCAGGGTCAGTTCGGCGACGGTCCGCCGACGCGAGGGCCGGGCGCTCACCATGTCCTCGCGGGCGCCGTGCAGGGTGGGCCGGATGTGCTGGAGCGTCGTCCGCAGCGGCAGCGCGACACAGACGAGGAGCCCGACACCGGTCGCCGCCAGTGCCGCCGGCCACCAGCGGCCCTCGCCCACGGCCAGGACCGCGAGGAGCAGTCCGAGTGCGCTCGCGGGCACCACGGTCACCGCGGTCTCCGCGAGCAGTCGGCCGCCGATGCCGCGCAGCGAGCCGCCGCGCGAGCGCATCAGGGCCAGTTCGGCCTTGCGGCGGGCGGCGATCAGGGCGCCCGTCATCACCAGGACCACGGCCGCCACGGAGCCGATGCCGAGGGCGGCAACCGCGATCACGGGGCTGATCGCGTCCCGCATCCGCGCGTTGGCCTGCACGATGTGCCCGAGCCCGGTGAGGACCTCCGCCGTGTCCCCGGCGATCGCCCGCACCTTCAGCAGCCCGGGGCCGCTCTCCAGCGAGTTGACGACGGCCGTCAGCCGGGTGCCGTCGGGGCCGGTGAGTTCGGACGGGTCGGGCGGGAACCGCCAGAACAGGGACGGTTCGGTGGCGGTGGCGAGGAGCGCGGGACCGGCGTCCTCGGCCAGCAGGACGGTGCCGGTCCAGTAGTTCTGCGGGAAGGGGCTCGCGGGGTCCGGGATCAGGGACGGGGTGCGCACCAGCGGATCGGCGGACCAGTAGCTGCCGCCCGGGTCGCGCGGGGCGAGGATGCCCGTGATGGTCACCGTCAGCGGACCCCCGACGGCGGTGGGCAGTCGGAGGGTCGAGCCGACCTTCATGTTCAGCGCGGCCGCCGTCTCCTCGGTGACCGCGCCCCGCACCGCACGCGAGCCGGCCGTCACCGCGTCGGGCGTCGTCGGCCAGGCCCCCTTGACCAGCCGGGCATGCTCCTTCAGCCCCGTCTGCGCCGTGTACGAGAGCTGCGGCGGCACCGTGTCGGGCCTCGGCAGCCACGGCTCGGTCGCGAGCACCGGCTTCATGGTGCGCAGGCCGTACGCCACGGACGACATGTCCGCGCGCAGCGGTTCGGGCAGGGCCTTGCCGAGCGCACCGCCGATCCGCTTCAGCTCGGGCGTCCGTACTCCGGCCTCCCGCTGTTCCCGTGGCAGTTCCAGTCCGGGCTGGGGGCGGGAGACCTCCACGGCGCTGCGCCCCGCGTCGGCCAGCCGGATGTCGTGGCGGAGCCCCTTCGTCTCGTACGCGTCCACGGCCCGCGGGAACGCCGCGGCGAGGAACGCCGTCACCAGCACCAGCACCGCGAGGGCCACCGCCGCGCCCGGTGCGGTACGCAGCCGGGTCCGTATCCAGGGGGCGCTCGCCGCCCGCTTGCCGTCCCTCATGTCAGTGGTCCCCCTGGTGGCGCAGTGTGACCGCCGGGTCCCCGCGGCGCAGCGCCATCGTCGCGACGATCACGAGCGGCAGGGCGGCGACCCCGGCCAGCAGCGCGGCGACCTGCCCGGCGGGCAGCTCGACCAGCACCGGCGGAACGGGCCGGTCCGCCTGCCCGGTCAGGACGATGAGCGGGACGACGGCCCGGGTCAGCACCGTGCCGATGCCGAGCCCGATCAGCAGAGCGAGGGCGATCAGCACACCCTGTTCGGCGGCGATCATCCGGGCCAGCCGGCGGCGCGGGGCGCCGAGCGCCCGCAACACGCCGAGCTCCGCCGCCCGTTCGCGCCGGGAGCCCGAGGCGCTGACCGCGAAGCCCACCGCCGCCAGCGCGGCGGCGACCACCGCGACGGCGGGCAGCGCCGACTGCGGCCCCGCGCCCAGCGGGTCGTCCACCAGCTGCCGGGCGGCCTCGGCCCGGACCAGCACCTGGGCCGGGTCGGTGTCCGGCAGCGCGCGCAGGGCGGCGGCGACCTTCGGGGCGTCGCCGGGGTCGGCGCTCAGCCACCACTCGGTCGCCTCGATGGTGGCCGTCGTCCGCCCGGCCAGGAGCTCGGTGACGGCCTTGAGGTCCAGCAGCAGCGCGCCGCCGTACTGCGCCGGGTCCGCGGCGCCGGACAGCTCGGCGGCCCCGGTGGTCGGCAGCCGGCGCACCACGTCCGCCAGGGTCACCCGGACGGTGTTCCCGGCCAGGGTGAGGTCGATCTCGTCCCCGAGCTTCGCGTTCGTGCTCTTCAGATAGGCGTCCGTCGCGACCGCCTTGAGCGGCGCGGCCTTCGGCCGGGCGGCGGTGATCCGCAGGGTGCTGGTGGTCGGCTCCCAGGTGTCCTCGCTGCTCACCCCGGTGGCGTACGTGAAGTCCGGCAGGCCCGAAGTCCCGTTGCGCACCGGCGTCGCGCCCGGCCGGCTGTCACCGCTCACGGTGAGCGCCATGGACGCGTCCCAGCGCACTGATCCGGAGACCGGTACCGGGCGCTCCGGGCGTCCCTGGCCTGCGGAGTCCTCGGAGCCTGTGGAGCCTTCAGATCCTTCGGGGGATCCGGAGCCCGACGCTTTGTCGTCGCCGGATCCCGTGACCACGCGGACGTCGCTCACCGTGACCCGGCGCTTCTCCGCCCGGCCGTACGGCGGTTCGTCGTCCACCTCGATACCGGTCACGGCCAGACCGCCCGCCGCCGACACCGCGAACGACACCGGGACCGGGCGGCCGTCCACGGGCACGGGGCCGGCCAGGAACCGGTAGGGGAGGCCGTAACGGTCCTCCAGGAGCACGGTGACCACCGGCGGCGATGTGCCGGGGGCGGCCTCGGAGCGCTTCGGCGACACCGTGGTGATCCGCAGGTCCATCGTGACCCGGGTGCTGTCCTTCGGGAGGACGAGCCCGGGGCGCGGGGCCGGCTGCGGGGCGATGGTGTCGAACACCCGGCGCGGGCTTCCGCCGGCGAGGTCGGAGCGCATCAGCATCGCCTCGTCCGCGTGGGCGGTGTCCAGGGCGAGGATCTCGGCCGTGCGCCCCCCGGAGGCCTCCACCGTCGTCCGGTGGGCGGGGGCCGCCTGCCGCACCCCGTCCAGGCCGCTGTAGATCCCGGCCGACGCCGGACCGCTGCCGTGCCCGCCGACCAGCCGGACCGAGGCGCCGGAGCCGAAGTCGGCCTGGTCGGACTGCGAACGGTTCCACGATGCACTCTGGCCGATCGCCAGCATGCCCATCGCGACCGACAGGACCAGCAGCAGCACCGGACCCGCGCCGCGCAGCGGTCGGCGGCTGAACTGCCAGCCCGCCAGGGCCGCGGGCAGCCCCCGGCCCTTGGCCGCACGCCGTTCCGCGAGCCTCGCGGCGGGCGGCAGCAGCCGCAGCGTGAGGACCGTTCCGGCGAGCAGCGCGAGGGCCGGGGCGGTGACCAGCAGGGGGTCGATCCCGAGGTTGCCCGCCCGGTCGCCGGTGAGCGCCCCGCCGCCGGCCTGCCGGTCCAGCTGCCAGTACGCCACCCCCGCGATCAGCAGCAGCCCGAGGTCCGCGCCCGCCCGCACCGGCCCCGGCAGCGAAGCGGCCCGGGTCCGGCGCCCGCCCGCCCCGGCCGTCAGCGACGGGGCCACCACCGCCAGGGCGCAGGCCAGCGCGACGGCCGCGGAGACCAGCCACACGGTCCCGGTCGAGGCCGCGCCGACGTCGAGACCGATCCGGGACAGGGCGCTGCGCTCGGCCAGCAGTCCGGTCAGCGGCCCCGCGAGCAGCGGGGCGACCACGGCGGCGGGCACGGCCAGCAGCAGCGCCTCGATCGCGGCGAACGAGGTGATCCGGCCACGGGAACCGCCCCGGGCCCGCAGCAGTTCCCGCTCGCCGTCCCGCTCGCTGTTCAGCAGCCGGGCCACGAGCAGCAGGGCGTACGCGGCGAGCAGCACCAGCTGCACCGCGACGATCATCAGCGTGGAACGGGAGACCAGCAGTGCCCGGTCGAGCTGGTCGAGCACGGTCGGCAGCGACATCCGCGCGGTGACACCGGCCTTGAACACCGGTGCGGCCGCCAGCGCCTTCGGGGCGCCCGCCGACGCGTCCCGCAGCCCCGCCATGGAGCCGGTGGTCAGCGTGGAGAAGTCGGCGGCCGCCAGCCAGGACGTCTGCCCGCCGCCGAGCGCGCCCGAGGCGAGGACCGAGGGGTCGGTGAGCAGCGGGCCGTACGTCGTGAAGGCGAGCTTGCGCACTCCGCGCCCGCCGAGCGGGTCCAACTGCCAGTACGGGTCGGCCCGGTCGGCCGCCTCGTAGACACCGGTGACCAGGACCCGCTGCTTCTTGTCGTTCCGCAGCCGGTCGGTGACGGTGAGCCGCGCGCCCGGCTTCAGCTTCAGCGCCTCGGCGGCGACGACGGGCAGCGCGACCTGTACGGGGCCGGTGCCGTCGGAGGCCGCGGGCGCCCTGCCCTCCGTGATCCGCACCCGGTCGCGGTCGAGGGCGGCGAAGTGGGTGAGGTCCGGATCGCCGCGCCGGGCGGCCGGGTCCTGGAGGCTCCGCGGCAGCGCGTACGACCCCGAACTCTCCAGTTTCCCCACGGTCACGGGCAGCCCGTCGAAGGCGTCGCGGGAGGCCTTGCGGACGGCCTCGTCGGCCTCCGCGCGCTGTTCGTGGTCGACCGACGCGGACACGACGAGAGCGGCGGACGCGGCCGACCGGTGCGTGAGCGTATGGCGCAGGGCCGCGTCCCCGACGGAACCCGAGAACGCGGTGAGCGCGGCCAGGACGGAGGTGGTCAGCAGGACGGCGAGGACGGCCGCGGAGAGCAACAGGCGATGAGCCCGCACCCGCAGAAGGACGAAACCCGTCACCTGATCCCCCAGCCCCCGAAACACCACACGCGCACGCCCCCCGACGTACCGGTGATGCTTTCAGAGGCACCCGGGTTTCGGTAACCGCTTACAGGCGCACCTTGATGCGATCGTGATCGTTATCCGGAGGTGGAGCGTCGAATTCCGGAGGCGTTCGGTCACAGAACGTTCACGTGGCCGCTCGCCGTTCGCCGCTGGCCGGTGATCCGCCGACGTCCGGGAGTGATCAGTCCGCGGTGTTGACCATCGAGGCCGCGGCGTACGTCAGGTAGTCCCACAGCTGCCGCTCGTGCTCCGGCGCGAGCCCCAGCTCGTCCAGCGCGACCCGCATATGGGCGAGCCAGGCGTCATGGGCCGCGCGGTCCACCCGGAACGGCGCGTGCCGCATCCGCAGCCGCGGGTGGCCCCGGTGGTCGCTGTAGGTGCGCGGGCCGCCCCAGTACTGCATCAGGAACAGCGCGAACCGCTCCTCGGCCGGGCCCAGATCCTCCTCCGGGTACATCGGCCGCAGCAGCTCGTCGCCCGCCACGCCCTCGTAGAAGCGGTGGACCAGGCGCCGGAAGGTCGCCTCGCCGCCGACCTGCTCGTAGAAGGTCTGCTCCTGAAGCGTGTCGCGCGGAATCTCAGTCACCCGTCCATGGTCGCAGACGTACCGCCCGAGGTCAGCGGTCCTAGGACCAACGTCCGGGACCGGGGCAGCGCTCCCTCTCGCCCCCACGCCTCCGGCACAGGACAGTGGAGACATGGGTGCACACCGGCAGGGCCCCTCCCCGTCCGCCCCCGACGCCGAGGCCGACGCGGCGCGGGACGCCCTCGTGCGGGAGATCGTCGCGCGGGGCGGACTCACCGATCCCGCCTGGCGCACCGCCTTCGCCGAGGTGCCCCGCCATCTGTTCGTGCCGTTCTTCTACGTGCACGGGATCGGGGGCTACGAACGCCTCGGGGCCGAAGGCGCCGACCCCGGACAACGCTCACGCTGGCTGCACGGGGTGTACGCGGACGGGGCGCTGGCCACCTGCCTCAAGGACGGCGAACTCGTCTCGTCCTCCAGCCAGCCGTCCCTGATGGCCCTGATGCTCGACGCCCTCGATGTGGCGGACGGACACACGGTCCTGGAGATCGGCACCGGCCCCGGCTACAACGCGGCCCTCCTCGCCCACCGGCTCGGCGACCCCGCCGTGACCAGCGTCGATCTGGACCCGGAGATCACGGAGTCGGCCCGCGCCCACCTCGCGGCGGCCGGGTACCACCCGAAGGTGATCACCGGTGACGGGGCCCGGGGCTGCCCGGAGCGCGCCCCGTACGACCGGATCATCGCGACCTGCACCCTGCCCTCCGTACCGCAGAGCTGGCCGGAACAGTGCCGTCCGGGGGCGTTGATCCTCGCGCCGCTCGCCACCGGTCTCGTCCTGCTGGAGGTCCGTGCGACGGCGCACGGACCGCGCGCCGAAGGGCACTTCCTGCACACCCCGGCGTACTTCGTGCCCCTGCGCGGGGCGCTGCCGCCGGCCGACGGGCTGCCGCACCTCGGCGGACTGCCGCGTCGGGTGGCCGGGGACGACCTGTTCCGGTTCCTCCTGACGCTGACCGCGGGCACCCTCGATCCGCACGAGGCCCTCTCCCTCTGGGAGCGCGAGGGGCGTCCGCAGCGGGAGAGGTACGGCATCACGGTCGGCCAGGGGCGGCAGTGGGCCTGGCTCGACGACCCGCAGGGCCCCTACACCTGGCCGCTCGCCGCCGGCCGGTGAAGGCGGCGGCGAGCACCGGCGTCCTGCCGGGACCGGTGTGTGCTCGGGCTCCTGCGCGGGCCCGGTGTGTGCTCGGCTCCCGCGCGTGCCGGCCCGGCGGTATCAGTCCCGGCGGACCGTGATCGTCGTCCAGGCCCCGACGTGCACCTGGTCGCCGTCCTGGAGCGGCACGGGGACGTAGGGCTGGATCGGCTCCTCGGCGCCGTTCAGCGTGGTGCCGTTGGTGGAGTTCTGGTCGACGACCGCCCAGCCGCCGTCGGGCTGCTGCACCAGCACCGCGTGCTGGTGCGAGACGCCCGGGTCCTCCGGGGGCACCGACAGATCGACGTCCGGGGACTCGCCGGTGCTCTGCCGGCGACGCCCGATGGTGACCTGGCTGCCGGTGAGCGGAAGGCGCTGCTCCGGGGAGTACGCGGGCAGGTTCAGCCCGGTCGCCTCGGGGCCGCTGCGCTGCATCATCGCGAGGAAGTACGCACGGTCCGGGGCGATCACGGCGGTCCAGGTGGCGGGCTGCTGCGGCCTGCCCTGGCCGGGCACGCCGTGCTGCTGGCCCTGGTCGTATCCCTGGTCCTGCCCGTGCTGCTGGCCCTGGTCGTACCCCTGGTCCTGCCCGTGCCGCTGACCCTGGCCCGGGTGACCCGGCTGGCCCTGGCCCTGGTGGGGGCCCGGCTGCTGGAACTGCTGGGGCGGCTGCGGCTGCTGCGCCTGGGAGGGCGGCGACAGCATCCAGTCGTCCCCGCCGGTGTGCCCCGACGACTGCGGAGGCGCGGGCGGCGCCGACTGCTGATGCTGCTGCGGCGGCGCGAAGGGCGAGGCCTGCTGCGGCTCGAACGGCGACGGAGCCGACTGCTGCGGTTCGAACGGCGACGGAGCGGATTGCTGCGGCTCGAACGGCGAACGCGCCGACGGCGGGCCCTGCTGCTGGAACGAGGACGGCGGGGGCCCCTGCTGGAACGACTGCGGAGGACCGCCCTGGCCGCCGTTCCCCTGCGGACCGCTGTTCCCCTGGGGACCGTTCTGCTCAGGGGTGAGCGGCTCGGCGGGGCGGTTCACCTGCGAGGGCCGCGAGCCCTGGTAGTCGAACGGGTCGCGCGGCTGCGGAGCGCCGGGCGGACCGCCCTGCGCACCGGGACCACCGGGGCCACCAGGGCCGCCTGGACCACCGGGGCCGGGCTGACCGCCGGGGCCCTGTGCCTGGAAGCCGGGCGGCAGGTTGAGGCCGGGCGGCGGGCCGCTGGGCGTGCTGTGCTGCGGGGCCAGCGGTGTGTAGGAGGTCGCCGTGTTGGTGAGGAAGTTCCAGCGGCATTCCTCGCAGAACGGCGCCATCGCCTCACGCGGCGTACGGCACTGCGGGCAGAGCTCCGCCTGCATGGTGGGCTGTCCGCCACCGGTGCCGGAGCCCGGCTGCGGGTAGCCGTAACCGGGCGCGGGCGGCGGAGGAGGCGGCGGGGGCACCGCGCCCGCGGGCGCACCGCCGGTCGTCATGCGGTGTCCGCAGACCTCGCACCAGTCCTCGGAACCCGACTGGTGTCCGTTCGGGCAGGTCGGCATGTCGGCGCTTCCCCCTCTCCTCTACCGGCCCCGGAGGCCGCATGCTGTCGGTCGCGGTGCGTTGACCGCGAGGTGATCGCTTTGTGCTACTTCTTGACGCGAACGGTCTTGGTGGAGCGCGTTTCGAGGGTCATCTCGTCCGCTTCCGCGACCTTCGCCTTCAGTCGCACAGTACCTGTCGCGGCATCGACGACGTCGACCACCTTCGAAAGCAGCTTCGCGGTGTCCTGGTTCCCGGACGCCGACGCCAGCTGCACCGCACGGCCCAGCTTCGCCGTCGCGCCGTCGAAGTCGCCCGACTTGCGTGCGTCCAGCCCCTGCTGGATGACTTGTGCCAGTTCCGCCTGACCCGTGTAGTGCGCGACCTGCGGATTGATCGAGGTCGACGCCACCATGTCGTCCGTCCACACGGCCCGTACGAGCCCCTGCGACAGCGTCTGCGGCGTGCCCGCGCCGGAGGGGTCGGGCAGGATCAGCGAGACCCGGGCCGCCAGCATCTCCTGGCCGATCCCGGCCTCCGGCACCAGGACGCACACGTGGTAGTCGCGGGACTCGTCGCCCCAGGAACCGGTCGGGTAGTCCCCGGCCCGGGCGTTCGCCTCGGTGCGCCGGGCGGTCAGGTCGGCGACGGTCGGTGCGACCTGCTTCACGAACCGGATCTCCACGCCCACCGGGGTCCAGAGCCGCAGCGAGACGTCCGCGACCTCCTTGCCCATGGCGTTCTCCATCATCCGCGTGAAGTCCGCGGCCAGGCCCGAGGGGTCGGCGACGATGTCGGCCGTGCCGAGGAGGGCGGCGGCTACGCCGGTGACCTCCTTCACCTCCCAGTCGGTGCCGACCCCGCGGGCGTCGCAGGTGAACCGGCCCGCGCAGGAGTCCAGGGCCGCCCGCAGGTCCTCGGGCGACTCGTGCTCGTTGCGGCCGTCGGTCAGCAGGATGCCGTGCCGGATGGCGACGTCGGCGGAGTTCAGCAGCCGGTCCGCCAGCCGCAGCCAGGTGCCGATCGCGGTGCCTCCGCCCGCGCTCAGCTTCCGCAGGGCCTCTTTGGCCTGCGCCTTCGTCTGCGCGTCGGCGATCGCGAGCCGCCCGTTGCCCGGATAGACGTCCTTCGCCACATGCGTTCCGGCGACCACCGCGAATTGGGTCCCCTCCCGCAGCGTGTCGATGGCCGCGGCCGTCGCGTCGCGCGCGTTGCGCATCTTCGTCGGCGGGTAGTCCATCGAGCCGGAGCAGTCGACCATCAGCACCACGGCCGCGCCGGGTCCCTGCCCCGCCCCGTACGCGGGTGCCGCGTCCGCCAGCGGTATCCCGCCGGTGGTGCCGCCGCCGGTCGAGGTCACGGTGACGATCGCGTTGACCTCACGGCCGCCCTCGGGCAGGAACGCGTTCTGGTAGACCTCGACGGAGAACTGCGGCACCTGCGACTTGGAGAAGTTGGCCATCTGGTCGGCTCCTTGAGGCTCAAACGGTTTCGCAGGCCGATCCTGCCCCTTGCGGCCGGACGGCGAACGGCAGAAGTGCCACTGTTACGTTGTCGTGGCCCCCGCCGTCGAGCGCGTGTCCGACGAGCACCTGGGCGCCGCGCAACGGGTGTTCCTGGGCGTCGGCCGGGACCGCGGCGGCCATCTCCTCGGCGGACTCGGCGTAGTTCCACAGGCCGTCCGTGCACACGACGACCAGGCCCGGCCGGTCCGGCTTGAACGCGGCGGTGTGCGGCTCCAGTTCGTACGCGTCGGCGCCGAGCCAGCCGGTGATGGCGTGGGCGCGCTCGTCCGCGTACGCCTCCGCCTCGTTCATCAGGCCGGCCGCCACCATCTGCGCGGCCCAGGAGTCGTCCTCGGTGAGCCGGGCGGTCGGCCGGCTCCGGTCCTCGGGCACCCAGTAGACCCGGCTGTCGCCGACCCAGCCGACGATCAGCAGCTCGCCCGCCATGACCGCGCCGACCAGGGTGCAGGCCGGGGCGTTCTGGTGGCGGTGCGCGTCGTGCTCCATCGCCCCGGCCGGCTCCTGCGCCAGGGCGTTGACCGCCTCGGACGCGGCGACGATCGCCTCGTGCATCGCCTGCTGCGGATGCGTACCGCGCGGCAGGGAAGCCAGCAGTGACTCGTTGGCGGCGTTCGCGGCGGCGGCCGACGCCTCGTCGGGGCGGCTCGCCGAGGAGACGCCGTCGCAGACGATCGCGACGACGGCGGGCGAACCGTCCGGCAGCGCGGTCGAGGACACCGCGAAGGAGTCCTCGTTGCGGTGATGGCGCAGGCCCCGGTCGCTCACCGCGGCCACCGAGCCGAGCTCCTGCTCCATGTGGTCGCGCTCACGGGGCTGGGCGTGCCCGCAGTTCTCGCAGTAGCCGTCGGGGTCCACCCGGCCGGAGCGGCAGGCCACACAGACCTTCCCCCCGGCGGTGGGAGCGGCGGCCGCCGCGGCGTGCTCGGCCGTACGGGGATCGGGCGCGGCCAGCGCGAAGTCACCGGAGTGCTCCGCACCGCCCGGCTCCGCCCGGTCGTCGTGGCGCACCGGAACGGCCGAGGGCTCAGGACCGCCGACGGGCTCCGGCCCGGGCCCGACCGGCGCGCCCTGCCCGGCCGCCGCACCCGGCCCCTGGACCTGTTCCTGCTCCGCCAGGGGCCTGCCGCCCGAGTCCGTCCCCGGCAGATCCGACGGACGGTGCACGGGCGCGGGCACGTCCGAGCTGTCGGTCTCCGTGGCGGCGGGCCACCGCACGGCCTCCGCGCCCGACGCTGCCGGCGCCGCCTGGCCGGCCGACGCGACCGGAGCAGCCGGCGCTTCCGGGGCGGCAGGGGGCACGGTGATGGCCATCGTGGGCCGGTCACCTGGGCGCGCGGGCACGGCCGAGAGGTCGTAGCCGCACGCCCCGCAGAACAGGTCGCCCGCGGCCGGCGGTTCGTCGCAGCCGGGGCACTTCGACAGGGCGGGCTGCTGGTGGCTCTGAGACATCTTCACACCCACGTCCGGGGGCGGAAACGGTTGGCCCGCTCCACCAGTTCGATCCTCTCGTCGCCCCGCTGAGCGAGCCGGGCGAGCATCCGGTACGAGCGCTCCAGCCCGAACCGCAGCCCCCGCTCGGTCAGTTCGGTGCCGAGCAGCTTCCGTGCATCCGGCGGACCGGCGTCCGGACTACCCGGCCCCGGGACACCGGGACTACCGGAGAGTACCCAGTCGAGCGCCTTGCCCAGTACCTCCGTCGACAACTGCTCGTGCCGCACCGGGTCCAGACCGAAGGCGTCCAGGGCGGTCACCTGGACCCCGGCGGCCGACAGATCCGTCAGCAGCGGTTCCCGGTGCGAGCGCTCGCGCAGCCGCGCCCGGACGGTGGCGACCCGTGCCGCCGTGTAGTGGATCGAGGCCTCCGGCACCGACTCCAGAGTGCTCACCGCCGCACCCCGCTCCCCGGCGGCGATCTGCACCCGGGCCAGGCCGAACGCGGCGCTGACGAACCCGGGATCGGTCGCCCACACCAGCCGGTAGTACTCGGCGGCGTTGTCCAGCTGGCCCAGCACCTCCGCACAGATCCCGAGCGCCAGCTTGGGCGCCATCTCGCCGGGGAACGCGTCATAGACCGCGTCGAAGGAGAGCGCCGCCGTCTCGTGGTCTCCGGTCACCAGCGAGGTGACCCCCCGATACCAGACGACCCGCCAGTCGTCCGCGTGTTCACCCTCCAGGGTGGTCAGCGCACGCGCGGCCGCATCCGGCTCCCGCATCTCCAGCCGGGCCCGCAGCTCCCGCAGCCGGGTCTCCAGCGAGGGGACGGGGACCGTGTGCAGGGCGGTGATCAGCTCGGCCGGGGCGGAGGCCATCAGTCCCGCGAGGAAACCGGCGTTCGGGTCCATCGCGTCGACCCGGGGGACCGGCAGCGCCAACGCGGTGGCCGGGGCGTCGAACGGGGCGAGCCGGACACCGCCGCCGGGGCCGTACGGTCCGGCCGGGGCGGTCTGGACGTACGGTCCGGCCGAGGGACCGGTGGCGTACGGTCCGGCGCCCGGGGCCTGGTCGGGCGCCCGGGGCGCCGGAACAGGCGCGTGCGCCGGGGGAACGTACGGGAGCGGGTCCGCGCCGCCCGGCGCGGAGCCCCGGACATGGGTCGGCGGCACGGCCAGGGGAGCGGCGCCCACCGCGTGACCCCCCGCCGGGCCGGACGGCTGCGTGCCCACCGGCAGCGCCCCGGCCACCGCGGACGTCACGGCCCCCGGCGCGACCGGAGCCGCACCGCCGTGGACCCGCCCCGCGCCGCCGCCCTGCGCGGGAATGCCGGCCGGCCGGCCACCGCGGCCCTTGCGGCGGCCCAGCGGCCCGACCCGCCCGGAGCCGGTGTCCCGGCCGCCCAGCTGCGAGACGTCGTCCGTCTGCGGGGCGAACAACTCCGTGTCGACCACGCGCAGTTCCGCGCCGAACAGCGTCGACAGGGCCGGGCGCGGCCGGCCGGTCTGCAGGGCCACGACCTCCCGCAGCACCCCCGTCAGCTGCTCGGCCATCTCCGCGGCCGAGCCGAACCGCCGGGCCGGGTCCGGGTCGGTGGCCCGCACCAGCAGCCGGTAGAACGACTCGTAGGTGCGGAACACCTCGATGGTGTCCGGGTCCGGCAGCGAGTCCACGAAGACGTTCGTGTACCCCTGGAAGTCGAACGTGAGGACCGCCAGCGTCCGGGCCACCGTGTACAGGTCGGAGGCGACCGACGGGCCCAGCTCCGCCACCTCGGGGGCCTGGTAGCCGACGGTGCCGTAGATCGCGGACTCCTCGTCGTCCATCCGGCGCACCGCGCCCATGTCGATCAGCTTGAGCTGGTCCTCGGTCTGGATCGCGTTGTCGACCTTGAAGTCGCAGTAGAGCAGATTGCGGCTGTGCAGATGACCGAGCGCCTCCAGGGCCTCGATCCCGTACGCGCAGGCCTGCTCCACCGGCAGCGGGTCACGCTTCCCGGCCGGGGTGCGGCGCTCGTTGGCGATCTCCTTGAGGGCCTTGCCGCCGACGTACTCCATGACGATGTAGCCGTCGAGGGAGCCGGTGCGCTGGTCCAGGTGCTCGACGAAGTTGTAGATCCGCACGATGTTGGAGTGCTCGATCTCGGCGAGGAAGCGGCGCTCGGAGATCGCGGCGGCCATCGCGTCCTGGTCCCCGGTGTCCAGCAGGCCCTTGAGGACCACCCAGCGGTCGGAGACGGCCCGGTCCACCGCGAGATACACCCAGCCGAGACCGCCGTGCGCCAGACAGCCCACGACCTCGTACTGGCCGTGCACGATGTCGCCGCCGGTCAGCTTCGGCACGAAGGAGTACGGGTGGCCGCACTTGGTGCAGAACCCCTCGGTGCGGCCCGGCCGCTCACCGCGCGAACGGCCCACCGGGGCCCCGCAGTCCGAACGGGAGCAGAACCGCTTGCGCTCGGGCACCTCCGCCCGCTCCATCACCGCCGTACGCGGATCGGGCCGGGGTACGTCCGGGACCTCCACCAGGCCGACGCCGAGCCGCCCCCGGGCCGAGGCCGCCGACGTCGAGCCGGAGGAGCGCACCGAGACCGAACGGGAGGTCGACGCCCCGGACAGCGAACGCGACAGCCGGCCGGAGACGGAGCGGCGCGAGGTCGACGAACGGGACGAGGACCGGGCGGAGGCACGGGAGCTGGAGCGCTGCGAGGAACTGTCCCGGCTGCTGGCCCGGCCGCCCCCGGCGATCCCGGTCGGCGGCGAGGAGACCATGCCCGTCGGCGAGACGACCGGAGCCAGACCGCAGGTGTCGCAGTACAGCTCACCGCCGCCCATGTCCTCGTATGTCCCCTCGCACGCGGGGCGCTGGCACTGCGTACTCATCGTGATTCCCCCTGTTCGCCCGCGCCTTGCCCACCCTGTGGTCCGTCGGGCCGGCGCGACGGCAGCGACTCCGCGACCGCGTGCTGGTAACGCAGGACGGCCTGCTCGGCGACCCGCAGATCGCACGGCGCACTCCACAGCATGCGGCGCGCCGCGTCGTACCGCTCGATCAGCAGCGGATCCTCCGCCAGGCCGTGCCGGGCCACCTTCGCCTTGTACGCGTCGAGCCGGCCGCGCAGCTCGGCGCGGACCGCCAGCGGCGCGGTCACCGAGGTCAACGACTCACGGGCACGCAGCAGTTCGTCCTCGGCCTCCTGCTCCAAGGCCTCCAGCAGCGGCGACAGCCGGTGCCACTGGGCGTGCCGGCGGTGGTCGGAGGCGGTCGCCAGACGCTCCTGGAGAGCGGTCGGCGGACCGCTGACCGCGGGCACCTCGGATGCGGCGATCTTCGCCAGCACCTCGCCGCGCGCCGCCCGCGCCTCCGTCAGGGTGCGGTCGGCCCGTGAGAGCACGTCCCGCAGCCGCACCAGGCGCGCCTCCGCGTCCTGCCGGACCGCGAGCACCGCCTCGATCTCGCGCCGTACGTCCTCCAGGGCGCGGGCGGCCCGGTCGTAGCGCGAGGTGTCGGGGCGGCCGCCGCCGGGCGCGGCGCTGCCGGGACCCGGCAGCCAGAACGCCAGCGGGTCCGAGATCACCTGTACCCGCAGCGTCGTCAGCTCCTCGGTGATCTCCGCCAGATCGTCCCCGGCCGGGTGCTCACCGGGCCGCACCCCCACCGAGTGCGCCAGCGAACGCGTCCGGTGCAGCTCGGCCGCGAGCAGGTCGATCCGGGCGGGCAGCGCCGACCAGACGGAGTCGGAGGCGACGACCATGTCCAGGGACCTGGCGTACAGCTCGTTCATCCGGGCGACCAGCTCCTGGAGCGAGAACCGCTCGGAGAGCCGGGCCGGACCGTCGGCCGAAGGCGGCGGCACCGCACCCGGATTGGCGACGGTGACCGACTCGCCGCGCAGCAGCTCGGTCAGCGCGGAGAGGTCCTCCCGGTTCGGATGGCGGCGGCGCGCACGGATCTCGCGGGCCTCGGACAGCGCCCCCGCGTACGCGTCGAAATACCCCCACAGGAGGGTGATCGACTGCTCGGTCGAGGCCCAGCGCTCCCGGGTGACGCCGGTCAGCTCGGCGCCCTCCAGGAGCCGGCGCCCGGCATGGTCCTGGAGCGCGAGGAGCGAGGTCTCGATGGCCTCGTGCTCCGCCCCGAGCCGGGCCAGCGCACGGTCCGCCTCCTCCCGGTCCATGACCGGTCCGGGGGGCCTCCCCGCGAAGCTGGGGAAGGATCCCGCGACGCCCATCGATCACCTCTCCGCTCTCCCCGCAGGGCCGGAGGGCCCGGCGGGATCGGTCTGCTTCGGTCTGCTCCGGCCCGCTCGTTCCGGTCGGTTCGCTGCTGTGGTGCACGGTGCCGCGGCGCAGGTGCCGCGGGGTCAGTCGGTGCGGTACTTGGGGGCGGGCGGTGCGGTGATCCCGGGCAGGCCGGTCGCCAGCCACTTCTCGTAGGACCGCATCCAGGCGCTGTCCTTGCCGCCCGCCCGGTAGTCGACGAGGACCTTGTTGACCCGGGCCACCAGATCGTCGGAGCCCTTCTTCGTGGCGACGCCGTAGTACTCCGTGGTGAACGGGTCCTTCCCCTTGAGCTCCACCGCCGGGTCCTGCGCCGCCTGCCCGGCCGCCAGGGCGTTGTCCGTGACGACCGCGTCGACCTCGCCGAGCTGGAGCCGCACCAGGCAGTCCAGCTGGTTGGGCACGGTCAGCCGGTCCGGGTCGCGCTCTGTGCCGTCGAAGTCGTCCTTGTAGAGCGCCCCGAAGGACTTCTCCTCCAGCGCCTCGTACGCCGTCGAGCCCTCGGCCGAGCAGACCCGCTTGCCCTTCAGCGAGGAGTCGTAGCCGGTGATCGGCGACTCCTTCGGGGCGAGCACCTGCTGTCCTGCCTGGAAGTAGGCGGTGGAGAAGGAGACCTGCTCCAGCCGCTTGCAGTTGATCGTCATCGTCCGCACGACGACGTCGACCCGGTCGTTCTCCAGGGCGGCGATGCGCTGGTTGGTGGGGATGGCCCGGAAGATCACCGCGTCCGGGTCGCCCAGGAGGTCGTCGGCGATGGCCCGCACCAGATCGATGTCGAACCCCTCCAGAGCCCCGCTCTCCGGATTGCGGTAGCCCCAGCGGAAGCTGTTCTGGTCGACGCCCGCTATCAGCTTGCCGCGCTCCTTGATCCTGTCGATGTTCGGCCCGTCGGAGCCGGACGCGGGCAGGCTCGCCTCCGGCTCCGTGCACGCCTCGGCCCGGGTCCGGTCGGCCGTCATCACCCCGCCCGAGGTGCCCGCCCCGGCCGATCCGCCGTTGTGGTGGGCCAGCGGCAGCAGCGTGACCGCGGCGGTGACCGCGCACGCCACCGCCATCCCCGTCACCCCGCCCCAGCCGCGCAGGCCGCCGCGCCCGGGCCGGTCCTTCGACCTGCTCATCGCTGCCCCTCTCACCGGTACTCCGAGAGCCTGCGGTTGACCCCGACGATGACGGCGACGGCCCCCAGCACCGCCAGGGCCGCGGCGCCGGTCGGCAGGCCCCGCAGGGCCCCGCGCCCGTCCTTCGCCGCCGAGGCGAACTCGCCCTGCTCATGGGCGAGCGCCTTCTCCAGCGCGGCGTCCACCTGCTGGAAGGACTGCCCGGTGGATTTCTCCGTCCCGATGATCTGCGCCAGCGCGCCGTCGTAGTCGCCCCGGTCGTCCGTGGCCCGGGCCTCCCGGTGCCGCGCCTGCCACTGCGCCACGCCGTCCGCCGCCGTGGCCACCGGCGCGCTCCCGCTGTCGTCGTCCGCGAGCCGCTCGGCCTTCTCCAGCTGCGCCTTCAGCGCCTTCATCCCCGAGCCGTAGTCCGCCTCGTACTGGTCGGCGGAGCCGTCGGGCGTCAGCACCGCGCCCCGCGCCACCAAGGTGAGGTTCTCGTTGGCACGTGCCTTCAGGGAGTTGATCCGGGCGTCGTTGAGGACATCCAGCGACTCCTGCCCGTGCACCATCGCCGACCGCAGCTCCGCGCGCGCCACCGTGTGCCCCACGGCCAGCCAGAGCACCACCACCGAGGCGGCGGCCGTCGCCGCCAGCAGCCCGTGGTTCAGCACCCGGTTCGTCCGGCGGTAGGTGCGCCGCTGCATCCACCCCAGCGCGCCCAGCACGACGATCCCGGCGCCGATCGACCACAGCGGCCACTGCCGGGCGTCGGCCGAGTCGCTCTCCAGCCGCCCCGTCTCCGCCGCGTACAGCCGCTCGGCGGCGGGGAGCATCTCGCCGGTCATCTTCTGGTTGGCGTACCGGAGATAGGCGCCGCCCAGCGGCAGGCCCTGGCGGTTGTTGGCGCGGGCGCGCTCGATCAGGCCCGTGTACACCGGGAGCAGCTTGTTGAGGGTGGCTATCTCCCGGCTGGACGCACTGGCGGAGTCGGTGCTCCCCGACGCCTTCACCAGCAGCCGGGCCGCCTCCTCGATGTCCTTGCGATACTGCTCCTGCACCGCCTCGGGCTCCTGCGCCCCCGCGAGGAACCCACTGGCCGCCGTGGTGTCCGCGTCCGCCAGGAAGCGGTAGATGTCCGCCGCGTCGGCGCTGAGCGGCTGGCTGCGGCTGACCACGTCGTCGGCCGAGGAGGCCCGCTGCGATATCTCCAGCGTGGTCACCGCGCCGAACGCGACGACCAGCAGGGCCAGGACGGCCCCGATGATCTGGAGCCGGCCGGGCTCGGTGGTCGCCACGGCACGCAGGCGCTGCGCCTGCGTGGTCCACGTGGTGCGCTGTGCGGGCACGCCGACCGTCCCGGACACCGGGTCCGGCGTACGCAGCGTCTGCGAGCCGCCGCTCGGCGGGTGTGTCACTCGACCTCCCCCTCGGTCACTGACAGTTGGGTCCCCGTCCTGTCCCCGTCATCAGTCCCCGCATTCGATCAGGGCGGACGCGGCCGATCAAGGCAAGCAGCACAACGTGCCCGGATACATCCCCATAAGCGAACGGGCTTCCCATCAGGTACACGTTCCAGAACCCCGATCGGTTCCCTCGCGCCCCTCGTACGCCAGTCGTTCACCCGTACGAGGAGCGAACGAGGCGCGAACGAGAGGCGTCCCTCCACGCGGTCTGCGTGGAGGGACGTTTCCGCGGCGTTTCCCCGACGAGCGGTGTACCGGAACCCTCAGGCGTACCGCGCGCGCAGCCTCCGGTGGACCTCCGGACCCGCGCCCGTCCGGTCCAGGCCCAGCAGCGCCGCGCCCAGTACCGGCGGCTCGGACACGACGCGCACCTCGGCCTTCGGGGCGCGGGCCGCCAGCAGCGCGGCGATCCGGTCGTTGAGCTGCGGGTGCCGCGCGGCCAGCACACTGCCGCCCAGCAGCACCGGAACCTCCTCCTCCAGCAGACCGAGGCGGTCCAGGGCGACCGCGGCCATCGCCACCACCTCGTGCGCCTGCCGCTTCACCAGCGCGGCCGCCACCGGGTCCCCGGCCTCCGCCGTGGCGAACAGCACCGGCGTCAGCTCGTGCCGCCGTGCCGACGGGACAACACCCCGGTGCAGCGCCTCGATCAGCCCGTACATCGAGTCGAGCCCGAAATGGCGCGGCAGCGCGCGGGCCAGCTCCGAAGCCTCGCCCCGTCCGTCCTCGGCGCGCGCGGCGAACCACAGCGCCTCGTCCGCAAGCCCCGAACCGCCGCCCCAGTCACCGGAGATCCGCCCGATCGCGGGGAAGCGGGCGGTCCGCCCGTCCGGGGTCATACCCACGCAGTTGATCCCTGCCCCGCACACCACCGCGACGCCCCGGGGCTCGTCCACCCCGGCGCGCAGGATCGCGAAGGTGTCGTTGCGCACCTCCACCGAGGAGCCCCACCCTCGCGACTCCAGAGCTGCGGCCAACTCGGCCTCTTCGACCGGCAGGTCGGCGTTGGCCAGACAAGCGGAGACATGACCGGAGAGGACGGGCGGAGCGGGCAGCTCCGCGACCGCCCGCTCCAGCACCCCGGCCAGCACGTCGACCGCCGCCTCCACCCCGATCACGGGCGGCTGGAAACCGCCGCCGCGCGCCGTGGCCAGCACGGTTCCGTCCTCGCCGATCAGTGCCACATCGGTCTTGCTGTTGCCCGCGTCGATGGCGACGACCGACACGCTCACGCCCACGCCAGGTGCTCCCGGTTGTGGGCGATCAGCCGGTCGGTGAGGCCCTCGGCGTAGTCGAACTGGCCGATCAGCGGGTGGGCGAGCAACGCCTTGAAGACCCGGTCCCGGCCCCCGCGCAGCGCGGCTTCCAGGGCGAGGTCCTCGTACGCCGTGACGTTGGCGATGAGGCCGGCGTACAGCGGGTCCAGCGCCGGGACGGCCAGCGGTGTGGCGCCGTCGCGGCCGACCCGGGCCTGCACCTCGATCACCGCGTCGTCCGGGAGGAACGGCAGGGTCCCGTCGTTGTACGTGTTGACCACCTGGACGGGGGAGCCGCCGTCGCCCAGCAGTGAGGCCGCCAGGTCCACGGCCGCCTCGGAGTAGAACGCGCCGCCGCGCTTGGCGAGCAGCTCGGGCTTCTCGTCGAGCGCCGGGTCGCCGTACATCGCGAGCAGTTCCTTCTCCATCGCCGCGACCTCGGCGGCCCGGGAGGGCTTGGTGCCGAGCTCCCTCACCACCTCGTCGTGGGCGTAGAAGTAGCGCAGGTAGTAGGAGGGGACGACGCCGAGCCGGTCCACCAGCTCGCGTGGCATGTGGAGGTCGTCCGCGATGGCGTCGCCGTGCTCCGCGAGCAGCTTCGGCAGGACGTTCTCGCCGTCCGGGCCGCCGAGGCGCACCCCCAGCTCCCAGCTCAGATGGTTGAGCCCGACATGGTCGAGATGCACCTGGCCCGGCTCCACCTCCAGCAACCGGGCGAACTTCCGCTGGAAGCCGATCGCCACGTTGCACAGGCCGACCGCCTTGTGCCCGGCCTGGAGGAGGGCGCGGGTGACGATGCCGACCGGGTTGGTGAAGTCGATGATCCAGGCGTCCGGGTTGGTGCGGCGGACCCGCTCGGCGATGTCCAGGACGACCGGCACGGTGCGCAGCGCCTTGGCGAGGCCGCCGGCGCCGGTGGTCTCCTGGCCGACGCAGCCGCACTCCAGCGGCCAGGTCTCGTCCTGGTTGCGCGCGGCCTGTCCGCCGACGCGCAGCTGGAGCAGCACCGCGTCGGCGTCGGCGACGCCCGCGTCGATGTCGGTGGTCGTCGTGATCTTCCCCGCGTGGTCCTGCTTGGCGAAGATCCGCCGGGCGAGTCCGGAGACCAGCTCCAGGCGGTCGGCCGCGGGATCGACGAGCACCAGCTCCTCGATCGGCAGCGTGTCCCGCAGCCGGGCGAATCCGTCGATCAGTTCAGGGGTGTAGGTGGACCCGCCACCCACTACTGCGAGCTTCATGTCAGCCCTTTACTCCGGTCAGTGTGACGCCCTCGACGAATGCCTTCTGGGCGAAGAAGAAGACGGCGATCACGGGGGCCATGACCAGAACGGTCGCGGCCATGGTCAGGTTCCAGTCGGTGTGGTGTGCGCCCTTGAAGGATTCGAGGCCGTAACTGAGCGTCCAGGCGGCCGGGTTCTCCGAGGCGTAGATCTGTGGTCCGAAGTAGTCGTTCCAGGCGGCGAAGAACTGGAAGAGGGCGATGGCCGCGATCCCCGGCCTGGCCATCGGCAGGACGACCTTCATCAGCGTACGGAACTCACCGCAGCCGTCGACCTTCGCGGCGTCCAGGTATTCGTTCGGGATGGTCAGCAGGAACTGCCGCAGCAGGAAGATGGAGAACGCGTCGCCGAAGGCCATCGGGATGATCAGCGGCCACAAGGTGCCGGACAGGTCCATCTGCTTCGCCCAGAACAGGTACATCGGGATGATGACGACCTGCGGCGGCAGCATCATCATCGAGATGACGAGCATCAGCGACAGCTTGCGGCCCCGGAAGCGGAACTTCGCCAGCGCGTACGCCACCGGGATCGACGACACCACGGTGAGGACGGTGCCGAGGCCCGCGTACAGCAGGGTGTTGCGCCACCAGGTCAGAAAGCCCGGGGTGTTGAAGACCCGTTCGTAGTTGCCCCACTCCCAGGTGTTCGGGGTGAGATCGCGGGTCAGCGCCTGCTGGTCGCTCATCAGCGAGGTCAGCACCACGAAGACGAACGGCAGCACGAAGAAGAGCGCGGCGGCGATCCCGAGGGAGTGCACGGCGATCCAGTGCAGCAGCGCCTTGCGGCGGGCGGTGCGGGCGGCGGGCGTGCGCGAGGCGCGCTCCGGGGAGGCGGCAGCGGCTTTGCGGACAGGGTCGAGGAGGTCGGTCATGGCTCAGTCACCCGCCGAGATCAGGTTGTTGCGGCCCCGCATCAGCAGCGCCGTGAAGGCCATGGCCAGGGCGAACAGGACGAGGGCGACGACACAGGCGGCGCCGTAGTCGAAACGCTGGAAGCCCAGGTTGTAGACGAGCTGCGGAAGCGTCAGTGTCGACTTGTCGGGATAGCCGGGTTCGAAGGACTGGCCGGAGCCGCCGATGACTCCGGAGGCGACCTTTCCGGCGACCAGCGGCTGTGTGTAGTACTGCATCGCCTGGATGACGCCCGTCACCACCGCGAACAGCACGATGGGCGAGATGTTCGGCAGGGTCACGAAGCGGAACTTCTGCCAGGCGGACGCGCCGTCCAGCTCCGCCGCCTCGTACTGCTCGGTCGGCACGTCCAGCAGCGAGGCCATGAAGATGACCATCAGGTCCCCGATGCCCCACACCGCGAGCATCGTGAGCGCCGGCTTGGACCAGGAGGCGTCGTTGAACCAGCCGGGCGTCGGCAGTCCGAAGTCCCCGAGGATCGCGTTGACCGGCCCGGTGCCGGGGTTGAGGAGGAAGACGAAGGCGAGCGTCGCGGCCACCGGCGGGGCCAGATAGGGCAGGTAGAACAGGGTGCGGAAGACCCCGGTACCCGTCTTGATCTTCGTGATCAGCAGCCCGATGCCGAGGCCGAACACGACCCGGCAGGTGACCACGACGAGCACCAGCCAGAGCGTGTTCCACAGCGACGGCCAGAACATCGGGTAGTCGCGGAAGACGTACGTCCAGTTCGTCAGGCCGTTGAAGGCGGGGGCGCCGAACCCGTCGTACGAGGTGAAGGAGAAGTAGACCGTCGAGACCATCGGGTAGGCGAAGAAGAACGAGAACCCGATCAGCCACGGCGACATGAAGGCCGCGTTCCGCAACGCCGACCTGCGGCGCTTGGAGCGGAGGGTGTGCGTCGTCATCGTCGGGCTACTTGGCCTTGGCGATGTCGGTGTCGATCTGCCGCGCGGTCTTCTCCAGACCCGCCTGGAGGTCCTTCACCGCGCCCTTCTCGTACTGGTAGCCGAAGTCCTGGAGGGTCAGCTGGTACGTGGCCCCGTTGACGGCCCCGTCGGAGGTGCTGGACTCCGGGTGCTGGGCGATGTCCAGGAAGGTCTGGAAGCGCGGGTCGAACTTCAGGTCGGGCGACTTCAGCGCCTCCAGGGTGGAGGGCACGTTGCGGATGCCGTTGGAGAAGTTGACGACCGCCTCGGTGTCGGTGGTCATGAACTTGACCAGCTCCCAGGCGGCGTTCTGCTTCTTGCTGGCCGGGGCGATGCCCACGATGGTGCCGGAGAGGTAGCCCTTGCCGTAGCTGTCCGCCTCGTCGTCCGCGACGGGCATCGGCGCGACCCCGACCTCGAAGCCCACCCCGGCGTCCTCGGCCATCCCGAGCCGCCACTCGCCGTCCAGCTGCATGGCCACCTGGCCGGTGTGGAACGGGTGCTTGGCGCCCCACTCGTCACCGAAGGTGCCCCGGAACTTCTCCAGCCTGTCGTAGCCGCCGAGGCTGTCCACGAGCTTCTTCTGGTACGTGAACATCTTGGCGAACGCCGGGTCCTTGGCGATGTTGGACTTGCCGTTCTCGTCGAAGTAGGCGTGGTCCCACGAGGGCATGTAGTGGCTGACGACGGTCTCGTAGCCGTGGAAGTTCGGCATGAAGCCGAGCTGCTGGTAGGTGTCGCCCTTCTCGGCCGTCAGCTTCTTCGCCACGTCGGCCAGTTCGGACATCGTCTTCGGCGGCGCGGTGATTCCGGCCTTCTTGAAGGCGTCCTTGTTGTAGTAGAGGCCGTAGGCGTCGGTGAGCAGCGGCAGGGCGCAGCGCTTGCCCTCGAACTGGGTGTAGTCCAGGAGGACCTTCGGGAAGGTCTTCTCCAGATCCAGCTTCGACTTCTCGATGAACGGCTTCAGATCGGTGAAGGCGCCCGACGAGCAGAACTTGCCGACGTTGGCCGTGGTGAAGGACGAGACCACGTCCGGCCCGTCCGAACCACCTGCGCGCAGCGCCTGGTTGAGCTTGTCGTCGTTGATGTTGCCGGAGACCTTCACCGTGATGTTCGGGTGGGCCTTCTCGAACCGGTCGATGTTGTCCTGGACCGCCTTCACCTCGGCGGGCGCGCTCCAGCCGTGCCAGAAGTTGATCGTGGTCTTCGCGTTCGGGTCGTCGGAGGCGCCCGCCTCGGACGATCCGGTACACGCGGTGGCGAGCACCGATATCGCGGCGACGGCGACAGCGGTGGTGGTGAGACGGCTGGTGCGCATGACGAAACTCCCAGGGACCAGGGACGGGGAAGAGGCGGACGACGGGGAAGCGGGAAGGGTGTGGCTCAGCGCGAGGTGTCGAACACTTCGTCGCGGGTGTCGGCGAGCGCCCGCTCCAGGGCGCCGCGCAGAACGGGGGTGCGGTCGATCTCGCCGACGACCAGACGAGGCCGGGAGGCGGCCAGCTCGGCCAGCTCGGACTGGATCAGGGAGCGCAGGATCTCGCCGCCCGCCGCGACCGCCCCGCCGGAGAGCACGATCAGCCCGGGGTCCAGGACGGCGGTGACGGAGGCGAGGCCGGTTGCGAGGCGCTGGGCGTACTGGCGCAGCAGCTCGGTGAGCGCCTCGTCCTCCTCGTACACGTCGGCCGCCCGCGCCAGCAGTTCGGCGGCGACCTTCGCGTACGGCTGCTGCGGGGTGTCGATGCCCAGCGCCTTCGCGAGCCGGGGCACCGCCTGGGCGCCCGCCAGCTCCTGGAAGCCGCCGCTGTTGGCCTTGACGACCTGACGGACCAGCGGGGTGCCCGGCACCGGCAGGAAGCCGACCTCGCCCGCGCCGCCGGTGAAGCCGCGGTGCAGCCGGCCGTTGATGACGAGGGCGGCGCCGAGGCCCTCCTCGTTCCACAGCAGGACGAAGTCCTCGTGGCCGCGGGCCGCACCGAGGCGCTGCTCGGCGACGGCGACGAGGTTGACGTCGTTCTCGTACTCCACCGGCATCGGCAGGAACGCGGCCAGTTCGTCCAGCAGGGTGGGGGAGTGCCAGCCGGGCAGGTGCGAGGCGTACCGCAGCCGCCCGGTGCCCGGGTCGAACGCGCCCGGGGTGCCGATGACGATCCGGTGCACGTCCGCGCGGGTCAGCCCCGCGTCCTTGACCGCCCCGTCCAGCGCGTCGGCGACCTGCCGCACCACGCTGTCGGCGCGCCGCCCCGGGGTGGCCAGCTCGAACTGCCCGACGGTCGCCCCGGTCACGTCCGCGACGGCGGCGACGATGCGCTGCCCGTTCACGTCCAGCCCGGCGACATGGGCGGCGCGCGGGTTCACCGTGTAGAGCTGCGCGTTGGGTCCCGGGCGCCCCTCGCTGGTCCCGGTGGCGACGACGAGCCCGGCCGCCTCCAGCCGGGCCAGCAGCTGGGAGGCGGTGGGCTTGGAGAGCCCGGTCAGCTTGCCGACCCGGGTCCGGGAGAGCGGCCCGTGCTCCAGCAGCAGATCCAGGGCGGCCCGGTCGTTCATGGCCCGCAGCACGCGCGGGGTCCCCGGAGTGCCGGACGCGCCGGGTGAGCCCGGAGTGGTTCCCGCCATCGTGGATGCACCGCCCTCTGTCAGGAACTCACGTCCATGACGTCCGCCCGCGACGGTCGCCCGTGACGTCCGTCGCGACTCTGTTAGGAAAGTTTCCTATTCGGTTGAGAGGACGGTAGGGCGCAGGTCACCGGGGCGTCAATGGGTGCCACCCGTCCGGCAATCAAAGTGTTACCTGCGACGCGGACGCCCCCGGCCGCTGTCCTGGGATCCAGGCGCGGCCGGGGGCGTCGGCGGAAGGGCTGCCTACTGCTTGTTCAGGTTCGTCGGCGGCGGTATCGGGGTGGTCGCCATCGACTGCGGGGAGGTCGCCGACGCGTACGCGGAGGGGGCCGCCATCGCCGCCGTCGGGTCCGCCGAGGACTCGCCGTCGGCCTGGAGCGGCAGCACGCCGATCATGCGGATGCCCGCGTCCTCCAGCGCCTGCTTGATGCGCCAGCGCAGCTCGCGCTCCACCCCGAGCGACTTGCCCGGCATCGTCTTCGCGGTCACCCGGACCGTCATCGAGTCCAGCAGGACCGCGTCCAGGCCGAGCACCTCGACCGGGCCCCACAGCCGCTCCGCCCAGGGCTCTTCCTTGGCCATCGTCTCGGCCGCCGCGGTGATCGCCTTACGGACCTGCTCCAGGTCCTCGGTCGGGCGCACCGTGACATCGACCCCGGCCGTGGACCAGCCCTGGCTGAGGTTGCCGATCCGCTTCACCTCGCCGTTGCGGACGTACCAGATCTCGCCGTTGTCGCCGCGCAGCTTGGTGACGCGCAGGCCCACCTCGATGACCTCACCGGAGGCGACGCCGGCGTCGATGGTGTCGCCGACCCCGTACTGGTCCTCCAGGATCATGAAGACGCCGGAGAGGAAGTCCGTGACCAGGTTGCGGGCGCCGAAGCCGAGCGCCACCCCCGCGACACCGGCCGAGGCCAGAAGTGGCGCCAGGTTGATCTTGAAGGCGCCCAGGATCATCAGTGCGGCCGTGCCCATGATCAGGAACGAGGCCACCGAGCGCAGCACCGAGCCGATCGCCTCCGAGCGCTGGCGTCGGCGCTCCGCGTTCACCAGCAGCCCGCCCAGCGCGGTGCCCTGCACCGCCTGGGCGCTGCGGTTCATCCGGTCGATCAGGTTGGTCAGGGCGCGCCGGATCAGGTAACGCAGCGTGATCGCCACGGCGACGATCAGCAGGATGCGCAACCCGGTGCTCAGCCAGGTGGACCAGTTCTCCTCGACCCAGCCCGCGGCGTTCCCGGCCTGTTCGGCGGCTTCGTCCAGCGAGCCACCCGGCCCGGGAGACGGGGCTGCGGCCAAGAGGACGGACAGGGACACGACAGAGACCTCCAGGGGGACGACGGCTGGTCAACAACACTAACGAAGCCGGGGGAGTGGATCGTTGCCGTCGCGGGAGGAGAGACAGGTCTCACCGGGAACACCTGCGCTGTGGCCGATCGCACAGCGCGGACGGCTGCCCTGGTGAGGCACCTGTTCGACCCCACGGAACGGTGTGCGGGGCCCGGGGTGAGAAAAATCCTCCCGGCCCGTTACCCGTACGTGGTGGCGCTTCGACCAGGCATGAGGAGAGACTGAGATCGGATCGTCCCGGCGCGAGCCACGCGCCGCCGGCGTACAAGGAGGCATCCACCGTGCCGCACGTCCTGGTTCTCAACGCGTCGTACGAGCCGCTCGGCGTCGTACCGCTCCGCCGCGCGCTCGTCCTCGTCCTCGAGAACAAGGCCATCTGTCTTGAGGAGTCCGGCGCCTTTCTGCACAGTGCCACCCGTGCCGTGCCCGCACCCAGTGTGGTCCGGCTCAAGCGCTTCGTCCGGGTGCCCTACCGGGGCCCCGTCCCCCTGACGCGGCGGGCACTGTTCGCCCGGGACGGAGGGCGCTGCATGTACTGCGGGGCCGCCGCCACCAGCGTCGACCACGTCATCCCGCGCAGCCGCGGCGGCCGGCACGCCTGGGACAACGTGGTGGCGGCCTGCCGCCGCTGCAACCACGTCAAGGCCGACCGCCACCTCCCCGAGCTGGGCTGGCGGCTGCGCCACCAGCCCGCCCCGCCGACCGGCCTGGCCTGGCGGATCATCGGGACCGGTCACCGCGACCCGCGCTGGCTGCCGTACTTGCAACCGTTCGGCGCGGACGACGTGATGGCCCGGATCGACGGCGTGTCCGCCTGAGTCCGGGCCTTCGTCGTCCTCGGTCGTCCTCCGGCTCCCTCGGACGGCTCAGTCGTCGGGCTTTCCCGTACGGCTCAGTCGTCCGCGACCGCGTACGCCTCCACCGACCAGAGCGAGTAGCCGTACTGCGTGGCCCGGCTGTCGCCCTGCACCCGGATGAACCGGGTGCCCTTCGCGTCCATCCGGACCGACTCGCGCCCGCCCCGGCCCTCCGCCACGGTCGCGGCGGTGCGCCAGACGCGGCCGTCGGCGGAGACCTGGACGCGGTAGCGGGAGGCGTACGCGTCCTGCCAGCTCAGCACCACCTGGCCCAGCCGCACCGGCTTCTCCAGCTCGGTCTGCCACCAGGCGCCGTCCTCCACCGGCGAGGACCACCGGGTTTCCGGATCGCCGTCGGTGGCCGCGGACGCGGGGAAGTCCGGGGTCTCGTCGCCGGACGAGGAGGCCTTCGCCGTACGTGCCAGATCCGGGCCGCCCGTACGCGGGAAGGCCCGCACGGTCAGCGTCGACTCCTGTCCGCCGAAGGTCAGCGGCACCTCGTACTCGCCCGCCGGGGTGTCCTTCGGGACGGTGATGTCCACGGGCACCTCCGTACGCGATCCGCGTGGCACGGTCGTCTGCTTCGGGACCCGCACCTCGATGCCCTTGGGGGCCTTCGCGGTGAGCTTGCCCTTGACCTCGACCGGGCGCCGGCCCGCCAGCCGCGCCGCGACCCGCTGGGGTTCGCCGCCGATCTCCGCCTCGGTCTCGCCGTGCTTCAGGTCGAGGGTGGCCGCGGGCTCGTCGCCGAACCACGGCACCAGGGCCCGCACCTGCGGGGTCCCCGCCACGACGGCGGGAGCGGCGGGCAGGGTCGGGCTCAGATAGGGCGGCCGGGCGGTCCGGGCGGCCTCCGGCACGGTGACCCGCACGGCGTCGGCGCGCAGTCCTTTCGCGGCGGTCTGGGTGAAGCCGCTCGGCGACAGCCGCCCGAGGGAGCGCCACCCCTCACCGGGCACATGGGCCTCCACGACCGCGTCGGCGAGGGCGTGCCCGGGCTCGGCGAGCGCCGTGACGGCCTCCACCGGACGGGCCGCGTCCAGCCGGACCGTGTAGCCGCCGGCGTCCTTGGTGACCCGGCCCGAGGCGCGGTCGGTCCCGTTCCACCCGGCGGCCACCTTCGCCGCCCGGTCCAGGAACGGGTCCAGCACCCCCTTGCCGACCGTGGCCCGGCTCGCCCTGATCTCCTCGCGCAGCGGCTCCAGGGCCAACTGGATGCGCCAGGCGGCGGCACCGTCCCCGGCGGCCTGGGCCTGGAGCAGGTCCACCGCCAGCTCGCCGGCCCGGCCGTAGCGGGCCAGCTGCTCGGCCCAGGGGCGCACCTCGTCGGTGAGCCGGCCCTCCGCGGGGGTCTTCAGCCGCTCGGGGGCCTGCCGCATCACGGAGAACGCCGCCCGCAGCCCGTCCGCCGCCCGGTCGCGGCGGGAGGCGTCGGCGCGAGTGCTCCAGAAGGCGTCGAACAGGGGCTGGAGGTAGGCGGACTCCTCCGCGCCGAGCACCGAGCCCGCGCTGTTCCCGGCCAGGGCCAGCAGCGCGTCCCGGGCGGCCGCGTCCCCGCCCGCCAGATCGTCGATCGCCGCCCGCCAGGACGCGGCGGGGTCGTACCCCTTCGGGTTCCAGGCGAAGTCGGCGGCCGTGAACAGCGGGATCCGGGAGGCGGACGGCTGCTCCATCGCGTTGGCCAGCAGCGCCGCCGAACCGCTCGCCACCGCCGGGTCCCGGCCGGTGTACGGGCCGAGGAAGATACGGTCCTGGGCGTAGTCGTTGACCGGGTAGTTGTCCATCGTCACCAGCGGGTGCCGGAACGCGGCGCGCGCCCCGGCCAGTTCACCGCCGGTGATCTTCTTCGGTACCACCCCGACACCGGTCCAGGCCACCTGTACCCGGTCGTCCAGCTCGGCCGCCAGCGCGGTGCGGTAGTCGGTGGCCCCGTCCTGGTAGAACTCCGTCGGCAGGACGGACAGCGGGGCCGCGTCCGGGTGCCGTTCGGCCAGATGCCGGGCGAGGGCGCCCGCCACCCGGGCCTGCGCGCGGGCCGCCGCCTTCGGACCGCTGCCGAAGGTCTCGGCGTCCAGATCGCAGTGCCACTCGCTGTAGCTGACGTCCTGGAACTGGAGCTGGAAGACCCGGACGCCCAGCGCCCAGATCGCGTCGACCTTCTTGGTCAGCGCCCTGACGTCCTGGTCCGATGCCATGCACATGGCCTGACCGGGGGAGACGGCCCAGCCGAGCGTGACGTGCTCGGCGCGGGCCCGCTCGGCCAGCGCCCGGAAGCCGGCCCGCTCGTCCGCGGGGTAGGGCTCGCGCCAGCGCGCCAGCCGGTAGGGGTCGTCGCCCGCCGCGTAGAGATAGCGGTTCTGCTTCGTGCGGCCCATGAAGGAGATCTGGGCGAGCCGCTCCTCGCGGGTCCACGGCTGTCCGTAGAACCCCTCGGCCATGCCGCGTACGGCGGTTCCCGGCCAGTCCCGGACGGTCACCCCGGCCACCGATCCGCCGGAGACCAGTTGACGCAGGGTCTGGACGGCGTGGAACAGGCCGTCCCCGCCGAGCCCTTCCATCGCGACGGTGGCCCGCCCGGAGACCTCGCCGACCGCGAGCCGGTAGCCGCCCGACGGCAGATCGGCCCGGTCGGGGGCGCGCAGCGCCCGCAGCGCCTCGCCGGCGCCCGTGCCGCCGAGCCGGACCACGGGGCCGCGGCCCGGCAGGCTCTCGTGCAGGGTCCGGACGCCCGCCGAGCGCAGCAGCGAGCGCGCCTGTTCGACGGCGTACGGGTCGGCGTCCGGCGCGGCGACGAGCGTGGCCTCCGAGCCGAGCGGCACGGCGGGCCCGGTGGTCCTCATGCTCTGCGGGCGGGGCCACACGGCCGGCGTCCGTGCGGCGTCGGCACGGTCGGCGGCGGGCCTGCCGGGATCGCTGGGAGCGGCGGGGGCGGCCACCGCCGCCGGAGCGACGGAGACGGATCCGAGGAGTCCGCCGATCACGGCGGCGGCCACGGCCGTCGCCTGCCTACTGCGCCCGATCCGCACGTCGCGTCCCCTTCCGTACGTACCCACTGCCCCTGGCGGGCTCCGAGCCCACCACCCGGGCGCAAGGGTGTCAATGTGCTTGGCCGTTCTGCCGGAATTGCCGGAAATCGCGACACCTCGCGCCCTGTGGGGCCGGTGTGACGGACGGGAGTGGCTGAAAACGGCCTATATCTGCCGTACGGGGGAACGGAATGTGACCCAGGGCACGTTGAGGTCGTTGTCATAACGCCTGCATCACATCCACGTCTGCCGGAGCGAGGCCTGGGTAGGTCTGCTGTGTCCTGTTCTCCACGGCCAGGAGGCCACCATGCCCGCAGCTGCGCAGCTTCTGCTCTCCGCCCTCTCCAAACAGGTACCCGCCCAGTCCGAATCCTCGCCGCTGACCAGCGAGCTTCCCCTTGCCGATGTCGCCCACCTGATCAGCGGGCCGCCGCTCGCCGATGTCTCCCTGCTGCTCGGTGAATCCTCGTTCGCCGATTCCGCGCCGCTGACCAGCGAGCCGCCGCTCGCCGATGCCACCCCTCTCACGAGCGAGCCGCCGCTCGCCGCCGTCGCCCCACTGACCAGCGAGCCGACCGCACCCGGCACCGCGGGGGGCATGGAGTTCCCAGGAGTCTGAATGGGCTTGTCCCGGCTCGCCGCACTGCACGGTGTCGCCACCTCCTACTCCCCGTCGCCGGATGTCACGGTGTCCGTCCCCGACGACACGGTCATCGCCGTGCTCGCCGCGCTGGGCGTCGACGCCGGCACTCCGGCGGACGTACGGAAGTGCCTCGCCGCCGCGGAGTCCCGCTCGCGCCTGCTGCCGCCGACCGTGGTGGTCTGGGCCGGCGAGCCCCTGCCGCCCGCTCTGGCCGGGCTGCCCCCCGGCTCGACCGTCACGGTCGAGCCGGAGCCGTCCGATCTCCCGGGACACCCCGCCGGCCGCCCGCCCGCCCCGCTGAGCATGCGGGCCCGGGCGGCGGCCCCGGCCGCGCCGGTGGCGTCTCCGGGTGAGGCCGCTCCGGAGGCCGTTCCGGCTCCGGAGGCCCCTCCCGCTCCGGGTGAGGCCCCCGCCTGGTGGATCCCGCCGCCCCACGGTGTCCACCGCGTCCACGTCCGTACGCCGGACAACCGCCGGGCCACCGCCACCCTCGTCGCCGCCCCGCTCCGCGTGCCGCAGCCGCCCGAGGGCACCCACGGCTTCCTGGTGCAGCTCTACTCCCTGCTCTCCGCCCGCTCCTGGGGCATGGGCGACCTCGGAGACCTGGCCGACCTCGCCGTCTGGGCCGGGCGCAGCGTCGGTTCCGGGTTCGTGCAGGTCAACCCGTTGCACGCGGCCGTTCCCGGGAAGCCCACCGACCCCTCTCCGTACCGCCCCTCCTCGCGCCGCTTCCCCGACCCGGTCCACCTGCACGTCGAGTCGATTCCCGAATACGGGCACGTCCGCGACCGGGCCACCCTGGACGACCTCCGGCAGGACGCCGCCGCCCTCAGCGAGGCCGTGCTGAACAAGGGCGCCCTCATCGACCGGGACGCCGTCTGGGAGCTGAAGCGCCAGGCCCTGGAGCTGGTCGCCCAGGTGCCCCTCACCCCCGGCCGCCGCGCCGACTACTGCGACTTCCTCGCCGAGCAGGGGCAGGCGCTGGAGGACCACGGCCTGTGGTGCGCGCTCGCCGAGGTGCACGGCCCCGACTGGCACACCTGGCCCGAGGCCCTGCGTGACCCCCGCTCGCCGGGGACCGCCCGGGCCCGCTCCGAACTGCTCGACCGGGTCGACTTCCACTGCCGCCTCGCCTGGCTGACCGCCACGCAGCTCGCCGCCGCCCAGCGGTCCGCCGAGGACGCCGGGATGGCCGTCGGCATCGTCCACGACCTCGCCGTCGGCGTGCATCCGGCCGGCGCCGACACCTGGTCCCAGCAGGAGGCCTTCGCCCACGGCATGTCCGTCGGCGCACCGCCCGACGCGTTCAACGCGCGCGGCCAGGACTGGGGTCTGCCGCCCTGGCGCCCCGATGTCCTCGCCGCCACCGGTTACGCCGCCTACCGGGGCCTGCTGCGCGGCCTGCTGGCCCACGCCGGGGCCCTGCGCATCGACCACGTCATGGGCCTCTTCCGGCTCTGGTGGGTCCCCGAGGGCCGCCCGCCCACCGACGGCACGTACGTCGCGTACGACGCCGAGGCCATGCTCGCCGTCCTCGTCCTGGAGGCCCACCGGGCCGGGACCTCCGTCGTCGGCGAGGACCTCGGCACCGTCGCCCCCGGGGTCCGCGAGGCGCTCGCCCGGCGCGGGGTGCTCGGCACCTCGGTGCTCTGGTTCGAGCGTGACTGGGAGGGCGACGGCCGGCCGCTCGCCCCGGAGAAGTGGCGCCGGGACTGCCTGGCCACCGCCACCACCCACGATCTGCCCTCCACCGCCGCCCGGCTGACCGGCGACCATGTGACGCTGCGCCACCGCCTCGGCCTGCTCACGCGCTCCCTGGAGGAGGAGCTGACCGCCGACCTCACCGACACCGCCGAGTGGCTCGCCCTCCTCGCCCGGCTGCGGATGCTCCCCGAGGGCGACGGCGACGAGGAGGCCGCCGTCCGGGCCGTCCACCGCTTCCTGCGGCGCACCCCCGCCCGGATGACCGGCGTCTGGCTCCCCGACACCGTGGGCGACCGCCGCCCGCAGAATCTTCCGGGCACCTGGGACCAGTACCCCAACTGGCGGCTCCCGATCGCCGACGCCGAGGGCCATCCGGTCACCCTGGAGGAGATCACCGCCTCGCCCCGGCTGCACGCGCTGATGGAGGTCCTCAGGCCCCGAAAGCCTCGTACGGCACCCCCGGGCGAGCGCCGTCCTTAGGCGTTCGCTACGTTTGCACCGTGGACAAGAAGAACGCTATGCGCGCCGGCGTCGTTGCGGCCGGGACGACGCTGATGATGCTGCTCATGTCGGCCCCGGCGCTCGCGCTCACGCCCGACGACGGTGACGACCCGGCTCCGCGCATGAGCGCGATCGAGACCATCGGTCTCTACGTGGTCGCGCCCATCGCCCTGTTCGTGGTGATCACGGCCCTGGTGATGGTCCTGGACAAGTCCAAGAAGCAGTTCTGATCCGACCCGCACGCGTACGCCACGCGTGAAGGGTGCGCCGCCGGTAGGAGCTACCGCGCGGCGCATCCGTGCGTCCGGCCCCGGACGGGCCCGCCGCGGAGCGCGCCGGGCCGGTAGGTTGCCCCCATGACCGAGTGGGACGTCAAGAAGCTCCGCATCCTGCGCACCCTGCGCGACCGGGGCACGGTCACGGCGACCGCCGAGGCGCTCCTGATGACCCCCTCCGCGGTCTCCCAGCAGCTCACCAATCTGGCCAGGCAGCTCGGCGTGGACCTCCTGGAGGCCCAGGGCCGCCGGGTCCGCCTCACTGACGCCGCCCATCTCGTCCTGCGCCACGCCGAGGCGGTCTTCGCCCAGCTGGAGCGGGCGGAGGCCGAACTGACCGGCTATCTGCACGGCGAGGCCGGAGAGGTCAGGGTCGCCGCGTTCTCCACCGCCGTGCCCGCCCTCGTCGTCCCCGCCGTCCGGCTGCTGCGCGCCGAGGACCGCCCGGGACCCGACGTACGCGTCCGGGAGGCCGAGGCCGCCCAGGCGTACGAACTGCTCACCGCGGGCGAGGTGGACCTGGCCCTCTCGCTGGCCGCCCACGCGCCGACCGCCCGCGACCCCCGCTTCAGCCTCTTCCCGCTGCTCGTTGACCCGCTCGACGTGGCGCTCCCCGTCGGCCATCCGCTGGCCGACGCCCCCGGACTGCGTCTCGCGGACCTGGCCGCCGACCGCTGGATCTTCGGCGGCTCCGGGCCCTGGTCCGAGATCACCACCGCCGCCTGCGAGGCGGCGGGCTTCGTCCCCGAGCAGGCCCACAGCGCCGCCGGCTGGACCGCGATCCTCGCCCTGGTCGAGGCGGGCATGGGCGTCGCGCTGGTCCCCCGGATGGCCTCCCGGGAGCAGCGCCGCGAGGGCGTGGTGATGCGGGTGCTGGAGGCGGACCGGCCGCGCCGGCATGTGGTGGCGGCGGCCCGGCACGGGGCGGAGAGCGGACCGGCGGTGGCGCGGGTGCTCGCGGCGCTCACCGAGACCGCGCAATCTTTCAGCTGAACTGAACGATATCTGCGAAAAGTTTCGATGGACCTGATGGGTCCGGTGGCGTCAAGGTAAGAGACATGACCTTCGACGCGAGCGAGACCACATTCCCGAACTCCGACACCGACCCCCACGCCAATGACGCCGCGCCCTACGGCGGCGGCGACCCGTACGCCGACTACCGCGAGGCCGGCGACCTCCCCTTCACCGAGCTGGTCGACCTCGCCGACCGCCGCCTCGGCGCGGGCGTGATCGCCGCCAACGACGAGTTCTTCGCCGAGCGCGAGAACCTCCTGATCCGCGAGCGCGCCGTCTTCGACCCCGAGCACTTCGGGCACAAGGGCAAGATCATGGACGGCTGGGAGACCCGCCGCCGCCGCGGCGCCGACGCCGACCACCCCTTCCCGGCCCCCGAGGACCACGACTGGGCGATCGTTCGCCTCGGCGCGCCCGGCATCATCCGCGGCCTGGTCGTGGACACCGCCCACTTCCGCGGCAACTACCCGCAGCGCGTATCCGTGCAGGCCACCTCCGTCGAGGGCGCCCCGGGCCCCGAGCAGCTGCTCGCCGACGACGTGAAGTGGGAGGAGATCCTTCCGCCCACCCCCGTACGCGGCCACGCGGCCAACGCCTTCGAGATCACGAGCGGCCGCCGCTACACCCACATCCGCCTCTGCCAGCACCCCGACGGCGGCATCGCCCGCCTCCGCGTGCACGGCGAGGTCGTCCCGGACCCGGCCTGGCTCGCCGCGCTCGGCACGGTCGACCTGATCTCGGTGCTCAACGGCGGTACCTACGAGGACGCCTCCGACCGCTTCTACTCCTCGCCCACCCAGATCATCCTGCCGGGCACCTCCCGCAAGATGGACGACGGCTGGGAGAACCGCCGCCGCCGGGTCCGCGACACCAACGACTGGGTGCGCTTCCGCCTGCCCGCCCAGGGCGCGGTCCGCGCGATCGAGATCGACACCGCCTACCTCAAGGGCAACTCCGCCGGCTGGATCGCCCTCCAGGGCCGCAACGGCGACACCGGCGAGTGGTTCGAGATCCTCCCGCGCACCCGCCTCCAGCCCGACACCCTGCACCGCTTCGTGCTGCGCGCCCAGGCCGTCGTCACCCACGTCCGCCTCGACGCCTTCCCCGACGGCGGGGTGGCCCGGATGCGGCTCCACGGCACCCTCACGGAGTCCGGCGCGGCCGAGCTGACCCGCCGCTACGAGGAGTCCGGCGCGTAACCCCGTAAGGCCTCCCCGGCCCCCAGTCTCCGCCCGGCGGACGGTTGCGCATCAGCGCCCGCCCGCCGGGCGGTTTCCAGCACACCCGGCGGCCCGGCGGCTCAGGCCGCGTACGCCGTGACGTACAGCGTCTTGGCCAGCACCCGCCAGGTCACCCGGGCGAACGCCCGGTTCACCCCGTTGCAGAAGACCTCGCCCGTGCACTCGGTGGGCCGGTCCTGCCAGGCCCGGACCGTCATCGTGTGGAAGCCGAGGGTCCGCGAGAACGCGAAGCGGATGTGCATGCCCCGGCCCAACTGGTGCCCCGGCAGCGTGTTGATCTGGAAGAAGTCGTCCCCGATGTACTCGACCTCGACCGGATTGCCGCCCAGCAGTTCGCAGCGCGCCCCGGCCCGGATCCGCCCCGCACAGCCACCGCTGACCGGGAACAGCCAGAAGTGGTCGGTCAGCTGCCGCCGTACGGCGTCCGGCTCGGTGAACGGGTGCAGCCCCAGGGTGTAGCCGTACGTGTAGAGGTCGTAGCAGCCCGCCGGACCGGCCCGGCAGTCGGCGGCGGGGGAAGCGGCGGCGGGCGCGGGGGAGGGGCCCGTCATCAGCCCCGCGCACAGGGCCAGCGCGACCGGCACGGCGGCGGCGAAGCCGGGCATCCGAACCCTCCCGTGGCCTGCGACCGAAGCATCATGCGACGACCCTTCGGACCGTAGGCCACGGGAGACCCACCCGCGCGCGGGCGTACGCCGAAGGGGCGCCCCCTCCGCCGCAGCGAAGAGAACGCCCCTCCGGGGGTGCGGGTCAGGCCGTGGCCGCCGCCGCGTCCGCCGCCTGGGCCTTGAGAGCGCGCTCCACACCGGACCGCGACTCCGACATCAGCCGGCGCAGGGCCGCGCTCGGCTCGGCCGAGGCCAGCCAGGCGTCGGTGGAGTCCAGCGTCTCCTGCGAGACCTGGAGGGCCGGGTAGAGGCCCACGATGATCTGCTGGGCCATCTCGTGGCTGCGGGAGTCCGAGACGCCCTTCACCGAGGCGAAGTACTTCTCCGTGTACGGGGCCAGCAGCTCACGCTGGTCCGGCTGGACGAAGCCACTGATGAACGCTTCCTGGAGCGAGTTGGGCAGCTCGCCGGAGTCCACGACCGCCGCCCACGCCTGGGCCTTGGCCTCCTCGGACGGCTGGGCCGCCCGCGCGGAGGCCGCGTGGCGCTCGCCCGCCGCCGTCTTGTCCCGCTCGTACTCGGCGGTGATCTCCTCTTCGTCCAGCAGCCCGGCGGCCGCCAGCCGCTGCACGAACGCCCACCGCAGCTCGGTGTCGACGGCCAGGCCCTCGATCGACTCGGTGCCGTCCAGCAGCGACTGGAGCAGGTCCAGCTGCTGCGGGTTGCGGGCCGTGGCCGCGAAGGCGCGGGCCCACGCCAGCTGGTGGTCGCTGCCCGGCTCCGCCGCCTGCAGGTGCGCCAGCGTCGCTTCCGTCCACTGGTTGAGCGCGGCCTGACGGGTCTCCGGGGCCGCGTACAGGTCGAGCGCCAGCTTCACCTGGCGGTGCAGCGACTGGACGACGCCGATGTCCGACTCCTTGCCGATGCCGGAGAGCACCAGGGAGAGGTAGTCGCGGGTCGCCAGCTCGCCGTCGCGCGTCATGTCCCACGCCGAGGCCCAGCTCAGGGCGCGCGGCAGCGACTCGGCGAAGTCGCCCAGGTGCTCGGTGACGACCCGCAGCGACTCGGCGTCCAGACGGACCTTCGCGTACGACAGGTCGTCGTCGTTGAGCAGGACGACCGCCGGACGGGCCTTGCCCACCAGGGCGGGCACGTCGGTGCGCTCGCCGTCGACGTCCAGCTCGATCCGGTCGGTGCGCACGAGCTTGCCGTCCGCGTCGAGGTCGTAGGCGCCGATGGCGATCCGGTGCGGGCGCAGCGTCGGCTCGCCCTTGGCGCCGGCGGGCAGAGCCGGGGCCTCCTGGAGCACGGTGAACGAGGTGACGGCGCCGTTCTCGTCGGTCTCGATCTCCGGGCGCAGGATGTTGATCCCGGCCGTCTCCAGCCACGCCTTCGACCAGGTCTTCAGGTCGCGGCCGGAGGTCTTCTCCAGCGCGCCCAGCAGGTCGGAGAGGCGGGTGTTGCCGAAGGCGTGCGCCTTGAAGTACGCCTGCACGCCCTGGAAGAACGCGTCCTTGCCGACGTACGCCACGAGCTGCTTGAGCACCGAGGCGCCCTTCGCGTACGTGATGCCGTCGAAGTTGACGAGGACGTCGTCCAGGTCGCTGATGTCCGCCATGATCGGGTGCGTGGAGGGCAGCTGGTCCTGCCGGTACGCCCAGGTCTTCATGGAGTTGGCGAACGTCGTCCAGGAGTGCGGCCACTTGGAGCCCGCCGCGTCCGCCTGGCAGGCGATCGAGGTGTAGGTGGCGAACGACTCGTTCAGCCAGAGGTCGTTCCACCACTCCATCGTCACGAGGTCGCCGAACCACATGTGGGCCAGCTCGTGCAGGATGGTCTCGGCCCGCACCTCGTACGCCGCGTCCGTCACCTTGGAGCGGAAGACGTACTGGTCGCGGATGGTCACCGCGCCCGCGTTCTCCATCGCGCCCGCGTTGAACTCCGGGACGAAGAGCTGGTCGTACTTGGCGAACGGGTACGCGTAGTCGAACTTCTCCTGGAACCACTCGAAGCCCTGCCGGGTCACGGCGAAGATGTCGTCCGCGTCCAGGTACTCCGCCAGCGAGGGGCGGCAGTAGATGCCGAGCGGGACGGTCTGGCCGTCCTTCTCGTACGTGCTGTGCACCGCGTGGTACGGGCCGACGATGAGGGCCGTGATGTACGTGGAGATGCGCGGTGTCGGCTCGAACGCCCAGACGTCGTCCTTGGGCTCCGGAGTCGGCGAGTTCGAGATGACCGTCCAGCCGGAGGGGGCCTTCACGGTGAACCGGAAGGTCGCCTTCAGGTCCGGCTGCTCGAAGGAGGCGAAGACGCGGCGGGCGTCCGGGACCTCGAACTGCGTGTACAGGTAGGCCTGCTCGTCGACCGGGTCGACGAACCGGTGCAGGCCCTCACCGGTGTTGGTGTACGAGCAGTCGGCGACGACCTTCAGCTCGTTGGCGCCCTCGCGCAGCTCCGGCAGTGCGATCCGTGAGTCACGGAACACGGCGGCCACGTCCAGGTCCTTGCCGTTCAGCACCACGTCGTGGACGGCCGGGGCGACCAGGTCGATGAAGGTCTCCGCACCGGCCTCCGCGGAGTCGAAGCGCACGGTGGTCACGGACCGGTAGGTGCCGCCCTCCTGCGCTCCGGAGAGGTCGAGATCGATCTCGTACGCGTCCACGGTCAGCAGGCGCGCCCGCTCCTGTGCCTCTTCGCGGGTCAGATTCGTGCCAGGCACGCGGTCATCTCCTAGGTGTGCGACTTGATATGCGGCGTTTCCGGCCATCCTTCCACGTACCGTGCTCCCAGCGCGATGTCCGTTTTCCGCCGGACGCGGACGGCTCCGGGGGACAGGCTCGAACCATGACCGGATACGAGCCCCGCCCCATCGATCCCGCCGCCCTCACCGAACTCCGCACCACCGACGACGCGGGCCGCCCCTGCCGATCGTTCACCGCAGACGAGGGCGGTCACCCCCTGCGCTGCTGCCTGCGCGGCAGCGAGCCGGGCGAGCGCATCGCCCTCGTCTCCTACGCCCCGCTGCGCCGCTGGGCCGCCGTGACCGGGGCGAGCCCGGGGGCGTACGACGAGCAGGGCCCGGTCTTCCTCCACGCCGAGGCGTGCGCGGGCCCGGACCCGGAGCGCGAGGGCTACCCGTTCTCGCGCCCCGGCGCCCTGCGTACGGTCCGCCGCTACGACGCACACGGCCGTATCGTCGGCGGCCGGCTCCTGGAGATTCCGGCCGAGGAGGCTAAGGGGTTCGACGCGGCCCTGGACGAGGCGTTCGCCGACCCGGAGGTGGCGCTGGCGCACGTCAGGGCGGTGGAGTACGGGTGCTTCCACTTCGAGGTGCGGCGGCCTTGAAGGCCCCTCTTCCCGGGTAGCAGTGCAGTGCCACTCTTGGTAGCATCGATGGTATGAAGATTAGTGTGAGTCTGCCGCAGGAGGATGTCGACTTCGTCGACGCCTATGCGGCCGCCAACGCCGCCGAATCGCGGTCCGCGGTGATCCAGGCCGCGATCGAGCTGCTGCGCACCTCGCGGCTGGAGAGCGAGTACGAGGCAGCCTTCGCCGAATGGGACAAGAGCGAGGACGCCGCGTTCTGGGACCGTGCCACGGGCGACGGGCTGACCGATGCGGCGCGGTGACATCTATCTGATCGACTTCGAGCCGGTCCGGGGCAGTGAGGCGAACAAAGCCCGCCCGGCGCTCATCGTGTCGAACGACGGCGCCAACGCCACCGTGGAGCGACTGGAGCGAGGGGTGCTCACCGTGGTCCCCCTCACGTCGAACACGGCACGTGTCTTCCCCTTCCAGGTTCTCCTCCCGGCGGACGAGTGCCGCCTCGCGGTGGACAGCAAGGCACAGTGCGAGCAGGTGCGTGCTGTCTCCCCCCAGCGGCTGAAGCGCCGCATCGGGTCGGTGCCCCTTCGGCGGATGGCCGATGTGGACGCGGCGCTCAGGCGCCATCTCGCGCTCTGACATGCGCACGCGAAGGGGCGGCCACCGGTGCACTCCGGTGGCCGCCCCTTCGGCGGTACGCGTGACGCCGCGGTCAGCCCTTCAGCTCGGCCGCCACCAGCTCCGCGATCTGCACGGCGTTCAGCGCCGCGCCCTTGCGGAGGTTGTCGTTGGAGACGAACAGCGCGAGGCCGTTGTCCACCGTCTCGTCGACCCGGATGCGGCCGACGTAACTCGCGTCCTTGCCCGCCGCCTGGAGCGGGGTCGGGATCTCGGACAGCTCGACGCCCTCGGCGTCCTTCAGCAGCTCCACGGCGCGCTCGACGCCGATCGGGCGGGCGAAGCGGGCGTTGATCTGGAGCGAGTGGCCGGAGAAGACCGGGACCCGGACGCAGGTCCCGGAGACCTTCAGCTCCGGGATCTCCAGGATCTTGCGGGACTCGTTGCGGAGCTTCTGCTCCTCGTCCGTCTCGAACGAGCCGTCGTCCACGATCGAACCGGCCAGCGGCAGCACGTTGAAGGCGATCGGACGCTGGTAGACGCCGGGCTCGGGGAAGTCCACGGCCTCGCCGTCGTGGACCAGCTTCTCGGCGTCGGCGACGACCTTGGAGGCCTGGCCGTGCAGCTCGGAGACCCCGGCGAGACCGGAGCCGGAGACGGCCTGGTAGGTGGCGACCGTCAGCGCTTCGAGACCGGCCTCGTCGTGCAGCGGGCGCAGCACCGGCATCGCGGCCATCGTGGTGCAGTTCGGGTTGGCGATGATCCCCTTGGGGCGGACCTTCGCCGCGTGCGGGTTGACCTCGGAGACGACGAGGGGGACCTCGGGGTCCTTGCGCCAGGCGGAGGAGTTGTCGATCACCACGGCGCCCTGGGCGGCGACCTTCTCGGCCAGCGCCTTCGAGGTCGCGCCGCCGGCGGAGAACAGCACGATGTCCAGGCCGGTGTAGTCGGCCGTGGAGGCGTCCTCGACGGTGACGGGGGAGCCCTGGAAGTCGATCGTGGAGCCCGCGGACCGGGCGGAGGCGAACAGCCGCAGCTCGTCGACCGGGAAGGAGCGCTCGGCCAGGATCCTGAGCATGACTGTGCCGACCTGACCGGTGGCGCCGACGATTCCGACCTTCACGAGGACTCCTCTGTTCTGTACACCTGTGCGTCTGTGCGGTCCGTATGCCGCACCATGATGCGTATGTCCGGGCCCGGCTTGTCCAATCCATTGTCCGACCTGCGGACTCTTCCCGCGAGGGCCGCAGAATCTGCAACGTCCGTGCTTGCGTGGGGAAACATCTGCGGCGCCGTGGGCGGCCTGTGACGAGGAACACGCACAGCGGGGCGGGTGCTCGTGAGAGCGCCCGCCCCGCTGCCGTATCGCGGAAATCCGTTACGGCGTGACCTTCTCGATCACGACGCTGCCGGTGCCCGCGGCGGTGCCGCGCGCGTTGACCAGCTGGACCTCACCGAAGAACTGACGGCCCTCGGGAGCCGCCCCGGCGACCACGACCTCGGCGCCGACCTGGGCGGACGCGCCGTTGGCCAGGTTCACCGCCTTGGCGGAGTCGACCTTGATCGTGCCGAGCGACGCCGCGTAGTACACGTCGCGGTAGTCGTACGTGGTCGACCCGGCCGGGACCGAGTAACCGTCGACGACGACCGTGTACGTGCCCGCGGCGGGCTTCAGCAGGCTGACCGCCTCCTCGGAACCGGCGGTGGTGCCGCTGCCGACCTGCGTGGCGCCCCGGAAAACGTACAGGTCGAGGTCGGCGTTGGCGTCCGACGTACCGCCGATGGCGAAGTCGAGCTTCTCGACGCCCGCACCGATGGTCACCGTGGTCTCCCGGGTCTGACCCGTGGAGATCGACGGCTTGTCCACCTTGGCCGAGCCCAGCGAACCGCCCTGGAGCTTGCCCTGGAGGGCGGCGGCCGTGTTGGTGACCTTCCAGTCCACCGCGGCCGGAGCACCGATCTTCGCCTCGGCGATGGTGCGCACCGCCGGGTCGAAGGTCACGCCGAGCAGCGAGACATCCAGCTTGTACGGGTTGTCCAGCAGCGGCGACGTACGGCGCGACTCGACCTCGATCTCCCACACGCCGGGCTGCGGGTCCTTGTAGGAGCGCACGTCCGGACGGCAGGTGTTGGCCGGGTTCTCGTAGTTCGGGTAGCAGTTGACCGTGGAGGTCGGGTCGACCGGCGTCCCGTACGGGTGCAGGGCGATGAACCGGGTCTGGCTGCCCGAGCGCAGCGCGCTGAGGGCGACCTCAAGGGTCTTCGCGCCCTCCGGCACGTTGACGAAGTACGACGTGGTGCCGTTGCGCTGCACCGAGCCGGACGCCTTGTAGGCGTAACCGGGCTGCTGCAGCTCCTGCGCGATGACGACCGTGGTCATGATCTGGTGGTCGACGCCGGAGGTCTTCTTGTCGTCGACCTGGAGGATGGCGCTGTGCACCCCGGCGGTCTTGGCCTTCGCCCTGACCTTCAGCTTGACCGGCGTGTCGAGCGGCAGCGAGACGTACTCGGGGCTGCTGAGCTCGAAGGTGCCGTCGTTGTTCTTCCACGACAGCTTGTGCTGGACGTCGCGGTCCGGGCCCGTGGTGCGGGTGACGACGACGTCGTAGACCTTGGACTCGCCGACCTTCAGGCCGCCCTCGCGGTCGTAGAGGCCGGTGCCGAAGCCCGGGTCCTTGAGCGCGAAGTCGATCGCGGTGTCGACCGGAGCCTTCACCGAGAACTCGTGCGCGGGCTTGCCCTGCTTGGAGATCTGCTTCCAGGCCTTGACGATGTCGATCAGACCGGAGCCCTGGACGTGCGCGGGCACGTCCGCGATGTGGCCCGCGGTGCTCGTCAGAGCCACGCGCAGGTCAGCCGGGGGAAGCTCGATGCCGGCCTGCTTGGCCTTCGACAGCAGCAGCGCGGCAGCGCCCGCGGCCTGCGGGGAGGCCATCGAGGTGCCCTGGAGCATGGAGTAGCCGGCCGGCAGGTCGTAACCCGCCTCCTTGACCGGACCGCCCGGCGCCCAGGTCTGGGTGGTGTTGATGGACGCACCCGGCGCCGAGATGATCGGCGTGAAGCCGCCGTCCTCACGCGGACCGCGCGAGGAGAAGGGCAGCATGTCGTACTTCTTGGTGACGTTGGAGCCGTAGTTGGCCGCCCACGTCTCCTTAGAGATCGACGCGCCGACCGAGATCACGTGGTCGGCGAGCGACGGGTCACCGATGGTGTTGAGCCCCGGGCCGCTGTTGCCGGCCGAGATGACCAGCTGCACGCCGTAGATGTCGACGAGCCGCTTGTACAGCTCGGCGCGCGCGTTGTTGCCGTCGTTCAGCGGCGGCAGGCCGCCGATCGACATGTTGACGATGTCGACGCCGCGGTTGACGACGAGGTCGATCATGCCCTCGGTCAGCGCGATGTTGGTGCAGCCGCCGGACCAGGTGCAGGCGCGCGAGGAGACGATCTTGGCGCCGGGAGCGGCACCGTTCATCTCGCCGCCGAACAGCCCGTTGGCCGCAGTGATACCCGCGACGTGCGTGCCGTGCGAGCCCTCGATGACACCGATGTTGACGAAGTCGGCCTTGGCGCCGGCCGCGTTGTAGGTGACGCCCTTGCGGGTCTCGACGACGAACGGGATGCGCTCGACGACGGGGGTCCGCGGGTCGTCCTCACCGAAGTAGGAGACCTGGAACTTCTCCTTGTACGGCTTGAGGACCTTGTCGTCGGAGAAGTCCGCGTTGCTGTTCAGGTCGACCCGCGTGGTGCCGGTGACCGGGTCGTACAGCACGCCCCAGACGTCGGTGGTGTCACCGTCGCGGTTGAGGTCGCCCGCCATGTCGCCGCCGGTGGTGGCCGACTCGGCGAACGTGGCGAACTTGTAGCTGCCCGCGGGGGCCGCGTACGTCTTGCCGCCGGACGTGAACGTCGGGCCGCTGACGGACTCGGTCATCCGCAGCCAGGTGCCGTCGCCGTCGCTCACCGGGTCGGTGGCGGTCACCCAGTCGACGATCTTGCGCTCGCCGGTGGTGGTCTTCTTCAGCGCCGGGTGACCGAGGTCGACGCCGGAGTCCAGGACGCCGATGGTGATCCCGCGGCCGTCGGCCTTCGGGTTCTTCGCGACGAAGTCGACCGCGCCCGTCTCGAACGACGGGTTGTACGGGTTCTTCGCCGGGGTCTTCTTGTTCGGCGCCGCGTAACTGCCCGTGGCCTTGGTCTGCTTGGCCCCGGCGGCCCGGTCGCCCTTGGGCGTCGGGTCGTCCAGCTTGATCTCCTGCTTGAGATCGATGCCGAGGACGGAGGAGAGCTTGGAGGCCGCCTTGATGGTGGACTCGGCGCTCTTCGTCGGGACCGTCGCCCGGACGTAGCCGAGCTTGTCGTAGGTCTGGCCGAGCACGGAGCCGTCGACGGCGTCGAGCTGCTTGCTGACCTGCTCGGTCGCCCCGGGGGTGGTGGCGACCATCATGGTGATGTTCTTCTCGCCCTTGGCCTCGGCCTTCGCCAGAACATCGGCGTCGGCCTTGCCGAGCTTGTCGCCCCGGTCGCTGGTGGCGGCCGGTTTGACGGGTGCCGGTGCCGGGTCGTCGACGGCGAGGGCCGGTGCGGCGCCGGAGGCGGCCAGTGCGGCCGCCAGACCGGCAGCGGCCGCGATACGAGCCGCGCGTCTCGCCCCGGGTATGGAGCTGGGGGATTCCTTGGTCATCAGCATCCCTGTAATTGAAAGAGAGAGTCCGGAATTCGGTACCGGATGACCGCTCAGCCTGTCGTAAATGACAGGGGTTTGTGGAGAGTTGACGGAGACGAGTCAGGGACATGGCATAGATCCGCCACGGGGAGCGATATGCCATGTGGGAGGAATGAGGCCAAACGGTACGCCGGTGGCGCCTGATGACCCGTGTGGCCGGGTGGTGGTCCGGACCAGCCCGACCGTGGTCCGGACCGGCAGTGCCCGTGGCCCGGACCAGCGGTGCCCGTGATCCGGACCGGCTCAGGGGCCGCTCAGCGCGGCAGCACCATCACATACGCGGCCGGCTCCCGGTCGGCCGCCGCCATCAGCGCCGTCCGGACCACCGTCGCCTGCTGGTCCAGCGCCTCGCGCAGCTTCCTCGGCGTGAGGTGGACGACCGTGATCCCGAGCCGCTCCAGATGCTCCCGCTTCGCGGCGCACGCGGCCCACTGCGGGTCCTCCTGGACCCGGCCGCCCCTCCGGCCGGACACGCCGTGCACGGCGTGCCGGGGCGCCCGGGAGTCCAGCTCCACCGCCACCGCATGGTCGGGCCAGTAGGCGTCGACCCCGCCGAGGCCCGGCCCGCCCGGCAGCCGCAGCTCCACGTTCCACACCGGCTCCGGCAGCCCGTACTCGCGCACCATCGCGTACAGCCGCGCCTCCGCCACCGCCCGCCCCTCGGCCAGCAGCGCGTCCACCGCACCCACCACGGCGGGCCGCCCCAGCAGCTTCGCCTCGCTCAACTCACGTACCACGGCAGCCGGTTCGCAGTGCCCGTCCCGTACCGCCTCGGTCAGCAGCCGCCGGACGTCCGCCGCGTCGGAGATGGCCGCCACCGCGTCCGCGAGCGCCCGCTCCACCGGGGCGACGGGCACCTCACCCACCCGCACCGGGACCGGCATCGAGGCGGTCCGCAGCACCTCCACGAACCGGGTGGACCGCAGCCGCCGGGTGCGGGGGACCAGCACGTCGATCCGGTGCAGCGCGCCCAGCTCCCCGGCCGAGGCGAAGCCGTGCAGCGCGAGCGCGGCGCCCCCGGTGACCATCGCCTCCCCGTACCCCGCGTCCGACGGGCCCGCCGCGCCGCGCCGCGCGGAGACCGGCGGGCGCCCCGCGTACAGCAGCGCCCCGTGCAGCCGCTCCTGGCCGGTGGGCGGGCCCGGATGCAGCAGGTAGACCCCCGGCAGCAGGTGCTGCCAGGGGCCGCCCGGCAGGCACTGGGCCGACGTCTGCGCGGCGGACACGCCCCGCGCCCTCAACTGGGCGGCGGACAGGACACGCTGCGTCACATCACCGGGGTGAAGGGGGAGACGCGGGAGACGGGCGGAGAGCGGGGTGTTCTGGGTCATGTCCCGGGGTTTCCCGCCCGCGTAGGGGGTCCTAACCCCTGTTACACGCCCGTCGACATTCCCGGACAACGCCGTCCTAAAGTACGGACGTTCGACAACCGAAAAGGGTCGTCGCGCCGGGAATCGGGGGAGGGGCGTCCCGGGCAGATGTGCGAGCGCCGCATTCGCGCCGCGCGCACGCCGTACCTGAGCGCCCCTCTCTCACTCCCTCATGCGCCCGTAACTCGGGCCGCCCGGTCGCACTCCTGCCCGCGCAGCGCCCGCGCGAGATCGTCCCGGGACTCCAGCACCAGCCGTCGCAGCGCCGGGGCCGCGTCCTCGTGCTCGGCGAGCCAGGCGTCGGTCGCCGCGAGGGTCGCGGGGCTGTCCTGGAGACCGGGGAACATCCCCCGCACCACATGCATGCCGATCTGGATGGACCGCTCCGCCCAGATCCGCTCGATCACCTCGAAGTAGCGCTTGGCATACGGGGCCAGCAGCTCCCGCTGCGAGGACTGCTCGAAGCCCGCGATGGTCGCCTCGACCAGCGCGTTGGACAGCTTGTCCGACTCCACGACCGCCGCCCACGCCTGCGCCTTCACCGCCTCCGACGGCCGCGAGGCCAGGCACCGTACGTGGTGACGCTTGCCGGACGCCGTGTCGTCGCGGGCCAGTTCGGCGTCGATCGCCGCCTCGTTCGCCGCCCCGTGCGAGGCCAGCGGGGAGAGGAAGGCCCAGCGCAGCTCCTGCTCGACGTCGAGACCGTCGATCCGGGCCGTGCCGTCCAGCAGCCCGCCCAGCAGCTGGAAGTCCTCCTCGGACGAGGCCACCGCCGCGAAGAAGCGGGCCCAGGCCAGCTGGTGCTGGCTGCCCGGTTCGGCGGCCCGCAGTTCGCGCAGCGCGCCCTCGGCCAGCGCCCGGCCACCCTCCTCGCGCCAGTCGGGAGCCGCGTAGTTGACCAGCGCGGACTGCGCCCAGGCGTGCAGCATCTGGAGCACGCCGATGTCGCTCTCGCGCCCGGCGTGCGCCAGCACCAGCGCGACGAAGTCACGGGCAGGAAGGACCGCGTCACGGGTCAGACCCCACAGGGCCGACCAGCACAGGGCACGGGCCAGCGGGTCCGTGATCGAGCCCAGGTGCTCGCGGAGCGTGGCCAGCGACCCCTCGTCGAAGCGGACCTTGCAGTACGTGAGGTCGTCGTCGTTGACCAGGATCAGATCGGGCCGCTCGGAGCCGGCCAGCGCCTCCACCACGGTCCGCTCGCCGGCCACGTCCACCTCGGCGCGCGCGTACCGTGTCAGCTCGCCCTCGGGCGTCCGCCGGTACAGGCCGACCGCGACGCGGTGCGGGCGCAGCTCGGGGTGCGAGGCGGCGGCCTCCTGGACGACGGCCAGCTCGGTGAGGACGCCCGCCGCGTCGTACGTGGGCACCGGGGTGAGCGTGTTGACGCCCGCGGTCTGGAGCCAGGAGCGCGACCACGCGGTCATGTCCCGCCCGGAGGTCTCGGCGAGTACGGACAGCAGGTCCCCGAGCCGGGTGTTGCCGTACGCGTGGCTCTTGAAGTAGCGCCGCGCGCCCTCCAGGAACGCGTCGCGTCCGACGTACGCCACGAGCTGCTTGAGCACGGAGGCGCCCTTGGCGTACGTGATCCCGTCGAAGTTCAGCTTGGCGTCCTCCAGGTCACGGATGTCGGCCGTGATGGGGTGCGTGGAGGGCAGCTGGTCGGCGCGGTAGGCCCAGGCCTTGCGGTTGTTGGCGAAGGTGATCCAGCCGTTGGTGAACCGGGTCGCCTCGACCATCGAGAAGGAGCCCATGAAGTCCGCGAAGGACTCCTTCAGCCACAGGTCGTCCCACCACTCCATGGTGACCAGGTCGCCGAACCACATGTGCGCCATCTCGTGCAGGATGACGTTGGCCCGCCGCTCGTAGGCCGCAGAGGTGACCTTGCCGCGGTAGATGTACTCCTCGCGGAAGGTGACCAACCCCGGGTTCTCCATGGCCCCGAGGTTGTACTCGGGCACGAACGCCTGGTCGTACTTCCCGAAGGGGTACGGGTAGTCGAAGTGGTCGTGGAAGAAGTCCAGGCCCTGCTTGGTGATCAGGAAGACGTCGTCCGCGTCGAAGTGCTTGGCGAGCCCCTTGCGGCACATCGCGCCGAGCGGGATGTCCAGCGTGGTGCCGTCGCCGAACGTACGGCTGTAGTGGTCGCTCACGTAGTGGTACGGACCGGCGACGACGGCGGTGATGTACGTGGAGATCGGCTTCGTCTCGGCGAAGGTCCACACCCCGTCCTCGTGGGACTCCTCGGCCCCGTTGGACCAGACCCGCCAGCCCTCGGGGGCGGTGACCCGGAAGCGGTAGGGGGCCTTGAGGTCGGGCTGTTCGAAGTTGGCGAAGACGCGGCGGGCGTCGGCCGGCTCGTACTGCGTGTAGAGGTAGACCTCGCCGTCCTCCGGGTCGACGAAGCGGTGCATGCCCTCGCCGGTCCTGCTGTACGCGCAGCGGGCGTCGACCACGAGGACGTTCTCGCCCTCCAGGAGCCCGTCCAGGGCCACCCGGGAACCGTCGAACACGACCGCCGGGTCCAGGGCCTTCCCGTTCAGCGTCACGGCGTCCACGCCCGGCGCGACCAGGTCCGCGAAGGTCGAGGCGCCGGCCCGGGCGGAGCGGAACCGGATCGTGGTGAGTGACCGGAACGTCAGCGGACCGCCGTCCCCGCCGGTCCCCTCGGGCTCGCCGACGGCGGACCGCAGGTCGAGAGCGACCTCGTATCCGTCGACGGACAGCAGCTCGGCCCTCTTCTGGGCCTCGTCGCGGGACAGGTTTTCACCGGGCACGGGCACTCCTTCGTGACGCGCGTCGTGTGTCGTGTTCGAACCCATTGATCCTTGCATGCGTCCTCGCGCGTCGGCAGGCAGGGAATGGGTCGTCCCCGGGAGACGTTCTCGTTCGAAGGTGAACACGCCCTCCGTGCGTCACACCCTGCTGTGGAACGCGCCCCTTCAGAGGAGAGACATGTCCGAGAACACCCCGGCGAACGGCAAGACCCCGGTCGACTTCTGGTTCGACCCGCTCTGCCCCTGGGCGTGGATGACCTCGCGCTGGATGCTGGAGGTGGAGAAGGTCCGCGACGTCGAGGTCCGCTGGCACGTGATGAGCCTGGCCGTCCTCAACGAGGACAAGCTGGACGAGCTGCCCGAGGAGTACCGGGACATGCTGGAGAACCAGGCCTGGGGCCCGGTCCGGGTCGTCATCGCCGCCCGGCAGCTCCACGGCGACGGCGTCGTCGGCCCCCTCTACACCGCGCTCGGCACCCGCTTCCACAACAACGGCGAAGGCCCCACCCGCGAGGCCGTGGCCGCAGCCCTCAAGGACGTCGGCCTGCCGGAGGACCTCGCGGAGTACGCCGACAAGGACACGTACGACACCGAGCTGCGCGCCTCCCACCAGGAGGGCATCGACAAGGTCGGCCAGGAGGTCGGCACCCCGGTCATCGCGGTCCCCGGCGCGGACGGCGAGCAGGTCGCCTTCTTCGGCCCGGTCGTCACCCCGGCCCCCAAGGGCGAGGAGGCGGCGAAGCTCTGGGACGGCACGCTGCTGGTCGCGTCCATCCCCGGCTTCTACGAGATCAAGCGGACCCGGACGCAGGGGCCGATCTTCGACTGACGCAGCGCCCGGTCTTCGACTGACGCGGGCAGGAAATCCGCGAGCGCGGGTATCCGTGTGGGGGGAGACTGCCCCCATGCGGATACGCGCGGGCGAGGCGGCCGAGGCCGCCGTACTGACCGACCTGGCCCTGCGGTCGAAGGGGCACTGGGAGTACGACGCGGAGTTCCTGGCCGCCTGCCGCGAGGAGCTGACGATGCGGCCCGCGGAGGTGGTGGCGCGGCGGACGGCGGTCGCCGAGGAGGGCGGCCGGATCCTGGGCTTCACCACGCTGGACGGCGAGCCGCCGGAAGGCGCGCTCGGCATGATGTTCGTCGAGCCGGACACCATCGGCAGGGGCGTCGGGCGGCGCCTGTTCGCCCACACCATGGACGAGGCGCGCCGCCTGGGCTTCACGCGCCTCACCATCGACGCCGACCCGAACGCGGAGCCGTTCTACCGGACCATGGGAGCGGTCCGGATCGGCGCCAGGCCGTCCGGCTCCATCCCGGGCCGCGAGCTGCCGCTGCTGGAGATCGTCCTGGTCTGAACGGCCCCACGAGGCCCTGTGCCGCGGGGTGTTGTCAGTGGTGCGCCGTACGGTGAGGAGCATGCGTATCTCACCGGAGATGATCACGATCGACTGCGCCGACCCCCAGAAGCTGGCCGCCTGGTGGGCCGACGCGCTCGGTGTCGAGGACACCCAGGACTACGACGCGTTCGTCGTCCTCGCGGTCACCCCGCTGGTCCTCGGCTTCCAGCGGGTGCCCGAGCCCAAGCCCGGCAAGAACCGGGTGCACATCGACTTCGCCTCGCCCGACCGCCCGGCCGACGTGGAGCGCCTGGCGAAGCTGGGCGCGACCGTCGTCGGCGAGCAGTCGATGCAGGGGATGACCTGGACGGTCCTGAAGGACCCGGAGGGCAACGAGTTCTGTCTGGCGGACGCGGGCAGCCACTGACCGGCTCCCCAAGGCCTCGGGTCCCGGGGCCGACCGACCCCGGGACCCACTGATCCACCCCTGGCTTCCGCTACTTGATGCCGAGGATCTGCTCCAACGGATCGATGAGGAAGTACACGAGGAAGAGCGCCGCCGTGCCCCACAGCAGCCAGTGGACCTCGCGCGCCTTGCCCAGGCACGCCTTGATGACCACGTAGGCGACGAAGCCGGCGCCGATGCCGTTGGTGATGGAGTAGGTGAACGGCATGACGACGATGGTGAGGAAGGCCGGGATGGCGACGTCGTAGCGGTCCCAGTCGATGTGCTTGACCTGGGTCATCATCAGGAAGCCGACCACGACGAGGGCGGGCGCCGCCGCCTGCATCGGCACGATGGTCAGCACGGGCGTGAGGAAGAGGGCGAGCGCGAACAGCCCGCCGGTGACCAGGTTCGCGAAGCCGGTGCGGGCTCCCTCACCGACACCCGCCGCCGACTCGATGTAGGTGGTGGCCGACGACGAGGACGCGGCGCCACCGGCGACGGCGGCAGCACCGTCGATGAGCAGGACGCGGCCGAGACCGGGCACCTGGCCCCGCTCGTCGAGGAGACCGGCTTCCGCCGTGACACCCACGACGGTGCCCATCGTGTCGAAGAAGTCGGACAGGATCAGGGTGAAGATGAGCAGGACGACCGTCAGCACGCTGACCTGACCGAACGACCCGAACAGGTCGAACTGGCCCAGCAGCCCGAAGTCGGGCGCGGCGACGGGGTTGCCGGGGATCGAGGGCGACGTCAGGCCCCAGGCCTTGATGTCGGCGATCTCGTTGATGACGATGGCGACGACGGTCATCAGGACGATGCTGATGAGGATCGCGCCCTTCACCTTCCGGGCGACCAGGACGATCGTCAGGAGCACGCCGAGGCAGAAGACGAGCATCGGCCAGCCGGTGAGCGTGCCGGTGCCGAGCTGGACGGGCACGGTGGAGTTCGCGGCATCGGGGATACGGGTGACGAACCCGGCGTCCACGAAGCCGATGAAGGCGATGAAGAGTCCGATGCCGACGCTGATCGCCTGCTTCAGGGGTTGCGGGATGGCGTGCATGATCGCCTCGCGCAACCCGGTCATCACCAGAACACAGATCAAGAGCCCCTCGAGCACGATGAGCCCCATCGCGTCTTCCCAGCTCATCAGGGGCGCGATCTGGAAGGCCACGACGGCGTTGATGCCCAGACCCGCCGCCAGGGCCAGCGGCAGGTTGCCGCCCACACCCATGATCAGCGTCATCACCGCGGCGACCAGAGCGGTGGCGGTGACCAACTGCACGCTGTCCAGCGTCTCACCGAACTTGTCCTCGGCCCCGCCGAGGATGATCGGGTTGAGTACGAGGATGTATGCCATCGTGAAGAACGTGGCGAATCCACCACGTATCTCACGTATGTAGGACGAGCCGCGTTCGCTGATCCGGAAGAACCGGTCGACGGCGCCCTCCGATCCTGCGGGCTTCGCGTCGGGCGGCGGTGGGCTGGTCGGGCTGGCGTGCATGACGGAGTCTCCTGGGCATGCGGACGAATGAGGGGGACGGGTGGGCGCCGACACTGCCCGAAGCGCGTGGCAGGCACTGTGCGAACGCACATACGGCACCTTGCGAGCGGATCATACGCGGCACCCACTGGATCGCAACTACCCGCGTAGAGCGTGCAGTTGATACGCTTTCGCTCCTGTGCGTTCCTACGGAATCGACGGCGACCTTTGCCGCCAAACCGGCAGGCAGCCGACAGAGGGCATGGAAGTGGCGGTGACAACTCCCCTACTCTCCGTGTGTGCACCCACCACTCCCCTTCAACGCGCGGGCAGCGCGCGCCTTGCGCGAGAAGCTCGGGATGGCCCCCGGTCATGTCGCCTACGGCATGCGCGCGTCCTTCGGTACCTCGCACATCACCCCCGAGCACGTGATCGCGTGGGAACGCGGGACCCACGTCCCGGACGCGGGTGAACTGACGGCCCTGGCAGGCGCGCTGTGGTGTCAGCCGAGTGAACTGATGGGCCACCCCAGCACCTTGCTCGAACACCGCATCGCGCGAGGCGTCTCGGCCGAGGACGTCGCACGCGCCACGGGCCTGACCCTCGACGCGTACCTGTCCATGGAGGAGGCCGGTCACTGGACCGGCGACAAACGGCAGTCGGCCAAGCTCGGCGAGGCCCTCCGCCTACCTCCCCGCGACTTCATCGCGATCACGAGGCTGGAGGAGGAGCTGGCCCGCCTGCTCACGGAGGCGGTCTCCACCCGCTGGCAGGCCCACATCCGCGCCATCGCCAAGCTGGTCTCCATGGACCGCCGCGACCTGAAGGCCCCTTTGGGGGCCATGCAACAGGACTACCAGGCCCTGATGACGGCCACCCTGAGCCGGGCGAGCGGCACCACGGCATCCGGCGAGGACGGCCGCCGCTACATCGAGAACATCATCGACCACTTCTGGAGCCGGCTGCCGGGGTCGTCGTGAGCCAGGCGCTACGGGCTCCTGGGGAGGCGTGCGCGGCGGTGCCCGGGGGCGGCGAAGAGACGTGATCACCCGGGCATGAGCGGCCCGAGGTAGGTGCCCCCGGATACGTCGATGGTCTGCCCGGTCACCCAGCGGCCCTGCGGCCCCGCCAGGAAGCCCACCACGTCGGCGACGTCCTCCGGCAGGCCCATTCGCCCGAGTGCGGTGATCGACTCAAGTGCGGACACCGCCTCGGGAACCGCGGCGTAGTCGCCGATCATGTCGGTCAGCACGACGCCCGGCTCGACCGTGTTCACGGTGATGCCCCGCCGGCCCAGTTCATTGGCGAGCGACGGGCCGAAGGCCGCCAGTGCCGCCTTGCTGACGGTGTAGCCGATCTGCACGGGGTTCGCGATGCGGGTGGCGGCCGAGCCCCTGTCGATGATCCGTCCGCCGTCCCGCAGCAGCGGCAGCGCCCACTGGACGACGAAGACCGGCGTGCTCACATTGATCGCGAGCACCCGCGCGAACTCCTCCTCGGTGAGCTGTTCGATCGGTCTGACCGAGTGCCTGCCCGCGTTGTTGACGAGGACGTCCAGGCCGTCCGCGCCGTGGTCCTTCAGCCCGGCGCCGAACCCCTCGAACAGCCGGTCCACCGCCCCGCTCTCCCGAACAGGGCCCGCACCGCGAACGCTCGCCCACCGGCTTCGACGATCCGCGCCACGGTCTCGGCGGCCCCCGCTTCGTTGCCGCCGTAGTGAACCGCGACCAACGCCCCCTCGGCGGCGAGCCGCAGGGCGACCGCCCGCCCGATGCCCCGCGACCCGCCGGTCACCAGTGCGGTCCTGCCGTCCAGTTCCCCCATGATCGCTGCTCCCATCGCGATGCCGGATCCCTGGTCGGACCCGGGAACCATTCAGCGTAGGTGACCTCGGCGCAGCGCGATGGTGAACCGGCCGGGTGATCAGAGGACCCGGGTGCCGGGCTCCAGTTCTACGGCCCCGACCACTGGGCCGCGTTCATCGGCGTGAAGGCCGGGAACTTTCGGCGGCTGACGGCAGGGTCACCGGGGCATGAGCCACATCATCCTGCTGCTGGCTGCGTGGCCGTTTCCGTTGTGCCGACCGCCCTGGTTCGGCGGCTGGGGCGGCGAGCGGGCTTCCCCGGCTGGATGCTGCTCGCATTCCTGCTGGCCGGGAGGCTGACCGTGCTCGTCGGATGGTCACTCTCGCAGCGCGCGTAGCCATTCCTGTTTCCCGACACGTCCCCCTGCTACGGCACGCGCAGCACACCTGTCTCGCAGTATTTTCCGCCCGACTTGTTCTGCCGCCACACGGACGGAGAGCTGCGGACGGTCAACGGGCCCGACGCCAAGCTCGTCTTCTGGACTGCCGCGACCACCACCGTGGCCACGGTCGGCGTTGCGGTGGTGTGGCGTCGTCGACGGGTCGGCGAGCGAGAGGGAAGCACTGCTCAACGTCGCTGAAGCTCTTCACGTTCAGCGTCCGGGATCCTCATCGACTCGGCGAGCACGGCCGTGAGCGCGTTCACTTGAGCACTGTCGATATCAGCGTGGAAGAGCCATCGGATGTTCTCTTCGCGCGTGATGAGGTCGATTGCCAAGCGCGCGCTTCTGTCCTGTGTGATCGTTGCTCGGACGTACCGCACCTGGTCGATCGGGATGGCCTGACGGATCTCGGCCTGCTCCAGGAACGCGTTCGCCTTGGCGATGACGATGCGGCGATCCGTGACGGCGACCAGTGTCTTTGCCGCGGTCTTGTCCCTCGCTGCCGCCAGCTTTTCCTTCGCTCCGCCGACGATCGCGGAAAGGGGCCCGAGGGCATCGAGCTGCTCGGGGAAGCCGAGGACACGTAGGGCCTCACCGTCCTCCAGCAGCCACCGCAGAATGCGAAGGTACGGATCTGAGTCCAGCGATTCGGGTGCGCAGACGACGCCCGGAGCCTCGATCGGAGGGGTCGGCGGATGGAGAGTGTCAGCAAGAGGCTCGATCGCCTCCAGAAGCCGAGCGGAGACCTCGCGTGCTGCCTTCACGTCCTTCCGCTTTCCCGGCAGCGGCCATACGTCGGGTCCGGGCAGTTCGGCGGTGATCCGTAGCTCCCGCGTCAGCGCGTCGATGAGGCTCGTCGACGCGGCGAGAGCGGAGTCGAACTCCGCGCGGGTGTCGCGCGCGATGACTTCGGCGTACTGCGCCTCGGCGGCGTCTTCCAGTCCAGCGGCTCTCGCCCTCGCGGCGCGCAGTGCGTGATACCCGGTCCATGCCTTGAGGGAGGACAGGAGGGCGTAGGCATCGAAGGCGATCGCCTCGGCGTTCGTCTGCAGATACTCGCGACGGGTGCGTGTATCGGCCCGCCCGATCTGACTGACGTGGTCACGGACGTTCCCCTGGTAGAGCTCAAGCTGCTTCTGCAACAGTGCTCCACTGCCGGCGACGTCCTCCCACAAGGACGTCGGGACCGATTCGATCTCCCGCGCCTGGTCGACCGCGCGATCGATGGCGGCGACGAGCCCCGTCAGTTCGGCCCACTGATCCTTGCGGATGTCGGCCAGGACCTGACGTGTCACCGCGAGGTTGGTCCTGACGAGGCCCGAGACCTCACTCAGCATCATCTGAAGGCCGACCATGGCCAGCGCCGGCCCGATCGAGGCCGCGGTCTGAGCCTTGCTCACCGCATTCACGGAGTAGAAGCGGGCCTGACGCATGAAGCGGCCGGGAGCCATCACCGCTCCGAGGTTCCCGCCGTCCTTGACGGCGAGCGTCGCGCCGCTGTTCAGCAGGGCCTGTGTCGTGGCGTCGATCCTGTAGAGCCCCTGCAGGCCGGCGAACGCGTTTCCGAGATTGCCGACCACGGTCGCTGCGTTCCCGATCGAGGCGAGGATCGCTGAGATCTGCTTGCGGTCGGCGGCCGGCACTAGCCCGAAGTCGATCAGATCGGGTTTCAACTCAAGCGGGACATCACCAGCGACGACAGCCACCCCTGGGAGCACCTCCACCAGGACTGTCGACACCGACGCCGCATCGATGTCCGGGTTGGGCGCCGGATCGCCCGCAACAGGTGAGTCGGCCGGTTCGCTCCGGCCGCTCTCCTCAGATTCGGCCGCATCCGTCGAGTCCGAAGGATCCTGCATGCGATTTCCTCCCCGCGGGCGCGTGCAACAGCCGGACGTCTTCGGCGTTGACGGCCGAAGTCTACGGTTCAACGCCTTGCGGGTAGCGCGAATTCGACTGTCTGTGCCCGGCTTGGGCACATCGGGCGGCACGCAATCGGTCCCCGCGATGCTCATCGGCGACTCCAAGCAGCCAAGTGGGCTTAAGGGATCGCGCCCCCGCCCTGAACAGCCCCCGGCGCCGCCGCCTCCAGCTCCGCCACCGTGCCCGACATCACCGTACGGATGTGGCGTGTCAGGTGCTCGGCCGGCCAGGCCCACCAGGCCACCGCCAGCAGGCGCGCGATGTCCGCATCCTCGTACCGAGTACGGATCAGGCTGGCCGGGTTGCCGCCGACGGCCAGTCGCCGACCTCCAGAAGCTCGGAGGTGACCGAGGTCTTCAGCTGCACCACGCGCGGCCGGCCGATTCTGCAGGTCGCGGCTCACCCTCGGCAACCGATCAGCGCATACAGGTGCCCGGCTCGCTACCGATCGGTGTTCGCCTCCCGGGTGTACCGCGCCAAATCCTCGGCACAGAGGCGAACGGCTGCGCTGGCTCGGCCCACCGAGGCTCCCATACCTGCCGACAGCGAGAGCTCCACCTCCGTTGGCGTCGCGGCGTAGTGCCCCGTACGCACAGAGCAGGCGACAGAAGACAGCGGGGCGGTGGTGAGCGGCGGCCCTCCAATGCTCATCTTCAGTTCACTCCCCAGTTCGGTGATCCCTTCGGATTCGATCAGCGCCACTGCCGCAGCTACCAGAGGTTCTGCGGCGTCCTCCAGCGTCCCCCCGGGCAACGGGATGGCACGATCCAGGGTCTCCGTGCCGATACCCCGCAACGCAGTAACCGTCAGGCGCAGTTCCCTGGCGCTGTAGACCTGCCGGTGGTGAAGGACATACACGGCCACCAGCGCGGTCCGGACAGCATCGAGTAGTGGCGTTCCGCCGGACATTGACGGTGCCGTCCATACTCACCGACGAGCCGTGATCCGGTGAGGAGCGTCCCCTTCCGCCAGCGCTGTAAGCCCCTCACGCACGGTGTCTCCGAGCAGCCAACGACCGCCGTGGTCGATCGAGAAGAGACGGCCCTGCTCGTCGACCGCAAGCAGCGCGTCCGTGTCCGTGCGGCCGAGCGGAAACAGCCGGGAACCCAGGGCCTCGCCGAACAACGAGAACGGCCGCAAGGCGCTTCGCGCCTCGGTGGGGTCGACAACGCATCCGGTGGCCGCCACAGCACGCCCCGGCCCTGTCGGGGCTATGCGCAGCCCGTAAAACGCACGCAAGGCCCGTTCGGCCGCCGGGAACAGCACCCAGGCAGCTCCATCAGCCACCGGCTCGACGAGCGCGATCGTCTTGAGAACGGCTGACATCGCATCGTCCCTGACGTCACGGCCGTCGTGCCATCCTGCGGCCGTCAGCGCGTCATGGCTCGCTGTCATGCATCCATCACGGTGACGCGGAGACGGTCGAGCAGCGCCGAGCACGAGCGGCACACCTGCGCCGGTGTACCGTGCTCGGGGTCACCATGGCCCCGGATCTTCATTGCGATAAGGACGGCGCCTGCGAGATGAACCGCACCATCGTCGATGGTGCTCGTTCCACCGTCGACGCGTTGGCGATCCAGGCTCCACAATTGGTCCGAGATCAACGCGGACTCGGCGCAGTAGCCCATGAAGGATTCGCGTTCCGCTACGGGAAGAGCGTCGAAGAATTCTCGTACAGCCGGGTGCAGATCAGGCTGCTCGTCACCACCGAGGCTGGTTTGACTAAAGATCTCCCCGCGAACGAGCAGTGACGCGGCGACGCCTGGAATCAAGTCAGACAAAGTAATTCTCCGCATCATCCATTTCACTGGACATAAGACTCATCAGGGCTTCGTACTTTTCACTCCCTAGATAGTAGGAACCAGTGTGATGAGAGAAGAAGAACCGACCGGATTCATCCATAAGAATGGTGGATCCGTCATAGGTGTCATAACCGACCGGGAACAGCTTGACGCCGAGGTCTCCAGCCAGTTCAGCGATCTCCTCGGCATCCCCCTTGAACACAAGGTGCGGGGTGAAGATCGCGAAGTTCTCCGGTGCGGTATCGATGACCGCTCGGAGGGAGATGTGCTCACGAACAAAGGCGAGTGCCGCCGCGGAGGGTTCGATGTCCACGCCGTAGGCGCGGTAACGATCGGTCACAGTCGCGACAGCCTCCGCCGCCTCTCGCGCCGCATCCCGCCCTGGGTACCACCCGGCCTCTGTCAGCCACGCGTCCACTTCTTCATTCGTCGAAAGTATTGGCATCTTCGCTCTCGTTCTAGGTATGCGCAGCAACGCCGATCAGCGGAAGAATCCTGGAGCAGGATCGGCATGGCTCTTTGTAGTCACCGTGGTTCTTGAATCCCGTGGGCGAGTCTTGCTCTCCGATCTGAAGGGAGTAGACTCGCGCGCCTTCCATGACCCTTCGAGTGTCTCCTTCCGTGCTTATCGCACCCTTGTCTCTTTCTTCTATGCCATGGAGCCGATCTGATACAAGCGCGATCTCGGCACACTTGCCATGCCCCGCTCCCGGGTTCTCATTATCCGCTCGAATCTCCCTCTCCACTCGGTCGACCACGCTTTGGAGCGCGGGATGGGTTTCCAAAAGCGTCTGTCCGTGCCGCTTCGTGGAGCTGGAGTGGCTCGTCAGGGTTCCCTCGTGCAACAGCCCTCCCGCACAGGATTTCACCAGCCGGTCCTTGCCGGGCGGATTGTGCCCCGCCTCCTGGTCACGGGCATCGTCCGCCAGGCGGCGCGTCTCGCGAACCAGGGCGGCCCGTTGCTGGTCCTCGCTGAGGTGACTGACGTCGAGCGCGTCGCGTCGGTGATGTTTCATCTTGCCGGCGCTTCTGCCGTGCCAAGCCGGCTGCGGACTGATCGGCTTCCCGTTGGGTTCGCCGCCCCCTCCACCGTTGCGACCACCGCCCCCAGCCCCCCCCCGCCCGGCACCGTCGTCCTTGCCGGAACCGGACTGGATCTTCTTGATCCCGTCGCGAACGTCTTGGTCGGTTTCTTTGTGAATCTTCGAGCTCTTGGAAATGGAGTTGGGCAGCGTATTCCCGACGTGCTCGCCAAGGTCTTTTAGCGCCTTGCCGAGTCTGTCGGTCACGCAGTCGATGGTGGTGTCGAGGACTGCGGTCAGCGAGTCCTTTCCTTTGGCCCGACTGTGGTGACCCTTGGCCTTAGTGAGTTTTCCGCCGGTCTTCTCGCGCATGGATATCTGGACGCCGGCCAAACGCATGCCCGTATTGGCGTGCGCGTCGTAGTCAATAATCGGACCGGCTCCGGATCCGGGGCCAGGTCCGGTTGCCCCCGATGCGGAGTTGAGCCGGAGTCCTGCATTGCCCGCACGTACTGCCTGGTCGATATCGACCCCGTCTTGCACCCCGGCCACGTTCAGCGCGGTCTGGATGGCCAAGTCCGCAACGACATCCTCGATCGCGGCGACCGCGGGCTCCGTGAGGATGGCCATGATCTCCGCGACGGCAGCTTCTGCCATCTCCTTGAGGATTCTCTTGAACGCGATACGGGTGGCCGCGATCTTCGCCCCGGCCAAAAGGGTTGACAGGCCGGCTGTCACAGGGGCGAAGGCGAGTGTGATCCCCGCGGTGGCGCAGAGGTCGGCCAACTCCCCGACAGCCGCGATCTTGCGGGCAACGATCAGGTCCGCGACCCTGTCAAGTGCACCCGCAATGAGCCGGGCGGCCTTCGCCAGGTCCTTGTTCTTGCTCTGCACTTTCGACCAGTGCGTATCAAGAGCGGTCAGTGATTCGCTTTGTCCACTGAGGAGCAGTTGTTAGATATGCCGGTGCGCGGCAACTCCGTCGTCCTCCGCGTCTTCCGCGAACTCTCTCAAGCCATCCGCCATGTCGCGGTACGCGTCTTCATCGACATTGGGCCAGCCGACACCGACTACATCAAGCATCGTGTCGACGCCGTCAGGAATGGTGTAACCCACGATCAGCAACCCCCGTTAGCCGTACGCCTGGTCCCTGCGGACGTAGCAATCATTCTGGCACGGCGTCAGTCTGCGGTTCGGGGGAATTCGAGCCCATCCGCTTTACTCCGCTACCGCCCCGGCGGCCACCGCCTCCAGCTCCGCCACCGTGCCCGACATCACCGTACGGACATGGCGCGTGAGGTGCTCCGCCGGCCAGTCCCACCACGCCACCGCCAGCAGGCGCGCGATGTCCTCCTCCTCGTACCGAGTGCGGATCAGGCGGGCCGGGTTGCCGCCGACGATGCCGTAGTCAGGGACGTCCGAGACCACCACGGACCGGGCGCTGATGATCGCTCCGTGGCCGATCCGGACGCCCGGCATGATCACCGCCTCGTAGCCGATCCAGACGTCGTTGCCGACCACCGTGTCACCCCGGTTGGGGAGGTTCGTCAGCAGGTCGAAGTGGTCGGTCCAGGAGCCGCCGAGCGTGGGGAAGGGGAACGTGGACGGGCCGTCCATGCGGTGGTTGGAGCCGTTCATGATGAACCGCACCCCCGTCGCCAGCGCGCAGAACTTGCCGATCACTAGGCGCTCCGGGCCGTAGTGGTACAGCACGTTCCGGGTCTCGAACTCCGTGGCGTGCTCGGGGTCGTCGTAGTACGCGTAGTCGCCCACCTCGATCAGCTCCGAGGTGACCAGCGGCTTCAGCTGCACCACGCGCGGCTGGCCGGGCATCGGGTGCAGGACGGTGGGGTCCGCGGGGAAAGGGGCGGGGTCAGATGACACGGGGTCGCTCCGGGACGGGGTGAGGGGTGGGCAGAGGCGTGGATCATCGTGGCATCCGGGCCCGGTGCCCCGCGACGCGTTTCCCGCCCGGCCGGGATGGGACGATGCGGTGGTGCTGGAGGAGATCGACGCGGTGAACTGGGGCGACCTGCCGGGCCCCCGCGACCTGTACGAGCCCGACCGCGTCGCTACCGGCCTGCGCGCCCTCGCCACCGCGACGGGACTCGTCCGGGCCGCCGGAGCCGGCTCGCTCCTGGCGGGCGGCGGGCGGCGGGCTCGTGCACGATCACAGCGGGGCCGTGTTTCCCGCCGCCGTGACCGCCGCGCCGATCCTGCTCGCCATCGTGCGGGACGGTCATCCGGACGACGGGGCGACCGCCCTCGGGCTGCTCGACGACGCCCTGGCGTTCGCCGTCGGCGACCGGCGCACCCGGGTGGCGACGGCGAACGCCGAAGCCGTCCCGCTCTGCTGCGCCCTCGCCGGCCACCTCCGGCGCCATGCCGGCCTGCTCGCCGCGTCCGGGGCCGAGGGCAGGCGGCTCCTCGCCGATGCCGCGCACCACTGGCGGTTCGACGTCCAGGAGGCAGTCACCGACGGGGACGGGGTCGCGGCCTTCGGGGTCCTCGCGGGCCGCTTCCCGGGCGTTACGCAGCCGGCGGAGCCTCACCGCGCCGGACACGTCACCCCGCTCGCCGTACAGGTCGCACCGTACTACCCGCTCAGCAGCCACAGTCCCGACGCGTGCCTGTCCATCGACGGTGCACAGCTGGACGACATCGCCCCGCCCGCCGTCCTCCTGCCCAGCTGGTGCAACTCCGGACAGGCCGACCGGTGACCTCCTAAGCTGCCCCCACCCGGAACGGCTCCCCCTGCGACCAGTCCGCCGCCACGCCCCGCATCACCAGCGCGCTGTCCAGCACCGCGCTGCCCGGCGGGAAGCGGTCCAGGTCCTCGAAGAACGAGGAGCGTACGTGGCGCGGGCGGCCCGCCGTCACCTTCCAGGCGTCCGTGGAGAGTTCGAGGACGTCCAGGTGGCCGCCTCCGGTGCGCGGGGAGAGGCCCCGGCTGCCCCGGCGGAAGAACTCCGACGCCTCCGCCAGGTCCGTGAACAGGCCGCTGCCGTGCAGTTCCTCGGCCGGCTCCACCGTCGCGTCCACCTCCACCTCGCCGTCCCGGGTCGCGAAGGCCACCCGTACGGCGTCGGGATCCTCCCGCACCGTGAAGTCCGCGCGGCCGTGCTCGCCCGGGTAGATCCGGCCGCCCGCGAAGGCGTTGAGGCGGGAGGCGGTGTCACGGCGCGGGATGTAGACGCCCCGCTCGACGCCGTCCGGGCCTTCCCACTCGACGGAGATCCGGTGCGCCGCGTTCTCGCTGGTCAGCCCGGTCGCGGCCGGGGCCCAGGCGGGGCGGACGCCGCCGATCCGGAGCAGGCAGATCCCGGCCACCGCCTGGCCGCGCACCACCTGGGGGCGCAGCGGCGCGGGCAGCAGGGCCGCCGCGACGTACGGGTCCACCCGGTAGTTCACCAGGAGGCGGCGTTCGATGACGCTGGACAGCCGGGGTCTGATCATGAGGCGTCGCCTTCCGGCGCGGAGCGCCACTTGGTGTTGCGGAGCACGATCTGCTCGGGGCAGACCGTGCTGAGGAAGCGGCCCACGCACAGGGCGAGCCGCTCCTCGGCGAGCGAATAGAGGATGCGGTTGGCGTCCCGGCGCTCGGTGACGAGCCCGGCCCCCTTCAGTACGCCCAGGTGGCGCGAGATGGACGGAGCGCTGATCGAGAACCGGCTCGCGATCTCCCCGGCGGCCAGTTCGCCGTCCCGCAGGTCTTCCAGGATCTGGCGGCGGGTGGGATCGGCGAGCGCGCGGAAGGCGCTCGCCTCTTCGTCGGCCGGAAGGGCGCGTGATTCCATGCGTGCATGTTTAGCATATGAGCTAAGCAGCTAAAGAGGCGGCATGGGAAAGCCCCCGCGAGTCACGTCCTCGCGGGGGCTTTCCGTTCATCCGCCTGCCGAAGTGAAGGTTGAGAAGACGATCACGAGGCAGGACGATCCGGTGGGCCGGCGTCAGTCAGGGGGCGAGCAGCAGCACGTTCACGCGCTCCTTGGCCGCGGCGTAACGCTTGGCCACGTCCTGCCAGTTGACGACCTGCCACATCGCCTCGATGAAGTCCACCTTCTGGTTCTTGTACTGCAGGTAGAAGGCGTGCTCCCAGGCGTCGAAGACCAGGATCGGGACCGAGCCCTGGCCGACGTTGCCCTGGTGGTCGTAGACCTGCTCGACGATCAGCTTGCCGCTGACGGGCTCGTACGCCAGCACGCCCCAGCCCGAACCCTGGGTGGTGGCCGCGGCCTTCGTCAGCTGGGACTTGAAGCCCGCGTAGGAGCCGAAGGACTCCGTGATCGCGTCGGCGAGATCGCCCACGCCGTCCGCCGCGTGGGGCTCGCCGCCGCCCTCGCCGGTCATGTTGTGCCAGTAGATCGAGTGCAGGATGTGGCCGGAGAGGTGGAACGCGAGGTTCTTCTGGAGGCCGTTGATCGCTCCCCAGGCCTCCTTGTCGCGGGCCTCTTCCAGCTGCTCCAGGGTGTCGTTCGCACCCTTGACGTACGCGGCGTGGTGCTTGTCGTGGTGCAGCTCGATGATCTGCGGGTTGATGACCGGTTCGAGCGCCGCGTAGTCGTACGGGAGTTCCGGGAGCGTGTACGTGGCCATGGTTCGAACCCTCCGACTGCTGGGAATGCCGTCCAGTTGTTATTGCAACCTATATGCAGGAGCAATCCAGGAGCAGGCTAACAGCAGGACGGTCCGCGAAGTGATCAGCCCTTCGGCCTAGGACCAGCGCCCCCGCCCTTCGCCGTTTTGTCGCGCAAAGGTGATTTGCTCCTACTTCAGTGCTGCGTACGCCGTCGCGCGTTTGGTCCCGTCGTTCCGGGGGACCCGGCCCAACAGCCGGGCGGCCGGTGCCGGGATCGCGTGCGCGCCGACCGCAGCCCGCCCACCCCGCTGACCAGGAGGACTTGATGGCACCCCCCAACGCCCCCGAAGCGACGGACGGCCCGGACCGTGGCCGCGATCCACGACTGGCCCCGCCCCTGGCGGAGGCCGCGGGCTGGGGGCCGCTCGACGTCCGCGCCGTCGACACCGTGCGGGCGCTGGCCGCCGACGCGGTGCAGAAGGCGGGCCACGGCCACCCGGGCACCGCGATGAGCCTGGCCCCGCTGGCGTATCTGCTGTTCCAGCAGGTGATGCGGCACGACCCGGCCGACGACCAGTGGATCGGCCGCGACCGCTTCGTGCTCTCCTGCGGTCACTCCAGCCTCACCCTCTACATCCAGCTCTATCTGAGCGGATACGGGATGGAGCTGGACGACCTCAAGGCGCTGCGCACCTGGGGATCCATCACCCCCGGCCACCCCGAGTACCGCCACACCCGGGGCGTCGAGATCACCACCGGACCGCTCGGCCAGGGGCTCGCCTCCGCCGTCGGCATGGCCATGGCGGGCCGCCGGGAGCGCGGGCTCCTCGACCCCGACGCGCCCGCCGGCACCAGCCCCTTCGACCACCATGTGTACGTCGTCGCCTCCGACGGCGACCTGATGGAAGGCGTGACGTCCGAGGCCAGTTCGCTCGCCGGACACCAGGAGCTCGGCAACCTCATCGTCTTCTACGACTCCAACCACATCTCCATCGAGGACGACACCGACATCTCCTTCAGCGAGGATGTCCCCGCCCGGTACGCCGCGTACGGCTGGCACGTCCAGACGGTCGACTTCACCCGCACCGGCGACTACGTCGAGGACGTCGACGCCCTGCTCGCCGCCGTCGAGGCCGCGAAGAGCGAGAGCGGCCGCCCCTCACTGATCCAGCTGCGCACGATCATCGGCTGGCCCGCGCCCACCAAGCAGAACACCGGCAAGGCCCACGGCTCCGCGCTCGGCGACGACGAGGTCGCCGCCACCAAGAGGCTGCTCGGCTTCGACCCGGACGCCGACTTCACCGTCGAGGACGACGTACTGGAGCACGCCCGCGCCGTCGTCGAGCGCGGGGCCTCGGCCCACCGCGCCTGGGAGCCCCGCTACCAGGTGTGGCGCGCCGCCCACCCCGAGCGCGCCGCACTCCTCGACCGGCTGCGGGAACAGAAGCTTCCCGAGGGCTGGACCGACAGCCTGCCCGTCTTCGACGCCGACCCCAAGGGCATCGCCACCCGCAAGGCATCCGGCGATGTGCTCACCGCGCTGGCCCCCGTGCTGCCCGAACTGTGGGGCGGTTCGGCCGACCTCGCGGGGAGCAACAACACCACCATGGAGGGCGAGCCGTCCTTCGTGCCGGAGTCCAAGCAGACCGGTGAGTTCCCCGGCAACCCGTACGGCCGCACGCTCCACTTCGGCATCCGCGAGCACGCCATGGGCGCGACCCTCAACGGCATCGCGCTCCAGAGCCTCACCCGCCCCTACGGCGGTACGTTCCTCATCTTCAGCGACTACATGCGCCCCGCCGTCCGGCTCGCCGCCCTGATGAAGCTCCCGGTCACCTATGTCTGGACCCACGACTCCATCGGCCTCGGCGAGGACGGCCCGACCCACCAGCCCGTCGAGCAACTGGCCGCCCTCCGCGCGATCCCCGGCCTCGACGTCGTACGGCCCGCCGACGCGAACGAGACCTCCGTCTGCTGGCGTACCGTCCTGGAGCACCACGACCGGCCCGCCGGACTCGCCCTGACCCGGCAGCCGCTGCCGGTCCTGGAGCGGGGCGACGGCGACGGCGCGTACGCCTCCGCCGAGGGGGCGGCGCGCGGCGGTTACGTCCTCGCCGACAGCCGGGGCGACACCCCGGACGTCATCCTCGTCGGCACCGGCTCCGAGGTCCACATCGCCCTGGAGGCGCGGGAGTCGCTGGCCGCCGACGGAGTCGACGCGCGGGTGGTCTCGATGCCCTGCCGCGAGTGGTTCGCCGACCAGCCGTACGCCTACCAGGACGCGGTGCTGCCGCCCGAGGTCAGGGCCCGGGTGAGCGTCGAGGCGGCCGTCGCCCAGGGCTGGCGGGACGTGGTGGGCGACGCGGGCCGCATGGTCAGCCTGGAGCACTTCGGTGCGTCCGCCGCCTACCAGCGTCTTTACGAGGAGTTCGGCATCACGCCCGGCGCGGTGGCCGACGCCGCACGGGAGAGCATCCGCGCGGCGGCCGGCCCCGTCCGGCCCGGCGGGGAGCGCCCCGGCGCGACCCCGACCGAAGGAGGCACCGGGGACGCGGGTTAGTCCCCGGTCCCGGCCCCGCCCCCGGCCCGCGCACCGAAAAGCCACCCCGATCGATGTACACAGGAACAGGAGCCCCATGTCCCCCGCACGCACCCCCCGCTACACCGTGCCCGGCCTCGGCGTCGACGAGGGCCGTCAGGTCATCGACCTCCTGACGCTGCGCCTGCACGCGCTCAACGACCTCGCGCTCACCCTCAAGCACATCCACTGGAACGTGGTCGGACCGCACTTCATCGCCGTCCACGAGATGCTCGACCCGCAGACCGCCGCCGTACGGGACATGGCGGACGCCGCCGCCGAGCGCATCTCCGCCCTCGGCGGCGAGCCGAACGGCACTCCGGGCGCCCTGGTCAGGGAGCGCACCTGGGACGACTACAGCGTCGGCCGTGCCGACGCCATCGCCCACCTCGGCGCCCTCGACCTCGTCTACACCGGGATCATCGAGGACCACCGCGAGGCGGTCGAGAAGGCCGGCGAGATCGACCCCGTCACGGAGGATTTGCTCATCGAGCACCTGCGCGGCCTGGAGCAGTTCCAGTGGTTCGTCCGGGCCCACCTGGAGTCCAGCTCCGGCGCCCTGTCGAACGCCGGAGCCGACACCGAGGAGGCGGCGGCCGAAGCCGCGTCCCCGAAGCGGGCCGCCGCCAAGCGCACCCCCGCCAAGAAGACGGCGCTGCCCGCCCCGGCGAAGAAGACCGCGGCGAAGAAGACCGCCAAGAAGGCGGTGAAGAAGACGACGGCGAGCCGGCGCACCACCCGCTGACACCTGCCACGGAGGGGCGGTCGGCCCGGACGTTTCGCCCGAGCGCCGTCATCGGCCGCCCCCTACCCCCGCAGGTCCTCCCTGGCCTGTACCGCGATGTCCGGGAAGTCCGTCACCACCGCGTCCACGCCCTGCCCGTAGTGGAAGGCGTACTCGGCGAACGCGTCGCCGAAGGCGTTGGGTTCGGTGCCCCGGCGGTACGCGGCCGGGAGGTACTGGTTCTCCGCCCGGAAGGTGTACGCGCCCACCTTCAGGCCCGCCGCGTGGGCATCCGCCAGCAGGGTGTTCGGCGGGACCAGCGAGGACTTGTCCGGGCCGATCCAGTCGGCGTACGAGGCGATCTCGCGGAGCCCGGCCGGGGTCATCATGTCCCGGTAGGTGATCCCGTGCCCGTACGGGCCGCCGCTCGCGCCCAGCGCCTGCCACAGCGGGAGGCCCAGGCGGGCGGCGGCCACCCGGCGCAGGCTGTCGGGCTCGAAGGACTGGACGACACAGTCCCGGGCGGTCAGCCGGTTGCGCCGGATCACCCGGATCAGCTCCTCCTCCAGCGGCAGCCCGATCGAGCGGAAGTACGTCGGGTGCTTCGTCTCCGGGAACACCGCGATCCGCCGGCCCGACTCCCGCGACAGCCGCCGGGCCAGGTCCACGACCTCCTGGAACGTCAGCACCCGGCCCCGCCCGTCGAAGACCGTGTTGCGGTTCCGGACCAGCGGCAGCCGCTCCACCGTGCGCAGCGTCTTCAGCTCGCGCAAGGTGAAGTCCTCGGTGAACCAGCCGGTCACCGCCTTGCCGTCGACCGTCTTCGTGGTGCGGCGGTCCGCGAACTCCGCGTGGCCCGCGACGTCCGTCGTCCCGCCGATCTCGTTCTCGTGCCGCACGACCAGGACATGGTCCTTCGTCGGCACGAGGTCCGGCTCGATCCAGTCGGCCCCGGCCCGTACGGCATAGGTGTACGCGTCGGCGGTGTGCTCGGGCCGCCAGCCCGCCGCCCCGCGGTGCCCGATGACCAGAGGACCCGACGGGCGGTGGGGGTGCCGGTCCCCGGCGGGGGCGGCGACGGCCGGGGCGGTGGCCGCGGCGGTGACGGCGACGGTGGCCAGGAGGATCGAACGACGCCTGGGGGCAACGGACATGACGGCTCCTCGGATGGGGTGAGCCATCACGGAAGCGAGCACGGGTGACGGCCCGGGGTACGGCGCCCGACCCTGCGATGTCCTGTCGGCCACGGATGCGCGCCGCGCCGGGGCCCGGCACCGGAACGCGAGGGCCGGGACGCCGAAACGCCGGGCTCCGCCCCGATCGTACGAGGAGGAGCCCGGCGTTCGTAGAGGCCGTGCGGGAACCACAGCCGTCCGGCTGGGCGGGAACTACTTCCGCTGCGCAGGGATCTCGGCCGAGGCGCCGGCTCCCGTGCCGTCGTCGGCTCCCTCGTCGCCCCGCCGCCGCTGCCGCAGGAGGCCGAGGCCGATCAGGACCAGCGTCAGCGCCCCCGTGGCCAGCAGCTGGTCACGGGTGTCCGGCTGGCGCAGCATCAGCAGGAAGATGCCCACCATGGCCGCCAGCGCGACGATCGTCCCGATCGGGAAGAACCACATCCGCACGACCAGCGTCTCCGGTGCCTCCCGCTCGGTGCGCCGGCGCAGGATCAGCTGCGAGACCGCGATGAAGATCCACACCACCAGGATCACGGCGCCGATCATGTTCAGCAGCCAGGGGAAGACGTCGTCCGGACGCCAGTAGCTGAGCAGCACGCACAGGAACCCGAAGACCGAGGAGAACATCACCGCGTTGCGCGGCACCCCGGAGGAGATCTTGCCGAGCACGGACGGGCCCTGGCCGCGGGCGACCAGCGAACGGGCCATCCGGGACGCGCCGTAGATGTTGGCGTTCATCGCGGAGAGCAGCGCGATGAGGATGACCACGTTCATGATCTGCGCCGCGCTCCCGACGCCCAGGTGGTCGAGCATCGCGTAGAACGGGCCGACCTCGGCGACCTTCGGGTCGTCCCAGGGGACCAGCGTGACGATGACCGCCATCGAGCCGATGTAGAAGACCGCGATGCGCCACATCGCCGTACGGACCGCCTTCGCGACGCCCTGCACCGGGTTCTCGGACTCGGCCGCCGCGATGGTGACGGTCTCCAGACCGCCGTACGCGAAGACGGAGGCGAGGAGTCCGATGATGAAGCCGTCCATGCCCTTCGGCAGGAATCCGCCGTCACCCGTGAGGTTGGTGAGGCCGGGCGCGTCCGTGTCGGGCAGCACGCCGAAGATCGCCAGGAGGCCGAGCACCAGGAACAGCGTGATCGCGATGACCTTGAGCGCGGCGAACCAGAACTCGAACTCGCCGAAGTTCTTCACCGCGGCCAGGTTGGTCCCGAGGAAGATCACCATGAACAGGGCGACCCAGGCCCACTCCGGGGTCCCCGGCAGCCAGCCGCTGACGATCTGCGCGGCGCCGATGCCCTCCAGGCCCACGGCGACACAGAGCAGGAACCAGAAGGACCAGCCCGCGGTGAACCCGGCCCACGGGCCGATCGCCCGCTCGGCGTGCACGGAGAAGGAGCCCGACGCCGGGTTGGCGGCCGACATCTCGCCGAGCATGCGCATCACCATCATGACGAGCAGCCCGGATATGGCGTACGCGATGATGATCGAGGGTCCGGCGGCGGCGATCCCGGCGCCCGAGCCGACGAAGAGCCCGGCGCCGATCACCCCGCCGAGGGCGATCATCGAGAGGTGGCGCTGCTTGAGGCCGTGGGTGAGCGCCGAGTCCGCCGAAGGCCCTGCGGGGGCCGCGGAGTCTGCGGTGGGGGGAGACGCGGAGGTCCGAGGCATGGACGAGCTCTGTTCGTTAGCTGAGACGGGGGGACGAACCCACAGTCTGAGCATCCGTACCGCTCACACGGAACGACTGTCCGCTATACGGTCACCAGGCTCACACAAGGTGCACACGCGCCTACCGACCGGTCAACGCCGAGGGCTTCCGCTCATGCACCTGGGGTCCCTTACGCTCCCGCCACTCGCGCGCCACCGCCACCAGCAGCACCAGCGCCGTCGCCCCCGCCGACCACAGCACCTGCGGCCGGGCCGCGTCGTCGGTCAGCATCAGCAGCAGCACGCCCAGCAGCCCGGCCAGCGTCACCCAGGTCAGATACGGGAACCACCACATCCGCAGCGCGAGCGCGTCGGGAGCCTCCTGTTCCAGCCGGGCGCGCAACCGCAGTTGGGACGCGGCGATCAGCGCCCAGACGAACAGCAGGACCGCGCCGACCGAGTTGAGCATGTAGAGGAACACCGTGTCGGGCCACAGCAGATTGAGCAGGACGGAGACGAAACCGAAGGCCACCGACGCCAGCACCGCCCGCCTCGGCACGCCACCCGCCTGACCGGCGGAGCCGCCGGCACCGCCGCCCGAGACCTTCAGCAGCCCGCGCGGCGCCTCCCCGCGCTCCGCAAGCGAGAAGATCATGCGGGAGGAGCCGTACAGGTTGGCGTTGAGCGCGGAGAGCAGCGCCACGAACACCACGATGTTCATGATCTGCCCGGCCGACGGCACCCCGATGGCGTCCAGCACCTTCACATACGGGCTCAGCCCGGCCTGCTGTGCGGTCCACGGCAGCACGGTCACGATCACCAGCATCGAGCCGACGTAGAAGAAGAGGATCCGCACCACCGCGCTGCGCACCGCCCGCCCCACAGCACGCGCCGGGTCGTCCGTCTCGGCGGCGGCGATGGTGACGACCTCGAGCCCGCCGAAGGCGAACACCACGGTCAGCACCCCGGAGACGACCCCGCTCCAGCCGTTCGGCAGGAAGCCGCCCTGGCCGGTCAGGTTGGTCATCCCGACCGGATCGGTGTCCGGGAGCAGGCCGAAGACCGCCAGCCCACCGAGCACCAGGAACACCACGATCGCGCCGACCTTCAAAGAGGCGAACCAGAACTCGAACTCGCCGAAGTTCTTCACCGCCGTCAGGTTCGCCACGGTGAAGACCACCATGAACAGCAGCACCCACGCCCAGGGTTCGACGCCCGGCACCCAGCCGTGGGCGATCTGCGCGGCCGCCGTCGCCTCCACGGCGAGGACCACCACCAGCAGGAACCAGTACAGCCAGCCGACGCTGAACCCGGCCCACCGCCCGAGCGCCCGCTCCGCGTGCACGGAGAACGAACCGGAGGCGGGCATCGCGGCGGACATCTCGCCCAGCATCCGCATCACCAGCATCGCGAGCGCGCCCGCGATCAGATACGAGACGACGATCGCGGGCCCCGCCACCGCGATCCCGGCGCCCGAACCCACGAACAGCCCCGCCCCGATCACCCCACCGAGCCCCAGCATCGTCAGATGGCGCTGCTTGAGCCCGTGCGACAGCGGCTCGGCGGGGGCTGCCGGAGAGGTGGGGGAGGGGGTGGGTGTGGGGGGAGCCTCGTGCATGGGGTGCGGTTCACTCTCGGATGATTTATCGGGAACCTACAGTCTGGGGCCGCGCTCCCTCTCCCGCCAAAACGGACCCCCACCCGCCCGACCTCCGTGACGAGCGTCACGCGGGAACGTGATTGCGCCGCAGGCTTTGTGTGAATCCCACCAACCCGTCAACCGCCGCTTTGTGGGCGGCTGATGGTGAACGAGCGTTGACCTGTGGGCTAACGTCGGCGGGAGCCCGACCCACCCCGACCGCCGGGGGCCGCCCCGGCCCACCTGCCCTCACCCGCGGAGTCCCGATGAGCACTGCTGCCGCCCCCGTCCGCTCCGGAGCGGTCCTCGCCGACCTGCTGCCCGCAGCCCGGCACCGTTACGCCGTGGACGCGGCTCTCGTCCTCGGCGGCGCGGCCCTGACCGGCATAGCGGCCCAGATCGCCGTCCCGGTCCCCGGCTCCCCGGTCCCGGTCACCGGCCAGACCTTCGCCGCGCTCCTCATCGGCACCGCGCTGGGCGCCCGCCGGGGCTTCCTCTCCCTCGCGCTGTACGCCCTCGTCGGCATGGCCGGCATGCCGTGGTTCGCCGAGGCCAGCTCGGGCTGGAGCATGCCGTCCCTCGGCTATGTCTTCGGCATGCTCCTGGCCGCCACCGTCGTCGGCGCCCTCGCCCGCCGCGGCGGCGACCGCTCGGTGCTGCGCACCGCGGGCACGATGGTCCTCGGCTCCGCGATCATCTACGCCATCGGCGTCCCCTACCTCGCGCTGTCCACCGGGATGTCGCCGAGCGCCGCCGTCGCGGCCGGTCTCACCCCGTTCCTGATCGGCGACGCCCTCAAGGCGGCGCTGGCCATGGGCCTCCTGCCGGCCACCTGGAAGCTGCTCGGCCGCCGCGGCTGACACCCGCCCTTGAGGACTCAGCCCTCGTAAGGCCCCCCGAAGAGGCCCGCCGGATCGTACTGGGAGACCAGACCGGCGAGCCTCTTCGCCGTTTCCGGCTCATGGAAACCGGCGGTACGGTCCCCGCCGCCGAAGCAGAAGTTGGCCGCGCGTCCCTGGACGAGCGGTCCCAGGATCCCGGACACCTCCCCGTACAGGGCGCGCACCGCCGGCACGTCCGTCGTGTCCAGTACGGAGATCAGACCCAGCAGGAACCCGGCGTCCCGGTGGGGCACCGCGCTTGCCGGCTCAGGGCGCCCGGCCATGGCCCCGCCGAGGTGGGTCAGCTGCACCACGTTCATCATCGGCGCCCCGTGCCCGGTCAGCTCCAGCACCCGCGCGGCCCGCGCCGCGTCCAGCTCCCGGAGCATCAGCCCCTCCCCGTAGTACGCGTGCGGGAACGGCGGGTCGTTGTGGATCGTGGGGCTCTCGGCGTACGGCATCTCCCGGAACGAGTCCTCCAGGGCCGGCCCGATCGCCCGCAGCGGGGCCACCAGCCGCTCGCCCTCGGCCGCGTCCCCCGTGAACGCGACCCGCACCGAGACGACGTACCGCCCGCGCACCTCCTCGGGCACCTGCGGCAGGTCCGGGTAGGGCAGCGCGCACAGGGACGACGTCAGGGTCTCCGGCACGGTCCGGGTCCACTCCAGATAGCGGGCCGTCACCTCGGCCGCCCGTTCCCCGTCGAAGGCGATCGCACCCCCGTACAGCCGCTCCACCGCCACCAGACCGATCTCCAGCGAGGTCACCACCCCCAGCCGGCGCCCGCCGCCGCGCAGCCCCCAGAACAGCTCCGGCTCGCGCTCCGGCGTGACCCGGCGCAGGGCCCCGTCGGCGGTCACCACCTCCAGCGCCCGGACCTGGTCGGCGGCGTACCCGAACTGCCGGGCCAGGATGCCCAGTCCGCCGCCCAGCGTGTACGAGACCGCGCCCACCGAGGGCGACGAGCCGTTGAGCGGGGCGAGGCCGTGCGGGGCCGCCGCAGCGGTCACCGCGCCCCAGGTCGCGCCCGCGCCGATCGTGGCGGTGCGGGCGGCCGGGTCGACGGTGACGGAGTCCAGGCCGCTGGTGACCACCAGAACGCCGCCCTCGACCGCCCCGGGCAGCCCGTGCCCGGTGGCGTGCGCGGTCAGGCGGAGCCCGTGCCCGGCGGCGTACGCCACGGCCTCCCGTACGTCGTCGGGGGTACGGGCCTCGACCAGCCGGTCGGGCCGGATCGGGAAACCGGTCTGGAAGGTGGCGGGTGCGGAAACCATGAGGGGGAGGCTCTCCTTCGCTCGCGTTCTGCGGTACGAAGAAGAGCCTCCCCGGGATACCTGACACCCTTCGTCAGGTATCGATCATGCGGGTACGGATCTCTGGTGCTACTTCGCGACGGCCTTGCGGTTGCGCATCTCCCGGACCAGCGAGATGCCCACCACCAGAGCCGCGACCAGCAGCGACAGCACGACCTGTTCGCGGGCGGTGTCGTCGGTCAGCATGTAGACCAGGATGAAGGAGATCGCCGCGATCGTCGCCCAGGTGAGGTACGGGAAGAGCCACATCCGTACGACCAGCTTGCCCGGGGTCTCGCGGAGGATGATCCCGCGCATCCGCAGCTGGGTGAAGCAGATGACCAGCCACACGAAGAGCGCGACCGCGCCGGAGGAGTTCAGCAGGAACTGGAACACCGTGTCCGGCCACTGGTAGTTGAAGAACACCGCCACGAAGCCGAAGACGACCGAGGACAGGATCGCCGCCTGCGGCACACCGCGCCGGTTGACCTTGGCGAAGGACTTCGGCGCGTCGCCCCGCTCGCCGAGCGAGAACGCCATCCGGGAGGCCGTGTACAGGCCGGAGTTGAGGCAGGACAGCACGGCCGTCAGCACGATGAAGTCCATGACGTTGCCCGCCTGCGGGATCCCGATCGAGTCGAGGGCGGCCACATAGCTGCCCTTCTCCTGGATCGACGGGTCGTTCCACGGCAGCAGCGTCAGCACGACGAAGATCGAGCCGAGGTAGAAGACGGCGATACGCCAGATCACGCTGTTGGTGGCCTTCGACACCGCGCGCTGCGGGTCGGAGGACTCGCCCGCGGCCAGCGTCACGATCTCACTGCCCATGAACGAGAAGACGACCATCAGCACACCGGTCAGGATCGCGCCCGGCCCCTCGGGGAAGAACCCGCCGTTGTCCGTCAGATGGGCCAGACCCGACCCCGGGTTGTCCGAACCGGGGAGGAACCCGAAGACGGCGAGGAAACCGACGACCACGAACGCGGCGATCGCCACGACCTTGATCCCGGCGAACCAGAACTCGAACTCGCCGTAACTGCCCACCGAGATCAGGTTGGTGGCGGTCAGCACGACCATCACGATCAGCGCCCAGGCCCACTGGGGCACGCCCGGGATCCAGTTCTCCAGGATCGCCGCGCCCGCCGTCGCCTCGACGGCGAGCACCACGACCCAGAAGAACCAGTACAGCCAGCCGATGGAGAAACCGGCCCACCGGCCCAGCGCCTGGTCGGCGTAGGCGGAGAAGGAGCCGGAGCTCGGGCGGGCGGCGGCCATCTCGCCGAGCATCCGCATCACGAGGACGACCATCAGGCCGACCATCGCGTACGAGATCAGGATCGCCGGACCGGCGGCCGCGATGCCCGCGCTCGATCCCACGAAGAGCCCGGCGCCGATCACGCCGCCGATCGCGATCATCGAGAGGTGGCGGTTCTTCAGGCCTGCCTGAAGCCCGCCCGACGAGTCCGGCCGGTCCGGCTCACCGGGATCCTGGCCCGGCTTCGCCAGCGTCGTCTGCGACGTCATGGGGGGATTCCTTACCTTTTCGAGCATGAGGGTGTGCCCTGCTCCGCCGTCGGATCGTGCCCGTGGGGTGGGCGAAGACAAGGCCACGCATTCAAGCCCGATTCAAGGCGGAAGGGGAACCCCCTCTTTCGGATCGTTTGCCGATTCGTTGCCCAAGTGGTGTTCGCCACACAAAAGCGGGTCCGCACCTGCGAAACATCGAATCGAGCCTTTCGACCCCGCTGACGGCTACCCCGCGAAGTTCGTGCCACACTTCGCACCATGCGCGTGTACCTCGGATCCGACCATGCCGGCTACGAACTCAAGAACCACCTCGTCGAGTGGCTCGGCGCCCACGGCCACGAGGCCGTCGACTGCGGCCCCCACATCTACGACGCCCAGGACGACTACCCGCCGTTCTGCCTGCGGGCCGCCGAGAAGACAGCCGCCGATCCGGAGAGCCTCGGCATCGTGATCGGCGGCTCCGGCAACGGCGAGCAGATCGCCGCCAACAAGGTCAAGGGCGTCCGCGCCGCACTGGCCTGGAGCGAGCAGACCGCCGCGCTGGGCCGCGAGCACAACGACGCCAACGTCGTCGCGATCGGCGGCCGGATGCACACGGTCGAGGAGTCCACGAAGTTCGTCGAGATCTTCCTCTCCACGCCGTACTCGAACGAGGAGCGCCACACGCGCCGCATCGAGATGCTCTCGGCGTACGAGAACAGCGGCGAGCTCCCCCCGATCCCGGCCCACCACCCCCAGCAGGGCTGACCCCCCGCTCCCACTCCTCGCGTGCCGCCGGGTCCCGGACCCGGCGGCACGGCCATGCCGCCGCCCGTCCTTGTCGCAGTCGCAGGAGCCCCGCCGTGCCCGAGGGACACACCATCCGCCGTCTCGCCGACGACCACGCCGAACGCTTCGCGGGCGCGCCGGTCCGGGTGAGCAGCCCGCAGGGGAAGTTCTCCGACAGCGCGGCCCTGCTCGACGGGCACACCCTCACCGCCACCGACGCCCACGGCAAACACCTCTTCCTCGGCTTCGGTGACACCGGCTGGGTCCACATCCACCTCGGCCTCTTCGGCAAGCTCGGCTTCGGCGCGGCCCCGCCCCCGCCGCCCACCGACACCGTCCGCCTCCGCCTGGTCAACGCCGGCCACCACGCGGATCTGCGCGGCCCCACCACCTGCGCCCTGATCACCGACCCCGAGAAGCGCGCGATACACGAGCGCCTGGGCCCGGACCCGCTGCGCGGCGACGAGGACGGGGAGCGGGCCTGGCAGCGCATCTCCCGCAGCCGGACCACCATCGCCGCCCTGCTGATGGACCAGAAGGTCATCGCGGGCGTCGGCAACGTCTACCGCGCCGAGGTCCTCTTCCGCCACGGCATCGACCCGTACCGCACGGGCCGCGATCTCACCCGCGCCGAGTGGGACACGATCTGGGCGGACCTGGTGGAGCTGATGCGCGAAGGCGTCCGCAACAACCGCATCGACACCGTCCGCCCCGAACACCTCCCCGAGGCCATGGGCCGCCCGCCCCGCAAGGACGACCACGGCGGCGAGGTCTACGTCTACCGGCGCGCGAACCTGCCCTGCCACATCTGCGGTACGGAGATCCGCACCGCGGACCTGGTCTCCCGCAACCTCTTCTGGTGCCCCCGGTGCCAGCCCACGGGCCCCTCCGACGGCGGAAAAGGCTGAAATCCGCCCGAAGGAGACGGACGGGAACGCGCGGACGACCCCATTTCGAGCGCATTGTCACCGGGGTCCCCCTGCACCGGAGGCGTCCGGGTGGATAAGGTCCCGGCAGTGGCCCGTAGCGGAGGAACAGACGACTTCTGGGCCCGGTGGCGCAGAAAGATGCACCGGGCCCGTATCGGGCTGCGCAAATCCGGGGTCGACTACTTCCGCGGCGACGGCTCCGACTGGATCGCCCTGGCCGGTCTGCTGCTGACGATCCCGGCCATCACCGGCGCCACCGTCATCAGCCCGATCTGGATCGACCCGGCCGCCCTCGCCCTGCCCATCGTGGCGGGCGGGCTCCTGCTGCGCCCCTCCAGCCTGCTGGCCCTGTACGCGACGGCCGCCGGCGCACTGATCGTCGAGGCGCTCACCCTCGGCCCGTATCTGGACGGCCCCGCCCGGGTCACCCCGGGCACCGTGCTCGTGGTCGCCGCCTGCGGGTTCTTCGGACTGGTCCTCGCCCAGTTCCGGGCCCGGGTCGGCGTGCCCTGGCGGCGCGGCGGCACGATGCTCTTCGACCTGCGCGAGCGCATCCGGGTCCAGAGCTCCCTGCCCCGGCTGCCCCAGGGCTGGCACCGCGAGATGGCCCTGCGCCCGGCCGGCGGCCAGTCGTTCTCCGGGGACTTCGTCGTCGCGGCCCGCACCCACGGGGGCCGCACCCTGGAAGCCGTCCTCACCGACGTCTCCGGCAAGGGCATGGACGCGGGCTCCCGGGCCCTGTTGCTGTCCGGCGCCTTCGGCGGGCTGCTCGGCTCGCTGGCCCCGCACGCCTTCCTGCCCGCCGCCAACGGCTATCTGCTGCGCCAGGACTGGGACGAGGGGTTCGCCACCTCCATCCACCTGGTGCTGGACCTGGAGTCGGGCGACTACGAGATCTACTCCGCGGGCCATCCGCCCGCCCTCCAACTGCACGCGGGCAGCGGCCAGTGGGAGGAGAAGTCGGGGGAGGGACCTCTGCTCGGCGTCTACGACGGGGCCGAGTTCGACGCGGTGAAGGGCTCGCTCGCGCCCGGCGACGTCCTGATGCTCTTCACCGACGGTCTGGTGGAGGCGTCCGACCGGGACATCGCCGAGGGCATCGACCGGCTGACGGGCGAGGCCGACCGCTATGTCTCCACCGGCTTCGAGGGCGCGGCCTGGCATCTGATCGAGGCCTGCGCCAAGGACGTCAACGACGACCGGGCGCTGCTGCTGCTCTCCCGCCGGGCCTGAGCCTCCCAGGGGCCTGGCGGCCCCCGGAGCCGTCGCCGGACCCGGACGGCGGAGAGGCGCCCGCCACCCGGGGGCCGGGTATCGGGGCGCCTCTCCGCCGTTCGGTGGTGCTCAGCCGGTGCGGGTCAGACCGACACCGGTACCTGCTCCTGGTCCTGGTGGTCGTCCTTGTTGCGGCCGCCCGGCAGGATGCGGGCCAGCCAGTGCGAGCGTCCGGCGGCCAGCGGCGCGAGGACGGCGAGCAGAAGGACGTAGCCGGCGATGAACGGCGAGAGCCGCTCGTCCAGTCCGGCGGCCGCCGCCATCGTGGCCAGGATGAGCGCGAACTCACCGCGGGCCACCAGCGTGGTGGCGATGTTGGACGTGGCCTGGGCGCCGAAGGAGTACACCTTCGCCGCCGCGAGCCCGGCCGCGATGTTCATGGCGAGCGTCAGCACGACGGCCGCCACCACCGGCCACAGCACGCTCGGCAGGTCACCGGGGTCGATGGAGAGGCCGAAGGCGAAGAAGAAGATGGCGCCGAAGGCGTCCCGCAGCGGGTGGACCAGCTTGAGGATGCGGTCACCCGACGAGGTGGAGCCGAGCATCAGGCCGACCATGAACGCGCCGATCGCGTCGGCGACGCCGAACATCTCCGAGACACCGGCGACGAAGACGGCCACACCCAGGAACGAGATGACGAGGAGCTCGTCGTCCTTGGTGTTCATCAGCTTGCCGATGAGCTTCGTGCCGAACCGGGCCGCCAGCGCGAGCAGCAGCAGGAAGCCGAAGGCCTTGCCGCCGTCGACCAGCGCCGCCGAGAGGCTGTCCGCACCGGACAGGATCGGCTGGAGCGCGGCGAGATACAGGGCAAGGAAGATGTCCTCGACGACGATGATGCCGAGGATCGGACGGGTCTCCGGATTACCGATGCGCCCGAGGTCCACCAGGATCTTGGTGACGATCGCGGACGAGGAGATACCGAGGACACCGGCGAGGACCAGGGCCTCCGAGGTGCCCCAGCCCAGCGCGAAGCCGAATATCAGACCGGCGCCGACGTTCAGGACGAGATACGTCCCGCCCGCGATGGCCATCTTCCGGCCGCCCGTCTTGAGGTCGTCCATGTGGAACTCGAGCCCCAGGTAGAAGAGCAGGAGGACGAGTCCCAGCGCGGAGAGCATCTCCAGGTCGTGCGGGTTGGAGAGGAGCGTGTATCCGGGGGTGTGCGGGCCGAGGAGGATCCCGGCCAGGATGAACAGGGGGATCGTCGGCAGCCCGATACGGCCGCCGAGGCGGGCGAGGACGGCAGCGGCCAGGAAGGCGCCGCCCATGGCGAGGAGGGTGTCTGCGTGTCCGATGAGCCTGGTCCTTCGAGGTCGGTCAAGAGCTGGTCAAGGGGGCATCAAGAATCCATCAGTAATTAGTTTACCGAACGATTGACCCTGCAACTATGGATCCGTCAGATTGTCAAGATTTGTCCGCTTGGTCCGATCGAGAGGTCTCGTCAACACCGTTACCGGTGCCGCGAGTTCGGATCCGGCCCTGCGCACGGCCGTAGAGTCGGCCCATGACTGGACGGCATCTGAGCGTCTCCGAGGTGGAGGCCATCGCCCGCGCGGCCCATGCGCGGCAGACCGACAAGGCGGGCCGCCCGTACGTGGAACACCTCGCGGCGGTGGCCGAAGGCGTACGGGTACGTGGCGGCGACGACGGGCAGATCGCGGCGGCCTGGCTGCACGACGCGGTCGAGGACGACGCGCTCTCCGCCGGATGGCTGGCGGCCGCGGCTCTGCCGCAGGCGGTGAAGGACATGGTCCTGGCGGTGACCAAGCGGCCGGGGGAGGGGCTGTCCTCGTACACCGCGCGGATCCTGGCCACCCCGGGCGCGCTGCTCGTCAAAGAGGCGGATCTCGCCCACAACGCGGATCCCGCCCGCCTGGCGGTCCTGGACGAGCCGACCCGTACCCGGCTGACGGCGAAGTATGCGCAGGTGCGAGGGCTGCTGGGGCTGGTCGGCGGCGAATCACCCTCGGACCGAAAGAATTCGGCCAACCCGGGAACGCACTGATCCACCCGCGGCGGGGCCGGCGGGTGGATCAGGGGAAGTGGCGCGGAGAGCAGCGGGGAGGGTGGCGACCGGGGCGGTGAAGGCGCCGGTCCCGCGGGGCTCAGCGCCGCGCGGAGACCTTCCGGAAGGCCCAGTTCATCTCCGGCTCGGTGGCCCATTTCAGCGCGCGGCCCACCAGCGGGGCGCACATGAGCGTCACGGCCACCGCCGCCACGAGCGAGACGACGACCAGCCCGACCGGGTCGGAGAGCCAGGTGTAGTGGTCGAACAGGCCCGCGTACTCGGCCCCCTTGATCAGGAAGCCGTGCAGCAGATAGCCGCAGATCGTGCCGGCGCCGAGCACCGTGAACCACCGCTCCCGGCCGGGCACCCAGGCCAGGAAGCCGACCGTCAGCACGAGGGCGCAGCCGAACATCGCGAGCGTCATCACCGCGCCCGACCACCATGGGGCGCCCATCTCCTGGGCGCTGTTGGCGCGGTAGAACCAGCCGAGTTGCATGCGCGGGGCGGCCCAGTACGCGAAGAGCAGCGCACCGGCGAACAGCGGCAGGGACAGCAGCCGGACCTCGCGCCGCCTGACCAGCTGGAACTGTTCGGGCTTCACCAGCAGGCCGAGCACGAAGAACGGCAGGAACTGCAGCACCCGCTGGAGATCGAGGTCGTCACCGATGTCGGGGGAGACGGAGGCGAGCATGGCGATGGCGAGCGCCACCGGCAGCGGATGGCGGATGGCCTGCCAGATCGGCGTGGTCACCCGCCAGATGAACAGGGCGATCAGGAACCAGGTCAGGAAGAACGGGTCCACCAGGCTGATCGCCATGTCGGGCGAATCGTCCGCGTACCGCTTGAAGAGCGAATAGGCCGTCTCGAACACCAGGTACGGCACCACGACCGAGGTGAGCAGCCGCTTCACCTTGGGCGCCGTCATGTCGAACGACCGGGAGAAATAGCCGGAGATGAGGATGAACGCCGGCATGTGGAACATGTACACGATCATGTACAGCGCCCGGGTGGCCCGGCTGCCGTCCATCACGGGTTCCCAGGCGTGTGCCACCGCGACGAGGACGATGGCCAGATACTTCACGTTGTCGAAGTAAGGGTCGCGCTTCTTCGCCGCCGCGGGCGCCGGAGCGGCGGCACCCGGAGCGCTGGTCCCGGGGGCGGGCCGGGGCGCGGTAGCGGTGAGCGTCTGCGCGTGTCTGGGCTCCGACTCCCGGGTGGCCGGGGGGAGCGGGGCCCTCTGAAAAACGCTCGGAGCTTGGAACATCTAAGGCACCTTAGACCGGTCGATTGCCTTGCGTAAAACTGCGGGGAGATATCGCGTGTTCCCCTCCATTCGAATGTGAAACCGTCGAACACCGCCCGCTATGACACCATTGATCCTGCTTAAACAGGGCATATCGCCGAGCAGTTGACCGGAGTGAATTACGTCGCATCCACGCCGCCAATTGGCTGTGAATGAAGTGTGGGGATGCGGAAACGATCACGGTGACGGATATTCGGCCGCCGGGTATTCACAGCCGACGCACAGGGAGTGGCGCAGCGCCCCGGCTCCCGCCCGCTTCCCGGGCGCCGTGCGGCCGCGGCCCCGAGCCCGCACCCGCCGCCGCGACGGCGCCGGCCGCCAAGGATGGCGGGATCCCATCACCCCGTTCCGTCACCCGGCAGCAACCACGGGGGAGTTGGTGGCACGATGGAGGCGACGGGGCGCGCGGTGGTGCACGCTTCCGGGCCGGCAAGGCGGACCGACCGAGGGTGTGATCAGACGTGGCTATATCACTGTCTATGGTGCTGCTGTTCGCGGTCATCCTGGTGGTAATGATCCGTAGCGGCTCCATCAAGCCCGGACCGGCGATCGTCGCCGTGCTCTTCGGCTTCTTCCTGGCATCGACCGGCATGGCCCCGTCGATCAACAGGTTCATGAATTCGCTGGCCGACACCATCAACCAGATCAGCTTCTGAAGCGCGGAGCGGTCTGCCGCGCACAGCGTGCCAAGCGTGAGGGCCCGGCCCGGAGGATGATCCTCCGGGCCGGGCCCTCGACTGCGTGGAGCGGGCGACGGGAATCGAACCCGCGTAGCTAGTTTGGAAGACTAGGGCTCTACCATTGAGCTACGCCCGCAAGCGTCGCACCGCAGGTCCGTGGACCGCGGCACGAAGAGCATCGTAGCGGGTCGGCGGCGGTGCCCGCACACCCGTTGTGCCGGCCGCCGGACCGGAGTCGTGCCGCGACCGTCCCGGCCGGGTGGAGCCGCTCCGTAAAGCGGCGGATCCACGGTCGCCGTGCATGTACCCTACGTGTCGCACCGACGGGGTGTGGCGCAGCTTGGTAGCGCGTCCGCTTTGGGAGCGGAAGGTCGTCGGTTCGAATCCGGCCACCCCGACCACCAGCAAGATCGCATTGTGGGAGTCCTCCCCCTTGCCGTTACTATGCAAAATGCGTGCCCGTGTGTCTGATGTACCGGGCTCGGTCCGCGAAGCCGTCACTCGGCGGCCCAGCAGAACCCCAAGAAGTCAGCCACCAAGGAGACCGAACCGTGAAGAGCGCCGTGGAGACCCTGAACCCGACCCGGGTTCGGCTCAGCATCGAGGTGCCCTTCGAGGAGCTCAAGGACAGCCTCGACGCGGCGTACAAGAAGATCAACCAGCAGGTCACGGTGAAGGGCTTCCGCAAGGGCAAGATCCCCGCCCGGGTCATCGACCAGCGGTTCGGCCGCGGTGCGGTGCTGGAGGAGGCCGTCAACGACGCCCTCCCGAAGTTCTACACCGAGGCGGTCAACGAGGGTGAGCTGAACGTCCTCGGCCAGCCCGAGGTCGACATCACCGAGCTGAAGGACGGCGAGCTGCTGGCCTTCACGGCCGAGGTTGACGTACGCCCCGAGATCGAGATCCCGGACTACTCCGGCATCGAGGTCACCGTCGACGCCCTCGAGGTCACCGACGAAGAGGTCGAGAAGGCCGTGGAGCAGCTCCGCGAGCGCTTCGCCTCCACCAACCCGGTCGAGCGCGCCGCCGCCGACGGCGACGTCGTCACGATCGACCTGCAGGCCAAGGTCGACGGCGAGGTCCTCGAGGACGGCGTGGCCGACGGTGTCTCGTACACCATCGGTTCCGGCGAGCTCCTCGACGGCATCGACGAGGCCGTGACCGGCCTGGAGGCCGGTGGCGAGGCCACCTTCACCTCGCAGCTGAAGGGCGGCTCCGCCGAGGGCAAGGACGCGGAGGTCACCGTCAAGGTCACCGCCGTCGCCGCCCGTGAGCTCCCCGAGCTGGACGACGACTTCGCCCAGATGGCCAGCGAGTTCGACACGCTGGAGGAGCTGAAGGCCGACAGCCGCAAGCGCCTGGAGACCACCAAGCAGTACGACCAGGCCACGCAGGCCCAGGAGCGCGTCCTGGAGGAGCTGCTGAAGCTCGCCGAGGTCCCGATCCCGGAGAAGCTGCTCGCGGACGAGGTCCAGACCCGCAAGCACAACCTGGAGCACCACCAGCTCGGCCAGATGGGCCTCGACCTCGAGAAGTACCTCGAGATCCAGGGCAAGACCCTGGAGGAGTTCGAGAACGAGACCTCCGAGCAGGCCATCAAGGGCATCAAGACCCAGTTCATCCTGGACGAGCTCGTCAACAAGGAGAAGCTGAACGTCAACCAGGAGGAGCTCACCGAGCACCTCATGCGGCGCGCTGCCTCCTCCGGCATGAGCCCCGACCAGTTCGCCCAGGCCGTCGTCGAGGGTGGCCAGGTGCCGATGCTCGTCGGCGAGGTCGCCCGCGGCAAGGCGCTCGCCGTGGTCGTCGAGGCCGCCAAGGTCGTCGACACCAACGGTGAGGTCGTCGACCTGGAGGACGACGAGGACGAGGCCGCCGAGGCCACGGAGACGGCCGAGGCCGCCACCGAGGACAAGGCGGACGACAAGGCCGAGGAGAAGAACGAGGCCTGAGCCTCGCTCCGACCCGTGGCAGCCCCGCGCTGACCGTCACGACGGGCCCCGAACGCATCCTGTGTTCGGGGCCCGTCGGCGTAGCGCGCCGGATCGCCGCGCGCCCCCGTAACCCTTGTGCCCACTGCGGACCTTGCGCTCCCAGCGAACAGTTGCGGAAGCGGGATGGCGTTGTCCCACCTGCGCGTTAGGGTCCATGAAGAGGAAGGGTGGAGCAGTGGCTCCACCCGCCCGGTACGAAGACGCTGAGACGGCCGGAGCCGTCAGAGACGAGCAGGTGGATACGTGACGAATCTGATGCCCTACGCCGCCGGTGAGCCGTCCCTCGGTGGTGGCCTCGGTGACCAGGTCTACAGCCGACTGCTCGGCGAGCGCATCATCTTCCTCGGTCAGCAGGTCGACGATGACATCGCCAACAAGATCACCGCACAGCTTCTCCTCCTTGCCGCCGACCCGGACAAGGACATCTACCTCTACATCAACAGCCCCGGTGGTTCGGTGACGGCCGGCATGGCGGTCTACGACACCATGCAGTACATCCCCAACGACGTCGTCACCATCGGCATGGGCATGGCCGCCTCCATGGGCCAGTTCCTGCTCACCGGCGGCGCCTCGGGCAAGCGCTTCGCGCTCCCGAACACCGACATCCTCATGCACCAGGGTTCGGCCGGTATCGGTGGCACGGCCTCGGACATCAAGATCCAGGCCGAGTACCTGCTCCGCACCAAGACGCGGATGGCGGAGATCACCGCCCACCACTCCGGCCAGACCGTCGAGACGATCATCCGCGACGGCGACCGCGACCGCTGGTACACGGCGGAGGAGGCCAAGGACTACGGCCTCATCGACGAGATCATCACGTTCGCGTCGGGCATCCCGGGCGGCGGCGGCACCGGTGCCTGATCCGGTCCCCACCGGACCGGCGGCACCACTCCCGCACCCTCATCTCGTACGCCGAGACCTCCAGCCCCAGAACGCCACCAGGATGGTGAACACCCACATGAACAACTTCTCCGGCGCCTCCGCGAGCGGCCTCTACACCGGCCCGCAGGTGGACAACCGCTACGTCGTCCCGCGCTTCGTGGAGCGCACCTCGCAGGGCGTGCGCGAGTACGACCCGTACGCGAAGCTCTTCGAGGAGCGCGTGATCTTCCTCGGCGTCCAGATCGACGACGCCTCGGCCAACGACGTCATGGCGCAGCTGCTGTGCCTGGAGTCGATGGACCCCGACCGCGACATCTCGATCTACATCAACAGCCCCGGCGGCTCGTTCACCGCGCTCACCGCGATCTACGACACGATGCAGTTCGTGAAGCCGGACATCCAGACGGTCTGCATGGGCCAGGCGGCCTCCGCCGCCGCCGTCCTGCTCGCCGCCGGTACCCCGGGCAAGCGCATGGCGCTCCCGCACGCCCGGGTCCTCATCCACCAGCCGTCCTCGCAGACGGGCCGCGAGCAGCTCTCCGACCTGGAGATCGCGGCCAACGAGATCCTCCGTATGCGTACGCAGCTGGAGGAGATGCTGGCCCGGCACTCGACGACCCCGCTGGAGAAGATCAGCGAGGACATCGAGCGCGACAAGATCCTCACGGCCGAGGACGCCCTGGCCTACGGTCTGGTCGACCAGATCGTTTCCACCCGCAAGACCACCGCGGGCGCATCGCTCTGACGTCGGTCTTTCCCCTTGGCACATTCCGTTTGCACGACCACGGCCGTGTGAACCGTGCCAAGGGGGGCCCGAACGGGGGCCCAGGCAAGGTACCGTCGGATAGAGGCACCAGGAGCCGCTGAACCAGGCGGCGTCCCAGGCGAAGGGGAAGCACCTCGTGGCACGCATCGGTGATGGCGGCGACCTGCTCAAGTGCTCGTTCTGCGGGAAGAGCCAGAAGCAGGTGAAGAAGCTCATCGCGGGACCCGGTGTGTACATCTGCGACGAGTGCATCGATCTCTGCAACGAGATCATCGAGGAGGAGCTCGCGGAGACGAGCGAGGTGCGCTGGGAAGAGCTTCCCAAGCCCCGCGAGATCTACGAGTTCCTCGAGGGGTACGTCGTCGGGCAGGAGCCCGCGAAGAAGGCCCTCTCGGTCGCGGTGTACAACCACTACAAGCGGGTCCAGGCCGGGGAGAACGGCGGCGGCGCCGGTCGTGAGGACGCGATCGAGCTCGCCAAGTCGAACATCCTCCTGCTGGGCCCCACGGGTTCCGGTAAGACGCTGCTCGCCCAGACGCTGGCCCGCATGCTCAACGTCCCGTTCGCGATCGCGGACGCGACGGCGCTGACGGAGGCCGGCTATGTCGGCGAGGACGTCGAGAACATCCTGCTCAAGCTGATCCAGGCGGCCGACTACGACGTCAAGAAGGCCGAGACCGGGATCATCTACATCGATGAGATCGACAAGGTCGCCCGCAAGAGCGAGAACCCCTCGATCACCCGCGATGTCTCCGGCGAGGGCGTGCAGCAGGCCCTGCTGAAGATCCTGGAGGGCACCACCGCCTCCGTCCCGCCGCAGGGCGGACGCAAGCACCCCCACCAGGAGTTCATCCAGATCGACACGACGAACGTGCTGTTCATCGTGGGCGGCGCGTTCTCCGGCCTGGAGAAGATCATCGAGTCCCGGGCCGGCGCCAAGGGCATCGGCTTCGGCGCCACGATCCGCTCGAAGCTGGAGATCCAGGCGAGCGACCAGTTCCAGGAGGTCATGCCGGAGGACCTGGTGAAGTTCGGGATGATTCCCGAGTTCATCGGCCGCCTCCCCGTGCTGACCTCGGTCCACAACCTGGACCGTGAGGCCCTGCTCCAGATCCTCATCGAGCCGCGCAACGCCCTGGTCAAGCAGTACCAGCGCCTCTTCGAACTCGACGGTGTGGAGCTGGACTTCGAGCGCGAGGCGCTGGAGGCCATCGCCGACCAGGCGATCCTGCGCCAGACCGGCGCGCGCGGCCTGCGGGCGATCATGGAGGAAGTCCTCCAGTCCGTGATGTACGAGGTCCCGTCCCGCAAGGACGTCGCCCGCGTCGTCATCACCCCCGACGTCGTCCGCGACAACGTCAACCCGACGCTGGTCCCGCGCGAGCCGCGCACGATCGGCAAGAACGACGGCGGCCGCCACGAGAAGTCGGCCTAGCCGCAGAGGACTTGTCCTACGCCGAAGGGGCGCCCACCGGATGAACCGGCGGGCGCCCCTTCGGTCTGGAGCGGTCAGATCTTGGTGCGGGCGGTGTTGTAGAGCTTGGCGGTGAGGGCCGCGGCCTGGTCCTTGGGCACACCCTGACCGGCGAGTGCCAGCGCCTTGTCCGCGGTCGTCGTGATGCCGGCCGTGCTGTAGTCGGCCCAGACGCAGACCGCGAGGATGAAGTGCTGGGGCCCCTTGGCGACCGAGCCGTCGCCGTTCTTGTTGGTCACCTTGAGGTCCTGGCACTTCATCACCGCGCCGTCGAACCCGTCGGGTTCGGCGGTCTCGGCCGAACCGACGAGTTCGATGGAGACCTCGCCGCTGCCCGACTTGGCGTCCTTCTCGACGTCGTTGAAGGCGTCGTTGACCACCTTGGCCGGATCGGCGATCTCGCCCCAGAAGCCCTCGAAGTTGAGCACCTTGGTGGCGGCGGCCGCGGTGCCCACCGAGTAGTCGGCCTTCGCCGCGCTGGGGTTCTTGATGCCCAGCGCCTCGACGTCCGTCTTCTTCGTTCCGGTCAGCGGGGCGCTGAGCACCGGCTTCGTGGTGTCCCGCTTGTAGTCGTCGACCGCGTCCGGAGGCGTGATCTTGTAGCCCTTGGTCGCCTCGGAGACGTCCGAGTTGCTGGCCCTGTCGCCCGTGAGGAAGTACACCCCGCCCGCGATGACCGCCAGCGCCACCACGGCGACGCCGATGATCAGCCCGGTCTTCTTCTTGGGCTGCGGCGGCTGCTGGCCGTACATGGGCTGCCCGCCGTACGGCGGCTGGGGCGGCTGCTGACCGTACGGGCCCGGCTGCTGCGCCTGCGGGTAGCCGTAACCCTGTTGCGGCGCGGGAGGCTGCCCGTACGGGTTCGGCTGCTGCGGGGGGACGCCCTGCGGGGCCTGCTGCGGGTAGCCGTAGCCGGGCTGGCCCTGCGGCGGCGGGGCGCCGTACGGGCCCGGCTGCTGTCCGTACGGTCCGGGCTGGCCCTGCGGCGGCTGCCCGCCGTACGGGCCCGGCTGGTTGTAGCTCATTGCGGTGTCCCCTCAAGAATTCCTTATGCGTTGCGAACATCCTGACGGAAGCCGCCCTGACACGGGGGATCGGCCCGGACACCGTTACTGAACCAATCCGTTTCAGTGCAGACCTGTGACGGCCCTAAACTGTCTCCCGTGACCGAGAACTCATCGCAGCAGCCAGCCAGCAACCCCGAACTGCCGACCACGTACGCGCCGGCCGATGTAGAGGGGAAGCTGTACGAGCGCTGGGTAGAGCGTGGTTACTTCGAAGCCGACGAGCACAGCGACAAGCCGCCCTACAGCATCGTCATCCCGCCGCCGAACGTCACCGGCTCCCTCCACCTGGGGCACGCCTTCGAGCACACCCTGATCGACGCCCTCGTCCGCCGGAAGCGGATGCAGGGCTTCGAAGCGCTGTACCAGCCGGGCATGGACCACGCCGGTATCGCCACCCAGAACGTCGTCGAGCGCGAGCTCGGCAAGGAGGGCAAGTCCCGCCACGACCTGGGCCGTGAGGCCTTCGTCGAGCGCGTCTGGCAGTGGAAGAACGAGTCCGGCGGCCAGATCTCCGGCCAGATGCGCCGCCTCGGCGAGGGCGTCGCCTGGTCCCGTGAGCGCTTCACCATGGACGAGGGCCTCTCCAAGGCCGTCCAGACCGTCTTCAAGCAGATGTACGACGACGGGCTGATCTACCGCGCCGAACGCATCATCAACTGGTGCCCCCGCTGCCTCACCGCGATCTCCGACATCGAGGTCGAGTACCAGGAGGACGACGGCGAGCTCGTCTCCATGACGTACGGGGAGGGCGACGAGACCATCGTCGTCGCCACCACCCGCGCCGAGACGATGCTCGGTGACACCGCCGTCGCCGTCCACCCCGACGACGAGCGCTACCGGCACCTGATCGGCAAGCAGATCAAGCTGCCGCTGACCGACCGCACCATCCCCGTCGTCGCCGACCACCACGTCGACCCGGAGTTCGGCACCGGCGCCGTCAAGGTGACCCCCGCGCACGACCCGAACGACTTCGAGATCGGCAACCGTCACGACCTGCCGTTCATCACCGTCCTCGACGAGCGCGCGGTCATCACCGTCCCCGGCCCCTTCGAGGGCCTGGACCGGCTGGAGGCCCGCTCCGCCATCGTCGCCGCCCTGCGCGCCGAGGGCCGGATCGTCGCCGAGAAGCGCCCCTACGTCCACTCGGTCGGCCACTGCTCGCGCTGCAAGACCACCATCGAGCCGCGCCTCTCCCTCCAGTGGTGGGTCAAGGTCGCCCCGCTCGCCCAGGCCGCCGGTGACGCGGTCCGCGACGGCAAGGTCAAGATCCACCCGCAGGAGATGGAGAAGCGGTACTTCGACTGGGTCGACAACCTCCACGACTGGACGATCTCGCGCCAGCTCTGGTGGGGCCACCGCATCCCCGTCTGGTACGGCCCGAACGGCGAGGTCGTCTGCGTCGGACCCGACGACGAGGCACCCACCGGCGAGGGCTGGACCCAGGACAGCGATGTCCTGGACACCTGGTTCTCCTCCGGCCTGTGGCCCTTCTCCACCCTCGGCTGGCCCGAACGCACCGACAGCCTCGCGAAGTTCTACCCGAACTCCGTCCTGGTCACCGGCTACGACATCCTCTTCTTCTGGGTCGCCCGGATGATGATGTTCGGCCTCTACGTCAACGACGGCGTCCCGCCGTTCGGGACCATCGTCCTGCACGGCATGGTCCGCGACGAGCACGGCAAGAAGATGTCGAAGTCCTTCGGGAACGTCGTCAACCCGCTGGACTGGATGGACAAGTACGGCTCCGACGCCCTGCGCTTCACCCTCGCGCGCGGCGCCAACCCCGGCACCGACGTTCCGATCGGCGAGGACTGGGTCCAGGGCTCGGCGAAGTTCTCCAACAAGATCTGGAACGCCACCCGCTTCGCCCTGATGAACGGCGCCACGATCGAGGGCGAGCTGCCCCCGGCCGAGGAGATGTCGGTCACCGACCGCTGGATCCTGTCGCGCCTCAACAAGACCGTCGCGGACGTCGACGCGTTCTACGACGACTTCCAGTTCGCCAAGATCAGCGAGACGCTGCGCCACTTCGCCTGGGACGAGGTCTTCGACTGGTACGTCGAGCTCTCCAAGACCACGTTCTTCGCGGGCGGCCGCCCGGCCGAGGTCTCGGGCCGGGTCCTCGGCGAGGTCCTCGACGTCATGCTGCGGCTGCTGCACCCGATCGTCCCGTTCGTCACGGAGGCGCTGTGGACCGCGCTCACCGGACGCGAGTCGATCGTCATCGCCGAGTGGCCCGCCGACTCCGGCTTCCGCGACGACGCGGCCGAGAAGGAGATCGAGCTGGTCCAGCAGGTCGTCACCGAGGTCCGCCGCTTCCGCAACGACCAGGGTCTCCAGCCCGGCCAGAAGGTCCCGGCCGAGCTGACCCTGACCGGCACGGCGCTCGCCCCGCACGAGGCGGCCATGCGCCAGCTCCTGCGGCTCCAGCCCGCCGGCGACGGCTTCCACGCCACCGCGTCCCTCCCGGTCGCTGGCGCCACCGTCGCCCTGGACCTGTCCGGCACGATCGACGTGGCGGCCGAGCGCAAGCGCCTCACGAAGGACCTGGAGGCCGCGCAGAAGGAGAAGGCCCAGGCCACCGGCAAGCTCGGCAACGAGGCCTTCCTGGCCAAGGCCCCGGACAACGTGGTCGACAAGATCCGCGGCCGGCTCGCCAAGGCCGAGGCCGACATCGAGCGCATCGGAGCCCAGCTGGCGGCCCTTCCGCAGAGCTGATCTCCTGCTGGACGAAGCCCCCGCGCACCCGACCGACCGGGGCGCGGGGGCTTCGCCGTACCGCTCGCCGGCAGTTCGCCGGGCGCTGCGCGCGATGTCGGCGCCCATCCGTAGACTGGGGCCCGTGAGTGAGCCCCGCCCAGACCGGCACGACGCGTCCGATCCCGACGACACCTTCGAGGAGATCGTCGACGAGGCGACCCAGCGCGACCCCGACCTGGCGGTGATCGAGGCCGGGAGCCGTACGCTGCGCGCCCACTCGGGTCAGCCGCAGGGCGAAGCGGTCCCCGCCCGCCCGGCCGACCCCGAGACCGACCAGGCGCTCCGCGCGGTGGAGCAGGAGCTCGCCGGACGCTGGGGCGAGACCAAGCTGGAGCCCTCCGTCACGCGCATCGCCGCCCTGATGGACGTCCTCGGCGAGCCGCAGCGCGCCTACCCCTCGATCCACATCACGGGCACCAACGGCAAGACCTCCACGGCCCGCATGATCGAGGCCCTGCTCAACGCCTTCGAGCTGCGCACCGGCCGCTACACCTCCCCGCACGTCCAGTCGATCACCGAGCGGATCAGCCTCGACGGCTCCCCGATCGAGGCCGAGCGGTTCATCGAGACGTACGAGGACATCAAGCCGTACGTCGAGATGGTCGACGCCCAGCAGCCCTACCGGCTCTCCTTCTTCGAGGTCCTCACCGGCATGGCGTACGCCGCCTTCGCCGACGCCCCCGTCGACGTCGCGGTCGTCGAGGTCGGCATGGGCGGCACCTGGGACGCAACGAACGTCATCGACTCCACGGTCGCCGTCGTCACCCCGATCTCGCTGGACCACACGGACCGGCTCGGCACCACGCCCGCCGAGATCGCCGGTGAGAAGTCCGGGATCATCAAGGAGGGCGCCACGGTCATCCTGGCGCAGCAGCCGGTGGACGCCGCGCAGGTGATGCTGAAGAAGGCCGTCGAGGTCGACGCCACCGTGGCCCGCGAGGGCATGGAGTTCGGTGTCGCCTCCCGCGAGATCGCGGTCGGCGGCCAGCTCGTCACCCTGCGGGGGCTGGGCGGCGAGTACGAGGAGATCTTCCTCCCGCTGTACGGCGCCCACCAGGCGCACAACGCGGCCGTCGCGCTCGCCGCCGTCGAGGCGTTCTTCGGCATCGGAGCCGAGCAGGCCCGCTCCCTCGACATCGACGCCATCCGTAAGGCGTTCGCCTCGGTGCTCTCCCCGGGCCGCCTGGAGGTCGTGCGCTCCAGCCCGACCGTCGTCCTGGACGCCGCGCACAACCCCGCGGGGGCCAAGGCGTCGGCGGACGGTATCTCCGAGGCGTTCAGCTTCTCCCGGCTGATCGGCGTGGTCGGCACGAGCGACGACAAGGACGCCCGGGGGCTCCTGGAAGCCTTCGAGCCGATCTTCGCCGAGATCGTCGTCACGCAGAACTCCACCCCGCGCGCGATGGACGCGGACGAGCTGGCCGCGATCGCCGTCGAGGTCTTCGGCGACGACCGGGTCCAGGTCGAGCCGCGCCTCGACGACGCCCTGGAGGCGGCGATCACGCTGGCCGAGGAGGAGGACGAGTACGCGGGCGCCGGGGTGCTGGTGACCGGATCCGTGATCACGGTCGGCGAAGCCCGGCTGCTGCTGGGAAGGGGCTGAGAGAGGGATGCGGACGCTCTGCGCCTCGACGCTGATCGGTGAGTTCTTCGTCATCGGCTTCGCCGGTCTCGTCGCGATGAAGCTGGACGACGCCTCCATGACCGTGGTCTGGACGGTGTGCGGCATCGGCATGGCCCTGTCCGTGCTGCTGTGCGGAATGATCACCCGGCCCGGCGGCATCCAGCTCGGCTGGGCGCTCCAGGTCGCGCTGGTCCTCAGCGGGTTCGTGGTCCCGATGATGTTCATCCTGGGGCTGGCCTTCGGCGGACTGTGGTGGGCCTCGATCCACTACGGCCGCAAGATCGACGAGGCCAAGGCGCGCTGGGCCGCTCAGCAGGAAGCCGAAGAGGCCACGGCCTGAGCACCCACGGCGGCCGCCGACACGCCCGCCTCCACCGCGGGTTCCGGCGGATCCGGGGGCCGAAGGTGACCCAGGGTGAACCCGGGCGTGGATCCGTTCCCGTACCCCTGTAATCTCGCCTCACCGCACCCGTATGCCTGGCCTTGCAAGGAGCCGTACATGACTCAGCGCACTCTCGTCCTGCTCAAGCCCGACGCTGTCCGCCGTGGCCTGATCGGCGAGATCGTCGGCCGCATCGAGCGCAAGGCGAACTGGCGGATCACCGCCCTGGAGCTGCGCACCCTGGACCACGAGACGCTGGAGCAGCACTACGGCGAGCACAAGGGCCGCCCGTTCTACGAGCCGCTCATGGAGTTCATGGCGTCCGGCCCCGTCGTCGCCCTCGTGGCCGAAGGGGAGCGGGTCATCGAGGGCGTCCGCGCCCTGGCCGGCCCCACCGACCCGATCGCCGCCGCGCCCGGGTCCATCCGTGGTGACTTCGGCACGATCACCCGGGAGAACCTCATCCACGCCTCGGACTCGGAGGAGTCCGCAGAGCGAGAACTGAAGCTTTTCTTTCCGGGACTTTCCTGACCCGATCGGCCAAACAGCGCTGTAGGCGAGGGGCGACCGAAGTAATTCGGTCGCCCCTCGGCATAGGGTTTGGGATCGCGGGAACGCATCCCTCCGACGTAACGTCACCTTGGGTAGAACGGCCACCCGTTCCGCTCACAATGGCGAAGGACCCTCGCGCTGTGTCCGTGCATACGGCACTACGATGGAAGCTTCCACGCCCGCAGCGCCAACCTCGCCTACCAGAACAAGCCATCTTCGCTACCTGGGAAGGCCCGACGCATCCTCATGGGGAACAAGGGGAACTCAATGTCGTTCATCGGCCGTGACATGGCTATCGACCTCGGGACTGCCAACACGCTGGTGTACGTCAGGGGGCGCGGCATCGTTCTGAACGAGCCGTCCGTCGTGGCCATCAACACCAACACCGGCGGAATTCTGGCGGTCGGCTCCGAGGCCAAGAAGATGATCGGGCGTACGCCGGGCAACATCGTTGCCGTGCGGCCGCTGAAGGACGGCGTGATCGCCGACTTCGAGATCACCGAGCGGATGCTCCGCTACTTCATCCTCAAGATCCACAAGCGTCGCTATCTGGCGCGCCCCCGGGTCGTCGTCTGCGTGCCCTCCGGTATCACCGGGGTCGAGCGCCGCGCCGTCATCGAGGCGTCCACGCAGGCCGGCGCGCGCCAGGTGCACATCATCGAGGAGCCCATGGCCGCGGCCATCGGCTCGGGGCTGCCGGTCCACGAGGCCACCGGCAACATGGTCGTGGACATCGGCGGCGGCACCACCGAGGTCGCCGTGATCTCGCTCGGCGGAATCGTCACTGCCCAGTCGATCCGGACCGCCGGTGACGAACTGGACAACGCGATCATCCAGCACATCAAGAAGGAGTACTCGCTCCTCCTTGGTGAGCGGACCGCCGAACAGATCAAGATCACCATCGGTTCGGCGTTCGACCTGGACAAGGACGAGCACACCGAGATCCGCGGTCGCGACCTGGTCTCCGGCCTGCCCAAGACGGTCGTCATCTCGGCCGCCGAGGTCCGCAAGGCCATCGAGGAACCGGTCAACGCGATCGTCGACGCCGTGAAGACGACGCTGGACAAGTGCCCGCCCGAGCTGTCCGGCGACGTCATGGACCGCGGCATCGTCCTCACCGGCGGCGGCGCGCTGCTGCGCGGTCTGGACGAACGGCTGCGCCACGAGACCGGCATGCCGATCCACATCGCCGAGGACCCTCTGGACTCGGTGGCGCTCGGCTCCGGCAAGTGCGTCGAGGAGTTCGAGGCGCTCCAGCAGGTGCTGGACGCCCAGCCCCGTCGTTAGACGGTGCGTGGATTCCCCGGGACACACCCGATCCGGCGAGCGGACGCACCCGCTCCGGTCGCCGGATCGTTGATATAGATCGTTGCTGTACACGTACTGGAGCGGGGACACACCCGACCGGTACCCCGTACGGAGACGTATACAGGCACGAATATTCCGACGAGGAAGGCACGGCCGCCGCACGTGAGGGACACACGAGAGAGCCGGCTGCTCCTGGTGCTCTTGATCGCCATCGCATTCGCCCTGATCACGGTGGATATCCGAGGCGGCGAGGGGTCACCGGTCGACGGCGCGCGGCAGGCCGCGGCCACCGTCTTCGGACCGGTCGAGAACGGCGTCGCGGCAGCGGTCGACCCGGTGGGCAACGCCATAGGCGCGGTCAGGGACTCCGGCAACCGGCACGACCGGATCTCCACCCTGGAGAAGGAGAACGCGGCGCTCAAGGCCAAGCTCGGCAGCGACGACCGCACCAACAGCCGGGTCCGTCAGCTCGACGCCATGCTGAAGAACGCGGGCGCCGGACAGTACGGCATCAAGGGCGCCGAGGTCATCGCCATAGGAGCGGCCCAGGGCTTCTCCTGGACGGTCACCATCGACGCCGGGTCCGACGACGGCATCCGCCGCGACATGACCGTTCTCAACGGGGAAGGGCTGGTCGGCCGGGTCACCACCGTCGGCCCGGGCACCGCGACGGTCCTGCTCGCCAACGACCCCGACTTCACCGTCGGCACCCGGATGGAGAAGACCGACGAACTCGGCTTCGCCACCGGCCAGGGCTCGCGCCCGCTGTCGGTGCAGTTCCTCAACGGCAAGGCCAAGGTGAAGGCCGGCGACCGGCTGGTCACCTTCGGCTCCAGCAAGGACAAGCCCTTCGTGCCCGGCGTCCCGGTCGGCGAGGTCGTCCGCGTCGACCCGTCCGGCGGCGCGCTGACCCGCACGGTCTATGTGAAGCCGTACGTCGGGTTCACCAAGCTCGACATCGTCGGCGTCGTCGTCCAGGCCCCCCGCCAGGACCCGCGCGACACGGTCCTGCCCAAGCAGCCCGTCAAGACGAAGCCGAAGCCGACCCCCACGGTCACCGTCACGGTCCAGCCCAACGGCGACCTGGTGGACGGATCCGGCAAGGTCGTCGGCAACATCAACGAGAAGCCGGGCGGCGGCGACGCCGGTGACGCGGCAGGCAACCAGCAGGGCAACGCCCAGCAACCCGACAACGCGGCCGACGGCCAGGAGCAGGGCTGATCCCCATGCGCATCAACCGGACCCTGCTCTCCACCGCCCTGGTCGTGGTCGCCCTGGTCATCCAGGTCTCCGTCCTCGCCCGTCTCCAGCTCCCCGGCGCCGTCCCGGACCTCCTGCTGCTCACCGTCCTCGGACTCGCCTTCGTGTACGGCCCGGTCAGCGGCTCCCTCATCGGCTTCGGCGCCGGCCTCCTCGCGGACCTCGCGCCGCCCGCCGACCACGCAGCCGGACGCTACGCGCTGGTGCTCTGCGTCATCGGCTACCTCGCGGGCATGATCCGCCCGGAGAACGGGCAGCTGAAGTCGGCCTTCGCCCCGATGGCCGCGGTCGTCGCCGCCGCGATCGGCTCGACCCTGCTGTACGCGGGCGTCGGCGCGCTCGTCGGCGACACCGCCGCCCGCCATGTGGGCCTGGGCAGCCTGCTGTTCACGGCCGTGGTCTACGACCTGCTGCTGGCGCCCTTCACGGTGCCGCTCATCATGGCGCTGGCCAGACGCACCGAGAACGACCCGCTCGCCGAGGCCTCCTCCGGGGGCAACGACGTCGCCGCCGGCTGGCTCGCCTCGGGCACCGGTCTGCGGATCGGCAACCAGCGCGGCGGCCTGCGGGCCAAGGCAGCCCGTAACCGGGCCTCCCGCGCGGGCAGGATCAAGGGGGTCAAGCGCCTGTGAAGCCGTACGTGACCGAGGGGCCCGGGGGCACCGCGTGAGGCTGTATCTCCCGGGGGACGACCCCCGTACCCCCAGCCGGACCACCACCGGGGGCACCCAGTGAGCAATATTCCTGAGACCGGGCGGACCCAGCGGGTCCAGATCCGGCTCATCGTCATCCAGGTCCTCGTCTTCTCGCTGCTGCTGACCCTCGGCGGACGCCTCTGGTACCTCCAGATCCGCAACGGCGACGAGTACACCGCCGAAGCCGCGGGCAACGGCGTGCAGCAGGTCGTCCAGCCCGCCGTGCGCGGCTCGATCCTCGACGCCCGCGGCGTACCGCTCGCCGACAACGAGACCCGTCTCGTCGTCTCCGCCAGCCGCACCGAGCTGCTGAAGATGAAGGACGACGGCGTCGGCGTCCTCACCCGTCTCGCCGATGTCCTCGACATGAAGGTCCAGGACGTCCGGGACAAGGTCCGCCTCTGCGACTCCAAGACCCCCCAGCCCTGCTGGAACGGCTCGCCCTACCAGCCGATCCCGGTCACCGACGAGGCCACCACCCAGCAGGCCCTCCAGATCCGTGAGCGTGCCGAGGACTTCCCCGGCATCACCGCCGAACCCACCGCCGTACGCCGCTACGCCGCCCCGGGCAAGGCGAGGACCGCGCAGGTGCTCGGCTATCTGTCGCCCGTCACCGACGACGAGATCCAGAAGGCGCAGGACGGCCCGTCGCCCTACCTGCGCTCCGACCAGGTCGGCCGGTCCGGGATCGAGCGCACCTACGACAAGGAGCTGCGCGGCAAGGCGGGCGTCACCCGCTACGAGGTCGACAACCTCGGCCGCGTCATGGGCGAGGCGGAGAACGACCCGGCGGTGGCCGGCTCCACCCTCGTCACCAGCCTCGACGCCCGTGTCCAGGCGGTCGCCGAATACGAGCTCGCCGCCGCGATGAAGCAGGTCCGGAACGAGACCGACAAGATCACCGGCCGGAAGTACGAGGCCGACTCCGGCGCCGTCGTCGTCATGGAGTCCAAGACCGGGCGCATCGTGTCGATGGCCTCCCAGCCCGACTACGACCCCAACGACTGGGTCGGCGGCATCTCCGGCAAGCAGTACGCCAAGCTCACCAGCAAGAAGTCCAACTACCCGCTGCTCAACCGGGGCATCCAGGGCCAGGCCCCGGCCGGCTCGATCTTCAAGGTGGTCTCGGCCAGTGCCGCCGTGCGCGGCGGCCACGCCTTCAACGACCGCTACGAGTGCAGCAGCTCCTACAGCCTGGGCAACCAGACCTTCGCGAACTTCGAGTCCCAGGGCCACGGGCCCATCACCCTCGGCGACGCGCTCAAGTACTCCTGCAACACCGTCTTCTACCGCCTCGGCCACGAGGAGTGGGTGAAGGACGGCGGCATAAAGCCCAAGAAGGACGCCAAGAACTGGTTCTACACGACGGCCCGTGACTTCGGGCTCGGCTCCGAGACCGGCATCGACCTGCCCAACGAGGTCAAGGGCCGCATCCCGGACCGCCAGTGGAAGCAGGACTTCTGGGAGGCGAACAAGGACGCCTGGTGCAAGGAGGGCAAGAAGGGCGGCACCTACGTCCAGCAGATCGCGTACGAGAGCTGCCTCGAAGGCAACCAGCTCAAGGCCTACGACAGCATCAACTACTCGATCGGGCAGGGCGACGTCCTTGTCACGCCCATCCAGATGGCCACCGCCTACGCCGCCATCAGCAACGGCGGCACCCTGCACGAGCCCACCGTCGGCAAGGCCGTGATCAGCCCCGACGGCAAGACCGTCCAGGAGATCGAGCCCAAGGTCAGCGGCAAGCTCCCGGTCAACGCGCAGACCATCAAGGACCTCGACAAGGGGCTGCGTTCGGTGGTCGAGCCGGGCGGTACCGCCGCCTGGCGGTTCGGCGGCTGGCCGCAGGACAAGATCCCGATGCGCGCCAAGACCGGTACCGCCCAGGTGTACGGCAAGCAGACCACCGGCTGGTTCGCGACCTACACCGACGACTACACGATCGTCATGACGATCTCCCAGGGCGGCACCGGCTCCGGCTCCGCCGGGCCCGCCGTCCGCAAGATCTACGACGCGCTCTACGGCCTGGACTCCGCCGGCAACCAGGACAAGAAGAGGGCCCTGCTGCCCGAGCCCCAGAAGGCGCTGCCGAAGGTCCAGCCCGACGGATCGATCCCCGCACCCAAGGTCAAGCCCTACGACCCGACCCCGGTCACGCCCGAGGAGCAGCCGGGAGGACAGGAACCCCAGTTGCCCCTGCCGCCCGGAGGCCAGCCCGGACTCACCGGATCGCCCGCGTCCACGGGGAGGCAGCCGTAATGGCAGGTGGATTCTCCGTCTCCCGCTACACCCCCGACGAGGGCCCCTGGGCCAAGCTGACGGCCCGCGACTCCCTCGCACGGCGGCTGGACTGGCCGCTGCTCGGCGCCGCGCTCGCGCTCTCGTTCCTCGGCTCGCTCCTCGTGTGGTCCGCGACCCGCAACCGCGACCACCTCACCCAGGGCGACCCGTACTTCTTCCTCCTGCGGCACGCCCTCAACACCGGCATCGGCCTCGCCCTGATGATCGGCACGATCTGGCTCGGCCACCGCACGCTGCGCGGGGCCGTGCCGGTCCTCTACGGCATCTCGGTGCTGCTGGTCCTCGCGGTCCTCACCCCGCTCGGCACCACGGTCAACGGCGCGCACGCCTGGATCAAACTGCCCGCGGGCTTCTCGATCCAGCCCTCGGAGTTCACCAAGATCACCATCATTCTCGTGATGGCGATGCTGCTGGCCGCCCGCGTCGACGCGGGCGACCAGGCCCACCCCGACCACCGCACCGTCGCCAAGGCGCTGGGCCTCGCGGCGGTCCCGATGGCCATCGTCATGCTGATGCCGGACCTCGGCTCGGTGATGGTCATGGCCGTCATCGTCCTCGGCGTCCTGCTGGCCTCCGGCGCCTCCAACCGCTGGGTCTTCGGCCTCATCGGCGCGGGCGCGGGCGGGGCCGTCGCCATTTGGCAGCTCGGTCTGCTCGACGACTACCAGATCGCCCGGTTCGCCGCCTTCGCCAACCCCGCGCTCGATCCGGCGGGCGTCGGCTACAACACCAACCAGGCCCGCATCGCGATCGGCTCCGGCGGGCTCACCGGCACCGGACTCTTCGAAGGCACCCAGACCACCGGTCAGTTCGTGCCCGAGCAGCAGACCGACTTCGTCTTCACCGTGGCCGGCGAGGAGCTGGGCTTCCTCGGCGCGGGGCTGATCATCGTGCTCCTGGGCGTCGTCCTGTGGCGCGCCTGCCGGATCGCCCGCGAGACCACCGAGCTGTACGGCACGGTCGTCGCCGCCGGAATCATCGCCTGGTTCGCCTTCCAGTCCTTCGAGAACATCGGCATGACGCTCGGCATCATGCCGGTCGCCGGACTGCCGCTGCCCTTCGTCTCCTACGGAGGGTCCTCGATGTTCGCCGTCTGGGTGGCGGTCGGACTGCTCCAGTCCATCAGGGTGCAACGGCCGATGTCCGCCTGAACCCGGCCGGTCGCGGGTAGGTGTCCGTACATGGCGGACACCAAGCGCGAGATCGAGCGGAAGTACGAAGCCACCGAAGACACCCGGCTGCCCGACCTGACGCGGGCGGCCGGGGTCGGCCGGGTCGCCCCGCGCGGCCGGACCGAGCTCGACGCCGTCTACTGGGACACCGCCGACCTCCGCCTGGCGGCCGACTCCCTCACCCTGCGCCGCAGGACCGGTGGGGACGACGAGGGCTGGCACGTGAAGTTCCCCGTCGCGCTCGGCGTCCGGGACGAGATCCACGAACCGCTCTCCGACACCCTGCCGCCCTCGCTGGCCGCCCTCCTGCGCTCCCGGGTCCGGCAGGCGGAGATCGCCCCCGTCGTCCGGCTGCTGTCCTCGCGGGACGTCCACCACCTGCTGGCCGACGACGGCACGCTCCTCGCCGAGGTCAGCGTCGACACGGTGCTCGCGGAGCGGCTCGCGGGGGAGGGGAGCGGCACCAGCGCGGCCTGGACCGAGATCGAGGTCGAGCTGGCCGACGACGGCGACCCGGCTGTCCTGGACGCCGTGGAGAAGCGGCTCCGCAAGGCCGGGATCCGCCCCGCGCAGTCGGCGTCCAAGCTCGCCCGGGCGCTGGGGGAGACGACCCCTGAGCGGGACGGCGGGAAGCCGGGCAAGGACGCTCCACAGGCTGCCGGCGACCACGTCCTCGCCTACGTGCGCGAGCAGATCGCCACGATCGTCCGCCTCGACCCCGCCGTCCGCCGCGATCTGCCCGACTCGGTGCACAAGATGCGCGTCGCCACCCGTCGGCTGCGCAGCGCCTTCAAGACCCACCGCAAGATCCTCGACCGCGAGGTCACCGACCCCCTCGGCGCGGAGCTGAAATGGCTCGCCGCGGAACTGGGCCTCGACCGCGACCAGGAAGTCCTGGACGAGCGCATCGGCTCCCGCGTCGAGGCCCTGCCCGCCCCCCTGACCCTCGGCCCGGTGCGCGGCCGGCTCCGCGCCTGGTCGGCCGCCCGCCGCACCGGATCGCGCCGCAGGATCATCGACGTACTCGACGGGCAGCGGTATCTCGACCTCCTGGACGCACTCGACGCCCTGAGCGCCGAACCGCCCCTGCGCCCGGCCGCCCGCAAGGCACCGGGCAAGGCCCTGCCCCGGGCCGTACTCAAGGACTACGAGAAGCTCGCGCGACGCATGGACCACGCCCTGGAGCATCCGCCGGGCCCCGAGCGGGACACCGCGATGCACGAGGCCCGCAAGGCGGCCAAGCGCGCCCGGTACGCGGGCGAGTCGGCCCGCCCCGCGCTCGGAAAGCCCGCCAAGCGGTTCGCGAAGCGGGTGAAGGCCGTGCAGACCGTCCTCGGCGACCACCAGGACAGCGTCGTGGCCCGCGAGGCCCTGCGGACCCTCGCGATCCAGGCGCACGCGGCGGGGGAGACCGCGTTCACCTGGGGACTTCTGTACGGGCAGGAGGAGGCCGTCGCCGAGGCCCGGGAGCGCGAGCTGCCCGAGGTCTGGGCCCGCGCGTCGGACCCCGTCCTGCGGGCGGATCTGAAGCACTGAGACGCGGGGTACGCTGGATGGTCACCCCTGCCGGCTCACGAAGGTTCGCGAGATGTCTGCCGCATCGGTCTTCCCACAGCTCGAAGCTCTGCTCCCGCATGTGCAGAAGCCCATCCAGTACGTCGGCGGTGAGCTGAACTCCACCGTCAAGGACTGGGACAGCTGTGACGTCCGCTGGACCCTGATGTACCCCGACGCCTACGAGGTCGGGCTCCCCAACCAGGGAGTCATGATCCTCTACGAGGTACTGAACGAGCGCGAGGGCGTCCTCGCCGAGCGCACGTACAGCGTCTGGCCGGACCTCGAAGAGCTGATGCGCGAGCACAACGTGCCGCAGTTCACCGTGGACAGCCACCGCCCCGTCGGCGCGTTCGACGTCTTCGGGCTCAGCTTCTCCACCGAGCTGGGCTACACCAACATGCTCACCGCCCTGGACCTGGCGGGCATCCCGCTGGAGTCCAAGGACCGCACGGTGGACCACCCGATCGTCCTCGCGGGCGGTCACGCGGCGTTCAACCCCGAGCCGATCGCGGACTTCATCGACTGCGCGGTCGTGGGCGACGGCGAGCAGGCCGTCCTGGAGATCACCGAGATCATCCGCGCCTGGAAGGCCGAGGGCCGCCCCGGCGGCCGCGACGAGGTGCTCTTCCGGCTCTCGAAGACCGGTGGCGTCTACGTCCCGCGCTTCTACGACGTGGAGTACCTCCCCGACGGCCGCATCGGCCGTGTCGTGCCCAACCGGTCCGGTGTGCCGTGGCGGGTCTCCAAGCACACGGTGATGGACCTCGACGAGTGGCCCTACCCCAAGCAGCCCCTCGTCCCGCTCGCGGAGACCGTGCACGAGCGGATGTCCGTGGAGATCTTCCGCGGCTGCACCCGCGGCTGCCGTTTCTGCCAGGCCGGCATGATCACGCGCCCCGTGCGGGAGCGAAGCATCACCGGCATCGGCGAGATGGTCGACAAGGGTCTCAAGGCGACCGGCTTCGAGGAGGTCGGCCTCCTCTCGCTCTCCTCCGCCGACCACAGCGAGATCGGCGACATCGCCAAGGGGCTCGCCGACCGCTACACCGACGACAAGATCGGCCTGTCGCTGCCCTCCACCCGCGTCGACGCGTTCAACGTGGACCTGGCCAACGAGCTGACCCGCAACGGGCGCCGCTCCGGCCTCACCTTCGCCCCCGAGGGCGGCTCCGAGCGCATGCGCAAGGTCATCAACAAGATGGTCTCGGAGGAGGACCTGATCCGCACGGTCGCCACCGCGTACGGCAACGGCTGGCGTCAGGTGAAGCTGTACTTCATGTGCGGCCTGCCCACCGAGACCGACGAGGACGTCCTCCAGATCGGCGACATGGCGGTCAACGTCATCGCCAAGGGCCGCGAGGTCTCCGGCCAGAACGACATCCGCTGCACCGTCTCCATCGGCGGGTTCGTGCCCAAGCCGCACACCCCCTTCCAGTGGGCCCCGCAGCTCTCCGCCGAGGACACCGACGCCCGGCTGAAGAAGCTCCGCGACAAGATCCGGGGCGACAAGAAGTACGGCCGCTCCATCGGCTTCCGCTACCACGACGGCAAGCCCGGCATCGTCGAGGGCCTCCTCTCGCGCGGCGACCGCCGCGTCGGCTCCGTCATCCGCGCGGTCTACGAGTCCGGCGGCCGCTTCGACGGCTGGCGCGAGCACTTCAGCTACGACCTCTGGATGAACTGCGCCGAGAAGACGCTCCCCGAGTTCGGTGTCGACGTCGACTGGTACACCACCCGCGAGCGCACCTACGAGGAGGTCCTGCCCTGGGACCACCTCGACTCCGGCCTGGACAAGGACTGGCTCTGGGAGGACTGGCAGGATGCGCTCGACGAGACCGAGGTCGAGGACTGCCGCTGGACCCCCTGCTTCGACTGCGGCGTCTGCCCGCAGCTCGACCTGGACATCCAGATCGGCCCGACGGGCAAGAAGCTGCTCCCGTTGAGCGTGGTCAACAAGTAGCAGCTCCGTGACACACCGCAGGCCCGGTCCGGCAACCCCGGACCGGGCCTGACGCGTCCTTGACGGCATGGACTACGGCAAGCACCAGGCGCCCCAGGGATACGAGCCCGGCGAAGGGATCCTGACCACCCTGATCAGGATCCCGGTCCGGATCGTCGTCCTGGTGCTCGTCCTGCCCGCCCGCATGGTCTGGGACGCGCTCACCGCGCTCTGGCACGCCGCCGACCGCGTCCTGCTGCGCCCGCTCGGCCGGGCCCTTCTGTGGCTGCTCGACACGCTCGTCCTGACCCCGCTGGCCTGGCTGTACAGCTGGGTCCTCACCCCTCTCGGCAAGGGCGCCGCCTGGCTGGCCGTCGCCCTGCTGATCTGGCCCTGGATCGGCCTGTGGCGGTACGTGATCGTGCCCGTCGCCCGGTACGGGATCGCCGCGCCGGCGGTGTGGCTGTACGCCCACGTCCTCACCCCGCTGGGCCACGGCCTGCGGTGGACCGGCACCGCCCTGCTCCTCCCGGCGCTGCACGGCCTCGGCAACGGCATCGGGTGGCTGATCACCGTGCTGCTGATCGTGCCGCTGCACTTCCTGTGGCGGTACGTGGCCGTCCCGGTGGTGCGTTACGGCCTGGTCGTCCCGGTGATGTGGCTGTACGAAACCGTCCTCACGCCGGTCGGCCGCGGCGCGGCCCGGGTCCTGAGCATGCTCTGGCAGGGCACCGCCTGGACCCTGGGCACGCTCTGGCAGGGCACCGTCTGGGTTCTGGCACAGCTCTGGCGGGGGATCGCGGCCACCGGACGTGGTCTCGGCCTGGCCGTCGCGTGGCTGGTGATGACGCTGCTGGTCGCGCCCCTCGGCTGGACGTACCGCCGGATCCTCACCCCGGTCGGCCGGGAGATCGCCGCCGCGTTCGAGGTCACCTGGCGGATCGCCGGGTACATCTCCCGGGCCGTCGGCCGGGCCCTCGCCGCGATCGCCTGGTACCTGATCGGCGCACCGGTCTCCTGGGCGTACCGCACGGTGTGCACCCCCGTCGGCCACTTCCTGCGCGACGCGGTCTGGGCCCCGGCCCGGCGCGCCGCCGCCGAAGCGGGCCGGGCCGCCCGCGCGGCCCTCGCCACCGCCCGGGAAACCGTGCGCCAGGCCCGCCGCGACGCCTGGCGGGCCCTCGTCGGAGCCCCGGGCGGCGAACGGTCCGGGGAACCACGAGGGATCCCTGCGCGTACTCTGGGTAGTACAACGACTGTCCCCAGCGCGGCGCAGGCGTCCGAGACCCCTCTGAGCGGCGATCCATTCGCCAAACAGGGGTGAGCCGGAGCGGCACCCCGGGGCCACCCGCATTTCGTGGGCGGCGCGCCACCGCGCCCGCCCCGCACCGAGGAGAAGAACCACTGGGCAAGCGACAGCCCGAAGGCCCGCCGCCCGCACCGGCAGTGCAGCGCATCCGCCTGCGCTACACCAAGCGCGGCCGCCTCCGGTTCACCAGCCACCGAGACTTCCAGCGGGCCTTCGAGCGGGCACTGCGCCGCTCCGAGGTGCCGATGGCGTATTCGGCGGGCTTCACGCCCCACCCCAAGGTCTCCTACGCCAATGCCGCACCCACCGGCACGGGCAGTGAGGCGGAGTTCCTGGAGATCGCCCTCACCGAAGCGCGGGACCCCGACGTCCTGCGCGGACTGCTCGACGCGTCCATGCCGACCGGCCTCGACATCGTCGACGCGGTCGAGGCCCGCACCGCGGGCCTGGCCGAACGGCTCACCGCCTCCGTCTGGGAGATGCGCCTCGACGGCGTCGACCCCGAGGACGTCCGCACCGCCGTGGCCGCGTTCAACGACGCCGAGACCGTCGAGGTCCAGCGCAAGGCCAAGAACGGCATCCGGACCTTCGACGCCCGCGCCGCCGTCGCCGACCTGCGGGTCGTCGACGCTCCGGCCGATAGGCCGGGTGAGCGGCCCTGTGCGATACTGCGCCTGGTTGTTCGGCACGTGACACCTGCCGTGCGACCCGACGACGTCCTGTCCGGTCTCCGAGCTGTGGCCGACCTGGCGCCGCCGGTCCCCGCAGCGGTGACCAGGCTGGCGCAGGGGCTCTTCGACGAGGAGTCCGGCACGGTGACCGACCCTCTCGCGCCCGACCGCGAGGCCGCCCCGACCGCACATCCCGCGGTCGCCGGGGCAGCCGTCGCGACGGCGCCGGAAGGTGCAGGTTCCGCGTAGGGCGGTCGTTGTAGCGCAGCCCTGTGACCCGGGAGCCACCTGGGTCGGGCCGCGCACTGACCCACAAGACTTTCGCCAGGCCGTACGCACACCGCATACGGAACCGGCGAGCCAGACACCAGTTCCCGTGCGGCGCCCGCGCCCCGGACGGCGGTATCGCACCACTGCGGACCGAGCCGGACCGGAATCAGACGCGGCGCCCGGGAGCACGACGGGAGAACCGCCCGCATGCCTCAGCCGAACGAACCCGGCACGACCGGGAACAACGAAGAGAACACCCCCGGGGACAAGCTGCCGCCGCGCCGCAGGCGCCGCGCCGCCTCCCGCCCGGCCGGCCCGCCCGGCGGCCCCGTGAGCGCCGCCGAGGACGTCACGCCGGCCATACCGGCCGAGACGTCCGCCGCCCCGGCCACGGACGACACGCCCGGCGATTCGGTCGCCGAGACCGCCCCGCCCACCCGTACGCGCCGCCGCGCCGTCCGCAAGGCCGCCGCGCCCGTAGGCGCGCCGGTGGAGGCGGAGACCGCCGAGCCCGCTCCGGTCGCCGAGACCCCCGCGCCGCCCGCCGCCGACGAGGAGCCCGCCGCACCGGCGCCGCGCAGCCGCCGTCGCGCGGTCCGCAAGGCGACGTCCCCGGCCGGCGCCCCGCAGTCCGCCGAGGCCCCCGCCCCGGTCGTCGAGAGCCCGGCCGAGCCCGCTCCGGAACCCGCAGCCGAGGAAGAGACCGAGGTCGCCGTGGAGACCCCCGACGAGGCCCCGGCGCCCCGCCGCCGTCGCGCCTCCCGCAAGGCCACCTCGCCCGCCGGCACCCCGCAGTCCGCCGAGGCCGCCGTGGTCGTCGAGCCCGTCGCCGCTGCCGCTGAGCCCGCCCCGGCCGCCGAGCCCGTGGCCGAGCCCGCTGTCGCGGAGCCCGCCGCCCCGCGTGGCCGTGCCCGTCGTCGCGCCTCCGCCCCGGCCGGTGCGCCGCAGTCCGCCGAGCCGGTGGCCCAGCCGGAGCCGGCCGTCGCCGAGCCCGCCGCCCCGGCCGCCGAGGCCGAGGCCACAAAGGACGCACCCGCCCCGCGCACCCGCCGTCGCGCGTCCCGCAAGGCGTCCGCACCCGCCGGTGCGCCGCAGGTCACCGAGAGCGTCGAGGAGCCCGTCGAGACCGGCGAGAGCCTGCCCGCCGCCGTCGCCGAGGAACTCGCCGCCGACGCGGACGAGGTCGAGGAGGCCGCCCCGCGCGGACGCCAGCGCCGCCGGGCCACCGCCGCCGCCGGCCGCCCCGAGTTCACGGCCACGACCGAGGAGCCGACCCGCAAGGGCCGCCGCGCGACGCGCCCCGCCGTCGCCGTCTTCCAGGCCCCGGTCTTCGCCGAGCCGATGTTCCAGACCCCCGAGACCGCGGCGGCCGCCGCCGCTGCGGCCGGTTCCACCTCGGCGTACGACGAGGTGGAGGAGGCCGAGGAGCAGCAGACCGCCGAGGCCGAGCAGAGCACCGCGCCCGCCGAGGCCGCGCCGCAGGGCGGTTCGCGTCGCCGTCGCCGCCGCCGTGGCGAGGCCGAGGCGACCGAGCAGGCCGCCGAGCCCGCCGCCCCGGACCGGGCGCCCGCCGAGCAGACCGCCGACGAGGCACCCGAGGCCGAGGCGGACGAGCACGAGGGCGAGGACACCGACGAGTACGGCGACCGTCCCTCGCGCCGTCGTCGCCGTGGTGGCCGTCGCCGCCGTCGTGGCGAGGCCAACGACACGGACGACGAGCAGACCACCGAGGACGCGCCCGCCCGTGCCGAGGAGCCCCGCTCCGAGGACGAGCAGGACGCCGGCCGCGGCCAGTCCCAGGAGGCCGCCGAGGAGAGCGACGAGGACGACGACTCGGCCTCCGGTTCGAGCAGCAGCTCCCGTCGCCGCCGCCGTCGCCGTCGCCGCAGCGGTGACACCGCCGCCGACACCGACAACGGTTCCGACGACCCGGAGCGTACGGTCGTCAAGGTCCGCGAGCCGCGCAAGAAGGAGGAGCGCGAGCCGGGCACCGGCTTCGACGAGGTCCAGTCCATCAAGGGCTCGACCCGGATGGAGGCCAAGAAGCAGCGCCGCCGCGAGGGCCGCGAGCAGGGCCGCCGCCGGGTCCCGATCATCACCGAGGCGGAGTTCCTCGCCCGCCGCGAGGCTGTCGAGCGCGTGATGGTCGTCCGCCAGAACGGCGAGCGCACCCAGATCGGCGTCCTCGAGGACAACGTGCTCGTCGAGCACTACGTCAACAAGGAGCAGGCCACCAGCTACGTCGGCAACGTCTACCTGGGCAAGGTCCAGAACGTGCTGCCGTCGATGGAGGCCGCCTTCGTCGACATCGGCAAGGGCCGCAACGCCGTCCTGTACGCCGGTGAGGTCAACTTCGAGGCGCTCGGCATGGCCCACGGGCCGCGCCGTATCGAGACCGCGCTCAAGTCCGGCCAGTCGGTCCTGGTCCAGGTGACCAAGGACCCGATCGGCCACAAGGGCGCCCGTCTCACCAGCCAGGTCTCGCTGCCCGGCCGCTACCTGGTCTACGTGCCCGAGGGCTCGATGACCGGGATCAGCCGGAAGCTGCCCGACACCGAGCGCTCCCGCCTCAAGACCATCCTCAAGAAGATCGTCCCCGAGGACGCGGGCGTCATCGTGCGCACCGCCGCCGAGGGCGCGAGCGAGGACGAGCTGCGCCGTGACGTCGAGCGGCTCCAGCAGCAGTGGGAGGAGATCCAGAAGAAGGCGAAGGGCACCAGCGGCTCCAACGCGCCGACGCTGCTCTACGGCGAGCCGGACATGACCGTCCGGGTCGTCCGCGACATCTTCAACGAGGACTTCTCCAAGGTCATCGTCAGCGGCGACGACGCGTGGGAGACCATCCACGGCTACGTCTCGCACGTCGCGCCCGACCTCACCGAGCGGCTCTCCCGCTGGACCTCCGAGGTCGACGTCTTCGCGACGTACCGCATCGACGAGCAGCTGATGAAGGCGCTGGACCGCAAGGTCTACCTGCCCAGCGGCGGTTCGCTGGTGATCGACAAGACCGAGGCGATGGTCGTCGTCGACGTCAACACCGGCAAGTTCACCGGCCAGGGCGGCAACCTGGAGGAGACCGTCACCAGGAACAACCTGGAGGCGGCCGAGGAGATCGTGCGCCAGCTGCGGCTGCGCGACCTCGGCGGCATCGTCGTCGTCGACTTCATCGACATGGTGCTGGAGTCCAACCGGGACCTCGTGCTGCGACGCCTCCTGGAGTGCCTGGGCCGCGACCGCACCAAGCACCAGGTCGCCGAGGTCACCTCGCTGGGCCTGGTCCAGATGACCCGCAAGCGGGTGGGCCAGGGTCTGCTGGAGTCCTTCTCCGAGACCTGCGTCCACTGCAACGGCCGCGGTGTCATCGTCCACATGGAGCAGCCGACGTCCGTCGGCGGCGGTGGTGGCGGCAAGAAGTCCAAGAAGCGCGGCCGCGGCGGCGCGGGCCAGGACCACGAGCACGACCACGACCACGGCTCGGACGACCACGCGTCCGCCGAGCCCGTGGAGACGGAGACCGAGGCCGAGCTGGCCGCCGAGGTCGCCGCCCCGGTGGCCGTGGAGCCCGCGGTCAGGGAGGACGACGAGTTCTACGGCAGCCCCGCCGAGGCCGAGGCGGCCGCCTCGCGCCGTGGCCGCCGCCGGGCCTCCCGCAAGGCGTCGGCCCCGGCCGGCGCCCCGAAGGCCGAGGCGCCCGCCCCGGTCGTGGAAGCGCCCGTTGCCGAGGCCCCGGTCGCGGAGGTCGCTGAGGTCACGGCGGCTGCGCAGACCCCCGAGGCCGCCCAGGCCCCCGAGGCTCCGGCCGAGGCCGCTCCCCAGGGCCGTACGCGCCGTCGGGCCACCCGTAAGGCCACCGCCCCGGCGGGTTCGCCGAAGCAGGCCGAAGCGGCGGAGCCGGTGCAGCCGGCCGAGCCCAGCACGGACCCGGTCGCGGTCGAGGACCCGGTCGTCGAGGCGCCCGCCGCCGAGGCCCCTGCTCCCGAGGCCGAGGCCCCCGTGGCCGCGCCGCCGCGTGCCCGCCGCCGCGCGACCCGTAAGGTCACCGCTCCGGCCGGCTCGCCCACCGGGTCGGACGACGGGGAGATCGTCGTGGTCGCCTCGGCGCCCGAGACGAAGGCCCCCGAGGAATCCGCGGAGTCCGGAGCGACGGACGCCGGAACGGCGGGTTCCGAGCCCGCTGAAGCCGCCCCGGCCAAGAAGACGGCCCGCAAGGCCGCCGCCAAGAAGGCCCCGGCGAAGAAGGCGGCGGCCAAGAAGACCGCCGCGAAGAAGACCGCCGCAAAGAAGACGACGGCGAAGACGACCGCGAAGAAGGCGACGAAGAAGACCGTCGCCGCCGAGCAGTCGTCGCCGTCCGTGACGGTCAACGCGCCCTCGGCGGACGGCGAGTCGTCGGCGAGCTGATGAATCCGTAACCGGTTGTTCACTTCAGGTGTCCCGTTCCGAGCACATCGGGGCGGGACACCTGCTTTGTTTCAGAACTGATGCAAGCACCGGTTAACGAGCCCGAAATGGGCCGAGAAATCCCTGATAATGTGACGACGGTTGCCATGCCTGTCAGGTTTCTTCGCGAAACTGACAGGCGGTGACAAGGCCCGGCGGCGATTCCGGCCGGGCCGGAATCCTCGGCAGGGCGTCGGCATTGTGCCGGTGGGGTTACGCGCGCGAACTCGTAAGGCGTCCCGCACCTCAAAGCTCTGCCTGGTAACGAGCTCTTGCGGTGTTCAAGGAGGACGTTCATGTCGAGCATCAACGAGCAGCCGATTCCTGCTGCCCGCCCCGTCATCGGGGAAGACGAGATCGAGGCCGCGGTACGCGTACTGCGCAGCGGTCGCGTCGTGCAGGGCCCGGAGGTCGCGGCCTTCGAGGAAGGCTTCTCGCGGCTGGTCGACGACCGGCACTGCGTCGCCGTCAACTCGGGCACCTCGGCCCTGCACCTGCTGCTGCTGGCCCTGGGCATCGGCCCCGGCGACGAGGTGATCGTCCCCTCCTTCTCCTTCGCGGCCTCCGCCAACGCCGTCCGCCTGGTCGGCGCCGACGTGGTGTTCGCCGACATCGAGCCCGGCAGCTTCGGCCTCGACCCGGCCGCCGTCGAAGCCGCGATCACGCCGCGCACCGCCGCGATCATGCCGGTGCACCTCTACGGCCACCCCGCCGCGATGGACAAGCTCATGCCCATCGCCGAGAAGCACGGGCTCGCCGTGGTCGAGGACGCCTGCCAGGCCCACGCGGCGGCGCTGAACGGCACCCCGGTCGGCGCGTTCGGCGCGGGCGGTACCTTCAGCTTCTACCCGACCAAGAACATGCACTCCCTCGAAGGCGGCATGGTCTCCACGGCCGACGCCGAGCTGGCCCGCACCCTGCGCCTGCTGCGCAACCAGGGCATGGAGCAGCGGTACGCCAATGAGATCGTCGGCGCCAACATGCGGATGACCGACGTCAACGCGGCCGTCGGCCGCGTCCAGCTCGCCAAGGTCGAGGGCTGGACCGAGCAGCGCCGCGCCAATGCCGCCTACCTCGACGCCCACATCACCGCCCCGAGCGTCACCCTGCCGCCGGTCGCCGAGGGCGCGCGGCACATCTACCACCAGTACACCGTGCGCATCCAGGGTGACCGGGACGCCGCGATGGCGAAGCTCACCGAGGCGGGCGTCGGCAACGCGGTCTACTACCCGACGCCGATCCACCGGCTGAAGCCCTACTGGGAGCCGGACCAGAAGGCGGGCCGCACCTGGGACCTGCCCGAGACCGAGAAGGCCGCCGCCGAGGTCGTCTCGCTGCCCGTCCACCCCTCGCTCACCCAGGGCGACCTGGAGCGCATCGTCACCGCCGTGAACGACCTGGGGGAGAACCTGTGACCGCCGTACTCAAGGCCGGGCTCGTCGGCCTCGGCTCCATGGGCCGCCACCACGCCCGCGTCCTCGCGAGCCTGGAAGGCGTCGAACTGGTCGGCGTCGTCGACCCTATGGGCGACAAGAACGGCTGGGCCCAGGGCGCACCCGTGCTCTCGACCGTCGAGGAGCTCATCGCCCTCGGCGTCGACTACGCCGTCGTGGCCTGCCCGACCGCGCTGCACGAGGAGGTCGGCCTCCAGCTCGCCGACGCCGGTGTCGGCGCCCTGATCGAGAAGCCGCTCGCCGACACCGTCGAGGGCGCCCGCCGCCTCGTCGACGCCTTCGAGTCGCGCGGCCTGGTCGCCGGCGTCGGCCACATCGAACGCTGCAACCCCGCCCTGCTCTCGCTCCGTGCCCGCCTGGAGGCCGGCGAGCTGGGCGACGTCTACCAGGTCGTCACCCGCCGCCAGGGTCCCTTCCCGCACCGGATCGCCGACGTCGGCGTGGTCAAGGACCTGGCCACCCACGACATCGACCTGACGGGCTGGGTCACCGGCCAGACGTACACGTCGATCGCGGCGCACACCGTCTCCAAGTCGGGCCGCCCGCACGAGGACATGGTCTCCGCGGTGGGCCAGCTGTCCGACGGCACGATGGTCAACCACCTGGTCAACTGGCTGAGTCCGCTCAAGGAACGATTCACCTCGGTCACCGGCGAGCGCGGCTGCTTCATCGCCGACACCCTCACCGCCGACCTCACGTTCCACTCGAACGCCGCCGTCGCCACCGAGTGGGAGGCGCTGCGCGCGTTCCGCGGGGTGGCCGAGGGCGACATGATCCGTTATGCCATCCCCAAGCGCGAGCCGCTGCTTGTCGAGCACGAGCTGTTCCGCGACGCTGTGCAGGGCAAGCCCGCCGACATCTGCACGCTGCGGCAGGGGCTGCGAACCGTCGAGGTGGCGACATCGCTGCTCGACTCGGCCAACCGTGGCCGGACCGTCGTATTCGAGACAGGAGAGCCTGCCCGCCATGGCGATTGACAGCTCGGCCGCGGGGCCGGAGCGCAGTTCCCGGGGAAAGATCGTCATGCTCGTCGACAACGGCGTCAACGGCGATTCCCGGGTGCAGAAGGAAGCCCGCTCGGCGGCGGAGGCCGGGTGGGACGTGGTGCTTCTGGGCAAGTCGCCCACCAAGAAGTCCCAGAAGTGGTGGCTCGGAGATGCCCAGGTCCGCCTGCTGCATGTGCCGACGCCCATGCACCGCCGCCGTCATGAGTACCGCAGGGCCGTTCTGCGTTCGCCTCTCGCGTACCCGCCCGGTCCGCTCGCGGAGTACCGCAAGCAGCGGATGAAGGCGTGGCGCGCCGAGCTGAACGTCCGGAGCGTCGAGGCCAGGCGCAACGGTTCACCGCTCGGGGCCGCGCGTCTGGTGCCCCCGCGTCTGCTGGCGAAGACGCTGAGCAAGTGGGTCCGCTTCCGGGCCGGCCGCACGGAGGCGCTCGCGCAGCGCCGCAAGAGCATGGAATCGCCGCTGGACCGCTTCACCACGGCCTTCTGGGTCCGCACCATGGGCGACCGGGCCTGGCGGCGCCTCGACCCCGCCCTGTGGGACTTCGAGCTGGCGTACGGGAAGGTCATCGACCGGCTCGAACCCGACGTGATCCACGCCAACGACTTCCGCATGCTCGGCGTGGCCGCGCGGGCGAAGCTGCGCGCCGAGGCCAAGGGCCGCAAGGTCAAGCTCCTCTGGGACGTGCACGAGTTCCTGCCCGGCATCAAGCCGTGGAACCCGCACCCGCGCTGGCACATCGCGCAGTGCGGGCACGAGCGGGAGTACGCCAAGTACGCCGACGCCGTCACCACGGTCTCCGGCACCCTGGCGGAGATGCTGGTCGAGCGCCACGGTCTGAAGGCCCTGCCGGAGGTGGTGCTGAACGCCCCGGACGCCGAGGTCTCCCCGGAGCAGGCCGCGGAGCCGGTGCCCGACCTGCGCGAGCTGTGCGGTATCGGCCCGGACGTCCCGCTGGCGGTCTACAGCGGTGCCGCGGCCCCGCAGCGGGGTCTCGACATCATGGTCGAGGGGCTGCCCCAGCTCCCCGGTACGCACGTGGCCTTCGTCGTCCTGCGGCCCAACTCGGCCTACATGCAGGAACTCAAGGAACGAGCCGCCGAACTGGGCGTCTCGGACCGGCTGCACATCCTGCCGTACGTGCCGCACTACCAGGTGGTTCCCTTCCTGTCCGCGGCCAGCGTGGGCGTCATCCCGATCCACCACTGGCCCAACCACGAGATCGCCCTGATCACCAAGTTCTTCGAGTACTCCCACGCCCGTCTGCCGTTCGTCGTGAGCGATGTCAAGACGATGGGGGAGATGGTCGCCCGGACCGGTCAGGGCGAGGTGTTCACCGCCGAGGACGTCTCCGACTACGTACGGGCGGTCAAGTCGGTGCTCGCCGACCCCGCGAAGTACCGAGCCGCCTACGCACGCGAGGGGCTGCTGGAGAACTGGACCTGGGAGGCGCAGGCCGAGGTCCTGGACGGCGTGTACACGCGTCTCACCGGCGCCGAGCCGGTGAAGGCGCAACAGCCGGACTCCCAGGTGATGGCATGAGACGAGAGCCCGACGTCACCGTCGTCGTCGCCGTCTACAACACCATGCCGTACCTCACGGAGTGCCTGGACTCCCTGATCGGGCAGAGCATCGGCCTGGAGCGGCTGGAGGTCGTGGCCGTCGACGACGGGTCGACCGACGGCAGCGGTGCCGAGCTCGACCGGTACGCCGAGCGCCATCCCGACGTGGTGAAGGTGCTCCACCAGCCGAACTCGGGCGGCCCCGCCGCGCCCAGCAACCGGGCGCTGGACGTGGCCACCGGCCGTTTCGTCTACTTCATAGGCGCGGACGACCACCTCGGCGAAGAGGCCCTGGAGCGGATGGTCTCCGCCGCCGACGCCAACGGGGCCGACGTGGTGGTCGGCAAGATGGTCGGCACGAACGGCCGGTACGTCCACCAGAAGCTGTACGACGGGAACCACCCCGACGTCAGCCTCTACGACTCGGCGTTGCCCTTCACCCTGGCCAACACCAAGCTCTTCCGCCGCGAACTGGTGGAGAAGCACAGCCTCCGCTTCCCTGAGGACATGCCGGTCGGCAGCGACCAGCCGTTCACCATCGAGGCGTGCGTACGGGCCCGGAAGATCTCCGTCGTCTCCGACTACACCTGTTACTACGCGGTCAAGCGCGGCGACGCCAGCAACATCACCTACCGGGCGAACCACCTGGCCAGGCTCCGCTGCGTCGAACGCATCATGGAGCACACGGCCGGTCTGATCCCCGCGGGTCCGCAGCGCGACGCCGTCCTCAAGCGCCACTTCGACTGGGAGCTGTCCAAGCTGCTCCAGCAGGACTTCCCGGCACTCGACCTCGACACCCGGCGTCAGGTGTGCGAGGGCGTCGGCGCGCTGGTGGACGCCTACTTCACCGAAGGCCTGCGGGACGGCACCGGAGTCAAGCGCCGGGTCCGCTTCGGCCTCGCCCGCAGCGGCGCCGTCGAGGAGCTCACCCGCGCCATCGCGGAGGAGACGGAGCACGGAGCGCCGCCCTTCCTGCTGGAGGGCGGCCGCGCCTTCGCCACCTACCCCGGATTCAGGGACCCGGCCGTCGGCCTCGACGACCGCTGCTACGAGGTGCTCGGCGAGACGGTGGCGGGCCGCCTCTCCGCCGGTACGCGCCTGGAGTCGGCCGACTGGGACCAGCACGGCACGGAGCTGTTCTGCGTCCTGAACCTGCGGGCCGGCATCACCGGGGACACCTCCTCCGCCGTCGTCGCCCTGGCCCAGGGCGCCATGCCCCAGAGCGCCGACAAGGCCGGTGCGCGCAAACTGCCGGCGGACGCCCCGCGCCCGCAGCGCGTCGGCACGCTCACCGCCGACGCCGCGGAGGACGGCGGCACTCTGCTGACCGCCCGCATCCCGCTGGCGGCCACCCGGTCCAAGAGAGGCGTCCGCCTCTACGTGGACGTCGCGGGCTCGACGTACGAGATCCCGGTCCGCACCCAAGGGCAGCCGATGCCGCTGGCACGCCGCTGGGGGAGCACCGACCCCCACCGTGTCGCGGCGAGCCCGAACCCGAAGGGCCGTCTCGTGATCACGACGGCCCCGCTGTGGGAACCGAAGCCCAGCGTGGGCGCGCGGCTGCGCCGAACGCTGTCCAGGTCGAAGAGGAAGTAACCCGATGAACATCTGTGTAGTCGCGCTCGGCAAGATCGGGCTTCCGCTCGCCGTGCAGTTCGCCGCCAAGGGCCACAAGGTCATCGGCGCGGACGTCAACGAGAAGGTCGTCGAGCTCGTCAACGCGGCCACCGAGCCGTTCCCCGGCGAGTACGACCTGGACGTCAAGCTGAAGGAGACGGTCGGCGCGGGCCTGCTCTCCGCGACGACGGACACCACGGCCGCGGTCGCCGCGTCCGACGCCGTCGTGGTCGTCGTCCCGCTCTTCGTGGACGCCGAGGGCACCCCGGACTTCGGCTGGATGGACGCCGCCACCAAGGCCATCGCGGCCGGTCTCAAGCCCGGCACCCTGGTCAGCTACGAGACCACGCTCCCGGTCGGCACCACCCGTACCCGCTGGGCGCCGATGCTGGCCGAGGGCTCGGGCCTGACCCCCGGCGAGGACTTCCACCTGGTCTTCTCCCCGGAGCGGGTGCTCACCGGCCGGGTCTTCGCCGACCTGCGCCGCTACCCCAAGCTCGTCGGCGGCATCGACGAGGCGTCCGCCGAGCGCGGCGTCGCGTTCTACGAGGCCGTCCTCGACTTCGACGAGCGCGAGGACCTGCCCCGCCCGAACGGCGTCTGGGACCTCGGCACGGCGGAGGCCTCCGAGCTGGCGAAGCTCGCCGAGACCACCTACCGCGACGTCAACATCGGCCTGGCCAACCAGTTCGCCCGGTTCGCCGACCAGAACGGCATCGACGTCAAGAAGGTCATCGAGGCCTGCAACAGCCAGCCCTACAGCCACATCCACCAGCCCGGCATCGCCGTGGGCGGCCACTGCATCCCGATCTACCCGCGGATGTACCTCTGGAACGACCCGGAGGCGACCGTCGTGCGTTCGGCCCGCGAGGCCAACGCCGCGATGCCCGCCTACGCCGTCGATCTGCTGGCCGCCGCCTACGGCGACCTGGACGGTGTCGGCGTCGTGGTGCTGGGCGCGGCCTACCGCGGCGGCGTCAAGGAGACCGCGTTCTCCGGTGTCTTCGGTGTCGTCGAGGCGCTGAAGGCGCGGGGCGCGGTGCCGTTCGTCTCGGACCCGATGTACACCCCGGAGGAGCTGACCGCGCTGGGCCTCGTCCCGCACGAGGGCCAGGCCGTCACCGCTGCGGTCCTCCAGGCCGACCACGCCGAGTACCGCGAGCTGTCCGCCGCCGACCTCCCGGACGTCCGCGTCCTGGTCGACGGCCGCCGTACGACGGACCCGGCCAACTGGGCGGGCGTGCGCCGCGTCGTCATCGGCGGCTGAGCCGTCCGAAGACACGGTGAGGGCGGGCGTCCAGCTGGACGCCCGCCCTCACCGTGTGCTCCGCGACTCCGCGGAGGTGTGTCTCACCGCTCGGACAGCACGCCGTCCTTCTCGTCGTACAGCGTCCCGCTCTGCGGGCACTCCCACACGCCCGGCTCGTCCGGCCGCTCGGTCAGGCGTACTCCGGCCCGTCCGACCCAGCCGATCCGCCGTGCGGGCACGCCGACGACGAGGGCGAAGTCCGGCACGTCCTTGGTGACCACGGCGCCTGCCGCGACCATCGCCCACCGGCCGATACGGACCGGCGCGACGCAGACCGAGCGGGCGCCGAGGGAGGCGCCCTCGGCGACCTGCACGCCGACCGCCTCCCAGTCGCCGCCGCGCTTCTGCTTGCCGTCCGGGTCGACGGACCGCGGGTTGTGGTCGTTCGTGAGGACGACGGCGGGGCCGACGAAGACGCCGTCGCCGAGCTCGGCGGGCTCGTACACGAGGGCGTAGTTCTGCAGCTTCACGTTGTCGCCGATGCGTACGCCGGTACCGACGTACGCGCCGCGGCCGACGACGCAGCCCTCGCCGAGCTTCGCTCCCTCACGGATCTGCGCCAGCTCCCAGACACTGGAGCCGTCCCCGATCTCGGCGGTCTCGTCGACCTGGGCGGTGGGCTGGACCCTGTAGTTCACGGCATGCCTTTCGGAGAGCTGATGCGCCCGGAAAGCATAAGGCGGGCGGCTCGCCGGCCCCGGCCCGCGGGCCCCGCCTCCGGTCCCTCGACCCGGTTTGACCCCCACACCCCGGCCCCGTAACCTTGACCCTCGGTGTGTTTCCTTAACGCGCCTACCCCTGAGCACATCCCTCCCGGTAACGGTCGGTGTTCGCGCCGTCCGCCAGGAGAGGCCGCTCATCCTTCCGGATCGACACGGGCCCCGGCCCGTGCGGGCGGCTGGCATCAGGGGTTCCGTTCCGAGCGAGAGAGAGATCCGCGTGTACGCCATCGTGCGCAGCGGTGGTCGCCAGCACAAGGTAGCTGTCGGCGACATCGTTGAGGTTGACAAGATTTCCACTGCCAAGGTTGGCGACACGGTCGAGCTCTCGACCCTGCTCGTTGTCGACGGTGACGCGGTCACCAGCGACCCGTGGGTGCTGGACGGCATCAAGGTCACGGCTGAGATCGTGGACCACCACAAGGGCGCGAAGATCGACATCCTTCGCTACAAGAACAAGACCGGCTACCGCCGTCGCCAGGGTCACCGCCAGCAGTACACGGCGATCAAGGTCACCGGTATCCCCGCGGCTGCGAAGTAAGGGACTGAGAACACATGGCACACAAGAAGGGCGCATCGTCCACTCGGAACGGGCGCGATTCCAATGCTCAGCGGCTCGGCGTGAAGCGCTTCGGCGGTCAGGCCGTCAACGCCGGTGAGATCCTGGTCCGCCAGCGCGGCACCCACTTCCACCCCGGCGCGGGCGTCGGCCGTGGCGGCGACGACACGCTGTTCGCGCTGACCGCCGGTGCGGTGGAGTTCGGCACGCACCGCGGCCGCAAGGTCGTGAACATCGTTCCGCTCGCCGTCTGATCCTTTTCAGCGCGCGCAGAACGACACACAGCACCTTCCGAGGGCGGATCTCAGCTTTCCCGGCGAACGGGGAAGCGGGTCCGCCCTCGGCGTGTTACGACAGAGACAATTCCGCTTTTTCCGCTCCACCTGCACCTGTTATCTGGAGGCACCCACCATGACCACCTTCGTGGACCGCGTCGAGCTGCATGCCGCCGCGGGTAACGGAGGCCACGGCTGCGCCTCCGTACACCGTGAGAAGTTCAAGCCGCTGGGCGGCCCCGACGGGGGCAACGGCGGCCGGGGCGGCGACGTGATCCTCGTCGTCGAGCAGTCCGTGACCACGCTGCTCGACTACCACCACCACCCCCACCGCAAGGCCACCAACGGCCAGCCCGGCGCCGGCGACAACCGCTCCGGCAAGGACGGCCAGGACCTGGTCCTGCCCGTCCCCGACGGCACCGTCGTCCTCGACAAGGCCGGGAACGTCCTCGCCGACCTCATCGGCCAGGGCACCACCTTCGTGGCCGGTCAGGGCGGCCGTGGCGGCCTCGGCAACGCCGCGCTGGCCTCGGCCCGCCGCAAGGCTCCCGGCTTCGCGCTGCTCGGCGAGCCGGGCGAGAGCCGCGACATCGTCCTGGAGCTCAAGACCGTCGCCGACGTGGCCCTCGTCGGCTACCCGAGCGCGGGCAAGTCCTCGCTGATCTCGGTGCTCTCCGCGGCCAAGCCGAAGATCGCGGACTACCCGTTCACCACCCTCGTACCGAACCTCGGCGTCGTCACCGCCGGGTCGACCGTCTACACCATCGCCGACGTCCCGGGCCTCATCCCCGGCGCCAGCCAGGGCAAGGGCCTCGGCCTGGAGTTCCTGCGGCACGTCGAGCGCTGCTCGGTGCTCGTGCACGTCCTGGACACCGCCACCCTGGAGTCCGACCGCGATCCCGTCTCCGACCTCGACATCATCGAGGAGGAGCTGCGCCAGTACGGCGGCCTGGAGGACCGGCCCCGCATCGTCGCCCTGAACAAGGTCGACATCCCCGACGGCCAGGACCTCGCCGACATGATCCGCCCCGACCTGGAGGCCCGCGGCTACCGCGTCTTCGAGGTCTCCGCGATCGCCCACAAGGGGCTCAACGAGCTGAGCTACGCGCTCGCCGGGATCATCGCCGAGGCGCGTGCCGGCAAGCCGAAGGAGGAGGCGACCCGCATCGTCATCCGCCCGAAGGCCGTCGACGACGCGGGCTTCACGGTCACCGCCGAGGGCGAGGACCTCTACCGGGTGCGCGGCGAGAAGCCCGAGCGCTGGGTGCGCCAGACCGACTTCAACAACGACGAGGCCGTCGGCTACCTCGCCGACCGGCTCAACCGCCTCGGCGTCGAGGACGCACTGGTCAAGGCGGGCGCCCGGGCCGGCGACGGCGTCGCGATCGGCCCCGAGGACAACGCGGTCGTCTTCGACTGGGAGCCGACCATGCAGTCCGGCGCGGAGATGCTCGGCCGCCGCGGCGAGGACCACCGCATGGAGGCCCCGCGCCCCGCGGCGCAGCGCCGCAAGGACCGCGTGGCCGAACGCGACGACGCACAGAAGGAATACGACGAGTTCGACCCCTTCTAGGGGCCGTGGCCGGTGGCCCGTCTCTGCGGAGGCGGGCCGTCCGGTAGCCTCGGGGCCGGGCGCCAGCGGTTTCCGCCGGTCACGCCGGGTGAACGTGCTGCAGATGTGCGGATTGAGCAACACATCTGTGGGGTCGGTCACCCCGGGTGTCACCTCGGCAGCGCCCAACCTCCCTGGCCAGAGGGTGAACTGCGGGTTTCCGTAGGGCGAGCGACGGACGACGTCCACCTTGCGAGACGGTCACGGAGAGTGCGACCATCACACTGTTCCCCCGTCATAGCAAGGTAGGTCGTCTGTGTCTGTGCCGCATGAAGCCAAGCCCCGGACCACAGCGGTCGTACTCGCCGGTGGCACCGGCCAGCGCGTCGGTCTCTCGATCCCCAAGCAGCTGCTGAAGATCGCCGGCAAGGCCGTCATCGAGCACACGCTGACCATCTTCGAGAACGCCGAGGGCATCGACGACATCATCGTGCTGATGGCGCCCGGTTTCGTTCCCGACGTCGAGAAGATCGTCGCGAAGGCCGGACTGCGCAAGGTCACCCGGATCATCGAGGGCGGCAACACCCGCAACGAGACCACCGAGCGCGCCATCGCGGCCCTCGGCGAGGGTCTCGCCGAAGGCGAGGACCGCAACGTCCTGTTCCACGATGCGGTCCGCCCCCTGCTGTCACAGCGCGTCATCACGGACTGTGTCGACGCGCTGGAGCGCTACCAGGCCGTCGACGTCGCCATCCCGTCCGCGGACACGATCATCGTGACGCGTACGCACGGTGAGGACGGCGAGTTCATCACCGACGTGCCCGACCGCTCCCGGCTGCGCCGCGGTCAGACGCCGCAGGCCTTCAAGCTCTCGACGATCCGCAAGGCGTACGAAGTCGCGGCGGGGGACCCCAACTTCCAGGCCACCGACGACTGTTCGGTGGTTCTCAAGTACCTCCCCGACGTGCCGATCTACGTGGTCGCGGGCGACGAGTACAACATGAAGGTGACCCAGCCGGTCGACGTCTTCATCACCGACAAGCTCTTCCAGCTGGCCTCCACCGCTGCCCCGCGCCAGGCCGACGAGGCCGCCTACCGGGAGCTCCTCACCGGCAAGACCCTCGTCGTCTTCGGCGGTTCGTACGGCATCGGCGCCGACATCGCGGCCCTGGCCGAGAGCTACGGCGCCAAGGTCTACGCGCTGGGCCGCTCCACCACCGGTACGCACGTGGAGAACCCGGAGCACGTGGACGACGCGCTCTCCAAGGCGTACGCCGAGACCGGCCGGGTCGACTACGTCATCAACACCGCGGGCGTGCTGCGGATCGGCAAGCTGGCCGAGACCGACAACACGACCATCCAGGAAGCGCTGAACGTCAACTACCTGGCACCGGTCCAGATCGCCCGCGCCTCGTACAAGTATCTTGCCGAGACCCAGGGGCAGTTGCTGCTCTACACCTCCAGCAGCTACACCCGGGGCCGCGCCGAGTACAGCCTCTACTCCTCCACCAAGGCCGCCATGGTCAACCTCACCCAGGCGCTGGCCGACGAGTGGGCGGGCGAGGGCATCCGGGTCAACTGTGTGAACCCGGAGCGCACCGCGACCCCGATGCGGACCAAGGCGTTCGGGCAGGAGCCCGAGGGCTCGCTGCTCTCCTCGGAGGCCGTCGCGCGCACCTCGCTGGACGTCCTGCTCTCCGAGCTGACCGGCCATGTCATCGATGTTCGGCAGCAGGACCCGACGGCGGGCGCCGCCGAGTCCTCGGGCTTCGAGCAGGCCCTGGCCTCCGTGCTGGACCGTCAAGCAGATGTGTAATAATTCTTGACAAATGTGCTTTTCCGGGCCTCTGTTCGTCGCTTTCCGCGATGACAGAGGCCCGAATGCGTGAAGCCGCACCTTCACATTTCCGCCAATACGTGAATCAACCGGCACCCCCTGGAGCAGGTTCTTCGTGATCTCGACAGCCATTCGCCTGGCCCGTGTGGGCAGCAGGTCAGAACTGGCGGCAGCAGTGTTGATGGGGCTGGGATATCCCTGCGTCCTGCTCGCCGCGCTCATTCCGAACGTCTGGTTCTTCGCGGCGGCCACAGCTGTCACGTACGTCGCGGACTGGTATCTGCACCAGCGTGGGAGCTATCTGGTCAACCGGCTCGGCAAGGTGCGGGCCGGGCTGTCGATCCGCTTCCTGCTCCGGCAGCTGATGGTCATCCTGCTGCTGGCCCGCCTGGATCTCGCCGAGTCGCCGCTGTTCTACGCGGCGGTGGCCTGCTTCCTGCTCTTCTACGGGCTCCAGGCGCCGCACGGGGCCATGGCGACCCTGATCCGGCTCCGCCGCACCATGCCGGTCGTCACCCGCAACGTGGACCTGCACGCGGTCCGCATCCCCGACGCCCCGCCCGGCGCGCTGATGCGGCGTTCCGCGGAGAAGATGCTGCACTTCGACATTCCCGCCGTGGTGGGCGTGCTGATCGCCGCCGGGACCGGTGAAAACGTCATCGGCTACGCGGGCATCGGCCTGACGCTGCTGCTGGCCCTGCTCTACCTCGCGCTGCTCGTCCCGTACGTGCGCCGCGGCCGGCTGGCTCCTCCGGCCCCCGCCGTGCTCAAGGCCGTCGACAGCTGGCTGCGTGAGTACCAGCCGACCGTGGTGCTCTACTTCTCCGGCTCCAACGAGTCCGCCTACCAGGGCAACATGTGGCTGGAGACCATGAGCCGGGTCGAGGGCCGCCCGCTGATCATCATGCGGGAGCGCGGTCTCGTCCCGCAGCTCGCCGAGACCTCGGTCCCGGTGATCTGCGTCCCGGCGGGGACCCACCTGATGAACCTGGACCTCTCCACGGTGCGGGTCTGCCTCTACCCCGCGAACGTGGGCAAGAACATCCACATCCTGCGCGTCCCGACCATGAAGCACGTCTTCATCGGCCACGGCGACAGCGACAAGCTCGCCAGCGTGAACCCCTTCTCCAAGGTGTACGACGAGGTGTGGACGGCGGGCCGGGCCGGCCGCGACCGGTACGCGCTGGCCGATGTGGGGATCCGCGACGAGGACATCGTCGAGGTCGGACGCCCGCAGCTGGAGCCCATCAAGAGCTGGACGGGCACGGTCAAGAACCCCATCCCGACCGTGCTGTACGCGCCCACCTGGGAGGGCTGGGACGACAACCCGGGCAACACCTCCCTGCTGCTGGCGGGCGAGAACATCGTGCGCCGGCTGCTGAACGCCGCCGACCCGGTCCGGATCATCTACAAGCCGCACCCGTTCACCGGCATCCGCAGCGCCAAGGCCAAGGCCGTCAACGCCCGGATCCGGGCCATGCTGGAGAAGGCCGCCGCCGAGCGCGCGGCGGAGCCCCGCTGGGCGAAGGAGGCCTCGTCGGCCGCCGCCGGGCAGAGCGCCGCCAAGGCCGAGCTCGCCCGGATCGAGGCGCGGCTCGCGCAGCTCGCGGCCACCGGCCGCGCGGGCGGCGACGACGCGGAGGAGTCGCGGCTCTCGCTCGCCGACCCGGTCCGCGAGGCGGAGACCGTACGCCTGAGGGCCGAGTGGAACGACGCCTACTGGCGCTCCTTCGGCTGGTGGGAGCACCGTACGGTGACCGGCGCGCAGCCCAAGCTGTACGACTGCTTCAACGAGTCCGACGCCATGGTTTCGGACATCTCCAGTGTGGTCTCCGACTTCATCGCGAGCGGCAAGCCGTACGCGGTCACCGACTCGGCCGCGCTCGGGGCCGAGGAGTTCAAGCGGCAGAACACCGCGGTGCGCGCCGCGGTCATCCTGTCCAACGGCGCTGAGGAACTCGACGCGCTGCTGGCCGCGGTGGCCGACCCGGCGGCGGACACGCTGGCGGATGCCCGGCGTGAGCTGAGGACCTACCTCCTGGGGCCGGACGAGCCGACCTCCATGGAGCAGTTCAACGCTGCCGTACGGGCGCTGTCGGCTAAGGCCGAGGTCCGTAACCTGGCCGTCGGCCAGCGGCTCGGTGAGCAGGCCGTGGCGGTGCCGGACGCGGAGGCCGTCACCAGCGGCGTCGGAACCGGCGATCCGCAGGCGGCCGTCGAGGCCGACGCCACGGCGGACCCGGACGCTCCGGAGGCCGACGCGGCGGAGGGCGAGGCGAAGGCCGCTCTCAGCGAGGGCACCTCGTCCGTGCGCTGAGCGCCGTGCATGCGCACAGTCGCATGCCGTACGCCTGATCGAACTGGCTGAAAAGCAAGGCAACCCCGATCGCGACCCGTACGTCTCTTCTGAGGGAGGGATGTACGGGTCGTTCGGCATGTTGATGCATAAAAAGTGCATAGTCGGGCAATCTGCCTCCTTTCGTGATCAAATCGACAGGTGCACATGGCCGACATGCCCAGGAAGAACCACGAGCCCGATGTCAGTGTGATCATCGGGGCGTATGACGCGATGCCCTACCTGGTCCGGTGCCTGGAGTCCGTCGAGGCGCAGACCATCGGCGCAGACCGCATGGAGATCGTCGCCGTCGACGACGGCTCCACCGACGGGACGGGCGCCTTCCTGGAGGAGTTCGCCGCCCGGACCGCGATCCCCATGAGAGTCGTCCGGCAGCCGAACTCCGGCGGCCCCAGCGGCCCGCGCAACCAGGGCCTCGACCTCGCCCGCGGCCGGTACGTCTTCTTCCTCGACGCGGACGACTACTTCGGCGAGGAAGCCCTGGAGCGCATGGTCGCCATGGGGGACCGGGCGGGCACGGACGTGGTGCTCGGGAAGATCGTCGGCGTCAATCGCGGTGCCGCGAAGTCGATGTGGAAAGAGACCGTCGAGCGCGCCGACCTGTACTCCTCCAACATCAAGTTCACCCTCAGCGCGCAGAAACTGTTCCGGCGCGACCTCCTCGTGCGTCTCGGTATGGCTTTCGACGAGAAGCTCAAGACGGGCGAGGACGCCCTGTTCACGATGGAGGCGTATCTGCGCGGCAACGGCATCTCCGTCGTCGCCGACTACACCTGCTACTACCTGGTGGGCCGCGAGGACCGCAACCAGATGACCAAGAAGGGCGGCTTCGAGCGCCGCTTCGACTCGGCCCGTGCCCTCATGGGGCTCATCGCCGAGTACGTGCCCCCGGGCCCCCGGCGCGACGCCTTGATGGTGCGCCCCTTCGTCATCACCCTGCTGCCGCAGTTCGGCCCCGGACTGGTGAAGCAGAAGGGCAAGGTCCACGAGCGGAAGATGGCGCTCGCGGCCCCCCTGATGAAGGCGTACTGGACGCCGGGACTCGGCCGCAACCTCAAGGTGAACGAACGACTGCGGCTGATGTGCCTCGCCGCGGGCCGGCTCGACCTGCTCCTGGACATCGCCGCCTTCCTGCGGGACAAGAAGGAGCCCGAGATCGTCCGCCGGGGAAATCCGCCCCGTCCGCACCTCGCCTACCCGCACTTCGGCGAGAGTTCCGTGCTCCCCGACAGCGCTTACGAGGTGACCGTCACGGAATGGGTCGGCGGGCGGCGGATCGAGCCGTCGAAGCAGGGGCCCCGCCCGTCCTTCGCGCGGCGGGTGGTCCGCAAGGCCCGCCGGACCGTGCTCAGCGCTCTGCGCGCCCCCCGAGCGCACCGCGTCTGACCGGGAGTTCGAGGGCTCGCGGGGGAGCCCTCGCCGGGGCTCCGGTCAGCCCTCGAACAAGCCTTCCCGCCCTGGCCGCCGCCCGGGGAGAGTTCGTCCTGTGAGGGGTGTCACGTCATACTGTGGGGCAACCATGAGACCGTTGAACACGTCTCATTAACGCCCCGTCTTCCTGGGGTTCATGATCTGCACGTCCCCCGGAAAGGCCTCCCCCCGTGGCGTCCCTCGAAGCGGTCCCCGACGAGCTCAGTCGGCTCATGAAGTACTTCCCGGAGACTCCGGTCGAGGAGCGCCCCGAATTCCACCGGCAGGCCAAGGACTTCCTGGCCCGTGCAGCCCCGAAGGTCGTCCGGCAGTTCTCCCCGATGGCCCGGGTCAAGTGGCACCTGGCGGCCAGCGGGCGCGGCGACGAGCTGGTCGACCTGCTGCACTACGAACGCGAGAACCCGGGCGCCTTCTCCGTCCGCGGCCTGCGGCGCGCCCGCATCGAGCTGCCCGGCGTCGAGAGCTCCTCGCTCCCCTCCTCCGTGCGCAACTTCAACCGCAGCGAGCTCCCCGTACGCGGCAAGCTCCTCGGCCTCGCCTGGGAGGACGGCAAGCTCCAGATCAAGGGCTACGCCTACATCCCCAACGTCCCCTCCGCCACCGGCAAGCGCTCGCTGCGCGTCGCCGTCCTCCGCCGCCAGGGCAGCCGCTCCACCCTCCCGCTGCGGCTGCGCACGGTCGTCGAGCCCCGCGCCACCGCCGAGGCCAAGGGCGCCCTGCACAACTACGACTGGTCCGGCTTCGAGATCGCCGTCGACCCGGCCCGCCTCCGGGTACGCGGCCAGTGGCAGCCCGGCACCTGGCGCCTGGGCGTCGGCATCCCGCGCCCCGGCGGCATGTCGGTCGGCAGCATCACCAAGAACAACGCGGGCGCGGCCGGACACAGCCTCACCCGGTTCCTCGACGACGGCGTCCGCCTCGTCGCCGGCTTCGACCGCAACCGGCTGCGGCTGTCCGTCGACGTCGTCCCGGCCGAGATCATCGCCCAGGAGGCCGACGGCGACACCCTCACCGTCACCCTGCGCTCCCGCGTCACCACCCCCGCGGGCAAGTACCCCACCGCCCTGCGCATCGACCACGAGGCCGGCGGGTTCGCCACCGACCTCCCGCTCCAGCAGGGCGAGACCGGCGCGGACGGCTGGCTCCGTCACACCGCCCGGCTGCCCCTGGCCGATCTGCCCGTCGACGGCGTACGGCCGGGCAAGGCCGTCAAGTACCGCACGCTCATCGTCTTCGCCGACGGCACCACCCGCCGCGCCACCAACGGCACCGGCCCCGTCACCGGCGTGCACCCGCTGCCCGAGGGCCGTGAGCTGGCGATCCTCACCGACGGCGCGGGCAACTTCACCCCGCAGGTCCGCACGGTCCAGCCGGTCGTCGACGGCGTCGAGTGGAGCGCCGACGGCGAACTGGTCCTGACGGGCGTCTACACCGGCCCCGCCGAGCAGATGAAGATGGTCCTGCGCCACACCGGCCGCAACGAGGACCGCCCGCTGCCCGCCGAGTTCGCCGACGGCCGCTTCACCGCCCGGCTGCGCCCGGACACCATGGCCACCTACGAGGGCACCGTCCCGCTGCGCGCCGGCCGCTGGATGCCGCGGCTGCGCCGCACCACCGAGTGGGACCACACCCGCGACCTGCCGGTCACCGTCCGCCCCGACCTCGTCGGCACGCTCCCGCTGGCCCACCGGGGCGAGCACCGCACGTACACCGTCGAGCGGGTCGACTTCGACCGGATCTTCGTGGAGTCCGGCCCGGTCCTCGGCCCGGAGCTGCGCGGCGCCTACCGCCAGCGCCTGATGCGCGACGTCTACACCCCGGAGCAGCGCAAGCTGCCGCTGCGCGAGGCCGTGCTCTACAACAGCTTCGGCGGCAAGCAGTTCTCCGACTCGCCCCGCGCCGTCTACGAGGAGCTCAAGCGCCGCGGCACCGAGGTCGAGCACATCGCGATGGTCCACGACCAGCAGGTCGTGCTCCCGCCCGGCGTCCGGGGCGTCGAGTGGGGCAGCGAGGAGTGGTACGAGGCACTGGCCCGCAGCCGGTACGTCGTCACCAACGGCGGCATCCGCGAGTGGTTCGTCCGCCGCGAGGGCCAGGTCGTCGTCCAGACCTGGCACGGCACCCCGCTCAAGCGCATCGGCGCCGACCTCCTCGGCACCCCGAAGGCGAACCTGGCCTACATCGCGAGCCTCCCGCAGCGCTCGCGCCAGTACAGCCTGTTCATCACGCCGAACGCCTTCACCACCCCGATCATGACCAACTCCTTCCGCCTCCAGTGCGAGGTCCTGGAGGCGGGCTACCCGCGCAACGACGTCTTCCACGCCCCCGACCGCGTCAAGCGCGCCGCGGCCGTACGGGAGAAGCTCGGCATCCCGGCGGGCAAGAAGGTCGTGCTGTACGCGCCCACCTGGCGCGACGACCAGCGCTACGGCGGACGCCGCTTCAAGCTCGACAACAAGATCGACGTCGAGGCCGCCCGGCGCGAGCTCGGCGAGGACCACGTGCTGCTCTACCGCAAGCACCACAAGGTCCTCGACTCCATCCCCGGCGCCGGACAGGGCTTCGTCTACGACGTCACGTACTACCCGGACATCGCCGACCTCTACCTGATCGCCGACGTGATGATCACGGACTACTCCTCGGTGCTGTTCGACTTCGCGCACTCCGGGCGTCCGATGCTCTTCTTCACGTACGACCTGGAGCACTACCGCGACACCCTGCGCGGCTTCTACTTCGACTTCACCTCCCGCGCCCCCGGCCCGCTGATCAAGACCTCCGAGGACCTGGTCTCCGCGATCCGGAACATCGACGCGGTCAGCGAGGAGTACAAGGAGAAGTACGCCCAGTTCCGGGTCGACTTCTGCGAGCCCTCCGACGGCCGCGCCTCCGCCCGGGTCGTCGACCGGATGCTCGCCGTCAAGGACGAGCAGCAGAGCTGAGCCCACCGGCCGCCCCTGCCGCCGCCCGCACCCCGCCCACCGGACGTCCCCGGCCCCGCGCCGGACGTCCACCGAGCGGAACGTGCAGGCGGCGGGGGCGGCCGCTCGCGTACTGTGACGTGCCGGGGGCGGCACCGGCCGACAGGCTTCGACGCCCTCTTCGGACACCGGGGCGATCCAGAGCGAGGAAGCACGTGGCAGAGCAGAGGCCGTCGGGCCGCGAGTCGGCGGTGACCGGCGCCCGCAGAGTCGTCGTCAAGGTCGGCTCCTCCTCGCTCACCACCGCCTCCGGCGGCCTCGACGCCGACCGGGTCGACGCCCTCGTCGACGTCCTGGCCAAGGTCAGGGACGGCGGCGAACGCGAGGTCGTCCTCGTCTCCAGCGGAGCCATCGCCGCCGGACTCGCCCCGCTCGGCCTCGTCCGCCGGCCCAAGGACCTGGCCCGCCAGCAGGCGGCCGCCAGCGTCGGACAGGGCCTCCTCGTGGCCCGCTACACCGCCTCGTTCGCCCGCTACGGCGTCCGCGTCGGCCAGGTCCTCCTCACCGCCGACGACACCAGCCGCCGCGGCCACTACCGCAACGCCTACAGCACCCTGGACAAGCTCCTGGAGATGGGCGCCGTCCCCGTCGTCAACGAGAACGACACCGTCGCCACCGACGAGATCCGCTTCGGCGACAACGACCGGCTCGCCGCCCTCGTCGCCCACCTCGTCCACGCCGACCTCCTCGTCCTGCTCTCCGACGTGGACGGTCTCTACGACGGACCGCCCGGCACCCCCGGCGCCTCCCGGATCGCCGAGGTCACCGGCCCCGACGACCTGGCCGGCGTCACCATCGGCAGCGCCGGGAAGGCGGGCGTGGGCACCGGCGGCATGGTCACCAAGGTCGAGGCCGCCAACATCGCCACCGCCGCAGGTGTCCCCGTCGTCCTCACCTCCGCCAGCCGCGCCGCCGACGCCCTCGCGGGCCGCGACACCGGCACGTACTTCCACCGCACCGGCCGCCGCTCCGCCGACCGGCTCCTCTGGCTGGCCCACGCCTCCACCCCGCAGGGTGCGCTCACCCTCGACGACGGCGCCGTACGGGCCGTCGTGGAACGGCGCACCTCGCTGCTGCCCGCCGGAATCTCCGGCGTCGAGGGCGAGTTCAGCGCCGGCGACCCGGTCGAGCTGCGCGATCCGCACGGCACCCCGATCGCCCGCGGACTCGTCAACTTCGATGCCAAGGAGATCCCTCAGCTGCTCGGCCGCTCCACCCGGGACCTGGCCCGTGAACTGGGACCCGCCTACGAGCGCGAGGTCGTACACAGGGACGATCTGGTCATTCTCACGCCGCGCCTCACCCCCTGAAACGGCTGAAAGTCCGGCTCTTCGGCGGGGACCTTCACCAAAACCACCCCACGCCCGGCTGTGGACTGGTCCACTTTGTAGTGGGGAAACAGGGGACCGGACAGCAACACACCACAGGAGGCCGCCGGTGAGACGAGCGCGCCCGGGGGCGCCGCCCCGAGGCACGGCCAACCGCGCCCTGACGAGTGTCGGAGCGGGGGCGGATTTCGACCGGAATCCCCTTCCGTCGGACACCGCCGAACGGGAGCCGGTCACGACGGCGAAGGAGGAGTCCCCGCAGTCGAGACTCTGGCACATCACCCTCAGTGTGTCGGGCACCGAGACTCCGCTCGCCGAGATCAGACGCGGCCTGGAACAGCTCGCGCACGACCACCCCTTCCTGCTGACCAGCCGCTACGCGGGCGACCACGCGGAGATCCGCTACTGGGAAGAGGCCCGCGACCTGCACGACGCGGCCGCCGTCGCACTGCGGTTGTGGGGCGAGCACCGCTCCAGCGCCCGGCTCCCGCCCTGGGAGATCGTCGGCCTCGAAGTCATCGACCGCGAGACCTACCACCTGCGGGTCGCCGAGGGCTACGGGCCGCCGCCCGCCTCCCCCGTGGGCGTCCACCCGTACTGACGGCCCCGCCGGTCATCCCGGTGGAGACGTCCGGCCCTCGGCCGGCCGTCTCGCATCACGGGATACGTGACGGATGCCCGCAGAGCGCGCATTACTCTGCGGGCATGACCACGCTCTCGCCCTACGACAACCTCTCCCCGGTCACGCAGGCCGCCTACCGGGCCCGCGCCGCCGCCGCCGACATCGCGCCCCTCCCGCGCGCGGCCAAGGACGACGCGCTGCTGGCCATCGCCGACGCCCTGGAAGTGCGGACCGCCGAGATCGTCGAGGCCAACGCGAAGGACATCGAGCGCGCCCGCGAGGCCGGGACGAGCGACGGCATCATCGACCGCCTGACCCTCACGCCGGACCGCATCCGCGCCATCGCCGCCGACGTACGGGACGTCGCTGCCCTCCCCGACCCGGTCGGCGAAGTGGTGCGCGGCTCGACCCTCCCCAACGGCATCGACCTCCGCCAGGTCCGGGTCCCCCTCGGCGTGGTCGGCATCATCTACGAGGCCCGGCCCAACGTCACCGTCGACGCCGCCGCCCTCTGCCTGAAGTCCGGCAACGCGGTCCTGCTGCGCGGCTCCTCCTCCGCCTACGCCTCCAACACCGCGCTCGTCCGCGTTCTGCGCGACGCGGTCGGCGGCTCCGGCCTCCCCGCCGACGCGGTACAGCTCGTCCCGGGCGAGAGCCGTGACTCCGTGACGGAACTCATGCGCGCCCGCGGCCTCGTCGACGTCCTCATCCCGCGCGGCGGCGCCTCGCTGATCCGCACGGTCGTCGAGCAGTCCACCGTCCCCGTCATCGAGACGGGCACCGGCAACTGCCACGTCTACGTCGACGCGCAGACGGACCTGGCCATGGCCGTGGACATCCTGATCAACTCCAAGGCCCAGCGCCCGAGCGTCTGCAACGCGGCCGAGACCCTGCTCGTCCACAAGGACGTGGCGGACGACTTCCTGCCGCTCGCCCTGAACGCGCTGGCCGAGGCCGGGGTCACCGTCCACGGCGACGAACACGTCCTCGCCCGCGCCGAGAGCTCGAAGGCCACCGTGGTCCCGGCGACGACGGAGGACTGGGAGACCGAATACCTCTCCTACGACATCGCCGCGGCGGTCGTCGACTCCCTGGACGCGGCGGTCGCCCACATCCGGCTCTGGTCCTCCGGCCACACCGAGGCGATCGTCACCACCTCGCAGGCCGCCGCCCGCCGGTTCACCCAATTGGTCGATTCGACCACGGTCGCCGTGAACGCCTCCACCCGCTTCACGGACGGCGGGCAGTTCGGCTTCGGTGCCGAGATCGGCATCTCCACCCAGAAGCTGCACGCCCGCGGCCCGATGGGCCTGCCCGAGCTGACCTCGACGAAGTACATCGTCACGGGCGACGGCCACACCCGCTAGACCCTAGGTCTCCCCGGTCGGCCTCCTTCACCTGGAAGGGGGCCGACCGCGTGTCCCCTCCGGATCGATCCGGGGGAGTCCGCATCGATCCGGGGGAGTTTGCGGGGTCCCTGCCCAAAAGGTCCCGGCCCGGCTACGCTGAAACCGTGCCGGACGACGTGGGGGGCAAGCCGTTTCCTGACGGCTGGGAGCCCGACGACGACCGCGGGGGCGCGGACGAGGACTTCGCCTCCGTGGTGTTCGACGAGGACTTCGTCCGGTCGGCGCCCGTCCACGAACCCACCGCCGTGGAGCGCCTGCTCGCCGCCGCCGAGGCCCGTGCCGAAGCCGACGCGGCCCGCGCCCGCCGCACCCGTCGCGCCGACGACGACGCATACGGCTACGGCGGCTCCCGGGGCTACCACGACCCCCAGGACCTCGACTACGACCCGGACGACGCCTTCGCGGACGACGGCGACAGCCCAGGGCCCTACGGCCGCCACGGCGGCTCCCTGCGCCCCTACCGCAACTCCGCCCGCTGGCACCGGCCGGTCGCCTGGCTGCTCGCCGTGGTGATGGGCGTCGGCATGGTCTCCCTCGCGTTCACGGCGGTCTACCGGGGCGCGTCGAACAACCGCCAGGACCAGGTGCCGCCCCCCGCCAGCAGCGGTGTGGACAAGCCCGGGGCCGCCCCGTCGGCCTCCGCCGACTACTCCCGCCCCGTGGTCTCCGCCGAGCCACGGGTGCCCTGAGCCGGCCGCCGGGCGGCCGGCCCCCGAGGACCCGGGCTCTCTGCCCGCTCCCGTCACCCGTTCGCCGACGGCGGTCCCCGTCGCCTCCGCAGTTCCCGGCGGTCTCCGCGTTTACACGGACCGCAATCGACCTACCCTGAAGATGTGACCCCTCGTTCCCAGGGGGGCTTCTCGCTGCCGCACGCCCCGCTCGGCCGAAGCAGACCGTTGCGCACCGAACCGACCGGTGTGGAGATCGGGAGAGAAGTCATGACAGGCCGCTCAGAACCGCCGGACGGCCCGCCCGAGAACCCCGCGGGCGGCGAGGACGAATACCGCTCGCTCGTCTTCGACGAATCGTTCATCCAGGCTGCCCGGATGCGGGAGTACTCGGCGCAGGAACGGATGGGCGACCACGCCCGCGCCGTCCGCACCGTGCCCGAGGAGCAGCCGCCCGTCCGCGGCGGAGGCGGCTCCCGGGCCGCCATAGCCCTGGTCGTCCTCATCGCTCTGGCCTTCGCCGTGGCCGTCTACATCGGATTCCGCAGCCCGTATCCCCAGCCGGCCCTCCGACGCGCCGAACCCCTGCGGACCACCGTCATCCCCCTGGCCCCCCGGGGCGCCGTACCGGGGGGATCACCCGAGCAGCTGTACCGGGCCGAGCCGGTCTCCGGATTCCGCACGGGCGCGGAGGGCATCAACTTCCCCGCCGTTAAGCGCACCCAGAACTTCTCCGACAGCCAGATCACCGCCGCGCTCGCCACCGTCAAGGACTACCTGGTGGAGTCGTCCCTGAACCCCGACGTCCTCACCGGCTCCGTACGCCGGCCCGTGGAGCACCTCATCGACCCGGACCAGCGCACCCAGTTCGAACGGAGCCTGAGCGACCCGGCGGACGACGGGAGCCACGCCGCCACCGGCTGGCTGGTCCGCTTCGACCCGGAGCGGGTGGAGCTCGCGGACCCGCAGGTCCGGGTCCAGGGCACCCTCCGTTACGAGGAGGAGGCGGCGGGCGTCCTCGGCGTCGTCTCGGACCACACCTTCACCTACGCCCTGCGCCCGGCGGAAGGGCCCCCGCGCAAGGACGGCGCGTCCCTGTTCACCGTGCGGCGCGAGCTGCACTTCCGCTTCGACCGGGAGGACCTGCGGCTGCACCGCCTGGAGGTGCGCACCGCCCATGTCCAGGCCGGGCCGCAGTCCTGCTCGGCCGACGCGACCGGGATGCTCCGCCCCCTCCTGGCCGGGGAGAAGGCGGACGCCCGCGGTCCCGCCGCCACCGACCCGTACGCCTCCGGCCCGCCCACGGCGGCCCTGTGCGGGACCCTGGCGGCCGTCAGCCCTTCGACGGCCCCGAGCTCCCCTCCTCCGGGTCCTGAGGCCGACCGGACTCCCCGCCCGTAGCGGAGCCGCCGCCGGAGCCGCCTCCGGTGAACTTGTCGCGCAGCTTGCCGCCCAGGTCCCCCGCGCCCCCGGCGATGTCGCCCACCAGCTTCATCAGCGGGTCCTTGCTGGTGCGCACCGTGTCCGCGTAGTGCGACGCGGACTCCCGGAACGAGTCGGTCACCGAGGTGTCCTTGTCCTCGTCGCGCCGGGGGTAGTGGCCGTCCATGATCCGCTGGAAGTCCCGGGTCTCCGACCACTTCTTCAGCTCGGCGGCCCGCACGGCGGTGAACGGGTGCGTCCGGGGCAGCACATTGAGGATCTTGAGGACGGAGTCGCGGAGGTCGCCGCTCTTCTCGTACTCGTCGGCCTGGGCGAGGAAGGCGTCCACATTCATCTCGTGGAGGTGGTTGCCGCCCGCGATCTTCATCAGGCCGCGCATCGAGGCCTGGGTGTCCTGGCCCACCAGCAGCCCGGCCCGGTCCGCGGACAGCTCCGACTTACGGAACCACTCGCGCAGCGCCGTCACGATCGCCATGATCGCCACATTGCCCAGCGGGATCCACGCGACCTTCACGGCGAGGTTGGTCAGGAAGAGCAGTATCGTCCGGTACACCGAGTGACCGGAGAGGGCGTGGCCCACCTCGTGGCCCACCACCGCCCGCATCTCCTCCTCGTCGAGCAGTTCGACCAGGCCCGTGGTCACCACGATGATCGGCTCGTCGAGACCGATGCACATCGCGTTGGGCTGCGGGTCCTGCTTCACATACATCGGCGGGACCTTCTCCAGGTCCAGGATGTAACACGCGTCGCGCAGCATGTCGTTGAGATGGGCGAACTGCGCGTCGCTCACCCGGACGGAATCGGAGAGGAAGAGCAGCCGCAGGCTCCGCTCCGGGAGCAGCCCGCTGAGCGCCTTGAACACGGTGTCGAACCCGGTCAGCTTGCGCAGGGCCACCAGGGCCGAGCGGTCGGCGGGGTGCTCGTAGGCCCGGGAGGAGATCCCGGGAAATCGCCGACGCGCCCTGCTCGGCACGTTCTCGTGACTGTTGTCGGTCATGGATGGCCCCCTGTTCGTACGAGACGTCGCTCGTCCCCCGGACAAAAGCCAGCGTATGCGCTGGCGCTACGGTGTGCGGGGGGCTGTGGATAACTTTGAGGAGCGCCCGAAATGCCGCACACCGCCGTACTGCTCGCTGCCGCGTCCCAGGAGCAGGGACCGGGTGACACCCTCCGGATCGTGCTGCTCGTCTCGATCCTCGGAGCGGTGCTGCTCGCCTGGTTCCTGCTGCGTGGATACCGCAACGACGACAACAACGACTGAGTCGCCGTGAGCGTGCCCGAGGGTCCCGCATACGATGGCCCCGACGTCTTCCTTCCGACTCACGATCGATAGGTCCTGCCGAAGATGAGCCTCACGAGCACCACTCACCAGCTGGTCACTCTCGCCTCCGGGGGCGAAGGCGGCGGCAACCACGAAAGCCTCAACCCCTACTTCGTCGGCGCCGGGGCCTTTGTCGCGCTGATGCTGCTTCTGTTCATCACCATCAGCTTCAACCGCGACCGCTGAGCCGGGGGCGTACAGCTGTGCCAGTAGGCTCTGCACGCATGGGAGAGCAGGAAGTGCCTACCGGCCCCGGCAAGCGCCGTATCGGCGTGATGGGCGGGACATTCGACCCGATCCACCATGGACACCTGGTGGCGGCCAGTGAAGTGGCCGCCCAGTTCCATCTGGACGAGGTCGTCTTCGTGCCGACCGGGCAGCCGTGGCAGAAGAGCCACAAGAAGGTCTCCCCGGCCGAGGACCGTTATCTGATGACGGTCATCGCCACCGCGTCCAACCCGCAGTTCTCCGTCAGCCGCAGTGACATCGACCGTGGCGGACCGACGTACACCATCGATACGCTGCGGGACCTGCGCGAGGTCCACGGCGACGCGGACCTCTTCTTCATCACCGGCGCCGACGCGCTCGCTCAGATCCTCACCTGGCGCGACGCGGAGGAGCTGTTCTCGCTCTCCCACTTCATCGGTGTGACCCGCCCGGGTCATGTGCTCACGGACGACGGACTGCCCGAGGGCGGTGTCTCCCTCGTGGAGGTGCCCGCGCTGGCGATCTCGTCCACGGACTGCCGTGAGAGGGTCGCGCAGGGGGAGCCGGTCTGGTACCTGGTGCCGGACGGCGTGGTCCGCTACATCGACAAGCGCCAGCTGTACCGCGGCGAATGAGCCACGGAGAGGGGCACCGGTGAACGACCGACAGAACCCGTACGACCCGTACTACCAGGAGCCGCAGATCGTCGGCTACGACGCGTACGGGCAGCCGGTCTACCAGCAGCAGGGGCAGCAGGACCAGCAGGGTTACGACCAGCAGGGCCAGGGCTACGACCCTTACGCCGCCCAGCAGAGCCAGGGCCACCAGACCCAGGAAGCCACCGGTTACGGCTACGGCTACGACGCGTACGGCAACCCTCAGCAGCAGCCGGGCTACGACCCCTACGCCACCGGCCAGCAGGGCCACCAGCAGGGCCAGACGCAGCAGGGTCAGGGCGCCGACCAGGGGTACGGCTACGGCTCCTACACCGATTACGGCTACGCCACCGGGCAGCAGCCCGCCGCGGTCGACACCGGCGAGCACTGGAGCATCCCGCAGCAGGGCGCCGCCCCCGCGCCGGAACAGGCCCCGCAACAGCCCCCCGTGCAGGCCTCGCCGCAGGAGGCGGAGCCGGAGGCGGATGCCGCGCTTCCCGGGCAGCGCAAGCCCGCCCCGGACTACCGCACCGAGCAGTTCTCGTTCATCGAGGAGCCCGACGAGGACTCCGAAGACGTCATCGACTGGCTGAAGTTCACCGAGAGCCGCAGCGAGCGGCGCGAGGAAGCCCGGCGCAAGGGCCGCAACCGCATGGCCGCCCTGATAGTCGTCGCCGTTCTCGTCGTCGTCGGCGGGGTCGGCTATCTGTGGTCCGCCGACATGATCCCGGGCCTGTCCGGAACGGACGAGAAGAAGGCCGTCGCCGCCGGAGCCCAGCAGCGGGACATGATCGTGGTGCACCTGCACGACACGAAGAAGGGCGGCACCTCGACGGCGCTGCTCGTCGACAACACCACCACCAAGCAGGGCACCACCGTCCTGCTGCCCAACTCCCTCGCCGTCGCGGGCGACGACGGGACCACCACCACGCTCGGCAAGTCCGTCGAGGACGACGGCAGGACCGGCACCCGGGAGGCGATCGACACCCTCCTCGGCACCCGGATCACCGGCACCTGGCGGCTGGACACCCCGTACCTGGAGAACCTCGTCGAGCTGGTCGGCAACATCGAGGTCGACACCGACACCGAGGTGCCCGCCGCGAAGAAGGGCGAATCGCCCCTGGTGAACAAGGGCGAGGCCCAGACGCTCAGCGGCCCGATGGCCGTCGCGTACGCCACCTACCGTGCGGAGGGCGAGCCCGAGGCCAAGCAGCTGAGCCGCTTCGGCGAGGTCATGCGGGCCACCCTGCGCAAGATCTCCGAGGACCCCAAAGCGGCCACCGTCACCATCGAGACGCTGCTCCAGGTGCTCGACCCGTCGCTGCCCGAGAAGGACCTCGGGGCCTCGCTCGCCAAGCTGGCCTCGCGGGCCAAGGTCGGTGACTACAAGACGGCCCTGCTGCCGGTCCAGGAGGACGGCACGCTCACCGAGGCGGACACCCGCGGCGTCGTCAAGGACATCCTCGGCGGCACGGTGAAGGCCCCCGAGGAGGGGGCCCCGCTCCGGGTCGCCGTCCGTAACGCCACCGGGAACCAGAAAGCCGCCGAGGCCGCCCGGGTCCAGCTGGTCAACGGCGGTTACGCCTTCGTGGACAGCGGCAAGGCCGGGGCCGAGGCGTCGTCCGTCGTCCTCTACCGGTCCGCCGAGGACAAGGAGAAGGCCGTCGAGGTGGCCAAGACCCTGGGTCTCTCCGCGGGCGATGTGAAGAAGGGCGAGCCGGCCGCCAACGCCGACGTGTCCGCGGTGCTCGGCCAGGACTACAAGGTCCAGTAGCCCGCTCGGGGCCTCCGGCCGGTGCTTCGGCGCCGGCCGGAGGCAGCCCGCAGCCCCGCTGCCGCCGGCCGGCGGCAGCCCGCAGCCTCGCCGGTGAAACGCAGTAAGGCTCTGTCGGCGGTCCGTGAGACCCTAGAGACTGCATCCGACCGCCGACGAAAGCCTGCATGTGACCGCCACGGACCGCTCCATCGAGCTCATCAACGCCGCCGCCCAGGCGGCCGCCGACCGGCTCGCGCACGACATCATCGCCTACGACGTCAGCGATGTGCTGTCGATCACCGACGCCTTCCTGCTGGCCTCGGCCCCCAACGACCGCCAGGTCAAGTCGATCGTCGACGAGATCGAGGAGCGGCTCCAGAAGGAGCTCGGCGCCAAGCCGGTGCGCCGCGAGGGTGACCGCGACGCCCGCTGGATCCTCCTCGACTACGTCGACATCGTCATCCACGTCCAGCACAGCGAGGAGCGCGTCTTCTACGCGCTGGAGCGCCTGTGGAAGGACTGCCCGGAGATCGCCCTCCCCGAGGACGCGATCAAGACCCGTGGCAAGGCCGAGGAGCACGCACAGCTCAACGGCGGCACGGAAGGTGACCAGAGCTGAACGGCAGCAAGAGCGGCAAGGGCCGCAGGATCGTCCTCTGGCGGCACGGCCAGACGGCATGGAACCTGGAGCGCCGCTTCCAGGGCTCCACGGACATCGAGCTGACCGAGGCCGGCGTCGGGCAGGCCCGCCGCGCCGCCCGGCTGCTCGCCTCGCTGAAGCCGGACGCCATCGTGGCCTCCGACCTCCAGCGGGCGGCGGCCACGGCCGCCGAGCTCTCCGTGGTCAGCGGCCTGACCGTCGCCCACGACGCCGCGCTCCGCGAGACGTACGCGGGCGAGTGGCAGGGGCTGACGCACCAGGAGATCGTCGAGCGCTACGGCGAGCAGTACGCCGCCTGGAAGCGGGGCGAGCCCGTGCGCCGGGGCGGGGGCGAGCTGGAGACCGAGGTCGCCGACCGCGCCGCTCCGGTCGTTCTGGAGCACGCCGAGAAGCTTCCGGAGGACGGCACGCTCGTCGTGGTCAGCCACGGCGGCACGATCAGGACGACGATCGGCCGGCTGCTGGGCCTGGAGGCGCACCACTGGGAAGGGCTCGGCGGTCTTTCCAACTGCTGCTGGTCCGTCCTCGGGGAGGGTGCGCGCGGCTGGCGTCTGCTGGAGCACAACGCCGGCACACTTCCGGAGCCGGTGCTCGGCGACGACGACTAGACCGGCCGTCCGGGCGGCCGCCCAACGGTCGTCGGGAGGCCGCTCGCGGGCCGCCCTCGGGCGGCCCGGGCCGGATTTCACTTTCCGGCCGGTCGCAGGCTAAAGTTCATCTTGTTCGCAGCGCGGAAACGCAGGGAAACACAGCGAACAGCGGGGCTATAGCTCAGTTGGTAGAGCGCCTGCATGGCATGCAGGAGGTCAGGAGTTCAATTCTCCTTAGCTCCACAATCAGGATCCCGTCCCCACCAGGGGGCGGGATCTTCTGCATGGAGGGGACGCAGGGCGTCGAGCGGGCTGCCCCTCTTGCGGGGCCATGGCAGAATCGGAACGCCGGAGGGGGCGACGTACCGATCGGGAGGGAGCGCGATGCCTGCGAGTCGCGAACACGTCCCCGACCAGCGCCTTGTCGCCGCCTCGCCCCCCGGCCCCGTAACATCCGACGTTCGATCCCGTCTCGGCTGTCCGTCCTGCGGTTCGTCCCATGTGGCCCAGGTTCTGGGTGACAACGGAGGGGTCTCCTACGTGTGCACGGCCTGCGGCCACAGCTGGAGCTGACTGATGGGTGCACACAGGCGTAAATGCGACTGGTGCGGCAGCGGTACGCCCATCGTCAGGGACATGGACCCGGTCAACGCGGAGTACCAGTACTGGTGCGAGGAATGCGCACGGGCGCTGATCATAAAAGGCGACCCCATCGAGACCTACCGGGAGCTGGAGGGGGAGCCGATCTACGGGCGGCTCCTGGAGGAGCACTGCACCCTCAAGCGCTTCTACTCCTTCGCGACCGCCTGACCTGCGGTTGACGGTCGAACGCTCTGGGCGATTCGGGCATATCGGTGCGGACCGGAAACGATTTGGTGAAGCACCGGGGGGACCGTGTAATGTTCTCGATGTCGCCAAGGGAAACCGGGCGGCAAGCAGCGAGGGGCTATAGCTCAGTTGGTAGAGCGCCTGCATGGCATGCAGGAGGTCAGGAGTTCAATTCTCCTTAGCTCCACAGGATCGACAGTAAAGAAGCGGGCCACCCGGATCGGGTGGCCCGCTTCTTTTGTTTGCATCGCCTTCGGCTTGGATCAGCCGCGTCCACTGCCCAGTGCGCGCCGATTGGCAGCGGGCAGGGCGGGACGCTGTTGGGCCGGCGGCTGCTCGATCCGGAGCGCCAGGGCGGGGCAGCGCCGTACGGCCCGCTGGGCACGACCGCGCAGATGTACCGGAACGGCGGCGTCCGCCAGTGCCGGATAGCCGTCCGCGCCCAGCCGGATGAGCTCGGGGACGATGTCCGCGCACAGGCCGTGGCCCTGGCAGAGCGTCCAGTCGACCGCGAGCTTCTCGCCGCTCGGAATCGATTCCTCCAGATCCTGGTAGCCCGGTGCGGGCAGCGGCAGCACCCCGACCGTCTCGCGGCCGCAGCCGCCGTCCAGGACATGCGCGGCGAGATCGTCCGTGAACGCCGACAGGGTCGAGAGCAGGAACCGGGCGGAACCGTCCGGGTGTTTGCACGCCCCGCGGCCCTTAACGGCCTGGGTGACCTGGCGCAGGGCCTCCAGAGCGGCGGGCCCGCCGCCGTTCAGCACGTCGGAGAGCCCGCCCGCGGCGGCGGGGAGCCCCAGCTTGCACGGGCCGCACTGTCCGGCGGTCTCGGCGGCCAGCCAGTTGGCTATCCGAAGGGACTCGCCGAGCGGGCAGGTGTCCGGGCCGATCGGCAGAATGGCCCCCGCACCGAGCGCGCCCCCCACGGTGGCCAGGGACTCGCGGGAGATCACGGCGTTGTGCGAGGAGACCGCGTCGATCCAGTTGCCGTGGTAGCCGCCGGTCAGCACGCCCTGGGGGAGCGGCGGGGCCCCGGCCATCTCCAGGACGTACCGCAGCGGCACCCCGGTCGGCACCTCGACGACCATGGGCCTCGCCACGGCGCCCGAGACGGTGAGCAGGACGGTGCCGGGTTCGTTCGGCAGCCCGGTGTGCCCGTAGCGGCGGGGGCCGATCCGGGCGGCGACGGCGAGCTGGGCGTACGTCTCCGCGTTCGACAGCAGCGTCGGCGAGCCGCCCACCCCGGTCTCCGCCGCCCGCTCGCGCCGGCCCGGCGGCAGGGCGGGCCCGCCGTTCGCCGCCCGGATCACCGAGGACGCCTCGCCCGAGACCATGCGTTCCGGAGTGCGGACCACGCGGGCGCGCAGCTGCTGGCCGCGCCGGTCGGAGAGGCCGCGTTCGGCGAGGGCCGCCCGTACGGAGATCTCCGTGGAGTTGCGGGTGACGGCGACAACCAGGGTGCGCGCGCCGAGCGCCTCCGCGGCCAGCAGCGCACCGTCCAGGATCAGGTGCGGGGCGCGGTTGAGCAGCACGGTGTCCTTGCGGCAGGCCGGTTCGCCCTCGCTGCCGTTGATCACCACGACGGGCCGCACCCCGCGCCGGATGGAGGCCTTCGCCACTGCGCGCAGCTTCTTGCCGAACGGGAAACCGGCGCCTCCCCTTCCGCGCAGAGAGATCGTTTCGGCCAGTTCGGCCAGCCGCTCACCGGTCATCGGCTCCAGCGGCCCGTGCACCTTGAGGTGCATGGCGAGGTCGAGCCGCTCCACCAGGTCGAAGCCGGTGGTCAGTTGCGGCAGTCCGACGACGCGGACCTCGGGCACATCGGGGAGGGGGACGTTCACTATCGGTCTCCTGCGGGTGCGTGCCAGGGTTCGCCGGCCGGGGGCGCGGTGAACGGCCCGGGCTCCGGTTCGGCACGGGGCGCGGCGAAGGGGGAGGTGGAGGTCGGGGGAGTGGGCGCGGTGGTGTCGTAGGCGGCCGGTGTGACGGCGTACTCCGTTGTCACGTACGTCGGTGTGCCGGTTTCGGGCGTTCCGGATTCCGGAGCGGCGTGCTTCGGTTTGGCGGGTTCCGCAGTCCCGTACCTCGGTGTGCCGTGCTCCGGTGTTTCGTAGGAGGACGTCGCGTACGCGTGCTCCTGCGCGGTGTACGCCGGCGGGTCCTGCCGGGGCGGACCGTGGTGCGCCTGTCCGGGCGGGGCGGGGGACGGTGAGGGCCAGCGGGTCTCCGAGGGGGCCGACGGGCCCGACATGGCGCCGCCGAGCGAGACGGCGCGGTACCCGGCCGTTATGCCCGGTCCGGGCCCCGGCCCCGCCTTCCTCCGCCCTGGGTCCGGCAGCTCCTCCGGCGGGCCGAAGGTGATGCGGTCGGCGCTGCGGGGCGGAGGCTCGTACAGGGAGGGCTCGTACAGCGGTGACCGGCCGCTGTACAGCGTTTCGGTCGGCGCTTCGTGCGGCGCGCCGGGGATCGCCGTGGGAGGGGGCGTGGTCGGGGGGATCGGCGCCGAGAGCGTGCGCGGGCGCACCGGCGTGCCCCGTACGTCCCGGTCCGGCTCGCTCCAGGCGGCCGGATCGGACCAGGGCTCGCCGGGAGACGAGGAGGATTCCCGCAGGACGGGATCGGGGGCGGCCGGGGGCCCTTGGCCCAGCAGTTCGGCGACCCGGTCGGCGATCCGCCGCTTCGTCGGGCGCGGCAGCAGCCGCAGACACAGCGCCCCGGCGACTCCGGCGAGGCAGAGCCCGTACATCACGACCACCCAGGTGGCAGGCGCACGCCCTGCGTACAGGCCGTGGATCAGCGCGGCGCACCACGCCGGATACGCCAGCGCGTGCAGGGCGCGCCACCGGCCCGCTATCCCGCCCGTGTCCCGGGGCGACCCCAGTGACTGCCCGAGCCGGGCGGTCTTGGGGGAAGGGTGGGCGAAGGCGCTGCGCAGGGCGCCGGTCGCGGCCGTGACGACCATCAGCAGCCCGGCCAGCGAACCGAAGCCGATCAGCCCCGCCGCGCCGGTCACGCCGAGGCTGAAGGGTATGAGGGCGCCGATCAACGCCACATGCCCGAGGGCGACCTTCACGGTTCCGTGCAGCAGCAGAAAGCCGAGCGCGGCTATGGCGGTGGCCCGGTGGATGCCCTGGCAGACGATGCGCTGACGGGTGGAGAGGAACAGCCGGTCGGTGGCCAGCAGGCCCCAGGCGACGGCCGCGCTGAGCGACACCAGCGACAGGACGCCGGTGGTGAAATCGAGGGTGGCGCGCAGTTCGTCGCTCCCTGCGACGGCGAACAGAGGGACGAAGACCAACGCGGCGACGGTCAGGCCGCCCTGTACCGGCCGACTCATTGCGGGGCTCATGCTGGGGGATACGCGGATCTTGCGATGAGGGTTCATGGGGGCGACTCCGAATAGTTCGGCAAAGCGGTCCCGTTGCCGCATGCTAGGACGCCCCATACCAACCAGTACGAGGTTTGCTCGGTTGCCCCGATAGAGGTCGGTACGCGGAGTAACCCCTGCTTCCCGGGCGTTCTCCCCGCCCCCGAGGTCGTCCCAGGGCTCCGCGAAAACCTCATGCGAAGCGCGCGGGGCGTACACGCCGCAGCCACGGGAACGCCATGTTCCGGCTACGGAGAGTGGCGCGCGAGTAGTGAGGAGCCGGGCTCGTGCGGGTGATGTCCGCCCACCGGTTACTCCCCGCTCCCCTCCGGGTCCGTGCGGTACCCTGACGCCATGCGTGCCGTACGCCTTCTGCTTAGCGAGCCGCGCTGAAGAGTTCCGACCGGTGAGAACGCCTGGTCGGAGTCAGCGCGGCGTCCCCTCCTGTGCGAGGGGATTTTTCGTTTCCCGGCAGATGACGATCGATGGAGCTTTGAGGATCATGAGCGAGACGAATTCCGCTGCCGAGACGGCCGCGCCGCACCGCTACACGGCGGCGATGGCCGCCGACATCGAGGCACGCTGGCAGGACTTCTGGGACGCCGAGGGGACGTACGAGGCGCCGAACCCCACCGGTGACCTGGCGGGCGACCCCGAACTGGCCGCCAAGCCCAAGAAATTCATCATGGACATGTTCCCGTACCCCTCGGGCGCGGGGCTGCACGTCGGACACCCGCTGGGCTACATCGCCACCGATGTCTACGCCCGCCACCAGCGGATGACCGGCCACAACGTGCTGCACACCCTGGGCTTCGACGCGTTCGGCCTGCCCGCCGAGCAGTACGCGGTGCAGACGGGCACCCACCCCCGGGTCTCCACCGAGGCCAACATGGAGAACATGAAGGTCCAGCTCCGCCGGCTGGGTCTGGGCCACGACAACCGCCGCTCGTTCGCGACGATCGAGGCCGAGTACTACAAGTGGACGCAGTGGATCTTCCTGCAGATCTTCAACTCCTGGTACGACGCCGAGGCCGACAAGGCCCGTCCGATCGCCGAGTTGGTCGAGCAGTTCGAGAGCGGCACCCGCGCGACCCCCGACGGCCGTGAGTGGAGCGCGCTGAGCGCCACCGAGCGCGCCGACCTGCTGAGCCAGTACCGGCTGGCGTACGCCTCCGACGCCCCGGTGAACTGGTCGCCCGGCCTGGGCACCGTCCTGGCCAACGAGGAGGTCACCGCCGACGGCCGTTCCGAGCGCGGCAACTTCCCCGTCTTCAAGGCCAAGCTGCGCCAGTGGAACATGCGCATCACCGCCTACGCCGACCGGCTGCTGAACGACCTGGACGGGCTGGACTGGCCCGAGGCCATCAAGCTGCAGCAGCGCAACTGGATCGGCCGCTCCGAGGGCGCCCGCGTCGAGTTCCCGGTGGACACCGCGGGCGGCATCACCGTCTTCACCACCCGCCAGGACACCCTGTTCGGCGCGACGTACATGGTGCTGGCGCCTGAGCACGACATGGTCGAGCGGATCATCCCGGCCGCCTGGCCCGAGGGCACCCACCCGGTGTGGACCGGCGGCCACGCGAGCCCGGCCGAGGCCGTCACCGCGTACCGCAAGCAGGCCGCCGCCAAGTCCGACGTCGAGCGGCAGGCCGAGGCCAAGGACAAGACCGGTGTCTTCACCGGCGCGTACGCCACCAACCCCGTCAGCGGCGAGAAGGTCCCCGTCTTCATCGCCGACTACGTCCTGATGGGCTACGGCACCGGCGCGATCATGGCCGTACCGGCGCACGACGCGCGCGACTTCGCCTTCGCGCGCGCCTTCGAGCTGCCGATGCGCTGTGTCGTCCAGCCCTCCGACGACCGTGGCACGGACCCCGCCACGTGGGACGACGCCTTCAGCTCGTACGACGCGAAGCTGGTCAACTCCGCCAACGACGAGATCTCGCTGGACGGCCTGGGCGTCGTCGAGGCCAAGGCGAAGATCACCGACTGGCTGCGGGAGCACGGCGTCGGCGAGGGCACCGTCAACTTCCGGCTGCGCGACTGGCTGTTCAGCCGCCAGCGCTACTGGGGCGAGCCCTTCCCGATCGTGTACGACGAGGAGGGCATCGCCCACGCGCTGCCCGAGTCGATGCTGCCGCTGGAGCTGCCCGAGGTCGAGGACTACTCCCCGCGCACCTTCGACCCGGAGGACGCGTCCGCCCAGCCCGAGACCCCGCTGTCGCGCAACGCCGACTGGGTCAATGTGACGCTGGACCTGGGCGACGGCGCCGGTCCGCGCAAGTACCGCCGCGAGACCAACACCATGCCCAACTGGGCCGGTTCCTGCTGGTACGAGCTGCGCTACCTGGACCCGAACAACGACCGTCAGCTGGTCGACCCGTCCATCGAGCAGTACTGGATGGGCCCGCGCGAGGGGCAGCCCACCGGCGGCGTCGACCTGTACGTCGGCGGGGCCGAGCACGCCGTGCTGCACCTGCTGTACGCGCGTTTCTGGTCCAAGGTGCTGCACGACCTGGGCCACATCTCCTCCGCCGAGCCGTTCCACAAGCTGTACAACCAGGGCATGATCCAGGCCTTCGTCTACCGCGACAGCCGGGGCATCGCCGTCCCCGCCGCCGAGGTGGAGGAGCGCGACGGCGCCTTCTATTACGAGGGCGAAAAGGTCAGCCGCGTCCTGGGCAAGATGGGCAAGTCCCTGAAGAACGCGGTCACGCCGGACGAGATCTGCGCGGAGTACGGCGCGGACACCCTGCGCCTGTACGAGATGGCGATGGGCCCCCTGGACGTGTCGCGCCCCTGGGACACGCGTGCCGTGGTCGGCCAGTACCGCCTGCTGCAGCGGCTGTGGCGCAACGTCGTCGACGAGGAGACCGGTGAGGTCACCGTCGTCGACACGGAGCCCGGCGAGGACACCCTGCGCGCCCTGCACAAGGCGATCGACGGGGTCGGCCAGGACATGGCGGGGATGCGGTTCAACACCGCCATCGCCAAGGTCACCGAGCTGAACAACCACCTGACGAAGGCCGGCGGCCCGCTGGCCCGCTCGGTCGCCGAGCGGCTGGTCCTGCTGATCGCCCCGCTGGCCCCGCACATCGCGGAGGAGCTGTGGCGCCGGCTGGGCCACACCGACTCCGTCGTCCACCAGGACTTCCCGGTGGCCGACCCGGCGTACGTGGTCGACGAGACCGTCACCTGCGTCGTCCAGATCAAGGGCAAGGTCCGGGCCCGCCTGGAGATCTCGCCCTCCATCACGGACGAGGAGCTGGAGGCGCTGGCCCTGGCCGACGACGCGGTCGTCGCGGCGCTGGGCGGGGCGGGCATCCGCAAGGTGATCGTGCGCGCGCCGAAGCTGGTGAACATCGTTCCCGCGTGACCGTGACGCCGACGGCGGTGTAGCGGCCCCGTGAGCGGTGGGGGCCATCCCCTACGGGCAGGTTGGGGGTTCCGAAGGAACCCTCGGCCTGCCCGTTCCGTTTACGGTGGAAGGGGCGACCGGTACCGGCGGCCGCATCGAGACACCGAGGGGCATTCATGGAAGCCGCGCTCACGATCCTGGCGTTGCTCCTGGTCGCGTTCGTCGCGCTGGGTGTCTACGCGACCGTGAAGGCCGTCGGCGCGGCCAAGCGGGGCGTGGACCGCACGATCACGCAGGCCCGTCGCACGGTGGAGGACACCACGCTCCGGGCCAAGAGCTTCGGACAGGTCGGTGTCGCGGGCGAGCTCGCACAGCTCCGGCTCTCCCTGCGCACCTCGATGCGGGCCACGCAGGACGCCCTGCACGCCGGTGTCGCCGAGGACGCCTCGCTGGCGGAGTCGGTGGACCTGTTCCGGCGGCTGAGCGCCCATGGCCTGGAGCTGGACGACGAGCTGAAGAGGCTGGAGCGCGAGCCGGACCGGGCGACGGTCGCGGGCCTGCTGCCCAAGCTGCGGGAGCGCACACAGCGGATCACGCACTCCGCGGAGTCGCTGCGCTGGGCGGCGCGGGACCGGGCGCGCCAGTTCGCCGACGACGACCTGGACGCGCTGAACGCGCAGATCGACATCGAGGCCGGGGCGCTGCGGCACTGGGCCGTGGACGAACCGTCGTCGCAGACGTCCGGCGCGGGCGCCTCCGCCACGACACCGGGCCGGGGCCCGGGGACGGACTGGCCGGAGCCGGCCGCCTCGGCGGACCCTCCGGCCGGCAGCAGCACGGCCGACGAGGCGTGGTCCGGACCGGCCCGCGAGGAGAGCCCGCAGGCGATCACCGCACCGGATCCGCGACTGCGCACGACCTACCCGTGGCAGAAGTCCACCCGGCCGGAAACGACGAACTGACGCACGCGGGTCGGTTCAGGCCCGAACGGATGCGTTCCGAAGCGGCCAGGAATGATCAGAGGGCCGGGGCCGGGCTGCCGCACTCCCACCCCGCCAGGTAACCTCCGGCTCATGTCCCGCCATGTCGCTATCGTCACCGATTCCACGGCCTACCTGCCGCGCCCGACGATGGAACGGCACGGCATCACCGCGGTGCCGCTGACCGTCGTCCTGGGCGACCGGGCGCTGGAGGAGGGCACGGAGATCTCCGCCCGCTCGCTCGCCCTGGCTCTGCAGAAACGCCACTCCGTGACCACGTCCCGCCCCAGCCCCGAGGTCTTCGCCGCGGCCTACCGGGCGGCGGCCGAGGGCGGGGCGGACGCGGTGGTGTCACTGCATCTGTCGTCGGAGTTCTCGGGCACGTACGACGCCGCGCGGCTCGCGGCGAAGGACGCCCCCGTTCCGGTGCGCGTGGTGGACACCGGCATGGTCGCCATGGCCCTGGGGTTCTGCGCCCTCGCGGCGGCGGAGGCCGCCGAGGCGGGCGGCGGCCTGGACGAAGCGGTGTCGGCGGCGGAGAAACGGGCCGCGGGCACCTCGGCGTATTTCTATGTCGACACGCTCGACTATCTGCGCCGGGGCGGCCGCATCGGCACGGCCCAGGCCCTGCTGGGATCCGCGCTCGCGGTCAAGCCGATCCTGGAGCTCGACGGGGGCCGGATCGAGATGCTCGAGAAGGTGCGGACGGCGTCCAAGGCGATCGCCCGCCTGGAGGAGATCGTCGCCGAGCGGGCGGGTGCGGCTCACGTGGACATCGCCGTCCACCACCTCGCCGCCCAGGAGCGCGCGGATCGCCTGGCGGAGCGGCTGCGTGAGCGTGTCCCCGGTCTCGTCGATCTTCATGTGAGTGAGGTCGGCGCGGTAATCGGGGCGCACACGGGGCCGGGACTGCTCGGTGCGGTGATCTCCTTGCGCTGATCTCCCTGCGGGGATCTGCCTGGGGAGATTCACTCCGTGGAGTGGCCGAGTTTTCCACAACTGCCGCTCTGTCCACAGGAATCGGCACTGCTCAGCGGGTTTGGGCGGATGTGCCTAACGTCGTGAGGCATGGCCCTTCGATCTTCTCGGGCGTCGGCTCCCGACGCGCCGTTCACCCCTGCGTCCTCCTCCGACTCTTCTGATTCCTCGTCCACGTCCGCGCCTGCTCGGGCGCGGTACGGATCCGGCACTCGCCCGAGTGGCCGGGCGGGTGTGCGCCCCGGGACCCGTCCCGGTCCGCGCCACGGCGGGCGGCGGTCCGTGCGGGGGCGGTCCGCCCTCGCGTCGGCGGCCGCGCGTCGCCGGGCGGATGCGCTGATGGCGGGCGCCTCCGGGCTCGCGAGCGATGCCGTGTCCGTAGCGGTCCGTGAGCCGGCAGAGACGCCTGCGTCCGCATCGACACCACCCGCGCCCGTGCCTCAGCCCGAGACGGTGGGGGAGGTGCCCGTGGATACGTCGAGGGTGCGTCGTCTCGTGTCGGCCGTCCGGGAGCGGCTGCCGTTGTGGGTGCGGCTGCGGTGCGGGATGGCGCCGCGCACGCCGGTGGTGCTCGGCCTGGTGCTGCTCGCCGCCGTGGCCGTCGCCACCGTGCACTTCTGGTCCGTACGCCCCGAGGCCGTGCGTGCGCCGGAACCGGTCGCGGACGAAGCTGCTGCGCCCGCGCTGCCACCGGATCCGTTACGGTCCGGCGCCCCCGATCCGGTTTCCCGCCCGGCTTCCGGGCAGCCGACGAGCGGGAGCGTCGGGAACGGGAGCGGGCAGATCGTCGTCGATGTGAGCGGCAAGGTGCACCGGCCGGGCATCCGTCGGCTTCCGGCGGGGTCACGGGTGGAGGACGCGCTCGATGCGGCGGGCGGTGTGCGCGCCGGCACGGACGTCACGGGACTCAACCGGGCACGGGTCCTGGTGGACGGTGAACAGGTTGCCGTGGGCCTCCCGCCGGGCCTGCCGGTCACGGGGACGACCAGGGGCGGCGGGATTGGGTCCGGCGCGGCCGGTGGGCCGGGCGGGGCCGGGCCTTCGGTGCCGCTGAGCCTGAACACGGCGACCGCGGAGCAGCTCGAAACCCTGCCGGGGGTCGGGCCCGTGCTGGCCCAGCACATGATCGACTACCGCACGGAGAACAACGGATTCCGATCCGTCGACGAACTCCGGCAGGTCAACGGGATCGGCGACCGCCGCTTCGCCGACCTTCAGCCCCTCGTACGGCCATGAGCAGCCGTGAGGCCCGGCTCGACCGCCGGGGCGACTCCAGGTCCGATTCCCAGGACCTGGACAGTGACAGCACCGGAAACGCGGGCGCGGCGGGGGAGAGTTCACGGCAGGAGGGGCCCACGGATCTGCGGCTCGTTCCGCCCGCCCTGGCGGTCTGGGCGGCAGCGGCGGCGACGCTGGGCCTTTCGGGGCGGTGGGCGGTCGTCGTGGCCGTCGCCTGTTCGGTTCCGGCGCTGGCTCTGCTGGCGGCGGCCGCAGGGGCCATTCGGCGGGGGAGGGGGATCGGAGGGGTGCGGGCCGGGAGTACCGGCGGAGATTCCCGGGCGGGGAGGCGGGCCGGAGGGTCCCGGGCCGGGAGCGCCGTCGGGCGGGCCCGGGTGCTTGCCGCCGGGGGAGCCGTGTTGCTCTGTGCGGCGGCGGGGGCGGCCGTGGCCGGGCTGCACGGGGCCGATGTGCGGCGCGGGCCCGTGCCCGCGCTGGCCCGCGAGTATGCACGGATCGACGCCGAGGTACGGGTGACCTCGGATCCTCGGACGACCCGGCCGGCGGTACGCGGCAACCACAGCGCCCCGGCCCTGCTCCTGATCGACGCGGAGGTCATGGAGGTGCGGACGCCGGACGGGTCCACCACCCGGGTCCGTACACCCGTGCTGCTCATGGTCGCTGCGGGCGGCCACCGGGCGGACTGGCAGCAGTTGCTCCCGTCCACGCGGCTCCGGCTCGCCGGCCGGCTCTCGCCTCCCGCACACGGCGGCGAACGCCTCGCCGCGGTCCTGCGGGTGGACGATGCGGGGGAGCCCCGGATCACCGGGCCTCCGACGGGGATCCAGCGCGCGGCGGGAGACCTGCGCGCCGGGCTGCGGGAGGCGACGGACGGTCTGGACGCGGATGCGCGTGCCCTGCTGCCGGGGCTGGTGGTCGGCGACACCTCCAGGGTCCCGTCCGAACTCCACGACGCCTTCAAAGCGACCGATCTGACGCACTTGTTGAGCGTATCCGGGGCTAATTTGTCGATTTTGTTGTTCCTCCTGGTCGGGCCGCCGGGATCGGCGTCGAGCGCGGAACGGCGGGGCCTCGCACCCCTGTTGGGGCTCTCCCTGCGCGGGACCGCGGTGATCGGCGGTGTGCTGACCCTCGCGTTCATCGTCGTGTGCCGCCCGGAACCGAGCGTGCTCCGTGCGGCGGCCTGTGGGCTGATCACCCTCCTCGCGATCGGGACGGGCCGCCGGAGGTCCCTGATCCCCGCCCTGGCGGCCGCAGTCGTGCTCCTGGTGCTCTACGACCCCTGGCTCGCCCGGAGTTACGGATTCCTGCTGTCGGTCCTGGCCACCGGTGCGCTGCTGACGCTCGCGCCGCGGTGGAGCGCCGCACTGCGGGCACGGCGGGTGCCGGGCAGGCTTGCCGAGGTTCTGGCCGCGGCGGCCGCCGCGCAGGCCGTGTGCGCGCCCGTGGTGGTGGTCCTGGCCTCGCGGGTCAGCCTGGTGGCGGTCCCGTGCAATCTGCTGGCGGAGTTCGCGGTGGCGCCGGCGACGGTGCTCGGGTTCGCGGCTCTCGCCGTCGCCCCGGTCGCCCCGGCGGTGGCCGAACTGCTGGCGTGGGTCGCGAGCTGGCCGGTCGGGTGGATCGCCACGGTCGCCCGGACGGGGGCGGGCCTTCCCGGGGCCGAGGCGCAGTGGCCCGGCGGGTGGTCCGGCGCCGTGCTGCTCGCCGGACTCACGGTCCTGGCCGTGCTTCTGGCCCCGAGGCTGGCCCGTCACCCCTGGATCTGCGGTGCTGCCGGGCTGCTTCTGGTGCTGGCGGTGCTGAGGCCGGTTCCCCTGACCCGGATCATGACCGGATGGCCGCCGCCCGGCTGGTCGTTCGCCCTCTGCGACGTGGGGCAGGGCGATGCGATGGTTCTCGCGGCGGGGGATGGCACGGGGGTGGTCGTCGACGCCGGACCCGATCCCGGGGCGGTCGACCGGTGCCTGCGCGACCTGGCGGTGACCCGGGTCCCGCTCGTGGTCCTCACCCACTTCCACGCCGACCATGTGCGCGGCCTGCCGGGAGTGCTCCGGGGCCGGGCGGTGGGCGCGATCCAGACGACGAGCCTCGAAGAGCCGCCCGAACAGGCCGCGTTCGTACGGCGGACCGCGGCAGCGGCACGGGTCCCGACGGTGCGGGCCGTGGCCGGTGAGCGCCGCCGGTCGGGGCCGGTCGAGTGGCGGGTCCTCTGGCCCCGCCCCGGGCCCGGGGGAGCGGAGGGGACGGCGGTTCGGGAGGCGAACGACTCCAGCGTCACCCTGCGGGTGAGGGCGGCCGGAGGGCTGACGCTGCTGCTCCTCGGGGACCTCGAACCCCCGGCCCAGCGGAAGTTGCTGCGCGGGCGGGAGGCGCCGGGCCCGGTGGACGTCCTCAAGGTGGCCCACCACGGCTCGGCCTTCCAGGACGCCGGGCTGCTCCACAGCGTACGGCCGAGGCTGGCGCTCATCTCCTGCGGCGCGGACAACCCGTACGGCCACCCCTCGCCCCGCACGGTGGCCGCTCTCGGGGCGGCGGGGGCCAGGGTCCTGCGCACCGACACCGACGGCCCGATCGCGGTGGCGGGAGCCGGGAAGGAACTGCGGGCGGTGGGCCGGTCATGACACGGCGGGAACCGGCCCTGCGCGCCCCGTCGTTCTCGCTGCCCCGCTCCCGGCGGCGGAGCCTGCGGTCAGATCAGCCAGGTGCCGGTGTGCATCAGGTCGCGGTCGGAGAGTTCGTTCTCCTCGCGCCAGGCGCGCACGGTGAGAGGGGTGATGCGCAGAAACACCCAGCGGGGACCGCTCGGCCTCCACCCCCGGAGTTTCGCGGCGAAGGCATCCCTCGTCACGGCGGGAAGGTCCGCCACCTCCACGATCCTCGCCTCGCCCTCGATCAGCACCACGTCACGGGTGTGGCCGGCGGTGACCCGGATCAGCCCGTGGGGAGTCACGTTGACGGCCGTCGGGTTGGTCCGCCGGGTGGCCATCACCAGCGTGCCGGTGTCGTCCTCCCAGAGGAACGACAGCGGCACCAGGGTGGGAACGCCGTCCGGGGACGCCGTCGCCACCCAGGCGTCCTCGTCCTGCCGCAGGCGGCCCAGGACGTCCTGCTTGCGCTGTTCCCGGCCGCGCGGGGGTTCGTACTCGGTCATGATCGACACGCTAGAGGGCGACCACCGCTCCGCGCCTCGGGCCAGGGGCCTCGGGCAGGAGTCCTAGGACTCGACAAATTCGGACCTTCGGTAACACCTCCGTACAACTCATTCCGAGGCCCTCCGTTTGCCTCGAACGCCGCATCAGTGATCGAATGCATGCTCGTCGGCGGGCCGCTGATCCGACGAAGACGTCCAGCTGTCAGGGCCCCGAAGTGCGAAGCGCCCCTGGGGGTACGTAAGAGATGTTCGGCCGTTGGCTGGGAAACAGAGGCCAGGCAGGTGGGCGCGGTGGGGCCCTCGCCGGAGTCCAGGTACCCCGTACCGCGGGCGTGCTCGGCTGCCGGGTGCTGGACCCGGTCAACGAGCCGGTCCAGCAGGCCGAGTTCGTCCTGACCGACAGCGTCGGCCGCAAGGTGACCGCCGGGGAGACGGACCCCTTCGGCAGTCTTCTCGCCACGGTCCCGGCCGGTGACTACCGGCTGGCGGTCAAGGCCGAGGGGTTCACCCCGTTCCACGGGTCGGTGACGGTGACCGAGGGGGCGCACGCCACCCTGGGCGATGTGACGCTCCAGGTGGCGCAGCCCCCGCAACTGCCCGACCCCGGGGACTGGGACATCGAGCCGAACCACTCGCAGATCGGCTTCACCGCCCGGCACATCGGGCTGGCCCGCATCCACGGCCGGTTCAACACCTTCGCCGGGGCGGTCCGGATCGCCGACCGCATGGAGGACTCCGCCATGCACGTGATCATCGACGCGGCGTCGATCGACACCAATGCGCAGATGCGCGACGACCACCTGCGCTCCGGCGACTTCCTCGACGTCGGCCGCTATCCGACGCTGGAGTTCTACAGTGAGCGCTTCGTCCACCGGGGCGGTAACCGGTGGGGTGTCACCGGTGCGCTGACCCTGCACGGCGTCAGCCGTACGGTGACGCTGGACACCCGGTACCTCGGTCTCGGCAACGGCCTGGAGGGCGAGACGCGCGCCGCCTGCCGGGCCAGCACCGAACTGCACCGCGAGGACTTCACCCTCACCTGGCAGACCATGCTGGCGCGCGGGATCGCGGTGGTGGGGCCCAGCATCAGCGTCGACCTGGACATGCAGATCGTTCCCCGGGGCTGAACCGGCCGGGCGGGGGCGTCGGAGCGGTTACGGCTTCTCCAGCCAGCCTTCGTACTCGGCGGCGAACTCGTCGAGCGCGGCCGGGTCCAGGCGCCCGGTCGCGTCCTCCACGACGACCAGCCACTGGGCGTCCTCGGCGTCGTCCTCGCCGGCCAGCGCGTCCCGTACGAGCTGGGGCTCCTCGGCGACCCCGAAGCGGTCCGCGAGCTCCTCGGCAACCTCCTCGGCGGCGTCGCGGTCGGGCAGCACCAGTACATGTCTCACATCGCTCACCCGGACATTCTCCGGTACGGGGCCGTGGGCCATGCCCTGGACCGCCTGGACCACCTGGGCCGTCCTTGGCTGTCAGTGGGGCGTGGGATGCTGGATCGCGATGGCCACCAGGAAGAACTCCACCGACGATCCGCTCGCTCCCGTCACCCTCGCCGTGGGCCAGGAGGACCTCCTCCTGGACCGTGCGGTGCAGCAGGTCGTGGCGGCCGCGCGTGCTGCCGACGCCGACACGGACGTACGTGATCTGGCGTCCGACCAGGTGCAGCCCGGCACGCTGGCCGAGCTCACCAGCCCTTCGCTCTTCGCCGAGCGCAAGGTCGTGATCGTGCGCAACGCGCAGGACCTCTCGGCCGACTCGGTCAAGGACGTCAAGGCGTATCTCGGTGCGCCGGTCGAGGAGATCACCCTCGTCCTGCTGCACGCGGGCGGAGCCAAGGGCAAGGGGTTGCTGGACGCGGCGCGCAAGTCCGGGGCGCGGGAGGTCGCCTGCCCGAAGACCACCAAGCCGGCCGAGCGGCTCTCCTTCGTACGGTCGGAGTTCCGGACCCACGGGCGGTCCGCGACGCCGGAGGCATGCCAGGCGCTGGTCGACTCCATCGGCAGCGATCTGCGGGAGCTGGCCAGTGCGGTGTCCCAGCTGATCGCGGACGTCGAGGGGACGATCGACGAGGCGGTCGTCGGGCGCTATTACACCGGGCGGGCCGAGGCGTCGTCGTTCACCGTCGCCGACCGGGCGGTCGAGGGGCGGGCGGCGGAGGCGTTGGAGGCGCTGCGGTGGTCGTTGTCGACCGGGGTTCCGCCCGTGCTGATCACCAGTGCGCTGGCGCAGGGGGTGCGGGCGATCGGGAAGCTGTCCTCCGCGCGGGGCGGGCGGCCGGCCGATCTCGCCCGGGAGCTGGGGATGCCGCCGTGGAAGATCGACCGGGTGCGGCAGCAGATGCGGGGGTGGACGCCGGACGGGGTGGCGGTGGCCCTGCGGGCCGTGGCTGCGGCGGATGCGGGGGTGAAGGGCGGTGGGGACGACCCCGAGTACGCCCTGGAGAAGGCCGTCGTCGTTGTCGCTCGGGCCGCGCGGGCCGGTCGGTAGGCATCTCGGCCGGTGCGGTGGGCGGTTCGCCGTGGCGTGCGGGCCCTCGTACGATCGCCGGTTCCGTCCTCAAGCGCCGGACGGGCTGGATGTGGTCCGGGTCGGCTGGGATTGCCCCGGACGCGCCCTGTAGGCACAGAAGCCCCGTAGCGCTGATCCGGGACACGCAGAAGCCCCGGTGCGCTGATCCGGGGAGATCGGCGGCCGGGGCTTCCGGGTCATGCTGTGGTGCGCCGCACCCGCGTGGCGAACGCAGGTTCGGTGTGCGGCGCGGGGTGCCGGTCCGGGGCGGGAGAGAGGGCCCGCTGGTCCGTCCCGGCGATCACATCAGTGAGCTTCGGGAAGAAGCTCAGGCCGACAGGGCGGCAACCTTGGACGCCAGCGCCGACTTCTTGTTGGCGGCGGCGTTCTTGTGGATGACACCCTTCGAGACAGCCTTGTCGAGCTGACGGGAGGCGTCGCGAGCGGCCGTGGTGGCCTTCTCGACGTCACCGGCAACGGCGGCCTCGCGGGCCTTGCGGATCGCGGTCTTGAGCGACGACTTGACGGCCTTGTTGCGCAGGCGCGCCTTCTCGTTGGTCTTGTTCCGCTTGATCTGGGACTTGATGTTCGCCACGAAAGAGCCTTTTCAGGTTCGTTGGATCTTCTTTGTGAGCCCCGCCGCTCGTGAGAGCCACGAGGCACAGCTGTCCACGGTAGCAGTCACTCTCCGACCGGCCCAAACCGGTCGCTGCCCCGCAGGCGTGGGACGATGGAGCCTACGTATCGATCCGACCGACCCGACATCGACCCGAGACACGGCGTTCGGCGTCTCAAGAATCAGGACCCTGCGTGCCCGCGACTCCTTCCAACGTGCCCGAGCCGAGCCGTACCGACCCGGCGCTGATCCGCAATTTCTGCATCATCGCGCACATCGACCACGGCAAGTCGACCCTTGCCGACCGGATGCTCCAGCTGACCGGTGTGGTCGACCAGCGGCAGATGCGTGCTCAGTACCTCGACCGGATGGACATCGAGCGCGAGCGCGGCATCACCATCAAGTCCCAGGCGGTCCGGCTGCCCTGGGCGCCCACCGAGGGTGAGGACAAGGGGCTGACCCATGTCCTCAACATGATCGACACCCCGGGCCACGTGGACTTCACCTACGAGGTCTCCCGTTCGCTCGCCGCCTGCGAGGGCACGGTCCTGCTGGTCGACGCCGCGCAGGGCATCGAGGCCCAGACGCTGGCCAACCTCTACCTCGCGATGGAGAACGACCTCACCATCGTCCCGGTGCTCAACAAGATCGACCTCCCGGCCGCCCAGCCGGAGAAGTTCTCCGAGGAGCTGGCCAACCTCATCGGCTGCCAGCCCGAGGACGTGCTCAAGGTCTCGGCCAAGACCGGCGTCGGCGTGGACGCGCTGCTCGACCGGGTCGTGCGCGACGTGCCGGCCCCGGTCGGTGTCGCGGACGCCCCCGCCCGCGCGATGATCTTCGACTCGGTCTACGACTCGTACCGCGGTGTCGTCACCTACGTCCGTGTCGTCGACGGCCAGCTCAACAAGCGCGAGCGCATCCGGATGATGTCGACCGGCGCCACCCACGAGCTGCTGGAGATCGGGGTGTCCTCCCCGGAGATGACTCCGGCCGACGGCATCGGCGTGGGCGAGGTCGGCTACATCATCACCGGGGTGAAGGACGTCCGGCAGTCCAAGGTCGGTGACACGATCACCTCGCTGCAGAACGGGGCGACCGAGGCGCTCGGCGGTTACAAGGACCCGAAGCCGATGGTCTTCTCGGGGCTGTATCCGCTGGACGGCTCGGACTACCCGGACCTGCGCGAGGCGCTGGACAAGCTCCAGCTCAACGACGCCGCCCTGGTCTACGAGCCGGAGACCTCCGCCGCGCTCGGCTTCGGCTTCCGCGTCGGCTTCCTCGGCCTGCTCCACCTGGACGTGGTCCGCGAGCGGCTGGAGCGCGAGTTCGGCCTCGACCTGATCGCCACCGCGCCCAACGTGGTCTACCGGGTCGAGATGGAGGACGGCACCGAGCACATCGTCACCAACCCGAGCGAGTTCCCCGAGGGCAAGATCGACAAGGTGCACGAGCCGGTCGTCCGCGCCACGGTGCTGGCCCCGAGCGAGTTCATCGGCGCCATCATGGAGCTCTGCCAGAGCCGCCGCGGCACGCTGCTCGGCATGGACTACCTCTCCGAGGACCGCGTCGAGATCCGCTACACCCTGCCGCTCGCCGAGATCGTCTTCGACTTCTTCGACCAGCTGAAGTCCAAGACCCGCGGTTACGCCTCCCTCGACTACGAGCCCACCGGCGAGCAGTCGGCCCACCTCGTCAAGGTCGACATCCTGCTGCACGGCGACAAGGTGGACGCGTTCTCCGCGGTCACGCACAAGGACAAGGCGTACGCGTACGGCGTACGGCTCGTCGCCAAGCTGCAGAAGCTCATCCCCCGGCAGAACTTCGAGGTGCCGATCCAGGCGGCCATCGGCGCCCGGGTCATCGCCCGTGAGACCGTCCGCGCCATCCGCAAGGACGTCCTCGCCAAGTGCTACGGCGGTGACATCTCCCGTAAGCGGAAGCTGCTGGAGAAGCAGAAGGAGGGCAAGAAGCGGATGAAGATGGTCGGCAACGTGGAGGTTCCGCAGGACGCCTTCATCTCCGTCCTGTCGACCGACGAGTCCGCGGGGGAGAGCAAGGGCAAGAAGTAGCCCCCGCCCGCTCCTCCGCCCACCGCCCCGGCCCCGGCCGTCGAACGGCACCAAGGGTCCTCACGCCGCAGTAACGTGCGGCGTGAGGGCCCTTTCGTTATGAAAGCGGCGGCCCGTTGCCTCTTACGTGGCGCGCGCGTGCGCTCTACTCTGATCACGCATCGTTGGTTACTCGCCAGTTAAACAAGCCGAACAAGCAGGTTGCGCAGCAGGACAGCAGCAGTAGTCGCAGGATCAAAGAAGCCGGTCGTAGCAATGCCGCAGGCCCGGAGGACGTCGTGAGCGACACACAGACCTTGATCGATAACCGGCCGCCCTCCGTGGCGTCCCTCTTCATCGACCGCGTGGCGGCGACCCCGGACGGGGAGGCGTACCGCTATCCGGTGCCGTCGGCCTCGGGCGAGGGTCCCGACGACTGGAAGTCGCTGAGCTGGGGCCAGGCCTCGGAGCGGGTCTACGCGATCGCCGCCGGGCTGATCGCGCTCGGCGTGCAGCCGGAGGAGCGGGTCGCCCTCTCCTCGGCCACCCGGGTGGAGTGGATCCTCATCGACCTCGGGGTGATGTGCGCGGGCGCCGCGACCACGACGATCTACCCCTCCACGAACGCCGAGGAGTCCGCGTTCATCCTGGCCGACTCCGAGAGCCGCATCCTCATCGCGGAGGACGCCGAGCAGCTGGCCAAGGCCCGCGAGCGCCGCACCGACCTGCCCGACCTCGCCCATGTCGTCGTCATCGACCCGGCCGGCTTCGAGCCCGCCGAGGGCGACCCCGAGGGCTGGATCATCACCCTCGCGGAGCTGGAGACCCGGGGCAACGAGCTGCTCGCCAAGACCCCGGACGCGGTCACCGAGCGGGTCGCCGCCATCACCGCCGACCAGCTCGCCACCCTCATCTACACCTCCGGCACCACCGGCCGGCCCAAGGGCGTACGGCTGCCGCACGACAACTGGTCGTACATGGCCAAGGCCACCGTCTCGACCGGCCTCATCAACGCCGACGACGTGCAGTACCTCTGGCTGCCCCTCGCCCACGTCTTCGGCAAGGTCCTGACCTCGGGGCAGATCGAGGTCGGCCACGTCACCGCGGTCGACGGCCGCATCGACAAGATCATCGAGAACCTGCCGGTCGTCCAGCCGACCTACATGGCGGCCGTCCCCCGCATCTTCGAGAAGGTCTACAACGGGGTCGCGTCGAAGGCCCGTGCGGGCGGCGGCGCGAAGTACAAGATCTTCCAGTGGGCCGCCGGGGTGGGCCGCGAGTACGCCAAGGTCTCCCAGGACAACTTCCGGCGCACCGGCAAGGCGTCCGTCCCCTTCGCGCTCGGCGCCAAGCACAAGGTCGCCGACACGCTCGTCTTCTCCAAGATCCGCGAGGCCTTCGGCGGCCGGCTGCGCGCCTGTGTCTCCGGCTCCGCCGCCCTCGCCCCGGACATCGGCTACTTCTTCGCGGGCGCCGGGGTGCACATCCTGGAGGGCTACGGCCTCACCGAGAGCAGCGCCGCCTCCTTCGTCAACCCGGGCGAGGCCTACCGCACCGGCACCGTCGGCAAGCCGCTCCCCGGCACCGAGGTGCGCATCGCGGACGACGGCGAGATCCTGCTGCGCGGCCCCGGCATCATGCAGGGCTACCACAAGCTGCCCGACAAGACCGAAGAGGTCCTGGAGTCGGACGGCTGGTTCCACACCGGGGACATCGGCGAGCTGTCGGCCGACGGCTACCTGCGCATCACCGACCGCAAGAAGGACCTGATCAAGACGTCGGGCGGCAAGTACGTCGCCCCGGCGGAGGTCGAGGGCCAGTTCAAGGCGGTCTGCCCGTTCGTCTCCAACATCCTGGTGCACGGCGCGGACCGTAACTTCTGCACCGCGCTCATCGCCCTCGACGAGCCCACCATCCTCGGCTGGGCCGCCGAGAACGGCCTGGCGGGCAAGTCGTACGCGGAGGTCGTCGCCGCCCCGCAGACCGTCGAGCTGATCGACGGGTACGTCCAGCGTCTCAACGAGGGCCTGCAGCGCTGGCAGACCATCAAGAAGTTCCGCCTCCTGCCGCGCGACCTGGACGTCGAGCACGGCGAGCTGACCCCCAGCCTCAAGCTGAAGCGGCCGGTCGTCGAGCGCGAGTACCAGGGGCTCATCGACGAGATGTACGCAGGCTCGCGAGAGGCCTGATCACGTCTGATGTACGCAGACTCGCGCGAGGCCCAGCGGCTGCGCGCGTGAACCCGTCCGGGGGCTCGGCCCCGGACGGGCACGGCGGGGAGTGCGGACCCTCACGGGCCCGGGCTCCCCGCCCGTTTGTTTCCCCTGCGCCGGTGAGGCAACGCCCCGTCGAGTGTTTCTGTCGTGCCCGCAAGATCCCGTTATTTGTGTCGCGGAAATATAGGACGGCCCGCAGGCTCCGGCGAGCGGAGCCCCAAGCCGGTCCTCGGCGGTTCAGTCGCGCCGGGCCCGCAGGACCCCGGCGAGCAGCACTACCAGCACTCCGGCGGCGGGGATCACCAGCAGGCCCGTGCGCAGGCCGGCCGCGTCGGCGACCTGGCCGACGATCGGCGGCGACAGCAGGAAGCCCAGGCGCATGAGCCAGGAGACGATCGTCAGGCCCGAGCCGGGTTTGAGGCCGGGCAGCGCGTCTGCCTCGTGCATCGCGGCGGGCACCAGGGTCGCCACCCCGAAGCCGGCCAGGGCGAAGCCCAGGACGGTGCCGGGCAGCGTCGGCACCGCCAGGGCGAGACCCATACCGACCGCCGTGATCAGACCGCCGGCCCGGGCCACGGCACGCTGGCCGAAGCGGTCGACGAGGCGGTCCCCGATGATGCGCCCGATGAACTGGGCGCCGACCAGGGCGATGAAGCCCCAGGCGGCGAGAGCCGCGGAGGCGTGCAGGGCGTCGCTCAGATAGAGGGCGGCCCAGGAGTTTCCCGCGTCCTCCACGAGCGTCCCCGCTGTGGCGATGAGGACGAGGGCAGCCAGGACGAACCCGACGCGCGAGGTGCCGCGTGCCCCTTCCGTGCCGCGCCGCTCCGGGCCGGTCTCCTCCGGTTCGTTGTCCGGTCCTGGGAGGCAGAAGCGCAGGGCGGCCCCGGCGGCGGCGACGAGGACGACGGCCGCGACCGCCAGATGCACGCCCAGCGACAGGCCCAGCGCCATCGCCCCTGCCGCCATCAGCCCACCGGTGACCGCGCCGATGGACCAGACGGCGTGGAAGGAGTTGAGGATGGACCGCCCGTAGAGGCGCTGCACCCGGAGACCGTGCGCGTTCTGCGCGACGTCCGTGAGCGCGTCCATGGCCCCGGCCAGGAACAGGGAGGTCGCGAACAGGGCGACCGACGGGGCCAGACCGGCGGCCAGGATTCCGGCACCGGTCAGCAGCGTTCCGAGGGCCGCGACCCGCGCCGAGCCCATGCGGCGGACGAGCACTCCTGCCGCGAGGCCGGCCGTGATGGCCCCCGCCGGGAACGCGGCGACCGCGAGACCGTAGGCACCGTTGCCGATCGCCAGATCCTCCTTGATCTGCGGATACCTCGGCAGCAGGTTGGCGAACAGGGCCCCGTTCGTGAAGAACAGGACGGCTACGGCGGCCCGCGCGTGGCGTGCGGCGAGGAGAGGCCGTGTCTCGGTGTCGACGGTCATGCGGATGACCTTAGCTCCGGAGCGTACGAACGTACACTCGCCGGGGCGATGAATTCCGACCGAGTGGTAAGTGTTTTGTCGACCCGGTCGACCCGGCCTTCCAGACGTGGCCAGGGGTCCGGTACCCGCCGTATGCGCGTCCGGTTAGGCTGGCCTTGCCTGGTGTGGTACCCGGCGGACGGAACAGGGCAGAGGCGGGGCGCAGGTGAGAGACGGTGACCGGGCTCGTGCCCGGCGTGCGCCCGGGGTGAGGCGTCGTGGATGAGATCGCGCTCGCGGCCGGAGCGCTGTACGTCATCGTCCTGCTGCGCGCCGGCGGGACGTTCGCCGTCGGGTGGCTCGCCGGAGCCGGTGCCCGGCGCAGCAGGTTCGCCGAGCGGACCTCCTCGGCGAAGTTCCGGCGTGCCGAGCGGGCGATCCAGCGGTGGGGCGCGCCGGTGGTGGCCGTCTCCTTCCTGACGGTCGGGTTCCAGACCGCCGCCAACTTCCTCGCGGGCAGCATGCGCATGCCCCTGTCGCGCTACCTCCCGGCCCTGTTCGTGGGCGGAGCCGCCTGGGCGCTGATCTACGCGACCGCCGGCTTCGGCATCCTCAAGGGGCTGGGGAGGCTCTTCGCCGAGCAGACGGCCCTCGGGGTGGCCGGCGTGGTCGTCCTCCTGCTCGCGGCGGGCGGCGTGCTGGTGTACCGCAGGCAACGCGCGGTGGTCGTTCCGTTGTCCGGTGACGCCGCTTCCGACACGTCGTAACCCGTCCCGTGCGTTCGAATCTGCTCGATTTTCTGCTCACTTCCGTAACTCGGTGCTTATGGATGCGGCCGGTCTGTCACTCTGTCGGTGTCGTCCGACCGTAGGAGCCGCCCCGTGGCGCCCGTTCCCTTGCAGCGGGACACCGTGCAGCGTCCCGGCACCACCCGTGCCGGGGGCGCGCACGGCCCGCGCCTGGCCAGCCGCACCAGCCTGCCCGGGATACCGCTCGCCCCGTCTGCCGCCCGGCGGTTCGTGCGGGCCGCGCTCGCGGAGTGGACCGGGCTCGGGGTGCCCGCCGCTGTGGGCTTCAGCGACCGGCTGGCCGACGACGCCGTGACCGTCACCAACGAGCTGGTCACCAACGCCGTCGTGCACGCCGGCACCACCGTCGACCTGGTCCTCAGGCTGGAGGAGGAAGGCGGTGACGAGCCGTCCGCCGCCCTCGTCCTGGAGGTCACCGACCACCACCCGGCCCGCCCGGTCAGCGGCGACGAGCCGGATCCCGCACCCGAGCCGGGCCGGACGGTCGCCGGGGAGCTGCCGGACCCCGCCGAGTACGGCCGGGGCCTCCAGCTCGTCGCCACCCTCGCCGACTCCTGGGGCATCACCTACCGCACCGGCCTCAAGACCGTCTGGGCCCGTCTCCCCGTCGACGACTGGAGCGCCCCGCCCGCCCCGCCCGACGGAGAGGCCCTGAGGCGCGGCCTGCGCGCCGCCGAGATCCTCGCCCCCGCCGCCCGGCGCACCGAACGCGACGACGCGGTCTGGGACAGCCGGGGCGCCCCCGCCTTCCTCGCCGAGGCCTCCGACCTCCTCGCCGGGCAGCTCGACGAGGACCTGGTGGCCGCCATAGCGGGCCAGCTGCTGGTGCCCCGGCTCGCCGACTGGTGCGCGATCTGGCTGGAGACCGAGGGCGGGGGACCGGCCGCCGAACCCCGGCTCGCCCGGGTCTGGCACAGCGACGAGACCGGCGCCGAGCCCCTGCGCACCGCCCTGGAGCGGGCCCCGGTCACCCTTCCCGCCGGGGCGGGCTCCGGCCCCGTCCCCGTGCCCTGGCCCGCACACCCCGGCCACCCCGCCGAACAGGCCGGGGAGGCCGAGGACTCCGCGCCGCCGCATCCCGGCGGCCGGGACGGGGCCGCGCTCGCGTTCCGCATCACCGCCGGGGGCCGGATGCTCGGCACCGTCCTCGTCGGGCGGGAGGGCGACGCCCAGGTCCCCGAGGCCGTCTCCTCGCTGATCGAGGACTTCGTCCGTCGCCTCGGCCTCGCCGTCGGCGCCGCCCGCGCCTACACCCGGCAGGCCACCATCAGCCGGATCCTCCAGCGCGGCCTGCTTCCCAGCAAGGTTGCGGACATCCCCGGCGTCACCAGCTCCCTCGTCTACGAACCGAGCGACGACGGGGTGGTCGGCGGTGACTTCTACGACATCTTCCCGTGCCCCGGTGACCGCTGGTGCTTCGTCCTCGGCGACGTGCAGGGCTCGGGCCCCGAGGCCGCCGTCGTCACCGGCCTCGCCCGCCCCTGGCTCCGCCTGCTCTCCCGCGAGGGCTTCGGTGTCGGGGAGGTCCTGGACCGGCTGAACCGGCTGCTCCTCGACGACGCCATGGAGGCCGCCGAGGCCGCCGCCCTGATGGTCGCCGCCGCCGGGGGCCAGCAGCTCCACGACGGCACCCAGTCGCGGTTCCTCTCCCTGCTGTACGGGGAGGTCGTGCCGCTCCCCGACGGCGGGGTCCGCTGCACGGTGGCCAGCGCCGGGCACCCGCTGCCGCTGCTGCTGCGCCCCGACGGCTCCGTACGCCCGGCCGCCGAGCCCCAGGTGCTGCTGGGGGTCGTCGAGGACGTGGCGTACGAGAGCCAGGTCTTCGACCTCGACCCCGGGGACACCTTGCTCTGCGTCACCGACGGGGTGACCGAGCGGCGGTCGGGCCCGCTGATGTTCGACGACGGGGACGGGCTGGCCCGGGTGCTCGCCGGATGCGCCGGGCTGCCCGCCGAGGCGACCGCCGAGAAGATCCGGCGCGCGGTCCACGAGTTCGCCGAGCGGCCCCCGGACGACGACGTGGCCCTGCTGGTCCTGCACGCGGACTGACGCGGACCGAAGAGACCGGCGGGCCCCGAAGCCGCCCGGACCTGGCCCTCGAGCCCGCCCGGCCCGGGAAGCCCCGCGGCGAGCGACGAGCCGCCCGGTCCGGGAAGCCTCCATGGCTAGGACGAAGCCGCCCGGTCCGGGAAGCTCCGGCGGCGAGCGACAATGGTCGGTATGCCTTCCGTACTGCCCGATGGTGAGCCCGTGCCCGACGACGGGGCACTGCCCCGCCATGCCCTGGAAGGCGCAGCCGACCGCCCGCTCGGCTTCTACCTGCACGTTCCGTACTGCGCCACCCGCTGCGGCTACTGCGACTTCAACACCTACACCGCCACCGAGCTGCGCGGCTCCGGCGGTGCGCTGGCCTCCCGCGACAACTACGCCGTCCACCTGATCGAGGAGGTCCGCCAGGCCCGCAAGGTCCTCGGCGACGACCCGCGCCCGGTCCGTACCGTCTTCGTCGGGGGCGGTACGCCCACCCTGCTGCCCGCCGCCGACCTCGTACGCATGCTGGGGGCGATCCGGGACGAGTTCGGGCTCGCGGACGACGCCGAGATCACCACCGAGGCCAACCCCGAGTCCGTCGACCCTGCCTACCTCGAAGCCCTGCGCGAGGGCGGCTTCAACCGGGTCTCCTTCGGGATGCAGAGCGCCAGGCAGCACGTCCTGAAGATCCTCGACCGCACCCACACCCCCGGCCGCCCCGAGGCCTGCGTCGCCGAGGCGCGGGCGGCGGGCTTCGACCACGTCAACCTGGACCTGATCTACGGCACCCCCGGCGAGTCCGACGACGACTGGCGGGCCACTCTGGACGCCGCGATCGGCGCGGGCCCCGACCATGTATCGGCGTACGCGCTGATCGTCGAGGAGGGCACCCAGCTCGCCCGCCGCATCCGGCGCGGGGAGATCCCGATGACCGACGACGACGCCCACGCCGACCGCTATCTCATCGCGGACGAGGCCTTCGCCGCCGCCGGTTTCGACTGGTACGAGGTATCCAACTGGGCCACCACCGAAGCCGGCCGCTGCCTGCACAACGAGCTGTACTGGCGCGGCGCCGACTGGTGGGGCGCGGGCCCCGGCGCCCACAGCCACGTCGGCGGCGTGCGCTGGTGGAACGTGAAGCACCCCGGCGCGTACGCCCAGGCGCTCGCCGAGGGCCGCTCGCCCGGCGCGGGCCGCGAGATCCTCGCCGAGGAGGACCGCCGGGTCGAGCGCATCCTGCTGGAGCTGCGGCTGCGCGAGGGCTGCCCGCTGGACCTCCTCAAACCCGACGGCCTCGCCGCCTCCCGCCGCGCCCTGACCGACGGGCTGCTGGAGCCGGAACCGTACGACAAGGGCCGCGCGGTCCTCACTCTGCGCGGGCGGCTCCTCGCCGACGCCGTCGTCCGCGACCTGGTCGACTGAGCCCCGGGGACGACGCCCTCACGGTGCGTCGGCCGATCCCCCGGAACGACGGCTTCACGGCTTGCAGTCCTTCGCCGTCAGCGGCGGCGCGACCCCGGCCGGCTTGCCGCACACCAGGGTCCGCTCCGCGCTCGGACCCGGCCGGACCACCTTGACGATGTTCAGACCGTGCACATTGTCCGAGACCGAGGACCGCGCCCGGCTGAACGAGATCGTCCCCGTCGGCATGTTGTTCAGGTCCACCGTGTGCAGCGTCGCCCACGTCTCCGCCGCGCTCCGCCGCTTGTCGCCGCGCGCCGCCGCGTCGTACAGGGCGGCCGCGGCGCTGTAGGAGATCACGGTCTGCCCGCTGGCGAACAGGTCGTCCTCGTACGCCGGACGCCCCGAGACCAGCGCGGTGACCTCGCCCTCGGGGTGCAGCCGCCGCAGGGTGCGGTACGCGTCCCCGTAGAAGCCGAGGTTCTTCCCCCGGTCCAGCGGGGCGAGCGAGGAGTGGTAGAGCGTGACGTTGGCCGCGATGGACGTCGAGTCGTCGAACGTCCCCTTCGTCAGATCGTCCCCGGTGAACACCGTCATCCGCCGGTCCGAGCACCCCGTGGTCTCCGACAGGCCCCGCATCAGCGTCGGTACGTCCTCGACCCGCCCCGCGAAGTACAGCGCGTCGGGAACCCGCTCGGACTGGCAGATGGTCGTCAGCGGGGTGTTCAGGCTCGCCCCGCCCGCCAGGTCGTACGTCACGTCCTTCCCCGGTTCGAAACCCGCGTCCTGAAGCATCGTGCGGCCCGCGTCCCGCTGCTCGGCGGTGTACCGGTCCAGGTCCCCGTTGCGGTCCTCACGCGACAGCACGATCGCGTGCGGGCGGTCGAGGCCTTTCGCGATCTGCCGGGCCACCAGACCGAGCGCATGCGTCTGCTCCTCGTCCGTCGCCGCGAGGCCGAAGTAGTTCGGGTACTCGCGGGGCAGGTCGCTGCTGGAGTTCGTCGTGTTCACCACCGCCAGCCCGGCCTCCCGGAGCAGCTTCGTCGCCTTCTCGCTCTCCTGGGTGTTCCGGCCGAGACCGACCACCCCGACCACCGTCGGATCCCGCCGGGCCACGTCGATGATCTTCTCCACGGCGGTGAGCTGCCGCAGCATGTCCTCGCCGCCGTTGGCGGTCAGCACCCGCAGCTTCACCGACCGGCGCACCGTCTTGTTGACCGCCCGCTGCTGGAGGTAGACCCCGGTCAGCTCCTCCAGCCCCTTGCGGGTCGCCTCCCGGTCCTTGCCCGTGGCGGTGAGCGGACCGGCGTACACGACCGTCACATACGCGTCGCCCGCCTCGATGTCGTCGTTCTCCTCACGGATCGCCTGCTCGATCCGCTCGAACGTGATGCCCCTGCCCGCCCCGTTCAGCTCCAGGTCGTTGCCCGCCGCGAAGAGCACCTCGGGCGCCGTCGCCACACCGATACACTCCCGGTCGCCGTCCGGCCCCCGCCAGATCGCGTCCGTGTTCCGGTCGGTCAGCGGCCCGTGGCAGTACGTGTCGCGCCAGTGCCCGGCCCACAGGAACGCCCCCAGCAGCGAGCCCACGACGGCCACGGCGATCGTCGCCCGCGACATCACCCACCACGCCCAGGTCCGGCGCACCCGGTGGGTGACGAGCTGGGCGTGCGCGTGCTCATGGGTCAGCTTCTCGGTGGACAGCGGCAGCAGCAGCACCCACGCCAGGGTCGCCGCGGCCACCGGTGACTGGCCCAGACTCAGATCGTCGACCCAGCGCTCGTAGCGGGCCCGGGCCCCGGACGAACCGGTCGGCGCACCCGGACCCGGCCGCTCCGGGGGCAGCGGCGGGGTGTGCCGCATGATCTCGGAGGCCGGCAGCGAGGCGAGCAGCAGCAGCGGATCGACCTCACTGCGCCGCGACCGTACGTTGTTGATCGCGTTGATCAGCAGGATGCCGCCGTTGTCCTGCGTGGCCCGGGGCAGGAACACCACCGGCGGGACCGTGCGCTTGCTGCGCCGCCAGTCCAGGGAGTGCGGGCGGTAGCTGTGCCGCAGATCCTCCAGCAGCGCCTGCACCCGCAGCTCCAGATGGAACTGGCGCGCGTGCTCGTCGCCCGCCCCCGCGTCCGCCACCCGCTCCGCGACCGCCGCCGCCCGCGCCCGGATCACCCGCCACGAACCGCTCGGCGAGAACCACGACCAGCCGTCCGACGGATAGCCCGTGCTGGACGCGGCCAGCGAGGAGGTGGTGGCGAACCAGCGGCTGGCCCGGCGCAGCCACAGCAGCGGCGGCGCGGCCCGGCTCGCCAGGCCCACCACGGCCAGCCCGATCAGCGCGAGGGCCGCCACCAGGGCCGTCAGCAGCCAGTCGATCTCCCCGAGCAACACGCTGAGCAGCGCGATGAAGAGCGCCCCGACGAACGTCTCGGGCCGCACCGACTGCCGCAGCGCGTCCCACCGGGTTCCCCCGCGCGGCCGGCCGGACCGCCAGCGCAACCGGCTCAGCTGCTCCAGGATCCTTTCCTCACGGACCTCGGAGGAGTTGCCGTCGGACTGCTCGACCACGGTCGCGGTGGCCTGCTCGATCGCGCCGAGCAGCCGCGAGCGCGGAAAGGAGAAGTTCTTGTACTGGGTGTTGTCCCGGGTCTCCCACGGCTTCTCGGAGAGCGTGCGCACCATGTCGAGCGCCGCCTCGTACGGAGTCGCCCCCGCGCCGTCGAGCAGCCGCACCGGCACCCGGCGTAACTCGTTGGCCCGGTGCACCTGATGCACCAGCTCCTCCACCCGGGCGTCGATCTCCGGCCCGGCCCCGGCGTCCGCCGCCTGGGCGACCACGAGCGGCATCACCGGGCGGTTGACCCGGTAGCGGTCGATCAGCTGCTGCATCAGGTGGAAGACGGCCGAAGCCGCCTCGTTGTCGGCACTTTCCTGCCAGACCTCGCGCGCCATCGTCCCGTGCCCTTCCCCCGTGAACCGCCGGCCCGTTCGCACTCTCGGTAACCCTCAATAACCGATGGTGCGTGTGGGACGCAGGCATTCCTAGAGATCGGTACGTGATCGTCCGGGACGGACCGGAATCAGCCCGGGGACATCACTCCGGAAGGGTGACGAAGTCGATCAATTCCTCCACCCGGCCCAGCAGTTGGGGTTCCAGGTCCTGGTAGCTGCGGACCTTCGACAGAATGTGCTGCCAGGCCGCCCCGGTGTTCTCCGGCCACCCCAGCGCCCTGCACACACCCGTCTTCCAGTCCTGGCCCCTCGGCACCACCGGCCAGGCGTCGATCCCCACCGAGGACGGCTTCACCGCCTCCCACACGTCGATGTAGGGGTGCCCCACCACCAGCACATGGTCACCGGTCACCTGAGCCGCGATCCGGGACTCCTTGGAGCCGGGCACCAGATGGTCCACCAGCACCCCGAGCCGCGCGTCCGGTCCCGGCCCGAACTCCCCGACGATCGCCGGAAGGTCGTCGACGCCCTCCAGGTACTCCACGACGACGCCCTCGATGCGGAGGTCGTCGCCCCACACCCGCTCCACCAGCTCCGCGTCGTGCCGGCCCTCCACATAGATCCGCCCGGCCCGCGCCACCCGGGCCCGCGCGCCGGGCACCGCCACCGAACCGGAGGCCGTACGCGTGGGACGCACGGGACCGCCGGGGCCCGGGCGTACCAGCGTGACGACCTTGCCCTCCAGCAGGAAGCCGCGCGGCTCCATCGGGAACACCCGGTGCTTGCCGAACCGGTCCTCCAGGGTCACCGTCGGCCCCTGGGCGGTCTTCTCGCAGCGGATCACCGCCCCGCAGAAGCCGGTGGCGACCTCCTCCACGACCAGATCGGGTTCGGCGGGCACCTCGGGCACGGGGGCGGACCGCTTCCACGGCGGGGTCAGGTCCGGCTGGTAGCTGCGCATGGCCCGACGATAATCGGCCCGCCGCCGTGAAGAACCTCACGCCGCCACGAAGATCCTCGACACCGCCGCGGAGATCCTCACACCGCCGGGAAAGTCCTCGACACCGCCCCGAAGATCCTCATGCCGTCGCGAACCGCTCCGCCAGCGCCGCCCGTTGCTTCCGGACGAACGCCGCGTCCACCACCGCCCCGTGCCCCGGTACGTACAGCGCGTCCTCGCCGCCCAGCTCCAGCAGCCTCTCCAGCGCGGCCGGCCACCGCGCGGGCACCGCGTCCGGGCCCGCCTGCGGATCGCCCGACTCCTCGACCAGATCGCCGCAGAGCACCACCGGAGGCTCACCGTCCGAGCCCGGCACCAGCACCGCGAGGTCATGGCTGCTGTGGGCGGGGCCCAGATCGGCCAGCAGCACCCGGCGGCCGCCGCCCAGGTCGAGCGCCTGCTCGCCGTCCACCTCGTGGTGCGGGACCACCAGCGTGTCCGCCGACCGGGCGGCCTCGTCCTCGGGGACGCCCTGCCGCACGGCGTCCCCGTAGAGCCCCTGCTCCCCGTCCCGCAGCAGGGCGGTGAGCCCCGCCGAGCCGTACACCCGCACCCCGGCGAACGCCGCCGTGCCCAGCACATGATCGAAATGGGGGTGGCTCAATGCGATATGCGTCACCCTGCGGCCGAGCAGCGCCTCGGCCTGCCGCCGCAGTTCGACGCCCTCGCGCAGCGTCGAGCCGGTGTCGTACAGCAGCACCCCCTCCGCTCCGGCGACCAGCGCGACGGTGGCGTCCCAGCCCGGGAGCCGCCGCCGGCCGACACCGTTGCCCAACCGCTCCCACCCGAAGTCTTCCCAAGCGACGTCCATACCAGGACGCTATCGGCAACGACCTGCGCGGTCCCGTGGCGGGGCGGCCGGTCGCCCTTGCCCAGGCCCCACCCCACCCCCGTACACTGACGACGGGATTGCTGGCACTCGTACGCACCGAGTGCCAGTCGGAGACCGGAGACAGACAGCTGGAGGTGTGCGCGATGCTCAGCGAACGCAGACTCGAAGTGCTGCGCGCCATCGTCCAGGACTATGTCGGCACGGAGGAGCCCGTCGGCTCCAAGGCGCTGACCGAGCGGCACCGGCTGGGAGTCTCCCCGGCCACCGTCCGCAACGACATGGCGGTGCTGGAGGACGAGGGCTTCATCGCCCAGCCGCACACGAGCGCGGGGCGCATCCCCACCGACAAGGGGTACCGCCTCTTCGTCGACAAGCTCGCGGGCGTCAAGCCGCTGTCCTCGCCCGAGCGCCGGGCCATCCAGAACTTCCTCGACGGCGCGGTCGACCTCGACGACGTGGTCGGCCGGACGGTGCGGCTGCTCGCGCAGCTGACCCGGCAGGTCGCCGTCGTGCAGTACCCCTCGCTGACCCGCTCGACGGTGCGGCACGTGGAGCTGCTCTCGCTCGCCCCCGCCCGGCTGATGCTCGTCCTGATCACGGACACCGGCCGGGTCGAACAGCGTATGATCGACTGCCCTGCGCCGTTCGGTGAGACATCGCTGGCGGATCTGCGGGCCCGGCTCAACAGCCGGGTCGTCGGACGACGCTTCGCGGATGTCCCGCGCCTGGTGCAGGAGCTGCCGGAATCCTTCGACAGCGAGGACCGGGGGACGGTTTCCACGGTTCTCTCCACCCTCCTCGAAACACTCGTCGAGGAGACGGAGGAGCGGCTGATGATCGGCGGCACCTCCAACCTCACCCGCTTCGGACACGACTTCCCGGTGATGATCCGGCCGGTGCTGGAAGCACTGGAGGAGCAGGTCGTCCTGCTGAAGCTGCTCGGTGAGGCCACGGACTCCGGCATGACCGTACGGATCGGGCACGAGAACGCCCACGAGGGGCTCAACTCCACGTCCGTCGTCGCGGTCGGCTACGGTTCGGGCGACGAGGCAGTCGCCAAACTCGGCGTGGTCGGACCGACCCGCATGGACTACCCCGGAACGATGGGAGCGGTACGCGCAGTGGCACGTTACGTCGGACAGATCCTGGCGGAGTCGTAAGTGGCCACGGACTACTACGCCGTACTCGGCGTACGCCGCGACGCATCTCAGGACGAGATCAAGAAGGCATTCCGTCGGCTCGCCCGCGAGCTGCACCCGGATGTCAACCCGGACCCGAAGACCCAGGAGCGGTTCAAGGAGATCAACGCCGCTTACGAGGTGCTCTCCGACCCGCAGAAGAAGCAGGTCTACGACCTCGGCGGCGACCCGCTCTCCGCGAACGGCGGAGGCGGCGGTGCGGGCGGTTTCGGAGCCGGCGGCTTCGGCAACTTCTCCGACATCATGGACGCCTTCTTCGGCAACGCCGCGCAGCGCGGGCCCCGTTCGCGGACCCGGCGCGGCCAGGACGCCATGATCCGGCTGGAGATCGACCTCAACGAGGCGGCCTTCGGCACCACCAAGGACATCCAGGTCGACACGGCCGTCGTCTGCAACACCTGCAGCGGCGAGGGCGCGGCCCCCGGCACCTCCGCCCAGACCTGTGACATGTGCCGCGGCCGCGGCGAGGTCTCCCAGGTCACCCGGTCCTTCCTGGGCCAGGTCATGACCTCGCGGCCCTGCCCGCAGTGCCAGGGCTTCGGCACCGTCGTGCCGACCCCGTGCCCGGAGTGCGCCGGCGACGGCCGCATCCGCTCGCGGCGCACGCTCACGGTCAAGATCCCGGCGGGCGTCGACAACGGCACCCGTATCCAGCTCGCCGGAGAGGGCGAGGTCGGCCCCGGCGGCGGCCCGCCCGGCGACCTGTACGTCGAGATCCACGAGCTGCCGCACGCCGTCTTCCAGCGGCGGGGCGACGACCTGCACTGCACGGTCACCATCCCCATGACGGCCGCGGCCCTCGGCACCAAGTGTCCGCTGGAGACGCTGGACGGCCTGGAGGAGATCGACATCCGGCCCGGCACCCAGTCCGGCCAGTCCGTGCCCCTGCACGGGCGCGGGATCACGCATCTGCGCGGCGGCGGCCGGGGCGACCTGATCGTGCACGTCGAGGTGATGACCCCCTCCAAGCTCGACGCGGAGCAGGAGCGGCTCCTGCGGGAGCTGTCCAAGCTGCGCGGCGAGGAACGACCCCTGGGTCAATTCCAGCCAGGTCAGCAGGGTCTCTTCTCCCGTCTGAAGGACGCGTTCAACGGCCGCTGAACCGCTTTCCGCCTTTCACCGCACCGCCCGCCGGTTCTTCACCGGCGGGCGGTGCGGCGTTCGGCGGGAGAACCGGTCAGGCCGCCGACTGGCTGATTCGGCCCCGTGCACGGGACGTGGCACGATGCGCTCATGTCCTCCGAGCTGACCGATCTCTGCCGGTATCCGATCGTGCAGGCCCCCATGGCGGGCGGCGCGTCCGGAGCCCAGCTCGCCGGCGCCGTCGCCGAGGCCGGCGGGCTCGGATTCCTGGCCGCCGGGTACAAGACGGCGGACGGGATGTACAACGAGATCAAACAGCTCCGCCGGCTCACCTCCGGCCCGTTCGGTGTCAACCTCTTCATGCCGCAGCCCGCACTCGCCGACCCCAGCGCCGTCGAGGTCTACCGCCACCAGCTCGCCGGCGAGGCCGCCTGGTACGAGACCCCGCTCGGCGACCCGGACAGCAGCGGCGACGACGGCTACGAGGCGAAGGTCGCGATCCTGCTGGACGACCCGGTCCCGGTCGTCTCCTTCACCTTCGGCTGCCCCACCCGCGACACCCTGGACGCCTTCGCCCGCGCGGGGACGCACACCGTCGTCACGGTCACCTCCGCCGAGGAGGCCCAGAGCGCCCAGTGGGCGGGCGCCGACACCGTCTGCGTCCAGGGCGTCGAGGCGGGCGGCCACCAGTCCACCCACCGCGACGACCCGCAGGTCGACCAGACCGGCACCGGGCTGCTCTCCCTCGTCACCCAGGTCCGCGAGACCGTGCAGATCCCGATCGTCGCCACCGGCGGTCTGATGCGCGGCTCCCAGATCGCCGCCGTCCTCGCGGCGGGCGCGGACGCCGCCCAGCTCGGCACCGCCTTCCTGGTCTGCCCCGAGTCCGGCGCGCACCTGCTGCACAAGCAGGCCCTGACCAACCCCCTGTTCGTCCGCACCGAGCTGACCCGCGCCTTCTCCGGGCGGCCAGCCCGTGGCCTGGTCAACCGCTTCGTCCGCGAACACGGCCCGTACGCCCCCGCCGCCTACCCCCAGGTCCACTACGTCACCAGCGGGCTGCGCCAGGCCGCCGCCAAGGCCGGGGACGCCCAGGGCATGGCCCTGTGGGCCGGACAGGGCCACCGGATGGCCCGCGAACTGCCCGCGGGCGAGCTCATCGAGCTGCTCGCCGCCGAACTGGAGGCCGCCCGGACGGCCCTGAGCATGAGGAGCCCCCGGTGACCGCACCGGTCTTCGTCGTCGAACGGATGCCCACCGGAACGGAGTTCGTCCTGGAAGGGCCCGAGGGACGGCACGCCGTCTCCGTCAAGCGGCTCCAGCCCGGTGAGGACGTCGTCCTCACCGACGGACTCGGCCACTGGGCGGAGGGCGAGGTCCGCTCCGCCGAGGGAAAGGACCGCCTCACCGTCACGCTCCCCGCGGGCGTCCAGGAGGAGCCGGAGCCCACGCCCCGGATCACCGTCGTCCAGGCCCTCCCCAAGGGCGACCGGGGCGAGCTGGCCGTCGAGACGATGACCGAGACCGGCGTCGACGCGATCGTGCCCTGGCAGGCCGCCCGCTGCATCACCCAGTGGAAGGGCGACCGGGGCGCGAAGGCTCTGACGAAGTGGCGCAGCACGGCACGCGAGGCGGGCAAGCAGTCCCGCCGGGTGCGCTTCCCCGAGGTGGCCGAGGCCATGACGACCAAGCAGGTCGCGGCCCTGCTCGCCGGAGCCGACTTCGCCGGGGTCCTCCACGAGGACCGCGACCACGACAGCACCCCGCTCGCCACCGCCGAACTCCCGGCCGAGGGCACGATCGTGCTCGTCGTCGGCCCCGAGGGCGGCGTCTCCCCGCAGGAACTGACCGCCTTCGCCGAGGCGGGCGCCCGCCCCTACCGGCTCGGCCGCAGCGTGCTGCGTACGTCCACGGCGGGGACGGCGGCGACGGCGCTGCTGCTGGGACGCACCGGCCGCTGGGGCTGAGCCGCTGCCGGGACGCACCGGCCGCAGGGGATGAACCGTGCCCGGCGGCCCGGCAAGAGGCTCTAGCATGAGCCGTACTGATCACCAGCGAACGAGGAGGCCCGGCGTCATGGCGGGAGAGCCGCAGTCCGACTGCCTGTTCTGCAAGATCGTCTCGGGGGACATCCCGGCGACCATCGTCCGCGAGAGCGAGACCACCGTCGCCTTCCGCGACATCAACCCGCAGGCCCCGACCCACGTCCTGGTCATCCCCAAGGTCCACTACCCGGACGCCGCCTCCCTCGCCGCTGCCGAACCGCAGATCGCCGCCGACGTGCTGACCGAGGCCGGAGCGGTCGCCGCCGACGAGAAGATCGACTCCACCGGCTACCGGGTCATCTTCAACACCGGGTCCGGCGTCGGCCAGACCGTCTTCCACGCGCACGCCCACGTCCTCGGCGGTCGTGGCCTCCAGTGGCCCCCCGGATAACCCTTCCCGTACAGCAGTAGCGCAGGAGCGTTTCCCCATGTCCGTACGCGAGCTGGTGGTGCTCGGCACCGCCAGCCAGGTCCCCACCCGGCACCGCAACCACAACGGCTATCTGCTGCGCTGGGACGGTGAGGGCATCCTCTTCGACCCCGGCGAGGGCACCCAGCGCCAGATGCTGCGGGCCGGGGTCGCCGCGCACGACATCCACCGGATCTGCGTCACCCACTTCCACGGCGACCACTCCCTCGGGCTCGCCGGGGTGATCCAGCGCATCAACCTGGACCAGGTGCCGCACCCGGTCACCGCCCACTACCCGGCAAGCGGGCAGCGCTTCTTCGACCGGCTGCGGTACGCCACCGCCTACCGCGAGACCGTCGAGCTGGACCAGGAGCCGGTCGCCGGGGACGGCGGAATCCTCGCCACCACCCCCGCGTACACCCTGGACAGCAAGAAGCTCTCGCACCCCGTCGAGTCGTACGGCTACCGCCTCACCGAGCCGGACACCCGCCGCATGCTGCCCGCCCTCCTCAAGGAGCACGGCATCGCCGGACCGGACGTGGGCCGCCTCCAGCGCGAGGGCTCCCTCGGCGGCGTCACCCTGGAGCAGGTCTCCGAGCACCGGCGCGGGCAGCGGTTCGCGTTCGTCATGGACACCCGGCTCTGCGACGGGGTGTACACGCTCGCCGAGGGCTGCGACATGCTCGTCATCGAGTCGACCTTCCTCGACGAGGACGAGAAACTCGCCGTCGACCACGGCCATCTGACCGCCGGACAGGCCGCCCGGGTCGCGACGGAGGCGGGCGTCCGCCACCTCGTGCTGACCCACTTCTCCCAGCGCTACAACGACCCGGACCTCTTCGAGACCCAGGCCCGCGCCGCCGGGTTCGACGGCGAACTCACCGTCGCCCAGGACCTCATCCGCGTCCCGGTCCCCACCCGGCACCACTGACCCCACCAGCACCACCGTTTGCGAGAAACCGTGCACCTCCCCAAGGCCGAACTCCACCTCCACATCGAAGGCACCCTCGAACCCGAGCTGGCCTTCGCCCTCGCGGAACGCAACGGGGTGACCCTGCCGTACGCCACCACCGAAGAACTGCGCGCCGCCTACCAGTTCGACGACCTCCAGTCCTTCCTGGACCTCTACTACGCGCTGATGGCCGTCCTGCGGACCGAGGACGACTTCGCCGAACTCGCCGACGCCTACCTCGCCCGTGCCGCCGCCCAGGGGGTCCGGCACGCCGAGATCTTCTTCGACCCGCAGGCCCACACCGCCCGGGGCGTCCCCATCGGCACGGTCATCGAGGGGCTCGGCCGCGCGCTGGAGCGCAGCGAGGAGACCCACGGCGTCTCCACCCAGCTCATCCTGTGCTTCCTGCGCGACCTGTCCGCCGAATCGGCCCTCGGCACCCTCGACGCGGCCAAGCCGTACCTCCACCGGATCAGCGCCGTCGGCCTGGACTCCGCCGAGGTCGGCCACCCGCCCGCCAAGTTCCGCGAGGTGTACGAGGCGGCCACCGCGCTCGGCCTGCGCAAGGTGGCCCATGCGGGGGAGGAGGGCCCGCCGGAGTACATCCGGGAGGCCCTGGACATCCTCGGCGTCGAGCGCGTCGACCACGGGCTGCGCTGCATGGAGGACCCGGAGCTGGTGGCACGGCTGGTCGCCGACCGGGTGCCGCTCACGCTCTGCCCGCTCTCCAACGTGACGCTGCGGACGGTCGACACGCTGAAGGACCACCCGCTGCCCGCGATGCTGGCCGCCGGACTGCACTGCACCGTCAACTCCGACGACCCCGCCTACTTCGGCGGGTACGCCGGAGACAACTTCGACGCCGTCCGCGACGCGCTCGCCCTGGGCCCGGAGCAGCTGCGCACCCTGGCCCGCAACTCCTTCGAGGCGGCCTTCCTCGACCACGACGAGGAGCGCCGGGCGCGCTACCTGGCCGAGGTCGAGGCGTACGCGTTCGACTGACCGGAACCGCCGTCCGGACCGGCCGTCCGAATCGCGCTGCGCACCAGCCGCCTGCGCCGTACGCGCAGCTCCGTGACGGCCTGCTCCGGTGAACCGAGCTTCGGCACCGCACCGGACAGGCCGCCGGTGGTGGCGGCGAGCAGGGCGGCCGGGGCGCCACCGCGACGGCGCACCGAACCGGGCACCAGCGGACGGCCGCCGGTGTGCAGCGCCACGGCGGTCACCGGGGCGGCGACCAGAAGAGTGGCCGCCCCCAGGATCAGCCCCATCGCCGGATAGCCGGCCTCCTCGGAGAGCACGCTCCCCAGCAGTGGGCCGCAGGCCACCCCTATCGAAGAGGTCGAGCCCGCCAGCACCGCCCAGCGGCCGCGTATGTCCAGGGAGGCGGCGAGACCGATCAGGTAGGAGAGGACCACCGGGTAGACGGTGTTCCACATGATCTCGCCGGTCGCGAACGAGCCGAGATCCCGGGCCGACGAGCTGAGCACGATGCTCGCGGCGATGACCACGGTCCCGAGCCCGATCGGCACCGCCCGGCCGAGCCGTGCGCCGAGCAACCCGGCGCCCGTCACCCCGAGCAGACCCGCGCCGAGCGCGGCGGCGAACACCGCGCCGACGGTGACCTCGGACAGCCCCGCCTGGTCGAGGCCGATGCGGCTGCTGACACCCCACAGCGCGTTCTGCGCCATGGACCAGACGAGCATGCCGCCCGCCAGGACGAGCCCGGAGCGGCGGTGCGGCAGCCGGCCGGTGATCGGCGAGCTGGTCTCCTCCGCCGTCCGGGCACCGTCGAGCCGGGCGGTCGCGGGCCAGACGAGCAGGGCGACCAGGGCGATCGCGGCGAAGGGAAGCCGGTGGCCGCCGCCGAGGTGAGGGATCGTCAGGTAGAGGACGCCCGCTGTGGCGGACACGGTGAGCAGTCCGAGCGAGGACGTCCGGTGCGGGTCGCGCCGGGCGGCGATCCCGGATGCCGCGACCGCGGTCGCCGTGCCCGAGCCGAAGCCGCCGACGATCACACCGAGGACCACGAGCGGTACGGATCCGGCGAGCGCGGCACAGCCGTAGCCGACGGCTGCCAGCGCCAGCCCGGCGCGGGCGGGGGTACGGGCCCCGAGCCGCTCGACCCGGCCCGCGAGGGCGAAGCCGGCGCCGGCCGAGCTGAGGAGCAGGGCGCTGCCGACCAGACCGGCCTGGGCGGGACTCAGCCCGAGGTGGGCGCTGAGCCGGCCGACGACGGTGGGCAGCAGATAGGAGGCGAGGTAACCGGCGGTGAACACGGCCACCAGGGGCCACGCGGCACCAGGGCGCGAGGACATGGGCGTTCCTGAAGACATGCCTGAGCAGGCGGGGGAGGGGAGGGGGTACGGCGAAAAGGCAAGGTGGAGGTAGGGCGGGGGCGCTGCGGGAGGGCAGGCGGAGGTAGGGCAGGGGTACTGCGGGAAGGCAGAGGGAGGTAAGGCAAGGGGTACTGCGGAAAGGCATGGGGGTACTGCGGGAGGTATGGCGCTATGCCAGGGGATTGCGGCTCTCGTCGGACAACGTCCCCGAAGGTGCTCGCGGGGCAATTTGTATCAAGCGCTTCCGGCTCCCCGAAAGTCGCCCTGATGTGATCTGGGTCACTTATGCGTTTATGCAGTCGAACGCCGGGTATTAGCGCATGTTTATGCAGGTCAGGCGTGCTGCGAACACATGGGCGCGGACACTGCGTTCCCCTCCGCCGATCGGGCAGACTGGCCGCACCTCACACGGTCCGGATCCCGCCGCGATCCGCCGCACGACCCCGGGAGCGCACGGTGAGCACAGACACTCCGGGCATCGACCCGCTGGAGGCGCTGCGCGCCCCGCGCGACCCCGCCTGCGACGTCTTCCTGACGGGCCCGGTCTTCCTCGACATCATCTTCACGGGCCTCGACAGCGCCCCCGTGCGCGGCACCGAGTCCTGGGCCCGGGGGATGGGCTCCAGCCCCGGCGGCGTCGCCAACATGGCCACCGCCCTCGCCCGCCTCGGCCTGCACACCTCCCTCGCCGCCGCCTTCGGGGACGACCACTACGGCGAGTACTGCTGGGACGCCCTGGAACAGGGCGAGGGCATCGACCTGTCGATGTCGCACACCGTCCCCGGCTGGCACTCCCCGGTCACCGTCTCCATGGCGTACGAGGGCGAGCGCACGATGGTCTCGCACGGCCACGAGGCCCCCGCCCCGGCTCCCGTCGACGGAACCGGAAGCCGGGCAGGGGCCACCGGGACCGGAACCTCCACCGGGACCACCGGGACCACCGGGACCACCGGGACCACCGGGACCACCGGGACCACCGGGACCACCGGGACCACCGGGACCACCGGGACCACCGGAAACGGAACCTCCACCGGAGCCGCCGCCCCGGTCTTCCCGCAGTGCCCGCCGCGCGCCCGCGCCGCCATCGCCTCGCTCGCCCCGGGCCGGAGCGAGCCCTGGGTGGCCACCGCCGCCCGGGACGGTGCGCTGGTCTTCGGCGACGTCGGGTGGGACGAGACCGGCCGCTGGGACCTGGACGCCCTGCCCGACCTGGCGCACTGCGAGGCGTTCCTGCCCAACGCGGAGGAGGCGATGCGCTACACCCGTACCGACTGCCCGCGCGCCGCCGCGCACGCGCTCGCCGAACGCGTCCCGCTCGCCGTGGTCACCCTCGGCGCGGAGGGCGCGTACGCCGTCGACGGCCGCACCGGCACCGCGGCGGCGGTGCCCGCCATCGAGGTGGAGGCGCTCGACCCGACCGGGGCGGGGGACGTCTTCGTCGCCGGTTTCGTGACCGGCACCCTCGCCGACTGGCCGCTCGCCGACCGGCTCGCCTTCGCCGGGCTCACCGCCGCGCTCTCGGTCCAGGAGTTCGGCGGCTCGCTCTCCGCCCCCGGCTGGGCCGAGATCGCCGCCTGGTGGCAGCTGATCCGCACCTGCGACCGCCAGGACCCGGCCGCCCTGGAACGCTACGCCTTCCTGGACGACCTGCTGCCCGCCACGGCCCGCGCCTGGCCGCTGCGGCGCGCCGTGCCCACGATCGGCTTCCGCCAGTGAGTGGGCGGCGGAGGGCCGCACACGGGGGCGTGGGGCGGGCCGCACACGGGAGCGCCGGGCCGCGTCGCACACACGGGCGGTAAAACCCCTCGGTGTTGTCACTGCCAGGTCGTAGGCTTGGTAACCCAGAGGTTGTCGAGCAGCGAGAACCCTGCAACGGGAGGTATGCGCAGGCCATAGGGCCGGCCCATGACTCAGTCACCCACACAGCCGCAGGCGCGTGCCCAGATCAGGATCCCGGCCGCTCACCCCATGGTGATGCTCCTCGGATCGGGCGACTCGCTGTTGCGCGTGATCGAAGAGGCTTTCCCGGCGGCCGACATCCATGTCCGGGGCAACGAGATCAGTGCCACGGGCGAGGCCGCAGACGTCGCTCTCATCCAACGCCTGTTCGACGAGATGATGCTCGTGCTCCGCACCGGAGCGCCGATGACGGAGGACGCAGTGGAACGGTCGATCGCCATGCTCAGGGCGGCCGGCAACGGACAGGGAGACCCCGAGGGTGAGACGCCCGCCGAGGTGCTCACGCAGAACATCCTCTCCAACCGCGGCCGCACCATCCGCCCCAAGACGCTCAACCAGAAGCGGTACGTGGACGCGATCGACGAGCACACGATCGTGTTCGGCATCGGCCCCGCCGGTACGGGCAAGACCTACCTCGCCATGGCCAAAGCGGTCCAGGCCCTGCAGTCCAAGCAGGTCAGCCGGATCATCCTGACCCGGCCCGCGGTCGAGGCGGGGGAGCGGCTCGGCTTCCTGCCAGGCACCCTGTTCGACAAGATCGACCCGTATCTGCGCCCGCTCTACGACGCCTTGCACGACATGCTCGACCCCGACTCGATCCCCCGCCTGATGGCGGCGGGCACGATCGAGGTCGCGCCGCTGGCATACATGAGGGGTCGCACCCTTAATGATGCGTTCATCATCCTCGACGAGGCGCAGAACACCAGCGCCGAGCAGATGAAGATGTTCCTCACCCGCCTCGGCTTCGACTCCAAGATCGTCATCACCGGTGACGTCACCCAGGTCGACCTGCCGAGCGGCACCAAGAGCGGGCTGCGGCAGGTCCAGGAGATCCTGGAGGGCCTGGACGACGTGCACTTCTCCCGGCTCACGTCCCAGGATGTCGTCCGGCACAAGCTCGTCGGCCGTATCGTCGACGCGTACGAGAAGTACGACAGCCGAAACGGTCAGCAGGACGGTCGGGCGGAAGGCCGCCAGGACGGCCGACGCGACCGCCGAAAAGGGAAGTAGTCGCAGCGCACCATGTCGATCGACGTCAACAACGAGTCCGGAACCGAGGTCGACGAGCAGGCGATCCTCGACATCGCCCGCTACGCACTGGCCCGGATGCGGATCCACCCGCTGTCCGAGCTCTCGGTGATCGTGGTGGACACCGACGCCATGGAGCAGCTGCACATCCAGTGGATGGACCTCCCCGGTCCGACCGATGTCATGTCCTTCCCGATGGACGAGCTGCGTCCACCGGCCAAGGACGACGAGGAGCCCCCGCAGGGGCTCCTCGGTGACATCGTGCTCTGCCCGGAGGTCGCGAAGAAGCAGGGCGAAGAGGCCCCGACGCAGCACTCCATGGACGAGGAGCTCCAGCTCCTGACCGTCCACGGGGTGCTGCACCTGCTGGGGTACGACCACGAGGAGCCGGACGAGAAGGCCGAGATGTTCGGTCTCCAGGCCGCCATCGTGGACGGCTGGCGCGGCGAGCACGGGCTCACCGGCGCGTCTCCCGCCCCCACCGTCTCGTGAGCACCCCGTTGATCGTCGGGGCCGTCCTGCTGGTCATGGTCGGCTGGCTGGCCGCCTGCGCCGAGGCCGGTATCGCCCGCACCTCCAGCTTCCGGGCGGACGAGGCGGTCCGGTCCGGCCGGCGCGGCAGTGCGAAGCTCGCGCAGATCGCGGCCGACCCGACCCGCTATCTCAACGTCGCCCTGCTGGTGCGGGTCGCCTGCGAGATGTCGGCCGGGGTCCTCGTCACCTATGTCTGCCTCCAGGAGTTCCCCGAGACCTGGGAGGCGCTGGCCGTCGCGATGGGCGTGATGGTCCTCGTCTCGTACGTCGCCATCGGCGTCTCCCCGCGCACCATCGGCCGCCAGCACCCGCTGAACACGGCCACGGCCTCGGCGTACGTCCTGCTGCCGCTGGCCAGGATCATGGGCCCGATCCCGCAGCTGCTGATCCTCGTCGGCAACGCCCTGACCCCGGGCAAGGGGTTCCGCAAGGGCCCGTTCGCCAGTGAGGCCGAGCTGCGCGCGATGGTCGACCTGGCCGAGGCGGAGTCGCTGATCGAGGACGACGAGCGCCGCATGGTGCACTCCGTCTTCGAGCTGGGCGACACCCTGGTCCGCGAGGTCATGGTGCCGCGCACCGACCTCGTTTCCATCGAGCGCTACAAGACGATCCGCCAGGCCCTCACCCTCGCCCTGCGCTCCGGCTTCTCCCGGATACCGGTCACGGGGGAGAACGAGGACGACGTCGTCGGGATCGTCTATCTCAAGGACCTCGTCCGCAAGACGCACATCAACCGCGAGTCCGAGGGCGACCCCGTCTCCACCGCGATGCGCCCCGCCGCCTTCGTCCCCGACACCAAGAACGCCGGGGACCTGCTGCGCGAGATGCAGCAGGACCGCAGCCATGTCGCGGTCGTCATCGACGAGTACGGCGGCACCGCGGGCATCGTCACCATCGAGGACATCCTGGAGGAGATCGTCGGCGAGATCACCGACGAGTACGACCGGGAGCTGCCGCCCGTCCAGGAGCTGGAGAACGGCTGCTACCGGGTCACCGCCCGCCTCGACATCGGGGACCTCGGCGACCTCTTCGGGCTCGACGAGTACGACGACGAGGACGTGGAGACCGTCGGCGGCCTGCTCGCCAAGGCGCTCGGCCGGGTTCCGATCGCCGGCGCGTCGGCCGTCGTCGAGCTGCCGGACCAGCGCAGGCTGAGGCTCACCGCGGAGTCCCCGGCAGGCCGCCGGAACAAGATCGTCACGGTGCTCGTGGAACCCGTGCACGAGGAACCCGAGGAGAAGGAAGCGGAATGACGCCGGAGCGGCTGCGGGCCTTCTGCCTGGAGTTCAACGCGAGCGTGGAGGAGTTCCCGTTCGGCCCGGAGACCTCGGTCTTCAAGGTGCTCGGCAAGATGTTCGCCCTCACCGCCCTGGACGCCCGCCCGCTCACCGTCAACCTCAAGTGCGACCCCGACGAGGCGATCCGGCTGCGCGAGACGCACACCGCGATCGTGCCCGGCTGGCACATGAGCAAGCGGCACTGGAACACGGTCACCGTCTCCGGCGTCCCCGACCGGCTGCTGCGCGAGATGATCGAGGACTCCTACGACCTGGTGGTCGCCGGACTCCCGAAAGCGGAACGACTCCGCCTGGACCGGCCGTAAGTCGTAGGCCGTAGAACGTCAGGCGTTACGCGGACGGGCCCGTTCCTCCCCCGTGGGGAGCGGGCCCGTCCTCCTACCGCCAGGGAGGTCAGCTCCGGCGCAGCCCGGCCGCCACCACCGCGCCCGTCGCGGCGACCGTACGCCGCCGAACAGGGTGTCCTGCGTGGTGGCCAGCACCCCCAGCGGCCCGAGAGCCGCGTGGTACGGAGGCCGCAGCGGAGGAGGCCACCCAACTGCGGGTGCCCGCCCGGCCGGACCTGGTGATCGTGCTGCACACCCCGTTGCCCGACACCGGCTGCGAGGCCCGGCTCCAAGGGCTCGCCTCGCCCGAGGGCCGGCGCGGCTCGATGTATCCGGTGCCGGGTGAGTGCCCTGCCCCGTGCCGGGGTGACCTGCGCGGGCCCGCCGCCAGCTTCGTATGCTCGTGCCATGACCGACACCACCGACCTCGACACCGAGGACCGCAAGATCGTCACCCTGGCGCGCAGCGCCCGCGCCCGCAACGGGGTGCCCGAGGGCGCGGCCGTACGCGACGAGACGGGACGTACGTATGTCGCGGGCACGGTGGCGCTGGAGTCGCTGAAGCTCAGCGCGCTGCAGACCGCCGTCGCCATGGCCGTGGCCAGCGGTGCCACCTCGCTGGAGGCGGCGGCCGTCGTCTCCGCCGCCGAGACCCCCTCCGACGACGACCGGGCCGCGGTGCGGGACCTGGGCGGACCGGACACCCCGGTGCTGCTCGCGGGCCCGGACGGGACGCTGCGGGTACGCGTCACGGCGGGCTGAGGGAGGGCTCCGGCGACCGCCCCACCCGGCGGCTCCGGCGCGTCCCGGCGTACCGCTGTACGAGAGCGCCGCCGGGATCGGGGAGAATGGTCGCCATGAGCGCTCGACCGAACCAAGAATCCGCTGCCCCGCAAGCGGAGACCACCTCTCCCCACCGGGCCGGTTTCGCCTGCTTCGTGGGCCGCCCCAACGCGGGCAAGTCCACCCTCACGAACGCTCTGGTCGGTCAGAAGGTGGCGATCACCTCCAACCGCCCCCAGACCACCCGGCACACCGTGCGCGGCATCGTGCACCGGGACGACGCGCAGCTGATCCTGGTCGACACCCCCGGCCTCCACAAGCCGCGCACCCTGCTGGGCGAGCGGCTCAACGACGTCGTGCGGACCACTTGGGCCGAGGTCGACGTCATCGGCTTCTGCCTGCCCGCCGACCAGAAGCTCGGCCCCGGCGACAAGTACATCGTCAAGGAGCTCGCGGGGATCAAGAAGACCCCCAAGATCGCCATCATCACCAAGACCGACCTGGTCGAGTCCAAGGCGCTGGCCGAACAGCTCCTCGCCGTCTCCGCGCTCGCGGAGGAGCTGGGCTTCGAGTGGGCCGAGATCGTGCCGGTGTCCGCGGTCGGTGACAAGCAGGTCGATCTGCTCGCCGACCTCATCGCCCCGCTGCTCCCCGAGAGCCCGCCGCTCTACCCGGAGGGCGACCTCACCGACGAGCCGGAGATGGTCATGGTCGCGGAGCTGATCCGCGAGGCCGCGCTGGAGGGCGTACGCGACGAACTGCCGCACTCCATCGCGGTCGTCGTCGAGGAGATGCTTCCCCGCGAGGACCGCCCGGCGGACAAGCCGCTGCTGGACATCCACGCCAACGTCTACATCGAGCGGCCCAGCCAGAAGGGCATCATCATCGGCCCGAAGGGCAAGCGGCTGAAGGACGTCGGCACCAAGTCCCGCAAGCACATCGAGGCGCTGCTCGGCACGCCGGTCTTCCTGGACCTGCATGTGAAGGTCGCCAAGGACTGGCAGCGCGATCCGAAGCAGTTGCGGAAGCTGGGGTTCTAGCCCTTCACGGCCACAGGCACGGACCCCGGTGGGCTTCTAGCGTTCGTACGGCCCCGGTGCCGATCTCACGCGCCCTCCTTCAGGACGCGTGAGATCAGTGTGCGCTGCGCCCCGGTCAGATCGGGGTCAGCGCAGTACACGGTGCGGCCGTCGACCGTGATCGCGTACCGGAAGCCGTCCGGGACCCCGGCCGACGGGGTGTCCCGCGCCGCGCCGAGCGCCTCATCGGCGAGGGACCGCCACTCCGCGGCGTCCGCCCGGCCCTCCGTGTCGACCTCATGGCGGCGGGCGATGCCGGCGAAGCCGCCGGTCCGGCTGACCTGAATGCGCATGGGGTCCTGTCTATCGGGGGCGGGACGGACACTCAACCCCGCCCGCCGGCCGGGCACTCGGCGGTCCGGGCACGCCCGGGCGGGGCACTCGGGGTCCGGGTCACGCCCGGGTGGGGACGCCGACCTCCGACCAGGCCTTGAGGACCGCCTCCCGCTCGTCCGCCTCGCCGAAGCGGGCGCCCGCCGCCGCGACCGTCAGCCGGGCGAACTCCGCGAAGTCCGCTCCGGCCGTCAGTTCGCCACCGGTCAGCACGTCGAACCAGATCTGCCCCGCGCGCTCCCAGGAATTCCCGCCCAGTGCGGTGGCCAGGAGGTAGAACGCGCGGTTGGGGATGCCGGAGTTGAGGTGGACGCCGCCGTTGTCCTCCTCCGTCTCGATGTAGTCGTCCATGGAGCCCGGCTGCGGGTCCTTGCCGAGGACGTCGTCGTCGTACGCCGTGCCCGGGGCCTTCATCGAGCGCAGCGCGTCCCCGCTGACCCGGGGCGCGAGCAGCCCGGCGCCGATCAGCCAGTCGGCCTGCTCGGCGCTCTGGCCCAGCGAGTACTGCTTGACCAGGGAGCCGATCACGTCGGACACGGACTCGTTGAGCGCGCCCGACTGGCCCTCGTAGCGCAGGTTGGCGGTGTACTGGGTGAGGCCGTGGGCCAGCTCGTGGGCGATCACGTCGACCGCGACGGTGAAGTCGAGGAAGATCTCGCCGTCGCCGTCCCCGAAGACCATCTGCTCGCCGTCGAAGAACGCGTTGTTGTACTCCTGGCCGTAGTGCACGGAGCCGATCAGCGGGAGGCCCTTCCCGTCGATCGAGCTGCGCCCGTACGCCGAGAGCAGCAGCTCGAAGGTGGCGCCGAGGCCGGCGTACGCGCGGTTGACGCTGGCGTCGGAGGTGGGCTTGTCGCCCTCCTCGCGGACCTTGACGCCGGGCAGGGTGGTGCCCGTCTCGCAGTCGTACAGGATGCGGTGGGGCTTGCTCGGGACCGCGCCGGCGGTGTGCCGGGTCGGGGTCGCGGCGAGCGCGGTGATCCGGCGGCGGTCACGCCGCAGGGCGTCGGCCGCCAGGGTGCGGCGGGCCGGGTCCGCGAGCCGGGCGTCGGCGGACCGGGAGAGGTGATCGAGGACGTGGGGCGGAACGATGGTGCAGAAGACGGGGTTGAGCTCGCCGTCGGTTCGAAGGTGCATACCTACGACTGTGGCACTCCGTCACTGCGCTGTCACTGGTTGCGACGATGATTGACGAAATGGAGTGATGAGTCACTGTTTACCCGTCATCGATGCCCGGTCCCGCATACTGATACGGACCGACACCACGGGCCACACTCGGTTACGCTCGTCGCATCATGCGTTTCGGGCTGCTTCTCCTTAGCTGCCGCGGCGAGGGCCTGTAGTCGTAGGCCGACCCCCTCCCCGCGGAGTCTGGTGCTGCAGCGACACAGTCGGCCGATCCCCGCTGGACCGAGGAGCCCTACGCCATGACCACCGTGAATCCCGCCGGTAATTCTGTCGGCCGCCCCACCCCGATCACCAACGCGACGCAGCTGCAGAAGCCCTCCGGGATGCCGGTCCACAAGTACGGCCGCTACGAGGCCGTCGACATCCCCGACCGCACCTGGCCCGACAATCGCGTCACCGTGGCGCCCCGCTGGCTGTCCACCGATCTGCGCGACGGCAACCAGGCCCTGATCGACCCGATGTCCCCGGCCCGCAAGCGCGAGATGTTCGACCTGCTCGTGAAGATGGGCTACAAGGAGATCGAGGTCGGCTTCCCGTCCTCCGGCGAGACCGACTTCAACTTCGTACGCTCCATCATCGAAGAGGGCGCGATCCCCGAGGACGTGACGATCTCCGTCCTGACGCAGGCCCGCGAAGAGCTGATCGAGCGCACCGTGGAGTCCCTGGTCGGCGCCCACCGCGCCACCGTCCACCTGTACAACGCCACCGCCCCGACCTTCCGCCGCGTCGTCTTCCGCGGTTCGCGCGAAGAGGTCAAGCAGATCGCGGTGGACGGCACCCGGCTGGTCATGGAGTACGCCGAGAAGATCCTGGGCCCCGAGACGATCTTCGGCTACCAGTACAGCCCGGAGATCTTCACCGACACCGAGCTGGACTTCGCCCTGGAGGTCTGCGAGGCCGTCTGCGACGTGTGGCAGCCGGAGGAGGGCCGCGAGATCATCCTCAACCTGCCCGCCACCGTGGAGCGTTCCACGCCCTCCACCCACGCGGACCGCTTCGAGTGGATGTCCCGCAACCTGACCCGCCGCGAGCACGTCTGCCTGTCGGTCCACCCGCACAACGACCGGGGCACCGCCGTCGCCGCCGCCGAGCTGGCCATCATGGCCGGCGCCGACCGGATCGAGGGCTGCCTGTTCGGCCAGGGCGAGCGCACCGGCAACGTCGACCTGGTCACCCTGGGCATGAACCTGTTCTCCCAGGGCGTCGACCCGCAGATCGACTTCTCGCAGATCGACGAGATCCGCCGCACCAGCGAGTACTGCAACCAGATGGAGATCCACCCGCGCCACCCCTACGCGGGCGATCTGGTCTACACCGCCTTCTCCGGCTCCCACCAGGACGCCATCAAGAAGGGCTTCGACGCGATGGAGAAGGACGCGGCGGCCCAGGGGAAGACGGTCGACGACATCGAGTGGGCCGTGCCGTACCTGCCGATCGACCCGAAGGACGTCGGCCGCTCCTACGAGGCCGTCATCCGGGTCAACTCGCAGTCCGGCAAGGGCGGTATCGCGTACGTCCTGAAGAACGACCACAAGCTGGACCTGCCGCGCCGGATGCAGATCGAGTTCTCCCGGATCATTCAGGCCAAGACCGACGCCGAGGGCGGCGAGGTCACCCCGACGCAGATCTGGTCCACGTTCCAGGACGAGTACCTGCCCAACGCGGAGAACGCGGGGGCGCGTTGGGGCCGCATCCAGCTGCGCTCCGGCCAGACCACCTCCGACACCGACGGGACCGACACCCTGACCGTCGAGGCCGTCGTGGACGGCGTCGACACCGTCCTGACCGGTTCCGGCAACGGCCCGATCTCCGCGTTCTTCGAAGCGCTGCAGGCCATCGGCATCGACGCCCGGCTGCTGGACTACACCGAGCACACGATGAGCGAGGGAGCCAGCGCCCAGGCCGCCTCGTACATCGAGTGTGCGATCGACGGCAAGGTCCTGTGGGGCATCGGCATCGACGCCAACACCACCCGCGCCTCGCTGAAGGCGGTCGTCTCCGCCGTCAACCGCGCGGCCCGCTGACGCCGAACGGCCCGTTCCGGACCCCGACCGCCCGCCCCGGGAGGTCGGGGTTCGGCCATATCCGGGAGTTGTGACGTCCAAGAGGCTGACGCCCCCTCGCGGATGTGGCTAACATCACGTCCAACACACGGCAATGTTGCCGGAGCGTTACGGAGGTGTGCGACGTGCGGTCAGCCAAAGGACAACGTGCTCTGAGGCCGGTCCTCTGCGGCGTTCGCACGGTCTGGGACGCCGTCGGCGACGGCGCCTTCTTCTGCCCGTGCTGCGGGGGAGACCGCAACTACCGTCGCCTCACCGGCCGCCGCCGCCTCACCGTCCTCGGTGTCCCGCTGGTCCGTCGGGGCGAGGCCGAGCCCGTCGTCGAGTGCGCCGCCTGCCTGGCCCACCACGCTCCCGAGGCGCTGGACCACCCCACCACGACCCGGTTCTCCGCGATGCTCCGCGAGGCCGTCCACACCGTCACCCTGGCCGTCCTCGCCGCCGGGGGCACCACCTCCCGCACGGTCCTGGAGGCCGCCGTCGCCACCGTGCGCGACGCCGGGCTCGACGACTGCACCCAGGAGCAGCTGTTCACGGTCGTCGAGGTGCTCGCCGCCGACACCGGCCGCGGCACCGGCACCGACCCGGCCGCCGAGGCGTGCGGCCCCACCCTCGCCATCGAGCTGCACGAGGTGCTGGCCCCGCTCGCCCCGCACCTGGCCACCGCCGGCCGCGCGTCCGTCCTCCTCCAGGGCGCCCGGATCGCCCTGGCCGACGGGCCCTACTGCGCCGCCGAGCGCCAGGTCCTGACGACGGTCGGCAGCGCCCTCGGCATCCCCGCCGAGGAGACCGCCCGGGTGCTGGCCGAGGCGGCCCGTACGCCGTCGTAGGCGGCTGGACGGCCCTCGCAGGCCGCTGCCGTTCGCAGGCCGCCACGCCAGGCGCCCCCGGTGGGCGACAATGGGCCCATGAGCTTGTTCCGGGACGACGGCATCGTGCTGCGTACGCAGAAACTGGGCGAGGCCGACCGGATCATCACGATCCTGACCCGCGGCCACGGCCGGGTCCGCGCCGTCGCCCGCGGTGTGCGCCGCACCAAGTCCAAGTTCGGCGCCCGCCTGGAGCCCTTCTCCCACGTCGACGTGCAGTTCTTCGCGCGCGGCAGCGAGCTGGTCGGCCGCGGGCTGCCGCTCTGCACCCAGAGCGAGACGATCGCCCCGTACGGCGGCGGGATCGTCGCCGACTACGCCCGCTACACCGCGGGCACCGCGATGCTGGAGACCGCCGAGCGGTTCACCGACCACGAGGGCGAACCGGCCGTCCAGCAGTATCTGCTGCTCGTCGGCGGCCTGCGCACCCTCGCCCGGGGCGAGCACGCCCCCCATCTGATCCTGGACGCGTTCCTGCTGCGCTCGCTCGCGGTCAACGGGTACGCGCCCAGCTTCGAGGACTGCGCCAAGTGCGGAATGCCCGGTCCGAACCGGTTCTTCTCCGTCGCGGCGGGGGGCGTCATATGCGGTGACTGCCGGGTGCCCGGGAGCGTCGTACCCTCGGCACAGGCCCTCGAACTGCTGAGCGCACTGCTCAGCGGCGACTGGGTGACGGCGGACGCGTGCGAGGCGCGTCATGTCAGGGAGGGGAGCGGGCTGGTGTCCGCCTACCTGCACTGGCATCTGGAGCGCGGCCTGCGCTCGCTGAGGTACGTCGAGAAGTGACGCGGTGTACGTCGAGAAGTGACGCGGTGTACGTCGAGAAGTGACGCGGTGCGTCGGGCAGACGACGCGGTGCGTGGAGAAGTGACACAGGGAGACTGAGAAGCACATGGCAGTACGCGGGTTCCTCGGCGGCCGTAACCGGCGCACGTACAAGACCCCCGAGCCGCACCCCTCGGGCGCGACGCCGCCGAAGATCCCCGGCGAGCTGGTGCCCCAGCACGTCGCCGTCGTGATGGACGGCAACGGCCGCTGGGCGAAGGAGCGGGGCCTGCCCCGCACCGAGGGCCACAAGGTCGGTGAGGGCGTCGTCATGGACGTGCTCAAGGGCTGCATCGAGATGGGCGTGAAGAACCTCTCGCTCTACGCCTTCTCCACGGAGAACTGGAAGCGCTCGCCGGACGAGGTGAAGTTCCTGATGAACTTCAACCGCGACGTGATCCGCCGCCGCCGTGACGAGATGGACGAGCTCGGCATCCGCATCCGCTGGGTGGGCCGCATGCCCAAGCTGTGGAAGTCCGTCGTCCAGGAGCTCCAGGTCGCCCAGGAGCAGACCAAGAACAACGACGCGATGACGCTGTACTTCTGCGTCAACTACGGCGGCCGCGCCGAGATCGCGGACGCCGCGCAGCGCATCGCCCAGGACGTGGCGGCCGGAAAGCTGGACCCGTCGAAGGTCAACGAGAAGACGTTCCAGAAGTACATCTACTACCCGGACATGCCGGACGTGGACCTCTTCGTGCGCCCCAGTGGCGAGCAGCGCACCTCGAACTACCTGATCTGGCAGAGCGCCTACGCCGAGATGGTTTTCCAGGACGTTCTCTGGCCGGATTTCGACCGCCGGGACCTGTGGCGGGCCTGCCTGGAGTACGCCCAGCGCGACCGCCGCTTCGGCGGGGCGCAGGAGGCGGAAGCCGCCAAGTGAGCACGGAGAAGTGAGCACGGAGAAGTGAGCACGGAGAAGTGAGCACGGAGAAGTGAGCACGGAGAAGGGGCGGGCCCGGTGCGTGTGCACCGGGCCCGCCCCTCTCTCGTACGTCCGTCACGCCTTCTTCTCGGCGCACTCCGCGCAGGTGCCGAAGATCTCGACGGTGTGCGCGACGTTCACATAGCCGTGCTGGGCGGCGATCATCTCGGCCCACTGCTCGACGGCCGGGCCCTCGACCTCCACGGCCTTGCCGCAGAGGCGGCAGACCAGATGGTGGTGATGGTCGCCGGTCGAGCACCGCCGGTAGACGGCCTCGCCCTCGGTGGTGCGCAGGACGTCGACCTCACCGGCGTCGGCGAGGGACTGCAGGGTCCGGTAGACCGTCGTGAGGCCCACGGAGTCGCCGCGGTGTTTCAGGACGTCGTGCAGCTCCTGGGCGCTGCGGAACTCGTCGACCTCGTCGAGCGCCGCCGCCACCGCCGCCCGCTGCCGGGTGGACCGGCCGCGTACCGGCGCTGCGTTCGTGCCACTGATCGGCGCCGTGGCCACAGGTGCCTCCTCGTGTCGCCCGTACATGTGTCGGGCCATTGTGCCAGCCCGACCGGGCGCCGTACTCAAACGCGCACGTCGTCCGCGCCCCGCCGGGCGGGTGGTACTTCCAGGGTGCACTCGGCACCCTTAGCCTCGCTCGCCCGGGCACGCCGTCGCGCGAGCGGAGCGGCGAGCGCGGTCAGCGCGACGAACACCGCGATGGCCAGCAGCACGATCGTCGCGCCGGGCGGAACGTCCTGGTAGTACGAGGTCACGGTGCCGGTGAGGGTGACGGCGGTGCCGATCACCACGGACAGCACGAAGGTGACCTTGAAGGACTTGGTGATCTGCTGGGCGGCCGCGACCGGCACCACCATCAGCGCGCTGACCAGCAGCAGCCCGACGACCCGCATCGCGACGGTCACGGTCACCGCGGCGGTGACGGCGACCAGCAGGTTCAGCACCCGGACGGGCAGCCCGGAGACCCGGGCGAACTCCTCGTCCTGGCTGACCGCGAACAGCTGCCTCCGCAGCCCCACCGTGACCAGTACGACGAAGGCCGCCAGGACGCAGATCGCGACGACGTCCGACTCGGAGACGGTGGCGAGCGAGCCGAAGAGGTACGAGGTCAGATTGGCGTTGGAGCCGGTGTCGGACAGGTTGATCAGCATGACGCCGCCCGCCATACCGCCGTAGAACAGCATCGCCAGGGCGAGGTCGCCGCGCGTGTGCCCGTACCAGCGGATCAGCTCCATCACGACGGCGCCGGCCACCGCGACGGCGGTCGCCATCCACACGGGGCTGGTGGAGAGCAGGAAGCCGAGGCCGACGCCGGTCATCGCGATGTGCCCGATGCCGTCGCCCATCAGGGCCTGCCGCCGCTGCACCAGGTAGATGCCGATGGCGGGCGCGGTGATCCCGACCAGCACGGCCGCGATGAGCGCCCGCTGCATGAAGGGAGGGTTGAGGAATTCGAAGAGCATCAGGTCAGCAGTCCCGTCCGGACGGGCTCGGCGGCCGCGTGGGGGTGTACGTGGTCGTGGCCGGGCAGGGCGTGCTGGCCGAGCGCCTCGGGCGGCGGCCCGTCGTGCGTGACGCAGCCGTCGCGCAGGACGACGGCCCGGTCGATCAGGGGCTCCAGCGGGCCCAGCTCGTGCAGCACGAGCAGTACGGAGGTGCCGAGCGCCACCTGCTCGCGCAGGGTCGAGGCCAGGATCTCCTGGCTGGCCAGGTCCACCCCCGCCATCGGCTCGTCCATGATCAGCAGCTCCGGCTCGGAGGCCAGGGCGCGGGCGATCAGCACGCGCTGGTGCTGGCCGCCCGACAGGGCGCTCACGGAGTCCTTCGCACGGTCGGCCAGGCCCACCAGCTCGATGGCGCGCTCCACGGCCGCCCGGTCCGCCTTCCCGGGCCACCGCAGCCCCGTACGGGACAGCCGGCCGGAGGCGACGACCTCGCGGATCGTGGCGGGTACGCCGCCCGCGGCCGTGGTGCGCTGCGGGACGTAGCCGATCCGGCCCCACCGGCGGAAGCGGCGCAGCTCGGTGCCGAACAGCTCGACGCTGCCGCCGGTCAGCGGGACCTGCCCGATGACCGACCGTACGGCGGTGGACTTGCCGGAACCGTTGGCGCCGAGCAGGGCGACGACCTCGCCGCGGTGCACGGTCAGGTCGACCCCGCGCAGAACGGGGCGCGCGCCGAGGGTGGCCGTGGCGCCGCGCAGGGCTATGACGGCCTCCTGGGCGGGCCGGGGGGCGGCCTCGCGGGTGGTGGTGCTCTCACGCTCCGGCATGAGCGCCTCCGATCCGAACGTCACAAGTGGTGCGGGTGGTGCGGGTCACTTCGCGCCGAGGGCCTTCTGCAGCGCGGCGAGGTTGGACTCCATGACCTCGATGTAGTCAGCGCCCTGGGACTTGTCCGTGATTCCCTCCAGCGGGTCGAGGACGCCGGTCTTGAGTCCGGTGTCCTTCGCGAGGGTCTTCGCGGTCCTGTCGCTGGCGAGCGTCTCGAAGAAGACCGTGGTGGCCTTCTCCTTCTCCGCGATGGTGTGGATCTCCTGGATCCGCGCGGGGCTCGGCTCGGCCTCGGGGTCGATGCCCGCGATGCCCTGCTGGGTGAGCCCGTAGCGCTCGGCGAGGTAGCCGAAGGCGGAGTGGGTGGTGATGAAGGTCTTGGTGGCGGGGTCCTTCAGCCCGGTCTCGTACGCCGTGTTCAGCTCGCCCAGCTCGGCGACGAGGGCGTCGGTGTTCTTCTTGTAGTCGGCGGCGTGGTCGGGGTCGGCCTTCTCCAGCGACTTGCCGACACCCTTGGCGACCTCGGCGTACTTCACCGGGTCCAGCCAGATGTGCGGATCGGCGCCGCCCTCCTCGCCGTGGTTGTGGCCGTCGCCCTCGGAGTGCTCCTCGTGGGCTTCCTCGCCCTCGTGGCCGTGCTCGTCCGCGTGCTCCTCGCCTTCGTGCCCGTGGTCGTGGCCGCTGACCTCGGAACCGTGGTTCTCCAGCGTGGTGAGGGTCGCGGCGTCGACGGTGTTCTTCACACCGGACTGCTTGATCGCGTCGTCCACGGCGGGCTGGATGCCCTTGAGGTACAGCACGTAGTCGGACTCGCTGATGGAGCCGATCTGGCGCGGGGTGAGCTCCAGGTCGTGCGGCTCGACGCCCGGCTTGGTGAGGCTGGTGACGGCGACGTGCTCGCCGCCGATCTTCTCGGCCAGGAACTGCATCGGGTAGAACGACGCGGTCACCTTCAGCTTGTCGCCGTTGCCCCCGTCCGCCGCGTCGGAGGTGGAGCAGGCCGAGAGAGCGGTCAGACCTAGGACGACTGCTCCGGCGACGGCGGTGGTGGGTATGAGGCGACGTACGTTCATGACAGTCATTTTCAACAAAAGTGGAAACGATTGTCAACAAGGCTGATGAGATGCCCGGAAGATCACGAGCCGGAGCCGCAGGGCTTCTTTGAGCCCCTATCGATTTGATCCGGGGGGTGCGCACGCCGGTAACCTGAGTCATTCGCCGTTCGTCATCGTCGTATGAAGAGAGCACCGTGGCCGCCGACAAGATCGACACCATCGTCAGCCTGAGCAAGCGCCGTGGCTTCGTCTACCCCTGCAGTGAGATCTACGGTGGCCAGAAGGCCGCCTGGGACTACGGGCCGCTGGGCGTCGAGATGAAGGAGAACCTGAAGCGTCAGTGGTGGCGCTACATGGTCACCGCGCGCGAGGACGTGGTCGGTATCGACTCGTCGGTCATCCTGGCCCCCGAGGTCTGGGTCGCCTCCGGCCACGTCGCCACCTTCTCGGACCCGCTGACCGAGTGCACCTCCTGTCACAAGCGCTACCGCGCCGACCACCTGGAGGAGGCGTACGAGGAGAAGCACGGCAAGCCGCCGGTCAACGGCCTCGCCGACCTCAACTGCCCCAACTGCGGCAACAAGGGCACCTTCACCGAGCCCAAGCAGTTCTCGGGTCTGCTCTCCACCCACCTCGGCCCGACCCAGGACTCCGGCTCGGTCGCCTACCTGCGCCCCGAGACCGCCCAGGGCATCTTCACCAACTTCGGCCAGGTGCTGCAGACCTCGCGCAAGAAGCCGCCGTTCGGCATCGCGCAGATGGGCAAGTCCTTCCGGAACGAGATCACTCCGGGCAACTTCATCTTCCGGACCCGTGAGTTCGAGCAGATGGAGATGGAGTTCTTCGTCAAGCCGGGCGAGGACGAGGAGTGGCAGCAGTACTGGATGGACCAGCGCTGGAACTGGTACACGGACCTCGGCATGCGCGAGGAGAACATGCGCTGGTTCGAGCACCCGAAGGAGAAGCTCTCCCACTACTCCAAGCGCACCGCCGACATCGAGTACCGCTTCCGCTTCGGCGGCAGCGAGTGGGGCGAGCTGGAGGGCGTGGCCAACCGCACCGACTACGACCTCAAGGCGCACTCCGAGGCCTCCGGCACCGACCTGCGCTACCACGACCAGGAGGCGCAGGAGCGCTGGACGCCGTACGTCATCGAGCCCGCGGCCGGTGTCGGCCGCGCGATGCTGGCGTTCCTCCTCGACGCCTACGTCGAGGACGAGGCCCCCAACGCCAAGGGCGTCATGGAGAAGCGCACCGTGATGCGCCTCGACCCCCGCCTGGCCCCGGTCAAGGTCGCGGTCCTGCCGCTGTCCCGCAACGCGCAGCTCTCGCCGAAGGCCAAGGGCCTGGCGGCCGACCTGCGCAAGAACTGGAACATCGAGTTCGACGACGCCGGCGCCATCGGCCGCCGCTACCGCCGCCAGGACGAGATCGGCACCCCGTTCTGCGTCACCGTCGACTTCGACACCCTCGACGACAACGCGGTGACCGTGCGCGAGCGCGACACGATGAAGCAGGAGCGTGTCTCGCTGGACCAGATCCAGGCGTACCTGGGCGCGCGTCTGCTCGGCTGCTGACACCCGCTTGTGTGCGTGAGGCCCCCGGTTCCGGGTACGGAACCGGGGGCTTCGTCGTACGGTCCACCGGAGCCCCCGTCGCCGTTCCGGGAGGTACGCCGTGCCGTCGATCACCACCAGCAAGGTCAGCAGATGGGACCAGCACGGCCGTGAACACGTCGTGCAGGTAAGGAAGTCGGGCGTCACGCGCCAGCTGACCTGCACCACCTGCGCCTGGCGGCGCTCGGCGCAGTTCCTGCCCTGGCTCAAGGCCGAGGAGCACCTGGCGGAGGCCCACCAGGCGACGGTCGACCCGACGGCCTGAGCCCTCCCGGGCGGCCCGAGAGCTCCGGGCGGCCGAAAAACCTGGTGCGGCGCTTGCGAGGAGCGCGGTACGGTTTCCGCATGTCTTCGTTCTTCCAGATCTACGAGTGAGAGCGCGGCGGGTGCGTACACCCCGCCGCATCCCGGGGACCGGCGCGACGGGCCCCGATCACCTTCACCTGACTCACTTCACCTTCCGTAGGGGAGAACACCATGGCCAAGAGCCGTAACAACCTCCTCGGCGTGGGCGGACAGCGCAAGAAGCTGTCCCGCGCCGACCAGCAGGGCGCGGGCTCCGCGCGCGTCGCCGACCGCAAGGTCGCCGAGGACAAGAAGCAGGAGCTGGTCCGCAAGATGCGCGAGCGCGCCGAGGCCCAGCCGGCCACCACCGCGGAGCCGAGCGCCGACGAGAACGCGTCGCCCGCGCAGAGCTGACGCATCAGCGACACTCCGTACGGTTCCGTACGGCTGTGGGCCCGGATCATCCGCGATCCGGGCCCACAGCCGTGACTCGGCCCGTCGACCGGCTCCTCTCGACCCGGCCCCCGTCCGTGACTCCGAGGTCGTCGACGGTCCGGTGAGGCGTCGTGACGGCGCGGCAGGACGGTCAGAGACCCAGCGCCTCCGCAGCGAGGGCGGTGCCGCTGACTCGTGCCTCGATCTTGGCGAAAGCGAGCTCGCGTGAGGTGGAGGCGTCGTCGGCGAAGGGGGCGAAGCCGCAGTCGTCGCAGGTGCCCAGCTGGTCCACCGGGATGTACCGCGCGGCCAGGAGCACCCGGTCACGTACCTGCTCGGGTGTCTCGACCGAAGGTGCGATGGGGTCGGTCACCCCGATGAACACCCGTGCTGTCGGGGGGAGATGCTCCTGGACGACGGCCAATACCCGCTCGGGATCCGCCTCACTGGCCAGTTGGAGGTAGAAGTTGCCCGCTTTCAGCTGGAAGAGCTTGGGCAGCAGCTCCGCGTAGTCGATGTCGAGGCTGTGCGTGGAGTCCTGGTCGCCGCCGGGGCAGGTGTGCACCCCGATCCGGGCGCGTTCCTCGGGGCCGAATCGGCCCAGGACCTCGTTGTTGAGGGCGATGAAGTCGTCGAGCACACCCCCGCTGGGATCCAGTTTCAGTGACAGTCGCCCCTCGGTGAAGTCGAGTTGGACCACGTGCGCACCGGCGTCCAGACACCCTCGGATGTCGGCCTCCGCCTCGTCGGCGAGATCACGCAGAAAGTCCTCGCGCGAGTATCCGTCGATGGGCGCCGCCGGGTAGAGAAGGCTGAGGGCGGACGGCGCGATGACGGCCTGCTTCACCGGCTTGTCGGTGAGCTGCTGCGCGGCGCGCAGGTAGGTCTCGGCCCGTACCCGGTAGCGGAAGGGGCCTTCGGTGATGCAGGGAAGTTGGCGCGTGTGTCCGTCGGCGAACGGGATGACGGCGCCGTCCGGGGACAACGAACTCAAGCCGGCCACCGGATAGGTGGCGAAGCTGGGCTTGCCCTGTTCGCCGTCCACCAGGACCGGGCTGCCTGTCCCTTCCAACTGGGTCAGAGTGTCGGCGACGGCCTGTTCCTGCCGCTTGACGAGATCGCTGTCGTCTAACCGGCCGCTCGCGTGGGCGGTGAGGGCTTGGCCGAGTGCGGAGGAACGCGGAAGGCTGCCGATGGGCTCCGTGGGAATGGTCATGCCCGGTAGCGTAGGGAAGCTTTGCCTCCGATATCGTCAGAACTCCGGATTCCTGACCTCGCCCACGTTCTGGTGCAGGCTTTCGGACCGGCTCATGCCCAGCACCTCCGCGATCCTGCCGAAGGGTGTGAGGAACAGGTCGTGCCGGACGTACGTGACTCGTCGGGGTGAAGTCAGCCGGTCGTCCGGCAGGAGCAGCCGGATCGTGAGCCTCACACCGTCCCGGCCCTGTGCTAGCCCGGCAGCGAAACCCCGGCCAGCTCCTCCGAGACCCGCCACACCCGCCGGGCCTCCTCGGGGTCGGTCAGCCGGCTGTAGAGCTTCTGCTCGGCAGGCGGGCCGCCCAGGTTGCCGGGCCCGCTCGGCCCGTAGAGGGCGCCGCCCCGGGCCTCCGGCGAGGTCGCCGCGTACAGTGCGGGGAACTTCGCGCTCTCCACGGTGCCGACCAGGATGCCCCGGGCGGACAGCAGACGGATCAGTCGGACGCCCAACGTGTCCTTGGCACGGCCGACTTCGGGGCGGGCGGCGAGCAGGCTCGTCGGGGCGACGCCCGGGTGGGAGAGGTTGCTCGTGATGCCCCAGCCCTCGGCTTGGCTGCGCCGGTCGAGCTCCAGACCGAAGAGCCCGAAGGCGATCTTCGACTGGCTGTAGGCGTGCGTGCCGTTGTAGGACCGCTCCCAGTTCAGGTCCTCCCAGTTGATGGAGTTGCGGTTGGCGGAGATGCTGATCTGCGAGGTCACCCGGGCCTGTCCGGCCCGCAGGAGGGGCAGCAGCCGGAGGACCAGGGCGACATGCCCGAGGTGGTTGGTGCCGAACTGCAGCTCGAAGCCGTCGGCGGTCGTCTGCCGTTCGGGCGGGGTCATGACGCCCGCGTTGTTGACCAGGAGATGGATCGGCCGGCCCTCGTCGATGAGGGAGTCGCCGAGTGCGGCGACGGAGTCGAGCGAGGACAGGTCGAGCGTGCGCAGCGACACCTGCGCGCCGGGTGCCTGTCGCCGGATCTCGGCGACCGCTGCCTCTCCCTTGCGCGGGTTGCGTACCGGCAGGACGACCTCGGCTCCGGAGGTGGCGAGCCGTGCCGCGATCCCGAGGCCGATGCCGTCGCTGGCTCCGGTGACGACGGCGCGCTTGCCCGAAAGGTCGGGGACGGGGAAGTCGATGGGCTTGCGGGCCATGAGGATCACTCCTGTGAGGTCGGGCCCTGTGACGGCGGGCCTGTGCGTTGGGCCTGTGAGGTCGAGCCTGCGAGGGCGGGTCCTCTCCACGGTGACCCCGGCGCCCCGGCCTATCCAGGGCCTCCCGATCCCCCGATCCGCGAGGCGAGGCTAAGGCCCGGTACGGCGCGTGGCCGGACGAGCGCCGCCGTACGGGGGACCGGGGGCGGGATCCGTCGGGGGCGTATGGGGGGATCGACGATCCGTGGCTGCGGGCGGCTCCGGGCGCTACAAAGGGATCAGGAGCCCACGGGACGACGAGGGCCTGAGCTGCGGCTCACGAACCGACCGGTGCCGCGAGAGGAGGCGGAGGAGACATGGAGATCGACCGCCCCGGCCTCGCCGTGTTCCTGCGGCGCCGCAGGGAGCAGCTGCAACCGGAGGACGTCGGCCTCCCGCGCGGGCAGCGCCGCAGGACCAGTGGGCTGCGCCGAGAGGAGGTCGCCGTGCTCTGCCACATGTCGACCGACTACTACGCCCGGCTGGAACGGGAACGCGGCCCGCAGCCGTCCGAGCAGATGATCGCCTCGATAGCGCAGGGCCTCCACCTCTCCCTGGACGAGCGCGACCACCTCTTCCGCCTCTCGGGCCACCCGCCACCCGTCCGGGGCACCACCGGCGAACACATCAGCCCCGGCCTGCTCCGCATCCTGGACCGGCTGGACGACACCCCCGCCGAGATCGTCACCGAGCTGGGTGAGACGCTGCGGCAGACCCCGCTCGGCGTGGCCCTCACCGGCGACACGACCCGGTACACCGGCCTCGCGCGCAGCATCGGCTACCGGTGGTTCACCGACCCCGCCACCCGGGCGCAGTACGTGGCCGAGGACCACGCCTTCCTCTCCCGGATGTTCGCCTCCGGCCTGCGGGAGCTGGCCACCCTGCGGGGGACCGGCTCCCGGGCCGCGTACTGCGCCGAACTGCTGCGCGAGGGGAGCGAGGAGTTCCGGCGGCTCTGGGACGAGTACGAGATCGGCATCCGCCCGAACGAGGTCAAGCGCTTCATCCACCCCGGGGTCGGCGTCCTGGAGCTGAACTGCCAGCGGCTGCTGGACCCGGACCAGTCGCACAGCCTGCTCGTGTACACGGCCGCGCCGGGCAGCGAGAGCTACGAGCGGCTGCGGCTGCTGTCGGTCATCGGGACCCAGTCACTGCGCTGACCCTGGGGGCGGAGCGCGTCACCCGCGCCGGTCAGCGGGGCTCGCCTGTCAGGTGCCTCGCGAAGAACCGGGCTCCGGGCGCGCTCCGCGTCCCACTGGACCCAGACGGCGCTTCTTGGCCGTCCGCCCTCGTCCCACAGCATCGCGGCGTGCGTCTCGTCGTGGTCCTCGCCCAGTTCACAGAGGACGTGTCCGGCCTCGGGGCGGTGGTGGCCGGGGCGGGGCCAGACAGGGCGAGTGCGTGTTCGGGGGGCGGCAGTAACGCGACGGCGCTGCATTGGTTCACGGTTACGGGGTCACCCTTCGGGGGAGTCGCCGGGGACGAGCCGCTCCGCCATCAGGTCGCCGAGCGGGTCGGTCACGTCCCAGGAGTGGGACGCGGGGTGGTGGTCGAAGAGCGCGCACCGCCGTACGGCGCCGGAGTCGAGCCGGCGGAGGAGGGCGGGGCACCAGGGGGTGGACTCGGCCCGGTGGGTGCGCTCGGGTCCACTGCCGGTCCAGAAGAACCACAGGGCGGGTGAGTCGGGCGTCCTGCCCGGCCGGAGGTAGGCGGCGTGCTCGGTGCGCTGCTTGTCGTGCGTGCCGAGTTCGCACAGGACGTACGGCTCGGGGGCGTCGGGGCCGTCCGCCCCGGGGGCGGTGAGCCGCAGCACGGCATCGGGTGGAAGCAACGTGACGGCGGTGCACTGGAGCACGGCGTTCAACTCCGGTTCGTGGCAGGGGACCAACGTTCGGCTGGGCGGCCGCGCCACCCGGCGAGCGTCAGACTCAGCCCGACGGCGGGATCGGAAACGGTGAACAGCGCGGGGAACCCGGCCTCCAGGGCCCGTATCGCGTGATCCTGGTGCGGCCCGTGGGTGGCCCAGTGGCGCAACTCCTCCGGGGCATGCGACCCGTGGAAGCGGACTGGTCGTACGTCGCCGGTCGACAGCCGTACGGGCTCGGCCACGAGGGGCAGCCCATGCCCGTTGGCCAGCCGGAGGGCCTGCCGCCGGAGCCAGAGGAGGACGAGCCGCCGGTTCTGTACGGCGACCCCGCCGAGCGAGGCGAACCGCTGCCCGTCGGAGACGGTGACCTCGGCGGCGTATCCGGTGACGCGCCGCGTCATGTGGATGGCCCGGGTTCGCTGTGCAGGAGGAGCGCACGCAGCCGGTGGGCGGCCTCTTGGACCTCCGCTACGACGGCGGCGCGGTTGGCGAAGCGGTCCTGGATGGCCGCGTCCAACTCGGCGCAGAACAGGGCTCGGTAGGCGGGATCGGACTCGATGCGTACGAGTTCGGCGAGGGGGTGCGGGTGCGGATGTGGATTCACAGGACCTCCCCCCGGCTGCGGGCGTTGAGGCGAGCGGTACGGGCGCGGAGCTGCTCTATCAGGAGTGCAGGGCGTACGTGGCGGGGCTCGGCCTCCCACTCCGCGCCTCCGCCGACGGGCCGGAGGGACCAGTAGGGGCCGGCGACGCCTCGGAATTCACCCACGCGGTCGGCGCGGCTGGTGTCGACCAGGAGGGTCCCGAGGGCGGGAAGGTCGGGGGGTTCCTGGTTATTCGGGCGTAAGTTCTCGCCGTACATCGATCGCTCCTCTCCGTAGCCGTTTGGCTACCGGGGCGATTCAGCGTGACCTAGGGTCGGCCTTGTCTTCAACCTGCGAGTTTCGCTCAGAGAGTTAGGGCTTCGGCATGGTGAATCGCAAGCAGCTCGATCCCGAAGATCCGGATGTCTCCTTCGGCTTGCAGTTGAGGCAGGCCAGAGACGCGCGTGGCTGGACGCAGGATGAGTTAGCCGGACGCATGGGGTGCTCGGGGACGCATATCTCGGCCGTGGAAACTGGTCGGCGCTCTCCAACTCCACGCTTCGCGAGAAGTGTTGACAGGGCCCTGGGGACCGGAGACAAGTTCAGCCGCTTGGTCCAGGCGATGAAGGACCTGACCCTGCTGGAGGGCTTCCCGGAGTACGCGCGCTACGAGGGCCGGGCGGTGGAGATCAGGCGCTATGAAGTCGGGATCATTCCTGGACTGTTGCAGACGCCGGAGTACGCGCGGGTCCTGGCCGACAGTGCCGTACGGCGGGGAGCGATCACACCGGAGCAGGCCGACGAACGCGTGGCCTTTCTGGCGGAGCGCCAAGCGGCTTTGGTGCGGCCGAATCCGCCCATGCTCTTCGTGACCATGGACGAAAGCTGTATTCGCCGTCCGGTCGGAGGCTCCGCTGTCATGAACGCCCAGCTGGACCGGCTGGTGGAGTTCGCCGAACTGCCCAACACCCTGCTCCAGGTGGCTCCGTACGAGATCGGTGAACAGCGGACGTTCGACCTGCCGGTCAACATTCTGACGCTGCCGGACCGGTCCGTGATCTGCTACGCCGAGTCGCAGACTCAGGGACACCTCGACCGGGAAAGCTCGTTCGTCCTGCCCATACTGACGGCCTACCATCAACTTCAGGGCGCGTCGCTGTCGCAGACGGCGTCGGTGGCCAAGATCAGCCAGCTGCGAAAGGGCACCCTGTGACGACCGAATCCCCCCGATGGTTCAAGTCCTCGTACAGCAACAACGGCGGCAACTGCATCGAGGTCGCCGCGAACCTCACCGCCGCGCGCGGCATCGTCCCGGTCCGTGACTCCAAGGCCGTTGACGGGCCCGTGGTCGAGGTCCCCGTCACCGCCTTCGCGGCGTTCGTCGCGGGCGTTCAGGGCGGGACGTTCGACACCGTCTGAGGAACCGAGCAGCAGGATGCCCCACCGTGCCGCGCACGGTGGGGCATCCTGCCGCAGGGAGAGAAGGGGCACTCGTCGAGGCATCTGCGATGCCCCGGATCAGTGGCCCCCGGGGCCGTTCCCTCCGTGCGACTGAGCGGAGCGCCTGTTCGCGTACCGGTCCCAGGCCCACTCGAAGCCGACGCTCACCGCGAAGACGATCGGACGTCGAGGTGTCACCGTTCGACGCTCAGGTGCTCTGATCACTCCTCCTCCGCTGTTTGGTCACAACTCCGTCACCACCGGAACATCTGGCTCCCCGGTGCGTGAACTGCTCGTTACGGTCGGGCCCTTACGAACCATCCCGGGGGGAACGACTTGAACACCCGCACACTCACCATCGCGCTCGCATGCGTCGCCACCGTGGCCCTCGTCGGCTGCGACCCGGCAGCCACAGAACCCACACCCGACACTCCGGCCGCGACCGAACCGGCCACCAAGGCGCCCGCTCCGTCGGCCACCGAGGAGGAGCCAGCAGAAAAGAAGGCCGTGCCGGACTTCGTCGGCATGGGCCTCCAGTCCGCACAGGACGCCGGCCAGGCGGAAGGCTTCTACTCGCTGAAGTCCCACGACAGTGCCGGGCGGGACCGTATGCAGGCCTTCGACCGGAATTGGAAGGTGTGCTCCCAGAACATGGCCCCCGGCAAGGTCATCCCCACCGACACCACCTTGGACTTCGGTGCGGTGAAGCTGGAGGAGACGTGCCCGGCCGGCGACAAGCAGGCCCCTGAGGCCGCGGGCGGGAAGATGCCGGACCTGGTCGGGGAGTCGGTCAAGGCGGCGCGGGGAGCCCTGGACTCCGGTACGTCGATCACGGTGACCGATGCGACCGAGGATCGGATGGTGCTGATGGAGTCCAACTGGAAGGTGTGCACCCAGTCGCTCGCCCCCGGTGCCGCCCTGAACGGCCAGCCGGTCGAGTTCACCGCGGTCAAGTTCGAGGAGAGCTGCTGAACCGTACGGGCACTGCTGCGGTGGCAGCCCGGGACCACCAACAGCCGTGGCGGGGGCCCGTGATTCAACCCAGCGGCTGGGGGCACGCGGAGGTGGACGACCGGCGGCCCGCGCTCGGTGTGGGGGCCGGGCCGAACCCGCCGCGCTCGCGTGGTCGGCGGACACCCGGAGCAGTGAGCGGGAGGCTTCGCCGCCCGGGGAGGCACTAGGGGGAGAAGGCGCATGAGGAGCGTGTTCACGAAGAAGAACGGGAAGGTTCTCCTCTACGCCGTCCTGGTCGTCCTCGCCGCGTGGCGCGGCTACGCCCTGGCCGACTGAGGCCGAACCCGTGGGAGGTTTGATGCCCAGCCGGTACGGCAGAGTCGATGTCGCCCTTGGCGCTCTTCGTGTCTCTCGCTGTGGCTCTCGGCCACCGGACTCCGTCGACATGGTTCCTCGTGGCCGTACTCCTCCTGCTGACCGCTGTCCTCACCGTCGCGAAAGCCGCTCCCGATGGGCGGATCTCCCAGGTGTTCCGCATCAGGAGCAAGCGGGACGAGCGGTTCTTGCTCGCCGTCATTCCGATCGACGCCGTATTGGTCGGCGTGCTCCTCGGCCGGGGCGAGCGAGGACTTGCCCTCGTCATGGCGGGGGCGACAGCCGTCGCCGCGGTCAGGCTCTGGGTTGCCAGGAAGAGGCGTGGGGCCCGCGACGTTCGGCCTGTTCCGTGACGACGCCGGCTTCTCCTCGCGCCGGCGTCTGCTCCGTACCGGTTCCTTGAGGTGAACGGCGGGCCACGGACCACGGCTCCGAGGGCACTCGCGCTACCCGCGGTCGGCCCCCATGTCCCCTCCACCGGACCGGCGTTCCGCGCTGGACACGGCCATCGGTGGCGCGTTCGAGCTCAAGGTCCCCGACGGTCTGCCGGTCGCCGAGTGGCACAAGAAGTAGGCCGCGCGCGTCGAACCGGTCCGGGGCCTTGAGCGGTTTCGAACGGTTGCCCGGGGGCAACCGGCCGCCATGGACACCAACACGGGCATCAACGCGGGTACCGAAGAAGTGGCTCCGACCCAGGGAGAGGAGAACCACCTCCTCCTCAGCGCTGACACCAACGGCGACGGCAAGCCGGACGTGTGGATGACGGACACGACCGGCGACGGCAGAGCGGATCTCTACCAGTTCGACACCACCGGCGACGGCACGGTCGACGTGACGGTCGTCGAGGGAGCGGAGGAGCCCGGCACGGACCGGCTCGTCGTCGAGGGCGACGGCGGCCACCCCCAGGAAGTCTGAGGCGCCCCGCGGGGGACTCGGTACGGGTGGCGGGGTGGAGGACATGGCTCGTTCGGGCGGTACGTCTACGGGTGCGGAGACCGGGGCGAGCAGGGAGCGCCTGCGCGTGGTGGGAGCCGTCCTCGCCGTTCTGGTGGCGGCAGCGGCGGCGGGTTTCCTGGCGGGGGAAGGTTTCGGCACCGGGACTGCGGACGGTGCGCGCGGACTGATCGTTGCCGTCGCCGTAGGTCTGCTCGCCGCGGGCGCGACCGTCGGCGTGTGGCGGGTGAACCGGCGACACGCGGCGCGGCTCGGGATCAGCACGAGCAGGTACCTGCGGGTGGCCCGCAGCGTCCGGCGGGGTGAGGCACCGGACGACGCCGTCGAGCGCGCGGCTGCGGCCGACCTGGTCCGCCGCATGCGGCGAGGGCCGGGGTCGTCCTCTCACCGCTGGGCACCCCGGCTGCTCATAGGCGGCGGAGTGTTGTGGGGTGCGGCCGGGGTGGTCTTCATCGCCGATGACGCGTACGGATGGGCGCTCTACGCCTTCGCCATGATGGGACTGGTTCTCGTCCAACTGGTCTCGCTGCGGCGCCGAGGGCGGCGCCTGGAGGCGGCGGCGCGGGCCCTGGGGACCTGACGGGCCGCGTACCTGAAGCCAGGCTGCGATGAATCGGGCACGCCGGGTTCGACGTGTTGAGTGCGAGCCACGGGCCGACCCCGACCGGACCGCGCCGTCGGCCACGGTGCCGACGGGGCGGTCTCCCCGGAGACCGGTTGTCACGGTGTCCCGCTGCCGGCCGAGTGCATGCCGTCACGAGTGATCCGATCGTCACGGGCGTCCCGGGCAGGACTCTCGACGCGTCCGACGACCCGAACGCGTGACTAGCATCCTGTGCCATGGCGATGTTCGTGCACCTCACCTCAGCGGCGAACGCACCGCGCAACCGGCGGTCCGGGATCCGGGCGGTCGGCCATGGGCAGGGCAGGGCACGCGGGGTCTACTGCTTTCCGGTGCTGCCGTCGTACACCCTCACCCACCAATGGCTGCGCGAGCTGGCCCGGTTCGGCAGCCGGGGCGGGCTCGTGGCAGTCCACGTGCGACTCGACGACGCCGAGGACGTGCTGGTCGGGCGCTACACCGATCGGGCGCGGGAGGCCCGGGCCGCCGTCCCGGCGGCCGAGTCGGTACGACGGATCGCGGCACTGGACGACCCGCGCGGGTGGGAAGTGTTCGTCCCCCGGGCGATCCGGCCGCGCGAGGTGCACCGGATCCGCAGCGCGCCGCAGGTCGTCGGCTGGCGGTTCCTGCCCGACGCACACGGTGTGCGCCCCTGCACCTGCTTCGGGTGCCGCGTGCGCGGCGGGTACGGGGCGCGGCGCCTGCGCGAGCGGCTGCCGCATCCGCTGGACGGGCCGCCGCCACCCGTCACGGTGCTGCTCGCCCGGGTCGAAGCCGGTGACCCCGGGGACACGGCCGCGCTACGGGAGACGCTGCACTGGTTCGGGATGCGCCGGCGTGGCCCGGTCGACCGGTTGCGGGGCCTCGCCGCCCACCCCGATCCCGGGGTGCGGGAGGACTTGGTGTGGGCGGTCGCCCGCTGGTCCACTCCTGGTGTTGCTGAACTGCTGGACGGCCTGGCCGACGACCCGCACCCGGATGTCCGGGAGGCGGTGGAAGCGGTCCGCGATCCGGGATGACGTGAGGGGCGGCTGCTCGGCGGGGCGGTGCGCTCCTGCCCACCGGCCGAGGCGGACCTGCGCCGCACCCGGCAGGATGGAACTCGTGCCGGAGAACTCACCGGACCGCGCAGGCGGTCGCTCTCGCCCCCACGACCTCACCCCGCCGATCCGGATTCCCGCCGGACTCGTCGTCCTCGTCGGCCCGCCCGCCTCCGGCAAGACGAGCTTCGTCCGGGCGCTGGTCGAGGGGCGGCAGATCGAGGCGGAGGCCGTGGTGTCCAGCGACGAGATCCGCGCGGAGCTGTTCGGCGCTTCGGCCGAGCCGGGCGACTCCGACGCGGCCGACGCGGCCGACGCGCGGATCTTCGAGGAGCGCGACCGTCGGATCGTCGCCCGGCTCGCCGCCGGGCTCAGCGCGATCGCCGAGTCGACGAACGTCACGCCCCGGGCGCGGGAGCGACTCATCGGCCTGGCCCGGCGCTTCGGCGCCCCGGTGACCGTCCTGCGGTTCGCCCCGGACGTCGCCGATCTTCTCCAGCAGTACACCGAGCGGGGCCGTACGGACCTCACCGCGGCGGACGTCCGCGCCTACGCGGCCGTGATGAGCCGTGACGCCGGTGCCGACCGGCTGCGGGCCGAGGGCGCGGCCGCCGTCCACGACGTGCTCGGACGCGGCCAGGGGGTCACGCCTGCCGAAGCCGCCGCCCGTTTCGCTTTCGCCATGTGCTGTCCGCCGGTTCGGTGACCGGCATGAGGGGCCGCCGCACACCCTGTCGGGTCCGCCAGGATCGCGGCGGACCCGACTGCTTGTGACCGTTGCCGCCGGACCGGTCACCGCCCGCCCGACGGCACGGCGGGCCTCACTTCACCACGACGTTGTCCCCGGACGACGTCGACGCCCCGGTGGTCGTGTTGCCGTAGTACACCCAGCGCCACGTACCCGTCTTGGACGCCTTCACGGTCGTCTTGAGGTTGCCCGAGCCGTTCGCGTACACCTTCTTCACCGTGCTGTAGGAGGCCGATCCGGCGGGCTTGAACTGCAGGCTGACGTGGCGGCCTCCGTAGGAGGCGTACTTCCTGGTCTCCCAGTTGGCCCGCGTGACCTTCCCGGTCACCGTGATGGTCTTGCCCTTGGCCACCGGTTCGGGTGAGGCGTTGACGGTCAGGCGGGAGTTGCGCTGGACGTACACCGCCATGCCCTTGTCATCGGTGTCACCGCTGCCGTCCTTGAAGCGCACCTGGGCCCCGACCCGCCAGGCCCCGGCCTCGCTGTTACGCATGTCCCACACGCTCGGGTCGAAGTACATCCTCTCCGTTATGTCGCAGACGCCGACCCGGTTGGGACAGTCGTTCGTCTCGATCGAGTGCCACAGCTGCTCCTCCCCCTTGTTGCGGTGGAGGAATATCAATCCCGGTGCCTTCCACTGCTTCGTGGTCGTCATCCGGAAGGACGCGGGTGCCATGACCTCGTTCGTCGTCCCGATCACGATCGGCTTGCCGTCGTTCACCTGGATACGGCTGAACGAGGCGCCGCCCTCGGCCGCTCCGGCCGGTGCCGCGGCCACGGCCGTGAACACCGCCGCCGCACCACCGGCCACGACGGCTCTCCAGACCTGCTTCCCCACCTGATCCCCGATTCTCCGTACCGAAAAGCGCCGGAGGCGCGTCCCTCCAGCGCTTTACAGACACCCGGCATCCATCCAGGGTTGTGCACTTGTGCATCACGATGAGGGAAAGCGGAACTCCATCAGGGGTTCCCCGGTTTCGCTCGGCACCTGCCGGAATCCCGCCTTCGCCCACGCGCGGACAGCCCGTACGTTCTCGCGTACGGGATCGACGGTCACGCGCCGCCAGCCCAGCTCGCCGCCCAGGTGCGCCAGGAGCGACCGCGTGGCGTCCGGCCCCAACCCCTTTCCCTGGGCGTCCGGTTGAAGCACCAGGTCGATGCCGCCCTCGGCCTCGTCGGCGTACCAGAACTGGGCGTAGCCCACTGGGGCGTCCTCGGCCAGCACCAGGTAGGACTGCACGCGCGGCCGACGCCGTCCTACGTACTTCACCGCCACCTCGGTACGGGACAGCGGTACGCCGCCCCAGTACGCGACGAAGTCCGGGGAGGCGAACCACCCGGCCAGCAGGTCCAGATCGGCCTCCGTGGTCGGGACGAGGCGGGTCAGCGTTCCGTGGAGCGTCGTCGTTCCGTCGGTCGTCAGTCTTCCGTCGGCCATGAGGCGGACTCCGGTCGGGCGTCGGGGGATTCGGCGCGAACCTCGCCCGGCTCACCCTCAAGACCGACAACGTCTTCGGGGACGACGGCGGTGTCCACCAGCTCGCCGCCACCACCGGATCCCCGGAAGCCGGCTACACCGCGACCCTGACCGTGCCCATCGACACCAACACGGAGCCCACCGGGGGCGGCGCCCCGGGCGGGGGAGGGCCGGAAGGCGGGAGCGGCGGAGGTCCGGGGGGACAGCCGCCCGGCGGAGCCGCGACCGGCGGTCAGCAGTAGCCGCCTCAGGGCGCTGAGCCCCGTACGCAGCACGAAGGCGAGGAGAAAGCTCTCCTCGCCACGCTCAACTTATAGCGCACAGGGGGTCTTGCCGCAAGGCCCCGGGTGGGGCGCAGAATGTCCGCCTATGCCACAGCCTGCGGAAGAAACCTGGAAGGACGACGTGCGCGACACGAGGTTCGACGAAGGATGCGAGACGGTGCTGGGTCTCGGCGAGGTCGGCGAGGATCAGGCCGGGCTCGTCGGCGGGAAGGGAGCCCATCTCGGTGCGCTCTTCCGGGTCGACGGTGTCCGGGTGCCGGACGGCTTCTGCGTGACGACGGACGCCTTCCGGCGGGTCGTGGCGCGGGCTCCGGAGGTCGACGCGCTGCTCGACCGGCTGGCGGGCGCCGACCCGGACGACCGGCAGGCGGTCCGGGCCCTGAGCGCGGATGTCCGGCGGGCCGTCGAAGAGGCGGGGATCCCCGACGACCTCGCGGCCGACATCACCGGGGCGGTCGCGCGGCTCGGCGAGGGAGCCGCGTACGCCGTGCGGTCCAGTGCCACGGCGGAGGACCTGCCGACGGCCTCGTTCGCCGGGCAGCAGGACACGTACCTGAACGTCGTCGGGCCTGCGGAGGTCCTCCGGCACGTCAGCCGGTGCTGGGCGTCGCTGTTCACCGAGCGGGCGGTGATCTACCGGCGGCGCAACGGCATCGACGACCGTACGGTCCGGATGGCCGTGGTCGTCCAGCGCATGGTCCTCCCGGACGCGTCCGGGGTCCTGTTCACCGCCGACCCCGTCACGGGCAACCGCCGGACCGCCACTGTGGACGCCGGGTTCGGGCTCGGCGAGGCGCTGGTCTCCGGGCTGGTGAACCCCGACGTCTTCACCGTGCGGGACGGCGAGGTCGTCGCCAGGACGATCGCCGTCAAACAGCGCGCCGTTCACGCTCTGCCGGGTGGCGGTACGCGGGAGGTGGCGGTCGAACCGCGGCAGCAGGAGCGCCCGGCGCTGACCGATGCGCAGGCCGTGGAGCTCGTGCGGCTCGGGCGGCGGATCGAGGCCCACTTCGGGTGTCCGCAGGACATCGAGTGGTGCCTGACCGACGACGGCTTCCGGATCGTGCAGAGCCGGCCGATCACGACGCTGTTCCCCGTCCCTGACCCCGTACCGGAGGCCGCGGGGCGCCGGACCCCGAGCGTCTACGTCTCCGTCGGCCATCAGCAGATGATGACCGACGCCATGAAACCGCTGGGCTGGTCCATGTGGCAGCGCACCGCCATGGTGCCGATGCACGAGGCCGGCGGGCGGCTGTTCGTGGACGTCAGCCCGCGGCTCGCCTCGCCCGCGTCCCGCGCCGCCCTCCTGGACGTCATGGGGAAGGGCGATCCGCTGGTCCGGGATGCCCTGGAAACGGTTCTGGAGCGGAGCGAGTTCGATCTGCCGGCCCTTCCGGACGCGGGCGACGCAGGCCACGCAGGCCACGCGGGCCCCGCCGTCCCTCCGGCGGGCGGCGCCCCCGAACCGTCGGTGACCGAGGCCGATCCCGCCATCGTCGCGGAGTTGGTCGAACGCAGCGAGACGTCCCTCGGCGCCCTGGAACGCGACATCGGGACGAAGAGCGGTCCGGAGCTGTTCGACTTCCTGGCGGAGGCCTTCGAGGAGCACAAGCGCGTGCTCAGCGACCCGCTGAGCATCCGGGCGATCATGGCGGGGATGGAGGCCACCTGGTGGCTCAACGAGAAGCTGGGGGAGTGGCTGGGCGAGAAGAACGCGGCTGACGCGCTCACGCTCTCCGCCCCCGGCAACATCACGTCCGAGATGGGCCTCGACCTGCTCGACGTGGCCGACGCGATCCGCCCGCACCCTGAGGTGGTGGCGTTTCTGAACGGCGTCCAGGACGACGCCCACGGCGACGGCTTCCTGGACGGGCTCCTGAAACTCCCCGGCGGCAGCGCGGCGCGCGAGGCGATCGAGACGTACCTGCGCCGCTACGGCATGCGCTGCGTCGCCGAGATCGACATCACGCGCCCCCGGTGGAGCGAGCACCCCGCCACCCTGGTCCCGCTGATCCTCGACAACGTCCGGAACTTCGGGCCCGGCGCCGCCGAACGCCGCTTCGAGCAGGGCCGGTTGCGGGCGCTCCGGACCGAGCAGGACGTGCTGACCCGGCTGCGGGCCCTGCCGGACGGGGAGCGGAAGGCCGACGAGACCAAGCGGATGATCGACCAGGTACGGGCCTTCGCCGGATACCGGGAGTACCCGAAGTACGGCATCGTCTGCCGCTATATCCTCTACAAGCAGGCCTTGTTGGAGGAGGGCGGCCGGCTCGTGCGGGACGGTGTGCTCGACGAGCGCGAGGACGTCTTCCACCTCACCTTCCAGGAGCTGGAGGACGCCGTCCGTTCGCGCCGGGCCGACCCCCGGCTCATCGCGCGGCGCAAGGCGGCGTTCCGGTCGTACGAGGCGCTCACCCCGCCCCGGGTGCTGACCTCGGACGGCGAGGCCGTCAACGGCGCGTACCGGCGCGACGACGTGCCGGCGGGAGCGCTGGCCGGACTCGCGGTCTCCACCGGGAGCGTCGAGGGGCGGGCGCGCGTCATTCTCGACCTGGCCGACGCCGAGCTGGAAGAGGGCGACATCCTGGTCACGCGGTTCACCGACCCCAGCTGGTCCCCGCTGTTCCTCGGCGTCGCGGGGCTGGTGACGGAGGTGGGCGGTCTGATGACCCATGGCGCGGTGATCGCCCGCGAGTACGGACTGCCCGCCGTCGTCGGCGTGGACCGGGCCACCCGGCTGATCCGGGACGGACAGCGCATCCGCGTGCACGGAACGGACGGGTACGTCGAGATCCTGGACTGACGGGGAGGGGGAGGAGGGGAGGGGGAGCGGTCGGCGGGGGTGGGTGGCGCGCGGACTGCCGGCCCGCCGGTTACAGGCCAGCCGACCAGGGGTGCCCCGGGTGGACACGGTCCAACAACCTTGCCAGGGAGGCGCGTTGCTCCGCGCTCAGGTACGGGACCGTCGCCTCGAAGTCCGCCTGGTCCTTCGGGCGGGCGTGCTTGGCCTTGAACAGCAGGACCAGTTCGGGTGCCAGGTACGGGATGCCGTCCCGGGTGTGGTGGACGATCTCGTCGTACGGACGCCGGATGCTCTCGTCGCGGCGGCAGATCCAGGTGTCGCCGTCGTGCGGCTCGCGGAACACGTCCAGCAGGTAGTCGCCGGTGGCCGGATCGCGGAGCCACGTCTGATGCACGGCGGCCAGCACGTCCGGCGCGGCGTCCTCCCAGATCCGGCCGCTCCCGGCCGCGTCGAAGACGTAGCCGGGGAAGCGGCGCCGCACCTCGGGGAACCGCCCGGCCGGGACCGCGATCTCGATGTCCCCGTGGGCCCGGGTCTGCCTGCCGCGGAACAGGTCCAGCGCCCAGCCGGCGGCCACGTACCACGGGGCCCGGACCCCGGCCAGCCGTCGCGCCACCTCGTCCGGAGTCCAGGCGGACGCCCACCGGGAGTCGAGAGCCTCGATCTCGCGGGGTGACAATTCCGTACCGCCGTCAGGTAGTTGTTCGTCGTCGTCGTCGGGAAGAGGCCGTCCCGTTTCGCCGCCCGGCGGTCGTCGCTCACTCATCGCTGCACGCTAGCAGCGCCCGCATCGGACCGCTCCCGCGAGCAAACAGGCGTGTGGACAAGGAACTTGGGGCACCCGAACGTCAGGCCGGTCACTTCGCGACCGGATCCCGGAGCGACCGATCCGAAGGAGCGAGAGATGACTACGCAGTACGGCAACCAGCCGACCGGACAGCAGCACCACGGCGCGCCCAAGGCCGGTGCCTCCGGCAACGTCTTCAGCATCATCGCGATCGTCCTGGGCGTGATCGGGTTCATCTTCCTGCCGATCGTCTTCGCGCTGGGCGGGCTGATCATGGCCATCATCGCCAAGACCGTCCGGCACGAGCGGCTCGCCACGATCGCCATCGTGGTCAGTGCCGTCGGACTGGTCGGCGGCATGGTCCTCGGCGCGATCTTCGCGAGCATGTAAGCCCTGGGCGGCCCGGCCTTCACGGGTGGGCCGTGCGGGGCGCTGGGCCCGGCGGCCGGGGCCCGGCACGGGGACGCGGGTACGGGGGCGAGGCACGCGGGACATTTGGGCTGCTTCCGGTGGGCGGGCAGACTGTGGGCGCTCTCCCCGGCCCCGTCCCCGCCGCCGGGCCCCGTTCCGCTCCCGTCAGGAATCGCCGTGTCCCACGCCTCCGCCGCCGCCCCGGCGAGCAGTGCCGCCCCGCCCGCCGGTGCGCACCGCTTCAGCGCCGTCATCAGCCGCATAGCCGAGGAGATGGCCGCCCGCGACGACCACGGCACCCCCGCCGACTACATTCCGATGCTCGCGGGCGTCGACCCCCGCCGCTTCGGTATGGCCGTCGCGGAGCCGGACGGGACCGTGTACGGGGTCGGGGACTGGCGGCAGCCGTTCTCGACGCAGTCCATCTCCAAGGTCTTCGCCCTGGCCCTGGCGCTCTCCCTGGACGGCGAGCGGATATGGCGGGGTGTGGGCCGTGAGCCTTCGGGCAACCCCTTCAACTCCCTGGTGCAGCTGGAGTACGAGAACGGCATCCCCCGCAACCCGTTCATCAACGCGGGCGCCCTGGTGGTGACCGACCGGCTCCAGGCGCTGACCGGGGACGCCGCCGGGCAGGTGCGGGAGCTGCTGCGCACGGAGAGCGGCAACGCCGCCATCGACTTCGTCCCGGACGTCGCCGCCTCCGAGGCGGCCCACGGCGACCGCAACGCCGCGCTGGCCCACTTCATGGCCTCCTACGGCAACGTCACGCTCCCGGTGCCCGAACTGCTCGCCGCCTACTTCCGCCAGTGCTCGATCGAGGCGTCCTGCGCGGACCTGGCCCTCTCCGCCGGGTTCCTCGCCCGGCACGGGGTCCGGGCCGACGGGTCCGTACTGCTGACCCGCAGCCAGGCGAAGCAGGTCAACGCGGTCATGCTCACCTGCGGGACGTACGACGCGGCCGGGGAGTTCGCCTACCGGGTGGGGCTGCCGGGCAAGAGCGGCGTCGGCGGCGGGATCATCGCCATCGTGCCCGGGGAGTGCACCCTGTGCGTGTGGAGCCCGGGGCTCGACCGGCGCGGCAACTCGGTGGCGGGCGTGGCGGCGCTCGACCGGTTCACCACGCTCACGGGCCTGTCCGTCTTCTGACGCGCCGGTCTCCGGCTGTATCAGATGACGATGACGCGGCGGCCCCGTGTATGGCCCGCCCGGCTGTCGGCGTGCGCGGCCGCGACCTCCGTCAGCGCGTAGGACTTCTCGACCGGGATGTGCAGCCTGCCGCGCGAGATGAGTGCGGCGGCCTCGGCCAGCGCGTGCGGCACGCTGCCCGCCACGCCGGAGAAGCGGACGCCGGACTCCGGCGCGTCCAGGTCCGCGATGCTGACCACCTTCTGCGGGTCTCCGGTCAGTTCGACGAGCTCGCGGATCACGCCGGTGCCCGCCAGGTCGAGCGCCGCGTCGACCCGGCCGAGGCCCCGCACCCGCTCGGCCCAGCCCTCGCCGTACGTCGTGGCGAGCGCGCCCAGGCCGCGCAGGTAGTCCTGGTTGGCGGCGCCGGCCGTGCCGATGACCTTGATGCCCCGCTCGCGCGCGATCTGCAGGACCGCTGAACCGACGCCGCCGGACGCGCCGCTTACCAGCAGCGTCTGGCCGGGCCGTACGCCGACCTCGCGGATGACGCGCAGCGCGGTCTCCACCACCGACGGATACCCCGCCGCCTCCTCGAACGTCAGGCCCTCCGGCATCCGGGCCCAGGCCCCCAGCACGGCGAACTCGGCGTACGTACTGGACCCTTCGCCGAACACGGGGTCGCCGACCTCCACTCCGTCGACGCCCCCGCCGACCTCGTCCACCACTCCGGCGGCGTCGAGGCCCACCCCTGACGGCAGTCGGGTCGGATGCGCTCCGAGAACCTGGCCTTCACGGATGCGCCAGTCGACCGGGTTCACTCCTGCGGCGCGTACGGAGACGCGTATCTCGCCGGGGCCCGCGTGGGGCTCCTCGGCATCGATGAGGCGGAGGACGTCGGGGCCGCCGAACTCGGCGAAGCTCACTTTCTTCATGCGCCGACTGTAACACTAACGGTTAGGGTTTTGAATCCGTTGTTGTTTTGTCCTTGGTAGTGTCAGCGCATGATCGAGCCGTCCGGGCGCCGCGAGCGCAAGAAGGCCGCGACCCGCCAGAAGATCGCCGACACCGCTCTGCACCTCTTCCTGGAACGCGGCTACGACGATGTGGGCATCCGGGACGTGGCCGCCGAGGCCGATGTGGCCGTCACCACGCTCTTCTCGCATTTCCCCGCGAAGGAGGCGCTGGTCTTCGAACGCGATCAGGGGTTCGAGCACGGCCTCGTGCGGGCGGTCACCGACCGGGCGCCGGGCGAGCCGCTGATCCCGGCGCTGCGCCAGGAGATCCACGCCCTGGTGCGCCACTGCACGGCACCCGAGGCCGCCCCGGTCCGGAGCCTGATCGTGTCCTCACCGGCGCTGCGGGAGTACGAGGAGTCGATGCGGATGCGCCACGCGGACACGCTGGCCGCCGCCATCGCCGCCGACCTCGGCGTACCGGAGACGTCGACGGCCTGCCGGACCGTCGCGAGGTTCGTGATCGACGCCTACGCACTGGCCTGCGAGGCGGCCGAGCCGGGGGACGCGGTGGACGAGGTCTTCCGGATGATCGAGGCGGCCTGGGGCGCCTCGCGCCTCGCCTGAGCCGTCCGTCGGCCGGCCGGCCGACGATGATATGGCCCCCCGGTCCGGTCAGTCCACGAGGTCCCGCCAGAAAGCCACGGTCGAGCGCAGGCAGGACGCGCCCTCCCCGTGCGGCGGTCCGTTGAACTCCTGGGTGATGTAGTCGGCCAGGTCTGTGCCGTAATGGATGATGTCGGTCTGGTGAATCGACAGGACGGGGTGCCCGTACGTGCCGCGTCCGGCCGGCAGACAGCGATGCGAGTAGACCGGGACCATCTGCGGTACGGCGGCCAGTTCACGGCCCGCCACCTCAAGGGCCTGGGACGGCATGTCCGGCTTGGCGCCCCAGTGCGTTGACCAGAAGGAGTTGTGCTCCACGTCGAACAGCACGCCCTGGACCGGCCGAGCCAGGCGTTCGCGCAGTTCGTCGGGGTCGCCGTCGCGCCAGTTCGGCCATGACTGCTGGCGGCCCGTCGAGGACGACCGGTTCACGGGCAGCCCGGCCGCCAGGAACGCCCGGTGGTCGTCGCTGAACGCGAACCCGAACTCTTCCTCGATCCGGGCGAACTCCTCCTCGGACAGGCCGGGCAGCACGTCCGCACACCCCAGCCGCACCACGCTGCGCGCGGCCTCCGAGCCCAGACGGGCACCCTCTTCTGCGATCACCTCTCGATGGTAGGCGGCCCGCTCACCCCACCGTGCGCGGCAACCGCAGGCTCAGCCCCACCGTCAGCGCCACCGCCGCCAACTGCGCCAGCAAGGTCACGACCAGTGCGTCCCGCATGCCCAGGGCCGGCACCAGCGCCAGGAACAGGGTGCCCAGCATGGCCACCCCGAGGGCCAGCGCCGCCTGCTGGGTCGTCGTCATCACGCCGCCGCCCACCCCGGCCTTCTCCGGCGGTACGTCGGAGAGCACGATCCGGAACAGCACGGGGAGCTGGAGCCCCTGGCCGAGGCCCGCGATCGCCACCCCCGGGAGCAGGCCCCAGATGCCGAGGCCCTGCCAGGTGTAGTGCGCCGTCAGCGCCAGGACCACCACGCCCACCGCCTGGATCAGGCCGCCCGCCGTGACGACCCGGGTGCCGTACCGGCGTACCAGGCGGGGGCCCGCCAGGGAGGCGCCGAAGAAGGCCAGGGCCATCGGGGCCAGCGAGAGTCCGGCCGCCGCCGGGCCCAGCCGCAGGCCCTGCTGGAGCGCCACCGCGATCACGAACATGAAGCCGCCGAAGCCGATCGAGAACGGCACCACCAGCGCCAGGCCCCGCCGCAGCGAGTCCAGCCGCAGCAGGCTCGGCGGGACCAGGGGCACCCGGCCCAGCCGGTCGGCCCGGCGCTCCACCCGGTAGAAGGCGTACGCGGAGAACGGGAAGAGGGCCAGCGAGAGCCAGGTCCACAGCGGCCAGCCCGCCGCCCGGCCCTCCGTCAGCGGGGCCAGCAGCGTGACCAGGGACAGGGCCAGGAGCAGGGTTCCCGGTACGTCCACGGGGGCCGGGCGGTCCGAGCGGGTCTCCGGCACCGCGCGGGCGGCCAGGACCAGACCCACCACGACCACCGGGACGTTCACCAGGAACACCGACCGCCAGCCCGCGCTCTCACCGAACACCGAGGCCATCGGGGCGGCGGCGACCAGCACCCCGCCCAGGATCTGGCCGACGACCATCGACAGCCCGGCCGTCGCCCCGTACAGGCTCATCGCCCGGGCCCGGCGGGGTCCCCGCGTCGCCGCCTGGATCGTGGCCAGCACCTGCGGCAGCATCAGCGCGGCGGCCGCGCCCTGCGCCACCCGGGCGCCGACCAGCGTCCAGGCGTCCGGAGCGAGCCCGCAGGCCAGCGAGGTGATCCCGAAGGCGGCCATGCCGATCAGGAACAGCCGCCTGCGGCCCACCATGTCGCCCAGCCGTCCGCCGAGGACCAGCAGCACGGCGTACGCGAGACCGTAGCCCGCGACGACGAGTTCGAGCATGGCCGGGCCCGCGTCCAGATCACGGTCGATGGTGGGCAGCGCGACGTTCACGATGAAGAAGTCGATGAGCGGGAGTGCCGCGCCCAGCAGCACGGTGAAGAGGCCGAGCGCGCCCAGCACGGGTGTGGGGTGGTCGTGGTGGCGGACGGGTTCCTGGCCGGCGGGGGTCGCCCGGGCCGGGCCGGAAGCCGCACGAGGAGAGGTGTGTACGGATGATTCACTCACGCCATCGACTCTCCCGCCGATCCCAGCCTGGTACCAGAGTCTTCTTATCCTGGTACCAGGAGTACCTGGCAACAGGCGGCGAGACCCCGCACGCTGGAGGCATGACCACCATGGCAGCCGACCCCCTGCTCGCACCGGACAGCACGGAGTCCCCGTCCGACATCCGGCGGCACGAGCTGGCCGCCTTCCTGCGCAGCCGCCGCGAGCGCATCACCCCCGAGCAGGTGGGCCTCGTCCGGGGCCGGCGCCGCCGCACCCCGGGGCTGCGCCGGGAAGAGGTCGCCCAGCTCTCGGCGGTCGGGGTCACCTGGTACACCTGGCTCGAACAGGCCCGGGACATCCAGGTCTCCGCCCAGGTGCTGGACGCCCTCGCCCGCGCCCTGCTGCTCGACCCGAGCGAGCGCGCCCATCTCTTCGCCCTCGCCGCGGCCCCGGACCCGGCCCCCGGCACGGAGTGCCCCACCGTCACCCCGGCGCTGCGGACCATGCTGGAGCAGCTGGACCCCATTCCGGCCTGCGTCCAGAACAGCCGGTACGACGTCCTCGCCTACAACCGCACCTACGCCCGGCTGCTCTGCGACCTGGACGCGGTGGCGCCCGAGGACCGCAACTGTCTGCTCCTGGCCTTCACCCATGACGACTGGCGGGCCTCGATCGTCGACCTGCCCGAGGTCACGCGCATGATGGCCGCCAAGTTCCGTGCCTCGATGGCCGGGCATCTCGCCGAGCCGGCCTGGAAGGCGCTGCTGCACCGGCTGGAGACGCGATCACCGGAGTTCCGCGAGGTGTGGGGCCGCCACGAGGTGGTCGACCAGCGCGGCCGCACCAAGTACGTCCGCAACGCGCAGGTGGGACTGCTCCACGTCGAGCACACCAACCTCTGGCTCGGCCCGTCCAGCGGGCCGCGCCTGGTGAGCTATCCGCCGGTGGACGAGGAGACCCGGAGCAGGCTGGAACGGCTGCACCGCATCGCGGTGGACGGCGACCGGTGACGCCATCGTGAGGCTTCGGTCAGCCGAGCTGCTGGGCCAGGGCGACGATGATCCCCGAAGGGCCGCGGAGGTCGCAGAGGCGGTAGGCGTCCTCGTACTGGACGATCTCACCGAGGAGTTCGGCGCCGTGGCGGCGCAGCCGGGCGACCGTGTCGTCGATGTCGTCGACCGCGAACATCACCCGGTGCAGGCCCAGGGTGTTGGGCGCCGGGGCGTCCGCCCCGCCGCCGACCGCCGCCGGGGCGAGGAACTTGGTCAGCTCCAGCCTGCTGTGGCCGTCCGGGGTGCGCATCATCGCGATGGCGCTGCGCACCCCGTCGAGGCCGGTCATCCGGTCCGGCACGGCTCCCTCGACCTGCGCTTCACCCTCCAGCTCCAGGCCGAGCTCGATGAAGAAGGCGGTGGCGGCCGCCAGGTCGTCGACGACGACGGCCACGTTGTCCATGCGAAGAACGGTCACGGGGGACTCCTTCTCGGTCGTGCAGCCGGTCCGCTGCTGCGTTTCTGCTTCCGTTTCCGCTTCTGCTTCCGGGACGGAGCCGCCGCTCGCTTCTCGACGTCTACGGGGCCGACCTGGTCCAGAACTGGCGCGGCGAGAAGCCCTCGCGCCGCAGCCAGTGTTCCGTGTAGACGATCCGCTCGGCCTCGATCACGACCAACGGGCCCGACTGCGGTTCGTCCAGCGAACGGGACCGCTCGACGTGGTCGGACTGCCAGCGGAAGGCCGGCCAGTAGTGCGCGAAGTCGGGGTCGTCCTCGGACAGGACGCGGGCCCGGCCGAAGAGTTGAGCCCCTCGGCTGCTGGCCTGTCCGACCAGCGGGGCGAAGACGCCCACCGACACCCGGGGGTCGGCGGCCAGGTTCCGCATCTTCGGGGAACCGGGAGCGGTGCTGAACATCATCGCGAAGTCGAGGTGGTAGTAGCGCACCGGCGTTGCGAGGGGGCCCTCCGGTCCCGCCGTCGCGAGCACGCACATGTTCTGCGACGACAGCAGGTTGAGTATGCGTTCTTCCAGGCGCTCACGATCGAGCCGCTTCTTCGGCGACGGGCCGGCCAGCCACGGGTTCGTTACAGGCATGCGCGAGTGTCCCACGTTCCCCGTCGTCGCCCCGGGTGGTGCACTCCTGCTCTCAGCTCTCAGCGCTCTGCGGAGGCCCCGAGCTGCTTGATCTCCTCGAACGGGTAGCCGCCGACGATCCCGATGATCAGGGCGTACCCGGCGAACGCCGCGAGCCCCCGGGTGGAGATCGCCTTGCCGCCGCCGCTCAGGATGACGATGCCCAGGGGTACCAGCGGCGCCGCCCCGAGGACGGCGACCCCGGTGCACCAGAACGCCACCAGATCGTTCGCCCGCTTCCGCAGCGCCGGGTCCGCCTTCACCGCGGCCGGGACCTCGCACCCGGCGGCGCCGTCGCAGACCTTGCCCCGGTAGCCGGTCCGGGCTGCCAGCGAGCCGACGACGACCAGCAGGAGGAAACAGCCGAAGAGGAACAGGTAGGCCATGCGTACCCCGTGCTCTGTCGTGCCCTGCCCAGCGGATGTACGCCGCCGACGCATCCGATGATGGCATTGCGGACGTGGCCCGGTCCGCCACCCTCCGGCGTACGCGACAATGGAGCAATGACCACGCTCGCCCCCGCCCTCCCGCAGCTCCGTATCGGCCCGCACACCGTGCAGCCGCCGGTCGTGCTGGCCCCGATGGCCGGCATCACCAACGCCCCGTTCCGGACGCTGTGCCGGGAGTTCTCCGGCGGCAAGGGGCTGTTCGTCAGCGAGATGATCACCACGCGGGCGCTGGTCGAGCGCAACGAGAAGACGATGCAGCTCATCCACTTCGACGCGACCGAGACCCCGCGCTCGATCCAGCTGTACGGAGTGGACCCGGTCACCGTCGGCAAGGCCGTCCGCATGATCGTGGACGAGAATCTCGCCGATCACATCGACCTGAACTTCGGCTGCCCCGTCCCCAAGGTCACCCGCAAGGGCGGTGGCTCCGCGCTTCCGTACAAGCGGCCCCTGCTGCGGGCCATCCTCCGGGAAGCCGTCTCGGGCGCCGGAGACCTCCCCGTCACCATCAAGATGCGCAAGGGCATCGACGACGACCACCTCACCTTCCTCGACGCCGGGCGCATCGCCGTCGAGGAGGGGGTGACCGCTGTCGCCCTGCACGGGCGCACCACCGCCCAGCACTACGGCGGCACCGCCGACTGGGACGCCATCGCCCGGCTCAAGGAGCACGTCCCCGAGATCCCCGTCCTCGGCAACGGCGACATCTGGTGCGCCGACGACGCTCTGCGGATGATGCGCGAGACCGGCTGCGACGGGGTCGTCGTCGGGCGCGGCTGCCTCGGGCGGCCCTGGCTCTTCGCCGACCTGGTCAACGCCATGGAGGGGCGTACGGAGAGGCACGCGCCCACCCTGCGCGAGGTCGCGGACGTCATGGTGCGCCACGCGACGCTGCTCGGGGAGTGGATCGGCGACGAGGCGCGGGGCGTCATCGACTTCCGCAAGCACGTGGCCTGGTATCTCAAGGGCTTCGCGGTCGGCTCCGAGATGCGCAAGAAGCTCGCCGTCACCTCGTCCCTGGAGGAGCTGGGCGGCCAGCTGCACGAGCTGGACCTCGACCAGCCCTGGCCGGACGGCGCGGACGGCCCGCGCGGACGCACCTCCGGCAACAACCGGGTCGTCCTCCCGGACGGCTGGCTCAAGGATCCCTACGACTGCGCCGGCGTCAGCGCCGACGCCGAGCTGGACACCTCCGGCGGCTGAGCCGGTACGCTGCCGGACTCCTGCGGCCGGGCCCGCCCCGTCGCCGACACCGCCGCTCATCTGATCGCGGTGACCGGCGGGACGGCGGCCGAGCTGCCCGGCATCGACGCCGAGCTCACCGGCTCCTTCCACCGCACGGCCGATGCGGGCGCCCGCTACGCCCCCGGGCCGCCGCCCTGCCTGCCGCCCTGGAACGGCACCGGGTGCCGTTCGCCCTCGTCAGCGCCTCCTCCACAAGCGAAAGGGCGCGGCGCCGTTCGCCTTCACCCTCTCGGCCGACGACACCGTACGGACCAAGCCGCACCCCGATCCCGTGCAAAGCGGCGGCGACCCGGTTCGGGGTCCCCGCCTCGGGGTCCCCGCCTCGGCCTGTGTGGCCGTCGAGGACTCCCCGGACGGCACCGCGTCCGCGCACGCCGCGGGGTGTGCCGTGCTGGTGGTGCCCTCGCTGCTGCCGGTCGATCCCGCGCGGGGGAGGGCCTCCGCCCGTAGCCTGGAAGAGGTGGATCTCGGGGTGCTCAGCGACTGCCTGAGGCGTCCCGAGGCGTCCGGATCCTGAAATCCGGGGTCCGAATCGGGCGTGATTCACGCCACCCTTGATCGGGGTTGCGCTCAGATGAGCGAAAAGTGGTTGGCTGCACTTCTGGAAGACGTGGCACTCAGTGCCACTCTCTTGTCTTCGAGAAGTGGACTCACCTGCTCCGCGCCCCGCTCAGGTGAGCAGCTATGGTCAAGTTTCGGCCATGCCGCCTTCAGGAGGTGAAGGCAAGGATTCCTGCGCCTCGGCCGGGCGACCCTTTCGATCTGCTGGCGGACGGGTGGTTGCGGCCGCATGACGACCAAGTGGACGTACCCATACACCTTCGATCTGGGTATGTTCCTCGCCGTCAGGGCAGCCACCGCGTCCTCGAGGAGTCGAGACCCGTGTCGGAAAACAAAGATCCCCAGAAGTTCGTCTACGACTTCACCGAGGGCAACAAGGATCTGAAGGATCTTCTGGGTGGCAAGGGCGCCAACCTCGCCGAGATGACCAACCTCGGGTTGCCCGTCCCTCCGGGCTTCACGATCACCACCGAGGCATGCAAGGTCTACCTGGAGAGCGGCGACGCGCCGACCGCGCTGCGCGACGAGGTGAGTGCGCACCTCAAGGCGCTGGAAGAGCGCATGGGCAAGCAGCTCGGCCAGGCCGACGACCCGCTGCTGGTCTCCGTCCGCTCCGGCGCCAAGTTCTCCATGCCGGGCATGATGGACACGGTCCTGAACATCGGTCTCTCCGACGCCTCGGTGGCCGGTCTGGCCACCCAGTCCGGTGACGAGCGCTTCGCCTGGGACTCCTACCGCCGCCTCATCCAGATGTTCGGCAAGACCGTCCTCGGGGTCGACGGCGAGCTCTTCGAGGAGGCCCTGGAGGCCGCCAAGCACGCGAAGAAGGTCACGGTCGACACCGACCTCGCCGCGGCCGACCTGAAGAAGCTGGTCAAGCAGTTCAAGAAGATCGTCGAGTCCGAGGCCGGACGCGAGTTCCCGCAGGACGCGCGTGAGCAGATGGACCTCGCCATAAACGCGGTCTTCGACTCGTGGAACACCGACCGGGCCAAGCTCTACCGCCGCCAGGAGCGCATCCCCGGCGACCTCGGCACGGCCGTCAACGTCTGCTCGATGGTCTTCGGCAACCTGGGCCCCGACTCCGGTACGGGCGTCGCCTTCACCCGCGACCCGGCCAGCGGCCACCAGGGCGTCTACGGCGACTACCTCCAGAACGCGCAGGGCGAGGACGTCGTCGCCGGTATCCGCAACACGGTGCCGCTCGCCGATCTGGAGTCGATCGACAAGAAGTCGTACGACCAGCTCATGCAGATCATGGAGACCCTGGAGAACCACTACAAGGATCTCTGCGACATCGAGTTCACCATCGAGCGCGGCCAGCTCTGGATGCTGCAGACCCGGGTCGGCAAGCGCACCGCCGGCGCCGCCTTCCGCATCGCCACCCAGCTGGTGGACCAGGGCCTGATCGACGAGGCCGAGGCCCTCCAGCGGGTCAACGGCGCCCAGCTCGCCCAGCTGATGTTCCCCCGCTTCGACATCGAGGCGAAGACCGAGCTGCTCGGCCGGGGCATCGCCGCGTCCCCGGGTGCCGCCGTCGGCAAGGCCGTCTTCGACTCGTACACCGCGATCAAGTGGTCCCGCTCCGGCGAGAAGGTCATCCTGATCCGCCGCGAGACCAACCCCGACGACCTCGAAGGCATGATCGCCGCCGAGGGCATCCTGACCTCGCGCGGCGGCAAGACCTCGCACGCCGCCGTCGTGGCGCGCGGCATGGGCAAGACCTGTGTCTGCGGCGCCGAGGACCTGGAGGTCGACACCAAGCGCCGCCGGATGACGGTCGGCGGCGTCGTGATCGAGGAGGGCGACCTCGTCTCGATCGACGGCTCCACCGGCAAGGTCTACCGGGGCGAGGTCCCCGTCGTGCCGTCCCCGGTCGTCGAGTACTTCGAGGGCCGCATGCACGCGGGCGCCGACGACGCCGACGAGCTGGTCGCCGCCGTGCACCGGATCATGGCGTACGCGGACCGGGTACGCCGGCTGCGCGTACGGGCCAACGCCGACAACGCCGAGGACGCCCTGCGGGCCCGCCGCTTCGGCGCCCAGGGCATCGGCCTGTGCCGCACCGAGCACATGTTCCTCGGCGAGCGCCGCGAGATGGTCGAGAAGCTGATCCTCGCGGACACCGACGACGAGCGCGAGACCGCTCTCGCCGCCCTGCTCCCGCTCCAGAAGGCCGACTTCATCGAGCTGTTCGAGTCGATGGACGGACTGCCCGTCACCGTCCGCCTCCTGGACCCGCCGCTGCACGAGTTCCTGCCCGACATCACCGAGCTGTCGGTCCGCGTCGCGCTCGCCGAGTCCCGCAAGGACGCCAACGAGAACGACCTGCGCCTGCTCCAGGCGGTGCACAAGCTGCACGAGCAGAACCCGATGCTGGGCCTGCGCGGCGTGCGCCTCGGCCTGGTCATCCCCGGTCTGTTCGCCATGCAGGTACGGGCGATCGCCGAGGCCGCCGCCCACCGCAAGAACGCCAAGGGCGACCCGCGCGCCGAGGTCATGATTCCGCTCGTCGGCACGGTCCAGGAGCTGGAGATCGTCCGCGAGGAGGCCGACCGGGTCATCGCCGAGGTCCAGGCGGCGACCGGCACCGACCTCAAGCTGACCATCGGCACCATGATCGAGCTGCCGCGCGCCGCGCTGACGGCGGGCCAGATCGCCGAGGCCGCGCAGTTCTTCTCCTTCGGCACGAACGACCTGACCCAGACGGTGTGGGGCTTCTCCCGCGACGACGTGGAGGCCTCGTTCTTCACCGCGTACCTGGAGAAGGGCATCTTCGGGGTCTCCCCGTTCGAGACGATCGACAAGGACGGCGTCGGCTCGCTGGTCCGCAGCGCCGTCGAGGCCGGCCGGGCCACCCGCCCGGACCTCAAGCTCGGCGTCTGCGGTGAGCACGGCGGAGACCCGGAGTCGGTGCACTTCTTCCACGAGGTGGGCCTGGACTACGTCTCCTGCTCGCCGTTCCGCATCCCCGTGGCCCGCCTGGAGGCGGGCCGGGCCGCAGCCGAGTCCCGGGGCAGCGACAGCCGCTGACCCGGACTCACGGTCCGGGGTGCACGAACACCCCGGACCTCAGGGGCAGGGCTGCACGAACAGCCCTGCCCACCGACCAGGGCCGCCGAGCGGCCCGCCCCTCCGGGACCGCCCCGGAAGCCGAGCCCGGCCCTCACCGGGTGCACCGGCCCGGCGGCGGTCCCGGAGCACCGAGAAGCGGCGGCACCCTGTGCGGGGGTGCCGCCGCTTCGCTTTGCGCCGACCGGAAGTGACCGGCGGTAAGGGGGCGGGCGGGGCCGGAAGTGACCGGCGGTACGGGAGGGGCGTGCGCGGAAATGACCGGCGGTACGGAGAAGCGGTCAGAAGCGCGCACCGAATGGAGTGCGAAGAATGTGGCGCAGAGCACATTGCTTCGTTTAATGCGCAAAGAAATTCGGGTGACGGCTGGAAGACCGGACCGGGGTGCGGTCCATGGATCCCCACCCATGGACCGCACCCGGCTTACCCCCGTCGGGTACGGAGCCGCACCGTCGCCCACCGCCGCCGAACACACAAAGCCCCCCACGGCCTTCACGTGCTCATCCGGTGGGCACCGGATGCGTACCCGACGTCGTACAGCCTCATCGGTGAAGCGGAACGGGGCGAGGCCTTTCACTTCTGGCCGAAACCCCGTGGTGACCTCCTGTGACGGCCCGCATACCCTTCGGTGGGGGCAATTGCGGATGCAACAGGTGGGGGAGTAGTGCTGCGGATCCATGTGTCCAGGCTGGACCTTTCGCGGGTGCGGATGGCCACGAGACCGGACGCCTTGTGGGAAACCATTCTGAGTTTCCACCGGCTCAGGGACCGGCGTGCTTCGACGGTGTTCGGGAAATGGCGTACGGAATCCCGGGCGCGGTTGAATGGTGAAGCACAGTTGCTGGCGGCGGTCGTGCCGCCCCGCGGCTATTTCCCGGATTTCCTGACGCCCTCTCAAGAGGGCGCCGAACCCTTCGGGCTCGACACCGGCATCGAGGCCCTGCGCGACACCCCCGCCGACCGGGTCCACGCCGAACTGGAGCTGCTGGCCGCCGGCCGCACCCGGCAGCGGACAGACCGGCCGGTCGGTCAGCGGAGCGCCGGGGCGGGACGGGCCGGAGCGGCACTGCCCGCCGCGCTCATGGAGGGCCGCGCCGAACCGCTCACCCGGCTCATCAGCGCGCTCCGCAGCTACCACCAGGCGGCCGTCGAGCCCTACTGGCCGCACATCCGGGCCAGCGTCGAGGCGGACCGGGCCGTGCGCGGCCGGGCCCTGCTGGACGGCGGCACGGACGAGCTGCTCGCCACCCTCCCGCCGTCCATCCGGTGGCGCTCACCCGTGCTGGAGGCCGACTACCCCTTCGACCGCGACCTCTATCTCGACGGGCGCGGGCTGCTGCTCCAGCCGTCCTTCTTCTGCCGGGGCGCGCCCGTCGTCTACCGGGACCCCTCCCTCCCGCCGGTCCTCGTCTACCCGGTGGCCAACCCCGGCGCCCCCGTCTTCGCCGAGCCGGGCCCCTGGCTCGGCCGGCTCGTCGGGCACACCCGCTCGGCCGTCCTCTCCTCCATAGGGACGGGCTGCACCACCAGCGAACTCGCCCGCAGGGCCGGGGTGTCGCTGGCTTCCGCGAGCCAGCACGCCTCCGTGCTGCGCGAGGCGGGCCTCGTTCTGACGCTGCGCCACGGCAGCTCGGTCCTCCACACGCTGACCCCGCTCGGCGGCTCCCTGCTGCGCGGCGGCGCCCCGCTCACCCTCCACTAGGGCCTGCCCCAGGGTGCCGCCGGGGCCCCGGAAAGTTTCTCTGCCGACGGCGATGAGTTCTGCGCGGCCTCGCCGTCCAACCATCGAAAGCGCCGGACGGAACACCGCGGGCGCCACGGGACAGAGGAAGAGGAAACGACCATGGCTCGGATGATCTTCGTGAACCTGCCGGTGAAGGACCTGGAGACGACGGTGGGCTTCTTCGGGAAGCTCGGCTTCACGACCAACCCGGCGTTCAGCGACGACAAGACCGCGTGTCTGGTGATCAGCGACACGATCTTCGCCATGCTGATGACGGAGCCGCGCTTCAAGGACTTCACCAAGAAGGACATCGTCGACGCCTCGAAGGCGACCGAGGTCATCCTCGCGCTCAGCGCCGACAGCCGCGAGAAGGTCGACGAGATCGTCGACGCCGCGCTGGCCTCCGGCGGGTTCCCGGCGGGCGAGACGCAGGACATGGGCTTCATGTACGGCCGCTCGTTCCAGGACCCCGACCACCACATCTGGGAGGTCATGTGGATGGACGAGGCCGCCGCCCAGGGCTGAGCCGCCCGAACCGCAAGGGCGTGCGCCGGGGGCACGGGGGAGCCCCGGCGCACGCGGGCGTCCGCGTCAGCCGCGGAACGGCCCCTTCACCTCGTAGGTGATGCCGCCGGACGAGCTGCCGCTCGTCCCGCGCTGCGAGGAGAAGTAGAGGCGGCTGCCGTCCGGCGAGAACGCGGGACCGGTGATCTCCGAACCGGACTGGCCGGTGATCCGCAGGAACGGGGCCACCGTGTCGTCCGGCGTGATCAGGCAGATCTCCATGTTCCCGCCGTCCTCCGCGATGTAGAGGTCGCCGGACCCGGACCGGGTGACGTTGTCCACCCCGGTCAGCGGGGCGGAGCCGCCCGTCACCAGCGAGTCGTCGTAGGCGAGCGAGATCGACGAGGTCGCCGCGTCGTACGCCCACACCCGGTTGTCGCCCTTGGTGGTGAACCAGCAGGTGCCCGCCGCGTAGAAGCAGCCCTCGCCGCCGTTGAACACCTTCGCCCCGGACACCTGGTGCCGCGTCTGCGTGGAGGAGGCGGCCGGATCCGGTACGTTCGCCCAGCTCACCGGCCCCGAGGTGCCGGAACCCGCGACCAGCACCTGCAAGGTGCCGCTCGACAGATTCCCCCAGGTCGTGGGCCGGAAGCGGTAGAAGCGGCCGTCGCTCTCGTCCTCGGTGAGATAGACGTAACCGTGGTCCGGGTCGGCCGCAGCCGCCTCGTGCTTGAAGCGGCCCATCGCCGGGCGCCGCACCGCCGCGTTCACTCCCCACGGGTCGGTCTCGTAGACGTACCCCCGGGTGACCTCCTCGCAGGAGAGCCAGGTCTTCCACGGGGTGGCGCCGCCCGCGCAGTTGTTGTTGGTGTCGCCCAGGATGCGGTACGCGGAGGTCACCGTCCCCGAGGAGTTGAACCGCACCGCGCTCGCCCCGCCCCCGCTGCTCGGGGACACCTCGGCGTTGGAGACGTAGATCCAGCCCGAGCCGTCGGCGTAGGTCGCCCCGCCGTCGGGCGCGCTGTGCCAGCGGTAGGAGGTGCCGGGCACGGTCTGCCCGGAACGGGCGATCACGCGGCTGGTGAAGCCGCTCGGCAGCTGGATGCCGTTGCCGTTGGCCGCCTGGAGGGCGCCGTACGGGCCGGGGGCCGGCTGGGCCGGGTCGGCGAAGGCGGCGCCCCGCCACAGGGTGCCGCCGAAGGCCGCCGCCGAGCTGCCGATCACCGCGGTGCGCAAGAAGTTCCGACGTTCCACGATCACTCCACGCATGAGTGTGGCCCGCCGCTCCGGACGGACCGGCGGGTCGCGCGTCAGGACTGTAGGAGTGCGGAGTTGACGGAACGTCACGTACAGGTGAACGGGTGGCGGAGGGGTTGCGCAGGCCGTCCCTCCTGCCCCGGGCCGGCTGTCAGTCCGCCCGTACGGCGAACACCGGCACCGACACCTCCTCGTCGTCCAGGCACGCCCCCGTCGCCAGGTCGAAGCGCTGCTTCAGCAGCGGGGAGGCCACGAACGGCCGCCCGCCCGCCGAGCCGAGCAGCCCGCGCGAGAGGACGTACGCCCCGGTGAACGGGTCCCGGTTGCCGATCGCGTACACCTGGCCGGACCGGTCCATGAAGACGGCCGCCTGATCCCCGTCCGGCAGCAGTACGGCCACGCCCCGGCCGGGGATCAGCAGCCCCCGTTCGCAGACCGTCAGCCAGTCCTCGCCGTGGGCGAGCCGGACGGACCCGGTGCCCCGCGCTGTCGTGATCGTCGCCGTAGCCATCAGGATGCGGTCCCTTCGAGGGTGCGGACGGCGAGGACGGGTCCGGCGAGCAGCTCCAGATCCGGCTTGATCTGGTCCCTCTCCGGAACGAACCTCACCGAGGGGTCGGGGGCGTCGGGAGCGTTGACGAAGGTGACGAACCGGCGCAGCCGCTCCGGGTCGTTGATCGTCTCCGCCCACTCGTCGCGGTAGCCCGCGACATGGTCGGCCATCAGCCGCTCCAGCTCCTCGCAGAGCCCCAGCGAGTCGTGGACGACCACGTCCCGGACGTGGTCCAGGCCGCCGGCGATCCGCTCCAGCCAGGCGGAGGTGCGCTCCAGGCGGTCGGCGGTACGGATGTAGAACATCAGGAACCGGTCGATCAGCCGCACCAGTTCGGCGTCCGAGAGGTCCTGGGCCAGCAGGTCCGCGTGGCGCGGGGTGGCCCCGCCGTTGCCGCCGACGTACAGATTCCAGCCCTGGGCGGTCGCGATGATCCCGAAGTCCTTGCCCCGGGCCTCCGCGCACTCGCGGGCGCAGCCGGAGACCGCCGACTTCAGCTTGTGCGGGGAGCGCAGGCCCCGGTAGCGCAACTCCAGGTCGATCGCCATCTTCACCGAGTCCTGCACGCCGTAGCGGCACCAGGTCTGCCCCACACAGGACTTGACCGTGCGCAGCGACTTCCCGTACGCGTGCCCGGACTCGAAGCCCGCGTCCACCAGCCGGGTCCAGATCAGGGGCAGTTGGTCCACCCGGGCGCCGAAGAGGTCGATGCGCTGGCCGCCGGTGATCTTCGTGTAGAGGCCGAAGTCACGGGCCACCTCGCCGATGACGATGAGCTTCTCCGGGGTGATCTCACCGCCCGGGATGCGCGGCACGATCGAATACGACCCGTTGCGCTGGAGGTTGGCGAGGAAGTGGTCGTTGGTGTCCTGGAGCGCCGCCTGCTCGCCGTCCAGCACATAGCCGCTCGCACCGACCGTGGGCGCCAGCGAGGCGATGACCGAGCCGACCGTCGGCTTGCAGACCTCGCAGCCGTCGCCGCCCCGCGCCTCCTCGCGGCCGTGCGAGTCGAGCAACTCCACGAACGAGGTGACCTCCAGGGTCCGGACGATCTCGTACAGCTCGCTGCGGCTGTACGGGAAGCAGCCGCACAGCCCCGCGTCCTCCGGCGGCGGCATCAGCTGCCCGATCACCTTGAGGCAACTGCCGCAGCCCGTACCGGCCTTGGTGCACTTCTTCACCTCGGGCAGCGTGGTGTGCTCGCATATCGCGCCCTTGGTCACGTTGTGGCAGGAGCAGATCACCGCCTCGTCCGGCAGCGCGCCGGGACCGAGCGCCACCGGGCCGCCGCCCGACCCGGCCGGCAGCACCAACTGCTCAGGAGCGACCGGCAGTACGGTGCCCGTCAGCGGCCGCAGCGTGCCGTACTGCTCCGCGTCCCCGACCAGCACCCCGCCCAGCAGGGTCCCGTCCGGTCCGATCACCAGCTTCTTGTAGACCCCCGCCCGGGCGTCGGAGTACACGACGTCGAGCGAGCCCTCGGCCGCCCCGTGCGCGTCGCCGAACGAGGCCACGTCCACCCCGAGCAGCTTCAGCTTCGTCGACAGGTCCGCCCCCGTGAACGCGGACCGCCCGCCCGCGATCACCTCGGCCGCCGTCCGGGCCATGTCGTAGCCCGGCGCGACCAGCCCGTATACCCGGCCGTCGGCGGTCAGCGCGCACTCGCCGATCGCGAACACCGCCGGGTCGGAGGTCCGGCACTCCTCGTCCACGACGATCCCGCCGCGTTCCCCGACCGCGAGGCCGCACTCCCGGGCCAGCTGGTCCCGGGGTCGTACGCCCGCCGAGAAGACGACCAGATCGACGGCGAGCGAGGACCCGTCCGACAGCGCCATCCCGGTCACCGCCCCGTCCCCGCCCGCGGTGACCTCCTGCGTACCGACCCCCGTATGCACGGTCAGACCCATGTCCTGGATCGTCCGCAGCAGCGCCGCGCCCCCGCCCTCGTCCACCTGGACCGGCATCAGCCGGGGCGCGAACTCCACGACATGGGTGGCCAGCCCGAGCCCCTTCAGCGCCCCGGCCGCCTCCAGACCCAGCAGCCCGCCGCCGACCACCGCACCGGTCGCCGCGCCCTGCGCGTACTCCTCGATCGCGAGCAGGTCCTCGATCGTCCGGTACACGAAACAGCCCCGGGCGTCCTTCCCCGGCACCGGCGGCACGAAGGGATACGACCCCGTCGCCAGCACCAGCGTGTCGTACGGGAACACCGCCCCGGACCGCGCGGTCACCGTCCGCCCCGCCCGGTCCACGGCCGTCGCCGGGTCGCCGACGTACAGCTCGATACCGTGCCGGGCCATGAAGTCCGGCTCCACCAGCGAGAGGTCCTCGGGGCTCCGCCCGGCGAAGTACGAGGTGAGCCGCACCCGGTCGTAGGCGGGCCGGGGCTCCTCGCAGAGCACGACGACGCGGGCGGCGCCGGCCGCCGGGGTCAGTCCCCGCTCGGCCAGGGACTCCAGGAACCGCTGGCCGACCATGCCGTGCCCGACGACCACGATCGTCGGGACGGCGGTGTGCGCCTGGGCGTGCGGGGTGGCGTTCGAGGCGGCGGCGGTGGTGCGCGGCTCGAAGGTGGGCTCCGGCATCTCAGTGGCCTCCGTCGGTTGTCCTCATGCCCCGAGCCTGGGCGGGAGGTGTTACCCGGCCGCATCCCGGCTGTTTCCCGGGCGGAACCTTGCGCTCAGCGACCGCGCCGATGAGGTGTGAGGGGCGAGACACCCGCGGGGGAGCAGCACCCCGGCGACAGGCGTCTAAGGTCGGTTCGTGCCTGACATAACCCTGACGACCCTGATCCTCCTCTGCCTCGCCGCTGCCGCCGCTGGCTGGATCGACGCGGTGGTGGGCGGCGGCGGACTGCTGCTCCTGCCCGCGCTGCTGCTCGGCCTGCCGCACGTACCGGCGGCCCATGTCCTCGGCACCAACAAGGCCGTCGCGATCGTGGGCACTTCGGGTGCGGCGGTGACCTTCCTGCGGAAGGCCCCGGTGCGGGTGGGTCTTGCGGTGCGGATCGGGCTGATGGCGCTCGCCGGGTCGATGACGGGGGCCTTCTTCGCCGCCGGGATCAGCAGCGAGGTGCTCCGCCCGGTCATCATGGTCGTGCTGCTGGGGGTCGCGGCCTTCGTCCTGCTGCGCCCGTCCTTCGGTACGGCGGCGGCGGGCGACGGCACGGACCGGCCGGTCACGCGGGCCCGGATCATCACGGCGATCGTGCTGGTCGGCGGCGGGATCGGCTTCTACGACGGGCTGTTCGGGCCGGGTACCGGCACCTTCCTGGTGCTGGCCCTGACCGCCGTGCTCCACCTCGACCTGGTCACCGCGTCGGCCACCGCGAAGATCGTCAACGTGTGCACCAACGCGGGGGCGCTGGCGATGTTCGCGTACCAGGGCACCGTGCTGTGGCAGCTCGCGGCCGTGATGGCCGTCTTCAACCTGGCGGGCGGGATGATCGGGGCGAAGATGGCGCTGAGCCGGGGGAGCGGCTTCGTCCGGGCGGTGCTGCTGACGGTGGTGTTCTCGCTGGTCGCCAAGCTCGGCTTCGACCAGTGGAACGGGTAACGCCCCAGGGGGTCAGCGCACGTCCGTGAGGTGTGCGTACGCCACTACGTTGCCCTGGTAGCCGGTCTCCTTGGAGAAGCCGCCGCCGCAGGTGATCAGCCGGAGCGCGGCGTGCGGCGCGTCGCCGTAGACGCGCTGGTCGGGGAAGTCGTCGTTGTCGTAGACCTCGATGGCGTCGATCGAGAAGACGGCGGTGCGCCCGTCCCTGCGGTCCACCTCGACCCGGGTCCCCTTGGTCAGGGCGCCCAGGGCGTAGAAGACGGACGGACCCTCCGCGTTGTCCACGTGCCCCGCGACGATCGCGGTGCCCCGTGCGCCGGGCGGGACGCCGTCCTCGTACCAGCCCGCGAGGTTGCGGTCCTCGTCCGGCGGTACGTCGAGGCTGCCGTCGGCGGCCAGCCCCAGCGGCGCCATCGGCGCGTCCACCTCGATCGTCGGGATGCGGATGCGGACCGGATCGGAGGGGTTCAGCGGCTCGGCGACCGGGGAGCCGGGCTGGAGCTGGGGTCCGGCGGCGAAGGCCTGGGCGCTGGAGGGCTGCGGCGGGATCAGCTGGCCGCCGGGCCCGTTCTGGATGAGCCAGATGCCGCACAGTACGGCGATGCCCACCAGCCAGCCCTTGGCCTTCTGCGCGCTCGGTGACACGGCGTCGTCCTCGGTCGGTGGTCCGGGGCGGGCGGGACGCGCTCGGGGACGCGCCCCGCCCGGTCAGAGGGGGAAGCGGCGGTTCAGCTTCCTTCGGCGCCCTCGGAGCGGCGGCGCAGCAGCCACAGTCCGCCGACGGCGGCCAGGCCGATCACACCGACGCCGAGGGCGACCTGCGTGGAGTTCGGCTCGACGCTGCCGCCGACCCCGGTCCGCACATGGCCGGACGGGCGGTCGTGGATGGGCTTCTCGTGCTTGCCGCCGCCGATCACCTTGAGGTCGCCGACCGCGTCCTTGCCGTTGTCGCAGGAGACGACGATCTCGTAGACACCGGGCCGGGTGTCGTGCGGCACGGTGAACTGGCCGACCACGACCTCCTTGTGGGTGCCGGGGCGCATCTCGAAGTCCCCGGCGCCCAGCTCGTTCGCGTCACCGATGCCCGAGCCCTTCTTGCCGCAGGCGGTGGTGTTCACGGTGATGGTGGCGCCGGGGGGAGCGGTCGCCGGGGTGATCTCCAGACGGCCGAAGTCACCCGCGTACGCGGACGGAGCGGCGGCGGTGAGACCGAACGCGATGACGGTGAACGCGGCACCGACGGTGCCGGTCACGAGGCGGGCAGGACTGCGCATGGGGATCCTCCGGGCAGACGGCGCGAGCGGGTGTGTCCTGTCCCGAGCCAACGGGGGCGCGGCCCGCCACGCCTTCTGACGCGGGGTCAGCTTTCACCCGTACGGACCGGCGCGGCACCCTTGCCGGAATGGATCACCGCAGGTCGCAGCGGTGCGGCTGGGCCGTTCGGTCCGTGCTGCCGGGCCGGGTGCCGATCGGGTGAGGCGCATGCGTGGAGTGTGACGCAGGTCACATGTATGACCTTGTGGGCCCCGGGCACACGCAAGACATCCCCCCCACGGGACGGATCCCCGCCCCCCACGGCACCGCCCCCACCGGTCCACTCCCCCCTGGACCGGTGGGGGCGGTGTCGGATCCGCCTCCGGCCGGGCGGTACGGGGGTGCTCAGGCCCCGCCCGTGGCGCTCCAGACGATCTGCGGCGGACGCACCCGGCCGCACAGCGGCTGCCCCTTGGCGTCGGTGAGCCCGAGCCGCCCGGTGAGCTGCCCGGAGCGCGCGGCGGCGGCGAGGACGTCGGGATCGATGTCGCTGAACATCAGCTTCGCGCGCCGGAACATGGTGAAGACCCCGGCGTCGTCCACCGTGCCCCAGGACAGATAGACGAACCGCCCGCCCAGCCGGTTCTGGACGTAGGGCCCCGACACCGCGATCCCGTCCTCCGTCACGGTGGCCTCGCAGTCGAGCACCCATGACGCGGAGGGGGCGTCCCCGGGGTGCAGGCCGAGCAGCTCGCCCGGCCGGTCCTTGCGCTGGACGCCGACATGGATGTTCTCGTAGCCGGGAAAGTCGCTGTCCGGGCCGCAGGCGCGGCCGGGGAGGGCCGAGGCCTCGATATGGATCTGCATGCCCCCATGGTCCGGCACGGCCGGGGCCGCCCGCCCCCCTTTCCGTACGGGGATCACACGGCGTCCTCCGGAGCGCTGTCGTACACCGCGCCCAGGTCCTTCATCAGCTCCTCGTCCACCGCGAACACGGTGTCGTCGATCCGACGCACCGGTGCGATGCCCTGCGAGTTGCAGACGAAGGCGGCTGAGAAGCGGCCCACCCCGTCGGGCCCGCCCAGTGTCACCGGACGGCGGACCGAGGGCCGTCCGGCCCGCTCCAGGCCCTGTTCCAGCAGGGTCATCGTGATGCCGGTGAGCGCCGGGGCGTCGGGCCACACCACCGAGGATCCGTCCCGGAAGCCGATGTTGGTGATCGCCCCCTCGGTCACCACGCCGCCCGGCGCGGTCAGCAGCGCGTCGTCGAACCCCGCCCGCCCGGCCAGCACCCCGTAGTACGTCTGCCCGAACTCACCGGGCCGCTTGATGTGCGGGGCGGTGCGCGTGTACGGCACCGACATCAGGCTCTGGGCCCCGGACGGCATGACGGCGGGCTCTCGGACCGTCACCATCAGGGTCGTACGCGTCGCCCCGGGCGGCAGATAGGCGTTCACCCGCACCGAGGCGTCCCGCCGCCCCGCCCCGGCCAGGGCGTGCCGGATCAGCTCCCGCACCCGGTCGCCGTCCAGCGGCAGGGCGAACAGCTCCCGGTTCGCGGCGTCCAGCCGCGCGAGGTGCAGGCCCAGGCCCCGCACCCGGCCGTCCCGCACCTGAAGGGCGGTGAAGTGGCCGAAGCCGTACAAGGCGGGGATCCGCAGGGTCTCCTCGGTGGCCGGGAGGCCGTCGAGCTCGATGTGGGGCGGGGGCGGCTGCGTCGTCATGCGGCCACCGTAGGCGGCACACGTCGGGGCGGGGGCTTGACCTCAACCATGGTTGAGGGAGAAAGGTCGACGCCATGGACACCACAGCCGCATCCACGTCATCCGCTTCACCCACCTCGTCCGCCGGGGCGGCCCCCCTCAAGGTCGCCGTCATCCTCGGCAGCAACCGCGACGGCCGCTTCGGCCCCGTCGTCGCCGACTGGTTCCTGGGCCGCGCTGCCCGGCACCCCGGCATCGAGACCGACCTGATCGACGTCGCCGAGGCCGGCCTGCCCACCGCGATCACCTTCAGCCCCGGCCCGGAGGAGGCGGCGCGGCTCGCGGCGGTCTCCGAACGGCTCGCGGCGGCCGACGCCTTCGTCGTCCTCACCCCCGAGTACAACCACTCGTTCCCCGCACCGCTGAAGACCCTCATCGACTGGCACAGCGCCGAATGGCAGGCCAAACCCGTCGCCTTCGTGTCGTACGGCGGCATCTCCGGCGGGCTGCGCGCCGTCGAACAGCTCCGGCAGGTCTTCGCCGAGCTCCACACCGTCACCGTCCGCGACACCGTGTCCTTCCACAACGCGGGTGCCCTCTTCGACGACGAAGGGCGCCACCGGGACCCGGGCCCCGCCGACGCGGCCGCCAAGGTGCTGCTGGACCAGGTGGTGTGGTGGGGCACCGCCCTGCGCGACGCCAGAAACTCCCGTCCGTACGGCGCCTGACGCCCGGTGGGCCGACAATCGCATCGAAGGCCCACGGGCAAGGTGCCCGCCGAGTCCGCATTCCGAGGAGACCGACGATGACAGCGCCGCCGGCATGGCTGACCGTACTGACCACGACCGACAGCGAGGACAAGGCCCACGCCCTGGCGCAGTCGGCGGTGGAGGCCAGGCTGGCGGCCTGCGCGCAGATCTCCGCCCCCGTCACCTCCGTCTACCGGTGGCAGAACGCCATCGAGACGAGCGAGGAGTGGCAGGTGCTCTTCAAGACGGCGGCGGAGCGCTACGACGAACTGGAGGAGCACCTCCAGCGCGAGCACGACTACGACACGCCGGAGATCATCGCCCTGCCGGTGATCCGGGGCAGCGCCCGCTACCTCGGCTGGGTGACGGCGGAGACGGCTCCTCCGGCAGCCCTGTGACGGCGGAGGTCATGACCACCCCCGACCCGGGCGGCGGCGCCGCCGACGCCGAACTGCCCTTCTTCGTGTACGGGACGCTGCTGCCGGGCGAACCCAACCACGACCTGTTCCTCCGGGGCCGTACGGCGGGGGAGCGCCCGGCCGTGCTGCCCCGGGCCCTCCTCTACGACGGTCCCGGCTACCCGTACGCCATCGAGGGCCACGGCCGCGTCCACGGCACCCTGCTGGTCGCCGCGCCCGGGGTGTACGGGGAGCTGCTGGGGCTGCTGGACCACCTGGAGGAGTTCCTCGGGCCCGGCCACCCGCGCAACCTGTACGAACGCGTCGTCCGCGAGGTCGAGCTGCCGGGGACCGGCGACGGGGGCTCCGTGCGGGCCTGGGTGTACCTCGCCGCGACCGCCGTCACCCGCTCGCTGCGGACCGGCGGCGTGCGGATCCCCGAGGGGCGGTGGGTCACCGGACGCGCACCGGACGACTGAGGGGTGTCGTTCACCCGCTCGGCGCAAGCGCCTCCGCCACGCCCGGTTCCTCGGGCCCCAGGAAGCGCGGGTCGGGCCGGAACAGGGCGTCCAGGGCCGCCTTGCCCGAGGCGGCCAGCTCCCGGGCCCCGCCGTAGTACCAGGTGGCGTCCCGGGGTTCGTCGACCGCGACGCCGTACGCGTCGATCCCGGCGGACCGGCACAGCGTCACCGCCCGGTGGATGTGGAAGCCCTGGCTCACCAGCACCGCCCGGTCGACCCCGAAGATCTTCCTGGCCCGGACGCAGGAGTCCCAGGAGTCGAATCCGGCGTAGTCGCTCACGATCCGCCCGTCGGGCACCCCGCGCCCGGTGAGATACGTGCGCATCGCGTCCGGCTCGTCGTACTCCACCCGGCTGTTGTCCCCGGTGACGAGGACGACCTTGACCTTCCCGGTGCGGTACAGCTCGGCCGCCGCGTCCAGCCGGTGCGCGAGATACGGGGTCGGCCGGCCGTTCCACAGCCCGGCCCCGAACACCACGGCGACCTCCCGTGCCGGAGCCTCGGCCGTCGTGCCCACCCGGTCACCGGCCTCCAGACGCATCCACGTCGCGGGCACGAGCGCCAGCACGCAGGCGGCCATCAGCCCCTGCACCAGCCGCCGTTGCCCGCGCCGGGTACGCGGCAGCCGCACGGCGGCGACCCGGTCCCGCAGCGTGGGCCACCCCGGCAGCCGCATGGCAGCCGACCGCTTCCGTCTCTCCCCGCTCTTCCCACGCACCGCAACCCCCACTCGTCCCCGCGCCGTCCGCTCGTCGGCCGCGCCGTGCGCGTACCGCGCCCCACCCCACCTGACGACCGGGAAGCCGTAAAGGTTCGCCCGCCGCCCCGCTTGTGGCGCCCGACACCCAACCTCCGGCCCGGCCCCCCGAGGCACCGCACACCGCCCCCGCCCCCGCCGTGAGGCGGCGGAAAACACTGGTGACCCTCACGCAACGGCCCGGCAACCTCCGCCCGGCACCATCGGTCCATGACGGAGCCGGCCCCGGAACAGTCCCAGCAGTCACCCCCGCTGACCGACAGCACCGCGCACCTCCTCGCCCGCATCACCGACCAGCTCGGCGCACAGCTCAGCCTCGTCTCCCGGAACGGAACCCGCAGACCCATGCACCGCACCCGGCACCCCGACCGCCCCGCAGCGGACGGCGGCACCTCCGCCCCGGCCCTGGTCGCCGTGGCGCACGGCAGCCGCGACCCGCAGGCCCTGCGCACCGTGCTGGCCCTCCTGGACCGGGTCCGCGAGCTGCGGCCCGGCCTCGACGTCCGGCTCGGCCACATCGAGCTGAACGCACCACTGCTCCCGGACACCCTGGACGAACTGCGCGGGGCCGAAGCCGTCCTCGTACCGCTGCTCCTGGGGCGCGGGCACCACGTCAAGCGCGACCTGCCCGCCGCGTCGGCCGCCGCCCCCGGCGTACGGACCCGGATCGCCGCGCCCCTCGGCCCGCACCCCCTGCTCGTGGAGGCGCTGTACGTGCGGCTCGTGGAGGCAGGCTGGGACCCCGGCGACCGGGACAGCAGGCGCGCGGGCGTGGTCCTCGCCGCCGCCGGGTCCCGCGACCCCGACTCCGCCCAGGACACCCGGCGCACCGCCCGCCTGCTCGCGATGCGCCTCGGTGTGCCCGTCGTGCCCGCGTACGCCTCCGCCACCACGCCCACCGTCCCGGCCGCCCTGCGCGCGCTCGCCGCCCGAGGACGCCACCGGGCCTTCGTCGCCTCGTACTTCACCGCCCCCGGCCGCTTCGCGAGCGCCTGCGCCGACGCCGTACCGCACCGGGCCGCCGCTCCGCTCGGCGCCCACCCGGCGATGGCCCGCCTCGTCCTGCACCGCTACGACCAGGCACGAGCAGGGGTCGCCCCCGCCGACGCCGTGAGCTTGCTCGCTTCCGCCTGACATCCCGGCCCGCTCACGCCCGTTGTCCGTCCCGGTCGCTACTGTCGGGACCATGGACGGCACACAGGGCGCACACGGGGCAGAACCGGCACACGGCACGCGAAGCGCGCAGAGCGGTACGGGGGCGAGCCCCTACGGCCCCGCCGACACCCAGCGCTTCGACACCGAGGAGGACAAGCGGCCCGGCCGCACCGCCTTCCAGCGCGACCGCGCCCGGGTCCTGCACTCCGCCGCCCTGCGCCGGCTCGCCGGGAAGACCCAGGTCGTCACCCCCGGCACCCGCTCCCACCAGTGGGACGCCAGCCCCCGGACCCGGCTCACCCACTCCCTGGAATGCGCCCAGGTCGGCCGCGAGCTCGGCGCGGTCCTCGGCTGCGACCCCGACCTGGTGGAGACGGCCTGCCTCTCGCACGACATGGGCCACCCGCCGTTCGGCCACAACGGCGAGCAGGCCCTCAACGACTTCGCCTCCGACTGCGGCGGCTTCGAGGGCAACGCCCAGTCGCTGCGCCTGCTCACCCGCCTGGAACCCAAGCGCTTCGTCCACGACCCGCGCACCGGCGAGCTGGTCAGCGTCGGCCTCAACCTCACCCGGGCCGCCCTGGACGCCGCCACCAAGTACCCCTGGCCGCGCGGCGCGCACCCCACCGACCCGCACTCGGTGAAGTTCGGGGTGTACGCCGACGACCTCCCGGTCTTCGCCTGGGCCCGCGAGGGCGCCTCGGAGGACCGCACCTGCTTCGAGGCGCAGGTGATGGACTGGTCCGACGACGTCGCGTACAGCGTCCACGACTTCGAGGACGGGCTGCACGCCGGGCACATCGACCCCAACTGCCTCTACGCCGAACCGGAGCGCGAGGAGATCTGGGCGGTCGCCATCGGCCGCTACGTCCCCGCCGGCACCGACCCGCAGGAGCTGGCCGAGGCCCTGGACCGGCTGATCGACCAGGACTGGTGGCCGCACGGCTACGACGGCTCCGCCGTGGCCCAGGCCCGCCTGAAGGACGCCACCAGCCAGCTCATCGGCCGCTTCTGCACCGAGGCCGAGACCGCCACCCGCGCGGTGTACGGCCCCGGCCGCCTCGGCCGGTACGGCGCGGAGCTGGTCGTCCCGCGCACCGTCCGCAACGAGTGCGCCGTCCTCAAGGCGGTCGCCGACCGTTACGTGATGCAGCGTGCCGAGCAGGAGACCCTCCGCGCCGACCAGCGCATCGTCATCGCCGAGCTGGCCGCCGCCCTCACCGCCCGCGCCCCCGAGGGCCTGGAGCCGCACTTCCGCGCCCTGTTCGACCAGGCCCCCGACGACCACGCCCGCAAGCGGGTCCTGATCGACCAGATCGCCGCGCTCACCGACGCCTCCGCACGATCCCTGCACGCCGCGCTCACAGCGCGCCGCGGCTGAGGGGCAGACTGGAAGGGGCCGGACTTTTTGACCACTGGGTGTGACCTGTCCGGGGCACACCCTCTTTCGCCATCACGCTGCGTGCGGGACGCTCGCAGCTGTGGGGGCGCCGCGCAGCACAGCACTGAGGAGGCATCAAGTGGTCGACGCACACCAGACGTTCGTCATCGTCGGAGCAGGACTCGCAGGGGCGAAGGCCGCCGAAACACTGCGGGCCGAAGGGTTCACCGGCCGGGTGATCCTCATCGGCGACGAGCGCGACCACCCCTACGAACGCCCGCCGCTCTCCAAGGGATACCTGGACGGCAAGGCCGACCGGGACAGCGTCTTCACCCACGAACGCCCCTGGTACGCGGGAGCCGACGTCGAGCTGCACCTCGGCCAGCCGGTCACCGCCCTCGACCGGTACGCGAAGACCGTGCAGCTCGGCGACAACACCGTCATCCACTACGACAAGCTGCTGCTGGCCACCGGCTCCGAACCGCGCCGCCTCGACATCCCCGGCACCGACCTGGCCGGCGTCCACCATCTGCGCCGCCTCGCCCACGCCGACCGGCTGCGCAACGTGCTCGCCGCCCTCGGCCGCGACAACGGCCACCTGGTCATCGCCGGAGCCGGCTGGATCGGCCTGGAAGTCGCTGCCGCCGCCCGCGGCTACGGCGCCGAGGTCACCGTCGTCGAAGCCGAGCCCACCCCGCTGCACCAGGTCATCGGCCCCGAGCTGGGCCAGATCTTCACCGAGCTGCACAGCTCGCACGGCGTCCGCTTCCACTTCGGCGCCCGCCTCACCGAGATCACCGGCCAGGACGGCATGGTGCTCGCCGCCCGCACCGACGACGGCGAGGAGCACCCCGCCCACGACGTGCTCGCCGCGATCGGCGCCGCCCCGCGCTCCGCCCTCGCCGAGGCCGCGGGCCTGGAACTGGCCGAGCGCGCCCACGGCGGCGGCATCGCCGTGGACGCCTCGCTGCGCACCTCCGACCCGCACATCTACGCGGCAGGGGACGTCGCCGCGGCCCACCACCCGCTGCTGGGCACCCGGCTGCGCGTCGAGCACTGGGCCAACGCCCTGAACGGCGGCCCTGCCGCCGCCCGCGCCATGCTCGGCCAGGACGTGACGTACGACCGGATCCCGTACTTCTTCTCCGACCAGTACGACCTGGGCCTCGAATACTCCGGCTGGGCCCCGCCCGGCTCCTACGACGAGGTGATCATCCGGGGCGACGCCGGGAAGCGGGAGTTCATCGCGTTCTGGCTGAAGGACCGCCGCGTCCTCGCCGGGATGAACGTCAATGTGTGGGATGTCACCGAGACCATCCAGGAGCTGATCCGGGCCCGTCAGCAGCACGACCCGGAGGCCCTCGCCGACCCGTCGGTCCCGCTGGACTCCCTGCTCTGAGACGTACGGCCGGGGTGCGGGCCACGCCGCCCGCACCCCGGCCGACCGCCCGCCGGGACCGGGGCTGTCCGAGCCCACCCGTAGACTTCATGCGTGGCTGGCAGGATCAATGACGACGACGTGAAGGCGGTACGGGACGCGGTCCCGATCGACGCCGTCGTGTCCGAGTACCTCCAGCTGCGCAACGCGGGCGGCGGGAATCTCAAAGGCCTCTGCCCCTTCCACGACGAGAAGTCCCCCTCCTTCCAGGTCAGCCCCTCCAAGGGCCTGTTCCACTGCTTCGGCTGCCAGGAGGGCGGCGACACGATCGCCTTCGTGATGAAGATCGACCACCTCTCCTTCTCGGAGACGGTCGAGCGCCTCGCCGCCAAGGCGGGCATCACCCTGCGGTACGAGGAGGGCGGCTACAACCCCTCCCACCAGCGCGGCGAACGCATCCGGCTGATCGAGGCCCACCAGGCCGCCGCCGAGTTCTACGTCCGCGCCCTGGAGAGCCCCGAGGCCGAGATCGGCCGCACCTTCCTCGCCGAGCGCGGCTTCGACCAGGACGCCGCCGCCCACTTCCGGGTCGGTTACAGCCCGGCCGGCTGGGACCACCTCACCCGCTATCTCCGCGGCAAGGGCTTCAGCGACAAGGAGCTGATCACCTCCGGCCTCTCCCAGGACGGCCGGCGCGGCCCCATCGACCGCTTCCGCGGCCGGCTCATGTGGCCGATCAGCGACACCGCGGGCGACATCGTCGGCTTCGGCGCCCGCAAGCTCCGCGACGACGACAACGGCCCGAAGTACCTGAACACCCCCGAGACCCCGATCTACAAGAAGTCCCAGGTGCTGTACGGCATCGACCTGGCCAAGAAGGACATCGCCAAGGCCAGCCGCGCCGTCGTCGTCGAGGGCTACACCGACGTCATGGCCTGCCACCTCGCCGGGGTCACCACCGCCATCGCCACCTGCGGCACCGCCTTCGGCAACGACCACATCAAGATCCTGCGCCGCCTCCTCATGGACAACGGAAGCGCCCGCGTGATCTTCACCTTCGACGGCGACTCGGCCGGTCAGAAGGCCGCCCTGCGCGCCTTCGAGGACGACCAGAAGTTCGCCGCCGAGACCTACATCGCCATCGCCCCGGACGGCATGGACCCCTGCGACCTGCGCCTCGTCAAGGGCGACGACGCCGTGCGCGACCTGGTCGAGCCGCGCACCCCGCTCTTCGAGTTCGCGCTGCGCCAGATCGTCGGCCGCTACGACCTGGAGACCCCGGCCGGGCGCGCCGCCGCCCTCGACGAGGCCGCCGCCGTCGTCGCCAAGATCAAGACGAGCAGTGTGCAGCGCGAGGTCGCCGTCCAGCTCGCCGGCCTCGTCGGCATCCTCGACCAGGAGTTCGTCGTCCGCCGCGTCGCCCAGCTCGCCCACTGGGCCCGCAACAAGGGCGGCGACCAAGGGGACCGCGGCGGCCGCGGCGGCTCCCAGGGCCGGGGCCCGCGCGGCGGCACCCCGCAGCAGACCGCCCCGGCCCCCGCCTTCTCCGGCCCCGCGCTCAACCTCCGCAGCCCCGCCCACCGCACCGAGCGCGAACTGCTCAAGCTCGCCCTCCAGAGGCCCGCCCTGGTCTCCCCGGCCTTCGACGCGTACGGCGTGGACGAGTTCACCGCCCCGCCCTACGCCGCCGTGCGCCGCTGCATCGAGGAGGCGGGCGGCGCCGAGCAGGGCATCGCCGACGACCGGGCGTATCTGGGCGCGGTCCTGGACGCCGCCCCCGACAACACCGTCCGCAGCCTTGTCACCGAGCTTGCTGTCGAGGTCTTCATCGGCAAGACCATTGATGAGACGTACGCGGGTGTCCAGCTCGTCCACGTCCGGCTGCGCGCCGTGGACCGCCGCATCGCCGACGTACAGAGCAGCCTCACCCGCCTGGGCAGCAACGTCGCCCCCCACGAGCTGGCCGCCGCGCAGAGCGAGGTCTGGGTGCTCCAGCAGTACGCCCAGAACCTGCGCGTCCACGGCGCCGCCGCGCTCTGAGCCCGTTCACCGCCCGGGCGGGCCGGTAACCGCCCGGTGACGGACCGGAATCAGAAAGTCCCCGCACGCCCCTCGTGACAGCCGTGTGTCGTACCCCACACTGGGGAATGTCTGAGTCATCGGAGCACACCGGTCCGCAGGGGAACACCCGGGCCCGGACAGACCTCCGCCCCCGTCAACCGGCAGCGATCACCTGGAGGTCGCCCCCGTGCAGACCCGGACCGTGACGACCACGACCGCGCCCATGGCGGCCATCCCCGCGCAGAACAGGGTCCTGCATCACCCGGAGACCGCAGCCGGCCCGCCCGGACACGCACCCGAGGCAGTCATGGTGGAAGCGACGCACCTCCCCGAACCGCCGGACCCCAGGAACCGGGCGGACTCCGGCGGCCCCACCTCCGACCTGTTCCGCCAGTATCTGCGCGAGATCGGCCGCATCCCGCTGCTCACCGCCGCCGAGGAGGTCGAGCTCGCCCGCCGCGTCGAGGCCGGACTCTTCGCCGAGGAACGCCTCGCGGGCACCCCGGACCTCGACTCCCGCCTCGCCGTGGACCTGGACCGGCTCGTGGTGATGGGCCGCACCGCCAAACGCCGCCTGATCGAGGCCAACCTCCGCCTCGTCGTCTCCGTCGCCAAGCGGTATGTGGGCCGCGGGCTGACCATGCTCGATCTCGTCCAGGAGGGCAACCTCGGCCTGATCCGGGCGGTGGAGAAGTTCGACTACGCCCGGGGCTACAAGTTCTCCACGTACGCCACCTGGTGGATCCGCCAGGCCATGTCCCGCGCCCTGGCCGACCAGGCCCGGACCATCCGCGTCCCCGTCCACGTCGTGGAGCTGATCAACCGCGTGGTCCGCGTCCAGCGCCGCCTCCTCCAGGAGCGCGGCGTCGAGCCGACCGCCGAGGTCATCGCCGTCGAGCTGGACCTGACGCCCGAGCGGGTCACCGAAGTCCTCCGCCTCGCCCAGGAACCGGTCTCCCTGCACGCCCCCGTCGGCGAGGAGGACGACGTGTCCTTCGGCGACCTCATCGAGGACGGGGACGCCGCATCGCCCGTCGAGTCCGCCGCCTTCCTGCTGCTGCGCCAGCACCTGGAGGCGGTGCTCTCCACCCTCGGCGAGCGCGAACGCAAGGTCGTCCAACTGCGCTACGGCCTGGACGACGGGCGGCCCCGCACCCTGGAGGAGATAGGACGCATCTTCGGCGTGACACGCGAACGTATCCGCCAGATCGAGTCCAAGACCCTCAGCAGGCTGCGGGACCACGCCTTCGCCGACCAACTCCGCGGCTACCTCGACTGATCCGCGAGGGGAATCAGTCCACCTCGGCCAGCGCCTCCGCGAACTGGGCGGCGTACAGCCGGGCATAGGCGCCACCGGCCGCCAACAGCTCGTCGTGCGTGCCCTGTTCGACGATCGACCCGTTCTCCATCACCAGGATCACGTCCGCGTCCCGGATCGTGGAGAGCCGGTGCGCGATCACGAACGACGTACGCCCGTGGGCCAGGCGCGCCATCGCCTTCTGGATCAGCACCTCGGTCCGGGTGTCCACCGAACTGGTCGCCTCGTCGAGCACCAGGATCACCGGGTCGGACAGGAACGCCCGCGCGATGGTGATCAGCTGCTTCTCGCCCGCGCTGACCCCGGCCCCGTCGTCGTCGATCACCGAGTCGTACCCGTCGGGCAGCGTCCGGATGAACCGGTCCGCGTGCGCCGCCTTCGCCGCCTCCTCGATCTCCTCCCGGGTGACCTCGCGCGAAGCGCCGTACGCGATGTTCTCCGCGATCGTCCCGCCGAACAGCCAGGTGTCCTGGAGCACCATCCCCAGGGAGGACCGCAGGTCGTCCCGGGACATCTTCGCCACGTCGACCCCGTCGAGCGCGATCCGTCCGCCCGTCACCTCGTAGAACCGCATCAGCAGATTGACCAGCGTCGTCTTGCCCGCACCCGTCGGGCCGACGATCGCGACCGTCTGCCCCGGCTCCACGCTCAGCGACAGGCCCTCGATCAGCGGCTTGTCCGGCTCGTAGCGGAAGGACACCTTCTCCAGCGAGACCCGGCCGGCCGGCCGCTCCGGGCGCTCGCCGTGCTCCGGGTCCGCGTCCTGCTCCTCCGCGTCCAGCAGCTCGAAGACCCGCTCCGCCGACGCGATACCGGACTGCACCAGGTTCGCCATCGAGGCGACCTGCGTCAGCGGCATCGAGAACTGCCGCGAGTACTGGATGAACGCCTGGACGTCACCGATCGACAGCGCGCCCGACGCGACCCGCAGCCCGCCGACCACCGCGACCAGCACATAGTTGATGTTCGAGATGAAGAACATCAGCGGCTGCATGATCCCGCTGGCGAACTGGGCCTTGAAGCCCGCCTCGTACAGCGCCTCGTTCTGCTCGGCGAAGTCCCGCGCGGACTCCTGCTGCCGGCCGAAGACCTTCACCAGGGTGTGCCCGGTGTACATCTCCTCGATATGGGCGTTGAGCGTGCCCGTCACCCGCCACTGCTGCACGAACTGCGGCTGGGACCGCTTGCCGACCTGGGTGGCCACGACCACCGACAGCGGGATCGTCACCAGCGCGACCAGCGCCAGCAGCGGCGAGATCCAGAACATCACGATCAGCACGCCGACGATCGTCAGCAGGGAGTTGATGAGCTGGCCCATCGTCTGCTGGAGCGTCTGCGAGATGTTGTCGATGTCGTTCGTCGCCCGGCTCAGCACCTCACCGCGCTTGGCCCGGTCGAAGTACGACAGCGGCAGCCGCGCCAGCTTCGTCTGGAGGTCCTCCCGCAGCTGGAACACGATCCGGTTGATCACCCGGATCGACAGCCGGGTCGACACCAGCATGAGCAGCCCGGCCCCGACATAGACCACCAGGGCCAGCAGCAGGACGTTCCCCACCGCACCGAAGTCGATGCCCTCGCCGGGGGTGAAGTTCACCGCCGACAGCATGTCGGCCATCGACCCGCGGCCGTCCTTCCGCAGCCCCTCGATCGCCTGCGCCTTCGTCGTGCCCTCGGTCATCTCCCGCCCGACGACACCGGCGAAGATCAGGTCGGTCGCCTTCCCCAGGATCTTCGGCCCGGCCACCGACAGCGCGACGCTCGCCGTGACCGCGCCCAGCATCAGCCAGAGCGAGGACTTCTCCCGCCCGAACCGCTTCAGCAGCCGCTTGCTCGACCCCTTGAAATCCATCGACCGGTCGGTGGGCGCGCCCCCGGCCATCATCCGTCCGCCCGGACCGGCCATTACGCGGCCTCCGCTTCCGTCAGCTGGGAGAGCACGATCTCCCGGTACGTTTCATTGCCGTCCATCAGCTCGTGATGGGTGCCGGTGCCCACGAGCCGCCCCTCGTCCAGCACCAGGATCCGGTCCGCGTCACGAATGGTGGACACCCGCTGCGCCACGATCACCACGGTCGCCCCGGCCGTCTCCCGGCCCAGCGCCGCCCGCAGCGCCGCGTCGGTCGCGTAGTCCAGCGCGGAGAACGAGTCGTCGAAGAGATAGATCTCCGGGCGCTGCACCAGCGTCCGGGCGATCGCGAGCCGCTGCCGCTGACCGCCGGACACGTTGGTGCCGCCCTGCGCGATCGGCGCGTCGAGCCCCTGCTCCAGCGCCTCGACGAACGCCTTGGCCTGCGCCACCTCCAGCGCGTGCCACAGCTCCTCGTCGGTGGCGTCCGGATTCCCGTACCGCAGGTTCGTCGCCACCGTCCCCGAGAAGAGGTACGGCTTCTGCGGGACCAGCGACACCGTCTTCGCCAGCAGCGCCGGATCCAGCGTCCGCACGTCCTCGCCGTCAACCAGCACCTCGCCGTCCGTCACGTCGAACAGCCGGGGTACGAGCCCGAGCAGCGTGGACTTCCCGCTGCCCGTCGACCCGATGACCGCGGTGGTCTCCCCCGGCCGGGCCACCAGATCGACGTTGCGCAACACCGGCTCCTCCGCACCCGGATACCGGAACTCCGCGCCCCGCACCTCCAGATGCCCGTGCCGCCGCAGCTCGGTGACGGGCGCGACGGGCGGCACGACACTCGAATCGGTCCCGAGGACCTCCTCGATGCGCTCGGCGCACACCTCGGCGCGCGGCACCATCATGAACATGAAGGTGGCCATCATCACGGCCATCACGATCTGCATCAGATAGGCGAGGAACGCGGTCAGCGCACCGATCTGCATCCCGCCGCTGTCGATGCGGTGCGCGCCGAACCACACCACCGCGATCGACGACAGGTTCACCACCGTCATCACGGTCGGGAACATCAGCGCCATCAGCCGCCCGGTCGCCACCGACACATCGGTCAGCTCGGTGTTCGCCTGCCGGAAGCGCTTCTCCTCGTACCCGTCCCGGACGAACGCCCGGATCACCCGGTTGCCGGTGATCTGCTCGCGCAGCACCCGGTTCACGCCGTCCAGCCGCTCCTGCATGGTGCGGAACAGCGGTCCCATCCTCCGCACGATGAGGCCGACCGAGACACCGAGCACCGGCACGACCGCCAGCAGCACGGCGGAGAGCGGCACATCGAGGCCGAGCGCCATGATGATCCCGCCGACGCACATGATCGGGGCCGACACCATCAGCGTGAACGCCAGCAGCACCAGCATCTGGACCTGCTGGACGTCGTTGGTGGTCCGGGTGATCAGCGAGGGCGCCCCGAAGCGTCCCAGCTCCCGGGCCGAGAAGGACTGCACCCGGTCGAAGACGGCGGCCCGCACATCACGCCCGAGGGCGGAGGCGGTGCGGGCCCCGTAATACACGGCCCCCACATTGCAGAGGACCTGCAGAACGCTGACGGCGATCATGAGACCGCCGAACTCCAGGATGTAGCCGGTGTCGCCCGCGACGACACCGTTGTCGATGATGTCGGCGTTCAGGCTGGGCAGATACAGGGTGGCGCAGGTCTGGAGCAGCTGGAGCAGGACCAGCAGCACGATGGGTTTCTTGTACGGGCCCAGATGGGCCCGCAGGAGTTTTATGAGCACGCGGGTCTCTCGGAATCGGCGGCAGGCAGAGGCCGACCCAGTTTCGCGTACGCCGTACTCCAGGGGCGAACCGTTTTCCCCAAGCCCAGGTCAAACCTGGGGCACGGGGGAGGCCCCCCGCGCCCGGGCTCACGGCGAGGCGCACCCCGGTGCCAGGACTGCGCCGGGTGCGCGCCGCCGAGGGAGAAACGGCCCTACGCGGGGGGCCGGCCGCCGAAGGCTCCGGGGTGGATCTGGTCCCGGGTCGCCGTGTACTGCTGCCGTACCGCCCCGCCCACCGCCAGCTCGTCGCCGGGCTCCAGCACGTGGGCGGCCGCACCCTGCCAGGCCGGGGGAGTGCGCGGATCGAGGGCGCCCTGCGAGACCCCGAGTGCCCAGGCCGCCTGCCGGGCCGCGCCGATCGCCGCGTACTGGGCGGGCTGCGGCACCACGACCTGGGTGCCGAACACCGCCGGAGCCAGCGCCTGTACGGCGGGGAGCTCGGCGGCGGCCCCCAGCAGGAACACCCGCCGAACCTCGACGCCCCGCCCGCGCAGCACGTCCAGGGCGTCGGCGAGCGAGCACAGCATGCCCTCGAACGAGGCGCGCGCCAGGTGCTCCGGCTTCATCGACTCACGCCGCAGCCCGCAGAGGGTGCCGGCGGTGTGGGGAAGCTGAGGAGTCCGCTCGCCTTCCAGATAGGGGAGCAGGACGAGCCCCGAGGCCCCGGGCGTCGACTTCAGGGCGAGCGAGGACAACTCCTCCAGCCCGTCCAGGCCCAGCATCTCGGCGGTGCCGCGCAGGGCACGTACGGCGTTGGAGAGGTGAACGACCGGCAGATGCATGCCGGTGGCGTCGGCGAACGAGGTGATCATCCCGCTCGGATCGGCGAGCGCCTCGTGGTGGACCGCCATCACGGACCCGGAGGCCCCCAGCGACACCACCGCGTCGCCCACGGCGACCCCGAGCCCGAAGGCGGCGGCCATGGTCTCGCCGGTGCCCGCGGAGATCAGCAGCCCTTCCGGGGTCATCCCGGCGGAGTCCGCGGGCCCGAGCACCTCGGGCAGCGCGGCGGAGTGTCCGAGGGCCAGCTCGACCAGATCGGGCCGGTAGGAGCCGGACCCGGCCGACCAGTAGCCGGTGCCCGAGGCCGCGCCCCGGTCCGTGGTCCGCCGGGCGGGCCGGCCCAGCAACTGCCACACGAGCCAGTCGTGGGGCTGGAGCACGGCGGCCACCCGCTGGGCGTTCTCCGGCTCGGTCCGCGCCAGCCAGCGCAGCTTCGCCACCGGCTGCGCGGCGCTCGGCACGGCCCCGACGGCTTCGGCCCAGGCCTGCCGCCCGCCCAGCCCGTCGACGAGATCGGCCGCGGCGACCTGCGCCCGCCGGTCGTTGCCGAGCAGGGCCGGGCGTACGAGATTGCCCTGCTGGTCCAGGGGGACGAGCCCGTGCTGCTGGGCGGAGACCCCGATGGCCTGCACGCCTTCGAGCAGCCCGCCGGAGGCCGCCTCACCGAGCGAGAGCAGCCAGGCCTGCGGATCGACCTCGGCGGCCTTGGCCTCGACCGGGTGGGCGGCGTACCCCTCCCGGAGCACGGCGCCCGATTCCGTGTCGCAGACGACGATGTGAGTGAAGGCGGAAGAACTGTCCAGCCCCGCGACTATGCCCATACGGAGATTCTGCCGCACCGCGGGACTTTCTCGTAACGCACAGCACAGCGACCGCGCCTCACACGACTACGTGTTCGTCGTCCCCCAGTCGTCCTCGAAGCCGTTCTGGCTGCTGCGGTCCCGCAGCGACCGGACCCGCTCGGCGACCGACGCGGGCACCTTGTCACCGACCTTGTCGCTGACCGAGTGGTACGCCTTGCCGACGATGTCCCGCCCGCTGTGGGCGGCGCTCTCGGCGGCGTTGCGCACGGCGGGGTTCTCCGTGAACTGCCGGGCCGACTTCTTCAACTGCTCGTAACGCTCGCGCCCGGCTCGCGTGCCGAGCACGTAACCGAGGGCCACTCCGGCGATGAACGTGAGCCGGTACCGCATGGCTGCCACCCTTCCTACGCTTGGTGCGACGTGTGCAGCCCGCCTACCCGCGAGCACCCGAGATCACCCCGGGCGATACCGATTGGCGGAGCACCCCCCTGCTTGCGCTAATGTATGTGTCGCAGCGAACGCGCGCCGCCCGGCAGCCGCCAGGCAGGTACGATTTCGAAGCAACGCAGCAATCCCCTGTAGCTCAATTGGCAGAGCAGCCGGCTGTTAACCGGCAGGTTACTGGTTCGAGTCCAGTCGGGGGAGCGCGATCCCCTGTAGCTCAATTGGCAGAGCATTCGGCTGTTAACCGGAGGGTTACTGGTTCGAGTCCAGTCGGGGGAGCAGAACGGGAGAGGACCCTTCGGGGTCCTCTTTCGCGTGTGCGGCCTGATCCCCTCCAGGTGGTGGACGGGGCCTCGGTGAGACTCTTTAGGGTCTTCTCGATCTTCCCTGCAACCGGGCAGCACGCAGCGACGTCCTCAAGATCAGGTGAAGTCGGCCAACCGAAGCGAGAGATCGTATGACCGGCTATGCTGCGGCAGACGGTGCGCACACTTGTACGCGCCACGCCGAAACGGGGCGGTAGCTCAGCCGGTTAGAGCAGCGGACTCATAATCCGTCGGCCGTGGGTTCGAGTCCCACCCGCCCCACCGTTCGGATCTCGTGGAGAACCGTTTCTACCCGCGGGAACGTGAAACGGGGGCCGCCACTCCAGAGTGGCGGCACCCGTTCATCCGTTCAGTTCACGATCCGGCGGCGGGCTCCCGGCAGGCCGCTGATCCTTCGACGGCCTTGGTGTAGGCGGTGAGGAGCTTCTCGATGGCCTCGGGGTCGTCGATGCCCGTGTCGCGAGTCTCGACCACGATGTAGAGGTCCTGCTCCGGGTGCTCCGACACCTCGCAGGACGAAACGGTCTGGCCGACGCCGGCCCTCCCGGTGTAGACGAAGCGTTCGTCCTCCGACAACGTTCCGTTGTCCGTGTGGGCGTATGCCTGCGCGACCCCCGTCGCGCTGTCTCTATCCCCCCACCAGGCCTGGGCGAGGCTGAGAGCCTCCTTGCCGTCCACGGACAGGTTGCAGCGGACCGTTCCCCCGTTCGGCTTCTGAGTGGCCGAGGTGAGGGAGTCGCCGCCGGGCAGCACGGCTTTCACCAGTGCGGGTTCCACAGCGATGCCGCACGAGGAGCCGGGCACGGTGTACGCCTTCTCGGGCGGTCCGTCGCCGGAGCACGCCGACAGAGCGGCGGCGAGGGCGAGAGCGGCCGACAGGGCGACGGCCGGGCCGGTGCACCGGTGACGCCGGAAAGATCCTCGGACAGACACGGACAACGCGAGCAGCCTCTCGGGACGATGACAAGGACGGCTCCGACCGTATCCCGGTGGGTGCCTCTGCTTCCGGCCAAGTCGACAACTTGTTCGGTTGTCCCTGCCGGTCGAGGTGCTGCCCCGGCCCCCGGAGCCGTCGGATCAGGGCCCCTGGCTACCATCCCCTGTGACCGAATCAGCCGAACCGCGTGCGCGACGCACCCATATACTCGCCGACCTCACGCCCCTGCGGACCTCGCCCGACTACCGGCGGCTCTGGTTCGGGAACACCGTTTCCTGGATCGGCCAGGGCATGACGGCGCTGGCGGTCTCGCTCCAGGTCTACGACATCACCGGGTCCGCGTTCTCCGTCGGGCTCATCGGGTTCTGCTCGCTGGTGCCGCTCGTCGTCTTCGGGCTCTACGGCGGGGCCGTCGCCGACACCGTCGACCGGCGCAAGCTCGGTCTGTTCAGCGCCGCCGGGTCGTTCGGGCTCTCCCTCGTCCTGGTGGCGGCGACCGTCGTCGGCATCGAGCACGTCGGGCTGCTGTACGCGATCGTGGCCCTCCAGGCCGTCTGCTTCGCCCTCAACGCCCCGGCCCGCTCCTCGATGATCGCCCGGCTGCTGCCGGCCGAACAACTGCCCGCGGCCAACGCGTTGACGACCATGACCAGCACGACGGGCACGCTCATCGGCCCGATGCTGGGCGGCCTGATCGTCGGCTGGTGGGGCTACCGGGCCGCGTACAGCGTGGACGCCGTCTGCTTCACCGCCTCCCTGTACGCGATGTTGCGCATGCCCTCGATGCTGCCCGACCGCAAGGGCGGCGAGGCGGGCAAGCGGGCCTCCGTCCTGGACGGGCTGCGGTTCCTCGGGACCCGGCCGAACCTGCGGATGACCTTCTTCACCGACCTGTGCGCCATGGTCCTCGCCCACCCCCGCGCCCTGTTCCCGGCCGTCGCCGTCCTCTGGTACGGGGGTGACGCGCGGACCACCGGGCTGCTGGTCGCCGCCCCGGCCCTCGGCGCGCTGCTCGGCGGGGTGTTCTCCGGCTGGCTCGGCCGGATCCGGCGGCACGGACTCGCGATCCTGCTGGCGGTCGGCTCCTGGGGCACCGCCATCGCCGTCTTCGGACTCACCCGCAACCTCTGGCTCGGGCTGCTGTTCCTGGCCCTCGCCGGCTGCGCGGACACCGTCTCCATGGTCTTCCGCAACACGATGCTCCAGGCGGCCGTGCCCGACGAACTGCGCGGCCGCCTCCAGGGCGTCTTCATCGTCGTCGTGGCGGGCGGTCCCCGCCTCGGCGACTTTTTGGCGGGCTCCGCGGCCGACCTCGCCTCGCCCGCCGTCGCCGTCACCGGTGGCGGCATCCTGTGCGTCACCGGTGTGACCCTGCTCGCGCTGAAGTGGCGCGCCTTCGCCCGCTACGACGCCCGCGACCCGCAGCCGTAGCCGTAGCGGACGAGGGAGCCGTCAGGCCGTGTACCCGCCGTCCACCGCCAGCGTGGTGCCGGTGATCCACTGCGCGTCCGGGCCCGCGAGGTAGGCCACCGCGTTCGCGATGTCCACGTCGGCCCCCATGACCTTCGCCGCCGTCCTCAGACGCTCCGCCTCGGCCACGTCCGTACCCGCCGGATTCATGTCGGTCACCGTGGGGCCGGGGTCCACGATGTTCGCGGTGATCCCCTTGGGCGCGACGTCGTGCGCCAGGCCCTTGGTGAAGCCGACCAGCGCCGACTTGCTCATCGCGTACAGCGCCACGTTCGGCACGGGGACGCGGGCGCCCCAGCAGCTCCCGATGCTGATGACCCGTCCACCGTGTTCCATGTGGGGGAGGGCGGCCTGGGTGGCGAGGTAGACGGCCCGCACATTGACCGCGAGCGTGCGGTCGATCTCGGCCAGGGGTGCGTCCTCGACCGGGCCGAAGGGGAAGATCCCGGCGTTGTTCACCAGGATGTCGAGCCGGCCGAGCGCGGCCGCGGCCCGCTCGACGGAGTCCACGACGGCCGCCGGGTCCGCGCTGTCGGCCTTGACCGCCACCGCCTTGCGGCCCAGGGCCTCGATCGCCGCCACGACGTCCGCCGCCCTGTCGGCCGCGTTCACATAGGTCAGCGCCACATCCGCGCCGTCCTCCGCCAGCCGGAGAGCGGTCGCGGCCCCTATGCCGCGACTTCCCCCGGTCACCAACGCCACTCTGCCCGCGAGCTGAGACATCTTGTTCCTTCCGCCACCATGGTGAGCTATTTTTAGGTCGAACGATCTAAAAATACACACCGGGCAGACTGGGGTGGCACGAACTCCCCGACGAGAAGGCAGATATGGCTGAAAGAGGACGACCGCGCGCGTTCGACCGCACGGTGGCGCTGCGGGGTGCGATGGAGGTGTTCTGGGAGCTCGGCTACGAGGGCACGAAGCTCACCGATCTGACCGGCGCCATGAACATCAACTCCGCCAGCCTGTACAACACCTTCGGTTCGAAGGAGCAGTTGTTCCGCGAGGCCGTGGCGCTCTACGGGAGCACCACGGGCTCGGCGACCGCCCGCGCCCTGCGCGAGGAGCCGACGGCCCGGGCCGCCGTCGAAGCCATGCTGCGCGGGAACATCGACATCTTCGCCGACACGGGCACGCCCAGCGGCTGCATGATCGTCCTCGCGGCCGCCAACTGCGCCCACCAGAACAGAGGCGTCGCCGAGCATCTGGCCGGCCAGCGCCGGGGAACGGTTGCCGAGCTGGAGGCCCGGCTGGAACGCGCCATCACCGAGGGCGAGTTGGCACCGGAAACAGATGTCCGCTCCGTCGCCGACTTCTACGCGACCATCCTGTACGGGCTCTCGATCGAGGCGCGCGACGGCGTGCCCGTGGAGCGGCTCCGCTCCACGGTGGACCGGGCCGTCGGCCTCTGGGACGCCCTGGTGCGACAGGCGGCCCCGCAGCCATGAGCGGGGCCGGAGCCGGGTCTATCCGACGATCGAGCGGGCGAAGCCCAGGTCCACGAGGTCCTGCGGGCGCAGCCGCAGCTGGTCGGCCGTCGCGCCCGTCTCCGACGGCGGCCGCTTGAGGATGGCGGCGGCCAGTTCCGGGGCGATGACGGAGAAGTAGCTGTCCACCGTGACATGGGTGTTGTCCGGTGCCGCGAGCGCCAGCGCCCCGCCCGAACCGCCCTCGCCGATCACCAGCGTCGTCACCGGAACCCGGGCCGCCGCGACCGCCGCGAAGGTGTCCGCGATGGCCGCGCCCGCGCCCGCCCGCTCCGCCTCGGCGTCGTTGGCCGCGCCCGGGGTGTCGACCAGGGTCAGGACGGGGACGCCGAGCCGGTCCGCCAGCCGGATCGTCCGGGCCGCCGCGCGGTATCCGGCCGGCCGGGTCGGCGTACCGCACTGGGCGACGTACGCCACGGGCTGCCCGTCCCCGCGCAGCCCGAAGCCGCAGAGCAGCCCGGGGTCCGTGGAGCCGGAGCGGTCCCCGTGGAGCGGGAGCCGTACGGCGAAGTAGTCGGCCAGATAGGCCTCCGCGCGCGGCCGTCGCGGATCGCGGGCCCGCGCCACCGCCTCCCGCCCGGTCTCGGGGAGCGGGACCGCCGGGCCGCTGTCGGCCGCCGACGGCGTACCGGCTCCCGACCCCGTCCCTGCTCCCGATCCCGTCCCTGCTCCCGATCCCTTAGCTGCTCCCGCCCCCGTCCCGGCCCCCGCCCCCGTACCGGCACCGGCCGCCGACTCGGTACCGCCCGCCGACAGCGCGCGCGGTACCGGCGCACCGGCCACCGACAGCGCACGGGGCACCGGCGCGGCGGGCAGATCCTCGTGCGGCCCCAGCGCGCGCAGCCAGTGCGTCACCGCGGCGGTCAGCTCGTCGGCCGGGACCACCGCGTCCACCTGGCCCGCCTCGAACTGGCCATCGGCGCTGTACGCGTACGGGTCGGCGTCCGGCGGTCGCACCCGGGAACCGGCGAAGCCCACCTGTGCGCCCGGCAGCGCCAGCACCACATCCGCGCCCGCGCCCACCGTGGCCCAGCCGCCGCCGGTCGTCGGGTCGCGGACCACGGCGATCTGCGGGAGCCCGGCCGCGCGCAGCCGGACGGAGGCCGCGGCCACCCGCTGAAGCTGGGTGAGCGCGATCATGCCCTCCTGCATCCGGCTGCCGCCCGTGGCGACGAGCGCGACCAGCGGGAGGCGGCGGGCCAGGGCCAACTCGTACGCGGCCGCCAGCCGGTCTCCCGTCTGCCGGCCCAACGAGCCGCCAAGGAAGCCGAATTCGAAGGAGAGCAGCACGCACGCGCGGTCGCCGACGACCCCGGTGCCGTACAGCACGGACTCTTCCTCGCCGGTCCGGGCCGAGGCACGTTCCCGCGCCGCGTCGTACCCCGCCCAGCCGAGCGGACCGTCCGGCGGCAGGGGGCTCGGCGGCGGGCGGTGCTCGGTGAAGCCCGCCGCGCCGGTGAGCAGGGCGATCGCCTTACGGGCTGTCGCGCGGTCGGGGCCGGCGTCAGGCACGGAGCGACCTCTTCATGATCTTGCCCAGGTCGTTGCGGGGCAGCGCGTCCAGGTAGCGCACGGTGCGCGGGCGCTTGTGCGGGGCCAGTTGGGCCGCCACCCGGTCCGCCAACTCTTCGGCAGAGGGTGGAGAGTCCGGGTCCGTCGCGACCACCCAGGCCACCACCCGCTCGCCGAGGTCGGGATCCTCCTCGCCGGTCACCGCCACTTCCCGGACCCCGGGGTGCGCGAGGAGCACGTTCTCGATCTCGCCCGCGCCGATCTTGTAGCCCCCGCTCTTGATCAGGTCGGTGGCCTTGCGCCCGACGATGGTGACGTACCCGTCCGGGTCCACCGTGCCCACGTCGCCCGTACGGAACCAGCCGTCCGCCGTGTGGGCGGCGGCCGTGGCGTCCGGCCGGTTCAGATAGCCGGTGAACAGGTTCGGGCCGCGTACCTGGATCTCGCCGATCGCCCCGGGCTCGTCGAGCACCGTGCCGTCGTCCTCCGCGAGGCGCAGCTCCACCCCGGCGAGCGGCGGCCCCACCGTGCCCGGGCGCGGTACGCCGTCCGCCCGGATCCCCGTGTTCATCAGGGTCTCCGTCATGCCGTACCGCTCGATCACCCGCCGCCCGGTCGCCGCCGCGATGCGCTCGTGGTCGTGCACGGGCAGCGCCGCCGAGCCGGAGACCAGCAGCCGTGTCCCGCTCAACGCCCCTGCCAACGCGTCACGTTCGGCGGTGCCGGCCGACCCGTCCAGCGCCTCCGCCAGCCGGTGGTACATCGTCGGTACGCCGAAGAGCATCGTGCCCCCGGACCCCAGCTCACGGGCCACGCCCTCGGGGGAGAACTTCCCCAGATGGCGCACGGAGCCGCCGCGCCGCAGCGGGCCGAGGACGCCCAGGATCAGCCCGTGGACGTGGAACAGCGGCAGCGCGTGGACCAGGACGTCGTCGCCGGTCCACCCCCAGGCTTCCTCCAGCGCGTCCAGGGACGCGGCCACGGCCCGGCGGGGCAGGACGGCCCCCTTGGGTGGACCGGTGGTGCCGGAGGTGTAGACGATCAGGGCGGGGTCCTCGGGGCCGGCCTCGCCGATGTCGTATGCGGCGGGACGCGCCTCGCCCGCCCCATCGGCCTCGCCGATGCCGTACACGCCCGGGCCCGCCTCGCCCGCCCCATCGGCCTCGCCCATGGCGGATACGCCGGGGCCCGCCCCGTACGCCTCGGAGTCCGCCGAGGCTCCCGAAGCCGCCGCCCCCCGCGCGTCCACCGTCACCCGCCGCAGCTTCTCCAGCCCCGGGGGCAGTTCGTCGTCCGGGCCCGCCAGCACGGCCGTGGGCTCGCTGTCGCCCAGGATGTGCGCCAACTCGTTCTCGCCCGTGCGGGGGTTGAGCGGCACCGCCGGAACCCCGGCCCGCAGGGCCGCCACCACCGCGATCACCGTCTCCGGCGTCGGGGTGGCCCAGACGGCGACCCGGCCCGCGTCCGCGATCCGGGCGGCGAGTGCGGTGGAGGCGGCGGACAGCTCGCCGTACGTCAGGGAGAGGCCGCCGAAACGGACGGCCTCCCGGGAGGCCGTCGGGCCGGTGGGGGACTGGAGCGCGGGAAGGAGGGTCACGCCGGGAAGCCTAGGGCGTCGGCGGCGGCCTCGCCGGGACCCGGAGGCCGATGAGGGCAGCGTCACCCCAGGTCGGGCATTCGGAGGGACCGCCCCGCCCGCCACATGGCTGCACGGAGCATCGAACCGCAATTTCGACACAGCATTGACAAATTAATTTTGCGTTGCCAGCATGCAAAAAGCTTGCCCAGTAAGCGAGTTGGAGCGCTCTCTCCAGGGAAAAAACCGCCCGCTTCCGAGCGCCCGAGCCTCCCCCCAGCACGTCGCAAAGCGCGACAGCGCCTTGCCTGACAGACCCCACGTACCGTCAGGAAGGAATCACCCGGCCATGCCACCCGCACCCCCGCGGTGGTCCAGATACGCCACCGCCCTCGCCGCACTCCTCGCGGCCACGCTCGCTGTTCCCACTGCCGGTCCGGCCCTTGCCGCCGATCCCGAGACGCGAGCTCCGCGCATCGCGGCCGACATCCCCGCCGCCGACTACCAGCAGGTCCAACTCGCCCTCGGAGCAGCCGAACTGGGCGAGGCCATGTCGCTCGCCGTGCTGCCCGACCGGTCCGTACTGCACACCGCCCGCGACGGCACGGTCCGGCTGACCGACGCCGCCGGGTCGACGAAGACGGCGGGCAAGCTCGACGTCTACACCCACGACGAAGAGGGCCTCCAGGGCATCGCCGTCGACCCGGACTTCACGGCCAACCGCTTCGTCTACCTCTACTACTCCCCGCTCCTGAACACTCCGCCCGGCGACGCCCCCACCACCGGCTCGGCCGCCGACTTCGAGGCATGGAAGGGGCACCTCAGCCTCTCCCGCTTCGTCCTCAAGGCCGACGGCACGCTCGACCTCGGCAGCGAGAAGGTCGTCCTGGAAGTCGAGAGCGACCGGGGCCAGTGCTGCCACGTCGGCGGTGACATCGACTTCGACGCCGCCGGGAATCTGTATCTGACCACCGGGGACGACACCAACCCCTTCGAGTCGGCCGGCTACGCCCCGATCGACGAACGCGCCGACCGCAACCCGCAGTTCGACGCCCAGCGCTCCTCCGGCAACACCAACGACCTGCGCGGCAAGCTGCTGCGGATCAAGCCGACGGCGGACGGCGGGTACACCGTCCCGGCGGGCAACCTCTTCGCGCCCGGCACCGCCGACATCCGGCCCGAGATCTACGCGATGGGCTTCCGCAACCCGTTCCGGATGTCCGTCGACAAGAAGACCGGAGCCGTCTACATCGGCGACTACGGCCCCGACGCCGGGACCACCGACCCGAACCGGGGCCCCAGCGGCCAGGTCGAGTTCAACCGCGTCATCCAGCCCGGAAACTTCGGCTGGCCCTACTGCACGGGCACCAACACGCCCACGGAGACGTACGGCGAGTACACCTTCCCCGGCGGCCCGTCCGGCGCGAAGTACGCCTGCGCCTCCGGCCCCGCCAACAACTCCTTCCGCAACACCGGCCTCGCCACCCTGCCACCCGCCCAGCCCGCCTGGATCCGGTACGCCGGTGACGCGGGCTCCCCGCCGGAGTTCGGCGGCGGCTCCGAATCCCCGATGGCGGGACCCGTATACAACTTCGACGCGGACCTCGACTCCGCCGTGAAGTTCCCCGCCTCCCTCGACGGCCGCTTCTTCGCCACCGAGTACGGCCGCAAATGGATCAAGCCGGTCGAGGTCGAGGCCGACGGATCACCCGGGACCATCGACACCTTCCCGTGGACCGGCACCCAGGTCATGGACTCCGCCTTCGGACCCGACGGCGCGCTCTACGTCCTCGACTACGGCACCGGCGCGGGCAACCAGGCCCTGTACCGCGTCGAGTACCTCGCGGGCAGCAACCGGTCCCCGGTCGCCAAGGCCGCCGCCGACAGGACGTCCGGGCCCACCCCGCTCGCCGTCTCCTTCTCCTCGGCCGGCAGCGCCGACCCCGAGGGCGGAAACCTCACCTACGCCTGGGACTTCGGCGACGGAGCCACCTCCACCGACCCGAACCCCAGCCACACCTACACCACCGCCGGGACCTACAACCCGACCCTGACCGTCACCGACCCCGAAGGGCTCACCGGCACCGCGAGCCTGGTCGTGACGGCGGGCAACACCGCGCCCACGGTCACCCTGACCACCCCGGCCGACGGCAGCCTCTTCTCCTTCGGCGACTCCGTCCCCTTCACCGTGAGCGTCAGCGACCCCGAGGACGGCACGGTCGACTGCTCCAAGGTCAAGGTCACCTACCTTCTCGGCCACGACAGCCACCGCCACCAGATCACCTCGAAGAACGGCTGCTCCGGCACCATCGACGTCCCCGTCGACGGCGAGCACGACAGCGCCGCCAACATCTACGGGGTCTTCGACGCCGAGTACACCGACGCGGGCGGACTCACCACGCACAGCGACTCCATCCTCCAGCCCCGCCACCGCCAGGGCGAGCACTTCGCCGCCCAGAACGGCATCGAGATCGCCCCGCACGGCTCCGCGGAGGGCGGCGCGGCGGTCGGCTACACGGACAACGGCGACTGGGTCTCCTTCACGCCGTACGTGCTCTCCGACGCCACCTCCATCACGGCGCGGGTCGCCTCGGGCGGCGCGGGCGGCACCCTGGAGGTACGGGCCGGCTCCCCGACCGGCACGTTGCTCTCCTCCCTGCCCGTCACCCCGACCGGCGGCTGGGAGAACTACGTGGACGTCACGGCCGACGTGAACAACGCCCCTGCCGGATCGACCGAGTTGTTCTTCGTCTTCACGGGCCCGACAGGCCAGGGCAGCCTCTTCGACCTGGACGCCTTCACCTTCACCACCCAGGGAGCGCAGGTGAACGACCGATGAGACGATCCCGTACCCGACGGCTCGCCTGCGCCGTCGCCCTCACCCTCGGGGCCGCCTTCCTGAGCCCCGGCGTGCAGAGCGCGGCAGCCGCCGATCCCTACCAGGTCCTGGTCTTCTCCAAGACCGCCGGATTCCGCCACGACTCCATCCCGGCGGGCATCACCGCCCTCCGACAGCTGGGTGCGGAGAACGACTTCACCGTCACCGCCACCGAGGACGCCACCGCCTTCACCCCGCAGAACCTCACCGAGTACGAGGCCGTCGTCTTCCTCTCCACCACCGGCGACGTCCTGAACGGCACCCAGCAGAGCGCCCTGAAGGGGTACGTCGACGGGGGCGGCGGCTTCGTCGGCGTCCACGCGGCCGCCGACACCGAATACGACTGGCCGGAGTACGAGGACCTGGTCGGGGCGTGGTTTCAGAGCCACCCGGCGATCCAGGAGGCCCGCCTCACCACCGAGGACCACGCCCACCCGGCGACCGCGCACCTGGACGACACCTGGACGCGGACCGACGAGTGGTACAACTACCGCTCCAACCCCCGCGACAGCGTCCACGTCCTCCAGTCCCTGGACGAATCCAGCTACAGCGGCGGCGAGATGGGCGGCGACCACCCCATCACCTGGTGCCACGAACAGCAGGAGGGCCGCTCCTTCTACACCGGGCTCGGCCACACCATCGAGTCCTTCGCCGACCCGGATTTCCGTCAACTCCTTCTCGGCGGCGTCCAGTACGCTGCCGGAGCCGTCGAGGCGGACTGCTCCGCCGACGACCCGGGCGGCCCGGGCCCGGGCGGCGACAGCGCGGAGGCGGAGGCGTACACCTCCTCCTCGGGCGTCCAGAGCGCCGCCCACGGTTCGGCGAGCGGGGGAGCCACCCTCGGCTACATCGACGACGGCGACTGGGCGGGCTTCTCCTCCCTCGACACCGCCGGGGCCACCGCCTTCACCGCGACCGTCTCCTCGGCCGGTGCGGGCGGCACGATCGAGATCCGCTCGGGCTCCGCCACCGGACCGCTTCTCGGCTCCGTCGACGTCGCCCCGACCGGCGGCTGGGAGGCCTTCACCGAGGTCACCACCACGCTGACCGCCGGTACCGGCCCGCTGTTCCTGCGGTTCACCGGGGGAGCGGGCGCCCTCTTCGACGTGGACCGCTTCACCCTGACCCGCGCCCCGGCCACCGAGGACGAGGGTTCGTCCAACGTGCACCTCTTCTACTACCCCTGGTACGGCACCCCCGAGGGACCGGCGGGCAGCTGGCGGCACTGGCAGCAGGGCGGCCACACCCCGCCCGACTCCATCGGCGCCGACCTCTACCCGAAGCTCGGCCCGTACGACTCCGGGGACATCGCCGGGGCGGTCGACCAGCACATGGACTGGGTGAAGCGGTCCGGCGCGGGCGTCATCGTCTACAGCTGGTGGGGACAAGGGGGGTACGAGGACGGCCTCGCCGGTGACGTGATGGACGCCGCCGCCCGCCACGGCATCGAGGTCGCCTGGCACATCGAACCGTACGGCGGCCGCACCGCCGCATCCGTCGTCGACGACATCGCCTATCTGGAAGGGAAGTTCGGCGACCACCCCGCGTTCTACCGGGACGCGGCCAACGGCGACCGCAACGCCTACTACATCTTCGAGAGCCTGAAGATCCAGGACTGGTCGGCCCTGGACGCCGTCAAGGACACCGCCATCGTTCTGGCCCAGACCACCGACACCAGCAAGGTCGACCACTTCGGCGGGATCTACACCTACGACGGCATCGCCGGCGCCACCGCCCCCGGCTGGAAGAACGCGGGCGACTACGCCAAGGCCAACGGCCTCGTCTGGGCGCCCTCGGTCGCCCCCGGCTACCTCGACGACCGGGCCGTCCCCGGCAACACCACCCCCACCCTCGGCCGCGAGGACGGCGCCTCGTACGACCTGGAGTGGAACAACGCCCTCGACCCGGCCATCGGCGGCGACCCCACCTGGGTCTCCGTCACCTCGTTCAACGAGTGGCACGAGGGCAGCTCCATCGAACCCGCCTCCTCCACCCCGCCCCCGGGCCATGGTTACGAGACCTTCGAGGGCGCCTACGGAAAGACCGGGGAAGCCGCCGAGACGGCCTACCTCGACCGGACCGCGTACTGGGCGGACCGGTTCGAACAACAGCTCCGGCAGCGCCGGTAGCTCGCACACGGACGGCCGCGTTCCGGCGGGAACGCGGCCGTTTCTTCCATGCCCGACGGCGTCACTCGTCGCGCTGGACGGTCCGCATCCGCCCGTACGCGTACACGCACCCCGCCAGCGCCAGATCGGACAGCAGCATGAAGCCGATCGCGTAGGAGTCCTTGGCGCTGTAGATCGCGCCCATCACCAGCGGCGGCACGAACCCGCCGAGCCCGCCCATCGCCCCGACGATGCCCGTCACACTGCCCACCTTCGGCTGCGGCGTCACCTGCGAGACCAGGGCGAACACACTGCCGCTCGCGGTGCCGAGCCCGGCCGCCATGGCCAGGAGCGCGATCGTGCCGACCGGGTTCAGCGGCGGCTCGAAGGCCTGCACGATCGCCATCAGCGCGGCCAGCAGCAGCGCCACCGAGGTCACCACCGCCGGGTGGATCCGGTCCGAGAGCCAGCCGCCGATCGGCCGGAAGACCACCGTGACCAGGGCGAACCCGGCCGCCTTGGTGCCCGCCTCGGTCGGCGACATCTCGTACCAGGTCTTCAGATACGTCGGCAGATAGACGCCGAACGCCACGATGCCGCCGAAGCCGATCGCGTACAGGGCCGACAGCTCCCACGTCACCCGCAGCTTCCCGGCCTCGCCGAGCCGGTGCGCCAGGGTGTCCGTGGGGATCTTCCGGCCCGGGTGGTCGGTCACCAGCACGGCGGCCACCAGCGCGAACACCACCAGCGCCCCCGCGACCACCAGGAACGGCAGATTGTCGCCGTGCTTCGCGATCCGCGGGGTGAAGTACCCCGACAGCGCCACCCCGCCCATGCCCATGCCGAACACACCCAGCGCGAAGCCCCGCTTGTGCGGCGGGAACCACGCGTTGACCAGCGGAACGCCGATCGCGAACGTCGTCCCGCCGAGCCCCAGCAGGAAGCCGACCGCGAGCATCGCCCCGTACGAGTTCTTCGCCGGGATCAGCAGCAGCACCGGCACGATCGTCAGCGCGGAGACCAGCGGGAACATCAGCTTCGCGCCGTACTTGTCCGTCAGCGCCCCCACCGGGATCCGGCCGAGCGACCCGACCAGCACCGGCACGGCCACCAGGAACGACTGCTGGAACGAGCTGAGCCCGAGGCGGTCCTTGTAGTCCCCGGACATCGGCGCGATCAGATTCCACGCCCAGAAGGTCAGCGCGAAGCCGACCGTCGCCAGGATGAGATTGCGGTACGCGGCCGGGGACGGCGCCGCTGCCGCAGGTGCGGGCGGCTCGGGGGACTGCTTGACAGAGGTGTCCACACCAGCAAGTCAAGGGCGCTGGACATCGCGCGGCCCGTCGGGCTGCGCCGACCGGGCGACGGCGGGCCGCCCCCGTGCTTCCTCAGCCAATATCGCCACAAGCTGGGACAATCGACGTATGGATCGGCTGGACAGGGAAATCCTCGGCATTCTCCAGGAGGACGCCCGGATCTCGTACCGGGATCTGGGCGTCCGCGTGGGGCTCAGCGCCAACGCGGCGGGCGACCGGGTCCGGCGCATGCGCCGCGACGGGGTCATCCGGGGCTTCACCGTCATCGTCGACCCGGCCGCCGACACCCGTTCGGGCCTGGTCGTCTTCATCGATGTGACGCTGCGCCTCGACACGACGAACGAGGAGTTCGAACGCTCGGTGCTGATGCTGCCGGGGATCACGGAGGTGGTGCACGTGACCGGCGGCCACGACTACCTGCTGCGGGCCACCGCCGCCGACCCGGGGGCGCTGGACAGCCTGCTGCGCCGGCTGAAACGGGAGGCGGGCGTCGCCCACTCGAACACCCGGATCGCGCTGCGGGCAGCCCCGAAGCACTGAGGCCCGGTCTCGAAACACTGAGGCCCGGTCTCGAAGCACTGAAAGCGGGGGAGGGATCAGACCGGGGCCTGCCAGGTCACCGTCGTCGGCCGGCCGTCGTCCTCACCGCGCCCGTCGTCCGCGACCACCAGCCGCACCCCGCCCCGCCCGTCCGGCAGCCGGACCGTGGCGTCCACCTCGACCTCGATGGCCGAGACCCCGTGCCTGCGGTGCGCGGCGGCCAGCGCCCCGCGCAGGGCGGCCAGCAGCTCCCGGCCCGTCTCCTCGCCCACCAGGGCGTCCACGGCCCCGGTGAACTGCACGGACGGCGGGAAGCCCAGCAGGGCCGCCGCGCCCCCGGTCTCCCGCAGCACCCGGCCCCGGAAGGTGCTCGGGGCCGCGGCGGGTGGCTGCTGGAGCGCGAAGATGGCGGTGCGGACCTCCTGGATGGTGGAATCCAGCTCGTCCACGGCCCGCCCCAGCAGCACCCCGGCCTCCGCCTGCTCCTCCGCCTCCGCGCCGCCCCCTGCCTCCGCGCCGTCCCCTGCCTCTGCGGCGCCCGCGCTCTCCTCCGACGCGGCCCGCCGCCGGGTCGACTCCAGCATCATCTCCGTGGCGAAGAGCCGCTGGACCACCAGATCGTGCAGGTCACGGGCGATCCGGTCGCGGTCCTCGTACACCGCGAGCTGCTCCCGGTCGGCCTGCGCGTCCGCCATCACCAGGGCGAGGGCCGCCTGCGAGGCGAACTGGGTCGCCAGCAGCCGGTCCAGATCCGTGTAGGGGCGCTCGCCGCGCCGCCGGGGGAGAGCAAGGGTGCCGATGAGCCGCCCGCCGCTCTGCAGCGGCAGCATCATGCTCGGCCCGAAGCGGGAGCGTACGCCGGTGGTCATCCGGGGATCGGTGGCCGAGTCGTCGATGAAGACCGGTTCGCCGCCGAGCAACTGCACGAGCACCGGGGACCCCGGCTCGATCACCGTGCCGACGATGCCCGCCGGATCGTCCGGCGTGGAGGCGGTGACGATCTCCATCCCGCCCGCCGCCGTCGGCTGGAGGATCACCCCGGCCGACGCGCCCGCCAGCACCCGGGCCTGCTCCGCCACCGTCATCAGCGCGTCGGCCGCGTCGCTACCGGTCAGCAGGGCCGTGGTGACGGCCGCCGCGCCCGCGATCCAGCGCTCGCGCTGCCGGGCCGCCCCGTACAGCCGGGCGTTGCCGATCGCGATGCCCGCCTGGGCGGCCAGGACCCGCAGCAGACCGAGATCGGTGTCGGTGAACGGCCCCGGCCGCTTCCCAACAACGTGGAGGTGGCCGAACACCTCGGTGTGCACGACGATCGCCGCCCGCAGGAAGCTCCCTTCAGCCTCAGCCTCAGCCTCAGCCTCAGCCTCCGCCGTTCCGGTGGTGTACAGCGCGTCGACCCGGTCCCGGTCGGGTTCCAGCACCGCGAGCGCACCGTGGCGGGCCTCGGTGAGAGCGGTGGCGGTCTCCACGATCTGCTGGAGGGTGGAGCCCAGATCCAGATCGCTGCCGACGCTGAGGACCGCCTCCAGCAGCATCGGCAGCCGCCCGACGGCGGCATCGGACCCGGCCGCTCCGGGCTGAACCGGTTCCGGCTGCGCCGGCCCGTTCCCGGCCGGTCCCGGCTCCACCGTCCCGGGCGTCCGCGCCGACGCGCTCACCCCGCCAGCGGGTTGAGGACCATCGGCTGGATCTTGCCGTCCAGCATCGCGCCCAGGCCGAGCACCGAGCAGACGTCGGGGCGCTCGGCGATGTGCACCGGCATCCCGGTCGCGTCCCGCAGCATCTGGTCGAGGCCCGGGAGCAGCGCGCTGCCGCCGACCATCATGATCCCGCGGTCCGCGAGATCGGCCACCAGGTCCGGCGGGCAGTCGCGGAGCACTTTGCCCACCCCGTCGAGCACCGCGGTGAGCGGGGTGTTGATGGCCTGCCGTACGGCGGCCGTGTCGACCTGCACCGTGCGGGCCAGCCCGGTCGCCACGTCGCGGCCGTGGATGTCGGTGAGCGCGGGACCGGTGAGCTGGAGCCCGTTGCCGTGCAGCGCCAGCTGGAGCGGGCGCACCGACTGGCTCGGCAGCAGCAGCTCGTGGTGCTGGCGCAGGTGCTGGATGATCGCCTCGTCGATCGCGTTGCCGCCCACCGGGATCCGTACGGCGGTCACGATCGAGCCGAGCGAGAGCACCGCGATCTGGGTGGTGGCGGCCCCGCACGCCATGATCATGGTGGCGGTCGGCTGCTCGACCGGCAGCCCGCAGCCCACGGCCGCCGCGATCAGCGTGTCGACCAGCTCGACGCGGCGGGCGCCGAGCCCGACGAGGGTCTCCACCGTCGCCCGCTGGGCCAGCGGATCGGCCTCGTGCGGGGTGCAGGCGGCGGCGCGCAGCCGGGGCTTGCGGCGCAACTGGCGGCGGAGCTTGTCGCCCAGCAGATGACGCAGCATCCGCTGGGCCATCTCGATGTCGACGACGGTCCCGCCGGAGACCGGGCGGGCCACCCGGATGTACTCCGGGGTGCGGCCGGTCATCTGCTCGGCGAGGGCGCCGACGGCGATGAGGGAGCCGGTACGGGTGTTGACGGCGGCGACGCTCGGTTCGTCGACGACGAGCCCGAGCCCCTTCACGTACACCCGGGTCCTCGCGGCCCCGAGGTCGACGGCGACATGGCAACGCTGCAACTGCTCAAGGCTGACGGTCACGGCGATTCTCCCGAGCGCGCGGATGGAGGGGGCACCGGCGGGCGGCCGGTCTCTCCTTGCATGGTCGCGCCGTTCGGCCCGTCGCGCGCGTTGAGATGCGCCGGAAGGGGAGCAGGAGCTGACGGCTCCTCAGCTCACGCGCCCGGCAGCAGCCGCTGGAACAGGCCCCAGGTGAACTCGGCTACCCGCTCCCGGCCGGACTCGGGGTCCGTGACGGCCAGCGACCACCGGGTCGGGGCGCTGCCCTCCATCGGTCGGGCCGGGGGAAAGGCGCGGGCCGCCTCGTCCACGGTGCACGACCAGGGGAGCAGATCCGTTACGGAGGTGAGCTCCGGGCCCGCCGCGCCCGGGGCCCGGACCAGCCACTCGTTCCAGACGGCGCCGCCGGGCCCGGCCATCACCTCGAACCGCAGATCGGGCCAGAGCGGCACCGGCCACAGCAGCGCCTCGCACTCCAGATCCCCGACCCGGCGCGGCAGGACCAGCTCCGGATCGCCGAGGACCGAGCGGTAGCGCCGCAGCGATCCGCGTCCCCGGGGCGCCCGCACCATGGCCTGCCAGCGGCGGTTGGCCTCCCGCATGTCGGCGAGGGATGCGCTCAGTTCGTGCCGGGCGTCCTCGACCAGGTCCGGCTGGAAGTCGGCCATCCGGCGCAGCAGGACGAGCTGGAACTGGAGCGGGCCGAAGGGGGCGGGAGTGCTCATGCCGCCCATCCTCCCGCGTGTCAGGCGTATCGGACCGGCCGTCCCCGGAATCCTGGCTTCCTCACACAATCCTCACCTGGGCGGCTTCCCCGGCTGTTCCGCGCGCGCCTAACCTGCGGGCGCCATGGATTACTGCCACCCGTGCCGACGGCATCTCAACGGAGCCCTGGCCTGCGCCGGGTGCGGTACGCCCGCCGAGGCGCTGGGCCCTTACGCGATGCCCGCGGCCGCCGGCCCCGCCCCGGACGAGCCGTACGGGACGGCCGCCCTGGCCGACGAGACCGACGCCCCGCGCCGCACGCGGAGGGGCGCCCGGCGTGACGCCGCCCGTGAGCCCCGCCCCTCCCGGCGGCGGGCCCGCGGCAGCCACCGCAGACGCGGCCGGACCGTGCTGCTCGGTGCCCTCGGGCTGCTCCTCGCCGCAGGTGCCCTGAGCCTGGCGGAACTGGCCCTGGAGCCCGGGCAGGACGACACCGCGGCCGACTTCGTCAGCGATGCGCCGGGCGACCCGGCCGAGCCCGCGCCCACGGAGACCTCCGCCGACGCACCCCGCGACCCCGGCCCCGTCGGCTCCCGGGCCGGGGCGACCACGGGCCCCGGCACGGACGCGAAACCGGTGGGCGCCCGCAGCGGGAGCCCGGACCCGTCCGGCTCGCCGAGCCCCGACGCCTCCACCCCGGACGAGCCCACCGCCTCCCCGGAACCCGACGAGACGGACCCGTCCGACGCGCCGGACAGTCCGCCCGCCGACCCGCCGGGCCCGGGTGACCCGCAGCAGTCGACGACCGCGCCCGCACCCCCGCCGCCCCCGGCGGAGCCGACGCCCAGCCCGACCCCGTCCCCGACCTGCACCCGCTTCCTCTGGTGGTGCACGTAGGCGCGACGCCTACGGGGTCTCCTCGCCCAGCATCCGGCGCAGCAGATCCCGCAGCACCGTGCGCTCGGCATCGGAGAGCCCGGCCAGCGGCTCCCGGGCGAAGTCCAGCGCGTCCCGCAGCTCACGGGCCGTGCGCCGCCCCTTCTCCGTCGCGGCGGCCAGCTTCACCCGGCGGTCCGCCGGATCGGGCCGGCGCTCGACGAGGCCCCGGGTCTCCAGCCGGTCGATGATCCCGGTGACGTTCGACGGCTCGCACTTCAGCCTGACGGCGATCTTCCGCATCGGCAGGGGCTCCAGCGAGAGCAGCCCGAGCACCCGTGCCTGCGCGCCCGTGAGGGAGTGCTCGGCGGCGGCCCGGTCGTACTCCTCGTGGTAGCGCGCCACGACGGTGCCGATGAGCTCGACGACCTCGAGGGTCAGGGTGTCTGTACGAGTGGCCATGGGCGACAGCGTACCGATTTACTTGACATCATGAAATATTCAGGAGCATGGTTGTTTCATGTCATGAAGCTTTTCGTGCCGTACCCGTACGGCGCGGAGGCTCACCCCCGTAGGACATTGAGGAGAACCCGAGCCCATGTCTGCAGCACTTCCCACGTCCAGCCGCGAATGGCACCTCGTCGCCCGCCCGCACGGCTGGCCCAAGGCCGAGGACTTCGCACTGCGTGAGGCCGCGGTGGCCGCTCCGGCCGAAGGCCGCATCCTCGTCCGCAACAAGTACTTCTCGGTCGACCCGTACATGCGCGGCCGGATGAACGACGTGAAGTCCTACACCCCGCCCTTCAAGCTCGACCACCCCATGGACGGCGGCGCCGTCGGCGAGGTCATCGCCTCCAACGCCGAGGGCTTTGCCGTCGGCGACCACGTCCTGCACGGTCTCGGCTGGCGCGAGATCGCCGACCTGCCCGCCAAGCACGCGGTGAAGGTCGACCCCGAGATCGCCCCGCTCTCCGCCTACCTCGGCGTGCTCGGCATGCCCGGGCTCACCGCCTACGCGGGCCTGTTCGAGGTCGCCTCCTTCAAGGAGGGCGACGCGGTCTTCGTCTCCGGCGCGGCCGGCGCCGTCGGCAGCCAGGTCGGCCAGCTGGCGAAGCTCAAGGGCGCCTCCCGGGTCATCGGCTCCGCCGGCTCCGACGAGAAGGTCAAGCTCCTCACCGAGGAGTACGGCTTCGACGCCGCGTTCAACTACAAGAACGGGCCGGTCCGCGACCAGCTCAAGGCGGCCGCCCCCGACGGCATCGACGTCTACTTCGACAACGTCGGCGGCGAGCACCTCGAAGCCGCGATCTCCTCGTTCAACCTGCACGGCCGCGCCACCATCTGCGGCATGATCGCCCAGTACAACTCCACCGAGCCGACCCCCGGCCCGAGCAACATGGCGCTCATCATCGGCAAGCGGCTGCGTCTCCAGGGCATGCTCGTCGGCGACCACGCCCACCTCCAGGGGCAGTTCGTCCAGGAGGTCGCCGGCTGGCTGGCCTCGGGCGAGCTGAAGTACCAGGAGACCGAGGTCGAGGGCATCGAGAACGGGTACGACGCCTTCGTCGGCCTGCTGCGCGGCGAGAACACCGGCAAGATGATCGTCTCCCTGGCCTGACCCACCGCCTGCCGTTCGCCGGACGCGACCACGCGTTAGGCTCATCCGCAGGCCGTCGCGATCGTGGGCGCGAGTCGCGGCGCACCAACCGGAGGAATCGTCACACCATGACCATCCAGAAGATCGACGTCGCCTACACCGCCGTCGCCACCGCCGAGAACGGCCGCGACGGCCGGGTCTCCTCCGACGACGGTCAGCTCGACGTCGTCGTGAACCCGCCGAAGGCCATGGGCGGCAGCGGCGCGGGCACCAACCCCGAGCAGCTCTTCGCGGCGGGCTACAGCGCCTGCTTCCAGGGCGCGCTGGGCGTCGTCGCCCGCCAGGAGAAGGCCGACATCTCCGGCTCGACGGTGACCGCCTCGGTCTCCATCGGCAAGACCGAGGCCGGCGGCTTCGGTCTGGAGGTCGCGATCAGCGCCTCCATCCCGAACGTCGACGCCGCCACCGCGCAGGCGCTCATCGAGAAGGCCCACCAGGTCTGCCCGTACTCGAACGCCACCCGCGGCAACATCAAGGTCGAGCTCTCGGTCGCCTGACCGGACACCGCACCGCACGCGAGGACCGCACCCCGCTCCGGGGTGCGGTCCTCGCCGCTTTTCCGCACGCCGTACGCTGACGCCCATGAGTGATCTCGGGGCGGGTTTCGGTTACTTGATGAAGGGGCAACGCTGGGTTGCCCAGCACGGACGATGGTTCGGCTTCGGGCTGCTGCCCGGACTCGTCACCCTCGTCGTCTACGCCGGAGCGCTGATCGGACTCGGCTACGGGGCCGACGACCTCGTCGGCTGGGCGACCCCGTTCGCCGACGACTGGTCCTCCCCCTGGCAGGGACTGCTGCGCACCGGGCTGACCGCGCTCGTCTTCGTCTTCGGCCTGTTCCTCGCGGTCATCACCTTCACCGCCGTGACCCTCCTGGTCGGCCAGCCCTTCTACGAGTCCCTCTCCGAGGAGGTCGACCGCAGCGAGGGCGGCGAGGTCCCCGAGTCCGGACTGCCGCTCTGGCGGGAACTGTGGATCTCCGCCCGTGACTCCGTACGCATCCTGCTGCGCGTCGCCCTGTACGGGATCATCCTCTTCGCCTGCGGTTTCATCCCCGTCGTCGGGCAGACCGTGGTCCCCGCGATCGGCTTCTGCGTCTCCGGCTTCTTCCTGGCCGAGGAGCTGACCGCCGTCGCCCTCCAGCGCCGGGGCATGGTCCTCAAGGACCGCCTCGTCCTGCTCCGCGGCCGCCGGCTGCTGGCGCTCGGCTTCGGCGTCCCGCTGGTCCTCGCCTTCCTGATCCCGGTCGTCGCGGTGTTCCTGATGCCGGGAGCCGTCGCCGGGGCCACCCTGCTCGCCCGCGACCTGGTCGACCCGGACCCGGACACCGAGCCCCGGCCCGCCACCGCGGCCGGCGGTGACGTTCCTCCGGCCCCCCGGGCGTGGTCCGCATGACCGAGCTGCTGGCGGTCGCCGCCATCACCGTCCTCGCGGTCGTCTCGCCGGGCGCCGACTTCGCCATGGTCGTCCGCAACAGCTATCTGTACGGGCGCACCACCGGCGTCCTCGCGGCCGCCGGGGTCGCCGCGGGCGTCCTGGTCCACGTCACGTACACGATGCTCGGCGTCGGGCTGCTCATCGCCTCCTCGACCGCCCTGTTCACCGCGGTCAAGCTGGCCGGCGCCGCCTATCTGATCTACATCGGGGTGCGCACCTTCCTGGCCCGCGCCGACCTCGACGTCGACCTGTCGGACCGGCCCGGGCTCTCCCCGTTCGGGGCGCTGCGCAGCGGCTTCCTGACCAACGCGCTCAACCCGAAGACGACCCTGTTCGTCGTCGCGACCTTCACCCAGGTCGTCGGCCCCGACACCGCGCTCTGGCAGCAGGCGGGGTACGGCCTGTTCATGTCCGCCGCCCACCTCGGCTGGTTCGCCCTGGTCGCGCTGTTCTTCTCGCACTCCCGGCTGCGCGGTGCGATGCTGCGCCGCCAGAAGGCCCTGAACCGCGGAATCGGCTCGGTCCTGGTCGGCCTCGGCGTCACCCTGGGGCTGGCCCGCTGAGCGGAGCACCGTACAAGGAGCGTCTCAGCGCACCGAGAACGCGTACACGGTGCGCGAGGCGAACTCCTCGCCCGGCCGGAGGACCGTCGACGGGAACTCCGGCCGGTTCGGCGAGTCCGGGAAGTGCTGGGTCTCCAGCGCGATCCCGGCACACGGACCGAACGGCCGCCCGTCGAAGTGGTCGGCCGTGTACAGCTGGAGCCCCGGCTCGGTGGTCCGTACGGTCAGCACCCGCCCGGACCAGGCGTCGTACAGCTCGGCGGCGACGGCGTCGCCACCCCGGGCGCCCTCCTCCAGCACCAGGTTCTGGTCGTACCCCGCGCCCACCGCCCGCGTCTCCCGGAAGTCGAACCGGGTCCCGGCCACCGGCGCCACCTCACCGGTCGGCACCGACGCCCCGTCCACCGGGGTGAAGTGTCCCGCCGCGATCCGCAGCTGCTGCCCCAGCGCGCTCCCGCTGTCCGCGCCCGCCAGGTTCCAGTACAGATGGCTGGTCGGGTTCAGCACGGTCGGCGCGTCGGTCACCGCCCGGTAATCGAGCACCAGCGCCCCGCCCTGCCCCAGGGTGTACGTCACCGAGAAGTCGAGCCGCCCCGGATACCCCTCGTCCCCGTCCGCCGAGACCAGGGACATCCGCACCCCGCCCGGCACCGCCGCAGCGTCCCACACCCGCTTGTCGAAGCCCCTGGCCCCGCCGTGCAGATGGGTGTCGCCCTCGTTGGCCGTCAGCCGGTGCGTACGCCCGTCCAGCACGAACGAGGCGCCCCCGATCCGGTTCGCGTACCGCCCGACGACCGCGCCGAAGTAGGGGCCGGGGAACTTCTCGTATCCGGCGACATCCGGCAGCCCCAGCGCCACCGGGGCCCGGGAGCCGTCCCGGCCCGGCGTCTCCACCGACTGCACGATCGCGCCGTACGTCAGGATCCGCACCCGGGCCCCGTCCCGCTCCAGCGTCCACCGGCGCACGGGCGTCCCGTCCGCGAGCGCGCCGAAGTCCTCCGCCTGTACCGCCGTGTCCGTCTCCGCGCCGCTGGTCATGGTCATCGACCCTACGCGGGCGGCTCCGCGGCCGTGACGTTGCGGTAGGCGATCTCCGCCAGCCGGGCCTGGCCGTCGCGGCTCGGGTGGAACCAGTCCCACGGGCTGAGCTGCGCCCCGGTGAAGCGGAAGTCGAACACCGCCCCGCCGTCGTAACGGCAGTGACGATCCTTCGCACACACGTCCCGCAGCACCTCGTTGAACGCCACCACCCGGTCCTGCACCGCGTCCCGCCGGGCCACGGCGGCGGGCCCGAGGTCATCCGCGTCGGCCAGCATCGACTGACAGATCCCGAGGTCCCAGATCTTCTTGCCCAGCTCGTTCACCCGCCCCGTCGACCAGAGCCGCTTCAGATCCGGCACGCTGGAGACGTACACCTGCGCCTTCGGCGCCCCGGCCCGCAGCTGCCGCATCGACGCCTCGAACGACGCCCGGAAGTCCGCCACCGGCGTCATCAGCCGCACCGAGTCCCGGCACGCGTCGTTCGCACCCGTCATCACCGTCACCAGCTCCGGCCGCTCCTTCGCCGCCCGCGCCATCTGCTCGGGCAGCTGCACCATCCGCGACCCCGACACCGCGAGGTTCCAGCTCCGGTCCGCCGCCTTCGACGGGCCGAGCAGCCGGACCGCGAGACTGCGCACCGTGTCGTCCGTGCCGGTCGCCCACGACACATCGGGGCAGTCGGCCAGCACCGAGCAGGCGTCGAAGCCCCGGGTGATCGAGTCCCCGACCGCCGCGATCGAGCCGGGCCGGGGATTCCAGTCCGGGGTGGATGAGGGGGACGGCGAGGCACTGCGCGAGGCGGCCGGCGCGTTCTGCGACACGCCGCCCTCCGAGCCGCCGCCGGAGCATCCGGCCAGCGCGGCGACGCCGAGAGACGAGAGCGCCGTCAGCGCGGCGGCAGCGGTACGCATTCGTGGGCGTGTCGCACGCTCCGGCATCGGTCGGATCCCCTCCGGTCAACCTGTGGCGTATGCCTCTGGACATGCCCCTGGCAAGCGCAAGATCCCCAGGTCGGGGCCGTGCGCGCCCTGCCGGGTGAAACCCGGCGAATCAGGGGCCTGAGACCGACGGTACGTCACACGGACGGCCCCGGCGCACGGTAGCTTTTCCCCGTCGAACCAGTGGCGTTCCGCCCGCCCGCGCACACACGGACGGCTCCGGTACATTACGTCACGTCACATGCTGTCCCTTTTCAGGAGATTAACTCCCGATGCTGTTTACTGATGACAACCTCGGGCTCTGGCCGGAAAGAGGCGGTACGGACGCGAGGCCGCTGGGGAAGGCGTACCTCGTCCCACACGGGAGGTTCCGGTGACGACACGTGGAGTCCTGTACGTACACTCCGCACCGCGCGCGCTGTGCCCACACGTCGAGTGGGCAGTGGCGGGCGTCCTCGGTGTGCGGGTCCAGCTGGACTGGATCAGACAGCCGGCCGCGCCCGGCACCTGGCGGTCCGAATTCTCCTGGAAGGGCCGCGCAGGCACCGCCTCGCAGCTCGCCTCCGCCCTGCGCGGCTGGGACCTGCTGCGCTTCGAGGTGACCGCCGAGCCGTGCCCCACCGCCGAGGGCGAGCGCTACAGCTCCACCCCCGGCCTCGGCATCTTCCACGCCGTCACCGGCATGCACGGCGACATCCTGGTCCCCGAGGACCGGCTGCGCGCCGCGCTGGCGCGGTCGGTGCGCGGCGAGAGCGACCTGGAGGCCGAGATCGCCTCCCTGCTCGGCAAGCCGTGGGACGACGAGCTGGAGACCTTCCGCCACGCGGGCGAGGGCGCGCCGGTCCGCTGGCTGCACCAGGTGGTGTAGCCCGATCAAGCCCCTCCGGCGATTGAGGAGCGGGGTCCGGGGCAGAGCCCCGAAGAACGATGAAGCCCGCCTCCCGGACCCGGGAAGCGGGCTTCACTGCGTAGAGCGTCAGACGGACCGGAACGCCAGCACCACGTTGTGCCCGCCGAACCCGAACGAGTTGTTGATCGCCGCGATCGGCCCCTCGGGCAGCGCCCTGGGCTCACCGCGCACGACGTCCGCCTCGACCGCCTCGTCGAGATCGTCGACGTTGATGGTCGGCGGTGCCGTGCGGTGGTGCAGCGCGAGCACGGTGGCCACCGTCTCGATACCGCCCGCGCCACCCAGCAGATGACCCGTCATCGACTTCGTCGCGGAGATCGCGACATGGTCCAGGTCGTCGCCCAGCACCTTCCGCAGCGCCTTGATCTCCGCGATGTCACCCTGCGGCGTCGACGTGGCGTGCGCGTTGAGGTGGACCACCTCGGACGGCTTGAGGTCGCTGGAGTCCAGCAGGTTCTGCATCGCGGCCGCGATGCCCCGCCCGGTGGGCTCGGGCTGCGCGATGTGGTGGGCGTCGGCCGACAGACCCTGGCCCAGCACCTCGCAGTAGACCTTCGCGCCACGCTTCGCGGCGTGCTCGGCGGACTCCAGGATGACGACGCCCGCACCCTCGCCGAGGACGAAGCCGTCCCGGCCGGTGTCGTACGGACGCGAGGCCTTCTGGGGCTCGTCGTTGTTCTTGGACATCGCCATCATGTTGGCGAACGCGGCGATCGGCAGCGGGTGGATCGCCGCCTCGGTACCACCGGCGACGACGACGTCGGCGCGGCCGGTACGGATCATCTCGACGGCGTACCCGATGGCCTCCGCGCCGGACGCGCAGGCCGAGACGGGGGTGTGGACACCGGCCTGGGCGTTGACCTCCAGGCCGACGTTGGCCGCCGGGCCGTTGGGCATGAGCATGGGCACGGTGTGCGGGGAGACGCGGCGTACGCCCTTCTCCTTCAGCACGTCGTACTGGTCGAGCAGGGTGATCACGCCGCCGATACCGGAGGCGATGACCGAGCCGAGGCGCTCCGGGGCGATGGACTCGTCCTCGCCGGCCTTGGCGGTGAAGCCCGCGTCCGCCCACGCCTCGCGGGCCGCGATCAGCGCGAACTGCGCCGAGCGGTCCAGCTTGCGGGCCAGCGGGCGGGGAAGGACGTCGCCCGGGTCGACGGCCGCGAGGGCGGCGATCCGGACGGGCAGTTCGGCGAAGCGCTCGCCTTCGAGAGGCTTGACGCCGGACCGGCCGGCCATCAGACCTTCCCAGGTCGATGCGGAGTCGCCACCCAGCGGAGTGGTTGCGCCGATACCGGTGACGACCACGGTGCGATTGGTCGAGTTCACTGGAAAATCTTCTCCACGTGTAGAGGGTCGTGAATCAGCGGCGCCACCGCCGGGTGGCGACACAGCCGGGCTGGGATCAGCCCTGGTGCTTCAGGATGTAGTCGGCGGCGTCGCCGACCGTCTTGAGGTTCTTGACGTCCTCGTCGGGGATCTTCACGTCGAAGCGCTCCTCGGCGGCGACGACGACCTCGACCATGGACAGCGAGTCGACGTCGAGGTCGTCGGTGAAGGACTTGTCCAGCTGGACGTCCTCCTCCGGGATCCCGGCGATCTCGTTGACGATCTCGGCGAGACCCTTGACGATCTCTTCCTGCGTGGCGGCCATCTTGGCGCTCCTTCGGTGGTTTCTTCGGTGTTTGTGCATCCGGAGCCAAAAGGTCCGGTGTGCCTAGGGGAGGGTAACGACCGTCGCGGCGTAGACGAGACCCGCCCCGAAGCCGATGACGAGCGCGGTGTCGCCGCTCTTCGCCTGACCGGTCGCCAGGAGCCGCTCCATGGCGAGCGGAATCGAGGCGGCGGACGTGTTGCCGGTGGACTCGACGTCACGGGCGACCGTGACGTGCTCCGGCAGCTTCAGGGTCTTCACCATCGAGTCGATGATCCGCATGTTGGCCTGGTGCGGGATGAAGACGTCCAGGTCCTCCGGGGCGATCCCGGCCGCGTCCAGCGCCTGCTGGGCGACCTTCGCCATCTCGAAGACGGCCCAGCGGAAGACCGCCTGGCCCTCCTGCGTGATGGCGGGGAACTTGACCTCGCCCTTCGAGTCGAGCGGCAGCTGCGAGACGTCGCCGAGGCGGAACTCGTTCCAGCCGACCGTCTGCTTGATGGTCTCGGACTTGTCGCCCTCGGAGCCCCACACGGTCGGGCCGATGGCCGGCTCCTGGGAGGGGCCGACGACGACCGCGCCCGCGCCGTCGCCGAACAGGAAGGCCGTGGCGCGGTCCTCCAGGTCGGTGAGGTCGCTGAGCCGCTCCACGCCGATCACGAGGACGTACTCCGCCGAGCCCTCGACGACCATGCCCTTGGCGAGGGTGAGGCCGTAGCCGAAGCCCGCGCAGCCGGCCGAGATGTCGAAGGCGGCGGGCTTGCCCGAGCCGATCTTGTGGGCGATCTCGGTGGCGACGGCCGGGGTCTGCTTGAAGTGCGAGACGGTCGAGACGACGACCGCGCCGATCTGCTCGGGGTCGATGCCCGCGTCGGCGATGGCCTTGCCGGACGCCTCGATCGACATCATGGCCACGGTCTCCTCCTCGGAGGCCCAGTGGCGGGTGACGATGCCGGAGCGGGAGCGGATCCACTCGTCGGACGAGTCGATCGTCTCGAGGATCACCTCGTTCGGCACGACCCGGGTCGGGCGGTAGCCGCCGACCCCGAGGATCCGTGCGTACGGGGCGCCCTTGCTGGGCTTGATCTTCGACATGCTCGCTCCTTAGACGCCTGCGTGCTCGGAGATGAGCGCGCGGGCCGCGTCGAGGTCGTCGGGGGTCTTGAGCGCGAGCGTCCGCACGCCGGGCAGCGCACGCTTGGCGATGCCGGTCAGGGTGCCGCCGGGGCTCAGCTCGACGAGTGCGGTGACGCCCAGGGACTGGAAGGTCTCCATGCACAGGTCCCAGCGGACCGGATTGGCGACCTGCCCGACCAGCCGGGCGATGACCTCGGTGCCGGTGGCCACGGTGTGGCCGTCGGCGTTCGAAACGTAGCGCACGGTCGGGTCGGAGACGGTGAGGTCGCCGACCGCCGCGCGCAGCTTCTCCACGGCCGGGGCCATGTGGTGCGTGTGGAACGCGCCGGCCACCTTCAGGGGTACGACCCGGCGCACGCCCTCGGGCTTGTCGCCCTCCAGGGCGGCGAGCTGGGCGGCAGTGCCGGCGGCGACGATCTGGCCGGCGCCGTTGACGTTGGCCGGGGTCAGCCCGAGCTTCTCCAGGTGCGGGACCGTGACGGCGGGGTCGCCGCCGAGGAGGGCCGCCATCCCGGTCTCGGTGACCGCGGCGGCCTCGGCCATGCCGAGCCCGCGGGTCCGGACGAAGCGCAGGGCGGCCTCGTCCTCGATGACACCGGCGAGCGTGGCGGCGGTGATCTCACCGACGCTGTGGCCCGCGACGACGTCGGGGGACGCGGCGTCCAGGGCGGCCGCCGAGAGCAGTCCGGCGGCCACCAGGAGCGGCTGGGCCACGGCGGTGTCGCGGATCTCGTCCGCGTCGGCCTTCGTGCCGAAGTGGGCAAGGTCGAGCCCGATGGCGTCGGACCAGGCCGCGATGCGGTCGGCGGCACCGGGGAGGTCGAGCCAGGGAGTCAGGAAGCCGGGCGTCTGAGCGCCTTGGCCGGGAGCGACGAGTACGAGCACCCTCACACTCTCTCTTGTGGACGGCTCCGCACGCCCGTGGGGACAGGGACGAAGAACCGTCGGGGGAATTGTTGAAGTCCAACAAAAGTCTAGGACTGAGGATCCGCTGCGGCCAAGCGCCCCAGGATCAGGGCGATCCGCAGCGTGAACGCGGAGCGCACATCGGAGGGTGACCATCCGGTGACGTCGGTCACACGTCGCAGCCGGTAGCGCACGGTGTTGGGGTGCACAAAAAGCATCCGGGCGGCGCCTTCGAGGCTGCTCGCCTGCTCCAGGTAGACACTCAGCGTTTCCAGGAGAGCCGAACCGGCCTCCTCCAGCGGTCTGTAGATCTCCTCCACCAACTGGTCCCGTGCGGCCGGGTCTCCGGCCATCGCGCGTTCCGGGAGGAGATCGTCCGCCAGCACCGGGCGCGGCGCGTCCTGCCACGCCGAGCACGCCTTCAGCCCGGCCGCCGCCGCCTGCGCGGACCGGGTCGCGGCCAGCAGGTCGGGCACGACGGGCCCCGCGACGACCGGCCCGGCCGCGTACGGCCCGATCAGGCCCTTCGCGACCTGGAGCGGATTGTCGCTGCCGCCCGCGATGACGACGAGCCGGTTGCCGAGCACCCCGGTGAGGACCTGGAGCTTGGCGTGCCGGGCGGCGCGCCGGATCGCCTCCACGGTGAGCTCGCTGTCCCCGTCGGGCGCGGTGCCGAGGAGGACGCAGACATGCTCGGGGGAGTTCCAGCCGAGTGCGGCGGCCCGGGACACGGCACCCTCGTCGGCTTCGCCGGAGAGCACCGCGTTCACCACCAGGGACTCAAGACGGGCGTCCCAGGCGCCCCGGGCCTCGGCGGCCTGGGCGTAGACCTGGGCGGTGGCGAAGGCGATCTCGCGCGCGTAGACGAGCAGCGCCTCCCGCAGCAGCGACTCGTCGCCCGGGGCGGCCACCTCCTCGATCGCGGCCTCCATGACCTCGATCGTGGTGCGCACCATCTCCACGGTCTGCCGCAGGGTGATGGCCCGGGTCAGTTCGCGCGGGGCGGTTCCGAACACGTCGGTCGAGATCGCCTGCGGGGTCTCGGGATGCCGGAACCACTCGGTGAACGCGGCGATACCGGCCTGGGCGACCAGGCCGATCCAGGACCGGTTCTCCGGCGGCATCGCCCGGTACCACGGCAGTGATTCGTCCATGCGGGCAATCGCGTTCGCGGCCAGCCGGCCGGAGGACTGCTCCAGCCGTTTCAGGGTCGCGGCATGCAGGTGGGCGTCGTGGGCGGCGGTCTGCTCAGGATCGGGTCGGGGCACGAGGACAAGACTGCCTTATCGGGCCGGTGGATCGGTGGGGAGGGGCGACGCTGCCCCGTACCGGCGGGTAGCGGCACACCTCGCGGAGGCCCCGGTTACCGTGGCCGGGTGATATCCGTGCACCGGTCCGACGACCGCTACCGGGGCGGCGACGAGGCCGCCGGGATCGACACCCGGCACGCCCTCTCCTTCGGCCCCTTCTACGACCCGGACAACCTCCGCTTCGGCCCGATCCTGGCCTGCAACGAGGAACGCCTCGCCCCCGGCGCCGGATTCGAGGAGCACCCGCACAGCCATACGGAGATCGTCACCTGGGTCGTCGAGGGCGAGCTGACCCACCGCGATTCGGCCGGCCACTCCACCGTCGTCCGGGCCGGGGACGTGGCCCACCTGAGCGCCGCCTCCGGGGTCCGCCACGTCGAACGCAACGACGGCACCGACCCGTTGGCCTTCCTCCAGATGTGGCTGGCCCCTCTGGAGCCGGGCGGCGAACCCTCGTACACGGTGGTGCCCGGTATCGCCGACTCCACCCCGTACGCCCTGCCCGGCGCGGGCGCGATGCTCCACGTCCGCCGCCTGACCGAGGACGAACGCACGGCGGTCCCGGACGCGGTGCGCCTGTACGTGCACGTGGTGCGGGGCCGCGTCGGCCTCGGCGGCGAGGAACTCGGCCCCGGAGACGCCGCCCGGATCACCGACGCCCGGGGCCTGGCGGCGGTCGCGGTGGCGGGCCCGGCGGAGCTGCTGGTGTGGGAGCTGGCGGGCTGAGGACTGCCGCTACCGGCGGGCCCGCCACAGATCACGCAGCAGCGCGATCTCGGCCATGTGGTGGATGAGCTCCAGATTGCCGTTGGCCAGCGTGCCGATGTACGCGTCGTCCGGGTCGGAGCCGTGCGGATACTGCGAGAGGCCGACCGTGTCGAGCTGCTCCTCGGTGAGCGCGCCGATGCTCGCGCGGTGGCGGTCGAGCGTCGCCCAGAACCGTTCCAGCGCGAGCGAGGCGGACGGGGTGAAGTCGACCAGCAGATGCGGGTCCTGCCGCCGCTCGCCGAAGGTCCACTCCCAGCGGCCCTCGAAGTCGGAGTGCAGATGCCCGAGCCGCCACGCGATGGTGGTGATCGGTACGACGTCGGGCTCCGGCTCACCGGTGAACGCGAGGACCTCCTCGACCCGTTCGACGCTCACGCTCCAGTCCTCGGCGATCTTCGCGACGGACATCCCGTCCGCCGCCTGCCGGGCGACCTCCGCGTACTCGTTCGCCGGGATCTCCGGCGCCCCCTTGTCGATGACCCAGGCGCCAGGACCGTACGCCCGGGGCGTCGTCGCCTCCTCCCGGCGCCGGATCGACCAGCTGCCGGGCGCGGGCTCCCAGAGGTACTCCTCGTCGCCGAGCCCGTGCAGCCGGACCTCGGCCATCTCCCGCGCCTGGTCGAACTGCTCCAGCAGAATGCCCAGTCGGTCGGTCCGTGGACCCTCGCCGCTCATCCGCAGCCCCCTCGTCGTCGAGCCCCGGGCGAACCCCGGCGTCCGGTGGGAAGCTAACGGCTCACCCCGTGGGACGCGACCGAATTCCCGGAGGGGTGCCGGAGCCCGCCGATCACCCCTGGGACTGCTCGGACTCCTTCGCGGGCCTCTCCGCCAGCCGGTCCAGCTCACGCATCGCCTGGGCGTGCGAGCTCATCCGCCGGGTCACACTGCCGGTCGTGAACAGTGCGGTTCCCACGAGCGCCACGGGGATGGAGAGCCCGAGCACGACCAGCGCCTCGGGCCAGTCGCGCTCGTCCGCGCAGTAATCCCCGGCGTACACGCCCTCGTTGGCGGTGCCGCGGTCCGTGAACAGCCGCGCCGCGCACTCCTTCTCGAACCCGGTGCGCGTCTCGATCGTGTACTCGGTCATCAGCAGAACGGCGCACCAGCCCCAGAGCAGACCCGCCACCACCAACAGGATGGTGCCCCAGTCACGTATGCGGGCGGCCCGCTCCCGGAATTCGAGGTCGTAATCTTGTGATCGCATGGCCGACGAATCTAGCAGCGCACCCCACGGTGAACGCGGGGGCGACGCCCTCCCTCTCGGCGTACGGCCGGGAGAGAATCATCGCTGCACCGCCGCCACCTCCGGGGGCAGATCGTCCGGGAGCAGCAGGCGCAGGTCGTCCAGACTCGGGGCGGACATCGCGCCGAGGCGGCCCGCCTGGCGCGTCATCATCGCCTCCAGGATCTGGCGGGCCGTCCGCGCGTTGCCGAAGGCGTGGTCGCGCGGCAGGGAGTCCACGTAGGCGTACAGCGCGGCGGTCGTCTCCGGGGAGCAGTCGTAGCCGTAGCCGGTGGCCTGCTGGGAGAGGATCTGCAACAGGTCGTCCGTGGAGTAGCTCTCGAACTCCACGGTGCGCGAGAACCGCGAGGCCAGGCCCGGGTTGGAGTCCAGGAAGCGGCGCATCTCGCGGGTGTACCCGGCGGCGATGACCACGACCTCGTCGCGGTGGTCCTCCATCAGCTTCAGCAGCGTGTCGACCGCCTCCCGGCCGAAGTCGGAGGTCGCGCCCTCCGGCGTGAGCGTGTACGCCTCGTCGACGAACAGCACACCGCCCATGGCGCGTTCGAAGGCGTCCTTGGTCAACTGCGCGGTGTGACCCACGTAGCGGCCGACCAGGTCGGCGCGCGCCACCTCGACCAACTGGCCCTTGGGCAGCACTCCGAGGGAGCGCAGCAGGTCCGCGTACAGCCGCGCGATGGTGGTCTTGCCCGTACCGGGCGGCCCGGAGAAGATGAGGTGGTTGCTGATCTTCGGGGTGGGGAGTCCGGCGGCCTTGCGCTGCTTCGTCGCGGTGAGGAGGTTGACCAGCGCGGTCACCTCGTTCTTCACCGCCGTGAGGCCGATCATGGAGTGCAGCTGGGCGAGGAGTTCGTCGGAGCCCGGGCCGTCGTCCGCCGGTGCGCCCGTGTCGGGTGCGACGTCCTCGGGCAGGAGGAGGGCCAGGTCGCTCTCGGCGGGATTCTTCATCGAGGCGAACCGGGAGGCCTGGCGGTCCACCATCTCCTCGAACACCCGGCGTGCCGCGCGCCCGTTGCCGAACGTGGCGTCGCGCGGCATGCGCTCGTAGTGCCGGGCGAGGGCCTCCCGGGTCTCTGCGGCCAGCTCGTAGCGGTGGCCCAGGCACATGTTCTCGGTGATGGTCACCAGCTCGTCCACCGAGTAGTTGGCGAAGTCGATGGTCCGGGTGAACCGGGACGCCAGACCCGGGTTGGAGGAGAGGAAGCTCTCCATCTCGCCGGTGTACCCGGCGGCGATCACGGCGACGTCGTCGCGGTGGTCCTCCATCAGCTTCAGCAGCGTGTCGACCGCCTCGCGGCCGAAGTCGGCGCCGGAGCCCTTGCTGTCGGAGAGCAGGGTGTACGCCTCGTCGATGAACAGCACCCCGCCCAAGGCCTCGTTGAACGCCTCGGTGGTCTTGATGGCCGTGCCGCCGATCACCTGCGCGACCAGGTCGGCGCGGGAGACCTCCACGAGGTGCCCCGACCTGAGGACACCGAGATCGGCCAGGATGCCGCCGTACAGCCTGGCGACCGTCGTCTTGCCGGTGCCGGGCGGGCCGGAGAAGACCAGGTGGCGGCTGACCTGGGCGACGGGCATGCCGAGCTGGGCACGGCGCTGGTTGAGCTGGTTCAGGTTGACCAGGTTCCGCACCTGGCTCTTGACCTCGGCGAGGCCGACGAGGGACTCCAGCTCCTCCAGCGGGCCCTCGGGCCCCTTCTTCTCGGCGTCGGGACCGCCGCCCGCGACGTCCGGAGGAAGGGTGTCGCCCCAGGCGTCCGGGGCCGCGTTGCCGGCGCTGTTGAGGCCCTCGATCGTGAGGCGTTCGTTGATCCGGGTCTGCCGCAGGCCCGCACCGCGGTTGTCGCGGACGGTGCAGTCGGCGACGGTGACCGGTTCCGCGCTGTCGATCCGGATGCCGTCGCCGACGCTGCCGATGACCTGCGAGGAGGTGAGGGTGGCGCGGGAGCCGTTGGCGAGGAGGACGCCGTGGGCGCCGGAGTCGGTGATGTGGACCCGCAGGACGGAGAGGTCACCGCCGTTGTCCACCGTGATGCCGCCCGCAGCCGCGAACTCGACGGCGCAGTCCCGGACGGTCCCCCGCCCCTCGGTGCCGACGGAGATCGTGGTGTCCTCGGCCGCTCTCATGACCGTGTCGCGGATGTCGGGGTTGCCGCCCGAGGCGATCCGTACCGCCGATCCTCCCGCGCGGTCGATCTCGCAGTGCTCCAGCCGGCCGCGCCCGTCCTCCGCCACCTCGACACCGTTGCCACCCGGCGAGGTGATCCGGACGCGGCGCAGCAGCGGGTCGGCCCCGGTGCGGATGCGGACGGCGACCCCGGCCGCGTCGCTGACGAGCAGTTCGTCGAACTCGGCGGTCGAGTCCTCCTCCAACAGGACGGCACCGTTCGTGTCCGCGCAGTCGCGCACCGCGCAGCCGATCAGGGTGGGCGAGCTGGAGTCGATCACCCGGACGGCCGGGGCGGCCGCGGTGTCGAACTCGCAGTGCTGGAAGGTGCCCCGGGAGCGCTCGCTGACCACGAGGCCGCTGCCCTTGGTGCGGGAGGTCCGGCAGTCGAGGAACTCCGGGTCGGCGCTCACGGCCAGCATGATCCCGGGCCCGGAGGTGTCGCTGACGGAGACGCGCTCCAGGGACGGGCGGGCGGAGCTGGTGATGTAGACGCCGACGGAGGTGTCGTGCACGGTGGTGCGCAGGACCCGGGTGCCGCTGCGGCCCTCCAGGGCGATGGACGGCTTGTCCGTGCCGGAGATGTCGCAGTCCTCCACCAGACCCTGCGCCTCGTCCGAGGTCAGCACGCCGTTGGCCCGCGCGTCGAGGATGCGGCAGTCCCGGACCGTCGTCCGGGCCTCCGCGCCGATGACCACGCCGGAGGTTCCGAGGTTCGATATGCGGCAGCCGGCTATGACGCTGCCCGTGGGGGCGGAGTCCACGATCCCGGCGCCCTTGGGGTTGCTGACCCGGCAGTCGCGCATGGCGACCGAGCCCGACTCCCGGGCCAGCACGGCCGTCCAGCCGGAGCCGACGATCGTGCAACCGTCCATCGCCACCTGGCCGCGCGGGGCGTCGACCACCGGCAGGTCCTCACTCCCGCCGCGCAGGGTGAGGTCGGTGAGCATGACGGCGTCGGCGACCAGGATGACGGCGGTGCCCCGGCGCGGGCAGATCTCGGCGCTGCCCGGCTCTCCGTCCGCGACGATGGTGACCCGCGTCCGCACCGTCAGGTTCTCCGGGTAGCGGCCGGGGCTCACCCGGATCACCGCACCCGTGCGTGCCTTGTCCAGGGCTTCACCGATCGTCCGGAAGCTGTCCGGTTGGTCCGACCCGACCCTGAGCAATTGCCGTGACACGCCCGATCCTCCTCCTTGTGGTGCCGCTGCCCGCCTCTCCCGCCGGGGACCGGAAGGAGGTGACTGCTTCTCCCGCCGGCCCGGAAGGAACCGGATCGCATCGGGGCCGCGCAGCTGTGCGCACGCGAGGAAGGCTACGGGACCGGCACCGCGATGTTCCAGGTGGGACAGGACAGTTCAGGCCGGAACCGAGAAGCGGGTGCCGCATCCCGTGCGACGTAACGTCATCCGTTCGGCCTATCATGCGCGCCATGCCCCCTGCCGGATTTCGCCGCCGCCCACGGGCCACGGCCGTCGCCGCCGCCCTGTCGCTCACCGTGATCCCGACCGTGCTGGTCGCCGCGGGCACCACGCCCGCCGCGGCCGATTCCGTGGGACTCCCCGTCGTACGTTCCGTACTGGCGGAGGACGACACCTGCGTCGAGGCCTCCGAAGTGAAGGCCCGGTCCGAGCCCTGGACCATGGGCGCGCTCGGGGCGGCCCGCGCGCGGCCGCTCTCCCAGGGCGCCGGGCAGACCGTCGCCGTCGTGGACACGGGGGTCGGGGAGTCGGCCCCGGCGCTCGCCGGCCGGGTCACCGCGATCGGGGACGCGGGCAAGGACTGCGTCGGGCACGGCACCTTCGCGGCCGGCCTGATCGCGGCGACCCCGGGCGCCGCCGGGGGGCCGGCCGGACTGGCCCCCGAGGCCCGCATCCAGGCCGTACGGGGCGCGGACGAGCGCGGCGGGTCCACGGTCGCCCAGGTCGCCGCCAGCATCCGCACGGCGGCCGACGAGGGCGCCTCCGTCATCTACGTCGCCGCCGCCCTGGCCGCCGGCAAGGCGGAGCTGACCAAGGCCGTCGCGTACGCAAGCGAGAAGGACGCCCTGGTCGTCGCCCCTCTCGCTCCGGACGCGCTGCCGAGGGACGCGAAGCCCGCCGCCTGGTACTGGCCCGCCGCCGCCCCGGGGGCGATCGGTGTCACGGACTACGGCCCGGACGGGCAGCGCCCCGCCAACGCGCCCGTGGTGGGCGGGGCGGACCTGGCCGCGCCCGGGGACGCGGTGGTGAGCATCGGCCCCGAGGGCTCGGGCCACTTCATCGGCTACGGGGCCTCGTTCGCCGCCGCGCACGTGGCGGGGGCGGCGGCGCAGGTACGAGCGCGCCATCCGGAGCTGTCGGCAGCCGACACGGAACGCCGCCTGACCGAGGCGGCCTACCCGGCGAGCCCGCCGCGCCTGGACCCCTACGCGGCCCTGACGGCCGTCCTGACGGACGAGAAGGGGGCGGTGCCCCGGACCGAGCGGGCCGAGGTCCCGCCGCCGCCCGCGGCGGAGCCCCGTACCCGCGCGCTGATCGCGGCGGGCGTGGGCGGCGGCGTGGTGCTGCTGGTCGCAGCGGGCGCGGTGGTGATCCCGCGCGGGCGGGCCCGCAACTGGCGTCCTGCGGGGAGCTGACGGCGCTCGGGGGTGCGCTGGGACCGTGCCGCCTGGGCGGAGCGGTTCCGGCACCCCCTGAGACGCTTCTGAGAGCCTGGTGAAGCCGGGCCGCACGGTTCTCCCCGTCCTGCCCGGACCGGGGAGAACCGTGCGGCCCGCGGCTCAGGACTCCTCGTCCTCCAGCACCGCCGTCTGCACCTGGATCTGCTTGCGGCGCGTCACCCGCGTGCCCCGGCCCGGCGGCAGGTTGCGGCCCTTGACGCTGCCCAGGATGAAGCCCTCCGACGGCGGGCACGACAGCAGCAGCGTCGGGGTGTTGACCTCCTGCATGCGCCGCAGCATGGGCTCGCCCAGGCCGCGGCCCGCACCGGCGGCGGAGCGGGCGACGACCAGGTGCAGGCCGACCTCGTAGCCGAGCGCGAGGTGGTTCAGCAGCGGGTCGAACGGCGCGTTCATCGCACTGGTGCCGAGCATGTCGTAGTCGTCCACGAGGATGAACAGCCGCGGTCCGTCCCACCAGTCGCAGGTACGCATCCGGGCCGGGGCGATCTCCGGACCCGGTACGCGCGCCGCGACCGCCCGCGCCGCGCCGCCGATCAGCTCCTTGAGGGCGTCCATCGCCACCGCGTGGCCGAGCCGGTACTCGTCGGGGATGGCCTCCACCAAGGCGCGGCGGTAGTCCACGACCATGATCCGCGCCTCGGCCGGGGTGTACCGGTCCATGATGGCCTTCGCCGTCATCCGCAGCATGTTGGTCTTGCCGCTCTCCGTGTCCCCGACCACGATCATGTGGGGGGTCTCGGAGAAGTCGTGCCACACGGTCGACAGGCGCTCCTCCTCCAGGCCGATGGGCATCTTGAAGTCGCCCTTCGGGGCCGGGAGTTCCGACAGCTTGAGCCGGGTCGGCAGCATCCGTACCTGCGGCGCGGGCGGGCCCTGCCAGCTCTCGCGGACCGCCGCCACCAGACCGGCCACCCCGTCGGAGAGGTCGTCGGCGGACTCGACGCCGTCGATGCGCGGCAGCGCCGTGAGGTAGTGCAGCTTGGCGTCCCGGGTCAGGCCGCGCCCCGGCAGCCGGGGCACGGTCGCGGCGCGCCGGTTGTCGATCTCGGAGTCCATCGGGTCACCCATCCGCAACTCCAGGTGGGTCGCGGCCTGGTCCCGGATCGCGGAGGTCACCTCCACCCAGCGGGCGGTGGTGACGATCAGGTGGATGCCGTAGTTCAGACCGCGCGCGGCGATCGCGCCGAACGTCTGGATGTACCGGTCGAAGTCCTGGCGCACCGTCGACCAGCCGTCGATCACCAGGAACACGTCGCCGTGCTGGTGCTCCGGGAACTCCCCGGCGGCCAGCCGGCGGCGGAACGTCGCCATCGAGTCGATGCCGTTGTCCAGGAAGAACCGCTCGCGTTCCGCCAGCAGGGTCGTGACCTCGGAGATCGTACGGCCCACCCGCTCGGCGTCCAGCCGTGCCGCGACCCCGCTGACGTGCGGTAGCCCGGCCAGCCCGGCGAGCGCGCCGCCGCCGAAGTCGAGGCAGTAGAACTGGACCTCGCGCGGGGTGTGGGTGAGCGCCAGCGCGGTGATGATCGTCCGGACCATCGTGCTCTTGCCGCTCTGCGGGCCGCCCGCGATGGCGATGTGTCCGCCGCCGCCCGAGAGATCGACGGTCAGCAGGTCGCGCAGCTGGTCGAAGGGGCGGTCGATGATGCCGAGGGGGATGGTGAGCCGCCCGCGATGCGACGCGTCGGTCGTCAGCCCGTACTCGGGGTGCGGGGTGAGCGGCGGCAGGACCTGGTCGAGCGTGGCGGGGAGGTCCAGCGGCGGCAGCCACACCTGGTGGGCCGGCGGGCCTGCGGTCAGCAGCCGGTCCACGGCGACGGAGAGCAGGGTCTCGCCGGTCTCCTCGTGCTGCTCGGGCTCGGGCTCCGGGGTGTCGGGGAGCTGGCGCGGTACGACGTAACTGCTGGTCCACGGCACGGTCTGGCTGGCCACCCGCGCCTGGTTCGCGCTGCCCCGGCGCTGCTGGTAGGGGCCGGAGACGTAGGCGGCGCGGAACCGGGTCAGCGCCTCCACGCCCGACTTGAGGAAGCCGCTGCCGGGGGCCGACGGCAACTGGTAGGCGTCGGGCACGCCGAGCACGCCGCGGCTCTCCATCGCGGAGAACGTCCGCAGACCGACCCGGTAGGAGAGATGGCTCTCCAACTGGTGCATGCGGCCCTCGTCCAGGCGCTGCGAGGCGAGCAGCAGGTGCACGCCGAGGGACCGGCCGAGACGGCCGATCATCACGAACAGCTCCATGAATTCCCGGTGCGCCGCCAGCAGCTCGCTGAACTCGTCGACGACGACGAACAGGCTCGGCATGGGCTCCAGCGGGACGCCCGATGCGCGGGCCTTCTCGTAGTCCAGCGCGGAGGTGTAGTTGCCCGCCGAGCGCAGCAGTTCCTGCCGGCGCATCAGCTCGCCGTGCAGGGCGTCCTGCATACGGCCGACCAGCGCCGCCTCGCCCGCCAGGTTGGTGATGACGGCGGAGGTGTGCGGGAGGTCCTCAAGACCCAGGAAGGTGGCGCCGCCCTTGAAGTCGACCAGGACGAAGTTGAGGGTCTCCGAGGAGTTCGTCAGGGCGAGCGAGAGGACCAGGGTGCGCAGCAGCTCGCTCTTGCCGGAGCCGGTGGCGCCGATCAGCATGCCGTGCGGTCCGGTGCCGCCCTGGGCGGACTCCTTGATGTCCAGCTCGACCGGCTCGCCGTCCGCGCCGACCGCGATCGGCACCTTGAGGCGGTTGGGGCCGGTGTGCTGCTGCCACAGGGTGTTCGGGTCGTGGCGGTGCAGGTCGGGTATGCCCAGCAGCGTGGTCAGTTCCACGTTGGCGGAGAGCGGCTCCGACGAGTCCGACGCCGAGCCCAGGCCCATGCGGTACGGCGCGAGCCGCCGCGCGAGCGAGACCGCGCCCGTGAGCCCGAAGGTGTCGGGCCGGCCGAGCCGGGTGACCTGCTCCTTGCGCTCGCGGTCGGTGCGCACCAGGCCGAGTTCGTCCTCGTCGACCGTGAAGCGCAGCGTGATGCGGCCGGGGCGCCAGGAGAGTGCGCCGCTGAGGTCCAGGACGACCGTGTTGCGGAAGCCGGGACCGTCGAGCCGGTGACCCGCCGGGATGACCCCGCCGTCCACGACGATCACGGTGAACGGTTCCTCGCGTCCGGGCACCGCGTCCGGGTCGAACTGCGGCCGCTCCATGAACTCGGCGCCGAGCAGATTCTCCAGCTCACCCCAGGCGGATACGGTCATCCGGGTCGGGCCCGCGCCGTCGGTGTCGTGCGGGTGGAGGCTGTGGGGGAGCCACTTCGTCCACTCCCAGTCCGCGCGCCGCTCGTCGGAGACGCAGAACGTGATCCACACGTCGTCCGGCGAGTGGAAGGTGGCCAACTGGCCGAGCAGCGCCCGCACCAGGGAACGTATCCGCTCCTCGTCCCCCTGGAACAGCACGCGGGCCCAGGCGCGCAGGTAGATGGCGATGGGCTGGTCCGGAACCGTCGAGTAGGCGCGGATGAAGCTGCGCAGCGCGTGGGCGCTGAGCGGCTCCAGGTCCTCCACGGGGTTGGTCGAGTTCGACGCCAGCTTCAGGCCCAGCTTCTGCTCGCCGACGGCCATCCGGATCTCGCCGAAGTCCTCGTCCCGGGGGCGCCGCTCCCACAGCCGGGTGGTGCCGGTCAGCGACCACAGGGCGGCGGGCTCCGGGTGCCGCCATGCCAGCGCCAGTTGCTGGTCCACGACCGCACCGCGCACCTTGCGCCGGATCTGGGTGAGATAGCGCAGGTAGTCCCGGCGCTCGCCCTTGAGCTTCTGCTTGCGCTCCGCCGCCCGGCGCATGAACTGGCCGATGAACATCGCGGCGGCGCCGAGCACCATCAGCCCCAGGGCGATGTAGATGAAGCCGCCGGAGCCCCGCGTCATACCGGGACGCATGAACATGAACATCATCGAGACCGACATCAGCGCCATCGGCAGGTACGTCCACACGGCGGAGGTGTCGGGCACCGTCTCGGGGAGGACCGGAGGCTCCTGGAGATTCAGCTCCCCGTCGGGCATCTCCGGGCCACGGCGTCGGGCCGGGCGGCGGAACAGAGTCACACTCAAGGAACCGTCTCCTTCAGGGGCATGGGGGGAGAGCGGGCGGAACGGCGTCGCAGGGCACGCCGCCCGCCGTCGACCGGGGGCCGGGACGCGGACAGGCCTTCGCCGTGCACGCACCCTACGCCGCGCCCCGGCCGGAGCCGAAAGCCCGCCCGGGGCTTCCGCGGTGGGCGGGAGGGGGCCGGACGGCCGTGTCACAGTTCTGCTACATCACGGCTTCGGGGCAGGCCCCGCGCGGCCGTTCGCCCGGCCGGAAGAGCGCAAACGGAAGCGCTTCCCGGCCGAACGGGCGCCTGTGGAGCCTTTCCCCTGCCCGGACGGGCGCACACGGAACGGATTTCCCGGCCGGACGGGCACACGCGGAGCTATTCCCCGGCCGAAACCCCGCATGCCGAACCGCCCTTCGTGCCCGTGCGGCCGACCGCGCCGCAATTCGCCGGACGCGGAGGGCCGTTTCGTATTCCGTGGCGCGGGCCACGTGGTCCAGACTAGGCCGCTGATATTACGATCGCCGTATCGGTCGTCAACAACCGTCGCCATCAAACGGTTTGGAACCCCCCACCGAAGCAGGGTGTTCACCGGTCCGCCGGCCCCTGTTCCCCCGCCCGTTCTCAGCCGTAACCGGAGAAGCGTGAGCCATCCCGATGACTGACACTCAGGTGGCCGAGCTGTGCCGTCTGACGGTACGAGCTCCTGCCAAGAGCATCGATCTCGCCGTGCCCGCCGACGTCCCCGTGGCGGACCTGCTGCCCGCCGTGCTCGGCTACGCGGGCGACAACCTCGAAGAGGCCGGTATCGACCACGGCGGCTGGGTCCTCCAGCGGCTCGGCGGCGAGCCCCTGGACGAGGAACTCACCCTCGACTCCTACGGGCTGCGGGACGGCGACACCCTCTACCTCCGGCCGCGCGCCGAGGCCCTGCCCGAGGTGCACCTCGACGACCTGGTCGACGGCATCGCCACCACGATGCGCGACCACCCCTTCGGCTGGACCCCCAAGGTGAGCCGCTGGGTGCTCCTCGGCATCGTTGTCGCGATCCTCGCCGGCGGCGTTCTGGTGATCGCCTGGCCCGGCGGCTCCTCGCTGTCCCGGTCCGTCTTCGCCACCGCGGCCGGCCTCCTCCTGCTCGCGGGTGCGGGCGCGGCGAGCAGGGCGGTCGGGGACGCGGGCGCCGGAGCCGCGCTCGGCTTCATGGTCGGGCCCTACCTGGCGCTGGCCGGCTGGCTGCTGCCCGGCGGGGAACTCGGCGGGCCGCACGCCTACGAGACCCTGGGGGCCCGGCTGCTCGCGGCCAGTGCGGCGATGGCCGGCGGGGCGGTCCTCGCGCTCGCCGTCGTGGCCGCCTTCGCCGCCCTCTTCCTGAGCGTCGCCGTCGTCTCGCTGTTCGCCGCGATCGCCGCCGTCCTGCTCCTCACCACGGACCTGGCGCCGGTGCACGCCGCCGGGATCCTCGCCGTCCTCGCGGTGATCCTGGGGGCGTTCGTCCCCTCGCTCGCCTTCCGGATGTCCGGGATGCGGATGCCCCCGCTGCCGACCAACGCCCAGCAGTTGCAGGAGGGCATCGAGCCGCACGCCGCATCCGCGGTCTCGGCCCGCGCCATCCTCGCCGACGGCTGGATGACGTCGCTCTACGGAGCGGTGGGCCTGGTCGGCGCCGCGTGTGTGGCCGTCCTGGCCCGGGAGCGCGAGCTGGCCGAGATCATCATGACGGTGGCGCTGTGCCTGCTGCTCGTCCTGCACGCCCGGGGCCTCGGCAACATCTGGCAGCGCATGTCCCTGGTGGTCCCGGGAGTCTTCGGGCTGCTCCTGCTGGTGCTGGTCGCCGCCCCCGCCGCGTCCCCGGGGAGCCGTCTGGTCACGGCCGCGGGGCTGCTCGCGGCTGCCGCGGCGGTCGCCATCGCCGCCTGGACCGTGCCCGGCCGCCGGCTCGTCCCGTACTGGGGCCGCGCTGGCGAAGTGCTCCACTCGGCCCTCGCGATCGCCGTGCTCCCGCTCGCCCTGTGGGTGCTCGGTGTGTACGGCGCCCTGCGGGCCATCAACGGCTGACCGGAAGGGAGAACCGCTGCCGTGCAGTCGAAACGCGACCAGGTCCAGGCCCACATGTTCGTCATGGGCCGGCTGACCTCCGGCATGCTCCGCGCCGACCCCGACGCCCCGGAGAGCCCGCAGGGGCGCACCAACCGGGGCGTCGTGATCGGCATCGTGATCGCCGTCCTGCTCTCGGCCGGCTCCTTCGTCCTCGGCCTCCTCAAGCCCGGTACCAAGGACTCCTGGCGGGCCGCCGGAACCCTCGTCGTCAACAAGGACACCGGATCCCGCTACCTGTATCTGGACGGGAGGCTGCGTCCGGTGCGCAACTACGCGTCGGCGCGGCTGCTCGCGGGCGCCGACATGAAGGCGGTGGCGGTCGGCTCGAAGTCCCTGAACGGTACGCCGCACGGGGCGCCCATCGGTATCAGCGGTGCGCCGGACGCCCTGCCCGGGAGCGCGGACCTGGACACGGGCCCCTGGCAGGTCTGTTCGGGCAGCGGAACCGGAAGGACCGGCACCACCGTCGCGGTGGGCCTGCCGGCGGACGCCACCGGCCTGCCCACCGACCAGGCCATGCTCGTCACGGGGCCGGACAAGGCCGACTACCTGGTCTGGCGCGGCAGCAAGCTGCTGATCGACGAGGAAACCCGCGCCCGTGAGGCCCTCGGCTACGCCTCCGTCTCCCGGCTGCCCGTCTCCGCCGCCTTCCTGAACGCCCTGCCCTCGGGACCCGACCTGCGCCCGCCGAACGTACCGGGCAAGGGCAGGAAGGGCCCCGCGCTCGGCGGCGGGGAGTCCCGGATCGGCCAGGTCTTCCGGGTCACCGTCCCGGGCTCCGCCGACCGCTACTACCTGCTGCGCCAGGAGGGCCTGACCCCGCTCACGGCGACCGGGGCCGCGCTGGTGCTCGGTGACCCGGAGACCCGCGAGAAGGTGTACGGGGGAGGCGCGGCGAACGTCGTGACGCTGGGCGCGGACGCGCTGAGCGGCCGACTGGCCCCCGGCGCCCAGGGTGGCGCGGACGAGGCGAACCTGCCCTCGGAGCCGCCGGAGGTGGTGGCCCTCGGCGAGGACCGCACCGTATGCATCCGGGTCCAGCCGAGTGAGCGCGGACCGCGCATCAGCGTGGCGCTGACCGGAACGGGCTCCCTGGGGCCCGCCGCGCAGGCGCCGCCCGAGGGCCTCACCCCGGCCTGCATGCCGGTGGGCACGATCAGCGTGCGGCCGGGCGGCGGGTCCCTGGTGCGGGCGCTCGGGGCGAGCGGGAGCACGGTCGGCACCACCGTCTACCTCGTGACCGACACCGGGATGAAGTACCGGGTCGGCACCGCCGACGGCCTCGCCGCCCTCGGCTACAGCGAGGGCCAGGCCCGAGGGCTGCCGGCGCCGCTGCTGGCCATGCTGCCGACCGGGCCGGACCTCACCAAGGAGGCCGCCGCCCTGGGCCGGAACACGAACACGACCCCGCGCTGCGCGCGGACCTGAGGGACCGACGGATGGTTGTACCGAGGGAGGTGAATTTCTCGTGACGCGTCTGATAAAGGCGTGCGTCGTGACAACCGGAGGAGGCGATCCACCGTCCTCTTCCTCGAAGGGATCTGCCAATACCGTTACCCACGGCGGGCATTGCCCGTTCGGGCGCGGGGAAACAGATCCATTCGGAAAGTGATTCCGCAAGGGGTGAACCTCAGATCCCCATCAAATCTCCTTCGCGAATCACCCCAAAAGCGGGGTCGGGGCCGAGAAGATGACGCAAGCCATTGAATCCTCAACGCGCCCTTCTTTAGGCTCCGTTCGTCCAGACCATTCGGACGCCGGTCTTCCGACCGTGTCCGGCCAGGCACGCGCCGCGCGGGAACCGGAATCCGGCGGTGCGACACATCAGGAGGCGCAGCAACATGGCAGGTACGGGCGCACAGCAGTCACTGGCTTCATCCACCCAGAACGGTGTCACCGCACTGGAGATGGCCTTCACCGGTGTGCAGAACAGCCGTCAGGACGTGGAGAACATGAAGCACAACCTCGCCTCCGGCTACGCCGGCAGCGACGGTGGCGCGTTCCAGAAGCTGCTCGACCGGTGGGACCAGCAGGCGGAGATCATCTCCAGCAACCTCCGCGACATGATCACGACGCTGGAGGAGACCATGCGCGCGCAGGGCATCCAGCAGAACAACTCGAACGACTCGATCCAGCAGGCGTTCAACCGCTCCGAGGAGATCTTCAACGCGCTCGCCGGCTCCACCGCGGGCCGCTGACCACTCCTCCGGTGACCGGGACCCTGACGGGCGACCGGCCCCCCACATCACTGACCCTGACGCACCTGCCGCGAGACGAGGAAGACCATGACCCCTCCGCTTGACTTCACCGACGGCCAGATCTATGTCGACTACGGCCACATGGAGAACGCCGCCGACGACATGGTCCAGCAGACCAAGGCGATCGACAGCATCCTCACCAACCTGGAAGCCGAACTCCAGGAGCTCCAGCGCAGCTGGGAAGGTGAGGACAAGGCGGTGTACGCCGAGAAGCAGGCCTCCTGGAACAACGCGGTCGAGGAGATGAAGCGCATCCTCGCCGAGCACTCGGCGCTGCTGACCGACGTCTCGGGCAGCTACAAGTACAGCGAGAACTCCCTGAAGTCGCTCTGGGAGAGCGTGCGCATCGGCAGCTGACCCGGGGCGGCACGCCCTTGGTCCTTACCGGGCGGCCGTTCGCGTGGCTTCTTCGCGCGCACGGCCGCCCGGTGCAGTCGGGGCGGTTGCACCGTCCGCCGAGGCCCCCGTGGGCTGCCGGCGGACAGGCACCGGCCCTGTGAGTTCCTGGACATCCCGGAAGACTGGAGAAGTGCGACATGGCGGAAGCACCCGCACTCAATCTCAACAAGGCGTGGCTGCAGAGCTTCCTCGACAACGACCTTGTCCCGTTCCTCGCGGAGATCAAGAAGATGCGCGAGGACGGCACGACGACCGACGGGACGACCGTGCCCGGGATCCCCACGCTGCAGGGCGGTGAGGACGGGTCCGCGACCGCGGCGGGATTCCACGACGGCCAGAAGAAGCCGATCGCCATCGGGACGATGGCGGGCGACGAGAACGGCCGTACCAACGGCGGCTACCTGGTCAAGTGCCTGAACGGGCTGGTCGATCAGCTCGACGACATCCTCAAGCTCCAGGTCGAACTCTTCGAGCAGATCGAGGAGGACCTGGAGGACACCATCGAGGAGCTCTTCAAGACCCAGGACGGCAACCTGGAGAAGATCGACGGCAAGGACATGATCGACTTCTTCGAGGGCGTGGACGAGGTGCTCTCCGAATCCGCCGGTGGCGGCTCGGACAACGACGAGGACGACTGACCTTCGTCGCGGTCGGACGGTAGCCCCGGCCGGCGCTCCTCCGCACGCCTGCGGTCCGGCGGACCGTACCCCCGCCCTCCCGTCCCCTCTGTCTCCTTCCGACGAAAAGGCATTCCGGCATGGCGCTCGATTCCAGCAAGGTCGTCGAAGACCTCGGCGGCGGTACCAACGACAAGTGGGCCGAGGCGGTCGGCTTCTTCACGGGTTTCAAGGCGCCGAACCGGAACGACCTGTTCGACTCGCTCGTCGGCAACGAGGGCATCCCCCTGATGAAGGTGGAGATCTCCGACGTGGGCTATGTCGACTACGTCGACACCGAGGACATGAACTGGCTGTACGAGAACGCCGGTTCCGACATCAAGAACACCGACTTCGTCATCCCCTTCTACCACGCCAAGGGCGGGGCGGGCTCCGACGTGTCCATGTACCGGGCGCGCATCACCCTGCTCGGCAGCAAGGGGGACGGGCGGATACCGAGTCAGGGGTGGCAGGAGGGCGGGCAGTTCTCCAGCTCCATGGACGGTCACCTGGGGATGGACGGCAAGCCGACCTGGGACACCACGCCCACCGCGCGCTACGCCTACGGTACCGGGCTCGCCCTGCAGGAACTGCTCAACAACGACTCGCAGGGTACGTACGGGTTCAGCTTCAACGGCAAGCCCGTGGACGACCCGGACTCGGTGACCCTCGACAACTTCGAGACCGTGGCCGCGGCGTTCGACCGCGTCGCCGGGTTCTTCTCGTCCCAGCAGAAGATCGTCGAGGAGTGGCAGAGCCGGCTCGGGACGGAGAAGGACAAGGCGTGGCGGGGCAAGGCCGCCGGTGTCTTCTGGGACCTCATCAACAAGATCAACAAGCAGTACTCGGACTACGCCGACGACATGAGGCCGGCCGGCAGCGGCGACGACGACAAGGGCGGGTCGAAGCAGGGCGACGAGATCCGGCAGGCCAAGAAGGACTTCCGGAATGCGGTCTGGGATCTTCACAGCGCCTGGTCGAGTTGGCAGTACAAGTACGGCAACCCGCTCGTGGTGCTGCACACCCTGCTCTCCGCGATCATGGAGTACGTCTGGGACCACAACATCACGAAGATCACGTACGAGATCGAGACCCACGGGTCCTACGGCGGCGGCTACACCACCACGACGAACTACATCTCGGAAGATCACTTCAGCAACCGGGCGGCGATCGAGAAGATCACCGGCACGGGCGACATGGCGCTGAACGTCGACGCCGAGGACTTCGGTGAGCTCAAGGAGCTCGACACCTGGGTGAAGGTCGGCAACAAAGCCCTCCTCATGTGGAAGCAGACCGTCGAGGAGAACCTCGACACGGCGGCCGTCGACGCCATGACGAAGGTGCGCGACAGCTGGAGCAACAGTCAGCTGGACTTCGGCTCGGTCAAGTCGCGGGGGACCAGCGACACGCTGGAGTCCGAGTACAAGGAGGAGAAGGCCGAGCTCGCCGAGGAGAAGGCGGAGGCCGACGCCGCCGAGGCCGAGGCCGCCGCAGAGGAAGCCGCCCGGAAGCAGGAAGAGTTCATCCAGTGGCAGAAGGACCAGGCCGCCAAGGCCGAGGCGGAGCGGAAGAAGGAGAAGGAAGAGGCCGAGCGTAAGGAGGCCGAGGCCAAGGCGGAGGCTGAGCGCAAGGAGAAGGAAGCCAAGGCGGAAGCCGAGCGCAAGGAGAAGGAAGCCAAGGCCGAGGCCGAGGCCAAGGAAGCGGAGGCCGAGGCGAAGGCGGAGGCCAAGGAGGCGGAGGCCAAGGCCGAGCAGGAGGCCAAGGAGAAGGAAGCCGAGGCCAAGGCGGCCGAGCAGGAGGCCAAGGCGGAGGCCAAGGAGGCAGAAGCCAAGGCCGAGCAGGAGGCCAAGGAGAAGGAGGCGGAGCAGAAGCAGGCCGAACAGGAGGCCAAGCAGGAACAGCTCCGGGCCGAGCAGGAGGCCAAGCAGGAGCAGATCCGCAAGGAGCAGGAGGCCAAGCAGGCCGAGGCCCAGGCTCGTGCGGAGAACATGCAGATGATGCAGATGAACCAGGCGAGGACCCAGCAGGAGGAGGCGAAGAAGGAGCAGGAGGCCAAGGAGGCCCAGGCCAAGGCCGAGCAGGAGGCCAAGGAGGCCGAGGCCAAGGCCGAGCAGGAGGCGAAGGAGAAGGAGGCCGAGCAGAAGCAGGCGGAGCAGGAGGCCAAGCAGGAGGCCAAGGAGGCGGAGGCCAAGGCCGAGCAGGAGGCCAAGGAGAAGGAGGCGGAGCAGAAGCAGGCCGAGGCCGAGCAGAAGCAGGACCGCATCCGCACCGAGCAGGAAGAGCGCCAGGAGCAGCAGCAGGCCGAGCAGGAGCAGAAGCAGGCCGAGGCCGAGGCGAAGGCGGAGCAGAAGCAGGCGGAGCAGGAGGCCAAGCAGGAGGCCAAGGAGGCGGAGGCCAAGGCCGAGCAGGAGGCCATGCGGAAGGAGGCGGAGCAGAGGCAGGCCGAGGCCGAGCAGAAGCAGGACCGCATCCGCGAGGAGCAGGAGGCCAAGCAGGACCGCATCCGCGAGGAGCAGGAGGCCAAGCAGGACGAGGTCCGCGCCGAGCAGGAGGCCCGGCAGAAGGAGGCCGAGGCCAAGCAGGAGGAAGTCCGGCAGGAGCAGGAGGCCCGGCAGAAGGAAGCGGAGTCCAGGCTCGACAGCTCCCGGCGGGACCTCTTCGGCAACGGAGACATCCCCGACCTGTCGTCCACCCCCATCACCGGCCCGGTCAACGACGGCCCGCTCGAACTCCCCGGCGGTGGTGAGTCGCGGCTCGACGCGGACGGCCGCGTGATCACCGAGTACCCCGACGGTTCCAAGGTCACGATCGACCCGGACACCCACTCCTCGACCATCACCCGGCCCGACGGCTCCGTCATCTCCGGTCCGCTCAACACCGGTGACCTGCTGTCCAACCCCGGCGGTAGCGTCACGCACCTGGACCCCAGTGGCAACGTGGTCACGGAGTTCCCGGACGGCTCCACCCAGACGATCAACCCGGACACCGGCACCACCACCGTCACCCGGCCCGACGGCTCGACCGTCTCCGGCTACCTGGACGAGTCCGGCCCGGTGAGTTTCGACTCCGGCCAGCTCAACAACGGCTCCCTCAACAACCCCGGTTCCTTCGGCGACGGCCTCTCCGGCCACACGCCCCCCTCGTACGACCCGATCTCCTACGAGGAGGAGCTGTTCGACGACCAGCCCTACGAGTCGCCCCTGGCGAGCAACGGGGCGTCCGGCGGCTCGGACGCACCGAGCCACAACCGCCCGTTCCTGAACAGCGGGCCCTTCCCCGGCCCGAGCAGCTACGGCGGGGGCGAGGGCGGTAACGGCGCACCGGCGGGCGGAGCCCCGATGGGCGGCGGCATGGGCGGCGGTATGGGTGGCGGTATGGGCGGCGGCATGGGCGGTGGCGGAGGCCAGAACGACTCCGGTGAGCGCGTCCGCAACGTCATCGACGGATCGGTCTCCCGGAACCGCCGTGCGCGACCCGGCGCCGCCGTACCCGGCTCGGGCGGTCGCTATGCCGACGACGAGGTGCGGGTGGCGGCCGGCGGCCCCACCGCGGGCAGTTCGCCCTTCCTCCCGCCGATGGCCGGCGGCGCCCCTGGCGGAGGCGGCGCACCCGGCCAGACCGCGACCCAGAGCGGCGAGCGGACCCGTGACTCCTGGGTGCCGGAGGACGACGACGTCTGGGGCACCGACGAAGGCGGCGCACCGGCGGTGATCGGACGCTAGGAGCGGTGCCCCGGTCACGGCCGGAGCCCGTGCGGGGCGGTGGGAGACGGCTTCGGCCGCCTCGGAAGCCGCCCCGGCGCGGGGGAAGTTCATAGCACGCACACGCGTACGACAGAATGGTGTACGCGCAGGTGAAAGGGCGACTGTTGAGCGACTCGATGGAGAAGAAGCTGGCCGAGGCCATGGCCGAACTCACGGCCGTGCAGGAGGCCGTGGCACGTGCCGAGGGCGAACTCGGCCAGTCCTCCACGACGGCCCGGTCGCGGGACCGCGCGGTGGAGGTGACGGTCGGCCCCCAGGGCGAGCTGACGGGGCTGAAGTTCCCCGACAACCGGCACCGGTCCATGACGGGACCCCAGTTGGCCGCCTCGATCATGGAGGCGGTGCAGGAGGGCCGCTCGGAGATGGCCCGCAAGGTGATGGACGTCTTCGAGCCGCTGACCCGGACCACGGGCCGGGCCACGGGCATCAGAGGCATCGACATCGACTGGGACCGGGCCTTCGGCTCGGCCCTGGACGACGGGCACGGCGGCGGGCGGCGGTCGTCGGCCCGCCTGCACGACGAGATCCACGAAGACTGACCGTACGGACCACCGGAGAGAGGGAGGCACCATGGCGGTAGGAAAGTTCACCGCGAACCCCGGCGAACTGCGCCGGGCCAGCGAGATGATGGAGCAACTGCCCGCGCAGGCGGCGAAGATCGGCGACAACTTCATCTCCGACATCCAGAACTACCGTGGCTGGGCGGGTTACAGCGACGACTTCGCCCTCGAAGTGCTGCCCAAGTACGACGCCAACAACCAGTCCTGCCTGGACCTGGTCAGGGCCCTCAGTAGCGCGTTCACCGAGCTGGGCCAGGCGGTCTGGGCCAACGGCCAGCACATCGAGGGTGTGTCGAACTACGCGCGTGACGAGATCGACCGGCAGATGTCCAGCCTGGACACGCCGGGTGACTCCTCCCAGGGTGGCCGGCACTAAGTGGAAGAGATCGACTTTCCGCCGGACGTCCGGACGATGCTCTGGATCCTGCTGGGCGAAATGCCCCTGCAGGCCAGGGAGAATCTGGCGTGGGAAAGTCGTGAGCTCTACCTGGCCCTCCAGAGGGGCCTGATGGATCTGCGCGCGGCCTCGCGCGAGACGATCCAGATGGTGGAGGCGGCGTTGCCGCCCGAGGTGGCGCGTCCGTACATCGAGAGTGTGCGGATGCTCACCGACGAACCGGGCGGCACCGACCCCGTTCAGCAGTTGCTGTTCCAGCTCGACGAGCTGGCCAACGGCCAGGTGGACTACTCGCAGAAGATCCAGGCGTCCAAGTGGGAGATCATCGCCGAGATCATCATGCTGATCGCCGAACTGGCGATCCTGGCGGCGCTGATCGCGTTCACCGGCGGCGCTTCGGTCTCGCAGATGTTCCTCGCGCGGGCCCGGAGCAAGCTCGCGATCCTCATCATCATCGACCGCCTGCTGCGGATGTCGCGCGTCGGGTCGCTCCTGGGCGAGGCGGTGCAAGAGGCCATCGTGACGCTGGCGACCCGGCTGGCGCA
>BMTG01000009.1 GCA_014649555.1 Streptomyces globisporus | reverse complement strand
TTTTTCCGGGAAAGCCCCGCACCTTTTGGTGCGGGGCTTTTCTGCGTTCCGGCCCCGGAGGACCAGCGGCGCCCACCTCTCTCTGGGCCGGCCCGCAGGTCCCTCAGAGACGACCTGCGGCCTTCAGAGCCAAGTACGTATCGGCCAGCGCGGGAGCGAGATGGTCCGGGGTGGCGTCCACGACGACGACGCCATGGCGCCGAAGCCTGTCCGCCGTGCGGCGACGGTCCGCCTGGGCCTGGCCGGCGGCTGCCGCGTCGTACACCGAGTCCACTGTTCCCCGTGCGTTGGCCATTTCCTCGATCCGAGGGTCGGAGACCGCAGCCACGAGAACGGTGTGGCGCTGGGTGAGCTGAGGCAGCACGGGGAGAAGCCCCTCCTCGATGGGGGCGGCCTCCAGTGTCGTGAGGAGAACGATCAGCGAACCGCGCGGGGCGTCGGTGAGTGCGGCATTGCTCAGGCCGCGGGCGTCCGTCTCGATGAGCTCGGGTTCCAGCGTCGCCAGCGTGTTGATGACGGTGGCCAGGACATTGCCCGAGGCCGTCCGGCCTTGGACGCGTGCCCGGACCTGGCGGTCGTAGGCGAGGAGGCTGACTCGGTCGCCCGCCCGCATGGCGAGCGCGGTGAGCAGGAGCGTGGCGTCCATCGAGGCGTCCAGGCGAGGAACATCACCGACTCGCCCCGCCGACGTACGTCCGGTGTCGAGGACGATCAGGATGTGCCGGTCACGCTCGGGGCGCCAGGTCCGGACCGCTACGGCCGACTGGCGTGCGGTGGCGCGCCAGTCGATGGAGCGGGTGTCGTCCCCGGGTACGTAAGCCCGCAGACTGTCGAACTCCGTGCCTTCACCGCGTGTCAGAACGCTGGTGCGACCGTCCAGTTCCCGGAGCCGGGCGAGCCGGGAGGGCAGATGCTTGCGGCTGGTGAACGGAGGCAGGACCCGCACGGTCCAAGGGGCCCGGTGCTGTCCTTGGCGTGCGGCGAGGCCGAGCGGGCCGTACGAGCGGACTGTGATGCGTTCCGCCTGCCGGTCGCCGCGACGCGTGGGGCGCAGAACGGTGACCAAGCGCCGCTGTTCCCCGGCGGGGACCGTCAGCATGTGACGGGAAGAGCGGCGTTCGGTGCCCGAGGCCCAGCTGCTGGGGGGCCAGGCATCCCGCAGCTGGGCGCGCAGACGCCGACGCGATGCGTTGGTCACGGTCAGTTGCACTTCGGCCGCGTCACCGAGTCGAACAGTTGTATCGCCGGATCGGGTGAATCGAAGCGTGCGCACTGGCGCGGCCAGGGCGTAGTCGCACAGAATTGCCAGTGAGAGCGGTGCGTTGACCGCCAGCATCCCGGTCCAGCTGGGAGCGAGGATGCCTACGGGGAGTGACCCCAGGGCGGCCAGCAGCGCGGTACGTCCGGTGAGGGCCATGGTCACCGCCTCACCGGGGTACGGGGACGTGGGCGAGCACTGAGGCGATGACGGAGTCGGGGGTGACTCCTTCCATTTCCGCCTCGGGCCGCAGTTGGATGCGATGGCGGAGCGTGGGGAGGGCCAAGGCCTTCACATCGTCCGGGATGACATAGTCCCGGCCGGTCAGCCAGGCCCAGGCACGGGCGGTCGACAGCAGTGCGGTGGCACCTCGGGGGGAGACACCGAGGGCGAGCGAGGGGGAATCACGCGTGGCACGGCAGATATCCACGACATAGCCGGCGATCTCGGGGGAGACGGTCGTCTTCGCGACGGCTTCGCGTGCTGCTTCCAGATTGGCGGGGCCGGCGACGGGCTTTATCCCGGCGGCCTTCAGGTCGCGGGGGTTGAAGCCGTCGGCGTGACGGGTGAGGACGTCGATCTCGTCCTGTCGCGAGGGCAACGGAACCGTCAGTTTGAGCAGGAAACGGTCCAGTTGGGCTTCGGGGAGGGGGTAGGTGCCTTCGTACTCGACGGGGTTCTGGGTCGCGGCGACAAGGAACGGCTCGGGCAGTGGACGCGGCGTTCCGTCGACGGTGACCTGCCGTTCTTCCATCGCTTCGAGAAGGGACGACTGGGTTTTGGGAGGGGTGCGGTTGATCTCGTCGGCGATCAGCAGGTTGGTGAAGACCGGGCCGGGCTGGAAGGAGAACTCGGCGGTGCGTGCGTCGTAGACCAGTGAACCCGTGACGTCGCTGGGCATCAGGTCGGGGGTGAACTGGACGCGCTTGGTGTTGAGTTCGAGCGAAGCGGCGAGTGCGCGGACCAGCAGGGTCTTGGCCACTCCGGGCACGCCTTCGAGGAGCACGTGACCTCGGCAGAGCAGCGCGACGACGAGTCCGGTGACGGCAGGGTCCTGCCCCACCACGGCCTTGGCGATCTCGGAGCGCAGGGCCTCCAAGGAGGCGCGGGCGCTGTCGGACGGCTCCGTTTCCGTGGGCATCACGGGGGCTGCCGCGGGCGCCGTGGGCTCGGCCGGCTCGGGGGTCGGGGCGCTCATGAAGTGCGTACCTCTCTTTCGAGGGCGTCGAGTTGATCTGCGAGGAGGACCAGGGCGGCGTCGGTGGAGGGAGCCGTTCCGAAGAGCAGAGTTCTGAGGTCGCGGTCCGGGGCGGTGACGCGTGCGGACACGGCGGGGAGGAGGACGTCGGGGGTGTGCGCGTCACGGGCGGGCACACCGGCGAGCGGAGCGAGGCGTGTGCGGCTGGCGGCTCGGAGGGCATCGGCGGTCCGGTCGCGGGCGTTGGCCTTGCGGTAGAGCAGGGAGCGGCCTTCGGCGGATTCGGATGCGCGGATGGCCACCGGCAGTCGTTCTGTCACCAGGGGGCCGAGTCGGCGGGCCCGCCAGACGGCGGCGAGGACGGCGGCGAGGGCGAGTTGAAGCGTTCCCCACAGCCATCCGGAGGGGACGAGGTCGAGGAAGCTGCTCTCGTCGGCCGAGTCGTCCCTCGCTCCGCCCTCCGGCTGTTCTTCGTCCCCGTCGCCGGGGGCGCCGTCCTCGGTTGTTGCGGACGGATCGGTGAGAGAGGGGAGGTACCAGACGAGATGGGGACGGGAACCGAGGAGTTGCAGGGCGAGCGAGGCGTTGCCCTGCTTGTCGAGCCGTTCGTTGTGGAGGATGTCGGGGGAGCCGAGGACGACGGTGTCGCCGCCCGCTCCGGTCGGGAGGACGACGAGGCTGGGGAGGCCTGCGCTCGGGTAGCAGGCGACGGCGGTGGGGTCCTGCGTCGTGTAGCGGGTTCCGCCCATGTCCGCTGTTCCGGCCCGCCGGGCGGCGGGGAGCTCGCACGCCGGGGCGAGAGCACTGACAGCCTGGTGCGACTCGGCGCGGATTCCGGGCGCGAGTCGGTGGGTGGCTCCCCGTCCCGGGGCGACCAGCAGGGTGCGTCCGGCGGAGGCGGAAGCCGCATCGTCCAGCCGGAGCTGTTGCGACCGGGTCAGGAGGTTGGGACCGGTGACCAGGAGGGTGGTGTCGGGTCCTGTCGCGGCGGTGGCCTCGTCGAGAGTGGTGGCGACGCTGACGGATATGCCCCGTGCCTTGAGAAGTTCGGCCACGGCACGGCTGCCCTTGGGGTCGGCGGAGCGAGGGTCGAGCTGCCCGTGGTTCGTGCCGGAGCGTACGGCGGCGAACGTGATGCCGGCGACGACGAGGATGAGGACGACGGCCAGGATGCCCCGGGCGCGGGTCCAGACCTGGCCGGGGGAGGGCGCGGTCGAGGTGGGCGAAGCGGTGGTCACCGCGGTCATCCGGTGGCTCCTCGGGAGGTTCCGGGCAGCAGCGGCTTCGCCTCGTCGAGTTCGAGGTCGAGGGTGCGCAGGGACAGGTATGCCGACTGGTCCGCTGTGCGGCCCCCGTATGTCACGTCGTCGAAGCTCCGGGCGGCGGCGCGCAGCCGGGCAGTGTGCTCGGGGAGTGTGCGGCCCGCTTCGGCTGCGGCTTCGTCCGCGGTGCGGCCGGGGCGGGGGTCGAGCAGGGCGCGCTCCTCCAGGGACCGGACGATGGCGCGCATCCGTTCCTGGACGGCTTCGGTCCAGCGCAGGGCCGCGGCGTGTGCTTCGGCGGCGGTGCGGTGCTGGGCAGCGCTGCGGGGGCCTGTGCTGTCGAACAGTGCGTCCGTGCTCCGGGCGGAGCGTTGCGGGGTGCCGAGCCGCCACCAGAGGGCGGCGGCGAGGCCGATGACGATGACGACCAGGACGGCGAGTCCGGCCGGGCCGCCGGGGGCGGCCCCCGCGGCGGCGTCGAACACTCCGGCGACCCAGTCCCAGAACTGGTTCAGGGCGCGCTGGAGGAAGTTCGGGTCGTTCTCGTGGTACATCGGCTTGGACAGTTCGCTCTCGGCCGCCTCCCGTGCGGGGAGACGTGGCGTGTCCACGGGTATGTCGCCCGCTGCGATGTCCCGCTGTGCTCCGGTGATGCCCCCCGCCCCCGACACCGCATCAGCTCCTGGGTGTGTTGTCGCCGTAGCCGGGCAGGCCGGCGGCCCGTGCGAGGTCGAGGTCCAGGGCTTCGCGGCGGATGCGCTGGTCCACGTAGAGGAGGGCCATCACACCGGCGACGAAGGGGTAGATCAACGTCGAGACGATCACTTCGCCGATGCCGGTGACGATCAGGAAGGGCCAGCCGACGGAGGGGGCGGTGCCGCCGAAGAGGTCGCTGACCTCGGTTCCGTCGGCGATGACCGCGATGATGCCGAACGGGATGGAGACGAGGAACGTCAGCAGGAAGGTCAGCAGATAGGTCAGGGCGAGGATCCCGAAGGTGCGCCACCAGGCGCCCCGGACCAGCTTCGCCGACCTGCGCAGCGCGGCCACGATGCTCTGCCGTTCCAGCATCAGTGCGGGGGCGGCGAGGGCGAAGCTGACGTTCAGCCAGAGCATCACGACGCAGGCGGCGGCGAAGCCCAGGAAGGCGAGGGCTGCTCCGGCCTCGGAGCCGAGCAACAGGCCGGGGCCGATGCCCACGGCCATGACGGAGGCCATGATCACGGCGACCAGCACGGTCAGTCCGAGCAGGGGGAGGACGCGGGGGCGGGCTTCGGCCCAGGAGTCGGCGAGCGTGGTGGGGCGGCCCAGCACGGAGCGGCTGATGATCACGGTGACGACCGACGCCGTGAAGAGCGTGGCGATCATCGAGAGGAGGGAGACCGGGGCCAGGGAGAGCAGCGTCGATCGGGCCGAGTCGGCGGTCTGGCGCAGGGCCTCGGCGCCGGTGGCGTTCGGGTCGATGGAGGTCGGTTCCGGCAGCAGGTAGCGCTGCATGAGGATGGCGGCGATCTGGGTGACAACCGAGATCGTGAGGCTGAAGCCGAGTGCCGTACGCCAGTGGGCGCGCAGGGCGGACACCGAGCCGTCGAGGATCTCGCCGAGGCTCAGCGGGCGCAGCGGGATGACGCCGGGCTTCGCCGCAGGGGGCGGTCCTGCCCAGCCCTGCCGCTGCGGGCCGCCGCCCCAGCCGGGTGCGGGCGGCCGGGTTCCGGGGCTGCCGCCGGGGTTGCTCGGTGGTGACCACTGCCCGGGGGGCGGCTGCTCGGGGGACCACTGTCCCGTCGGGCCGCTTCCGTCCTGCGGGTCGGAGGGGCGGGGGATCGCCTTCTCCTTGCCGTCGGAGGGGGCAGATCCGGGCGACGCCCAGCCCGGAGAGTCGTTCATTCTGGCTCCTTCACCGTCCTGACCGCTCATCGGGGCGGCAGGTTGGCAGCCATCGTGCCACGCGCCGGTCCGGGGCGGACCAGCCGCTCCTTCTCGTTCGCACCTTCATATGCGGGTGGCTCACCGGGCAGACTGGACAGATGGCTGATCAGGACGCGCAATCATCGGTGGGCTTCGAGCCTTCCGCGCTTTCCGTACTCCGCTGGGACGAGCCTCCGGAAGGCCCCGTGCTGGTGCTTCTCGACCAGACGAGGCTGCCCGCCGAGGAGATCGAGCTGGTGTGCACCGATGTGCCCGCGCTGGTGCGGGCGATCCAGACGCTGGCGGTGCGCGGGGCTCCGTTGCTCGGGATCACCGGGGGGTACGGGGTGGCGCTCGCGGCGGCGAGGGGCTTCGACGTCGCGGAGGCGGCGGGACTGCTGGAGGGGGCGCGGCCCACCGCGGTGAACCTCGGTTACGGGGTGCGGCGGGTGGCGGCGGCCTACTGGGCGGCCTCCGGGAAGGGGGAGGGCGACGAGGCGGCTGCCGCGGCGGCGCTGGCGGAGGCGCGGGCGCTGCACCGGGAGGATGCCCAGGCCAGCAGGCGTATGGCCGAGTACGGGCAGGCGCTGCTGGAGGAGCTGCTGCCGGGCCGGGCGTACCAGCTGCTGACCCACTGCAATACCGGGGCGCTGGTCTCGGGGGGTGAGGGGACGGCTTTCGCAGTGGCGTTGCGGGTGCACCGGCAGGGGCGGCTGCGACGGCTGTGGGTGGACGAGACGCGGCCGCTGCTCCAGGGGGCGCGGCTGACCGCGTACGAGGCGGCGCGGAACGGGCTGGCCTACAGCCTGCTCACCGACAACGCTGCGGGGTCCTTGTTCGCGGCGGGGGAGGTCGACGCGGTGCTCATAGGCGCCGACCGCATCGCCGCGGACGGTTCGGTGGCCAACAAGGTGGGGAGCTACCCGCTGGCCGTGCTCGCGAAGTACCACCACGTGCCCTTCATCGTTGTGGCGCCGACGACGACCGTGGATCTGGAGACCCCGGACGGCACATCGATCATCGTCGAGCAGCGTTCTGGGCAAGAAGTGACGGAGCTCACATCGCCACAAGGTGTATCGGCCAACGGTGGAGGCGGGATCGTTGTCGCACCCCTCGGAGCCCCGGCGTACAACCCGGCCTTCGACGTCACGCCGCCGGAACTGATCACGGCGATCGTCACGGAGGAGGGTGCAATTTCCCCGGTCACGGGGGTCGGGCTGGCCGAGCTGTGTGCCAGGTCATCGCAGGTAACGATTAGCTAATGGGATGATGTCGATTATGAAGGGACGCGTCCTTGTCGTCGACGACGACACCGCACTGGCCGAGATGCTCGGGATTGTGCTGCGTGGAGAAGGTTTCGAGCCGTCGTTCGTAGCGGACGGCGACAAGGCACTGGCCGCATTTCGTGAGGCCAAGCCGGACCTGGTGCTGCTCGACCTCATGCTGCCCGGTAGGGACGGCATCGAGGTGTGCAGGCTGATCAGGGCCGAGTCCGGTGTGCCGATCGTCATGCTCACTGCCAAGAGCGACACCGTCGATGTCGTGGTCGGCCTGGAGTCCGGGGCCGACGACTACATCGTCAAGCCGTTCAAACCTAAGGAGTTGGTTGCCCGGATCAGGGCACGTCTGCGGCGGTCCGAAGAGCCCGCGCCGGAGCAGCTGACCATCGGTGACCTGGTCATCGACGTGGCCGGCCACTCCGTGAAGCGGGAGGGGCAGTCGATCGCCCTGACTCCGCTGGAGTTCGACCTGCTGGTCGCGCTCGCCCGCAAGCCGTGGCAGGTCTTCACCCGTGAGGTCCTGCTGGAGCAGGTGTGGGGTTACCGCCACGCGGCCGACACCCGCCTGGTCAATGTTCATGTCCAGCGTCTGCGTTCCAAGGTCGAGAAGGACCCGGAACGGCCGGAGATCGTGGTGACGGTCCGAGGCGTCGGCTACAAGGCCGGACCGAGCTGAGATGGCCCGAGGCAGTGCTGCTCCGGGGCCCGGTGAGCCGGGAGTCCGTACGGAGCGGGCTGCCGGCTCGGGTCGGAAGGCGTCACGTATGAGCCGTTTCCTGCAGGGCGGCCGGTTGTTCGAGGACCGGACGCCCGGCGGGCCCGTACCGCGGTTGCTGATGCGGTGGGTGCGCCGTCCGTTGCTGCCCGCCGTCCGGTTGTGGCGGCGCAATCTGCAGCTCCGCGTTGTCGCGGGCACCCTCCTGATGTCGATCGGGGTCGTGCTGCTGCTCGGCTTCGTCGTCATCGGACAGGTACGCAACGGCCTGCTCGACGCCAAGGGCAAGGCCGCCCAGACCCAGGCCGCCGGCGGTTTCGCCGCGGCCCAGGAGAAGGCGAACGCTCCCCTCGCCCCCGGCGGCCAGGGGAGCGAGGGCGCCGACGGCATGACCGGGAGCACCTCCTGGCGCACCGAGCTCGTCGACCAGCTCGCCAGCGGCGGTAAGAACGCCTTCAATGTGGTGGCGCTCAGCGCCGATTCCGTGACCGAGGGGGCGGGCAGCCGTGCCGCGCGCGGTTCCGGCAGCGTCGAGGCGTCCAGCGTGCCCGAGCGCCTGCGGCAGAACGTGAGCAAGGGGCAGGGCGCGTACCAGACGTACTCCCTGATCCAGTACTCGTACGGCAACGAGTCGCAGCCGGGGCTCGTCGTCGGCAAGCGGCTCTACGACATCGATCAGCAGCCCTACGAGCTGTACTACCTCTTCCCGCTCACGCAGGAGGAGAAGTCCCTGGCCCTGGTCAAGACGACCCTGGCGACCGCCGGACTCTTCGTCGTCGTGCTGCTCGGGGCCATCGCCTGGTTCGTGGTGCGGCAGGTCGTCACCCCGGTGCGGATGGCGGCCGGCATCGCCGAGCGGCTCTCCGCGGGCAAGCTCCAGGAACGGATGAAGGTCACCGGCGAGGACGACATCGCCCGGCTCGGCGAGGCCTTCAACAAGATGGCCCAGAACCTCCAGCTGAAGATCCAGCAGCTGGAGGAGCTCTCCCGGATGCAGCGGCGTTTCGTCTCCGACGTCTCGCACGAGCTGCGGACCCCCCTCACGACCGTGCGGATGGCCGCCGATGTCATCCACGAGGCCCGCGCCGACTTCGACCCCGTCACCGCACGCTCCGCCGAGCTGCTGGGCGACCAGCTCGACCGGTTCGAGTCGCTGCTCGCCGATCTGCTGGAGATCAGCCGCTTCGACGCGGGCGCCGCGGCCCTGGAGGCCGAGCCGATAGACCTGCGGACCGTGGTGCACCGGGTGATCGGCGGCGCCGAACCGCTCGCCGAGCGCAAGGGCACCCGGATCCTCGTCGTCGGCGACGACCAGCCCGTGATCGCCGAGGCCGATGCCCGCCGCGTCGAACGCGTCCTGCGTAACCTCGTCGTCAACGCCGTCGAGCACGGCGAGGGCCGGGACGTCGTGGTGCGGATGGGCGTCGCACAGGGCGCGGTCGCCGTGGCCGTCCGGGACTACGGGGTCGGGCTCAAGCCCGGCGAGGCGACCCGTGTCTTCAACCGGTTCTGGCGTGCCGACCCGGCGCGCGCCCGGACGACCGGCGGGACCGGCCTCGGCCTCTCCATCGCGGTCGAGGACGCCCGGCTGCACGGCGGCTGGCTCCAGGCCTGGGGCGAGCCCGGCGGCGGCTCCCAGTTCCGGCTGACCCTGCCGCGTACGGCGGACGAGCCCCTGCGCGGTTCGCCGATACCTCTGGAGCCCGAGGACTCGCGGCGCAACCGGGAGGACCGGGCACGCGACGACGCCGGGTCGGGGACGTCGGGCGACCACCGCCTGATGTCTGTGCCGCCCCAGCCCGGCGCGGGCGGCCGTTCCCCGCTGCCCGGTCGCGGCCCTGCCGTCCGTAACGGCGCGCCCTCGTCGGTGCACCCCGCCGCGCTGCCCGGTAACGGTGCACGCGTCGTGGCACGCCAGGCCCCGGAACGTCCCGGTGGCGTGGGCAACGGCGTACAGAATTCCGACCAGGAGGACACCACTCGTGGGTACTGACCGCCGTCAGGGCGGCCATGGACGGGCGGTGCGGATATCCGTGCTGCTCGGCTGCGGCGTCGTTGTGCTGGCCGGCTGCGGCTCGATGCCGGTGACCGGGGACGTCAAGGCGGTCGACGCCTCGCAGCCCGGGGACTCCCAGGTGCAGGTGTATGCGGTGGCACCCCGGGAAGGCGCGCCGCCCAGCGAGATCGTCGACGGCTTCCTGGAGTCGATGACCAGTGACGATCCCGCGTTCGCGACCACCCGGAAATATCTGAGTGCGGACGCCCGGCGCACCTGGCAGCCGGGCGGGACCACCACGGTGCTGGCCCAGGCCCCCAACCGCAGCGGCCCTCTCCTCCACGACGAGGACAACCGGGCCACCCGGGACCGGGAGACGACCTACACGCTGACCGGCGACAAGGTCGCGACGGTCGACGCCCAGAGCTCCTACCAGCCGCTCGCGCCCATCGCCTACGCCCAGACCCTGCACCTGGTGCTGGAGCAGGTGGCGGAGGGGAAGAAGGAGTGGCGCATCGACGTCGTGCCGGACGGCCTGGTCCTCGGGCAGTCCGACTTCAAGCGGCTCTACCGCTCCGTGAACAAGTACTACTACGCCACCGGGGCCACGAACGGCCGGTCGACGCTCGTCGCCGACCCCGTCTACGTACGCAACCGTACGGATCCCGTCACGCGCATGGACACCGCGACGCAGACCGTCAGGACGCTGCTGGCCGGGCCGACGAACTGGCTGCGGCCCGTCGTCGATTCCCGGTTCCCGACGGGGACCGCCCTGCGCAAGGGCGTCACCGCGCTGGCGCCGGACGATCAGAACGTCCTGAAGGTACCGCTCAACCAGAAGGCCGACACGGCGGGCCGGAGCGCCTGCCGGATGATGGCCGCCCAGGTGCTGTTCACGCTCCGGGACCTGACCTCGGCCCGGGTCGAGCGGGTGGAGCTGGAGGGCGGCGAGGGCCGGCTCTGCGAGCTGGACGCCGACGACGCGCCGGAGTTCTCCGCCGACCGTGGCTCCGAAGGGGACGACAGCCAGTACTTCATCAACGACAAGGGCCAGGTGGAGCGAGTCCTCGGCGCCACGGGCGACACCGGGACACCCGAGCCCGTGACCGGTCCGCTGGGAGCGGGCACCGTCCCGATGGGATCCGTCGGGGTGGCCCGGGACGAGGAGCGGGCCGCCGCGGTCTCCTCCTCCGGGCAGCACCTCTACATTTCCTCCCTGGAGACGGAGGGGGAACTGGCCGAGCCCCTCGTCACCAGCGGGGCGAAGAAGGCCGCGGACCGGCTGTCGCCGCCGAGCTGGGACGGCCGCGGCGACCTGTGGGTCGCCGACCGTGATCCGGCAGGACCCAGGCTGCTGCGGCTGGCCGACGGCACGGGCGAGCCCCAGGAGGTCCGGGTGCCCGGCCTCGACGGCGCCCGGATCGAGGAGCTCCGGATGTCCGCGGACGGCGTGCGGATCGCTCTGCTGCTGACGAAGGACGGCCGTACGACGCTGAACATCGGCCGGGTCGAGCGCCGGGGGTCCTCCGTGGCACCCGAGATCTCGGTCGAGGATCTGCGTCAGGCCGCACCTCAGCTTGCGGACGTTTCGGCCATCTCCTGGTCGGGACGCAGCCGTCTGGTGGTGGTCGGCAAGGAGGAGGGCGGCGTCCAGCAGGTGCGTTACGTGCAGGCTGACGGGTCCACGTCGGCCTCGGGGGCGCTGCCCGGGGTGAACCAGGTCCAGTCGGTCGCCGCGGCGGACGACGAACAGCTTCCGCTGATGGCGGAGACCGTCGACGACGGCATCGTGAAGCTCTCGCCGGGGGACAACTGGCAGACGGTCCTCAAGAAGGGCAAGGCCTTGGTCTACCCCGGCTGATCCGGGAGCCGATGTGGCTCCGCCCGGGATTCCGGGTGGAGCGTCGGCTCTCCGGCCGGGTTTCCGGGGTTTTCCACAGGGGTGGTCCGGTCCTGGTGGGCGCGGCACAGTGGGGTCATGCGGAACGTGTGGCGGGAGCTGTCCGGTCTGCTTCTGCCGGTGGCCTGCGCCGGCTGCGGCAGACCGCGCACCGAGCTGTGCGCGGTCTGCGGGGCCGCGCTGTCGGGCGGGCCCGCCCGCCGGGTCCGCCCGTCGCCCGGGCCGCCGGGGCTTCCGGCGGTGTACGCGGCCGCGCCGTACGAGAACGCCGTACGTGCGGTTCTGCTGGCCCACAAGGAGCGCGGGGCACTCGGGCTGGCAGGTGCGCTCGGACGGGCTCTGGCGGGTTGTGTACGGGCCGGGACGGGGCAGCCGGGCGGTGCGGCGACGCCCGGCAGGGCAGGGGCCCTGCGGGCTGCGCCGCCTCTGCTTCTGGTACCCGTGCCCTCCGCGCGTTCCGCGACCGCCGCCCGTGGCCATGATCCGGTGCGCAGGATCGCCGTCGCGGCCGCGCGCGAACTGCGGCGCGCGGGTCTGCCGGCCCGGGTGCTTCCGCTGCTCCGGCAGCGGCGTGAGGTCGCCGACCAGTCGAGGCTCGGGGCGCGGCAGCGGCGGGCGAACCTGGCCGGCGCACTGGAGCTCACGGCGGCGGGGGAGCGACTCCTCCGACGCGGACTCCTCCGTCACGACCGGGTGATCCTGGTCGACGATCTGTTGACGACGGGATCGACGCTGGCGGAGGCGGCGCGGGCCGTCGGCGAGGGGCGCCGAGCCGATCGGGAGCCCTCCGTCCGCGGAGGGTGCCGGGCGGCGGTCGTCGCAGCTTCTCCCTCCGCCTTCGAAATAAACCGGAACTGACCGAGAATCTGCATCGTTGCAGGTAATGAGGGGGCAATGCCCCCTGAATGGAGGTACGCGCCAGTAGCGGGTGCCGAGACCTGGGTGCGCAGGCTATGTTCGGTTGTGAGGAACGGTGAAGGCCGGACCTCGATGAATGCACCATCAGGTTTCGGGCAGGTAACTCACCGGTAAGAGAGGCACGCAAAGTCGGTGGGATTGCGATCCCTCCGGCGGGGGAGGAGGAGGCGAAAGCCACCGAGTCCGAGGCCCTGGGGATCTCCGGGGCCTGGTGCGAAAGGGAGATGCTCCGCCATCGAGCGGGGCGATCCGGGAACGGAGTTCTGCGTGGACATCGTCGTCAAGGGCCGCAAGACCGAGGTGCCCGAGCGGTTCCGCAAGCACGTGGCCGAGAAGCTGAAGCTGGACAAGATCCAGAAGTTCGACGGCAAGGTGATCAGCGTCGACGTCGAGGTGTCCAAGGAGCCGAATCCCCGTCAGGCCGACCGCTCCGACCGGGTGGAGATCACACTCCACTCGCGTGGACCGGTCATCCGGGCGGAAGCGGCGGCGGGCGACCCCTACGCAGCGCTTGATCTGGCCACCGGAAAGCTGGAGGCCCGGCTGCGCAAGCAGCACGACAAGCGCTACAGCCGCCGTGGCAACGGCCGTCTGTCGGCTGCCGAGGTCGGGGACGTCGTCCCCGGCGTAGCGTCGTTCGACGAGGACGGTGAGCTGGTCGGCGACCAGTCGCCGGCGCCCGTCCCCACCACGAAGATCGGCTCGCTCGAAGTGCAGGGCGAAGGGCCGCTCGTGATGCGCGAGAAGACCCACACCGCCGCACCCATGTCGCTCGACCAGGCGCTCTACGAGATGGAACTGGTCGGCCACGACTTCTACTTGTTCGTCGACTCCGAGACGAAGGAGCCCAGCGTCGTCTACCGGCGACACGCCTACGACTACGGCGTCATCCACCTGAGGACCGACCCGCTCGCCGCGGACGAGGCAGGCGGCGCGGGCGGTGCGCTCGGCGGCTGAGGCCGCATCGCGCGGGTGCCCCCGGGGCGTTTTCACGCCACCGGGGGCACCCGCGCACGGGCACAGGACCACCGTGCCGGGGCCGGGGCATGGAATCATGGCGGACCGAGCCAATCGGTGTTCCGTGAGGTGCCGTTGGCGAACGACCGACACTTCAGGCCGTGGCCTTCAGGGGGAGGAACGATGGCGGACACCTTCGGGCCCATGCGTGATGCGAACGACTCCGACGACGACACCGGTGCGTACACCGGCGCGGACGCGGACGGCGCTTCACGCAAGGAGCCCATCAGGGTCCTCGTGGTCGATGACCACGCGCTCTTCCGCAGGGGCCTGGAGATCGTCCTCGCGCAGGAGGAGGACATCCAGGTGATCGGCGAGGCCGGGGACGGCTCCGAGGCGGTCGACAAGGCCGCCGACCTGCTGCCCGACATCGTTCTGATGGATGTCCGGATGCCCAAGCGCGGCGGCATCGAGGCCTGCACCGCCATCAAGGAGGTGGCCCCCAGCGCGAAGATCATCATGCTGACGATCAGCGACGAGGAGGCCGACCTCTACGAGGCGATCAAGGCGGGCGCGACCGGCTATCTCCTGAAGGAGATCTCCACCGACGAGGTCGCCACGGCCATTCGCGCCGTCGCCGATGGCCAGTCCCAGATCAGTCCCTCCATGGCCTCCAAGCTGCTCACCGAGTTCAAATCGATGATCCAGCGCACCGACGAGCGGCGGCTCGTTCCGGCGCCCCGGCTCACCGAACGCGAGCTGGAGGTGCTGAAACTCGTGGCGACCGGCATGAACAACCGGGATATCGCCAAGGAGTTGTTCATTTCCGAGAACACGGTGAAGAACCACGTCCGCAATATCCTGGAGAAACTGCAGCTGCACTCCCGGATGGAAGCCGTGGTCTATGCCATGCGCGAGAAGATCCTGGAGATCCGGTAGCCGGTCAGCGACCGGCGCGCCGGAACGCGTGGCCGATCTCCGTCCGGAGCGGCTCGCGCAGCTCCGGCGCGTCCACCCGGTCGACCCGGATGTCCGTGCAGCCCACCCAGGCCGCCGCCTCCACCAGTGCTTCGGCCATCGGGGCCACGGCCTTCGGGCCGGCCAACGACGCCTGCTTGGCGACCAGCGTGGTCCCCTCGCGCGCCGGGTCGACCCGGCCCTGGAGCTTCCCGCCCGCCAGCAACGGCATCGCGAAATAGCCGTGGATCCGCTTCTGCTTGGGCACGTAGGCCTCCAGCCGGTGCGTGAAGTCGAAGATCCGCTCCGTGCGCGCCCGCTCCCAGATCAGGGAGTCGAACGGCGACAGCAGCGTCGTACGGTGGCGGCCGCGCGGCTCCTTGGCGAGGGCCTCCGGGTCCGCCCAGGCGGGCTTCGTCCAGCCCTCCACCACGACCGGGACCAGCCCCGAGTCCGCCACCACGGCGTCGAACTCCTCGCCCTTCAGCCGGTGGTAGTCCGCGATGTCGCTACGGGTGCCGACGCCCAGCGATCTGCCCGCCAGCGCCACCAGTCGCCGCCGGCACTCGGCGTCGCTCAGCTCGTCGTGCAGCAGGGTGTCCGGAATGGCCCGCTCGGCCAGGTCGTAGATCCGCTTCCAGCCGCGCCGCTCGGTGCACACCACCTCCCCGTACATCAGGGCCCGCTCGACGGCGACCTTGGACGCCGACCAGTCCCACCACTCGCCGCCGTTCTTCGCGCCGCCCAGCTCGGTGGCCGTCAGCGGGCCCTCGTCGCGCAGCTGCCTGATCACGGTGTCGTACACCCCGTCGGGCAGATCGTGGTGCCAGTGCGGGCGGGAGCGGTAGGCGCGGCGGCGGAACGCGAAGTGCGGCCACTCCTCGACGGGCAGGATGCACGCGGCGTGCGACCAGTACTCGAAGGTGCGGCCGCCCGACCAGTAGGCTTCCTCCACCGTCCGGCGGCCCACCGAGCCGAGCCGGGCGTAGGGGACCAGCTCGTGCGAGCGGGCCAGCACCGAGATCGTGTCCAGCTGGACCGCGCCGAGGTGGCGCAGCACCCCCGGCACTCCTGCCCGGCGGTCCGGGGCCCCCAGAAAGCCCTGGGCGCGCAGGGCTATGCGGCGGGCCTGATCGGCGGAGAGTTCGACTGCGGGAGGAGGCACAGGCGTCATACGTCGAACCCTAGACGGCGCCACTGACAGTCCGGCCCCGGAATCCGCCCCCGGGACCGCGGGGGTCAGGCGGGCCGGCGCACGGAATCCGGGGCTCCGTCGGGCCGGGGTGCGTGCCGCCCGGGGACGTACGGGTGGGTGCCCGCGAGCCCGAGGTCGGACGGGAGCAGGGCCGCCGTCCAGGCGTCACGCCGCACGCCCTTGTTGAGCAGCCCGGACCGCTGTTCGCCCTCCAGCCGGAACCCCGCCCGCAGGGCGACGGCCCGCGAGGCGAGATTGCCGATTTCGGCCCGCCACTCCAGCCGGTCCGCCCCGAGCGAGAGGAAGGCCCAGCGGGCGGAGCCGAGCACCGCCTCGATGACGTAGCCGTTGCCGCGGTGCTCCTTGGTGGACCAGTAGCCCACCTCGTACGTCCCCGGACGGCTGCGGCGGTCGATGCCGAGCGCCCCGACGAGCGCCCCGTTCCCCCGCAGGGTCAGGGCGAAGCCGTAGGCGGAGTCGTCCTGCCAGCCCGCCGGGGCGAGCGTCGTGGTGAACAGTTCCGCGTCGGTGAGGCGGTACGGGGAGGGGATCACCGTCCAGCGCTGGATGTCCGGGTCCTGGCAGGCGGCGTGCACCCGGTGGGTGTCCTGCGGGCCGAAAGGCCGCAGGACCAGGCGTTCCGTGGTGAGGGTGATCGGCTCCATGGGCCGATTCTCGTGAGCGGGTCGCCGTGATGCGAGCACTTTCGGGCTTCCCGGCACCTTCCGTGCCTCTGGACCGTTGTCCTATAAGGGTGCGGTGAGGTCCACGCGACGGCAGCCCTCCCGACGCGGTGGTGTCCTCGCTTACGATGGCCGTTGCGGTGGGGCCCACCTGCCGTGCCCGCGCCAGAGTCCATCACACGACCAGTGCCAGGCCCGACCGGCAAGGAGACCAGCCTCAGTGTCCGTCTTCAACAAGCTCATGCGTGCAGGCGAAGGCAAGATCCTGCGCAAACTGCACCGCATCGCGGACCAGGTCAGCTCCATCGAAGAGGACTTCGTCAACCTCTCCGACGCCGAGCTGCGGGCGCTCACCGACGAGTACAAGGAACGGTACGCGGACGGCGAGAGCCTGGACGACCTGCTTCCCGAAGCGTTCGCCACGGTCCGTGAGGCCGCGAAGCGCGTCCTCGGACAGCGCCACTACGACGTGCAGATGATGGGCGGAGCCGCCCTGCACCTCGGCTATGTGGCCGAGATGAAGACCGGTGAGGGCAAGACCCTCGTCGGCACCCTGCCCACGTATCTGAACGCGCTCTCCGGCAAGGGTGTGCACCTGATCACGGTGAACGACTATCTCGCCGAGCGTGACTCCGAGCTGATGGGCCGGGTCCACAAGTTCCTGGGTCTGTCCGTCGGCTGCATCGTCGCCAACATGACCCCGGCCCAGCGCCGCGAGCAGTACGCCTGCGACATCACGTACGGCACGAACAACGAGTTCGGCTTCGACTACCTCCGCGACAACATGGCGTGGTCCAAGGACGAGCTCGTCCAGCGCGGCCACAACTTCGCCGTGGTCGACGAGGTCGACTCGATCCTCGTCGACGAGGCCCGTACGCCGCTGATCATCTCGGGCCCGGCCGACCAGGCCACCAAGTGGTACGGCGACTTCGCCAAGCTGGTCACGCGCCTCACCAAGGGCGAGGCGGGCAACCAGCTCAAGGGCATCGAGGAGACCGGCGACTACGAGGTCGACGAGAAGAAGCGGACCGTGGCCATCCACGAGTCCGGCGTCGCCAAGGTCGAGGACTGGCTCGGCATCGACAACCTCTACGAGTCGGTGAACACCCCGCTCGTCGGCTATCTGAACAACGCCATCAAGGCGAAGGAACTGTTCAAGAAGGACAAGGACTACGTCGTCATCGACGGCGAAGTCATGATCGTCGACGAGCACACCGGCCGTATCCTCGCCGGCCGCCGCTACAACGAGGGCATGCACCAGGCGATCGAGGCGAAGGAAGGGGTGGACATCAAGGACGAGAACCAGACCCTCGCCACGATCACTCTGCAGAACTTCTTCCGCCTCTACGACAAGCTCTCCGGCATGACCGGTACGGCGATGACCGAGGCCGCCGAGTTCCACCAGATCTACAAGCTCGGCGTGGTGCCGATCCCGACGAACCGGCCGATGGTCCGTGCCGACCAGTCGGACCTGATCTACCGCACCGAGGTCGCGAAGTTCGCCGCGGTCGTCGACGACATCGCCGAGAAGCACGAGAAGGGCCAGCCGATCCTGGTCGGCACCACCTCGGTCGAGAAGTCCGAGTACCTCTCGCAGCAGCTCTCCAAGCGCGGCGTCCAGCACGAGGTCCTCAACGCCAAGCAGCACGACCGGGAGGCGACGATCGTCGCCCAGGCGGGCCGCAAGGGCGCCGTCACCGTCGCGACGAACATGGCCGGACGAGGCACCGACATCAAGCTCGGCGGCAACCCGGACGACCTCGCCGAGGCGGAGCTGCGCCAGCGAGGCCTCGACCCGGTGGAGAACGTCGAGGAGTGGGCGGCCGCGCTGCCCGCCGCGCTGGAGGCGGCCGAGCAGGCCGTGAAGGCGGAGTTCGAAGAGGTCAAGGAGCTCGGCGGGCTCTACGTGCTGGGCACCGAGCGCCACGAGTCGCGCCGTATCGACAACCAGCTGCGCGGTCGTTCCGGCCGTCAGGGCGACCCGGGCGAGTCCCGTTTCTACCTGTCGCTGGGCGACGACCTGATGCGCCTGTTCAAGGCCCAGATGGTCGAGCGCGTCATGTCGATGGCGAACGTGCCGGACGACGTCCCGATCGAGAACAAGATGGTCACCCGCGCCATCGCCTCCGCCCAGTCGCAGGTCGAGCAGCAGAACTTCGAGACGCGTAAGAACGTCCTGAAGTACGACGAGGTGCTCAACCGGCAGCGCGAGGTCATCTATGGCGAGCGCCGCCGCGTTCTGGAGGGCGAGGACCTCCAGGAGCAGATCCGGCACTTCATGGACGACACGATCGACGACTACATCCGGCAGGAAACCGCCGAGGGCTTCGCCGAGGAGTGGGACCTGGACCGGCTGTGGGGCGCCTTCAAGCAGCTCTACCCGGTGAAGGTCACCGTCGAGGAGCTGGAGGAGGCGGCCGGGGACCTGGCGGGCGTCACCGCCGAGTTCATCGCCGAGTCGGTCAAGAACGACATCCACGAGCAGTACGAGGAGCGCGAGAGCACCCTCGGCTCCGACATCATGCGTGAGCTGGAGCGCCGCGTCGTCCTCTCGGTGCTCGACCGCAAGTGGCGCGAGCACCTCTACGAGATGGACTACCTCCAGGAGGGCATCGGCCTGCGGGCCATGGCGCAGAAGGACCCGCTGGTCGAGTACCAGCGCGAGGGCTTCGACATGTTCAACGCCATGATGGAGGGCATCAAGGAGGAGTCCGTCGGCTACCTGTTCAACCTGGAGGTCCAGGTCGAGCAGCAGGTCGAGGAGGTTCCTGTGCAGGACGGCGCCGAGCGCCCCTCCCTGGAGAAGGAGGGCGCCGCCGCTGCCCCGCAGATCCGCGCCAAGGGCCTGGAGGCCCCGCAGCGGCCGGACCGGCTCCACTTCTCCGCTCCCACGGTGGACGGCGAGGGCGGTGTCGTCGAGGGCGACTTCGCCAACGACGATGCCTCCGGCACCACGCGGTCGGCCGACGGCCTGACGCGTGCGGAGCGCCGCAAGGCCCAGAAGAGCGGGGGCGGCGGTCGCCGTCGCAAGAAGTAGCAGCAGGGGCAGTACCCCGGCAGGGGCCGGACACCACGCGGTGTCCGGCCCCTGCCGCGTCTGCCGGGTCACCGGGGTCCCGGGGCACCGGCCGTGAGGCGTTCGCCGCCCAGCTCCACGGCGGCACAGCGCCAGCGCTGGTCGGCGCCCTGTTCCAGCCGGAACGCCATCGCCCGCACCCGGTCGCCCGCGGCGATGCTGGCGAACGCCTCGACCACCCCGGTGGCGGGCTGGGCTCCTCGGCAGTGGCGGAGGACCGGGCGGCTGCCGTGGGTGGCCCGCAGCGGGGTGCTGGGGGCCAGCTCGGCGAGCTGGTCGTAGGCCTCGCCGATGGTGTGGCCGAGCATCCAGTGCACCGGGCGCTGGCCGCTGAGGACCGCGAGCAGACGCTCGGCGAACCACTGGTGCGGGCGCTGCGGCCGGTGGGGCTGGAGCCTGCGGGACCGCTGCGGCGGCACCGACCGGGGACCGCTCGATGCCGATCGGGGGCCGCTCTGGTCGCGTCGTCCTGCGGGCCTCGTCCTGTCCGTGCTCATGATCAAACGCCCCCGTTGACCGGGCCCGGCTTCTACCGGGCGGTAACTTTTGTTGGGGATCTTCTACGGGGGCGGTCGTCAGCGACGCAAGGGGCCTCCTGGCGCCGATCCGGCGCGGACGGTTTCACCTATCCGTGGCTCGGCCCTTGCGGGACAAGGGCGACGGCGGGGGTGACGGGGCGTCTGCCGTGGACGCAGGCCCCCGGTTGCCGAAACCCGAAAGGGGACGCTCCCACGTATCCTGAGGACGTTTCCCCCTACGAAAGCGGCCTGCCATGCGCGTGTACGTACCCCTGACCCTCTCCGGTCTCGCAGCGGCGCACGGTGCGGGCGAGGTCGGCCCCGGACCGCTGACCGCTTACGCGGTGACCCCCGGGCTGCGGGAGTGGTACGTCTCCGACGACATCGAGGAGCTGGAGTACGCGGCGCTCAACCGGGCCGCCGCCGCCTCGCTCCGGATGATCGCCGGGAACCCGGACGAGGTGCGCCGCCGGGTCGTCGTCGCCGTCGACGTACCGGACGGGGCCGCCGCCGCCGACCCGGACAACGGGCTGAGCGCGGCATCGCTCGGCGAGGTGCGGATCGCCGCCGCGCTGCCGCTGGCCAAGGCGGCGGCGGTGCACGTGGACGCCGACGACGCGGAGAAGGACGTGGCCGCCGCGGCGGCGGCCCTGGGGGCGGCGGACCTCGGCGACGACGACGCGCAGTTCACGGTGGACGGGGCCGAGGACCACGAGCTGCTCTGGTTCGGCGTCCAGGAGATTCCGCAGCTCATCCGCTGAGCCGACGGGGCTGTCGGACCCGGCGGGTATTTTTCTCTGTATGACTTCCGGGACGACACGCACACATCTGGTCTGGGACTGGAACGGCACGCTGCTCGACGACACGCATGCCGTCATCCAGGCGACGAACGCCGCGTTCGCGGAGGTCGAGGTCGCGCCGATCACGCTGGAGCAGTACCGGGAGATGTACACCATCCCCATACCCCGGTTCTACGAGCGGTTCCTGGGCCGACTGCCCACGGAGGCCGAGTGGGAGCGGATGGACGGCGTCTTCCACCGGTACTACACGGAGCAGCGGGTGGCCTGTGGGCTCACCGCCGGGGCGGAGGAGCTGCTGCACGAGTGGCAGCGGGCCGGGCGCAGTCAGTCGCTCCTGAGCATGTACGGGCACGAGCAGCTGGTTCCGGTGGTGCGGGGGTACGGGATCGAGCCGCGGTTCGTCCGCGTCGAGGGGCGTACGGGGCCGTCCGGCGGGAGCAAGGCGCTGCACATGGAGCGGCACTTCGCCGCGCTGGCCGGGGCGGGCGGCGTGGACGGGTTCTTGCCCGAGAACGTGGTGGTCATCGGGGACGCGCTCGACGACGCGGTGGCGGCGGCGCATGTGGGGGCGCGGGCGGTGCTGTACACCGGGGGGTCGCACAGCCGGAGCAGTCTGGAGGGGGCGGGGGTGCCGGTGGTGGACAGCCTGGGGGAGGCGGTGGCGTTGGCGGAGACGTTTTCCGCGTAGCGGTTTCGGGGGTGGTGCGGGGTGCGGTGGTTCGGGTTTTCGGGGCGCTGCCCCGGGCCCCGGTCCTCAAGCGCCGGGCGGGCTGGAAAGGACGCCCTCAAGCGCCGGGCGGGCTGGGGAGTTGCCTGGACGGGCTGGGAACGCGCCCCGCGGGCCGGGGTGTGGCTGAGCTCAAAGATGTCCTCAATCGCCGGACGGGCTTGAAGGGGTGCCGGACGGGCTGGAAGGGGTGCCCGACGGGCTTGAGCGGAGCACTCTCAGGAACTCTCGCATCCACGCCGCGTGGTCCGGCCAGGCCCGCGACGAGACCAGAGGGCCGTCCACCACCGCCTCCGTGTCCTGGAACGTCGCGCCCGCGCTCTGCATGTCCGGCTCCAGGGCCGGGTACGCCGTGACCGTGCGGCCGCTGAGGTTGCCGGTGGCGGCGGTGATCAGGGGGCCGTGGCAGATCTGGGCCACCGGGCGGTCCGCGGAGAAGAAGGCGCCGACGATCTTCCGCAGCTCGGCGTTGTTGCGGAGGTACTCGGGGGCCCGGCCGCCGGGGATCACCAGGGCGATGTAGGCCCCGGGGTCGACCTCGGAGAAGGGCAGGTCGGCGGGCCAGGTGTAGCCGGGCTTCTCCGTGTATGTGTCGAAGCCGGGCTCGAAGTCGTGGACCACGAAGCGGAGCGTCTTGCGCTCCGGGGCCGCGATGTCGACCTCGTACCCCTCCTCCAGCAGCCGCTGGTACGGGTAGAGGACTTCGAGCGACTCGGCGGCGTCGCCGGTGACGATGAGGATCTTCTGCGGCATGGCGGACTCCTCGGAGGCGATCGGCCCCGGCGGGTCGGCTCGCGGTCTGCCGGCGGCCTGATTCAGGCGTTATCCACAGATTGCCCCGGTTCCGGGAGTTCGCCAAGGCGGCGCGGCGCACTGTCCAGAGTGTCAAAGTTCGGGGGGTTCTTTTGTACACAAGCAGCTCATGACGCGGTGGGGTGCGGGAGCGATAGCCTGGTGCCGTGATCAGCGCGATACGCCTCGGGGGCAGCGAAGCCCCCGGCCGCCGCCCGGAGTGCCACAGCACCCGGGCGATCCGCGATCTCCCGACTCCGGACCGGCCGTCAAAAATGGCCCATGTGGTCCCGGGGAACTCTCGAAGCGGCATAGCGTCGACCCAGACCGGAAACCCCGCGTCGTGGCGGTACGTCGCTTTTCTCACCTACGTCACGCAACGGCGCGCGACAGGAGCCAGAGGACATGCAGACCAAGCTGGACGAAGCCAAGGCCGAGCTGCTCGCAGGGGCCGCCAAGGTAGCTGACAACGGTCCGGGCGGTGGTGTCGGTGGCCCGGGAGGTGCCCCCCGGGCGCGGGTCTCCGCCGCCGGGGCCGACGCGGGCGCCTCCGTCGGTCAGGACACGGTGCTCGCCTACCTCCAGCGCTACTACCTGCATACGGCTCCGGAAGACCTCGGAGGCCGTGACCCGGTCGACGTCTTCGGTGCGGCCGCCTCGCACTACCGGCTGGCCGAGAACCGCCCCCAGGGCACCGCGAACGTCCGGGTGCACACCCCGACCGTCGAGGAGAACGGCTGGGCCTGCAGCCACTCCGTCGTCGAGGTCGTCACCGACGACATGCCCTTCCTCGTGGACTCCGTCACCAACGAGCTGTCCCGGCAGGACCGCGGCATCCACCTCGTGATCCACCCGCAGGTCACCGTCCGCCGCGATGTCGCCGGCAAGCTCATCGAGGTTCTCTCCGGCGGTCCCGGCACCCCGAAGGCCTCCCAGGGCCGGAAGAAGTCCAAGGACGCCAAGGCCGAGCTGCCGCACGACGCGCTCGTCGAGTCCTGGATCCACGTCGAGATCGACCGCGAGACCGACCGCGCCGACCTCCAGCAGATCACCGCCGACCTGCTGCGCGTCCTGTCCGACGTACGGGAGACCGTCGAGGACTGGGGGAAGATGCGCGACGCCGCCCTCCGGATCGCCGACGACCTGCCGGGCGAGCCGCTCGACGACCTCGCCGACGAGGAGGTCGAGGAGGCCCGCGAGCTGCTGCGCTGGCTGGCCGCCGACCACTTCACCTTCCTCGGCTACCGCGAGTACGAGCTGAAGGACAGCGACGCGCTCGCCGCCGTCCCCGGTACCGGACTCGGCATCCTGCGCTCCGACCCGCAGCACAGCGAGGACGAGGCCCACCCGGTCAGCCCGTCCTTCGACCGGCTGCCCGCCGACGTCCGCGCCAAGGCCCGCGAGCACAAGCTCCTCGTCCTGACGAAGGCCAACAGCCGGGCCACCGTGCACCGCCCCAGCTACCTCGACTACGTCGGCGTGAAGAAGTTCGACGCCAAGGGCAACGTCGTCGGCGAGCGGCGCTTCCTCGGTCTCTTCTCGTCCGCCGCCTACACCGAGTCCGTGCGCCGGGTGCCCGTCATCCGCCGCAAGGTCGCCGAGGTCGTCGAGGGCGCCGGCTTCTCGTACAACAGCCATGACGGGCGCGACCTGCTCCAGATCCTGGAGACGTACCCGCGCGACGAGCTGTTCCAGACGCCCGTCGACCAGCTCCGCGCCGTCGCGACCTCCGTCCTCTACCTCCAGGAGCGCCGCCGGCTGCGGCTCTACCTGCGCCAGGACGAGTACGGGCGCTACTACTCCGCGATCGTCTACCTGCCGCGCGACCGCTACACCACGGCCGTGCGCCTGCGGCTGATCGACATCCTCAAGGAGGAACTCGGCGGCAACAGCGTCGACTTCACCGCGTGGAACACCGAGTCGATCCTCTCCCGGCTGCACTTCGTCATCCGGGTCCCCGCCGGCACCGAGCTGCCGCACCTCACCGACGCCGACGCCGACCGCATCGAGGCCCGCCTCGTCGAGGCCGCCCGCTCCTGGGCCGACGGTTTCCAGGAGGCGCTCACCGCCGAGCTGGGCGAGGAGCGCGGCGCCGAACTCCAGCGCCAGTACGGCCACTCGTTCCCCGAGGGCTACAAGGCCGACCACTCGCCGCGCGCCGCCGTCTCCGACCTGGTCCACCTCGAAACCCTGCGGGAGGGTGAGAAGGACTTCGCCCTCAGCCTGTACGAGCCCGTCGGCGCGGGCCCCGGCGAGCGCCGCTTCAAGATCTACCGGACCGGCGAGCAGGTCTCCCTCTCCGCCGTCCTCCCGGCCCTCCAGCAGCTCGGGGTCGAGGTCGTCGACGAGCGGCCGTACGAGCTGCGCTGCGCGGACCGCACCCACGCCTGGATCTACGACTTCGGGCTGCGGATGCCCCTGGTCAACGGCAACGGCGGCTACCTCGCCGACGACGCCCGCGCCCGCTTCCAGGAGGCCTTCGCCGCCGTCTGGAAGGGCGAGGCGGAGAACGACGGCTTCAACTCGCTGGTCCTCGGCGCCGGGCTGAACTGGCGTCAGGCCATGGTCCTGCGCGCCTACGCGAAGTACCTGCGGCAGGCCGGTTCGACTTTCAGCCAGGACTACATGGAGTCCACGCTCCGCAACAACGTCCACACCACCCGGCTGCTCGTCTCGCTCTTCGAGGCCCGCATGTCGCCCGGCCGTCAGAGCGCCGGCACCGAGCTGACCGACGGGCTCCTGGAGGAGCTGGACGGGGCACTGGACCAGGTCGCCTCGCTCGACGAGGACCGGATCCTGCGGTCCTTCCTCACCGTCATCAAGGCCACCCTGCGCACCAACTTCTTCCAGCACACGGAGGACGGCACGCCGCACTCCTACGTGTCGATGAAGTTCGACCCGCAGGCCATCCCGGATCTGCCCGCGCCCCGGCCGGCGTACGAGATCTGGGTCTACTCGCCGCGCGTGGAGGGCGTCCACCTGCGCTTCGGCAAGGTCGCCCGCGGCGGTCTGCGCTGGTCGGACCGGCGTGAGGACTTCCGTACGGAGATCCTGGGACTGGTCAAGGCGCAGATGGTGAAGAACACCGTCATCGTGCCCGTCGGCGCCAAGGGCGGCTTCGTCGCCAAGCAGCTCCCGGACCCGTCCGTGGACCGCGACGCCTGGTTCGCCGAAGGCATCGCCGCCTACCGCACGTTCATCTCCGCGCTGCTCGACATCACCGACAACATGGTCGCCGGCGAGGTCGTGCCGCCCACCGACGTCGTCCGCCACGACGAGGACGACACCTACCTCGTCGTCGCCGCCGACAAGGGCACCGCGAGCTTCTCCGACATCGCCAACGAGGTCGCCGTCGCCTACAACTTCTGGCTCGGCGACGCGTTCGCCTCCGGCGGTTCGGCCGGCTACGACCACAAGGGCATGGGCATCACCGCCCGGGGCGCCTGGGAGTCCGTCAAGCGGCACTTCCGGGAGCTGGGCCACGACACCCAGACCGAGGACTTCACCGTCGTCGGCGTCGGTGACATGTCCGGTGACGTCTTCGGCAACGGCATGCTGCTCTCCGAGCACATCCGCCTGGTCGCCGCCTTCGACCACCGGCACATCGTCATCGACCCGAACCCGGACGCCGCCACCTCGTACGCCGAGCGGCGCCGCCTGTTCGAGCTGCCGCGCAGCTCCTGGGCCGACTACGACACCGACCTGCTCTCGGCGGGCGGCGGCATTCACCCGCGCAGCGCCAAGTCGATCCCGCTCAACGCGCACATCCGCGAGGCGCTCGGCATCGACGCGTCGGTAAGCAAGATGACGCCCGCCGACCTGATGCAGACCATCCTCAAGGCCCCCGTCGACCTGGTGTGGAACGGCGGCATCGGCACGTACATCAAGGCCGTCTCCGAGTCGAACGCCGACGTCGGCGACAAGGCCAACGACGCGATCCGCGTCAACGGTGAGGACCTGCGGGCCAAGGTCGTCGGCGAGGGCGGCAACCTCGGCGCCACCCAGCTCGGCCGGATCGAGTTCGCCCGCAACGGCGGCCGGATCAACACCGACGCGATCGACAACAGCGCCGGTGTGGACACCTCCGACCACGAGGTGAACATCAAGATCCTGCTCAACGGTCTCGTCCGGGACGGCGACATGACCGTCAAGCAGCGCAACAAGCTGCTCGCCGACATGACCGACGAGGTCGGCGCGCTCGTCCTGCGCAACAACTACGCGCAGAACGTGGCCCTCTCCAACGCCTCCGCACAGGCCCCGTCCCTGCTCCACGCCCAGCAGCGCTTCATGCGCCGCCTGGAGCGCGACGGCGCGCTCGACCGGGCGCTGGAGTTCCTGCCCGCCGACCGGCACATCCGGGAGCTGCTCAGCAACGAGAAGGGGCTCAGCCAGCCCGAGCTGGCCGTGCTGCTCGCCTACACGAAGATCACGACGGCGGACGAGCTGATCTCCACCGTCCTGCCGGACGACCCGCACCTGCAGAAGCTGGTGCACGCCTACTTCCCGAGCGCGCTGCGCGAGCGGTTCCCCGAGGCGGTCGACGGGCACGCGCTGCGGCGCGAGATCATCACGACGGTCCTGGTCAACGACACGGTCAACACCGCCGGTTCGACCTTCCTGCACCGGCTGCGGGAGGAGACCGGGGCGTCGATCGAGGAGATCGTCCGGGCCCAGTTCACCGCCCGCGAGATCTTCGGTCTGTCGCAGGTGTGGGACGCGGTCGAGGCCCTCGACAACAAGGTCGCCGCCGACGTCCAGACCCGGATCCGGCTGCACTCGCGGCGGCTGGTCGAGCGCGGTTCGCGCTGGCTGCTGGGCAACCGGCCGCAGCCCGTCGCCATCGCGGAGACCATCGAAGGCTTCCGGGACGGGGTCGCGCGGGTCTGGGACGAGCTGCCCAAGCTGGTACGCGGTGCCGATCTGGACTGGTACCACTCGATCCTGGACGAGCTGACGGCCGCGGGCGTGCCGGACGAGCTGGCGGCCCGGGTGGCCGGGTTCTCCTCCGCCTTCCCGGCGCTGGACATCGTGGCCATCGCCGACCGTACGGGGCGGGATCCGCTGGAGGTCGCCGAGGTCTACTACGACCTCGCGGACCGGTTGCGGATCACGCAGCTGATGGACCGGATCATCGAGCTGCCGCGGGCCGACCGCTGGCAGTCGATGGCCCGCGCCTCCATCCGCGAGGACCTGTACGCGGCGCACGCGGCGCTCACGTCGGACGTGCTGAGCGTGGGGAACGGGTCGTCCACGCCGGAGGAGCGGTTCCGGGCGTGGGAGGAGAAGAACGCGGCGATTCTGGCTCGGTCGCGGTCGACGCTGGAGGAGATCCAGGGGTCGGACGCGTTCGATCTGGCGAATCTGTCGGTGGCTATGCGGACGATGCGGACGTTGTTGCGTACGCACGCGTAGGTGGCGTTTGTTGCTGTACGTCCGAGGGGCCGGTACCTGGTGGTGCCGGCCCCTCGGCGTGGGGGTTTCGTCCTCAAGCGCCGGACGGGCTGGGAAAGATCCCCTCAATCGCCGGGCGGGCTTGATGTGGCCGGGGTTGGGCCGGATGGCGCGCGCTCGAGAAAGATGCCCTCAAACGCCGGGCGGGCTGAGGGTGGCCGGGTCGGCTGGATGTGGCCGGCCGGGCTTCAAGCGCTGGGCGGGTTCGGTTACTTGCGCTTGGTGAAGGCCTCGTAGGCCTTCACCACCTCCTTGGCCGGGCCGTCCATCCTCAGCGTGCCCGCCTCCAGCCACAGCGCGCGGTCGCAGGTTTCGGTGATCGACCTGTTGCTGTGGCTGACCAGGAAGACCGTGCCCGCCTCCGCGCGCAGTTCCTTGATGCGGTCCTTGCTGCGGCGCTGGAACTTCGCGTCGCCCGTGGACAGCGCCTCGTCGATCAGGAGGACGTCGTGGCTCTTGGCGGCCGCGATGGAGAAGCGCAGCCGCGCGCCCATGCCCGAGGAGTACGTCCGCATCGGCAGCGTGATGAAGTCGCCCTTCTCGTTGATGCCGGAGAAGTCGACGATCTCGTCGTAGCGTGCGCGGATCTGCTCGCGGGTCATGCCCATCGCCAGCCCGCCCAGCACCACGTTGCGCTCGCCGGTCAGGTCGCCCATCAGCGCCGCGTTCACGCCGAGCAGCGATGGCTGGCCCTGGGTGTGGACCTTGCCCCGGGTCGGTGGGAGCAGCCCCGCGACCGCTTTGAGCAGGGTCGACTTGCCCGAGCCGTTGGAGCCGATCAGGCCGATCGCCTCGCCCTTGTACGCGGCGAAGCTGACCCCTTTCACGGCGTGCACCTGGCGTGCGCCGGGGGTGCGGCGGCGCGAGGTGAGCCGGCTGAGCGCCGAGGTCGCGCTGCCTCTGCCCGTACGCGCGCCGTTGACCGTGTACGTGATGTGGACGTCGTCGACGACGACCGTCGGGACCCGGTGGTCCCCGGGGGCGTTCCTGTCCTCAGCCACGTCCGTACGTCTCCTCGGCCTTCCAGAAGTACACGAATCCCGCCACCCCGCACAGCAGCGCCCAGCCGGCCGCCGCCGCCCAGGCCAGATGCGGCAGCTGGTCCCACGTGTAGCTGTCGATGAGCGCGTACCGCATGAGGTTGATGAAGAGCGCCGCCGGGTTGTACTCCAGCACCAGCAGCACCGCCCGCGGCACCCGGTCGCCGGCCAGCAGGTGGTCCAGGCTCCACATCACGCCGGACGAGTACATCCAGGTCCGCAGCACGAACGGCGTCAGCTGGGCGATGTCGGGCGTCCGTGCCGTCAGGCGGGCCATGGCCATCGACAGCCCGGTGTTGAACAGCGCCTGGAGCGCGAGCGCCGGGACGGCCAGCAGCCAGGTCGGGCGCGGGTACTGGCCGAACGCCAGGAGGATCAGGGTCAGTGCGCCGAGCGAGAAGAGCAGTTGCTGGAGCTGCTGGAGCGCCAGCGCCACCGGCAGCGAGGCGCGCGGGAAGTGCAGGGCCCGCACCAGGCCGATGTTGCCGCTGATCGCCCGGGTGCCCGCGGTGATGGAGCTGCTGGTGAACGTCCAGATGAAGACCCCGGTGACCAGGAACGGGACGAAGTCCTCCACCCCGTGCTTGGTGTTCATCAGGACGCCGAAGATGAAGTAGTAGACCGTCGCGTTCAGCAGCGGCGTCATGATCTGCCAGATCTGGCCGAGCTTCGCCCGGCTGTACTGGGCCGTCAGTTTGGCCGTCGCGAACGCCGTGATGAAGTGCCGGCGCCCCCAGAGCTGGCGGATGTACGCGGGCAGCGACGGCCGGGCGCCGCTGACCTTCAGGCCGTGCCGGGCGGCCAGGGCCGCCAGCTCGCCGGGGGCGTAGGCGGGGACGGCGGTGGCCGGGGTGTCCTCCGAGGGGACGGTCACCGGGGGCGGGGCTGCTGTCTGGCTCAACGATCGACCGCTTTCGACACCGATGGGGCGATGGAGGGGAGGGCGGGACGGTACGGTCCCGTGGGGACGCCCTCGTTGGGACGGGACCGTATCGTCGTAACGCCGAGAGTAGGACGCTTGTACGTCGCAACGCAACCGTTCCGTCGCGGCCGACTATGCTGCGGGCCATGACCACCGAACGGGGAACCCGCCGCCGCGCCCCCGCAGGCGCCGCCGTCCTGCGGGAGGACGTGACCGATGCCATCCGCGCCGCCGTCTTCGAGGAGCTCGCCGCGGTGGGGTTCGCCCGGATGTCCATCGAGGGCATCGCCCGGCGCGCGAGGGTCGGCAAGACCGCCGTCTACCGCCGCTGGAAGTCCAAGCTGGCGCTCGTCCTCGACCTGGTCGCGGCCGTCGCCGCCCAGGGGATGCCCGCCCCGGCCACCGGTTCGCTGTACGGGGACGTGCGCGCCGTCCTGGAACTGGCCGCGTACGCCCTGCGCCACCCGGTCGCCTCGCAGGTCATCCCGGACCTGCTGGTCGAGGCGGCCCGTAATCCGGAGATCTCCGAGGCGATCAAGGCCGCCCTCCTCGACCAGCAGCAGGGCGTCGCCGCCGTGGTGGTGCGGGAGGCGGTGGCCCGGGGGGAGCTGCCGGTGGGGAGCGATCCGGACCGGGCGCTCGATCTGATCGTCGGCCCGCTGTACTGGCGGCTCGTCGTCGTCCGGGGCGAGCTCCCCAAGGGCTACCTGGACGATCTGGCCGCCTCGGCGGTGGCCGCCCTCCAGCACCCCGGCTGAGGGGACAGGAAGAGCGCGTCAGCCCGCCGCCACCCGTGCCAGCACCTCGCCCGTGCGCGGGCTGAACGCCAGCACCGTCGCGTTCTCCGGCAGCTGCTGGTTCCGGGTCAGCAGCAGCCACCGCACCCCGTACCGGGCGGTGATCCCGTCCCGGCGGTCCTGCGGGGTCGACTTGTCGAGATAGGCGGCCACCGCGCGGCTCCTGTCCCGCCGCTCCGTCGTCGCGAGCCCCGCGTCCGGCAGGGCGTCGGCCAGCACGTACGCCCCGTGCCCGGCCAGCGCGTACATCGCCGGACGGCTGTCCGTCAGGACCACCTCGCCCCGGGGCACGTACGCGGTCGCCCAGGCGTACGGCTCCCCGGCCGCTTTCGCGCCCTCGGCCGCCGGAGGCGCTGTCGTCAGGCTGTCGATGGGGGCGCGCTGGGCGGTGAGCCCGTTGTAGTACGGCCACAGCGCCGCCACGGTCACCGCGCACACCCCGGCGAACGCCCACCGCCACACGGTCGGCCGGATCCTGGTCCGCGTCCGGAACGCGATCAGGGCCAGACACCCGATCGCCGCGCCGATCGCCGTCTGCGGGTGGACCAGCAGGACGAGCCCGAGCAGCACCCCGATCCCGGTCGCCTCGAACCACCGGGGCGCCCGGCGGGGTGCCGGATCGCCGCGCTCGGCCACCCGGGCGGCCACGCGGCCGGTCCACGCCCACAGATGCAGGGTGACCGCGACCGCGAACGTGGTCGGCGCGCTCCAGCGGGCCGGGTCCGCCCAGTGGATCAGGCCCAGCGGTACGAGGAGGAGCACCGGAACCCAGCGGTTCGGGGTCAGCAGCCGGGTCAGCCGGCCGATCCCGGTGAGCAGGAGCAGCAGGTTCACCGACGCGGCCAGTGCCACGACGGACGGGCCGGAGAGCTCGGTGGCGCGGGCGGCGAGACCCTGGAGCAGCGCGTACGGGGAGTAGTGCGCGCTCGCCACGGCGGGCAGGTCGGTCATCGGGAACGCCGGGTGCAGCAGGTTCACCCGCAGCCGTTCGACGACCGCCGCCTGGAGCCCGGCCTCGCAGCACAGCGGAGCCTGCCAGGCCGCCGCCGACAGCACCGCCCACAGCAGGCCGCCCAGCACGAGGTACGGGGACGGCAGCCACAGGGGCGGCCGGGCCGCCTTCTCGGCCCCGTCGCCCGTGGTCGCGGCGGGCGGGAGGTCGGCGGCGGAGGACGCGGCGGAGGCAGCGGAGAAGAGGGGCACACCTCATGGGTTCCGTGCGGTGGGCCGGTTCTCCCCGCCGCCACTCGTCCGAGGGATTCCGGGGTGTTCCGTGTGGCGGGCCCGGGAGAGCTCAGGCCTGTTCCGCGTCCGCCAGCAGCCGGTCCGCGACCCGGGCCGCCGCGCCGCCGTCGTCCAGGTCGCAGTAGTCGCGGCGGAAGCTCTCGTACGCGTCCGCGTGGCGGGCCGCCGACGTACTCGTGTCGCGCAGGGCGTGGGCCACCTCGTCCGTCGTGACCAGCAGCGGACCCGGCGCCCGGGTCTCGAAGTCCAGGCAGAAGCCGCGCACGGTGTCGCGGTAGTGCTCCAGGTCGTACGTGTGGAAGAGCATCGGCCGGCCCGTCAGCGCGAAGTCGAACATCAGCCCCGCGTAGTCCGTCACCAGGACGTCGGCGATCAGGAGCAGCCCCGCCGCTCCCGGGTGGTGCGAGACGTCGAGCACGCCGGGCCCGGCCGGGACGCTGCCGGTGACCCGGGGGTGGCGGCGCACCAGCACCGTGTGGCCGGGGCCGAGGGCCCGGGCCAGCGCGTGCGGGTCGAGCGCCGGGTCCCAGCGGTACGGGCCGGGGGCCGTGCGGTCGGGGGAGTGGAGGGAGGCGGACGGGGAGTGGGCCAGGTGGTCGCGGTAGGTCGGGGCGTACAGCACGACGCGGTGGTCCTCCGGGATCCCGAGCCCGCGCCGTACCTCCTCGGCCGCCTTGTCCCGTACCGGCGGGAACAGTACGTCGTTGGCGGGCGACCCGGCCTCCAGCACCTCGCCCTCGTACGCGAGCGACCGGCGCAGCAACGGGGTGGCGAAGCGGCTCGGGGAGATCAGTACCGACCACTGGGCCGACCGCTGCGGCAGGGTGGCGAGGTGCTGGTGGTCGGCGTAGAGGGAGTCCGCCAGGCCGGAGCCGAACCGGCCGAGCGGGGTGCCGTGCCAGGTCTGGACGACCGTCTGCCCGGGCCGCCGCTCGAACCAGACGGGCAGCTGGTCGTCCGTGACGATCCGGCGGGAGCGGGCCAGCGCCTCGTACCAGGCGGCGCTGTGCACGGGGACGGCGCGGGCACCGGGCGGGACGGGGGTAGTGCGGCCGGGGGTGGTACCGGTGACCCACAGATGCTCGGCGTCCGTGCCCCGGCGCACGAGTTCGGCGTGGACGGCGCGTGGGGAGTCGCCGCCCGCGTAGAGGACGGTGTCGCGAAGCGGGAGCGGGAGCGTGCGCGATGCGCGGGACGTGCTGCGCGTGCGCCGGCCGGAGGGGAGCGCGTCCGGCGCGCCCGGCGTGTGCGGGGCGGGGTGGTGCGCGGCGCGCAGGAGCCGCCTGCCGTACGCGCTCCGCTCGGCGGCCGGGAGGTCGGGCGGAGCGACGACGGACAGCCGGTCGCCGTGCCGCCGCTCCAGGCGCAGCGCGTTCTCGCCGTCGCCGCAGGGCAGCTGCGCGGCGGCGGAACCGAGGACGCGGACGGGGCGGCCGTCCAGGCGGACCTCCCAGCGGCCCTCCGGGAGCGGTGGGGCGATCAGCGCGGAGAAGCGGTGGGTGGGGTGGGTACCCGGGGTGCCGGGGGCGCCCGGGGCGCCCGGGGTGCCGGGGGTGCCCACCTCAGCCTCCGCGACCGGGACCACCTCGTGCAGCGTCTCGTGGCGCAGGACGAGACGGGCGCCGGGCGCGTCCGCCGTCCCCGCCTCCGCGTCCGGAGCCGGCGGGGTGTACGTCCCCGAGATCCGCAGGCCCCCCTCCGGAGTGGGGTCCACCCGGTCCACGTACGGCGGCCCCGCCGGCCCCAGCACCAGGTCGCCCGCCGCGTCCGCGTATGCGGGCGGTGGCAGGTCCGGAGCGGCGGGCAACGGGACGCGGGTGCCGTCGTCGAGCAGCAGCCGGACCTGCCACCGCGCCCCCTCCGCGGCCTCGACCTCATGGGGGGCCCGGTGCATGGCGGGCGGCACGGCGGCGAGTTCGGCGAGCGGCACACGCACGGTGAACGCGAGCCCGTCGGGCCCGGGTACGCCCCCTTCGGAGGCGGGCGTGCTCGGCTCCGGCCCGGGCGTGCCCAGCCTGGCCTCCTCCCCGTACGCCACCTCACAGGAGTACTCCTCGCCGTCCTCGCGGGTCAGCACCACCGCCGTGGCCCTCGCCGTCCCGTCGCAGAGCCGGCCCGCGATCTCCAGCGAGGCCCCCGCCGTCCCGGCGGCGACCGCCCGGTGCCCCTCGGCCCGGGCCCGCAGTCGCGACACCGTCAGCCGGAGCCGGCCGCCCCGGAAGTCCAGCACCGCCCGCCGCCCGTCGTCCAGGTCGTGCACCAGCGGCTGATCCGCGCCCGCGTCCTGTGCGCGCACCGCGACCCGGCGGACCGTGCCGGGGGCGGCGAGCACCAGGCCCACCAGCCAGCCGCCGCCCTCCGCCGTCGCGGGCAGCCTGTCCGGGTCGAGGACCATCTCGAAGCCCGCGTGGTCGTAACCGTGCAGTTCCTGACCGGAGTTCACCGTCGCCTCGGGTGCGGGAACGGACCGCACCGGCACCGGCCGCACCGCTCGTTCCCGCTCCGCCCGGACCATGCCCACCGTCAGCCGTCGGTGCGGCGACCCGGCGGGGAGGTTGCGCAGATACGCGTACCCGCGCAGCCGCAGCTTCCCGTCCGCGCCCCACCGCGCCTCCAGGAGCCGTGCGACCGCCGGGATGTCCGTGCGCGCGAGCCGGGCGCTCGCGCCGCGCACGCCGGGGTACACCGCCCGCCGTCGCCCCGGGAGGCCCTCGACGGCGAACGTGCCCGCCCCGTTGGCCCGTTCGAAGGCGAGGACCGCCAGCAGATCCGCCAGGCGTCGCTCCCGTACCAGCTGCCACTTGATACGCAGCTCCACCGGCAGCCCCGCCAGCACCTCGGGGCCCGCCCGGTCGACGAAGGCCCCCGCCCCCTCCAGGAACGCCGCCCGGTACGCCTCACCGCCCATCGGCAGGCCGTCCAGGAAGTAGCCGAAGTCGTCGCGGAGGCAGGACGCGTCGTATGCCCGCCGCTGGTCCGCGTCCCGGCCGCCCAGGAACGCGCTGACCTGCTCGCACGCGGCGATCCGGTCCCGTACGCCCGTGACGTCCGTACGCCGCCGGGTGATCGAGCCCTCCCGCACCCGCCAGTAGTAGACATGCTCGGCGAGGACGTCGACCGAGCCCGCGAGGTAGTGCGCGGGGATCATCACCGGGGTGTCCTCGTACAGCCTGCCCTCGGGGAAGGCGAAGCCGTGCGCGTCCCAGAAGGACCGCCGGAACACCTTGTTCCACGCCACCCGGTCGGCCAGCAGCCGCTGATCCCGGGTGATGTGCGTACGCGACCGGGGGCCCGTCAGCCAGCGGTACTGCCAGGCCTGCTGCCGCCCCTGCCCGGTCAGCCGCCACACGTTGCCGGTCACCAGATCGGATCCGCTCGACTCCAGTGCGGCCGTCATCCGCTCGTACGCGTCGTGCACGACGATGTCGTCGCTGTCCGCGAACGCCAGGTAGGGCACGGTGGGGGTGGTGTGCCGGACGCCGGTGTTACGGGCGGCGCTCAGCCCCGCGTTCGGCTGCCGCACCAGGCGGAAACGCTCGTCCCGGGCGGCGAACTCCGCCGCGATCCGGCCGCTCGTGTCCGTCGAACCGTCGTCGACCATCACGACCTCGATCGCGTCGAGGGTCTGTTCGGCCACCGACCGCAGGCAGTCCTCCAGATAAGCCTCGACGTTGTGGACGGGGACGACGACGCTGAGGAGTGGTGGCTTCATGTCCTGGTCAACAGGGGTCGGGTCCGGGGGTCACCGGCGCTGACCCGAACGGGTGAACGCGGGCCGTCCGTTCCCCGCCTCCGGGATTACGCTCGGCTGCCATGCCCTCCCGAGCTTCCGTGAAGCGGTACGTCCGCAGGCAGGTCATGCGTGCCGCCTACCGCACCGACCTCCGCCGCCCGCTCGACCCGAACCTCGCCGTCTACGGCGCGTACTGGAACCGGGGTGTCGCCTGCAACCCGGCCGCCATCCACGCCAAGGCCCGCGAACTCGCCCCGCACATCAGGGGTGTGTGGGCCGTCTCCTCCCGGCACCGCGACCGGATGCCCGCGGGCGTGCCGTACGTCATCGAGGGCTCGCGCCCCTACTGGCGGGCGATGGCCACCGCCACCTACCTGGTCAACAACTCCAGCTTTCCCGGGGGGTTCACGAAACGCCCCGGTCAGCGCTACCTCCAGACCCACCACGGCACCCCGCTCAAGACGATGGGCCTGGACCAGCGGGCCTACCCCGAGCTGGCCCGGAAGACGGACTTCGCCAAGATCCGCGCGCACGTGGGCCAGTGGGACTTCAGTCTCTCCACCAACCCGCACAGCACCGAGGTGTGGGACCGCGTCTACCCGGGCCCGTACCAGCGGCTCGACCTCGGCTACCCCCGTAACGACGTCTACTTCACCGCCACCGCCGAGGACATCGCGAAGATCCGCGCCGAACTCGGCATCCACGCGGACCAGACCGCACTCCTCTACGCCCCGACCCACCGCGACTACCGCGAGGGCTTCGTCCCGGACCTCGACCCCGAGCGCCTGGCTCGCGAACTGGGCCCGGATTACGTGGTGTTGATGCGCGCCCACTACTTCTACGGTCGGTCCGCCGGACTTGGGGGAGCGCCGACCGGCCGGGTCCGGGACGTCACCGCGCACCCCCGGGTCGAAGAACTCTGCCTGGCCGCCGACGCGTTGATCACCGACTACTCCTCGCTGGCGTTCGACTACGCCTGCCTGGACCGCCCGATCGTCGTCCACGCCCCCGACTGGGACACCTACCGGACCACGCGCGGCACGTACTTCGACCTGCTCTCCGGCCGGCCCGGCGACACCCCGGGCGCCGTCACCGCCACCTCCGACGAGCTGGTCGAGGTGTTCCGTACGGGGGAGTGGCGCTCGCCCGCGTCGGCCGCGCTGCGCACCGCGTTCCGGGAGCGGTTCTGCCCGTACGACGACGGGCACGCGGCGGAACGGGTCGTACGGCGGTTCTTCGCCGTCCCCTTTGCCCCGCCCAGTCGTTGATTCCGACAGCTCACGCACACCGCCAGGTTGGGAGACGTCCATGCACCGGTCCGCCTACGAGCAGATGGAACTCTGCATCCAGGAGTACCTGCCCGTCGAAGGGCCTGCCTCCGGCAAAGGCGCGTACCGGGTCGTCGACCTGGGGTCGCGCATCTCCGGCAAGCAGACCCGTACCCACCGGGCGCTGCTCGCCGGGCACTCCATCGACTACTTCGGGGTCGACGTGCAGGACGGCCCCAACGTCGACGCGGTGATGAAGAAGCCGTACCGCATCCCCGCCCGCTCCAACAGCGCCGATGTCGTCCTCTCCGGGCAGGCGTTCGAGCACATCCCGTTCTTCTGGGCCTCGATGCTGGAGATCGCCCGGATCCTGAAGCCGGGCGGGCACGCGTTCATCACCGCACCCTCGCGCGGCCATGTCCACGACGCGCAGGACTGCTGGCGCTACTACCCCGACGGATTCCGCGCCCTCGCCGCCCACTCCCGGCTCGAACTGGTCGAGGCCTACACCGACTTCCCGCCGCAGAAGGGGATCTGGCACGACTACCGGGCCATCGACAAGAAGGCCGCCTACTGGGGCGACTCCGTCGGCGTCTTCCGCAAGCCGACGCGCTATCCCCGGCTGACCATGTTCGTTGTGCGGGAGTCGGCGGTGTGGTGGGCGAACCGGGTCGGCGGCGTGGACGGCGTCCCGCTGCCCCGGCCGGTCGACGGCCGTGACCAGTGCGGCAGGCCCGCCGCCTCCGTACCCGAGCCCGCGTCCGAGCCCGCGTCCGCGTCGGCCTCCGTGTCCGCTCAGGCGTCCGCCCCCGGAACCACGCCGGAATCAATGGCAGGTTGACGAAAAGTGACATGAGCCGCAAACCGCGCGTACTGTCCCGGGGCATGGCTTGGCGCAACGCCGTCAACGGCGTCCTTCAGCAGCTCACCGGATACCAGCTCAGGCGTGTCACGGTGCCCGCCGCCCGTACCGCCCCCGCCGGTCCCGCCCCGGCCCCGGCCGCCCCGGCGGCGGCCCCCGCACCCGCCCCGAAGCCCAAGGCGAAGAAGCCCGCCCCCGCGTTCCCGGCGGACTACGACGACGAGGCGAAGGACATCATCCGCGCGGTCAAGCCGTACTCGATGACCTCGCCGGAGCGGCTCAACGCCTTCATCCTCGCCACCCGGTACATCGCCCGGCACGACATCCCCGGCGACATCGTCGAGTGCGGTGTCTGGCGCGGCGGTTCGATGCAGGCGTGCGCCCGGACCCTGCTGTCCGTCGGGGAGACCGAGCGCGACCTCTACCTCTTCGACACGTACGAGGGGATGACCCCGCCGACCGCCGAGGACCTGCGGCGCGACGGCCGGCCGGCCCAGGAACTGCTGGACGCCCAGGGCAAGGACCGGCCGATCTGGGCGGTCGCGTCCCTGGAGGACGTCAAGGCGGGCTTCGACAACGTCCCGTACCCGAAGGAGCGCGTGCACTACGTGCAGGGCCGGGTCGAGGACACCGTCCCCGGGCAGGCCCCGGAGCAGATCTCGATCCTGCGCCTGGACACCGACTGGTACGCCTCCACCAAGCATGAACTGGAGCACCTGTACGACCGGTTGGTCCCGGGCGGGGTCCTCCTGATCGACGACTACGGCTACTGGCAGGGATCCCGGCAGGCGGTGGACGAGTTCCTGGAGAAGACCGGTGAGCGGCTCCTCCTGCTCCGCATGGACGAGGGCCGGATCGCCGTCAAGCCCTGACCCGCGCTCTCCGCAGTCGTGCCGAGCCCCGTGCCCTCCCCGGTGCGGGGCTCGAACGCGTCACCGGCGCGCCCCCGGGCGCCCGACTCCGCCCCTCCCGTCACCCGAACGGACCCCCTCGGGTGACCGGTCACCACGGTGCGGGTTGTACCCCATGGCCCCCGGCGGCCCCTCCACGCCCCGAAGCCCCAGTCCCAGGAAGGATCGTGCGCCGCGATGGCACCCCGTCTCACCGTCGTCGTCCCCCTCTACAACGTCGAGGAGTACCTAGGTGCCTGCCTGTCCTCGCTCGCCGAGCAGACCATGCCGGACCTGGAGGTCGTCCTCGTCGACGACGGCTCCACGGACAACGGCCCTGCGCTGGCACAGGAGTTCACCGAACGCGATCCCCGCTTCCGGCTGTTCCGGCAGGAGAACGCCGGGCTCGGCGCAGCCCGCAACGCGGGTGTCCGCGAGGCCCATCCCGGCGCCGAGTTCCTGACGTTCGTCGACAGCGACGACGTCGTCCCGCCCGGCGCGTACGCAAGGATGCTCGCCGAACTCGACCGTTCCGGCTCCGACTTCGCCACAGGAAACGTCCTGCGGCTGCGGGCCAACGGGGATCTCGAACAGTCCCCGATGTTCCGCAAACCGATGGAGAAGGCCCGCCCGGCCACCCATGTCACCCGGGACTGGATCCTGCTCGGCGACCGCATCGCCTGCAACAAGGTCTTCCGCCGCACCTTCTGGGACGAGCACACCTTCGCCTTCCCGACCGGCGTCCTGTACGAGGACATCGCCGTCGTCCTCCCCGCCCACTTCCTGGCCCGCTCGGTCGACGTCGTCGAGGAACCCGTCTACCACTGGCGCGACCGCGACGGTTCGATCACCACCCGGCGCGCCGTCCCCCGGGGCATCCGCGACCGGGTCACCGCCGTGACCACCGTCAGCAACTTCCTCGCCGAGCGGGCATCCGGAGAAGGAGCGACCGATGGGGGAGGGGCGACCGATGGGGGAGGGGCGGCCGAGGCCAAGCGCCGCTACGACGCCCACGCGCTCTCCGGTGACCTGTGGCTGTTCATCGAGGCCCTGCCGGACGGCGACGCGGAGTTCCACGAAGCCTTCCTGGAGCACGCGGGCGCGTTCGCCTCCACCGTCGAACCCGACGTCTTCGCCTCGCTGCCCCTGCATCTGCGGGTCAAATGGCAGCTCATCCGCGAACGCCGGCTCCCCGAACTCCTCGCTCTCCTCGCCGACGAGAAGAAGGACCGGGACACCTTCCACGTCCGTGGGCTGCTCCGCCTCCGCGCCCACCACCCCGCCGTCCGCGACCCGCTGCCACCCGCCGCGACCGCGCTCACCGCCGCCGATCTGCCCGTCCACGCCCACCTCACCGAGGCCGTCTGGCGGGACGGGCTGCTGTGTCTGACCGGGTACGCCTATGTGCGCAACGCCCCGGGCGGGCCCCCGCGCCTCGGCTGGCTGCGGTCCGGGAAGCGGCTGATCCCGTTGCGGCTGCGCCCCGTCGGCGGCGACGAGGCCACCGCCCGGTCCGGCCGCTCCCTGCACCGGTACGACCGTGCCGGGTTCACCGCCGTCGTCGACCCGCGCAGGCTCACCGCCAGGAGCGGCCGTACGACCTGGAAGCTGGAGGCCGTCGTCGTCGGCGCGGGGCGACCGCGCCGGGGCCCCATGCGGCTCGTCGGCACCCCGGCCCCGCCCGCCGTGACGTACACCGACGAGCGGACCCGTATCGTCCCCGTCCTGTCCGGCAACAAGCTGGAGCTGCGCACCGAACGCGTCGCCGCCGTCCTGACCGGGCAGTCGGCGGTCGAGGACGCCGTTCGCCTGGAGGTGAAGGTTCTCGGCGACTCCGGTCCTGTCGCCCTCCGGCTCACCGAGTGGCGCAGCAAGGAGACCCGGGAGTTCGCCCTGCGCGGCTCGCTCGGCTCCCGGGCGGCCGACATCCCGCTCAGCGCCTTCCGGGGGCAGGACGACATGTGGGGCGTGCAACTCATCGGCGAGGGGCAGCCGTTGACCGTTGCCTGCCCGTCCGACGGCCAGGACGGGCGCTACGCCCTGCCCGGCGGACGCGAGGTGTACGCGGCCCCCAACCCCTCGGGCGACCTCGTCCTCACCGACCGGGCCGTCCAGCCCGTCGTCACCTCCGCCGTCTGGGAGGGAACGGGCGAGCTGGTCCTCGCAGGGGCCTTCCCCGAGCCGACGGGCACCGCCCACGAACTCGTCCTGCGCCACAGCGGCCACCACGAGGAAGCCGTCGTCGAGATGGAGCGGGGTGAGGACGACGGCTTCCGGGCCGTCATCGCACCCGCAGCCGTCGAAGGGCCCGGCGGAGCGCTGCCGCTCGGCGAGGGGCGCTGGTACCTCTTCCTGCGGACGCCGGGGGAGCGGGACCCGGAGGCGTACCGGCCGCTCCGCCTGAGCACCTCTCTGCACAGCACCCTGCCCCGGCAACAGAGTCGACATCACCGGGACTTCACCCTCCAGCGGCGCTCCCACGACCGGCTCGTCCTGGAGTCCGGCAGCGCCCTCCCGGCCGTCGACCGAGGACCGTACGGGCAGCGCGTCCGGCGCGAGCGGTATGCCGTGGTCCGTGCCGTTGCCCCGGCCGCGACACGCCCCGCGGTCCTCTACTCCAGCTACGACGGCCGCCAGTTCTCCGACTCGCCCCGGGCCATCCAGCGCGAACTCGCCGCCAGGGAAGGGGACATCGAGCACCTGTGGGTCGTCCGCGACCAGCAGGCGGCCGTGCCCGACGGGGTCCGGCCCGTCGCCCTGCACAGCGCCGAGTGGTACCAGGCGCTGGCCCGCAGCCGCTGGATCGTCACCAACACCCACCTCCCCGAATGGTTCGAGCGGGCCGAGGGCCAGTGCGTCGTCCAGACCTGGCACGGCACCCCCCTCAAGCGCATCGGCCGCGACCTCGCGGGCAGCCCGCACGCCGACGCCGCGTACATGGCGTCCATGGAACGCCGGTCCGCCCAGTGGAGCGTGCTCGTCTCCCCGAACAGCTTCTCCACCCCCGTCCTGCGCCGCGCCTTCGGCTACGGCGGTGAGGTCCTGGAGTGCGGCTATCCGCGCAACGACCTGCTGTACGCCCCCGACCGGGCCAAGGTCGCCGCCGCCGTACGGGAGCGGCTCGCGATCCCCGAGGGGCGGCGGGTGGTCCTGTACGCCCCGACCTGGCGCGAGGACCAGCCCCGGAAGGGCGGGAAGTACGCCCCCGACCTCCACCTCGATCTGGAGCAGGCCCGCGAGACGCTCGGCGACGACCAGGTCCTGCTGGTACGGCGGCACTACCTCGTCGGCGGCAGCGTGCCCGACACCGACTTCGTCCGGGACGTCTCCCGCCATCCCGACGTCGCCGAACTGCTGCTGATCAGCGACGTGTTGGTCACCGACTACTCCTCGATCATGTTCGACTTCGCGCAGACCGGCCGCCCGATGCTCTTCCACACCTACGACCTGGCCCACTACCGCGACACCCTGCGCGGCTTCTGCTTCGACTTCGAGCACCGCGCCCCCGGCCCCCTGATCCCCGACTCCGCCGGGATCGTGGCCGCGCTCCGTGACCCGGACGCGGCCACCGCCGGACACCGGGAGGCGTACGAACAGTTCCGGGAGGCGTTCTGCGACCTCGACGACGGGACCGCCGCCGCCCGGGTCGTGGACCGGATGCTGAAAAGCGACCGGGCTGTCGAGGGGGAGCAGGCATGAGCGACTTCAGCTGTGTGATCACCGGCGGCGGGGACGGCGAGGGCCCCGGCGGCGCCGACGCCCTGCGGGCCTCCGTGGAGTCCGTCCTCGGTCAGTCGATGCGCGGCTCCGAGGCCCTCGTCGTCCTCGCCTCCGCCGCCGACCCGGCCGTCCGCACCGCCGCCCGCGCCCTCGCCGCCCGTGCGCCCGAGCGCGTCCGCCTCGTCCACGCCGACCCCGCCGCCCGCACCACCGGGGCCCTGCGCAACGCGGGTCTCGACGCGGCGACCGGCCGGTACGTCCTGGTCCTCGGCAGCGGCGAGCGGCTCCAGAAGCACGCCTGCCGGAACCTCTGGCAGGCGGGCGAGACCAGCCGCGCCGACCTGATCGCCGGCCGCTGGAGCCGGATCACCGACGAGAGCGGCAAGGAGCGGGAGCCGTCCTGGCAGGGGGAGCTGTTCGCCCGCTCCCGCACCCTCACGCGCTTCACCGAGGCCCCCCAGCTCGTCGTCCGGGACGCCCTGGTGACCGGATTCTGTCTGCGCCGCGAGGCCGCCCGGCGGCACGGGCTGCGCTACGAGGAGGACCTGGCGCACAGCGAGATCCTGTTCGGCCCGCTCGCCGCCGCGTCGGTCGGCCGGATCGCCCTGGTCCGCAGGCTCGTCGTGACCGGCCGGGCCGCCCCCGACCGGGCCCGCGACCTCGTCGCCCTGGTCGAGGCCCACCGCCGGGTCGCCAACACCCTCCTCGCGCGTGGCCTGCCCGAGCTGCGCGAGGAGCGGGAGAAGGCGTTCCACCGGGATCATCTGGTGCCGCTGGTCCGGGCCTTCCCCGCCCTGCCCGCCGTCCGCCGCGACCGGGTCGCCGCCGCTGCCGCCCGCACCCTGACCGGGCCCGTCCCGCCGGACCTACCGCCGCTGGAGCGGGTCGCCGTGACCCTGCTGGGCCGGGGCGACGCCGAAGGGATCCTGGCCGCGGCCTACGCGCTGAGCCGGCCCGCCACCGTGTGCGCGCCGCTGACGACGGGCGCGGACGGGCGGATCGGCTGGGGCGGGGAGGCGGCGGAGCCCGTCGCCGACATCACCGAACTCGGCCACCAGTACCGCCGGTTCGGCGAGATGCGGCTGATGAACCGGCTCACCCGCTGCACCGCCGCCGACGGGGGCCGCCTGCTCCTCGAAGGCCGTCTCGTGCTGCCCGGGCACACCGGACCCGACCCCGGCTCGTCCCTCACCGCCACCCTGGAGTTCCGGGCCCGGGGCGGGGCGCGCGCCGTCGCGTTCCCGGCCGAGGTGGTCCGGCACGACGGTACCGGGATCACCTGGCGCGCGCGGGCCGACGTCTCGCGCCGCCTGCGCCCCGTCGGCATCCGCGACACGGCGTGGGACGCGCGGCTGACCGTGGAGGCCGAGGGGGTCCGGTCCGTCAGCGACCTCTTCGCCCCGCAGGACCAGGTGGCCGGGGCGGTCCGCTTCGCCGCGCGGCCCCGGTTCGGGCGGCTCGCCGGGGACACCTGGGAGCCCTACATCACCCTCAAGGACCACTTCGCGCTCCGGCTGGCCGCCCGCCGCCGCCCGGCCCGCACCGCCCACCGCCTGGTCCGCTACGCCACCCGCTTCCGGCCCGCCCGCAAGGCCAAGCTCCTCGTCCGTGCCCTGCGCAAGCGCCTCGACCGCTACCGCTCCCGCGGGTTCAAGGCCCCCGCCTACAACACCTGGCTCACCCGCCTCCCGGTGCGCCGGGGCTCCATCGTCTTCGAGAGCCACATGGGCACCTGCTACGGCGACAGCCCGCGCGCCCTGTACGAGGAGATCCGCCGCCAGGGCCTGAAGCTCCACGCCACCTGGTCCTACGACCCCTCCCCGGCCGGATTCCCGGACGACGCCCGCCTCGTACGCCGCTGGTCCTGGCGCTACCTGTGGGCGCTGGCCCGCGCCGAGTACTGGGTCGACAACCAGGGCTTCCCGCAGCATCTGCACAAGCCCCGGCACACCACGTACCTCCAGACCTGGCACGGCTCCGCGTACAAGCGGATGGGCTTCGACGAGACCCGCGTACGGCTCCAGAACGCTCCGCAGCGCGAACGGCTCCAGCAGGCCGTCGACCGCTTCGACCGCTTCCTCGTCCGCTCCGAGCACGACGTGGCCACCCTCGCCCGCGCCTACCGGCTGCCCGAGGAGAGGCTCCTGCGCACCGGCTACCCGCGCAACGACGCCCTGATCGCGGAGCGCGCCCGGGCCGAGACCGAGGGAAGGCTGCCGCGTCCGCCGCTCGCCGGGGCGCTCGGTCTGGACGACCACAAGAAGACCGTGCTGTACGCCCCGACGTTCCGGGGCGGTCCCGGAAAGCAACGCAAGAGCCGACTTCTGCTGGATGTACGGGAGTTCGCGGAGCGGTTCGGCGACACCCACACCCTGCTCGTCCGCGCCCACTACCTGGAGTCGGCCCGGCTGCCGGTCTGCCCGCCCGGCACCGTCGTCGACGTCTCCCGCCACCACGACGTCAGCGAACTCCTCGCCATCACCGACGTGTTGGTGACGGACTACTCCTCCATCATGTTCGACTTCGCCCTCCTCGACCGGCCCGTCGTGCTGTTCGCCCCCGACCTGGAGGCGTACGCGGCCGAGCGCGGCAGCTACTTCGACCTGCGGGAACAGGCCCCGGGGCCGGTGACCGCGACCCAGGACGAGCTGTTCGCCGCCCTCGCGGAACTGAAGAAGTCCGACACCCGGTACGCCGATCAACGCCGGGCCTTCGCCGAGCGGTTCGGCGCCTACGACCAGGGCGACGCGGCCCGCGCCGCCGTCGCCGCCGTCTTCGGGCCCGCAGCCTCCCGGGGCGTCCGCCACACCACCGACCACGACCGGGGGGCCGGCCGATGAGCCGCGACATCTTCATCGTCTCCAACAGCACCGACGAACTCGGCGGCGTCACCGCCTGGATGCACCAGACCGCCCGCCTCTTCGCGGACCAGGGTCACCGGGTCCACACCGTCGGCGTCCACGCCTCCGACCTCAAGATGACGCTGCCCCGGCAGCCCGAACACCCCGTCACCGCCCTCTACCCCGCCCACCCCCCGACCCCCTGGACTCCCCACGGCGTCCGCGACCGCTTCCGCATCCCCTCCCGGCGCCGGGAGGCCGCCCGCGTCGCCGCCAAGAAGCAGGCCGTCGGGCGGCTCTCGGAGCTCTTCGCCACCGCCCGGCCCGGCGCGGTCGTCATCGTCACCCAGGTCTGGGCGATGGAGTGGGTCGGGGAGGCCGACACCACCGGGCTGCGCGTCATCGGGATGAGCCACGAGTCCTACGACTACTCCCGCGCGAGCCACCGCTACCGCTGGATCAAGAACCACTACAAGGACCTCGACCACTGGCTCGTCCTCACCGAGGAGGACGCCGACCGGTGGGCCGGGGACGGTATGAACAACGTCGGCTTCCTGCCCAACGCCCTCTCCCGGCTGCCGCTCGTGCCCTCCCCGCGCACCGCGAAGACCGTCGCCAGCATCGGCCGGCTCAGCGACCAGAAGGGCATCGACCTGCTGCTGGACACCTGGGCCCTGGTCGCCCCCGCCCGCCCCGACTGGCGGCTGCGCGTGTACGGGGCGGGCGAGGACGAGGCCGCGCTGAAGGCACAGGGCACGGGCCTCGGCCTCGACGGCTCCGTGGAGTGGATGGGCCGCACCGACGACGTGGAGCGGGCTCTCGCGGACGCCTCCGTCTTCGTCCAGTCCTCCCGGGGCGAGGGCTTCCCGCTGGCGCTGCTCGAGGCGATGGCGAGCGGTGTGCCGTGTGCCGCCTTCGACTGTGCACCCGGGGTCCGCGAGATCGTCCGGGACGGTGAGGACGGGCTCCTGGCCCCCGCCGGGGACGTCGCCGCCCTCGCCGACCGGCTGCTGCGGCTCACCGGCAATCCCCGGCTGCGCGACGCGATGGGCGCGCGGGCCCGCTCCGGCGTCCAGCGGTTCTCCGAGCCGGAGACCCTGCGCCGCTGGGAGGAGCTGTTCGCGTTCCTGGAACGCTGAGCGGATCCCGCCGAACGGGCCGGGTCAGCCCCCGACGGCCGCTCCGGCCCCGTCCTGCGCGGGCAGGGCCGCGGGTGTCCGGCGGGCCGAGAACGGCACCGGCCGGGGCAGCCCGTCCGTCTCCCCGAGGAAGACCCGCCGCACCACCCGCTCGGCGGCGTACCCGTCGTCGTACGGACAGAACCGGGCCCGGAACGCGGTCCGCAGCTGCGCCGAGCGGGAGCCCCGCCAGTGGTCCGTGGCGAAGATGTCGAACAGCTCGTCCTGGCTCCGGGCGACGACGCCGGGCGGGAACGCCGTGATGTCGAAGTACGTGCCCCGGGCCGCCTCGTACGCCTCGATGTCGTCGAGGTGCAGCACCACGGGGCGGTCCAGGTTGACGTAGTCGAACATCAGCGAGGCGTAGTCGGTGAGCAGGGCGTCCGAGGCGAGCGCCAGCGTCTCCACGGACCGGTGGGCGCTCACGTCGATGATCCGGGGATGCGGCGCCCGGCCCCGGCCCCCCGGACCGGCGGGGCGCGGCGCCCGGGCCAGGATCACGAACTGCGGGCCCAGGACCCGGACCAGCCGCTCCAGGTCGAGGGAGGGCCGCTGGACCCGCCGGTAGTCGCGGGAGACGGGCGCGTACAGCAGGGCCGTGCTGCCCTCGGGGATGCCCAGCGTCTCGCGCAGCCGCGCCACATCGGCCGGACCGGTGCGGTGGTAGACGTCGTTGCGCGGCGAGCCGTACTCCAGCGTCGTGTACGCGGACGGATAGGCCCGCTCCCGTACGAGGGTGGAGTGCGGGTTGGCCGAGAGGGAGAAGTCCCAGGTGTCGACCTGGCGCAGCAGCTCGTCGAAGTCGGTGCCCCGGGCGGCGGCGGGCCGGTCCAGCAGATCGGTGCCCACGGTCCGCAGCGGCGTGCCCTCGTGCGTCTGCAGCAGGATCTGGCCCCGCCGTTTGACCAGCCCCCGGTCGAAGGGGCCTTCGTTCACCAGATACGCCGAGCGGGCCAGGGCGGTCCGGTGGGCGAAGGTGCCGGGCGCGAGATGCCGGGTACCGGTCGGCACGGTGTGGGCGTCGGCGGGGCGGCAGATCCAGGCCGTCCGCAGCCCCGGCGCCAGCTCGCGGACCTTCGCCTCGATCGCCGCCGGGCTGCCCGCGTACCCGCCGCCCCGCGTCGTGAACACCGCGTCCCGGGTGCGCAGCGGCAGCCGCACCTGGATGCGGTAGTGCGCCCGCAGGGCCGCGCCCCGCACCGCCCGGCGCAGGGCCGCCGCTCCTTTCCGCAGCCGGCCGCCGAGGCGCTGGGCCTCCGACAGGGCCCGGTAGGTGCGTCGCGCGCCGAGGTGCATCAGGCCGTGCCGCAGCAGCGCGCGGCGGGGGGCCGGGGCGCCGGGGGCGTGGTAGCGGCGGCAGGAGGCGGTCGCCCGGCGGAAGAACGCGGCGCGGCTGTGCGGGGGAAGCCGGTCCCGGGAGGCGAACAGTGCCGAGAAGTGGTCCAGCATGCGGCGGAACATCACCGGCCGCCACAGGGCGAGTTCGGGGCGGGAGTCGATGAAGGCGAAGACCCGGTCGTACTGGTCGAAGACGTCGAAGTGCTTCTCGCTGGTGGTGGAGAGGATGTTGCCGCGCCGCCGCTGCCGGTAGGAGACGCAGACCGCGTCGAGGACCGCGATCGAATCGGCCGCCATCAGGACCGGGTAGGTCCAGGGGGTGTCCTCGTAGTAGCCGGGGGGGAAGGTGAATCCCTCGGCCTCGACGAACGCGCGGCGGTACGCCTTGTTCCAGACGACCATGAGGAGTTGCAGCAGCTCGGGGCGGTCGGTGAGCCGGAAGCGCTCGGGGCCGCTCTCGTCGAGATGGGCGGCCAGGACGTTGCGGACGCTGCGGCCGGTCCAGTACGTACGGGCGTAGTCGTACATCAGGACGTCGGGTTCGCCGGTCGTGTCGATGCGGTCGGAGATGGTCTGGAGGGCATCCGGCAGCAGGGTGTCGTCGCCGTCGAGGAAGATCAGGTAGTCGCCGGCCGCCCGGCCCATCCCGGCGTTGCGGGCCGGGCCGAGGCCGATGTTGCGGGGCAGGTGCAGTGCGGTGACACGGTGGTCCCGGCGGGCGTACTCGTCGGCGATCGGTCCGCAGGCGTCGGGGGAGCAGTCGTCGACCACGATGATCTCGTAGTCCTTGAAGGACTGGGCCAGCACGGAATCCAGACACGCGTGCAGATACGCCTGGACCCGGAAGGCGGGCACGATGACGGAGAACCGGGGCACTACACATCCATGGGTCGATCGTTCGCTGAAATCCAGGCAGAGCGCAAACGTCGGATGGAATGACAGGGTTACGCCGGACGTGGCAATCGGGGGACCCGGACGCCGAAGCGGCCCGGTTCCGGGGAACCGGGCCGCTCCGTGTTGACGTACGGCCGTGCGTTTTCGGCGGCGCGCCTTCGAGGGCGTACAGCCGTGCGGTGCGGGCTACTTGACCGCGCCCGCCATCACGCCGGAGACGAACTGCCGCTGGAAGGCGAAGAACACCGCCAGCGGGATCACCATCGACACGAACGCGCCGGGCGCGAGCACATCGATGTTGTTGCCGAACTGGCGTACCTGCTGCTGGAGCGCCACGGTGATCGGCGGCGACTCGGAGTCCGCGAAGATCAGCGCGACCAGCATGTCGTTCCACACCCACAGGAACTGGAAGATCCCGAGCGAGGCGATGGCCGGACCGCCGAGCGGCATCACGACCCGGGTGAAGAGCCGGATCTCGCCCGCCCCGTCGAGCCGGGCGGCCTCCAGCAGTTCGCGGGGGATCTCCGCGAAGAAGTTCCGGAGCAGGAAGATCGCGAACGGCAGGCCGAACGCCGTGTGGAACAGCACCACCCCGAGCGTCGTCTCGAAGATCCCGATGGTGCCGAACAGTTCGGAGACCGGGATCAGCGCGACCTGCACCGGCACCACGAGCAACCCGACGACCAGCAGGAACAGCCAGTCCCGGCCGGGGAACTCCATCCAGGCGAAGGCGTATCCGGCGAACGACCCGATCAGCACGACCAGCACCGTGGACGGCACGGTGATCATGATGGTGCTGCCGAGCGAGCCGGTGATCGTCGCATTGTCCAGCAGCCGCTGGTAGTTCTCGAAGGTCAGCTCGGACGGGGCGGTGAAGATCTTCCACCAGCCGGTCGCCGCGATGTCCTGCGGACCGCGCAGCGAGGACAGCAGCAGACCGATCGTGGGCATCAGCCAGAACAGGGCGACCAGGACCAGGAAGACCCGCATCACCCCGCCACCCGCCCGGGCGGCGATCCTCGCTCCGAGGGACTGCTCGGCCTTGGGCGCTTCGGGGGTGCCACCCGTCTTCCGGGAGACCGCCTTCTGGCGGCCGATACGGGCGGTGTTCACGTCCGGTGCGCTGTTCCTCTCCGGTGCGCTGCTCATCGCCGTCCCTCCTTCCGGATCCGGCGGATGTTGACCAGCATCACCGGGATCACCAGCAGCAGCAGAAGCACCGCGATCGCGCTGCCGATCCCCAGGTCCGCGTCCGTGCCGAACGAGGACCGGTACAGCTGGAGCGCCAGGACGTTCGCGTCGTCCTGGGAGGAGCCCGGCGCGATGATGAACACCAGGTCGAAGACCTTCAGCACATTGATCATCAGCGTCACCAGGACCACCGCCAGCACCGGCGCCAGCATCGGCACCGTGATCCGGCGGAACACCTGCCACTCGTTGGCCCCGTCCACCCGGGCCGCCTCCAGCAGTTCGCGCGGCAGACCGGCGAGACCGGCGGCGATCAGCACCATCGCGAACCCGGCCCACATCCACACGTAACTGCCGATGATCCCGGGAGTTACGAGGGACGGGCCGAGCCAGTCGACGCCGTTGTACGGCTCGCGGAAGTTGTCGGCGGGCAGCCGCAGTTGGGCCCCGTCCGCGGAGGCGGGCAGGCTGAACACCCCGTCCGCTCCCGCTGTGGCGGTGGCGACGACCTTGCCGTCCTTCACCGCCTCGATCTTCAGGCCCTTGAGCCCCAGCTCCTTCGGGTCGACGACGTTCGGCTTCCCGCCGCCGCCCCGGGTGAAGTCCAGCCAGGCCGTGCCGGAGATCGCGTCACCGGAGGCCGCCGGGGCGCCCTCGGCCGGCCGCGCGTCGCCCGGCATCTTCGCCGGGGCCACACCGACCAGCGGCACCCGCAGCGGCTCGCCGGCCCGGATCGGCTCCTTGGAGACGAACGCCCCGCCGGCCGCCTTCTCCAGGGGATGGACGGGCAGCGGGCGGGCCTTCGGGTAGCCCGCGGACTCGTTGAACGTGTCGTGCACGCTCACCGCCACCGCGTTGGCCACCCCGCGCTCGGGAGCCTGGTCGTACACCAGTCGGAAGATGATGCCCGCCGCCAGCATCGAGATCGCCATCGGCATGAAGACGATCAGCTTGAACGCGGTGCCCCAGCGGATCCGTTCGGTCAGCACCGCGAAGATCAGCCCCAGCGCGGTGGCGACCGTCGGGGCGAAGACCACCCAGATCGCGTTGTTCTTCACCGCCGTGAGGATCGTGTCGTCGGTGAACAGCGCCTCGTAGTTGTCGAAACCGGCGAAGCTCGTACCGGCCTGGTCGAAGAACGACCGGTAGACCGAATACCCGATCGGATAGAGCACCAACGCACCCAGCAGCACCAGCGCGGGCAGCAGGAACACCGCCGCGACGACCCTGCGGGTGCCGGTCACGCTACGGCCGGGCTTCTTCGGGTCGGGGGACGGGCGCGGACTCGTGTCGTCGGCGGGGGGCGCCGCACCGGCGCCCCCCGCGGTCGCTGTCGTCACGCCGTCAGCTCTTGTACGCCTTGACCGCTTCGGACTCCAGCTTTTTCTGGGTCCCCGCGATGTCCTTCGGGTTCTTCAGGAAGTCCTGGAGAATCTTCCACTCGCCCGCCCCGGGCGTCCCGCCGAACGACTGCGGGGCCTGGTCGGACATGTCGAACCGGACGTCGTCGCCCGCGTCGATCAGCGCCTGCGCCATCGTGCGCTGCACCTCGTTCGGGTACGCCTTCAGGTCCAGGCCCTTGTTCGGGGAGATGAACCCGCCCGCCTCGGCCCAGATCTTCGCCGCGTCCGCCGATGCCAGCCAGGTCAGCAGCGCCTGCGCGCCCTTGCTGTCCTTCAGTGCCACCGCCGCGTCGCCGCCGGTCACCACGGGCGAGTCCGCGCCGACCGCCGGGAACGGGAACACCTTGGCGTCCGTACCGATCTTCGCCTCGGTCTGCGCGATGTTGATGGCGACGAAGTCACCCTCGAAGACCATCGCGCCCTTGGGCTGGTCGCCCCCGGTGAAGGTCTGCGTCACCGAGGCCGGGAACTCGGTCTGGAGCGCCCCGTCCGCACCGCCCGCGATCAGCTCCGGCTTCCCGAACAGCTCGGCCAGCGTGGTCAGGGCGTTCTTCACGGACGGGTCGGTCCACGGGATCTCGTGCTTCGCCAGCTGGTCGTACTTCTCCGGGCCCGCCTGCGAGAGGTAGACGTTCTCGAACCAGTCGGTCAGCGTCCAGCCATCCGCGCCGCCCACCGAGACCGGGGTGACGCCGGAGGCGCCCACCGTCTCGGCGGTGGTCAGGAAGTCCTTCCAAGTCTTCGGCTCGCTCGCCCCCGCGTTGTCGAACGCGGCGGCGTTGTACCAGATCAGGGACTTGTTGGCGGCCTTGAAGTACACCCCGTACTGGGTGCCGTCGACCGCGCCGAGCTCCTGCCAGACCTCGGCGTAGTTCTGGCCGAGCTGGGCCCGCGCCTCGGGGCCGACCGGCTTGGCCCACTTCTTGGCGGCCGCCTGCTGGATCGCGCCGACCTGCGGGATCATCGCCACGTCCGGCGGCTGCTTGCCCGCGATCTTGGTGCCCAGGAAGTTGATGATCGGGTCCTGGGCCGGGACGAACGTGACGTCCGCGCCCGTACGGTTCTCGAACTCGTCCAGCACCTTGGTGAAGTTGGCCTGCTCGGGCCCGGTCCAGACCGCGGCGACGGAGACCTTCTCCCCGTCCAGCTTCGGCAGGTCGACCGTGGACGCGCTGCCCGTGCCCTTGCCGGAGTCGTCGCCCGGCTTCTTCTTGCCGTCGCCGTCGCCCCCGCAGCCGGTGAGCGCCAGAGCGCCGACCGCCGCGAACACGACCGCGGTCCTGCGTATCGAGAAGGTTGTGCGCATTCCTGCCCCGTTTCTTCCCTGCGCGGCCGGCCACGTCGCATGCCCGGACCACGTCGTCCGTGCGCACAGTCCTACGCCCGGCGCACGGGCCCCGCAATACCGCCGGAGGCCTCAACCTGCTGATCGTGATCGCGTCGTGACGTCATGTCAGGGCATGTCGGAAGCCTGCCGGGGCAGGGGCAGGAGCGGGTCGAGACGGTGGCCGGGCCGGAGCCGGGGGCGGGTCTGCGGCGACGGCCGTGCGAGGCCGGGGCCGGGTCGTTCCCATGGCGGGCTCAGGCCGTGAACGGCACCAGGGCGGGCAGCCGTTCGGCGTTCACCGAACGGGCCGCGCGCTCCAGGGCGCTGGCGAGCAGCGCGAGGTCGGTCGGCCCGTTGCCCAGTTCCCGGACCGGGCGCCGGGTCGGCGGATCGCCCATCCGCTCCCACTCCAGCGGGACGACCGTCGGACGGAGCGTCGCCGTACGCGGGATGCGGCCGGTGACCCTGCCGCCCTGGAACGGCGTCACCCGGCCGTCCGGGTGCCCCAGCCTGCCCCGGCCCGGGGCCGGTTCGTCCGGGGACGGCGGCAGCACCGGGGCGTCCAGCACGATGCGCAGCCGGGCGCCCCGGGCCAGCTCGGTGTCCTCGGTACGGTCGGGGCGCGCGGAGGTGGCGACCAGATGCACCCCGAGCCGTCCGCCGTCCCGGGCCACCGCCTCCAGCGCCCGCACCACCGAACCGGCGGCGGGCCGGCCGGGGGAGCCGAGCGCGGGGGCGACCAGCGCGTCGAAGTCGTCGGCGAGGACGACGAGGCGGGGCAGCGGGGACGGGCCCGGGTCCGCTGACCGGGCGGCGGCCGGGCGCAGCCGCAGGGTGCCGCTGGCCGGGGAGTCCAGATCGCCCCGGCGCTCGGCACCGCTCGGCGGCCGCTGGCCCACGATGCGGGGGGCGGTCTCCTGCTGAGCCTGCTGCTGCCCGTGCCGCTCGTGCCAGGCCGCGAAGTCCAGATCGCCGAGCAGCTCGGCGCGCCGCTTCAGCTCGCCGCCCAGGGCCTGCGCGAACTCCCGCATCCGGACTGGGTCGGACGCCACGAGGTGGGCGAAGACATGCGGCAGCTCCGTACAGGGGAGCAGGCCCTCGCCGCGCTCGCCCTGTTCGCCGCCGGAGCCGTCGACGAGGAGGATGCCGAGCCGGTCGGGCCGGGCCGCGGAGGCGAGCGAGGCGGCGACGGCCCGGAGCAGTTCGGTGCGGCCGCTGCCCGGGGGCCCCTCGATCAGCAGGTGCGGGCCCTCGTCGGCGAGATCGACGCTGAGGGGGCCGCGGGGCCCAGCCCCGAGCACGAGGACGGGCCGCCCGGTGTGGACGGTGGCGGGGACGGCCCCGCCGGAGCCGGCCGTGGACGCGGTGGAGTCCCCCCGCTCCCGGGTTTCGGCGCCGGACTCCGACCCGGAGCGCTGGGCGCCCAGGTAGGGCGTGCGCTCGGAGTCGCGGGTGTCCAGGGGCGGGTAGGACGTGCGGCCCGAGTCGCGGGCCTCCAGCGGGGGATACGGGGTGCGTTCCGGGTCGGGGGCGCCCGCGGCCGGGTACGGCGTGCGGCCGGAGTCGTGGTGCGGGGAGGCCGCCGTCCGCTGGGGGCCGACGCGCGGTCCCGCGCTGAGGGTGCGCCCGGAGTTGGGGCTGTCCAGGTCGGCGCGGGGCGGGGAAGCGGCGGCTGCCCGGGGCACCGAAGCGCCCGGCTGGGCCTCCGCCGTGGACGCCCAGCGGGCCATCAGCGACGCCGGAGTGGCGCGGGCCAGGCCCAGCTCGTCCAGCAGCCGGGCGGACGGCGGCAGGGCCGCGGTCGTCGGGCGGCCCGCCAGCGCGGCCGACCCCTCCTCGCGCAGCGGAGCCAGCGCCCGCCCGAACCGCTCGGCCCAGGCCGCCGACACCGCGTCCACCGCGGCCACCGTCCCGTGCCCCGCGGCCTGCCCGCCCGCCGTACGCAGCAGGCGCAACGCCGTGGCCACGTCGCCGCTCAGCATGGCGACGGCCCCGCACTCCCGGAAGGCGATGGAGCCGCGGCAGGCGGCCTCGTACGTCGCGGCCACCGGTGAGGTGGGGGAGGCGGCCGGGGTCTCGGCCAGGCAGATCAGATGGATTCCGGCGGCCGCGCCCGCCCCGGCCAGCCGTGCCGTGGTCTCGCGCAGGAACGCCGTGCCCGGGTCGCCGTCCAGGACGACCACCGTGTGCGGGCCTGTGTGGGCGCGGGCGGCCTCGGCCACCGCGGCCCGGTCCAGATGCGGCCAGCCGGGACCGAGGGGGCCCTCGTCGAGCCGGCGCACCAGCTCGGCCGCACGGACCTCCGCCTGCTCACGGTCGTACGCGAGGAGCAGCCGGCAGTCCTGCCCGTGCGTCGGGCGCAGATGCGGCAGCCACCCCAGCCAGGACCACTCGCGCCGCCGCTCCTCCGGCGTGCGGGAACGGTCCGTGGAGATCAGGACGATCTCCAGGTCGAACGGGGAGTGCAGCGCGGCGAGCTGCGCCACCGTCGCGCGGGCCAGACCCGCCAGCCGGGCGCGCGGACCGGCGAGCCCGAGCGAACCGGCCTCCCGCAGCCCCACGGTCACCGGCACGGCGGGCACCTCGGCCCGGTCGGTCGTGCCGAGCCGCACCACCAGGGCCTCCGGGTGGGCCGGGTGGCGCTCCCAGAGCCGTGGCCCCGGGCCGAGCGCGGTCAGCAGCACGGCCGCGGGGTCCGGCCAGGTGCCCTCGGGAGCGGAGGGCAGCGCGGAGAAGGGGGAGCCGGGGGAGGCGGGTGAGGCGAGATGCCCGGCCCCCGACGGGCCGCCGGCCGGATCGGCGGACCCGCCGGGGCCGCCGGAACCGTGTGCCCGGGAATCGTGCCCGCCGGAACCGCGTGCGCCGGAACCGGGGCGCGAGGTTCCGGATCCGCGCGCTCCGGAGCTGTACGTACCGGTTCCGTATGCGTCGGAGCCGTACGGAGAGGACCCCTGCGCCCCGGAGTCGTACGCCCCGGTTCCGTACGACGACGATCCGTGCGCCGTCCGGGCGTCCGGGGTGCGGGCGGACCCGTACGCATCGGCCCGCTCCCCGGACGCGGCTCCGGACCCGGCCTCCGAGCCCGCTGCCGGCTCGCCCTTCGCGCCGCCTTTGAGCCGCCTCGCCCAGGCTCCTATGCCGCGCCGGGGCGCCGGGGCCTCGGTGGGCTCCTCGACGTGGGCGCCGTCGCCCGCGTACGCGCCCGGCCCGGCTTCGGCACGCTCCGGCCAAGAGGCTTCGGCGGGGGACGACTCCGGGTCCCCGTACCCCCCGGAGGAGGCGAACGAGGCGGCGGCGGGCGCGCCGTACGCGTGGCCGGGGGCCTGGCCGCCGTGGTCGGGGGTGCGCGCGGCGGACGGCGCACCGGTGCCCCGGTCCGGAGCGGCGGCCCCGGTCTCGGCGCGGGCCACCCGCAGGTGCCCCTCGCCGTCCGGGGCCGTCGGCAGCGTCGCCGGACGGGAGCCCGAGGTGAGGCGGAGCGTGGATTCGCCGAGCCGCAGCAGCGCGCCGGGGGCGAGACGGACCGGCCGCTCGCGGACCTCGACGCCGTCCAGCGAGGTGCCGTTCGTCGAACCGAGGTCGGCGACCGAGACGCGGCCGTCGTCCGAGACCGTCACCGCGCAGTGCAGCCGGGAGACGTCCGGGTCGTCGAGCGGGACGTCCGCGTCGGCGGAGCGGCCGATCCGGATCTGCCCGCCGTGCAGCAGATGGACGCCGCCCGCGTCGGGGCCGGCGACCACATGGAGCTGGGCCGGAACGGCGTCGTCCGTCGCCTCGTCGTCGCCGGGGACCTGGAGCGAGAGGACCGCGCCGTCCACCAGGGGCGGCTCACCCAGCGCGATGCGGTGCCCGTCCAGCCGGTCCCGCCCGGCGAAGAGCACGACCGCCCCGCCGCCCTGGGAACTCTCGGGCCCCGACACGGCGGCGGCCAGCTGGGAGGCCACGGCGGCCAGCGCCGTCCCGGCGGGGGCGGTCACGAGCACGTCGCAGGAGCGCGCCGGGGTCTGGCCGCTGCGCGGCGCGAGGACGGTCAGCCGGATCTGCATCGCCGTCGGCGGTCCCTTCTGCGCGGGGGTGCCCGGCAGGGGAAACGCCCTGTGATTCCCCCCCACCCGGCACGGACACGTCGTCCGTACAGGTCGTCACGGACCGTGGGACTCCGAGCCCGCAGATCCGTGCTGGAGGCATCCTCGCACCTGCCACTGACAACACGCCCGGCGGTCACCTTTAAATGATCTTGAATGGTCGGCTGTGGGCGCAAAAGTGCCTGCTTGCGTCCGGATCCCGCCGCTCGGAGGGGTTTTCCGGGAGTTGTCCGCCGCCCGCCAGCGGAAACGGCACCGGATCACCGAACGTCCGACCGGCCTGTGATCAGCTGTGCGGCAACCTTCCGCCGGGTCTTCGCGTCTTCCCTCGAAACGCGAGCCCCCGGTGCCCCGTTCGGCGGCATTACAGTGGGCCGGAACATTCGGGCGGGCCCGGCGGCACCACACCCCCTGGGGTCCGCAAGCACCACGATCAGCAGGGAGCGCATGACGTGCGGCCTGTAGGCAGCAAGTACCTGCTCGAGGAGCCGCTCGGACGCGGCGCCACGGGCACCGTCTGGCGAGCCCGGCAGCGGGAGACCGCGGGAGCCGAGGCGGCCGTCGCGGGTCAGCCCGGCGAAACCGTGGCCATCAAGGTCCTCAAGGAGGAGCTGGCCAACGACGCCGACGTGGTGATGCGGTTCCTCCGGGAGCGCTCGGTCCTGCTGCGGCTCACGCACCCGAACATCGTGCGCACCCGGGACCTCGTCGTCGAGGGCGACCTCCTCGCCCTGGTCATGGACCTGATCGACGGCCCCGACCTGCACCGCTACCTCCGCGAGAACGGCCCGCTCACCCCGGTCGCCGCCGCCCTGCTCACCGCGCAGATCGCGGACGCGCTCGCCGCCAGCCACGCCGACGGTGTCGTCCACCGCGACCTCAAGCCCGCCAACGTGCTCCTCGACGAGCGTGACGGCGGCATGACCCCGATGCTCACCGACTTCGGCATCGCGCGCCTGGCCGACTCCCCGGGGCTTACCCGGACCCACGAGTTCGTCGGCACGCCCGCCTATGTGGCGCCGGAGTCCGCCGAGGGGCGCCCGCAGACCTCCGCCGTCGACGTCTACGGCGCGGGCATCCTGCTGTACGAGCTGGTCACCGGCCGTCCGCCGTTTGCCGGAGGCACCGCCCTCGAAGTCCTGCACCGGCACCTCAGCGAGGAACCCCGCCGGCCCTCCACCGTCCCTGACCCGCTGTGGACGGTCATCGAGCGCTGCCTGCGCAAGGACCCGGACCAGCGGCCCAGCGCCGAGAACCTGGCCCGAGGTCTGCGTACGGTCGCCTCGGGCATCGGCGTCCACGCGAACTCCGCCCAGATCGCCGCCGCCGAAGGGGTGGGCGCCCTGCTCGCCCCCGACCCGGCGCCCACTGCCGTCCCGGACACCCCGGGCGCGGCCGACCCCACGCAGGTGCTGCCGAGCAACGCGGGCTCCTACGACCCCGCCGCGGCCACCAGCGTGCTCCCGCAGACCGGCCCCGGGGGCCAGGGCCAGGGCGGCAACCAGGGACACGCCGACCCGACCGCCGTCATGCCGCCCGTGCCGCAGCGCCCCGACGGGCCGCCGCAGCCGGACGGCCCGCACCCCTGGCAGTCGCAGCTCCAGGCGGCCCGCGACCGCAACGAGCAGACCCAGGTGCAGTACCTGGACCCGAGCCAGGACCCGCTGCGCCGCCGCCCCCAGCGCCAGCAGCAGCAGCCTCCCCAGCGCCAGCAGCAGCCCGCGCAGCGCAGGCAGCAGCCGCTCCAGCAGCAGTACCCGTACCAGCAGCAACAGCAGCCGCAGCGCTACCAGCAGCCGCAGCAGCCCCAGCGGCAGCAGTACGCGCCCCCGCAGCCGCAACAGCCCCAGCAGCCGGCCGCCCGGCCGCCGCGCGAGCCGCGTCCGCCGCGCCAGCGCAGCGCCAACCCGATGCGCATCCCCGGACTCGGCTGCCTCAAGGGCTGTCTGTTCACCCTGGTGCTCCTGGTCGTCGCCGGCTGGCTGATCTGGGAGCTGACCCCGCTCCAGGACTGGGTCGCCCAGGGCAAGGGCTACTGGGAAGCGATCGGTGACGCGATCGGCACGGTCACCGACTGGTTCTCCAAGCTCGGCAACAGTGCCGAAGGCTCGGGCGGGGCCTGACCCGTACGCCGAAGGCCCGGCCACGGTCCGACCGGTACGCCGAAGGGCCGGCCGCGGCCCGACCCACAACCGGGCCCTGACCCGCAATGCTGTCTCTTTGTCGACTTCTCCGGGCCCATTCCGCCCGGAGAAGTCGAGGTCGGTGCCATCCTGGGCGCGTGACACCCCGAACGCCGCGTAACTTTGTCGACCGGGGGTCCACCGCCAGCCGCTGAGGGAGCAGTCTTGGCACGGAATATCGGCAGCCGGTACACGGCCCACCAGATCCTGGGGCGCGGCAGCGCCGGCACGGTATGGCTCGGCGAAGGGCCCGAGGGCCCGGTCGCCATCAAGCTGCTCCGTGAGGACCTCGCGTCCGACCAGGAGCTCGTGGGCCGCTTCGTGCAGGAGCGCACCGCCCTGCTCGGACTCGACCACCCGCACGTGGTCGCCGTCCGGGACCTTGTCGTGGACGGCAACGACCTGGCGCTGGTCATGACCCTCGTACGCGGCACCGACCTGCGCACCCGCCTGGACCGCGAGCGCCGTCTCGCGCCCGAGGCCGCCGTGGCGATCATCGCTGACGTCGCCGACGGGCTGGCCGCCGCGCACAAGGCCCAGATCGTCCACCGGGACGTCAAGCCGGAGAACATCCTGCTCGACATGGAGGGCCCGCTCGGCCCCGGCGGCGCCCACCCCGCCCTGCTCACCGACTTCGGCGTCGCCAAGCTGATCGACACCCCGCGCCGCACCAAGGTCACGAAGATCATCGGCACGCCGGACTACCTGGCGCCCGAGATCGTCGAGGGTCTCCCGCCGCGCGCCGCCGTCGACATCTACGCCCTGGCGACCGTGCTGTACGAGCTGCTCGCCGGGTTCACGCCCTTCGGCGGCGGCCACCCCGGCGCGGTCCTGCGCCGCCATGTCACCGAGACCGTCGTCCCGCTCCCCGGCATCCCCGAGGAGCTCTGGCAGCTCCTCGTCCAGTGCCTGGCCAAGGCCCCCGCCTCCCGGCTGCGCGCCTCGGAGCTGGCCGTACGGCTGCGCGATCTGCTGCCCCTGCTGGCGGGGATACCGCCGCTGGAGGTGGACGAGCCGGGTCCGGAGGAGAGCGAGCAGGCCCCGGGCTACGACGAGCAGCAGTACACCCCGGCCGCCGACGAGCCCCGCCGCCGCGGCGCGGTCCCGCTGGTGCCCGGCTCCGCCCCCGACTCCAACCGGGACACCCACACGAGCATGCGCGTCCCGGCCCCGGACGAGCTGGCGGGCGGCCCCCTCGGCACGGCCCGCGCCCCCCGCGCCCCGGGAAAGCCCCGCCCCGGCTCCGCCCGTAACAAGGCGGCGTCCGTCCGCAAGCGCCGCATCACCCTGGGTGCCGCGGCCGTGCTGCTCTGCGCGGCCGTCGCGGTCGGCGGCTGGCTGGCCACCGGAGGCGGTGACGGGGACGGGGCGCCCCAGGACAGCGAGAACTCGGCCCCGGCGACCCCGTGAACGCGTCCTTGCCCGGGCCCGATTCCGGGCCGGTTCCCGGGTGAGGGCAAGCTTCATCCGCCCAGCCGTTACGCTGGACCCGTGGCAGTCGTCGATATTTCCGAAGAGCTGAAGTCCCTCTCCTCGACCATGGGGTCGATCGAGGCCGTCCTGGACCTGGATGCGCTGAGGGCGGACATCGCCGCGCTCGAGGAGCAGGCAGCGGCGCCGTCCCTGTGGGACGACCCGGACGCGGCCCAGAAGATCACCAGCAAGCTTTCGCACCTCCAGGCCGAGGTCCGCAAGGCCGAGGCCCTGCGCGGCCGCATCGACGATCTCGAAGTCCTCTTCGAGCTCGCCGAGGCCGAGGGCGACGCCGACGCGCAGGCGGAGGCCGAGGCCGAGCTGGAGTCGGTGAAGAAGGCGCTGGACGAGATGGAGGTCCGCACGCTCCTCTCCGGCGAGTACGACGCGCGCGAGGCCCTGGTGACCATCCGCGCCGAGGCCGGCGGCGTCGACGCCGCCGACTTCGCGGAGAAGCTCCAGCGCATGTACCTCCGCTGGGCCGAGCAGCACAACTACAAGACCGAGGTCTACGAGACCGCGTACGCCGAAGAGGCCGGCATCAAGTCGACCACCTTCGCCGTCCAGGTCCCGTACGCCTACGGCACGCTCTCCGTCGAGCAGGGCACCCACCGGCTGGTCCGCATCTCGCCCTTCGACAACCAGGGCCGCCGCCAGACGTCCTTCGCGGGCGTCGAGGTGCTCCCCGTCGTCGAGCAGACCGACCACATCGAGATCGACGAGTCCGAGCTGCGCGTGGACGTGTACCGCTCCTCGGGTCCCGGCGGACAGGGCGTCAACACCACGGACTCCGCGGTCCGTCTGACCCACCTGCCGACCGGAATCGTCGTCTCCTGTCAGAACGAGCGCTCGCAGATCCAGAACAAGGCGTCCGCGATGAACGTCCTCCAGGCCAAGCTCCTTGAGCGCCGCCGCCAGGAGGAGCAGGCCAAGATGAACGCGCTCAAGGGCGACGGCGGCAACTCCTGGGGCAACCAGATGCGTTCGTACGTCCTCCACCCGTACCAGATGGTCAAGGACCTGCGTACGGAGTTCGAGATGGGCAACCCCGAAGCGGTCTTCAACGGCGAGATCGACGGCTTCGTCGAGGCGGGCATCCGCTGGCGCAAGCAGCGGGAGAAGTAGCTTCAGCGGTACGGAGGTTGGGCCCGGACAGTTGCTGTCCGGGTCCTCCTGCGTTGGGGAGGATCTGTGCCCGATGCGTCACAGTCGGGCTTCCGAATAGCCGTCAACACCCCCCATATCGGTGCCTAGTGCACGGAACGGCCTTGACGTAATCCTTAACTCTGGCCAGGGTGCTAGAGCAGCAGGCGTATGTCTGGGACGGGTGCGAAGCGGGGGGCGGGCGGGGTGACCACGGCACGACGTGGCCTTGCCGAGCGAGATCCCCGGCAGGGCCCACGGCCCGCATACCGCTGCTCCATGACGAGATTCAGCTACTGGGGGTAGCAACAGATGACGAAGAAGACGCGTGTGCGCGTCGCGCGGATAGCCGCTGGTGCGGTCATTGCCGCGGGTGCCTCGCTGACTGCGGCCGGTGCGGCGCAGGCACTGGAGATCGGCGTCGACACCGGCGTCGCGGACGTCCAGGTCAAGGCGGACGTGCTCGATGGCGACGACCCGATCGGCGGCGCCGACCCGGGCGGCGCCGCGGGTGAGACCACCACGGGTGAGACCACCGGTGAGACCACCACGGGCGAGACCACGACCGGTGAGACCACCGGCGAGACCTCCACCACGGGTGAGACCACCACGGGCGAGACCACCGGTGAGACCACGACCGGTGAGACCACGACCGGTGAGACCACGACCGGTGAGACCACCACGGGTGAGACCACCACGGGTGAGACCACCACGGGTGAGACCACCACGGGTGAGACCACCGGCGAGACCAGCACCTCGGGCACCAACGGGACCTCGGGCACCAACGGGACCTCGGGCACCAACGGCTCGACCGGTACCACCGGCTCCACGGGCTCCACCGGCGGCGACCAGGGCGGCAGCAGCGCGACCGGTGGTTCCACCACCGGTGGTGACGACGCCGGCTGCACCGTCGACCTCGACGGTGCCGAGTGCACCGACAACACCGACACCGACAGTGTCGGCAACAAGCCGGTCGAGCAGAGCAAGGGCAAGGAAGAGCTCGCCGAGACCGGTGCGGCCGAGACGACCTTCCTGGTCATCGGCGCCGCGACGATGATCGCGGGCGGCATCGGCTTCCGCATCCTGCCGCGTCTGGTCGGCGGCGGTCGCACGGTCGCCTAGGTCCGTCACCAACGGTCCGCGGCGACGTCCGCCGCGGAGCGTGACGGACCCTACCGGCGCGTAGCGGGCGCGGATCGGGCCCGTACGCGGCGCGGCACGGCATGACGAAGGGCCCGGGAGGGCGTAAGACGCCTCCCGGGCCCTTCTGCGCGCCCGGACCGCTCAGGCGGCCGTACGCATACGTCTGTGAGCCCTGACGGGGCAGTGAGGGGCGGCCGAGAGCCGCGAGGGCCTGATCAGGCCGCCTGCGACAGCAGCGCGAGCGCCGCCAGCAGCACCACCATCAGGGCGATCAGCATTGCGGGGCTCATCCCGGCCAGCGGGCCCTGGCCCTGCTCCTCCAGCATCTGCTGCCGCACGGCACGGCAGACGCGGCAGCGGCCCTCGCTCACGGGCGCCGCGCAGTTCGCGCACACCAGTCGGTCATAGGTCATGCGCATTCCTCCTCCCGCGCGGCGGAGCCGCTTGCCTGCTGTCTCTCCGCACAACGCTCACGGAAACGCAACCGTTCCCCCCACCACTGTGCCAGCTCGCGGCGATTTCGGCGCGGCCCGCCGGACAAGGTCCGGCACGACCCGTTTCGTACCAGGGGGCGATTCGCCACATACCACCCATTGCCGGACGCTGCCTGCACGCGTGAGCCCGGTTCGCGTATGGTCACGCTCACCTACTCCCGGCCGACCGTGGTGCATTCGTGATCCGATTCGACAACGTCTCCAAGACCTACCCGAAGCAGACCCGACCGGCTCTGCGCGATGTCTCGCTGGACATCGAGAAGGGTGAGTTCGTCTTCCTGGTGGGGTCCTCCGGCTCCGGCAAGTCGACCTTCATGCGACTGATCCTGCGCGAGGAGCGGGCCAGCACGGGCATGGTCCATGTGCTCGGCAAGGACCTCGCGCGGCTGTCCAACTGGAAGGTGCCGCAGATGCGCCGCCAGTTGGGGACGGTCTTCCAGGACTTCCGCCTGCTGCCCAACAAGACGGTCGCGGAGAACGTGGCCTTCGCGCAGGAGGTCATCGGCAAGCCGCGCGGCGAGATCCGCAAGGCCGTGCCGCAGGTGCTCGACCTCGTCGGCCTCGGCGGCAAGGAGGAGCGGATGCCCGGTGAGCTCTCCGGTGGTGAGCAGCAGCGTGTGGCCATCGCCCGCGCCTTCGTCAACCGCCCCATGCTGCTGATCGCGGACGAGCCGACCGGCAACCTCGACCCGCAGACCTCGGTGGGCATCATGAAGCTGCTGGACCGGATCAACCGGACCGGCACCACCGTGATCATGGCGACCCACGACCAGAACATCGTCGATCAGATGCGCAAGCGCGTCATCGAGCTCGAGCAGGGCCGTCTCGTACGCGACCAGGCACGCGGCGTCTACGGCTACCAGCACTGACCGAGGGGCTCCGGCCCCTCGTGCATTTCGAGCATCGAGTACTGAAAGGACGCCATGCGCGCCCAGTTCGTCCTGTCGGAGATCGGCGTCGGTCTCCGCCGCAACCTCACGATGACCTTCGCGGTCGTGGTCTCCGTCGCCCTCTCGCTCGCCCTGTTCGGCGGTGCGCTGCTGATGCGCGAGCAGGTCAGCACGATGAAGGACTTCTGGTACGACAAGGTCAACGTCTCGATCTTCCTCTGCAACAAGAACGACGCCAAGGACATGCCCAAGTGCGCCAAGGGGGCTGTCACCAAGGAGCAGAAGGCGGAGATCAAGGCCGATCTGGAGAAGATGGACGCCGTCGAGACGGTCCACTTCGAGACGGTCGACGAGGCGTACAAGCACTACCAGGAGCAGTTCGGCGACTCCCCGATGGCGGGCAACATCACGCCCGACCAGATGCAGGAGTCGTTCCGCGTGAAGCTGGACGACCCGCAGAAGTACAAGGTCGTCGCGACGGCGTTCGCCGGGCGGGACGGGGTGCAGTCCGTCCAGGACCAACGGTCCATCCTGGACAACCTCTTCGAGCTGATGAACGGCATGAACGTCGTCGCGATCTACGTGATGATCCTCATGCTCGTCATCGCGCTGATCCTGATCGTCAACACCGTGCGCGTCTCCGCGTTCAGCCGGAGACGTGAAACGGGCATCATGCGCCTCGTCGGGGCCTCCGGCTTCTACATCCAGGCCCCCTTCATCATGGAGGCGGCCGTCGCCGGCCTGATCGGCGGTGTGCTGGCCTGCGCCATGCTGCTCGGCGGCCGGTACTTCCTGATCGACGGCGGCCTCGCGCTCCAGGAGAAGCTGAACCTGATCAACTTCATCGGCTGGGACGCGGTCCTGACCAAGCTTCCGCTGGTGCTCGCGATCGGTCTGCTGATGCCCGCCGTCGCCGCTCTCTTCGCGCTCCGCAAGTACCTGAAGGTGTGACATGTGCCCCCTGGGGCGCACGGGCGATCGCCCGTGCGCCCCAGGGGGCTTGTCCTAGACTCGGCGGCATGTCGGATGGTGGGCATCGCTTCGGGCCCCGCGGTCTTCGCCGCGGGGCGGCCCTGACCTTGGTCTTCGGGTGTGCGCTCGCCACCGCCGCCGCGACCGGTTCGCTGCCCCAGGACCCCGATTCCGGGCCCGGTCCGCAGACCCGCGCCGTCTCCTCCACCGTCGCCCCGGTCGACCGCGACGAGATCGAGGACGCCGCCGCCGAGGCCGAGGCCGACGGGAAGTCCGTGAAGGACGCCGCCGAGGAGGTCGTCAGCCGCAGCGGGGACCGCTGGGGCGCGGTCTACGACCAGCGGGAGTACGAGGAGTTCGAGCAGGCGCTGGACGGCACCTACACCGGGGTCGGGCTCTCCGCCCGGCGCACCGGCCGCGGCGACGTCACCGTCTCCCGCGTCCAGCCCGGCGGCCCCGCCGACCGGGCCGGCATCCGCGCCGGTGACCTGCTGCGCACCCTGGACGGCCGCGCGATCGGCAAACGCCCCGTCGCGGAGGTCGTCGCGTTACTGCGTGGCGACGGTACGGGGGCGGCCGAGGGGAGCCGGGTGGAGCTGGGGCTCGTCCGGGAGGGCCGGAGCTGGACCGAGACCCTGGAGCGGGCCCGGCTGACCACCGAGGCGGTCACCGTGCGGCGGCTGGGCGACGAGCCCTCGGCCGCGGTCCTGGTCAAGGTCGCCGCCTTCACCAAGGGAGCGGGGGCCGACGTCCGGGACGCGGTCCGGGGCGCCCCCGACGGGGCGGGGATACTCCTCGATCTGCGCGCCAACTCCGGCGGACTCGTCGCCGAGGCCGTCGTCGCCGCCTCCGCCTTCCTGGACGGCGGGCTGGTCGCCACGTACGACGTACGCGGTGATCAGCACGCGCTGTACGCCGATCCGGGCGGTGACACGGACCGGCCGGTCGTCGTCCTGGTCGACGGCGGCACGATGAGCGCCGCCGAGCTGCTGACCGGCGCCCTCCAGGACCGGGGCCGCGCGGTCACCGTCGGATCGCCCACCTTCGGCAAGGGCTCCGTGCAGATGCCCAGCAGGCTCCCGGGCGGCTCGGTGGCCGAGCTGACCGTCGGCCACTACCGCACCCCGGGCGGCCGCACCGTCGACGGCAGGGGCATCACCCCCGACCTCGTGGTGGGGGAGCGGGCCCAGCAGCGGGCCGAGACGGTATTGAGTGGCCTCGGGGGTGGGTCGTAGTGCGAAAATGACCGCACTATGGCGAAGGAAAAAGACACCGGGCGCAAGATGATCGCGCAGAACAAGAAGGCGCGGCACGACTACACGATCCTCGACACCTACGAGTGCGGCCTCGTCCTCATGGGGACGGAGGTCAAGTCCCTGCGCATGGGGCGGGCCTCCCTGGTCGACGGCTTCGTGCAGATCGACGACCACGAGGCGTGGCTCCACAACATCCACGTCCCCGAGTACGTCCAGGGCACCTGGACCAACCACGCGGCCAAGCGGAAGCGGAAGCTGCTGCTGCACCGGGCCGAGATCGACAAGCTGGAGTCGAAGTCGCAGGAGACGGGCCACACCATCGTGCCGCTCGCGCTGTACTTCAAGGACGGCCGGGTCAAGGTCGAGATCGCGCTCGCGAAGGGCAAGAAGGAGTACGACAAGCGGCAGACGCTCCGCGAGAAGCAGGACACGCGGGAGACGAACCGCGCCATCTCGGCCGCTCGCCGCCGTCAGCGCAGCGCCTGACCGGGGCCGCCGGCCCCGGGCGCGGGAATACGGTGGCACCGTCCGGCGTTGGTCACGTACGATGGGCCGTGCACCTCAGCGAAGGTGCGCGTTTTGAAAACACCACATGGGGATGATCGGTTTCGACAGCGGATGTCGAAGCAGGGGAAGCGAGTCGAGGAAGCGGCAATGATCTCGTAAACCATATGTCGCAAACAATAATCGCCAATTCCAAGCGCGATTCCTCCGCCTTCGCCCTCGCTGCCTAATTAGCAGCTAGCGAAGACTCTGCGGAGTGTCAGCCCGGGGGTGATCCCGACCCGGATCCTGGCATCAACTAGGGATCTAAACTTCTCGGCCCGGCCACGGGGCCGAGAAGGAAATCAAACAGTGGCTGGGCCTGTCGGAGGCTTGTTCGCGTGACCTCCGGGGCCGAGAAAAGCGCAGCGAACTGCACTCGGAGAAGCCCTGGTTCCGCACCGTTGGACGCGGGTTCGATTCCCGCCATCTCCACAATTCCCATGTAGGCCGCTGCCCCGTGAGTTCGCTCGCGGGGCAGCGGCTTTTTCACGTCCGCCGCCCCCGGCCGTACCCGCCGCCCGCAGCCGCGATGACCAGCGCGAGGGCCGCCGCCGCCATCGGGGCCGTATATCCGGGGGCCGTGCCCGCGTGTTCGACCAGCCAGCCGCCCGCGGCCGCCCCGGCCGCTACCCCGCCCAGCAGTGCGGTCACCGCGAGCGTCATGCCCTCGTTCAGCTGCTCCGGGCGCGTGGCCCGCTGGACCAGCGTCATGCCCGTGACCATGGTCGGCGCGGTCGCCGCGCCCGCCAGCAGCAGGCAGAGCGCCAGGACCGGCAGGGCGGCCGACGCGGCGGCGGCCAGCAGCGGCAGGGACATCAGGGCCGTCATCGCGGCCAGGCACAGCAGCAGCCGGAGGCGGGCGTTCCGGGCCGGGCGCAGCGAACCGTAGAGCAGGCCCGCCGCGCACGAGCCCGCCGCCTGGAGCGCCAGGATCGCGCCCCCGGCATGCGCGATGGAGACCACCTCCAGCGCCCCGAACACCGCCCCCGTCGCGAGGAAGACCGCCAGCAGCGCGGGCATCCCGGGCGTGCGCAGGGGCGAGGCCACCGTCTTCGTCCGCGGGGTGACGGGCGGTTCCGTCGCGCGCTGGGCGGCGAAGATCAGGACGCCGGTCATCAGGAGCACCGCCCCCACCAGCGTGCCCGCCTCCGGGAACAGCGCCCCGCAGAGCGTCGCGGCCAGCACCGGGCCCAGCATGAAGCACAGCTCGTCGGCGGCCTGCTCGAAGGAGTTCGCTGTGTGCAGGGCCGCCGGATCGCCCCGGTGCAGATGCGCCCAGCGGGCCCGCGACATCCCGCCGGTGTTCGGGGTCGTCGCGGTCGCGGCGTACGCGGCGAACAGGGTCCAGGCCGGGGCGTCGTGGTGCACGCACAGCACCAGGGCCAGCGACCCCAGCACGGCGAGCGCGGTGGCGGGCACGGCGACGCGCGCCTGGCCGAAGCGGTCCACCAGCCGGGCGGTGAAGGGTGCGACGAGCGCCGTCGCGGCCAGGCCGGTCGCGGTGACGGCCCCGGCGAGGGCGTACGAGCCCCGGGACCCGGCGATCATGATGACCGCGCTGACACTGAGCATGCCCATCGGCAGCCGGGCGATCAGATTGCCCGCCGTGAAGGCGCGGGCCCCGGGCGTCGCCAGCAGCCGGAGGTAGGGATTCGCCGACGGCCGCGCCCGTCGGCGGTCGCCGCTGATCGGCGCGGAGCGCGGGGCCGCGACCAACTGCCCGCCGGAGACGGCGAGAAGGGGCGTGGCCGGGGGAGCGGGGGCCCGGTCCGGACGGGAGCGAAGGACGGACCGGGGCGCGGCCGCCGGACGGGCGCGCGGACCGGGCCGGGCCGGGACGGCGGGGCGGGCGGCAGGCGCGGTCTCCGGGCGGGCGGCAGGGGATATCGGCATACGGACCAGACTCGCCGCGCCCCGCCGCCCGGGTCCAACACTGATCCGTACCGATTCACGCCCACGTGTTGTCAATGAGGTTCCGCGCGGTAGATTCGCGGCGTGCCTCCCGCCGACACCGACCCCCGACTCCTGCGTGCCTTCCTCGCCGTCGCCGACGAACTGCACTTCACCCGGGCCGCCGCCCGGCTCTTCGTCGCGCAGCAGGCGCTGAGCCGGGACGTGCGGCGGCTGGAACGCGAGCTGGGCGCCGAGCTGTTCGTCCGGACCACCCGGCAGGTCGCGCTCACGCCGGACGGCGAACGCCTGCTGCCGTACGCCCGCCGGGTGCTCGACGCGCACGCCGAGCTCGCCGGGGCCTTCAGCGGTGCTCCCGCCCGGCCGCTGCTGGTGGACCTGAACAGCGACGGGGCCACCGCGGCCCGGGTGCTGGCGCGCGCCCGGGAACTGGTGCCCGAGTGCGAGCTGATGGCCCGCTTCGAGTCCGGGCTCACCTGGGCCGCCGCCGAGATCCTGGCCGGCCGGCTCGACGCCTCCTTCGGCAGGGCCGCCGGACTGCCCCCCGCCGTGCGGGCGGGGGTTTCCACGCACCCCGTGCGGTACGAGCCGATGGCGCTGATGCTGCCCCTGACCCACCCCCTCGCCGAACGGGAGACCGTCGCCCCGGCCGAGCTGTCCGGCGAGACCGTCTACGCGGGGGCCGGCAACGAGCGGACGCGGGAGTGGACCGACCTCGCCGCATCGCTGTTCGCCGAGTGGGACATCGTGATGGCGCCACCCGTCCCGCTCGCCGTGGGCGTGGCCGAATTCCAGCGGGTCATGGAGAAGGGCGGGCATCCTGTGCTGGCCGTCGTCGACTTCCCTCCGCTGCCCGGGACCGTGCTGCGCCCGCTCGTCGACCCGATTCCGCTTTCGCCGGTGTCGCTGGTCTGGCGGAAGGGGCTGCGCCATCCCGGCGTGGACGCGCTGCGCAACGCTACTGACCAGTTGGCCCTTGCCGAAGGGTGGCTGGTCCGGCCGTCCGGGTCCTGGCTGCCCGCGTCCGATCTGTCACTGATGCGCAACCGTTCCTGATCAACTCCGTTCAGGGGCACTTGGGCGTCAACGTCGTGCGCTACATTCATCGTCCGGGTGCATGGACGCCAGGTTCGTGGACGGGTGGGGGCCCAGTCCGACAGTAAAGAACCGGTCAAATTCGGTGCGCCTGATTCATTGAGTGGGGGATGGGCTGCACCTGTGGACAATTGGCGCGAAGGTAAGAGAACCGGGCACACGCACGAGCCCAACGACGCGACGATCCAGCTCGACGGACTCGGCCGTCAACTCGCCGAACTGCCCGGCGAACCCGCCCCGCCGGACGGCTCCGACGGCCCCGTCTTCGTCGACGAGAGCGGCCGCCGCAGCAAGACCTTCCGGCGCCTCGGCTGGGTCCTGGCCACGGTCTGCGCGGGTTACGCCGTGACGCTGGTCTTCGCCGTCCTCGGCGGCAACTCCAGTGCTCCCTGGCTGCCCCTGTCCGGGCCGAAGGAGAAGGCGCGGGCGGAGCAGGTCGAGGACCTCCCCGAGCCCAGCGCCGGCACCGTGGACGACGGCCTGGCCGACGACGCCCCGGAGCCGGGGCCCAGCGCCTCCGGCTCCCCGTCGGCCGGCGCGTCCGGCGCCCCCGCGGGCGCCACCCCGTCGGCCACCTCCGTGGTCGTCCCGGCCGGAGCGGCGGAGCGCCCTTCGGCGTCCGCCTCCGTGGACCCGTCCCGCCCCACCGGGAGCGGTGGCGGCGGTGGCGGCGCCACGAAGCCGGCCCCCACGACCTCGACCGCCAAACCGCCGGTCGATCCCACGCCGCCGATCACCGAGCCGGAGCCGACCGACCCGACGGTCCCGCCCGCCGAGAACCCCGACCCGCCGGTGCAAGAAGAGAGCGCCCCGTAAATGAACTCCCCCGCCACGCGGGGCAGGAACGGCAGGAAGAAGAGGAAGGCGTCACACGGCCGGAGCCGGCTCAGGCTCCCCATGCGCTACCTCCTGCCGACGACACTTCTCGTCGCCCTGCTCGCGATGCTGATGCTGCGCGGATACGTGCACAGCGAGATCCTCGCCGACCACCGGGTCCGCGGCGCCGACCGCTCCACCGAGGTGCCGAAGGACGTCCTCACCGGCGGGCCCGTCATCGACGCCCGCTCCGGTGACGCGAAGACCCTGCGCATACCCGACCGCCGGATCGTCCTCACCTTCGACGACGGGCCCGACCCGGTGTGGACGCCGAAGGTGCTCGACAAGCTGAAGGAGCACGACGCCCACGGCGTCTTCTTCGTCACCGGCAACATGGCCGCCCGCCACCCGGACCTGGTCCGGCGGATGGTGGAGGAGGGCCACGAACTCGGCCTGCACACCTTCAACCACCCCGATCTCTCCTACCAGTCCACCGCGCGCATCGACTGGGAGCTGTCGCAGAACCAGCTGGCGCTGGCGGGTGCGGCCGGGATCCGCACCTCGATCTTCCGGCCGCCGTACTCCTCCTTCTCGGACGCCATGGACAACAAGTCCTGGCCGGTCACGGAGTACATCGGCAGCCGCGGCTACCTCACCGTCGTCAACGACACCGACAGCGAGGACTGGAAGCGCCCCGGGGTCCCCGCCATCGTCGAGCGGGCCACGCCGAAGAACGGCAAGGGCGCGATCATCCTGATGCACGACTCCGGCGGCGACCGCTCGCAGACCGTGGCCGCCCTCGACAGCCTGCTGCCCGACCTCAAGGAGAAGGGCTACACCTTCACCCGCCTCACCACCGCCCTGGACGCCTCCAGCGCGCACACCCCGGTCACCGGGTTCGCCCTGTGGAAGGGCAAGGCGTTCGTCTCCGCCGTCGCCGTGTCCGAGCGGATCACCGGCGTCCTGGTCGTCGGACTCGCCGTCATCGGCGCCCTGGTGCTGGCCCGCTTCGGCCTGATGCTGCTGCTCTCCTTCCTGCACGCCCGCAAGGTCCGCCGCGCGAACTTCAGCTGGGGCGAACCCCTCAGCCGCCCGGTCTCCGTCCTGGTCCCCGCGTACAACGAACGCGAGTGCATCGAGGCGACCGTGCGCTCCCTGGCCGCCAGCGAGCACCCCATCGAGATCATCGTCATCGACGACGGCTCCACCGACGGCACCGCCGACCTCGTCGAGGCCATGCGGCTGCCCCGCGTACGGGTCGTGCGCCAGCAGAACGCGGGCAAGCCCGCCGCCCTCAACAACGGCATCCGGCACGCCCGTTACGACATCGTCGTGATGATGGACGGCGACACCGTCTTCGAGCCGGCCACGGTCCGCGAACTGGTCCAGCCCTTCGCCGACCCCCGGGTCGGAGCCGTCGCGGGCAACGCCAAGGTCGGCAACCGCGACTCCCTCATCGGCGCCTGGCAGCACATCGAGTACGTGATGGGCTTCAACCTGGACCGCCGGATGTACGACGTGCTCGGCTGCATGCCCACCATCCCCGGCGCGGTCGGGGCATTCCGCCGCGAGGCCTTGGAGCGGGTCGGCGGGATGAGCGAGGACACCCTCGCCGAGGACACCGACATCACCATGGCCCTGCACCGGGACGGCTGGCGCGTCGTCTACGCCGAGAACGCCCGCGCCTGGACCGAGGCCCCGGAGTCCGTGCAGCAGTTGTGGTCGCAGCGCTACCGGTGGTCGTACGGCACCATGCAGGCGATCTGGAAGCACCGCCGCGCGGTCATCGAACGCGGGCCCTCGGGCCGCTTCGGGCGGGTCGGCCTGCCGTTCGTCTCCCTGTTCATGGTCGTCGCCCCGCTGCTCGCACCGCTCATCGACGTGTTCCTGCTGTACGGACTGGTCTTCGGCCCGACCGGCAAGACCGTGGCCGCGTGGTTCGGCGTGCTGGTCGTCCAGGCGGTCTGCGCCGCGTACGCCTTCCGGCTGGACAAGGAACGCATGACGCACCTCCTCTCGCTGCCGCTCCAGCAGATCCTCTACCGCCAGCTCATGTACGTCGTGCTGCTCCAGTCCTGGATCACCGCGCTCACCGGCGGTCGGCTGCGCTGGCAGAAGCTGCGCCGCACCGGCGCGGTGGAGGCCCCCGGCGGCGTCTCCGCCCAGCGGCGCGGCACCGCGTCCGTCCCCGAGAGGAGGCCCGTCGGATGAGCGCCGCCACCGTGCCCGCCGGAACCCCCGTGGCGCCCCCCGCCGCGACGGGGAAGCCCGGCCGGGACCGCTATCTCGACCTGCTCCGGACGATCGCCCTGGTCCGCGTGGTGATCTACCACGTCTTCGGCTGGGCCTGGCTGACCATCCTGTTCCCGTCCATGGGCGTGATGTTCGCCCTGGCCGGCTCGCTGATGGCCCGTTCGCTGAGCCGCCCGGCCCTGGGCGTCATCCGGGGCCGTATCCGCCGCCTGCTGCCGCCCATGTGGGTGTTCGCGCTCGTCGTCGTACCGATGATGTTCGCGCTGAGCTGGCAGCCGGTGAAGGAGGAAGGCCTCTGGTGGTTCGTCAAGCTCGCCTGGTACGTCTTCCCGGTCGGCGCACCCCCCTTCCCCTGGTCCAGCGGTGACCGGGCCGGTCTGCTGGAGGACACCTGGGCGGTCCAGGCGGCCGGACCGCTCTGGTACATCCGCGCCTACCTCTGGTTCGTCATCGCCTCGCCCCTGCTGCTCCGGGCGTTCCGGAAGCTGCCCTGGGCGACGCTGCTCGCCCCGCTCGGTCTGACCGCCGTGATCGGCACCGGCCTGGTGACGATCCCGGGCGAGACCGGCAACGCGCTGAGCGACTTCGCGGTGTTCGGCTCCTGCTGGGTCCTGGGCTTCGCCCACCACGACGGCCTGTTCAAGGACGTGCCGCGCTACCTCACCGTCTCGGTGGCGTCGATCATCATGGGCTTCGGGCTCTGGTGGGCCTCGGGGCACCTCACCGCGGACGGCTGGGACCTCAACGACATCCCGCTGGCCCAGGCGACCTGGTCGCTCGGCTTCTGCGTGATCCTGCTCCAGTACGCCCCGTCCTGGCAGGAGCTGCCCGGACGGCTGGCCCGCTTCGACCGTCTGGTCACGCTCGCCAACAACCGGGCCGTGACGATCTACCTCTGGCACAACCTGCTGATCCTGGCGACGATCCCGCTGATCGACCTCCTCTGGGAGATCCCGTATGTGGACGCGCACCTGGGATCGGCGGTCGAGGCCGGGTACACCCTGCTGATGACCCTGCTGATCTGGCCGCTGCTCGCGCTCACGATCGTCGCCGTGGGCTGGGTCGAGGACGTCGCGGCCAAGCGCCGGCCCCGGCTCTGGCCGGACGGCAGACGGTAGCGCTCCATCTCACCGGGCCATCTCACCGGGCCATCTCACCGGGCCGGAAACGGCCCGGTGAGAGCAAGGTTGCGCACCGGTCACCTCGCGGCACCACGCCGAAACGCGGGCTCCCTAGCGTCGGGAACAACACCCCGACCCCCTGTGGAGGCGCGTGATGGCAGGCCGTTGGATCGAGACCTGGGACCCGGAGGACGAGACGTTCTGGCGGGAGAAGGGCGAACGGGTCGCCCGCCGCAACCTCTGGTTCTCCGTGCTCTCCGAGCACATCGGATTCTCCATCTGGACCCTGTGGTCGGTGATGGTCCTGTTCATGGGACCGGAGTACGGCATCGACCCGGCCGGGAAGTTCTTCCTCATCTCGACCGCCACCCTCGTCGGCGCGCTGGTGCGGGTGCCGTACACCTTCGCCGTCGCCCGCTTCGGCGGCCGCAACTGGACGATCTTCAGCGCGGTGAGCCTGCTCGTCCCGACCCTGGCCGCGTTCTGGGTGATGGAGCCCGGGACCTCGTACGGCACGTTCGTGGCGGTCGCGGCGCTCACCGGGATCGGCGGCGGCAACTTCGCCTCGTCGATGACCAACATCAACGCCTTCTTCCCGCTGCGTCAGAAGGGCTGGGCGCTCGGCCTCAACGCGGGCGGCGGCAACATCGGCGTCCCCGTCGTCCAACTGGTCGGCCTGCTCGTCATCGGAACCCTGGGCGCCTCGCACCCCCGGATCGTCCTCGGGGTGTACCTCCCGCTGATCGTCCTGGCCGCCGTCTGCGCCGCCCTGTACATGGACAACCTGCGGCCCGTGAAGAACGACACCGGGGCCGCCCTGGAGGCCGTCCGCGACCCGCACACCTGGATCATGTCGGTCCTCTACATCGGCACCTTCGGCTCGTTCATCGGCTACAGCTTCGCCTTCGGCCTGGTGCTCCAGACCCAGTTCGGCCGGACCCCGCTCCAGGCCGCCTCGCTCACCTTCATCGGCCCGCTGCTGGGCTCCCTGATCCGGCCCGTCGGGGGCCGCCTCGCCGACCGGTACGGCGGCGCGCGCATCACCCTGGCCACCTTCGTCGCGATGGCCGCCGCCACCGGCGTCGTCATCCACGCCTCGGGGGCCGCCTCGCTGCCGGTCTTCCTCACCGGCTTCACCGCCCTGTTCGTCCTGGCGGGCCTCGGCAACGGATCGACGTACAAGATGATCCCCGGCATCTTCCACACCAAGGCGCTGGCCCGGGGCCTGGACGGCGAGGCGGCCGCCGCCCGCGGACGGCGGCTCTCCGGCGCGGCCATGGGCCTCATCGGGGCCGTCGGCGCCCTCGGCGGGCTGGCGATCAACCTCGCCTTCCGCCAGTCCTTCCAGGTCTCCGGCACCGGAACCGCGGCCTTCTGGTCCTTCCTCGCCTTCTACGGGGTGTGCTCCACGCTCACCTGGGCGGTATACCTTCGCCGCCCGGCACCGGTGCCCGCCCGGGCCCAGCTCGGTTACGCGGAGGTGTAGAAACGGCACGGTCCGGCGTCCTGCGACGTAACGGCCGGGAAATACGGGGGAACCGAGCCTGTCACGCACCGTTGGCAGTCTCGGGCCTCCGCACCTCGCGTCACCAGCGGGAACCACCGCGTATCAGCGGGGGACCATCGCGCACCAGCGGGAACACAGGAGCCGGGGAAACACGCCATGCAGGACGACGACACAACGCACGGCCCCCTCGCGGGCTTCACCGTCGGGGTGACCGCCGCCCGCCGGGCCGAGGAGCTGGGCACGCTCCTCAAACGCCGCGGGGCCGCCGTCCTGCACGCCCCCGCCCTGCGGATCGTGCAGCTCGCCGACGACAGCGAACTCCTCGCCGCCACCGAGGAGCTGATCGGCCACGCCCCCGACGTGGCGGTCGCCACCACCGCGATCGGCTTCCGCGGCTGGATCGAGGCGGCCGACGGCTGGGGCATCGGCGACGCGCTCCTTGAGACCCTGCGCGGGGTCGAACTCCTCGCCCGGGGCCCCAAGGTCAAGGGCGCCATCCGGGCCGCCGGGCTCACCGAGACCTGGTCGCCCGGGTCCGAATCGATGGCCGAGGTCCTCGACCGGCTCCTCGCCGAAGGCGTCGCGGGCCGCCGGGTCGCCCTCCAGCTGCACGGCGAACCGCTGCCCGGCTTCGTCGAGTCCCTGACGGCCGCGGGCGCCGAGGTCGTCGTCGTGCCCGTCTACCGCTGGATGCCGCCGCAGGACATCGCCCCGCTCGACCGGATGCTCGACATCACGGCCGCCCGGGGCCTGGACGCGATCACCTTCACCAGCGCGCCCGCCGCCGCCTCGTTCCTGGGCCGGGCCGAGACCCGCGGACTGCTCCCGGAGATCCTCGGCGCCCTGCGCGACGACGTGCTGGTCGCCTGCGTCGGACCGGTCACCGCCCTCCCGCTCCAGGCCCGCGGCATCGACACCCTCCAGCCGGAACGCTTCCGGCTCGGCCCGCTCGTCCAGCTGATGTGCGCCCACCTCCCGGCGGCCGCCCGCATCCTGCCCGTCGCCGGACACCGCGTCGAGATCCGGGGCCACGCCGTCCTCGTCGACGACGAACTGCGCGCGGTGCCGCCCGCCGGCATGGCCCTCCTGCACGCGCTGGCCCGCCGCCCCGGCTGGGTGGTGGCCCGCGCCGACCTGCTGCGGGCCCTGCCCGGCAGCGGCTCCGACGAACACGCGGTGGAGACGGCGATGGCCCGGCTGCGTTCGGCGCTGGGCGTGCCCCGGCTGATCCAGACGGTCGTCAAGCGCGGCTACCGGCTGGCGCTGGACCCGTCGGCGGACACGAAGTACGGGCGCTGAGGGCGCCTACGGCGGCGTAGGAGGCGCGGGGCGTAAGCCCAGCTCGGCGGGGCCGCCCGCCGGGCCCGCGAGCCGGAGCCCGGCCGCCCCGGAGCCGGGCCGTCCCGGAGCCGGGCCGTCCCGGAGCCGGGCCGTCCCGGAGCCCGGCCGCCCCGGAGCCCGGCCGTCCCGGTTAGCGTGACCGGATGACCGACCGCACCCATCTCCTCGCCCCGGACGTGGCCTTCCGGCCCGCCGAACTCACCGACGCGCCCGCCTTCGCCACGGCCCTCACCCGCAACCGCGCGTACATGCGCCGCTGGGAACCCGTACGCCCCGACACCTTCTACACCGTCGAGGGCCAGGCCGCCCGGCTCACCGCCCTGCTGGCCGACCGGGACGCGGGACGGGCCATGCCCTGGGTGCTCGCGGACGCCGACGACCGGGTGATCGGCGGCTTCACGCTCTCCGGAATCGAGCGGGGCCCGTTCCGCAACGGCCGCCTCGGCTACTGGGTCGACGAGGGTCACACCGGACGCGGCCTGGCCACCGCGGCCGTCCGCGCGGTCTGCGAGGCGGCCCGCGACCGGTTGGGCCTGCACCGCGTCGAGGCGGCGACCGTCACCGACAACGCCCCGTCCCAACAGGTGCTGGCCAAGGCCGGGTTCGAGCGGATCGGCACCGCACCCGGCTATCTGCACATCAACGCCCGCTGGCGCGACCACCACCTGTTCCAGCGGCTTCTCCACGACGATCCGCCGGCGGGCTGACCGCCGCGGCCGCCGGAGCCTCCCGCACATGCACATGGCCGTCCAGCGGATAGTCCGGCGGCAGCGCCGGGATCACCCGCGCCAACGGATATCCGCACCTCTCCGCCACCCGGCACGAGGCCACGTTGTCGACCTGGTGCAACAACTCCAGTCGGGTCAGGCCCTGTTCGGCGAAGGTCGTGAACGCCCAGTCGGTCAGGGCCGCCAGCGCCCGTGACGCCACACCCCGGCCGCGTGCCGGAGCCGTCGTCCAATATCCCATCTCCGCGCGGCCGTTCACCAGATCCAGCTGCTTCATCACGACGTTGCCGAGCAGTCCGTCCTCCCGCCCGCTCTCCGTGACGGCGAAGGCGAAGCGGGTGCCCGCCGCCCACCCCGTGCGCTGAACCTCCAGCCAGTCGGCGGCCCCGTCCGCCCCGGAGACCTGGCTGGCCAGCCACCGCCGCATCGCCGGATCCTCGTACGCCCGCAGCACCGCGGGCAGATCCTCCTCGCGCCACCGCCGCAGCCGCAGTCCCCCGGGGCCGGTCACGGTGCTCTCGCCGTACGGGTCCACGCGTATCTCCCCCTCGTGCTCCATGGCCGTCACGGTACGGGGGCGGCGGCGGGGGTTCCGGCGGGGCCCCGACAGGAGCACTCTGGGGGTGGTCGTTCCACCGGGTGACCCAAGGCGGTGAGCGGGATCATGGCACGGGGCAGGGGTGCGCGGATGTGGCGCTTCGACGCGGGCCGGATCTGCCTCGATCTGGTGGCCACGGAACGTGCGGGCGGAGTGCCCGGAACCTGCGAACAGCTCGACGGCCCGGGCCACTTGGCCCAGTGGCTGACCGACGCCCGGCTCGTCCCGGCGGGCACCGTGCTGGACGCGCTGGACGGCACCTGGGTGGCCCGGTTCCGCGAACTGCGCTCCGATGTATCCCGCTTGATGGCGGCTCAGCTCGGCGGCTCTCCGGCCGAAGGAGCGCTGGAGCGGGTCAACTCCCTGGCTTCCGGAGCGCCTCCGGGGCCCCGCGCGGTGCGCGGGGCGGACGGCGACCTGGTACGGGCCCTGAGTGCCGCTCCCGACTGCGCGGGTCTCCTCGCCGTCGTCGCCCGGGACGCGGTGGACCTGCTCACCGACCCGGTCGCGCGGGCGGCCCTGCGCCGCTGCCAGGGCGAGCACTGCCACCGGCTCTACCTGGACACCTCGCGCGGCGGACGGCGGCGCTGGTGCTCCGGCGAGGTCTGCGGCAACCGCGAACGGGTCGCCCGCCACCGGCGCAGAACCTCCGGAACGACCGCCACGAACGACCCCGGTGAACCTGGCGTGTTCGACCCGGGGAAAGAAATTCCGCCCGGCGTTGAATGAACCGGCGCCCGCCCCCGTATCGATGGTCCAGGAGCTCGTTTCAGAGGTCTCGACCGGGAGGTTCGGGTGCGCAAGGATGCGGCCGTGGCCGATGACCGTCCGCACAGGGCTCGACATCGCAGTGAGCCGCCCCCGCCCCCTTCCGGGATACCGGACGAGGAGCTGATGCGGGCGCTCTACCGCGAACACGCCGGGCCGCTGCTCGCGTACGTCCTCCGACTCGTCGCGGGCGACCGCCAGCGGGCCGAGGACGTGGTGCAGGAGACGCTCATCCGTGCCTGGAAGAACGCCGGCCGGCTCAACCGGGCCACCGGCTCCGTCCGACCCTGGCTGGTGACGGTCGCCCGGCGCATCGTCATCGACAACCACCGCAGCCGGCAGGCCCGGCCGCGCGAGGTCGATCCGTCGCCGCTGGAGGTCATTCCCGCGGAGGACGAGATCGACAAGGCGCTGTGGCTGATGACGCTCTCCGACGCGCTCGAAGATTTGACCCCCGCGCACCGGGAAGCATTGGTCGAGACCTACTTCAAGGGGCGTACGGTCAACGAGGCCGCCGAAGTGCTCGGTGTCCCCAGCGGGACCGTGCGGTCCCGGGTGTTCTACGCACTGCGTTCGATGAAGCTCGCACTCGAAGAGAGGGGGATCACGGCATGAGCGACCAGCAGTGGCAGCCGTTCGGGCCCCGGCCTCCCGGTCACCGCACGCCGTCCGGTCCCTCAAGTCCCCCGTATGCGGCGGGTCCTGCACACCCCTCAGGGCCCGCTCACCTCGCAGGCGTCCCCGCCCCGACCGGTCCGCCCGGACCTTTCGGCGCCGGACCCGGCCCCGGCCCGGGGCCCACGGGCTCCGAAGGGTCCGAGCACGACGCGGCCGCCGCGTACGTCCTCGGCATCCTCGACGACGTACAGGCGAGCGACTTCGAGGCCCATCTCGCGGGCTGCGCCCGGTGCGCCGCGCATCTCGACGAGTTCGCGGGGATGGAGCCGATGCTCGCGATGCTCGCCGAGGCCCCGTCCGCCGTGCCCGGCGCCCGGCCCGTACCGCATGTGCCCGAGAAGCCCGCGCCCCGGCTGCTCGGCGGACTGATGGACGAGGTCGCACGCAGGCGGCACCGCCGCTCCCGGCGCAGCCGGTACTGGGTCGCCGCGGCCGCCGCCCTGATCGTCGGCGGCCCCGTCGCCGCGTTCGCGGTCACGGCGGGCGACGACCGCGGCGGCGGTTCGGTGGCCGTGGGCGAGCCGCACCCCACCAGCCCGGCCGAGGACTCCTTCTTCGACCACATGACGGAGAAGGTCTCGGCGACCGACCCCACCACCCGGGTCGGCGCGACCGTCGGCATGGAGGAGAAGGCCTGGGGCACCCACACGGTCCTGGAGCTGAAGAACGTCAAGGGACCCCAGAAGTGCACGCTGGTCGCCGTCTCCAAGACCGGTGAGGAGGAGATCGTCACCTCCTGGTCCGTCCCGCAGTGGGGGTACGGCATCGAGGGCGCGACGAACCCGACGGCGAAGGCCCCGCTGTACGTGCACGGCGGGGCTGCGATGGACCGCGGGGACATCGCCCGCTTCGAGGTGCGGACCTTCGACGGGGAGCGGCTGGTGGAGATCGGAGCCTGAGCAGGGCGCGACGCGCGATCCTCTCCCTGGTCGGCAGGTGCGCGCGGGCCCCCTTCGCTATAGGGTTGACGGCTGCCCAGTGCCGTTAAGAAGGGGGCCTCGGTGGCCGCGCAGGATGCCGCTGTCGAATCGCTGCGGGACCGGGAAATCGGTGTCGAGCAAGAGCATCTCGACCGTGTTTATCACCGCCTCGAAGAGAAGATCCACGAGGCGGAATTCCTCATGAACGACGCCGTCAAGCGCGGCCAGGTCGGTACCCCCGGCGCGCTCGCGGAACGGGACGCCCAGGTGTTCCGGGCGGGGATCCACCTCAACCGGCTGAACAGCGAGTTCGAGGACTTCCTCTTCGGGCGGATCGATCTGCTGCTCGGCAAGGACGGGGAGCGCGGCCCGGACGGCGCGTACACCTCCGTGGAGCCGGCCGACGACTCCGTACGCGACGACGCCACCGCCGATATCGCGGAGACGCTCCACATCGGCCGGATCGGGGTCCTGGACTCCGACTACGCGCCGCTGGTGATCGACTGGCGGGCCCCGGCCGCCGCCCCGTTCTACCGCTCCACCCCGAAGGACCCGGGCCGTGTCGTACGCCGCCGGGTCATCCGCTCCAAGGGCCGCAAGGTCCTCGGGGTCGAGGACGACCTGATGCGCCCGGAGCTGACGGCGTATCTGGACGGCGAGAAGCTGCCGGTGATCGGGGACGGCGCGCTGATGGCGGCGCTCGGCCAGGCCCGCAGCCACACGATGCGGGACATCGTCTCGTCCATCCAGGCCGAACAGGACCTGGTCATCCGGGCCCCCGCCGCCTCCGTCACCGAGGTCACCGGCGGCCCCGGCACCGGCAAGACCGCCGTCGCCCTGCACCGGGCCGCGTATCTGCTCTACCAGGACCGGCGGCGGTACGCGGGCGGCATCCTGATCGTCTCGCCCACCCCGCTCCTGGTCGCGTACACCGAAGGGGTGCTGCCCTCGCTCGGCGAGGAGGGCCAGGTCGCGATCCGCGCGATCGGCTCGCTCTCGGACGACGCGGCGGGCCTCGAAGGGGCCACCGCTTACGACGAACCGGCCGTCGCCCGGGTCAAGGGCTCGTCCCGGATGCTCCATGTGCTGCGCAAAGCTGCCCGGGGCGCCCTGGAGGTCCCGCGGCCGGTGGACGAGGGCGGCCAGCTCGCCTTCGGGGAGGAGCCCGCGCAGGCGGCCGTCCCCGCCACCCCCGCCCGGCTGCGCGTCGTCGCCTTCGGCGCCCGGATCGAGCTGGAGGCCGAGGAGCTCCGGCGTATCCGGCACAACGTCCTGGGCGGCACCGCCCCGGTCAACCTGCTGCGCCCGCGCGCCCGCAAGCTGCTGCTGGACGCCCTGTGGAACAAGTCCTCCGGGCGCGGCCGCTACACCGACCCGGAACTGATCGCGGAGCTGCGGTCCTCGTTCGACGAGGACGTCTCCACCGAGACCCCGTTCCTGGAGTTCCTCGACGCCTGGTGGCCCGAGCTGACGCCCCGCCGCGTGCTGGCCGCGATGGCCGACGAACGGCGGCTCGGCCGCTGGTCCCGGCGCATCCTCAACCAGGGCGAGACGCGCCGCCTGGCCCGCTCCCTCAAGCGCCTGGACGCGGAGGGCAACGGTCCGCTCTCCGTCCACGACGTGGCGCTTCTGGACGAGCTCCAGGCGCTGCTGGGCACCCCGAACCGGCCCAAGCGCAAGCGCGAGGCCGATCCGCTGGACCAGCTCACCGGGCTCGACGAGCTGATGCCGCAGCGCGAGGAGACCCAGTGGGAGCGGGCCGAGCGGCTCGCGGCGGAGCGCACGGAGTACGCGCACGTCATCGTCGACGAGGCGCAGGACCTCACCCCGATGCAGTGGCGCATGGTCGGCCGCCGCGGCCGGCACGCCACCTGGACGATCGTCGGCGACCCGGCCCAGTCCTCCTGGTCCGACCCGGACGAGGCGGCCGCGGCCCGGGACGAGGCGCTCGGCTCCCGGCCGCGCCGCCGCTTCACCCTCACCGTCAACTACCGCAACCCGGCGGAGATCGCGGAGCTGGCCGCCAAGGTGCTGGCGCTGGCCATGCCCGGCATGGAGTCCCCGGCGGCGGTCCGCTCGACCGGGGTGGTGCCGCGCTTCGAGCCGGTACGTGACGGGGACCTGGCCGCCACGGTCCGCGAGGAGGCCGCCCGGCTGCTGGCGCGGGTGGACGGCACGGTCGGCGTGGTCGTCGCGATGAACCGGCGCGCCCAGGCCCGCGAGTGGCTCGCGGAGCTGGGGGAGCGGGTGGTGGCGCTGGGCAGCCTGGAGGCCAAGGGGCTGGAGTACGACGCCACGGTGGTCGTCTCGCCCGCGGAGATCGCGGACGAGTCCCCGGCCGGACTGCGGGTGCTGTACGTGGCGCTGACCCGGGCGACGCAGCAGCTCACGGTGGTCTCGGCGGAGCGGGACATGCCGGACGAGGACGGGGTGCCGGACCTGCTGAGGGACTGACGCCGGGCCCGTCGGGGAGGCTTTCGCGAGTCAACCCGGCGCACGGGAATCACTTTTCCGGGGTCTTTGTTACCGTGGTACTGGCACCGGCTCGATCCAAGCCCCCGGGCCCAACCTTCGTCGCTTCGAGCGACCACTTGCCGCGAGGCGAGCATGGCGGGTCGGTGCCACCTAAGCCCGAAAGACAGACCCGCGTCACCCCCCGGTGGCGCGGGTCTGTTCTCGTTGCAGGGGTCCCGCCGACTGCTTTCCGGCCCGTTGGGGGTTCCGCCGAACGGGTGATCTCTCGTATGGTGGAAACTACTTTCCGAAAGACGGCAGTCATTACCGGCTACCAGTCGGTAGGTGCGACGATCGGGAAGCACATCCGGAACCCACCCTCCGGATGTGCGGCAATGAAGCTAAGGAAAGAGAAGGACTCGGCCATGGCAACGGCGCCCAGCGTCTCGTACTCGATGACGGTCCGGCTGGAGGTGCCCGCGAGCGGCACCGCGGTCTCCCAGCTCACCACGGCCGTCGAGTCCTCCGGGGGCTCGGTCACCGGCCTCGACGTGACCGCTTCCGGCCACGAGAAGCTGCGGATCGACGTCACCATCGCCGCCACCTCCACCTCGCACGCGGACGAGATCGTCGAAGGTCTGCGCGACATCGAGGGCGTCGTGCTGGGCAAGGTCTCCGACCGTACGTTCCTCATGCACCTCGGCGGCAAGATCGAGATGGCGTCCAAGCACCCCATCCGCAACCGTGACGACCTCTCGATGATCTACACCCCCGGCGTCGCCCGGGTGTGCATGGCCATCGCCGAGAACCCCGAGGACGCGCGCCGCCTCACCATCAAGCGCAACTCCGTCGCAGTTGTGACGGACGGCTCCGCGGTGCTCGGCCTCGGCAACATCGGTCCGAAGGCCGCGCTGCCCGTCATGGAGGGCAAGGCGGCCCTCTTCAAGCGCTTCGCCGGCATCGACGCCTGGCCGATCTGCCTGGACACCCAGGACACCGACGCCATCGTCGAGATCGTCAAGGCCATCGCCCCCGGCTTCGCGGGCATCAACCTGGAGGACATCTCCGCGCCCCGCTGCTTCGAGATCGAGGCCCGGCTGCGCGAGGCCCTCGACATCCCCGTCTTCCACGACGACCAGCACGGCACCGCCATCGTCGTGCTCGCCGCCCTCACCAACGCCCTGCGCGTGGTGGGCAAGAACGTCGGCGACGTACGGGTCGTCATGTCCGGCGCGGGCGCGGCCGGTACGGCCATCCTGAAGCTGCTCATCGCCGCGGGCGTCAAGCACGCGGTGGTCGCCGACATCCACGGAGTGGTGCACGCCGGACGTGAGGACCTGGTCGCCGCCGACCCCGACTCGCCGCTGCGCTGGATCGCCGACAACACCAACCCCGAGGGCGTCACCGGCACCCTCAAGGAGGCCGTCGTCGGCGCCGACGTCTTCATCGGCGTCTCCGCCCCTAACGTGCTGAACGGCGACGACGTCGCCGCGATGGCGGACGACGCGATCGTGTTCGCGCTCGCGAACCCGGACCCCGAGGTCGACCCCGCGATCGCCCGTGAGACGGCCGCGGTCGTCGCCACCGGCCGCTCGGACTTCCCCAACCAGATCAACAACGTGCTGGTCTTCCCGGGTGTCTTCCGCGGCCTGCTGGACGCTCAGTCCCGCACCGTCAACACGGAGATGATGCTCGCCGCCGCCGGAGCCCTCGCCGACGTGGTCGCCGAGGACGAGGTCAACGCGAACTACATCATCCCCTCGGTCTTCAACGACAAGGTCGCGGGCGCGGTCGCCGGAGCCGTCCGGGCCGCCGCGAAGGCCGCCGGTGCCTCCGCGACCGACCTCTCCACGACTGTCTGACCTAGGGCCTCTCGTTTGGATCAGGTCGGGCTCGCGGGGTCCGGCACGCACATCTGCGGCGTTGTCGTCAATCACCAACTTCCCCCCAAGCTCTCGGCTTCGCTCGAGCAGGGGAGATCCCATCCGCGTTGCCTCAATCCTCCGCCTCGCAGCTGCACGCACCGGACCCCGCTCCCTGATCCGACCTGATCCGAACGAGAGGCCCCAGCCGTTTCGGGGTCCTTTCGAGGGGTAAGCGCGAAGTACCCCGGGCTGCACCCGCCCGTGCCGTACGGCGCGTCGCGGGTCGCGGCGCCCCAAACGCCCCTTTAGGGTGGGCGGGCAGTGGGCCCTGCGGGGCCCGGCATCCGCTGCGGACCGCTCGGCCAAGTCGACGGAGCGTCACCACGAGCAAACCGTGGCGCTTTTCATCGGCTCCGAAGGGTTCCGGATTGGCTTTCCCGCCGCTGGTGGGGGCAGGATGCGTAATCGGGCGAGAGGGTCTGACATCAGACCCGGGTCCGGGGACTGTCAGAGGGCCCTGGCAGCATCGGCTTCGATCTCACGCCTCACAGGCAAGAAGAACACGGGAGTAACAACATGAACCGCAGTGAGCTGGTGGCCGCCCTGGCCGACCGCGCCGAGGTGACTCGCAAGGACGCCGACGCCGTGCTGGCCGCGCTCGCCGAGACCGTCGGTGAGATCGTCGCCAAGGGCGACGAGAAGGTCACCATCCCCGGCTTCCTGACCTTCGAGCGCACCCACCGTGCCGCTCGCACCGCTCGGAACCCGCAGACCGGCGACCCGATCAACATCCCCGCCGGCTACAGCGTGAAGGTCTCCGCGGGCTCGAAGCTCAAGGAAGCCGCCAAGGGCAAGTAACCCACGGCGCAGTAAGGGCGGCCCCTCCCGACCAGGAGAGGCCGCCCTTACGCATGCCGGGGGCACATGCGCCCCGTACAGCCCCGCCGGTACGCCTCGGGGCTCCGGACCTCACGGATGCATCCGCGCGCCCTTCAGGGCCTTGTCCACGGCGTTCCGCGGCCCGTACACGGCCAGACCCACCAGATCCAGCGCGTCCCGCCCCACGGCCCGTACCGCCGCGCGGTTGTCCCGGTCGTTGCCCGTGCCGAACAGGTCCGAGGTGAACACGGCCGCCTTCAGGGACCGGGAGAGGGCCTTCGTGTGCGCGGCGGTCAGCGTCTCCTTCGCCCCCTCGAAGACCAGCACCGGCTGCCGCAGCATCGGCAGGTACGCGGTCGCGTCGGCGTCCTCGTACGGCTCGCCGATCACCTCCGGCGCCGCCGTCCCCAGACCGCTCACCAGGAAGGCGGTCACGTTCAGCCGCTGCCAGGTCTCCAGGTCGTCGCGGAGCAGCACCGCGATCTTCGTGTCGAATCGGACGGGCGCGGTCCCGTCGCCGCTCGTGTTCTCGTGCGTGTTTCCCATGGTTCGAGACTGGCCGCCGCCCCGCCGGAGCGTCTTGTACGTTCTTGGCGTGACCCGCGCGAGCCGCCCGCAGGAGATCTCGGCCTGGCGACCGTCCGTCGCCGGGGTCGTGGAGGTCTTCCATGCCCGCTTCACCGAGCACGCCTACCCCATGCACGTCCACGACGCCTGGACGCTCCTGATCGTCGACGACGGGGCCGTCCGCTACGACCTGGACCGCCATCAGCACGGCACCCCGGACGGCACCGTCAGCCTGCTGCCGCCGCAGGTACCGCACAACGGTTCGCCCGCCACCCCGGACGGGTTCCGCAAACGGGTGCTCTATCTGGACATGAGCCAGCTCGACGCGAGCCTCATCGGGCCGGCCGTGGACACCCCCGATCTGGCCGATCCGCTGCTGCGCGCCCGTGTCGCCCGGCTGCACACCGCCCTCGCGGACCCGGGCGACGCGCTGGAGGCCGAGAGCCGCCTGGCGTTCGTCGGGGAGCGGCTGCGCGGCCATCTGCGGCCTCCGGCGGCCCCTGAGCCGCCACGGCCCGGTCCGGGCGTCGCCCGGGACCTGCGCGAGCTGCTGGACGAGCGGCTGCGGGAGGGCGTCACACTCGCCGAGGCCGCCCGGCTGGTCCACGCGCACCCGACCCATCTCGTACGGGCCTTCAGCGCGGCCTACGCCATCGCGCCGCACCAGTACGTGACGGCCCGCCGGGTCGACCGGGCCCGCCGCCTGCTGCTGGAGGGCGTGCCGCCGGGGGAGGCCGCCGTCGCGGTCGGCTTCCACGACCAGTCCCACCTGACCCGGCACTTCAAGCGGATCGCGGGCACCACCCCGGGCCGGTTCGCGCGGGCGCCACGGCGCCCCGGCTCTCCGTGAGCGCGAAAAGCCGGCGCCCCGGCCCTCTCGGCGAGGGGACCGGGGCGCCGGATGCGCAGTGCTGTGTGCGGCAGCACTGAGCGGGGTCAGACCAGGGAACCGCCCGGCAGCTCCACCTTCGCGCCGAGCTTCTCCAGCTTCTCCATGAAGTTCTCGTAACCGCGGTTGATCAGGTCGATGCCGTGCACCCGGGAGGTGCCCTGCGCCGCCAGCGCCGCGATCAGGTACGAGAAGCCGCCCCGGAGGTCCGGGATGACCAGGTCCGCGCCCTGCAGCTTGGTCGGTCCGGAGACGACCGCCGAGTGCAGGAAGTTGCGCTGGCCGAAGCGGCAGTCCGAACCGCCCAGGCACTCGCGGTAGAGCTGGATGTGCGCGCCCATCTGGTTGAGCGCGGAGGTGAAGCCGAGCCGCGACTCGTACACCGTCTCGTGGACGATCGACAGGCCCGCGGCCTGCGTCAGCGCCACCACCAGCGGCTGCTGCCAGTCGGTCTGGAAGCCGGGGTGCACGTCCGTCTCCAGCGCGATGGCGTTGAGCGCGCCGCCCGGGTGCCAGAAGCGGATGCCCTCGTCGTCGATCTCGAAGGCCCCGCCGACCCGGCGGAAGGTGTTCAGGAAGGTCATCATCGAGCGCTGCTGGGCGCCGCGCACATAGATGTTGCCCTCGGTCGCCAGCGCCGCCGACGCCCAGGAGGCCGCCTCCAGGCGGTCCGGGATCGCCCGGTGGGTGTAACCGTCGAGCTTGTCGACACCGGTGATCCGGATGGTCCGGTCGGTGTCCATGGAGATGATCGCGCCCATCTTCTGCAGTACGCAGATGAGGTCCTCGATCTCCGGCTCGACGGCCGCGTTGGACAGCTCGGTGACGCCCTCGGCGAGGACGGCGGTGAGCAGCACCTGCTCGGTGGAGCCCACCGAGGGGTACGGCAGCCGGATCTTGGTGCCGCGCAGCCGCTGCGGGGCCTCCAGGTACTGGCCGTCCGCCCGCTTCTCGATGGTCGCGCCGAACTGGCGCAGCACCTCGAAGTGGAAGTCGATCGGCCGGCCGCCGATGTCGCAGCCTCCCAGGCCCGGGATGAAGGCGTGGCCGAGGCGGTGCAGCAGGGGGCCGCAGAACAGGATCGGGATCCGCGACGAACCCGCGTGGGCATCGATGTCGGCGACGTTCGCCGACTCGACGTGCGAGGGGTCGAGGATCAGTTCGCCCGGCTCGTCGCCGGGGCGGACGGTGACGCCGTGCAGCTGGAGGAGTCCCCGGACCACCCGTACGTCACGGATGTCGGGAACGTTGCGGAGGCGGCTGGGCCCGCTGCCGAGCAGCGCGGCGACCATGGCCTTCGGCACCAGGTTCTTGGCGCCTCGGACGCGGATCTCGCCCTCCAGCGGGGTGCCGCCGTGGACAAGCAGGACATCGTCTGTGCCGGTCATGTATCTCGCGTTCCGGAGTGGTCGGGCAGGGGGCCAACGAAAAGGGTAATGGCCTCCTACCCCCCTTCTGTAAGGCGAAGGGGGGTGTACGAACGTCATGAATCCGCCACAACACCCTCCGCGCACCCGATCTTGCGGAGGGTTACCGTCCGGATGGCCCACCGTGTCCCCGCCGGGCGGTGCGCTCCCCGTGCCTCCGTGCGCCCTGAGCTGCGCTCGGTCTCCTGAGGGCGGCATCACGGGCACTCGCCCCCCGCGGCGGGCGAAGATGCGGGATCATTCGTGCCATGACCGAGGTGTCCTCGCTCACAGGGCGACTGCTCGTGGCCGCACCCGCCCTCACGGACCCGAATTTCGACCGCGCGGTGGTGCTGCTCCTCGACCACGACGAGGAGGGCTCCCTCGGCGTGGTCCTCAACCGCCCGACCCCGGTCGGCGTCGGTGACATCCTCGCGTCCTGGGCCGCCCTGACCGGTGAGCCGGGCGTCGTCTTCCAGGGCGGCCCGGTCTCGCTCGACTCCGCGCTCGGCGTTGCGGTGATCCCCGGCGACGAGGGCCCGCTCGGCTGGCGGCGGGTGCACGGGGCGATCGGCCTGGTCGATCTGGAGACCCCGCCGGAGCTGCTCGGCCCCGCCCTCGGCTCGCTGCGGATCTTCGCCGGGTACGCGGGCTGGGGCCCCGGTCAACTGGAGGGCGAGCTGACCGAGGGCGCGTGGTACGTGGTCGAGTCCGAGCCCGGCGACGTCTCGTCCCCGCGCCCCGAACAGCTCTGGCGCGCGGTGCTCCGCCGCCAGCGCAGCGAGCTCGCGATGATCGCCACGTATCCGGACGACCCTTCGCTCAACTGATGCCCGTCTCTTTCAGTACCCTTGGCGGTTATGAGCACTCTTGAGCCCGATCGCGGGGCAGGTACGGGGACCCTCGTCGAGCCGACGCCGCAGGTGTCGAGGGGCGACGGCGACCACGAGCGCTACGCCCATTACGTCCAGAAGGACAAGATCATGGCGAGCGCCCTGGAGGGCACTCCCGTGGTCGCGCTGTGCGGAAAGGTCTGGGTGCCGGGGCGCGACCCCAAGAAGTACCCGGTCTGTCCCATGTGCAAGGAGATCTACGAGTCCATGGGCGCCGGCGGCGACAAGGACAAGGGCAAGGGCGGCGGCAAGGACAAGAAGTAGGTCCGGCCACCCCACCCCGAAAGGCCCCCGGGCGTGCGACACCGCACGCCCGGGGGCCTTTCGCATGTCCGCTCACGGAAGGTGACGGTTCGGTCGCGTTGCACGGGCTGCATCCGCTGGTCACAGAGTGGTCGAGACCACTTGTCGTCACCGGAACGCAGGCCTACTCTCCTGCCAGTTGTGCAGAACGAAACGCACGTTGCACATGATGCAACGATTGACCGGTAGGGGTTCCGGATGAAGCTTTCTGCCCGAATTGCCGCCCCCGTCGCGGCGCTTGTGCTGGCCGGCCTCACCGCCACCGCCTGTGCGCCGCAGACCTCCGACACCAGTGCGAAGGGTGACGACAAGAGCGGCACGCTCCGTGTCTGGCTCTTCCAGGAGGTCGGCAACAAGCCCAAGGAGAAGGTCGTCGACGCGGCCGTCGCCGACTTCGAGAAGGCCCACAAGGGCGCGAAGGTCGAGGTCGAGTACATACCCGTCGACACCCGGGCGCAGCGCATCAAGGCGGCCTTCAACGACCCCAAGAGCGCACCGGACCTGATCGAGTACGGCAACAGCGACACCGCCGGATACGTCAAGGACGGCGGACTCGCCGACGTCACCGAGGAGTTCGGCGCCTGGGACGAGGCCAAGGACACCGACCCGATCGCCAAGCAGTCCGTCACCGTGGACGGCAAGGTCTACGGCGCGCCCTTCTTCGTCGGCGTCCGGGCCCTTTACTACCGCACCGATGTCTTCAAGGACCTCGGCATCGATCCCCCCAAGTCCCAGGCCGAACTGATCTCCACCGCCAAGAAGATCCGCAAGGCGAAGCCCGACCTCTACGGACTCGCGGTCGGCGGCGCGTACACCTACGGCGCGATGCCCTTCATCTGGGCCAACGGCGGCGAACTCGCGGGCGAGACCGACGGGAAGTTCACCTCCGGCATCAACAGCGAGAAGTCCCGCAAGGGCATCGAGGCGTACACCTCCCTCTTCGGCGACGACAACTGTCCGGCCGCCAAGTGCGCCTCCATGGGCGGCAACGCCACCGTCACCGCCTTCGCCTCCGGCAAGGCCGCCATGGCGATCGGCGGCGACTTCAGCCACGCGGCCGTCGAGGCGGGCGCGGTCAAGGGCAAGTACGCCGTCGTCCCGCTGCCCGGCGTCGCGGAGAACTCCATCGCCCCGGCCTTCGCGGGCGGAAACAACCTCGGCGTCCTCAAGAGCAGTTCGCACCGCACCCTCGCCGTCGACCTGATGAAGTCGCTGTCCGGCAAGAAGACCCAGGCCGAGATGTTCGACGCGATGGGCTTCCTGCCCACCTACACCGACGTCCTGGACAACGCCGCGAAGAAGGAGCCCTTCGTCGCCCCGTTCGTCGAGACCCTCGGCGCGGGCGCCAAGTTCGTCCCCGCTTCGCCCGCCTGGGGCCAGATCGACGCCTCGCTGGTCCTGCCGACGATGTTCCAGGAGATCGTCGCCGGCCGTAAGGACGTGGCGAAGGCCTCGGACGACGCGGCGAAGAAGATGGACACGGCCTTCACCGAAGCCGGCTGACGATGACCACGCACACCTCTGAGCTCAAGGCCCCGTCCGCGGGCGCGGCCGGGGCGGTCGGCGCCACCCCGGCCGCCCGCCCGCCCCGGCGCGGCCGGTCCGTGTCCCCCAAGGGGCACTCCGGCTGGACCCCGTGGCTCTACCTCCTGCCCGCCCTCGTCCTGCTCGCCGGACTGCTGGTCTACCCGATCTACCAGCTCGGCCTGATCTCGTTCCTGGAGTACACCCAGGCCCAGGTCAGCGGCGGCGAACCCACCACCTTCCAGGGGTTCGGCAACTACACGACGCTCTTCAACGACAGCCAGTTCTGGCAGGTCCTCCTCGCCACCGTGCTGTTCGCCGCGGCCTGCGTGGTCTCCACCCTGGCCGTCGGCTGCGCGCTCGCCGTCCTGCTCACCCGCATCCGCGCCCTGCCCCGGCTGGCGCTGATGATGGCCGCGCTCGGCGCCTGGGCGACCCCCGCGATCACCGGCTCCACGGTCTGGGTCTTCCTCTTCGACCCCGACTTCGGGCCGGTCAACAAGGTGCTGGGCCTCGGCGACTTCTCCTGGACGTACGGCCGCTACAGCGCCTTCGCGCTGGTGCTCCTCGAAGTCCTGTGGTGCTCGTTCCCGTTCGTGATGGTCACCGTCTACGCGGGCATCCGGGCCATCCCCGCCGAGGTGCTGGAGGCCGCCTCGCTGGACGGCGCGTCCCAGTGGCGGATCTGGCGCACCATCATGGCGCCGATGCTCAAGCCCATCCTGATCGTCGTCACCATCCAGTCGATCATCTGGGACTTCAAGGTCTTCACCCAGATCTACGTCATGACCAACGGCGGCGGCATCGCCGGCCAGAACCTGGTGCTCAACGTGTACGCGTACCAGAAGGCGTTCGCGTCCTCGCAGTACAGCCTCGGATCGGCGATCGGCGTCGTGATGCTGGTGATCCTGCTGGCCGTCACGCTGGTCTATCTGCGCCTGGTGAGGCGCCAGGGGGAGGAACTGTGAGCGCACGCACGCTGCTGCGCGTCAAGCGGCCCGGCAGGCTGATGGCCGAGGCCGCCGCCCTGCTCATCGCCGTCGCGGTGGCCTTCCCGCTGTACTGGATGGTGCTCTCCGCCTTCAAACCGGCCGGGGAGATCCAGTCCACCGACGCCCGCCCCTGGACGCTGGCCCCCTCGCTCGACTCGTTCCGCCGGGTCTTCGAACAGCAGGACTTCGGCCGCTACTTCCTCAACAGCCTGCTGGTGGCGGGCACCGTCGTCATCCTCTCGGCGCTGGTCGCCTTCCTGGCCGCCACCGCCGTGACCCGCTTCCGCTTCAAGTTCCGCACCACCCTGCTGATCATGTTCCTGGTCGCGCAGATGGTGCCGGTGGAGGCGCTGACCATCCCGCTGTTCTTCCTGATGCGGGACTTCGGCCAGCTGAACACGCTCGGTTCGCTGATCCTGCCCCACCTCGCCTTCTCGCTGCCGTTCGCCATCTGGATGCTGCGCGGCTTCGTCAAGGCCGTCCCCGAGGCCCTGGAGGAGGCCGCCTACATCGACGGCGCCAGCCGTACGCGGTTCCTCTGGCAGATCCTCTTCCCGCTGGTCTTCCCCGGCCTGGTCGCGACGAGTGTCTTCTCCTTCATCACCACCTGGAACGACTTCCTGTTCGCGAAGTCGTTCATCATCAGCGACACCTCCCAGTCGACGCTGCCGATGGCGCTGCTGGTCTTCTTCAAGCCGGACGAGAACGACTGGGGAGGGATCATGGCAGCCTCGACGGTGATGACCATCCCCGTACTGGTCTTCTTCGTACTCGTACAGCGACGCCTCGTCTCCGGACTGGGCGGAGCGGTTAAGGACTGACGTCATGACACCCGAGAACTCCCTCTCCCCGGGCACCGTGGACGCCTCGGCCCTCGGTCTGATCCCGGCCCCGCGCACCCTGAGCGCGGCCGCCGCCGGGCCCTACCCGCTCGGCTACCGGACCCCGCTGACGGCCGGACCGGGCACCGAAGGAGTCGCCCGCTGGCTGCGCGCCACCCTCGGCCCGCCCACCGGACTGCCCCTCCCGGAGGGCGACGGCACCGGCACGAGCGCGGGCGACGGCTCCGGGCGGGGCTCCACCGGCCAGGGCATCGTGCTGGAGCTCGACGAGTCGCTCGCCCCCGAGGGCTACCGCCTGGCCGTCGAGGCGAACGCCGTACGCCTCACGGGCGGCACCGCGGCAGGCGTCTTCCGGGGCGCCCAGACCCTCCGTCAGCTCCTCGGCCCGGACGCCTTCCGCCGCGCCCCCCTCGCCCCCGGCCGCACCTGGGAGGTCCCGCCGGTCGTCGTCGAGGACGAACCCCGCTTCGGCTGGCGCGGCATGATGCTCGACGTCTGCCGGCACTTCCTGCCCAAGGACGACGTCCTGCGCTACCTGGACCTGCTGGCCGCCCACAAGCTGAACGTCTTCCACTTCCACCTCACCGACGACCAGGGCTGGCGCATCGAGATCAAGCGCTACCCGCGCCTCACCGAGGTCGGCTCCTGGCGCTCGCGCACCAAATACGGCCACCGCGCCTCCGAACTGTGGGACGAGACCCCCTACGGCGGCTTCTACACCCAGGACGACATCCGCGAGATCGTCGCCTACGCCGCCGAGCGGCACATCCGGGTCGTCCCCGAGATCGACATCCCGGGCCACTCGCAGGCCGCGATCAGCGCCTACCCCGAGCTGGGCAACACCGACGTCATCGACACCACCGCCCTCTCCGTCTGGGACACCTGGGGCGTCAACCCGAACGTCCTCGCCCCCACCGACGACACCCTCCGCTTCTTCGAAGGCGTCCTGGAAGAGGTGCTGGAGCTCTTCCCCTCCGAGACCTCGCCCTTCGTCCACATGGGCGGCGACGAGTGCCCCAAGGACCAGTGGAAGGAGTCCCCGCTCGCCCAGGCCCGGATCGCCGAACTCGGCGTCAAGGACGAGGACGGCCTCCAGTCCTGGTTCATCCGCCACTTCGACGCCTGGCTCACCGCCCGGGGCCGCCGCCTCATCGGCTGGGACGAGATCCTGGAGGGCGGCCTCGCCGAAGGGGCGGCGGTCTCATCCTGGCGGGGTTACGGCGGCGGCATCGCGGCCGCCGAGGCCGGGCACGACGTCGTCATGTGCCCCGAGCAGCAGGTGTATCTGGACCACCGTCAGGACGGCGGCCCCGTCGAGCCGATGCCCATCGGGTACGTACGGACCCTGGAGAACGTCTACCGCTTCGAGCCCGTCCCGCCGGGCCTGAGCGAGGAGGCGGCCCGTCACATTCTCGGCACCCAGGCCAACGTGTGGACCGAGGTCATGCAGAACCGGGCCCGCGTCGACTACCAGGTCTTCCCGCGCCTCGCCGCCTTCGCCGAGGTCGCCTGGTCCGCCCTGCCCGCCCCGGCCGACCGGGACTTCGCCGCCTTCGACGCCCGGATGCGGGCAGCCCACTACGCCCGCCTCGACGCCCTCGGCGTCGACTACCGCCCGCCGGCCGGCCCGTACCCCCGCCAGCAGCGCCCCGGCATCCTCGGCCGCCCGCTGGAGGGGGAGCCTCCGGTGGTGTGACCCCTCATGGCCTCCGTCGGCCGCAGCGGTCCTCCGGGACCGCTGCGGCCGACGCGCGTCCGGGACCGCCCGCCGACGTGGAACGAACCGAGGGAACGAACGGCATAAGTCGTACAAGCCTCGCTGAAGAGTGGCAATTCACCTTCCCCGCCGAAGACATGCGAAACCGGAACATCCCGCAGGTCAGGGACGGAACCGTCCTTCGCGGACCCTCGCTCCGGTCCGATCGGAAGATGTGCCAGAGTTGCCACGTCCGGGCTGTGAACACGTACCGTACGGCGGAACAGGCCAGAGCGCCGGGACACCGGGAAGGGGCAGCTGGGTTGACCACGCACGCACCGCAGGCGATGCAGTCGGTGACGCTGCCGACCTCGTTGGACGAGGCCGTGGCGGCTCTCGGCGCCATGCCCGCAGCCGTTCCGGTTGCCGGGGGCACGGACCTGATGGCAGCCGTCAACAAGGGGCTGCTGCGCCCCTCGGGGCTGGTCGGCCTCGGCCGGATCAGCGAGCTGCGCGGCTGGCACTACCAGGACGGCCACGCCCTCCTGGGCGCCGGACTCACCCACGCCCGGATGGGGCGCCCGGACTTCGCCGCCCTCATCCCCGCCCTCGCCGCCTCCGCCCGCGCCGCGGGCCCGCCCCAGATCCGGAACGCCGGAACGCTCGGCGGCAACATCGTCACCTCCGCGCCCACCGGCGACGCCCTGCCGGTGCTGGCCGCGCTGGAGGCCGAGCTCGTCATCGCGGGCCCCGAGGGCGGCCGCCGCGAGATCCCCGTCTCCCATCTGCTGGCCGGCCGTGAACTGCTGGAGCCCGCGGAGCTGATCGGCTTCGTCCGCGTACCGCTGCTGCACGCCCCGCAGGTCTTCCTGAAGGCCACCGGACGCACCGGCCCCGGCCGCGCCACCGCCTCGGTCGCCATCGTCCTGGACCCGGCCCGCCGGGGCGTGCGCTGCGCGGTCGGCGCCATCGCCCCGATGCCGCTGCGGCCGCTGGAGGCGGAGCAGTGGATCGCCTCGCTGATCGACTGGGACGGCGATCGGGGCCTGGCCCCCGACGCACTGGCCGCCTTCGGCGAGTACGTCGCAGCGGCCTGCATCCCGGACCACGCACCACCGGCCGACGGATCAGAGGCCCCGCCGCTGTCCCCGGCCGTCCTGCATCTGCGGCGCACCGTCGCCGCGCTCGCCCGACGCGCGCTGGGGAGGGCACTGTCGTGAGCAATGAGGAAAACCCCCACCAGCGGTACGGGCAGCAGGGACAGGGGCACTCCGAGGACCCTGACCCCCGTTACGGCGGCTGGGAGCCGACCCCGCAGGGCGACGGCTTCGACGCCGACGCCACCGCGGCCGACGCCACGGCCTTCGTCCACCTGCCGCCGGAGGACCTGGCGAACATCCCGCTGGCCGCACCCGGCCACGGGTACGTCCCGCCGATGATCGTTCCGCTGACCCCGGCCGCCGGTCTGGACCCGGCGGCGACGGGCAGCTGGGTGATCCAGACGCAGGCCCAGCAGGCGCAGGCCGAGCAGCGCGCCGAGGAGGCCGCCGCCGCGTACGAGGCCGCCGCGCAGGAGACCGGGGCGATCCAGTGGCCGGACCCGAACCAGCAGGGCGGCGTACCCAGCGGCTACCAGGGCCCGTACCAGGACACCTCCCACTCCACGGCCCAGTGGAACTTCACCGAGGCCCTGGGGGAGACGGCACCGGCCCCGGAGACGGCGGGGGAGCCCGATGCCACGGCCCACACGGGTCACTCCGGCCACACGGGTCAGTGGACGATCCCGGTCGCGGACGGCGACCTCCCGGACGAATCGGGCGAGTTCCTGGCGTCGGCGCACACCCCGCAGTGGTACGCGGACAGCGCCCGCCCGGCCACGCTGCCCGGCGGCGCGCCCGCCCCCTGGGCCACACCGGAACCGGAGGCCGCCCCCGTACCGGCGCCGGAGGAGACCCCGGAAGGGGAACCGGCGGCGGAGTCCCCGGCCGAGGCACCCGAAGCCGAGCCGGACGCCGAAGCGAACGCGTCCGAGGCGGGCGAAGCGGAACCGGATGGGGAGGCGGAGACGGAGGCACCGTCGGACACCGACCTCACCACGACCGAAGCCGCCGCCCCCACGGATGGCACCCTCGCTCCCACCGACGAGGCCCCCGCCGACCAGGCTTCCGCCCTCCCCGACGTACCGAGCGAGCACCCCGCCGCGTCCTACCTGCTCCATGTGAACGGCATGGACCGCCCGGTCAGCGACGCCTGGATCGGTGAGTCCCTGCTCTACGTGCTCCGCGAGCGCCTCGGTCTGGCCGGGGCCAAGGACGGCTGCTCGCAGGGCGAGTGCGGTGCGTGCAACGTCCAGGTCGACGGCCGGCTGGTCGCCTCCTGCCTGGTCCCCGCGGCCACGGCGGCGGGCAGCGAGGTGCGGACGGTCGAGGGCCTGGCCGTGGACGGCGAACCGTCCGACGTCCAGCGCGCCCTGTCCGCCTGCGGAGCCGTCCAGTGCGGCTTCTGCATCCCCGGCATGGCGATGACCGTCCACGACCTGCTGGAGGGCAACCACGCCCCCAGCGAGCTGGAGACCCGCGCGGCGCTCTGCGGCAACCTCTGCCGCTGTTCCGGCTACCGGGGCGTGCTCGACGCGGTGGCGGACGTCGTCGCGGCCCGCGAGGCGAACGCCGAGGCGGCGGCCCCGGACGAGGCGCGGATCCCGCACCAGGCCGAGCCGGGCGCCGGCGGCGTGCAGCAGGGCCCCCACCCGCACGAGGGAGAGGCGCTGTGAGGCACGCCCGCGGCCCCGCCGTACAGCAGCGGCACACGCGACACCGGCAGCACCACGTGATCGACAAGGAGGCGGCGTGAGCAGCGACGCGGCCACCGCGGCCAACGCGACCAGCACCAGCCTGCCCAGGATCGACGCGCTGAGCGGCGGACCCGGCGGCGGCCCGGACCAGGACCTGGAGCAGCCCCGGATGGGCCTCGGTTCGTCGCTCCCGGCCGCCGACGCCCGGGCGAAGACCGAGGGCACCTTCCCGTACGCCGCCGATCTCTGGGCCGAGGGACTGCTGTGGGCGGCCGTGCTGCGCTCCCCGCACCCGCACGCGCGGATCCTGTCCATCGACACCTCGGGCGCCGAGGAGATGCCCGGGGTGCGGGCGGTCGTCACGCACGAGGACGTGCCGGGGGAGAGCAACTACGGCCGCCACGTGGTGGACCGCCCGGTGTTCGCCTCCGACCTGGTCCGCCACCACGGCGAGGCGATCGCCGCGGTCGCCGCGGACCACCCGGACACGGCTCGGCTGGCCGCCGCCGCCATCGCCGTACGGTACGAGGTGCTGGAGCCGGTCACGGACCCGGAGAAGGCGTTCGAGGCGGAGCCGCTGCACCCCGACGGCAACCTGATCCGCCACATCCCGCTGCGCTACGGCGACGCGGAGGCGGCGGGCGAGGTCGTCGTGGAGGGCCTGTACCGCATCGGCCGCCAGGACCCGGCCCCGATCGGCGCGGAGGCCGGCCTCGCCGTGCCGAGGCCCGACGGCGGCGTCGAGATCTACACCGCCTCCACCGACCCGCACACCGACCGCGACCTGATCGCGGCCTGCTTCGGCCTGGAGCCGGACCGGGTCAAGGTCGTCGTGACCGGGGTGCCCGGTGCGACCGGCGACCGCGAGGACCCGGGCTTCCAGATCCCGCTGGGCCTGCTGGCGCTGCGCACGGGCTGCCCGGTGAAGCTGGCCGCGAGCCGCGAGGAGTCCTTCCTCGGCCACACCCACCGCCACCCCACCCTCCTGCGCTACCGCCACCACGCGGACGCGGAGGGCCGGCTGGTCAAGGTGGAGGCCCAGATCCTCCTGGACGCGGGCGCGTACGCCGACGCCTCCTCCGAATCCCTGGCCGCCGCCGTGGCGTTCGCCTGCGGCCCGTACGTCGTCCCGCACGCCTTCATCGAGGGCTGGGCGGTCCGGACGAACAACCCGCCCTCGGGCCATGTGCGCGGCGAGGGCGCGATGCAGGTCTGCGCGGCGTACGAGGGCCAGATGGACAAGCTGGCCGCGAGGCTGGGCATCGACCCGGCCGAACTGCGCCTGCGCAACACGCTGTCCACGGGCGACATCCTGCCCACGGGCCAGACGGTGACGTGCCCGGCCCCGGTCGCCGAACTGCTCCAGGCCGTACGCGACTTCCCCCTCCCCGCCCTCCCCAAGGACGCCCCGGAGGACGACTGGCTGCTGCCGGGCGGCCCCGAGGGCGCGGGGGAGCCGGGGGCGGTGCGCCGGGGCGTGGGCTACGGCCTGGGCATGGTGCACATGCTCGGCGCCGAGGGCACGGACGAGGTCTCGACGGCCACGGTCCGGGTCCACGACGGCGTGGCCACCGTCATCTGCGCGGCGGTCGAAACGGGCCAGGGCTTCACCACCCTCGCCCGCCAGATCGTCCAGGAGACCCTGGGCGTGGAAGAGGTCCACGTAGCGGCGGTGGACACCGACCAGCCCCCCGCGGGCCCGGCCACCCATGGCCGCCACACCTGGGTCTCGGGCGGGGCGGTGGAACGGGCGGCGAAGATGGTCCGCACCCAGCTCCTCCAGCCGCTGGCCCACAAGTTCGGCATGTCCACGGAGCTGCTCCAGATCGCCGACGGCAAGATCACTTCGTACGACGGGGTGCTCTCCACCACCGTCACGGAGGCGATGGACGGCAAGGAACTCTGGGCCACCGCCCAGTGCCGCCCCCACCCCACGGAACCGCTGGACGAGGCGGGCCAGGGCGACGCGTTCGTCGGCCTGGCGTTCTGCGCGGTACGGGCGGTGGTCGACGTCGACATCGAGCTCGGCTCGATCCGCGTGGTCGAGATGGCGGTCGCCCAGGACGTCGGCCGCGTCCTGAACCCGTCCCAGCTGGCGATCCGTATCGAGGCGGGCATCACCCAGGGCATCGGCGCGGCCCTCACGGAGAACCTCCGCACCGCGAAGGGCCTGATCCGCCACCCCGACCTGACGGGCTACGCGCTCCCGACGGCCCTGGACGCCCCCGACATCCGCATCGTCAAACTGGTCGAGGAACGCGACGTGGTGGCCCCCTTCGGCGCGAAGCCCGCGTCGGCCGTCCCGGTGGTCACGGCCCCGGCCGCGGTGGCCTCAGCGGTCCGCTCGGCGACGGGCCGCCCGGTGAACCGCCTGCCGATCAGGCCGCAGGCGGCGGTGGCGACGGCGCCGAAGGGCTGAGTTTCCGGCCGGGCGACGGCACTGAACGGCTGAGAGGCACCGGGCCACGGTGCCCAAGGGCTGAGACGCACCCGGGCGGTCCGGCGAACGACGCTCGGCGTTCAACGTTCAGCAGGGGCCGTCGTCGACGGTGGCGCTGAGGTCGTACCGGGCGATGGAGTCACCGCTGCCCCCATCGGCCCCGGGCACGAAGACCCCGCCGCCCGCGGACTTCGACTCCGTGACGCGCATGCAGACGGCGGAGCCGGCGCCCCCGGCGGAGACCTCGTAGTCGTGCCCACCCCCGACCCGCTCCACGGAGACCGCGTACGAGGGCCCCTGCCCCGCCCCCGCCTCGACGACGCCGGCCTCGATCAGCGAGGCGTAACCGTCCACCGCATCACCGGGCATCCGAGACTCGTCGCCCAGCGTGAAAGCCACGTCCTCGGCGGTCTTCCTGACCTCATCGGCGCTCCAGGCCCCCTTGTCGATGTCGCCCAGGACCGAACACCCGCCGAAGACGAAGGCCCCGGCGGCCCCGAACGCGGCGACCCGCCCCAACGCAAGTGCTGCGTCCGATGGTTGCCCCGCCGCCCGGGGACGGGAGCGCCAGTACAGCCGGTGGGGCCCGACGAGTGCGACGACGAGCAACGCTGCGGCAACGAGGAACAGGAAGACGACAACGGACACGGGAGCTCCCCATGATGTTCGCTGAATTAGTGCCCGGACAAAGGCTCAGATCGTACTCGTCCGCGTTGCACCCGGGATCGTAGGGTGACCGCGAAGGCTGACCGTATGGCAAAACCCGGGGGAACACATGACATTCGAACAGGAATGGGCCGAACTGCGTTCGGCTGCGGCCCAGCGAAGTGCCATGCAGATCAACAGCGCCCCAGCCGAGGGTGGCGGTGGTGCCGGCGCGCCGGACCTGGTGGTGAACCGGGACGATCTCGGAGCTATCGGGAATGACGCCTACGAGCTCAGGACGAGACTGTCGAAGGACGGTGACCACGCCCGCCCGGCCACCTTCGCCGCGGCGATCGCGCTCACCAACGGCAACTTCGCGAGCGGCTCGGCGGTTCTGAAGGTGCACGACTTCTGGCAGAAGCATCTCAAGACGCTGCTGGATTCCTGCGCGCATATTTCGAATCACCTGGATTACACCAAGGCGCAGCATGCGAAGGACGACGTGAAGATCGGTGGAGATCTGCCATCGATCTCCAAGCTGTCGGAATACATGAAGTAGGGCTCGGGGGAGCGCGCACATGCTGAGTTACGAGGACATCGTCGAAGCCCCGTTGGGGAAGCTGAAGGCAGCGGCCGACGACTGGTCGGAAATGGCGACGAAGCTGGACAGGCTCGCCGATCACGCGTCGGACGGAATGAAGGCGAAGGCGAACAAGGCGAGCTGGGAAGGCCTCAACGCGGGGGTCACCAAGGCGTTCGTCGGTAAGACCGTCCAGGAGTTCGCGGACGCCGCAGCCGAGGCCAAGGGCGTGAAGACGCTGCTCGAAGAGGGGTACGCGGCCTTCAAGAAGGCCAAGGACGACCTCGTCAACATCCGGGACCACGAGGGGCCGGCTGCCGGGATCTCGGTGGACGGCAGAGGCAAGGTCACGGCGCGTTCCCCGATCTCCGAGAACAACGTGGCGCGCCACGATCCCGACTTCAGTAAGTACCTCCAGCAGGAGAGGGAGAACATCGCGTCGTGGCAGAAGAAGATCGACGCCATCGTCGAAACCTGCAACGACACCGATGTGACCGCCAAGAACTCCCTTGAGGCCAACGTCACCGACCGCAAGGACTTCAGCACCCCGAAGTACACCAAGTTCGACCAGGAAGAGGCGGCACGCGCCGTCGCCCTGGCAGCCAAGGGCCGCGACCTCACGCACGCGCAACTCCAGGCGTTGAACGAACTGCTGCGAGACAACGCCAATTCGGTGGAGTTCGCGAAGAACTTCTACGAGAAGCTCGGCCCGGAGAAGGCGCTCACCTTCTTCGGACAGCTGGCCACGGACACGCACGACATCACCAAGGTCGACAAGGAGCGCTTGGCGGACGTCCAGGCCCTCCAGCGAAACCTCGGCCTCAACCTGGCCACCGCCTCCCACGACAAGGCGTTCACCGCGGAGTGGGGGCCGGAGCTCCGCAAGATGGGCACCCAGCAGATCCCGTTGTCCAAGTACGACAACGGTGGCGGCCCGTACGGCTACCAACTGCTCGGCGGCATCATGCGGTACGGGAACTATGACGCGAAGTTCCTCAACCCGATCGCCGAGCACGTGGCGCAGCTGCACCAGCAGGATCCCTACCGGTTCGCCGGCAACAAGCAGGTGAACGGATTCCTGGACAACCCGTACAACCCCTCGGGGAAGAACGGGTCCGGCTATGACCCGACCACCGCCATGCTGGAGGCGTTGGGGAACAGTCCGGACGCGGCGAAGAAGTTCTTCACCGATGACCCGACGGCCTACAACGAGGACGGCACGGTCAACCGGGGAGCCACGGCCGACCTCGGCAAGCAGGATGGCAAAGCCATCGACAACTACCTCGATTTCTTCGGAAACGAGAAGTGGGAGTCGTTCCCGGACTCCAACTCCACCGATCCGGACAAGCTGGGACCCACTCTCCAGTACATGCCGGACGCGCTGGGCCATGCCTTGGAGGCGGCGACCCTGGGCTACCCGGCGGGCGAGCCGGACGCGAGTGTGAAGCGGGACGCCGACAATGCCGCGGTCATGCAGAAGGTCATGGAGAAGTACGGGGCGGATGCGGGCCTTCTCAAGCATCAGGGGGGCTTGGCGGACAGCATGGGCGTCATGGGCGCGGGATATATCGACGACATCAACTGGGCTCTGGACAAGGGTGACGCCAATAGTGTCTTCGCCCCCACCAAAAATATCGAAGGGCATATACCCTTCGGTGATGACGGTGACGAGGCCCGTTCGAACGCTCGCCAATTCCTCAGTGCCCTAGGCCAGCACCCTGATGCCTACGCCACCCTTTCCGCGGCGGAGCAGGCGTACACCAGAAGCGCTTTGGAAACGCACGTGGGTCCCGACGGAACCATCGACACGGGCGCCGCACGCACGACCGTCCGGGTCGGTGCAGAGGTGCAGGGCATGCTCGACCAGTCCAGGGCCGACCAGGTCCAGGCGGACAACATGAAGAAGCACGAGGACTACGAGAAGGCGGTGGCCAAACGTGCGGGCTGGGTGGAGTTCGGCGCGGGGGTGGGGATCGCCGCCGGCGTCGCGTTCCTGCCGGCGACGGCTGCGGTGGGTGCGGCCGCCGTGCTGATCCCCCTGGCGACCGACACGGCCAGCGGCGCCGCGGAGCAGGTCATCGGCCAGGTCGTCGGAGATGTCTCGGACAACTCGGTCGACAAGAGCAAGGAGAAGGCAGAGCAACTCACCAGAGAGGAGTGGAACAGCATCTATCGCTCTGGTGAGTCGATGGCGGAGGCTCCGATGGAGGATTTCCTCGCTCTCCACACGACCAAGGAAGATTCGAAGTTCCGAGAGGATCTGAAGGAATCGATGCTCTTGGGCTACGGGGTCGGTAACGAACGAGAGAATCAGCAGGGTGCGGATCCGGAGACGGGCTGAGGCCGCCCCGGCCTGCAATGAAAGGTATGGGTGTGAACCGGAACGGAAAGACACTGATCGCCGGCCTGCTCCTGGCCGTCTGTGCCACCGCATGCTCGTCGGACCCGGAGCCCCAGTCGCCGTACGTAAACGCGGCGAAGGTGTGCGATGGGGTGTTCGCGGGTGATCTGGAGAAGACGGTGGAGACCGTGACGGGCGCGACGTCCTTCGAGCGGCGAGCAGGTGGTGGCATGGGCGAGCTGGTCGAAGAGATCGAGAAGGGGTACGCCTCCGGTCGTAGCTGGTCGCCAAGAGAAGAACTCTGCGAGATGGCTGCGAAGGGGAGTCGCAGTGGTGAAGAGACGACCCTGGCTTTCCATATATACGCTCCACAGGACGTCAATTATCCAGGGAATCCAGAAGGGACGAAGCGGTTCTCGTTGGGTAAGGAGGCGGTAGCTAATGTTCGCTCGGCCGGCATCTATTTTGAATGCGTCAGCCCGCGGCTCGACGGCTCGAAGAACCGCCCGGCACGGATCTATGGAGGGCTGGGCAAAGCCCATGTCCGGGGCGACGCTCAAGACAACTTGATGGACAACCTTCGCGTTGTTCACTCCGCGTCCTTGGCGTTGGCCGAAAAGCTCGAATGCGAGGACAGTGCCGGTCTCCCCGAAAATCTGGACCAGGGTTTGCAAGAGCTCCCACAGCTCGGCCGCCCTGCAGAGATCGACTCCTGATGGCGATGCAGCACAGGAGGGACCCGTTGACGGCCATCGCGGCTCTGGTTGCCCTGCTCCGCGCCGGTTCATATCGACATTGACGTGGAGCGCTGGTCGCCCAAGGACCCGGAGGGCGACCCGGAGGAGCTGAGGATGCCTACGCGACAGCGGCTCATTCCGTCGCCCTGGCCATGGCGAAGGAGCTGCGCTGCGAAAACGACGGAGGGCTGGAGCCCCGGCCGGTGCTCGACCCCGCGTGACGCACGGTGCTGCGGTGGTAAGTCCGGCCGGTACCGTGGCCGTTGACCAGGGGGAGGTGCCGGAGTGATATCCGAGCCGGAGTTGGTGGGGGAGGACGGGCCGGGCTCGTCCCCGGACGTCGTGAGCGGGTTCGACGCCGAGCAAGGGCCCGCGGCCGGCAGACGGCGGTGGCACGGGGCGCTCTGGGGTCTCGCCGGGGCGCTGACCGCGTCGGCCGTGTGGGCTGCGGCCGTCTTCGGCTACGGGATCGGCGGCGACGGGAAGCCGGACTCCCGTGGCTACCGCGTGGAGTCCGACTCCTGCGCCGCCATGGAGCTGGAGGAACTCGCCAGGGTGCTGGGCAAGCCGGATTCCGAGCCGGCCACCGAACTGGACGGGATCGAGCACCCGGCCCTTCACCGCATCCGATGCACCGTCGACTTCAAGGAGTTGGACCTCGGGGGGCGGAGAGGCGAGGACGGTTCGGGCTGGACCATGGGTTATCAGGCCTCCCTCACCGCCGAGTTGCACAAGGAGACCGACCCGCGCCCCGAGTTCGAGGCGAGCAGCACGCTGACCGAGATCGAGGGCTCGGGCGTGGAGCGGGTGGAGCGCGTACCGGACCTCGGGGACCGCGCGTATCTGGTGATCATGGACGACAACTCCATGCGCCTGAACGTGGTGGAAGGTGGTGCCGTCATGAAGCTCGCGCTCTCCGCCTGGATGTCGTACAACGAGGGCGACGGTGCGGAGGAGATGCCGGACGCGCCGGAGGAGCCCGAGATGCTCGCGTACCAGGGGCATCTGATCAGTGACATGCGGGATGTCATGAAGGCGCTCAGGACCGGCTGACCGACCGGGCGGGGCGCCGTGCACGCGGAAGCGGAAGTGGCCGCCCCCTGCCGTGAGGGCTGCCACTTCCGCGTTCTGGAGACCGTGACCGGATTCGAACCGGTGTAACTCGAGTTGCAGTCGAGCCCCTGAGCCTCTCGGGCACACGGTCGGGGGTGGTGCTGTGTTCCGTTGTTCCTTGCTGGGAACGACGCTACGGGCCCCCGGCCCCCGCCTCAAGGAATCCGGCCGCCGTGCAACGCGACTGCCATACGCCGTTCACAGCCGGGCCCTGGACCTACGACCAAGGGCCGAGCCCGGGACCGTACATCGACAGGGTTCAAACCGGCCCATGCCCCTTACGCTGACCTCATGACCGCCCTCGAACCCCGTGACGGCACCGATGCCGCACACCTCGCGCCGCCCGCGACCGACGCCCCCTCCCCGGACCCGCTGTCCGATCTTTCCGCCGCGGCCGTCGAAGGGGTCCTCGGGCGCACCTACCGGGCACTGAGCATCGGCATCGTGTCCGTGGTGTTCCTCATCGCGTTCGAGGCCACGGCGGTCGGTACGGCGATGCCGGTCGCCGCCCGCGAGCTGAACGGGATCCCCCTCTACGCGTTCGCCTTCTCCGCGTACTTCGCCACCAGCCTCTTCGCCATGGTCCTTTCCGGACAGTGGGCCGACCGGCGCGGGCCGCTCCAGCCGCTCGCCACCGGGATCACCGCCTTCGGCGTCGGGCTGCTGCTCTCCGGGGCGGCCACCAGCATGTGGGTCTTCATCGCGGGCCGGGCCGTCCAGGGGCTCGGCGGCGGGCTGGTGATCGTCGCCCTGTACGTCGTCATCGGGCGGGCCTACCCCGAGCACATCCGGCCCGCGATCCTGGCCGCCTTCGCCGCGAGCTGGGTGATCCCCTCCGTCGTCGGACCGCTCGCCTCCGGGACGGTGACCGAGCAGCTCGGGTGGCGCTGGGTCTTCGTCGGCATCCCCGTCCTCATCGTGGTCCCGCTCGCCCTGGCCCTCCCGGCGATCCGGCGCACGGCCTCCGGGCCCGCCGACCCGGCGGCCGCCACCGCGCCGTACGACCGCCGCCGCATCCGGCTCGCCCTCGGGATCTCGGCCGGGGCGGGGCTGCTCCAGTACGCGGGGCAGGAGCTGAACTGGCTCGCGCTCCTGCCCGCAGCCGTCGGCGTCGCCCTGCTCGTGCCCGCCGTCCGCGGACTGCTGCCCACCGGGACCGTACGGGCCGCGCGCGGGCTGCCCTCGGTGGTCCTGCTGCGGGGGATCGCCGCCGGGTCGTTCATCGCCGCCGAGTCCTTCGTACCGCTGATGCTGGTCACCCAGCGCGGACTGTCCCCGACGATGGCCGGGCTGTCGCTGGCCGTCGGCGGGGCGACCTGGGCGCTCGGTTCGTTCGTCCAGTCCCGGCCGCGCATGGAGCCGTACCGCGAGCGGCTGATGGTGACCGGCATGCTGCTCGTCGCCGCCTCGATCGCCGTCGCGCCCGCCGTGCTGATCGAGGGGGTCCCCGTCTGGACCGTCGCCGTCGCCTGGGCCTTCGGCTGCTTCGGGATGGGCATGGTGATCGCCTCCACCAGTGTCCTGCTCCTGAAGCTGTCGGCCCCCGAGGAGGCGGGATCCAACTCCGCCGCCCTCCAGATCTCCGACGGCCTCTCCAACGTACTGCTCCTGGCCTCCGGCGGCGCGGCCTTCGCGGCGCTGGGTGGCGGGGCGGTGGGCGCGGCCGCGCACGGGGCGGTGCAGGCGGGATCCGCGGGCTCGCACCCGGGCGCGTTCGCTGCGGTGTTCCTGCCGATGGCGGGGGTGGCGCTGGTGGGGGTGTGGGTGGCTACCCGGGTGGTCGTGAGGGCGCGCGAGAAGTAGCGGTACCCCATGGTACCGCGCGGTACCATGGGGGCATGGCTGGTCTGAATCTGCGGTTCACCGAGGAAGAGCTGGACTCCCTGCGCGCCCGCGCCGAGGCGGAGGGGAGGAGCATGCAGGCGTTCGCCCACGATGCGGTGATCACTGCCGTAAACGAGCACTCCCGGCTCTTCAACGAGGCCGCGGACCACGTGCTGAAGGTCAGTGAGGAGCTCAACCGGAGGCTTGCCTGATGCAGTACCTGACCCTGCCCGAGCTGCTGAACCTGACGGAGCGGCTCGGCACGCCGGAGGTACGCGACTACGGGCTGCTGGAATCCGCGCTGGCCCGGCCACAGGCGAGCGTGTTCGGCCAGGACGCCTATCCGGATGTCTGGCAGAAGGCCGCGGCCCTCATGGAGTCCCTAGCCCGGAACCACGGGCTCGTGGACGGCAACAAGCGGATCGCGTGGTACGCGACCTGGGTGTTCCTCCACATGAACGGCCATCCGCTCGACGCCGGCTTCGACGTCGACGAAGCGGAGCGGTTCGTGCTGGCGGTGTGCCAGGGCGCTCTGGACATGCCCAAGATCGCCGAACAGTTGCCGGAGTTCGCTCGGTAGCCGTACCTGTGAAGAGGGTCTCAACGGGCCCGAACCGCAGCCCGTTCGTACGGGTTCACGACCGGCCCCCCGGTAAGGTGGCCCGGTTGTCGTATCGCGGGCCGGGCCGATCAGGTCGGGCCCGGTGACGGCAGCGCCCCACGTACCCGAGAGCCCCGAACCGGAGACCGTGACTACTACCACCGCCTCCCACCACCTCTCACCCGCCTTCCCCGGCCGCGCCCCCTGGGGCACCGCCAACAAGCTGCGAGCCTGGCAGCAAGGCGCCATGGAGAGGTATGTCCAGGAGCAGCCGCGCGACTTCCTCGCCGTCGCGACGCCCGGCGCCGGCAAGACCACGTTCGCGCTGACCCTCGCGTCGTGGCTGCTGCACCACCATGTCGTGCAGCAGATCACCGTCGTCGCCCCGACCGAGCACCTCAAGAAGCAGTGGGCGGAGGCGGCCGCCCGGATAGGGATCAAGCTCGACCCCGACTACAGCGCCGGTCCGCTGAGCAAGGAGTACCACGGGGTCGCCGTGACGTACGCCGGTGTCGGCGTCCGCCCGATGCTCCACCGCAACCGCTGCGAGCAGCGCAAGACGCTCGTCATCCTCGACGAGATCCACCACGCCGGTGACTCCAAGTCCTGGGGCGAGGCCTGCCAGGAGGCGTTCGACCCGGCGACCCGGCGTCTGGCCCTGACCGGTACGCCGTTCCGGTCGGACACCAACCCCATCCCCTTCGTCCAGTACGAAGAGGGCAACGACGGCATCCGCCGGTCCTCCGCCGACTACACCTACGGCTACGGCAACGCGCTCGCCGACGGCGTCGTCCGCCCGGTCATCTTCCTCAGCTACAGCGGCAACATGCGCTGGCGCACCAAGGCCGGTGACGAGATCGCCGCCCGGCTCGGCGAGCCGATGACCAAGGACGCCATCGGGCAGGCCTGGCGCACCGCGCTGGCGCCCACCGGCGAGTGGATCCCCAACGTGCTCTCCGCCGCCGACAAGCGGCTCACCGAGGTCCGCAAAGGCATCCCCGACGCGGGTGGCCTCGTCATCGCGACCGACCAGGACTCCGCCCGTGCGTACGCCAAGATCCTCAAGAAGGTCACCGGCGAGACCCCGACCGTGGTCCTCTCCGACGAGAAGGCCGCTTCCAAGAAGATCGACCAGTTCAGCGCGGACGAGTCGCGCTGGATGGTCGCGGTCCGGATGGTGTCCGAAGGCGTCGACGTGCCACGGCTCGCCGTCGGCGTGTACGCGACCACCATCTCGACGCCCCTTTTCTTCGCCCAGGCCGTCGGCCGCTTCGTGCGCTCCCGCAGGCGCGGTGAGACGGCCTCCGTCTTCGTACCGACGATCCCGATGCTCCTCGACTTCGCCAACGAGATGGAGGTCGAGCGCGACCACGTCCTCGACAAGCCGAAGAAGGGCAGCGACGAGGAGAACCCCTTCTCGGAGGAGGACAAGCTCCTCGCCGACGCCGAGAGGCTGGAGGACGAGGAGACCGAGGACCAGCTGCCCTTCGAGGCGCTGGAGTCCGACGCCGTCTTCGACCGGGTGCTGTACGACGGCGCCGAATTCGGCATGCAGGCCCATCCGGGCAGTGAGGAGGAGCAGGACTACCTCGGCATTCCAGGCCTCCTGGAGCCCGACCAGGTGCAGCTCCTCCTCCAGAAGCGGCAGAGCCGGCAGATCGCGCACAGCCGCCAGAAGCCGGCCGAGGAGGCCGACCTCCTGGAGAAGCCCGCCGAGGCCCGGCCCGTGGTCACGCACAAGCAGCTGCTGAGCCTGCGCAAGCAGCTCAACACGATGGTCTCCGCCTACACCCACCAGAGCGGCAAGCCGCACGGCGTGATCCACAACGAACTGCGCCGCGTCTGCGGCGGCCCGCCGAGCGCGGAGGCCACGGCCCACCAGATCCAGACGCGTATCGCGAAGGTCCAGGAGTGGGCGACGCGGATGACGTGACCCGCGGTCGTTCGTTCCCGTCGGCCCGTACGGAGGTCCCAACCTCCTTACGGGCCGACGGCGTTACCAGCCCTTCCGCGGCCGGGCCGGCAGTGTTTCCGGGCCGCGTGCCCGGGAAATTTCTCCGGTGTCCGTTCACACCCAGTTAACGTCGGTTCACATCCGTGGACGAGTAGTCCTGGCGGTGTCGTGACACGTGAACGCGCGTAGATGTTCGCTTTCCGGACGCCGTCCCGCTGACCGGCGCTTATGTGCGCGCTGTTCCGGGGCCTCACGTCCGGGGACCGGATTCTGGACGAGGACTTCCGCTGAGCGGACTGGCTCGCTACTGTCCCCGCCATATGAACGCCCCGTGGCAACGCCGCCGCGGAGCGCAGCCGGTGCCTTGCCAGACCGGCGGCCTCTCCGTGCGTCGCCGCTGGGACCGGCGTCGCTACCGTCGGAGCAGGGCCGTCGTCGCTCACCCCGAAGAGGAGAGGGCGTCGTGACAGCGGAGACCTCCCAGACGCTCGACCGAGGACTGCGCGTCCTCAAACTGCTCGCCGACACCGACCACGGCCTGACCGTGACCGAGCTGTCCAACAAGCTCGGTGTCAACCGGACCGTCGTCTACCGGCTGCTCGCCACCCTGGAGCAGCACGCCCTGGTACGCCGCGACCTGGGCGGCCGTGCCCGGGTCGGCCTCGGTGTGCTGCGGCTCGGCCGACAGGTGCACCCGCTCGTCCGGGAAGCGGCGCTGCCCGCGCTGCGCTCCCTGGCCGAGGACATAGGGGCCACCGCCCACCTCACGCTCGTCGACGGCAGCGACGCCCTCGCGGTCGCCGTGGTCGAGCCCACCTGGACCGACTACCACGTCGCCTACCGGGCCGGCTTCCGCCATCCCCTGGACCGGGGCGCCGCGGGCCGGGCCATCCTGTCCGCCCGGCAGGCCACCGAGGCCGGCCACCCCGGCTACACCCTCACACACGGCGAACTCGAAGCCGGTGCCAGTGGGGCGGCCGCACCCCTGGTCGGGGTCTCGGGCGTCGAGGGCAGCGTCGGTGTCGTCATGCTCGCCGACGCCGTACCGGAACGGGTCGGGCCCCGCGTGCTCGACGCCGCCCGGGAAGTGGCGGACGCGCTGCGGTAGGCGGGGAGCCGCACGCGCCCGTTCCCGGACGCCCCGCGCCCGTACTGCGTGTGCCCGTCGCCCGCACGTGTACGGGGCGTGCGCGGCCAGGAGCGGGCCGGGCGGCGTACGCCTGGCGCGTTCCCGTTCCGGCGTGGCGGCTAGATTGGGTGCGTGCTCTCTCGTCTCTCGCGCCCCCGCGTCCTCGCCCTCTGCGCACTCCCCGTCCTCGCCCTGTTCGGTACGGCGGCCCTCGCGCCGCTGCCGTTCACCCTGGCGCGGCCCGGGGTGACCGCGGACGTGCTCGGCAAGGACGACGGGCGGCCGGTGATCACCATCACCGGCGCCGAGACCCGGACCACCGACGGGCAGCTGCGGATGACGACGATCCTCGCCACCGGGCCGAAGGCGGACGTCCGCATCGGTGAGGTGTTCGACAGCTGGTTCCGGACCGACCGGGCGGTCATGCCGCGCGACGCCGTCTACCCCACCGGCGGCTCCGAGAAGGAGATCGAGAAGCACAACCTCGACGACATGAAGGAGTCGCAGAACGTCGCCGTCGACGCCGCCCTGAACCACCTGGACCGCGAGCCCGGCTCGATGCGGGTGGACGTGGACCTCGGTGACATCGGCGGCCCGAGCGCCGGGCTCTTCCTCTCCCTCGGCATCATCGACAAGCTCGACGGCAACGGCTCCGGCGGCGATCTCACCGGCGGCCGCACCATCGCCGGTACGGGGACGATCACCGCGGACGGCAAGGTCGGCGCGGTCGGCGGCGTGTCGATGAAGGTCCAGGGCGCCCACCGCGACGGGGCGAGCGTCTTCCTCGTACCGAAGGCCGAGTGCCGTCAGGCGGAGGCCGAGCGGCCCGACGGGCTGCGGATCGTGCCCGTCTCCACACTGAAGGACGCGGTCGGCTCGCTCAAGGCCCTGGAGTCGGGCGGGAAGGTCCCGAGCTGCTGACCGGTGCCGGTGCCGGCACCTCCGTCTGCGGTACGGGCTTCTGTACGGGCTCCGCACCCGGCACGTCGTCCAGCGTCCGCCAGGACGGGAACACCAGCGGGCTCAGCGTCGCCAGGAAGTAGATTCCGCCCATCGCCAGCAGCGCCCCCGTCGCCCCCGCGCCCTCCACCAGCAGCCCGGCCGCGAGTCCGCCCACCGGCATCGCGAACTCGGAGCCCGCCGTCAGCGCCCCCGACACCCGGCTGCGCAGCCGGTCCGGTACGCGTTCGTAGACCACCGTCGTCAGGATCGGGTTCAGCACGCCGCCCGCGATCCCGCCGAGCAGCATCGTCACCGCGAGCGGCAGCGTCGTCCCGGTCACCGCGGCGACCAGGAACCTCGGCGCGCCGCAGAGGATCACGCACACCGTGAACACCGCCCGGCGCGAGAACCGGTGCCCCACCGCCCCGTACAGCAGCGCCCCGGCCAGGCCGCCCGCGCCGAACAGGGCGGTGAGCAGCCCGATGGCGGGCGCGCCGCTCAGCTCGCTCTCGGCGTGCACCGGGAGCAGGACCGCGTTCCAGCCCTGGTCGGTGCCGTTCATGAACATCACCATGACCACGACCGCCAGCAGCAGCCGGTTGCCGAGCACGTGGACGTAACCCTCGCGGAGTTCGGTGCCGTAGGCACGCAGCGAGACCGGGGTCTCCGCTTTCCGCGGTTCGGCCGCGCGCACTCCCCGTACCCCCGCGGCGATCAGCAGGGCCGACAGCCCGAAGGTCGCCGCGTCCAGCAGCAGAACCGTCTCCGCGCCGACGAAGGCGATGAGCACCCCGGCGAGGGCCGCGCCGATCATCCGGGCCCCGCGCGAGACGGCGTCGAAGAGGCTGGCGGCCCGGGGGAGCGTGGTCCCGGCGTGCTCGGCCAGGTCCGGGATGAGCACGTAGCGCGCGGTGTTGCCCGGGGTGTGGGCGAACCCGTTGAGCGCCATGAGCGCGCACAGCATCCAGAAGTCGAGGACGTCGGCGAAGTGCAGCAACGGGATCGCGGCGATGGCGGCCGCGCACACGGCGTCGGACGCGATGGCCGTCCGGCGGCGGCCGAACCGGTCGATGACCGGTCCGCCGATCAGCGCGGCGACGACGATCGGCAGGGTCGCGCAGAACGCGACCACCCCGGCCCGGCCCGCGCTCCCGGTGGTCTCCAGGACGAACCAGGGGACGCCGATCAGCGTCAGTGAAGTGCCTGCGGTGGAAATGGAGTTGGCCGCGAGCGTGGCGGCGAGCGGGGTGCGGTTCCCCATGGTGCTTCCTCCCCCGAGTCGATGATTCCCCTGGCTGGTGGTTACGCCGGACGGAAGGCGGCGGCGCGCGGCGCGGCCGCGTCGCGGCCTTGCGCCGTCAGCCGTAGGCCCACTTCGACCAGGGTCCAGCCGACCCGGGTGCGCAGGTCGGCGCGGGGCAGACGGAACTCGCCCGCCCTGGAGTGGAGTTCGGCCGCAGCGACCGTGTGCAGGAGGTGGTGGACGTCGGCGTGCATAACGGGCTTCCCTTCAGGCGGTGGGGAGGTGCGATGTGCGGCGCGGTCATTCGGAGGGGCGCGGGAACGTGTGGAGATGGGTGCGGACGACGGCCGAGCCCTCGGTGTCCTCGGGGACGGTGCCCCGGTAGCTCTCCACCAGCTCGTGCATCTTCCGGGACAGTTCCAGGGCGAGCTCCGGGGTGAGGCGGATCTTGAAGTCGCTCAGGTCCCAGCTCTCCTGCCACGCTTCCGGCCATTCGTCCATCGTGCCCAGCCAGGTGTTCAGCTCCTGGGCGTGGGTGGTGGCCGTCTCGTGCAGGACGACATCGATGGCTCCACGTACCTCCGGGTCGTTGTGCGACCGGAAGAGAGCGCTGTCGAAGGTCGAGCCGTCGTGGATCGCCCGCCACCACCGCTCGCGGCCCTTGCCCAGCTCAGGCGCGTCCTCGACCAGTCCGGACTCCGCCAGCTGGCGCAGGTGGTAGCTGGTCGCGCCGCTCGACTCGCCCAGCCGCTCGCCCAGCTTCGAGGCGGTCGCCGGGCCGAACTCGCGCAGCGCGTTCAGCAGGCGGATCCGCAGAGGGTGTGCGATGGCGCGCAGGGTGCGGGCGTCGACCGTGTGCAGCTTTCGGTCGTCGCCGCCCAGGTGGTAGGGGCGGGGGGCCTTCTCGCCCTCAGGAGTGTTCTCGTGCTCCGGCATGCCTCAACCGTAGAGTTGCAAAGAGTGCTTTGCAAGGCTTTTTTGCAACGGGTTCTTTGCAACTCCGGGCCCGGCTCACTCCTCCTCGATGAACCCCTCCTCCACCAGCCACTCCTTCGCCACCTCGTGCGGATCCTCGCCGTCCACGTCCACCTTGGCGTTCAGCGTCTGCGCGACCTCGGTCGTCAGCTTCCGGGCGAGCGGGTCCAGCAGCTCCGCGATCACCGGGTACTTCTCGAAGGTGGCCTCGTGGACGACCGCGGAGGCGTTGTAGTTGGGGAAGAAGTGCTTGTCGTCCTCCAGCAGGTCCAGGTTCATCGCCTTGATCCGGCCGTCGGTGGTGTACACCTCGCCGAGCAGGCAGGAGGTGGACTCGGACACCTGGGTGTAGATGATCCCGGCGTCCATCTTCTGGATGTTGCCCGCCGGGATCTTCATCCCGTACTTCTTCTCCATGCCCGGCAGTCCGTCGTCGCGCGAGGCGAATTCGTTCTCCACGCAGATCGTCACCGCGCCCGGGTCCTTCTTCGCCAGGGCGGCCACGTCCGAGAGGGTCTCGAGCTTGTACTTCGCGTTGTTCTTCTTGCTGATCGCCAGCGCGTACGTGTTGTCGAGCGGGGCCGGCGGCAGCCAGATCACGCCGTTGCCCTTGTCCTCGTCCCGTACCGCCTCGTACTGCTTCTTCGGGTCGACGATCGGGTCCGCGTGGCCCAGGAAGGTGATCCAGCCCGTGCCGGTGTAGTCCCACTGGGCGTCGGCGTCGCCGTTGATGATGGCCTCGCGCGCGCTGATCGAGCCCGGCAGGTTCGTCCGGTCCAGGACCTCCGCCCCGGCCGCCTTGAACACCAGGCCGGTCATCTGGCCCAGGATGATGTTCTCGCTGAAGTTCTTCGACGTCACCGTCAGGGTGGCGCCCTTCAACGGCTCGCCCTGCCCGACCGAGCCCGGCGACACGTCGTCCACCATCGGCGAACCGCTTTTGAGCCCGCACCCGCCCAGCAGCAGCACCGGCACCACCACCAGCAGCAGTCTCCTCCTCGTCCTCCTCACCGCTCCTCCAGCCCGCGCGGCGTCAGCGCCAGTTCGGCCAGCGAGGCCAGCCAGTCCACCAGCAGCGCCAGCACCACCGTCAGCACCGAGCCGATGATCAGTACCGGCATCCGCTGGGTCTGGATCCCCGAGGTGATCAGGTCGCCGAGCCCGCCGCCCCCGCCGAACGTGGCCAGCGTCGCCGTGCCCACGTTCAGGACCAGGGCCGTACGGACGCCCGCCAGGATCAGCGGCACCGCGAGCGGCAGCTCCACCTTCAGCAGGACGCCCCGCCCGGACATCCCCATCCCGCGCGCCGCCTCGATCATGTTCGGCTCGATCGCCCGCAGACCCGCCACCGTGTTGGAGAGCACCGGCAGCACCGCGTAGATCACGATGCCGATGATCGCGGTGCGCGGGCCGATTCCCAACCAGATCACCAGCAGCGCCAGCAGACCGATCGCCGGGGTCGCCTGCCCGATGTTGGCCAGCGCCGTGAACGCCGGGGCCGCCTTCCGCAGCCGCCGCCGGGTCAGCCCGATACCGAGCGGGATCGCGATGATCAGCACCCAGAATGTCGAGATCGCCGTCAGCCGTACGTGCTGCCACCAGCGCAGTTGGACGTTTCCGCCGGAGAGGGAGTTCTCCGCGATCGAGTCCAGATGGATGTTGGTGATCCAGACGTACGTGATGACCAGGACGACGGCCAGCACCGCCGGCAGGACCACCAGCTTCCGCCAGGTGATCCGGCGCTGCGGCGCGGCCGGGGCGGGGGAGGGGTCGCTCTCCTCGTCGTGGAACGCGTGGCCCTTGACGTCGTGTTCGCCCGGCGGCCGGGCCGGGGCGGCCGGGCCCTTGCCGGAGCCGGACTGATGGCTGGGGCTCATACTGTGCCGCCACCCCCCTCCAGCTCCTGTTCCGTCTGGTGGACGCGCTGCTCCTCCAGCTCGTGCTGGTGCTCCATCGCCGTCAGCCGGTCCGCCTCCAGCAGCTCCTGCACGCTGTCCATCAGCGTCTTCATGTCGACGACCCCGATGAACTCACCGCGCCGCCCGGTCACCGCGACCCGGCCCCCGCTGTCGGTGAGCACCGCCTCCAGCGCGTCGTGCAGCGTGGCGTCCCGGGTCACCGTGTCGTGCACCAGCTGCCCGGCCCGCGCCAGCGAACCGCGCGCCCGCATCAGATCGCCGCGCCGCAGCCACTTGTACGGGCGGTTCCGGCGGTCCAGCATCAGCAGTTCGTTGTGCGGGCCGTTGCGGAGCTTGTTGAAGATCGTCTGGAGCGGGTCCTCGACCGTCACCGTCGGGAAGTCCGCGATGCCCACATCCCGTACGCGGGTGAGGTTGAGGCGCTTGAGGGCCGCGCCCGCGCCGACGAAACCCGAGACGAAGTCGTCCGTCGGGTTGGTCAGGATCGCCTCGGGGGTGTCGAACTGCGCGATGTGCGACCGCTCCCGCAGCACCGCGATCCGGTCGCCCAGCTTGATCGCCTCGTCGAAGTCGTGGGTGACGAACACGATCGTCTTGTGCAGCTCGTGCTGGAGCCGGATCAGCTCGTCCTGGAGGTGGTCGCGGGTGATCGGGTCGACGGCCCCGAACGGCTCGTCCATCAGCAGGACGGGAGGGTCGGCGGCCAGCGCCCGCGCCACGCCCACCCGCTGCTGCTGCCCGCCGGAGAGCTGACGCGGATAGCGGCCGTGGAACTCGCGCGGGTCCAGACCCACCAGGTCGAGCATCTCCTCCACCCGGTCCTTCACCCGGGACTTGGACCAGCCGACCATCTTCGGGACCAGGGCGATGTTGTCCGCGACCGTCATGTGCGGGAAGAGCCCGGAGGACTGGATGGCGTAACCGATCTTGCGGCGCAGCTTCACCGGGTCGATGTCCGTGACGTCCTCGTCGCCGATCCGGATCCGCCCCGAGGTCGGCTCGATCAGCCGGTTGATCATCTTCAGGGTGGTGGACTTCCCGCAGCCGGACGGGCCGACGAAGATGACGGTCTCGCCCGCCTTGATCTCCATCGAGACGTTCTCGACGGCCGGGTTCGGGTTGCCCGGATAGCTCTTGGTGAGGTTCTCCAGCTGGATGGTGGCCCCGGACGTGGCCGCGGACTCCTCCCGGGCGGCGGCCGCGGTGTCGGTCTCGGTCTCAGGCACGGATCCCCCTCGGGATGGTCAGCCGTCCCAGCAGGACGTACGCGGCGTCGAAGAGCAGGGCGAGGATGACGATGCCGAGCGTGCCCGCGAGCACCTGGTTGATCGCGTTGGCACTGCCCAGGGAGGCGATGCCCCGGAAGATCTCGTTGCCGAGACCGGGCCCGGAGGCGTACGCGGCGATGGCGGCGATGCCCATCAGCATCTGCGTGGAGACCCGGATCCCGGTCAGGATCGGCGGCCAGGCGAGCGGCAGCTCCACCCGGAGCAGCCGCGCCGTGCGCGACATCCCGATGCCCGTCGCCGCGTCGACCAGCGACGGATCGACGCCCCGCAGCCCGACGATGGAGTTCCGGACGATCGGCAGCAGCCCGTACAGCGTCAGGGTGATCACGGTCGGGGCGACACCGAGCCCGACCAGCGGGATCAGCAGACCGATCGCGGCGAGGGAGGGGATGGTCAGGATCGTCGCCGTGGAGGTGATCGCCAGCGAGCCGCCCCAGCCGCTGCGATAGCTCACCACCCCGATCACCACGCCCAGCAGGGTGGCGATGACCATGCACTGGAACACCGCGCTGACGTGCTGGAACGCGTCCGTGAGGAGCTGCTGGTGGCGGGTGATCAGATACTCCCAGAAGCTCACACGGCACTCCCTCGGCTCCGTCGTTGTCGCCGAGCCCTCCGGCTCAGCCGGTGTCCTCGGCCGCCTGCTCCACCAGCGGGATGATCCGCAGCGGAACCGGGTTCTCCATGACGATCGCCGTGGAGGCCCGGACGATGCCATCAAATCCGACAACCCGGTCGATCACCCGCTGAAGATCGGCGTTGGAACGGGCGACGAGCCGGCACAGCATGTCGCCGTGCCCCGTCGTGGTGTGCAGCTCCAGCACCTCCGGTACGCCGTCCAAGTGCGCGCGTACGACAGCGCCTTGGCCCTGTTTGATCTCCAGCGTGGCGAACGCGGTGACCGGATAGCCGAGCGCCGCCGGATCCACGTCGGGGCCGAACCCCCGGATGACGCCATTCGACTGAAGGCGGTCCAGCCGCGCCTGCACGGTCCCGCGCGCCACCCCCAGCCGCCGGGATGCTTCGAGGACGCCTATGCGCGGCTCCCGTGCGAGCAGCACGATGAGCCGGCCGTCCAGATGATCGATCGCCATGGGCCCGCCTCCGATGGTCAGCCTGTACAGATAGCCCGGCCATCATGGCGATTCGCTGCACACATTGACCAGTGATTGCGCGAACTATTGCGCACCTTGCGATGCGGGGAGAGCCTTCGAACATGACTGAGACTCTGCACACCAGCCCCGACACCGCAGCGCAGGCCGACCGCTTCCCGGTCAAGGGAATGGACGCGGTCGTCTTCGCCGTGGGCAACGCCAAGCAGGCCGCGCACTACTACTCGACCGCCTTCGGCATGAAACTCGTGGCCTACTCCGGACCGGAGAACGGCAGCCGCGAGACCGCGAGTTACGTCCTCACCAACGGCGCGGCCCGCTTCGTCTTCACCTCCGTGATCAAGGCGTCCACCGAGTGGGGCACCTTCCTCTCGGACCATGTCGCCGCGCACGGCGACGGTGTGGTCGACCTCGCCATCGAGGTCCCGGACGCCCGGGCCGCGTACGCGTACGCCGTCGAGCACGGCGCGCGCGGCATCACCGAGCCGCACGAGGTCAAGGACGAGCACGGCACGGTCGTTCTCGCCGCCATCGCCACGTACGGCAAGACCCGCCACACCCTGGTGGAGCGCTCCGGCTACGACGGCCCCTACCTCCCCGGCTTCGCCGCGGCCAAGCCGATCGTCGAGCCGCCCGCCAAGCGGACCTTCCAGGCCATCGACCACTGCGTCGGCAACGTCGAGCTCGGCCGGATGAACGAGTGGGTCGGCTTCTACAACGAGGTCATGGGCTTCACCAACATGAAGGAGTTCGTGGGCGACGACATCGCCACCGAGTACTCCGCCCTCATGTCGAAGGTCGTCGCCGACGGCACGCTCAAGGTCAAGTTCCCGATCAACGAGCCGGCGATCGCGAAGAAGAAGTCGCAGATCGACGAGTACCTGGAGTTCTACGGCGGCGCGGGCGTCCAGCACATCGCGCTCGCCACCAACGACATCGTCTCCACGGTCCGCTCGATGCGCGCCGCCGGTGTGCAGTTCCTGGACACCCCCGACTCGTACTACGACACCCTCGGCGAGTGGGCCGGCGAGACCCGCGTTCCGGTCGAGACCCTGCGCGAGCTGAAGATCCTCGTCGACCGCGACGAGGACGGCTACCTGCTGCAGATCTTCACCAAGCCGGTCCAGGACCGGCCGACCGTCTTCTTCGAGATGATCGAGCGCCACGGCTCCATGGGCTTCGGCAAGGGCAACTTCAAGGCCCTGTTCGAGGCGATCGAGCGCGAGCAGGAGAAGCGCGGCAACCTCTGATCCGCGCGGACGGTGCAGAACGCCGCCGCGGCCCGGGGCAGTACCCCGGACCGCGGCGGCGTTCGCCGTTCACGGCTTCCGCTTCACGGACTCTTCGACGCCGACGGCGACGCGGAGGACGGAGCGGAGGGGGACGCGGTGGGCGACGGGGACTTCACGGCGGCCGTACGGGACGGAGCCGGGGCCGGGGCCTCGGGCCTCTTCTCCCGCTCCGGCTTCTTCGCCGGCTTCGGCTCCGGCTCGGGCTCGGGAGCCGGCGGCGGGGGCTGCTGCACCTCGCCCGGTCCGCCCGGCGGCGGCTCGCCCAGCGCGTCCAGTGCCTCCTGCGCCAGCGGCGCGGCGAGCGGCGAGAAGGCCGGGTCGGTGCGCACGGCCTGCTCCAGATTCCGGCGCGCCGGACCGTAGTCCGCCAGCTCCCGCTGGATCACGCCGAGGTGGTACGCGTACGAGGCGTTCCGCACGCCCGTGTCGGCGGCCAGCTGGGCGTACTCCAGGCCCTCCTCGGACTTGCCCGCCCGGTGCAGCGCCCAGCCCAGCGCGTCCGCCACCGCCGCACTGCGGTGCTGCCCCCGCCACTGGGCCCGCAGCAGCTCCACCGCCGCCTCCGGGTCCCCGTGGTCGGCCTCGAACCGGGCCAGCACCAGGGACTCGTCGACCCCGTCCTTCTTCGCCGCGGCCACCATCTCCCGCAGCTTGGCGTACTGGGTGCGCGCGTCCCCGTCCAGCCCCAGCGACTCGTACAGCTCGCCCAGCTCCAGCGCGTACTGCGGGCGCGGCAGCTTCTCCAGCGCGCTCTGGTACGCGGCCAGCGCCTCGTCGGTGCGGTCCAGCGCCGCCAGGGCCCGGGCCCGGCCCGCCAGCGAGGCGTACTGGGCGGCGTCGGTGCGCAGCGCCGCGTCGAACTGCGCCACCGCCTCCTCCGGCTCGCCCCGCTCCCGGGCCAGCTCGCCGAGCCGGTGCAGCGCCTCGGCCTTCTCGGCGGGCTGCGTCGCCCGGTCCGCCGCCTCCCGGGCGGTGGCCAGCGCGTCCTCGCGCCAGCCGTTGCCCCGGTAGAGGTCGGCGGTCCGGGCCAGCGCGGGAACGCCCTTGCGCAGCTCGCCGAACGTCTCCGTCGCCGCGGTCGCCGCCTTCCGGTCCCCGAGCCCGGTGTAGGCGTCGATGAGGACCGGGTACACGTTCCAGGCCTTCGGCTGCTGCTTCTTGACCGTCTCGCCCCACCGCTTCGCCGCGAGGAAGTCGTGCCGGGCGTTGGCCAGGGCCGCGAGTCCCAGCCATGCGGCCCCGTTCCCGCGCTCGCCCGGCTGGGCCTCCAGCGAACCCTTCAGGGCCTGCTCGGCGCGGGCGTAGTACGCCGTGTCCGCCGAGCGCCGCGCCCACTCCACGTACGCCGTGCCGAGCGTCGCCAGGGACGGGGCGTCCTTCGGGTGGGACTCCACCCACTTCTGCCGGTCCCCGATCAGCGCGGTGAGGTCCGAGAGCGAGGCCGGGGACCCCGCGGTCGCCGCCGCCTCGGCCCGCTCGACCGGACCCGGCTCCTTCGGCCGCTCGTCCCCGTCGTCCACCGCCACCAGCGCCCCGGCCAGCAGCACCCCGGCGGCCACCGCGCCGAACGCGGCCCGGCGCAGCGTCGTCCGCAGCGTGGGCGGCGGCGGGGGTACCGCGGTGGCGCCTTCGGCGGGCAGAACGGAGGGGTCCTGCGGGGACGGCTCGGGCGGCCGGCCGGAGTCCGGGCCCTGCTGCGGCATGACATCCATGGCCATCACTCTGCGTCAGTCATACGAGCACACCACGCCTTGGGATCGGCCCCCGCCCACGGGTTCACACCATTGGCCCCGGGTGACACGCTCGGATCATGAGCGATCTCCTCGAACGGCTGCGCGCGGGACTGCCTCCCGAGGCGCTGATCACCGATCCGGACGTCACCGCGTCCTACGCCCACGACATGGCGAGCTTCTGCGAGGCCGGCACCCCGGCCGTCGTGGTGCTCCCGCGCACGGTCGAGCAGGTCCAGCACGTCATGCGGACCGCGACCGCGCTGCGTGTCCCCGTCGTCCCGCAGGGCGCCCGTACCGGCCTGTCCGGCGCGGCCAACGCCTCGGACGGCTGCATCGTGCTCTCCCTGGTGAAGATGGACCGGATCCTGGAGATCAGCCCGGTCGACCGGATCGCCGTCGTCGAACCGGGCGTCGTCAACGCGGTGCTCTCACGCGCGGTCAACGAACACGGTCTGTACTACCCGCCGGACCCCTCCAGCTGGGAGACGTGCACCATCGGCGGCAACATCGGCACCGCGTCCGGCGGCCTGTGCTGCGTGAAGTACGGGGTCACCGCCGAGTACGTGCTGGGCCTGGAGGTCGTCCTCGCCGACGGGCGGCTCCTGACCACCGGCCGCCGCACCGCCAAGGGTGTCGCCGGATACGACCTGACCCGGCTCTTCGTCGGCTCCGAGGGCAGCCTCGGGATCGTCGTCAAGGCCGTCCTCGCGCTCAAACCGCAGCCGCCCCAGCAGCTCGTCCTCGCCGCCGAGTTCCCCTCGGCGGCCACCGCCTGTGACGCTGTGTGCCGGATCATGGAGCGCGGTCACACCCCGTCACTCCTCGAACTGATGGACCGTACGACCGTGCGTGCCGTCAACGCGATGGCCTCCATGGGCCTGCCCGAGACCACCGAGGCGCTCCTCCTCTGTGCCTTCGACACCCCGGACCCGTCGGCCGATCTCGCCGCCGTCGGCGAGCTGTGCACCGCCGCCGGGGCCACCGAGGTGGTCCCCGCGGACAACCCCGCCGAGTCCGAACTCCTCCTCCAGGCCCGCCGCATGTCCCTCACCGCCCTGGAGACCGTCAAGTCCGCCACGATGATCGACGACGTGTGCGTCCCGCGCTCCCGGCTCGGCGCGATGCTCGCGGGCACGGCGGCCATCGCCGAGGAGTACGGCCTCACCATCGGCGTCTGCGCCCACGCCGGCGACGGCAACACCCACCCCGTCGTCTGCTTCGACCACCAGGACCCCGACGAGTCCCGCCGGGCCCGCGAGTCCTTCGACGCCATCATGGCGCTCGGTCTCGAACTCGGCGGAACCATCACCGGCGAACACGGTGTCGGTGTCCTCAAGAAGGAGTGGCTCGCCCGCGAACTGGGGGAGACCGGGGTCGAACTGCAGCGCTCCATCAAGGCGGCCTTCGATCCGCTCGGCCTCCTCAACCCCGGCAAGCTCTTCTGATCCCCGCTTCTTCCAGGGGTTTTCACGCCTCACCGTCCTGGGACGGCGACTCGTCCGCCGCCCACGGGTCGCGCAGCCACAGGTCGTCGGCCGGCAGCGGGGCCAGCAGCTCCGCCAGCGCCTCGTCCATCCCCAGCCGGTCGCTCTCGGTGCCCGGCGGCACCACCCGCAGGGTCCGCTCCACCCAGGCGGCCACGGCGGCGGAGGACACTTCCAGCAGGGCGTTGCCGTCGGGGGAGGTGAGGGCCACGCAGATGACGCTGCGGCCCGCGACCTTCGTCGGCCAGATCCGCACGTCCCCGTGCCCGCACGGCCGGAACACGCCCTCCACCAGCAGCTCCCGGGCGAACGTCCAGTGCACGGGCGACTCGGAGCCGATGTGGAAGGCGATGTGCACGGCGTACGGGTCGTTCGTGCGGTACGTCAGCCGGGCGGGCACCGGGATGGACCGCTCGGGGGACAGGACCAGCTTCAGCTCCAGCTCACGTTCCACGATGCTCATCATCGACATGCACGACCTTCCGGTGCTCATGGGCCGGTCCCGTGACCGTCCCGCACAAGGAGAGAGCGCCCTCCCCGCCACCTATTACGCGACTTCGGGAAAAAACTTCGGACGGTTGTGGAAGCCGTCCCGAACCCGACCCCGAATCCGACCCCGAACCCGTCCCCGAACGCGTCTCGAAAGAGGGCCCAAACAGGTGGACCGGCCCGGGGGCGGGCGGCTGTCTGATAGATGTGGACCCTTGTATTGAGGCCGTCCGCCCGCCCGGCGGGGACGGCCTGAGGCCTCGAAGAGATACGGGACCCGCTGATGAGCGCGCCAACTCCGGCACCCGGTGACGAAAGCCCCCGCGAGGGCTACTACCCCGACCCCTCCATCCCCGGCTACGTCCGGTACTGGAACGGCGCTTCCTGGGTCCCCGGTACGAGCCGGCCCGCGCCCCGGCAGACGGGTCCGGCCGCCACCGCCCCCGCCCCGGCGGCCGGTGCGCAGAGCGCCCCGGTGGAGGAGACCGGACCGATCTTCTTCGACGAGGAGGACGGCCTCCAGGACGGCCAGGGGGCCGCGCCCGGCTCCGGCGCACCCGGCGCGGACCGGGCGGCCTCGCCCGCTGACGGCGCGTCGGTCTGGCAGGCGGACGCCGCACGCCAGAACGGGTTCGGCGGCGAACGGGACCGCCGCGTCGAGTGGGGCGGACCGGCACAGGAGCCCGCGAGCCCCGGCGCCGGACACCCGGCGCCGTCGGCCGACCCCAGGGCGCCGCTGCCCCAGGACCCGACCGGCGGCGCGCTGCCGGGGATGCGGGAGAGCGGCGGCCGGCCCGCCGAGGAGACCGGGACCCGTCCGCCGACGGACGGGACGGTCACTATCCGCGCGGTGGGGCCGCGGCCGAACGCGGTACGGGGCGGCGCCCCGGCCGCCGGTGACGTTCAGCCCGGTCCGGCGCCGTCGAACGCCGGTACGCCCCAGGGGCCGCAGAACGTGAGTGCGGCGCCGAACAGCCTCGCCCCGGCTCCGACGCCCCGGGCCCTCCCGGCACAGGCCCAGGCACCGCAGGCACCCGCCCACCAGGTACCGGCGCAGCAAGCACCGGCGCAGCCGCTGCAGGCGCACGCCCAGCAGACACCGGCCCAGTCCCAGCAGGCGCAGTACGCGCCCCAGGCGCAGCAGGCCCAGCCGTCGGCTCCCGCACCCGCCCCGGCTCCCGCTCCCGCCCCCGTACCCACCCCGTCCCCCGACCCCGGTCCTTCGGCGGCCCTGCACACCCCCCTGACGCCCGGTCCGGGCGGCGGCTCGGCCTCCTGGGCTCAGCAGGTCCACCAACTGGCCCAGCCCGAACCGCAGCAGCAGCCCCACCAGAACCAGGGAACGGCGGCCGGCGCTGACCAGCCCGTCGTGCCGTGGAAGCCGCCGGTCGACGACCCCTTCCAGCAACTCGCCCGCAACCAGGCCTCGGCCCGCCCCGCCGGGCTCGGCAAGCGGTTCGCCGCCCGGCTCGTCGACAACCTCCTGCTCGGCGCGGTCGTCGGGACGGTGGCCGTCCCGCTGTCGGCGCAGGCGCTCGACCACATCGACCGGAAGATCACCGCGGCGAAGGAGACGGGGGAGACCGTCACCGTCTGGCTGCTGGACTCCACCACCGGGGTCCTGCTGGGGGCGCTGCTCGCCGCGTTCCTGCTCCTCGGCTTCCTCCTGGAGGCCCTGCCGACGGCCAAGTGGGGCCGGACGCTGGGCAAGAAGCTCTTCGGACTCGACGTACGGGACATCGAGTCCCATGACACCCCGTCCCTGGGAGCGGCCCTGCGCCGCTGGCTCGTCTACGGCGTGCTGGGGCTGCTCGTCCTCGGTGTGGTCAACGTCCTGTGGTGCCTGTTCGACCGACCGTGGCGCCAGTGCTGGCACGACAAGGCGGCCCGTACGTTCGTGGCGGGCTGAGGGGGCTGAGCGGGACCGGCTGACCGGGAGCCACCCGCCCGCTTATCGGAAAAGCTGGCCGGGCGGGTGGCGACATGCCGGTCTAGACTCGTATGCCTCCCCGCGTCCCCCGAAAGCACCTGAGCCGTTGCGGGCTCCGGTGGTGCGGGATGCACTGCCCCCATGAGCAACGACCAGCCGACGCCCGGCCAGCCGCCCGAGGACGACGATCCGTTCCTCAAGAAGCCGCAGGAGCCCCCGCCGCCGTCCGACGGTCAGCCGTACGGCAGTGCTCCGCCGCCCCCGCCGCCTCCGCCCCCGCCGAACGATCCGTACGGCAGCGGACGCGGGTTCGGGGCGCCCGACCCGCTCGCCGGGATGCCGCCGCTCGCCGAGCCGGGGAAGCGGATCCTGGCGCGGCTCATCGACTTCCTCATCATCTCGATCCCGCTGTACCTGATCTCGCTGCCCTGGGGCGGCGCGGTCGACGTCAACGGGGACGGCGACGACGGGTTCGGCGACGCGGTCGCCAGCGGGTACAGCGGGCACCAGCTGCTCTGGTCGATCATCGGCCTGGTGGTCTACGTCGCCTACGACACCTACTTCACCCACAAGGACGGCCGCACGCTGGGCAAGCGGCTGCTGAAGCTGCGCGTCGCGATGCTCAACGACGGGCGGGTGCCCGACACCGGGGCCGCGCTGATGCGGGCGGTCGTGCTGTGGGCCCCGGCGCTGCTGTGCTGCCCGTGCCTGTGGTGGCTGATCAACATCGTGCTGATGTTCACCGACAAGCCCTACCGGCAGGGGCTCCAGGACAAGGCGGCCAAGACGGTCGTCGTCGTGGCCCGTTAGCGAGTCCGGCCGCTAGCGGCGGAGAGAGTGCTCGTCGTCCCGCGCGGACGAACGGGCCGACGGACGCTCGGACGAACGGGCGGCCGGTACCCGCTCCCGGGCCCCGATGCCCTCCAGGGCGTGGTGCGTCCGGGCGGCGGCGGAGGAGGCGCGGTCGGTCGTGGCCCGCCCGGTCCCTCCCGCCGTCGGGTGGCCGGGGCGCGGCAGGCGCAGGGCGACCAGGAGGCCTAGGGCCAGCGCGGTCGCGCCGACGGCGGCCACCCCCACGCCGGACTCCGTGCGGAACAGCAGCAGCAGGGCGAGCGTCGTGGCGACGACGGTGGCCGAACCGTAGGCGAACTGTGCGGCAGTCGGACGCGGCATGACGGATTCCGTCCTCGGGACGTCGGATGGGCGGGCGGCGTTCGGTGCGGTCGTGCACGCCGAACGACCCTACGACGGTGGATGCCCGACCGGGACCGGTAGTAAGCGTGACCTAACGCACGGTACCGGTGCACAGGGGGCGCACGGAGTCACGGCTCTCACCAAGCGGACAGCCGGGCGCGCCTGTTGAAGCGTTCGACCGGACGGATCCGGGCCGGTCGGCGTTCCTTTGCCGTTCCCATGCCCTGCTCATACCGTCCGTATACCGGATGAGCGCTCCGCATAGTGCACTTGGTCTGTTCAAGTCAAGGTCTGTCTTTTCTCTCATAACTCCGATCGAATGTCGTCACTTGTGACGCGTTCACGCGCACGGCCCTCTCCATACCCCCCTGGCCGCAGCGTGGAACGCCCGGGGAGGACTGCTTCAAGTGACCAATCAGAGACGGGCGCTTCGCGCCGCCGCCGTTGTCGTGGCCATGGCTGCGACCGCCGCGACCGCGTCGACCTTCGCCACCGCCCAGGCGCATGACAGCTCATCAGGTTCCGGTGTCTCCACCGTCGACCGCCGTGACCCGGCGCTGGCCAAGGGGCATGTGGAGCACAACCTGGAGGGCCCCTTCAGCGAGCAGCAGGCCGAGCAGCGCGAGGCCGCGCTGGAGCAGGTGCTGGCCGGGGACAAGAAGGTCGCGAACCGGAGCGGCTCCAAGGTCGTCAAGCTCGGCGACAAGAAGTACGTGGAGCTCGGCCGGGAGAAGACCGACAAGATCTTCACCATCCTGCTGGAGTTCGGCGACCAGGTCGACGACACCACGATGTTCGACCCGGACGGCGACGGCCCCAAGCCGCCCGTCAAGAAGTTCGGCGGCACCCCCGGACCGGCGCACAACAAGATCGCCAAGCCGGACCCGAAGAAGGACAACAGCACCGCCTGGAAGTCCGACTACAACCAGGAGCACTTCCAGGAGCTCTACTTCGGCGAGGGCAAGGGCGTCAACTCGCTCAAGACCTACTACGAGAAGACCTCCTCGGGCCGTTACTCGGTCGAGGGTGAGGTCTCCGACTGGGTCAAGGTCCCCTACAACGAAGCCCGTTACGGCTCCAACTACTGCGGCCAGTCCAACTGCGCCAACGTGTGGGACGCGGTCCGCGACGGCGTGAACGCCTGGGTCGCCGACCAGCAGGCCCAGGGCCGCACCGACGCCGAGATCAAGGCGAACCTCGCCGAGTACGACGAGTGGGACCGCTACGACTTCGACGGCGACGGCAACTTCAACGAGCCCGACGGCTACATCGACCACTTCCAGCTGGTCCACGCCGGTGAGGACGAGTCGGCAGGCGGCGGCGCCGAGGGCACCAACGCCATCTGGGCGCACCGCTGGTACGCGTACGGCACCAACGCCGGTGCGACCGGCCCCGCGGACAACAAGGCCGGTGGCGCCCAGATCGGCGACACGGGCATCTGGGTCGGCGACTACACCGTCCAGCCCGAGAACGGCGGCCTGGGCGTCTTCGCCCACGAGTACGCCCACGACCTCGGTCTGCCGGATCTGTACGACACCTCCGGCGGCGGCGAGAACTCGGTCGGCTTCTGGTCCCTGATGTCGGCGGGCTCCTGGCTGGGCACCGGCAAGGGCGAGATCGGCAACCTGCCCGGCGACATGACCTCGTGGGACAAGCTCCAGCTCGGCTGGCTCGACTACGACAAGGCCAAGGCCGGCAAGACCTCGCTGCACAAGCTGGGTGTCTCGGAGTACAACACCAAGAACCCGCAGGCGCTCGTCGTCGAGCTGCCGAAGAAGGCCGTCACCACCACCGTCACCAAGCCCGCCGAGGGTGCGAAGCAGTGGTGGAGCGACATGGGCGACGACCTGTCGAACACCCTGACCCGCTCGGTCGACCTGACCGGCAAGTCCAAGGCCACGCTGGACCTTTCGGGCTGGTACGACATCGAGGCCGACTACGACTACCTCTACACCGAGGTGTCCGACAACGGCGGCACCAGCTGGACCGCGCTCGACGGCACCGCCGACGGCAAGGCCATCCCGCGCGACGCCAGTGACAAGCCGGCCCTGACCGACGTCTCGGGCGCGTACAAGAAGCTCTCCTTCCCCCTGGACGCCTACGCGGGCAAGAAGGTCGACCTCCGCTTCCGCTACCAGACGGACGGCGGCGCGGGCGGCAAGGGCTTCGCGGCCGACGCCATCACCATCACGGCCGACGGCGCGGCGCTCTTCTCGGACAACGCCGAGGGCGACGACAACGGCTGGACCGCCAAGGGCTTCTCGCGCATCGGCGAGTCCTTCACCCAGGACTACCCGCAGTACTACATCGCCGAGAACCGCCAGTACGTCTCCTACGACGAGACGTTGAAGGTCGGCCCGTACAACTTCGGCTTCTCCGGCACCCGTCCGGACTGGGTCGAGCACTACGCGTACCAGACCGGTCTGCTGGTCTGGCTCTGGGACACCTCCCAGAAGGACAACAACACCTCGGTCCACCCGGGCCAGGGTCTGATCCTGCCGGTCGACGCGCACGCCAAGCCGCTCAAGTGGAAGGACGGCTCGCTCCTGCGCAACAAGATCCAGCCGTTCGACGCCCCGTTCAGCTGGTACCCGAACAAGGGCTTCACGCTCCACAACGCGGACGTGCCGCTGTACATCAAGCCCAGCCTGGGCAACCCGGTCTTCGACGACCGGAAGGGCACCTACTGGTACAAGGAGAACCCGACGGGCAGTGTCAAGGTTTCTGACACGAACACCCGCATCTCCATCGTCCACGAGCCCCGCGACGGTCGGACGATGACCGTCCTGGTCAGCCCCTCGGGTCGCTGATCAAGTAGAACCGCAGGTCAAACCATGATCGGCCGTCGCCCTCTAGCGGGCGGCGGCCGATCGTGTTTAGGTGCGTCTTGTTCACATTCTTATTGACACGACGTCTCACGGGGGAGCGTGGAGCATGGCAGGCGGAGGTTTCTGCAGGTTGCCGAACGGCACGGTGGTGGTCGCCCTGACCCTCACCAGACCGGCCGACGGCACAGGTCCCGGCAGCGGTACGGGAGCGGGGCCAGGGGCCCCGGTACGGGTACTGGTGCACGCGGTGAACCGGGCGCGCGCCCTGACCAGGCTGCGCAATCTGGGGCTGCGGGCGGTCTATCTGCGCGGCAACGACCAGCCGCCGACACCGGACGAGGTCACGGCGGTGCTGCACCATCCGGACGGCCTGCTCTGGCGGGCCGCCCCGCAGCCGGACCTGGCCGCCCGGCCCGGTGGCCTGGGGCGTCAGGCGTCGGCGCCGGGGTCGTCCTGCCAGGAGCTCTGGCACCCGATCCGGGCGCTGCTGGGCCCCGGCGGGTACGCCGGACCGGCCCGCCCGGCCGCGTAGGGCTCGGGCGGAGGGGCCGGCCGGAGTGGGTTCAGCGGTCGTGCCGGGCGGTGACCGGTTCTGCGGGTGGCCGGGGGCAGCGCATGATCGCCGCGGTCTTGTCCGGCAGCCGGACGGTGCCGGTGAACCGGTAGCCGGAGCTTCGCAGGGCCCTGCGCATGACGGTGTTCGCGACGTCGGGCTCGGCGACGACCTGGGTGGTGGCCGGCGACTGCCGGAAGAGGGCCGCCGTCAGGTCGATGAGGAAGCGGGTCCCCAGCCCCCGGTGGGTCAGAGCCGGGTCGATCACCGCCAGGTGCAGCCCCAGGTCCCGCTCCCCCCAGTCGACGTGCGGGGCCAGGACCGAGTGGCGGAGCAGGTAGACCTCGACATAGGCGAACGCCCTCCCCTCGAACGTGATGAGGAACGGCCGGTCGGAGCCCTCGGCGGCGGATCGCCGGAAGTGGTCGACCCAGCGGTCCGGTGGCCACACCCGGTTCCAGGTGCGCACGAGGTACTCCTGCCGCATCCAGGCCGAGAGCCGCTCGCCCTCCTCCGCCGTGCCGGTGAGGAGGGTGGCGGACCACGGGTGCCGAACGTCGAGCCGGGTTTCATGACGCGTGCCGTGCATGGGATCTCCTTTCGCTGCCGGTCGTCGTCCGACAGCTCTCCGTGATGGCCCGGAGGATCTCGCCGGCTCGTACAGCCGTGTTGCTGAGGAGGCCGGAGGCCAGGCCGTGGCTGTGCTCGGTGGGCCCCTGGAGGTAGATCGCGGCGGTGCCGCGCAGACCGGTCTCGACGCGGTAGTCGCGTCGTACCCGCGGCCGGCCGTGCTCGTCGGTGCGCACGTAGGGCGTGACGCCGCCGAGCACCTCGCGCACGTCCATGGGCCGGTACCCCGTCGCGTACACGAGGATGTCCGTATCCAGCACGCGCCGCTCGCCGGTCGGCAGGAACTCCACGGTCGCCCGCACCGAGTTTCCGGTGGTCCGTGCCTCCAGCAGATGGGAGAGGCCGTGCACGTGCAGCCGCTGGTGGCCGCCCACCTTCTCCTGGTAGACGCGGCGGTACAGCTCGTCGATGAGGTCGAGATCGACCACCGAGTAGTTCGTGCTCCGGTGGTAGTCGACCATCATCCGCTTGACGTCCTCGGGTGCCCCGTGGAAGCGGTCCACGGCGTCGGGGTCGAAGATCCGGTTCACGAAGGAGCTGTCGTCGGCGGGCGAATAGCCGTAGCGCCGGAACACGGCGTGGACATCGGCGTCGGGGAACTCGCGGTGCAGATGCGCCACCGCCTCCGCGGCGCTCTGTCCCGCTCCGACCACGGTGAAGCTGCGGGGCCGGGGCACGGGCAGCCTCTCCAGCCGGCCGAGGAGTTCACCGGTGTGCCAGACCCGGTCCGACAGCACCGCCCCGTCGGGAAGGTGCGGGCGCAGCCCGCCTGCCACCACCACGTTGCGGGCCCGCTGCACGAAGGGCTTCGACGGCAGTCCGACGCTGTGGGCGGTCACCGCGAAGTGGGTGACCTCGCCGTCCTCCTCGACCGGCCGCACGTCCACGGCCTCGGTTCCGTAGGCGACCTCTTTCCGGAAAGCGCCCGCGGCCCATTCCAGATAGTCGTGGAACTCGATACGGGAGGGGAAGATGATCTTGTGGTTGATGAAATCGGTGAGCCTTCCCTTGTCGTGCAGATAGGCGAGGAAGGTGAAGCGACTGGTGGGGTCCCGCATGGTGACCAGATCCTTCAGATGGGACACCTGCATGGTGGTGCCGGGCATGAGCATGCCCCGGTGCCAGCCGAACGCGATCTGTTTCTCGAAGAAGTGCGCCGACACCCGCTCCTGCTCGGGTACGGCGGCGTTGTGTTCGGCCAGGGCTATTGCCAGGGCCAGGTTCGACGGGCCGAAACCGATGCCCACGACATCCAGCACATCGGTTCGACGATGCGGTTCCTCCGCCATCCCTCTGTCCTCCTTCTGCCGGTGGGCACCGCCTGCCCGCAGGCACCGGCCCGGTCGTGTTCCCGTCCGCTCAGGCGAGTCCCATGACCGCGGGCGAGAGCAGGCAGACACCGTCGAGCAACGCCATGACCTGGCCGGTGTGCGGGTCGGGCCGCACCGACGGGTAGGCGGGCAGGTCCAGCGGAACCCGGAACCGGTACACCCCGCCCGCCGGGATCTCGACGGGCTCGCTCGTCCACGAGGGAAGGACCGGCTCGTCCCTGGTCTGGAACGCGAAGCCCGCCGCACCCCGCACCGTGCGCGGCCCGGGATTGACGATCTCCCGGGTCAGCACCGTCGCGGACCGGCGATCGGCGGAGAAGTCCACCGGGCCGCGGATGTACGGGGCCGTTCCCGGCGACTCGGCGGTGGACCAGTGGAGATCGCCGCAGCGCCGGCACTGCTCGGTGTGGACGACCAGCGACCGGTCCACCCGGTGCCGCAGCCGGATGCGGAAGGCGCGCGGCAGACCGCAGCCGGCGCACGGGATCTCCTCCCGTGCCTCCTGGTCGAAGAGCGGGGACGAGTCGCCCAGGAAGTCGGCCCCCTCCCGCTGCGCGGCCGCGGCGGCCTGCCGGATCAGCCCGTGCTGGGCCTCGGCCACCGCCTCGGCCAGGAGGGCGGCCTGCGCGGGGAGATCCGGGGCGTCGGCGCGGTAGGCCAGCTCCCGAATCCGCCGGCGCAGGCCGAGGAACTCCTCCTCCGCCCCCTCCAGCTCCAGCCAGGGCAGCCGCTCGCACCTCGGCAGCACGGTGTCGTTGAGGTGGCCCAGGGTCTCCAGGGCCTCCTCCGTACCCTCGGTCCCGTGGGGCGTGACGGGCGGCGGCGTGACTCCTTCGGCCGGGGCCTTCAGCACCAGGCCGGGATCGCCGAGCAGACCGAAGGTCGCCATGCCTCCCCGGTGCCCTCCCTCGCCGGAGTTCAGCCGCGCCACGATGTCGCCCAGCGGCAGCCCCGAGGCCATCCCGTCGCGTACCTCCCGCTCCAGTCCCGGCTCCGCCATGTGGGAGCCCAGGCCCCCGATCACCGCCGTGGCCGTGCCTTCCAGGAACCCCGAGCCGAGCGACACCTCGGGCGGGAAGGCGGACGCGCCGACCGCCACCGTCGAACAGCTCTGCGAGAAGACCAGCACCGCGTTCAGGTCCATCGCCCGGATCCGCTGGTCCTCCGCGAGGTCGCCGCGGTAGCAGCCCCCGCCCCGCAGGCACGACGGAATCCGGTAACCCTCCGGCAGCGGCCCCGACGGCGGCACACCGTCGTCCGACCGCCCGCAGATCACCGCGTCCGGCATCCCCGCGCTGCACTCCCGGCCGTGCAGGTGGTAGACGACGAGCTGATTCCGTTCGGTGAACAGCCGGTCCATCTCGGCGAGCTCCACCGCGTCGGCCTCCAGCTCGTCCTGATGGAACGGGTTCGACACCACGAAGGCGCCGTCCCGCGCCCCGGCCTCCGGCACCAGGGTCCGGTAGACCAGGCACAGCAGCGAAGCCGGAGTACGCCCGGTCAGCACCCCGGTCCGGGGGTTGCCCGCCGCGGGCCAGTCACGGGCCTCGGCGAGATCGGAGGCCAGCCCCACCACGGCCACCAGACCGCCTCCGGCCACGGCGTCGGCCAGCCCCGCCGCGTCCACATGACGATGCGGGCGCTCGGTGGCCACGGCCAGCAGCCGCCCCGCCGCCCGGGACAGCGGGCCCCCGGTCGAGACGACGCTCCCGGCGCGCCGCGTCACCTCCACCGCGGGCAGCTCCTCACCCACCACACGACGAAACCGGTCCAGTGCCGGGCCGGCCAGCAGCGGAAACGGGTCGCCCGGACGCCACAGCGCGGCTTGCTCGACCGCCTCCGCGGGGGTTCCGTACAGCCGCACAGGCGTGTTGACAGTCAGGTTCTCCATGGCGGTGACTCCTCGTCTCCTCTCGGGTACGGGCGGTGGGCCCGACGTCAGGAACCGGTGGCAGGCCGGCGGACCAGATCGCCGAGGTCCGCGTCGAGGGCGGGCGCGCCCTCCAGCGTCCGGAAGCTGCCGCCCGTGTGAACGAAGACGGCGCGCGCTCCCCGGGGGATGACGCCACCGGCGACGAGCTGGGCCAGGCCCACGGCCGTCTTCGCCGTGTACGTCGGATCGAGCAGGACGCGCTGCTGGGCGAGCCAGCGCCGGATCTCCGTCAGCTCCGCCTTCCCCCAGCGGTCGTAGCCGTCGCCGCGTGCCCCGTCGTGCAGCCGGACCCGGTCCGGCCCCGGCAGCGTCATGGCCAGGGCCCGCTCACCGTCCGCGTGCTGCCGGGCCATCTCCTGTGCGACCCCGGCCGGGGGCGCGCCCAGACAGACGCCGTGCACCTGCCACGGCAGGTCCAGCAGCGCCGCCACGATCGCGAGCCCGAAAGCCGTGCCCCCCGATCCGGCCGCCGTCACGAGGTGGGTCTCCCTCCCGTCGGCCGGCAGCTGGGCCGCCAGCTCCAGACCCAGCTCGACGCTGCCGAGAAGACCCGGCCAGTCCGCCACGCCCGGTGGCACGGCGTACGGGACTTCCCCGGCCTCCCGCAACCGGGCCGCGGCATCGGCGAGCAGCGCCGGCCAGCGGTCCCAGGCCGTGTGCTCGTGCCAGGTGACGTCGGCGCCGAGCAGCCCCGCCAGGAGGTAGTTGCCGGCCGCCGACCGGGGCCGCTCCTGGACGTCACCGCAGTACACGATGTGGGCCCGCAGCCCCGTCCGCGCGGCGCTCGCGGCGACCATGACGGCCTGACTGGACGGCACACTCGCCGCGGTCACCAGAGCGGTCGCCCCCTGGGCCCGGGCATGCGCGAGCACATGGGCCAGTTTGCGGGTCTTGTGCCCGCACCCCAGGTCGTCGAGCCGGTCCTCCCGCTTGACCAGGAGATCGACCCCCAGTTCGGAACCGAGCGAGGGGGCGGGGTCCAGCGGTGAGGGCACCCGGAGCTCCCCGTCCGTGACGGCCGGCTTCGCACCCGGGAGGAGATCGGCCACGCCGAGGGGAAGGACCGTCATGCCGTTCCCTCCGCCACGCCGCTTCCCGCGGACCCGACCGCCTGCCGGACGGCGTCCGGGGCTCCCGGGCCCGCCAGCACGTCCTCCAGCACCAGGAGGTTCATCGCCGTCGACCCCAGGCAGGCCAGCGCTTCGGCGGGAGACTCCACGATGGGTTTGCCGCGTACGTTGAGCGAGGTGTTGATGACCATCGGAAGCCCCGTCAACTCGGCGAACCGGGTGATCAGCGCGTGCAGCCACGGATCCTCGTCCTCCTGGACGCACTGGACCCGTGCCGTGCCGTCGACGTGCACCGCGCTCGGCGCCTCGCGCACCGTCCGCTCCAGCGCACGGGTGGTGAACAGCATGTACCGGTTGGGCTGGCCGTCGAAGTAGGTGTCGAAGTGCTCCCGCAGGACGATCGGGGCGACCGGCCGGAAGTCCTCCCGGCCCTTGATGCGGTTCAGCCGGTCGCGCATCGCGGGGTCGGCCGGTGAAGCGAGCAGACTCCGCATCCCGAGGGCCCGGGGGCCGAACTCCATCCGGCCCCGGAAGACGCCGACGACCTCACCGTCCGCCAGCCGCCGGGCGACCGCGTCGATCATGTCCTCCGGAGCGGGCCGCACATGCGGCACCTCCGCGGCGGCGCAGGCCTTCTCGCACGCCGCCGCGGTGTGGGAGGTGCCCAGCGCGGCCGAGCGGAACACCACCTTCGGGCCCCCGCCCCGCCGCACCGCGCTCAGCGCCGCCGCGCCGATTGCCGTCCCCGCGTCGTGTGCGGCGGGCTGGACGAAGATCCCCTCGATCCGGGGGTCCCGGGCGAGGCTGCCGTTGGCGACGCAGTTCAGGAACGTCCCACCGGCCAGGCACACGTTCCGCAGACCGGTCCGGCCGAGCCAGTGCCCGAGCACATGGTGGAGGGCTTCCGTCAGCCGGTCCTGTACCGACCGTGCGATGTCCTTGTGCCGCTGCGCCAGCGGCTCGCCCGGCCGTCGGGCCGGGCCCAGCAGAGTGTCCAGCGAGCGCAGCGCGGCCAGGTCGAGGACGTACGAGCCGTCGGGGCCCAGCCGCAGGATGCGCGAGCACGCCTGGCGGTGGGCCGGCTCGCCGTATGCGGCGAGCCCCATCACCTTGAACTCGTCGGAGAACGGCTCGAACCCCAGATGCGCGGTGATCATCGAATAGAAGATGCCCAGTGAGTTCGGCAGATCCACACCGCCGATCCGTTCGAGCTGTCCGCCCCGCCCCCGGTAGACGGACGTGGCCGACCGCTCACCCGCGCCGTCGGCCACGACGACCAGTGCTTCCTCGAAATCGGAACAGTGGAACGCCGAGGCCGCGTGGGCGAGGTGGTGGTGGTACTCGCGGAAGGGAACCCGGGCCAGCTTCTCGGGGAAGATCCGGTCCCGGTACCGGCGCGGGATGTCGTAGCCACTGCGCATCGCCTGGCGCAGATTGACCAGACTGAGGAAAGCCGTCAGTTCCTCCCGGAAACCGGAGACGCGTTTGCCGGTGAAGCATCCCGCCAGGCTGCGCAGATGGGTCCACCGGTGGTACGAGTAGCCGATCTCGTCGATGTCGTCCACCGTGGCGTCCACCGCGGCGAGTCCGTGGTAGAGCGAGGCCACCGGCAGATAGGTCTGGTACGGGCTGTAGGTCCGGCCGTGCTTGATGCCGGTGAACCTCTCGTCCTCGACCGCGAAGAGGATCTCGTCGCGGTCCAGCACCGCGATCGAGGGGTGCTCGAAGTAGCTGTTCATCCCGATGATCAATGGTCCGCTCCTTCCGTCACGCGGCGCTGCTGAGCCGCGCGGAGGTTTCCGTCGTAGAACCAGGCGCAGTCGAGGCCGCCGACCGCCGAGCCCACCGTCCGCTCCAGCCACGGCGCGACCAGGTCGACCGGGTCCGCGTCGACCCCCAGTCCCTCCCAGCGGGTGTGCTCGGCCCGCGGGGGCTCCAGGAGGGGCGCGCCGCCGAGCCTGCTGAGCCCCGGATCGAGCACCGTGGCCAGATCGGCGGGATCGAGGAAGGGGACGCGCTCCTGGGTCCTCGCCAGCATGGTCCGGTAAGCCGCTGTGTAGTCCTGCTGCACCGAACCGCCCACGGCGACCGCGCCCGGCAGCATCGAGCGGACCAGGTAGGCGAGGATGCGGTCCCCGTGCAGATCACCGGAGCGCAGCGCGGCGGCGACCACGGCCGGATCCTCCAGATCCAGCGGCGCCGGGGAACCGTCCCGTTCGCTGACGTAACCCCTCTCGGTGCGGACGACGCCGACCAGGCGCGATCCTTCGCGCACCCAGAACCAGTCCGGCACCGCCCGGTTGACCACCAGGTTCTCCGGCGAGGCCACGACCTCCCGCTTCACGGCGAGGAACGCCTCGCGGACCGCGGGGTCGAACAGCAGCCGCCGGACCGGGGAGTCGGGGCACTCCACGTGCAGAGCGAGGGCCCGGGCCGTCGTCGTCTCGTCGAGCTGGACCCGGCGCACCGCGGGGTCGGCCCCGAAACCGGCCCACAGCTCCGTGTTGAGGATGCGGTACGCCGTCGGCGCGTCGGGGAAGACCCGTCCGACCAGGCGACGGGCCAGGGATTCCGGCAGCGCGGTGGGGCCGACGGGGCGCAGCGCGATCCGCACCGGCCCGCGCAGCGAGCAGAAGTTGGACCGGCGGTACTCGTTGCGGGATCGTCCGAACACGTCGTACCGGCCGCCCGCGGTGGCGAGGAAGACCGGTCCGGTGGGCGGGACCCGACGGGACAGACAGACGACCGTCGTGCACTGGCTGTGGATCGCCACGGGCAGCCCGGCATCGCTCGCCGCCTGATGGAAGAGGACGTTGTTGAGGCACGTCTCCCGGTCCAGCAGCAGGTTCGCGTGGTCGCTCTGCTGGATCACCGGCCGGCGCAGCAGCGCGTCGGCCGCGTCCGGCCCGCCGTCGGCATCGCGGGCCACCGCCTCGGCGAGCAGCCCGAGCCAGGGACCGGCCGCGCCGGGCGGTCGTTCGGCCGGAATCGACGAGCGCAGCAGGGACCGCAGCGGGAGGTCCCAGGCATCGGCCAGTTGCCGCCCGAAGAAGGACCCGGCGTCGAGCAGCCGGGGCAGCAGAGCGGGCGCGCCCGCCGGGGCCGGCCGGCCCATCTCAGCCCACCACCAGCGAGCGTGCCCGGGCCGTCACCGTGGCGATCTTCTCCTCGGGGGACGCCGCGGCGTCCAGCTCCAGCAGTTCGGTCCCCCGCAGATCGCCGTCGACGGCCCGGCGGCGGTAGTCGTCGTGCAGCTCCTGGTACAGGTCGTACCAGCGGTGCACCCAGGCCCTCTTGGCCGCGTCCGACGGGAACTCCCTGGGCCGGGACCCCTCGGCCTCGGCGCGGGCCAGCCGCTCCAGCGAGAGCTCCGGTTCCGGGTTCATCAGGACGATCAGGTCCGGGTTGGGTATGCGGGCGTTCAGTTCCCCCGACACCTCGGTGTAGGCCCGCTGCTGTGCGGCGGTGATGGCACCGGAGGCCACGTGCTCACGGACGAACATGGCGTCGTCCAGATGCGATCGCTCCATCACCATCGTGCGCCCGCGCCGGACCAGGTTGTCCAGCAGCAGGAGATGGCGCTCCAGCATGAAGGACAGCTGGATGGGAAAGGCGAAGTCGGCCGAGGCGGAGAACATGAGCTTGAGGTAGCGGTGGTGGAACACCCGCTCACTCACACCCACCGCGTCGGCCCCCGCCGCGCGCAGGCTCCCGGCGAGCGTTTCTATCAGTGTGGTCTTGCCCGCCGCGGTGTTCCCCGATATCGCGATGTAGTGACCGGGCCCTTCCCGGCCCCCGGAGTCGCGGGGCCCCACGTCGTAGAGATTCTGCTCCACGGCCTTCAGCCGGTCCGACGTGTTCTGGTCCGTCGTCGTCATCGGTCCTCCCCGTACACGCCCCGGCCGACGGCCGCGGCCAGTTCTCGAAGCCACTCCGGTACCGCCGGATCCTCCAGCGCGTCGTCCTCGAAGCAGTAGCGCGGGCGGTACAGCCGCGCCCGCAGCGCGGCCGCCCGGCTCGCGACCCGGTCCGTCGGGGCCCCGTCGACCACCACGTCCGCGATGATGTCGGCCAGTTCGGTGCTGTCAGCCTCGGTCGCCCCGCAGCGGGTCACCTCGGCCGAGGAGAGCCGGAACGCGGCGCCGCGCACCCCCGGCACGCCCACCCGGTTCACCGCGACGCCGGCCGCGTACAGGCGGTCCGCCATGGCCACGCCCTCGTCGGCCGACCGGGTGTCGAGCCACACCTGGTGGCACCCCGTGAATCCGCGATCGGCCGCGGCCACCGCGGCCCCCCGCTCGTGCAGCCGCGCGGCCAGCGCCCGGGCGTTCGCCAGGATCGCCGCGCCGTAGCCGGCGCCGTCGCGGTCCCGTAGCTCCAGCAGCGTCACCGCCAGGGACAGGACCTCCGCTGGGTGGTGGTGACTGACCAGATCCGCGGTCGACGCGTCGATGCGCTCGCTCAGGTCTTCCCGGCGGGTCGCCAGGAACCCCTTGTGCGGGCCGGCCAGGGTCTTGTGGGTCGACCCGCCGAACGTGTCCGCCCCCCGGTCCAGCGGGTTGGCCAGTGCCTTCGACAGGATGAGTCCGTTGAGATGGCTGGAGTCGAAGTGCAGCAGCGTCCGCGGCGACTCCCGGTCGATGACCTCCCTCAGCGGTGCGCAGTCCAGCGGGAACAGCACCGTCGACTGGTCCAGATAGACCAGCGCGGGCCGTTCGGAGCGCAGCAGCGCGCCCAGCGCCTCGTGGTCGACGGTGTGCGCGTCGGCCATGGGCAGCGTCAGCACATGAAGTCCCAGCCGTCGCGCGACTCCGGCCGTGCTCATGTGGCCGCCCGCGTCGGTCGGTATCAGCACGACCGTGTCCCCGGGCGAGGCCAGGGCGCTCATCGCCGCCGTCATGCAGTTCAGCCCGGAGATCGGCTGGGGGTTCACGAACGGCGCCTGGGCCTGGTCGCGCAGGAGGGGGAGCAGCGTCTCCTGTTCGATCGCCCCGGCACCCGTGCCGCCGAAGAACGACCAGGCGCCGAACATCCGCTTGTGGTCGAAGAAGTAGCGTGCGTAGGCGTCGAGGGCGAACGGCACCCGCGCCAGCGGCGACAGGACGTTCTCGCTCGGCACCAGGTTCAGCGTCGCCCGGGCCCGCTCCTGATCGCGGCCGAGCGCGCCGAAGAGGGCGGCCACCGCCTCCTGGGTCGCTGCGGGAGCTGTCGTCGTGTCGGTCAAGACTTCCTCCGTGCGGTGATCGAGTAGCTGCGCGGGGCCGGCGCCAGCGGGCTGCCCGCCAGGCGCTCGTCGAACAGCGGGACCGGGCTGTCCGGATACTCGCCCAGGCCCGTGAGCTCGAATCCGGCGCCGATGAGGGCGTTCACCACGTCCCCGACCGGGTGCTGCCAGCGGTACTCCTCGTAGAAGATCGGCGCGTCCGGGTCGGTGTACGTGCCGGACGTCGCGGTCGGCGGCGGATCGGGGAACCCGAAGTACGAACCGTGGCCGCTGACCGCCCCGGGAAGGGCCAGCTCCAGCAGGGGGTGGAACTCGACCAGAAGGAAGCGGCCTCCCGGGCGGAGCGCTCCGTGGACCGAGGCCGCCCACGCGGACAGGTCCTCCAGCCAGCACGTGACCCCGTACGTGGTCACGGCCAGATCGAAGCCGGAGAGCGCGGCCGGCAGGTCCTGGACGTCGGCCCGGTGGAACACGGCCGGTACGCCCAGCTCCGCGGACAGCTCGCGGGCGGCGGTCACCGCGGCGCGCGAGAAGTCGACGCCGGTCGCCCTGGCCCCGCGCCTCGCCCAGGAGAGGGTGTCCAGTCCGAAGTGGCACTGGAGGTGCAGCAGCCGCGCGCCGCCGACGTCGCCGGCCAGGGTCAGCTCCCGCTCGCCCAGGGTGCAGCGGCCCGCCCGCACGGACGGCACGTCGTAGAACGACGAGCCCAGGTGCACGGGCGTGCGCACGTCCCAGGCGTTCTCGTTGACCCGGCGGTGACCGGCCCGGAGCCCGGTCACCGGATCGCCTTGATGGCCAGTTCGTCCGGCCGCTCGGCCCACCTCCTGGAGACCTCGTCGGTGATCCGGGTCTGGCACACGCAGCCGAGGCAGGTCGGGTCGGTCGCCACGTCGAGCGCCGCGCGGTGGGAGCGTGCCGCCGCCCCGTCGACCACCTGGAACAGGTCGTCCGTCTCGAAAACGTTGCCGTACGGCGCCATCGGGAAGCAGGGGCGCACCGTGCCGTCGTACTCCAGCACGGCCGAGCGCCACGGCGCGTTGCAGCGCGGTACCGGCATCTGCCCCCGGCCGTCCAGCGCGCGGTAGTAGTCGACCAGCACCGTGCGCAGATGACCGGGGGAGTCGTTGAGGAACCCGGAGGCGAAGTCGTCCCGGTGCCCGGTGATCAGCGCGGACACCTCCGACTCCAGCACCTCCAGATCGGAGCCCCGCACGCTCAGGCCGTCGACGTAGTCACCGTCGATCGCCCCCTCACGCCGGAACGCGGCCTCGTTGTGCAGATCGACCCCCGAGAAGCTGATGCCGTCGAGGCCCAGGTCACGAGCGGCGGCCACGGTCGCCCGCAGATGCGGGGCGTTCATCCGGTGCACGGCGCACCGCGCGGCCAGCGGAAGGTCCGGCGCCCGCTCCCGGACGGCCGCGATGCCCGCCCGGAGCCGGGAGTAGGCGTTGCCGCGGCCGCGGATCTCGTTGTGCACCGGCTCGGGGCCGTCCAGGCTGACCGTGAGCGTGTCGCACGAGGCCACCACCTGGTCGGCCATCCGGGCCAGGAGGATGCCGTTGGTGAGCATGTCCAGCCGGATGCCCTGCTCCCGTACGGCGGCGCACACCTCGACCAGTTCGGGGTGGAGCAGCGGTTCGCCGCACAGCACGACCCGGGACACTCCGCGTGCGCGCCAACTCGGGGTCCAGCGCGCCACGTCGGCGGCCGACAGGGTCTTACCGGGGGCCTCCCGCCAGATGTCGCACATCCGGCACCGGGCGTTGCATCCGCTGTTGATCCAGAAGAAGATCCGGCTCACGTCTGCGGCTAGACTCGATTCCTGTCCGGACTCCACGGCCGGCGTGTCATGGTTCCGGTCCCGCTGGGTGCCGCTTCCGTCTGTAACGGACAACTTTCTGCTCCCTTCCCAGTAGCAGTCGATCGTGAGGAACACGCATGCTTGATCTGGACCTGATTCGTAAGGACAGGGCGGCCACGGCCGCCGCGCTCGCCAAGCGGCTGGACGCCGCCGAGGTGGAGCGCGCCCTGTCCGCGATCGTGGAGCTGGACGCGAGCAGGCGTGATCTTGTCGGCCGTATCGCGGAGGAGCAGCGCAAGCGCAAGGAGGCGGCCCGCGCGTACGCCGCGGCCAAGCGCGAGTCGGCAGAGCCGCTGCCGCCGCCGGAGGACACCAAGGCGATCCTGGCCTCCCTGGAGGAGCAACTGACCAAGGTCGAGGCGGAGTTGCGCGAGGAGATGAGCGCGCTCCCCAACCTCCCGGCGGACGACGTGGTGGCCGGCGGCAAGGAGAGCAACCGGGTCCTGCGCGAATGGGGCACCAAGCCGACGCTGTCCCCCGTCGTGGACCACACCACCGTCGCCAAGGAGTACGGCCTGGTCGACTTCGACCGGGGCACCAAGCTCGGCGGCGCCGGCTACTGGATGTACACCGGCTACGGCGCCCGGCTCGAGTGGGCTCTGCTGAACTGGTTCATCGACCAGCACATCGCCGCCGGTTACACCTTCCTGCTCCCTCCCCACATGCTCCTGGAGTCGGCCGGTTTCGCGGCGGGGCAGTTCCCGAAGTTCCGCGACGACGTCTACCACATCGCCAACCCGGACTCCCACCGTCCGCAGTTCCTCCTGCCCACCTCGGAGACGGCGATCCTGGGCGCGCACCAGGACGAGATCTTCGCCGAGGCCGACCTTCCGCACCGGGCGTTCGCCTACACCCCGTGCTACCGGCGGGAGCGGGCCGGAGCCCACTCCGACGAGCGCGGCACGGTCCGGGGCCACCAGTTCAACAAGGTCGAGATCTTCCAGTTCACCACCCCCGAGGGCGCACCCGCCGCGTTCGACGCGATGGTCCGGCAGGCCGAGTCCCTGCTGGAAGGGCTGGGGCTGCACTACCGCACCTCCCTGCTGGCCGCGGGCGACGCCAGTGCCTCGATGCGCAAGACGCTCGACGTCGAGGTGTGGATGCCGCACGTCGGCGGCTACAAGGAGGTCTCCTCGGTCTCCTGGGCCGGCGACTACCAGGCCCGCCGCGCCGCCATCCGTTACCGCCCCGCTCAGGGCAAGACGAAGTTCCTGCACACCCTGAACGGCTCCGCTCTGGCGACGAGCCGTATCCTGCCGGCGATTCTGGAGCAGCATCAGCAGGAGGACGGCTCGGTGCTGGTTCCCGAGGTCCTGCGGGACCGCGTCGGCACCGACCGGCTGGTCCGCCCCAAGCGTTAGGGCCTCGTCGGTCCCGTCCCGCCCGTTTTCCTCTGTCCGGCGGATTGCCCTCAGAGGGCCCATGCGGCCACCCTCCGCCACTCCCGTACCTCGGGCATGGGGGTGCGCCACACCGCCAGGGTGTCGAAGCGCGCCCGAAGCGGAAGGGGGAGAGCCACGGAGGCGGCGGCCTCCGCCCGGCGTTCCGCCGTGGTGGCCAGGTAGGCCAGGCTCAGATGCGGCCGGAAGGGCTCCGGCTCCGCCGGCTGCGGACAGATCCGTGCCGCCGTACCGAACGCGGCGTCCAGGCGCGCGCTCGGTACGGCGTTCAGGATGAGCGACCTGTGCAGCGGCTCCTCCGTGGCAAGTGTGGCGAACTCCACCTCCAGCGGGGCGAGTTCGGCGGCCAGGGCCGCCGCCCGGCGGCATGTCCCGTCCTCGGGCGCGTCGAAGCCGCCGACCAGCGTCAGGTGCGGGGCGAAGGGCGGTGAGCCCCATCGTTCCCGCAGGCGCTCGACCTCGGCCCGGAACACGGGCTCGTCCCCTTTCGCGGGGTGGAGCCAGACGGACAGGTGGCTCAGCACGTTCACCGGGTTCCCCTGCTCACCACCGGTAGTCCAGGGCCAGCAGAGCCGCTTCGCGCACCGTGGCGTCGAGGTCCTCCTCGGTGAACCAGCTGTCCCAGTCCCGGGTGGCCAGGCAGGGACGGAACTTCATGTCCGCGCCCAACCTCAGCGAGTGCGACTGCTCCATGCACCGTGCCGCGTCACGGCAGGTGCCGCAGCGCAGCCCCGACGGGGGCCGGAAGCCCCGGATGAACACTTCTCCGGGACGCTTGCCGGCGGGAGCGACCGCCCGGGCGTTCGCCTGCTCGACGATCTCCTCCAGCCGCTCCAACGGGTAGGCGCCCTCTCGTTCCTGCCCCTCGGGCAGTACGGAGAACACCTTGACGTCGACGCCGTTGAAGGTGAGCAGGTCCAGGAAAGCGTCGGCCCGGTCGAGACAGTCGGCCGGTACCGGCAGGTTGAACCGCAGGCTGAAAGCGCCGGACCGAGCGCGTTCGACGGTGGGGAGCAGCCAGTCCGGGATGCCCCAGGCTCCGTTCTCGCCCGCTTCCTCCAGCGGTTCGGTCTGGAGCGAGACATGGATCCGGGCCAGCCCGGCGTCCACCAGGGCATCGAGGCGCTTGGGCAGGTAGGTGCCGTTGGTCGTCACGCCCACGTCGTCCACGTGCCGGCGAGCGACCCGGACGAAGTCGTCGATGTCCTGGCGCAGCAGCGGTTCACCGCCGGTGAGCTGCACCCGGGTGAACCCCGCCCGGACGGCGGCGGCGATCGCCCGATCCGCGTTCTCCGCGTTCATCTTGCCGGACGTGGGGGCACCCTCGTTGTGGCAGAAGCTGCAGGAGAGGTTGCAGGTGCCCACGACCGACATCCGGAAGTACAGCTCCCGTTCCCGGATGGCGTCGGCGAGGGTCTGGTGGCGATCGGTGAGTTTCTGCTCGATTTCAGATACCACCGAATCCCGCTTCTCCTGCGGAATCCTCTGCCCTACAGGCGCTAAGTCGAGACTGACTCGCACGATGACCGCCCTTCAGTATTTTTGCTTTGCGAATTTCGCTACAAATTCCATAGAGGGGGTTTCTCGTTTCGCTCCACGCAAAGCGAGGATGAAAACGCTAGCAGCGGTCTTCAGGGGTGTCCAGAGCGTGTCAAGAGGTCAGGTGACCCTAACTTTGGCGGGGCAAGTCGCCACTTCCGAACGCATGTTGTGAGGAACGGGGCGGTCTTGTCCGGTCGGCGCGGCTTGGGGTAGCTTCCGTAAGGGTGGATGGTGAATTGATTGTCCAGGCACGGAGTCTATGCAAGTCGTATGGCCAGGTGGACGCCGTGCGGAATGTGGACTTCCGTATGTTCGCCGGTGAGGTCGTGGGGCTTCTCGGGCATAACGGAGCAGGCAAATCGACCACCGTCAGAATGTTCGCAGGCATGAGCAGGAGAGACAGCGGGTACCTGCATGTGTTGGGTTCCGATCCTGATGTGGCCGGCCCTTCCATCAGGGCCCGGACGGGGTATCTCGCCCAGCGCAGTGTGCTGGACGCCGAGCTCACCGTGCGCGACAACCTGGAAGTGCACGGCGGTTACTTCGGTCTGCGGCGGACCGCGGCCCGGAAACGCGCAGACGAACTCCTGGAATTCGCAGGCCTCTCCGATCGCGCCCGTGCCCGCGTCGGTTCACTCTCCGGCGGCATGGCCCGAAAACTGGCGATCAGCCGTGCGCTGGTCAACGATCCGGACCTGTTGCTCCTCGACGAACCCGCGTCCGGTCTGGACCCCCAGGCCCGGCAGGCCGTGTGGACGCTGCTCGGGCAGCTGCGTCGGCGCGGCGTGGCCCAGCTGCTGACCACCCATCACATGGAAGAGGCCCATGCCCTGTGCGACCGGATCGTGGTGCTGGCCGACGGCCGGGTGATCGCCGAGGGCACCCCGCAGGAGCTGATCGACCGCCACGCCGGCCGGAGCATGCTGGAACTGCGGTGCCGCACCGGCGGCGGCGTGCGAGCCGCCGACCGCCTGATCGGACACTTCCCCGGTCTCCACACGGTCGGTGACCACCTGTTGATCCCGACCGACGACACGGACGCGGCCCTGGCCACGGTCCGACGCGCCGCCGTCGACTTCGAGGCGGTCGTGGTGCGGAGCGCGCGCCTGGAGGACGCCTACCTGGCCCTGACCGTCAAGGAGTCCGCCCGGTGAGCGGCGGCACGGTCTGGTGCCGGGGCGTGTACGTGGTCATGGAGGGCGCGGCTCCCCGCTACCGGGGCAACTGGCGCACCTGCCTGGTCTCGGGGTTCGTCCAGCCCACCCTTCTGCTCCTCGCCCTCGGCCTGGGCGTGGGCGGCCTCATCAACGGAAATCCCCAGGCGCGGGGGTTCGGCGACGGGCTGCCCTACCTCGATTACCTGGCTCCGGCCATGCTGGTCGTCGGAGCGGTCCAGACGGCCGTGGGTGAGGCGATCCACCCGGTCATGACCGGACTCAACGGGGAACGCACCTACCAGACCACGGTGGCGACCCCGATCACACCGGCTCAACTGGCCGTCGGGCACGTCCTGTGGGTGGGGGCCCGGATCGCCGTGACGACCCTGTGCACCTGCGTCGCGGTTCTGGCCCTCACCGACGTGCCGGCCGGCTTGGCCCTCCTCGCCGCCTTCGCAGCGTTCCTCTGCGGCACTGCCTTCGCCACCGCGCTCAGCGCCCTGGCCGTGATGACGGCCGAGGGGACCGGGCTGATCACCGTGGTCACCCGAGTCGTGATCCTCCCCATGGTGCTCCTCTCGGGCGCCTTCTTCCCCTCCACCCTGCTGCCCGACTGGGTCCACCCCATCGCCTGGCTGCTCCCGGTCCGGCACGGCGTCGAACTGGCGCGCGGCGGCGACGGCGGCGTACTCACCCACCTCGGCTACCTCCTGGCCTTTCTCGCCGCGGGCACCGCGCTCACGGTCCACCACTTCCGGCGGAGGCTGACGACATGACGGTCCCGCTCTCCCGGCACCGCCGTCCCGCGCTCCCTCTGAGGGGGCTCTACGCCGGACGCGCGCGGAGCGTGGTGCGCCGGGCCGCCCGAGCCCACCGCCATCAGTGGCTCGATCTGCTGGCCGGGCTGGTGGAGCCGCTCTGTTACCTCCTGGTGTTCGGCGCGACGATCGGCGCGCTGGCCGGCGACATGGAGACGGAGTTCGGCCCGATGTCGTACACCGCGTTCCTCGGCCCCGGGCTGCTCGCCTCCGCCATGATGTCCAGCGCGGTCGCCGACACCAGCTTCAAGGTGCTCTTCAGGCTCCGGCACTCCCGGCTCTACGACGTCCTCCTCGCCACCCCGCTGGGCCCGGTCGACATCGCGCTGGGGGAGATGGGCTGGGCGCTGGTGCGCGGCGCCGGCTACGCCGGGGTCTTCCTCGGCGTCCTGACCGCACTGGGCGAGGCGCGTACCTGGTGGGCGCTGCTCGCCCTGCCCGCCGCCGTGCTGACCGCCTTCGCGTTCGCCGCGCTGGGGATGACCGTGACGACGTTCCTGCGGAACTGGAAGGACCTCGACCTGATCTCTCTGGCCACGATGCCGATGGCCCTCCTCTCCACCACCTTCTTCCCGCTGAGCGCCTACCCCGCCGCGCTCCACCAGTTCGTCGAGGCGGTGCCGCTCTACCACGCGGTCCGGCTGCTGCGCGGACTGTGCTCGGGGGCGCCCACCCCCGACCTGCTGCTGAACGCGGGGTACCTCGCCCTCATCGCGGCCGTCGGCGTCCTGGTGACCGGACGGCGGCTGGCCACGCTGCTGCTCGACTGACCTCATCCCCCATCGCCGGAGGACCCCATGCCGCGCGGCACCGTACGCCGGCCCGAACCCGCTGGAGAACACCGTATGAACCCGCGTACGCCGTCGCTGATCGCTGAAATCTTCGCGGAGCAGGTACAGGTCCGCGCCGACCGGACCGCGGTGGTCTGCGGCGCGGAGCGGCTGACGTACCGGGAACTCGACATCCTGTCCGACCGGTTCGCCCGCCGTCTCGCGGCACGGGGGATCGGGAGCGGGGACATCGTCGGGCTGGCCGTGCACCGGTCCCCTCTCGCCGCGGTCGCCTGGCTGGGCGTGGCGAAGGTCAACGCGGCCTGCCTGTGGCTGGGGCTCGACTATCCGCCCGAGCGGCTGGCCATGATGCTGGAGGACGCCCGTCCGGCGTTGGTCGTCGCCACCCGCGAAGGCCGTCGGCGGGTCGGGGAAGCGGCGGTGGGCGTCCTGCCCCTGGAGAGCGCCGTGAGCGACCCGGCGGAGCTGCCCGCGTGCGAGGTGGGCCCCACCGCGCCCGCCGACAGCGCTTCCTATGTCCTCTACACCTCCGGGTCGACCGGCAGGCCGAAGGGGGTCGTCGTGACCTGCACAGGCCTGCGCAGCCTCATGGAGACCGCGGCACTCCGCGTGGGAGCAGGACCGGACAGCGTGATCGCCCAGTTCTCCTCGCTCAGCTTCGACGTGGCCTTCTGGGAGACGGTCATGGGCCTCCTCCTCGGCGGTCGGCTCGTGATCGTGCCCGACGACGCCCGGGTGCCGGACCACGCCTTCGGCGGCCTGCTGCGGGAACACGGGGTGACCCATGCCGCCCTGCCGCCCGCCTTCCTCGAACTGCTGCCGTACGACGCCCCGTTACCACCCGGCCTGACCGTCCTGACCGGAGCGGACAAGGTGCCGGCGGAGCTGATGCGCCGTTGGTCGCGGCGGTGCCGGATGGTCGCCGCGTACGGTGTCACCGAAGCGACCGTCAACTCCACGCTGTGGACCTTCGACCGGGACTGGACCCAGCCGCTCGCGCCGATCGGGATCGCCGACCCGGGCACGGAGATCCGCGTGCTCGACGAGGCGCTGCGCCCGGTCGCGCCCGGTGCGGAGGGAGAGCTCCATCTGGCGGGCGACGGCCTCGCCCGCGGCTATCTGCACCGGCCGGACCTCACCGCCGCGCGCTTCGTCGCCGACCCGTACGGCCCGGCCGGGACACGGATGTACCGCACCGGTGACCGGGTCCGCCGGGACGAGTCGGGCGTGTACGAGTTCCTCGGCAGGGTGGACGCCCAGCTGAAGGTGCGCGGACACCGGATCGAACCGGGCGAGGTCGAATCCGTCCTGCTGGCCCATGCGGCGGTGCGGCAGGCGCTGGTCACCACGCGCGGAACGGAGCTGGTCGCTTTCGTCGCCGGGGCCGAGGCGACCGGCCCCGGGCTGCGCGCGCACGTGGCCGCCTCGCTTCCCCCCTACATGGTCCCGAACGTGATCATTCCGGTGGAGTCGCTGCCGACCCTGCCGAGCGGGAAGGTCGACCGTCGGGCCGTCCCCGCGGCGGAGCCGGACCAGCCCGCCGCGGTCCCGGCCGACGCCGGGAGCGCGGTACGGGCCGCACTCGCCGAGGAACTGGGCGACGCCGACGGCGACGCCGTGGACTTCGTCGCCCGAGGGGGGCACTCCCTCATGGCGATGCGGATCGTCACCCGGCTGCGGACCGAGCTGGGGTGGGCCCCCACCGTCCGGGACCTCTTCTCGGCCGAGCGGACAGCGGACCTCACCGCGGGGTTCCGCCGCGCCGTGCCGGCGCTCGAACCGCGCCGCGAGCCGGGGCCGGCACCGCTCTCCTTCGAACAGGAACGCCTGTGGCTGCTCGCGGACGCGTCCGACGGGGACAGCCCGTACGTGGTGCCGTGGGCCTGGCGGGTACAGGGCGACCTGGACGTGGACGTCCTGCACGCCGCCTGGTCCGACGTCATCCGCCGTCACCCGGTACTCCGTACCCGCTTCCCGCTGGCGGACGGCGCCCCGGTCCAGGTCGTCGATGCCGAGCCGCGGTGGTCGGTCCGGTTCACCGACGACATCGCGGCGGCCGCGGCCGAGCCTTTCCGACTCGCCGAGGACCTGCCGTTCCGGCTCTTCGTCCACCGGATCGCTCCCCGCGAACAGACCGTCCTCGTGTGCCTGCACCACATCGCGACCGACGACTGGTCCACGGCCCGGCTCGCCGAGGATCTGGGCGACGCCTACGCGCGGCGCGCAGCGGGCGAGAAGCCCGAGCCGCGCCCCCTGCCGCTGGACTTCGCCGACGTCGCCCGGTGGCAGCGGGACACACTCGGGGAGATCGGCGCCCCCACGGCCCGGACCGCCGAACAACTGGAGTGGTGGTCGGCCGAGTTGGCGGGCCTCCCGGCCGAGACCTCGCTGCCGCCCGACCGGCCCCGGTCGGCGGACCGCACGGGCGGGACGACGCGCCGCCACTGGTCTGCGGAACACAGCCGCGCTCTGATCGAGAAGGCCCGTGCCGCCGGGGCCACGGTCTACCACGTCATGCACGCCGCACTCGTCGTCGCGCTGGCCGAGCAGGGGGTCGGACCGGAGGTCGTGGTGGGGTGCCCGGTGGCCGGCCGGACCGATCCGCGGACCCACGACCTGGTGGGATTCTTCGTCAATACCGTGGTGCTGCGGACCCGGGTGGCCGACGGCATGTCGTTCCCCGAACTTCTGCGCCAGGTCAGGGAGACCGACCTGGCCGCCCTGGCCCACTCCGACGTCTCGTTCGCCCACGTCGTGGAGGCGCTCCGGCCGCCCCGCAGGCCCCACCGCAACCCCCTCTTCCAGGTGATGCTCGCCCAGCAGCATCACACCGGAGTCGTGCCACGCCTCCCGCACACGGAGGTCGAGCCGGTGCGGGTGGCGGGGGCCACGGCGGCCTTCGACCTCGGTCTTGGCTTCGTGGAGACACCCGACGGGATGACCCTGACCGCGGAGTACCGCACCGGCCTCTACGACGGGAACACGGTGAACGCCCTCCTGGACCGGGTCGTGGCGGTACTCGACGCGGTGCTCGCCGACGAGCCGGTGACCGTGCGCCCGGCCACCGCCCCGCGCCCTTCCCCGGCACAGGAGCGTGCCACCGGGGACGCGGCACAGGAGCGTGCCACCGCGGGCCGGTCGGTGGAACCCGCCACCGGGGACCGGCCGGAGGAGAACGAGCGGCTGTTGTGCGAGGTGCTGGCCGAGGTGCTCGGGGTCCCCGAAGTGGGGCCGGACGACGACTTCTTCGGCCTGGGAGGCCACTCACTGCTGGCGATCCGGTTCCTCAACGCCGTCCGTGCCCGACGGGGTTCAGCTCCGTCCCTGGCCGATCTGTTCGAGCACACCCGCGTGGCCGACCTGGCGCGGGTGCTGCCCGCCCCCGCGCCCCGGCAGCCCCTGCCGATGGAGCGCGCGGCCCCGCCCGGCGGCGCGCCGCTCTCCTTCGAGCAGGAAAGGCTGTGGGCCCTCCAGACCCTCGACCCCGACGACGACGCCTACGCCGTCCCGTGGGCCTGGCGGGTACGGGGGCCGCTGGACCTGGCCGCCCTGCGCGCCGCGTGGGACGCCGTCATCCACTGCCACGCGGTCCTGCGCACCCGGTTCCCGGAGGTGGACGACGAGCCCCGGCAGCACATCGACCCCGCCCCGCGGTGGTCGCCCGTCGAACACCGGACCACCGAGGCGGCCCTGGCTGCGGACCTGGCCCGGGCGACGACCCGGCCCTTCTCCCTGGAGAAGGACCTGCCGTTCCGGCTGGACGTCTTCCACCTCGGGCCGGACGACGCCGTGGTGCTGCTCTGCCTCCACCACATCGTCACCGACGACTGGTCGGTGGGCCGCCTGGCCCACGACATCTCCCGCGCCTACCGCGGCCGGCCGCTTCGGGCCCCCGCCGTCGCCTACGCCGATCACGCCGCCCGGCAACGGGCCCGACTCGGGCCGGCCGGCGCGCCGACTCCGCACGGCCGTGACGCGGTGGCCTGGTGGCGGGAGTACCTGAGGGGCGCGCCGGCGGAGGTCACGCTCCCCCCGGACCGGCCGCATGCCTCCGGCACCGGCGGCGCAGCCGTCCGCCGGACCTGGAACGAGGCCCGCGCCGCGGGGATCCGCTCCCTCGCCCGGCGCGCCGGGGCGACGCCCTACCTGGTGCTGAGCGCCGCCCTGTCGGCCGTCCTCGCCGAGTCCGGAGCGGGGGAGGACGTGGTCCTGGGCTGCCCGATCGCGAACCGGCCGCTCACCGCCGTGGAGGACACCGTGGGGTTCTTCGTCAACACCGTTCCGCTGCGGCTCCGCGTCGCCGACGGCGTGGCCTTCACCGACCTGCTCCGCACCGCTCGCGACGGCCACCTGGCCGCCTTCGCCCGGCGGGAGCTCTCCTTCGCTCATATCGTCGAGGCCGTCAACCCACCGCGGCACCCTGATCGCAACCCGCTGTTCCAGGTCATGTTCGCCCAGGAGCACGGAACGGACGCGCTGCCGTCGCTGCCCGGCGCGGAGGTGAGTGCGGTGGAACCCCCGGTCACCTCGTCCCCGTTCGACCTGGCCGTGGCCTTCGTGGAGCGCCCCGACGGGATGGGGATCACCGTCCACTACCGCTCCGCCCGGTACGACCCGGCGACAGTGGAGGGGTTTCTCGACCGGTGGGAGACGTTCGTCGACGGGATGGAATCGGCCGTCGTCCACCCGCGCGCCGTCCGTCCGGCGGATCCCGCCCCCGCTGCGCCGGAGGAGGCCCCGCACAGGGGGGACACCGACGGCGAAGCGGTGCTGCGGGTCTTCCGCGAAGTGCTGGAGCGACCCGACATCGACCCGGACGACGACTTCTTCGAGCAGGGTGGACATTCCTTGCTGGCGGTCCGGCTGATCCGGGCGATCCGCGCCGAGGCGGGCGTGCAGATCCCGCTCCGCCGCTTCTTGAGGGCGCCGACACCGCAGGGCGTGGCCTCGGCGGTCGCGGCCCTGCGGACCGGGCGGGCGCGATGACGGCGTGCCCGGGGGACGACCTGCTGGTGCGGGCCTGCGGTCTGCGGAAGTACTACCGGAGCCATGAGGCGGTGCGAGGGGTCGATCTCCAGGTGGGGCGGGGCGAGTCCCTGGGGCTGCTGGGTCCCAACGGTGCGGGCAAGTCGTCGTTGATGCGCATGATCGGCTGCGTCTCACCGTCGGACGGGGGCGAGCTGCGCGTGCTCGGCCTGGACCCGAGGACGTCCGGGCCGCGCATCCGGGGCCGGCTGGGCGTGGTGCCCCAGTACGACGGCCTCGACACCGAGTTGACCGCTCGCCAGAACATCTACGCGTACGGGCGCTGCTTCGGCATGTCGCGGCGCAACGCCCGGGAGCGGACCACCGAGCTCCTCGCCTTCGCCCGTCTGACGGACCGTGCCGACGCCGAGGTGGAGACCCTGTCGGGCGGGATGAGGCGGCGACTGGTCATCGCCCGGGCTCTGGTGAACTCCCCGCACCTGCTGATACTGGACGAGCCCACCACCGGCCTCGACCCGGAGGCACGTCGGATCATCTGGCAGCAGCTGCGGCGGCTGAAGAAGGAGGGCGTCAGCCTGATCGTGACGTCGCACTACATGGACGAGGTCGAGGAGCTCTGCGACCGCGTGCAGGTCCTGGACCGGGGGCGGACGGTGGCGGAGGGAACCCCCTCCGCGCTGAGGGCCCGGCACGCCGCACCGGAGGTCGTGGAGATCCGGCTGACCGGCGGCGGGGGCCGGGACCTCCGGGACGCGCTGGCGGGGCTGGCGTCGCACATCGAGGAGGTGCAGGACCGCCTGCTGGTGTACACGGACGAACCGGAACGGGTCTTCGCCCGGCTGCGGGACCGCGGCATCCGGCCGGACACCAGTCTGGTGCGCAAGGGGTCGCTGGACGATGTCTTCCTCCGCCTCACCGGTCGAGCCCTGACCGGCTGAACGACCCCGACAGCCCGAGGGTCCGGGCGGCGGTCCGGTCCGGGGGCTACGACGCGACGACGGGCGTGCCGGAGAGCTTCACGCCCGCCGTACGCAGTTCTGTCAGGGCCCGTTCGGTGGTGGCCCCGGAGACGCCCGCGGTCAGGTCGAGCAGCACATGGGTGACGAAGCCCTCACGGGCCGCGTCCAGCGCGGTGGCCCGGACGCAGTGGTCGGTGGCGATACCGACCACGTCGACCTCGGTGACCTCGCGGTCGCGCAGCCACTGGGCGAGGCCGGTCCCGTTCTCGTCGGAGCCCTCGAATCCGCTGTACGCGGCCGAATACGCCCCCTTGTCGAACACCGTGTCGATGGCACCGGAGGCGACGGCGGGCGCGAAGTTCGGGTGGAAGCCGACGCCCTCCGTACCGGCGACGCAGTGCACCGGCCAGGAGTCGACGTAGTCCGGGTTGGGCGAGAAGTGGCCGCCCGGGTCGATGTGGTGGTCGCGGGTGGCGACCACATGGCGGTAGGCGGGCTGGGCGTCACCGATCAGGTCGGTGATGGCGGCGGCGACGTCGGCACCGCCCGCCACCGCGAGGCTGCCGCCTTCGCAGAAGTCGTTCTGAACGTCGACGACGATCAATGCGCGGTGCATGGCGGGTGTCCTTCGGTGGGGGCGGGAGCGGAGGGAGCGGGGTGGGAAGGGGGATGGGGATACGGATCGGGATGGAGCGGCGGCCGGGCGGGCCCGGCGGCCCCGGGGTCCGGGGTCTCCGGGAGGGTGCCGGGGGTTCGAGCCTAGGCACTGGAACGTCACAATCAAGCCCCGTCCGCGAAACCCCCGGTTGCGGACCGACCCGGTCCGCACGCCCGGCGCGCCCCCGGGCCTACCCGGACGGGATCAGGCGTACTCGGTCGGGATCACCGGCTCGCCCCGCGACAGCTGGATCGCCGACATCGGCAGCCCGGCGCGCGCGGCCACGTGCCGCTCCCGGACCGCGTCCAGCGGCTCGCGGGCGACCACCTCGCCGCCCCGGACCAGCTCCACCAGCAACTGCCTGTCGGCCAGCTCGGCGGGGACCGGGCCGGTGCCGATCACCTCGGCCTCGGCGACGCCGTGCTCGTCGGTCCGGCGCGCGGCCCACTTGCGACCGCCGACCGACGACTTCGCGCCGAGCGACTTCTTGGCCACCGGCACCAGCGGGGCGTCCGGCTCCGCCGAGCCGGCGCGGGCGACCAGCTTGTAGACCATCGAGCAGGTGGGGTGCCCGCTCCCGGTGACGAGCTGGGTGCCGACCCCGTACGCGTCCACCGGCGCGGCGGCCAGCGAGGCGATGGCGTACTCGTCCAGGTCCGAGGTCACCACGATCTTCGTGCCGGTGGCCCCCAGCTCGTCCAGCTGCTGCCGCACCCGGTGCGCGACCAGCAGCAGGTCCCCGGAGTCGATGCGTACGGCGCCGAGCTCGGGCCCCGCGATCTCCACGGCGGCCCGGACCGCCTCGGTCACGTCGTACGTGTCGACCAGCAGCGTCGTGCCCCGGCCGAGCGAGTCCACCTGCGCCCGGAACGCGTCGCGCTCGCTGTCGTGCAGCAGGGTGAAGGCGTGCGCGCTGGTGCCGACCGTCGGGATCGCCCAGCGGAACCCCGCCGCCAGGTCGGAGGTGGCGTCGAAGCCGCCGACGTATGCGGCACGGGCGGAGGCGACCGCGGAGAGCTCGTGGGTGCGGCGGGCGCCCATCTCGATCAGCCGGCGGCCCCCGGCGGCGGCCGACATCCGCGAGGCGGCGGCGGCGATGGCGGAGTCGTGGTTGAGGATGGAGAGGATCACCGTCTCCAGCAGCACGCACTCGGCGAAGGACCCCTCGACCCGCAGGATCGGGGAGCCGGGGAAGTAGACCTCGCCCTCCGGGTAGCCCCAGATGTCGCCGCTGAAGCGGTAGCCCGCGAGCCATTCGAGGGTCGGCTCGTCCACGATCTCCTGCTGGCGCAGGAAGCCGATCATCTCGTCGTCGAAGTGGAAGTTCTCCACCGCGTCCAGCACCCGCCCGGTGCCCGCGACGACGCCGTACCGCCGCCCCTCGGGGAGCCGGCGGGTGAACGCCTCGAAGACCGAGTGCCGGTCGGCGGTGCCGGCCTTGAGGGCGGCCTGCACCATGGTCAGTTCGTACTGGTCGGTGAAGAGCGCGGTCGACGGAACGCCGACCCGCCGACCGAGGTCCGCTGTGTTCATGGCTGGGATGCTACCCCCTATTCGTCAAAGTGACGAGATGTGGGGTCCGTTTGTGCGCCGGGCCCGCCCGGGTGGCAGCATGGGACAGGTGAGCGTTGCTACCCCGCTAGAGATCGAACGTCCCGATTCGGCCGAGGAGACCTTCGCGGTCCCCGAGCCGGACGTCCCGTGGGTGACGCTCGTCCACAACGACCCGGTCAACCTGATGAGCTACGTGACCTATGTCTTCCAGGCCTACTTCGGCTATCCGAAGGACAAGGCCCACAAGCTCATGCTGGACGTGCACCAGAAGGGCCGCGCCGTCGTCTCCAGCGGGAGCCGCGAGGAGATGGAACGCGACGTCCAGGCCATGCACGGTTACGGGCTGTGGGCCACCCTCACCCAGGACCGCAACTAGCCCCCTCTTCCGGGGCTCCGCCCGCCGCTTTTCAGGGCTCCGCCCCGCCACCCGCCCCGTTCGACCCACCATCGGAGAATCCATGGCCGGCCATTTCGAGGCCACCCCAGGCGGCGGCGCGGCCGTCGCGCTCGACGAGGTCGAGATCTCCATCCTGCGCTCCCTCGCCGTCCAGCTGCTGGATCTGATCGGCCCCGGCGACCAGCCCGCCGACGGCGAGGACCCGCTCGCCGCCCTCTTCGCCGAGGGCCCCAGCAAGCCGCCCGCCGACCCGGCGCTCGCCCGGCTCTTCCCCGACGCCTACGGCGGGCCCGAGGGGTCCGCCGGGGCCGTGAAGCCGGAGGAGGAGCAGGAGCTGCTCGAGCGGTCCGCCGAGTTCCGCCGGTTCACCGAGGTGGACCTGCGCACCGGCAAGCGCGACGACGCCCTCGCCGTCGTCCGCACCCTGGACGCGCTCTCGCCCGCCCCGGACGGTGGAGCCGTCCTCACCCTCACCGGCGACGAGTGCCTCAGCTGGCTCCGCTCCCTCAACGACCTGCGCCTGACCATCGGCACCCGGCTGGAGGTCTCCGACGAGGACCAGGGCGAGGAGGGCTCGCTCTACCGGCTCCCCGACACCGATCCGCGCAAGCCCATGGTGATGGCCTACCTCTGGCTCGGCGCCCTCCAGGAATCCCTGGTCGAGACCTTGACGCCGTAGGCAGCCTCCGGAAAACGACGGGCCCCCGCCACGCCGTGGCGGGGGCCCGTCGTTCGCTCAACGGACGCTCAGATCCGAGTAACGATCCCCCCAAGTCATTCGGGTCATTAGTTCCAGCTGGGGCTTTATGTCCACTTCTGCCTGTGGTGTGCGCCACAGAATGTCCCACGGTGTCCTGTGACGGCCGTGATAAATCTTCACGACCGCCCGGGGACGCCACCCCTGTTTCCCGGGGGCGCTACACACCGGCCGAACGCCGGTCGCACTCCATCCATATCCGGGGGGATCAGGACCTGATCCGCAGCCTTGTACGGCGCGGATCGGCGTGGAGAAAGGCGCACCACCATGACATCGGCGCACGTCGACGAGGGACAGGTCGACAAGGGTCAGCCCGGCGGAAATGCCGGGGACGCCGGAGCCGGCGGTGAGGGATACCAGCGCGGTCTGGGAGCTCGCCAGATTCAGATGATCGCCATCGGCGGAGCCATCGGCACCGGGCTCTTCCTCGGTGCCGGCAAAGCCATCGACCGGGCCGGGCCGAGCCTCATCCTGGCCTACGTCATCGCAGGTCTGGTCATTTTCTTCATCATGCGGGCGCTGGGCGAGCTGCTCATGTACCGCCCCGTCTCGGGCTCCTTCTCGGAGTACGCCCGCGAATTCATCAGCCCGTTCTTCGGATTCGTCACCGGCTGGACCTACTGGCTGTTCTGGGTCGTCACCGGAATCACCGAAGTCACCGCCGCCGCCACCTATATGACGTACTGGTGGAACATTCCGCAGTGGCTGTCCGCCCTGGTGTTCACCGTCATTCTCTACGGCGCCAACCTGATCTCCGTGAAGCTCTTCGGTGAGCTGGAGTTCTGGTTCTCCATGGTCAAGGTCACCGCCATCATCGGCATGATCCTGATCTGCGCGGGCGTGCTCACCATCGGCTTCTCCGACGCCGGCGACACCGCGACCGTCTCCAACCTCTGGAACGACGGCGGATTCTTCCCCAACGGCATCACCGGCACCCTCATGACGCTCCAGATCGTCATGTTCGCCTTCCTCGCCGTGGAACTCGTCGGCGTCACCGCCGGGGAGTCCAAGGACCCCAAGACCGTGCTGCCCAAGGCCATCAACACCGTGCCGTGGCGCATCGCCGTCTTCTACGTCGGCGCGCTGATCATGATCCTCTCGGTCGTGCCGTGGTCCACCTTCAAGCCCGGCGTCTCCCCGTTCGTGAAGGCCTTCGAGGAGATGGGGCTCGGCGTCGGCGCCGCCATCGTCAACTTCGTCGTCCTCACCGCGGCGCTCTCCTCCTGCAACTCCGGCATGTACTCCACCGGCCGCATGCTCCGCGACCTCGCCCTCAACGGCCAGGGTCCCCGCGCCTTCACCAAGCTGACGAAGAACGGCCTGCCGCTGGTCGGCACCACGTTCTCCGCCGCCCTGATGCTCGTCGGCGTGTGGATCAACTACCAGTGGCCGGGCGAGGCGTTCAACTACGTCGTCTCCTTCGCGACCATCTCCGGCATGTGGGCCTGGATCATGATCCTGATCAGCCAGATCCGCTACCGCCGCAAGGCGGACGCCGGTCTCCTGCCGCAGTCCTCGTTCAAGGCCCCGGGCGCCCCGTACTCAAGCTGGTTCGCGCTCTGCTTCATCGGCATGGTCATCGTGATGATGGCGATCGACAAGGACGCCCGGATCTCGCTCTACTGCGCACCGCTGTGGGCGCTCATCCTGTTCGTCTCCTACCGGGTGCTCCAGTCGCGCAACCCGTCGGCCCCGGAGAAGACCTCCACCGAGACCCGCTGACCCGGGGGCCGTCCCACCGGCCCCCGGATCCCCGGCGACCCCGAGGGCGGGCCCCACGACCACCCTCCTCCCGGACCGTCCGGGCCGCCCCAACGGCCGACGTGTCCACCATGCGGGCCCCCGCGTACCACCCACCGGTACGCGAGGGCCCGCCTGCTTATCCTGGCGCCATGCTGACCATCACCCAGACGCTCTACGACCAGATCGTCGCCCACTCCCGCGCCGACCACCCCGACGAGGCGTGCGGAGTGGTCGCGGGCCCGGCCGGGACGGACCGCCCCGAGCGCTTCATCCCGATGCTCAACGCCGCCCGCTCGCCCACGTTCTACGAGTTCGACTCCGCCGACCTCCTCAAGCTCTACCGCGAGATGGACGACCGCGACGAGGAACCCGTGATCGTCTACCACTCGCACACGGCGACCGAGGCCTACCCCTCCCGCACCGACGTCACGTACGCCAACGAGCCCGGCGCCCACTACGTCCTGGTCTCCACCGCCGACACCGACGGCTCGGGCCCCTTCCAGTTCCGCTCGTACCGCATCGTGGACGGCGAGATCACCGAGGAAGACGTGCAGGTCGTCGAGGCGTACTGAGCCCCCGGTACCGCGCGGAGCCCCCGAACGGGTCTGGCACACTGCACCCGAACCCATCAAGGCGGCAGGAACCAGGAAGCCGGTGCGAATCCGGCACGGTCCCGCCACTGTGACCGGGCCCCCTCCCGTACGGCTTCCGTGCCGGAGGGCGGCCCGGAAGCCAGGAACTGGCCCGCTGCCTTCTCGCATCGACCAGGGGACGCGGAAATCCCCCGGAGAGGCCCCGCCATGTCCCGGCGCACCCCTGCGCTCATAGCCGCCGCCGTGCTGCTCCCGCTCGCCCTCACCGCCTGCTCGTCCTCCTCCGACGGCGACGCCGCCACCGGGGACAAGGAGTCGGCGACGGGCGAAGGCTTCCCGTACACCGTCAAGAACTGCGGTGTCACCACGACGTACAAGACCCCGCCGAAGCGCGTGGTCACCATGAACCAGCACGTCACCGAGATCATGCTGGAACTGGGCCTGAAGAAGTCCCTCGTCGGCACCGCCTACCTCGACGACAAGGTCCTGCCGAAGTACGCGAAGGACTACGCCTCCGTCCCGGTCCTCGCCAAGGAGTACCCCTCCTACGAGCAGGTCCTCGCCGCCAACCCCGACTTCGTCTACGGCGGCTACGCCAGCGCCTTCACCGCGGGCGACGGCCGCGGCCGCGAGGCGTTCAAGAAGTCCGGCATCGAGACCCGCCTCAACACCGAGAGCTGCACCAAGGGCGACCAGCCCATGGACACCCTCTACGAGGAGATCCGCGAGGTCGGCCGCACCTTCGGCATCAGCGACCGCGCCGAGGCCTGGGTCAAGCAGGCCAAGGCCGACAACGCCGCCACCGCGAAGAAGCTGGCCGACCTGAAGCCGGTCTCCGTCTTCGTCTACGACAGCGGCGACAAGACCGCCTTCACCGCGGGCGGCGAGGGCATCGGCAACGAGCTGATCGAACGGGCCGGCGGCACCAACGTCTTCGCCGACCTCGACAAGCCCTTCGGCGACGCCTCCTGGGAGAACGTCGTCGACCGCAAGCCCGACGTCATCGTGATCTACGACTACGGCGCCACCACCGTCGAACAGAAGAAGAAGCGCCTCCTCACCGACCCGGCCCTCGCCGACGTCCCCGCCATCAAGAACAAGCGCTTCGCCGTCATGCCGCTGTCCGACGCGGTCCTCGGCGTCCGCGTCCCCGCCGCCGTCGACAAGCTCGCGGCCCAGCTCCACCCGGAGACGGTCAAGGCGGCCACCACCCCGTGACCTGCCGCGCCTCAGCTCCTCGGCGGCCGCTCGGTTACGTCCTGGTGCTCGGCGTCCTCGCCGCGCTCCTGGCCGTCGCCGTCCTCGCCGCCCTCGCGCTCGGCTCCGTCCGCATCCCGCCCGGCCAGGTGCTCGACATCCTGACCGGGCGGGCGGAAGCGAGCCCGTTCCGCACGATCGTCCTGGACGTGCGGCTGCCCCGGGTCCTGCTCGGCATCGTCGTCGGCGCCGGACTCGCCGTCATCGGCACCGTCCTCCAGGCCCTCGTCCGCAACCAGCTCGCCGACCCGTTCCTCCTCGGCGTCTCCTCCGGAGCCTCCACCGGCGCGGTCCTGGTCATCGTCCTCGGTATCGGCGCGTCCCTCGCCACCACCGTCACGATCCCCGCCGCCGCCTTCGCGGGCGCCCTGCTCTCGCTGCTGCTCGTCTACACCCTGGCGCGCGGCGGAGGAGGCCTCACCACCAACCGGCTCGTCCTCGCCGGGGTCGCCGTCTCCTACGTCCTCTCCGCCCTGACCAGCCTGATCCTGGTCACCTCCGCCCGCGCCGACCACCTGCAGGAAGTCCTCTACTGGACCCTCGGCGGCCTCGGCGCGGCCCGCTGGGACATGCTCGCGCTCCCCGCGATCACCCTGGTCGCGGGGACGGCCGTCCTCCTCACCCTGGCCCGCCCGCTCGACCTGCTCCTGGTGGGGGAGGAGGGCGCGACCGTCCTCGGCCTCGACACGGCCCGCTTCCGGGCCGCCGTCTTCGTCCTCGCCTCCCTGATGACCGGGGTGCTCGTCGCGTACAGCGGGGCGATCGGGTTCGTCGGCCTGATGGTCCCGCACATGGCCCGGATGGTGGTCGGCGCCGCACACCGCGCACTCCTCCCGGTCGTGGCGCTCGGCGGCGCGGTGTTCCTGGTCCTCGCGGACCTGGCCGCCCGGACGCTCGCGGCCCCGCAGGACATCCCGGTCGGGGTGCTCACCGCGCTGACCGGCGGCCCGTTCTTCCTGTGGATGCTGCGGCGCAGGCCGGAAGGGGCACCGGCATGAGGCGCGTACGTCCGAGCAGGGGGAGCACTGGCACGACGAAGCCACGTTCTGAGGGAGCCCGCCCATGACCACCCTGCGCACCGAAGGCCTCTCGTACGGGACCGGCGAGGGCCGCCATCTCGTCGACGCCGTCGACCTCACCGCCGCGGACGGCGAGACCGTCGGCCTCGTCGGCCCCAACGGCAGCGGTAAGACCACCCTCCTGCGCTGCGTCTACGGCACCCTGCGCCCCACCCACGGCCGGGTCCTCCTCGACGGTGACGACCTCGCCACCCTCCCCGTGAAGGCCCGCGCCCAGCGCATCGCCACCGTCCCGCAGGACGGCCACGCCGGATTCGAGCTCACCGTCGGCCAGGTCGTCGCGATGGGCCGCGCCCCGCACAAGCGGTTCTGGGAGGCGGACACCGCCGCCGACACCGCCCTGGTCACCGAGGCCCTCGACCGGGTCGGGATCGCCGCGCTCGAACCCCGTACGTTCGCCTCCCTCTCCGGCGGCGAACGCCAGCGGGCCCTGGTCGCCCGCGCCCTGGTCCAGCAGCCCTCGCTCGTCGTCCTGGACGAGCCGACCAACCACCTGGACATCCGCTACCAGCTGGAAATCCTCTCCCTGGTCCGCGACCTGGGCACCACCAACCTCCTCGCCCTGCACGACCTCAACCTCGCCGCCTACTACTGCGACCGCCTCTACGTCCTCAAGGACGGCCGGGTCGTCGCCTCCGGCACCCCGGAAGAGGTCCTCACGGCCGAACTGCTGAGCGAGGTGTACGGCGTCGCCGCCGAGGTCAGCGCCCACCCGAAGACCGGCGCGCCCACGGTCGTCTACCTTCCGGAAGACAGCGCCGCGCGGCAGAAGTCCACATAGCGGTCGCTCACCTTCCATCATGTGGGATCACACTCGGGTTTCCGCACAGGGAATCGATACGATGCCCGCATGGTTCCCCATGACGTGAGCAACAAGACGCCGGGCACGCTGCTCGTCGCGCGGCTGCACGTCGACCTGTGCAGGCTGGCCAGCGCGATCTGTCCCAGCAGCAGCCTGCCCGTGAGCCGCCCGGCCTGAGCCGCGGTCCGCGCGCCCACCCACACGCACCACCCCCCGCGCGGGGGCAGAAACGCGCGCCCCACGCCACCTCTCCGCTTTCGACAGGAGCCCACGCCATGGCCATCGAGGTCCGCATCCCGACCATCCTCCGCACCTACACCGACGGCGCGAAGGCCGTCGAAGGCACCGGGGACACCCTCGCCGACCTCTTCGCCGACCTGGAGAGCCGCCACACCGGCATCCGTGAGCGCATCGTCGACGGAGAACAGCTCCGCCGCTTCGTGAACGTCTACCTCAACGACGAGGACGTCCGTTTCCTCGATGGCATCTCCACCAAGCTCAGCGACGGCGACAACGTCACCATCCTTCCGGCCGTCGCCGGCGGCATGCGCTGATGCGGTACGACTCCCCGCTGGCGGCCGTGGGGAACACCCCCCTCGTCCGCCTCCCGCGGCTGTCCCCGTCCGAGGATGTCCGTATCTGGGCCAAGCTGGAGGACCGCAACCCCACGGGCTCGATCAAGGACCGCCCGGCGCTCCACATGGTCGAACAGGCCGAGAAGGACGGCCGGCTCACCCCCGGCTGCACCATCCTGGAGCCCACCAGCGGCAACACCGGCATCTCGCTCGCCATGGCGGCCAAGCTCAAGGGCTACCGCATCGTGTGCGTCATGCCGGAGAACACCTCTCAGGAACGGCGCGACCTGCTCGCCATGTGGGGAGCCGAGATCATCTCTTCCCCGGCCGCGGGCGGCTCCAACACCGCGGTCCGCGTCGCGAAGGAGCTGTCGGCCGAGCACCCCGACTGGGTGATGCTCTACCAGTACGGCAACCCGGACAACGCGGGCGCCCACTACGCGACCACCGGCCCGGAGATCCTCACCGACCTCCCGTCCATCACCCACTTCGTCGCGGGCCTCGGCACCACCGGCACCCTCATGGGCGTCGGCCGCTACCTCCGCGAGAACCGCCCCGGCATCCAGATCGTCGCCGCCGAACCGCGCTACGACGACCTGGTCTACGGCCTCCGCAACCTCGACGAGGGCTTCGTCCCCGAGCTGTACGACGCCTCGGTCCTCACCACCCGCTTCTCGGTCGGCTCCGCCGACGCGGTCACCCGCACCCGCGAACTCCTCCAGCAGGAGGGCATCTTCGCGGGCGTCTCCACCGGTGCCGCCCTCCACGCGGCGATCGGCGTGGGGAAGAAGGCGGTCAAGGCGGGGGAGAGCGCGGACATCGCCTTCGTGGTGGCGGACGGCGGCTGGAAGTACCTGTCGACGGGCGTCTACACGGCGGAGACGACGGAAGCAGCGATCGAAACGCTGCAGGGCCAGCTCTGGGCATAAGCCGTAGTTCAGCCCGTCCGGCGTTTGAGGACGTCTTTTCGCCCGTCAGGGCTTGCCCTCCAGCGGGCCTGGGGCACCATGTCAGCCCCTCCGGCGATTGAGGAGCGGGGCCCGGGGGCGGAGCCCCGAAACGGGTCCGGGGCGGAGCCCCGAAACCAGGGCCCCGCCCCTCACCTCGCCCCCAGCTTCCGCACCCGCTCCCACACCCCCGGATCCACGGACCCCACCCTCCGCCGGAACGAGGCGATCCGCACCTCCCGCAGCTCATCCGTCTCCAGGAAGCTCTGCCGCCCCCGCCGGTCCCCGACCGCCCCGGCCGGCAACGCGATCACCCCGGGCCGCTCCTCGTGATGCTTGCTGGTGATCTTCGCGACCAGCGCCGTACGCCCCCGGCCCCGCCCCCGTACCGAGATCACCAGACACGGCCGGTCCTTCGACCCGGGCCCGTCCTCGTACGGCACATCGGCCCACCACACCTCGCCCGCCCGCGGCGCCCGCCCATCCGGCCCCGAAGGCCGCGACGACGAAGACGGCCGCGAAGGCCGGGACGGCGGCCGGGCCGACCCCGTCGGCCGACCCGGTCGCCGGGACCGCGGCCCCCGGTCCGACCTCCCCCGCCCGTCCACCACCGCGGCGACGAGCGCGAGCAGAACCACGGCGACCAGCGCCACCCACCAGAACGTGTTCATCCCCCGACCGTACCGGCGGGCGAAGAGCGCCCCCGAGGCCCGCACCGTGGGCGCGCTTCCATCGAACCGGTGACAGAGCAGGTGAGTTCCCCCACAACGGAGGGCAGCGGAGGAGCGACGTGGAGTTTCGCGCCTTACGCTCGACGAACCGCAAAACCGATCCCGCAGGAACCGACCCCCGGCTCCGACGGACTCGCACGAACCCTCCCCGTTCCCGCGCCCCGGAGGTTCACGCTCCATGAAGCTCACCGTCGTCGGCTGCTCCGGCTCGTTCCCGTCCAAGGGTTCGGCATGCTCGAGCTACCTCGTAGAGGCCGACGGCTTCCGGCTGCTCCTCGACATGGGCAACGGCGCCCTCGGCGAGCTGCAGCGCCACGTCGGTCTCTACGACCTCGACGCGATCTTCCTCAGCCATCTGCACGCCGACCACTGCATCGACATGTGCGCGTACTTCGTCGTGCGCTACTACCCCCACGGCGGCGACCGCCCCCGCCCTCTCCCGGTCTACGGCCCCGAGGGCACCGAGCAGCGGCTGACCGTCGCTCACGGCGACACCCCCTCCGACCGGGCGATGGGCGAGGTCTTCGACTTCCACACCCTCAAGTCGGGTTCCTTCGAGATCGGCCCGTTCTCGGTCCGTACGGAGAAGCTCTGCCACCCCGTCGACACCTTCGGCATCCGCATCGAGCACGGCGGCTCCTCCCTCGCCTACTCCGGCGACACGGGGACCTGCGAGGCGCTGGAGGACCTGGCCCGGGACGTGGACCTCTTCCTCTGCGAGGCGTCGTTCGTCGACGGCAAGGAGGACATCCCCGACCTGCACCTCAACGGCCGCGAGGCCGGCGAGGCGGCCGCCCGCGCCGGAGCGCGCCGGCTCGTCCTCACCCACATCCCGCCGTGGACCGACGCCTACCGCAACGCCGCCGACGCCCGCGCGGCCTACCCGGGCCCGGTGGAGCTGGCGGTCCCGGGAGCGGTGTACGAGCTCTGATCGGCGGCCGCTTCCCGGGGCCGGGCGGCTCTGCGAGACTGCCCGGATGATCACGATCAGACCCGCCCGGGACGGCGACCTCGACGGCTTCCTGACCCTGGCCGCCCAGGTCGAGGAGCCGGGCTTCCACCGGGCGGTGGAGGCCCACATCCGTACCGGGGCGGCACTGATCGCCGAGGCCACGGAGCCCGCCGCCCCCTCCGCCGACGCCTCCGGCCCGGCCGGCGGCCTGCTGTTCGGCGCCGACCCGCCCACGTACCACGTGCACTGGCTGGTCACCGCCGCACACTGCCGGGGCGCTGGCGTGGGCCGGCGGCTGATGGCGGAGGCGATGCTCCGGTACGTCAGCGGGCCCGGCACCGTCGAGGTGGTCACCTTCGGGCCCGACCACCCGGGGGCGGTGGAGAGCGGGGCCCGGGCCTTCTACGAGCAGCTCGGCTTCACGCCCGGCGAGCCCACCGACCCCGGCCCGGAGGGCGGCTCCCGCCAGATCTACCGGCTGGACGTACCCGCTGACGTACGCCCGGTGTGAGGCGACCGTACGGCAGACAGGCCGAAGCCCCCGCCACCCGGAGAACATCTCGGGTGGCGGGGGCTTCGGCGTACGACGGTCGCGGCGGAGGCTACTTCGCCTCGGCCTTCTGGAGCTCGGCGAGCTCCTCGTCCGACTCCCGGCCCGGGGTCGGGAGGTTGAACTTGACGATCGCGAAGCGGAAGACCGCGTAGTAGATCACCGCGAAGCAGAGGCCGACCAGGACCAGCATCCAGGGCTTCGACGCGATGCCGAGGTTCAGCAGGAAGTCGACCAGACCGGCTGAGAAGCCGAAGCCGTCCTTCATGCCGAGCGCCCAGGTCAGGGCCATGGACACACCGGTCAGCACCGCGTGGATCGCGTACAGCACCGGGGCGATGAACATGAACGTGAACTCGATCGGCTCGGTCACACCGGTGACGAACGAGGTCAGCGCGAGGGAGAACATCATGCCGCCGACGACCTTGCGGCGCTCGGGGCGGGCACAGTGGACGATCGCGAGGCAGGCCGCCGGGAGGGCGAACATCATGATCGGGAAGAAGCCGGTCATGAACTGTCCGGCGTCCGGGTCACCGGCGAGGAAGCGGGCGATGTCGCCGTGGGCGCCGTTGTACTCGCCCGCCTGGAACCACGGGAAGGAGTTCAGCAGGTGATGCATGCCGACCGGGATCAGCGCACGGTTGGCGACACCGAAGATGCCCGCGCCGACCGCGCCGGAGCCGACCAGCCACTCACCGAAGTTGTGCAGACCGGCACCGAGGACCGGCCAGATCAGACCGAAGACGATACCGACGACGAGTCCCGCGAAGGCGGAGAGGATCGGGACGAGGCGGCGGCCGCTGAAGAAGCCCGCCCAGTCGGGCAGCTTGGTCCGGTAGAACTTCTGGTAGAGCAGAGCCACGATGATGCCCATCACGACACCGCCGAGGACACCGGCGTTGACCGGGGCGTCGTTCATGACGATCTTGCCGTCGACGACGCTGGCGACCTGCGGCAGGTTGCTGTCGGTGAAGGTGGCGAGCACCTTCTGGAAGACCAGGTAACCGGTGACGGCGGCCAGCGCGGTGGAGCCGTCCGACTTCTTCGCGAAGCCGATCGCGATGCCGACGGCGAACAGCAGCGCCATGTTGTCGAGGATCGCGCCACCGCCCGCGGCCATGTATCCGGCCAGCTTGGTGACGACGGTCGGGAACGAGTCGCGGCCCAGCATGTCCCCGTTGCCGAGGCGGACCAGGAGCGCGGCGGCCGGCAGCACGGCGACCGGCAGCATGAGGCTGCGGCCGATGCGCTGCATGACGGCCATCGCGCCGGCGCCCTTCTTCTTCTCGGCCGCGGGTGCGGTCTCAGCCGTGGTCATCAACTTCCTCCATGGGACACGGTGCCGCCCAGGTCGTTGATGCGGGGAGGCGGCGACTCGACAGACCCTGCGGCAGAGTGCCGTGGTCTGGACCACTCAGTGGTGTAGACCAGTTTTAGCACGGTGAGGGTTAGATAAGGAACCTTCAATTCCCTATCTCATTCGCAGTAGCAGACGCGATACGGTCGGTGACATACCGAAGGCCCCCGGACCGGGCGGTCCGAGGGCCTTGAGGGGCAGGGGCAAAGCCCCGGTGCGCTGCTACTTCGTCAGATCCTTCTCGATCTCCTTCTCGATCTCCTCGGGTTCGCGTCCCGGTGTCTTGAGGTCGAACTTGGTGATCGCGAAGCGGAAGATCACGTAGTAGATCACGGCGAAGCACGCGCCGATCGGGAGGATCAGCCAGGGTTTCGTATCCAGATGCCAGTTGACGACGTAGTCGATCAACCCGGCCGAGAAGCTGAACCCCGCATGCACCCCCAGCAGCCAGGTGATGCCCATCGAGGCGCCCGTCAGCACTGCGTGCACGCCGTACAGCAGCGGCGCGACGAACATGAACGAGAACTCGATCGGCTCGGTCACACCCGTGACGAACGAGGTCAGCGCCACCGACACCATCAGGCCGCCCACTTCCTTGCGGCGCTCGGGCCGCGCGCAGTGGGTGATGGCCAGGGCCGCTGCGGGCAGGCCGAACATCATGATCGGGAAGAAGCCCGAGGTGAACTGGCCGGCCGACGGGTCCCCGGCGAAGAACCGGGAGATGTCGCCCTGCACGGTCTGGCCGTCCGTTCCGGTGTACTCGCCCGCCTGGAACCAGAAGAACGTGTTCAGGAACTGGTGCATGCCGATCGGGATCAGCAGCCGGTTCGCGAAGCCGAAGATCGCCGCGCCCCAGGAGCCGAGGTCGATCAGCTGCTTGGAGAACCAGGTGAGCCCGTCGCCCACCGGCTGCCACAGCAGCCCGAACAGGACGCCGAGGATCACGCAGAGGAACGCCATCAGGATCGGCACCAGGCGGCGCCCGTTGAAGAAGCCCAGCCAGTCGACCAGCTTGGTCCGGTGGTAGCGCTGCCAGACGACGGCGGTCAGCAGGCCGATCAGGATGCCGCCGAGCACGCCCGGGTTCTGCGGCTCGCCGTCGGGCAGCTCGTCGGTCACGGTGCCGTCGATGGGGAAGGCGGTCAGCACCCCCCGGTAGACGAGGAAGCCGACGACCGCCGCCAGCGCGGTGGACCCGTCCGCCTTCTTCGCGAAGCCGATGGCGACGCCGATGCAGAACAGCAGGGGCAGGCCGAGCTCGCCGTCGAGGATCGCGCCGCCGCCGTTGAGGAGGACCTTGGAGGTCTTGTCCCAGAACGCGCCGTCCAGGTAGGAGCTGAACAGGTTGCCGAGGCTGACGAGGAGGCCGGCGGCGGGGAGGACGGCCACCGGGAGCTGCAGGCTGCGCCCGACCTTCTGGAGGCCCTGGACCGGTCCGTTCCACCACTTCTGCTGCGATGCCGCAGCGGCGCTCGCACTCATGGGCGTCCTCCCGGAACACTTCGCGTTTGGCGGTCGTTGCAAACTGGTGTAGACCAGTTGCGTCACGGCCCGAGCCCAGCCCCAGAAGGCAGGGGACCGGTGATCGTCATCTTTCGGGATCGTCCGGTTACTCGCTCGCGAAGTTGGGCCAACCGTGCGTTACCGTGACGAAACGGACCCGCAGCGGGCGGCCGTCTGCGCGCGAAACAGGGAGAAGGACATGGCCACCAAGGCTGAGAAGATCGTCGCCGGGCTCGGCGGCATCGACAACATCGACGAGATCGAAGGCTGCATCACCCGCCTCCGCACCGAGGTCCACGACCCCGCCAAGGTCGACGAAGCCGCCCTCAAGGCCGCCGGCGCCCACGGCGTCGTCAAGATGGGCACCGCGATCCAGGTCGTCATCGGCACCGACGCGGACCCCATCGCCGCCGACATCGAGGACATGATGTGACCGGCTGACCCCACGCCGGACCCCGCGGCCCCGCCTCCGCGAGGCGACCGCACCCGCAGGCCCCGTACCCCACCGCAGGGGACGGGGCCTGCCGCGTACCCGGACGGCGACGGCCACACCCGCGCCCACCTCGTCCGTCATCGGGTCCACCGCACCCGAACGGAGCCACCCCCGCCAACGGATACAGTCGGCCCCATGTCTCGCATCGACGGCCGCACCCCCGAACAGCTCCGCCCCGTCACCATCGAACGCGGCTGGAGCAAGCACGCCGAAGGCTCCGTCCTCATCTCCTTCGGCGACACCAAAGTCTTCTGCACCGCCTCCGTCACCGAAGGCGTCCCGCGCTGGCGCAAGGGCAGCGGCGAAGGCTGGGTCACCGCCGAATACTCCATGCTGCCCCGCTCCACCAACACCCGCGGCGACCGCGAAGCCGTACGCGGCAAGATCGGCGGCCGCACGCACGAGATCAGCCGCCTGATCGGCCGCTCCCTGCGCGCCGTCATCGACTACAAGGCCCTCGGCGAGAACACCATCGTCCTGGACTGCGACGTCCTCCAGGCCGACGGAGGCACCCGCACCGCCGCCATCACCGGCGCGTACGTCGCCCTCGCCGACGCCGTCACCTGGGCCCAGGGCAAGAAGATCGTCAAGGCCGGCCGCAAGCCGCTCACCGACACCGTCGCCGCCATCAGCGTCGGCATCGTCGACGGCACCCCGCTCCTCGACCTCTGCTACGAGGAGGACGTCCGCGCCGAGACGGACATGAACGTCGTCTGCACGGGCGACGGCCGCTTCGTCGAGGTCCAGGGCACCGCCGAGGGCGCCCCCTTCGACCGCAAGGAGCTGGGTTCCCTCCTGGACCTCGCCACCGCGGGCTGCGTCGACCTCGCCGCACTCCAGCGTGACGCACTCGCAACCACGCGGAACGCGTAGCGACTCGCCCGTCCCGGGTAAAGAAGCAACCAAATACGCACCACAGAGCGTCGTTACGGATACGGGCGCACGGGTCGAACCGTGCGTCCGTCCACGTACCGACCCCCGGGGAGGGACCCGCACCATGGCTCCGCGCCGCCACCGACGTATCGCACTCGCCACCGCCGCCACCCTGCTGACGCTGACCACGGCAGTGGGCTGCGCCGGCCTCGACAAGGCGCTCGACTGCGTCCGCACCGCCGACGCCATCGCCACCAGCGTCAGCAAGCTCCAGCAGGCCGTCTCCAACGCCTCCGAGGACATCACCCAGGCCTCCGAGTCCCTGGACGAGATCGACCGCGAGCTGAAGAAGCTCGACGACACCACGGACAACGCCGACCTCTCCAAGGCCGTCGACGACCTCCAGACAGGCGTCACAGACGTCCGCAAGTCCATCGAGGCGGGCGACGCCACCCCCGACATCACTCCGGTGACGGACGCGGCGACGGAGATCGGCAAGGTCTGCAGCCCGTAGGCCCACGGGCGGGGGAGAGGGAGCCGGGCCGGCCGAAGCGTCCACAGCACCGGCCCGGCGATAATCGCCCCATGAAGCGCCTGATCCTCGCCACCCGCAACGCCGGGAAAATCACCGAACTCCACGCCATCCTCGCCGACGCGGGACTCGACCTCGACCTCGTCGGCGCGGATGCGTACCCCGACATCCCCGACGTCAAGGAAACCGGCGTCACCTTCGCCGAGAACGCGCTCCTCAAGGCCCACGCCCTGGCCCAGGCCACCGGCCACCCGGCGATCGCCGACGACTCGGGCCTCTGCGTGGACGTCCTCGGCGGCGCCCCCGGCATCTTCTCGGCCCGCTGGTCCGGCACCCACGGGGACGACGCGGCCAACCTGAACCTGCTCCTGGCCCAGCTCGGCGACATCGACACCCCGCACCGGGGCGCCTACTTCGCCTGCGCCGCCGCCCTGGCCCTCCCTGACGGCACGGAACGCGTGGTCGAGGGCCGCCTGAACGGCATCCTCCGCCACACCCCGTCGGGCACCAACGGCTTCGGCTACGACCCGATCCTCCAGCCGGAGGGCGAGACCCGCACGTGCGCGGAGCTGACCCCGGCGGAGAAGAACGCGATCAGCCACCGGGGGAAGGCGTTCCGGGCGTTGGTGCCGGTGGTGCGGGAGTTGGTGGGGTGACAGCAGTGAGGGCGGCTGCGACCTTCGAAACGAAGGTCGCAGCCGCCCCGCACCTGTGGGCCCGGTGGGACTCGAACCCACGACACACCGGACCTAAACCGGCGCCCTCTAGGCCAGCTGGGGTACGGACCCGCGTGCCCCACTCTACTGTGCGAGCTTGCGCGGCTTCGAGAAGGTTTGCGTCTGGCTGTGACACGAGGGGCACAGGTATCGGAGGTTCTCGCGGCGGTTGTCGAGCCGGTCGCCGTTGATGTGGTCGATTTCCAGGACGAGCCGCCTGCCATGCCAGGTTTCACCTGTGCCGCACCTTGCGCAGAGGTGAGGAACTCCGATGTCGTCCAGGGCCCTTCGTAGCTGTGCCGTCTTGGTCCGGGACGCTCCGGAGGCCAGACGCTGGAGTATCTCCGCAGCGGTTTTGCGGTTCGGGGAGCGCGCGCCGCGACCATGCCCCTGTCCGGTGAAGTGGGCCACGGACAGGCCGTAGGCTTCGATGTCCCGCTTCACACGAGCGCGCGCAGTGGTGTTGTTGGAGCCTGGCTCCAGAGCCCTCAGAACACCGGCCAGGCTGTGGGCCCCGGCAACCGCTCGTGCCAGCGCCGTGCGCGGCGTCGAGGGCGTTCCGTACCGGCGTCCGCTGGTGAAGTGGGAGGTGTCGATGCCGAGCCGGTCCATCTTCTTGCGCAGGTAGCCGTAGGGACTGTCAGTCGGTGGCAAGCCCATGTACGTGAGCATCTCCCGGATGCTGTGGGAGCAGGCGGCGGCTTCGGCCAGGAGCTCGCGTGGGTAGGAGCAGCGCTCCCGCTCCGGAAGCTCCTCCTCCACGAAGTGGGACGTGTCGATGCCGTAGTGCGCGAGCCGGTCCCGTACGTAGCGGAGGGTTCGGCTGCCCAGGGGAGCGCCGAGGCGGCGCAGGAGATCGACGAGGCTGCTCGCGTACGCCGCCGTCTGTACCAGCGTGTCGCGGGTGTATCTGACGCTCACGTCGCCCTCCTTCGCTGACGACCGCGATAAGTGTCGGTGGTCGCATGACAGTTGGGGCAGAGGAGGCGCAGATTGTCGGGGCGGTTGTCCCACCAGTCGCCGTTGACGTGGTCCACTTCGAGCCGGAGGGGTTGCCCCAGCCATTCTCCGGTGTTGCCGCATGCGGCGCACTGATCCGCAACTCCCCTGCGGACAAGCTCCTTGCGGAGCCGTTCGCCGGGAACCCTGCCGTCCGAAGGCGTTCGGAGAGCCAGACGTTCTCCCGGTGCACCCTTGGCCCTGCGTTCACGCGCTGGCACAGGTGCGAAGTGTGAGGTGTCGATGCGCAGAGCGGCGATGCGGCGGCCGATGTGGGCATGATTGCCGCCCACCGGACTGATGCCCAACCTGCGTACGACTTCCGCGACGCTCGTGGAGCAGGCGACCAGCTTGCGCAGTGTCTCTTCCGTATGGCGCACCCACGTGTCGGCGAAATGCGAGATGTCCAGGCCCGCCTCCGCCATCTTCTTACGCAGATAGCGCCGGCTGCCGGGCGTCGGTGTCCCGCCGCACCACAGCACCGCGTCCGTAGAGTTCCCCGTCATGCGCGCCGCTTCTTCAAGGAGCTCGCGCGTGTAGCGAACCGTCCCCATGTCCCCTCCGATCCCGGCCGCGAGTACGTTCGCAGCCCCGTGCGGAGTAACGAACCGTTTATCGGACAGTCACGCCCGAAATCCGGCGACCAGCTGACAGGAAAGGCGAACGGCCCGTACCGCTCGACGTGAGCGGTACGGGCCGTTCCTCCGAGGAAGGGGCTGGACGGGGCCAGGTCAGAACTTCGGCTCAGGCGACTGCGCCTGGACCAGCTCCGCCGCCTCCTCGTCCGTCTCCACCGACGGCGGGGAGCCGATCAGCGGCTGCTGGGCGGTCTCCTTCATGCAGGCCACCGCGATCACACCGACCAGAGCCGCCGCCATCGCGTAGTACGCCGGCATCAGGTTGGAGCCGGTCCAGCTGATCAGGGCCGTGATCACCAGCGGGGTCGTGCCGCCGAAGATCGACGCGGAGAGGTTGTAGCCGACCGACAGGGAGCCGTAGCGGACGTTCGTCGGGAACAGGGCCGGGAGGGCGGCCGACATCGTGCCCAGCATGCAGACCAGCGAGAGGCCCAGCATCAGCATGCCGATCGTGATCGGGAGGATGCCGTCGACCCGGATCAGGAGGAAGGCGGGGAGGGAGAGGAAGAGGAAGCCCAGCATTCCGGTCATCAGCAGCGGCTTGCGGCCGAAGCGGTCGGAGAGCTTGCCGACCTGGCTGATGATCGCCATCAGGAACACCATCACCGCCAGCAGGATCAGCAGCCCGTGCGTCTCGCTGTAGCCCAGCTCGTCGGAGAGGTACGTCGGCATGTACGACAGCAGCATGTAGTCGGTGATGTTGTACGCGCCGACCAGGCAGATGCAGAGGATCAGCGTCGGCCAGTACTGCCGGAAGATCTTCGCCAGGTCGCCCTTGGCCGTGGCCTCGACGCCGTCCGCCGCCTCGCTCGCGTGCGCGGTGCCGCCCTCCAGCTTCTGGAAGGCCGGGGTCTCGTCCAGCTTCAGCCGCAGGTAGAGGCCGACCAGGCCCAGCGGGCCCGCGACGAGGAACGGGATCCTCCACCCCCAGGCCTCCATCTGGGCGTCGGTGAGGAGTGCGTACAGGGCTGTTACCAGGCCCGCCGCGCCGACGTAGCCCGCCAGGGTCCCGAACTCCAGAAAGCTGCCGAAGAAGCCGCGCCGCTTGTCGGGGGCGTACTCCGCGATGAACGTGGAGGCGCCGCCGTACTCACCGCCCGTCGAGAAGCCCTGGAGCATCCGGAAGAAGATCAGCAGGACCGCGGCCCAGACGCCGATCGTGTCGTGCGAGGGGATCAGGCCGATCGCGAACGTGCCGACCGCCATCAGGATCATCGTCAGCGCGAGGACCTTCTTGCGGCCGACCTTGTCTCCCATCGGGCCGAAGAACATCCCGCCGAGCGGCCGCACGAGGAAGGCCACCGCGAAGGTCGCGAAGGAGGACAGCAGCTGCGTGGTGTCGTTCCCGGACGGGAAGAAGACGTGGCCGATGGTCACGGCCAGGTAGGAGTAGATCCCGAAGTCGAACCACTCCATGGCGTTACCCAGGGAGGCCGCCTTCACGGCCCGCTTCACCGCGGCGTCGTCCGTGACCGTGATGTCCGTCCGGCGCAGCCGCGGATTCTGGCGCTTCCGGATGGCCCGGAAGAGCGCGGGGTGGCGTTTGACCGCTGCTGGGTCGGCCGCCTGCTGGGGGTCGGGGGCCGCCATGGCCGGGGTCCTTTCCTCGAAGGGTGTTCCAGGAAAGGCTTCTGCGCAGAGTTGACGGCCGCAAACCGACTTCATGGGTCGATGCGATCTCCCTCACACGATCTCGACACACCGAGGGTCGGGATCGTGTGAGGGGCGGGGGGTGTCCCGGAGGGTGTCTCAGGGGGCCGTCAGATGCCCAGGTCCCTGATGATCTTGGCCACGTGGCCGGTCGCCTTCACGTTGTAGAACGCGTGCTCGACCTTGCCGTCCTCGTCGACGACGACGGTGGAGCGGATCACGCCCGTCACCACTTTGCCGTAGAGCTTCTTCTCGCCGAAGGCGCCGTACGCCGCCAAAGTTTCCTTCGCCGGGTCGCCCACCAGGGTGACCTTGAGGTTTTCCGTGTCGCGGAACTTCGCGAGCTTCTCCGGCTTGTCGGGGGAGACGCCGATGACGTCGTACCCGGCGTTCGCCAGGAGGTCGAGGTTGTCGGTGAAGTCGCAGGCCTGCTTGGTGCATCCGGGGGTAAGAGCGGCCGGGTAGAAGTACACGATGACCTTGCGGCCCTTGTGGTCGGCGAGCGACACCTCGTTGCCGTCGGCGTCGGGAAGGGTGAAGGCGGGAGCGGTGTCGCCGGGCTTCAGTCGCTCGCTCATGTGGTTCTCCTCGGATGGTGCGCTGGTCGGACGGGACCGAGGGTAATAGGGGTGCCGCCGGGTGTGCGGAGGTTCGAGCTGACAGACTGTCGACGAAGGTTTCAGACGAAGGTTCAACGGACGACGACCACGGAGGCGGCGCAGTGTCGGATGCCAGGACCCCTGCGCAGATCGAGGCGGACATCATCAGCAGGCGTGAGCAGCTCGCTGTGGTGCTCGACGAGATCGGGGTGCGCGTACACCCGAAGACGATCATCGGTGATGCCAAGGCGAAGGCGGCCCAGACCGTCGACCGGACGGCCGGCCGTGCCTTCGTCGCGGTGAACCGCTCGGTGTCGGAGGTGAAGGCCCAGTTCGTCGCGGAGGACGGCTCGCCGCGGCTGGAGCGGGTGATCCCCGCGGCGCTGCTGGTGGTCGGCGTGGTGGGGCTGCTCACCGTGTCGCAGCGCCGCCGCGCGTGATCCGAACCCGGAGGCGTACGGTTCGACCCCCGGCAGGTAGGTTGCGGGCGTGAGCGAGAACACCACCCCCGGAAACACCAGCCCCGGCGCCCCGCACGACGACAAGCTGCCCATCCGGATGCTGCACGACCGCGTGCTCGTGCGGAACGACGCGTCCGAGGGCGAGCGGCGTTCCGGCGGCGGCATCCTGATCCCGGCGACGGCCGCGGTGGGCCGCCGGCTGGCCTGGGCCGTCGTCGTGGCGGTCGGGCAGAACGTGCGGACGGTGGAGCCCGGCGACCGTGTGCTGTACGACCCCGAGGACCGGGCCGAGGTCGAGGTGCGGGGCGTGGCGTACGTCCTGATGCGGGAGCGTGATCTGCACGCGGTGGCCGCCGACCGGTTCGAGGGGTCGGTCGATTCGACCGGGCTGTATCTGTAGGACCGTGCTGTTCAGGGCCTGGTGACCGGTGTCACCAGGCCCTTTCTCCGTTTTTTGCTACGGTGGAACCACCCCGACGAGACGCGCCGTACCGGGTTGGCAAAGACGACGCACCCGTGAGTTGTCCGTGTGTTCGTCGTCGGAGGTTCTGTCATGGCGTGGGTTCTGCTGATCGTCGCCGGTCTGCTCGAAGTGGGCTGGTCGATCGGGATGAAGTACACCGAGGGGTTCACCCGGCTCTGGCCGAGCGTGTTCACCGGCCTCGGGATCGTGGCGAGCATGGTGCTGCTGTCGCATGCGGCGAAGACGCTGCCGATCGGTACGGCGTACGGCGTGTGGGTCGGGATCGGCGCGGCTGGTGCGGCGATCCTGGGCATGGTCGTGCTGAACGAGCCGGTGACCGCCGCCCGGATCTTCTTCGTCTGTCTGCTGCTGGTGGCCGTGGTCGGCCTGAAGGCGACCTCGGGGCACTGAGGTCCCAGGGCCTGTCCGTTCCGGGCAGGCCCTAGCCGTTTCCGTCCGGAACGGACACCGCTCCCTCGTCCGCCCCACCCGTCGTGTCGGCGCCGGTGTTCCCGCCGGTGTTGCCGCCGCTGCTCGTTCCGGACGTGGGCGGGGCGCTGCCGTCCGGGGTGCTGTCGGGGGTGGTGTCGGACGTGGTGTCCGGGCTGGCGTCGGGGTCCGCCGAGGAGGACGGGTCCGTGCCCCCGTCGGCGTTCTCGTCGATGAGGAGCTCGTCCCCCTCGTCCGAGCCCGGGGCCGGCCGCAGGTCGAACTCCTGGGCCGGGGACGAGCGCAGCGCCGCTTCCGTATAGGCGGCCCAGGTCTCGGCCGGTGCGCCGCCGCCGTTGACGCGGGACAGGCCGAGGGCTCCGTACAGCGGGGTCTGGGCGCCCGTGTCCGGGTTCTGGCCCATCACGGCGACGACGCTCGCGAGGTCGGGGGTGTATCCGGCGAACCAGGCGGCCCGGTCCTCCTCCGCGGTGCCGGTCTTGCCGACGGCGGGGCGGCCCACCGCCTGGGCCGCGGTGCCGGTGCCGCCCTCCACGACGCTGCGCAGGACGGCGGTGGTGGTGTCGGCGGCCTCGCGGCTGACGGCCTGGTCGGTGGTGCGTTCGGGGAGCTCGATCTCCGCGCCGTCCTTGGTGACCTTCTCGACGAGGACGTACCTGCCGTGCCGGCCGTGGTCGGCGAGGGTGGCGTACGCCTCGGCCATGTCGAGGACGCTGGCGTTGGCGGTGCCGAGCGCGATGGAGGGGGCGGCGGTGAGGTCGGGGGTGTCGGCGGGGATGCCGAGGGCGATCGCGGTGTCCCGGACCTTCGCGGGGCCGACGTCCTGCGCCATCTGGGCGTAGACGGAGTTGACGGACTTGTCGGTGGCGACGCGTACGGTGATGTCGCCGTAGTCGACGTCGTCCTCGTTGGCGGGGGCGTAGTCGGTGGACCCCTGCACGCCGACGACCGTGCGCTTGTTGGTGCCGTCGTAGACGGTGTTGGGCGTGATGCGCCGGCCGTCCTGGGTGGTGGAGTCGTTGACGACGGCGGAGGTGAGGACGAACGGCTTGAAGACGGAGCCGACCTGGTAGTCGCGGCGGGTCGCGTTGCTGACGTACTGCTTCGTGTAGTCGATGCCGCCGTACAGGGCGACGACCTTCCCGGTCTCCGGGACGATCGAGGCGCCGCCGACGCGGACGTTGCGGTCGGCGGCGCGGTCGGCGCTGGTCTTGGCGGTCACGTTGTCGGCGACGGCTTTGACGAAGGCGTCCTGCTTGGCCTTGTCGAGGGTGGTGGTGATGCGGTAGCCGCCGGTGGCGAGGGTCTTCGCGTCGAGGATGCCGCGCCGGTTCAGGTAGTCCTCGACGGCCTGCACGATGTAGCCGCGCTGTCCGGAGAGCCCGTTCGACGGTTTGGCCTCGCCGGGGGTGGGGAACCGCGTCGTCGCCCGTTCGGCGGCGGTGAGCCAGCGTTCCTTGACCATGCCGCCCAGGACGTAGTTCCAGCGGCGCTGGGCCGCGGGCTTGTTGCCGGGGTGGGCGATGACGTCGTAGGCGCTGGGGGCGTTCAGCAGGGAGGCGAGGTACGCGCCTTCGGCGGTGGTGAGCTCCTCGACGTTCTTGCCGTAGTACGCCTGGGCGGCGGCCTGGATGCCGTAAGCGTTGCGCCCGAAGTAGCTGGTGTTGAGGTAGCCCTCGAAGATCTGGTCCTTGGTCTCCTCGCGGTTGAGCTTGACCGCGATGATGGCTTCCTTGGCCTTGCGCAGGACGGTGCGTTCCTGGCCGAGGTAGTAGTTCTTCACGTACTGCTGGGTGATCGTGGAGCCGCCCTGTTTGCCCTTGCCGGTGACGGTGTTCCAGCCGGCCCGGAGCATGGCCTTCACGTCCACGGCGCGGTCGTCGGAGTAGAAGTCCCGGTCCTCGGCGGCGAGGACCGCGTGCTGGACGGTCGGGGGGACCTGGGAGAGCTTGACCTTCTCCCGGTTCACGTCGCCGTCCCGGGCGATGACGCTGCCGTCGCTGTAGAGGTAGACGTTGGACTGGGCGGTGGCCGCGGCGTTGGCGGCCGGGATGTCGACGAGCCGGTAGGCGGCGAAGATCCCGGCGCCGAGGAGGACGACGAGGCCGAGGAGGGTGCCGAGGGTCATCCGCCAGGTGGGGACTGCGCGCCGCCAACCGGTGCGCCGGGGCCGTGCCTTCTTCCCGGGCTTTCCGGACTTCCCGGGCTTCTGCCCGGGCCGCTTTCCGGGCTGCTCCCCGGACGCTGTCGGTCGGTCGTTTCCGGAGGAGGCACCCGCGCCCGAGGAGTCGCGGGGGGCCCAGCTCTGTGGCTCGTCGCTCATGTCGGTGGGGGCTCCTGAGACGTGGTCAGTTCTCCCATAGTGCCCGGTTCGTCAGGAAATCTGCGTTTCTTACTGTCTCGTTCCCCCCTCCGGTCGCGGAAAAGAAGTCGCCTCGGCCCTCGCGCGTGGACTAGGGTCGTGCGCTTTGGTGCCAGGAGCCGGTGGCGGCGGGGGAGAGGGGGCGGCGTGCGGCTGTACGCGGTGGTGGCGGCGGGCGGGTTCCGGCGCTACGCCACCTACCGGACGGCGACGGCGGCGGGGGTGTTCACCAACACCGTCTTCGGCTTCATCATGGCGTACACCTACATCGCCCTGTGGGACGTACGCCCGCAGCTCGGCGGCTACGACACCTCCCAGGCGCTGACGTACGTCTGGCTCGGCCAGGCCCTGCTGATGACCAGCGCTCTGATGGGCGGCGGGTTCGAGAGCGAGCTGGTCGAGCGGATCCGTACGGGGGACATCGCCGTCGACCTCTACCGGCCCGCCGACCTCCAGCTGTGGTGGCTGGCGGCGGACCTGGGCCGGGCGGCGTTCCACCTGCTGGGGCGCGGGGTGGCGCCGATGTGCCTGGGGGCGCTCGTCTTCGACCTGGCGCTCCCCGGATCGTTCTGGACCTGGCCGGCGTTCCTGCTGTCGGTGTTCCTGGGCGTCGTGGTCAGCTTCGCGATCCGCTATCTGGTCGCGATGTCGGCGTTCTGGCTGCTCGACGGCGCGGGGGCGATGCAGATGGCGATGCTGGCGGGGCTGTTCTTCTCCGGGATGCTGCTGCCGCTGAACCTGTTCCCCGGGCTGCTGGGCGAGGTGGCCCGGGCACTGCCGTGGTCCTCGCTGCTCCAGGTGCCGGTCGATGTGTTCCTCGGCAAGCACACCGGGTGGGGGCTGGTGGAGGCGTACGTGTTCCAGGCCGGGTGGGCCCTCGCGCTGCTCGGGGTGGGCCGCCTGCTGCAGACCGTGGCGACCAGGAGAGTGGTGGTGCAGGGTGGCTGACACGCCGGCGGTACCGGCCGACGAGGAGCGCGAGCCGGCCGGCTTCGCCTTCGAGGACCGGCCCCGGCCGCTGGAAGGCATCCGGGCGTACGGGCTGATCATGGCGATGTGGGTGCGCTCGACGCTGGCGTACCGGGCCTCGTTCGCCATGACCCTGTTCGGGAACCTCGCGGTGACGGCCTTCGACTTCGTCGCGATCCTGCTGATGTTCACCCACGTCGACGCGCTCGGCGGCTACTCCCTGCCGGAGATCGCCCTGCTGTACGGCCTGTCGGCGACGGCGTTCGGGGTGTGCGACCTGCTGCTGGGATCGATGGACCGGGTCGGCGGGCGTATCCGGGACGGCACGCTCGACACCCTGCTGGTGCGCCCGGTGCCGGTGCTGGCGCAGGTGGCGGCGGACCGGTTCGCGCTGCGCCGGCTGGGCCGGATCACGCAGGGCCTGCTGGTGATCGGCTACGCGCTCGTCACCCTCGACATCGGCTGGACGCCGCTGAAGATGCTGATGCTGCCGATGACGGTGCTCAGCGGGGCGGCGATCTTCGGGGCGGTCTTCATCGCGGGAGCGGCGTTCCAGTTCGTCGCGCAGGACGCGTCGGAGGTGCAGAACTCCTTCACGTACGGCGGGACGACGCTGCTCCAGTACCCGCCCACGGTCTTCGCGAAGGACCTGGTGCGCGGCGTGACGTTCGTGGTGCCGCTGGCCTTCGCGAGCTGGCTGCCCGCGCTGTACGTGCTGGGGCGGGAGTACCCGGTGGATCTGCCGCAGTGGGTGGCCTTCCTGCCGCCACTGGTCGCGGCGGGCTGCTGCGGTCTCGCGGGCCTGGCATGGCGGGCGGGCCTGCGGTCCTACCGGAGCACGGGCAGTTGAGAAACCACGGGAACCCCGGGAGTCAAAGGGGCCACAGGAACCACGGGACCCTCAGGAACCCTGGGAACCACAGGAGCCACGGGAACCAAAAGAACCACAGGAACCAGGGGCCGACCGGGTCGGACGGGACTACGCGGGAGAGCACGGACATGGCGGACGACGGGTTCATCAGCCTCGACGGGGTCGAGAAGGTCTTCGAGGTCCGCCGCCGGGCGGGCCTGCTGCGCCGGGAGCGCCGCGAGGTGCGGGCCGTGGACGGGATCAGCTTCCGCGTCGCACGCGGCGAGATGGTCGGCTACATCGGCCCGAACGGCGCCGGGAAGTCGACCACGATCAAGATGCTGACGGGCATCCTCACCCCGAGCGGCGGCCGGCTGCGCGTCGCGGGCATCGACCCCTCCCGCGAACGTACGCGCCTGGCGCACCGCATCGGTGTCGTCTTCGGCCAGCGGACGACCCTCTGGTGGGACCTGCCGCTACGTGACTCGTACCGGCTGATGCACCGCATGTACCGCATCCCCGACCGGCGTTACAGGGAGAACCTGGAGCGCTGCGTCGAACTCCTCGACCTGGGCGAGCTGTTGGAGGTACCCGTACGGCAGCTCTCGCTGGGCCAGCGGATGCGCGGCGACATCGCGGCGGCGCTGCTGCACGATCCGGAGGTGCTGTACCTGGACGAGCCGACGATCGGTCTGGACGTGATCTCCAAGGCCAAGGTGCGGCAGTTCCTGAAGGAGTTGAACGCCGAGCGCGGGACGACGGTCCTGCTGACGACGCACGACCTCACCGACATCGAGCAGCTGTGCAGCCGGGTGATGGTGATCGACCACGGCCGTCTGATGTACGACGGTTCGCTGGCGGGCCTCCACGAGGTGGGGGAGAGCGAACGCATGCTGGTGGTGGATCTGGAGAGCGAACTCCCGCCGATCCGGCTGGACTCGGCGGACGGTGGAGACCAACCCGCCCTGCGCGCGGTCAAGGTGGAGGGCCCGCGCCAGTGGCTGGCGTTCCCGGCAGCCGCGTCGGCGGCCCCGCTGGTGGCGCGGATCGCCGCGGACTACCCGCTGGTCGACCTGTCGGTACGGGAGCCGGACATCGAGGCCGTGATCGCGAGGATGTACGAGTCGACGCCGTAAGGTTCCCTCCCCCGGCGCGGCGCGCGCAGGTCGTGGGCCTGCGGGTCTGTGCCGGGAACGGGTGCCTTCAATAGGCTGCGCGGTATGACAAGTGAACGTCCGGACATGCGCGCCTCCGATGCCGAGCGCGAGCGGATCGCGGAACTGCTGCGCGAGGCCGTGGCCGAGGGCCGACTGGATATGGACGAGTTCGACCAGCGCCTGGAGACGGCCTACAAGGCCCGTACGCGCGGGGAGTTGGAGCCGCTGGTCCAGGACCTGCCGGCGCCGGGTTCGGCGGTCGCTCCGGTCGGTTCGTCCGCGCCCGCCCCGCTGGGGGGTTCCGCCGCGAACTGGCCCGCGCGGATCGGCGGCCCCGCGACCTCCACGGGCGGGTTCGCCCTCTGGGGCGGCTTCAACCGGAGGGGCCGCTGGACGGTGGCCCGGAAGTTCACCGCGTTCGCGATGTGGGGCGGCGGCGAGATCGATCTGCGCGACGCGCACTTCGAGGACCGCGAGACCGTGATCCGCTGCTTCACGATCATGGGCGGCATCCATGTGACCGCACCGCCGGAGCTGAACGTCGAGGTCCGGGGCATCGGCATCATGGGCGGCTTCGGCGAGGGCTCCAACGAGGACGGCGAGATCGCCCCCGACTCCCCGCGGGTGCGGATCACCGGCTTCGCCCTGATGGGCGGCGTCGGGGTGGAGCGCAAGCGGACGAAGGCGGAGCGCCGCCGCTTGAAGGAGGCGAAGGAGGCGGAGCTGGAGGCGCGCCGCCGCCGCGAGCTGGAGGGCCCGGACGGCGGCGGCTCCGGCGAAGGGCGCAAGAAGCTCTGAGGGCCCCCGGCGCCCGGACCGTTCACGGCGCTGAGGACCCTCGCCTCACCTCAGCGGTTCACGCCGCTGAGGCCCTTCGCCTCTCCTCAGCGGGTCGCAGCGCGGGTCACAGTGCGTCGGACCGGGGCGCGCGGTCCCGGTCCAGGGACTTCAGGTCCACCCGGTCGCCGAGCGCGCGGTACCCGTCGTCGTTGAGGTGCAGGTGGTCGCCGGAGTCGTACGAGGCGAGGAGCCGGTTCGGCGCGGCGGGGTCGCGTACCGCCGCGTCGAAGTCGACGTACGTGTCGTAGACCGTGCCCGACCGGATCTGCTCGTTGACCGCGCGGCGGACGGCGTCGCGCTGGGGCGTCCAGGTGGCGAAGCCCTCGAACGGGGTCAGCGTCGTGCCGACGACCCGGAGCCCGCGGGCGTGCGCCCGGTCGGTGAGGGCGCGCAGGCTGTCCACGATGCGCTGGGGGTCGGCCTCCTGCGGGTACTGCTGTACGTCGTTGATGCCGAGCGCGATGACGACGGTGCGGGCCCCGGCGACCCCCAGGACGTCCCGGTCGAGCCGGTCGGTGCCCGACTGGCCGCCGGTGCCGCGGCCGATGCCCACGACCCGGTTGCCCGCGATGCCCGCGTTGGCGACCCCGTACCGGCCGCCCAGCCGGTCGGCGAGGACGTCGGGCCAGCGGGCGTTGGCGTCGGTGCTGGAGCCGCTGCCCGCGGTCAGGGAGTCCCCGAGGGCGACGACCGCGCCGAGCGCCTGCTCGCTGCGGACGTCCACGGCGGTCAGATAGCGCCAGTTGCTGGTGGTGAAGGTGCCACGTTCGTCGATGAGGAACGAGGTCTGGTGGGTGTAGCCGTGGAAGGTGACCGGCCCGCCGCCCCGGAGGGTGCGGAAGCTGACCTGGAGGTCGGAGTCGGGGGCCACCGGCACGACGACCGGGTCGCTGACGACCCGTCCGCCCGCGGCGACGGTGACGGTCCCGGCGCCCTTGAAGGTCACCGGCCGGGTGTTGACGGTGGCCTGGTCGACGACCAGGGGGGTCGTGCCGAAGAGGTTGGACAGCGTGATCCGGGCGACATCCCCGCCGATGCTGGTGTGCACGACGTTACGGACGGTGCGCCCGGGGAACCCGTCCTCGGTGCCCTTCTCGGCGCCGACGGGCGCGGCGGTCCAGGTGGCGACCCACGAGGGCCCCGAGGTGGCGGGGGCGACCGGGTTACGGGCCGCCGCCTGGGTCTCGGCGGGCGGCAGCGGAGCCGCCCCGGGGCCGGAGAGCAGCGTCGTTGCGAAGGCGACGGCGGCGGCGAGCACGGCGGTGCCCGCCACGAGGGCGATGAGCAGGGCATACCCCTGGCGCCTTGGCATGTGCGGTGGTTCTCCTTGTGATGATCGTGCTGGTCCCATGATGCGGCAGGCCGTCGGGAACTCCACATGCGGCCCAGGAGTAGGGGAGGTAGGCACAATGCGTACGTCACGGGGGCGAGGCGTACGCGGACGGGTGGAGCGGATGGAACGGACCGGATCCGGCGAGCAGGGGCAGGACGGGGACGCGGTGCAGAAGGACGCGGCGCAGGGACCGGCAGGACCGGAACCCGGGCGGCCGGAGCCGTCGGAGGACGCGGCGTCGGTGCGATCGGCGCTGCCGCCCGGGCGGCCACGGGAGCCGGGGGCGGGCGCGGGCCCGCTGGCCTCGTTCGCGTACACCGCTGCCGACGAGGAGAAGCAGCGCGGCGTACGGCGCATGAAACTCACGGCGACCGGCCTCCTTCTGCTCGTCGCGCTCGTGTACGTCCTGGCCACCTGGGCGAAGAACTCAGGTGTGGGGGGCTGGCCGGGCTACGTCGCAGCGGCTGCCGAGGCGGGGATGGTGGGCGCGCTGGCGGACTGGTTCGCGGTGACGGCGCTCTTCCGCCGCCCGCTGGGTCTGCCCATTCCGCACACGGCCATCATCCCCACCAAGAAGGATCAGCTAGGACAGTCCCTCGGTTCCTTCGTTGGCGAGAACTTTCTCTCCGGAGACGTCATTCGTGACCGAATTCACGCTTTGGGGGTCGGCCGACGGCTCGGTGTGTGGCTCGCGGAGCCGGCCCACGCCGACCGGGTCACCGCCGAACTGGCGACGGCGCTGCGCGGTGCGCTGACGGTCCTTCGGGATTCCGACGTCCAGGCGGTGGTCGGCGAGGCGATCACCCGGCGGGCGGACGCGGTGGAGGTCGGCCCGGGCCTCGGCAAGATGCTGGAGAAGGTCGTCACGGACGGCGGCCACCGCAAGGTCGTCGACCTCATCTGCGTACGGGCGCACGACTGGCTGGTGGAGCACGGCGATTCGGTGATGAACGCGGTGCAGGGCGGGGCCCCCGGCTGGACGCCGAGGTTCGTGGACAAGCGGGTCGGGGAGCGGGTCTACAAGGAACTGCTGCGGTTCGTCACGGAGATGCGGGACATGCCGGAGCACCCGGCGCGCGGCTCGATCGACACGTTCCTGACCGACTTCGCGGCCGACCTCCAGACCGACGCCGACACCCGGGCCCGGGTGGAGCGCCTGAAGTCGGAGATCCTGGGCCGGAGCGAGGTCCAGGACGTCATCGCCTCGGCCTGGGCCTCCGTCCGCACGATGATCCTCTCGGCGGCGGAGGACGAGCGCAGCGAACTGCGGCTGCGGGCGCGCGCCTCGCTGATGTCGCTGGGAGCGAGGCTGGCGAGCGACGAACGGCTCCAGGGCAAGCTGGACGGCTGGCTGGAGGACGCGGCGGTGTACGTGGTGACGACGTACCGCGCGGAGATCACCTCGCTGATCAGCGAGACGGTCGCGGGCTGGGACGCGGACCAGACCTCGAAGAAGATCGAGGCGCACATCGGCCGCGACCTACAGTTCATCCGGATCAACGGCACGGTGGTGGGCGCGCTGGCGGGCCTGGCGATCTACACGGTGTCGCACGCGCTGGGAGGTTGAGCGGGCGAGGCGTTCGGGCCCCGCCGCTCCGGGAGCGTACCCGTACGTTCCTGTCGTGTCCGGTACGGGTACGCACCCGGCCTACGCGGGGGAGTTGCCGGGGAGTACGGGGGCGGGGCTGCGGGCGTTCAGACGGTCCCGGGAATCTTTGCGGCGCCGGATTCCTTCGGGCGCCCCCCAGCGACGGTGCTCAGCGCTGGGCGGCCCGCCGGGTGACGGCCCAGGAGGCGGCGGCCACACCGCCCGCGACGGCGAACACGGCGGGCCAGGCGCCGACCTTCTTGGCGAGCGGGTGCGATCCGGCGAAGGCGGCGACGTAGGCGACGCTCAGCCCGGCGGCGGCACGCGGCCCGGCCTGGCGGTTCCACTCGTACGCGGCCAGCGACCCGGCGGCGGCGAGCGCGACACCGCCGAGCGGCCGCTTCCGGGTCCACCGGGCGACGCCGTACCCCCCGACGAGCCCGCCCGCCGCCACCGCCGCTGCCGGAACCTTCGCCATCGCCGCCACCATCGCTTCCTGTGAGCTGTCTTGTGAACCGTCGGTATTCCTGTGGTTCGGTACGGAGCCCGAGGCTAGCGTTCGGGGCGAGGCGGCCGGAGGGCGGTACGGGGGAGGCGGGCTTGCGCGCGGGAACCCCGCCGGTATCCGGACCGGCGTACAGCAGGCGCCACCGTACGCATGTGGAAGGTTGTCCATGACCCGCACCACCCCGCCGCGTCCTGTCGACATCGAAGGAGTCTTCCCCGCCCTGGCAGCCCACCGGCGCACGGCCACCCGGCTGCACCCCCGGCACGGTGTGCCCGGTGCGGGGGACAGCTCGGTGGCGGGACCGCTGCTCTGGCCGGCCGGCGAACCATGGCCGGTGTGCACCGTCGCGCACCCTAAGGGCACCGGCCACCTCCTTTCCGACGTGCGGTTGCGCCGCCGGATCCAGGACGGCGCACGGGGACGGGACTTCACCGAGGACGAACAGCGCCGGCTGGACGCCATGAAGGCGGCCGACCACGTCCCGGACCTCCGCGACGACGACGCCCTGCCGATGCTGGCCGTCGCGCAGTTGTCCACGCGGGACGTCCCGGACCTGGTGGGACCGGAGGGCCAGGACCTGCTCCAGGTCTTCTGGTGCCCGTTCGAGGCCCATGGGTTTGACCGCACGATCGACGTCGTACTGAAGTGGCGACGCTCGGCCGATGTCGGGACAGTCCTCACGCCACAGCCCGAACCCCCGGTCGCCGGCCGTGAGGAGTGCGTCCCCACCACGTGTGTCGTGCATCCGGAGCAGGTGGTGGAGCACGAGTATCTCGGCCTGCTGGACGAAGGGCTTCAGGAGGAGATCTCCGCATGGGAGGAGGGGCTCCTCGACGAGGACGACGATGACTACGAGGACGGTCCCTCCTCGGCGGCGAGCTACGCGACGTACGAGGAGTACGAGGCCGCGATGGCCGCGGCGCGCGCGGAGGAACCGGAAGAGATCGATTACATGAGCGACCTGTCGATCGCCCCCGGCTGGAAGGTCGGAGGCTTCGCCTCCTGGCATCTGACGGACCCCGCTCCGGTCGACTGCCAGGTGTGCGGGACAGCGATGCCGCCCCTGCTCACCGTGGACAAGTGGGAGTGCGACGGCGCCTCGCGCAGCTGGCTGCCTCTCGAGGACCGGGATGCCGAGAACGACCCGCGTGTGCTCGACCCGGTCGGCGTCTACCTCGGCCGTGGCCTGATGCGCGTACACACCTGCCCGACCGATCCGCTCCATCCGCACCGGCTGAGCTTCCAGTAGAACGGTCCCCTCCGCGGGGGCGGTGGCCGAGGCCACCGCTGATCCGGCCCGGCGTGGGCGGTGGCACATCGGCATGTGACCCCCTTCACACGATTCACCATCCCCGCCTCCCGCGATCCGGATGGCGCGAAACCGGCTCCGCGTGCCTCCTGAGGGCACCGGGAAGCGGGTGCTGAAAGCGCCTGACGGGGCGATTTGGGCTGTTCATCTCCCCGTCATCCTGCGCCGTAGAGGCAGCTCAACCCGGTGAACGGGAAGTAGCAACCGGGCCCGCACTCCTTACCGCGTGGGCCGCTTCGGGCTATTTCATTCAGAAAAAAGCCATTCACGCGTTATCTCGCAAATGCCCGACCTGTTAACCTGGGATGTCACTGTCCGAAAGCGATTGTTGACGGAGAGAATCGGGGCGGGATACGTTTTTCACCGTCATGATCAACCCTGCATTCGGGAATCGGTGAGAGATTATGAGAATGCTTGCCCAGGCTCTGAATCAGTACCGATTAAGCGAGTCCGAGGCGGAGAAGGTGAGCGAGCTGTCCGCGCTCGCCGCGCGCTTGTCGGACTCGATACCCATCGTTGTCTCGGGGCTCCTCATGGATCTCCCGGACGGGATGCGCAAAATGGTCCTCGATTTCGGTTCGGACACGGAATCCAGTGGATACTGCCTACTGCGTGGAGTTTCGGTCGGTGAATTGCCGAAGACTCCCCAGGCGCACGAGGCCCATATCCTCGACGGCCACCCCACCAACGGAACCCTCATGCTCGTCGCGGACCTCCTCGGCTCGCTGACCGGCTATCAGGACGAGAAGTCCGGCGCGCTCTTCCACGACGTACATCCCGTACGCGGCGAGGAGGCCCGGATCGAGAACAGCGGATCGGTCGCCTTCGACTTCCACACCGAGAACGTGCACCATCCGCTCCGCCCCGACTACCTCGGCCTGCTCTGCCTGCGCCAGGACCACGACCGGATCGCCGCGACCCGCGTCTCCTCCGTGCGCGACGCGCTGCCGCTGCTGGCCGACGACGAGGTGGCGGAGCTGCGGAAGCCGCAGTTCCACAGCATGTATCCGACCTCCTTCACCCGGGACACCACCGGCCCCCGCCCCTCGGCCGGCCCGCATCCGGTGATCTTCGGCCCGGCGGACCGCCCGTTCATGCGCTTCAACTCGCACAACACGCAGGGCGACCACCCGCAGGCGCGGGCCGCGCTGCGCTCCCTGGCCACGGCCCTGGAGCGGGTCTGCCGCGACCTGGTGCTCGCGCCGGGCGACCTCGTCGTCCTCGACAACCACGTCGTCGTCCACGGCCGCACCGCGTTCACCCCCCGCTACGACGGCCAGGACCGCTGGCTGCGCCGCTTCTACTCCCTGCGATCCGCCCCGCTGTGGGCCCAGCGCATGATGCGGCACCCGCGCGTGCTGCCGGCGATGACGGAGATCCGCGGGGTCGTCTGACCCGGCGGGCGGCACCACCCGGCCCCGGGAGCCGGGGCCACGTCACGTGAATGAGGAAGAGTGGAACTGTACGAAGTGCTCGGCCTGCTCGCGGCCGCGACGGCGGCCGGCTGGGTGGATGCGGTCGTCGGTGGTGGCGGGGTGCTGCTCATCCCGGTGCTCCTGTTGGCCTTCCCCCAGTATTCGCCGGCGGTGGCGCTGGGCACGAACAAGATCGCGGCGGTCATGGGCACCGCGACCGCCGCGTACATGTACCAGCGGCGCACCAAGCTGGACCGCTCGGTCCTGCTGCCGGCCGCCGGACTCGCGGTCCCCTTCGGCGCGCTCGGCGCGCTGTCCGCGTCGAGCGTTCCCACGACCTACTTCCGGCCCGTCATCATGGGCCTGCTCATCACCGTGGCGCTCTTCGTGGCCTTCAAGCCCAGCTTCGGGGTCCAGCAGCGGAACATCGTCGTCACCCCGCGCCGCCGCAATGCGGCCATCCTCATCGCGGGTGTCGGCATCGGTTTCTACGACGGGGTCTTCGGCCCCGGAGTCGGCACCTTCCTCATCATTTCCTTCACCACACTCCTGGCGACACAGTTCCTGGAAAGCGCGGCCATGGCGAAGGTGATCAACGCCTCCTCCAACCTGGGGGCCCTCGCGGTCTTCGCCTGGCAGGGAAACGTCCTGTGGGCCCTCGGTCTCGGAATGGCCGTGGGGAACATCGCGGGCGCGATGATCGGGTCGCGCACCGCCATGAAAAGGGGATCCGGATTCGTCCGCATCGTCCTCGTGCTCGTGGTCACCGGAATGGTGGCCAAGATGGCATTCGACCAGTTCGCCTGACGGCACGGTTCGTTTGACGGGCCGACAGGCGCCCAAGGAATTCATCCGACGACGGAAGAGGTTCCATGGCAAGGGAATTGTCCGGGCTGCTGACGCTGACCGATTACGAGCAGGCCGCGGAGTCTCTGCTCGACGCCGCTTCCTGGGCGTACGTGGCAGGCGGCGCCGACACGCAGCTCACGGTCCGTGCCAACACGGAGGCCTTCGACCAGGTCTGGTTACGCCCCCGGGCCCTCGGCGGCACGGGCGTGAAACCCGATACGTCCGTGACCGTGCTCGGGCAGCGGCTCGCCCTGCCCGTCCTCCTCGCCCCGACCAGCCCTCAGCGTCTCCTCCACGAGGACGCCGAGATCGCGACCGCCCGTGCGGCCGAGTCCGCGGGCACCGTGTCGATCGTCAGCACCGACAGCCACTACGCCTTCTCCGACGTGACCGGTGCGGTCGGCAGCGACAGCTGGTTCCAGCTCTACGCCTACCGCTCCCGCGACGACGTCGACGCGACGATCGCCCTGGCGGAGGACGCCGGCGCGACCGCGCTCGTGGTCACGGTCGACGCCAGCTACGCGGCCCGCCGTATCGGCACCCGGCGAGCGGGCTTCCGCACCCCGGGGCACGTCGACTTCGGCAACCTGCGCGCGCTGGGCGTGCTCACCGGCGACATCCCGGACGGTGCCCGCATCGAGCGCCTGCCGCTGACCTGGGACGACCTGGAATGGATACGGTCCCGTACCCGGCTGCCGATCGTGGTCAAGGGCGTCCTGCGCGCCGAGGACGCCGAACACTGCGTGGCCCTGGGCGTGGACGGCGTCATCGTCTCCAACCACGGCGGCCGCCAGCTCGACGGCGCGGTGCCCAGCCTGGTCGCCCTGGAGCAGGTGGCGGCCGCGGTCGCCGGCCGCGCCCTGGTCCTCATGGACGGCGGCATCCGCTCCGGCGTCCACGTCGTCAAGGCCCTCGCGTACGGCGCGGACGCGGTGTGCGTCGGCCGCCCCTACCTCTGGGGCCTCGGCCTGGCCGGACAGCAGGGTGTCGAGGCGGTCCTCGACCTCCTCCGGAGCGAGATCGAGGACACGCTGCTCCAGCTCGGCGCGGACTCCGTCGCCGACATCGGCCCCGATTTCGCCGTCAGCGCGCACCGGGCCTCGCGCCTGGGCGCCCCCTGAGCCACCGGAAGCCCTGCCCGCTTCCCCAGCCCTCGCTCTCCGCGCTCCCGTTCCCTCCCCTCGGTTCCTTCTTCAGGAGACCTCTGTGACTTCCCCGAACCCCAAGGACGCTGTGACCTCTCCGACCGTCCACTTCTCGCGGGGGATCCCTCCGCTCGAAGCGATCCCGTCCGCCGACATCGCCGAGCTGACCGGGTCGGTCCTCTCCGCCGAACCGGACCGCGTCTTCCAGTACGCACCCATCGGCCGCCACACCGGCGACCGCGAACTCCGGGACCAGCTCGGTGCGTTCCATTCGGTCGACCCCGACCGGATCTTCGTCACCAACGGCTCCCTCCAGGCCCTCGACCTGCTCGCCGCGCACCTCCTCAAGGACGCACCCCGCAAGAAGGTGCTCGCGGAGGCGCCGACGTACGACCGTGCCGTCCAGATCTTCGAGCGGCACGGGGCGCAGGTCTCCGGGATACCCCTGCGGGGGGACGGCCTCGACCTGGACGTCCTGCGGGAGCGCCTTCGTACGGAGGTACCCGCGTTCGTCTACCTGATCCCGGACTTCCAGAACCCCGGCGGGGTCACGACGAGCGAGGAGAAGCGGCGCGAACTCGTGCGTCTGTCGGCCGAGTTCGGCTTCACGATCCTGGAGGACATCCCGTACCGGGAACTGCGTTTCGCGGGCACGGCCCCCACGCTCCTCGGCGAGCTCGCGGAATCCGTCGAGGGCGCCCGGGTACTGACCATCGGCTCGCTGAGCAAGATCCTCAGCCCGGGACTGCGCGTCGGCTATGTGATCGGCCCGCCCGGTACGCCGGGCGCTCTGGCGGCGCTCGCGGAGAGCACGTACCTCTCGCCGGCCCCCCTGCTCCAGGTGGTCGCGGCCCGGGCCTTCGCGAGCGGTCTGGTCCGGCGCAACATCGACGAGGTCAGGAAACTGCTGCGGCCGCGGCACGACACGGCGGTCGAGGCGGTGCGGAAGGCACTCGGCGAGGCCGCGCTGTGCGTGCCCGAGGGCGGCTACTACATCAGCGTGCATCTTCCGGTACGGACCACGGAGGAGAAGTTCCTCGCGGCGGCGGCCGCCGAGGGCGTCGCCCTCACCCGTGGCTCGGCGTTCTACCCGGCGGACTCCGCGCCACCGTCCGGAACGGTGTTCCTCCGGCTGCCGTTCCAGGCCCTGAGCGACGAGGAGTTCGCCGAGGGGGTGACGCGGCTGGCCTCGGTGGCACAGCGGGCGGAGTAGGGGAGTAGCGGCGCAGCAGCGGGAGTTACGGGCGAGGGGGAAGGGACACGATGGCCACGGCCGAACAGGGCGCCGAGAAGGGCACGGACGAGGCGCCCGGCGGGCTCTCCGATCGGCGCGGGCTCCTGGCGGACGCCTCGCTCTCCGCCGTCCTCGCGGGCCTGATCACCGTCGTGGTCTCGTGCTCCGGACCCCTCCTCGTGGTCCTGGCGGCAGCGGCCGCCGGTCACCTCACCGACGAGCAGACCGCGTCGTGGGTGTGGGCGGCGTGCGTGGGCAGCGGCGTCACGTGTGCCGTGCTCAGCTGGTGGACCCGGATCCCGGTGATCACCGCGTTCTCGACGCCGGGCGCAGCGGTCCTCGTCGGCAGCCTCGGGGACTACTCGTACCCCGAGGCGGTCGGCGCCTTCCTGGCCAGCGGTCTCCTCATGGCGCTGGTCGGCCTGACGGGCGTCTTCGGGAAGGCCATGCGCCGCGTACCGCCCGGCATCGTGGCGGCGATGCTGGCGGGTGTCCTGTTCTCCTTCGGCGTCGGCCTGTTCTCGGCGCTGGACGGCGCGCCGGTCGCGGTGCTGGTCTCGCTCGCCACGTACCTGGGCGTCAAACAGCGGTCACCGAGATACGCGGTGGCCTGGGCCCTGCTCGCGGCCGTGCTCGTCACCGCCGTCGTCCCGGGCATCGACGCGTCGTCCGTGGACATCGGGCTGACCCTTCCCGTCCTCACAGCACCGGAGTTCACCGGTTCGGCGCTGGTGGGCCTGGCCGTGCCGCTCGCCGTGGTGACGATGGCCTCGCAGAACGCGCCGGGCCTCGCCGTGCTGGCGGCCTGCGGCTACCGCCCGGACGACCGGCTGCTGATCACGGCCACCGGGCTCGCTTCCACGGCGCTCGCGCCGCTGGGCGGCCACGCCGTCAACCTGGCGGCGATCACTGCCGCGATCAGCACCGGCGAAGAGGCCCACCGCGACCCGCGACGCCGCTATGTGGCGGGTGTGGCGTGCGGCGTCTTCTACCTGCTGGCGGGCGTCTGCGGTGCCGCCCTCGTGGGGCTGTTCACCGCGCTGCCGCCCGAACTCATCGCCGTCGTCGCGGGGGTGGCCCTGCTCGCCACGTTCTCCACGAGCCTCGCCCAGGCGGTGGCGGACGAACAGGGCCGCGACGCCGCGGTGGTCACCTTCCTCACCACGGCCTCGGGCGTCACCCTCGGCGGCGTCGGCTCCGCGTGCTGGGGCCTGGTCCTGGGACTGGTGACGCACGTGGCGCTGACCGCCCGGCGCCGGCGCGGCGGCCGGCGGGAGCAGCAGAAGACGGCGTGACGGGCCCGGGCGGCCGCCCCGTACGGCGTCGCGTCTCCCGGTCAGGATGCGGGCGCGGTGACAGTGATCCGTACGACGGCCGTGGCGGCCGGAACCTCGGTGCCCTTCACACGGACCTCGTAGGTCAGCTCGTCCTCGCCGGCGTACCCGTCCCTGGCGGTGTACGTCACCGTGGCCCCGGACACCGACGCGGAACCGTGGCCGGGCTCGGTCTCGATGGTCAGGGCCAGTTCGGCGGGGTCGTAGGCGTCGAGCAGCCCCGCCCGGTCGTTGCTCTCCAGGGTGATGGAGTCGTTGTCGAGGACGTCCACGTCCAGGCTGTCGCCCGCGTCCACGCTCTGCTGGTCGTCCATGAGCGCCAGCGTCCGTTCGACGGTGCCCTTCCCGCCCTGGCCGTCCGCAGCGTCGCCGTCACCCCCGCAGCCCGTCAGGAGGAGAGCCAGCGCGCCCGCTCCCGCGGATACGCGCATCCGGAGGGCTCCGCGCACCGACCGCCGTGACTGCTTCCTCATCTCCATGTGTTGCCCCCAAGGCCGAACTAGGTGCGGTGGAGCAGCCGATGCTCGCAGTGCGTACGGGTGCACATCAGAGGCATACGGGAAGCGAAGCGGAATTGTGATGAGAGCGTGTACAAGGCGTGGAGGGCAGGTTCGGTCGGCGGGCCGCAACCGCCCCGGCGGCCGGCCCCGCGGACACCGACGCGGGGGTGGTTCGGCGAACGGATCTTCGATGTGGTGATGCGTCAGAATGATGAGATACGGTGACCAGGTCATCACGCTCAGTGCGCGCTCGCGCGCAAAGGGCGGCCCCCGGAGGTGCGCCAACACCCACCCGAGGGCCTACACCCCCAGTGGATAGGACCCACCAGAAATGCTGCGTCATGTTATCGCGCCCTCTTCGGGCTGGACGAAGGCCCCGCACACGGTCGTACGCGACCGGCGGATCAACAGCAACGCCAAGATCCTCATCCTGTACGTCCAGGGCCTCCCCGACTCCGCCACCGACCGCCCGCTCGGCGAACTCGCACGGAAGCTGGACATGAAGGGCCGCCCGTACCAGCAGGCCAAGAAGCAGTTGGTGGAGCACGGTTACGTCCATGAGTGGCGGAACCAGCGCGAGGACGGGCAGTGGGCGACGGCTCAGCTGTTCACGAACACACCGCTGACGGGTGCGGAGGCCAGGACGGTCTGGGCGAGGTTGGAGCCTGAGGCGGGGCGCTCTCCGGGTGCGCGGTATCCGGCGGTCGGTGAACCGACTCCTCGGACGGTCGGTGGCTATCAACCCGAGGAAGACCACAGTGATAAGACCACTCCCCACCCACCCTCCGAAGCGGAGCGCGCGCGGGGGCGGGTGGCGGACCTGGGCGCGGACCCGGAACTGGACTCGACGGGAGCCCCGACCGAGGCAGCGCCGAGCCCCGACCAGGCGGTAGCACCACACCCCACCAGCCAACTGGCCAAGGCAGAACGCCTGCTGCTGTCCCTGCGCCACACGCGCCGCGACCTGCTGCTGGGCGTCCGGGAGGCCCGCGCCCTGGCAGTGGAGGCCGTGAAGTGGCTGGAGGGCGGCCTGCCGGAGGGGGACCTGCGCCAGGCGCTCCTGGCCGACCCGCCGGAAGGCGGGGTGCGCTCGGCGGTCGGCTTCCTGCGCCATCGCCTGATCCAGAAATGCCCGGTGACCCCGGTGCTCCGGCTGCCGGTTCCCCCGCCGCCGCCGGTCAGGGAGCTGATGGCGTGCGCGGGCCCGGGGGAGGAGCATGTCTTCCGCCCGCTGGGCGACGAGCCGGAGTGCGCGGACTGCCGCAGGGCGACGGCGTACGCGAGCTGGATGGTCGACACGGACACGTACGAGTTCCCCGAGGACATGACCTGGCGGCAACGCGTGGCGGCCGTACGGAAGGCGGACGCCCTGCGGGCGGGCGACTCACTCCGGACCGACTTACTCCAGGGTGACGCGGGCGACGACGGGCAGATGGTCGCTGCCGGTGGCGGGCAGGGTGCGGATGTGGCCCACGGTGGCGGAGCGGGCCATGACCTGATCGATCCGTGCCATCGGGAAGGCAGCGGGGAAGCTGAAGGCGAACCCGCTCTCAGCGAGCGCCAGTTGTGAGGTGAGAGGCCTCAACCCTCGATCCTCGACGACCCCGTTGAGATCGCCGAGCAGAATCACCGGCTCGACGCTCTCACCCGCGATGGCGCGCCCCAACAACGCGGCGCTCTCGTCCCGCCGCTGGGACGCGAGCCCGCCCACTCCCACCCGTACGGAGGGCAGATGGGCGACGTACGCGGCGACGTCCCCGTACGGGGAGCGGACCACGGCACGCAAGCCACGGCTCCACCCCACCTCAATACTCCGGGGCTTGATGTCCACCACCTGCTCCCCGCTGAGCGGATGCTTGGACCAGAGCCCGACGGTGCCCCGGACGACGTGATGGGGATAGTCGGCGGCGAGAGCCTTCTCGTACACGGCCGGCTGTGGATCCACAAGCTCCTCCAGCGCGACGAGATCGGCCCCTGAGTCGGCCAGCGCGCGGGCGGTTCCGGCGGGATCCCGGTTCTCGTCGCTGACGTTGTGCTGCACGACGACAAGCTCCCGCCCGCCGCCCTCCTCGCCAGGCAGGAGCAGCCCGCCGAAGGTGTCCACCCACACGCCCACCGGCAGCAGCAGAGCGACGAGGGCGACGGCGGACCGCCGCACGAGGGCGACGACCAGCAGCACGACGACGAGTGCGCCGCCCCAGGGCAGAAAGGACTCCATCAGACTCCCCACCCGCCCAGGCCAGTTGGGAACAAGCCGATGGAACCCCAGCACCCCGCCCAGAACGACGGCGACCCCGGCGAGCACCCACCCCCGCCGCCGTTTCCCCACCCCAGGCACCACCGGCGTCTCCGCCGCCACCGCGCCGCTGTCTGCCCGTTCCACCATGTTTTCCCGTCCGCTCGCTCCCGCTCCAGAGGACGAACAACCAGGGGAAGCAGGTTCCGGCCGCGGACGGCAGCACCGAATTTGATCTGACCTGCAGAAGCCGGAGACGATGTCGTCTCGACCCGAGGAGCCCGGGAACGGGATCCCGGGATAACGGGGATGTCAGGGGAAACGGGGAGAATTTACGGTGGCGTGGGACGAATGGGAGCAGATCAAGGCTGATGTCGCGGCGAAGGGGCCTGCGAGTATGCAGCTGAATCAGGCACCTTCGGAAGGGGGAACTTCGGGCGATCTGAAGTCGAACAGGAAGACATGGGTGAGGGTCGGCGAGGGTGTTACCGACCTCAAGGGCGGCGTCGGCAAGGCGCTGACGAAACTGGCCGATGGGCAGACAGGGCTGGGGGACACGACCGGTTCCGTGAGCGCGGCGGCGCAGAAGGAGCTCTACGACTCCTGGAAGAAGTACGTGAGCGATGTTCGCGGCCGCTGTGAAGCGCTGGGTGGGCTTCTGCAGAAGGCGGGTCATGATCTTTCGAAGACCGACGAGGAAGCTTTGGCAGACCTGGAGAAGCTCCAGGTGAAATACGAGGACACCAAGCCCGTCGGCGGCCAGTCGAAGGAGAAGTGATTCAGGTTATGGATCTTGCGACGCTCAGATCCTTCAAACCGTCGGAGTACGAAGAGGCTGCGGACGGCTATCGGGCCACTGGCGATATGGCCTCGGAGGCCAAGGACGCGATCGACAACCGGATCGGTGTGGGACTCCGCAGTGAGGTGAAGGGCGACGCGGCGGGGGCTGCACACGAGCAACTCAAGAAGTTGTCGAACAACTTCCACTATGTCCAGACCGAGTGTGGCCTGGTGAGTACTGCGCTCAATGGCTTCGCCTTCGATATCGCTGTGGCCAAGCGCAAGTTGGAAGCGGCCATGGACGACGCCAGCGCTGGCGGCTGCACGGTGAACGCAAACGGCTCCGTCTCGTACCCGGCGGGCAAGAAGCCCGGCGACGAGAAGACGGCGGACGGCGGTACGGTCACCGGCAGCGCCGGAGGCAGCCCGACGTCCGATGCGTTGGAGCGCCAGGCCGTCAACATTCACCCTAACCCCCATTACGGCAAGGCGCTTGAGTACGCCAACCGGATCGCCGACGCCCTGGAAGAAGCCACGGACGCGGATACGAAGTGGGCGCCGAAACTGCGTGCGCTGAAGGCCGACGACGACTTGGAGGTCTCTCACCGGGACTGGGCGGACGTGAAGTCGGACACGGGCGGCGTACGCGAAGCCGGCAAGAGCTACTTCGACTCCCTGCCGGAGCCCCCGAAGGACGGCACCCCGAAGGACAACGCAGCGTGGTGGAAGGGACTCAGCCCGGAGGAGCAGGCGGCTTGGCTTTCGGCGCGGCCAGGCACTGTGGGGGCACTCGATGGTTTGCCCGCTCCGGTTCGCGACGAAGCGAATCGTGTGGTGCTCGCGGAACAGTACGCCCGTGTTCAGATGGAACTGAACACGATCCCGAACCCGCCTTCCAATGAGTGGACTTCCATCAGCGCGCGTGGCTACGCCTCCGTGGTACGCACTGACGAATGGATGGAATGGCACAACAAGTACGGTGACCGATACGAGCGGCTCACCAATTCCTCGATCGGAATGGAGAAAATTCAGGAGAGGTTTGATAAAACGAGTGATGAAGGTTTGCCAGAGGCTTATCTCCTGGGGTTCAGTACGGAGGGTAACGGGCGGGCGATCCTTGCTAACGGAAACCCCGACACCGCTGATCACCAAGCAGTCTATGTTCCGGGCACGACGTCGAATCTGGGTAGCGTCGGAGGCGACATTAACCGGATGGTGGAGACGTGGCGCGTGGCCAGCGAAGAGGCCGATGGCGATTCGGTTTCGACGATCACTTGGCTCGGTTATGATGCACCGCAGAATATCGTGCTGGATTCACCATTCAGTCACTACGCGGATGACGGCGCTCCTGCCTACAACCGATTTATCGACGGCCTTGATGCCTCGCGTGCAGTTGATTCGGATCCGCATCGAACAGCGATCGGTCACTCCTACGGCACTACCCTCATTGGGTCCGCAGCCCGACAAGGCGAGTTGAACGTGGACGATGTGATTTTCGCCGGTAGCCCAGGCGTCCAGGTGAGCAAGGCCGAGCAGTTGGACGTTCCCGAGGGTCACGTCTGGAACCAGGAGGCCAAAGGGGACGCGGTTCCGGACATTGGTCGCTACGGGCATGGCGGAACCGACTGGGACGGTGCATGGATCATCCCCAGCGATCCACTCTTCGGCGCCAACCAGATGTTCACGGATACCGAGGGGCACAGCGACTATTGGAAGGAGGGCACCGACAGCCTTCGGAACCAGGCGCTTGTCGTCGCAGGGCGCGGAGATGACCTCGAGCTGAAGCCGGTGCCGCCTGCCTACACAAGGGGGCGATAGAGGCGTGCACGAGAGTCGGATGATCAAGGAACTGTTGATTCGCTGTCCCCGACCGAACTGACCGACTGGTGTTCCCAGTCCGACCGACCGAGGCCCTTAACGTGAAGAAGGTACTGGGCGCGCAGGCGCTCCTCGTATTCGTCACCCTTACCACTCTCACTGGATGCAGCATGACCGATGCCAAGGATTCTGGATCTCTCCCCTCCGCAGGTACCAGTACGTCGAAAGAAGCCGCCCGAACGGTGAAGAAGGTCTCCAGTGAACTCTACGACCTGATCGGCATCAAGGGGGAGGCGTCCAATAGTGGAGCCGGTGTCGCGGAATGTGGAGAAAGGGATCCGGAGAAATATTTCCAAATTTTTCACCCCTGGAGCTTCACCCCGGAATCGCCAGAAAAGCTCGGTGCTGTGATGGAGCAGCTCAAGGAGGAACTCCCGAAGCGCGGTTGGAAGGTCGTTGAGTACGGGCCCGACAACAGTAAGAACAAGAATGTCAGGCTCACTGCGGATAATGATGAGAAGAAGCACAGCGTCAAGATTTGGCACTATGCCAAGCGAAACCCGCCGAAGTTGAGCCTGATGGTTGTGTCCGGCTGCTACCAGGTCCCGGATGGCGAGAAGGTCGACCGGTTCTGAGGGATATCGGGCCCGGCTGTGCCGTGGAATCGACAGGTGGTCGCGAAGGGCGAATGTGAAGGGGGATGAGGAGTGTGAACCCCGAAGGTCCGATCCTCGGCGCGACAATCCTTCCCGCACTCGCTGGACGCGGCCCTGCTATGGAACCACGGATGTGGGCGTTGCCGCCCAATCCGGCATCGGGTCGGTCAGGGAAACGAATCGCGTGACCACGGTGGGTTCTGTGATTCGGAGTCAATTGCTCTCAGAAATCGAGCCGCCGTGATTACGGGAAAGTGTGAGCGGGTCCAGCATGAATAACAAGGCATGCAAGGCGGCAGTCAGCGCAATCCTCCTTTGCTCGATCCTTTCGGGCTGTTCTGGGACGGATGAGGATGGTGTCGATACCCCGGTGCGTGCCAGTTCCGAGATGCAGGATGAGGTCGAGAAGGTTTCGAGCTCGATCCTGGAGATTCTTTCGTTGAAGGCGAAGATGACCGAAGCGGGCGCCATGATCTCTCCATGTGGGGATGGCGCTTATCGGGCGCGCCACCCCTGGGGGGTATATGGGCCTCCTGCCAAGGATCTGGGAGAGGCAATGGACAGATTGCGAAGCCAGCTGTCGACGAGAGGGTGGATTATTATAAAGGATGGCCCGGACGATAGTCAGGCGAAAAGTCCGCAGATTGTCGCCGACTCGGCCGATGGGAAATTTTCCGTCGACGCTCGCTTTCATGACAGGCGGAGCGATGATCCGGCCCAACTCGAAGTCACCGTTCAATCAGCGTGCTTCCGTCCTGAGTCTGGACCCGCGTCCTGAGGCTCAGCCGACATGGAGGCAGGGCGAAGGTAAGAACCGTTCCTGGACTACGGGAAGGTCGGCCGGTTCTGAGGAGGCTGCGGCGACACCGGCGCAAGACTCTGGCGGGGTCGCGCGGCGCCCGATTCGTGGTTGAGCAAGATCTGCTTTGGCGACATCGGAACCATCGCATCGCGCCATATCGCAGGAGGGGCGTCGGGCCCCGGTCAAGGTGCGGAACCGTCGCCCACCCTCAGGGCCCACCGTTGCCCGGTCTATCGAAATTCGATAGATTCCCATCGTGGGTCGATGGGAGAGGGGTGGGTCATGGGAAAGCTGACCGTGTGGGCGCTGCGCGCCGTGCTCATGGTGGTGCTCGTCGGCACCGTGTTCGTACAGGCGTTGATGCTGTGGGCGCTGATCAGCGGGAATGACCCGGAGGACGGTTCGCTCCCACTGACCCCGCTGCGGATGCTGCTCGCCCGGGCCGTCGCCCGTGACGTCGAAGCGGCGCAGATGCAGGCCGAGTTGGACGAGGTGATCTGATGCCGATCGTCGTCGACATCGACGTCATGCTGGCCCGGCGGAAGATGTCCGTGGGCGAACTCGCGGACCGGGTGGGGATCACCCCGGCCAACCTGGCGGTACTCAAGAACGGCCGCGGGAAGGCGGTGCGCTTCTCGACGCTGGCCGCACTCTGCGAAGTGCTGGCGTGCCAGCCGGGGGACTTGCTCCGCTGGGAGGCGGATGGCGCCGAGGACGAGGTGAGCGCCGACGAGGCCGTGGGTGCCCCGGGCGAATGATACGTACCCGCGGACTCGCCATCGCCGACCTTGCTTGCCCCCGCGAGTGGTCTGTTCCCCGCGCTGTGTCGCCCTGAGGTGCCGCGTAGATTCCGACTGTGCCCGAGCCCTTGAGCGAAGTTCTCAGACAGCTGCTGGACGACTTGCCACCTGGCAGTCTGATAGGTCCGTGCCGTCATCCGCATCCGGTGGCGTGGATGAGCGACGGCCCGGTCACGGACGCGGCCGACTGGTGGAGGCGGTTGCACGCACGTCGTCGGGAGACAGGCCTGTACCCGCTGTTGCTCGAATACCCCGACGGCTCCTTCGATCCGGTGGGTGGTGGCTACGGGGTTGACGCTGATGCCGACGCGTACTTCCGGAGCGAGTGGACGGACGACTCCTGGCCGCCTTTCAAGGAGTGGCCCGGCCTCGCGACGCCTGCCGGGGTGGTGGCGGACGCTGACGGGTGCGCGGGGGCAGCGGCGACCGCTGTCGCCCGCGAAGGCCGAGCCAGGTGTCTCGCGCTCGTCGAGGTCGCGCGGGGGGCTGATGCACCCGCTGCCCTCAACTGGCGCGGCATGGCGAATCACATGACCGCGCAGGAGCTTTCGGCGGTGCTGCGCTCCTGGGAGCACAGGTTCGGTGTCCGTGTCGTGGGCCTTGGGCACGGAAGCCTGTTCCTCTCGGTTGCCGCACCGCCGACGGAGGTCCGCCAGGCCCGTGTCCTCGCCGCGGAGCACTACCTCGCCTGCCCGGACGTCTTCCACGAGGACCCGGACCTGGACTGGTCCATGTACCACGAAGAGCTCATGCGGCTTCGCGAGTGGCGGCTCTGGTGGGATTGAGGGTGATCTTCAGGGATCAGGCGGGCGGGAGGGGGCAGGGAAGGCCGGGATGGTGGTGGTTGAGGCAGCAGACCACCGAGAAGGAGATCAGGCTCTGGGACTTCGTGTAGTGGACCCAGCAGACGTCGACGCCTCGGGGGAGAGCGTCCATCGCGTACGCGATCTTCTGTTCGAGGGTGATGTGAGCGCGCCCGCCGTCGTCCCTGTCGGCGGGCGGATTCGCCTCGTACGTGCTCTGCAGCCAGGTGACGGCGCCCACCACACGGGTCCAGGTGCGCTCCACCGCGGTCTGGTTCTGCCGCAGGAGCCAGTGACCGGTCATGAGGGGCGGCAGAGTCGAGGCGACGAACGCGCGGGTCTGTTCGGAGTTCGGTTCCGCACCCGGACGGCGTAGGGCCTCCTGGCCGTACGCGTCCCTGCTGCCGGTCCACGGACCGTATCCGTGCCAGTGCCCTGACCAGGTCATCTGCGCCCTTCGCTAGGGGAGACGGGCCGGCCCGGAGCATGTCCGGTCCGGCCCTTTACGTGGTGCTTCGTGCTCAGGAAGGGAGCCAGACTAGAGCGTCAGGCCCCGGGTCCTGACCCACCCGGTGGCGAAGTCGTCGAGCTCGCTCCCGGTGAAGCGCAGCTCCTTGCCCGCGCCCTCGGGCTTGCTGTCGCGGATGACAAAGGAGGCATCCGTGCCGGGGAGTGCGGCGAGGCTCACGCAGGTCTCGTGGGGGCCGCCCGCGTTGCCGCCGCAGAAGTCGGCGAAGGCGTCGGCCGTGGGGGCCGACAGGGCGTAGAGGTTCCCGTTCATGGGAGAGTCCCTTCGGGTGCTGATGTCGCGGAGATTCGGTCTCCGCACCGTCGTGCTCCTGCACCCGCCCGGCTGCCGACCGTCCATGGAGACAGCCGGGCGGGGGTCTGTGGGGTGACCGTGTGGGCCGATCAGGGGTGTTGCGAGCCGCAGAGGTGCGCCCCCGGCTACTTGCCTGACCACACCGCCGCCACGATCGACGAGCCGATGGCGGCAAGGCAGACGACGTACGCGATCTGCCGGGCCCGCTCGCTCATCGCCTCGCGCCTCGACCGGGAACCGGCCGTACGGGAAGAGGGAGCCGTGGTGAGCCCGAAGGCCCCACGCCTCCGCCCCTGTTCGTGGCGCCGAGCTTGCGCAGCATCCGGGCCAGTGCTCGCACGTGGGAGTAGACCTCGTGCGACAGCGCCTCCGGGGCGGGAGGGTTGTCGAGGAGGTGAGTGACCTCCAGGAGGAAGCCGCGGTCGGCCCCGCTCATCCCCTCCGCTCCGGCCGGCGGATTGCCTACGAGTGCGCCCACCCGTCCACGGAGGGAGACCACCGCGCTGTCGAGCTCCGCGCGCGTGGTCGTACCGAGCCGAAAGGCGAGCACGCGCCGAACCTCCTGTTCCACGTCCGCCACCGCACTCGGGCGGCCTGCACCGGAGGCGCTGCTTGTCTTCACTACGTCGGTCACCAGGCATCTCCGCTCATGGCCGCTTTTGATCGCGTTCTGTGTAGAGATAACTGCGCGCCGTGCTCATCCCGGTACCGTTGGAGACAGACGTAACCGTGAAAGCCATGAATTTCCGGGGAGTTGGTGTGCCCGTGGCACCTGGGAGCAACCGCAACTCAGGTCTTGAGAACCTTCTTGAACAGGCCGGATGGTCCAGGACGCAGCTCGCGAACGCCGTGAATCGCACGGCTGCCGAAGCGGGCATGACGTTGAAGTACGACCAGTCCGCCGTTTCGCACTGGCTGAGCGGCACGCAGCCGCGAGCACAGGTCCGGCCGGTGATCGTCGAAGTGCTCGAACGAAAGCTCGGCCGTCCGGTGACCTACGCCGAAGCGGGCCTGCGCTCGCCGAAGGCGGGGCAGTCAGCGGATTCCACGGACACCACAGACTCCCTCTTGGACCTCGGAAGGGCTGACATGGACCCTTCGCGGCGCGGAGTGCTCGCAGCAGGCCTGTACTCCGCTGCCCTCACCGTCCCCCTCTTCGCAGGTGAGGCCTACGCCGATGAACGGGAACGTGCGGTTCGGCCGACCGGCCGCATCGGTGCGGCTGAGGTGGCGACCGTCCGCACGATGACGGACCGCATCGCGGACATCCTGGACGAGCTCGGCGCCGGACACGCTCGCCCCATGGCCGCCGCGTTCCTCGTCAACACCGTCGCGCCGTACCTGCGCGCTTCAGCGACGGGACCGGTGCGACGCGACATGCTCTCCGCCGCGTCCGACCTGACCTACCTCACCGGCTGGATGGCCATGTACGAACGGGCGCACGGCCTCGGCCAGCAGTACTACGTGAAGGCGTTGCGCCTCGCCCAGGAAGCGTCCGACCACGTGACGTACTGCCGCACGCTGCGCGGCATGAGCCTCCAGGCCTCCAACCTGCGGTACGGCCACAAAGCCCTGGAGCTCGCCGACTCGGCGGCCGAGGCGGCACCCGACGCCGGCCCGCGCCTGGTGGCCTTCCTCCGCGGGCAGCAGGCCCACGCCTCCTCGATGGTCGGAGACCGCCGCCGGGCCTTCGAGCGGCTACGCGAGGCCGAAATGGCGCTCTCCCGGGCCGATTCGAGGCGGGAGTCGATCGGCGGCTACGACCAGGCCGCCTACCAGTTCCACGTGGCCCACGTGCTCTACGAGACACGCGACCTGCCGGGTTCCATCGCGGCCCTGAAGACCTCGCTTCGCGTGCAGCCCAAGCAGGAGAGGCAGGGGCGACTCCACGCCAACGCGGTCATGGCCCAACGGCAGTTCGAGTTCGGCCACATCGAGGAGGCCTGCACCACGTGGGGCACCTTCCTCGACGACTACGTGGGCCTGTCCTCCGCACGCGGCGACGAGCACTTCGCGACCATGCGCAAGCGCATCGCGCCGTACGGCAAGCTCCGGGCGGCGCGTGAACTGCAGGAGCGGTCACGGCAGGTGGCGGAGATGAAGGGGTAGCCGGTGAGGGCCCCGAAGGCGGGACGCTTCTCCCTTGCCGGCCTCTGAGTTCGGAATCAGCCGCGCAGGAAGGAGTGGATCGCGGATGCTATTGCTTTGCCCAGCGGGACCGGCACGGCATTGCCGATCTGGCGGGCAATGTCAGTCTTGGAACCGCACCACTTGAAGTCGCGGGGAAAACCTTGAATGCGAGCTGCCTCGTAATGGGTGATGGGGCGCGCATCCGTCGGGTGAAGATAGCGTCCCTTCTCCGGCTTGAAGAACTCTGTCCGGATGGTGACCGACGGTTCGCCCAGGCGCAGTCGGCCCATCACATCTCCGGAGCCCGAGTTGTGATTGTCCCAGCTCGGGGTCGACAGATAGAAGACCGTGGTCTTCACGCCCTGCGGTTTCTCCTCATCGAAGATTCGAATTTTTCCCGTCTCATCCGTCGTGTACCACTTTTCGCGCAGATTCTTCCTGTTTCCCCCGGGCGGGATCGCCTGGTATCGGGCGCGGGACAGTGCCTCCGGATTACGGCCGAAATGTAGGTCCTGCGTGGTGAAGACACCCAGGACGCGGGTGCTCACATCCTCGATATAGGCCTTGAGATCAGGAAGCTCTGTGCCCAGGGGTTCCCACTGACGGGTTTCGTCGAAAACCTCGTCCACCGCACGCCAGTAGGGCAGCGCCTTCCCGAGCCCGTCCAGCGTCTGTGGCGTTGCGTGACGGGGCGGTCGGGTGCGGGTCGGTTCGGGGTAAGCCATCGTGCGGCCGTTTTCGACGTCCTTTCGTACGCCGATGACGATGGCGCGCCGTCGAGCCTGTACCGCTTCGTAGTCGGCGGCGTTCAAAAGGTACCGCTTGATCTTGCGTTCCTCGGAGTCGGACGGAACGTGACCCGGCGGGTCCACCAAGCGATACTCGGCCAAACGGCCTCCGGCGCCTACTTCTTTGAGGAGATTCTGAAACTCGTCGGACTTCAGGAACCTGTCCACGTTCTCAATGACGAAGATCTTCGGTTTGATCTCCTCGACCACGCGGACGTACTCTTCCCAAAGCCGATTGCGTTCTGTGCCCTTCTTGTTCCGGTTGAGGGCGGAGAAGCCCTGGCATGGCGGCCCCCCGACGACGACATCCGCATCTCGTTCGTCTGCTGCGGGTGTCCAATCCTCGATGTTTCCGAGGTGGACCCGCGCGCCCGGGATGTTCCTGTGTCGCCGGCCGGCTCCGAAGTTGACCGCGTAGGTTGCCGCGGCTGCAGCGTCGTGTTCGACGGCCGCCACACTGCGGAAGTACGGGCCGGTGTCCCCCGGCGCACCCTCCGGGCGGAACTCGTGGAACCCCTGGGTGAAGCCCCCGCACCCCGAAAAGAGATCAAGAACGGTCACGGGCTCGGGGACGCGGGGGCGGGGCGTACGCATGGGGCGATCTTAGCTTCGCAGAGCGGCTGCTACCGCCGTCCCGACGGCGTGTGCCAATGGCGGCGGCATCGCGTGCCCGATCTGTCGGTACCTGGATGTCTTGCCGCCCGCGAACTGCCAGTCCTCAGGAATCGACTGGATCAGCGCTGCCTGTTCGACCGTGAGCTTGGGCAGGGCGTCCGAAGGGAAGTCCGGCCCGGGGGGCGCGTCGCCGAGGCTGTTGCCGTTCACGCCGAGGGTTTCCCATGCCCTCTTGCTACCGGTCGGCCCCAGGTCGGCTCCGCCTCGCCGGTCCGAGCCCCCTACCAGCGCCGGTGCGATGCGGTCTGCGTGTTCGGCCCACCGCTTCGCCCCCGGCCAGCCGTCCCCGGACATGGTGGGGCCGAGTACCGCACCGACGGTCGGCGGCACGATGCCGGAAGGCCGAGGCCACGAGAAGCGATCACCGTACGGGCTCTGCAGGGCGACGAGGAAGCCGCTACGGCGATTCTGCGGAACTCCGAAGTCGGAGGCGTTGAGGACGGCCCAGTGGCAGCGGTAGCCGGCTTGAGTGAGGGTTTCCGCGATCCACGTCCGGTCCGGTTCGAAGCCAGGGCTCTCGATGAGGTCGGGCACATTCTCGAGGAGAACGACCTTCGGCCTGATGACGAGAGCCAGCTCCACGGTCTTCCTCAGAACCCCTCGTTCGTCGGAGTCGTCACTCGGGTCCGCTGTCGTCGGCTTCACACGAGGGAGGCCCGCGCTCAGGAGATCGATTCCGATGACTTCTTGGCGCTCATACACCCGGAAATCGGCGATATCCATGCAGAGGATGTCCCAGTCGGGGCGGTTCTTCTCGATGGTGAAGCAAGCGTCAGCTTTGTTGTCGATGAGGAGGACGGGTTCGAAGCCCGCCCTTTCGAGCCCCAGCGCTTGGGCTCCGCACCCGGCGCAGACCTCTACGGACTGCAGTGGGCGATCGTGCGCCGCTGCCCCTGTCGTGGTCGATCGAGATGTTGCCGGGAGCTTTTCCGATGTCGTGGGCGCCGCTGTCCCGGGACGTTGTCCTCGCTGGGCGTCGACCGACTGCTGAGCGACTGCGCGTAGCTCGTCGTCCAGTGCCTCTTCCTCGACGGCGTCAAAAAGAACGAACGGGGCGAGCCTGAGCAGTCGTTTCAGGAAGTCGCGAAGAGTTTCACGTTCGTTCAGGCCTTGCAGGTCCAGGTCGTCCCATACCCGAAGGATGGATCGCACGAGGTGCGGACTGCCGCCGAGCGCGGCGCGACGAGCGTAGATCTGATCGAAGGCGGCTTCACCGAGGATCTTCAGGGCGCCGTACGGTTCCGGTGCGTCGGGGGAACGTACGAGTTGGGCTCGCCACCAGAGACGGCCGAGGACATGCCTGGTGAGGTCCGTACCGAGAATGCGGTCCTTCGGGGGGTGTGGGTAACGCCAGAAGGCGACGTCGGGGAGGACGACCAGAGCCAGAAACGCCCAGACGTCACGGGCGGCGGCTTCGGCGGGCACCATGCCTGTCTCGGCGTGCAGCAGCGCCGCGAGGGAGAGGTCGAACTCGGCGTTCCGCACACGGTCCGAGGTGTCCGGGAAACCGGCACGTGCGGCCAGCACCAAGACGCCCTCGCGTAGTTCCCGCAGCCGCGCTGCGGTCACGCGGTCGCCGCCCGTGGCCACGTACACCGACGACTCGTGGGCGAAGGCAACGCGTTCTGTCAGCTCGGAGATCGAGAGCTGTTGGTACTCGGCGAAGAGGGGCGCGGCACGGTCGGAAAGAAGTCGAGGGTAGAGAAAGCTGATCACGACACCTCGAAGATTTTGACTGCCGCCTGCAGGTCCGAGGCGAACAAGGACGGTGACTGGCGTTGACGCAGGCGAATGTCGGTGATCGGCTGATCCGGAAAGAGCCGGTCGAAAAGGCTCAGCATCGTCGCACCGAGAGAATCGTCGGGGTAGTCGGATTCATCGGAGAAATCTTCATGACTCAGCGAGTGTTCCACCATGAGCCGTGCGGCATCCGCATATACGGCCGACAGAACGAGGCGATCGATCTGTCGCGGTTTCCCGGCGTTCTCGAAGGCGGTGGCCGTGACTGTGTTGCGCTCGTTGATGAGCAGCAGGAGGGCGCCCATGGTCGCGCTCTCCAAGCTGCCGCTGATCTGCAGATGCCAGGCAGCGTCGTCCGGGAAGGACGTGAGGCCGAAGTCGATGACAGCCATCGGGAATTGCGGAGCATCCCCCTGGAGACGCAGGGCTCGTCTATCGCTCCAGAGGATGGAGCCTGCCCGTCTGGGGGACGAAGGGCGGGCATCGGGGAGCCGCTCGGCGAGGACGACGGCAGTGTCGAGAAGAAGGAGACCACCCAGGTCCGCACCGCGCAGTTCGCAGTCGATCGTCACCGGGACGACGCCCTCTTGGGGCAGTCGCAGATGTTGCGCCGGACCGCTGAGGCCGGATCCGGTGGCTGTCCACACGGCCGACAACAGCAGCGGGGCGTCGGCGGCGAGGCCCGACTCCTTACGTGCCCGGTCCAGGTCGACCCTGACGAGCCTTCTCAGATGGAGGTCCATCCGGTAGTCCCAGTCCGGCAGCGAGTCAGGCACGACGATGTCGCCGTCCGGAGTGACCAGGTGCCAGTCGTCGGCGGAGACGACATCCTCGGAGGGCGTGCGGTAAGGGAGAACTCGTCGAGTCATGAGGGCTTCACCGCCTCCACCTTGACCGCGATCTCAGTCATCGTGTCGGGTGCGGGAAGCACGAGTACGCGCCAAAGGGGCTCTCCGCCCTCGATCCGGATCGTGGCGGACTCGTGTACGTGCCCGTCGCCGTCCTCCCAGCCGAAGAGTTCGGGCATGCCGGCGCCGATGGGCGGGTCCGTCTCACGTCCTGAGGTGCCTGGCAGAGTGACGGCAAGGTCCGCGCGGACCTGTTGAAGTCCGGGGGCAGGGAGCCGGAAGTCCTGGACGAGGAGCGAAACCGTCCCACGATCCTCGTAGTAGGGGTTGCCGACGTACTGGACCCGTGGGCGCCTTCGCGGCGTCGACGTGCCCTGCGCCTCGGGGGAGAGATGATGGTCCGAACCGTACTGGCTGTCCGCATCGGCTGCATCACCCGCGCTCGTCGCACCGGTTGGGTTCCCGCCCGAAGCGGATCGCTCTGTGCTCGGCGACTCACGGTGCCGGTCACCTCCGTCCTCCTTGCTTCCGCGGCGTGGGGCGGTGGTACCGGGCTTCGCGTAGGCCGTGGCCCCACCGATGCCCCATGTGCCCCCGACCAATCCGGAGAAGAAGGAACTGGCGGCACCCAGGGCGACATTGCTGGACCCGGGACGTGCGGTGCCACCGAGGGAGAGCAGACTTTCCAACGCCTCGCTGATGCGGCGAAAGGTCGAATGCACGAATGTGCTCTCGGGCCTTTCGAGGGATTGCGGGTTCCATGCGTCGTGCGTGGGGGGCTCGGCTTTGGCGTAGACCTCGTCCATGGACTCGTCCGCGCGGAAGACCCCGGCGTACCCCTGGTTCACACTCGGTGGTTTCGGGCCCGGCCGGTAGGTGACCACCAGTTCCGCGGGGCGCATCAGGCATACGTGGTGAACGATGTCTTCGATGCCGACCATGCGGGAAGCGTGGCTCGGTTCCAACGGGGGCATGATGCGCTTCTCCAGCCCGAGACGCCCCAGGAAGCGTTTGGGAGATTTGCAGTAGAGGCGATCGCCGTCGGACCCGGTCATTCTTTCGTATGCGGCTACGAACATGTTGAGCGGCCGGGTCTCCCGAGGGTCGGGCACCGGGCGGTTGTCACCGTCGCAGGAGACGGAGAACCGCATGGCTGCGGGTCGGCTGCTCGTCGAGATCATCTTCGGCCAGAGGTGCCAGGCGATGGTGTCGGCGAGATAGTCGGCGGCGCCTCTGGGTGTGAGGCCGTCCAGCGCGGGATCGATGACGACGACCGTGGTTCCGGTCTCCTCCGCTCCGAAAGGACGGAGCCCGAGACTCCGAATCGCGCTGTCCGCTTCCCGTCCTGTCAGCGGTTCGACGACGTCGCTGGAGTTGTCTCCCCACCAGTGCCTGCCTGTATAGCGGCGCTGTCCGTTCGCCTCTTCCGCACCGTAGCTCTTCCAGAGAGTGCAACCGATGAGCCTGGTCTCGTAGCCGCCCTGTGCCGTGCGGCAGCGTGAATGCACCAGGATCGTGCCGGTGTTGGAGAGAACGTAGAAGATTCCCTTGCCGAAGCCGTAGGTGCCACCTCCCAGCGCTGTATCACGGGGTTCGCCGATGTTACGGATGAAGGAAACGAAGTCCCTCTCGGCTGCGACGGAATCCGCCCGGGTGGGGCCACCGAGTCCCCGGGTGCCACGGTCGGACACGGCCATGATGTGGATCGATCCGCGTCTGAGGGTCTCCCGCAGCGGAAAGTTCTCCCGTTGGGAGGGTGCTCCGGCGAGCAGCAGTTCACGCCAGGCGCCTGCGTGGGCGGGGCTGACGGTGCTCAGGTCGATGCGATAGTCGACGGGGTCGGGGTGGTCCGGAATCCGAGCGTCCCAGCTGTTTTGGGCCGACTCACGCACCAGGATGGTGAGCAGGTCGAGTTCCGGTCGCCCGAGCTGGTTGCGGATCCCCTCGGCAGCGCTCGCGCCCTCCGGCGGGTATGGCTGGGAGAACCAGCGGGGCGCCGTCATGCAGGCTCCAGGGCCAGGCGATCGAGCACGGAGTCGGCTTGATCGTTGCTCAATGGGACAGGAGGTTCGCCGGACAGGTCGATCGAGTACGTGACATCGAGCGCCGATGTCGTCACGCCGGCCGATGTGAGTGCTTTCCCGGTGAGGCCCGGGAAGTCAGGGGTGACCATGTACCAACGTTCTTCGCCGACGCTGTAGCGAACATCCCGATAGCGGTCGGCGTCGGCCGGGCGGTACCCGGCTTCGGCGAGCAGGTCGAGGAGTGCTCGCTCGTCATCGCACAGATCGAGCGCGTGTCGGATCAACTCGGTGAACCCGATGCCGACTTCTACCGAGACCACCTTCTGAAGACGAATCCAGACGAGCCAAAGGCACCCCCCATCAGGGACTTCCAACTGGTCCAAGCCATGAATGCGAGGGCGTCGCCCTTCGGAAGAAGTGCTCGTCTTCGCCTCGACGGCGGTGGTCCCGCCCCAGAAGTCGTGACGGTAGCCGCTCGGGCCACGCCACAGCCGATGCGCGCTGGGGTCCTTCTCGAGCAGTCGCTTCAGAACCATCAACTCGCCGAAGAGACCCGCGACCTGCTCAGGCGCGAGGACAGGGCCTTGCGTCCGGAAGAGTGCCTTCCAGCGATCGAGTACGCCGTACAGCGCTTTGACCGGCGACTGGGGCAAGCCCCGTGTCGCATCCAGCACGTCCACGCACAGCTCCGTGAACAGATCACCGAAGTCGCCCTGCAGAAGGGTGAGGTCGGCATAGTTCTGGTACGTGTCCGCATCTTCGAGAGCGCGCTTGCTGAGCCGCAGGACCGGGCCGTCGGGGCTGCTTCGAATCTTCCGGTTCGCGGGAACCGGCACCAGCAGGTGCCGGTATCCCTCGTGGTCGACGGCTGCGACCAACGGCCCCTCCCCGGATTCCACCGGCAAGGGGGCGGCGCGCAGGCTCCGTTCCGTCGTCGTCCGTTCTGCCTCGAGAGCGTCCCAGCTCTCCTCGACGGTTCTCCGGAGTTCCTCGTCGCTCATGCCCTCTCCTCATCGAAGGCGCTGTAGTCCTCCTCCTCGATCGAGACGTTGGACAGATCGGCGGAGATGTATCCCTCGACCTCGCTGTCGCCGTTCCTCGGGGTGGGGAAGACCATGCCGACGCCGATCACATGCTCCTCGGCATCCAGCGGAGCACGCAATTTCTTCGTCGGGCTCGGCTCCGACACCTTGTCGATGGGATACAGGACGAGCAGGCCGGTGTCGGGCAACTGCTTGCGACGCTCGGCCATGATCTCCTGCTCCGTCAGCTTCGCCGTGTCGCCCGCCAGGTCCACCGCAGCGTCACGCCGGCTCATCAGGGTCTTGATGTCGGCGAAATCAGGGGCGGAGTTGGACAGAACCAGCCGGGCACGGTTGACGCGTCCGACGGTCACCTGGGGGGTGAAGGCGAAGTTCCCGTCCTGCTTCCCAGGAGTACCGACGATCGCCACATTCCACCGACGCAGAGAGCCGGCCGCGACCCGCTTCTTGATGTACTCGGTGATCAACTTCCCGTCATTCTCCGGAGACCGCTCGTGGAAGCGGTAGTTCGAGAGGAATTCGGTCACGACATCGTGGGGCACATCGCGAAATACGTAACGACCGAGGTGCAGTTGCTCATCCACCTGTCGCGTGGTGGCGAGCGATGACGTGACCAGACGACGTGAAGCATCGATGTTCCGCTGCAGCCAAGCCGCATCGGTATGGAAGAAGTGGGTCTGGACTCGTTTGCCGCCGTAGGACGATGCGGCGGTCACCGCAGCACGCATCTTGGCAGCCGCAGTCACGCGAAGTGCGGGGTGCGTGCGCAGACGGACGGCGAAGGTGAGCGGACTCTCCGCCTCGGTCATGTAGACGTCGATGTCGCGGCGCATCTCGGTTTCCACCGTGGCCAGGTGCCTGAACCATTCCGCCAACTCGTCAGTCATCCAGATGCGCGGAAGGTCGGCGTAGCCGTTGCGGAAACCGAACCAGCGCCCCATCTGCAGGAGGGTGTCGTAGGCGGAGACGGCACGGACGAAGTAGCTGACGGAGAGGCCCTCCAGCGTCAGGCCTCGGGAAAGGGTGTTGCCGCCGACGGCGATCGCGGTGACCGGGCCGTTCTCGTAGTCCAGACGATCTTCGCTGCTGGAATTGTCCATGATGATCCGGCAGCGGTCGACCACACCCGCCAGTTCTGAGGCGAGCTGATCGAAAGTCACCTTGGTCTCACCGAAGTCCTCGGCGACCACGCGCGCGGTCTCCGCGTCCCACAGTTCGCGTAGATCCTGCTGGAAATCTCTGTCCGACAGTGACTGCGCGGTGCGGGAGCGCAGGCGCTCGAGCGGCTCGCGGAAGCTGTTGTGCACAGTTGTGTTCACACTGGTGTGAATCAGCATGGTGTTATGGGAATTTCCGACCCGGCGCACCTGCCGAGCGGCGGCGACCATCCAGAAGTATTGGACGGCCCGACGCAGCGTGTCGGTGATGACCGGCTCGAAGCCGTCGACCTCGGCGCGTGTGGACGGGCGGACCGATGCGACGTCCGAGTCGGGAACGGAGCGGATCATGTCGGACCCGTCGTCGACGTCCTCCGGGTCTTCCCCGTCGAGAGCGTAACGGCCGAACAGCACCTCGGTGCCGAAATGGCCCTCGGGCTTGGCCAGGTTGACGACGAAATCCTTCGGGTACAGGTTCTCGGCGCTCGGGTCGATCAGCAGGTTCGCGAACGGTGACGCGGTGTAGCCGACGTACGCGGACCGCGGCAGGCTTCCCATGATGCTGAGGATGAGGGGGTTGATCGACTTGGTTTCGACGGTGGCCTGATCGGCCTCATCATCGATGATGAGCGCCGGGCAGTCGGCCAGATAGTCCGACGCCTTGTCGAGCCACTTGGCCAATTTGCGAAGTACGGTCGCATTCTTCTTGACGACGCACAGTACGTGCGTCTTGTTGCTTTTCCCGAAGTAGGATGCCGGGTTCTCCGTAGGAGTGAAGTCGTGATCGAGGCCGGTCAGCTGGGACCAGAGGGCGGGGTTCGGTTCGACGAGTTGCTGCACGAGGCGGGCCTGCGTCTGACGGCGGAGGCCGTTGTGGATGCCTGCCAGGACGATGAACAACTTGTATCCGCGATCAGCCGACTTGGCCATGACTGAAGTGAAGTTGGTCGTTTTGCCGGACTGTACGTGACCGACGACAAGTCCTCGTGTCGAGAACGACTTCTCCTTCGGATGGTTCAAAAGAGAGAGGACACGACTCGAGGAATCGTCGAGGCTGCTGATCGCAGGGATGGACCAGCCGTCCTTACGGAGGATCTCGCCCACTGCGGGCCAGCATTTGTCCTTCGTCTGCGGTCCGGTGTACCAGGTGACGCGGTTGTCGCGTACGACTGCACGTGGCTCTTCGAGTTCCTTGATGCGGAGAGCTTGCCGTTCGTGGCGTTCGCGAATCTGCTCCACGATTTCCCTGTCGACGCCGAACTGCTCCAGCCGCTTGACCGCCTCTGCAGGGGGGAACGAGTCCAGCAGAGCTTTGAAGGTGTCGTACATCGCGTCAATTTCATCGGTCATGAGATTCGACCGTTCCCCGTTCTTTCCGCCGAAGGCAACCTGCCGCACGCTCCCCGCCCGCAGGTCATGGGCGTAGCAGGGAAACGACCGAGGTCGTGTCACTGTGCGACGTCCACACTCTATTGGGTGAGTGAAGCCTTGATAAGTGAAAGCGGAACCTTTGCGGCGCCCCGGTCAGAGGGATCGCGTCAGCCGCGCTCGGCCGCGATCGATTCCAGTGTGGCTGTGATCCTGCTTGCGGCTGTCGGGGGCGCCTCGTGCTCCCAGAATCGCAGTACGGTCCAGCCTGCCGCAGCCAGATGCTCGGTGGTTTCCCGGTCCCTGGCCATGTTCCGGTCCAGCTTCTCCCGCCACCATTGGGCGTTCGCCTTCGGTTGCGTGGCGTGCTCGGGGCAGCCGTGCCAGAAGCAGCCGTCGATCATCACGGCGACCTTGGCTCGGGTGAAAGCGATGTCGATCGTGCGTCGTGGCATGTCCGGTACTCGTGTGTTGACCCGGAAGCGATAGCCGGCAGCGTGAAGGAGCTTGCGCACGGCGACTTCCGGTGCCGTGTCCCGCCTGGCCTGGCGGCTCATGCGGGCGGACACGCTCGGGGACGAAGGCTTGGCCGTGCTCATTACTTCCAGTGTCCTACGAACTGTCTTGGTGCCGTCGGGGATCGAGGAACGTGAGGGACAGCCTTGGCCGGGCCGTCCCTCGTGGGCCTCAGACCCCGTGGCACCCCCCATAAGCCTCCCCCGACCCGCACCAGCATGCAGCCGTGCGCGAAGGCGGCCACGGGATCGCGCGGCCCCGGGCGGCGAGGGTGGTGGCGTACTGGGGGAGGAGGCCCGGGTCGGACGGGGACGCGGCCTCCGAGGCGGCGAACGCCTCGTACGACGGGACCGTGCCGGTCACGATGCCCAGGTTCGGGGTGCCCGTCGCGTGGAGGTCGCGCAGGGACGCCTCCAGGCGGTCCAGGTGGGTGGTGCGGTCCACGTACTCCTCGGTCAACGCCGGGTACGCCGTGAGCAGTTCGCGCAGTTCGTTCTCCGGCCAGTGAAGGACGGCCACCGGGAACGGGCGGGACAGCGCCGTGCGGTACGTGCCCAGCTCCGCGCGCAGGCGGGTGATCTCGGCCTTCAGCTCCACCGGGTCCGACGAACCCAGCGACCACAGGCGCTTCGGGTCGTGCAGTTCGTCCAGGGGCACCGCGGCCGTGTGCAGCTCGCCCGCCAGCTCGTCCCAGGCGTCGTGCTCCAGGCCCATCAGCCGGCGCACCCGGTGGCGGCCGGTCAGCAGGGACTGCGTGGCGTACGGGACCTCCTCGCCGGGGGCCAGCAGCAGGGTCAGGGCGGTGGAGAGGAAGTCGTGCGCCTTCTCCAGCTCGTCGTGCGCCTCCAGGGTCTCCGCGGCCACCTGCCACGGCGCGGCGTTCAGCGGGCCCGCGGCTCGGATGCCGTCGATGATCGCCCGGGCCTCGGCCTCGTGCCCGTACTCCCAGAGGTTGGCCGCTTTCAGGGCCTTGATCAGGTGCGGGTTGTCGACGGTCGCCTCGGGGGCGGCGAGCAGGTCGTCGTAGAGCGTGCTCGCGCGGGCGCGGTCGCCCGCGAGTTCCAGGTGGGCCGCGGCCTGGAGGATCAGCGGTTCGTGGTCCTCGGGGTACTGCGCCGCGGTGCGGAGCAGACGCTCGGCTTCGGTCGTGTGGTCGGCAGGCGTGTCGGGGCGCATGGACCACACGGTACTGCCGGACGGTGACGGCGGGGAGAAGAGGGCGGAGGAGGAGAAGCGGGAGAAGTCTGGAGAGTTGTGAGGTTTGCCCCTACCGTGCGCTCCGAGTCTTCAACGGTGTGCGGTCGTGCGCCCCGAGGCTTGCGGTGCGGGAGGGTGGCGTCGATGCGGAGGCGGGGAGCCGGGCGAGGGCGCGGGGTGTTGTCCGGGGCGCGAGGCCGTGGCGGTGGCGGTTCGCATCTTCTCGCCCGCGGGCTCTGGGTCTCCGCCGAAGTCGTCGTCACCCTCGGTGTCGTCCTGCTCCTCCTCGTCGCCCACCAGCTCTGGTGGACCAACCGCGAGGCCCGCGCCGACGCCGGACGTACCGTCCAGAGCCTTCAGCGGGAGTGGGACCGGCCGAGCCGGGAAGACAGCGGTGACGGTGGCGGTGGTGAGCGACACGAGAGTCCCCGGCCCTCCGCGAGCCCCGGTCCGGAAGCGGACGGCGATCCGCCTCCCGCCCCGGCAGCCCGGCCCCGTTCCGCCCCCCGCTGGGACCAGGCGTACGCCGTCCTGCGCATCCCCCGGATCGGGCTCACCGCCCCCGTCGCCGAGGGCACCAGCAAGGGCGGGGTGCTCGACCGGGGGTACGTCGGGCACTACACCCGTACCGCGCAGGCCGGGCAGGCCGGGAACTTCGCGCTCGCCGGGCACCGCAACACCCACGGCGAACCCTTCCGGCGCATCGACCGGCTCCGCAGCGGTGACCGGATCACCGTCGAGACCCGCGACGCCGTCTACACGTACACCGTCGGCAAGCGCCTCGCCCAAACCGCGCCCTCCGACAGCGGCGTCATCGCGCCCGTCCCGCGCAGCAACATCACCACCTCCGTCGGCTACAGCGAGCCCGGCTACTACCTCACCCTCACCACCTGCACCCCCGAGTTCAGCTCCCGCTACCGGCTCGTCGTCTGGGGGCAGCTCACCTCGATGCGCCCCCGCTGAACGGTGGCGAGAAACCCGAAGGCCGACCCGATCATCGTGTATAACGAAAGAGTGCCGTTCACTCCGATGGGCGGCACTCCGCAGGAACGGTACGAGGACGGAACGAGGAACGGGAGGTGCACATCGTGCGGGACGCCAACGCCCTGCGCCGCGCCTTCGCCCGGCTGCTCCGGCCCGCCGGACTCGTCCTCCTCTTCCTCACCGAGATCCTCCTCGCCGAGGGCGGCAGTCTCTCCGCCGCCGTCGCGCTCGCCGCCACCGCCGCGGCCGGTTCCGCCCTCCTCGCCTGCGCCGTCATCAGCGCCCGCTGCGCGTCCCCGGTGCCCCGCACCCGGGTCCGTACGGCCATCAGGGACCGGGAGCGGCGCACCGCCTTCCTCCCGCAGCGCGACCCCGACGCCCGGGGGCGCACCAGGCCCCGGGCACCCGGGCACGCCCTCCTGACGGCCGCCGCGTAGCGCAACCCCGCACCTCCCGCCCGTACCTCGCGTACGTGCGCCGCACCCAGGACGGGTGCGCCCCGCGCCGGTCGTCATGCCGAGTGATCACCCCCGTACCTCCTCGCAGGTACCTCCCGGCACGACGAGACCCCCGGAGGGCTCACCCATGTCCGCCTTCATGTCCGCTTTCGCGAGCCTGGTCGGCTCCCTCGCCGATCTGCTGCAACCGCTCTTCCAGACCGCGTCCACCGCCGCCGCGATCATCCTGTTCACCGCGCTCGTCCGGCTCGCCGTCCACCCGCTCTCCCGGGCCGCCGCGCGCGGGCAGAAGGCCCGCAGCCGGCTCCAGCCGCAGATCGCCGAACTGCGGAAGAAGCACGGCAAGAATCCCGAGCGGATGCAGAAGGCGATCATGGAGCTGCACGCCGCCGAGAAGGTGTCGCCGCTCTCCGGCTGCCTGCCGAGCCTGCTCCAGATGCCCGCGTTCTTCCTGCTCTACCACCTGTTCTCCAGCAGCTCGATCGGCGGCGAGCCCAACGCGCTGCTCAGCCACGATCTGCTCGGCGCGCCGCTCGGCGGGCGCTGGCACGACGCGCTCGCGCACGGCGGTCTTTTCGGCGGGCAGGGGCTGGTCTACCTGGGGCTCTTCGTGATCGTCGCCGCCGTCGCCACGTTCAACTACGGACGCACCAAGCGGCAGATGGCCGCCAACCCGATGACGCCTGCCGCCGGCCCGGACGGACAGCCCGTGCCCGGGATGGGCGCGATGACCAAGCTGATGCCTCTGATGTCGTTCTTCACGCTGATCACCGTGGCCGTCGTGCCGCTGGCCGCGGCCCTCTACGTCGTCACGACGACCACCTGGACCGCCCTCGAGCGGGCCTGGCTCTACCGCGACATGCCCGTCGCCGGCGGCGCCATGGCCACCGCGGCGTAATCGGGCCGACCGATGCGCCGGTCCAGTGTGTGAACGAGGTCTTGCGGAGTGATCCGATCTCTTGGACGATCAGCCAAGCCCTTCGGTGGCCGCACACCGCCGACGGGCTCTCCACCTCGATCAAGAGGAGTTGGACCGTTGAAGCTGCTTCGAGTCGGTACGGCGGGCGCCGAGCGTCCCGCACTTCTCGACCGCGACGGGACTCTGCGTGATCTGTCGGGAATCGTCCCCGACATCGACGGCGAACTGCTCGCCGACGCCTCCACGCTCGCCCGCGTACGGGCGGCCGCCGAGACCCCCGGTGTGCTGCCCGCCCTCGACGCGACAGGGCTGCGGATCGGTCCGCCGCTGGGACGCATCGGCAAGATCGTGTGCATCGGGCTGAACTACCACGACCACGCCGCCGAGACCGGGGCGGCCATTCCCGAGGAGCCGATCCTGTTCTTCAAGGCCCCCGACACCGTCGTGGGGCCCGACGACACCGTCCTCGTACCGCGCGGCAGCCGGAAGACCGACTGGGAGGTCGAGCTCGCCGTCGTCATCGGGCGCACCGCCCGCTACCTGGGCTCAGCCGAGGAGGGGCTCGCCCATGTCGCCGGGTACGCCACCGCTCACGACGTCTCCGAGCGCGAGTTCCAGATCGAGCGCGGCGGCACCTGGGACAAGGGCAAGAACTGCGAGACGTTCAACCCGCTGGGCCCCTGGCTCGTCACCGCCGACGAGGTGCCCGACCCGCAGGCCCTGCCGCTGCGCCTCTGGGTCAACGGCGAGCTGAAGCAGAACGGGACCACGGCCGAGCAGATCTTCCCGGTCGGCGAGGTCGTCCGCTACCTCAGCCACTTCATGACCCTCTACCCGGGCGACATCATCAACACCGGTACGCCCGCCGGGGTCGCCATGGGGCAGCCCGAGCCCAAGCCCTACCTGAAGGCCGGCGATGTGGTGGAGCTGGAGGTTGAGGGGCTCGGCCGGCAGCGTCAGGAGCTGAAGGACGCGTAGCCGGGGGAGGGGTGGGGTGCCGTCGCTGTACGTGTACGTGACGGCGCCCCCTCCCCGTACGGGCTGCTCAGCCGCCCGGCCCTCTCCCCGTACGGCCGGCTCAGGCCCCCGGCGTCGCCGCGAACTGCTCCAGCGCCTCGACCACCATCGCGTGGTCCTCGGCCTGCGGCAGGCCGGACACCGTGACCGTGCCGATCACGCCCGCGCCCTCCACGGCGATCGGGAACGAACCGCCGTGCGCGGCGTACGTGTCCGGGTCAAGGCGGGACGACTCCTCGAACGTCGTGCCCTTCGCGCGGAACCGGGTGCCGACCAGGTACGAGCTCTCGCCGTACCGCTCGACCACCTTGCGCTTGCGGTCGATCCACGCGTCGTTGTCCGCACTCGAACCGGGCAGCGCCGCGTGGAACAGCTGCTGCGCGCCGCGCCGGATGTCGATCGCGACCGGTGCGTGCCGCTCCCGGGCCAGCTTGACCAGCAGGCTGCCCAGCGCGAACGCGTCGTCGTAGGAGAAGTGCGGGAGGGTGAGCCGGCGCTCCTGGGCGATCAGCTCGGAGATGGTGGGGGACGTGGTGGTCATGCGCGCCGCTCCTCTGCTGCGTCGTGGTGCGGTTCGTCGTGGCGGGGGTCGTCGTGGTGGGGGAGAAGGGTGACGGAGACGCCTTCGCGCGCCGAGCGGCGGGCGGCCTCCAGGACATCCAGGGCCGCGGCCGCCTGGAGTGCGGTGACCGGGTTGTCGCCGGTGCCACGGACGGCCGCGGCGACGGCGGCGTAGTACGCGGGGTAGTCGCCGGGCAGCGTACGGACCGGGGTGCCGCCGCCGGTCAGCGGGGACTCGCCGGAGCCGATCCGGCCCCACAGCTCCTCCACCTCCTCGCCCCACGGCCGGCCGGCCACCGGGCGCAGCCCCTCGCGCAGGGCCGCCTCCTGCGGGTCCAGGCCGTACTTCACATAGCCCGCCGCCGAGCCGAGGACCCGGAAGCGCGGGCCGAGCTGGGCCGTGGTGGCGCTGACGTACAGGTGCGAGCGGACCCCGTTCTCATGCGTGATCGCGATGAACGTGTCGTCGTCCGCCGCCGCACCGGGACGCCGTACGTCGGACTCGGCGTACACCTGGACTGCCGGGCCGAACAGCACCAGTGCCTGATCGACGACATGGCTGCCCAGGTCGTACAGCAGACCGCCGATCTCGTCCGGGTCGCCCGACTCGCGCCAGCCGCCCTTCAGCTGCGGCCGCCAGCGCTCGAACCGGGACTCGAAGCGCTGCACCTCGCCCAGCTCGCCGTCGGCGATCAGGGCGGCCAGGGTGCGGAAGTCGTTGTCCCAGCGGCGGTTCTGGAAGACCGAGAGCAGCAGCCCGCGCTCCTCCGCGAGGGCCGCCAGCTCGCGCGCCTCGGCGGCGGTCCCGGCGATCGGCTTGTCCACGACGACGGGGAGCCCGGCCTTCAGCGCGGCCGTCGCCAGCGGGACGTGCGTCTTGTTCGGGGAGGCGATCACGACCAGGTCCAGCTCCTCCGCCCGCTCCCACAGCTCGTCCGGCGATGCGGCGAACCGGACCTCCGGATATGCGGCACGGGCCTCCGCCCGGCGCTCCTCGTTCGACGTGACGACCGTGTCGAGGACCAGGCCGTCGGTCGCGGAGACCAGCGGGGCGTGGAAGACGGAGCCGGCCAGGCCGTAGCCGACGAGGGCGACGCGGAGAGGGGCGTCGGAGGCGTTGGGGGTCATGCGATCCACTTAAGCAACGCTGTTGCCAAAGTGCAAGCGACCGGCACAATGGGGCGGTGAAGAGGAGTGAGCCGTGAACGGGAGCCGGACCAGGACCCAGGCCGGGGTCAACCTGCCTGCCCTGCGCCACCACAACGCGACGCTGGTGCTGGACCTGCTGCGGGCGGCGGGGGCTGACGGCATCAGCCGGCTGGAGCTCGCCGAGGGCACCGGCCTCACCCCGCAGGCCGTCAGCAAGATCACCGCCCGGCTGCGCGAGGACGGGCTCGCCGTCGGCGCGGGCCTGCGCCCCTCCACCGGCGGCAAGCCGCGCACGGTGCTGCGGCTGGTCCCCGACGCCCAGTTCGCCGTGGGCCTGCACCTCGACCGCGACGGGCTCACCGCCGTCCTCGTCGACCTCGCGGGCCGGCCCGTCGCGGTCACCACCGCCCCCCTCGACCTCGGCGCTCCGGCGGAACAGGTCCTCGCGGACGCGGCCGACGCCGTACGGGACCTGAGCGCGGCCGAACCGCACAAGCCGGTCCTCGGGGTGGGCGTCGCGGTGCCCGGACCGCTCGACCACCGGGACGGCGTGCTCCACCGGGTCACCGGCTTCCCGCAGTGGGACGGCTACCCGCTGCGCGCCGCGCTCGCCGAGCGGACCGGGCTGCCGGTGGTCCTGGACAAGGACACCAACGCCGCCGCCCTGGCCCTCGCGCTGGGCGGCGCGGGCGGCGGCGACTTCGCCTACCTCCACCTCGGTACGGGGCTCGGCGCCGGCCTGGTCCTCGGCGGCGAGGTGCACCGGGGGGCGCGGACGGGGGCCGGTGAGTTCGGGCACCAGACCCTCCAGCTGGACGGCCCCCTGTGCGGCTGCGGCGGGCGCGGCTGCATCGAGGCCCTGTGCCTGGCCGCCGAGGCGCGCGGCGACCGGGGCGAGGCGGCCCGGGTCCTGGGCATGGGCGCGGCCAACCTCGTCGGCCTGCTCGACATCGACCGGGTGGTCCTGGGTGGCCGGACGGTGGCCGCCGACGAGGACGCGTACGTACGGGGCGTCCGGGCCGTCATCGAGGAACGGGCCGCCCGGGGCGGGGCGGGCGCGGGCGTCACCGTCACCGTCGCCGGGGGCGGGGACCGGCCGGTCGCGGAGGGCGCGGCGCAGCTGGTGCTCGCGCCGGTGTTCGGGCGGGTGGGGGAGCGGGGGTAGGGCCCTGCCCTCGCTCCTGGGCCTGCCCGTTCCTGGCCTTGCCGTTCCTGGCCTTGCCCGTTCCTGGGCGGGCTTCGTCGGCCCAGGCCCCGGGAGCCCGGGAGCCGGAGGGTCCGGCAGCCCGGGAGCCCGGGAGCCGGAGGGTCCGTGAGCCCGAGAGCCCGGGAGGGAGCGCGGTCGGGTGATCCTATTAATCAAGTCGGCATGTCGACTCTCTGAGTCCGCGCGCGCGTGATTCCGTCGGAGGCCATCACCGGTGGCCCGCCCGCCCGCCCCTCCCCGGAGCCCCGGTCGTCCGCGAGCAGCGAAGGGTGACCCCCATGCCCCCCACCTCCGGCGCACGGCCACGTGACGGCCGTACGCTCGCCGCCCTCGGGCTGGTCGCCGGGATCGCGGTGCCCGCCACGCTCCTGGGCGGACCGCAGGCGACCGCCCTGCCCGCCCCGGTGGCCTCCGCCTCCTTAGCCGCAGCCGCAGACGCAGACGCACGCGCCTCGGGCACAGCCGTACGCGCCGCGAACGCGGACGACGAGCAGCCCGTGTGCGGTGATCCGAAGGCCAAGGACTTCCCCATCGAGACCCGGATCCAGGACGCCCCGGACCGGTACGCCTCCGGTGGCGGCTACGGCACCTGGTTCCTCGACCTCACCAACACCACCGACAGCTCCTGCCAGGCCCTGCACCCGGTCCTCGTGCTCGCCGACCGCGACCGCAGGCTGACGTCGGACCAGATCCAGCTGGAGTTCTCGGAACCCGGCAGCCCGGAGAAGGAGCACCGGGTCACCTGGGAGTCCACCGACCGCGACGAGCAGATCGGCGTCTTCGGCGACCCGTTCCCCGGGCTCACCGTCCCCGCCGGGGAGACCGTCTCCGTACGCGTCCGGATGGCCTTCACCTCCGACACCGTCCCCGGCCCGGTCACCGCCCACGCGGCCGTCGTCCAGCGCCACGACCAGGGGCGGGGGAAGGGCGGCGGGCGCGAGGACGGCGAGTGGGTGGGGGAGTCGGAGGACTACCCCTTCGTGATCGTCGACGGCGCCACGGGCGGCATCCGCGAGCCGGACGGCCCCCGGACCGAGCACCCCGATCCGGAGCGCACCGGCCCCGGCACCGGCACCCGCACCGAACGGCCCGGCGATCCCGACGGCCCCCGCAAGGACCCCCGTACGGATCCGGGCACGGGCCGGGACCCGGCCCCGGACGGCACCTCCAGCCCCCACCCGTCGCCCCGCCCGGACGCAGGAGAGGGGGACGGGGGCGACCGCAGTGAGGAGCCCCCCGGGCTGCCCGCCCGCGACGGACTCGGCCGCCCGCTCCCCGAACTCGCCCGCACCGGACCGGCGTCGACGGCCTGGACCGGGGCCGCCGCCGGGGCGTTCCTGCTGGCCGGGGCCGCCCTGCTGCGGTACGCCCGCCGGGCCCGCCGTACGGAGGACTGAGCCGAAGGGCCGGCGGAGCGGGCGCCGGCCCGGTTCGGGGCCGATCGGGCCCGAATCCCCGCCCGCCGGTGCCCGGACCCGCGTACCGCGAGCCCGAATCCGTCCTCCCGTCGAGGCGTTCACGTACGTCTGCCACCATCGGGCGGTGGACTACCCGAACGACCAGGCCCCTGGCGCACCGATCCGCTCCGGCATCCCCGAGCACGGCCGCATCCCGAAGTACTACGCGGTCAAGGCCCGCATCGCGGTCCTGCTGGACGAGCTGGGCGAGGGCGGCCTCCTCCCCACCGAACGGGAACTCGCCCAGCTGCACGAGGTCTCGCGCGAGACCGTCCGCCAGGCCCTGCGCGAACTCCTCCTGGAGGGGCGGCTGCGCCGGCAGGGACGCGGCACCGTCGTCGCCGGGCCCAAGCTGGAGCAGCCGCTCTCGCTGGCCAGTTACACCGAGGGCGTCCGCCGCCAGGGCCTGCGGCCCGGGCGCAACCTCATCGGCCTGGACCGCTTCCCCTGCCCCGAGGCGCTCGCCGCCGAGGTCGGCGTCGAGCGGGGCGAGCCGGTCTGGCACCTGGAGCGGGTCCTGCTCGCCGACGGCGAACGCGTCGGCCTGGAGAGCACGTACGTCGGCGTCGCCCGGGTCCCGGACCTGGACACGGAGTTCGACCCGGACTCCTCCTTCTACGCCTACCTCCGCGACGCCCTCGGGATCGCCTTCGGCGACGCCGACGAACGGATCGAGACCGTGCTCGCGACCCCCCGCGAGGCTCTGCTCGTCGGGACCCCGCCCGCCCTGCCGATGCTTCTGATCCACCGCCTCTCCCGGGACACCGACGGTCGGCCGCTGGAGCGCGTGCGGACGCTGTTCCGGGGGGACCGGTTCTCCTTCTCCGCGCATCTGCGGGGGGAGGGGCGGAGCTGAGAGAGCGGCCGGATCACCGCCCGCCGCACCCTCTCTTTTAGTAACGAGAGGGTAACGGGTCTGGTCCAAACTTGCGAGGTCGTTCACCGTCCCGTCGATGGCCGGACGCGTCCGGGACACCCGTCCCCAGGAGCGTGGCCGACGTGAGAGTCATCGTCGTAGGAGCCGGCGTGGTGGGAACCATGCACGCCTGGCACGCAGTCAGCCGCGGCCACGAGGTCGTACAGATCGAGCGCGAGAGCGAGGCGCGCGGGGCATCGCTCCGCAATTTCGGACAGATATGGATCAGCGGGCGGGCCGGTGGCGAGGAGCTGGAAACCGCTCTGCGCGCCCGTGAGCTGTGGGAGGGCATCGGCGAGCAGGTGCCGGGGCTCGGCTTCCGGGCCTGTGGTTCGCTCACCCCGCTGCGTACCGCGCGCGAAGTCGCCGTCGCCGAGGCGGCCGTCGCCAGGACCGACGCGGCGGCGCGCGGCTACAAGCTGCTCACCGCCGACGAGGCCCGGGCGGTCAACCCGGCCCTGCGCGGCGCGTTCACCGCCGCCCTGTGGTGCGAGCGGGACGCGGCCGTCGAGCCGCGCACCGCCCAACTCGCCCTCAAGCAGAAGCTGCTGGCCTCCGGGCGGTACACCTACCTCGGCGGCCGCGAGGTCCGCGAGGTCGTCGGGACCGCGTCGGTGCGCGACGACCACGGCGACGTCCACACCGGCGACGCCGTCATCCTCGCCACCGGCGCCTGGCTCGGCGGGCTCGTCCGCGAACTCGCCGGGCCCGACCTGCCCGTACGTCGCGTCCGCCTCCAGATGATGCAGACCGACCCCCTCGGTGAGCCCCTCACCACCTCCGTCGCCGACGCCGACAGCTTCCGCTACTACCCCGCCTACCGGGGCGAGGCGCTCGACACCCTCAACGCCGGACAGGCCCAGGACCCCGTCGCCGCCGAGCACCGCATGCAGCTCCTCATGGTCCAGCGCCGCGACGGCGGGCTGACCATCGGCGACACCCACGAGTACGAGCACCCCTTCGCCTTCGACACCGTCGAGGAGCCCTACGAGCACCTCACCCGGGTCGTCGAGGCCTTCCTCGGCCGCCCGCTGCCGCGTATCCGCCACCGCTGGGCGGGCGTCTATGCCCAGTGCACCGACACCTCACGCGTCGTCCACCGGCAGCAGGTGCGCGAAGGGGTCTGGCTCGTCACCGGGCCCGGGGGTCGCGGCATGACGTGCTCGCCCGCCATCGCCGAAACGACCGCCGACCAACTGGGCTGGTGAACCACATGACTTCCCCGATCGACAACACCGACATCTCGCGTGACCCCTATAACCTCGTCGTCCTCGACATGGCCGGGACCACCGTCGCCGACGGTGGCCTCGTCGAGCAGGCCTTCTCCGCCGCCGCCCAACGCCTCGGTGTACGCCCCGGATCCGACGAGCACGCACGCCAACTCGCCTACGTACGCGCCACCATGGGGGAGTCCAAGATCTCCGTCTTCCGGCATCTCTTCGATGGCGAGGAGCGGGCGCAGTACGCCAACACCGTCTTCGAGGAGGCGTACGGGGAACTCGTCGACGGCGGCCGCATCGCCCCGCTCCCCGGCGCCCGCGCAGCCGTCGAACGCCTCACCGCCGAAGGCCGTACCGTCGTTCTGACCACCGGCTTCGCCCGCACCACCCAGGACGCCATCCTCGCCGCCCTCGGCTGGCAGGACCTCGTCCCGCTCACCCTCTGCCCCGCCGACGCGGGCGGCCGGGGCCGGCCCTTCCCGGACATGGTGCTGGCCGCCTTCCTGCGCACCGGGGCCGTGGCCGACGTCCGCCGGACCGTGGTGGCCGGTGACACCTCGTACGACATGCTCAGCGGCGTTCGCTCCGGCGCCGGGATCGTCGCCGGGGTGCTCACCGGCGCCCACGACAAGGAGCAGCTGGCCCGGCACGGCGCGACCCATGTCCTCGGCTCCGTCGCCGAACTGCCCGACCTCATCGCGCGGGCCGAGGCATGAGCACCGGGACCGCCCCCAGCGGCATCCGCTTCGACGGCGTCACCGTCGCCTACGGCGGGACCGTCGTCCTCGACCGGCTCGACCTCACCGTCGGACCCGGCGAGGTGATGGCCCTCCTCGGGCCCTCCGGCTCCGGCAAGACCACCGCCCTGCGGGCCGTCGCCGGGTTCGTCCGGCCCGCCGCCGGGCGGGTGTTCCTCGACGGCCGGGACGTCACACAACTCCCGCCCCACAAAAGGGGCATCGGCATGGTCGTCCAGCAATACGCCCTCTTCCCGCACCTCAAGGTCAAGGACAACGTGGCCTTCGGGCTCAAGGCCCAGCGCACCCCGAAGGCCGAGATCCCCGGCCGGGTCGCCGAGGCCCTCGAACTCGTCGGCATGGCCGCGTACGCCGACCGGCACCCCCGCGAACTCTCCGGCGGCCAGCAGCAGCGCGTCGCGATCGCCCGCGCGCTCGCCATCCGGCCCGGCGTGCTGCTCCTGGACGAACCGCTCTCCGCCCTCGATGCCCGCCTCCGCTCCGGAATGCTCGCCGAACTGGCCCGGCTGCACCGCGAGTTGCCGGACGTCTCCATCCTGTACGTCACCCACGACCAGGTCGAGGCGCTCACCCTCGCCGACCGGATCGCCGTCATGGACCGCTCCCGGCTCCAGGACTGCGGCACCCCCGAGGAGCTCTACCGCCGGCCCCGTACGGAGTTCACCGCCTCGTTCGTCGGCAACGCCAACCTGCTCCCGGTCACCGTGGCCGGGGAAGGGGCCGTCCTGCTCGGCGACCGCCCCCTGCGGGTGCCCGTGGAAGCCGCCGCACCCGGCGCCTCCGCCACCCTCTGCGTCCGGCCGCACCTGGTCGGCCTCGGCGACGGGCCCAACGCGCTCACCGGCAGCGTCACCGAGGTCCAGTGGCGCGGCTCCACCCACCGCGTCCACGCCGACGTCGACGGCCACCGCGTCATGGCCGACCTCCGCGAACTGCGCGAGCCCCCGGCCATCGGCGACCCCGTCACCCTGCACTTCGCCACCGAGGACGCGGTCCTGCTCCCGGCGGGAGCGGGGGCGGGAGACCCGGCGGGGGTCGGCCCATGACCCCCACCTCCACCGCCACCGGCGCCACCACCACCGTCCCCCGTACCCCCGGCGAACCGGCCCCCGCAGCAACCGCACCCGGTCCCGGCCCCGCCCGGTCCCGTACCGTCCCCGCCTGGGTCTGGGCGCTGCCGCCCGTCGCCGTCCTCGCCCTCGCGTTCCTCTACCCGCTGGCCCTCGTCCTCCAGCAGTCCGTCACCCCGGACGACGGCGGCGGCGTCTCGCTCGACCCGTACGCCGACGTCTTCGCCTCCGAGGTCTTCCGCGACGCGCTCACCACCACCGTGTGGCTCGCCGTCGGATCGACCGCGGGCTGCCTGGTCCTCGGCTTCGTCCTCGCGCTGGTCATCGCGTTCGTCCCGTTCCCCGGCGGGAAGGCGGTCGCCCGGTTCGTCGACGTCTTCCTCTCCTTCCCGTCCTTCCTCATCACGCTCGCGCTGCTGTTCGTCTACGGCTCGGTCGGCATGGCCAACGGGCTGTGGACCGACGTCACCGGGGCGGCCGACGGGCCCTTCCACTTCCTGACCACCCCGTGGGGCGTGCTGCTCGCCGAGATCACCTACTTCACCCCGTTCGTGATGCGCCCGCTGCTCGCCGCCTTCTCCCAACTCGACACCGGACAACTGGAAGTGGCCTCCTCGCTCGGCGCCGGGCCCGTCCGGATCATCCGGCAGGTGATCCTGCCCGAGGCGCTCCCGGCGCTCGCGGCGGGCGGCAGCCTCGTGCTGGTCATGTGCCTCAACGAGTTCGGGATCGTCCTGTTCACCGGGGCGAAGGACGTCACCACGCTGCCGATGCTCGTCTACAGCAAGGCGATCCTGGAGTCGGACTACCCGGCCGCCTGCGTCGTCGCCGTCGTCAACATCGCGATCTCCGTGGGTCTTTACAGCCTCTACCGGGTGGTGAGCCGTCGTGCTGGTGCATAGCCGGGCCGGGAAGTGGGCCACCTGGGCCGTCTTCCTGCTCCTCATCGTCCCGCTGTTCGCGGTGCCGCTGCTCGTCATCCTCGCCGCGTCCCTCGCCACCAACTGGTCCGGGGCCTTCCCCTCCGGGCCCACCGTCGAGCGCTACGCCGCCGCGACGAGCGGCGACTCGCTCCAGGCGCTGACCACCAGCCTCGTCACCGCTCTCGCCGCGAGCGTGCTGGCCCTCACCCTCGGCGGCTGGGCCGCGCTCGCCGCCGCCTCTCTCCGCACCCGCGGAAAGCGGCTCCTGGACGCCCTGTTCATCCTGCCGGTCGCCGTGCCCTCGGTGGTCGTCGGACTGGCGGTGCTGGTCGCCTACAGCCAACCGCCCGTGCTGCTCAACGGGACGCGGTGGATCGTGATCCTCGCCCACACCGTCCTCGTCACCGCCTTCGCCTACCAGTCGGTCGCCGCCGCCGTACGCCGTCTGGACCCGATGTACGAACAGGCCGCCGCCGGCCTCGGCGCGAGCCCCGCCCGGGTTCTGTGGCGGGTGAAGCTGCCGCTGCTGCTGCCCTCGCTCACATCAGCTGTCGGGCTCTGCTTCGCCCTGTCCATGGGGGAGTTGAGCGCCACGATGATGCTCTACCCGCCGGACTGGACCCCGCTGCCGGTACAGATCTTCGCCGCCACCGACCGGGGCTCGCTCTTCACCGGCGCCGCCCTCGCCGTGGTCCTGATGGCGTCGACGCTCCTCGTCCTGGCCGCCGTCTCCCGCATCCGGACCCGCGCCTCCTACCGCTGATCCTCACCCTGACCTTCCGGAGAAACCCCATGCGCACTTCCGCCCGCACCCTCGCCCTCCCCCTGGCCGCACTCACCGCCCTCACCCTCACCGCCTGCGGCGGCTCCTCCGCCGCGTCCGACGCCAAGTCCGTCACCGTCTACAGCGCCGACGGCCTCAAGGGCGAGAACGGAGACGGCTGGTACGACAAGGTCTTCAAGGACTTCGAGAAGCAGACCGGCATCGAAGTGAAGTACGTCGAGGGCGGCTCCGGCGAGATGGTGCAGCGCGCCGCCCGCGAGAAGTCCAACACCCAGGCCGACGTGCTCGTCACCCTCCCGCCCTTCATCCAGCAGGCCGACAAGAAGGGGCTGTTGACCGCGTACGAGCCCAAGGGCTCCGACCAGGTCGACGGCGCCGACCGGGCGCCCGACGGCAAGTGGACCTCCGTCGTGAACAACTACTTCGGCTTCATCCACAACAAGAAGGAGCTGACCACCCCGCCGCGCACCTGGGAGGACCTGCTCGACCCCGCGTACAAGGAGAAGGTCCAGTACTCCACCCCCGGCGTCGCGGGCGACGGCACCGCCGTCCTCATCAAGGCCATGCACGACTTCGGCGGGCAGGAGCCGGCCATGGCCTACCTGAAGAAGCTCCAGGCCAACAACGTCGGCCCGTCCGCCTCCACCGGCAAGCTCGCCCCCAAGGTCGACAAGGGCGAACTCCTCGTCGCCAACGGGGACGTCCAGATGAACTTCGCCCAGTCCAAGGACATGCCCAACCTCTCCATCTGGTTCCCCGCGAAGGGTGACGGAAAGCCCACCAGCTTCGCCCTGCCGTACGCGGCCGGGCTCGTCGCGAAGGCCCCGCACAGCGAGAACGGCAAGAAGCTGCTCGACTTCATGCTCTCCGAGCAGGCCCAGCGTGACGTCAGCGCGGTCGGCGGGGGCTTCGCCGCCCGCAAGGACGTCAAGGCCACCGACGCCAACGCCGTCGAACTGGCCGGGCTGATGGAAGGTGTGGAGATCTTCGAGCCCGACTGGGCGGACATCGGCGCCAACCTGGACACGTACATCGACGCCTGGAAGTCGGCCACCGGAAGCTGACCGGCCACCTTTCGGCCACGGATTCCTGCGAACGTCTGGACCCGGCCCGGATATCTCGTAAGAGTAACGGGTCTGGTCCGGAAGGCAGTTCACGTCCCGTCCCCGTTCGGCCCGCCCTCTCCCTGGAGGATCACGTGTCCCGGTCCCTGTCCCGACGCTCCGTGCTCGCCACCACCGCCGCCGCGGCGACGGCCGCCGCCGTCGCCCCGCTCGCCACCGCCACCACCGCCCATGCCGCGCCCACGCTCCCGAACGGCACCAGCAAGGACAAAGTGCTCGTCGTCGGCATGGACGGCCTGCGCCACGACGTCATCGCCGCCGCCGACGCCCCGCACCTCACGTCGATGATGGCGAACGGGACGTACGGCACCTCGCTGCTGTACGCCAACCCGATGGCCGCCACCTCGTCCGGTCCCGGCTGGTCGACGATCTCCACCGGCGTCTGGCCCGACAAGCACGGCGTCAAGGAGAACTCCTTCGCCGGGAAGAACTACGCGCAGTACCCCGGCTTCCTCGCCCGCCTCGCCCAGGTCCGCCCCCAGCTCTCCACCTACGCCGCCGTCGACTGGAAGCCCCTGGACGCCCAGGGCACCGTCACCCCGGGCGCCGACGCCAAGCTCGTCCTCGACGGCGACCGCGACGGCTACACCGGGCACGACGCCACCATCGCCGCCGAGACCGAGTCGATCCTCCGGAACCAGAACCCGGACGTGCTCTTCGTCTACTTCGGCCAGACCGACATCGCCGGCCACAACTCCGGAGCCGCCAGCGCCGCCTACCGCCAGGCCATCGCGGTCCAGGACGGCTACCTCGGCCGCCTCCTCGCCGCGATCAAGGCCCGGCCCTCGTACGCCACCGAACGCTGGACCGTCATCGTCACCACCGACCACGGCCACACCGACTCCGGCGGCCACGGCGGCAGCGCGATCGAGGAGCGGCGCACCTTCGTCCTCGCCCAGGGCCCGGGCATCGCCGCCGGCGCCCGCCCCGCCGACACCCGGCTCGTGGACGTCGCCGCCACCGTGTTCAAGCAGCTCGGCATCGCACCCGACCCGGCCTGGGGCCTCGACGGCAAGCCCATCCAGGAGCGCTCCACCGACCCGTTCGAGGCCCTCCACCCCGCGCTGTCCGGCCGCGTCGACGAGACCGGCATCCCGGCGGGCGTCCTCGGCTGGACCCACACCGCGCCCAGCGGCTGGTCCGTCGTGAACTCCGCGATGGGCACCGGGGGCGTCACCGAGTGGCGGGGCTGGTCCTTCGCCACCGACGAGTTCTGGAGCCGCAGCCAGCGCGACCAGTCCCGCGAGCTGAATGTCCGCTCGCGCGGCATCTTCGCCGTCGCCGACTCCGACGAGTGGGACGACAAGGCGTCCTCCGGACCGTACGACTCCACGCTCGTCACCCCGGCGTACGCCGTCGCGGGCAAGTCCACCGTGACCCTCGGCCTCACCACCCTCTACCGGCAGGAGGGCAGCCAGAGCGCCCGGATCCTCGCCTCCTGGAACGGCGGCACGCCCGTCGAGGTGAAGCGCTACACCTCCGACGTGATCTCGCAGCCCCAGAGCCTGACCCTGAACGTCCCGTCCGGGGCAGCCAACGTCAGCTTCCGGTTCCACTACACCGGCAGCAACAACTGGTACTGGGTGATCGACGGGGTCAAGGTCACGACCGGCTAATTATGCTGGGGGTGCCGGGACGGCGTGGTCCGGGCACCCCCAGCACGCAGTGCGTACGGCAGGAGTCCCGACACATGGCAGAGCGCAAGCCCATCACTTCCTGGCTCACCGACATGGACGGCGTCCTCATCCACGAGGGCATCCCCATCCCCGGCGCCGATGCCTTCATCAAGCGGTTGCGGGATTCCGGGCTGCCCTTCCTCGTCCTCACCAACAACTCCATCTACACCGCGCGCGACCTGCACGCCCGGCTCCAGCGCATGGGCCTGGACGTGCCCGTGGAGAACATCTGGACCTCCGCGCTCGCCACCGCCCAGTTCCTGGACGACCAGCGCCCCGGCGGCACGGCGTACGTCATCGGCGAGGCCGGCCTCACCACCGCCCTGCACGACATCGGGTACGTCCTCACCGACCACGACCCGGACTACGTGGTGCTCGGCGAGACCCGTACGTACAGCTTCGAGGCGCTCACCAAGGCGATCCGGCTGATCAACGCGGGCGCCCGGTTCATCTGCACCAACCCCGACGAGACCGGCCCGTCCGCCGAGGGCCCGCTGCCCGCCACCGGCTCCGTCGCCGCCCTCATCACCAAGGCCACCGGCAAGGACCCGTACTTCGCGGGCAAGCCCAACCCCCTGATGATGCGGACCGGGCTGAACGCCATCGGCGCGCACTCCGAGACCAGCGCCATGATCGGCGACCGCATGGACACCGACGTGCTGGCGGGCCTGGAAGCGGGCATGCAGACCTTCCTGGTCCTCACGGGGCTCACCACCGTCGCCGACATCGACCGCTACCCGTTCGGCCCGTCCCACGTCGTCGAGTCCATCGCCGACCTGGTCAGCCTCGTCGACCTGCCGGACCAGGCCGACCAGCCCACCACGGGAAACCGCGACTGACCCGCGCCGACCTGCCCTGACCTGCGCCGACCGCATCCGCAGCCGTCCGGGCGCCGCCCTCGGCGTCGCCCGAATGGAGGACTGCGGATGCGGTCCGCCACCGCAGCCGTGAACCTTCCCGTAGGAGGTTCACGATGCGTTCCATTCCCCTCACGTTCTGTGCCGCGGCGGCGGCCGCGCTCATAGCCGTGCCCGCCCCCGTCGCGCTGGCATCCCCGGCCGCCCCGGCCGGGGACGACGACCGGCGCACCGGCACCGTCTCGATCACCCCGTCCACGATCGCCCCGGGCGGGCAGGTGGAACTGTGGGTCGACGTCTGCGGCAAGGGCCGCCGCGCCAAGGGCAACTCCGACGCCTTCACCTCGGTCGCCCACTTCCGCCCGGCCGACGACAAGGGCCTCTTCGCCGAGGCCCGGATCCGGTCCGACGCCGAACCCCGCTCCTACGACGTCTGGGTGACGTGCGAGGACAGCGACGGCAGGGCCACCGGCACCCTCACCGTCATCCACCACAACCGGCCCTCGCCCGCCGCACCCGTCAAGGCGGGCGGCGGAGGCACCGCCACCCTCGCCGAACGGTCCGCCGAGGACCAGGGCCCCGGCACCCGGCACGCGGTGATCGGCCTGGTGCTCGCCGCCGTCGCGGCCGTCGCCGTCGCCCTGCGCACCTCGCGCCGGCGCCGCGAAGCGGCCGGCAGCTGACATGGGAGCCCCGGACCGCCCGGCAGGCAACGGGCGACTGCTCACCGGAGTGACCTGGGCCGTGCTGCTGCTCGGCCTCTGGCTCTGGGGCAAGGAGGCCGGCGGCGGGTTCGGCGGTCTGTCGGGCCCCACCACCGGCGACGTGGCCGCGGTCGGCCGCCCCTTCGGGGCCTCGCTGCCCCCGGCCCACGACCCGCTCGACGGGTCGGCCCCCGAGCGCGTCGAAGTCCCCTCCGTCGGGATCGATGCCCCCGTCATCGCCCGCGGCCTCGACCCCGACGGGGCCATCGACCCGCCCCCGTACGGGATGCCGAAGACCGCCGGCTGGTACGGCGACGGCACCCGGCCCGGGGCGGAGGGCGCGGCCCTGTTCGTCGGCCATGTCGACACCGACACCAAGCCCGCCGTCTTCTACGGGCTCAGCGCGGTGAAGCCGGGCGCCCGCATCGAGGTCACCCGGACCGACGGCAGCGTCGCGGAGTTCACCGTGGACGACGTCCAGCTCGTCACCCGTGAACGCTTCGACGCACAGCAGGCGTACGGGCCCCGCGAGGACGGCCGGGCCGAACTGCGGCTGATCACCTGCGGCGGGACGTACGACCACAAGACCCGCTCCTACACGGCGAACGTGGTCGTCTCCGCCTACCTCACCGGCGCGAAGGGCGCGGCGGCCGGGGACGGGGAGGAGCGCGCGCAGGCGGTGGCCCAGGGCCGCGGTTGACCGCCGCACCACAGGGAGCACGCAACAAACGCTCAACCCGGCCCGGCAGGCCGCCTCTCACGGGGCGCGCCCGCCGGGCCGGTCCTCGACCGCGTGCGCCCGGCCGCGGGAGTCGCCCGGCGCGGTACGGGAGGTCGGTGCGGTGGGAAAGCTCCGGTCCTCGCCACTGTAGGGGGACCGGCCGGGCGGATGACCGGCTTTCGAACAGGATGTCCGGAACCGGTGCCCGGGCGTGCGCGTTGTACGGGTGCAGGCGTGGACGCCCGGCCGCTGTGCCAGGATGGATCGGACCGGCAGGACATCGGTGCAACCAATGACGAACAGTGCAGGCAGTGCACCCAAGGGGGAGTGGATGTACGGCAGTTACACCGGCCGGTCCCGGACGCGCAGGCGCGTGGCGGGCCTGCGGACGACCGGTACGGCGGCGGCGCTCGGGGCGGCCCTGCTGCTGGCGGGCTGCTCCGGCGACGGGGACGGCGGCGACAAGAAGAGCGCGCCGACGGTCGAACAGCAGCCCAAGGACAAGGACCCGTACTGGGTCAACCCCGACGGCAACGCGGCCCGCCAGGTCGCCGCGTACACCGACGACGGCGACGACGAGAAGGCGGCGCTGATCCGGAAGATCGCGCAGCAGCCGGTCGGCGAGTGGGTCACCCCGGACAATCCGGAGTCCCAGGTGCGGGGCATCACCGAGGCCGCCGCCGCTGCCGACCGGGACGCCCTCCTCGTCCTGTACAACGTCCCCCACCGCGACTGCGGCCAGTTCTCCAAGGGCGGCGCCGCCGACGGCAACGCCTACCGCGCCTGGCTGGACGGCGTCGCCAAGGGCATCGGGGACCGCAGCGCCACGGTGATCCTGGAGCCGGACGCCCTGCTCCACCTGGTCGACGGCTGCACCCCGCAGGAATTCCACGAGGAGCGCTACGACCTGCTCAAGGGCGCCATCCAGCGGCTGAAGCAGCAGCCCGCCACCAAGGTCTACCTGGACGCGGGCAACGCCGGCTGGCAGTCGCCCGACGCCCTGTACCAGCCGCTCCAGCGGGCCGGGATCGCCGAGGCCGACGGCTTCTCGCTGAACGTCTCCAACTTCCAGACGACGGCCGTCTCCACGGAGTTCGGCAAGAAGCTGTCGGAGAAGATCGGCAACAAGCCCTTCGTCATCGACACCAGCCGCAACGGCAACGGCCCCTACACGGGCGGCGACCCCGCCGAGAGCTGGTGCAACCCCCCGGGCCGCGCCCTGGGCGAGGTCCCCACCACGCAGACCGGCGACGAGCGGGTCGACGCCTATCTGTGGATCAAGCGCCCCGGCGAGTCCGACGGCGACTGCAAGGGCGGCCCGAAGGCCGGCGACTGGTGGCCGGAGTACGCCCTGGGCCTGGCCGGCGCCACGAAGTAGCGGAAGAAGGAGCGGAGACGACCGAAGGCCGCACACCGGAGACCCGATCTCCCGGTGTGCGGCCTTGGAGCGTGTCCGACGGACACGCCCTAGCCGTACGCACGCCCTACTCGGGCACCTCCACCCACATGCCCTCGGACGGGGTGCCCTCCTCGTCGGTGACGAACAGCATGTACCAGCCGGCCGGGACCAGCGCCGGGTTGTCCGGCACCGTGACGGTGACCCCGTCCTTCGACTTCTCCATCTCCAGCGCGATGGTGCGCTGGTCGGTGTCGGTGACATGGGTGACCGCCGAGGGCCGCATCAGCTTCGCCGAGGTGATCTTCGAGGCGTGCTGCGTGGTGAACAGGCCGGTCCCGCCGCGCTCGATCTTCTTCGGCCCGGCCGTCAGCTCCGGCCGGGAGTCCCGGTAGAGGTAGGGCGGGGTGTAGATCTCGATGCGCTGCTCGAAGACGCCGGGCCGGGTGTTGGCCTGGTCGGAGTAGAGCGAGTCGGAACCGAAGATCATGACCCGGCCGTCCGGCAGCAGCACCGAACCCGAGTGGTAGTTCCGGCCGACCGCCGGGTCCGCCACCTTCTTGTACGTGTCGCTCTTCGCGTCGTACAGCCGGGCCTGGAGCACGTCCGAGCCGCCGCGCCCCCGGTAGTCGCTGGAGCCGCCGGTGACCAGCAGCGAGTCGTCGGGCAGCAGGGAGGCGCTGGGGTAGCGGGTGCCCTCGGAGAGGGACGCGCCGTCGGTGAACTTCGGGTTCTTCCGCTGGAGGTCGACCAGCCGGGACTTCTCGCTGGACTTCTCCGACTCGCCGACGCCGCCGCCGCCGATCACCATGAACTTCTCGTCCTGGGCCGGGGGCAGCCGCACGGTGGCCGAGGTCTCCATCTGGTCCGGGTCGCTGAGCCCGGGGATCTTCTTGAACTTGTTCGTCGACAGGTCCCAGACGCCCGGGTCGCGGCCCACGTCCGCCGGACCGTATCCGGCGTTGGAGCCGGAGTAGAACAGCTTGCCGTCGTTCAGCAGGAAGACCGCCGGGTAGGTGGGGAACTTCCGGACGATGCCGGTGTACTCCCACTCCTTGGTCGCGGGGTCGTAGATCTCGTCCTTGCCGGGGACGATCTGCCCGATCTCGTCCAGACCCGACAGGGCAAGGACCTTGCCGTCCTCCAGCGTCGTCAGGGTCGGGTACCAGCGGGCCTCGTTCATCGGGTCGACGGGTATGTACTTCTCCGCGACCGGGTCGAACTCGAAGGCCTCCTTGATCCCCTGGAAGTCCTTCTTGTCCAGGGCCAGCTTCTGCGCGATGCCGTAGACGTTGCGGGTGTCCGAGCCGGACAGGCCCGCCACCCGGTAGTTGTCCTCGGTGCCGGTCTCGTACTTCTTGCCGGTCTTCTGCGCCTCGACGTAGATCCGGCCGAGGCCGGGGTCGTTGCGGAGGAACGCGCCGGTCTGCTTGTCGAAGACCTTGGTGGCCTTCTCGACCAGGACCGGGTCCTTCGAGACGAACGTCTTGCCGTTCTTCTTGCCGGTGAACCGGGTGCCCGCGGGCAGGGTGATCGGCTTGTCCGGGTTCTCGTTGTGGACGATCATCAGGCCGCCGGCCTTGGTGACATCACCCTGGAGCTTCTCGTACCGCTTGGTGCCGCCGGCTATGAGGAGCTTGCCGTCAGGCAGTTGCGTGTGCCCGGCGCAGAACATGTCCTTGGGGGTGGGGATGTCCTTGAAGACGTTCGTCTTCGGGTCCCACAGCACCGAGCGGAAGCTCTTCGCGTCGAAGTTCTTCTGGTTGTTCCCGGAGCCCGCGACGAGCAGCACCTTGCCGGTGTGCAGCAGCGCCGCGTGGATCGTGTTGATCCGGTGCTCGGAGGGGACGTCCAGGAAGTCCCAGTGGCCGTTGGCCGCCTTGTAATCCGGCTGGTTGATCTTGTACTCGTGGTAGCGCTCGGTGCTGAAACGGTACAGCCACGGCCCGTTCGCCCCCGCGAGCGCGAGAACCACCGCCGTACTGATCGCCAGGCGGCGGGTACGGCGGCTCGGACGGTACTTCATTTCTTACGTCCCCCAAGGGCGATCTGAGCGATCTGCATGGTCTGGTCGTTGCCCGGTGCACCGGGCAGGGGCTGGGGCCTCGGCTCGGGGGCCGGCCCGCCGCTGCGGTGCGATCCGCCGCCCGACCGGCGTTTCTTCTTCTCGGCGCGGATCGTGTACCGCCAGCCGATGATCGGCGCGGCGGTGATCAGCAGCGCCAGCGTGGCCCAGGTGACCATCGCGGGGTGGCTGTGTCCGAGGAAGAAGGAGGAGATCATCGAGGCGCCGAAGACGACGATGAAGAACAGGTGGATGCGGAAGGTGCCGAAGAGGGTGTCCGGGCTGGACGAGTCGCCCTTGGGGGTCACCACGAACGAGCTCTTGCGGCGCAGCACCGCGTCCATCAGGGAGCGGGCGTAGATCGGCGCGGAGAGCGCGGACATCACCATGCCGGCCAGACCGCCGGAGCCCTCGGGCTCGTGCGGCGAGACGTTGTGGCGGCGGTTCCAGATGTACAGGCCGATCTGGAGCGCGGAGGCGTTGCCGTACAGCATCATCCAGATCGTCGGGTCGATCTGGACACCGGAGGCGCCCATGCCGAGGAAGAGCGCGCAGCTGAGCGCCGCGAGGATCCAGTTCAGCGCCGACATCGGATAGAAGATGATCATCATCGTGTAGTTGAAGAGCTTGCCGGGCGGCATGGTCCCGAAGCCCTTCCAGAACTGCCCGATGATCGTCTCGTACGTCCCCCTCGACCAGCGCAGCTGCTGGGTGAAGAAGTCCGTCCAGGCGGTCGGGCCCTCGCCGACGGCCAGCACGTCCGGGGTGTAGACCGAGCGCCACTTCTTCCCCGTGGCGGGGTTGCGGTGGCGGTGGATCTCGAAGCCGGTGGCCATGTCCTCGGTGATCGAGTCGTACAGACCGCCGATCTGCTTCAGCGCCGAGATCCGGACCGCGTTGCTCGTGCCGACGAACATGGGGGCGCCGTAGCGGTTGCCCGCGCGCTGGATGAGCGCGTGGAAGAGGAACTGCTGCGACTCGGCGGCCTTGGTGACGAAGGTGTCGTAGTTGCCGTAGACCTGCGGGCCGATGACGAAGCCGACGTCCGGGTCGCGGAAGTAGCCGAGCATCCGCTCCAGGTAGTTCGCCATCGGGATGTGGTCGGTGTCGACCGAGGCGAAGAAGTCGTAGTCGCCGCCGTGCGCGTCCAGCCAGGCGTTGTAGTTGCCGTGCTTGGTCTTGGCGCGGTGCGGGCCCTTGGCCTGGTTCCAGTGGGCGACGCCCTTGCGGGAGAAGTGGTGCACACCGAGCCGGGCGCAGACCTCCTTGACCGCCGGGTCGTCGCCCTCGTCCAGCAGCCAGACGTGCATCAGACCGCGGTGGCGGATCCTGACGGCCGCCTCCAGGGTCTTCGTCACCATCTCCAGCGGTTCCTTGCCGGGGACGAAGGAGGTGAGGAAGGCGACCCGGGTGCCGCTCTCCGGGATCACGGGGACCGGGTCGCGGGCGACGAGGGTGGCGTGCGCGTTGGAGAGGACGTTCATCGTGCGGAACAGCTCGATCAGACCGATCGAGACGAGCATGATCACGTCGAGAACGAGCAGGAGGTCGTTGTCGAGGTTCGGATCGCGGTCGGTCCAGTGGCTCGGCTGCATCAGCCAGGCGAAGAGACCGAGCGAGACGAGGGGAGCCGCGCCGAGCAGGAGCGCCGCGCGCACGCGGTGCGGCTCCTGCGATATGAGCGAGCGGTACTGGACCTTGTACGGCTTGCCCGCGGGGGGCTGCGTCAGCGGTCCGGCGAGCCGACTGTAGTGCTCGTAGTCGTAGCGGGGCAGCTCTTTCTTGGCACGCCGCCGCGCCGCGCCTGCCCTCGGCAGTATCCGGAGCTGCGTCGTCCGGGAAGCGTCGTTCTCCTGCCGGTCGCCTGGCGGCGTCGACGTCATGGGTACATCCCCCCGCACGCATGGTGGTGCGTGACTGTTCGGTCTCTCTCGTCGTGCGCCGTCGGCTCCGTTCTTCACCGGGCGCGCACACGGTGGCAGGCCGCCGTCCCCACAGACACGGATCGGCAGCCTTCCGGTTGCATGATGCCCTCTCGGTGTCCGCCCCCGAGCGGGACCCCCACCCCGCGGAACGGACAACCGGAACGTCACGCTCTGCTGTGCCAACTGTATGGATCAGCAGCCCCCTTGGAGCCGACGGCCCCCAGACAGATTGTCCGACACCGAACGCGATCGCAAGGGTGAAACAGACTGTTTACCGGTCATACGCACGATTTGGTCACAGGTTGTGGAGGGGGTGTGACGAAGTGCGTAGGCGGCTCGCGTCCCCGGGTGTCACCGGATACCGGACGGGGAATGATCAAAGCCCCCTCACAGAGTGTGAGAGGGCTTTGACTGTGCGTGCGCCGTCAGGGACTCGAACCCCGGACCCGCTGATTAAGAGTCAGCTGCTCTAACCAACTGAGCTAACGGCGCCTGCTGACCTGGAGAACTCTACCCGACGCGCCGCGGTGCTCCGAACCATTTACCGGACGCCACGCCCCGTCAGATAGTCGTTTTTTTCCTTTGTTCCGTCAAAATGCGATATGTCAGGAGAGTTAAGACGCCGACGTCCGTTGCGGCTGCGCCCAAAGATCTTGACGAATGACGAGTGCGGAGGGGAATCGCATGTCTGTTCCGGTCTTCGAGGAGTACGAACCCGCCATCGACTGCGGCTGCGCGGGGTGCGCGGTGCGGCGGCGCTCCGCCGCGCGGGCCCTGCCGGTGCGGCGCGGCGGCCATCCCGCCGCGCACGGCGCACGGCGCGCCCTGGTGCTGGCCACGGCCGCCGGGGTGGTCCTCTCCTGCGGGGCCGCGGGCGCGGCGGCCGCCGCGGGCCACGCCCCCCGGACTCCGCGCGCCGACGACGGAGCCGATCCGCAGCCGGGCACTCCGCAGGGCGAGAAGGGGCCGCTGCGGGGCACCGGTGCCTCGGGCCCGCCGTCGGCCGGAGCGGCGGCGCCGAAGACGACCCGGTCCGCCATCCTCGACCGGGCGCAGCGGTGGGTGAACGCGAAGGTCCCGTACAGCATGGAGAAGTACTGGTCCGACGGCTACCGCCAGGACTGTTCCGGCTTCGTGTCGATGGCCTGGAACCTCGGCACCAACGAGTGGACCGGCAGCCTCGCCGCGTACGGCACCCGGATCGCCCGCGCCGACCTCCAGCCCGGCGACATCCTCCTCTTCCACAACCCGGCCGACCCGGCCAAGGGCTCGCACGTCACGATCTTCGGCGGCTGGACGTCGAGCGCGCGCACCCAGTACGTCGCCTACGAGCAGGCGCGCCCGCGGACCCGGAAGCAGTCGACGCCCCTGGCGTACTGGAACAACTCCGACCGTTACGTGGCGTACCGCTACAAGGGGGTCACGGGCGGGTCGCCCGGCTCCGGGTCCTCCACCGCCTTCCCCGGGGCCAAGCAGTTCGGCCCCGGCGCCAACAACAAGTACGTCACCCAGCTCGGCCGGATGCTGGTGCAGCGGGGCGGCAAGCGGTTCTACGCGGTCGGCCCCGGGCCCGTGTGGGGAACAGCGGACAAGCGCGCGACCCAGGCGTTCCAGCAGGCCCAGGGCTGGAAGGGCAAGGAGGCCGACGGCCTCCCCGGCCCGCACACCTGGCGTCTGCTGACCTCGGGCGGCGGCCGGAACATTCCGGCCGCCGGCACGGGCGGCAGCCCGAATACGGCGGTCGCGTTCCCCGGGCGCGGCTATTTCAAGCCGGGTCAGTCCAACAGCCATGTCGACCGGCTCGGCAAACAGTTGGTGAAGAAGGGATACGGCAAGCACTACAAGTCGGGCCCCAGCCCGCTCTGGACCGAGGCCGACCGCCGCAACGTCGAGGCGTTCCAGCGGGCCCAGGGCTGGCGCGGCGGCGCGGCCGACGGTTATCCGGGGCCGGAGACCTGGCGCCGGCTCTTCGCGTGACGGACGCGTACGACGTGACGGAAAGGAACAGGGAACCGGTGACCACCGACAACGACCAGACCCCCCACACCCCGGACAACCTGGACGACCAGCTCCCCCCGTCCCTCTTCGCCCCACCGGGCAGGGGGACCCCGCCACCGCTGTTCGGCCCGGTGCCGCCACGGCGGGACGCCGAGCCCGATCCCGCGCTCTCGGAGGGGGGCGGCGGGGGTGGCACTCCGCCGCCGCTGTTCCGGCCGGTGGGCGACAAGGTCCCGGCGCCGGATGCTGTGCCTGCGCCCGCGGCGCCGGAGAGGGGCGGCGGGGGCAGCACCCCGCCGCCGCTGTTCCGCCCGGTGGCTGACCGGACCCCGCAGCCGGACGCCGAGCCTGTACGTGGGCCGGGCGCTGAGCCTGTACGCGGGCCGGGCGCCGAGCCTGCGCGTGGGCCGGGCGCTGAGCCTGTACGCGGGCCGGGCGCCGAGCCTGCGCGTGGGCCGGGCGCTGAGCCTGTACGTGGGCCCGGCGCTGAGCCTGTACGCGGGCCGGGCGCTGAGCCTGTACGTGGGCCCGGCGCTGAGCCTGTACGCGGGCCGGAGGGCAACCCTGCGCGTGGGCCGGAAAGTGAGCCTGCTCGGGTGCCGGGGGGTGCCAAGACGTCGCCCCCCGGGGGAGACAAGGCACCGTCCGCCCCGCCCCGGACCATCGCCCCGGAGTCCCCGGACGTGAGCCTGCACCTGGGGCCCGTTCCGGACCGCACCGCTCCTGACCTCCTTGCCCCGGAGGGGTCGGCCGCCGACCGCCCGGCCTCCACCCCCGGCCGCGCGGCCGCTGACGGGCGGGCCCCCGCCTCCGAGCGCCCCGGCGCCGAAGACCGTGGCTCCGGCTCCGGCCGTCCGGCCCCCGACGGGCCCGCTCCCATCTCTGCGCGCCCCGGCGCCGACGGACCGGCCCCGGCCTCTGCACGCTCGGCCACCGGCGGCCGTGGTCCGGTCCCGGCCCGCCCCGCTGCTGACGGCCCGGCCCGCACCCCTGCGAGCCCGGCCGCCGACGCTCGTGGCACCGCCCCTGGCCGCCCGGCCGCCGACGGGCTCGCCCCCGTCTCCGGGCGCCCCGGCGCCGACGGTCGTGGTCCAGTCTCCGGCCGTCCGGCGGCTGATGGCCGTGGTCCCGTCCCGGCCCGCCCCGCCGCTGACGGCCCGGCCCGCACCCCCGCGCCCCCCGTCGCTGACGGTGGTCGCCCCGCCCCCCTCGACGGGAACCTCCATCTCAAGCCCGTCCGGCGCTCGAGGACGGAACCCTCGGCGGAGTGGACCCCGCATCCCTCCTACGGGGCCGAGCCCGAAAGCCCCAAGCGTGAAAGCCGGGGCGACGCAGGGCCCGACACCGAGCTGGACCTCGTCCTCGACCTGGCGCCCGGCGACCGCGCCGCCTCGGCCACCTTCTCCGTGCCCGCGCCCACGGCCGCCCCGGTCACCGCCACCGCCTCGGCGACCGCGACCGCCGCGACGTCCCCGAACCCCGGCCGCCGCCACTCCGTCATCGCCAACGAGACCACCGCCTCCATCCCCGTACACCTCCTCTTCCGGGACGACCAGGCGTCGGCCGACGGCGCGGCGGCGCTGCCCGGGCCCGGGGCCGTCGTCCACCGGCCCGCCGGGGACCGCGCGCCCGCCACCCGGCGACCCCCCGTGCCGCGCTCGCCGCAGACGCGGGTGCGGCCCTCCACCCGGCCCGCCCCGGTCGCCGACCCCCGCCTCTCCGAGAGGCCCGGACCCGCCCTCTCCGGCTACGCCGCCCTCCTCGCCGGGGCCGCCGGAACCGCGGGCGCGCTCGCCGTCCTGTGGTGGCGCGGCGTGCTGCCCGCCGGCTGGCAGAGCGCCGTCGGCCTCACCCCCCGGCCCGACCTCGGCATCGGCGTCGGCGCCTGGGCCGCGCTCGCCCTCCTCGCCACCGTCGTGCTCCTCGCGCTCGGCGGCCTCGGCCGCGGCCGGGTCGGATACGCGTGGGTGCTGACGCTGTTCGGCGACTACCGGGGCAGTGTCCGCCGCACCGGCCTCGTCTGGGTCTCACCCCTCCTGCTGCGCCGCCGCGTCGACGTACGCCTGCGGCACTGGCGCAGCGAACCGCTGCCCGCCGTCGACGCGAACGGCACCGCCCTGCGCGTGGTCGTCCTCGTGGTGTGGCGGATCAAGGACACCGTCCGCGCCGTCCTCGGCATCGAGGACCACGAGGCGTATCTCAGCGCCCAGGTCGAGGCCGCCATGGCCCGGGTCCTCTCGCAGCTGCCCGCCGACGCGTTCCACGAGGACGCCCCGACCCTGCGCGACGCGGAGGCGGTCGGCGACGCCCTGACCCGGATGCTGAAGGCGGACTGCGAACCGGTCGGCGTCGAGGTGTACTCCGCGCAGCCGACCGGCATCGAGTACGCCCCCGAGGTCGCCGCGGCCATGCAGCGGCGGCGGATCGCCGCGATCGACTCCAAGCACCGCGACAGCGTGCTCACCTCCGTGGTGGACGCGGTCGACGACACCGTCAACCGGCTCACCACGCGCGGCATCGTCGAGCTCGACGACTACGAACGCAAGGCGCTCGTCAAGGACTTGACGGTTGCCTTCTACACCGGTCGCAGTGGGGGAGGGGACGGGGCCTGAGGGCCGGGGGAGGTTCCGGGGCGGCCCGGGAGGGCCGCCGGAATACGACGCTCATTGGTCTGGACATGTTCACGTCGCGTCAATAATCTAAGACTTGGTCTAGACCGCAGCACCGCGTCACGCACAGCACTCCGTACCAAGCGCGCAGCAGTCGAGCAATGCTCATGGAACCTCCCCCACGTTCTAGAGGAGCGACAGCCCATGCGGAAAAAGGCAAGCGCGGCCGTGATCGGCCTGGCGATAGCGGGCGTTTCGGTGCTCGCGACCAACACCGCCAGCAGCCACGGCTACACGGACTCCCCGATCAGCCGTCAGAAGCTCTGTGCCAACGGCACGGTGACCGGCTGCGGCAACATCCAGTGGGAGCCGCAGAGCGTCGAGGGGCCCAAGGGCTTCCCGGCGGCAGGACCGGCGGACGGCAAGATCTGCTCCGGCGGCAACGGACAGTTCGCCCAGCTCGACGACCCCAGAGGCGGCAACTGGCCCGCCACGCAGGTCACCGGCGGACAGGGCTACAGCTTCCGCTGGCAGTTCACCGCCCGCCACTCCACCAGCGACTTCCGCTACTACATCACCAAGAACGGCTGGGACTCCACCAAGCCGCTCACCCGGGCCGCACTCGAATCGCAGCCCTTCATGACCGTGCCCTACGGCAACCAGCAGCCGCCGGCCACCCTGACCCACCAGGGCACGATCCCCACCCAGAAGACCGGCAAGCACATCATCCTCGCCGTGTGGAACGTCGCGGACACCACCAACGCGTTCTACGCCTGCTCCGACGTTAAGTTCTGACGCTTCATCAGTTATCGTGCGGCGCCATGAGGAGTACCGGCACCGTCGCGGAGCTCGTACGACGTCAATGGGGTGACCACCGGCCCGCCCTGAAGCACGGCCCCACCGTGCTCAGTCATCACCAGGTGGTCGAGGGCGCCGCCGCACGGGCGGCGCTCCTCGCGGATCTGCTGCCGCGCGGCGGCGAACCGCACCTCGGCGTCCTGCTCGACAACACCCCTGAGTTCCCGCTGTGGCTCAGCGCGGCGGCCCTGGCCGGGGCCGCCGTAGCGGGGATCAACCCCACCCGGCGCGGCCCCGAGCTGGCCCGCGACATCCTGCACACCGAAGCCCGCCTCCTGATCACCGAGCGCGCCCATCTGCCGCTTCTCGACGGTCTGGAGCTGCCGGGCGTGCGGGTCCTGGTCACCGGCACCGAGGCGTACGCCGCCCTGCTCGCCCCGTACGCGGGCGCACGCCCCGGCGACGCCCAGCTCACCCCGGTCGGTCCCGGCAGCCGCATGCTCCTCTACTTCACCTCCGGCTCCACCGGCGCGCCCAAGGCCGCGATCTGCACCCAGGGCCGGCTCGCCGGAGCGGGTGCCTCCCTCGCCGGGCACTTCGGCGTCAGGCCCTCCGACACCCACTACATCTGCATGCCGATGTTCCACGGCAACGCCGTCCTCGCCGACTGGGCACCCGCCCTCGCCGCCGGGGCCGCGATAGCGCTCCGCCCCCGCTTCTCCGCCTCCGCCTTCCTCGACGACGTACGCGGCTACGGGGCGACGTACTTCACCTACGTGGGGCGCGCCGTGCAGTACCTGCTGGCCACCCCCGAGCGCCCCGACGACCGGGACCACCCGCTGCGCCTGGGCTTCGGCACCGAGGCCGGAGCGGTGGACGCGGCCCGCTTCCGGGAGCGGTTCGGGGTGCGGCTGGTGGAGGGGTACGGCTCCTCCGAGGGCGGCGCGGCGATCCAGCACACCCCGGGCACCCCGCCGGGGGCGATCGGCCGGGCCGCCCCGGGCGACGACCTCGCCGTCGTCGACCCGGAGAGCGGCGAGGAACGGCCCCCGGCCCGGTTCGGCCCTGGCGGGCGGCTGCTCAACGGGGACGAGGCCATCGGCGAGCTGGTCAACCGGGGCGCGACGCCCTTCGAGGGCTACTGGCGCAACCCGGCGGCGGACGCGGAACGGGCCCGGCGCGGCTGGTACTGGACCGGGGACCTCTTCTACCGGGACACCGAGGGCTTCCTCCACTTCGCGGGCCGCGCCGACGACCGGCTCCGCGTCGACAGCGAGAACCTGGCCGCCGCGACGATCGAGAACATCCTGGCCCGCTGGGAGGACGCGGCTGCCGTCGCCGTCTACGCCGTCCCGGACCCGGTCACCGGCGACCAGGTGATGGCCGCCCTCGCGCTCCGGGCGGGCGCGGCCTTCGACCCGGCGGCCTTCGCCGCGTTCCTGCGCGCCCAGCCGGACCTGGGGACGAAGATGGCGCCCCGGTTCGTCCGGATCCTCGACCGGATGCCGGTCACCGCGACGAACAAGATCCACCGGGTGGCCCTGCGCCGGGAGGGCTTCCGCTGCGCGGACCCGGTCCGGTGGGACCGCGACGGCGACGGGACGTACGTGCCGCTGGACGCGGCGGGGCTCGCGGCCCTGCTGGAACAGTACGAGGAGCACGGCACGCCCCTGTGAGCCGTACCCCGGACAAGCGAAGTGGCGGCCTCCGTGAAGAAGACCGCCACCCCGTGTCGTGCGCCGTCAGGGACTCGAACCCCGGACCCGCTGATTAAGAGTCAGCTGCTCTAACCAACTGAGCTAACGGCGCCTGCTGACTCGAAAATAATACCTGGTCCCGAGGGGTGCTGATGACCACCCTGCCCGGAGCCCCTCCGGCCGCTACAGCGCCAGCGACAGCAGGACCGGCGCCGCCCGGCGGCTCAGCGTCTCGGCCGCCGACCGCAGCCGGTGCGCGTCCTCGATCGGCAGCGACAGGGCGAGGCAGCCCGCGGCGGAGCCGGCCGTCAGCGGCACGGCCGCGCAGACGGTGCCCACCGCGTACTCCTGGAGATCCAGCACCGGGACCGTGGCGGACTGGGCGTCCAGCTGGGAGAAGAGGATCTTCTCGTCGGTGATCGTCCGCGAGGTGAGCCGGGCCGTCCGGTGCCGGGAGATGTGGTCGCGCCGCCCGTCGTGGTCGAGCTGGGCCAGCAGGCACTTGCCGACCGCGCTGGCGTGCGCAGAGGAGCGGAAGTCCACCCACTCGTTGACCGCGGGGGTGAGCGGTCCGTCCGCGACCTGGGTCACGCTGACCTCGCCGTCCACATACCGGCTGAGGTAGACGGCCGCGCCGACGGAGTCGCGCAGCTCGGACAGGGTGAGCTGGAGGCGGTCCTCCAGGGCCTGGCGGCGGGCCGCCCCGGAGCCGAGCAGCAGCAGGGACGCGCCGATGACGTACGCCCCGTCGCTGACCTGCTCCACATAGCCCTCGCGGCGCAGGGTGAGGAGGAGGGAGGCGAGGTGGCCGGTCGGCAGCCCCGTCTCGCGGGAGATCTGGGCATCGGTCACCCCGTTGCCGTGCTTGGAGACCGATTCGAGCACGCGCAGGGCGTACTGCACCGAGTGGAACGGCGCCGTCGGCTCGGGCTTCAACGCCACGGTGTCCCCCTACCAGGTTGTGACCGCAAGCTTTCGCCCCACGATAGCCGCCGGAGGGCCGCCGCGGGGCGGCAGTTGACGAGTCAGTAGGGGCGCCCCGGAGCTGTCATCTGGGGCGCACCCGTCCGGCATATGCCACTGTCATGGGCGGTGTGTCAACTGCGAGGTCACAGCACCGCGTTGAGGAACTCGCGCGTACGTTCGTGTGAGGGATCCGAGAAGATTTTTTCCGGGGATCCGGACTCCACGACCCGTCCCGCGTCGAACATCAGGACCTTCTCCGAGACGTCCCGGGCGAAGTTCATCTCGTGGGTCACGCAGAGCATGGTGATGTCGGTGTTGCGGGCGATGTCGCCGAGCAGCTCCAGCACCCCGGCCACCAGCTCCGGGTCGAGCGCGGAGGTCACCTCGTCGAGCAGCAGGATCTCCGGCTCCATCGCCAGCGCCCGCGCGATCGCCACCCGCTGCTGCTGGCCGCCGGAGAGCTGGGAGGGGTGGGCGTCGACCTTCGCCGAGAGCCCGACCAGGTCCAGCAGTTCCCGGGCCCGGGTCTCCGCCTCCTCGCGGCTCTTGCCGAGCACGCTGACCGGGGCCTCGGTGATGTTCTCGATCACCTTCATGTTCGGGAAGAGGTTGAACTGCTGGAAGACCATCCCGATCTTCTTCCGGGACTCGCGCAGCTGCTTCTCGCCCGCGGGCTTCAGCGAACCGTCCGGGGTGCGTAGGTGGGTCAGCGGGGAACCGTCGACCCAGATCACCCCGCCGCTGACCTTCTCCAGCGTCATCAGCAGCCGCAGGATCGTGGTCTTGCCCGATCCGCTGGGCCCGATCAGGGTGACGTGCTCGCCGCGGTCCACGGTGAAGTCCAGCTCGTCCAGGACCACATGGTCGCCGTAGCGCTTGACCACCTTGTCGAACCGGACCAGCGGCTCGCCCGTACGGGCCGAGGCGGGCACGGCGTCCTCGGGAGCGGCGCCCGGCCCCGGGGAATCCGTCTTCTGCAGGGGGAGGGGTTCAGTGGCCAAGGCGCTTCTCCAGCTTTCTCATCAACAGCGACGTGGGGTAGCTCGCGACCAGGAAGATCAGGCCGGCGAGGGTGAACACCTCGGTGTACGCGAAGTTGTCGGCCCCGTACTTCCGGGCCTCGAAGACCATCTCCTGCACCGTGATCACAGCGAGGAACGGCGTCTCCTTGAACATCGAGATCGCGTAGTTCCCGAGCGCGGGCAGCACATTGCGCACCGCCTGCGGCAGGATCACGGCCTGCCAGGTCCGCCGGGGCGACAGCGACAGTGCGCGGCACGCCTCCCACTGGCCCTTCGGCACCCCGTCGATCCCGGCCCGGTAGACCTCGGAGGTGTACGCGGCGTAGTGGATCCCCAGCACCGCGATGCCGATGTACAGCGGCTCCACCGTGTTGAACAGGGCCGCCGCGCCCACCAGTTGCACCAGCAGCGGGGTGGAGCGGACGAACTCCGTGACGACCCGCACCGGGACCGTCACGAACCTGCTGGGCGCACGCCCGGCCATCGCGACGACCAGCCCCAGCACGGCCGCCACCAGGGTGCCGAGGACGGTCGCGAGCAGGGTGACCCGGAACCCCTCCAGCAGGAGCGGCAGGGACTCGCCGGCGGCGTCCCAGTCGAAGCCGTCGTTCATCGGGTACCTCCCACGGCGGCGGTGGACGCGCTGCGGCTCTTGAACAGGCTCGTCGCTCCGTTGTCCAGGCCGAGCCGCCGCTTGGCGCTCCGCTCCAGCAGATTCATGAGCATCGTCAGCGCGTACGCCAGGACGAAGTAGGCGGCCAGCAGGGTCAGATAGGCGGTCACCGTCTCACCGGTGCGGTCGCGCAGCTGCTGGACCACCGTCATCAGATCGGCGGCCGAGATCAGCCACAGCAGCGGGGTCGCCTTGAGCAGCTGGATCAGCAGGTTGGTGAAGCTCGGGATCATCTGCACCCACGCCTGCGGCAGGATCACCTTCCACAGCCGCCTGGTCGGGCTCAGGTTGAGGGCGATCGCCGCCTCGTACTGCCCGCGCGGTACGGAGTTGATCGCGCCCCGCACCACTTCGGCGCCGTACGCACCGAAGTTGAGGCCGAACGCGACCACCCCGCAGATGACGGGGGTCAGTTCGTAGCCGGTCACCAGCGGCATCGCGTAGTAGAGCCAGAACAGCTGGATGTAGAGGGAGGTGCCCCGGAAGAACTCCACGACCACCCGGGAGAACCCGCGCGCCAGAAGCAGCCGGCTGCCCGCCATCAGGCCGAGCGCGAACGCCAGCACTCCGGCCAGCAGCGCGCCCAGGACGGTGGCCTGGAGCGTCACCCACAGGCCCGACCTGACGCGGGGGAACTCCTCGACGAGGAGGGAGAAGAAGTCACTCATGCGCGCGCGCCCGCCCGCCCCGTCAGCCCTTGCACAGATCCGCCGTCTTCAGGTCCTCCGGCGGGATCTCCGACTCCCCGAACCCGTACGGCTCCAGCAGCTGCACATAGCGGGAGCGGTCGGAGACGATCTTCTTCAGCTCGCGGTTGAAGGAGTCCCGCAGGTCCTCGTTGCCCTTGCGGAACACCGCGCCGCCCGGCGAGAACTGCGCGTTGCCGTCGATCTCCGGCACGAACGGCTCGGTGACCTCGGTGTCCGGGTTGGTCTTCGCCAGCCAGCGCAGCGAGATGCCGGTGAGCAGGAAGGCGTCGATCCGGCCGCCCTTGACGGCGTCCGCCCCGTCCTGCGGCTTCTGCAGCGTCTTGATCTTGCCCTCGGCGATGCCCGCGCCCTTGGCGTAACTGCCCTCGACCGCACCGGACATCACACCGATGGTGACCCCGGCCTCCTTCGCGGAGGCCAGGTCGGTGAGCTTCTTCGGGTTGCCCTTCTTCACCATCAGCGCGGTCGGCGATATGAACTCCGGCTCGGAGAAGATCGCGTTGCCGCAGCGCTCCGGGGTGATGGCCATGCCCGCGCTGACCACGTCGTACTTCCCGGCCTGGAGCCCCGGGATCAGTCCGTCCCACTCGGAGAGCGTCGGCTTCAGTTCGTCCACCCCGAGGGCCTGGAAGATCTCCCGGTGCAGCGTCGGGGCCTCGCCCTTGAGCTCCTTGCCCTCCAGGTAGCCGTACGGGGCCTCGTTGGCGTACGCCACCCGCACGAAGCCCTGCTTGCGGAGCTTCTCCAGGGCGCCCTCGCCCGTCGCGGAGCCGGCGTCGGTCTTGCTGCACGCGGTGAGGAGGCCGGGCACGACGAGGAGGCCGCCCACGGCCGCCGTTCCGTTGAGGAAACCCCGGCGGGACAGGTTCGGGAATTCAGCCATGGTTCGCAATCTCCTGGAGGTCGAACAGTCCGGACAGGGTGAGCGCCTGCCCGATCCCGTACGTCTATGCGGGTAGCCGGAGGCATGTAACCCAACGGTGGCCGGAAGGTGACCTTCCCGTGCCCGGAGAGAGGCGGAGCGCGACCAGAGGTGCGCGGGGTGCGACCGAGGTGTGCGGAGTGCGACCGCGTGTGTGCGATGGCGTGTTCCCCCGTCGCCGCCGGTTCATGACTGTGTGTCGGCCACGGGGCGTCGGGGGTGTTCGTCGTCCGGGCCGCTCACCCGTTGGCGTCGGCGGTCCCGTCGAGGTCGGCGGAGGGGACGTAACCGCGTTCCTTGTCGACGACGTTGGGCAACGCCTCGCCCCGCGCCCAGCGTTCGTACAGCGCGACGAACTGCTCGCCCAGCCGGTCGCGCCACCCCGCCGTGTCCCCGCTCAGGTGCGGTGAGACCAGCAGCCCCGGTACGTCCCACAACGGGCTGTCCGCGCCCAGCGGTTCGTCCTCGAACACATCGAGCGCCGCGCCCGCGAACCAGCGGCGGTTCAACGCGTCCACCAGATCGGCCTGCACCACGCTCGCCCCGCGCCCCACGTTGATGAAGCGCGCCGACGGCTGGAGCAGACCGAAGAAACGGGAGTCGAACATCCCGCGCGTCGCATCGGTCAGCGGGGCCGCCGCGATCACCCAGTCCGCCCGCGCCGCCAGCCGGTCCAGATCCTCCGCCCCGTGGATGGTGCGCCGGGCGGTCCGCCCCACCAGGGCCACCGTGACGCCCAGACCGTGCAGGAGCCGGGTGATCTCCCGGCCGATGGGGCCCGCGCCGACGACCACCGCCCGCGACCCGGCGACCCGCTGCCCCTCGCGGTGGTGCCAGCGCCGTTCCCGCTGAAGGGCGAGGGTGCCGGGGAGGTCCTTGGCCATCGCCAGCACCAGCCCCGCCACGTACTCCGCGATCGGCCGCTCGAAGACACCCCGCGCGTTGGTCAGGACGGTGTCGGAGGCGACCAGCTCCGGGCAGAGCAGCCGGTCCACGCCCGCGCTCGCCGTGTGCACCCAGCGCGGCCGCCGCCCCGGGCCCGGCCAGGCGTCCCGTACGGCGTCCGACGCGAAGTCCCACACCAGCAGCACATCGGCGGCCGGCAGTCGCTCGGCGAGCGTGGCGGCGTCCGCGTACCGCACATCCACCCGTCCGGTGAGCCGGCCGAGCCGCGGGGAGGGTGCGGCGTCGAGGACGAGCAGGACGGGATCCGGCATGGGTGGTCGGCCCTCCGCGACGGAACGGACAAGATCGACCGCCCACGCTCGCAGCAGGTCACCGCCGCGTCAACGACGCCCGGCCGCGCGCCCCGGCGACCGCCCGGGGGAATACTGGGAACAAGTCGGGGCAAGAGTGACCGGTCGCGCGGTCACGGCCGCCGGAGCGTCCGGAGGCCGCGGCGGCCCCGTGACGGGCCGCCCGCCGCGATCCCGCGAGGGGATCGCTCGCCGTGCGGCGAGCCGTCGACGCACAAGGAAGGGTGGACATGACGACCGTAGGACTTCTCTACCCGGGCCACGCCGCCGAGGACGACTTCCCACGGACCGAGATCCTGCTCGACACCGACATCCGGCTGCCCCTGTTCTCCACCGAGACCGGCGAGGACGTCTACCGCGCGGACGCGCTGCGCGAGCAGGGCGACCCCGGCCGGATCGCCGAGGGCGTCGAGGAGCTGCGTCTCGCCGGGGCCGAGGCGCTGATCTGGGCCTCCAGCGGCGGCAGCTTCGGGCAGGGCTGGGAGGGCGCCCACGAACAGGTCGCCACGCTCGCCCGGACCGCCGGGCTGCCCGCCTCCAGCACCTCCATCGGCTTCGGCCACGCGGTACGGGAGCTGGGCGCCCGCCGGGTCGGCGTCGCCGCGACCTATCCGGACGACGTCACCGGGCTCTTCGCCGACTTCCTGGCGTCGGCGGGCGTCGAGGTGGTGGCCGCCGCATCCGGCGGCGCCGGTTCGTCGGCCGAGGCCGGGTCCTGGGGGCCGGACGAGGTGAAGCGGCTGGTGCGGGAGGCGGACCACCCGGACGCCGAGGTGGTGCTGGTCCCGGACACCTCCCTGCACACCACCGCGTACATCCCCGAGCTGGAGGAACTGCTCGGCAAGCCCGTGCTCACCGCCAACCAGGTCACCGTCTGGGAGGGACTGCGCCTCGCCGACCGCCGGACCTGGGCGCCCACGCTCGGCACCCTGTTCGCCAGCCGCGAGCCGGTGCTGCGGAAGCTGGAGCCGAAGGGCATCGAGGTGCGGGAGTAGCGCGCGCTGTGCGACCGGGCCCGCGGGGAACCAGCCGTGCGGGCGCGGGCCCGCGGGGAACCAGCCGTGTCGGCCCGGGCCCACCGGGAACGCATCGTTCGGGAATAAAACGGAGTCGCCCTCCTGTTGTCCCTCCGATACGCAGACGTACGACAGCAGCACCGGGAGAGGCCGACACGTGGACGACATCCGAGGCGACGAGACCAGCGGCGAAGCGAGCGGCCGAGCGGCCGACGGTGACGGGATCCGGGGCGCCGCAGCCGGGACGGCCACCGTTCCGCTGTCCGTCCTCGACCTGGTCACCGTGGGGCAGGGCCGCACCGCGACCCAGGCCCTGCGGACGAGCGTGGAGATCGCGAAGCTCACCGAGAGCCGCGGCTTCCACCGCTTCTGGGTCGCCGAGCACCACTCCATGCCCGGGGTCGCCTCGTCCTCCCCGGCCGTGATCCTCGCGCACATCGCCGCCCACACCGAGCGCATCCGCCTCGGCTCCGGCGGGGTCATGCTGCCCAACCACGCCCCGCTGGTGATCGCCGAGCAGTTCGGCACCCTGGAGGCGATGGCCCCGGGCCGCGTCGACCTCGGCCTCGGCCGCGCTCCCGGCACGGACGGTGCGACGGCGGCGGCCCTGCGCCGCAGCGACCGGCTCAACGAGGGCGCGGACGATTTCCCGCAGCAGCTCATGGAGCTGATCCGCTTCCTGGACGACGACTTCCCCGACGGGCACCCGTACCGCCGGATCCACGCCGTACCGGGCCCGGTCCAGGCGACGTCCCCCGGCGGGGTGCAGTCCGCCCACCGGCCGCCCGTCTGGCTCCTGGGCTCCTCCGGCTTCAGCGCGCGGCTGGCCGGGACGCTGGGGCTGCCGTTCGCCTTCGCGCACCACTTCTCGGCGCAGAACACCATCCCCGCGCTCGACCTGTACCGCGAGTCCTTCCGGCCCTCCGCCGTGCTGGACGCCCCGTACGCCCTGATCGGGGTCTCGGCGCTGGCCGCCGACGACGAGCGCGAGGCCCGCCGTCAGGTGCTGACCGGGGCGCTGTCCATGGTCCGGCTGCGCACCGGCCGTCCCGGGCTGATCCCGAGCCCGGAGGAGGCGGAGGCGTACGACTTCTCCCCGATGGAGCGGGAGTTCGTCGACGGCTGGCTGGGCAACGTCATCCACGGCACGGCGGACGAGGTCCGCACCGGCCTGGACGACCTGGCCAAGCGCACCGGCGCCGACGAGCTGATGATCACCGCCAACGCGCACGGCGGGGACGCGCGGCTGCACAGCTACGACCTCATCGCGGACGCGTACGGCCTGCCGAACGCCTCGTAGACCGTGCGGGGCCCCGGGCGGGCGGTGGCGGTCCCGATCGCCCCGGGGCCTCAGCCCTCCAGCGGCCGGGACCCGATCAGCCCGGCGATCTGCTCCGGCGCCACGGCCCGCGAGTACAGCCACCCCTGCCCCGTGTCGCAGCCGATCCGCCGCAGCCGCTCCGCCTGCCCGGCCGTCTCCACGCACTCCGCGGTGACGGTCAGGCCCAGGCGGTGCGCCAGTTGCACCATGGCCTCCACGATCGTTTCGTCCGCGGGGCTCGGGTGCGTACCGTCCTCGTACCGGAAGCCCTTCACGAACGCCCCGTCCAGCTTCAGGACGGAGACGGGCAGCCTGCTGAGGTAGGCGAGGTTCGAATAACCCGTCCCGAAGTCGTCGATGGCGATCCGTACGCCCATGTCGCTCAGCGCCTGGAGCGCTCTCAGCGGACGCCCGCCGGAGCCCATCACCGCCGACTCGGTCAGCTCCAGCTGGAGCAGCCCGGGGGCGAGTTCGGTCTCGGCCAGGATCTGCGCCACGTCGGCCACCAGGTCGGAGTCCCAGACCTGCCGTACGGCGACGTTGACGCTGATGAACAGCGGCGGCTCGTCCGGGTGGTCCAGCTGCCAGCGCCGCGCCTGCCGGCACGCGGTGCGCAGCACCCACCGGCCGAGCTGGACGATCGAACCGTCCTCCTCGGCGATCTGGACGAACCGATTCGGCGGCAGCACGCCGAACTGCGGGTGGTTCCAGCGCACCAGCGCCTCGACCCCGCGCAGCACCCCGTCGGCCATCCCGACCAGCGGCTGGTACTCCAGCGTGAATTCGCCGCGCTCCACGGCGGGCCGGAGCGTGGACGAGAGGGACTGCCGGGTCATGCGGTGGGCGTTGCGCTCGGGGTCGAACAGGGTCCAGCGGGCCCGGCCGTCCGCCTTCGCCCAGTACAGCGTGGTGTCGGCGGCCTGCATCAGACCGGTGGGCGAGGTGCCCGCGGCGGACCGCTCGACCACGCCGATCGACGCGGAGACCGAGAGCCGCTGCCCGGCCAGGTCGAACGGCTGCTGGAGCGCGGCGAGGACCGAGCGGGCCAGGTCGGTCAGCTCCTGGGTGCCGGCCGAGTCCTCGACCAGGATCGCGAACTCGTCGCCGCCCAGGCGCGCCACCAGCCGGGTGCCCCCGGCGTTGCGGGAGGCGTCGTTCTCGGCGCAGTCGGTGAGCCGCGCGGCGACGGCGGCCAGCAGCCGGTCCCCGGTGCGGTGCCCCAGGGTGTCGTTGATCGCCTTGAAGCCGTCCAGGTCCAGGTAGCAGAGGCCGATCCGGGCGTGCTGCCGGGGCGGCAGGGAGTCGTCCTGGTACGGCGGGGTCTCCAGGGCCGAGGCGAGGCGCTCGAAGAACAGCGTCCGGTTGGGCAGCCGGGTCACCGGGTCGTGCATCTGGAGGTGGCGCAGCCGCTCCTGGAGCTCGCGCCGGTCGCTGACGTCCGCGACCGTCAGGAGCACCCGGGCGGACTCCGCCGCCGAGGCTCCCGTCATCGGTACGACGGTGATCTCGGCCCACAGGGAGCGCCCGTCGGGGTGCTTGAGGCGGCGCGTGCAGCGGAACCGGGAGCGCCGGCCGAGGAGCACCTCGCGGTAGGCGTGCCAGGTGCGGTCGTCGCCGGCGAGGTCGAGCAGTTCGCACGCCTGCCGCCCGGCGAGGACCGCCGCAGGGGTCCCCAGGAGCCCGCCGAGCGCCTCGTTGGCCCGTACGACATGGCCCCGGCCGTCGACGACGCCCATGGGGAGCGTGGCGGCGTTGAACGCGGCCCGGTAGTCGCGCAGCTCGGAGGCGTCGGAACCGGCCTCGCCCCCGGCGGGACCGGTCCGGGCGGAATCGGTCCGGGCGGGACCGTTCTCGGCCGGGGCCGTCGTATGACGCTCCGTGACCGGCGCGGCGGGCGCGCCCGGGGCCGTGCCTGCCGAGGCCCTCGGCCCTTCGGAGGTTCCGCTCACCGCTCGCTCCCGCTGTGAAGGTCGTTGTGAACTGGTGGGGTCGGACTGGCCGCCGGGTGGTGGTCCCGTGAAGGGGCCCGTTCCACGCGGGAAAGCGTGGTGAAGCATAGAGGGTGCCGCGTCGGCCGTTCCAGCTCACCGTCCGGTCCGGGCCACTGCGCGCGGCCGGAAGTGAGCGGGGGCAGGCGTTCCGCTTTGCCCGGTCCTGGTAATTTCTGCGCGGATCTGTTGCATCGGACGATGGGACTGACTGGTGGTGACGTTCCGTGAAGGTGTGGGTGGCGATTTTGACCGCTGACCCGTGTGGGGCAGCACAACAGGGCGTGGCGTGGTGAAGCGGCACAGGGTGGACGGGATGGACCGTGTTTCCCCATCCGGAGGTCGATGTGCCGTCCCGTCGCGGACCCGGGGGAGAGGATCGGCCGCCCCTGCGCAGTCTGGCCGCCGCCGCCACCTCCCTGCTTGCGCTCGCCGCCATGTCCCTCGTCGCGGGCCCCGCCGTGGCCGCCCCGGGCGACGCCACGCCCTGCGCCCTGCCCCGGACGGCGGCCCACCACTCGCTCGGCCTGAACACCTGGAACGCGGCCTACCCGCGCCCCGATCAGAGCCTCGACGCGGTCATGATCTTCCTGTCCTTCCCGGACTCCGAGCCGGTGCTCACTCCCGAGGTGCTCACCGCCGACCACTTCCCCGCCACCACCCGCTTCTTCGAACGCGCCAGCTACGGCCGGTTCACCCTGCGCCCGCATCCGCAGCGGACCTGGACGCAGATGCCGCGCGACTCCACCTGGTACGCCATAGAGCGGGACTGGAACGCCGAGCGGCGCACCGCCTACCTCCGCGACGCCGTCGCCGCGGCCGACGACGACGTGGACTTCTCCCGCTACGACGTCGTCTACCTGGTGGCCGACCCGGACGCCCCCGGCGTCGACTCCGACGCCACGAAGGTCGTCAACTTCGACCGGCCGCTGCGCGCCGACGGCCATGACATCCGGCGCGTCGTCACGGTCTTCGAGCAGCACCCGCCCGACCGCAACGTCCTCGCCCACGAGACCGGGCACGTCTTCGACCTCGCCGACCTCTACCACCGGCCCACCGACGGCAAGGGCGACTGGGACACGTACGTCGGCGACTGGGACGTCATGGGCAGCCAGTTCGGCCTCGCCCCCGACCTGTTCGGCTGGCACAAGTGGAAGCTCGGCTGGCTCGGCGACCGGCAGGTCGTCTGCGTCCAGGGCTCGGCCGACCTCACCCTGGAACCGGTCGCCGCCGCCCCGGTGCCCGGCGGCTCGATCGGGACCCGGCTCGCCGTCGTCCGTACCGGCACCGACAGCGCCCTGGCCATCGAGGCCCGCAGCGCCACCGGCAACGACCGGGGCACCTGCGCCGAGGGCATCCTGATCTACCGCGTCCGCAGCGAGACGGCCTCCGGCGGCGGACCCGTCGAGGTGGTCGACACCCATCCGGAGACCGGGGCCTGCTGGGACCGCTCGGTCTACCCGCCGCTTGCCGACGCCCCGCTCGGGGTCGGCGAGACCTTCACCGTCCCGGGCGACGCCACCCGTATCGAGGTCGCCGACCGTACCCCGTCCGGCTCCTGGACCGTCCGCATCACCGCCGGAGTCTGACACCTTCCCGTCGGCCCCCGCACACGAAGAAGCCCCCCGCTTTCGCGAGGGGCTTCTTCCGTCTGTGCGCCGTCAGGGACTCGAACCCCGGACCCGCTGATTAAGAGTCAGCTGCTCTAACCAACTGAGCTAACGGCGCCTGGTGACGTCGTAGACATTAGCACCCTGATCCGCCCGAGGAAAAATCGCAGGAGCGGGGCCCCGAGTGGAAGCGGAACGGCTCACCCGCACACACGCCCAGAGCAGCACATCGGGACCCGGCAGCCACGGCGTACGGGTGTCCGGGGCGACCACCCACCGCGGGCCACCGTCCGACGACGCGCAGGTCAGCGGCGGTACGGTCACGGCGTCCCCGGTGCCGTGGCAGAGCAGGGGCGGCACCGGGCCAGGCGACTCCCCGGGGCCGCCGGACCCCTCGGAACCGCCGGTTCCCCACTCCTCCCAGGCGAGCAGCGAGGGCAGCCGCTGGGCCGTTCCGGGGGCTGCGAACAGCAGCATCCGGCCCCGGTGCGTGGCGACCGGCCCTGAGCCGGGCCCCTCCGCCCAGAGCCGCTCCAGCATCCGCCGCCCGAACAGCGCCGGTACGTTCACCACGTCGAAAGCGGAACCGCAGGGCAGCACCCCGGGGGCGGTGGGGTGCTCCTCCCACTGGGCGAGCGTGCTGCGCGGGTAGGGGGCGGCCCCGGCCAGCCAGGCGGCGCCGGCCGCCGTGACCTGGGCGGCCTGGGATCCCGACTGGTCCCGGAGCAGGGCGAAGATGTCGACGCCGTGGTGCGCGACGGCGGCACCGGTCCGCAGGGTCGTTGTGTCTTTCAGCCATGCGCTCATGAAGCAAGGTCTACCGGGAGTGACGGAACTGATTCCGAGAGTTGCCGGAATCCGGGACAGGCGAGGAGAGGGAGGGGTATCTTGCCCGCCGGAATATGCCACGGGACCTGACCCCCGGCCTGACGGCGCAGCACCTGCCCCGGCCGTCCCACGGGCCACATCGGTCCAGGCCGCCCCATCGGCCCCATCGGTCCTGGAGGCCCCATAGGCCCCTGGGTCACGGGGTTGGGCTCCCGGGCCCGGCCCGTCCCCGTACGTCAGGCTCTCGGGGAGTCCAGCAGCGAGCGGCCGAACTCGATCATCTTCTTCGCGTAGTCCTCGGTCCACTCCGCGCGCTCCGCGACGTCCGCCGCGGTCAGCCGGTCGAACCGGCGCGGGTCGGCGAGCTGCGCCGCCGCCATCGCCTGGAACTCCACCGACCGGTCCGTCGCCGCCCGGAAGGCCTGTGTCAGCTCGGTCGCCCGGGCCAGCAGCTCACGCGGGTCCTCCAGCGACTCCAGGTCGAAGAAGTGCTCCGGATCCTCCGTGGCCTGAGACGGCTCGAAGAGCAGCGGCGCGGGGCGCAGCCGCTGCCGTTCGTTCCGCTCGGACTCTGTCATGTGCTGTTCCTCCCTCGCACGGCCAGGTCGGCCACCCTCCATTGTCCAACCCCGCGCAAGGGCGCCTCGGGGCCTGTCGCGCCTGCCGGGCAGCTCCTAAGGCCTCCAGCGCACCCGGTGCTCCGCGAGATGGGCCAGCACCGCGTGGTTGGCCTCCCAGCCGTCGGGGAACTTCACCGTGACGCCCAGCTGGACCGGCTCCGTGGACGGATGTTCGTCCAGCAGGTCCGCCACCCCTTCCCGGCACACCACGACGCAGGCGTGCCGGTGCCGGGACGCCAGCACGCACAGGCGGCCCGTCTCCAGGTGGAAGGCCGTGGCGTCGGGGCGGCCCGACAGGGGGTGCAGCACCACCGTGACGTCGAACTCGCGGCCCTGGAGCCGGTTCGCCGTGTCGACCGCGACCCCCGTGACACCCAGCTCCGCGAGGGCCGCCCGCACCGCGGCCGCCTGGTCCCGGTGGGCCGTGCCGACCGCCACCCGGTCCGCCGTCACCGGCACCGGCTCGTCCGCCCGCTCGCTGGTGGCGACGCCGCCCCGGTCCAGCAGCCGCCGGACCACCAGGGCCACCGCCCGTACCGCCTCGGGGTCGGTGCGCGGGGTGTGCCGGGCGGGCAGCTCCAGCAGCCCCCAGCCGGACTCCGCCGCCTCGTCCAGCACCCGGTCGGGCCCCGACCCGTCCGACGCCACCCCGAACGAGAGCTTCCGGTCCCCGTGGTCCGTACCGCTGCGGAACGGCGTGTACGGGTAGAACGCGTCCGACACCAGCGGGGCCGCCGACGCCGGGAGCCGCCACGACACCGGCAGCCGGTGCTGCGGCAGCTCCGGATTGTGCGCGAGCAGCGTGGACACCGCGCTCGCGGACGGGTCGTAGCTCAGCCCCGCCCACTGGTCCGCGCCCACGATCGAGAACGGGTCCAGCTGACCCGGGTCCCCGACGAAGAGCGCCCGCTCGAACAGCCCGGCCACGGCCAGCAGCGCGTCCGAACGCATCTGGTACGCCTCGTCGACGATCGCGTGCCCCCACGGCTCCACGTTCTTCACGTGCGCCCACTTGGCGGCCGTCGAGATCACCACGTCGAGCCCGGCCAGATCCGCCGCCTTCGCCGACTTGGTGACGTTGGCGAGGCCGTCCAGCACCTTGTCGTACGGGTCGGAGTCGCTGCTGTGCAGCCGCCCCACCGGCAGCTCCGGGTCCTTCTCCGCGAGCCGTACGACCAGGTCGTCGACCTGGGCGTTCGTCTGCGCGATCACCATCAGGGGATGCCCGGCGGCGGCCAGCTCCAGGGCCGCCCGGACCACCAGCGTCGACTTGCCCGCGCCCGGGGGCGAGTCCACGACGATGCCCCGGCTGCTGCCGTGCAGGGTGTCGTCGAGAATCGCGCCGGTCGCACGGGCCGCCTCCGCGCCCGGATCGAAGACGGTGCTCACGGAAGGTCCTCCCGGATGGCGGTGATCACAGCAGGTCCTCCGAGGTCACGGGGTCGGGTTGCTCCGCTCGCGTCGCGGCGTCCGCGCCCGGCGGCCCGCCGTGGGTCCACGGCGTCTCCTCCGGGTCCGGCAGTTTCGGACCGCCGCGCTGGTCGTGCTCGAACAGGGTCCAGGCGATCCGGTCCCCGGGCCCCGGTACCGAACCCGGCGCGGGCTCCTTGCCCCGGCCCATCCGGTCGAGAATCCGCAGCACCAGCAGGACGTCGCCGTCCTGGTCCGGCTCCTCCTCGGCCCGCACGAACTCCGCCGTCTGCGGCTTGCCCTCCAGCGAGCGGTAGACCTTCGTCCGCTCACTCAGATGCGGTCGCTCGTCCGTGCGGACGGTGACCAGCGGGCGCGGCGAGGGCCGCTTGGACTCCGTGTACGTCATCTCCACATCCGTCACCGTGGCGAGGAACGCCTCGCCCGCCAGCCGCCGCCCCGCCAGCACCAGCGGATCGTCCAGTGCCTCCTGCGCCTCCAGCTGGGCCTGGGCGGTCTCCCGGGAGGCCAGCTTCTGCGCTGCCGTCACCGCGTCGTCGCGGCGCGGCTGCGGCGGCTCGCCCGAGCGCACCCGGTCGCGGTGCGCGGTGAACGACCAGCGGTCCCGGGTCCAGCGGTCCTCGGCCCGGGCCCCCTCGGGCAGCTCCCGCAGCAGGTCGAGACCGCGCCAGACCGCGTCCCAGGTCGGCAGCATGACCCGCGCCAGCAGCGAACGGATCTCCCGCTCGGCGCCGCTCAGCTCACCCAGGCGGGCGTCCGCGGCGAGCCCGTCCTCGGCGGACGCCAGCGCCGTGCGCGCCCGGTCGTACCGCTCGATCGCCGGGGCGAGCAGACGGTTGTCGAAGTCCGGGTCGGTCGCCGGACCGGCCGGCGGGCAGAGCAACTGGCCCTCCCCGTCCCGGGCCAGCTCCGCCCGCAGCGCCGCCTCGGCCCCCGAGGAACCGGCCGGCGGGGCGATCCACGACAGCAGCGCGCCCAGGTGCTGGTCCTCCAGGCTGCTCTGCCCGGTCGCCCAGTGCCGGTTCAGCAGATCGGTGGCGGCCAGCAGCAGCGAGGAGCCGGGCACCCGGGCCCGCTCCCCGTAATGCGTCAGCCAGCGGCCGAGCAGCGGCACCCGGGCCGGGGCCGGATAGGGGGTGTCCGGATCGTCCTCGGCGGTGCGGCGGAACCGCATGGACCGGCCCAGCAGCCGGACGAACTCGACGCCCGCCCGGCTCGGCACGATCAGCTGGCCTGCGTCCGTGCACAGCTCGACCTCGACCTTGGTCTTCTTGCCGGTCGCCGGATCCGTCTCGTTGCGCTCGGCGGGCTCGACGACGTCCGCGTACGCCTCGATGTGCGGCAGGACCGCCTCCGCCAGCTCGGCCAGGAACGCGAAGCGCAGATCCCGGTCACGCGGCTGGGCGACGGCCAGCAGCCGGGGCGCCTCCCGGTCCGTGCCGACCAGCGCCCCGAGCGGGGCCCCGGCCTCACCGGCGGTGGTCAGCGGCACCAGCACCAGCGGCCGGTCGGTGAGATGACGGTGGCGGACGGTCGCGAGCGGCTGGGCGCGGCCGGTGTCGACGGCCTCCAGCCGGGCCAGGGTGGTGATCAGCGACATGTGGCCGCGCCTTCCGGAGTCCCGGCGCCCGGGACCGAGGCGGCTTCCCGCGCCCCGGCCCGCAGGGCGGCGGCGCTCTCCAGGGCCTCGGCCCGCAGGGCGGCGGCCCGGCGCAGCGCCACGACCGTCGGATCGGCGGGATCCCCTTCCTTGCCCGCGGCGGCGGCCAGCACCCCGGCCACCGTCGTCAGCCCGCCCAGCTCACCGCGCACGCTGCGCCCCAGCGTCTCCACCGCGCCCTCCGCCCGCGACTTCGCCCGGCAGTGGAAGGCCAGCTCGCAGGCGGCCAGGCACTCCGGGGCGTACGCCGGGGGCACCGCCGCCACGGCCGCGTCCAGCTCCTCGGACGGGCACGCCGGATCGAACGTCGTCCCCTCCGGCAGGCCCGCCGCGATGTCCTCGATCCGGGTCAGCCGGGTCAGCTGACGGCGGGTCACCGCGCACTGCTTGCGTACGTCCACGACGGAGGCGGTCGGCAGGTTCGAGAAGTCCTTGGGGCAGACCAGCAGCACTCGCTGCCCGACCTCCGCACCCTCCGTCACCGCCGCGACCCGCTCCAGCGCCAGCACGTACACCGCGGCCTGCCGGGCGGCGGCGCCGACCTTCGACGCGTCCGCGGAGGCGTCGATCATGGGAAATGACTTGATCTCGACGACCGTCCACCGGCCGTCGGGGTGCACGACCACCGCGTCCGGCTCCAGATAGGCGGGCGAGCCCGCCACCTCCAGGGCCAGCATCGGGTGGTCCAGCAGCGCCCAGCCGCCCGCCGCCGTGGCCTCCCGCAGGGCGAGCGCGGTGCGCGCGGCACGGCCCTCGGGACCGGCGGCGCTCAGATCAGGGGTCGCGGCCTCCGGGCCCGGGGCGGGGGAGGAGCCGCCCAGGCGCTCGTACAGCAGGCGGAGCAGCTCCGCGCCGCCGTCGGCCTTGACCTTCGCCTCGAAGGCGTTGCCCCGCATGAAGGCGAACTGGGACTGCCCGAAGGGGGCAGGTGAGCCGAGCGCGGTGGCCAGCACGCCCTTGTCCACCCCGGCGCCGTCGAGCAGGGCCCGCCGCTTGCAGCCGGGGTTGGCGGCGAGGGCGGCCAGGGCTCTGGCGTCCAGCGGGTGCGGTGCGACGGACGGGCCGCGCAGCTCAGCGAGCCGCTGCCGGAGCGTCGTCGCTCGCGTCCGCGTCGGCGGCGTCTCTGGCTGCCGGCCCGACGACTGCCGTGCCGCCGACTGCCGTGCCGGGGGGATCTGCGGAGGTGGTCCGCTGGCCGGGGATTCGCTCACCCGTGGAAGTCTTGCACCCGGCACTGACATCCGGGGACACGGTCGCCGGAATCGCCGCGGCGGCGGTGCTCGCGCCGCCCTGCTTCCGGCTGCCGGGGAGGCCGTCGGGGAGGACGCCGGTCAGCCGCGCCTTGACCCCGTCGGCGAACCGGATGACGGGCTTCACCAGCAGGGCCCCGAGGCCCATCACGGCCGCGCCCGCGACGGCGTCCAGGAAGTAGTGGTTGGCGGTGCCCATCACGACGATCGTGGTGATCAGCGGATAGGCGATCCCCGCCGTCCGTATCAGGGGGTGGCGGCCGTGCCGCCACAGCAGGATCCCGCACCAGAGCGACCAGCCGACGTGCAGGCTGGGCATCGCCGCGTACTGGTTGGTCATCCCGCTCAGCCCGCGCGGCGCGCTCGCCCCCTCGCCCCACCAGCCGTACGCGCTGTACTGCGCCATCGTGTCGACGAAGCCGTGGCTCGCGTCCAGCAGCCGGGGCGGGCAGGTCGGCATCAGCGTGAAGCCGACAAGACCCAGCAGCGTGGAGTTCATCAGCCAGACCCGGGCCGTCCGGTACGCCGTCGACCTGCGCCGGAACATCCAGACGAGGACGGCCGGAGTGACCACGTAATGCAGGGAGGCGTAGGCGAAGTCGGCGGGTATGCCGATGGACGGGGTGCTCGTGAAGAGACGGTTCAGCGGGTGCTCGGCGTTGAGGTACAGCGCCTGTTCGAGCCGGAGGATCGCCAGGCCGTGGTCGACCGCCGTCGACACGTCGCCGCGCACCAGGAGACGGCCCACGGAATACAGCGCGTACACCACCGCGATCAGTGGCAGCTCCGTCCACCAGCGGGGTCGATGACCGGTCGCGGGCGGCGCGGTGGCGTGCGGCATCCGGTAGCTCTCCCCATGTTCATGCGGCCGACGACGAACGTTCAACCGTACGGTGGCGCCGTGCCACCGCATCCCCCGGGGGTCCCCTTCCGGACGTCCCGTACGCGGCCGCCCCGCCGTGGTTCGATTCCGTGGCCGGGACTGCGCAGGGTGGGACGCCCGCCGGGGCCGGGAGGTTGCCTGGCGGGCCGGTACGGGATGATGGAAGAACCCAGCACCAGCGTTCCAGGGAGAGCCTTCATGGCACCGCGCATCCTGCTCGCCCGGCACGGCCAGACCCAGTGGTCGGTCCGGGGCAACCACACCGGCAGGACGGACATCCCGCTCCTCGACAGCGGGCGCGCGGGCGCGAAGCTGCTCGGCGAGCGGCTGCACCGGGCGCCGTGGGCGGGGCTGCCCGGCGTCGAGGTCCGCACCAGCCCGCTCGTCCGGGCCGCCGAGACCTGCGAGCTCGCAGGGTTCGGGGAGCGGGCGGAGCGGTGGGACGCGCTGATGGAGTGGGACTACGGGGCGTACGAGGGGCTGACCCCGGCCGAGATCAAGGCGGACCGGCCGGACTGGCTGATCTGGCGGGACGGGGTGCCGGGCGGGGAGTCCGTCGCCGACGTCACCGCCCGCGCGGACGAGATCGTCGCGTGGGCGCGGTCTGCGGACCGGGACGTGCTGGTCTTCGCCCACGGTCACATTCTGCGGGCGCTGGGTGCCCGCTGGCTCGGTGAGGACTTGTCCTTCGGCGCGCGGATCCGTCTGGAGCCGACGTCGCTGTCGGTCCTGGGCTGGGCGTACGGCCTCCCGGCCGTGGAACGCTGGAACGACACGGGCCACCTGGACCGCTGACCTCGCGGGGGGCCCGCACCAACCAAGCCTGTCCGGCCTTTGAGGACGGAACCGTCCACTCGGTGGGCGTCAGCTGGACGGGACCCCGCGCCACATCCAGCCCGTCCGGCGTTCGAGGACGGAACCCTGTGGCCGGTGGGCGGGAACTTCACGGACCCCGGCGGGGAGACCCTGATGCGCACCCGGGACCGTGCTCAACGGTTCCGTCCTCAAACGCCGGACGGGCTGGGTGGTCGCCGTTGGACGGGCTGGAAGGGGCCACCGCTCGACGGGCTGGGTTGCGCACCCCGGAACGCGCTGAACGGTCCGTCCTCAAACGCCGGACGGGCTGGGTGGTCGCCGTTCGGACGGGCTGGAAGGGGCGCCGGACGGGCCGGATCCGTGGCGGGTCAGGAACGACGACACCTCCGCCGCCCCCGCCCGAGGGCCCAGCACCCGCGCCGCCCCCGCCAACATCCCCCGGATCCGCGACGACTGCACCCGGGTCAGCAGATCCAGCACCTGGTGCCCCGTCGCCGCCGCCTCGTCCGCCCGGCCCGCCCGGGCCAGGTCGCCCGTGAGCTGGGCCCGGTACAGCGCCAGGTTCCGGGTGAAGTGCGCGTCCTGGAGCACCACCGCCCGCTGCCCGTGCCGCGCCGCCCGGGACCAGTCGCCCAGCGACGACCAGCACTGCGCCTCCAGCAGCTCCAGCTCCGCCTCCCGGAAGAAGCTCATCCACTCGGGGTCACCGGATGCGGGGCCCCGGTCGAACGCCGCCCGCGCCCGCCCGATCGCCCGGTCGCACCCCGTACGGTCACCGAGCCCCGCCCGGCCCCCCGCCTCCCGCAGCGCGAGCAGCGCCAGCAGCCGGGGCGACCCCAGCGTGCGGGCGGCTCGCTGGCCGGCCTCCGCCGCCCGGACCGCCTCGCGCGGCCGCCCCGCGTCCCTGGCCAGGAACGACGTGTTGCAGAACGCGTGCGCCTCCAGCCCCGCGTCCCCCGCGAGACGCGCCGTGGCCAGCGCCTCCGCGTAGTGCGAGCGGGCGTCGTCGAAGCGGCCCGAGTCATGGGCCAGCCACCCCACCGAGATGGCCAGCTCACCCGCGCCCGCGTGCAGCCGGTCCGAGGTGGCGCGCCGCGCGGTGCTTCCGGCGTCCAGCAGCTCGTACGCCGCGCGCAGCGGCTGGGCGGCCCGCCAGAGCCCGTCCGCGCCGTGCCGGTCGTCCAGCAGCCGGATATCCCGTACGGCCTTCTCGACGGCGAGCACCTCCGCATCGCCGACCCGGCGCTGCGTGGGCAGAGAGACCCGGGCGGAGGCGGGCGCCCCGCCGAGACCCAGGGAAGCGGCCGCCACCGTGGTGGTGCCGCTCGTCATGAACACGCGACGCAGCACGTCGCTCTCCTCGGGGATGTCGTCGGTATCGGTGTCGCGGTGCGACGGGGGCGTGGGGGCCGGCCCCGGGGTAGCGGCCCCGGGCGAAGGCTGGGGTTCCGATACGACCCGGGCGCCCCGCCCCCGTACGCTCTCGCGGGCCGAGAACCCCAGGTCGGTCAGGGAAACCCCGGGGAACATGTGCAGGAAGACGCGTTCGTAGGCGTAGTTGGGGCAGCGGATCTCCCCGGACTCCACGCGTCCGATGTACCGGGCGTCGCACGCGACCTGCTCCCCGATCTCCCGGGCCGCTCTGCGGACGGCCGCCGCGAACTCCCCGGCGGAGCGCTGTCCGCGCAGCTGACGGAAGGCGAGGTTGGGAACTGCCCCTGTCGACGCCATGCCCGGCCCCTCTCTGGTGCAGCCGGGGGTCGTGCCACCCGACGTCCCCGGGCCTCCCCGGTCGCTCCGGCCTCCCCGGAGTCCTGGTGTCCCGGCGGAGCATGAACGTACCTGCTGTGACGAGGCGCACACGCAGCGTTTCGTTGCGAAAGCGGTCATACCGCCCGTGATCCGCCATGAACTGCCACCCTTTGCGGCGGTGTGGGCCCGTAGCCCTTGACGCACCCACGGCGTTGGTCCATGTGGAGACGGAGTGTGGCTCCGTTCGGCGATGAGAGGAGGGGTTCCCTTGTTGCACCTCGGCAGGGAGACCGGCTCACGGACGACCGCGACGACCCCCGCCCCGGCGGACCCGCCGCCCCTGGACCTCGTCACGGTCCCGGCCCGGCAGGGTCTGGAAGCCGTCGACATCCTCCGTCGCGGCGGCGACCAGGAGGCCGTCGGCCCGGTCCTGCACGACGGGGCCTGCGACACCCTCGGCTTCCTCGTACCGCCGGGCACCGCCGACGCCTGGGACGTACCCGGCAGCGCCTGTACGCGGACCGACGGCCGCGGGCTGCGCATCCCCGCCGAGCCGCCGGTCTCCGGATCCGGCTGGCTGCTCCCGCCCGCCGAGGACGCCCCGGTCACCGACCCGGCCGTGCTGCGCGCCGCCCTCGACCAGGCGGCCCGGCTGATCGAGGCGGCCGACAGTTGCTGCTGAGCCCATAGCCGCCGCTGAGCCCATAATGGCCGGACGGGCGGAACACCTCCGCACACCTCCACCAGGCCGGCGGCCCCGGGCCCCCACCAGCAAGGACCAGCGAACGTGGCACGTCGAGGAACGCCGGGCCGGGGCAAGGGGAAGGGCGCCGACGGGGATGCGAAGGCGAAGGGCCGCCAGGAACGGCCGGGCTCCGGGCGCGGTGCGGGCCGGGGCGAGCGCGAAGCCGTCTCACGGCCGGTCGGCGGCGGCGTCGCCGAGCTCCGGCCCGACCGCGAGCGCCCGCACGGCTGGACGCTCCTGATCGACGGCGCCCCGCAGTCCCACGTGGACCTCGACGACCCCGCACACCTCTCGTTCGCCTATCAGCGCCGCCTCGGCCACATCATCGACCTTGCCGCACCCCCGCTCCAGCCGCTGCACGTCCTCCACCTGGGCGGCGGCGCGTTCACCCTCGCCCGGTACACCGCCGCGACCCGCCCCCGTTCCACCCAGCAGATCGTCGAAATCGACGCGCCCCTCACGCAGTTCGTCCGCGACCGTCTCCCGCTGGACCCCCAGGCCCGCGTCCGCGTCCGGGCGGCCGATGCCCGCGAAGGGCTCGGCAAATTCCCCGACGGCTGGGCCGACCTGGTCATCGCGGACGTGTTCAGCGGGGCCCGCACCCCCGCCCACCTCACCTCGGCCGAATTCCTCGGCGAGGTACGCCGGGTGCTGAAACCCGAGGGGCGCTACGCCGCCAACCTCGCCGACGGCCCCCCGCTCGCCCATCTGCGCGGCCAGGTCTCCACCGCCGCCGCCGTCTTCCCCGAACTGGCGCTGGCCGCCGACCCGGTGGTGTGGCGGGGCCGCCGCTTCGGCAACGCGGTCCTGCTCGCCTCCGCCCTGCCGCTCCCGGTCGCGGAGTTCACCCGGCGGGTGGCGAGCGATCCGCACCCCGGCCGCGTCGAACACGGCCGCGCGCTCAGCGACTTCACCGGCGGCGCGGCCGTCGTCACCGACGCGGCCGCCAAGCCGTCGCCCGCACCCCCGCCGTCCGTCTTCGAAAACCCCTGATCAGGCCACCACGGCCTACGGTTCGACGATCTGCACCGTCGGCGGCGTCCCGTTCCAGGTGCAGAACACCGAGTACGTCGTACCGTTCTCGCCGCCCCCGTCGCTGAAGTCCACCCGGATCCAGGCGTCGTTCGTCCACACCTGCATCGACCAGCCCGGCTCGGGCGTCGCCGAGACGAGCTTCGCCGATTCCTTGCCCAGCTCGAGCACCACCCGGCCGCCGTCGGTCCGGTAGCTCTTCACCTGCCCCGAAGCCTTCGCCGGAGCCGACCGCGCGGGCGGCTTCGCCGGGGTCGCCGACGGCGTACGCGAGGGGCGCGGGGCCGACGCCGAGGGGCGGGCGTCACCGGTGCTCGGCGAGGCGGAGGGGGAGGGCGACGTCCGGTGCGTCGAGGAGACGAGCGGCGCCTCGGTGCTCTGCCCGATGCGCTGCGGAGCCCCCGCGCCCACCGAGATCGGTACGGCCCGGGGCGGGTCGTACGCCGTCCCCGTCATGACCGTGTGCACACCCCACCACGAGAGCGTGACCGCCGCGCCGGTGGCGAGCGACCACGCCAGCGCGTGTACGAGTCCTCGTTGCATCCGGCACATCCTGCACCACCCGGGCCCCTCCTGGCTCGCTCCGGGCCGCCTCCAATCCGCCCGGACCGGCGGGGCAAACGCCCTTCTCCGGCCTTTGCGGAGGATTCCGACGGGGCCGGGACCGGGCCCCTCGCCATGGCGTACGGTGCCGCCCATGGCAAGTGTGCTCGTGGTCGAGGACGACCAGTTCGTACGTTCCGCCCTCATCCGGCACCTCAGTGAGGCCTCCCACACGGTGCGGAGCGTGGGCACCGCGCTCGAAGCGCTGCGCGAGGTCGCGCACTTCCGCTTCGACGTGGTCATCCTCGACCTCGGGCTGCCCGATCTGGACGGCGCGGAGGCGCTGAAGATGCTGCGGTCCATCACCGACGTGCCCGTCATCATCGCCACCGCCCGGGACGACGAGAGCGAGATCGTCCGGCTGCTCAACGACGGCGCCGACGACTACCTGACGAAACCGTTCTCCGTCGAGCACCTCTCCGCCCGGATGGCCGCCGTGCTCCGCCGCTCGCGCGCCGCCGGGGGCGAGGCGCCGCCGCCCCGGGTCATCCGCGTCGGCGGGCTCTCCATCGACCCGCTGCGCCGCAGCGCCGAACTGGACGGGGCCGAACTCGACCTGACCCGGCGCGAGTTCGACCTGCTCACCTTCCTGGCCGGGCGGCCCGGCGTGGTCGTCGCCCGCAAGGAGCTGCTCGCCGAGGTCTGGCAGCAGTCCTACGGCGACGACCAGACCATCGACGTCCATCTGTCCTGGCTGCGCCGCAAGCTCGGCGAGACCGCCGCCCGCCCGCGCTATCTGCACACCCTGCGCGGCGTCGGCGTGAAGCTCCAGCCGCCCGCCGACGCACCCGTCGCGGAGCCGCCCGCATGAGATGGGCCCTGGTCAAGGTCTGCCTGGCGGTCACCGCGATGGTCGTCATCGCCTTCGCCGTACCGCTCGGACTCGTCATCCGGGAGATGGCCAGCGACCGGGCCTTCTCCGACGCCGAACGCCAGGCCGGGGCCATCGCCCCGACCCTCTCCATCACCACCGACCGCGAGGAGCTGACCCGGGCCGTCCTGTCCACCGAACCGGGCGACCGCGGCCACCTCGCCGTCCACGTCCCGGCCCCCGGGAAAGCGGCGGACGGAACCGAGGGCGAGGCGCTGGACATCGGCACCCGACGCGCCACCCCCAAGGACGTGGCGACCGTGCAGAAGGACGGGCGGGCCTCGATCGCCGAGGTCACCGGCGGCTTCGCGCTCCTCCAGCCGACCGCGCTGAGCACCGGCGAGATCGCCGTCGTCGAGGTGTTCGTCCCCGAGGGCGAGGTCTCCAACGGGGTCGCCACCGCCTGGCTGATGCTGGCGGGCGTCGGCGTCGCGCTGATCGTCGGCTCGGTCGCGGTCGCCGACCGGCTCGGCGTCCGGATGGTGCAGCCCGCCCAGCGCCTCGCCGGGGCCGCCCAGGACCTGGGGGAGGGGCGTCTCGGCACCCGCGTTCCCGAGGAAGGCCCCACCGAACTGCGGTCCGCCGCTGTCGCGTTCAACTCCATGGCCGACCAGGTCGTCCAGCTCCTGGCCAACGAGCGCGAGCTGGCCGCCGACCTCTCGCACCGGCTGCGCACCCCGCTCACCGTGCTCCGGCTGAACGCCGCGTCCCTCGGCGAGGGCCCGGCGGCCGAGCAGACCCGGGCGGCCGTCCAGCAGTTGGAGCACGAGGTCGACACGATCATCCGCACCGCCCGCGAGCAGCGCCCGCAGACCCAGGGAGGGCAGTCGGAGGCGGGCTGCGACGCCTCCGAGGTGATCCGCGAACGCATGGGCTTCTGGTCGGCGCTCGCCGAGGACGAGGGCCGCGAGGTGCGCCTCGCGGGGGTCGACCGTACGGTACGCATCCCGGTCGCCCGTCCCGAACTGGCCGCCGCCCTGGACGCGTTGCTCGGCAACGTCTTCCGCCACACCCCCGAAGGCACCGCCTTCGCCGTCGACGTCCACCACAGCGGCGACGCGGTCATCGTGCTCGTCTCCGACGCCGGCCCGGGGATCGACGACCCGAAGGCGGCCCTCGCCCGGGGCGCCAGCGGGCGCGCCGGGGCCCGCGGCTCCACCGGCCTCGGCCTGGACATCGTGCGCCGGGTCGCCGAGTCCACCGGCGGCGACCTGCGCATCGGCCGGTCCGTCCTCGGCGGCACCGAGGTCCGGATCTGGATCGGCCTGCACGGCAACCGCCCCGAGCGCGGCCGGCGCGGCCACGGCCGCCGGGTGGGCCGCCGCATCGGGTGGCGGGGGCGGAAGGCGGCCCGGACCACGACCGGCCCGGGGGCCCAGCATTAACCCGCTCCGATGCGTTCCTTAAGCGGAACCTAAGAACGCCGACCCCTGTCCGTAACGCCCTCTTCGCCCGTTCCGCAGGCGATAGCGTGCTCGTGAAGCAACCCCGGGAGTCGTCGAGCCCCCACCTCCCCCCGGGGCCCCCACGTCGGCCCCCGCCGCCACCGTTCGCCCCGGTGGCGGCGGGGACACCGGCTCCCGTGTCACCCGGCCTGCGCCCGCCACTCCTCGGCGTACGCGTCGAAGATCGCCCGCAGATGGTGGCCGATCTTCAGATAGTCCAGGTCGTCCAGGTTGGCCAGCGACACCCGCACCGACCACTCCGGGCCGTCGAAGCCACCGCCGTTGAGCAGGACCACCGAGGTCTGCTCGGCCAGCCGGAACAGCGGGTCGACCGGCTCGTAGTGCTGCTCCAGGAAGTCGGCGAACGGCTTCCCGTGGACCCGCTCCGCCTCGGCCAGCAGGTCCAGTTCGATGTAGTACCCCGCCCGCTTCGGATCCTCCGAGACCTTCATGTGCGCGCCCTCCAGCAGGAGTTCGAGCCGCTGCCGCACGATCGCCCGGATCCGGTGCTTGTACGCCTGCCCCTCGTCCAGCATGTCGAAGAGCGAGAACAGCGCCATCATCACCTGCTGCGGCAGCGAGAGCCCCGCCGTGTGGTTCAGCGCCACCTGCCGGGAGTCCGCCACCAGCCGGTCGATGAACCGCATCTTCTCCGGCTCCAACGTCAGGGAGCCGTAACGCCTGTTGAGCCGGTCCTTCTGTTCCTGGTCCTGCTCCGCCAGCATCGCGTCGATCACGTTGTCGTCGTGCAGCGCGATCACCCCGAGCCGCCAGCCGGTCGCCCCGTAGTGCTTGGAGTAGGAGTAGACGAGAAGGGTGTTGCGCGGCAGGTCCGCCGCGAGCGAGCGGAAGCCCTCCACGAACGTCCCGTACACATCGTCCGTCACGATGATCAGGTTCGGGTTCCGCTCGCCGACGATGGACACGATCTGCTCGGACACCCGGGTGGAGAGCGCCAGCGAGGGCGGGTTGCTCGGGTTGACGCAGCAGACCAGCTTGATGGAGGGGTCCGCGAGCTTGGCGACCTCCTCCTCCGGGTAGCGCCACTGCCGCACCCCGGTCTCGGTGAACAGGCTCGCTTCCACGTGCACCACGTCGAAGTCGTACGTGTCCAGCTCGGGGATCTCCAGGTACGGGGTGAACACCGGCACCATCAGGGCGATCCGGTCGCCCTTCTTCAGGATCCCGTTCTTCATCAGCGAGTCGAAGATGTAGCACATCGCCGCCGTGCCGCCCTCGGTCGCGAACAGGCTCAGCGTCTGCCCCTCCGGCGGCCGGTGGTCGAACATCTCGTCCGCGACATAGCCGCGCACGATCTCCTCCGTGTGGCGCAGGATCCGGTCCGGCACCGGGTAGTTGTCCCCGATCGAGGAGTCCGCGAGCTCGTGCAGGAACGCCTCCCGGTCGAAGCCGAACCGCTTCACCGCCAGGTCCACGCTCGCCTTGAGCAGTTCGACGCCCGGCAGCTCCGGGTGCGTACGGACGAAGTGGTCGAAGCGCTCCGCGCACCCGGACTCCTCCGGCATGCCGCCCAGGTTGTCGGCCGTCCACACCCGCCGGGACTCCGAGATCGCGAAGTAGCCGAGCGCGTGGTACGCCTCGCGGGGGCCGGTGGCGACCCAGTTCGGGTTGCCGCGGCCGGCGTTGAGCATGGCCCGGGTCGTCTTCCCCTTCTGGCCCGGCCGGCCGCTCTGCGCGTCCGTCGCGATCCGGATGAACGTGTCCTTCAGCTCGAAGGGGGAGAGCTGGGCGTAGGACCGGATCTCTTCACGGCTGAGGCTGGTCTTCGGCATGGCGGTGTCCGTTCCGTACGGGTCGGTGGGCGCGGAGTGCGGTCACGTCAGGCGCCCAGGACGCCGACCAGGATGGGCCCGGTCAGCGGCAGCAGGAAGTTGGAGAGCGTGTACGTGATCGTGTAGCCGAGAAGCGGGACGGAGCTCTGGGCCACCTGGGTGATGGAGGTGATCGCCGGGGTCGAGCACTGCTGGCCGGCGATGGCGCCGATCAGGAGCGGCTTCTCGATCTTCAGCAGCTTGGTCCCGACGATCAGCGAGATCGTCGCCGGGACCAGCACCATGGCGATGCCCGCGACCGGCAGCAGCGCCCCGTACTCCTTCAGCAGCGGCCAGGCCTGCGGGCCCGCCGCCAGCCCCGTACAGGCGATGAAGACGGCCAGGCCCATGTCCTTGAGCGTGGTCGCGGCTTGCGGCGGGAACGCCCCGAAGGTCTGGCTGCGCGAGCGGAACCAGCCGAAGACCAGGCCCGAGATCAGACAGCCGCCGCCGGTGCCGAGCGACATCGGGACGTCCCCGAGCTTGACGACGATCTGGCCGAGCAGCGAGCCCGCGACGATGCCGAAGCCGAGGTAGACGAAGTCGGTGGCGTCGTTCTTCACGACCGCGCCGAGCTTGGCGACGAGCCGGTTCAGCCCGCCCCGGGCGCCGACCAGGGTGAGGACGTCGCCCCGGGCGAGGACCGTCTCCCCGCTGGCGGGCAGGTGCTGGTCGTTGCGGAGCACATCGGTGATGTACACGCCGTCCTTGCGGAACTCCGGGTGCCGCTTCTCCAGCCGGTCGATGGACGCGCCGATCGTCTCCTTCTCGGTGACGGCGACCTGGCTGGTGGCCAGTGGGGTGTCGAGCCCCGGCACGGCCGGGGTCTCCGGGCCGAGCTCCCGGCCCGCGTCGATGATCGCCGCCCGCTCCCCGACCACCTGGACCAGATCGCTGAGCGTCAGCTTCAGACCGGGGGAGGGCGTCAGCAGCTTGCTGCCGCGCTTGACGCCCTCGACGGTGATCCGGCCGCCCATGGCGCTCTGGAGCTCACCGACGGTCCGGCCGTCCGCCCGCGTCACCAGATACGTACGGCCCACCATGCCGGGCAGCGCCTCGCGCTCGTCGGACTCCAGACCGGTCTGTCCGCCGCGCATCCTCTCCCACAGCTCGCGCGAGGCGTCCGCCAGGTTGATGCGCAGCAGCATCGGCATGATCTGGCTGGTGAACAGCACGATCGTGATCAGGCCGAAGAGGTAGCACACCGTGTAGGCGGTGGCCACATGCCCCTGGTACTGGGTGATCTGCTCGGAGGTCAGGTCGCTGAGCTTCCCGATCGCCTCGGTGGCCGTGCCCACGACGGCGGACTCGGTGGCCGCGCCCGCGAGGATGCCGGAGGCCGTGCCCACGTCGAGGTCGAAGGCCTTGGCGAGCCCGAAGGCGATCCCGAGGACGCAGACCAGCTCGATCAGGCAGAGCGCGAAGAAGCGCAGGCTCTTGCGGTTGAGGTTGGCGAAGAACTGCGGCCCGGCCAGATACCCGAGCGAGAAGATGAACAGCGCGAAGAAGACCGTCTTGACGTCGTCGTCGACGCTGACATGCCGGGTGCCGATCAACAGCGACACGATCAGGGTGCCGCAGATACCGCCGAGCGTGATCGGGCCGACGCGGAGCTTGCCGACGAGATAGCCGGCCGCGAGGCAGAAGAAGAGGGCCAGTTCGGGATGGTCGCGCAGGACGCCCATCCCGCCTCACTCACCGGGGCTGATGTCGGCGACCAGGGTGATCAAAAGGTGCATAAGGGAGAAATTAACAGGGGTGGCATGCGCCGGCACCTCACCCGGCCCGGGGTACCCCCGTTCACCTTCCGACGGAAGGGTCGCCCAAGACCCCTTCCGTGACGCCCCGGACATCCCTCGGCAACGGAATCGTCTTCAACTCTTGACACCCACCCCCTGGAGGCAGCAACCTTCCGGCAACGATGCATGGGAGCGCTCCCATGCGCCATTGCCGGATTCCCGGAACAAGGAGCAGTGGAATGCGCATCACCCGCAGCGTTGCCGGTCGACGCCACAGAACCGCCCTCGTGGCCACCACGGGCCTCACGGTCACGGCCCTCCTGCTCACCGGATGCGGTGGCTCGTCCGACTCGGACAAGGGAGCCGACGCGAACGGCAACATCACCCTGACCGTCGCCGACTTCGGGCAGTTCGGTTACAAGGAGGCCGGGCTCTTCGAGAAGTACCACGAGCTGAACCCGAAGATCACGGTCAAGGAGGACACCACCGCCGAGGAGAAGAACTACTACCCCAAGCTCCTCCAGCAGCTGAACTCCGGCAGCGGCCTCGCCGACGTCCAGGGCATCGAGGTCGGCCGGATCAAGGAGATCGTCGACACCAAGGCGGACTCCTTCGCCGACCTCTCCAAGACCATCGGCGTGGACGAGTGGGTGTCCTGGAAGGCGAAGCAGGCCACCGCCCCCAGCGGCGCGGTCATCGGCGCGGGCACCGACATCGGCCCCATGTCCCTCTGCTACAACCGCGAACTCTTCGAGAAGGCCGGGCTGCCCACGGAGCGCGACGAGGTGGCGAAGCTGACCGAGGGCGGCTGGGAGGCCTACCTCGCTCTCGGCGAGCAGTACAAGAAGAAGGCCCCCTCCGGCACGTACTTCATGGATTCCGCGAGCGCCATGTTCAACGCCGTGGTCAGCTCCAGCCCCGAGCAGTACTACGACGCGAGCGGCAAGCCGATCTACAAGGACAGCGCGAGCGTCGAGAAGGGCTGGCAGCTCGCCTCCCAGGCCGCGTCCAAGAAGCTGACGCAGGGCCTGGCCCAGTTCGAGGACCAGTGGCAGGCGGCCCTGCGCAAGAGCACCGTGGCCACCGTCGTCTGCCCCGCCTGGATGGCCGGCCAGATCTCCACGTACGCCGGTGACGCCAACAAGGGCAAGTGGGACATCACCAGCGCCCCCGGCGGTACTTCCGCCAACTGGGGCGGCTCCTTCCTCGCCGTCCCCAAGTCCGGGAAGAACGTGGACGAGGCCGCCAAGCTCGTCAAGTGGCTGACCGCCCCCGAGCAGCAGGCCGCCGTCTTCAAGGCGATCGGCGTCTTCCCGTCCAACCAGGGCGCCTACGAGCTGCCCGACGTGAAGAACGCGACCCTGCCGTACTTCAACAACGCCCCCATCGGCCAGATCTACGCCGACGGCGCGAAGTCCATCCCCGAGGCGGTCCTCGGCCCGAAGGACGGCGTGATCAAGGACTCCATCTCCACCCAGATCAACAACATGGAGCAGCGCGGCACCAGCCCCGACGACGCGTGGGACGCGGCCGTCCGGACGATCGACAAGGCCATCGGCTGACCCTGATCCGCCCTCCGGGGCGGGCGGGCGGGTGCTGACCCGTCCGCCCGCCCCGGCCCGCCCGCCCCACTCCCCAGCCGCACCCAGGGAAGGACTCCCCGCCCGTGGCAACCTCGACCCCCACCCGGGATGCGTACGCGCAAGCGCCCCGCCCATCGAAGAAGGAACCGACCGACGAGCGACGGCAGGTGTGGCGCAGCCGGCTGTGGCGGTTCGACGACAAGGCGTCCCCGTACGCGTACATAGCGCCGTTCTTCCTGATCTTCGGGGCCTTCGGCCTCTACCCGCTGCTCTACACCGGCTGGATCGCCCTGCACCGGGTCTCGATGACCGGCCTGGACTCCATGGAGTGGGTGGGCTGGGAGAACTTCGACAAGATCCTGAACGACCCCGAGTTCTGGACCTCGGTCAGCAACACCTTCCTGATCGGCGTCATCTCGACCGTCCCGCAGCTCCTGATGGCCCTGGGCCTCGCCCACCTGCTCAACTACCGCCTGCGGGCCAGCACGTTCTGGCGCACGATCATCCTCACCCCGTACGCCACCTCGGTCGCCTCGGCGGCCCTCGTCTTCGCCCTGGTGTTCCGGGCGGACGGCGGACTGCTCAACTGGACGCTCGGCCTCGTCGGCTTCGACCCGGTCAACTGGGCCAACGGGCACTGGACATCGAAGCTCGCCATCTCCGTCATCGTCATCTGGCGGTGGACCGGCTACAACGCGCTGATCTACCTGGCCGCCATGCAGGCGGTCCCCAACGACCTCTACGAAGCAGCGTCGTTGGACGGGGCGTCGCGCTGGCAGCAGTTCCGCAAGGTCACCATCCCCTCGCTGCGCCCGACGATCCTGTTCACCATCGTCATCTCCACCATCGGTTCCATGCAGCTCTTCGGTGAACCGCTGCTGCTGGAGGGCGGTGCGCTGGGCGCCACCGGCGGCAACGAGAACCAGTACGAGACGCTCAGCATCTACCTCTACAACTACGGCTGGAACCTCGGACATCTCGGTCCGGCCGCCGCCGTCGCCTGGGCGATGCTCGCCCTCCTGCTGCTCATCGCCGCGGCCAACTGGATCATCGGCCGATTCTTCCGCACGTCCGCGGTCTGACCGGGAGCGACTCCATGACCATGACCAGCCCCACGCACCCCGCCCCCGTCAAGCTCGCACCGGCCCCGGAGAACCGAGCTCCGAAGCGCCCGAGCCGCTTCCGGATGGGCGCCGGACAGCAGCTGAAAGGCGGCCCGTTCGCGTACGCCGCGCTCGCCGTCGTCGGCTTCGGCTCGCTGCTGCCGCTCTACTGGACCCTGGTCGCGGCCTCCCGCACCCAGGACGAAGTCCTCGCCTCCACCCCGCCGTTCTTCCCGGGCGGAAAGCTGATCGAGAACATCCAGACCGCCTGGGAGCAGGCGAACCTCGGCAAGGCGATCGTCAACAGCGTCATCGTCTCGTCCTCGATCACCCTCGCCACGCTCTTCTTCTGCACGCTCGCCGGCTACGCGTTCGCCAAGATGCGCTTCCGGGGCCGCGGCTGGCTGATGACCGCGGTCATCGCCACCCTCACCATCCCGCCGCAGCTCAGCGTCGTCCCGCTGTTCATGATGATGTCCGGCCTCGGCTGGGGCGGCCAGCTCGAATCGGTGATCTTCCCGACGCTGGTGAGCGCGTTCGGCGTGTTCTTCATGCGCCAGTACCTGATCGAGGCCCTGCCGTACGAGCTGATCGAGGCGGCCAAGATCGACGGCGCGAACAACTTCCGCATCGTGCGCAGCGTGGTGCTGCCGGTGGCGCGCCCCGCGATGATGGTTCTCGGGATGCTCACCTTCGTCCAGGCGTGGAACGACTTCTTCTGGCCCTACCTGGCCCTCAACCAGCAGAACCCGACCCTTCAGGTGGCCCTCGGCCAGCTCAGCGCCTCCTACACCCCCGACCAGTCGATCGTGATGGCGGGCGCGCTGATCAGCACGCTGCCGCTGCTGGTGGTGTTCGTCCTCTTCGGCAAGCGGATCGTCGGCGGCATCATGTCCGGCGCGGTCAAGGGCTGAAGCACCACCCCACCCCTCCCCACACCCCTCACTTCCCCTAGGGAGCGCTCCCGCATGACAGCCGTCCGACCCGACACGGTCCCGCAGCAGGCACCCGCCGCCCAGGCCCCCTTCCCGACCGGTTTCCTGTGGGGCGCGGCCACCGCCGCGTACCAGGTGGAGGGCGCGGCCTCCGAGCGGGGCCGCACCCCCTCCATCTGGGACACCTTCAGCCACACCCCCGGCAAGGTCGTGAACGGCGACACCGGGGACGTGGCCGCCGACCACTTCCATCGCTACCGCGACGACGTCGCCCTGATGAAGCGCCTCGGCCTCCAGGCGTACCGCTTCTCCGTCTCCTGGTCCCGGGTCCAGCCCACCGGCCGGGGCCCCGCGGTCGAACGCGGCCTGGACTTCTACCGCTCGCTCGTCGACGAGCTGCTCCTCGCCGGCATCAAGCCCGTCGCCACGCTCTACCACTGGGACCTGCCACAGGAGTTGGAGGACGCGGGGGGCTGGCCCGAGCGGGCGACCGCCGAACGGTTCGCGGACTACGCGGCGATCATGGCCCGCGCGCTCGGCGACCGGGTCTCGATGTGGACGACGCTGAACGAGCCCTGGTGCTCGGCCTTCCTCGGGTACGGCTCCGGGGTCCACGCCCCCGGCCGCACCGAACCGGCCGCCGCGCTGCGGGCCGCCCACCACCTCAACCTGGCCCACGGCCGGGCGACCGAGGCGCTGCGCGCGAACCTCCCCGCTGCCGCGCAGACCTCGGTCACCCTCAACCTCCACCAGGTGCGCCCGCTGACCGACAGCGCGGCGGACGCGGACGCGGCCCGCCGGATCGACGCGGTGGGCAACCGGATCTTCACCGGCCCGATGCTGAAGGGCGCGTACCCCGAAGACCTCCTGACCGACACCGAACGCATCGTGAACTGGTCCGAGTTGATCCAGGAGGGCGACCTCGCCGCCATCGCGGCCCCCATCGACGTGCTCGGCGTCAACTACTACACGCCCACCATCGTGTCGACGCCCGCCGACGGCGCCGGGGACACCCGCAACGACGGCCACGGCAGCAGCGACCACTCCCCGTGGCCCGGCTCCGAGCACGTGGCCTTCCACCTGGCCGAGGGCAAGCCGCGTACCGCCATGAACTGGTCGGTCGACCCGAACGGTCTGCACGCCCTCCTCATGGACGTATCCCGCGAGCACCCGGACCTGCCGCTGATGGTCACCGAGAACGGGGCCGCCTTCGACGACGCCCCGGACGCGGACGGCCGGGTCCACGACCCCGAGCGGATCGCCTATCTGCACGGCCACCTGGAGGCGGTCCGCCGGGCGGTGGCCGACGGGGCCGATGTGCGGGGCTACTTCCTCTGGTCCCTGATGGACAACTTCGAGTGGGGCTACGGCTACGGGAAGCGGTTCGGCGCGGTGTACGTCGACTACGCGACCCAGCGCCGTACGCCGAAGTCCAGCGCTCTCTGGTACGGCGACGTGATCGCCCGCCACGCGCTGCCCCCGGAGGCCTGACCCTCCCGGGAACGGTGGGCCCGGTCGTCTCCGCGACCGGGCCCACCGTCCTTTGATTACCCTCTTTGGGAGCGCTCCCAATACCCTGTCCGTACGCTCGTCGAGGTGATCGATCCAGGACTTGGATTGACGTTACGGCTGTGAGAAATTGACCGGGAACGGGGAGGCGGCCATGGCGGCAGCGCGAGTACGGAGCGGCGGGCGGCCCACGCTCGAAGAGGTGGCGGCACGGGCCGGTGTCGGCCGGGGCACCGCCTCACGGGTCATCAACGGCTCGCCCCGGGTCAGCGACGCCACCCGCGAGGCGGTCGAGGCGGCCGTGGCCGAGCTGGGATACGTCCCCAACCGCGCCGCCCGCGCCCTGGCGGGCAACCGCACCGACGCCATCGCGCTGGTGGTGCCCGAGCCGGAGACCCGCTTCTTCGCCGAGCCGTACTTCTCCGCCATAGTGCGCGGCGTCGGGGCGGCCCTGGCCGACACCGAGATGCAGCTGCTCCTCACCCTCGTCGGCAACGACCGCGAGCGCCGCCGCCTCGCCCAGTACCTCACCGCGCACCGCGTCGACGGGGTCCTCCTGGTCGCCGTGCACGCGGACGACCCACTGCCGGAGCTCCTGGAACAACTGGGCATGCCGTGCGTGATCAGCGGCGCCCGGCACGCGGCCGAGACGCTGCCCTCGGTCGACTCCGACAACTTCGAGGGCGCGCGGGCCGCCGTCGAGCACCTCGTCTCCCGGGGCCGCCGCCAGGTGGCCACGATCACCGGCCGCCTGGAGGTGTACGGGGCCCAGCGCCGCCTGGACGGCTACCGTGCGGCCGTCTCCGCCGCCGGTCTGGCCCCGGACGAGCGCCTCATCGCCCCCGCCGACTTCACCGAGGAGGGCGGCGCGGCGGCCATGCGCGACCTCCTGGCCCGCCGACCCGACCTGGACGCGGTCTTCGTCGCCTCCGACGTGATGGCCGCCGGCGCCCGCCAGGTCCTGCGCGAGGCGGAGCGCCGCATCCCCGAGGACGTGGCCCTGGTCGGCTTCGACGACTCGGTCGTCGCCCGCCATATGCACCCGGCCCTCACCAGCGTCCGCCAGCCCATAGAGGAGATGGGCCGCCGCATGGCCCAGCTCCTCCTGGACGAGATCGCGGGCCGCACCCCGGGCGACGAGCGCCCTTCGGTGGTGCTGCCGACGGAGCTGGTGGTCCGGGACTCGTCGTGAGGGCTGGGCGGCCCTGAAGCGGACGGTGTACTCGGGGCGGCGCGTCACGTGACGCGCCGCCCCGAGCGAGGGCCCGAGGGGGCCGGAGAAACCAGAAGGGCCCCGGTCCGAAGACCGGGGCCCTTCCTTCAGGGTGAGTAACGGGACTTGAACCCGCGACATCCTGGACCACAACCAGGTGCTCTGCCAGCTGAGCTATACCCACCATGTCGCCCGGTCGTTTCCGACCGGCCGAGAAAAAGTGTACAGGGTCCGGGAGGGTGCTCGCGCCCCCGTTTCCCGGGGCCGGTCCGCGGGCGCTCTCACGCCCGTGACCAGCGGGTTCCTACGGTGTGGCCGGGGTCACCAACCGCGCCGCGATCTCCTTGGCGCGGTCCGAGTCCGGGCCGGGCTGCGGGACGAAGACCGCCTCCCGGTAGTAGCGGAGCTCCGTGATGGAGTCACGGATGTCCGCCAGCGCCCGGTGGTTGCCGTTCTTGTCCGGGCTGTTGAAGTACGCCCGGGGGAACCAGCGCCGGGCCAGCTCCTTGACCGAGGACACGTCCACGATCCGGTAGTGCAGGTAGCTCTCCAGATCCCGCATGTCCCGCGCCAGGAAGCCGCGGTCGGTACCGACCGAGTTTCCGCAGAGCGGGGCCTTGCCGGGCTCCTTCACATGCTCGCGGACATAGGCCAGGACCTGCTCCTCGGCGTCCGCCAGGGTGGTGCCCCCGGCCAGCTCGTCGAGGAGGCCCGAGGCGGTGTGCATCTGCCGCACCACCTCGGGCATGGTCTCCAGGGCCGCGTCCGGCGGGCGGATCACGATGTCCACCCCTTCGCCGAGCACGTTCAGCTCCGAGTCGGTGACCAGGGCGGCCACCTCGATGAGTGCGTCGTCCGTCAACGAGAGCCCGGTCATCTCGCAGTCGATCCACACCATGCGGTCGTTCATGGGCCCCACCCTACGGGGCGCTCCGCTGTCCCGGCAGGGCCGGGCGTCCGGGAACGAACGCGTCGGGGCCGGGCAGGGAGTGCTCCCCGGGACCCGTCGCGGCCGCCACGGCGACCGGCGCGGAGGACAACGGGGAGCCCCGGCGTCCGGACGGCGGCCCCTGGCTGGGCACCATCGTCTCGACCACCGTCGCGGCGCTCTCCGCCACCCCCTGCGGACGACGGGCCCGGTAGGCGGCCCGGTACGCGGCGGGGGAGGAGCCGAGCTGGCGGCGGAAGTGCCCGCGCAGCGCGACCGGGGAGCGGAAGCCGCAGCGGCCCGCGACCTCGTCGACCGAGTAGTCGGAGGTCTCCAGCAGCCGCTGCGCCTGCAGCACCCGCTGGGTGATCAGCCACTGCAGCGGTGCGCTGCCCGTGAGCGAACGGAACCTGCGGTCGAAGGTCCGCCTGCTCATGTAGGCGCGCGCCGCGAGCGTCTCCACGTCGAACTGCTCGTGCAGATGCTCCAGGGCCCAGGCCACGACCTCGGCGAGCGGGTCGGACCCGATCTCCTCCGGTAAAGACCTGTCCAGGTAGCGCTCCTGCCCGCCACTGCGCCGCGGCGGCACGACGAGCCGGCGGGCGAGTGCCCCGGCGGCCTCCGTGCCGTGGTCGGTGCGGACTATGTGGAGGCAGAGATCGATACCCGCCGCCGTACCGGCGGAGGTGAGCACATCGCCGTCGTCCACGAACAGCTCGCGCGGATCGACGTGCACCGACGGATAGCGCTTGGCCAGCGTCGGCGCGTACATCCAGTGTGTGGTGGCCGGCCGGCCGTCCAGCAGGCCGGCGGCCGCGAGCACGAAGGCTCCCGTGCACAGACCGACGATGCGGGCGCCCTCCTCGTGGGCGCGCCGCAGCGCGTCCAGTGCCTCGGCGGGCGGCGGCGAGGTGATCGACCGCCAGGCGGGCACCACCACGGTGCCGGCCCTGCTGATCGCCTCCAGGCCGTACGGCGCGGTGAGTTCGAGCCCACCGGTGGTGCGCAGCGGTCCTTCCTCGCCCCCGCAGACCAGCAGGCGGTAGCGGGGAACTCCCGCGTCCTGCCGGTCGATTCCGAAAACGGAGAGCGGGATGGAGCTCTCGAAGATAGGGCCGCCGCTGAACAGCAGCACGGCTACGACTTCCCGGCGTCGCCGCCCGGTCAGCTTGCGTGCGGCCTCCGTCGCGGTGGCGGAGTCCTGGCTCATGACGCTAAGCCCCCCTCGGTGTTCGCGTCTCCCTGGTCCTTACGGGCCTGCCGCTCCTGCACGTTTCCCCTCGGTTTCGCACGGTTCCCCAGCCCCCCGATTTTTCAAGATCGAATCTACTGCGTCGCGTGGTCCTGCCGTGACACCTTCCCCCACCAGCTCAATGTCGATAAGGAAACGTGGCGTGAAGCGTTCGATCACGAAGCGTTCCACCTGCGAAGCGCACAGGGAAGTGCCCTTCGCCAACGTGGCCCGTCCGCGTCGGGTGAAAGCGTACCGCGCGGTCCGTTCCTGCCTGGTGGGCGGTGGGTTGTCCGGCCATCCCGCGAAGGGGTCGACCCTCGGACGAAGTTGGCTGAAAACCATCGGTTGTGTGTGCTGTATCCGGTCACGCCGGGCGCACAACCGCCCTGAGGCGGCTGCGCCGGTGCGCTCCCTCGCGGCCTGGACGCGTGGCGTGCTCGGGTCAGGAAGGGCGGTCATGGCGGGCGTTGCGGCGTGGATCGGGCCGAGGCCCCGCTGGGGCGCGGCACCGGCCGATGTGCCGGGGAACACACGAACGACCGGTTTCGGGCGGCGTTCGGAGACGTGGCCAACAGGGACCGGGTGCGCGCTCGGTCGCCACCCCTCGCGAGCCGTCGCGGGCCCTCGCGAAAAACAGGACGCCCGACGGTGTTCACCCGCTCGAAGGCGCGTGTACGACACAACCGGCATTGCCATACCGGACCGGCTCGTGCATGCTCCCTCCAGCGTCACGCACGCTTTTGCGGGGGTCTGGGCGATGGAGGAGTGACGCCGTACCCTTGGGGGTATGGGGTTGGGAAGATGATTCCCGGACAGAGCTTCACCACCAGCTGACGCACCCGATGCACATCGAAACCGTTCCCTCCTCACGAGGACTCTCTTCGCCGAGACACCGATGGCCGGTCACGAAATCCCTGAACCCAAGGACCGCAAGCCGCTAGCCGACCCCGGGTCGGAGCCGCGCACGGTCGAAGAAGCACGCCATGCGTGCGATCCCGCCTTCCGGCACGGAGTCGTGGTCGGTTTCGACGGCTCCACGTCCAGCGAGCGGGCCCTCGCCTACGCCATCGGCATGGCGGGCCGCTCGGGCTCCGGCCTGATCATCGTCCACGTCGCCAACCGGCTGCCGACCACCGTCTGGGCGGGCTGCGAGCCCCCCGTCTTCGTCGACGTCCCCGACCACCGCACCGAGGTCCTCGGCCTGGAGCTGGCCTGCGCCGACTATCTCTCCGAGGTGCCCTGGGTGCTCGTCGAGCGCGGCGGCGACATCTGCCACGAGCTGGAGGAGGTCGGCCGGGAGTATGCCGCCGACGCCATCGTGGTCGGCTCCACGCACGGCATCGTCGGCCGGATCTTCGGGTCCGTCGCCGGCCGTCTCGCCCGCCGCGCGCAACGCCCCGTCATCGTCATCCCCTGAGGGGGGCCGCATCCCTGAGGGGCCGCCAGAAGGCCCTGGAGCGCCACGCGTTGGGCCCCGTACCGCTTCATCGCGGTACGGGGCCCAACGTTCGTGCGGGGTCGGCTACTCGACCGTCACGGACTTCGCCAGGTTGCGCGGCTTGTCGATGTCCCGGCCCATCGCGAGGGCCGTGTGGTACGCGAACAGCTGGAGCGGGATGCCCATGAGGATCGGGTCCAGCTCGTTCTCGTTCTTCGGCACGACGATGGTGTGGTCGGCCTTCTCCTGCAGCTGGTGGGCCACGGCGAGGATGCGGCCGCTGCGGGCCTTGATCTCCTCCATCGCGGCGCGGTTCTTCTCCAGCAGGTCGTCGTCCGGCACGATCGCCACGGTCGGCATCGCGGGCTCGATCAGCGCGAGGGGGCCGTGCTTCAGCTCGGAGGCCGGGTAGGCCTCGGCGTGGATGTACGAGACCTCCTTGAGCTTCAGCGAGGCTTCACGGGCCACCGGATAGCCGCGCACCCGGCCGATGAACATCATCGACTTGGCGTCCGCGTACTCCGCCGCGAGCCGCTTGATCTCGTCCTCGTTCGCCAGGATCTCGCTGATCTGCTCCGGCAGCCGGCGCAGCCCGTCGATGATCCGCTTGCCGTCCGCGACCGAGAGGTCCCGGATCCGGCCCAGGTGCAGGGCGAGCAGCGCGAAGGCGACCACCGTGTTGGTGAAGCACTTGGTGGAGACCACGCAGACCTCCGGGCCCGCGTGGACGTACGTACCGCCGTCGGCCTCCCGGGCGATCGCTGAGCCGACCACGTTGACCACGCCGAGGACCCGGGCGCCCTTGCGCTTCAGCTCCTGGACGGCGGCCAGCACGTCGTACGTCTCGCCCGACTGGGAGACCGCGACGTACAGGGTGTCGGGGTCCACGACCGGGTTGCGGTAGCGGAACTCGGAGGCCGGCTCGGCGTCGGCGGGGATCCGGGCCAGCTCCTCGATCAGCTGGGCGCCGATCTGGCCCGCGTGGTACGAGGTGCCGCAGCCGAGGATCTTGATCCGGCGCACCCCGCGCGCCTCGCGGGCGTCCAGGTTCAGGCCGCCCAGGTGCACGGTGGAGAACCGGTCGTCGATCCGGCCGCGCAGGACCCGGTCCACGGCGTCGGCCTGCTCGGAGATCTCCTTGTGCATGTACGTGTCGTGGCCGCCCATGTCGTACGACTCGGCCTCCCACTCCACGGTGGTCGGCGTGGCCGTCGTGGTCGAGCCCTCCGTCGTGTACGTACGGAAGTCGTCGGCCTTCAGCGTGGCCATCTCGCCGTCGTCGAGCGTGACGACCTGGCGGGTGTGGGCGACCAGGGCGGCGACGTCGGAGGCGACGAACATCTCCTTCTCGCCGATGCCGAGGACGACCGGCGAGCCGTTGCGGGCGACCACGATGCGGTCGTTGAAGTCGGCGTGCAGCACGGCGATGCCGTACGTGCCCTCGACGTGGCGCAGCGCCTCGCGGACCTTCTCCTCCAGGGTGTCGGCCTGGGCGCGGGCGATCAGGTGGGTCAGCACCTCGGTGTCGGTCTCCGAGAGGAAGACGACGCCGTCGGCGGTGAGCCGGGTGCGCAGCTCGGAGGCGTTGTCGATGATCCCGTTGTGGACGACGGCGACCTTGTTCTCCGCGTCCAGGTGCGGGTGGGCGTTCTCGTCGCTCGGGGCGCCGTGGGTGGCCCAGCGGGTGTGGGCGATGCCGGTGGTGCCCGCGAACCGCTTGGGGACCTTGGCCTCCAGCTCACGGACCCGGCCCTTGGCCTTGACCATCTTCAGCGTGCCCGGCTTCCCCGCCGCCGCCTTGCTGGTGATGACGATGCCCGCGGAGTCGTAGCCCCGGTACTCCAGCCGCTGCAGGCCTTCCAGCAGCAGCGGAGCGACGTCACGCTTCCCGATGTATCCGACGATCCCGCACATGAATTCTCTGCCCCTCCATCGACGTACACGTACACACGCGGTGCGGCGCCCCGCGCACGGGCGCCCGGCCCGCTCAGCCGTAGACGATGCGGCGCAGCTGGCGGAGCGAGAGCTCCGGCGGCGCCACGGCGCGGTGCGGCAGCTCGGCCGCGATCCGCTCGAAGATCTCCGTGTTGACCAGGCCGCCGGACTGCAGTTCACGGTGGCGGCGCCGGACGAAGTCGTCGGTGCTCTCGTCGAAGTACGCCAGCACGTCGAGGATCACCCGGGCCGCCTCGCCGCGCTGGAGCGCGGTGGAGCGTACGAGGTGATCGATGAGGTCGTCGTGCGACGAGCGGCGTTCAAGCACCCGTCGATATTGCGTGCCGGGGAGCGCTTATGCAAGAAATCTGCCCGATATCGGGCAGGGGGTGTGGGGAACGTCGCCCGATCGCGTTACATGCTGCGCAGAACGGCCTGCTTCGCGGTGCTGAACTCCTCGTCGGTGAGGACCCCGGCCCGGTGCAGCTCGCCCAGCTCCCGCAGCCGCCGCAGCAGCACGTCGTGGTCGCCCGCGGGCGCTGCGGCCGGCTCGGCCGCCTTGGCCAGGGCCGGGGGAGTCTCCGGGGCGTCCACGGGCTTACGGGCCCCGGGCAGCCGCATCAGCACGGCCGCAGCCACCAGGACCGCGGTGTGCTCCCTCTTGGACATCCCCCACAGGTCCAGGGCGTACGGGTCGTACTTCGGCGGCGCCGAGACGGGCCCCTCCACCGGCTCGAAGCGCAGATAGCCGTTCTCCAGACCGATCGAGGGCAGCCACCGCACCGCCGCGATCCGCGACAGCGGGAGGGTGGACGCGCCCCCGGCGGTCTTGGACTCCTCGGCCTTCCAGTTCCAGGTCAGCCGGATGGTCTCGCCGTCGAAGGACGCCGTGCCGTCGCCGCCTCCGCCGGAGACCGGCAGCGTCGGTCCCGGCAGCAGGAAGCGGTCCACCGGGGTGTCCGGCACCTGCTCGATCAGCAGCGCGTTGCGGACCTCGTCGACGAAGTACTCCGCGACCCCCGTACGGTCCTTCTCCACGGCCAGCACATAGGGGTCGGCGCCGTCCTTGAGCCGCCCGTCGGCGGCCCGCAGCACCGGGCAGGCGCCCCCGCGCAGCCGCAGCCGCAGCCGGCCGCCCTTGCGGTCCGGTTCGAACGAGACGCCCGCCACCGCCGCCAGCGGGACGGCGATCTCCCCCAGCTCCTGCCGGACCGGATGCGCCTTTCCGCCCGGCACGATGCGCACGGTGTCCCCGTCGAACGTCCACGTCCCGTCCCGCTGGATGATTTCTGCCATGGCCCCGATTCTGCCAGCAGGCAGCCCCGGAAAGGGGGCGAGCGCCCGAGGGACCGTCCTCGGGCGCTCACCGTCCAGGGGCCGTCGCGTCGCGGCGGCCGGGCTCAGAACCCGGAGATCGGGTTCTTCAGACGGCCCACCAACTGCAACGCGCCCGCGGGGTCGTTGAGGTCGACCATCTGCTGGTTGTTCCGCAGCTGGAGGCGGTTGAGGCACGAGAGGGCGAACTCCTGCTGGAACAGGTCGTATTGCTGGAACTTCTCCGCGAGATACGGCACCGACTCCTGGTAGTCGCGCACACAGGCGGCGACCGTCCGCCAGAAGGTGTCCTCGTCGAGGAGGCCCTCGGTGGCCAGGCCCGCGCCCAGGAAGCGGAAGAAGCAGTCGAAGACGTCCGTGAAGACCGACAGCAGCTTCATGTCCTCGGGCACCTCGGCCCGGATCCGGTCGACCTGCGGCGGCAGCACCGCCTCCGGGTCCATCACCGCGATCTCCTCGGCGATGTCCTTGAAGATGGTGCGGGTGACGACCCCGTCCTCCACCACCAGGATCACGTTCTCGCCGTGCGGCATGTAGACCAGGTCGTAGGCGTAGAAGCTGTGCAGCACCGGCACCAGATAGGCGTCCAGGTAGTGCCGCAGCCACACCTGCGGGTCCAGGCCCGACTCGGCGATCAGCACCCCGGCCACCGAGCCGCCCTCGTGGTCGGTGTGGAGCAGCGAGGCCATCGTCGCGACCCGCTCGCCCGGCTGGAGCCCCGGGACCGGGCTCTCGCGCCACAGGGCGGCGAGCATTTTCCGGTACGGGGAGCCCTTGGCGGTGGACGCCTCGTACGAGCGGTGGTGGTAGCCGATCGCGGCCCGCTCCCGGATGATCGAGAACCGGGCCCCGCGCAGCAGGTCGTCCCGTTCGATGAGACCGGCCAGCCAGTCGTTGATCGCGGGCGTCGCCTCCATGTACGCGGCCGAAAGCCCGCGCATGAAGCCCATGTTGAGGACCGAGAGCGCCGTTTTGACGTAGTGCTTCTCGGGGTGGTCGGTGTTGAAGAAGGTACGGATCGACTGCTGGGCGAGATAGCCGTCCTCGCCCTCCCCGAGCACCACCAGATGGCGCTCGGCCAGCTCGCCGGCGAAGGTGACCGCGAGCTTGTTCCACCACTGCCAGGGGTGGACGGGCAGCAGGAAGTAGTCGTCCGGGTCGAGGCCGAGCCCGCCCAGCGCGCCGGCGAACCGCTCCCGGGTCGACTCGCTCAGCTCGTCCTTGACCAGCGCGTCGTAGTCGAGCCCGGCCCCCGCGGTGAAGGTGGCCCGGTCCCGGCGGGCGGCCAGCCACACCAGCCGGATCGGGGATGCCGCCTCGGGGGCGTACGCCCGGTACTCGTCCACGCCGAAGCCGAGCCGCCCGTTGTTGGCGACGAAGCAGGGGTGGCCCTCGGTCATCCCGGTCTCGACGGCCTGGAAACCGGCGGCGACGAGCTGGCCGGAGGTGGCCGGTTCCTTGGTGAGTTTGTAGGCGGTTCCGGCCAGCGTGGAGGAGATCTCCTCCAGGTAGACCGGCAGGATCTCCTCGGAGATCCCCAGAGTGTGCCGCAGTTCGATGAAGAACTCCACGGCGTCCAGCGGGATTTCGGAGCCGTGCCGGTGCCGGGTGATGGTCCCGGCCTCGACCTGCCAGTGGTCCAGCGCGAAGACGCGCGCGGTGAAACGGTACTCGGTGGACGCGTCGTCGCTACGGACGGTGAAGCGGTCATCGCCGAGCGGCGTAGGAGCCAGCAGCCGCTCGTGGCTGAATTCCGCCAGTGCTTTGCGGACCAGCAGTCGGTTTGCGGTGGCCCAGCGCCCCGGGGAGAGGTGGGCGACGCTGTCGGTGAGGGCGGTCGTCATCGGTCGTTACCTCCGGTTGCTGCTTCGAACTGCTCACGGGTGCAGGCGCTGAGCAGAGCGTCCTTCTCCGGTTTGGCGATCTCGCGGAGCACCTCGAACCCGACGGCTTTGTTGAGGGCCTGGACGGCGCTGTTGGTCACGTCGGGCTCGACGACGACCCGGCGCACCGACGGGTCGGCGAAGAGGAAGGCCATCACGGCGGTGATCACGGCCCGGGTGAAGCCGTGCACCGGGGTGTCGGTGGGGGCGACCAGGAAGTGCATCCCGGCATCGCCGGGCTCCGCCTCGTACAGGCCCTTCAGCTCGACCTCGGTGGGGTCGTACCGCTCGATCAGGAAGGCGGGTTCGCCGTCGTGCAGCCCGATGAACGCCTCGTGGTGGGGGTGGGCGGCGATGGACCGGTACTCCCGCTCCACGTCGGCGAGTGAGGCGTCGCCCATCAGCCAGAACGCGGCCTTGGGGTGGGTCACCCAGCCGTGCACCAGCTCGGCGTCGACGGCGGGGTCCAGCGGCCGGACGGTGAACGTGCCGATGGCTGCGGACTGCTGTTTGCCGGGGCGGGTCATACGGCGAACTCCTGGAAGGCGATGGACTTCTCGACCGGGTAGACCTCACGGCCGAGCAGCTCGCCGATGATGTACGCGTTGCGGTAGGCGCCCATGCCGAGGTCGGGCGAGGTGATCGAGTGGGTGTGCACCGAGGCGTTCTGGAGGAAGACCCCGCGCCCGGTGGTGTCGATGCTGTAGTTGCGGGCCACGTCGAAGCGGCCCCGGCTGTCGTGGCGCAGCCGCCCTGCCAGGGGGGCGAGGAAGGCGGGAGCCTCGTACCGGTAGCCGGTGGCGAGGATCAGGCCCTCGGTGGTGAGCTCGTAGTCCTTGCCCTGCTCCTCCTGGCGCAGCCCCAGGCTGTACGCGCCGCCCTCCTCGTCGTAACGCGCGCTGACGAGAGCGGAGTTGGTGAGCAGTCTGGTCGGCACGGGGCCCGGCAGGTTCTTCTGGTAGAGCAGGTCGAAGATCGCGTCGATCAGTTCCCCGTCGATGCCCTTGAACAGCCCCTTCTGTCCGGTCTCCAGCCGGTAACGGGTCTCCTCGGGCAGCGCGTGGAAGTAGTCGATGTACTCCGGGGAGGTCATCTCCAGCGTCAGCTTGGTGTACTCCAGCGGGAAGAACCGCGGGGAGCGCGTGACCCAGTTGAGCCGGTAGCCGTAGGTGTCGATCTCGGACAGCAGGTCGTAGTAGATCTCCGCCGCGCTCTGCCCGCTGCCGACCAGGGTGATCGACTTCTTCTTCTGGATCTCGGCTTTCCCGTCCAGATAGCGGGAGTTGTGGATGAAGTCCCCGCCGAGCCCCTGGCAGGCCTCGGGGATGTGCGGCGGCGTGCCGGTACCGAGGACGAGGTGGCGCGAGCGGAACTCCTCGCCGGACACGGTGCGCACGGTGTAGAGCTCGGTGCCCTCGTCGTACGTCACCGTCTCCACGGTCTCGGAGAACCGGATGCTGCTCAGTTTCCCGGCGGCCCAGCGGCAGTAGTCGTTGTACTCGGTCCGCAGCGGGTAGAAGTTCTCCCGGATGTAGAACGAGTAGAGCCGGCCGCGCTCTTTGAGGTAGTTGAGGAAGGAGTACGGCGAGGTCGGGTCGGCCATGGTGACCAGGTCCGACATGAACGGCGTCTGGAGATGGGCCCCTTCGAGGAACATCCCGGCGTGCCACTCGAAGTCCGGCTTGGACTCCAGGAAGGCGCCGTTCAGTTCGTCGATCGGCTCGGTGAGGCAGGCGAGTCCGAGATTGAACGGGCCGAGGCCGATCCCGATGAAGTCGTGGGGGTCAGGAAGCGCGGTCAAGGGAGTCTCCCAGGTACTGCTCGGCGTGGCCGGAGATCAGGTCGAGGACGGTGGCGATGTCGTGCTCGGTCGTTTCGGGGTTGAGCAGGGTGAACTTCAGGTACTGGCGGTCGCCCACCTTCGTGCCGGCGACGATCGCCTCGCCGGAGGCGAACAGCGCCTTGCGGGCGTGGAGGTTGGCCCGGTCGATCTCGTCCGGGGAGGTGACCCCGGCCGGGATGTAGCGGAAGACGAGCGTGGAGAGCTGCGGCTGGACCACCACGTCGAAGCGCGGGTCGGCGGCGAGCAGCTTCCAGCCCTCGCAGGCCAGGTCGCAGACCTCGTCGAACAGCTCGCCGATGCCGTCGGCGCCCATGACGCGCAGCGTCATCCACAGCTTGAGCGCGTCGAACCGGCGGGTCGTCTGGAGGGACTTGTCGACCTGGTTGGGTATCCGCTCCTCGGCCATCCGGCGCGGGTTCAGATACTCCGCGTGGTACGTGGCGTGCCGCAGGGTCGCCCGGTCACGGACCAGGACGGCCGACGAACTCACCGGCTGGAAAAAGGACTTGTGGTAGTCCACCGTCACGGAGTCGGCGTGCTCGATGCCTTCGAGCAGCCCGCGCCGCTCACGGGAGGCGAGCAGCCCGCAGCCGTACGCGGCGTCCACGTGCAACCAGGTGGCGAACTGCTCGCAGAGCGCGGCGATCTCGGGCAGCGGGTCGATGGACCCGAAGTCCGTGGTGCCGGCGGTCGCGACGACGGCCATCGGGACGGCGCCTTCGGCGAAGCACTGCTCCAGCGCGTGCGCCAGCGCCACGGTCTGCATGCGCTTGTTGCGGTCCACGGGGACGGAGACGACGGCGTCCGGGCCGAGGCCGAGCAGTTTGGCGGACTTCTGCACGCTGAAGTGGCTGCACTCGGAGGTGAAGATCCGCAGCCGGGTGAAGTGCTCCGGCCGGATCTTCGCCTCCTCCCGCGCCAGCAGCAGGGCCTGGAGGTTGGACTGTGTGCCGCCGCTGGTGAAGATGCCGTCGGCGGCCGGGCCGAGCCCGATCCGCTCGGTGGTCCAGTCGATCAGCCGGCGCTCGATGAGGGTGCCGCCCGCGCTCTGGTCCCAGGTGTCCAGGGAGGAGTTGATCGCGGAGAGCACGGCCTCGCCGAGCACCGCGGGTATGACGACCGGGCAGTTGAGGTGACCCAGGTAGCGGGGGTGGTGGAAGTAGACGGCGTCGCGGAGGTAGACCTCGCCGAGTTCGTCGAGGGCGGCGGCGGCGTCGCCCAGCGGGCGGTCGAGGTCGATCGCGTCGACGACGGGGGAGAGCTCGTCGACACCGACCCCGCTGAAGGGGCGCTCGGTGGCGGCGAGGGTGGCCGCGACCCGTTCCACGCCTGCGGAGACGGTGCTCCGATAGTGCTCCGCAGTCGTGTTGTTGAGCAGGTGCGAACGCATGAAGGGGTCCTCCCGGGTGAGGGGAACTTCATCGCGTCCCTCCGGGCAGGAAGAGGGTGCGAGGGCGCGATCTCGAAGTAAGGCGAGCCTAACCTAACTCGGAATCATCCATTCCTCTCACCCCGGGCGGGTGTACCGGTTGTCCGGTTTACCGCCCCTATCGCGCCACTTGGTCCACCCACTCCGCTTTGGGGTGCTCTGCCGAGCTGATTCCGGCAGATACGGCCTCCGATCCCGCCCTCCGCGCCTGTTCCTCGCTCAGTCCGCGCGTCCAGTACGTGGTGGACGTCACCCGCTCCGGGGCGAACCCGCGCTCCCGGACCAGGTGGTGGCGCAGCGCCCGCAGCCTGGACGCCTCGCCCGCGATCCATGCGTACGGCGTGCCTTCGGGCAACGCGGCGGCACGCACGGTCTCCACGCCGCAGGCGGCCCCCTCGCTCCGGACGAGCCAGCTGATCCGGGACTTCGCCTCGGTGTTCAGCGCCTGCCGGTCCTCGGTGCACGGGACTTCCAGCCAGACCCGGGCCGGCAGCCCCGCGGGCAGCCACTCCAGGACGGCGGCCGCGGCGGGCAGGGCGGTCTCGTCGGCCCGGATCAGCACCCAGTCGGTGTCGGCCGGCGGCCGGAAATGTACGGCCGTGTTGTCCGCCACGGCGGGGCCCGCCACCGTGATCCGGTCGCCGGGGGCCGCCGCCCGTGCCCAGCGCGATGCGGGGCCGCCGTCACCGTGCAGCACGAAGTCGAGGTCGACCTCGGTGGAGCCGTCGGGCCGCGGCCGCTCGGCCCGTACGGCGTACGAGCGCAGCACGGCCCGTTCGTCCTCGGGCAGCGCCCGCCACCGCTCGTGCCAGGTCCCGCCCCCGGCCGCCGGAACCACCGCTTCGCGCTGCCCCGGGCGGGGAAGGAGGAGGGACAGGCTCTGGTCACGGCCGCCACCCCGGAAACCCTCGGACCCCGGTCCGCCGAGCGTGATCCGGAGGATGGACGGGCCGAGCCGCCTGGTCCGCACCACGGTCAGATCGAAGAGCTGGAACGGGGCGACTTCGGGGGCGGCGGCGGTCGTCGACGTCAACGGGAGCTCCTCCGGGACGGGCCGCAGCGCCGGGCGGACGGGCCCGGGCTCCAGCGGGGGCGATCCGAAGGAAGGTTAGCCTACCCTTGCCTGGATGGGGTGTCGTGCGACACCCCGAAAGCCGCCGTGCGCGCGATCAGGACCCGAGCCCGGCGGGCTGCTCGACCCCGCCCGGTGCACCGCTCCTGTCCGGCTCGGTCCCGTGGCCCGCGACAGGGGTGCTGTCCCCCTGTGCCCGCCGGGTACGGAGACCGAACGCGCTGACGGCGGCGGCGATCAGGGCGGCGACCAGTGGCACCACCAGGGCCGTCCGGTACCCGTCGAGGAGGGCGGCCGGTGACGTCCCGTCCGTCGCGCCGATGTTGACGGCGGTCACGGCGGACAGCCCCAGCGCGGCACCGAACTGGAAGGACGTGTAGAGCAGTCCGCCGGCCACGCCCTGCTCCTCCTCGGCGATGCCGTCCGTGGCCACGATGGTCAGCGGCCCGTAGACCAGGGAGAAGGCCACACCCAGCAGGAGCAGCCCCGGGAACATCGCCGCGTACGTCCAGTCCGCGGCGAGCGGCAGGAACAGGGCGTACGAGAGCGACGCGACGAGCAGCCCACCGAAGATGACCCGGGCGTGGCCGAACCGGGCGACCAGCTTCGGGGTCAGGAGCGGCGAGAGCACCGCGTCCACGCCGATGACGATCAGCGCGAAGCTCGTCTGCAGGGACGACCAGCCGCGCAGCTCCTGGAGGTAGAGCACGGCGATGAACTGGAAGCCGAAGAACCCGGCGGCGAACAACAGCCCCGACACATTGGCCCGGACCAGCGGCCCGCTGCGGAAGATACCCAGCCGCACCAGCGGCGAGGAGGCGGAGCGCTCGATGACGACGAACGCGAGGAACAGGAGCAGCGCCGCGCCGACCGTGCCGACGGTCCGGACGGCCGGGACGTGCGTGGCCCGCTCGACGCCGAAGACCAGGAGCAGGATGCCCGCGGTGACGGCGACCGCTCCGGCCAGGTCGACGCCCTGCCCGGTACGGTCCGGCCGGGGCGAGGCGGGGATGAGCGCGAGCGCGGCGAGCAGGATGCCCAGCGAGAGGATGACCGGGGCGAAGAACACCCAGCGCCAGTCGATCGCGGAGAGCAGCCCGCCGACGACCAGGCCGATCGAGAAGCCCCCGGCGGCGGTGCCCGCGTAGACGAGGAGGGCCTTGTCGCGCTGCGGCCCCTCCGGGAAGCCGGTGGTGATGATCGACAGACCGGCCGGGGTCATGAAGGCCGCGGCGATCCCCGTCACGAAGCGGGCGACGATCAGCATCCAGCCCTCGGTGGCCAGTCCGCCCAGCCCGGAGAAGAGCAGGAACACCACGAGCCAGAGGACGAACATCCTTCGACGGCCGAAGAGATCGGCCGCCCGTCCGCCCAGCAGCATGAAGCCGCCGTAGCCCAGGACGTACGCGCTCATCACCCACTGGAGGGTGCCGGTGGACAGATCGAGATCCTCGCGGATCGCCGGCAGGGCCACGTTCAGCATGGCCACATCGATGCCTTCGAGGAAGATCGCGCCGCACAGGACGAGCAGCACGCCCCAGGCGCGGCCGGTCATGCGGGCGCTGTTCGGTCTCGGCAGGGACGGTGATGAGGGCACGGGGATCTCCTTGTGCACGGTCGAATCGGGCATGGCGATCAGCCGCAACAGCGGCTCATCGGGAAGGGGTTCGCGTGCAGAGGCCTCAAGCAGCGCGGAACAGAGACGAGTTACCGAACCGGTGGTCGGTTCCCTCTTGTAACCACCTGAAGCTTGCGGCACCGTGGGGCGGTATGGAAGAAGGCACTTCGAAGTCACCGAGTCACTGCGCCGATACCGGCACCGGTCCGGACTACGACATCAGCCAGTGGGACGTCCGCGAGGGCTGCGAGGTGCGGCAGATCCTCGACCGCGTCGCGGACAAGTGGTCGCTCCTCGCCATCGCCCACCTGGAACGCCGCACGCTGCGCTTCTCCGAGCTGCGCCGCCTCATCGAGGGCATCAGTCAGCGCATGCTGACGGTGACCCTGCGCCAGCTCGAACGCGACGGTCTGGTGCGGCGCACGGTGTACCCGGTCGTCCCGCCCCGGGTGGAGTACGAGCTGACGGAGCTGGGCGCGACCCTGCACACGACGATCAGGTCGCTCGTCGACTGGACCGAGAGCCACCAGCAGGAGATCGCGAAGGCGCGGAGCGACTACGACGCCCGGCAGAGCGAGGAGGCTTCGGTCTCCTGATCTCCCAAGTGCACTTGATAGGCGGCCAGTTGGTGCGGCGCTGAGGTGATGCGGTGACCTCACCTCGGTGAAGCGACTCGACGCGCGTGGGCGAAGGCGACCGCGAGAGCGCCGTGTCGCGCGTGCGGGAGGCGTACGCCGAACAGCGCATCGCGCACGAGGAGATGGGCGACCGCCTCGACCGGGTGCTCGCCGCCACGACGTACGGCGAGCTCGCGGTTACGAGGCGGTCGTCGGGGCGAAGTGGGACGACAGGTCGACGACGGACAAGGAGGTGGGGGAGACCCTGGACGCGTTCACGATCACGAAGAACGACGACGGCGTGAAGTACGTGACGGAGGACGGGGTGGCGGTGCCGGGGGCGCGGTAGCTCCCTGAGCGAGAACGGATGCGCGCCCCGCTTGGGTACGCGTGCTCAAGCGGGGCGCGCGGGCCCGCCGGAGCACTCACGCGTCCGCCCCGCCCGCCGTGGAGCGATCCACAGCAGGCGGGGCGGCATCAGTCAGCGCATCAGCCGGCGGCTCAGCCCGGCAGCCCCAGCTCCCGCGCGATCAGCATCCGCTGGACCTCGCTCGTCCCCTCGCCGATCTCCAGGATCTTCGAGTCGCGCCACATGCGGGCCACCGGGTACTCGTTCATGAAGCCGTAGCCGCCGTGGATCTGCGTGGCGTCGCGGGCGTTGTCCACCGCGACCGTCGAGGAGTACAGCTTCGCGATCGCCGCCTCCTTCTTGAACGGTTCGCCCGCGACCAGGCGCGAGGCGGCGTCCCGCCAGCCGATGCGGGCCATGTGGGCGCGCATCTCCATGTCGGCGATCTTGAACTGAATGGCCTGGTTCGCACCGATCGGCTTGCCGAACGCGTGGCGCTCGGCCGCGTACTTCACCGACTCGTCGACGCAGCCCTGGGCCAGGCCCGTGGCCAGGGCCGAGATCGCGATGCGGCCCTCGTCCAGGATGCGGAGGAACTGGGCGTAGCCCCGGCCCTGTTCGCCCAGGAGGTTCGCCGCCGGGACGCGGACGTCCGTGAAGGACAGCTCGCGGGTGTCCGAGGCGTTCCAGCCGACCTTGGAGTAGGGGGCCGCGACCGTGAAGCCGGGGGTGCCCGAGGGGACGATGATCGCCGAGATCAGCGGGCGGCCGTCCTCCTTGCGGCCGGTCACCGCGGTGACCGTCACCAACTCCGTGATGTCCGTACCGGAGTTGGTGATGAAGCACTTCGAGCCGTTGATCACCCACTCGTCTCTCGCCTCGTCGAGCACCGCCGTCGTCCGCGTGCCGCCCGCGTCCGAGCCGCCGTCCGGCTCGGTCAGGCCGAACGCGCCCAGCGCCTCGCCCGCGCACAGCTTCGGCAGCCACTGGCGCTTCTGCTCCTCCGTGCCGAACAGGTGGATCGGCATCGCGCCCAGGGAGACCCCGGCCTCCAGGGTGATCGCCACCGAGGAGTCGACCCGGGCCAGCTCCTCCAGGGCGATCCCGAGCGCCAGGTAGTCGCCGCCCATCCCGCCGTACTCCTCCGGGAACGGCAGCCCGAACAGGCCCATCCGGCCCATCTCGCGCACGATCTCGTACGGGAATTCATGGCGCTCGTAGAGGTCGCCGATCTTCGGCGCGATCACATCGTGCGCGAACTCCTCGACCGTGCGGCGCAGTTCCTCGTGTTCGGCGGTCAGCCGGTGGTCCAGGGACATGGGGTCACTCACTCCTTGTGGGAGAGGAAGAAGGGGGAGGGGTCAGGGCACGGACCGTGCGGGATGGGCTCGGCCGGCCCAGGTGTTCGGCCAGCCAGACGCTGGTGGCGGTCAGTTCGGCCAGGTCGACGCCCGTTTCGATGCCGAGTCCTTCGAGCATCCAGACCAGGTCCTCGGTGGCGAGGTTCCCCGTGGCGCTCTTGGCGTACGGGCAGCCGCCCAGGCCGCCCGCGGAGGCGTCGACCGTGCTCACCCCGTGCTGGAGCGCCGCCAGGGTGTTCGACAGCGCCTGGCCGTACGTGTCGTGGAAGTGGACGCCGATCGCGGGCGTCGCCACGCCTGCCTCGTTCAGGGCTGTCAGCAGCGCCGTCACATGGCCCGGCGTCGCCACCCCGATCGTGTCGCCCAGCGACAGCTCGTCGCAGCCCAGGTCCATCAGGGCCTTGGCCACCCTCACCACCTGGGCGACCGGGACCGCGCCCTCCCACGGGTCACCGAAGCACATCGACAGATACCCACGCACCCGGAGCTTGTCCGCCTTGGCGCGGGCCACCACCCGCTCGAACATCGCCAGCGACTCGTCGACCGTCCGGTTCAGATTGCGGGCCGCGAACGTCTCCGTCGCCGAGCCGAACACCGCGATCGACCGCACCCCGAGCGCCAGCGCCCGGTCCAGTCCGCGTTCGTTCGGGACCAGGACGGGGAGGGATACGTCTCCTACGTCGGCGATGTCGCCGAGGAGCGGGAAAAGCGCCTCGGCGTCCGCAAGTTGGGGCACCCACTCCGGGTGCACGAAGCTCGTCGCCTCGATGGTGGTGAGTCCTGCCACCGCCAGGCGGCGGATGAACTCCGCCTTCACCTCGGTCGGGACGGCCTGCTTCTCGTTCTGCAGGCCGTCCCGCGCGCCCACCTCGTGGATACGGACCCGGGCCGGGAGGCCGGGGGCCGGAACCTTCATGGGGAGCCCTTGCGTGCTCATGCGTCCTCCCCGTCGGCGACCGGGACCACGACCGCCAGGACCTGGTCCATAGCCACCGTCGCGCCCGCCGAGACGTCCAGCTCCGTCACCGTCCCCGCGTGCGGGGCGGAGATCACGTGCTCCATCTTCATCGCCTCCACCACGAGCAGGCTCTGCCCTGCCTCGACCTCGTCCCCGACGGCCACCTTCACCACCGTGACCGTGCCGGGCATCGGGGCCGCCAGCGTGTCCGCCCCGCTCCGGCCCGCCCCGCTCAGGGAGGCCTCCACCGGGTCGTGGTCCTGGACGTGCCAGGTGTCACCGTCCCGGCCGAGCCAGTCGCCGGAACGGTGGAAGTGGACGACCGTGCCGTCCTGTTCGACCGTGACCCGGTCGGCCGTGACCGTCGCGGAGGCCGGGGCCCCGTACGTCACCGGGTCCGCGCCCGACACCCGCAACGGGAAGGTCAGCGGCGCCCGCACACCCCCCGTCCGCCACCCGCTCGGCACCGAGAACGGGTCCGTCCAGCCGCCCGCGTCCGGCCGGGGGGCCAGGGCGTCGAGGCGCACCGCCGCAGCCGCCGCGTACACCTCGTCCGGAACCCCGTCCGGCACCAGGCCCTCCGCCTCGCGCTCCACCAGACCCGTGTCCAGGTTGCCCGCCACCACGTCCGGGTGCGCCAACAGGCGGCGCAGGAAACCCGCGTTGGTCGGGACGCCCAGGATCACCGTGTCCGCCAGGGCCGCCCGCAGCTTGCGGACGGCCGTCGCGCGGTCGGGGCCGTACGCGATGACCTTCGACAGCATCGGGTCGTACAGGCTGCCCACCGGCACGCCCTCGCTGAGCCCCGAGTCCGTCCGCACCCCGCCGCCCTGCGGTTCGCGCAGCGCCAGCACCGTACCGCCGGAGGGCAGGAAGCCGCGGGAGGGGTCCTCGGCGCAGACCCTCGCCTCGATCGCCCAGCCGGTCAGCGTGATGTCCTCCTGTGCGTAAGGGAGTTGCTCGCCGGATGCCACCCTCAGCTGCCACTCCACCAGGTCCAGGCCGGTGATCAGCTCGGTCACCGGGTGCTCGACCTGGAGGCGGGTGTTCATCTCCATGAAGTAGTACGAGGACGGGTCGTTGCCCGGGACGATGAACTCCACCGTCCCCGCCCCGACATAACCGCAACTGCGCGCCGCCTGGACGGCCGCCTCGCCCATCGCCGCCCGGGTCGCCTCGTCCAGCAGGACGGACGGCGCCTCCTCGATGATCTTCTGGTGGCGGCGCTGGAGCGAGCACTCGCGCTCGCCCAGGTGGATCACGGTGCCGTGGGCGTCCGCCAGGACCTGGATCTCGATGTGGCGCGGGCGGTCGATCCACCGCTCGACGAGCAGGGTGTCGTCGCCGAAGGAGGCGCGGGCCTCCCGTCGCGCCGCCGCGATCTCCTCGCCCAGCACCGCCGCGTCGCGGACCAGGCGCATGCCCTTCCCGCCGCCGCCCGCAGAGGGCTTCAGTAGGACCGGGGTGCCGATCTCCCGAGCCGCCGACTCCAGTTCGGCGTCGGTCAGACCGCTGCCGGAGGAGCCGGGCACGACCGGGACGCCGTACGCCGCGACCGTCTCCTTGGCCCGGATCTTGTCACCCATGAGCGCGATCGCGGCGGCGGGCGGGCCGATGAAGACCAGCCCGGCGTCCGCGCACGCCTGTGCGAACTCCGCGTTCTCCGCCAGGAATCCGTACCCCGGGTGGACCGCCTGCGCCCCCGTGCGGCGGGCCGCCTCCAGGAGCGCCGGCACGTTCAGATAGCTCTCGGCGGCGGGCGGCGGGCCGATCCGTACCGCCGTGTCCGCCTCCCGGACATGCCGGGCGTCCGCGTCCGCGTCGCTGAAGACCGCGACCGAGCGCACGCCCTGCTCCCGCAGGGTCCGGATCACCCGGACCGCGATCTCGCCGCGGTTGGCGACCAGAACGGTGTCGAACATCGTCGTCATCTGTTCCTCACATCCGGAAGACGCCGAAGCCGGGCCCGGCCGGGTCCTTCTGGGGCAACGGGGCATTGGCGCAGGCGGTCAGGGCGAGGCCGAGGACCTGCCGGGTGTCCACGGGGTCGATCACCCCGTCGTCCCAGAGCCGGGCGCTGGCGTAGTAGGCGTTGCCCTGGGTCTCGTACTGGGCGCGGATCGGGGCCTTGAACGTTTCTTCGTCCTCGGCGCTCCAGTCGTCGCCGAGCTGGTCGCGCTTGACGGTGGCCAGGACGGAGGCCGCCTGCTCACCGCCCATCACCGAGATCTTGGCGTTCGGCCACATCCAGAGGAAGCGGGGGCTGTAGGCCCGGCCGCACATGGAGTAGTTGCCCGCGCCGTACGAACCGCCGACGACGACCGTCAGCTTCGGCACCCGGGTGCAGGCCACCGCCGTGACCATCTTCGCGCCGTGCTTGGCGATGCCGCCCGCCTCGTAGTCCCGGCCGACCATGAAGCCGGAGATGTTCTGGAGGAAGACGAGCGGGATGCCGCGCTGGTCGCACAGCTCGATGAAGTGCGCGCCCTTCTGGGCGGACTCGGAGAACAGGATGCCGTTGTTCGCGACGATCCCGACCGGGTGGCCGTGGATCCGGGCGAAGCCGGTGATCAGGGTCTGGCCGTACTCCGCCTTGAACTCCTGGAAGCGGGAGCCGTCCACGACCCGGGCGATCACTTCGCGGACGTCGTAGGGGGTGCGGGAGTCCACCGGGACCGCCCCGTACAGCCCCGCCGGGTCGACCTTCGGCTCCTCGGCCGGCTCGACCGACCAGGGGAGCGGGGCCCGGTCCGGGAGGGTCGCGACGATGTTGCGGACGATCCGCAGCGCGTGCGCGTCGTCCTCCGCGAGATGGTCGGTGACCCCCGACGTACGGGAGTGGACCTCGCCGCCGCCCAGCTCCTCCGCCGTCACGACCTCGCCGGTCGCCGCCTTCACCAGCGGCGGGCCGCCGAGGAAGATCGTGCCCTGGTTGCGGACGATGACGGCCTCGTCGCTCATCGCCGGGACGTACGCCCCGCCCGCCGTGCAGGAGCCCAGCACCGCCGCGATCTGCGGGATGCCCGCCCCCGACATCCGGGCCTGGTTGTAGAAGATCCGCCCGAAGTGGTCCCGGTCGGGGAAGACCTCGTCCTGCATCGGCAGGAACGCACCGCCCGAGTCGACCAGGTAGAGGCAGGGGAGACGGTTCTCCAGAGCCACTTCCTGGGCGCGCAGGTGCTTCTTCACGGTCATCGGGTAGTACGTGCCGCCCTTGACGGTCGCGTCGTTGGCGACGATCACGCACTCCCGGCCGGAGACCCGCCCGATGCCCGCGATGACGCCCGCGGCCGGGGCCTGGTCCCCGTACATCCCGTTCGCCGCCAGGGGGGCCAGCTCCAGGAACGGGGAGCCCGGGTCGAGAAGGGTGTCCACCCGGTCCCGGGGGAGCAGTTTGCCGCGCGCCTCGTGGCGGGCCCGCGCCTTCTCACCCCCGCCCAGCCGTGCCGTGGCGAGACGTCCCGCCAGGTCGTCGGAGAGCGCGCGATGCGCCGCCTCGTTGGCCTGCCAGGCCTCCGAGGCGGGATCGGCCGCGCTCGCCAGGACCGGTGCCTGCTGCATCGTGTCGAGCCCCCTTGCCCGTACCGCAGTGGTGAAATGCGTTGACGTGCTGTTAATGAGCGTTAACGCGTTTCCCTCAGGTTAACGACCGCTAACGACCCTGTCTAGAATGAATCCTCATGAGCACCCATGCCGCCGCCCGCGTCGCGGCCCCCACCCGCCGCGAGCAGATCCTCCGGGAGGCCGCCCGCCTCTTCGCCGAGCGCGGCTTCCACGGTGTCGGCGTCGACGAGATAGGCGCCGCCGTCGGCATCAGCGGCCCCGGCCTCTACCGCCACTTCCCCGGCAAGGACGCGATGCTCGCCGAACTGCTGGTGGGCATCAGTGAACGCCTGCTGGAGGGCGGACGGCTGCGGGTGGCGGAGGACGAGGCCCGGGGCGACGGCTCCCCGGAGGCCCTCCTGGACGCGCTCATCGAGGGCCATATCGACTTCGCTCTCGACGACCGCCCCCTGATCACCCTCCACGACCGGGAGCTGGACCGGCTGCGCGACACGGACCGCAAGCGGGTGCGCCGCCTCCAGCGCGAGTACGTCGAGGTCTGGGTCGGCGTCGTCCGAGCCCTCTACCCGTCGCTGCCCGAGAACCGGGCCCGTGTCACCGTGCACGCCGTCTTCGGCCTGCTGAACTCCACCCCGCACCTGGCCCGCCCCGACGCCCTGCCCGGCCGCGCGGCGACCGCCGCCCTGCTGCACCGGCTCGCCCGGGGCGCGTTCGCCGCGGCGGAACCTTCCTGAGCTGCGGCTTTTCCGCCTGAGTCGCTCGTGGTTCCGGGCAACCATGAACGGGGTACGTACGTCTCTCCGGTCAACACGCAACGAATCGGGGAGCCGCACGATGACCGTCTCACTGGGCGAAGAGATCATGCTGCTGTCGCTGGACGACGAGACCGGCGCGGCGAAGGGGGAGACCGCCGCCCGCTGGGGCGTGGCGGCCGGCATGCTCCTGGAGCTGGTCATGGCGGGGCGCGTCACGGTGCGGGGCGGCCGCGTCGAGGTCTTCGACCCGACCCCGACCGGCGATGCCCTCCTGGACGGCCGGCTCGACCGGCTCACGCGCTGGGTCCACGAGACCTCCAGCAGTCGCAAGGTCGTGGCCTGGCTGACCCGGGACCACGCCAAGGGCTCCCAGGACGTCGTGGACAGCCTCGTCGCCCGTGGCCTGGTGACCGAGGAGAAGCACCGGGCCCTCGGCGTCTTCCCGGTGCGCCGCTACCCGGAGGCCGACGGAACCGTCGAACGGGAGCTGCGCGCCCGGCTGGCCGCCGCGGTGCTGGAGGGGGCCGAGCCGGACGCCCGCACCAGCGCGCTCGTCGCCCTGGTGCACGCCACGGGGATGCACCCGCAGGCCTTCCCCGGACTGCCGAAGAAGCAGGTGGACCCGCGTATGGCGGAGATCGCCGAGGGGCACTGGGCGGGCGTCAGCGTGCGCGAGGCGATCCGCAACCTTCAGGCGGCGATCACCACGGTGACCGTCGTGACGGTGCTCTCGGTGGTCCCGTAGGGCCCGGCTCCCGGGAAGCGCCGCCCCTCAGGCTGCTGCCTCTCACGTCGCTGCCGTCCCTTAAGACTGCCGTCCCTGAGGCTGCGGTCCCTCAGGTCGCCGGCGTCAGGTGCCGGTGCGCCCAGGTGGCGAACGAGGTCACCGGAATGCCGAGTTCCCGTGCGAGCTCGGGGCGGGCCGGCTGGGTGATGGCGTTGCTCCACAGGTGACCGGCGCCCCACGCGGGCATCCCCGCCGCGAGCGCCTCGTCGAGGTCCATCGACGGGGCCGTCACCGGTACGCCCCACGCCGCGGACAGCACCTCGGCCACCTGCTCCATCGTGAGGCGGTCGCCCGCCAGCTCCAGCTCCACCCCGTGGAACCGGTCCGGCTCCTGGACGGCGTGGGCGACGGCCGCGCCGATGTCCTCGCTCGCCACGAGCGCCAGGACCGTGTCCGGCCGGATCACCGTCGCCAGGCCGCCTTCGGGCCCGTTCGGCGCCAGTTGGGGCAGGTTCTCCATGAAGAACGCGGGCTTCACCACGGCCCAGCGGGCGAAACCCGCCCCGCGCACCTGCTCCAGGATCGCCTGCTTGGTGTCGAAGTACGGGGCCATCGCCGCCCAGCGGCCCTCCGCCCAGCCGGGCGTCTCCGTGTGCGCCCCGACGCCGCTGGTCGAGGACTGGACGAACTGGGGCACGCCCGCCGCCCGCGCCGCCTCGATCAGGTTCGCCGCCTGCGCCCGTTCCCCCGCGAAGTCGACGCCGCTCGCGTCCATCGGCGGCATCTGCACCGAGAACACCGCCCGGACGCCCGCGCAGGGCGCGTCCAGCGAGGACCGGTCGGTCAGGTCCCCGGTCACCAGCTCGACACCCAGCGCCTCGACGTCCTTCGCGCGCCGCGTGTGCGGGTCGCGCACCAGCGCGCGCACCGGGATGCCGGCGGACAGCAGGGCCCGGGTGACGGCCCCGCCCTGACGGCCGGTGGCGCCGGTGACCAGTACGGGGGCGGTGGGTGATGCCATGGCGAAGTCTCCTCGCAACCGGGGAACGCGAAACGGCGGGGCCCACCGTTTCCTTCCCGGCTACGATATGGCGGGGCCCACCACTTAGCAAACAGGGAGAGAAAGTGACCGGTCAGCGCGCGGACGCCCGCCGCAATTACAGCCGCATCCTCGCCGTGGCCGAGGCCGAGGTCGCCCAGCACGGGGCCGCCGCCTCCCTCGAACAGGTCGCCCGCACGGCAGGCGTCGGCTCCGCCACCGTGCGCCGCCACTTCCCCACCCGGCAGGCCCTGCTCGAAGCCGTCTTCCAGGAGCGCATCCAGGGCCTGTGCGAGCGCGCCGACGAGCTGAGCCGCGCCGAGGACAGCCGAGCCGCCCTGCTGGAGTGGCTGCACGACCTCCTCGCGTACGCCGTCGGCGCCCGCGGCCTCGCCGACGCCCTGACCTTCGAGCCCCCCACCGACGCCCCCGCCGAACCCGGGCAGCACTCCTGCGGGGCGGTGATCGAGGACGCGGCCACCCCGCTGCTCCGCCGGGCCCTGAGCGACGGGGCGGTCAGGCCGGGCACCACCTTCCACGATCTGCTGACCCTCGCCGTCGGCATCGCCCTGGCCACCGAGCACCACACCGAACCGTCCGTCCAGGCCGACCGCCTCTTCGTCCTCGCCGTCGAAGGGCTCAGCCCGAGCCCCCCGAGCCGCTGACGGCCGCGCCCCCGCCGTCCGGCGATGTCCTGCGTCGATGCCCTCTGTTGTCCTCCGCCGATGCCCTCCGTTGATCAGGAACCGGGCACGGTCCGCACACCGGACGGCACAATGGGTCCATGCCGATACCCAGCCGCGCCGCCCTCGTCGACCACCTCGTCCGTACGCGTATCGCGGGGGACGTCGCCACGCCACGCGACAACAACCTCTCCCACTACCGCAAGCTCGCCAACGGCGACCGCCACTACTGGCTCGGTCTGGAGCTCGGCGACCGCTGGACCGACGAGCAGGACGTCCTCGCCGTGATGGCCGAGCGCTGCGGGGTGAACGACGACCCCGCGCACCGGCAGGGCCAGGACACCATCGACCCGGAGCTGACGGTCGACGCCCTGGAGCGGATGGCGGCCCGCCTGCGCAAGGCCGCCGACGGCCGTGAGCGGGTCCTGTTCGCCACCGGGCACCCCGGCGGCCTGCTGGATGTGCACCGGCAGACGGCGGACGCGCTGCGCCGGGCCGGCTGCGAGATCGTCCGCATCCCGTCCGGGCTGATCGCGGACGAGGGCATGGTCTTCCAGTTCGCCGACGTCGCGATGCTGGAACGCGGCGCGACCCTCTGGCACACCCACTCCCCGGCCCCGATGGCCGCCATCCTCGACGCCATGGCCCATCTCGGCCGCCCGCTGCCCGACCTGGTCGTCGCCGACCACGGCTGGGCGGGCTGCGCGGGACAGCGGGGGCTGGACGCGATCGGTTACGCCGACTGCAACGACCCGGCCCTCTTCCTCGGCGAGTCGGAAGGCACCCTCCAGGTCACGGTCCCGCTGGACGACCACGTCACCGACCCGCGCTTCTACGACCCGATGACGGACTACCTGCTGCACGCGGCGGGGCTGCTGGAAGAGGAGGAGCCTGTCGCGTAGGGCGTCGGCGATGAGTTTCCGGCGCGGCGGGCGTCTGCCCTGACAACAGCCGGCGGAGACGAAGGGTGCGGGCCATGAAGTTCAGGACGACGATGTTCCAGAGCGGGAACAACACCGGGATCGAGGTCCCCGAAGGCGTGGTCGAGGCCCTCGGGGCGGGGAAGCGCCCGCCGGTGAACGTGACCGTGAACGGGTACGCGTACCGCTCCACGATCGCCCCGATGGGCGGGCAGTACCTCATCCCGTTCAGCTCCGACAAGCGCAAGGCGACCGGCATCGGCGGCGGCGACGCCATCGAGGTGGAACTGACCCTCGACACCGCGCCCCGCACGGTGGAGCCGCCCGAGGACCTGGCGGCGGCGCTGGCCGCCGTGCCGGGGGCGGCCGAGGCGTTCGCCGTGCTCTCGCCCAGCCGCCAGAAGGCGCACGTCACCTCGGTCGAGGGGGCGAAGGCTCAGGAGACACGGGAGCGGCGGATCGCGAAGGCGGTGGCGGAGCTGACGCCTTAGGGGGTGTCTTGCCTATCAGGGCCGGGTCCGCGACCCCTGGCACGGCACCTCGCGGCGTTGCCGAAACGCCCGAATCGCTCCGCGATGAGGACGTTCCAGCGCCTTGCGATGCACCGCACCAGACGCCGCGGCCTGTCCGACCCTGATCGGCAAGACACCCCCTAGGCCTCAGGAACCGCCGCGCCGCAGCCGCTGCGCCCGCCCCGGTGTCGGGTCCAGATACACCCGCCGGATGGAGGGGAACCGCTCGCGCAACTGGGCCTCGGCCTCCTCGCAGGCCCACTCGACCTCCGCCGCGGTGGCCATGTCCCGGAAGTCGATCTTCGCGGCGATGAGGATCTCGTCGGGCCCCTGGATCAACGTGGTCAGCTCCAGGACCTCCACGATGTGCGGCACCGACAGCAGCTCATCGCGTACCCCGGACCGCACCGCCGGGGGCAGCGGCCGCCCGATGAGCAACTGGGCGTTGGACCGGCCGAGCACCCAGGCGACGTACACGAGCAACAGGCCGATCAGGCAGGACGCGATGCCGTCCCAGAGGCCCGAGCCGGAGAGCTGCCCGCCCAGCAGCCCGCCCGCCGCCAGCAGCAGGCCGATCAGGGCCGCCGAGTCCTCCATCACGACGGCCTTCACGGCCGTGTCGGGGGTGTGGCGCAGGTAGTACGTGTCCGGCACCCGCAGCCGGGATGCCTCGCGCCGCACCTGCTTGACCCCGGTGCGCAGCGAGTAGCCCTCCAGCAGGAAGGCGACGGCCAGGACGATGTAGGAGATGAGCGGGTCGCCCAGCTCCTCGCCCGCGACCAGGGTGTGCACCCCGTCGTAGATCGAGAAGACGGCACCGCCGACGAAGGTGGCGATGGAGGCGAGCATCGCCCAGATGTAGCGCTCGGGGCCGTAACCGAGGGGGTGCTCCTCGTCGGCCGGCTTCTCGCTCCGCTTGAGGGCGGTGAGGAGCATGACTTCGGTGACGGTGTCGGCGACCGAGTGGGCCGCCTCGGAGAGCATCGCGCTGGAGCCGCTGATCAGCCCGGCGACGGCCTTGGCCACGGCGATGCCGAGGTTGGCGAGGGCCGCCACGATCACGGTGAAGGTGGACTCCCCACCATCGGTTTCCTTGCTCGCTTTCGCGTCGCTCATGGTGGGGAGTATGTCGGAATGGCGGCTTCAGGAGCCGTTCATCCTCGCGGGATGCACATCATCCTCGCGGGATACGGACGACGCCTTCCTGGATGACCGTGATCGCGAGGCGGCCGTCGGTGGTGTAGATACGGGCCTGGCCCAGGCCGCGTCCGCCGGAGGCCGACGGCGACTCCTGGTCGTACAGCAGCCACTCGTCCGCCCGGAACGGCCGGTGGAACCACATCGCGTGGTCCAGGCTGGCCCCGACCACGTCCCCGACCGCCCAGCCGCCCCGCCCGTGGGCCAGGAGCACCGAGTCGAGCAGGGTCATGTCGGAGACGTACGTCGCCATGCAGACGTGCAGCAGCGGATCGTCGGCGAGCTTGCCGTTCGTCCGGAACCACACCTGGGAGCGGGGTTCGCGCGGCTCGCCCACCGTGCCGAACGGCGGCGCGTCCACGTACCGCAGGTCCACCGCCTGACGTGCTTCGATCAGCCGGTCCACGACGCTGGGATCGCTGAAGCGGTCCGCGTACCGAGGCAGCATCTCGGCGGCCGTCGGCAGGGTCTCCGGGTCCGGGGCGGCGGGCATGGGGGCCTGGTGCTCCATGCCCTCCTCGTCCGTCTGGAAGGACGCGGAGAGGTGGAAGATCGGCTGCCCGTGCTGGACCGCGACGACGCGGCGGGTGGTGAAGGACTTCCCGTCGCGGATGCGGTCGACGGTGTAGACGATGGGCGCACCGGGGTCGCCGGCCCGCAGGAAGTAGGAGTGCAGGGAGTGGGCTCCCCGGTCGGCGGGGACGGTGCGGCCCGCGGCGACGAGCGCCTGGGCCGCGACCTGTCCGCCGAACACCCGGGGCACGAGCGCGCTGCGGCTCTCGCCCCGGAAGATGTCCCGCTCGATCTGCTCCAGGTCGAGCAGGTGGAGCAGATCGAGCAGGGGATCGGGACTCTCGTTCATGGAGGGAAGGTAATCCCTTACAGGCCCATGGACTTGGCGATGATGGACTTCATGACCTCGCTGGTGCCGCCGTAGATGCGGTTGACGCGGTTGTCCGCGTACAGGCGGGCGATCGGGTACTCGTTCATGAAGCCGTAGCCGCCGTGCAGCTGGAGGCAGCGGTCGATGACGCGGTGGGCGACCTCGGTGCAGAACAGCTTCGCGGAGGCGGCCTCTGCTGCCGTGAGCTCACCGGCGTCCAGGGCCTCCAGCGCACGGTCGGCGACGGCCTGGGCCGCGTCCACCTCGGCCTGGCAGGCGGCCAGCTCGAACTTGGTGTTCTGGAACGAGGCGACGGTCTTGCCGAAGACCGTGCGGTCCTGGACGTACTCCTTGGCGAACCGGACGGCCGCCGCGGCCTGGGCGTACGCGCCGAAGGCGATGCCCCAGCGCTCGGAGGCCAGGTTGGTGCCGAGGTAGCCGAAGCCCTTGTTCTCCTCGCCCATGAGGTCCCCGACCGGGACCTTGACGTCGACGAACGCCAGCTCGGCGGTGTCGGAGACCTTCAGGCCCAGCTTGTCGAGCTTGCGGCCGACCGAGTAGCCCTCGGACTTCGTGTCGACGGCGAAGAGGGAGATGCCGAAGCGGCGGTCGTCCTCGCGCGGGGCGGCGGTACGGGCGCAGACGATGACGCGGTCGGCGTGGACACCGCCGGTGATGAAGGTCTTCGAACCGTTGAGGACGTAGTGCGTGCCGTCCTCGGAGAGCTTCGCGGTGGTCTTCATGCCCGCGACGTCGGAGCCGGTGCCCGGCTCGGTCATCGCGAGGGCCCACATCTCCTCGCCGGTCGCGAACTTCGGCAGCCAGCGCTTCTTCTGCTCGTCGGTGGCGAGCATCTTGATGTAGGGGAGGCCGAGCAGCGTGTGGACGCCGGAGCCGCCGAAGGAGACGCCGGCGCGGGCGGTCTCCTCATAGATGACGGCCTCGTACTTGTGCGAGTCGATGCCCGCGCCGCCGTACTCCTCGTCCACCTCGATGCCGAAGACGCCCAGCTCGCCCAGCTTGAGGTAGAAGTCGCGCGGAGCCTGGCCCGCGGCGAACCACTCGTCGTAGACCGGCACGACCTCGGCCGCGATGAAGGCGCGGATGGTCTCCCGGAACGCCTCGTGGTCCTCGTTGAATACCGTACGGCGCACGGAATGCCTCCTAGGTCGGCAGTCGATTCGCGGAAACTCGCGGAACGTGGCTAAGCGCTTGCTCAGACTCCCTTCGAAGTTACCCGCCGGTTGTGGTCGCTGTCCAGGGTGATGCTCGGCACGCGACGGACCCGGCGGAGGTCGGCGGGGGCCGGCGGAGGCCAAGGGGCGGCCCGATTGTCAGTGGCGTGGGGGACTATCGAAGGGAGATGGAGAAGGGGACGGGGAGGAAGGCGAGGGAGTGAGGCTGGAGGACCTGGTCCGGCTGCGGCGGGCCCGTGACCGTATGGACCGCGAGTACGCCGAACCGCTCGACGTCCCCTCGCTGGCCCGCGACGCCCTGATGTCGGCGGGCCACTTCTCCCGCAGCTTCCGCGCCGCCTTCGGCGAGACCCCGTACAGCTATCTCATGACCCGCCGCATCGAGCGGGCCAAGGCACTGCTGCGCCGGGGCGACCTGTCGGTCACGGACGTCTGCTTCGCCGTCGGCTGTACGTCGCTGGGCTCGTTCAGTTCTCGCTTCACGGAGCTGGTCGGGGAGAGCCCCAGCGCCTACCGGGCCCTCCCCCACGACGCCGGTGAGACCATCCCCGCATGCGTCGCCAAGATGCTGACGCGACCGGTCAGGAATGGAGAAGCGGATCGGAAGCCCCGCCCGTAGCGTGAAATCCATGGACATCAAGCTCTCGCAGTGCTTCATCGCCGTCGACGACCACGACAAGGCGCTCGCCTTCTACCGCGACGCCCTGGGAATGGAGGTACGCAACGATGTCGGATTCGAAGGCATGCGCTGGGTGACCGTCGGGTCCCCCGCGCAACCGGACGTGGAGATCGTCCTGGAGCCCCCGCTCGCCGACCCGAACGCCCCGGCCGCCGACCGGCAGACCATGGCCGAGCTGCTCGCCAAGGGCATGCTGCGCGGCGTCATCCTCACCTCCGACGACGTCGACGCGGCGTTCGAGAAGGTCCGCGCCGCGGGCGGCGAAGTGCTCCAGGAGCCGATCGACCAGCCGTACGGCGTCCGCGACTGCGCCTTCCGGGACCCCTCCGGCAACATGCTGCGCATCACCCAGGCGAAGAAGTAGCACCCGCACCACCGCCCCCAGGGGCCGGAGCCCGGCAATCCGGGCCCCGGCCCCACGCACGGACAGTAGGCTCCGCGCACCAGCGATCCAGTGGCACCCGTAATCCAGTGGCACCCGTAATCCAGATCCAGTGGCACCAGTTCCCGTGATGGAGAGACGACGAGCATGGCTCCGAGAACGAAGACCCCGCAGCCGCCCGGGCCGCACGCTGCCGACAGCCACGACCTGATCCGTGTGCACGGTGCGCGGGAGAACAACCTGAAGGACGTCAGCATCGAGCTGCCGAAGCGCCGGCTGACGGTGTTCACCGGAGTCTCCGGCTCGGGCAAGAGCTCGCTGGTCTTCGCCACCATCGCCGCCGAGTCCCAGCGGCTGATCAACGAGACCTACCCCGCGTTCGTCCAGGGCTTCATGCCCTCCCAGGCCCGGCCCGACGTCGACGTCCTCGACGGCCTGACGACCGCGATCATCGTCGACCAGCAGCGCATGGGCAGCGACCCCCGCTCCACCGTCGGCACCGCCACCGACGCGAACGCCATGCTCCGCATCCTCTTCAGCCGGCTCGGCAAGCCGCACATCGGCCCGCCCGGCGCGTTCGCCTTCAACGTGCCCTCGGTGACGGCCAGCGGTGCGATCACCGTCGAGCGCGGCAACAAGAAGACGGAAAAGGCGACCTTCAGCCGCACCGGCGGCATGTGCCCGCGCTGCGAGGGTCGCGGGTCGGTCTCCGACATCGACCTCACCCAGCTCTACGACGACTCCAAGTCGATCGCCGAGGGCGCGTTCACCATCCCCGGCTGGAAGTCGGACAGTTGGTGGACCGTGCGGATCTACGCGGAGTCCGGCTTCCTCGACCCGAACAAGCCGATCGCCAAGTTCACCAAGCGGGAGATGCAGGACTTCCTCTACAAGGAGCCGACCAAGGTGAAGGTCGAGGGCTCCACCCTCACCTTCGAGGGGCTGATCCCCAAGATCCAGAAGTCGTTCCTGTCCAAGGACCGTGAGGCGATGCAGCCCCACATCCGGGAGTTCGTCGACCGGGCGGTCACCTTCGCCACCTGTCCCGAGTGCGAGGGAACACGGCTCACCGAGGGTGCCCGCTCCTCGAAGATCAAGAAGATCTCCATCGCCGACGCCTGCGCGATGGAGATCCGGGACCTCGCGGAGTGGGTCCGCGGCCTGAACGAACCCTCGGTCGCCCCGCTGCTCGAAGCCCTCCAGCAGACGCTGGACTCGTTCGTGGAGATCGGCCTCGGCTATATCTCCCTGGACCGCCCCTCCGGCACCCTGTCCGGCGGCGAGGCCCAGCGCGTCAAGATGATCCGCCACCTCGGCTCCTCGCTCACCGACGTCACGTACGTCTTCGACGAGCCGACCATCGGCCTCCACCCGCACGACATCCAGCGCATGAACGACCTGCTGCTGCGCCTGCGCGACAAGGGCAACACCGTCCTGGTCGTCGAGCACAAGCCGGAGGCCATCGCCATCGCGGACCACGTGGTCGACCTCGGCCCCGGGGCCGGTACGGCGGGCGGCACCGTCTGCTTCGAGGGCACCCTGGAAGGGCTCCGCGCCTCCGACACCGTCACCGGCCGCCACCTCGACGACCGGGCCGTCCTCAAGGACGAGGTCCGCAAGCCCACCGGCGCGCTGGAGATCCGCGGCGCGACGGCGCACAACCTCCAGGACGTCGACGTCGACGTCCCGCTCGGCGTCCTCACCGTCATCACGGGCGTCGCCGGCTCCGGAAAGAGCTCGCTGGTCCACGGCTCGATCCCGGCGGGCGAGAACGTCATCTCCGTCGACCAGAGCCCCATCAAGGGCTCCCGCCGCAGCAACCCGGCGACGTACACCGGCCTGCTGGAGCCGATCCGCAAGGCCTTCGCCAAGGCCAACGGCGTGAAGCCCGCCCTGTTCAGCGCCAACTCCGAGGGCGCCTGCCCCACGTGCAACGGCGCGGGCGTCATCTTCACCGACCTCGGCGTCATGGCCAGCGTCTCGAGCCCCTGCGAGGACTGCGAGGGCAAGCGGTTCCAGCCCCTGGTCCTGGACTACCACCTCGGTGGCCGCGACATCAGCGAGGTCCTCGCGATGTCGGTCGCCGAGGCCGAGGAATTCTTCGGCTCCTCCGGCGAGGCGCCCCTCCCGGCCGCACACAAGATCCTCGACCGCCTCGCGGACGTCGGCCTCGGCTACCTCAGCCTCGGTCAGCCGCTCACCACCCTGTCCGGCGGCGAACGCCAGCGCCTGAAGCTGGCGACGCACATGGGCGACAAGGGCGGGACCTATGTCCTCGACGAGCCGACCACCGGCCTGCACCTCGCGGACGTGGAGCAGCTTCTCGGCCTGCTGGACCGCCTGGTCGACTCCGGAAAGTCGGTGATCGTCATCGAGCACCACCAGGCGGTCATGGCCCACGCCGACTGGATCATCGACCTCGGCCCCGGCGCGGGCCACGACGGCGGCAAGATCGTCTTCGAGGGCACCCCGGCCGACCTGGTCGCCGCCCGCTCGACGCTGACGGGCGAGCACCTCGCGGAGTACGTGGGGGAGTGAGGCCCGGACCCTCTCCGCCTGACCTCCGGGTCAGGCGGAGAGGGCCCCGCGCTTGACCGCGTCCACGAAGGAGGTCCACCCGGCGGCGGGGATGAGCAGGGCGGACCCACCGGGGACCTTGGAGTCGCGGACGGGGACGGCGGTGGGGTGGTGGTCCTGGACTTCGAGGCAGCTGTCTTTGTCGGGGCCGCTGTACGACGACTTCCGCCAGTCTGCCAATGGGTTGGTTCGCTCAGTCACGGTATCCGTACTCCCTTGCCGCTGCCCTGAGTACGTTCAGCGACTCGGAGAGGGACAGCGCGTCGCTCATGGCCAGAGCGTAGGTGGCCTCGATCCGCTCGACCAAGTGCGGTGCATCGTGCACCTTGGCCACCTGCGTGCCTTCGGAGTACGCAACCGGCGGCTGATCCGCGAAGTGCATTAGCGTCACCATGCTCTGGTGCAGATTGGAGATGGGGCCGCCCAAGGGCATCACATGCGCGCGGATTCGGCCTCGTTCGACCAGGCGCACCACATGCATGATCTGTTCCGCCATCATGTCCGCACTCCCCGCCAAGCGTCGGAGGATGGATTCGTCCAGCAGCGCCCAGACTACGGGGGTCGTGGGGCGCTCCAGGATCTTGGCCCGCTCCAGTCGTGAGACAACAGCCTTGTCACGTTCCTCATCGCTGTACGGCGGAAAGGCTGCGCCCAGTACCGCATCCGCGTACCGGCGTGTCTGGAGGATTCCAGGAAAGTAGGCGATGGCGAACTCACGGATGAATGTCGCCTGTTCCTCAAGTTTCCGAGCCGCTTTGAATCGTTCCGCGACGGATCGGTCGTCTGGCTGGGGCCGGAAAGTGGTCAGCACATTGCCCGTGCCCAGCGCCTTGTCCAACCGCCGGGCATCCTCCTCGCTCGGCATGCGACGCCCCGCCTCGATGTGCGAGATGTGCGACCGCGTCATCAACGCCAGATCCGCGAGCTGCTGCTGTGTCAGTCCGGCCGCCTCTCGCTGGGCCTTCAACCGTTCGCCATAGGTATTACTCACAGCCAACTCCCGTGCGACGGACGCGGTGTCACCACAACCCCCCTGGCGAGCCTAGCCGCGCCGCTCGCACGCTGTGAGTGGATCGCTACGCAGCGAAGAATTCACCCCCACCGCACACGGAGTTGACGCCTTCATGAAAGAACAGCCGCTGAGCACCGTCCGCCTGCTGCCTTGGGCAGGCACGGCAGGCAGGCCCTGCTACGTCGTGGGCAACGGCGACGGCAAGGTCTCGCGCGAGGCCGACAAGGTCGAGGCCATGCAGCTCGGCATGGCTTACGAACTCCTCGACCATGCCGACGACATGGTCGAGGACGACACGTCCACCGCCGTCCAGCTCCGCCATGTCGCCGCCGCCCTGGCGCACTCGCTGCGGGACGTGCACCGGGTCGCCCGGAGCCGGGGCTTGCGGCTGGGGATTCCGGACGCGTTCGAGCCGGACCACCCGTCGGGTCCCGGGCTGGTTCCGCTGCGGCCGTGAGGCGGTACGGCTCCGGTACGTTCTCGGCATGCCGTTCTACGTGTACGCCCAGGATCAGCCCGATGTCGCCGACCAGTTGGAGGCGTTGTGCGAGGAGCACTGGTCCTACATGGACGGGTTCGACAGCCGGCTGATACTCCGCGGCCCCACCGTGTCCGACGACGGGGAGGAGCACACAGGGAGCGTCCACGTCGTCGACCTGCCCGACCGTGCCGCCGCTGAGCGGTTCGCAAGGGAGGAGCCGTTCTGGAAGGCGGGCCTCTACCGGGATCTCACGGTCGTCGCGGCGGAGGTGCTGCTGAGGCGTGAAACGGCGGCGGACGTCCCGTACACGCTCGTCATCGCTCGGTGGACCATGTCGGCCCGCGCCTCGGGCGATGCCGAGCAGCAGGGGCTGTTGGGCGCGGAACCGGATAGCCGGCTGACCTTCGTGGCCGCTCTGGTCGATGACGGGACAACCGGTACGACGGGAGTGGTCGCGGCCGTGCGGGCGCTCCCGGACGAGGCGCGGGATCTGGTCCGGCCGTTCGCGGAACGGCTGGCCGGCGGACGGCCCGCGGTTCTCACGGCGCAGCGCTGGGAGCGCGGCGGGCGTCACTGATACAGCAGGGGCTGCCGGGGCGCCGGACCCTCAGACCCCGGCCGTGCAGAACACGCACCCCGCCCAGTACGGCAGGGCGTCCAGCACCCGGTGACGTACGCACGAGGCCATCGCGGCGTCCTCCGGCCCGGGCAGGACATCCGTACCGGGCTCGGCCGTCGCCGGGTCGAACGCCTCCACCATGGCCCGGTACGTGCGCAAGTACTTCTCGGCGTACGGCGGATCGTAGGTCAGCTCGTCCCAGCGGTGACGGGTCAGCGCCAGGTCGAGGACGCGCAACAGCCAGTCCTTCGCCGCCGCCCGCTCCTGCGGGGTGTCTCCCCAGTCGAGCTCTGCCAGGTCGAAGCCGACGACTCCGCGCCCCATGACGTTCTGGTCCTGGAGCGTGAGCAGGGCGGCGAAGCGGAAGTGCCAGGGCTCGCGGACCAGGGCGGACACGGCGAGCACGAGGACGTCCACGAACACCGCCGTACCGCCGTTGCGCATCTCCAGGCGCCGGCCGTCACCCCCGTAGAAGACGTTCATGGGCCGAGCGTAGGCAGGGGACGATCCGCTGTCAGCCGGGTACAAGCGACCATGAGGCCATGACCCGTACGTTGTCCACGCCACCCACCATGCTCTCCGGCTGCCTCGCCGGCGCTCCGCAACCCGTGATCCCGGTAGCCGGTGGCGGGCTGCTGCTGCGGCCGTGGGAGCGGGCCGACGCGCGGGCGTTCCTCTCCGCGTACGAGGACGAGGGGACCCGCCGCTGGCACACGCACCGCCCCTCGACCGTGGCCCAGGTGGAGGAGTGGTTCGACGGGTACCGGCAGGCCTGGGAGCGGGAGAAGGGCTGTCACTGGGCCGTCGCCCGCGACAGCGGCGAGGTGCTCGGCCGGATGGCCCTGCGCGGTGTGGACTTCGAGGACGGGGTCGCCAACGCGGCGTACTGGGTGCTCCCGGCCGCACGCGGCGCGGGGGTCGCCTCCCGCGCACTGGCGGCAGTGAGCGCGTGGGCGCTGGACGACATCGGCTTCCACCGGCTGGAGTTGGACCACTCGACGCGTAACGACGCTTCCTGCCGGGTCGCGACCCGGGCCGGCTATCTGCTGGAGGGGACCAAGCGCAGCTCGGCCGTGCACGACGACGGGCGGCACGACATGCATCTGCACGCCCGCGTCAGGGGTGACCGCTGATCCGGTTGCTCAGCTGATCCGTTCGCTTTGCCCAGCTGATTCGTTCGCTCAGCTGATCCGTTCGCCGTGCTCAGCTGATTCGTTCGCGCAGCCTGGAGTTGATCCCGTCGAGCGCGGTTGCGGCCAGAGCGGTGGGATGGCCGGTGAAGCCGTGGGGCGCCGCAGGGTAGACGCGCAGCTCGACGTCGTTTCCGGCCGCCGACAACCGGCCCGCCAGCGTCAGGTTGTCCTCCAGCAGGATGTCCTCGGCGCCCACGACCAGCAGGGCCGGGGGAAGCCCGGTCAGGTCGGCGTAGAGGGGCGAGATGTCGGGGAGGGTGCGGTCGCGGTCCGGCACGTGTCCGACGTACGCCTGGATGAAGTACTCGTCCGCGATGAGGCGGCCGCTGGGGGTGTGCGCGCTCAGGTCCCAGGTGCCGAAGCGGAGGGCCGCCCCGGCGAACCGGTCGGCGACGCCCCGGTCCCGTAGCCGGAGGAGGGTCGCGAGGGCGAGCGTGGCTCCGGCGGAACTTCCGCCGATCGTGAGCCGCGCGGTCCCGAAGCGGGCCTCGGCCTGCTCGACGAGCCAGAGGGCCACGGCTTCGCAGTCGTCGGGCGCGGCAGGCCAGGGGTCTTCGGGCGCGAGCCGGTAGTCGACGCCGACGACGGCGGTGTGCAGGGCTTCGGCGAGAGCCCGGTTGGGCACGTCGCTGTGCGCGGCGGAGTCCATGTAAAAACCGCCGCCGTGGATCTCCAGGTGGACACCCCGGGGCGGACCGCCGGACGGCAGGAAGATCCGGACCGGGACGCGTACTCCGGCGGCCTCGACCGTCTCTTCGACGGGCGGCGGCACAGCGGCACGAGGGGCGGGCTTCTTCGCCCGCGCCTCCTTGAGCTGCTCGAAGCCGGCGGGCCCCCGGCCCGCCGCCCGCGACCGGTAGAAGTCCCGGGCCGCGGCGACCTGCTCGGCGGGTACGTCCGCGAGCAGTGCTTCCAGCGCGAATCGCACGTGCCGCTCCTCCTTCGCCCCTCATCCGTTCGGGTCTCCCTCCGGATGCTAGCGGCGCTTCCGTGAGGCCGGGCGGCCCTGCCGTACGCCCGGACATGACGTCTGTCATGAACAGTGGTGACAGGGCGCACCGCTCCCCTCCGCCCGCGCGGGGCACGCTGGAGGGAGACCCGCGCACCGGATGCCGACGGTTGGACAGAGGCCATGCAGAAGAAGACCGAGAACGACCTGCTCATCGTCGAAGACCTGACGCTGCTGATGATGGACGACGCGTCGGGGGCCATCGCGGGGGCGGGCACGCTGTACTACACGCTGGGCGGCGCGCTCCTCGTGGAGCTGGGCCTCGGCGGGCACATCAGGGCTGACGAGAACGACACGGGCCTCAACGGCGTGAAGGTGCACGCCGTCGCCGGCCGTACGCCGTCTGATCCGCTGCTCCGGGCAGCCCACGCGAAGGTCGGTGAGCGGGTGCGCGGCGTACAGACCCTGCTGATCGAGATCGGTACGGGGGTGGGGAAGCGGGAGGCGGTGCTCGACCGGCTGGTCGAGCGGGGCCTGCTGCGCCAGGAGACGAAGAAGACCCTGGGCCTGTTCCGTACGACGTCGATCTCGGTGGCGGACACCGGGTACAAGAAGGCCCTGCTGGAGAAGGTCCGGGCCGTCCTGGTCGACGGGGCCGAGCCCGACGACCGTACGGCGGCGCTGGCCGGGCTGCTCTCCGCGAGCGGCACGCTCCCGACGCTGCACCGCTCCATCCCGTGGTCGGGCAAGGTCTACAAGCGGGCGAAGGAGCTGGAGCGGAGCAGTTGGGGCGCGGAAGCGGTGAACGCGGCGGTGCTGCGGACGGTGGCGGCGGCTGCTGCGGGGACCGCTGTCGCCGTGAGTAGTTCTTAGGGTCTGCGCCAGTTCTTGAGGTCTGCGCCAATTCTTGGGGTCTGCGCTCGGTCAGGCCGAGGCCGGGGCAGCGGAGCCCCGGCCTCGGCCTGCACGCCTTCAGGGCCTGCTGGGCAAGGTCTCCTGGGTGGGGCGGGCCATCCAGGTCCGGCGCGTGGACCGTACGACGAGGTCGTCGCGGTGGCGTACGTCCTCGGGCCCGCCGTCGATCAGCCGGTCGAGCGCGGCCAGGTCGTCGGCGTCGACGCGCCCGTCGAGCGAGCCGCGGATCCGCTCGAAGACCAGGAAGGCGTACCGGCCCGCGCCTTCGGGCAGCGGGGCGCGCAGCTCCCACGGCTCGGCGCGCTCCTGCTCGACGGAGAAGCCGGCGGCCGTCAGCAGGGAGCCCCAGTCGGCACCCCGGTGCGGCATCCGCTCGGCGTGCAGTCCGTCGAGCGCCGCGCGACAGCGGGCCTCCAGTTCGCCCGGCTCCCCGTCCGCGGGAAGGAATGACGGCATCCCGTCCACCTCCGCGACGGCCAGCAGCCCTCCGGGACGCAGCGCGGCGCGGATGCCGGCCAGGCCGGTCGCGGGGTCGTCCAGGTGGTGCAGGGAGGCCGACGCCCAGACGAGGTCGGCGTCGACCACTCCCGGCAGCCCCGCACCGGCGTCGGCCTCCAGCGTGCGCACGCGGTCGCCCAGCCCCCGCTCGCGGGCCGCCGAGACGAGCCGCTCCAGCATCGCGGGGGAGCTGTCGACGGCGGTCACGCGGGCGGTCGGGAACTGCTCCAGCAGAGCGAACGTGCCGGTCCCGGTGCCCGAGCCGAGGTCGACGATGTGCCGGACGTCGTCACCGGCAAGACAGGCGATACGCCCGGTGAGCGCGGTCAGGTGGGGCGCGAAGAGGGCGGCGTCGAGGTCGAGGATCTCGGGGAGGCCGTTCGGTGTCGGGTCGGAGTCGTGGGAGTGGGCGTGCGCGGAGGGTGCCCCGTGCCCGTGCCCGTGCTGGTGCTGGTGTGCGTGAGCCATGAGATCGAGCGTACGGTCTCCTGCGCCTGGCGCATACGACCTTGCCAGAAACGCAAGAAGAAGGCACCGAAGCCAGCCAGGTAGGCAATGCGCAGACACTCGCAGGCGGCCGGCGGGCGCATCGCCCCGTGACCGGGATGCACAACCATTCGCCGCACGGATGGTCTCTCTGGGCAGATGGCGGGGCAGCGGGCCCGCCCCGCAGAACGCACGCGCGCATCCGGGGGATGACCATGAAGGCTTCTCGACTCCGTACCGCTTCGGCGATCCTCGTGACGCTCGCCGCCACGGCGACCGCCGCCCCGGCGCAGGCCACGCTTGCGCTGGTCGCCCCGCCCGCCGACTGCCTATTCTTGGGATCATGACTGCTCAGCACCCGGAGCCCTTTCCGCGCCCTGTCCCGTCAGGAGAACTCCGCGCTTCTCACGACGACCGGGAAGCAGTGGTGGAGCAACTGCGCGATGCGGCGGCCGAGGGGCGCATCGACCTCGATGAGCTGGACTCCCGCCTGGAGCAGGCGCTGACGTCCAAGACGTACGGCGAACTGGCCATCCTGACAGCCGACTTGCCGAAGTCGCCGTCATCGGCAGCGGAGAACCTGCCGCCGCTGGTGCTCAAGGGCGGCATGTACGGCGCGTCCCGGGGCCCCGGCCGCTGGGAGGTCCCCGGGCACGTGATCGCGCACGCGGGCGTGGGAGGCGTGAGCCTCGACTTCACCCGGGTCGAGTGCCGCGTCGCGGAGGTCGTGGTGGAAGCGTACGGGGAGACCTCCGGCGTCACGATCGTGATCCCGGACAGCTGGGCCACGGACACCACCGGCATGGACCCCGGCTTCGGCGGCCTGAAGGACAAGACCACGCCCGACCGCCTCCCGGGTACGCCACTGATCCGGCTCACCGGGTCCGGCGGCATGGCCGGCGTGGTCATCCGCCACCCCAACAAGCGGGAACGCCGGAAGCTGGAAGGCAATGCGTCGCGGGACTGAGCCTGTCGCTCAACAACGCAGCCCGACGACACCCCAGCCGCGCTGATGGGCTGCGCCGATGACGTCGCCCCATCCGCAGAGCAGCTTGGCGAACTCGTCGAAGTCGTTCATCCGCCCCAGGTCGACGCGGGCGTACCGCTCGAACGGCTCTCGGAGCGCTGCGAGTTCGGCATCGATGGAATCCCAGAGAAGGTTCAGCGACGGGACAGCTTCCGGCGGACACCACAGGAGATGATCCGGTGGCGCCGGAGGCAGGACCACCGACACGTGCGCCGCAGCCCCCTCGTTGTCCCGATCGGCCATGTACTCCAGCCCGCCCCAGAAGAGCGGATCGATGAACCGGTCCACGGCCGACCGTACTTCAGGAGCGACGAACGCCCGGATTTCCTCCCACCGTTCGCCCGCCCAGAAGTGGTCCTTGTACGAGGAGCCGACGTTCCCGAAGTCGAATTTCCCGAACCAGCCGATGGCCGGGGGAGAGGGCCAGAACCACTGAGGCCCGACGGACGGCGAACGGTCCGGCCAGGGGTCCTCGTCGTCGTCCACCGAGCAGCCGGCGTCATGCAGCATCGCGTATCGCTGATCATCGCTCGGCGCAGACATGAGGCGGTCCCAGTCGACGATCAGCACGTCAATGCATATGCCCATGTCGGTAAAGGGTAGTGACGAGGCGTTCACGCCCGGCGGGGCCGGGTCCAGTTCCGTGTCTCGCGTACGACAGTGAATCCGGCCGAGGTGTAGAGCGCCACGGCAGCCTCGTCACGGGCCGGAGTCACGACGGCCACCGCGCTCGCGCCCCGGTCGGCGAGGGCCGCGCACGTGCCCAGGACGGCGTCGCGGGCATAGTCGTGGTCGCGGTGGTCCGGGTGGGTGCCGACCGGTTCGAGCAGGGCGCATCGGCCCGCGCCCGCGAACCAGCCGGTCGCGGCGGCCGCCGGGTCGCCGTCGGGTGTGCGGACGAGTGTCTCCGTGGACAGATGGCCCGCCGGGGTCGCCCGCATCGTCTCCCAGTGCTTCAGGGCGAACTTCGACCCGGGGAAGGCCGACCGGTGGATCAGCACCCGGTCGGCGGCGTCGGACTCGCCGACCGGTTCGGCGCGGGTCGTCACCGGTTGCGGGGTCCAGGACAGGACGAGCCGGGTCTCCTCGGGGTGGGGGTGCCACCCCGGTACGGGCAGGCCGTCGGACCGGTCGATGCCCGGTACGAGCAACACCTCTGCGTCCGCCGCGACCGCTTCGAGGTCGGCGTCCGGTGCGGCCGTCACCCGCAGGACGCGTCCGTCGAGAAAGCCCACCGCGACCGGGGCCGCGGCGTCGTGCCGGGGGTCGATTCGAGGGTCGGGCCGCCCCGTGCCCCGCGCGTCGACCCAGAGGTGGACCGTCGCGTCCGCGTGGCGCAGCAGCCAGCCCACGTCCCCGGGGTGCAGGCCCCCCGCCGGGGCGTCGGCCGGTGTCCACACGCTCAGCGCGCGCAGCGCCCGGGGGGTATCGAAGCGGGACAGGGTGCGCCGTACGACAGGAGGCATGGGGGCGAGGATAGGGGTGTCCTACCCGCCCCTGGTCAGTCGGAAATGCGCTCCTCAAGGCGGACGGTCACGGTGTCCCCCTCCTCCTTGCCGATCGCCTTGCGTACGTCCGCCTTCACGGGCAGCTTGTGCGTGCCGTCCCCCAAGGCCATGAACGAACTACGGAACGGGTGGCCGTCGACGGTGCCCCGGACCTTCACCAGGCCACGCGTGCCGAAGAACTCGGCCGACTCGGGCCACACCACGTAGGTCCAGCCGCCCTTGCTCGGGCTCTTCCGCAGAGTCGCGGTGAATTGCTTGTCCATCGTCGGTACCGCCTGTCCGTGAGCCCGCGGCGGGGCCCGTCGCGGTGTTCACCAGTAGGACAGGGGTGGGCGCCGAAACTCATCGGTGACTTCCCCTGCTCACCCCTGCCGCAGCGCGAACCACAGCTCCGCCCGTACATCCATGTCGTCCAGGTCCGCGTCCAGCAACTCCCCGCACCGCCCGATGCGTTGACGCACGGTGTTGCGGTGGACGCCGAGCGCCACCGCCGTACGGTCCCAGCTGCCGTGCAGGGAGAGCCAGCAGCGCAGGGTGTCGGCCAGCGGCGCGGTGAGCGGGGCGAGGAGGGCGCGGGCGTGGGCGGCCGCCTCCTCGGGCGGGACCAAGGCGGCGAGGCCGCTCACGGGGGCGTCCACCGTCAGCGGGGCGCGGGTCGCCTGTGCGTGGGCCAGGGCGCGGGCGGCCAGGGAGTCGGCGGCGTCGAGCGCGGTGACGGGCGTGGGGGCGGACGCGCCGAGCGTCCAGCCGGGCTGCGGGGCGATCGTGTCCGCCTCCTGCGGCGGCCGTGCCGCCTCGTCCTCCGGTGCCATGCCCGGCAGCGGCCCCGCTGCCGCGCCCGGGAGCGGCAGCAGCAGCCGTACCGCCTCGCCGGCCCCGCGACCCGCGTCCACCAGGGCCGTGCCCAGCGACGCGCCCAGGGCCCCGGCCGTCAAGGCGTCCGCCGGGGTGCCGTCCGTGCGGCGGGCGTGGACCACCGTCCATGGACCGGTGGAGCCGAGGAGCGGGGCCACCTCGGCGGGGGTGGCGCCCAGGAGCATGCGGACCAGGGCCGCCGAACGGCCCGCCGCGTCCGCGCCCTGGTGCGGGGCGGCCAGGAGGGAGAGGAGGACCACGGCGATGCCCGCCACCGTGTGGTCGCCGGACTCCCGTCGTCCTGCCGCCAGTGCCAGGACGAGGCCGTCGCCGCCGCCCAGCGCGTACGCCGACAGATGCGTGTCGCCGTGGGTGTCCGTCGCCGACGCGGGGGAGCCGGGGCGTTGCCGGGCCACCACGCGGGCCAGGCGGGTCAGGGCACCCGCCGGCTCCGCGGGCAGGCGGCGGCCCGCCGCGTGGACCTCCTCGCCCCGTGCCGTCAGCAGCACCGCCCGGCCGCCGAGCTGCGTCGCCAGCTGGTGCAGGACCGCCGGTACGGGGTCGGGGCGGGCCGCCGCCGTCGCCAGGGCCTGCTGGGCGCGGGTCACCCGACGCAGCTCGCGGTGGCGCGCCTCGGCCATCAGCCGCCACACCGCCCGCGCGATCGCCGTGAACGGGGTCTCCGGTGGCACCTCCAGCAGCGGCAGGCCCTGCCGGTCGCACGCCTCGATCAGCGCCCCGGGCACCGTCTCGTGCACCGGGCGCACCCCGAATCCCAGCGCCGCCGCCCCCGCCTCCACCAGCCGGCCGACGTAGTGGTCCGGGTCCGTCAGCAGCACCCCGGCGCTCAGCAGCAGCTCGCCGCCGAGGAGGTACGGATACGGGTCCGCCATCTCCGAGGTGTGCACCCAGAGCAGTTCGGCCTCGGCCGGGCCCGCGATCCGGCGCAGGCCCAGGTCCTTGCTCGCCAGCAACTCCGCCAGGGGGATGGGCGGGGTCGGTGGACCGGGAGGCGAGGACGGGGGTGGCGGGGGCGTGGTGCCTGCGGGAGGGGTCGGCATGGACGGTTCATCCATTCGGTCCGGAGGGAGTGGAGGAAACGTACACTTCAGCGTCGGCTTTCGGCCACCTACCGTCTTCCTCGCACGTACATCTGTTTGCGCGAGACGGAGGGAAGCCCATGGCTGTCGACTACGCCGTGATCGTCGTCTACCTGGCCGGCATGCTCGCCATGGGCTGGTGGGGCATGCGCCGCGCCAAGTCCAAGAGCGAGTTCCTGGTCGCCGGACGCCGTCTCGGGCCCGCCATGTACTCCGGCACGATGGCCGCCATCGTCCTCGGCGGCGCCTCCACCATCGGCGGCGTCGGGCTCGGCTACCAGTACGGGCTCTCCGGTGCGTGGATGGTCTTCACCATCGGCCTCGGGCTCCTCGCGCTCTCCGTCTTCTTCTCGGCGCGGATCGCCCGGCTGAAGGTCTACACCGTCTCCGAGATGCTCGACCTCCGCTACGGCGGGCGGGCCGGGATCATCTCCGGCGTCGTCATGTGGGCGTACACGCTGATGCTCGCGGTCACCTCGACCATCGCGTACGCCACCATTTTCGACGTCCTCTTCGACGTGAACCGGACCGTCGCCATCGTCCTCGGCGGCACCATCGTCGTCGCGTACTCGACGCTCGGCGGCATGTGGTCGATCACCCTGACCGACATGGTCCAGTTCGTCGTCAAGACCATCGGAATCCTGCTGATCCTGCTGCCCATCGCCGTCATCAAGGCGGGCGGCTTCAGCGAGATGAAGGCCCAGCTGCCGACCGAGTACTTCGACCCGCTCGGCATCGGCGGCGAGACGATCTTCACGTATGTCCTGATCTACACCTTCGGCATGCTCATCGGTCAGGACATCTGGCAGCGCGTCTTCACCGCGCGCAGCGACACGACGGCGCGGTGGGGCGGGACGGTCGCCGGTACGTACTGTCTCGTCTACGCCATCGCCGGGGCCGTCATCGGCACCGCCGCCAAGGTGATGTACCCGGACCTGGCCAGCGCCGACTCCGCCTTCGCGACGATCGTCAAGGACGAGCTGCCGGTGGGGGTGCGCGGGCTGGTGCTCGCGGCCGCGCTGGCCGCCGTGATGTCGACGTCCTCCGGGGCGCTGATCGCCTGCGCCACGGTCGCCAACAACGACATCTGGTCGCGGCTGCGGGGGGTCGTCGGGCGCGGTGGGGGTGGCGCCGGGGACGAGCCGCATGACGAGGTCAGGGGGAACCGGGTGTTCATCCTCATCATGGGCGTCGCGGTCGTTCTGATCGCCATCGCGCTGAATGATGTGGTGGAAGCGCTGACCGTCGCGTACAACCTGCTGGTCGGCGGACTGCTCGTGCCGATCATCGGCGGGCTGCTGTGGCGGCGCGGTACGGCGGCCGGGGCGTTGTCGGCGGTGTGCGTGGGGGGTGTCGCGGTGGTCGGGCTGATGTGGCACTACGGGATCCTCGCCAATCAGCCGATCTACTACGGGCTGCTGGCGTCGCTGGTCGTGTACGTGGTCGTCTCGCTGGCCACGCCGCCGACGGATGCGGCTGTGCTGGCCGCGTGGCGCGAACGCTTGGCGGGCAACGGCGAGCCCGACCCGGCGGCTCCGGCCCACCCCAGCGGCGCTTCCAGCCCGTCCGGCGTCTGAGCACGGAGGCCTCACGCCGGACAACCCCAGCCCGTCCGGCGTTCGAGGACGGAACCATCGCGCCGGATCACCCCAGCCCGTCCGGCGTTCGAGGACGGAACCCTCGGGCTGGATCCGGCCGGCTTCAAAGATGTCCTCAATCGCCGGACGGGCTGGTTGTGGCCGGACGGGCTGAACGTCGCCGGGCGGGCCGAGCGCATCAGCCCGCCCGGCGATTGAGGGCGAAGCGGCCGCCGGACGACCCCGGCACCCCACCGCACCCCGCACACTTGACACCGTACGAAACCGAAGGAAAGGCACACCCCCCATGAGCAGCACCGATTCGCCGCGCGGCCCCATCGACTCCTCCCGTGTCCCGCGCTACGCCGGGCCCGCGACGTTCGCCCGGCTGCCCCGGCTCGACGAGGTCGGGCGTACCGACGTCGCCGTCGTCGGCGTGCCCTTCGACACCGGGGTCTCCTACCGGCCCGGCGCCCGCTTCGGCGGCAACGCCATCCGTGAGGCCTCCCGGCTGCTGCGCCCGTACAACCCGGCCCAGGACGCCTCCCCCTTCGCCCTCGCCCAGGTCGCCGACGCCGGCGACATCGCGGCGAACCCGTTCAACATCAACGAGGCCGTCGAGACCATCGAAGGCGCGGCCGACGACCTGCTGGGCACCGGCGCACGCCTGATGACCCTCGGCGGCGACCACACCATCGCCCTGCCCCTGCTGCGCTCCGTCGCCAAGAAGCACGGGCCCGTCGCCCTGCTCCACTTCGACGCGCACCTGGACACCTGGGACACCTACTTCGGCGCCGAGTACACCCACGGCACCCCGTTCCGGCGGGCCGTCGAGGAGGGCATCCTCGACACCTCCGCCCTCTCCCACGTCGGCACCCGCGGCCCCCTCTACGGCAAGCAGGACCTGACCGACGACGAGAAGATGGGCTTCGGCATCGTCACCTCCGCCGACGTCATGCGGCGTGGCGTCGACGAGATCGCCGACCAGCTCCGGCAGCGCATCGGCGACCGGCCGCTGTACATCTCCATCGACATCGACGTCCTGGACCCGGCGCACGCCCCCGGCACCGGCACCCCTGAGGCCGGCGGCCTCACTTCCCGCGAACTGCTGGAGATCCTGCGCGGGCTCTCCTCCTGCCACCTGGTCTCCGCCGACCTGGTCGAGGTCGCCCCCGCGTACGACCACGCCGAGATCACCTCCGTGGCCGCCTCCCACGCCGCGTACGAGCTGACCACGATCATGTCCCGTCAGATCGCGGCGGAGAAGGAAGCAAAGGAAGCCGAGGACGCCAAGTGAGCCACGACCACGACGACCGGCCGCAGCTCACCGCCGCCCAGGCCGCCGCCGTACTGAACCCGCCGGCCGGCCGCAACGGCGGTGACCTCGTCGTCGAAACCCTCCAGGGGCTCGGCGCGACCACCGTCTTCGGCCTGCCCGGTCAGCACGCGCTCGGCATGTTCGACGCGCTGCGCCGCTCCTCGCTCCGGTACGTCGGGCTCCGCGTCGAGAACAACGCGGGGTTCGCCGCCGACGCATACGGCCGGATCACGGGGGAGGTGGCCCCGCTGCTGCTCTCGACCGGGCCCGGCGCGCTCACCTCGCTCGCCGCGCTCCAGGAGGCGGCCGCCGCTTCCGCCCCCGTCCTCGCGATCTCCAGCCAGATCCCGACGCCGGGGCTCGGCGGCGGGCGGCACGGCTATCTCCACGAGCTCCGCGACCAGCAGGCCTCCGTCCGCGACATCGTGAAGTCCGTGCACACCGTGCGGACCGCGTCGCAGATCCCGTCCGCGATCGCCGCCGCCTGGGAGTCCGCGCTGACCGCCCCGCACGGGCCGGTCTGGGTGGAGATCCCGCAGGACGTGCTGCTGGCCGAGACGACCCTGCCCGTGGTCAGCGCCATGGACGCCACCCCGCGCGAGCTCTACCCGCGCCCCGAGCTGACGGTCGCCGCCGCGCATCTGCTGTCCCACGCCGAGCGGCCCGTGATCATCGCGGGCGGCGGAGTCGTACGCTCCGACGCCTCCGGCAAGCTGCGCGCGCTGGCCGAGAAGATCGACGCGCCGGTCGTCACCACCTTCGGCGGCAAGGGCGCGTTCCCCTGGGAGCACCCGCTGTCGCTGCGCTCCTGGCTGGAGGACCGGCACACCACCGACTTCCTGGAGGACGCGGACGTCCTGCTCGTCGTCGGCTCCGGCCTCGGCGAACTCTCCTCGAACTACCACACCTTCCGCCCGCGCGGCCGGGTGATCCAGATCGAGGCGGACGCCGGGAAGCTGGAGTCCAACCACCCCGCCCTCGGTATCCACTCCGACGCCCGCGAGGCGCTGGCCGACCTGCTGGAGGCGGTGGAGCGCCGCGAGGACCCGGACGCAGCCGAACGCGTACGTACGGTGCTGGAGAAGGTACGGGTCCGGATCGATGCCCAGGACCTCACCCTGGAGCAGCAGGTCCTCGCCGCCGTCCGCGAGGCGCTGCCCGACGCCGCGCCCAGCTTCTGGGACATGACGATCCTGGCGTACTGGGCCTGGTCGGCGTTCGACGCCCGCCGCCCCAACACCATGCACTCCGCCCAGGGCGCGGGCGGCCTCGGCTACGGCTTCCCGGCCGCCATCGGGGCCGCCGCCGCCGACCCGACGAAGCCCGTGCTCGCGGTCTCCGGCGACGGCGGCGCGATGTACTCCATCGCGGAGCTGGCCACCGCGCGCCAGTACGATCTGCCGCTGACCTGGCTGATCGTCGACGACGGCGGCTACGGCATCCTCCGCGAGTACATGACGGGAGCCTTCGGCGAGACCACCGGCACCGAGCTGGCCCGCCCGGACTTCGTCGCCCTCGCCGAGTCCTTCGGCGTACCCGCCGTCCGGACCGCCCCGGAGTCCCTCGCCGCCGACCTGGGCAAGGCGCTGGCGACCCCGGGGCCGTCGGTCGTCGTGCTTCCGGCCCTGCTGCGGATGTTCGAGCCGACGCATCTGTAGGCCGGGCACGTGAGGGGGCGGGCCGACCCGCCCCCTCACAACTCCGCGAGCGCCTTGCCGATCGCGGTCTCCTGCGCTCGGACCCCCTCCTCGAACCGTGCCCGCTCCGCCGCGTCCCGGATCTCCCCGGGCAGCTCCCTGCGGAGCGGGAGGAGGTCCGGCAGCTGCCGGAAGATCTCCGCGGCGGCCTTCCCCCGACCCTGGCCGGCGGCATCGACCAGGGAGCGGGTCGCCTTCCACAGGTGCGGGGCGAGGTGCTTGCGCGGTTCGGTGGACACCTGCCGACGCCTCGCGGGGTCGTCCAGGGGATGGTGCGTGCCTCCGCACAGACGCTCCAGTGCGGCGAGCGCCGCGTAGAGCTGTCCGCAACGGTAGGCCTCGGTGAGCCGGTCGATCGCCATGGTTCCCGCCCCTTCGAGATGCTCTTCGAGATGGCCTCCGGCCGGGGAGCCGCCGGTTACTACCCGCCCGGCCGGGATGTGAACCGGTCCTACGTCCCCGGCCCCATTCCGCCCCCGCCCATCGGCCCGGTTTCCCGCCCCGATTGTTGCGGCGGGATGAAATCCGCCCCCCGCCGCGTTGGTGCATTCCGGAAGATCGAACGGGACGGGGAGGCAACGCGTGACGGGCGCAGAGCAACAGGGGTGGGGCCGGCGGCTGACCGGGTACGCGTGGCGATACCGGCGGAACGTCGTGCTCGCCCTCGGCTCGTCGCTCGCCGGCATGGCCGTCATGGCCCTCGTGCCACTGATCACCAAGGTGATCATCGACGACGTGGTCACCGACCACACCCGCTCCCTCGCCGTCTGGACCGGGCTGCTCATCGGCGCGGCCGTCCTCGTCTACATCGCCACTTACATCCGCCGCTACTACGGCGGCCGGCTCGCCCTGGACGTGCAGCACGATCTGCGTACGGACATGTACGCGACGATCACCCGGCTCGACGGGAAACGGCAGGACGAACTGTCCACCGGGCAGGTCGTCGGCCGGGCCACCAGCGACCTCCAGCTGATCCAGGGGCTGCTGTTCATGCTCCCGATGACCATCGGGAACGTGCTGCTCTTCCTCATCTCCCTGGTGATCATGGCGTGGCTCTCGCTGCCCCTGACCCTCGTCGCCCTCGCCGTAGCCCCCGCGCTCTGGTTCATCGCCCGCCGTTCCAAGGCCCGCCTCTTCCCTGCCACCTGGTACGCCCAGAGCCAGGCCGCCGCCGTCGCCGGAGTCGTCGACGGGGCCGTCTCCGGGGTCCGGGTCGTCAAGGGGTTCGGGCAGGAGGACCAGGAGACCGGGAAGCTCCGCGAGGTCAGCCGGCGCCTTTTCGCCGGGCGGCTGCGCACCGTACGGCTGAACTCCCGCTACACCCCCGCCCTCCAGGCCGTGCCCGCCCTCGGCCAGGTCGCCATGCTCGCCCTCGGCGGCTGGCTGGCCACCCGGGGCGAGATCACCCTCGGTACGTTCGTCGCCTTCTCCACGTACCTCGCCCAGCTCGTCGGCCCGGTCCGGATGCTCGCCATGGTGCTGACCGTGGGGCAGCAGGCCCGCGCCGGTGTCGAACGCGTCCTGGAGCTGATCGACACCGAGCCCTCCATGACGGACGGGACCAAGGAACTGCCCGCCGACGCCCCGGCCGGGATCGAGTTCGACGACGTCCGGTTCGGCTACGACGAGGACCGGCCCGTCCTCGACGGGTTCTCGCTCACCGTCGAACCCGGCGAGACCGTCGCCGTCGTCGGCGCCTCCGGCAGCGGCAAGTCCACCGTCTCGCTCCTGCTGCCCCGCTTCTACGACGTCTCCCACGGCGCCGTCCTCATCGGCGGCCACGACGTCCGCGAGCTGACCCAGGCATCCCTGCGCTCCGCCATCGGGCTCGTCCCCGAGGACAGCTTCCTGTTCTCCGACACCGTCCGCGCCAACATCGCCTACGGCCTCCCCGACGCCACCCAGGAGCAGATCGAGACGGCCGCCCGCGCCGCCCAGGCCCACGGGTTCATCTCCGAACTGCCGAAGGGGTACGACACCACCGTCGGCGAGCACGGGCTCACCCTCTCCGGCGGCCAGCGCCAGCGCGTCGCCCTCGCCCGGGCCATCCTCACCGACCCCCGGCTGCTCCTCCTCGACGACGCGACCTCCGCCGTCGACGCCCGCGTCGAGCACGAGATCCATGAGGCGCTCAAGCAGGTGATGGCCGGGCGGACCACCCTCCTCATCGCCCACCGCCGGTCCACCCTCCAGCTCGCCGACCGCATCGCCGTCCTCGACGGCGGGAAGCTCGCCGCGATCGGCACCCACGACGAGCTGGAGCGCACCTCCGCCCTCTACCGCCTCCTCCTCACCGACCCCGACGAACTGGGCGCCACCTCGCCCGGCCACCGGCCGCCGCGCACCGAGGCCGGCCCCGAGGACGACCGCGCCCTCCAGGAGGAGCTGGACGCCGAGTTCGACGCGGAGCGCGGCATCACCCCCGAGCTGTGGATCCGCAGGGAGGAGGAGCGGGACACCACCGTCGCCGGTATGCCCGCGACCCCCGAACTCCTCGCCCAGGTCGAGGCGCTGCCGCCCGCCACGGACACCCCCGAGGTCGACGAGGCCGCCGCCGTGCGCCCGGAGGAGTCCTACGGGCTGCGCCGGCTGCTGCGCGGCTTCGGCGCCGCTCTGCTCATCAGCCTCGGGCTCGTCGCCGTCGACGCCGGGATGGGCCTGCTGCTGCCGGTCCTGATCCGGCACGGCATCGACGAGGGCGTCAGCCAGATCTCGATCGGGGCGGTGTGGGCCGCCTCCGCGATCGCCCTGGTCGTCGTGCTCGTCCAGTGGATCGCCCAGACCGGCGAGATCCGGATGACCGGCCGGACCGGCGAACGGATCCTCTACTCGCTCCGCCTCAAGATCTTCGCCCAGCTCCAGCGCCTCGGCCTCGACTACTACGAGCGCGAGCTGACCGGCCGGATCATGACCCGGATGACGACGGACGTGGACGCGCTCTCCACGTTCCTCCAGACCGGTCTGGTCACCGCGTTCGTCTCCGTCGTCACCTTCTTCGGGATCATGGTCGCGCTGCTCGTCCTGGACATCCAGCTCGCCCTGGTCGTCTTCGCCACCCTGCCCGTGCTGATCATCGGCACCTTCTTCTTCCGTCGCAGCAGCGTCAAGGCGTACGAGCTGGCCCGGACCCGCATCAGCTCCGTCAACGCCGACCTCCAGGAGTCCGTCGCCGGTCTCCGTATCGTCCAGGCCTTCGGCCGCGAGCACGACGGGGCCGCCCGCTACTCCGAGCGCAGCGACAGCTACCGCCAGGCCCGGGTACGCGGCCAGTGGCTGATCTCCGTCTACTTCCCGTTCGTCCAGCTGCTGGCCTCCGTCGCCGCCGCCGCGGTGATGATCGTCGGCGCGGGCCGGATCGACAACGGCACGCTGACCGTCGGCGCGCTGGTCGCCTACCTGCTCTACATCGACCTGTTCTTCGCCCCCGTCCAGCAGCTCTCCCAGGTCTTCGACGGCTACCAGCAGGCCACCGTCTCGCTCGGCCGCATCCAGGAGCTGCTGCGCGAGCCCACCTCGACCGCCGACCCGGACGAACCGCTCGACGTGCTCTCGCTGCGCGGTGAGATCGGGTTCGAGGACGTGTCCTTCGCGTACGGGGACGAGGAGGAGGCCCTCACCGGGATCGACCTGCACATCCCCGCCGGGCAGACCGTCGCCTTCGTCGGGGAGACGGGGGCCGGGAAGTCGACCCTGGTCAAGCTGGTCGCCCGGTTCTACGACCCCACCGGCGGCCGGGTCACCGCCGACGGCACCGACCTCCGCAAGCTCGACATGACCGCCTACCGGCACCGCCTCGGCGTCGTCCCGCAGGAGGCGTACCTCTTCGCCGGGACGGTCCGCGACGCCATCGCCTACGGGCTGCCCGACGCCACCGACGCCGAGGTCGAGGCCGCGGCCCGCGCGGTCGGCGCGCACGAGATGATCGCCACGCTGGAGGACGGCTACCTGCACGAGGTCGCCGAGCGCGGCCGTAACCTCTCCGCCGGGCAGCGCCAGCTGATCGCCCTGGCCCGTGCCGAGCTGGTCGACCCGGACGTCCTGCTCCTGGACGAGGCGACCGCAGCCCTCGACCTCGCCACCGAGGCCCTCGTCAACCAGGCGACCGACCGGCTCACCGGCCGCCGGACCACATTGGTGGTCGCCCACCGGCTGACGACGGCCGCCCGCGCAGACCGGGTCGTGGTGATGGACCACGGCCGCGTCGCCGAGGACGGTACGCACGACGAGCTGCTCGCCCTGGACGGGCAGTACGCCCGGCTGTGGCGCACCTTCATAGGAGAGGGCATAGGGGAGGACGAGCCCGCGGCCGTGTGAGAGCCCGCCGGGGCCGGGAGCGCCCGGCGCCGTGCAACCTCTCGCGCGTCTGCTGCGTCGTAGCCAGGGACGCATGGGCGTACAGATGTCAGGTGGGGGCGAACGTGTTCGACAGGACTGCGGGGCCGGTGGGTCCGGACGGGGCCGTGGGACCGGCCGCAGCGGTGAAACCGATGCGGCGGAGACGGTTGCCGCTCGTCGGCCTCCTCGTCCTGCCCCTGCTGGGCGGGCTCGTCCCTGTCCTCGCCGCCCCCGGCACCGCCCAGGCCGCCTCCGGCTGCTCCGGCCGCCCGGCGAAGACGGTCGAGTTCTCCACGGGAGAGCTGCGCGTCTACAAGTCCCGCGCCCATGCCTGCGCGGTGACCGTCGCCAAGAAGCCCGGCAAACGGCGGACCATGAGCGTCACGCTCCAGGCGCGCGGCGGTCGCGCGGTCTCCGACAAGGGCTCGTACACGAAGATGGCGGGCCCGGTCACGGTCAACGCGCTGAACCGCTGCGTCCGGGCGACCGGCGCGATCGGCAAGAAGTCCGTCTCCACCGGATGGATCCTCTGCTGACATCCTCTGCTGACATCCGGTGCTGATCTCTTGTGCTGGCATCTTGTGCTGACACGGACAACCGGGTCTGGCGTGGCGTGTGTTACCCCCGATAAGTTCACGGCGACTGTTGTGAATCAAGGGGAGCGTGCATGCGCAAGTCACTCACAGGGGTTCTCTCGCTCGCCGTGCTCATAGGCACGGTCGGAGCCACGGGGGCCTCGGCCGGTGCGGCCACCGCCGCGGAACCGGCCGCGAAAAGCAGCGGAACCGCCCTCGGCAGCGAAGCGAGCACCGAGGACATCAAGGACCGCATCCTGGCCATCCCGGGCATGAGTCTGATCGAGGAGAAGCCGTACGCGGGCTACCGCTACTTCGTCCTCAACTACACCCAGCCGGTCGACCACCGGCGCCCGTCCAAGGGCACGTTCCAGCAGCGCCTGACCCTGCTGCACAAGGACGTCTCCCGCCCGACGGTCTTCTTCACCAGCGGCTACAACGTCTCCACCAACCCCAGCCGCAGCGAGCCGACGCAGATCATCGACGGCAACCAGGTCTCCCTGGAGTACCGCTACTTCACCCCGTCCCGGCCGGCCCCCGCCGACTGGTCCAAGCTGGACATCTGGCAGGCCGCCAGCGACCAGCACCGGGTGTTCACGGCGCTCAAGAAGATCTACGACAAGAAGTGGCTGGCCACCGGCGGGTCCAAGGGCGGCATGACCGCCACGTACTTCGAGCGCTTCTACCCGAAGGACATGGACGGCGTCGTCGCCTACGTCGCGCCCAACGACGTCAACGACAAGGAGGACTCGGCGTACGACCGGTTCTTCCGCGACGTCGGCACCAAGGAGTGCCGCGACAAGCTCGGCGCGGTGCAGCGCGAGGCCCTGATCCGGCGGGCCCCGCTCCAGAAGAAGTACAAGGAGCAGGCCACCGCCGCCGGCTGGACGTTCAACACCATCGGTTCCCTCGACCGCGCCTACGAGGCCACGGTCCTGGACTACACGTTCGCCTTCTGGCAGTACAGCCTGCTCGCCGACTGCGTGGACCTCCCGGCCGACGCCAAGAAGGCCACCGACGACGACATCTACAACTCCGTCGACTCCATCGTCGGCTTCTCCGGCTATGCCGACCAGGGCCTGGAGACGTACACCCCGTACTACTACCAGGCGGGCACCCAGCTCGGATCGCCGGACATCGAGCAGCCCTGGCTCGGCAACCTGAGCCGCTACGGCTACCAGCCCCCGCGCAACTTCGTGCCCCGCTCCATCCCGATGAAGTTCGACCGGGGCGCCATGCGGGACATCGACAGCTGGGTCAAGCACAACGCCCGGCGGATGATGTACGTCAACGGCGAGAACGACCCGTGGAGCGCGGAGCCGTTCCGCCTGGGCCGCGGCGCGAAGGACAGCGCGGTGTACACCGTCCCCGGCGGCAACCACGGCTCGAAGGTCTCCGGCCTCCCGGAGGCGCAGAAGGCGAAGGCCACCGCCGACATCCTGCGCTGGGCGGGCGTCGCCCCGGCTGCCGTCCAGGACGACCCGGCGAAGGCGAAGCCGCTGGCGAAGTTCGACACGAAGCTGGACCAGCGCAACGGCGAGGTCGAGCGCGACGAGGCCACGCTGCGCCCGTAGTCGCCCGCAGCCGCTCGTCCCGGGCCGCGCCCGTCGGTCACCGTCACCATCCGGTGGACCGGCGGGCGCAGCCCACCGGCTTCTCCCCGCGCAGGGAGACGAACAGGTCCGTGTCGTCCGGGCATTGGGCCCGCCGCCGCACCGCCGACTCCACCCGGTAGCGCGGGGCGCGGCCGCCCGCGTCCGCGCAGGCGGTCTCCGTGACCTCGCCCGCGCGGGAGGCGGTGACGCAGTCGCCGACGACGGTCAGCGGTCCGCCGCCCTGCCCCGGGTCGCCCGGGTGCGGGGGCTCCAGGTTCCGCATGCAGGCGTAACCGGTCGTGAGCCGGGAACGGGCCCCGGTGCCCGTCTCGGAGACGTGCAGGACGAAGTCGGTGGCGTCCGGGCAGGGCGGGCCCGACGACGGGGTGCCGAGGTGCCGGGCGAGGACGGTGGCCGCGGCCTTCTCACTGCGGCAGAACACCTCCCGGATCACCGGGCCCCGCGAACTGCAGTCGCCAGGGCCGAGGAACACCACCCCGTACGGGGACGGGCCGGGCGGGGCGGGGACGGGCCCCCGGTCGTCGGTGACCGTACGGCCCGGGGCCTCGCAGGCCGTCGTCAGCAGAAGCGCGACAACGAAGGCGGCCACGGCCAGGACCACGCGGGCCGCCAGGACCACGCGGGCCGGTAACGGGGCGGGCCGTCGGCTCCGGGCCCCCGAGGACATGCGCTCATCCATGAAACCCCCCAATACGTCACCGAAGACGTACACCCGGCGTGGCCCGCCGGAGCGGGGCCACGCCAGATGCGGGGGTGCTTTGCGCCGATCACCGGAGGCCGGGGACGTCCGGTCGCCGTAGGGCTAGTACGACAGTCCGTGGCCCACCGGGTACAGCACCTGCGCCGGGTCGTCCGCGCGCTGCACCGGAACCGGCAGGGTGCCCTCCGGCTCGGCGCGGCCCGCGATCACCCGGGCCGCGGCGCGCAGTTCGACATCGGTCCAGGAGTACGCGGCGAGGCTCGCCGCGACGCCGGTCCCGGTGAGGTGGGCGACGTCGTACGGGTTGCGGATCGCGACGGTGACGACGGGGACGCCGGTCGCCACGAGCGCCCTCACCAGCGTGCGCTGCGAGCTGCTCGCCGTGACGTTGTACGTCGCCACGACCACCGCGTCCCTGCCCTCGGCGGCGGCGACCGCCTCGTCGATCTTCGCCTGGTTCGGGGCCGTGCCGGTGGACAACGCCCGCGCGCTGAAGCCCAGTTCGCCGAAGGCGTGGGCCAGGGTGCCGGTCGGTGGGCCCGTCGTCCCGGAGGGGGAGGCCGGATCGGCCCCCACCACCAGCAGGTTCCGGTGGCTGCGCCGGGAGAGCGGCAGCAGCGAGCCCGGATCGGCGAGCAGGGTCGTCGTGCGCTCGGCGATCCGGTCGGCGGCGGCCCGGTGCGCGCGGCTGCCGACCGTACGTTCGACGCCCCGGTGGCTGACGAACGGGTCCCGGAACAGGCCGAGTCCGCTCTTCAGCCGCAGGATGCGCAGGATCGATTCCTCGATCCGCTCCTCGCTGATCTCGCCACTGCGGACGGCGTCCAGCACGGCGTTCCAGGCGACGGAGAGGTTCGGCGGGTTGAGCAGCTGGTCCACGCCCGCCAGCAGGGCGAGGACCGGAACGCGGTCGTCGCCGTACTTCGTGCGCACCCCCTCCATGCCGAGCGAGTCGGTGACCACCACCCCGTCGTAGCCCAGCTCCTCGCGGAGGATGCCGGTGAGGATCGGCCGGGAGAGCGTGGCCGGGTCCTCGGACGGGTCGAGGGCCGGGACCACGATGTGCGCGGTCATGATCGAGTCGATCCGGGCCCGGATCGCGGCGCGGAACGGCGGGGCGTCCAGCTCCTCCCACTCGGCGCGGGTGTGGTTGATGACGGGCAGCCCGGTGTGGCTGTCGGTGTTCGTGTCGCCGTGGCCGGGGAAGTGCTTGGCGGTCGACGCGACGCCCGCGCCCTGGTAGCCCTTCACCTGCGCCGCTACCAGGTCGGCCACCGCGTCGGGGTCGGAGCCGAAGGACCGTACACCGATGACCGGGTTGGCAGGGTTGACGTTGACGTCGGCGTCCGGCGCGTAGTTCTGGTTGATGCCGAGCGCGGCCAGCTCCGCACCCGCGATCCAGGCGGCCCGCCGGGTGTCGGAGCGCGAGCCGCCCGCGCCGAGGGCCATCGCGCCCGGCAGGAGGGTTGCGGGTTCGCCGACCCGGCAGACGATGCCGTGCTCCTGGTCGGTGGAGACGAGCAGTGGCACCCGGTGGCGCTCGGCGAGCGCGGCGCGCTGGAGGCCGTTGGAGAGGTCGGCGATCTGGTGCGGGTCGCGGGTGTTGCGCGCCCAGGTGAAGTAGATGATCCCGCCGACGTGGTACGTGGAGATCAGCTCGGCCGCCGTACGGACCCCGATCTCCTTGAGGTTCGCGTCGATGTCGGCCTGGTCGGGGTCGGTGGCGGAGTGCCCGTAGACCCGCATCACGAAGAGCTGGCCGACCTTCTCCTCCAGGCTCATCCCGGCGATGATCCGCCGCAGCCGGCGGTCGGTGGAGGCGTTCGTGGAGTGCGCGGAGGCGACGGCGGGCGGGGTGAGGGCGCCGGTCGCCGCGGCGGCGGTGACGGCCGCTGTGGCGGTGAGGAGGGTGCGTCTTGAGGTGCGGTGGGGCACGTGAGCTCCTTCCCGGGGTGAAAGAAACTTCCAAGGAAGTACGCTTATAGGGAAAATAACTTCCGGTCAAGAGGCCGTGCCGGGACCGGGAGTGACGTGCCGCCAGAAGAGTGGGTGGGGCGGGCGAACGGGTGGACGGGGTCGGACCCGGCCATCGGGTCCGACCCCGTCCACCCGTTCCGGGGACACCGCTTCGCTGCCCCCGACACCGCTTCGGCCGTTCCTACTGCTTCGGAGCCCCGAGCCGCAGCAGGTGCTCGCGTCCGGCGCCCAGCAGACCCGGTAGCTCCGCCGCCCCCGGGTGCCAGCGCTTCTCGTACTCCCAGCACACCCAGGTGTCCGGACCCGTCCCGTCCAGGCACTCCGCCAGCGGCAGCACCCCGGAGCCCAGCGGCAGCGGAGTGAGGTCCTCCGCCGAGGCGACGTCCTTCACCTGGACGTAGCCCAGGTGCGGGGCGAGCACCGCCCGGCTGGCCGCCGGCTCCTCACCGGCGAGCCAGGTGTGCAGCACGTCCCAGATCGCGCCGACCCGGGGATGCCCGACCGTGGCGACGACCCGGGCGACGTCCAGGCCCGCACGGTGCGAGTCATGGGTCTCCAGCAGGATGGTCACGCCCATGTCGGCGGCTGCCGGGGCCGCCGCGCCGAGCCGCCGGGCGGCCGTCGCGTCGGACTCCGCCTGCTCCTGGTCGCCGCCGCCGGGGAAGACCCGGACGTAGGACGCGCCCAGGTCCCGGGCGAGCTTCACCAGCTCGGACAGCTCCGCGAGGACCGGCTCGTCGTCCCCTTCGGCGGCCACCTGGACGTACCCGGCGAGGGCCAGGATCTTCACCCCGCCCGCCTTGAACGCCTCGACCACGTCGGCCCGTTCCAGCGACGAGAGCCCCAGGTGCACGGGCTCCTCGGGGTGGACGCGCAGCTCCACGCCCTGGTAGCCGTTCCCGGCGGCGAGCCGGACGACCTCGGCGACCGGCGTACCGGGCACTCCGAGCGTGGAGAATGCGAGCTTCATCGTGCGTGTCCTTCCCTTGGTGCCGACGCCCCGCTCCTGCCCGCCGGGCCGGTGGCTACTCCCGGGTGTCGGCCCCCTCAGCCGACGCCCCGCAGCAGTCGCTCCAGGCTACCCAGCAGTCGCAGCGCGTCCTCACGTTCCGCGCCCGCCAGCGTGTGCCCGGCCAGGACCGTGCGCTCCTCGGCCTCCCGGACGCGCTCCGGGGTGATCACCCGCAGGGCTGCGGCGGCCTGCCGGGCGAACATCGCGAGCAGATCCAGCTCCCGTACCCCCGACCGGGCCTGCGGGGAGGGATCCAGTACCTCCAGGACGCCCAGGATCCGGGCGTCGCTGATGAGCGGGGCCGCCATCAGGGCGTTCGGTACGTACGCGGTCGACTCCGCCAGCGAGCGGTCGAAGGACGGATCGGCGCTCAGGTCGTCGACCACCATCGGCTCGCCGGAGGTCGCCACCCACCCGGCGATCCCGCGCCCGGCCGGGAACCGGCGGCCCACGAGGAACTCCTCGCCCTGCCCGGACACGGCCTGGAAGACGAGCTCGTCGGCCTCCTCGTCGAGCAGGAACACCGAGCTGGCCTCGGCCCCGAAGATGGCACGGGCCACATCGACGACCGACTGGAGGAGTTCGCTGCGCGGCGCGTCGGCGACCGTGGCGGTGGAGGAGAAGGCGGCGGCGGAATCAGTTCTCGGAGTCATCACGGGTATCTCCTGCCGGAGTGGAGGAAGCGGGAGTGGAAGAAGGACGCGGCGCGTGGCGCACGTTGGCCGCGGAGAGATAGAGGGCGTTCTTGAGCTGGAAGGCCGTCATCCGCGGATGCGCGGACAGAACGCGGGCGCAGAGCCCGGCGACGTACGGCGTGGCGAAGCTGTTCCCCGTGGTGCGGATCGTCCGGCCGCCCAGCCAGGGCACCGTCACGTTCTGGCCCGGCCCGAAGAACTCCACCGGGGGGTCGGGGTTGTACAGGTGCAGTTCGGGGTCGTCCTCCTGGTGGCTGCCCACCGAGATCACGGACGCGAACCGCCACGGGAAGCTCTCCACCGGGGTGTTGTGCGCCGAGGCGACGATCACCGTACGGGCGAAGTAGGCGCTGTCCGCCAGGCTGTGCAGCTCCTGCGCGAACCGGGTGCGGGTCGTCGACAGGCTGAGGTTGACCACGTCGAACCGCTGCTCCACCGCCCAGCGCAGCCCGGCCATCAGGATGTCGCCGGTGCCGGAGAACCGCTCGCCGAGCACCCGCACACTGTGGATCTCGCACTCCGGGGCGGTCCGGCGGATGATGCCCGCACACGCGGTGCCGTGGCCGCAGGTGTCCCCGGTCGTGGTCGGCTCGACGGTGATCCCGCCGCTCTCCCCGTCCTTGACGACCACCCAGGAGCCGGCCAACGGGCCGACCAGCGGATGGTCGCGCTCCACACCCGAGTCCACGACGCACACGCGGACACCGCGCCCCGTGGCGGGCCCGGCCGGGCGGCCCAGCGGCGGCCCGGCGTCCGCCAGCACCGGTACGTCGTCGGGTCCGCGCCCGCGCAGACTCCAGGTCAGACCCTGACCCGGGCCGGTACCCACCCGGGTCCGTACCGGTTCCGCCGGTGCCTGTGCCGGTTCCGTGGTCGTCATCGGTCAGCTCCTCTCCGTCGTCGTGGCCACCGGCAGGGGCGGGCGCGCGAGGAACCCGGAGACCCGGCGGAACCCCGGCAGATGCCCCTTGCCGGTGAAGTGCACCGCGGCCGCCCCGGCCGACGCCGCGGCCTCCGGAAGCCGGCCCAGGGCGGCGAGCGTGTGCGCCCGGTCCAGCTCGGCCGTCGCCTGCACCAGCGGGGAATCGGTGAGCAGCGACGCCCGCACCGCCTGTGCCGCGAGCGCGGCCGCCTCCTCGGGTCGGTCCCGTGCCGTCAGCCGGGCCCGCAGCCCCGCCAGGTCCACCGCGTCCGCCCGGCTCAGCCCCGACGCGTCGCCGATACCCGCCAGGTGCTCGGCCGCCCGGTCCTCCCGGCCCTCGTCCAGCTCCAGGCGGGCCGCGTCCAGCGCCACCGCCGTCCGCATTCCGGTCGCCCCCGTGCGCCGGGCCGCCGCGTCCGCCCGGCCGAGCAGGTCCAGCGCGGCGGCGTTCCGGCCGGACAGCGCCTCCACCGTCGCCCGGAACATCGGCAGGAAGACCTCCGCCTCGGCGAACCCCAGCTTCCCGGCCAGCCGCTCCGCCTCGGCCAGGCAGCCGTACGCGTCCTCGGCCGCGTCCTGGAGCGCGTACAGCACCGCCAAGGGGCAGTTGAGGGTGACCCGGACCGTGGGGCGGCCCGCGCCGTGCGTGGCCAGCAGGGTCCGGCAGCGGATCACCGCGGCGGGCACCGGGACCGGCCCGCGCCACAGGGAGATGCCGATCACGCCGAGCGCCCCGGCCCGTTCAGGCTCCGCACCGGCCAGCACGGCGTGCTCCAGGGCCCGCGCCTGGTCCCGCTCCGCCTCCTCGTGCCGCCCGGACCGCTGGAACTGCTGGGCGAGCCGCAGATGAGCCCGCGCCCGGCCGACCGAGTCCCCGGCCGCCTCGAACACCGGAAGCACGGTACGGGCCACGGCGGCGGGGCCGGGTCCGGGGCCGCCCGGGTCCAGCACCGCGAGCGCCAGCCGGGCGTGCGCGGCCTCCACCGGATCGGCCGCCATCTCCCGCACCTGGAGCAGAAGTTCTGCCCCCTGTGCGGTGCGGCCGAGCGCCACCCGCACCTCGCCGAGCCGCCGGGTCGCCGCCGGGTCGCCGGGGCGCAGGTCCACCGCCCGCTCCAGCAGGCCGTGCGCCCAGTGCAGGTCGGACCGGGCGGCGGCCTGCGCCCCGGCCCGGCCCAGCGCGGCGGCGGCCCGGTCGCGCAGGCGCCGGGCCCGGTCGTCGAGCAGGCCCAGCTCGGCGCGGTAGCGGTAGGCCCGCTCCAGATGGCCGCCGACCGCACCGTCGCCACCGCGCAGCACGCTGGGCAACTCCGCTGCCCAGGCGTGGCGTTCGGCCTTGGCCCGCTTGGACAGCGAGGCGTACGCGACCTCGTGCACGAGCCCGCTGCTGAACCGGTACGCCGCCTCCGCCGCCCGGCCCCCGGGGGCACCCGACTCGACCAGCCGACGGCGGGCCAGTGCCTCCAACGCATCGTCCACGAGCCGCCGTTGCGCAGTGGTCCCGTGGCCCTCCCCGGCCCGTACGTACAGCTGGAGCCGGACCAGTTCCGGTGCGGTGAACTCCCGGCCGATCACGGCGGCCAGATCCACCACATCGCGCTCCATCCGGGCCAGCGCACCGATCCGCGCGCCCAGCAGGGCCTGGAGCGTGGGCGGCAACTCCTCGTCGGCCGCCCCGCCCCCGGCGTCCGTCCGGTCACCGACCAGGAGCTGTTCCAGGTAGAGCGGGTTGCCCCCGGCCCGCGCCAGGAGCAGATCGTTGCCGGGTGGCGTGTCCCCGGCGGGCCGGGCGTCGTCGCAGGGCCCGCCGTCCGGGCCGGCGAGAACGGCGGCGAGCCGGGCCGCCTCCTCGTACGGCAACCCCGTCAGCTGGAGCAACGGCCGCGCACCGGCCGGTTCGTCGTCCTCGCCAGGACCGTCCGGCCGCCCGGCGCAGAGCACCAGCACACCCGCGCAACCCGGTCCGTCCGTCAGCCGGTGCGCCGTGCGGACCAGCAGCGGGGCCGCCGCGTGCCAGTCGTCCAGCACCAGGACGACCGGGCGGAAGCGGGCCGCCCGTTCCAGGACCGTCGTCAGGGCCGCGCACATGTCCTCGAAGGGCGCGTTCGGCGTACCGTCGCTCAGCAGGCCCCCGGACAGCAGAGCCATCGCGTCGTCGACCGCCAGTCCGTCGGCGGCCTCCCGCGCGCCTTCCGCGGGGTCCGTCGCGGCCAGCAGGGAACGCACCGCGTCGGCCAGCGGTGCGAGGGTGCCGTGGTCCCCGTAACTGCGGCACCGCCCCGCCCCGTACGCGAGTCCGCCGGACGCCGACCGCGCCGCCAGCCACTCCCGTACCAGCCGGGTCTTCCCGATCCCCGCCTCCCCGGTGACCCGCAGCAGTCCGGCCGCGCCCGCGCGCACCGTCCGCTCCAGCGCGGCGTCGAGCGCCCGCCGCTCGGCGCCGCGCCCGACGAAGGGAACGTCGAAACGGCGCAGCAGCTCGGGGTCGTCCGCGCCCAGCGCGAGCAGCCGGTGGGCCTCGACGCTGTCCCGCTTGCCCTTCAGCCGCAGCGGCCCGGTGGGCTCGGCGTTCACCGTCGGACCGGCGGCGAGCAGCGTCCCGGGACCGATCAGGATCTCGCCCCGGCCCGCGTTCTGCTCCAGCCGGGCGGCGATGTTCACGGTCTCCCCGGAGACCAGCGCCTGCCGGGCGGTCCGGTCCGAACCCGCCACCACCTGACCGGTGTTGACGCCGATCCGGACGGCCAGCTCGATGCCGAGAGTGGCGGTCAGCTCCTCGTTCAGCCGAGCCAGCGCCCGACGCATCCCGAGCGCCGCCGCCAGCGCCCGGCGGGCGTCGTCGTCCCGGACCACCGGGACGCCGAAGACCGCCATCACGGCGTCCCCGATGAACTTCTCCGGGGTGCCGCCCCGCGCCACGATCTCCGCGCTCATCGCCTCGAAGTACCGCAGGGTCACCGTGCGCAGCGTCTCCGGGTCGAGCACGCCGGACAGCGCGGTGGACCCGACGAGATCGCAGAACAGCACGGTCACCGGCTTGCGTTCGTCACCGGGCGGGGGAGCGGCGGCGGCCGGCCCGGCCCCGGTGACCGCGACGGCAGGGGCAGCCGCGGCAGTCCCGGCGGTCGCGCACGGCGTCCCGCAGGACGAGCAGAACCGGGCCGTCGGCGGCAGGTCCTGCTGGCACGAGAGGCAGTTCATCAGGGGTCCTTCTCTCCGGGATGTCGGGCTCTCCGGGATATCGGGCGGGTACGGGGCCCGGCGGCGGTGATCCCGGCGCCGGGCCCGTACCGCCGACCGGCCGGAACCGGGTCGGGCCGGGGTCAGAACAGCGCGCCCCCGGCGATCTCGCCGTGCGCCTGGACCTCCGGCCCCACGGCGTCCAGCCGGCTCTTCACATCGAGCAGGAGCGCCAGCTCCTGCGGAGTCAGCCCGCTCAGCACCTCGCGCTGCTCCTCGGTGAGCAGGTCGACGGGGAAGCCCGCCTCGTACAACGCGTCGGGCAGCGGCAGCCGTTCGCCGCTATCGGGTGGTCCGGTCATGGTGTGACTCCCATCGGTGAGACAGGTCCGGCTCCCCGCGGCGACGGCGCCGGCGCGGAGCGCCCGAGCCGGACGAACAGCCGGGTGAGCGCGTCGAGGGAATGCAGGGCACTGACCGCCACGGCCGCTTCCCGGTCCCGGCCGAGCGGCAGCCGGTCCAGCAGCGCGTACAGCTCGTCCAGGTGCTCCGTGTCGAGCACCGAGTGTTCCCGTACGGTCCGCAGGGCGGCGGCGGGCAGCCCGGTGCGCCGGGCGATGCGGTCGGTCAGGCCGGGGGCGGGCGCGTAGCCCTCCAGTACGGCGATGTAGCCGAGCAGGGCGACCGGGTGGTGGTGCTCGATCCAGTAGTACTGCGACCCGACGAGCGAGGCGACCGGCGGAGGGGGCAGCGGGTCGAGCGCGTCCTCGGGCCGGCCGCCCGCCGCCCGGAGGTCCTCCAGGAGCCAGGCGTCGTGGCCCTCCTCCTCCCGGATGTGCTCCGCCAGATACGCGGCGATCGGCGCCGCGAGCGGATCACCGGAAGCGGCCCGGGCGCGGAGGCGGTCGAGGGCCAGCTCCATCAGCGGCACGGAGGCCCGGATGACGGCATGCATCGTGCACAGATACGTCCGGTAGCGCGGCAACAGCCCTTCGGGGCGCCACATGTGGTGCGTCGCGCCCCGGAACTCCGGCTCCAGCAGGAGGAGTTTGGTCCGCAGTCGCGCGGATGCCCCGGCGCTCACCGGAGGTCCCGTCCGTCGGTCTCCGGCAGGTCCGGCCCGCCCGCGACGACCAACGGCGCGTACACCGCGCAGCCGTGGCGGCGCACGATGCCCTGCGCCCCCTCCCGCGAGCCGCGCATCGCGGCCGTCATGTCCAGCAGCGCCCCCGCCGCACCGCCCGCCACCGCCTGCGCCCCGGCCGCCACCGCCTCGTCGCCGCCGAGCGCCCGGCAGCCGTCGCAGTAGGAGCCCGGTCGGGGACCGGAACCGTACCGGGCGGCCAGATGCGTCGGACCGACCGTGCGGAGCATCCGCAGCACCGGGGATTCCAGCGCCCGGCTGCGTACGGTCGCCCAGTCGTCCTCCGCGACATGGCCGAGGTCCAGATGGGGCGGTACGGGCCGGCGGTCCACGGTGTCCTGGTTGCAGCAGGCCACCACCCGGCCGTCGAAGGCGACCACCGGCCAGGCGGCCATCGGGCACGGGGACGCCGCGGCCGGGTCGGGTCCGGTGCGGGCCGCCCGCGCCCACGAAGCGGCCCGGCCGAACGGCCGCACCTCGTTGACCAGGCACGGCACCCGGCCGTCGAACTCCTTCTCCACCGCCCGGGTGAGATCGGCGAGATACGGGTCCGAGGCTCCCGTCCCGGTGAGGTGGAGGCTCACGGCCACCCCCTCCTCCCGGACGAGCTGCAGGGCGCGGAACACATCGGCCCGGGGGACCTCGCGTTCGTGGTGGACGTCGAGCGAGGCCGAGAAATGGTCGACGGAGCGGATCGCGCGCAGGATGGCGGGCGGAATCGCTCCGCTGCGCCTGCCCGGGAAGCCCCCGCCCCGCCTGCCCCGGGAAGCCCCGCCCCGGCTGCCCGGAAGAGCTCCGCCCCGGGCGAAGAACATGCCGCTCAGCAGTGCCGTACGGGACCCGGCGCTCCGCGCCAGGGTGCTCAGCCGCTCGGCGAGCGCGGGCAGGAGCAGCGGCTCCCCGCCGGTGAGCATGACCACGTCCGGCCGGTTCTCCGCCGTGAACGAGCCGACGAACCGCTCCAGTTGACCGGCATCCGGCTCCTGGCGGGTGAACAGGCCCGACCCGGTCGAGCAGTGCGCGCAGCTCAGCGGGCAGCGCCGGGTGAGGCCGAGCAGCAGACCTGCGGCGGGGAAGGGCCGCCGTGCGACGAGTTCGGCGAGTTCCATGCGGGCCGCCTCCTTCGGGGCCGGGGCGCGTCGGGCGCGTACCCAGGCTGTGGGCCACCGGTTCGAGGACGGTCCGAAGGCGCTTCGGCAGCGGTATGGGCCCAGGTCGCAGTGGGTTCCCGGGGTGGTGAACGGCCCCGGCGGGGGTGCTCCGGCCGCCGTGAGCTGGCCCGATACCGCTGCCATACCGGCGGCGAAGCGATCGCCAGGCCCGGCCTCCTAACTTTCTCGGCAACGGCAGGCACCGGCCCGCCGCACCGGACACCGGAGGAATTCCCCCGGACGTTCCGGTCCCGCAGTGACGAGTGGATGGAGACCACCATGTCCGAGAACACGAAGCCGGCCGGCGACGAGACCAACGAGACCCCCGAGGTCGAGGCGCACTCCGTCCTGGACCTCCAGGAGACCTCCGTCAACGCCGACCGCGACATCATCGCGCCGCCCGGCAACTGCATCAGCGTGCTCAGCGTCGTCGAGAACTGATCTCACCCGCCGCACACCGCATTTCCGTCACACCGCGTTCCGCACACCGCATTCCGCCTATCCCGTGGATGGAGATCACCATGTCCGAGAACACGAAGCCGGCCGGCGACGAGACCCCCGAGGTCGAGGCGCACTCCGTCCTGGACCTCCAGGAGACCTCCGTCCAGGGCGGCGACACCACCGACGGCAACTGCATCAGCGTGCTGAGCGTCGTCGAGCAGCAGCGCTGAACTGAGCGCTGAACCACCGGGCCGTGCGCCGCGGCGGGACGAGGCCGAGACCTCGCCCCCGCGGCGCCCGGCCGGCGGACAGGCGGTACGGGGCGGCTCCGCCGGCAAGGGGAGCCGCCCCGCCGCGCTTGCCCCTCATCCCACGTCCCTATGCCGATCTCCGGGAGCCTGCCGATGGCCACGCCCCTCCGCTCCAACCGGGACTTCCGGCTGCTCTGGATGAGCGGCCTCTTCGCCGTTCTGGGCAGCCAGATGAGCGCCCTGGCGCTGCCCCTGCTCATCCTCAAGGAGACCGGCTCCGCCGTGCAGGCCGGGACCGTGGGGACCGTCTCCATCTGCGCCGTGCTGATCACGATGCTGCCCGGCGGGGTCATGGCCGACCGGGTCGAACGCCGTCGGCTGATGCGGGTGTGCGACGCGGGGAGCCTGCTCGCGGTCACCGCGCTGACCGTCGCCGTGTGGAACGGCCACGCCCCCATGGTGCTCGTCCTGCTGGTCGCCACCGCCGGAGCCGTGCTGAACAGCGTCTACGCCCCCGCCGCCTTCGGTCTGCTGCGCGCGGTCGTGCCGCCGGACCAGATGGGCACGGCGACCGCCCGGCTCCAGGCGCGTACCGCCACGGTCCGGCTGGTCGGCCCGCTCGTCGGCGGTGCGCTCTTCGGCATCCACGAGGCGCTGCCCTTCACCGCCCAGTTCCTCGGCCTGTTCCTGTCGACCGTCTGCGTGGCCCTCGTGCGTACCCGCTCGGCCGCCCACAAGAAGGCCGGCTCGGTCTTCAGCCGTGACGAGCTGACCGCCGGACTCGGCTTCCTCTGGCAACTTCCCTACCTGCGGACCGTGTTGCTGGTCTTCGGTCTCGGCATGAACTTCGCGTTCGGCGCCCTGACCTTCACCGCGCTCGCCGTCTTCTCCGAGGGCGGCCGCTCCGGGCTCGGCGGCGGCTTCGTCATCACCTGCGTCTCGGCGGGCGCTCTCGTCGGCGCGCTGCTCGCGCCCCGGCTCTCTCCCGACCGCCACATCCGGGCGCTCCTGGTCGTCACCTGCTGGAGCTGCGTGCTGACGGCCGGGGCGCTGGCCTGGCTCAGCAGCCCGCTGGTGGCGGGGCTGCTCTGCGCGGTGTGCATGGGCCTGTCGACCGTCGCCAGCATCGGCTTCCTGTCGACCCTGCTGGTCGTCACCCCCGAGGACCGGGTCGGCCGGGTGCAGAGCGCGGCCTCCTTCCTGTCGTCGATCGTCCAGCCGTTCGGCCCGCTCGCGGGCGGCGCGCTGCTGACCGCGCTCGGCCCGCGCAACGCCTTCGGTGTGGTCGGCGTGGTGCTGGCCGTCTCGGCGGCCGTCATGACGCTCGCCCCCTCCGTACGGTCCGGGGCCGTCCCGCCGCCCGCGAGCCCCGCCGCACCGGAGGCCGGTGCGGAGGACTCCGACGCCCCTGGCCCGCACGAGCCCGCAGTCCGACCCGTCCTTGACGCCCCCGGCTCGCGCGAGCCCGCAGTCCGACCCGTCCCCGACGCCGCCGGTCCCGGCGCACTCTGAGGAGGTATCGCCGTGCCCGGCATCCAGGAGACCCAGCTGTACTGCCTCGCCGACCGCCGTTACTACGACACCCCGGCCCGGCTTCCCGACCAGGAGACCCGCTACCCCCTCGACACGGCCGAACCGCCCGCCGGCTGGCGGCGCGTGGCCGGCGGGTTGTGGACGTCCCTCCTGCCCGAGGGCGGCGAACCGGCCGAACAGGGCTGGAAGATCCACGTGTCGACCGTCCCCGGCGAGGCCGGCCGCACCCTCCGCGACACCGCCGCGATCTGCCTCCGGCACCGGGTCCCGTTCAAGTTCCTCCGCAGCGAGCAGGCGCTCCAGCTGATGTCGGGGAAGTACATGTCCCGGGGCAGCGCGGGGAAGTTCCTCACCCTCTACCCACCGGACGAGGCGGCACTGACCCGGCTGCTCGACGAGCTGACCACGACCCTGTCCGGCCGCCGGGGCCCGTACATCCTGAGCGATCTGCGCATCGGCGACGCCCCCGTCTACGTACGGTACGGCTCCTTCGTCGACCGCTGGTGCCTCGACGCCCGGGGCGAGCGGGTGCCCGCCCTGCGCCACCCATCCGGCGAACTCGTGCCCGACGAAAGGGGCGTGGTGTTCCGCACGCCCGCCTGGGTGAAGGTGCCCGAGCTGCTGCGGCCCCACCTCGCCGCCCGCGCCGCCGCCCGCGACGACTCCTTCCCGTACACCGTCACCGAGGCGCTCCAGTTCTCCAGCGCGGGCGGCATCTACCTCGCCCGGCACCGGGAGACCGGCCACCGGGTCGTGCTGCGCGAGGCCCGTCCCCACTGCGGGCTCGACGCGGTGGGCGACGACGCCGTGACCCGCCTGGAGCGCGAGCACCGGGCCCTCACCGCCCTCGCCGGGCTCGACTGCGTTCCGGAGGTGTACGGCGTACGGACCGTGTGGGAGCACCGGTTCCTGATGACGGAGTACGTCGAGGGGCCCACACTGCTCGACGAGATCGTGGCCCGCTTCGCGCTGGTACGCGGAGCCCGCACGGCGGACGAACTCGCCCCGTACGCCGCGTGGGTGGATCATGTGACCGGCCAACTCGCGCACGCGCTGAGGGAGATACACGGCCGAGGGCTGCGCTTCGGGGATCTGCACCCTTCCAACATCATCCTGCGGCCCGACGGCCGGCTCGCCCTCGTCGACTTCGAGTACGCCACCGAACTCGACGACGAACAGACCCCGTTGGCCGGGGCTCCCGGGCTCCAGGCGCCCCCCGGCACCCCGGGCGCGGAGGCCGATGCCTACGCCCTGTGGGCGACCTGGCTCACCATGCTGATGCCGCTGACCGAGATGGCCTCCCACGACCGGGCCAAGGCGCTGTCCCTGGAGTCCTGGGCCCGGGAGCGCTACGGTCTCGCGTCCGACGCCGGCCCCGCCCGCCCCACGCTGCTGCGGGCGGCCGAGCGCACCGCCGACCGGGAGAGCGAGATCGCCGCCCTCCTCGGCGGACCCGTGCCCGACTGGGCCGAGCTGCGCACCCGGCTGATCGCGGGCATCCACGCGGGCGCGACGCCCGAGCGCCGCGACCGGCTCTTCCCCGGCGACCCCAAGGGCTTCGCCACCGGCGGCACGGACCTGGCGCACGGGGCCGCCGGGGTCCTCTACGCCCTCCACCGCGTCGGGGCCCCGGTTCCGGCCGGCTGGACCGACTGGCTCGCGGAGACCGCCCGCCGCCGCGACCCCGCGTCCCCGGGCGGCCTCTACGACGGGCTGCCGGGCACCGCGGTGACGCTGGCGCTGCTCGGCCGCCCGGACGAGGGGCGCGAGCTGTTCGCCCGGTCCGTCGAGGCCGCCCGCCCGTCCCCCTCGGCCGATCTGCTGACCGGGCGCGCGGGCATCGCCCTGGCCGCCGTCCGCCTGGCCACGGCCGGACCCGGGGCCCCGGACCCGGAGCTGGTGGACACCGCCCTGCGCACCGCCTGGGACCTCGACTGCCTGGTGCGGGGCGAGACGGTGGCGGGCGGCCCCGAGGCCCCGCCGTCGGCCGGACTGCTGCGCGGGCTCAGCGGCGCGGCGCTGCTCCACCTCGAACTGCACGCGCTCACCGGCGAGGAGTGGCTGCTGCGCGCCGCCCGCACCGCCCTGTACCGGGACTCCGGCCACTGCGTCGCGATGGACGACGGCACGGTCCAGGTCAAGGACGGCCGCCGCCACCTCCTCTACCTCGACCAGGGCAGCGGCGGCTTCGCGCTGGTCGCCCGCGGCTACCTGGCCCGGCAGGAGGCGCCCGCGCTCGCCGGACTGCTGCCCGGGGTACGCAAGGGGTGCGGCAACGAGTTCGTGCGTGAGCCGGGGCTGTTCACCGGACGCGCCGGACTCGTCGCCACCGCACGGCAGTTGGAGGACGAAGGACCGGCCGGGCCCGAGGTCCTCGCCTCCGTGCGCAACCTGTCCTGGCACCTGGTGGCCGACGAGGACCGGCTGCTGGTGCCCGGGTCCCGGCTGCGCCGCTGCTCCGCCGATCTGGCCACCGGGGCGGCCGGGCTGCTGCTCGCCCTGCACTTCCTGGCCGGGGCGGACGCCGGGACGGACACCGACGAGGCCGCCGCCCTTGGGGACGACGGCCACCGGCCGCACGATCTGCTGAAGCTGCTCACCCTGGGCTGAGGGCGGGGGCGGCGGGCGCGCCGGTCCGGTCACCCGCCGCCCCCTGCTCGCCCGCCACCCCCTGCTCTCCCGCCGCCTCCTGCTCGCGCGCGAACAGGCAGAGCAGGCGCGGTACTTCGTACAGCGCGGCATGAGCGGTGACCTCACCCGCCGGGGAGGTCACCGCACCGGCGTCGATCAGCGCCTCCACGGCCCGGATCGCCGCCCGCTCCCCGCAGCCCAGCGCCACCGTGGCCCGGTCCAGGGTGAAGCACCCGTCATCGGTGAGCCCGGCCAGCCGACCCAGCACCCACCGGTCGCCGTCGGCCAGGTCCCGCCAGCCGGACGCGATCCGGTGCCGTACGGAGACGTCCCCGGCGACCAGTTCGTCGAGCGCGGCCGAGGGGTCGTCGAGCCGGTCCGCGTACTCGGCCAACGGCAGATGCCGCAGCACCGCCAGTCGCATTCCGCTCACCTCCACCGCCAGCGGCAGCCCCCCGCAGGCCCGGACGATCCGCAGCGCCGCCGCCGGGTCCGTCCGCAGCCGCCCGGCCCCGATCAGCTTCCCCAGCAGCTCCAACGCCTCACCGTCCGCCAGCGGGGGCAGCGCGATCCGGTGCACCGGGGCGAGACCGGGCAACTGCCCCCGGGCGGTGACCAGTACGGAGCACTTCCCGGACCGGGGCAGCAACCCCCGTACGGACGCCTCGTCCGGCACGTCGTCCAGGACCACCAGCGCCCGGTGCCGGGCCTGCCACTCCTGCCAGGCCTCCGCGAGGACCGCGGGAGCACCGGCCGGCGCGGGGACTTCGGCGCTGGCCCCCGACGCCCGCGCCTCCGCCACCCCGCACCACCGCCCCAGCTCCGCCAGGATCTCCGCCCGGCCGCGCGCCGTGCCGTCCTCCCCGCGCACCCGGACGTGCACGCGGCCGTCGGGGAACGGGTCGGCGAGCAGCTGGGCCGCCCGGACCGCCAGCGCCGACTTCCCCACACCGCCCGGACCCGAGACGACCACCACGCGCTCCTCGCCGCCGCCCAACACGTCCAGCAGGTCCCGGAGTTCCTCGCGACGGCCGGTGAACGCCCCGGTACCGGCGGGAAGCGTGACCCGGCTCGGCGTCTCTCGGGGTGCGGCGGGCCGTCGCACCTCACGCCCCCGGCCGAGCATCGAGCGGTACAACGCCGCCATCGCCGGACTCGGCTCCAGGCCCAGCTCCCTTGCCATCAGCTGCCGGTAGTCGTCGTACACCGCCAGCGCCTCGGCCTGCCGGCCGGACTGGTGCAGGGAGTTCATCCAGGCGGCGCGCAGCCGCTCCCGCAGCGGATGGCGCTCCACCAGATCCCGCAGCCCGTCCACCGCGACGGCGGCCCGGCCCAGCTCGATCTCGGCCTCCGCCCAGTCCTCGTACACCGTCAGACACCGGGCCTCCAGCCGGTCCGCCTCATCGGCCACCCCGGACGAGTCCCGCAGATCGTTCAGCGGCGGCCCCTCCCACAGGTCGAGCGCCTCACGCAGCAGCCGGGCCGCGCCGGGCAGATCGCCCCGCTCGGCGGCCGCCCGCCCGGCGCGGGCCAGTGACCCGAAGCGCAGGGTGTCCAGCTCGCCCTCGGCGATCCGCAGCAGATAGCCCCCGCAGCCGTGCACCAGCCGGCCCGTGCCGCCGTCCCCGCCCGGGCCCAGGAGGGCGCGGGCGGCACTGATGTACACCTGGAGGTTCTTGCGGGCGGTGCGGGGCGGATCGTCCGGCCACACCGCGTCGGTCAGCACATCGACCGGTACGGGGGTGTTGGGCCGGGCCAGCAGGGTGGCGAGGACCAGTCGCTGCTTACGGGGACCGAGCGGCAGGTCACGGCCGTCCCGCCGGGCGGTCAGCGGGCCGAGCAGGGAGAAGTGCACGGCACCGGTGGTACCGGCAGCACCGGGGGTGCCGGTACGGACGGGAGGTCGGGTCATCAGCGGGCCTCCGGGAGGGGGACGGGCGGCGGACTGGACCGTACGCACGTCCGATCCTGCTGCCGCACGGACCCACATACATCGGGGCCCCGCCCGCATTTTCCGCCCGGGCACCCGACCGAAACCGCCCGGCACCCCCATGTTGCCCGTCCCGGCCCCCATGCGCCCGGCCCGCATACGCGCATTCCCGCGACGCGGTACGTCCGGCTCGCCGCCCCTCAGGCCGGCTTGTCGCTCCTCAGGCCGGCTCGTCGCCTGTCAGGCCGGCTCGGCCGCGCACTCGGCGGCGAACTCGCACAGCGCCGCCCGGTCCGCGCGGCCGGTCTTGTTCAGCAGGCTGGCCATGTGCTTCTCCACCGTGCGGGGCGAGATCGACAGCCGGCGGGCGATCTGCTGGTTCCCGGGCCGCTCGGGCAGCAGCACGAACACCTCGTACTCGCGCGGCGTCACCCCGCTGGTCCGCAGCGGCGACGGGATCCGGTCCCAGCCGCCCCGGTGCTGGCCCACGCTCGCCCCGGCCTGCCGCAGCGCCGCCCGGCACGCGGCGGAGACCGGCTGCACCCCGGCCCCGTAGAAGAACTCCTCGGCGGTCCGCAGCCACGCCACCGGCTCACCCCACCCGTCCGCCCGGGCCGCGTCCGCGACCAGCCGCAGCCCCAGGTGGTGGGCGACCGGGAAGGGGGCGGAGCGCTGCGTGAAGGACGCCATCAGCCGGGCGGCCCCGGCCGGGTCCCCCTTCCGGCCCAGCAGCACCGCGTCGGCCAGGTCCAGGAACTGCCGGTTCCAGGCGAGGCAGCCTCCGGGAGCCGCCCGCGCCTCCTCCAGCTCCGTCCGGTCCGCCTGCCCCGCGAGGACCCGCAGCAGCGGGCGCAGCCCGTACCGCCCGCTCAGGTAGTAGTAGCTCGGGTGGTCCAGCTCCCAGGCCAGCGCCTCGTCCAGGCCCGCCGCCGCCCGCTCCGGGTCCTCCTCCAGCAGCGCCCCGAACGCCCGGCAGAGCCCCGACCGGAGCGGCACCAGCAGCGACTGCTCACCACCGGCCCGCCGGAACGCGGCCAGCGCCCGGTCCATGTCCCGCCGCCGACCCCGGTGCGCGGCCATCGTCGCCCCGGCCAGCAGCAGATAGCGGTGGGCGGACAGATCGCCGACCCGGGCACTGGCCTCGGCCGAGCGGTCGATGATCTCCTGCGCCTCCTCCCACCGGGCGCACAGCACCGCGTTCATCGCGAGCAGTCCGTCGACCGTACGGGTCAGCAGCAGCGCGCCCAGATCGGTGGCCGCCGCCCGGGCGGAGAGGAGCCGGGAGGCGTCCCCGGTCCGCATGAAGGCGTTCGCGCCCAGCCGCACCAGCGCCTCCACCCGCCAGACGGGCAGGGCGTGTTCGGTGGAGATCGACAGCATCCGCTCCAGCGCGGCGTCCGCCGCGTCGAAGCCCTCCTCGCGCCGCAGCAGCGCCAGCAACTGCCAGGCCTGGCAGGCCACCACGGGCAGCCCCTCGGCCTCGGCGGTCTCGGCGGCCTTCTGGACGGCCTGCTCGGTCTCCACCGGATCCCGGGGCGGCCGCCCGGTCCCGGGGAGCCCGGGGAGCAGGGCCAGATAGCCGTCGACCACCACGAGCGCGGCCCGGCGGCCCGGGGGCGGCGCCGGGCCCAGGAGTACGCGGGCCGCCTCGACCTGGAGCGCGGCATCGGCGGTGCGCTCCGCCATCACCGCCGCCCAGGCGAGGTCGATGTGGAACTGTCCGCGCCGGGCGGCGGCTTCGGAGCGCGCCGGAACCGGCGGCAGCGCGTCCGCCAGCTTCAGTGCGCCGTCCAGATCGCCGCCCTCGGCCCGGGCGACCGCCAGCGACTCGGCGACGGCGGCCCGGTCGGCCTCGGCAGCCAGGGGATGCGCCCGCTCCAGCAGCACCACGGCGGAACCGTGCGCTCCCGAAGCGAGCATCCGTCTTCCGGCCTCCGCGAACTGGCGGGCCGCCCCGGCCCGGTCGCCCGCCGCCAGTTGCAGCGAGGCCACGAGCTGTCGCCCGTCCTCGTCCAGCGGCTCCCCGGAGTGCTCGATGGCCGTGGCGGCACGGCGGGCCAGGGACGCGCGCTCGGCCGGGACGAGCGAGGAGATCAGGGCCTCGGCGGTGAGCGAGTGCCGGAAGGTGTAGCGGTCGGGGGCCGCGCCGTCCGGGGCGATCACCCCGGCCTCCACCGCGGACCGCAGGTGCGTGAACAGGGCCCGGTCCTCGAACCCGGTGACGGTCTGGAGCACGGTCACCGAGAACTGGCTGCCCAGCGTGGCCGACGCCAGTAAGAGATCGCGTACCGGCTCGTCCAGCCGTTCCAGCCTGCGGGCCCAACTGCGCACGATGTCCGAGGGGATGGACTCGCCGGGCTGCTCCACCGCCTCCCAGGCGCAGTCCGTCCGCCGGAGCCGGCCGGTGTCGATGAGGTCCGCCAGCAGCACCTCCAGCAGATACGGGTTGCCCGCGGCGCGCCCGACCAGCCGCCGGTGCACCGCCTCCGGTATCTCCTGCGGCCCCGCCTCCAGACACGCGGCGGTGAGCGCCCGCACCTGGTCGTCGTGCAGCGGCCCCAACTCTCGCACGGTGGCGACATGTCGGCGCTCCGCGGAGCGTACGAGGTCCAGCGCGGCGCCCGGCTCGGGGCGCAGGGTGCCGAGGAACAGGACGGGCAGATCGGCGAGGTTGTCGATGACGTACTCGACGACCGCGACGGTCTCCGTGTCGCAGTCGTGCAGATCCTCCAGCAGGATCGTGCAGCCCGCCTCCCTGCCCAGCACGGACAGCAGCCGCAGCAGCGCCTCGGCCAGCTCCACGACCGTCTCCGGGTAACCGGGCGACCCGGCCCTGCGCCACTCGGGTACCAGCCGGGCCAGCGCCGGATGGTAGGGCGTGAGCTCCGGATCGGTCGGGGTGCCGGCCGCCCGGAACCGGGACGCCAGCGCCTCGGCGAGCGGGCGGAACGGCACGACGAGTCCGGTCGAGGTGGCCCGGCCGCGCAGTACGGGCATGCCGAGCCCGTAGGCCCGGTAGGCGCACTCGCCCACCAGCCGGGACTTTCCGATACCGGCTTCCCCGAGGAGGAACAGCGCGCGCCCCGAACGCCGTTGCACGGCGTCCAGGGCGCTGCTCAGCAGTCCGATCTCCTCGTCCCGACCGACGATGACCGGCGAAGTGGCTCGCATGGCCGCAGATTACTTGAGCGACAACTCCCACGGCAGCGGGCCAATTCGGCTCAATTGCCTTCGAGTTGGCCGGATCTGGTCACCACGGGGCGGTCATGGTGGTCCAGGGCAGGTCGTGGCTGAACCCGCTCTCGCCCTCCGAAGCGCTGAGGAGTCTGCTGCGCGCACCGAGCCCTCCGGTGGACCCGAGGGAGATCTGCCCTGCCGGGTGCTCCGGGGTGCCCTCGTGAGCGATCTCGCCGGACGCCTGCAGGGCCGATTCGCCGAACTGCTTCATCTCTGCCTCATCCTCTGCTGATGGGTGATCGGTGATGGGTGATCGGTGCTGTACGGGTGTGACAGTGGGGCTGTGGGGCTGTGGGGCTGTGGGTCAGGGGGCGCGGGAGGGGTCCAGGAGCAGGGCGGAGCCGATCCGGTCGGGGAAGCCCGCCCGCAGCAGCCCGTGCCCGATGCCCGAGAGCCCGGTGAGCAGACCCGGGTGCGGCACGCCACCGGGCGTCCCGCACTGCGGCCCCGCCCGGTCCGCCGAGGCCAGCAGCGTCCCGGCCCGGCGCATCCACGCGGTGCGTACGTCGGGCAGGAGGGCGGGCAGCGCGCTGTGGGCGAGGAGTTCGAGCAGCCCGGACTCCCCGTGGCACAGGCTGTCGTCGGCGAGCGGACCGATGCCCGCCAGCTCGCCGGAGCGCGCCGCCAGCCAGCCGGACAGCTCCGGGTCCTCCCGTGCTGCGGGGCTGTCCGCGATCGCCAGCGCGACCCCGGCCGCCCCGTCGCACCAGGCGGGCGCCGGCGCCGTCGCGGCGTCCGTCAGCGCGGTCGCCCGGCGCAGGGCCGCAAGACCGGCGCTCCGGTGGCGGGCGTCACCCCCGGCCCCCGCGAGGCGCAGCATCGCCCAGCCGATCCCGGCCGCCCCGTCGGCGAAGCCTCCGGTGTCGGGGGCCGGAGCGGCGGCGAGCCGGTCGGCGCAGCGCACCGCGCCCCACCAGGCCTGCGGGCGGCCGGTGGCGTGGTACACCGCGAGCAGCGAGACCAGCCCGCCCGCAGCGCCGCCGCGCACCCCGTACCCGTCCTCGGCCGCGTTGGCCGCACAGCTCAGCCGGACGGCCGGACCTGCCAGGTCCAGCACCTCCGGGTCGCCCAGCAGCGTGCCCACCTCGGTCAGCGCGTACGCGATGCCGCCGAGGCCCGCGTAGGCGCCGGAGCCCAGGGCCCCGAGCTCGTCGGCCCGCCCGTGCAGGGCGTCCAGCAGCCCCGGGACGGGGGCGAGTGCCTCGCGGGCCACCTCCGCGTACCGGGATACGCCGGTGAGCGCGGCCAGTTGGGCCAGGAAGAGCGCGGGGCCGGGGTAGCCGCCGGCCAGGTCCGCCGCCATCGGTGTGAGCCGCCAGTAGCGCTCGCCGAGCAGTTCGAGCCCGATCCAGTTGGTGCGGCCCTCGTGCCGGTAGGCGAGGGAGACGAGCCGGTCGCCCACCGACCGTGCGGCGGACAGCAGTTGCTCGGGCTCCGGTGCGATCGCCGCAGCCGGCGCCCGGCCGCCCGGTCCCGGCCGGTGCGGCGGCCGGGGCGATGTGCTCACCATGGCGGTCCGGATGATCCGTTCCTGGTCCTGGCGGTCGACGGTGTCCATCGCGCGTACCTTCGCCTCGACGCGCGCCAGACCGGTGGCGGCGTCCGCCCCGGTCGCGGACCCGTCGGGGGCCGGCCCCGCCACCGTACGGCCGGTACCGCTCCACAGCTCCGCGCAGCCCGGCCGGGTGGTGAACACCGGCACGTCGCCGCACCACAGCTCCGCGATCTCCTCGTCCTCCACGCCGGGCAGCGCGGGGACACCCAGGAGCGGGGTGCGCAGCAGGGACAGCACCCGGTGCCGTTCGGTGGCGTCCCGCATCAGGTCGGGGTGCGTCGACTCGTCCAGCAGCGTCGTGTACATCCAGGTGGGGCGGGGGACGACCCGCACCTCGTCCCCCGCGAACCGCCTCAACGGCCCCTTCGTACCGAGGAGTTCGTCACGGTGGTCGTGGATCGCGGTGTACCCGGCGCGGAAGCCGTCGCAGAGGGCCTCGGTGTACGCGGAGGGGTCGGCGGCCTCGGTGCCGAGCCGGGGCCGGTTGGCGGACTCGGTGAACCGGCCCGCCCGCCGCACCAGCCGCATGCGGTCGGTCCCGGCCTCCGCCCAGTCGGCGGTCTCGATGGGGGAGGATGCGGCCCCGCCCCCGCCGATGGCGGACATGTCGAGCGCGGTCGTGTCACCGACGAGCAACTGGGGCAGCAGGCCCACCCGGTGGACGGAGTCGTGCAGGGCCCGGGCGGCCGGATCGGCGGACCGGGCGGGCCCCAGCGGCGGGTGGAACAGGGTCTCCACATCGACCAGGACCGGGTGCGGGCCACAGGCGATCAGGTTCTCGTGGTGCAGATCCGTACCGTCCAGCGCGTGCAGCAGGGCCAGCAGAGCCCCCTGACGCCGGTAGAACTGCCGGGTCTCCGCCTCCGAAGCGCAGGGCCGCTCCTCGACGAACTCGGCCCAGCCGTAGTCCCCCCGGTCCAGGACGCGCAGCACCCGCAGCTCGGGGGCGCCCGGGAGCGAACCGAACCACTCGGCAAGGGAGTTGAAGTGCCGGTGCGCCGCGAGCGGACGCGGCTTGTAGACCAGCCTGGTGCCGTCGGCGAACCGCAGGAGCATCACGGACCGGCCGCCGCGATGGCTGTCGCCCGCACCGGCCTCGACCCCGGTGAGCGCGCCCGGCCCTGTGGATGTGCCGAGCGCTCCGCCCCGGTCGCCGAGCACCCCCGCCGGCGCCAGCAGATGCCGGTCGGCGGCGAGCCGCGCGACCAGCTCGGCGAAGGCGTCGGCGGAGTTGAGGCAGGCCGTCGCGAGCAGGCGGGCCAGCACGGGATAGCCGGCGACGAGCCGGTCGAGGCCGTCGCGCCGGGCGGTCGACGTGACGAAGTCCCGGAAGCGCTCCTTGGACCCCTCACCGCTCAACCGCCCCAGCCGCCGGGCCTCGTGCAGCTCGGTGACGAGCGTGCGCGCCGCGACCCGCGCCAGCCGCCGGGTCAACTGCCGCCGGAAATCGACCAGGACGGGAGCCCCGTCCCCCTCGGGCTCCACGCCCGCCAACCTGTCCCGGAGCCTTCCCGCCGCCGCCTCGACGAACGGCGCGACGATCGGTCCGAAGCCGCTGAGCCCCAGGTATGTCCGGTCGGCGACCACCACGTCGCGCGGGGCGGCGGCCACGGCCTCCCGGGCGAAGACCGCCCAGGCGGGTTCGCCGGAGGTGCTGCCCCCGACGACACCGGGCAGCCACCACGGCTCCGAGGGGGCGCGCCCGAACGGGGCCAGGGGGCCGAGGGCGGGTGAGGCGTCACCGGGGGCGAGCCGACGGCTCGTCCCTCTGTCGATCAGGTTCTTCTCCGCCATCGCACCGCACCTCCCCGGTCCCGGGCCGGCCCCGTGCGGGCCGCCCGCGCCCATCGTGGCGGGGGAGGGGGTACGGGCACATGGGGGAGTCGCCCCCATCTTTCGCCCTCCGGCCCGCAGCCGCCCCCATGAGCGGCGAATGCCCACCGGCTCGCGCCCGCTGCCCCCACGAGCGGCGAATGCCCACCGGCCCGCAGCCCCCACGGCAGGCGGACGCCCACCGGTGCACGGCGGTCGGCAAGGCCCACCGGGCGCAGCGGTGCCCGCCGGACCGGCCCGGAGGCACGCCCCGCCGACCGGCTCAGCCCCTCGGCGCCGCCGTGGACCCCCGGATCATCAGCTCCGCCGCGATGGTCGCGATGCCACCGGGCGGCGGGTTCTCCTTGCCCATCGCGAGCCGCCCCGCCCGCGCGCCCGCCTCGAAGAGCGGCAGCCGGACCGTCGTGAGGGCCGGTACCGCGTCCACCGAGAACGGCAGGTCGTCGAAGCCCGCCACCGAGATGTCCTGCGGGATGCGCATCCCCTGGTCCCGTACGGCCGCGCTCGCGCCCAGCGCCACGGTGTCGTTGGCGGCCACGATCGCGGTCACGTCCGGTGCCCTGCGCAGGAGTTCGAGGGTGGCCTCGTAGCCGGAGCGGCGGTCGTAGGGCCCGTGTACGACGAGCGGGTCGTCCCCCTGGTCACCGGAACCGGTCGCCGTACCGCCCGCGTCTCCCCCCGCCGGAAGGGCACCCAGCCCCGCCGCGTGCAGCGCCTCCCGGTGGCCCTCCAGCCGGTGCCGGGTGGTGGTGCGTTCCCGGGGCCCGGCGACGTAACCGATCCTGCGGTGGCCGAGCGAGATCAGGTGCTCGGTGAGGCGGCGGCCGCCGCCCCGGTTGTCGAACGCGAGCGCGGCGACGAGCGCATCGCCCTCGGGCAGCGGGGGCCGCCCGCAGAAGACGATCCGGGTGCCCGCGTCCGCGAGCTTCGCCAGCTTCGCCGCCATCGCGGCCTGGTGCTCCGGATTCTCGACCGCCCCGCCGGTGAGGACGACGGCGGCGGCACGCTGGCGCTGGAGGAGCGTGAGATAGGTCAGCTCGCGCTCCGGGGAGCCGCCGGTGTTGCAGATGACGGCCAGCTTCTCGCCGCCCGCCCGTCCCGAACCGTCCCCGGGCCCGCCGATCTGCGTCTGCGCCGCCCCCGCCATGATCCCGAAGAAGGGGTCGGCGATGTCGTTGACCAGGATGCCGACCAGGTCGGACGTGGCGGCCGCGAGCGAACTGGCGGGTCCGTTGAGTACGTAGTCCAGGTCGTCCACCGCACGCAGCACCCGTTCCCGGGTCGACGCCGCCACCGGGTAGTTGCCGTTCAGCACGCGGGAGACGGTGGCCGGGGACACCCGGGCGCGGGCCGCCACATCCGCCAGGGTGACTGTCATCGCTGTCCTCCGTGAGGTCACGTGCGGCCCCCTCTTGTCCGGCCGCTGTCGGCAGGCTAGCGTCATCTTCCGTAGAAAGCGCTTGCTACGGCTGTATGGAGGGACCTTCGTGACACGCAGGACAGTGCGCATCGCCATGAACGGCGTCACGGGACGCATGGGATACCGGCAGCACCTGGTGCGCTCGATCCTCGCGATCCGCGAGCAGGGGGGCCTGGATCTCGGCGACGGCGAGGTGGTGTGGCCCGAGCCCGTGCTCGTCGGCCGCCGCGCCCACGCCCTGGAGGAACTCGCCGAGCGCCACGGTCTGACCGAGTGGTCGACGGACCTGGACGCGGTGCTCGCGGACGATTCGGTCGAGATCTATTTCGACGCCCAGGTCACCTCGGCCCGGGTGGAGGCGATCAAGAAGGCGATCGCGGCCGGCAAGCACGTCTACACCGAGAAGCCGACCGCCACGGACGTCGAGGGGGCCCTCGACCTGGCCCGCCTCGCGCGCGACGCCGGCATCAAGCACGGCGTCGTCCAGGACAAGATCTTCCTGCCGGGCCTGCGCAAGCTGAAGCGCCTCATCGACGGCGGCTTCTTCGGCGAGATCCTGTCCGTACGCGGGGAGTTCGGCTACTGGGTCTTCGAGGGCGACTGGCAGGCGGCCCAGCGCCCCTCGTGGAACTACCGCGCGGAGGACGGCGGCGGCATCGTCGTCGACATGTTCCCGCACTGGGAGTACGTGCTCCACGAGCTGTTCGGCCAGGTCACCTCCGTGACGGCGCACGTCAGGACGCACGTTCCGCAGCGCTGGGACGAGCAGGGCAAGCCGTACGAGGCGACCGCCGACGACGCCGCGTACGGCATCTTCGAGCTGGCGGGCGGGGCCGTCGCGCAGATCAACTCCTCTTGGACGGTCCGGGTCAACCGCGACGAACTGGTCGAGTTCCAGGTCGACGGAACGCACGGCTCTGCCGTGGCGGGCCTGCGCAACTGCCGTGTGCAGCACCGCTCGTCGACCCCGAAGCCGGTCTGGAACCCGGACCTCCCGGTCACCGAGTCGTTCCGCGACCAGTGGCAGGAGATCCCGGACAACCAGGAGTTCGACAACGGCTTCAAGGCGCAGTGGGAGCTGTTCCTGCGCCATGTCGTCCAGGGCGCGCCGTACACCTGGGACCTGCTGGCCGGCGCCCGGGGCGTGCAACTGGCCGAGCTGGGGCTGAAGTCGTCCGCCGAGGGCCGCCGCTTCGACATCCCGGAGCTGACGCTGTGACGTACCGCCCGACCGCCCGGCGCAACGGCGGAGACCTGCTGCCGCACCCGACCGCCCGGCGCAACGACGGGGAGCAGCCCGCATGACGACCACGATCCACCTCCCCCAGGGCCCCTACACGCCCCGCGCCACCCCGCTCGACCTGACGCCGGGCGCCGGAACCCCCTCCTCCCGTACGGTCTTCTCGGCGGCGCACGTGGTCGCGGACCCGTACGCGGACATCGCCCCGGACGACGCGGCGGCCGTCGACTGGGAGTCCACGCTCGCCTTCCGCCGCCACCTGTGGGCGCACGGCCTGGGCGTCGCGGAGGCCATGGACACCGCGCAGCGCGGGATGGGTCTTGACTGGGCGGGGGCTGCCGAACTGATCCGCCGCTCGGCCGCCGAGGCGAAGGCGGTGGGTGGCCGGATCGCCTGCGGCGTGGGCACCGACCAGCTGCCGGCGACGGGCGAGGTCACGCTCGCGGACGTCCGCGCGGCGTACGAGGAGCAGCTCGCCCTGGCCGAGCAGCACGGCGTCCAGCCGATCCTCATGGCCTCGCGCGCCCTGGTCCGCGCGGCGCGGGGGCCCGAGGACTACCTCGCCACGTACGCCCATCTCCTGCGCCAGGCGTCGGAACCGGTGATCCTGCACTGGCTGGGCCCGATGTTCGACCCGGCCCTGGAGGGTTACTGGGGGAGCACCGATCTCGACGAGGCCACGGACACCTTCCTCAAGGTCATCGCCGAACACCCGGACAAGGTCGACGGCATCAAGATCTCCCTCCTGGACGCGGCCCGCGAGATCGACGTCCGCCGCCGCCTCCCGGGCGGGGTGCGCTGCTACACGGGCGACGACTTCAACTACCCGGAGCTGATCGCGGGCGACGAACGCGGCTTCAGTCACGCCCTGTTGGGCATCTTCGACCCGCTGGGCCCGCTGGCGGCGCATGCGGTACGGGTGCTGGACACGGGGGACGTGGCCGGCTTCCGGGCCCTCCTCGACCCCACGGTCGAGCTGTCCCGTCACCTGTTCCAGCGGCCCACCCGCTTCTACAAGACCGGTGTGGTGTTCCTGGCCTGGCTGGCCGGTCACCAGGACCACTTCACGATGGTGGGCGGACTCCAGTCGGCCCGCTCGCTGCCGCACCTGGCGACGGCGTACGAACTGGCCGACGGCCTCGGCCTGTTCCCGGACCCCGGCCTGGCCGCCCACCGCATGCGCGCGCTGCTCGCCGTCCACGGAGGCGCACGATGACCACCGCAGATCTGGCACGTCTGAGCATCAACCAGGAGACCATCAAGCAGTGGTCGCTGCCGGAGCTCGCCGAGGGCTGCGTCAAGGCAGGCATCGGCAAGGTCGGCCTGTGGCGCGCCCCGGTGCAGGCGTACGGCGTCGGGCGCACGGCCCGGCTCCTCGCGGACGCCGGGCTCACCGTCACCAGCCTCTGCCGGGGCGGCTTCTTCACCGCCCTCGACCCCGCCGAGCGCGCCCGTGCCCTGGACGACAACCGGGCGGCGATCGACGAGGCGGCGGCCCTGTCCACCGACACCCTGGTCCTGGTCTCCGGGGGCCTCCCGCCCGGCAGCCGCGATCTGACCGGGGCCCGCGAGCGGGTGGCCGAGGCGCTGGCGGTCCTCGCCCCGTACGCCGCCGAACGCGGCGTACGCCTGGCGATCGAGCCGCTCCACCCGATGTACGCGTCCGACCGCTGCGTGGTCTCCACCCTCGCCCAGGCCCTGGACCTCGCGGAACGCTTCCCGGCCGAACAGGTCGGGGTCGTCGTGGACACCTACCACCTCTGGTGGGACGACCGGGCGCCCGCCCAGATCGCCCGCGCCGGCCGGGGCGGCCGTATCCACTCCTTCCAGTTGGCCGACTGGATCACCCCGCTCCCGGCGGGCGTCCTGCTGGGCCGGGGGCAACTGGGCGACGGAAGCGTGGACTTCCGGGCGTTCCGCCGCGAAGTGGAATCCGCCGGCTTCGACGGCCCGATCGAGGTGGAGATCTTCAACGAGGCGCTGTGGGCCCGCGACGGGGCGGAGGTCCTGGCGGAAGTGGCGGAGCGGTATGTGCAACATGCCTGCTGAGAGCCCCGCACCCGACCGAAGGTAAAGAGATCGTAAAGGGCTGCAACCTTTGGGTACCCTCCCGGGTCACACATGGCGTCGGGACTTCCGGGGAGGGGTCCGGGGGGAACGGGAAGGCCCGACGGGAGGGGAAAGCGAGGGGGGTCCGGCCGCGAGGCCGGGCCCCATTCCGCTTTTCCGGCGGGCCCTACGCCGTCCGTTCGCCGGTCTCACGCCGTTCGTTAGGATCTGCCGCCATGACGGAGAGCGCAGCGGAAGAATGGCCCGAACCTCCCCTCGCCGGTGCGGAGGCGGCGGCCGTCCTCGGCGCGCTGGAACGCCAGCGGGCCACGCTGGCCTGGAAGACCTCCGGCCTGGACGCGGACGGGCTGCGGGCCACGGTCGGCGCGTCCTCCGTCACTCTGGGCGGCCTGCTCAAGCACCTGGCGCACGTCGAGGACAGCCACTTCGCCCGCCTCTGGCTCGGGGTCCCGGTCGGCGCACCGTGGAACACGGTCGACTGGGACAACGACCCGGACTGGGCCTACCGCACCGCCGCCGAGGACACCCCCGATCACCTGCGCACCCTCTGGCGGGAGTCGGCGGCCCGCTCCCGGGCCGTCGTCGAGGAGGCGCTCAGCACCGGCGGCGGCCTGGACCAGCTCGGCGCGTACGTCACCCGAGGCGGCGAACGCCCCAACCTCCGCCGCATCCTCCTGGACCTGGTCGAGGAGTACGCCCGCCATGTCGGCCACGCCGACCTCATCCGCGAGTCGGTCGACGGCCTGACGGGCGAGGACCCGGGGTGACCTGAGGGGCGGGAGCTGCTGGGGCCGCCCGGCGGTCGCCGGGCGGCCCCCGGGATCACAGCGCGAGCATCGCCCGCACCGGGACCGCCGCGTCCGCGAGCGGCCGCAGCGCCAGCCGGACGAGCGCCAGCGCGTTGTCGTCGCCCGCGATGCGGTTGGCGCTGAGCCGCCCGCACGCGAGGCAGTGGTGGATGAGCATCCACTCCCCGTCCTGCCGCACGGACAGGCTCAGCGGCACCATCCGCCCACGGCACCCCGCCGCCCGGTCACCCGGAACCCGGCCGTCCACATGCAGGCTGACCAGGCAGGACGGGCAGTGATTGCGGTGAGCGGTGCCGGGCGCCGCCAGCGGGACGTCGAGCCGGCAGCCGACGCACCGGAACGCGTCACCGCGCGCCCCGGCCGGTCCGTGCAGCACGTCCTTGGCCCGCTGCGGACGCCGTTCCGATCCCCGACGGGGCTTGCGGCGCGTCATCGGGGCCTCCCGGTCGCCCGGTTCACAGGTCACCGAAGGCTTCGAGCGGGAAGGGCGGCTGGGCCAGCGGACGGACGGCCATCCGCATCAGGATCAGCTGGTTGTCGTCCCCGCAGACCGGGTTCGAGGTCAGCTCGTCGCACCGGGTGCAGCGGTGGACGACCATCCAGTCGCCGGTGCGCAGCACCGCGATGGAGATCGGAGCCATCCGGCCCTCGCAGTCGGAGCGGCCGCCCTCGACGTGGTCGACGAGGTGCTGCGAGTGCAGACAGCTGGGGCAGTGGTTGCGCCGGCTGCCGTCGGGCGCGTACGCGGCGACGGTCAGTCCGCAGCGGACGCAGGTGAAGGTGTCCAGGGAGGACATGGCTGAGCGGTGCTGGGGGTTGTCGTGAGACACCCGGATACTCCTTGCCGAAGATGAGGAACGAAGCAGCAGGGAAGTACCGAGCACCCCTCGCGTCAGGGGCGTACGGGGAGCGGGGCCGGACGGCTGCGCGACGGCAGCCGGCCGTGAGGTGTCAGCAGTCGGTCGCGTACGGCGGCCGCGGACGGTCAGGCCCGGTCACCCCGGCGTCACCGATGCGACGAGGGAGGCTCGGAGTCACTGTCCGGGGCATACATCAACTGCTTTCCAGGGCTCGCGCCCAGAGGTCACCCGCGGTCGGTCCCGCGGTCGAGGAGCGAGCACCGTAACAAGGGGGTCGGGGGACCGGCCATCGAATTTTGCGCGGCGGCCGACACGAACGGGTGTCCCGGTGACTGGCCGGCCGAACGCGGGGTACCCGGCGGGCATGGCCACCTCGAAGCGTGTAGCTCTCGCACCCCGTGCCGTACGGCAGTTGCGGCGGATCCGGCCGGTCTACCTCGGCGGGATGCTCATCTCCCTGCTGGTTCTCGTCCTTCAGGCCGACCGGGATCCGGGCGGTCGGCAGGTCGGGATCGCGGGCGTGTTCCTGCTCGCGTTCGCGGCCCTGTTCGCCCTCACGGCCGTCCAGCTGTGGCGGCATGCGCGGGCCGGCTCCTGCAGCACGGCCAAGAAGCTGACGCGGACCGTCTGAGCCGGGCGGATCAGCCCCGCAGCTCCGCCAGCCTGGCCAGGGCGTCGGCGGCCGAATCCTGCTGCTCCGAGTCGAGTCGGATTCCCTCCGCATCCTCCAGCAGCCCCGCCGCCCGCTCCGTCTCGCCCATCCGCTGGGCGATGTCCCCGCGCAGGACGAGCAGCCGCAGCTTCTGCACCGGAGTCGGCTCCTCGTCCGTCAGCCCCAGCACCCGGTCGATGATCTTCGCGGCCCCCGGCAGGTCCTGCTTGGAGTCCGCGAAGAGGTCCGCCATGTGCAGCGCGCGGGCGAACGTCTCCTTCGGGGCGGGCCGGTGGTTCGGGTCGTCGCTGGTCGGCTGCCCGATGCGGATCGTGTTGCCGGTCGGGTCGGTCACCAGGAACTGCCGCACCCCGTACGACATGTCCTTCAGCGGGCCGATGCGCGGCAGCCCCCGCGTCGGGACGCGCCCGTAGGCCGCCTTGAGTCCCGACCGGAACGCCGTGTGCAGGCTGTCCACGTCCTCGGTGAGGACGTAGCACCCGGAGTGGGAGGACGCGGGGTCGTACTCCTTCATCCCGTACAGCTGGAGTTCGACCGCACCGCGTTCGACGACGGCGTACGCGTACGGGCTCTTCTGCAGGTACGTCGTCCCGAAGCCGAGGGCGGTGTAGAAGGCGACCACGGAGTCGATCAGGGAGGTCCGGCAGGGAAGCATCGGGATCGTCGTCTCGGTCATGCACCGCACTCTAGTCAAATTTGAATACCTCGGTCAACGGCGGCCGCAGCCTTCAGAAATGAAAATTCTCGCCGGATCAGGACGTTCTCGCAGGTGGGGAATAGCGGCACAGGTCTAGACCAAAAGGCCCCTTTACGCCCTTCCGTGCCCGTGCCTTACTCATGACATGTGCATGGCATCCGATGATCGGATGCCGCTCGGATGCCATGCCGTGCTCATCCCGTCCTCGTCAACGTGCCCGGAGGTGGCCATGCTCGCGTACCGTTCTCCGTCCCGCCGACTCAAGAGATCCCGAGGCGCCGTGCTGGCCGGCGCTCTCGGCAGTGCCGTGGCGCTGATCCTGACCGGCACGGGCACGGCCGCCGCCGCGCCGCCCGCACCCGACGAGCCGGTCCGGTCCGGCCAGGCGTGGATGGGGGCGGGCACCCGCATCGAGCAGGGCCCCGGGTCCTCGGCGGCGGGCGGGATCACGCCGATGGACACCAGTGGCGTCCAGGGCATCGACGTCTCCCACTGGCAGGGGGCGATCAACTGGGGCTCGGTGAAGGCCGCGGGCATCAGCTTCGCCTACATGAAGGCCACCGAGGGCACGAGTTTCAAGGACAGCAGCTTCAGCGCGAACTACACCGGCTCCTACAACGCCGGCCTGATCCGCGGCGCGTACCACTTCGCCCGCCCCGACGTCTCCAACGGGGCGACGCAGGCGGGCTACTTCGCGAGCAACGGCGGAGGATGGTCCCAGGACGGCAAGACCCTCCCCGGTGTGCTGGACATCGAGCACAACCCGTACGGCGCCATGTGCTACGGCCTCTCCACGACCCAGATGCGGACGTGGATCAACGACTTCTACAACACCTACAAGGCCCGCACCACCCGGGACGTCGTCATCTACACGACGGCCAGCTGGTGGAACACCTGCACCGGCAGCTGGACCGGCATGGCCGCCAAGTCGCCTCTCTGGATCGCCCATTGGGGCACCGCCAGCCCGACCGTCCCCGCGGGATTCCCCACCTGGACGATCTGGCAGTACACGGCCACCGGCCGGGTCGGCGGAGTCTCCGGCGACGTGGACCGCAACAAGTTCAACGGCAGCCTGGCGCGGCTCCAGGCCCTCGCCAACAACACGGCGTAATCCTTCTCGTGACGGCCGGGTGAGCCCGTCGGTGGCTCACCCGGCCGCACCCCCACCGTGTGCCCACCCCTTCACACCAGGAGCCCGCCGTGAACCTTCCGCAGCCGTCCCGCCGCCACATCCTGCTCGCCGGTGCCGGCGGCCTGGCCGCAGCCGCCTTACCGGGCACGGCCCACGCCTTCGACGCCGACGTCGTCGAACCGGACATCGACGGCACGGCGCAATGGCAGGCCCGCGAGCCCCAGGGGCCGATCGAGCTGGTCGGCAAGCGGCCGACGAAGATCATCGTGCACCACACGGTCAGCGCCAACACCTCCGACGTCTCCCGCGCCCAGGCCCACCGCCACGCCCACTGGGTCCAGGACCTGCACATGGACAAGAACGGGTGGACCGACACGGGTTACCACTTCCTCATCAGCCGGGGCGGCTGGATCACCGAGGGCCGCCACCAGAGCCTCAGCACCCTGCGCGGCGGCAGCGACTTCGTCCTCGGCGCGCACACCTCGGGCCAGAACGACCAGGCGATCGGCATCGCCGACGAGGGCGCGTACCACGACGGCGCACAGCCGCCCCGGGCCCAGTGGGAGGTCCTGGTGGCGCTCTGCGCGTACGTCTGCGGGAAGTACGGCATTGCGCCCAGCCGCCTCTACGGACACAAGGACTTCGGCGACACCCTCTGCCCGGGCGTCCTGCACGACAAGCTGCCGCAGCTGCGGAGCGAGGTCGCGGCGAGCATGGGGTGAGGGGCGGGGGCCGGTTGGTCACGTCGTGCCAGGGGCACCGCCGAGCGGTCGGGGGAGGCGGCGGCCCCGAGCGGCCGGGCGCCCGACACGCTCTCGCGCTCCAGCGCACCACCGGCAACGCCGCCGTCCTCCGCATGCTCCAGCGCGACCGGCACCGGCACGGACCCGATTGCGGTCACCAGCAGCCCGGCGCGATCAGGGCCCCCGAGACACCGCCGTACAGCGGGAAGCGGACGCCGTGGACCGGGACGCGGCGTGCGGTACCGACGCCACGGCCGTCCAGTGCTCCCCGGTGCAGCACTTCACCGTCGGCGCGATCACCGTCATCTTCCAGCCGATCAACGTGGGTGCCCTCAAGAAGGAGACCGGGCGCCGCAAGCTCATGTGATCCGAGGACTCAGGCGACCTCGCGGGCCGCCAGTACCGCCGCGAGACCCTCCCGCAGGTCGGCGACGAAGAAGCCGGGCCTCTCCAGCGAGGGGAAGTGGCCCCCGGCGTCGGGCGCCCGCCACCGGACGATGTGCCGGTACCGTTCCTCGGCCCAGGGGCGAGGAGTCTTCTCGATGTCGCGGGGATACATGGTGATCGCCGCCGGGACGTCGACCCGGAGCGCGGGGTCGAGCGAGTTGTGGCTCTCGTAGTAGATACGGGCCGCCGACGCGCCCGTCCGCGTCAGCCAGTACAGGGTGACGTTGTCGAGGATCCGGTCCCGGGAGAGCGTCTCGAACGGGCTGTCCGCGGTGTCCGACCACTCGGCGAACTTGTCGAGGATCCAGGCGAGCAGCCCCACCGGTGAGTCGACGAGCGCGTAGCCGATGGTCTGCGGCCGCGTCGCCTGCTGCTTCGCGTACGCCGCCCGGCGGCCCCAGAAGTCCCGGGTCTCCTCCGTCCACCCGCGCTCGGTCTCCGTCAGCCCGTCCGTGGTCAGACCGGGCGGGGCCTCCGCGAAGGTGGAGTGGACGCCGAGCACCCGGTCCGGGAACCTGCCGCCCAGCACCGTGGTGATGTTGCCGCCCCAGTCGCCGCCATGGGCCAGGAACCGGCCGTATCCGAGCCTCCCCATCAGCTCCACCCACGCGGCCGCGATCCTCTCGGTACCCCACCCGGTGGTGTCGGGCTTCTCGCTGAAACCGAAGCCCGGCAGGGAGGGGGCCACGACATGGAACGCCGGTGCCTCCGCGTCCTGCGGATCCGCCAACTCGTCCATCACGTGCAGGAATTCGACCACGCTGCCGGGCCAGCCGTGCGTCAGGAGCAGCGGGACGGCGTCCGTGCGCGCGGACCGGCGGTGCAGGAAGTGGATGCCCAGCCCGTCGACGGTCGTACGGAACTGGCCCATGTGGTTCAGCCGCTCCTCGAACGCCCGCCAGTCGTATCCGGTACGCCAGTACTCCACGACATCGGCGAGGTCGGCCAGCGGAACGCCCTGGCCCCACCGGCGGGGGCCGGGCGGCGCGCCCCGGACGGTCTCCGGCTCCGGCAGCCGCGCCGCGGCCAGTCGCGCCCGCAGATCGTCGAGGTCGGCGTCGGGCGCATGGGTCTCGTAAGCGTGGACGTGTACGTCGTTGGTCACGGGTGCGTCGCTGGTCGGGCGGGCCATGGGGTGCCTCCTGGCGATCGTGGGCATCGAAAGCCGACTCATCGTTGTGAACCGTCTAAGACGGTTCTAACAGCTCTCCGGGCCGTCCTGCAACCGGCTAAGGTGGTTCCATGCGTGCTGGCTTTCCTGACTTCCGCCTCGGCAACGTGCTGGCGACGAGCTTCACCGGGACCCTGTCGGAGCGCTTCGGTGACTCCGTGGAGCGCATCCCTGTTCCGCGGAGGCTCATCGACTGGCTGGCGGTGTACGGTCTCACCGTGGACTCCTGCACCCCTGAACAGCTCGATCTTGCCCGGGAGTTGCGGGAGTCGATCCACGCGGCTGCGACGGCCGCGGCGCTCCGGGAGGCTCTCCCCGCCGCCGCGGTCCAGGTGATCGACGACCGCAGCGTCGAGGGGCGGGCCGCAGCGGTCCTGACGCCCGAGGGGGAGCGGCGATGGCGGCTCGGCTCCTCCTCCGTGGAGGACGCCCTCGCCGTGATCGCCGCCGACGCCGTCGACGTCATCTCGGGCGAGCGGGACGGAAAGCTGGCCCTGTGCGCCTCACCGACCTGCCGGGCCGCCTTCTTCGACACCAGCCAGAGCCGTACGCGTAAATGGTGCGACATGAACACCTGCGGCAACCGCCAGAAGAAGGCGCGCTTCAACGCCAACCAGCGCAAGAACCCCGGTTGAGCGTCAGCCCCGAGGGCAACTGGCGTCAGGCGGGAGGGCGGCGCCCCGCGTCCGCCGTCCCGCGTCCGCCGTCCCCGCTCCCGTACGCGCGCTTGTACGCGCCTTCGGCGACATGAACAGCGTCGCCGCCAGTGCCAGGAGCAGCAGCCCCGCGCAGACGTACCCGGTGACCTGGACGCCGACCGCCATCGCCTCGCGTGCCGCCTCCGCCGCCGACGCCGTACGCGGCTGCGCGGCGAGGGTGTCGATCACCGATCCGGCGCTGTCCGTCACCACACCGCCGATCCGCTCCGCTTCGTCGGTCGCGAGGCCGTCCCGGGTGAGCCGGTCGGTCACCCCGGAAGCCAGGGTGCTGAAGAACAGCGTGGTCAGGAGTGCGATACCGAGGGCCGACCCCAGCTCGCGGGCCGCGCTCTGGATGCCCGACGCCTGCCCTCCGCTCCGTTCCGGTACGTCGACGAGAACGATGTTGGTCACCTGCGCCGTGGCGAAGCCGACACCGATCCCGTAGACGAACAACGCGATGGCGATGAGCCACCAAGAACTGTCCGTGGAGGCGATCAGGGCCAGCATCGTCAGCCCGGCGGCCTCCAGCACCAGGCCGATCCTGACCTGGGCGAGCGCGGACACGGTCGCGGCCATCGGGAAGCTCGCCCCGGAGGCGGCGAAGCTGCCCGCCGCCAGGGCGACGAGAGCGAGGCCCGCCTCGAACGCGCTGTAGCCGAGGGCGAATTGCAGCCAGAGCGGTAGCACCGCGATGATGCCGAACTCCCCGAGACCGACCATCAGCGTCACGAAGTTGCCGTTGCGGAACGAGCGGATGGAGAACAGCCCCACGTCCATCAGCGGCTCGTCCCCGGCCCGGCTCAGCGCCAGGTGATGTCGGCGAGCCACCCGCCCAGCAGCGGGCCGACGGCCGCCGCCGCTCCGATGGTCGAGCCCCACACGGCGAACGCCTGGCCGCGCGCCCGCCCGGTGAACGTGGCGTTCAGCAGGGCCAGCGAGGTGGGCAGCATCATCGCCCCGCCGACGCCCTGTACGAACCGGGCGAGGATCAGCAGTCCGCCGCTGGGAGCCAGCGCGGCCAGCAGGCTCGTCGCGCCGAACACGGCGAGGCCCAGCAGGAAGATCCGGCGCGCGCCGTGAAGGTCGCTGAGGCGTCCGGTGACCAGCAGGAGCGCCGCGAACGTGATCGCGTACGACTCCTGGATCCACTGGGCCTCCGACGAGCCGATGGACAGGTCCTCGATGATCGGCGCGAGGATCACGTTGACGATCGTCAGATCGACGACGATCAGGGCCACGCCGAGCGCCACGGCGACGAGGCCCAGCCACTGGCGGGCTGTGGGTGGGGTTTCCGCGGGTTCGGTCACGATGGTTCGACTCCCGACTATTGCTTTGCCGCAAAGCTAGATGGCTTTATGGCAAAGCTAAATAGGTCGAGGTAGGTTGTCAAACCGGAGCGGGAGCCGGAAACCTGAAGCGGAAGAGAGCGTGGGGCAGTGCCGATGACGAACGGGCGCGGGGCCGACGGGAGCAGCGCGGCCGGTCCCGCCGACGGGCACGGCACAGCGGGCGAGGGCGGTGCGGCCGACCGCGAGGCCGTGCGGGTCGACCGTGTGATGGACGGCCTGCGCGCCTTCGGGGCCAACTACACCGAGTTCACCCGCCGCTTCGCGACCTGGCTCGGGCTGCATTCCACCGACGCCGCCGCCCTCGTCGAGATCCTCTACGCGGAGGACCAGGGCGCACCCCTGTCGCCGGCCCGGCTCAGCGAGCGCGTGTCGCTCTCCTCCGGCGCGACCGCCATCCTGCTCAAGCGGCTCGAACAGGCGGGGCACATCGTCCGCACCCGCGAGAGCACCGACCGCCGGGTGGTGACCCTGCGCAGCAGCCCCGACATCCGGCCGCGCGCCATGGCGTTCTTCGGCCCGTACAGCGAGCGGATGGCCGAGGCGATGGCTGCGTACCCGCCCGAGGAGATCGAGCGGTTCGAGCAGTTCCTCGGCACCCTGCGCTCCACCATGGACGCGCTGCTGGCCGGCGAGTACGCGAACGGCGGCCCGACGCCCACCGCCTCCTGACCCTTCTCACCGGGGCTCTCCCGCGAACCGCGCTGTCAGCGGCACCCGGTAGCGTCGGGTCATGTCCAACATGGCCGTCCTCGAAGGGGTCCTGGAGCGGATCACCTACGCCAACGAGGAGAACGGGTACACGGTCGCCCGCGTCGACACCGGGCGCGGAGCCGGCGACCTTCTCACCGTCGTCGGTGCGCTGCTCGGCGCGCAGGTCGGCGAGTCGCTGCGGATGGAAGGCCGTTGGGGCTCGCACTCCCAGTACGGCAAGCAGTTCACCGTGGAGAACTACACCACCGTCCTGCCGGCCACCATCCAGGGCATCCGCCGCTATCTGGGATCCGGGCTGATCAAGGGCATCGGTCCGGTGATGGCCGACCGGATCACCACCCACTTCGGCGTCGACACCCTCGACATCATCGAGCAGGAACCGAAGCGGCTCGTCGAGGTCCCCGGCCTCGGGCCCAAGCGCACGAAGATGATCGCGACGGCCTGGGAGGAGCAGAAGGCGATCAAGGAGGTCATGGTCTTCCTCCAGGGCGTCGGTGTCTCCACCTCCATCGCCGTCCGCATCTACAAGAAGTACGAGGACGCCTCGATCTCCGTCGTGAAGAACCAGCCCTACCGGCTCGCCGCCGACGTCTGGGGCATCGGCTTCCTCACCGCCGACAGGATCGCGCAGGCCGTCGGCATCCCGCACGACAGCCCCGAACGGGTCAAGGCCGGGCTCCAGTACGCCCTGTCCCAGTCCTCCGACCAGGGGCACTGCTACCTCCCGGAGGAACGGCTCATCGCGGACGGCGTCAAACTGCTCCAGGTCGACACCGGGCTGGTCATCGAGTGCCTGGCCGAGCTGGCCGCCGATCCCGAGGGCGTCGTACGGGAGAAGGTGCCGTCCCCCGAGGGCGGCGAGCCGATCACGGCGGTCTATCTGGTCCCCTTCCACCGGGCCGAGCTGTCCCTCGCCGGGCAGGTCAGACGGCTGCTGAACACCGGTGAGGATCGGATGCCCGCCTTCGGGGACGTCGACTGGGGCAAGGCCCTGGCCTGGCTCGCCACGCGTACGGGGGCCGATCTCGCGCCCGAACAGGAACAGGCCGTACGCCTCGCGCTCACCCGCAAGGTGGCTGTCCTGACCGGCGGCCCCGGCTGCGGGAAGTCGTTCACCGTCCGGTCGATCGTCGAGCTGGCCCGGGCGAAGAAGGCCAAGGTGGTGCTCGCCGCCCCCACCGGGCGCGCCGCCAAACGCCTCTCCGAGCTGACCGGGGCCGAGGCCTCCACCGTGCACCGGCTGCTGGAGCTGAAGCCGGGCGGGGACGCGGCGTACGACCGGGACCGCCCGCTGGACGCCGATCTGGTCGTCGTCGACGAGGCGTCGATGCTCGATCTGCTGCTCGCCAACAAGCTCGTGAAGGCGGTGGCACCCGGTGCCCACCTCCTCCTGGTGGGCGATGTGGACCAGCTGCCCTCGGTCGGGGCGGGGGAGGTGCTGAGCGATCTGCTCGCGGAGGGCGGCCCGGTCCCGGCCGTCCGGCTCACCCGGATCTTCCGCCAGGCCCAGCAGTCCGGCGTGGTCACCAACGCGCACCGCATCAACGCCGGACAGCCGCCGCTCACCGAGGGGCTGAGCGACTTCTTCCTCTTCGTGGAGGACGAGACGGAGGACGCGGGCAAGCTCGCCGTCGATGTCGCGGCCCGCCGCATCCCGGCCAGATTCCGCCTCGACCCCCGCCGTGACGTGCAGGTCCTCGCCCCGATGCACCGGGGCCCGGCCGGCGCGGGCCATCTCAACGGGCTGCTCCAGCAGGCCATCACCCCCGGCCGCCCCGACCTCCCCGAGAAGCGGTTCGGCGGCCGGGTCTTCCGGGTCGGCGACAAGGTCACCCAGATCCGCAACAACTACGACAAGGGCGAGAACGGCGTCTTCAACGGCACCGTCGGCGTTGTCACCGGCCTCGATGTGGACGAGCAGAAGCTCACCGTCCGCACCGACGAGGACGAGGAGATCGGCTACGACTTCGACGAGCTGGACGAGCTGGCCCACGCGTACGCCATGACGATCCACCGCTCCCAGGGCAGCGAGTACCCGGCCGTCGTCATCCCCGTCACCACCAGTGCCTGGATGATGCTCCAGCGCAACCTGCTCTACACCGCCGTGACCCGTGCCAAGAAGCTCGTGGTGCTCGTCGGGTCCCGTAAGGCGATCGGCCAGGCGGTCCGCACGGTTTCCGCAGGCAGACGCTGTACGGCACTGGATTTCCGGCTCCGGGGCGGCTCCGGCGAAGACTTCTCGTGACCCCTGCACAAAAATGATCGATCAAATCGGTGGGAAACATCACGGAGGTCTTCCGGAACCGGAGTCAAGGGGGCAGGATGAGTAAGTTGGCGGCACTCAGTGCCGCCAGTAGGTCCAATGGACGACCCCGAGTGCACTCTCCTGAGCCGAATGGGGGAGGGTGGAAGACAGTCAGGGCACCTCGAAGAAGAGGCACTACGTCGGTGAGGGATGACGTGAGCGAGCACACCAACAACGCTGTAGTACTGCGGTACGGCGATGACGAGTACACCTACCCGGTGATCGACAGCACCGTCGGCGACAAGGGCTTCGACATCGGGAAGCTCCGGGCCAATACCGGCCTGGTGACGCTGGACAGCGGATACGGCAACACCGCCGCCTATAAATCCGCCATCACGTACCTCGACGGTGAGCAGGGCATTCTGCGCTACCGCGGATACCCGATCGAGCAGCTCGCCGAGCGCTCGTCGTTCCTCGAGGTCGCGTACACGCTGATCAACGGCGACCTCCCCAAGGTCGACGAGCTGGCGGCGTTCAAGAACGAGATCACCCAGCACACGCTGCTGCACGAGGACGTCAAGCGGTTCTTCGACGGCTTCCCGCGCGACGCCCACCCGATGGCCATGCTGTCCTCGGTCGTCAGCGCCCTGTCCACGTTCTACCAGGACAGCCACAACCCGTTCGACGAGCAGCAGCGTCACCTGTCGACGATCCGCCTGCTGGCGAAGCTCCCGACGATCGCGGCGTACGCCTACAAGAAGTCGATCGGCCACCCCTTCGTCTACCCGCGCAACGACCTCGGGTACGTCGAGAACTTCCTGCGCATGACCTTCTCGGTCCCCGCCCAGGAGTACGAGCTGGACCCGGTCGTCGTCTCGGCGCTGGACAAGCTGCTCATCCTGCACGCGGACCACGAGCAGAACTGTTCGACCTCCACCGTGCGTCTGGTCGGCTCCTCGCAGGCGAACATGTTCGCCTCGATCTCCGCCGGTATCTCGGCGCTGTGGGGCCCCCTGCACGGTGGCGCCAACCAGTCGGTGCTGGAGATGCTGGAGGGCATCCAGGCCAACGGCGGCGACGTCGACTCCTTCATCCGCAAGGTGAAGAACAAGGAGGACGGCGTCCGCCTGATGGGCTTCGGCCACCGGGTGTACAAGTCCTTCGACCCGCGCGCCAAGATCATCAAGGCTGCCGCGCACGACGTGCTGTCCGCGCTCGGCAAGTCCGACGAGCTGCTCGACATCGCGCTCAAGCTGGAGGAGCACGCGCTCTCCGACGACTACTTCGTCTCGCGCAACCTCTACCCCAACGTGGACTTCTACACCGGTCTGATCTACCGGGCCATGGGCTTCCCGACCGAGATGTTCACCGTGCTCTTCGCGCTCGGCCGGCTGCCCGGCTGGATCGCCCAGTGGCACGAGATGATCAAGGAGCCGGGTTCCCGCATCGGCCGCCCGCGCCAGATCTACACCGGCGAGGTCCTGCGTGACTTCGTCCCGGTCGAGGGCCGCTGACCCGGACCTCATGGCCGCCCCGTAGTGCCCCGGCCTCTTCGGCCGACTGCCTTCGCCCCGCGTACCGCGCTTCGCACAGAGCGCGGTGTCCGGGGCGATTCGGCGTTTCGGGGGCCTGTGCCGGGCCTGTGGTGCCCGGTGGCGGGCCCGGAGAAGGGAGAAGCGCCCCGCCGCCGATCCCCCCACGGGTCGACGGTCGGGGCGCTTCCCATATCCCGGAGCGGATTCCCCCCACGGGATCCGGCCGGGCGTCTGCAGGGAGCCGAAGCTCCCGTTGTTCTGTTGTGCCGCGATCTGCCGGGGTACGTACGCACGGGAGGGCCGCTCAAAGCTCCCCGGTGCACGTGCCCCGGCCAACGCATGCCATCGGGAGCGTCCCCCAAGACACTCCGTCGGACGTCCCCCAAGACATCCTTGGCAATCGCACTCTAAGACTCGCGAACCCACCGGATGGTTACCCTGAAACCGGTGTGATCTAAGTCTCTTTGTGGAAGTTACGTGAAGGCACGCAACCGGAGGCTGTTCGTGACGACGAACACGGACGAAAACGCCATGGCGGCTCCCGCGATCATAGGGTTGAGCAGGCCACTTGCAGCCAGGGGCAAGGCCGCAACGTTGTACCCGAAGGCCCAGAAGAGGTTGCCCCTGATGGTGGCCAGAGTACGCCTGGAAAGGCGGATTGCGTCAGCTGTCACCTTGAGATCTCCACGAACCAGTGTGAGGTCGCTCGCTTCGATCGCCGCATCCGTCCCAGTGCCCATCGCCAGCCCCAGGGATGCCGTGGCCAACGCGGCCGCGTCGTTGACCCCGTCGCCGACCATGGCGACGACCCGCCCCTCGTCCTGAAGGCGCTTCACAACGTTCACCTTGTCCTCGGGGAGCACCTCCGCATGGACGGTGTCGATGCCCACCTCGCGCGCCACAGCCTCCGCCACCGCCCGGTTGTCACCGGTCAGCAGGATGGGCTCCAGCCCCAGGGTGCGCAGCTCGGCCACGGCGGCCGCACTGCTCTCCTTGACGGCGTCCGCCACCCCGAACACGCCCCTGGCCTCGCCGTCCCAGGCCACGACGACCGCCGTACGCCCGTGCGCCTCGTCCTCCTCCAGGGCCCGTGACAACGCGGGCGGGAGGGGGATCCCGGCGTCGGCGACGAGGCGGGGCCGGCCGACGAGGACGGCGTGGCCCTCGACGATGCCCTGGACGCCGAGGCCGGGGATGTTGGTGAAGTCCTCGGGGGTGGGGAGGGGGCCGGTGGTGTCGGTCGCGGCGGTGGCGACGGCCT
>BMTG01000008.1 GCA_014649555.1 Streptomyces globisporus | reverse complement strand
CACCTAGATCATCACGATGTGGGACGAAGGACGAAGCCCACTTTCAAAACACGGCCTAGCCGGCCGCGCGGCTGTGGGGGTGGCGGTTCGCCACCCCCACAGCCGTTTCCGGCGGCAGTTCTACCAGCAGGCCTAGAGCAGGCCGATCTGGGTGACGAGCATCGCGAACACGACGACGAAGGCCCAGCCGGCGATGTGCTCCATGAGCTTCGAGCCGTCCTCGGGGCCACCGGTACGGGCCCGGCGGGTGTGGTGGGCGTGTGCTGCGGCGCTGGTCGCGGTCATGGGCGTCTCGCTCTTCGTACGGCTGTGGGCAGGGGCCCCGCCCCCTGGTGACCCGACCAGCGTGCCAGTGCCCGGGCCCGGGCAGAACGAGATCCCGGTCACGGCGCGATGCGGCCCGGGCGACGGGAGCCGTACCGCTCCCCCGTCACGGCACGGAAAAGCCGCCGCGCCGGGAGCACGGGGCCGGGGTTCGCTGTGGGCGACGCCACAGCGTGGCGCCCCGCGATCCCGGCATGCGAAATCCCCGTGAACCAGGTCGGGGCGCCCGACATGCTGGGCCCATGAATGCATCAGCCCCCAAGGACATCCTCCGCCTCTACCTGCAGAACGCCCGTGACGCCGTGCTCTGGAAGCTCGACGGGCTCTCGGAGTACGACATCCGCCGCCCGCTCACGCCCACCGGCACCAATCTGCTGGGCCTGGTCAAACATGTGGCGAGCGTCGAACTCGGCTACCTGGGCGACGCCTTCGGGCGGCCGTCCGGCGAGGCGCTGCCCTGGGTCGCGGAGGGCGCCGAGGCCAACGCGGACATGTGGGCCACCGCCGAGGAGTCGCGCGAGCAGATCGTCGGCCTCTACCGGCGGGCGTGGGCGCACGCGGACGCGACGCTCGACGCGCTGGAGCTGGACACGGTCGGCCGGGTGCCCTGGTGGCCGGCCGACCGCGACGACGTGACGCTGCTCCACGCCGTCGTCCGCGTGACCGGCGACACGCACCGGCACGCCGGGCACGCGGACATCCTGCGCGAACTCATCGACGGGGCCGTCGGGATGAACCAGAGCAACACCGGCGTCCCGCCGGGCGACGCGGCGTACTGGGCGAGCCACCGGGAGCGGCTGGAGCGGGCCGCCGTGGCCGCCGGGGAGAAGCACGAGGGCTGAGGCGTCGGGCGCGGGGCGGATTCCTCGGCGGGCCGGGACCCCGGTGCGGGGATGAGTCTCAGCCTCCGGCCGGCCTGCGGGGTCGGCTCTCCGGCGCCGGCATCGGCGCGGGCTCTTTCCGGATCCGGACACGTGCGGGAACTTTTTCGGCCATCCGGCCGACTACTGCCCCATGGGAAGAGACCGCGGCGCCCAGCCGCACGCCGCACCCCCCGCCGAGCCTCCCGAGGCGGCTGGCTACCTTGTGTCCATGCGTGCACCGGGCGGCCTGCCGAGGCGAGCGGCCAGGGGCCCGCTCTGCGGTTCGGTGTGCCTGGCCCTCGGTGCCGCGAGCCATGTCGCGGCGGGCGGGAGTCTGCCCGGCGCGGGGGTGCTCGCGCTCCTGTTCCTCGCTCTGACCGTGCAGGGAACCCTGCTGCTCGGCGGTCGGAGGCGGCGCTTCGACGTCGTGGTCCTGACGCTCGGGGCGACCCAGTTCGCCCTGCACAACGCGTTCCACTTCCTCCCGGCCCCTGGTGGAAGCACGCACCCCGGGATGCCCGCCGGGCACGGGCACGGGCCCCGGCACCACATGGCCGGGGTGTCCGGGGACCCCGGGGCCGCGCATGCCATGGATGCCGGGATGATCCTGGCCCACGCGGCGGCCACGCTCGGGTCGGCCCTCTGCGTCCTGTACGGGGAGCGGGTGCTGCGACGCCTCGGCGCGCTGCTCGCCCCGCGCGTCGCCCTCCGGTCCGCCCCGTCGCTCCCCTGCCCGCCCCGGTCGCGCCCGGTCCCGCCGGTGGTGGTGCGGATCCGGTTCGGGGCGCTTCTCGCCCGGTCCCGGTCCCGGCGCGGGCCGCCCGTGGCGGCCTCGGCCTGACCTCTCCCCACACCCTGCCCCGACGCCGGAACCGCTCCGGCGTCCCTGAGGCATGCGTGCGGGAGCCGTCGGGCGCGCGTCCGTCACCGTCCGCCCTCCGAGGAGCATCCATGTACCACAGAACCGAAGAAATACCGCAGAACGAGGAAGAGCAGAACGAGCAGGAGGGGAAGGCCCAGGATCCGGCCGCCGGGAGACCGGGCGGCCCCGCGGAAGCCTCGTCCGGGCGGCCGCGCCCGGCCCGCTCCTGGGCGGAGGTGCGGCACCTCCTGGTCCGGCTGCACTTCTACGCCGGGGTGCTCGTCGCCCCCTTCCTGCTGGTGGCCGCCCTGACCGGGCTGGTCTACACGCTGACGCCCCAGCTCGACCGGCTCGTCTACGGCGACCAGCTCCGGGTCGACCGGGTCGGGGAGGAGGTGCGCCCGCTGGCCGAGCAGATCGCCGCCGCGCGGGCCGCGTACCCCGAAGGCACCCTGGCGTCGGTGATCACTCCGCCGGGTCCCGAGGACACCACCCGGGTGGTGCTGGCGGTGCCGGAGCTGGGCGAGAACCAGCGCACGGTGTTCGTCGACCCGTACACCGCCGAGGTCCGGGGTGAACTGACGACCTGGTTCGGGTCGACACCGCTCACCACCTGGCTCGACGACCTGCACCGCAATCTCCACCTCGGCGAGACGGGCCGCCTCTACTCCGAAGTCGCCGCGAGCTGGCTGTGGGTGGCCGTCGCGGGCGGCCTGGTGCTGTGGCTCGGGCGCGCCCGGGGCCTGCGTGCCAAGTCGGCCCGGGGTGTGCTGCTTCCGGACCGTACGGCCAAGGGGGTACGGCGGACCCGTAGCTGGCACGCGGCCACCGGCGTGTGGCTGGCGCTGGGTCTGCTGTTCCTGAGCGCCACGGGCCTCACCTGGTCGAACTACGGCGGCGAGCGGTTCGGGCGGCTGCTGGACGCGGCGAACGGCAACGCCCCGGCCCTGGACACCGCGCTGCCGGGCGCCGACGCCCCTGCCGAGGACCACTCGGAGCACGCCGGGCACGGCGGTTCCGGCGGAGCGAGTGCCGACGCCGATCCGGCGGACTTCGACGCGGCCCTGGCGGCGGCCCGGGGCGCGGGGCTCGGCGGGATCGTGGAGGTGACGCCCCCGGCGGACGCGGCGAGCGCGTGGGTCGTGGCGCAGACCGACAACACCTGGCCGGTGCACTACGACCGGGTGGCCGTGGACACCTCGAACGGCGAGATCACCTCGCGCACCCGCTGGGCCGACCACCCGGCCCTCAACAAGCTCAGCAAGCTGGGCGTGCAGGGCCACATGGGGGTGCTGTTCGGGGTCGTCAACCAGATCCTGCTGGCGCTCATAGCCCTCGGTCTGACCGCGGTGATCGTCTGGGGTTACCGCATGTGGTGGCAGCGGCGGCCCACCCGGGGCGACCGGCCCGCGCCGGTCGGCAAGGCCCCCGAGCGCGGGGCGTGGCGGCGGATCCCGCTGCCCGCCCTCGTCCTGGGCATCCCGGCCGTGGCCGCCCTGGGCTGGGCGCTGCCGGTCCTGGGGGTGACCCTGGCCGGGTTCCTGGTGGTCGACGCGGTGGTGGGGGCGGTGCGCCGACGGCGTACCGCCTGACGGAGTGAGGCTCCCGGGGCCGGCGGCGAGGAACGCCGGCCCCGGGGACGAGCCGTCACTTGCGGCCGACGCCCGCGTACATCGCGACGTCCGGCGTCGGCGTCGGGGCCCGCCACGCGGAGCACGACACCACCCCGGGCTCCAGCAGTTCCAGGCCGTCGAAGTAGCGCGCGACGGCGTCCGGCGTGCGCTGCGTGAGCTTCGGGGTGCCGTGCTCGTTCCAGAACGCCACCGCCTCGTCGACGTCCGGCATGTCGGGGTGCGTGACCGTGTGGGACAGGACGAGGTGGCTGCCGGGCGCGAGCGCGTCCATGAGCCGGCGCACGATGGCGTACGACTGCTCGTCGTCCTCGATGAAGATGACGACCCCCAGCAGCATCAGCGCCACCGGCTGGGAGAAGTCGAGCGTCTTCGCCGCCGCGGCCAGGATGTCGTCGACGTCCCGCAGATCGGCGTCCAGGTAGTCGATGCGCCCCTCGGGCGTCCCGACCAGCAGCGCCTGGGCGTGGGCCAGGACGAGCGGGTCGTTGTCCACGTACACGACACGGGCGTCGGGGGCCACGCGCTGGGCGACCTCGTGGGTGTTGTCGGCGCTGGGCAGGCCCGTTCCGATGTCCAGGAACTGCCTGATGCCCTCCTGCTCGGCCAGATGGCGCACCGCCCGCCCCAGGAACAACCGGTCCGCCTTCGCGTACGCGCCGATCCCGGGGTGCAGCTCCCGGATCTCGTCACCGGCCGCCCGGTCCACCGGATAGTTGTCCTTGCCGCCGGTCCAGTAGTTCCATATCCGGGCGGTGTGCGGCCGGGTGGTGTCGATGCGCGATTCGATGTCGGTCACGCGTTCAACTTAGCGTGCCCCTCTCGCAACTCCGTTACGCCGGGGGCGCTTTGCCCCCGTGTGGCCCGGCCGCGGCCGCCGTCGGGACGGCCGCGGAATCAGGCATGCTCACACCAGCCCGAGCGACCTCAGGACCCGCTGCCGGGAGGGCGTCGGCCGGTCGGGCCAGTACACGTAACACACCCCGCCCGTCCCGCTCCTGACCTTCCCTTCTGCGTCGTACCGCTTGGTCCTGAGCCAGATGTTCTCGAACTCACGCCGGCGGTAGACCCGGCGTACCGCGTCGTTGTCGGGTGACGCGGGGTCGTTCGCGATGACGTCACCCTCGGGGGTGAAGCCGATGACCGTCATCAGGTGACCCGACGTGCCGTATCCGGCGCCGGTCAGTTCTTCCTTGAGGAAGGACTGGGAGGTGATGACGGGGATACCGGCGCGGACCAGCCGCTCCACGTCCGTGAGGGAGCCGAGCCGGGTGACGACGGCGTTCATGTCGCGGTACGTGGCGGCGTAGGCGGCGTTGAACGGCCAGTTGCCGCAGCCCCCGTACTGGTAGTCGTAGGTGTTGCGGGCGGCGTGGCAGACCTGGGGGTCGGGCAGGCCGGGCTTGACCCAGGCGAGGTCCTCCGCGGTGGGCTTCCGGCCCCAGTACTCGATGATCATCTGTGACGAGGTGGGGCTGCACCACGCCTCGCCGCCGTTGTCGTACTCGGGGTACTGCCCGAGGTGGATGTTCTGCGAGTAGCGGGGCACGGGCAGTTCGCGGGCCGGGCCGGGGGCGGTCCCGGGCACGGTGAAGCGCTCGGGCACATCGGAGGCCATCGCGCCGACCCGCCAGACGGTCGGGGTGAGGCGGCTGCCGGGGGCGCGGTACAGCGTCAGCCGCAGCCGGAAGGAGACCAGGCGTACGCCGCTCGCCGGGTCGTCCACCGAGAGGGTGTCCGTCCACACGGTGCTGCGCGGGTCGCCCTGGCCGTCGACGGACGTACGCCGGATGTCGCCGTCGCCCGCCGCCCAGCGGCCCATCACGAACCAGGGGGTCGCGGTGCCGTCGGCGTACCGGCCGCTCAGCTCGACCTGGATCCAGGTGCCGGCCGGCGTACGGGCGTTCCACGAGGCGATCACCTCGGTGGCCGGGACGGCGGAGCGGTGGACGGGCGAGGTCCAGGTGGCGTAGTCCCAGGCGGCCGTCTCCCCGGTGTGCGGGTCGGTGTGGTCGAGGCGGCCGGCCGGGGTGGCGATCACCAGGCCGGGGCGGGCGCCGGGGAGGATCCGGGTGCCGTCGCCGGTGCCGCAGCGCCAGTCGGTGTAGGTGTGCCAGAAGCGGTTGTCCACGAGGGCCGCCGGGGGTGCGGAGGGGCCTGCGGGCGAGGACGGGGCGGCGGACGCGGGCGCGGCGGAGGAGGCCACCGTGCCGGCGCCCGCCGCTGCGGCGAGCGCGGCGGTCAGAACGGTTCTGCGCGAAGTCGGACTGGTCATGGTCGTGACCCCCGGTCGGATGCGGAAGGTGGTCTGCGGATGGCGTGCGGTTCGGTCCGGTGGAGATGCCGTGCGGTTCGGTCCGATGGGGACGCCGTGCGGTTCGGTGCGGATGCCGTGCGGTTCGCCAACTATCCCGGCTCCGGGGCGGATCGGGCCAGCGGTTCGGCGGTCACCGCCGAACCAATATGGGTCTGGACCACTGGCATGACCTGCGGCGGTTCCCTGGCGCCCGCGTGCCGGAACGTACCCTGGGGCCATGGACGACCTGGCCCGCCACGCCGATGACCTCGCCGCACTGCCCCCCTCCTGCGGGCCGGTCCGGCTCGTCGCGGTCGACGGACACGCCGGTTCGGGCAAGAGCACCTTCGCCGCCCGCCTCGCGGCGGCACTGGGCGGTGCCCCGGTCCTTCATCTGGACGATCTCGCCACGCACGAGGAGCTGTTCGGCTGGACGGGGCGGCTGCGGGAGCAGGTGCTCGGGCCGCTCTCGCGCGGCGAGCGCGCCCGCTATGCCCCGTACGACTGGACGGAGCGCCGCTTCGGGCCTGCCCGGACCCTGGAGCCGGCCCCGGTGGTGCTGGTGGAGGGGGTCGGCGCGGGACGCCGGGAGGTGCGGCCGTGGCTGGCGGCGCTCTGCTGGATGGAGCTGGACCGGGAGGCTTCCTGGGAGCGGGGCCGACGCCGGGACGGGGCCGGGCTCACCGGGTTCTGGGACGGGTGGACGCTCGCCGAGGAACGGCACTTCGCGGGGGACCCCTCCCGGCCGTACGCCGACGCGCTGGTACGCCAGTTGCCCGAGGGGTACACGTGGCTGCCGGGGCCCCGCGCGACAGCGGGAGCGAACCGGAACGTCACATACCGTAGCCAGGGCACCGCGCCATACTGAGCAGTCGGAAATCAGCTCAGAAGAGCCTCAACTCCGCTTGACCGGCGGGCCTTACTGGTCTTACGTTCTCATGGTGCGGCTTTTCGGAGCCCCCGCAGACGCGAAGCCCCCGGTTGTTCCCCCGTGATCGGGGGCTTCGCCCTGTGCTCACCGCACCACTCCGGCGACTACACAGAGCGACTTACTCACCCCCGGTGACCACCCCTGAGGGTCGGTCGTTGCGCCGTCACTCCCCCTGTGCGCGGGTACGATGCACCTCGGTGTGGTCAATTCCCTTCCTCCACGCCGTGATTCAGCACGCTCAGGTGGGCATGCTGTGCGGGCGGGACATCCTGGGGGCACGGTTTGTGGGGGACCTGATGGACATCGGCACACAGGGCGCTGGAGCCCCCGCCGACCTCGCCTGGCTGCGTGGCCTGGACGCCTACACGATGGGCGCCTACCCACAGGCCGAGGAGGAGTTCAGAGCCGCGGTGCGGTTCGATCCGGGCATGGCGGACGGCTGGCTCGGCCTCCACGCGCTGCGCATCGACACCACCACGGCCCTGTTACGCATGTACCGGCACCGCGACCGCTTCGGCGAACAGCGCGCCCGCCACCGCCGTACGCTCAACTCCTGGTACTGGCTGGGCTGGTGGGTGCAGCCGGTGCTGGAGAGCCCGCGCGATCTGCTGCTGGCGCACGCCTCGCACTGGCTGGACGGACGCCATGTGCCCGAGCTGGACCGGGCGTTGGCCGGGCTGCCGCCGGTGGACGCGGACCCCCAGGTGCGGTTCCTGCACGCCTGCCGCTCGTATCTGGTCAAGGACTGGGAGCAGTTGGTGCGCTGCACCGAGCAGCTCGTCGACGATCCGATGCTGGGCATCGAGGCGGGTCTGTTCGGCGGGATGGCCCGGGTGCGGCTGGAGATGTTCGGGCAGGCGGAGCCGCTGCTGTCGGCCGCGCTGATGCGCTGCCGCAGCGAACAGCCGCAGCGCAAGGAGCTGCGCTACTGGCTGGCGCGGGCCCATGAGGGCACCGGCCGCAGCGCCGCCGCCCTGCCGCTCTACCGGGCGGTGCACCGGGTGGACCCGGCGTTCATGGACACCTCCGCCCGGCTGGCGGCGCTCGTGGAGGGCGACGGGTTCGAGGAGTCGGCGGATCTGGCCGCCGTGTCCCTGACCGGTTTCGGTTCGGGGGGCGCGGGGGCGGAGGCGCAGCCGGAGGGCGACGCGTTGCTCGGCACGGAGTTGGTGGACGGGCGCGAGTCCTGGCCGGTGAGCGAGGCGGGGCTGCTCGGCGACGATCCGGTCCCCGGTCCGTCCGTTCCCGTCGAGGGGGCCCGGCGCACCAGGACCCGCAAGCCGCCGCCCTTCCCGGCCGGGCCGAGCGATCCGGTCCTGCTGGCCGATGCGCTGGCGCAGCTGGAGCGGATGGTCGGCCTGGAGCCGGTCAAGCGGCAGGTCAAGGCGCTGTCGGCGCAGTTGAACATGGCCCGGCTGCGGGCCGAGCAGGGGCTGCCCGTGCAGCCGCCGAAGCGCCACTTCGTCTTCTCCGGGCCCTCAGGCACCGGTAAGACCACGGTGGCCCGCATCCTGGGCCGGGTCTTCTACGCCCTCGGGCTGCTCGGCGGCGATCATCTGGTCGAGGCCCAGCGCTCGGATCTGGTCGGGGAGTTCCTGGGCCAGACGGCGGTGAAGGCGAACGAGCTGATCGACTCGGCGCTCGGCGGGGTGCTGTTCGTCGACGAGGCGTACAGCCTGGCCAACTCCGGTTACAGCAAGGGCGACGCGTACGGCGACGAGGCCTTGCAGGTGCTCCTCAAGCGCGCCGAGGACAACCGGGACCATCTCGTCGTCATCCTCGCGGGGTATCCGGAGGGCATGGACCGGCTGCTCGCCACCAACCCGGGGCTCTCCTCCCGGTTCACCACCCGGGTCGACTTCCCCAGCTACCGGCCGCTCGAACTTACCGCGATCGGCAGTGTCCTGGCCGCCGAGAACGACGACGTGTGGGACGAGGAGGCGGTGGACGAGCTGCGTTCCATCAGCGGCCATGTGGTGGACCAGGGGTGGATCGACGAGCTGGGCAACGGCCGTTTCCTGCGGACGCTGTACGAGAAGAGCTGCGCCTACCGTGATCTGCGGCTGTCCGGCTATGCGGGCGAGCTGACCCGGGAGGATCTGTCGACGCTGCGGCTGGCGGATCTGATGCAGGCCTACGGAGAGGTGCTGTCGGGGCGCGGTGCGGTGGGCCGGGGCAAGCAGGAGCCGGGCGCGGTGTGAGGTCCGGGCCGGGAGCGTTTCGCTCCGGCCCGGACCTCACCGCCGGCTCGGTGCACAAAGGCTGTCTCAGTGCACCAGGGCCCCGGACGGCGGCCGCCCCGGCGTCCCGGGGACGTCCACCGTACGGCGGGGCACGGACACCACCCGGTGGGCCGGGTCGCGTACCTCCCCCACCAGCATCTCCAGGACGTCCTCCATCGCGACCAGGCCGAGGACCCGGCCCGATCCGTCGGCGACCTGGGCGAGATGCGTGGCGGCGCGGCGCATCACGGTCAGGGCGTCGTCCAGCGGGAGTTCGGCCCGTACGGTCGCCATCGGACGCCATATCTGCTGCGGGACCGCGCGGTCGGCGTCCTCCAGCTCCAGGACGTCCTTGACGTGGAGGTAGCCCATGAAGGGGCCGCCGCCCTCCGCGCAGACCGGGAAGCGGGAGAAGCCGGTGCGTACCGTCAGCTCCTCGATCCGGCGCGGGGTCACCGACGGGTCGACGGTGACCAGGGAAGCCCGCTCCAGCAGGACGTCGGCGACCGGCCTGCTGCCCAGTTCGAGGGCGTCCTCCAGGCGCATCGCCGCCTCCGGCCCGAGGAGGCCGGCCTGTCCGGAGTCCTCGACGAGCCGGTTGAGCTGCTGGCTGGTGAAGACGGCCTCCACCTCGTCCTTCGGCTCGACGCCGAAGAGCCGCAGCACCAGACCGGCGCAGGCGCCGAGCGCGCTGGTGACCGGGCGGCAGAGCCGGGCGAAGGCGACCAGGCCGGGGCTGAGCCACAGCGCGGTCCGCTCGGGCGCCGCCATCGCGAGGTTCTTCGGGACCATCTCGCCGATGACCAGGTGCAGGACGACCACGGACAGCAGCGCGAGGGCGAAGCCGAGGGGGTGGACGAGCCCGTCGGGGACGTGCGCCGCGTGGAAGACCGGCTCCAGGAGGTGGGCGACGGTCGGCTCGGCGACGGCTCCGAGGGTGAGGGAGCAGACGGTGATGCCGAACTGGGCGGCGGCCATCATCTGCGGCAGGTTCTCCAGGCCGTGCAGGACGGTGCGGGCCCGGCCGGACCCCTGTGCGGCCAGCGGTTCGATCTGGCTGCGGCGGACCGAGACGAGGGCGAACTCCGCGCCGACGAAGAACCCGTTCGCCAGCACGAGGAGAGCGGCGAGGAGGAGTTGGAGCAGGCTCATCGCGCGGCCTCCAGCAGGCCCGGTGCGGCCGGTTCCGGCAGCAGGTCGCCCGTCCGGGTGAACCGGAGGCGTTCGGCGCGGTTGTGGTCGACCTGGCGGACGGTGATCCGCCAGCCGGGGAGTTCGGCCCGGTCGCCGGGGGCGGGGATACGGCCCAGGAGTTCCGCGACGAGCCCGGCGACGGTCTCGTACGGTCCGTCGGGCACGTCCAGGCCGCCGTGGCGCAGGGTGTGGACCCGGCAGCTGCCCTCGGCGTCCCATGCGGGGCGGCCGTCCTCGGCGGTGGCGGCGGTCAGCTCGGGGCGGCCCGCGCCCTCGGCGTCGTGCTCGTCGCGGACCTCGCCGACGAGCTCCTCGATGATGTCCTCCAGCGTGACGACACCGGCGGTGCCCCCGTACTCGTCGACGACCACGGCTATCGGCTGTTCGTGGCGCAGCCGCCGCAGCAGGTGTTCCACCGGCAGGGTGCCGGGGACCAGGAGCGGGGCGACGGCGATCCGGCCGGCCGGGGTGCGCAGGCGCTCGTGGGCGGGGACGGCGAGGGCGTCCTTGAGGTGGACCATGCCGATGACCTCGTCGATGCGGTCCCGGTAGACCGGGAAGCGGGAGAGGCCGGTGGCGCGGGTGAGGTTGAGGACGTCCGCGGCGGTGGCGGAGGAGTGCAGGGCGCTGACCTTCACCCGGGGCGTCATGACGTGCTGGGCGGTGAGTCCGGCGAGCGAGAGGGTCCGGACGAAGAGATCGGCGGTGTCCTGTTCCAGGGCTCCGGCCTCGGCGGAGTGCCGGGCGAGGGAGACCAGTTCGCCCGGGGTGCGGGCGGAGGCCAGTTCGTCGGTGGGCTCGACCCCGAAGAGGCGGACCAGCCGGTTGGCCAGGGCGTTGAGGAGGGTGATGACCGGTCGCAGGAGGGCCGCGAAGCGGGCCTGCGGTCCGGCGACGAAGCGGGCCACCTGGAGCGGCCGGGAGACCGCCCAGTTCTTCGGCACGAGTTCGCCGACGATCATCTGGACGGCGGAGGCCAGCAGCATGCCGACGACGACCGCGACACCGGACACGGCCCCCGCGGGCAGTCCGGTGGCGGTGAGAGGTGCGGCGAGCAGCTGGGCGAGGGCCGGTTCGGCGAGCATGCCCACCACCAGGGAGGTGATGGTGATGCCGAGCTGGGTGCCGGAGAGCTGGAAGGAGAGTTCGCGCAGGGCGCGGACGACGGTGCGGGCCCGTCGGTCGCCCTCGGCGGCGGCTCGTTCGGCGTCCGGCCGGTCCACGGTGACGAGCCCGAATTCGGCTGCCACGAAGAAGCCGTTGGCGAGGATGAGGAGGAAGGCCGCCGCGAGGAGCAGCAGGGGGGTGGTCATGAGGCCGCCGCCTCCGGGGAAGGGGCGGCGCAGGTACTACCGGACGATCCGTCCATTGCTGGAGGGAGTCACTCCTTGGGTCGCAGGAAGAACCCCGCGGGCCCGGTGGGGCCGTGGTACGGGCGGGGCGGGGGCGCACGGGGCGCCCCCGCCCACCAGAGTAGACAAGAAGACCCCGTGCCGGGCAGGGGCTCAGCCGCCGGCGGGAGTGTCGCCGCCGGCGCCGCGCGCCTCGGCGAGGGAGCGCAGGGCGCGGGCGTCGCGGATGGCCTGCTGCTTGGCCAGGCCGGGCTGGATGCCGAGGGCGGGCAGGCTGGTGCCGTCGCTGAGGTCGAGGAAGACCCAGGGGTCGCCGGAGCGCAGGTTGACGCGGAGGATCTCCTCCCAGGCCAGCCTGCGGGTCCGGGTGAAGTTGACGACGGTGACCCCGGTGTCGTCGGCGGCGACCCGGGGCCTGCTGAGCAGGGCAAGGACGCCGAAGAAGAGCGCCGCGACGAAGACGAAGCTGGCCCGCTCCCCCGGGTTGAGCCGCTCCAGCATCAGCGCGATGACGGTGATGACGAGGAACATCGCCAGGCCCACGCTCAGCAGGACCACCCGGGTGAGGGTGGGCCGGAAGGTGACCGGCAGGGTGGGGAGTTCGGGCCTGGGCGCGGACATCGGGGTCTTCTCTCGGGAGGTGCGGGCGGTGCCGTCAGAGGCGGCAGGCGTGGATGGCCGTGGTGAGGATGGCGCGGGCGCCGAGCTCGTACAGGTCGTCCATGATCCGCTGGGCCTCCTTGGCGGCGACCATGGAGCGGACGGCGACCCAGCCCTCGTGGTGCAGCGGGGAGATGGTCGGCGACTCCAGGCCCGGGGTGAGGGCGACGGCGCGCTCCAGGTGCTCGACGCGGCAGTCGTAGTCCATCATCACGTAGGACCGGGCGACCAGGACGCCCTGGAGGCGGCGGAGGAACTGCTGCACCTTGGGGTCGTCGGCGGGGGCGCCCGTGCGGCGGATCACCACGGCCTCCGACTTCATGATCGGCTCGCCGATGATTTCGAGGCCCGCGTTGCGCATGCTGGTGCCGGTCTCGACGACGTCGGCGATGATCTGGGCGACGCCGAGCTCGATGGCGGTCTCGACGGCGCCGTCGAGGTGGACGACGGCGGCGTCGACGCCCTCGTCGGCCAGGTGCTTCGCCACGATGCCCTCGTAGGACGTGGCGATCGTCATGCCGGTGAAGTCCCCCGGGCCGGTGGCCGTGCCGGGCTTCGTGGCGTAGCGGAAGGTGGAGCGGGCGAAGCCGAGCTGGAGGATCTCCTCGGCGTCCGCCCCGGAGTCCAGGAGCAGGTCGCGTCCGGTGATGCCGATGTCCAGCTTGCCGGAACTGACGTAGATCGCGATGTCGCGCGGCCGCAGGTAGAAGAACTCGACCTCGTTCGTCGGGTCGACGAGGACCAGTTCCTTCGACTCCTTGCGCTGCCGGTAGCCCGCCTCATGGAGCATCGCCATCGCAGGCCCGGAGATTGCACCCTTGTTGGGGACGGCGATGCGCAGCATGAGGTCAGGTTTCCTTTGAGCGAAGGGGTTGTGGGACGGGCGGGGTGTGCTCAGAGATGGGCGTAGACGTCGTCGAGCGAGATCCCGCGGGCGACCATCATCACCTGGACGTGGTACAGCAGCTGGGAGATCTCCTCGGCGGCGGCTTCCTTGCCCTCGTACTCGGCGGCCATCCAGACCTCGGCGGCCTCCTCGACGACCTTCTTGCCGATGGCATGGACGCCCTTGTCGACCAGTTCGGCGGTGCGGGAGGTCGCGGGGTCGCCCTCGGCGGCCTTGAGCTGGAGCTCGGTGAAGAGCTCTTCGAAGGTTTTGTTGGCCATGATGGTCCTCAGAATACGGGGTCGCCGGGGCGTACTCAGCGCCAGGGTTCGCTGACGGTCCGCAGCGTGGCCGCGGTGGCGACGGCGGCGGTGACCGCTTCGTGCCCCTTGTCCTCGTTGGACCCTTCGAGCCCGGCCCGGTCGAGCGCCTGCTCCTCGGTGTCGCAGGTCAGTACGCCGAAGCCGACGGGAACACCGGTGTCCACGGTGACCTGGGTGAGGCCGAGGGTGACGCCCTGGGAGACGTACTCGAAGTGGGGGGTGCCGCCGCGGATGACCACGCCGAGGGCGACGATCGCGTCGTAGCCGCGTCCGGCGAGCACCTTGGCGACGACGGGCAGCTCGAAGGAGCCGGGGACCCGGAGCAGGGTCGGCTCGTCGATGCCCAGCTCGTGCAGGGCGCGCAGCGCGCCGTCGACGAGTCCGTCCATGACCTTCTCGTGCCACTGGGCCGCGATCACGGCCACGCGCAGGTCGCCGCAGTTGCGTACGGACAGTTCGGGTGCACCCTTGCCGCTCATGTTTCTCCTGTTGCTGGTGACGAGGTGTTCGTTACTGGTTGGCGCAGGTCGACGCCGGGGTTCCGTCGAGCCACGGCAGATCGTGGCCCATGCGGTCGCGCTTGGTGCGCAGGTAGCGCAGGTTGTGCTCGCCCGCCTGGACGGGCATGGGCTCGCGGCCGGTGACGGCGAGTCCGTGGCGGACGACGGCCGCGGTCTTCTCGGGGTTGTTGGTCATCAGCCGCAGGCTGGTGACGCCGAGGTCCTTGAGGATCCGGGCGCCCGCCGCGTAGTCGCGGGCGTCGGCGGGCAGGCCGAGCTCCAGGTTGGCGTCGAGGGTGTCGACGCCGCGCTCCTGGAGTTCGTACGCGCGGAGCTTGGAGAGCAGGCCGATGCCGCGTCCCTCGTGGCCGCGGAGGTAGACGACGACGCCCCGGCCCGCTTCGGTGATGCGCCGCATGGAGGCGTGCAGCTGGGGGCCGCAGTCGCAGCGCTGGGACTGGAAGATGTCGCCGGTCAGGCACTCGGAGTGGATCCGGACGAGGACGTCCTCGCCGTCGCCGATGTCGCCGTGGACCAGGGCGACGTGTTCGACGCCGTCGGCGATGGAGCGGTAGCCGTACGCGGTGAAGTCGCCGAACGCGGTGGGCAGCCGGGTCCGGGCCTCGCGGCGGACGGTCGGCTCGTTGCTGCGGCGGTAGGCGATCAGGTCCTCGATGGAGATGATCGTCAGGCCGTGTTTGCGGGCGAACGGGATCAGCTCGGGCAGCCGGAGCATCACGCCGTCCTCGCCGGCGATCTCGACGATGGCCCCGGCGGGGCGCAGTCCGGCGAGCCGGGCGAGGTCGACGGCGGCCTCGGTGTGGCCGTTGCGGACGAGGACGCCGCCGGAGCGGGCGCGCAGCGGGAAGATGTGGCCGGGCCGGACGAAGTCGCCGGGTCCGGCGACGCCGCCCGCGAGCATCCGCAGGGTGGTGGCGCGGTCGGCGGCGGAGATGCCGGTGGTGACGCCGTGGGCGGCGGAGGCGTCGACGGAGACCGTGAAGGCGGTCTGCATCGATTCGGTGTTGTCCTCGACCATCTGCGGCAGTTCGAGGCGCTCCAGCTCGTCGCTCTCCATGGGCGCGCAGATCAGGCCGCGGCATTCGCTCATCATGAAGGCGACGATCTCGGGGGTGGCCTTCTCGGCGGCGATGACGAGGTCGCCCTCGTTCTCGCGGTCCTCGTCGTCCACGACGACGACGGGCCGGCCGGCGGCGATGTCACGGATGGCCTGCTCGACCGGGTCCAGGGAGAGGTTCTCGGGGAGCGGGTCGTGGCCGGGGTGCAGCCAGGTGGGCTGAGCAGTCATGCCGTGGCTCCTTCCAGAGCGGGTGTCCGCGTACGCAGCCACCAGTCGCGCATGCCCCACAGGACGAGGGCGCCGTAGATGATGTAGACGAAGCCGGAGAAGGCGAAGCCGTTGGCGAAGTTCAGGGGTACACCGACGAGGTCGACCAGCAGCCAGGCGAACCAGAACTCGACCATGCCGCGGGCCTGGGCGTACATCGCGACGACCGTGCCGACGAAGATGTACGCGTCCGGCCACGGGTCCCAGGACAGCGAGGGGAAGGCGGTGAACAGGCCGCCGACGGCGAGGGTGCCCAGCGCGGCGCCGCCGATCAGCACGCCGCGCTCGCGCCAGGTCGCGAAGCGGACGGCGATGGAGCCGTCCTGGGCCTGCTGCCTGCCACGGTTCCAGGACCACCAGCCCCACAGGGCGACGACGATGACGACCAGCTGCTTGCCCGCGCTGCCGGAGAGGTGCGCGGAGGCGAAGGCGACGAGCAGGATCACGCCGGAGAGCAGCTGGGCGGGCCAGGTCCAGATGGAGCGCCGCCAGCCGAGGGCCAGGGCGATCAGGCCGACGATGTTGCCGATCATGTCCGACCACTTGATGTGCTGGCCGAACACGGTGAATGCCTCGGAGTTGAGCCAGGACGCGGCGTTCATCGCGGGTCCTGCCCGGCCCGGTCCCCGAGCATCCGCTCGACGTACTTGGCGATGACGTCCACTTCCAGGTTGACCGGGTCGCCGGGCTGCTTGTGGCCGAGCGTGGTCAGGGCGAGGGTGGTGGGGATGAGGCTGATGGTGAAGAAGTCGGCCGCCGCCTCGACGACGGTGAGGCTGACGCCGTCGACGGTGATGGAGCCCTTCTCGACGACGTAGCGGGTCAGCTCGGGCGGCAGGGAGACCTTGACGATCTCCCAGTGCTCGGAGGGGGTGCGCTCGACGATGGTGCCGGTGCCGTCCACATGGCCCTGGACGAGGTGTCCGCCGAGTCGGCCGCCGAGCGCCATCGGGCGTTCCAGGTTGACCCGGGAGCCGGGGGCGAGCGCGCCGAGGCTGGAGCGCTTCAGCGTCTCGGCCATCACGTCGGCGGTGAATTCGCCGTTCCCGGTGTCCACGACGGTGAGGCAGACGCCGTTCACCGCGATGGAGTCGCCGTGCTTCGCGCCCTCGGTGACGAGGGGGCCGCGCAGCCGGAAGCGGGAGGCGTCGGCCAGCAGCTCGACGGCGGTGACCTCACCCAGTTCTTCGACAATTCCGGTGAACACTCAGTTTCCCTTCCGAGCAGGGGCGGGGACGGCGGTGACGCGGAGATCGGGGCCGATCGGCACGGTCTCGGTCACATCGAGGCGCAACGCCTGGGAGATGGTGGAGATTCCGGCGTCGGCGAGGGCGGCGGGGCCCGCGCCGAGCAGGACCGGAGCGAGATAGCCGACGACCTTGTCGACCTTTCCGGCGGCGACGAAGGCGCCCGCGAGGGTGGGGCCGCCTTCGAGGAGTACGGAGCGGACGCCCCGGGTGTGCAGGGCTTCGAGGAGGGCGTCGAGGTCGAGGCCGGGGCCGGTGGCGGCGCGGGGCAGCCGCAGGACGGCGGCCTCGGGGAGGTGGCCGGCCGGGGCGTCGTCGGCGACGGCGATCAGGGTGGGCGCGGTGGCGTCCAGGACCCGGGCGCCGGGCTTCACGGCGGTGGCGTTCGTGTCGACGACGACCCGCAGCGGCTGGCCGGCGCCCTCGATGCCGCGTACGCCCAGCTGGGGGTCGTCGGTGCGGGCGGTGCCGGAGCCGACGAGCACGGCGTCGGCCTCGGCGCGCAGCCGGTGGACGTCGGCGCGGGCCTCGGGCGAGGTGATCCAGCGGCTGGTGGCGTCGGCGGCGGCGATGCGGCCGTCGAGGGTCGCGGCGTACTTCCACAGGACGTACGGCCGTCCGAGGCGCACCGAGGTCAGCCAGGCGGCGTTGCCCGCCTCGGCCTCGTCGGCGAGGAGGCCCTGCTCCGCCCGGACCCCCGCCGCGCGCAGGGTGTCGGCGCCGCCCGTGGCCTGCGGGTTCGGGTCGCCGACCGCGTACACGACACGGCTGATCCCGGCGGCCAGGAGGGCCTGGGCACAGGGGCCGGTGCGGCCGGTGTGGTTACAGGGTTCGAGGGTGACGTAGGCAGTGCCGCCACGGGCCCGGTCGCCGGCCGCGCGCAGGGCGTGGACCTCGGCGTGCGGCCCTCCGGCGCGCTGATGGAAGCCTTCACCGGCCACGGCTCCGGCGGCGTCGGTGATCACACATCCGACGACCGGATTGGGGCTGGTGGAGCCGAGACCGCGGGCGGCGAGCGCGATCGCTCGGCGCATGGCGGTGATGTCGGCTGCGGTGTCCACCGGGTCCTCCTGCCTCTTCGGGCACGGACTCCGGGGCCTGTCGATGACGACAGAGAAAGCGGATCACCAGCGAGAACGCCGCGAACCCGAGAACGGGAAACGCCAGGAACGCACGGCGTCCCGGGAGATTCCCGGCCATGCGTCCGCCGACGGCGGCGTACCGATGACGAACCGCCGCGCACTGCCTCCCATCCGGACTTTAACCGTCGGTCCAGGAATTTCACCTGGTCAACCGGCCGCTGGCTGCGGACGGGTCGCGGACTGTAACCGCCGGTTCGGAATTGCACCGACCCCGGAGTGCGCTGCTACTGGTACGGAACCAGTCTGCCACGGACGTCTCTCGGCCATGCGGGTGAGCACTGTGGGCTGGGTCACAGGATCCATGGATCGCGTCACGCCGGGTCACGGAAAACGTGGCGCATTCCCGTCGGGACGAACGCGACAACGTAGTCATTCACGAAGTTGAGCCTTAAAGGTCCAGACCTATTGACGCACTGGTCTAGTCCTCTTAATCTCTGCGTCACCTCCGAGGTTCGGTCCCACGGTGGGCGCACACCGGGACCCCGACAGACCCACCCCCTTTTCGCCAGTTGTGTTCTGCCGACCTCCCCAGGAGGAACGACCACATGCTGTCCCCCACCCGAGCGAGAGCCACGCTCCTCGCCGCCGGCGCCGCCGTCGCCGGACTGCTGCTGAGTTCGCTCGCCGCAGGCCCCTCGGCCGCCGCCGACCAGAACTCCTGTCGCCCCGACGGGCTTTACCAGACCCCCGGCGTCAACGTCCCGTACTGCTCCGTCTACGACGCCGACGGACGCGAGAAGATGGGCGCCGACCACAAACGCCGTGTCATCGGCTACTTCACCAACTGGCGTACCGGCAAGGACGGCAAGGACGCCTACCTCGTCCCGGACATCCCGTGGGACAAGGTCACGCACCTCAACTACGCCTTCGCGCACGTCGACGGCTCCAACAAGCTCTCGGTCGGCCCGGACAGCGCCGACAACGCCTCCACCGGGATGACCTGGCCCGGTGTCGCAGGCGCGGAGATGGACCCGACGCTCCCCTACAAGGGGCACTTCAACCTGCTGACGAAGTACAAGAAGCAGCACCCGAATGTGAAGACCCTGGTCTCCGTAGGCGGTTGGGCCGAGACCGGTGGCTACTTCGGCCCCGACGGCAAGCGCGTCGACTCGGGCGGCTTCTACTCGATGGCGACCAACGCCGACGGCTCGGTCAACCAGGCGGGCATCAACACCTTCGCCGACTCGGCCGTCTCCTTCATCAAGAAGTACGGCTTCAACGGCGTCGACATCGACTACGAGTACGCCACCACGATGAAGGACGCGGGCAACCCGCTGGACCACACGCTGGCCAACGGCCGCCGCGCGGGCCTGGTCAAGGGCTACGACGCCCTGATGAAGACGCTGCGCGAGAAGCTCGACCGCGCGGGCGAGGCCGACGGCAAGCACTACCTGCTGACCGTCGCCGCCCCCTCCTCCGGCTACCTGCTGCGGGGCATGGAGACGTACCAGATGCAGAAGTACCTGGACTACGTCAACATCATGTCCTACGACCTGCACGGCGCCTGGAACGAGTACGTCGGGCCCAACGCCTCGCTGTTCGACGACGGCAAGGACAACGAGCTGGCGCAGGCGGGTGTTTACACCACCTCGCAGTACGGCGGCCTCGGCTACCTCAACACCGACTGGGCCTACCACTACTTCCGCGGCTCGATGCCGGCCGGCCGGATCAACATCGGCCTGCCGTACTACACCCGCGGCTTCAAGAACGTGCAGGGCGGCACCGACGGCCTGTGGGGCAAGGCGGCCACGACCGACTGCCCGGCGGGCGCGGGGCTGACCAAGTGCGGTGACGGCGCGGTCGGCATCGACAACCTGTGGCACGACAAGGACACCAACGGCAAGGAATCGCCCGCCGGTTCCAACCCGATGTGGCACGCGAAGAACCTGGAGAAGGGCATCGTCGGGGATTACGTCACCGACTACGGCTTCGCCGCGAACACCAAGCTGACCGGCACGTACGCCCGTAAGTACGACTCCACGCTGGTCGCGCCGTGGCTGTGGAACGCCGAGAAGAAGGTGTTCCTCTCCACCGAGGACGAGCAGTCGGTGAAGGCCAAGGCGGACTACGTCGTGGACAAGGGCATCGGCGGCACGATGATCTGGGAGCTGGCGGGTGACTACCGGTGGAACGCGGCCAAGGGCCAGTACGAGACGGGCTCCACGCTGACCACCGCGATGTACGACGCGTTCAAGTCGGCCACCCCGTACGGCGCGAAGCGCGCCACGACCGCCCTGCCGACCGAGGCGCTGAACATCGACGTCTCCTTCGGGCAGTTCCCGCTGGGCGACTCCAACTACCCGATCAGCCCCAAGCTGAAGATCACCAACCGGACCCAGGCCACGCTGCCCGGCGGTACGGAGTTCCAGTTCGACTACTCCACCTCCGCCCCGGCCAACGCCAAGGACCAGTCCGGCTTCGGCACGACGATCATCCGCAGCGACCACACGGCGGCCAACAACATCGGCGGCCTGAAGGGCGACTACAACCGCGTCTCCCTGAAGCTCCCGGCCTGGCAGAGCCTGGCCCCCGGCGCCTCGGTCGAGCTGGACTTCGTCTACTACCTGCCCACCTCCACCCCGTCGAACTGGACCGTGACCTTCGGCGGGAAGTCCTACTCCCTCGCAGGTGACCTGGCCCGCGGCACCACGGTGGTCGAGCCCGGCACCGGGACCAACCCGACGCCGACCCCGACCCCGGACCCGACAGGGCCGACGCCCACCCCGACCCCGACGCAGCCGGGCGGCAGCTGCTCGGCCCCGGCGTGGAACGCGGCCACCGAGTACGGCGGCGGCTCCACCGTCAGCCAGGACGGCCGTCAGTGGAAGGCGTCCTGGTGGACGAAGGGCGAGAAGCCCGGCACCACCGGTGAGTGGGGCGTCTGGAAGGACCTCGGCGCCTGCTGACCCCTCCCGTATCGCACGGCCCGGCGTGAGCGGCTTTCCCCACTCACGCCGGGCCGCGCCGTTCTCCCCCCGGTCGCCGCCGGGCCGGACCGCGCTCTGGCAGGCTGGCCCCATGACGACGATTCTGGTCACCGGCGCCACCGGAACCCTCGGCCGGCAGGTCGCGGAGCGGCTCCGCACGGAAGGGGCCGACGTCCGGGGGCTCAGCCGCCGCTCCCCCTCGTACGCCGTCGATCTGCGCGACGGCAAGGGTCTGGACGCGGCGGTCGAGGGGGCGGACGTGATCGTCCACTGCGCCACCACCCCGCGCGGCGGCGACGACCGGGCGGCGGGGTTCCTCATCAACGCGGCGAAGCGGGCCGGGACGCCGCATCTGGTCTACATCTCGATCGTGGGCGTGGACCGGCTGCCGCTGGGCTACTACACGGTCAAGCACCGGGTCGAGCGGATGATCGAGGACTCCGGGCTCGGCGCGACGATCCTGCGGGCCACGCAGTTCCACGACCTGGCCCTGCGCATCCTGTCCGGCGCGGCCCGGCTGCCCGTCCTGCCGGTGCCCGCCGGGATGTCGCTCCAGCCCGTCGACAGCGGCGAGGTCGCCGCCCGGCTCGCCGCCCTGGCGCTCGCCGGACCGGCGGGCCGGGTGCCCGACCTGGGCGGCCCCGAGGTCCGTCCGCTGACCGACCTGGCCGGGGCGTACCTGCGGGCCACCGGGCGCAGGCGGCGGGTGGTGCCGGTCCGGCTGGCGGGCCAGGCGTACGCGGGCTACCGGCGCGGCGACCATCTGGCACCCGAACACGCCGGGGGGACCGTGACGTTCGAGGAGTTCCTCGACCGCCGCCACCGGCACCCGGGGTGAGTCGACACCCCACCCTGCCGTTCGTAAGAGTTCGGTTCGGCGAGCCGCGGCCGATCCGTCCGGTCAGCCCTCCGGGGCGAACAGCGCGTCCTGCGCCGCGTCCCGGGCGGTGAGCAGCGCGCCGCGCAGCACGGCCCCGTCGCCCAGCGAACCGGCGCGGACCTCGGTGCGCAGCGGCGACATCGTGGCCAGCCGCTCCTCGACCCGGGCGGCGAGCGCGGCCCCGCCCGCATGGCCGACGGCCCCCGCGAGCAGCACACAGCCGGGGTCGAGCACCGAGACGACGGCGGCGGACCCGAGGGCGAGGCGGTCGGCGACCTCCTTCAGGAAGGGCTCGCCCGCCTCCCCCGCCTCCAGGGCCGCCCGCACCGCGTCCACGGCGGCCGCCTCCTCCTGCCCCTCGGACACGGCCCCCCGGTCCACGAGCCCGTGCGCGGCGGCGAGTTCGCACAGCGCGCCGGAGCCGGCCAGGGAGTGGAATCCGCCCTCGCAGTTGACCGCCGACGGCAGCCCGCTCACCCCGGGGACCGGAAGGAAGCCGATCTCCCCCGCGCCGCCGGACGCCCCCTGACGCAGCTTGCCGTCCAGCATCACGGCGGCCCCGATTCCCTGGCCGAGCCAGAGCAGGACGAAGGTCTCCCGGTCGTGGGCGGCGCCCTCCCGGTGCTCCGCGACGGCCGCGAGGTTCGTCTCGTTCTCCACCAGCACCGTGGCCGGAAGCCGCCGCTGGAGCTCCCGCACCAGGCCTCGGTGCCAGGCGGGCAGGCCGGAGCTGTCGCGCAGTTCGCCGGTGGCGGGGTCGATCAGCCCCGGTGCCCCGATCCCGACGCTGTGCAGGGGGACGGACCCGGCCGCGCGGGCGGTGCGCTCCAGGAGGGCGGCGGCGCGCTCGACGGCCGGTTCGGTGCCGGTGTCGCTGCCGATGGGCAGGGAGTCCTCGGCGAGCGTCGTCCCCAGCAGATCCGTGACGACGACGCTGACGCTGCCGAGGCGCACGTCGAGCGCGGCGAGATGGGCCCGGTCGGCGACGATCCCGTACAGCTTGGCGTTGGGGCCGCGGCGGACGGCGCCGGACTCGCCGACGACCTGGATCAGACCGGCGCCGCGGAGGCGTTCGACGAGGTCGGCGACGGTGGGCCGGGAGAGTCCGGTCAGCGTCTTGAGCTGGGTGGCCGTCAGCGGGCCGTCCTGCTGGAGCAGCCGCAGGGCGAGCCGGTCGTTGATGGCCCGAGCCGTGCTCGGAGATGCGGGCATACCGGGATCCTTCCAGATGGCCGCCCCGCCGCTTTTCCGGCCGCTTTCCGGCCGCTTTCCGGGCCGATGAGAAACGACTATTTATCAGGCAGGGTTCCTGATAGTTTACGCCACGCATCGCCAGGCATCACCGCGCGGAAGCGCAGGATGCGCCGGAACGGCCGGCATCCGAGGATTCCCAGGGGAGGGGCTCGACGGCATGACGAAGGACTCGACCGTCACGGTCTACAGCACACAGCAGGTGAAGCGGGCGCGGATCGCCGTCGCCGCCGTCTTCACCGTGCACGGGGCGGTGACCGGCAGCTTCGCGACCCGGGTGCCGTGGATCCAGGACCACGCCGGGGTGAGCGCGGGTCAGCTCGGCCTGGCGCTGGCCTTCCCGGCGATCGGCGCGTCGATCGCGATGCCGCTGGCGGGCAGGATCAGCCACCGGTTCGGCGCCCGGACGGCGCTGCGGGGGCTGCTGACGCTGTGGACGCTGGCGCTGATCCTGCCCGCGCTGGCGCCGAACCTGGTCACCCTCTGCGCCGCGCTGTTCGTCTACGGGGCGACGGCGGGGATGTCCGACGTGGCCATGAACGCGCTGGGCGTCGAGGTGGAGAACCGTCTCGACAAGTCGATCATGTCGGGGCTGCACGGCATGTGGAGCGTGGGCGCGCTGATCGGTTCGGCGGCGGGCACGGTCGCGGCCCACACCGCGACCGACGCCCGGACGCACCATCTCGTCGCGGCCCTGGTGCTCACGGCGCTGGGCCTGATCGCCTGCCGCGACGTCCTCGACATCCAGAGCCACCCGGACGAGGAGCCGCCGCCGCGGTTCACGCTGCCGCCGAAGTCGGCCCTGATCATCGGGGCGGTCGGGTTCTGCGCGGTGTTCGCCGAGGGGGCCAGCCTGGACTGGTCGGCGGTCTACCTGCGGGACGTCCTGGACAGCTCGGACGGTCTCGCGGCCGCGTCCACCACGGCGTTCGCCCTGATGATGGCGGTGGCCAGGATCGCCGGGGACCGGATCGTCGACCGGTTCGGCGCGGTCCGCACGGTACGGACCGGCGGAGTGATGGCCACCGCGGGCGGGCTGCTGGTCGTGTTCTCGCCCTCCCCCGCGGCCGCGATGTGCGGCTTCGGGCTGCTGGGTCTTGGCGTGGCGGTCGTGGTCCCGCTGGCCTTCGCCGCGGCGGGGCGCAGCGGGCCGAACCCGAGCCAGGCCATCGCGGGCGTCGCCACCATCACGTACACCTCCGGCCTGATCGCCCCCTCCGCGATCGGCTCGCTGGCCGAGGCGACCTCGCTGGTGGTGTCGTTCGGCGTGGTGACGGTGCTGGCCTTCGGCCTGGTGCTGGGCGCGGGGGTGCTCCGGTCAGCCGACCGGAAGGTCACCGGCTCGGCGGTCGGCGCGGGTACGACGACGAAGAGCACGGCCGGCAGCTGACGCGGGGCCGGACGGAAACGGCGTACGCGACGGGAACCGGGAACGACGTGCGCGACCGGGTGACCGCTCGCGTACGGGCCTGGCGCGGCGGCGCGCGCGGTGGGTGACCTCCGCGCGGCCGCCACCGGGCGCACCACTACCATGGCGCTGATCTTTTCCGCAGGTGAACACCGAACCCCGGCTCGCAGACCGGTCGGCACACCGAGCAGACCTTCAGGGAGCAACCATGAGCCTCGGCGTGCGCTGGACCTTGCACGGCGACGGGAAGACCCCCGCGCCCGGGGCGGTGGTCCGCCCCGACGAACGGCTCACCTGGCCGCGTACGTTCGGGCTCGGCGCCCAGCACGTCGTCGCGATGTTCGGAGCGTCGTTCGTCGCCCCGGTCCTGATGGGCCTGGACCCGAACCTCGCGATCATGATGTCCGGTGTCGCGACCGCGATCTTTCTGCTGGCGACCAAGGGCCGGGTGCCCAGCTATCTGGGCTGCTCGCTCTCCTTCGTCGGTGTCGCGGCCACGATCCGGGCGAGCGGCGGGGACAGCGCGACCGTCACGGGCGCGGTGCTCGTGGTCGGCGCTGCCCTGTTCCTGGTGGGTCTCGCCGTGCAGCGGTTCGGCGCGCGGATCATCCACGCGGCGATGCCGCCGGTGGTGACGGGCGCGGTCGTGATGCTGATCGGCTTCAACCTGGCGCCGGTGACCGCCTCCACGTACTGGCCGCAGGACCAGTGGACGGCGCTGGCGGTGATGCTGTTCACCGGCCTCACCGTGGTGTGCCTGCGCGGTTTCCTCTCCCGGATCGCGATCTTCCTGGGGCTGGTCTTCGGGTACGTGCTGTCCTGGGTGCTGGACCTGGTCTTCGGGAAGATCCACTCCCCGGCGGGCGGGACGGAGGCCGTCGACCACTGGCGCCTGGACCTCTCGGCCGTCGGTCAGGCCGACTGGATCGGGCTGCCGTCCTTCCACGCGCCCGCCTTCGAGTGGTCGGCGATCCTGGTGGCGCTGCCCGTGGTGATCGCGCTCGTCGCGGAGAACGCCGGGCACGTCAAGGCCGTCGGCGAGATGACCGGCGACTCGCTGGACGACAAGCTCGGCACCGCCATCGCGGCGGACGGCGCGGCCTCCATGCTCTCCACCGCCGTGGGCGGGCCGCCCAACACCACGTACTCCGAGAACATCGGCGTGATGGCCGCGACCCGCGTCTACTCCACGGCCGCCTACTGGGCGGCGGCCTGCTTCGCCCTGCTCTTCGGCCTCTGCCCCAAGTTCGGCGCGGTCGTCGCCGCGATCCCGGGCGGGGTGCTCGGCGGGATCACCGTGATCCTGTACGGGATGATCGGCCTGCTCGGCGCCCAGATCTGGCTCAACGGCCGGGTGGACCTGCGCAATCCGCTCAACCTCGTCCCGGCCGCGGCGGGCATCATCATCGGCGTCGGCGGGGTCAGCCTGAAGATCACCGACAACTTCGAACTGGGCGGCATCGCGCTCGGCACGCTCGTCGTGATCACCGGCTACCACGTGCTGCGGGCCTTCGCCCCGGCCCACCTCAAGACCGAGGAACCACTGCTGGACGCCGGGACGTCGGCCTACGACGAGGGATCCGGCGACACGGACTCGGGGCCCGGGAAGTCCTGAACCTCTGCGCGCTCGTTACCAGGACCCTTCGAAGATCTCATCGAAGATGATGTTCCACTCCGAGATGGGGTCCTGGAACGGCGTGCTGTCGAACTGCTCGATCTCCGCATGTGCCTGCCGCGCGAGCGCTTCCTCGTCGTCGGCGGAGTCGCGCTCGACATGGTATGTCTGCAGCACACAGAGACTGTGGACGAGGGATTCGACATCGCGGTGGATGAGCAGATGCCGCGAAGTACCTTCCGGGAAGGCGTAGACGTGCTGGCTATCGGGGTCGAAAGCCAGGACGGAGTCGTTGAAGTACCCCAGCACCAGCCACTTCTGGGCCTCGGCCGGGCAAGCCCGCCCCGTGGATACGAGGAACTCGCCCAGGTAAACGGAGTCCTGACCAGGGTTCTTGACGTCCATGCGGGACAGGAAGAGGTCGTCGTGCGGAAGACCCACTTCGTGCAGGATCCGCATCGAGCGCGACAGCCCGGCCGAATCCTGCTGCACCTCTCGCGGGAAAAGAACGATCCCCTGGAGGCCGAACAGGCGGATAATTTCATTTGAACTGACAGAGTAGCTCATGGGTTGACCTTATCGCACTCGATGTCAGCGACCGTGCGCCTTCTTCAGTTTCTCCACGTAAGCTTGATGGAGCGCGTTCCCCTCCTCTCTCTTCCCGTTGAGTTGGTCATAAGGAACTGCATCCGTCACCTTGGTGTGTTCACCGAAATGCTTCGCGAGCCATGCGTCACAACGACTGTTTCGTTTTTGGCAAGGCGCCCGTTCCGTGAAGACTTCGTCAAGCCCTTCTTGCTTCCCCTTACGTATGAGGGAGTACCCGATAACGCGTTCGGAGTGCATCCCTCGATCGCTTCGACCGATGAGTATGAGCTCCTTACTCTTATCAGAAGGGTCGATATATCGACCTGCGGCGTAGTTGTGCTTCGTTTCGTAGTCGTCGTTGGCATAGCGAGCGAGTTGCGTCGCCTGCCCCAAGGGGTCTTTGTAGGGGTCGACACGAGTCGATTTGACCACCTTGCCCTCGCCGTCCTGGACGCCGACTTCCCTCTTTTCCGCTCTGCTCTCCGGGCGCCACGCCTTTCCGTCGGACTCGAGCAGGCCATGGATTCCTGACGTGTCATTCTTGTCGACGGGTTTCAACGTTCCATCCGGAAGCAGCTGCTGTACCGTCCCGTCCTTGGCAAGGAGGTACATCGGTACGTCTTTCCCGTCACCGTCCTTCTTGCCGGGACTACAGCCCTCCATGTCCTTCTTGACGTATTTTTCGGATTCGTCGTTGCTCTTCTTGGTCTTGTCGATTCCCTCTACATTCTTCTCGATCTCCTTTTGCATGGAGTGCGCGGTAGCCTCGACCTTGTCCTCGGCCTTGTCGATGGCCGCCCCGAACTTGGCGAATCGATCGTCCTTCTTCGCTACGAGACTACGTTTGCCCCTTTTGTCCCCGAAGCTCTTCTTCTTGTCCTGGAGCTTTCCCTGCTCTCGACCGAGCTGGTCGATGGCGTCGGCGAACTCGGCGAACTCGATCCAGAGGTCCTGGCCGACCGAGTCGAGCCCTTCCGGCAAGAGGGCGCCGGTCTTGTCGCGGCCTCCCGAAGAGGTGGTGTCATCGAACAGCCCCTCCAGCTTCGCCAGGACCTCGCCCTCGATCTTCTCGACAGCGAGGTCGATGAGCTGGGAGACGAGGAGTTCAAGGGCTTCCCGGATCGCGAGCTTCAGGGCAAGGGCTGCGCCGGCTCCCAGAAGCGCCGAGAGTCCTCCCGTGAAGAAGGCACCGATGAGGCCTCCGGCGACGGCTGCGGCAGCGGCGCTCAGGTCGGCGATGACGGCGACCTTGCAGGTGGTGACGTATCCGGCGCCGGTATCCATCGCGTCGGCCAGCAGATCTATGGCGTCGGCGAGGTGCTTCATGTCCTGGCCGGAGACCCTGCCCCAGCGCCGCCTGAAGGCGTCCACCGCCTGGCCTTTACTACGCCCGGCCAAAACGTTACTGCATGCCTTGTTCGCATCGCGGATGGTGTCGCGCAGCTCTTCCGCGAACTCGCGGTACTCCTTGGCCGTCCCCGTGAGTTCGTCTTCGTCGATGTCAGGCCAGTCCACGCCGACCATCTCCATGATGTCGCGCAGATCTTCAGGCAGCTTGATGCCCACCCCGCCACTCCCCCGTGTCAGCTCAGCCCACTCATGGTCAGAGATCCACTCTAAGTTCTAGTTGGAGTAGGTGAGTTGCTGTTGTCGGCCGTTGTGAGTATCCGCGGGGCGCGGAACGAGCGTGGTGATGCAGTCGTCCATACCGATCATGGTGCGGAGCTCGCCTGCGTCGGTGCGTAGGCAGCACACTGCGCGGACAGGTGGTCCCGGACGGAAGGACAGGTCGGTTCCGCTGTCGAGGTCGAGGAGTTGGACCAAGCCGTCGCCCCAAGCGACTGCCAGCGCGGAGCCTCCTTCCCCGCTGCTGGCGCTGAGATCGACGACGGGGCTGGGCTCGCGGAGGAGCGGTTCGGGCATCGGGGCCATGTCCGGGCTCCACACCCGGATCCTGCCGTCGACTCCGCCGGAGTACACGACCGTGGGGCCTGTCCCTTCGAGCGACATCCCGGTCACGGCCGTGACGGGCCCGTCGTGCAGCATGGTAGAAGTCACGTCCACAGCGTTCTCCTTCAGCAGGAGAACGTGGACACGACCGCTGCTGTCGCCGAAGACCGCACCGTCCGGAAGGGACGAGGCGGTGGTGAGCGTAGCTCCTGCAATCCGTTGCGGGAAAGCCAGTACGGCTCGCCGCAGTCGGGTGCATGGATCGGCGTCGGGCTCCAGCAGGGCCTGCAGACCTGATCTACGCGGAGCTTCGCCGACAAGGCTGACGCCACCGAAGTCATCGGCCGCGACGACCGTCCCGTCGGGGAGGCAGAAGATCGCTGCGACCGGACGGTTATGGAGGGACGTCAGGCGGCCCGCGGGTCTGCCGTTCGTGGCATCGAGAAGTCGTACGTCACCGAGATGACCGGCGCACAGCACATGCCGCGCGTACAGAGCCGTTCCGGCGCAGAGCGCTGTTGCCGGACCGGGCCAGTGCCCGCTCACACCTTCGCGAGTAGATGTGTGTGCGACATGCCATGGCTCGAACTGCGCCAGGCCGTGAAGGGCGTGACGGGTATCAGTAGCCGTGTCGCTGTCGAGTGCGGCACTCAGTATCAGTGCGCGCGCTGACGCTGTGTCGGAGACACAGAGAGACTGGCCTGCCCGTAGCCACGCGCGGCCGAGATCGCTTGCCCGCTCCGCGGTGCCGGCATAGTGGTCCAGCCAAGCCGTGACAGCGTGGGGATCTGCTCGCACCATCGTCTCCGCGGCCAGGACGAAGGAAGCACGGCTGAGCGAGGTTTCGCTCACCTGCTCCGACCGTACGACCGGACCGGGCAGCGGGTAGCACTGTTCAGCATCGGCGGCGGGATCGATTGCCAGAGCCCAGCGGCTGAAGCTCTCCGGCGTGGTCCAGCGAGGGTCCATGAGGTCCATGACCGCTGAGTTCCGAGTCTGTTCGAAGAGTTGCTCGGTGCAGGGCGCTCCGGTGCGGGACTCGATGATCAGCTTCACATGGCCGAGTTGCAGTAAGGGCCGGACCAATTGTTCGAGGACTGCTTCGGATGCGCGTGAAAGGTGCAGGTCACACAGGACAAGAACCGTATGCCGTCCATCTTTCGCGATGGCTGCGAGGAGTTCGGCGGGCGCCCGCGCCGCCAGTCTCAGGTGGTCCGCCAGGAGCCAAGCGGCACCGCGAAGACCGGTACCCCCAAGCGGGGCTACGGCGTGGACACGGCGCTTCGTTGTGCCGACGGAGGAGGCGCCGTACTCGACGAGCCAAGCCAGCAGGTGGGACTTTCCCACGCCCGCAGGCCCGGTGAGAACACAGAGTTGAGGCGAGCGTTCATCTGTGAGCCATCCGAGCAGCGCGGACGCTGCGGGCTCCCGGCCCGCGCCCGGCTTGCGCAGACGAAGGCTGGCTATGTCCGTCACTGAGCACTCCTCCCGTCCGCTACTCGTGTGGGCCAGCCGGCTGAGCAGCGTACAAGATCGCCTGCTTCAGCCCTTCCTCGCGTGATTCCGACGTCACGCCATAGTCGAAGCTGTGCGTGAACTTGGCTGTGGGGAAGAGCTGTTGCATCCACTGGGCACAGTAGTGGCCTGGCATGAGGCACGGTTCAAGTTCGCAGTACACGCGTGTGACGTCTTCCGGCCGCACACCTGAGGCCGACAGACGCTGCCAGATGCGCTCCTCGGGATGGAGTCGGCCGGGGCCGGCATGGTCGGTCACGATCTCCTTGCGACCTTCGGGCAACGTGAACTCGAAGGAGGCGGAGAAGGGAAAATTCAGGGTGTGCCGGACGTCGTCGAGAACGCGCGGCCACCAGCTTTCGCGTTCGGCGAAGGCCATCGGGTCGAGGTCCTTGAGTCCCGCCATGAGGTCGCGCAAGGGGGGGAGCGCGTCTTCGAGGCCGTCCGCGGAAGCGAGCCTCGGCAGGCCGCGGTCGAGCAGTACCAGCGCTTCGTTGAACAGATAGACGCTGGAACTGACGTACATGTCCGGAACCGTGTCGGCCAGGAAAACAGCCTGGACAGCGCCGTCGGGCCTCACACACAATTCGGCTCCGCCGTCCGTGCCCAACCGCGGCCAACGACTGAGCGCGCCGGGCAGGGACGGGTACTTCCGTTGGACGGCGAATGCCCCGAGTTGCACGGCATCGCTCGCGGTCGCCGCCCGGAAATAAGGCGCGACAGCGACCGGAACCCCCTGATCCCTCAGCGCGCGGACGGCTTCGTCAGGCATCGGGGCACCCTGAAGCGACACGGCGTGAAAGCGGCGCAGGCCGTCGGCACCGAAGTGTGCAGTGATCCGGTCGGTCATGACTACGTGCTGCTCCTGGGCATATCGACGGTGGACGCGTCCGGCCTTACCGGAGCGGTGGGCCGACCGAAGTCAAGCATGCGTGATGGTTGCGTCGACAGTCAGCGGGCCGATCGCTGAACAGTTCACCCCGTGGCCAGGGAGTAGGCGTACTCCGACGTGAAGGAACCCGGCGCGGCCGAGCAGCCGTCCGACTCCCCCGGCAGCTTCACCCACAGGTACGCGTCGATCCGGGCCTCGCCGGTGCGCGTCGTCGGAGTCCGGCCCAGCGCCCGGCCCGCCGGGTCGCACCACTCACCGGCGGCGGGCGCTCCGTTGCCGTTGCGGCTGGTGTCGATCACCGCGCCGAGACGGGCCGGGCCGCCGAGTGCGGCGAGGACCCGGCGGGCGTAGGCGGTCTCGTCGGCGGTGCGGTGGAAGTTGGCCACGTTGGTGAAGATGCCGTCGCCGTTGGTGGCCGCTCCGGCGGCCCGCAGCGCGGCGGCCTGTTTCGCGGGGGTGTGCCAGCCCGAGTGGCCGCCGTCGAAGTAGACCCGGGCCCGCGGGCCGGCGGTGCGCAGGGTGCGTCCGGCGCGGGCCAGTGAGGCGAAGCGGGCGGCCCGTTCCGGGGCGGTGAGGCAGTCGGAGAGGGCGATGGCGTCCGGTTCCAGGATCACGATCGCCGCTCCCGCGCCGAGTCCCCGGGCGAACTCCCGTATCCAGGCGTCGTACGCCGCGAGGTCCGGGGCGCCGCCCTGGGACGCGCCGCCGCAGTCCCGGTCGGGTATCGCGTACGGGACGAGCACCGGGGTCCTGCCCGCGGCGGCCGCGCCCCGGGTGACCGCACGGACCTGCCCGGCTATCTCGCCCGGGTTGTGGGCGGCGAACCAGACGGCGGCGGGCTGCGTCGCGATCCGGGACTCGATGACCGGGCGGCGCGGGTCGTCGGGGTTCGCCCGCACCCAGTCCAGGACCTGGGAGTGCGGGTGCCGGAAGAGGCGGTTACGGAGCGCGGGTGCGGGCGCCGTCGGCCGGGCGGGCGGGGGCGTGGGGGCGGCGCTCGGGCGGGCCGTGGTGCGGGAGGGGGACGGGGCCGCCGGGGCGGGGCGCGCCGAGGAGGCGGACGGGGCGGGAGCCGTGGGCGTGGGCACGGCGGGGAGCGGCTGGAGGACCGGCGGGGGCGTCGGTCCGGGGCGGGCCGTGTCGCGCCCGTCCTGGTGGCCCGCGTCGATCAGCCCGGCCGACGCGCCGATCGCCACGACCGCCGAGGCGACGGCGAGCAGGGCGTGGCGGCGGGCCGCGCGGCGGCGTTCACGGTGAGCGGTGCGGCGTCGTACGCGGGTGCCCGGCACTCCTCGATCCCCTTTTCCGGCACCGCTGTTCGTCCGTTCCGATGAATAGTCGGGCCGGTCGGTGCCGTGGCGAGCCTAGGCCTGGGACGCTCCGCGCATGACGCAGATCGAGCAGTCCGCAGTACCGGCCCCGGGCGGCGGCCCGCCGCCGGGCGGCTCCCCGGTGATCGAACGTATGCGGGAATTGCGTTCCCGCTGGCCGTCCGGGGACGGGGTGGCGGTCTTCAACGCCGCCTATCTGGAGGTCGTCGAGCGGGTGGCCCCGGACCTCGGGAGGGGCAGGCCCGACGACCGGGAAGCCGCCGCCCTGCTGGGCGTTCGGTGCGCCGAGCGCTATCTGTCGGCCGCCGAGACGGCCACGGCGGGCGGGCGGCCGCCGGAGTGCTGGCGCCCGTTGCTCCCCTGCCGCCGCCATCCCGGCGTACGCCCGCTGCAGTTCGCCCTCAGCGGCCTCCAGGCCCACGTGGGCCACGATCTTGTCCTGGCGGTGGTGGACACCTGTCGTACGCTCGGCTGCGAACCCCCGGACCTGGAAGGGGAGTTCGAGCGCGTGGGAGACCTCCTCGCCTTGCTGGAGGAGCGGCTCCACGACGAACTGATGCCGGGGCCCGAGTTGTTGGAGATCGCAGATCCGCTGACCCATCTGGTGAGTTCCTGGAGCCTGGAGCGGGCCCGCGAGGCGGCCTGGTCGGCGGCCCGCACGCTCTGGCGGCTGCGCGGATTCCCTTCGCTGGCCGAGGAGTTCCGGCAGCGTACCGACGTGGGCGCGGGTCTGGTGGGGCGGCTTCTGCTCACCCCGTGCCGCTGACGCCCGCGTCGGTACGACCCCGCGCTCAGTCCTCCGGAAGCTCCACAGGCGCGATCTCGTCGAAGACGTCGCCGGGGCCGGGGTTGGTCGCGTCCGTCGCCCCGCCGAACTGGTGCATGACGCCCCACACGGCGTTCAGCGCGGTCTGCACAGCGCCCTCGGCCCAGCCTGCCGTCCAGGAGATGTCGTCCCCGGCGAGGAAGATGCCCCGCTTGTCCTCCGGCAGCCGGTCCTGCATGAAGTGGGTGAACAGCCGCCGCTGGTAGCGGTAGTGGCCGGGCAGGTTGGCCTTGAACGCGCCCATGAACCAGGGCTCGTTCTCCCAGGAGACGGTGACCGGGTTGCCGATGATGTGGCTGCGGATGTCGACGTTCGGGTAGATCTCGCCGAGCGACTTGAGCATGACCTCCATGCGCTCCTTCGGGGAGAGCGGCAGCCACTTCAGGCTGTCGTCGCACCACGTGTAGGAGAGGCAGATGACGGCGGGCTTGTCCGGCCCGTCGTCCAGGAGGTACGTCCCCCGGGTCATCCGGTCGGTGAGCGTCATCGACATGGTGTCGCGGCCGGTGGTCTCGTCCTTGTCCAGCCAGAACGGGCGGTCGACCGGCACGAACAGCTTGGACGACTCCATGTAGTGGGTGCGCTCCATCGCCGTCCAGTGGTCGATCGGGAAGAGCGCGTCATCGCAGTCGATCTTGGAGAGCAGCAGCCAGGACTGGCCGGTGAAGACCGCGGCCCGGAAGGTGCGGATGTCGCCGGAGGCGTCGGTGACCGTGATGCGGTTGCCCGCCGTACGGGTCAGCCGGGTCACGGCGCCGCGCGGCTCGCCGCCGTGCAGGGAGGAGAGCGAGGTGCCGAGCGGCCAGTGGACGATCTTCTGCGGCTCGCGGTCCCACAGGCGCAGCGGGAGCTGCTGGCTGCCGCCGACGATGCCGCGGTGGTGGTCGTCGGCCTCGGTGTAGACGACGCGCAGGATCTCCAGGATGGAGTTGGGGAAGTCGGTGTCCCAGCCGCCGGTGCCGAAGCCGACCTGGCCGAAGATCTCGCGGTGCCGGAAGGACTTGAAGGCCTCGGAGTCGCAGAGGAAGCCGTAGAAGGTCTGGTTGTCGAGCCGCTCGACGAGCTGCGACCAGATCTCCCGGATGCGCGGGACGTCGCGCTCGCGCAGCGCCCGGTTCATGTCGGAGAAGTCGGCGCCCTCCTCCAGACAGGCGCTCCAGGCCTCGGCCACGTCGCGGTAGACCTGCGGCAGGTCGTCGATGGTCTCGGCGTAGTGCGACTCGCCCTTGAGGTCCACGACGGTCGAGGGCGTCGCCGGGGAGAGCGGGTTGGGGAAGGGCTGGGTCTGCAGGCCCACCAGGTCGATGTAGTGCTGGAGCGCCGTGGAGGAAGGCGGGAAGCGCATGGCGCCCATCTCGGCGGTGAGGTCGCCGTCGCAGCCGTCGAAGCCGACGGTGCGCAGCCGGCCGCCGATCTGGTCGGCCTCGTACACGACGGGCTTGAGACCCATCTTCATCAGCTCGTACGCGGCGATGATGCCCGAGAGCCCGCCGCCGATGACGGCGACCTCCTGGCCGTGCTCGGTCGCCGGTATCTGCCCGAGTCCCGCCGGGTGGGCGAGGAAGTCGTCGTACGCGTAGGGGAAGTCCGGCCCGAACATGGTGATCGGCGGGGCGGCCGCGTCGGTGTGCTGGACGGCGTTGGGCACCGTGGACGTCATGGGGTACGGACTCCTTGCGCGGTACGGAAGTTCGGGGAGGGGGCGGGCTCAGGCGAGGGAGCCGTAGAGGCCGGGGCGGCGGTCTGCGAGATAGGGGTTGGCGGCGCGGGAGGCGGCGAGGAACTCCGGGTCCACCTCGCCGATCACGAGTTCCTCGCCGCGTCCGGCGCGGGTGCGCACCACCCCGTCGGGGCCGGCCAGGCAGCTGAGTCCGACGAACTCGAACTCCCCTTCCGGGCCGGTGCGGTTGACGTACGCCACGTACATCTGGCTCTCGAAGGCCCGTACGGGGACGACGGATTCGGCGACGAACTGGAAGGGGTGCATCTGCGCGGTGGGCACCAGCAGCAGATCGGTCCCGGCCAGGGCGTGCGCCCGGACGTTCTCCGGGAACTCGACGTCGTAGCAGATCAGCAGGCCGATGCGGATGCCGTCGAGCTCGGCCTGGACGACGGTCTGCTCGCCGGGGGTGAACCACTCCTGCTCGAAGCAGCCGAACAGGTGGGTCTTGCGGTAGTTCGCGAGCCGGACGCCGTCGGCGCCGATGAGCTGGGAGGCGTTGAAGATCCGCTCCCCGTCGCGCTCCGGGTAGCCGTAGAGGACGGCGAGGCCGTGGCGTACGGCGATCTCGGTGATCGCCTCGGCGCCGGGTCCGTCGGCGGTCTCGGCCAGCTCGGGCACGGCGTCGCCGATGGCGTATCCGGTGAGGAACAGCTCGGGGGCGACCAGCAGCCGGGCTCCCGCGTCGGCGGCCCGGGCGGCGGCCTCGTCGAGCGCCTTCAGGTTCTCGGCGACGGCGCCGGGCCGTCCGGAGCTCTGGAGCAGGGCGGTGCGCAACGACGGCATGGCTGACCTCGGGCGGTGCGGGCGGGGTGGGGAGACGTATCGAAGGTACGTGGCCCGGATCGGCCCGGACAAGGCGCGAGTGTTGCGCGTCGACCGTTGATTCGTTGCGCGGGAAGGGCCCAGGACGGCGAATCGTTGCGTCGGGCGTCACCGCAGGTCAGGGGGGTGATGTGCGCCACCCGTTTCAGGCCGGCGGGGCCTCCGCGGAGTACCGGCGCAGCAGCGGCGAGAGCACCAGCACCGACTTCGTGCGCTCCACGTACGGCTCCCCCGCGATGCGCTCCAGGACCTGTTCGAAGTGGCGCATGTCGGCGGCGAAGACCTGCACCACCGCGTCCGCCTCGCCGGTCACCGTGGAGGCCGAGGCGATCTCCGGGTAGCGGGCGAGGCCCTGCTTGATGGCGTCCGGGGAGGTGTTGCGGCTGCAGTAGATCTCGATGAACCCCTCGGTCTCCCAGCCGAGCGCCGCGGGGTCGACCCGCACGGTGAAGCCGGTGATCGCGCCCTCGGCGCGCAGCCGGTCGACGCGGCGTTTCACGGCGGGGGCGGAGAGGCCGACGATGGCGCCGATGTCGGCGTAGGAACGCCGGGCGTCTTCGGCGAGGGCGTGGACGATGCGTTCGTCGAGGTCGTTCAGGCGCACGTCGGGCGGTTCACTTCTCTGCGGTGGGTCGGCTTGCGGGAGGCGGTGTGTGCCGCCTCCCGCAGTAGACCACGGGCCGCCGCCCTGGGCGCGCCCGGTGCGGCGGAGAAGGACGTCAGAAGGGGAACTGCGAGCGGCCGTGCTGGATGGAGATCCACTTCTGGGTGGTGAAGGCCTCGATCATCGAGTCGCCGTTCAGCCGGCCGAGACCGGAGCTCTTCTCGCCGCCGAAGGGGACGATCGGCTCGTCGTGGACGGTGCCGTCGTTGATGTGGATCATGCCGGTGTGGATGCGCTGCCCGACCCGGACGCCGCGCTCGATGTTGCCGGTGTGGACGGCGCCGCTGAGGCCGTACGGGGTGTCGTTGGCGATCCGGACGGCCTCGTCCTCGCCGTCGAAGGGGATCAGCAGGGCGACGGGCCCGAAGATCTCCTGGTGCAGGACGGGCGAGTCGGCGGCGAGGCCGGTCAGCACGGAGGGGCTGACGAGGTTGCCGTCGGCGCGGCCGTGCAGCAGGGCCGTCGCCCCGGCCGCCACGGTCTGGTCGACGAGCTTGGAGACGGACTCGGCCTGCGAGGAGTTGATCAGCGGGCCGATCTGGGTGGCCGGGTCGGCGGGGTCGCCGACGGTGAGGGACGCGACCTTGGCGACGAACTTTTCGGTGAACTCGGCCTCGACGGCACGGTCGACCAGGATGCGGTTGGCGGCCATGCAGACCTGGCCCTGGTGGACGTAGCGGCTGAAGACCGCGGCGTCGACGGCGTAGTCGACATCCGCGTCGTCGAGCACGATCAGGGCGCTGTTGCCGCCGAGTTCGAGGACGGCGCGCTTGAGGTTCTGGGCGCAGACGGTGGCGACGTGGCGGCCGACCTTGTCCGAGCCGGTGAAGGAGATGACCTGCGGCACGGGGTGCTCCAGCAGGGTGTCGCCGATCTCCGCGATGTCGGTGATCACGACGTTCAGCAGCCCGGCGGGCAACCCGGCGTCCTCGAAGACCTTGGCCAGCAGGGTGCCGCCGCAGATCGGGGTGTTCTGGTGCGGCTTGAGGACGACGGCGTTGCCGAGGGCCAGCGCGGGCGCGACGGACTTCAGGGAGAGCAGGAAGGGGAAGTTGAACGGGCTGATCACGCCGACGACGCCGACGGGAACCCGGTAGACGCGGTTCTCCTTGCCCTCGGTCGGCGAGGGGAGGATCTGTCCGGCGGGGCGCAGCGCCAGCTGGATCGCCTCGCGGAGGAACTCCTTGGCCAGGTGCAGTTCGAAGGCGGCCTTCAGCCGGGTGCCACCGAGCTCGGCGACGATCGCCTCGCCGATCTCCGGCTCGCGCTCCTCGACGATGCGCAGCGCCTTCTCCAGGACGGCCCGCCTGCTGTACGGGTTGGTGTCCGCCCATGCCTGCTGCGCGCGCTCGGCGGCGCGGTAGGCCTGGTCGACCTCGTCGGCGGTGGCGACCGGGATCGAGGCCAGCTTCTCCCCGTCGAACGGGTTGAAGTCGATGATGTCCCAGGACCCCTTCCCCGGCCTCCACTCGCCGTCGATGTACTGGTGGGCCAGGTCAGTGAAGAAGGACATGAGATCCCTTACCGCAGAGAGGCAGGCAGCTGATTGCGGTTCATATTACTGAGATCTCAACAGAGTTGAAGCGCTCCCCCGGCCACTCGGGCAGGCCGGAAACGCCCCCGCCCCCTCCGGCGTGAAACTGCCTGAGGGGGCGGGGATGTCGGGGTGACCCGGGATCAACTCCAGCTGGCGTGCAGGGGCTTGCCCTCTGCGTAACCGGCGGCGCTCTGGACGCCGACGACCGCCTTCTCGGCGAACTCCGCGAGCGAGCCGGCACCGGCGTAGGTGCAGGAGGAGCGGACGCCCGCGATGATCGAGTCGATGAGGTCCTCGACGCCCGGGCGGGCCGGGTCGAGGAACATCCGCGAGGTGGAGATGCCCTCCTCGAAGAGCGCCTTGCGGGCGCGGTCGTAGGCGGACTCGTCCGAGGTGCGGTTCTTCACGGCGCGGGCCGAGGCCATCCCGAAGGACTCCTTGTAGAAGCGGCCGTCGGCGGACTGCTGGAGGTCGCCGGGCGACTCGTACGTGCCCGCGAACCAGGAGCCGATCATCACGTTGGACGCGCCCGCGGCGAGCGCCATGGCGACATCGCGCGGGTGCCGGACGCCGCCGTCCGCCCAGACGTGCTTGCCGTGCTTCTTCGCCTCGGCGGCGCACTCCAGGACGGCGGAGAACTGCGGCCGGCCGACGCCTGTCATCATCCGGGTGGTGCACATGGCGCCGGGGCCGACGCCGACCTTGATGATGTCCGCGCCCGCCTCGATCAGGTCGCGCACGCCCTCGGCGGCGACGATGTTGCCCGCGACGATCGGCACCTGCGGGTCGAGGGCCCGCACGGCCTTCACCGCGCTGATCATGGATTCCTGGTGGCCGTGGGCGGTGTCCACGACGAGGACGTCGGCGCCCGCGTCCAGGAGCTGCTTGGCCTTGCCGGCCACGTCGCCGTTGATGCCGACGGCGGCCGCGATGCGCAGTTTGCCCCCGGCGTCGGTGGCGGGGGTGTAGAGCGTGGCGCGCAGGGCGGCCTTGCGGGTGAGGATGCCGACGAGGCGGCCGTCCGCGTCGACCGCGGGGGCGAGCTTGCGGTTGGCGCCGTCGAGCTTGTTGAAGGCGTCGCGCGGGTCGATGTCCGCGTCCAGCAGGACGAGGTCCTTCGTCATGACCTCGGAGAGCTGGGTGAAGCGGTCGACGCCGCTGAGGTCGTGCTCGGTGACGACACCGACGGGTCGGCGGTCGGCGTCGACGACGACGCCCGCGCCGTGCGCCCGCTTGGGCAGCAGCGAGAGCGCGTCGGCGACGGTCTGGCCGGGAGCCAGCTCGATCGGGGTGTCGAGGACGAGGTGGCGCGTCTTGACCCAGGAGATGACGTCGGTGATGACCTCGATCGGGATGTCCTGGGGGATGACGACGAGGCCGCCGCGGCGGGCGACGGTTTCGGCCATCCGGCGGCCCGCGATGGCGGTCATGTTGGCGACCACGAGCGGAATGGTGGTACCGGTCCCGTCGGGCGACGAGAGGTCCACACCCTGGCGGGAGCCGACCGCGGAGCGGCCCGGGACCATGAAGACGTCGTCGTACGTGAGGTCGTACGGGACCGCGGGGGACTCTGTGTAGCGACCGGTGCCCGGCTCAAGAAAACGCATAACACTCATTTTTTCATACGAAACGGTGCAGGTCGTTTCCCCGAAGACACAGCAAAAGACCCCCGCTTTCGTCTGATCCTCCGAAGAGGCGGCCGGGGGTCCCGGGCAAGTGAACCTGCCTTACCCACGGACTGTACCCGAACGGGATTCGAATCATTCGTGATCACCATCCCTGGACCGGGTGACAAGGGGTCAGGTAGCTTCAAAGCCGCAGGTCTCGGGGGTGCCGGAAGCGTCGATCCGGCTCGTCGGCAACCCTGGGCACACCGTATGACCGGAGAGGATCCCGATCCGCCTGTGGACAGCGAACTGCCGGACATCTACTGCCCGTTCCCGCAGCGGACCAACCCGCACGTGGGACACACCCGGGGGCATCTGGACGCCTGGACCAGACGGACGGGTCTGGTCCATCGCGAGTCCGCGAGGAACCGATTCGAACAAGCCGATTTCGGGGCGTTCGTCGGCATGGTCTACCCGACGGCCGACGAGGAACACCTCGATCTGGTGGCCGACTGGTTCGTCTGGCTCTTCCTGGTCGACGACCAGCTCGACGACGGCCACCTCGGCCGTTCACCCGACCGGGTGAGAAGCGTCGTCGAACGGATGCGCGCGGTCGTCGACGGCTCCGCCCCCGAGCCGCTGCCGGGGGAAGAGGTACCCGCCGCCGTGACCGCCCTGGCCGATCTGTGGAAACGTACGACGCCGAACGCGGCCCCGCACTGGCGGACCCGGTTCGCCTGGCATCTGGTCACCTACCTCACGACCGCCACGACCTGGGAGGCGGGCAACCGCGCCGAGGACGTGGTGCCCTCGGAGGAGACGTACATCGCCAAGCGACGGCACACCGGGGCCATCCACGTCTGCATGGACCTCATAGAGATCGTCGCGGACATCGAGGCGCCGGAGTCGCTCCACAACGACCCCCGCTTCATCACCGCTCTGGAAGCCGCGTGCAACCACGTCTGCTGGGCGAATGACGTGTACTCCTTCGAGAAGGAGCAGGTGCTCGGCGAGATCCACAACCTCGTCCACCTGGTCCGCCACCACCGGGGCCTCGGGGAGCAGCAGGCGCTGGACCACGTCGCGGAGCGGCTCGCGATGGAGACCGAGCGGTTCCTGACCGCCGAGGACGAGCTGCTGGAGCTGTATCCGGAGCTGTCGGGGCTGCTGGTGCCCTATCTCGACGGGATGCGGAGCTGGATGCGCGGCAACCTGGACTGGTCGCGTCAGACGCCCCGCTACAACCCGGCGGACGTGGGGCAGTACGAGGAGCCCGAGGAGTATCTGGAGGAGACGGTGCTGGGCGTCCCGCCGGCACGCACGGAGGCGGCCGCTCCTGCCCCGTGCGCGGCGAAGGCTCCCCCGGCCGGCTGAGCTGCGAATGCACCGAGGGCCGGACACCCGCGTACGGTGTCCGGCCCTCGGCGCGTTGCTGTCGGCGTCACTCCCCGTCGGGGTCGGCCCGCTCCAGCGCCGGGCGGACCCCCGCGACGGACTCGGTGAGCAGGTAGTCGGCCGCGGCGGTGTCCGTGACCAGGCTGGTGACCAGGCCGGAGCGGAGCACCGCGCCGATCGCCGCCGCCTTGCGCTGGCCGCCCGCGATCGCGACCACCTCGGGGATCCGGCGCAGCCGGTCCGCCTCCACAGTGATGCAGCGCTCCCCCAGGTCGCGGCCGACCCTGCGGCCCTCGGCGTCGAAGAGGTGCGCGGACATCTCGGCGGCGACGCCGAGCGAGGCGTAGTGGGCGCGCTCCTCGTCCGAGAGCATGTCGTGGACCGTGGAGATGCCCGGCTCCCAGGAGCCGATGGAGACGGCGGCGACGGTCACCTTGTCGAAGTACTCGAAGGCGCGGGCGATGCCCGTCTGCTCGCGCAGCGCGGCGGCCGTCGCGGGGTCGGGCAGCAGCATCGGTGCGTAGATGGGGTGGGCCTCGCCGCCGGAGACCTGGGCGGCCCGGCGGACCGCCTCGACCGAGCCGCGCTCGGCGGTGCCCGCGTCGTACACCCCGGTCAGCTGGACGACCGTGCAGGGCGGCAGCCGGTCGAGAGCGGCCGCCATGTGGATGGTGGAGCGGCCCCAGGCCAGGCCGAGCACATCGCCCTCGGCCACCAGCTCGCCCAGGAGGTCGGCCGCGACCTCGCCCAGGTTCTCCGGGTCGGGGGCGTCCTCCTGCTCCTCGGCCGGGGACTCGACGACCACCGCGTGCCGCAGCCCGTAGCGGGCGCGCAGGGCGTCGGAGCGTTCGGCGTCCAGCTCGGCCGGGACCCGGATCTCGATGCGTACGAGATCGCGTTCGAGGGCGGTCTCCAGGACCCGGGCCACCTTGAAGCGGCTCACGCCGAACTCCTCGGCGATCTGGATCTTGGACTTGCCCTCCAGGTAGAACCGGCGGGCCATGGCCGCCGCCTGCACCAGCTCCGCGGGTCCCATCCGCATGGCTGACCGACCCGCCGAGATGCCAGACACCGCGATCTCCTCACTGCTGTTCACACGCCCGATACGCCGTTCATCCTGTCAGATCCGGCGATCCTTGATCGGCCCTGTCGGACCGCGTTCATCTGCCCTTGGTTCAGTGGTCGCACGCCCAGGGGGCCGCGGCCGTAGCCACGTCCGCCAGGGCCCGCAGGTCCCGCACCGCCGCCGCCGGGTCCGCCGCCCCGTAGACCGCGGATCCGGCCACGAAGACGTCGGCTCCGGCCTCGGCGCAGCGCTCGATGGTCGCGGCCGAGACCCCGCCGTCCACCTGGAGCCACAGTTCGAGACCGTGCTTGCTGATCAGCTCCCGGGTGCGGCGGATCTTCGGCAGCATGATGTCCAGGAATGCCTGCCCGCCGAAGCCCGGCTCGACCGTCATGATCAGCAGCATGTCCAGCTCGGGGAGCAGGTCCTCGTACGGCTCGATGGGCGTCGCGGGCTTGAGCGCCATCGAGGCGCGCGCCCCCTTCGCCCGGATCTCCCGCGCGAGGCGCACCGGCGCGGCGGCGGCCTCCGCGTGGAAGGTGACGGACCCGGCGCCGGCCTCCACGTAACTCGGGGCCCAGCGGTCCGCGTCCTCGATCATGAGGTGGCAGTCCAGCGGGGTGTCCGTCGCCTTGCTGAGCGCCTCGACGATCGGCACACCGAGGGTCAGGTTGGGCACGAAGTGGTTGTCCATGACATCGACATGGAGCCAGTCCGCGCCTTCGACGGCCTTCGCCTCCTCGGCGAGACGCGCGAAATCCGCGGACAGGATGCTGGGGTTGATCTGCGCCATGACCCAAGCCTGCCACGTCTGAGGCCGGTTCCCCGCCTCGATGCCCTCCGAAGCCTCACACGGCCCTCACAGTCCGCACATTCTGGGCATTTTGCCAGCGCTTTACTTTTCTTTTGCCGTACGGGCGGGCGCCCTGACGCGGTGATATTCAGCCGGTCCGGCGCAGCAGAGCCAGATACATCGCGTCCGTGCCGTGCAGATGCGGCCAGAGCTGGACGTCGGGCCCCTCACCCAGGGCGGGCACTCCGGGCACCAGCGGGCGGGCGTCGATCCACTCCGCCTCGACCGGCTCCCCGCCGCGCCCCTTGAGCACGTCCTCGACGACCACCCGGGTCTCCGCGAGATGCGGCGAGCAGGTGGCGTAACCGACCACGCCGCCGACCCGTACGGCCTTCAACGCCTCGCGCAGCAGGCCGCGCTGGAGCGGAGCGAAGGCTTCCAGGTCCTCGGCGCGACGCCGCCAGCGGGACTCCGGGCGGCGGCGCAGCGCGCCGAGGCCGGAGCAGGGCACGTCCATCAGGATGCGGTCGAAGGTGCCGGGCAGCCACGGCGGCCGGGTGCCGTCGGCGGTGATCACCTGATACGGACCGGGGTTGCCGGCGAGCGCGCGCTCGACCAGCCGGGCGCGGTGGGGCTGCTTCTCGGCGGCGAGCAGGGTCGCACCGCGTTCGGCGGCCAGCGCCGCGAGCAGGGCGGCCTTGCCGCCGGGGCCCGCGCAGCCGTCCAGCCAGCGGTCGTCGCGGCCCTCGACGGGGGCGGCGGCCAGGGCGGCGGCGACGAGCTGGCTGCCCTCGTCCTGGACGCCCGCCCGGCTCTCCCGGACGGCCTCCAGCGCGCCGGGCTCGCCGCCCTCGGCCATCCGGACCGCGTACGGGGACCAGCGGCCGGGCAGGGAGTTGTCCTCGCCCAGGGCCTTGACCAGCTCCTCGGTGGTGGAGCGGCCGGGGCGGGCGACCAGGGTCACCTCGGGCCGCTCGTTGTCGGCCTCCAGCAGGTCCTCGATGCCCGCCCGGCCGCCGCCCAGCGCGTCCCAGAGGGCGGAGACGATCCAGCGGGGGTGGGAGTGGACGACGGCGAGGTGGTCCTCGGCGTCCTCGTCGTACGGCGGGGCGACCTTCTCCACCCAGCCGTCGAGGTCGTGAGCGGTGACCTTGCGCAGCACCGCGTTGACGAACTTCGCACGCCCCTCCCCCAGCACCACCCGGGCCAGCTCCACACTGGCGGAGACGGCCGCGTGGGTGGGGATACGGGTGCCGAGCAGCTGGTGGACGCCCATGTTCAGGACGTCCAGGACCGGCGGGTCGACCTCGCGCAGCGGCCGGTCGATGCAGGCCGCGACGATCGCGTCGTACGTGCCCTGACGGCGCAGGGTCCCGTAGACCAGCTCGGTCGCCAGCGCCGCGTCCCGGCCGTCGAAATCGCCCTTGGCCCGGGCCTTCTTCAGCAGCGGGGGCAGCACGAGGTTGGCGTACGCGTCCCGCTCGTCGACGGCCCGCAGCGCCTCGAAGGCGAGGAAGCGGACCGGGTCCTTCTTGGGCCGGCGGTGAGGCTTGGCGGGACGGCGACGCGGCTGGTCGTTCACGTGAAAGGTGCTCCGCTGAAGGTGCTGAAGGTGAAGGGGCGAACCCTCCCAGCGTACGACGCCGTCCACGGCCGCCCGAACGAGAGGTTCTCCGGGCCCGGGGCAGCTACGACCCCAGCAGCTCGCCGTGGGCGATCCGGACACCGCGCGCCCAGTCGGCGGCCCGCATCGGCTTCTTGCCCTGCGGCTGGACCCAGAGCAGCTCGACGGCGTGCGATCCGGTGCCCACGTACACGTTGTTCTTGGCGGCCGACAGCTCGCCGGGGGCCAGGTCCGTACGGTCCAGGACGGGGGTCGCCTGGATCAGCTTGAGCCGCTCGCCGCGGAACAGGGTCCAGGCGCCGGGGGCCGGGGTGCAGCCGCGCACCACGCGGTCGACCCGCAGGGCGGGCGCGGACCACTGGACCTGGGCGTCCTCGACGGTGATCTTCGGGGCCAGGGTGACGCCCTCGTGCGGCTGGGGCACGGCGTGCAGCGTGTCGTCCTCGATGCCGTCCATGGTGGCGGCGAGCAGCCCGGCGCCGGCGAAGGCGAGCCGGGTGAGCAGGTCGCCGCTGGTGTCGGTGGGGCGGATCTCCTCCGTGAGGACGCCGTAGACCGGGCCGGAGTCGAGCCCTTCCTCGATCAGGAAGGTCGACGCGCCGGTCACCTCGTCCCCGGCCATCAGGGAGTGCTGCACGGGGGCCGCGCCGCGCCAGGCGGGCAGCAGCGAGAAGTGCAGGTTGACCCAGCCCCGGGCGGGCACGTCGAGGGCGACCTTGGGCAGCAGGGCACCGTAGGCGACGACCGGGCAGCAGTCCGGGGCGATCTCGCGCAGCCGGGCGAGGAACTCCTCGTCCCGGGGCCTGACGGGCTTGAGCACCTCGATCCCGGCCTCCTCCGCCCGCTCGGCCACGGGGCTCGCGACGAGTCGGCGGCCCCGCCCTGCGGGGGCGTCGGGACGGGTCACGACGGCGGCCACCTCATGGCGGTCGGAGGCGATCAGGGCGTCCAGGGCGGGGACGGCGACTTCGGGGGTGCCGGCGAAGACGAGCTTCATGGGTGGCTGACTGCCTCTCGGGCCAAGACGTACGGTGACGAGCAGCACACCAGTCTAGGGTCTCGGGTCGGACCGGGCCCGGCCGCTCCCTTGCGCGCGGGCGGTGACTCCTTTACGCGGGGCGGCGACCAGGGGGCGTACGCGCGCCGCGCACGCCCCGTGCATATGCACATACGCCCCGATAGCGTGACCACATACCCGGCTCGGGCGTTGGTCAAAGGAGATTGACCGAAGCGGGCCGCCCCGATGCGGCCCGATCCCTTTCAACGCCGGTTCGAGAGGCTTCTTCATGGCCGACCACGCAACGCACGACGCCCAAGCGCGGGCCAGTCTGCATCTTCTGGTGCGGGACATCGAGCGGGTCAGGCGGCAGGTGGACGCGCTGCGCACCCTCACCGCCCAGCTGGGCAACGTCTACCGTCCGCGCCGCTCCGGCCCTTCCGCGGGCTTCGTCGTCTACGGCAGGGCCCCGGCCCCCACCGTCCGCCTCGCGCAGGAACTGCGGGACAGCGTCGAGACCTTGGTGACGGCAGCAGTGGACTTCGACCGCTCGCTGGGCTTCTCCTGGGACGCGGTGGGCTCCGCCCTCGGCGTCACCAAGCAGGCCGTCCACCGCCGTTACGGAACACGCCGCGCCACCCCGCAGCCCGCCGCCGAGGGGGGCGGCGAGAACACCGCCGCGCCGCGCCCGGTCTCCGTCGGCACCGGCCTGACCGGATCCTCCGCCAAGGGGTCCGGCTCCCCGGTGCCCTCGGTCCCGGCGGCCCGCTCGATGCCGCCGCAGCCGTCGGCGGCCCCGCAGCCGGCCCGTGAGGAGCTGCGCCCCGGCGCGTTCCCGGGCCCGCGCAACGGCTGACCGCACGCCGCCCTTCTGCCCCACCGTGCCGGTCGCACGGCGGGGCAGTTCCCTGTCCGGGGCCCGGGCTCCGAGGCCGTAGGCGGCTCCGGCGCACTCCGGACCCGGCCCGCGGCGGCTACGGCGCGGCTCAGCCGATGTCGGGGGGGTCGATCCTGATGCGTATCGGTTCGCTCGCGCCCTTGGCCGTACGGGCCGCGAGCGCCGTCTTCAAGGCGCGGGCGAGCGCCGCCCCACGCCCCGGGACCACCCGGATCAGCACCCGCTCCCAGGTCTCGCCCGGCGGCGCGTCCCCCGGCCTGCGGGCCCTCCCGGGCGCGGCCGAAGGGGCCGGCACCGGTCCCAGGATCTCGGCCTCCGGCGGCAGCCCGGCGTTCTGCAGGAACGCGGCCAGGGCCTCGGGCGGGCCGGTCACCGACGCCATCCGGGAAACCGGCGGGAAGCCCAGCTCGGCCCGCTCCGCCAGCTCCCGCCGGGCGAACCCCGCCGGGTCCCAGCGGACCAGCGCCTGCACCGCGCGCTCCGTCGGCTCGGCCACGACCACCACCGTGCCGCCCTCCTCCTGTCCCCGCACCAGCGCCGAAGCCGCCAGCCACCGGCGCAGCGCCTCCTCACCCGCGCGCAGATCGGGTCGGCCGAGCATGGCCCAGCCGTCCAGGAGCAGGGCCGCCGCGTACCCGCCCTCGGCGACGGGCTCCGCGCCGGGCGTGGAGACGACCAGGGCCGGGGCGTCGGGCACCGCGTCGAGGATGTGGTCGCGCCCCGAGGTACGGACGGGCACGGCGGGAAAGGCCCGGCCCAGCTCCTCCGCGGTGCGGCGGGCACCGACGATCCGGGCACGCAGCCGGGTGGAGCCGCACTCCGCGCAGCTCCAGGCCCGCTCGGCCTGCCCGCACCAGGCGCAGTTCAGATCCTGCTGGTCCGGCGCTTCGAGGGGGCCCGCGCAGTGCCGGCAGCGGGCGGGGGTGCGGCAGCGTTCGCAGGCGAGGCGGGGGGCGTAACCCCGCCGGGGGACCTGGATCAGCACCGGCCCCGTGCGCAGTCCGTCGCGCACGGCCCCCCAGGCGAGGCTGGGCAGCCGGGCGGAGCGGGCGGCCCCGTCCCGGGCCAGCTCGCCGTCCCCGACCGTACGGACGAGGGGGGCGGCCCGGCGCAGCCGCTCGCGGTCCGCGAGGAGCGGCAGCGCCCAGCCGCTCTCCACGAGCTGGGCGGCCTCGACCGTGCAGCTGGTCCCGCCGAGGAGGAAGCCGCAGCGCCCTTGGGCCGCCCGCAGCTCCAGGACCTCGCGGACATGGGGAAAGGGGGCGTTGTCGACGCTGTGGCTGGAGTCGCCGTCGTCCCAGACGACGACGAGGCCGAGGTCGCGGACGGGGGCGAACATGGCGGCCCGGGTGCCCACGACCGCCCGCACCGAGCCCCGGCGTACCGCGAGCCACTGCCGGTAGCGCTTCTCGGGGCCGGATTCGGCGGTCAGCAGGGCGTGCCTCCCCGCGCCGAGCGTCTCGGTCAGGGCCGCGTCGACCCGTGCGGCGGACCGCCCGTCCGGGACGACGACAAGCGCGCCGCGTCCGGAGGAGAGCGTCGCCGCGACGGCCCCGGCGATCTCCGCGGGCCAGTGCGGTCCGGGCAGGGCGGTCCACACCGCGCGCGGGGCGCCGCCCTCGGCCAGGGCGCGCAGGAAGGCGGGGCCCTGGGCGTACCGCTCCCAGGTGCCCGGATCCGGGGGCGGGGGCGGGGCCAACGGGTCCGGGGAGGGCTTGGCCTCGGCGCGGCCGTTACGGGGCGGGACGGCGAGCTGGAGGACGTCGGCGAGGCTGCCCGCGTACCGGTCGGCGACGGCGCGGCAGAGAGCGAGCAGCTCGGGCCCGAGGACCGGCTCCGGGGAGACCACGGAGGCGAGGGCGGCCAGCGCGCCCTGGTAGTCGGAGTCGGCGCGGCGCTCGACGACGAAGCCGTCGATCAGACCGCCGCCCTCGCGCCGCCCTCCCTGGACGTTGCGCCCGCCGGCCCCGAACCGGACCCGCACCCGGACACCCGGCTGTGCGTCGGCGTCCAGCTCCAGGGGCACCGCGTAGTCGAAGAACTGGTCGAGGTGGAGAACGCCCTTGTTGACCAGGACGCGGGCGACGGGCAGCTCCTCGGCGAGCACCGCGCCGCGCCAGGTCCGCGGCTTGGCGCGCGGCACCTTGGCCCGGCGCACGGTCTCCCGGATCAGCGCAAGCTGCTCCGGCGGCCCGGCACCCGGTTCGGCGGACTGCTCGTTCTCGCTGCTCACAGCTGCATTCCTACCAGAGGGCACTGACAGTCCGGAGAGCACGCACGTCGTGGTGGGCACGGCAGCGGGGCCCGGACACCGTGTTCGGTGTCCGGGCCCCGCCGTCACTCAGTGCCGATGCTTGTACGGCCCTTACAGACCCGCGGCCGCGCGCAGCGCGTCCACGCGGTCCGTGCGCTCCCAGGTGAAGTCCGGCAGCTCCCGGCCGAAGTGGCCGTACGCGGCGGTCTGGGCGTAGATCGGGCGGAGCAGGTCGAGGTCCCGGATGATCGCGGCCGGGCGGAGGTCGAAGACCTCGGCGATCGCGTTCTCGATCTTCTCCGTGTCGATGGCGGCGGTACCGAAGGTCTCGACGAAGAGACCGACGGGCTCGGCCTTGCCGATCGCGTACGCGACCTGGACCTCGCAGCGGGCGGCGAGACCGGCGGCCACGACGTTCTTCGCGACCCAGCGCATCGCGTACGCCGCGGAGCGGTCGACCTTGGACGGGTCCTTGCCCGAGAAGGCGCCGCCACCGTGGCGGGCCATGCCGCCGTAGGTGTCGATGATGATCTTGCGGCCGGTGAGGCCGGCGTCGCCCATCGGGCCGCCGATCTCGAAACGCCCGGTCGGGTTCACCAGGAGGCGGTAGCCCTCGGTGTCGAGCTTGATGCCGTCCTCGACGAGCTGCGCGAGCACGTGCTCGACGACGAACTCGCGGATGTCGGGCGCGAGCAGCGAGTCCAGGTCGATGTCCGAGGCGTGCTGCGAGGAGACGACCACCGTGTCGAGACGGACCGCCTTGTCACCGTCGTACTCGATGGTGACCTGGGTCTTGCCGTCGGGGCGCAGGTAGGGGATGGTCCCGTTCTTGCGCACCTCGGACAGCCGCCGGGAGAGGCGGTGGGCGATGTGGATCGGGAGCGGCATGAGCTCCGGGGTCTCGTCGCAGGCGTAGCCGAACATCAGGCCCTGGTCGCCCGCGCCCTGCTTGTCGAGCTCGTCCTCGTCACCCTCGACCCGCTTCTCGTACGCGGTGTCGACGCCCTGCGCGATGTCCGGCGACTGGGCGCCGATCGACACCGAGACGCCACAGGAAGCACCGTCGAAGCCCTTTTTGGAGGAGTCGTAGCCGATCTCCAGAACCTTGTTGCGCACGAGGTTGGGGATGTCGGCGTAGGCCTTGGTGGTGACCTCGCCCGCGACATGCACCAGACCGGTGGTGATCAAGGTCTCGACGGCGACACGCGAGGAGGGGTCCTCACGCAGGAGGGCGTCGAGAATCGTGTCGCTGATCTGGTCAGCGATCTTGTCGGGGTGACCCTCGGTGACAGATTCCGAGGTGAAAAGGCGGCGGGACACATCGCTCCCTGGGGTTGCAGCGGCTGCTGGCTGATCATGGGTGGTACGTCCGAGAGCTGCGCTCGGCGCGTACCGTCGGCCAGTTTATCGGTCACTTCCGGCGACCGGGCCAGGTGTCTCGCCCTTTGGGAGGTTCGTGATGTGCGCCACACAGAGAACCAGTAGGACAATTCACCCCGCTCGGCCACCGATTTCGGCGTTATGGGGCGATTTCGCTCGACCGAAGGGCTGATCAGGAATTCGACGGGAACCTGGCGGAAACCAGATCCCAGATCGTGTCGGCGAGGGCTTCCTTGGGGCCGTACGGCACCGGCGTCTCCTGGCCGTCGGCGGCGAGGACGACCGCCTCGTTCTCCTCCGAGCCGAAGGTCTTGCGCTCCCCCACCTCGTTGACCACGAGGAGGTCGCAGCCCTTGCGGCGGAGCTTGGCGCGGCCGTTGGCCAGCACGTCGTCGGTCTCGGCGGCGAATCCGACGACGATCTGGTCCGGCCGGGCCCGCTCCGCGGCGACCTCGGCGAGGATGTCGGGGTTGCGGACCAGGGTGAGCGCGGGCGCCTCCTCGCCGTCCTTCTTCTTGATCTTGCCGGTGGCGTATTCGGAGGGGCGGAAGTCGGCCACCGCGGCGGCCATCACCACCACGTCCGCGTCGGCGGCGGCCTTCACCACGGCCTCGCGGAGCTGGACGGCGGTGCCGACCCGCAGGACGTCGGCCCCGGCCGGGTCGGGCAGCCCGGTGTTGGCCTCGATCAGGGTGACCCGGGCTCCCCGGGCCACGGCGGTGCGCGCCAGCGCGTAGCCCTGCTTGCCGGAGGAGCGGTTCCCCAGGAAGCGCACCGGGTCGAGCGGCTCGCGGGTTCCTCCGGCGCTGATCACCACATGGCGGCCCGCGAGGTCGCTCTCGGGAACCCCGCGCGCCAGCACCCGGCGGCAGACCTCGAAGATCTCACCGGGGTCGGGCAGCCGGCCCTTGCCGGTATCGACGCCGGTGAGCCGCCCGACGGCGGGCTCGATGACGACGGCGCCCCGGCGGCGCAGGGTGGTGACGTTCTCCTGGGTGGCCGGGTGCTCCCACATCTCCGTGTGCATGGCGGGGGCGAAGACCACCGGACAGCGGGCGGTCAGGAGCGTGTTGGTGAGCAGGTCGTCGGCGAGCCCGTGGGCGGCCTTGGCCAGCATGTCCGCGGTGGCCGGGGCGACCACCACGAGGTCGGCCTCCTGCCCGATCCGCACGTGCGGGACCTCGTGGACGTCCTGCCAGACCTCGTCGGACACGGGATGGCCGGAGAGCGCCGACCAGGTGGCCGCTCCTACGAAGTGCAGCGACGCGGCGGTCGGGACGACCCGTACGTCGTGGCCGGACTCGGTCAGCCGGCGCAGCAGCTCGCACGCCTTGTAGGCGGCGATGCCCCCGCTGACCCCCAGGACCACCTTCGGCTTGTCCACTGCGTCTCCCCGCACTCGGCACCGTAACGGCAACATGTGCGTCCCATGCTGCCTCACCGCGCGCGGCGCGTTCATCCGGCCCCGGACACACCTCAGGCCCGGCGGACGGGCCGCCGGGCCTGGAGTGAAGGTGCTGCGGTGCTGCTGCGTTACTGCGCGGGGCCCTCGATGGCCTCGGAGGTCAGCAGGCCCGCGTTGATCTCGCGGAGCGCGATCGACAGCGGCTTCTCGTGCACGTGGGTGTCGACGAGCGGACCGACGTACTCGAGGAGGCCTTCACCGAGCTGCGAGTAGTACGCGTTGATCTGACGGGCGCGCTTGGCCGCGTAGATCACCAGGCTGTACTTCGAGTCGGTGGCCTCGAGGAGCTCATCAATCGGCGGGTTGATGATGCCCTCGGGCGTGGTGATGGAAGAGGACACTCTCTGCCTTCCGAAGGGGGTGTAGATCAAAGATTCCGAGCGATCTTGACGATGGCCGGGATCTAGGCCTGAAGCATCAAGGCTAGCAGCTCGCGTGCCACATCCTCGACGGAGGTGTTGACGAGCGTCGTATCGAACTCCGCCTCGGCGGCCAGCTCGACCTTGGCGGCGTCGAGCCGGCGCTCGATGACCTCGGGGGCCTCGGTGCCCCGGCCGGTGAGCCGGCGCACCAGCTCCTCCCAGCTCGGCGGGGCCAGGAAGACCAGACGCGCGTCGTCCATCGACTGGCGGACCAGCCGGGCGCCCTGGAGGTCGATCTCCAGCAGGACCGGCTCGCCCGCCTCCAGGCGGTCCAGCACGGCCCGGCGGGGCGTGCCGTAGCGGTTGCCCGCGAACTCGGCCCACTCCAGCAGCTCGCCGTTGGCGATGAGCTTGTCGAACTCCTCGTCGTCCACGAAGAAGTAGTGGACGCCGTTGCGCTCCCCGGGGCGCGGCTTGCGCGTCGTCGCCGACACGGAGAGCCAGACCTCGGGGTGCACGGAGCGCATATGGGCGACGACCGTGCTCTTGCCGACCCCCGAGGGGCCGGAGAGCACGGTCAGCCGCGGACGTACGTCCGGGGGTACGGGGGACGTCCCCCGGGATGTTGCAGCCATGGGGCGATTATCCCCGCTCTCAGGAGTGCCTGAGAACGTCAGGCGGGACTGCCGCCGAACTCACGCTCCAGGGATGCGATCTGGTTGGAGCCAAGACCCCTGACCCGGCGGCTCTCGGAGATGCCGAGACGCTCCATGATCTGCTTGGCGCGGACCTTGCCGACGCCCGGCAGGGATTCCAGCAGTGCGGAGACCTTCATCTTCCCGATGACGTCGTTCTCCTGGCCCTGCTTGATGACCTCGTGGAGGGAGGCGCCGGAGTGCTTGAGTCGATTCTTGACCTCGGCCCGCTCCCGGCGAGCCGCGGCGGCCTTTTCGAGCGCGGCTGCGCGCTGTTCAGGGGTAAGGGGCGGAAGAGCCACGCCTACGTCACCTCGGATGTCGATCTGTCGGATACGGACCCACGGGGAAGCTGGACGCCACCCCACCAGGTGAGCGACGAACACACTGTGCTCGGCCGCTCTTCGACGGAGACTAGCGGCAAGGGCCGCTGTAGTCAGCGAGAACAGACGAAAAGTCCTGGTCAGCTGTGGCCGACCAGGATTTTCCCGACATATCGACCAGGTTTCCCGTCAGTAATTCGTCAACACGCTGTAAACGTGTCAGGGTCAGCTGCCGGATACGGCCCTGCGGACCTCGTCCGCGAACCGTTCGGCTGCTTCGCGCAGCCCTGACGCGTCCGGTCCGTGGCGCAGCACGCCCCGGCTCACGCTGGGCACCACGTTGCCCACCGCGTCGCCGAACACCGCCGGAAGATCCGCCGGGGTCGCCCCCTGGGCGCCGATGCCGGGCGCGAGCAGCGGCCCGTTGATCGCCAGGTCCACCCCCGCGTCGCCGAGCGTCGCGCCGACCACCGCGCCGACCGAGCCGAGCGGAGCCGCCCCCTCGTTCTCGGCGGCCATGTGGTCGAGCATCAGCTGGGCCAGCGAGCGGCCGTCGGCAGCCGTGGCCCGCTGGACCTCGGCGCCCTCCGGGTTGGAAGTGAGGGCGAGGACGAAGACGCCCGCACCGGAGACGGCGGCCGCGTCCAGCGCCGGGCGCAGCGAGCCGAAGCCCAGGTACGGGGAGACGGTGACCGCGTCGGAGAAGAGCGGGGAGTCCTTGTCCAGGTAGGTCGCCGCGTAGGCGCCCATGGTGGAGCCGATGTCGCCGCGCTTGGCGTCCATCAGGACCAGCGCCCCGGCGGCGCGGGACTCCTCGACGGCCTTCTCCAGGACGGCGATGCCGCGCGAGCCGAACCGCTCGAAGAACGCGGACTGCGGCTTGAGCACGGCGACCCGGTCGGCCAGCGCCTCCACGACGGTCCGCGTGAAGCGCTCCAGGCCCGCGATGTCGTCGTTGAGGCCCCAGGAGGTGAGCAGGGACGCGTGCGGGTCGATGCCGACGCAGAGCGGCCCGCGGGTGTCCATGGCGTGGCGCAGGCGGGCGCCGAAGGGTTCGAGGGTCACTGGGCGGCCTTCTTCCGGGTCTCGGCGCCGACGGCCTCGGCGAGGGTGGCGTACGGGGAGGTGGCGAGCCGGGCGGCGAGGCCCTTGTGGATCGCGCGGGCGTAGAAGGGACCTTCGTAGATGAAGGCGCTGTAGCCCTGGACGAGGGTGGCCCCGGCGAGGATGCGCTGCCAGGCGTCCTCGGCGCTCTCGATGCCGCCGACGCCCACCAGGGTGATCCGGTCCCCCACCCGGGCGTACAGGCGGCTCAGGACTTCCAGCGAGCGCTCCTTGAGGGGTGCGCCGGACAGTCCGCCGGTCTCCCCCACCAGCTCCGGGGCGGACTTCAGGCCCAGGCCCTCGCGGGCGATGGTGGTGTTGGTGGCGATGATGCCGTCGAGGCCCAGCTCCACGGCGAGGTCGGCGACCGCGTCGACGTCCTCGTCCGCGAGGTCCGGGGCGATCTTGACGAGCAGCGGGACGCGCCGGGTGGTGACGGTGCGGTCGGCGGCCTCGCGTACGGCGGTGAGCAGCGGGCGCAGCGACTCGGTGGCCTGGAGGTTGCGCAGGCCGGGGGTGTTGGGCGAGGAGACGTTGACGACCAGGTAGTCCGCGTGGGAGGCCAGCGCCTCGGTGGACTTCACGTAGTCGGCGGCTGCCTCGGCCTCGGGGACGACCTTGGTCTTGCCGATGTTGACGCCGACCGTGGTGCGGAAGACCGGGTTGCGGGCGGCGAGGCGGGCGGCGACGGCGGCGGAGCCCTCGTTGTTGAAGCCCATGCGGTTGATCAGCGCGCGGTCGGCGACGAGCCGGAAGAGGCGCTTCTTGGGGTTGCCGGGCTGCGGTTCGCCGGTGACCGTGCCGATCTCGATGTGGTCGAAGCCGAGCATCGCCATGCCGTCGATCGCGACGGCGTTCTTGTCGAAGCCGGCGGCGAGTCCGAAGGGGCCGTGCATCCGCAGGCCGAGGGCCTCGGTGCGCAGCTCCTGGTAGCGGGGGGCGAGGGCGGCGGCGACGAAGGTGCGCAGGACGGGGGTGCGGGCGGCGAGACGGATCCAGCGGAAGGCGGCGTAGTGGGCCTGCTCGGGGTCCATCCGCTTGAAGACCAGCCGGAAGAAGAGCTTGTACATGAAGAGATGTCCTTGGTGCTCGTTGTGCTCGACAGGGCTCACAAAGAGGGGGACACCGTTTCCGGTGTCCCCCTCTCCGGGCGGCTAGTCGCGCGCCGCGGTCAAGTGTTCCGCGTGTTCCTGGAGGGAACGGACGCCCACGTCTCCGTGGTTGAGGGCGTCGATGCCCTGGACGGCGGCGGCGAGCGCCTGGACCGTGGTCAGGCACGGTACGGAGCGGGCGACGGCCGCGGTGCGGATGTCGTAGCCGTCGAGGCGGCCGCCGGTGCCGTACGGCGTGTTGACGATGAGGTCGACCTCGCCGTCGTGGATGTGCTGGACGATCGTCTTCTCGCCGTTGGGGCCGGGGCCCTCGGACTGCTTGCGCACGACGATGGCGTTGATGCCGTTGCGCTTGAGGACCTCGGCGGTGCCGGAGGTGGCCATCAGCTCGAAGCCGTGGGCGACCAGCTCACGGGCCGGGAAGATCATCGAGCGCTTGTCCCGGTTGGCGACCGAGATGAACGCGCGGCCCTTGGTGGGCAGCGGGCCGTAGGCGCCGGCCTGCGACTTGGCGTACGCCGTGCCGAAGACCGAGTCGATGCCCATGACCTCGCCGGTGGAGCGCATCTCCGGGCCGAGCACCGTGTCGACGCCCCGGCCGTGGATGTCGCGGAAGCGCGACCACGGCATCACGGCCTCCTTGACGGAGATCGGCGCGTCCAGCGGCAGAGTGCCGCCGTCACCGGTCTTCGGCAGCAGGCCCTCCTCGCGCAGCTCGGCGATGGTCGCGCCCAGCGAGATGCGGGCGGCGGCCTTGGCGAGCGGGACGGCGGTCGCCTTCGAGGTGAAGGGGACCGTGCGGGAGGCGCGCGGGTTGGCCTCCAGGACGTACAGGATGTCGCCGGACAGCGCGAACTGGATGTTGATCAGTCCGAGCACGCCGACGCCCTTGGCGATGCCCTCGGTGGAGGCGCGCAGCCGCTTGATGTCGAAGCCGCCGAGCGTGATCGGGGGCAGGGCGCAGGCCGAGTCGCCGGAGTGGATGCCGGCCTCCTCGATGTGCTCCATGACGCCGCCGAGGTAGAGCTCGTGGCCGTCGTAGAGGGCGTCCACGTCGATCTCGATGGCGTCGTCGAGGAAGCGGTCGACCAGGACCGGCCGAGTGGGGCTGATCTCGGTGGACTCGGAGATGTACGAGGCGAGGCGCGTCTCGTCGTACACGATCTCCATGCCGCGCCCGCCGAGGACGTAGGACGGCCGTACGAGGACGGGGTAGCCGATCTCGTCGGCGATGGCCTTGGCCTCGGCGAAGGTGGTGGCCGTGCCGTGCTTGGGCGCGGGCAGTCCGGCCTCGGCCAGGACCCGGCCGAAGGCGCCGCGGTCCTCGGCGGCGTGGATCGCCTCCGGGGAGGTGCCGACGACGGGCACGCCGTTGTCCTTGAGCGCCTGGGAGAGGCCCAGCGGGGTCTGGCCGCCGAGCTGCACGATGACACCGGCGATCGGGCCCGCCAGCGATTCGGCGTGCACGATCTCCAGGACGTCCTCCAGGGTGAGCGGCTCGAAGTAGAGCCGGTCGGAGGTGTCGTAGTCGGTGGAGACGGTCTCCGGGTTGCAGTTGACCATGACGGTCTCGTAGCCCGCGTCGCTCAGGGCGAAGGAGGCGTGCACACAGGAGTAGTCGAACTCGATGCCCTGGCCGATGCGGTTGGGGCCCGAGCCGAGGATGATCACGGCCGGCTTGGTGCGGGTCGCGACCTCGCTCTCCTCGTCGTAGGAGGAGTAGAAGTACGGCGTCTTCGCGGCGAACTCGGCGGCACAGGTGTCGACCGTCTTGTAGACCGGGCGGATGCCGAGCGCGTGCCGGACCTCGCGGACGACGTCCTCGCGCAGCCCGCGGATCTCGCCGATCTGGGCGTCGGAGAAGCCGTGCCGCTTGGCCTCGGCGATCAGGTCGGCGTCCAGGCGTTCGGCGGAGGCCAGCTCGTCGGCGATCTCCTTGATCAGGAAGAGCTGGTCGACGAACCAGGGGTCGATCTTCGTGGCGTCGAAGACCTCCTCCTGGGTGGCTCCGGCGCGGATCGCCTGCATGACGGTGTTGATGCGGCCGTCGGTCGGGCGGACCGCTTCCGCGAGCAGCTCGGCCTTGTCGCCGACCGGGCCGGTGAAGGCGAACTGCGAGCCCTTCTTCTCCAGCGAGCGCAGGGCCTTCTGGAGGGCTTCGGTGAAGTTCCGGCCGATCGCCATGGCCTCGCCCACCGACTTCATGGTGGTGGTGAGGGTGGAGTCGGCGGAGGGGAACTTCTCGAAGGCGAAGCGGGGGGCCTTGACGACGACGTAGTCGAGGGTCGGCTCGAAGGAGGCCGGGGTCTTCTCGGTGATGTCGTTGGGGATCTCGTCCAGGGTGTAGCCGACGGCCAGCTTGGCGGCGATCTTGGCGATCGGGAAGCCGGTGGCCTTGGAGGCGAGCGCCGAGGAGCGGGAGACGCGCGGGTTCATCTCGATGACGATGACCCGGCCGTCGGTGGGGTCGATGGCGAACTGGATGTTGCAACCGCCGGTGTCGACGCCGACCTCGCGGATGATCGCGATGCCGACGTCGCGCAGCCGCTGGTACTCGCGGTCGGTGAGCGTCATCGCCGGGGCGACGGTGATGGAGTCGCCGGTGTGGACGCCCATCGGGTCGAAGTTCTCGATGGAGCAGACGACCACGACGTTGTCGTTCCGGTCGCGCATCAGCTCCAGCTCGTACTCCTTCCAGCCGAGGATGGACTCCTCCAGGAGCACCTCGGTGGTCGGGGAGAGCGTGAGGCCCTGTCCGGCGATGCGGCGCAGCTCCTCCTCGTCATGGGCGAAGCCGGAGCCGGCGCCGCCCATGGTGAAGGAGGGGCGGACGACGACGGGGTAGCCGCCGAGGGTGTCGACGCCGGCGATGACGTCGTCCATGGAGTGGCAGATGACGGAGCGGGCGGACTCGCCGTAGCCGATCTTCTCCTTGACGGCTTCCACGACGCCCTTGAAGAGGTCGCGGTCCTCGCCCTTGTTGATCGCCTCGACGTTGGCGCCGATGAGCTCGACGCCGTACTTCTCCAGCACGCCGTTGTCGTGCATGGAGATCGCGGTGTTCAGCGCGGTCTGGCCGCCGAGGGTGGGCAGGAGCGCGTCGGGGCGCTCCTTGGCGATGATCTTCTCGACGAACTCGGGGGTGATCGGCTCGACGTAGGTGGCGTCGGCGATCTCCGGGTCGGTCATGATCGTCGCCGGGTTGGAGTTCACCAGGATGACGCGCAGGCCCTCGGCCTTGAGGACGCGGCAGGCCTGGGTGCCGGAGTAGTCGAACTCGGCGGCCTGGCCGATGACGATCGGACCGGAGCCGATGACCAGGACGGACTGGATATCGGAGCGCTTAGGCACGCTGGCCCTCCATCAGGGATACGAAGCGGTCGAAGAGGTACGCGGCGTCGTGCGGGCCGGCGGCCGCCTCGGGGTGGTACTGGACGCTGAACGCGGGCCGGTCCAGGAGCTGGAGCCCCTCGACGACCTGGTCGTTCAGGCAGACGTGGGAGACCTCGGCGCGGCCGAACTCGGTGTCGGAGACCTTGTCGAGCGGGGCGTCGACGGCGAAGCCGTGGTTGTGCGCGGTGACCTCGACCTTGCCGGTGGTGCGGTCCTGCACCGGCTGGTTGATGCCGCGGTGGCCGTACTTCAGCTTGTAGGTGCCGAAGCCGAGCGCGCGGCCGAGGATCTGGTTGCCGAAGCAGATGCCGAAGAGCGGGGTGGAGCGCTCCAGCACGCCGCGCATGAGGGCGACGGGATGGTCGGCGGTGGACGGGTCGCCGGGGCCGTTGGAGAAGAAGACGCCGTCGGGCCGGACCGCGTACACCTCTTCCAGGGTGGCGGTGGCGGGCAGGACGTGCACCTCGATGCCGCGTTCGGCCATCCGGTGCGGGGTCATGCCCTTGATGCCGAGGTCGACCGCGGCGACGGTGAACTTCTTCGTGCCGATCGCGGGGACGACGTACGCCTCCTTCGTCGCCACTTCGGCGGAGAGGTCGGCGCCGGTCATCTCGGGGGCCTGGCGGACCTTGGCGAGGAGGGTGCCCTCGTCGGGGATCGCCTCGCCGGAGAAGATCCCGACGCGCATCGCGCCGCGCTCGCGCAGGTGGCGGGTGAGGGCGCGGGTGTCGACACCGCTGATGCCGACGACGCCCTGGGCGGCCAGCTCCTCGTCCAGAGAGCGCTGCGAGCGCCAGTTGGAGGGCTTGCGGGCGGGGTCGCGGACGACGTAGCCGGAGACCCAGATGCGGCCGGACTCGGGGTCCTCGTCGTTGACGCCGGTGTTGCCGACGTGCGGGGCCGTCATGACGACGACCTGGCGGTGGTACGAGGGGTCGGTCAGCGTTTCCTGGTAGCCGGTCATGCCGGTGGAGAACACCGCTTCGCCGAAGGTCTCCCCCACGGCCCCGTAGGCGCGGCCGCGGAAGGCGCGGCCGTCCTCCAGGACGAGTACGGCGGGGGTCTGTGCCCCCCGGGTGGAGAGGGTCATCGTGCGGTGCCTTCCGTCGTGGTGCTGGTGAGTTCGGTGTCGGCCGGGGTGCCGGTGAGCCGGTTGACGGCGTCGACCCAGGCCTGGTGCTCGGCGGCGCGGTCGGAGCGGAAGCCGGAGTCGATCACCGTCTCGCCGTGCTGCCAGGTGATGATCAGCAGGCCGCCCTCGGGGAGGACCTTGCCGGCGAGCGCCTGGTCGAGGCGGGCCTCGCGCAGGGCGTCGGCCGGGATGAAGAAGTCGGCAGCTCCGGGGCGTACGACGTCCAGGCCGCGGGCGGTGAGCGTCAGCTCGGTACGGCTGCGGGTGCCGAGCCCGTGCGCGACGATCCGGTCGAGCCACTGCCCGGCGGTGGTGGAGGCGTGGTAGCGCCCCTGGAGCGTCAGCAGCTTCTCGTCGTCGGCGAAGCCCTCGGGGGGGCCCGGGAGCTCCGGCAGGTCCGACTGGAGGCTGGCGCGCCACTTCCAGCCCTGGCGCATCAGCCAGTAGACGAGGGCGATGAAGACGAACAGGCCGACCACCCAGGCGATGCGGGCGGCCCAGTCCGTCACTTCCGCCGACTTCTGCTCGGCGGCCAGGTGGTACAGGGGGGTCAGAGTTGTCACGCGAGCTTCCCGTCGACGACCGTGGCACGGCCCCGCAGGAAGGTGTGGGTGACACGGCCCGGCAGCTCACGGCCCTCGTAGGGGGTGTTGCGGCTGCGGGACGCGAAGCCCGCGGGGTCCACTGCTCCACGGTATGCCGGATCGACCAGAGTGAGGTTGGCGGGCTCACCCGCCGAGACGGGACGGCCGTGTCCTTCGAGCCGGCCGATGGCCGCGGGGCGGAAGGACATGCGGTCGGCGACGCCCGCCCAGTCGATCAGACCGGTGTCCACCATCGTCTGCTGGACGACCGAGAGCGCGGTCTCCAGGCCCACCATGCCCATGGCGGCCGCGGCCCACTCGCAGTCCTTGTCCTCGTGCGGGTGCGGGGCGTGGTCGGTGGCGACGCAGTCGATCGTGCCGTCGGCCAGCGCCTCGCGCAGGGCCAGGACGTCGGCCTCGGTGCGCAGCGGCGGGTTCACCTTGTAGACCGGGTTGTAGGTGCGGACCAGCTCGTCGGTGAGGAGGAGGTGGTGCGGGGTGACCTCGGCGGTGACGTTCCAGCCCTTGGACTTGGCCCAGCGGACGATCTCCACGGAGCCGGCGGTGGAGAGGTGGCAGATGTGGACCCGGGAGCCGACGTGGGCGGCGAGGAGGACGTCGCGGGCGATGATCGACTCCTCGGCGACGGCGGGCCAGCCGCCGAGTCCCAGCTCGGCCGAGACGATGCCCTCGTTCATCTGGGCGCCCTCGGTGAGGCGGGGCTCCTGGGCGTGCTGGGCGACGACGCCGTCGAAGGCCTTCACGTACTCCAGGGCGCGGCGCATGATCACGGCGTCGTCGACGCACTTGCCGTCGTCGGAGAAGACCTTCACCCCGGCGGCCGAGTCGTGCATGGCGCCGAGCTCGGCGAGCTTCTTGCCCTCCAGGCCGACGGTGACGGCGCCGACGGGCTGCACGTCGCAGTAGCCGGACTCCTTGCCGAGCCGCCAGACCTGCTCGACGACGCCGGCGGTGTCGGCGACGGGGAAGGTGTTGGCCATGGCGTGCACGGCGGTGAAGCCGCCGACGGCCGCGGCCTTGGTGCCGGTGAGGACGGTCTCGGAGTCCTCGCGGCCGGGCTCGCGCAGATGGGTGTGCAGGTCGACCAGGCCGGGCAGCAGGATCTGCCCCTCGGCCTCGATCACGGTGGCGCCCTCGGCGTCGAGGCCGGTGCCCACCTCGGCGACGGTCTCGCCGTCGATCAGGACGTCCCTGGGCTCGCCGCCGAGGATCCGCGCACCGCGAATAAGGATCTTGCTCATGGTTACTTGTTCTCCTCGGTACGGGCGGGGGCGGCGGACAGTGCGGTGTCGGAGCCGCCGAGCAGCAGGTAGAGCACGGCCATGCGGATGGAGACCCCGTTGGCGACCTGCTCGACGACCGTGCAGCGGTCGGAGTCGGCGACCTCGGCGGTGATCTCCATGCCGCGGACCATCGGGCCGGGGTGCATGACGATGGCGTGTTCGGGCATCTTCGCCATGCGCTCGCCGTCCAGGCCGTAGCGGCGGGAGTATTCGCGCTCGGTCGGGAAGTAGGCGGCGTTCATCCGTTCGCGCTGCACACGCAGCATCATGACCGCGTCGGACTTCGCCAGCACGTCGTCGAGGCTGTAGCTGACGTCGCAGGGCCACTGCTCGACGCCCACGGGGACGAGGGTGGGCGGGGCCACCAGGGTGACGTGCGCGCCGAGCGTGGTGAGCAGGTGGACGTTGGAGCGGGCGACGCGGCTGTGCAGGATGTCGCCGACGATCGTGATGCGGCGGCCGTCCAGGTCGCGGCCGAGCCCGGCGTCGGGGCCGACGAGCCGGCGGCGCATCGTGAAGGCGTCCAGCAGGGCCTGGGTGGGGTGCTCGTGGGTGCCGTCCCCGGCGTTGACCACGGCCCCGTCGATCCAGCCGGAGGTGGCGAGCCGGTAGGGGGCGCCGGAGGCGCCGTGCCGGATGACGACGGCGTCGGCGCCCATCGCCTCCAGGGTCAGGGCGGTGTCCTTGAGGGACTCGCCCTTGGAGACCGAGGAACCCTTGGCGGAAAAGTTGATGACGTCGGCGGACAGCCGCTTGGCGGCCGCCTCGAAGGAGATGCGGGTGCGGGTCGAGTCCTCGAAGAAGAGGTTGACGACGGTACGGCCGCGCAGGGTGGGGAGCTTCTTGATCGGCCGGTCCGCGACCCGGGCCATCTCCTCGGCGGTGTCGAGGATGAGGACGGCGTCGTCGCGGGTGAGGTCGGCGGCCGAGATGAGGTGACGCTTCATCTGGGGTTCTCCGGGTGGCTGGAGGGGGTTTCAGGCATGCGGGCGCGCAGAAGGGCGCCGTACGGCCCCGCAGGGGCGTACGGGAGGGTTCGGGCTACTGCGCGTCCGCGGGGGCGGTCTGCTTGACGCCGAGCAGCACGGCGTCGCGGCCGTCCTCCTCGGCGAGCTGGACCTTGACCGTCTCCCGCAGCGACGTGGGGAGGTTCTTGCCGACGTAGTCCGCGCGGATCGGGAGTTCCCGGTGGCCGCGGTCGACGAGGACCGCGAGCTGCACCGCGCGGGGGCGGCCGATGTCGCCGAGCGCGTCGAGGGCGGCGCGGATCGTGCGGCCGGAGAAGAGCACGTCGTCGACCAGGACGACCAGGCTGCCCTCGATCCCCTCGCCGGGGATGTCGGTGCGGGCCAGGGCGCGCGCCGGGCGCAGCCGCAGGTCGTCGCGGTACATGGTGATGTCGAGCGATCCGACCGGCGTCTTCCGGCCGGTGATCTCTTCGAGTTTGTCGGCGAGCCGACGGGCGAGGAACACGCCCCGGGTCGGGATGCCGAGCAGCACCACGTCGTCGGCGCCCTTGGCGCGTTCGACGATCTCGTGGGCGATACGGGTCAGCACACGGGCGATGTCGGGGGCCTCGAGAACGGGGCGCGCCGCGTTGCCGGTGGCGTCGTGCTGTGCGTCCATAAGAAACGGACCTCCTTCTCCGCCTCACGGGACGGATCGTTAAAGGACGTCGAATTTGCGTCATCCACGCTACCAGGGCTTGCGCCCGGCCCTGGTCCCACCCCCGGGAGGTGCCGGTCCGGACCATTCGGCTTGACGCATCCAAGTAACGCTGCGTAACCTCACAGTGAGTTACCAGCCACGCGGCGGAGCCGCACACTGTTCCAGCGTCCGGGGAGCCATATGTCCAGCGAATACGCAAAACAGCTCGGGGCCAAACTCCGTGCCATCCGCACCCAGCAGGGCCTTTCCCTCCACGGCGTGGAGGAGAAGTCCCAGGGCCGCTGGAAGGCCGTCGTGGTCGGTTCGTACGAGCGCGGCGACCGCGCCGTGACCGTGCAGCGCCTCGCCGAGCTGGCGGACTTCTACGGGGTCCCGGTGCAGGAGCTGCTGCCCGGTACGACGCCGGGCGGAGCCGCCGAGCCGCCGCCGAAGCTCGTTCTGGACCTGGAGCGCCTCGCCCACGTCCCGCCGGAGAAGGCCGGTCCGCTGCAGCGCTACGCGGCGACCATCCAGAGCCAGCGCGGTGACTACAACGGCAAGGTGCTCTCGATCCGCCAGGACGATCTGCGCACGCTGGCCGTGATCTACGACCAGTCGCCGTCCGTGCTGACGGAGCAGCTCATCAGCTGGGGCGTGCTGGACGCGGACGCGCGCCGCGCGGTCTCCCACGACGAGGGCTGAGCAAGCGGGGCCGGACCCCACAGCAGAAACGTGCCGCCGGGTGGGCGGGGCCTTCGGGCTCCGCCCACCCGGCGTTTGTGTGCCCGAGGCCGCCCCGGGTACACCGAAGGGCCCGCAGCCGGTCGGCTGCGGGCCCTTCGTGGTGTGCGGCCGAAGCGCGGCCGCCGGGGGCTACTGCTCCCGGCGGAGGTTCGGCTTGAGGTCCTTGAAACGGGCCAGCAGGCCGTTCACGAAGGACGGGGAGTCATCGGTGGAGAACTCCTTGGCCAGCTGGACGGCCTCGTCGATCACCACGGCGTCCGGGGTCTCGTCCATCCAGATCAGCTCGTACGCACCGAGCCGCAGGATACTCCGGTCGACGACCGGCATACGGTCGATCTCCCAGTCCACGGCGTAGGTGACGATGAGGTCGTCGATCCGGTCCGCGTACTGCGCGTACCCCTCGACGAGCTCCATCGTGAACTCACCGACCGGCGGCTGACGGTCGTCGGTCCGCGAGTGCCGAACCCAGTCCGCGAGAACGCTCTGCACGGACTCACCGCGCTGGTCGGCCTCGAAGAGAATCTGGAAGGCGCGCTTGCGGGCCTTGTTCCGGGCGGCCACGGTTAGCTGTTCACCCGGCCGAGGTAGTCGCCCGAGCGGGTGTCGACCTTGATCTTCTCGCCGGTGGTGATGAAGAGCGGCACGCCGATCTCGTAACCGGTCTCCAGCGTGGCGGGCTTGGTGCCACCGGTGGAGCGGTCGCCCTGGACGCCCGGGTCGGTGTGCTGGATCGTCAGCTCGACGGCGGCGGGCAGCTCGACGTAAAGCACGGCGCCCTCGTACTGGGCGACGGAGGCGGTGAAGCCCTCGATCAGGAAGTTGGCGGCGTCGCCGACGGCCTTGCGGTCGACCATGAGCTGGTCGTACGTGTCCATGTCCATGAAGACGAAGTACTCGCCGTCCATGTACGAGAACTGCATGTCGCGGCGGTCAATGGTGGCCGACTCGACCTTCACGCCGGCGTTGAACGTCTTGTCGACGACCTTGCCGGAGAGCACGTTCTTGAGCTTGGTGCGCACGAAGGCAGGGCCCTTGCCGGGCTTGACGTGCTGGAACTCGACGACGGACCAGAGCTGGCCTCCGTCGAGCTTGAGCACCATGCCGTTCTTGAGGTCGTTCGTGGAAGCCACGGTTGCGGAATCTCCTGGACTGAAGCTGGTGGAACGACCGAGGATCTGCGCTAGAGCGCGAGCAGCTCCTTGGTCGTCATGGTGAGTAGCTCGGGTCCGCCGTCCGCCTCGGGGCGCACGACGAGCGTGTCATCGATCCGGACACCGCCCCGGCCCGGGAGGTGGACCCCCGGTCCGACGGTGACCGGCACACAAGCGTCCAGTTTACCCATGGCTGTCGGTGCCAGTTGCGGGTCCTCCTCGATTTCGAGCCCCACACCGTGCCCGGTGCTCGGCTGGAGGCCCTCTCCGTGCCCCGCGGACTCCAGCGGATGCCGGGCCGCACGGTCCACGTCCCGGTAGGCGGCACCGGGCGCCAGGGCCTCCCTGCCTGCCCGCTGAGCGGCGAAAACGAGGTCGTACAGCTCGATCTGCCACTCGGCGGGGGCGGTGCCGATGACGAACGTACGGCCGATCTCGCAGCGGTAGCCGTGGTAGCTCGCCCCGAGGCGGACGGAGAGGAAATCTCCCTCCTCCACCCTGCGGTCAGAGGGCCGGTGGCGTCCCTGGCCGGAGTTGGGTCCGGTGGCCACGGAGGTCACGAAGGCGGGGCCGTCCGCACCGTGGTCGACGAGGCGGCGCTCCAGTTCCAGGGCGAGGTGGCGTTCGGTCCGGCCGACCAGGATCGATTCGAGGAGTTCACCGAGGGCCTGGTCGGTGATCTCGGCGGCGATCCGGAGGCAGCCGATCTCCTCCTCGTCCTTGACGATCCGCTGCTGTTCCACGGTGAAGCCCAGATCAGCCAGTTTCAGGCGCGGGGCGGACTTCCCCATGGCCCGGTGCCGGGCCACGGTCAGATCGTGCTCCTCCACGGCGAGCGACTCCGCTCCCGACGCGGCGGCGAGACCGGCGGCGGCGACCACCGGGTCCTCGTCCGGGGCGGGCAGGAGGTCGATCCGCAGGGCCTCGTCGGGCCGCCCGTGGGCGCCTTCGCCTGCCGGGGCCCGGGGGCAGAGCAGAACGTCCTCGTCGGGGCCGAGCAGCAGCACGGCGCCGGGGGGCGCTCCGCCCGCGAGATAGCGGACGTTGGCGGGACGGGAGACCAGGGCGGCCGCGGAGCCCGCGGCGGCGCACCTGTCGCGGAGCAGCCCGCGTCGGACGGCGTGCACCTCTGACATGGTTCGAGCGTACGAGCGGGCGCGGTGGCCCGCCCGGTCAGCGCACCCGACCGGGGGGCGAGGCTCCGCTACCAGGCGGGCGGGCTCGCGATGGAGCGGGCCAGCACGTCGTCCAGGACGCGAGCGGTGGTCTCGACGTCGTACGTGGAGTTGTCGATGATCGGGAGGCCGGAGCCGTACCAGCCGGCCATCCGGCCGTGGATGCGGGCGACCTCCTCGTCGGAGAGCCGGCGGTTGCCGCTGCGCGCCGCGTTGCGCTCCAGGACGATCTCCAGGCCGGGCAGCAGGACCACGGGCAGCAGGCCGGGGCCCACATGGCGCTTCCAGCCGCCGAGGCCGACGACCGGGCGGTCGGGGAAGACGGCGTCGTCGAGGATGCAGGAGATGCCGTTGGCGAGGAAGTTGCGGGCGGCGAAGCCACAGGTGCGGCGGGCCAGGCGGTACTGGGCCTCGGAGTGGTCGTTCCAGCCGGCCTGCGGATCGGCGAATCCGGAGCGGACCCATTCGCGGACGTCGTCGAGGGAGACGTGGGCGGTGGGCACCCGGCGGCGGGCCGCCCAGAGCTTGGCCACGGTGGTCTTGCCCGCGCCGGCCGGACCGATGAGCAGCACGGCGAGCGTCGCACCGCCGGTGCCGGGCTCGGCGGGGGGCGCGGGCAGCGGCACGGGGCCGCCCGGGGGCAGCTGGACGTGTCCGGTGTGTCCGACGGCCTCCCGGGCGGGGGGCGTGGGGCCGGTGCCGCTCCAGGCGGGGCCCGGGGCCTGGCCGGGTGCGGGCGGCGGCTGAACGTGTCCGGGGGCGGGAGGAGCCTGGCCGGGGGCCGGCGGGAGCGGGGCCTGGCCGGGGGGCGGAGGCGAGGGCAGTGCCTGGCCGGGGCCCGGGGGCGGCGGGGATATCGGGGGCAGGCCGGGGTGGCCGGGCTGCTGGGCCTGGTACGGCCGGCCGACGTGCCCGCTACCGGGTCCGTGGGGCGGCAGCGGGGCCCCCACTGCGTGCTGCATCCGGTGCCACTCCGTCTCGTCACTGCAACTGGCGCTGCTGGGAGGGCTACCGTACCTTCCCGGGCCGTCTCGGGGTGAACGGCCCGGGAGGGTACGAAGTGCCCGTCGGCCGCGCGGCGGGACGGACGGGAACCGCGGGGTGTCAGTCCGTCAGTTCGTCGGCGAGGGCGCGCAGGGCGAGCCGGTAGGAACCGATGCCGAACCCGGCCACCGTGCCCGTGGCCACCGCCGCGACCACGGAGGTGTGCCGGAACTCCTCACGGGTGTACGGGTTGGAGATGTGCACCTCGATCAGCGGGGCGGTGCGCTGGGCGGCCGCGTCCCGCATGCCGTACGAGTAGTGCGTGAAGGCGCCCGGGTTGAGAACGACCGGAACCGATCCGTCCGCCGCCTCGTGGAGCCAGCGGATCAGCTCGCCCTCGTCGTTGGTCTCCCGTACGTCGACGTCGAAGCCGAGCTCCTTGCCGAGCGCGGTGCAGGTCTCGACGAGTCCGGCGTAGGAGGTGGCCCCGTAGACGTCGGGCTCGCGCGAGCCGAGCCGGCCGAGGTTGGGGCCGTTCAGGACGAGGACCCTGCGGGTCACGCGGAGACCTCCCCGTAGGCGGCGAGCAGCACGGCCGGGTCGGGTCCCTCCAGGACGGTGGGCTTGCCGATGCCGTCGAGGACGATGAAGCGCAGCAGGTCCCCGCGCGACTTCTTGTCGACCTTCATGTTCTCCAGCAGCTTGGGCCACTGGTCGCCGCGGTAGGTGAGCGGCAGGCCCACCGACTCCAGGATCGTGCGGTGCCGGTCGGCGGTGGCGTCGTCGAGGCGTCCGGCGAGCCGGCCCAGCTCGGCGGCGAAGACCATGCCGATGGAGACGGCCGCGCCGTGGCGCCACTTGTAGCGCTCGTTCTTCTCGATCGCGTGACCCAGCGTGTGGCCGTAGTTGAGGATCTCGCGGAGTCCGGCCTCCTTGAGGTCGCTGGAGACGACCTCGGCCTTGACCCGGATGGAGCGCTCGATCAGCTCGGCGGTGTGCGGCCCGGAGGGCGTACGGGCGCCCTCGGGGTCGGCCTCGACGAGGTCCAGGATGACCGGGTCGGCGATGAATCCGGCCTTGATGATCTCGGCCATGCCGGAGACGTAGTCGTGGACCGGCAGCGAGTCCAGCGCGGCGAGGTCGCAGAGGACCCCGGTGGGCGGGTGGAAGGCGCCGACGAGGTTCTTGCCCTCGGCGGTGTTGATGCCGGTCTTGCCACCCACGGCCGCGTCGACCATGCCGAGCACGGTGGTCGGGACCGCGATCCAGCGGACCCCGCGCAGCCAGCTGGCCGCGACGAACCCGGCGACGTCCGTGGTGGCGCCGCCGCCGATGCCGACGATGACGTCGGTGCGGGTGAAGCCGGTCTGGCCGAGCGCCTTCCAGCAGTAGGCGGCGACCTCGACGGTCTTGGCCTCCTCCGCGTTGGGCAGCTGGATGGCGATGGCCTCGTACCCCTGGGCGGCGAGGTCCTCGCGGACCGCCTCACCGGTCTCGGCGAGCGCCTCGGGGTGCAGGACGGCGACCCGCTTCGCACGGTCGCCGATGAGCTGGGGCAGCTCGCCGAGGAGCTGGTGGCCGACGAGGACCTCGTACGGGTCGGAGCCCGCGGAGCCTGCGACCTGGATGCGGGTGGGGCCCTGCTGCGTCATGCCGGTGTTCTCCACGCCGGGGGCGGCTTCGCCCTCCGGCAGTTCCAGTGCGTCGATGATCGCCTGGGCGACCTCTTCGGGGGTGTTCTCATCGGTCGCGACGACGGTACGGGCGACCTCTTCGTACAGGTGGCGGCGGGCGTCCATCAGCTCGCGCCACTGCCGGCGGGGGTTGACCGCGAGCAGCGGGCGGGCGGCGCCGAGACCGACGCGGCGGACGGCCTCGTCCACGTCCATGGAGAGGTAGACGACCGGCCGGCCGGCCAGCAGCTCCCTGGTCGCCCCGTCCAGGACGGCTCCGCCACCGAGGGAGAGGACGCCCGGGTGCCCGGCGACGGCCGCGGCGACGGCCCGGCGCTCCAGGGCACGGAAGTGTTCCTCGCCCTCGTCGTAGAAGATCTCCGCGATCGGCTTGCCGGCCTCGGCGACGACGTCCGCGTCGGTGTCCCGGTAGGTGGTGCCGAGCCGGGCGGCGAGCAGTTCGCCGACGGTGGACTTGCCGACGCCCATCGGGCCGACGAGGACGACCAGGGGGCCGCTCATCGGATCTGGAGGTGGTCGAGGTACGACTGGACGTTGCGGCGGGTCTCGGCCACGCTGTCGCCGCCGAACTTCTCCGCGACCGCGTCGGCCAGGACCAGGGCGACCATCGCCTCCGCGACGATGCCCGCGGCCGGGACGGCGCAGACGTCGGAGCGCTGGTGGTGGGCCTTGGTGGCCTCGCCGGTGGCGACGTCCACGGTGGCCAGCGCGCGCGGCACGGTCGCGATGGGCTTCATCGCGGCGCGGACGCGCAGCAGCTCACCGGTGGTGAGCCCGCCCTCGGTGCCGCCGGAGCGGCCGGAGGTGCGCCGGATACCGTCGTCGGTGGCGACGATCTCGTCGTGCGCCTGGGAGCCGGGGACCCGGGCCAGCTCGAAGCCGTCGCCGACTTCGACGCCCTTGATCGCCTGGATGCCCATGAGGGCCGCGGCGAGCCGGGCGTCCAGGCGCCGGTCCCAGTGCACGTGCGAGCCGAGCCCGACGGGCACGCCGTATGCGAGCACCTCGACGACGCCGCCGAGGGTGTCGCCGTCCTTGTGGGCCTGGTCGATCTCGGCCACCATCGCCTTGGACGCGTCGGCGTCCAGGCAGCGGACCGGGTCGGCGTCCAGCTTCTCCACGTCGCCGGGGACCGGGACGACGCCGTACGGCGCCTTGGCCGCGGCCAGCTCGACGACATGGCTGACGATCTCGATGCCCGCGGTCTCCTTGAGGTAGGAGCGGGCGACGGTCCCGAGGGCGACGCGGGCGGCGGTCTCCCGGGCGCTGGCGCGCTCCAGGACCGGCCGGGCCTCGTCGAAGCCGTACTTCTGCATCCCCGCGAGGTCGGCGTGGCCGGGCCGGGGCCGGGTCAGCGGTGCGTTACGGGCGAGCTGGGCGAGCTCCTCGGGGTCGACCGGGTCGGCCGACATGACCTGCTCCCACTTGGGCCACTCGGTGTTGCCGACCATGACGGCGACCGGGGAGCCCATGGTGAGCCCGTGGCGTACCCCGCCGAGGAAGGTGACCTCGTCCTTCTCGAACTTCATCCGCGCGCCGCGGCCGTAGCCGAGCCGTCGCCGGGCCAGCGCCTCCGCCACCATCTCCGTCGTGATCGGGACACCGGCGGGAAGACCCTCCAGCGTCGCCACCAGTGCGGGTCCGTGCGACTCCCCCGCGGTCAGCCAGCGCAACCTGCTCAACGGTGCTCCTCATGCTCGCGCCTGAAATCCAACGGCGCCACCGGGTGCGCGGCCCTGGCCCGCCACCCCCGATCCTCCCACGAACGGAGGCACGATCCGGTCGCCGGTCCAGCAGACGGACCGGCGACGCCCGTGGGCGGCCGGTCAGCGGGAAGCGAGCGCGGCCTCACCGGCCTGCCGCATGGCGGCGAGCGGCGCCGGGATCCGGCCGGTCATCTGCTCGACCTGGAGCAGTGCCTGGTGAACAAGGAGGTCGAGCCCGCCGACGACCGCCCCGCCGTGGGCGGACCAGGCGGCGGCGAGTTCGGTGGGCCACGGCTCGTACAGCACGTCGAAGAGGATGCCCGGAGCCTCGGGCACGGAGCCAGTGAAGGCGTCCGTCGCACCCGCCGGGGTGGTGGCGATGACCAGGGGTGCGCTCAGTGCCGCCGCCGCGTCGGCCCAGTCGACGGTGATGACGTCGACCCCGAGCCGCTCTCCCCAGCCGCGCATCTCGGCGGCCCGCTCGGGGCTGCGCACATACGCCGTGACGGGCCCCGCGCAGACCACGGCGAGCGCGGCCAGTGCGGAGGAGGCGGTGGCGCCGGCGCCGAGGACGGCGGCGGATTCCACCTTGTCGACGCCACGTTCCCGCAGGGCGGCGACCATGCCGGGGATGTCGGTGTTGTCGCCGACCCGGCGGCCGTCGTCGGTGAACACGACCGTGTTGACGGCCTCCACGGAGGCGGCCGTCGCACTGACCTCGTCGAGCAGCGGGATGATCGCCCGCTTGAGCGGCATGGTCAGGGACAGCCCCGCCCAGGAGGCGTCAAGACCCTCGATGAATCCGGGCAGCGCCGCCTCGTCGACCTCGAACCGGTCGTAGGACCAGTGCTCCAGGCCGAGTTCGGCGTAGGCGGCGCGGTGCAGGACCGGGGAGAGGGAGTGGGCGATGGGCGAGCCGAGGACGGCGGCCCGGCGTGGCTCGCTCACTGGCCGGCCTTCCCGTCCTCGTACTCCCGCCGGTTCTTCTCGTGCTCCTCGTTGGTCTCGGCGAAGACGGTCTTGTCCTCGTTGATCGAGACGAAGTAGTACCAGGGGCCCGGTGTGGGGTTCATCGCCGAGTGCAGGGCGTCCGCACCCGGGTTGCTGATCGGCCCGGAAGGCAGACCGATGATCTTGTACGTGTTGTACGGGTCGTCAATCTTCCGCAGATCGTCCACGGCACCGATGTCCAGGGTGCTCTGGCCCTTGATGTAGTTGACCGTGGAGTCGAATTCCAGCCGTCCGACAGTCTCCATGTTGCCCGGCTTGAGCCGGTTGTAGACGACCCGCGCGACCTTGTCGAAGTCGTGCTTGTACTTGCCCTCGACCTGCACGAGGCTCGCGACGGTGATGAGCTCCCACGGGGTCTTCAGGCCGAGCTTCTTCGCGCTGCCCTCGAGGTCGAGCTTGCCGTACTCCTTGTTCGCCCGCGAGACCATCCGCTTCAGCGCGTCCTCGGGCTTGGACCCCTTGGCGACCGGATAGGCGGCCGGATAGAGGAATCCTTCCAGCGGGTCCTTCACGTCCGGGTTGTCATCGGCCCAGTCGGGCAGTCCGAGGCTCTCCGCCTTGGTCTTGGCGATGTCGGCCGTGGTGCCCTTCTTGAGCTTGAGCCGCGTGTCGATCAGCTCGTAGACCTTCGCGTTACGCGTCCCCTCAGGGATCACGAACGCGTTCTGGCTCTTCGGATCAAGCATCAGGGTGACCGCGCTGGCCGCCGACATCTCCTTGTTCAGGAGATAGACGCCGGCCTGGATCAGCTTGCCCTTGGGGTTGTCGTTCTGCGCCGCGACAAAGGCGTCGGACGACTTGATGACCCCCTGCTTGCGCAGGATGTTCGCGATGTCGTACCCGAACGCTCCCTCGGGAATCTCGACCTCGACCTGCTCGCCGCTGCCCGACCCCGCATAGTCGGCCGGGGCGCCGAACTGCTTCTTCCAGAAGGTGTAGCCGACGTAGCCGACGCCACCGAGGCCGCCGACCAGGACGACGGAGACCACCAGGCAGGCGCAGCCGCTGCGGCTCTTTTTCTTCTTGCCCTTGCCGCCCCGGCGCTCGTTGCCCCCGCGGTCACGGCGCGAGGAGCGCGATCCGTCGTCGTCCGGGTCATCGTCGTCGTCGCGCGGCTCACGGTCGGCCGGGTCGTCGGCACCGGTGAAGAAAGGGTGCGTCTCCTCCTGCGGCTGATCCGGATCCCAGTCCGTCGATCCCTGCTGGTGCTGCGACTGCTGCTGGGGCTGCTGTTCGGGCGCGGCCTCGCGGCGGCCCGGGGGCTGCGGCGGAGGGTAGGCCTCCGGCGTGCCGTAGTAGTCCTGGCCCGTGTCGTAGCCGCCGGGGTGCTGCGCGTACGGGTCCTGGGGCCCGGCCCCGTACGGCATGGCGGCCTGCTGGCCGGTGTCCCATCCGCCGTTGTACTGCGGCTGGGCACCGGGCTGCTGGGCGTACGGATCCTGCTGGGGCGTGCCGTACTGCTGGTGGCTCTGCTGCTGGTGCTGGTGGTTCTGCTGCTGGCCGTACTGCTGATGCTGCTCGTACGGCTGCTGCTGGTGACCCTGGTACTGCTGGTGGTTCTGGTGCTGCTGGGTGTACGGGTCCTGCGGATAGGACTGCTGCTGGTCGCCGTACTGGCTCTGGCCGTGGGCGGCCTGGCGGCCATCCCATCCCTGGTCCCCGTACAGGGGATCCTCGGGATGCCACGGTTCGGAGCCGGGGCCCCGGCCATACTCAGTCATCGATCCCCTAGAGCCGCGAGACGACGTTCCGTCTCTTCGCTTCGCTGTGCGGTTTGTTCGAACACCGCCGCATCGCGCGGAACGTTACCGTATCGCGATCAGACAACCACTTCGACGCCCTCGCCCGGGGGATTGCCTGACGCCCGTTCGGACTCCAGAGCGTTCTGAAGGATCACCACAGCGGCAGCCTGGTCGATGACAGACCGGCCCTTCTTGGACTTCACACCCGAGGCGCGCATGCCCTGGGCCGCCGTCACTGTGGTCATCCTCTCGTCCACCAGTCGCACCGGGACCGGTGCGATAGACCGGGCGAACGTCTGCGCGAACTCCCGGACCTTGGCGGCCGCCGGACCCTCGCCGCCACCGAGGGAGCGCGGCAGACCGAGGATGACCTCGATCGGCTCGTACTCCTCGACGATCTGGCGGAGCCGCCGGTGGGCGGCCGGGACATCGCGTCCCGGCACGGTCTCCACCGGCGTGGCCAGGATCCCGTCGGGGTCGCACGAGGCGACCCCGATCCGGGCGTCCCCGACGTCGACGGCGAGCCGCCGGCCTCGGCGCATCTGCGTCATCGCGCTCGTCACGCCGTCTCGGTGACGAGGCGTTCGACCGCCGCGACGGCGTCTCCGATGGCGGCCGGGTTCGTGCCGCCGCCCTGGGCGACGTCCGGCTTGCCGCCGCCACCGCCGCCGAGGGTCTTGGCGGCCGTACGCACGAGGTCACCGGCCTTGAGACCGCGCTCGCGGGCGGCCTCGTTGGTGGCGATGACGGTGAGCGGGCGGCCGTTGGCCGTGGTGAACAGGGCCACGACGGCCGCGCGGCCGCCCTGGATGCGGCCTCGGACGTCCAGGACCAGCTTGCGCAGGTCGTCGGCGGAGGTGCCGTCGGGGACCTGGCCGGTGACCAGGGCGACGCCGCGGACGTCCTTGGCGGACTCGACGAGCCCGGCGGCGGCCGCGAGGACCTTCTCCGCGCGGAACTTCTCGATCTCCTTCTCGGCGTCCTTCAGCTTGCCGAGCATGCCCGCGATCTTCTCGGGCAGCTCCTCGGGACGGCCCTTGACCAGCTCCTGGAGCTGGGCGACGACCGTGTGCTCCTTGGCGAGGAAGTTGTACGCGTCCACGCCGACCAGGGCCTCGATGCGGCGCACGCCGGAACCGATGGAGGACTCTCCGAGCAGCTTCACCAGACCCAGCTGGGCGGTGTTGCCGACGTGGGTGCCGCCGCACAGCTCCTTGGAGAAGTCGCCGATGGTGACGACCCGCACCCGCTCGCCGTACTTCTCGCCGAACTCGGCGATGGCGCCCTGCTTCTTGGCCTCGTCGATCGACATGACCTCGGCCTGGACGTCGAGTTCACGCGAAAGGACCTCGTTGATCCGCTGCTCCACGTCGGTGAGGACCGTGCCGGGGACGGCGGCGGGCGAACCGAAGTCGAAGCGGAAGCGGCCGGGCGAGTTCTCGGAGCCGGCCTGGGCGGCCGTAGGGCCGAGCGCGTCACGCAGCGCCTGGTGCGTGAGGTGGGTGGCGCTGTGGGCGCGGGCGATGGCTCGGCGGCGGGTGTTGTCGATGGAGGCGAAGACGGAGGCTCCGACCGTCACCTCGCCGACCTGGACGACGCCCTTGTGGACGTGGACGCCGGGGACCGGCTTCTGGACGTCGCGCACCTCGATCACGGCACCCGTGTCGAGCCGGATGCGGCCGGTGTCGGCGAGCTGGCCGCCGCCCTCGGCGTAGAAGGGGGTGCGGTCGAGGACGACCTCGACCTCGTCGCCCTCGGTGGCGGCGGGCGAGGGCACACCGTCGACCAGCAGGCCGACGATGGTGGACTCGCCGGCCAGGCTGGTGTAGCCGGTGAACTCGGTGGCGCCGGCGGTGTCGGCGACCTCCCGGTAGGCGGAGAGGTCGGCGTGACCGGTCTTCTTGGCGCGGGCGTCGGCCTTGGCCTTGTCGCGCTGCTCCTGCATGAGGCGGCGGAAGCCGTCCTCGTCCACGGAGAGCCCCTGCTCGGCGGCCATCTCCAGGGTGAGGTCGATCGGGAAGCCCCAGGTGTCGTGGAGCAGGAACGCCTTGTCCCCGGCGAGGACCTGACCGCCGGCGGCCTTGGTCTCGGTGACGGCGGTCTCCAGGATGTTGGTGCCGCCCTTGAGGGCCTTGAGGAAGGCCGCCTCCTCGGCGAGCGCGACCGTCTCGATGCGCTTGCGGTCGGTGATCAGCTCGGGGTACTGGAGCCCCATCGTGTTGATCACGACGTCCACCAGCTCGTTGACGACGGAGCCGGTGGCGCCCATCAGGCGCATGTTGCGGATGGCGCGGCGCATGATGCGGCGCAGCACGTAGCCGCGGCCCTCGTTGCCGGGGGTGACGCCGTCGCCGATGAGCATCACCGACGTACGGATGTGGTCGGCGACGACGCGGAGCGAGACGTCCGTGGACTTCTCGGCGCCGTAGCGGACGCCGGTCAGCTCGGTGGCCTTGTCCATGACGACGCGCAGGGTGTCGGTCTCGTACATGTTCTGTACGCCCTGGAGGATCATCGCCAGGCGTTCCAGGCCGAGACCGGTGTCGATGTTCTTGGACGGCAGGTCCCCGAGGATCGGGAAGTCCTCCTTGCCGTCGCCCGCGCCGCGCTCGTACTGCATGAAGACCAGGTTCCAGATCTCCACGTACCGCTCGTCGTTGACGGCCGGGCCGCCCTCGACACCGAACTCGGGGCCGCGGTCGTAGTTGATCTCCGAGCAGGGGCCGCAGGGTCCGGGGACGCCCATGGACCAGAAGTTGTCCTTCTTGCCCAGGCGCTGGATGCGCTCGGCGGGGACGCCGATCTTGTCGCGCCAGATGGCCTCGGCCTCGTCGTCGTCGAGGTAGACGGTGATCCAGAGCTTCTCGGGGTCGAGGCCGTAACCGCCGTCCTCGACGGAGTTGGTCAGGGCCTCCCAGGCGAGGTGGATGGCCCCTTCCTTGAAGTAGTCCCCGAAGGAGAAGTTGCCGCACATCTGGAAGAAGGTGCCGTGGCGGGTGGTCTTGCCGACCTCTTCGATGTCCGGCGTACGCACGCACTTCTGCACGCTGGTGACGCGCGGGGCGGGCGGCTTGACCTCGCCGAGGAAGTACGGCTTGAAGGGGACCATGCCCGCGGGGACCAGCAGCAGAGTCGGGTCGTCCGCGATGAGCGACGCCGAAGGCACGGCAGTGTGACCGCGCTCCTCGAAGAAGCTCAGCCAGCGGCGGCGAATTTCAGCCGACTCCATCAGTGGTCCTCATTCCGGTTGTTCGATTTGTAGGGAAGCTTGCGGTGCGCGGCGGGTTCGGGCGCTTCGACGGCCCAGTGCCGCTGTACGGGAAGGTCCGGGTCGACCGGGGCCTCCAGGCCGAGGGCACCGCCCAGTTCGGCTTCGCGCCGGACCATGCCCTCGCGTACGTCGAGGGCGAAGTCCTTGAGCTTGTGACCGGTCTCGATCGCCTTGTCCGCGGCCTGCGCCGCGAGGCTTTCGGGGGTCAGCTGCTTGAGCTTGCGGTTGACCTTGGTGGTGGCCCACACACCGGCGGCTGCGCCGGCGGTGAACCAGAACGTGCGGCGGAACATCGCTCGATCAGTCCTTCTGTCCGCGGGCGTTTCGGCGTTCGCGCCTGCGTTCGCGCGCCGAGGGTACGGTCCGGCCGACGATCACCGTACGGCGGGCGGAGCCACGGCCCCGCGCCGGTTCCGGTTCGGGCTCGGTGCGGCGGCTGAGCGCCTGCCGTACGCCGTAGCCGAAGGCGGCGACCTTGACGAGGGGGCCGCCGAAGGTGGAGGCGACGGTGGTGGAGAGCGCGGAGGCGTTGGAGGTGACCTCCTGGACATCGCTCGCGATGGCGTCGACCTTGTCCAGCTGGGTCTGCGCGGAGCGCACCGTCGCCGAGGCGTCGGCCAGCAGCGGAACGGCCTGTTCGGTCACGTCCGCGACGAGTTTGGTGGTCGCCCTGAGCGTCTGGGCGAGCCTCACCAGCACCACGGCGAGGAACGAGACCAGGATCGCCCAGAAGACGGCCACGAGGATCCCGGCCACCTCTCCACCGGACACAGTGCACCGCTCTCTGCTTGTCGATCGGCCCCTTCGGGGGCTTGTCTCCGTCGGTGCCGCCGGCTGCCGCCCGCGCGCCCGATCGTCGTCCCACGAGCCTATCGCGCCGCGCATCTCCTCCCCTACCGCATTCCGCGCGGGCCGGACGGGAGTTGTCCGACGAGATTGTACGGAGAGCTTTCAAGCCAGTACGCTCCGTGTTTCATGCGACGCCTGCAGGACCCCTGCCCGAATCCCGATGATCCCGACGCCCGTTCCGTGGCGGCGCCCGGCAACCTCCCGGCCGAACTGACCAGGTTCGTGGGCCGCGAGGGCGAACTGGCCGAGCTGGACGGGCTGCTGGAGGAGTCCCGGCTCGTCACCGTCGCAGGAGTGGCGGGCGTGGGCAAGACCCGGTGCGTCATCCGGGTCGCCGCGCTCCGGGAGAAACGGTACTGCGACGGGGTTCTACTGGCCGAGCTGTCCACCGTCCGCGATGCCGACCTGCTGGAACACACCCTGATCGACGCCCTGGGACTGGCCGATCACACCAGTCGGCCGCCGCGCGCCGTCCTCGTCGAACACCTCCGCGAGCGCCGGACACTGCTGGTGATCGACGGCTTCGAGCACCTCGTCGACGCCTGCGCCGGCCTGGTCACCGAGCTGCTGCGCCGGGCCCCGGGCCTCCAGGTTCTCGCGGCCGGGCGCTGCCCGCTGCGGGTGGAAGGGGAGCGGACGTTCCCGCTCGCCCCGATGTCCGACGGGGACGCGGTGGAGCTCTTCACCGAACGGGCGCGCGGGGTACGGCCGGGCTGGGCGCCCGCGGCGGACGAGCGGGCGGCCGTGCTGGAGCTCTGCCACCGGCTCGACGGGATTCCGCTGGCCCTGGAGCTGGCGGCCGGGCGGCTGCGCGCCCTCTCGGTGGAGCAGGTGCTGCTGCGCCTCGACGACCGGTTCCGGCTGCTGACCGGCGGCCGTCGCGGTGCGCCGCCGCGCCATCAGACGCTGCGGACGGCGATCGGCTGGAGCCACGAGCTGTGCACGCCCGAGCAGCGGCTGCTGTGGGCGCGGCTCTCGGTCTTCGCCGGGCAGTTCGACCTGGAGGCCGCGGAGTACATCTGTGGCGGGGCGGATCTGCCGGCCGACTCGGTGCTCGATGTGCTGGACGAGCTGATCGCGCAGTCGGTGGTGGAGCGTGAGGACGGTCCGGCCGGGGCCCGCTACCGGCTGCTGGACACGGTCAGCGAGTACGGGGCGCAGTGGCTGGCGGCGGCCGGGGACGCCCAGCGGCTGCGGCGCCGGCACCGGGACTGGTTCCTGGGGCTCGCGACCTGGTGCGAGCTGGACTGGTTCAGTCCGCGCCAGGCGGAGGTGGCGGCGCGGATCGACAGCGAACTGCCCAATCTTCGCCGGGCGATGGAATGTTCGATGGAGAGCCCCGACGAGGTGCATCTCGCGCAGCACCTGGCGGGCACCCTGTGGTTCTACTGGACCGGCTGCGGGCGGCTGTCGGAGGGGCGGCACTGGCTGGACCACGTCCTGGAGGAGCCGACCCCGCACGATGCCGCACGGCTGAAGGTGCTGTGGGTGCTGGGCTATGTGGCGGTGCTCCAGGGCGACGCGGTCGGTGCGATCTCGGCGCTCCAGGAGTGCCGGGAGGAGGCCGAGCGCTGCGGGGACGCGACAGCACTGGCGTACGCGGTGCACCGCACGGGGTGTCTGGCGATCGTGACGGACGACATGCCGCGCGCCGAGGAGCTGCTGCGCGAGGCGCTCGGCCGGTACCGCGAGGTCGGCGAGCTGAACAGCAACGTCCTCATGGCGCAGGTGGAGCTGGCCATGGCGGTGGCGTTCCTCGGCGATCTGGACGCGGCGGCGGTGATCTGCGACGAGGTCCGGGAGATCTGCGAGGACCACGGGGAGCGGTGGGCGCTGGCGTACGCGCTGTACGTCCTGGCGTACGCGGCGCTGCGGCGGGGGCGGCCGACGCGGGCGCGGCAGATGCTCGGCGAGTGCCTGACGATCGGCCGGGCGTTCAACGACCTGCTGGGCACAGTGCTGTCGCTGGAGCTGCTGGCGCTGGTGACGGCGGTGGAGGGGGACGCCGGGGAGGCCGCCGTGCTCCAGGGCGCGGCGGAGGGCATCTGGCCGTCGGTGGGTCTGCAGCTGTTCGGCTCGGCGTTCTACGGGCGGCCGCGGGTGGAGTGCGAGGAGCGGGTGCGCCGGGAGCTGGGGAACGCGGCGTACGAGGAAGGGCTGCGGGCCGGCCGGCGGCTGGATCCGGCCACGGCGGTCGAGCGGGCCCTGGCCGGCGGCGGACCGGGCGCGCCGGTGGACGCGCCGGGCGCGGGCGGGGTGCCGGCGCCGGGCGGGCCCGGGGGAACGCGAAGGCCCGCCGCCTCCCGGATGACAGGGAGGGGCGGGCCGGAGCGCTGGTGAGAGCGGCTACGCCTGGATCAGCGGGCGTAGTACTCGACGACGAGCTGCTCGTCGCAGATCACCGGGATCTCCTTGCGGTTCGGGTCCCGGTCCAGGCGGAAGGCCAGGGCCTTCAGGTTCACCTGGAGGTAGCGCGGGGTCTCACCGTCGGTGTCGTAGCCACCCTCGCGGGCCACCTGGAAGGGGACCTTGGTGCGGCTGCGCTCGCGGACCTGGACGATGTCGTCCGGGCGCACGCGGAAGGACGGCTTGTCGACCTTGCCACCGTTGACCTCGATGTGGCCGTGGACGACCATCTGACGGGCCTGGTAGATGGTGCGGGCGATGCCCGAACGCAGGACCAGGGCGTCGAGACGGCGCTCGAGCTCGACGACCAGCGCCTCGCCCGTCTTGCCCTCGGCCTTCTTGGCACGGTCGTAGGCGCGCGCCATCTGGCGCTCGCTGATGTCGTACTGCGCACGCAGGCGCTGCTTCTCCAGCAGACGGACCTTGTAGTCCGAGTTCTGCTTGCGGCCACGGCCGTGCTCGCCCGGCGGGTACGGACGCGCTTCGAAGTACTTGACAGCCTTGGGCGTCAGAGCGATGCCGAGGGCACGCGACTTCTTGACCTTGGGACGCGACTGGTTAGGCACGTTCTCCAGACCTCCGTTGTAGGTTAGGTTAGGCTTACCTTACTCAAGGAGATCGCATGTCTCGCCCTGGGAACACCACTCACGTCACGGACAGCACAGACAGCGGCAGCACCTCAGAGGAGGATGCTGCTACGACGGAAGGCCGATCAGATCGTGGTCAGCCGCGTCCCAGCGGGCTAGAAAACACTCGGATGCCGTCAGCAGCCGAGCGCACACGAACTCTCGTACAGAGTACCTGCTCCGCGCTGCTCGTCGTACCGGGGCTCGATCTGGCCCGCGCCGAACCCCTGATCCCGGACAGCCGGAGCGTGGGACCCGAAGGCGATGTGTTCCTCGAATTCCCCGCGGATTCCCCGGCCGTTCGGGCCGCGACGCACGCGCAGGGCGACGAGCTGACCGCCGTGCTGGAGATCACGGACGTCGCTCCCGTTTCCGTACCGCACCGGATCCGCGGCCGGGCCTGGGTCTCCGGCTGGCTCACCTCCGTCCCCGGCATCGCCGAGCCCGGCCGGATGATGCTGCGCCTGGAGTTCGGCGAGGCGTACGTGGACGACCTCTGGGGCGCCGAGGACATCGAGCCGGAGGACTTCCGTGACGCGGCCCCCGACCCGCTGGTCATCCATGAGGCGGAGCTGCTCCAGCACCTGGCCTCCGCCCACGACGAGCAGATGCGCACGCTGTGCGGTCTGCTGGGCGAGCGGACCGCCCGGGCCTGCGCGCCGAACCAGCCGGGCGCGGTGCCCGTGGCACTGGACCGCTTCGGGCTGCGCGTGCGCTTCATCGAGAGCAGGGACGCGTGCTTCGACGCCCGTTTCGAGTTCCCCGAGCCGGTGCGGGACGTCACCGAGCTGCGCCGCGCCATGCACACCCTCTTCGAGGCGGCCGCGTCCTGACCGGGCGGCTCGAAGACCCCTACGCCTGCTCACCGCTCTCGCCGGCGCGGCCGAGGCGCTCGCGGACGCGCTCGACGACGTCCGCGTACCGCGCCTCGGCGCCGTAGCGGGTGGGTGTGTAGTACTGCCGGTCCCGGACGGCGTCCGGGGCGTACTGCTGGGCGGCGATGCCGCCCTGCACGTCGTGCGGATAGACATAGCCCTGGGCGTGGCCGAGCTTGGCCGCGCCCTTGTAGTGGCCGTCGCGCAGATGGGCCGGGACGGGTCCGGCGAGCCCTCTGCGCACGTCGTCCTGCGCGGCGGAGATCGCCAGCGTCGCCGCGTTGGACTTGGGCGCGAGCGCCAGCGCGATGGTGGCGTGGCTGAGGGTGAGCGCCGCCTCAGGGAAACCGATCATGGCGACGGCCTGGGCGGCCGCGACCGCCGTCGGCAGCGCGGTGGGGTCCGCGAGCCCGATGTCCTCGCTGGCCGAGATCATCAGCCGCCGGGCGATGAACCGGGGGTCCTCCCCCGCCTCGATCATCCGGGCCAGATAGTGCAGGGCGGCGTCCACGTCGGACCCGCGAATGGATTTGATGAGCGCGCTGGCCACGTCGTAGTGCTGGTCGCCGTCACGGTCGTACTTCACGGCGGCCCGGTCGACGGTCGCCTCGACCGTCTCCAGCGTGATCTCCGCCTCCTGCGTGGCGATGGCGGCACCGGCCGCGGCCTCCAGCGCGGTGAGCGCCCGGCGCGCGTCGCCGCCGGCGATCCGCAGCAGATGCGCCTCGGCGTCCCCGGGCAGGGTGACCGCCCCGCCGAGCCCCCGCTCCTCGGTCAGCGCCCGGCGCAGCAGGGAGCGCAGGTCGTCGTCGGTCAGCGGCTCCAGGGTGAGCAGCAGGGAGCGCGAGAGCAGCGGGGAGATGATCGAGAAATACGGATTCTCCGTGGTGGCTGCGATGAGCGTCACCCAGCGGTTCTCCACGGCGGGCAGCAGGGAGTCCTGCTGGGCCTTGGAGAAGCGGTGGATCTCGTCCAGGAAGAGGACGGTCTCCTTGCCGAAGCCACCGGTGGCGCGGCGCGCGCTCTCGATGACGGCGCGGACCTCCTTGACGCCCGCGGTGATCGCGGAGAGCTCCACGAATCGCTTGTCGGTGGCCTTGCTGACCACATACGCCAGGGTCGTCTTACCGGTGCCGGGCGGGCCCCACAGGATGACGGAGGACGCCCCCGCCGGGCCGCCCCCGTCGCCCACGAGGCGACGCAGGGGCGAGCCCGGCTTCAGCAGATGCTGCTGGCCGACGACCTCGTCGAGGGTGCGGGGGCGCATCCGGACAGCGAGAGGGCTGCTGGACGGGTCCTTCTCCTGGCGGTCTTCGGCGGCTGCGGTAAAGAGGTCGGGCTCCACGTCATGAAGCCTAGGCGACCCCACTGACAGCCCCATCAGGGGAGTGTCCGGCGGCGCTGATGGCACCTGCCAAAGTCGTAGGTGGACCTCAGCTGGTCCAGAAGTCCCACCAGCGGGTCAGGATCAGCATGCCGATGATCCCGATCCACATCACCGGAAGCACCCAGGGGAACTCGGTGAGCCCGTTCCGCAGCCAGGCCGGGGCCGGGAGGATGCGGTGCTTGACGTTGTGCGTGGTCACGTAGCAGAACATGACGATGGTGGCGACCCAGGCCAGGCAGCACCACAGGCAGAGCGAGTTGATGTTGTAGAGCGACTGGTACTGGAGCCAGGTGCAGAACCCGACGCCGAACAGCGTCCCGGCGTTCAGCCCGAGCCAGAACCAGCTCCGGTAGCGGGCCCCGGCGAGCAGCCCCATGCCGATCGCGATGACCATCCCGTACGTGACCAGCCCCAGCATCGGGTTGGGGAACCCGAACGCGGACGCCTGGTCGCTCTTCATGATGTTGCCGCACGCGACAACGGGGTTGAGGCTGCAGCCGGGCGTGAAGGAGGGGTCCTCCAGCAGCTTGAACTTGTCGATCGTGATGACCCAGGAGGCCAGCAGGCCGGCCGCGCCGGTGATCACCAGAAGCAGGGCAAGACCGCGTCCGGCCCCGAAGGTTCGCTTGCGGCCGCCCTCGTCCTGATCGGAGGAGAGATCGTGGTCTACCGCTGCAGTCGTCATATCGCCGTTCCGTCACCGAGTGGTCAGCCGGGCAAGGTCATTGTGCCGCAACCCCGTACCGGTCCACCGTTCGATGGACATAAAGATGTACGTCGGTGAAGGCCCCCGTGGACGGGATCGAAAGGCCACGGGGCCTCGACGACGGACGATGCACGGCTCCCCGGTGCCGGTCCGACGCCGCACAGCACATCGCCCGCCCCAAGTGGGGTGCGCCGTCAAGGGTGAACGCACTCTCTTCGGGTTGACGGGAGACGGGAAAAGCGCGGCCGCCGGGACCTGGAGTCCCGACGGCCGCGCCCCGTTTTCGGCGGCCCGGTGGGCTGGACCGCTCCGTACTCTCGTCAGCCGAGCCGCTTCGCCAGCTCCGCCGCGGCCTCCGTCAGCGGTACCGCGGTCTGCTCGCCGGACTCCATGTCCTTGAGCTGGACGACGCCCTCGGCGAGATCGCGTTCGCCCGCGACCAGGGTGTAGCGGGCGCCCGAGCGGTTGGCGCTCTTCATCGCGCCCTTCAGGCCCCGGCCGCCGAACGCGAAGTCGGCGGCGACACCCGCGCGGCGCAGCTCGGTGACGACGCCGAACAGGACCCGGCGGGCCTCCTCGCCGAGCGGGACCGCGTAAACGCTGGTGGTGGCGGGGAGGTCGAGCTCGACGCCCTCCGCCTCCAGGGCGAGGACCGTGCGGTCCACGCCGAGCGCCCAGCCGACGGACGGCAGCTCGGGGCCGCCGATCATCTCGGAGAGGCCGTCGTAGCGGCCGCCGCCGCCCACCGCGGACTGCGAGCCGAGACCGTCGTGGACGAACTCGAAGGTCGTACGGGTGTAGTAGTCGAGGCCGCGCACCAGCTTCTCGTCGTCCTCGAAGGCAACCCCGGCCGCCGTGATCAGGGCGCGGACCTCTTCGTGGTACGCCTTGCACGCGTCGCACAGGTAGTCGCGGAGCTTCGGGACGTCGGTCAGCTGCTTCTGGACGTCGGCCCGCTTGTCGTCCAGGACGCGCAGCGGGTTGATCTCGATGCGGCGGCGGGTCTCCTCGTCGAGGTCCAGGTCGCGCAGGAAGGTCTGGAGCGCCTCGCGGTAGACCGGGCGGCATTCCTTGTCGCCCAGCGAGTTCAGCAGGATGCGGAACTGGCGCAGGCCGAGCGAGCGGTACGCCTGGTCGGCGAGGATGATCAGCTCGGCGTCCAGGGCCGGGTCCTCGGTACCGATGGCCTCGGCACCGACCTGCGAGAAGTGGCGGTAGCGGCCCGCCTGCGGGCGCTCGTAGCGGTAGTACGAGCCGGAGTACCAGAGCTTGACGGGGAGGTTGCCCGCCTTGTGGAGGTTGGCCTCCAGGGCGGCGCGCAGCACGGACGCGGTGCCCTCGGGGCGCAGCGCGAGCTGGTCGCCGCCCTTGGTGGTGAGGGTGTACATCTCCTTGGTGACGATGTCGGTGGACTCACCGACACCGCGCGCGAACAGCTCGACGTTCTCGAAGCCGGGTGTCTCGATGTAGCCGTAGCCGGAGTCGCGCAGGGGTGCGGAGATGGCCTCGCGCACCGCCAGGAACGTCGCGGAACGGGGCGGGGTCAGGTCGTACGTGCCCTTGGGGGCCTGAAAGGTGCTCACGTGATTACGTCTCTCGTCTACAGTCCTCGGCGCGGCGACGCGTCCAGCCCGTTCATGAAGGGGTTGGACGCCCGCTCGCGGCCGATGGTCGTCTGGGGGCCGTGGCCGGACAGCACCACGGTCGAGTCGTCGAGCGGCAGGCACACACGGGCCAGCGACTCGAGCAGCTCGGCGTGGTCGCCGCCGGGCAGGTCGGTGCGTCCGACGGAGCCGGCGAAGAGCAGGTCGCCCGAGAAGAGGACCGGCGGGATGTCCGCGGCCTCGGGCATCCCGAACGTCACCGACCCCTTGGTATGGCCGGGCGCGTGCGAGACGCCGAACTCCAGACCGGCCAGGGTCAGCTTCGACCCGTCGGTCAGCTCCTTGACGTCGTCCGGCTCCCCCACGGTCAGCTCGCCCATGAGCGGCATCCCGATGGAGCGGCCGAGGGCCTTCTCGGGGTCGCTCATCATGTAGCGGTCCTCGGGGTGGATCCAGGCGGGGACGTCATGGGCGCCGCAGACGGGCACGACCGAGGCGACGTGGTCGATGTGGCCGTGGGTGAGAACGACGGCGACGGGCTTGAGCCGATGCTTCTTCAGCGCTTCCTCGACGCCCTGGGCGGCCTGATGGCCCGGGTCGATGATCACGCACTCCTCACCGGCGGCGGGGGCGACCAGATAGCAATTGGTCCCCCAGGCCCCGGCGGGGAACCCGGCAATAAGCACGATCGTCCTTAATGTTCGGCGGAGGATGCGGCCCGCAGTACAAGGATGCGGCGGATCAGAGCCTACCGGCGCTCCTCATGACACAGGTAACCCATATACGGTACGGGCAGCTCAGGCCCCCATCCGACGATCCACGACGTAACAAGGAGCCCAACCGGTGTCCAGCAGCGAACAGCGGCGGCGGCAGCTCGCCCGGGAGAAGTTCGAGCGCCAGCAGAAGCGCCGGGAGGAAGCCCGCCGCAGGACGAGGCGCATCACCGCGATCGTCGCGGCCTCGGTGGCCGTGGTCGCCGTCGTGGGCGTGAGCGCGTTCGTCGTGGCGGGCAAGGACGACGACAAGGACAAGAAGACCGAGGCGGCGGCGAGCCAGACCCCCACTCCGGAGCCTTCGGAGAGCGAGAGCAAGGCCCCGCTCCCCGCGATGAAGATCGACAAAAAGGCGAAGTACACGATGTCGCTCACGACGAGCCAGGGTGACATCGGGTTCTCGATGGACGCGGCGAAGACCCCGCAGACCGTGAACTCCTTCAAGGCGCTCGCCGACAAGGGCTACTTCGACGACACCAAGTGCCACCGGCTGACCACCCAGGGCATCTTCGTGCTCCAGTGCGGCGACCCCAAGGGCGACGGCACGGGCGGTCCGGGCTACAACATCCCGGACGAGAACCTGGACGCGCTCGGCAAGGCGGGCGGCGACGGCACGGTCGTCTACCCGCCGGGCACGGTGGCGATGGCCAATACCGGCCAGCCGAACTCCGGCGGCAGCCAGTTCTTCCTGGTCTACAAGGAGACGAAGCTCCCGCCCACGTACACCCCGTTCGGCACGATGGACGACGCCTCGCTGAAGGCCGTCCAGAAGGTCGGCGAGGCAGGGGTCGAGGGCGGTGCGGGCGACGGTGCCCCGAAGAAGGCCGTGACGATCGAGAAGGTCTCGGTCGAGAAGGACTGATCCGGCGGGACGGCGACCGGCAGGGAGAGGGGCCTCCGCCCGGGCGGAGGCCCCTCTCCCTGCCCGAGCGGAGAATTTCAGCCGCGCTGAGTGCGGACAGCCGGGCGGCCGGTCGCCTAGATTGGCGTTGTGCAGGGCGGGCGAGGCCCGCCCCAGGAAACTGTGGACGATGCCCGGGGGGCGAACCCCCTCGCAGGCATCAGGTGGAGGAGGCGCTGTGAGCAGCGACCCGTGGGGCCGCGTCGATGAGACGGGCACCGTGTACGTGCGTACAGCCGAGGGCGAGCAGGTCGTCGGATCGTGGCAGGCCGGTTCCCCCGAGGAGGCTCTGGCCTATTTCGAGCGCAAGTACGACGGCATTGTGGTCGAGATCGGCCTCCTCGAACGGCGGGTGAAGACCACCGATCTGTCGGCCAAGGACGCGACGGCGGCCATCGACCATCTGCGGCAGCAGGTCGACGAGCACCACGCGGTGGGCGACCTGGACGCACTGCGCAAGCGGCTGGACACGCTCGTCGCGACGGTCGAGGCGCGCCGCGAGGAGCGCAAGGCGCAGAAGGCCAAGCAGACCGACGAGGCCAAGCAGGCCAAGGAGGCGCTGGTCGCCGAGGCCGAGGAGCTGGCGCGGAGCGAGCAGTGGCGGTCGGCCGGCGAGCGGCTGCGGGCGCTGGTGGACACCTGGAAGGGTCTCCCCCGCCTCGACCGCAAGTCGGACGACGAGCTGTGGCACCGCTTCTCGCACGCCCGCTCGGCGTTCTCCAAGCGGCGCAAGGCCCACTTCGCCGCGCTGGACGCCCAGCGCGAGGAGGCCCGCAAGGCCAAGGAGAAGCTGGTCACCGAGGCCGAGTCGCTGTCCGGCTCCACGGACTGGGTCGGCACGGCGGCGCGCTACCGCGACCTGATGACCGAGTGGAAGGCGGCGGGCCGCGCCCAGCGCGAGGCCGAGGACGACCTGTGGAACCGTTTCCGCGGTGCCCAGGACATCTTCTTCGCCGCCCGCAGCGAGGTCTTCGCGGAGCGGGACGCCGAGCAGGGCGAGAACCTCAAGCTCAAGGAGGAGCTCGCCGCCGAGGCCGAGAAGCTGGTGCCGGTGAAGGACCTGAAGGCGGCCCGCGCCGCGTTCCGGTCCATCAACGAGCGCTGGGAGGCCATCGGTCACGTACCGCGTGACGCCCGCCCGAAGGTCGAGGGCCGGATGCAGGCGGTGGAGCGCGCGCTCCTGGAGTCCGAGGAGTCCGAGTGGCGCCGGACGAACCCGGAGGCGCGGGCCCGCGCCGCGGGTCTGACCGGTCAGCTCCAGGCCGCCGTGGACAAGCTGCGCGGCCAGATCGACACCGCGCGCGCCCAGGGCAACAACGCCCGTGCGGACAAGCTGGCCAAGGAGCTGGAGGGCCGCCAGGCGCTGCTGGACCAGGCGCTGAAGGGCCTGGAGGAGTTCGGCGGCTGAGCAGGCCCGGACAGGCAGGGCCCCGGTACGCGTCGCGTACCGGGGCCCTTCCGTTGTCGCTGTTACGGCCTGCGGGCGGACGTGACCCGGTAGACGTCGTAGACGCCCTCCACGCCGCGTACGGCCTTCAGGACGTGGCCCAGGTGCTTGGGGTCGCCCATCTCGAAGGTGAAGCGCGAGGTGGCCACCCGGTCGCGGGACGTCTGGACGGCCGCCGACAGGATGTTGACGTGCTGGTCGGAGAGGATCCGGGTGACGTCGGAGAGCAGCCGGGAGCGGTCCAGCGCCTCGACCTGGATGGCGACCAGGAAGACGGAGGACTGGGTGGGCGCCCACTCGACGTCGAGGATGCGCTCGGGCTGCTGCGACAGCGACTCCACGTTGACGCAGTCCGCGCGGTGCACGGAGACGCCGCTGCCCCGGGTGACGAAGCCGATGATCGGGTCGCCGGGGACGGGCGTGCAGCAGCGGGCGAGCTTGACCCAGACGTCCTCGACGCCCTTGACGACAACGCCCGGGTCGGCGTTGGCGCGGCGCTTGCTGCGGCCGCCGTGCGAGGGCGGAGTGGACTCGGCGATGTCCTCGTTGGCCTCGTCGTGGCCGCCGAGGGCCTGGACCAGCTTCTGGACGACGCCCGCCGCCGCGACATGGCCCTCGCCGATCGCCGCGTAGAGCGAGGAGATGTCGGGGTAGCGCATCTCGTGGGCGAGGGTGACCAGGGAGTCGCCGGTCAGGATGCGCTGGATCGGCAGGTTCTGCTTGCGCATGGCGCGCGCGATGGCGTCCTTGCCCTGCTCGATGGCCTCGTCGCGGCGCTCCTTGGAGAACCAGGCGCGGATCTTGTTGCGGGCGCGCGGTGACTTGACGAAGCCGAGCCAGTCCCGGGAGGGTCCGGCACCGGCCGCCTTGGAGGTGAAGACCTCGACCAGATCGCCGTTGTCGAGCGTCGATTCGAGCGGGACGAGCCGCCCGTTGACGCGTGCTCCTATGGTCCGGTGGCCGACCTCGGTGTGGACGGCATACGCGAAGTCGACGGGGGTCGCGCCGGCGGGCAGCGCTATGACGTCGCCCTTCGGCGTGAAGACGAAGACCTCGTTGCGCGAAAGGTCGAAGCGCAGGGACTCCAGGAACTCGCCGGGGTCCTCGGTCTCCTTCTGCCAGTCCAGGAGCTGGCGCAGCCACGCCATGTCGTTCACCGTGTCCTGGCCGCGCCCGGTGTTCTTGGGGACGTCGGTACGGACCTTGGAGGCGCCCGCGACGGCTTCCTGCTTGTACTTCCAGTGGGCGGCGATGCCGTACTCGGCGCGGCGGTGCATGTCGAACGTACGGATCTGGAGCTCGACGGGCTTGCCGCTGGGACCGATCACCGTGGTGTGCAGCGACTGGTACATGTTGAACTTGGGCATCGCGATGTAGTCCTTGAACCGCCCCGGGACCGGGTTCCACCGGGCGTGGACGGTGCCGAGCGCCGCGTAGCAGTCGCGGACCGTGTCGACAAGTACCCGAATCCCCACCAGGTCGTAGATCTCGGCGAAGTCGCGGCCTCGCACGATCATCTTCTGGTAGACGCTGTAGTAGTGCTTGGGGCGGCCGGTGACGGTGGCCTTGATACGGGCGGCACGCAGGTCGGACTGGACCTCGTCGGTCACTATGGCGAGGTATTCGTCGCGCTTGGGGGCCCGCTCGGCGACGAGGCGGACGATCTCGTCGTACATCTTGGGGTAGAGGATCGCGAAGGCGAGGTCCTCCAGCTCCCACTTGATGGTGTTCATGCCCAGCCGGTGCGCGAGCGGGGCGTAGATCTCCAGCGTCTCGCGGGCTTTCTTCTCCTGCTTCTCCCGCTTGAGGTAGCGCATGGTGCGCATGTTGTGCAGGCGGTCGGCGAGCTTGATCACGAGGACCCGGGGGTCCTTGGCCATGGCGACGACCATCTTGCGTACGGTCTCGGCCTGGGCGGCTTCGCCGAACTTCACCTTGTCCAGCTTGGTGACGCCGTCGACGAGCAGGGCGACCTGGTCGCCGAAGTCGCGCTTGAGGGTGTCCAGGCCGTACTCGGTGTCCTCGACGGTGTCGTGGAGCAGGCCCGCCATCAGCGTCGCCGGGTCCATGCCCAGCTCGGCGAGGATCGTGGTGACGGCCAGCGGGTGGGTGATGTAGGGGTCGCCGCTCTTGCGCTTCTGGCCCCGGTGCCAGCGCTCGGCGACCTGGTACGCCTTCTCGATCTGGCGGAGCGTGGCCGTCTCGATCTTGGGGTCGTTGCCCCGGACCGTACGCAGCAGCGGTTCCAGGACCGGGTTGTACGGGCTGGAGCGCTGCACGCCCAGCCGGGCGAGGCGGGCCCGCACCCGGTTGGAGGAGCCGCCGGAGCGGGAGGCGGATCCGGTGGCGGATCCGGACTTCGCGGGGGGCCCGGGGGGCGGGGGCTTGGGCGCGGCGGGGGCCGGTTTCCTTGCCGGAGGCTGCGCGGGACCCGTCGTCCCGGCCGGTTTCGGCGGGGCCTCGGGGGCCGCGGGCTTCTCGGGAGGAGTGGCGGGCTTCGCCGCCCGGGGGCGCGCGGGATCGGCGGCCGGCTCGGCGGGCGCGGGCGCCGGCGCGTTCGAGGGCGCAGCCTTCTCCGGCGTGGCGGGGGCCGCCACGGGCTTGTCGGGCTGCGGGGCGGCGGCTGACTGGGCCTCGTCTGGCAAGAGCGCTCCTCGTGCGGATCCGGGGTACCCGGAGAGCCCATGGTATCGATCCCCCGGCGGGACCTCGCCCGGGGACGGTGGGAGAGGGAACAACGCGGAGCGGGCACCCGGTGTTCCCGGGTGCCCGCTCCGTCGCGCTCGATGTCCGCCGCCGGACCGGGGTCCGCTGTTCAGACCGTGATCAGGGCCTCCAGCGGGATGCCCGCGAGGGCCGGATCCAGGCGGGCACGGCCCGCGAGGAAGCCGAGCTCCATGAGGACCGCGACGCCCGCGACCTGGGCGCCGGCCCGCCGGATGAGGTCCAGCGAGGCCTCGGCGGTGCCACCGGTGGCGAGGACGTCGTCGATGACCATGACCCGGTCGTCGGCTTCGAGGTCCTCGGCGTGGATCTCGATCTCCGCGCTGCCGTACTCCAGCTCGTAGGTCTGGCTCAGCGTGGCTCCGGGGAGCTTTCCGGCCTTGCGGACCGGGACGAAGCCGATGCCCGCCCGGACCGCGACGGGCGCGGCCAGGATGAAGCCGCGTGCCTCCAGGCCGACGATCTTCGTGGCGCCGTGCCGTACGCACAGCTCTGCGAGGGCGTCGGTGAGCGCCGTGAAGGCGACCGGATCCGCGAGCAGCGGAGTGATGTCCTTGAACACCACGCCCGGCTTCGGGTAGTCCGCGACATCGCGGATCCGGCTGAGCAGCAGCTCCCTGGTGGATTCGGTGGTGCTCGTCATCGCTCAGCGCTTCCCGGGGGTGCGGTGCGACCGGGGGCGGCCGATCGCCGTGCCCGCGGTCTCCGCGTCGTCGCGCGGGCCCTCGGGGCCGTCGTCGGGGGACTCGCCCTTGGCGGCCGCGGCGGCCCGCTTGGCAAGGACCCGCTTCTTCAGCGCCTTCATCTGCGGGTCGCGTTCCTTGAGGTCGGCGACGAGCGGCGTGGCGATGAAGATCGAGGAGTAGGCACCGGCGGCGAGACCGACGAACAGCGACAGCGAGATGTCGTTCAGCATGCCCGCGCCGAGGACACCGCCACCGATGAACAGCAGACCGGCCACCGGCAGCAGCGCCACCACGGTGGTGTTGATGGAGCGGACCAGGGTGCTGTTGATCGACCGGTTGGCGATCTCGCTGTACGTGAAGCGGGTCTGCTTGGTGATGTCCTTCTGGCCCTCCTTGAGGCTGTCGAAGACGACCACCGTGTCGTACAGGGAGTAACCGAGAATGGTCAGCAGACCGATCACCGTGCCCGGCGTGACCTCGAAGCCGACCAGGGCGTAGACGCCGACCGTGATGGTGATGTCGTGGATCAGCGCGATGAGGGCGGCGACGGCCATCCGCCACTCGAAGGCGATGGCCAGATAGATCACCACCAGGATCATGAAGACCCCGAGACCGGTCCACGCCTTGTTGGCGATCTGCTCACCCCAGCTGGGGCCGACCAGGTCCGCGTTGATGTCGTCGGCGGGGATGCCGAGCTCGTCGGAGAGGGTCTCCTTGATCTCGTTCGCCTTCGCGGTGTCGACCTCGGTGATCTGGATGCGCAGACCGCCGTTGCCGAGCTCCTGGACGATCGCCAGGTGGCCGGAGGCCTCGGTCGCCACGTCCGTGGCCTGGGCAGTGGAGATCTGGGCCTTGGTGTCGGTCGTGAAGACCGCGCCGCCCTTGAACTCGATGCCCATGCGGAGGCCGCCGACCGCCACGCCGATGATGGCCGTGATGGTGATCAGTATCGAGACGCCGTACCAGATCTTGCGGTTGCGGATGAAGTCGTAGCCGACCTCACCGCGGTAGAGCCGGGCGCCGAGATTGCCGAGTCGCGACATCTCACGCCTCCTTCGGTTCGGTGGGGGCGTTGACACGGCGCGAGCGGCGCAGCGGCGGCTGGGCGCCGAGCCGCTTCGGGTCCAGCCCGGACCACGGGCCGCCCTTGGAGAAGAACTTCGTCCGGCCCATGAGCGTCATCAGGGGCTTGGTGAAGAGGAACACCACGACGACGTCGAGCAGCGTGGTGAGGCCGAGCGTGAAGGCGAAGCCCTGCACCTTGCCGACGGTGACGATGAAGAGCACTGCGGCGGCCAGGAACGACACGAAGTCGGAGACCAGGATGGTGCGGCGGGCACGCGGCCAGGCGCGCTCGATGGCGGGTCGCAGCGTGCGTCCTTCGCGGATCTCGTCTCTGATGCGTTCGAAGTAGACGATGAAGGAGTCCGCTGTGATGCCGATGGCGACGATGGCGCCGCAGACCGCCGGGAGGTTCAGCGCGAAGCCGATGGCCGGGCCGAGCAAGGCCATGATCGTGTACGTCAGGATGCCGGAGACCAGCAGGCTGAGCAGGGCGATGAACGCGAGACCCCGGTAGTAGACGACCAGGTAGATGATGACCAGCGCCAGACCGATCGCACCGGCGATCAGGCCGGCCTGGAGCTGCTCGCTGCCGAGCGCGGCGGTCACCGTGGTGACGCTGACCTCCTTGAAGGTCAGCGGCAGGGCGCCGTAGGAGAGGATGTTGCCGAGGTCCTCGGCCGACTGCTGGTCGAAGCTGCCGGAGATCTGGGCGTTCTTGCTGAGCGCCTGGCGCACCGACGGGGCGGAGACGACCTCGCCGTCGAGGACGATCGCGAACTGGTTCATCGGCGGCTGCTGCTGCGCGAGCCGGCCGGTGATCGTCTGGAACTTCTTGGCGCCGGCGGAGGTGAACTCCATCGACACGATCCACTCACCGGACTGCTGGTCGATGGCGCCCTTGGCGTCGTCGACGTCGGCGCCGGAGACCTCGGCGGGGCCGAGGATGTACTTCTCGTAGCTGCCCGGAACGTTCGAGCCGCAGGCGACGATCGAGTCGGTGGGCTTGGCGTTCTTGCCCGCGTCGGTCCGCTGCTTGGGGTCGGTGCAGTCGAGCTTGGTGAACTCCTCCTGGAGCTTGGCCGTGGCCGGGTCCGCGGAGGGCGACGCCTCGGGGGACTCCGGCGCCTTCGGCTTGTCGGAGGCGCCGGGGGTCGGGTCGTCCTTCGTCAGGGCGCCGGTGACCGCGCGGCCCTGGGTGGTGGCGCTCGCCGAGGGGGTGGCCTCCGAACCGGTGGCCTCCTCGCCCTGGGGCTTGTCCCCGTCCGTCGCCTTGTCCTCGCCCTGGGCGGACTCGCCGGGCTTCGGGGTGCCGGAGGCCGAGGGGCTGGCGGAGTCGGAGGGCTTGGGCGCCTCGGGGCCGCTCGCCTGCACCGTCAGAACAGGCCGGAAGTAGAGCTGGGCGGTGGTACCGACCTGCTCCTGGGCCTGCTTGGAGTTCGTCCCCTTGGGGATGTTGACGATGATGTTCTTGTTGCCCTGGGTCTGGACCTCGGCCTCGGAGACGCCCAGACCGTTGACCCGCCGCTCGATGATGCCGACCGCGGTGTCCATGTTGGTCTGGTTGATCGCGTTCGGCTTGCCGGGCTGGTTCTGCGCTTCCAGCGTGATCGACGTGCCGCCGGCCAGGTCGATGCCCAGCCGGGGTGTGGTGTGCCCGGACAGGAACATCCCGCCGGCGAGCGCGACCATGGCGATGAGGATCAGCGCCAGGGCACGCCCCGGCCTGCCCTGACCGACGGCCGGCCCTCGGCCCTTCTTGGGTGCTGCCACCTTCTCGTTTCTCCCTGTCCAACCGCCCCGCGCCGGGTACGCGCCCGAGCGGCCACGAAGTGTAGTGGGGACCCTGCCCCCGCAGACGACCGCACGGTCCCGGGGACGCCCCGCGCCGGTGGGCGCGCGACGTCCCCGGGATCGTGAGAACTACTTGGAGTCGGCGTCGCCGTCGGTCTTGCCCTCGCCCTTGGCGTCCTTGACGTCCTCGGTCTCCTTGACGTCCTTGGCCGTGGCGTCCTCGGTCTCGGTGGCGTCGGCCGCGTCCTTGCCCAGGTCGATCTTGGCGACCTCGGCGTCGGCGTCACCGGTCAGCGAGGAGGCGTCGTCGGGAACGACGGTGCCGTCCGTGTCCAGCTCCGGGTCGTCGCCGTGCACGATGCGGTTGTACTCCGCGTCGTCCAGGACGGCGCCGATGGCGTTCTTCGCGTAGATGGCGTGCACGCCGGGGGCGACCTCGAGGAGCACGGTGTCGTCGTGGACTTCCTTCACGGTCGCGTACATGCCCCCGATCGTGCGGACGCCGGTACCGGGCTGCATGTCGTTACGCATCTGCGCGGCCGCCGCCTGCTTCTTCTTGGCGGAGCGGGTCATCAGGAACATGGCCCCGATGAGCACGATGAAGGGGAGAAGAGTGATGAGATCCACGGGACGGGAATTCCTTCGCACGACCGCGACTGGAATGCGGCCTCTATATACGGGGGTGGGTACACCGACCGGTTAGGGCGGCATCGGCGGAGTCTAGATGAGTCCGCATCGATGGAACAACGCCCAGCATGGCACCCAGGTTCCTGTCCGCGCGAACCCGTGACATATCACGCCCCGAACAGGCCCTGTTGTCCCTTTGCTCCGTGCTGCGGCGGGACCAGTCCCAGGTGGGCCCAGGCCGCGGGGGTGGCGACCCGGCCACGCGGGGTCCTGGCCAGCAGTCCTTCCCGTACGAGGAAGGGCTCGGCGACCTCCTCGACGGTCTCGCGCTCCTCCCCCACGGCGACCGCCAGGGTGGACAGGCCCACGGGGCCGCCGCCGAACAGCTTCAGCAGGGCGCCGAGGACGGCGCGGTCCAGCCGGTCGAGCCCGCGGGCGTCGACCTCGTACACCTTGAGGGCCGCCGCGGCGATCTCCCGGTCGATCGTTCCCTCCGCCTTGACCTGGGCGTAGTCGCGGACGCGGCGGAGCAGCCGGTTGGCGATACGGGGGGTGCCCCGGGAGCGTCCGGCGATCTCGGCGGCGCCCTCCACGTCGATGCCGACGTCCAGGAGGCGGGCGGAGCGGTGGATGACGCGCTCCAGCTCGGCGGGGGCGTAGAACTCCATGTGCCCGGTGAAGCCGAAGCGGTCGCGCAGCGGGGGCGGCAGCAGTCCGGCCCGGGTGGTGGCCCCGACCAGGGTGAAGGGGGGCAGCTCCAGCGGGATCGCGGTGGCGCCGGGGCCCTTGCCGACGATGACGTCGACCCGGAAGTCCTCCATCGCCATGTAGAGCATCTCCTCGGCGGGCCGGGACATGCGGTGGATCTCGTCGAGGAAGAGGACCTCGCCCTCCTGGAGGGAGGAGAGGATCGCCGCGAGGTCGCCGGCGTGCTGGATGGCGGGGCCCGAGGTGATGCGGATCGGGGCGGACATCTCGGCGGCGATGATCATCGAGAGGGTGGTCTTGCCGAGGCCGGGGGCGCCGGAGAGCAGCACGTGGTCGGCGGTGGCGCCGCGGGCGCGGGCCGCCTTGAGGACCAGGTCGAGCTGTTCGCGGACCTTCTCCTGGCCGACGAACTCCTCCAGGTCCTTGGGGCGCAGCGCCGCCTCGACCGCGGTGTCCTCGCCGTCCGCGTCGGCGTCGACCAGCCGGTCGTCGAAGACCGGGCCGGTCGGCTCGTCGGTCTCGGGTCCGGTCTCGTCCCAGTTCATCAAGGGCCTCTTCGGTGGTTCGGTGCCGGTCAGCGTGCGCGGTTGAGAGTCTGCAGGGCGGCCCGCAGCAGCTGGGGCACGGGGGGTGCGGTGCCCTCGGCGACGGCGGCCTCGGCCTGCGGGGCGACGGCGTTGACGGCTTCGTCGGCCTCGCGGCTCGCGTAGCCGAGGCCGATCAGGGCGGCCTGGAGCTGATCGCGCCACCCCGAGGTGACGGGGGTGCCGATGCCCTGCTGGCCGATGTGCGCGCCGACCGGTTCGCCGAGCCGGTCCTTGAGTTCCAGCAGCAGTTTCTGGGCGCCCTTCTTCCCGATGCCGGAGACGGCGGTGAGCGCCTTCTCGTCGCCGGTGGAGACCGCGAGGCGCAGGGCGTCGGGGCTGTGGGTGGCGAGCATCGCCTGGGCGAGCCGGGGTCCGACTCCGCTGGCGGTCTGGAGCAGCTCGAACACCTGCCGCTCGTCGTCGTCCCGGAAGCCGTACAGCGTGAGGGAGTCCTCCCGGACGACGAGGGAGGTGGCGAGCCGGGCCTCCTTGCCGACACGCAGGTCGGCGAGGGTGTGCGGGGTGCACTGAACGGCCATGCCGATGCCGCCGACCTCGATGACGGCCGTGGTCGGGGCGAGGGCGGCCACCGGGCCGGAGACGAAGGCGATCATGCGGTGCGGCCTTTCAGCGTGCGCGGGGCGGGGGACGCGCCGGAGGTACGGGCGGTGCCGGAGGTTCGGGGGGTGCCGGGCGCGCCGGGGGTGCCGGGCGCGGTGCCGGAGGTACCGGTTACGCCGGGGGTGTTGCCGGACGATCCGGGCGTACGGGATGTGCGCGGCGTGCGCGAGACGCCGGGCGCGCAGGGTGCGCCGGAGACCCCGGGCGCGCCGGACGTGCGGTGGGCCGCTACCGCCTGCTGGAGCCGGTTCTGCGCAGGGGCCCGCCAGATGTGGCAGATGGCGAGGGCCAGGGCGTCGGCGGCGTCGGCGGGCTTGGGCGGGGCGTCCAGCCGGAGCAGCCGGGTCACCATGGCCCCGACCTGGGCCTTCTCCGCGCGGCCCGATCCGGTGACGGCGGCCTTGACCTCGCTGGGCGTGTGCAGGGCGACCGGGATGCCCCGGCGGGCGGCGCAGAGCATGGCGATCGCGCTGGCCTGGGCGGTGCCCATCACCGTACGGACGTTGTGCTGGGCGAAGACCCGCTCCACCGCCACGTAACCCGGGGAGTACTCGTCGAGCCAGGCTTCGATGCCACGCTCCACGGCGACGAGCCGGTCGCCCAGCTCCGCGTCGGCCGAGGTGCGCACGACGCCGACGCCGAGCATGGTCAGCGGGCGGCCCGCGACCCCCTCGACCACGCCGACACCGCACCGGGTCAGTCCCGGGTCAACGCCCAGAACCCGCATGGAGCCCCCCTGTCCTCGCTGCTCGCGACGCCCACTCGTTCATCTGTTCCCGCAGGCTATCGGCTCGCACTGACAAAGCCTCGCAACCACATGACGACGGGCCGACGGGGTGTCCCCGTCGGCCCGTCGTACCGTGCTGTGCCGGCCGCGCCTCAGGCGTCGACCTTCTCCATGACCTCGTCGGACACGTCGAAGTTGGCGAAGACGTTCTGCACGTCGTCGCTGTCCTCCAGCGCGTCGATGAGCTTGAAGATCTTGCGGGCGCCCTCTTCGTCCAGCTCGACCTGCATCGTCGGCAGGAAGTTGGCCTCGGCGGAGTCGTAGTCGATGCCCGCCTCCTGGAGGGCGGTGCGCACCGCGACCATGTCGGTGGCCTCGCTGACCACCTCGAAGGTCTCGCCGAGGTCGTTGACCTCCTCGGCGCCCGCGTCGAGGACCGCGCCGAGCACGTCGTCCTCGGTCAGCTCGCCCTTGGGCACGATCACGACGCCCTTGCGGTTGAACAGGTACGAGACGGAGCCCGGGTCGGCCATCGAGCCACCGTTCCGGGTCATCGCGACACGGACGTCGGACGCGGCGCGGTTGCGGTTGTCGGTGAGGCACTCGATGAGCACCGCGACACCGTTGGGGCCGTAACCCTCGTACATGATCGTCTCGTAGTCGGTACCGCCCGCTTCGAGACCGCCGCCGCGCTTGACGGCGGAATCGATGTTCTTGTTCGGGACGGAACTCTTCTTCGCCTTCTGGATGGCGTCGACGAGCGTCGGGTTGCCATCGGGGTCGATGCCGCCGGAGCGGGCCGCGACCTCGATGTTCTTGATCAGCTTCGCGAAGAGCTTGCCGCGCTTGGCGTCAATCACGGCCTTCTTGTGCTTCGTCGTAGCCCATTTAGAGTGGCCGGACATCTGCCTTCTCCTTCGCGTCACCAAAATCGAGTCGAACCCGAGAGATCCTACCGGGGTCCGCTCACTTCACTGCGCGCACCATGTCCACGAACAGAGCGTGCACGCGATGATCGCCGGTCAGTTCGGGATGGAACGACGTGGCGAGGACATTTCGCTGGCGTACGGCCACGATGTGACCGCCGTGCTCGGCGATGACCTCCGCCTCGGCCCCGACGGACTCCACCCAGGGGGCGCGGATGAACACGCCCTCCACGGGGCCGCCGCCGACCCCGGCGACCTCGACCGCGGCCTCGAACGACTCGTTCTGCCGGCCGAAGGCGTTGCGCCGGACGATCATGTCGATGCCGCCGACGGTCTCCTGGCCCGAGCGCGGGTCGAGGATCTTCTCGGCCAGCAGGATCATGCCGGCGCAGGTGCCGTAGACGGGCATCCCGGCCCGGACCCGATCGCGCAGCGGCTCCATCATGCCGAAGAGGACCGCCAGCTTGGACATGGTGGTCGACTCGCCGCCCGGGATGACCAGGCCGTCGACCTCCGCCAGCTCCTCGGGGCGCCGGACCGGCCTGGCCAGGGCGTCAGCCGAGGCCAGGGCGATCAGGTGCTCCCGTACGTCGCCCTGGAGCGCCAGGACGCCGATCACAGGGGTGTCACTCATCAGTGGTTACCAGCCGCGGTTGGCGTAGCGCTCGGACTCGGGCAGGGTGTCGCAGTTGATGCCGACCATGGCCTCGCCCAGGTTGCGGGAGGCGTCCGCGATGACCTTCGGGTCGTCGTAGAAGGTGGTGGCCTTCACGATGGCGGCGGCGCGCTTGGCCGGGTCGCCGGACTTGAAGATGCCGGAGCCGACGAAGACGCCCTCGGCACCGAGCTGGCGCATCAGCGCGGCGTCGGCCGGGGTGGCGACGCCACCGGCGGAGAACAGCACGACGGGCAGCTTGCCCAGCTCCGCGACCTCCTTGACCAGCTCGTAGGGGGCGCGGAGGTCCTTGGCGGCGGCGTACAGCTCGTTGTTGTCGAAGCCGCGCAGACGCGCGATCTCGTTCTTGATCTGGCGGAGGTGGCGGACGGCCTCGACGACGTTGCCGGTGCCGGCCTCGCCCTTCGAGCGGATCATGGCCGCGCCCTCGGCGATCCGGCGCAAGGCCTCGCCCAGGTTGGTGGCGCCACAGACGAAGGGGGTGGTGAAGGCGAACTTGTCGCTGTGGTTGACCTCGTCGGCCGGGGTGAGGACCTCGGACTCGTCGATGTAGTCGACGCCGAGGGACTGGAGCACCTGGGCCTCGACGAAGTGGCCGATGCGGGACTTGGCCATGACCGGGATGGAGACGGCCCCGATGATCTCCTCGATCATGTTGGGGTCGGACATCCGGGCCACGCCGCCGTCCTTGCGGATGTCGGCGGGGACCCGCTCCAGGGCCATGACGGCCACGGCGCCCGCGTCCTCGGCGATCTTCGCCTGCTCGGCGTCGACGACGTCCATGATCACGCCGCCCTTGAGCTGCTCGGCCATGCCGCGCTTGACTCGGGCGGTGCCGGTGGCGGGGGACTCGGCGGACTGCGGGGTGCTGGGAAGCGTGGACACGGGACCTCACTCGGTGAAAGACGCTGGATACTGCATCGCCGAGCAAACGCTGTGGAAGCAGGCCACAGCAAGGGCCAATGAACAGGCCGTGGATCGTTTTGGCCTGGGATCGTGCTCCGGCTCAGGTGCCCGGGCGGTCCGCGAGGGCCACCGGCGGGGCGTCGTCCATCTCGAAGGCGAGCGGGAACGGGGCGTGCCCGGCCAGCCGGAGGAGCCGGACCGTTCGGTGCCGGCGCAGGGCGCGGGCGGCGCGCACGGCGTCGTTGTGGAAGCGGCGGGCCATGGGCACGCGGCGTACGGCGGCGGCCAGTTCGGTGGCGGCGTCCTCGCCGCCGGGGATCTCCTTCACCGCGTCGACCTGGGCCGGTTCGCCGAAGACGGCGCGCAGGGCGGTGCTCAGTTCGCTCTCGGCGACCTCGCGGTGGTCCTCCTCGGCCTGCCGGGCGGCGTGCGCGGCCTCGTACAGGACGATCGAGGCCGCCGGGTCCAGGACGCCGGAGGTGGCCAGCTCCTGGGTGACCGAGGCGCGGCGCAGCAGTTGGGCGTCGAGGGCGGCGCGGGCGGCGTCGATCCGGGAGTGCAGACGGTCGAGCCGGCCGGCGGTCCAGCTGAGGTACACGCCGATCGCGATGAGCGCGACGACGATCCAGACGATGAGGGTTACGGTCACGGGCCCACACGCTACCGTCGCGCGGGGCCCGGACCTCAACCGCCGGGAGCCCCACCCTCAGGGAGGGTCCCCGCTCTCAGTCCCGCGCGAGCCCGAACCGGGCCCGCAGCCCGGAGCGTTCGTCCGCCGCGACCGAGGCGGCCCCGTCGGTCACCGTCTCGTACACCGCGAGGATGTCGGCCCCCACCGTCGCCCAGTCGAAGCGCCGTACGTGCGCCTCGCCCCGCTCCCGCAGACCCTTGCGGCGCTCCGGGTCGCCCAGCAGCCGGATCGCGGCCTCGGCCAGCGCGTCGGCGTCCTCGTTGGCGAACAGGTCGCCCGCCGCCCCCTGGTCCAGCACCTGTGCGAAGGCGTCCAGATCGCTCGCGAGGACCGGCGCCCCGGCCGACAGCGCCTCGACCAGGATGATGCCGAAGCTCTCGCCGCCGGTGTTCGGGGCCACGTACACGTCGACGCTGCGCAGCAGCCGGGCCTTGTCCTCGTCGCTGACCATGCCGAGGAACTCGACGCGCTCGCGCAGCTCCTTCGGCAGCGTGGCCACCGCCTCCTCCTCGTCCCCGCGCCCGGCGACCAGCAGCCGGGCCTCGGGGCGGGCGGCGAGGATCGCGGGCAGCGCCTTCATCAGGACGGGCAGGCCCTTGCGGGGTTCGTCGATGCGGCCGATGAAGCCGAGCGTCTGGCCCTGCCATTCCGCCTTCGGCTCGGCGTAGGCGAAGAAGCCGACGTCGACGCCGTTGGGGATGACGACGGCGTCGCCGCCGAGGTGCTCGACCAGGGTGCGCCGGGCGTACTCGCTGACCGCGATCCGGGCGCTGATCTTCTCCAGCGCGGGCTGGAGGATCGGGTACGCCGCGATCATCGCCCGGGAGCGCGGGTTGGAGGTGTGGAAGGTGGCCACGATCGGGCCCTGCGCCGCCCAGCAGGCCAGCAGGCCCAGGGACGGGGAGGTCGGCTCGTGGATGTGGATCACGTCGAACGTGCCGTCGTGCAGCCAGCGCCGCACCCGGGCCGCCGACAGGAAGCCGAAGTTCAGCCGGGCGACCGAGCCGTTGTACGGGACCGGAACGGCCCGGCCCGCCGAGACGACGTACGGCGGCAGCGGGGTCTCGTCGTCGGCGGGGGCCAGGACGGAGACCTCGTGGCCGAGCCGGATCAGGTGTTCGGCGAGGTCCCGGATGTGGAACTGCACGCCGCCCGGTACGTCCCAGGAGTACGGGCAGACGATGCCGATCTTCACTTCGGTGCCCCCTGGGGGTCCAGGTCGTCCAGCCAGAGCCGCTGGAGCATGTGCCAGTCCTCCGGGTGCTCGGCGATCCCGCCGGCGAAGGCGTCGGCCAGCGCCTGCGTCATCGCGGACGTCTTCTCGGTACGGGTGCCCTCCTCGGGCACCTCGACCGCCGGGTGGACCCGGGCGCCCATCACCGGCGTGCCGTCGTACCAGAGGGTGACCGGCAGCAGCAGCGCGCCCGTCTGCTGGGCGAGCAGCGCCGGGCCCGCGGGCATCCGGGCGGTGGCGCCGAAGAACGACACCTCGACCCCGGACGCGGACAGGTCCCGGTCCGCGACCAGGCAGACCAGGCCGCCCGCGCGCAGCCGCCGGGCCAGGGTCCCGAAGGCGGCCCCGCCGCTGTGCGGCAGGACCTCCATGCCGAGGCCCTCGCGGTAGGCGACGAACCGGTCGTAGAGGGTGGCGGGCTCCAGCCGTTCGGCGACGGTGGTGAAGGGGACCTTGAGGTGGGTGGTGACCCAGGCGCCCGCGTGGTCCCAGTTGCCCAGGTGGGGCAGGGCGATGATCACGCCCTTCCCGGCGTCCAGGCCCTCGGTCAGCAGGTGGGCGTCCTTGACGTCGATGCTCGCCCTGATGCGCTCCGGGCTCCAGGTCGGCAGTCGGAACGACTCCATCCAGTAGCGCATGTAGGAGCGCATCCCGGCCTTGGACAGCTCGGCCAGCCGCTCCGGGCCCGCGTCCGGGACGACCCGCGCCAGATTGGACTCCAGGCGCAGCACGCTCTTGCCGCGCCGCTTCCAGACCTGGTCGGCGATGGTGCGGAAGAGGCGGGTGGCGGCAGTCTCGGGCAGCGTCTTGACCGCGCCCCAGCCCAGCCCGTACAGCCCGTCGGTGAGCCGGCCCTTCAGCGCGCTCACCGGTCGGCCTCGCTCCCCTGCCCGGCGGAGCCCGCGGAATCCGTGGCGGCCGGTCCCGTGACGGCCGCCTCGGCGGCGTCCGCCTCCGCCGACTCACGGCGTACGGTCACCACCCGCTGGATCAGCGTCACGAGGCTGCCGACGGCGACGATCCACAGCGCGATCGGGAGCAGGACGTCGATGCCGGGGACGCCGAACGTGTGCAGCCCGGCGAGGCCGGCGGCGACCAGCGAGATCACCAGGCGCTCGGCGCGCTCCACGAGGCCGTTGACCGCGACCGGCAGTCCGATCGACTCGCCGCGCGCCTTGGTGTACGAGACCACCTGGCCGCTGGCCAGGCAGAAGATCGCGACGGCGCAGAGGATGTTGTCGTCACCGCTGCCCGCGTACCAGAGGGCGAAGCCGGCGAAGATCGCCCCGTCGGCGACCCGGTCCAGCGTCGAGTCGAGGAACGCGCCCCACCGGCTGGAGATCCCGGCCTGCCGCGCCATGTTGCCGTCGACGAGGTCGGAGAAGACGAAGATCGTGATGACGATCGTGCCCCAGAAGAACTCCCCCATCGGGAAAAAGACCAGCGCACCTGCCATCACTCCGGCCGTACCGATGAGAGTGACCGCGTCGGGGCTGACCCCGAGGCGGAGCAGCAGAGCGGCGAACGGTGTGAGGACACGCGTGAAGAATGCACGCGCGTACTTGTTCAGCATGGCCTTCCCGAGGGTTCGGTTCGCCGGGCGGCCCCTTCGGCCACCGGCTGGCCCATCGTAGTCACGGCCGGTCCCTTCCACCGGACGGGCACCCGCCGCCGGGTGTCACCCGGCCCGGGCCCCGCCGTGCCCGGGGCGCGATCCCCGGACGAGGGCGCCCGTGCGCGAGATATGGACGAGGCCCCGCCGCGGTGCCAAGCTCGAAGGACCGCGGGCGTCGCCGAGACCGCCGCGGCGGCCTCTCCACCCCCGTGACCACCGCTGCTCCGCGCGCGGTCGCCCTCCCCCGCACCGCGCCATCGACCGGGAGGCACGCACCATGGGCGACAAGGCACACGCACACCCCGGAGCCGCCGGAGGGGCACCGGCGGCCGACCGCCCCTCCGCCGTACGGAACGTGGTGCTGGTCGGCCCCAGCGGATCGGGCAAGACCACCCTGGTCGAGGCCCTGGCCCTGACGGCGGGGGCCGTGAACCGGGCCGGCCGGGTCGAGGACGGGGCGACCGTCTCCGACTACGACGAGATCGAGCAGCGCCGACGGCGTTCCGTACAGCTCTCGCTGGTCCCGGTGGCCTGGGACGGGTGCAAGGTCAATCTGCTGGACACCCCCGGCTACGCGGACTTCGTCGGGGAGCTGCGGGCCGGTCTGCGCGCGGCGGACGCGGCCCTCTTCGTCGTCTCGGCGGCCCAGGACGCCCAGTCGGTGGCGGCGACCACCCGGGCCGCCTGGGAGGAGTGCGCGCTCGTCGGCATGCCGCGCGCGATCGTCGTCACGCACCTGGACACCGCCCTTACCTCCTTCGACGACATGACCCGGATCTGCGCCGAGAACTTCGGGGGCGACGACCCCGACGCCGTACTGCCGCTGTATCTGCCCGTGCTGGGTCCCGAGGGAGCCGACGGGCATGCCCCGCTGACCGGGCTCACCGGGCTGCTGAGCCGGCGGATCCTCGACCACTCCTCGGGCGAACGCACCGAGCTGCCGCCGGCGCCCGAGCAGGAGGAACCGCTGCGGGCGGCCCGGGACCGGCTGATCGAGGGGATCATCGCCGAGAGCGAGGACGAGTCCCTGATGGACCGCTATCTCGGCGGCGAGGACATCGACGTCGCGACCCTGATCGCCGATCTGGAACGGGCCGTCGCCCGGGGCTCCTTCCACCCCGTCCTCACGGCGGCCCCCGCGGCCGAGGGCGCCCGCCAGGGCATCGGCACCGTCGAACTCCTGCAGCTGATCACACGCGGCTTCCCGACCCCGCTGGAGCGCACCCCGCCCGTCGTCACCACGGCGTCGGGCAAGCCGCGGCCCGCGCCGGCCTGCGACCCGGACGGCCCGCTGGTCGCCGAGGTCGTCAAGACGTCCTCCGACCCGTACGTGGGCCGCGTCTCGCTGGTCCGCGTCTTCTCCGGCACCCTGCGCCCCGACGACTCCGTACATCTGTGCGGCCACGGCCTGGACGCCACGGGGCACGCCCCGCGCCCCTGTCACGAGGCGGAGATCCGCGTCGGGGCGCTCACTTCCCCGTTCGGGCGCCGGCAGAACGCGCTGGACCGGTGCGTCGCGGGCGATCTGGCGTGCGTGGCCCGGCTCGGCGAGGCGGAGACCGGCGACACGCTCTCCCCGGTCGGCGACCCGGTCCTGATCGAGCCCTGGTCGACGCCGGACCCGCTGCTCCCGCTGGCCGTACGGGCCCACGGCAAGGCGGACGAGGACAAGCTGTCGCAGGGCCTGGCCCGGCTGGTCGCGGAGGACCCCACGCTGCGCCTCGAACAGAACCCGGACACCGGCCAGGTCGTCCTGTGGTGCCTGGGCGAGGCCCACCGGGAGGTGGCCCTGGAGCGGCTGCGCAGCCGTTACGGCGTCCAGGTCGACGCGGAACCGCACCGGGTGCCGCTGCGCGAGACGTTCGCGGGCCGGGCCGCCGGGCGCGGACGGCACGTCAAACAGTCCGGCGGGCACGGCCAGTTCGCGATCTGCGAGATCGAGGTGGAGCCGCTGCCGCCGGGCTCCGGCATCGAGTTCGTCGACAAGGTCGTCGGCGGTGCGGTGCCGCGCCAGTTCATCCCCTCGGTGGAGAAGGGCGTCCGGGCCCAGGCCGCCAAGGGGCTGTCCGCCGGGCACCCGCTGGTCGACGTACGGGTCACGCTGCTGGACGGGAAGGCGCACTCGGTCGACTCCTCGGACGCCGCGTTCCAGACCGCCGGGGCGCTCGCGCTGCGCGAGGCCGCGGCCGCATCCCGCATCCAGCTCCTGGAACCGGTGTGCGAGGTGAGCGTGCTGGTCCCCGACGACTACGTGGGCCCGGTGATGAGCGATCTGTCGGGGCGGCGCGGCCGGGTCGTGGGCACCGAGCAGGGAGCCGGCGGGCGCACGCTCGTACGGGCGGAGGTGCCGGAGATCGAGGTCGGCCGGTACGCGGTGGACCTGCGCTCCCTGTCGCACGGGACCGGCCGCTTCGACCGCGCGTACGCCCGGCACGAGGCGATGCCGCCCCAGATCGCCGACCGGGTCCGCCCGGAGCCGGCGAACGGGTCCCCCGGCGCGTGACCGGCGCACTGTCGCACACGCCGTCCCGTTCACGCCGGTGACCGGTGGTGGTGTGATCCGGACGATACGCTGTGGTCGCAGCTCAGAAGGTATGCCGCGTACGGTAGTTGGGCACACCGCAGGAGCAGACGTGTGGCGAGTGGGGGCGACAAGGTGGCCAACGACGGATTCGACTTCTCACCCGGGGCCCAGATCCCGATCCAGGGCGCGGGCAGTCAGACCGTGGCGACCAACGCCCTGGCCTCGGCGGCGTATCGGGACAGTCCGGTGGAGACGATCCTCGACGCCAACAGCGAGTGGCACAAATCGGAAGTGAAGCCGGGCGCCTCCAAACTCTTCAAGTCCGGCTACTTCAAGCCGAATCTCGGTGAGGCGTTCGCCCGTGCCGTCCAGGAGCGCATGCTCGGCGGCGCCCGCAAGGCGCTCATCCAGTCCTTCGGCACCGACCCGCAGACCGTGGTGGAGCACTGCCTGTCGGCGAACAACCTGCGCAAGGCCCGCGACACCCGTCTCACCCTGGTGACCGTGGTGTTCGGCGTGCTGTTCCTGCCCGGCATGCTGGCCTGGGTGATCGCCTTCCGGATCCGGGACGCGCTCAACAAGTCCAAGGACACGGCGTTCAAGGCCGTCGGCACGGTGCTGCTGGCCGCCTTCGGGGTCGGTGCGCTGATCCTGGTGGTGAAGCTGCCGCTGGACGGTTTCTGGGCCCTCTACTTCCGGGGCGCGGTCATCGCGCCGGTGATCGGCTGGGTGCTCGCCAAACGGATCGCGGAGACCTCGGCCAAGGACATGCGGGCCCGCTGGGAAGGTCTTCTCTCCGGCACCGGGGTGATCGCGAAGATCCCGGAGGCGGTGCCGAAGAACCCCAACGAGACCGCGCGCGAGGCCCTGCGGCAGGGTCTGGAGAAGCTGTCTGCCGAGCAGCAGTCGAACGCCGTCTTCTACGCCGGCCCCAAGGGCGTCCTCGGCATGGGCACCCGGTGGGGCAGCTGGCAGCTGGCCGAGGAGCTGGTCCCCAAGGACCCGACGAAGGAGATCCACCAGTTCCGCAGCTGGGACCTGATCCGGATCATCCACGACCAGCTGAAGATGCTGGAGCGCGGGCCGCTGAACACCGGCGGCTTCCCGAAGCCGTCCGTGAAGCACTGGATCGTCTCGCCCATCGGGGAGAACGCCGACGCCGTCACCCGCCCCGAGGGCGAGGACGTCGCCACCTTCCAGGTGAAGCCCCACGAGATACAGCGGATCTGCAACCACCAGCAGTTCGGCAGCGGCGACCGGCACTACCTGGGCGTCCAGTTCACCCTCTGGGACGGCCAGCTGGTGATCACCATGATGATCACCGTCACCGTGCTCCACGAGACGCTGCGCATCGAGGTCACCGGTCATGCGCTCGGCCCGGTGCACGGGCTGTTCCTCACCAAGCCGGCGGCGAAGACGAAGACGGTCAACAAGACCGTCCGCTTCTGGGAGACCCGGGACGTCCAACTGGCGCTGGTGGATGCCAAGGAGGTCGTCCGGCTCGCCCTGCGCGCCCCCCTCACCTGGTATCCGCCGCTGCTGGACTACCTGGGCGGGAAGATCGTGCTGCCCGAGCCGTTCGGGCTGCGGCACGCGTGGGCGGCCAAGCCGTGGAACCACCGCTTCATGGCGGACGACGCGATGCGTGCCGCCACCCCGGTGCTGCGGGCGGTCCACTCGGCGGCGATGCGGGTCCTCACGGAGAACGGCGTCGACACCGAGCGCTTCGACAACCGCTCGAGCGTACTGAGCGGCCTCGTCCAGGACCCGGCCCCGCGCAAGGCCGACGTCTACGACGCGTAGGCGCGCGCACGGCAGAGGCCCCCGCCCGCGGCGGGGGCCTCTGCGTTCGACGTCCTAGACGGCGGCGGGCCAGGCGTCGGCCAGCATCGCGCGGGTGTCGCCCAGCAGCTGGGGCAGCACCTTGGTGTGGCCGATGACCGGCATGAAGTTGGTGTCCCCGCCCCAGCGCGGCACCAGGTGCTGGTGCAGGTGGGCGGCGATCCCGGCGCCGGCGACGGAGCCCTGGTTCATGCCGATGTTGAAGCCGTGCGCCCCCGAGGCGGCGCGCAGCGCGACCATCGCCCGCTTGGTGAAGTCCGCCAGCTCCGCGGTCTCCGGCCCGTCCAGTTCGGTGTAGTCGGCGACATGCCGGAACGGCACGACCATGAGGTGGCCGCCGTTGTACGGATACAGGTTCAGGACCGCGTAGACGTGCTCGCCACGGGCCACGACGAGCCCGTCCTCGTCGGATTTCGCCGGGATCGAACAGAACGGACAGCCGTCCGCGGCACCCGGGCCGCTCGGCTTGTTCTCGCCCTGGATGTACGCCATCCGATGGGGCGTCCACAGGCGCTGGAATGCGTCGGGCGTCCCCACGCCGATCTGCTGCTCCGGCTCACTCGTCATGCCGATCAGCATATTGCGTCACCCCGGCCGAGCGTGTCGCCGGGGGCGCACCGCTCGGCCGCCCACGATGCTGAGGCGATGAGCGACCGAACCGCCCCCGATCCCCCCGCCCGGCTGACCCGCTGGGAGCAGCGCACGGAGGTTCCGCTCTTCCTCGCGGGGCTGATCTTCCTGACGGGGTACGCGGTCCGGGTGCTGACCCCGCACGACGCCGAACCCTGGAACGACGTCGCGCTGATCCTCGTCTGGTCGACCTGGCTGCTCTTCCTCGTCGACTACGCGACCCGGCTGCACCTGAGCGGGCTGGGCGCACGCTTCCTCCGGACGCACTGGCTCGACACGGTGGTCCTGCTGCTGCCGCTGCTGCGCCCCCTGCGGATGGTCAAGGTGTACACAGCGGTCCAGCGGCGCCACGACCGGCCCCGGCTGGACCTGTACGCGCGCGTGATGGCGTACGCGGGGGTGACGGCCGTCCTGCTCGGCTTCGCCGCCTCGCTCGCGGTCTACCACCTGGAGCACCGCGCCCCGGACGCCTCGATCCGCACGTTCGGCGACGCGGTGTGGTGGGCGTGCGCGACGCTCACGACGGTCGGTTACGGGGACGCCACCCCGGTCACGTTCTGGGGGCGGGTGGTCGCGACGGGGCTGATGGCCTGCGGTCTGGCGCTGCTGGGGGCGGTGACGGGGTCGTTCTCGTCGTGGCTGATCCAGGTGTTCACCAGGGAGGACGAGAAGCGGCCCCCGGAGCGGGGCTAGCGCTCCGGGGGCCGTGACCGACCTCGGGGTCAGACCTGTACGCGGTCCTCGACGGCCTTCGCGATCTTGGCGATGGCCTCGTCGACCGGGATGCCGTTCTCCTGCGAACCGTCGCGGTAGCGGAAGGAGACGGCACCGTTGGCCATGTCCTCGTCACCGGCGATGATCATGAACGGGACCTTGTTCTTCTGCTGGTTGCGGATTTTCTTCTGCATCCGGTCCGAGGACGCGTCCACGTCCACCCGCAGCCCCTGCTTGCGCGCCGTGGCGGCGAACTCCTGGAGGTAGGGGATGTGGGCGTCGCCGATCGGGATGCCGACCGCCTGGACCGGGGCGAGCCAGACCGGGAAGGCACCCGCGTAGTGCTCCAGGAGCACGGCGAAGAACCGCTCGATGGAGCCGAACAGAGCACGGTGGATCATGACCGGGCGCTGCTTGGAGCCGTCGGGGCCGGTGTACTCCAGGTCGAACCTCTCCGGCAGGTTGAAGTCGAGCTGCACGGTCGACATCTGCCAGGTACGGCCGATGGCGTCCTTGCACTGCACGGAGATCTTCGGACCGTAGAACGCGGCGCCGCCCGGGTCCGGGACCAGGGGCAGGCCCTGCTTCTCGGCGACCTGGCGCAGCGTCTCGGTGGCCTCTTCCCAGGTCTCGTCGGAGCCGACGTACTTCTCCGGGTCCTTGGTGGACAGCTCCAGGTAGAAGTCGGTGAGCCCGTAGTCGCGGAGCAGGTTCAGCACGAAGGTGAGCGTGCGGTCGAGCTCCTCCGCCATCTGCTCCTTGGTGCAGTAGATGTGCGCGTCGTCCTGGGTGAAGCCGCGCGAGCGGGTCAGACCGTGCACGACGCCCGACTTCTCGTACCGGTACACCGTGCCGAACTCGAAGAGGCGCAGCGGCAGTTCGCGGTAGGAGCGGCCGCGCGCGTCGAAGATCAGGTTGTGCATCGGGCAGTTCATCGGCTTGAGGTAGTAGTCCACCCCGTCGTCGAGCTGCATGGGCGGGTACATGCCGTCGGCGTACCAGTCCAGGTGGCCGGACTGCTCGAAGAGCTTGCCCTTGGTGGCGTGCGGGCTGTAGACGAACTCGTAGCCCTCCTCCTCGTGCCGGCGGCGCGAGTAGTCCTCCATGGCCCGGCGGATGACGCCGCCCTTGGGGTGGAAGACCGCGAGGCCGGGGCCGATCTGGTCGGGGAAGGAGAAGAGGTCCAGTTCGTTGCCGAGCTTGCGGTGGTCGCGCTTGGCAGCCTCCTCCAGGAACTCCAGGTGCGCCTTCAGCTCGTCCTTGGTGGGCCAGGCGGTGCCGTAGATGCGCTGGAGCATCGGGTTCTTCTCGCTGCCGCGCCAGTACGCCGCCGCGTTGCGCATCAGCTTGAACGCCGGGATGAAACGGGTGGTGGGCAGGTGGGGACCCCGGCAGAGGTCCTTCCAGCACAGCTCACCGGTCTTGGCGTCGAGGTTGTCGTAGATGGTCAGCTCGCCGCCGCCCACCTCGACGTCCGCGCCGTCGTCCGAGGAGGCGGAGCCCTTGATGCCGATGAGCTCCAGCTTGTACGGCTCGTCGGCGAGCTCCTCGCGGGCGTCCTCGTCGGAGACCACACGGCGGGAGAACTTCTGGCCCCGCTTCTGGATCTCCTGCATCTTCTTCTCGATGGCCTTGAGGTCCTCGGGCGTGAACGGCTTCTCGACGTCGAAGTCGTAGTAGAAGCCGTCCTTGACCGGCGGGCCGATGCCGAGCTTGGCCTCGGGGAAGAGTTCCTGCACGGCCTGGGCCATGACGTGCGCGGTGGAGTGGCGCAGGATGTTGAGGCCGTCCTCGGAGGAGATCTCCACGGGCTCGACGCTCTCGCCGTCCTGGAGGACGTACGAGAGGTCCTTCAGCTCGCCGCCGATGCGCGCGGCGACGACGGTGCGCTGACCGGGGAAGAGCTCACCGGCGGTCGTGCCCGTCGTCACCACGTGCTCTTCCCGCTCGGAATCGCGTTGGATGATCACACGGACGTCTGACACCGGTCTCTCCTGTCTGAGGGGGCGCCTGCCTTCACATGGCTAAGCAATGCGAATCGTACCGAGCCGTACGCCCCCGACGCGAACGCCTTCGGGGCGGCCCTACCCCTCCTCCCCCGCGCACGCCTCCTCGAAGAAGTCGACGTTCTCCTGGAGCGCCTTCATCAGCCGGTCCCGCTCCGCCTCGTCGACCTGGACAGGCGCGACCTGCGTGGCCCCGGTGAGCCGCCGGAACCCGCCCCGGTTCTCCAGCCGCCCCTCCACCCGCAGCGGCAGCCCCACGAGGTGGGCGTGGCCCGCGATGCGGTACGCCTCCTCGTCCAGCTCCACGCGGACGTGCGCGACCTCGGCCCCGGCCAGCACCCGCAGCCGTACGATCCCGGCACCGCGCGGCCCGGAGCGGCGCAGCCGGACCACCGCACCGGTCAGCCGGACCTGCACAGCGGGTTCGTCGCGGAGGTAGCGGGCTCCGGCGGCGCGCAGGGCGGGCAGGTCGCCCGGGGAGAACTCGACGGGCGCCGGCCGGGCCGGGCAGCCGTCCGGGGTGCCCGCGGCGGGCGCCCACCGCAGGTCGATCCGGGCCCCTTCCGAGCCGCGTACCAGGGCGATCAGCGCCTCGGTCAGCTCCCGCCCGACGCCCGCGGCGATCGCACTGTCGAAGGCCTCCATGCCGCCGGTGGCCCGCTGGTAGTCCACGGCCTCCCGGGTGGCGTGCAGGGCGTGGCAGAGCTGGACGGCGACGGCGCGCCCGGAGGCGACGGGGACGTACGCGGTGAGGCTGCGGCCGTCGGCGCCCGGCCCGATCAGGGCGTCGTCGAGGGCGGCCCGGGCCTTCCGGCGGTGCCGGGCGCCGTGGTAGCCGGCCCGGCCGCGGGCCGCGAGGGCCCCGGCCATGAGGACCTGCCGGGCCGCCGACCGCAGCTCCTCCGCCTCGGTCCAGCCCGCGGCCCCGGCCGCTCCGGCCGCCGATTCGGGGACCTCGCGCCACCAGCGGATCTCGTCGCTGGGCACGGCGAGGGAGACGAGGACGTCGCGGGCGGAGGGGTCGGCGCTGCGGCCGAGGGCGAGGAGGGCCTCCTCGATCAGCTCCCCGCTGTCCGGCAAGGCCCCGCTCTCGGGCACCAGCAGGCTGGTGCCCCCGGCGGCGGATCCGGGCGGGGTCCAGCGGCCGTAGCGTCCGGGCGCTCCCCCGCGCCGCTGCCAGCCGTGCCGGCGCAGGAGGGCCCCGAGGACGCCGGGGTCGGGCAGCTCGGTGTCCGACCCCGCGAGCGGCGGGGGCCAGGGGCGGACGGTGGGGTGCGAGCGGGCGGCGGGCAGTCCCGCCGCGCCCGTGGGCTCGTCCATCGACCGGTGCATCAGGGTCTCCCTCCGGCCCCGACCCGGGCCATGATGTCGCAGAGTGCGCGGTCGTCGAAGATCCGCGAGGTCGGGATGCGCACAGTGGTCCGGTACCGGCCCGTCACCGCGTGGCCGGCCAGGTTGGTCCAGTAGCAGCAGTGGCGCAGGTCGAGGCCGCCGGGCCCGGCGCGCAGCCAGTCGTCCTGGCTGCGGGGCACGATCATCACGACCAGGATCTTGTGCACCGTCACCGGACTGCGGGCGAGTTTGACGAGGTGGGCGTTGTCGAGGGTGAAGGAGAACGCCCCGCCCGCCGGGTGCGGCGGTATCTGGTAGGTGCATTTGAGCTGCACCTTGATGGTCACTTCGTCGTCGACGGTGTGGGTGGGGGCGCCGTGGCTGACGTGCCAGTCGATGCCGTTGTCGGGGAAGGGCTGGGACAGCGAGCATCCCGCCGCCGCGGCGACGGCGTGCAGATAGCCCACCTGAAGGGTCTCCATGCAGGCGGTGGTGGCGAGGGAGCCGCGCAGCGGCGCGTCGGGCTGCGGCGGCCGGGGCCCGAAGGGCTCGGCGCGGGCGGTTCCCCCGGGGTCGGGCTGCGCGAGCGCCATGGCTCCGTGTGCCTTCCGGGCGTGCCGATCGATGGCAGGTGGTCTGCCGGCGGGTTTCGTGGGCTGGGCGGATCGACGGACGTCGGCGGCAACTGCCCGGCGTCTCACCTGTGTTGTCACCGCATCAGACCGCCCGCAAACGGCGTATCAGGCAAACAGCCCGGGTATCACCGATATCGGGCAGAGGAATCACTCCATCTGCCGTGCGGGTGCGAGGAGTTCGGGGATGATGCACTGGTTCGAAGGGCCGCTGGCCGCTTTTGACACGGAGACGACAGGCGTGGACGTCGAGCAGGACCGGATCGTTTCGGCCGCTCTCGTCGCGCAGGACACCGCGGGCGGTCGCGTCCGCGTCACCCGCTGGCTGGTCAATCCGGGGGTTCCGGTCCCGCCCGGGGCGACCGAGATCCACGGGCTGACCGACGATCACCTTCAGCGCAACGGGCGTTGGCCCGCCCCGGTGATGGACGAGATGGCCCGGGCGCTGGCGGAGAGCTGCGCGACGGGCCGGCCGCTGGTAGTGATGAACGCCCCCTTCGATCTGACCTTGCTGGACCGGGAGTTGCGGCGCCACCGGGCGTCGTCCCTGACGAGGTATCTCGACGGGGTGCCGATGCGGGTGGTGGACCCGCGGGTGCTGGACAAGCATCTGGACCGCTACCGCAAGGGCCGCCGGACACTCACGGATCTCTGCGCGCGGTACGAGGTGGTGCTCGACGGGGCCCATGACGCGGCGGCCGACGCGACGGCGTCGCTGGAACTGGTGCGGGCGGTGTGCCGGCGCTTCTCGACCCGGCTGGAGCGGCTGTCGCCGTCGGAGCTGCACACGCTTCAGGCGACCTGGCACGCGGCCCAGGCGCGTGGCCTGGAGGCCTGGTTCGCGAAGAGCGGGACACCGGAGGCGGTGGACCCGTCGTGGCCGCTGCGCCCGGAGCTGCCCGCAGCGGCGTGACGGGCCGGGTGCCCCGGACATGCGAAAGCCGGTCCGCGTGATGCGTGCGGACCGGCTTTCCCCGGTGGGCGATACTGGGTTCGAACCAGTGACCTCTTCGGTGTGAACGAAGCGCTCTCCCACTGAGCTAATCGCCCGGGAACGGGTTGAACCATACAGGGCTTCGCGGGCTTCGTTCAAACCGCTTCCGGCCGCCCTCTACTCAGGGGGTCCCGGCCGGGAAGTGAGTATCCGAGCGCATGTACGGGCCGGGCGGCCGGGGTCACACTCCCGTACATGGAACATGTGCCCCCGCCCGCCGAGGAACTGGCCCGCCTCGACCGTGAACTGGCCGAGCTGGACGCCCGCCGGGCCCAGCTGCTGACCCGGCGCGCCTGGCTGCTCGCCGCGCTGCGGCCGCCCGCGCCGACGGCCGCCCCCGGCTGGAACCCTTCGGGCTGGGGCGCGCCCGCTGCCGGACGCCCGGGCGCTCCGGCGCAGCCGTGGGGCCACGTTCCGCCGAAGCAGCCGTCCGCGCCGCGCAGCGCGCAGAACGTCCTGCTGACGCTGGGCGGTCTGCTGCTGACGGTCGCCGCCATCGCGTTCACCCTGGTGAGCTGGGGCTCGATGGGGATCGGCGGCAGGTCGGCCGTACTGGCCGCGGTGACCGTGGGGGCCCTGGCCGCCCCGGTGGTGCTGCTGCGGCGGGGTCTGACCGCGACCGCCGAGGCGCTGGCCGCTCTGGCCCTGGTGCTGACGCTGCTGGACGCCTACGCGGTCCACGCGGTGGCGGCCCCGGACACGGACGGGCTCGGTTTCACCGCCGTAGCGGCAGCGGTGCTCGCGGCGCTGTGGACGGCGTACGGGCTGGCGCTGGGCAAGCTGCACCTTCCCCTGCCCGCCGCCGTGGTCCTCGCCCAGTGGCCGCTGCTGTTCGGGGCGTGGGCCGCGGGCGCGCCGGCGCTGGTCGTCGGGTGGGCGCTGCTGGCCACGGCGGTGCTGGACGGGGCGATCGCACTGTGGGGCAAGGGCACCGGGGCACGGGTCACGGCGTGCCTCGGCGGGTCGGTGATGGCGTTCTCGGCGCTGATGGTGGGCCTGACGCTGTCCGTGACGGCCTCCGGGCCGCTCGGGGCTCTGGCGCCCGGTGTGCTCCTCCTGACGGCCGCCGCGGCGGCCCTGGCCGGGGCGTGGCGCGCACCGAGGGGGTTCGCGCGGGCGGGCGGTGCGGTGGCCGGTCTCGCGGTGGTGGCCGCGGTGGGCGGCGTACCGGCGGCGGCGGTGCCGGAGGGCTGGCGGGTGCTCGCGTACCTGCTGGTCGGCCTCGCGCCGGCGGCGGTCGTACGGGCCCGGCTGCCGAGGAACGCGGCGATCGGCGTGCTGGTGGCGTCGGCAGCGGTGGTGGCCGGGGCCCTGGTAGGGGCCCTGCCGGGGCTCGCGGCGGTGCTGCTGGGTCCGGTGACGCTGCTGTCGGACGTGTGGTCGGGGTCGCCGGAGGGCTTCCGGTCCGCGGTGGGCTCGACGCTGCCGTGGTCGGAGCTGGCCGCGACCCCGGTGGTGCTGGCCCTGGTGGCCGGGCTGCTGGGTGCGGCGTACCGGTGGTGGCCGTCGCTGGCCCGGATCGCCGCGCCGCTGATCGCACGGGAGGAGCCGGGGTCGGGCACCGGGCCGGCGGGAGCACCGGGCACCGGGACGCCGGAGGCGGGCGGGGCGGCCGCTCCGGGGGTTTCCGGAGCGCCCTGGTACGCCGGTGGGGCACCCGCTGCCCGCAGGCGGCCGTCCGGGGCGGCCCTGCGCGGGGCGGCCGGTGCGGGAGCCGCGGTGCTGGGCTGGGGTGCGCTGTTGCTGTCCGGGGCCGTGCTGGATGTGCCCTACGCGGTCGCGGTGGCCGGGGAGACGCTCCTGGTCGCCGGTCTGCTCGCCCTGGCCGTACGCGGCGCGGGGAGCGGCCGGGACGGGTCGGCGGCGGTGCCGGTGACCGCGCTGGTGGTGGCGTTGGCCGCGGCGGTGAGCACCGGGCTGCTGTCGCTGGCGTCCGAGGGGGCCTCCTACGCGGTGTTCGGCGCGCTGACGGCCCTGTTCGCCGGGGCGGCGGTCCGGGCGGGGGCCGGGGTACCGCGTGCGGTGTTCGCGGTCGCCGCCACGGTCGGGGGCACCGTGCTCTCCGGGTTCGCCGGCCGGTCCCTGGGGCTCGCCCCGCACGAGGCCGCGTCGCTGGTGCTCCTGGTGCCCGCGCTGACGGTGCTGTTCGGGGCCCGGCTGCGGCGGAACCCGGTGGCGCTGCCGGTGGAGCTGACGGGCGCGCTGGGTGCGCTGGTCGCCGTGGCGCTGGCGGTGCCGGACGCGCCGTTCCTGGCCCTGGTGCTTGCGCTGTGCGGGGTGCTGGCGGCGGGTGCGGCGGTGCGGCCGGAGCGGCGGCCGGTGGCGGGTTACCTGGCGGCGGCGCTGTTCGTGCTGGCCACCTGGGTGCGGCTGGCGGCCTCGGAGGTGTCGTTCCCGGAGGCGTACACGCTGCCGGTGACGGTGCCCGCGCTGGTGGTCGGGTTCCTGCGGCGGCGGAAGGACCCGGAGGCGTCGTCGTGGACGGCGTACGGGCCGGGGCTCGCGGCGACGCTGCTGCCGAGCCTGGCGGTGGCCTGGACCGATCCGGACTGGCAGCGGCCGCTGCTGCTGGGCGTGGCGGCGCTGGTGATCACGCTGCTGGGGGCGCGGTACCGCCTCCAGGCGCTGCTGCTGCTCGGCGGGGCGGTGCTGGCCCTGGACGGGCTGCACGAGCTGGCGCCGTACGTGGTGCAGGTGGCCGGGGCGCTCCCCCGCTGGCTGCCGCCGGCTCTGGCCGGGCTGCTGTTGCTGGTGGTGGGGGCGACGTACGAGCAGCGGCTGCGCGACGCCCGCCGGCTGAAGGACGCGCTGGGGCGGATGCGGTGAGCCGTGCCGGTCGGGGCCGCTGTACGCAGCGGCCCCGACCGGCGGAGGAGCGGGCAACGCAGAAGGCCCGGGAGACGGATTCCGTCTCCCGGGCCCTCTGTCCGGGTGGGCGATACTGGGTTCGAACCAGTGACCTCTTCGGTGTGAACGAAGCGCTCTCCCACTGAGCTAATCGCCCGGGCGCACCGCAAACATTACCCCATGTCAGCGGTGCTCCTGGACCGTCCCCGGGCTACTCGCTGATCTTCCACGGCATGGTGATGCCGAACTTCCAGACGTAGATCCCGACCAGCACCGCGACGATCACGAGCCCCACCGTGGTGAGGATGATGTTGCGCCGCCGGACCTTGGGATCGAGAGCCCGCTGCGCCGCCTCGGTCACCTTGCGCTTGGTCCAGCGCAGCACCAGCTGGGCCCAGACGAACTCGGTCGCCCAGATCGCCATGCCGGCGAAGATCACCAGCCAGCCGGGGCCGGGCAGCACCAGCATGAGCACGCCCGCGACCACGACGCCGAGGCCGACGACGAAGACGCCGACCTGCCAGCTCAGGTGCAGCGCTTTCGACGCCTTGATGAAGCCCGGCGCCCGCGAGCCCAGCTCGCGTTCCTCCCGGTCCGATTCCCCCGTGGCGGATGCCGGGGGCGCCTCCTCGGCGACCCTGTTCCGCTCGTCACTCTCCGCGTTCATGAACCCAACTTACCCGACCCGCCGCGGTCACACTTTTGTCACTGGAATGGACGCATAACTCAAAGTTACACGCCGCTGAGCGAGGGACCCGAAGCATCACAAATGGGTCAGAGGGGTTTACAACGCCACCGTAGGTGGCATGTCGATTTCGCCGACGTGCGAATCCCCGAGCGCACACTGAGCGAAAGGCCCTGGCGCTTATGAACACCACGGTCAGCTGCGAGCTGCACCTGCGCCTCGTTGTGTCGAGCGAGTCCTCACTGCCTGTACCCGCGGGCCTGCGGTATGACACGGCCGATCCCTATGCCGTGCACGCCACCTTCCACACCGGAGCGGAGGAGACGGTCGAATGGGTATTCGCCCGCGACCTCCTTGCCGAGGGGCTGCACCGGCCCACCGGCACCGGAGACGTCCGCGTCTGGCCATCTCGTAGTCACGGTCAAGGCGTCGTATGCATCGCCCTGAGCTCCCCAGAGGGAGAAGCCCTGCTCGAAGCTCCGGCGCGGGCCCTGGAGTCGTTCCTGAAGAGGACCGACGCCGCGGTTCCGCCCGGCACCGAGCATCGTCACTTCGATCTCGACACGGAGCTCTCCCACATCCTGGCCGAGAGCTGAGCCAGGCAGAGAGCCGCTCGACGCCGTCCGACTCGGGGCGACGGCGTCGTGACGACAACCACATAGGGCAGACACCGGCGCCGTCGCCGCGGAATCCACCGCGACGACGGCGCCGGTGCGTCTCGCCCCACCCGCTCCCCCTCCCTCCCCCGGGCGCCGGAGGGGTCCGTTCCGCTCCAGGCCGGGCCCGCACCGGCCCGGGGGCCGACGGGCCGAGCCAGTAGAGTCAGCCGCCATCGGCAGGCACCCGCCCGCCGGAGGCCAGGGAGCGAAGCGTGCTGATCCCTCACGACACCCGGATCGCCCTCGACACGGTGGTCGATCTGATGAACACCGCGCCGGAGAGCGATCCGCCGCCGGACGGCACCGGGGACGGGCTCGCCGACATCCCCGCGCTGTACGCCTTCGCGGAGCGGCATCACATCAGCGGGGTCGGCACGCTCGGCGAGAAGGACCTGGCCGCCGTGCGGGACGTACGGGACCGTTTCGCCGAGGTCTTCGCGGCGCCCGACCCCCGTACCGCGGCCGACCTGGTCAACCGGCTCGTGGCGGCCGCCGGGACGACCCCGCAGCTCACCGACCACGACGGTTACGACTGGCACGTGCACTACTTCGCGCCGGACGCCTCGATCGCCGACCACCTCGCGGCGGACTGCGGCATGGCACTGGCCTTCATCATCGTGGCGGGCGAGCAGGAGCGGCTGCGACGCTGCGAGGCCCCGGACTGCGGGCACGCGTTCGTCGACCTGTCGCGCAACCGCTCCCGCCGCTACTGCTCCAGCCGTACGTGCGGGAACCGGCTCCACGTCGCGGCGTACCGGGCCCGTCGCAAGGAAGCCGCGGGCTGACGCCGTCGCCCCGCGCGGCGGCCGGGCGCGTCACAGCATGAAGAGGTCGTGCAGGGCGGCCATCAGCAGCAGCACCCCGATGACCGTCAGGAAGATCATCAGAGGCGGCTGGGAGAGCGCGAAGAGACAGCCGCGGGGCTCTTCGGCGGGGCGTGCGGGGGCTTCGCCCCGGGAGGTATCCACCATCTCGGTGTGATCATGACGCACGCGTGGGCGGGTGTGCGCTCAACCAGGCTCATTCCCCCGGGAGTTCACCGTCCCGTGGCCATCGGAAATCGCTCCGGCGTACGGGTCGCCGTCAGGCATTCGGGAGGTCTTCGGCCCGGACGGGCCGAGTCGCCGGGGCCCGCCGGGGAGCCGGTGCCTCAGATGCCGTGCTTCTTGAGGATCGCCTCGATGTCGCTGAAGTCGTCGCCGGGCGCGGCGGCCTCCTGCTTCTTCTTCGGCTTCGACTGCGGCTTCGCCGCCGTCGCCGCGGGCCCGGCCCCGGCGCCGAGCGAGGGGGCGGATGCGCCCGGGGCTACCGCCTCGTTACGGCCGGCCGCCCGCGCGGCCTTGCGTTCCGCGCGGGTGGTGCCGCTGCGGCGCTCGATAGCGCGGGTGGTCATGAACAACAGCCAGGAGAGGCCGAGCACCCCGAAGCCCAGCCAGACGCTCGGCTTGAAGGCGATCCCGGCGACCCATTCGACGACCCCGGTCAGCACGAGCCCGACCGGGACGAGGGAGTAGGCGGCGATCCTCGTCGCCGTGAGGAACCGCTTGCGGTACGCGGTCACCGCGGCGATGCCCAGGCCGGCCGCCGACACCGCGGAACAGATGGTCTCGGCAAGCATCACGGCCTCCAGGCGCAGGGGGGGTACGTCCCTTCCATCCTGCACCGACGAGCGCCGTCGGGGCCACGGCGGCGGTTCACCTCAGGGACATTTCAGGGCCGGGCTCCTCCCCAGGGGGTGGGGTCCGGTGCGGATTGGGTCGCGCCCGCCCGGCCTGGAAGACTGGGCGCATGAGCGATTCCACCCCCGCGGCACCGGTCGTCCTCGACCTCTGGTGCGATCTCGAATGCCCCGACTGCCACCGCGCCCTCGACGACGTACGCGCCCTGCGCGCGCGGTACGGGGACCGCCTCGAGATCCGGCTGCGGCACTTCCCGCTGGAGAAGCACAAGCACGCGTTCGCCGCGGCCCAGGCCGCCGAGGAGGCCGTCGAGCAGGGCCAGGGCTGGCCGTACATCGAGGCCCTGCTGTCCCGGACCGACGACCTCGGCCGCACGGGCGAGCCGGTGCTCCTCGACGTGGCCCGCGAACTGGGCCTGGACGCCGAGGAGTTCGACACGGCACTGATCGACGGCCGGCATCTGCTGATCGTCGACGCCGACCACGCCGAGGGCAAGGCGATCGGCGTCAGCGGCACGCCCACCTATGTGATCGACGACGAGCGGCTGGACGGCGGCAAGAGCCAGGAGGGGCTGCGCGAGCGGATCGAGGAGATCGTCGACCGCACCCTGGCCGCACGGGACCGGTAGCCGGACAGCCGGGGAGCGACGGGCAGGCTCGCGGGCTGTACGGGTCCCGGCGGGGCCGCTACAGCGCCTTGGCCAGGTTGTACCGCGTCGTCCTGTAGCCGAGGGACTCGTACAGCCGCAGGGCCGGGGTGTTGGAGGCGAAGACGTGCAGGCCGAGGCGGTCCACGCGCCAGGCGCGGGTGATGTCCTCGGCGAGCAGCATGAGGGCCCGGCCGTGTCCCCGGCCCCGGTGTTCCTCGCGCACCTCGACGTCGAAGACGTATCCGGCGGTGTCGCCCGGCTCCAGCTCCCACAGGGCCGCCCACACATGGCCGACGACCTCGCCGGCCTGGAGCAGCACCCGGAAGCGCATCCCCTCGGTCGCCAGTCCGTCCGGCAGGTGGGCCGCGTGGTCGGTCTCGGACTTGAGCCGGGCCTGCTCGGGCTCGACGCCGCGGTCGATCCAGTTCTGGGCGTACGCCCGCACCGCATCCTGCCGCCAGGCGGCGAACTCCTCCTCGCTCATGTCGCGCGAGGTGAGGCCCGCGGGCAGCGGGGCGGAGTCCGGGGCGAGGTCCTTGACCATGTTGCGGCTGCGCTCGGTGTAGCCGAGGGCGGCCGCGAGGCGCCGGGCCGGGTCGTTGTCGGCGGGGACCTCCACCCGCACCCGGGTGCAGCCCCACCCCCGCAGCACCTCCTCGGCGGCGAGCGCCGCGATGACGCCCCGGCCTCGCCTGCGCCGGGACTCCTCCACGCTGAGGGAGCGCAGCACTCCGGCGGTCGGGCCGAACGCGTCGTCGGTGCTGATCGCGACGGAGCCGACGGGCCGCCCGTTGTCGCACACGTCGTAGTGGCGGGCCCGCGCGCCGTCGGCGCCCTGCTGAAGCGGCCCGGACGGCCGGAGTGTCGTCGTCATCAAAGGTTTGTATCCCCTGGACGACACCCCGTCACGCGCTTTACGGGTCGAGGTCGTCGCCGGCCCGCTCGGCGAAGATCCGCATGGCCTTCGCCGTCACCGGTCCGATCCCGGGCGTCAGCTCCCGGTCGTCGACCCGGTGCACCGCCTGGACGTCTCGGAGGGTCGAGGTCAGGAACACCTCGTCGGCCTCGGCGAGGACGTCCATCGGCAGATCGGTCTCCTCGGCCCCGGTCCACTCCACGGTCAGCGCGCGGGTGATCCCGGCGAGGCAGCCGGAGGCGACCGGCGGGGTGTGGACGCGGCCTCCCAGGACGACGAACACATTGGAGCCGGTGCCTTCGCAGAGCCGGTCGGCGGTGTTGGGGAACAGCGCCTCGGAAGCGCCCCGCTCCCGCGCCCGCGCCAGGGCGACGACGTTCTCCGCGTACGAGGTGGTCTTCAGGCCCGCGAGCGCGCCGCGTTCGTTGCGCGTCCAGGGGACGGTGATCACCGCGGTGCTGTCCGGGCGGCGGCTCACCCCGTCGAGGGCGACGACGAGACTCGTCCCGTGGTCGCCCCGGTCCGAGCCGAGCGGGGACAGCCCGCCAGTGCAGGTGATCCGCAGACGCCCCAGGGCGACGGGGTTGGCGTCGATGACCGCGGCGACGGCGCGGCGGACCTCGTCGTGGTCCGGGTCGGGCAGTCCCAGGCCCCGGGCGGAGCGGGTGAGGCGGTCGAGGTGCCGGGTCAGCGCGAAGGGGCGCCCCTCGCTCGTACGCACCGTCTCGAAGATGCCGTCGCCCACGGTCAGCCCGTGATCGAGCACCGAAAGCCGGGCGTCGTCGGCGTCCCGCAGTCCGCCGTTGACCCAGATCCTCATCATGCGTCCCTTCCTGTCTCCTCGAACATCCCCGACGCTACAGCGAGCAGCCGGGAGGCCTTGAGTTCGGTCTCGTCCCATTCGCGCTCCGGGTCCGAACCCCAGGTGATCCCCGCGCCGGTCCCGAACCGCAGCAGCGGCGCCGGCCCGGTCCGGTCGATCCAGAACGTCCGTATGCCCACGGCGAGCGATGCGGTGCCCCGGTCGGCGTCGACCCAGCCGATCGCCCCGCAGTACGGCCCGCGCGGACCCCGTTCCAGCTCGGCGATGATCCGCAGCGCGCTGGACTTCGGCGCGCCGGTCACCGAGCCGGGCGGGAAGGCGGCCGCGAACAGCTCCGGCCAGCCCGCTCCGTCGGCCAGCCGGCCCCGGACCGTGGAGACGAGATGGACGAGGCCCGGGTGCTTCTCCACCACGCAGAGATCGGGCACGCTCACGCTGCCGGTGGCGCAGACCCGCCCCAGGTCGTTGCGGACCAGGTCCACGATCATCACGTTCTCGGCGTGGTCCTTCTCCAGCAGATCGTCCTCGGTCCGGCCGGTGCCCTTGATCGGCCCGGACTCCACCGTTCGCCCGTCGCGCCGGAGGAAGAGCTCCGGGGAGGCGGTGGCGATCTCCACACCGTGGCCGGGCAGCCGGATCGTTCCCGCGTACGGGGCGGGGTTGCCGCGGGCGAGCAGGGAGGTCAGGGAGTCGACGTCGGCGCCGGCCCCGCCGCCGGGGAGCGGTGCGGACAGCACCCGGCAGAGATTGGCCTGGTAGACGTCGCCCGCCGCGATGTGTTCACGGATCCGTCGTACGCCCGCCGTGTAGGCGTCACGGTCCAGCGAGGAGGTCCAGTCCCCGGCAGCGGGCCCACGCCAGGCTCCGGGCACGGGAGGGGGCACCGCTTCCCTGCGTACGTCGGAGAAGCGGGCGCAGACGATGCGGCCCTCGAAATCGGCGGATACCGCCCAGAACCCGGACGAGTCGAGCGCCGCGGGATCGTGGGTCACATCCTGCAGACCGGAGGCTATGAGGCCGTCGAAACGGGCCAAGGGGGCGAGGTCGGACACGCGAATGAGTCTAGGACGGTGCACGGTGACCTGCGTCGGGGCGAGGACCGGGCCGGGGTCGCCGCAGCACGCTGCACAAACGCGTTTTTGTACTGGCCCAGGAATCCGCTAGAGTTCAACACGTCGCCGGGACGCGCAAGCGGAACGGGAAAGACAAGCGGACGTAGCTCAGTTGGTAGAGCGCAACCTTGCCAAGGTTGAGGTCGCCAGTTCGAACCTGGTCGTCCGCTCGCAGAAGGTGGGGGATTCTTCCCGAGCTCCCGCCCCTGGTGGAGTGGCCGAGAGGCGAGGCAACGGCCTGCAAAGCCGTCTACACGGGTTCAAATCCCGTCTCCACCTCCAAGGACGATTAGCTCAGCGGGAGAGCGCTTCCCTGACACGGAAGAGGTCACTGGTTCAATCCCAGTATCGTCCACTGATCCGCAAGGATCATCGGTCCGCAAGGATCCCCGCGCGATTAGCTCAGCGGGAGAGCGCTTCCCTGACACGGAAGAGGTCACTGGTTCAATCCCAGTATCGCGCACGCAGTACACACGCGGTAAACGTAGGTTCGCCTGCGCGATTAGCTCAGCGGGAGAGCGCTTCCCTGACACGGAAGAGGTCACTGGTTCAATCCCAGTATCGCGCACCAGCAGGAACCCCCGGTCGTCTCCACGACCGGGGGTTCTTTCGTCGTACGGTCCGTCCCGCCTCCCGTGCCCCGGGGCACGGGACCCGGGGCACGCAGGAAACGGCTCAGAACGGCTCAGGACGAGAAGAGCATCCGGCCGAAGCCCTTCTGGCGGTGGTGGCCGTAGTGACCACCGTGCCCGCCGTGCTGCGGCGCACCCCAGGCCGGGGCGTGGGCGGCGGGAGGCGCGGCCGGGTAGGCCTGCGGGGCGGGGGGTGCGGGCGGAGCCTGCTGGGCCCACTGGGACTCCAGGCGGGTCAGGGACTCCAGCTCGCCGTAGTCGAGGAATATCCCCCGGCAACCGTTGCACTGCTCGATCTGAACACCGTTGCGGTTGTACGTGTTCATCTGCGCGTGACACTTCGGACACTGCATCATCGGCTCGGCTCCTCGCCCTCGTTGTGCCGTCGCCGGAATGTCTGCCCGGCCACGGTCCGTTCACCCTACGACGCGGGACCGGTGGCCAACTCGGGCGGCAACGTAGCGATTCGGGCACAGGATTCGATCATCAGCTGTTCGTGCTCGTCCGGATCCCGTTGCTCCGCGGCGCACTTGGCGAGGGCGACGGCCGCCGTCTGCACCGTCAGCGCGCGGGCGGGGACGTCCAGTGCGGGCCAGGGGTCGCCGTCGGCGGGAACGGCCGGTCCTCCGGCGGAGCGGTAGGCGTCCAGGAAGACGGACCAGTCCTCGGGGGCCAGGAGGCCGGCCGCGTACCAGGCGGCGGGCCGGCCGAGATCCCAGGCGGGATCGCCCACCCCCGCGTCGTCCATGTCGATGAGCAGCCAGGGACCGTCGGGGGCGGGGTGGCGGACGAGCTGGCCGAGGTGCAGGTCTCCGTGGCACAGGAAGCCGCCCCTTTGCGCGGGGACCGGGACCTCGCCCCGCGCCCAGGGGGGCAGAGCCCGCCAGCCGGCCAGCACGGAGAGGGCTGCAGGGTCGCGGGGCTCGACGGCCGGGACACGGGGCGGGGCGGTCACGTCGTCGGAAAGGGCTGCCGGAACACCGGGAAGGGCGGTCGTGCCGGCCCGGAGGGCCGCGCGCATCCGGGCGACGGCCCGGGCCGCCTTGGCCGGGCCGCGCATCGGCGGCAGCGGGAACGGGGGCTTCGTCCGGTGGAGGCGGGCGAGCAGGTCGGCGGCCTCGGCCCAGGGGGCCGCGCCGGGGTCGGTGGGGTCCACGGGCGCGCCGAGCGGCCAGAGGGTGACCGGGCGGGCGGTGGGCGCTGCGGGCGCCGGGGCGGGGAGCGGCGGAAGCAGGATGCCGGCCAGCTGCGGGGCGGCGGCGAGGGCGATCCGGGCGGCGAGCGCCTCGCGGTCGGTGTCCGCGGCGTGGGCCTTCGCGACGATCGTGCCGCTGCGCACCACCGTGCCGTCGGGCCGGTCCGCGAGGACCTGCGGCGGCTCGCACACGCACGGCGTCCGGGCGGGGTGGGAGAGACGGTGCGCGAGCGTGCCCAGGTCATGGACTACTGAAGTCTGGGTGGTCAACGGCTCCCCCGGCGGCGGTCGGCCCGGCCGTGGCACCGGGCCCGCCGTGAGCGTAACGCGCGGGACGGTCCGAGCCACGGCGATGCGCGGGGTCGGCCCGTCGGCCCGGCGGGAAGCGCGCGGGCCGACGGGCGGGAACGCCTGAGCTCGACGGGCAGAGCGGGAAACGCCTGGGCTCGACGGGCAGAGCGGGAAACGCCTGGGCTCGACGGGCAGAGCGGGAAACGCCTGGGCTCGACAACCGGGAAGCGCCTGCCCCGGGGCAGCCGAACCTGGCCCGGGCAGCCGGAAGGCACCAGGGCCGGACAGGCGGGAAGCCCTGGGGCCCGGCAGCTGGGGGCGCCTGAGCCGGGACGGGCGGGAGGCATCCGGGCACGACAGCCGGAAGCGCCTGGCCCCGGGCGGCGGGGAATCACCTGGCCCCGGACAGCGCGATGCCCGGTCAGCTCCCCAGCTGACCGGACAAACGCTGCCGTCCGCCGCACCCCCGTCCCCACGGGGCTGTTGGCCGGATGTGTGGGTCCGGACCGCTCTTCCGGACCCCGGGCGCCGCTCAGCGCCCCAGCATCACCGCCACGGACGACGCCTGTGTGACCACCGCTTCCCAGCCGCCGAAGACGACCACCAGCAGGGCCGCCAGGGGAAGGACCATCGCTGTCGCCACCAACGGGTGACGGGTGCCGGACGGACGGGCGCCGAACGAGGCGTACGCCTTGCGTCCCCGCATACGGACCACCGTCCGCGCTGCCGTGTCCGCCATGGTTCCTCTCCTGACCTGATCGGGAAGCGGCGGGCGTGACCTCGGGGGACGAGTGCTTCGCCCGCCGCTTGATCTCAACATTAGGTATGCGGCGAGCACAGGGCGTCATGCCCGCGTACCGAATGGCGGGCCTCCCGGAGGATGAGTGGCCGTCGATCGGCGTACTCCCCTGGGTGGAGACGGGCCGCCGAAGGGTGGGGTCATCCCGGAGGGGGACGTCGGGGTCCGCCGGGTCCGTGTCCGGTGCGGCCCGGGCCCCGGAGGGGTGCCGGGGGTGACTTCACTCACGTCCGCCGCTGCCCGATGGGCGGCCGTTCCGCGCCGGGGCCACCGGGGGCACCTCCGCCTCGTACAGGGGGGCGGTGGTCACGTGCTATGCGGCGGACGCGCCCCGGCGTTCCCTCGGTGATCCAATACCCCTGCCCCGGTGGCCGTTTGGGGTTACCGGTCGGCCGACGGGCCCGGATCGCCTGCGCACTGACCCCTCTTCACTTCTCCCGCCCGGCACGGACAATCGAAACCCCGGCGAGGGCGCGGCCTCTGAGCGCGCCGGGCGCGGGGTACGTAAGCTGTGCCTCGTCAGGCGGACCAGGCAGCGGGGATGGGCAGACGATGGCGATGATGCGGCTCCGGCGCGAGGACCCGCGTCTCGTCGGCTCGTTCCGGCTGCACCGGCGGCTCGGCGCGGGCGGCATGGGCGTCGTCTACCTCGGCTCGGACCGGCGCGGCCAGCGGGTCGCCCTCAAGGTGATCCGGCCCGACCTGGCGGAGGATCAGGAGTTCCGTTCGCGGTTCGCGCGCGAGGTGTCCGCCGCCCGGCGGATCCGCGGCGGCTGCACGGCCCGGCTGGTCGCCGCCGATCTGGAGGCGGACCGCCCGTGGTTCGCCACGCAGTACGTGCCCGGCCCCTCGCTGCACGACAAGGTCGCCGAGGAAGGGCCGCTGGCCGCCGCAGAGGTCGCCTCGATCGGGGCAGCGCTCTCCGAGGGCCTGGTGGCGGTGCACGAGGCGGGGGTGGTCCACCGGGACCTGAAGCCGTCGAACATCCTCCTCTCCCCCAAGGGCCCCCGCATCATCGACTTCGGCATCGCCTGGTCGACCGGGGCGAGCACCCTCACCCATGTCGGTACGGCGGTGGGGTCGCCGGGGTTCCTCGCGCCCGAGCAGGTCCGGGGCGCGGCGGTGACGCCCGCGACGGACGTGTTCTCGCTCGGCGCGACCCTGGCGTACGCGGCGATGGCCGACTCCCCGTTCGGGCACGGCAGTTCCGAGGTGATGCTGTACCGCGTGGTGCACGAGGAAGCGCAGCTGCGCGGAGTGCACGACGCGTTGGCCCCGCTGATCAGCGCCTGTCTGGCGAAGGATCCGGAGGAGCGGCCGAGCACGCTGCAACTGTCCATGCGGCTCAAGGAGATCGCGGCGCGCGAGGCGCAGGGGCTGCACGAGAGCCGGCCGCCCGCCCAGCGTTCCGCCCAGGACGCAGACCGGCCGACGGGGCGGATGGCCGATCCGTACGCGGATCAGGACACTCGTCGTTCGGAGGGGCCGTCCGGCTCCCGCCCCCAGCCGGGCAGGCGTGGCGCGCCGGTACGTTCGGGGCCGCCGCGCACCGGTGGCTCGCGGCCGCAGCAGGCGTCGCGCAACACGACGCGTTCGGGTGGGAAGACCGGGCAGCGGCAGGGGGCTCCGGCCGGGACGAACGGGCGCCCGGGCACGCGTTCCGGAGGCCGCACGACCTCGGCGGGGCGGCGTCCGGCCAATCCGCGGCTGCTGCGCCAGCGGCTGGTGGTATTCGTCGTGGTGACGTTGCTGGTGGCGCTGGGCATCGCGGTGGCGCAGGGCTGCCAGGGGCCGGCGCGCGGACTGGGCGGGAACGAGCGGCCGGGCGGGGTGTCGCAGGCGCAGGCGCGGGCCGATTCGGCGCCGGGCGGTTCCGGGGCCGGTCAGGGTTCCGCCTCGAGTGCCCGGTCTGCGGTCCCGGCAGGCCCGGCGTCCTGACGCCGACGCCCGGACCGGCCGGGGCCGTCCTCGTTCAGTTCTCCGGGCGTCCCGTGGCCACCGCGTAGAAGGCGACCGCGGCGGCGGCGCCCACGTTCAGTGAGTCGACGCCGTGCGCCATCGGGATGCGGACCCATTCGTCCGCGGCCATCAGGGCCCGCGTGGACAGCCCGTCGCCCTCGGCTCCGAGCATCAGCGCCACCCGCTCCAGCCGGTGCGGGGCGGCCTCGTCGATGCTGGTGGCCTTGGCGTCCGGGGTGAGGGCGAGGAGCCGGAAGCCGGCCTCCCGTACCGTTTCCAGCGACTTCGGCCAGGCTTCGAGCCGGGCGTAGGGCACGGAGAAGACGGCTCCCATGGAGACCTTGACCGAGCGCCGGTAGAGCGGGTCGGCGCAGTCCGGGGAGAGCAGGACGGCGTCCATGCCGAGCGCGGCCGCGCTGCGGAAGATGGCGCCGATGTTGGTGTGGTCGTTCACCGATTCCATGACCACCACCCGGCGTGCGGTGGCGAGCAGTTCGTCGGCGGCGGGCAGCGGCTTGCGCTGCATCGAGGCGAGCGCCCCGCGGTGGACGTGGTAGCCGGTGACGCGTTCGGCCAGCTCGGGGGCGACCGCGTACACCGGGGCCGGGACCTCGTCGATGACGTCGCGCATCACGTCGACCCACTTGGCCGAGAGCAGCATGGACCGCATCTCGTACCCGGTCTGCCGGGCGCGGCGGATCACCTTCTCGCCCTCGGCGATGAAGAGCCCTTCGGCGGGTTCGCGCCGTCGTCGCAGCTCGACGTCGGTCAGGCCGATGTAGTCGCTCAGCCGCGGGTCGTCGGGGTCGCCGACGGTGATGAGTTCTGCCACAGGGTGATACTGCCTTGTCCGGTGTGCTGTGCCAACGCCCGGGAGGGAGTTGCGTAACCGCGGGTTACGGGGCGGGGGCGGGCTCTTGCCTACTCGGCCGCGTCCTCGGCGGGGGCGGGCGCGGAGTCCGGGCCGACCGCGACGACGTCGCCGATGACGATCACGGCGGGCGGGCGCACGTCTTCCGTGACTGCTCGCTCCCCGACGTCCGCGAGGGTCGCGTCGACCCGGCGCTGAGCGGCGGTGGTGCCCTCCTGGACGAGGGCGACCGGGGTGGCCGGGTCCTTGCCGTGGGCGATCAGAGCGGCGGCGATGGCGCCGATCTTGTCGACGGCCATCAGCAGGACGAGAGTGCCGCGCAGTCGCGCGATGGCCGCCCAGTCGACCAGCGAGCGCGGGTCCTCGGGTGCGACATGGCCGCTGACCACGGTGAACTCATGGGCCACCCCGCGGTGGGTGACCGGGATGCCGGCCGCTCCGGGGACGGAGATGGTGCTGGAGATGCCGGGGACGACCGTGCACGGGATGCCCTCGGCGGCGAGCGCCTGGGCCTCCTCCATGCCGCGGCCGAAGACGAACGGGTCGCCGCCCTTGAGCCGGACCACGGACTTGCCCGCCTTGGCATGCTCGATGAGCGCCTGGTTGATCGCCTCCTGGGCCATGAACCGGCCGTACGGGATCTTCGCGGCGTCGATGACCTCGACGTGCGGCGGCAGTTCGTCGAGCAGGTCGCGAGGGCCGAGGCGGTCGGCGATGACCACGTCGGCCTCGGCGAGGAGGCGGCGGCCCCGGACGGTGATCAGGTCCGGGTCGCCGGGGCCGCCGCCGACGAGCGCGACGCCGGGGGCGCGGGTGCGGTGGTGCGGGGCGGCGATGCTGCCGTCGCGCAGACCCTCGACGATGGCGTCGCGGAGGGCGGCGGAGTGCCGGGGGTCGCGGCCTCGGGGGGTGGTGTTGAGGACGGCGACGGTGATGTTCTCGATGCGGCCGGTGGCCGGGGTCCAGGCGGTGGCGGCCTCGGCGTCGTCGGACCGGACGCACCAGGTACGGGTGCGCTCGGCCTCGGCGGATGCGGCGTCGTTGGCCGGGGCGTCGGAGGAGGCGACGAGGGCGTACCAGGTGTCGGCGAGGTCGCCGTCCCGGTAGCGGCGGCGCTCCCAGCGGATCTCCCCGGCGTCCGCCATCGCCTCGACGGAGGGCGTGGCGGAGGGGGAGATCAGGGTGATGACGGCGCCGGTGGCGATGAGCTGCGGCAGCCTCCGCTGGGCGACCTGTCCGCCGCCGATGACGACGACGCGGCGGCCGTGCAGGCGCAGTCCTACGGGGTACGCGGGGTGATCGACGTGATCGGTGTGACCCGCGCGGTCGGCGTGACCTGAGCGGTCGGCGTGGTCTGCGTGCTCGGCCATGGCGGTACGGGCTCCTCGTGCGGGTGCTGCGTTGCGTGCCGCTGCGGCGGTGGAGCGGCTGTGACGTGCGGGAAGTGGGGGGTGCGGGTGGGAACACGATACGGGGTGGGGGCCTGGGGCAGGGCGGGGTGGGGGCGCCTGCGGCGGGCCTTCTCCCCTACCCGCCCCTTCCCGAAACCGGGGCTCCGCCCCGGGCCCCTTTGTCCTCCAGCTTTGTCCTCCAGCGCCGGACGGGCTGGGGGGGGCGGGTCCGCTGGGTTTCGGGGCTCCGCCCCGGGCCCCGCTCCTCAAGCGCCGGAGAGGCTGGAGTGGGGCGCCGGCGAAGCTGGGGCGAGGGCCCGGAGGGACTGGCGCGTGGCCCGGAGGGGCTGGCGGAGGGCCCGGGGCGGAGTTCGGTGTTCTACTTCTCCGTTACGCCTGCCGAGTCGAACGTCGCCACCTCGTGCATCGCCCGTGCCGCGCTCTGCACGATCGGCAGTGCCAGCAGCGCGCCGGTGCCCTCGCCCAGGCGGAGGTCGAGGTCGACCAGGGGACGCAGGCCCAGTTTGTTGAGCGCGGCGACGTGGCCGGGCTCGGCGCTGCGGTGGCCCGCGATGCAGGCGGCCAGTGCCTCGGGGGCGATGGCGCGGGCGACCAGGGCGGCCGCCCCGGCGCTCACGCCGTCCAGGATCACCGGCGTACGCAGGGAGGCTCCGCCGAGGAGGAAGCCCGCCATCGCGGCGTGTTCCAGGCCGCCCACCGCCGCGAGCACGCCGATCGGGTCGGCCGGGTCCGGCTGGTGCAGGTGGAGGGCGCGGCGTACGACGTCGACCTTGCGCGCGTGCATCTCGTCGTTGATGCCGGTCCCCCGGCCGGTCACCTCGGCCGCGTCGATCCCCGTGTAGACGCAGATCAGAGCGGCCGACGCCGTGGTGTTCGCGATGCCCATCTCGCCGGTGAGCAGCGCCTTGTTGCCCGCCGCCACCAGGTCCCTGGCCGTCTCGATGCCGACCTCGATCGCGGCCAGGACCTCTTCGCGGGTGAGCGCGGGGCCCGTCGTGAAGTCCGCCGTGCCCGGGCGCACCTTGCGGGGCAGCAGACCGGGCGTCGCGGGCAGGTCCGTCGCCACGCCGACGTCCACGACGCAGACCTCCGCGCCGACCTGGGCCGCGAAGGCGTTGCAGACGGCTCCGCCGCCGAGGAAGTTCGCCACCATCTGGGCGGTGACCTCCTGCGGCCAGGCGGTGACCCCCTGGGCGTGCACCCCGTGGTCACCGGCGAAGATCGCGACGGCCGCGGGCTCCGGGATCGGCGGCGGGCACATCCGGGAGAGCCCGGACAGCTGCGCGGAGATGATCTCCAGCATGCCGAGCGCCCCGGCGGGCTTCGTCATCCGCTTCTGGCGTTCCCAGGCCTCGCCGAGCGCCTTCGCGTCCAGCGGGCGGATCGCGGAGATCGTCTCCTGGAGCAGATCGTGCGGCTCGGCGCCGGGCAGCGCGCGACGGCCGTACGTCTCCTCGTGGACGACCCAGGACAGCGGGCGGCGCTTCGACCAGCCCGCCTGCATCAGCTCGGGCTCCTCGGGGAACTCGTCGACGTAACCGACGCAGAGGTAGGCCACGACCTCCAGGTGCTCGGGGAGGCCGAGTGCGCGGACCATCTCCCGCTCGTCGAAGAAGCTGACCCAGCCGACGCCCAGGCCCTCGGCGCGGGCCGCCAGCCACAGGTTCTCCACGGCCAACGCCGAGGAGTAGGGGGCCATCTGCGGCTGGGTGTGGCGGCCGAGGGTGTGGCGGCCGCCCCGCGTCGGGTCGGCGGTCACGACGATGTTGACCGGAGTGTCGAGGATCGCCTCGATCTTCAGTTCCTTGAACTGCTTCGCCCGGCCCTTGGGCAGCGACTTGGCGTAGGCGTCGCGCTGGCTCTGGGCCAGTTCGTGCATGGAGCGGCGGGTCTCCGCGGAGCGGATGACGACGAAGTCCCACGGCTGCGAGTGGCCGACGCTCGGCGCGGTGTGCGCCGCCTCCAGCACCCGGAGCAGGACCTCGTGCGGAATCGGGTCGCTGCGGAAGCCGTTGCGGATGTCCCGGCGTTCGCGCATGACCCGCAGCACCGCTTCGCGCTCGGCGTCGTCGTAACCGGGGGCGGGCGGGGCGGCCGCCGCCTGATCGGCGGGCTCCACGGCCTCCAGCGGCTCCGCCGGCTCCTCGGGCCGCGGTGCCGTCACCGGCTGCTGCGCCGCCTCGGCCGGTGCCTCCCCGGCCGGTTCCTGCGCCGGCGGCTCCGGAAGGAGCTCCGGCGTCTCGATGACCTCGGGGCCGGTGCCGTCCTCGGCGTCGGGCGCGACCACGGGGGCAGCCTCGGGCTCCGTCGCTGTCACTGCGGGCTCGACCGTGGGCTCGGGGGCGGGAGCCGTCGCCGCTTCCTGCTCCGGCGCGTTCCCTCCGGCCGTTCCCTCGGCCACGAGCTCGGCGGCCTCGACGGGCTGGTCCACGGGCTCTTCCGCGACGGGCTCCGGCTGCACGTGCTCGGGTTGTACGGGCTCGGGGGCGAGCGGCGTGGCCGCCTGCTCCTCCGCCGCGGCGGTCTCCGGAACCGCCACCGCCTCCGGGCTTTCGGCCACTGCTGCGGCCGGATCCGGCTCGGGGGCCGGTTCGACGGGCTGCTCCTGCTCGGGCTGAGCCACCTGCTCGGGCTGTGCCACCGGCGCGGGCTGTGCCACCGGCTCGACCACGGGCGGTTCCTGTACCAGGGCCTGGGGTTCCGGGGCGACAGCTGCCACCGGGACTGCCTCTGCCTCGGGCTCCGGGGTCACGGCGACGATCTGCTGGGCCTCCTCCGGCTCCGGCGTCTCCTGTGCGGCCCGTGCGGGTGCTTCCGCCGGTTCGGCCGGGGTCTCCGGCTGTGCCACCTCGGGCTCCGGGACGAGGACCGGTTCGGCGGGGGGCATCGCCACCGCGACCGGCTCGGGAACGACCGTTTCTGCCGGGACGGCCTGCGGGGCCGGATCGGGCTGCACACCGGCAGCGGGCTGCACGAGCTGATCCGGCTGGGCCGACTGCTCGACGGGGGCAGCCGGGACCGCCGGAGCGACCGGGGCCACCAGGACTTCCTCGGGGGCGGGCACGGGCGCCTGCTCCGCCGGCTGAACCGGCGGGGCCGTCCGGACCGGCTCGGCCGCTGCCTCGGTCTGCTCGGCCTGCACCGGCTGCTCAGCCACTGCCTCGGCCTGCTCCTCCCCCACGGGCTCCGTCACCGGCTGCTCGGCCACGACCGCCTGCTCCGGCTCCACCGCGGCCTGCTCCGGCTCCGTCACCGGCTCCGCGGCCGGCTGCTCGGCGGCCACCGGCTCCGCGACGGGCTGCTCCGGCTGTGCCCCCCACGGGGCGCCGGCCTGCGGCGGAATCTCGCCCAGCTGCGGGCCCGGCAGGGCCGAGGGGTCCACGGCCGGGATGTCGAAGTACTCGGGGCCGGTCGTCGGCGGGCCGGCGTGGCGGGCGGAGGCGGCGGTCCGGGTGGCCCCGGCGGGGCCCCGGTCGGCCAGGGAGCGGACGACGCCGCCCTGCGTACCGCCGCCGTACGACGGAGGGTCGGCGGCGGCCGGGCCCCGGTGCAGGGGGCGGCGGGCGGGGGCGGCGTGTGCGCCCACCGGTGCGGGGGCGGGCGCCGGGATGCGTACGCCGTTGAGGTCCACGGAGCCGGAGTCGCGGCCACCGGACTCGTGCGTGCTGTGCGTCTCCACGGCGGGGGCCGCCTGGACCTGCTGCGCGGGAACCTGCGGCTGGGGCTGCGCCGGGCCGTGTTCGGCCACCGGCGGCTGCGCCGTCGCGGTCTGCGCGAGGGGCTGGCCCTGCACGGGGGCGGGGGCGGCCTGCGGGTCGCTCCAGGCGCCCTGGGAGGTCGGCATCAGCAGAAGGTCGTCGTCCTCGGGGGTGTGCTCGGAGGGGTCGAGGAAGGTGTGCGCGTCCGGGGCGGGGATGCCCGGCTGCTCCACCATGCCTGCGTTCTCCGGCAGTCCCTCGCCCGGGATCTGGCCGGTGTCAGTCATGCGTACCCCTCGCCCATCGTCAGTGCTCCTTCGGCCCTTCGCCCGGGACGCCGAACCACGGCACGCCGGTGCTCGTCATCAAGAACGAGCGGGCTCGCCGCGCGGCACGAAACGCCCGCGGGCTTCCTATTCTCCCGGCCGATCGCCGCCGCGACAGGCAGTTCTGCCACGGCTCACTGTGGACTGCGCCACGTTGCGCGTCCCCCGGGTTGTGCCGTACCACAGAGCGGACCAAAACAGTCCACTTTTCCGGACATTGACGAACGAAGCGACGAACGCCCGGGCGCGGTACAACAATCGGCCAGCCTACCTCGCGTACCGGGCGTAACGGATCAGGGGGCGAGGTCCGAACGCCCTGCGGAGAGAAGGAACACGACGGACCTCTCCCGCTCGGTCCACACCTCGGTGTCCAGGTCGACGGACTGGAGCAGGGAGCACTCGACGGTGTAGCCGTTGCCGGTGAGGGCCGCGCCGAGCGCCTCGGCCTCGTCCCGGTTGGATGCGTGCGTGACGATGCGTTCCGGCCGCCGGTCGATGACGGCCCGGGCCACCGGGACTCCCCCGCCGCCGATCCGTACGACGTCGGGTTCGGGCAGCCGTTCGAGGATGCGCGGGGCGCTGCCGCGGACGACCTGGACGGGGACGCCGAAGGCACGGGCGGCGGCCTCGGTGCGGGCGCAGGCGGCCGGGTCGGCGTCCACGGCGAGGACCGCCGCGCCGAAACGGGCCGCCTCGACGGCGAGGGCGCCGCTGCCGGAGCCGATGTCCCAGAGCAGGTCGCCGGTGCGGGGGCCGAGGCGGGCGAGCTGGGCGGCGCGCAGTCCGGGGAACTCGCCCTCGCCGGACTCCTGCATGCGCTCGGCCCCGGCGGCCCGGTAGGCCTGGGCGGGCAGGGCCCAGCCGCGTATCCCCTGGGGGTAGGCGGGCCGACGGCCGGCGATCCAGGCGCCGGCGGCGGTGGTCTCGGGGCCGCTGCCGATGACGATCACGACGTTGGGGTCGCGCCAGGTGTGGTCGGCGGCCTTGTCGGAGGTGAGGACGGTGACGCGTTCGCGGTCGGTGCCGAGTTCCTCGCAGATGACGAAGGTGCGGTGGACGCCGTCGAGGAGGAGGGCCAGTTCGGCGGGGCCCGCGCCCGGCGAGGTGAGGACGGCGACCTTGTGGTGGGCCCGGCAGACGTTGACCGCGCGGCGGAGGGTGCGGGGGTGGGCGACGACGATCTGGGCGTCGTCCCAGGGCATGCCGGCCCGGGCGAAGGCGGTGGCCACGGAGGAGACGGCGGGGACGACCTCGACCTCCAGGCCGTGTTCGCGGGCGCGCAGGGTGCGGACGACGCCGAAGAAGCCGGGGTCGCCGTCGGCGAGGACCACGGCGCTGCCGCGGTGTCCGGCGATCCTGCGGGCGGCGAGGTCGACACTGCCGAGGCGGATGCGTTCGGCGTTCGGGGGCACTTCCGGCAGGGCGAGGTGGTGTGCGGCGCCGGCGACGAGCGTGGCGGCCGAGAGCGCGGCCGTGGCCGCTCCGGGCAGTGGCGAGCCGTCCCAGCCGATCACCGTGACCCGGTCGGCCATCGTCGTCTGTCTCCTGGGGTGTCGGAGGGGTGTGGCGTTCACCCGTGCGGTGCGGGGCGTTTGCCGTGCGGTGCCGGGCAGGGGTGAGAGTACCTGGTCCGGGCCAAGGGTCCGCGGGGGGCCTCGGGCTCTACTTCCAGTCGTTGTACGTGCCGTAGCCGCCGGCGTCCGCGAGCTGTTCGGCGACCCCTTCGAGGTCCTCGGGGAGGAGTCCCCAGACGATCAGGTCGGTGCGGATGTCGGTCCAGCCGCCGTCGGTGCCGTTCTCGGTCCGGGTGCGGGCGATGCGGGCGTTGCGCAGGACGCCCTCGCTGATGCAGCCGAGCTTCTGCGCGACCTGCTGGGAGGCGGTGTTGTCGGCGGGGGTGCGCAGCTCGATGCGTTCGAAGCCCTGGTCGCGGAAGAGCCATTCGGCTATGGCGAGCACGGATTCGGTGGCGTATCCCTCGCCCCGGGCCCAGGGGGCGGTGATGTAGCGGACCTCGGTGGAGCGGGTGCGCCAGTCGGTGTTCAGGAGGCGGACGCTGCCGACGAGCCGCTGGGTGAGGAACTCGGTGACGGCGAGGGCGATGCCCTGGCCGCCGGTCCGTTCGGCAGGAGCGATCCTGCGGACCCAGCGTTCGGCGTCGACCTGGGTGTACGGGTTCGGTCCGTCCATCCACGCGACGACCGCCTCGTCGTTCATCATCTCGATGTACGCGGAGATGTCGGCCATTTCGAAGGGGCGCATCACCAACCTGTCCGTGCTGATGGAGATGGACGGAAAGGTGGTAGTCATGCGCAGCTCCATGCCGAGGACCGGGTAAAAGCACAGCATGCAGCATCGGGTCCGCCTTGTGCATGGCCGGGTCGGCACGACAAAGCCCCGCACCTCCGGGGCGGGAAGTGCGGGGCTCCGTCGGCAAGTGCCGGGCTGGGGTCAGGACTTGGCGGGGGCGCCGAAGGCCGGGACGATCGAGCCCTGGTAGGTGTCCTCGATGAACTTCTTGACCTCGTCGGAGTTGAGGAGCTTCGCGAGCTTCTCGACGCGCGGGTCCTTCTCGTTGCCCTCCTTGACGGCCAGGAAGTTGGCGTACGGGTTGCCCTCGGCCTTCTCCAGGGCGATGGAGTCCTTGCCGGGCTTGAGCTTGGCCTCGATGGCGTAGTTGCCGTTGATGACGGCGGCGTCCACGTCGTTCAGGGCGCGGGGGACGGTGGCGGCCTCCAGCTCCTTGAACTCCAGGCCCTTCTTGTCGGTGATGTCGCTCAGCTTGGCACTGGTGCCGACGCCGTCCTTGAGGGTGATGAGGCCGTTCTCGGCGAGCAGCTGGAGGGCGCGGCCGCCGTTGGTGGTGTCGTTGGGGACGGCTATGGTCTGGCCGGCCTTGATGTCCTTGAGGCCCTTGACCTTGTTGGAGTAGAGGCCGAGCGGCTCCAGGTGGACGTTGACCACCGGCACGATGGTGGTCTTCTGCTTGGCGTTGAAGTCGTCCAGGTAGGGCTTGTGCTGGAAGAAGTTGGCGTCGACCTGGCCGTTCTGGGTGGCGGTGTTCGGCAGGACGTAGTCCGTGAACTCCTTGACCTCGAGCTTGAGGCCTTCCTTGTCCGCCAGGTTCTTCTTGACGAAGTTCAGGATGTCGGCGTGCGGCGTCGGGGACGCGGCGACGACGAGGGCCTTGGAGGTGTCGGCGTTCGCGCCGGTCTCGCTCTTGGACGCCGGGTCGGAGGACGTACCGCAGGCGCTGAGGCCGAAGGAGAGGGCGGCGGTGGCGGCGGCAGCTGCGGTGATCTTGATGTTCTTGCGCACGAAAAGTGCCTCTTTCTTGTGGTGGTGCGCCCGGACAAGGAGTTCGGGCTCGGTGGGGACGGAAAGTTCTGGGGGGCGGGCCTCAGGAGGCGGTGCGGCCGCGGCGGGCCAGCAGCCGGACGGTGAGGTCGCCGATCAGCTGGATCACGGTGACGATGACGATCAGCAGCGCGACGGTGATCAGCATGAACTGGTTGTCGAAGCGCTGGAATCCGTAGGTGACGGCCTTGGAGCCGAGCCCTTCGCCGCCGACCGCACCGGCCATCGCGGAGTAGCCGATGAGCACGATGAGGGTGGTGGTGACGCCCGAGACGAGCGAGGGCAGGGCCTGCGGGAGGAGCACCTTGCGGACGATCGTGGGGATGGAGCCGCCCATCGACTGGACCGCTTCGACGAGCCCGTGGTCGACCTCGCGGATCGCCGTCTCGACGAGCCGGGCGAAGAACGGGATGGCGCCGACGGCGAGCGGCACGATCATCGCGGTGGGGCCGATGAAGGTGCCGACGACCCAGGTGGTGAAGGGGATCAGGGCGATCAGCAGGATGATGAACGGCAGCGAGCGGCCGATGTTCACGATCACGCCGATGACCTTGTTCACCACGGTGTTCTGAAGCAGTCCGCCCTTGTCGGTGAGGACCAGCAGAACGCCGAGCGGCAGTCCGCCGACAACGGTGACCAGGGCGGACCACAGCACCATGTAGAGGGTGTCGTAGGTGCCCTGGGTCAGCAGGGGCTGCATTTCGGACCAGGTCACTTGACGACCTCCTTGGTGATCGCGGCGGGCGTCTGCTCCGGTACGACGGGGGCGGCGGCGGTCGCGGCGCTCTCGCCGTCGACGACCTCGGCCTGGAGGCCCTGTTCGCGCAGGAAGCCGATGGGGACGACGTTCTCCTCGAACCGGCCGGGCAGTTCGATGCGCATCCGGCCGATCTGCTTGCCGCCGACGGTGTCCATCGCGGCGCCGAGGATCGAGATGTCGATGTTGTACGTCCGCGAGAGCTGGGAGATGACCGGCTGGGAGGCCGACTCCCCCTGGAAGGTGACGTCGACGACCGTGCGGTCCGGGCCGGAGGCGGTGCCGCCGACCGGGAACAGCTCCTGGGCCAGTTCGGAGCCGGGGGTGGCGAGGAGTTCGCCGACGGTCCCGGACTCGACGATCCTGCCGCGCTGCATGAGCGCCGCGGAGTCGCAGATGGTCTTGACGACGTCCATCTCGTGGGTGATGAGCAGGACGGTGAGGCCGAGCTGCTGGTTGAGGTCGCGCAGCAGCTGGAGGATGGAGCGGGTGGTCTCCGGATCGAGCGCGGAGGTCGCCTCGTCGGAGAGCAGCACCTGGGGGTCGCCCGCGAGGGCGCGGGCAATGCCCACGCGCTGCTTCTGGCCGCCGGAGAGCTGTCCGGGGTAGGACTTCGCCTTGTCGGCGAGGCCGACCAGGTCGAGCAGCTCCTTGGCCTTGCGGGTGCGCGCCTGGCCGGAGACGCCGAGGATCTCCAGCGGCAGTTCGATGTTGTCGAGGACGGTGCGGGAGTCCAGCAGGTTGAAGTGCTGGAAGACCATGCCGATGCGGGTGCGCGCCCGGCGCAGCTCGGCGCTCGCCCGCCGGCCGCGGCCGGCGAGGGCGGTGAGGTCCTGGCCGGCCACCGTCACGGTTCCGGAGGTGGGGCGTTCCAGGAGGTTGACGCAGCGGATGAGGGAGGACTTGCCGGCGCCGCTCTGTCCGATGACGCCGTACACCTCGCCTTCGCGGACGTGCAGGTCGACGCCGTCGAGTGCGGTGACCTCACGGTCGCGCGACTGGTAGACCTTCGTGAGGCCCGTCGTGGTGATCACAGGGGGTTTCCGTCACTGTCGAGTGCGCGGCGCGGTGTCCGCCGGGCACGGGGCATTCGTCGAGGAGACTGTTCGGGCTGGTGGGCCGGGTCACGTCTCGGCATGGCTTCGGGCGGCGATCGGCCGGGGGTCAGCGCATGCGCGGGTGGGCTCGTTCCAGGGACTGCGAACGGCACAGGCTCGGGTCTCGCTTCGGGGCGCGAGGCTCAGGCGGGGGCCCTCAGAAGGCGCGCATTCGACACATACAACGAGCACCGGGCGTGCTGATCGCCTCGGTCGCAAGGGTGCGGCTGCTCGTCGTGGTCATGGGCCCAAGTAAAACAGACGTGAGGTCGCCGTGATCCCGGCTGTCCGCATATCGGACAGTGCTGGATGGTCGGACGCTCGCCTTCCGGTTCAGTCGCCCGGCTCGGCGCATACGGCTGTGACCTGCGATGACGGGCATGATTCGGAGGTGCGTCCGGTGACGCCTGCCGCCTCGGGGAGCGGAACCCTGACCGCCGGTTGTGGTCAAGGCCACCCTCGCGCGGCCGGGGCGGCAGCCGCCCGCGCGGCGGCCGGGGCCGCACGCGGGCGGGCGTTCCGTCCGTAATACCCTCGACTCATGCTTGACGCCCTGACGGTCGCGGTCGCCGTGACCGCGCTCGCCCTCGCCGCCTGGTGCGGACACGCCGCCTACCGGGACCAGCCGACGAAGGACTGGCATTTCATCGGGATGGCGGTCGTCTCCGTGCTGGCGCTGGCCCAGTTGGTGGTGGGCGTCGTACAGCTCGCGCGCGGGGAGCGGCCGGAGCAGGGCATGGCGGTGTTCATCGCCTATCTGATCGGCTCGTTCGCCGCGGTACCCGCGGCCGGCTTCCTGTCGCTGACCGAGCGGACCCGCTGGGGCTCGGTCACGGTGGCGGCGGGCGCGGTCGTGCTGGCGGTTCTGGAGGTCCGGCTCTATGACATCTGGGGAAACTGACGTGAGCGACACCGACCGCCCCGAGGTGGCCACGGCCCCGAAGCCGGCCTTCGAGCTGGGCACCGGTCCCGGCCGGGTCCTGGTCTGGTTCTACGGGGTGTTCACGGTCGCGGCGGCCTCACGCTCGATCGTCCAGATGATCATGGACTTCGACCGGGCGCCACTGGCGTACGTGCTCTCGGCCGTCGCGGCCGTGGTGTACGGCTTCATCACGTACTCGCTGGTGCGCGGCGGGGAGAAGGCCCGCAGGGCGGCGCTGGTGTGCTGCGCGGCGGAGCTGCTGGGCGTGCTGGTCGTCGGCGCGTGGACGCTGGCCGAGCCGGCCGCGTTCCCGGACGCCACGGTGTGGTCGGACTTCGGGATGGGCTACCTCTTCATCCCGGTGATCCTGCCGGTCACCGGGATGATCTGGCTGCGCCGCGCGAAGACGGTGGCGGTCTGAGCCCGGGGCTCCGCCCGGCCCGTTCCGCCCGACCTCGCGCGGCGTCCGCTCAGGCGCTGGCCACGAAGTCCCGGTCGGTGGCGTCCTTCTCCAGCAGGATCAGCTGTACGCCGTCGGCTCCGGTGACGGCGCCCACCCGGGCGTATCCGGCCTTCCGGTAGAGCCGCAGATTGCTCTCGCTGCGGTGGCCGCTGTGCAGGCGGTAGCGGGTCGCCGCCCGCTCGGCGGTCAGTGCCGATTCGGCGGCCAGCAGCAGCCGGGCGCCGAGGCCGTGGCCCTGGAGCCGGGGGTGGACGCAGAGCTTCCCGATCAGGCCCGTGCCGTCGGGGTCGGTGAATCCTCGGACCGAGCCGACGACTTCGTCCCCGAGCCGGGCCACGAACACCAGGTCGTCGGCGACTTCGGCGCGCAGTGAGTCGAGGGTCTGGACGAGCGGGTCGATCCGGTAGTTGTCGTACAGCTCCGCCTCGCGCTGGAAGCAGAGGTACTGAAGTCTGAAGATCTGCTCGACGTCCTGTGCCGTCGCCGCCGAGATGGTCACGCTCATGCCCATGTGTGCACGCCTCCCGCTCACCTGTCCGCCGGTTGCCTACCGCTCCCTATCCCCGCACGGATGGGGCGACAACCTCCGCAGCCAGCATTCTGCGCAGACATCCAAGGCAACGGGAACGGACCGGACCCAAACTCCCCTGTGACATACCCAACTCCCCTGCGATTTCCCGGTAGGTCGGGTCGCCGGGGTCCAGTAATGCCTCCAGCAGCCGGGGGCAGCGGCCGGGCAGCCGGGCCATCGCGGAGCGCAGCGCCCGGCGTTCGGCGGCCCCGAGCGCGGCGCGCTCCGGGCAGTCGGCCGGCCCGGCGACGGGTTCCGTTCCGGCGTACGGGCGTTCGCGCCGGACCGTGCGGCGGCCGCGGCGGGCCTCGGCCCGTACGGTGTCGCGGACCCAGCGGGCGGCGTCGGCGGGCGGTCCGGCGGCGGCCGGGCGCTCCAGCAGCCGCACCCAGACGCTCTGTTCGAGGTCGGCGGGTTCGACCCCGGCGGCCGGGGCCTCCGCCCTCGCCTCCGCGCGCACCAGGGGTTGCAGGGTGCGGACGACGAGGGCGGTGGAGGGGCCAGGGTCGAGGTCATGATCGAGAAGCGTCATGCCCCGGCGGACGTGCCGGTGGGGGCGGCCGGTTGCTCCGGTCGCGCCGCACCACCCGACCGGGGCATGCGGGGGCTGATCGCTGACGGCGCGCCTCGCCCGCGCCAGGCGCGCCGCGTCGTCAGCGATCCGCGTGGTCCGCCGCGGCGAGCAGCGCCGTGTCCGGGTGGTCGGCGAAGATGCCGTCGATGCCGGTGGCGAAGTAGGCCGCGCAGGCGCCGAACACGTCCCCGTAGGCGTTGAGGTCGGTGCCGCGCCGGAAGTCGGCGGGCAGGAAGCTGTTCTCGTTGCGCAGGGTGTACGGGTGGAGCAGCAGGCCCTTGGCGTGCGCGTCCCGTACCAGGGTGGTCGGGGTGGTGAGCCGCCCCGAGGCGTCCTTGGGGATGACCAGGTCGAGGGTGGGGCCGATGCCCTGGGCGAAGGAGGCCATCCACTTCAGTCCGGCGGGCTTCACCAGATCGGCGACCGTGCGCGGGTCGCCCGACTCGACGATGTCCCAGGGGCGCTCCTTGGGGCCGGACAGCAGGACGATGCGCGGGGTGTCGACGAGCCGGGCGAGGCGCTGGACCGAGCCGGGCTCGAAGGACTGGAGGATGAGCGCGGAGTTCTTGCGGTCCCGGCCGTACCGGCGCAGCAGCCGCGCGAGCGGCTCCTCCAGGCCGAGGCCGAGCTTGCGGAAGTAGGTGGGGTGCTTGGTCTCGACGTACAGCCAGACGGGCGCACCGCGCTTGCGGCCCTCCCTCTCGGCCCAGCGCAGGACCTCCTCGAAGGTGGGGATCGTCCAGCGGCCGTTGTAGAGGGTGTTGTCGGGACGGTTGCCCGGGATGCGCTCCTTGGCGCGCAGGGTCTTGAGCTCGGCGAGGGTGAAGTCCTCGGTGAACCAGCCGGTGTAGGAGACGCCGTCGATGCTCTTGGTGGCCTTGCGGCCGGCGAACTCGGGGTGGTCGGCGACGTCGGTGGTGCCGGTGATGTCGTTCTCGTGACGGCAGACGAGATGGCCGTCCTTGGTCGGCACCAGGTCCTGCTCGACGATGTGCGCGCCCATGTCCAGGGCCAGCTGGTAGGAGCCGAGGGTGTGCTCGGGGCGGTAGCCGCTGGCCCCGCGGTGGCCGATCACCGTCGGTACGGGCAGATCGCGCAGCGACCCGTGGCCGCCCGCGCCGTGGCCGCGGCCCCGCTCGGCGGCCTGTGCGGCGGCGGGCAGGCCGAGGCCCGCGGTCCCGAGGACCGCGGCGCCCAGAAGGGTCCGCCGGCCGGGGGTCTTCCGCGCACGCTCCGTCATGATTGCTCCTCGCTTGGTGATGTCCAGGACCGGTCGAGCGAGGCCCGATCGTAGGCTGGCAGACGTAACTGAGGACGGACCTTCGGCCAACGTGGCGGAAACACATGTCAACACCGCGTATCCGCTCCGTGAACCCGATGTGCGATCAGCGCATACCCGCGAGTATCGTCCTCACCTGCACCGACCATCATCCGTCGGCACCGGCCACCGCCCGTGGGACCCGTTCCCTCGCGGCCGGCCCGGCCACGACACCGGAGGAACCGTTGTCCCGTCTCACGGTCATCAAGGCAGTGCTCGGACCGATTCTGCGCCTGATGTTCCGCCCCCAGGTGGAGGGCGCCGAGAACATTCCCGGGACCGGTCCGGTGATCCTCGCGGGCAACCACCTGACGTTCATCGACTCGATGGTCATGCCGATCTGTGTCGACCGGCCGGTGTTCTACATCGGCAAGGACGAGTACGTCACGGGCAAGGGTCTCAAGGGCCGTCTGATGGCCTGGTTCTTCACCGGCTGCGGCATGATCCCGGTGGACCGGGACGGTGGCCGGGGCGGGGTCGCGGCGCTGATGACGGGCCGCCGGGTGCTGGAGGAGGGGCAGGCCTTCGCGATCTATCCCGAGGGCACCCGCTCCCCCGACGGCCGGCTCTACCGGGGCCGTACGGGCATCGCGCGGCTGACGCTGATGACGGGCGCGCCGGTGATCCCGTTCGCGATGATCGGGACGGACAAGCTGCAGCCGGGCGGCGCGGGTCTGCCCCGGCCGGGCAAGGTCACGGTCCGCTTCGGTGAGCCGATGGAGTTCTCCCGGTACGAGGGCATGGACCGCGACCGCTATGTGCTGCGGGCGGTGACGGACTCGGTGATGGCCGAGGTGATGCGGCTGTCCGGCCAGGAGTACGTGGACATGTACGCGACGAAGGCGAAGGCGGCCTGATTCCCCGGGCCGCCCGTACGACGAAGGGCCCGCACCCCACTCCGGGGTGCGGGCCCTTCGTCGTACGGCCTACGGGTGCTCGACGCCGTCCTCGAGCTTCTGGCCCCGGAGCAGGAACCAGGCGGCGACGGCCGCCGCCAGCAGGACCGCCGCGCCCACGCCCGCGGCCGACCGCAGTCCGTCGACGAACGCCTCCTGGGCCGCCGAGACCAGCGGCCCCGCCTGGGCGGCGGGCAGCGCCGCGGCCGATTCGACCGCACCGCCCAGGGACTCGTGGGCGGCCGACTCGACGTCGGCGGGGATGCCGGCCGGGGTCGGGAAGCCCCGGTAGACACCGGTGACGATGGAGCCGAGCAGAGCGATACCGAGGGCAGCGCCCAGTTCGTACGCGGTCTCGGAGACGGCGGACGCGGAGCCCGCCTGCTCCTTCGGGACGCTGGAGAGGATCACGTCGGCGGTGACGGTGAAGGCGAAGCCCGCGCCGACGCCGACGACCAGCAGCATGGCGCCGAGCAGCGGGTAGCCGGTGTGCTGGTCGAGCAGGGTCACACTGCCCAGGGCCAGACCGACCGCGGCCAGGCCGCCCGAGACGACGGAGCGGACCGAGAAGCGGCGGGCGGCGAATCCGGCCAGCAGACCGGCGGTCACCGCGCCGATCGCGGCGGGCAGTTCGGCGAGCCCGGCCTCCAGCGGCCCGCGGCCCTGCACCAGTTGCAGGAACTGGGAGAGGAAGAAGACGAGGCCGGAGAGGCCGAGGATGGTCAGCAGGTCGGCGAGGACCGCGCCGGAGAAGCCCCGGTGGTGGAAGAGCCGCATGTCCAGCAGGGGCGCGGGCAGCCGCAGTTGCCTGCGGACGAACCAGGTCAGCGCGCCGACGCCGACGACGGCGGCCAGGGCCGAGTCCCAGCTCGCTCCGTGCGAGGCCGTCTCCTTGATGGCGTACACGACACCGATCATGCCGACCAGGGAGAGCCCGACGCTGAGCATGTCCCACGGGCCGGGGGCCGGGTTCTTGGACTCGGGGATCAGCTTGATGCCGACGACCACGAGGACGGCCATCACGGGCAGGTTGATGAGGAAGACCGAGCCCCACCAGAAGTGTTCCAGCAGGAATCCGCCGACGACCGGGCCGACGGCCGCACCAGCCGAGGCCATGGCGCCCCAGATCCCGATGGCGAGGCTGCGCTCGCGCGGGTCGTGGAAGAGGTTGCGGATCAGGGCGAGCGTGGACGGCATCAGGGTGGCGCCCGCGACACCGAGGAGCGCCCGGGCCACGATCATCATCTCGGGCGTGGTCGCGTACGCGTTGAGCACGGAGACCGCGCCGAACGCCACGGCCCCGACCAGCAGCAGCTTCTTGCGTCCGATGCGGTCGCCGAGGCTGCCCATCGAGACGAGCAGGCCGGCGATGACGAAGGAGTAGACGTCACCGATCCAGAGCAGCTGGGTCCCGGTGGGCTCCAGGTCCTCGCTGAGGAACGGGGTGGCGAGACCGAGGACGGTGGCGTCCACGGCCACCAGCAGCACGGCAAGGACGAGGACGGCGAGCGCGATCCACCGCCCAGGGCGGCGTACCGCCTCCGTGGTGTCCGGGTTCTTCTCGGTGCTGATCATTGCTCCACGCTCCGGCGTGCTCCGCCGAGCAGCAGCTCGACGATCATGTACTGGAAATCCTGTGCGGCGACCCGGCCCGTCTGGATGGACCAGGCTCCGGTGCCGACGAGGCCGTAGAGGGCCTCGGTCAGCCAGGCGGGGGTGAGGTCGATACGGAACTCGCCGCGTTCCTGACCGCGGCGGAAGAAGGCGGAGACCCGGGCGTCGGCCCGGTTCCAGCCCTCGTTGACCTCGTCGCCCTCGAAGAGCTGGTTCTCGTTGACGAGGAAGGACATCAGCCCGGCGCTGGGCTCGACGGCCGCGATGAGGCGGCGCAGCCCCTCCTCCGAGGTGTCCTCGTCGAGCCGGGCGGCGTCCAGGGCCGCCTCGAACTCCTGGAGGCCGAGGTTCTCCAGCGCCTTCACCAGGGCGTCGCGCCCGGCGAAGTGGCGGTGGAGGGTGGCCCGGCCGATACCCGCGGCCTTGGCGACCTCGTCCATGGTGGCGGTCGATTTACGGGTCAGCAGGGCGGCGGCGCTGCGCAGAACCTGCTCACGGTCGAGTGTCATGAGACGACCATAACCCATGTGAGACATTTTCGTCTCACCGGAGAGCATACGGGCTCACCCCGGGGGCGAACCGGGCGCGGCGGGGTGGGACCGGGAAACAAAAAAAGTGGCCGAAGGAATAACCTCTCCTGGCCACTCTCAACTTATAGCGCATGGGGGGTCTTGCCGCAAGGCCCCCCAAATGCCGCACAATCGTCCGCCGTAGCCGGGACGGGGCACCGCCCCGTAAGCACCGCAGATCGGAACTGACGACGTGACACCCCTGACCACCAGCGCGTTCGACCTCCCCGACCGGCTCTCCGCCAAGGCCGACCCGGCGCTCATCGCCGAGGACGAGCAGCACTTCGCGGCCATCGCCCACTGCCTGGAGCAGTCGATCGCCGAGCTGACCGCCCGGCTCGCGGCCGAGCGCCGGGCGCCCGGCGGGGCGAGCCGGGCGGCGATGGACCGGGACGTCGAGATCCACCGGCTGACCACCCGGCTGCGCACCCTGCGCCGGTTCGGCCTCGACCTGTGCCTCGGGCGCATGGTCGCGGCGGACGGCTCCGCGCCGCTGTACGTGGGACGGCTCGGCCTGACCGACAGCACGGGCCGCCGGCTGCTGGTCGACTGGCGCTCCCCCGCCGCCGAGCCGTTCTTCGGGGCCACCCACGGCGACCCGATGGGCCTGGTGAGCCGCCGCCGCTACCGTTGGACCGGCGGCCGGGTCGGCGACTACTGGGACGAGGTGTTCGCGCCGGAGGGCCTTGCCGGGCATGCCGCGCTGGACGACCGGTCCGCGTTCATCGCGAGTCTGGGCTCCGCCCGGTCGGCCCGAATGCGCGATGTGCTGGGCACCATCCAGGCCGACCAGGACGCCGTCATCCGGGCGGGTTCCCGGGGCGCGCTCGTCGTCGACGGCGGGCCCGGCACGGGGAAGACCGTCGTCGCCCTGCACCGCTCCGCCTATCTGCTGTACGCCGACCCGCGCCTGGGTCACCGTCGCGGCGGCGTGCTGTTCGTCGGGCCCAACGAGCCCTATCTCGGGTACGTCGCGGATGTCCTGCCGAGCCTCGGGGAGGAGGGGGTGCAGACGTGCACCCTGCGGGACCTGGTCGCCGAGGGTGCGGCGGCGGGGCCCGAGAGCGACCCTGAGGTGGCGCGGCTGAAGGCGTCCGCGGAGCTGGTGGCGGCGGTCGAGCCGGCCGTCCGGTTCTACGAGGAGCCGCCCTCCGAGGGCGTACGGGTGGAGACGCACTGGTCGGACATCTGGCTGAGCGCCGCCGACTGGGCCTCGGCCTTCGGGGCGCCGGATCCGGGCACGCCGCACAACGAGGCGCGCGACCAGGTCTGGGAGGAGCTGCTCACGATCCTGGTGGACAAGCACGACGGCGATGCGCCCGAGGAGCAACTGCGCGCCTCGCTGCGGCTGAACCGGGAGCTGTTCGCCCTCTTCGACCGCGCCTGGCCGCTGATCGAGGCGGCCGACCTGGTCGCCGATCTCTGGTCCGTACCCGCCTATCTGCGCAAGTGCGCCCCCTGGCTGACCGCCGAGGAGGGCCGGCGGCTGCGGCGGGCGGACGCTCAGGCCTGGACGGAGTCCGACCTGCCGATCCTGGACGCGGCACGGCTGCGGCTCGGCGATCCGGAGGCGTCCCGGCGCCGGCGGCGGCACGAGGCGGCGGCCGCCGCCGAGCGGGAGCAGATGGACCGGGTCGTCGAGAGCCTGCTCGCCGACGAGACGCTGGCCGACGCCGATGCGGACGGCGAGGGGGCGCTGGTGATGCTGCGCGGGGAGGACCTGAGGGAGTCCCTGGCCACCGCCGACCGACCGAACGGGGTGGAGCCGGACCTGCTGGCCGGGCCGTTCGCGCACATCGTCGTGGACGAGGCCCAGGAACTGACCGACGCCCAGTGGCAGATGCTGATCCGACGCTGCCCGTCCCGGAGCTTCACCGTCGTCGGGGACCGGGCGCAGGCCCGGAACGGGTTCCCCGAGAGCTGGCGGGAGCGGCTTGAGCGGGTCGGTCTCGACCGGATCACCCTGGCCTCGCTGACCGTCAACTACCGCACGCCGGAGGAGATCATGGCGGAGGCGGCGCCGGTGGTCCGGGCCGCGCTCCCGGACGCCAACGTGCCGGTCTCCGTCCGCAGCAGCGGCGTCCCGGTCGCCCACGGTTCCGTCGACGACCTGGACACCGTCCTCGCCGACCGGCTCGCCGCGCACGAGGACGGAACCGCCTGTGTCATCGGCGCCCCGGACTTCCGGCCGACGGCCCGGGTGCGGTCGCTGACCCCGGAGCTGTCGAAGGGCCTGGAGTTCGACCTGGTCGTGCTCGTCGAACCGGAGACGTTCGGCGACGGCGTCCGGGGGGCGGTGGACCGGTATGTGGCGATGACCCGGGCGACCCGGGAACTCGTGATCCTCACCGGTTCCTGAGGCCACCCGGGCAGGCCGCCCGGCCGGGCCGGCGTCAGTGCCAGGGCAGCCCGGCGCGGTGCCGCCAGTACGCCTCCGGCTCCTCGACCAGGGCGTCGAGGCTCGCCCGCTGCTCGTCGTCCAGGTCGACGACGGCGGCGTGCAGATTGCCCGAGAGCTGGGCAGCCGTGGCGGCGCCGGAGAGCACGACGCCCGCCCAGGGCTGGTGGAGGACGAGCGCCAGGGCCACCGCGTCGCCGCCCACCCCCGCGTCGGCGGCGATCTCCTGGAACACGGCCGGGGCCTCGTCCCCGGCGAGCCGCCCGTTGGCCATGCCCTCCTTGACGATCACGGTGAGCCCGGCGTCGTGGGCCTCGGCGAGCGCGGGCGCGGCCGAGGTCTCCAGGGCGTTGTAGGTGGCCTGGACCGTACGGAAGAGGGGTTCGCCGTCGACCGTGACGGCGAGGGCCGCCCGGATCGCGTCGGCCTGGGCGGGCCCGCTGGTGGAGAGGCCGACGGTGACGCCGTCGGCGGCCAGGGCGGCGAGCCGGTCGAGCAGTTCCTTGTCGGTGAGCGCCGGGCTGTCCGGGGTGACCGAGTGGACCTGGTAGAGGCTGAGCCGGCCGCCGAGGAGGTCGCGGGTCTCGGCGTACTGGCGCTCGAAGGTGGCGAGGCTGTGGTCCTTGACCTCGTGGTGCTCGGCCTCGACGCTCCAGTCGGCGGTGTAGGTGTAGCCCCACTTGCTGCCGACGACGAGGTCGGTGAACGAGGGCCGGGCATCCAGCCACTCGGCGAGGAACTCCTCGGCGCGGCCGTAGGAGCGGGCGGTGTCGACGTACCGGACGCCCTGCGCGTAGGCGGCGTCCAGGAGCTCGTGGGTGCGGGCGCGCAGGGCGTCGGGGTCGCGGTCGGCGGGCAGGTCGCGGTCCCGGTGGAGGTTGATGTAGCCGGGCCTCCCGACGGCGGCCAGGCCGAGTCCGATGTGGGCGGTCGGGGTCGTCGCGGCGGCCAGGGCGGCGAAGGGCATCGCGGGCTCCTCGGGGTCGGGTTTCGGTTACTCCTACCCCGGTGAACGTAGCTCGCGACACCCTTCGTGGACCTCTTACGACACCGCCACCACCTGCTGCCCTTACTGGCGGGCGGTCGCCCAGGCGTGCTGGGCCGCCAGGTCGTCCTTCACCTCGGCGAGCTGTACGGCGACGGCGGAGGGGGCCGTCCCGCCCCGGCCGTCGCGGGAGGCGAGGGCGCCCCGCACGTTGAGGACCGTGCGGACCTCCGGCGTGAGGTGCTCGGAGATCTTCGCGAACTGCTCGTCGGTGAGCTGGTCCAGCTCGATGCCGTGCTGCTCACACTCCTTGACGCAGGCGCCGGCCACCTCGTGCGCCACCCGGAAGGGGATGCCCTGCTTGACCAGCCACTCCGCGATGTCGGTCGCGAGGGAGAAGCCCGCCGGGGCCAGCTCCTCCATGCGCTCGCGGTTGACGGTGAGGGTGGCCATCATGCCGGTGAAGGCGGGGAGCAGGACTTCCAGCTGGTCGCAGGAGTCGAAGACGGGCTCCTTGTCCTCCTGGAGGTCCCGGTTGTACGCGAGCGGGAGCGCCTTGAGCGTGGCGAGGAGGCCGGTCAGATTGCCGATGAGGCGGCCGGACTTGCCCCGGGCCAGCTCCGCGATGTCCGGGTTCTTCTTCTGCGGCATGATCGAGGAGCCGGTGGAGAAGGCGTCGTGGAGGGTGACGAAGGAGAACTCCTTCGTGTTCCAGATGATGACCTCCTCCGCGATCCGGGAGAGGTTGACGCCGATCATCGCGGTGATGAAGGCGAACTCGGCGACGAAGTCCCGCGAGGCGGTGCCGTCGATGGAGTTGGCGACCGAGCCGTGCTCGAAACCCAGGTCGGCGGCGACCGCCTGCGGGTCGAGCCCGAGCGAGGATCCGGCGAGCGCCCCGGAGCCGTAGGGGGAGACGGCGGTGCGCTCGTCCCACTGGCGCAGCCGCTCGGCGTCCCGGGACAGGGACTGCACATGGGCGAGCACGTGGTGGGCGAAGAGGACGGGCTGGGCGTGCTGGAGGTGGGTCCGGCCCGGCATCGCGACGTCCGCGTTGGCCTCGGCGAGGCCGACCAGCGCGCTCTGGAGGTCGGCGATCAGGCCGCCGATGGTGCGGGCGTGGTCACGCAGGTACATCCGGAAGAGCGTGGCGATCTGGTCGTTCCGGGACCGCCCGGCCCGGAGCTTGCCGCCGAGGTCGGGGCCGAGGCGCTCCAGCAGACCGCGCTCCAGGGCGGTGTGCACGTCCTCGTCGGCGATGGTGCCGGTGAAGGAGCCGTCGGCGACGTCGGCTTCGAGCTGGTCGAGCCCGGCGAGCATCCGGGTCAGCTCGTCCTCGGTGAGCAGGCCCGCCTTGTTGAGGACACGGGCGTGGGCGCGGGAGCCGGCGATGTCGTACGGGGCGAGCCGCCAGTCGAAGTGGACGGAGGCGGACAGCTTGGCCAGCGCCTCGGCCGGTCCGTCGGCGAACCGCGCGCCCCAGAGCCGGACGTCACCGTTGTTGCTGCTCACTGCGTGCTCCTCAAAAAGCAAAGGCAAAGGCCCAGGCGTAGGCCAAGGTGCGGATATGCGGCCGCCTCCCCGCCGCGTGGGAGGGGAGGCGGCTGTACAACGAGAAGGGGTCAGGCGAGGTCGCGCTTGGCCGCGATCTTCGAGGAGAGACCGAAGATCTCGATGAAGCCCTGTGCCTTGGACTGGTCGAAGGTGTCGCCCGAGTCGTAGGTCGCGAGGTTGAAGTCGTACAGCGACTCCTCGGACTTCCGGCCGGTGACGACGGCGCGGCCGCCGTGCAGGGTCATCCGGATGTCGCCGGTCACGTGCTGGTTGGCCTCGTTGATGAAGCCGTCCAGGGCCCGCTTCAGCGGGGAGAACCACAGGCCGTCGTAGACCATCTCGCCCCACCGCTGCTCGACCTGCCGCTTGTAGCGGGCCAGCTCGCGCTCGACGGTGACGTTCTCCAGCTCCTGGTGGGCGGTGATCAGCGCGATCGCGCCGGGCGCCTCGTACACCTCACGGGACTTGATGCCCACGAGCCGGTCCTCGACCATGTCGATCCGGCCGATGCCCTGGGCGCCGGCCCGCTCGTTGAGCTGCTGGATCGCCTGGAGGACGGTGACGGGACGGCCGTCGATGGCGACGGGCACGCCCTCCTTGAAGGAGATGACGACCTCGTCGGCCTCGCGCTGGAGGGCCGGGTTCTCGGTGTACTCGTAGATGTCCTCGATCGGCGCGTTCCAGATGTCCTCCAGGAAGCCCGTCTCGACGGCCCGCCCGAAGACGTTCTGGTCGATGGAGTACGGCGACTTCTTGGTGGTCGCGATCGGGAGGTTCTTCTCCTCGCAGAAGGCGATCGCCTTGTCCCGGGTCATCGCGTAGTCCCGGACCGGGGCGATGCACTTCAGGTCGGGGCCGAGCGCGGAGATGCCGGCCTCGAAGCGGACCTGGTCGTTGCCCTTGCCGGTGCAGCCGTGGGCGACGATCCCGGCGTTGTGCTTGTGGGCGGCGGCGACGAGGTGCTTGACGATGGTCGGCCGGGAGAGGGCCGAGACCAGCGGGTAGCGGTCCATGTAGAGGGCGTTGGCCTTGATCGCCGGGAGGCAGTACTCCTCGGCGAACTCGTCCTTGGCGTCCGCGACCTCGGCTTCGACGGCACCGCAGGCGAGCGCGCGCTTGCGGATGACGTCCAGGTCCTCGCCGCCCTGGCCGACGTCCACGGCAACGGCGATGACCTCGGCGCCCGTCTCCTCGGCGATCCAGCCGATGGCGACGGAGGTGTCCAGGCCGCCCGAGTAGGCGAGTACGACGCGCTCGGTCACGGGTTTCTCCTTACGGTGCAATCACTGATGGGTATAACTATGCGTTCCTCCGTATTGTTTGTCAAAGCGGCAGGTCAGAGAGGCCTACGCAGCCGTACGGACGGAAAATGCCGACGCTTCTTGGCCGGAACGGCCCTAGCATCGGCAGCCGACGAAGGGGGCCGCGGTGGACGGCAGGGACCTGGAGACCATGAGAGCCGTGGTGCAGGTGTGCGAGGGCGTGACGCCGGTGGAGGCGTTCGACATCGCGTCGGCCGACGCATGGCTCGCCTTCGATGCCGGGGTGCGGAATCTGGACGACCGCCCCTGGCTGTTCACCCGCCCGCCCGGGGAACCGGAACGGCCGGCCCCGACGCTGCTGGACCGGTTGCGCGGACGTACGGGTTCGAGGGCCGCACCCCCGACCTCGCCGCCGCCACCCCCGCCCGCCATCGCGCTGTGCCACCCGGACGGGCGGGTCCGGGAGGCGGCGCTGGACGCGGTCCGCACCGCCCCCGAGCTGCGGCCGCTCCTGGTGGTGCGGTGCGCGGACTGGGTCGCTCCGGTCCGCGAGAAGGCCCGGGCGGCTCTCGCCGAACTGCCCGGCGACGCGCTGTTCCCGCTGGCCGATGTGATCCTGCGGCTGTCTCGGCGGGAGCGGGGCGACTTCGCGCGGACCTTGCTGGAGGACGCGCTGCGTGAGGGACCGGCGGCCGAGGTGCTGGCGCTGACGGCCCGTCCCGGCCGGGCGACGTACAGACTCGCGTACCGGATCGCGGTGGAGCGGGGGCTGCTGACGCCGATGGAGCTGGCCACCACGGCGGCGACCTGCGGTGACGTCACGCTCCAGGACCTCTGCGCGGAGGCCGCCGTGAGGCCGGGCGCGACTGCGGACCCGGACGCGGCCGCCGTGCTGGACCGGCTGCTGGCGGCCCGCGCTCCCCGGGTGCGGGCGGCCGGGGTGACCGCCTTGCGGCGGGCCGGGCGGCACGGTGACGCGGAGCTCTTCCTCGTCGACCGCTCGGGCGTCGTACGGGCCTGCGCGCGCTACGTCCTGCGGCAGGGCGGCGTCGACCCGTTGCCCGTCCACCGGGGCCTGTGCGCGGACCCGGCCGCACACCCGGCCGCCGCCGCCGGGCTCGGCGAATGCGGCGACCGCGCGACGGACGCGGAGACGCTGTGGGTCCTCCTCGGGCACCCGCTGCCCTCGGTTCGGGTGCACGCGATCAGCGGGCTGCGCGCGCTGGACGCGGTGGAACGGGAGCGGCTGACGCCGTTGCTGGACGACCCGAGCCCGGCCGTGGTGCGGGCGGCGACCCGGGCCCTGCTGCCGGACGCCGCCGGGATTCCGGAGTCCCTGCTGCGCGAGCGGAGTGCGCCGGAGAGGCCGCGCGCGGTGCGGGTGGCGGCGGACCGGCTGCTACGGGCGGCGGCGCGGCAGAGCCGCCCGGCCCCCGGGTATGGGTGACACCCCCCGGGGCACGCCGCTGGGCCGTACGGAGCAGACGCGGAGGCTCGCCACCCCCGGCCGCCGTACGGTCCGGAGCATGCGCAGATCACTGGTGACCGCCGCCGTTCTCCTCGCCCTGGCCGGCTCCCTCGGGGCCGCCCCCGCCTCCGACGTACCGCCCCTGCCGGACCGGCTGGCGGACACCGGCGGCGGCACACAACTGATCACCGCCGAGGCCCCGGACACCGGCTCCACCACCGGCACGGTGACCTGGTGGGAGCGGCGCGGGGGCCGGTGGGCGGAGGCGGGGTCCGCGCCCGCGCGGTTCGGGGCGAACGGGCTGGCCGAGGGGGCGACCCGGGAGCAGGGCACCAGCACCACGCCGACGGGGCTGTACGACCTGCCGTACGCCTTCGGCATCGAGGACGCCCCGGCGGGGACGACGTATCCGTACCGGAAGGTGAACGACGACTCCTGGTGGTGCCAGGACAACGACTCGGTCGCGTACAACCGCTGGGTGGAACCGCGGCCCTCCCACTGCCGGGCGGCGGAGGCCGAGCACCTGGTCTCCTACGGTACGCAGTACGCCCGGGCACTGGTGATCGGCTTCAACTACGAACAGCCGGTGCGTAACCGGGGCGCGGGGGTCTTCCTGCATGTGAACGGGCGCGGGGCGACGGCGGGTTGTGTGTCCGTACCCGCCGACGCCATGGCGGAGATCCTGGCCTGGGCGGAGCCGGGGCGGCGGCCGCACATCGCGGTCGGGACCTCGTCGGGCCCGACCGCGATCACGCGCTACTGAACGGAGCGGCTCAGCGGTCGTTCTGAGCGAGCCTCAGCAGATGGTCGGCGAGCGCCTGACCGCCGTGCGCGTCGCGGCTGATGAGCATCAGCGTGTCGTCGCCCGCGATCGTGCCGAGGATGTCGTGCAGTTCGGCCTGGTCGATGGCCGAGGCGAGGAACTGGGCCGCGCCCGGCGGCGTACGGAGCACCACCAGGTTGGCCGACGCCTCGGCCGAGATGAGCAGTTCGGCCGAGAGCCGGCGCATCCGCTCCTCCTTGGCCGAGCCGCCCAGCGGGGCCTGCGGGGTGCGGAATCCGCCCTCGCTGGGCACCGCGTAGATCAGCTCGCCGCCGGTGTTGCGGATCTTGACCGCGCCCAGCTCATCGAGGTCCCGGGAGAGCGTAGCCTGGGTGACGCTCAGCCCGTCGTCGGCGAGGAGCTTGGCCAGCTGGCTCTGCGAGCGGACCGGCTGCCGGTTCAGGATGTCCACGATCCGGCGGTGGCGGGCGGTGCGGGTCTGCGGCACGGACGGCCCGCCGTGCTCGGATTCCTGCGCCTCGGTCATCGTCGTCGCCTCATTCTCCGGAGGGTCATGCTCCGGATCGTCCGTCCCCGTGTGCCGCGTCGAGAGCGCCCGGCAGGATCTCCAGGAACGCGTCCACCTCCGCGTCACCGATGATCAGCGGCGGCATGAGCCGTACGACATCGGGGGCGGGCGCGTTCACCAGGAGGCCGGCTCCCTGGGCCGCCTGCTGCACCTGCGGTGCGAGGGGTCCGGTGAGCACGATACCCAGCAGCAGGCCGCTGCCGCGGACATGGGATACCAGCGGGTGTCCCAGCGCCTCCACGCCGTCGCGGATCTTCTCGCCGAGCCGCTTGACGTTGTCGAGCGTGCCGTCGGCCGCGAGGGTGTCGATGACGGCGAGTCCGGCGGCGCAGGCGACCGGGTTGCCGCCGAACGTCGTGCCGTGGTGACCCGGCTTCAGCAGGTCGGCGGCCGGGCCGAAGGCGACCGTCGCGCCGATGGGCAGACCGCCGCCGAGGCCCTTGGCGAGCGTGACGATGTCCGGCTCGACACTCTGGTGCGCCTGGTGCTCGAACCACTGGCCGCAGCGCCCGATCCCGGTCTGCACCTCGTCCAGGACGAGCAGCGTCCCGGTCGCCCGGGTGATCTCCCGGGCCGCCTCCAGGTAGCCCTTGGGCGGGACGACGACGCCGTTCTCGCCCTGGATCGGCTCGATGATGACCAGGGCGGTGTCGGTGGTCACCGCTGCGCGCAGGGCGTCCACGTCTCCGTACGGCACATGCGTGACATCGCCGGGCAGCGGGACGAACGGCTCCTGCTTGCCGGGCTGGCCGGTCAGCGCGAGCGCGCCCATCGTCCGGCCGTGGAAACCGCCGTCGGTCGCGACCATGTGGCTGCGCCCGGTGAGCCGGCCGATCTTGAAGGCGGCCTCGTTGGCCTCCGCACCGGAGTTGGCGAAGAAGACCCGGCCCTGACGGCCGAAGAGCTGGAGCAGCCGCTCCGCGAGGGCGACCGGCGGCTCGGCGATGAACAGATTCGACACATGGCCGAGGGAGGCGATCTGGGTGGAGACGGCCTCGACGACGGCCGGGTGGGCGTGGCCGAGTGCGTTGACCGCGATGCCGCCGACGAAGTCGAGGTAGCGGGTGCCGTCCTCGGCCCAGACGTACGCGCCTTCGCCCCGGACGAGCGGCAGGCGGGGCGTGCCGTAGTTGTCCATCAGCGCGCCCTGCCACCGCGAGGTGAGTCCCGAAGCCTCTGTGCCGGTCATGATTCCCCCTGTTCAGGTACTCCGTGTACGTCGATGGGGGCGTCCGGCACGACCATGGTGCCGATGCCCTCGTCGGTGAAGATCTCCAGCAGGATCGAGTGCTGGACCCGGCCGTCGATGACGCGGGCGGTCTCGACACCGTTGCGTACGGCGTGGAGGCAGCCCTGCATCTTGGGGACCATGCCGCTGGACAGCTCGGGCAGCAGCTTCTCCAGCTGACTGGCGGTCAGCCGACTGATGACGTCGTCGCTGTTGGGCCAGTCCTCGTAAAGCCCCTCGACATCGGTGAGGACCATCAGCGTCTCGGCGTTCAGGGCGGCGGCGAGCGCGGCGGCCGCGGTGTCGGCGTTGACGTTGTAGACGTGGTGGTCGTCGGCGGAGCGGGCGATGGAGGAGACGACCGGGATGCGGCCGTCGTCGAGCAGCGCCTGGATGGCCCCGGTGTCGATGGCGGTGATCTCGCCGACCCGGCCGATGTCGACGGACTCGCCGTCGATGGTGGGCCGGTGCTGGGTGGCGGTGATGGTGTGGGCGTCCTCGCCGGTCATGCCGACGGCGAGGGGGCCGTGCTGGTTGAGGAGGCCGACCAGTTCGCGCTGGACCTGTCCGGCGAGCACCATCCGTACGACGTCCATCGCCTCGGGGGTGGTGACCCGCAGCCCGGCCTTGAACTCGCTGACCAGGCCCTGTTTGTCGAGCTGGGCGCTGATCTGGGGGCCGCCGCCGTGCACGACGACGGGCTTGAGGCCTGCGTGCCGCAGGAAGACGACGTCCTGGGCGAAGGCGGCCTTCAGCTCCTCGTCGATCATGGCGTTGCCGCCGAACTTGATGACGACGGTCTTGCCGTGGTGCCGGGTCAGCCAGGGCAGCGCCTCGATGAGGGTCTGCGCCTTCGGGAGTGCGGTGTGCTTCCGCGCGGCGCTCATGAGCTGTACGCGCTGTTCTCGTGGACGTAGTCCGCGGTGAGGTCGTTGGCCCAGATGACGGCGGACTCGGTGCCCGCGGCGAGATCGGCGGTGACCTTGACCTCCCGGTAGCGCATGTCGACGAGGTCGCGGTCCTCGCCCACTCCCCCGTTCTTGCAGACCCAGACGTCGTTGATGGCGACGTTGAGCTGGTCCGGCTCGAAGGCGGCCTTCGTGGTGCCGATCGCGGAGAGGACCCGGCCCCAGTTGGGGTCCTCGCCGTGGATGGCGCACTTGAGGAGGTTGTTGCGGGCGATGGACCGGCCGACCTCGACGGCGTCGTCCTCGGTGGCCGCGTTGATCACCTCGATCCGGATGTCCTTGGAGGCGCCCTCGGCGTCGCCGATGAGCTGGCGGGCGAGGTCGTCGCAGACGGCCCGTACGGCCTCGGCGAACGCGCCCTGTTCCGGGGTGATGCCGCTGGCGCCGGAGGCGAGGAGCAGCACGGTGTCGTTGGTGGACATGCAGCCGTCGGAGTCGACCCGGTCGAAGGTGGTGCGGGTGGCGTCGCGGAGTGCGGCATCCAGTGCGGGGGCTTCCACATCCGCGTCGGTGGTGAGGACGACGAGCATGGTGGCGAGGCCGGGGGCGAGCATGCCCGCGCCCTTGGCCATGCCGCCGACGGTCCAGCCGTCACCGCCCGCGACGGCGGTCTTGTGGACGGTGTCGGTGGTCTTGATGGCGATGGCGGCCTTCTCACCACCGTGCTCACTGAGGGCGGCGGCGGCCTGCTCGATGCCGGGGAGCAGCTTGTCCATGGGGAGCAGGATGCCGATGAGCCCGGTGGAGGCGACGGCGACCTCGCCCGCGCTGTGGCCTTCGAGGACCTCGGCCGCCTTCTCGGCGGTGGCGTGGGTGTCCTGGAAGCCCTGGGGTCCCGTACAGGCGTTGGCGCCACCGGAGTTGAGGACGACGGCGGTGACCGCGCCGCCCTTGAGGACCTGCTCCGACCAGAGGACGGGGGCGGCCTTGACGCGGTTGGAGGTGAAGACGCCCGCGGCGGCGCGGCGCGGCCCGTTGTTGACCACGAGGGCCAGGTCCGGGTTGCCGCTCTCCTTGATTCCCGCGGCGATGCCCGCCGCCGAGAATCCTTGTGCTGCCGTGACGCTCACGGTGCCACTCCGATCGTCGAAAGACCTGTGTCCTCGGGGAGTCCGAGGGCGATGTTCATGCTCTGGAGGGCGCCGCCCGCGGTGCCCTTGGCGAGATTGTCGATGGCGCAGACGACCACGATCCGTCCGGCGGCCGGGTCGTGCGCGACCTGGATCTGTACGGCGTTGGAGCCGTACACGGCGGCGGTGGCGGGCCACTGCCCCTCGGGCAGGAGCTCGGCGAACGGCTCGTCCGCGAACGCCTTCTCGTACACCGCGCGCAGGCTCTCCGCGCTCACGCCGGGCTTCGCCTTCGCGCTGCACGTGGCGAGGATGCCGCGGGGCATGGGGGCGAGGGTGGGCGTGAAGGAGACGGTGACCGGCTGCCCGGCGGCGGCGCTGAGGTTCTGGATCATCTCGGGCGTGTGGCGGTGCCCGCCGCCGACGCCGTACGGGGTCATGCTGCCCATGACCTCGGAGCCGAGGAGATGCGGCTTGGCCGCCTTGCCCGCACCCGAGGTGCCCGACGCGGCGACGATGACGGCCTCCGGCTCGGCGATACCGGCCTCGTACGCCGGGAAGAGCGCGAGGGACACGGCGGTCGGGTAGCACCCGGGCACCGCGATCCGCTTCGACCCGGCGAGCGCGGCCCGCCCGCCCGGCAGCTCGGGCAGCCCGTAGGGCCAGGTCCCGGCGTGCGGGGAGCCGTAGAACGCCTCCCAGTCCCCCGCGTCCTTGAGCCGGAAGTCGGCCCCCATGTCGACGACGAGGACCTCGTCCCCGAGCTGTTCGGCGACGGCGGCGGACTGCCCGTGCGGGAGCGCCAGAAAGACGACGTCGTGCCCGGCGAGCACCTCGGCGGTGGTGGGCTCCAGCACCCGGTCGGCCAGGGGCCGCAGGTGCGGCTGGAGCGAACCGAGCGTCTGCCCGGCGTTGGAGTGCCCGGTGAGAGCGCCGATCTCGACCTCCGGGTGCGCCAGCAGAAGACGGAGCAGCTCCCCGCCGGCGTATCCGCTCGCCCCTGCCACTGCTGCTCGTACCACCATCGGTAACCCTCCTGATCGATGGCATGACTATACGCATCCACGCAGTTTTATGCAAAGAGTGGAGGGGCCCGGCTACAGGTGCGGTGGCCGGGCACATGGCCGCCGGCCCCGGAGAACCGGGCCGGGGCCGCCACGCGTTCTGTCGGGAACGGAAACTGAACGAACGTAAGGCTCAGCTGCTCGGCATCGGCAGCGCGGCCCTGCAGTCTTGTTCGCGGGCGGTCGCGGCGGAGACCGGCGAGCCGCCGGGTACGGCGGGGGCAGGGCCGGAGCCGCTACGGGCACGGGTGCGGCCGGTGCTCTTCGTGTACGCGCTGCGCGGACTGATCGTCTGGCCGCTGCCGATCGGCGTCGCGGCCTGGGCCGACTCCCTCACCGGTTACCACCTCGCCACGCCTCTGCCCCTGGAACGCGGATCGTGGCCCTACGTCCTCGTCTCGGCCTCCCCCGCCGTCGCCCTGGGTGTCGCCGTCCTGCTCCGCCTCGCCCTGGCTCTCGCTCCGGCCGCCGCCGCGGACGGGCTCGGCCCGTGGGCAGCCGTGCGCCGCTCCTGGTCGCTGACATGGACGCGTACGGGGGTGCCGCGCGTTCTGGTCCTCGCGCTGCCGCTCGCCGCGGTCGCGGCCGGGGTGCTCCGCCTCGCGGTACAGGCCGCCCTGCCGCTGCGGCCCCTCGTCCGCGAGCTGCTCGAACCGGCCCCGGGCAACTTCTTCGCCGCGTACTACGCCGGCATCCTCGCGCCCGTCGTCGTCGGCGTCCTGGTCACCGCCGCCCTCGTCCTCCCGGTGGCGTGCACGGCCTTCGCGGTGCTCCACGACAGGCTGCGGCCGTCGGTCCGGAGGGGATGAGGACGATACTGGTCGTAGCAGTCGCCCGCCCCCGAACCGGCGTCCCGCCGGGGCGGTCCGGCGAGGACCGGCTGTACCGGATGCGTCGATGCCTTTGAGGGGAGCCGTTCATGACCACGGCGAAAGACCTGTTCATCATCGCGATGGACCCCGCGCCGGAGCATCCCGTGGGGCAGGGCGATCTGTCGCTGGCCCTCGCCGGTGCCGAACTGCTCGACCTCCTCGACGCGGGGACCGTCACCGTGGACGGCGACCTCGTCGTACCGGGCGGGCCGTCGGTGCCGGACGACCGGCTGCTCGCCGCGGCCGCCGCGGGGATCACCCGGCAGCCGCCCCACGAGCGGATCGAGGACTGGCTGTGGCGCCGGGGCCGGGACCTCGCGGCCGCCTACCAGGACGCGCTGGAGGAGGACGGCGAGCTCACGCGGAAGCGGAGCGGCCTGCTGCCGTTCGGTCCGAAGGAGGTCGAGCTGGTGGACACCCCCGCCCGCCGCCGGGCCGTGGCCCGCCGGGACGAGGGGGATCCCGTCCTGGCCTCCCTCGCGTCGGCCGTGGGCCTCGGCGACGAGCCGTCCGACGACGCCGAACCGAGTCTCGGTGACGAGACGGTGACCACCGTGGTCGCCACCGTCCATGAAGCGGTGATGGAGCTGGAAGCCGTACGGCAGCGGCGGACCATCGAGAACACCGCCTTCGCCAACGTCTGGCGCGGCCCCTGAGCCGGCACCCGGCCTCCCCCGGTTTGACCTTGACACGGTGACAACCATTTCACTGCTTGCCGAGGAGGTGGTCTCGATGACGGTCACGGGACAGGGTACGGATGAGGCACGGGCGCTCCGGGCACTGCGGGACGAGCGGTCGTCGGTGCGGCTGGGCGCCGCTCTGGCGATCGGCTCGACGCCGGATCAGCGCTTCGTCGGCCCGTTGGTCGAGCGGTGCGCGGTCGAGCCGGAGTTCCTCGTCCGCGACATGCTGACGTGGGCGCTCACCCGCCACCCGGTCGCCGACACGCTGCCCCTGCTGCTCCGGGAAGTCCGCTCGGAGCGTCCGCAGGCCCGGAGCCAGGCGCTGCACACCCTGTCCAAGGTCGGGGACCCGCGGGCGTGGCCCGCGATCACCCGGGCGCTCCTGACGGACGCCGACGACGAGGTCGCCCGGACTGCCTGGCGGACGGCCGTCGTGCTCGTACCGGAAGGGGAGGAGGCCGCGTTGGCCGCGGTGCTGGTGACACAGCTCGGGCGCGGTGGGCAGGAGACACAGCTGAGCCTCAGCAGGGCGCTGGTCGGTCTGGGGAGCACGATGGTGTCGGCCCTGGACACCGCGCAGCGTTCCCCCGACCCGGACGTGCGCGCGCACGCGCTCGCCACCGAGCGGCTGCGGCGCGATCCGGACACCGGATTCGCGTTCGCCCTGGAGGAGGCGAAGCGCGTGGTGGCCCTGGGTGGGACAAGCAGCAGCGAGGGAGAGTCGTAGCGCGTGTTGATCGGTGAGGTCGCCCGGCGGTCCGGGGTCAGCGCCCGCATGCTCCGGCACTACGAGTCGCTCGGTCTGGTGCGGCCCTCGGGCCGCACCGGGTCCGGCTACCGGGAGTATTCCGGGGAGGACGTCCGGCGCATCTTCCATATCGAGAGCCTGCGGGCGGTGGGACTGTCGCTGCGGGAAATCGGGCGCGCGCTCGACGATCCCGGCTTCACCCCCGCGGACCTGGTCGACGACCTCATCCGCCGGACGCGCGAACGTATCGCCGCCGAGACCGAGTTGCTCATCCGGCTGGACCGGGTCCACGCCACGGACCCGGCCGGCTGGGAGGACGTCCTCCAGGTCCTCGCGGTGCTGCGGGCCCTGGGGTCCCCGAGCGCCGGAGCCCGCCAGCGGGCGGCCCTGGCCCCGGTCGACGAGGTTCCGGTGGAGGCCCTGGTCGAGGCGGCGCTCGACGAGAGCGACCCGGTCGTGGCCGGGGCCCTGCGCTGGGCCCTGGCCCGGTCCGACGGCAGTGCGGCCCTCCTGGCCGAAGGGCTCGGCTCAGCGGTGCCGGAGGTGCGGGAACGTGCCGTGCGCTCCCTCGCCGAGCTGCCCGGCGACGAGGCCGTCGCGCTGCTGCGGGACGCGCTGGCGCACCCTGATGCCGTGGTCCGCGGCCGGGCGGCGCTGGCGCTCGGGGCCTTGGGCGAGGCCGCCGCGACCCCGGTGCTCGTCGACATGATCGTGGCGGGAAGGAACGACACCGACGCGGCCGACGTGCTGAGCGTCCTGGCCGGCGATGACGCGGCGGCGGACCGGATCGCCTCCCTCCTCGCCGGCCGCATCGGCGAGGAGGGAACCGGGCCGCCCGCGCGCGGGCGGCTCACCCAGGCGCTGGCCGGCATCCCGGGCCCTAAGGCCTCACGCGCCCTCGCGGACCTGGTGGGCGACGCCGACCGTGCCGTCGCGGTGACCGCCACCTACCTCCTCCGGCTGCGCGGGGACGGGTGAGGGTTCCCGGGACGGCCGGTCCAGCAGCAGCGGGATCGCCAGGACGGGCAGCAGCCAGAGGAACACGATGAGGCGGAAGCCGTAGAGCTGGCCCAGGTTCGGGTGGCCGGCCTGGTTGAGGAGGCCCGCCGCACCTGCCGCCAGGGCGACCGGCAGCACCACGGAGCGCCTCCTCAGCAGCGCCCAGACCGAGAACGCGAGCAGAACGGGGAGGACGGGGGAGTCGGCCTGGCGGCGCAGCCACGCCGACCAGAAGACGCCCTCCTGTACGAAGAACTCGGGCCAGGGGTTGGGCAGATCGGGGCGCTGGTAGTGGTGGGTCAGCAGGTCCTGGGCGCTGTCCTGGCCCATGGGCCACCCCAGCAGATGCGCCCCGGCGTAGATGCCCGCCGCCAGCGCACCGCACAGTCCGGCCGCCCGGAGTACGGGGGCGGGCTGCCGGCGCTCCCGGCGGAGCCACCCGGACCAGGCAAGGAGGACCCCCGCGAGAGCGGCCGCCAGCAGCAGCGCCTGCGAGTAGCGGACGAAGAACATCAGGACGAGGCCGCCCGCGACGAGCGCCGCGCCCGTACGGGGTCCCGCTGCGGCCGCCCAGGCCCCCGGCCCCTCGCCCGTACCGGATTCCCCGTCCGTACGGGGCCGGTCCCGCAGCAGCAGGACACAGCCGAGGGCGACCGCCGTGCCCAGCGCCAGGGACAGGCCGTCGCTCAGGGGGTTCATGGCGACGGTGCCGGTGGGCAGGGCGAGATACAGGGCCTGCCCGGCCAGACCGGCGCGCCGGGAGGCGCCCGCCGCGCGGAGGGTGAGCAGAACGCAGACGCTGCCCGCGAGCGCGATGACGAGCCCCGCCAGCCAGAGGCCCCAGGTGATACCGAGGACGGCGACGAAAGGGATCAGGAACAGCGGATAGCCGGGCCTGGCCTCGAAGATGGCCATGAACCGCTGGTTGGCGAACGGCGCGGTCATCCCTGACGTGTTGCCGTGGCGCAACCAGTACGCGACCGAGTCGTTCAGCCGGCGGACGCACTGCTCCTCCGACTCCCCCACGGCCTTCCTGTTGGTCCAGGGGACGGGGCTCAGGGACGCGTGCTGCCCGCTGGCGCAGGAGTAGGCGATGGCCCGGCGGCCCGCCTCCTCGCGGCTCTCGCCGCTGAGGCTCAGGGCGTAGGAGAGGTAGTTCTTGGTGTCGGGCGAGGCCCGTCCGGTGACCGCTGTCAGATGGAGTCCGGCGAAGGCGACGGCGATGAGCAGCATCCCGATGAGGCCCAGGTGCTGTTTCTTGCGGATGTTCGGCATCGGACGGACGGCTCCCCTGCATACGGCGGTTGCCTCATCAACGAGAGAACCGCGGCAGGGTGGCGTTCCGGGGCGTTGTGCGGGGTGGTTTCCGGGAGTCGGCGCGCGGGCCGGGCCCGGCGGGCTCGGTGCCGTTACCGGCCGCGCGGCTTTCCGCGCTTGCCGCTCTGGCCGCCGGCCCGGCCGCCCGGCGAGGGCTTCCTGCCCGCCGGCTTGTGCCGGGCAGCGCCCTGCCCGCCGCCCGTACCCGCCCGCTTGCCTTTGGCCTTCTCCTTGGCCTTGGCCGTGGGGCGCTGCGGGGTGGCCGCGCGGCCCCGGGTGCTGTTGACGGTGCGGCCCCGGACGATCCCGATGAACTCCTCCACCAGCTCGGGGGCTTCCTCCGCCTGGGGCCACGACAGGGCGACGCGGGACTCGGGGGTCTCCGGGACCGGGCGGTAGGTGAGGTCCTTGCGGTGGTGCAGCCGGGCCAGGGACTGCGGGACGAGGAGGACGCCGACGCCCGCCGCGACCAGTTCGATCGCGTCCGCCGTGGTGGCCGGACGCTCGACGGCCGGGCGCCCGGGCAGGGTCTCCCAGTCGAGGACGTCGTCCAGCGGGTGCAGCACGATCTCGTCGGCCAGCTCGGCGAGCGACACCTCTTCGGCGGTGGTCGCGACGTGGTCCTTGGGGATCACCACGACGGTCGTCTCGGTGTAGAGGGGGATCGCGGCCAGGACGTCCCGGTCGACCGGCAGCCGTACGAGACCGGCGTCGGCGCCGCCGTCCGCCAGCAGTCCGGGGGCATCGGCGGCGGTGGCCTGGACGAGCTCCAGGGGGGTGCCGGGCAGCCGCTCGTGCCAGACCCTCACCCACTTGGTGGGCGTCACGCCGGGGACGTACGCGAGCCGGAAGGATGAGGGGATGTCCGAGCCTGTCACGGAACCAGGCTACCGGTCGGTGGTCGGAGGTATGTCCCATGGTCGATACCCTGGACCCATGACGTCGCACAAGACCGCCCAGACCATGAAGCCCGCCACGGCGGCGAAGAAGCTGGGCGTGTACCTCCAGGCCACGCCCGCCGAGTTCCAGGAGGGTGCCGTCTCCCGCACCGAGCTCAACGCCCTCCAGACCGACCCGCCCGCCTGGCTGGTGGAGCTGCGCCGCACCGGCCCGCACCCCCGCCCGGTCGTCGCCGCGAAGCTCGGCGTCTCCATCGCGGGGCTCGCCCGCGGCGGGGTCACCGAGCCGCTCACCACCGAGCAGGTCGACGCGCTGAAGGACGAGATGCCCGAGTGGCTCCAGAAGGAGCGCGCCACGCAGGCCGAGGTGCGCAAGGAGACCGCTCGCATCAAGGAGCGCAACGCCGAGCGGGCCGCGCGCTCCGACGATCAGCAGTAAGCCCCGGGCCGGCCGTCACGGCTTCCGGGCCTCCCGTCAGGGCGTCCCGCGCTCGCCCGTGACGGCCTGCGGGTCACCCGCTCGCGCGTCACGGCCTGCGGGCCTGCCGCTCGCGCGTCACGGCCCCCTGCTCGCGCGTCACGGCCCCCTGCTCGCCCGTCAGGGCCTGCGGCCCCGGCCCTGCGGAAACTCGCCCAGGCTCACCGCACGGTGAATCGTGGCGGCCAGTTCGCGCGCGTCCTCGGTGAAGGTGTCCACCCGGATCTTCCGCGCGTCGCGCAGTTCGATGGCGAAGCCGAAGCCCATCCCCCGGGCCTCGGCCAGCGGGCGTCCGTCCTCGGCCGAGGCGGACCCGATCCCCTCGATGTCGCTCCAGGGGATCAGCGTGGCGGCGCCCGCGACCCGGTGGGTCAGCCCCCGTTCGTGGACGTCGAAGCACTGTTCCCGGGTACGGAGTGCCTGCGTCAGGCGCCAGATTCCGAGTCCGAGACCGACCAGCCCCACCCCGAGGAGCAGGCCCGCCAGTTCGGGCGCGCCGTCGGTCGTCCCGACGGAGGCGATGGTCACCGGCACGCCGAAGGCGAGGCCGACGACGCCGGTGACCAGCAGGGCCCCGGCCAGTCGTAGCCGTCTGCTGCCGTCGGTGCGGTGGTCGCGGACGAATCCGCCGAGTTCCCGTGCGGCTTCGGTGCGTCGCATCGCCGTTCCCCCCGTCGTGGACACCTCAAATACTGCCCGATCGCGGGGGTGGGCACCACGGAAACCGCGGGAGACATGCCACGGGCCCGTGGCCGGTCCGCCCCGCCGACGCGTACGTCGGTGGCGCGGCCCTGCCACGGGCCCGTCGGGTACCGCTCTGGTCTGCCGGTCGGGTCAGAGAACGCCGGACTCGGCGATGGTGACCTTGGCGCTGGTGCGGCCGCTGGAGGAGCCGAGGGCCTCGATCTTGCGGACGAGCTTCATGCTGTCCTCGTCGGCGACCTCGCCGAAGACCACGTGCTTGCCGTCCAGCCACGGGGTGAGCACCGTGGTGACGAAGAACTGCGAACCGTTGGTGTTCGGGCCGGCGTTGGCCATCGAGAGCAGGCCCACGCGGTCGTGCTTGAGCTTGAAGTTCTCGTCGGCGAACTTCTCGCCGTAGATGCTCTTGCCGCCGGTGCCGTCGCCGCGGGTGAAGTCACCGCCCTGGAGCATGAAGTCCGTGATGACGCGGTGGAAGGACGAGCCGGCGTAACCGAAGCCCTTCTCGCCGGTGGCGAGCGCGCGGAAGTTCTCCGCCGTCTTGGGGACGACGTCGTCGAACAGGTTGAACGTGATCCGCCCTTCGGGGGCGTCGTTGATGGTGATGTCGAAGTAGACCTTGGTTGTCATGGTGACATCCTCACATTCCTGGCAACCGCAGGTGAAACCCGGGTTGGGTCGGCACGCCGGAAGTCTGGATTCCGCTCACCCTCCGGCGGCACCCCGGTGGGCCGCGTAGACGGCGTTCACCAGGGCCGTCTTGCGCGGGTCGTCGGCGAGGCGGGAGCCCATCCGGTTCATGACGTAGCCGAGGGCGATGGAGGCATCCGGGTCGGCCAGGCCGCAGGAACCGCCCGCACCGTCGTGGCCCAGCGCCCGTGGGTCGGGGCCGTAGGAGCGGTTCTCGCCGCTCAGCCAGAAGCCGAGGGCGATCTCCGTCTCGTACGGGAAGCCGTCGCCGAGGACGAGGTCGCGGCAGGCCCCCTGTCCTTCCCCGGCGCGGGCGGCCGCCTTCCCGGAGAGGATCCGGCGGCCGTCGAGGCTGCCGCGTCCGGCCAGGATCCCGTAGAGCGCGGCGACCGCCCGGGCGGTGCCGTGGCCGTTGGCGGCGGGGATCTCCGCCGCGCGCCAGGCGGGGGTGTTGGCGGCGGCCCGGCCGGTGGGCGGGTTGAGCAGGGAGGCGACGGCGACCGGTGTCATCCGGTCCAGGAGGGCCGCCTGGGCGGCCCGGTCGGGGCGTTCCTGGACCAGTTCGGCGAGGCGGTGGGTCTCGCTCTCCGGGAGGCCGAAGGTGAAGTCGATGCCCAGCGGTCCGGTGATCTCCTGCTGCAGGAACGCCCCGGGCCGCAGTCCGGTGATCCGGCGGACCACTTCGCCGACGAGGAATCCGTAACTGATCGCGTGGTAGCCGGAGCGGGTTCCGGGCTCCCACCAGGGGGCGGTGGCGGCAAGCCGGGCGCAGGCCGTCTCCCAGTCGTACAGCTCCTCCAGGGAGAGCGGGGTGTCGGGCCCGGCCACTCCGGAGCGGTGCGAGAGGAGGTGGCGTACGAGGACGGATTCCTTGCCGTTCGCGGCGAATTCCGGCCAGTAGTCGGCGACCGGGGCGTCGAGGTCGAGCAGTCCCCGGTCGGCCAGGACATGGGCGCAGAGCGCGGTCGGGCCCTTGCCGGTGGACCAGACGTTGACCAGGGTGTCCCGTTCCCAGGGGCGGCTGCGGGCCGCGTCCGCCCAGCCGCCCCAGAGGTCCACCACCGTGGCGCCGTCGGCCAGGACGGTCACCGCCGCGCCCAGTTCGCCGCGCTCGGTGAAGTTCTCCTCGAAGGCGTCCCGGACCCCGGCGAACCGGTCGTCGCAGTGGCCGTGGATCTGCAGCACGGAGCCTCCTCGTCGCGGGCGGGCGTCCGGCGGCGGAACCGGGTGCCCCACGCAACGTACCGACTGGTCGGATCGGAGGGAAGGGCCGGTGTCCCGGCCACGACGAAGGCCCCGGTGGTCACGGCGCGGATCAGCGGATGCCCGACTCCAGGCTCAGGCTCCAGCGCCCCGGCAGGCCGGTCAGGGTGATCGTCGACAGCGGGCGGACGTCGACGTTCCAGTACGTGGCGGGCGGGGCGTTCAGGGCGTAGACGAGGGCCGCCCGGATCACGGCGGGCTCGGCGACCGCTACGACGAGGGCGTCGTCGGCGGGGCGGGTGTCCAGCCAGCCGCCCACGCGCCCGATGAAGCCGAGCATCGACTCGCCGCCGTGCGGGGCGCTGCGCGGGTCGGCGAGCCAGAGGTCGACGGCGGCCGGCTCCCGAGCGGTGACCTCACCCAGGGTCATCCCCCGCCAGCGGCCCATCTCCCAGTCGCGCAGGGCCGGTTGTGCCATCGGCGCGAAGCCGAGGGCGTCCCCGGTGGCGCGGCTGCGCGGCGTGGGCGAGCAGTAGCGCAGCTCGGCGGCGCCGAGCGGGACGAGCGTGTGGGCGACGATCTGCACCTCGTGCCAGCCGGCCTGGTCGAGCGGCCGGTCGTCGTCGAAGCGTTCGGTGAGCCGTGAGGAGCTGCGCGCCGCTGCGACCAGGGTGACCCGAAGCGTCATGGCGGGATCGTGGGGCCGAACGCCTGTTTGGTCAAGAGGGCCAGTGGGCCGGGTGCCGCCCTCAGCCCTCCAGAAGGCTGTCGAAAGCGGTACGAAGGCGGCGGACGCCCTCCGCGATCTCGGCCGCTCCTGAGACCCCGGCGAAGCTCAGGCGGACGTGTCCGGCCGGGGGTTCGGCGCAGAAATAGGGGCGTCCGGGGGCGACGGCGACCGAGGCGCGCAGCGCGGCCGAGACGACGGCCGGCTCGTCGGCTCCGGCTCCCGCGCCGCCGCCCGGGAGCCGGAGCCAGAGGCTGCCGCCGCCCGCCGGGAGGTGCGGCAGGGTGAGTTCCGGCAGTTCGCCGGCGAGGGCGGCCGCCATGGTCGTACGGCGACGCCCCAGCTCGGCGGAGACGGCGGCCAGGTGGCGGCCCCAGGACGGGGAGCCGACGAGTTCCAGGGCGGCTTCCTGGAGGGGCCGGGGTACGAAGAAGCTGTCGACGACCTGGATGGCCCGCAGGCGCTCCAGCACCGGGCCACGGGCGGCCAGCGCGCCGACCCGGAGGCTGGGCGAGGTGACCTTGGTCAGCGAGCAGACGTGGACGACGGTCCCGTCGGGGTCGTCGGCGGCCAGCGGTGCGGGGAGCGGCCCCGAGTCGTCGTGGACGAGCCGGCGGGCGAAGTCGTCCTCGACCACGAACGCCCCGGCCGCCCGGGCGATGGCCAGGACTTCGGGACGGCGGGCGGGCGCGAGGGTGGCCCCGGTGGGGTTCTGGAAGAGCGGCTGGGTGACGAAGACCCGGGCGCCGGTGGCCCGGAACGCGTCGGCGAGCAGCTCGGGGCGGACCCCGTCGGCGTCCATCGGCACGGGGACGGGGCGCAGTCCGGTGGCGCGGGCGGCGGCGAGCATCCCGGGGTAGGTCGGCGACTCCACGAGGACGGGGGCGCCGGGCGGGGCGAGGGCGCGCAGGGCGGTGGCCAGGGCGCCCTGGCCACCCGCGGTGATCAGGACGTCGGCGGCGCTGACGGCGGGGCCGATCTCGCGGGCGAACCAGGACCGCAGCTCGGGCAGCCCGTCCGTCGGAGGCCGGCTCCAGGCGCCAGGCCGGCGGCCCGCGCGGGCCAGGGCGGCGGAGAGCGCCCGTTCGGGCTGGAGCGAGGCGTGGAGGTAGCCGCCGTTGAACTCGATGACGCCGGGCGGTGGAGCGGCGAGGGTGACCAGCACCCCGGAGGCGTCGACGGTACGGGGCACCACCTCGGGCCCGCCGTCGCCGCTCAGCGACACCTCCTGCCAGGACGTGTCGCCCGGGGCGGGGAGTGCGGCGCGGGGCTCCGCCCGGAACGCGCCGGAGCCGGGGCGGGTGGTGACGAGCCCCTCGGCGGCGAGCTGGGCGATGGCGCGGGAGACGGTGACGGGGCTGACCCGGAACCGTTCGACGAGTGCGCGGCTGGACGGCAGCTTTCCACCCGGAGAGTAGCGGTTGAGCTCGGCCCGCAGGGAGATGACCAGTTCGGCGACGCTGCTACGCTCTTGCATGAGAGCACAGGATAGCGCTACCCCGTCTTCAGCGATAGCGGTCGCCGATCCGGCGGCCACCCCGCACCCCACTTCGGCAGCCACTTCTCCGGCCGACCCTCCGGCCGGCCGGAGCGGCACCGTGCTCGCCGGGCTCGGCGTCATGGCGTTCTCACTCACCTTTCCGGCCACGGCCTGGGGCCTGGAGAGCTTCGGCCCCTGGTCCCTGGTGGCGCTGCGCAGCGTGCTCGCCGCCCTGGTCGCGGGCGGGGTGCTGCTGGCCGCCCGCGTCCCGCTGCCCGCGCGCCGCCACCGGGCCGGGCTCGCGGTGGTCGGGGGCGGGGTGGTCGTGGGCTTCCCGCTCCTGACGACGCTGGCCCTGCAGACCTCCACCACCTCGCACGCGGCCGTGGTCGTGGGTCTGCTGCCGCTGACCACGGCGGTGCTCGGGTCCCTGCGCACCGGCGAGCGGCCCTCGCGCGCGTTCTGGATCGCGGCCCTCGCCGGGGCGGCCGTGGTGATCGCCTTCACCGTTCAGCAGAGCGGCGGCGCCCTGACGACCGGCGATCTGTATCTGTTCGGCGCTCTGCTGGTCTGCGCGGCCGGATACACCGAGGGCGGCCGGCTGGCCAGGGTGATGCCGGGGTGGCAGGTGATCGGCTGGGCGCTGGTCCTGTGCCTGCCGCTCGCGGTGGCGGGCAGCCTGGTGGCTCTGCCGCTCGAACCCGTGCACCTGAACGCCCACGGCGTCCTCGGCCTGGTCTGGGTCGCCGCCGGATCGACCTTCCTCGGGCTGTACGTCTGGTACCGGGGGATGGCGGCGATCGGGGTGGCCCGCGCCAGCCAGCTCCAGCTCGCCCAGCCGCTGCTGACGCTCGTGTGGTCCTTCTTTCTGCTCGGCGAGGAGCTGTCGGCGGCGGCTCCGGTCGCGGCGGTGGCCGTACTCGTCTGCATCGCCGCCACCCAGCGGGCCGGCCGTGGCGCGGTCCGGCGGTCCAGGACCGTACGGTCAGGACGGGAATCCCCGCCCGCACGGTCATAGACTTGTCGACACGGACACCGTCTTCCCCTGTGAGGAGGTCGCTCCCGATGGAGGCGCACACGGGCGACCGGCTGCTGATGCACGGCAGGACCGTGGGACAGCACGACCGGGTCGCCGAGATCATCGAGGTGCTCGGTGACGGGGGCGCTCCCCCGTACCGGCTCCGCTTCGACGACGGCCATGAACACCTGATGTCACCGGGTCCCGACAGCGTCGTCCAGCACATGGAGGCGCCGAAGGACGAGCAGACGCGGTAACAAGCGCCGGGGGCCGGGACCGTGCGGAAGGGCCCCGGCCCCCGGCGTCGGCGGCTCAGCCCGGGAACCGGCGCCGGTGGTGGGAACGGGCGCGCCCCCCGTCCGGGTAGAGCCGGACCCGGTCCTGGTAATGGTCGGCCACCACGCGACGCATCGCGCCGATCCGGTCCGCCATCACGCTCTTCCCGGAGAAGAACACATGGCCGCCCGCCTCCTCGTGGTCCCCGGCGAGGGTGAGGTGGCGGGAGAGCTCCGCCGGGTCCTGCCAGGCGTCCGCCTGCGCCGGGTCGCCCGCTTTGTACAGCGCCTCGCCCACGTACAGCTCGACGCCCGTGCCCCGGACGGTCGCGCTCCACCAGGCGAGGACCTTGGCGTAGTCGGCGGCGGTCTGGCCGATGTGCCAGTAGATCTGCGGGCAGATGTAGTCGATCCACCCTTCCCTGACCCACTTACGGGTATCGGCGTGCAGGTCGTCGTACGTCTGCACGCCCGCCCGGGTGTCCGATCCCAGCGGATCGGTCTCCTTGTTGCGCCAGACCGCGAAGGGGCTGATGCCGAAGCGGACATGCGGCTTGATCGCCCGGATCCGCTCCCCTGTCTCGCGCACGAGCCGGTCGATGTTGTCGCGCCGCCAGGCCGCCCGGTCGGCGAAGCCGCCGCCGTACCGCTCGAACTCCGCGTCGTCGTCGAAGGTCTGCCCGGCCACCGGATACGGGTAGAAGTAGTCGTCCCAGTGCACCGCGTCGATGTCGTAGCGGCGTACGGCGTCGAGCATCGCGTCCTGGACGAAGCGGCGCACCTCCGGCAGCCCCGGGTTGTAGTAGAGCTTCCCGCCGTACGGCACGACCCAGTCCGGGTGCTTCCGGGCCGGGTGGGAGGCGATCAGGCGGGACGGGTCCGTGTGGTTCGCCACCCGGTACGGGTTGAACCAGGCGTGCAGCTCCAGGCTCCGGTCGTGCGCCGCGCGCACCGCCGTGCCGAGCGGGTCCCAGCCCGGGTCCTTGCCCTGGGTTCCGGTGAGGCAGTCGGCCCACGGCTCGTACGGCGAGGGCCACAGGGCGTCGGCGGTCGGCCGGACCTGGAACACCGCCGTGTTGAGCCGCAGCTCCACCGCCCGGTCCAGATGGGCGAACAGCTCCGCCTCCTGCTTCGCCGCGGTGAGGCCCGGCTTCGAGGGCCAGTCGATGTTGGCGACGGTGGCGATCCACATGCCCCGCACCTCCCCCGCCGCCTCCGGAAGCCCGCCGCCCTTCCGCCTCCCCGAAGGGGAGGCGACCGCGTCACCGGCGGTCGTCATCGCCGCCAGCAGTCCTGCCGCGCTCAGCACGAACGCCCTTCTCGCCACACCTGTACGCCGCATTCCGGCCCACCTCTCTCCGCCGTGTCCCGCATCCGACTCCGATGGCTCTACGTAACCGCATCATGCCCATCCGTAGCCGCCGTGACCCGCGGGACGTTCGCGTCGGCATTCGGAGTAACGTCGTGGGGTCGAGGCGGGCACCGGAATCACACGGGACCCTGCGATACGGAGAACAGCGAAAGGCACGAGGTGACGGACCTTATGGCCGACATTGCACGCGTCGGAGTGGTGGGCTGTGGCCAGATGGGCGCAGGTATCGCGGAGGTGTGCGCGCGCAGCGGCCTCGAAGTGAAGGTCGCCGAGACCACCGGCGAAGCGCTGGAGATCGGCCGCACCCGCCTGCACAACTCCCTCTCGAAGGCCGCCGAACGCGGCAAGATCACGGCGGAGGAGCGGGACGAGACCCTCGGCCGGCTGAGCTTCACGACCGACCTCGGGGAGTTCGCCGACCGCGATCTCGTGATCGAGGCCGTCGTGGAGAACGAGCAGGTCAAGACGGAGATCTTCCAGGTGCTCGACCAGGTGGTGACCCGGCAGGACGCGATCCTGGCCTCCAACACCTCCTCGATCCCGCTGGTGAAGCTGGCCGTCGCCACCTCGCGCCCGGACCGGGTCATCGGCATCCACTTCTTCAACCCGGCACCGGTGCAGAAGCTCGTCGAGCTGATCCCGGCGCTGACCACGTCGGACGAGACGATCCAGCGCGCCGAGGCCGTCGTGCAGGACGTGCTCGGCAAGCACCCGATCCGCGCCCAGGACCGGTCCGGGTTCGTCGTGAACGCGCTGCTGATCCCGTACCTGCTCTCCGCGATCCGGATGTTCGAGTCGGGCATCGCCAGCCGCGAGGACATCGACAACGGCATGGAGATGGGCTGCGCCCACCCGATGGGTCCGCTCAAGCTGGCCGATCTGATCGGCCTGGACACCGTGGCCTCGGTCGCGGACTCGATGTACGCCGAATATAAGGAGCCGCTGTACGCCGCTCCCCCGCTGCTCCAGCGGATGGTCGACGCTGGCCGGCTCGGCCGCAAGACGGGGTCGGGCTTCTACGCCTACTGACCGTCCCGGTGGCGGGCCCGTCGCTCACGCGGCCGGGCCCGCCGGGTTACGTCCCCCTGGTCAGGACCGTACGGCCGGAGCGTCGGTCACCGTGCGTCGCCGCCGGAGTCGGGGCCGACGTACATCTCCGTCCCGTCGGATCCCCAGACGCGTGTGTACCCGCCGCTCGGGGCCGATACGACGAGGTCTCCCTCCTCCAGCGAGACCATCCCGTCCGTCTTCTCGGCGAACCACTCCACAGTGAGGGTCTCGCCCGGCTTCAGAGAGACCTCCTCCGCCGTGGGCTCGAACACCACGGTCGTGTCACGGTCGGCCCGGACAAGGAATCTCATTCTCCTCCTCGGAGGTTGTCCCCTACCCGGGATCCGTCGCGGGGCCCGGGTCAGCCCAGTCTCAGGTGGTGCAGCATCAGCAGGGCGGCCGCCATGTTCGCGGCGGGCACCTCGCCCCGGGCGATCATGTCCGGGACCACCTTGAGGGGTATCCACTCGCGGCGCGACGACTCGAAGGGGTCCTGCGGGTGGCCGGTCCAGTGTGCCTCGTCGGACCAGTAGAGGTGGTGGCGGGCGTCGGTGAGGCCGTTCGACGGTTCCACGGTGAGCAGGGGGCGCAGCTCGCCGGGGCGCCAGCCGGTCTCCTCCTCCATCTCGCGTGCCGCCGCCGCCGCGATGTCCTCGCCGTCCTCGACGACGCCCGCGGCCAGCTCCCACCCCCAGCTGTCGGTGATGAACCGGTGCCGCCAGAGCAGCAGCACCTCGTTGGCCTCGTTGACGACGGTGGCGGCCGCGACGGGGCGCAGCCGGATGACGAAGTGGTCGAGATGGCTGCCGTCGGGCAGTTCGACATCCGCCAGATTCACCCGGAACCAGGGGTTCTGATACACATTCTGTTCGCTTAAGTTCGTCCACTGCACGGTTCTGCCGCCTTTCGACATGTTGGGGTCAACATGCCAGCAGGCTCGGCTGTCGGGGGGAACGAACGGCGGGGCGTCGGTGGAGCTCACAGAGGCACGCGGAGCGCCTCGTCGATGAGATCGGTGGTTTCGACGGCGTCGGCGCAGCCGCTCGCGGCCAGCTCGCCGCGGACCTGCCGCAGCCGGTCGCGCAGCCGCTGGGACTCCATCCCCCGGGCCCGTACGGCCATTTCGGCAGCTGTCGTGGCCGCGCGGTCGGCCTCCCCCTGGAGCAGCTCGATATGGCTGAGCATCGCGAGCCGGTGCACGCGCCCCCGGTCGTGCGCCGGGGCGCGCACCGCGGAGGCCGCGTGCTCCCGGGCGGCGGGCAGATCGCCGAGCCCGATCAGCGCCTCGGCCACCTGGACGTCGACCAGGCCCGGCTGGACGTACCCGGTCTCGTCCGGCTCCCGGCCGGTGTGGATCCGGCCCGCCTGCGCCTCGGCCCGCCCGATGCAGGCGCGGGCGCTCGCGGCGTCGCCGAGCTGGGCGTACGCCTTGGCCTGCATGGCGTGCAGATCGGCGGCGAGGGCCGGGGTGATGTGGCCGCCGGCGGCCCGCAGCGCGGCCTCGGCGAAGGCGATGGAGCGGCGGTAGTCGCCCAGGAACAGCGACTGGGTGACCAGCAGGGCGATCACATAGCCGCCGAGCCCCCGGTCCCCGCTGGACTTGGCGAGCCGCAGCGCCTGGTGGAAGTAGCGCTGGGCGAGGCCGTGGGCGTCGGAGTCGTAGGCGCAGATGCCCGCCACCGCGACCAGGCCGGCCGTCGCCCGGTGCAGGCTGCGGCCGAGCGCGTCGCTGTGGCCGCCGCGCAGCAGCGGTGCGGCCTCCGCGTTGAGGAAGCGGACGATCCGGGACCTGGTCGCGATGCCGCCCGTCTTGCGGTACATCTGCTCGTAGTGGTCGCGGGCCGCCTTGAGCATCGCTATGTCGGAGGGGTTCACCCGCCCGGGGCCGGGGCGGGAGACGTCGGTGTCCTCCGGGGGGTTCTCCCACTCCCAGACCGGCATCACCGCCGGGGTCCCGGTGACGGCGGGGACGGTGGCCAGGTGCGGGCGCTGCTGTTCGTCGGAGCGCCACAGCGCGGTGGCCCGCTCGACGAAACCGGAGAGGGAGGCGCTCCCGGATCCGGTGTCCGTCCCTCCCGATGCCGCCGATGTGCCCATCCCGATGTCGTCGAGCCCGACGGGCCGGCCCAGCCGTCCGCCCAGCACCTCGCAGATGAGGTCCGGCACCTGGCCGCGCGGGCGCTGGCCCTTGAGCCAGCGGGAGACGGCGGTGTGTTCGTACCGCAGGCTCAGCCCGCGGGACCGGCCCGCCCGGTTGACGTGACCGGCAAGGCCCGCCCGGGAGACACCGGACTCCTCGATCAACGATTCGAGCAGGACATTGGGCTCCATCGTCCCCCCAGGTGCGTGTCGCAATGAGCCTAGTGGAGCACGATTCACACGGGGTGTGAACGGAATGCCCGAACCCTCCTGCTGTGCGCTCTGCCGCGCGGCTCCCCGGCTCGGTTGAATGAACTCCCTCGCAAGAGGCGGCCGGGTCGTCGGCTCCCCCTCGTAACGGCCTACGACCCGCACCCGCGCCGTCCGCACTGCTACCTGCCCGACACTCCGAGGCAGTGCGGGCGGCGCCCGGACCGCACGGCCCACTGACCGACGACGAAGGAGGGTGGCTGCGGAACGGCGGCCGGAACCGCGTTTCCTCCCGGTTCCCGCTCCCGGATCCGGCGTGTGGTCCCTCCGCCGATCGGCGGGACGGAGAAGGGGCGTATCCGGTGGCCGGATACGCCCCTTCTCAACGCCCAGGGGGTGTTACGCCCCGCGCAGCACCGCGCCCGTACGCTCGGCGGCCAGGGCCACCGCGCTGTCGCGGGCGGCCGACGCCTCCTCGACGGTCAGCGTGCGGTCGGCGGCGCGGAAGCGCAGCGCGTACGCCAGGGACTTGTTGCCCCCGCCGATCTGCTCGCCGGTGAAGACGTCGAACAGCCGCAGCGATTCGAGGAGTTCACCCGCGCCCTCGCGCAGCGCCGCCTCGACGTCGGCGGCCGGGACGTCCGCGGCGACGACGAGCGCGACGTCCTGGGTCGCCACCGGGAAGGTGGAGATCCTGGGCGCCTGGAGCGCTCCGTCGACGGCCTGTTCCAGGACGTCCAGCTCGACCTCGGCGGCGCAGGTCCGCTCGGGCAGGTGGAGCGCCTTGATCACCCGCGGGTGCAGTTCGCCCGCGTGCCCGAAGAGGGTCTCCTCGCCGTTCACGTTGACGTACAGCGCGGCGCAGCGGCCCGGGTGCCACGGGGCGTGCTGGTCGGCGCGGACGATGACCTCGACACCGGCCTCCGCAGCGATCAGGCGGGCCGCCTCGACGGCGTCCGCCCAGGTCGCCGGGGTGCCCTTGCCCCACCAGCCGGCCTGCTCGCGGGCGCCCGCGAGGACGACGGCGGCGCGGCGCGGCTGACGCGGCAGGGCCGCGTTCAGACCGGCGATCTCCTCGTCGGTGGGGCGGCGGTCGACGGGCAGCCGGACGGCCTGCGTCTCCTCGCCCGTGGGCCGGAAAACCAGACCCGTCTCGAAGAGCGCCAGGTCGTGGCTGCCACGGCCGTCGTTGCGGCGCAGGGCGCCGAGAAGGCCCGGCAGCAGCGTGGTGCGCAGCGCCGGCTCCTCGTCGGAGATCGGGTTGACCAGCTTGACCGTGCGGCGGCGGGCGTCGTCCGCCTCCAGGCCGAGCTGGTCGAGGACCGCGTCGCCGATGAACGGGTAGCTGAGCGCCTCGACGTAACCGGCCCCGGCCAGCACCCGGCCGATGCGGCGGTGCAGCCGCTGCCGGTCGGTGAGACCGCGCCCGGAGGGGGGCGTGGGCAGCGTGGAGGGCAGGTTCTCGTAGCCCTCCAGGCGGATGACCTCTTCGGCGAGGTCGTTCGGCTCGTTCAGGTCGGGCCGCCAGGACGGGACGGTGACGATCAGCTCGTCCTGCCCGTAGACGTCGCAGCCGACCTCCTGGAGGCGGCGGACGACGGTCTCGCGGCCGTACTCCACGCCGGCCACCTTGTCCGGGTGGTTCGCCGGCATGGCGATGGTGCGCGGCGCGTGGGGCGAGGTGATCTCGGTGACCCCGGCCTCGGCGGTGCCGCCCGCGAGGAGGACCAGCAGGTCCACCGTGCGCTGCGCGGCAGCGGCGGCGGCCTGCGGGTCGACGCCGCGCTCGAAGCGCTTGGACGCCTCGGAGGACAGCTTGTGGCGGCGCGCGGTGCGGGCGATCGAGATCGCGTCGAAGTGCGCCGCCTCGATGACGACCTCGGTGGTGAGCGCGTGCTCGCCGTCCGCGTCGGCGATCTCGGTGTTGGCGCCGCCCATGACGCCCGCGAGGCCGATGGGGCCGCGGTTGTCGGTGATGACCAGGTCCTCGGCGTCCAGCACGCGGACGGCGCCGTCCAGGGTGGTGAGCTTCTCGCCCTGGGTGGCGCGGCGCACGCCGATCGGCCCGTCGACCCGGTTGCGGTCGTAGGCGTGCAGCGGCTGGCCGAGCTCCAGCATCACGTAGTTGGTGATGTCGACGGCCAGCGAGATCGGCCGCATCCCGGCCTTCTGGAGCCGGCGCTGCATCCAGATCGGGGAGCGGGCCTCGGGCTGGAGACCGGTGACGGTGCGCGCGGTGAAGCGGTCGCAGCCGATCGGGTCGCTGATCTGGACCGGGTAGCCGTACGCGTTCGGCGCGGGCACGTCCAGCAGCGCCGGGTCGCGCAGCGGCAGCCCGTAGGCGGTCGCAGTCTCGCGGGCGACACCGCGCATCGAGAGGCAGTAGCCGCGGTCCGGGGTGACGGCGATGTCGAGGACCTCGTCGACGAGCTGGAGCAGCTCGATCGCGTCGGTGCCGACCTCGTGCTCCGGGGGCAGCACGATGATGCCGTGCGTGCCGTCGTCGCCCATGCCCAGCTCGTCGGTGGAGCAGATCATGCCGTGGGAGGTCTTGCCGTACGTCTTGCGGGCGGCGATCGCGAAGTCGCCGGGCAGGACGGCGCCCGGGAGGACCACGACGACCTTGTCGCCGACCGAGAAGTTACGGGCGCCGCAGACGATCTCCTGCGGTTCGCCGGTGCCGTTGGCGGTGCCGACGTCGACGGTGCAGAAGCGGATGGGCTTCTTGAACCCCTCCAGCTCCTCGATGGTCAGGACCTGTCCGACGACCAGGGGGCCCTTGAGGCCCGCACCGATCTGCTCGACGGTCTCGACCTCCAGGCCCACGGAGACGAGCTTGGCCTGGACGTCACGGCCGGTCTCCGTCGCCGGCAGGTCGACGTACTCCCGCAGCCAGGAAAGCGGGACGCGCATCAGATCTCCATCCCGAACGGCCGGGTGAACCGGACGTCACCCTCGACCATGTCTCGCATGTCTTCGACGTTGTGGCGGAACATCAGCATCCGTTCGATGCCGAACCCGAAGGCGAATCCGCTGTACTTCTGGGGGTCGACGCCGCAGGCGGTGAGCACCTTGGGGTTGACCATGCCGCAGCCGCCCAGCTCGATCCAGCCCTCGCTGCCGCAGGTGCGGCAGGGGCGGTCGGGGTTGCCGACGGACTCGCCGCGGCAGACGTAGCAGACCATGTCCATCTCGGCGGACGGCTCGGTGAACGGGAAGAAGTTCGGCCGCAGCCGGGTCTTCATGTCCGGACCGAAGAGCGCCTGGACCATGTGGTCCAGGGTGCCCTTGAGGTCGGCCATGGTGAGGCCCTCGTCGACGGCGAGCAGCTCGATCTGGTGGAAGACCGGGGTGTGCGTGGCGTCCAGCTCGTCGGTGCGGTAGACCCGGCCGGGGCAGACCACGTAGACAGGGGGCTTGCGCTCCAGCAGCGAGCGCGCCTGGACCGGGGAGGTGTGCGTACGCAGCACGACACCGGACTCGTCGCCCTCGGTGGCCTTGCCGTCGGGCGTGGTGCCCTGGACGAAGAAGGTGTCCTGCATCTGGCGGGCCGGGTGGTCGGGCACGAAGTTCAGGGCGTCGAAGTTGAACCACTCCGCCTCGACCTCGGGGCCCTCGGCGATCTCGTAGCCCATGGCCACGAAGACGTCCGCGACGCGTTCCATGATCGTCGTCAGCGGGTGGCGGGCGCCGGCCGGGGTGCGGTCGTAGGGCAGCGTGACGTCCACGGCCTCCTCGACGAGCACCCGGGCGTCGCGCTCGGCCTCCAGCTCGGCCTGGCGCGCGGCCAGGGCCTTGGAGACGGCGCCGCGGGCCTGGCCCACGCGCTTGCCCGCCTCGGCCTTGGCCTGCGGGGGCAGGGCGCCGATCTCGCGGTTGGCGAGGGACAGCGGCGAGGTACCTCCGGTGTGCGCGGTCTTCGCCTGGGCGAGCGCGTCGAGGTCACCGGCGGCGGCGAAGGCGGCGAACGCCTCGTCCCGCAGGCGCTCGATCTCTTCCGGTTTCAGTGCCTCGACCTCGACTGGGTCGTACGACTTGTTCGGTGCCGACATCTCTTCCCGTGCTTCCGATTGGCTGATGGCGCGACCCGGCTGGAGACCGCTGGACGCAAAGGTGCCAAAGGTCGAGTCTACGGGCCGCAGGACGGTCGGGGCGCCCGTGGGCCGCTCACACCAGGTAGGCGGGCATGCTCACGGGCAGAATAAATCGGAACTCGGCTCCGCCGCCGGGACCCCGGTCGACGGTGATGGTGCCGCCGTGGGCCTCGACGATGCCCTTGACGATGTAGAGGCCCAGGCCCGTGCCGCCGCGCTTGCTGCCCCGCCAGAAGCGGGTGAAGACGCGGCTCATCGACTCCTCGGGGATGCCGGGGCCTTCGTCGCTCACGGTGACAGCCGTTCCCGTCTCGTCGTCGGCGCCCGGCGCGGGTGCCGGGGCGATCTCAATGGTGACGGTTCCCTCGCCGTGGCGCACCGCGTTTTCCAGGAGGTTGCCGAGGACCTGGTCGACCTTGTCCGGGTCGGCCCACAGATCGGGGAGCGGCCCGCGGGTGCGGACAAGGAAGCGTTCGGCGGCCTGGCCGCCGGTGATGAGCGCCTGGATGTGCCGGGCCACGGCGGCGGAGATGTCGACGGGCTGGCGGCGCAGCTCCAGGCGTCCGGAGTCGATGCGGGAGATGTCGAGCAGTTCGGCGATGAGCCGGGTGACCCGGCCGGCGTCCGCGTCGACGGTCTCCAGCATCAGCCGCTTCTGGTCGTCGGTGAACCTCTCCCACTTGGCGAGCAGCGTGGCGGTGAACCCTTTGACGGAGGTCAGCGGGGAGCGCAGCTCATGGGCGACGGTCGCGATCAGTTCGGCGTGGCTGCGTTCGGTACGCCGACGAGCCTCGGTCCCCCGCAGGCAGACCACGACCCGGCGCACCGGCCCGGTCGGGTGCTCGCGTACGTAACGGGCGGAGACCAGCACCTCACGGCCGCCGGGCAGCAGCAGATTGCGCTCGGGCTGGCCGTTGCGGGTGGCGAGACCGCCGTACGGGTCGGTCAGCGGCCACCAGCGCTTCCCCTTGATGTCCTCCAGCGGAAGGACGGCGTCCAGCGGCCGGCCGATCGCCTCGGCGCGGGAGGTGGCGGTGATCCGGGTGGCGGCGGTGTTGAAACAGGTGACGTGTCCGCGCTCGTCGGCGACCACGAGACCGTCGGGAAGGTCGTCCGGGTCGAGGCCCGCGGCGAGGCCGTCCGGACCGGCCGCAGGACCGGTCGGTTCCTCGGCCGCGGCGCGCACGGCGGTGGTGCGCGCCGGTCGCGGCGAGCTCATGCCGACAGCCATCTTCCCGTATCCCCACCTCTCGAACCGGTGCAGTGGGCCCCCGAGTTCGTCACCCTACTAGTCGTCGGTGAACCGGCGACACCCTGTGGGGGCGCGGAGGGGAGTGCGCCGGTGGGAGGGGGCGCGGGATTGGCCGGGATCGTGTGCCGGGGGGCCGTGAGGACGGCGCCGGGTCACGTGTCGGGGGCGCGCCGCGGACGCTGCGCGCGGGCGGAGGCGTAGAGGCAGACGGCGGCGGCGGTGGCGAGGTTGAGGCTCTCCGCCTTGCCGTGGATGGGGACGCGGACGACGGCGTCGGCGAGCGCACGGGTCTCCTCGGGGAGCCCCCAGGCCTCGTTGCCGAAGACCCAGGCGGTGGGGGTGCCCATGGTGCCCGCGTCCAGCTCGTCGTCCAGGTCGTCGTCCCCGGCCCCGTCGGCGGCGAGGATCCGCACCCCGGCGTCCCGCAGGCCTTGGACGGCCTGGTCGACGGGGACGCCGACGGCGACGGGGAGATGGAAGAGCGAACCGACCGAGGCGCGTACGGACTTGGGGTTGTAGAGGTCGACGGAGGCATCGGTCAGGATCACCGCGTCGGCGCCCGCGGCGTCCGCGCAGCGCAGTACCGTACCGGCGTTCCCGGGGTCGCGGACGTTGGCCAGAACGGCCACCAGGGTGGGCCTGGCGTCCAGGATCTCCTGGAAGGGGGAGTCCAGGAAGCGGCAGACGCCGATGAGGCCCTGCGGGGTGACGGTCTGGGAGACGTCGGCGAGGACGTCGGCGTCGGCCAGGTGGACCCGGGCACCCGCGCTGTGGGCGGCCTCGATGATGTCGGCGTACCGGTCGGCGGCCTCGGGAGTGGCGAACAGCTCGATGAGGGTCGGCTCACCGTCCCCGCCGCGGTGGGCGGCGGCCTCGCGTACGGCCTGGGGCCCCTCGGCGATGAACCTGCGCTCCTTGCCCCGGAAGTTGCGGCGGGCCAGCCGGCGGGCGGCGGCGACGCGCGGGGAGCGGGGGGAGATCAGTTCGGGGGTGCCCATGGTCGGCGGCGAGCCTCTCTGCGTACGGCGGTGGGGTTCAGCGGCAACGCACCGGACCCGCAGGCGGTGTGCGCCTGCGGGTCCGGTTCACGTACTACCTGGGAAAGCGGTGCCTGGATCAGGCGGCCTTCGGGGCGTTGACGTCGCTCGGGAGGGCCTTCTGGGCGACCTCGACGAGGGCGGCGAACGCGTTGGCGTCGTTGACCGCGAGCTCGGCCAGGATCTTGCGGTCCACCTCGATGTTGGCGGCCTTCAGACCCTGGATGAGGCGGTTGTACGTCATGCCGTTCTGGCGGGCAGCGGCGTTGATGCGCTGGATCCACAGCTGACGGAAGTCGCCCTTGCGCTTCTTGCGGTCGTTGTAGTTGTAGACCAGGGAGTGGGTGACCTGCTCCTTGGCCTTGCGGTACAGACGCGAGCGCTGACCGCGGTAGCCGCTGGCGGCTTCGAGGATTGCCCGGCGCTTCTTGTGGGCGTTGACTGCCCGCTTGACGCGTGCCACGTGTTAACTCCTTGTAGCGGGGCCGTGGGTGTCTTCACACGGCCCGGAAACGAATTGGTCCCGGTGTGATCGAGGTCGTGCCTCCGGGGCGAGCCGGAGGCCGGGCCTCACTTGCCGAGAAGCTTCTTGATCTTCTTGGCGTCGGCCGGAGCCACGACGACCGTGCCGGTCAGCGAGCGGGTCTTCTTGGACGACTTGTGCTCGAGCAGGTGGCGCTTGCCGGCCCTCTCGCGGAGCACCTTGCCGGAGCCGGTGATCTTGAAGCGCTTGCTGGCACCGCTGTGCGTCTTGTTCTTCGGCATCGCGCCGTTCTCTCCTCGTCAGTGGCGCCCCTCGCGGTGCGGAGCACCGGACTGCAGGGGCGTCAGATCTCTATGGGATTCCGGGATGACCCGGGGGCGCCTGGGTGGCGGCCCCCGAAGGTCACGCCTCGGAAGGTGTCTCGGCCGGAGCCTCGGCCGCGTCGGCCGGGGCCTCGGCGGTCTCGCCCTCGGACGGTGCGTCGGTCGTGCCCTGACGCTCCGCCTTGCGGGCGGCCTGGGCCTCGCGGGCTTCGGCCATGGCTTCGGTCTTCTTCTTGTGCGGGCCCAGAACCATGATCATGTTCCGGCCGTCCTGCTTCGGGTTGGACTCGATGAAGCCCAGGTCCTCGACGTCCGAAGCGAGACGCTGGAGCAGTCGGAAGCCCAGCTCGGGACGGGACTGCTCACGACCACGGAACATGATCGTGATCTTGACCTTGTCGCCCTGCTTGAGGAACCGGACGACATGACCCTTCTTGGTGTCATAGTCGTGCGGGTCGATCTTCGGCCGGAGCTTCATCTCCTTGATGACCGTGTGCGCCTGGTTCTTGCGCGCCTCACGGGCCTTCATGGCCGACTCGTACTTGAACTTCCCGTAGTCCATGAGCTTGCACACGGGCGGACGGGCTGTCGCCGCCACCTCGACCAGGTCGAGGTCGTACTCCTGTGCGAGTTCCAGGGCCTTGGCAAGCGGAACAATCCCGACCTGCTCGCCGCTGGGACCGACAAGTCGGACCTCGGGAACGCGAATCCGGTCGTTGATGCGGGGCTCGGCGCTGATGGATCCTCCTCGGTAGCACCACGCGACCGCCTGGCGGACAGCCGCGTAACGTCTTATAACGTCAAGACCAACCGCGCCGGAACGGCAAAAATGCCCCGGACGGGACACAAGGCGAGGCTCCAGGAACTACCGGAACACCGCCGCGGTGAACCGCGGGGCTATCGGGCGGGCCCATCGTCCGTACGGAACGATGGTCGCCGCCTGACCGGTGACCCGCCGTCCTGAACGGACAGCCAGGTGGGAGATCGGAGCCTCCACTTGTGGGCCGGGCACATAGATGTCCGGCCGGTCGTTCCACCAGACTACCGCACGATCCCCGGGGCCCGCACCACGGAGGCCGGAGGGACGCCCGCGGACGGAAGGGCGGTGGCCTGCCCTTATCGTGTGGGCATGAGCGACGCGACCCCCAGCAGTGAGAACCCCGGCTTCGACGACATGGCCCGCGACATCGCGGAGGTCCCCGCGGTCGAGGTGATCGTGACGGTCGCCGTCAACCTGATGAGCGCAGCCGCCGTGAAGCTCGGCCTCACCGAGGAGGGCGAGCAGCACAAGGACCTGGACGAGGCCCGCAAGCTGGTCCAGGCGCTGGCCGGACTGCTGGACGCGAGCGCCACGGAGATCAGCACCTTCCACGCCTCGCCGCTGCGCGACGGCCTGAAGTCGCTCCAGCTCGCCTTCCGCGAGGCCTCGCTGGTGCCGGACGAGCCCGGCCACGGCCCGGGCGAGAAGTACACCGGCCCCGTCTACGGCTAGCCGCCCCCTCCCCTTCCCCGTACGCCAGGGAGCCCGCCGTCCCCCGTGGGGCGGCGGGCTCCCGCGCAGGTGCGCCGGGACCGTTCGCGGACCTCAGATGGCGTCCTCGGTCTCCTCGGGCAGGACGTTGGGGAAGGGGTGGGTGAGCCGGTGGGCGTAGGCCGCGATCGCTCCGCCGACCAGCGGCGCGACGATGAACAGCCAGAGCTGGGAGAGGGCGGCGCCGCCCGCGAAGAGCGCCGGGCCGAAGCTGCGCGCCGGGTTGACCGAGGTGCCGGTCAGCGGGATGCCCACCAGGTGGATCGCGGCGAGCGCCAGGCCGATGGGCAGCCCGTCGAAGCCGGTGACCGCGACCTTGTGGGTGACCGCCAGGACCACGTAGACGAGCAGGAACGTCAGCACGACCTCGGCGAGGAACGCGCCGCCGATGTTGATGCCGACGGCCGACCGGTCGTCGTAGCCGTTCGTGCCGAACTCGCCGCTGGTCTCCAGGCCGGGGATCTGCTTCGCCAGCAGGAACAGCAGGGCCGCTCCGACGATCGCGCCGAGGAACTGGGCCACCCAGCGCTCGACGGCCGTACGGAGGTCGATGCGGCCGGCCATCAGCATGCCCAGCGTCACCGCCGGGTTGACGTGGCAGCCGGAGATCGGACCGAGCGCGTAGGCCAGCGCGAGGAGGGTGAAGCCGAAGGTGAGGGCGATGCCCACCGTGCCGAGGTATTCGACGGCAACCACCGCGGACCCCACGGCGAAGAACACCAGCAGCAGAGTGCCGAGAAACTCTGACGCCACGATCCGCTTCTGCATGGAACCACCTCGCGATGTCGTCCGGTAGGTCGGATTCATCCGATTTTCCCGACAATTCTCACGGCGGCGGGCGGTTCGCGCTCGTCGGGCCGGTGCCGGCCTGACGATCAGGGGCGATCAGCGGGCGATCAGCGGGCGAAGAGGGGCTCCCCCGGCAGGGCCGTCCCGGCGGGGAGGAGGGCCAGGTCAAGGCCGCTGACCAGCCGGGCCCGCAGCACCTCGCTGGCCGAGAGGGCCTGCGCGATACGGCGGGCCGCCTCGGCGGGCACCGCGTCCGGGGCGAGGACGAGCGCGAGGGTGCCGTCCGCGCTGCCGGGGCCGAGGTGGGCGCGGACGACGGCGGGGTCGGCGGCGACGATGTCCCGTACGGCTTCGGCGACGGCGGGGTCCTGGAGCGGGTCGGTGCTGGTGCGGTTCTCGGCCAGCGCCAGGAGCGCCTGCCCGCTCAGCTCGAAGGCGACGGGCCCGGCGAGGTCCAGCACGACGGTGTCGGCCTTCTCGTGGGCGGCGGCCTGGAGGGCCTGGTGCAGCGGTACGGCGACGGGGCGCGCCTCGGGGTCCCAGAGCGCGAGCGAGGCGGTGGAGGTGAAGGCGGGGAGCGCACGCCGGTCGCCCGCCTTGAGGGTGGGGACGGCCATGTCGCTGGTCTTCTCGCGCCGCAGCCCGCCCTCCCGTCTCCCACCACCGCTCTTCTGAAGTGCTTCGCGCCCCTCTTGACTGTCCTCCTCGACCTCGCCGAGAACGGCGACGACGGGCACCAGGAGCCGGGCGTCCCGCAGGGCCGTGAGGACCGGGCCGACGGCGCTGCGGTCCCGGGACCAGGCGTCGAGTGCACTGGTCAGGGCCGGGGAGGCCGAGCCGTCGTCGTCGGAGAAACCGGGGTCCGGAATGTTCTTGAGCTCCACGGGACGAGGGTAGTGCCTGGCGTCCGGGGGCCTGCTCGCAGGTGCCACGGCGTCGGTGCTCAGCGGCGGCCGGGCTCGGCGTACGCCGAAGGGGTGAGCGTGCTCAGCGGCGGGCGGGGGCGTTCCGGCCGCGCCACAGGACGACGGCGGCCGCCAGCAGCGCCGCGCCGAGGCCGCCGGCGAGCGGGGCGGCCCAGTTGGCCGTCCCGCCGGCGGTACGGGGCGGGGTCGGGCCCGCGCCGAAGTACCGCCCCCGGTGTCCGGCCGGGGCGGCCTTGGCGTCCAGGTCCGCAGGGCGCAGCCGGGCGCCCGCCTCGATGGCCTCCGCCGGGTCGACGATGCCGTAGCCGCGGGCGTCGTCGCGGCCCTGGGCGGGGGCGTCGCGGGCGGTGTCGGCGAGGAGCTTCTTGATCTGGGCCGGGGAGAGACCGGGGTGGGCGGCCCGGACCAGGGCGACCGCGCCGGAGACGAACGCGGCGGCGGCGGAGGTGCCCCACTCGATGTAGTAGTGCCCGTCGGGGTTGGCGACCACGATGTCGACGCCGGGGGCGCTGACGGTGGCGTACCAGCGGCGGGTGGAGAAGGAGGCGTGGGTGCCGTACTCGTCGACGGCGGCGACCGCTATCACACCCGGGTAGGCGGCGGGGTAGGAGATCCGGTCCCCCTTCTCGCCTCCGTTGCCCGCCGACGCGACCACGGGGACGCCCTTGGACAGGGCGTACTGGATGGCCGCGTCCTCGCCGGGGTCGGGGTGGGCGGACTTGCTGTCGTCGCCCAGGGAGAGGTTGATGACGTCGGCGCCGTTGTCGGCGGCCCAGCGGATCCCGTCGGCCAGGGCGGCGCCCCGGGACTTGCGGGCCTTGGCGCGGGCCGGGTCCTTCGATTCGAGGATGACCCGGACCGGCAGGATCCGGGCTTCGGGGGCGATGCCGAGGATGCCGTCGGTGGAGCCGGGACCGTTGCCGCGGCCGGCGATGATGCCGGCCATCGCGGTGCCGTGCAGGGCCCAGGAGGAGTCGCCGCGGGCGGCGCCGAAGCCGACGAGGTCCTTGCCGGGGAGCACCTGGCCGGTGAGGTCGGGGTGGGCGTCGTCGACCCCGGTGTCCAGGACGGCGACGGTGACGCCGTCGCCCCGGGTGGTCTGCCAGGCCCGGTCCGTGTGCAGGGCGTCCAGGGCCCACTGCTGGTCGCGGATGGCGTCGGCGTGGGCGGGCGCGGCGGCGGTGAGGGCGAGGACGGCGGCGGCGCAGACCGCGGCGAGGGCGCGACGGGGTCGTCGGGTCATCCGGGCTGCTCCGTGAGTTCGGCGACGGCTGTGCGCAGTCCGCGCTCCACGCGGTCCGCGACGCCCTTCGCCTCGTGGCCGAGCCCGGCCTGGGCGATGTCCGTCCCGGCGCCGGAGGCCATGGCGTCGGCGGCGGGCTGCGGTTCGGCGACGGCGCGGCCGTCCGCGAAGCCGGAGACGGCGAGGACGACGACCGGGATCTCGGTGAGCGGGTTGACCGTCCAGCTGGCGCGCTGCCCGTTGCCGAAGGAGGCCGCGGGGGTGCCCTCCGGGGCGTACGTACGGGGCATGAGGTCCTTGCGGGCGCCGAGCTTCTGCTCGGTGAACCGGGTGCGCAGGGCCTGCATGCCGGAGGCGTCGGCCTCGGTGAAGACGAGGCCGACGGTGGTGACGGCGGAACGGGTGGCGTCGGTGTAGGTGGCGCGCACCATCCGCTCGCAGCCGACGGACCGGAGCGTGGTCAGGAGCAGCGGGTCGAGGACGTCCTTGCAGGTGCTGTCGGCGGCGACGGCGACCCGGTTCCAGGTGCGGTGGGTACCGCCGGGGCCCGCGCCCCGGCCCTTCAGGGTGCGCGGGAACAGCGTGTCGACGGGGACGCTGTGCCAGGCGGCACGGGCGGCGGTGTACGGGCTCTTCGCGGTACCGGCCGAGGAGTCGCCGGTCAGCCAGGCACCGGTGGCGGCCCCGCCGATCAGCCCGAGGCCGAGCACGACACAGGCGGCGGCCGCCGCCGTACGCCACCGCTGCCGGGGCCGGACGGGGCGCAGCCGGGTGGTGGTCTCGACCGGGGTCTCGGGGAAGCCGTAGCGGATGGGCGTCCGGTAGCCACCGGGGGGCGGCGGAACGGCCCCCGGCGCGGGCGTCAGATCGACGGCCCCGACGGGCCTGCGCCGGGTGACGGGGGGCGGGCCGGGGGTGACCGGATGGGGGCCGGTGGCAGGCGGTGCGGGGGGCGCGGGACGCGTGGTGGGCGGGGCAGGGTGCGAGGCGGGCGGCGCGGGGGTGGGTGCCTGCCCGGAAGCGGCGGCGGACGGCGTGGGGCGCTGCGCGGGGCGTCCGGAGGGCGGGGCTGGGCTTGCGGCGGACGGCGTGGGCGCCGGGCTCGCGGGGGCCTGCGTCGGCGCGGGCGTCCTGCTGGGCGCGGGCCGCTGGGTGGGCGGGGTCTGGCGGCCGGGGGGCGTGGGGCTCGCGGAGGGAGCCGGGCGCGCGGCAGGCGGACCAGAGCGCGTTGAGCCCGTTGCGGACGGGCCGGGGTGTGCGGGGCTCGCGGGCGGGCCCGGGCGTGTGACGGGCGCGGGGTTCGCGGCACGCGCGGAGGAGGCGGGGCTCGCGGCGGGCACGGCGGGAGCAGCAGGCGGGCCGGGGTGCGGCGCTGGAGCCGCCTGGCGGCGCGATGCGCCCTGCTGGGTGAAGGCTGCCGGCGGGCCGGGGCGGTCCGATGCCGCCGACGGGGCGGTCGGTGCGGTGGGAGCCTCCTGGGCCGGAGCCGGAGGCTCCGGGGCCGAGGCTACGGGGGCCGGGGGCGTGACGGGCCGGGGTGGTGTCGGGGGCTGCGCGGGCGGGGTGGTCGGGCGGGGCGGGACGGGAGCGCGCTGCGCTTCGGTACTCATCCGGCCCCCTGCTGACACATCCTCGTACCGACCACGGATCACCGCCGCTGACAGGCCCGTTGGTGCTCGCGTGCAGGTCACTCTACGGGCTGCGGGCAGGCCGCGGGGAACGGGACTCCCCGCCGGTGGAGGATCTGTCCCGATCGTCCCCCTACCCAGCCGTAGCGGCTCTCTGGCAAGCTGCGGCCATGACTGCCCGCGCCGCTGACCGGACCCGCTACAACCGGGCCACCGCCCATCTCGACGCCCCGATCGCGATCGTGGATCTGGAGGCGTTCGACGCGAACGCCGACGATCTGGTGCGGCGGGCGGCGGGGAAGCCGGTCCGGGTGGCGAGCAAGTCGGTACGGTGCCGGACCCTGCTGGAGCGGGTGCTCGCGCGGCCCGGGTTCGCCGGGATCATGTCGTACACGCTGGCGGAGTCGCTCTGGCTGGCCAGGGCCGGGTTCGAGGATGTCCTGCTCGCCTATCCGTCGGCCGACCGGGGCGCCTTCGCCGAGCTGGCCGCCGATCCGAAGCTGGCCGCCGCCGTGACCGTGATGGTGGACGACCACTCCCAGCTGGAGCTGATCGACGCCTCCCGGGCCGGTGGGCGCGAGGAGATCCGGGTCTGCCTGGAGCTGGACACCTCGCTGCGGATGCTGGGCGGCCGGGTGCGGATCGGCGCGCTGCGTTCGCCGCTGCGCTCCCCCGCCCAGCTCGCCGAACTGGCGCGCTCGGTGGCGCGCAGGCCGGGCTTCCGGCTGGTGGGTCTGATGGCGTACGAGGGCCACGTCGCCGGGGTCGGGGACGCGGTCGCCGGGCGGCCGCTGCGGTCCCGGGCGATCCGGCTGATGCAGGCCGCCGCCCGCAAGGAGCTCGCGGTGCGCCGGGCCGAGGTGGTGCGGGCGGTCCGGGCGGTCACGCCGGAGCTGGAGTTCGTGAACGGCGGCGGCACGGGCAGCGTGCAGCACACGGCGGCCGAGAGCGCGGTGACGGAGATCGCCGCCGGTTCGGGGCTGTACGTGCCCCGGCTGTTCGACAACTACACGTCGTTCACCGCCCGCCCGGCGGCCCTGTTCGCGCAGCCCGTGGTGCGCCGGCCGGGCGTGGGCGTGGTGACGGTCCTCGGGGGCGGCTATCCGGCGTCCGGTGCGGCCGGCGCGGACCGCTCGCCGGTGCCGTATCTGCCGGAGGGGCTGCGCTACGACCCGCAGGAGGGCGCGGGCGAGGTGCAGACACCGCTGCTGGGCTCCCCCGCCGACGATCTGCTGATCGGTGACAAGGTCTGGTTCCGGCACGCCAAGGCCGGGGAGCTGTGCGAGCGCTTCGACACGCTGCACCTGATCGAGGGCGACCGGGTCACGGCGAGCGTTCCGACGTACCGGGGCGAGGGGCAGACCTTCCTCTGACCGGGGGCACGCGCGGGTTCAGCGGGCTCAGGGGCTGATCGACGCGCCCACGCCTCCGCTCGTCGCGCTGTCTCCGAGCGGGCGGATGCCCCGGGTGATCGTGTCCATCAGCGAGAGCGGCAGCTCGGCGACGTCCGCGTCGAAGGCGAGCCGGACGATGACGGGGGTGCCGCTGCCCACGGACGAGGGGAAGGCGACGGACTGCACGTATCCGCCGGGCCCCTTGCCGGTGGTGACCTGCCAGCGCACCAGGTAGCCGGCGCGTCCGGCGACGGACAGCCGCTCGGCCTTGAGCACCTTGTGCGCGGTGATGCCGCCGTGGTTGCGGCGGCCGAGGCTGTCCTCCTCGTAGGCCAGGTCGGCGGCGGTGACGATGTCGGCCTCGGCCAGGGCCTTGGGGTCGGTCTCGGCGCTCCGGGCGGTGTGGGTGGTGACCATGCCGTGGTAGCAGAACGAGGAGCCGCCGGGGCAGTCGTAGGACTGGACGGTGCGGATGGTGGGGACGTCGGAGGAGCTGCTCTTCGGCTTCTCCCACCCCTGGGGCACCGGCACCGTGACCCCGTTGAGCTGGTCGACGAGGACGGCCGGGTTCTCGTCCGGGTCGGGCTCGTCGGAGGCCGTGGCGGGGGGCGTGGGGGTGGTGACGGGGGCCGACGTCGAGGTGGTCGTCGCCGGGGCCGCCGGCGTCCCGCCCTCGTCGCGGCCGAGCAGGATCGCGCCGGTGACGGCCGCGCCCAGGACCAGCGCCCCGGAGAGCGTCACCGCCAGGATCTTCGTCCGGTTGCCGCTTCCGGCTCCGTCGTGCGGGCCGCGCTGGTGCGGGAGCGGAAGCGACGGCGGCCCGAACCCGGCCGGAGCGGACGCGGCCGGTCCGAACGCGCCCGGTCCGCCCTCCGCCGGGCCGAACCCCGCCGGGCCGGGCTGCGCCGGTGCGGGCGGCTGGTGGGGTGCGGACCCGGCGGCGGCGGGTGAGCGGGTGTGCGCGGTCCAGGACGTGCCGTCCCACCAGCGCTCCAGGCCGGGTGCGCCCGTGTCCGGATACCAGCCGGGCGGCGTCGCGTAGCTCATGCCCACACTCTAAAGTCCGCCTCCGGCACGGTCACGGGAGTCCCGGGTTCAGCTGTCGCGGCCGGTCAGGGACAGCAGATCGCGGGCCGGGCCGACGGGCCGGTGGCCGCCGGGCCAGACGGCGCGCAGCTGGCGGCGGAGCCGTACGCCCGCGACCGGGACCTTGACGAGGCGGCGGGAGGACAGCTCCTCGCCCAGGGCCAGTTCGCTCAGGACACAGGGACCCGCGCCGCTCTCGGCCGCTCCCTTGACCGCTGTGGTGGAGGAGAGTTCCAGCAGCGGCTGCGCCAGGCCGCCGTGCACGGCGAGCGCCGCGTCCAGGACCTGGCGGGTGCCGGAGCCGTGTTCGCGCAGGATCAGCGGGGTGGCGGCGAGTTCGCCGGGCAGCAGCGGGGTGCGGCGGCGGGCCCAGGGATGGGTCGGGGCGACCACCACGACGAGGCGGTCGTGGGCGATGACGGTGCCGTCGAGGCCCTCCGGTATCGACAGGCCCTCGACGAAGCCGAGGTCGGCCTCGCCGGTGACCAGGCGGCGGGCGACGGCCGCGGAGTTGCCGACGAGGAGCGAGACCGCGGTGTCCGGGCGCTCCCCGCGCAGGGCGATCAGCCAGCCCGGCAGCAGGTATTCGGCGATCGTCATGCTGGCGGCGACCCGCAGCCGGGAGTCGCGGCGGTCGCGCAGCGCCTGCGTGCCGGCATCGAAGGCCTCGGCCGCCTCGACGACCCGGCGCGCCCAGTCGGTGACCAGCGCGCCCGCGTCGGTGAGCCGGGAGCCGCGCGGGGAACGGTCCAGCAGGGTGACGCCGAGCTGCCGCTCCATGGACCGGACGCGGCTGGAGGCGGCGGGCTGGGTGATGCCGACGTCCCGGGCGGCCCGGCCGAGGCTGCCGTGCCGGGCGACGGCGAGCAGCAGTTCCAGCGCCCCGAGGTCGGGGACCCGGTGGGCGAGGGGGGTGGGGGGTGTCTGGGGTGCATCGCCGGTCATAAAGTCAGCTTATGACCTCATAGGAACGTGGTCTCTGGTGGGTGCGGAGACGCCCGCGAAGAATCGTGGCATGGCCATCCTTCCGCAGACCCAGGCATCGCTTCAGCCGTTCTCCGACCCCGCGCTCCCCCGGACGGCGGTTCCGACGCGGCTGCCGTCCCTGCGGCACATCGGCCCCAACTGGTACGCGAGCGTGATGGGCACCGCGATCGTCGCGTCCGCCGGCGCGGCTCTCCCGGTGGACGTTCCCGGGCTGCGCACGGCCTGCACGCTGGTGTGGGCGCTCTCGGCCGTGCTGCTCCTGGCCGTCATCGCCGCGCGGGCCGGGCACTGGATCCACCACCGCGACCAGGCCCGCGCCCACCTCCTGGACCCGGCGGTCGCGCCGTTCTACGGCTGTCTGTCGATGGCGCTGATGGCCGTCGGCGGGGCCACCCTGACGGTGGGCGTGGACGTGGTGGGTGCGCGGGCGGCGCTCGCGGTGGACGTGGTGCTGTTCGCGGCGGGTACGGCGGTGGGGCTGGCCGCCGCCGTCGTGGTGCCGTATCTGATGGTCGTACGCCACCGTCCCGCGCCCGGGACCGCGTCGCCGGTCTGGCTGCTGCCGCTGGTCGCCCCGATGGTGTCGGCCTCGCAGGGCGCGCTGCTGGTGCCGCACCTGGGGGCCGGGCAGGCGCGTGAGGCGCTGCTGCTGGCCTGCTACGCGATGTTCGGGCTGTCGTTGCTGGCGACGCTGGTGGTCCTGCCGGTGGTCTTCTCCCGGCTGGTCCACCACGGTCCGCTGCCGCTCGCGCTCACCCCGACGCTGTTTCTGGTGCTGGGGCCGCTGGGCCAGTCGACGACCGCCGTCAACCAGCTGGCCGATGTCGCCCCGGGAGCGGTCGCGGCCCCCTATGCCTCGGCGTTCGGCGCGTTCGCCGTGCTGTACGGGGTGCCGGTGGTGGGCTTCGCACTGCTGTGGCTGGCCCTGGCGGCCGCGATGGTGGTGCGGGCCGCGCGGAACGGGATGGGGTTCGCGATGACGTGGTGGGCGTTCACCTTCCCCGTCGGTACGTGTGTGACGGGGGCGGCGGGTCTGGCGCGGCACACCGGCCTGGACGCGCTGACCTGGCTGGCGGTGGCGCTGTACGTGGTCCTGGTCGTGGCGTGGGCGGCGGCCGGGACGCGGACGGTGCGCGGGGTGCTCAGCGGAGCGCTGACGGCAGCGCCCGTGCCGCCTCGGCCAGCGACGGCCCGTACCAGGTGAGCAGCCGCCCGTCGACGAGTGCGGCGGGCAGGGCGGGGAAGGCCTCGGGCCCGTCGTCGGCGGTGAAGCGGTAGGGCTCGTCGGGCAGGACGACCAGCTCGGCCCCGGAGGCGTTCAGCTCGTCGACCGGGATGCGGGGGTAGCGCTCGGGGTGGTCGGCGTACACGTTGCGGACGCCGAGGCGGGCGAGGAGGTCCCCGGCGAAGGTGTCGTGGCCGAGCACCATCCAGGGCCTGCGCCAGATCGGTACGACGGCGGGGCGCGGGCTTGCGGCGGGCGCGGGCAGGGCGGCCCAGGCGGCCTCCGCCTCGTCCAGCCAGCGGGGCCGGGCGAGCCCGCAGCCGTCGACGAGGACGCGGCGGAGTTCGGCGAGGGCCTGGTCCAGGGTGCGGACCTCGGTGACCAGGACGTCGAGCCCGGCGGCCCGGAGCGCGTCGAGGTCGGGGGCCCGGTTCTCCTCCTCGTTGGCGATCACGAGGTCGGGGGCGAGGGCGGTGATCGCGGCCACGTCCGGGTTCTTCGTGCCGCCGATCCGGGCGGCGGCGAGGTCCGCGGGGTGGGTGCACCAGTCGGTGACGCCGACGAGCAGCCCGGGGGCGCTCACGGCGACGGCCTCGGTGAGCGAGGGGACCAGCGAGACGACGCGCACGGGCACTCCAGCCTCCAGGACGCTCAGCGGCGCGAGTCGAAGGTGGCGTCGATGTGCTCGGCCACCGCGACGACCAGGAGCTTGGTGGCGGGCACGGTGGCGCGCCAGCGGTGGCGGACCCCGCCGGAGAGGAACAGGGTGTCGCCGCTCTCCAGCCGGTGCACCTGGCCCTCCGCCTCGACGTCGACGGCGCCCGCGACGACGTACATCAGCTCGTCGTTGCGGTGCTGGAACTCGCGGCCGAGGTCCGGTTCGCCGGAGAACTCCAGGGCGCTGAGCTGGTGGCGGCCGCGCACCAGGCGGCGTACGCCCTCGCCCTCCTCGCCCCGGACGACGTCCACGGCGCGGGCGGAGTCGGCGGCGGCGTGGAGCTTCTTGGTGGTGGTCTCCAGCGCTTCGGCGACCCGGTCGAGGGAGCGGGCGCTGGGGCGGGCCCGTTCGTTCTCGATCTGGCTGAGGAAGGGCACGGAGAGCCCGCTGCGCTCGGCGACCGCGGCCAGCGTGAGGCCGAGGGTTCGGCGTCGACGCCGGACCGCGGCGCCCACGCGCGGTGTGTCCTTGTCGTCCATGTCCGAGCTCCCTCCCGCACCCGCCCATCCTCGCGGTTGCCAGCACCTTACGCACATGGTTGCGCACGACGTCCGGAAAACGACCTCCGGAAAGCCGGAAAGGGGTGGCCCCGCCCGAAGGCGGGGCCACCCCTTTCCTGCCGGTGGTTCTGTGCCCGTGGGCCCTACTGCGGCGCCATGGTGTCCGCGATGCCCGGGTTGTCGTCCATCCAGGCCTTCACGGCTTCCTCCTCACGGCCCGCGCCGCGCTTCTGGATCTCGTTCTCCAAGCCGCCGAGCTGCTTCTCGGTGAGCTTGAAGTCCTTGAACCACTTCGTCAGCTGCGGGTACTGCTCCGGGAACTCCTTGGAGGCGATGGTGTGCAGCCGGTCGCCCTCACCGAACGCCTTCTTCGGGTCCTCCAACTTGGTCATGCCGTACTCGTTGTACGCCCAGTGCGGGGTCCACAGCAGGACCGCGATGGGCTCCTTCTTGGCGTACGCGCGCTTCAGCTCGGCCAGCATGCCGGGCGTGGAGGAGTCGAGGACCTCGTACTCCCCGTCCAGGCCGTAATTCGGCAGGACGTTCTTCTTGAGGTTCTCCATGGTGGCGGTGCCGGGCTCGATGCCGACGATCCGGCCCTTGAAGTCGGAGCCCTTGCCCTTCAGGTCGTCGAGGGTCTTGACGTCCTTGACGTAGTCGGGGACGGCCACCTCGATGGAGGTGGGCCCGTACCAGGAGCCGATGTCCGTCAGCTGGTCGCCGTACTTGTTCCAGTAGTTCTTCTGCGTGTACGGCAGCCAGCCGTCGAACTGCACGTCGATCTGGCCGCGCGACATCGCCGCGTACATGGGGCCGACCTCGAACTGCTTGAGGTTGATCTTGTAGCCGCGCTCCTCCAGGACCGCCTTCCACAGGTACGTGGCGGCGATGTCCTCCTCCCAGGGGAACCAGGCGACCTCGACCGGGCGCTTGCGCTCGTCGTCACCGCTCACGCCCTGGGCGGCCTTCGGGGCGGGGGCCCACGTGTCGACGACGCCGGAGTTGTCCTTCAGCCAGGTGCGGACGGCTTCCTGCTCCTTGCCCGAGCCGGCCTTCTGGATCTCGGCCTCCAGGCTGGTGAGCTGCTTCTCGGTCATCTTGAAGCTCTTCAGCCACTTGGCGACCTCGGGGTTCTCCTGCGAGAAGCCCTTGCGCGCCAGGGTGTGGATGCCGTCGCCCTTGCCCCACAGACCCTTGGGGTCCTTGAGCTTGGTGAGGTCGAAGTCGTTGTAGGCCCAGTGCGGCGACCAGAGCGGAACGACGATCGGTTCCTTCTTGGCGTACGCGCGCTTCAGCTCGGCCAGCATGGACGGCGTGGAGCCGTCGATGAGCTTGTACTCCTTGTCCAGGCCGTAGCCCGGCAGCAGCTTGTCCTTGAGCAGGCCCATCTCACCGGCGCTCGGCTCGATGCCGACGATGCGGCCCTTGAACTCGGAGGCCCGGCCCTTCAGGTCCTCCATCGTCCTGACGTCCTTCATGTACGCCGGGACGGCCAGCTCCAGCGAGGTGGGGGCGTACCAGGAGCCCATGTCCTCCAGGCGGTCCTGGTACTTCTTCCAGTAGCTGGCGTGGGTGACCGGCAGCCAGGAGTCGGTCTGGAAGTCGATCTGCCCGTTGGCCATGCCGGTGTACAGCGCTCCGGCCTCGTACTGCTTGACGTCGACCTCGAAGCCGCGCTGCTCCAGCATCTCCTTCCAGAGGAAGGTGGAGGCGATGCCCTCGTCCCACGGGATGTAGCCGATGCTGATCTTCTTGCCGTCGCCGACCTGCGCGGTCTTGCCCGCGGTGTCGTTCTTGGAGCCGCCGAAGACGCTCATGCCGCCCGCCACGAGGGCGAGGGCGACGATCGCGGCGACCGCGACCACGGGCTGCGGGCGGTAGGTCCAGATCTTCCAGCCCTCGGCCATCGCACGGGCCTTGACGACCGCGCGGCGGCCCAGCGGGGAGACCACGGTGCCGAGCGCGCCGGTCATCCGGTCCAGGTACATGGCGAGGATGACGATGGAGATGCCCGCCTCGAAGCCGAGGCCGACGTCGACGTTGCCGATGGCACGGTAGACGGAGCCGCCGAGGCCGCCGCCGCCGACCATGCCCGCGATGACGACCATGGAGAGGCCGAGCATGATGACCTGGTTGATTCCGGCCATGATCGTGGGCAGGGCGAGGGGCAGCTGGACGCGAAGCAGGGTGTTGCGCGAGGTGGTGCCGAAGGCCTCGGCCGCCTCGACGAGCTCGCCGTCGACCTGCCGGATACCGAGCTCGGTCATCCGGACGCCCGGGGGCAGGGCGAAGATGATCGTGGCGATGATGCCGGGGACCACGCCGACGCCGAAGAAGATGACGCCGGGGATCAGGTAGACCATGGCGGGCATGGTCTGCATGAAGTCCAGGACCGGGCGGACCACCGCGCTGACCGTCTTGGACCGGGAGGCCCAGATGCCCAGCGGTACGGCGATGACCAGGGTGACGAGGGTCGCGACGAGCACCAGGGTGAGGGTGTCCATCGCCTCGTCCCACAGTTCGACGGAGTCGATGAGGGCGAACCCGACGAAGGTGAGCAGGGCGGCGGGCAGGCCGCGCAGCCACCAGGCGATGACGGCGACGATGCCCGCGAACAGCAGGGGTGCGGGGGCGGACAGGACGGCGGCTATGCCGTCGAACATGCCGCTGACGATCGAGCTGATGGCGTCGAAGAGCCAGACGAGGTGGGTCTGCAGCCAGTCGACCGCGGAGTCGACCCATTCGCCGAGGGGGAGCCTAAACACCGGCCACCTTCTTCACGTCGGCGTTCTTCTCGTCGGCCTGTTTCACGTCGGCCGTGGGCTCGGTGTCGCGGGGGGCCTCGGCCGGGGTCATCGGCTCGCCGAGGACGGCGAGCAGCCGGGAGCTGGGCACGACGCCGACGAGCTTGCCCTTGGCGTCGGTGACGGCGACCGGGTCCGGGCTCTGCGAGCACGGCGTGAACAGGTCGATGATCGGGGTGTCCTCGACGACCGTGGCGGGGGCGGCGGCGAGCACGTCCTGCGGGGTGCGCAGCTCCGTGCCGTCCGCGGCCTTGCCGCCCATCACGGTGTGCGGCTCGGCCATGATCGCGCCGGCGGTGAGCACCCGGGAGCGGTCGACGTCCTGGGTGAACGAGGCGACGTAGTCGTTGGCCGGGGTGACGAGGATGTCCTCGGCGCTGCCGAGCTGGACGATCTTCCCGTCGCGCATGACGGCGATCCGGTCGCCGAGGCGCATGGCCTCGTTGAGGTCGTGCGTGATGAAGACGATGGTCTTCTTCAGGCGCTTCTGGAGCTCCAGGAGCTGGTCCTGCATGTCACGGCGGATCAGCGGGTCGAGCGCGCTGAAGGACTCGTCCATGAGGAGCAGGTCGGCGTCGGTGGCCAGGGCGCGGGCGAGGCCCACGCGCTGCTGCATACCGCCGGAGAGCTCGTCGGGCCAGGACTTCTCCCAGCCTTCGAGGCCGGTCAGCCGCAGTGCCTCGGCGGCGCGCACCTCACGCTCCTCGCGCGGGACGCCCTGGACCTCCAGGCCGTACGCGGCGTTCTCCAGGACGCTCCGGTGGGGGAAGAGCGCGAAGTGCTGGAACACCATGCTGATCTTGGTGGAGCGGACGCTCCGCAGCTCGCGGGGGCTCAGAGCGGTCAGGTCCTGACCGTCGAAGAGCACCCGGCCCGCGGTGGGGTCGAGAAGACCGTTGAGCATCCGCAGCAGGGTGGACTTGCCCGAGCCGGACAACCCCATGACGACGAAGATCTGACCCGGTTCGACGGTGAACGAGGCGTCGATCACCGCTGCGGTCGTTCCTTCGGCGCGCAGCTCGTCGCGGCCGGTACCGCTCTCCAGCTTCCGCACGGCTTCATCGGGTCGTCTGCCGAACACTTTGTACAAGTGCTCGGCCTGCAGCCTGGACACATACACCTCACGCGTTGAACCGAAAAACGGTCTGCCACCCCCTCCGGCAGACCGTGGAGCGATGCGGGCTCTGTCCGCGTGGCACATGCACTAGTTGAAAATGCGACGTGGTCCGCTCCGGTGGCGCGCCTGCCCGCACTTACACAACCCAAACGCGACCGTGACCCAGGTCACTGACCTGCGACGGAGTGCGGGTAAGCGGTTACTTTGAGCGACTGTCGGTGTCGTGGGGCATCATCGGGTCTGTGACGCGACGCCTGATGCTCCTCGACACCGCTTCCCTGTACTTCCGCGCCTACTTCGGGGTGCCCGATTCGGTGCGCGCGCCGGACGGGACGCCCGTGAACGCGGTGCGCGGTCTCCTCGACTTCATCGGCCGCCTGGTGCACGACCACCGGCCGGACGAGCTGGTCGCCTGCTGGGACAACGACTGGCGGCCGCAGTGGCGGGTCGACCTGATCCCGACGTACAAGGCGCACCGGGTCGCCGAGGAGACGCCCGCCGGGCAGACGGACGAGGAGGAGATCCCCGACACGCTCTCCCCGCAGGTCCCGATCATCGAGGACGTACTGGCGGCGCTCGGGATCGCCCGGGTCGGCGTCACGCCGTACGAGGCGGACGACGTCATCGGGACGCTCACGGCGCGGGCGAAGGGCCCGGTCGACATCGTCACCGGCGACCGCGATCTGTATCAGCTGGTCGACGACGCCCGCCAGGTGCGCGTGCTGTACCCGCTCAAGGGCGTCGGCACGCTCCAGCTGACCGACGAGGCGTGGCTGCGTGAGAAGTACGGCGTGGACGGCGCGGGGTACGTGGATCTGGCGCTGCTGCGCGGCGACCCGAGCGACGGCCTCCCGGGCGTCCCGGGCATCGGCGAGAAGACGGCGGCGAAGCTGCTGGACGCGTACGGCGATCTCGGCGGGATCATGGCGGCGGTGGACGACCCGAAGGCGAAGCTGACCCCGTCGCAGCGCAAACGGCTGGACGAGTCGCGCGCCTACGTCGCCGTCGCGCCGAAGGTGGTCCGGGTGGCCGGGGACGTGCCCCTGCCCGATTTCGACCCGGCGCTGCCGCGCGAGCCGCGCGACCCGGCCGCCCTGGAGGCACTGGCGGAGCAGTGGGGGCTGAGCGGGGCGATCCAGCGCCTGCTGACCGTCCTTCAGCACTGAGGGGTCGACCGGGGACTCGGCCGAGGTGTTAACTTAGGCATACCTAAGTCTTCGAACCAGGGAGTACCTCGTGGCAGAGCGGCCGGCCCGGCAGGGACCCAAGGCCCAGGGGGCGCAGGTCGTGCGCACCGAGCAGATCACCCCGCACATGGTGCGGGTGGTCCTCGGCGGCGAGGGGCTCGCGGACTTCTCCCTCTCCGGCTTCACCGACCACTACATCAAGCTGTGCTTCGCGCCCGAGGGCGCGGACTACGCGCACCCGTTCGACATGGCGGCCATCCGGGAGTCCTACCCGCGCGAGCTGTGGCCCACCACCCGTACGTACACGGTGCGTTCGTGGGACCCGGCCACCCGGGAGATGGCCGTGGACTTCGTCGTGCACGGCGACGAGGGCCTGGCGGGACCGTGGGCCCGGCGGGCGCAGGTGGGCGAGCAGGTGACCTTCCTCGGCCCCGGTGGCGGCTACGGCCCCGACGCCGCGGCGGACTGGCATCTGCTGGTCGGCGACGAGAGCGCGCTGCCGGCGATCGCGGCGGCGCTGGAGCAGATGCCCGTGGGCGCGCTGGTGCACGCCTTCGTCGAGGTGCCGGACGCCTCGGAGGAGCAGAAGATCGTGACGCCCGACGGGGTGGCCGTGACCTGGCTGCACCGCGGGGACCGACCGGTCGGCGAGCTGCTGACCGCCGCCGTGAAGGGGCTGGACTTCCCCGAGGGCGAGGTCCAGGCGTTCGTGCACGGGGAGGCGGGCTTCGTGAAGGAGATCCGCCGCCACCTGCGCGTGGAGCGTCAGATCCCGCTGCCGCAGCTGTCGATCTCGGGCTACTGGCGTCTCGGCCAGAACGACGACGCGTGGCGCGCGGTGAAGCGCGAGTGGAACGAGCAGGTGGAACGCGAGCAGGAGAGCGGCACGGCTGCCGCGTAGCGGCTGCGCCCGGGGCCGCCCGAGCCGCCACACGTAGGGGCGTCCGGGCCGCCGGGATCGCCGGCGGGATGCCGCTCGGCCCCCGGGGCACGGGGCGGCCCGACCGCAGGCCCGTAGTCCCGGCTACCGAGCCTCTTGGCCGCCGGGTCGCCCCGGCGGCTCCGCGGCCGCCTGACCGCGAGCCCACACGGCTGCCCGGCGAGCAGACCCCGTCCGCCACGCATCACGATGTGCGGCGGACTGTGTTCGCCGGGCCGAGGCTCGCCCCACCAAGCGGGCGGCCCCAGCGTCAGACGCCCGCCGCGCCCGGCCCCCCGCCGTCCGAGCCCCCGGCCCCCTCTGTGACGCCGGAGCCTTCCGCATCCCGGGCACCGCCCGCTTCCCCGGCGGCCTCCCCGCCACCGGAGTCCCCCGAGCCTGCCGACCCGACCGGCTCCACGGGCCCCGACAGCTGCTCCGGCGACTCGAAGCGCCGGAACGACACGTCGATGTGCGCCAGCCTCCGCAGCGCGCCGAACATCGCCTCGCCGAGAACGGTTCCCACCACGACACTCTCGACCAGGTCCTCGCGCGCCACCCGCCGCTGCACGTAGTCGAGATCGGCCCGGGCCACCGGCTCGGCGGCGTCCGCGTAGACGTCCAGCAGTTCGGCGTACCCGCCGTGCCCGGCCCTGCGCAGCGCGCACAGCACCCCCGCCAGCGATTCGGCGGCGGGGCCCCGCTCATCCGCCTCCCAGCCGCGCCGCCGCACCAGCTCGGCCACCTCCTCGCGCGCATCCTCCAGGTCCGGCCCGGCCTCCTCCCCGCCGGTAGGCGTGACGCGGTCCGCCGCGGCCCCGAGCACCTCGTGCACCGGCTGCCCGGGATCATCCATGGCCCGCAGGACCTCGCCGATGGCGGCGAGCGGGAGGCCGCCGACTTCCACCAGCACCCTGATCAGCCGCAGCCTGCGCTCGTGCCCGGGGCCGTAGTGCGCCTGGTTAGGGCTGGTCAACTCCCCTGCGGCCAGCAGCCCTTCACGTAGGTAGTACTTGATCGTCGGCACCGGAACTCCGGACCTGCGACTCAATTCGCCGATGCGCACCGCGTGTTCGCCCTTTCGCCCTTGCCAGAAACCGCCCCCATCATAGATAGTCCCTCTATCGGATAGCAGACAGCGCGGCTATCCATACTGGTCGCGTCACCGCCGCATCACCCCAGGGGGTCCCCATGCCGTCATGGCGTTCCTGGCATCGCCCATTAGTCGTCTTCTCCGCCGCGATGGCTGCTCTCGCCGTCGTCTCCGCCGTCGGCCTCATGGTCGACGACCGGGTTCTGGTGGGGGCGCCGATCTGGGCGAAGCCGTTCAAGTTCAGCGTGTCCTTCGTCGCGTACTGCCTGACGCTGGCCTGGATGCTGACGCTCCTCACCCGCGGGCGACGGATCGGCCGGTGGGCGGGGCACGTCGTCGTACTGACGGGGCTGATCGAGATGGTGATCATCACCGCGCAGGTCCTCCGGGGGAAGCGCAGCCACTTCAACACCGCGACCGCCTTCGACTCGGCCCTGTGGAACGCGATGGGGATGACCATCGTCGCGCTGTGGGCGGCCACCCTGGTGATCGCCGTCCTGCTGCTGTGCACCCGTATCACCGACCGGGCGACGGCCCTCGCCGTCCGGGGCGGCCTGCTGATCGCCCTGGCCGGCGCGGGACTCGGGTTCCTGATGACTCTGCCGAGCGAGAGCCAGCAGGCGGCCGGAAATCTTGACGCCGCCGACACCATCGGCGCGCACTCCGTGGGCGTACCGGACGGCGGCCCGTCCATGCCGCTGACCGGCTGGTCGACGACCGGCGGCGATCTGCGGGCCCCGCACTTCGTGGGCATGCACGCGCTCCAGCTGATACCGCTCCTCCTGATCGCACTGGTGCTGCTCGCGCCCCGCTTCGCCGCGCTGCGCGACGCCGGGGTGCGGCTGCGCCTCGTCCGGGTCGCCGTCGGCGGTTACGCGGCGCTCGTCGCGCTCATCACCTGGCAGGCGCTCCGCGGCCAGCCACTGATCCACCCGGACGGGGTCACGCTCGCCGCCGCCGGAACGATCCTCGCGGCGGTGGCGTACGGCACCTGGAGGGTGCTGCGCCCGACCGCCCCCGACCGACCGTCCCGTACCACCGCCGAACAGGAGCCCGTGGCATGACCGGTGCACTCTTCGAGATCACGTTCTATCTGGCCGCCCCGTTCTGGCTGCTGATGATCTTCGCCCCCACCTGGTCCGGCACCGCCCGCGTCGCAGCGTCCCCGCTGACGGTGCTGCCGGTGCTCGCCGTCTACACCGTCCTGGCCGTCCCGGTCTTCCCGGAGCTCTGGACAGCGGTGAGCAGCCCGGACATCGACACCTTCCGCGATCTGACGGCGCTGGCCGGCGGGGCGGGGGCCGTCTGGGCGCAGGTGATCGCCTGGGATCTCCTGCTCGGCCAGTGGATGTATCTCCAGAGCCGGAAGCTGGGACTCCCACCGCTGCTGATGGGCCCGCTGCTGGTGCTGACGATCCTGCTGTCGCCGTTCGGGCTGCTGATCTTCCTCGCGGTCCGCACCGTCCGTCTGCGGCGGCGCGAAACGCTGGCCGCCTGAGTCACGCGTCCTCCCGGGCCCGGTCTGGAAAGATCGCGGACATCCGACCAATCCGCACGGCCGCCGGCTCCGAATCATTTCCGGAACCAGCGATCGCCCCGGGAGGAAACCCGCGTGAAGGAAGCCGTACACATCAGTGGGGTGCCCTCCCCCGGTCCCGATCTCCAGGAACTCATGGTGCGGGTCGCGCGGGGCGACCAGGACGCGTTCGCCTCGGTGTACGACGCGGTGAGCGGGCCCGTACTCGGCCTGGTGCGCAGTGTCCTTCGCGACCCGGCGCAGTCGGAGGAGGTGGCGCAGGAGGTGCTGGTGGAGGTGTGGCGCACCGCGCCCCGCTTCCAGGCATCCCGGGGCAGCGCGATGAACTGGGTGCTGACCCTGGCCCACCACCGGGCCGTCGACCGGGTCCGCTCGGCCGAGGCGGCCGCCGCCCGGGAGCACAAGGCGGCGCTGCTGGAGCGGATGCCCGCCTTCGACGAGGTGTCCGAACAGGTCGAGACCCGGCTGGAGAGAGAACAGGTACGGCGCTGTATGCGCACCCTGTCCGAGCTGCAACGGGAGTCGGTGACCCTCGCCTACTACCGGGGGCTGACCTATCGCGAGGTCTCCGAACTCCTCTCCGTGCCGCTGGGCACCATCAAGACACGACTCCGCGACGGCCTCATCCGGCTGCGCGACTGCCTGGGGGTGAGCGCATGAGCACGGCCGAGTTGCACACGCTGACCGGGGCCTATGCCCTGCATGCACTGCCGGAGTCCGAACAGCGCGCGTTCGAACGGCATCTGGAGGACTGCGAGGCCTGCTCCCAGGAGGTGCGGGAGCTGTCGGCCACCGCCGCCCGGCTCGGTCTCGCCGTCGCCGAGCCCTCACCGCGCGAGCTGCGCGAGCGGGTGCTGCGGGAGATCACGACCGTACGCCAGGAGGCTCCGGCGCACGGCAGACGTGAACGGAGCAGCGGGCGGGGACGCACCGGACGGTGGTCCGGCTACGCGCTCGCCGCCTGCATCGCCGCGGCGGCCGCGTTCGGCGGGGTCGCGGTCTGGCAGAACCAGGTGGCGCAGGACGCGCGGCAGGAGGCGAACCAGGCGCAGCGGCAGAACGAGCAGCTGGCGCAGGTGCTCTCGGCCCCCGACGCGAAGACGTCGTCGAGTGAGCTGACGGGCGGGGCCCGCGGCACCGTCGTCGTCTCGCAGAGCCAGAACCGCGCGGTGTTCCTGGCCGCGAACATGGCTCCCCCGCCGAGCGGCAAGGTCTACCAGATCTGGTTCAACGACGAGGGCACGATGCGCTCGGCCGGGCTGATGGACCCGAAGGCGAGCGACGACGCGGTCCTGCTGAACGGGCCGGTGGACCAGGCGTCCGGGATGGGCATCACGGTCGAGCCCGCCGGTGGCTCCGCCGAACCGACCTCGGATCCGGTGGCGCTGATGGACTTCCCGACCGCCTGACGTCCCACCCACGAGTACCGCAAGGGAGCACGCGTTCCATGAGTAGTGTCGCGGTGGTGCTGTTCACCTCCGACCTGCGTCTGCACGACAATCCGGTGCTGCGTGCCGCTCTGCGGGACGCGGACGAGGTCGTCCCGCTGTTCGTGCGGGACGACGCCGTCCACCGGGCCGGCTTCGACGCACCCAACCGGCTGGCGTTCCTCGCGGACTGCCTGGCGGACCTGGACGCCGGACTCCGTGACCGCGACGGCAGACTGATCGTCCGCCGGGGGAAGACCGCCCGCGAGGTGAAGCGGGTCGTCGAGCAGACCGGGGCCGCATCCGTGCACATCGCCGCCGGGGTCAGCGGGTACGCGGCACAGCGCGAGGAACGTGTCCGGGAGGCCCTCGCGGGCACCGGATGCGATCTGCGCGTCCATGACGCGGTGGTCACCGCGCTCCCCCCGGGCCGGGTGGTCCCGACGGGCGGCAAGGACCACTTCGCGGTGTTCACCCCGTACTTCCGCCGTTGGGAGGCGGAGGGAGTACGGGGCACACTGGCCGCTCCCCGCACGGTCCGGGTACCCGACGGCGTGTCCGGCGACACGCTCCCGGACCGGGACACGATCAAGGACCTCTCCCCCGGCCTCGCGCGCGGCGGCGAGAAGGCGGGCCGCAAGCTGGTGACGTCCTGGCTCCACGGCCCCCTGGCCGACTACGAGGACGGCCACGACGACCTGGCCGGCGACGCGACCTCCCGGCTCTCCCCCCATCTGCACTTCGGTACGGTCTCCGCCGCCGAACTGGCCAACCGGGCACGGGAGAAGGGCGGCCCCGGCGGTGAGGCGTTCGTACGGCAGCTGGCCTGGCGCGACTTCCACCACCAGGTCCTCGCGGCCCGCCACGACGCCTCCTGGACCGACTACCGGCCGCGCCACGACCGCTGGCGCTCGGACGAGGACGAGATCGACGCCTGGAAGACGGGACACACCGGCTATCCGCTGGTGGACGCGGCGATGCGGCAGCTCGCGCACGAGGGCTGGATGCACAACCGGGGCCGGATGCTGGCCGCGAGCTTCCTCACGAAGACGCTGTACGTGGACTGGCGGGTGGGCGCCCGGCACTTCCTGGACCTGCTGGTCGACGGGGACGTGGCGAACAACCAGCTCAACTGGCAGTGGGTGGCGGGCACGGGCACGGACACCCGCCCCAACCGGATCCTGAACCCGGTGGTCCAGGGCAAGCGCTTCGACCCGGACGGCACTTACGTACGGCGGTGGGTGCCGGAGCTGGCGGAGGTGAAGCGGTCCGCGATCCACGAGCCCTGGAAACTGGCAGGCCCGGACCGGGCGGGCATCGACTATCCCGACCCGGTGGTGGACCTGGCCGAGGCGCGCTCCCGCTTCGAACGCGCGCGTGGCCTGGACTGACCCGTACGACCTCTGGAAGGGCCTGTTCCGCGCGGCTGCGGAACAGGCCCTTCCACGTGCTTACGCGCGACGTGGCGGCCGCGGAAAGAAGCCGCTCGTCCGCGCCACATACGCGTCGAACCCCGGCCGGTCGGCCATATGACGCTCCAGCAGGGCCGCGCCGCTGCCCTTCGTCAGCAGGAAGCTCATCACCAGCGGGGCGACGACGGTCGCGGCAGCGGCGGCCGGCGCCTGGCAGACGAAGAGGAAGAGGCCCCACCAGACGCAGAAGTCGCCGAAGTAGTTCGGATGGCGGGTCCAGGACCACAGCCCCCGGTCCATGATCTTCCCCTTGTTGGCGGGGTCGGCCTTGAACCGGGCGAGCTGGGCGTCACCGATGGCCTCGAAGGCCAGCCCGACCGCCCACAGCAGCACCCCCGCCCAGGCCCACCAGGCGAGCGGCGCGGTGAGGTACTGCGCGGCCTGGACCGGGAGCGAGATGAGCCAGACCAGCGCGCCCTGGAGCAGATACACCTTGCGCAGGGCGTACAGCTGGGGGTTGCCGGGGGCCTTGGCCAGCATCTTCTCGTAACGCGGGTCCTCTCCGTGCCCCTTCCCGCGCCGCCCGATGTGGATCGCGAGGCGCAGCCCCCAGATCACGGTCAGCGCGGTGACGAGCAGTCGGCGGACGTCGTCGCCCTCGCCCGCCGAGAGGCCGTAGGAGACCAGCGCGACGGCGGCGAACCCGATGCCCCAGGCGACGTCGACGATCCGGTGCACGCCCTTCTTCAGGGCGACGGCGAAGGTGACCAGCATGACGCCGAGGGCGGCGACGGCCGCGCCCGCGAGCCCGCTCGCGAACGCGGCCCAGGCGAAGCCGCTCACCGCTGCTCCTCCGGCCCGGCCGCGTACCAGTCGCGCCGGGTGGGGGGCATCGCGGCGGAGCCGACCGGGTCGGGCCGTACGGACAGGATCTGGTCGACGCCCATCCGCCGCTCCTCGAACGCGAGCGCGCCGCCGACGAGATAGAGCCGCCACACCCGCGCGGTCTCCTCCCCCACCATGGCGACGAACTCCGCCCAGCGCTCCTCCAGGGTGCGCCGCCAGGCCTCCACCGTCCACACGTAGTGCTCGCGCAGGGACTCGACGTCGCGGACCTCCAGCCCCGAGCCCTCCAGCAGGGCGACGGTGTCACCGAGCGGCCGCATGTGCATGTCGGGAGCGATGTAGGACTCGATGAACGCACCGCCGCCGGGAGCGGTCGTTCCCCGGGACATCTGCTGGACCATGGCCCGGCCCTGCGGCCGGAGCACGTCGTGCAGGATCCGGGTGAACGCCGGGTACTCGGCGTCCCCGACGTGCTCGCCCATCTCGATGGTGGAGACGGCGTCGTACGCGCCCCGGGTCCCGGGCCGCTCCGCGATGTCCCGGTAGTCGATGTTCAGCACCTCGACGAGCTCGCCGAGTCCACGGCTTTCGACCTGCTGCCGTACGTACGCGGCCTGTTCGGCGGCGAGGGTGACGGCGGTGACGCGGGCGCCGTGGTGCTCGGCCGCGTACAGGGTCAGCGAACCCCAGCCGCAGCCGATGTCCAGCAGCCGCGCGCCGGGCCGCAGTCCGAGCTTGCGGCAGATCAGCTCCAGCTTGTCGCGCTGGGCGTCGGCCGGGCCGTAGCCGGGTGCGTCACTGGTCCAGTAGCCGCAGGAGTACGCCATCGTCTCGTCGAGGAGCAGGGCGTAGAAGGCGTTGGACAGGTCGTAGTGGTGGCTGATCGCCGCCCGGTCGCGGGCCTTGCTGTGCAGTTCCCCGCGCAGTCCCGCGCGGGCGGCGGGCACCGGCGGCCGGGGGCCGACCGCGCCGAGGCGCAGGGCGAGGACCGCCGCCTTGACCCGGTCGGCGAGCGCGGGCGCGGGCGCGGTGAGGCCGCGTTCACGCACGGCGCGGCGCATGGCGCGCAGCCCGTCGCCGAGATCGGCGTCGAGGTCGATGTCACCGGTGATGTAGGCCTCGGCGAGGCCGAGTTCGCCCGGCTCCCACAGCAGGCGGCGCAGCGCTCTGCGGGTCCGCACATGGACGGTGGGGGCATCCCGGGGCCCGATCTCGCTGCCGTCCCACATCCGTACCCGGACCGGCAGTCCGCCGCCGAGGAACCGCTCGATCAGCGGTTCGATGCGCTGGGCGGCCCCGGTCGGGGTGCGCAGGGCGGGCGGCCTGGTGGCGGAGGTGGTCACGCGGTCTCCTCACGGGTCAGCAGCAGTTGCTGCACATCGAGATAGCCGGAGCGGAAGCCCGCTTCGGAGTAGGCGAGGTAGAAGGTCCACATCCGGCGGAAGACGGCGTCGAAGCCGAGGGCGTCGACCTCGGCGGTCCGCTCGGTGAACCGCTCGCGCCACAGCCGGAGCGTCTCGGCGTAGTGCGCGCCGAACCGGATGCGCTGAGTGGTGCGCAGCCGGGTGTGGCCGGTGGTGATCCGCTCGACGGCCTCGGTGGAGGGCAGCAGTCCGCCGGGGAAGATGTACTTGTGGATCCAGGTGTACGTGGACCGGCTGACGCGCAGCCGGTCGTCGGGCATGGTGATGGCCTGGAGGGCGATGCGGCCGCCGGGGGCGAGCAGCCGGTCCAGGGTCTCGAAGTAGACCGGCCAGAACTCCTCGCCGACCGCCTCGATCATCTCGACGCTGACGATGGCGTCGTAGTCGCCGGTGACATGCCGGTAGTCGCTCAGCCGTACCTCGACGCGGTCCTCGAACCCGGCTTCGCGGATGCGGGCCCGGGCCAGTTCGCGCTGTTCGGCGGAGAGGGTGACGGTGGTGACCCGGGCGCCGCGGGCGGCCGCGCGGATGGCCAGTTCGCCCCAGCCGGTGCCGATCTCCAGCAGCCGGGTGCCGTCGGTGACCCCGGCGGCGTCGAGCAGCCGGTCGATCTTGCGGTGCTGGGCCGCGGGCAGCAGGTCGTGCTCGGCGGGGAAGCCGCGGAAGACGGCGGAGGAGTAGGAGAGCGTCTCGTCGAGGAAGAGGGCGAACAGCTCGTTCGACAGGTCGTAGTGGTGGCTGATGTTGTCCCGGGAGCCCTCGGGGGTGTTCATCTGCGCGGCGGGCCTGCGCAGATGCCAGATCCCACGCAGGCGTTGCAGGGAGCGGGGGACGAGGTCGGCGGCGTTGTCGGCGAGGACGGTCAGCACGGCGACGAGGTCGGGCGCGTCCCACTCGCCGGCCATGTAGGACTCGCCGAAGCCGATGAGTCCGCTCGCGCCGATCCGCCGGAAGAAGGCGTCGGGTTCGCGGATGTCCATGAGGGGCCCGCCGAGGCCGATGTCGCCTTGGCCCGCGAGCCGGGCGCGCAGGGGGAGCCTGCCGAGCGCGCGGCGGACGATGCGTTCGGCGACGGCGGTCCGGGCGCGGGAGACCCGGGGCAGGGTGACGATGTCGGGCCAGCGTTCCGGGTCGGTCCCGGGGGTGTGCTCTGCCGGCAGCGCCGAGGTGGGAGCGGTCACTGCATGCCTTCCTGTGTGCGGTGCGGGGGACGGGGTTGCACGGGGAGCCCGCGCAGATAGAGCCGGATGCCGTGCAGGCGGATCGCGGCGGAGACGAGGACGGTGGAGAAGGGGTGGCGCAGGGCGAGACGCACCAGCTCCCCGGGGGTGGCCGGGCGGCGGGTGCCCCGTACGGTCGCGGTGAACGGGCGCGCCCCCTCACGCTCCAGGTGGACGCTCAGGTCGAGACGGGACCCGGGCTCGGGCAGCCGCATCCGGTAGCCGCCGTCCACGGGGAAGAACGGCGAGACGTAGAACTCCTTGCCGGTCACGGCACGGTCATTACCGTCGGGACGCAGGAGATAGCCGTGCCGTCCGCCGTACGTGTTGTGCACCTCGGCGACGACGCAGAGGGGACTGCCGTCGGCTCGGTGGCACCAGTAGACGGTGATCGGGTTGAAGACGTACCCGAGCACCCGGGCCTGGGTGAGCATGGTGACGGTGCCGTCGCCCAGCTCCACGCCCCGGGCCCGCAGGAAACGCTCGAGACCGGCCCGGATGGTGGGGGCGGTGCCGCCGAAGTGGTCACGGGGGTCGAACCGGGCCAGCGGCCGCAGGGCGCGCGGCAGCCGGGGCGGCCGGTCGGGGTCGATCAGCCACAGGTAGGTCCGGTGCCGGAGCGCGTACTTCGTCGGCCGGTTCCGTACGTGCGTGATGGTGCACGGGTAGAGGGCGCTCACCACCTCACCCCCAGGGCGGCGGCTGCCTCGACCCCCGAACGGCAGCCGTCCTCGTGGAAGCCCCAGCCGTGGTACGCCCCCGCGTAGGCGGTGACGGGGCCGGACAGGGTGTGCAGCCGGGTCTGGGCCGCGACCGACTCCGGGGTGTAGACGGGGTGCTCGTAGACCATGCGGGCTCGGACGGTGTCCGGGTCGACCCGGTCGGCGCCGTTCAGGGTGACGACGTAGGTGTCCGGGGCGTCGAGCCGCTGGAGCCGGTTCATGTCGTAGCTCACTGTCACCCGGTCGGCGTCGGCGGCGCACGAGGGCATCAGGTAGTTCCAGGAAGCGCGGGCGCCCCGGGCGCGCGGCAGCAGCGTGGTGTCCGTGTGCAGCAGCGTCGGGTTGCGGGAGTACCGGAACGCGCCGAGCGTGCTGCGCTCGGCGTCGGTCGGGTCGGCGAGCATCCGCAGCGCCTGGTCGGGGTGGGTGGCGATGACGACGGAGTCGTAAGGGGTGGTCGTGCCGTCCTCGGTGGTGATGTCGACGCCGTCCGCGTGCCGGGTGATGGCGCGGACCGGGGTCGCGGTGTGCACGGCGGCGAGCTGCTTGACGACGAGGTCGACGTAAGAGCGCGAACCGCCGGTGACGGTGCGCCAGACCGGGGAGTTCCCGATGGTGAGCATGCCGTGGTGGTCGAGGAAGCGGAAGAGATAGCGGGCCGGGTAGCGCAGGGCGGTGACCGGGTCGCAGGACCAGACGGCGGAGACCATGGGCGTCAGGAAGTGGGCGTGGAAGTACGGCGAGAAGCGCCCGCGCCGGGCGAACTCCCCCAGCGTCATACCGCTCGCCCCGCTCTCCGGCAGCGCCAGCAGGGCCCGGGCGGCACGGTGGAAGCGCGGCACCTCGGCGAGCATCCGCAGATAGGGGCCGCGCACGGCGGAGCGCGGCTGTGCGAAGAGCCCGGCGGGACCCCGGGCTCCGGCGTACTCCAGACCGCAGCCCTCGCAGCGTACGGACATCGACATCTCGGACTCCTGCGTGGCGACGCCCAGTTCGTCGTAGAGCCGCAGCAGGTGGGGGTAGGTCCGTCGGTTGTGCACGATGAACCCGGAGTCGACACGGTGCACCCGGCCGTCGGACGCGGCCAGATCATGGGTGTGGGCGTGGCCGCCGACGCGGTCGTCCGCCTCGTAGAGCGTCACCTCATGAACGTCGTGGAGAACGTGGGCGGCGGTCAGTCCCGCCACTCCGGACCCCACCACGGCCGTGCGCCGCCGTTCCCCTGCCATCCCGGCTCCCTCCGGTTCTTCCGCCTGGTCGGAGCGCTGTTGGAGCGCCCCTCAAGTGGCATTCGTGGCTGATGGCCGAACGGATTGGTCGATCACCGGATCTGCTCCGAACGGGTGAATGAGGAGTCCGGGACCAATCCGCGGGCCGCCCCGGCGCCGAACCCCTCGTGTCAGAACAGACCGCTCTCCGCACTACCCTCCCGATCCAGGAGAAACGCCATGAACACGCTCCTCTTCCGCCGCGCAGCCGTCGCCGTGTCCGCAGCAGCCGTGCTGCCGCTGGCGCTGACCGCCTGCTCGTCGGACGACTCCTCCAAGGACTCGGCAGCTGGCTCCACGCCCAGCGCATCCGCGCCGGCGAGCCCCTCGGCCGACGACTCGGCGACCATGAACGAGCCGTTCGGTCCGGCCTGTTCGTCGGTGCCGAAGGAAGGCGCGGGCTCGTTCGACGGCATGGCGAAGGACCCGGTCGCGACGGCCGCCTCGAACAACGAGGAGCTGTCGACACTGGTGGCCGCCGTGAAGCAGGCCGGCCTGGTCGACACGCTCAACAACGCCGAGAACATCACGGTGTTCGCCCCGACCAACGACGCCTTCGCGAAGATCCCGAAGGCCGACCTGGACGCGCTGCTGGCGAACAAGGCCGAGCTCACCAAGGTCCTCACCTACCACGTGGTGGGCGAGAAGCTGACGCCGCAGCAGCTGGAGAAGGGGTCCTTCGACACCCTGGAGAAGAGCAAGCTGACGACGGCCGGCTCGGGCACGGAGTACACCGTGAACGACAACTCGAAGGTCGTCTGCGGCAACGTCCCGACCGCCAACGCGACCGTCTACATCGTCGACACGGTCCTGATGCCCCCGAAGTAGTCCTCCACCGATTCCCCCATCGACGAGGGGCGGGCAGCCGCGGTGTACGCGGCTTCCCGCCCCTCGTCGTACCCGGGAAAAACCCCGCCCGAAATGTACACATAAGCGCCGGATAAGCGCACTATGGAGGTATGGGTGCCTGCCGCACCCATCCGCACAGCGGCAGGGCTCGCAGGACCGAAGGAGACGAAAACTCATGAGCAACGTCTCACACGCGAGGAGTGACTTGTCGGGCCACCCCGACGCCTCCGAAATGCGTGCACGGTACGACCGCGTGATGGGCGGCCGCGATGTGGCGCTGGTGGACGCGCCGGTCTTCCTCGTCGGCCTCTACTGCGCCGTCTCCCCGTGGGTGCTTCACTTCACGGCGAGCCAGCCGGCTCTGGTCACGCACAACCTGGTGATGGGTATCGCCATCGCGGTACTGGCTCTCGGCTTCACCGTGATGCCCGAGCGCATGTACGGCCTGAGCTGGGCGATCTGCGCCATTGGGGCATGGGTCATCGTGTCGACCTGGGTGGTGGGCAGCAGCCCGGACGCCGGAATCGTGATCAACAACATCGTCGTCGGCGGACTGACGGTGCTGCTGGGCATGGTCTGCGCAGGAGCAACGACGAGAACGCGCAGCACCTGACGGACGAGCACGACGCGCAACCCCTACAACCCCGCTCCTCACCTCGGCCTGGCGCTTCCAGCCCCTCCGGCGCTTGAGGAGCGGGGCCCAGGGCAGCGCCCCACCTCCCAGCCCCTCCGGCGCTTGAGGAGCGGGGCCCAGGGCAGAGCCCCGGTTTCGGGAAGGGGCGGGCAGGGGAACAAGCCCGCCGCAGGCGCCCCCGCTCCCCGCCACGCCACCGCTCACCCCACCGAGCTGTACGCCACAACCCCCCGCAACACCGCATCCACCGCCTTACGCGCACTCTTCGCCACGCCGGAAGCCCCCTCCCCCGCATCCCGAGGCGCCGCCGCGGCCACCTGCCCCAGCACGTCGATCACCTGCTTGCACCACCGCACGAAGTCCCCCGCCGGCATCTCCGCCTCGCGCAGCACCTCGTCCAGCGTCCGGCCGGAGGCCCACATGTAGACCGCCCAGGCGAAGCCGAGATCGGGCTCGCGCTGCCCGACCCCTTCCGTCTGGTTGATCTTGAAGTCCTCCTCCAGGGCGTCCAGCCGCCCCCAGATCCGCACCATCTCGCCCATGGCGACCTTGGCGGGACCGGCCGGCAGCTTGGGTGCGACCGCGTCATCGGCCTGCCGTGCCTCATACACCAACGCCGAGACGCACGCGGCGAGCTCGGCAGGGTTGAGCCCCTCCCACACACCCTCCCGCAGACATTCACTGGCGAGCAGGTCCAGCTCCCCGTACAGCCGCGCCAGCCGCCGCCCGTTGGCGGTGACCTCGTTGCCCCGGAGGTAGTCCAGCTCGGTGAGGAGCGCGACGATCCGGTCGAAGGTCCGGGCGATCGTGTTCGTCCGCCCCTCGATCCGCTTCTCCAGCTGCCGGGTGTCCCGCTGCAGCCGGTGGTAGCGCTCGGCCCACCGCGCGTGGTCCTCCCGCTCGTCGCACCCGTGGCACGGGTGGGCCCGCAGCTCGGTCCGCAGCCGGGCGATCTCGCGGTCGTCGGCGGCCGGCGCCCGCCCCTTGCGGTGCCGGTCGGGCACGATGTGCCCGGCCTTGGACCGCAGTGCGGAGGCCAGATCGCGCCGGGACTGCGGCGAGCGCGGGTTGAACGACTTCGGGACGCGCATCCGCTCGAGCGCCTCCACCGGCACCGGGAAGTCCATCGAGGCCAGCCGCTTGACCTGCCGCTCGGCCGTCAGCACCAGCGGCCGAGGCCCGTCGTGGTGGTCGAAGCCGCGATGCCCGTTGGCCCGCCCGGCGGGCAGCCCCGGGTCCAGCACCAAGGCCAGCCCCGCGAACTTCCCTGTCGGAACGTGGATGACATCGCCCGGCTTCAGCTTCTCCAGGGACGAGGCCGCAGCCGCCCGCCGCTGCGCCGCACCCTGCTTGGCCAGCTCCGTCTCGCGGTCCTTGAGGTCGCGCCGCAGGCGCGCGTACTCCTCGAAGTCCCCGAGGTGGCAGGTCATGCCCTCCTTGTAGCCCTCCAGGCCCTCCTCGTTGCGCTGCACCTGCCGGGAAATCCCGACCACCGACTTGTCGGCCTGGAACTGGGCGAACGAGGTCTCCAGCAGCTCCCGCGACCTGTGCCGCCCGAACTGCTGCACCAGGTTGACCGCCATGTTGTACGAGGGGCGGAAGCTGGAGCGCAGCGGATACGTACGCGTCCCCGCGAGTCCGGCCAGCGCCGTCGGGTCGAGGCCGCGCTGCCACAGGACCACCGCGTGGCCCTCCACGTCGATGCCGCGGCGTCCGGCCCGGCCGGTGAGCTGGGTGTACTCGCCGGGGGTGATGTCGGCGTGCTGCTCGCCGTTCCACTTGACGAGCTTCTCCAGCACCACCGAGCGCGCGGGCATGTTGATGCCGAGCGCCAGGGTCTCGGTGGCGAAGACGGCCTTGACCAGCCCTCGGACGAACAGCTCCTCGACGACCTCCTTGAACGTCGGCAGCATGCCCGCGTGGTGGGCGGCGATGCCCCGCTCCAGGCCTTCGAGCCACTCGTAGTAGCCCAGCACGTGGAGGTCCTCGCCGGGGATGGACGCGGTCCGCTCCTCGACGATCTCGCGGACCAGCCGGCGGTTGTCCTCGTCGTTGAGCCGTAGTCCGGCGTACAGACACTGCTGGACGGCGGCCTCGCAGCCCGCCCGGCTGAAGATGAACGTGATCGCGGGGAGCAGCCCCTCGTTGTCCAGCCGGTCGATGACCTCGGGCCTGCCGGGCGTCCAGATCCGGCCGCGCTGACGCCGCTCACGCTCGCGGTCGGCCTCGCGCACCATCTTGCCCCGGCGGCGGTCACGCGGGTTGTAGGTGTTCTGGCTCTCCTGGCGGGCGAGCCGGACCAGATCCGGGTTGACCTCGCGGCGGGCTGCGCCCCGGCCGCCGTGGTCGGTCCCCTCCTCGAAGAGGTCGTACATCCGGCGTCCGGCCATCACGTGCTGCCACAGCGGCACAGGACGGTGCTCGGAGACGATGACCTCGGTGTCGCCGCGCACGGTGTCCAGCCAGTCGCCGAACTCCTCCGCGTTGGACACGGTCGCCGAGAGGGAGACCAGCGTCACCGACTCCGGGAGGTGGATGATCACTTCCTCCCACACCGCGCCCCGGAAGCGGTCGGAGAGGTAGTGCACCTCGTCCATGACCACATAGCCGAGGCCGGACAGCGACTGGGAGCCCGCGTACAGCATGTTCCGCAGGACCTCGGTGGTCATCACGACCACCGGCGCCTCGGAGTTGACGCTGTTGTCGCCGGTCAGCAGGCCGACCTTGTCCGCGCCGTACCGCTTGACCAGGTCGGCGTACTTCTGGTTCGAGAGCGCCTTGATCGGCGTGGTGTAGAAGCATTTGCGGCCCTGCTCCAGGGCCAGGTGCACGGCGAACTCGCCGACGATCGTCTTGCCCGACCCGGTGGGCGCCGCGACCAGCACCCCCTTGCCCGCCTCCAGGGCCTGGCAGGCCTCGATCTGGAACGGGTCCAGGCCGAAGTCGTACATCTCCCGGAAGGGCCCGAGGGCCGTCGCCATTTCGGCCGCACGGGCGCGGGATGCCTGGTATCGCTCAGCTGGTGAGAGGTCCTCTGTCATCTTGGCTACGAGCCTACCCGTCACCTCCGACAGTCAGCCCGATCTTTAAATCCCCTTGGGCTTCGACCCTCTCGGCGCCGGTCAGGGCCCGGTGAGCACCCGGACGGCCCCCGGTACGCAGGTGGCGGTGAGCGGCAGCGCACCCATCGGTTCGCCGTCCGCGTACGCCGTGACGCCGGCCGCCACCAGCTCGATCGAGGAGACCCGGTGCACGGTGACGGCGGGGTGGTCCAGATGCGTGCCCTTGTAGACCTTCGGGAAGACCTTGAGCAGCTCGGTGCGGGTGCACTCCCCCACCACGGTCACGTCGAAGAGGCCGTCGTCCATCTCCGCGTCGGCGCAGATCCGCATGCCCCCGCCGTACGTGGTCCCGTTGCCCACCGCGATGAGCGTCGCCTCGATCTCGCGGACCTCTCCCCCGTCGAGCCGGATCCGGTACGTGATCGGCTTGAAGGCGGCCAGTTCGGCGAGGATCGCGAGGTCGTACTTGAACCGGCCGCCGACGAAGCGCATCCGGTTGCCCCGGTCGTTGACCCGCGAGTCGAAGCCGGAGGCGAGGACGGTGCCGAACCAGCGGCCGCCGACCCGTCCCAGGTCGATCTCGCGGTGGCCGCCGTCCTTGAGGGCCCGTGCGGCCAGCCTTCCGGCGGCGGCCGGGTCGCGGATCGGCAGACCCAGCGCCCGGGCGAAGTCGTTGCCGGTGCCGACGGCGACGACCCCGAGCGGGGTGGCGGTCCCGGCGACGGCCTGGAGGGCGAGGGACATCAGCCCGTCCCCGCCCACGGCTATGAGTGCCCCGGTCCCCGCCGCGACGGCCTCGCGGGCCCGGCGCAGGGCGTCGTCGGCGTCCTCACCCAGCACCGTACGGACGGAGAATCCGGCGTCCCGCAACGCGGAAGCGGCCGGCTGCGCGGCGTGCGCGCCCCGGCCGCGTCCCGCGGTGGGATTGACGAAGAGGGTGATCTCGCTGGTCACCCGCCGGACCCTACAAGGTCAGGTGATGTCGTCGTAACCGTTCAGCCGGTGCGATCCGGGCCCGTCGGCCTCACCCGTGTTCTGGCCGGGCAGCGCGGGGCGGGAGGAGGAGACGTTCTCCACGCGGCCGACGGGCTCGGGCGTCAGATCGAGTTCCGATGCCTCGTCGTCGCTGAGCTCGGCGTCGGGGTTGTTGCGGTTGCGGCGCTTGTCGTTGAGCAGCGAGAAGCCGGTGGCGATGAAGTAGAGGACGGCGAGCGGCCCCGCGAGGAGCAGCATCGAGATGGGCTCGCCGCCGGGGGTGGCGATGGCCGCGAAGGCGGTGAGGCCGACGACCATGCCGCGCCACCAGCTCAGCATCCGCTTGCCGGAGACGACGCCCGTCATGTTCAGCGCGACGAGGAGCAGCGGCAGCTCGAAGGCGAGACCGAAGACGATCACCATGCGGACGAGCAGGTCCAGATAGCTGTCGAGCCCGATCTGGTTCTGTACGTCGTCCGGGCTGAAGCCGAGCATGATCTCGGCGGTCTGCGGCAGGATCGCGTAGGCGAGGTAGCCGCCGGCCAGGAAGAGCGGTGCGCCGACGACGGCGAAGGCGTAGGCGTATCGCTTCTCGCCCTTGTGCAGCCCCGGGGCGATGAAGGCCCAGAGCTGGTAGAGCCAGACCGGGGTCGCCAGCAGCACACCGGACATCAGCGCGACCTTGAGCGCGTTGGTGAACGGTCCGATCAGCGTGTCGGTCTTCAGCAGGGCGCAGGACTTGCCGTCGACGGTGGTGACCACACCGTTCCTGCAGCCGACGGATTCCTGGATGGGAGCCAGAAGGAACTCGTAGATCTCCTTCTGGTAGAACGCCGCGACGATCATCACCACGACGATCGCCAGCACGGCCTTCAGCAGCCGGTTACGCAGCTCACGCAGGTGATCGAGGAGAGGCATCCGCCCCTCGTCGTCCTTCTCCTGCTTGCGGGCAGACTTGAGCAACCCACTTCCCTCGTCTCGTGCGGCGGCTGTCGGCGGAGCGCGTCGGCGGTCAGCTCTGGGTGGTGGGCTTGGCCTCGTTGACCGGGCGGGAGCTGGTGACGTCTCCCGGCGCGGCCTGGATGGTGCGCGCGGTGGTGGACTGCGGCGGAACCGTGTCGTCGACGGTCTCCGTGGTGGGCGTCGCGGTCGCCGCGTCGTCCTTCTTCATGGCCTTGGCCTCGCTCTTGAGGATGCGGGCCGACTTGCCGAGCGAGCGCGCCATGTCGGGGAGCTTCTTGGCACCGAAGAGCAGCAGGATGACAGCGATGATCAGAACGATCTCGAGGGGCTTCAGATTGCCGATCATGTGCGACTTCCTTCTCACTGAGGCGGCTGGGGGGTGGGCTCGCTACCCGTTCGACCGGGCATACGTCCGATCGTTGCGCTTGGCAGCGATCGTAACCCGCAGGGGTAAACGCGAGGCAATGCCCGTGCGTACTCCGGCTTGCGGCCCCGCACCTCCCTGCCTGGGCCGACCCATGCAGCGTACCCCCCTGTGCTGTGGGGCATCAGGCCCCCGGCGCGCTAGCGCAGGCCGTCACCGGTGGCCGCGAGCCGGGTGGCGGCCCGCTCCAGGTCCTCCGAGGCCCGGTTGATGCGCTCGGTGGTGTCGGTGACCTGCCGGCCGAGGCGCTGGGCCTCGACGAAGACCTTGATACCGAGCACGCCGAGCACGGCGATGCCCAGGAATCCGAGGGCGATGGCGAGCATGGGCCAGAACATACGGGGTGCCTCTCTCCTGTACGGCTGCGCGGCGCTACAGGGCGGTGTGCAGGCGCAGGGTCCGTACGCCGCCGCCGGTGAGCAGTTCGATGATGCGCTCCCCGGCCGGCTTGCGGACCGAGGCGCCGCACTCGGGGCAGGTGAAGGTGTAGAAGGTGGTGCGGCGGGTGGCGCCGATCGCCAGGCGCAGTGCGGCGGCGGCCAGTTCGAAGCGCCCCCGGCAGTCGGGGCAGGCGGCCCGGAAGCGTACGGCGGCGGGGACCGGCACGGGGACGGGACCGGTGCCGCACCGGGGCGTCGCGCGTATCCCGGTGCCGGGCGGAGCTTCCGGGCGGACTCCGGCGGCGGCCGGGAACAGAGGCGTCCGGTTCATCGTCGTCTCCCTCCCCCGGGCCCTCAGACCGCGTCCTCGTAGGCGGCGAGCGCGTCGCGGGCGGCCTCGCGGGCGCTGTCCGCGAGCTCCGGCGGGGCGACGATGCGGCCGTCTCCGCCGAGCCGCAGGGCGAGCCGGCGCAGCGAGGCCGGGTCGGGGGTACGCAGGGTGATGCGCAGGCCGCCGTCGGGCAGTTCCTCGGCACAGTCGTGCGGGTAGTACTCGGCGACCCAGCGGCCGCCGGTGCCGACCTCGATCACGACTTCCGGGTCCTCGGCGGCGGGCTGGACCAGACCGGCGGACAGGTCGCGCAGTTCCAGCTCGGGCGGGGCGGCGGGGGCGTCGAGGAGGCGGATCTCGGCGACCCGGTCGAGCCGGAAGGTCCGGCGGGCCTCGGAGAGCCGGCACCAGCCCTCCATGTAGGTGTGGCCGACGGCGAAGAGCCGGATCGGGTCGACCTCGCGCTCGGTGAGTTCGTCGCGGGCGGGCGAGTAGTAGCGCAGCCAGAGCCGGCGGCGCTCGGAGATGGCCCGGTCGACGTCGGCGAAGACGCCGCCCTCCGCCTCGAAGGTCACCGAGAGCCGGGAGCTGGCCGCGCCGGACTCGCCTGCGGCCGTCTCCAGCTTGGCGGTGGCGCGGACGAGGGCGTCCCGGTCGCTCTCGCGCAGGCCGGGCAGGGTGGCGACGGCACGGGCGGCGACGAGCAGCGCGGTGGCCTCGTCGGCGGCGAGCCGGAGCGGCTCGGCGACGTCGTCCGGGTTGTGCCACCAGATGCGGTCGCCGTCGGTGTCGATGTCGAGGAGGTCGCCGCCGCGGAAGCTGGTGCCGCACATGGGCAGGACGTCGAGGTCGGAGATCAGCTCGTCCTCGGTGATCCCGAAGGCCCGCGCCACGTCCTGGACGTGGGCGCCGGGGCGCTCGCGCAGATACGTCACCAGGGACAGCATCCGGCGGGTCTGGTCGATCGCGTTCGTGGCCATCGTGTCGGCTCCCCTAGTCCTTGGCCACGGCTCGGAGCCGGTCCACCACATCGGCCCGCAGATCGGCGGGCTCCTCCACGACGACGTCCGGGCCGAACTCGACGAGCCAGGCGTCGAGGCCGTGTCCGTACGGGATCTCCAGCTCGTCCCAGCCGTCGCCCCGGTCCCGTACGGCGGTGGCGCGGGAGCGCAGCGGGTAGCCGGCTCCGGCGCGGAGCCTGATCCGGGCGGTACGGGTCGCGGTCTCGCCGGCCCAGCTCTCGACGGTCTCGCGGACGGTGACCACGTCGGGCACCTCGGCGCTGAAGGCTCCGGCGCGGGAGCGGACCTTGCCGGTGATGCGGGAGAGCCGGAAGACGCGTTCGGCGCCCCGCTCGCGGTCCCAGCCCGCCAGATACCAGTGGCCGCGCCAGCATTCGAGGGTCCAGGGTTCGACCTGGCGCTGCTCGGCGCGGGCGGAGTTGGCCTTGCGGTAGTCGAAGGTGACGGGGCGGCGGTCGCGGCAGGCGAGCATCAGGGGCTCGAAGGCGGCCTCGTGGACGGGGATGCGGGGTTCGAGGGCACTGTGGACCTCGTAGGCGTCCTCGGCCTCGGGCATTCCCGCGGCGCGCAGCTTCTGCAGGGCACCGCTGGCGGCCCCGGCGAGGCGGGCCTGCTGCCAGACCTTGGCGGCGAGGCCGAGGGCGGCGGCCTCCTCGGCGTCCAGGGTGATGGGGGGCAGCCGGTTGCTGTCGCGGCGGGCGAGGTAGCCGGTGTCGCCGTCGAGGTTCTCGACGGTCTCGATGACGAGTCCGAGCTCGCGCAGATCGTCCTTGTCGCGCTCGAACATCCGGTTGAAGGAGTCGTCGGACCCCGCTTCGAGGTAGGCCTCGATGGATCCGCGGAGTTCGCGCTTGCTGAGGGGGCGCCGGGTCCCCAGCAGGCACAGCGCGAGGTTCATCAACCGCTCGGCCTTGGCAATCGCCATCGACGCCCTTTCTCCGGTGCTCTACGACGGTCGACCGTACCGCCCCGGGGTGTGGGGATCCAAAGCCGGGCCGTCGTCCGGAGCGCGGTGGGGGCTCGCCGGACAGCACGAGGGCCCCCGCCGTGCGGCGGGGGCCCTCATTCACGCGAGTCCGGAACGGCTCAGACCGAGACCAGGTCGCAGACGAAGATCAGCGTCTCACCGGGGGCGATCTTGCCGCCGGCGCCGCGGTCGCCGTAGGCGAGGTGGGCGGGGATGGTCAGCTGGCGACGCCCGCCGACCTTCATGCCCTGCACGCCCTTGTCCCAGCCGGAGATGACCTGGCCGGCACCGAGCTGGAACTGCAGCGGGGTGCCACGGTTCCAGGAGGCGTCGAACTCCTCGCCGGTGGAGAAGGAGACGCCCACGTAGTGGACGGAGACGGTCTGGCCCGCCTGGGCCACCGGGCCGTCGCCCTCCCAGATGTCCTTGATCTCCAGATCGGCCGGCGGCTCGCCGCCCGGGAAGTCGACCTCGGGCTTCTCGATGCTCACTGAACTGCTCCTAAAAGAATCTTGGGGAAAACCCCACAAGTCTTGCACGGCTCGCCCCGTCGCCCGGACCGTACCGAGAGGTGTCTCAGACCGTGCCGAGGATGTCGACGACGAAGACCAGGTTGTTCTTGGCGAGCTGGTTGGAGGGGTCGGCTCCGTAGGCCTGGTTCGGCGGGATCGTCAGCAGGACGCGGTCGCCGACCTTCTTGCCGACCAGCCCCTTGTCCCAGCCCTGGATGACGCCGCCGACGCCGATCGGGAAGGCGCTCGCGCCACCGTGGTCCCAGGAGGAGTCGAACTTCTTGCCGTCCTCCCACTTCACCCCGGTGTACTGGACGACGAGGCCCTCGCCGGCCTTGACGGCGGCGCCGTCGCCCTTGACGAGCACCTGCTCCTTGAGGTCCTTCGGGGCCTTCTCGCCCTTGGGGATGGTGATGGTCGCGGCCTTCTGCGACGCGGCCTTCACCTCGGGCATCCCGGCCTCACTGGCGGCCTGGGCGCCCTTGACCTCGCCCTTCTTGTCGACCTTCTTGGCGTTGACGATGTCGACGACCCAGACCAGCGGATCGGTGGGCTTGATCCCGGACTGCGGGTTCAGCTGCTCGCCGACGATCGCCTCGGCGGTGCCTTCGACCTGGACCCGGCTGCCGACCTTGTGGCCGGTCAGCGCGTCCGCGACCTTGGTCGGGAGCATCTGCCCCTGCGTGCCGACCTCCTGCACGACCTGGGCGCGGGGGGCCTTCGGGTCGGCGCCCTGCCGCTGGGCCCAGGTGGAGCCGAGGGCCTCGATGTTTCCGGCGAAGTCCAGACGGACGATGTCGCCCTTCTTGACCTCGGCGCCGTCACCGGTCGAGACGTCGCTCGCGACGACCTTGTCGGAGACCTTGGCGTCCTTGGCGATCTCGATCTTGGGCTCGGCGCCGAACTTCCCGGAGACCTTGGCGACGGGATCCGAGTTCTTCGGGGCGGCGTCGTCCTTGGAATCGGAACCGCAGGCGGCGGTGATCAGCAGAGCGGGCACGGCCAGGACGGCGGCGACACGCCGGGCAGTTTTCGTGGGGATCATCAGTCCAACTCGCGTAGGGGGCTCCGGGCACTCCCGCCACTCTACGACTTCGCCCCAGCTGCATCACGAGTACCGACACGGCTGTACGCCGGGGCGACCGGCCCCGGCGTACAATGTGTCCCTTTTCCTGCGAGTCCCGCGGTTCCGCGAGTCCCGTGGGTTCCGCGCGGGCGGGCCGGTCACATGCCGGCGATGAGCTTCTCCACCCGTTCGTCCACGGACCGGAACGGGTCCTTGCACAGCACCGTGCGCTGCGCCTGGTCGTTGAGCTTGAGGTGGACCCAGTCGACGGTGAAGTCCCTCCGCTGCTCCTGGGCCCTGCGGATGAAGTCGCCGCGCAGCCGCGCCCGGGTGGTCTGCGGGGGCACCGTCTTGCCCTCGAAGATCTTCAGGTCGTTGCAGATGCGGGCCGTCTGTCCCTTCTTCTCCAGGAGGTAGAAGAGACCGCGGCGGCGGTGGATGTCGTGGTAGGCGAGGTCTATCTGGGCGACCCGCGGGTTCGACATGGTCATGTTGTGCTTGGCCCGGTACCGCTCGATGAGCTTGTACTTCATGACCCAGTCGATCTCGGTGTCGATCCGGTCGAGGTCCTGGGCCTCGATCGCGTCCAGGGCGCGGCCCCACAGCTCCAGGACCTGGTCGACGGTGCCGGTGCGGATACCCCGGCGCTCGACGAAGTCCACGGCCTTCTCGTAGTACTCCCGCTGGACCTCGATGGCCGAGGCCTCCCGGCCGCTGGCGAGACGCACCTTGCGCTGTCCGGTGAGGTCGTGGCTGACCTCGCGGATCGCCCGGATCGGGTTCTCCAGGGTCAGGTCGCGCATCACCGTGCCCGCCTCGATCATGCGGAGCACCAGGTCGGTGGCGCCGACCTTGAGCAGCATGGTCGTCTCGGACATGTTCGAGTCACCGACGATGACGTGGAGGCGGCGGTACCGCTCGGCGTCGGCGTGCGGTTCGTCACGGGTGTTGATGATCGGCCGGGAGCGGGTCGTCGCGGAGCTGACGCCCTCCCAGATGTGCTCGGCACGCTGGCTGACGCAGTAGACCGCGCCACGCGGGGTCTGGAGCACCTTGCCCGCGCCGCAGATCAGCTGCCTGGTGACGAGGAACGGAATGAGGATGTCCGCGAGCCGGGAGAATTCTCCGTGCCGGGCCACGAGGTAGTTCTCGTGGCAGCCGTAGGAGTTTCCCGCCGAGTCGGTGTTGTTCTTGAAGAGATAGACGTCGCCCGCGATTCCCTCCTCGTGCAGGCGGCGTTCGGCGTCGACGAGCAGGCCTTCGAGAATGCGCTCGCCGGCCTTGTCGTGGGTGACCAGTTCGGTCACGTTGTCGCATTCCGGGGTTGCGTATTCCGGATGCGATCCCACGTCGAGGTAGAGGCGGGCGCCGTTCCGCAGAAAGACGTTGCTGCTGCGGCCCCATGACACAACACGGCGGAAGAGGTAGCGCGCCACTTCGTCAGGTGACAGTCGGCGCTGTCCCCTGAACGTGCACGTGACGCCGTACTCGTTCTCCAGCCCGAAAATGCGGCGGTCCATGACTGAACATTACGCCTTATGGCCCGAGCTGAAACCGGGTTCGACGGCACCGTTTCGATCATTTTCCGATCCCGTCACGACGGCGGCGGTACGGACGGGAGCTGCGAGGACCTTGCCGGTGGCCAGCAGGACCACCAGGGCGGCCACTCCCCCGGCCCCCGCGACGGCGAAGCTCCAGGCGGTCGAGCCGAGTTCGACGGCCGGTCCGGCGACAGCCGTGCCGGCCGCGGCGCCTACGCCGAACGTGGTGACGAGCCAGGAGAACGCCTCGGTCACCGTGCCGCGCGGGGCGTGCCGGTCGACCACGATGAAGGAGCAGGCGATGGCCGGGGCGAGGAAGACCCCGGCGAGGGCGGCGAAGGCGGTCATGAGCGGCACCGAGGGGGTGAGCGTCAGTGGCAGATAGCCCAGCGCCAGCAGTCCGACGATGACCCGCAGCCGCTTCTCGGGGGCGCCGGCCCACTGCCGCGCCCCGTAGGCCAGACCGCCGATCAGCGCGCCGAGACCGAGCGCGGCCATCAGCCAGCCGTACACCGCTTCCCGCCCGTGGTCGTCGGCGTACGCCACCCCGGCCACGGTGATGGAGCCGAGGGCGAGGCCGACGAAGAAGAACGCGCCGAGGAGCGCGAGGAGTCCGGGTGAGCGCAGGGCGCCGAGCCAGTGGGCCTCGCGGGGTGCGGAGCGCCAGGTGCGCGAGGGCTCGGACAGGACGACCGAGAGGGCGCCGAGGACGCCGATGGCGTTGATGACGAGCAGCGCGGCGGCCGGGGACCAGAGCGAGACGAGCAGCGTCACCATGAGCGGCCCGACGGTGAACATGATCTCCTGCGCCACGGCGTCCATGGCGTAGGCACGGTGCACCTGCCCCTCGCCCTTGAGGACGCTGGGCCACAGGGCCCGCAGGCCGCCCTCCAGGGGCGGGGTGGCGACTCCGGCGACGATGACGGCGAGGTAGGCCAGCGGGAGCGAGCCGAGGCCGGTGAGGGCCAGCAGGGCCATCCCGAGCGCGGAGAGCACCGCGGCCGGGAGCTGGACGCGCGGCTGCCCGTACAGGTCCACGGCGCGGCCGAGCAGCGGCTGCCCGACGGCGGTGGCCAGGCCGTACGCGGCGGCGAGCGCGCCGGCCAGGGTGTAGCTGCCGCCCTCCGCCCGGGTGAACAGCACGATCGCGATGTGCGCGGTGCCGTTGGGCAGCCGCCCCACCAGGGTGCCCGTCAGCAGCCGGGCGGCATGCCGCGCCCGGAGGATGTCCAGATATCCCGCGGCCATTACCGCCCCTCTCCGCCCCGGCCGGCCGTGCGCCTGCCGAAGTGTTACGTATAACGTCGAGGTTCATACGTACCATGTGCGCAGTTCGCGGGTCCACCCCGCGGCGTTACGGAGACGTCCCGCACGGAGGCACGAGTGACCAGCGCGCAGCAGCCCGTCCCCGCCCGGCCCACCAGTCGTGACGTGGCCCGTGCGGCGGGCGTCTCCCAGGCGACGGTCTCCCTGGTGCTCGGCGGGAAGTGGCCGGGCCGGGTGTCGGAGGTCACGGCCCAGCGGGTGAGGGAGGCCGCGGTGGAGCTCGGCTACCGGCCCAATCTGGCGGCCCGCAGTCTGCGGCTCGGCCGCACCAGGACGGCGCTGCTGGTGGTCCCGGCGCTCACCAACGAGTTCTTCGCCCGGGTGTACGCGGGGGCCGCGGCGCTCGCCGCCGAGCACGACTTCGGCGTGGTGCTCTATCCCTCGCCGGACGGCACGGGCCCGGCCCGGGACCCCTTCGCCTCGGCCCGCGCCGCGCTCGACGGGGTCATCGCGTCCTCGATGGCCGCCGACGCGCTGGACGCGCTGCACGGGGCGGATCTGCCGCTGGTGATGCTGGACAGCGACCCCTCGGGCACCGGGCCCGCCGCCCATGTGAACCTCGACATCGCGGACGGGATGCGGCAGGTGACGGACCATCTGCTGGGACTCGGCCACCGTCGCTTCCTGCATCTGGCGTCCGCCGTGGACACCTGGACGTTCGCGGTGCGCGCCGAGGCACTGCACGACGCGCTGGGCGCGGCGGGTGACGCGACGGTGCGTACGGTACGGGCCCCGCTGGACGTGGGGGCGGGGCGCGAGGCGGCCGAGCAGGCTCTGGCGGTCGCCGGGGAGCGGCCCACCGCGATCGTCTGCGACGACGACATCCTGGCCGCCGGGGCCTGCAAGGCGGCGCGCAGGCTCGGGCTGCGGGTGCCGGACGAGCTGTCGGTGACCGGGTTCGACGACCTGGCGCTGGCCACCGCGCTGGAGCCGGAGCTGACCACCGTGCGGCTGCCGGCGGAGCAGGTCGGGGAGCGGGGCATGGAGGCGCTCCTCGCCGTGCTGGACGGCCGTCCCGCCGAGCAGGGCGGTCTGCCGGTCGAGCTCGTCGTACGCGGCTCCACGGCGCCCTCGCCCACCGCCCGGGCATGACGGTGCCCCCGGGCCGGGGCCCGGGGGCACGTCGAGCGTCGCTCGGCTACTTGCCGGTCTCCTCCGTGGAGCCGGACCCTGAGCCGGACGCACTGCCGGTGTCCGTAGCGGTGGAGTCGCCGTCCTCGGCGTCGGACGGGGCGTCCGTGGGCGTGCTGGCCGCGGCTTCCGTCTCCAGCAGCCGGGCCAGCTGACGGCCGACGATCCGCTTGAACTTGCGCTGCTGGGGGCGGGTGCGGTCCAGGACCGCGACCTCCAGGCGCTCCGCGGGGATCTCCCGCTCGCCGCCGCCCGGCTCCCGCGAGAGGGCCTGGACGGCCAGTTTGAGCGCCTCGGCCAGCGTCATGCCGTCGCGGTGCCGCTGGTCGAGGAAACCGCTGATCTGTTCGGAGTTGCCGCCGACCGCGACCGAGCCGTGCTCGTCCACGATCGAACCGTCGTGCGGCAGCCGGTAGATCTGGTCACCCTCGGGCTCGCTGCCGACCTCGGCGACCACCAGCTCCACCTCGTACGGCTTCTCGGCCGCGCTGGAGAAGATGGTGCCGAGCGTCTGGGCGTAGACGTTGGCCAGCCCACGGGCCGTCACATCGTCCCGGTCGTAGGTGTATCCGCGCAGATCGGCGTAGCGCACGCCGCCGATGCGGAGGTTCTCGTACTCGTTGTACTTGCCGGCGGCGGCGAAGCCGATCCGGTCGTAGATCTCGCTGAACTTGTGGAGCGCGCGGGACGGGTTCTCGCCGACGAACACAATGCCGTCGGCGTACTGCAGCACAACGAGGCTGCGACCACGGGCGATGCCCTTGCGGGCGTATTCCGCCCGGTCGGCCATGGCCTGCTGGGGTGAGACATAGAACGGCGTCGACACCGGCTATCCGTCCCTTCCTGTCAGTGACGAGTGCATCGGAAAAAGGCTCGGAGTCCGGATCAGAGCAGCGCGGCGCGCGGGCCGTCGGGCTGCTCCAGTCGGCGTTCCAGGATGGAGCGCGCGATCTCGGAGGACTCCTGGTCGGTCAGCCTCCGGAAGCCTTCGTCGGTGATGACGGTGACGATCGGATAGATACGGCGGGCCACGTCCGGGCCGCCGGTCGCCGAGTCGTCGTCCGCGGCGTCGTACAGCGCCTGTACGACCAGGGTGAGGGCCTGCTCCTGCGTCAGGTCCTCGCGGTAGAGCTTCTTCATCGAGCCGCGGGCGAAGATCGACCCCGAGCCGGTGGCGGCGTAGCCGGTCTCCTCGGAGCGGCCGCCGGTGACGTCGTAGGAGAAGATGCGGCCCTTGTCGCGGTCGACGTCGTAGCCCGCGAAGAGGGGGACCACGGCGAGGCCCTGCATGGCCATGGCGAGGTTGGAGCGGATCATGGTGGAGAGCCGGTTGGCCTTGCCCTCCAGGGAGAGCTGGGCGCCCTCGACCTTCTCGAAGTGCTCCAGCTCCAGCTGGAACAGCTTGACCATCTCCACGGCCAGTCCCGCGGTGCCCGCGATGCCCACCGCGGAGTACTCGTCGGCCGGGAAGACCTTCTCGATGTCGCGCTGCGCGATCATGTTGCCCATGGTGGCGCGCCGGTCGCCGGCCAGGACCACGCCACCGGGGAAGGACGCGGCGACGATGGTCGTCCCGTGCGGCGCCTCGATCGCCCCCTGGAGCGGCGGCAGGCTGCGGTTGCCCGGGAGCATCTCGGGCGACTGGTCGGACAGGAAGTCCATGAACGAGGACGAACCCGGCGTCAGGAAGGCAGCTGGTAGACGCCCGGTGCTACGAGTGTTGGCTTCCACGCGTTTCCCTCCAGGTATGCGATGGCCCTGCGCAAGAGAGTCAGGATCATCCCCCAACTTGCCGATGGCCGAATTGCAGTTGAAGCAACTTGTGCCACGGACCCTACCCGCCTCGCGGGAGTGATCCACATCTTCGGCGGGGGATATCCGCGCCGATCCGGCGGCCCGTCGGCCGGGCCCCGTTCGGCGGGCGGGGTGACGGCCTGCGCCGTCACCCCGCTTCCTACCGATTCCTATCGAGCGTTCACACTCGTGAACTACTCGCCACCCTTCTGGACGAAGGACCTCACGAAGTCCTCGGCGTTCTCTTCGAGCACGTCGTCGATCTCGTCCAGCACCGAGTCGACGTCGTCGCTCAGCTTCTCCTGTCGCTCCGCAAGGTCCTCGGACGCCTGCGCGTCCTGCGCCTGCTCCTCGACCTCCTCGGTGGAACGTGTCGCCTTCTGCTGTCCGCCGCCGGTGTCCTTGGTCGCCATGTAGCTCACCCCGCTCGGTTCGAAGCAATCGAAGCTCTTGATCAGACCCTACCCACCGGGTCCGACATTTGGCCCGGTAGTTGATGCAAGCCCGTGCCTCAGGTGATTGATTCCCAGCCCGGAGGCCTTTCAGCCGCCCGACAGCGTCCGGACCAGCTCCTCCGCCGTACGGCAGCGGTCGAGCAGATCCTTCACGTGCTCCTTGGTCCCGCGCAGCGGCTCCAGGGTGGGCACCCGCTGCAGGGAGTCGCGGTCCGGCAGGTCGAAGATCACCGAGTCCCAGGAGGCCGCCGCCACATCGTCGGCGTACTGCTCCAGACAGCGGCCGCGGAAGTAGGCCCTGGTGTCCTCCGGAGGCGCCGTACGGGCCCTGGTGACCTGGTCCTCGTTCAGGAGGCGCTTCATCTTCCCGCGGGCCACCAGACGGTTGTAGAGGCCCTTGTCGGGCCGTACGTCCGCGTACTGGAGGTCCACCAGATGCAGCCGGGGGGCGTCCCAGTCCAGCGCGTCACGGCGGCGGTAGCCCTCCATGAGCTCCCGCTTGGCGATCCAGTCCAGCTCGCCCGACAGGCTCATCGGATCGGTCTCCAGCCGGTTGAGGGTGTCCTCCCAGCGGGTCAGGATGTCCTTGGTCTGCTCGTCGGCGTCGGCGCCGTACCGCTCGTCGACGTACTTGCGGGCCAGCTCGAAGTACTCCATCTGGAGCTGGACCGCGGTGAGTGTCCGGCCGCTGCGGAGCGTGATCAGCTGCCGCAGGTCCGGGTCGTGGGAGACCTGGTGCAGGGTGCGCACGGGCTGGTCGACCGCCAGGTCGACGTTGATGAAGGCGTCCTCGATCATCGACAGCACCAGGGACGTGGTGCCGAGCTTGAGATAGGTGGAGATCTCCGAGAGGTTGGCATCGCCGATGATCACATGGAGCCGGCGGTACTTCTCGGCGTCGGAGTGGGGCTCGTCCCGGGTGTTGATGATGGGGCGCTTGAGCGTCGTCTCCAGGCCGACCTCGACCTCGAAGTAGTCGGCGCGCTGGCTGATCTGGAAGCCGTGCTCGTTGCCGTCCTGCCCGATACCGACCCGGCCCGCGCCCGTGACGACCTGGCGCGAGACGAAGAACGGCGTCAGATGGCGCACGATGTCCGAGAACGGCGTCTCCCGCTGCATGAGGTAGTTCTCGTGCGTGCCGTAGGAGGCGCCCTTGTTGTCGGTGTTGTTCTTGTAGAGGTGGATCGGCTGGGCGCCGGGGATGGCGGCCGCCCGCTCGGCGGCCTCCGCCATGATCCGTTCACCGGCCTTGTCCCAGAGCACCGCGTCGCGCGGATTGGTGATCTCCGGGGAGCTGTATTCGGGGTGCGCGTGGTCGACGTAGAGCCGGGCACCGTTGGTGAGGATGACATTGGCCAGGCCGATGTCCTCGTCGGTGAGCTGGCTGGAGTCGGCGGTCTCACGGGCGAGATCGAAGCCTCGCGCGTCACGCAGCGGGTTCTCCTCCTCGAAGTCCCAGCGGGCACGTCGCGCCCGGTGCATCGCCGCCGCGTAGGCGTTGACGATCTGGGACGAGGTGAGCATGGCATTGGCGTTGGGGTGACCGGGGACGGAGATCCCGTACTCCGTCTCGATGCCCATTACTCGCCGTACGGTCATGCGGCCCTCCTTGCCCGGCGTCGGCCCCTCCCGGAGCGACGCTCACGTACCGCTGCTGTGTCCGGTGCGTTGTGCGGTGCCCGTCACCGCACTGCGCGACTCGGCGGTACCGCAGAGCCTAGAGCGCCTCTGCGCCGGTGGGGAGCTTGATTACGAGTTTGCTCCGGCATGGCCGGAACGTGGGAATGAAACCGGCTGCGGAGGCCCCCTGGGGCCTTCCGCAGCCGGTCCGGGTATTACAGGTACTGGCCGGTATTGGCCACCGTGTCGATGGAGCGTCCGGTGTCCGCGCCCTGCTTTCCGGTGACGAGTGTGCGGATGAAGACGATCCGCTCACCCTTCTTACCGGAAATCCTGGCCCAGTCGTCCGGGTTGGTGGTGTTCGGCAGGTCCTCGTTCTCCTTGAACTCGTCCACGCAGGCCTGCAGGAGATGAGCGACCCGCAGCCCCTTCTGGCCCTGTTCCAGGAATGCCTTGATGGCCATTTTCTTTGCCCGGTCGACGATGTTCTGAATCATCGCGCCGGAGTTGAAGTCCTTGAAGTACAGGACTTCCTTGTCGCCGTTGGCGTACGTGACCTCGAGGAAGCGGTTCTCCTCGGACTCCGTGTACATCCGCTCCACGACCGACTGGATCATGGCGTGGGCGGCGGCCTCGCGCGAGCCGGTGTGCTCGGAGAGGTCGTCCGCGTGCAGCGGGAGCGACGGGGTCAGGTACTTCGCGAAGATGTCCTTCGCCGCCTCGGCGTCCGGACGCTCGATCTTGATCTTCACATCGAGCCGGCCGGGCCGCAGGATGGCGGGGTCGATCATGTCCTCGCGGTTGGAGGCGCCGATGACGATGACGTTCTCCAGGCCCTCGACCCCGTCGATCTCGGCGAGCAGCTGCGGGACGATGGTGTTCTCCACGTCCGAGCTGACGCCGCTGCCGCGGGTACGGAAGAGGGACTCCATCTCGTCGAAGAAGACGATGACGGGGGTGCCCTCGCTCGCCTTCTCCCTCGCCCGCTGGAAGACCAGGCGGATGTGCCGCTCGGTCTCGCCGACGTACTTGTTGAGCAGCTCGGGGCCCTTGATATTGAGGAAGTAGCTCTTCCCCGCAGGCTGCCCGGTCACCTCGGCGACCTTCTTGGCGAGCGAATTGGCGACGGCCTTGGCGATGAGCGTCTTGCCACAGCCGGGCGGGCCGTAGAGCAGGATGCCCTTCGGCGGGCGCAGCTCGTGCTCCTTGAAGAGGTCGGGGTGCAGATACGGAAGCTCGACCGCGTCGCGGATCAGCTCGATCTGGTCGCCCAGGCCGCCGATCTTGTCGTAGTCGATGTCCGGGACCTCTTCGAGGACGAGCTCCTCGACCTCGCTCTTGGGGACCACCTCGTAGACGTAGCCGGACCTGGAGTCGAGCAGCAGGGCGTCGCCGGGGCGGATGGTGATGTCCAGCAGCGGCTCGGCGAGCCGCACCACCCTCTCCTCGTCGGTGTGCCCGACCACCAGGGCGCGCTCGCCGTCCTCGAGGATCTCCTTGAGGGTGACGATGTCCCCGGCCCGCTCGAACTCCATGGCCTCGACCACGTTGAGCGCTTCGTTGAGCATGACCTCCTGGCCACGCCGCAGGTCCTCGAGCTCGACGCTGGGGCTGACGTTCACCCGGAGCTTGCGGCCCCCGGTGAAGATGTCGCAGGTGCCGTCCTCGTTGGCCTGCAGGAAGACGCCGAAGCCGGCCGGCGGCTGCGCGAGCCGGTCGACCTCTTCCTTGAGGGCCACGATCTGGTCACGCGCCTCACGGAGCGTGTTGGCGAGCCGCTCGTTCTGAGCGGACACGCCTGCCAGATTCGTCTGCAACTCGACGATCCGCTCTTCGAGAATCCTCGTATGACGCGGAGAGTCGGCGAGCTTACGTCGCAGGACGGCGATTTCCTGCTCGAGATAGGCAACCTGGCCGGCTGGGTCCTCGGACCCGCGCGCGGGCCGGATGCCGCGGTTGATGTCGTCGTCGTGGGCTGCCACGGTCCTCACCTCCTCCATGGGGAGCTGGACGCTTCCTGACCCTACCTGGGTGGGTGGTGATTGAAACCCCTAGATCACAAAGACTGCGGGGCGTGTCCGATCTTCACCCTTGCGCTCTCCCTCACGTCAAGGGAATACCCACCCTTCGGCACCGGAAAGCCGCCGGTTGTATCGTCGAACTGTTCAACACCCGTCAGGGCTGGCTCCAATTGGTTCGGATACGCAGGAACGGCAGGACACATGACCGTGCAGCAGGACTCGCCGGGCGACAGTGGCACCCAGGACCTGGAGGTCTGGATCGACCAGGACCTCTGTACGGGGGACGGCATCTGTGTGCAGTACGCCCCCGATGTCTTCGAGCTGGACATCGACGGCCTGGCGTATGTGAAGAGCTCGGACGACGAGCTGCTGCAGGACCCGGGGGCGACCACTCCGGTGCCGCTGCCGCTCCTCCAGGACGTCGTCGATTCGGCCAAGGAGTGCCCGGGCGACTGCATCCACGTGCGGCGCGTCAAGGACAACGTCGAGGTGTACGGGCCGGACGCCGGGTAACCGTCCGGGAGCGCGAGCCCCCAGCGGCGCTCAGAGGCTGCGGGAGAGCTCCCCGGAGCTGCGGACGAATGCCTGCCCCTTCCACCGCCAGGAGGCCTGTTCCTCCTGGTCGGGGCAGCAGCGGGGCACCTCCAGCGAGGAGTAGCCGAGGAGGGTCGCCGAGACGACGCCGTCGCGTACGGCGAAGTCCCCGACGGTCTTCTTGTCAGCGGGGTCCACCAGGGTCGCCACGACCCGGGGTGCGGCCCCGCTCGCCTGTGTCAGGACGTAGATGCCGCCGGGCGGGGTCCCCGATCCGGCGGCGCAGTGCACCACGGCGACGGTTTCCGGCCGCCCGTCGCCGTCGAGGTCCCCGGGGGCCTTTTTCGCGACGGTCGTCCCGGCGCCGCCGCACCGGAGCGGGAAGTCGACTCCGGCCGGGTCCGGGGCGGGCACGGGGGCGCCGTGCTGTGTGGTGGTCCGCTGCTCGGAGGCCGTGGCGGTCGCCGTGGCCGTACGGGGCTGGAGCAGCCCGGCCAGCGCGACGACGCCCGCCATCGCCGCGGCCGTGGCGAGCCAGTGCATCGGCTTGGCAGCGGTGTGGGCGAGGTCCGGGAGCGCGGAGGTCTGCACGCGGTATGTCTCCTGATGGTTCCTGGGAGCCCGGTGAAGGGGTGGGAACACCCCGAGGGGTTGCCCGGCATCGTGCCACACCTCACACCCGGGCGGAACGGCGGGGTCTCGACGAAGAGGGGTCTCAACGAAAAGACGTCGCCGCGCCGTTCCCCGGTCGGTCGGGCAACGGCGCGGCGGCGTCGGCGCGTTGTGCGGGTCAGCCGCGGTCGGCGGCGGAGCCTCCGCGGCTCTGGCTGCCCGGACCCTCGTAGTCCTCGCCGTAGGCGCCCTTGGAGGGGCGGCGGCGGCGCAGCGGCGGCTCGACCCCGTCCGCGAGGCGGCGGGCGGTGACCAGGAAGCCGGTGTGGCCGATCATCCGGTGGTCGGGGCGGACGGCGAGGCCCTCCACGTGCCAGTTGCGGATCATCGACTCCCAGGGCTGCGGTTCGGCGAAGCAGCCGATCTCGCGGATGGACTCGACGGTGCGCGAGAGCTGGGTGGTGGTGGCGACGTAGGCGCAGAGGATGCCGCCGGGCACCAGGGCCTTGGAGACGGCATCCAGGCACTCCCAGGGGGCGAGCATGTCCAGCACGACGCGGTCGACGTCGGTGTCGGAGAGGTTGTCCTGGAGGTCTCCGACGGTCAGCTGCCAGGCGGGGTGCGGCGAGCCGAAGTAGCGCTCGACGTTCTGCTGGGCGATCTCGGCGAAGTCCTCGCGGCGCTCGTAGGAGTGCAGCATGCCCTGCTCACCGATGGCGCGGAGCAGGAAGGTGGAGAGCGATCCGGATCCGACCCCGGCCTCCACGACGCGGGCGCCGGGGAAGATGTCCGCGAAGGCCAGGATCTGGCCCGCGTCCTTGGGGTAGACCACGGCGGCGCCGCGGGGCATGGACAGGACGTAGTCGGGGAGCAGGGGGCGCAGCGCGAGGTAGGCGACGTTTCCCGTGGTGCGGACAACACTGCCCTCGGGAGCACCGATCAGCTCGTCGTGCTGGAAAGAACCCTTGTGGGTGTGGAAGTTCTTTCCGGCTTCGAGCGTGAAGGTGTAGTGGCGTCCCTTGGGGTCGGTGAGCTGTACCTGGTCCCCGACCTTGAAGGGCCCACGTCGGCGGGCGGCACCGGTCGGTTCAGACATGTGACCAGCCTACCGGTGATTCCGGGGCCTCCTGCCGCCGCTCCCCCGGCGGGAGAGGGCTCAGGCGCCGGGGCGGGCCATGGCCTTGACGAAGGCGCGCTCGACGTCGGCGGTGGAGAGGACGCCGTAGATCTCGCCGGTCTCCTCGACGACCAGGTACTCGGTGGCGGGGGTGGCCTTGAGCCGGTCCAGGAGGGCTTCGCCGGCCAGTTCGGCGGGGACCTTCATGCCGTCGGTGAGGTCCTGGGCGAGGCCGCTGACGGCGACCCAGGGGCGGCGGTGTTCGGGGACGCCGACGATGGCGGCCTCGCGGACGACGCCCTTGGGGTTGCCCTGTCCGTCGACGACGACCAGGGCCCGGGCGCCGGCCTCGTTGGCCCGGCGCAGCGCTTCGGAGAGCGGGGTGGCGGACTCGACGGGGACGGCGCGGCGGGTCAGGGTGCGGGCCCTCAGGTCGGGCAGGTGCTCGCGGAGGCGGGCCACGCGCAGGCTGTTCCCGGCGCCGGTCCAGATGATACCGGCGAGGATCGCGGCGAGCAGCGCGTCCATGACGGTCTCGACGCCGCCGATGTCCTGGGCGGTGCCGCCGAGGGCTCCGGTGTGGGTGAGCAGCGGCAGTCCGACGAGGACGGTGACGGCGAGGCCCCGGCCGACCCAGGCGGCGGCGATGGTGCCGCTCATGGGCTTGCCGGTGATCTTCCAGACGACGGCGCGGAGCATCCGGCCGCCGTCCAGGGGCAGCCCGGGCAGCAGGTTGAAGGCGGCCACGATGAGGTTGGAGATCATCAGGCCCGCGAGCAGGACGCCGGGGACGGTGCCGGGCTCGACGAGCTGCATCGCGCCGTAGAAGACGCCGCCGAGGATCAGGGACAGGAGCGGTCCGACGAAGGCCAGGACGAACTCGCGGCCGGGGGTCTCCGTCTCCTTCTCGATCTCCGAGACGCCGCCGAAGAACTGGAGCTGGATGCGGCGGACCGGGAGTTTGTAGCGCAGGGCGGCGACGGTGTGGGCCAGTTCGTGGACGAGCACGGAGGCGTAGAAGGCGATGGCGAAGAACAGGGCGACGAGATAGCGGGCGCCGCCCAGCTCGGGCAGCACACGGTCGAGCTGGCCGCCGAAGACCCAGGTGATCAGCGCGGCGACGACGAACCAGCTGGGGGCGACGTAGACGGGCACACCGAAGGGGCGGCCCATGAGCAGGCCGCCGCCCGGCTCCGCGGGGCGTTTCGGTTTGCCGTTGTCCGGGTCGGTGCCGGGGGCCGTTCCCCCTGCGCCGGGCTGCGGCCGCCCGCTGTCGCCGCTGTCGTCCACGGGGTCCCTTCGGTTCGGTGCGTGGTCTGTGCCACGATCATGCAGTGTGCGAGGGTCTGCCGTCGATGGTATGCCGCTCGGTGTCAGTGGCGGGCCGTAGGGTCTTGAGACATGACCTCCGTGCCGCGGCCGCCTCAGCCGCCTTCGTCCCTGTCGCCGTCGCGGGCGAGCGATTTCATGCAGTGTCCCCTGCTCTACCGCTTCCGGGTCATCGACAAGCTGCCGGAGAAGCCCAGCGAGGCGGCTACCCGCGGCACGCTGGTCCATGCGGTGCTGGAGCGGCTCTTCGACGCCCCGGCGGCCGATCGTACGGCGCCTCGGGCGCGGGCGCTGATCCCCGGCCAGTGGGACCGGCTGCTGGAGTCGAAGCCGGAGCTGAGCGATCTGTTCGCGGGGGACGCCGAGGGTGAGCGGCTGACGCGTTGGCTGGGCGAGGCGGAGCGGCTGGTGGACCGGTGGTTCTCGCTGGAGGACCCGACGCGTCTTGAGCCGGCCGAGCGCGAGATGTTCGTCGAGACGGAGCTGGAGTCGGGGCTGCGGCTGCGCGGGGTGATCGACCGGGTGGACATCGCGCCGAGCGGTGAGGTCCGGATCGTCGACTACAAGACGGGCAAGGCGCCGCGGCCGGAGTATTCCGACGGGCCGCTGTTCCAGATGACGTTCTACGCGCTGGTGATCTGGCGGCTGAAGGGCGTGGTGCCGCGCCGCCTCCAGCTGGTCTATCTGGGCAGCGGGGACGTCATGACGTACGACCCGGTGGTGGCGGACCTGGAGCGGGTGGAGCGCAAGCTGCTGGCGCTGTGGGACGCGATCCGGCTGGCGACGGAGACCGGCGACTGGCGGCCCCGGCCGACGAAGCTGTGCGGCTGGTGCGACCACCAGGCGGTGTGTCCGGAATTCGGCGGGACTCCCCCGGTCTATCCGCTGTCGGTCCGCCCGGCGGGCCCGGGTGAGGATGACCAGGGCAGAATGGGACCGGTCCGGGCCGAGGCCGGCCGAGCCGTGGCCCTTGAGGGCCCTTAAGGAGTTCCTGTGGCGATCCGCGTCCTTCTGGTCGACGACCAGCCTCTGCTGCGCACCGGTTTCCGGATGATCCTGGAGGCGGAAGGCGATCTGGCGGTGGTCGGCGAGGCCGGTGACGGTCTGCAGGCCATCGACCAGGTGCGGGCGCTGCAGCCCGATGTGGTGCTGATGGACATCCGGATGCCGCGGATGGACGGGGTGGAGGCGACCCGTCAGATCAGCGGTCCCGGCAAGGACGGCCCGGCGAAGGTGCTGGTGCTGACCACCTTCGATCTCGACGAGTACGTGGTGGAGGCGCTGCGTGCGGGGGCGAGCGGCTTCCTGCTGAAGGACGCCCCGGCGGCCGAACTGGTGCAGGCGATCCGGGTGGTGGCGGCGGGCGAGGCGATGCTCGCGCCGAGCATCACGCGTCGGCTGCTCGACAAGTACGCGGACCATCTGCCGTCCGGCGAGGAGCCGGTGCCGGACGCCCTGCACACGCTGACGGACCGTGAGGTCGAGGTGCTGAAGCTGGTGGCGCGGGGGCTGTCCAACGCGGAGATCGCGGCGGAGCTGTTCGTCAGCGAGACGACGGTCAAGACGCATGTGGGCCATGTGCTCACGAAGCTCGGCCTGCGCGACCGGGTGCAGGCCGCGGTGTACGCGTACGAGAGCGGGCTGGTGCGTCCCGGCGCGCAGTAGCCCGGCCCCGCGCTCGCGCACGGAAGTCCGCGCGGTACAAGGCCGTCCGGCCCGCACCCTCCTCGCGAGGAGGGTGCGGGCCGGACGGCGTTGTACTCAGGGCTCAGGTGCTGGGCCGGTTGAGCTCCCAGAGCTGGAGCTCGGAGGTGGCGCTGACGGAGCGCTCAACCCCGGCGATCCCGTCGCGGGAGGCGATGTACTGCTTGCCCTGCCAGATCGGGAGCACCGGCACATCGGTGGCGACGATGTCCTGGAGCTTCTCGTAGGTGGCGGCCGCCGCGGTGCGGTCGGCCTCGCGGCGGGACTGCGGGATGAGGACCTTCTCCGCCTCGGGCGACCGGTAGGGCGAGTTGAGGAAGTTGTTGGCGTCCAGGAAGGGCGCGGTGTAGTTGTCCGGGTCCGGGAAGTCGGGGAACCAGCCCATGCCGTAGGCCGCGTAGTCGCCGCGCTTCTGCTCGGGGCGGTACTTCGACCACTCCTTGCCCTGGACGGAGACGTCGAAGAGGCCCGAGCCGTTCAGCTGCTGCTGGATCGCCTTGAACTCGGCGGCGGTGGCCGGGCCGTAGTGGTCGTTGGTGTAGTGCAGGGTGAACTTCACCGGCGTCTTGATCCCGGCGTCGCGGAGGATCGCCGCGGCCTTGGCGGTGCTGGGCTCGCCGTACTTGTTGAAGAAGGCGTTGGTGTGCCCGGCGATGCTGGACGGGATCAGCGAGTAGAGGGGTTCGGCGGTGGTGCCGTACACCTTGCCCGCGATCTGGCCCCGGTCGATGATCTGAGCCATGGCCTGCCGGACGGGCTTGTCGACCACGGGGTCCTTGGTGTTGAACCCGAGGTAGCTGATGGCCAGTCCGGGCAGCTCGGTGAGGTCGATGCCCTCCTTCGGCTCCACGAGCATGTCGTGGGCCTGCTCGGGCGACATCGCCCGGGTCATCAGGTGGATCTTCTCCTCGTCGAGCGCCTTGCCCATGGTCTCGGCGTCGGGGAAGAGGTCCATCTCGACCTTGTCGTTGAGCACCTTCAGCTCACCCTTGTACGAGGGGTTCTTCTCGAAGGCGATCTTGACGACCCGGCCGTCCTCGACCTGCGGCTTCATGGTGTACGGGCCGGAGCCGTCGACCTGGAAGCCGGTGCGTGCCTCGTTCGCCGGGTACTGCGCCTTCGGGACGATGCCGGCGGCGGGGGTGGCGAGCTTGTACGGGAAGGTCGCGTCGGGCGTGTTCAGGTGGAAGATCACCTGGTCCTCGCCCTTGGTCTCGATCATGTCGATGTTGGCGAGGAGGCCGACCGGCCCGCTGTCCGAGTCGATGTCGATGACGCGCTGGATGGAGTGCTTCACGTCCTCGGCGGTGACGGGCGTCCCGTCGGCGAAGGTGAGGCCCGCCCGCAGGGTGCAGCGGTAGCTCTCGTTCGCGGTGTCGGTGAAGGTGCAGCTGCGGGCGGCCTCGGGCACGGGCTCGCCGCCGCCGTTGGGCACCGTGGTGAGGGTCTGCACGGTTTGCCGCAGGACGTTCCAGACGCCCGCTTCGTAGCCGATGGCCGGGTCGAGCGGCGCGGGGTTCTCCTTGGAGGCCACGAGCTGGTCCGTGGTGCCGACGACGATGGCGCCCTTGCCACCGGCGCCGCTGTCCGTGCTGCCGCAGGCGGCGAGCACGGGGGCGAGCAGGCCGACGACGGCCGGCAGCACCAGGGTCTTGCGGTTCATCTGGACGTTCTCCCTCATCCCGGCAGGTGAGGAATCCAAGTTAGTAGCCGTGGGTGAGCCCTCCGACCGCCCGGCGAACGGTCCGCGCTCCCCCGGTCACCAGCGAGGCGGACATACGATCATCATTGCGGACAGCTCACCCGTTTCGGTGGAGCGTCGAGGGTTCGCGAGTGAGCAAGGTCACCCATCCGACCTCTTCACAGAAAGACCCCGCAACTGATCCACATCCACGGAACACTGCCGGAAAGCACACGGGTGGGAGCAGGAAGTCCACCGTTCGTTCACAAGTTCGCGCTCTGGCCGCTCAGCCGGTCCCGCTCGATCCGGTGATCAGCCCGCGCAGGAAGGCGAGGTCGACCTCTTCGAGGGAGCCGACGACCACGCGTCCGGCCGCCGGGGCGATGGGCGCGACGGACGGCACGGCGACGACCCGGCAGCCGGCGGCCTCGGCGGCGGCCACCCCGGTCGCGGTGTCCTCGATGACCGCGCAGCGCCAGGGGTCGGCACCGAAGCCCGCGGCGGCGGTGAGGTAGGGCTCGGGGTGGGGCTTGGTCCGGGCGACTTCGTCCCCGGCGACCGTCAACGCGAAGTGGTGACGGCCCACGGATTCCAGCACCCGGTCGATGATCCGGCGGTGGGAGGCCGAGACGAGGGCGGTGGGCACCTCGTACACGGCCAGCTCGGCGAGCAGACGCTCGGCACCCCGCATCAGCGGAACGCCGCGGCTGATGCGGTTCTCGAATCCGTCGTTGAGCAGCACGGTCAGCTCGTCCAGCCGGATGTCGGCGCCGGTGACGTCGATCAGAAAGCCGGCGCTGCGGGACATCGGGCCGCCGACGACCACGTCCCGCCAGGCCTCGTCCAGGCGGTGTCCGAGGCCGGCGAAGACCTCCTTCTCGACGTCCCACCAGAAACCCTCGGTATCGACCAGGGTTCCGTCCATGTCGAGAAGGACCGCCTGCAGGGCGGCCTCTTCGGCCGTGCGGGTCAAGGACGCGGGGACCGTACTGGTCATCCGGCACACCTTCCGTAAGGGACGAGAAGGCCGGCCGCCATTCCCAGAAGTGGGAGGGCGACCGGCCTGCGCTGGACCGACCAGTGTACGACGTGTCGCCCCGCGGTGCGCGACAGGCGCGTGACCGCGGGGCGAAGTCCGTCCTACCGGGCGTTGAAGTACTTCGCCTCGGGGTGGTGGATGACGATGGCGTCGGTGGACTGCTCCGGGTGGAGCTGGAACTCCTCGGAGAGGTGCACGCCGATCCGCTCCGGCTGGAGCAGGTCGGCGATCTTGGCCCGGTCCTCCAGGTCCGGGCACGCCCCGTAACCGAGGGAGAACCGCGCGCCGCGGTACTTCAGCGCGAACATGTCCTCGACGTCGTCCGGGTCCTCCCCGCCGAACCCCAGCTCGCTGCGGACCCGGGCGTGCCAGTACTCGGCGAGGGCTTCCGCGAGCTGGACGGAGAGACCGTGCAGCTCCAGGTAGTCACGGTAGGAGTTGGCGGCGAACAGCTCGGCGGTGGCCTCGCCGATCCGGGAGCCGACGGTGACGATCTGGAGGCCGATGACGTCGGTCTCGCCGGACTCCTCCGGGCGGAAGAAGTCCGCGAGGCAGAGGCGGCGGCCGCGGCGCTGGCGCGGGAAGGTGAAGCGGGTGCGCTCGGAGCCGTCCTCGTGGAGGAGGATCAGGTCCTCGCCCTTGGAGACGCAGGGGAAGTAGCCGTAGACGACGGCGGCTTCCAGGAGGTTGTTGGACTGGAGGTGGTCGAGCCAGCCGCGCAGGTGCGGGCGTCCCTCGGTCTCCACCAGCTCCTCGTACGTCGGTCCGTCGCCGGTCCTGGCCTGCTTGAGGCCCCACTGGCCCTTGAACAGGGCGCCCTCGTCGAGCCAGGAGGCGTACTCCTTGAGCGGGATGCCCTTGATGACCCGGGTGCCCCGGAACGGCGGCTCGGGGATGGGGTTGGTGATGGAGACGTCCGAGCGCACCGAGCCCTCGGGCTCCTTGACCTCCAGCACCGCGGTGTCGGGGGTCTTCTTGGGGACCCGGCGCTGCTTGAGCTCGGGCAGGACCGCGCCCGGCACGCCGCGCTTGACGCCGATGAGCGCGTCCATGAGGCGCAGGCCCTCGAAGGCGTCCCGGGCGTAGCGGACCTCGCCCTCGTAGATCTCGTGCAGGTCCTGCTCGACGTAGGCCCTGGTCAGCGCGGCGCCGCCGAGGATGACGGGGAAGTCGGCGGCCATCTTGCGCTGGTTCAGTTCCTGGAGGTTCTCCTTCATGATCACGGTGGACTTCACCAGGAGACCGGACATGCCGATGACGTCGGCGCGGTGCTCCTCGGCGGCTTCCAGGATCGCGGAGACGGGCTGCTTGATGCCGAGGTTGACGACGTTGTAGCCGTTGTTGGAGAGGATGATGTCGACGAGGTTCTTGCCGATGTCGTGGACGTCGCCGCGGACGGTGGCGAGCACGATGGTGCCCTTGCCGTCGTCGTCGGTCTTCTCCATGTGCGGCTCCAGATGGGCCACCGCGCTCTTCATGACCTCGGCGGACTGGAGGACGAACGGCAGCTGCATCTGGCCGGAGCCGAACAGCTCGCCGACCACCTTCATGCCTTCCAGCAGCGTGTTGTTGACGATGTCGAGCGCCGGGGTGTCCTGGAGCGCCTCGTCCAGGTCGGCCTCCAGGCCGTTCTTCTCGCCGTCGATGATGCGGCGCTGGAGCCGCTCGTCCAGCGGGAGGGCCATCAGCTCCTCGGCCTTGCCCGCCTTCATCGACTTCATGTTGACGCCCTCGAAGAGCTCCATGAGCTTCTGGAGGGGGTCGTAGCCCTCGGCGCGGCGGTCGTAGATCAGGTCGAGGGCGACCTTGACCTGCTCCTCCTCCAGCCGGGCGATCGGCAGGATCTTGGAGGCGTGCACGATCGCGGAGTCCAGGCCCGCCTTGACGCACTCGTCGAGGAAGACGGAGTTCAGCACGACGCGGGCGGCCGGGTTGAGGCCGAAGGAGATGTTGGAGAGGCCCAGCGTGGTCTGGACGTCGGGGTGGCGCTTCTTCAGCTCGCGGATGGCCCCGATGGTGGCGATGCCGTCGCCGCGGGACTCCTCCTGGCCGGTGCAGATCGTGAAGGTCAGGGTGTCGATGAGGATGTCGGACTCACGGATGCCCCAGTTGGTGGTGAGGTCCTCGATCAGCCGCTCGGCGATGGCGACCTTGTGCTCGACGGTACGGGCCTGGCCCTCCTCGTCGATCGTCAGCGCGATCAGGGCGGCGCCGTGCTCGGCGGCCAGGGCGCTGACCTGCGCGAAGCGGGACTCGGGGCCGTCGCCGTCCTCGAAGTTCACCGAGTTCAGCACGGCCCGGCCGCCGAGCTTCTCCAGCCCGGCGCGCAGGACGGGCAGCTCGGTGGAGTCCAGCACGATCGGCAGGGTGGAGGCGGTCGCGAAGCGGCCGGCCAGTTCCGCCATGTCGGCGACGCCGTCGCGGCCCACGTAGTCGACGCAGAGGTCGAGCATGTGCGCGCCCTCGCGGATCTGGTCGCGGGCCATCTCGACGCAGTCGTCCCAGCGGGCCTCCAGCATGGCCTCACGGAACTTCTTGGAGCCGTTGGCGTTGGTGCGCTCCCCGATGGCCAGGTAGGCGGTGTCCTGGCGGAAAGGGATGTGCTGGTAGAGGGAGGCGGCGCCGGGCTCGGGGCGCGGGTCGCGCTCGGTGGGCGTGAGCTCGCGGGCGCGGTCGACGACGGCCTTCAGGTGGGCCGGGGTCGTACCGCAGCAGCCGCCGATGAGGGAAAGGCCGTAGTCCCGGACGAAGTGCTCCTGGGAGTCGGCGAGACCCTCGGGGCCGAGCGGGAAGTGCGCGCCGTCCTTGGTCAGGACGGGCAGGCCGGCGTTGGGCATGCACATCAGAGGCGTACGGGAGTGGCGGGCGAGATAGCGCAGGTGCTCGCTCATCTCGTCCGGGCCGGTCGAGCAGTTCAGCCCGATCAGGTCGATACCCAGCGGCTCCAGGGCGGTCAGGGCCGCGCCGATCTCGGAGCCGAGGAGCATGACGCCGGTGGTCTCGAAGGCGAGGGAGCAGATCAGCGGCACCTGGAGGCCGAGGGAGTCCATCGCGCGGCGGGCGCCGATGATGCTGGCCTTGGTCTGCAGGAGGTCCTGGGTGGTCTCGACGATCAGCGCGTCCGAGCCGCCGGCGAGAAGGCCCTCGGCGTTCTTCTGATAGCCGTCGCGCAGGATGTCGTAGGTGGTGTGGCCGAGCGAGGGCAGCTTGGTGCCGGGGCCGATCGAACCGAGGACCCAGCGCTGGCGGCCGTCCTTCGCGCCGAACTCGTCGGCGACCTCGCGGGCGATCCGGGCGCCGGACTCGGAGAGCTCGAAGATCCGGTCGGCGATCTCGTACTCGTTGGCGGCGGAGTGGTTCGCGCCGAAGGTGTTGGTCTCGACGCAGTCGACGCCGACCGCGAAGTACTCCTCGTGGACCGAGCGCACGATGTCGGGCCGGGTGATGTTGAGGATCTCGTTGCAGCCTTCGAGATTCTCGAAGTCCTCCAGCGTGGGGTCCTGTGCCTGGAGCATGGTGCCCATCGCCCCGTCGGCCACCACCACACGGGTGGCGAGTGCCTCTCGGAGTGCTTCTGCGCGGGTCCGGCTGTCGGCGGCGGATGTCGGCAACGAGGCCATGGATGATCTCCCAGGGATGCGACGGCTGTCGGCTTTGCGTCCTTCTTGGGGAAGGCGCACCTCGCCAGCCTAGCCCGACGACGCCCGGGTCCGTAGGGGCGTCCAGGGGGCGGAACACGTACGGCCTGCATGCTGTGCCGGGTGCGGCACGTGCGGCCGGGTGGCGGAGACTTTCCCCCGGAGTCCGGCGAAGGTCGGCATCGACCGATAGTGTTCAGCATTGTCGAACCGAGGTGGAGGAGTACGGCGCGATGGCCAAGAACATCCAGTCGCTGGAGCGGGCGGCCGCGATGCTGCGTCTGCTGGCGGGCGGCGAGCGCCGGCTCGGGCTCTCCGACATCGCCTCCTCGCTGGGGCTGGCCAAGGGCACCGCGCACGGCATTCTGCGCACCCTTCAGCTGGAGGGCTTCGTCGAACAGGACGCCGCCTCGGGGCGCTATCAGCTGGGCGCGGAGCTGCTGCGGCTCGGCAACAGCTATCTGGACGTGCACGAGCTGCGGGCGCGCGCCCTGGTCTGGACGGACGACCTGGCCCGCTCCAGCGGCGAGAGCGTCCACCTCGGGGTGCTGCACCAGCACGGCGTGCTGATCGTCCACCACGTCTTCCGGCCCGACGACAGCCGCCAGGTGCTGGAGGTGGGGGCGATGCAGCCGCTGCACTCCACGGCGCTGGGCAAGGTGCTGTCCGCATACGACCCGGTGGCGCACAGCGAGGTCATGGAGGCGGAGCGCCGCTCCTTCACCGGGCGCACCGTCACCGAGGCCGACGCGTTCGAGTCGATGCTCGACCTGATCCGGGCCCAGGGCTGGGCGGCCGACGCCGAGGAGACCTGGGAGGGCGTCGCCGCCGTGGCCGCCCCCGTGCACGACCGGCGCAGGATGCCGGTGGGCGCGGTCGCCGTGACCGGCGCGGTGGAGCGCGTGGCCCCGGGCGGCACGCTGCGCCCCGAGCTGATCGCGGCCGTACGGGACTGCGCCCGCGCGGTCTCACGGGATCTGGGCGCCGGGCGCTTCTGACGGCGCACGCCCTCGCGGGGGCCGGTTGGCCCACGCCCGGCACGCCCACACCCCGGCGCATCCGGGCCCGAGCACATCCACGCCCCGGCCCGTCCGACACCGGCCGGTAACGATCCCGTCGCGCACCGAGTCGTGGACCACAGAACCCTTGACGCTTCCTTCACTTCGGGGAAACACTGCCGTTCAACGGTCGGCATTGTCGAACGCCTAACGGCAATACGCGTTAGGGTGTGACAGTGCCAAGGGCCGGTCAAGCCCATACAGGTGGGTTGCCCACGCTTCGTGGATACCCACCTGGGGCGCGGAACACCGGCGGGACCGGTGATCCGCTCTCCCCTGGACGAAGGACAAAGGAGTCGCGGGTGTCCAGCTCCGACATTTTCATCGGCGAGACCATAGGTACCGCCGTACTCATCCTGCTCGGCGGCGGTGTCTGTGCCGCCGTCACGCTGAAGCGCTCGAAGGCCCAGAACGCGGGCTGGCTCGCCATCACCTTCGGGTGGGGCTTCGCCGTGCTGACCGGCGCGTATCTCGCCGGCGGCGTCTCGGGCGCCCACCTCAACCCCGCGGTCACGGTCGGCCTGGCAATCCAGGGCGGCACGGAGTGGGGCAACGTCCCCCTCTACCTCGGCTCGCAGCTGCTCGGCGCGATGATCGGCGCCCTGCTGGTCTGGGCGGTCTACTACGGCCAGTTCCACGCCCACCTGACCGACCCGGAGATCGTCGGGACCAAGTCCACCGACGAGGGCATGGTCGACCAGACCGCCGCCCCGAAGGCGGGCCCGGTGCTCGGGATCTTCTCCACCGGTCCGGAGATCCGCAACGGCGTGCAGAACGTGATCACCGAGATCATCGCGACGGCCGTGCTGGTCCTGGCGATCCTGACCCAGGGCCTCAACGACGGGGGCAACGGCATCGGCACGCTCGGCGCGCTGATCACCGCCCTGGTCGTCGTCGGCATCGGCCTCTCGCTCGGCGGCCCGACCGGCTACGCCATCAACCCGGTCCGCGACCTCGGTCCGCGCATCGTGCACGCCCTGCTGCCGCTGCCGAACAAGGGTGGTTCGGACTGGGGCTACGCGTGGGTACCCATCGTGGGTCCGCTCGTCGGCGGCGCACTCGCCGGCGGGCTCTACAACCTCGCCTTCGCCTAGCCGCTCGCCCATCACCTCACAGACTTCCGGGAGCACACCGTGACCGACGCACACACCACCGGCACCCATGGCACCGGGCCGTTCATCGCGGCCATCGACCAGGGCACCACCTCCAGCCGCTGCATCGTCTTCGACAAGGACGGCCGGATCGTCTCCGTCGACCAGAAGGAGCACGAGCAGATCTTCCCGAAGCCGGGCTGGGTCGAGCACGACGCGACCGAGATCTGGGAGAACGTCCAGGAGGTCGTCGCCGGGGCCATCGTCAAGGCCGGCATCACCTCCGCCGACGTCAAGGCGATCGGCATCACCAACCAGCGCGAGACCACCCTGCTGTGGGACAAGAACACCGGTGAGCCGGTGCACAACGCCCTGGTCTGGCAGGACACCCGCACCGACGCGCTCTGCAAGGAGCTCGGCCGCAACGTGGGCCAGGACCGGTTCCGCCGCGAGACCGGGCTGCCGCTCGCCTCGTACTTCGCGGGCCCCAAGGTCCGCTGGCTGCTCGACAACGTCGAGGGGCTGCGCGAGCGCGCCGAGCGCGGCGACATCCTCTTCGGCACCATGGACTCCTGGGTCATCTGGAACCTCACCGGCGGCACCGACGGCGGCGTCCACGTCACCGACGTCACCAACGCCTCGCGCACCCTCCTGATGAACCTGCACCGGATGGAGTGGGACGAGAAGATCCTCTCCTCCATCGGCATCCCGGCCGAGGTGCTCCCCGAGATCCGCTCCTCCGCCGAGGTGTACGGCCACGCCAAGGGCGGCATCCTCGACGGGGTCCCGGTCGCCTCCGCGCTCGGCGACCAGCAGGCGGCGCTGTTCGGCCAGACCTGTTTCGCCGAGGGCGAGGCCAAGTCCACCTACGGCACCGGCACCTTCATGCTGATGAACACCGGTGGCACCCCGGTCAACTCGTACAACGGGCTGCTCACCACCGTCGGCTACCAGATCGGCGACAAGCCCCCGGTGTACGCGCTGGAGGGCTCCATCGCGGTCACCGGTTCGCTGGTGCAGTGGATGCGCGACCAGATGGGCCTGATCAAGTCGGCCGCCGAGATCGAGACGCTGGCCTCCTCGGTCGAGGACAACGGCGGCGCGTACTTCGTGCCCGCCTTCTCCGGACTGTTCGCCCCCTACTGGCGCCCCGACGCCCGTGGTGTCATCACCGGTCTCACCCGTTACGTCACCAAGGCGCACATCGCCCGTGCAGTCCTGGAGGCCACCGCCTGGCAGACCCGCGAGATCAGCGACGCCATGACGAAGGACTCCGGCGTCGAGCTGACCGCGCTCAAGGTCGACGGCGGCATGACGTCCAACAACCTGCTGATGCAGACGCTCGCCGACTTCCTGGACGCGCCCGTGGTGCGCCCCATGGTCGCCGAGACCACCTGCCTCGGCGCCGCCTACGCCGCCGGTCTCGCCGTCGGCTTCTGGCCGGACACCGACGCGCTGCGCGCCAACTGGCGCCGGGCCGCCGAGTGGACACCCCGCATGGACGCGGACACCCGTGCCCGCGAGTACAAGAGCTGGCTCAAGGCCGTCGAACGGACCATGGGCTGGGTCGAGGACGAAGAAAGCTGACGAGGAGCATCACCATGACCACCCTGCAGAGCGTTCCCGCCCTCGGAACGCACCCGGCCTCCGGCTCGCTGCCGAGCCGCGCCGAGACCCGGGACCAGCTGTCCCGGGCCACGTACGACCTCCTGGTCATCGGCGGCGGCATCCTGGGCATCTCCACCGCCTGGCATGCCGCGCAGTCCGGGCTGCGGGTGGCTCTGGTGGACGCCGGCGACTTCGCCGGCGCCACCTCCTCCGCCTCCTCCAAGCTCCTCCACGGCGGTCTGCGCTACCTCCAGACCGGCGCGGTCAAGCTGGTCGCGGAGAACCACTTCGAGCGGCGCGCGGTCTCCCGCGAGGTGGCCCCGCACCTGGCCAACCCGCTCACCTTCTACCTGCCCGTCTACAAGGGCGGCCCGCACGGCGCGGCCAAGCTCGGCGCGGGCGTCTTCGCCTACTCCGCGCTCTCCGCGTTCGGCGACGGCGTCGGCCATGTCATCTCCCCGGCCAAGGCCCAGCGCGACGTGCCCGAGCTGCGGACGGACGACCTGAAGGCGGTCGCGGTCTACCGCGACGACCAGATGAACGACGCCCGCATGGCGCTGATGACGGTCCGCGCGGCCGTCGACGCCGGCGCGGTCGTCCTCAACCACGCGGCCGTCACCGGGCTCCGCTTCACCCGGGGCCGGGTCACCGGCGCCGAGCTGAAGGACAGCACCGACGGCACCGAGTTCGGCGTCGACGCCCGGCTCGTGCTGAACGCCACCGGCCCCTGGGTCGACCACCTCCGCAAGATGGAGGACCCGAACGCGGCCCCCTCCATCCGCCTCTCCAAGGGCGCGCACCTGGTCCTCAAGCGGACCCGGCCGTGGCGGGCGGCGCTGGCCACCCCGATCGACAAGTACCGCATCACGTTCGCGCTGCCGTGGGAGGACATGCTGCTCCTCGGCACGACGGACGAGGAGTACGAGGGCGACCCGGCGGACGTCTCGGTGACCGAGGCCGACACCGCGCAGATCCTCGACGAGGCGGCGTTCTCGATCAAGGACCAGCAGCTCTCGCGCGATCTGATCACCTACTCCTTCGCCGGTCTGCGGGTGCTGCCCGGCGGGCCCGGCGACACCTCCAAGGCCAAGCGCGAGACGGTCGTCACCGAGGGCCGCGGCGGGATGCTGTCGGTCGCGGGCGGCAAGTGGACGACCTTCCGCCACATCGGACGCACCGTCATGAACAAGCTGGCCGCCCTGCCCGGGCACCCGCTGGCCGAGGACATGGAGCCGATGAACCGGCTGCCGCGGAAGCTGCCGCTCCCCGGTATCGCCAACCCGAACGCGGTCGCCCACCGGCTGCTCATCGACGGCCCGGCGCCCGGCCCGCGTATGGCGCCGGACACCGCCCGGCACCTGGCCACGCACTACGGCTCGCTCGCCTTCGACATCGCCCGGCTGGCGAACGAGAACCCGGAGCTGGCCGAGCGCGTGCACCCGGACGCCCCGGAGATCTGGGCCCAGGTCGCCTACGCCCGGGACCACGAGTGGGCCGAGACGGCGGACGACGTGCTGCGCCGCCGGACCACGCTGACCATCCGGGGCCTGGCGACGGACGACGTCCGTGACGGCGTCGAGAAGCTGCTGGCCGACCGGGACTGATCCACCGGCCCACCCCCCACGGGTACGCGGACGGGGGCGGCTTCCTCACGGGAGCCGTCCCCGTCCGCGTACCCGCGGGACACCGGCCGGGTGCCACACTCCCGCCATACGCGTGCAACGTGCCGCGGGGACAGTGGAGTTCATGCGATTCTCCGTGCTCTCCCTGATCGGTCACGACCCGCACCCGCTGACCGGTGACCTGCCCTCCGCCGCCGACCGGTTCGAAGAAGTGATCGATACGGCCTCGGTGGCGGAGCGGCTCGGCTTCGACGCCTACTCCGTCGGCGAACGGCACGCGGGCGCCTTCCTCTCCTCCAGCCCGAACGTGGTGCTGGGCGCCATCGCGGCCCGGACGAGCACCATCCGGCTGCTCACCGGCGTGACCGTCGTCGCGATCCTCGATCCGGTCCGGGTGGCGGAGGACTTCGCGACGCTCGACCAGATCTCCCGGGGCCGTGTCGAACTGGTCGTCGGCAAGGGCGCGGAGGCGGGCCACTTCGACCTGTTCGGCCTGGAGGAGGAGCGGCAGTGGGACCTCCAGAAGGAGAAGTACGAGCTGCTGCGCCGGCTCTGGACCGAGGAAGGCGTCGACTGGGAGGGCGAGTTCCGCCCGCCGCTGAAGAACGTGACGACCGTGCCGCGTCCGTACGACGGTCTCCCCCGGATCTGGCACGGCTCGGCCACCAGCCTCAACTCCCCCGAGCTGGCGGCGAAGCACGGCGACCCGCTGTTCACGGCGAACGCCGTCCAGCCCCGTGAGGCGTACGCGAAGCTCATCGCCCACTACCGGGAGCGGTTCGAGGCGTACGGGCACGATCCGGCGGACGCGAAGGTCGCGGCGGGATCGGGCGGGCTGCTCATCGCGGAAAGCTCGCAGGCGGCCGTCACGCGGTACAAGGAGCTGTACGAGGCGCGGGTGCGGCAGACGTTCAAGCCGCATCTGGCGGGCAAGGCCGGCTACAACACCCCCTTCCGCACGATCGAGGAGGCGATCGCGGGCGGCCCGCAGCTGATCGGCAGTCCGCAGCAGATCATCGACAAGATCCTCGGCTGGCACGAGGTCTACCGCCACGACCTCCAGTCGATCACCGTGGACGGCTTCGGGCTGGGCCGTCCCGAGCAGGTGGAGACGCTCCAGCGGTTCGCGGAGGAGATCGCCCCGGTGGTGCGCCGGGAGGCGCCGTCCCCGCTGCGGGACTGATCGAACAGTGTTCACCCGGCCGTGCAAGAGGGCTGCGGCCGGGGGCCCGGGAAGCCGTAAGGTTGCTCCGTACGTATGGAGACATCGGAAGGAGGCCCGGGTGATCGAGCTCGAGTCGGTGCCCGAGCTGGTCGACCCGGTCATGGTGGCCGCGTTCGAAGGCTGGAACGACGCCGGGGACGCCGCCTCCACAGCGGTCGGTCATCTGGACCGGGAGTGGAAGGGCGAGGTGTTCGCGGCGCTCGACGCCGAGGACTACTACGACTTCCAGGTCAACCGGCCCACGGTGTGGCTGGACGGCAACACGCGGAAGATCACCTGGCCGACGACGCGGCTGTCCGTGGTGCGGGTGGGCGGCGAGAAGCCCCGCGACCTGGTCCTGGTGCGCGGGATCGAACCGTCGATGCGCTGGCGGTCGTTCTGCAACGAGATCCTCGGCTTCGCCCATGAGCTGGGCGTCGAAATGGTCGTCATCCTGGGCGCGTTGCTCGGTGACACCCCGCACACCCGGCCGGTGCCGGTGAGCGGGGTCACCTCCGACGCGGACCTGGCGCGGACGATGGACCTGGAGGAGACGCGGTACGAGGGGCCCACGGGCATCGTCGGGGTCCTCCAGGAGGCGTGCACGCACGCCGGGGTGCCCGCGGTCAGCCTGTGGGCGGCGGTCCCGCACTATGTGTCGCAGCCGCCGAACCCGAAGGCGACGCTGGCCCTGCTGAACCGTCTCGAGGACCTGATCGGGCTCCGCATCCCGCTGGGCGAACTGCCCGAGGACGCGCGGGCCTGGCAGCTCGGGGTGGACCAGCTGGCCTCGGAGGACAGCGAGGTCGCGGAGTACGTGCAGACGCTGGAGGAGGCGCGGGACACCGCAGAGCTGCCCGAGGCGTCCGGCGAGGCCATCGCCCGGGAGTTCGAGCGGTATCTGCGGCGGCGGGACGGCGGTCCCGGGCAGGGGCCGGGCGGCCATGCCACGGAGACCGGGGACGTCTCCTATCTGCGCGATCCGTCCAGCGGCCGCACCCGCCCGCCGAAGCCGCCGCGCCCGGAGACGGGACGCGGAAAGGCTTCCGACGAGAAGGGCGCCAAGGGTTCTGACGACGCGTCGGGGCCCGACGGCGAGGAAGGCTCCGGCGGCCGTCCCGAGGAGGACGGCGAGGGCTGAGGGCCTGTGGCGAACAGCGGGGCGCCGCACGGGAGATGGTCCCGTGCGGCGCCCCTGTTCACGCGCCCCGGTACTGGCTCAGGCGCAGTGGAACTTCGCCGCCGCCCAGTCGCCGTGGTCGCCCGTCTTGGACCCGTTGGTGTCGGTGACCTTCAGCCGCACCTGGTGTACGCCGTCGAGCTTCACGTCCACCGGCACGGTCGCCGAGGCGCCGGTCAGTTTCGGTGAGGTCCACAGCACCTTGCCGTCGCCCTCCACGGAGAACGCGACCTCTCCGTAGCCGTTGATCTCGTCGTCGATCCCGATGTCGGCGGTGAACGCGGTGCAGCGGCCGCCGAGATGGACGGCGATGTCGGAGTCGGCGTGGGTGCCGATCCCCTTCTCGTACGTCTTCCCCGCGAGCGTCAGCGTCTTCCCGTCGTCAGCACCCGACTCCCCGTTGGAGCGGTCGCGTTCTGCCGGGCCGTAACCGTTGCTCTCGGAGAGCCAGACGAGATCGCTCGCCCATGCCTCGCCCTCGGGGGCCGGTGGCAGGACGGACACGGCGAGCCGCTGCTGACTCGTGCGGGTCTCCCCGGCGACCCCGTAGCGGGCCAGTGCGGTGAGCCGGGTCTCGCGCACCTCGGCGTCCTTCGCCGGGGTGAGCGCCACCTCGACCCGGCGGGTGGCGCCCGCCGGGATGCGGCCCGGGACCTTCGCGGTGGCGGTCCGCCAGCCCTCGGGGACCTGGAGGGAGACCGTGGTGTCGGTGAGGTCGGACCGGCCGGCGGTCACGTCGACCTGGACCGTGCCGGGCGTGCCCGCTCCGGCCTCCTGGCCCGTGGGGGCGGTGAGGGCGGCGGCCGCCGAGGCCTTCTTGCCGCCGACCGCGCTGGTGCCCAGGAGCTTGACCGTGAACTTCTTCGCGGTGCTCAGCGGCGCGGTCTTCACGTGCACCACGCCGCCCCGGTCGTCACGGTCGTACCACCAGCCCTGGCGGGCCTTGTCGTACGCGGCCTTCGAGGTCAGCTCGGGCAGCGTCCGGTCCAGCTTCACCGCACGCGGCTCGGAGCCGGTGTGGACGGTGAACTCGTAGGGACGGACGGTCTGTTTGCCGGTGAAGCTGCCCCGGCTCTCGTTGATCGTGACGGAGACGTCGCCCGCGCCGTGCTTCGGGGCGCGGACGTCGGCGCGCTGGGTGGCGTACTTCCCGTCGCGGTGCTCGCGGGTGACGCCGTCGTCCTCGTACAGGGTGAAGGAGGTGTTCCCCTGCGGGTAGACGTCCCAGGCCAGCGGGGAGTCGGCGGTGCGGTCGCGGTACGAGCGGATGCCCGGCCACATCGGGACGGCCGCGCCCGCCTTCACGAAGAGCGGCAGGGTGTCGAGCGGGGCGCTGTAGGAGTCGATGGTGGTGGGGCCCTCGTAGGTGCGGCCGCTCCAGTAGTCGATCCAGGTGCCCTTGGGGAGGTAGATGTCCTTGCGCTCGGTGGCGTCCTGGTAGACGGGCGCCACGAGGAAGCGCTCGCCGGAGAGGAACTCGTACTTCGCGGCTTCCGTGGACGCCTTCGGGTCGTCCGGGTATTCGAGGACCAGCGGGCGGACCATGCCGACACCGGTCTTGGTGGCCTCGTGGGCGTAGCTGTACTGGTAGGGCAGCAGCGACTCCTTGAGCTTGAGGTAGTCGCGGTTGACCGAGGTGTAGGGCTCCCCGTAGCGGAAGGGCTGCTTGTCCATGGGGGCCCAGCCGTCCATGGTCATCGTGGTGCCGAGGAACATCTTCCACTGGAGGTCGCGGGTGTACGTCTTGGCGCTGCCGCCGAAGATCCCGTCGATGTCACCGGTGGTGTAGGCGAGTCCGGACATGGTGGCGCCCGCGTAGGTGGGGATCTGCCAGCGGATGTACTCCCAGGTGCCGGACTGGTCGCCGGACCACTGGACACCGCAGCGCTGTGCGCCCGCCCAGCTCTCGGGGGCCCAGGTGAAGCCTCGGGCGTCGCTGTGGTCCTCGATGCCCTGGTAGGCGTCCTTGCAGGCGTCGAGGGCGAACTTGTAGCCGGGGCCGACCCAGGCGACGTCCAGCTTGGCGACCCGCTGGCCGGCCTTGACCTGGGCTTCGAGGTTCTCGATGCCGTCCTCGGTCCACAGACCCAGCTCCATCTTGCGGTCCTTCAGCCCCTGGGCGGTCTCCTCCAGGTCCTCGTAGCCGCAGCCGTAGCCGTCGTTGACGAGCATCCAGCCGTTCGGCATGTCGTTCTCGACGTAACCGTCGGCGACCTTCAGCGAGTCCAGGGTGCGGCGCTCGCCCCGGTTGGCGTTGTGGAGGTAGCAGTCGGCGTCACCGATCTCCATGCCGTACACGGGCGGCAGGAACGGCTTGCCGGTGAGGTCGGTGTACTGGCCGATGACGTCCTTGGCGGCGTCGGTCCCCTCGCCCGCGAAGTAGTAGGCGTCGAAGCGCTGTTCCTTCGCACTGGTCGTCACCGGGTCGGTGAACGCGTAGGTGCCCGGGGCGTAGGTGTTGCGGAAGACGCCGTAGCCGGCCGACGAGAGGTAGAACGGCACGGAGTTGGGGTGGCCGCCGTCGTCCCAGTTGTAGTCGACGGCGACCTCGACGGTCTTGTCGCGGTGGGTGGTGTTGCCGCGGCCGTTCTGCATCCCGGCCCCGTAGAACTGTTCCTTCGCGCCCCGGGCCAGGGTCTGGACGGTCTTCTCGCCGGTCCAGCTGAGGCCCTTCGTCTCGGACCAGATGCGGCTGCCGTCCGCCCGGTGCAGGGCGAAGCGCAGCGGCTTCTTGTAGGCCCGCAGGGTGACCTCGCCCGTCGACAGCTCGTAGCGGTCGCCGCGCTCCTTCCAGCGGGTCCGGGGCGGCTCGCCCTGCGGCAGGACGATGTCGTCGCCGGTGGGGTCGGTGAACTTGCCGTCCGGGGCGAGCTCGATGCGGAAGGTCTCGTCCGAGACGAAGCTGACCCGGGCCTCGGCCTGCCCGGCGGTCAGCCGGTAGACCGCCCCGTCCGCGCGGAAGCCGGTCACGTCCCCGACGGTGGTGGTCTCCGTGCTCTCCGGCGGGGCCTCGTCGGCGTGGGCCCCGCCGGGCCCCGAGAGGGCCGCGAGCAGTCCGAGCAGTGCAGCAACTGCTGCCGCTCTCATGCGCGTTGATGTTTGCATAGAAGGCTTTTAGCGCAACTTCGAGCACATGAACATGGACAAAAAGGAACCGGCCCCGAACTTCGTAGAGAAGTCCGAGGCCGGTTCAAGCCATGGGGCGGGCGGGGGAACCGCCTACAGAGCGACCCCCAGCAGGGCGTCGACCGTACGCGAGACGAGGCCGGGCGCGCCCTCGTCGGTGCCGCCCTCCGCGCCCTGGAGCGCGGCCCAGCGGTCCACCGCGGCGAGCGCGGCGGGGCTGTCGAGATCGTCGGCGAGGGCTTCGCGGACCTCCTCGACCAGCGCGTCGGCGGACGGCCCGTCGGGGCGCGAGACGGCGGCCCGCCAGCGCGCGAGGCGCTCGACGGCGTCGGCCAGCACCTGGTCGGTCCACTCCCAGTCGGAGCGGTAGTGGCGGGAGAGCAGCGCGAGCCGGATGGCCGCGGGGTCCACGCCGTCGCGGCGCAGCGCCGAGACGAAGACCAGGTTGCCGCGCGACTTGGACATCTTCTCGCCGTCCAGGCCGACCATGCCCGCGTGGACGTAGGCCTGGGCGAAGGGGTGCTCGCCGGTCAGCGCCTGGGCGTGCGAGGCGCCCATCTCGTGGTGCGGGAAGGCGAGGTCGGAGCCGCCGCCCTGGATGTCGAAGCCCATGCCGAGGTGGTCCAGTGCGATGGCGACGCACTCGATGTGCCAGCCCGGGCGGCCCTCGCCCAGGGAGGCCCCGTCCCAGCTCGGCTCACCCGGGCGGGCGGCCATCCAGAGCATCGGGTCGAGGGGGTTCTTCTTTCCGGGGCGCTCCGGGTCGCCACCGCGCTCGGCGGAGAGCAGGCGCATCGCCTCGGCGTCGAGGCCGGAGACCTCGCCGAAGTGCGGGTCGGCGTCGACGGAGAAGTAGGTGTCGCCGTCCAGGTCGTAGGCGGCGCCCGCGTCCCGGAGGCGTTCGACGAGGGGCACGATGCCCGGTATGGCCTCGACCGCTCCGATGTAGTGCTGCGGGGGCAGCATCCGCAGGGCGGTCATGTCCTCGCGGAAGAGTGCCGTCTCGCGCTCCGCGAGCTCGGTCCAGTCCTGACCGTCGCGCACGGCCCGCTCCAGCAGCGGATCGTCCACGTCGGTCACGTTCTGGACATAGTGAACCTGCCGCTTGGTGTCGAGCCACACGCGCTGAACGAGGTCGAACGCGTTGTAGGTCGCCGCATGACCCATGTGGGTCGCGTCGTACGGCGTGATGCCGCAGACGTAGATGCGGGCGACGGGACCGGGGTCAAGGGTGATCCGTCCGCCGGTCGCGGTGTCGTGGATCCGAAGGTCGCGGCCCTTGCCGGGCAGGGCGGGGACCTCAGAAGCGGGCCAGGCATGCATGTCATGAGCGTAACCGGACGTTGCTTCCGGATACGAACCGGCTCCGGAAACCTGTCCGAAGAGGCCCTCTTGCGTGCAACTCCTGGCAGCCGGTAGAGCGCGAGTCGCGCCGTCGGGCGCGTACTACACCGGTGGCCAGGGAATAGGCGGCCACTGGCCGCTCGGCTTCGGGTGCACGGCGCTCTTGAGCAGCCCGTCGACCCGCTCCCGCAGGGCCTCCAGCTCGGCCGGGGTGATGAGTTCCGCCATCCGGGTGGCGAGACCTGCCCCCGGCGCCAGCCCGGCGGCGAGCCGGCCCAGCACCTCCAGGGCCTCTTCGGTGAGCGGTTCGCCCGCCCAGCCCCAGAGCAGGGTCCGCAGCTTGTCGTCGGCGTTGAAGGTGACGCCGTGGTCGATACCGAAGAGCCGCCCGCCGGGCGCGGGCAGCAGATGGCCGCCCTTGCGGTCGCCGTTGTTGATCACCGCGTCCAGCACCGCGAGCCGCCGCAGCCGGGGATCGTCCGCGTGCACCAGCAGCGCGGTCCTCCCCTCCCCCACGTCCGCGAAGCCCACGGCCTTCCAGCCGTCGCCCGGCTCCTCGCCCTCGACGAGCGCCAGCAGCTCGGGGGCGTCCTCACCGTCCTCGGGTCCGTCGATCCAGAGCTGGACCATGCCCTGCCCGTACGGCCCGTCCCGCAGCACGGTCGGCGGCACGAGGTCCCAGCCGGTCGCCCGGGAGATCTCGTACGCGGCGGCCTCCCGCTGGGCGAGGGTGCCGTCGGGGAAGTCCCAGAGCGGCTGCTCCCCTGCGACCGGCTTGTAGGCGCAGGTGCGCTCCTCGCCGTCGTACGCCACCGTGCAGTGCAGCACCGCGTTGGACGCCCCGCCGACCTGCCCGAGGACCGTGAGCGTGCCCTCGGTGAGCAGGGTGAGCAGCTCGGTGTCCGTCAGGCTCCGCGACGGTATCCGTTCTGGCGCGGGCATACGTGTCCTTCCGGATCGAGCGGCAGGCTGCACAGCGGGCACGGCGGGCGGCCGGCGTTGACGACGTCCAGGGCCCGCTTGGCGAAGGCGCGGGCCTGGGCACCGCTGAGCCGGACACGGAGCATCGGCGGGCCGTTCTCCTCGTCCTGGAGGAGCTTCTCCTCGGCCTCCGCGAGGTCGTCCTCGGAGTCGGCGTCGAGCTCGACGAGGGCCTGCGCCTCGACGATCATGCGCTGTTCCTCGCCGTCCCAGGCCAGAGCCATGGTGCCGACCCGGAACTCCTCCTCGACGGGCACGTCGAGCGGCGCGGTGTCGGAGACGTCGGTGGGGGCCACGGCGGGCACCGGGGAGTTGCCCCCGGTGCGGCGTACGACCTCGTCGAGCAGTTCGTCGATCCGCTCGGCGAGCGCGGCGACCTGGGTCTTCTCCAGGGCGACACTGGTGACCCGGCCCTGGGAGGACGCCTGCAGGAAAAACGTACGGCGGCCAGGCAGCCCGACCGTACCGGCCACGAATCGGTCCGGTGGGTCGTAGAGGAACACCTGACGGGACACGTCCTGCTCCCTTGAGCTTCGATGGTGGTTGGGCGGCGCTACGGCGCGTCCACCCTACTGCCCGGAGCGATCACGGCGCGCCCGCGCCGCCCCCGACCGTCGCGTCCGCCGAACCGTCACCGGCGGGGGACGCGGCGGCGTCCGCCCCGACGGCGTTTTCGCGGGGCGCCAGGGAGGCGAGGTCGCCGGTGTCGCCGAGCCGCAGGAGGAAGGGCCGCAGCCGGGTGTAGCGGATCGCGGTGACCGAACAGGGGTCGACGTGGATGCGCTGGAAGAGGTCCAGGTGCATGCCCAGGGCGTCGGCGACGAGGGACTTGATGATGTCGCCGTGCGAGCACATGACGTACGTGGCGTCCTCGCCGTGCTCCGCCTCGACGCGCTCGTTCCAGTCGCGTACGGCGTCGACGGCGCGGGCCTGCATGGCGCGCATGGACTCACCGCCGGGGAAGGCCGCGGCGGAGGGGTGCTGCTGGACGACCGACATCAGCGGCTCGTCGGCGAGTTCGGCCAGCTTCCGGCCCGACCAGTGGCCGTAGTCGCACTCGCTGATCCGGTCCTCGGGGTGCAGGGGCAGGCCCGGGCGCGCGTCGAGGAGTGGCTGGAGCGTCTGCCGGCAGCGTTCCAGGGGGCTGCTGACGGCGAGGACCGGGACGACGGCGGCGAGCCGGCCGGGCAGGGCCGCGGCCTGTGCGGCGCCGCGTTCGTCGAGAAGGACGCCGGGGGTGCGGCCCGCGAGCACCCCGGCGGTGTTGGCGGTGGACCGTCCGTGGCGTACGAGGATCAGCGTGGGCATACCCGCCAGCGTACGGCGGAGGTGCGCGGAGGTGCGTGGGGACGGGTTCACAGGGAAGAATGCCCGCCGTGATCGTGGACTGTGCCATCTACCGGGACGGGCGCCGCACCGAACGGCCCGACGACTTCTCCGACGCCCTGGACGAGGCGCGGGCCTCGCACGACGCGTTCCTGTGGATCGGCCTGCACGAGCCGACGGAGGAGGAGTTCGACCTCGTACGGGACGAGTTCGCTCTGCACCCGCTGGCGGTGGAGGACGCGCTGCGGGCGCACCAACGGCCCAAGCTGGAGGTGTACGACGACTCCCTGTTCGTGGTGCTCAAGCCGATCGTCTACGAGCCCGAGAGCGACACGGTCAGCGCCGACGAACTGATGGTCTTCATAGGGGACGCGTTCGTGGTGACGGTCCGGCACGGCGAGGGCGCCCCGCTGGCGGCCGTCCGACGGCGGCTGGAGTCCGAGCCCGAGGTCCTCAAGCACGGCCCGACGGCGGTCCTGTACGCGGTCAGCGACGCGGTCGTGGACCACTACATGGACGTGGCCGGCGAGCTCCAGGTCGACCTGGAGGAGCTGGAGGCGCAGGTCTTCGCGCCGACCGGCTCCGGCGACTCGAAGAACACCGCCGCCCGGATCTACACCTTCAAACGGCAGGTGCTGGAGTTCCGCAGGGCGGCCGGTCCGCTGACGGCGCCGATGGCCCGGCTGTCGGCCGCGGGCGTGCCGTTCGTCCACGAGCAGGCGCAGCCGTTCTTCCGGGACGTGGCCGACCATCTGACCCGCGCCAACGAGCAGGTGGAGGGGTTGGACCGGCTGCTCTCGGACATCCTGTCGGCGCATCTGGCGCAGATGGGCGTGCGGCAGAACGACGACATGCGCAAGATCTCCGCCTGGGCGGCGATGGCCGCCGTGCCGACGATGGTGGCGGGCATCTACGGCATGAACTTCGACCACATGCCGGAGCTGCACTGGCCGTGGACGTATCCGGCGGTGGTCGCGCTGATGGGCTTCGCGGTGTACGGGCTGTACCGGCTGTTCAAGCGGCGCGGCTGGCTCTAGCGGCCGGGGGCACCGGGCCGCCAGGGCCTCAGGCGTACTCGTGCTCGGGCACCGCGGGGCTGCCGAGCGCGTTGCGCCGCTCCGGCATCTCCAGGGTGACCATGCGCCGCCAGCCGACGAGGCGCTCGTACGCGTACACCGCGTGGATGCCCGCGGCGAGGACGGCGGCCTTGGGGCGGGACCAGCCGAGGATGCGGCCCATGCCGGCCATCACGGCGAGGCTGACGTCGCGGTAGACGCGGATTTCGGCCAGGGCGCACTCGCGCATGATCCGCTGGATGGTCCGGCCGTGCCCCTCGCGGGCGAGGGCGAGCAGTTCCTCGTGGCAGTAGGCGAGGTGGTTGTCCTCGTCGTTGGAGATCATCTTCACCGCGCGGCCGATGTCGGGGTGGTCGGCGAAGTAGCGGCGCAGCAGCTGCATCTGCTCGGACGCGCGCTGCTCGGTGATCCGGCTGTGGGCCAGATAGGTGATGATGTCGCGCTCGGTGAGCCGCTCCTCGCCGCGCAGCCGGGAGTGCGCGAGGCCGATGCCCTGCTGCTCCAGGAGCATCGTGTAGTCCGTCTCCGGCGGGACCTCGACGGGCGGCAGTCCGCGCTTCTTCAGAAGGGCGTTGAAGATCCGGCCGTGCTTGTCCTCGTCGGCGCCGTGCCGGACGATCCTGGGGGCCAGCTCACGGCGGCCCTCCGGGACGAGGGCGGCGATGCGGGCGTTCTCCCAGCCGCCCTGGGCCTCACCGCTCGCGGCGATGGAACAGAAGAGCCGGTAGGACTCGTCGTTGTCCAGGATCTCCTGGAACAGGGTCTGCGCAGAGAGCATGAGGGCCACCTCCGTACCCGTTTTCCGCGGAGCCCAGGTCCGCGGAGCGGTATTCCGCAGAACGAGTCAAATGGGCTACGGGGCGGTCGGCAACCGGAGCGGTCACGCACCGCGTACGGCGGCGGCCGGTGGCGCCCACGGCCGGCACGCCCGCCGGGACGGCGTAACCCTTGGGCGCGTCGCGCGTTGTTCCTGCTGACGGCCGTGGCGGGGAAGACCCCCGAGCCCCCACCACGGCCGTAGTGCTGCCCGCGGGTGTTACGCGAGTCCGGAGCGCTCCAGGGCGTCCGTGCCGGCGCGCAGGGCGGTGAGCCGCTCCTCCAGGGTGAAGCCGGCCGGGGCGAGGTTGAGCGTGGTGACCCCGGCGGCCGCGTAGGCCTGCATGCGGTCGGCGATCCGCTCGACGGGGCCGAGCAGCGCGGTCTGGTCGATCAGCTGGTGCGGTACGGCGGCGGCGGCCCCGGCCTTGTCCCCGTCCAGGTACTTGTCCTGGATCTCGGCGGCCTCCTTCTCGTACCCCATGCGCTGGGCGAGCTGGTTGTAGAAGTTCTGCTTCCGGCTGCCCATCCCGCCGACGTACAGGGCGGTGTACGGGCGGAACATGTCGGCGAGGCCCATCACGTCGTCGCCGACGGCCAGCGGCAGCGTCGGGCTGACGTCGAAGCCCTCCATGCTCTTGCCGGCCTTCTCGCGGCCCGCGCGCAGCGGCTGGATCGCGGTCTCCTCCAGGTGCTCGGCGGAGGGGAAGATCAGCAGGGCGCCGTCGGCGATCTCACCGGTCTGTTCCAGGTTCTTGGGGCCGATCGCGGCGATGTAGAGCGGGATGTGCTCGCGCTGGGGGTGTACGGTGAGCTTGATCGGCTTGCCCGGGCCGCCGGGCAGCGGCAGCGTCCAGTGCGCGCCCTCGTAACTCACGCGCTCGCGGGTCATCGCCTTGCGGACGATCTCCACGTACTCGCGGGTGCGGGCCAGCGGCTTGTCGAACTTCACGCCGTACCAGCCCTCGGAGACCTGCGGGCCCGAGACGCCGAGGCCGAGCCGGAAACGGCCGCCGGAGAGCGAGTCGAGGGTGGCGGCGGTCATCGCCGTCGTGGTGGGCTGCCGGGCCGGGATCTGCATGATGGCGGAGCCGACGTCGATCGACTCGGTCTGGGCCGCGACCCAGGTCAGCACGGTCGGGGCGTCGGAGCCGTACGCCTCGGCCGCCCAGCAGACGTCGTAGCCGAGCCGGTCGGCCTCCTGCGCGACGGCGAGGTTGTCGCCGTCCATGCCGGCGCCCCAGTAACCGAGATTGATGCCGAGCCGCATAGCCGCTCCCCTTACTGATCAGTAACGTCCCTTTCTCCGGACTCTAGCGCGGGCGGCGGCGATCCGGCAGGCCCGGCGGACCTCGGGTTGTCCACAGCCCCTGCACCCCGTGGGGCCATGGCCAGTAATCTCAGCGCCCATGGAGCAGAGGCATCTCGGCCGTACCGGCCTTCGCGTGTCCCGGATCGGGCTCGGCACCCTCACCTGGGGCCGGGACACGGACGAGCACGACGCCGCCGACCAGCTGAAGGCCTTCTGGGACGCGGGCGGCACCCTGGTGGACACCGCCGATGTGTACGGGGGCGGCGAGGCCGAGTATCTGCTGGGACGGCTCGTGGGCAGCCTGATCCCCCGTGAGGACCTGGTCATCGCCACGAAAGCCGGAAACGTCCCCGACCCCTATCGCCGCGTCAACGCCTCGCGCGGGCATCTCCTGGCCGCCCTGGACGCCTCCCTGGAGCGGCTCGGCACGGATTACGTGGACCTGTGGCAGGTCCACGCCTTCGACCCGGCGACCCCGCTGGAGGAGACGCTCCAGGCGGTGGACCTGGCCGTCTCCTCGGGCCGTGTGCGCTACGCGGGCGTGTCGGACTTCTGCGGCTGGCAGCTGGCGAAGGCGGCCACCTGGCAGCTCGCCGCGCCCGGGGTGCGCACCCGGCTGGCCAGTACGCAGATGGAGTACTCGCTGCTCCAGCGGGGCATCGAGCGCGAGGTGCTGCCCGCCGCGCTGGACCTCGGGATCGGGCTGCTGCCGTCCTCCCCGCTGGGGCGCGGAGTGCTCACCGGCAAGTACCGCCAGGGCACCCCGTCCGACTCCCGGGGCGCGTCCGAGCGGCTCGCCCCGTTCGTCGAGCCGTATCTCGACGACGCGGCGGCCCGGGTCGTGGACGCGGTGGCGACGGCGGCGGACGGCCTGGCGACGAGCCCGCTCCAGGTGGCGCTCGCCTGGGTCCGGGACCGGCCGGGGGTGGCCGCGCCGATCCTCGGTGCGCGCAACGCCGGGCAGCTCACGGAGGCTTTGTCAGTGGAGGCGCTTAGTCTTCCCTACGAGATCTGCCAGGCGCTCGACGATGTGTCGGCGCCCGTGCACCGCTACCCCGACCAGGACTGGAGCACGCTGTGACTGCGCTTCCCGGGGAGACCCCCGGCACCGGCGGCACGGACACCCCGCAGAACGCCGTGTCCCCGCCGGACGAGGCCGGGGCCCAGGAGCCCGCGGCGGACGCCGGCCCCGCGAGTGACGGGGCCGAGGCCGCCGACTCCCCGAGCGACGCGGCCGAGGACGAGGCCGCCGACGCATCCTCGGCCGAGGCCGGTGCTGAGGCCGAGGCTGAGGACGAGGACGAGGCAGTCGACCCCGCGAGCACCGAAGCCGGGGCCGCCGACGCATCGCCCGCCCCCGAGCTCTCGGAGGCGCAGGCCGAGCTGGCCGCCCAGCGCGAGCTGCGGGAGCGCATCGAGCAACGCAAGGCGGCGAAGGCCGAGCCCATCGCCGCCGGTGGGGGTCTGAGCGGCACCGCCGCCGATCTGCTCGCGGCCGTCCGGGCCGTGGAGAGCGGCGAGCAGACGGGCTCCGCGTTCTTCGCGTCGCCCGCCCCGGCACAGGCCCCCCGGCGCCCCGCCCCGGCCGTCACGCAGCCGCCCCGGACCCCCGTGCCACAGGCCGCCCCCGCCCAGCAGAGCGCCTCTCCGGAGGCCCTGGACACGGTGCGCGCGGTGCTCGTCGAGGGCGGGGCCCCCGAGGCGCTGGCCCGCCCGGCCGTCGGCGCGTTGGGCGAGCAGGCGGCCGAGCTGCTGCGCACCGACCCCTGGCAGTTGCTGGCCGTGCCCGGTGTGCGCCCGGAACAGGCCGACGGCTTCGCCCGGGCCCTGCTGGGCGCCGACTGCGGCCCGGACGACGGCCGCCGGACGGCCGCCCTGGTCGGCTGGGTGCTGGAGCGCGCCGCTCTCCAGGGCCACACGGCCCTGGACGCCGAGGCCGTCCGGGCGGCGCTCGCCGAGCGTGCGGTGAGCGACCCGGACGCGGCGGTGCGCGAGGCCGTCGAGGAAGGTGTCGCCCTGCTCTTCCAGGAGGGCGGGGACGAGGAGCCGGACGAAGTCGAGACGGACGCGGACGAGACGGACGAGGGCGGCCTCGCCCCGGACGCCGATACGCCCCGGGAGCCGGTCCGGGTCCTGCTGGGCCTCGACCGTTACGCCCTGGCCGAGGAGAGTCTCGCCGACGGCCTGGCCCGGCTGGTCAACACCTGCGAGAAGGCCGCCGACTGGGCGGAGGCCGCAGCCGCCGCCCCGAGCCCGTCGGCCGCCGAGCTGATCCGTACGACGGCCGCCGCCGGGCTGGTCGCGCACAGCGGCGGTGAGACGGCGCGGGCCGAGCCCGCCGCGCTGATCGCCGCGGCACGGGGTCTGGGACTGCGGGCCTTCGGTGCGGCCCACAGCGAGGACGGGCGGCGGCGGCTCGCGGCGGCCACCGGCGACCCGGAAACGGCGGTCACACTGGCCGGCCTGCTGTCCGGTGCCCAGGGCCCCGGCCGGGACGAGGACGGGGCGCTCGCCCTGGACCTCCTGGTCGTGCTGGACGCCCCGCAGCTGGACGTGGAGGGCGCGGCGGTCCTGGTCGAGGCGCTGGCCGACGGCGCCCGGCTGGTGCTGAGCGGTGACCCGGGCGTGCTGGGCTCCGCGGGCGCCGGGCGGGTGTTCGCCGATGTGCTGGCCGCCCGCACCTGCCCGCAGGTCGTCTCCCGCACCCCGGACCCCGGCCCGATCGGCGAGCTGGTCTCCGGCATCGGCATCGGCGAGCTGAACCAGGTCGACGCCCCGGGCAAGGAAGTGGTGATCGTGCCCGTCCGGGACGCGGGCGAAGCCGTCCACCGCACCGTGCAGCTGGTCGCCGACTCGGTGCCCCGGGCCTTCTCCATCCCCGCCGAAGAGACCCAGGTGATCACGGTGGGCCATGGCGGTGCCGCCGGGACCAGGGCGCTGAACGAGGCGCTGAAGCAGCGGCTCAACCCGGGCCCCGGCCGGTTCGGCGGTTTCGACCCGGGCGACCGGGTGGTCCATGTGCCCGCGCCCGGCCGTGCGGTGCCCGGAGTGGTGCGCTCGGCCGACGCCGAGGGGCTGCATCTGGACTGCGGGGGCGTCCCCGTCGTCGTACCGCAGGAGCGGGTGGAGTCGTCGGTGCGGCACGGCTGGGCCCTCAGCGCCCACCAGGCGGCCGGGATGCGCTGGCCCGCCGCGGTGGTCGTGCTGCCCGGCGACGCGGCGCAGGGCCTGAGCCGGCCGTGGGTGTACACCGCGTTCGGCCGGGGCGAGCGGCATCTGTCCGTGGTGCACGGGGTGGACCAGGCGCTCCCCCACGCGGTGGCGCAGGTCCCGGCCCAGGAGCGGACGACCCGGCTGCGCCCGCTCCTCGAAGCGCTCCCGACGCCCGACGCGGCTTCCTGAGCGGCACACGGCCCGGACGACGGTGGGCCCCGGCGCGATGTGCGCCGGGGCCCACCGTCGTCCGGTGCGGGGCGGGAACAGGCTCCGGTCAGACGCCGCCCGCCGCCGGTCCGGCGAAGTCCTCGTCCGGCTCGTCCTCCTCGTCGAAGACCGCGCTGACATCGAAGCGGCAGACCACCAGCTCGGGGTCGGCGTCCTCGAAGGGGGCGCCGAGCCACTCCCCCGGTTCCGGTGCCGCCTCCCCGGCCGAGACCCAGAGGGTGGAGTCGCCCTCCTCCAGACCGAACTCCTTGTGCCGGGAGGCGATCTCGTCCGGTTCGTACTCGCCGAAGAGGACGCCGAGCGCGGAATGGACGCTGGTGCCGACCACCGGGGTCGTGTCCTCGGCGCCCGGACCCGCGTCGACGTCGGCGAGGCGCTGGGCCTGGGCGAGGAGACGCTCGGGCTCGGCGACCACGTAGTCGCGGCGGATCAGGACACTGAGCGCGCTGGGCTCCGCGGGACCGGCGTAGGGAGGCAGGGAGTCGTCGGCGCCGGGGATCTCGAAGGGGGTGACTTCGTCGTAGCGGTCGTAGAGGAGTTCGTCGTAGACCTCGGCGGCAGCGGCCAGGGCGTTGAACGCGTCGTAGACGGCGGGGTCGTCGTCCCCGGTACGGCGTTCGACCGCGTCGAGGTGACGGTCGATCGCGGCGTTGACCGCCTCGGCGGCGGCACGTACCTCGGCAGCGGTGGGCTGCGCAGCATCAGACATAGTGCAGACGCTATCCGTAGCGGGGCTCTGCCCGCACAATAGATGCGATGCCGGAATACGAATTCATCGACGTGTACGTGCCGCGCGGGGTCTCCCGCAAGGATGCGGCCCGACTCCTGACCGACCACGCCGAGTACGGACACTGGGAGCTGGACCGCCTGACGCTCCGCAGGGACGGCAGCCGCAGGGTGCGGCTGCGGCGACGGATCATCCGTCAGCTGCGGGCGACCTGGTGACATGGAGCGGGCCCCGCGGTGGCGGGGCCCGCTCTCTTTCGTGCGGTGTGCCGTGCTGTACGCGCCCGGATCAGGCGGCGCTGCGCGAGCGGCGGTAGAGCACCGACCCGGCACCGGCGAACAGCAGTCCGGCGCTGGCCGGGATGAGCAGTTCGAGCCCCTCACCACCGGTCTGTGCGAGCTGCTCGCGGGGAACGTTCCGGGTCTCGGGGGCGTTCGGCTCGGGCGGCTGGCTGACCGGCGGGTCGACCGGCTTCTCGGGGGTGACCGGGGGCTTCTCCGGCTGCTCGGGCGGCGGGGGCGGAACCTCGGCGTCGTTGGAGCAGCTGTTGCCGAAGACGGGGTTCAGCAGTCCGCCGATGGTGACGCTGTTCCCGCAGAGGTTCACGGGAATGTCGATCGGCGCCTGGATCGCGTTGCCGGAGAGGATGCCGGGCGAGCCCTGGGCGACCCCTTCCGCCGTGGCGCCGCCGTCCGGAGCCCGGTGACGGCCCGTGCCGGGCTCGGAGGTGCGGTCCGAGGCCGTGGTGTCGCCGGCCTGGGCACCGTTCCCGGAGCCGCCGGGGACCGAGCGGTCCTGGGCACCGCCGGACCGGTCGGACGCGGACCGGTCGGACTGCGCGGACCGGTCGGATCCTGCTGATCCGTTTCCGCAGTCGTTTCCGCTGGCGGGGTTGAGCAGTCCGCCGACGCTGACGGAGTTCCCGCAGACGTTGACCGGGATGTCGATCGGGACCTGGACCGAGTTGCCGGACAGCACGCCCGGCGAGCCGGATGCGGTGCTCGCCGCCCCGGAGTCGGCGTGGGCGTATCCACCGCTCAGCGCGAGCACTCCGCCCGCAGCCGCCATGGTGATCAGGCCTTTACGAGTGACCTGTCGCATAGGTTCGTTTCCTGCCTTCTGGCTTCCGAAAAACCCCCGGACATGACCGTGCGGGAGCCGAATGCCGAACGGTCCCGGAGTGCATGGAGTGCACTCCGGGACCGGTCGAGCTCAAACCCTTACGGGTTGACGTTCAACGATCAGGCGTTGACGCAGGTGTTGCCGAAGGCGGGGTTCAGCAGACCGATCACGGAGACCGTGTTGCCGCACACGTTGACCGGCACGTGGACCGGAACCTGGACGACGTTGCCGGAGAGCACGCCGGGGCTGCCGATGGCCGCACCCTGGGCGCCCGCGTCGGCGGAAGCCATGCCCGCACCCGCGAGAACGAGGCCACCGGTGGCAGCCGCAACTGCGACGACCTTCTTGATCATGATTCCTCCTAGTTGGAAAGTGCGGTCCCAGCCGCGGACCGCAAACCTTGTAACGAGGAGGAATGCGCGGGGCTACGTGTGAACGGCTCGTTTCACCCGTTCGGACATGTCCGCACAGGTGGTCGAATCAGCGGTGATCCGACGGTGAATCGGTCATGGACCGGTCAGGAGTGGTCGATGAACCGGTCGAGCACCCGCACGCCGAACTGGAGCCCGTCGACCGGGACCCGCTCGTCGACGCCGTGGAACATCCCGGCGAAGTCCAGCTCCGGCGGCAGCTTCAGCGGGGCGAAGCCGAAGCCCCGGATGCCCAGGTCGTCGAAGGACTTGGCGTCGGTGCCGGCCGAGAGCATGTACGGCACGGCACGGGCGATCGGGTCCTCGGCGACCAGCGCGGTCTGCATGGCGTCGACCAGGGCGCCGTCGAACGTGGTCTCCAGGGCTTTGTCCGCGTGCACGTCCTCGCGCCGGACGTTGGGGCCGAGGATACGGTCGAGGTCGGCGAGGAACTCCTCCTCGTACCCCGGCAGATACCGGCCGTCGACGTGGGCGGTCGCCTGGCCCGGGATGACGTTGACCTTGTAGCCGGCGCCGAGCTGGGTGGGGTTGGCGGTGTTCTGGAGGGAGGCGCCGATGAGCTTGGCGATGCCGCCGAGCTTGGCGAGCGTCTCGTCCATGTTCTCCGGGTCCAGCTCGGTGCCGAGGGCGTCGGAGAGCTCGTCCAGGAAGTGCCGCAGCGTCTTGGTGACCCGCACCGGGAACTTGTGCCGGCCCAGCCGCCCGACCGCCTCGGACAGCTCGGTGATGGCGTTGTCCTTGTGGATCATCGAGCCGTGTCCGGCGGTGCCGTCCACGGTCAGCTTCATCCAGTGCATGCCCTTCTGGGCGGTCTCCACCAAGTACAGCCGCAAATTCTCGTTGACGGTGAAGGAGAAACCGCCGACCTCGCTGATCGCCTCGGTGACGCCCTCGAAGAGACCAGGGTGGTTGTCCACGAGATAGCGGGCCCCGTACGTGCCGCCCGCCTCCTCGTCCGCGAGGAAGGCGAGCACGATGTCGCGCGGGGGCTTGCGGCCGGTGCGCATCCGCTCGCGGACGACCGCGAGGGTCATCGCGTCCATGTCCTTCATGTCGACCGCGCCCCGGCCCCAGACACAGCCGTCCGCGATCTCCCCGGAGAACGGGTCGTGCGTCCAGTCCGCCGCGTTGGCCGGGACGACGTCGGTGTGCCCGTGGATGAGGAGCGCCGGACGGGAGGGGTCCTCGCCCTCGATCCGGGCGACGGTGGAGGCGCGCCCCTTGTGCGACTCGAAGATCTTCGGCTCCAGGCCGACCTCCGCGAGCTTCTCCGCGACGTACTCGGCGGCGAGCCGCTCGCCGGGGCCCGAGTGGTCGCCGTAGTTGCTGGTGTCGATCCGGATCAGGTCACGACAGAGGTCGACGACCTCCTGCTCGGCCCTGCCGGTGCCGGCCTTGCCCGTGCTGCTCTCGCTCACGCTGGTTCCCTCCACTGTCGCTGTGGTGCTCCCTTCCCATCCTCCCGCGCCCACGGCGTACGCCCAAGGCCGCACACCCCCCGTCACGCACCGTTCACAGCCATCGGGGCGTGATCGAGCACCCCCGAATGTTTGCTATGGTTTTCCACGTCGGAACGGGCACGGCCCGGGAGACAGACACCTTGTCCGGGTGGCGGAATGGCAGACGCGCTAGCTTGAGGTGCTAGTGCCCTTTATCGGGCGTGGGGGTTCAAGTCCCCCCTCGGACACCAGCAGGAGCCCCACTTCGGTGGGGCTCTTTTGCGTCACCGGGCGATCACGGAAAGGGGCGAGGATGCGCGGCCGCAGGAAACCGCCCGCCTCCCCTCTTCCCCAGCGGGACGGGATCGATGCCGCACGGGTGCGGCTTCCGGAGGATCCCGAAGGGCTCTGGGCCACCGTCGGGGAGCATCTGGCCGGCCGGTTCGGCGGGGCGATCGGGGCGGACCGGGTGGCCGGGATGCTGGACGCCGGGCGGTTCGTGGGGGCCGACGGGGTCGCCGTGCGGGGCTCGGAGCCGTACACCGCCGGGCGGTATCTCTGGTTCCACCGGGACTTCGCCCCCGAGGAGCCGGTGCCCTTCCCGGTCGGGGTGGTGTACCGGGACGAGCGGATCGTGGTCGCGGACAAGCCGCACTTCCTGGCGACGATGCCCCGGGGGCGGCACATCACCGAGACCGCGGTGGCCCGGCTGCGGCGGGAGCTGGAGCTGCCCGCCCTCCAGCCCGCGCACCGGCTGGACCGGCTGACGGCGGGGCTGGTGCTGTTCGTGGTGCGGCCGGAGGACCGGGGTGCGTATCAGACGCTGTTCCGGGACCGGCGGGTGCGGAAGGAGTACGAGGCGGTGGCCCCGTACGACCCCTCGGTGACGCTCCCCCGGACCGTGCGCAGCAGGATCGTGAAGGAGCGCGGGGTGCTCGCAGCGCGGGAGGAGCCGGGCGAGGCGAACAGTGAGAGCCGGGTGGAGCTGGTGGAGCACCGGGGCGGGGTCGGGCGGTACCGGCTGCTGCCCGCCACCGGGCGGACGCATCAGCTGCGGGTCCATATGAACGCCCTGGGGCTGCCGATCGTCCACGATCCGCTGTATCCGGTGGTGGTGCCGGAGGCAGCTGTGGAGGACCGGGACCGGCCCTTGCAGTTGCTGGCGCGGGTGCTGGAGTTCACCGATCCGGTCGGCGGGGAGCCGCGTCGCTTCGCGAGCGGACTGCGGCTCTCCGCCTGGCCGGAGGGGTGACGTACGCGCTCAGTGGCCGCGCTTGATCCACTCGTCGAGCTGCGGGGCCTCCGCGCCGATGGTGGTGGGGTCGCCGTGGCCGGTGCGGACCTTGGTGTCGCCCGGGAGCGTGAGCAGCCGGTCCCGGATCGAGTCGATGATCGTGGGGAACGACGAGAAGGACCTGCCGGTGGCGCCGGGGCCGCCCTGGAAGAGGGTGTCGCCGGTGAAGACGGTGCCCAGTTCGGGGGCGTGGAGGCAGACCGCGCCGGGGGCGTGGCCCGGGGTGTGCAGGACCGTGAGCGTGGTGCCCGCCACGGTGAGTTCCTGGCCGTCGGTGAGGGCGCCGTCGGGGGTGTGCTCCGGGTGGGTCTGCAGCCAGAGCGGCAGGTCGTCCGGGTGGAGCAGGATCGGGGCGCCGGTGGCCGCGGCAAGGGCCGGGGCGGCGTCGATGTGGTCGTTGTGCGCGTGGGTGCAGACGATGGCGCGCAGCGTACGGCCGCCGAGCGCGGCCTCGATGGCGGCGGCGTCGTGGGCGGCGTCGATGACGATCGCCTCGGTGTCGTCGCCGACGATCCAGACGTTGTTGTCGACGTCCCATTCGCCGCCGTCGAGGGCGAAGGTGCCGGAGGTGACCAGGTGGTCGATGCGGGCGGCCATCAGAAGACCACCACCGAGCGGAGGACGTCGCCGTCGTGCATGCGGGCGAAGGCCTGCTCGATGTCGCCGAGTCCGATGGTCTCGGTGACGAAGGCGGCGAGGTCGAGGCGGCCCTGCTGGTGGAGGTCGACGAGCATCGGGAAGTCGCGGGAGGGCAGACAGTCGCCGTACCAGGAGGACTTGAGGGAGCCGCCGCGGCCGAAGACGTCCAGGAGCGGCAGTTCGAGCTTCATGTCGGGGGTGGGGACGCCGACGAGGACGACCGTTCCGGCGAGGTCGCGGGCGTAGAAGGCCTGTTCGTAGGTTTCCGGGCGGCCGACGGCCTCGATGACGACGTCGGCGCCGTTGCCGTCGGTGAGGGCGCGGATCGCCTCGACGGGGTCGCTGGTGCGGGAGTTGACGGTGTGGGTGGCGCCCATCTTCTTCGCCGTCTCCAGCTTGCGGTCGTCGATGTCGACCGCGATGATCTTCGCCGCTCCGGCCAGCCGGGATCCGGCGATGGCGGCGTCGCCGACGCCGCCGCAGCCGATGACGGCGACGGAGTCGCCGCGGCCGACCTGGCCGGTGTTGATGGCGGCGCCGATGCCCGCCATGACGCCGCAGCCGAGGAGTCCGGCGACCTCGGGGGCCACTTCGGGGTCGACCTTGGTGCACTGGCCGGAGGCGACGAGGGTCTTCTCGGCGAACGCGCCGATGCCCAGGGCGGGCGACAGCTCCGTGCCGTCGAGCAGCGTCATCTTCTGCTTCGCGTTGTGGGTGTCGAAGCAGTACCAGGGGCGGCCGCGCAGACAGGCACGGCACTGGCCGCACACGGCACGCCAGTTGAGGATGACGAAGTCGCCGGGGGCGACGTCCGTGACGCCCTCGCCGACCGACTCCACGACGCCCGCCGCCTCGTGGCCGAGGAGGAAGGGGAACTCGTCGTTGATGCCGCCCTGCTTGTAGTGCAGGTCGGTGTGGCAGACGCCGCACGCCTGGATCTTCACGACGGCCTCGCCGGGGCCGGGGTCCGGGATGACGATCGTCTCGACCCTGACCGGCTCGTTCCTGCCCGGTGCGATGACCGCTTGCACCTGCTGTGCCATAACCGTGCTCTCCCTGCTCCCGCGCTTCGCGAAGATCGATCGCGGACCACCGTACGCCTTGGGAGGGCTGCTACGGAGCGAGGACGTCCAGTTCGTGCAGGGCGCCGACCGCGATCTCCTTGGTGATCCGCTCGGCGGCCTCCGGGTCGCCCTCGCGGACCGCCTCGGCGAGCCGGACGTGCAGGGTGACGGCGGCCGGGTCGGGGTCCTCGAACATCACCTGGTGGTGGGTGCGGCCGGCGAGGACCTCGGCGACGACGTCCCCGAGGCGGGCGAACATCTCGTTGCCGGAGGCGTTGAGGACGATGCGGTGGAAGGCGATGTCGTGTTCGAGGTAGCCCTCCAGCTGCTGGCCGCGCGAGGTGGCGACCATGCCGAGGGCGCGTTCGGTGAGTTCGGCGCACTGCTCGGCGGTGGCGTGGCGGGCGGCGAGACCCGCCGCGACCGGCTCGATGGCGGAGCGCAGCACGGTGAGGGAGCGCAGCTGGCGGGGGCGGTCGGCGCCGGCCAGGCGCCAGCGGATGACCTGGGGGTCGTACACGTTCCAGGTCTCGGTGGGGCGGACCGTCACACCGACGCGGCGGCGGGACTCGACCAGGTGCATCGATTCCAGGACCCGGATCACTTCGCGGATCACCGTACGGGAGACGTCGAAGCGCTGGGCGAGCTCGTCGGTGCGCAGCACGCTGCCGGGCGGGCACTGGCCGGAGGAGATCTCCAGACCCAGGGTGTCCAGCACATGTGTATGCAGCCCCTGGCTCTGTGTGGTCATGGGGCAAGCCTACGGGGCGGACCCCGGGAATAATAAGTACGACGTTTACGTCACAGGGTCTTGAATAAGTCGTACCTAATAGGTTTCAGTAGCGCGACGGACCGATGTCGAAGAAGACAGCGAGACACCCCCATGAGCACCGCACCCCGCATGAGCACCCCCCACGTCGTCGTGGTGATGGGCGTAGCAGGAACCGGCAAGACCACGATCGGTCCCCTGCTCGCCGCCGAGCTCGGCGTTCCGTACGCCGAGGGCGACGATTTCCATCCCCCGGCGAACATCGCCAAGATGTCGGCCGGCACCCCGCTGGACGACGACGACCGCCGGCCCTGGCTGGACGCCATCGGCGCGTGGGCGCACGGGCGGGCGGGGCTCGGCGGGGTCGTCTCCAGCTCCGCGCTCAAGCGGGTCTACCGGGACCGGCTGCGGGACGGGGCGCCGGACGCCCTCTTCCTGCATCTGACCGGTGACCGGGCGCTGATCGAGGAGCGGATGGCGGACCGGAAGGGGCACTTCATGCCCACCGCGCTGCTCGACTCGCAGTTCGCGACGCTGCAGCCGCTCCAGGCCGACGAGGCCGGGGTGAGCGTCGACGTGTCCGGCACTCCCGAGGAAATCACCCAGCGAGCCGTCGCCGCGCTGCGCCGGCTCGACAGTTAAGGACCATCACCGTGACCAGTCTCAGCGTCGAGATGCTGGCAGCGGACGCCGCCGAACCGATCACCTCGGCAGGCAACGCTCAGTTGGGCATCGCCGTCCTGGCGGGTATCGCCGTCATCGTTCTCCTCATCACCAAGCTCAAGATGCACGCGTTCCTGGCGCTGACCATCGGTTCGCTGGCGCTCGGCTCCTTCGCCGGAGCCGCCCCGGGCGACACGATTCTCAGCTTCACCGCGGGCCTCGGCTCCACCGTCTCGGGTGTGGGCGTCCTGATCGCGCTCGGCGCGATCCTCGGCAAGCTGCTCGCCGACTCAGGCGGGGCCGACCAGGTCGTCGACACCATCCTGGCGAAGGCCAGCGGCCGGGCCATGCCCTGGGCGATGGTGCTCATCGCCTCGATCATCGGGCTGCCGCTGTTCTTCGAGGTCGGGATCGTGCTGATGATCCCGGTCGTCCTGCTCGTCGCCAAGCGCGGCAACTACTCCCTGATGCGGATCGGCATACCCGCGCTCGCCGGACTCTCGGTGATGCACGGGCTGATCCCGCCGCACCCCGGCCCGCTGGTGGCGATCGACGCCCTGGACGCCAACCTCGGCGTGACGCTGGCGCTCGGTGTGCTGGTCGCCATCCCGACGGTGATCATCGCCGGTCCGGTGTTCTCCCGTTACGCCGCGCGCTGGGTGGACATCAAGCCGCCGGAGAACATGATCCCGCAGCGTCCCTCCGAGGACCTGGAACGCCGTCCGAGCTTCGGCGCCACCCTGGCGACGATCCTGCTGCCGGTCGTCCTGATGCTGCTGAACGCGCTCGTCGAGATCGTGGTCGACAACCCGGAGAACGGCCTCCAGAAGGTCACCATGGTCATCGGTTCGCCGCTGATCGCCCTGCTCGCGGCCGTCCTGGTCGGGATGTTCACGCTCGGCCGGGCCGCCGGGTTCACCAAGGACCGGATCGCCGGCACCGTGGAGAAGTCCCTCGCCCCCATCGCCGGGATCCTGCTCATCGTCGGCGCGGGCGGCGGCTTCAAGCAGACGCTGATCGACGCCGGGGTGGGCCAGATGATCCTGGACTTCTCCGAGAACTGGTCGATCCCCGCCCTGCTGCTGGGCTGGCTGATCGCCGTCGCGATCCGCCTCGCCACGGGCTCGGCCACGGTCGCCACGATCTCGGCCGCCGGTCTGGTCGCCCCGCTGGCCGCCGACATGTCGACCTCGCACGCGGCGCTGCTGGTGCTGGCCGTCGGCGCCGGTTCGCTCTTCTTCAGCCATGTGAACGACGCCGGGTTCTGGCTGGTGAAGGAGTACTTCGGCATGAACGTCGGCCAGACGATCAAGACCTGGTCGGTGATGGAGACGATCATCTCCGTGGTCGCCATGGCCTTCATCCTGCTGCTGTCGCTGTTGCTGTAGCCGGTTCCGTACGGCCATGAACGACGGACGCCCGCCCCGGTACGTCACCGGGGCGGGCGTCTCGCGTACGTACGTCGCGCGTGCTTACGTCGCGCGTGCTCACGTCGCGCGTGCTCACGTCGCGCGTACGGGGTGTGTCAGCGGCGGGACGCCTCGCTCTCGGCCGCCTTCTCCAGCTGGAACGCCTCGTTGCCGAGGCCGATCCGGGCGTGCACCTCGGGCTTGGCCTTGCGCAGCACCGCCCCGTACACCAGGCCGCCGACGAGGGCGAGGATGATCACGCCGGGCAGCAGCCAGTTGAGGGCCGAGCCGGGGCCGGAGCCGACGAGGACGTCGAAGTCGCGGACGGTGAAGACGGCGATCGTCAGGAGCGCGAGTCCGGCGAGGGCGGAGGCGACCAGGCGCGGGGCCTGCGCACGGCCGGCACCGCGCTTGACGAAGAAGGCGATGACGGCGAAGGAGGCGGCGGCCATCAGCAGGATCACGCCGAGGGCGCCGACGTTGCCCATCCAGGTGAACAGCCGCAGGACGGGCGCGGTGGGGTCGCCGACCGGGTTGTCGTCGGTGAAGGCGAACGCCGCGATGATCACGACGGAGACGGCGGACTGGAGCAGCGAACCGGTGCCGGGAGCGCCGCTCGCCCGGTTGGTGCGGCCGAAGCGGGCGGGCAGCAGGCCCTCGCGGCCCATCGCGAACGCGTAGCGGGCGACGACGTTGTGGAAGCTGAGGAGCGCCGCGAACATCCCGGTGACGAAGAGGATGTGCAGCACGTCGGTGAAGGTGGAGCCCAGCCGCTCCTCGGTGAGGCCGAACAGCATGCCGGGGCCCTCCTTGAGGGAGGTGTCGGCGATGGAGCCGGGTCCGGCGGCCACGGTCAGGGCCCAGGAGCTGATGGCCAGGAACAGCGCGGCGTAGCCGACCGCGAGGAACATCACCCGGGAGACCACGATCTGGGGGCGGCTGGTCTCCTCCGCGTACACGGGGGCCTGCTCGAAGCCGACGAACGCGGCGATGCAGAAGCAGAGCGCCGTGCCGAGCCCGGCACCGGTGAGGGTCTCGGGGTTGAACGCGTGGAGCGACAGGCCCTCGGGGCCGGGCTTGCTCACGGCGGCGATGTCGAAGATCACGACGAGGGCGCATTCGATGACCAGGAGGACGCCGAGGACCTTGGCGTTGAGGTCGATCTTCAGCCAGCCGAGGACGCCGACGACGGCTGCCGAGACCAGGGCCGGTATCCACCACGCCAGCTCGATGTCGAGGTACGTGGCGAAGATGCCGGAGACCTCGAAGCCGAGGATCCCGTAGATGCCGACCTGCATCGCGCTGTACGCCACCAGCGCCACGAGCGAGGCCCCCGCGCCGGCCGTCGGGCCGAGCCCCCGCGCGATGTACGCGTAGAACGCCCCGGCGTTGTGGACGTGCCGGCTCATCTCCGCGTAACCGACACTGAACAGCATCAGGACGACGCCCAGGATGATGTAGAGCAGCGGCTGGCCGACGATGCCCATCACCCCGAAGACCGTGGGCATCACGCCCGCGACCACCATCAGCGGGGCGCTGGCCGCCACCACCGACAGCAGGAGGCCGGGGGTGCCGAGGCGGTTCGCGCGCAGGGCGCGTTCCTCGCCCTTGTAGGTGTTGATCCCGCCGGTGTCTGCCGTCCCCCTGGTGATGCCGGTCTCGCTGGAAAATGAACTGCCGGTCGACATGGCGGGATGGGTCCCCTTCTCGTGGTTCCTGGTGGTGGGGTGGTGCCCTTCGTGCTGCATTCCGTGCTGTGCTGCGTGCTGCGTTGCGTGCTTCACGGGGTGCCGAGTGCGTACGTACGCGCGGCCGTGAACGCCGCGTGGGGCTCCCGGCCGGAGTACGACCAGGGCGCGGGGGTGGCGTAGGAGCCGATGCGGTGGAAGAGGGCGGCGGCCTCGGCGGGCCGGCCCTCGCAGACCTTGGCGTGGGCCAGGAAGTTCAGGTCGAGGCGGTGGCGCGGGTGGTCGTCGCGCTCCCACTCCAGCCACCAGTCGAAGGCGGCCTTCATCACCTGGCGGGCCCGGCGGCCGGACCAGTGCTCGGAGCGCGCCGGATCGTCGGGCTCGATGCCGGCGGTGACCAGGACGCGGTAGCGCTCGGCGTGGGCGACGACCGGGAGTACGGCCAGCGGGGAGTCTGCGGGGGCCAGTTCGGCGGCCCAGGCGGCGAAGTCGTACACCTCGTGGAGCGGGTCGTGGCCGCCGGCGGGGTTGCTCTCGGCCAGCAGCGCGGTCATCACATGGTGGGCGTGGTGGTGGTCGGGGTGGCGGGAGCGCACCTCCTCGAAGAGCCTGCCGGTCTCGTCCGCGCCGTCGTCGCGGCCCCGGTCCAGGAGGAGCAGCGCGAGCCAGGGGGTGGGGTCCTCGGGGGTAGGCGGGCGGCGGCCAGGCAGGCTTCCCGGGCACGGGCGGCGTCGTTCGCCCTGGCTTTGGGCCGCAGGGCGCGCACGACCCGGGCGCAGGCGAGGAGGACGGCCGCGTCGGCGCTCTCGGGTTCGACGAGCAGCCAGTCACCGGCCCAGTCCTCGGCGGACGAGGTCTCGGCGAGAGCGAGTACGCGATGGCCGCGGCGGTCCCAGTCCCGCCCGGTGGCCACCAGCAGGGTGCGCGCGTCGGACCATCTGCCCTGGACGAACTGCCCGCGTGCGGCGATGAGTTCGTCGTCGTCGAGAGCCGGGTCGAAGACGTGGTCCGAGCGGCTGCCCCGACGACGGGAGCGACCCAGGGGCGGCGGGGGCGGGGGCATGCCGCGGGCTTCTTTCGATGCGGTGTGCGAGCAGATGATCGCGCACAGCAAAGCGGCAGGCCATGCCCCACGTCAAGGGGCACCCTCCGGCAACTGCTCCGGCTTCTCGGCCAGTTGGCTGGATCTGGTCGACCGTTGGTGGTATCAGCGCAGCGTGCGGAGGGGCGGGCGGGGCGGGGGTGACGCCTGACACACTGCATGCATGGAGCCTCGTGAACCCCTCGCCCCCTTCCTCCTTGCCTTTCCCGGGCCGTTGCGCGACCGGTTGGTCGCGGCGGTCCTGTCCGGCGAGAAAGTGTCCACCACCGGTCTGCTGTGCGAGTACGAGCTGGAGCAGGAGGAGTTGCCTCCGGTGGGCGAACGCTCCGCGCTGATCGACTCGGACGGCCGGGAGGTGGCGGTGGTCGAGGTGACCGAGGTACGGGTGCTGCCGCTGGGGGCCGTCGATCTGCAGCACGCGCTGGACGAGGGTGAGGGGTACACGTCGGTCGCGGAGTGGCGGGCGGGGCACGAACGGTTCTGGCACAGCGAGGAGATGCGGGAGGCGTTGGGGGATCCGGCGTTCACGGTGGACGACGGGACGATGATTGTCGCGGAGCGGTTTCGGGTGGTCGAGCGGTTGGGGTGAACGCCGGGGCTCCGCCCCGGGCCCCGCTCCTCAATCGCCGGAGGGGCTTGACATGCGGGCCCGGTCCGCGGCGCTCAGGAAGAACATGGAACGCCGGAACTACGAAGCCACCGCTGCCGCCGCTGCCCTGCCCGCCGCCCTGCCCGAGAAGATGCAGCCGCCCAGGAACGTGCCCTCCAGGGAGCGGTAGCCGTGGACTCCGCCGCCGCCGAAGCCCGCCGCCTCGCCTGCCGCGTACAGGCCGGGGAGGGGGGTGCCCTCGGCGGTCAGAACGCGGGAGGACAGGTCCGTCTCCAGGCCGCCCAGGGACTTGCGGGTGAGGATGTTGAGGCGGACGGCGATCAGCGGGCCCGCCGCCGGGTCCAGGATCCGGTGCGGCTTCGCGGTGCGGATGAGGCGGTCGCCCAGGTAGGCGCGGGCCCCGTGGATCGCGGTGACCTGGAGGTCCTTGGTGAACGGGTTGGCGATCTCGCGGTCCCTGGCCGTGATCTCGCGGCGCAGCTCGGCCGCGTCGATCAGGCCGTCGCCCGTCACCGCGTTCATGCCTCGGACGAGTGCGTCGAGATCCTTCTCCACGACGAAGTCCGCGCCGTGGTCCATGAACGCCTTCACCGGTGCGGGCACGTCCGCGCGGGCCCGGCCGATCACGTCGCGGACGGACTTGCCGGTCAGGTCCGGGTTCTGCTCGGAGCCGGAGAGCGCGAACTCCTTGCCGATGATGCGCTGGTTGAGCACGAACCAGGTGTAGCCGTGGCCCGAGCCCATGATGTGTTCGAGGGTGCCGAGCGTGTCGAAACCGGGGAAAAGCGGGACCGGCAGCCGCTTGCCGCGGGCATCGAGCCAGAGGGACGAGGGGCCGGGCAGGATCCGGATGCCGTGCTTGGACCAGATCGGGTTCCAGTTCTCGATGCCCTCGGTGTAGTGCCACATCCGGTCGCTGTTGATGTGATGCGCGCCCGCCTTCTCGGCGATGCCGAGCATCAGTCCGTCGACATGGGCGGGGACGCCGGAGAGCATCTTCTCGGGCGGGGTGCCGAGCCGCTCGGGCCACTGGGCGCGGACCAGGTCGTGGTTGCCGCCGATGCCGCCGGAGGTGACGATCACCGCCTGGGCCTTCAGCTCGAAGGTGCCGGTGGCCTCCCGGCTGCTCGCGGTGCCGCGTTCGGCGGCGCTGGGCTCCAGGATCTCGCCGGTGACCGTGTCGAGCGCCCCGGCCGTGCGGGCCAGGCCGGTGACCCGGTGGCGGAACCGCAGCTGGACGAGCCCCTTGGCGACGCCCTCGCGGACCCGGCGTTCGAAGGGGGCGACGACGCCGGGGCCGGTGCCCCAGGTGATGTGGAAGCGGGGGACGGAGTTGCCGTGGCCGGTCGCGTCGTAGCCGCCGCGCTCCGCCCAGCCGACGACGGGGAAGATCCGCAGCCCCTGCTGGTGCAGCCAGGAGCGCTTCTCACCGGCGGCGAAGTCGACGTACGCCTCGGCCCATCTGCGCGGCCAGCGGTCCTCCTCCTCGCGGTCGAAGCCCGCCGTGCCGAACCAGTCCTGGAGGGCGAGTTCCCGGCTGTCCTTGATCCGCATCCGGCGCTGTTCGGGCGAGTCCACGAGGAAGAGCCCGCCGAAGGACCAGTGCGCCTGGCCGCCGATGGACTGCTCGGGCTCCTGGTCGAGGAGGATCACGGAACGGCCGGCGTCGACCAGTTCGGCGGTGGCCACGAGCCCCGCGAGTCCTGCCCCGATCACGATCACATCAGCGTCGTACGCCATGGGTTCCATCCTGTTCGGGGCGGCTCAGGGGCGGGAGAATCGTTCAAGTTACCCGTGCGTCAGATCTTGGGTACCCGCCGCTGTCACGTCAACCGTCCGGGTGCTGTTGGATGAAACGCATGACGCCTTCTGACGAGATTCTGGACATCGTCGACGAGAACGACGAGGTCATCGGGCAGGCCCCGCGCGGTGAGGCGACTGCTCGGAGGCTGCGGCACCGCTGCGTGTTCATCGAGGTGCGAGATGCGGAGGGGAGGGCCTTCGTCCACCGGCGTACGGCCACGAAGCTGGTCTTCCCCTCGCACTACGACATGTTCGTCGGCGGGGTGGTGGGCGCGGGCGAATCGTACGAGGAGGCGGCGCTGCGCGAGGCGGAGGAGGAGCTGGGCGTCTCGGGGCTTCCGCAGCCCGAACCGCTGTTCCGGTTCCTTTACGAGGGTGAGCACACCTGGTGGTCGGCCGTCTATCAGGTGCGGTGCGAGCTGCCGGTCTCCCCGCAGGTGGAGGAGGTCGCCTGGCACACGTTCCTGGACGACGCCGAGCTGGAGCGGCGGCTCGACGAGTGGCCCTGGGTGCCGGACGGGCTTGAGGCGTACCGGCGGCTGCGGGAGCTGCGGGCGGGCTGACCGGGCCCGTGCCGCGCGCACAGCCTAGGGTTTCCCGTGTGAACAAGATCGCGCAGGGAGTACGGCTGTGGTTCGCGCCGCAGCGGATCCGGGAGGAGGGGGACACCCCCGACTACCGGTTCTCGCTGGCCAACGAGCGGACGTTCCTCGCCTGGATCCGGACGGCTCTGGCCCTGATCGGCGGGGGTTTCGCCGTCGACCAGTTCCTGCCGGAGCTGGTGTGGGGCGTCCGGGCCGGGCTCGCGCTCGGGCTGCTGGCCGCCGGGGTGCTCTGCGCGCTGCGGGCGGTCAACCACTGGGTGCGGTGCGAGCGGGCGATGCGGCGGGGCGAGGACCTGCCGGTGTCCCGGTTCCCGACCCTGCTGAGTCTGGTGGTCGCCGTCGTCGCCGTGTCGATGGTGGTGGTGGTCCTCTTCGGCTGGGAGGGCGTGTGACGGCGGACCGGGATCCGGGGCTGCAACCGGAGCGGACGCGGCTGGCCTGGCGGCGGACGACGCTGACCGCCACGGTCGTCGCGCTGCTCGCGGGGCGGCAGGCGCTGCACAGCGGGGCGACCCCGGCGGCGCTGGTCGCGGTGGCCCTGAGCGCGCTGGCCTGGCTGGGGTTCCTGCTGGTCGCCCACCGCAGGGTGAGCGTGCTGGGGGTGGCGCGGCCCGAGCAGTTCGCGCCGCGCGGGGCGCTGACGGCGGCGCTGTGCACGGTGGCGCTGGCGGTGTTCGCGGCGGCGATGCTGTTCTGAGTCCGGGCGCCCGACACCTGACGGCCGGGCTGCGGCGGCGATGGCCGGCCGAGCGGCGCGCCTACGCGTCCCAGTCCACCGTGACCACGATCTTGCCGCGGGTCCGTCCCTCCTGGTTGAGCCGGTACGCCTCGGCGGCCTCCTCCAGCGGGAACACCCGGTCCACGTGGACGGTGACGATGCCCCGCTCGGCCAGCTCCGCGACCTGCGCCAGGTCCGCCGCGTCGGGGCGCACGAATGCGTAGCGGCCGCCGTAGGAGAAGACCTCGTCGTCCGCGATGGAGGCGAGCCGGCCGCCCGGGGCGAGGGTCTCGGCGGAGGCTCTCAGGGCGTCGCCGCCCACCGTGTCGAAGGAGGCCTCGAAGCCCTCGGGGACCAGTTCCCGCAGCCGTTCGACGAGGCCCTCGCCGTACTCCACGGGCTCCGCGCCCAGGCTCCGCAGGTGCTCGTGGTTGCGGGGGCTCGCGGTGCCGACGACCCGGCAGCCGGTGTGTCGGGCGATCTGGACGGCGAGCGATCCGACGCCCCCGGCCGCCGCGTGGACCAGGACGGTGTCGCCCTCGCGGATCTTCAGGGTGCGGTGCAGCACCTGGTAGGCGGTGAGCCCGGCGAGCGGCAGGCCGGCCGACTCCTCGAAGCTCAGGCTGAGGGGCTTGCGGGCCAGGGTGCGCACGGGGGCGGCGACGTACTCGGCGAACGTACCGCGGGAGAGGAAGTCCTCCCGTACGTAGCCGATGACCTCGTCGCCCACCGCGAACTCGTCGACGGCGACGCCCGGTTGCACGACGACCCCGGAGACGTCCCAGCCGGGGATCACCGGGAACACGGCGTCGAGGGCGCCTTGGAGGTAGCCCTCGCGGGCCTTCCAGTCGACCGGATTTACTGCTGCGGCCCGCACCTTCACCAGAACGCTGTCGGGGCCGACCTTGGGGTCGGGCCGCTCGCCGTACTCCATGACGTCGGCGGAGCCGTACGCGCTGTAGCTGATCGCCTTCATCCCTCGACCTTCCGCGCAGGTCAGGGTCGCCGCAACTCAGGCGGTACGGCCGTGGGCCCCGCCCTCACCAGCGCGGGACCGCCGGCGTCGTCCAGTCCGGGTCGGCGACGCGCATCGCCGCCGCGTCGTCGCGTTCGCGGTAGGTGCCGTCGTCCTCCAGCCAGCGGCGGTGCAGGGCGGCGAGGCGGTCGCGGTCCAGCGCGACGCCGAGTCCGGGGGCGTCGGAGACCGTCAGCCGGCCTCCGGTGAAGGTGTGGCGCTCGGTGATGACGTCCTCGGTCTGCCAGGGGTAGTGGCTGTCGCAGGCGTACGCGAGGTCCGGCACGGTGGCGGCGACGTGGGTCATCGCGGCCAGGCTGATGCCGAGGTGGGTGTTGGAGTGCATGGAGAGTCCGACGCCGAACGTGCGGCAGATGCCCGCCAGTTCCCGGGTGCGGTGCAGGCCGCCCCAGTAGTGGTGGTCGCTCAGGACGATCTGGACAGCGTCGCGGGCGAACGCCTCGGGGACCTCGGCCAGGGTGGTGACGCACATGTTGGTGGCGAGCGGGACGTCGGTGCAGGCGGCGACGGCGGCCATGTTGTCCGTGCCGCTGGTGGGGTCCTCCAGGTATTCGAGGACGTCCTTCAGTTGGCCGGCGACGTACAGCGAGGTGGGGACGGACCAGGCGCCGTTCGGGTCCAGGCGCAGCGGGCGGCCGGGGAAGGCCTCGGCCAGGGCGCGGATCGCGGCGATCTCCCGGTCGGGTTCGAAGACGCCGCCCTTGAGCTTGAAGGAGCCGAAGCCGTAGGTGTCGGCGAAGCGCCGGGCCTGGGCGACCACACCGGCCGGGTCGAGTGCCGCGCCCCAGGCGTCGGCCTCCCCCGGGCCGGGATGTGCGGCCCAGCGGTAGAAGAGGTACGCGCTGTACTCGACGCTGTCGCGGACCTTGCCGCCCAGCAGCGCGTGCACCGGCAGGCCGTGCGCCTTGCCGAGGGCGTCCAGGCAGGCGACCTCGAAGGCGGAGACGACCGAGAGCCGGATCTTCCCGGCGTTCCTGACCCCGCGCAGCCCTCCGGCGTCCACCCGGTCGTCGGCTGCGGCGAGCGATCCGTCGCACACCTCGTCGGCCAGGGCGAACAACCCGTTCAGATCGGTGACCGCCCGGCCCGGGAGCGCCTCGGCCAGGGAACGGGCGGGCTCCAGATAGGCGCCGTCGCCGTACGTCTCCCCCACTCCGGTGATTCCGTCCCGGGTGACGACCTCCACGATCAGGCGCGGGGTGTACGGCTGGTGGACGCCCTGCGTGTTCAGCAGGGGCGGATCGGCCACGAGGATCGGGGTGAGCCGGACGTCTTCGATCACCAGAGCTGTATTCATACGTGAACTGTATTCAAGGATACATTTCATCACCAGAGTCCGGACGACTTCCGGAGCGGCAGATCCCGAGGAGCACTGGACGACATACCGACTGGTCGGCATCATGGTTCCGACCCGTCCGCAGTCGCCCGGAGGTACGCACCATGAGCCCAGTCCCCCCACCAGGTCTCGACCCGGAGCTGCTGCGCGGCCATCTCGACCGCGAGCGGCCGGGGCTGGTGAGCGGACCCCTCGAAGCGCGGCTCATCGAGGGCGGCCGCTCGAACCTGACGTACGTCGTCGGCGACGGGACCGGACAGTGGGTGGTGCGCAGACCGCCGCTCGGCCATGTGCTGGCCACCGCGCACGACATGACGCGCGAGCACCGCGTGATCAGCGGTCTGCACCCGACCGCCGTCCCCGTGCCGGAGCCGCTGCTGCTCTGCGAGGACGACTCGGTGATCGGCGCGCCGTTCTACGTGATGGAGTACGTCGAGGGCATCCCGTACCGCACCGCCGAGCAGCTCGCCCCGCTGGGCCCCGAGCGCACCCGGGCGGCGGTCCTCGGGCTCGTCGACACCCTGGTCGATCTGCACGCCGTGGACCCGGAGGCCGTCGGGCTCGGGGACTTCGGGCGGCCCGAGGGCTTCCTGGACCGGCAGCTGCGGCGCTGGGGAAAGCAGTTGGACGCCTCCCGCAACCGTGACCTGGCGGGCATCGACGAGCTGCACGCCGCGCTCGGCCGTGCGCTGCCCTCCTCCCCCGCACCCACCGTCGTCCACGGCGACTACCGCCTGGACAACGTCCTGATCGGCTCGGACGACCGGATCAAGGCCGTCCTCGACTGGGAGATGTCCACCCTCGGCGATCCGCTGACCGACCTCGGGCTGCTCGTGATGTACAGCTCCGACCTCGGGCTGCCGCAGTCGCCCGTCTCCACCACCAGCGGGGCGGCCGGGCACCCGTCCCCCGCCGAGCTGATCGAGCGCTACGCGGCCCGCTCCGGCCGGGACACCTACGCCATCTCCTGGTACACCGCGTTCGCCTGGTTCAAGCTCGCCGTGATCCTGGAGGGCATCCACTACCGCTACACCCTCGGCCAGACCGTCGGCGCGGGCTTCGACCGGATCGGCGAGCTGGTCCCCGTCTTCATCGAGCACGGCCTCACCACCCTCCAGGAAGGCTGAACCCCCATGGACTTCGCATTCGACGCCCGTACCGAGGAGCTGCGTTCCCGCCTGCTCGCATTCATGGACGAGCATGTGTATCCGGCCGAGCAGGTCGCCGAGGAGCTGCGGGCACGGCTCGCCTCGCCGTGGGACACCCCGGCGGTCGTCGGGGAGCTCAAGGCCGAGGCCAGGCGGCAGGGGCTGTGGAACCTCTTCCTGCCCGACGCGGAGTACGGGGCCGGGCTGACGAACCTCCAGTACGCCCCGCTCGCGGAGATCACCGGACGCTCCCCGCACCTCGCGCCGACCGCGACGAACTGCGCCGCCCCGGACACCGGGAACATGGAGGTGCTGTTCCAGTTCGCCACCGAGGCGCAGAAGAAGCAGTGGCTGGAGCCGCTGCTCGCCGGGGAGATCCGCTCAGCCTTCGCGATGACGGAGCCGGACGTGGCGTCGTCGGACGCGACGAACATCGAGACCCGGATCGTGCGGGATGGCGATGACTATGTCATCAACGGCCGTAAGTGGTACATCTCCGGGGCGATGAACCCGGACTGCGCGGTCTTCATCGTGATGGGCAAGACGGACCCGGACGGCGAGGACATCCGCCGCCAGCAGTCGATGATCCTGGTCCCCCGCGACACCCCGGGCGTCGAGGTGCGGCGCGCGATGCAGGTGTACGGGTACGAGGACCACTCGCACGGCGGCCACGCCGAAGTGGTCTTCCACGACGTACGGGTGCCCGCGGCGAACCTGATCGGCGAGGAGGGCGGCGGCTTCGCCATCGCCCAGGCGCGGCTGGGTCCGGGCCGGATCCACCACTGCATGCGGCTGATCGGGATGGCGGAGCGGGCCATCGAGCTGATGTGCCGGCGGGCGGTGGCGCGTACGGCGTTCGGCAAGCCGCTGGCCGCGCAGGGCGTCGTGCAGAACTGGATCGCGGACGCCCGGGTCACGGTGGAACAGCTGCGGCTGCTGGTGCTGAAGACGGCCTGGCTGATGGACACCGTGGGCAACAAGGGCGCGCACACCGAGATCCAGGCCATCAAGATCGCCACTCCGCGCGCGGTGGTGGACATCCTGGACTCCGCGGTGCAGCTGTACGGCGCGGGCGGGGTGAGCCAGGACTTCCCGCTGGCGGAGCTGTGGGCATCGGCACGGACGCTGCGGCTGGCGGACGGTCCCGACGAGGTGCACCAGCGGTCGCTGGCCCGGCGGGAGATCAAGCGGCACGTGTGACGGACGCGGTGCGGCCCCCTCCCGAGGTGCTCGTCGGGAGGGGGCCGCAGCCGTACACGTAGACGTACAGCAGGCTCAGAAGGTGAGCTTCCAGCTGTCGATGTAGCCGGTGTCCTGGCGGGCGACGTCCTGGACCCGGAGCTTCCAGGAGCCGTTGGCCACCTCGCCGGCGGCGTTGACCGTGTACGTCGTGATGACGTTGTCGGCCGAGTCGCCGCTGCTGGAGTTCTTCAGCCGGTACGAACTGCCGTCGGGGGCGAGCAGGTCCACGACGAGGTCTCCGCGGTAGGTGTGCTTGATGTCGACGCCGACCTGAAGTGCGGCCGGGGCGTTGCCCGTTCGTCCGGTGACCGCGACCGACGAGGTCACCGCCGCTCCGGCGTCCGGGATGGCCACATCGGTGGTGTTGCTGAACACGCCCTCACCGGTGGGCGGTTCGCCGGTGCCGGAGGACAGGGTCCAGATCGCGTGGGCGGCGGCGTCGCTGTTGCGGTCCAGGGCCGTGTCGTTGATGTTGCTCAGGTTGTCGCACGACGAGTGGTAGCAGCGGTCGAAGGCCTGGCCGGCCGTCCCGCCCCACTTCTGCGCCTGGGCCGCGGACTTGGTGTAGCCCGCGCCGGTGAAGAGGCCGCCGACGGGGACGCCGACGTTCTTGAACGGGGCGTGGTCGGAGCGGCCGTCGCCCTCGGTCTCGATCTCGGTGGGGACGTTCAGGCCCGCGAAGTAGTCCTTGAAGGTCTTCTCGATGACCGGGTCGTCGTCGTAGACGAAGTAACCGGCGTTGGGCGAGCCGATCATGTCGAAGTTGAGATAGCCGGAGAGCTTGGAACGCTCGGCGGACGGCAGGTTGTTGACGTAGTACTTCGAGCCGATCAGGCCCAGCTCCTCCGCGCCCCACCAGGCGAACCGCAGATGCTTGTCGGGCTGGTACCCGGCGCGGGAGACGGCGAGCGCGGTCTCCAGCACGGCGGCCGAGCCGGAGCCGTTGTCGTTGATGCCGGCGCCGGAGGAGACCGAGTCGAGGTGGGCCCCGGCCATCAGGACCTTGTTCGGGTCGCCGCCGGGCCAGTCGGCTATCAGGTTGTAGCCGGTGGCGCCGTTGGAGGTGAACTGCTGGAGCGTGGTGGTGTATCCGGCCGCGTCGAGCTTGGCCTTCACATAGTCGACGGACGCCTTGTAGCCGGGGCGGCCGTGGGCGCGGTTGCCGCCGTTGTTCGCGGCGATCGTCGAGAGCTGCGAGAGGTGGGCCTTGACGTTGGCCACGGGGATGTCGGGGGCGGCCGCTGCGGCTGCCTCCGGCGTCGGCGCTCCGGCGGCCTGCGCGCTGGGCGCGGCGGTCGCGAGAAGGGCCGCGAGGGCTACGGCGGCGACGGCCGCCGGGGATCTGCGCAGGGTGGAACGGTTCGGTCTCATTCACGGGCTCCGGATTCCGTTGGGGACTGACGGAACGTGCGGGGGGTCCCCGGCCGCGTGGTGATCCGGCCGGGTCCTGGAGCGTGGGCCTGGACAAGCGGCCCAGAGGTGCGCAATGCGTGACCGATGCTCAAGGAAATGACAGTGCTCCGTCAAGAGCGGAAACCGGACAGGTCCGTTCTATTAACGAACGGACCTCGGCCCGTGAACGCTGGCGCCCCCGGCGGGGGCCGGACATACCTCATACATCCAGACTCGCCCCGCCCGGGCGGGCGGGCCACTGGATCACGCCGTGACGCGTGCCCCTACGGGCGCAGGGCCCGCAGCAGCAGGTCCGCGAGGTGGTCGGCGACCTCCTGGCGGCTGAGCGGGCCGTCCGGGCGGTACCAGGTGGAGAGGTGGTGGACCGAACCGAAGTGGTAGTCGACGACCAGGTCGGCGGGGGTGGCGGAGGAGAACACGCCGCTGTTCTGCCCCTCCTCGATCAGCGCCCGGAACCGCTCGTGGTAGCGGCGGCGCTCGACGCGTACCTGCTTGTTCTTCTCGGGGCTCAGGTGGTGCATGGAGCGGAAGAAGATCGCGGCGTCGTCCAGGTTGTCGATGGTCGTGACCACCACGTCGGCCGCCGCGTCGCGCAGCCGCCGCTCGACGGGGGCCTCGGCGTCCGCGAAGGCGTCCAGGCGCTCCTGCTGGAGCCGCAGCACCCGGGCGTAGACCTCCTGGAGCAGGTCCTCCTTGGAGCCGAAGTAGTGGTAGAGCGCCCCCTTGGTGACGCCCGCCGCCTCGACGATCTCCTGGACCGAGGTGCGGTCGTACCCGCGCTCGGCGAAGAGCCGGGTGGCGGCGGCCAGCAGCCTCTGGGGGACGGGAGTGCCGTTCTGGTCCGTCGCCTTGGCCATGAGCCGCCACCTTCCTTTCGTACTGTGCGTGTGCTGGTTGGACGCTGTTCTAACGGGGGGAACGCAGTTCCCGCCTGAGGATCTTCCCACTCGCCGTCTTCGGCAGCTCGGTCAGGATCTCCACCTCGCGCGGATACTTGTACGCGGCGAGCCGTTCCTCGCAGTACGCGCCCAGCTCGCCGGGTTCCACCGAGGCCCCCGGACGCAGACTCACGTACGCCCGGACCGTCTCCCCCCGGTAGGCGTCGGGCACGCCGACGACGGCCGCCTCCCGCACCGCCGGGTGGGTGTAGAGGACATCCTCCACCTCGCGGGGCCACACCTTGAACCCGGAAGCGTTGATCATGTCCTTCTTGCGGTCCACGACGTACAGCCACCCGGCCGCGTCCATGAACCCGATGTCACCGGTGCGCAGCTCGCCGTCCGGGAAGGCGGCGGCGGTGGCCTCGGGGAGGTTCCAGTAGCCGGAGACGACCTGAGGGCCGCGCACCGCGATCTCGCCCTGCTCCCCGAAGGGCACCTCCCGCCCCTCCTCGTCGAGGATCCGGACGACGGTGTCGGGCCCGGGGACGCCGACGGAGAGGGTGCCGGAGACCGGGTCGACGGGGGCCTCCCGCTCGGGCGGGACCGAGGCGCAGGGGGCGGTGCACTCGGTGAGCCCGTAGCCGTTGCGGATGTACGGGCCGAAGCCCGCGCGGAACTTCTCCACGAGCGCGGGCGGCAGGGGCGCGCCGCCGGAGGAGATCACCCGGAACGAGGCGAAGTGGTCCGGGGTGACGTCCGGGTGCGCGGCCAGCGCCATGAAGGCGGTGGAGGGCCCGACGGTGTAGGCGGGCCGGTGGGCGGCGAAGGCCTCCAGGACGACGCCCGCCTCGAAGCGGTAGGCCAGGACGAGGGTGCCGGCGTTGGCGATGCAGGCGGAGAGCTCGCAGACCATGCCGGTGATGTGGAAGAGCGGGGCGAGCGCGAAGTAGGCGGAGCCCTCGGCGATCGGATGGCCGGTGCGCTGGCGTTCGGCGTTGACCATGATGTTGCCGTGGGCGTTCATCGCGCCCTTGGGGGTGCCGCTGGTGCCGGAGGTGTAGCTGATCAGCGCCACGTCTTCGGCGGTGAGACCGCGGTCCGCCGGGGCCGGGTTCCCGGCGCGGGCGGCGGTCAGCAGGTCGTCCGCGAGGTCGTCGGGCCCGGGGGCCGGGAGGCGTTCGAAGCCGAGGACGCGCGGGTCGTTCACGCTCTGGAGGTCCAGCTCGCAGGCGGTCAGCGCGATACGGAGGTCGGGGGCGGCCGCCGCGGTGTCCCGGAGATACGTCTCCCACGCCCGGTCCGAGCAGATCAGCGCGGTGACCCCGGCATCCGCGAGGACATGGCCGACCTCGCCCGCCTTGTACATCGGGTTGAGCGGTACGACGGTGGCCCCCGCCTTCCACGCGCCGAGCAGCGCGAGGACGAAGTGCGGGCTGTTCTGGAGCATGATCGCGACCCGGTCGCCGCGGGCCAGCCCCCGGGCGGCGAGGTGCCCGGCCACCGAGTCGGACAGCCCGTCGGTCTCGCGGTAGCTGAGCCGTCCGTCGAAGTAGGCCAGGGCCGGGTGGTCCGGCGCCCGGTCCACGGCCGCCCGCCAGGCGTGCAGCACGGTCGGGGGTGGGGTGATGGAGGCGCGCTGGGCCTCGCTGAGCAGGGCGAGCCAGGGCTGGGCGGCGTAGATCGAGGTGGTGGGGGAAGATCCGGGGGCCGGGGCGCCGGAGGGCGAGGCTCCGGGAGTCGGGGTACCGGAGGGTGCGGGGTCGGTGGGGTCGCTCATGCTCCGCTCCCCTCCTCCCACTGCTGCTGGAGCCGGTTCATCCCGCGCATCCACCGGTCGGGATCGGCTGCGCGCGCCTGGTAGTACCCCGCCACCTCGGGGTGCGGCAGGACCAGGAAGCGGTCCGCGTCCATCGCCTCGAACAGGGCGTCGGCAACGGCGTCCGGCTCGATGGCACCGGGGGCGAGGACCAGCTCGCCGGCCGATCCGGCGGCGGTGAGCATGTCGGTGCGCACGCCCTGCGGACAGATCGCGTGGACCTTGAGCCCGCGGTGGCGGTAGGTGAGCGAGAGCCACTCGGCGAACGCCACCGCCCCGTGCTTGGTGACGCTGTACGGGGCGGCGCCGATCATCGTCAGCAGCCCGGCGGCGGACGCGGTGGTGACGAACCGCCCGCTGCCGCGCTCCAGCCAGTCCGGCAGGAGGGCCCTGGCCGCGCGGACGTGGGCCATCACGTTGACGTCCCAGGCGGCGGCCCAGACGTCCTCGTCGGCGAACGCGTCACCGGGCGAGGCCAGACCGGCGTTGGCGCAGTAGACGTCGACCGTGCCGTCCAGCGCCTCCCGGGCCGCCTCCACGATCCCCGATGCGTCCCCGGCGACGGCGATGCCTCCGATCTCCTTCGCTAGCGGTTCGATCCGCGCGAGGTCGAGGTCGTTGACGACGACCCGCGCCCCTCCGGCGGCGAACCTGCGGGCCAGAGCGGCTCCGATGCCGCCTCCGGCCCCTGTGACCACCACGCCGGCGCCCTGCACCGTACTCATCGTCATCCCGCCTCTCCGATCCGGCTGCACCGGCAGACTAACCGGTCGGTATGTGATCGGGAAAGGGCTCGGAGGGGCCGGAGAAGGGCCGGGGCGGAGTACGGGAGGCGGCTCGGAGAATCGGCGCGGCCCAGGTCGTTCCGCGCGGCCCCGGCCCGCGCTAGCGTGCGTGGCCATGACAGTCGGCGCGATCATGGAGGTAGCGGAATGAGCCTGTCCCGACGTGGTGTGCTGGCCGCGGGAGGCGCGATGGGAGCGCTCGCGGCGACGGCGGCCGGCACCGGTAGCGCCTCCGCCGCCCCCGGAGGCGGCCCGGGGCACGGGCGCGGCCGGGTGCGTACCGGCTTCGACCGGCTGGCGGCCGACGGCTACCGGCTGCTGCGGGGCCAGAAGGTGGGGGTCGTCACCAACCCGACCGGCATCACCGCCGACGTCCGGCACATCGTCGATGTGATGCACCCGGACGAGCGGGTGAACCTGACCGCGGTGTTCGGCCCCGAGCACGGGTTCCGGGGCACCGCGCAGGCGGGCGGCTCCGAGGGCCGGTACGACGACCCGGCGACCGGGCTGCCGGTCTACGACACGTACCTCAAGAGCGGGCAGGACCTCGCGGACATCTTCACCGCGTCGGGCGTGGACACGGTCGTCTTCGACATCCAGGACGCGGGTGCGCGCTTCTACACGTACATCTGGACGCTGTACGACTGCATGGAGGCGGCGGCGCTCGCGGGCAAGCGGCTCGTCGTGCTGGACCGGCCGAACCCGGTGACCGGGCGGGCGGCACTGGGCCCGGTGCTGGACCCGGCGTTCGCCACGTTCGTCGGCCGCCGGGAGATCGCCCAGGCGCACGGGATGACGGTGGCGGAGCTGGCGCTGTTCTTCAACGCGGAGTTCCTGCACGAGAAGCCGGTGCGGCTCGAGGTGGTGACGATGTCGGGGTGGCGGCGCTCGGACTTCTTCGACGACACCGGGCTGCCGTGGGTGCCGCCGAGCCCGAACATGCCGACGCCCGAGACGGCCCTCGTCTACTCCGGGACCTGCCTCTTCGAGGGGACGAACCTCTCCGAGGGCCGGGGCACCACGCGCCCCTTCGAACTCCTCGGCGCGGAGGGCATCGACCACCGCTGGGCGGCCGCGGCGAACGCGCTGGAGCTGCCGGGGGTCGCCTTCCGGGAGGCGTACTTCGCGCCGACGTTCTCCAAGTTCCAGGGCAAGACGGTGGGCGGGGTCCAGCTCCACGTCCAGGACCGGGAGGTCTTCGATCCGGTCCGCACCGGGATCGCCCTGCTGGTGACCGCGAAGCGGACGTGGAGCGGCTTCGCCTGGCGGCCGGACAACTGGATCGACAAGCTCACCGGGAACACCCGGGTCCGCACGATGATCGACGCGGGCGCGGACACGGACGCGGTGGTACGGGCGTGGCAGCGGGACCTGTCGGCGTTCCGGGCGAAGCGGCGGAGGTATCTGCGGTACGGGGGGTGAAACCAGGGGTCGCGTCGGGCCGGCCCACGGGGTCCGGCCCGACGCGACCAGCAGGTCCTGGCTAGTTCAGCTCCATGTCGCCGAGGTACTCGCCGTCGTCCGTGAGGCCCCGCTTGCGGAAGCCGAGCCGGAGGTAGAACTCCTCGGGCCCGCCCTCGCCGGGCTTCCAGGTCACGGTCGAGACCGTCCCGCCGCGCCGGCGGATCTCCTCGTTCACCGCCCCGACGGCGAACCGCCCGTAGCCCCGGCCCTGCTCCCCCGCGGCGACGGCGAGCCGCCAGAGCCCGGAGCGCTTCGGGGCGTCCGGTACCCCGGCGTCGAAGTCGAACGCCAGGTCGAAGTACGCCATCACGAAGCCGACGGCGCGCTCACCGTCGCAGATCAGCCGGGGCCAGGCGAGGTCGGGATGCACATAGGCCTCGGCCAGGGACTGCGCGACCGGGGCGACGAACCTGCGCTGCTCGGGCGCCACTTCCAGCCGACAGGCGTCGAGCACATTGTCGGCGGTGATCTTTTCCAGACGCGGTCGAGCCGTTGTCATGGGGGAACCCAACCCCACGGGCCCGCGACGGCGCCAGGGAATTTCGCCACCCGCGCGAGGCGCGCACGCCCGCGCACCACCCGCCCGTGCGCCGCTCCGCTTCCGCCCGTGGCACCCCACCCCACATGGGGATTCTCGGCCAATGGACGGATTTCATCTTTCGATGGAGCCGAAACGGGCAGGCGTACGTCCATTCCATGACGTCCAAGGACGAGCGACGGAGGTGGCGGTGTCATGGCCGGTTTCCGGAGTCTTGCGAGACAGGTCCGAGATCCGCGGGGCGATCTGGCCCTGCGGCGGTATTCCCTGCGGAAGTGTTTGGAGAGGTTCGCCCCGTACGGGCACCGGGCGACCTGGGACCATCTGTGCGCCCGGCACGGGATCGCCCCCGAGGACCGGGAGCCCGATCCGGTGCGCCTGCTGCGCGCACTGGACGAGTTGGAGGAGGCGCGGGCCGTCTGGCTCGCGTACGAAGCGGGGTTCGCGGAGCGGCGGCGGCGCGAGAAGCACGCGGGGCTGCGGCGGCCCGGCGCGTTCGACGACTGGCACCGGCGCACCTGGGGCGGCCACGGGGTGGCCCGCTGCACCGACCCGGGCGTCCATCCCACGGAGCCGCTCGCGGAGGTCCTGCGCCGGCTGATCGCGGCTCTCGGCTCCGGTCCCGGCTCGGCCTGTCCGGTCTGTGCGGGCACCGGCATCGAGTGGCGGCAGGAGCGGGGCGAGGAGCCGTGGGCGGGCCCGGTGTGCACGGGCTGCGGGATCGCGGTGCCACAGCCCGCCCTGACCGACCGCACGCTGGCCAGGGCCCGGCTGCCACGGCATCGGAGGCCGGCCGCGGCGGCGGCCGCGTGACGTGACCAGGAACGAAGTCCGGTAGCCCGGCGCTAAGGACGGCGTTCGGCCGGCTGCCTGCGTTCGGGCATCAGACGGGAACCGGTGATCTTCTCGCCGTTGATGTCGTCGGGGTTGGAGAGGACGCAGGTCTCCAACGACAGACAGCCGCAGCCGATGCAGTCGGTCAGATGGTCGCGCAACCGGTGCAACTGCGTGATGCGCTCGTCCAGTTCCTTGCGCCATGCCTCGGAGAGACGGGCCCAGTCCTCGCGGTTCGGCGTGCGCTCCTCGGGCAGTTCGGCGAGCGCGTCCCGGATCGTGGCCAGCGGAATGCCGACGCGCTGGGCCGCCCGGACGAACGCGACCCGGCGCAGCGCGTCACGGGAGTACCGGCGCTGGTTGCCACTGGTGCGGCTGCTGGTGATCAGGCCCTTGGACTCGTAGAAGTGCAGGGCCGAGACGGCGGCGCCGCTGCGCGCCGAGAGCTGGCCGACCGAGAGTTCGTGGAGTGTCTGTGGGATCTGGGGCACCCCTCAAACCTACTGCCATGTCGTTGACAGGAACGTGCCGCCCAACGATGCTGAGCAAGCGCTTAGACATCGCGCCGGATGGTGCGCCGAGCCGGAAGGCAGGGACCGGGAACATGGCAGAGCCGAGGATCTTCACGTCCGCGCAGGAGCTGCGGGACGGAGTGGGCGAGCAGCTGGGACACAGCGACTGGCTGGAGATCGAGCAGAAGAGGATCGACCAGTTCGCCGAGGCGACCGGCGACCACCAGTGGATCCATGTGGACCCGGAACGGGCGAAGGACGGGCCGTTCGGCACGACCATCGCGCACGGCTATCTGACGCTCTCGCTGCTGCCCGCGCTGGTACCGCAGGTGATGCGGGTCGAGGGCATGAAGATGGGCATCAACTACGGGACCAACAAGGTCCGGTTCCCCTCGACCGTCCCGGTCGGCTCGCGGCTGCGGGCCACGGCGGTGCTCCGGGAGGTCACGGAGGTGGGCGGCGGCGTGCAGGTCACGGCGGTCGTCACCGTCGAGCGCGAGGACAGCGAGAAGCCGGCCTGCGTCGCGGAGTCGGTGTCCCGCTACTACTTCTGACCCGAAGCCGTACGGGCCCCGACCATCCGCAGGACGAGGTCGGCGTACAACTCGCCGACCTCGTCGGGCGTACGGCTGCCCTGGGCGTTGAACCAGCGGGCCACGTCGATGCAGAGAGAGAGCACCGCGAGCGTGGTGCCGGGGACGTCCGGGACGTCGAACTCGCCGTCGCGCACCCCTTCGTTGATGATCCGGCGCACCACAGCGTCGCTCCTGCGCCGCAGCGCGACGATCTCGGTGCGGTGCTCCTCGCCCAGCGCGTCGAGTTCGTACTGCACGACCCGGGCGGTGGTGTGGCGCTCCGCGTGCCAGCGGACGAAGGAGCGGACGGCTCCGGCGAGCCGTTCGGCGGCCGTGCCGTCCCGGTCCGCCTCGGTGTCGAGCACGTACAGCGCCCGCTCGTGGCCGATCTTGCTGATCCGGTGGAGCAGCTCTTCCTTGGTCTTGAAGTGGATGTAGAGCGCGGCCGGGCTCATTCCGGCCCGGCCGGCGATGTCACGGGTGGTGGTCGCGTGGTACCCGCGCTCGGCGAAGGCGTCCACGGCGGCGACGAGGAGCCGCCTGGCCGCCTCGGGAGTGACCTCGCCCCACGGCGTGTCCTCGCCGGTCGTCTCCTCCGCCGCACTCATCGCCCAGGGCCCCTCTCCGTCAACAGGACGAACACCATACCCCGAACCTGAGCAAGCGCTTAGGGGCAGTCCGGCCGACGGTACGGGTCAGAGCTTCTGGAACGGGTCGTGCTCGGCGAGGATCTTCTCCAGCCGGGCCTGGTCGACCCGGCTGTGGATCTGCCCGGCCTCCTGGCGGTCCCTGATCACCTTGGCGAGCGTGAAGCAGGACGTGACCAGGTAGAGCACGCCGATCGCGAGGAATCCGCGCACCCAGGCGTCCGCGTCGAGGAAGAAGATACCGAAGGCGACCGCGCCGATGGCCACCATGAAGGAGGCCACGGCCTGGACGTAGAAGGCTGCGGTGCTCTGCTGCTTGACCGATGTCGTGTCACTCATGGGCACAGCATCCGCCGACGTGGCGCACGCCACATCCGTGCCCGTACTCAGGCCGGTACTCAGACACCCGTACGAGCCCGGGCGCCGGCCAGGAGGTACGGACACCGGTCAGAAAGCGGAGACGCCGGTGAGCGCCCGGCCGATGATCAGCTTCTGGATCTGGCTGGTGCCTTCGTAGAGCGTCATCACACGGGCGTCCCGCAGCAGCTTGCCGACCGGATACTCGTCGATGTAGCCGTAGCCGCCGAAGACCTGGAGGGCGTTGTTGGCGCAGCGGACGGCGGCCTCGGAGGCGTACAGCTTGGCCTTGGACGCGGCGGTGGCGAAGTCCTGGCCCCGGTCGATCAGGTCGGCGACCCGCCAGGTCAGCAGCCGGGCGGCGTCCACGTCCACGGCGATGTCGCTCAGCAGCTCCTGGACGAGCTGGTGGCGGGCGATGGTCTTGCCGAACTGCTCGCGCTCACCGGCGTAGCGCACGGCCGCGTCCAGGGCGGCCCGGGCGATGCCGACGCAGCCCGCCGCGACCGACATGCGCCCCTTGGCGAGGGCGGACATGGCGATGGAGAAGCCCTTGCCCTCGGGGCCGAGGAGACAGGACGCCGGTATCCGGACGTCCTCCAGGATCAGTTCGGCGGTGGCCTGGCCGCGCAGGCCCAGCTTGCCGTGGATGGTGCGGCGGGTGAGGCCGGGGGTGTCGGCGGGAACGAGGAAGGCGGAGACGCCGCGGTGGCCGGGGCTGTCGTTCGTCCGCGCGAAGAGCAGGACGACATCGGCCCAGGTGCCGTTGGTGATGAACGTCTTGGTGCCGTTGACCACGTAGTCACCGCCGTCGCGGACGGCCCTGGTGGCGAGGTTCCCGGCGTCCGATCCGGTCCCGGGCTCGGTGAGGCCGAAGCAGCCGATCGCCTCGCCGGAGGTGAGCCGGGGCAGCCACTGCCGTTTCTGCTCCTCACTCCCCCAGGACGCGATCGTCTTGGCGACGAGGCCGAGCGATACGGAGACGATGCCGCGCACCGAGGAGTCGCCGCGTCCCAGCTCCTCGGTGACCAGGCAGTAGGACAGATGGTCGCCGCCGGAGCCGCCGTACTCCTCGGGGACGGTCAGCCCGAGGAAGCCGAGACCGCCGAGCTTCTTCACGATCGACCTGTCGACATTCTCGGCCCGGTCCCAGGCGACGACGTGCGGGGCGACCTCGCGGGCGACGAAGTCCTCTGCCAGTTTCCGGACGGCTTCCTGCTCCACGCTGAGCGCCAGGTCCATCGTGCGCCACCCCGCTTCCGACGATCGCTTAATTAGCACTGCTAGTTTCTGGTCCGCAGGGCCTACTATGAGCCGCATGGCCCGACCGCGCAAGCCCCTCCTCAGCAGAGACCGCATCGTCGGGGCGGCGAGCGCTCTCGTGGACGCCGAGGGGCTTGACGCCGTCTCCACCCGTCGGCTGGCGGCCGTCCTGGGGGTGAGCGGACCCTCGCTCTACAACCACTTCCGCAACAAGGAGGAGATCCTCGACGCCGTCGCCGACGCGGTCTCCGCACAGGTCGACCTGTCGATGTTCGAGGAGCCGGACCCGCGTGACTGGCGGGAGGCCCTGCACGACTGGGCCCTGTCCTACCGGGCCGCCCTCGCGGCGCATCCGCACATCGTCCCGGTCCTCGCCCGGGGCCCCGGCCGCCGCCCGGCGGGGCTGCGGGTGGCCGACGCGGTGTTCGGGGCGATGGTGGGGGCGGGGTGGCCGCCCGCACAGGCGACCCGGATCGGGGCGCTGATGCGGTACTTCATCACCGGCTCGGCGCTGGGCTCCTTCGCCGGAGGTTTCGTCGACGACGAGACCGCCTACGACCCCGCCGACTATCCGCACCTCGGCCAGGCCCACCTGCTGGCCGACCACCGTCGTCAGGTCGACGAAGGGGCCTTCGAGACGGGGCTGCGGGCGCTGCTGGAAGGGCTGGCGATCCAGTACGAGCAGTACGCGCAGCCGGTGGGCGACGACGCGGCGACGGTTCGGCCGGTGCCGAACCGTCCGTGACGCACGCTGGAGATATGGACCGCTCCCCCCGGCCACGGCCGCACGACTCCACCGCCGTACGCCTCGCCGCGCTGGCCGCCCTCCTCGCGGACGAGACCCGCGCGTCCTTCTGCCTGGCGCTGCTGGACGGGCGGGCCTGGACCGCCGGTGAGCTGGCCCGGTACGCCGGTGTCGCCCCGTCCACCGCCAGTGAGCACCTGGGGCGGCTGGTCGCGGGCGGGCTGCTCGCCGAGGAACGGCAGGGCCGCCACCGCTATGTCCGGCTGGCCGGCGAACGGGCGGCGCACCTGGTGGAGGAGCCGGCGTCGCAGACGATGACCGGCGAGCAGGAGCCGCCTCGGTCCCTGCGGGCAGCGAGTGTCGGCAGTGCGCCGGCCCGGGGGCGTACCTGTTACGACCATCTCGCGGGGCGGCTCGGCATCCGGATCACCGAGGCGATGACGGTACGGGGGCTGCTGCGGCAGGACACCGGGTTCGCGCTGACCGAGGCGGGCCCGGAGTGGTTCGGCGCGCTCGGCATCTCCCTGGACCGGTCCGGGCAGCGCCCCCTGGTGCGGGGCTGCCTGGACTGGACGGAGCCGGCGTCCGCACCTGGCAGGGGCGGCGGGGACGACGCTGTGCGCGCATGTGCTGGCGGTGGGGTGGTGCGAGCGGGTGGGGTCGGGGCGGGCGGTGCGGGTGACTTCGGCTGGGGTGGCGGCGCTGTCGGACGCGCTGGGCGTCGACCCCGCGACCCTCGCCGCCGACGGTCCGGCCGCCTGCCTTTCCAGCCCGTCCGGCGATCGAGGACGGAACCGGCGCTCGGGTTGGGCGGCACCCCTGCTTTCCGGACACGGAGGAGTCGCCCCGTACCACCGCCACGGTTCCGTCCTCAAACGCCGGACGGGCTTGGGTGGGCGTCGATTGACGGGGAATGACAATTCGGTGGGGAGCGAAGCGTTTCGGCTTTACGGTCGTGGCCATGACGACGACCCCGGCCCCCCTCCCCGTCTCCCCACCGGCCCACCGCTGGCGGGCCCCCGCCGCCGCCTGCACCACCGTCGTGCTGTGGGCCTCCGCCTTCGTCTCCATCCGCAGTGCGGGCGAGGCCTACTCCCCCGGCGCGCTGGCCCTGGGCCGGCTGCTGGCGGGCACGCTGGTGCTCGGGGCGATCCTGATCGTCCGCCGGGAAGGGCTCCCGAGGCGCGGGGCCTGGCCCGGGATCATCACCTCGGGGGTGCTGTGGTTCGGGCTGTACATGGTGGCCCTGAACTGGGGCGAGCAGGAGGTCGACGCGGGAACGGCCGCGATGCTCGTGAACATCGGGCCCATCCTGATCGCCCTGCTCGGCGCCCGCATGCTCGGTGAGGGGCTGCCGCGCCGGCTGCTGCTGGGCATGGGCGTCTCGTTCGCGGGCGCGGTCGTGGTGGGGCTCGCGATGTCCGGGCACGGCGGCTCCTCCGTGCTGGGCGTGGCGCTGTGCCTGCTGGCCGCCGTGGCGTACGCGGCGGGCGTGGTGAGCCAGAAGCCGGCCCTAGCGCACGGTTCCTCGCTCCAGATCAACACCTTCGGCTGCCTGATCGGGGCCGTCGCCTGCCTGCCGTTCACCGGGGTGCTGGTCTCGGAGGCCGCCGACGCCCCGCTGTCCGCCACCCTGAACATGGTCTACCTGGGCGTCTTCCCGACCGCGCTGGCCTTCACCACCTGGGGCTACGCGCTGGCCCGGACCACCGCGGGGAAGATGGGCGCCACCACGTACGCGGTCCCGGCGCTCGTCGTGGGGATGGCGTGGGTGCTCCTGGACGAGGTGCCGACCCCGCTCGGCATCGTCGGCGGGGTGCTGTGCCTGGCCGGGGTGGCGGTCTCCCGGAGCCGTCAGCAGACTGGGCCCACACGGGGAAATCCGGCCCGGCCGGTGGAGGGATCCCGTCATGACGAGGAGCGCCAAGCGGAACGGACGTAACGGGGCGAAGGCCAGGGCGGGCCAGGACAAGCTCGCCGCCCCCGAGGAACGTGGCACCCCCGGGGCCGACGTGCCCAACAGCCCCGGCGGCCCCGGCGGCCCCGGCGGCCCCGAGGCGAGCGGGCGGGCGGCGCGTCACGGCGGGGCGTATCTGGACGGGTTCGGTGTGGTCGACAGCGGGGACGACGATCCGGTCCTCGTGACGCCGGAGGGCCACGCCCGCGACGCCTGGCGCGAGGACTACCCGTACGACCGCAAGCTGCGCCGCCGCGACTACGCATCTCAACCCGCGTGGCGCGCGGGTGGTGGCGCTGGGGAAGCCGACCGAACGCGAGCGCACCCAGTGGTACTTCCAGCGGTACGCGGCGCATCTGCCGAGCGCCGGGGAGATCGTCCTGTTCGACCGCTCCTGGTACAACCGGGCGGGCGTGGAACGGGTGATGGGGTTCTGCACGACCCGCGAGTACCTGGAGTTCATGCACCAGGCCCCGGGCTTCGAGCGGATGCTCGCCCGGGACGGCATCCACCTGGTGAAGTTCTGGTTCTCCGTCTCGCGCAACGAACAGCGCAACCGGTTCATGATCCGGCAGATCGACCCCGTACGGCGGTGGAAGCTGAGCCCTGTCGACCTGGCCTCGCTCGACAAGTGGGACGAGTACACCGAGGCGAAGGAGCTGATGCTCTTCCACACCGACACGGCCGACGCGCCCTGGACGGTGGTGAAGAGCAACGACAAGAAGCGGGCCCGTCTGGAGGCGATGCGGCATGTGCTGGACCGCTTCGACTACCCGGGCAAGGACCCGGAGGTGGTGAGGAGGCCGGACCCGCTGATCGTGGGCCCGGCCTCCCGGCTGTTCGAGGAGGGCGAGATGGACGCCCGGCTGCTGGGGCCGGTCGCCTCGACCTCCCGGACGACGGACTACTAGCGGCGTTCTAGAACACCACCAGCGCCCGGCCGCCCTTGCCCGCGATCATGTTGTCGAAGGCGGCGGGGATGCCGTCCAGGCCGATGTGCTCGGTGACCATCATCGACAGGTCGAAGCGGCCCGCGCGGATGTGGTCGGCGAGGACGGGCAGGTCCTGGGCCGGATCGCTGTTGCCGTAGACGCAGCCCGTCAGGGACCGGCCCCAGTGGAAGATCTCCAGGGCGTTGAAGGTGACTTCCTGGTCCTTGCCGCCGATCCCGACGACCGTGGTGCGGCCGCCGCGCCGGGTGGACTCCCAGGCGGCCCGGATGGTGGCGGGCCGGCCGACGCACTCCACCGCGACGTCCGCGCCCTGACCGCCGGTCAGCTTGCGGATCTCGCGCGGGGTGGTGTCGGAGGCGATGACGTAGTCGGTGGCGCCCGCCTGCCGGGCCAGCTCCTCCTTGGCCGGGGAGACGTCGACCGCGATGATCCTGGAGGCGCCCGCGATCCGGGCGGCCTGGAGTACGGCGAGTCCGACGCCGCCGATCCCGAAGACGACGACGCTCTCGCCCTCACGGACCCGGGCGCTGTGGTGGACCGCCCCGTAGCCGGTCAGGACCGCGCAGCCGAGGAGGGCGGCGTCGGTGAGCGGGATGCCGTCGGGGGCGGGGAGGACGCAGTTGGCGGCGACGACGGTCTCCTGGGCGAAGGCCGCGACGTTGAGGCCGGGGTGGAGGCCGGTGCCGTCCGCCGTACGGGCGTGGAGCCGGGAGACTCCCTTGAGGGCATCGGCGCAGAGCCACACCTCGCCGATCCCGCAGTGGAAGCAGACCCCGCAGGAGGGCGCCCAGTTGAGGACGACGCCGTCGCCGGGCGCGACGTGCGTGACGCCCTCGCCGACGGCCAGGACGGTGCCCGCTCCCTCGTGGCCGAGGACGGCCGGCACCGGGACGCGCATGGTGCCGTTGGACAGGGACAGGTCGGAGTGGCAGACCCCGGCGGCGGCGAGCGCGATACGCACCTGGCCGGGGCCGGGCTCCGGCAGGACGATGTCGGTGATCTCCAGCGGAGCTCCGACGGCGGGCAGTACGGCGGCGCGGACCACGAACAGGCTCCTTACGAGTTACGAGGACAGGGGTACGGAGGTCAGAACTGGAGCGACTTCGTCTGGAGGTACTCCGCCAGACCGTGCGGGCCCAGCTCGCGGCCGACCCCCGACTGCTTGTAACCGCCGAACGGGGCCAGCGGGTTGAAGCGTCCGCCGTTGATGTCGACCTGCCCGGTGTCCATCCGGCGGGCGAAGGCGACCGCCTCCTCGTCGTCGGCGGCCCACACGGCCCCGGCGAGCCCGTACACGGTGCCGTTGGCGATCCGGAGCGCGTCGTCCACGTCCTCGTACCGCAGGATCGAGACCACCGGGCCGAAGATCTCCTCCTGGGCGATCGTCATGTCCGGGGTGACATCGGCGAAGACGGTCGGGCTGACGTAGAAGCCGGTCTCCAGGGGCGCGTCCGGGCCGCCCGAGATCAGCCGGGCCCCTTCCTCGACGCCCTTCTCGATGTAACCCCGCACCCGGGCCTGCTGCTTGGCGTTGACGAGCGGACCGACCCGCTCCCCGGCCACGTACTTGGTGACGGCGTTCGCCGCCAGCTCCACGGCCTCGTCGTACCGTTCGGCGTCCACCAGCATCCGGGTCCAGGCGCTGCACGTCTGACCGGAGTTGGTCATCACGTTGGCGATGCCGACGTTGACCGCCTTGGCGAGGTCCGCGCCGGGCAGGATCACATTGGCGGACTTGCCGCCCAGCTCCAGGGCGACGCGCTTGACCGCGGCCCCGGCGGTGGCGCCGATCTGCCTGCCGACGGCGGTGGATCCGGTGAACGAGACCAGGTCGACGTCCTCGTGGGCGGCGAGCGCCTGGCCCGCGACCGCTCCAAGGCCGGTGACGAGGTTGAAGACCCCCGGCGGCAGACCGGCGGCCTCGGTGGCCTCGGCGAAGAGCTGGGCGGTGAGCGGGGTGTCCTCGGCGGGCTTGAGGACGACGGTGCAGCCGGCGGCGAGGGCCGGGGCGACCTTGGCGACGATCTGGTGGAGCGGGTAGTTCCAGGGGGTGATCGCGCCGACCACGCCGACCGGCTCCAGCAGCACGGTGGAGTTGCCGATCCGCTCCTCGAAGGCGTGGCGGCCGGCCAGTTCGGCGTACGAGGCGGCCACCAGCACGGGCACGCCCGCGTGGACCATCTGCGACAGCGGCAGGGGCGAGCCCAGCTCCGCGGTGATCGTCTCGGCCAGCACGTCCTTGCGGGCGGCCAGCGCGTCGGCCAGCGCGGTGAGCCGGGCGGCGCGCTCGGCAGGCGGCGTCGCGGCCCATGCGGGGAAGGCGGCGCGCGCGGCCCGCACCGCCGCGGCGACGTCCTCCGCCGTTCCCGCCGGTACGTGGGCGATGACCTGCTCGTCCGCCGGGTTCACGACCGCGATCGTGTCCCGGCCGACGGCCGGCCGCCAGGCGCCGTCGATGTACATCTGGTCATGGGCCTGCATGGCTGTTTCCTCCCGGACGGGCTGTGCGGAGCGCCGAAGCCGTGCGGCGGGCGCGGGGCACACGTCGCACCCGCCCAAACTAGCGCCGTTAGTTTTCCGACGCCAGAGAGCCTTCCGAGACCCCCGTCACGCCGGTGACACGCGTGGCGCCGACCGGGCCGGGCGTGTGCACCCCCGCGACCTCTTCCCGCCTCCGGGGACGGTCATCCGGCCACCGGGGGCGACTTGCCGGAACGGCATGATCCCTTGCCCCGGCGGCGGCAGACCGGACAACACTGAGACGAGACAGGCGAGCCCGTATTCGCACCGCCCTGACCGAGGAGGCACCATGACCGCCACGCCCCGTCCCCGCACCCGGCGCCGGGACACCCCGCCGCCCCGGACCGGCGACAGCGAGGCGGAGGTGTTGCGCGGCTTCCTCGACTACCTGCGCACGTCGGTCGCCGCGAAGGTCGAGGGCGCACCCGATCCGGCGGCCCGGACCGCTCAGGTGCCCTCGGGTACGAACCTGGTGGGGCTGCTCCACCATCTGACCTTCGTCGAGCGGGCCACCCTCCTCGGAGACCGTGTCACCGACTGGCCGTCAACGTTCCACGCCGCCCCCGAGGACGGCGTGGCCGAGGTCGTGGCCCGCTACCGGGAGGCGGTCGAGGAGGCGAACGCCGTACTCGACGGGTGCGCCGACCTCGGCGCACCGCTGCCCCGAGCGCAGCCGGACAAGCCCTCCCCCAGTGTGCGGTGGGCTCTCACCCACCTGATCGAGGAGACCGGTCGGCATGCCGGTCACGCGGACATCCTCCGGGAGCTGATCGACGGCTCGACCGGTCGCTGAGCGCCTCGCCGACGGGCGCCGGCTCCGTCTTCGTACCCACCTCGTCGGCGGGTTCCGACCCCGTGGGCGACGGCCCCGTACGGCCCTCCCCGCGCAGACCGAGTCCCGCCGCGCCGACCAGCCCCACGCCGAGCAGCACGAACGGGGCGGCCACCCCCACCGCGCCCGCGATCAGCCCCGCCGCGGCGGGGGCGGCGACCTGGCCGAGCCGGTTGCCGGTGAGCCGGAGGGCGAGGGCGGTGGAGCGGGCCCCGTCGGGAGCGGCGCGGACGACCGTGGTCATGGACAGCGGCTGGCCGACACCGAGGCAGAAGCCGAGCACGGCCAGTATCACGGCGAGGACGGGGACGGAGACCGGGAGGGCGACGCCCGCGCAGAGGAGTCCGGCGAGCAGGCAGCTGGTGGTCAGCAGGGCCCGGCGCCCCAGCAGCCGCAGCAGCGGCGTCATCACCAGCCGGCAGGCGATCGTGGCCGCGGCCCGCAGGCTCAGCAGCAGGCCGACGGTGGCCGGCGCGATGGAGCGGTGCTCGCCGACGACCGGCAGGTAGGCGGTGAGGATGTCGGTGGCGGACAGCACCGCCATGCTGATCAGGATGCCCGCGGGGACGCCCCGCGCACCGAGGATCGTCCGGACGGGGACCTTGCTGTCGGTCCGCGGCCGGGTGCCGGTCGTCCGGCGGTGCTCGATGCGCCAGAGCGAGGTGAGGGCGACCGCACAGACCCCGGCCGAGACGAGGAGGGCCAGCGCGCTCGTACGGCCGAGGGCTCCGCCCTGTCCGGAGATGAGCGCGCCCGCCGCGATCGGGCCGATGAGCTGGCCGAGCGAGGCCCCGATGGTGAAGTGGCCGAAGTTGCGGTCCTGTTCGTGGGGTGCGGACTGCCGGGCCACGAGCGACTGCGCGCCGATCACGAAACACAGGTGGCCGAGGCCCATCACCCCGCTCCAGGCGGCCATCGCGGGCAGCGAGGAGACGAGGCCGCTGAGCGCGCAGCCGCCGGAGATCAGGAGGACGCCGAGCGGCAGCAGGGGCGCGCAGCGGCCGTGGTCGGTGCGGCGGCCGAGCGGTACGGCGACGAACAGCGGGAGCAGGGCGTACACCCCGGCGATGACACCGACGGCCGTCTCGTCCGCGCCCAGCGCGAGGGCCCGGTAGGAGACGGCGGGCCGCGCCATCGACACAGCCCCCTGCGCGAACGCGAAGGCGATGACGAGACGCAGCAGCCAGCCCCTGCCGGGCCCGGGTCGCGGTCGTCCGGTCATCACATGATGCCGAAGAGGATGCCCGCCGCGAGCACCACCAGCGAGGTGAGCACCGCCCACTTGACGGTGAAGCGGGTGTGGTCGCCGAACTCGACCTTCGCCATGCCGACGAGGACGTACACGGCGGGCACGAGGGGCGAGGACATGTGCAGGGCCTGACCGGCCAGGGAGGCGCGGGCGATCTCCACCGGCGAGACCCCGTGGGCCGCGCCCGCCTCGGCGAGGACGGGCAGGACGCCGAAGTAGAAGCCGTCGTTGGACATGAAGTAGGTGAGCGGCAGGCTGAGCAGACCGGTGACGATGGCCATGTGCGGGCCCATCGCCTCGGGGACCGTGCCGACGACCCAGTCGGCCATGTGCTCGACCATGCCGGTGCCGGTGAGGACCCCGGTGAAGACGGCGGCGGCGAAGACCATGCCGGAGACGTTGAGCACGTTGTCGGCATGTGCGGCGATCCGGGCCCGCTGGTCGGGCATGTGGGGGAAGTTGACGGTGAGCGCGAGGGCGGCGCCGAGCAGGAAGAGCACCGGGATCGGCAGCAGCTCCGTGATCATCGCCGTCAGCAGGGCGGCGGTGAGTCCGGCGTTGAACCAGTAGAGCTTGGGGCGGAGCGTGGGCCGGTTCGGGTCGAGGCCCTGGAACGCGTCGTCGTCCTCGTCCTCGCTCTCCGTACCACCGGCAGAGGCCCCGGACCCGGTTCCCGTACCGCCTGCGGAGGCGGAGGCTGCGGCGCCCTTGCGGAGGCGGTCCTTGCCGCCGGTGCCGCCGGTGCCTGCCGACACGGTCTCCTGCTCCGGCTCCCGGGCGAGCGCCTCGTCGAGGGTGAGCATGCCGAGGCGCTTGCGCTCCCGGATGCCGAGCACGTACGCCAGCACGAACACGGCCAGCAGGCCCATGGCGAGCGCCGGGATCATGGGGACGAAGATCTCGGAGGCGTCCAGTTTGAGCGCGGTGGCGGCGCGGGCGGTGGGGCCGCCCCACGGCAGGGTGTTCATGACGCCGTTGGCGGTGGCCGCGACGCCGGTCATCACGACCAGGCTCATTTTCAGGCGTTTGTAGAGGGGATACATCGCCGAGACGGTGATCATGAAGGTGGTGGAGCCGTCGCCGTCCAGCGAGACGATCGCGGCGAGCACCGCCGTACCGACCACGATGCGCATCGGGTCGGCCTGGCAGAACTTCAGGATGCCCCGCACGATCGGGTCGAACAGGCCGACGTCGATCATCACACCGAAGTAGACGATGGCGAACATCAGCATGGCGGCGGTGGGGGCGAGGTTGCCGACGCCTTCGATCACGTAGTCGCCGAGTTGGGCGCCCTGCCCGACGGCGACACAGAAGAGTGCGGGGATCAGTACCAGCGCCGCGATCGGCGACATCTTCTTCGTCATGATCAGGACCAGGAAGGTCGCGATCATGGCGAAGCCGAGGATTGTCAGCATGGGGGATACCTAACGTTCATCCTTGAACTCCCACCGGTCTCGGCGGTCGGTCCGGATGACGTTAGGGGCCTCCTCGAAGAGTTAACAAGACGTTGACGCGTGAGCAATACGAGCAAAACCCCAGGTCAACGCAGTGGTGCTAGGGCCTGGCCCTACCGGAAGGCCCTAGTGAGCCGGGGTGACGGAGACGGGGATGGCGTTCAGGACCGCCGTGCCGGACAGCGGGTCCAGGAGCGTGCCGTCGAGGAGCTGGTTCACGTTCGCCCCGGGATGGGCGGCGGCGACCGACATCCGGGTGCCGGGGCGGCTGTGGCCCCAGCCGTGCGGGAGGCTCACCACCCCGCTGCGCACGGTGTCGGTGATCTCGGCGGGGGCTTCGATGCCGCCGCCCGACGACTCGATACGGGCGGTGTCCCCGTCGGCAAGACCGAGGCGGGCCGCGTCGTCGGGGTGGATCTGGAGGGTGCAGACGTTGGACCCGCCGGTGAGCGAGCCGACGTTGTGCATCCAGCTGTTGTTGGAGCGCAGATGGCGGCGGCCGACGAGGACGAACGGGGCGGGCCGGTCGCCCAGCGCCAGGCGCAGGCGCGGCAGATCGGCGGCGATCGGGTCCGGGAGCAGTTCGATGCGGCCGGAGCGGGTGCGCAGGACCTCCGTGAGGCGGGGTTTCAGCGGGCCGAGGTCGATGCCGTGCGGGTGGGCCAGGAGCCGCTGAAGCGTCAGCCCGTACGGGCCGAGGCGCAGCATCAGGTCCAGTCGCCGTTCGGGGCCGCTCTCGCCGGTGAGCCCGGCGGCCAGCTCCTTCGGGGCCCCGGCCCGGGTGAGGGCGGTGTCGACGGCCAGGTCGTCGACGGCGGAGGGCGGTGCGCCGTGCATACCGCTCACCGCGAGGATCAGCCGGGCGTGGATCTCGCTCTCGTCCATCCGCCCGCCCTCCAGGGGCACGGCGGCGCGGGTGTAGCGGACCTGGTTGTGGACGGCGAAGCCGTTGAACGCGAAGTCGAAGTGGGCGCTCTGCGAGGGCGGCGGCGGGGGCAGGACGACGTCGGCGCGGCGGGAGGTCTCGTTGAGATACGGGTCGACGCTGACCATGAAGTCGAGCCCGTCGGCGAGGGCCGCGTCGAGCCGGTCGCCGTCGGGCGCGGAGAGCACGGGGTTGGCCGCGATGACCACCAGGGCGCGGATACGGTCCTCGCCCGGGGTGTCGATCTCCTCGGCGAGGGCGGCCATGGGCAGTTCGCCCTTGGCCTCGGGGTGCCCGGAGACCCGGCTCGACCAGCGGCCCAGCGCGAAGCCCTTGCCGGGGGCGGCGTGACGGGCCCCGGGTTCGGCGGCGCGGGGTGCGCGGGCGGTGGCGGACAGCGGGAAGAGCGCGCCGCCGGGCCGGTCGAGGTTGCCGGTGAGGATGTTGAGGACGTCCACCAGCCAGCTGGCCAGGGTGCCGTGCTCGACGGTGCAGCTGCCGATGCGCCCGTAGACGGCGGCGGTGGGGGCGGCGGCGAGTTCGCGGGCGATGGCGGTGATGGTGTCCGCGTCCACGTCACAGGTGGCGGCGACCGCGTCCGGGGTGAAGTCCGCCAGGGCGGCGGCGAGTTCGTCGAGGCCCTCCAAGTGCTCGGCGAGCGGCCCGGGGTCGGCGAGCTTCTCGTCGATGAGGGTGTGCGCGAGCGCGGCCAGCAGCAGGGCGTCCGCGCCGGGCCGGATCGCGACGTGCCGGTCGGCGAGGCGGGCGGTGCGGGTGCGGCGCGGGTCGATGACGGTGAGGGTGCCGCCGCGCCGGCGCAGGGCCTTGAGCCGGCCGGGGAAGTCGGGGGCGGTGCAGAGGCTGCCGTTGGACTCCAGCGGGTTGGCGCCGATCAGGAGGAGGTGGTCGGTGCGGTCGAGGTCCGGTACGGGGATGGCGTGCGCGTCACCGAAGAGCAGGCCGCTGGAGACGTGCTTGGGCATCTGGTCCAGGGTGCTCGCGGTGAACACGTTGCGGGTGCGCAGGGCCCCGAGCAGCAGGGGCGGGTAGAGGGCGCCCGCCATCGTGTGCACGTTGGGGTTGCCGAGGACCACGCCGACGGCCTGCGGCCCGTGGGTTTTCACCAGGTCCGGTATCCGCGCGGCGATCAGGTCGAACGCCTCGCCCCAGGCCGTCTCGCGCAGCTCCCCGTCCTCGCCGCGCACAAGGGGGACGCGCAGCCGGTCGGGGTCGGCGTCGAGCCCTCCGAAGGAGGCCCCCTTGGGGCAGATGAAGCCCCGGCTGAAGATGTCGTCGCGATCGCCGCGCGCACCGGTGACGGTCGTCCCCTCGATGGTGAGGGTGAGACCGCAGGTGGCCTCGCAGAGGGGGCAGATACGCGGTGCGGTGCGGGTGTCTTGGGACATGGGCCCTCCCCGGGGCGGCTGCGGCGACGGCACGCGGACATGAGCCGGGAGCCCACGGAAGCCCCGGCACGGGTGAGCATACCGACCGGTACGCACGGTGGGGAGGTGTCGCACGGAGAAGACGACGGACGGGCCTCGCGAGGGGGGGGCGGGCTTGGCTCGGCGCCGGAGGGAGGCGGGCAGGGCTCGGCGCCGGAGGGAGGCGGGCGCGGCAAGACACCCCCTGGGGCCAGGGGCCGTCGCTCAGCCCAGCGTCTGCGCGAGGTAGGACCTGACCAGCGTCCGGGTCTCGGCGACGATGGCCGCGTCGCCCGAGGGGTCCAGGCGGAAGGCGAGTTGCAGCAGCGCGTCGGCCGCCTCGACGCTCACCAGGATCGCCCGGGACAGCCCCTCGTCGGCCCGGCGGCCGAGGTGCCCGGCGAGCAGGACGGCGAGCCGGTCGGCCAGCCGCCGGTTGGCGTCGTCCGCCGCGCCCTCGGCGGGGAACGGCGGCCCGAAGTCGACGAGCGCGAAGCCGGGGACGCTCCGCTTCATCGCCAGGTACTCGTCGAGCACCGCGTCGATGGCGGCGCGCCAGTCGGAGGCGGGCAGGTCCGTGAGCCGGGCGGCGATGCGGTCCGCGTAGGTGTCCAGGTTGCGCAGCGCGAGGGCGTCGACGAGCGCGCGCTTGTTGGAGAAGAACCGGTAGACGGAGCCGATCGGCACCTCGGCACGCTCGGCGACGGCCCGGGTGGTGAGCTGCTCGTAACCGGTCTCGTCGAGGAGCCCGGCGCAGGAGTCGAGTATCCGGGCCAGCCGGTCGGCGCTGCGCTGCTGCACGGGGGCGCGGCGGAGGTTCGGGTTGACATGGGGCTGAGGAGGCACGGGCCCATGATGCCGTGCCCCCCGCTCGGGCCGGACACCAGAGGCGGCAGGGCGGACACCGGAGGCGAAGGGCCCGACTCCACCGGCACACGCACCGAATGGCGCGATGTATGCCGTTGACGCGCCCCCGCTCCTATTCCTACGGTGGAGCATAGGATTCGTCGTCCGGCGGATCCGAGGGCTTTCTTGGGCACCGGGAGTGCGGGATGAGCGCGATCGACCAGGCGAGGAAGACGGCCGAGGGGCTGACGTATTCCTCCGGCTTCGGCAACGAGCACAGCTCGGAGGCGGTGCCGGGGGCGCTCCCGCACGGCCGCAACTCCCCCCAGCGCGCCCCCCTCGGGCTGTACGCGGAGCAGCTGAGCGGCTCCGCGTTCACCGAGCCGCGCGCGGACAACCGCCGTTCCTGGCTCTACCGGATCCGGCCCTCGGCCGCCCACCCGGCGTTCACCCGTGTCGACAACGGCGCCCTGCGCTCGGCTCCGTTCACCGAGACCGTGCCGGACCCGAACCGGCTCCGCTGGAACCCGCTGCCCGACCCCGCGCCCGGCACGGACTTCCTGAGCGGACTGTGGACGCTCGGCGGCAACGGCGACGCCACGCAACGCGCCGGGATGGCGATCCACCTGTACCACGCCAATTCCTCGATGACCGACCGGGTGTTCAGCGACTCCGACGGCGAGCTGCTGATCGTCCCCGAGCGCGGCGGGCTGCTCCTGCGCACCGAGCTGGGCCTGCTGCACGCCGAACCGGGCCACGTCGCGCTGATCCCGCGCGGGGTCCGCTTCCGGGTGGAGCTGCTGGAGGAGACCGCGCGCGGTTACGTCTGCGAGAACTACGGCCGCCCGTTCGCGCTGCCCGATCTCGGCCCGATCGGCGCCAACGGCCTGGCGAACGCCCGGGACTTCCTTGCCCCCGTCGCCGCGTACGAGGACCACGAGGGCCCGGTGGAGGTGGTCAACAAGTTCTGCGGGAACCTCTGGTCGGCGACGTACGACCACTCGCCGCTCGACGTGGTGGCCTGGCACGGCAACCACACCCCGTACGTCTACGACCTGCACCGGTTCAACGTGATCGGCACGATCAGCTACGACCACCCCGACCCGTCGATCTTCACGGTGCTGACCTCGCCGTCCGACACCCCAGGGCTGGCCGGGGTGGACTTCGTCGTCTTCGCCCCGCGCTGGCTGGTCGGCGAGGACACCTTCCGCCCGCCGTACTTCCACCGCAACGTGATGAGCGAGTACATGGGCCTGATCGACGGGGCGTACGACGCGAAGGCCGACGGCTTCGTCCCCGGCGGCGGCTCCCTGCACAACATGATGTCGGCGCACGGACCGGACCGGGAGACCTTCGACCGGGCGAGCGCGGCCGAGCTGAAGCCGCAGAAGATCGACGACGGTCTGGCCTTCATGTTCGAGACCCGGTGGCCGGTCACGGCGACGGAGCAGGCGGCCTCCGCCGGTCATCTGCAGCGCGGATACGACGACGTGTGGCAGGGTCTGAGCCGCAACTTCCGGCCGTAGCCGACGGGCGCGGGAGGCCCGGAGGGACGGAATGGGACGGGACGGGGACGGGGACGACATGACCGAGAGCCATGAGCGGGCCGGGGCGGACAGCGGTACGTCGGAACAGCCGCGCCAACCGCCCGCCTTCGCCCCCGACTCCCTCGTGCTGAACCGGAAGCTGCCGCTCTGGTACCAGGTCTCCCAGTCCCTGCGGGCCTCCATACTGGGCCGCCCGCAGGACGCCTCCGCCCGGCTGCCCACCGAGGAACAGCTCGCCGCGCACTACGGGGTCAGCGTGCTCACGATGCGCCAGGCGCTCAAGGAGCTGGAGACGGAGGGGCTGATCAGCCGGCACCGGCGGCGCGGCACGTTCATCGAGCCGCGCGCCCGGCGGGTCTCCCCGGTCCGGCTGCTGGGTTCGGTCGACGCGATCGTGGCCCAGCAGTCGGGCGAGGCGACGACCGTGCTCGGCCACGGCCCGGTCCCGCTCCCCGGCGACCTCGCGGAGTACTTCCCGGACTGCGACGAGGTGATCTGCTACCGGCGGCTGCGCCGCGACGGCGAGAGCGACGAGCCCACCAACTGGGCGGAGAACGCGGTGCGCCCCGGCATCGCAGCCCGGATCGACGTGGCCGACCTCGAACGCTGGCCGATGACGAAGGTCCTGCGCGATGTCGTCGGGGTACGGATCTCCCGGATCACCGACACGGTGGAGGCCCGGCTCGCCGACCCCGTCACCGCCGAGCTGCTCCAGGTCCCGCTGCTCAGCCCGATCCTGCACTACACGGGCGTGACGTACGACGAGGAGGGGCGCGTGGTGGACGTGGCCCGGATCCGCTACCGGGGCGACCGGTTCTCCTTCTCCGTGACGGTCGAGGCCCACTGACCCCGCCCCGGGGAGAGACCGCCCGCCGTTACGATGCGAAGGGCCACGGCCGACAGGTCACCGCGGCCAGGTCATGGCGGACAGGGGAGGGACGGCTCGGTGGCAGCGCGCAGGACGGCGGCGGCCGGATCCGGCGGGGACACGGAGTCCTCGTCGCTCGACGCGTTCGTCCCCCTGGACGAGCTGATGCCGTGGTCGGTGCGGCCGCTGAGAACCGGTCGTGCCTGGGTGAGCGGCCCCGACCCCGTGGCGCTCCGGGCCCGCTGGGAGCGGCTGGCCGGTGCCGACGCCGCCGAGCAGGAGCGGCTGTTCACGCCCACCCGTTCCCGTACGCCGCACACCTCGGTCGCGGCTCTGCCCGGCCAGTCGACCGGTACGGCCCGCTTCGCCCGGGATCCGGGACCCTGCCCCGACCCCGTACGGATTCTGCACGGCCCCTACGACGAACAGTGGCTGCTCCCCGACCACCGGCTGATCGACGCGGCCCGTCCGGAGCTGTGGCGGGTCGCCGACGGGCAGCAGCTCTTCGCGGTCGAACACAGCTCCGCCCCCGAGGACGCCGGGCCCGCCCTGTCCGTGACCGCGCTGCTGCCCGACGGGCACTCCCCCGCCGGGCGGCCCGGTCGGATCAGGCCGCTCCACCGCAGGCCCGGGGGCACGGAGCCCAACCTCGCGCCGGGGCTGCTGGACCTGCTGCGCGGGCGGCTCGGCGGCAGCGGGGGCGCCGAGCCGGACGCGTTCACCCCGGAAGCGGTGCTGGCCTGGGTCCTGGCCGCCGCCCGGCCCTCCGCCACCGGTGTCCTGGTCCCGCTGCCGGCCGACGGGGCGGTGTGGTCTCAGGGGGTGGCGCTCGGCCGGGAACTGCTGCGGCTCCAGTCGCGCGGGGCCCGGGGCGGGGAGCGGCCCCGGCTGCCGGGCGGGCGCAGGCCCTATGTGCGGGCGGCGCTCCCCGCACGCCCCACGGAGCTGTCCTACGACGCCGACGAGGAGACCCTGATGGTCGGCGACGGCCGGATCTCGCCGGTGCCACCGGAGGCCTGGGAGTTCACGGTGGGCGGGGTGCGGGTGTTGGAGCTCTGGTTCGGCCGCCGGGCGGCGGCAGCGGCGGGCCGGGGGCCGGACGGCGCGGCTGGGGACGGCCTCGACGCGGTCGGGGCGCGCGGCTGGCCCCGGGAGTGGACCTCGGAGCTGCTCGAACTCATCACCGTACTCGCTCTGCTGGACGGCACGGCGGGCCCCCGGAAGGAGTTGCGGGCCGCGCTGGGGGCGGGTCCGCTGATCGGTCCCGCCGAGCTGCGGACGGCGGGCGTGCTGCCCGTCCCGGCCTCGGCACGGCGCCCCGCATCGGTGCTGGGACACCAGGAGGAGGGCCCGGAGGGGCAGTTCACCCTGCTGTAGCGACGGCCGGAGGGCGGTACGCGCTGTCCTGGGCGGCGGCCGGAGGGCGGTACGCGCCGTCGTGAGCGGCAGCCGGAGAGAGGCGGTTCGCACGGCTACGAGCGGCGACCCGGGCGGCGGAGGCTGGCGAAATCGCCGGTCAGCGGGTATGCACGGGGTCATGAACACCTTGCCCCTCCCCCTCGACGGCATCACGGTGGTGGCCGTCGAGCAGGCGGTCGCCGCCCCCTTCGCCACCCGGCAGCTCGCCGACCTCGGAGCCCGGGTCATCAAGGTGGAGCGCCCGGACGGCGGCGACTTCGCGCGCGGTTACGACACGGCGGCGCGTGGTCTCGCCTCGCACTTCGTCTGGTGCAACCGCGGCAAGGAGTCCCTCGCCGTCGATCTGAAGGACCCGCGCGGCCTCGCGGTGGTCCGTGAACTCGTCGCCGGGGCGGATGTGTTCGTCCAGAATCTGGCGCAGGGGGCGGCGGCCCGGCTCGGGCTCGACGCCGCCTCGCTCTGCGCCGCGCACCCGCGGCTCGTGGCCGTCGACATCTCCGGGTACGGGGCCGGCGGGCCGTACGCCCACAAGCGGGCCTACGACATGCTCGTGCAGTGCGAGGCCGGGCTCGTCTCGGTGACGGGGACGGCGGAGCAGCCGGTGAAGGCGGGTGTTCCGGCGGCCGACATCGCGGCGGCGATGTACGCGTTCTCCGGGGTGCTCGCGGCGCTGCTGCGGCGGTCGGGCACCGGGCGGGGCGGCCCGGTGGAGGTCTCCATGCTGGACGCCCTGGCCGAGTGGATGGGCCACCCGCTGCACCAGGGGATGCACGGGGCCACGCCCCCGCCGCGTACCGGTCTCGCGCACTCGGTGATCGCCCCGTACGACGCCTTCGCCACGGCCGACGGCGAGCAGGTGCTGCTCTCCGTGCAGAACGACCGGGAGTGGCGGCGGCTGGCGGAGCGGGTGCTGAGGCGGCCCGAGCTGGCCGAGGACCCGGACTTCGCGACGAACGCGGCGCGGACGGCGAACCGGGAGCGGACCGACGACGCGGTGGGCCGGGCGCTGGCGGGTCTGACGGGCGAGGAGGCGCTGGCCGGTCTGGAGGCGGCGGGTATCGCCTGTGCCCGGCTGAACACGGTGGCCGACGTCGCGGCGCATCCGCAGCTCGCCGCACGGGACCGGTGGCGGGAAGTGGGCTCACCGGTGGGGCCGCTGCGGGCGCTGCTGCCGCCGATCACGCTGCCGGGCGGCGAGGATCCACGGATGGGTGCCGTACCGGCGCTGGGCGAGCACACCGATGCGCTGCTGCGAGCCCTGGGGATGACGGACGAGCAGACATCGGTGCTGCGCCGGGACGGGGTGATCGCCTGACCTGGTCCGTCCCGAGCGGTGGGCCGGCTCGGGGCGGGGCCGGGCTGTGGGTCAGCGGCGGCTGCCGAAGAGCGAGCGCCGCAGTCGCCGCAGCGGCGCGAAGAGCGACACACGGGCGCTCCTGCTCCGGTGGGTGTGCGCGGCGTCGCGCGAGGTCAGCTCACGCATGAGCAGCGTCGCTTCCGCCGCTTCGCGCTGCGGGACGACGGGGCCGCCGAGCACCGCGAGATGGCGGTCGAGGCGCGTACTGGTCGCACCGCTCCCGCATGTGATGGCAGGCACACGCGGCCTGCTTCGCACCGTTATCTGTTCCATGTCACTCCCCACCCGTACGAGGGCACCCGGTCCGGGCAGGTTAACCCTATCGTCCCGCGGTGACACCCGTGTATCCCGGCCACACGATTGCGCACACATATACGGAGGTTGACGGCCCGTTACTGAATCCGCGCGATTCCAGGGCGACTTGGGACAGTTCGACAGGTTTGCCCCTGAGGTCGCCCGTCGTTCAGCCCCGAAGCGGGAGCCTCGACCGGCGAGGGCTCCCGCACGAGGCGGTCGGGCGGAGGAGCGGGTCCGACCGGGGAACGCGCCTGTCAGAGAGCGGACTTGAAGACCGGGAGATAGCCTCCCGACTGTCCGGCGGCGGTGGGGTGGTAGGACTCGCCGATGTTGAGCCAGTTCACGCTGTGCAGCCAGGAGTTGCCGGAGCAGATCTCGTGCCCGGTGAAGGTCGTCCTGACGTCGCCGAAGGTGAAGCCGTGGTCCGCCGCGCGCTTGGCGGTGGCCGTGTTGAGGTGGTCGGACGCCCCGTTGATGGCGGAGCGCTCCTTCTCGCTCAGACCGGCGACGCAGTTGCCGCCGAGCTGGTAGAAGCGGGGGTAGCCGAGGACGACGACCTGGGCGGAGGGGGCCTTGGAGCGGATGGCCGAGTACACGGAGTCGAGCCGGCCCGGGAGGGTGGAGTCGACATAGGCGCGGGCGGTGGCGATCCGGTTGAGACAGGTGGCCTCGGACTGGAGGACACAGGTCGTCATGACGTCGGCGAACCCGGCGTCGTTGCCGCCGATGGAGATCGAGACGAGGTCGGTCGAGGCGTTCAGTCTGCCGAGCTGACTCCCTGTGACGTCGTTGGTCCTGGCGCCGGAGCAGGCGGCGAAGTCGAAGGACGACGGGGAGTTGGCGGCCGCCCAGAGGGCGGGGTAGGCGCGGCTGCTGCGCTTGCAGCTGGAGCCGTCGTAGCTGCCGGCCCCGACACCGGAGGAGTACGAGTCGCCGAGGGCGACGTAGTCGACGGCGGCGGCGGACGAGTCGGCGTTCGCGACCCCCGCACCGGTCAGGGCGAGGGCGGCGCCGAGCAGGAGAGAGGACGAGAACGCCACGAGTCTGGACATTTTCATGGAACCTCCTTGAGCAGGGGGTATCTGCCTACTCCGTAGTAGCAGCGCGCCCGCCCGATCGGAAGTGTCCATGCCAAAAATTGGGTGGAGTGCTTCCGTCCGCCCCCGGCGGTTCAACGGGCGCTCACCGAACCCCTCTTGTCGCCCCGTCCTGTCGCGCGTGGGCCGCCGCCCGCGCGCCCGGCACGCGCCGGGAAACCGGGTGCGCGGGGTGCCCCCGTGCCGGATCATGAGCGCCATGCCCGACTCCCCCGCATCCGCTCTGCCGATCCGGCTCACCCTCGACGACAGCGACTCACCGTCGGACGTCGTCGACGCGCTCTTTCTCGGCCGCTTCACGACGGGCGAGCAGCCGTACTCCCACAACTCCTCCCTCGACCGGATCAAGGCCGGGGCGACGCTGCTGCCGCCGGACGCCCGGGTGCTGCGGACCACCCGCGACGACAACCGCAGCTCGACGCTGGCGGAGGGCGACGGCTGGACCCTGCTGGTCTCCCGGTGGAACCGGGGCGCGGACGTGACCGTGACCGCGACCAGCGCGGAGCTGGCGGAGAAGATCCTCGGCCAGGCGACGGACGGAGCGCGGGACGAGCCGGAACCCCAGCCCGACAACGTGACCATGGGCTTCTGGTACGTCTCGCCGACCCGCGGCCCGCACCGCACCACCCGCCGGATCGCCGCCGGGAGCTGGGACGAGGTCCGCCCCAACTACACCGCGCCGGTGGCCGATGCCATGGGCCGGCTGATGAAGGTGACGCCGGACGACATCGCGGGCCGGCTGCTCCTGCTGCACGGCCCGCCCGGCACCGGCAAGACGTCCGCGCTGCGCACCCTGGCCCGTTCCTGGCGCGAGTGGTGCCAGGTCGACTGTGTGCTGGACCCCGAGCGCCTCTTCAGCGACGTCGGCTATCTGATGGACATCGCGATCGGCGAGGACGACGGCACGGAGAAGGGCCGGTGGCGGCTGCTGCTCCTGGAGGACTGCGACGAGCTGATCCGCGGCGAGGCCAAGCACACGGCGGGCCAGGCCCTGTCCCGGCTGCTGAACCTGACGGACGGTCTGCTGGGCCAGGGCCGCAACGTGCTGGTGGGGGTCACCACCAACGAGGACCTGGAGCGGCTGCACCCGGCCGTCGTCCGGCCCGGCCGCTGCCTGGCCAGGATCGAGGTCGGCCCGCTGACCCGCCAGGAGTCGGTGGCCTGGCTGGGCACGGACGAGGGGGTGGGCCGGGACGGCAACTCCCTGGCCGAGCTGTACGCGCTCCGCCGGGGCATCGGCCCCGCGTCGGTGCCGAAGCAGGACACGGGGGCGGACGCGGGGCTGTATCTCTGACGCCGGGGACCACGGCTTTACGGGCCAGGGCCTGTCGGACAGGCCCTGCGGGCTGCGGGGTCAGTCCCCGTACGCGGCCCGCACAGCATCCTTGGCCAGCGACAGCGCCTGCTGCCGGGTGAGGCCGAGCCGCTCGGCGGTCTCCGCGTACAGCTGGGCGGCGGTCGCGGCCCGCTGTTCGGCCGCTCCACCGGCGGCCGCGACAAACGTTCCGTTACGCCCCCGGGTCTCGATCACCCCGTCCGCCTCCAGGGCCCGGTAGGCCTTGGCGACGGTGTTGGCGGCGAGGCCCAGCTCCTCGGCGAAGCCGCGTACGGTCGGGAGCCGGTGGCCGACGGGCAGCGCGCCGGAACGGGCCAGTTCGGAGAGCTGGTTGCGCAGTTGCTCGTACGGGGCGATGCCGGAGTCCGGGTCGAGGACGATCTTCTCAGTCACGGGCCGATTGTCCCCCACCGGCGGAAAAGGGGAGGCGTTCGGGACGCGGCTGCGCATACGGTCCACCGCATGACTGTGATCGTGCGTGATTTCCGCCCGTCCGACGCGGAGGCCTGGACCCGGGCCCGCCGGGCCTCGGTCCCGTGGATGGTGGCCACCCCCGAACAGATCGTCCACGACCTGACGCACGCCCATCCGGACAAGCACTACCGGCTGCTGGTCGCCGAGGAGGACGGCGAGATCATCGCCACGGCCCAGGCGGGCATCGCCCACGAGAGCCCCGAGCCGGGGCAGGGCTACTTCACCCCGCAGACGCTCCCCGGCCGCACGAACCGCGGCGCGGGCTCGCTGCTGCTGCGCACGGCGGAGGAACACCTGGCCGGGGTCGGGGCCACGGTGCTGTACGCGTGGGTGCTGGACAATCCGGAGAGCCTGGAGTTCGCCCGTAAGCGGGGCTACGAGCCCAAGCGGTCGGCCCACTTTCAGCGGCTGGACCTCGCGGGCGGCACCCTGCCGCCGCGCCAGGAGCTCCCGGCAGGTGTCGAGCTGCGGACCGGAGCGGACTTCGCCGACGACCCCCGGGCGCTGTTCGAGGCGGACTCCGAGGTGACGGCGGACGAACCGGGCGACATCACGTCCGAGCTGGACGACTACGAGGACTGGCTGACGAACGTCTGGCGGCACCCGGCCTTCGACCAGGGGCTCACGTCGGTGGCGCTGGTGGACGGGAAGGTGGCGGCGTTCAGCGCGGCCACCACCGACGGCGAACGGACGTATCTGAGCGCCATGACCGGCACCCTGCGGGAGTTCCGGGGGCGGGGCCTGGCGAAGCTGGCGAAGAACGACTCGCTGCACCGGGCGCGGGCGGCCGGCTACACGGACGCCTACACCTCCAACGACACCGGCAACGGCCCGATGCTGGCCGTCAACCAGTGGTTCGGCTACCAGGTCTGCGCGACGGAGGTCCGCCATGTCCGCACCCTCTGAACCCCGCGCCGGCCGCCCGGAGGAGCTGGTCGTCGCCCTGACCAAGGCGGGCCGCACCAAGATCCGCTACCCGGCGGAGCTGGTCCGGGACGACGGCGTCCGCGTCACCGTCCGGGCGCCGTGGGCCGCGCCCGGGGTGCGGGACTTCGGCTTCGTCCGGTTCGAGCCGGGCGACGTGTTCACCGAGCACTACTGGCGGGACCGGTGGTTCGCGGTGAAGGAGGTCCGCACCGGCGACGGCGGGCTCAAGGGCTGGTACTGCGACATCACCCGGCCCGCCGTGCTGGCGGACGGGGTGCTGGCGGTCGAGGACCTGGACCTGGATCTGTGGGTGTCGGCCGACGGCTCGTGCGTACTGCGGCTGGACGAGGACGAGTTCGAGGCGAGCGGCCTGGCCGGGCAGGATCCGGCGGCGGCCGGTGCGGCGGCCTCGGCATTGGACGAACTGGAACGCCTGGCGAGGTCCGAGGGCCTGGCTCCTCTGCTGGCCTGATCCGACCGGCCCCGCCCCCCGGGCCCGATGTACGGCTCCCGGCTCGGGGCCGGTGCGGTGGCTCCCCGTACGGCAGCCGGCTCAGGGGCGCGGCCGGGAGGCGGCGACCAGCTCCACCTCGTATCCCACCGGGTCCTCCAGATAGGCGGCGTGGTGCCCGTCGCCGCCCGCGTACGGATGGCGGTCGGGGAAGAGCAGGCGCCAGCCGTACGCCGGGGCCTCGGCCGTCAGGGCGTCCAGGGCGGCCCTGTCCGCGACGTGGAACGCCAGGTGGTTGAGCCCGGGGCGGCGGCGGTCGTGATCACCCGCGACCAGGTCCGGGGACTGCTCCAGCACGACATAGGCGTCGCCGCGCCGCCAACTGCGGCCGTGGGCCCAGTGCTGGTACGGGACATGACCGAGGCGGCCCAGCAGCCAGCCCCAACTGCGCTCCGCCGCCGCCAGGTCCGCCACCCACAGCTCGATGTGGTGCACCCGGCCGGTGGCCTCCCCGGCTGCCGGCAGCGGGACGGCCCGACCGGCACCGCCCGGGACGTACGCGATCGGCTCCCCGTCCCGATGCCAGTGGATCATGAAGTGCTCGCCCGCCCGGTAACCGTCCAGGCCCGCACGGCAGTACGCCACCATGTCGTCCGGCAGCGCGGCCAGCGGAAACCAGTCCAGCTCCGAGCACTTCTCCGGCTCGGCGTTGCGCGGCGGGCGCTCCGGGTCGTACTCCGCGACGAAGAACCAGCCCATGCGCGCCCCGCCGCCGGGGCCCCGGTGCTGCATCACGAGGGCCACCCGCAACTCGTCGGGGTCCAGATCGAGGCCGATCTCCTCGGCGGCCTCCCGGATCATCGCCTCGCGGACGTCCTCGCCGTCCTCCGCGTGGCCGGAGGGCATGTGGAGCAGTCCGTCCGCATAGCCCGTGTTGGAGCGGCGGGCCAGCAGGACGTCCGGGCCCCGGCGCAGGATCAGATGGACGTCGACCACTTCGGTGTGCCGGTACGCCGGCATCGCGCGGGCGATGAGCGCATAGCGCTCGTCGTCCACCTTCTTGCCCCAGAGCCGGCTGTCGGGGGCCAGGTCCTCGTGGTGGATGCGCTCGGTGTGGGCGGAGAGCAGGGCCGTGAGCGTGGTGGCGGACAGGCCGGTGCCGTTCCACACCCCTTCGACCAGGACGAGCCGCCCGCCCGGCTTCAGCAGGCCGAACCAGTGCTCCAGGGCTGCCGCCGGGTCGGGCAGCAACCAGACGACATGCCGGGCCACGACCACGTCGAACGCCCGCTCCCCGACCGGGGGCCGGGCGGCGTCCCCGACGAGGACCTCCGCGCCGGTCCCGGCGAGCTTGGCCCGGGCTTTTTCGGCCATGCGGGGCGATCGGTCGACGGCGGTGACCCGGTGGCCCTGGCCCGCGGCGAGCAGCGAGAGACTGCCGGTGCCGCACCCCAGGTCCAGCACGTCGCCGCGGGTGGCGGGCAGCCAGCTCTCCAGCCGCCCGGCCCAGGCGTCGCGCACCGCGGGGTCGAGGAGCCCGTGGTCGGGCTCCTCGTCGAAGGATCCGGCCGCCGCGTCCCAGTCGATCGTGGTCATGGCTCCGATGCTCTCAGCCGCCACTGACGGTGCGGGACTCCTCTGCCGTTTTCCGGCCACCGCGCAGTCGTGCGATCAGCCGGCCGATCAGCGGCCAGGCCACGATCAGCACCACGATCGCGTAGACGGTGACGGAGAACGGGGTGTTGACCAGGCCGGTCACACTGCCGTCGCTGATCTGGAGGGCGCGGCGCAGCTGCTGTTCGGCGGCCGGGCCGAGGATCACCCCGATGACGGCGGGCAGCACCGGCAGCCCGTACCGCCGCATCCCGAACCCGATCAGCCCGATGACCAGGAGGATCACCAGGTCGAGGGATTCGCCGCCGACCGCGTACGCACCGACGGCGGCGAAGAAGAGGATGCCCGCGTACAGATAGGGGCGCGGGATCCGCAGGAGCTTCGCCCAGACGGGCGCGAGCGGCAGGTTGAGGGCGAGCAGCAGCACCATGCCGACGAACAGCGAGGCGATGAGGCCCCAGACCAGCTCCGGTTCACGCTCGAACAGCAGCGGGCCGGGCTGGATCCCGTACTGCTGGAAGGCGGCCAGCATCACGGCGGCGACGGCGGTGGTGGGCAGTCCGAGGGTGAGCATCGAGACGAGGGTCCCGGCGGCGGAGGCGGAGGCGGCGGCCTCGGGTCCGGCGACGCCTTCGATGGCGCCCTTGCCGAACTGGTCGCGGTGCTTGGAGAGCCGCTTCTCGGTGACGTAACTGAGGAAGGTGGGGATCTCCGCACCGCCCGCCGGGATCGCCCCGAACGGGAAGCCGATGACGGGCCCGCGCAGCCAGGGTTTCCAGGTGCGCTTCAGATCGGTACGGCCGAGCCAGGGCCGGCCGACGGGGATCGGCTTTCCGGTGGAGCGGCGCAGGTGGGCGGCGACCCAGAGGGCCTCTCCGATGGCGAAGAGCCCGACCGCGACGATCACCACGTCGACGCCGTCGGCCAGGTGCAGCGAGCCGAAGGTCAGGCGCTGCTGGCCGGTCATCTGGTCGAGGCCGACCAGTCCGATGGTGAGGCCGATGAGGAGGGAGGCGACACCGCGGATGCGGGAGGCGCCGAGGACGGAGGTGACGGCGATGAAGGCCAGCACCATGATGGCGAAGTAGTCGGGGGCGCCGATGCCGATGGCGAGCGACGCGACGGTCGGGGCGAGGACGACCAGCAGGATCGTGCCGATCATGCCGCCCGCGAAGTGACCGATCGCGGCGGCGGCGAGCGCCTGGGCGCCGCGTCCGGCCTTCGCCATCGGGTTGCCCTCGATAGCGGCGACCACAGCGGCGCTCTCACCGGGGGTGTTGAGGAGGATCGAGGTGGTGGAGCCGCCGAACATCGCCCCGTAGTAGATGCCGGCGAACATGATGAACGCGCCGGTCGGGTCGAGTCCGTACGTCACCGGGAGCAGCAGCGCCACGGCCATCGCCGGGCCGATGCCGGGGAGCACGCCGATGGCGGTGCCGAGCAGGACGCCTATCGCGGCCCACAGCAGGTTCATCGGAGTGAGCGCGGTACCGAAGCCGTCGATGAGGGAGTTGAGGGAATCCATCGGTCAGAGCACCCCCATCAGCGGGCCGCCCGGAAGGGGGACACCGAGCAGGTTGTCGAAGACGAAGTAGGTGAAGAGGGAGAGCCCGGCCGCGATGAGCGGATCGCGGTCGTGGTGGCGGCTGCCCAGCGCGTAGGCGGCCCCCCAGAAGAGCAGCGCCCCGGCGATCGGGAAGCCGAGCGGGCCGATCAGGACGGCGGCGCCGAGGAAGACCCCGGTGAGCAGGAGGACGGTGCGCCAGTCGGCGGGTTCGTCGAGGTCGACGTCCTCGCCGCCCTCGGCCTCGCCGCGTCCGCCGCGCAGGACGTCGACGGCGAGCAGGGCCCCGACCAGCAGGAGCCCGGCGCCGACGACGAAGGGGACGGTGCGGGGGCCGATGGGACCGCGCTGGGCGATGTCGACGTCCATGGTGAGGGCGTCGGTGAGGACGAGCACGCCGAGCGCGAACAGCAGGAGGCAGACGCCGAGTTCGGAGCGTTCGCGCAGCCAGGCGCGGGCGCCGCCGCCGCTCGCAGCTGCGGGCTCGGCCGGTCCGGCGGGTCCGGTGGGCCCGGCGGGTTCTGTCGATTCGGTGGTCACAGTCCCAGCTCCTTGAGGACGGTGGCGACGCGCCGGTTCTGCTCGTCGAGGAAGTCGCCGAAGGCTTCGCCGGCGAGGAAGGCGTCGTCCCAGCCGTTCGTCTTCATCGACTCCTTCCACTCCTTCGAGGCGTGGAGCTCGCGGATGAGACCGGTGAGCTTGTCGCGTTCGGTGTCCGAGAGGCCGGGCGGGGCGACGATGCCGCGCCAGTTGGTGAACTCGGTGTCGAGTCCGGCTTCGCGCAGGGTGGGGGCGTCGAGGCCCGGCACGCGCTGGGGGCCGGTCACGGCGAGCAGCCGCAGCTCGCCCGCCTCGATCTGGTCGCGGTACTCGCCGAGGCCGGAGACTCCGAAGCCGACCTTGTTGCCGAGGATGGAGGCGAGGAGTTCGCCGCCGCCGTCGAACGGCACGTAGTTGACCGTCTTCGGCGCGATTCCGGCGGCCTGTGCCATGAGCATCGGGGCGAGGTGGTCCGGCCCGCCGGGCGAGGAACCGCCGCCGACGGGGACGCGGGCGGGGTCCTTCTTCCAGGCGGCGAGGAGGTCGGCGATGGTGCGGTAGGGCGAGTCCTTGGCCACCACCACGATGTCCGGCTCCTCGGTGAGCCGGGCGATCGGGGTGGTGTCGGCGAGGGTGCTCGGGGACTTGTTGGTGTGGACGGCTCCGACGACGCCGAGGCCCATGGAGAGGGCGAGCTTGCCGTTGCCGTGTTCGCCGACGAGCCGGGTCAGGCCGACCGTTCCGCCGGCGCCCGGCAGGTTGAAGACCTCGATGTTGTGGGTGAGCCCGGCGTCCTCGGCGTTCTTGGCCATGGTGCGGGCGGTGATGTCGTAACCGCCGCCGGGGGTGTTGGGGACCATGAAGCGGAGCCCGGGAATCTGAGTGCCGGTGTCGGAGCCGTCGCCCGTGGAGAGCAGGGGCGGCCCCACCACCACGAGCAATGCGGCCCCGAACAGGGCGAGGAGAGTGCGCAGTCGCACAGGTTCCGCCTTTCGCTGTGAAGTGGCCCACATGTTGCCTGCGCGTTAAGAAGCTGTCTCTCTTCCGGTATCAACGGACGTTGTGGTCATTGAGGTCGCGGCCTACCGTGGCGGCGTGACGACGGTGCTGGTGGTGGACGACGACTTCATGGTCGCGAAGCTGCACGGCCGCTACGTGTCCGCGATGGACGGTTTTACGGTGGTAGGGGTGGCGCACAACGGCGCGGATGCGCTGCGGGCCGCCGAGCGGCTGCACCCCGATCTGGTGCTGCTCGACATCTACCTGCCGGACATGGACGGGATCGACGTCCTGCGCGCCCTGCGCACGGCGGAGGAGCAGGACGCCTCCCGCCCCAGCACGGACGCCCTGTTCATCACGGCGGCCCGGGACGCCGGGGTGATCCGGGCGGCGCTGCGGGCCGGCGCCCTCCATTACCTGATCAAGCCGTTCAACCGCTCCGCCCTCCAGGAGCAGTTGCGCCATGTCGCCTCGCTGCGGACCCGCCTGGACGAGCTGGGAGAGGCCCGCCAGGAGGACGTCGACCAGATCTTCGGCACCCGCCCACCCGGCTCCCGCGAGCTCCCGAAGGGCCTGGCCGCCCCCACGGCCGACCTGGTGGAACGCACCCTGCGCGACCACCCCGGTGGCCTGTCGGCATCGGAGTGCGCCGAGGCGGGATCCCTGTCCCGGGTGAGCGCGCGCCGCTACCTGGAGTGGTTCGCCGGAACGGGCCGCGCGGAGGTGACCTTGCGGTACGGGGGGACGGGGCGGCCGGAGCGGCGGTACCGGTGGAAGAGCTGAGGGGTGACGGAGCGCCGCTGACGGTGCACCCGCCCCAGGTGTCTCGGGGCGGGGCCCTGCCCGGTTCCTGAGCCCACGCCTAACCGCTCCTTAAAGGGACCATAAGGATCACCCTCACCCCCTCCCAACAGGGATTTTCGCCCTTCCGAGCGGCTAGCTTGCTGATCGCCACCCCCCGACAGCACTGCCGTTTCGAAGGAGATCCACCCATGACCGCTTGTCGCAAGGCCGCCGGAGTTCTCGCCCTCGGACTCGCACCGCTCGCGCTGGCCGGGCTGACCGCCGCGCCGGCCGTCGCGCACGGTTCGCTGACCGATCCGGTGAGCCGGGTGTCGGCGTGCTTCGCGGAGGGGCCGGAGAGTCCGAAGTCGGCGGCGTGCCAGGCGGCCGTCGCGGCGGGGGGTACGCAGGCGCTGTACGACTGGAACGGGGTCAACATCGCCAATGCGGCGGGCAAGCACCGTGATCTGATCCCGGACGGCAAGCTCTGCAGCGCGGCCAACGACAAGTTCAAGGGTCTCGACCTTCCGCGCGCCGACTGGCCGGCCACCGCGTTGTCCGCGGGCAAGCACACCTTCCGGTTCCGTGCGACGGCCCCGCACAAGGGGTCGTTCGAGCTGTACATGACCAAGCCCGGCTATGACGCCACGAAGCCGCTGGCCTGGTCGGACCTGGAGGCGAAGCCCTTTGCCGAGGTCACCGACCCGGTGCTGGAGAACGGTTCGTACGTCTTCGACGGGACGATCCCCGAGCGCTCCGGGCGGCAGCTGGTCTACACGATCTGGCAGCGCTCCGACTCCCCCGAGGCGTTCTACGCCTGCTCCGACGTGACGTTCGGCGGCGGGTCGGCGGGCGGCGGCGCGGTGGAGGAGGAAGAGGGTGAGCAGGGGGCCGGTGGTGACGCCGGTGCCGAGGCTCCGGCGACGGCTCCCTCCGCGCCGTCCGAGGAGGCGATCACCGAGGGCGCCGAGAAGTCCTCCGTCGAGCACAACGGCCACGGTGACGACGACGCGGACACCGGGGCCAAGGTCACCGCCGCCGCTCCGGCCACCCCGGAGACGAACGCCGAGGGCAACGCCCCCGAGGTCAACACCGCGAGCAAGGACGAGGTGCTGGCCGAGACCGGTGGCTCCAGCAGCAGCACCTACCTGGCGATCGGGGGCGCCGGAGTGCTCGCCGCCGGTGCGGCCGTGCTGTTCGCCTCGCAGCGCCGGCGGGCCGCCGCCGCGTCGGGGCGCCACAGCCGCTGACCGCAGCGCCCCTCTCCGTACCCCTGCCGCATCCCTCCGGGACGTCGGGCGCGGCAGGACATGAGACGGGCCGGGGCCCGCCGTCCGTACTCTCGGACGCCGGGCCCCGGCCCGTTGTCGTGCGGCGGGTCAGCCGATGACCGAGGCGCAGGTGGTCGGGGTGGCGCGGGCCGGGTCGAGGGCGTTGGCCACCTCGTGGAAGGCGATGCGGTCGACGGTCCCGATCGCGACGTGCTCGGAGAGGTCGACCGGGCACAGGTCCTGGAGCAGCACGTTGCGTACGTTCGGCCCGTCCAGGAACTGCGTGCGGTACGGGGTCACGACCTGGTCGTACTTGGTCGCGATGACGGTGTAGCGGACGCCGGGAACGGTGTCGCCGCCCGCCGTGAGCTTGGTGATGAAGGGCGATCCCGCGACCTGGTCGGCGAGCCCGGGGGTCTTGTCGCTGATGAACTTCTCCACGCCGGGGAAGTACGGCAGCAGCTTGGTGAGGCCGAGCAGGCTGGTGCCGTGGTTGCTCGGGGCAATGCCGACCAGGGCGTTGACCTCGGCGGCGCCGCCCAGGAACTTCAGGTAGTAGTTGGGCATCATGCCGCCCTGGGAGTGGCCGACGATGTCGGCCTTCGGGGCTCCGGTGGCGGCCAGCACCTTGTCGACGAAGACGTCGAGCTGTTCGGCGGACTTGTCGACGGGTCCGAGGCCGTGGAAGAACGGCACGCCCGGCAGCTGGCCGTAGTCGAGGGAGAAGACGCAGTAACCCCGGTTGACCAGGTAGGGCGCCAGGCCCAGCCAGTTGTCGATCGAGTTCCCGAAGGTTCCGTGGACCAGGACGACCGGGCGGGGATGAGCGGCGGAGGGCTTGCAGGAGTAGTCGTTCCAGCCTCGCGACGTGGCCGCCTCGGCGGCGGGGGCCGCGCTCGCGGTCGCCGTGGGGACGACGAGAACGGTGAGGGCGAGAAGCAGGGCGGCGAGCAGACTGCGCGTGCGGGGAACGCGCGCAGCACGGATCCAGGGCAGCATCGTGGGGTCTCCTTGCGGCTCAAGGGAGGTGCGATGGCGGTGCGCCCTGTGGCCCGGACCACAAGCTTTGTGTGCTCATGCCAAGCTACGCACGAGTAAGCAGGCGAGGGAAGTTACGCGTCGGTAAAAAGTGGCGCGGCCCCGGGCGGGATCACGTAATGAGGTCGGCCGCGACCAGGGCCCCGACGGCCGTCCCGGCCGACGCACACCCCAACTCCCGGTGCCGGACGGAGAATTCTCGATGTCCACCCGGTGCGACATCTAGGCATGACGCGTTCATGACGACATGCTGCTCCTGCTCCCCCGCACCACCCCGCGAGGAGCACCTCAGGAGCAACTCCCCTCACCCCCACGGAGGTCGTCCATGCGTCGTCGCTTCACGGTTCCGCTCGCCGCCGTCGCCCTGTCGCTCCCCCTCATCCTGGGCTCCGCCGTCTCCGCCTCGGCCGCCCCCGCCGACAAGCCCCAGGTGCTCAGCTCCTGGACCCAGACGAGCGCCTCCAGCTACAACGCCTGGAACGCGGCCCGCAACAACCAGGGCGCCTGGGCCGCGTACGGCTTCGACTGGTCGACGGACTACTGCAGCAGCTCCCCCGACAACCCCTTCGGCTTCCCGTTCCAGAACTCCTGCGCCCGCCACGACTTCGGGTACCGGAACCACAAGGCCGCGGGCACGTTCTCCGCCAACAAGGCCCGGATCGACTCCGCCTTCTACGAGGACCTCAAGCGCGTGTGCGCCGGCTACTCGGGCGCGACGAAGACCTCGTGCAACAGCACGGCCTGGACCTACTACCAGGCCGTGAAGGTCTTCGGCGTCTCCCCGGCGGACGCGGGCGCCCGCAATCTGCCCCAGGCCGCCTGAGCCCGATCGCGTCCGGGCATACGGGAAGGGCCCCCGGCGAACCGGGGGCCCTTCCTCGCGCCGTCGTACGGTGGAGCGGTGGTGCGTGTCAGCCGATCTCGGCGCCGTAGGCGGCCAGCGCCTCCGGGACCGGCTGGAAGAAGGTCGTACCGCCCGAGGAGCAGTCGCCGCTGCCGCCCGAGGTCAGACCGAGCGCGGTGTCGCCCGCGAAGAGGGCGCCGCCGCTGTCGCCCGGCTCGGCGCAGACCGTCGTCTCGATGAGGCCGTTGACGATGTCGCCGTTGCCGTAGTTGACCGTGGCGTCCAGCCCGGTGACTTCACCGTCGTGCACCTGGGTGGTGGAACCGCTGCGGGTGACCGCCTGGCCGACCGTCGCGTCACCGGCCTGGGTGATCGCCTGGGTGGAGCCGTCGTAGAGGTTCACCTCGCTCGGGTGCTCGATGTCCGAGGTGTACTTGACCAGGCCGTAGTCGTTCTCCGGGAAGCTGGAGCCCTCGTTCGCCCCGATCTCCGCGCCGCCCTGGCTGTCCGACCAGCTGCTGACGGACTCGGTGCAGTGCCCGGCGGTCAGGAAGTACGGTTCGCCGTCCTTGACCACGTTGAAGCCGAGCGAGCAGCGGGAGCCGGAGCCCCAGATCGCGTCGCCGCCCGCGATCAGCGGCTTGAACTCACCCTTGGTCTTCACGAGTTCGGCCTTGCCGCCGAGGCCGTCGACCACGGCCGAGAGCTTCTTCCAGGCCGCGCCGTCGACCGTGCTGTCGGCGGTGACCTTCACCTTGTTGGTCACCGGGTCGACCGCCCAGGAGGTGCCCGGGATCGTCGCCTTGTCGGTGAGGGTCTGCCGGGCCGACTTCAGCTCGGTGAGGGAGTTCTCCACGACTCTGGCCTTGCCGCCCGCCTGGCGGACCTGCTCGGCGCCGGCCTCGTCGACGACGTTCACGACGAGGGCCTTCGCCGTGGTGTCGTAGTACGAACCGGCCGCGTCCGCGCCCAGGTCACGGTCCAGGGTGTCGGCGAGCTTTCCGGCCGCGTCCGCGCTGAGGGTCTTGGCCGCGAACTGCGGCACATCGTCACTGGCGTTCGCAGACTGGAACGTGAATCCCGCTGCGACCAGGGCGACGACGGCCGAACCGGCCAGCGTCGCGCGCTTCCTGGATATGCGTCGATGCTTCAACTTCGACCTCCTGTGGGGCCGTGCACGGAGCATGTGGGGTGCCCGTACACGGAGGATGGGGCGCCCACTATTCCGAGGCCGGGAAACGCACACAAGGCCGACTTCCGGACGTGCACACGACACCGACGCTTCGCCCTCGGGTCGTTCACTTACCCACGGTCATGCCATGTCGGTTCCCTTCGCAAACACCCGGTGCAACCGTCGGCGGCCCCAGCGTGAGGACTAGTCCTGTCCGATTCTCGCCCCCTCGGTCCGGATGGTGGTGCGGTCCGTCCGGATGGCGACGGGAATCGTCCGTCGGCCGCCTCCCAGGACCTTCACAGTTCCTCATGGGCGAACGGTCCCCGTAACGCCCCTGATGGGTCATCATCGAAACGGCGGCAGGCACCGGGAGCAGATCGGGTCCGGGCCCGCCGGGTGACCGGTTGACCGAGCGGGGGAGGCACGGGTGCGCAATCGGGTGCTCGCGGCGGACGGGCGGCATCTGATGGTCGAGCGGATGGGCGATCCACGGGGAAGACCGGTCTTCCTCCTCCACGGCACCCCGGGCAGCCGACTCGGCCCCGCTCCCCGCGGCATGGTCCTCTACCAGCGCCATACGCAACTGATCGCCTACGACCGCCCGGGCTACGGCGACAGCGACCGCCACGAGGGCCGGCGGATCAGCGACGTCGTCGAGGACGTCCGCGCCATCGCCGACGCGCTGGGACTCGATCGCTTCGCCGTGGTCGGCCGCTCCGGCGGGGCCCCGCACGCCCTGGCCTGCGCGGCGCTGATGCCGGAACGGGTCACCCGGACCGCGGCCCTGGTCAGTCTCGCGCCCCGGGACGCGGCCGGGCTCGACTGGTTCGAGGGGATGAGCGCGTCCAATGTGCTGGCGTACTCCACGGCGGCCGACGACCCGGAGTCCCTGGCGCGGTCCTTCATCGTCCGCTCGGCGCAGATCCGGCGGGACCCGGTCCGGCTGCTGGACGATCTGCGCCGGGAGCTGACCGACTCCGACCGGCTGGTGGTCAACGACGCGGGCATCCGGTCCATGCTGCTGCGCAACTTCAGCGAGGGGCTGCGGCATTCGGCGTACGGCTGGATCGACGACGCCATCGCGTTCTGCCGGCCCTGGGGTTTCGACCCGGCCCGGATCACCGGCGAGGTGCTGCTGTGGCACGGGGAGAAGGACGTCTTCTCCCCGGTCGGCCACTCCCGCTGGCTGGCCGGACAGATCCCGGGCGCCACCACCGTACTGGAGCCGAGGGCGGCGCACTTCGACGCGTTCCCCATGCTCCCCCGCATCCTCGACTGGCTGCTGGACGAGCGGGAGCACTGCGGCGGGAACTGACCCCGGCGACCGTGCGCCGGGAGGACGGGCCTCCCGGCGCACGGCAGTCACACGGACATCGGCTCCAGCTCCCGCCGGAATCGCTCGTCGGACCGGGCGATCCGGACCAGCGGATGGTCGTCGCCGAGCTGACGCGACAGCTCGGGAACGATGTCCGCCCGCAGCTGCACCGCCTCTTCCACGCGCCCCATGGCGTCCAGCGTGACCGCCATGTTCGAGGTCATGGCCAGGGTCTCCGGATGGTGCGCCCCGAGCGCCTCCCGCAACTGGCCGCACAGCCGCTGCTCGGTCTCCAGCACGATGTCCAGCTCCCCCCGGTCCGCCGTCGCGCTGGCCAGGTTCATCACACAGAACAGGGTGTTGGGGTGCTCCCGGCCGAACGCCTCGCGCATGCCCGCGACGACCAGCTTCAGCACCCGCTCCGCCGCTTCCGGCTCTCCGGCCCCCGTCAGATAGACACCGAGGTTGTTCTGCGCCGCCAGGGTGTACGGGTGCTTCTCCCCCGGCACCTTCATGTACTGGTCGACGACCTCCTGCGCGGTCTCCAGCGCCTCGGCGCTCTCGCCCGCCGCGAACAGGTCCGCCGCGAGGTTGAGGTCGCAGGCCAGCGAATCGGGATTGGCGATGGTGTACTTCGCCCGGTAGCGGGCGCGGGTCGCCACCGTGAGACGCCGCGCGTCCTCCAGCCGGCCCGCCCTGCGCAGCGACACCGCGAGGCTCTTCGCGGCGCTGAGCGTGGTGGGGAAGCTCCGGCCCATCGTCTCCTTGAAGCTGTTGTACGTCGTGCTCAGCAGCCCCACCGAGTCGTCGTACCGGCCGACCTCCCGCAGGTCGCGCGCCAGGTTCATGGCGGAGGACAGGCTGTAGGGGTGTTCCGGTCCGAGCACCTGGGTGCGCAGGTCGTAGACGTCCTGGTCGATCTCCCGGGCGCGGGCGTACTGGCCGACGCTGCGCAGGTTCAGGGCCAGGTTGTTGGCGGCGGCCAGGGTCCGGGGGTGGGAGTCGTGGAAGATCTGGCCGAACCCCTCGTGGGCCTCGGTCGCCATCTCGATCGCCCGCGCGTAGTCCCCGAGCAGCCCGAGGTCGATGGCCAGGCTGCTGGTGGTCATGTACGTGTGCGGGTGCTCGGGTCCCAGCACCTCCCGCTGCCGCTCCAGGGTGACCTCGTCCAGCTCCCTCGCCTCCACGTAACGCCCGCGCGTGCGCAGAATGTTGGAGAGGTGGAAGCGCAGGTAGAGGTACTGGAGATCGCGCTCGCCGAGGTTCTCGCGCCAGAGCTCGCGCAGATCCTCGCCCAGCGCCCACGCGGTCCTGATGTCGCCGCGCTTCCAGAGGTAGCGGACCCGGTCGATCAGGAGCCTGCGGGTCTCCGGCTCCTTGCAGTTGCGCGCGTCGGAGGGGCCGAGGTGCGGCCAGATCGTGACGAAGCGCGGCCAGGTCTCCGGGTTGTCTATCGGCTCGTCGTCGTCGGGCCGGGCCCCGGCCAGGATGCGGTGGACGACGTGCCGGGCCTCGCGCTGCTCCTCCTCGCTGAGCTGTGCCTTGATGACGGCCTGGACGAGGCGGTGGACCTGGATGGAGTTGGAGACCTGGTCGACCTTGGCCAGGGCGAAGCGGCCGATCTCCCGGATGACCCGGCCCAGCACCAGCTTCTCCTGGAGCGAGGAGTCGTACGGCTTCAGCGCGTCGATCATCTCCTTGCTGTAGAGGAGGTTCGCGGAGATCGGCTCGGGTGCGAAGAAGGCGCAGAGCTGGAGCAGCCGCACGGCGGCGGGTGAGCGCTCCTTGAGCCGGGCGATGGAGATGTTCCAGGTCGCGGCGACCGGTTCCGGGTAGCCGGCCGGCTGGTTGAGCGCGAGGACCTGGGGCGCCTGCTGGGCGAGCTGTTCGAGATAGGTGCCGATGGGGGTGGCGGTCTCCGCGATCCAGGCGGCCGCCTGCTCCACGGCGAGCGGCAGGTCGCCCACCGCGGTCGCCACCTGGGCGGCGTCCTCGTCGCTGAGCCCCGGGGCCCGGCGCTGGAGGTGCTCGATCGACTCCTCCCGCAGGAAGACGTCCACGGGCAGCGCGTCGCCGTGCTGGGACCAGCTCTGGTTGCGGGAGGTCACCAGGATGTGGCCGGAGCCGCCTTGCGGGAAGTAGCGGCGCAGCTGCTCGGGGTCGTCCGCGTTGTCGAAGACCAGCAGCCAGCGGTCGGAGGGCACCCCGCGCCGCAGCAGGTCGACGGCCTCCCGGGAGGCGGCCGCCATGTCGTCGCCGCCCTGGGCGCCGAGCCGGCCGGCGAGTTCGGCGAGCGAGGCGACGACGTCTTCGGGCTGCTCGGACGATATCCACCACACCAGGTCGTAGTCGGCCATGAAGCGGTGCACGTACTCCAGGGCCACCTGGGTCTTGCCGACGCCGCCGAGTCCGTACAGGGTCTGCGGCTGCGGCAGGACGACGGCCAGGCCGCCGCCGAGCTGGTCGCGCATCCGCTCCAGGACGAGCGAGCGGCCGGTGAAGCCGGGGTTGCGGGGCGGCGCGTTCCAGATCCTCGGCACGGTGCCGGGGAAGCGGGGCCCGGGCGAGACCCCGTCGGTCACCTGCACCGGGCGGTCCAGGGCCCGCATCACGGCGGTGGTGGCGTGCACCTCGTCGAGCCGGAAGAGGTCGACCGGGTTGCGGTCGATGTACGGGGAGGTCAGGCGTACGTCCCCGACCCGCAGCGGGACCAGCCGGCGGCGGCCGCTGCCCACGGCCTCGGAAGCGGTCCGTTCCCACAGCTCGACCGCGCGCTGGGACTTGAGGTAGGCGCTGGAGAGCAGCACGACGGTGCGGGCGGCGTTCTCCGCGGTGGTGCCGGCGGGCTCCTCGGGCGGGCGTTCGGCGGAGACGTCGCGCGGAACGACGCGGAAACCGGCCCGGGTGAGGATCGACTCGAGCCAGTCGGCCCACATCCGGTTCTCCGCCACATAGCTGAGGTGGAGATCGGCGGGCAGGGCGGGCCTGCGCCGGGTGAAGGCGTCGCGGATCCGCAGCCGGACCTCTTCGCCGACCGGGGGCATCGAGGTGATCTCCCGTTCGGTGATGACCGCGGTGAGCCGTTCGAAGGCGGAGAGCAGCGAGTTGGTGAGCCCGGCCTCGTCGCCGAAGGTGGCCAGCGTCTCCTCGTAGGCGTAGTAGGGCCGGTACGGGATCTCCACCGCCCCCCAGTAGGCGGTGAGTTCGTCCCCGGACAGATCGCGCGGCAGCCGGTCGAACTTGAGCCGGGCCAGCGCCCGTCCGGCGTCGGCCTTCTCCTTCTCGCCCTCGTCGATCCGCATCGGTACGGGGTAGAGGGCGATCGGGCGGCCGGTGTTGCGCTCGGCGATCTGGCGGGCGACGGAGGCCGCGCCGTCGATGGACTGGTCGCTCAGGGTGAAGCAGTCGACGAGCACGTCCGGGAGGTGGACGGTGCAGATGTCGGCGATGTCGCTGAGGCCGGTCCGGCTGTCGATGAGGACGTAGTCGTAGTTGGCCTTCATGTCGTCGCGCAGGGCGTCGAAGAAGTGGCCGCCGCCGAACCGGTCGTAGAAGTTGTCCCAGTCGAAGGTGGAGACGGTGGCGCTGTACTCGCGGTTCTGCCGTCCGGCGGAGACGAAGTCGAGCGTGCCGCCCTGCGGGAACTCCCAGCCGAGCGACTCCGGGGTCAGCGATACGGCGTGCGGCTGGATACGGGCGTAGTCGCGGTGCCAGTCCTCGGCGCGCTGGGCGGGGCTGGTCGCGGCCCAGGCGTACTCGGTGATCAGGTCGATCACGCCGGTGGTGGCGCCGAGGGTGGCCGGGTCGAGGAAGGGGTGGAAGAACCGGTGGAGTCCGGGGGCTTCCAGGTCCCAGTCGACGGCCAGCACCCGCTTGCCGTTGGCCGCGAGGATCCAGGCGGTGTTGGCGAGCGCCATGGTGCGCCCGGTACCGCCCTTGTACGAGTAGAAGGTGACGATGCGCCCGTCACGACCGGCACTCATAGGTCCTCCGCTTCCGTCGCAGGGTCGTGCGGGTCGGGTATGTAGCTCGTATGGCCCATGGGGCCGGTGAGCCGGGTCCGCTCGCCGGATCCGCCGCCGGATCCGGGTGGGTAGGCCTTCGCGTGCTTCAGATACTGCTGGGCGGCCACCTCGACCACCTGGGGCAGGAGTTGGCCGAACGCCTCCATCGTCGGCACTCCTTTGGCGGCGGCGCGGCAGAGGGCCCGGCCCTGGCCCATCTTGACCGGCATGACCGCTTCGAGCTTCTCGGTGAGCTCCGTCTCCGCCGCTCTGCTCTGGTGGTCGTCGCGGCTCCACGGGACGACCATGGTCACCCAGGGCCGGTTCTCCGCGTCGAAGGCGGCGAGCCTGCGGCAGTGGTCCTCGTCCCGCAGGGCCCAGCGGTCGACGAGCAGGATCTCGGGGGTGCTGGGCGGTGCCTTGCCGTCGTGCCGGTCCTCGTCGAACGAGGTGATGACGGCCTGGTAGTTGAGCGAGCGGACCAGTTCCTCGGCCACGTAGGCCAGCGGCCGGGCGGAGGCGGGGTAGTACGGGTTCCAGTCCTGGGGGTGGTCGCCGTAGTGGTCGCTGTTGCGCCCCGCGGGCAGATCGTGGCGGGTGGGCGCCGCGATGGTGATCTGCATCGGCCGGGGGGCGCCGACTCCGCTGCTGGGGGAGCCGAAGGCGCTGGGGGCGAGGCGGTAGTCGACGGGCCGGCCGGTGTCGATACGGACCGAGTCGGCGACGCTGACGATGCGTTTGGCCAGTTCGTAGACGGCCCGTTCGTACTCCTCGGCGAAGAGTCTGAGCTTGATCAGACCGTAGAGGCCGTCGCTGACGTACCGTTCGCCGAAGTCGCGGTGGTTGAACTGCAACCGCTCGGCGGAGCCGGGCAGTTGGCTCGGGGGCACCGGAACCCAGAGCGCGGGGACGATGGCCTCGGCCGGCTGGTTGGAGCGGGCCCGGTGGTGGATGGCCCGCTGTTCGAAGGCGTACCACTCCTTGCCGCACATCTCGCTGGCGAAGTAGCGCGGCGAGAACAGCGGAACGAAGACCCGGCAGGTGGCGAGGACGTCGCCGAGCCGTTCCGACCAGCCCTCGCCGGAGCGTATCTCCCGGTCCATGAAGCCCGCGGGGGATCCGGCGGGTAAGTCGGTCATGGCCATCACATGGCCGCAGAGATCCTGGAAAAGCCGTTCGACCCACATATCGGGGTCCGTGCCGGCGCCGTACCCGGGCGTGTGGGCGTAACTCAGAAAGAAATACGGCCGATGGCCCACCGCTCGCTGTTGCGTCGATGCGTGCACACGACCCCCGTCCTGTATGAGCACTCGCATCCCGGAAAGAGGAAGGGAGTGCAAGCGAACTCATCATTCCGGAGCGGGCCGCGTTCCAGCCCCTCCCGTTCGGTCATTCGAACGTCACTTTCCGGTCAGAGGCCAGGACGTTCGCCACAGGACCGGACGGCGAGAGGCTCCTGCCGTGATTCCTCCCGGCCGCACTCCGCGTTCCGCTGATCTCCTTGCGGACAGCGGCGATCAGCTGTTTTCCGTCGACCGTCACCTCCGCCGCGTTTTCGATCATGTCGAGTGCTTCCGGAACACCCGTGAGGAAGCGCGGATCGTAAAGCCCGAGCCCCGCCCGTTCGAATGTCTCGGCCAGCAGTCGGGAGAACGTCACGTGTTCGCTCCCCCAAGGCGTTCGATGGTCCCAGGTACCGTCCAGGGCGTAAAGATCCGTCACTTCACCGAGCGCGCGGAGTTTCGCCCGGCGGAATCCGCTGAGCAGGCCGAGTGCCAGCTCGTCCGCGCCGGTCACCGGCCCGGCGCCGAGTGCGCCGGGCCCGTGGCGCCCCGGCACGGCCGCCCCGGTGGACAGCGGGGTGAGCGTGGTGAGCGTACGGGCGGCCTCGGCGGCCTGGTCCGGTACGGCGTCGGCCAGCAGCGACCAGGCCTCGGCGATGCGGTGCGCCCAGGCGTCGGCGTCCTCCGCTTCCAGGCGGTCGGCCGCGGGGGCGTCGAAGCAGTCGCGGAGGGGGTCGAGGTCGTCCAGGAGGAGGGCGGGGGCCGGCGCCTGCCGCAGGACGCGCACGGGCAGCCAGTGCGGGCCTTGGGGCTCACCGAGTGCGATGCGCACCTCCGTGCCGGGCGCGGCTTGCGTCTCCCGGACGAGGAATCCGCCGTCCGCGGGGTGCACGACGGCCGTCCCCCGCTCCCCCGGCCCGCCGAGGACCACGGTGCCGAGGGTGGGCAGGTGGAGGCCTCCGTCGCGGTACGCCACGGGTACGGGAAGGTCGAGCCGGGCGCGGACGGCGGCGGCGGCCACGGTCGCGGCGAGCCGTTCGGCGGCGGGTTCCGTGAGTCCTCGGCCGGCGTCGACGTCCGCCAGGGCGTCGACCAGCCAGGTACGGGTGTAGGGGTGTGCGAGGACCACGTCGAGCGCGTCGGCGCCGTCGGTGTCCGCCTCGACCGCCGCGGCGAGCCGCCAGGCGTCGTCCCAGAGTGCTCCGCCCCGCCCGTCGAGGGTGTCGTGGACCACGGCGAGCAGGGTCCGGGTCAGGTCCTGGTGGGCGGCGAGCAGGGCGTCCGGCGACCGGACGGCGGGTGACTCGGTGGCGGCGGCCGTACGTTCCTCGATGCCCCGGATGAGGGCGGCCAGGTCGTCGCTGTACACGGACGGGTGGTCGAAGCCGCCGCCGGATTCGTCGGAGCGGTACCGGTGGGTGTAGAGGCCGCCGCCGCACGAGCGTACGACCGGGCAGCTGCGGCAGGTCTCGCTGACGCCGGCCAGACCGAGCTGGCGCGCCCGGACGCCGGGGTGGGCGGCGACCTCGTCGAAGGTGTTGCGGAAGACGTCGAACCCGGTGGCGGCGGCGCCCTCGTAGGCGCTCTTGAGCGAGTCGACCTGTTCCAGCTTCCCGTCGGTCTCGATGACGACGAGGTCGGTGGGGGCGAGGCCCAGGGACTCGGTGAGGCTGGGGCCGCCGCTCAGGCTGGAGAGCACCGAGGCGAACATCCGGACGGGCATGGGGCGGCCCTGTTCCGTCCAGCGGTCGAAGACCGTCAGGAGCCATGCGGCGTACGCGGTGGGCGATCCGTCCGGGCGGGGCGGCGGGTCGTCCCAGGTGGCGTGCGGCAGCAGGAAGTCGACGAGCGGGGGTTCGAGCGCGGCGAGCGCGTCGTGCACGGCCACCGGGTCGTTGTGGATGTCGACCGTGCAGAGCAGGCCGAGGTCCAGATGGCGGTAGCGCTCCTCGCGGAGCAGGTCGACCGCGCGCAGCACCATCGGGTGGCTGCTGCGTCCGTCGGCGTACCGGCGGTGGCGGTCGTTGGCGGCGCGGTCGCCGTCGAGCGAGATCCCGACGCGGACGTGGAACTCGTCGAAGAGGTCGAGGTAGCGGGGGCTGAGCTGGACGCCGTTGGTGTGGATCCTGAGGTCCAGCTCAGCGATGCCGTTCAGGGCCGAGCCGAGCTCCTCGCAGACCCGGCGCAGTCGCGCGGGTCCTGCCAGGAGCGGTTCCCCGCCGTGCAGGATCACTGTGACGGAGGGAAGCGCATGAGTGGTCGCATGCTCGGCCAGACGCCGGGCCGTCCAGGAAATTGCCTCGTCGGAGATGGCTTTCGGTCGGGTCAGCCAGCTCTGATCTGCATGTTCGTAGACGTAGCAGTGATCACAGGCGAGATCGCACCTGCTGTGCACTTTGAGAACGAATTCGCGGAAGGGGACCAGGGGTCCTGTCATTCCGCCATTCTAGCCAGTTCTGACGCCTGCTCAGAGAGCGGAATTGAACGTGGAGATCCGGGTGGACCGGGCCGTGGTCGCACCGCATACGCGGTTGATCTTCGTGACGGCGTCGGCGCTGCGGACGTCGGTCGCCGCGAGGGTTGCGCGGGTCTTCGCAAGGGCGAAGTCGGGGGTGGTTCCGTAGGTCTTCACGGCCGTCCTAGGGGGATCCTGAGGGGGTCTGTTTCCGGACATTGAAACGCAGCCGGATTCCGTGTCATCACACGGCCCGGCACGCGCACTTTACTACCGCCGAGGCCCCTCCACATGCCGGCGGAACAGCCTTCGCTCCAGTGTTTCGAAAGTCGAAACATGCCGTCCGTTCGGCCTCTTGGGTGAGCGGGCCACGAGCGGCGGAGATTTCGGGCGGGAGAGCCGGCTCATCCGCCGCCGGCTTTCGCAGGTGGGAGGCTTGCGGGCGGCTCCGGAGCCGCCCCGGACAGGGGGCGCTCGCGCGAACCGTCACGCGTCCGCCACGGCCCCGCCGAGCCGCCGGGACGCCTTGGCCGGGCCGGTAATTCACTCGTTCACCGATTCCGCTCCGGGGCGGTCGCCTCCCGCGCCGCCGTCATGACGTTCGTGCGCCGGTCCCGGGCCCGGAAAGGGAGCGGCCCGCTCCGCTCGGCGCACCCCGTGCGGAAGTGGCCGAACCTCGTCGTGGCGGCCGTCCGGGGGGCCGGGACGCTCTTGCCCGGCCCCTCCCTCCCACCTACTCTCGTGGCCCCGGGCGGGTCAGGCGTGATGGTCGGCCGGGTCATACGACAACTGCAGACGGAGGCGACCGTGACGGCGCTGCCCGAGCCGCTGAGATCCATGGTCTTCAGGAACGACGACCTGCCCGAGCTGTTCCATCACACGGACGCGGTCGCCGTGGCCCGCCAGCGCGAGGCCGTGAACACCACCCGGGTGCAGCTGGCGCTGCTCGTGGCCGGCACGGTGCCCGCGGCGCTCCCCTGGCACGCCGACGACGGTCCCGCGGCCCGGGCGCTGTACGGCGCGGCGGTGCTGGCCTATCTGGGCGTGCTCTTCACGACCTTCCTCGCCTCCCAGCGCAAAGCAAAGTCGCATTGGCAACTCAACCGCTCCGCAGCGGAGTTCATCAAATCGAACTGCTGGCGCTACGCGGTGCACGGCGCTCCGTTCGACAGCGCGTCCGAGCACCCGGAGGCGCTGTTCGCCAATCGTCTGGAGGACGGTCTGCAGGAGCTGCGGAAGGTGGGCTGGGCCGACCCCCGCGAGGAGCTGCCGGATTCCGGCGGGCTCATCACGGAGTCCATGCGCGCCTTGCGGAACAAGGCGTACACGGTCCGCAAGGAGACGTACGTACGGGACCGGCTCATCGAACAGCGCCGTTGGTACCGCCGACGTCAGCAGGCGTCCCGGCGTGGGGCGCTCATGTGGTCGGGCGCCATTGTCGCGCTGACGCTCCCGGCGCTGGCGCTGAGTGTGCTCCAGGCCTTCGGGGTGGGCCGGTCGTTCGGTCTGACGGGGGCGCTGTCCGCGGCGGCGGCGGCCTGTCTCGCCTGGAACGAGATGCGCCGGCACCATCCGCTGATCTCGGCGCACTCGCTGGTGGAGGAGGACCTGGAGTCGATGCAGGCCGCCATGGAGACGACCTTGACCGAACGTCACTGGCCGGCGGCGGTGTTCGAGACCGAGCGGATCGTGTCGCCCGAGCACACCGACTGGCTGGTCAGACACCGCGTGTGACCCTCTCCCCCGCCGTGGCCCGGGTCAGCCGCGCAGCACCCCGTCGCGCCAGATCACGGTGACGGGGCGGCCGAGCGTGCGGGCGTACGTCACGATGTCGCCCGTACCGCCGAGGCCCCGGGCGGGGAGCCCGTCCCAGACCGCGAGCAGCCGGTCGCAGTGGTCGGCGATGTAGGCGCCCGCCGCGTAGTACGCCTCGTCGGTGGAGTGCGGGAAGTCGAGCCGGACCTCCCGTGCCGCGCGCGCCTTGAGCGTCCGGTAGCGGGCGAGGTCGGCGGCGTTGTCGAAACAGGCCTCGTAGTCGCGGCTGGGGATCACGGCGGTCAGTTCGGCGCCGCAGGTGAGGGCGAGGTCGGCGAAGAGCTGGTCGGCGCCGACCGCCAGGCTGGAGAGGGCCTGGCTGGGGCGGTCGAGGCCGCAGAGAGCGGCTCGCATTCCGGCGAGCACATGGGCCTCCGCCTCGGCGGGGATGGAGCGGTGACCGGTCACTCCGATGCGATACACGGACCTGCTACCCCCTGATGCCAGCGGAGCGCACCCCGGGAGCGCCCCCGCCCCCTGCCGCCCCGTCACGACGATCCGTCGTGGCGACATCCTCTCAAGAGCCCCCCGGCGAGCGGGAGCCCCCGTCCGGAATTCCGGACGGGGGCACGTATGTACGGACAGCTCCGTACCTGATCGGCGGGGCCGGTCAGTACACGCTGACGCCGTACGCGTTCAGGGCTTCCACGACCGGCTGGAAGAAGGTCGTACCGCCGGAGGAGCAGTTGCCGCTGCCGCCGGAGGTGAGACCGATCGCCCGGGTGCCGGAGTAGAGCGGGCCGCCGGAGTCGCCGGGCTCGGCGCACACGTTGGTGCGGATCATGCCGTAGACGACGTCGCCGCCCCCGTAGTTGACGGTGGCGTTGAGTCCGGTGACCGAACCGCTGCGGGTGCCGGTGGTGGAGCCGCGGCGGGTGACGGCCATGCCGACGGTGGCGTTGGCGGCACTGGTGATGTCCTGGCCGCCGACCGTGCCGTCCTTCGGAATCGTGGTGTTGGTGTAGCGCACGATGCCGTAGTCGTTGTTCGGGAAGCTGGACCCGGAGGTCGTCCCGAGCACGGTGGTGCGGGCGGAGTTGGCGTACCAGGTGGTCGCACCGTCGGTGCAGTGACCGGCGGTGAGGAAGTAATAGGTGCTGCCGCTGCGGACGTTGAAGCCCAGCGAGCAGCGGCCGGTGCTGGAGTAGATCGCGTCGCCGCCGGAGATGAGCTTGGTGAACTTGCCGGGGGTGCGTTCGATGCGCAGGGCGTCGGCGTGGGCGCCCGCCGACTTCTTGATGGTGTTGATCTCGGCCTGCGTGACCGTGCTGTCGACGGTGACGACGAGGCGTTTGGTCTGCGGGTCGATGTTCCAGGCGGTGCCCGCGATGTCGGCGCCGAGCACGGCGTCGCTCGCCGCGGTCAGCTGGTTGGCGCTGAACGTCCGGGGGGTTTCGGCGTTCGCGGTGGGGATGGCCATCGCCGCGACGGCGGCGAGCCCCGCGAGGACGGCCGTGGTACGGACGCGTCTCGCCGCGTTGGAGTGGTTGTTGGTGCGCTTGATCCTCACGTCGGGTTCCTCCGAGGGGAATCGGGGGCCCTCCTGTGGGGTGGCGGGCCCGTGAGGCGCAGTCGGGGGCCTGTCCGGATTCCGGAATTGCCGTGCCCCTGACAATCGCTGACCGGAGTATCGAGGGGCTCGGACGGGAGGCGCAAGAATGCCTTTCGGCCACGCGGACCCCATACGCCTCCGACCCCGGGAGCCGTGGGGCTGCCGGGGCCGGAGGGACCGCTTCCGCGGCTCAGGCGTCGATGCGGTTCCGCTCCCCCGCCGGGACCGCCACGGTGAGCGTGTTGCCCGGGGGCGGGAAGGGGCAGATGAAGTGATCGGCGAACGCGCACGGCGGCAGCAGCGCGCGGTTGAAGTCGACGCTCACGCTGCCGTCGGCGGCGGGCGCGCCCGGCCGCAGGAAACGGAAGCGGTAGCTGCTGTTCCCGCTGGTCCCGTCGGCGAAGACGGCCCACAGCGACCCGTCGGGCTCGACCGCCACCTGGAGCGTGTGCTCCTGCCCTTCCACCGTGAAGGCGAGCTCCCCGCCGAGCCCGAGACCGCGCTCGATCCCGTCCGCGTTCGCCACCCGTACGGTCCGGTCGGCGTACGGGCGGAAGGTCCCGGACAGCGTCCAGCGGGGGTCGTACGGGGTGGCCTCGATGGTCGAGAAGGCGTGCCGGGCCGGTGATCCCGGGTCGAAGTCCCGTACCGCCCACAGCCCTTCGCGGCGGAGGATCACCAGCCGCCGCTCCCCCTGCGCGACCCGGGAGGCGTCGATGGGTCCGCGGTCCGCGCCGAGCCGGACCTCGCCGGTCAGGGGCTTGCCGTCGACGACGATCCCGTCCTCGGCGGCGGCCGTGAGGACCACCTCGTCGCCGTCCTCGCGCCAGAGACCGGGGACGGCCGGAATTCGCCCTTCCGGGTAGTCGGAGAGCCAGTGGGTTCCGGTCAGGGAGAGCGGGCCGTACGGGGCGGCGACGGCGACGACGCGCCCCTCGTGCCACCGCTGCCAGTCCCGCGCGGCCTCCGGCCCGCCGCCGCCCTGCTCCTGCTGCTGTGCGTCCGTGCTCATGCGGTCAACCTTTCCATACCGGCTCCGGGAGGCCGAGGTGCGACCGCAGGGTGGAGCCGGTGTATTCGGAGCGGAACGCGCCGCTCTCCTGGAGGAGCGGGACGACCCGGTCCACGACGTCGTCCAGGCCGCCGGGGGTGAGATGGGGGACGAGGATGAAGCCGTCGGCGGCCCGCTGGTCGACGAAGGCCGTCAGCTCCGCCGCGACGGTGCTGGGCGAGCCGATGAACGACTGCCGGGTGGTCGTCTCGATGACGGTCCCGCGCAGGGAGAGCCCTTTGGCCTCGGCGAGCGCTCGCCAGCGGGCGGCGACCGCGGAGGGGTCACCGTGCAGGACCCGGCCCCGGGTGATCCCGGAGTCGGTGACCGGGTCGATGGCGGGGAGCGGCCCGTCGGGGTCGTACGCGGAGAGGTCGGTGCCCCAGATCTGCTCGGCGGCGAGGATCGCGTTCTGCGGGGAGACCTGCTGACGGCGGATCTCGGCGGCCTTCTCCTGGGCCTCGGCATCGTTGTCGCCGACGACCACGGTGACCCCGGGCATGATCTTGAGGCTGTCGGCCTCCCTGCCGGACGCCGCGAGGCGGCCCTTGACGTCGGCGTAGAAATCCCGGCCCGCCTCCAGGGTGCCGTGCCGGGTGAAGATGATGTCGGCGGCGGATGCGGCGAACTCCCTGCCCTCGGAGGAGTCTCCGGCCTGGATGACGACGGGGTGTCCCTGCGGCGAGCGCGGGACGGTGAACTCCCCGGAGATCGTGAACTGCGGCCCCTCGTGGGCGAACGGCCGCGATTCGCCGTCGGGCGTCCAGGAGTCCCACAGTTCCCGGGCGGTGGCGACGAACTCGGCGGCCCGGGTGTACCGGTCGGCCCGGTCCAGATAGCCGCCCCGGCGGAAGTTCTCCCCGGTGAAGGCGTCGGACGAGGTCACCACGTTCCAGGCGGCGCGGCCCCCGCTGAGGTGGTCGAGGGTGGCGATCCGGCGGGCCAGTTCGTAGGGCTCGTTGAAGGTGGCGTTCACGGTGGCGGCGAGGCCGAGCCGTTCGGTGACGGCGGCCAGCGCGTTCAGCAAGGTCAGCGACTCGGGCCGGCCGACCACGTCGAGGTCGTGGATGCGGCCGTTGTGCTCGCGCAGCCGCAGCCCCTCGGCGAGGAAGAAGAAGTCGAACTTCCCGCGCTCCGCCGTTCTCGCCAACTGCTCGAAGGAGGAGAAGTCGATCTGGCTGCGGGAGCGCGGATCGGCCCACACGGTGGTGTTGTTGACGCCCGGGAAGTGGGCGGCGAGATGCATCGGACGGGGCACGGTCATGCCTCCTTCGCGGCGGTCCTGGCGGCGGAGTAGCAGCTCGCGGGACGTACGAGGCCCAGGTGTTCGCGCAGGGTGCCGCCGGGGTGGAAGGTACGGAAGAGGCTGCGGTGCTGGAGGAGGGCCACGGTGCCGTTGACGATCCTTTCGAGGTCGCGTTCGGGGGTGATGGGCGTGAGGTGGAAGCCGTCGGCCGCGCCCGCCCGGTGCCACTGGGCGATGAGGTCGGCGAGGTCGACCGGGCCGCCCCGGAAGTAGGTGCCGCGCCCGGCGAGCTGCGGTCCGCTCTCCAGACCGGGTTCCGGCGCGGTCTCCACGTCCCCGAGGTCGACGGTGAGCGCGACCAGGACGCGCAGGGACCCGGGGTCGCGTCCGTGGGCGGCGGCCGTGCGGAGCACCTCGTCGCGGACGGCGGCCGCCTGCTCGGGGGTGGTGGCCCGGATGTGGACGACATCGGCGTGCCGGGCGGCCGCCTCGCGGGCCGGGGCGGTGGTCGCGTCGATGACAGTGACCGGGCGGCCCTGCGGCGGACGCGGGACGATCGCGGGGCCCTTCACCGTGAAGGTGGAGCCCTCGAAGTCGACGTAGTGCAGCTTGTCCCGGTCGATGAAGCGGCCGGTGGCGGTGTCCCGGATCTCGGCGTCGTCCTCCCAGCTGTCCCAGAGCCGCCCGGAGACGTCGGCGACCTCACCGGCCTCCTGCCAGAGCGCGGCGGGCGGCGCGGCGGGACGCCGGCCGAAGAGCCGGGCCTCCGCCTCGGTGGTGGAGACGTCGGCCTGCCAGCCCGCGCGGCCCCGGCTCACCCAGTCCAGGGTGGCGACGGCCGAGGAGACGTGGAAGGGCTCGGTGTGGGTGGTGGTGACGGCCGGGACGAGGCCGATGCGGTCGGTGGCGGGGGCGACGCGGGCGAGTGCGGCGAGCGCGTCGAGCCCGGGGCGGGCGAAGGAGTCGCCGAGGGTGACGTAGTCGAGCGCGCCGTCCTCGGCGAGCCCCGCCAGCCGGAGGTAGTGCCCGGCGTCGTAGTGCGGCGGGCCGCCGATCTCGGCGGCCAGATGGAGGGATGTACGGGCGGACATATCGGGGACCTCTCGGGTCTGCGGTAGGTCGGGGGCCTCGCGGGGCGGTCGTGGCCGGGCCGGACGGAGCCCGGCCACGACCCCTGCACGGCCCGGGCGTCAGCTCTTGGTCTTGGGCAGGCCGGGCGGGTTGATCTCCGACGTCTCGACGGCTTCGCCACCGAGCCCCCAGCGCCCCAGGACCTTGCCGTAGGAGCCGTCCTGCACGATGTGGTCGATCGCGGCGGCATACGCCTTCACCAGGCCGCTGTCCTTCTTGGTGGTGGCGGCGATCTTGCCCTGGAGGTCGCCGCCGGCGCCGGAGAGCTGGCCGATGATCTCGGACTGGCCGGCCGTGGCGACGTGGTAGGCGGCGGTGGGGCTCGGGCCGAGGTGGGCGTCGATACGGCCGGACTGGAGGGCCAGGTAGTAGTCGGTGTCCTTCTGGAAGTACTTGATGTCCACCGGCTCGCGCCCGGCCTTGACGTTCTCCTCGCTCCACTCGACGAGGATCTTCTCCTGGTTGGTGCCGGAGGAGACCGAAATCGTCTTCCCGGCGACGTCGGCGGGCTCCTTCACCTTCCAGCCGGAGCCCTTCTTGGCCTCGAAGGCGATGTTGTCGAGCCGGTAGGTGGCGAAGTCGTACTTCTCCTTGCGCTCCTCGGTCACGGTGACGTTGGACAGGACGGCGTCGAACTTGGAGCTGTCCAGGCCGACGAAGAGGTTCTCCCAGGAGACCTCCTCGAACTGCGGCTTCAGACCGAGGGTGTCGGCGACGAGGGTGGCGATGTCGATCTCGGAGCCGATCCGGGTCTTGTCGTCGGTGGCGTAGAAGCCGAGCGGCGGTGAGGCGTCGGCGCTGGCTCCGATCCGCAGCGTGCCGCGCTTGCGGATCGCCTCGGGGACGAGATCGGCGGCGGCCGCCACCTTCTTGCCTCTGATCCGGTCCTGGTCGGGCCCGATGTTGACCCCGGCGTCCTTGTGGCCCTTCGGGGCCGCCAGGTCGGTGGCGGGGTCGGAGGTGCCGCAGGCGGTGAGCAGACCGGTGGCGGTGAGAGTGGCGAGGGCGAGGGTGATGCTGCGGCGGACGGACACGTACGTGCTCCTTGCGTGGAAGAGAGGCGGGGTTTCAGAGGACCTTCGAGAGGAACGCGCGGGTGCGCTCCTGGGTGGGGTGGTCGAGTACGTCGGCGGGCGGGCCCTGTTCGACGATGCGGCCCTCGTCCATGAACACGACGGTGTCGGCGACCTCGCGGGCGAAGCCGATCTCATGGGTGACGACGATCATCGTGGTGCCGACGTGGGCCAGGTCCTTCATGACGTCGAGGACCTCGCCGACGAGTTCGGGGTCGAGCGCGGAGGTCGGCTCGTCGAAGAGCAGCAGCCGGGGTTCCAGGGCCAGGGCGCGGGCGATGGCGACGCGCTGCTGCTGGCCGCCGGAGAGCTGGGCGGGGTAGGCCGTCGCCTTGTCGGTGAGGCCGACCCGTTCGAGCAGCTTCTCCGCCGCCGCCACGGCCGTCTTGCGGGGGCGGCCCAGCGCCGAGACCGGTGCCTCGATGATGTTCTCCAGGACGGTGAGGTGCGGGAAGAGATTGAAGTTCTGGAAGACGAAGCCGATCTTGGTGCGCTGGCGCAGCACCTCGCGTTCGCGCAGCTCGTAGAGCTTGTTGCCGTCCCTGCGGTAGCCGACCAGGGTGCCGTCCACGCTGATCCAGCCCTGGTCGACCTTCTCCAGGTGGTTGATGGTGCGCAGCAGGGTGGACTTGCCGGAGCCGGAGGGGCCGAGGACGACGGTGACCTCGCCGGGGCGGACCGACAGGTCGATCCCGCGCAGCACCTCCAGGGAGCCGAACTTCTTGTGCACGGAGCGGATTTCGACCATGGCATCGCTGGGTGCGCTCATCGCACGGCCCCCTTGGCGTAGTGACGTTCGACGTAGTGCTGGAGGACGGAGAGCACGGTGGTGAGGAGGATGTACCAGACGGTGGCAACCATCAGCAGCGGCACCACCCGGCCGTTGCGGCCGTAGACCACCTGCACCTGGTAGAAGAGTTCGCCGATCGCCATGACGGAGACGATCGAGGTGCCCTTGAAGAGCGAGATGATCTCGTTGGCTGCGTTGGGCAGGATCGAGCGCATGGCCTGCGGGAGGACGATCCGACGCAGCTGCCGGAACTTGGGGATGCCGAGCGCGGCCGCCGCCTCCAACTGGCCGCTTCCGACGGCCAGGACGCCGCCTCGTACGATCTCCGCCGCGTAGGCCGCCTGGTGCAGTGCGAGGCCGAGGACGGCGGCGCTCATCGCCCCGACCAGGTTCATCGTGTCGAAGGAGAAGAACCCCGGACCGAACGGAATGCCGAAGGTCAACTCCTTGTAGAGATAGGCGAGGTTGAACCAGAACAGCAGCTGCACGATGAGCGGGATCGAGCGGAACGCCCAGATGTAGCCGTACGCGACGGTCCTCAGGAACCCGCTCGCCGACAGCCGCATGAAGGCCAGGACGACCCCCAGGGCGAAGCCGATCGCCGTGCCGTAGAAGGTCAGCTGGAGGGTGACCCAGACGGCCTTGAGGATGGTCGGCGCGGTGAAGAACTGCGCGAAGACGTCCCATTCCCAGCCGGGGTTGGTGATCAGCCCGTTGAGGAACTGGGCGAGCAGCACGGCCGTCGCGGCGATGGCGACCCACCGCCAGGGGTGGCGTACGGGCACGACGGTCAGCTCGTCGGGGCCCGCACCGCTTGGGGCCTCCTTGACGGCGGGCGGATCGATGGGTGGGTCGCTGGTCAGTGACATGAGAGGAGTCCTTGGGCGCTGAAGCGTTGGTACGGGAGGGAGGTGCTGAGGGACCGGCTGTACGGAAGGGGGCCGGGCGGCGCTCAGGAGGCGAGGCGGCCGCGACAGGAGAGGTCGCGCAGGAAGGTCAGCGCTGCGCGGGCGGCGGCGTCGTTCTGCCGGAACGCGGGTCCGCCGGTACCCGGCCGGGTGAAGGCCCCGCTGGAGCGAGCGGTGGTGAACGGGCCGAGCGCGAAGCGGCGCGGGTGCGGGCGGCCCTCGTCGTCCAGGACCCGGCCGTCCGCCGGGTCCACGGCGAGCAGCCCGTCGTCGGTGACGGCGGCCCCGCCGTCGCGCAGGGCCCGGAGCAGGGGGCTCGCGGTGTGCCGGAGCGAGGGGTCGGGGAGCCGGGCCTCGACCAGCGCGCGGGACTCGGTGTGCGCACCGGGGACGGTGGCGCTGCGGGCCCGGAAGAGGCCCTGCTCCTCGTCGGTCTCCACGGTGAGGTCGGCGCCGAGGAAACGGACCACCCCGGCCCGGGAGAGGGCGAGGAGCTGCTGGAGGCGGGGGCCCGGCGGACCGGAGGCCAGATAGCTGAAGAAGCCGTGCCACCAGGAGCCGATGTCGCCGAGCCGGATGAGCTGCGCGTAGGCGGAGAGCAGCCCGAGGAAGACCGCGAGGTCCTCGCTGTGTTCCAGGTCGTGACGGCGGGCCAGGTCGTCGGTGATGTAGGCGCGCAGGGCTTCCTGGAGGGCCTCGGGCGAGTCGTGGCGGACGCCGTCCAGGGGCCGGTCCAGCGCGTCCAGGTCGAGCCGGTCGGCGGGGTCGGGCACGGCCTCGGCGATCAGCCCGGCCAGTTCGGGGCTGCCCGGGTCGGCGGCGGCGTACTTCTCGGCGAAGACCTCGTGGGCCAGGGCGGTGCGCTCGGGGTGGGCGGTGAACAGCCGGTGGTAGTGGGCGTGGCCCAGCTCCTTCTCGACCGCCGGCCAGATGTCGCGCCGGAAGTCGAGCGGCCCGGTTCCGCTCAGCAGTTCCTCGGTCCACGCGGGCCCCAAGTGCTGCGGCAGGGGCGGCCGTTCGCCGGTCCAGGCGTAGCCGATCTTCGCGTGGTACGGGACGCCGCGCCGCGATCCGACGTACAGCACGGGTTCACGGCCGGAGGGCAGGTACTCCCCGTTCTCGTACCGCCCGCCGCGGCCTTCGGTGAGCAGGACCATCAGGTCGACGAAGGCGAGGCCGAAGCCCCGGACGATGACGGGCTCCCCGGGGCGGAGGGCGTCGAGGTCGCTGTCGGCGGTGAAGTCGGGCGGCAGGTGGACCAGGGCGTGCCGTCGGGCGAAGTCTGTCAGCTCCCTCTGTTCGGGGTCCTGTTCGGCGTCGAGGTGGCCCACGGTGAGGACGACGAGGTCGGCGGGCAGGGGTTCGGGGCGGCCCTGGAGCCGGACGCGCTGACGGCCGCCGCGCGGTCCGGTGACGGCGAGGGCGGTGGTGCGGTGCTCGTGCACGGTGATGCCGGGCGGCAGGGCGGCCAGCGCGCGCTCGTAGGTCCAGCGCAGATAGGCGCTCTGGAGGCGCCGGGTGGGGAAGTCCGCTCCGGCGAGGCCGTGGATCTCGGCCAGCACGGCGGGGTCCGCGTCCGGGGTGATGCGCCCCGCGCGGACGTCCTCGGCCCAGGCGTCCAGGGCCGGTCCCGCCACGACGGGTCCGGCCAGCTCCACCGTCTCGTCGGTGAACATGGTGACGTCCTCGGCCATGGAGTTCATCCACAGCAGCGGCGACTGGTCGGGCCGCCAGATCCGGCCGCCGCCCGCCGGGTGGGGGTCGACGACATGGAGGTCCAGGGGCCGGTCCCCGTACAGCTCGACGGCACTGGCGGCGATGCGCTCGATCACGCCGGTTCCCCGGGGGCCGCCGCCGATCACCACGATGCTGGGTGCGGGGGTCATCGCGCACCCGCCGTGCCACGGGCGTAGTGCCGCTCGACGTAGCGCTGGCCGATGCTCAGCAGGGTGGTGACGGCCGCGTACCAGATGGTGGCGACGAGAAGCAGCGGGATGACCTGGTAGGTGCGGTGGTAGACCAGCTGGACGGAGTACAGCAGGTCCTGCACGGCGATGATGCTGACGATGGAGGTGCCCTTGAGGGTGCCGATCAGCATGTTCCCGGCGGGCGGCACGATGGAGCGCATCGCCTGCGGCAGCACGATGCGCCGGAACCGCCGCCAGGGGCCGAGACCGAGGGACTGGGCGGCCTCGATCTGTCCGCGTTCGACGGAGAGGATGCCGCCGCGCACCACCTCGGCGGCGTACGCGGCCTCGTGCAGGGTGAGCCCGATGACGGCGATGGTGACGGGGCCGAGCAGGCTGACAGTGGAGACGCCGAGGATCTGCGGGTACAGGGCGCCGATGTTGAACCAGAACAGCAGCTGGACCAGGATCGGGGTGGACCGGAAGAGCCAGACGTACCCCCAACTGACCGCCTGGAGAACCGGGTTGCCGGAGAGGCGGAGGACCGCGAGCAGCGCGCCCAGTGCGAAGCCGAGCACCATGACCACCGCGGTGAGCCAGAGGGTGAGCCAAAGCCCGCGCAGAACGGGCACGGTGGCGAAGTAGGCGAGCACGACGTCCCACTGGAAGGCGTCGTTGCGGATGACGGAATCCATCGCGAGCGCGAGCAGCACGAGCACGGCAACAGCCGCTGCCCAGCGGCCGGTTCGGCGTACGGGGACGATGCGGGGCACCGCGTCGGCGGCGTCCTTGACGAGAGACGGTGAGGCGGGGGGAGGCGAGGAGGAGGGCGGCGAGACGGTCTGCGGGGGCATGCGGGAGCTCCGTGGATGCTCAGATCGAACACGGGGCGTGCCTTCACACCGGAAGAACCACACGTGGACCGGGCCCCTCAGCGCCGGTCCTGCTCCGAGATAAGCGGCGTGTGCGGGGAGTTGTCAAGCCTGTCCACACTGTGAGCCGTAGATCTCACCTCGGTTGACGCGCACTCGGATGCCTGTTCCACTTGGCCCATGCATCCGCAGCAGTGGCTGGTCACCCGCTCCCACATCGACTTCGGTCGCGTGTGGTCCTCTTCCTGTTGAGCTGACCCTCTGCTGTCCGGTTTTCCCTGCTCACGCCCCTCTTTCCGGCGTTCGAGCCCCGTTCCCCGCGTGACTTCACCTTCACCTCCGCCACACCGCTCCACCCTCCCCTCGCCTTGCTGAACGCTCTTCCGCACCGCTGAAGACTTTCGCCGTCCCCCCGTGCCGCCCGGCTCCGTGCCGCCGCGGCCCGGGGGCGGTCGGCATCCCCCGACGAACCCGGAGAAGCACCCCCATGTCCCGATCCCGGCATACCGCCCTGTTCGCCCTGTTCACCGTGACCGCCCTGACGCTCGCCGGATGCGCGGAGCCCACGGACGCGGCGGGCGGCGGGTCCGGCCGGGCCGCCGCCAAGGGGAAGACCCCGACGACCGACGTCGTCTCGAAGGTCCGCAAGGACGAGGCCGCCGCGAAGCTGCTGCCCGCCGGGGTGCGGGAGGCGGGCACGCTGCGGATCGCCTCGTCCGTCGGCGCGCCGCCCGGCGCGTTCCACGAGGAGGACGGCTCCACGGTGGCCGGCGCCGACATCGACTTCGCGGATGCGGTGGCCCGGGTACTGGGTCTGAAGCTGACGCGCGAAGTGGCGTCCTTCGAGGCGATCCTTCCGGCGCTCGGCAGCGGGAAGTACGACCTGGGCACGGGGAACTTCGGCGTCACCGACGAACGCCGCAGGACCATCGACTTCGTGACCTACATCAACGACGGCCAGGGCTTCGCGGTCCGCGAGGACAGCGAGCTGAAGAAGGTCGACGACCTCGTCCAGCTCTGCGGCCTGGACGTGGCGACCGGGGCGGGCACCACCTTCGAGGTGACGCTCCAGGAGAATCTGCCCCGGTGCGCGGAGGCGGGAAAGAAGCCGTACAAGGTCAAGACCTACGCCGACCAGGCGGCGGTCTGGATCTCGCTCCAGCAGAACCGCTCCGACGTGGTGATGTCGACCATCAACGGGCTGCGCTACGCGGTGACCCAGCAGGAGGGGCTGCGCTTCCTCAACGAGTTCAAGCGGCTCGACGTCGGCTTCGCCTTCAAGAAGGGCAGCCCGCTGACCCCCGCTTTCCAGGCCGCTGTCAACCGGCTCAAGGAGGACGGGACCTACGACCGCATCCTGAAGAAGTGGGGCACCGCCGAGTCCGCGATCGACACCTCCGAGATCTCCCCGCCCGAGCTGAAATGACCCGGCGTCAGCGAGGCGGGGAGGCAGGCAGGCCTCAGCAGTCGCAGCCGCAGGAATCGCCGCAACAGCAGCAGCCCTCGCCGCACTGACCGCAGCAGTTGCACGCCTCGCAGCAGTCGCCGCAGCTCTGGCACGGCGACTGCCGCTGCTCCCTGCTCCAGGGGTCCTCGAAGCTCCCGCAGCACATCTGGCAGGTGCAGGCGAGCCCGGCCCAGACCAGACAGCCGGCGATCAGCCCACGCCGGTCGCGGGGCGGCCGCGGCGGAGGCGGCGGCGATCCGGGACCGCCGGGGGCGTACGGGCTGCCGGGCGGCGCACCGTACGGATTGCCGGGCGGGGGCCCGAAGGAGCCGTCCGGGGTCAACGGCCCCTGACCCTCCTGGTGCGAGCAGGAGGAGGTGCCGAACGCCCGGTCGACCGAGCGCCGGAGTTCATGGGCGAGCAGGACGTGGACGAGCTTGCCGTCGGTGAACTCCACCTCGCGCAGGGCGAGCCGCACGCCGTGCAGCGCGTCGTCGCAGAGCCGGCGCGCCTCGGCGAGCGGGGTGCCGGTGGCCGTCAGCGGGTTCCAGGCGCCCGACGCGGCGTCCGCCTCCTGGTCCTCGACCGCGTCCAGCAGATGGGCGAGCCGCCCGAAGAGCCGGCCGGCCTCCGCGAGGGGCGCGGCGTTCTGCGGCTTCCCGGCGAGGTGGGCGGTGTGGGCGAAGGCGGCGGCGGTGGCGGTCTCGGTGGGTTCGGTGACCGTCAGCAGCGGGGTGCCGGGCCCGGCGAGTGTCTCGATGCCGGTCTGCCGGTCGACCGCGTCGACCAGGATCGCGGTGTCGAAACCGAGGGCCGCCCCGGTCCGCGCACCCGCCCGGTCCCATCCGGCGGCGACCCGGCGTGCGGCGGCGGCGACCGGGCGGCGGGCCAACAGCCCGTCCCGGTCGGCGACGTGGTCGCGCACCTTGGCCGAGGCGAGGACGAGCGAGACGGCGGCGGCGAGCCTGGCCCCTTCGCCCTGGGCGACCGGCGCGGTGCGCATGGCCCGCAGCGGGCAGGGGCCCGCGGTGCGCCGTCCGCCGACGGCGAGGCCCGTCTGAGCCTCCGTCAGGACCGAGACGATGAGGCCGTCATAGTTCGTCACGATACGGGCGAACTGTCCGTGATCCGCCCTCAGGGCCAGGCAGAGACCGCAGAGATGGGCCATCCACTCGACTCTGAGGCCTTCGGAGAGGCGGTGGGTGCAGGGCCTGACGATTCCGAACACGACGATCCCCCGGGAGCCGTTCAGCCGGTGCGCGACGCTCGCGCACCGGGGCGTCGTGCATCGTATCCAGCCATCCGTTCACCCGTCCGTCGGCAGGATCACCCGTACGGCTCGACGCATCATATTTTCTTTTCGCAACCCCCCTTATGCGGGACGAACCCTGACGAATCGCCACATCCTCTGCACCAGTAGCGTCACGAATCGCCTGCGAGCCGACTATCTACTTGGCGCGCTATCCGCATCATGGACGACCATAGGGATACCAAAGAGATGCGGAACGCCACAGAACCGCGGTGAGAGGAGGCGTCCATGGGATCGGTGCGCAAGGCGAGTGCCTGGCTGGGCCTCGTGGAGAACAACGACGAGCGGTACTACGAGGACGAATACAACGAGGGCGCGGAGACCGGCACGGGCCACCAGGCGGCCTGGGCCACCGACCCGCGGGTGCAGGTGGCCGCCGAGGCGGCCGAGGAGCAGGACCGCCGGATCGCGACGGTGACCCCGGACAGCTTCCGGGACGCCCGGGCCATCGGCGAGCTGTTCCGGGACGGCGTCCCGGTGATCGTCAACCTCACGGCCATGGACCCCGCTGACGCCAAGCGCGTGGTGGACTTCGCCGCCGGGCTGATCTTCGGCCTGCGCGGCTCGATCGACCGGGTGGCCACCCGGGTCTTCCTGCTCTCCCCCGCCGACACCCAGGTGGTGGCGGGCGAAGCCGCCGGCCGGAAGGCCGACGGCTTCTTCAACCAGAGCTGAGCAGGGCGCTCGCCGGAAAGTTCCGGTCAACGCCGCCGGTCGGCGTGTGCGTCACGGCGCACCTCCGTCACCGGAAGGCGTCGAGACCGGTGAGCGCCTTGCCCAGTACCAGCTGGTGCATCTCCACAGTTCCCTCGTAGGTGAGCACCGACTCCAGGTTCGTCGCGTGCCGCATCACCGGGTACTCCAGCGAGATTCCGTTGGCCCCGAGGATCGTGCGCGAGGTCCGGCAGATCTCGATCGCCTCCCGCACGTTGTTGAGCTTGCCGAAACTGACCTGCTCCGGCCGGAGCCCGCCCGCGTCCATCCGGCGGCCCAGGTGGTGGGCGAGCAGGATGCCCTTGTGCAGCTCCAGGGCCATGTCCGCCAGCTTGGCCTGGGTGAGCTGGAAACCGCCGATCGGGCGGCCGAACTGCTCCCGGCTCCTCGCGTAGTCGAGGGCCGACTCGAAGCTGGCCCGGGCCGCGCCCATGGACCCCCAGACGATGCCGTAGCGCGCATGGCTCAGACAGCTGAGCGGGCCGCGCAGCCCCTTCGCGTCCGGCAGCACCGCGTCGGCCGGCAGCCGGACCTCGTCCATGACCAGCTCGCTGGTGACCGAGGCGCGCAGCGACCACTTGTGGTGGATCTCCGGCGCTTCGAGGCCGGGGGCGTCGGTCGGCACGACGAAGCCCCGGATGCCCCGGCCGTCCTCGCCCTCGTCGGTCTGCGCCCAGACGACGGCGACCCCGGCGACCGATCCGTTGGTGATCCACATCTTGCGGCCGGTGAGGATCCAGTCCGCCCCGTCGCGCTTGGCGTACGTCCGCATCCCGGCCGGGTCCGAGCCGTGGTCGGGCTCGGTCAGGCCGAAGCAGCCGATGATCTCGCCGGACGCCATGCCGGGCAGCCACCGCTGCTTCTGCTCCTCGGAGCCGAAGCGGTGGATCGCGTACATGGCGAGCGATCCCTGTACGGAGACGAGCGAGCGGATCCCGGAGTCGGCGGCCTCCAGCTCCAGGCAGGCCAGCCCGTACTGGACGGCGCTCGCCCCGGCGCAGCCGTAGCCGTCCAGCGACATGCCGAGCGCGCCCAGGGCGCCGAGCTCGCGAGCCAGCTCCCGGATGCCGGGCAGCTCGCCCTTCTCGTACCACTCGGCGATGTGCGGCAGGACGCGGTCGGTGGCCCAGGTGCGGACGGTGTCGCGGATCGCGAGGTCGTCCGGGCCGAGCAGGTCGTCGATACCGAGGGGATCGGCGGCGTCGAACGGCGGGAGCTTCGACGGCTTCGCGGACTCGGTGCTGGACATGAGGGTGCCTCCGGCGGCTCGCACGGTGCTCGGAGGGACCGGGAGACGCCCGCCCTCCGAAAACTAGCAGTGGTAGTCAGGGCGTCGTGCTGACGTTACGGGTCAGTGTGCCGCTCGTCCAGAGCCGGCCGCCTCGGCCGGTTCGCGGCGCGCGGGCACCATCGGGCGCGGGACCCGGCGGTTCCGCGCGGCCGGACGGACGGCCTCGGCGACGTCGGCCGGCTCGGCTGCGCTCCGGCGGCAGGGTTCCTGCGGCGGGCAGTCCATGACCTTCGGCAGGCGCAGCGCGGCCAGCGCCCCGAGCAGCAGGAGCCCGGCGCTGACGAAGAGCGTGATGTGGAGTCCGTCGATGAAGGCGTGCCGGGCCGTGGAGCGCAGCAGGTCGCCCATCGGGCCGCCGAGCTGCGCGGCGACCTGGTAGGCCTCGCCCAGCGAGTGGGAGGCCTCGGCCCCGGCGCGGGCGGGGACGCCCTTGTCGCCGAGGGAGGCGAGGCCGGGGGCGTAGGCGGCGTTCATGACGCTGCCGAGCAGGGCGATACCGAGGCCCGCGCCCAGCTGGTAGGAGGTCTCGCCGATCGCCGCCGCGCCGCCCGCCCGCTCCGGCGGGGCGTCGCTGAGCATCGACTCGTACGCGCCGAAGAGCGTGGTCTGCAGTCCGAAGCCGAGCAGGACGAACGCGACGGTCAGCAGGGCGGGCCGGTCGTGCTGGCCCATCGCGGTGAGCACCAGGACCGAGGACGCGGTGAGGACGAAGCCCCAGCCGACCATGCGCCGGGGGCCGAATCGGCGCAGGGTGTACGAGCCGGTGGCGCCCGCGGCCATCGCCGCGAAGGTCAGCGGCAACAGGCGCAGCCCGGTCTCCAGCGGGGTGAGCCCCAGCACCAGCTGGAGGTACTGGACGGCGATCAGTTGAAGGCCGACCAGCGCCAGCATGGCCAGCACGATGCAGCCGACGGCCGTGGAGAAGGCGGGGCGGGCGAACATCGCGACGTCGATCAGCGGATGCCTGCGGCGCTTCTGCCGCCGGACGAAGAGGATCAGGAGAGCGAGACCGAAGGCCGGCGGGCCGAGCGCGACCGGATCCAGGAGCCCCGCGCCGCCGCCCAGGCGCTTGACGCCCAGGACCACACCGAGCACCCCGGCCGCGGCCATCAGCGCACCCAGCACGTCCCACGGGCCGTCGTCGCCGCCGCGCGATTCGGGCAGCAGCCAGCGGCCGAGCGGCAGGATCACGGCCATCAGCGGGATGTTGATCAGAAAGACCGAGCCCCACCAGAAGTGCTCGACCAGGAAGCCGCCGACGACCGGACCGGTGGCGGCGCCGACCGCGGCGACCGCGGTCCACACGCCGATGGCGAGCGCCCGCTCCCGGCGGTCGGGAAAGACCTGGCGCAGGATCGACAGCGTGGCGGGCATGATCATCGCGCCGCCGACACCGAGAAGGGCCCGGGCGGCTATCAGGACGCCGGAGGTGTCGGCCGTCGCGGCGAGCAGGGAGGCCAGGCCGAACAGCGCGTAACCGATCAGGAGCACACGTCGTCTGCCGATCCGGTCACCCAGCGTGCCGAAGAGGATGAGCAGCGAGGCGCAGACGAGGGGGTACGCGTCGACGATCCACAGGAGGGCCGTACCGCTCGGGCGCAGGTCCTCGGTGAGGGACGGAACCGCGACGTGGAGCACGGTCGCGTCGAGGGCGACGACCAGAAGACTGAGACAGAGGACGACGAGGACGACCCAGCGGTTGACGTCGTCGGCGGCTTTGCGCAGCCGGACCCCGGCCGTGGTCGTCCCGGACATCTACGTACCTCCCGATGAGTCCCTCGCGCTCGGCGGACCGACGGTGACGTGTGGGGTGTGCGTCCCTCGGGCCCGGCATCGACGGGCGAGTGATTCGCCAGCGTACGCGAGTTCGGGGTGGTCACACGTGGTCCACGTCATACCCCGGTCCGTCGCACAGTGTGGCGTACGCCATGCCGGGCCCGGTCGTGGGGGCCCTCCGGAGGGCCCGGCAGCCCCGTCGCGGCGGGGCTGCGGACGGCCGGCGCGGAGACGGCGGGGCGGCGCGCGCCTCCCCCGAATGGCGGGATCGAATACCGCTGATTCCGGTGCGCGGCATTTTCCGAGAGATCAAACACGTTTACGAACGGAACCCGCACGCTATTGGGGCCAAGATCACGAGGATTCTTCCCGGCGCTCGGAAAAGACGTCGTCCCGAGACAAAGTCCACATCACATCGTCATCACAAAGCGGCCGGATTGGCCTGCTCACACACTCACTCGCTGTAACGTCGATTGGGTGCGTACCGACATCTTTGCCCGGCTGGACCGGGAGCCGGAACCGCCGAAGATAGAGGCACCGCGGATGAGCCGTCACCGCATCGCCCTCTTCGGCGGGACGTTGGCGTTCTATCTCGCCATCGTCTGGGCGGTGCTGATCACGTCCTGGCTCGTGGCCCTGGACTGGAAGGTCATGCTGTTCCGGCCCTACCAGCAGTGGCCCGAGCTGCACCCCTTCCTGGACTACTACGTCGTGCTCGGCCAGCGCGGCCCCACGGCGGTGATGGTCGCCTGCTGGCTGGGCTGGCGCTCCTGGCGTCAGCACACGCTCCGGCCGCTGCTGGTCCTCGGCACGTCCCTGCTGCTGCTCAATGTGACGGTGGGCGCGGTCAAGCTGGGGCTCGGGCGGCTGGGCCCGCACTACGCGACGCAGATCGGCTCGGCCGAGATGTTCGCCGGCGGCGATATATTTCCCTCCGGGCACACCGCCAACGCCGTCGTGACCTGGGGAATCCTCGCCTATCTGGCCACCACTCCACGGGCCAGGCGCTATCTGTCGGCGGTCTCCGCGACGGTCTCGCTGGGGGTCGGCCTCACCACCGTCTACATCGGTACGCACTGGCTCAGCGATGTCCTGCTGGGATGGGCGGCCGGGCTGCTCATCCTGCTGGCGCTGCCGTGGTTCGAGCCGCTGATCGCCCGGACCGAGGAGTGGATCTTCGCGATGCGCGAGCGGTGGCGGGAGCGTCGCGGCCGGGCCCGTCCGGCACCCGTGGCCGATGCCGGGCCGCAGCCGGTGCTGCTGCCGCAGTCGATGGCCACCGACGGCCTGACCGCCGAGGCCGTGACGGCCCCGGCCGAACCGGTGCTTCCCGCCGGGCATCCGGCGGCGGCCACCAGGGCGCGGGCCCACGGCGGGCACCCCGCGCGCCCGGGCTCCATGCCGGTGGCCCCGGCGGGCGTCCGCCGCCCGCCGCCGCACACCGAGCGGGGCCCGCGCGCGGGCAGCCCGGCCCGCCCGATGACCGGCGGCTGACACGAGCCCGTGGCAACGTCGAAGGCCCCGACCGTGGTCGGGGCCTTCGACGTTGCGGGGCGAGCGGTTCAGCCCACCCAGCAGCGTGTCACGGTGCCGTCCTCGACCTGGAAGTTGATGCGGCCGTGGCGGAACTCCATGGTCAGGAACGTGCCCGGGGGAACAGCCCGGACCGTGTCCCAGCCACGGCTTCTGGCCTGCCGGTCGGCGGCGTCGGAGGCGAGGCCGACATACGCGTCGGTGTCGTCGTCCGGCTGTGCTGGAGGGGTCGGTAGAGATGCCATGCCCTCACCGTAGGCGGCCCCGGACCGTGACGGAAGGCGGGGCCGTCAGGGCGTTCCGTTGCATCTCCACATGCCGGGGCGGTCACGCTTGTGTCACAAGATCCCCACACGCCTATACGCGCTTCCATTCACCCGAACGGACCGGCGGGAAGCATCGCGAAATCATGGGGTGACCTGCTTCTTTTACGATCGGAGAGGCAGATCTTCAGAATGTCCGGGGCACCGGAATTTCCCTCCCCGTAAACCTTCATTTCCTTATCGCTCCGCTGACTCACGGTCCGTCGAGCGCCCGTGTGAGCCGGTCCCTCGCTTCCCTCAGGACCTCGGTCAGCTCGGGCGGTTCGATCACCTCGAAATCGATCCCCATCAACAGGACGTGGACCGACAACTCGTCGAGGCTCGACGCCCCCGCGGTGAGCCGGCAGGATTCCGCGCTCTCGGCCTCCAGGACCCCGGCCGAGGGCGAGACCCGCCGGGCCGCCTCCGCCAGGGGCGCCTTCAGCCGGATCACGGCGCGTCGCGCGTAGACGGAGACCGCGACGCCTCGCGAGACGTACGCCGCCAGATCCTCGGCGGGCGGGGGGCGCGGGACGAAGCGGGGGCCGTGGGGCGGGGTCGGAGTGATCCGGTCCGCCCGGAAGGTGCGCCAGTCCTCCCGCTCCAGCTTGGCCAGCGCGCGTACGGAGGACTCGCCGATGCCCTCGATGCCGTTTCCCGCGGCCGCGTGCGCAGGCCGACGGCGACCGCGACGGCCTCCTCGTCGTCCAGCAGCAGCGGCGGCAGCTCGGCGCCCGCCCCGAGCCGGTAGCCGCCGCCGGTGCCCCGGGCGGCGTTCACCGGGTAGCCCAGTTCGCGCAGCTTGTCGACGTCCCGGCGGACGGTGCGCGGGGTGACGCCGAGCCGGTCGGCCAGATCGGCGCCGGACCAGTCGCCGTGGGTCTGCAGCAGTGAGAGCAGGCGCAGCAGACGTGCCGAGGTCTCCAACATGGGGGCGAGTCCGTCAGGGCTAGCGGACAGCCCCCGTCCGCAAGCGTCCTTCCTCAGCGGTCCGCGGGTGCGGGCTCCAGACGCAGGCAGAGGTCGTTGTCGGCGGTGTAGCAGGGAGTGGCGAGCACCCCGGGGGCCGCCGGGTGGCCCGGGTAGACGAAGGACTTGTTCCGGGACCAGACGTCGTCCAGGATCCGGGAGATCCTGACCCCGTCCGCGCCCGCCGCCGGGACCAGCCACAGCTGCCAGAGCTGCGCCTCGGGCACCGGTCCGGCGGCCGGTGGGGCGTAGGGCAGGGTGAAGGCGAAGGACCCGGCAGGTCCGTCCGGGTCCGGGGCGGTGAGCGGGACGCCGTGCACCCGGTCCGGCTCCCCCCGCAGCCGGGCCTCCACCGCGGCCCCCTCCCCCGTCCCGACGCCGTACAGCACGCCCTGAACCGTCATGCCGGCCGGGCCCGCGAGGACGTGGCCCGCCTCGGCGTGCGGGGCGCGGACCCAGGAGCGCACGGCGAGCCGGCCGTCGAGGGTCGGGTACGGGACCCGGGCGCTGACGCTCGCGGCTCCGGTGTCCGGGCAGCGGTCGACGAGGGCCCGCAGGTCGCGCAGCCCCGGTTCGACGACGGCCTCGGCGGGCTCGTCCCCGGGCTCCTCGACATACGCGTCCCAGCGCCCCTCGGCCAGTTCGGCGGCGGCCGGGAGCACCGCCCGCAGCCGCCCGGGCGCCGGCCTGCTGAGCGGTATGCGCACCGTGCCGCCGGGCTTCCTGCCCGCCGCGCCCCGGCGCCGCAGGAGCAGCACGGAGTCGGGGGCGGGGGCCGGGGCGGTCAGGTCGAAGGTGAGCGTTCCGGCGCGGTCGGCGGCGCAGTCGGCCCGTACAACGGTGGAGTTCATGAGGTCCTTCCCTTGCGGAGCACGTCGGCGGCCTTGTAGCGCAGGGCGTAGGCCCCGTCGAGGACGCTGCCCCGGGTGCGGTGCAGCGCGGTGCGCAGGGCGCCGTGCCCGTGTCCCTGGCTGCCGCGCGTGACGAGTTCGGCGAAGAGGCTCTCGTGCTGTTCGGCGATCCGGGCGGGGTCGAAGCGGGCCGAGGCCTTCAGCGCGGCGGCGCCCATCCGGTGCCGCAGTCCGTCGTCCTCGACCAGCTGGAGCAGGGCCGCGGCGATCGCGTCCGGGTCGCCGACCGGCACCAGGCGGCCGTCGACGCCGTCCTCGATGATCTCGGCCGGTCCGTGCGGGCAGTCGGTGGCGACGACCGGCAGTCCGCCGCGCATCGCCTCGACGATCGTCATGCCGAACGACTCGCGCTCCGATGTGACGGCGGCGATCGACCCCTTGGGCCACTCGGCCTCCATCGGGTTGGCCGAGCCCATCAGGAACACATGGTTGTGCAGGCCGAGTTCGTCGACGAGGGTGCGCAGCGCCGCTTCTTCGTTCCCGGTCGCGTCGCCGCCGCCGTAGATGCGCAGCCGCCAGTCGGGGCGGGCCGCGGACACTTGGGCGAAGGCCCGCACCAGGTGGTCGTAGCGCTTGACCCGGTGCAGCCGGCCCGCCGCGACGACCCACTTCAGGTCGCCGTCCGCGGGCGGGCAGGAGGGCTCGGGGACGGCGTTGGGGATGGCCTCGATCCGTACGCCGGGGAGCTTCAGCCGGCTGCGGTAGTCGTCCGCGTCGGCGCGGGTGACGGTGGTGAGCGCGTCGAGCAGCGTGTAGCGGTGGGCGATCTCGCGGCGCAGCCGGTATCCGTGGCTGTCGAGCGTCAGGTGCTCCTGCCCGACGCGCACCGGTCCGCGGCGGGTCTGCCGGCTGATGTGCACGTTGAGTCCGGGGCGGGTGCCGACGACGACGTCCGCCTCGATGCCCTGGAGATGGGCGGCGATCCGGGCGTCGGTGAGCCGGCTGTACTGCTTGTGCCTGCTGTCGCCGCGCGGGAACACGGTGGCGGGCCGGGCGTGTTCGGCACTCTCGCCGTCGTAGGTCGCGCTCTTCTTCCGCAGATCGACGAGGTGGCGCAGCGTCGCGCCCTCGGGTGCGCCGAGGACGGGGGCGTCACGGTGCCGGAAGACGGACACGATCTCGACGTCGTGCTGCTCGGCGAGCGTACGGGCGAGCGTGAACGTCGTCCGGATCGTTCCTCCGATTCCGTAGGCATTGTGCAGAAGAAAAGAAATATGCATGGTGTCGCTGTTTCCCCTGTCGACCCGACCTTGTCAAAACTGTAACTTCCCGGCGGATTTCTGCCCGAAATAAGCCGGGAAATCCCGGAGCATCCGCGACATGGCGCACGAGGTCCCCGGTTCCCCGCCGGACCCCCACTGACCTGCGGGTTCCGGAAGCTGCCCATCCGTTTTCCTGCGGGCCCGGAAGTGACGGGACCGCGACCGCGGGCCCATCGATGCGGTAAACCGGCGTCTACCCGCCACCCGTTCGCCAATGCTTTCCTCCCAGCCTGACGAAGGAAAATGCCGGGAGGTTGCCCGCGTCCCGGTAAAAATTCCGGGCGGGACGCGGAAGCCGTACGCCGAAACGCGCCGGGGCCGTTCACCGGACACGCCGGGGCCGTACGCCGAAACGCGCTGGGGCCGTTCACCGGACACGCCGGGGCTGTACGCCGAACAGTCGATGTACCGATGTGTCGACCTGACCGCACTTCCGTCCGCCCAGGTGCGTGACCCCGGCCACGGATCCCGCGTTGTCTCTTCATGAGCCGGGAACCACCCGGCCCACGCACCGAGTTCGAGGAGCCCCCGTGCCGCGCATGCTCGACGTCAGCCAGGACGTACGCGCCGAGATCGGCGACGACGAAGCCGACCGGCTGCTCGTCGGCGACAACGCCCCGGGCAGTTACGACTGCACCTCCTGCCGGACCCCCGGCGACTCCGACCAGGAACGCACCAGCACGGTGCTGTTCATCGGCGACGAGACCGCCGTCCTCGCGTTCGCCCACGCGACGTGCATCCCCTCGCAGGTCGTGAGGGTCGCGGAGGACCAGCTCCAGGGCGCGGTGCGCAGCATCACCGGAAGCGAGCAGAAGGACACGGAGGGGCTCATGCCCGAACAGGCCGTCCTCGGCATCACCAGCGGACTCGTCCTCATCGAGGACGATCTGCGCCCGGCCCTGGTCGTCGAACCGACCGGCCCGGTCGCCCGGCCCGGCACCGACGGCAGCGGGGGCGACGAGTTCCTCCAGCTGCTGCTGGAGCAGGGCTTCCGCCCGGCCCCCGACATGAACCGGCTGCCGGAGGTCCTCGCCGGCTGGTCCGTGCTGCTGGCGGTGGGTCAGCTGCACGCCGTGCTGCAGCCGAGCGCCGGCGGCGGCAACCCGGTCGCCTGGTGGCAGGCCCACCAGCCGCTCCAGGTGACCGAAGGCTGGCGGGCGGCGGTCAACAAGTCGCACACGGTCCTCGTCTTCGCCGCCCCGGCCGGCACCATCGGCCAGCAGCCGCGCGAGGACCTGCTCCGGGACGCCCTGGAGAAGGCCGCGGTCAACGGGCTGCTGGTCGCCGCCTCGATGCCGCTGGCCGGGACCTGATCATGTCCGGCCGGCTCGGCCACCCCCGCCGAACAGCGATTTCTCCGGCGGGGCCGCATCCGACGGGCCGTGAGGTCGTTGGCACCTACGTGCACTCATACGACTCCCCCCGCCAGCATCAGAGTCAGATCCCTGCCATGCGTCCGTCGCAGGATCCGTCGGGGGGCCCGTCCCCCACCCCGATCTACGACGCGCTGTACTCCGAGTACCGGCGCTCGTTCCGGGCGTTGCCGGGCGACCGGAGCGGCGAGGAGAATCTCTCCTTCTCGGCCTTCGGCGCCGGTCTCTTCGCCTCCAGGGCCCCGCTGAGCGGTCACTCCGCCTCCACCTCGCACGGCGGACACCACGGCCACGGCGGGAGCGGCGGGCAGAGCCAGCACACGACCGGCGGTCTCGGCTCCTGGCAGCGGGTCGGGCGGCATGCGGGGCGGCCCCGTCCCGCAGCGCTGCCGCCGGGGTCGCGGGACTCCTGAAGCCCGGACGGGCACTGGTGGTACGACGAAGCCCTGGGCCGTTCTCGCGAGAGCGGCCCAGGGCTTCGTCGTACCACCAGTGCTACTTGTTGCGGCCGCGCTTCTCGCGGACCCGGACGGAGATGTGGATCGGGGTGCCTTCGAAGCCGAACTCCTCACGCAGCCGGCGCTCGACGAAGCGGCGGTAGCCGTGCTCCAGGAAGCCGGAGGAGAAGAGCACGAAGCGCGGGGGCTTGGTGCCCGCCTGGGTGCCGAAGAGGATGCGCGGCTGCTTGCCGCCGCGGATCGGGTGCGGGTTGGAGGCGACGATCTCACCGAGGAACGCGTTGAGCCGGCCGGTGGGGACGCGGGTCTCCCAGCCCTCCAGCGCGGTCTCGATGGCCGGGACCAGCTTCTCCATGTGGCGGCCGGTGACGGCGGAGACGTTGACGCGCGGGGCCCAGGCGATCTGCGCGAGCTCCGTCTCGATCTCGCGCTCCAGGTAGTAGCGGCGCTCCTCGTCGAGGGTGTCCCACTTGTTGAAGGCGACGACGATGGCGCGCCCGGCCTCCACGGCCATGGTGATGATGCGCTGGTCCTGGACGCTGATGGACTCGCTGGAGTCGATCAGGACGACGGCGACCTCGGCCTTCTCGACGGCGGCGGCCGTACGCAGCGAGGCGTAGTAGTCCGCGCCTTCCTGGAGGTGGACGCGGCGGCGGATACCGGCCGTGTCGATGAACTTCCAGGTGATGCCGCCGAGGTTGATCAGCTCGTCGACCGGGTCACGGGTGGTGCCCGCCAGCTCGTTGACGACGACCCGGTCCTCGCCCGCGACCTTGTTCAGCAGGGAGGACTTGCCGACGTTCGGGCGGCCGATCAGGGCGATCCGGCGGGGTCCGCCGAGCGCCGTGCCGAACTTCTGGGCCGGGGCGTCCGGCAGTGCCTCCAGGACCGCGTCGAGCATGTCGCCGGTGCCGCGGCCGTGCAGCGAGGAGACCGGGTAGGGCTCGCCGAGGCCGAGGGACCACAGGGCGGTGGCGTCGGCCTCGCCGCTCTGGCCGTCGACCTTGTTGGCGCAGAGGACGACGGGCTTGCCGGCCCGGCGCAGCAGCTTGACGACGGCCTCGTCGGTGTCGGTGGCGCCGACGGTGGAGTCGACGACGAAGACGACCGCGTCGGCGGTTTCGATGGCGTACTCGGCCTGGGCGGCGACGGAGGCGTCCAGGCCCAGCACGTCCTGCTCCCAGCCGCCGGTGTCGACGACCTTGAAGCGGCGGCCGGCCCATTCGGCCTCGTAGCTGACGCGGTCGCGGGTGACGCCGGGCTTGTCCTGCACGACGGCCTCGCGGCGGCCGATGATCCGGTTCACCAGGGTCGACTTGCCGACATTGGGGCGGCCGACGACGGCGAGCACGGGGAGCGGGCCGTGACCGGCCTCGCCGAGGGCGCCCTCGACCTCCTCGGGGTCGAAGCCCTCCTGCGCGGCGAGCTCCATGAACTCCGCGTACTCGGCGTCGCCAAGTTCTCCGTGCTCGTGGCCCGAGCCGCCGGAGTGAATCTGGTCGTTCATGAAGTCCGTTCCTCTTTGCATCATCATCGATGGACCACGATCAGCGCGGCCCACTACTCAAGTCAGGTCAAGTCTCGCCTATCGCCCGGTGAGGCGCTTGGCGCTTTCCAGGTGGGCGGTCAGCTTCGCCTGGATCCGCAGGGTCGCCTCGTCCAGCGCCTTGCGCGTACGCCGCCCGTCGCCCGCGCTCGGGTCGAACGCGTCGCCGAAGACGACGTCGACCCGGCTGCGCAGCGGGGGCAGCCCCCGTATCAACCGTCCGCGGCGCTCCGTGCTTCCCAGGACGGCCACGGGGACGATCGGGGCCCCGCCCCGTACCGCGAAATAGGCGAGCCCGGCGCGCAGCGAGGCGAAGTCTCCTTCGCCCCGGGTGCCCTCCGGGAAGATCCCGAGGGCTCCGCCGTCCGCCAGCACGCCGAGGGCGTGGCCGATGGCGGTGCGGTCGACGGTCGTACGATCCACCTCGATCTGGCCGATCCCGTGCAGGAACGGGTCGAGGGGGCCGACGAACGCCTCCTTCTTGATCAGGAAGTGCACCGGCCGGGGTGCGGTGCCCATCAGCATCGGTCCGTCGATGTTGTGGGAGTGGTTCACCGCCAGGATGACAGGTCCGGTGGCGGGCACCCGCCAGGCGCCGAGGACCCGGGGCTTCCACAGCCCGTACATCAGGCCGATGCCGATGGTGCGCCCGACGGCCGCTCCGCGCAGCGTGGGCGCGCCTGTGGCATCGCTCACGCGGCGACCCGCTTCCCCTCGACGAGGGTGACGACGCACTCGATGACCTGCTGGAGGGTCAGCTCGGTGGTGTCCACCTCGACGGCGTCGTCCGCCTTGGCGAGCGGGGAGGTCTTGCGGCCGGAGTCGGCGGCGTCCCGCTTGATCAGGGCCTCCCGCGTGGCGGTCAGGTCGGAGCCCTTGACCTCGCCGCTGCGGCGGGCGGCGCGGGCCTCCGGGGAGGCGGTGAGGAAGATCTTGAGGTCGGCGTCGGGCAGCACGGTGGTGCCGATGTCCCGGCCCTCGACGACGATGCCGCCGGTGGCGGCCGCGGCGATGGAGCGCTGGAGCGCGGTGATGAGCGTGCGCACTTCGGGGACCGCGCTGACGGCGCTGACCTTGGAGGTGACCTCCTGGGTGCGGATCGGGCCCGAGGCGTCCTCGCCGTCCACGGTGATCGTCGGGGCGGCGGGGTCGGTGCCGGAGACGATCACGGGCTTGGCGGCGGCGGTGGCGATCTCCTCCGGGTTGCTCACGTCGATGCCGTTGGTCAGCATCCACCAGGTGATGGCCCGGTACTGCGCGCCCGTGTCCAGGTAGCTCAGGCCGAGCGCGGCGGCGACGGCCTTGGAGGTGCTCGACTTGCCGGTGCCCGAGGGCCCGTCGATGGCGACGATCACGGAGGAGCGTGCGGTTTCCACGGTGGTGGACACCTTCCTGGTACACGGGGTGGGGACGGACGGGCCAGGGAACGGCCTCGTACCAGGTTACCGAGTGCGGGAGGTGCCCTTGTACCCCGTACGGGGGAGGCGCCCGCCACCCCGCACGGGCGCGCCGGGCATCGGGCTCAGCCGCGGATCGACCAGCCCCGTTCCTGGAGGGCCGCGCCGAGGACCGGGGCGGCGCTGGGCTCGACCATGATCTGGACGAGGCCCGCCTGCTGGCCGGTGGCGTGCTCGATGCGGATGTCCTCGATGTTGACCCCGGCCCGCCCGGCGTCGGCGAAGATCGCGGCCAGCTCGCCCGGCTTGTCGCCGATGAGGACGGCGACGGTCTCGTACGCGGTGGGGGCGGCGCCGTGCTTGCCGGGGACCCGGACGCGGCCGGCGTTGCCGCGCCGCAGGACGTCCTCGATGGCGTGGGTGCCCGCGCTCCGCTTCTCCGCGTCGGCCGAGCCGATCCCGCGCAGTGCGGTCACGGTCTCCTCCAGGTCGGCGGCGACCCCGGCGAGCACCTCGGCGACCGGGCCGGGGTTGGCGGAGAGGATCTCCACCCACATCCGGGGGTCGGACGCGGCGATCCGGGTGACGTCACGGATGCCCTGGCCGCACAGGCGTACGGCGGTCTCGTCGGCCTCCTCCAGCCGGGCGGCGACCATCGAGGAGATCAGCTGCGGGGTGTGCGAGACCAGGGCGACGGCCCGGTCGTGGGCGTCGGCGTCCATGACGACGGGGACGGCCCGGCACAGGGCGACCAGCTCCAGCGCGAGGTTGAGCACCTCGGTGTCGGTGTCCCGGGTCGGGGTGAGGACCCAGGGGCGCCCCTCGAAGAGGTCGGCGGTGGCGGCCAGCGGACCGGACCGCTCCTTGCCCGCCATCGGATGCGTACCGATGTACGGGGTGAGGTCGAGGCCGAGCGCCTCCAGCTCACGGCGCGGGCCGCCCTTGACGCTGGCGACGTCCAGGTAGCCGCGGGCCACCCCGTCGCGCATGGCGGTGGCGAGGACGGTGGCGGTGTGCGCGGGCGGCACGGCGACGACGGCGAGGTCGACCGGCCCGGCGGGCGGCTCCTCGGTCCCGGCGCCGAGCGCGGCGGCGGTGCGGGCCGACTCGGGGTCGTGGTCGACGAGGTGCACGTGGATGCCGCGGCCGGCCAGTGCGAGGGCGGCGGAGGTGCCGACGAGCCCGGTTCCGATGACGAGGGCGGTTCTCACTGGGCGATGTCCTTGCGCAGGGCGGCGGTGGCGCCGAGGTAGACGTGGCTGATCTCGGCGCGCGAGAGGTAGGTCTCGACATGCACGAGGATACGGACGACCCGGGGCATCGCCCCGTCGATGTCCAGCTCCTGGGCGCAGATCAGGGGTACGTCGACGATCCCGAGGCCGCGCGCGGCGGCGGCCGGGAAGTCGCTGTGCAGGTCCGGGGTGGCGGTGAACCAGATGCTGATCAGGTCGTCGGCGACGAGTTCGTTGCGTTCCAGGACGGCGGTCAGCAGCTCGCCGACCCGCTCGTCCATGTGCCCGGCCTCGTCCCGCTCCAGCTGGACGGCGCCCCGGACCGCTCGTACCGCCACGTCGCACTCCTCGTTCTTCGCTGCTCTTCGGTGCCCGGGCCCGGCGCCTTCCGGCGCGGCCCGCTGCTCTCCTCAGCCTAGATCGGCCGGGCCGGACGTGATCACGGTGTTCCGTCCGTGAGACGGGCGGTGGCGTGCACGGCCAGGAGCATCCGCCAGATCCGGGCGGCGAGCAGGGCGGGGGTGGCGCTGGTCCGCCCGTGCACCCAGTCGGCGAGGACCCCGGTGAAGAGTGCCGCCACGGCGCTCGCCGTGAGGTCCTGGCCCGGATCCGCCGGACGCCGGGCGCGCAGTTCACCGAGACTGCGCTGCCGGAGTTCGGCATGGAGGAGTTCGCCGAGCGGACCGCCACCGCCCTCCCTCAGCAGACTCCGGTAGACGGGCGCGCGGGCCTCGATCTCCACGAGCAGCGCGCCGAGCGGGGCGGGGGGATCGTCCGGTCCCGGGGGCGCACCGTCCCAGGCGTGCAGGGCGTCGACGGCCCGGGTGACGATCTCGGCGCAGGCGTCGACGGCGAGGGCGTGCAGGTCGTCGTAGTGCAGGTAGAACGTGGCCCGGCCGACCCCGGCGCCCCGGGCCACCTGGGCGACGCCGACCCGGTCGAGCGGCCGTTCCTCGCAGGCGGCGAGCAGGGCGGCGCGGAGCCTGGCCCTGGTCCGCGCGGTGCGTGGATCGGCGCTGCCGTCCGTGACCGCGGGCCCCATCCGCCTCAGCCCGCCACGAGGACGAGAACGAGCGCGAGCGCGGCGGGCCCGGCCTGGACGAAGAGGATCTTCCGGCTCACGGTGACGGCCCCGTAGACGCCGGCCACGATCAGGCAGAGGAGGAAGAAGATCTGGATCTGGTGCCGGACCGGATCGCTCTCGAAGAGGCTCCAGATCAGCCCGGCGGCCATGAAGCCGTTGTAGAGGCCCTGGTTGGCGGCGAGCGTGGCGCTCTCGCGGGAGAAGGCGGCGGTCGTGCCGAAGGCCTTGCGGCCGCGTTCGGTGTCCCAGAGGAACATCTCCAGGATCAGGAAGTAGACGTGGATGACGGCGACCAGCGCCACCAGAACCTGAGCTGCTACCTGCATGACCGATGTCCTCCCGGGCCGACTTCCTGGACAACTGTACAGAAAATCTGTGCGCCCGGTTGCTTCGACCGGCACCCTTCCGCCGTCACCATGGCCAGCACCGCCCGCACCGTCCCGTCACCGAAGGAGAGCCTCATGAACGCACGGCGAAGGACGGTGCTGGCCGCGGGCGCGGCGGGCGCCGCCGCCCTGGCCACCGGCTGCGGATCCTCCGACGGGGACGGCGGCGACGACGCGAGCCCGACGCCGAGCGCCCCGGGGGACGCCACGGGCGGGGCGGAGCTGGCCAGGACCGGGGACATCCCGGTCGGCGGGGGCACCATCTTCAAGGAGCGGAAGATCGTGGTGACCCAGCCGACGGAGGGCGACTTCAAGGCGTTCTCCGCCGTCTGCACCCATGCGAGCTGCCTCGTCTCGACGGTGAGCGACGGCACCATCAACTGCCCGTGCCACGGCAGCAAGTTCAGCATCACGGACGCGGCGGTCGAGGCCGGCCCGGCGACCCGGCCGCTGCCCGCCGAGGAGATCAGCGTCTCGGGCGGGGCGATCCGGCTGGGCTGAGGGCGGACCCGAAATCCCAGGGGCGCCGCGGCCCGCTCCCCCGTACGCTCGCGGCCATGATCTCCGCCACCGATGAGGCACTCGTACGCGACCACACGGTCTACGCCTGTGTGATGGGTTCGCGCGCGTTCGGACTGGCCACGGAGGACAGCGACATCGACCGGCGGGGTGTGTTCCTGGCACCCACCCCGCTGTTCTGGCGGTTCGAGAAGCCGCCGACGCATGTCGACGGGCCCGAGCCGGAGCAGTTCTCCTGGGAGCTGGAGCGCTTCTGCGAGCTGGCGCTCCGGGCCAATCCGAACGTGCTGGAGTGCCTGCACTCCCCGCTGGTGGAGTCCGTGGACGACACCGGCCGGGAGCTGCTGGCGCTGCGCGGGGCGTTCCTGTCGCGGCTCGCCCACGGCACGTTCGTCCGGTACGCGCTGGGCCAGCGGAGAAAGCTGGAGGCGGACGTACGGGTGCATGGCGCGCCGCGCTGGAAGCACGCGATGCATCTGCTGCGACTGCTGGCGAGCAGCCGGGATCTGCTGCGTACGGGCGAGCTGCGCATCGACGTCGGCGGTGCCCGGGACGAGCTGCTGGCGGTGAAGCGGGGCGAGGTCTCCTGGGCGGAGGTGGAGCGCCGGATGGACCGCCTCGGCGAGGAGAACGACGAGGCGGCGGCCCGCTCCCCGCTGCCGGCGGGGCCGGACCGGGGGGCCGTGGAGGACTTCCTCGTCCGGACCCGGCGGGCCTCGGCACGCGCCGAGGCCCCTGACGGGCTCAGAGCGTCCGGGGACCGCCCGCCTCGGCCGTGAGCTCGGCCAGCTTCTGGAACTCGCCCAGGTCGTAGTTGGCCAGCGTGGAGTCGAGGTTGGTCAGCGCCCCGAGGCGCTCGATGAAGCCCTGGGGGTCGTACTCGATCTGCAGGGCGACGCGGCTCGACGTGTCGTCGAGCCGGTGGAAGGTGACCACACCCGCGTGATGGACCCCTTCGACCGTCTTCCAGGCGATGCGGTCCTCGGGGACCACCTCGGTGAGTTCGGCGACGAAGTTCTTGTCCGCGCCGGGCAGCGAGAGCTGCCAGGCGAAGCGCCGCTCGTCGATCGGATCGACGCGCTGGACGTGGCTCAGGAACCGCGGCCACTGGGTGACGTCGCTCCACAGGGACCAGGTGACGGCCACCGGGGCCTTGATGTCGACAGTCTCGACGAGTGAGGAGGACACGGATACCACCAGGCCTTCGTACGGGAACGGGTTCCGCCCTCTCGTACCCCCTCCCCCGCCGCTCAGGCGTCCCAGAGTGCCGCCAGGGACAGCAGGTCGCTGCGGTACTCGATGCGCTCGGACCACTCCTTGGGCCAGGCCGCCGCGCCCAGGTGCGCCCCGGCCAGCGCGCCGGTCAGGCAGGCGATGGAGTCGGAGTCGCCGCGGGTGCAGGCGGCCCGGCGCAGGGCGGTGACGGGCTCCTCGGGGAAGAGCAGGAAGCAGTGCAGGGCGGTGGCGAGGGCCTCCTCGGCGATCCAGCCGTCGCCGGTCCGCTCGCACGGGTCGGTCTCCGGCGACGGGTCGCGCAGGGCGTCCCGGACGGTCTCCAGGGCCGCCAGGCACTCGTCCCAGCCGCGCTGGATGTACGCCTGCGGGGTGGCGTCGCCCGCGTGGTGCCAGAGGTTGCCGAGCCAGCGGGTGTGGTAGCGGCCCCGGTTCTCCAGGGCGTAGCTGCGCAGCTGGCCGATCAGACCGAGGGGTTCGGCGCCCTGGGCGAGCAGGAACACCGCACGGGCCAGCAGGTCGGAGGCGGCCAGGGCGGTGGGGTGGCCGTGGGTGAGGGCGGCCTGGAGCTGGGCGGCGCCGGCCCGCTGCTCCTCGCTGAGGCCGGGGACCAGGCCGACGGGGGCGACCCGCATGTCGGCGCCGCAGCCCTTGGAGTCCGTCTGGCTGGCCTCCTGCCAGATCCGGGTGTGTTCGAGCAGGCGGCAGGCGGTGAGGCAGGTGTTGCCGGGGGCGCGGTTGTTGTCCGGCGCGTGGTACCAGGCGACGAACTCGGCGCTGACCGGGCCCACCATCCGTTCGGGGGTGAGCAGCCCGCTGTCCATGGCGGTACGGATGCCCCGGCCCAGCGCGATCGTCATCTGGGTGTCGTCGGAGACGACGGCGGGGTCCAGGAGGGGCATATGCCGCCAGGGGCCGAACTTGGAGAGAATGGAGGGCACGTCGTTGAACTCGGTGGGGAAGCCGAGCGCGTCCCCGAGGGCGAGCCCGGTCAGGACGCCGGTCGCGGCCTGCTTGGTGAGGGGCGGGATGGCGAGAGTCATCGGTCGTGTCCTTCCGTTGCGGAGGGGGAGGCGTCGGTGCGCGGCGGGCGCAGGAGCGGCGGGTGCAGGGCGGTGGCGTCGCCCGCCCGGTAGAGGGCGGCGGGTTTGCCCCGGCCGCCGGTGCGGCGGGGCGGGCCGCCGACCGGCTGGACGAAGCCCGGCGCGCTCAGCACCTTGCGCCGGAAGTTGGGGCGGTCCAGCTCGACGCCCCAGACGGTCTCGTAGACCTGCTGGAGCTCGCCGAGGGTGAATTCGGCGGGGCAGAACGCGGTGGCCAGGCAGGTGTATTCGAGCTTGGCGCCGATCCGGTCGCGGGCGTCGGCGAGGATCGTGTCGTGGTCGAAGGCGAGGGGTCCGGCCGCGTCCGCGTCCCACCACCGGGCGCTCGCCGCGTCGCCACCGCCGCGCGGTTCGGGGAGGTCCGGCAGGAGAGCGGCGTAGGCGACGGAGACGACCCGCATCCTCGGGTCGCGGTCCGGGTCGGTGTAGGTGCGCAGCTGTTCGAGGTGGAGGGCGCCGACGGTGCCGGGGCCGAGGCCGGTCTCCTCGGCCAGTTCGCGGCGGGCGGCGTCGCCCGCGGACTCGCGGGGCAGCAGGAAACCGCCGGGCAGCGCCCACCGCCCCCGAAAGGGCTCCTGGCCGCGTTCGACGAGCAGCACGTGCAGCCGGGCCTCGCGAACGGTGAAGACGGCGAGGTCGACGGTGACGGCGAACGGGGCGTAGGCGTGCGGGTCGTAGCCCTCGGGGACGGGGGTGGTCATCGTTTCTCCGGGAGAGGTGCGGCGAAGTCCCAGCCGGTGGCGAGGAGTTCGTCGACGGCGGCGACGGCTGCGGCGAGCCGCGCCTCGGGCGGTCCGGTCATCTCGATGAACCGGCGTCCGGTACGGGTGAGTTCGGCGCGGAAACGGTCGGTCATCCAGGGGCGCAGCTCCTCGCCGTCGCGCAGTCCGTCGTCCTCGAAGGCGACGCCCTCGTGGTCGGTGAGCAGCCACAGGTGGTGGTCGACCCGGTCGGCGATCTCCTCGACGAGGGGGTTGCGTCCGCCGACGTACCGCTCGTGCCAGACGGTGGTGGCGAAGGAGTCGGTGTCGCAGAAGAGCACCGGGGACCCGGCGCGGGCGGCGGCCTCCTCGCGGCCGTTCTGGGTCTTCGCGATGAGCGGGAAGTCGTCGGTGGTGAAGGTGACGTCCTCCCAGGCGGCCCCGGGCCACCGTCCGCGCAGGTCGGCGAGCTTGTCCTCGCTGTACTCGCGCCCGTACTCGGCGACGTACCCCGTACGTGCCCACACCCCGCCGCGCGCCCGGTAGTGGGCGGCGAGCGCCCGGGCGAGGGTGGTGGTGCCCGTGGACTCCGCGCCGAGGACCACGACGCGGCGCGCGAGGCCGGCCCGTACGGGCGGCTGGAGGAAGTCCCAGCAGCCGACGGGGTCCTTGCGCACGGCGGTGCCGGAGACCGGGAAGAGGGTGCGGTCGGGATCGACGAGCACGGAGGCGGCGCCGAAGCGGCGGCCCAGCTCCTCCCCGTACGCCTCCGACGTGAAGACCGCGTCCACGCGCTCGGGCACGGCCGCCCTGAAGACAGCCATGTGCGCGTCCCAGACAGCCGGATCATGCACGTCCATGTGCGTGTCGTCGACGGCGCCCACCACCGTGACGTCCGGGTGGATCTCGCCCATCCAGGCGACCCGGTCCGCCAGAGGGACGGACTCGACGGAGGCCGCGCAGACGAGCACGGTCAGCCGTTCGCAGCGGTCCTGGGCGGTCCGGACGAGATGGTGGTGGCCGGCGTGCGGCGGGTAGAACTTGCCGAGGACCAGGCCGTGTTCGTAGCGCTTCACGCGGCCGCCACCTCCACCGGACGCGACGTGCGGGCGGTCAGGTCGCGGTGCCAGTTGCGCAGGCCGACGATGCAGAGCGCGAGGAACCCGGCGTACAGCAGCGAGGTCAGATACAGCCCCTTGTGGGCGTAGAGCGGGATGTAGACCACGTCGGCGGCGATCCACAGCCACCAGGACTCCAGCCGCTTCCGGCACTGCCCGTACGTCGCCATCAGCGAGAGCGAGGTCGTCAGGGCATCCCAGAACGGGACGGTGGAGTCGGTGGCCCGGGACAGCAGCAGCGTGATCGCGGCGGCCCCCACCACCCCCGCCGCGAGCAGCCAGACCCATTCGGTGCGGGTCGTCCTGCGCACCGGCAGGACCGAGGCCCCTGGTCCACCCCCGTGGGTCCAGGTCCACCAGCCGTACGCGGCGAGGGTGATGAAGACGATCTGGAGACCGGCGTCGGCGTACAGACCGGCCTGGGTGAACAGCAGGATGAAGAAGAGGTTGTTGGCGATGCCGATCGGCCAGTTGGCGAGGTGCTGGCGGGCCACGAGCCAGACGCAGAGCGCCCCGCTGCCGAAGCCCAGCACCTCGGTCCAGCTGACCGGGGTGTCCAGGACCGTCACCAGGGGCTGCTGCAGGGGATCGAGTATCTCCGCGAGGCTCACGGGCCCGCCTCCTTCTTAATAGTCACTCTGACTATAAAGGGTGGACGAAGGCAGCAAAAGGCCCGCGGCCGGTTCCGTTCGAACTTTCCGAACGGATACCGGCCGCGGGCCTCGGGGACGAGCGGCTAGAGGCCGACCTCGCGCATCAGCATGCCGACCTCGGTGTTGGTGAGGCGGCGCAGCCAGCCGGACTTCTGGTCGCCCAGCGGGATCGGCCCGAAGGACGTCCGCACGAGCCGCTCGACCGGGAAGCCGGCCTCGGCCAGCATCCGGCGCACGATGTGCTTGCGGCCCTCGTGGAGGGTGACCTCGACCAGGTAGTTCTTGCCGGTGTTCTCGACGACGCGGAAGTGGTCGGCGCGGGCGTAGCCGTCCTCCAGCTGGATGCCGTCCTTCAGTCGCTTGCCGAGGTCGCGCGGCAGCGGGCCCTGGATGGCGGCCAGGTAGGTCTTCTTCACGCCGTACTTCGGGTGCGTGAGGCGGTGGGCCAGCTCACCATGGTTGGTGAGCATGATGATGCCCTCCGTCTCGGTGTCGAGCCGGCCCACGTGGAACAGCCGCGTCTCGCGGTTGGTCACGTAGTCGCCGAGGCACTGGCGGCCGTCCGGGTCCTCCATCGAGGAGACGACGCCTGCGGGCTTGTTCAGCGCGAAGAAGAGATACGACTGGGCGGCGACGGTCAGGCCGTCGACCTTGATCTCGTCCTTGTGGACGTCGACGCGCATGCCCTGCTCGACGACGATCTCGCCGTTGACCTCGACGCGGGCCTGCTCGATCAGCTCCTCGCACGCGCGGCGCGAGCCCATGCCGGCCCGGGCGAGGACCTTCTGCAGCCGCTCACCCTCCTGCTCGGCGCCCGGGTGGGTCTTGGGCAGCTGGATGTCGGGCTTGTTCGCGTACCGGTCGCGGTTGCGCTGCTCGATCTTGGCGTCCAGCTCACGGGGCCGCGAGGGGGAGCCGCCGCGCCGGAAGCCGCCGCCGCTGCCGCCCTGCGCGGACTTCGGGCCGCCCTTGGCGCCGCCGCGGGCCGCCGTGCCACGCCCCTTGCGGGGGCCGTCCTGGCCGCCCCGGGCGCCGGGGGCGTCGTTGCCGACGTCGTAGCGGCGCTCCTCCGGGCGGGGACGGCGGGGGCGCTGGTCCTGCTGCTCGTCGCGCCCGCCCTGGAAGCCCTGACGGCCGCTCTGGCCGCCCTGGCCGCCGGAACGCCCGCCCTGGCCGCTGCCGCCGCGTCCGCCGCCACCCTGACCGCCGGAGCGTCCGCCCTGGCCGCCGCCCTGGCCCTGGCCCTGGCCCTGGCGGAAGGATCCGCCGCCGCTGCGGCCGCCCTGGCCGCGACCGCCGCCGCCCTGACCGCCGGGGCGACCGCCCGGGCCGCCGCTCCGGCCGCCCTGACCGCCGCTGCCGCTTCCGCTGTTCCTGCCACTGCTTCGCATCAAAATTCCGTCTTGTCGTCTGCGTGAGTATCCGGGGTGTCCGGTGCGTCCGGATCGAACGACGGCACACCCTCTAGCGTCTCAGCCTCGATCGCGTCCGCCTCCGGGAGGAAGGGCGCGAGCTCCGGGAGCTCGTCCAGGCCGCGCAGGCCCATTCGCTCCAGAAAGTAGTTCGTCGTCCTGTACAGGATCGCACCTGTTTCGGGTTCCGCGCCCGCCTCGGCCACCAGGCCCCTCTGGAGGAGGGTCCGCATGACCCCGTCGCAGTTGACTCCGCGGACCGCCGAGACCCGCGAGCGGCTCACCGGCTGCCGGTACGCGACGACCGCCAGGGTCTCCAGCGCGGCCTGGGTGAGCCGGGCGTGCTGGCCGTCCAGGACGAAGCCCTCCACGGCCGCCGCGTACTCGGGCCGGGTGTAGAACCGCCAGCCGCCCGCCACGAGCCGCAGATCGAAGCCCCGGCGCTGCACGGTGTACTCGTCGGCCAGCTCCCGCAGCGCGTCCGCCACGGCCCTGCGGGACCGCTGGAGCACCTTGGCGAGGTGGTCGACGGTGGCGGGCTCGTCGACGACCATGAGGACCGCCTCCAGGGCGGGCTTGAGGTCGAGCGAGGCGACCGCGCCCTCGTCCCGCTCCTGATCCGGCTGCTCGCTCATTCCCGTACGCCCTCCTCGTCCTTTCCACCGTTCAGCTCCTGGTCGAACTCGTCCGTCACCACCGGCTCCGCGCCCTCCCCACCGCACCAGGCCACCAGCAGGTAGCCCAGCGCCTCGTCCTGGTCCAGGGTTACGGCCTTCTCGCGGTACAGCTCCAGCAGGGCCAGGAACCGGGCCACCACGGTCAGGGTGTCCGGGGCGTCCTCGGTCAGCGTCCGGAAGCTGACCGCCGCCCCGGCCGCGCGCAGCCGCTCCACCACCAGGCCCGCCTGCTCCCGGACGCTGACCAGGGGGGCGTGGATGTGGTCCACGTACACCTGGGGCTTCGGCTTCGGCTGCATCGCCTTCACCGCGAGCTTCGCGAAGCCCTCGGGCCCGATGCTGATGACCACCTCGGGCAGCAGCTCGGCGTGCTGGTCCTCCAGGCCGACCGTACGCGGATGGCGGCGGGCCTCCGACTCCAGGCGGCCCTGGAAGATCTCGGCGATCCGCTTGTACGCGCGGTACTGGAGCAGCCGCGCGAAGAGCAGGTCCCGCGCCTCCAGGAGCGCCAGGTCCGCCTCGTCCTCCACCTCGGCGGCGGGCAGCAGCCGGGCGGCCTTGAGATCGAGCAGGGTGGCGGCGACGACGAGGAACTCGGTGGTCTGGTCGAGGTCCCAGTCGGGGCCCATGGCGCGGATGTACGCCATGAACTCGTCGGTGACCTTGGAGAGGGCGACCTCGGTCACGTCCAGCTTGTGCTTGGAGATCAGCTGGAGGAGGAGGTCGAAGGGGCCCTCGAAGTTCACGAGGCGGACGGTGAACCGCTTGTCGTCCGCTTCCGGAGCCGTCTCGGGCTCGGCCGCTTCGGGTTCGGCCGCTTCGGGTTCGGCCGCTTCGGGTTCGGCCGCTTCGGGTTCGGCCGCTTCGGGTTCGGCCGCTTGAGGCTCGGCCGCATCGGACCTCGGCTCCGGAGCTTCTGCGGTCTCCGGCACGGCTTCCGGCCCCGGTACGGGCTCGGGCTCCGGCTCTCGTAGGGCCTCCGGCTCGGGTACGAGTTCCGGCTCCGGGAGCGCCGCCACGCCCGGTCCCCGGCCCAGGGCGCGGCGGCGCGGGGCGGTGGGGTCGTCGGGCGTGGGCATGGGGGTCCAGGGGTGGGGCCGGCGGTCGGGAGGTCCTGCGGTGCAGGCTACCCGCGCCGTGCCGTTCAGCGGCCGCGCAGCCGCCGTACGAGGATGCTCGCGTCGCCCCGGGACTCCAGGTCGGCGAGGACGACCGCCACCGCCTCGCGGACGATACGGCCGCGGTCGACGGCGAGGCCGTGTTCGCCGCGCAGGACGAGCCGGGCGTGTTCGAGGTCCATCAGCTCCTCGGCGGAGACGTAGACCGTGATCTTCTCGTCGTGGCGTTCCCGGCCGCTGGGGCGGCGGTTCGCACCGCGTGTGCCGCCGCGCCGGCGCTGGGGCTGGACCGCCGGTTGCGGCTCGGCCGGTGCGGAGGCGGCGGGGCGCTCACCGGCGGCCTTGGCGGACGGGGCTCGCTCGCCCTCGCCGCCGCGGCCGCGCGAGTCGCCGCCGTCGGCGTCGGCCGCGGTGTGCTCCTCACGGTCGGCGGACGACGGGGCCGGGCCGGAGGGATCGCTCTCCCCGGCGGGCGCGGGCACCCGCGGCTCGCCGTTCGCCTTGCGCCGCCGCTCCGCGGGGGAGGACGGCTGGAGGCCCATCCCGCCTCCGGTGGTACGGAACAGTTCGTCGGCCCCCGGCAGACTCACTCGGCGTGACACCGGGCGAGCACCTCCCTGGCGAGCTGGCGATAGGCGGCGGCGCCGACCGAGTTGGAGGCGTAGGTGGTGATGGGCTCACCGGCGACCGTGGTCTCCGGGAAGCGGACCGTGCGCCCGATGACCGTGTGGTAGACGTGCTCGTCGAAGGCCTCGACGACGCGCGCCAGGACCTCGCGGCTGTGCACCGTACGGGAGTCGTACATGGTGGCGAGGATGCCGTCGAGCTCCAGCTCCGGGTTCAGCCGCTCCTGGACCTTCTCGATGGTCTCGGTGAGCAGCGCCACCCCGCGCAGCGCGAAGAACTCGCACTCCAGCGGCACTATGACCTTGTGAGCGGCCGTCAGGGCGTTCACGGTGAGCAGGCCGAGGGAGGGCTGACAGTCGATCACGATGTAGTCGTAGTCGGCCATCAGCGGCTTCAGGGCGCGCTGGAGCGTGGACTCGCGGGCCACCTCGCTGACGAGCTGCACCTCGGCCGCGGAGAGGTCGATGTTGCTGGGCAGCAGGTCCATGTTGGGGACCGCCGTCTTGAGCAGGACGTCGTCGGCCGCCATGCCCCGCTCCATGAGCAGGTTGTAGACGGTGAGGTCCAGCTCCATCGGATTGACCCCGAGGCCGACGGAGAGCGCGCCCTGCGGGTCGAAGTCGACGAGCAGGACCCGGCGTCCGTACTCCGCGAGGGCGGCACCCAGGTTGATGGTCGACGTGGTCTTGCCGACGCCGCCCTTCTGGTTGCACATCGCGATGATCTTCGCGGGGCCGTGGTCGGTCAGGGGACCCGGGATCGGGAAGTACGGCAGGGGCCGTCCGGTCGGGCCGATGCGCTCGCGGCGCTGACGCGCGGCGTCGGGCGCGAGGGTGGCCGCGTACTCCGGATCGGGTTCGTACTCGGCGTCGGGGTCGTAGAAGTGCCCCTCGGGCACCTCGGCGAAGTCGGCGAAGCGGTCGGTGTCCCGGCTGCTCTCGTTGCCGGCCGTGGCGTTCACGTGTGGGCCGTCCATCATCTGGGGGGCTGTCGTCATGTGCTGTTGGGTGGCGAAGGTGCGGACCGCGACGGAGCCGACAGCTTCGAGCCCGGTCGGGCTCAGACCCCGTACAGGCATCCCTGGTTGACCACCCCCAGGAGTAATTGTCGACTCATTCACAAGTCGTCTTACCTCCTTGGATGTGACCAGGAAACTTATCGATAGGTCAGCGTGGCACCATGCCGACGATTGGCGACTCTATGGCGTGTCACCGGTCCGCAGCAACACAATCCGCCGGACCCGGCCCGATGTGTCGGCAATCGAACGCCTCGCTGTCAAGGGTGCACAGCGACCAAGCCGCACATTTCACCGCTGCACGAAACGGGTAAAGGGTTACGTTCGGCGCGAGTTGCGCAAGGGCCTCACAGGGCCCGATACACGTCCGGCCGGACCTTGCGCGGCAAGGTCCGGCCGGAGTCCCGATGTTGACGAAGTCGGTTGACCCGTCAGCCGAGGAGCGTGCTCAGCTCGACGTGCGGGAGACCGTGCGCCTCGGCCACCTCGCGGTAAACCACCTGTCCCTCATGGGTGTTGAGGCCCTTGGCCAGCGCGGCGTCGCGGCGCAGGGCGTCGGCCCAGCCACGGTTGGCGAGCTCCACGATGTAGGGAAGCGTCGCGTTGGTGAGCGCGTAGGTGGAGGTGTTCGGGACCGCGCCGGGCATGTTGGCGACGCAGTAGAAGACCGAGTCGTGGACCAGGAAGGTCGGCTCCGCGTGGGTCGTCGGACGCGAGTCCTCGAAGCAGCCGCCCTGATCGATTGCAATGTCGACAAGTACACTTCCGGGCTTCATCTTGGCGACGAGCTCGTTGGTGACCAGCTTCGGGGCCTTGGCTCCGGGGATCAGCACGGCGCCGATGACGAGGTCGGCCTCGACGACGGCCTTCTCCAGTTCGAAGGCGTTGGAGACGACGGTCTTCACCTTGGTGCCGAAGATCTTGTCGGCCTCGCGGAGCTTGTTGATGTCGCGGTCGAGCAGCGTGACGTGGAAGCCGAGGCCCACGGCGATCTGCGTGGCGTTCCAGCCGGAGACACCGCCGCCGATGACGACGGCCTCGCCGGCGTGGGTGCCGGGGACACCGCCGGGGAGCACGCCGCGGCCGCCGACCGAGCGCATCAGGTGGTACGCGCCGACCTGCGGGGCGAGGCGGCCCGCGACCTCGGACATCGGGGCGAGCAGCGGGAGGGCGCGGCCCGCGGTCTCGACCGTCTCGTAGGCGATGGCGGTGGTGCCGGAGGCCAGCAGCGCGTCGGTGCACTCGCGGGAGGCGGCGAGGTGCAGGTAGGTGAAGAGCGTCTGGTCCTTGCGGAGGCGGTGGTACTCCTCGGCGACCGGCTCCTTGACCTTGAGCAGCAGGTCGGCGGCGGCCCAGACCTCGTCGGCGGTGGCCAGGATCTGTGCACCGGCGGCGACGTACTCCGCGTCGGGGATGGACGAGCCGACGCCGGCGTCGTGCTCGATGACGACCTGGTGGCCGTGGCGGACGAGCTCATGCACTCCGGCGGGGGTGATCGCCACCCGGAACTCGTTGTTCTTGACTTCGCGGGGGATGCCGACCTTCACGTCGATCACGGTCCTTGGCTCGGAGGGTTACCCGGGCACAACGGTGCACACCCGGACATATACAGCATAAATGGAGACGCCACGGAGGAACGCGGCAGAGCCAGTCTAATGAAGGACTTCGCGCTGTCTAGCCTTACAAAGCCTTAATTTTCTGTCGAAGCACTACGGATTTCGTAGGCTGAGGCCTCCTCGCCCAGCAATCTATCGGCTGCGCCCCGGTGCAACCGGGCCGCCGCGGGATCCCCGAGCCGGTCCAGCGTGTCCGCCAGCCGCAGCTGGAGCGCGGCCTGAAGCCGCACGTCACCGGCGCTCCGGGCCAGCTCGACCGCCTCCCGGCAGGTCTGGAGCGAGTCGTGCGGCCGGCCCGCGTACTCCTGGACCCGGGCCGCCTCGCTGAGCGAGCGCGCCTGGGCGGCCGGGTCGCCGAGCCTGCGGTGGCCGGAGGCGGCGGCGCGCCAGTTCCGCAGCGCCTCGCCGTAGCGCCCGGCGTACGTGTGGACCGCCCCGAGCCGCCCGTAGAGCCGGGCCTCGTCGGCCCGCTGCCCCTGGGTGAGGCGCTGGGAGAGCGCCCGGCCGTACCAGTCGGCGGCCCGGTGGTAGTCCCCCAGCTCCTCGTACGCGCCGCCTACGGATTCCATGGCGCGGCCGGTGGCGTACAGGTCCTTCGCGGCCTTTCCGGCGTCCAGCGCGGCCCGGTAGCGGGTCAGCGCGTCCCGGGTGCGGCCGGTGCGGGCGTCCAGGTCGGCGAGGTTGAGCAGGGCGGCCGCCTGTTCGCGGGGCAGCTCGCGGCGGAGCGCCACGTCCAGGACGAGGCCGTGCAGCCCGTACAGCTCGGGGGCGGCCTCCTCCGTGCCCCGGTGCGCGGCCAGCGCCCGCACCAGGGCCGCGACCAGGCGGCGCGCCAGGGTGTCCAGCTCGCCGTCGGCCACGGCGAGCCGGGCCGAGGCGAGCAGGGCGGGCTGGCGGACCCGCAGCCAGGCGCCGGCTTCCTCGGCGTTCGGGAAGCGCAGCGAGCGGGGCAGTCCGGCGACCTTGCCCCGGGCGGTGGACCCCTCGGGCTCGGCGATCGCATGGCAGGCCTGGAGCCGACGCACGGTCCGCTCCAGCATCCGGGCGCGGGCGAGCTGGATCTCGGCCGGGCGGTCCCGGTCCTCCAGGAGAGCCCGCAGCATCGGGGCGAGGCAGCCGGGCACCGCGTACTGGGGGTGGGCCGCGCCGTCCGTCCGGAGCAGCCCGAGCTTCACGAAGTCGTCGAGGGTGGCGCGGGCGGCGGAGACCGAGCAGCCGGCCAGCGCGGAGGCGGTGTGGGCGTCGGCCAGTCCGGCCGGGGCGAGGGCCAGCAGACGCAGTATCCGGGCGGCGGTCTGCGGCAGGGAGTCGTGGACGAGGCGGAAGGCGCGGGCCAGCGGGCGGGCGCCGACGGGCTGCTGCTCATCGGGGTCGGGCAGCTCGTCCAGCTGCCCCGCGACATCGGCGACCGAGGCCATGGGGTGGGCGGCGAGCAGGCCGCCCACCAGGGCCAGCGCCGCGGGCTGTCCCCCGCACTCCTCGGCCAGCCGCTCCGCGGTGCGGGGGTCGACGGTGATGCGGACCTGGCCGATGGCGCGGGCCAGCAGCCGCACCGCCGCGCCCTTCTCCAGTCCGCCGAGGGTGCAGGGCCGTACGTCGGGGATGCCGGTCAGCGGTCCGGTCGCGGTGGCGACGACCAGGCAGTCGTGGTTCTCCGGGAGCAGCGGGTCGACCTGTTCGGCGTCGGCCGCGTCGTCGAGGACCAGGACGAGGCGGCGCCCGGCCAGGGCCTCGCGGACCAGCTCGGACAGCTCGTCCTGGTCGGCGCCGGGCGGGACCGCGATCCCGAGGAGGCCGAGGATCTCGCCGGCGGTGCGTTCGGTGGGGACCCGCTCGCCGTCGGGGTCGGTGAGGCCGACCCGGAGCACCCCGTCGGGGTAGTCGCCGGAGCCCGTGCCCGCGACGGTCCAGGGCAGGGCGCCCGTGGCGGCCCGGGCGGCGTCGGCGGCTTCGGTTCCGGTGAGCGCCCCGGCCAGCTCCTCGGCGAGTGCGCTACGGCCCGAGCCGGGCCGACCCGCGATGAGCAGGACCCGGGCGCGGGGGGCCTTGCGGCCGGCCAGGGTGTCCAGTCCCGCGCGCTCGATGTCCGCGCGCAGTTCCTTCAACTCCCGTTCGCGGCCGAAGAATCGGGGTGGGGTCGCGCCGGGCGGCTCCTCGGCCCCCGGGGCCTTCGCCGGGCCGCTGGTGTCCACCGCCTGATCGGTCACGAGCCACGCTCCACTTCGCTGCACGCGATGCCCGCCGGAACTCCGGTCGGGCGCGGTTCGAGCGTAGTTCAGCGGCGGGGACGATCACTGCGGAGCAAGGCGGGACCGCCCCCGATATCCCCCGATCGGATCAGCATCTCGTATGACCGACCAGGGGCGGGTGACCGATCAGGGGCGGGGGGCACCGGACGGGCTGTCAGGCCTCGAAGGGCCGGGCCGGCCAGGGCGCTTCGGCGGGGCGCAGCGCGTCGACGCCGTCGCCCGCGCGGACGGCGGTGAGCGCGAGCACCCCGACGACCAGGCAGTTGTTGTGCAGGTCCCCCGCGATGACCGAGCGGACCAGCTCGTCCAGCGGCACCCGGGCCTGCTCCATGTCGGCCTCTTCCTCCGCGACCGCGTACCGCTCGCCCTCCGCCTCGGAGAGATCCCGGGCCAGGAAGATCCGCACGGCCTCGTCGCAGCCGCCGGGCGTGGTGTAGACGTCGGTCAGCACCCGCCAGTCCTCGGCCTTGACGTGCGCCTCCTCGTACAGCTCGCGCTGGGCGGCGTGCAGGGGGTTCTCGCCGGGGATGTCGAGCAGTCCGGCCGGGATCTCCCAGAGCCGGTGGCGTACCGGGTGGCGGTACTGGCGCAGCACGAGGACCCGGTCCTCGTCGTCGATCGCGAGGACGGCGACGGAGCCCGGGTGGACCTGGTAGTCACGGCCGTGGACGGAACCGTCGGGCATCACCACCTGGTCGGTGCGGACGCTGGTCTTGTTGCCGGTGAAGGGGGTCACCGTCGCGGTGACCTGCCACTCCTCGGGCGTGTCCTGGATACCCATGTGCCTACGTCCTCCCACGAACCAAAAGGAAACCGGGGTACCGATCCGTTGCGGATCCGTACCCCGGTCAACCGTAATGCCTCGGTGTTACGCGTCCGTGCCCTCGGCGGCGGCGACCTGGCGCGCGACGGCGGCCTTCACCAGACCCGCGAAGAGCGGGTGCGGGCGGGTCGGGCGCGAACGCAGCTCCGGGTGCGCCTGGGTGGCGACCAGGTAGGGGTGGACCTCGCGCGGGTACTCGACGTACTCGACGAGCTTGTTGTCCGGGGAGGTGCCCGAGAAGACCAGTCCGGCCTTCTTCTCCAGCTCGGCGCGGTAGCCGTTGTTGACCTCGTAGCGGTGGCGGTGGCGCTCCTCGACGTACGGCTCGCCCGCGTACGCCTCGCGCACCACGGAGCCCTCGGCGAGCTTGGCCGGGTAGAGGCCGAGCCGCATGGTGCCGCCGAGGTCGCCCGCGCCCTCGACGTACGCGAGCTGCTCCTCCATCGTCGAGATGACGGGGTGGGAGGTGGCGGCGTCGAACTCGGTGGAGTTGGCGTCGGGGATCTCGGCGAGGTTGCGCGCCGCCTCGATCACGATGCACTGGAGGCCGAGGCAGAGGCCGAGCAGCGGGACCTTGTTCTCACGGGCGAAGCGGATGGCGCCGACCTTGCCGTCGACCCCGCGCTCGCCGAAGCCGCCCGGGATGCAGATCGCGTCCACCTCACCGAGGTGCTCGGCCGCTCCGGCGGCGGTGCGGCAGTCGTCGGAGGTGACCCACTTGACCTTGACCCGGGCCTTGTTGGCGAAGCCGCCGGCGCGGATCGCCTCGGTGACCGAGAGGTAGGCGTCGGGCAGGTCGATGTACTTGCCGACCAGGGCGACGGTGACCTCGTGGTCGGGGTTGTGGACCCGGTCCAGCAGGTCGTCCCAGGTGGTCCAGTCGACGTCGCGGAACGGCAGGTCGAGCTTGCGCACGACGTAGGCGTCCAGGCCCTCGGTGTGGAGCACCTTGGGGATGTCGTAGATCGACTTGGCGTCGATGGCGGCGACCACGGCGGCCTCGTCGACGTCGCACATCAGCGAGATCTTGCGCTTGATGGCGGTGGGCACCTCGCGGTCGGCGCGCAGCACGATGGCGTCCGGCTGGATACCGATGTTGCGCAGGGCGGCGACCGAGTGCTGGGTGGGCTTGGTCTTCAGCTCGCCGGAGGGGCCGATGTAGGGCAGCAGCGAGATGTGCACGACGAAGACGTTGTCCCGGCCGACCTCGTGGCGGACCTGGCGGACGGTCTCCAGGAACGGCAGCGACTCGATGTCGCCGACCGTGCCGCCGACCTCGGTGATGACGACGTCCACGTCGTCGGTGGCCATGCGGCGGATGCGGTGCTTGATCTCGTTGGTGATGTGCGGGATGACCTGGACGGTGTCGCCCAGGTACTCGCCGCGCCGCTCCTTGGCGATGACCTGGGAGTAGACCTGGCCGGTCGTCACGTTGGCGGAGCCGTCGAGGTCGACGTCGAGGAAGCGCTCGTAGTGGCCGATGTCAAGGTCGGTCTCGGCGCCGTCGTTGGTGACGAACACCTCACCGTGCTGGAACGGGTTCATCGTGCCGGGGTCGACGTTGAGGTAGGGGTCGAGCTTCTGCATGGTGACCCGCAGGCCCCGTGCCTTGAGCAGGGCACCCAGGCTGGAGGCAGTCAGACCCTTGCCGAGGGAGGAGGCGACACCCCCGGTGACGAAGATGTGCTTGGTCGTCGTGGATGAGGGCTGCATAGCCAAAGGGGGCTCCCGTGGTCGCGATTCTGAGGTGCGAACGGCAGCCGAACCGGGGATTCCGGGGGTGCCGTCGCTGCGGTTCGGGGGCCTCGTCCGCTGTCAGAGACGACCACCGTCCACGGGCTACCAGGGTAACAGCGACGGCGGGAGGCTGCTTCCGGCCACACCCTGCACAAGGGCGTCACAGCTTCACCCCAGTCATTTCACGTCCCACCCGATCAGCTCAGAGATCTTGCGGGCACCGGCGCGCGGATCTTCATCGTGCGTCGTATCCTGCTCAAACACTCGCTGCCGAGACGGCCGGGCGGCGGCACCACCCAGGCCGCCCACCGGTACAGGAACTCGTCGGATCTTCCCGGGTGAAAGACCCTACGACCCCCTTGACCCGCAGTAAGCGCCCTTTGACGGGGCGACATGGCCGTTCGACTGGAGACGCACGTGGCCGGGCGCATCGAGGATTACGCACTCATCGGAGACATGCAGACCGCAGCCCTGGTCTGCCGGGACGGCACGGCGGACTGGCTGTGCCTCCCCCGCTTCGACTCACACGCCGTCTTCGCGGGGCTGCTGGGCACCGAGGAGCACGGCTTCTGGCGCCTGGGCCCCGCGAGAGCGGAGGGAACGGAACCAGCCTCCGCCGACCGGCGGCGCTACCGCGGTGACTCCCTCATCCTGGAATCGGAGTGGGACACACCGCGCGGCACCGTACGGGTGACCGATTTCATGCCCCCGCGTGACGGCGCGCCCCAGCTCATCCGGATCGTGGAGGGTGTCAGCGGCCGGGTCCCGATGCGCTCGGAGCTGCGGATGCGGTTCAGCTACGGCCGGGTGACGCCGTGGGTGCACAAGGTCGACAACCGTACGGTCGCGGTCGCCGGGCCCGACTCGGTCTGGCTGGACACCGAAGCGGAAACGTATGGCCAGAATCTGACCACGTACTCCGACTTCACTGTGGGCCCCGGCGACCGGGTGGCGTTCACGATCAGCTGGCAGCCCTCGCACCACGAGCCGCCCGCCCTCCCCGAACCGGAGAACTCGCTGGAGGCGACGGAGAGCTTCTGGCGCGAATGGGTCGAGCAGTGCACGTACCACGGGCCCTACCGGGAGGCGGTCGTCCGCTCCCTGATCACGCTCAAGGCCCTCACGTACGCGCCGACCGGCGGCATCGTCGCCGCGCCGACGACGTCGCTGCCCGAGGAGATCGGGGGCGTACGGAACTGGGACTACCGCTACACCTGGCTGCGGGACGCCGCGATCACCCTCTCCTCGCTGCTGCGCACCGGCTACCGGGAAGAGGCCCGCGCGTGGCGCGAGTGGCTGCTGCGGGCGGTGGCGGGCGACCCGGAGAACCTCCAGATCATGTACGGCATCGCCGGTGAGCGCGAGCTCGGCGAGGCGGAGCTGGACTGGCTGCCCGGTTACGAGAACTCCACCCCGGTCCGCGTCGGCAACGGCGCGGCCAACCAGCTCCAGCTGGACGTGTACGGCGAGGTCACCGAGGCACTGCACCTGGCGCACATGACGGGTCTGACCCGCAACGACTACGCCATGGGCCTCCAGCTGAAGCTGATCGAGTATCTGGAGAAGCACTGGGAGGAGCCCGACGAGGGCATCTGGGAGGTGCGCGGCCCGCGCCGCCACTTCGTGCACTCGAAGGTGATGGCGTGGGTCGCGGTCGACCGGACGATCAAGCTGGTCGAGTCCGGTGACGTCGAGGGCCCGCTGGAGCGGTGGTACGAGCTCCGCGACGACATCCACCGGGACGTCTGCGAGCGCGGCTACGACAAGGAGCGCAACACCTTCACCCAGTCCTACGGGTCGAAGGAGCTGGACGCCTCCCTGCTGCTCATCCCGCAGATGGGCTTCCTGCCGCCGGACGACAAGCGGGTCATCGGCACGATCGAGGCGATCCAGCGGGAGCTGTCCACGGAGGACGGCTTCATCCTGCGCTACCCGACCGAGGGCGAGGACGCGGGCGTCGACGGTCTGGAGGGCGATGAGGGTGCGTTCCTGGCCTGCTCCTTCTGGATGGCCGACGACCTCGCGATGATCGGCCGGGTCGACGAGGCACGCCAGCTGTTCGAGAAGCTGCTGTCGCTCCGCAACGACCTGGGCCTGCTGGCCGAGGAGTGGGACTCGAACCTCCAGCGCCAGGTGGGGAACTTCCCGCAGGCGTTCAGCCACGTCCCGCTGATCGACACGGCTCTGCGGCTGACGGCGAGCGGCGCGTACGTGGGCTGAGGCTGAGGGCGCCACCGAACCGCCCATCGCGCTTCTCAGGGCGCGGTGGGCGGTTCGGCTGTGTAGGCCCGGTGGAGCGTCTGAAGGAACTGCGGCGCGGCGGGCAGGTCGGTGGAGCCGATGCGGTGGACGGCGATCCCCGGGGTCCAGGAGTTCATGACGGCCGCACCGGCGAGGGAGGGCAGGTCGGCCGGGGTGACCGGGGCGACCCGCTGGCCGATGCCGAGCGCGTCCAGTTGCCTGCGGACGATGCCCAGTGTCGTACCGGTCAGGATCCGGGCCTCGGGCCACACCACCGACTCGCCGTCCCAGAACACCAGGTTCCAGATGGTCGCCTCGCTGAAGCGGCCCTCGCGGTCCAGGAAGGCGGCGTCGTCGAAGCCGTCGGCGACGGCCTGCCGGAGCAGGTGCGTCTTGGCGACCTCGCCGACGTGCTTGACGTGCGGCAGGAACCGTTCGTGTTCCACCGCCGCCAGGGCGAGCGGGCCGTCGGGGCCGGACGACGGCGGTCCGGTCCGCACCAGGACGGTCAGGTCGCCGTCGGGCGCGGCGAACTCCCCCGCCGTGGAGAACACCGTGGCCGTCAGCGACATGTCGGCCGGCCCGTCCTGAAGTGCCGTACGGAGGCGGGCGCGGACCACGTCGTCGGGCAGGGCACGGCCGAACAGCTCCACCGACGCGGACCGCAGCCGCTCCAGATGGAGGTCCAGGCCCCGGGCCCGCCCGTCGCGGATCTGCAGGGCGGTGAAGTGGGCATGGCCCGAGAAGGCGAGCGGCGCCAGGTCGCCGGTGGTCGCCGGCCGGCCGTCGAGGTACGCGATGTGCGGGGAATCTTCGTTCATGGCCCGGACGTTAGGGCTTGACACCGGTGTCAAGGTCAAGCGTCGGAGGCGGGGCAGGCATGCTGATCGGGGAGTTGTCGCGGCGGACGGGCGTCAGCGCGCGGTCGTTGCGGTACTACGAGGCGCAGGGGCTGCTGGAGGCGAGGCGGGGGACGAACGGCTACCGCGCGTACGACGAGGACGCGGTCGCCTCCGTGCGGAAGATCCGGGCGCTGCTGCGGGCCGGGCTCTCCACCGAGGTGATCCGTCAGGTGCTGCCGTGTGCCCGGGGCGAGCAGGCGGGCTTCGACTGGTGTGCGGAGCTGCGGGCGATCCTGGACGGGGAACTGGCGGACCTGGACGAGCAGATCGAGGCGTTGCGGCGGAGCCGGGGGGCGCTGGTGGGGTTGCTGGCCGCGCGGTGACGGCCCCACCACGGCATCCGGGCCTCCCCTGCCATGCGCACCCCGGGCTCCGGGCGGTAGCGTCCTGAACAGGACGGACGCCCGGGGTACGGGCGTGGAACAAGGGGAAAGCGGGCCGGGTACGTGGAGAGCCACAGCGGGATCACCGTGCAGCGGGCGCTGGAGCTGCCGGGGCTGCGCGCCGGGCTCCCGGAGGTGGTGGCCGGCGCCGACCGGCTGAACCGTACGGTGCGGTGGGTGCACGCGGGCGAGGTCCCGAACATCGCCTCGCTCCTCAAAGGAGGCGAGCTGCTCCTGACGACCGGGCTCGGCCTGGGCGCCCGCCCCGCCGAACAGCGCGCCTTCGTCCGCCGCCTCGCCGACCGGGGCATCGCGGCCCTGGTGGTGGAGCTGGGCCCGCGCTTCGGCCGGCTGCCCGCCTCCATCGTGGACGCCGCCCGCGCGGCCGGTCTTCCGCTGGTCCAGCTGCACCGCGAGGTGCCGTTCGTCGCGGTGACCGAGGAGGTGCACACCGAGATCGTCAACGGGCACTACGCACTGCTCCAGCAGGCGGAGGAGGTGCACCGGCGCGCCACCCGGGCGCTGCTCGACGGGGGCGGGGTGCCGCAGGTCCTCGGGATCCTCGCCGACTTCACCGCCAACCCCGTCTTCCTGGAGACCCCCGACGGCCAGCTCCTGTACGCGGCGTCCACCGGGACCGGACCGGTCGGCGCGGACCCGCTCCAGGTCTGGGAGGGCATGCGCGGCGACCGGGCGGCCCGGGAGTCCCCGCCGACCGGTGCGCTGCTGGTGGACGTGCCCGGCGGCGGGCCCGAGACCGGTTCGGTACGGGCGCGGCTGGTGCTGCTCGCGGTGGCCGGGCCGCTGGCCACCGTGCACCGGATGGCGGCGGAGCGTGCGGCGGGCCTCCTGGCGGTCGTGCTGATGCAGGCCCGGCAGGAGGAGGAGCTGGCCGCCCGGGGCAGGGGCGACTTTTTGACCGACCTGGCGGAGGGCCGGATCGCCCCGGAGGACGCCCCCGCCCAGGCTCGGGTGCTCGGCTTCCGCCCCGGCGGGACACCGCTGCTCCCGGTCGTGATGCGGCTGGCCCCCGAGCTGTCCCCGTCGGGCAACTGGGCGCTGCTGGCCCGTGCGGTGCTGGAGGAGCTGGCCTCGGTCGGGGTGCCGGTGCTGCTCGGCGTACGCCCCGTGGAGGGGCGGGTTCCACTGCTCTTGGGCCTGCGGTCGGAGGGCGAGCGTACGGCGGTCGCGGACCGGGTGGCGGCGGCGCTGCGGGCGGGAGTGGAACGGGCCGGTCTCGACCGGGCCGGATCGCAGCACCCGGTGGTCGTGGTCGGCGTCGCGGGCGGCTGGGCGGCGGCGGGCGCCGGGCTGCGGCACGCGTCGGAGACGGCGACGGCCGCGCAGGGCCTGGACGACCGGCCCTGGTACGACGCCCGGCGGCTCGACATCGACCTGCTGCTGTGGCGGCTGCGGGACCATCCGGACCTGGCGGCGTTCGTGAACCGGGCGATCGGCCCGCTGCGCGAGCACGACCGCACCTCGCGCCCGCCGTTGCTGCCGACGCTCCAGGCCTATCTGGCGCACGCGGGCCGCAAGGCGGAGACCGCCCGCGAGCTGCACCTCAACCGCCAGACCCTCTACAACCGGCTGGCGCGGATCGGCGAGCTGCTGGGCACGGACCTGGACGACCCGCAGACGGTACTGGCACTGAGCCTGGCGCTACGGGCCCGCCGCCACACGACCTGACGGCACCGGCCTGACCGGCCCTGATCCGCCGGACACGCCCTGAGCCGCCTCGCCGGTCCGCTCAGCGGCCGCGCCCGGTCGCCAGCGGCTGCGCCAACTCGTCGTAGACGCTGAGCACATGGGCGATCGTGTCGTCCTCGGTGGGCCAGCCCGCCGCCTGCGCCCGCCCGGCCTCGGCGAGCCGGGTCCGCGCCGCCGGGTCCCCGAGCAGCCTCACGACCGTACGGGCCAGGGCCTCGGCGTTGCCGTACGGCACCAACTCAGCTGCCTCACCTACCAGTTCGGGCACACCACCGAGCGCGGCGGCCACCAGCGGCACCCCGGACCGCAGCGCCTCCTGCGCCAGCAGGGAGCGACCCTCCCACCGGCTCGGCAGCAGGGCGAGATCGGCGGCGGCGACCAACTCCCCCACATCCTCCCGGGATCCGATGAGGGAGACCGGCAATTCCTCGTCCCTGATCCGCCGCTGCAGGGACTCCCGGTCGCGCCCCTCCCCCGCGATGACGAGCAGCGGCACGGGGTCCAGCCGCCGCCAGGCGCGGGCCGCGTCCAGCAGGGTGCCGAAGCCGCGATGCGGTACGAGACTGCCGACAGCCATCAGCAACGGCCGGTCCACCGCACCCAGTTCGGCCCGCACCTTACCCTCGTCGACGGCTCCGTCCGGGTACGCGGGCGGGGCGGCGGCGGGGGCGAGCCGGGCATCGCGGGCGCCCCGCTCCCGGGCCAGGTCCACCAGGTCGGAGGAGGGGGCGAGGACCACGGCCGCCGCCCGTGCGGCGCGCCGTTCCAGCAGGTGCAGGATCTGGCGGCGGGCGCCTTCCGCGTACCGCCGGGTGTGCCAGGTCGTCACGAGGGGCACGGTGCGCCCGCTCAGCGCGAGGGCGGTGCGGGCGGCCGCGTGGAGTCCGTGGGCGTGGACGACGTCCGCCCCCGTGCAGGCCGCCCGCAACGCGGCGACGGCAGCCGGGTCGCTGCGCCGGGGCACCGGCAGGAAGCGGGCTCCGGTCGCCGTGAAGTCGTAGGCGCGGTCCACGGCGGCCGGCGCGCAGACGGTCACCTGCACCCCGCGCGCCACCAGCCCGGCGGCCAGCGAACCGACGTGCGCGCTGCTGCCCGCACTGCCGCCGCCCAGGACTTGGACCGTACGCAGCTGTGACACGTTGATTGGCTCCCCGGGGCTCCGGAGTCGGCGGAACAAGAACAGCGCCAAGGATGCCAGCCCGTACGCACGTTCCGGCACCGGCGGAACGTTGCTGCCGCGTCCACGGCGACAACCGACCACACCGCATCACCCTCACGGGTGAATGACGGTACGCGGAGTTGCCGTCATCCGCGTGGTGCGGGTGCGGGCGGGGATTCCTCCGCCCGCACCCGCACCACCACACCGAAGCGCACCGCGCCCCCGGACCTCACCCGTCGGCGCGCGCCGTGGCCAGCAGCTCCTCGGCATGAGCGCGGGCCGTCTCGGAGTCCTCCTGGCCCGCCAGCATCCGGGACAGCTCCCGGACCCGGTCCTCGCCCTCCAGGACGGTGACGCCGCTGCGGGTCACCGAGCCGTCCACGGTCTTCTCGACCAGCAACTGCCGGTCTGCGAAGGCCGCCACCTGCGGCAAGTGGGTCACGACCACGACCTGGGCGGACTTGGCGAGCTTGGCGAGGCGTCGGCCGACCTCGACCGCCGCCTTGCCGCCGACGCCCGCGTCGACCTCGTCGAAGAGATACGTCGGTACGGGGTCGGAGCCCGCGAAGACGACCTCGACCGCGAGCATCACCCGGGACAGCTCACCGCCCGACGCGCCCTTGGCGATCGGCCGGGGCTGGGCGCCCGGGTGCGGGGCGAGAAGCAGTTCCACCTCGTCGGCGCCCGAAGGGCCGTAGAGGACGCTCCGCCCACCGATGTCGATACCGGACGCCTCGTCCGCCGCCTCGGTCTGCCGGACGGCGAAGGAGACCCGGGCGTGCGGCATGGCGAGTGAGGCCAGCTCCTCGGTCACCGCATCGGCGAACCGCGCGGCGGCCTCCGTACGCGCGTCGGTCAAGGCCTGCCCCAGGGCGGAGAGTTCGGCCCGCAGCGCATCGCGCTCGGCGGTCAGCTCGCCGATCCGCTCGTCGTCGCCCTCCAGCTCGGTGAGCCGGCCCGCACCCTCCTGGGCCCAGGCCAGCACGGCAGCGATGTCCTCGCCGTACTTGCGGGTCAGGGCGGTCAGGGCGGCCCGGCGCTCCTCCACGACGGCCAGCCGCACCGGGTCGGCGTCGAGCTGATCGGCGTACCCGGCCAGCTCGCCGGAGACGTCGGCGAGCAGGATCGAGATCTCGCCCACCCGGTCCGCCAGCGCGGCCAGCGCCGGGTCGTGGGCCCGGACCCCGTCCAGGGCCTGCCCGGCGGCGGCGACCACGGTGGTGGCGTCGACGCTCTCCGGGTCCTCCGGGTTCCCCGCCAGCGCGGTGTGCGCGAGGGAGGCGGCGGAGGCGAGGGCCTCGGCGTGCCCGAGCCGCTCCGCTTCGGCGGCCAGCTCGACGTCCTCCCCCGGCAACGGCTCGACGGCCGCGACCTCGTTCAGCCCGAAGCGCAGCAGATCCGCCTCCTGGGCCCGCTCCCGGGCCCGGGTGGTCAGCTCCTCCAGCTCCGTGGCGACGGCGCGCAGCCGCCGGTAGGCGGCCGCGTACTTGGCGTGCGGGACCTCGACACCGTCCCCGGCGTACCGGTCCAGGGCGCCCCGCTGCCGGGCGGGCTTGAGCAGGCCCTGCTGGTCGGTCTGGCCGTGCACGGCGACGAGTTCGTCCGCCAGCTCGGTCAGGACCCCCACCGGTACGGATCTGCCGCCGAGGTGGGCCCGTGAGCGCCCTTCGGCCGAAACGGTACGGCTGATGAGCAGCGCACCGTCGTCGAGTTCCGCCCCGGCCTCCTCGGCCCGCAGCGCCGCCGCGTCGCCGTCGGACACGGTGATCCGGCCCTCGACGACCGCGGCCTTGGCCCCGACCCGTACGAGAGCGGGGTCCGCGCGCCCGCCGAGCAGCAGCCCGAGGCTCGTGACGACCATGGTCTTGCCCGCGCCGGTCTCACCCGTGACCGCGGTGAAACCGGGTGACAGTTCCACCACCGCGTCGTCGATGACTCCGAGCGACCGTATCCGCATCTCCTCCAACACGGACATGACCTTACGAGGTCCCGGGCCGGACGCGCGACGGCCCCCGCTCCCGGATTCACTCTCCCGGGTAGGACGGGGGCCACGAGCGCTCCCGGTGACCGTCAGTGCGGCAGCCCCCGCCACCCCGAGACGGGCAGCGCGAACTTCGCCACCAGGCGGTCGGTGAACGAGGCCTGGTGCAGCCGCGCCAGCCGTACGGGCACCGCGCCGCGCCGCACCTCGACCCGGGCGCCGGCGGGCAGCTCCACGGTCCGCCGGCCGTCGCACCACAGCACCCCGTGCGGGGTGTGCGGCTGGACCTCGACCGCGAGCACGGACGTGGGCGAGGTCACCAGGGGCTTGGCGAACAGCGCGTGGGCGCTGATCGGGACCATCAGCAGCGCCTCGACCTCCGGCCAGACGACGGGCCCGCCCGCCGAGAAGGCGTACGCCGTCGAACCGGTCGGGGTCGCGCAGACGATCCCGTCGCAGCCGAACCCGGTGACGGGACGCCCGTCGATCTCCAGGACGACTTCGAGCATCCGCTCGGGCGACACCTTCTGCACGGCCGCCTCGTTGAGCGCCCAGTCGCTGTGCACGACATCGCCGTTGCTGTGCACGAGGACGTCGATCGTCATGCGCTCCTCGACCTCGTAGTCGCGCGTGACGACCCGGGAGACCACCTTGTCGAGGTCGTCGCGCTCGGCCTCGGCGAGGAAGCCGACGCGTCCGAGGTTGACGCCGAGCATCGGCACCCCGGAGGCGCGGGAGAACTCCGCGCCGCGCAGCAGGGTGCCGTCACCGCCGAGGACGATCAGCAGCTCGCAGCCGTCCACGGCGGAGGGGCTGGTGTCGGTGACCGTCTCCACGGCGTCCGGCAGCGGCAGATCGGCCGCCTCGGCCGCCGAGACCCGTACGCCGAGCCCGTTGCGCAGCAGTCCCTGCACGACGAGCTCCGCGCTGCGGATCGCGGCCGGGCGGCCGGTGTGCGCCAGAAGGAAGACTGTTCGTGCCGTCTCGGTCGTCACATTCGTCGTCAACGGGGCCCCTCCGCCACTGCACGGTCGACATCCGCGGGATCCAGCTCGGGTGCGCCGGCCCGCAGCCACAGAAAGTACTCGACGTTGCCCGAAGGACCGGGCAGCGGACTGGCCGTCACGGCGCGCACGCCGAGCCCGAGCTCCCAGGCCCGCCGCGCGACTTCCCGTACGGCTTCGGCGCGCAGCTCCGGGCTCCGCACCACTCCGCCGCTGCCGAGCCGCTCCTTGCCCACCTCGAACTGCGGCTTGACCATGAGGACCAGGTCCGCGTCGGGCGCGGCACAGCGGGCGAGGGCGGGCAGCACGAGTCCCAGCGGAATGAAGGACAGATCCCCCACCACCAGATCGACCGCCTCCCCGTCGATGTCCTCCAAGGTCAACTCCCGCACGTTGGTACGGTCCTTGACGACGACCCGTTCATCGGACTGCAGCGACCAGGCGAGCTGCCCGTAGCCGACGTCCACGGCGACGACCTGCCGGGCCCCGGCCCGCAGCAGCACATCGGTGAACCCGCCGGTGGAGGCCCCGGCGTCCAGCGCCCGCCGCCCTTCCACGGCCAGCCCGAGCGGCACGAAGGCGGCGAGCGCCCCGGCCAGCTTGTGCCCGCCGCGCGAGACGTAGTCCGGGTCGTCGTCGTCCTGGGTGACGACGATCGCGGCGGCCGTCTCGACCTGGGTGGCGGATTTGGTCGCGGTGGTCCGGCCGACGGTGACGCGCCCCGCGGCGATCAGCTGGCTCGCGTGCTCGCGCGAGCGGGCGAGCTTGCGGCGTACCAGCTCGGCGTCGAGGCGGCGACGTGCCACTCCTGCCACGTTCGGTTCAGCTCCTGTGGTCGTGCGTGTTGTCGTACGCGGATGGGGCTCCGGGTGCGGCCGCGGTCCCGGGCGGCCCGGGTACGGCGGCCGGACGGGCGTCCAGCGAGGTCAGCTCGGCCCGCAGCCCACGGTGTACATCCTCGTACACCTCGATGTGCCCGTCCGCCGGGAGGTGGTCGGCGTCGGCGAGCCGCTTCAGCCGGGCGTCCACCGCGGCATGGCCGGTGGGGGTGCGCACGACCCCGAGGGGCGCGGGCCCGGCGGGCTCGAAGGAGGGCGCCGCGGCGGCCGGCTCCCCGCCCACCGGCTCATCGGGCGTGCTCACGGGCGGGTTCCCCGCCTCCGGCGTCCAGTCGCTCATGCCGAAACGCTACCGCGACCGGCCGGTGTACCGTCGAGCACGATGGCGACCATGGCGGAGTGCCGCAGCGCACTCGACAAACTCTCCGACAACCTCGCAGCCGCCGAGGGCGACGTGCGCAGCGCGGCTGCCCTCGACCGCTCGCTGAGCTGTCACATCAAGGATCTCGACATCACGTTCACCGGCCGGCTGGCCGATGGCCGGATCCGGGTGGCGGACACGGTCGAGGGACCGCCCAGGGAGAAGGCCGAGATCAGGCTGGCGATGACGAGCGACGACCTGGTGGCCCTGGTCGACGGCGACCTGAACTTCGCGAAGGCGTGGGCATCGGGCCGCGTACGCCTGGAGGCAGGCTTCAGGGACCTGCTGAAGCTGAGATCGTTGCTGTAGAAGATCAAGCCCGTCCGGCGATTGAGGACAAAGCCTTTTCAGGCGGCAACCTTCCGCGCCTTACGTGCCGCAGGCACGACGAGCGGCGTCCCCGTCTCGGGATCGTCGATCACCTGGCACCGCATCCCGAACACCCGCTCCACGAGCTCCGCGTCGACGATGTCCGAGGGCGCCCCCTCGGCGACGATCGCCCCGTCCCGCATCGCGATGAGATGCGTGGCGTACCGCGCGGCGTGGTTCAGGTCGTGGAGCACGGCGACCAGGGTGCGCCCCTGGGTCTCGTGCAGCTCGGCACAGAGGTCCAGTACGTCGATCTGGTGCTGGATGTCGAGATACGTCGTCGGCTCGTCGAGCAGCAGCAGCGGCGTCTGCTGGGCCAGCGCCATGGCGATCCAGACCCGCTGGCGCTGACCGCCGGACAGCTCGTCGACATAGCGCTCGGCCAGCTCGGCCACGCCGGTGGACTCCATGGACTCGTCCACCACCCGCTCGTCCTCCGGCGACCACTGCCGCAGCAGCCCCTGGTGGGGGTAGCGGCCACGGGCGACGAGGTCGGCGACGGTGATCCCGTCGGGGGCTATGGAGGACTGCGGCAGCAGTCCCAGCGTCCGGGCGACCTTCTTCGCGGGCAGCTGGTGGATGGTCTGCCCGTCGAGCAGCACCTGCCCCTGGCTCGGCTTCAGCATCCGGGCGAGGGCCCGCAGCAGGGTCGACTTGCCGCAGGCGTTGGGCCCGACGATCACGGTGAAGGAGTTGTCGGGAATCTCGACCGAGAGGTTCTCGGTGATGACCCGCTGGTCGTAGCCGAGGGTCACCGATTCTGCGGTGAGGCGCTGCATGGTCGTACTCCCGGAGTCGGTGAGGTGAAGCGGTACGGCGCGGGGCACGGGCGAACCTCCGGGCAACACCAGGTTAGGTTAACCTATCTTCCTCTTTGCGCCACGGGTCCCGGCGGCCGCCCCACACGCTCAACACCCTCACGGGCAAAGGGGTGTCGGACGGCACCGGAGGTCGGCCCGGAGCTGGAGGCCCGTTCGGAGCGGGGACCGGTTCAGAGCTGGAGCCCGGCGAGGGCCTTCCCCGACTCCAGCCCGCACACACCCGCACCGGCGAAGGCCCAGGCCGCCGCGCAGAGCGCCCGCAGCCCGTCGAGCGCGTCGCCTTCCCCGTCCAGGGCCAGCGCGTCCCCGCGCACAGCGGCCGTCCAGCCCCCGCAGCGGTACGCGTCCCCGTCCGGGGTCACCTCGGGCTGCCCGGTCAGCAGCCCCCGCAGGTCCCGGTCCACATAGGTCGGCCGGTGCTCCGGCGGGGCGGCGAGGAGCTGGGCCGCGTCGGTCACGCCGGTCAGCACCAGCAGCGAGTCCACGCCCCCGTTGAACGCCCCCTCGATGTCCGTGTCCAGCCGGTCCCCGACGACGATCGGCCGCTTCGCCCCGGTCCGCAGCACGGTCTCGCGGTGCATCGGCGGCAGCGGCTTCCCCGCCACCTGCGGTTCGGCCCCGGTGGCGATCCGGACGACCTCGACCGCGGCGCCGTTGCCGGGGGCGATGCCCCGGGCGCTCGGGATGGTCAGGTCGGTGTTGGACGCGAACCACGGCAGCCCGCGCCGGATCGCGTAACTCGCCTCGGCGAACCGCCCCCACGCCATGTCCGGCCCGCCGTACCCCTGGACCACGGCGGCCGGGTCGTCGTCCGCCGACTCCACCGGCTCAAGCCCCCGCTCCCGCAACGCGACCCGCAGCCCTTCGCCGCCGATCGCCAGCACCCGTGCCCCGGGCGGCAGTTGATCGGCCACCAGCCGGGCGACGGCCTGGGCGGAGGTGATCACGTCGGAGGGTTCGGCGGGCACCCCGAGCTCCGTCAGGTGCTCCGCCACCGCGTCCGGCGTCCGCAGGGCGTTGTTGGTGACGTACGCGAGGTGCATGCCCCCGGCCCGTGCGGTGGCCAGCGAGTCCACGGCGTGGACGATGGCCTCGCCACCCGCGTACACCACCCCGTCGAGGTCGAGGAGAGCCGTGTCGTACGCCTCGCTCAGCGCCGTGACGCTCCCCGACGGCCGAACGCCGTCCTGCTGGTGGCTCATATCGTTCGCTCCTCTTCGCTCTGCGTCTTCCCCGATCATCGCTTATGCCCCACGCACACATACGATGCCCTGATGAACACTTCAGGTCCCGTCGACCAGGGGCTGCGGCTGATCCCGTTCCGCGGACTGCGATACGTCCCCGAGCGGGTCGGCAGCCTTGCCGCCGTGACCTCGCCCCCGTACGACGTGGTCGTCCGGCCGGACGGGCTGCACCACCTGGAGTCCGCGGATCCGCACAACATCGTGCGCCTCATCCTCCCCCAGGCCGACACGGCCCGGGACCGGCACCGGCAGGCGGCCGACACGCTGGACCGCTGGCTGGCCGAGGGGGTCATCGCCCCGGACCCGGACCCGGTGCTGTACGTCTACGAGCAGCGCAACGACGAGATCCTCCAGCGCGGCCTCATCGGCGCCCTGGCCCTCTCCCCCGCAGCCGAGGGCATCGTGCTGCCCCACGAGGACGTCATGGACGACGTCGTCGCGGACCGCGCGGAGCTGATGCGTACGACGGGGGCCCACCTGGAGCCGCTGCTGCTGACGTACCGCGGCGACGGGGGTACGCCGACGGGTGCGGGCGCGGTGATCGACCGCACGGTTCTGCGGGAACCGCTGCTCGCCACGACGACGGAGGACGGCTTCCGGCACCGGCTGTGGGCGGTGACGGACCCGTCGGCCCGGCACGAGATCGAGACGGACCTGGCCCGGAACCAGGCACTCATCGCGGACGGCCACCACCGCTGGGCCACCTACCTCAGGCTCCAGCGGGAACAGACCGCCCCGGGACCGTGGGACTACGGCCTGGTCCTCCTCGTCGACACGACCCGCCACCCGCTCCAGGTCCGCGCCATCCACCGGCTCCTGCGCGGCCTGCCGGTCTCCCGGGCCCTGAAGGCGCTCACCGGCCACTTCCGTGTCCAGCGGGTCGAAGGGCCGCTTCCCCGGGCCCTCGACGCCCTGGCCGAGGCGGCGGCCGCCGGCAACGCGTTCCTCCTCGCCGGCGACGGAGCCTTCCACCTGGTGGACCGCCCCGACCCGGCCCTGCTGGCCCGCACCGTCCGGGCGGACCGCCCAGACGCCTGGCGCACCCTGGACGCGACGGTCCTCCACTCCGCGCTGCTCGACGAGGTGTGGCGGATCCCCGACGCACCCGAGCACATCGGCTACATCCACGACACGGCGGCAGCCGTCGAACAGGCCGAACGCCTCGACGCCACGGCGGTCCTGATGCATCCCGTACGCGAAGAGGTCGTCCGGGACCTGGCCCGGCAGGGCGTGACGATGCCCCGCAAGTCGACGTCGTTCGGCCCGAAGCCGGCCACGGGTCTGGTCATGCGGAGTCTCGCCCTCGACTGACCACCCGCTGAAGAAGCCGACGAAGCCGACGAAGAAGGGGGCGGCACTCCGGTCGGAGTGCCGCCCCCTTCTTCTCGTTTCGGCGATCAGGCCTTGGCGGAACCGTCCGCGGGGCCGTCCTCGTCACGAGGCGCGGCTTCCCCGGCCGCGTCCGCCTCGTCGTCACCGAGGACGTCGACGAACTCCACGCCGTCCAGCTCGGCGAGCCGGTCCGATGCGTCCGTGGCACCGTCCTTGTCGGCCTCCAGCGCCTTCCCGAACCACTCGCGGGCCTCGTCCTCGCGCCCGGCCTCCAGCAGGGCGTCCGCGTACGCGTACCGCAGGCGCGGGGTCCACGGCTGCACGGAGCTGGACGCCAGCTCGGGGCTCTGGAGCGTCACGATGGCGGCGTCGATCTGGCCCATGTCACGTCGGGCCCCGGCGGCCACGAGCCGCATCTCGACCTGCCCGGCCTTGTCCAACTTCTGCACCTCGGGCTCGCCGGCCATGGCCATCGCCCGCTCGGGCCTCCCGAGCCCGCGCTCGCAGTCCGCCATGACGGGCCACAGCTCCACGGACCCGGTCATCCGCCGGGCCGCCCGGAACTCGGCGAGCGCCTCGGCGTACTTCTGCGTCGCGTACGCCGCGAACCCGGCCGCCTCACGGACGGCGGCGACGCGGGACGCGAGCCGGAGGGCGATCCGGGAGTACGCGTACGCCTCCTCGGGGTCCTCGTCGATCAGCCGGGCCACCATGACGAGGTTGCGCGCGACATCCTCGGCCAGGGTCTTCGGCAGGCTCATGAGCTCCTGGCGTACGTCCTTGTCGATCTCGTCGCCCGTGACGTCGTCCGGAATCGGCAGCCGCTTGATCGGCTCGCGGTCGCGCTCCCGGTCATCGCGCCCCCGGAATCCGCCACGGTCCCGGTCGTCACGCTGGCCACCGCGGTACCCGCCCCGGTCGTCGCGCCGGAACCCACCACCCCGGTTGTCGTCCCGACGGAACCCGCCACCGCGGCTGTCGTCGCGGCGGAAGCCGCCACCGGAAGGCCGGTCGTCATCACGACGGGGACCGCGCGGACGGTCGTCACGCCGGTCGAAGCCACCGCTGGGGCGGCCACCTCGGTCGTCACGCCGATCGGAGCCGCCGCTGGGGCGGCCACCCCGGTACCCACCACGGTCGTCCTCACGACGGGGGTCACGGTCCCGGTCCCGGTCGTCACGGCGGAAGCCGCCACCGGAGGGCCGGTCGTCATCGCGACGGGGACCGCGCGGACGGTCATCACGCCGGTCGAAGCCACCGCCACGGCTGTCGTCCCGACGGAAACCACCGCCGGAGCCACCGCCACGGCTGTCATCGCGGCGGAAGCCGCCACCGGAGGGCCGGTCGTCGTCACGGCGAGGACCGCGCGGACGGTCATCACGCCGGTCGAAGCCACCGCCACGGCTGTCGTCCCGACGGAAACCACCGCCGGAGCCACCGCCACGGCTGTCATCGCGGCGGAAGCCGCCACCGGAGGGCCGGTCGTCATCGCGACGGGGACCGCGCGGACGGTCATCACGCCGGTCGAAACCACCGCTGGGCCGGCCACCCCGGTCATCACGCCGATCGGAGCCGCCGCTGGGGCGGCCACCCCGGTACCCACCACGGTCGTCCTCACGACGAGGGCCACGGTCCCGGTCCCGGTCGTCACGGCGGAAGCCGCCACCGGAAGGCCGGCTGTCGTCCCGACGGAAACCGCCGCCGGAACCGCCCCCACGGTTGTCATCGCGACGGAAACCGCCACCGGAGCCACCGCCACGGCTGTCATCGCGACGGAAACCGCCACCGGTCGGCCGGCTGTCGTCACGGCGCGGACCGCGGTCGCGATCCCGGTCGTCGCGGCGGAAGCCGCCACGGTCGTTGTCGCGTCGAGGTGCGCCGGAACCGGACCGGTCGTCACGACCACCGCGGTAACCGCCCCTGTCACCGCCGTCCCGGCGACGCGGCTCGCGCTCCGGACGGTCGTCGGGAGAGTTGGTGGACATGGGTGTGACTCCTGTCTTCGGGTACCACAGACATTCTCGCGCAGCCGACCGGCCGACGCGCTTCGGAAAAACAAAAGGACCCCTGGTCCCAGCGTGAACGCTGGGACCAGGGGTCCTTGAAAGATTGTTCGGCGGCGTCCTACTCTCCCACAGGGTCCCCCCTGCAGTACCATCGGCGCTGAAAGGCTTAGCTTCCGGGTTCGGAATGTAACCGGGCGTTTCCCTAACGCAATGACCACCGAAACCCTATCGGGTTCTAGCGAACAAGCACACTCTTCAATTAAGTAGTGAAACTGTTCAACCGGTGCGATAACTGTTCGCAACCCGGGAACAACACAGTGGACGCGAGCAACTGAGGACAAGCCCTCGGCCTATTAGTACCAGTCAGCTC
>BMTG01000007.1 GCA_014649555.1 Streptomyces globisporus | reverse complement strand
TAGGAACCCGCGAACCCGATCGCGGCGATGACCACCGCACCCGCGACGACGACCCCGATGAGTATGCGGTGCGTGCGTGTCAGCTGCATCGCGGCCACCAGCGATCCCCTCCCCGACCTCGTACCCGAACCGACTTCCGTGCCCGGCTTCGTTGTTCACCTTCGGCGTTCAACCGGACGACCCACGTCCAGCGATGGGACAGCCTGGCACATGTGTACGAGTTTCGTTGCGCGGGGAGGGGGAAAGCCCGGCCTCCGAGGAGGTCCGGGCTTTCCAACGCACGTGCTGGACCTGCGGATTGGCGATCCGTGAGGCTGTCAGGTCACGACTTGGGCGTGGCCTTGGACTTGGGGCTGTCCTCGCTGCCGGCGTCACCCTTCGCGTCGGCGTCGTCCTTCTTCGTGTCCTCGGCGTCGGTCTTCGCGTCGTCCTTCGCCGGGGAGGATGCGTCGGCGCCGGCGGTCTTCTCGACCGAGGCGATCGCTTCCTTGATCGCCTTCTGGGCGCCCTTGACGATGTCCCCGGAGGACGGGGTCTTCGCTCCGGCGTAGCCCGCGCCGTTGTACGTCAGGGTGACGACGACGTTGCCCGTACGCGCCACGACGGTGGCGTACACGAAGTCCTCGTCCGTCTTGCTGAGGCCGTACGTGACGAGGGTTGCCTCCTCGCCGATCCCGGCAGCGGGCTCCGCGGCGGCCTTCTTGGCGCCCTCGGTCGCCTTCGTCTTGGTGACCTGCTTGCCGTAGTCCTCGGTGGCGCGCTTCGCGCCGCTGCCGAGCGCCTGGTCCGAGTCGAAGCGGGTGAAGCCGACGTCCATCCAGTGGTACTGCGATCCCTTGACGCCCTGGTCGTCCAGGCCGTTCCAGGAGCAGCTGCCGCGGACCGACAGGTCGGTGGACCCGCCCGCCGTGCCGCCCTTCTTCTTGGCCTCGGGCACCAGGTCCTCGATCGTCTTCTTCCCGATCGAGGTGCACGGGTCGGGCAGATCGGTGAACTTCGCCGGTTCGACGGTGGGCTCCGAGGGCTTGGAGCTGGCCGTGCCGGACGACGAGGAGCCCGCGTTCTTCTTGCCGTCGGAGCCGGAGTCCGACGAGCAGCCGACGGCTACGAGCATCACCGGTACGGCGGCGCAGGCGAGGATGCGGGACAGGCGCGGGGCAGATCGGTGCATGGTTCCTTCACTCGGATGGCACGGGGAGCTCTCGGTGCTGGAGGTCTCGGTTCGTGCGGTGTACGGGCGGGCTCGGTAGCGGGTCGGTACGTCTTCCGGACAGCCACGGTACGACGGGCGGCCGACGTGCCGCGCCGCCGCCGAGGGCCCCCGGAGACCGGAATTCCGGCCGGTGGGGGCCCGTCGGAGGGGGTCTACTCGCTGAGCGCCTCGGCCAGCTTCCGGGCCAGTGCCTGGGCCTTCTCCTGAAGTTCCCTGCCGTCGGGCACCTGGGTGATGAGGGCCGGCTGCTCGGCGTACCGGACGGTCACGACCACGTTCGATGTGCGGAACACCACGCTCACCGAGTGGTGCTGTGCGGTGGAACCTGCCCTTTTGGGCAGATCCTGAAGGAATGCGGCATCTCCGAGGTTGTCGAGGATGCGCGAAGGGAGGGCTTCCTCCGGACTGCTGCTTCCGGGGGCCCCGTCGGTGCCTTGGCCGCTTTCGCTGCTGCTTCCGGAGGGCGAGGGATCGGCGGAACCCGTGGCGTCGGCGCCGGCCGGGTCCTTCGCCTTCCCGCTCTCCTCGCTCCCCTCGCTCTCCTCGCCCTTCTTGTCCTTTTCTTCGGGCGGACCGGGGGTTGCCGAGGAGGACAGGCCGGCGGCCTTCTCCTTCTTCGCGTACACGGTGTCGGCGCGGTCGTCGTCGCTGACGGCGGGGTCGTACGAGACGACACGCTCGAAGTCGATGGAGAGGCTCCGCGTGGCGCTCGGCGCGTCGGACTTCCAGCTGCAGCCGACCTTGCGGTCCGTGTCGTACGTGACGGCCGCCGAGCCCCGGAACACCTTGTCCTGCTGGTCCCCGGGCAGTTCCGCGGCGCCGGGCAGCAGATCCTTCAGCGTGGAGCGCGGCACGGCGCGGCAGGGGGCGGGCAGGGTCAGGTACTTCCCCGGGGGCGCGGGGGTCACCGTCGGGCTGCCCGCCTTGCTGTCGGCGCCGTTCGCGTTGCCGTCGGCGCCGGCGCTGCAGCCGACGACGAGCGCTGCGAGAAGCGCGACGCCGGGTACGTACGCCATGTGTCGCACCGTCCCAGGCTCCCTTCGGTACGGAAAACGAGTTGCCGCGCGAAGGCGGCCGATGGACACAATGTGTATCGCACGCGCTGCTGCGAATGCCGGTCGGCCGACGGGTTTGCCGATCTTGGCACCGGTTTTGCGCTTTCAGTCTTTTCGGGGGAATCGAGGAGTTATGTCGTACGTAGAGGTACCGGGGGCGAAGGTTCCCATCCGGATGTGGACCGACCCCGCGTCGGTCGAGGACGTGGCGATGCAGCAGCTGCGCAACGTCTCCACGCTGCCGTGGATCAAGGGTCTGGCCGTCATGCCCGATGTCCACTTCGGCAAGGGGGCGACGGTCGGCTCGGTGATCGCGATGCAGGGCGCGGTGTGCCCGGCGGCGGTGGGGGTGGACATCGGCTGCGGAATGTCCGCCGTCAAGACGTCCCTCACCGCGAACGATCTTCCCGGCGACCTGTCACGGCTGCGCTCCAAGATCGAGCAGGCGATTCCGGTCGGCCGGGGGATGCACGGCGACGCGGTGGACCCGGGGAGGCTGCACGGGTTCCCGACGGCGGGCTGGGACGACTTCTGGGGGCGGTTCGGGGGGATCGCGGAAGCGGTCAAGTTCCGTCAGGAACGTGCCACAAAGCAGATGGGAACGCTCGGCTCGGGCAATCACATGATCGAGTTCTGCCTCGACAGTGGTGGCGCGGTGTGGCTGATGCTGCACTCGGGCTCCCGGAACATTGGCAAGGAACTCGCCGAGCACCACATCGGCATCGCGCAGAAGCTTCCGCACAACCAGGGTCTCGTCGACCGGGACCTGGCGGTCTTCGTCTCGGACACCCCGCAGATGGCCGACTACCGCAACGACCTCTACTGGGCGCAGGAGTACGCCAAGTACAACCGCGCGATCATGATGGCGCTCTTCAAGGACGTGGTCCGCCGGGAGTTCAAGAAGGCGAAGCCGGTCTTCGACCAGGAGATCTCCTGCCACCACAACTACGTCGCGGAGGAGCGGTACGACGGGGCGGACCTGCTCGTCACCCGCAAGGGAGCGATCCGCGCCGGTTCCGGGGAGTACGGGATCATCCCGGGCTCCATGGGCACCAGCTCGTACATCGTGAAGGGCCTCGGCAACGAGAAGGCGTTCAACTCGGCCTCGCACGGGGCCGGTCGCCGGATGAGCCGGAACGCGGCCAAGCGCCGGTTCACGGTGCGCGACCTGGAGGAGCAGACGCGGGGCGTGGAGTGCCGTAAGGACTCCGGCGTTCTGGACGAGATCCCGGCCGCGTACAAGCCGATCGACCAGGTCATGGAGCAGCAGCGGGACCTTGTCGAGGTCGTCGCGAAGCTCAAGCAGGTCATCTGCATCAAGGGCTGAGGTGAGGGGCGCGCCGCGGACAGCGGCGTGCCCCTCACAGCGCCCGGCTTACGTGTCTGCGGGGCCGTCCTCGGGGCGTCGCACCTTTCCGGTCTTCAGCCGCCACAGCCGTACGGAGCAGGAGGCTGCGCTGCGGCCCAGCTCGGCGGCCGCAGATGCGGCGTCGTCATGAGCCAGCAGAGCGCGGTCCTCCCACGGCTTCCAGCGTCGTCCGGGTGAGCGTACGGGCATGTCCGCCGGCCGTTCCCAGGACGCCAGGGCCGTGGCTGACGTCTGCTTGCGGGCGAGGGACAGGCAGCCCGGATAGTAGAGATGCCCGGCCAGCCGAACCGCCGCCTCCTTCGTGCAGACCACGTTGTAGATCCCGTCACGCGCATTGCGTCCGATCTGGCGGGCGGATCCCGTCACCGCCTTGGCGTACCTGCAGAGGTACGCGCCGACAGCGGCGCTCGCGGTGGTCAGCGAGACGAAGGGAAGACCCTGTCCGGTGTGCCCGACCGAGCCGTCGGCGTCGATGACGCCCCGGAGGTAGTCGCGGCGGGAGAACTCCACACGGGGCGGGGTGATCTTCCTCGATTTCCGGCCGTAGGGAAGGCCCAGCCCGTTGACCGTGGCCCTGGCTTCCCGGTCGCAGAGTGTCCAGATCGCCGGAGCCGTTGGTGGGGCGGGTGAGACATCTCCGAGTTCGAAGAGTGGGGGCGCGTTAGTGTCGTGCTCAGCCACGGGAAGCCCTACTTCCTGCTGGTGAGGCCCTCGGCCGGGACGGCAATCCTGACCGGGGGCCGCGCTGTGTTCTGGCGCGACCGAGCCTAGGCAGCGGATTCGAGGGCCGGGAGGGCGATCCGGCCCGATCACGCGCACGAGTGATCGAGGGCCGTGGCGTGGGGCGCGGGCCCTACCCCACCGCGTCCACCAGGTCCGCCTCCGTCAAGGACGCGACCAGGACCGTGCGCGGGCCCGGTTCGATGCCGGGTACCGAGGGGACCGCGAGCAGACGGCATCCCGCGGCCAGGGCGGCGGAAGCGCCCGTCGGGGTGTCCTCGACGGCCAGGCAGTCCTGCGGGGCAACGCCGAGCGCGGCCGCCGCGGCCAGGTACGGGTCGGGGTGCGGCTTTCCGCGCGTCGTCTCGCCCGAGGCGACCGACGTGTCGAAGCGGTGCCGGCCCAGGGTGTCCAGCACCAGGTCGGCCACATGCCGCTCCGACGCGGTCACCAGGGCCGTCGGTACGCCGAGGGCGCGCGCCCGGTCCAGGAGCCGGAGGGCGCCCGGCTGGACGGCCACCCCGGCCGCCACCCGTGCGGTGAACTCCTGGTCGAGCCGTGCGAGCGTTTCCTCCGGGGACAGCGCGGTGAGGCCGTCGCGCACGAGGCGGTCGGCCGCGTCGGCCAGGGCGGCGCCCGCGAACGGGGCGAGGGTGGTCGCGCCGGCCGGGGAGCCCTGCGTCCGCAGGAAGCCGGCGACGGTGTCCAGCCAGGCGTGCTCGGTGTCGACGAGGGTGCCGTCCATGTCGCAGAGCAGGGCGGCGGGGCGGGGGAGCGGGGGCATGCGGGGCTCGCTGTTCCTGGGAGTGGCTGTTCCTGGGGTGGGCTGTTCCGGGGGTGGCTGCTTCGGCGGGGCCGGGGGCTTCCTCGTACGCGGCTCGGCGCGCGCCGTCCTGCCGTCAGTCCGCCGCCGTGCGGACCAGCGGGTTGGCCTGCACCGAGTTGCGTACGGTGAAGACGACCGAGCCGGGGCGGTAACGGTCGTCCGAGGTCTCCACCGGGCGGCCCTCGGACGTCGTCGTCGTGCGGCGCACCCGCAGCAGCGGGGAGCCGCGTCGTACGCCCAGCTCGCGGGCGTCCGTGGTGCCGGCGGCGACCGCGTCCAAGTGGTGTTCGCCGTGGCTCATGACCACGCCGGCCGTCTCGTACAGGCTCTGGGTGACCGACTCGCAGTCGTCCGGCAGCGCTTCGACGGCTGCCGCGGCCCACCCGGCGTACACCGTGCGTTCCAGGAGCGCCGCCTCGCCGTCCAGGGTGCGCAGCCGCAGGACGTTGAGGACCATCTCACCTGGTACGAGCTGGAGTTGGGAGGCCTGCGCCTCGGTCGCCCTCGCGCGGTGTGATCGGAGCACCAGGCCGCCGGGGGCGCGGTCGCCCGCCCTGGCCCACTGGGCGAAGCTGCGCAGTTCGGTGAAGCTCTGGCTGGGCGTGGTGGACAGGACCGTCCGGCGGGCGCCCTGCCGGGAGCCGATCAGGCCCTCCGACTGGAGGGTGCCGAACGCCTGGCGGAGAGTGCCCCTGGACACCCCGTGGACCAGAGCGAGTTCGGACTCGGACGGCAGCTCGGAGCCCACGGGGTGGGTGCCGTCGGCGATGGCGCGGCGCAGCTCCTCGGCGATCTGCTGGTGCCGTCGGGTCACGTCTCTCCTCGGGGGAGTCAGCGGAGTCGGGGGGCGTCATGGGGCTTCGGGGTGGCGCGGGGGGCGGATGGTCCGGGGCGATCATGTCATCCGTGCGAGGTGTTCCGCATCTTCCGGACTGCGCGCAATCGGTGCTCCCCCTGAAGAGCGAACCCTGCGCCTTACCAGTTTGGCAGAAGGTAAACCTACGTCTTCATAACGCTTCTGACCTGCACTTTTTCCAGCCCCAAACCTTTACCCGCCGGTTGCCTGGCTGCTAGCTTCGGCTGGCTTACTGACGATGGCTTGTCCATACAGGTGGCTCGCCTCAGACCCAGGAGTACGCATCGTGAAGGCACACCATCCCCGCCGCGTCCTGACCGCCGCGGCCCTCGCCGGCCTCACCGCCCTGGTGGCCACCGGCTGTGGCTCCGCACCCGACAACGCCGGTGGGCAGAACAGCAAGGCGGCGAAGGCGGAGTCGGCGGCGGACCTCGGCGGTATGGAGAAGCTCGTCGCGGCGGCGGAGAAGGAGGGCAAGCTCAACGTCTACGCCCTCGCGCCGGACTGGGCCAACTACGGTGAGATGATCGCGGCGTTCGAGAAGAAGTACGCCATCGAGGTCAACAACGAGGACCCGGGCGGCAGCAGCCAGGGCGCGCTGAACGCGGCGGCCAAGCGCAAGGGCCAGGCCCGTGCCGTGGACGCGCTGGACCTCGGCACCTCGTACATGCAGGACGCCAAGAAGCAGGGCCTGCTCGCTCCTTACCGGGTCGCGGGCTGGGACGCCATCCCGGACGCGCAGAAGCAGCCGGACGCCTCCTTCATGAACAACTACGGCGGCTACATCTCCATCGGCTGCGACGCCAAGGCCGTGAAGAACTGCCCGGAGACGTTCAAGGACCTCCTCAAGCCCGAGTACCGGAACAAGGTCGCGCTCAACGGTGACCCGACCGAGTCCAGTTCGGCGCTGGCGGCGGTCGTCGCGGCCTCGCTGGCGAGCGGCGGCTCCCTCGACGACGCGCAGCCGGGGCTCGACTTCTTCCAGCAGCTGAAGAAGAAGGGCAACTTCGTTCCCGCGAAGTCCACGCTCGCCACCATCCAGCAGGGCGAGACGCCGATCTCGATCGACTGGGACTACCTCAACCTGGGCTACGGCGAGAAGCTGAAGCCCAAGGGCGTCGACTGGCAGGTCGCGGTGCCCGCCGACGGGCTGTACTCGCGCTACTACAACCAGGGCGTCAACAAGCACGCCCCGCACCCGGCCGCCGCCCGCCTGTGGCTGGAGTTCGTCTACAGCCCCGAGGGCCAGAACATCTGGCTGAAGGGCTTCTCGCGCCCGGCGCTCCTCGACGCGATGAAGAAGGACGGCACCGCCGACAAGGCCGCCGTCGCCGCGATCCCCGAGGTCGACGGGGTGCCCGAGGAGCCGACCGTGGAGCAGGAGGCGAAGGCCAAGGAGACCGTCGTCCAGGGCTGGGGCAAGGCGGTCAGCTGACCATGCCCGACCAGACCGCACTTCCCGCCCCCGCCACGGGCCCCGTGCCCGTGGCGGGCGCGGCCGCCCCCGTGCCTCCCGCCCCGGACGTCCGGGGCGGCGGCGCCCCTCGCCGCCGTGGCGCGCGGCGGCACCGGTGGCCCGTCGTCGTCCCGTTCTTCGCGTTCCTGGCGGTGTGCTTCGGGCTGCCCGCCGGGACCATGGTGTACGGGGCGTTCACCGTCCTGGACCCGGAGAGCGGTGCGAGCCGCTTCTCCACGGAGAACGTCAGCGGCTCGCTGTCCGGCGCGTACGCCACCGGGCTCACCGGCAGCGTCGAACTCTCGCTGTTCACCGCCCTGTTGGCGACCGTGATCGGCACCCTGATCGCCCAGGCCGTCGTCACCTCTCCACGGCCGGTGCTGCGCGGGATCGTCGTCTCCGCGAGCGGGGTCCTCGCCAACTTCTCCGGTGCGCCGCTCGCCTTCGCCTTCATCGCGACGCTCGGCACGACCGGCACGGTCACCCAGCTGTTCCACCTGGACCGGACCGGCTTCAGCCTCTACAGCTTCACCGGCCTGGTGCTGGCCTACCTCTACTTCATGGTCCCGCTGATGGTGGTGACCGTGCTCCCCGCGCTCGACGGGCTGCGCTCCCAGTGGCAGGAGGCCGCCGCGTCCTGCGGGGCGACCCGGGGGCAGTACTGGCGGCACGTCGGCATCCCGGTGCTGACGCCGTCGCTGCTCGGCGGCGCGGTGCTGATGTTCGGCACGGCGTTCGCCTCGCACGCCACCGCGGCCGTGATGGTCGGCTCGTCGCAGCCGCTGATCACCATCCAGATCGCCAACGCCCTCAACGGCAACGTCCTGGTGGGCCAGGAGAACCTGGCCCTCGCCATGAGCCTCAACATGGTCGTGATCGCCCTGCTCGTGATGGCCGTACAGATACCGCTGCAGCGCAGGAGTGCCCGATGGCTCGGATGAAGTTCACCTCGCGGGCCGTCGTCCTGCCGTTGGCCGCGCTGTACTTCCTGGTCCCCATCGGGGCCTCGATCTGGTTCAGCGTCAACGAGGTCGAGGGCGTCAGCTTCGACGCGTACACCCAGGGGCTCGGCACCGAGGGGCTGACCACCAGCCTGATGCTCTCGGTACGCCTGGGCCTGGCCACCATCGTCTGCGGGCTGCTCCTGATGGTGCCGACCCTGGTCGCGGTCGCGCTCTATCTGCCGGGGCTGCGCCGGACCGTCGAGGTCCTGTGCATGATGCCGCTGGTCGTCCCGCCGATCGCACTGGTCGCGGGGGTGACGACGGTGCTGTCCTGGGAACAGGACCTGGCCGACACGCCGTTCTACATGACCTTCCAGATGCTGCGGGACGAGAGCTTCCCGCTGGTCCTGGTCCTCGTCTACACGGTCATGTCCCTGCCGTTCCTGTACCGCTCGCTGGACGCCGGGCTGCGCGCCGTCGACCTGCGCACGCTCGTCGAGGCCGCCCGCTCGCTCGGTGCGTCCCGGCTCCAGACCCTGTGGCAGGTGATCGTGCCGAACCTGCGGACCGCCGTGGTGGGCGGCGCGGTCCTCAGCCTGGCCATGGTGCTCGGCGAGTACACCGTGGCCTCCGTGCTCTCCTACCGCCCGTTCTCCGTCTGGATGGTGGAGATCAAGGACTCCGAGGCGCAGCTCTCGGTGGCGGCCGCGATGCTGAGCCTGCTGATCACCTGGGGGCTGCTGCTCCTGCTCACCACCCTGGCGGGCGGCCACGGACGCCGCCGCCGTACGCCTGTGGATTCCGGCCGCGATAACCGCGAGGACCGCGAGAGCCGCGACGACCGAAAGAAGACCGTGTCATGACCGTCTCCGTGCACCTCAAGAACCTGCGCCGGGAGTTCGGCTCCACGGTCGCTCTCGACGGACTCGACCTGGACATCGCCCCCGGCGAACTGGTGGCCCTGCTCGGCCCCTCCGGCTGCGGCAAGACGACCGCGCTGCGCATCGTCGCGGGGTTCGAGACCGCCGACGGCGGCGAACTGCTGATGGACGGCGAGGACGTCACCTCCGTCCCGGCCAACCGCCGTGACATCGGCATGGTGTTCCAGTCGTACAGCCTGTTCCCGAACATGACGGCCGCGGAGAACATCGCGTACGGCCTGCGGGTACGGGGCCGGGGAGCCGCAGAACGCAAGGCGCGTGCAGGTGAGTTGCTGGAGCTGGTCGGGCTGCCCGGCCGCGAGGGCGACTACCCGCACCAGCTCTCCGGCGGTCAGCAGCAGCGCGTCGCCCTCGCCCGCGCCCTGGCGATCTCGCCCAAGGTGCTGCTGCTGGACGAGCCGCTGTCGGCGCTAGACGCGAAGGTGCGGCTCACGCTCCGCGAGGAGATCCGGCGCATCCAGCTGGAGTTGGGCATCACCACCGTCTTCGTCACCCATGACCAGGAGGAGGCGCTGTCGATGGCGGACCGCGTCGCCGTGATGAAGGACGGGCGGCTCGAACAGTGCGCCGCGCCCGGCGAGCTGTACGACCGTCCGGCCACACCGTTCGTCGCCGAGTTCGTCGGCACCATGAACCGGCTGCCGGGCACGGTCCGGGACGGCGGGGTCGTCGAGCTGTTCGGGCGCAGGCTGCCCATCCACGGAGACCGGCCCGCCCCCGGCGCCGAGGTCGACGTCCTGCTGCGCCCCGAGGGGCTGGCGGTGGGGGCCGCCGACGACGGCACGGGCGCCCCCGCGACCGTACGGGTGGCGACCTTCCTCGGTGCGACCACCCGGCTGCACCTGACCACCGATTCCGGAGCCGCGTGCAAGGCCGACCTGCCCAGCTGGGAGGCGACCGCGCTGGCCCCGGGGACCCGCTGCACGATCACCCCGCACGAGAACCCCGTGCTCGTCGCCGAGCGAGCCGGTGCCCCGTCCCTCAAGGTGTAAGTGAAGGAGTGAGCAACCAGTGAGCGCCAAGCGTCGTGTGTTCCTGTCCGCCACCGGTGCGGCCGTCGCCCTCGCCGCGACCGCGGCCGTCGCGGTCGCCGGTCCCGTGGCGAAGTCCGACGGGCCGCCCGAGTCTCCGAAGCCCGGAAAGCCGGCCGCCGCGAGCGAGCTGCGCGTCATGACCCTGAACCTGTGGCACGGCGGTGCCAAGGTCGACGACGGGCTGGCCAAGCAGCTCGCCGTCATCGAGAAGCACCGGCCCGACGTGGTGGGCCTCCAGGAGACCTCCGGGCACTCCGCGAAGGAGATCGCGGAGGAACTCGGCTGGGACCACTGGCAGTCGGATGCCGACCTGGGCATCATCAGCCGCTTCCCGTTCACCTCCGAGGTCGAGACCAGCCAGGCCGCGGCGGGTGTCCGCATCCGGATCGACGAGGCCACCGGCCAGGAGGTCGAGCTCTGGACGGCGCACCTCGGCTACGACCCGTACGGCCCGTACGACGCCTGCTTCGACGGGATGGCCGTGGAGGACATCTTCCAGCGGGAGGCCCAGTCCGGCCGCACCCCGCAGGCCGAGGCCATCGCCAAGGACCTCGCGCCGAAGATCGCCGCCGCCGACGAGACGCCGGTGCTGCTGGTCGGCGACTTCAACACGCCCTCGCACCTGGACTGGACCGAGGCGACCAAGGACAGCCACTGCGGTTACGGGCAGGTGGACTGGCCGGTGACCAAGATCTTCGAGGGCGCCGGTCTCAAGGACTCCTTCCGGGAGGCCAACCCGGACCCGGCGGCGGTGCCCGGCAACACCTGGTCGCCCGTCTACCCGAAGCACGAGGGCTCCACGGGCGTCGCCGAGCCGCAGGACCGGATCGACTTCATCGACTACGCGGGCGACAAGCTCACGGTGAAGGACTCGGTGTCCTTCGTCGAGGGCGACCCGAAGCCGGTGCCGGACCAGGCGGGCAACGTGTGGCCGACGGACCACGCGGCGGTGCTGACGACGTTCACGGTGGGCTGAGGAAGCGGCGCGGCCGACGGGGGCCCGGGACCGGTTCGCCGGTCCCGGGCCCTTTTCCTCACACGCTCAGAGGCTCACAGCGTCCGGTGGACCTTCGTGTTGGAGGCCTGGGCGCGCGGGCGGACCACCAGGAGGTCGATGTTGACGTGGCTGGGCCGGGTGACGGCCCAGCCGATCGTGTCGGCCACGTCCTCGGCGGTCAGCGGTGCGTCGACGCCCGCGTAGACCTTGGCGGCCTTCTCGGTGTCGCCGCGGAAGCGGGTGGTGGCGAACTCCTCGGTCCTGACCATGCCGGGGGCCACCTCGATGACGCGGACCGGGGTGCCGACGATCTCCAGGCGCAGGGTCTCGGCGAGGACGTGCTCGCCGTGCTTGGCCGCGACGTAACCGCCACCGCCCTCGTACGAGGAGAGCGCGGCGGTCGAGGAGAGGATCACGATCGTGCCGTCGCCGCTCGCGGTGAGGGCGGGCAGCAGGGCCTGGGTGACGTTGAGCGTGCCGATCACATTCGTCTCGTACATCTGCCGCCAGTCGGCGGGGTCGCCGGTCGCCACCGGGTCGGCCCCGAGCGCCCCGCCCGCGTTGTTGACGAGGACGGCGAGAGAGCGGAACGCGGTGGCGAACTCGTCGACCGCCGCCCGGTCGGTGACGTCCAGCGCGTACGCCGTCGCCTGGTGGCCGGCCTCGTTCAGCTCGGCGGCCAGCGCCTCGATGCGGTCCGTGCGGCGGGCGGTCAGCACGACCCGGAAGCCCTCGGCGGCCAGGGTACGGGCGGTCGCGGCGCCGATGCCGCTGCTCGCGCCGGTGACGACGGCGATGGGGGTGGCGGTCATGGCGGATCTCTCCTCGGACTGCTGATGCGGACTGCTGACGCGGAACGCTGCTGCGTGCTGCTGATGCGTGCTGCTGATGTGGACTGCTGATCGGGTACGGGCCAAGGATAGGCAGGCGCCTCCGGGTGAGCCGCCGGCCCCGTCATCATGGGCGGATGATCGTCGAACGCGCCTACGCCCATGTGTACGACCCCGACCCGGACGCCTGGCCGTGGACCGTGCCCGGTGTGCGGCAGTTCCTCGCCGAGGGGCTGCGGTTCCGGGCCCCGGTGACCTTCCTCGTCGGCGAGAACGGCTCGGGGAAGTCGACGCTGGTCGAGGCCATGGCCGAGGGGTTCGGGCTGGACTCGTACGGTGGTTCCGCCGACTGGAAGTACGCCACCTCGCGGGGCAAGTCCGTGCTCGGGGAGCGCGTCCGCTTCGACTCCGCACCCCGGGGGCGGCGGATGATCGGCAGCCGCGCGGCGCGCAAGGGGTTCTTCCTGCGCGCGGAGACCGCCCTCGACGCGCTGGAGCGGGAGAGCCTGGATCCGGACTCCCGCAGCCACGGGGAGGGGTTCCTCGCCGCGTTCCGGGAGAAGTTCACCGTGCCGGGGCTCTACGTCCTGGACGAGCCCGAGGCCGCGCTCTCCTTCGCCTCGTGTCTCGAACTGCTCGGCCACCTCGACCAGTTGGTCAAGGCGGGCGGCCAAGTGGTGTGCGCCACCCACTCGCCGCTGCTCACCGCGCTGCCGGGCGCCGACATCGTGCAGCTGGGGGAGGGCGGCATGGAGCGGGTGCGCTGGGCGGACCTGGAGCTCGTCGACCACTGGCGCCGCTACCTCGCCGACCCGCAGGCCTACCTGCGGCACATCCTCGGCTGAGCGCCCCCGGCTCTACGCCGGCGTGCCCCCGAACTCGCGGACCGCCTCGGACACGATCGTCTCCAGATGGCCGTGGTGGGCGCCGCGCCAGTACACCCGGGAGCACTCCGTGCACTGGGCGAACACGTCGTACGCCTCCTGCGTCCCGTGCTCCAGCAGTCCGCTCACGGAGTCCTTGGCGGCCCTGGCCAGGGTCCCGTTGCACGCGGTGCAGCGGGACCACGGATCCAGGGCCGGGGCGAAGCGGCCGAGGACGTCGCGGAGCTGCTCCTTGGGGCGGTCGCTGTAGACGTACGCCCCCGCCCAGATCTCGCGGCGGCGCAGCAGCCCGCGGTCCCGGGAGAGCAGGACGCGCCGCTCGCGCGCGGAGAGGGCGGCCAGGGCGGGGTCGCCGATGTCCTCGCTCTCGTACGCCGCGTCGACGCCCAGCAGCCGCAGCCGACGGGCCAGGGTGCCGAGATGGACGTCGAGAAGGAAGCGCAGGGGCGCGCCGGGGACCCGCTGGGGGCGTTCCACGGCGCGTACGTCGACGTGTTCGCCGGGGCCCGGCACGTGCGAGCGGGCCACCGGGGCGCCGTTCACCAGCAGCGTTCCGGCCTCGGTGAGCGGGACGCCGAGGGATTCGATGACATGGCCGAGGGTCGAGGAGCCGTCGGTGACGAGGGGCGTGGGCCCGCCGCGGCGGTCGTGCGGGACGAAGAGTCGCAGCTCCGGGGCTACTTCGAGGGTGATCTCGGGTCCGTTCACCCGGTCAGGATGCCACCGGGGCGGGACGGCCTGCCAGGGATGTGGCCGGGGTGCGGCGGGGCGCGCGGGTGTGCGGCCCGGCCGGTTCAGTGCGGTGCGAACGCCGTCGGGGGTACGCCCACCGTCGCGGTGAAGTCCCGCACCAGGTGGGCCTGGTCGCTGTAGCCGAGGTCGGCGGCGAGCCGCGCCCAGTCGACTTCCGGGCCGGATTCGGCTGCCTCCAGTGCCTCGTGGATGCGGTAGCGGAGGATGACCCACTTGGGGCCGACGCCGACGTACGCCGAGAACAGCCGTTGCAGGGAGCGGGCGGAGAGTCCGGTGTCCCGGGCGAGCCCGTCCACCCGGCGGACCGTGCGGTCCGTGCGCACCCGGTCGACGGCGGCCATCGCGAGAGCCGCCCGGGGATCGGGGCGCGGCTGAAGCGCCAGCAGGAAGGCGTCCAGCGCCGCGACGCGCGCGTCCTCGTCGTCCGGGCCGAGGACCGCGTCGAGGGGCGGCGGCAGCCGCAGCACCTCGGCGGCGTCGGCGTGCAGCCCGGTCCAGTCGGAGACCGGGTGCCCGGGGGCGAACGGGCGGAAGCCGCCGGGCCGGAACTGCACCCCGCAGACCCGGCCGCGCCCGGCCAGCTTCCGGGTGAAGAGCCCGGGGTCGACGCCCGCCACCTCGGCGTACCCGGACCGCTCCCGGGGGCTGTCCCCGGCCTCGTACCGCTGGCAGACCAGGTTCACCGACGGATGCGGGACGACATGGGCGGCGTACGGCTCGGCGAGGTCCCAGTCGATCAGCCAGTAGTGCTCCAGGTACGGGCGGAGCGCGGCGGTGGGCTCGCGGCGGCGGAAGCGGACGTGGGCGAAGAGGTCCGGGGCGTCGACGATGCCCCGGGTGTCGCGGCGCGGTCCGGCAGCCATGACCACGATGGTAGTGAGACTCCGATGTCAGTGGGGCTCCGACGGGCTGTCGTGTTTCTTCAAGACGCGGGCGGCCGACCGGCGCAGGGTGGGGCATGACTCAGACGATCGGTGAACTGCTGGAGACCGCCGCGGACCGGGCCCTGCCCGTCGTGCGGGGGATCGACGACGGGCAACTGGGCGGCCCGACGCCCTGCGCCGAGTACGACGTACGGGCCCTGCTGAACCACCTGTTTCTGGTGGTCGTGAACTTCCAGGCGCTCGCGGCCCGCAAGGACGTGGATTTCACGCAGGAGCCGGACTTCGTGGCGGACGGCGACTGGCGGGGCCGGTTCGGCGACGAGACGGCCCGGCTGGTGGAGGCGTGGAGCGTGCCGGGCGTCGAGGAGGGCACGACGGGGCAGATGGGGCTGCCGGCCCGGACGGTGGGGCTCATGGTGCTCGGCGACCTGACCGTGCACGCCTGGGACCTGGCGCGGGCGAGGGGCACGGACTTCGTGCCGGAGCGGAGCGTGCTCGACGAGGTGGGCCCGGGGCTGGCGGCGATGGCTCCGCAGGCCCGGGAGATGGAGGTGTTCGGCGAGCCGTTCCCGGTCCCGGGAAGCGCTACGGCTTTTGAACGGCTGCTGGCGGTGACGGGGCGCGATCCGGGGTGGACGCCGGGCGGGACGGCCGGGGCGACCGGGAGCTGAGCGCGGCGGGCTCGGTGGGCGGTTCGGCGGGGCCCGGCGCCGGGGCGTCGTAGAAGGGGCCGAACGCTGCGTACGCGCCGTCGACGATCTCCTCGGCCAGCAGCAGCATGTCCTGCTCCGCCAGCCGGGCCGCCCGGTGGGTGTACGGGGACGGGGGCGCCGGATGCCTGCGGCGCCACCAGCAGTCGCAGGCGGCGTAGATGCCGCCGCCGAAGACGAGCACGGGGATGGACAGGGCCAGCAGAACGTCGCCCACGGCGGACCTCCTCGACGGGTCGGTGTCCTGTCCATCGGCGCGCGGGACGGGTCGGCTGAAGACCTGCCGTCGGCCAAATCTCCCGTGGTTCTGGCTGGAATTTGACCGGATGTGTGCACGTGGGTGCGTCTGTTTGAACGCTTCGACCGGCTGTGCGGCCGGGCTTGGGCGATCCGCGGATCAGGGCCAGACCAGGCAGTACGCCTGATGCCCCGCGTCGTGCAGGCGGTGGGAGAAGTCCTGCCACTCGTGGAGCAGTTGGTAGACGTTGAACGCGTCGCGCGGGCCGCCGCGGTCGGGGACCGTGGACCAGATGAAGGCCGCCGCGCCGACCGACTCCTCGCCGACGCCGCGCAGCGGGTCGACGACGGTCATCGGGAGCTTGACCACGGCGTAGTCGGGGTGGAGGACGACCAGTTCCAGCGGGGGGACCTTGTGCAGGGGTATGCCCTGGATGCCGGTGAGGACCATGGCGGCCACGGTCTCCGGCTTGATCTTGGTGAACATGCCGCCCATGCCCAGCTCGTCACCGCCGAGCTCCTCCGGGCGCATCGAGATGGGCACCCGTGCGGCGGTGGCCCCGTCCGGCGCGCCGAAATACTTGTACGTCACCCCCATCCCGCCCCCGCTCCTGGTCCCGGGGGGCGGCGTACTCTCCGCGCCCCTGCTCTGTGCGCGCTCGGCCCTGCGCCGGTGCCGCCCTCGCCGGGCAGGCTCGGGCCCCAGGTCGTCGGTCCCTTCGCCCACTCCGCCACCGCGATGCATATCTCATCCACCCGACTACTTCTTAGGAGACACAGCCCCCGCCGCGCAACCCGATCATCGTGTCAGTGACCTCCCCCGCGGGCGTGCGGTGAAACACCTGTCCGCAAAGACCGTCCGTGCCTCTGACACCATGGCATGGGTGAGCTTTCCCTGTGACGCCCCAGTTTCGCAGACGTGAGAGCGCTGACGCTCTTTCGTGATACGAGGGGAGCGCCCTCGCTGCTCACCGGTGGCCGAGATTGATTGGGATTTCCCGGCCCGGCCCCCCGACACCCGAATCGCAGATCAGGACCAAAGTGGCGTATTCATACGAAGCCCCAGTTTCGCAGTCGCTGTTCGACCGGGCGTCCGTCGTGACGCCCGGCGGCGTGAACTCTCCCGTGCGTGCCTTCCGGGCCGTGGGCGGTACGCCCAGGTTCATGGTCTCCGGCACCGGCCCGTACCTCACCGACGCCGACGGCCGTGAGTACGTCGACCTCGTCTGCTCGTGGGGGCCGATGATTCTCGGCCACTCTCACCCCGAGGTCATCGCCGCCGTCCAGGATGCGGTCTCCCGGGGGACCTCCTTCGGTACGCCGGGTGAGGGCGAGGTCGCGCTCGCCGAGGAGATCGTGGCGCGGATCGAGCCCGTCGAGCAGGTGCGCCTGGTCTCCTCCGGCACCGAGGCGACCATGTCGGCGATCCGGCTGGCCCGCGGCTTCACGGGCCGGGCCAAGGTCGTGAAGTTCGCCGGCTGCTACCACGGCCACGTGGACGCGCTGCTGGCCGCCGCCGGGTCGGGCGTGGCCACCTTCGGGCTGCCCGACACCCCCGGTGTCACGGGCGCCACGGCCGGGGACACCGTCGTGCTGCCCTACAACGACCTGGACGCGGTCCGCGCCGCCTTCGCCGCGCACCCGGGCGAGATCGCCTGCGTGATCACCGAGGCCTCGCCCGGCAACATGGGCGTCGTCCCGCCTGCGGACGGCTTCAACGCCGGGCTCAAGGAGCTGTGCGCGGCGAATGGCGCGCTGTACATCTCCGACGAGGTCATGACGGGCTTCCGTACGTCGAAGGCCGGCTGGTACGGCGTCGACGGCGTCCGCCCCGACCTGATGACCTTCGGCAAGGTGATGGGCGGCGGCTTCCCCGCCGCGGCCTTCGGCGGCCGCGGCGACGTGATGGCGCACCTGGCCCCGGCCGGCCCGGTCTACCAGGCGGGCACCCTCTCCGGGAACCCGGTCGCCACCGCCGCCGGGCTCGCCCAGCTGCGGCTGCTGGACGACGCGGCGTACGCGAAGATCGACGCGGTCTCGGCCGAGCTGCGCTCCCTGGTGGGCGACGCGCTCACCAAGGAGGGCGTCGCGCACACGGTGTCGGCGGCCAGCAACATGTTCTCCGTCTTCTTCACGGACCGGCCGGTGCGCGACTACGAGGACGCCAAGAAGCAGGACGTCTTCCGCTTCACCGCGTTCTTCCACTCCATGCTGGAGCAGGGCGTCTACCTGCCGCCGTCGGCGTTCGAGTCCTGGTTCGTCTCCACGGCCCACGACGAGCGGGCCGTCGAGCGCATCGCCGCCGCCCTGCCCGCCGCCGCCCGCGCCGCATCGGAGGCCACCGCATGAGCGAGAAGAGCACCGGCTCCGAGGGCGTCGACCGCGACGAGCAGTTGACCGTGGTGCACGTGGTCCGGCACGGCGAGGTGCACAACCCGGACGGCGTGCTCTACGGCCGCCGCCCCGGCTACCACCTCTCCGACCTGGGCCGGAAGATGGCGGACCGGGTCGCCGAGCACCTGGAGAAGCGCGACATCACCCATGTCGTCGCCTCCCCGCTGGAGCGCGCCCAGGAGACCGCCGACCCCATCGCGCAGGCGCACGGCCTGGACCTGGCGACCGACGCCCGGCTGATCGAGGCCGCCAACGTCTTCGAGGGCAAGACCTTCGGCGTCGGCGACGGCGCGCTGCGCAAGCCGGACAACTGGAAGCACCTCACCAACCCGTTCAAGCCCTCCTGGGGCGAGCCGTACTTCGAGCAGGTCGTCCGGATGATGGGCGCGATCGATACGGCGCGGGACGCGGCGCGCGGGCACGAGGCGGTCTGCGTCAGCCACCAGCTGCCGATCTGGATCCTGCGGTCCTTCGTGGAGCGCCGCCGCCTGTGGCACGACCCGCGCAAGCGGCAGTGCACGCTGGCCTCGCTGACCAGCTTCACCTACCGGGGCGACACGATCGTCTCGGTCGGCTACTCGGAGCCGGCCCGGGACCTGGTGCCCGTGCATCTGCTGGCCGGGGCCAAGCCGGTGAAGGGGAAGGCCGCGAAGGGCCAGTCGAAGGCGTTCGGGGCGTAGTCGACGCCGGACGGGACGACGACGGGACGAGACGGACCTACGGGACCGGCTGCCGCACACCGCGGCGGGCGGTCCCGTCCCCTTTTCCCGCACCAGCTAACGGTCAGTTAGGTTAGGCTAAGCTAATTCACCCCCAGGCGGGCAGGCCGACGGCCTGCCGGGCCTTGCTGGTTCCCGTGGGGCTCGTCGTGGTCACGGACGCCTGCGACGAAACGGTGGAACGATGATCCGTACTGCGGCGGACGCCGCCCCCCGGCCGGCCACCGGCCCCCGGATACGCCGCACGGTCCACAACGGGGGCCGCGACCACGCCTGCTGGCAGGGGCTGCTCACCGAGGCCCTGGTGGAGACCTTCCGTCAGGAGCGGCCGGCGGACGTTCTCCGCGTCCGCGCATGAGTTCGACAAGGCGGGGAAGCCGACCCGGCGATCCGCTGTGCGCCCGATCCGCGATCCCGATCCGTCGGCCGGCGGCAGAACTGCGGAGGGCCGTTCCCGCGTCCCCCTTCAGGGTTGCCCGTGAGGGCGTGCGAGAGCCGTACGGGTGTCTCGTCGCCACCGGAAGGTAAAGCGTAAAGAAAGTCCCCAAATGCACGGAACCGACGTGTTACGCGCCCCATCTAACCCTTCAGCAGTTTGTATGGGCTTGAGATAAAACGACCGCAGATGGGGACGGTATGCGCGACATCAATCGAAGGGGCCTGCTCGGCGCAGGGCTCGGGGCCGCAGCCGCGATCGGACTCGCCGGCTGTGGCACCTCGGGGTCCTCCGGTGACGGAGGACCCGGCCGAGGTGGCAAGGGCGACTCCGGCACCGGAGGCAACGGCAGCGGAAACGGTTCGCCGAAGAACAAGGTCCGGCTGATCGGCGACGGCTCGACGGCCGACACCGGGAAGCAGCCGCATCAGCCCGAGGCCCCCGTCCCGCTCGAACCCGGCCAGAAGCCGCCGCAGTTCGTGATCTTTTCCTGGGACGGTGCGGGCGAGGTCGGCAACGGGCTCTTCCCGCGCTTTCTCGAACTCGCCAAGGAACACGACGCGGCGATGACGTTCTTCCTCTCCGGGATCTATCTGCTGCCCGAGTCGAAGAAGTCCCTCTACCGTCCGCCGAACAACCCCCGCGGCGCCTCCGACATCGGCTATCTCACCGATGATCACGTCAAGGACACGCTGAAGTACGTACGTCAGGCGTGGCTGGACGGCCATGAGATCGGCACCCACTTCAACGGGCATTTCTGCGGCGGTTCCGGATCCGTGGAGCGCTGGACTCCGGCGCAATGGCACAGCGAGATCAATCAGGCTGTGTCGTTCGTCACGGAATGGCGGACCAACACCGGCTGGGAGAACGAAGAACCGCTTCCGTTCGACTATCGCAAGGAACTGGTCGGCGGCCGCACCCCCTGTCTCCTCGGCCAGGACAATCTCCTGCCGACCGCGAGCAAGCTGGGCTGGCGCTACGACGCCAGCTCGCCCGGCGGCCGCCAGACCTGGCCCGTGAAGCGCGGCGGCGTCTGGGATCTGCCGCTGCAGGCGATGCCGTTCCCCGGCCACTCCTTCGAGGTCCTCTCGATGGACTACAACATCCTCGCCAACCAGTCGCAGAATTCGACCAAGGGCATGCCTTCGCGCTATCCCGGCTGGCGGCAGCAGGCGACCGACGCCTATCTCGCCGGATTCCAGCGCGCCTACGAGTCGAATCGCGCGCCGTTCTACATCGGCAACCACTTCGAGGAGTGGAACGGCGGCATCTATATGGACGCCGTGGAAGAAGTGATCAAGAAGGTCGCGGACAAGGACGACGTCCGTCTCGTCTCGTTCCGGCAGTACGTCGACTGGCTCGACGCCCAGGATCCCGCCGTGCTCGCCAAGCTCCGGACGCTGGACGTCGGACAGGCGCCCGCAGGCGGCTGGAACTCCTTCTTTAAACAGGCTTGACAAGGGGCTTTACGGGCACCGAGGGGGGCGCGCAGATCCCCGGAAACTGCCATGCGAAACTTTTCACATGAGCTTTGGCCGCGCGTCCCGACGCCGCTTCACCCTGCTCGCCGCCACCGCCGTGGCCGGTGCCCTGACGCTGTCCGCGTGCGGCGACGGCAACAAGGCCGGGGGTGGCGGCAACACCAACTTCATCACCGGCAGCGGGGGCGTCGCCACCGTCGCGAAGGCGGACCGGGCGGCCGCGCCGAAGCTCGACGGCACCAGCCTGGAGGGCAAGCCGCTCGACCTCGCCGACTACAAAGGCAAGGTCGTCGTGCTGAACGTCTGGGGCTCCTGGTGCGGCCCCTGCCGGCTGGAGGCGAAGTACTTCGCGCAGGTCTCCGAGGAGACGAAGGCCCAGGGCGTCCAGTTCGTCGGGATAAACACCCGGGACCCCGAGCGGGACAAGGCGGTCAACTTCGAGAAGGACTACGGGGTGAAGTACCCCAGCTTCTACGACCCGATCGGCAAGCTCATCCTCCGCTTCCCCAAGGGCACCCTGAACCCGCAGGCCATCCCGTCCACCGTGGTCATCGACCGGGACGGGAAGATCGCGGCCCGCACGCTCCAGGCGCTGAACGGCGACGAGCTGCGCGAGATGATCGACCCGATCATCGCGGAGAAGTGATCCGGTGATCCCGCTCGCCGCCCACCACGAGACCGTCACGCTGGCCGCGTACAACGACACCGTCCTGTCCGGGGCGCTGCTGGCCGCTCTGCCGCTCGCCCTGCTGGCCGGTCTCATCTCCTTCTTCTCGCCGTGTGTCCTGCCGCTGGTGCCCGGCTATCTGAGTTACGTCACCGGGGTCAGCGGCACCGACCTGGCCGACGCGCGCCGGGGCCGGGTGGTGGCCGGCGCCTCGCTGTTCGTCCTCGGCTTCACCGTGGTGTTCGCCTCCACCGGCGCGCTCTTCGGCTACTTCGGCCAAGAGCTCCAGGCGCACTCCGAGGTGCTCAACAAGGTCCTCGGCGTCCTGATGATCCTCATGGGCGTCTTCTTCATGGGGCTCCTGCCGGGCGTGACGCAGCGCGAGTTCCGCCTCCACAAACGGCCGGTCACCGGCCTGGCCGGCGCACCCCTGCTCGGCGCCCTGTTCGGGATCGGCTGGACCCCGTGCATCGGCCCGACGCTCTCCTCCGTGCTGGCGCTCTCGACCCAGAGCGCCACCGCCGGGCGTGGCGCGATACTGACCGTCGCGTACTGTCTCGGACTCGGTGTCCCGTTCGTCCTGGCCGCTGTCGCCTTCCGCAGGGCGCTCGGCGCGTTCGGCTGGGTCAAGCGCCACTACGCATGGGTGATGCGGATCGGCGGCGGCATGATGATCGTGACCGGAATCCTGCTGCTGACCGGCGTGTGGGCCACGCTCATGCAGCAGATGCAGAGCTGGTCCAGCGGCTTCGTTGTAGGGATCTGAGTCCAATGAGCAAGGCGAACAGCACAGGCACGCGGCAGCGCGAGGAGGACGAGCACGGCTCCGCCCACGGCGCGGCCGGGGAACAGCTCTCCACCGCCCCCCGCGAGGAGCGCCCCGACACCGGGGCGGGCGTGCCCGCGATGAGCGTGATCGGCTGGGTCCGCTGGTTCTGGCGGCAGCTCACCTCGATGCGGGTGGCGCTGATCCTGCTCTTCCTGCTCTCCCTCGGGGCGATCCCGGGGTCGCTGATCCCGCAGACCAGCGTCGACGACATGAAGGTGCAGGCCTTCAAGGAGCGGCACACCACGCTCACCCCGATCTACGAGGCGCTCCAGCTCTTCGACGTCTACAGCTCGGTGTGGTTCTCCGCGATCTACATCCTGCTGTTCGTCTCGCTCATCGGCTGCATCGTGCCGCGCACCGGCCAGTTCGTCGGCCAGCTCCGCAGCCGCCCGCCGGGCGCGCCGAAGCGGCTGACCCGGCTGCCCGCCTACACCACGTGGCGCACGGAGGCCGAGCCCGAGGAGGTCCGGGCAACGGCTCTCAGGCTCCTGCGGGGGCGGCGCTTCCGCGGCCACGAGGTGGGCGACGCGGTCGCCGCCGAGAAGGGCTACCTCCGCGAGGCCGGGAACCTGGTCTTCCACATCGCCCTGATCGTCATGCTGATCGCCTTCGCCTCCGGGCAGCTCTTCAAGTCCGAGGGCGGCAAGCTGGTCGTCGAGGGCGACGGCTTCTCCAACACACTCACCCAGTACGACGACTTCAAGTCGGGTTCGCTCTACGACTCCGACTCGCTGGCCCCGTTCAGCTTCGTCCTGGACGACTTCGTCGGTACGTACGAGAAGAGCGGCCCGCAGCGCGGCACCCCGCGCACCTTCGAGGCCCGGGTGACGTACAACGAGGGGGCCGACGGCGCGGAGCGCAAGGGCGTCATCAAGGTCAACGAACCGCTCGTCGTGGACGGCACCAAGGTCTATCTGATCGCCCACGGGTACGCGCCCGTCGTCACCGTCCGGGACGGCAAGGGCAAGGTCGTCTCGAAGTCCGCCGTGCCGCTCCTGCCGATCGACAACAACATCACCTCGTCCGGCGCGATCAAGGTGATGGACGGCTACAAGGACAAGAACGGCAAGAAGACCCAGCTGGGCTTCAAGGCGTTCTTCGTGCCGACCTTCGCCGGTCACGGCAAGGGCCAGATGTTCTCGCAGTTCCCGGCGCTGGACTTCCCCGTGCTGGCGCTCAGCGCCTACCAGGGTTCCCTCGGCGTCGACTCCGGGCTCGCGCAGAACGTCTACCAGCTCGACACGTCCAAGATGAAGGAGTTCAAGGACAAGGACGGCGAGCTGCTCAAGAAGATGCTGATGCCCGGCGAGAAGCTGGACCTGCCCGACGGCGCCGGTTCCATCACCTACGAGGGCACCGAGGAGTGGGCCAGCTTCCAGATCTCGCAGCAGCCGGGCAACGGCTGGGCGCTCGGCGGAGCGGTCGCCGCCATCGCCGGACTCGCCGGATCGCTGTTCATCCAGCGCCGCCGGGTGTGGGTGCGGGCGGTCCGCGGCGCCGACGGCGTCACGGTCGTGGAGATGGCGGGCCTCGGCCGCAGCGAGTCCGCGAAGCTCCCCGAGGAACTGGGCGACCTGTCGGCCGCCCTCGTCACGACGGCGCCGGTCGCGCCCGAGAAACCCGCGGCGTCCACGTCCACGGACGGACCCGATGCCACCAACGAGGCCGGGAGCCGGCCCGTACACCCTGCCGAAGCACCTGCCGAAGGGGCTGAGAAGTGAATCTCGCCGCCGCAACCAACGAGAGCCTGGCCGAAGCCAGCAACGTGCTGATCTATTCGTCGATGGCCGTCTACACCCTGGCGTTCTTCGCGCACATCGCGGAGTGGGTCTTCGGCAGCCGCAGCAAGGTCGGCCGCACGGCCGCCGCGCTGTCCACCTCCTCGGCCAAAGCCTCCGCCGCCGCCCCCGCGGTGAAGGCGCAGGCCGGTGGCACGGCCGTGCTGGAGCGGCCCGAGGTCATCACCCGGTCCGCCGCCGGTACGCGTGACGTGCCCGACGGCCCGGGTGCGGCGGGCGGCACGTTCAAGGGCGACCTGTACGGCCGGATCGCGGTCTCGCTGACCGTGGTGGCCTTCCTCGTCGAGGCGGGCGGGGTCATCACCCGCGCCCTGTCGGTGCAGCGGGCCCCCTGGGCCAACATGTACGAGTTCTCCATCACCTTCTCCACGGTGGCGGTCGGCTCCTACCTGGTGCTCCTCGCGCTGAAGAAGAACGTCCGCTGGATCGGTCTCCCGCTGGTCACCACCGTCCTGCTGGACCTCGGTATCGCGGTCACCACGCTCTACACCGACAGCGACCAGCTGGTACCCGCCCTGCACTCGTACTGGCTGTGGATCCACGTCTCGACCGCGATCCTCTGCGGCGCGGTGTTCTACCTCGGCGCGGTCGGCACGATCCTCTACCTCTTCCGCGACAGCTACGAGAACAAGCTCGCCTCCGGCGGCACACCCGGGAAGTTCGCGTCCTCGGTCATGGAACGGCTGCCCTCGGCCGCCTCGCTGGACAAGTTCGCGTACCGGATCAACGCGGCCGTCTTCCCGCTGTGGACGTTCACGATCATCGCCGGGGCGATCTGGGCGGGCGACGCCTGGGGCCGGTACTGGGGCTGGGACCCCAAGGAGGTCTGGTCCTTCATCACCTGGGTCGCCTACGCCGCCTACCTGCACGCCCGCGCCACCGCTGGGTGGAAGGGCCGCAAGGCCGCCTACCTGGCGCTCCTCGCCTTCGCCTGCTGGCTGTTCAACTACTACGGCGTGAACATCTTCGTCTCCGGCCTGCACTCCTACGCGGGAGTCTGAGCAAGCCCGACCGGACACGCAACGGCTCCCCGGACGGATTCTCGTCCGGGGAGCCGTTGCGTCGTGTGCCGGGGGTGCGCCGTCAGGACGTGGGCGGGGTCTTGTCGTCGGGGCTCGTGCCGCCGTCGCGCCTGCCCGGCTCCTCCTCGGCCTCCGCCTCCGCCTCGGGCTTCTTGTCGTCCTTCAGGGACTTCAGGAAGTCCGGGTTGTCGTCCGGGGCCACCCACTGCTGCCGCCTGCCCCGCTGCCACGAGGAGGGCCCGGCGCCGGCGGCCCGGTTGTGGCGGTTCTTGCCGGCGGCGAGCCAGACGACCGGGCCGACGATCCAGAACAGCAGGATGATGAAGACCCAGGCGATCTTCGGGAGATGCTTGGTGTCCTCCTCCGAGGTGTTCAGGCAGTCGATGAACGCGTAGATCGTCAGAGCCAGCGGGACGATGAACATCAGGGCTCTCATGGGTGCGTCCCCCAGGAAGTGGCGGCGGGCGGGACGATTGCCCCGTATCGCGGCCAGGGTACCGGCTCGTCATGAAGGATCCGGGGCGCGGGACGGGGGAGCCCCGGCGGGCCCGCGGGGGCGGGGATGACAAACTGGACCGCATGGCTTACGACGATCTTCGCTCCCTGCTCCGGGCTCTTGAGCGCGATGGTGATCTCAAGCGCGTCAAGGTCGAGGTCGACCCCCACCTGGAGGTCGGCGAGATCGTCGACCGGGTCAACAAGGCGGGCGGTCCGGCCCTGCTGTTCGAGAACGTCAAGGGGTCCTCGATGCCCCTGGCCATGAACGTCTTCGGCACCGACCGGCGCCTGCTCAAGGCCCTCGGGCTGAAGTCGTACAGCGACATCAGCGACAAGATCGGCGGGCTCCTCAAGCCGGAGCTGCCGCAGGGCTTCGTCGGCGTACGGGAAGCCTTCGGGAAGCTCGGCTCGATGGTGCACGTGCCGCCGAAGAAGGTGAAGTCCGGTGACGCGCCCGTCCAGGAAGTGGTGCTGACCGGCGACGACGTCGACCTGGACCAGCTGCCCGCGCTGTTCACCTGGCCCGAGGACGGCGGCTCGTTCTTCAACCTCGGCCTCACCCACACCAAGCACCCCGAGAACGGCGTCCGGAACCTGGGCCTCTACCGGCTCCAGCGCCACGACAAGCGCACCATCGGGATGCACTGGCAGATCCACAAGGACTCCGCGAACCACTACCAGGTCGCGGCGAGGCGCGGGGAGCGGCTGCCCGTCGCCATCGCCTTCGGCTGCCCGCCCGCCGTCACGTACGCCTCCACCGCGCCGCTGCCCGGGGACATCGACGAGTACCTCTTCGCCGGGTTCGTCCAGGGCAAGCGGATCGAGATGGTCGACTGCAAGACCGTGCCGCTCCAGGTCCCCGCACAGGCGGAGGTCGTCATCGAGGGCTGGCTGGAGCCGGGCGAGATGCTGCCCGAGGGCCCGTTCGGGGACCACACCGGCTTCTACACCCCGCAGGAACCGTTCCCCGCACTGACCATCGACTGCGTCACCATGCGCAACCGGCCGCTGCTCCAGTCCATCGTGGTGGGCCGGCCGCCGACCGAGGACGGGCCGCTGGGCCGGGCCACGGAGCGGTTCTTCCTGCCGCTGCTGAAGATCATCGTGCCGGACATCGTGGACTACCACCTCCCCGAGGCGGGCGGCTTCCACAACTGCGCGATCGTCTCGATCGACAAGAAGTACCCGAAGCACGCGCAGAAGGTGATGAGCGCGATCTGGGGCGCGCACATGATGTCGCTGACCAAGCTGATCGTGGTCGTCGACTCCGACTGCGACGTCCACGATCTGCACGAGGTGGCCTGGCGGGCGCTCGGCAACACCGACTACGCCCGCGACCTCACCGTCGCCGAAGGCCCGGTCGACCACCTCGACCACGCCTCCTACCAGCAGTTCTGGGGCGGCAAGGCGGGTATCGACGCCACGAAGAAGCTGCCCACCGAGGGCTACACGCGGGACGGCGGCTGGCCGGAGATGGTCGTCTCCGACCCCGAGACGGCGGCGAAGGTCGACCGCCGCTGGAAGGAATACGGGCTGTGAGCAGTGCGGCAGAAGCGGCGTCCGTCCAGGGCCCCGCACCCTCCACCAGCAAGGTGAAGGCGTTCCTGCGGCTCGTGATGATCGAGCACTCGGTCTTCGCGCTGCCCTTCGCCTACATCGCCGCGCTGACCGCGATGTTCCAGCTGGACGGCACGATCCACTGGGGCGTCCTGCTGCTGGTCACACTGGCGATGGTGGGGCTGCGGACGTTCGCGATGGCCGCCAACCGGATCATCGACCGGGAGATCGACGCCCGGAACCCGCGCACCGCGGGCCGTGAGCTGGTGACGGGCGCGGTGTCGGTGAAGTCCGCGTGGACCGGCGCGATCGTCGCGCTGGCCGTCTTCCTGGGCGCCGCCGCCCTGCTCAACCCGCTCTGCCTGGTGCTCGCGCCGGTGGCCGTCGTCCCGATGGTGGTCTACCCGTACGGCAAGCGGTTCACGAACTTCCCGCACGCCATCCTGGGGCTCGCGCAGGCCATCGGACCGGTCGGCGCCTGGCTCGCGGTGACCGGCAGCTGGTCGTGGGACGCGGTGATCCTCGGGCTCGCGGTGGGGATCTGGATCGGCGGCTTCGACCTGATCTTCGCCTGCCAGGACGTCCAGGCCGACCGGGCCCACGGGGTGCTCTCCTTCCCGGCGCGCTTCGGGATCCCGGCCTCGCTGTGGGGCGCCCGGGTCTGCCACGCGATCACGACCGGGCTGCTGGTGTGGTTCGGGCTGGCCACGGACGCCGAGGTCTTCTACTGGATCGGCATGGTGGTCGTCGCGGTGGCCTTCGTCTACGAGCACCGGGTCGTGCGGCCGCACGACCTGTCCCGGCTGAACCGGGCGTTCTTCTCGGTGAACGGCTTCATCGGCATCGCGTTGTTCGCCTGCGCCCTGCTGGACCTGCTGGTGCGGGGCCTGACCCCGTAACGCACTCGGGACGTCGAGGGCGCGCCTCAGACCGTGACCAGGTTGTCCGGTCCCCGGCGCGCGGACGGGCGGCGGAAGAGGAACGCCGCCGCCACACCGCCGATCAGCCCGAACAGGTGCCCCTGCCAGCTGACGCCCGACTGGGTCGGCAGGACGCCCCACAGCAGCGAGCCGTAGACCACGGCGACGCCGACGCCTATGAGGATGTCCCAGGGGCGGCGGTCCACGAAGCCGCGGACCAGCAGATAGCCCAGCAGTCCGAAGACCACGCCGGACGCGCCGAGCGTGATCGTGTTCTCCGGGGCGGTCAGCCAGACGCCGAGGCCGCTGGCCACGATGATCGTCAGGACGACGGCGGCGAACCGGCGCAGCCCCGCGAGGGCGGCTATGAAGCCGAGGACCAGCAGCGGGACGCTGTTGGAGGCCAGGTGCTCCCAGCCGCTGTGCAGGAACGCGGCGGGGACGACGTCCCGCAGCTCGGACATCTCGCGCGGGCTGATGCCGTACGTGTCCAGCGCGTGGCCCGTGGCCACGTCGATCCCTTCGAGGACCCACAGCAGGGCCACCCAGCCCGCCATCAGCAGCCCGGCGGTCAGGGCCCGCGCGCTGCCGGTGGTGCCGTGGTCCGTGGTGCGGTCGGTGGTCCAGTAGTCGCCCATGGTCTGCCCCTGCCCCCGGGTTGCCCGTCATCCGGAGAACGTCTGTGGCGCCCGCCCGGTTCCGGGTGCCGCGCGCGAAGGGCCGCCGGATAGGCTCGCGGATGTGGAATCCAGGACTTCAGTGACTCAGCAGCAGCGGCGGCCTTGGATTGTCGGGGTGTCCGGTGCTTCGGGTACCCCGTTCGCGGCCGCCGTCCTGCGCGGGCTCCTGGCGGCCGGCGAGAGCGTGGACCTGGTGGTGAGCCGGGCCTCGCGCCTCACGCTGCTGGACGAGACCGGCATCGCGTTCCGGGACGCGCACTGGCGCGAGGACCTGCGGGCGTGGCTGGATCGCGGCGCCGACGGGAAGCCGGACGCCTTCGCGGTGGGCGACGCGGAGCTGGAGCGCGTACGCCACTGGCCGGCCGGGGATCTGGCGGCCGGGCCGTCCTCCGGGTCGTACCCGGCGAAGGGGATGCTGATCGTGCCGGCCTCGACGGCCTGTGTGGCCGGAGTGGCGCTCGGTCTGTCGAAGGATCTGCTCCAGCGGGCCGCGAGCGTGACGCTCAAGGAGCGCCGCCCGCTCGTCGTCGCGGTGCGCGAGACTCCGCTGAGCGGCCAGACGCTGAAGCAGATGGTGGCCCTGGACGAGGCGGGCGCGGTCGTGCTGCCCGCCTCTCCGGCGTTCTACGCGGGGGCGACGCACATCCAGGACCTGGTGGATTTCGTCGCGGGGCGGGTGCTGGACGCGGCATCCGTGCCGCATCGCCTGTACCGCCGCTGGGAGGGAGAGCTCGGTGGGGGCTCCCGCCGCCCGGAGGACTGAGAGGTCCGGGTCAGCGCTTCTTGGGGGAGCGCGGGGAGCGGGTCTTGTCGACGCGGTGCGCGGCGGCGGGCTGGTGGGCACGCGAGCGGTTGGCCAGGTCCTGCAGCTCGCGCATCCGGGCGTAGGCCATCTCGATCGTGTACACGGTGAAGTTCACTCCTGAAGATTCGAAAGCGTTTCTTGGATGTTCTAGAAGATTTGCAGGGCGTCGACCCTGCATGCCTTAGATTCTACACGTAGACTCGCGGTACTGCTGAACAATGGAAGGTTTCAGTCATATGGACGCGGTGGACAGGCAGCTCATCCAGGCCCTCAGGGAGAACGGCAGGGCCTCGTACGCCGAGCTGGGACGGCTCGTGGGGCTCTCCGGGCCCAGCGTCACCGACCGCATCAACCGGCTGGAAACCGCCGGTGTCATCACCGGCTACCGCGCCACCGTCGACTCCGCGTCGCTCGGCCTCGGCGTCACCGCGCTGATCGGGATCTCGCTCTCGGACGCCGCCGACCACGAGGACGTCGCGCACCGCTTGAAGGACCTGGCGGAGATCGAGGACTGCTGGTTCATCGCGGGCGACGACTCGTACATGCTCAAGGTCCGCGTCGGCGACGTGGACGGCCTGGAGAAGACGATCCGGCGCCTCAGCGGTACGAAGGGCGTCTCGCGGACGCGTACGACGATCGTGCTCTCCACGAAGTGGGAGAACCGGGTCGGGGAACTCCCCGAGGAGTCGTAGGCGCGGAGCGCCGTAGAGGGGGCACCTCCCGCCCGAAGGTCGGGGGAGTACGGTTGGTCGGAGGCTGATACACGGAGATTTGGGAGGCGACGGGTGGACGCGGGACTCAAGCGCGAGCTGGAGGAGAAGGTCCGGGCCGGCGAGCGGCTGACCCGCGAGGACGGGATCGCCCTGTACGCGTCCGACGACCTGGCGTGGCTGGGCGGCCTGGCCCACGAGGTGCGCACGCGCAAGAACGGTGACGTGGTGCACTTCAACGTCAACCGGCACCTCAACATGACCAACGTGTGCACCGCCTCGTGCGCGTACTGCTCGTTCCAGCGCAAGCCGGGCGAGAAGGACGCGTACACGATGCGCATCGAGGAGGCCGTCCGCCTCGCCAAGGCGATGGAGAACGAGAACCTCACCGAGCTCCACATCGTCAACGGGCTCCACCCGACCCTCCCGTGGCGCTACTACCCGCGCTCGCTCAGCGCGCTGAAGGAAGCTCTGCCGGACGTCGCGCTGAAGGCGTTCACGGCGACGGAGATCCACCACTTCGAGACGATCTCCGGGCTCTCGGCGTCCGAGATCCTCGACGAGCTGATCGAGGCCGGTCTCGAATCGCTGACCGGCGGCGGCGCGGAGATCTTCGACTGGGAGGTCCGCCAGCACATCGTCGACCACCGCACCCACTGGGAGGACTGGTCGCGCATCCACCGCCTGGCGCACGAGAAGGGGCTCAAGACCCCCGCGACGATGCTGTACGGGCACATCGAGGAGCACCGTCACCGCGTCGACCACGTGCTGCGGCTGCGGGAGATGCAGGACGAGACCGGCGGCTTCCAGGTCTTCATCCCGCTGCGCTACCAGCACGACTTCGTGGACATGAAGGACGGCAAGGTCCGCAACAAGCTCCAGGCGCGCACGACGATGGCGACCGGCGCGGAGGCCCTGAAGACGTTCGCGGTCTCCCGTCTCCTCTTCGACAACGTGCCGCACGTCAAGGTGTTCTGGGTGATGCACGGCGTGCAGACCGCCCAGCTCGCGCTCCAGCACGGTGCGGACGACATGGACGGCTCGGTCGTCGAGTACAAGATCACGCACGACGCGGACGACTTCGGTACGCCGAACAAGCTCGGCCGCGACGACCTGCTGGACCTGATCCGCGACGCCGGTTTCCGGCCGGTCGAGCGGAACACCCGGTACGAGATCCTGCGCGAGTACCCGGGCCCGGAGGCGGACCGGCGCGAGTCGCCGCAGCCGATGCGGGTCTGAGCCGCATCGCGTGACATACGAAAGCCCCGGCCGCCGTCCCCGGCCGGGGCTTTCTCATGTTCCGGACAGGGTTGAGCCGCCCCGGAGGTAATAGTTACTATCGCATTATGGCTCTTACCTTTGAGCTGGATCCCTCGTTCACCCCTGCCCTCCGCGACGGCATCACCGCCCTGTGGGCCGATGTGTCCAACGCGGGCGGGGCCGTCGGCTTCGTGCCGCCCGTCACCCCCGAGGAGATCCGGCCCGAGCTGCTCAAGCACCTCGTCGCCATCGAGGAGGGCCGCACCCGGCTGCTGGTCGGCCGGGACGAGAACGGGGCGGTCGTCGCCACCGCCTTCCTGAACCTCAACACGCACCGGCTGATGAAGCACTGGCTGTGGCTCTACACGGTCATGGTCCACCCCCGCCTCCAGGGCCGGGGGTGCGGCCGCGACCTCATGGCGGCCGCCGCCGACGCCGCGCGCTCCATCGAGGGCATCGAGGCCATCCGGCTCACCTGCCGGGGCGGCACCGGGGCCGACCGCTTCTACACCGCCTGCGGCTACAAGGAGGTCGGCCGGGTCCCGGACGCGATCCGTGTCGCCCCCGGCGACGACCGCGACGACATCATCATGCTGCTGCCGCTCTGAGGCCCGGCAACCCCCTGAACCGAGAGAATTCGGGCCATGCTTCACTGGACGGGCAGAAGTGTGCCGACCGTTCATGGGAAGAGAGGGCCAGCCGTGTCCGCTGCCAAGCCGAGCGCGATGATCCGTTACACGGCGTTGCGCCTGCTGATCTTCGTCGGCTGCTTCTTCGTCGCCGGTGTCGCCGTCCACTTCGGGCTGATCCCCTCGGGCCTCGGCGGCTCCAACGCGGTCTGGGTGATCCTTCTCGGCCTCGTCCTCTCCGCGCCGCTCAGCTATGTGCTGCTGCGCAAGCAGCGCGACGAGATGTCCGAGCAGATCGTTGCCGGCGTCGACCGCACCAAGGCGCGCCTGGACGCCAACCGCACCCGCGAGGACGCCGTTCAGTAACGTTCCTCACACGCGCGCCGCGCGTGACCTCTCCCTTTCTGCTTCTTTCCGCCGGACCCCGTACCGGAGCGAGCCGCTCCGGTACGGGGTCCGGCGGCGTTTTCCGGACAGGTGCGTGGCGGGAGCGCCGCCCCTGAGCCAAAGAAAGGCTTTGAGCTTCTCAAAGTTCAAGTGTTAACGTATTCGACGTGAAGACAGCTGTGCGCCTCCGTCATGCCGCGAGCATCCCGCTCGTGGCGCGCCTGCATGTCGATCTCTGCCGCTGTATGTCCGCGGTCTGTTGCCGCGAGGTCTGATACGGCATCATGCAGCGGCGCCGCCCCTCGACGCGGGCGCCGCGACCCCGTCCCCGTTCCACCGCACGACCGCACGGATGGCTTCCGTGTGTCCCGATGCGTCCTCACTGGAGTGTGTCCGTGTCCGCGAACCCCGCGTCCACCGCCCCCGAGGCCGAGCAGCCCACAGGCTCCGGCTCCGGGTCCCGTCCCCGTATACCCAAGGTCCCGTTCTGGGCCCAGATCGTCGCCGGTCTGGTCCTCGGTGTGCTGCTCGGCTGGCTGGCCCGCAGCCAGGACCTCGGCTGGCTCGTCACCACCCTCGACGAGATCGGCTCGCTCTTCGTCCAGCTGCTGAAGCTGGCCGTCGCCCCGCTGGTCTTCTTCGCGATCCTCGTGTCGATCACCAACCTGCGACAGGTCAACAACGCCGCCCGGCTGGCCACCCGCACCCTGCTCTGGTTCATGATCACCTCGCTGATCGCCGTCGCCATCGGCCTCGCGATCGGCCTGATCACCAACCCGGGCTCCGGCACCGGCCTCACGCCGAAGGACGGCGAGCTCTCCGAGACCAAGGGCAGCTGGATCGACTTCCTGACCGGCATCGTCCCCGGTGATGTGATCACGCCGTTCACCGAGCTGAACGTGCTCCAGATCGTCTTCATGGCCGCCGTCGCCGGTATCGCCGCGCTCAAGCTCGGCGAGAAGGCCAAGCCGATCCTCACCCTCAGCCAGTCGATCCTGGAGCTGCTCCAGAAGGCCCTGTGGTGGGTCATCCGCCTCGCCCCGATCGGCACCGTCGGCCTCATCGGCTACGCCATCGCCGACTACGGCTGGGACCTCATCGGCAAGTACGCGACGTTCACCGCCGACGTCTACATCGGCTGCGCCCTGGTGATGTTCGGCGTCTACCCGCTGCTGCTCGCCACCGTCGCCAAGGTCAGCCCGCTCCAGTTCTTCAAGGGCGCCTGGCCCGCGATCCAGCTCGCCTTCGTCTCCCGCTCCTCGGTCGGCACCATGCCGGTCACCCAGCGGGTCACCGAGCGCCTCGGCGTTCCGAAGGAGTACGCCTCCTTCGCCGTGCCGTTCGGCGCGACCACGAAGATGGACGGCTGCGCCGCGATCTACCCGGCGCTGGCGGCGATCTTCATCGCGCAGATCTTCGACGTGCAGCTGGGCATCGGCGACTACCTCCTGATCGCCTTCGTCTCGGTGATCGGCTCGGCGGCCACCGCCGGTCTCACCGGCGCGACGGTCATGCTGACCCTCACCCTGTCCACGCTGGGCCTCCCGCTGGAGGGCGTCGGCCTGCTCATGGCCATCGACCCGATCCTGGACATGATGCGCACCGCCACCAACGTGGCCGGCCAGGCGCTGGTCCCGGTGATCGTCGCGGCCCGCGAGAAGATCCTCGACCACGACGCGTACAACTCCGCCTCGCCCTCCCCGATCGACTCCTTCGGCGACGACGCCGACCGGGACGAGATCCGCGACGCGGAGCCGAAGACCGCGGTGCCCGCCACCGCGTAGCGCCCCGGCGGACGCGACAGCGCCCCCGGTCCACCACGTATCCGTACGTGGACGGACCGGGGGCGCTGTCGTGCTCCCCGTCAGGGGCGTTGGAAGAGCACCTCGGGGTGGGCGGGCGTCGGACCGTCCAGCAGCCGGGCGGGCCGGCCGCGCAGGCTGCGGTCGAAGAACGCGGTCACATAGGCCCGGGTGATCGCCGTCGAACGGGCCGCGGAGAGCGGCGCGTCCGGGTCCGCGATGCCGAGCTGCTCCCCGATCGCCGGGGTGTCCGTGAAGGTGAAGTGCCCGGAGTCCCGGACCGTCAGCCACCGCTTGAACCCGTCCAGCCGGGCCCAGCCCTCGTCCCAGGACGTGTCACCCGCGCCGGGGGCGTGGCCGGGGTCGGTCCCCAGCATGAGGAACGGGCGCCCGTCGAGCCCGCGGGCGGCGACCGGGTCGAAGAACGTGCCGTCCATGGTGACGCCCGCGTCCACCCGGCGGTCGGCGGCCATCGTGGAGGCGGCCGCGTTGCCGCCGATGGAGTGGCCCGCCATGCCCACGCGCCGCGCGTCGATCGTCCGGGCGTGCCGCCACGCCGGGCGCGGCCCGGTCAACCGGTCCAGCAGGAACGAGAAGTCGGCGGCCCGCCCGGCCGAGACGGCGGCCAGCACCTTGCGCCGCCCGGCTTCGTCGGGCTGCGCGTCCACCTCGTCGCAGGCGGCACAGGTCAGGACCCGCCCGTCGGGCAGCTCCGTACCGGTCGACTCGTACGGATGGTCCGCCGTCGCCACGACGTAACCCCGGCTCGCCAGCTCCTCCGCGAGCCCGGTCAGCGTGGCCCGGGGCGTGCCGAAGCCGGGGGAGAGCAGCACGAGCGGGAAGCGTCCCGGGGCAGGCCGGGCGTCCGTACGGGAGGAGGTCCCGGTGGCGGCGACCAGCCCGGGCCACTCCGGATCGTCGAGCCCGCGCTGCGCGAGCATCAGCCGCGCCTCCGCCTCCGGCATGTACGGGGCCGGGTCACCGCCGCTGCCCGGGCGGGCCGGGTAGTGCAGCGACACCAGCAACCGGCGTGCCCCGGCGGCCGGCACCCAGGGGTCGGTCCGCTCGTGGTCGGTGAGGAACAGGGTGTCGCGGCCGGTGGCGTAAGGCCCGGTGGGGCGGGGAAGCGTGAGCGCGGAGGGGACAGCGGGGTCACCGGGGGCGGGCGAGGCGGAGGCGGCCGGGGAAGCGGGCTTCGGGGCAGCGGCCGGCTCAGGCGCTAAAGCCGTCGCCGTCGTCGCCGGACCGGCCGTAGTCACCCGCCCGGACGCCGAGGCCGGGGTGGCCGTCCCGGCGAGCGCCGCCAGGGAGGCCAGAGCCAGCGCCGTGGCGGTCGCGGCGGCCCCGGCCCGTCGATTACGCAGGAAGATCGTCATGTCCGCCACGCTAGGCGGAGGCCCGGACGGCCCGCGTCGGACGTCGGTCGGAACCGCGTCGGACCGAGGTATGACGCTCCCCGGTGCCGGTTCATCCGTTCGTCCCCTTGATCACTCCCTGACCGGTCCCTGCGACGCCGGGCCGCCCGCCGCCGTAGGGTGGGAAGCGGAGCAGGGCAGTGGGGGCGGGGGAGGAAGCCGGACGTGGGTGCTGTGAAGAGCAAGCGGATGCCGCGCGCCGTGCGCGAGCAGCAGATGATGGACGCCGCCGTGCGGACCTTCGGGCAGCGCGGTTACCGGGCCGCCTCGATGGACGAGATCGCGGAGCTGGCGGGCGTCTCCAAGCCGTTGGTCTACCTGTACCTGAATTCCAAGGAGGACCTGTTCTCCGCCTGTATCCGCCGTGAGGCGCAGTCCCTGCTGGAGGCGGTGCGGGCCGGGGTGGACCCGGAGCTGCCCGCCGACGCCCAACTGTGGGCGGGGCTGCGGGCGTTCTTCGTCCACACCGCCGAGAACCCGGACGCCTGGTCGGTCCTGCACCGTCAGGCCCGCTCGCACGGGGAGCCGTTCGTCAGCGAGGTCGGCTGCATGCGGGACGAGATCGTCGCGTTCGTGACGGGCCTGATCGGAGCCGCCGCCCGCGAGGCCCACAGCGACCCCGCCCTGGCGGACCGGGATGTGGCGGGCCTCGCCCAGGCCCTGGTGGGGGCCGCGGAGTCGCTGGCAGGCTGGGCCAACGACACCCCGGACGTCTCGGCGCGGGAGGCGGCGGCGACGCTGATGAACTTCGCCTGGGCGGGCCTGGAGAACCTGATGCACGCCCGGCCCTGGACGCCCCCGGCTGCGTAGAGGGCAACCCCGTCAAGGGCGGGTGGCAACTCAACTTCATCAGCGGCCGGTTGAGTAGGCGTACTCAAGAAGGCGCCTGTCGGTGCGGCTGAGACTGGGGGCCCGAACCGACCTCCTAGGAGCAGGCGATGGCCGCCATCACCCCGAACCCCGCCCCGTCGCTGGACCTGAGGCTGTCGTCGAGCCGTCGGCTGCCGGCCGCCCTGGCCGTCGCGGTGACCGCGGCGCTCGTCGTGTCGAGGTTCGGCGCCGCCGACCCGACCACCTGGCTGCTGGAGACGGTGTGGGTGATGGCGGGCCTGCCGCTGGTCATTCTCCTCCGTAACCGCTTCCCGCTGAGCGGCCTGCTCTGCGGGCTGCTGGCGGCGCATGCCCTGGTGCTCATCGTGGGCGGCCACTACACCTACGCGGAGGTGCCCGTCGGAGACTGGGTGCGCGACTGGCTCGGCTGGGAACGCAACCCCTACGACCGTTTCGGCCACCTCATGCAGGGCTTCGTCCCGGCGATCCTGGTGCGCGAGCTGCTCGTCCGTACCTCCCCGCTGCGCGGCAGCCGCTGGCTCCCCGTGCTCACCGTCTGCGCCTGCCTGGCCTTCAGCGCCGTCTTCGAGATGCTGGAATGGCTGGCGGCCGTCACGGGCGGCGAGGCCGCCGACGCGTTCCTGGGAACGCAGGGGGACGTGTGGGACACCCAGTGGGACATGTTCTGCGCCCTGATCGGTGCCACGTGCGCCCTGCTGCTCCTGAGCCGCGTCCACGACCGTGCCCTCGGCCGCCTCGGCCTGGAGCGGTCCACCCGCCGCTGAATCCCGGCCTACCTCGTCACCGTCCCCACCAGATGAACGCGCTCCTTCGCCCCGCGCAGCACGAAGGAGCCCCCGGTGGGGTCGGCGGCGTACGTCACGGTGGCGGGCAGCAGGACAGGGGCCTTGAACTCGGCTCGTACGGAACGGATTTCGGCTCCGCCCCGCGCCTCGGCCAGACAGCGGGCGACCGTCCACATGCCGTGCGCGATGGCCCGGGGAAAGCCGAACAGCCGTGCGGCCAGCGGGTGGAGGTGGATCGGGTTGCGGTCCCCGGAGACGGCCCCGTAGCGCCGCCCGAGGTCACCGGGCAGCCGCCACTCGGCGACGGCGGGCAGATCGCCGACGGCGTCCGGGGCCGAGTGAGGTGAGGCGGCCGCATTCGTCGTCGCGTGCCGGGAGAGATAGCCGCTGCGGGACTCCCACACCAGCTCCCCGCCCACCCGCGCCTCGGTCACCATCGTGACCTCGGTGCCCCGCCGGTGCGGGGCCAACCCATCCGCGTACACGGCAAGTTCGAGCGATTCCGTCGCTCGCACGGCCCGGTGCGGGGTGATCTCGATCCAGGTGTGGACGAGCCCGAGCACCGGCAGCGGGAAGGCGCGGTCGGTCATCAGCCGCATGGTGAGCGGGAAGGCCAGCACATGTGGATACGTCAACGGCAGCGGGCCGGACTCCGCGAACCCGCAGATCCGGGCGTACGCCGCGAGGGGCCCGGGTGCGACGGGCGCGGCCGGGCGGACGAGGCGGCCCAGGGGCAGGGTGGCGTCCGGCCGCCCGGCGCGCTTGAACAGTGACGTGACGGCCCCGCGCACGAGCGGGGCGCTGAGTGAGGTCATCGGTCTCACGCCCCCAGCAGGCTCTGGCCGCAGACGCGCAGCACCTGGCCGTTGACGGCGGCGGAGCCGGGCTGCGCGAACCAGGCGACGGCCTCGGCGACATCCACCGGAAGCCCGCCCTGGGACAGGGAGTTCATGCGGCGGCCCGCCTCGCGGATGAAGAGCGGCACGGCGGCGGTCATCTTCGTCTCGATGAACCCGGGGGCCACCGCGTTGACCGTGACGCCGTGCTCGGCGGCGGCGCGCGGGCCGAGCGAGCGGACGAGGCCGATGACGCCGGCCTTGCTGGCCGCGTAGTTGGTCTGGCCGTTGTTGCCCGCGATGCCCGCGATGGAGGCGGTGGCGACGACCCGGCCGCCCCGGTTCAGGGTGCCCGAGGTCAGCAGTTCGTCCGTGGTGCGGAGCACGCTGTCGAGGTTGACGTCGATGACCTGGGCCCAGCGGTCGGCCGGCATGTTGGCGAGGCGGCGGTCGCGGGTGATGCCCGCGTTGTGGACGAGGACGTCGAGCCCGTCCGGTGCGGCGGCCGCGATGCGGGCGGCGGCGTCGGGTGCGGTGATGTCCAGCGGCAGCGCGGTGGCCCCGAGCCGGTCGGCGGTGCGCACCAGGTCGTCCTGGGCCTGGGGGACGTCCAGCGCGATCACGTGGGCCCCGTCGCGGGCCAGCACCGAGGCGACGGACGCGCCGATGCCCCGCGCCGCGCCGGTGACCAGGGCGGTACGTCCGGCGAGCGGGGCGTCCTGGTCGGCCACCGGGTCCGGGGCGGCGGTGGTCAGCTCGATCACCTGGCCGCTGACGTAGGCGGAGCGCGGGGAGAGGAGGAAGCGGAGGGTGGACTCGGCGGCCCCCGGTGCGGCCCCGGCCGGGATCCGCACGAGCTGGGCGGTGGAGCCGCGCCCGATCTCCTTCCCCAGCGACCGGACGAAACCCTCCAGCGCCTGCTGGGCAGCGGCCTGATGGTGGTCCTCGGAGGACGGGGGCGTGCCGATGACGACGATCCGGCCACCGGGAGCCTGCGACCGTACAACAGGGTGCAGGGCCGCGTGCACCTCGGTGAGACCCCGGGCGGAGGTGACCCCGGTGGCGTCCAGCACGATCCCGGCGGGCCGTGCGGCCTGCGCGTCGACCGTCAGCCCGGTCGCGGCCAGCGCCTTCGCCAGCTCGTCCGTGATCGCGGAGTCCCCGGCGGTCAGATGCAGCAGCGGCCCGTCCAGGCGCGGGGTCTCCAGGGTCCAGCGGCGCAGCGGGGCGGGCTGCGGCAGGCCGAGCCGACGGGTGAGGAAGCGGCCGGGGGCTGTGCCGGTGAGGTGCAGATAGCGATCGGCCATTGTCCTGACTCCCTGCTCGGTCGTAGATTTACTCTTGAGTAAGGTTACTGAAGAGTCAGGAGCTGGTCGAGATGAACAATTCCGGACCGACCGAGACGAGATGGTCACGATGACGCGCCAGGACCCGTTCGTGCCGCTCTCCCCGCCCCGGCCGCGCCGCGTCGCGGTGCTCGGCGGCAGCCGTACCCCCTTCGCCCGCTCCGACGGCCCGTACGCGACCGCCTCCAACCAGGACCTGCTGACGGCCGCCCTGAACGGCCTGGTCGAGCGGTACGGCCTGGCCGGGGAGCGGGTCGGGGCGTTCGTCGCGGGCGCGGTCCTCAAGCACAGCCGCGACTTCAACCTGGCGAGGGAGACGGTCCTCGGCTCCTCCCTCGACCCTCGTACCCCCGCCTACGACATCCAACAGGCCTGCGGCACGGGCCTCCAGGCGGTCATCGCCGCCGCGAACCAGATCGCGCTCGGGGCCGTCGACTCCGCGATCGCGGGCGGCTCCGACACCACCAGCGACGCCCCGCTCGGCGTCAACGACGACCTGCGCCGCATCCTGCTCGCCGCCCGCCGCGCGAAGACGACGGGCGCCCGCCTCGCCGCGCTCGCCGCCGTGCGCCCCCGCCACCTCGTCCCGGACATCCCGCGCAACGCCGAACCCCGCACCGGCCTCTCGATGGGCGAGCACGCCGCTGTCACCGCCCGGCGCTGGGCGGTGACCCGCGAGGACCAGGACCTGCTGGCGGCGACGAGCCACCAGCGCCTGGCCGCCGCGTACGAACGGGGCTTCCTGGACGACCTGGTGGTCCCGTACCGGGGCCTGGACCGCGACCAGAACCTGCGTCCGGACTCGACGGCCGAGAAACTGGCGCGCCTGAAGCCGGTGTTCGGCACGTCCGATCCCAACCCGACCATGACGGCAGGCAATTCGACGCCGCTGACGGACGGTGCGGCGACGGTCCTGCTGGCAAGCGAGGAGTGGGCCGAGGAGCGGGGCCTCGAACCTCTCGCCTACCTCTCCCTGTACGAGACGGGCGCGGTCGACTACGTGGACGGCGACGACGGCCTCCTCATGGCCCCGGCGTACGCGGTGCCGCGCCTGCTGGAGCGGGCGGGCCTGGGCATCGAGGACTTCGACCTGTACGAGATCCACGAGGCGTTCGCCTCCCAGGTGCTGGCGACCCTCGCCGCCTGGGAGAAGCAGGGCCTCGCCCCGGTGGACCGCACCCGTCTGAACGTGGCCGGTTCCTCCCTGGCGACCGGCCACCCGTTCGCCGCGACGGGCGCCCGGATCGTGGCGACGCTGGCGAAGCTGCTGGCGGAGCGGGAGGGCCCGGGCCGGGGCCTGATCTCGATCTGCGCGGCGGGCGGGCAGGGGGTGACGGCGATCCTGGAACGCCCCTGACCTGCCTGCCTCTTCCGCTGTTTCCCTGCCGGACGGACGACCCGGCGAACCGACCCGCCCGACCCCCGAACCGAGGAGCCGCACGTGTCAACGCCACCTTCCGCCGTATCCGCATCTGCTGTTCCGCAGCCCGTCCTGATCGAACCGACGAAGAAGCGGGGCCCGGACGGCCGGGTCCAGGAGGTCTCCGTACCGAAGTTCGCGCCGGTCGTGGAGCGCGGCTCGCTGGCCGAGATCCCGTTCGACAACGCCCGGGAGGCCCCGGAGGATCTGGTCCTCAGCCGTAAGGACGCCGAGGGCGCGTGGCGGGACGTGAGCGCCGCGGAGTTCGCCGCCGAGGTGCTGGCGGTGGCGAAGGGCCTGATGGCGGAGGGGCTGCGGGCGGGGGACCGGGTCGCGATCATGGCCCGGACGACGTACGAGTGGACGCTGCTGGACTTCGCGGCGTGGGCGGCGGGCCTGGTGACGGTCCCGATCTACCCGACCTCCTCCGCCTTCCAGGCCCGCTGGATCCTCCAGAACTCGGGCGCGGTGGCGTGCGCGGTGGAGACGAAGGAGCAGGGCCGCCTGATCAGCCAGGAGCGCAAGCAGCTCGGCGACCTGGCGCACCTGTGGCAGTTCGACACGGGGGCGATCGGCCACCTGAAGTCCCTCGGCAAGGACATCCCGGACGCAGCGGTCGCGGCCCGCCGGGCCACCCTGGAACCGCACAGCCCGGCGACCCTCATCTACACCTCGGGCACGACGGGCCGCCCGAAGGGCTGTGTCCTGACCCACGGGAACTTCTTCGCCGAGGTCGACAACGCGATCGAGCTGCTGCACCCGGTCTTCAAGTCGGTCTCGAAGGAGCCGGCTTCGACGCTCCTCTTCCTCCCCCTCTCCCATGTGTTCGGCCGGATGGTGGCGATCGGCTGCATGCGGGCGAGGGTCCGCCTGGGCCACGCGCCGTCGATCCAGACCGAGGACCTGCTGGCGGACCTGGCCGGCTTCCGCCCGACCTTCCTCCTGGCCATCCCGTACGTCCTGGAGAAGGTCTACAACACGGGCCGGGCGACGGCGGAGAAGATGGGCCGCGCCTCGTCGTTCGACCGCGCGGCGAGGATCGCCCAGCGCTACGGCAAGGCGGTGGAGGCCGCCGAACACGGTACGGGCCCGGGCCCGGGCTTCGGCCTGCGCGCGGCCCGCGCCCTGTACGACCCGCTGGTCTACCGCCGCATCCGGGCGGCGCTGGGCGGCAAGGTCCGGTACGTGATCTGCGGCGGCTCCCCGCTGGGCCGGCGCCTCGCGGCGTTCTACGAGGGCGCGGGCATCGGCATCTTCGAGGGCTACGGACTCACCGAGACCACGGCCGCCCACACGGTGACCCCGCCGCTCAAACCCCGCCTGGGCACAGTCGGTTGGCCACTGCCCGGAACCTCGGTGCGCATCGCGGACGACGGCGAGGTGCTGCTGAAGGGCGGCCAGGTGTTCCGGGGCTACTGGGACGAGGAGCGGGCGGAGGTGGCCCCGGCGCTGCTACCGGACGACTGGTTCCCGACGGGCGACCTGGGCGCGCTGGACGAGGACGGCTACCTGACGATCACGGGCCGCAAGAAGGACATCATCATCACGTCGGGCGGCAAGAACGTCACCCCCGCCCCCCTGGAGGACTGGCTGCGCGCCCATCCCCTGGTCAGCCAGTGCATGGTGGTCGGCGACAACCGCTCGTTCGTCACCGCCCTGATCACCCTGGAACCGGACGGCCTCCAGCACTGGCGCCAGATGACCAAGAAGCAGGACATCCCGATGCGCGACCTGGTCCACGACGAGGACCTGCGCACGTCCTTGCAGAAGGCGGTGGACGAGGCGAACCGCCTGGTCTCGCGCGCCGAGTCGATCCGCAAGTTCACGGTGCTGCCGGTGGACTTCACGGAGGAGAACGGCCACTTGACGCCGTCGCTGAAGCTGAAGCGGGAGGCGATCGCGCGGGACTTCTCGGGGGAGATCGAGGGGTTGTACCGGAGGTAGGGGTTCGGCGGGGGCGGGCCCCTTGTCACATGTCGTCGGGGAGCAACCTGAACGCCTTGTGGCCGGTCAGGGGCCGGACCATACGGAAGTGGCGGTCCGAGGTGAAGATGGCCTCGGTCCGGTACGCGGCGGCCAGGGCGACGTTCATCGCGTCTGCCAGGCCGATGCCCTTGCCGCCGTCCGCATCCACATGTCCCTCCGCGACGGCGATCGCCGCACTCAGGTGCGACCCGACAGCGGGGATCTCGAACCGGCGGGTGGCCACGTTGCGTTCGATGAACCGTGCTGCCGTCATCGCCTTGCCGGCAATGGTGATCGGGCTCACGACCCCACCCCCTTGAGCCGACCTGTCCGAATCCGGTGGACGGGGCCGGTCCGGCTCGCGCCCTTCAGCGGAGCCGGGGCCGGGTCAGGCCGCTTGGAGCGCGTCGCAGGAGCAGTGGCGGAATTCCAGGCCGAGCTCCCGGTCCACGGCCGCACTCGATCGCGTCGCGGCCTCGGACACCTTCTCCCAGGATCCGTACTTCAGGTGGAGCTGGTCGGCTGTCGGGCCGAGCGGGTTGCCGTACTTCTTCTGGTTGCGTGCCTCCAGCTCCGCGATCTGGTCCGGGGTCATGCCGGCGCGGACGACGTCCTTGGCGTCATTGCGCATCTGGACCAGAGTGCGGGCGACGTCCTCCTCCGAGCGCCCCTCGGAGCGCATGGCGCACTTTGTGCGTTCCATGTCCTCAAGGAGCGCGTGATACCGCATCCGCTGTCCGCGGGCGATCTCACGCTCCTGCGGGGTCTCACTCCGGATGAGACACACGACCGGTTCCGGACTGGTGCAGTCACCACGGGCCGGCGGCTCCTGGGAGACAGGGGCGACGACGACCGATCCGCACCCGGCGGACACGGCGCAGGGGCGTACCACGCGCTGGGCGGCGGAGGCGGACTGCGACGGGAGGAGGACGACTTGGGTGACCAGCAGCACGGGAACCACGCGGCGGGCCAGCGTGCGCAGGCTGTTCAGTGACATGCGTTCATCGTTTTGCACACGGCGACGAGACCGAAGCAAGGCGGGGCCGGAACACCTCCGACACCGGCCGACACCACTCCGCCGGGTGAAGGCGACTCTCCGCCGGGCCGGGCCGGGGCGAGACCCTGCGCCCGCACCTCACGCGGGCGGGCGCGTCGCCTCCCACCGGGAAGGTGCGGCACGCGGGTCTGTCGTCCCGCCCCGAGTTACGGCACCCTGGTGCCTGTTCAACTCGCGTAGATACCCGGGCGCTTCGCGCCCAGGCATCACGCACGCACGGCACTTCGTACTCGCACCCCGCGCTCCACCGCCCGGCTGCCGACCCGAAGGACGTCCCCGCCCATGCGCCGCTCGCCCCGCACCTGCCTCCTGGCACTCCTCGCGCTCCTCGGAGGGCTGCTCACCGTCACCGCCACCGCGTCCCCCGCCGCGGCCGCCCCGAACTTCAAGGCGCCCTACGCCTGCGGTCAGCAGTGGACCTACAGCCATCACTCCGCCGAGGTCAGACAGGCTCTCGACTTCGTCCGCACCGACGGCGGGGGCACGGCCGGCTCCCCGGTCCTCGCCTCGGCCGCCGGGACCGCGTACCGCTACTCCCAGCCGAGCGGTGCCGGCAACTACATCGCCGTCGAGCACGGCGGCGGCTGGAAGACGTACTACTTCCACCTCGCCGCGTTCTCCGTCGCCAACGGGGCCCAGGTCGCCCAGGGCCAGCAGATCGGCACCACCGGCTCCACCGGCAACAGCTCCGGCGCGCACATCCACTACGAACAGCTCTACAACGGCGTCGGCCAGACCATCGTGATCAACGGCCGGTCCCTCGCCCCGTATCCCGGCTCGTACTACAGCAAGTACCTGACCAGCGACAACGGTTGCGGTGGCGGCGGAGGCGGCAAGTACTGGGTCGACACCTTCGCCAACGCCACCGGTTACGCCGCCGCCAACACCGCCGACGCGCAGGGCGTCCTCAACGCGGGTACCAACTACGTCTACTGCAAGGTGTGGGGAGCGCGGGTCGGCACGGCCAGCCAGTTCAACCACTGGTGGCTGCGCACCGACCTCGACGTCGTGTACGCGGGCAAGAACGGCCGCAACGCGTACGTCTCCGCGTACTACCTCTCCCGCTGGGGCAACGACGAGGCCCGCGACAACAACGGGACGGTGATCCCGAACTGCTGACGCGGCATCGTGTGGTTCACACCTGCGCGTACCCGCCATCGGCGAAGAACTCCGCGCCGTTGACGTAACTCGCCGCGTCCGAGGCGAGGAATGCCGTCACCGCGGCGATCTCCGCGGGTTCGGCGAGGCGGCCCAGCGGGACGCCTTCTCCGGCCTGTTCGAGCGCCTCGGCCGGGAGCAGATCCAGCAGGCCCGCCGTGCGGGTGCCGCCCGGCGACACGACGTTGACGCGGAAGCCGCGCGCCCGCGAGCTGAGGGCCCAGCCCCGGGCGAGGCTGCGCACCGCGGCCTTCGACGCCGCATAGACCTCCAGCCCCTCGTCGGGTCGTGTCGCCGCGGTCGAGCCGGTGAGGATCACCGAAGCGCCGTTGTTGAGGTGGGGCAGTGCCTGCTGGAAGGTGAGGATCGTCCCCTTGACGTTGGTGGCGAACAGGGAGTCGATCACCTCCTCCGTCACCTCGCCGAGCGGGGCCGCGGTGGCGATGCCGGCGTTGGCGACGAGTACGTCGATGCGGCCGGCCCGGTCGCGTACGGTCCGGTAGAAGGTGTCGAGTTGCGGGGGCGCCGAGACATCGCACACCGTGCCGGTCACGCCGCTTCCGAGTTCGGTGACGGCGGCGTCCAGTGCGTCCTTGCGGCGACCGGTGATGAAGACCCGGGCGCCTTCGTCGCGCAGTGCGCGTGCTGTGGCGAAGCCGATGCCGCTGCTGCCTCCGGTGACCACGGCGACCTTGTCCGTCAGGACGGCCATGTTGTCCTCCTTCATAGTTATGGACCGATAGGTCAACAACCATCCTCGATATGGACCGATCAGTCAAGAACAACGTCGGGGCGGGTCGCCCGTCTGTCCGGGGCGCGCGGGTGCGGCCCGGACCCGCGCGGAAGCGAAGATCGTCCGCAGGAGGGTGTGGCGCAGCGGCACACCCGTCCGGGCGCGGGCGCGCACCCGCGTGTGCTGCGGTGCTCGGATGTACGGGTGCCGCGGAGCGGCCGGCGGCGGCTACCGCGTGGCGGCGGGCAGGAGCCGGGTCAGCACGGACCGGGCTGCCGCGGCGAGGGTGCCGGGGGCCTCGCCGGTGCGCCCGAGGGCGACCAGGCCGAGCTGGGCGACGAGTACGGCGCGGGCGGTGTCGGCGGGGTCGGCGTCCGGGGCGAGGTCGCCCTCGCGTCGCGCCCGCTCCAGAGCCTCGGTGAGGATGGCGGTGATCGCGTCGTAACTCCGGCGGGCCTCGGCGGCCACCTCCGGCGTACTGGCGGCGAGTTCGGAATTGCTGTTGGCCAGCAGGCACCCCCGGCGCGCGACCGTCCCGGTGGGATCGGCGACCGGACCGAGCAGGAAGTCCCGCACCATGTCGATGCCGCGCGCCGCGGACTCCAGGCTCTCGCGAAGCGCCAGCAGGTTGGCGTTGTCGTAGTCGCGCAGCGCCCGCAGGAACAGGGTGTGCTTGTCGCCGAAGGCGCCGTACAGGCTGCCCTTGCCGAGCCCGCTGGCCTGCAACAGGTCATCCAGGGACGTCGCCGCGTATCCCTTGTCCCAGAAGGTGTCGCGGACGGCGAGCATCACGCGCTCTTCGTCGAATTTCCGAGGCCGGGCCATGTCTGCATCGTACCCAGTTCTGGACCGAGTGGGCCATAACGAGCCGGGGCCGGTCCGGGGAGGCGGCGCGGCCGAAGGGGACCGGCAAGGCTCCCGGAGCCGGTGAGGCGAGGCCGACGGCGCGCGGTCGGCGCGGAGCCCGGCACAGTCTGGCGCAAAACCCGTCGATCATCGTCCGCGCGGCCTGGCACCCTGGGCCCAAGGGCCCGACGGCAGCAGATCCGCGGGCAGGGCGTTGCGAAGGAGAGGCCTCATGGCCACGGTCGTCGATCTGATCACCTATCCCGTCAAGGGCTGCGCGGGAACGTCCGTGGACAGTACGCACCTCACCCCGGCGGGTCTCGCGCATGACCGCAGTTTCATGGTCGTCAGCGTCGACGGGGTCTACCGCACCCAGCGCCGCGACCCCCGCCTTGCCCTCGTCCGGCCCACCGTCAGCGCCGACGGCAGCAGGCTCACGCTCGCATCGGCGCAGCCGGAGAGCGGTCACGGCGCGCTGCACCTCGACGTCACCACCTCAGCGCCCCGGCGCGACGTCGACCTGTTCGGCGCGACGTACCGGGGCATCGACCAGGGCGACGAGGCCGCCGCCTGGCTCACGGACCTCCTCGGCACCCCGAGCCGCCTGGTCCGCGTACCGCCGGAGCACGACCGGAAGACCGACGGCCTGACCCCCGGCACCTCCGGTTACGCCGACAGCAGCGCCGTCCACGTGCTCTCCCGCGCCTCCCTCGCCCACCTGCACACGCGGATGGCCGAGCACGGCGCCCCGCCCCTGGCCATGGACCGCTTCCGCCCGAACATCGTCATCGACAGCCTCCCCGAGGGGTGCCAGGGGGAGGACTGGGCGGCGGAGCCCCACGCCGAGGACCGGATCCGCCGCGCGACCATCGGCGCGGCCGAGCTGGGCTACACCAAGCTCGCCGTGCGCTGCGCGGTCACCCTGGTCGACCAAAAGGCCGGGGCCCGGGGCGGCCCGGAGCCGCTGCGGACGCTCGCGGGCTACCGCCGCTTCTCGGCGGGCGGGGTGGTATTCGGTGCGAAGTTCGCCGTCGTGCGGCCGGGGAAGCTGTCCGTGGGCGACGAGGTGGCGGTGGAGGCGTGGGGCGACGCGGAGACGTGACGTCCCGCGCCGCCCCGTACGCCTGCGGGGCGGCGCGTCACTCGAAGAACTTCAGGCTCCACCCCTTGTCGGACGTGGGTCCCGGAACGTTGGCCCGCGAGTACGTCGTGTCGCCCCACCAGACGAACGTGCCCGTGTACCAGTGGCGGTTCGCCCAGGAGTACGGAGTGCCCTTCGCGACCGCGTGGTACATCGACGGGAACCTCGGGCCTGCGGGCGGGCTGGTGTTGATGTCGCCGTGGAGCAGCACGAAGGTGTGGTGGCCGGGCCCGTTCACGTGCAGCGTCGGGTCCCAACCGGCCATCATCGTCGCGCGGTTGGAGCCGAACAGGCAGCCGTTCGACTTGTACCAGTCCCATACGTACGTGGGGTCGCCGCCCTTGCGCAGGCGTAGGTCCGCCAGACAGTACTGCTCGCTCCAACTGCCGTTCGCGGAGTACGCGATGTGCAGTTGCCCGTTCGGGTCCTTGATCGCCTCGGGGCTCTCGTTGATGAACGGGTTGCCGGCCACCCGCTCCCAGCTCTCGCGCGGCTGCGAGATGACGTACCGCGCGCCGGTGGGCTGGGTCGGGCTGCTCATCCGCGCGATGTAGAGGTTCTGCTCGACGTTGGTGTCGCCCGCCCACCCGGACCAGACGAACCAGCGCTGCCCCTCGAAGGTGAACAGGGACCCGTCGATGGCCCATTTGCCGTCGGGGAGGGCGAGCTGGGTCTCGGCCCCGTACCCGCTGTCCGGGGAGGCGGAGCTGATGACGAACATGCGGTGGGCGGCTCCGGCACCGGCCGTGAAGTAGATGTAGTACCGCCCGCCGTCCATCACGATCTCGGGAGCCCAGACCTCCCCGCGCCCCCGGCTGTCGGCCCAGACCTGCCGCGCGGGCGCGGTGGCAAGACCGTCCGTGGACGACGCCTGCCGGACGACGATGCCGCCGCCGGTCGACTGGACGCCGACGTACGTACTGCCCGCCCGCAGCACGCTGGGGTCGGCCGCACGCAGGCTGGTCTGCCCCTGCGGCCCCGCCGCCTCACGGGCGGGCGGCGCGCCCTGGGCGGTGCCGGGCGGTGAGAGGAAGAGCGTTGCGGCGAGGGCGGCGCCCAGCGCGATTGCGCCGAGGGCGGAGGAGCGGCGGAGGGGTCTTCTGGGCTTGCGCTTGGAATCGCTCATGGGGGCTCGCTCCTGGGTGGGGGATCCGATGATGGCGATGGCGATAACGACGGCGGCGCCGTGAGGGTGGCGACGGTGACGATTTACATCGATAGAAGAGCGCTCTCGCAGAATCTCGTCAGGGGTTGCCCGTGTCAATGGCCGTGCAAAGGATGGCAGTTCAGGAATCGAGCTGGGCCGATCGGGCGTCGCGCAGTTCTTGTGTTTGACCGTGGTGCGAGACTTCCGGCATGGGCATGGGGCGCGAGTCGCGGTGGGAGAAGGACGCGATGACGGTGGAGATCGTCTTCGCCCTGGTGACTGCTGCCGTTCTTGCCGCAGCGGTCTTCGCCCCCGCGCTGGTGCTCACTCTCGCCTTCGATCTCTCCGGTTCGGCGTCCAAAGGTGTGCTGACGGGGGGAGCCCTGGTGGGAGGGGCGGCCGGAGTGTGGCGACTGGTGCGAGTGCTGTACCGCTTCGACGTGGAGCGCCGTAAAGGCCACTGACGACCGGGGACGGAAGGCCGTTCAGAACTGGAGGGCACGGATCAGGCGTCGTGCGGTCCTGGCGTCGATCGAGCCCAGGTGCAGAAGGTGCGGGGTCCTTTCCCGTACGGATACGGGGACGGTGCCGCCGCCTGTGGCCTGCGGGAAAGCGTGGTCGAGCAGAGCCTTGACGGTGTCGGTGTCGGCGGCCGTGCCCGCCTGTCCGGTGGTCTGTGGCACTGCATCGAGCAGCCGGGCCAGCCGTGCCGCGTCGTCGACACGGATGGGGCCGAGGGTGATGCGTCCGTGCTCGACCCGGAGGCCGGGGAGGTCGATCCGGTACCCCTCGCAGATCTCCCGCAGGGTGCGGGCGGCCTTCAGCGTGCGCTTGGTTCCGGTGCGGATGAGGCGGGCCAGCTGGCGGGCGTCGGTGGGGTTGAGGAGGGTGATCCGCACGGGGTTCTGCGCATCCGTATCCGGTGCCGTTACGCGTGCGTTCAGACCGGCCTCGCGGAAGGCGGCTCGCAGTTCGGAGGAAGGGGGCGGCGGGGCCGGCGTGTTCGTACGCGTGTCGGTGTCGGTCATGCGTGGCTCCTGGGTTGCTGGTCGGTCGGTAACAAGGGGAGGGCGGAGACCGGGTACGCCGTCCAGCGCCAGGTTCCGTCGGCCGTGGGCAGCTCGTACGCGTAACCCTGGCCGCGACGCAGGCTGCGGATGGCGGCCTCGGTGCTGCGGTGGTCACCGAGCCAAGTCCGGGCTCGGCGCCGGGCGTCACGGTCCAGCCCTGGTGTCAGCCGTCGCACGGGTGCGCGGAACCAGGCCAGGGCCTGACCGGGTGCGGTGGTGAGGAGGTCGTCCGGGGGTGGCGTGGTCGGCGTGCTGTCGGTGTCCGCGTGACACCAGTAGGCGCGCGGCAGGAGCCTGTTCACGTGGCGTACGTGGGTGACGCCGTGGTGCGGATGTCGGCCCAGACGTCCTTGCCGTCCCGCCGCATCACCGTGCCGCACTGCGCCGCGAGCGCGGCGATCAGGAGAACCCCGCGCCCGCTCTCCTCGCTCCACTCGGGGGCGCGACGCTCGGGTGGTGCGGTGTCGGAGTCGCTGACGGTGACGCGTACGCCGTCGGGCCGGCGGCGCAGGGTGATCGTGCAGAGCGGGGAGCCGGTGTGCCGCATGACGTTGGTGAGCAACTCGTGGGCGCAGAGCGTGGCGGCGTCGCTCAGTTCGCGCAGGTCCCAGAGGTCGAGGTGGGCGCTGACGATGCGCCGCATGATCGCGAGCGTCTCGGGGCGGGCGACGAGTTCTTGGCGGTAGTCGGGCGGGTCGGGCTCGCTGGCGGGGGCGACGGCCATGGGTTCCTCCGACGTGAGGGTAGGGGGCAGGCCCACGCGACACGGCAACTCCGGGTAGTCGCGGTGGTGCCTTGCGTGGTGAGCAACAGAGTGGACCGTCGCGATGGCTCACCGCAACTACTTCAGTTGCAAAATTGTAGATTCGCCTGTGTGGGTGAACGCTTGTGCATATAACGGGAGTTGCTAAACGCCGTCATCGGCGGGTAACACTGAGCCACGGACGTCAGGGGAGGGACCCGCATGCCAAGTCATCCACGCCCAACGGTGCGTCGCCGAAGGCTCGGTGCCGAGCTGAAGCGGCTTCGGGAGAAGGCCGGAGTCAGGATGGAGGAGGCCGCCGAGCGCATCGGCGGTGACAAGCCCAAGATCTCCCGGCAGGAGAACGGCCGTCAGGGCGTCAGCAAGCTGGAGATCGAGGCGCTGCTTGCCCTGTACGGGGTCTCGGACGAGCGGCTGCGGACGGCGCTGACCACGCTCGCGCGTGAGGGGAGGCGTAAGGGGTGGTGGGCGCAGTACAGCGACATACTTACGGCCGGTTTTCAGGAGCGACTGTCGATCGAGTCGGACGCTGCACGGATCCTCGCGTTCCAGCCCATGCTGGTGCCGGGGCTGCTCCAGACCGTCGAGTACGCCACGGAGGTCATCCGCTCCGTGAACAAGACCGCGACGGAGGAGGAGATCGACTCTTACGTCGAAGTGCGTAAGAGTCGGCAGGAGATCTTCACGCGGGAGAATCCGCCGCAGTACGTCTGTCTTCTCGACGAGGCGGTGCTCCGCCGAGAGGTCGGCGGACCGGCTGTCATGGCGGCTCAGCTCGACAAGATCCTGGAGATGAACAATCCGCCGAAGCTCACCATCCAGGTGGTGCCATTCGCCCAGGGCTGGCATGCCGGGGCGGACGGCCCCTTCAACGTCTACAGCTATCCCGACCCGATGGACCTGGACGTGGTCAACCTGGAGTATCTCGACGGCGCGCTCTACCTGGAGGAAGACGAATCCGTGGAGCGCTACCAACTGGCCTTCGATGAACTGCGGGCGGCAGCACTCACATCGCGGCAGTCCATGGAGCTAATCTCGGCTGTGAAGCGAGAGTTCGTGAACAGAGCGTAGAGGTGGACACAGAAGATGGCGCGATACGGACTGCCCGACGGTGCCTGGGTGAAGTCTTCGTACAGCGGTGACAACGGCGGTTCGTGCATCGAAGCTCAGCCGACGCCGGATGGTCTCGTCGCCGTCGGCGACAGCAAGGACCGCTCCCTCGGTGCGCACACCTTCGGCCCCGAGCACTGGCGGGCCTTCGTCACCGCCGTTCAGGACGGTTCCCTCTAGGACTCCTCCAGCGGTGGCGGCGCGCGATAAACCCGGCGACGTCCGCGACCGGCGCCGGGATACTCGTCGTCCATGGATGAGGTCCAAGTCGTCGTCGCCCACTCCGAGCGCGCGACCCTGCGCGTCGGTGACGTGTTCCTGAAGGTGGACGCCGATCAGGCGCGTATCGACGCCGAAGTCGAGGCAATGTCGTTCGCGCCGGTCCCGACCCCGGAGGTCCTCTGGCGCAAGCCGCCCGTGCTGGCGATCGCGGCCGTCCCGGGGACGACGCTCGGGCGCCTCGGCGGCTCCTCGACCGGATCACCGGCGGCTTGGGCGGCGGCGGGCGCCGCCATCCGGAAGCTGCACGACGCGCCACTGCCGCCCGGGGTCGGCCGGGCAGGACGAGGCGTCGGCGAGCTTGCGGCGGAGATCGACGCGGAGTGCGCGTTGCTCGTGGCGGACGGGATCCTACCCGCCGACCTGGTCACCCGTAACCGCCAGGTCGCCGAGGCCGCGCTGAGGCCGTGGACTCCGGCGTTCACGCACGGCGACCTGCAGATCGCGCACGTCTTCGTCGAAGACGACCAGGTCACGGGCATCATCGACTGGTCCGAGGCGGGCCGGGGCGATGCGCTGTACGACCTCGCCACCTTCACGCTCGGCCACGAGGAGCACCTCGACGACGTCCTCGCCGGCTACGGCGGTGACGTCGACCTCGAAGTGATCCACGCGTGGTGGTCGCTGCGAAGCCTGCTCGCAGTGCGCTGGCTGATCGAGCACGGCTTCGACCCGTACTTGCCGGGCTGCGAGGTCGACGTACTGAGGTCCCGGATGTGAGGTGGGCCGGGGCCGACTGCTGCGAAGGTGTAGCTGACGCGTCGGGCAGGCCACGGCCCGGGGCGGGTGCAGCGCCGTCGTCAATCGTCACCTTGCTGCGGCTTCCCCGGTGAGGTGCGGTTCGGCCGGGCGGCCGCCGCAGTCCGGCGGCTACCTCAGGTCCAGCATTCTGGTGGGCTGTCCGGTGGTGCGGGCGATGGTCTCGAAGTCGCGGTCGTAGTGGAGCAGCGTCAGACCCGACTGTTCCGCAGTGGCAGCCACCAGCAGATCCACAGGGCCGGCGCTTCGGTGCTCTCCCTTGGAAGTGAGTTGTTCCTGTACGGTCCGGGCACGCCGGAACACCCCGTCAGGCATGGGGCACCAGGTGTACAGGGCCAGACGCTCCCGGACCTTCTCGCGGTCCTCGGTGGAGCGGGCGGAATAGAGCAGTTCCAGTTCGGTGAGGTCACAGAAGGCGACAAGGCCTGCACTGATGCGGCGGGCCCAGTCCTCGGTGCTTTGGCGCAAGAGGATGCGGGCGAGCGCCGATGTGTCGATGAGATAGTCGGCGACACTCACGCCGCGGGGCCCCCTCGATAGCGGCGCTTGTCGAGAAGAACGTCCATGTCCAGGCCGCCCTCCTGAGCGATGTCCTGCAGCTCGTGCAGCGCGCGCAGACGGCGATTGCGCTCGACAACCTCGCGCAGCGCGGTGTTGATCGTTTCGCGCTTCGTCGTGGTTCCCAGCTCTATTGCGGCGGCGGCAAGCGCTTCGTCGTCGAGATCGATGACTGTTCGGCTCATACTTCACCCCTCGGTATATACACCTACATGTATCAATGTACATGATCCAATGTATCTTCAGGTTGGGCCGCCCGTCGGTTACGCCGCCCCCGCGACCCCGTCCAGCCGCCCCCGCAGCTCCGGTGTGAGGGCCAGGTCCGCCGCCGCCGTGTTCTCCTCCAGGTGGGCGATGCTCGACGTGCCCGGGATCGGGAGCATCACCGGGGAGTGGTCCAGCAGCCAGGCCAGGCAGACCTGGGTGGGGGTGGCGTCCAGCTCGGCGGCCACCGCTGCCACCTCCGCGCGGTCGCCCGCCTTGCCCCAGGCCACCGTGCGCCAGGGCAGGAAGGCGATGCCCGCCGCCTCGCACGCCGCGAGAACCGGTTCGTGTTCGCGGTCGGTCAGGTTGTAGCGGTTCTGGACGCTCGCGATGTCCACGATCTCCCGGGCCTCGGCCAGCTCGGCGGCCGTCACCTCGGACAGGCCGATCCGGCCCACCTTGCCGGCGTCGCGCAGCTCCCGCAGCGTGCCGAGCTGGTCGGCGAGCGGGGTCTCCGGGTCGATGCGGTGGAGCTGGAGCAGCTCCAGGCGGTCGACGCGGAGGCGGCGCAGGGCGTGGTCCACCTCCGCGCGCAGGGACTCCGGGCGGCCGTTCAGGGCCCACTCGCCCGTCTCGGCGGAGCGGACGACACCGACCTTCGTGGTGATCAGGAGGTCCTTCGGGTACGGGTGGAGCGCCTCGGCCAGGACCTCCTCGTTGGTCCCGTACCCGTACATGTGGGCCGTGTCGATCAGCGTGATGCCCAGGTCGACCGCCCTGCGGGCGACCGCGACGGCCGACTGCCGGTCCGCGGGCTTCTCGGTGGGCAGGTGCATCGCGCCGAAGCCCAGCCGGCCCACGGCCAGGTCTCCGCCGATACGGAACGTCGTCGGTGGCATGGTCTCTGAACTCCCCCTCAGTCGGATGTGCTTGACAATCTAGGGGGGATTCCAGGGGGAGGCGTCAGGGCGTTTCCGGGCCTTGGAGGATCTGGAGGTAGTTGCCCACCGGGTCCACGATCGTGGAGAAGAACCAGCCGCCCCCGACCTCCTCGACCGGCCGCACCCACGTGACCCCGAGCGTGTCGAGGTGGCTCTCGGCCGCCCGGACGTCCCGCACGGTGATGTTGATCATCTGCCGGCCGGGCTCGGCCGCCTTGTCCGCGACGTCGTCCCGCTCGTCGAAGCCGATGATCGCTCCGGGGCCGACGATCAGGAGGTGCTCCGCCCAGCGGGCGCCGAGCGGCTCCAGTGCGGCGCGGTACCAGGCGATCAGGGCGTCGCTGTCCGTGCTGCCGAGGATGACTCCCAGGCCGGTGATGGTGTCGGCGTTGCTGGTGCTGTCGGTGTTTTTGCTGGTGGGGGCACTCATGGTTGTCCTCGCTCGGTCGGGGGCGGTCTGCCGGTCTGCCGGCCGCGTCGGGGGCCGGTGCCCCGGTCGCTCGACGCGTCCCACCACTCATGACCCACCCCGGGCCCGAAACTCATCGGTGCTCGCCGCCGGTGTGCCCCCTCAGTGCGGCCAGATCGGCGGATCCGTGACGAAGTGGCCGCCGAGCCGGGCCTGCGCCGGGTCGGCCGGGTCCGGCTCGCCCTGTTCGGCGATGAGTTTCGCCGCGTACGGTTCCGAGTCGTCCTGAGGTGTGTAGCCCAGGGCCCGTGCCGAGGTCAGGTCCCACCACAGGCGGGTGTTGGCGGAGGAGCCGTGGACGACGGTGTGGCCGACGTCCTCGGCGGTGAGCGCGGCGTGGAAGAGGCGGGCTCCGTCGGCGGGGCTCATCCACAGGGACAGCATGCGTACCGAGGTGGGCTCCGGGAAGCAGCTCCCGATCCGGACCGAGACGGTCTCGACGCCGTGCTGGTCCCAGTAGAGCTGGGCCAGGTCCTCGCCGAAGCACTTCGACAGGCCGTAGAAGGTGTCGGGTCGGTGCGGGGCGTCGGACGGGATCGGCGGGTCCCCGGCGAGCGGCAGCGGCGTGCAGCCGACGGCGTGGTTGGAGGAGGCGGCCACGATGCGCCGGACGCCCTCCTCACGGGCGGCCTCGTAGAGGTTGTACGTGCCCTCGATGTTGGCGCTGAGGATCTTGTTGAACGTGGATTCCAGGGAGATGCCGGCCAGGTGGATGATCGCGTCCACTCCGCGTACGGCCTCGCGCAGTGCCTTCCGGTCGTTCAGGTCGGCGGTGATGGCCTGCGGCTCGTCCTCCACCGGGACCAGGTCAAAGAGTCGCAGGTCGTAGCCGTACGCGGGAAGCAGTGCCCGCATCAGGGTGCCGAGGCCGCCCGCGGCGCCGGTGAGCAGGACGGTACGGGGAGCGGGCATACGGGGGTCTCCTCGGAGGCGGTGCGGAGCGGTGCGGCACCGGGCGGGCAGGTGTCGCGACGCCCCGGGTCTTCAGGGCCGTGGACCGCGTTCGCATACGTGGACAAGCTAAGAAGTCCGTGAGGCTACGTCAAGTGGTCCGGCGGTCACGCAAGTTGTTCTGTCCGAAACGTTGACGAAGCGTTCCGGGCGGCTCTAGCTTCATCGCGTCGTACTTCGTACGTCATATATGAGACGCGATACGCGAGATAGTGAGAGCCCGTCACCCATGACCTTCGCCCCTGCCCCGATCCCGTCCCGGACCCAGTACGTGCTGGAGGCCATCAAGCACGCCATCCTCACCGCGCGGCTGAGACCGGGACAGGCGCTGGTGGAGACGGAACTCGCCGCACAGTTCGGGGTGTCCAAGACCCCGGTCCGCGAAGCGCTCAAGACCCTCGCGGGCACGGGGCTCGTGGTCATGAGCCAGTACAAGGGCGCCACCGTGCGGCTGGTCGACGCGACCATGGCCCGGGAGGTGTACGACGTACGCCTCCTGCTGGAACCGGAGGCGCTGCGCCGGTCGGTCAATCGCAAGGCCTCGCTCGAGGCGGCTCAAGAGGCCCTGGAACGGTCCGACTCGGCGCTCGACAAGGCCGACAGGTCGCTGGCCAACCGGGATTTCCACCGCGCCCTGTACCTGCCCTGCGGCAACCCCCTGCTCGCCCGGATGCTCGACGAGGTCCGCGATCAGGCGGCCCTCGTCTCGACGGTGGCGTGGTCGGCCGTCCCCTCCTGGGAGCGCGAGGCGGCCGAGCACCGGGAGATCCTGCGGCTCGCCGTCGCCGAAGACGCCGAGGCCGCCGCCGAGGCTCTGCATCACCACATCGCATCGTTCGTACGCCGCGCCTTCCCCGACGACGAAGACGGGGGTGGCGCCGCGTGAACCGTCTGCTGGAACCGCATGACCACCAGCAACCCGACGAAAGGCCGGTCCGCATGGACTTCTCTCCGCTGAAGGCGGCCCTCGCAGACGTTGTGGCGATCCCGGTGACCCCGTTCGCTGAGGACGGCGGCATCGATGTCGCGAACCATCGCGCCCTGACGCGAAGGCTGCTCGACGGCGGTGTCCGCATCGTCACCCCGAACGGCAACACCGGGGAGTTCTACGCGCTCACCCCCGACGAGCAGCGCCTGGTCACCGAGCTGACCGTCGAGGAGGCCGCCGGACGCGCCACCGTCCTGGTGGGCGTCGGCCACGACGTACCGGCCGCCGTCGCCGCCGCCGAGCACGCCGCCGAGGCCGGCGCGACGATGGTGATGGTCCACCAGCCCGTGCACCCCTATGTCGCCCAGGAGGGCTGGGTCGACTATCACCGGGCCATCGCCGAGGCCGTCCCGGAGCTCGGAGTCGTCCCGTACATCCGCAACCCGCTGCTCGCCGGCGACCGGCTCGCCGCGCTCGCCGACAGCTGCCCCAACGTCATCGGCGTGAAGTACGCGGTACCCGACGCCGCGCGCTTCGGGGCCTTCGCCCGCGACGCCGGACTGGAGCGGTTCGTCTGGGTCGCCGGCCTCGCCGAGCTGTACGCCCCCTCCTACTTCGCCACCGGTGCCACCGGCTTCACCTCCGGCCTCGTCAACGTCGCCCCGGCCGTCTCCCTCGACATGCTGGAAGCGCTGCGCGCCGGGGACTACGTGGCGGCCATGAAGGTGTGGGAGCGCATTCGCCGGTTCGAGGAGCTCCGCGCCGAGGAGCAGTCCGCCAACAACGTCACGGTCATCAAGGAGGCCCTGTCCGTGCTCGGCCTCTGCCGCCGTGAAGTACGCGCGCCGAGCCGGGTTCTGCCGGAGGAGCGGCGCGCCGAGGTCGCGGAGCAGATAGCCGCGTGGGCGCTGTGACAGATCACCGGAGAGCGGTCGTGCAGACGGACGGCCGGAGAGTGGTCGCCGGGACGGACGACCGGAAAGCGGCCCCCGTCGCGCCCGAGGAGCTGCGCAGCCACCAGTGGTACGGCACCGACGGGCTGCGCTCCTTCAGCCATCGGGCCCGCACCCGCCAGCTCGGCTACCTCCCCGAGGAGCACCTCGGCAAGCCGGTCATCGCGGTCCTCAACACCTGGTCGGACATCAACCCCTGCCACTCCCACCTGCGTGATCGCGCGCAGGCGGTGAAGCGGGGCGTCTGGCAGGCGGGCGGGTTCCCGCTGGAGTTCCCGGTCTCCACCCTCTCGGAGACCTTCCAGAAGCCGACCCCCATGCTCTACCGCAACCTGCTCGCCATGGAGACCGAGGAACTGCTCCGCTCGTACCCCGTCGACGGTGCCGTACTGCTGGGGGGCTGCGACAAGACGACGCCCGCGCTGCTGATGGGCGCGGCCTCCGTCGACCTGCCGACCGTCTTCGTGCCGGCCGGGCCGATGCTGCCGGGCCACTGGCGCAACGAGGTCCTCGGCTCCGGCACGGACATGTGGAAGTACTGGGACGACCGGCGGGCCGGGCTCATCGGCGACTGCGAGATGGGGGAGCTGGAGAACGGTCTCGCCCGCTCCGCCGGTCACTGCATGACGATGGGCACCGCCTCCACGCTGACGGCCGCCGCCGAGGTGCTGGGCGTCACCCTGCCCGGCGCCTCCTCGATCCCGGCCGTCGACTCCGGGCACGAGCGGATGGCCGCGGGTTCCGGGCTGCGGATCGTCGAACTCGTACGGCAGCGGACGACGTTGTCGCGGATCCTCACCGCCGACGCCTACGAGGACGCCGTCGTCACCGTCCTCGCGCTCGGCGGCTCCACCAACGCCGTGATCCACCTGATCGCCATGGCGGGCCGGTCCGGGGTGAAGCTCACCCTGGACGACTTCGACCGGATCGCCCGTACGGTGCCCGTCCTCGCCGATCTCCGTCCCGGCGGCCGGTACTTGATGGAGGACTTCCATTTCGCGGGTGGGCTGCCCGGCTTCCTGGGCCGGCTCACCGACGTGCTGCACCTGGACCGTCCCACCGCCGCGCACGCCACCCTGCGGGAGCAGCTCGACGGGGCGGCCGTCCACAACAGCGCCGTCATCCGCGAGCGCACCGAACCCCTGGCCGAGGAGGGCGGGGTGGCGGTTCTGCGCGGCAATCTCTGCCCCGACGGCGCGGTCATCAAGCACATCGCCGCCGAGCCGCACCTGCTGCGTCACACCGGCCCGGCAGTCGTCTTCGACGACTACCGGGAGCTGCAGCGCACGATCAACGACCCGGCCCTGGCTCTCACTTCGGACCATGTCCTCGTGCTGCGCAACGCCGGGCCCCAGGGCGGCCCCGGCATGCCCGAGTACGGCATGCTGCCGATCCCCGACTACCTGCTGAAGCAGGGTGTGCGGGACATGGTGCGCATCTCCGACGCCCGGATGAGCGGCACCAGTTACGGGGCGTGCGTCCTGCACATCGCGCCCGAGTCGTTCGTCGGCGGGCCCCTCGCCCTGGTCCGCACCGGGGACCTCATCACCCTGGACGTCGAGGCCCGCCTGCTGCACCTCGGCGTCGACGACGACGAGCTGGAACGCCGCCGGGCCGCCTGGAGCCCGCCGCCCGCCCGCTACGGGCGCGGCTACGGCGCTCTGTACCAGGACCAGATCACCCAGGCCGACACCGGATGCGACTTCGCCTTCCTGGCCCGGCAAGGAGAAGTGCCCGACCCGTACGTGGGGTGAGAAGGGCGGCGAGGGCCCCGCGCGACGGGCGCCCAGGTCTTCCAGTGGCCGAGAGAAAGCGCTTGCTGTCCTCTGCGGCGGCAAGCCGTACATCCAGCGCATCGAGCGCGTACCGAGATCGGAGACGTGTCATGGCCCAACCCGCCGCCGTGGCCACCCCGCCGCCCAAGGCGCCTCGCCGCCGCACGGCGACACCCCGCCGCCTGCCGTATCTGCTGATCGCGCCCGCGGGCCTGCTGATGCTGGGCTTCATCGCCTACCCGGTGATCAGCGTCTTCTACTACAGCCTGCAGAACTACAACGTCACCAAACCATGGCGGAACGGCTTCGCCGGGCTCGACAACTTCCGGCGGATCTTCACCGGGGACGACCAGTTCTGGTCGACGCTCGGCTTCAGCGCCCAGTGGGTCTTCACCCAGGTCTCCCTGCAGCTCGTGCTCGGCCTGGCTCTGGCCCTGATCGTCAACCAGACCTTCCTCGGCCGGGGCATCTCCCGTGCCATGGTCTTCTCGCCCTGGGCCGTCTCCGGAGTGCTGACCAGCACCATCTGGATCCTGCTCTACAACTCCTCGACGGGCTTCAGCCGTTACCTCGCGGACGCCGGGATCGGGGAGTACGGCACCTCGGTGCTCTCGGACACCGGAACCGTCTTCTGGGCCGCCACGGTCACCGAACTCTGGCGCGGCGTGCCCTTCTTCGCCATCCTCATCCTCGCCGACCTCCAGTCCGTCTCCAAGGAGCTGTACGAGGCGGCGTCGGTCGACGGCGCGGGCAGGCTCCGGCAGTTCTTCCACATCACCCTCCCGCACCTGCGCGACGCGATCATCCTCGCCACCCTGCTGCGCGGGGTCTGGGAGTTCAACAACGTCGACCTGCTCTACACCCTCACCGGTGGCGGACCGGCCGGCGAGACCACCACGCTGCCGCTCTACGTCGCCAACACCGGCATCGAGGGACACGACTTCGGCTACGCCTCCGCGCTCACCACCGTCGCCTTCGTGATCCTCCTCTTCTGCTCGATCGTCTATCTGCGCCTGAGCAAGTTCGGAGGCGACCACAAGTGACCGCCGTACTCACCGAGAAGAACGGCGCCGCCCGGCCGTCCGTCCACCCCGGCGGCCCGCAGCCCCCCTCGCGCCGCCGCACCGGACGGGAGCGCGCCTACGACGACGTACCGCGCTGGCAGATCTACCTGCCGCTCGGCCTCTACCTGCTGTTCACGCTCATCCCGTTCTACTGGATGCTCTTGTTCGCCCTGCGGCCCGCCGGTTCCACCGCGCTGGTGCCCTGGCCGATGACCGGCGAGCACTTCTCCAAGGTCTGGAACGAGCGCAGCTTCGCCGTCTTCTTCCAGAACAGCATGATCGTCGGCGTCGCCACCCTGATCGCCACCACCCTGGTCGCCCTGGCCGGCGGATACGCCCTGGCCCGGTTCGACTTCAAGATCAAGGGCGCGTTCATGCTGGCGCTGCTCTGCTCGCAGTTCATCCCCGGCGCCCTGATGCTCGTGCCGCTCTTCGAGATCTTCCGGAACCTCCAGATGATCAACTCCCTGTGGAGCGTGGTCATCGCCGAGACCGTCTTCCAGCTTCCGCTGTCGATCATCCTGATCAGCGGGTTCATCAAGAACGTCCCGGTCTCGCTGGAGGAGGCCGCCTGGGTCGACGGGTGTTCGCGTTTCACCGCCTTCCGCGCGGTCGTCCTGCCGCTGCTGCGCCCCGGGCTGATCGCCGTCGGCTCCTTCGCCTTCGTCCACAGCTGGAACCACTTCCTGTTCGCGCTGATGTTCCTCAGCGAACAGGACAAGCAGACGATCCCGGTCGGCCTCAACACCCTGATCGGGGCGGACAGCGTCGACCTCGGCGCGCTCGCGGCGGGCGGGGTCATCGCCGCGGTGCCCGTCGTGATCGTCTTCGCGTTCATCCAGAAGTGGCTCGTCACGGGCTTCAGCGCGGGGGCGGTGAAGGGATGACCGACCTCTCCACCACCCCCGCCGCAGCGCCGCTCCCCGTCGTGCTGGCCGGCGCCCGGGGCCACGGCCGCTGGCACCTGGCCAACCTCCGCCGGCTCCAGCACCAGGGCCGGGTGCGGCTGGCCGGGATCTGCGAACTGGAGCCGCTGACCCCCGGCGAACTGGCCCCCTTCGATCTCCTGGGCAACGACAGACCCGAGCAGTCCGCCGACTTCGGGACGCTCCTCGACTCCACCGGAGCCCGTGCCGCCGTCGTCTGCACCCCCATCCCGACCCACACCGACCTGGCTCTGACCGCCGCGTCCCGAGGCGTCCACCTCCTGCTCGAGAAGCCGCCCGCCGCGAGCTGGGCCGCCTACGCGCGCATGGCCGACGGCGTCCGGCGGGCGGGCACCGCCTGCCAGGTGGGGTTCCAGTCGTTCGGTTCGCACGGCGTGCCCGCCATCCAGCACCTCGTCCGCAGCGGGGCGATCGGGAAGCTCACCGGGGTCGGCGCCGCCGGGGCCTGGGTCCGCGACGACGCCTACTTCCGCCGTGCCCCCTGGTCCGGCCGGCGCAGGATCGGCTCCACCGACGTGGTCGACGGAGTGCTCACCAATCCGCTGGCGCACGCCGTGGCCACCGCGCTCGAACTGGCGGACCGGGGCGTGGCCGAGGACGTCCTGTCCGTCGAGACCGAGCTGTTCCGGGCCCATGACATCGAGGCGGACGACACCAGCTGCGTCCGCGTCACCACCACCGGCGGCCTGCCCGTCACCGTCGCCGCCACCCTCTGCGCGGAACGGGCCGGGGAGCCCTACGTGATCGTCCACGGTGACCGGGGCCGGATCACCTTCTGGTACAAGCAGGACCGCGTCCTGGTCCAGCGTGCCGGCCACGGACCCGAGGAGAGTGTCCACGGCCGGACCGACCTCCTGGAGAACCTGGTCGACCACCTGGAGCACGGCACGCCGCTCCTGGTGCCGCCGGAGCGCACGGGAGCGTTCATGCGGGTCGTCGAGGCCGTACGCACAGCCCCCGAGCCCGTCGCCCTGCCCGCCGGCGCCTGGGAGATCCGGTACGACGCCCCCGGCGGAGGCGCGCGGCGTACGGTCCACGGCATCGACGGCCTGGTCGCCGCCGGGGCCGAATCCCTCTCCCTCTTCTCGGAGCTGGGCGCCGCCTGGGCCCGCAGCAGTGAGGTGGCGGCCTCATGAACCTGCCCGATGCGGCATCGTCCGCCATCCCGCCCGCGCCCTCCGAGCGCCTCGACTGCGCCGGACGCGCGGTCGCCCACTACGGCTACGGCGCCGCCGCCGACGGCCGCCCCCGCCTGCACCCCGTCACCACGCTCGCCGGCCGCACCGTCACCCAGGACCGCCCCGCCGACCACCGGCACCACCTGGGCGTCTCCGTCGCCGTGCCCGATGTGGCCGGCCACAACTTCTGGGGCGGGCGTACGTACGTCCGGGGGCAGGGGCCCACCGAGCTGGACAACCACGGCGTCCAGCGCTGCCTCGGCCGGGAGCGGCACGGTCCCGGGGAGTTCGCGCAGTCGCTCGCCTGGGAGGCGGACGGCGTCGAACTGCTCCGCGAGCACCGCACGGTGAGCGCGGTCGAACTGTCCGCGAGCGCCTGGGCGTTGGACTTTTCCTTCGCCCTCACCAACCCCTCGGCGGTGGGCATCTCCATCGGCAGCCCCGCTACCAACGGCCGCCCCGGAGCAGGCTACGGCGGCTTCTTCTGGCGGGCCCCGAAGGAGTCCGTGCCACCGGATGTGTTCTCCGCCGACCGTGTGGGCGAGGAGGCGGTGCACGGCCGGGCCACCGACTGGCTCGCCCTCGCCGGGGACGGCTGGACCCTCGTCTTCGCCGGAGCGACCGAGGAGACCCGACGCGATCCGTGGTTCGTGCGGACGGCGGAGTACCCGGGCGTCGGCTCCTCCCTCGCGGCGGACGAACGGCTGCCGGTGCCCGCCGGGGCCACCGTCGTACGCCGGATCGTCACCGTCGTCGCGGACGGCAGGCTGGACCGGGAGACCGCAGCCGGGTATGTCCGTCGGGCGGTGACCTCGTGAACCGGCCCTGGACCGCCGACCTCGGCAACGGCACGTACCGCAACCCCGTGCTGAACGCCGACTGGTCCGACCCGGACGTCGTCCGCGTCGGTGCGGACCATTACCTCACCGCGTCCAGCTTCGGCCGGGCCCCGGGGCTGCCGCTCCTGCACTCCCGCGACCTGGTCAACTGGACGCTTGTCGGGCACGCCCTGAACCGCGTCGAGCCCGCCGCCGACTTCGCCCGGCCCCGGCACGACGCCGGGGTGTGGGCGCCCTCCCTGCGCCACCACGCCGGCCGCTTCTGGATCTTCTGGGGCGACCCCGACCACGGTGTCCAGCAGATCAACGCCGAGCACATCGAAGGACCGTGGAGCGCCCCGCACCTGCTCAAACCCGGCCGCGGTCTCATCGACGCCTGCCCCCTGTGGGACGAGGAGACCGGCGAGGCCTACCTCGTCCACGCCTGGGCCAAGTCCCGCTCAGGGATCAAGAACCGCCTCACCGGGCACCGCATGAGCGCCGACGGACGCACACTCCTCGACGAGGGCCGCACCCTGGTCGACGCCGACCGGATACCCGGCTGGTTCACCCTGGAAGGCCCCAAGCTCCACCGCCACGACGGCCACTTCTGGATCTTCGCACCGGCCGGCGGGGTGGAGACCGGCTGGCAGGGCGCCTTCCGGTCGCGGGACTTCTTCGGCCCGTACGAGGAACGTGTCGTGCTGTCCCAGGGGCGTACTGGCGTCAACGGCCCGCACCAGGGCGGCTGGGTGCGGACCGCCGTCGGCGAGGACTGGTTCCTGCACTTCCAGGCACGCGGGGCTTACGGGAGGGTCGTCCACCTCCAGCCCATGCGCTGGGACGGGGAGGGCTGGCCCGTCATCGGCGACGCGGGTGAACCCGTCTCCACGCACCGCAAACCGACCGCCCCCGAGCAGCTCGTGGCAGCGCCCGCCGTGGACGACGACTTCCCCGGCGGCGCCCACGGCAAGCAGTGGCAGTGGACGGCCAACCCCCGCCCCGAAGCGTGGACCGAGCCCTGCGAGCCCGCTGCCGACGGGTTGCGGCTCATCTGCCTGCGTACGCCGGACGCGCACGACCTGCGGCTGCTGCCCAACGTCCTGGTCCAGCGCCTGCCCGCCGAGGAGTTCACCGTCGAGGCGGACATCGAACTGCACAGCACCGAGCCGGGAGCCAAGGCGGGCCTGGCCGTGCTCGGGGACGCCTTCTGCTGGATCGGCCTGGAGGCCGGGGCGGACGGGGCGGCCCGGCTCGTGCACCGTTACGCCGAGGGCGTCGCGGAGCGCGAACGCGACGCGGCCGGGGCCCGCGCCTCGCCCGGCGGCCGGGCCCGGTTGCGTATCGAGGTCACGGCGGGGGCCCGCTGCCGCTTCTCCGCCGACACGGGAGACGGGTTCCGGCCCTCGGGGCAGGTCTTCGCCGCCACTCCGTGGCGCTGGGTCGCCGCACTCCTCGGCCTCTTCGCCACCGCGCCGGCCGGGACGGGCCCCGCCGGCACGGCGCTGTTCACGACCTTTCGCGCCACCCACTGACCCCCCGCAGAAGCGCAGAAGCGCAGAAGCGCAGACGTGCAGAAGCGCAGACGTGCAGACGCGCAGAAGCGCAGACGTGCAGAACCACCCCGACACATCCGACAGGGAAGAGCCGACCATGACCATCTCGAAGACCCGGCGGGGGCGTACCGCATCCGCCATCTCCCTCGTAGCAGCCCTAGCGCTGACGGCCGCCGCGTGCGGTGACGACGGCAGCGGTGCCGGTACGGAAGGAAGCGGCAAGGGCGAGATCACCTTCTGGGACAACAACGGCGGGCCGCGCACCGCCATCTGGACCGAGATCATCAAGGACTTCGAGAAGCAGCACCCGGACATCAACGTGAAGTACGTCCCGATCCCCATCGCCGACGTCCAGTCCAAGTACGACACCGCGATCGCCGGCGGCGGACTGCCCGACGTGGGCGGTGTCGGCACCGCCTACCTCGCCAACATGGTCTCGCAGGAAGCCCTGGAGCCGGTCAACAAGCGGCTGAAGGGGTCCGCTCTGGAGGGCAAGCTCGTCGACTCCATGGTCGAGAGCGTCAGATCGGCGGCCGGCCGGGGCGACGACATCTACTCCGTCCCGACCTCCGCGAACAACGGAGTGCTCTGGTACCGCACCGACCTGTTCGAGCAGGCCGGGCTGAAGGCTCCCGACACGTGGGCCAATTTCTACGCCGCGGCCGAGAAGCTCACCGACGCCGGTAACAACAAGTTCGGCTACACCATCCGCGGCGGCGCCGGCTCCATCGCCCAGGCGCTGGACGCCGTCTACGGGCAGTCCGGCATCACGGAGTTCTGGGACGGCGAGAAGACGACGCTCAACGACCCGAAGAACGTTGCCGCGCTGGAGAAGTACGCGGGCCTCTTCAAGAGGACCACGCCCGCCGCCGACGTCAACAACGACTTCACCAAGATGGTCGCCCAGTGGGACACCGGCACCATCGGCATGCTGAGCCACAACCTCGGCTCCTACCAGGACCACGCGAAGGCCCTGGGCGACGACAAGTTCGCCGGCATCCCGGCCCCCATCGGGGACAGCGGCACCCGAGTGCAGGTCTCCAACCCCGTCGACGGACTCGGCCTCTTCCGGACGAGCGACAACAAGACCGCGGCATGGAAGTTCATCGAGTTCGCCGCGTCCCACGCGTCCAACAGCAAGTGGAACGAGTCGGCGGGCGCCATACCGGCCAACTCCGAAGCGGCGAAGGACCCGTGGATCAACGAGACCGAATCGACCGCGCTGGCCGCGAAGGCGCTGACGGACGGCTCCACCAAGGTTGTCGACCTGCCGTACTACCTGCCCGACTGGAACAACATCAGCAAGGCGGACAACGAGCCGGAGTTCCAGAAGCTGCTCCTCGGCAAGACCACGGCGAAGCAGTTCCTGGACAAGATGGCCGAGGAGCTGAACGCCGCCAACAAGGAGTGGGCCGAGCTGGGCAACGGCTGAGACCCCCTCACCTCCAGCCCCCGATGACGGACCGGCGGCGGCAAAGGTCGCGCCCAGCCGCCGGTCCCTCCGTACGCGAGCACGCCCTTCGAGAGAGGCAGCACCTCGTGTCACTCACCCGCAGACAGACGGCCACCGCCCTGCTTGCCGTTCCCCTCGCTCTCACCGCCACGCCGGCCTTCGCCCACGGCGGCGGCGCCGGCGGCCCCCGCCCGCGTACGCTCCACATCGCCGGTGACTCCACGGCCGCCGCGAAATCCGTCGACGCCGCGCCCGAGACGGGCTGGGGCATGGCTTTCCCCTTCTTCCTCGCCCGCCACCTCCGGGTCGCCAACCACGCGGTGAACGGCCGCAGTTCCAAGAGCTTCATCGACGAGGGCCGCCTCGCCGCACTGCTGGGCGGCGTCCGCCCCGGCGACCTTCTCCTCGTCCAGTTCGGGCACAACGACGGGAAGACCGAAGACCCGTCCCGCGGCACCGACCCCTCCACCACCTACCGGGAATACCTGCGCCAGTACCTCCGGGAAGCCCGCGCACGACGGGCCCGGCCCGTGCTCCTCACCTCCGTCGAGCGGCGCCGGTTCGGTCCGGACGGCACCGCCCGGCCCACCCACGGCGAATACCCCGCCGCGATGCGCGCCCTGGCCGCCGAGGAGGGCGTCCCTCTGCTCGACATCCAGGCGCTGTCGCTCGACCGCTGGCAGCGACTGGGGCCGGACGGCACTCTGCCGCTCTTCCTGTGGCTGAAGCCGGGCGATTCGCCGGGCCACCCGGACGGCGCACAGGACAACACGCACTTCAGGCCGTCGGGAGCGGTCGACGTGGCCCGGATGACGGCACGCGCCCTGCTGGACGAAGGCGTACTCGCGGCCCGCGACCTCCGCCGCCTCGACGACCGGGTTCCGGACGAGTGGATCACCTGGACCTGACCGCCTGCGCCTGATCGCCTGACTGCCTGACCGGCACCTCACCACACTGCGCCTCCTCCTTCTTCTTCGTTCTTCTTCTCTCCCCCTCTCCCTTCTTCTCCGCTTTCTCCGACTACAGAGAAGGATTCGCCATGCCCGCACGCACGCGTCATACCCGGGCCGTCGCCGTCACCCTGGGCTGCGCCTCGCTGGCCCTCGCGCTGAGCGTCCCCGCCCAGGCCGCCCCCCGGCCGGGCCCCCACGGCACGGGGATCGAGCGCGCCGTACTGCCCGCCGGGGACGGCTGGGCCGCCGCGGAAGATTCCACCATCGGGGGCGCGGACGCCGCACCCGAGCATGTCTACACCGTGACCGACCGGGCCGAGCTCGTCGCCGCCTTCGAGGAGGCGGGCGACGCGCCCAAGATCGTCAGAGTCGCCGGCACCATCCACGGCAACTCCGACGCCGACGGCACCCCGATCGGCTGCGAGCAGTACGAGACCGACGGCTACACCCTGGAGAAGTACCTCGCCGCCTACGACCCGGAGGTGTGGGGCAGCGACCGGGTTCCCGAGGGCCCGCTGGAGGACGCCCGCGCGGCCTCGGCGAAGCTCCAGCAGGCCGCCGTGAACATCCGGGTCCCGTCCAACACCACCCTGATCGGGGTCGGTGCGAACCCTGAGATCATCGGCGCCAGTCTGCAGGTCCGGGACGTCTCCAACGTCATCGTCCGCAACATCTCGTTCGAGGACACCTACGACTGCTTCCCCCAGTGGGACCCCACGGACGGCAGCGAGGGCGCCTGGAACTCGGAGTACGACAACCTCGTCGTGTACGGCTCCCGGAACGTCTGGGTCGACCACAACACCTTCAGCGACGGCGACCGCCCCGACTCCGAACAGCCCCGCTACTTCGGCCAGTTGTACCAGCAGCACGACGGCCTCTTCGACATCGTGCGCGGTGCCGACCTGGTCACCGTGTCGTGGAACGTCCTCAAGGACCACGACAAGACGATGCTCATCGGCAACAGCGACGGCGCAGGCGCGACCGACCGCGGCAAGCTCCGCGTGACGCTTCACCACAACCTGTTCAAGGACGTCAAGGAACGTGCTCCGCGCGTCCGCTTCGGCCAGGTCGACTCGTACAACAACCACTTCGTCGCCACGCGCGGCAGTTCCTACGGCTACACCTACGGCATCGGCGCCGAGTCCCGCCTGGTCGCCGAGCACAACGCGTTCACCCTCGCCGGCGACGTGGACCGGGCCAACGTCCTGAAGAAGTGGTCTGAGGCCCCGCTCACCGCGGAGAACAACTACGTCAACGGACGCAGGACCGATCTGATCGCCGTGCACAACGCCGGAATTCCCGGCGAGCAGCTCTCCAGGGGCGCGGGCTGGACCCCCGAACTGCGCACGACGGTCCACCACCCCTGGGCCGTCCCCGTGCTGGTCGGCCTCAAGTCCGGGGCGGGCAGGGCGTCCGGCCGCGGATGACCGGCGCGTACCCCCGAAGAACCGGCCGGAGCGGCACCGCATGCTTTCCACCACCCCGGAGAGCGCCGCTCCGGCCTTTCGCCGTTCGCCCGTCGGCGTTTGCCCGCCGCAGTTCGTCTGCTGCCGTCACCGGTTGCCGGTTGCCCGTTGCCCTTCGCCGTTCGTCCCGAGGAGTACTGCCATGCCCACCCGACGCACCGCTCTGTCCCTGATCGCCGGCACGGGCGCCACGCTCGCCCTCGGCGCCCCGGCCGCCCTTGCCCGGTCCGCCGCCGGCCCCCGCCCCTTCGGCCGCTACGGCTCACCGGCCCGTCGCCACGACCCCGGCACGCTGTACGTCGACGCGCATGGGCGGGGCGACCACCCCGACGTCCAGTCCGCCGTCGACGCGGCCACCGGAAGCGGCCGCACCATCGTGATCGCCGCCGGCGCCCACCGGGCCACGGTCGTCGTCGACGCCGCCCACCGCGACCTCACGCTGATCGGCGCGAGCCCCGACGCCCGGGACACGGTCCTGGTGTACGGCAACGCGGCGGGCACCCCCCGGCCGGACGGCTCCGGCACCCTGGGCACCAGCGGTTCGGCCTCCGTCACGGTGGGGGCCGAAGGCTTCACCGCGCGCGACCTGACCTTCGCCAACGACTGGCTGCGCGCCGACAACCCCGAGTACACCGGCACCCAGGCGGTGGCGATCAAGGTCCAGGGCGACCGGTCGGCGTTCTACGGCTGCCGGTTCCTCGGGCACCAGGACACGCTGTACGCCGACTCGCCCTCCCTCGCCGTGTTCGCCCGGCAGTACTACCGCGACTGCTATGTGGAGGGCGACGTGGACTTCGTCTTCGGCCGCGCCTCCGCCGTCTACGACCGCTGCCACTTCCGCACCCTCACCCGCCCCGGCCTGGCGGCCGCGCCTCACGGCTTCGTCTTCGCGCCCAGTACCGCTGGGGCCGATCCGTACGGCTATCTGGTCCTGTGCTCCCGCGTGACCAGCACGGCCCCCGACGGGTACTACAAGCTGGCGCGCCCCTGGGTGCCGTCATCCGACCCCACCGCGCGCCCGATGCTCACCGTCCGCGACAGCCGTATCGGCGCCGGCATCGACGCGTCCGCGCCGTACGCCACCATGTCCGCCGGCCACCCGTGGCAGGACCAACGCTTCGCCGAACACCGCAACACCGGTCCCGGCGCCCGGATCACCGTCCCGGCGAACCGGCCCCAGCTCAGCGCATCCGAGGCCCGCGCCCACACCCCGGCGCGCTGGCTGGGCGACTGGCGGCCGCTCGGATGATCCGGCGCGCCACCGCCGTGCGCTCCGCACCGAGCGGAGCCCGCACCCCCCGCCGAGCGGGGAGTGCGGGCTCCGTCCGTTGCGCGGGGAGCGGGCGACCGGTTCTAGGAGGTGTAGGTCTCGTACTCGGCGATCCTCGGGGAGCCGGTCGAGCTGACGATCTCGAAGGTGATCTTGCGCAGGGTGGTGCGCGGGAAGGAGATGGTTCCCGCTCCGTCGCCGGAGGCCAGGACGGTCCCGGCGTCGGCGTCGAGGAGCCGCCAGGCCCCGATGGATCCCGCGGATCCCGCCGCCTCCCGGATGACGACGGAGGACACGGCGGTGCCGGAGTCCCACTTGATCGAGGCGTGACCGGTCGAACCGGCGGGCGACCAGTGGGTGTTCAGGTCACCGTCCCGCAGGTGGCCGAAGCTGGTCCCGGAGGCCTTGCTCGATCCGTCGGACCCGGCGCCGATGCTGAGGTTGGTCCCGGTGGGCGGCGTGGGGTCGGTGGGCCCCGGGGTCGGGTCGGTCGGGTCCGGGGTGGGCTCGGTGGGGCCGGGCGTGGGCTCGGTCGGCGGCTGGGCCGTGCAGTTGCCGTCCGAGACCTTCAGGCCCTTGCCGGCGCCCGCCGTACGGCTCACGACGTCCCGCACGCAGTCGGCCGCGTCGGGGGTGTAGGCGTAGGGGATGCTGACGGTCGTCGTGGACTTCATGTCGGGCCCGGCGGGGTTGTTGTCGCTGCCGGGGCTCGACCAGGTCACGTTGTCCAGCGTGTTGCCGCTGACCTGCCAGTACCCGGCGGCGTCGGTGTAGAAGGTGCCCAGGACGTCCTTGGAGTCCTCGAAGTAGTTGTTCTCGACCTTGGCGCGGGCGCCGGCGCGGGAGTTGATGCCGGACGAGTTGATCCGCACGTAGTGGTTGTTGAACATGTGGCCGACACCGCCCCGCAGCAGGGGCGCGCGGGAGTCGATGTTCTCGTACAGGTTGTGGTGGTAGGTGACGAACCCGTTGGAGACGTCGCTCTCGCTGGATCCCACCAGGCCACCGCGCCCGGAGTTGCGCAGGATGCTGTAGGAGAGGGTCACGTACCGGGTGTCGGCCTTCATGTCGAAGAGGCCGTCGTATCCCTCGGACTCGCCGCCCGAGGCCTCCAGCGTCGTGTGATCGACCCAGACGTTGCGGACCCCGGACTCCATGCCGATGGCGTCACCGCCGTTGGAGGTGGGGGACCCCGACTTCTTGACGTTCCGGACGGTCACGTTCTGGATGATGATGTTGCTGGACTCGCGGATGTGGATGCCGATCTGGTCGAAGACGGCGCCGCCGCCGACGCCCACGATCGTGACGTTGCTGATCTGCTTCAGCTCGATCACGCCGGCGGCCGTGTTGCAGCTGTCGCCGGACACCTTGCTGGTGTTGCCGTGGTTGATGGTGCCTTCGACCTCGATGACGATCGGCGTGCTGTCCGCCGCACGGCCGCACAGGGCCGCGTGGATCGCGGTGCCGGTGGTGGCCCGCACCGTCTGCCCGCCGGCGCCGCCCGTGGTTCCGCCATTCTGCGTGGCGTAGCCCGTGGCGCTGCCGGTCGCCGCCGACGCCTCGGGCGCGCTCAGGACGATGCCGCCGGTCGCGGCCACGGCCGCGAGGGCCAGGGTGGCCAGTGCCGCTTGAAGCCGTCGTGTGACGGGTTGCCTCATGTTCGTCTCCCTGTGTTCTCGGGTGATTCGGGATGTTCAATGCCATGTGCATGTCAAGAAGCGCTCCCGCGCCCGCCCTCGCGATCCCTTGCTCAGGAGGCCCCCGCGGCACATTAGAAAGCGCTTTCTTCATTTCTTTCCAGCGAACATAGAGGGGGTTTCACGGCTCCGGCAAGGGGCGTGCGGCTGTTGTGTTCTCGCGCCGCGCGGCGCCTTGGCGATCGCGAAAACAGCTGGTGAAAGGGTGTGCGGGGGCGATCGGCCGGTGCGTCGGCGATGCGGTGAACTCGGCCCGGCGGGTTCACGGGTTGCCTCCCCCCTTGTCTGATGACCCGTCAGGTATGACGATGGCGGCCGTCACCCGGGGCGGGAGCGCCCCGGGGCGGAGGGGAAGGAAGGCCGCCGTGCCGGAATCGCCCAGACTGCCCATTACGCCCGACGGGCCGCTCTCGTACGGGATGCAGCTGCCGGTCCAGTCGCAGAGCGCCCTCTACGCGGAACCCTGGGAGGCGGCGGCCACCCCCGCCGATCTCGTCCGCATCGCCCGCGCCGCCGATCGCGGCGGCTTCGCCTACATCGCCGGCTGTGATCACGTCGCCATCCCGCGGCGGCTCGCGGAGGGCATGAGCAGCGTCTGGTACGACCCGGTCGCCACGCTCTCCTTTCTCGCCGGGGTCACCGAGCGTGTGCTGCTCATGAGTCATGTCGCCGTCGTCGGGCTGCGGCATCCGCTGATCAGCGCCAAGCAGTACGCCACCCTCGACCACCTCAGCGGCGGCCGGCTGATCCTCGGGGTCGGGGCCGGGCACGTGCGGGAGGAGTTCGAGGCCGTCGGGGCGGACTTCGACGGGCGCGGGAGTGTGCTGGACGAGTCGATCGACGCGCTGCGGGCCGCGCTCGGGCCGGAGGAGTACCCGGAGTTCGCGGGGGAGCGGTTCTCGTTCAGCGGGCTCGGGCAGCTGCCCCGGCCCGCCCAGGAGCGGGTGCCGGTCTGGGTGGGCGGCTCGTCGCCCGCCGCCGTGCGCCGGGCCGCCGTACGCGGCGACGGATGGCTGCCGCAGGGCGACCCCCGGGACCGGCTGCCCGCGCAGATCGCCCGGCTGCACGCCCTGCGCGAGGAGGCGGGCGTCGAAGCGCCGGTCGTCGTCGGGGCGATCACCGAGCCGCTGTACGTCGGTGAGCCCGGGTGGTCCGCGGGGCGGCGCACGCTCACCGGGAAGCCCGAAGCGCTCGCGGAGTCGCTGCGGGAGTACGCGGCGATCGGCGTGCACCAGATCCAGGTGCGCTTCCGGAGCCGGAGCGTGGACGAACTGACGGACCAGATGGCGGCGTTCGATGCGGACGTGGCCCCTCACCTCGGTACGTGAAGGAGACGGACATGGGCAAGCTGGACGGGCGGGTCGTCCTCGTCACGGGGGCTGCGCGCGGGCAGGGCGAGCAGGAGGCGCGGCTCTTCGCGGCCGAGGGTGCGCGGGTCGTCGTCGCCGACGTGCTGGTCGAGCAAGGGGAGGCGCTGGCAGAGGAGTTGAGGGAGGAGCTGGGAGCGGACGTCGCTCGGTTCGTGCGGCTCGACGTGGGCGATGAGCAGGACTGGGCCGCCGCCGTCGCCGCGGCCAGGGACGCCTTCGGGAAGATCGACGGGCTGGTCAACAACGCGGGCATCCTGCGCTTCAACGAACTGGTCAACACCCCCCTGGCGGAGTTCGAGCAGGTGGTGCGGGTCAACATGACCGGAGCCTTCCTCGGGATCCGCGCCGTCGCGCCGGAGATCGAGGCCGCGGGCGGCGGGACGATCGTCAACACGTCCTCGTACACCGGGCTGACCGGCATGCCGCTGGTCGGCGCGTACGCCGCGACCAAGCACGCGGTGCTGGGGCTCACCAGGGTCGCCGCCATGGAGCTGGCGGGGAAGGGGGTCCGGGTCAACGCCGTCTGTCCGGGGGCCGTCGACACCGCGATGAGCAACCCGGCCCTGCTGGACCCGGACGCCGACCTGGCGACGTCCGACGCCGCCCTGGAGGCGTACTACCGCAAGCTCCTCCCGATGGGCCGGATCGGGCGGCCCGAGGAGGTCGCCGCGCTGGTCCTGTTCCTGACCTGCGACGACTCCTCGTACATCACCGGGCAGCCGTTCGTCGTGGACGGGGGGTGGCTGGCGGGCGTCAGCCCCTTCTGAAGCAGCGTGCCTGACTGGGCGTCAGGTATTGACGGGGTGCGGCCGTGGTGGAACAGTCGGTCGCATCGCAATCTGACGGATCGTCAGATGATTCGCCGGGAAAACTTGAGGACGGTGAACCTCCGTGGAATTCGGGCTCTTTGTTCAGGGGTACGTGCCCGCCGCGCGTGCCAAGGTGGACCCCGAGGCAGAGCACAAGGCGCTGATCGAGGAGACCGAGTACGTCATCCAGGCGGACAAGTCCGGCTTCAAGTACGCCTGGGCCTCCGAGCACCACTTCCTGGAGGAGTACTCGCACCTCTCCGCCAACGACGTCTACCTCGGCTATCTCGCGCACGCCACCGAGCGCATCCATCTCGGCTCCGGCATCTTCAACCCGCTCGCGCCCGTCAACCACCCGGTGAAGGTCGCCGAGAAGGTCGCGATGCTCGACCATCTCTCCGAAGGCCGCTTCGAGTTCGGCACCGGGCGGGGTGCGGGCAGCCACGAGATCCTCGGGTTCATGCCGGGCATCACCGACATGAACCACACGAAGGAGCTGTGGGAGGAGACGATCGCCGAGTTCCCCAAGATGTGGCTCCAGGACGAGTACGCCGGCTTCCAGGGCAAGCACTGGTCGCTGCCGCCGCGCAAGATCCTGCCGAAGCCGTACGGGGGTGCGCACCCGGCCATGTGGTACGCGGCCGGGTCGCCGTCCTCGTACGCCATGGCGGGCAAGAAGGGGCTCGGCGTGCTGGGCTTCAGCGTGCAGAAGGTCTCCGACATGGAGTGGGTCGTCGAGTCCTACAAGAACGCGGTCAAGGACGCGGAGCCGGTGGGGGCGTTCGTCAACGACAACGTGATGGTGACGTCCACGGCCATCTGTGCCGAGACGCACGCGAAGGCGGTGGAGATCGCGGTGGGCGGGGGGCTCAACTACCTCCAGTCGCTGCTGTTCCGCTACCACGACACGTTTCCGCGGCCGGAGGGGATTCCGGAGTGGCCGGAGCTTCTGCCGGAGTACACCGAGGAGATCGTGGAGCTGCTCATCGCGGAGGAGCTGATGATCTGCGGTGACCCGGACGAGGTGCTGAAGCAGTGCCGGCGGTGGGATCGGGCGGGGGCGGATCAGTTGAGCTTCGGGTTGCCGATCGGGATCAGTCCCGAGGACACGATGAACACGATTCGGTTGATCGGGGAGCACGTGATTCCGCAGATCGATACGGATCCGGTGCATCGGACCTCGCGGTTCCGGGCCGCCGCCAACTGATTCGGGGCGCTGCCCCGGGCCCCGCTCCTCAAGCGCCGGAGGGGCTGAAAAGATCCGCCTCAAACGCCGGCGAGGCTGGATCTGCCCCGGCCGTGCTGGATCTGCCCCGCTCCTCAAGCCCCGGAGAGCTGAAGAGACTCGCCTCAAGCGCCGGCGGGGCTGGAACTGGGCCCGCACATCAAGCCCCTCCGGCGATTGAGGAGCGGGGGTGTGGGGGCGGAGCCTCCGCCGGTGAACTGGGCGGCGTCTTCCCGGACCGTCGCCCTGTGAGCCGGGGTACGTACCGCGGCCCAAGCGTGCGTACCCCGGCTGTCCCGACCGAGCCGAAGAAGGAACCCCCAGAAGGGAACCGTCATGCTCGACCACCTCATCCGCCGCGCGACCGTCGTGGACGGCACCGGCGGGCCCGCGTACACCGCCGACATCGGCATCCGCGGCGGCCGCATCGCCGTCATCGCCGCGCCCGGAACCGTCACCGAAGAGGCCGTCACCAGCGAGGACGCAGACGGGCTCGTCCTCGCCCCCGGGTTCGTCGACCCGCACACCCACTACGACGCCCAGCTCTTCTGGGACCCCTACGCCACCCCCTCCATGAACCACGGCGTCACCACCGTCGCGGGCGGCAACTGCGGGTTCACCCTCGCGCCCCTCCACCCCGACCGGCCCGAGGACGCCGACTACACCCGCCGGATGATGTCGCGGGTGGAGGGGATGGCCCTGGCCGCCCTGGAGGAAGGCGTCGACTGGACCTGGTCCACCTTCCGCGAGTACCTCGACGCCCTCGAAGGGCGCATCGCCGTCAACGCCGGGTTCATGGTCGGGCACTGCGCCCTGCGGCGGCACGTCATGGGCCCCGACGCCGTCGGCGGGCAGCCCACCCCGGACCAGCTGGACGCCATGCTCGCGCTCTTCCATGACGCCATGGACGCCGGGGCCTGGGGGCTCTCCACCACTCAGTCGTCCACCCACTCCGACGGCGACGGCGAGCCCGTCGCCTCCCGGCACGCCCTCCCCGAGGAGCTCCTCGCGCTGTCCCGCGCGGTCGGCGAGCACGAGGGGACCCAGCTGGAGGCGATCGTCGCCGGGTGCCTGGACCAGTTCTCCGACGAGGAGATCGACCTCTTCGTCGACATGACGGCCGCCGCCGGACGCCCGCTCAACTGGAACGTCCTCACCATCGACGCCGCCGTCCCCGAACGCGTACCGCGCCAGTTGATCCCGAGTGAGCGGGCCCGCCGCGCCGGCGGCCGGATCGTGGCCCTGACCATGCCGATCCTCACTCCCATGAACATGTCGCTCGGCACGTTCTGCGCCCTCAACCTCATCCCCGGCTGGGGCGAAGTGCTCGCCCTCCCCGTTCCCGAGCGCATCGAACGACTCCGGGATCCCGCCACCCGCGCCGAGATGCTGCGCCGCGCCGACAGCAAGGAGGCCGGGGTCTTCCGGCGGCTCGCCCACTTCGGCCGGTACGTCATCGGGGACACCTACAGCGCCGCCAACGAAGGGCTCAGCGGGCGGGTCGTCGACGACATCGCGGCCGAGCGCGGCCAGGACGCCTTCCACTGCCTGGTCGAGATCTGCGCCGCCGACGATCTGCGGACGGTCCTGTGGCCGATGCCCACCGACAACGACCCGGACTCCTGGGCCCTGCGGCAACGCACCTGGGAGCACGAGGACGTCATGCTCGGCGGGTCCGACGCGGGCGCGCACCTGGACCGGATGTGCGGGGCCCCGTACACCACCCGCTTCCTCGGCGACTGCCTGCGGGGGCGGAAGCTCGTCCCGCTGACCACCGCCGTCAAGATGCTCACCGACGATCCCGCCCGGCTCTTCGGGCTGCGCGAGCGCGGCCGGATCGAGGAGGGCTTCCACGCCGACCTCGTCCTCTTCGACCCCGAGCGGATCGACGCCGGACCCGCCACCCTCGTCCACGACCTGCCCGGGGACAGCCCGCGTCTGGACTCCAAGGCCATCGGGATCGTCTCCGTACGGGTCAACGGCGTCGAGACCCTGCGCGACGACAAGGTCACGGGGGCCGTGCCGGGGACGGTGCTGCGCTCGGGCCGTGACACCCGGACGGTGAGTACCGCGTGAGCGACCACAGCCCCGGGAAGCTGTTCATCGGCGGGGAGTGGGCCGAGCCCGCCGGCGGGCACTACGAGGTCGTCGACCCGGCCACCGAGGAGGTCGTCGGCCTCGCCCCCGAGGCGAGCCGCGCCCAGGCGCACGAGGCGGCAGCGGCGGCGAAAGCGGCCTTCCCGGCCTGGGCGCGGACCCGGCCCGAGGAGCGTGCCGCGATCCTGGACCGTACGGCGGACATCATTCAGCGGGACTTCCCCGCCCACGCCGAGATCGCCCGGCGGGAGAGCGGAGCCACCACCTCCACCGCCCGGGGGATGCAGGTGGGGGTGGGCATCGCCCGGTTCCGGCGGTACGCGCGCGGCGCGCTGGAGCCGGTCGAGGTGGCCGTCGCGCCCCAGGTCAACGAGGCCGGGCCGATGGGGCGGGCCGGGGTCTTCGGGGCGCTGGCCGTCCGCCAGCCGGTCGGCGTGGTCACCTGCATCACCTCGTACAACAACCCCTGGGCCAACCCGGCGGGCAAGATCGCGCCCGCGCTCGCGATGGGCAACACGGTCGTCGTGAAGCCCGCCCCGCAGGACCCGCTCTCCGTCCTCCGGATGGCCGCCGCCCTCGCGGAGGCGGGTGTTCCGCCGGGGGTGGTGAACGTCGTCACCGGGTCGGGCGCGGAAGCCGGTGAGGCCGCCGTCGACTCTCGGGACGTCGACATGGTCAGCTTCACCGGGTCCACCGCCGTCGGGCAGCGCATCGCGGAGGTGTGCGGGCGCGGGATGAAGCGGCAGCTGATGGAGCTGGGCGGAAAGGGGGCGGCCCTGGTGCTGGAGGACGCGGACCTGGGCTCCGCCGTCGCGGGTATCGGGACCACCTTCTCCTTCTACAGCGGACAGATCTGTACGGCTCCGACCCGCGTCCTCGTCCACCGGTCCCGGTACGACGAGCTGATCGGGGCGCTCGCCGCGTACGCGAACGCGCTCACCGTCGGCGACCCCGCCGACCGGGCCACGGTCGTCGGCCCGGTCATCTCCGCCGCCCACCGCGACCGCGTCGAGGCGTATGTGGAGCTGGGCCGGAAGGAAGGCGCGCGCGTCGTCACCGGCGGCGCCCGGCCCGCCCACCTCGACCAAGGCTTCTACGTGGCGCCCACCCTGCTGGCCGACTGCACCCCCGACATGCGGGTCGTCCGTGAGGAGATCTTCGGGCCGGTCGTCGTGGTCGTCCCCTTCGACCACGAGGAGGAAGGCGTCGCGCTGGCCAACGACAGCGACTACGGCCTCATCGACTACGTCTGGTCCGGCGATGTCGCCCGCGCCTTCCGTATCGCCCGCCGGCTGCGCGCGGGCGGGGTCGGCGTCAACACGGTCGGGCGGAACATGGAGGCCCCGTTCGGCGGGTTCAGGAAGAGCGGGGTGGGGCGGGACGTGGGCTCGTACGCCCTGCACGCCTACAGCGAGACACAGGCGATCGTCTGGCCCGGATAGACCAGCGGCGGAGCGTGCGCGGAGCGGCGCGGGAAAATTTTGAACCTACGCAAAACGGACAGGGCTACGGTTACCGTACGTCGTCACGCTCGGCCGAGTGGCATGCATTGCAAGGTTTCATGTGAATGTGACCTTGAATTGATGAAGTGTTCACGGGCAGTTGGCTGCTACATCCAAGGGTGAGACGTTCGAGTCTCACGCTCCGGATGTGGATATCGCAGCGCATAGCGTCCTTCTCATGACTCAGCTGGACGCGCGGCCACGGGCCGGAGACACGGTACGGGGAAGCGCCCCGGCCGACGGTGGCACGGGCAGCGGCGGCGTACGCGGCAAAGGGCTCGGCGGGAACTCCGTCGGCCTCATGGGCAGTGCGGTCATCGGTGTCTCCACCGTCGCGCCCGTCTACTGCCTGACCTCCACCCTCGGCTCCACCGCCGGAGAGGTCGGCGTGCAGATGCCCGCCGTCTTCCTGGCCGGGTTCCTGCCGATGCTGCTCGTGGCGTTCGCCTACCGCGAGCTGAACAAGGCGATGCCGGACTGCGGCACCTCCTTCACCTGGACGGTGAAGGCGTTCGGCCCGCGCGTCGGCTGGATGTGCGGCTGGGGTCTCGTCATCGCGACGATCATCGTGCTGTCCAACCTGGCGGGCGTCGCCACCTCGTACTTCTGGCTGCTGGCGGGCGAGATCACCGGCAGCGCTTCGGTGGCCGCCCTGGACGACAGCAAGCCCGTCCACATCCTCACCTGCCTCGCCCTCATCGCCGTCGCCACCGCGATCAGCTACCGGGGCATGACCGCCACCAAGGGCATCCAGTACGCCCTGGTCGGGCTCCAATTGGCCGTCCTCGCCCTGTTCGTGACGATGGCGCTCAGCAAGGCCGGCAGCGGCGGCCCGGACTTCGCGTCCTCGCTCGACTTCTCCTGGTCCTGGCTGAACCCCTTCGCCGTCCAGTCCTTCGCCGCCTTCACGGCGGGCCTCTCGCTCTCCATCTTCATGTTCTGGGGGTGGGACGCCTGCCTGACCGCCAACGAGGAGACCACCGGCAGCGAGAAGACCCCCGGCCGCGCGGCCCTCATCGCGATGGTCGTCCTGGTCGGCTCCTACCTCGCCACCGGCATCGCCGCGCAGATGGCCGTCGGCTCCGGTGAGTCCGGGCTCGGCCTCGCCAACCCGGACACCTCCGACAACGTCTTCGCCGCCCTCGCCGGACCGGTGATGGGCCCCGGCCTCGGCGTCCTGCTCTTCCTCGCGGTCCTCGCCTCGGCCGCCGCCAGCCTCCAGACCACGTTCATCCCGGTCGCCCGCACGGTGCTCGCGATGTCCGCGTACGAGGCGATGCCGGCCTCGTACGCCAAGGTCCACCCCCGCTTCAAGACGCCCGGCCGGGCGACGGTCACGGCGGGCATCGGCACCGGCGTCTTCTACACCGTGATGACCCTGGTCAGCGAGCACGTCCTGGTCGACACCATCTACGCGCTCGGCCTCATGATCTGCTTCTACTACGCGCTGACCGCCTTCGCCTGTGCCTGGTACTTCCGGGCCGAACTGACCCGCTCCGCCCGGGACCTGGTCTTCAAGGGCCTCTTCCCGCTGCTCGGCGGCATCCTGCTCGCCGCCGTCTTCGCCAAGACCCTCTACGACATGTGGGACCCGGCCTACGGCTCCGGCTCCTCGGTGTTCGGCGTCGGCTCGGTGTTCGTCATCGGGGTGGGGCTGCTGCTCCTCGGCGTGGTCCTGATGGTCGCGATGGAGCGCCGCAGCCCGGCGTTCTTCCGGGGCGAGGTGCTGACGAAGGAGACCCCGGCGCTGGTGGTCCAGGACTGAGGGCGCGGTGGGGCCTCGGTCGCGTACGGGCCGCTCGTACGATGAGGCCATGACACGGGCTTCGGCGGGACGCATGCTCCAGGTGGTCGGAATCGCTCATGGCGCCATCGGTGCGGTGATCTACCGCGATGTTCTCGCCGAGATCGGGCGAGGGCCCGTCGTCGGCTCGGTCCCCGACCGGGGCGACCGGGCCGCCGCCTTCTGGTTCATGGCCGCCACCCCCACGCTGTGGCTGGGCGGCCGGCTGCTGCGCTCGGCCGAGGAGCACGGGGACCTGCCGGCCCAGCGCGCGGCGGGCGCCGTCCTGGCCGCCGTCGGCGCGGTGGGCACGGTCGCCATGCCGAAGAGCGGCTTCCCGAGTCTGGTGGGGATCGGCGGGGTGCTGCTGCGCAGGTCGCTGCGGTCCACGGGCACGTAAGGGCCCCGGCGAGCGAGCTCGCCGGGGCCCTTCGTCGTGGCCTTCTCGGGTTTTACGGCCGCCAGTAACCCAGCGCGTTCACCCGGTCCTTGGGCAGGCCCAGCTCCTTGCGGAGGTACGCCGACAGGGTCCGGGTCGTCGACGTGTCGCAGGCGACCCAGACGTACGCGTCCGAGTGGTCCGCGCCCAGCAGCTCCGGCAGGGCCGCCTTCACCTCGGCGACCAGGTGCGCGCCCGCCTCGCGGCGCTCCACGTGGTGCAGGGTGTGGTGGGCCTCGTCGAGGCGGAACGGCAGTTTCCGGTCCTCCTCGTGCGCGGTCTCGAACCAGATGGTCGCCGGAGTCGACGGGATCGCGTCCAGCAGGGAGTTGATCGCGGGCAGCGCCGCCGCGTCACCGATCACGAAGAGCCGCTTCGGCGCCGGGTCGGGCAGCGTGAAACCGGTGCCCTGGAGCGTCGCGTCGATCGTGTGCCCGGGCTCGACCGCTTTCGCCCAGTCGCAGGCGGAGCCCTCGTGGAGAGCGAATTCCAGACTGAAGGTCCCGGCCTCGGGGTCCGGGTCGACCAGGGTGAAGGCGCGCTGATGCGGTTTGCCGTCCTTCTCGAACCAGAGCCGCACCCACATCGTGGGGTGCGCCCCGCCGGTCGCGGTGAGCAGCCCGCCGTCGGTCAGGTGTACCCGGCGGAAGCGGTCGGTGACCTGCTCGGCGCCGGTCACGGTGAACGTGAAATCCCGTCCTCGGAACAGTTTGAGAACGACGCCTTCCCAGCCATGCCCCACGGTGTTCCCCGCCCTCTCCTGCCGCCCCGGCCCACTGCCCTAAGGGTCTCTTTAGGTTAGGCTAACCTAAATCTCGGGGGCTGAGGAGTGGCTGAAAACCACCGGGAGCAGGGGATGGGCAGAGCGATGACCGCTGACGTCGACCGGGAGAGACCTGGAGCGAGACCGGCCGAGGGTCCGGGCGGGGGTCCGGGCGCGCAGCCCGGCGAGAGACGGGGCCCGGGGGCGGGGGAGGACTCCGGGGGCTACGAACTCTTCCGGGACGACTGGGGGATACCCCACCTGCGGGCCGCCGACGCCCTCACGCTGGCCCGCGCCCAGGGCCACGCGACCGCCCTCGACCGGGCCTGGCAGCTGGAGACCGAACGGCACCGGGCGCTCGGCACCAGCGCCTCCCACCTGGGCGCGGAAGCCGTCGACTGGGACCGGTTCGTCCGGCGGGCCCGGGTCGCCGACACCGCCCGCCGCTGCTTCGACCGCCTCGCACCGGAGACCGCCGCCTGGGTGACCGCGTACGTCGACGGCGTCAACGATGGCCTTGTCGAAGGGGCTGCGCAGGCACCCGAGTTCGCCGCCGTGGGCCTTGCGCCCGGCCGCTGGGAGCCCTGGACCCCGCTCGGCGTCTGGCTCTCCACGCACATCCTGTTCGCGGGGTTCCCGACCAAACTCTGGCGTGAAGAGGTGGCCCGCCGGCTCGGCGAGGACCGGATGACCCCCTTCGCCACCGACGGCCCCGGCACGGCGGGCAGCAACGGCTGGCTGCTCACCGGCGCCCGCACCGCCACCGGAGCCCCGCTCCTCGCGGGCGACCCGCACCGCTTCATCGAGGACCCCGGCGTCTACCAGCAGATCCGGCTGGCCTGCCCCGAGTTCGACGTCGTCGGCCTCGCGGTCCCCGGCATCCCCGGTATCGCCCACTTCGGGCACACCGGTTACGTCGCCTGGGCGATCACCAACGCCATGGCCGACTACCAGGACCTCTACCGGGAGCGGTTGCGCCGCACCCCGGACGGCGGAGTGGAGGCGCTCGGCCCGGACGGCTGGTACCCGGCCCACGCCCACATCGAGACGGTCGAGGTGGCGGGGGCGGACCCGGAGCAGGTCGAGGTCATCGAGACGGACCGGGGGCCGGTGATCATCGGGGACGGCCCCGGGGCCGGTGTCGGGGTCGGGGTCGAGGCGGCCGACGTGGCCGGGAGCGAGGCAGCGGACGTGGCCCCGGCCGCCGACGGCACCTTCATCAGCCTCCGCTACCCGCCCCGCGTCACCGGCGAGCTCGGCTTCGACGCGCTGCCCGCGCTGCTCCGGGCCCGTACGGTCGCCGATGTCGACACCGCCCTCGACCGCTGGGTCGAACCCGTCAACGTGGTGCTCGCCGCCGACACCTCCGGGGCCACCCTGCACCGGGTCGCCGGACACGTCCCGGTGCGCCCGTACGCCAACCGGCTGCGGGTCGTTCCCGCCGAGGACCCGGCGTACGCCTGGCGTGAGGGCGAGACCGCCCCCCTGCCCCGTACCGAGGCCGACGGCCCCGGCGGGATCGCGGTGATGGCCAACGAGCGCGGCCTCGCCGCCCCGCTCGGCGTCGAGTTCGCGCCCCCGCACCGGGCCCGCCGGATACGGGAGTTGCTCGGCGCGGACACCGGCTGGACCCCCGACGCCCAGGCCGCCGTCCACACCGACACCCTCCTCGCTTCCTCCCGCCCACTGCTGTCCCTCCTGGCCTGGGCCCCGGACCTCGGCCCCGCCGCCGAACGCCTCCGGGACCGGCTGCTGCGCTGGGACCGCCACATGGACGCGGACAGCACCGACGCGACTCTCTACGCCCGCCTGCGCACCGACGTCGTCCACCGGCTGGCCGCCCACCCCGCGCTCAAGGGCGTCACGGGCGCGGACGACCCCTGGCGCTCGGCCGCCTACCCCGCCCTCTTCCGCCCCTGGCTCGCCGCCGTCCCCCGGATCGGCTACGCCCTGGAGAGCCTGCTCACCGTCGGACTCCTGCCGTACGAGGACCGGTTGGCGCTCGTCGCGGCCTCGGCCGAGGCCGTCGCGGCGGCGGCGGACGAGACTCCGCCCGCCCCGTGGGGCGAGCTGCACCGGCTGTCCCCCTGGCAGGCCCTGCCGGACCTCGCACCCGACGGCGTCGACGCTCAGGCGATCCGGCCGGGGGTCGCCGGCGACCACGACTGCGTGCTGTCCACCTCCAGCGTCCCCGGCGTCACCGACCTGTTCGCCCGGGGCCCGGCCGCCCGCTACGTCTGGGACCTGGCCCGCCGCGAGGACAGCCGGTGGGCGGTCCCCTTCGGCGCGTCCGGAGTCCCCGGATCCGCCCACCACCGCGACCAGACGCCCCTGTGGGCACGGGGCGCGCTCGCCCCGGTCGTCACGGACTGGAACCTGCTGCACCGCACGACGCCCCACCGCACGACGCACCGCCGCGAGGAGAACCCCGCCATGACCGCAGCCCCCGAGTCCCTCGCGCCCGCCCTGCGCCCGGCCGTCCACGAGCAGAAGGTCGAGGGCTTCGGCACCGTCCGCCTCGTCCCGGTCGACCCGGCGGCCGACGCCGAGCTACTGCACGGCTGGGTCACCGAGGAACGGGCCCGCTTCTGGGGCATGGCCGACCACACCCGTGAACAGGTCCGCGAGATCTACGAGTTCGTCGACTCGCTCCCCACGCACCACGCCTATCTCGCCCTGCGCGACGGGGTTCCCGCCGCGCTGTTCCAGACGTACGAGCCGGACGCCGACCCGGTCGGCGAGTGCTACGACGTCCAGCCCGGGGACTTCGGCGTCCACCTGCTGATCGCGCCCGCCGAGGGCGAAGGCGCGGTGCGGGGGTACACGGAGGCCCTGCTCACCGCGTTCATCGCCTACGTCTTCAGCGACCCGGCCCATGTGCGGGTCGTCGTGGAGCCCGACGCCCGCAACGAGAAGGCGATCGCCCGGATGGTCCGGATGGGGTTCGAGCTGGGCCCGGAGATCAAGAAGCCGGAGAAGACGGCCCGGCTCGCGTTCCTGACGAGGGCGGCGCTGGGACTGGCGTAACGGAAACCGCTCGCGCGGGGGCGGACCCCATAGCCCGAGGCGGTGTCCTCACGGCGCCGGGTCCGCCCCGTCCGGGTGCAGCGCGCCGCCCGGCCGGAACAGCCGCTTGGCCACCGCGTGCCCCCGCTCCGCCGCCATCCGGAACCACGGCTCCGCCGCCGCCAGGCCCTCGCGGTGCTCGACCAGGCGGCCCAGCTCCCACATCGACTCCACGTCACCGGCCTTCACCGCCTGACGCAGCAGCCGCTCGGCCGTGTCGGGACGCCCCTCGGCCCGCGCGGTCAGGGCGAGCGTCCGCAGCCCCCGTACCGCCCGGGCGTCCCCGGCGGCGGCCGCGACCGCCAGCGCGCGCGGATCGGCGGGGCGGCGGTACCGGTTGCCCAGGATGAGCAGGATCCCGAGCACCCACATGATCCAGCTCAGGCTGATCAGCGTGCCGTTGCCGGTGATCACCCCGGTCAGGCTCAGCGCGCCGCCCGCCGGCAGCAGGAAGTACCCCAGCCCCGGTCCCATGCCCGCTCCTCTCCGCCCGGCCTCCGCGCCGCGCGTGCTTCGTCCCTTCCCGCATCCCGGCCCGCCGTACCGGACTCGCCGGTCCCGCTGCTCAGTCCGCCGTACCGGCCGCCACGTCGAGGAAGACCGGATTGGTGAGCGCCGCGAACGCGCCCGGCAGTCCGGGAACGGCCGGTGGGTGCCGGACCTCGGCGCGCACGTACGCGGCGTGGGCGGGGGTCGTACGCCACTCCACCACGCCCGCTCCCTCCGCGGGCAGCGGGGTGGTCAGCAGCACACCCTGGTCGGTGACCAGGCGCACCGTGCAGTCGGCGGCCGCACCCGACACCTCCAGCCGTACGGTCACCGGTGCGTCGGCCGCCGCCCGCAGCCGCTCCCCGATGCCCGCGTGCCCGCCCCGCCCGTCCGTCGCGGCGAAGGAGAGGGTCAGGGCGGCGGACTCGGCGAGGTAGGAGCGGCCCGCCCGGATGCCCGCGAGGATCGCCCGCCGCGACAGGGACTCGGCCAGGACGACGGTCTGCGGGTGGCCCAGCCGGTCCGGTTCGCGGTGGGCGTCGCTGTTGCCCATCGCGGGGAGCCAGCGCCCCGGCCCGTCGTCCGCGTTCCGTACGTCCGTGTTCCGTACGTCCGTTTTCTGTACGGAGGCCACCAGCGCGTTGTCCCACTCGGCGAGGGCGACCTCGTCGTCCGGGGTCCAGGGCCCGTTCCACACCTCGACCGCGTCCGCCTCCGCGAGGCCGAACTTCCAGTTGCAGCCGATGCACGTGGCGTGCGGATGGGCGGGCACGACGAGACCGCCGGCCCGGCGGATCTGGTGCGCGTACCGGCCGAAGCGGTTGTCGCGGGCCCGGTAGCGCCAGTCGACGAAGACGCCCGGGTCGGTGCCGACGGCCAGCACGTGTCCGTTGCGGGTGGTGATCTCCTCGCCGGTCAGGATGAGCAGGTTGTCGCCCCACAGCCCCTCCCACGCGGTGTGCGCGGAGGTGGTGTTGTGCTCGCTGCTGTTGATGAAGTCGAGCCCGGCGGCCCGCGCGGCGGCGGCGACCTCGGCCGGGGTGCGCCGCCCGTCGGAGTGGACGGAGTGGACGTGGCAGTCGCCCCGGTACCAGGCCCGGCCGCGTCCCCTGGCCCGCTCGGGCGGGTACACCGGCGCGGGGGTGGAGGCCGTTTCGCCGAAGCGGAGGGTGACGGTCACCTCGTACGGGAGGCCCTCGGGGGCGACGGTGTAGGGGGCCAGGGCGATGTGCCAGGTGCCGGGGCGTACGGGGCCGGGGAGCTAGCCGGGGGTCGCGGTGTCGGACCGGACGAAGAACGCGGTGCGCGCCCCGCCGGACCAGCCCCGGAAGCCGCGCCCGCCCAGGGCCGTACCGCGTTCGTCGAACAGGCCGATGTCGAGCGCGTTGCCCTGGACGCCGGGCGGGACGGGTGGTTTCCCGTAGGTGTAGGAGACGGCGAACTCGGCCACCCCGCGAGGGACTTCGACCGGGAGATACACATAGTCGGGCGATCCGGCGGGCAGGGTCCCGCGCACGGTCCGGGTGCGGTGGGGGCCCTCGGGGCCGGTCCCGGGGCGCTCCTCGGCTCGGGCGAAGTTCACGGGGGCCAATGTCAGGCCGGTGGCCGCGGTCGCGGCGAGGAGGCCGCGCCGGTTCACGGTGGTGTTCGTCGAGGTGTTCACGGCGGTGTTCCTGGCGGTGTTCATGGCCGTCACGGTCTCGGATTTCGCCGACATACGGCTTACGTTGGCGCTTCGCACGGACGACGTACAGAAGGACGACGAAACAAGACGGCGTGACGGGACGGCGTAACGGGACGCGTACAAGACGACGTACGGAACGACGACGACCACGGAGGTGGCTTCGATGCGGATTTCCACCACGATCTTCCTCACCGACGAGACGGTGACCCCGGTCAGGCTCGCCCGCGAACTGGAGCAGCGGGGGTTCGGCGGGCTGTATCTGCCCGAGCACACGCACATTCCGGTCAGCCGCCGCACGCCGTACCCGATGGGGGGTGAGCTGCCCCGCGAGTACGGCCGGACGCTGGACCCGTTCGTCGCCCTCGGCCAGGCCGCCGCCGTCACCGAGCGCCTCACCCTCGGCACCGGCATCACGCTGGTCGCCCAGCACGACCCGATCGACCTGGCGAAGCAGGCGGCCACCCTGGACCACCTCTCCGGCGGCCGGTTCACGCTCGGCGTCGGCTACGGCTGGAACGTCGAGGAGGCCGCCGACCACGGGGTGGAGTGGCCGACACGCCGCTACCGGGTGCGGGACCGGATGGCGCTGATGCGGGCCCTGTGGGCGGACGAGCCGACCGGGTACGAGAGTGCCTTCGGGGCGGTGCAGGCGAGCGAGGCGCACCCGAAGCCCTTCCAGCGGCCCCGCGGCCCGGTCAACGGCCCGCGCACGCTGATCGGCGGCGGGGCGGGCCCGAAGCTGTTCGCGCACATCGCGGAGTACGCGGACGGCTGGCTGCCCATCGGCGGCGGGGGCCTCACCGAGTCCCTGCCGAAGCTGCGGGCGGCCTGGGAGGAGGCCGGGCGCGACCCGAAGGGCCTCCAGGTGGTGCCGTACGCGGTGCAGCCGAGCCCCGGGAAGCTCGGCCACTACGCTGAGCTGGGCATCGAGGAGGTCGTGCTCCAGCTGCCCCCGGCGGACGAAGCGGAGGTGCTGCGGACCCTGGACGCGTACGCCGCGTACCTGTGAGAAGGGGCCCTCCGGGGCCGCCGGTGCAACCGCGCCCGCGTACAGGGCATCCTTATTCACCGGGGATCGCTATACGCGGGCCACAGGCCCGCCCGGGTGGGGAGTGGAATGAACAGGCCGTTGCGGCACATAGCCATCTTCTGCGGGCTGCTGGTGCTGGCCCTGCTGCTGCGGGCGAACTGGCTCCAGCACGTCGACCGCCAGGAGCTGGCCCAGAACGAGCACAACGCCCGGGTGCGGTTCGAGCGGTTCTCCACCCCGCGTGGCGACATCATCGTCGGCGGCAAGGCGATCACCGGCTCGAAGGAGACCGACAGCCGGGACTACGCGTTCCGCCGGACCAACAAGGACGGGGCGATGTACGCCCCCGTCACCGGGTACGCCTCCCAGGCCCGGGGCACCTCGCTGCTGGAGCGGACCTACGACAGCGTCCTCAGCGGCCAGGACGACCGGTTCGCCTTCCGGCACGCCAAGGACGTCCTGACCGGCCAGCCCCGGCGCGGCGGCGACGTGATCACCACGATCGACGCCAAGGCGCAGAAGGCCGGCTACAAGGGGCTGACCGACCTGGGCGCCCGGGGTGCGGTCGTCGCCCTGGACCCGAGCACCGGCAAGGTGCTGGCCCTGGTCTCGACGCCCTCGTACGACCCCGAGGTCTTCGCCGGCATCTCGTTCAAGGAGAGCGACCGCTTCACCGCGCTGGAGAAGAAGAAGGGCAAGCCGCTGGCCAACCGCCCGCTGCGCGAGACCTACCCGCCCGGCTCCACCTTCAAGATCCTCACGGCCGCGGCGGCGCTGGAGCACGGTGTGGTCACCGATGTGGACGCGAAGACGGACGCGGTCTCGCCGTACCCGCTGCCGCTCTCCACGAACAAGATCGGCAGCGAGGCGGGTGACGCCGTGTGCAACAAGGCCTCGATGAAGACGGCCATGCAGTTCTCCTGCAACAACGTCTTCCTGGACGCCGCGTCCGAACTGGGCGAGGACCGGATGCGGGAGACCGCGGAGAAGTTCGGCTTCAACGAGGACGTGTACGCGGAGGAGTTCGGCGACCTGCTCGCCACGAAGAGCCTCTACCCGCCGAAGCTCGACAAGCCCGGCACGGCCCTCACCGGCATGGGCCAGGGCAGCCTCACCAGCACCCCGATGCAGATGGCGATGGTCACGGCGGCCCTCGCCAACGACGGCAAGCTGATGCAGCCCTACATCGTCGACGAGCTGCGCGGCCCGGACCTCTCCACGCTGGAGAAGAACGAGCCGATGGAGATGAGCCAGGCCGTCTCGTCCGAGACGGCGAAGAAGGTCCAGGAGATGATGGAGCACACCGCGAAGGAGGGCAGCGCCCAGCGCGCCCTGATCGACGGTGTGACGGTCGGCGGCAAGACGGGCACCGCCCAGCGCGGCGTGAACGTCCAGGACGAGGTCCCGTACGGCTGGTTCGTCAGCTACGGCAAGAAGGACGACGGCCGCTCGGTCGCGGTCGCCGTGTTCATCGACCCGACGGACATGGACATCTCCCGCTCGGACATCTCGGGTGGCCGCCTTGGCGCCCCGATCGCGAAGAGCGTGATGCAGGCGGTGCTGGGGGACTAGGGGGCTTCTCCGCCCGGGGCGCCGACCTCAGCCCGTCCGGCGCTTGAGGACGGAACCGTCCAGGTGGACCTGGGTGACGCGACGGGGTGCCGAGCCCCAGGTCCCTGTCTCCCCTCACGCCCTCCGAGGCAAGGGTTCCGTCCTCAAACGCCGGACAGGCTGGTGGCGACCCCGGCCAGGCTGGGCGGGATCATCGCACCGACCTCAACGTGCCCCGCCGCACGACCTTCTCCTCCGCCGCCTCGGGCGTGACACCGGAAGCGGCGGCGGAGGAGGAAGCCACCAACCCCACCAGCTCCGTCAACGCGTCGATGCGGAAGTCCGCCGTCTCCACCACATCCGGATGCTCCGCCCACCAGTGCCCGTACGGCCCCCGCCGCAGATGCGCCGTCCGCATCCCCGCCGCCGCGGCCGGGAACAGGTCGTCGGCCGGGTGGTCGCCGACGTACAGCGTTGCTTCCGGGGCCGCGTCGGCCACTTCGGCGACCCGGGCGAAGAACTCCGGGTCCGGCTTGCGGACGCCCCACTCGTCCGAGGTGACCACCAGATCGGCGGGCAGGTCCAGCGCCCGCAGCAGCTCCCCGGCCCGGACCGTGCCGTTGCCCGCCACCACGACCCGGATGCCCGCGGCCCGCAGCTCGCCCAGCGCGGGCCGGACGTCCTGGTAGAGGTCCGACTCGTCGAGGTGTTCCCCGCGCCCGGCGGCGGCCCGCGCGCGGTAGGCCTCCTCGACGTCCATGTCGGGCCGCAGGATCCGCAGCGCGTCCGTGGGCTCGCGGCCCTGGGCGACGGCCGCGCCCACCAGCGCGCCGAGCGTGTGCGGCGGTACGCCCAGCCAGTTGGCCCAGGACGCCCAGTGCCGGTCGTCGCGTACGAGGGTTTCGCCGATGCCGAGGACGATCGTTTCCATCACCGTTCCGACACTAAGCGTGAGGACGCCGCCTGGGGGCTCTCATTCGGGTGAGTCGGCCCGCACGAGTGACCAGGAGCACCCCGCGGCCTGCGCATACAGGTCCCGGGCCCTGGTCCGGTGCGCGCGCCTCGCTCGTATGCTCGGTTCATGACCGATCCCGATCCCGATCCTCAGAGCGGACGTCCCACCTCCAACGCCATGCGGCGCGCGCTCAAACGTGCCCGCGACGGTGTCGCCCTCGATGTGACCGAGGCCGCCGTCCTGCTCCAGGCGCGCGGCGACGATCTGAAGGATCTGGCCGCGTCCGCCGCCCGTGTCCGGAACGCGGGCCTGGAGGCGGCGGGCCGGCCGGGCGTGATCACGTACTCCCGCAAGGTCTTCATCCCGCTCACCCGCCTCTGCCGCGACCGGTGCCACTACTGCACCTTCGTCACGGTCCCCGGAAAGCTGCGCCGCGCGGGCCACGGGATGTTCCTGTCCCCCGACGAGGTGCTGAAGATCGCCCGCGAGGGCGCGGCCATGGGCTGCAAGGAGGCGCTGTTCACGCTCGGCGACCGCCCCGAGGACCGGTGGCCCGAGGCGCGGGAGTGGCTGGAGGCCGAGGGGTACGACGACACCCTCGCGTACGTACGGGCGATGGCGATCCGGGTCCTGGAGGAGACGGGTCTGCTGCCCCACCTCAACCCGGGCGTCATGACCTGGACCGACCTCCAGCGCCTCAAGCCCGTCGCCCCCTCGATGGGGATGATGCTGGAGACGACGGCGACCCGCCTGTGGTCCGAGCCGGGCGGCCCGCACCACGGCTCCCCGGACAAGGAACCGGCCGTACGGCTGCGGGTCCTGGAGGACGCGGGGCGTTCCAACGTGCCCTTCACCACCGGCATCCTGATCGGCATCGGCGAGTCGTACGAGGAGCGCGCCGACTCCCTCTTCGAGCTGCGGAAGACGGCCCGCGCCTACCACGGCATCCAGGAAGTCATCGTGCAGAACTTCCGCGCCAAGCCGGACACGGCGATGCGCGGCATGCCCGACGCGGAGCTGGAGGAGCTGGCCGCCGCCATCGCGGTGGCCCGGCACATCCTCGGCCCCTCGGCCCGGATCCAGGCCCCGCCGAATCTGGTGGACGCCGAGTACGCGCTCCTCATCGGCGCGGGCATCGACGACTGGGGCGGGGTCTCGCCGCTGACCCCCGACCACGTGAACCCCGAACGCCCCTGGCCGCACATCGACGAACTGGCTGCGCGCACCGCCGATTCGGGCTTCACGCTCCGCGAACGCCTCACCATCTACCCCGAGTTCATCCAGCGCGGTGAGCCCTGGCTCGACCCCCGGCTCCTCCCGCACGTCCGCGCCCTGGCCGACCCGGAGACGGGCCTCGCCCGCGAGGGTGCGATTCCGGCCGGACTTCCCTGGCAGGAGCCGGACGAGGGGTTCACCTCCTCCGGCCGCACCGACCTGCACGCCACCATCGACACCGAGGGCCGCACGGGCGACCGCCGTAACGACTTCGACGAGGTGTACGGGGACTGGGAGGCGCTCCGCGAGGCGGCGGCCCCCGGCATGGTCCCGTCCCGGATCGACGCCGACGTACGCCAGGCGCTGAGCCAGGCCGCCGACGACCCGACGAAGCTCACCGACGACCAGGCCCTCGCCCTGCTCCACGCGGACGGCCCGGCGCTGGACGAGCTGTGCCGGATCGCGGACACCCTGCGCCGGGACGTGGTCGGCGACGACGTCACGTACATCGTCACGCGGAACATCAACTTCACCAACGTCTGCTACACCGGCTGCCGTTTCTGCGCCTTCGCCCAGCGCCGCACCGACGCCGACGCGTACACCCTCTCGCTGGACCAGGTCGCGGACCGGGCGGCGCAGGCGTGGGACGTCGGCGCGGTCGAGGTCTGCATGCAGGGCGGGATCCACCCGGACCTGCCCGGCACGGCGTACTTCGACATCGCGAGGGCGGTGAAGGAGCGCGTTCCCGGCATGCACGTGCACGCGTTCTCCCCCATGGAGGTCGTCAACGGGGCCACCCGCACCGGGATGTCGATCCGCGACTGGCTGACCGCCGCCAAGGAGGCCGGGCTCGACTCGATCCCCGGTACGGCGGCGGAGATCCTGGACGACGAGGTCCGCTGGGTTCTCACCAAGGGCAAACTGCCCACGGCCACCTGGCTGGAGGTCATCAAAACCGCGCACGAGGTGGGTCTGCGCTCGTCCTCGACGATGATGTACGGGCATGTCGACCAGCCTCGCCACTGGCTCGGCCACTTCCGCACGCTGGCCCGGCTCCAGCAGGAGACAGGCGGCCTGACGGAGTTCGTCACCCTCCCCTTCATCCACACCAACGCCCCGGTCTATCTGGCCGGTATCGCGCGTCCCGGCCCGACGGACCGCGACAACCGGGCAGTGACGGCGATGGCGCGGCTTCTCCTCCACCCGCACATCACCAACATCCAGACGAGCTGGGTGAAGCTCGGCACGGAGGGCGCGGCGGAGATGCTCCGCTCGGGCGCGAACGACCTGGGCGGCACGCTGATGGAGGAGACCATCTCCCGTATGGCGGGGTCGAGTTACGGCTCGTACCGCTCCATCCAGGACCTGAAGGCCATCGCCGACCTGGCGGGCCGTCCGTCCCGTCCCCGTACGACGCTCTACGGCGAGGTCCCGGCAGAGCGTGTCGCGGCGGCCACGGCGTCGGACGGGCACCTGCCGGAGCTGCTGCCGGTGCTGCCGAGCTGAGGACGGCAACGCCCGCGACCGTGCGGAGGGTTGGCTTCGTTATGATCGCTCCTCCCGACGCTGGAGGTCGAGTTGAGCGAAAGCCCTGTCCGCACGGTCGAGGTGCCGTTGGGAGACGGCAGCGACGAGACGATCCGTGTGCAGATCCGTGAGGTGGACGAATCCCTGGTGCGAGTCGGCCGCGGCGACCGCTCCGTAGCGCGCGCGGGGCGGTCGTTCGGCCAGATGCTGGACACGGTGCGGCCGGTCGCGGAGAGCTTCGTCGGCAGGTTCCGGGGGATGGCGAACGCCCCGGACGAGGTCACGCTGGAGTTCGGTGTGTCGCTGTCGGCGGAGGCGGACGTGGTCATCGCCAGCACCGCGACGGCGGCCAACTTCTCGGTGAGCCTGACGTGGCACAAAAGCGATGCTGCTGATGCGAACGAACCGACCCAGGACGTACGTTGACCTGACCGGCTGACGGGGGTCACCGGGGTCACGGGGGTCATGGTGTCGGGGGACAAGGCGCTGAGCGCCGACGAGGCGTTGCACGCGGCGGTCGTCCGGATCGGGGGAGCGAACGGCACGGTCGCCGGAGGCGGCTTCCTCGTCACCGCGGACCGGGTGCTGACCTGTGCCCATGTCGTGTCCGACGCGCTGGGGAGGGCGCGCGACCTCCCGGTCGCCGCCGGTGCCGAGGTGCTGATCGACTTCCCGCTCGCCGACGGGGCCGGGGAGCGCGTCGTCGCCGAGGTCGAGCAGTGGATACCGGAGGAGCCCCAGCAGCACGGGGACCTCGCGGTGCTGCGGCTGCGTGGGGCGGTCCCCGGCACGCGTCCGCTGCCCATCGCCGCCTCGGACGAGGTGTCGCACCGCCCGGTGCGTGTCGTGGGGTTCCCGGACGACGAACTGGGTGTGGTCTGGCACCGGGGGGAGCTGAGCGGGAAGTCGGCGGGGGACTGGATCCAGCTGTCGCGCGCCGACAGCCGGACGGCTCACATCACGGCGGGCTACAGCGGAAGCCCGGTCTGGGACGAGCGGCGCGGTGCGGCGGTGGGCATCGTCGTCGCGTCCCAGCGCAAGCGGGACGACGCGCAGCAGTCCTTCGCGATCAGCGTCAAGGCCGCGCTGGGCAAGCTGCCCGATCTCGATCGTGAGCTGGCCGGGGATCCGTTCCTGGGCATCGACACCTTCCAGGAGCGCCACGAGGAGATCTTCTTCGGCCGCGACCCCGAGATCGGGGAGGTGGTCGCCGAACTGGAGCTGCCCCAGGCCGTCACGCTCTTCGGACCGTCCGGCTGCGGAAAGTCCTCGCTGGCACTGGCCGGAGTGGTTCCCCGGATGCGGCGCGGGGGCGGCGAGGACGAGAACGACGACCGGCCGGCCCACGACGTGGTCGTGGTGGACGCCGGCGCCGGTGGCTCCTTGCTCTCCCGACTGGCCGTCGGCCTCTACGAAGTCGTGCGCACCGGACGGTACGGGGACCGGCGCGCGGAGAGCGTCGACCAGGTACGGGAGTGGCTGGCGGACGAGGGCCTGGTGGAGACGCTGAACCATCTGCGTGCCGCTGGGGACGGCAGGTGTCTCGTCGTCCTGGATCAGGCCGAGGCACTCCTGCAACTCGGGCAGAAGGAGTTCGACGCGGACGCCGGACTGCTCTTTCCGAAAGACGGCCCGAAGGCCGGATGCCCGCTGCTCATCACGCTCCGGTCCGACTTCATGGACGCGGCGCTCCGGCACCCTCGCCTCGGCCCCCTGGTGAACGGCACCGAGACGATGCCGCTGATGCCGATGTCAGAGGGCCAACTCCGGGACGTGATCACCAAACCGTTGGAGAAGGCTCCGGCGGTGGTGTACGAACCGGGCCTCGCCGAACGCATCCTGGACGACGCGCGCCGGGAGCCGGAGAACCTGCCGCTCCTCGGGTTCCTGCTGAAACGTCTCTGGGACGAGCGGTTCGCCGGCCGGCTGTGCCTGTCGACGTACACGGCGCTGCACGGGGTCGAGGGCGCGCTGCAGGACCACTGCCAGAAGGCCTGGAAGCAGTACGTCGGCGAGAGCGAGCGGGTGGCCGCAGCGCGGCTGCTCAGGGGCCTGGTCCGGGTGCTGCCCGGGAGCCGGACGCCGCTGCGCCGCAGGCTCACGCACGACGTGGCGGGCAGGGCTGCATGGGAGCTCGCCGGGTTGTTCGCCGCCGAGCGGCTGCTCGTGCTGCGCGGCGGCGAGGGAGAGCCGGAGACCGCGGAGCTGGCCCACGAGAAGCTGATAGAGGTGTGGCCCGCGCTGAAGGATCAGGTGCGGGAGGACGAAAGGTTCCTGGCTGGGCGTGCGGAGCTGACCCACGACTGCGACCGCTGGACGAAGCAGGGCAGGCCGCCCGCGCTCCTGCCAGGAGCCATGCAACTCACGTACATTCATGCATGGTTGAAGGACCGCGAGGATGAGCTCGCCGCTGAGGAGCGGGACTTCCTGGAACGGGCGCGGCAGCGCCGACGGTCACGCCGGGCCCGTGCCCGGGCGGCCTGGACCGCGGTGGCCGTGGTGTTCGCGCTGATCGTCGGCCTCGGTACCTTCCTCGTCTACCAGCAGCGCGTCAGTACGCAGCGTGGGGAGGACGGCCGTTCGCGGCTGCTGGCCACGTACTCCGCCGAGGCCGCACAACAGGATCCGGGGCAGGGCGCGCTGATCGCCCTGGGCGCGTACGCGATCTCACCCACGGCCGAGGCGCGCAACGCTGTGCTCCGCCGGTACGACCAGGTCAAGAATGCCGCGTGGATCCTGAGCGGAACCGAGGGAAGCATCCGGGACGTGGCGATGAGCGTCGACGGATCGGTGACGCTCGCGACGACGGAGAACGGGCGCGCCACGCTCTTCGTACGCCAGGCCGGAGAACGCATTCAGCGTCTCCAGCTCGACCTCGATGAGATGGCGTTCCACCCACTGGTCAGCCGGGACGGGCGGCAAATCGCCCATGTGTCGGCGTCGGGCACGCTGGTCCGGTACGAGGTCGACGTCACCGCCACCGCACCGCGGGACCTGCTCGGCCGACCGCAGACTTTGAGGGGCGCGGAGTTCGAGAAGACGGCCGACTCCATGGCCTGGGTGAGCGAGGAGGACAGGATGCTGGCCCTCTCGCCGGATACCGAGCAGCTGGTCACGCTGGTGGAAGGCCGGCTGACCGTGTGGGACCTGACGACGGGACGCCGCCGGGACGTGCCGGGCCGACTCCCCGTGACGAGCGAGTCCGTGTGGTTCGGACCCGATGAGAACACTCTGGTGGTCAGCCGCAGCGGCACGGGCGTCAGCGATCTCGTGATGGACGCGGTGGACGTCCGTACGGGAAAGGTCCGTGAGCTTGCGGACGACGTACACGGCAACGCGATGTCCGGTTCGTCCACGGCGCTGTCGGGCGACGGCGGCGTGCTGGTCGTCTGCCGCCGGGTGGAGAAGGGCGATGACACCGTGGGCGTCTACCGTGCGCTGCGCGTGCGGGACGGCCGGACGCTGAAGAGCTACACCTACAGCGGGCCCAACGACGACTGCGGAAGCATCGCCGTCGACGAGTCCGGCGACCGCTTCGCGGTGAACCGCCATGAGGCGTGGGAGACGGTCGGCACGCGGCGCGGCGGCCGAATGACGCGCTCCGAGACGTCCTCACCCGACCTGGTCGTCGGCCGTCTCCTCGGAGAGGCGGGCCGCCCGGTCGTTCCGGTGGTGACCGACGGCGACAACCACGTGGCGGCGCTCCCGCTGGCCCGCAGCGACATCGACGGCTCCGACATCGTCGTCGGCTCGCCACGCCTGGTCGACGGTGGGAAGTACCTGGTGGCCCAGGTGCACCAGTTGGACGAGCCCGACAAGGGCGAGAAGCTGGCGCTCATCGACGCGGCGTCGGGCAGGATCGCCACCGAGGTGAAACGGCCGGAGTCAGCTGTGGTGGTCGACCGGGACGTGGAGCACGACCTGCTGGTGAACGACGCCGGAACGCTCGTCGCGGATGTGGTCGACAGCGACCGGATCCTGATCCGGGAGATCCCCTCGCTGCGCCAGGTGGCCGAGGTCATCACCCACGAGCCTCCGGTCGACCGGCGCGGCGGACCGGAAGCGCTCACGCTCACCTTTCTGCGGGGCGGCGACGAACTCGTCACCCGCTCGGGCAGCCGGATCGAGCACTGGGACGCCCGGACCGGCGACCGTCTGTCGCCCGCCATCGACGCCCGCGCACTGGGCCTCACGAAGAAGAACCCGCCCCGCTTCGGCTCGGGCCGGCCGGCGGCCGTTGACTCGGGCTTCGCGGTGAACAGCCACGTCGAGAAGGGCTACGTGCAGCTCATGGTCGCCGGCGACCCGGTTCTGCACGCCGTCCACCTGCGCACCGGCAAGGAGAACAAGGTACTGGGCGTCCGCCTGGGCCGGAACATCGAGCGGGCGAGGCGGGACGGCAGCGGCCAGTACGCGGCCGCCAAGTCTCCCGGCGGCATGCTGGAGTTGTGGTCGACAGCGAAAGGTGAAGGGGCCACCCGACTCGTCGGCCCCATCGGCCCGCTGGGCTCCAACGAACGCTTCACCGGGGACGGCTTCGTCTTCAACTTCACGACAACCGACGGCGAGTTCTTCGTCGCGAACGGCGGCGCGGTGCGTTTCCACCGCCTGTCGGACTCCAACACCCTCCAGTCCTACGACTTCGCGGCGGACCAGTACTTCCTGGCCGCGTCCCCGGATGGCAGAACCCTGCTCCGTACGCTCTCCGGAGGCGCCTTCGGCGGAGGCAACGGAGACCGCGGCCGCCTGGACCTGCTCCACCTCGACCCCGCACTCTGGAAGCGCCACCTGTGCACCGTCGTCGGCCGCGACCTCACGGCGGACGAACGCGGCGGCCTGCCGTCGGGCCTGCCGGAGGGGATCTGCCCGGCCTGAACGGAAAGGGTCACCGTTACGCCCACCCCGAGGCAGGCGTAACGTCGCGGGGTGATGAACCCCACTGCCCTGGATGAGCACGCGGGCGCGCACCTGAACGCGATCCGGCAGTCGTACGACACCGTCGCCTCCGACTACGCCCGCTCCGTGAAGGACCCCGGCGCGCTGGACCCGGTGTCGCGCGCCGTCCTGTCGGCCTTCGCCGAGCTCGTGACGTCGTCCGGCCTCGGCCCGACGGCGGACGTGGGCTGCGGACCGGGCAAGGTGACCGCGTACCTGACCGGACTCGGCGTCTCCGCCTTCGGGATCGACCTGTCACCGAGGATGATCGAACTGGCCCGCGCCGCCCACCCGGACCTGCGCTTCGAGGTCGGCTCGATGACGGCGCTGGCGGCCGACGACGGCGGACTCGGGGGCGTCCTCGCGTTCTACTCCACCCACCATCTCCCGCCGACTGAACTGCTCCAGGTGTACCGGGAGTTCCACCGAGCCCTGGCGCCCGGCGGGTATCTCCTCCTCGTCACCCGGGTCGGCGAGGAGGAGCATCAGTGCCGTACGTACGGGTACGGCGACGGTGACCTCGCCTCCTTCGACAGCTACCGGCTGCCCGCGGACCGGATCGCCGGACTGCTGGAGCGGGCGGGCTTCGCGATCACGGCACAGACGCTGCAAGCGCCGGAGGAGGGCGCGAAGAGGCCGGTGGCGAGCTTCCTTGCCCGGAAGCCCGCCGTCGACGACACCGCGTCGTAGACGTTCAGGGCTACGCCGCCGCGCGTTCGCCCACCGGCCGCCTGCGCTGGGCGACATCGGTGAGGGAGGGCGGGGTCCACACGCCGTCCGGCGGGTAGACGTCGGTGCCCGGCGCGACGATCGCGTCGATCCGGTCGAGCGTCTCGTCGTCCAGCGTGAGCGAGGCGCCCTTCAGCAGCCCCTCCAACTGCTCCATCGTGCGCGGGCCGATGATGACCGAGGTGACGGCGGGGTGGGTGAGGGGAAAGGCGACCGCCAGCTCGGGCAGCGTCGCCCCGATGCTGTCGGCCACGGCGACGAGTTGCTCGACGACGTCCAGCTTGGCGGCGGTCAGCGGGGCCTCCGGGTCGAACCGGTGCGGGTGCAGCGCCGCCCGCCCGCTGGTCAGGTCGATGGCCCCGCCCTTGCGGTACTTGCCGGTCAGGAAGCCGGAGGCCAGCGGGGACCAGGTGAGCACCCCCATCCCGTACCGCCGGCAGGTTGGCAGAACGGACCGCTCGATGCCTCGGGCAAGGATCGAGTACGGCGGCTGCTCGGTCCGGAACCGCCCGAGGCCGCGCCGCTCGGCGACGACGTGCGACTCCACGATCTCCTCGGCCGGGAACGTCGAGCAGCCGAAGGCGCGGATCTTCCCAGCCCGCACGAGGTCGGTCAGCGCGGAGAGGGTCTCCTCGATGTCCGTGGTGCGGTCGGGGCGGTGGACCTGGTAGAGGTCGATCCAGTCGGTGCCGAGGCGGCACAGACTCTCCTCGACCTCCTTGACGATCCAACGCCGGGAGTTTCCGCCTCGGTTGGGCCCATCGCCCATCGGGAAGTGCACCTTGGTGGCGAGGACGACGTCGTCGCGCCGTCCTTTCAGCGCCTTGCCGACGATGGTCTCGGACTCACCGGCGGAGTACATGTCCGCGGTGTCGACGAAGTTGATGCCCGCGTCGAGGGCGGCATGGATGACGCGTACGGAGTCGGCGTGATCGGGGTTGCCGACCGAGCCGAACATCATCGTGCCGAGACAGTGCGCGCTGACCTCGATGCCGGTGCCGCCGAGTGTGCGGTAGAGCATGGTCGAGCTCCCTGGTGGGTGCGGGGTGGCTGGGGCCGGATCCGGATCCGTGCGCGCACTGTAGGAGTTCGAGTGGACTCGATGGCAAGCGCACCGCCCGCCTCGGTCTTACGGGCGGCAGCCCTCCGCTTCCACCGCGACGGGAAGTTGGGAGCGGAGGAACTTTTCCAGTGCCCGACGACGCTCAGCGGTGTCCTGGGGTCGGTCGACGCCGTCGAGATCAAGCACATACTGCCGCTTCTCGCCCTGGTAGGTACACGCCCGCACCGCCATCGCCCCGTGGTCCGCGATGGTGGCGCCGTCACCGATGTCGGCTGGAGCGGGATCGCCCAGCCGTCGCATGCTCTGCTCCGTGGCCTTCAGCGGGTCGAAGTCGGGCTCCACGATGTCTCCCCGCAGGTAGAGGTGGAGCGTTCCGTCCACGTACACCTTGCAACGCGGCTGCCCCGCTTCGGTGAGGCTGTCGTCCACCTTCAATTCTTTGCCCTCGGGAAGGAAAGGCGCGACGAGGGCGGGATCGACCTTCGTTCCGCAGAGCTCCGACACCTCGAACGTCTTCGGGCTGCTGCATCCCGGCAGGATCATCAGTGCTGCTCCGAGCAGCGCGGCTCCGCGCACCGATACCGTCGATCGCTTCCCCGGTGTTCCCGTCATCATCCGCCCGCCAGTCCCTTGGCTCGGTCGTTACCGTTGTAGGCGGCTCCGTTGATCTCGTCGGTGATGGTGTAACGGGTGTTGGAGTGAACCGGGTTCGCCTTGGCCCATTCTTCGGCGAGTGCCTGCAACTGACGCTCCCGTCCCTCGAAGACCTTCTGGTTGTCGCGTGCCTGGATGTTGTCGATCCTGTCCTGCTCCTGCGTCTGCAACTCGTAGGCGACCGCGTCGATCCCTCGCTGCGCCAGGTCGCCCACACCCGGTGCGAAGTTCACGATGCTGCCGAACCCGTGGTACATCCATTTGGCGTCCCATGAGGGGTCGTCCTTGTCGGTCTCCAGGGCCTGGTAGCGCGCCTGCTCCAGGAATCCGACGGTGTTACCCGCACGCAGCAGGGTCTCCTTGGGGTCTTTCGGGTTGTCCTCGTGGATGTCCCTGACGATCTCGCGGTTGATGCCCTCGTTGAGCATGCCGTACGCGTTCTGGTCGCGGGAGATCTGCTTGGAGACTTCCAACAACTGGTCCCGGTCCAGCAGCCGCGCGTCCTTGGGGTCGTCGGCCAGTGCACTCGCGGAGTGGTGCACCACGTCCCCGTGATTCGTCAGGACGATCGCCATGTCGTCCCGCATCTCGGTGGGGAAGTCGTCGCCCCGCGCCGCGAGGTATTCCAGCGAATTGTCGAGGACCTGCCTGTGCTGTCCGTTGTGCTCGACGGGCCGCGCGGAGCTGTCGTTCGGGTCGACCCCGGTCGCCGCCGCGACGAGAGCGTCGCCGGTCGCCTCGTAACTCGCCTTCGGACCCTTGTAGTCGCTCGCCGATTCCCCGTAGCCCAGAGAGTCGGGCACCACGTCGTTGAAGGGATTGCGGTCCTTCAGGACGTGCTGGGCGTTGTCCTGCGGGTCGGTCGAGCTGAAGAAGTCCGTGGCCGCGTCGGGGTTGCGGGACAACGCCTTCATGAACCCGGTCATCGGGTCCGTGCCGGCGTCGTTGCCCTCCCCGTAGTGGAGCTGGTCGATCTTCGCGTACGACGGCAGCTTGTCCCAGGGCAGCACGTCCTCCCGGCGCTTTCCACCGGGGCCCGGGTCCTTGACGTACCCGGTGTTCTCCTTCTCGAACGTGACGAGCGCGTTGCCGTAGTCGTTGAGGAACTCGCCCTCGTACTTCCCTTGGCGCATCAGGTTGCTCATCGCCTGGAAGCCGTGGATACGGGTCTGGCTGGTGCCCTTGCCGCTGCCGACGTCCTCGCCGCCGAGTGCGACGACCCGCTCCTTCCAGGCCTCCATGCCCTCACTGTTGGAGTGCGAGGCGGCGGCCGGCGTGGTGCCCCGCTGCTTCTCCAACATGCCGAGCAGCTCCATCCGGCGCTCGCGGTCCTCCCGGGTTCCGGCGGTGCCGCCGTCCCGGTTCTCCCAGCTGTCCAGGTCCACGGCCCCGGCGAAGAACTTCAGTGTCCCTTCCGGGCCGAGGCCGAGGGCCACACGTTCGGCGAAGACGGGATCGTTGGGGTGTGCCTTCAGCAGGGCGTTGAAGCGTTCCAGCTGATCGTTGGTGATCTTGCTGGGGTCCAGCTTGCCCAGGCGGATGAGCTCGTCGGAGTCCTCGATGCTCTTCTGCGCAGAGTCGAAGTTGTTGAATCCGCTCGATTCGAATCCGTGCTTGTCCTTGGCGTGGAAACGCAACGCCGTGGCGGCCGTGCTGTCGGTCTCGGCGGCCGCGGTCAAGATGGTGCTGATCTCCTGGGCCACCGCGTCGATCTCCGCCTGGGCCGGCGGTTCGATCTTCGCGCTGCCGGCCGCCTGCGGCGACGGAACAGCCGCGTTGACCACGCCCTTGTCGTTCACGTAGATGTTCTTCTTGGCCGCTCGGCTCAAAGCATCGGCCAAATCGCCCTTGTGCTTCGTCAGCTTGTCGTGCGCGCCGCTCAGGATCGTGTGGACGCTCCGGGCGACGGTGACGACGTCGTCGAACTCCCGCGCGGTGACCGTGACGAAGTCCTTGGTCACGGACGCGTTCTGGCCCTTCCAGTCAGCCGCTTTGGCCTTGGCGGCCAGATCCGCCGCGGACTGGAGTTTTCCCAGCCGCAGGTCGTTGAGTTCCTGGAAGGTGACCATGATGTGTGCCCCCGTCGTCCTGCGTCGTCGTCCGTCTTCCTGCGAGCCCCACGCGGCCCTGATTTCCGGCTACTTGTAGTAGTCGTGGATGCGCGACACGGACAGTTCGTCCCCGCCGACCGTGCGCATGTCCGTCGCGATCTTGACCGCGTCCTTCGCGTGTTGGGCGCGGGAGTAGTCCAGGTGGTTGGAGATGTGCGCGCATGCCTCCTTGAGCGTTCCCGCCTTCGTGTTCCATGCGTCGTGGAGTTCGGTGAGGGCGGAACCCATGTCCAGCCCGTCGTTGAACAGTTGGATAGACGCGTCGAACGTGTTCTGCCGCGCGTGGTCGGACGCGGTGGAGAAGTGCTGTCGCAGGCTGTGGGCCGCGTTCCCCAGCGCACCGAGCACGTTGTCGTGGACGACCATGTCCCCGTCGCCGATACCGCCGCGCTCGGGAGCGACTTCGTTCAACTGCATGGCTGTTCCCTGCTGTGCCCTCGCCTTCGCCTGCTCCCACTCGTCCCACGTCATCGGTCCTCCGAGAAGCTGTACGTCGATTCTTCTTCCGCTCTGCGGCTGTCTGTTCCTCCACGTTATCTTTGCTTCTTGATCGTTTGCTGCGTGAGTTGCTGCTGGATGACACCCGGTAAATGGGGGGGCGGTCTCCCGTTTCCTTCTGTCATGACCCGGGCAATTCTTGCGGGAGTCACCTGTCGTGACGTGCTGCTGAGTCAGGAGCGATATAAGTCATGCGAACCCTGCCGATGTCGGATTTCCCCCGCAAGGTCCTTAGGAAGATGCCCCCGGCTGACGCACTTCCCTTCCGCAACCGAAAAGTCGGCCGCACCGCCACCACCCTCGCCGCCGCAGGCATCCTCGTGCTGGGCACCGCCTCCGCCGCCCACGCCGACCCGCCGGGCAGCCTCCCTCAGAGCGCGGGCGGTTACGAGCAGGCCTTCTCGCCGGCCTACGACTACGACGGCGACGGCTGCTACGCCACTCCCGCCATCGGCCCGGACGGCACCCTCGCTCCGGGGCTCAAGACGACCGGGGCGATCAACGGCAGCTGCCGGGACCAGTGGGACCTGGACAACTCCCAGACGTACGCCCGCTCGAAGTGCAACAACGGCTGGTGCGGCATTGTCTACGCGAGCTACTTCGAGAAGGACCAGGCCGTTCACGGCAGTGGACTCGGCGGGCACCGGCATGACTTCGAGCACGTCATATCCTGGGTCAACCAGGCGTCCAACCAGGTGGATTACGTCTCGACCACCCAGCACAGCACCGTCAAGACCTACCCGCGGTCACAGGTGCGGTTCGACGGTTCGCACCCCAAGGCCGTCTACCACAAGGACGGTCCGAGCACGCACTTCTTCCGCCTCGCCAACGGCAACGACGAGCCGCCGGAGAACCACTACGGCACCTGGCGCTACCCGCCGATCGTCGACTGGAACGGCTTCCCCAGCGCGGAGTTGCGCGACAAGCTCATGAACGCGGACTTCGGGTCCGCGACCATCAAGGTCACCGACAAGGACGACCGCTTCCGCAACCTCCTCAACAACTCCAAGCCCGCCGGGATCCCCTTCGATCCCTGGGCGTGAAGGCCACCGGGGCCCGTCACGCGGGTGGGAAGGCGCGTCGGTAGTCGCTCGGCGAGACCCCGATCTGCTTGAGGAAGTGGTGGCGGAGGTTGTTCGCCGTGCCGAGGCCGCTCAGCTCCCCGATGCGCGAGATCGGCAGGTCCGTCGATTCCAGCAGGCCCTGGGCGCGGCGCAGCCGCTGGTTGAGGAGCCACTGCAGCGGAGTCACCCCGGTGGCCGCCTGGAGCCGCCGGTAGAGGGTGCGCGGGCTCATCGCGGCCTGCCGGGCCAGGTCCTCGACCGTCAGCGGCTGGTCGAGGTGCGCCCGGGCCCAGTCCAGTACGGGCGCCAGGCCCCCGTCGTCGCCGGCGGGAACGGGCTGCTCGATGAACTGGGCCTGGCCGCCCGGGCGGTGGGCCGGGACCACCATGCGGCGGGCCAGCTGGTTGGCCACGTGCGCGCCGAGGTCGCGGCGTACGAGGTGGAGGCAGAGGTCGAGTCCGGCGGTCAGGCCGGCGCTCGTGAGGACGTCGCCGTCGTCCACGTACAGCACCGAGTCGTCGACCCGGACCTTCGGGTAGCGCGCGGCCAGTTGAGCGGTGTGCAGCCAGTGGGCGGTGGCGCGACGGCCGTCGAGGATGCCGGCCTCGGCGAGCGCGAAGGCGCCCGTGCACAGGGAGACCATGCGGGCGCCGGCGTCGTGGGCGCGGCGCAGGGCCGTGATCAGCTCCGGCGGCAGCGGCCGGCCCTCGTCCACGCACGGGTCGGGGACCGAGGGCACGATGACCGTGTCTGCCTCGACGAGATCGTCGAGGCCGTAGGGGGTGTGCAGGGACAGCCCGGTCATCGCCTGCGCCCCGGAGCCCGGCTCCCGCATGCCGCACAGCCGCAGGTCGTACCAGGGGTCCGCCAGGTCGGGCTGCGGCTTCCCGAACACCGTGCAGGGGATGCTCAGTTCGTACAGGTCCCAGGAGGGGAGGTGTATCTCCTCGGTCACGACGACGGCCACGGAACCAGCTCTCATGCGGCTCAGCGTATGGCAGGAATTTGGTGGCACCCGTCACCACTGTCACTTCTGCCACCCTTCCCGTCCTGCGAGCGTGGTCGTACGTGATCAAGCGGCCCAGGCGTGGGCAGAGGCAAGGGAGTTGGCGAGACATGGGTACCGAGCGTTCGGCCGTGACGGTCATCGGGCTGGGGCAGATGGGATCGGCGCTGGCCGCCACCCTGCTGGAGCGGGGCCACCCGACCACCGTGTGGAACCGTTCGGCCGGGAAGGCGCAACCGCTGGTCGACCGGGGGGCGCGGCGGGCCGCGACACCCGAGGAGGCCGTCGCGGCGAGCTCACTGGTCATCGTGTGCGTACTGGACTACGACGCCCTGCACGCCACCCTCGACCCCGTCGCGGGCTCCCTGGCGGGCAAGTCCCTGGTCAACCTCACCTCCGGCTCCCCGGAGCAGGCCCAGGAAGCCGCCGCGTGGGCCCGTTCGCACTCCGTCGACTATCTCGACGGCGCGATCATGACCACTCCGCCGGGCGTCGGCAGCCCGGAGATGATGTTCCTCTACAGCGGGTCGCGGACCGTCCTCGACGCGCACCGCCCGGCCCTGGAGGCCCTGGGTGACCCCCTGCACCTGGGCGCCGAACCCGGCCTGGCCTCCCTCTACGACGCCGCGCTGCTCGGTCTGATGTGGGCCACCATGACCGGCTGGCTGCACGGCACGGCCCTCGTCGGCGCGGAGAAGATCGAGGCGACCTCCTTCACCCCGGTCGCCATCCGCTGGCTGAGCGCGGTGACCGGATTCCTGACCACGTACGCCGCCCAGGTCGACGCCGGCCACTACCCGGGCGACGATGCCACCGTCGACGTACAGATCGCGACCGTCGACCACCTGCTCCACGCGGCAGCCGCCCGCGGCCTCGACAACGCCCTGCCCGAACTCCTCAAGGCCACGATGGAACGCACCCGGGACGCGGGCCACGGATCCAGCAGCTACGCGAGCGTCATCGAGGTCCTGAGGAAGGGGGAGGGGGAGAGGGCGGGCGCCGTCTGACCGTGGCCGAGGCCTCGCGCTGCTGCGGCAACAGGCCCGTCAGAAGTACTCCTCCATCAGGTTGTCCAGGTGCTCGACGTCGGCCGGGCGTACGGAGTCCCGCGGCAGGCGGCGCAGGGTGGCGATGTCCGCGGCGTCGAAGAGGCCCGCCGTCGAAAGCTCGCCGAGTGCGTTCAGCTCGCTCTCCAGGCAGTCCGCGTCCTGCTCCAGGACGGCGGCCGAGGCGAGGAGGGAGGCCAGGGTGCGGGCCTCCCGGCGGTCGAAGGACCGCGCCCAGTCGGAGATCGTCTCGCACGCCCGCTCCCGGACCTTCGCCGATTCCGACACGAGGCTCCGGGTGAGTGCGAGCAGATGCTCGTCGCCGACGGAGGGGGAGACGGCGGTGGTCGGGGCCGTGGGCGCGGCCGCCGCCGGGCGCCCGGACGGGGGGCGATCCTCGTCGTGGCGGGGCAGACCGCGCAGCAGCGTGTCGAGGTAGCGGCCGAACGGCGGCTCCGCCGGGGCGCTGCCCGCGGCGGCCAGCCACCGGACCACACCGTGGCCGAAGACGGTCCAGTTCTGCTCGGCCTGCTGTGCGTCGGCGCCGCCCGCGCGGAACGCGGCGACCGCTCCGCCGCGCAGCCGCCCGAACGACTCGGGGTGGTGGCGGTGCGGCCGGGCCACATGCGCGGCGTACCCGGGCACCGCCAGGAACTCGTCGTGCATCGCCCACGCCAGCCGTGTCAGCCAGTCGAACCAGGTCGCGGCATCCGGCTCGTCCGCCGGGAGCACCCGCTCGACCATGACCCCACTGACGAGATCCAGCACGCCGTCGCGATCGGGCACCCACCGGTACAGCGAAGAGTGCGAGACCCCGAGCCTCGTCGCGAGCTCCCGCATGGTGAGCGTCGCGACGTCCCCCTGCAGGGCGGCATCGGCGATCCGCTCCCGGCTCAGCCGGGGCGGCCGTCCGGGTCGCGCGTTCCCTGCGGTGCTGTCCATCGGGGCAGCGTACGCAGGGAAGGCGCGTGCCTATTAGTGACCAATGGTCGCTAATGCTGTTACGGTCACCCGATGGACGTACGGAGAGCGGTACAGGGGCCACGGGAGATCGACGCCTCGGGACTGCCCATGGAACACGCCCAGGCAGTGATCCTCGACGTGTTGCGTGCCCTCACGGAACGCGCCGAACCGTTCGCGGCGGTCCTCCTGATGCCCGCGCCACCGGAAGGGCGCACCCCGCCGGCATCCGGCGACGCGCCCTCCGCCGCCGACCGCATCCGGACCCTCAAGCTGATCCGGCCCGGCCTCACGGCGTTCTGCCGCGGGCTCGCCTTCGTGGCCCCCGCGGACATTCCGGCGGAGCGCGCGGCGACGATCCACAGCGGTGAGAACCTCTGGGGCTGCCCGACGACGGCCACGCAGGACGTGACGGCCGCCCGCGCCTGGGCCGAGGCGCGAATCAGGGCCTGCGGGCTCAGCCCAGAGTGAGCTGAAAGTAGGCCGTCTCCCGGTAGCCGGGGTGCGGTGGGGTGACCTCCAGCGTGACCGGGGCACCCTTCCGATCCGGCTTCAGACGGACCGGGACGGTGCGCTCCTCGCCCTCGGGGAGCGGCGGCAGGAGGACGGCGGCGGCCTCGTCCGGGTTCAGCCAGTTCACGTCCTCGCCTGGGGCGTAGTCCTGGCCGGACTCGCCGGGCTCGACGTCGAGTGTGTCGGAGAACTCCTCATCGCCGAGGCGCAGTTCTTCGTCGGTGTCGTTCTTGAAGGTCACGGTGGCGCTGTAGGTGCCGTTGTCGTGTCGCTCGGGGCGGCTGACGGTGACCCACAGCCCGTCCTCGTAACGGGCCGTCGTACCGGGACCCAGGGGCTGGGACACACTGCCCGAAAGGCCGGGCTGCTCCACCTGCCCGTCGCCGTCGAGGCCCTTCTCGAACTCCGTGATGGCATGCGCTCCCAGCGCGATCAGCGTGAAGAAGGCGATCAGGGCGATCACGCAGCCGAAGAACCCCCGCGAGCTCGCGGGGGGTGAGGTGTCTGTTGCGGTGGCGGCTGCTTCTTCCGTGTCCATGCCGGCCACGCTAGGCAGCGGTCGGCGCGTGATCATGAGTGTCGGTACTCAGGGGCGGTTGAGTAGGCACGAGGGTCCGCGCCCTGTCCGGTGAGGACGGGGGCGCGGGGCAGGGCCTGCGGTGGCTGCCGGACGTCGGCGATCGGTGACGGACGGCGGCGGCTCCCGTAGGGTCACGGCCGCTGACAGACTGGCCCCATGCCTCCGCCGTCCCCGCCCCGCCGCCTCTCCCTCCAGCAGATCGTCGAAAGCCGGCGCCGTGCCGCCTTCGTCGGGCGGGAGGCCGAACTCGGTCTGTTCCGCGCCAACTTCACGCTTCCGCCCGAGGATCCCCGGCACCGGTTCGTCTTTCATGTGCGGGGCAACGCCGGGGTCGGCAAGACCTCGCTGCTACGTGAATGGCGCCAGGCAGCAGGGGAGTTCGGGGCGCTGACCGCGTCGGCCGACGAGAGCGCCGACTCCGTCCCGGACGTACTCGCTTCGTTCGCAGCGCAGTTCGCCGAGCAGGGGCATCCGCTCAAGGCGCTCGACCGGCTGCTCGCCACCTACCGGCGCGCGCTCCACGAGGCGGCGGGCCGGCTCGCGGCGGACAACGAGGGCGCGGGCACGGGTCCTTCGCCCGGAGCGCTCGCCGCGGCGCAGGCCGGGCTGATCGCGGCCGGGGCGATACCGGTCGTCGGGGCGCTGGCCGGGGGCATCGACCCGGCGGTCGTGGCGCGGGGCGCGGGCGGGCTGCGGGCGGTGTTCGGCGGGCGGGCCCGGCAGGTGGAGGAGGCCCGGCTGCTGGCGGAGCCGGTCCAGGTCCTCACCCCGGTGTTCGTCGCCGAGCTCGACCGGGTCGCGGACGCCGTGCCCTGGATCGCCCTGTTCCTGGACACCTACGAGCGCACCGCACCCCAACTGGACCGGTGGCTCGCGGACCTGTTGACCCCCGGGCGGTACGGCGAACTGCCCGCCAACCTCGTCCTGACCCTGGCCGGCCAGCGCCGCCTCGACCCCGCGCACTGGGGCGACCGGGGCAGGCTCGTCGCCGACGTGCCGCTGGGGCCGTTCACGGAGGAGGAGGCGCGCCAACTCCTGCACGAACGCGGGGTGGTGGCGGAGCCCGTCGTACGGGAGGTGCTGCGGCTCTCCGGCGGGCTGCCGGTCCTGGTGTCGACGCTCGCCGCCAATCCCGGCGCGGCCGGTGAGGCCAACGCGACCGCCGTCGAACGCTTCCTGGCCGGGGAGAGCGACCCGGCCCGCCGTGCGGCCGCGCTCGCCTGCGCGCTGCCCCGCCGGTTCGACGAGGACCTGGTCGCCGTCGCCGTACCGCAGGACGGGCCGCACGCCGTGCCCGGGCTCTACGACTGGCTGCACGAACTGCCCTTCGTCGCCGAGCCGTACAGCGGGCGCTCCCGTTATCACGCCGTCGTCCGGGCCCCGATGCTCCGCCTCCAGCGCACCGGTTCCCCCCGGCGGTGGAAGGCGGCGCACGACCGGCTGGCCGAGGCCTTCGCCGCCCGCCGGGACGCGGCGGCCGAGGGCATCGACCCGGAACGGCTCTGGGCCGAGCAGCCCTGGCGGCGGGCGGCTCTGGACGTGCTCTACCACCGGTTGTGCGCCCGCCCCCGCACCGCGCTGCCCGAGGCCCTGCGCGCCGGGATCGAGCTCCTCGCCCAGCGGCCGTCCCGCGCCCGGCACTGGGCCCGGACCCTGGTGGACGCGGGCGAGGACGCCGACAACGCCGTGCTGCGGGAGTGGGGCCGGGACCTCCTCGCCGCCATAACCGACCACGGCCCCCGCCCCACCGCCGCCCTCGGGCTCCTGCTGACCCGGGCCGAGCTGACAGACCGGGACCGGGCGGCCGCCCTCGTGGCGCGGGCCTGGGACCGGTTCCGGGCGGGGGAGCTGGACGCCGCGCTCTCCGACCACGGGCGGGCCATCGCCGTGGACCCGCGCAGCGAACGCGCCCACCAGGGCCGGGCGGTGATCCTGCGCTCGCTCGGCCGCTACGAGGAGGCCCTCGCCGACCTGGACCGGGCCGAGGAGATCGCCCCCGCCTGGGCCTGGGCGGTGCGGGAGCGGGGCGAGACGTACCGGCGGATGGGCCGGCCGGCGGAGGCCCTGACCGTCCTGGACCGGGCGCACGCCCTGGACCCGTCCGACGCCGTGCCGCTGGGCAGCCGGGGCCTGGTCCGCCATGTGCTGGGCCGCCCCGAGGAGGCGCTCGACGACTTCGACCGGGCGATCGCCCTGTGGCCGGAGTACGCCTGGGCGCTGGTGCGGCGGTCCCGGGTCCGCACGGTCCTGGGCGACCCGGTGGGCGCCCTCGCCGACCTGGACCGGGCCGAGGAGCTGAACCCCGGGCGGGCCGGGACGGAGGGGGAGCGGGGCGAGGTGTACCGGGCGACGGGCCGGTACGAGGAGGCCGTCGCCTGCTACGACCGGGCCCTCGCCCTGGACCCCGACTACGCCTGGGCCCACGGCAGCAGGGCCGCCGCCCTGGAGGCCCTCGGCCGCATTCCGGAGGCCCGGGCGGACCTGGACCGGGCGCTGGAGCTGGACCCCGGGTACGCGTGGGCCCGGGAGCGGCGGGAGCGGCTGGGGGCCTCCCCTGCGGGGTCGTAGGGTCGCGGGTATGCGCGATGTGCGGGTGGTGCTGATCGGCGGGACCTCGAACACCGGGAAGTCGACCGTCGCCGAGGCGGTGGCGGAGCGGCTCGGGTTCGAGCACCGCTCCACGGACGCCCTGGCCCGGCACCCGGGACGACCTTGGCGGACCCCGGAGCGCGAGGTGCCACCCCATGTTGCCGAGCACTACGGGACCTTGACCACCGACGAGCTCATCGCCTCGGTCCTCGCCCACTACGAACGGCTCTGGCCACGTATCGAGGAGCTGATCACCGACCGCGCGCAGGCCGGCTCGCCGGGCCTGGTCCTGGAGGGCTCGGCGCTGTGGCCCGAGCGGGTCGCCCGGCTGACGGTGCCCCGTACGGCCGCTGTGTGGCTGACCGCCGACGACACGGTCGTACGCGATCGGGTACGGGCGGCCGGGCGCTACGAGCAGGCGTCGGAGGGGGAGCGGAGGCTCATGGACCGGTTCCTGGCCCGTACCGAGCGCTACCAGACGCTGATGGTGGACGCCGTCGACGCGCTCGGCCTGGACCGGGTCGACACCGGCGGCGGACGTACGGTGGCGGAGCTGGCCGACGCCGTGCTGGCGGCAGTCGAGGGCCGGTCACGCCCGGGACGTGGAGGCGGTGCCGGGGGCGGCGTCTTCGTCACGGATGAGGAGACAGTCGATCTGGGCGGCCCCATCACGCGTGCGGCCGTGCGCCGGATCATGACCGAGGGGCCCCGGGGCGGGGAGCGGGCCTGAGGGCCTGTCCGCCCCACCGCCCAAAAACGACCTCAAGGACGTCCGTCGACATACCCGTACGTACCCAGGTCGCCCCCTCTACCGCCCGTTCCCGTTCGATTACAGTGCTTGCGCGGTCGCCCGCAGAGGCCCGCGCATCCGAGCACGTGGTGACGGGAAGGCGGCGGGGTGAGCACAGGGACCACAGCTGCGGTCTGGGGCCGGGCCGAGCAGCAGGACTTCCGCAGCCGGGTCCGCGGGGCCCTGCTCGGCGGGGCCGTCGGGGACGCGCTCGGGGCCGGGGTCAGCGGGCTCGTTCTGGAGGAGATCCGCGCCGCCCACGGGGTCGAAGGGGTCGCCGACTACGTCCCCGCGCACGGCAGACGCGGCGCCGTCACCGCCCTCACCCAGCTCACCCTGTTCACCGTCGACGGCCTGATCCGCGCCCAGGTCCGCCGCGACACCGGCGCCTGGCACCCGCCCACCGATGTGCACCGGGCCCATCTGCGCTGGGCCGCCACCCAGCACGACTGGGGGCCCGACGAACGGCGCGAGGACAACGGCTGGCTGGCCGCCGAGGAATGGCTCTACGTCCGCCGCGATCCCGCCCGGGAATGCCTCGGCGGCTTCGGCGACACCGTCATGGGCACCCTGGACCGGCCGAAGAACCCCACCGCCAGGGACGCCGGCGCGCTCACCCGGTCCGCGCCCTTCGGGCTCCTCGTGGGCTGGGAGCCGGGGCTCGTGCTCCAGCTGGCCGTCGAGTGCGCGGCCCAGTCCCACGGCCACCCGGCCGCACAGCTGTCGGCCGGAGCCTTCGCCGTACTGGTGCACGGCCTGGCGCGCGGCGAGAGCCTGGACGGCGCGGTACAGAACACGCTGGCCCTCCTCGCGGAACGTCCCGGCCACGAGGCGGTGACCGAGGCCCTGCGCCAGGCCCTCGGCTCGGTACGGCAGGGCATCCCGGGCCCGGCCCTGATCGAGGCGCTGGGCGCGAGCGACGCGGCCGAGGAGGTCCTCGCGGTGGCCGTGTACTGCGCGCTGGTCAGCGAGGACATCCGGCACGGGCTGCGGCTCGCGGTGAACCACAGCGGTCCCTCCCGCGCCACCGGGTCGGTCTGTGGGGCGCTGCTGGGCGCCCTGCACGGGGAGACCGCGCTGCCGCCGGCCTGGCTCGCGGAGCTGGAGGGGCGGGCCACCCTCCTCGAACTGGCCGACGACTTCGCGATGGAGATGACCCAAGGACCCGCCCTGCACAGCCCGGCCGCCGTCGCCCCGGGCTGGCTGGCCCGCTACCCGCGCGGCTGAGGCGCCGGGGTCGGGCCGCCGTCCTGGGCGGGGACGGTCGCGGCCGTTCCCGTACCGTCCCCGTGACCCCCGTCCCCGTCACCCTCGTTGATCCGCGCCAGGACCGCGTCGCGCTCCGGGGTGTCCTCCGGCTTCACGAAGCCGATCAGGATGTACAGCACGAGCGAGACCGCCAGCGGTACGGACACCTGGTACTGGAGCGGCACTCCGCCCTCGACGGCCCAGTTGACCGGGTAGTTGACCAGCCAGAACGCGATCAGCCCCGCCGCCCAGCTGACCAGCGCCGCCGTCGGACCGGACTTCCGGAACGGGCGCAGCAGGCCCAGCATGAACGGGATCGCGATCGGGCCCATCAGACCGGCGACCCACTTGATCACGACGGTGATGATGTCCTTGAACGTGGGCGAGTTGACCTGGGTCGCGATGGCCATGGAGAGAGCCAGGAAGGCCACCGTGGTCCAGCGGGCCGCGATCAGCCCGGCCCGCTCGCTCCAGCCGCGTGCCGCCTTCGACAGAGTCGGGGCGATGTCCCGGGTGAAGACGGCGGCGATGGCGTTGGCGTCCGAGGAGCACATGGCCATCGTGTGGGAGAAGAAGCCGACGATGACCAGGCCCAACAAGCCGTGCGGCAGCAGCTGTTCGGTCATCAGGGCGTAGCTGTCGGAGGCGTCCGGCTTCTGCGCGTCGACCAGCAGCGGCGCGCACCACATCGGGAAGAACAGCACGAGCGGCCAGACGAACCACAGCATCGCCGAGAGCCGCGCCGAACGGGTCGCGGATGCGGCCGAGTCGGTCGCCATGTACCGCTGGGCCTGGTTCCACATGCCGCCGTTGTACTCGAAGGTCTTGATGAAGAGGAACGCCAGCAGGAAGGTCACCGTGTACGGTCCGGCGGTCGGCTCCGCGTGCCCGTCGGGGAGCTTCTCCCAGACCGTCCACAGGGTGGAGAAGCCGTCGAGCTCGCTCATCACCGCGAAGAGCATCGCCAGTCCGGCGAACAACTGGATGATGAACTGGCCCAGTTCGGTGAGCGCGTCCGCCCACAGGCCGCCGACGGTGCAGTAGATCCCGGTGACGACCCCGGTGATCAGGATGCCCTGGGAGATCGAGAGACCGGTGAACACGGACAGCAGGGTGGCGATGGCCGCCCACTTGGCGCCGACGTCCACGATCTTCAGCAGCAGCCCCGACCAGGCGAGGGCCTGCTGGGTCTGCAGGTTGTAGCGGTTCTTGAGGTACTCCAGCGGCGAGGCGACATGGAGCCGCGAACGCAGCCGGTTCAGCCGGGGTGCGAAGAGCTTCGCGCCGATGAAGATGCCGATGGCGATCGGCAGCGACCAGGTCACGAAGGACGTGACTCCGTACTGGTACGCGATGCCGGCGTAACCGGTGAACATCACCGCGCTGTAGCCGGACATGTGGTGCGAGATGCCCGACAGCCACCACGGCATCCTGCCGCCGGCCGTGAAGAAGTCGCTGACGTTGTCCACGCGTTTGTGCGACCAGAGCCCGATCGCGACCATCACGCCGAAGTATCCGATGAGTACAGCCCAGTCGAGACTGTTCATGTCCCCCTCCAGGGGTCCGCCTTGTGAACGGGAGCGCACTTCGTCGGTACGGCCGTTCAGCGGTGTCCCCGTGCGGGGGCGGGGACTTCGGGGATTGAACCCCTTCCGAGGGGGCTCGGTCAAGGCTGTCGCGGGTCATGGATGTGAACGCAGGTCAGTAAGGCGAACGATTTTACGTGTTCTTGACCTTGTGGGGCGTTGTCGCGAACGTGACTGCGGCCACACGATGAGCGGGCACTTCGTCAGGCTGTGCGGAAGAGAAGTGAAGAGAGCTCCGGAGAGGTCGGGGAGCGTGCGACAACGCGCGAAGGCCGCACGGGATGCGGGTCCCGTGCGGCCGAGAAGTCGAGAGGGAGGGTGTCGCGTGTCCGTGTACGGGTCCGTCAGCGCATCAGCTCGCCCGCGTTGACCAGCAGCGACTGGCCGGTGATCGCCCGGGCCCGGTCGGAGGCCAGGAAGGCCACGGCCTCCGCCACGTCCCCGTCCGTGGCCAGCTCGGGCAGCGCCATCCGCTCGGTGAGCCGGGCCAGCACCACGGACTCCGGTACGCCTTCGGAGTCCGCGGTGAACCGGACGTACGCCTCCACCGGCGGCCCCCACATCCAGCCCGGCAGCACCGTGTTGACCCGGATCCGGTCCGGGCCCAGCTCCCGCGCCAGCGAGTACATCGCCGAGGTGAGCGCCCCCTTGGACGCCGCGTACGCCGCCTGCCACACCTGGGACGGCGCGGCCACCGCGGACTGGGTGCCGATCACCACCACCGAGCCGCCCCGCTCCTTGAGCGCGGGCAGGCAGGCCCGGGTCATCCGCAGTGTCCCCAGGAGATTCACGTCGATGACCGACTGCCAGGTGGCGAAGTCCGCGTCCTGGAGGCCGCCGAAGTAGCTGTCCCAGGCGGCGACATGGACCACCGCGTCGATCCTCCCGAACCGCTCGACCGCCAGTGCGGCCAGCGCCTCGCACTGCGTCTCGTCCGTGATGTCGGTGGGCAGGAAGGCCGTGCGGCCGCCGTCCGGATCGATCCCGGCCGCCGACTTGGCGAGGTTCGCCGCCGTACGCGCGCCGAGCACCGCGCACCCCCCGTCCCGGACGACGGTCTCCGCGACCCGGTGCCCGAGCCCCGGCCCGACACCCGAGACGATGACGGTCTTCCCCGTGAGCAACATCGGCGCCTCCCGGCTCTGGCAGTTCACCTGACGGTCCGTCAGGGTAGAGGGGGGCGGGAGCCGATGGAAGGGGAAGGGAGAGACGATGAACGAGGACGGCGGAACGGGGAGTGAGGACGCCGGAGCGGGGAGCGAGCGGTATGCGGAGCTGGCGGGGGCGGGGCCGTACGGGGTCCGTCCCGGGCATGCGCTGATCACCATGGTCGAACCGCATCCGGGCCATGAGTACGCGTACAACCGCTGGTACGAGGACGACCACTACTATGCGGGCGCCACGGCCATGCCGTGGATCTTCGCCGGACGCCGCTGGGTGGCCACCAAGGCTCTCCAGGAGCTCCGCTATCCGGAGAAGTCGGCGGTCGCCCAGCCCGTCGGCGCGGGATGCTATCTGTCGACGTACTGGGTGACCGAGGGGCGCTACGACGACCACATGAAGTGGACCGTCGCGATCAACAAGCGACTGAACCGGGACGGCCGGGTCTACCAGGACCGGACCCACGTCTTCACGGCGTTCCAGGACCACGAGGCCACCGTCTACCGCGACGGGGCCGCCGGCCCCCGGGACTTCCACGCCCTCGACCACCCGTACGCGGGCCTCGTTCTCCAGGTCGTCGACGCCGAAGGCCCCAAGCAGCGGGCGGAGTTGCTGGAATGGCTGCGTTCGCGCCATCTCCCGAAGCGGCTGAAGGGGTCGCCCGCGGCCATGGTCACGGTGTTCCGGCCGACGCCGCTGCCAGGCGACCGGATGACGTACGTCAAGCAGGTCGAGGGGGTCGACACCCGGCTGACGCTGCTGTGGTTCCTCCAGGAGGACCCGCGGAGCTGCTGGGCGAGCCGCTTCACCGGCCTCGACGCGGCGGTCGCGGAGAGCGGCCTCGGGCGGGTCGAGCTGGTCGCCCCGTTCGTACCGACCGTGCCGGGGACGGACCGTTACGTCGACCGGCTGCGGTGACACCGGGTCGTCCGGATCGTGCCGAGCCCCCTCGGCCAGGACGGCGAACCGGTCGAGAGGGCTCCATCAGGTGGTGCGGGTGGTGCGGTGGTGCGGAAATGCAGAGTGGTGCGGTGGTGCGGTGATACGTGAACGGTGCCGGCTGATCAGGCGTTGATCGAGCCCGTGGCGACATCGCGCACGAACGCGTTCCACGCACCGGGGACGAAGGTGATCGAGGGGCCCTCGGGGGCCTTCGAGTCACGCACGGCGATGGACAGCGCGACCGGGGACTTGACCTCGACGCACGCGCCGTTGCCCCCGGAGTACGACGACTTCGTCCACTGGTCCGTAGCACCCTGAAGAATTGCCATGTTCACTCCGGTTCAGAGAGTTGGGGGAGTCGCACCAACCTGATTCCGATTGGCGTGATCGACGCTACTCGCCAAGCCCCGTCCATGAGATGGCCGTTCACTCGACCGGATGGTCTTTCTCCAGTAGGTCTTCTGCTGTGCGTGGGCGGCGGTGTATAATCCCGCCGCCGCTCACTCCACTGTCCGGATTCAGCTGGTGTACGACTTGGCGATCTTGCTGATGAACTCCCGGGTCTGCTCCACGTTCAGCGCCTGCGCCCGCAGGTGCTCGTACATCACGCTGTAGCGCTGCACGTCGTTCGCCTTCTCCAGATAGAGGTCGCTCGTGACACCCTCGATGTAGACGACGCTGGAGTCCGCGGCGTCCGGGAACTCCAGGATCGCGTACTGGCCGTTGATGCCCGGGTGTGCGCCCATCTCGAACGGCAGGACCTGCACCGTGACATGGGGCAGGTGCGACTGCTCGACGAGGTGTTCCAGCTGCTCGATCATCACCTGCTTGTCGCCGACCACCCGGCGCAGCGCCGACTCGTCGATCACGGCCCACAGTCGCAGCGGATTCTCCGGCGCGTTGACCCGGTCCTGCCGCCGCGACCGTACGTTGACGCGCTTCTCGATGTCCGACGGCGGGGCCTCGGGCAGCGCGCCGCTGATCAGCGCCTCGGCGTACGCCCGGGTCTGGAGCAGCCCCGGAACCATCTGGGGTTCGTACACGCGCAGCGACTCCGCGTCGGTCTCCAGGCCGATGTAGACGCTGTACGGGATGTCGCCGAAGGCGTGCCACCAGCCCTGCTGGCGCGAGTCCTTGGCCATCTGCATCAGGGAGTCGACGATGCGGTGGTCCTCGACCTCGTACACCCCGCAGAGGTCGCGCACATCGCGCTGGCTGATGGAGCGGCGGCCGTTCTCCAGACGGCTGATCTTCGACTGCGAGACCAGCAGGCGCTCCGCCACTTCCTCGGCCGTCATGCCTTTGAGTTCGCGCAGGCGGCGCAATTCCTGGCCCAACCTGCGTCGCCTGACAGTGGGATTGACGTTGGACGGCACGGGAACGGCACCTCCGGCTATGTAGCTGTGCGTATCTACTGCTCAGCAGATTGCCACCCCTTGCCCCGGCCGCGCTGGGAAATGGCCACACGCGGGGCACGGGGGCGTACGCACCGGAGCGCGGGACGGCGCGCAAGCGCACGGGGCAGCCGGTGATGGTGACTACCGGCTGCCCCGTGCGTGGTGCGGCTCCCGGACCGGGTCGGTGATGACTGACGGCGGTACGGCGGTGTGCTGTTGTTCCCGGCCGCACCAGGCTGTTCCCGTGGTGTGCCGGGTCCGTGCGGTCAGCTCGCGGCGGTGTGCGCCATGCTCCCGCGACGGGCCTGTGCTTGCGGCTGCAACGGAACGCCCGCTGCCTGCTGCGAACGGCGTGGCTGGACCGCCACTCCGTTCTGGACGTCCATCACGGCGTGCGCCACGAGTCCGCCCATCGGGTCGTGCCTGATCAGGTCCCGGAGCCGGGAGCGCGACGAGCGCCCCTCGTTCCCGGGGTACAGGTGCTTGCCGAGTCCGACCGCGTGGGCCAGTGCGGCGAGCGCCGCGGTCCGCGGGTCCGGCGGTACGCCGGTGCGGATCGCACTGTCCAGCCGGTTCCTGATGTCCCGGCTGATCGCCGTCTCCGTCGCCTGGTAGCGCGTCGTCGGCAGCACCCCGCACATCTGGCCCGCCACGGCATGAACCATGCCGCACCGCTCCAGATGGGCGAGATAGATCTGACGCAGCCCCAGCCGGGGCCCGCCGATCCAGTGGACCGCCCGGACCGGGCTGCCACGACGGCGCAGCAGCTCCAGTGCGGAGTCCAGAGTCGGATCTCCTGTCGGCCGTGGCATCACCACGGCGATACGATCCCCGTCAGGGGCTATCCGTCCTGCCAGAGCCAGCTCCACTAGCTGTGCCCCGGCCAGGCCGAGGTCGAGCGACTGCGGCTGCGCTGTGGTACCCGTGGTCGGGTCCAGAGCGAGCAACAGAAGCTCCTCCGGGATTGTTCTGCGGCTCCTGCCCATCCATGCCTCCCCGCGTGGATGTCTGACAGGGTGACCCCTCTCACATTCATCTGTCGAGAGCGCCTGGTCGCTTTGTATGGGAACCAGTAGGTATGTCGTTCTCGTCTAGCAGCTCGGCCAGGGGTTCACACAGGACACTGGTAGATGGTTCGGACAGCGCGGGGTGGCCCCGCAGCGCATGAGGAGGCATCGGTGGCGGGCGAGTCCCCCGACAAAACGGAGCAGCGGAAGTCGTCGGGGACGGCTGCGGAGGAACGCGACCCGCGCTTCGCCGTCTTCCGCGACCCCGGCGCCGACACGGACGAGGATGCGGACGCGGACGCCGGTACGGATGCCCGTACGGGTGCGGGTGCGGACTCGGGAGCCATGTCCGACACGGCGACCGCGGTGTTCCGTCCCCGGCTGCCGGAGGACGCTGCCCGGCGTGCGCCCGAGGCCGGGCCCGAGTCCGAGAGCGACGTCGAGCCCGAGAGCGATGCCGCCGAGGCCGAGTCCGCCCCCGAGCCTGAGAGCGCTCCTGTGACGGCCTCTGCGGCCTCTGGAGACGCCGACGCGCCTTCGAAGGGCGCGGGAGCCGCTGAGGGCCGCTCAGGCCCGGACGCGGACGTGGAGGCGCCCGAGGCCGAGGAGGCGGACGCGGAGACGCCTGCCGAGACTCCTTCGGCCGAGGCTTCTGCGGAAGCATCGGCGGACGAGCCGGAGGAGGCCGGGAAGCCGGAGGCCCCCGCGGAAGAGGACGGGGACGGGGACGGCCGACTGCGTGCTGCCGTGGCCGCCTGGGTCGATGCCGCGGCCGAGGACAAGCCGAAGGCGGAGGAGGCGGAGGACGTCGATCCCGAGCCCGGGCCCGCCGCGAAGTCGGATCCGAAGCCGGAGCCCGAGCCGGACGCGGAGCCGGACGCGGAGGCGAAGGCCGAGCAGGGCGACGAACCGAAGGACGAGCCGAAGGCCGACTCCGCGCCGGACAAGGCACCCGCCGCCGAGGCCGAGGCCGAGACCAAGCCCGCAACGGCTTCCGGCTCCGAGCCCGCCCCGGTCCCCGCCGCCGACTCCGAGCCGACCCCCGACGACGCCTCCGACCTGCGAGGAATCGATCAGCCCACCGCCATCTTCAAGGCGGTCAAGCCGGCCGACCGGGCCGACCAGGCGACGACCGCGCTGAAGCTCCCGCCCCGCGAGGACAAGGCCGAGGGCAAGCCCAAGAGCCGGCCGGAGGACGAGCCCAAGGGTGGAGCCGGGGCCAAGTCCGAGAGCGAGGCCGAGCGCACCAGCACCTTCGTGCCGCTGCGCTCCGACGACGTACGGGCCGCTCCCGCGCCCCGCAAGCCGGAGCCTGAGTCCGAGTCCGCGGCCGGACCCGAGGCGCCCGCGCGCACCCCGGAAGCCGGCTCCCCGGCGGCCGCCGCGCCGTCCTGGGCGGCGGCCGAGCGGACCCGGCAGCAGCCGCTGCCGCCGAAGCCGCCGCTCGACCTGCTCGCCGAGCTGACGAACACCCCGCCGCCGCCGGAGACCCCGGTCCGGACCGCCGTGCGACGGGTCAAGATCTGGACCCCGCTGGTGCTCCTCCTGCTGATCGTCTTTGCGATCGTGCAGGTGATGCGCCCGCTTCCGGAGCCCTCGCTGGAGCTCACGGCGAAGCCGACGTACACCTTCGAGGGCGGGAAGACGGAGCTGTCCTGGCCGGGCCAGGGGCAGTCGGCCGTGATGGTGGACGGCGTCGGGTCGCTCGGTTCCGAGGGCGCGCAGAAGCCGGCCCCGATCGCCAGCGTCGCGAAGGTCATGACCGCCTACGTGATCCTCCAGGGGCACCCCCTCAAGGGTGACGAGGAGGGCGAGAAGATCACCGTCGACCAGAAGGCGGAGGACGAGTCCAAGCGGCCCGACGAGTCGACGGCCCCGCTGACCAAGGGGCAGGAGTTCACCCAGCGCCAGATGCTCCAGCTGCTGATGATCCCCTCGGGGAACAACGCGGCGCGGCTGCTCGCCCGCTGGGACGCCGGTTCCGAGGACAAGTTCATCGAGAAGATGAACGACGCGGCCAAGGACCTGGGCATGACCGCGTCGACGTACACGGACCCGAGCGGGCTGGAGAAGACCACCGTCTCCACCGCCGCCGACCAGCTGAAGCTGGCGCAGGCGGTCATGCGCAACGAGGTCTTCCGGAAGATCGTGGACATGCCCCAGGCTGAGATCGAGGGCATAGACACCAAGATCTACAACAACAACACCCTGCTGCTGGAGCCGGGAGTGAGCGGCATCAAGACCGGGTCCTCCACCCCGGCCGGCGGTAACCTGCTCTGGTCCGCGAACACCAAGGTCGACGGCAAGGTGCTGTGGATCTACGGAGCGGTGATGGGCCAGCAGGCGGGGACCGGCCGGGTCTACGACAGCCTGGAGCTGTCGCTCCAGAACAGCCTGAAGCTGATCAAGGACGCGCAGGAGGCGGCCACCTCCGCGACGGTGGTGAAGAAGGGCGACGTCGTCGGGTACGTGGACAATGGCTTCGGCGGACAGGCCCCGGTGGTCGCCACCAAGAACCTCAAGGCGGTCGGCTGGTCCGGCCTGAAGGTCGAGCTCAAGGTCACGGACAACGGCAAGGGCATCGACCAGGCCGCGAAGGCCGGGACCGAGGTCGGCTCGGTGACCGTGGGAACCGGCACCGGAAAGGTCACGGCGCCGGTGGTGCTGCAGAGCGATCTGCCCGAGGCGGCCTTCGGCGACAAGATGACCAGGATCGGCTGAGAGACGGCACACCGGAGCGGCGGGGAGCGGGCCCCGCCCCCACCGCTCCGGTGGCCGTTTATGACGGAGAAGCGTGCCGAAGGTACGTGTTAGCGTCCCCGGACAACTCAAGGATGCCGGGACGCGTCCTTGAGGACGTACCAAAAAGTACGCAAGGCACGGGGGCCGGCGGAGGACGGGGAGAGCCGTAGTGACCACCGCGGAGCCGAAGCCCGGCCGCGAGGCGGACGGGACCACCGGTGCCGGGGGCGACGCCCTGCACGTGCGCGTGCCGTCGCCCCGCGTTCCGGAGTCCCCCACCGAAAGTTCCGCCGCAGCCTCGTCCGAGGGTGAGGGCAAGGGCGGCGCCAAGGCCGCCGGGACTCCGCAGGCCCGGGCCCACCGGCTGCTGCGCCACCCCGTCACCATCGCGACGGCGGCCGCGGCCGTGCTCCACCTCCTCTGGTTCTTCTTCTTCGCCAACACCGGCGGGGACATCGCCGCGCAGGACGCCTGGGCCGAGTTCGTGGGCCGGCACCCCGGCACCGCGTACAACCTGGCCTGGTACGGGGGCATGCACCCCGTCTCGTACAGCGTGGTCTCGCCCTATCTGATGTCGCTGCTGGGCGTGCGGACGACGATGATGATCGTCGGCACGGTCTCCTCCGGGCTGACCGCGCTGATCCTGGTGCGGGTCCCGGCCGTCCGTAATCCGCTGGCCTGCTCGCTCGCCGGGGTCTTCGCGTTCCTGTGCAACGCGCTGTCGGGCCGGGTGACGTTCGGGCTCGGCATGATGTTCGCCGTCGGCGCGGTGGCCGCGGTGTTCTGCTGGCCCTACCGGTGGCGGTACAAGCGGTGGGCCAAGGCCGCCGTCGCCGCCCCGCTCGCCGGGCTCGCGACCGCGTCCAGCCCGGTCGCCGGACTCTTCCTGGGCGTCGTCGCGGCGGCGCTGTTCCTGCACAAACGACGCCCCGGGGCGTACGCCATCGGCCTCGCCCCGGTAGCGGTGGTCGGTCTGTCCTCCTGGCTGTTCCCCTTCTCGGGCACGCAGCCGATGTCGCTCGGGACGCTGTCGCTGCCGTTCGTCTTCGCGGTGCTGGTCTTCGTCCTCGTACCGCGCGACTGGAGCACGGTCCGCACCGCCGCCGCGGTCTACGGGCTCGGCACGCTGCTCACGTACGTCGTCGACTCGCAGATCGGGTCGAACATCACGCGTATGGCGATGCTGTTCGCCGGGGTGGCGCTGCTCGCCGCCCTGCCGTACACCGCACCGCGCAGCCGTCGCTGGTACGCCCTGGTCCTGGCCTTCGTGGGCCTCAACTTCTGGATCGGCTTCAAGGGCGTCGACGACATCGTCCGGACCGCGCCCGCCGCGTCCTGGAACCGCGAACTGGCCCCGCTGATCAACCAGCTCCAGCAGGTGGAGGCGGAGCGCGGCCGGGTCGAGGTGGTGCCCGCGAGCAGTCACCGCGAATCATCGGCGCTCGCCCCGTACGTCAACCTGGCGCGCGGCTGGAACCGCCAGGCGGACATGAAGCGCAACCCGCTCTTCTACGACGACACGCTCGATCCGGTGAACTACCGGGAGTGGCTGGACCGCTGGGCCGTGCACTACGTGGTGCTGCCCAAGGACCGGCCGGACAACGGGGCGGTCCAGGAGGCGGAACTGGTCGAGCAGGGGCAGCCGTACCTGCGCCAGATCTGGGGCGACGCGAACTGGAAGCTCTTCCGGGTGCTGGACCCGGTGCCGCTCGCCGATCCGCCGGCGACGGTGGAGCGGGCGGGCGCGGACGAGCTGACGATCACGGTGAAGTCGGCGGGCCGGGTGCTGATCCGGATCCCGTACACCCGCTGGCTCGCGCTCGTCGACGAGGACGGCAAGAGCGTGGAACGCCCGCTGGAGACCGAGGAGTCGAAGGAGCGGTCGCAGCTGGACGACACCGCGCCGAAGACCTATCTCAACACCCACGGCTGCCTGAACAAGGTCGAGGAGGGCCCGTACGGCGACGAGTGGACCGAGCTGCTCGCGCCGCGGCCGGGAACGTACCGGCTGGCGGCCCCGTACCAACTCCAGCCGGGCACGCCGTGCCCGGAGGAACTGAGCTGACGGGCCCTCGCCCTTCCCGTTCGTGGCCGTCCCGTGTACGGGCCATCGGGTGCGGGATCTCCCTCTGCGGGCGGCGCACTGGCAAGGTGTTCTGCCATGAACGCGACGAGGTGCCAACACTGCGGCGGCGGACGCCGGGGACCGCTGCCCGGAATGGCCTGCCCCGGCTGCGGGGCAGGAGCGGCCGGCACGGCGGGGGCGGACGGTTCCTGGGTCGCGCGCGAGACGCTGGCGGGCCGCCTCTCCACACTGCCGCGCCGACGCAAGGCCCTGCTCGCGGCGGGCGTGGTGGTGGCGGCCGGAGGCCTGGTCACGGTCGCCACCCTGCTGCTCTCGGGCGGCGGGAGCGTGGGCGGCGGCGGCAGCCGTACGGACGCCGCGGGCCGGGCGGGCGCGGTCCCCGACCGGATCGGCGGCGCGGCCCCCACGAGGATCGTTCCCGGCCCGGGGACGGATACGGAGTCCCCGGACACCCCGCCCCCCTCGCCGAAGCCCCCGGCGGACGGTGACCGCTTCACCCAGTGGGCGGGCCCCGGCTGTGCGACGGGTGCGTACGAGGAGCGCGGCCGGTTCGAGAGCGGGGACGCCGGCTGGTACACGGTCGAGAACGGCGGCTTCGACGGCGACGGGTGCGACGGCCGGTTCAGCGCGATCCCGATGTCGGGCAGCCCGACCGAGGACCGGGGCTCCACGGCCGTCTGGTCCTGGCACCTGGGCCGGGGCTTCAGCGAGTGCGCGCTGACCGTCTTCGTCCCCGACAGCGGCCGCCCGCGCGACGCGGCGGGGGAGCCGACCGTCTACCGGGTGCTCTCGGACCCGGCCGACGCGGACTCCGCGTACACGGGTTTCGCGGTGCTCCAGACGGAACACCGGGGGAGCGCGGTGCCGGTGCGCAGCTACCCGGTCAAGGGGGACGTCTTCGCGGTCCAGCTCATCGACCGGGGCCGGGACTGGGGTGATGCGCGTCGGGTCGGCGCGCATCACGCGGCGGCGCAGATGAGGGCGTCCTGCAGCTGAGCCGGTTGCCGTACGGGGCGCGTGCCGGAGGGCGCGGGCCGGCCGGCCGTGCGGGCTTACGGGCTCGCGGTCGTGCGGGCGCGCGGGCGCGCGGGCGCGCGGGCGCTCCGCACGGGCGCACGTCGGCGCGCGGGCTCGCGGTTGTCCGGGCTTACGGCCTACCGCACGAAGGCGCGGTCGTGCGGCGACAGGGCCGTGGCGGGTCCGGCGGCGCGGAGGACGGTGTCGAGGGCACGGCCCGGGTCGACGTCGTAACACCCGCTGGCCCAGGCTGCGTTGGCCTCGATGACAGCCCATCGGCCGTCATCGTCCCGGCCGATGTCGACGACGACCGCCGAGGGCAGACGGTCCCCGGCGGCCGCGAGCACCTCGCGCCCGAAGGCGAGCGCGGAAAGGCCCGGCGGCCCGAGCCGGAGGCGGCCGGCCTCGGCGTACTGTCCGGCCGTGTGGACGGCTCCGTCGAGGAGGAACAGCCGGTACTCGACGGCGAAGGTCATCACGTCGCTCACCAGCACCACGGTGGCCGGGTCCACGGCGTCCGGTCCGGGCAGCCGGGACCCGTCCGCGTACACGAGTGCCGGAATGCCCTTGTCGTTGGGCGACTTGATGAAGGCGGGGCGGCGCAGCCGGTACGCCTCGCCGATGGGCATCACCCGGATCTCCCGCTGGGTGAGCGCCCGGGGGAGCCGGGCGAGCCAGTCGGCGGGAGCTTCCAGGAGGGCGATCCCGAGTGCGGGGGCCACGACATCGGCGAAGGAGGGCCCGGCGTGCAGATGCACGGCGTGCGCTTCCCCCCGGGGGCCCGCCGCCCACTGCGGTCTCCCCGGCCCTTCCGATGCGGCGGCGGCTGTCGCCTCCACGACCCGTAGCCCGCGCCGCAGCGCGGTGGTGCGTAACTTCCGTGCAGATGAGGTGAGTTGGGGCGGAATCACGAGGGTGCGCAATGGATACGTCATGGCCGCAGATCCTCTCGTACGGACACGCGGCGCCGCACCGATTTTCGGACGAGGCGTGGCGTCCCGCGGAGGGGCGGCGAGGAGGCAACGGGGCAGAGCGGGCCGAAACGTTGTGCGGCCCCGGGCCCGCCTGGTTCGATCACCGCATGATCATTGAACCGACGCTCGTACGCGGCCTGATCGCCGCCCAGTTCCCGCACTGGGCGGACCTGCCCGTGGAGGCGGTCGCGGCGAGCGGGACGGCGAACGCGATCTACCGCCTGGGCGCCGACAAGGCCGTACGGCTGCCCCGTACCGAGGGCAGTGCGGCGGATGTGGCGACGGAGCACCGCTGGCTGCCGCGCCTTGCCGAGCAACTTCCGTTCCCCGTACCGCTCCCGCTCGCGCAGGGGGCCCCCGACAAGGCGTTCCCCCGCCCCTGGTCGGTCTGTACCTGGCTGGAGGGCAGGAACCCGGCCCCCGGCGACGCCTCTTCGTCCTCGGACCTCCTGGCGGCGGACCTGGCGGAATGCGTGCTGGCACTCCGCCGGATCACCCCGGAGGACGCCCCGCCCGCGTACCGCAGCGAGCCCCTGGCCTCCCGCGACCCGGCGACCCGCGAGGCGCTGGCGACCGTGGCCGGAATCGTGGACATGGAGGCGGTCGCCGCGGCCTGGAAGGAGTCCCTGTCCGCCCCACCCTTCACGGCCGCCCCCGTCTGGGTCCACGGCGACCTCCAGCCGGGCAACGTCCTGGTCGCGGACGGCCGCCTCACCGCGGTCATCGACTTCGGCTGCACGGGCCTGGCCGACCCGGCTGTCGACCTGATCGCGGCCTGGTACCTGCTGACGGCGGGGGCCAGGCAGACGTTCCGCGAGGCGGTGGCTGCCGACGACGCCCTGTGGACGCGGGGGAGGGGCTGGGCACTGTCCATCGCCCTGCTGGAGTTGGCCCATTACCGGGAGACGAACCCGGTGATGGCACGGATCGCGGCGCATGTGATCGGGGAGATCGTCACGTAAGGGCGGACCGGGTTCGCGGTCCGCAGAAGGGCCAGGCCGGGCGTGTGCCCTGACCTGGCCCTGCTGGACGGTCGTACTGGTGGAGAGTGTGCCCCCGGCAGGATTCGAACCTGCGACACCCGCTTTAGGAGAGCGGTGCTCTATCCCCTGAGCTACGAAGGCAGTCCGGTGACCGGGCCGCGAGGCCAGGTCGCCGCGGCCAGTGTAGCGGGTGGCAACCGGGCCGCACCCGGGTGTCCCGCCGGGGGATGCGGGGCTAGGCGGCGGCGTCCAGGGCCGGGGCGATGATCGCGAAGGCCCGGTCGGTCAGGGTCGCGGGGTCCTCGGCGCCGTCGCTGTCGCTCCACCGCTGGAGCACGGTGCCGAAGGCGGCCAGGGCCATTCCGGCGGCCAGCTGCGGGTAGAGGTCGGTCTCGGGGGCCAGGCCCAGGCGGTCGGCCACTTCCGTCGCGAGCTCGTCGCGCCACTGTGCCTGGCGCTCCAGGAACCGGGCGAGCAGGGAAGGGGTGCCCAGGATCAGCTGGACCACGCGCAGGGCCTGGTCCGCGTGGCCGGCGCAGGCGTCGATGGAGACCCAGATGGTGTGGCGGAGGGCGACCGACGGGGGTTCCTGGGCGGGGCGGCCCGCCAGTTCCGCGCGCATGACCGTGCCCATTTCGGCCAGGAACTGGATGACCACGTCCTCCTTGGACGCGAAGTACCGGAAGAAGGTCCGCTTCGACACGCCGGCCGCCGCCACGATCTCGTCGATGGTGACCGCGTCGAACCCCTTCTGGGCGAGCAGCCTCAGCGCCGCCCAGGCATCCCGCCAGGGATTCGCCGCCATCACGGTCGGCTCGACCCTGTTCGCGGCGGTGATCGGAGTCTGGTCGGTCGTCCTCATGCGCCGCGGGCGGCACGGTGAGGCACGGCCGGGAGAGCCGGGACGTACGGTCGAAGACGCGCAGGACACGGCGGGCACGGCTCCCCGCTGACCTGGGGGCGGCGGCCGGCCTTGGCGCGTCGGCCCCCGGCGCATAGCGTCTCGCGTGTCAGCCGACGTCAGAGCGAGAGAGGCCGTCCGTGCCGCACACCGTCCCGTCCCCGGACCCCGAAGCAGCCGCATCGGCTGAGCTCGCCCGCCGTGCCGCACGCGTCGAGACCTCCCTCGCCGAGCCCGGCGCACCTTTCGCCGTGGTGCTCGGCGAGCGAGGGACGCCGGAGTACGCCGACGGCCCCCGTACGCTCCGGGAGTTCGTCGAGACCACCTGGGCCTACGGGGAGGCGCCGTTCCTGATCGCGGGGGAACGGGCCTGCTCCTACGGGGAGTTCTTCGCCGCCGCCTCGGCTCTCGCGGTACGCCTGCGGGAGGGGTACGGGCTGCGCCCCGGCGGCCGTGCCGTGATCGCGTCGGGGAACCGTCCCGAGTGGCAGATCGCCTTCTGGGCCGCCCAGTTGGCCGGTCTCGTCGCCGTCCCCCTCGACGCGGGGTGGACCGAGGACGCGGTCACCTACGCGCTGGAGGACTGCGAGCCCGGGGTGCTGCTGGTGGACGGGGAGCGGCTGGGGCGGGTCGCCGGCTGGGCCCGGCGGACCGGGACGCGCGTCGTCCTCCTGCACGGCTCCGGCGACGAGAGCGCTTCGGGACAACGTGCCGAGTCCACGGGCGGGGGCCGGGCGGCGGACGGCCTGCGGGTCGAGCGGTACGAGGACTTCCCCGCCCCCGACCCGCTGGCCGCGCCACCCGACGTGGAGCCCCGGCCCGAGGACGACGCCACGATCCTCTACACCTCCGGCGCCACCGGCCGCCTCCGGGGCGCGGTGGCCACCCATCTCGCCCAGGCCGGTGCCGCGCTCAACGCCCGCTACCACGCGGCGGCCTCCGCACGCGCGCGCGGCGCCATCCCGGGGCTGGAACCCGCCCCGGTCTCCCCGATGACGGTCCCGTTCTCCGATGCCGCCGCGTTCTCAGGCTTCTACGGGGCGATGGCGGCCGGCGGCACCCTCGCCCTGACGGACGATGCCGACGCCGGCGGCGGGCCGGCCGGCTACGGCCTCGCCGAGACCTGCGGCGTCGTTCTCGCGCCCTTCGGCGACGACCGCCGTGCCGAGCCCGGTGGCGCGGGCCGGCCCGCCCCGGTCACGGAGGTGCGGATCGCCGGGCCGTCGGGCGAGGAACTGCCCGACGGGGAGCCGGGGGAGCTGTGGCTCCGCGGCCAGTCGATGTTCCGCGGCTACTGGCGCGACGCGGCGGCGACCGGGGCCGTCTTCGCTGACGGCGGCTGGTTCCGTACGGGGGACCGTGCCGTACGCCGCGACGGGTGGGTCTCCGTCGTCGGCCGCCTCAAGGGTGCGTAAGCCGCGGGCCTGCGCACAGGCGCGTAAGCGGTGGGCCGGCGCGCGGGCGGGTAGGTCCTCGGGCGGCTCACGGGCGGGTAGTCCTCGGGCGGCTCACGGGCGCGTGACCCGTACCCGGTAGTTGCCCTCGTCGTCCTCGTCCAGCACGGATATCCGTACGCCGTTGGCCCGGTCGGTGAAGGTCTGGCCGGGCCGGAACGGGGCGTCGGACAGCTCCGCGTGCACGTTGGGGCGCCGGGTGCAGCCGCCGCTGTCCTCGGTGGCGTCGGCGACGGAGACCGGGCCCTGGCCGGTGTCCACGTCGGAGCTGACCTTGTAGATCAGCACCCCGGGCCGGCAGACCGCCTCGTCGTTGCCCGCCGCCGTGCGGACCTCCACGGCGTAGCCGGACTGGGCGCTCAGCGGGACGAAGGCGAGCTTGGTGCCGCCCTCGGTGGCCAGCGGGCCGAGCGTGTGCTCGCTGACGCCGGTCTGCGACGCGCAGCTGATCTGCTCGTTGTCGAGCCAGCCGAGCTTCCACTTGTGCCAGGCCAGGAAGTCGTTGTTGGCGCCCCAGTCCTCGGACATGATGTCCCAGTGCCCGACGGAGCCGCCGCCCTCCATCGTGTAGAGGTCGGGCAGCCCGAAGACATGGCCGTTCTCGTGCGGCAGGACGCGGTAGCCGGTCTCGGCGTACGACCCCGATCCGTCGTCCTGGCGGCTGTAGACGAACGAGGTGTTGGCGAGCGGCACGCCGTCCGCCTCAGGGGCCTCGTCGTTGCCGGAGAAGGTCACGGAGAGCACGGTGTCCAGTGCGGAGGGGCCGGCGTTCGGGCTGACCAGGATGTTGACCAGGTCGTACTCCGAGAAGTCGACCCGGGGGTCGGCGGCCGCGACGATGTCCTTCACCAGCTGGCGGTAGCCCGGCTCGAAGGGTGAGCCGCGCTCTATCCCGTACTCCGTGAACGCCATCGGCATCCGCAGCCAGTCCTTGACGGGGGCCTCGGGCCGGTAGACGAGCCGGCCGTAGGAGCTGGTCCGGAACCACTCGGAGGTCTGCGGGAAGAACTCCGCGAACCGGTCCGTCGCGGGTTCCGTCCCCTCCGCGTCCGGGAAGTCGATCATCAGGTTGAGCGCCCTGATCTCGCCGGTCGACCGGGCGTAGCCGGGCGGGGTCGGCAGGCCCTCGGACATCTGCACGCCCATGGCCGCGGAGATCCGGCACGGGGCGAGCGCGGAGTCCTGGGCGGTGGCCGCCGGGCCCGCCGAGGCGCGGCCGCCGGAGTGGAGGGTGGTGCTGGCCGAGGCCATGGCGGCTATGACCAGCGCGGTCGCTCCGGCCAGGGCGACCGGGCGGCGGTGTCTGCGTATCCGGTGGCGGGGCTGCTGCATAGAGGCGCCTTCGGGGTCCGCGGCAGTCGGCCGACCCCTGACTGCGCTCTGGCGATCAGCCTCTGCCGGGTGGTCCGGGGCCGCTCGCTGGGTGCGCCGATCGGTGGGTTTCCGTCCCGGGCAGGTGTGATGCAGGTCACATCGAGAGGGGGAAATAACCGGGGAGGCTCTCCCCGTTTGCATGCGTGTCCCCGCTAAGCGGGGAAGTGGTCCCCGGTTACGAAGGGGGTCCGACCGGCTACGCAGGGGAAGGGGAGGTGAGGGTCGCAGTGGAGACCGTCGCCAAGGGTGCAGCGCAGGCCGCCGTCACCGGCAACACCGCGCAGCCCGGCACCGGAAGCGTCACGCCGACCGGCACCGGACGTGTCGCGGAGGCCGCCGCCGGGAAGAGCGCCGCACCGGCGGCATCGTGCCGCGCCGCCCGTCCGCGGGCCGACGCGCTGCGCAACCGTGAGCGGATCGTCTCGGCCGCGCGCGAGCTGTTCGTCGAGTTCGGCCCCGACGTGGCGCTGGACGATGTGGCCCGCCGTGCGGGCGTCGGCAACGCCACGCTCTACCGGAACTTCCCCGACCGCGCCGCCCTCACCCATGAGGTCGTCCTCGCGGTCACCTCCCGCACCACCCTGAGGGCCGAGGAGGCCGTCGCCGCGGAGTCCGACCCGTTCGCCGCGCTCAGCCGCTTCGTGCACGCGGCCGCCGACGAACGGATCGGCGCCCTGTGCCCGATGATCTCCGGCGTCTTCGACAAGGATCACCCCGATCTGCTCGCCGAGCGCGACCGCCTCGAAGAGACCGTCGCAGGGCTCGTGTCGCGCGCCCAGTCCGCGGGGCGGCTGCGTACCGACATCGCCGTCGGTGACGTACTCGTCGCCCTCTCCCAGCTCACCCGGCCGCTCCCCGGCATCGCCTGCCAGGGCATCGACCGGTTCACCCACCGTCATCTGCAGCTGTTCCTGGACGGCCTGGAGACCCCGGCCCGCTCCGAACTGCCCGGATCGGCGGCGACCTTGGAGGATCTGCGGCGCTCCTGACGGCCGCACCGACCTGAACCTTCCGGGACCCGCCGACTCCATCGGCCCCACCGTCCCGCCCCACCCGAACACCGGCCCGTACGTCCCTGTCACGCACGGGCGGCCCACGTAACCGTCGCGCGTACGGCACAGCCCGTACCGCCGACGCCCACTTCGCGACGCCTCGGCGCCCTCGCACGTCCTTAGGTGGCTACACCCATGTCAAAAACGGCCGATCTGTCCAGAACAGCTGACACCGCACTTCCCGATCCGAGTCGCTGGAAGGCTCTCGCCTTCATCGCGCTCGCCCAGCTGATGGTCGTCCTCGACGCGACCATCGTGAACATCGCGCTGCCCTCCGCCCAGACCGACCTCGGCATCTCCGACGGCAACAAGCAGTGGGTCATCACCGCCTACGCCCTCGCCTTCGGCGGTCTCCTCCTCTTCGGCGGCCGGATCGCCGACCTCTGGGGACGCAAGCGCACCTTCGTCGTCGGACTGATCGGCTTCGCGCTGGCCTCCGCGCTCGGCGGGGCCGCCCAGAACGAGGCGATGATGTTCGGCTCCCGTGCCCTCCAGGGTGTCTTCGGCGCCCTGCTCGCCCCGGCCGCGCTCTCGCTGCTCGCCGTGATGTTCACCGACGCCAAGGAGCGCGCCAAGGCGTTCGGCATCTACGGGGCCATCGCCGGCGGCGGTGGAGCCGTCGGACTGATCCTCGGCGGCTTCCTCACCGAGTACCTGAACTGGCGCTGGACGTTCTTCGTCAACATCCCGTTCGCCGTCGTCGCGGCCGTGGGCGCGTACTTCGTGATCCGTGAGCCCTCCGGCACCCGCAACCGCGCACCGCTGGACATCCCCGGCGTCGTGCTCTCCACCCTCGGCCTGGTCGCCCTGGTCTACGGCTTCACCCGCGCCGAGTCGGCCGGCTGGTCGGACGCGCTGACCGTCTCGATGTTCATCGCCGCCGCCGTGCTGCTGCTGGCCTTCGTCATGACCGAGGCGCGCGTGAAGTCGCCGCTGCTGCCCCTGCGCGTCCTCACCGAGCGCAACCGCGGCGGGGTCTACCTCTCGCTGGGCCTCGCCATCATCGCGATGTTCGGGCTGTTCCTCTTCCTGACCTACTACCTCCAGGTCGTGAAGGGCTACTCCCCGGTCAAGACCGGCTTCGCGTTCCTCCCGATGATCGCGGGCATGATCACCGGCTCCACCCAGATCGGCACCCGGCTGATGACCCGGGTCCCGCCGCGCCTGCTGATGGGCCCGGGCTTCCTGGTCGCCGCGGTCGGCATGCTGTTCCTGACCCAGCTGGACCTGAACACCAGCTACGCGGCCGTCATCCTGCCCGGCATGCTGCTGCTCGGCCTCGGTATGGGTACGGCGTTCATGCCGGCGATGTCCCTGGCCACGCACGGCATCGAGCCGCGTGACGCGGGTGTGGCCTCCGCGATGGTCAACACCTCGCAGCAGGTGGGCGGCGCCATCGGCACCGCTCTGCTGAACACCATCGCCGCGAGCGCCACCACCGCGTACGTCGCCGATCACGCGGCCCGCGCCACGGACCCGAAGCTCCTGGAGCTCCAGGCCATGGTCAGCGGTTTCGCCTCCGCGATCTGGTGGGCGGTCGGCATCCTCGTCGCCGCGGCCGCCATCGCGATCGCCCTCATCAACACCGGCCGGCCCGGCACGGGCTCGGGCACCACGGAGAGCGCGTCCGAGGCGGGTGCCGAGGAGGAGTTCAAGATCCCGGTGGTCGCCCACTGACGACGCCGATCGCCGACCGTCCGTCGACGGCGACCGGTCCCTGATCTGCCTTCTGCCCTGGCTCCGCTCAGCGGAGCCAGGGCAGATCCGCGTCCGTGCCCTCCGGTTCCAGACCGGTGGCGAGCGTCCGCATGATCTCCCCGAGGCTTTTCACCTGCTCGTCCGTGAGCCGGTCGAACATCGCCTGCCGTACGGCCTCGACATGGCCCGGCGCCGAGCGGCGCAGCATATCGAGGCCCTCGTCGGTGAGCACCGCGTTCTGGCCGCGCTTGTCGGAGGGGCAGTCCTCGCGGCGGACCCAGCCGTTCTTCTCCAGCCGGGCGATGGCGTGCGAGAGCCGGGAGCGGGTGATCTTCGCGTTCCGGGCCAGCTCCGTCATCCGCATCCGGCGGCGGGGTGCCTGCGAGAGCTGGACGAGCAGCCCGTAGTAGGTGTGCGGCATACCGGCATCGCGCTGCAACTGGCGGTCGAAGTGATCCTCCAGCAGCGTGGTGGCATGCAGATAGGCGCGCCAGACGCGCTGCTCCTCGTCGGTGAGCCAACGCGGTGCGCTGGTGGATGCCGTGGTCATGGACTCCACTGTACGACCTTTTCTTGAAAGTTGAACTAGATAGAGCTAAGGTCTCCACAGGTAGGACCTTGAAGTTTCAAGAAGTCTTCCCGGGAGGTCCCCGCAGGGGATCCGAGGGGAGCTCCCGCGGAATTCCGTAGGACCCCTGCACAACCATCCCTCGGATGACCTCGGGGAACTACCGCTCTGACGAACTCGTGACCGGATCCGGTGACCCGGCCGCCCAGCGCGGCGCCCGGCCGCCCGGGATCCGGCGCCCAGTGGATGGGGAGTGCCATGACAGCCACCGCGGAGCGCATGCCCGCCCTCTACCTCTCGCACGGCGCGCCGCCCCTGGCCGACGATCCCGTCTGGCCCGGCGAACTCGCCGCCTGGTCCGCGGGCCTGCCCCGCCCCCGCGCGATCCTGATGGTCTCCGCCCACTGGGAGGAGGCCCCGCTCGCCCTGGGGTCCACCGAGACCGTGCCGCTCGTGTACGACTTCTGGGGCTTTCCCGAGCACTACTACGGGGTGCGGTACGAGGCCCCCGGCGCGCCCGCTCTCGCCGACAGCGTCCGCAAGCTGCTGCGCGGCGCCGGTACGCCGGTCCAGGACATCCCGGACCGGGGCCTCGACCACGGGGCGTACGTCCCGCTGGTCGAGATGTTCCCGGACGCCGACATCCCCGTACTCCAGATCTCCCTGCCGACCCTCGACCCGCAGAAGCTGATGGCCGTCGGGCGCAAGCTCGCGCCCCTGCGCGACGAGGGCGTGCTGATCGTCGGCAGCGGCTTCTTCACCCACAACCTGGCCGCCCTGCGCCACCAGGGCGGCGGGGTGCCCGGCTGGTCGGCGGAGTTCGACGACTGGGGCGACCGCGCGCTGCGGGCCCAGGACATCGACGCCCTGATCGACTTCGAGCACACGTCCCCGGCCGGAAGGCTCGCCCACCCGCGCACCGAGCACTTCGCACCGCTGTTCGTGACGCTGGGCGCGGCCGAGGACGATCTGGACCGGGGGCGGAGCGTCATCGACGGCTTCTGGATGGGACTGGCGAAGCGCTCGGTGCAGTTCGGCTGACCCGTACGTGTCGGGGCCTGACCGGCTCTTCCCGTCGCGGACGCACCTGAGCAACCCGAACGCCGCCGCAGCCGTCTCTCGGGGTGGGGGCGGGGAGTTCCGGGCGGGAGCAGGGCGCTTCGGGTGGACGCGCCGATTCCGGGTACCCGGCCGGAGAGTCGGCAAGGGGGCCGACCAGGGGCCGGAACCCCCTCCGCACCGGCTCTGACCTGCGCGTCCGATGGGATCCGGATGCGGTGCCCGGCGGTCGAAGCGGAACAGGGTACTGCATGATCACGAAAATGAATGGGCCGCATGGGAATTCTGTCCGGATTCCAGTCGTTGTTTCCATCGGATGCAGGGCACCCGAAAGGGTGTCGCGACCTACTCAGCAAGGGAGCACGCATGGCAACCCGTGCCGTCGCCCGTCGTACGTCCGCCGCCTCCGGTGGGACCGACCGGGCAAGCAGTGTTCGCGCCGTGGGCGGGGAAATCGCCGATCGCGACCTGGTCGGCATGTACCTGGACGAGATCGCCCGCACACCGCTGCTCGACGCCGCCAAGGAAGTCGACCTCTCCCAGACCATCGAGGCGGGCGTCTACGCCCAGCAGATCCTCGACGGCGAGGTGGAGAGCGACGCCGGTGACGCGAAGCGTGAGGAGCTGGAGGCGCTGGTCGCCGATGGCGAGCGCGCCAAGGACATATTCATCCGTTCCAACCTCCGGCTCGTCGTTGCCGTGGCCCGCCGCTACCCGCGCGCGGGGCTCCCTCTGCTCGACCTGATCCAGGAGGGCAACGCCGGCCTGGTGCGCGCGGTCGAGAAGTTCGACTACGCCAAGGGCTTCAAGTTCTCCACGTACGCGACCTGGTGGATCCGCCAGGCCATCACCCGGTCCATCGCCGACCAGTCCCGCACGATCCGGCTCCCCGTCCACCTGGTGGAGGAGCTCGGCCGGATCCGCCGGGTCCAGCGCGAGTTCAACCGCGAGCACGGGCGCGACCCGGAGCACGCGGAGATCGCCGCCGAGCTCGACTCCAACGCCGAGCGCGTCGGCAACGTCCTGGACTGGGCCCGCGACCCGGTCAGCCTCAACATGTCCGTGGACGACGACGGCGACACCCAGTTCGGCGACCTGCTGGAGGACACCTCCGCCGTCTCGCCCGAGCAGTCGGTGATGACCCTGCTCCGCAGCGAGGAGCTGGAGGACCTCATCGGCAAGCTCGACAACAGGACCGCATCGATCATCAAGATGCGGTACGGCATCGAGGACGGGCGCGAGCGGACCCTGACCGAAGTGGGCAAGCAGCACGGCCTCACGCGGGAGCGGATCCGGCAGATAGAGAAGCACGCGTTGCTCGAATTGAAGCGAATGGCTCACGACACGGGCTTTGACGCTGCGGCGTGAGCCATTAACCCGTAATCTCCCCATCAAGCCGGTTCGCACCGGCCGACCGACCGGGTCATTCCGGTCACCCGACCGGTTTTCCACCGGTCCACGAGCTGAGCCCCGGCGCCCACCCCCCCCCGGCGTCGGGGCTCATCCCTGTTCCGGGCCCGCCCCCTGACACGGCTCCGTCCCGGCCCCGGCGGCGGCCCGGGTCAGCCGGGCGCCCAGGCCCTCCAGATACGACACCAGCTGCGGCGGCCCCTCCACGGAGAACTCGCAGTCCACCAGCGCCAGCCGCAGCGCCACCCACTCCAGCGAGTCGGTGCACGAAGCCCGCAGCCGGCAGCCGCCCTCCCCGTCCGGCTGTGGCGCCCCGAGGTGCGCGGGCAGCCGCGCCGTCACGAACGCCGCCGGCGCGCCGAACCACACGTCGAGGCGGAGCTCCGGCTGCATCCGCCGCATCGACCGGGCGAGGAACGTCGCCGCGTCCCCGCTCCCCGTACCGCCGTCCGTATCGCTCCCCGTGCCCTCGACGGGCAGGGGCCTCGGGGGGAACCGGGCCCCGGTGGCGTACGGCTCGCCGACCCGGTCCACCCGGAACGTCCGCCAGTCCTCCCGGCCCAGGTCGTACGCCACCAGATACCAGCGCTGCCCGGTGCTCACCAGCCGGTACGGCTCGACCTGCCGCTTCGTCCGGGTTCCGTCGCCGCTGCGGTACGCGAACCTCAGCCGCTCCCGACCGGTGGCCGCGGATGCCAGCGTCGTCAGGGTCCGCGGGTCGATCGTGGAGCCGTCGCCCCGGGTCAGCGGCACCGTGGCGTTCTGGAGCGCGGAGACCCGGTGCCGCAGCCGGGAGGGGAGCACCTGTTCCAGCTTTGCCAGCGCCCGTACGGAGGCCTCGTCGACGCCCTCGATCGCGTGCCCCGCCCCGGCCCGCAGCCCCACCGCGATGGCCACCGCCTCCTCGTCGTCCAGCAGGAGAGGCGGCATGGCGGCGCCCGCGACCAGGCGATAGCCGCCGACCGAGCCGCGCGAGGCCTCGACCGGATAGCCCAGGTCGCGCAGCCGGTCGATATCGCGGCGGATCGTGCGCGGGCTGACGTCGAGCCGTTCGGCCAGTTCGCCGCCGGGCCATTCGCGCGGGGTCTGAAGGAGGGACAGCAACTTCAGCAGACGTGCCGGGGTATCGGACATGGCCTCAGGATGGCGGACCATCAGGTCATGATCTGACCTAATGGCTGCATAGGTTTTTCCCATGCCTTCTTCCGCACCGCCGCCGCCCGCGGCCTCGCAGCTCGTACCGCCCGCATCGCCCGCGACGGTGACGACGCCGGGCGCACCGGTGACGACGCCGGGCGCACCCGGATCCGCGTTTGCACCCGTGTCCGCCCCGGCCGACCGGCGTCGCTGGTTCGCGCTCGCCATCGTGATGACCGCGGCCTTCATGGATCTGGTCGACGTCACGATCGTCAACATCGCGATCCCCAGCATCACGCGCGAGACCGGAGCCTCCGTCTCCGCGATCCAGTGGATCACCGCCGGCTACGCGCTCGCGTTCGCGGCCGGGCTGATCACGGGCGGCCGGCTCGGCGACATCTACGGACGCAAGCGGCTCTTCCTCATCGGCATCGGCGGCTTCACGCTCGCCTCGGCCCTGTGCGGCGTGGCGCCCGACCCCGAGATACTGGTCGCCGCCCGCATCCTCCAGGGCGTGACGGCGGCCCTGATGGTGCCCCAGGTCCTCTCGATCGTGCACGCCACCTTCCCGGCCCACGAGCGCGGCAAGGTCTTCGGCCTCTTCGGCGCGGTCGTCGGACTCGGCGCGGTCTCCGGTCCGCTGCTGGGCGCCCTGCTCACCGAGTGGGACCTCTTCGGGCTCGGCTGGCGGCCGATCTTCCTGATCAACCTGCCGGTCGGCATCGCCGGACTGATCCTCGGCGCGAAGTTCATCAGCGAGTCCAAGGCCCCCAAGGCGGTCCGTCTCGACCTGCGCGGCGTCGCCCTGATCACCCTGGCGATGCTGATGCTCATCTATCCGCTCACCCGGGGACACGAACTGGGCTGGCCGCTCTGGGGCCATCTCTCGATGGTGGGCAGCCTGTTCGTGTTCGTGGCGCTGGTGGTCCACCAGCGGCGGAAGGCACTGACCGACGGCTCGCCGCTGATCGAACTGTCCCTGTTCCGGGTGAAGAGCTTCGCCGCCGGCATCGCCGTGCAGCTGACCTTCGGCGTCGGCCTCGGCATCTTCTTCCTGGTCTGGACCCTCTACATGCAGATGGGCCTCGGCTGGAGCGTGCTGCGCGCCGGCGTGACGGGCATCCCCTTCTCCGTCGCGGTCTCGGTGGCCGCCGGAATCTCCGTGCAGAAGCTCGTGCCCCGCTTCGGCCGCAAGGTCCTCCAGGCCGGTGCGCTCCTCATGATCGCGGGGCTGCTGATCTACCTCTGGGAGAGCGAGCAGTACGGCATGGGCATCAGCTCCTGGCAGATGGCCGTCCCGCTGGTGGTCATGGGCGCGGGCATGGGGCTGATCGTGGCTCCGCTGACCGACATGGTGCTCTCCGAAGTGCCCAAGGAGCACGCCGGTTCGGCGTCCGGCCTGATCAACACCGTGCAGCAGATGGGGACGGCGCTCGGCCTCGGTCTGGTGTCCGTCGTCTTCTTCGGCGCGCTCGGCGACCGGCCGGCCCCCGAAGCGGTCGGCCCGGCGTTCGTCGACGCGTTCCAGCAGTCGCTGTGGTGGGTGGCCGGGGTGCTCTCGGTGATCTTCCTGGTGATGTTCGCGCTGCCCGCCCGGCCGCGCGCCCACGCGGAGTCCGGCCCGCACTGACCGACGCGGCAGGGAGACCGGGCCCGAGGGTACCAGCACGGCAGGGGGGCGGGCCCGGGGGTACCGGCCTTGCGGTCGGCGGGCCCGGGGGTTCGGGTCGGCAGATCCGTAACCCGTGGCTCCGGCCCCGGGGCCCGGGTCAGCAGATCCGGGTGCGGCTCTCCATCGCCGCGCGGGCGGTGTGCTCGTCCTCGTACACCTCGCACATGTGGCGGCCGTCGGGCGTCGCCGTGTGCTCGACCTCCCACAGGCTCGTCTCGCTGCCGTCCAGCAGCAGGAACGCGTGCTCGTAGAGCGTGAATCCGGCGGGCCGGCCGTCGACATCGCACTGCCGCCCGAAGATCTGGGTGATGTGGTGGGCGAAGGCGGCCCGGAGCAGCCGCGCCCTCTCCTCGCCCGGCCGGTCGGCGTTCTCCGCGCGGCGCAGCACGCGGCGGGCGTGGTCCGCGGAATTGTCGGGGGCGTACGTCCGGGGGAACGGGGCCGGCGGGGCGGACATCAGGGCCGTCAGCATCTCCAGGTCCCCCGGCGCCTCCTGCATCCCCTCGTCGCCGAAGGCCGGGGAGTCGGAGAAACTCCCGGCCAGCCGGGACGCGGCGATACGGGCGTCGCCCTCGTCGTCGTACAGCTCGTGCCGACGTGGGCTCCGCACGTCCCGGCCGCCGCTGTGCACCAGCTCCCACAGGGTGAGGGCGGAGCCGTCGGCGAGGAGATACGTGTGACGGTAGGTCTCGCGGTGCAGCACGGAGCTGTGGTGCGACGAGTGCAGCGAACTGCTGTGGGCGAGCGCCGTACCGAGGCGGTCGACCGTGCTGTCGGGAAGGTCGAAGGAGTTCAGGGCGCGTCGCAGGAGTCGGTCGAGGTGGTGCTCGGTTGTCTCGCACGGATCGCTCAAGGTGGTGTCTCCAGGCCGTCGCCGCGTGTTACTCGATGCGTGCTCAACGTAGTCCCTGGGTCTGACATCGTGACCGGGGTTGGGTGAAAACGTAAGGCGCACGCCGAAAGTTCCCCGCCCGTTCCCGGTGCATTTCGGACGCTTGGGAGGAACTCCCTTACGTGAACGGTGAGTCGGCCACCTGTGCGCGCCCCCGGCACACACCGCACGCCCCCCTCGCCTTGGTCCTACCGCGTCCCGCCTCCGTACAACTCCGTGTACGAGAGGAGCCTGCCGCCTGGCCCCTCGGTGCTCCGGGCCGCGCGCACCGCCTTCACGATGGCCCGCGCCAGGACGTCGGCGCCAGCCGCGAGGACCTCGTTGACGGCGACCGGGTTCCCCGGCGCCACCGGCACCTGCCCGGTGGCCAGGGTGAACACGGTGTCCCCGTCCGTCAGCAGATGGACCGGGCGCACCGCGCGGGCCAGGCCGTCGTGCGCGGTGCCCGCCAGCTTCTGGGCCTGCGCCCGCGTGAGGTCCGCGTCCGTGGCGACGACCGCGATCGTCGTGTTGAACGGCGGGGCCGCGCCCCCGGCCGCCTCCGCCGCCTCCCGCTCCTGAGCGAGCCGCCGCTCCGCCGCCGCGTGGACCTCGGCCGGAGGGTGGACCGGCGGCTCCCCGGCCCCGTACTCCCCGAACAGCACCCCGGTCCGGGGGTCGACCACCGAGCCCGCCGCGTTCACCGCGACGACGGCGGCCACCGTGACCCCGGAGGCGAGGCGGACGCTCGCCGTGCCGATGCCGCCCTTGAGCTGCCCGGCCACCGCACCGGTGCCCGCACCCACCGACCCCTCGGCGACCGGCTCCCCGGGGCCCGCGGCAGCAGCGGCCTCCACCGCGGCGCGGCCGGTCGACGCGTCGGGGCGGGCCCGCCAGTCGCCGCCCCGGCCGAGGTCGAAGAGGGCGGCGGCCGGAACGACCGGCACCACCTGGGTGGGTCCGGGGCCGACCCGGACGCCCCGGCCCTGCTCCTCCAGCCACGCCATCACGCCGGACGCCGCGTCGAGCCCGAAGGCGCTCCCGCCCGTGAGGACGACCGCGTCGACCCGCTGTACCAGGTTGCGCGGATCCAGCGCGTCCGTCTCCCGCGTGCCCGGCCCGCCGCCCCGTACATCCACGGCCGCCACGGCCCCGCCCTCGGGCGCCAGGACGACTGTCGTGCCGCTCAGCGCGCCCGCACCGGCGACCTCGGCATGGCCGACGCGGATACCGGCCACATCGGTCAGCGCGTCCAGCAGGGGCGGGAATTCGGGGGCCTTGTCCTCGCGCGTCATCGTGCGGCTCCTCCGGTCGGGATCGGGGCCCGCCGAAGAGCACGGACCGCTACGCCTCGAACGTACCGGCGAGCCGAAGGCGGTGCGCGAGACTCCGGACGGCCGGTGCGCAAGGTCCCACCGGAGGCGGCCCTGGCAAGGCAGCCTGCGCAGCCCGGCCCGCGCGAGGCGGCCCCGCAACCCCGCGGGGCCCGGGCAAGGTGGCTTGCGCAGCCCGGCCCGTTGCGAGGCGGCCCGCAACCCCGCCCCAGCAGCTCCGCCCGGGCAAGGCGGCCCTTGCGACTGTCCGGGCGACCCGCTCACCCTCCCATCCCCTAAAACGGGTTCAATCGACCCAAACAGTCCTACGGTGGCCGGGTGACCGAGCCCTCAGAAGCCAGCGCAGTAGCCGAGCCCCCCGACCCCGGTGACCCCCCGGCCACTCCACCGCCGCCGACCGGCCCCCGGTCCGTCACCACCCGGGCCACGCTCGCCGGAGTGGCTGTCTCCGCCCTGCTGATCGTCGCGATCGTGCTCGGCAGCCGTATGCTCCGCAACTTCGACTCGGCCCTCCTCCCGTACGCAGTGGCCACGGTCTTCCTCGCCTTCGGCGTCGCCTACCGCTACACCGTCTGGATCTCCGCCCCCGGTGCCCGCCGCCTCTTCAAACAGGGCTGGCGCAGCCTCTTCTCGATGGAGAACTTCCGCAGGGCCCCCACCGCCCTGCCCAGGATGATCGCCACCTACCTCGGCTTCCAAAAGTTCCTCGGCGCCCGCTCCCACGCCCGCTGGGCCGCTCACCAGCTCATCTTCTGGGGCTGCATCCTCGCCGCCCTGATCACCTTCCCGCTCACCTGGGGCTGGTTCACCTTCACCTCCGGCACCGGCTCAGGACCCGGTTACGAGATGAGGATCTGGGGCTTCAAGATCCTCGGCTTCGACTCCCTGAACCTGCTCGGCTGGCTGATGTTCCACGGCCTGGACATCGCCGCCGTCCTCGTCATCCCCGGCGCCTCGTACTTCCTGTGGCGCCGGATGAAGGACCGCGGCGCCGCCACCGGCCAGCGCTTCGCCTACGACCTGGTGCCGCTGATCGCGCTCATCGTCATCTCCGTGACCGGTCTGCTGCTCACCTTCTCCTCGGTCTTCCTGCACGGCGGCGGCTACCAGTTCCTGGCGATCCTGCACATGGTCTCCGTCGTCTTCACCCTGATCTACATCCCGTTCGGCAAGTTCTTCCACATCGTCCAGCGCCCGGCCGCGGTCGGCATGCAGTTGTTCAAGTACACCGGCCGCAAGGACGACGAGGTCTTCGCCTGCCGCCGCTGCGAGGAACCCATCGACACCGGGCCCTACGTCGAGAACCTGCGCGGCACCATGCGCGACCTCCGGCTCGACTTCGACTCCTGGGCCGAATACTGCCCGCGCTGCAAGCGGGTGCTGCGCGGCAGCGCCTATCTCTCCCATGTGAAGAAGGGGTTCAAGTGACCGCGGACCCGCGAGCTGCTGCCGACCGCCGCACCTTCATCCCCCTGGACCCCTCCCTCGCCCCGCCCGGCACCCGCGCCTTCCGGGACGCGGGCGGCATCCCGGCCGACCAGTGGCACGCCGACCAGAACGGCGAGACGCTCGTGCCCACCCACTGCTGCTTCTGTGGCGTCCAGTGCGGGATGTATCTGCGCGTTGACCGCGGCGGCAAGGTCTTCGGCGTCGAACCCCGCAACCACGACATCAACCGGATGCGGCTCTGCCCCAAGGGCATCAACGCCTATCAGCAGGTCAACCACCCCGACCGGCTCACCGCCCCGCTGATGCGACGCTCCCGCGACGAGGAGTTCCGCGAGGTGTCCTGGGAGGAGGCCCTCGACTTCACCGTCTCCGAGGTCAAGCGCATCCAGCAGACGTACGGCAACGACGCCTTCGGGCTCCTCGGCGGGGCCAGCCTGTTCTCCGAGAAGACCTATCTGGTGGGCAAGTTCGCCCGGGTCGCGCTCAAGTCCCGGCACGTCGACTACAACGGCCGCCTCTGCATGGTCAGCGCCGCGGGCGCCAACAAGCTGGCCTTCGGCATCGACCGGGCCGGCAACCCCTTCTCCGACATCCTGCTCACCGACTGCCTGCTCATCGCGGGCTCCAACGTCGGCGAGTGCTTCCCCGTGATGACCCAGTACGTCTGGGGAGCCCGGGACCGCGGCGCGACCCTCATCGTGGTCGACCCGCGCGAGACCGCCATCGCCCGGACCGCCGACATCCACGTCGCCCTCAAACCCGGCACCGACTCCGCCTTCTTCACCTCCGTCCTGAACGTCGTCATCGAGGAAGGACTCACCGACGAGACCTTCCTCGCCGACCACGCCACCGGCTGGGAGGAGCTCAAGGCCAAGGCCGCCGAGTACCCGCCCTCCCGCGCCGCCGCGATCTGCGGCATCCCCGCCGAGCAGATCGTCCAGGTCGCCCGGGCCTTCGCCCGCGCCCCCAAGGCCATGGCCTGGCACGCCCGAGGCATCGAACACCACTCGCAGGGCGTCGAGAACTGCCTCTCCGTGATCAACCTCTGCACCGCCACCGGCCACATCGGCAAACCCGGCGCCGGCTACGGCACCATCACCGGCCAGGGCAACGGGCAGGGCGGCCGTGAGCACGGCCAGAAGTCCGACCTCCTCCCCGGCGGACGCTCCATCATGAACGAGGAGCACCGCCGCCAGATCTGCGAGATCTGGGGCATCGAGGAGTCCGAACTCCCGCCCGCCGGTACCTCCATGATGGAAATGGTCTGGCAGATGCAGCGCCGCGAGATCCGCGGCCTGATCGGCATCTGCAACAACCCCTTCGTCTCCCTGCCCAACTACCGGGTGGTCAAGGAGGGGTACGACACCACCGAGTTCCACGCCCAATTCGACTTCTTCCTCTCCGAGACCGCCGCCAACGCCCATGTCGTCTTCCCCGTCACCACCTGGGCCGAGGACGAAGGGGTGATGGCCAACGCGGAAGCCCGCGTGGTCAAGCACAACAAGGCCCAGGACCCGCCTCCAGGCGTCCGGACCGACACCTGGGTGATCTGCGAACTCGCCCGCCGCCTCGGCGCGGGCGACAAGTTCGACTTCCCCGACTCCCGGTCGGTCTTCGACGAGCTGCGCGTCGCCTCCGCCGGAACCGTCAACGACTACTACGGCATCACCTACGAACGGCTGGAGGAGACCGGCGGCATCGCCTGGCCCTGCCCCACCACCGACCACCCCGGCACCCCCCGCCTCTTCGAGGACGGGAAGACCTACCACCCCGACGGCAGGATCCATCTCCAGGTCGTCGAATGGCACCCGCCGATGGACCCGTACGACGACGAGCACCCCATGTCGCTCACCACCGGCCGCACCGTCGCCCACTTCCTCTCCGGCAACCAGACCCGCAGGCTCGGCGCCCTCGTCGAACAGACCCCGCGCCCCTGGGCCGAGATCCACCCCTCCCACGGCTTCCGCAACGGTGAACCCGTCCGCGTCGTCACCCGGCGCGGCAGCGAGGTCTTCCCCGCCCTGGTCACCGAGGCGATCCGCCCCGACACCGTGTTCGTCCCGTACCACTGGCCCGTCCCCACCGCGGCCAACGCCCTCACCATCGACGCCCTCGACCCCCGCTCCAAGATCCCCGAGTACAAGGTGTGCGCCTGCCGCATCGAGCACGCCGAGCGGATCGACGAGGTCCCCGCCCCGCCGGTCGCCCCCGGCCATGTCGCCTACCCGGAGACCCAGGTCTCCCGTACCGACCCGCTGCCTCCCACGGCCCCGCAGGGTCGTGGCACCTCGGAGAGGAGCTGAGGCCCATGATGGGCAGAACGATCTTCATCGACCCGGGGCGTTGCATCGGCTGCCAGGCCTGTGTCTCCGCCTGCCGCGAATGCGACTCGCACCGCGGGAAATCGATGATCCACCTCGACTACACCGACGAGGGCCGGTCCGTCGCCTCCCTTCCGACGGTCTGCATGCACTGTGAGGACCCGGTCGCCCCGTGCGCCGAGGTCTGTCCCGCCGACGCGATCCTGGTGACCGCGGACGGTGTGGTGCAGCAGGCCGACACCACCCGTTGCATCGGCTGCTCCAACTGCGTCAACGCCTGCCCCTTCGGGGTACCGAAGATCGACCTCCAGGCGAAGCTGCAGATGAAGTGCAACCTCTGCTACGACCGCACCGCCTACGGCCTCGCCCCCATGTGCGCCACCGTCTGCCCGACCGGAGCGCTCTTCTACGGAACCGTCGAGGAGCTCCAGGCGGAGCGCCCCGGTGTCCAGGTCGCCGACACCTTCGTCTTCGGCGAGACCGAGGTCCGCACCGGCGTGGCCATGGTCGTCCCCGCCGAACGGGTCCAGTGGCCGGTACCCGGCGGTCTTCCCGTCGTCGAGATCAACGGGAAGGACGTCCGCCGATGAGCGTCACCGATCAGCAGCCGGCCGGCGAGCACCCCGCCGGGGGAGACCCGCGCGAGGCGCTCCAGGACCGGATCGCCGCCGACTCCCTCACCACCCGGCGGGACTACCTCCGGATCGTCACCACCGTCTCCGGCGGACTCGCCGTCGGCGGTATCGGGGTGGCCGCGGGCATCCTCCACCGCCACGGCGACGGCGAGGAGGGCAAGGCCCCCGAGCCGAAGCGCATCGCCGGCGGGCTCCCACCCGGCGAATCGATCGCCTTCCGCTACCCGGGCGAGGAGGACCGGGCCGTCGCCGTGCGCCTCGACGACGGCACCCTCGTCGGCTACTCCGCCGTCTGCACCCACCTCGCCTGCGCCGTGCTCTGGCGCAAGGACCGGGGCACCGAGGGCGAGCTGTACTGCCCGTGCCACGAGGGAGTCTTCGACGCCCGGTCCGGCGAGGTCACCGCAGGCCCGCCACCGCGCGGGCTGCCCAAGGTCGTGGTCATCGAGCAGGACGACGGAAGCGTCTGGGCCGTGGGGACCACCCGGTCCGGCGAGAGCGTCGAGGAGGGCCTCTGCCGCCAGCTCGGCGGGGAGCGACCCGAACTCGCCGCCCGTATCGGCTGCCCGGGCACCGACGGCGGAGCCGAGTCCCCGCCCCGGGCCGCCACCGGGCCACGCGCCCGGAACCGGGCCACCGGTGAACGGCCCGCACCCCGGGCCGACGGCGCAAGGGATGTCGGCAGCCGCGTCACCGGCCCCGTAGTACGCCCCGCTCCCGCCGCCGGTTCCGGATCCGTCACCGGCCCCGGGCGCGGAGCCGGCGCGGCGTCCGCCACCGCCGAGAAGCCGGGCGGGCGGGCATGAACGAGACCCCGCACCCCGATCAGCCGCTGCCGCCTCCGGGCACCCACTACTCGGCCTACCACCCCGGCAGCGCCGACCCCGATCTGAACCGGCCCGTCCACGAGCGTTATCCCCAGATCCGCCCCACCAGCGGATACGGGGACCCCCGGGTCCGGCACACCGGCCCCGGCCCCGGAGCGGGCACCGACCAGGACCCCGAGCGCTCCTCGAAGCTGACCGCCCGTCTCGTCCTGGCCATGTCCGTCGTCATCGGCCAGCTCTGGGGGCTGACGATCCTGATCGACGAGTGGATGGAGGGCAACACCAGCACGGCCTGGTGGGGGGCCGGTTTCCTCTGCCTGTCGTTCCTCGTCGTGCTCGGCCTGTGGCTCGTCGACCCGAAGGACCGCTGACGCCCGTCGCCCGGCCCCACGGCGGCTCACCCCCCGGGGTGAGCCGCCGTACCCTGGAGACATGAGCGCCGCCCCCGCCCCCAGCCCGCGTGATGCGAAGAAGCAGCAGCCACAGGAGCAGCCGCCCCGGGAACCGAAGCCGAAGCCGGTTCTGGTCTTCGACGATCCGCTGGACCGGCAGTCCGCGGACGATACGGACCAGGGGTGGGGCGAGCGGCCTCCGGCCGGCGGCAGCGCCGCGGACCTCGCGCGCTTCCTGGACGAGAAGCCGCCCCACCACATCTGAGCGAAGCCGCCCCACCACATCCGACCGGCCGCCCGGGGGGCTACCGGTCCTCGCGCGGATCGGCAGCAACCCCGCCGGCTCCGCCCGGTCCTTCGCCCGAGTCCGGTCCGGGCGCGCCGCCGGCGCGCTGGGCGACCAGTTCGTCGCGGATCTCCTTCAGCACCTCCAGCTCGCTCACCTCGATCGTCTCCTGCACACCTTCCTTGGCGGCCTGCATCGCCGCCCGCCTGGCCAGGTACTTGGCCATCGGCAGCACCATCAGGAAGTACACGACGGCGGCGGTGATCAGGAAGCTGAGAGTGGCGCTGAGCACCGAGCCCCACAGAATCTCGATCCCGTCCATCTTTCCGGTCTTCGGGTCCGTGGTGCACGGGCCCTGGAGGCAGGAGCTGTAGTTGTCCAGGTCCTGCGTGCCGAACGCGCCGACCAGGGGGTTGATGATCCCCTTGACGACCGCGTTCACGATGTTGGTGAAAGCGGCACCGATGACGACAGCCACCGCGAGGTCGATCACATTGCCGCGCATCAGGAAGGCCTTGAAGCCCTCCAGCAGACTGACCTTCTTCTCGCTCACGGGTGAGCCTTCCTTCGCATGGATGGTGAGGGGAGCACACTGCCCCACCACCCAAGGCGGGAGAAGGCGGGACTGTCCAATCCGCCGATTCCCACGGGTGCGGTGAAAGAACGTCAGTTCGCATCGGATACCGCCACGGCCAGCCGCCCCGACGTGCCGGCACCGAGCAGTGCCGTCGCCGTCGGCCGCTCCACGGACAGCACCACCAGCGCCCCGGCCCCCGTCGACGCAGGCGGCACCTTCGCCACCCGCGCCCCTCGGGCCACCACGCGCGCGTCCTCGCCGCCCGTATCGCCCACCGCGATCACATCGACCCGGTCTCCCGGCCGCAGCAGTCGTACGGTCTCCGGATCCGCGATCCGGACCGGCGCGGAGACCAGCCGCACCGGAGACCGGCCAGCCCCCGGCGGATCGTCCGGTGGGCCGGCCCCTCCGTCAGCGCTGCTCAGGCCCGTGGTGGCCAGCGCCGCGCCCGCCAGCGCCAGCCCCGCGGCCGCCGCACGCCGATGGCGGCGCAGCATTCGCCGCAGCCGGTCCGCGCCACCGCCCCGCACCCGCAAGGGTCCGAACGGCCCCACCCCGCACGGGGCGGGCACCGGGGCAGGACAGGAGGAGGGAGAGGAAGAAGTGGACATGGCACCACCCGGGATCAGTGCGGACGAGCGCAAGGACATGCGCAAGGGAAAGGGGAGTCCGGACCGGTGTGACCCGGCCGGACTCCCCTCACCTTCCCGCGTCCGGGCAGATCCCGCTGCGGCCTGTGGACAGCCCCCGGACTGTGGACAACTCCGTCACCCGATCGGTGAGTTCCGCCCTGCCCGAGCGGCAGCCGCCTCCCGCTACGGCAGCGTGATCCCCGTGTCGATCCCGTCCAGCGCGTGGGCGCACGTGCAGTTGCGGCTCTCGCTCTTCGGCAGCCCCGCCACCGCGTCGAACAGCACCGAGCGCAGCCGGTCCACATTGGCCGCGAACACCTGGAGCACCTCCTCGTGCGAGACGCCCTCGCCGGCCTCGGCCCCCGCGTCCAGGTCGGTCACCAGGGTCATCGTGGTGTAGCAGAGCCCCAGTTCCCGGGCGAGGACCGCCTCGGGGTGCCCCGTCATGCCCACGACGGACCAGCCCATCGCCGCGTGCCAGCGCGACTCCGCGCGGGTCGAGAACCGGGGGCCCTCGACCACCACCAGGGTGCCGCCGTCCACCGGCTCCCAGTCCCGGCCGCGGGCCGCCGTGAGCGCCGCCTTGCGGCCCTCGGGGCAGTACGGGTCGGCGAAGCCCAGGTGGACGACGTTCGGCACGGTGCCGTCGGCCCGGGTCTCACCGTCGTAGTAGGTCTGCACGCGGGTCTTCGTGCGGTCCACCAGCTGGTCGGGGACGAGCAGGGTGCCCGGCCCGAACTCCGGCCGCAGCCCGCCCACCGCGCACGGCCCGAGCACCTGCCGGACCCCGACGGAGCGCAGCGCCCACAGGTTGGCCCGGTAGTTGATGCGGTGCGGCGGCAGGTGGTGGCCGCGTCCGTGGCGGGGCAGGAAGGCCACCCGGCGGCCGCCGAGCTCGCCGAGGAAGACCGAGTCGCTCGGCTTGCCGTAGGGGGTGTCCACGGCGACCTCGGTGACGTCCTCCAGGAAGGAGTAGAAGCCCGAGCCGCCGATGACACCGATCTCCGCGGACCCCTCGGCCCCCGCCGTACCCGTACCGGAGTTCGTTTCCGTATGTGCGTTCACCATGCGGTCACCGTATCCGCAGGGGTGCCGCGCGGGGGAAACGACCGGACCCCGCCGAGAAGTCTCGGCGGGGTCCGGTGAAAAGGCGGGTGGTGCGTGCGTACGTGGCTCAGGCGGCCGACGTACCGCTCGACGAGGCCGACGCGGGGGCCGACGACGAGGAGGAGGCGGACGACGAGGCGCTCGACTTCGTGTCCGAGCCCGTCGACGACGAGGACGAACCCGAGTCGGACGACTTCGAGGCCGTGGACGCCGGCGTGCTGCTCGACGAGGAGCCGCGGCTGTCGTTCCGGTAGAAGCCGGAACCCTTGAAGACGATGCCGACCGCGGAGAACACCTTCTTGAGGCGTCCGTCGCAGCTCGGGCACACGGTCAGGGCATCATCGGTGAACTTCTGCACCGCCTCGAGGCCCTCGCCGCACTCGGTGCACTGGTACTGATAGGTCGGCACTTGCTCCTCCTGGCACTCTCACTCAGTGAGTGCTAACGACGCTCCATACTGACGTATTCCGTCGGATCAGTCCACCGTGACCGGCTCGCGGTGACCGATCCCACGTGCCACCGTGCGGCCCTGGGACCTCGGAGTCAGCCGGGAGCGCAGGGCGAGCAGGGTCATCAGGGCCAGGACGGTTCCGGCCAGGGGGACCAGGAATCCGGTGCTCGCGCCGTGGGCGTCGGCGAGTCGCCCCGCCACGGTCACGGCCGCCGCCTGTCCGAGTGCCACCGCGCCCGTCAGCCAGGTGAAGGCCTCGGTGCGGGCGGTGGCGGGTACCAGCGCCTCGACCAGGGTGTAACCGCTGATCAGGGCCGGGGCGATGCAGAGGCCGACCAGCAGGCCGAGCCCGGCGAGCAGGGGCACCGAGTGCACGGCCCACAGGCCGGACGCGGTCAGGGTCAGCGCCACGTACCCGACGATCAGCCGGCGGCGCGGGCTGCTCTTCCAGGCGATGGCGCCGCAGGCGATGCCCGCCAGCATGTTGCCCGCCGCGAAGATCCCGTAGAGGACCCCGTTGACCCCGGGGTGGCCGATCTCCTCGGAGAACGCGGTCAGCGAGACCTGCATTCCGCCGAAGACCGCGCCGATGCCCAGGAAGGTGACGGCCAGGACGCGCACGCCAGGAATGGAGAGCGCAGAGGCGTGCGGTTCGGCCGCGGTGGCCTTGGCACGAGGTGCGGGCTGGGTGGCGCGCTGCGCGGCGAAGAGGAGGCCGCCGACCAGGGTCAGGGCGGCTTCCGTGATCAGTCCGGCCGCCGGGTGCACGCCGGTGCACAGCGCGGTGGCGATCACCGGGCCCAGGACGAACGTGAACTCGTCCGTCACCGACTCGAACGCGGCAGCGGTGGACATCAGCGGGGAGGCGGGCCGGTCGGGGGTCGCCCCCAGCATCGCCGCCCAGCGGGCCCGCACCATGGGGCCGATCTGCGGGATCGACGCACCGGTCGGCACAGCGGCGGCGAACAGCGCCCACAGGGGCGCGTCCGCCAGCGCCATTGCGGTCAGGGCGCTCACGGAGACGGCGTGGAGCAGGACCCCGGGCACCAGGACGGCACGCTGGCCGAACCGGTCGGCGAGTTTGCCGCTCTGCGGGGCGAACAGCGCCATGGAGACGCCGGAGACCGCCGCGACGGCGCCCGCGCTGCCGAACGAGCCGGTCGTGTGCTGCACGAGGAGGACGATGCCGATGGTGAGCATCGCGAAGGGCTGCCGTGCGGCGAAGCCGGGGAGGAGGAAGGTCCACGCACCGGGGGTGCGCAGCAGTTGCCCGTATCCGGGGCGGTCGGAGACCGTGGTCGCCACGGTCCTTGCCTTTCTGCCGCCTGGTGGCCCTGCTTCCCGGCGCCCTTGTGGGGCGGGCCGGACGGAAGCGGCCGAGAGCTGTCCTCTTCGCGCGGAACTGCGGTAGATGCCGGGCGACTCGCTGCCATCGGCGAAGAAACGCCGGGCGAAGAGACACCACGACCGCCATACGGTCGCGCCAGCTCTGCATCAGACAGAGTTGGTCGATCAGGTTTGCCTTCATGCTACAGGTAGGAAGCCCTGTGCGCCTGTGAATGCGCACAGGGCTTTCGTATCAGCCTGTGATCTACGACGCGTTTGTCGCAAGTTGCCTGTGACGCCACCTCTAAGAGGCTCACGGGCGGGTCTTCGTGCCGCTGCCACTGCCGCTCCCGTTGACGCCGGTACGGGTGTCGGCACCGGCGCCGCCGAGCTTCTTGGCCAGTTTCATCGCCTGGGGGATGGCCGACCCGCCCTGGGGGCCGGTGGCGCCGGGGGTCCCGGAAGCCGGGGATCCGCCCGTGCCCAGCCAGCCGGCCAGCTTGCCGCCCTCGGCGACCGCCCGCAGGCGTTCCTCCGTCCGGTCGCGCACCGGGTCGGTGGCCACCACCAGCAGCTCGTCCCCGCGCCGGAGCACCGTCGCCGGGGAGGGCACGAAGCTCTGGTTCTCCCGGACCACCAGCGTGACGGCGGCGCCGGCAGGGAGCCGCAGCTCGCCGACCTCGACACCGTGCATCTTCGACTTCGTGGGAATGGCGACCGACAGCAGATGGCCGCGCAGCCGCTCCAGGGGGGCCGACTCGATGCCCAGGTCGTCGGCCTCGGCCGGGTCCTCGGCGATGTTCAGCTTGCTCGCGACCCAGGGCAGCGTCGGGCCCTGGATCAGGGTGTAGACGATGACCAGGACGAAGACGATGTTGAAGATGCGCGTACTGCCCTGCACCCCGGACACCATCGGAATGGTCGCCAGGATGATGGGCACCGCCCCGCGCAGCCCGGCCCAGGACATGAGGGCCTTCTCGCGGGCCGGCAGCCGGAACGGCGCGAGGCTCAGGAAGACCGACACCGGCCGCGCCACCATGGTCAGCACCAGGCCCACCACGACGGCCGGCCAGAAGTCGTCGACCAGGTCGTGCGGGGTGACCAGCAGGCCGAGCAGCACGAACATGCCGATCTGGGCCAGCCAGCCGAGCCCGTCGGCGAAACCACGTGTGGCGGGCCAGTGGGGCAGCTTGGAGTTGCCGAGGATCATCGCGGCCAGGTAGACGGCGAGGAACCCGGAGCCGTGGGCCATGGCGCCCGCCGCGTACGCCGAGACGGCGATGGCCATCACGGCGATCGGGTAGAGGCCGGAGGCGGGCAGTGCCACGTGCCGCAGCCCCAGAGACCCCAGCCAGCCCACCGCGATGCCGATCGCGGCGCCGATGGCCAGCTCCATCGCGATCTCCGCGACCAGGATGTACCAGTGCTCGACCGGGCCGACGGCGGAGAGCGCCACGACCATGATGACGACGGGAGCGTCATTGAATCCGGACTCGGCCTCCAGGACACCGGTGATCCGGGGCGGCAGCGGCACCCTGCGCAGCACGGAGAAGACGGCCGCGGCGTCGGTCGAGGAGACGACCGCGCCGATGATGAGCGCCTGACGCCAGTCCAGGCCGACGAGGTAATGCGCGGCGGACGCGGTGATGCCGACGCTGATCGCGACGCCGATGGTGGAGACCACCGCGGCGGCGGGCAGGACGGGTTTGACCTCTTTCCACTTCGCCCCGAGTCCGCCCTCGGCCAGGATGACGACCAGGGCGGCGTAGCCGATCACCTGCGTCAGCTCGGCGTTGTCGAACTTGACGTCGAAGATGCCGTCCTGCCCCAGGGCGATCCCGATGCCGAGATACAGGAGCAGGCTGGGGAGCCCGCTGCGCGAGGAGATCCGTACCGCCGCCACGGCGACGAGCAGGACGAGCGAGCAGACGAGCAGGAGTTCGTTGAGCGCGTGGACAGTCAGGGTCCGTTCCTTCCCTGCGTGCGCCTGCCGGATCGGCCCCCGGCAGCCAGGTACTTCGTTACCTTACCTAATCGTTAACGATTTCTTGACGGCTTCGAGTGTTCGTACGAGGAAGACGCAAATGGATGCATCCCTATACCGCGTCCGAGTGGCTTCTCCGCTGCGCCTATGGTTGCTCCTGCACTCCCAGGACCACCCTGCCCCCTCGAAGGACAGCGATGCCCGCCAACACAACCGCCTCTTCCGGCCCTTCCGACGCGAAGAAGCCCGGCAGGAAGAAGGGGCGACGCGCCCGCCTGCTCGTGCTCGTCCTGGTGCTGGCGCTCGTCGCGGGTGTCGGGTACGGGGCGTACTGGTCCGTGTCCACCGTGCGGGCCTCGTACCCGCAGACCACCGGATCGATAACGCTCGACGGTCTTTCCGGCGACGTCGAGGTCAAACGCGACTCCTACGGGATTCCGCAGATCTACGCGGACTCCGACGCCGACCTCTTCCGCGCCCAGGGCTTCGTCCAGGCCCAGGACCGCTTCTGGGAGATGGACGTCCGGCGGCACATGACGTCCGGCCGGCTCTCCGAGATGTTCGGTTCCGGTCAGGTGGAGACCGACGCCTTCCTGCGCACGCTCGGCTGGCGGGAGGTCGCGCAGAGGGAGTACGACAAGGTGCTCGACGAGAGCACCAAGAAGAACCTCCAGGCGTACGCGGAGGGCGTCAACGCGTATCTGAAGGGCAAGGAAGGCCGGGACATCTCGGTCGAGTACGCGGCGCTGGGCCTGACCAACGACTACAAGCCCGGTGAGTGGACCCCGGTCGACTCGGTGGCCTGGCTCAAGGCGATGGCCTGGGACCTGCGCGGCAACATGCAGGACGAGATCGACCGTTCGCTGCTGACCAGCCGCCTCGACCAGGACCAGATCGAGGACCTGTACCCCGGCTACCCGTACAAGCAGAACAAGCCCATCGTCGAGCAGGGTGCGATCTCGCCGGTCACCGGGAAGTTCGACCCCGAGGCGACCCCGTCGGACTCCGTCGGCTCGACGACCCCCCAGGGCGCCGGTGAGGGCCTGAACACCCAGCTCTCCGCGCTCTCCGACACCCTCGACGAGATCCCGGCGCTGCTCGGCCCGAACGGCAACGGCATCGGCTCGAACTCCTGGGTCGTCGGCGGCGACCACACGACGTCCGGCAAGGCGCTGCTCGCGAACGACCCGCACCTCGCGCCGATGCTGCCCTCCCTCTGGTACCAGATGGGTCTGCACTGCCGGAAGCTCTCGGCGAGCTGCCAGTACGACACGGCCGGCTACACCTTCTCCGGCATGCCCGGTGTGATCATCGGTCACAACCAGGACATCGCCTGGGGCCTGACCAATCTGGGCGCGGACGTCACCGACCTCTTCCTGGAGAAGGTCTCCGACGACGGCTATCTGTACGACGGCGAGACCAAGCCGTTCAAGACCCGCGAGGAGACCATCAAGGTCGCGGGCGGCCGGGACCGGACGATCACCGTCCGCGAGACGAACAACGGCCCGCTGGTCTCCGACCGCAGCAAGGAACTGGACAAGGTCGGCCAGAAGGCCCCCGTCAGCAACGCGGCCCCCGACCGGGCCGACGGGTACGCGGTGGCGCTGAAGTGGACCGCGCTGCAGCCCGGCAAGTCGATGGACGCCGTCTTCGCGCTCAACCGGGCCAAGGACTTCACGACCTTCCGGGCGGCCGCCCAGAACTTCGAGGTCCCCTCGCAGAACCTCATCTACGCCGACACCGAGGGCAACATCGGCTACCAGGCCCCCGGCAAGATCCCGGTCCGCTCGGCAGGTTTCGACGGTACGGTCCCGGCTCCGGGCTGGGACCCGAAGTACGCGTGGAAGGACTACATCCCCTTCGACGAGCTGCCTTACGAGTACAACCCGGACCGCGGCTACATCGTCACCGCCAACCAGGCCGTCATCGACGAGAAGAAGTACCCCCACCTCCTGACCAAGGACTGGGGCTACGGCGCCCGCAGCCAGCGGATCAACGACCTCCTCGCCGACAAGATCAAGGGCGGCGAGAAGGTCTCGACCGATGACATGCAGAAGATGCAGATGGACAACTTCAGCGAGATCGCCGCGCAGCTGGTGCCCGAGCTGAAGAAGATCAACATCCCCGACCCGAGCGTCCGCGAGGCCCAGAAGCTGCTGGAGGGCTGGGACTACACCCAGGAGCCCGACTCGGCGGCGGCCGCGTACTTCAACGGCGTCTGGCGCAACATCCTGAAGCTCGCCTTCGGCAACAAGCTGCCCAAGGAGATGCGGGTCAAGGGCGACTGCCTCAACGTACCGCCGGCCAAGAACAGCGGCCCGGCCGATGCGCAGAAGAAGCTCGTCCGCGAGTGCGGCCAGCGGGACGGCGACACCGCGCAGCCGGACGGCGGCGACCGCTGGTTCCAGGTGGTCGACGACATCGTGGACGACCCCGACAACGAGTGGTGGAAGGCGCCCGCCCGGGGCCGCGAGGACGCTCTGGAGAACCGGGACGACCTGTTCGCCCGGGCGATGGAGGACGCCCGCTGGGAGCTGACCTCCAAGCTCGGCAAGAACATCTCCACCTGGAGCTGGGGCCGGCTGCACCGGCTCACGCTGAAGAACCAGACGCTCGGCACCGAGGGCCCCGGCCTGCTCCAGCGGGCGCTCAACCGCGGCCCCTGGAACCTCGGAGGCGGCGAGGCGGCGGTCAACGCCACCGGCTGGAACGCTGCGAGCGGCTACGAGGTCGTCTGGGTGCCGTCGATGCGCATGGTCGTCAACGTGGGGGACTGGGACAAGTCCCGCTGGATCAACCTCAGCGGGGCCTCCGGGCACGCGTTCAACGCGCACTACACCGACCAGACCGACAAGTGGGTCGACGGCGAACTGCTCGACTGGTCCTTCGGGACGGAAGCGGTCGACGCGTCCACCGTCGACACGCTGACGCTGAAACCGCAGAGCTAAGAAGGAGCTGCGAAGCGCCGCGCTCCGGCCGGTGTGACCACGGCGTCCACGGGGTGGTCGTGCGGTTCCGACGGGACCCGCGCGACCACCTCGTTCTCGTACAGGAGCACGACGAGCGAGGGGTGTGCCCCGGCGGCCGTCAGCCGGGCCAGCACCCGGTCGTAGCTGCCGCCGCCCCGCCCCAGCCGCATCCCGGCTCCGTCCACCGCCAGGCCGGGCAGCAGCACCGCGTCGGCGGCGAGGACGGCGTCGGGACCCAGCCTGGGTCCGTCCGGCTCCAGGAGGCCCCGCCCGGCCGGGAGCAGGTGCGCCGGACCTTCGTAGACCGCCCAGTCCAGGTCGTTGTCGGCCAGCAGGACCGGCAGCAGCACCCGCACGCCGCGGCCGCGCAGCGCTTCCAGGAGGGCGCGGGTGCCCGGTTCGCGGCCCACGGAGACGTACGCGGCGACCGTACGGGCGTCGGCCAGTTCGGGGAGGTGCAGCGCCGCATCGGCGAGAACCGCCGCGGCCCGGAGCGCGTCCTCCTTCGTCAGGAGGGCCCGTGCGGCGAGCAGTTCGCGCCGCAGAGAGCCCTTCTCGGACGCCTTTCCGGACTTGTCGGTGTTCATTGGTTACTCGCACGGTTCTCGTATGGGCATATTTAAGGACGAAGTTAACCGGAATATCAGCTTCCGGACGTGTGCAGCCGTTAAGGTCGGCACATGACTCAGTCGCCCTCCAGGATCAGCAAGGCCGTCATTCCGGCAGCAGGTCTCGGCACCCGGTTCCTGCCCGCCACGAAGGCCACTCCGAAAGAGATGCTGCCTGTCGTCGACAAGCCGGCCATCCAGTATGTCGTCGAAGAAGCCGTGGCAGCCGGTCTCTCCGACGTACTGATGATCACCGGTCGCAACAAGCGTCCCCTTGAGGACCACTTCGACCGCAACTACGAGCTGGAGTCCGCGCTCACCCGCAAGGGCGACGCCGAACGGCTCGCCAAGGTCCAGGAGTCCAGCGACCTGGCCACCATGCACTACGTGCGCCAGGGCGACCCCCGTGGCCTGGGGCACGCCGTGCTGTGCGCCGCCCCGCACGTGGGCGACCAGCCCTTCGCGGTGCTGCTCGGCGACGACCTGATCGACCCGCGCGACGCGCTGCTGGCCCGGATGGTCGAGGTCCAGGAGCGTGAGGGCGGCAGCGTCATCGCGCTCATGGAGGTCGACCCCTCGCAGATCCACCTGTACGGCTGCGCCGCCGCGGACGCCACCGTCGACAGCGACGTCGTCCGCGTCACCGACCTGGTCGAGAAGCCCGACCCGGCCGACGCCCCCAGCAACCTCGCCATCATCGGCCGGTACGTCCTGGACCCCGCGGTCTTCGACATACTGCGACACACCGAGCCGGGCCGCGGCGGCGAGATCCAGCTCACCGACGCGCTCCAGCTGCTCGCCGCGGACGAGAAGATCGGCGGCCCCGTGCACGGCGTCGTCTTCAAGGGCCGCCGCTATGACACCGGCGACCGCAGCGACTATCTGCGCGCCATTGTCAGACTGGCGTGCGAACGTGAAGACCTGGGGCCGGACTTCCGGACCTGGCTGCGCAAGTACGTCGCTGAGGAGATGTAACCCCGTGAGCAGCACGATCTGGTCGGTCGACGAGCACCTGGACGACATCCTCGCCTCGGTGAGGCCGCTGGAGCCCATCGAGCTGCAGCTGCCCGACGCCCAAGGCTGCGTCCTCGTCAAGGACGTCGTCGTGCAGGTGGCCCTGCCGCCCTTCGACAACAGCTCCATGGACGGTTACGCGGTCCGCGTCGCCGATGTCGAGGGCGCGAGCGAGGAGTTCCCCGCGGTCCTCACCGTCATCGGTGACGTCGCCGCGGGCAGCGCGGGGCTCGCCGACGACCAGGTCGTGGGACCGGGGCAGGCCGCCCGCATCATGACGGGCGCCCCGCTGCCCGCCGGTGCGGAGGCCGTGGTCCCGGTCGAGTGGACGGACGGCGGCACGGGCGAGGGCCCCGCCGAGGGGATGCGCGCCCACGCCGACGCGCCGGAGGGCGCCACCGGCGAGGTCCGCGTCCACCGTCCGGTCACGGCGGGCGCCCATGTGCGCGAGCGCGGCAGCGACGTCGAGCCGGGCGTGCTGGCCCTGGCCGCCGGATCGGTCGTCGGCCCGCCGCAGATCGGGCTGCTCGCGGCGATCGGCTGCTCCACCGTGGTCGTACGGCCCCGCCCCCGCGTGGTCGTCCTGTCCACCGGCAGCGAACTGATCCAGCCCGGCGAGGGGCTGACGGGCGGCCAGATCTACGACTCCAACAGCTTCGCGCTGACCGCCGCCGCCCGGGACGCCGGAGCCATCGCCTACCGGGTCGGCGCGGTCGCCGATGACGCCGACACGCTGCGCGCCACCATCGAGGACCAGCTGATCCGCGCGGACATCGTCGTCACGACGGGCGGTGTCAGCGTCGGCGCGTACGACGTCGTCAAGGAGGCGCTGTCCTCCGTCGGCGACGCGGACGAGCCGGGCAGCGGGGTCGAGTTCCGCAAGCTCGCCATGCAGCCGGGCAAGCCCCAGGGCTTCGGCTCGATCGGCCCGGACCACACCCCGCTGCTGGCCCTGCCGGGCAATCCGGTCTCCGCCTACGTCTCCTTCGAGCTGTTCGTCCGCCCCGCCATCCGGGCCCTGATGGGCCTGCCCGATGTGCACCGTCCCACGGCCCGCGCCGAGCTGCGCGCCGACAAGGCGCTCACCTCGCCGGCCGGCCGCCGCCAGTTCCTGCGCGGCCGTTACGACGCGGAGGCGGGCACGGTCACCCCGGTCGGCGGTTCCGGCTCGCATCTGATCGCCGCGCTGGCCCAGGCCGACGCACTGATCGTGGTGCCCGAGGACGTCACATCGGTCGAGCCCGGCACGGAGACGGACGTGGTCCTGCTCCGCTGACCACCGCCCCGTGGCGGTACGGTATCTGCCGCCGTGCCTTCCGGGGGACCCCCTCCGGGTCCGAGGCCCATCGGTGCCCCTACCGCTAGGCGGAGTGAGTTGAGTACGCAGAACAGGCTGACGCACATCGACGAGGCGGGCGCGGCCCGCATGGTCGACGTGTCGGCGAAGGACGTCACCACCCGCGTCGCCCGCGCATCCGGCCGGGTGCTCGTCGCGCCGCGGGTGATCGAGCTGCTGCGCGGCGAGGGAGTCCCCAAGGGTGACGCCCTCGCCACCGCCCGGATCGCCGGGATCATGGGGGCCAAGCGCACCCCGGACCTGATCCCGCTCTGCCACCCGCTGGCCGTCTCCGGTGTGCAGGTCGACCTGAGCGTGGCCGACGACGCGGTGGAGATCACGGCCACCGTGAAGACGACGGACCGCACGGGCGTCGAGATGGAGGCCCTGACGGCGGTGTCGGTGGCGGCCCTGACCGTCGTCGACATGATCAAGGCGGTCGACAAGAGCGCGGTCATCACCGACGTACGGGTCGAGGCGAAGTCGGGCGGCAAGTCCGGCGACTACCGGCGCACCGCGCCGTCGGCACCGGCGGGACCGGACGCGTGACGCCGCCCGAGCCCACCGGAGGCGCCGGCCACGAGCAGCCCGCGCGGGAGCCCGGGCCCACCGGAGCCGCGCCGGACGGCGGGGCCGCGTACCGCGCCCTCGTCGTCACCGCCTCCAACCGGGCCTCCGCCGGCGTGTACGCGGACAAGGGCGGCCCGCTGATCGCCGAGGCGCTGACCGGCCTCGGCTTCACGGTCGAAGGACCGCAGGTCGTCCCCGACGGCGACCCGGTCGAGGCGGCCCTGCGCGCGGGCGTCGCCGCCCGGTACGACGTGATCGTCACCACGGGCGGTACGGGCATCTCGCCCACCGACGCCACCCCCGAGGCCACCCGCCGTGTCCTCGACCACGAGATCCCCGGCATCCCGGAGGCGATCCGGGCCGAAGGGCTCGCCAAGGTCCCGACCGCCGCCCTCTCCCGGGGCCTCGCGGGCGTCGCGTCCCGCACCCTGATCGTCAACCTCCCCGGCTCCACCGGCGGGGTGAAGGACGGGCTCGCCGTCCTCGGCCGGCTCCTGGTGCACGCCGTCGACCAGCTTCGCGGCGGCGACCACCCCCGACCGGGGAGCCCGAGCTGAACATCGCGACCTGGCCGGTGACGCTGACCGACGGCGAGATCGTCCTGCGTCCGATAAAGATGCGTGACCAGCGGGTCTGGCGTGAGGTCAACCGGCGCAACCGCGACTGGCTGCGCCCCTGGGAGGCCACCGTCCCGCCGCCCGCCCCCGGCGGCCCGACGGCGCAGCGCCCCACGTACCGGCAGATGGTCCGCCACCTGCGCGCCGAGGCGAACGCGGGGCGGATGCTGCCGTTCGCCATCGAGTACGAGGGCCGGCTGGTCGGCCAGCTCACGGTCGCGGGGATCACCTGGGGCTCGATGTGCTCCGGCCATATCGGCTACTGGGTCGACCGGAGCGTCGCCGGGCGCGGCGTCATGCCGACGGCGGTGGCGCTCGCGGTGGACCACTGCTTCCGCACGGTGGGCCTGCACCGGATCGAGGTGTGCATTCGCCCGGAGAACGCGCCCAGCCGCCGGGTGGTGGAGAAACTCGGATTCCGTTCGGAGGGCGTGCGCCCGCGCTATCTCCACATCGACGGAGCCTGGCGCGATCACCTGATCTTCGCGCTCACCGTCGAGGAAGTGCCCGAGGGGATGCTCCGGCGCTGGCGCCGGTCGCGGCCGGTGACGCCGGGACGCCCCGGACCGACCGAAGAAATAAAATAAGTGTTCGAATTTGATCGCCGGATGACCGCGTGAGATAGGGCTATCGGCGTCTGTTGATCCGAACAATCACAAAAAAAGTCCGTGATATCAGCCGGATCGTGCGACACACCGGGCCAATTGGCGGATCCTTCCGTGCAAACCCCTCTACGGTGTGAGCGTGAGCAGCAGCGGCCTCATCTACGCAGTCATCGTCGGGGCCTGGGCCGCCTACTTGGTGCCGATGTGGCTCCGCAGGCAGGACGAGCTCAACGAAGCCCGTCCGACGGAACGCTTCAGCACCGCCATCCGGCTGCTGTCCGGCCGGGCGGCGATGGAGCGCCGTTACGCCAAGGAGCTGCGGGAGCGCACCGCCGAGGAGGCGGGGCCCGAGGTCGACCCGGACCGGGAAACGGACCGTATGGAGTCCGTGGACGTCCGGGCCTTTGCCGCGCCTCCGGCGCACACGGAAGCCCGGCTCGGCGACCCGGCGCGCGCGCCCGAGCGCGCCGCAGGCCGCCAGGCATCCGACCGCCCGGCGCACGACCGGCTTCCGGGGCACCAGCACCCGGACCGTCAGCAACCGGACCGCCCGGCGCACGAACGCCGGTCCGGCGAGCGCCCCGGGGAGTACGTTCCCCCCGCCCGGCGACGCCCGCGCTCCGGTGCGGCCGACGCCGAGCGGGCCCGGCGCGCCCAGCGTTCCCAGGTCCTGGCGAGGCGCAGGCGGACCACCGTCGTCCTCTTCCTGGCCTTCACTCTCGGCGCGATCGTCGCGGCGGTCGGCGGCCTCGGCTTCCTCTGGGCCCCCGCGGTGCCGGCCGTGCTGCTGAGCACGTACATCGTGCATCTGCGTGCCCAGGAACGCCGACGGTTCGCCTTCACGATGGACCGCCGCCGGGCCGAGGACGCGGCGCAGCGGCTGCGGGAGAACCGCCCGCGCCGGAACCAGCCCGCGGCCTCCGATTCCGCCGAGCCGGACGACGACTCCGAAGCGCACCACGCGGAGCCGGAACCCACCCCCACGGTCTCCCCGCAGGAGGCCGGCCGCCGCGCCCTCGTCGAGCAGACGGACCACGCGGAGTGGGTGGACCAGCAGCGCGAACGCGGCCGGGTCCAGGGGGACAGCTGGGAGCCCGTTCCCGTACCGCTGCCCACCTATGTCACCGCGCCCGTAGCCCCCCGGGCCACGGGCGGTGTCGAGGTCGGCGACCCGGAGACCTGGAGCGCGGCCCGCTCCAGCACCGCCGAGCCCACCCAGACGGGCACGTCGCACCCGACGGCGCCCGAGGTCGACCCGGCCCCGCGCCAGCGCACGAACCAGTCCCGCCGCAACCGCGACCGGGGCCGGACCCCGCTCTTCGACCAGTACGACGACGAGGACCGGCCGCGCGCGGCCAATGAGTGACCCCCCGGGGACGCCCGGGGGCACCGGGAGACCCGACACCGCTGACCAGCGGAGGAACGGATTTCCAAGCACCCCTGTGAGGGTGCTAGAGTTTCACACGTCGCAAGGGCCTGTGGCGCAGTCTGGTAGCGCACCTCGTTCGCATCGAGGGGGTCTGGGGTTCAAATCCCCACAGGTCCACAAACGACAGTTCGCGAGTAGCTCTCGCGAACGGTGACGATATCCCGTCCAGTCATTCGACTGGGCGGGATATCGTCGTTTCAGGCTTTCCTCGAAGCGGGTGCGTGAAGCGGGTGCCGAGAGGTCAGAGCGCTTTGGTGTCCGTGGGCAGCCGCAGGTAGCGGCCGTAGGCGTCGCGGCTGTCCGAGACGAAATTCCAGTCCGTCATCGCCTGCTGCAACTCGGTGCCGGACAGCCAGCCGTGCCAGGCCACTTCGGCCGCCCGCGGAGCTACCTGCTCGTGGTCCACGGTCGCTTCGTACACCGCGAACCAGTAGGGGCTCAGCTCGCCCCGGCAGAGGAACGTGAACAGCGGGCGGACCGGTGCCCTGACTCCCATTTCCTCATGGAGTTCACGGCGGGCGGCCGCCTCGTACGATTCCCCCGCCTCCACGGCCCCGGCCACCAGCCAGCTGTACTCGCCGGGAAAGCGCGAGTTGTTCTCGGGCCGACGGTGTACGAGATAGCGGCCGGTCTCATCCCGGCACAGCACCATGGACATCCGGTACAGCAATCCGTCGGCCACGGCTTCGTGCCGGTGCACCACGCCGATGACCCGGTCGTGTTCGTCGACATGGTCCACAAGTTCGCTCATGCGCTTGATACTTCATCACCCGTTCCGCTCGGCGCCAGCGGGTCAGGCAGTCAAAGGCGGCCCGTGTCGCTGTGGTGGCCGTCGAGAGGGGTTGCGCAGGTCCGGCCGGGTGCTGCGCCGTGAACAGCCGGTCGTTTCTCTACAGTTCTCGGCCAGTTCTGTAGAAAAGAGCCCCACCGCCACTTCTTGTCGCGGCAGTTCCGGCTACGACAGAGTTCGAGGCGCGGCGACAGGAACATGTCATCGCCGCCGGGCAGTGTCCATGGAACACATCGCGCTTCCCCAGGCGCGGTGTGGCCACCCCCCCCCATTGTCTGGACGCTCGCCTGCGTAGCGGAAGGAATCGCGTGAAGCACGGAAAGAAGAACGCGCGCAGATACATCGTGGCCGCCTCGATCGGCGCCCTTCTGTCGGCCGGAGTCGCCACAGGGGCCTACGCCGGTACGACGGAGGAGCCCTCGGCGCCCGCGGCGGCGCCGGCGTACCAGCCGGAGATGGTCAAGGCGCTCGCCGTGACCCTGGGTGTCAGCGAGAAGGCCGCCGTCGAGCGGCTGGACCGTGAGGCCGAGCAGCAGGACCGGTTCGCGGAGCTGCGGAAGGACCGGGTCGACACGCTCGGGGCCTTCTTCGCCAAGGACGGTTCGCTGGTCGTCAACGCCGCCGACGCCGAGGCGGCGAAGGACGTCCGGGCCGCGGGTCTCAAGGCCCGGGTGCCCGAGCGTGGCGAGAGCGAGCTCGACCGCATCAAGGCCCAGCTCGACGCCAAGGCGCTCAAGAGCGCCCCGGCCGGGGTCTCCGCCTGGTCCGTCGACCTCGCGTCGGACACGGTGACCGTCGAGGTCAACGGCGACACCGACGCCGCCACCCGTAGCTTCCTCAAGGCCGCGCAGAGCAACGGCGACGCCGTGCGCGTGGTCAAGGGGCAGGAGAAGCTGGAGACCCAGGCCGTCGTTCCGCCCGGCAGCCGGATGACCTTCAACGGCTACCTCTGCTCCGTCGGTTACGGCGCCAAGGACCGTAACGGCAAGCAGGTGCTCGTGACCGCCGGGCACTGCATCGAGGACCTGCCCGCACTGGCGTACAACGGAACCCGGTTCGCCAAGGGCACTCACACCCGGTTCGCGCTCGGCACCCGCAGCGTCGACATGGGCATCGCGGCCGTCGACGCCGGCAACTCCATCGGCCTCGACATCACCACGTACGGCAAGGCCGGCACCGTCCCGGTCAAGGGCAGCAAGCGGGCCCCCTCCGGCGCGGCGCTCTGCAAGTCCGGCCAGACCACCAACTGGACCTGCGGCAAGGTCGGTTCGTACAACGTCAGCGTCACCTACACCGACCAGAACGGCGGCCCCGACACCGTCGTGACCGGGCTGGCCAGCTCCAGCGTCTGCACCCAGGGAGGGGACAGCGGCGGCGCGTACGTCTCCGGTGACCAGGCCCAGGGCATGACGTCCGGCGGTCCCAGCAACCAGCGCTGCAACGGCCAGGTCAACTCGCCCGGCTCCTCCTACTTCCAGCCTCTCGACGATGCCCTCGCGTACTACGGGCTGACGCTCAACACGAAGTAGTCCACGACAGACACCGACCGAACGAAGGCCACCCCCCAGACGCGGGAGACCGTCCACTCATCCTGGGCGGTCTCCCGTTCCACTTGTTCACGGCCCGCCTGTTCCGGCTGTTCCCGTTCCGTACTCCCATGCCACTCCGTGCACGCCCGGCTTGCACCGGGAGGTCAGCACATGGACGTCGTGCGCCTCGCTCAGCGGGATACGGCGGCGGCCGCGGGGCGGCTCGCCGACCTTGTCCCGGACGTAGCGGTGGCAGTCGGCGGGCAGGGCGCCGGGGTGGAAGAAGACCTGCTGGAGGTATTCGTGGAGGTTCGTCCGCGACCAGCGTTCGTAGTGCGTGGCCGGGGTCTCGGACGGGCTCACCTCGACCGCGTAACTCACCACCGTGGTGTCCAGCTTGGCCAGCTCCCGGCCGAAGTGGATCTCCAGTACCAGGGACTTGAGCCCCTTCAGATACGTGGCCTCCGCCAGGCGGCCGCAGGTGACCTTGATGTCGACGGGTTCGGCCGCCTCGTCGTCGAAGCTGAGGACGAAGATCGCCCGGTCGGCCCCGGCCCGTTTGGCGCGCAGCACGTTCGTGGTGGAGATGGCGCTGAGCGTTCCGCTCTCGCCGACCCTGACGATGTCGTGGACCATCAGCGAGCTCGTCTCCTGGTTGAAGTGGCGGAAGCGGGCGCCGAGCGCCTTCTCCACCACCGAGTCCTCGCCGAGGATCTGCAGCGCCGCTCCTTCCGCGTCGGGCGGGGTGGTCCGGCCGCGCGGGCGGCGCGGGCCGAGCAGCGAACGCAGGGCTCCGGCGGGCAGCTCCAGGATCTCCTCCAGTACGTCCACCGCCTGGAGGGAGCGGGCCCGTTCGGGCTGGCTGCGGCCGCGCTGCCAGCTGCTCAGGGTGGCCTGGCTGATGGTGATGCCGCGCACCCTGAGCCGTTCGCTCACCCGCTCCAGGGAGAGGCCGCGGCGGTTCAGCGCCTCCCGCAGGACCCCGGGGAAGGTGTCGGCGCCGGTCGCCGCCGCGTGCAGGGCCGAGGTGGTGATGGCCTCGCCCGTCCGCGCCGCGGTGGCATGCGCCTCGGTGGCCCGCGCGGGGGCGGCTTGCGCCTCGGTGGCCCGCGGATTCGTGGCATGCGCTCCGATGGCGTGCGCCTCGTCGGTGTCCGTATCGCTCGACATGTCTCTCCCCGCTCCCGCACTCTCTCGGCGGGACTGCCTGCAGGCCCCCGCATACTGGTTGACCACCGGGCCGGGGGCGGATAACAAAACCCCCAGGGGTGACCTGGCCCACATTCCGGTGGTGAACCGAACGAAGGGCGTGAACGGCGTGGACAGCACCGCTCTGGTCATCGCGGCGAGGAATGGCGACCGGGCCGCCGGGGAACGGCTGGCCGCCCAGTACCTCCCGCTCGTCTACAACGTCGTCGGGCGCGCCCTCAACGGCCATCCGGACGTGGACGACGTGGTGCAGGAGACCATGCTCCGGGCGCTCTCCGGCCTGCCCGCCCTGCGCGATCCGGCCCGCTTCCGCTCCTGGCTCGTCGCCATCGCCATGAACCAGGTCCGCAGCCGCTGGTCCAACCTCGGCCACCGCCCCGCCCCGCTGGAGGAGACCAACGAACCCGCCGATCCCGCCGCCGACTTCGTCGACCTGACGATCCTGCGCCTGGAACTCTCCGGGCAGCGGCGCGAGACGGCCGAGGCGACCCGCTGGCTGGACGACGCCGAGCGCGATGTGCTGTCCCTGTGGTGGCTGGAGACGACCGGCGACCTCACGCGATCCGAGCTGGCCGAGGCGCTGGGCCTTTCCCCGCAGCACGCCGCCGTACGCGTCCAGCGGGTGAAGAACCAGCTGGACGTCGGCCGCACGGTCGTCCGGGCCCTGGCCTCCGACCCCCGCTGCCCGGCCCTGGAGGACCTGCTGGGCGATTGGGACGGTACGCCGACGCCTCTGTGGCGCAAGCGGATCGCCCGCCATGTACGGGGCTGCGCCTCCTGCTCCGACGGCAGTGCGGGGCTGGTCCCGCCGGAGGGCCTGCTCTCCGGGCTCGCCCTCGTGGTGCCGCTCTACGACAGCGGGCAGCAGGTGGCGGTGGCCGTCGCCTCCTCGGCCACCGCCGCCGCGCCCTCGGCCGCCGCGCACGCCGCCCCGGCCGCGTTCTCGGCCGGGAAGGCGGCGGGGCTCATAGCCGGGGCGGCCGCCGTGACCGCCCTCGCCGTACTGATCTGGCCCTCCGCCCCGGCCGAGCCCGAGTCCCGGGGCGGCCCCGCCACCGCCAGCCCCGCGCCCCCGCCGGTGACCGCCCCCGCCGAGCCCAGCCCCAGTCCCTCCACGGTCTCGCCCACGCCGACCCCGAGCGTGACCGCCGCCACCCGGCCGCCCACCGTCCCCCCGTCGCCCTCCGCCTCGCCGGCGCCCGCGCCGCGCCCCGGCCCGGACGCCCGCGTGGTCACCCGGGTCAACACCCTGCGTGCCGCGAACGGCTGCCCGGAGCTGGAGACCGACCCCCGGCTGACCGAGGTCGCCCAGCGGCACTCCGAGGACATGGCCGCGCGGAACTACTTCGACCACACCGACTCCTCGGGCCGGGGCGCGGGCGACCGGGTCGGCGCCACCGGCTACGCGTGGTCGGCCGTCGGGGAGACCATCGCGACCGGCATGAGCGATCCGGCCGCGGTCGTCGAGGAGTGGCGCAACAGCCCCGGCCGCGACGACGACATCTTCAACTGCGACTTCGTCCACGTGGGCGTGGGCATCGCCGACTCCCCGCGCGGCCCCTACTGGACCCAGGTGCTGGCCACCCCGAGGTGAGCGGCAGGGCCGCCGAGCTCAATTCAACGAACCCGGCCTCCGAAAGAATGTCCGGAATGGATGGCGGCGGCCTCGGAGGGTTCAACGCGCGTGAGGTGGGCGATCTGGCGAAGGCCGGTGCGCCGGAAGTCGCCACGAAACCCGACGGGTGGATCTCCGCCGGCAAGACCTCGGTGACCGGGCCCGACGTCGGGTTCACCGTCACCGGTCCCAAGTACGGCAAGGAGGGGACAGTCAAGGCGTATGCCGATCTGTTCCACGCCACGGCCGACGGAACGCTGACTCGGGGCGACCTGAAGCTTTCCGGGATCGCCGATGTCTACGGAGGAGCCCGGGGGACCGCGAACTTCGGGTTCACCGGTGAGGGACTCGTCGCCAAGGCCGAGGCGTCGGCGGGGATCAGAGCCCTGGCGGAGGGCCGGGCCGAGTATGGGCACGCCGGTGCTTACGGCCGGGTCGAGGGGTTCGTCGGGGGCGAGGCGGCGGTCAATCTCAAGGCGACGAAGAACGAGCTCACTGCCGGCGGCAAGGCGTTCGCCGGGGCCAAGGGCACGGTGGCCGGGGGAGTCGAAGTCGCGGGCATCAGCTTCGGCGGCACCGCCGAGGGGTGGAAGGGCGCAGGCGCGGAGGCATGGTGGGGCTTCAAGAAGGACGAGGAGACCGGTGAGTTCAAGCTCGGTGGCAAAGCAGGTCTGGCCCCTGGCCTCGGCGGTGCACTGGGAGTCGAGATCGCCGTCGATCCCGGCAAATTGGCCGATGCCGCAGGCGATGCCGCCCATGCGGTCGGCGATACGGTCGACGCGGTCGGCGATGCCGCCGGTTCTGCCAAGAAGATCGTCACTGGCTGGTTCTGATGCACCATTCCCACGGAAGGACCCCCTCGATGCCCGCGACGTTGCCGGTGCCCATCGCATTCCATCTGCCGGAGGGCTGGGAACCCGCCGCCCCTGAGGAAGGCGATGCTCCGGGCGTTGCTTTCGCGGCTGTGCTGCCTCAGTCCGAGGGGTTCACTTCCAACATCACTGTCGACGGCATGTACCTGTCGGACGGGGCGACGCTGGCCGATATCGCAGACGCGTCGGTGGAGCGTCTGCGCGAGATGGCCGGATCCGTGATGCTGGCCGATCGCCGCGAGGTCGGCTCGGCAGAGGCGCCTGCGCTGACGCAGCGGCTGACTTTCTCGGGATCAGCCGGCGGCCTGCGCCACGATCTGGTCCAGTCCCAGGTCTACCTGGGCTTGGTGGACGTGACCGACCCGAGCAGGCGGGCGGTCGTCCGGCTCGCTCTGACCGCCGACGCGGACCGGCACGACGACGTTGTGGGTGACTTCCAGGAGTTCGTACGCTCTGTCCGCCCGGACACCGAGGGGAGGGCTTAGCCGTGGGCCGCTTCAGGGACCGGATGACCGGAACCAAGTATCCCGACGGCGGAGTCGTACCGCTGTCGGCCGAGGAGGTCCGGGCCTCGTTGTTCGCGGTCAACGGTGCGGAGGTGCCCTACCGCGTGCGCAATGCCCTGCCGACGGAGAAGGGGGATGTGGTGGCCGAGTGGCGGGTTCTGGAGCCTGCCTGGCGGACCTACTTCGTGCAGAAACGGGTGGACCGGCTGGTGAAGACCCGCATGCTCCTGGTCCCCGAGAAGCACGAGGTGCAGACCTTGGACGAGGAATGGGAGGTGACGTGGCTCGGGGACACGCCCAGGTTGGCGGCCTCGCGTGCCTACTCCCGGGGGCAGCTGACCACCGTTTCGCGGGAGTGGACGTACGAGCGGGACAGCGACGGCCGTCGCCACAAGGTCGAGGTGTTCCGCTTCGACTCGAGGGAAATGAAGAGGACCCTGCAGAAGGTGGTCCTGGGAGCAGGATGGACCTGGCGGGGCAAGCTGTACAAGCTGTGAGCGGACGGCCCCCCGCCTTCGGGAGCAGCGGATCGGTAAGGCTGCCGACGGATTACGGCTGCCGCAGCGGCTTCGCCATGCAGATGCTGCTGTCGTACGTCCGGTAGTGGCCGAACTTCACGTCGCAGACGGTGTAACCGCACGAGGTGTACAGCGCGACGGCCTCGGGCTGCTGGTCGCCGGTCTCCAGGACCATCCTGGTCCGGCCCGCGGCCCGGGCGTCCTCCTCCAGGGCGGCGAGCATCCGGCGGGCCAGACCCCGGCCCCGGCCCTCGGGGATCACGAACATCCGCTTGATCTCGGCGTCGCCGTCCTCGTAGCCGTCGGCGTTGAGGTCCTGGGTCCGCCAGCCGCCGGTCGCCACCGGGCGCTCCTGCTCGTCGTAGGCGAGCAGATACAGACCGTGCGGCGGGACGAACATCGACGGGGCGAGCGGTGTGATGTCGCCCTCGTCGCCGTAGCGCTCGGCGTATTCGAGCTGCACCTGGTCGTTGAGTTTGACGGCGTCGGGGTGGTCGAAGGGCCGAGGGTGAATAACCATGCTAAGTATCGTATATCTGTGCGTGGGGGCGGAGTAGGTACTGTTCGGGGATGCTGACCGTTACTTCTGTGAATGTTAATGGGCTCCGGGCCGCCGCCAAGAAGGGCTTCGTCGAGTGGCTGGCCGGGACCGACGCCGATGTGGTCTGCCTCCAGGAAGTGCGGGCCGAGCTCGCCCAGCTCCCCGAAGGGGTGGGTGCTCCCGAAGGGTGGCACACCGTCCACGCGCCCGCCGCCGCCAAGGGCCGCGCGGGCGTCTCGCTCTACTCGCGGCAGGCCCCCGAGCGGGTCCAGATCGGCTTCGGCGGTCACGGGGTGCCCGGGGCGGAGGAGTTCGACGCGAGCGGCCGGTATGTGGAGATCGACCTCCCCGGGGTCACCGTCGCGAGCCTGTATCTGCCCTCCGGCGAGGTCGGCACCGAGCGGCAGGACGAGAAGGAGCGCTTCATGGCGGCCTTCCTGCCCTACCTCCAGGGTCTGAAGACGCGGGCGGCCGCGGACGGCCGTGAGGTCGTGGTCTGCGGTGACTGGAACATCGCCCACCAGGAGGCGGACCTGAAGAACTGGAAGGCCAACCGCAAGAGCTCCGGCTTCCTCCCCGAGGAGCGTGCCTGGCTGACCCGGGTCCTGGAGGAGGCCGCGTACGTGGACGTCGTCCGGTCGCTGCACCCGGATGTCGAGGGGCCGTACAGCTGGTGGTCCTACCGCGGGCGGGCCTTCGACAACGACAGCGGCTGGCGCATCGACTACCAGATGGCCACCCCGGGGCTGGCCGGGCGCGCGGTGAAGGCCTGGGTGGAGCGGGCGGCCACGCACGGCGAGCGCTGGAGCGACCACGCGCCGGTGACCGTCGTCTACGAGCGCTAGTCCCGTCACGGTCTTCCACGGGCGGTAGCCCCCGCTTCGGTAGCGCTCGCGTCTCCGGGGGCGCTTACGCCTTCGGGGGCTGTGTGCCGTCCTCGCGGCGCAGCCTCCGGTCCAGGGCCATCGACAGCTCCGCGTCCACCACCGCGCGTGCCAGGGGCCGGAGTTGGGCGGGTTCGGTCTCCTTCGCGTGGGCATGCAGTACGCGTACGAAGATTTCCGCGAGCGCCTCCGCGTGCTCGCGGACGCGGCGGCCCGAGGAGAGCACCGTGGACAGCGGCACCCCTTCCCGTACGAGCTCGGCCGACACCTCCAGGAGGCGGCGGCTGATGTGCACGATCTCGTCCCCGTCGGTGGCGAGATAGCCCAGGTCCAGCGCGGCGGCGAGGTTCTCCGGTGTGACCTCGCCCTCGAAGTAGTCCGCGAGCTGCTCCGGGGTGAGCCGGACCGGGGTCTCCTCGGTCGGTTCGCCCAGGCCCAGCACCTCGGCGACATCGCGGCCGCTCTCGAAGGTGGCCGCCAGATCGGCGATCCCGTTGAGTGTGTGGCCGCGCTCCAGTAGACCCGTAATGGTCCGCAGTCGGGCCAGGTGGTGGTCGTCGTACCAGGCGATCCGGCCCTCGCGGCGCGGTGGCGGGATCAGTCCGCGCTCCCGGTAGAAGCGCAGGGTCCGCACGGTGATGCCGGCCTCCTTGGCCAGCTCCTCCATGCGGTATTCGCGGTGCTCGCGTCCTTCAGCCACAGGGGCACCCTATGTTGTACCGCCGGTAACTTTCCTTGGTCCGCCCCCTACCCATCAGTACGGTCCTGCTCTACTCTCCGAACCATGCCAGTGATTGCTGGCAAAGTCGCGTACCGCGGGAGGCGGCAGCATGGCCCAGCAGGAGCACGTACGTGTGGCGGTGATCGGAACCGGATTCGGGGGCCTGGGGGCCGCCGTCCGGCTGCGCCGCGAAGGCATCACCGATTTCGTCGTCCTGGAGCGGGCCGGCTCGGTGGGCGGCACCTGGCGGGACAACAGCTATCCCGGCTGCGCCTGCGACGTACCGTCCCACCTCTACTCCTTCTCCTTCGCGCCCAACCCGGACTGGCCGCGCACCTTCTCCGGCCAGGAGCACATCCGGGCCTACCTGGAGCGCGTCGCCGACACCTTCGGGCTCCGCCCGCACATCCGGCTGAACCACGAGGTGAAGCTGATGAGCTGGGACAAGGAGAACCTGTACTGGGTGATCGAGTCCGCCAACGGCACCACGCTGCACGCCGATGTCGTCGTCTCCGCCACCGGTCCGCTCTCCGACCCCAAGATGCCCGACATACCCGGGCTCGACTCCTTCCCCGGCAAGGTCTTCCACTCCGCGCGCTGGGACCATGACTACGACCTGGCCGGCAAGCGCGTCGCGATGGTCGGCACCGGTGCCTCCGCGATCCAGATCGTCCCCGCGATACAGCCGAAGACCGCGAAGCTCACGCTCTTCCAGCGCACCCCGCCGTGGGTCATGCCGCGGATGGACCGCACCATCAGCAAGGCCGAGCGCGCCCTTCACCGGGCGGTCCCCGTCACCGGTACCGCGCGCCGCGGACTGCTGTGGGGCATACGGGAGTTGCAGGTCAGCGCCTTCACCAAGCACCCCGACCAGCTGGGCCTGGTGGAGACGATAGCCAAGTCCAACATGGCGCGGGCCATCAAGGACCCGGCCCTGCGGGCCAAGCTGACGCCCGACTACCGCATCGGCTGCAAGCGGATCCTGCTCTCCAGCACCTACTACCCGGCGCTCGCCCAGCCCAATGTGGACGTGGTCGCCTCCGGGCTCAGCGAGATACGGGGCTCCACGGTCGTCGCCGCCGACGGCACCGAGGCCGAGGTCGACGCGATCATCTTCGGCACCGGCTTCCATGTGACGGACATGCCGATCGCCGAGCGGGTCGTCGGGGCGGAGGGCATCACCCTTGCCGAGACCTGGAAGGACGGGATGAACTCGCTGCGCGGCGCGACCGCCGCCGGGTTTCCCAACTGGATGACGATCATCGGCCCCAACACGGGCCTCGGGAACTCCTCGATGATCCTGATGATCGAGTCCCAGCTGAACTACATGGCCGACTACCTCCGCCAGTTGAACGTGCTCGGCGGACGCGCCGCGCTCGACGCCCGGTCCGCCTCCGTCACCGCGTGGAACGACAAGGTCCAGCAGCGGATGAAGCGCACGGTGTGGAACACCGGCGGCTGCACCAGCTGGTACCTGGACGAGGCGGGCCGCAACACCACCGTCTGGCCGGGCACGACGGGTGAGTTCCGGCGGCAGACCCGGTCGGTGGACCTCGCGGAGTACGACGTCGTCCGGGCCGGGGTCACGGGGGGTGAGCGGCGGGCCGTCGGGGTCGGTCGCGTCCCCGAGCAGCCCGGGCGTACCGACCGCGAGACCGTGACCGCCGCCGCACCGGACGCGGGGTCCGTCGCCGAGGAGGCCACGCGATGAGCCGGCTCCTGCACCGCGACACCGTCCCGCCCGTGCCCGCCGCCGAGCTGGCCGTACGATCCGCCGACGGCGCGCGGATCCACGTCGAACTGCACGGCCCCGAGGACGCGCCCGCCGTCGTCCTCGCCCACGGCTGGACCTGCAACACCCGCTTCTGGGACGCCCAGATCCGCGACCTGGCCGCCGACCACCGCGTCATCGCCTACGACCAGCGCGGCCACGGGCTCACCCCCGAGCCGGGCCCCGGCGGCTACAGCACGAACGCGCTGGCCGACGACCTCGAAGCGGTCCTCGGCGCGACGCTCGCCCCGGGGCAGAAGGCGGTGCTCGCCGGGCACTCCATGGGCGGGATGACGGTGATGGCGGCGGCCGCCCGCCCCGGGGTGCGCGAACACGCCGCCGCCGTGCTGCTCTGTTCCACCGGATCCACGCGGCTGGCCGCCGAGGCCCTGGTCCTGCCGCTCCGCGCGGGGGCGCTGCGGACCCGGCTCACCGCTGCCGTACTGGGCGCGAAGGCCCCCCTCGGGCCGGTGACGCCGATCTCCAGGAAGGTCCTCAAGTACGCCACGATGGGCCGGGGTTCGGCCCCGGACCGGGTCGACGCCTGCGCCCGGATCGTGCACGCCTGCCCGCGCCGCTCCCGGGTGGAGTGGGGCCATGTGCTCGCCGAGCTGGATCTCGCCGCGGGCGTACGGGAGTTGCGGGTGCCGACCGCGGTGATCGCCGGCACGGACGACCGGCTGACCCCGCCGGTCCACGCGCGGGCCATCGCGGACGCCCTGCCGGTCGGCCTCGGCCTGACCGAACTGACGGGCATGGGACACATGACGCCGGTCGAGGCCCCGGAGGCCGTTTCGGCGAAAATCAGGGAGCTGGTCACCCGGTACGTCACCACGGGCGCGGCCGCCACGGCGGAGAAGGAGGATGTCGCATGAGCGGCAAGCGGAATCTGGAGGGCCAGGTCGTCGTCGTCACCGGCGCGGCCCGGGGCGTGGGCGAACTGCTCGCCCGCAAGCTGTCCGCACGCGGGGCGACCCTCGCGCTCGTCGGCCTGGAGCCGGACGAGCTGAAGCAGGTCTCCGACCGGCTGCACGGCGAGAGCGACCACTGGTTCGCCGACGTCACCGACCACGAGGCGATGGCCCAGGTGGCGCGCGAGGTCAAGGAACGATTCGGCAAGGTCGACGTGGTCGTCGCCAACGCGGGCGTCGCCGCGGGCGGCCCGTTCGCCGACTCCGACCCGGCCGCCTGGCGTCGGGTCATCGAGGTCAACCTCATCGGCGGCGCGGTCACCGGGCGGGCCTTCCTGCCGGTGCTCATGGAGAGCCGCGGCTACTTCCTGCAGATAGCGTCACTGGCCGCGATCACCCCGGCCCCGATGATGACCGCGTACTGCGCGTCCAAGTCGGGTGTCGAGGCCTTCGCGCACAGCCTGCGCGCCGAGGTCGGCTACAAGGGCGTCAAGGTCGGCGTCGGCTACCTCTCCTGGACCGACACCGACATGGTGCGCGGTGCGGACCAGGACGACGTGATGCGGGAGCTGCGGCAGCGGCTGCCGTGGCCGATGAACCGCACCTACCCGCTCGGCCCGGCCGTCGACCGGATCGTGGACGGTATCGCGCGGCGCTCCCCGCACGTCTACGCCCAGTGGTGGCTGCGCGGGATGCAGTCGGTCCGGGGCTACCTGCCCTCGGTCATCGCGCTCGGCGGACAGCGCGAGATGCGGCGCTTCGAACCGCGCCTCCACACCGTGTCGAAGGGCCTGGTGGGGGCCGGGGGAGCGGCGGACCAGGACGCGCGTGCGGAGCGTGCGGACCGGGCGTAGCGGGGTGGACGGGCCCCACCTCACGGTGGGTAACGGTCCGAAATGCGCGGGATGTCGGGGCGTGTAACGCTGAGCACGGCCCCGCTGGGGGCCACCCCCACATCCGTCCCACGCATCCCACAGGAGTGAACAGCATGGGTATCGCAGACCAGTTCAAGGACAAGGCGCAGGAGCTCGCCGACCAGGCCAAGCAGAAGGCCGGCCAGGGCAAGGACCAGGCCAAGGAGCGCGGCCAGCAGGCCCGCGACCAGCGGTCGGACTCCTCCTCGGGCATGCAGGACCGTGCCCAGGACGCTGCGGACCAGGCGCGCGAGCGTTTTGACCGTTGACGGTCGTTGAGGTGTGACGCGTGCGTGCTGCGGTCAGCGCGTGCGTACGCGTCGCGTCAGGAGGCGCACCCGGGGTTCCGGGTGCGCCTCCTTCTTTGCGCGGTCCGCCCCGCCGGCGTGAGGTCGAAAGACGTCCTCAAACGCCGGACGGGCTGGAAAGGATGCCCTCAATCGCCGGGCGGGCTGAAAAGGCTCCTACAGTGGGACGCCGTTCGCGCGCAGGACGTCGCGGACGTCCAGGATCAGGCTGAAGACCTCGTGGTTGCGGTCCTCGCCCTGCTCGTCCCACGCCCGCTGTTCGGCCTCGACGGCCATCCGGTCCTCCGCGAAGACCCGTTCGGTGAAGTGCCGGATGAACGGCCAGGCCACGCTCAACGCGGCGGGAATCCTCGGCTTCTCGATCATGAGCAGCCCGTACGCGTGGCAGACGCGCTGCTCCGCGTCCTCGGGGACGTACACCGCCCAGAGGCGCAGCGCCGGGTGGTCGGCCTTCTCCGGGACCAGGTCCAGCGTCTGGTAGGGGTACTCGGTGCGAATCGTCATGACGTCGCTGGACGGCTGACCGCCCAGGCCCTCGGCGGCGAGCAGGCTCGCGCTGCGGTTGCGTCTGCCCCCGGTGTGCGTGAACAGATACCGGGCCTCCACCGAGGCCGGGCCGCTCTCGTACCCCAGAAGCTGCGGCTGGAGCTTGCCGACCACGCCCCGGTGCAGGAACTGGTGGTTCATGTCGAGCAGGTTCTCGTGCAGGAACGAGTAGTGGCAGCGCACGGTCCGGGAGAAGGTCATCGTCCTGTAGCGCGGCGAGGCGAAGGCCGGCACGTCCGGCAGCGGGGTGGCCGCCGCCTTCTCCGGGTCGCCCGGGAAGACGAACACCAGGCCGTACGCCTCACGCACCGGATAGGCGCGCACACCGCGCGGCGGCCGGGCGTCGCCCTTGGCGAGGTAGGGGATCTGCGAGATGCGGCCGTCGCCCCGGTAGGCCCAGGCGTGGTAGCAGCAGCGGAGCGTCTCGCCGTCCACGACGCCCATGCTCAGCGGCACCTGCCGGTGGGCGCACCGGTCCTCCAGCGCGTGGACGGCACCGCTCTGAGCGCGGTAGAGCGCGATGCGCTCCCCGGCGAACACGGCCGCGGCCACCCCTTCCTTCCGTACGCTCCGGGAGAGGGCGACCGGGTACCAGAAGTCCGGGTGGGCCCCGATCCGCCGCAGGTCGGGCGGGGCGGGGGCCGGGCCGGGGTCCTCCCCGGGCCGACCGCGGGCGATCTGGTCCGAGCGGTTCTCGGTCATGCTTCTCCCTCGTACGTGGGCAGCCCCTTCCATCGTGTCCGCCGCCCACGCACGAGCGCCCGCCCGGAACGCCCGGACGGGTGCTCACCTCCCACGCACGGGGGGTCGCCGGCAGGTCTGACCGGGCGTCACCTCGGCGGGAGCGGTGGCCTGCGCAGGTTCGGTGCCGTGTCGTACGACGGGGGCGTCGCCGCCGGGTGGGCCGCCAGCAGGTCCAGCGCCAGGCGGACCGCGTCGTCCAGGACCGCGTACCGGCCCTCCGCCCAGTCCAGCGGGGTGCGCAGGGCCTCCACGTCCGGCTCCACGCCGTGGTTCTCCACCGACCAGCCGTACGTGTCGAACCAGGCGGCGTTCATCGGGACCGTGATCGACGTGCCGTCGCCGAGCCGGTGGCGGCCGGTCATGCCGACCACCCCGCCCCAGGTGCGCTGGCCCACCACGGGCCCCATCTTCAGCAGCCGGAACGCGGCAGTGATCATGTCGCCGTCGGAGGAGGTCGCCTCGTCGGCGAGGGCGACGACCGGGCCGCGCGGGGCGTTGGAGGCGTAGCTCACCGCCTGGGCGTTGCGGGTCAGGTCCCAGCCGAGGATCTTGCGGGTGAGCTTCTCCACCACCAGTTCGCTGATGTGGCCGCCCGCGTTGCCCCGTACGTCCACGATCAGCGCGGGGCGGGAGACCTCCAGGCGCAGGTCCCGGTTGAACTGGGCCCAGCCGGAGCCGCCCAGGTCCGGGATGTGCAGATAGCCGCACTTGCCGCCGCTCAACTCCCGTACGACCTCACGCCGTTTGGCCACCCAGTCCTGGTAGCGCAGTGGGCGCTCGTCCACCAGCGGCATGATCGCCACCCGGCGGGACGGGCCGCCGCCCGCCGGGGAGAACGTCAGCTCCACCGTGGTGCCGCCCGCCGCCGTCAGCAGCGGGTACGGGCCCGCCACCGGGTCCACCGGCCGGCCGTCGACATGGGTGAGGACCGCGCCCTCCCTGATCCCCGTACCGGCCAGCGGCGAACGCGCCTTGGAGTCCGAGGAGTCGCCGGGCAGGATGCGCTGGACGGTCCACGCGCCGTCCCGGCAGACCAGGTTGGCGCCCAGCAGGCCGATCGCCCGCTGGTAGTGCGGCGGGCCCTCGTTGCGGCGGGCGGGGGAGACGTACGCGTGCGAGGTGCCCAGCTCGCCCAGCACCTCGCGCAGCAGATCCGCGAACTCGTCGGGGGACGCGACCCGTTCGACCAGCGGGCGGTACTGGTCCAGCACCCCGTCCCAGTCGATGCCGCACATGTCCGGTTCCCAGAAGTAGTCGCGGATGATCCGGCCCGCTTCCCCGTACGCCTGCCGCCACTCCGCCCCTGGGTCGACCTCGTGCAGGATGCGGCGCAGGTCGAGGTAGACCGTGGTGTCGCCGTCGCCGGGCTCGGTGGCGGGGAGGGCGCGCAGTTCGCCGTCGTCCATCACGACGAGGCGCGAGCAGTCGCCGCTGACCGCGAACCAGTCGAGGTGGTCGACCAGTTCGGTCCTGCGGGTCTTCGCGATGTTGAAGTGCTCCAGCGTGGGCCGCCCCGACATGTCGGCCGGGTTCGCGAACGTCTCGCCCAGCGCCCCGGAGATCGGCCAGCGCAGCCAGACCAGGCCGCCGCCGCTCACGGGAGCGAGCGCCGAGTACTTGGAGGCGGAGACCGGGAACGGCGTCACCCGGCTCTCCAGCCCCTCGAACTCCACCATCACCGTCGACCCCTCCGACGTACCCCCGTCCGGTACGTCCACCGGGTCCAGGCCGCCCGCCGCCGGGCGTCCGTCGGGCGAGAGCGCGAAAGGGGACGGGGTCGCCGAGGAGAGCGGGACCAGATAGGGGCGGCAGCCGAGCGGGAAGGACAGGTCGCCGGTGTGGACGTCGTACACCGGGTCGAAGCCGCGCCAGGACAGGAACGCCAGATAGCGGCCGTCCTCCGTGAAGACCGGGTTCTCGTCCTCGAAGCGGCCGTTGGTGACGTCCACGATCGCCGGGGCGCCGGGGCCGGAGATCCGGGCCAGCTTGATCTGCCGCAGCGAGCGGCCGACGCCCGGGTGCGACCAGGTCAGCCAGTCGCCGTCGGGGGAGAAGGCCAGATCGCGGACCGGGCCGTTGACCGAGCGGATCAGCTCGCTGAGCCCGGGGTGCTCGTCGGCCGGCACGGCGCTGTCGGGGGTCGCCGCGCCGGTCGCGGCGTGGAGATCGGCGCGGGTCGAGCCGCTGGGGCCCTTCTCCACGGCTTCCGCGGGCTCCGCCGCCTCCGCTTCCTCCTCGCCCGTGTCCAGGAGCAGCAGGCGGCCGTCGTTCGAGGCGATGGCCAGCCGCTCCCCGTCCGGGTCGGAGATCATCTCCTGGACCCGGCCCAGCAGCCCGGAGGCCAGCCTGCGCGGCGGGCGGTCGCCGCTGGCGCGCGGCAGATAGGCGATCTCGACCGCGTCCGGGCCGTCCGCGTCGGTGACGTACGCGACCTGCCCGCCGCTGCCGAGCATCTCCGGCAGCCGCACCCGCACGCCCGGGGTGTCGGCGATGGTGCGGGCGGGGCCGTCGCGGTGGGTGAGCCAGTAGAGGCTGCCGCGTACGGTGACGGCACTGGCCCGGCCCGTCTCGTCGACGGAGAGCGAGTCGACGTTGCTGGCGGCGGGCACCTGGTGGACGCGGCGGCCGGTGCGCGGGCCCCCGAGACGTACCTCCAGCTTGCGCGGGGTGGCGTCGGGCGACTCCAGCTCCTCGACCAGCCACAGCTCGCCCGCGCACTGGTAGATCACCCGGTGCCCGTCGCTGGAGGCGTTACGGGCGTAGAAGGCGTCGTGGTCGGTGTGGCGGCGCAGGTCGGTGCCGTCCGTCCGGCAGGAGTAGAGGTTGCCCACGCCCTGGTGGTCGGAGAGGAACGCGATGCGGCGGCCGACGAACATCGGGTTGGCGAGGTGCCCGTCGATGTCCGGGAGCAGCCGCTCGCCGTGCAGCCACAGGCGGCCCATGGCCCCGCCCCGGTAGCGCTTCCAGGCGGCCGGTTCGTGCGGGGGCGTGCCGGTGAGCAGCAGGGTGCGGCGCTCGCCGTCGATGTCGGCGACCGCGATGTCGGAGACCGGGCCCCAGGGGAGCCTGCCGCCGGGGCTGCCGTCGGTGGGGACGCTGTAGGCCCAGGAGAAGTACGAGAACGGCTGGTTGTGCGAGGAGACGGCGAGGATCTGGCAGGCCTCGCCCGGATCGGGGCTCCAGCCGCAGACCCGGGCGTCCGTCGAACCCCAGTAGGTGAGCCGGCGCGCCGGGCCGCCGTCCACGGGCGCGAGGTGGATCTCGGGGTCCAGGGTCCGCCAGGTCGTGTAGGCGATGGAGGTGCCGTCGGGCGAGAAGCGGGGATGGCTGACCCGGGTCCGGTCGACGGTCACCCGCCAGGCGCGTCCGGGCCGGTGCCCCGCGGCGGCGAGGGGAGCTACCCAGAGGTCGTCCTCGGCCGCGAAGCACAGCAAGTCCTGGTGGAGGTGCGGGAAACGGAGATACGCCACGTCGTCACTCACCCCCCAATGTTTTCGGTGCGCGGGGCCCGGGGCAACTTGTGGTGCAGGACACAAGCGAAACGATTTCGTTTCGCTGGCGGATGGGGGTACGGTTCAGGTGTACGAAACGGTTTCGTTCGATGCTGAGGGAAGCCGTCGGCAGGTGAAACGAGCGCTAAGGAGGTCGGCACATGGCACGCACCAGGCTGACTCCCGAGCGTGAGGGCGAGCTCTACGAGGCCGTCCTCGACCTGCTCCGCGAGGTCGGTTACGACGCCCTGACCATGGACGCCGTCGCCGCCCGTACCCGTTCGAGCAAGGCCACCCTCTACCGCCAGTGGGGCTCCAAGCCCGAGCTGGTCGCGAAGGCGCTGCGGCACAACAAGCCGGGGAACCTCGCGGACATCGACACCGGTTCGCTGCGCGGGGACTTCCATACCGCGCTGAGCCGGACCGACGACTGTCAGATGGAGAAGGACGCCGCGCTGATGCGGGGTCTGAGCCATGCCGTCCATGAGTACCCCGAGCTGCTCCAGGCCCTGCGCGAGCTGCTGATCGAACCGGAGATGACCGGGTTCGACCAGATGCTGCAACGGGCGGTGGACCGGGGTGAGCTGCGCCCGGACAATCCGGCGCTGAAGTACATCCCGCACATGCTGGTCGGCGCGCTGGCCGCCCGGCAGCTGATCGAGGACCGTCCTGTCGACCAGGCGTTCCTCATCGATTACGTGGACTCCGTGGTTCTCCCCGCCCTCGGCGTCTGACGTCCCCGCACCCCTGCCCGTACGGCTCGTTCCCCGCGTACGGCCCGTCCCACCTGTACGGCCCTCTCCCCGAAGCTCCACCTGACACGCCGCTCTCGTCGTCGGGCTGGTTCCTCATGCCCGATCTCCACTCATACGACCTGACCGGGAGTACGCCCCCGTGGCCACTTTCCTCTACAAGCTCGGACGGCTCACCTTCCGCCGCCGCGGCTTCGTCGCCCTGATCTGGGTGGCGTTGCTGGCGGTCGCCGGAATCGGTGCGGCCACCGCGTCCACCGCCACCTCCAGTTCCTTCTCCATCCCCGGTACGGAGGCGCAGCGCGCCTTCGACCTCCTGGAAGAGCGCAACCCCGGCGGCAGTGCCGACGGCGCGACCGCCCGGGTCGTCTTCCAGGCGCCCGAGGGCGAGAAGGTGACCGACGCCGAGAACAAGCGCGAGATCACCGGGATCGTCAAGGAGCTGCAGTCCGGCTCGGACCAGATCGCGATGGTCGCCGACCCCTTCCAGCAGAAGGCGGTGAGCCAGAACGGCTCGACGGCGTACATCTCGGTCTCCTACAAGGTCAACTCCATGGAGCTGACCGACGCGACCCGGGACGCCCTGGAGGACGCGGGCAAGGACGCGCAGAAGAGCGGCATGAAGGTGGAGATCGGCGGTGACGCCCTCCAGGTCATGCCGCACACCGGGACCGCCGAGATCATCGGCGTCGCCATCGCGGCCGTCGTCCTCGTCATCACCTTCGGCTCGCTGATCGCGGCGGGGCTGCCGCTGGTGACCGCGCTCGTCGGGGTCGGCATCGGGGTCTCCACGATCACCGCGCTGGCCAGCGTGATGGACCTGGGCTCCACCACCTCGATCCTCGCCATGATGATCGGCCTCGCGGTCGGCATCGACTACGCCCTCTTCATCGTCTCCCGCTACCGCGCCGAACTGGCGGAGGGCCGGGAGCGCGAGGAAGCCGCCGGCCGGGCCGTGGGCACCGCCGGATCCGCGGTCGTCTTCGCGGGCCTGACCGTGGTCATCGCCCTGGCCGGCCTGGCCGTCGTCAACATCCCGATGCTGACGAAGATGGGCCTCGCCGCCGCCGGTACGGTCGCCATCGCCGTCCTCATCGCGCTCACCCTCGTCCCGGCCGCCCTCGGCTTCGCGGGCAAGCGGATCATGGGCCGCAAGGCCCGTAAGGCCGCTGAGGCGGAGAAGAGCCCCGAGGCCAAGCCCAACATGGGCACCCGCTGGGCGCGGTTCGTGCTGCGCAAGCCGGTCTGGGTGATGCTCGTCGGCGTCCTCGGCCTCGGCATCGTCGCCGTACCGGCCGCCTCGCTGGAGATGGGCCTGCCCGACGACGGCGCCCAGCCGAAGTCGACCACGCAGCGCCAGGCGTACGACATGCTCTCGGACGGCTTCGGCCCCGGGTTCAACGGTCCGCTGATGGTCGTCACCGACACCAAGAACAGTTCCGACGGCAAGGCCGCTGCCGACCGGGTCGCCGAGGAGATCGAGGCGCTCGGCGTCAGCGCCGTCCTCCCGCCCGCCTTCAACAAGGCCGGCGACACCGCGACGATCACGGTCATCCCGAAGGACCGCCCGTCCTCCCACGCCACGGAGGAGGTCGTCCACGACATCCGTGACGCGGGCAAGGACATCAAGGCCGACACCGGGGCCGAGGTCCTGGTCACCGGCGCCACCGCGATGAACATCGACTTCTCGCAGAAGATGAACGACGCGCTGCTGCCCTACCTGGCGCTCGTCGTCGGCCTCGCGTTCCTGCTGCTGATGCTGGTCTTCCGCTCGATCCTCGTCCCGCTGAAGGCGGCCCTGGGCTTCCTGCTCTCGGTGGTCGCGGCGCTCGGCGCGGTCGTCGCGGTCTTCCAGTGGGGCTGGCTCGGCTCGCTCTTCGGCGTCGAGCAGACCGGTCCGATCATGAGCATGATGCCGATCTTCATGGTCGGGGTGGTCTTCGGTCTCGCGATGGACTACGAGGTCTTCCTCGTCACCCGGATGCGCGAGGCGTACGTCCACGGCGAGACCCCGGGCCAGGCCATCGTGACCGGTTTCAAGCACGGCGCACGCGTGGTCACGGCCGCTGCGGTGATCATGATGGCGGTCTTCTCCGGCTTCATCGGCTCCAGCGAGCAGATGATCAAGATGATCGGCTTCTCGCTCGCCATCGCCGTCCTCTTCGACGCCTTCGTGGTGCGCATGGCGATCGTGCCCGCGGTCCTGGCCCTGCTCGGCAAGAAGGCCTGGTGGCTGCCGCGCTGGCTGGACCGGGCGCTGCCCAACGTGGACGTGGAGGGCGAGAAGCTGCAGAAGCGGCTGACCGACGAGTCCGGTTCCGCAGGGTCCGGTGACGGCGGCGGCGAGGGTGAGCGTGAGCTCGTCCGCGTCTGACCCGTCACGACGGTGAAGACTCCGGGGTCCGCGTCTGAGCGGAGCGCGGCCCCGGAAGCGCCGGTTACCTGTGGGGACGGGGGACCGGGGCAAGCGAAAGCCCCCGTGCGAGCGGCACGGGGGCTTTCCTCTTGCCCGCGGGCTTCCTGGGTGCGGGCTTTCCCTTGTGTACGGGTGAGGCGCGGGCGGGGCGCCGCACGTGATCAGCGCGCCGCCGGGTCGCGGCGGAAGAGCGACTTCGACCACAGGTAGCCGAGCACGGCCAGGGCCAGGCTCCAGCCGACGGCCAGCCAGCCGTTGTGGCCGATCTCGGTGCCGAGCAGCAGGCCGCGCAGGGTCTCGATGACCGGGGTGAAGGGCTGGTACTCGGCGATCGGCCGGATGCCCTCGGCCATATCGGTGGAGACGGACACCGCGGCGCCGATGACGGTGGAGCCGATGGTCACCATCAGGATGCCCGGGACGATGTAGGTCGGTGCCGGCACTTTGGCCGCCGCCCGTCTGGAGGGCGGCGCCCGCTTCCTCGACTTCGTCTCCGAGGGGATGGCCCGCGCCGCGGAGCAGGCCCGCGACGTTCTCCGTACGTCGTCGGGTCCGCAGGACGACGCGGCCGACCCGAAGTCGGACCGCGGGTAGGCGGCCCCGGCAGGGTCGCCTACCCGCGGTCCGGGCCGCTGCTCAGCCATGGGCCGGCTGGGCGCCCGTCTCCTGCGTGGCGCCCTCTTCCTGCTGGGCGCTCTTGTCCGGGCGGGTGGTGCGCGACGTGTCCGGACGGGAGGTGTCCGTACGGGTGGTGCGGGAGGTCTCCGTACGGGTCGTGCGGGACGGCGGCTGCGGTGTGCGGCCCGCGTCCGGTGTCGCCGCCGGTGTCTGCGTACGGGTCCGGGCGAGGAACCGGATCAGCGTCCGGATCTCGAACTGGAACACCTCGACCCCGTCCGTCGAATGCAGTTCCACGATCAGCTGCGTACGGCCGCAGGGCCAGATACGGACGGCGCCGCGCTCGATCGGTGTGCGCAGGCCGCGTTCCAGGAGGTCGCGGCCGAACGCCCAGTCGGTGCCGTCGGGCAGTCCTATGTGGACGGTGCGCCGCTCGTCGGCCGGGTCGTAGCGCAGGTCGACGGGGACCGGGCGGGTGAGGGGGCCATCGGTGATGAGCCGGGCGCGTGCGTGTTCTTCGATCACAGGGGACATAGGCCGGCTCCTCCTATATATGTAGCTCTGCCCTCTAATGTCCCATATTTCGCGGGAGCGGCACGGTGAGCGCGGATGTCCTCGTTCTGCCCTCGCTCTGCTCTTGCGCATGGTTCGCAAGAGAGCACTATTATTGATGGGTTCATGACCCCGCCCGCAGGTCCGTGCCCGCGCGGACGCGGACACCGTGCGGAACCCGCAGAAAGCGGAGCCTCTGTCATGCATGTACCCGATGGATTCATCGACGCACCTGTCTCCGTCGCCGCCGGGGTGTTCGCGGTGGGTGCGGTCGCCGTCAGCCTGCGTCGCGCGCGCCGCGAACTGGACGAGCGCACCGCCCCGCTCGCCGGTCTGGTGGCCGCCTTCATCTTCGCCGTGCAGATGCTCAACTTCCCGGTGGCCGCCGGTACCAGCGGCCACCTGATGGGAGGGGCACTGGCCGCGATCCTTGTCGGGCCCTACACGGCGGTGCTCTGCCTGTCCGTGGTGCTGCTGCTCCAGGGCATCTTCTTCGCGGACGGCGGTCTCACCGCACTCGGTGTGAACATCACCGTCATGGGCGTGGTCACCGTCGTCGTCGCGTACGGGGTGTTCCGCCTGCTCGCCGGCCTTCTGCCGCGCTCCCGCAGGTCCGCGACCGCCTCGGCGTTCGTCGCCGCGCTCGTCTCCGTACCGGCGTCGGCCGCCGCGTTCACACTGCTCTACTGGATCGGCGGCACCACGGACATCCCGATCGGCAAGGTCTTCACGGCCATGGTCGGCGTCCACGTCCTGATCGGCATCGGCGAAGCGGTCATCACGGCCCTGACGGTGGGCGCGGTCCTGGCCGTACGCCCCGACCTCGTCCACGGTGTCCAGGGCAGCCTGGCCGCCCCCCTCAAGCTCCGGGTCGACGGCGAACTGGTCGACGCGCCCGCCGCCACCCGTGACCCCGAGCCGGCTCCCGCGCACCGGTCCACCCGGGGGTTCTGGATCACCGGACTGGTCTCGGCCTTCCTTCTCGCCGGGTTCGTCTCCTTCTACGCCTCCGCGAACCCGGACGGCCTGGAGCGGGTCGCCGCCGACCAGGGCTTCGACGAGAAGGTCGAGGAGCACGGCGCGGCCGACTCCCCGCTCGCCGACTACGGCGTCGGCGACATCGAGAACGCCCGGCTCTCCGGCGGCCTCGCCGGGGTGATCGGCGTCAGCGCCACCGTCGTCGTGGGCACCGGGGTGTTCTGGGTGGTCCGCCGCCGTAAGGAAGAGCCCGGCGAAGAGCCCGGCCAAGCGCCCCGCGACCGCGACCGCGAGAACGCCTGACATGGGTGCGGGCCACGCCCACAAGCTCTACCGGCACGGACACTCGCCGGTCCACGGGCTGCCCCCGCACTGCAAACTCGTCGCCGTCTTCTGCTTCGTGCTCGTGGTCGTCTGCACCCCGCGCGAGGCGATGTGGGCCTTCGGGCTGTACGCGGCGCTTCTCGCCGCCGTCGCCGCCGTGGCCCGGATCCCCGTCGGCTTCCTGCTGAAACGGCTCGTCGTCGAGGTGCCGTTCGTCGTGTTCGCCCTGCTCATGCCGTTCGTGGTGCCGGGCGAGCAGACGACCGTCCTCGGCATCTCCGTCAGCGTCCCCGGCCTCTGGGGTGCGTGGAACGTGCTGGCCAAGGCCACCCTCGGCGTCGCCGCCTCGGTGCTCCTCGCCTCCACCACCGAACTGCGCGCCGTCCTGCTCGGCCTCCAGCGCCTGAAGCTGCCGCCGCTGCTCGTGCAGATCGCCTCGTTCATGATCCGGTACGGGGACGTCGTCACCGACGAGATGCGGCGCATGGCGATCGCCCGCCGCTCCCGCGGCTTCGAGGCGCGCGGCGTACGGCAGTGGCGGGTGCTCGCCGCCTCGGCGGGGGCCCTGTTCATCCGCTCCTACGAGCGTGGCGAGCGGGTCCACCTCGCCATGGTGAGCCGGGGGTACGCGGGCACGATGCCGGTGATCGACGAGGTGACGGCGGACCGGACGCAATGGGCGTACGCGGCGACGCTTCCCGTGCTCGCGCTCGCGGTCTGTCTGCTGGGATGGACCCTGTGACCGTTTCCCCGAACTCCCCGAACTCCCCGAAGGACGCGGAGACCGCCGCCCCGTCGCTCGAAGTCAGCGGCCTCGCCTACGCCTACCCCGACGGACACCAGGCCCTCTTCGGAGTGAACCTGACCGTGGGGCGCGGTGAACGCGTCGCGCTCCTGGGCCCCAACGGCGCGGGCAAGACCACGCTCGTCCTGCACCTCAACGGCATCCTGGAGGCGGGCTCCGGCACGGTCCGTGTCGCCGGGCTCCCGGTGGCGAAGCGGAATTTGGCCGAGATCCGCCGCCGGGTCGGCATCGTGTTCCAGGACCCGGACGACCAGCTGTTCATGCCCACGGTCCGCGAGGACGTCGCCTTCGGGCCCGCCTCCGCCGGACTGCGCGGACCGGAGCTGGAGGAACGCGTCCTGCGGGCGTTGAAGCAGGTCGGCATGGAGGCGTACGCGGCCCGCCCGCCGCACCACCTCTCCTTCGGGCAGCGCCGCCGCGTCGCCGTGGCCACCGTCCTCGCGATGGACCCGGAGATCCTCGTCCTGGACGAACCCTCGTCCAACCTGGACCCGGCCTCCCGCCGTGAACTGGCCGATATCCTGCGGTCCTTGGACATCACGGTGCTGATGGTCACCCACGATCTGCCGTACGCCCTGGAGCTCTGCCCCCGCGCGGTCATCCTCAGCGAGGGCGTCATCGCCGCCGACGACCGTACGCAGGACCTGCTGCGCGACGAGGAGCTGATGCGGTCCCACCGGCTGGAGCTGCCGTTCGGCTTCGACCCGGGAGCCGTCGACATTCCGGCACCGTAAACAGATGGTGACAGCCCGGTGGTGACGGAGACCCGCTCCCCGAACACCCCGCCGGGACGTGCACCATGGGGGGATGAGCGGGAGCGCGGGAGTGAGCACGACGGGTACGGGCGCGGAAGCGGAAGCGGAATCCGGCACGGGGGCAGCCGTGACCGTGACCGAGGACAGGGCCGTTGACGTCCGGGGCACGGTGGCCCCCGGGTACGAACCGGTCGCGGAAGCCTTCGTCCGCAACTTCGAGCAGCGCGGTGAGCGCGGCGCGGCTGTCGCCGTCTACCGCCACGGGCGCAAGGTCGTCGACCTCTGGGCCGGTACGAGAGACGTCGACGGCACCGAACCGTGGGCCGTCGACACCGTCCAGATCGTCCGCTCGGCCGGCAAGGGCATCGCCGCCGCCGTCCCGCTCCTCCTCCACCAGCGCGGGCAGGTGGACCTGGACGCCCCGGTCTCCACCTACTGGCCGGAGTTCACGGCGAACGGCAAGGAACGCGTCCTCGTCCGCGACCTCCTCGCCCACCGGGCCGGGGTCCCGGCCCTGGACCGCGCCCTCACCCCCGCCGAGGCCGCCGACGGGGTCTCCGGCCCGGCGGCCGTGGCGGCGCAGCGCCCGCAGTGGGAGCCCGGCACCGACCACGGCTACCACGCCCAGACCTACAGCTGGCTGATCGGCGAACTGGTCCGCCGCGCCACGGGCCGCACCATCGGCCGCTGGATCGCCGAGGAGATCGCCCGCCCGCTCGGCCTCGACTTCTGGTTCGGGCTCCCCGCCGACGAGGCCCACCGCATCGGCCGCATCGGCCCCGTGGAGCCCCCGGCCGCGGCCGGCGCGTCGGGTGCCCTGCGCGTACGCCCCAAACGCTCCGTCGTCGAGGCGTACAACGACCCGGAGTCGCTGACCCGGCGGGCGTTCGGCGCGATCGACCCGTTCCCGGACGAGAACGACCCCGCCTACCGCGCGGCCGAACTCCCCGCGTCGGGCGGCATCGCGACCGCCAGGGGCCTGGCCCGCTGCTACGCCGCGATGATCGGCCCGGTCGACGGCCACCGCCGCCTGTTCGCCCCCGCCACGCTCACCCTGGCCCGCACGGAGGAGTCGGCGGGCCCGGACCGGGTGCTGGTCGTCAACACCCGTTTCGGCCTGGGCTACATGCTGCACGGCCCGGCCTCCCCGCTGCTGGGCCCCGGCTCCTTCGGCCACCCGGGCCGCGGCGGCTCCCTCGGCTTCGCCGACCCGGAATCGGGCATCGCGCTCGGCTATGTCACCAACGGCCTCCAGAAGGGAGTCACCGCCGACCCCCGTGCCCAGGCGCTGGTCAGGGCAGTACGGTCGGCGCTATGACACCTGTGACACCTGCCCGTTTCGACGGCTACAGCATCCTGATCACCGCCGCAGGCCAGGGAATCGGCGCGGCAACGGCCCACCGCCTGGCGGCGGAAGGGGCCTCGGTCCTCGTCACGGACCTGGACGCGAAGCGCGCGTCCGACAGGGCGGCGGCGATACGCGAGGCGGGCGGCACCGCCGACTCCCTGGCCTGCGACGTGGCCGACCGGACGGCCGTGGAGGCCGCCGTCGCCCACGCGGTCGAGAGCTTCGGCCGGCTCGACGTCCTGGTCAACAACGCGTACGCGGCGAGCGAGGACGCCGAGCTCTTCGAGGACGTGCCGGACGAGCAGTGGGAACGCGACCTGGACATCACGCTCTCCGGCCCGTTCCGCTGCGCCCGCGCCGCCCTGCCGCACCTGGTCGCCTCGGGCCGGGGCGCGATCGTCACCATCGGCTCGGTCAACGGGGAACAGGACTTCGGCGGCCACGGGTACAGCGCCGCCAAGGCGGGCCTGGCCAGCCTGACCCGTACGCTGGCGGGCCACGCGGGCCCGCGCGGGGTACGGGTCAACCTGGTCGCCCCCGGCACGATCCGCACCGACGCCTGGGCGGGCCGCGACGCGGAGTTGGAGCGGGCGGCGGCGCTCTACCCCCTGGGCCGCATCGGCACCCCCGAGGACATCGCGTCGGCCGTGGCCTTCCTCGCCTCGTCCGACGCGTCGTGGATCACGGGGACGACGCTGCGCGTGGACGGCGGGATCCTCGCGGTGAACACGGGCTTCCGGCAGGCGATGGCGCAGCAGCCGTAAATCCCCTGGTCGCGCTCGGTCCAGGCGGCCTACCCTGCGCGGATGATCGACCACGGACACACCGACAGAACCGGCCGCCCCGTCACCCTCCACGAGGTGGACGCGGACAACTGGCGGGCGGTCGCCGACTGCGCCCCGCGCGACGACCAGCGCGACTGGGTCCCGGCCCTGGCCGCCCGCTACCTCGTCCTGAGCAGCCGCGAGGACACCTGGAACTCCCTCGCGGTCCTCGCGGGCGACGAGGTGACCGGCCACATCATGTGGGGCCGGGACGAGGACGGTTCGCACTGGATCGGCGGCATGCTGATCGACGCCGCCCACCAGGGCAGGGGCATCGGCCGCGCAGCCGTGCACACCCTGGCGGACTGGCTGTCGGCCCGCGAGCCCGGCACCGCCGTACGTCTCTCGTACGCCCCGGAGAACGAGGCGGCCGCGCACCTGTACACCGCGCTCGGCTTCCGGCCGACCGGGGTGGAGGAGGACGGGGAGATCGTGGCGGAGCTGCGGTGAGGCGTCATCTACACTCCCGGGCATGTTCAAGTCAGGAGTGGGGTTCCTCGCCTTGTTCGGTCTCGGCTGGTGGCTGCTGGCCACCAGCGCTCTCGACGGTGCGGCCCGGCCGATCGCGGTAGGTGGTGGGTGCATGGTCGCCGTGGGACTGATGCTCGCCGCACGCCGTTTCCTTCCCGCGTCGGCAGGTGCACCCTTCCCGGCCGATCGACGCCGGCGGTTCAACCAGATCAACGGTCTGCAGTGGCTCGTGATCATCGTCATCGCCGTGGTGTGCTCGCGCGCGGGGGTGCCCGTACTCATTCCCCCGCTCGTCGCCCTGGTCGTCGGGCTGCATTTCCTGCCGCTCGCCGCCGTGTTCGGCCAGCCCCGGCTGCGGGTGCCGGCCGCCCTGCTGGTGGGGGCCGGACTGGCGGGCGCGGCCGTGTGGCTGGCGGACGGCCCGGACGGTGCCGTCCGCTTCACCGTGGGCCTCGTCTCCGCTCTCTGCCTGTGGGGGACGGCCCTGTGGACCGTGGCCGGGACGGCTTCCGCCGCCGGGCGCGGTGTCACCGGGTGAAGTGAGCGACGCGCGCCCGCCGTTCTACGTCGCCGGGCCCAGCATCATCAACATCTGCGGGTCGGGCACGGGGGTGAACCCGACCTTGGCGTACAGCTCGTGGGCGTCGAGCGTGGCGAGCAGGGTGCGCTTGAGCTCGTACGGGGCGAGGTGGTCGCGGACGGCGGTCGCCAGGCGTACGCCGAGGCCCTGGCCGCGGTGCGCGGGGTCCACGTAGACGTCACATAGCCAGGCGAAGGTGGCATGGTCCGTGACGACCCGGGCGTAGGCGACCTGCGTCCCCTCGCCGTCGTACACACCGAAGTTGAGCGACCCGCGCAGGGACCGCTCGACCAGGTCCCGGCTGCGGCCGAGCGCCCAGAAGGCGTCGGTGGAGAGCCAGTGGTGTACGAGGTCGAGGTCGATGCGGTCCGGATCGGTGTCGATCTCGTACGCGTCCTCGCCGGGCCGGCCGCTGGTGTCGGTGGAGGTGGTCATGGGCCGGGATGGTAGTCGCGGACGGAGCCCCAGCCGTTGGCGGGTGGTCGTCGTCGTCCGTGACGCCCGACACCGCGGATAAATCGGATGGCGGGGGCGGGCATCGCGCGGCAGGATGCCCCGCATGACCTTGCCCACCCCCGAGTTGCGCACCGAGCGCCTGCGCCTGCGGCCGTTCACCGACGCCGACGCGGCGCCGCTCTACGCGCTGCAGAGCGACGCCCACGTGCTGCGGTACTGGGACTCCCCGCCGTGGACCGATCCGGCCCGCTTCCGGACCTTCCTCGCGACCTGCCGGAGGATCGAGGAGGAGGGCTCGGGGGCGCGGCTGGCCGTCGAACGCGTCTCCGACGGCTCGTTCATCGGCTGGTGCGGCCTGTTCGACTGGAACCCGGACTTCCGCAGCGCGTCCCTGTGCTACGTCTTCGACGCCGCCACGTGGGGCAACGGCTACGGCACGGAGACCGCGCAGGCGGTCCTGCGATGGGGGTACGACACCCTGGACCTGAACCGCGTCCAGGCCGAGACCGACACCCGTAACGTGGGGTCCGCCCGGGTCCTGGAGAAGCTCGGCTTCGTCCGCGAGGGCACCCTCCGCGAGGACTGCGTCGTCAACGGCGACGTCTCCGACTCCTGGGTCTTCGGCCTGCTCCGCCGCGACTGGGAAGCGACGGCCGAGAGCCGGTGACCGTGCCCGACGCGTTGGCCGCCGACGAGATCCCGCAAGGCCTGGTGGCGTCGTACGCCACGGGCTTCGGCGAGGAGGGCAGCGCCTGGATCGCCGGACTGCCTTCTCTCGCGGCTGACTTACTGGAACGCTGGCAGCTGCGGCGGGACGGTGCGGCCCGGTCCGGCCAAGCGTCCTTGGTGCTGCCGGTCCTGCGCCCCGACGGCACGCGCGCGGTTCTCAAGCTCCAGCTGCCCCGGGAGGAGACCGCCGCCGCGCTGACCGGACTCCGCGCCTGGAACGGCGACGGAATGGTCCGGCTGCTCGATCACGACCCCGCGAGCAGCAGCATGCTCCTGGAACGGCTCGACGGAGCCCGCACTTTGGCGTCGATCGACGATGACGACGTGGCGATGGGCATCCTCGCCGGACTGCACGCGCGGCTGGTCGCGGTCCCCGCGCCGCAGGGGCTGCGCGGCCTCGGTGAGGTCGCCGCCGCGATGCTGGAGCAGGTCCCGCAGGCGGTCGCCCGGTTGACCGACCCCGCCGGCCGGGATCTGCTGCGGGGGTGGGCCTCGGCCGTCGCCGAACTGGCCGACGACCCAGGGGACCGGTTGCTGCACTGGGATCTCCACTACGACAACGTCCTCGCCGCCGAGCGTGAGCCGTGGATCGCCATCGATCCCGAACCGCTCGTCGGTGATCCGGGGTTCGACCTGTGGCCCGCCCTGGACAGCCGGTGGGACGACGTCGTCGCGAAGGGCGGGCCCCTGCGTGTGGTGCGCCGCCGGTTCGACCTGCTGACGGACACCCTCGGCCTGGACCGCGCACGGGCGGCCGGCTGGACGCTGGGGCGGCTGCTGCAGAACGCCCTGTGGGACATCGAGGACGGCGAGCGGCGGCTCGCCCCGTCGGCCGTCGTCCTCGCGGAGGCGCTGCGCCACCGGTGACCTCGGCTCGCGGCCGCTCAGGCGACGGCCTGCGCGTATGCGGCGCGGGCCTCGCGGCAGTCGCGGCAGTGGCCGGGGTCGGGTGAGCGGAAGGCGCGGTCGCAGTCCTCGCAGGTCTGGAAGGGCGTGACGGTGAAGCGGGGGCGGGGGCGATCCAGCGCCGCGAGGGCGTCGACTCCGGGTGGTGCGGGCGGGAGCAGCTCGGTGAGCCGGTGGGCGAGGAGTTTGGCCGGGTGCTTGAGCGGCTGAGGCGGGTCGTCGGTGAGCGCACGGCGGATGCTGTCCGGACGGGCTGCGCGTTCGAGCCAGGCCGCCACTCCGGGGACGAGTCGGCGGACGTCGTCCTCGGACAGGAAGAACTGGGACGCGTGGCGGTGGAGATCGCTGAGCAACGCGGTGGCCGCGCGGTCGAGCTCCGGGGTGAGGTCGCTGGGCTGGGGGAGAGGCCGGCGAGGTGCTTTGGGTGCGGTCGGGGGCGGTACGCGGGGCACGAAGAGCGGGGCTGACGGAGCGGGCGGGGCCATGGGTACCTCCGGAGCGGGCGGCGCGGCCGTCGGAATGCGTACGGGCACGGGTGCGGGCTCCTGCATGGGTACGGGCGTGGGCTCGGGTACAGGCGCAGGCACTTGCATGGGTGCAGGCGCGGGTGCCTCCGCTGCCGGGCGGCGGGGGTGCAGCAGCGCGGCGGGCTGGTTGCAGAAGACGGTGCGGGTGATGACGCGGCCACTGGACAGCCGCTCGCGGACGCGTCGCAGGTAGCCGTGGGCTTCGAGTTCGCGCAGGGCGGCGGCGATGCGCTTCTCGCCTTCCTTGCAGCGGGCGGCCAACGCCTTGATGCCCACCTTCGCGCCCTGGGGCAGGGACTGGATGCGTACGGCGATCCCGACGGCGGTGCAGCTGAGGTCGGGGTGCTGGGCGAGGTGGTTGCCGACGACCGTGAAGCGGTCGGTGTGCGGGAAGGTGATGTGGATGACGCCGGAGGTGGGGAGAGGTCCGGGAACCTCGGCCAGGGCGCGGGTGAGGGCGGTATTGTGCTGGGTATCCATCGGGGAAGGTCTGCTGCTTCCTTGGTGGCCAGGCCCTCGGTTGGGATTGCAGTCCCGGTCGAGGGCCGACGTATGTGTGGGATGTGGTCTGGCGTGAGCATATGCCGGGCAACCTGCCCAAAAGCGAGCTGAGTTGGGAAATGTCACCCGTGTGAGTGACGGAGCCCCGAAGGCCCCCGGGGTCCGTCAGGTGGCCACCGGGGGTGGGGTCGGGTGGGGTTCTTTCTCCTGGTTCTTTAGGTAGTTGATGTCGCGCCGCAGGGGGTCGCGGTGGCGTGCGATCCGGTGGGGGCCTGCGAGGGCCGTACCGGATCGCGGTGGGGCGCGATGCGGTGGAGGACGGCTACCGTACGAGGTCGATCTCCGCCCACACCGTCTTGCGGGGGACCGGCCCGGGGACGATGCCCCAGTGGTCCGCCAGCGCCTCGACGATGAGCAGGCCGCGCCCGGTCTCCGCGTCGTCCTCGGGCGGCTTCACGGCCCCGGGGCCGGGCGGGACGCTGTCACCGCGTGTGTCCGTGACCTCGATCCGCAGGGTGCCGCCCCTGACGGTGAGGCCGAGTTGGAAGTCCCGGCCTTTCACGCGGCCGTGGACGGTGGCGTTGGCCGCCAGCTCGGCGACGATGTGCGCGGCCGTCTCCGACGGGAGCCCCCACGCGCCGAGATGGGCCGTGGTCAGCAGCCGGGCGAGCCGGGCCCCTCGGCGCGTGGGGGAGAGCAGCACGGTGAACGCGCGTTCGGTGGGCGTGTGTTGGGCGCGAGCGACTTCCTGGTTCATGTCACTCAGCGTTGCCGTCCCGGCATACCTTTCCCAGTGATGCGGCCGTTGCGTACGGTCACTGTCCGGGGCTTGTCCGGCGTTGTCCGGGCTGTCGGCGGTGACGTGCGGGGAACGGAAGCGGTTGATGTGGGAACGGCACGCACGTCGGAAGCGGGGGCTCGCATGAACATGGTCGATGACGGTACGGGGCGCGGCAACGACGCGGTGGGCGAGACCGGTTGGGAGGTCGACCCGGACGACGAGTCGGGCGCGGCGGTCGTCGCGGCGGTGGGCCGCCAGATCAAGACCTGGCGCGAGGCGGCGGGCCTGCGGGCGGGCGAGCTGGGCTCCGCGATGGGGTACGGCGAGGACCTCATCTACAAGGTAGAGGGCGGGAGCCGCATCCCGCGCCCGGAGTTCATGGACGCCGTGGACGTGGCGGTGGGGGCGGGCGGCAAGCTCGCGGCGATGAAGCCGGATCTTGCGGAGGTGCGGTATCCGAAGAAGATCCGGGACTTGGCGAAGCTGGAGGCCAAGGCCGTCGAGCTGGCCGCGTACGGCAGCCACAACCTGCACGGTCTGTTACAGACGGAGGAGTACGCGAGGGCTTTGCTCGGCACGCGACGCCCGATTCTGACGCCGGACGAGCTGGAGCGGGCGGTTGCGGGACGCATGGCCCGGCACTCCATTTTCGACCGGTCACCCGCCCCCGAGCTGTGCTTCGTCCAAGAAGAGGCGTCCCTGCGCCGTCCGATCGGAGGGGATGCGATCTGGCGGCGTCAGATGGAGAACCTCCTCCGCGTCGGGGAGTTGTCCTTCGTCGACATCCAGGTCATGCCGACTTCCCGGTGGGACCACCCGGGAACGGGAGGGCGGATCCAAGTGCTGAAGTTCGCCGACGGGTCAGCTGTCGGCCGAGCCGACGACGAGTTCGCCGGTAGGCCCATCTCGCACCCGAAGCAGCTCCGTATCCTTGAGCTAGGGTTTGGAAGCATCCGGGCTCGGGCTCTCACGCCGGAGGAGTCCCAGGCCTTCATCGTGCAAGTTCTGGGAGAGACATGATCTACAGGCCCTCTGCCGAGGAAGTGCCCGAGTCGCTCTGGCTCAAGAGCAGTTACAGCGACAGCAGCAACCCCAACGACTGCGTCGAGGTCGCAGCCACCCCCGAAACCGTCCACGTACGCGACTCCAAGAACCTCCAGGGCCCCCACCTCGCCCTCGCCCCCGCCGCCTGGGCGGGCTTCGTCGCGTACGCAGCAAGGCGCTGAACGCCCGCCCGCCACTATGATGCGGGCAACGCGTCACCATGCGCGCTGGTGTGCCGGGAAGTCTGGTCGGCGTCGGAGGGGCAACCGTCCCTCTGCTTGCCGAGACTTCGGAAGGCCGGCCCTCGTGGAAGAAGACCTGCGCCGACGAGCGAGACGTTCAAGTCCGCCGTTCTCCAGAGGTACGTGGCCCCTCGGTCACCGGTGATGCCGACCGAGAGGGGACGGCAGGTCACCTCCGTGGCGAGCGGACCCAACGGTTCCGCACCCACCCGCGCACAGATCTGCCCCGGATTCGAAGCTCTGCTGGACGCGGTCGCGGCAACGGGCAGGGGCCCCACCGAGGCCGAGTTGGAAGAACTCCGGTCCTTCGGGGAAGGAGCCGCGGTCAGCGGCGCCACTGTGCGGGCCCTGGTCGTGCACCATCTGTCCCGGACCCGGGCCGCCTGGCCGGCCGGGACGACGGGTTCCGACAGCGTGCTCGCCGCCGTGCAACGAGCCGTCGAAGCACTCTGCGAGGGCCACGAACGTGCCGAGCTGCTCGCTGTCCGTCATCAGGAGGCGGCACGCCGGGAGTTCATCGACGACCTTCTGTACGGGAGCGGCGAACCGGGGCGTCTGGCCGAACGCGCCGAGCGGCTCGGGCTGCGGTTCTCCCACGCCCATGTCGTCGCTGTGGCCGAAGGTCCCGTGCCGTACACGGAGGGCGACGCTGTACCCCGACTTGTCGAACGCGCCGTGACGGGGCGCTTCGGGGAGCGCAGCATCCTCCTCACCACGAAGGACGGACGGCTGATCTGCATCGCGCCCGGGGACCGACGTCAGGTTCTGACCCACTTCGCCAAACAGGCGCACGCCGCGACCGGCGGCGGACGGGCCGCGATCGGACGGCCGCACCCCGGAGCGGATGGCATCGCCCCCTCGTACGAGGAAGCGCTTCGGGCGCTGGACCTGGCGGGCCGTCTCGATCTGGAGGACCCGGTGGTCCACGCCGCGGACCTTCTCGTCTATCCGGTGCTGACCAGGGACCGGCAGGCCATGGAGGACCTGGTCCGGACCACCCTCGGGCCGCTTCTGAGAGCCCGGGGCGGTCCGGAACCGCATCTGGAGACCCTCGCCGCCTACTTCGACTCCGGTTGTGTCACCACCCAGGCCGCCCGGCGTCTCTCCTTGAGCGTTCGGGCCCTGACGTACCGCCTGGAACGTATCCACCAGCTCACCGGGTCCGACCCTGCCGACCCCCGGCACCGCTACGCCTTGCAGACGGCTGTCATCGGGGCCCGGATTCTCGGCTGGCCCGCACCCAGGACGTAGACGACGGTGAGCAGCGCCCGCGGCATCGGCGGCGACGACAAGGAGGGTCAGATGGCCTCGGTCTACAAGAACGACAACGCGCAACGGGAGGTCCGGGCCTGGTGTGTGGGGCAGATCGCGGACTGGGGCATCGCCCATGTCCGCCGTGAGGTGGTGACGCCGACGGGAGTCACCGGTGTCGTGACCACAGGTCCGGAGCCGCGCGAGGGGGAGCCGAGCGTCGTGCTGCTGCCGGGAACGAACATGAACGCCGCCCTGTGCCTGCCCCTGGTGGAGGTGATGGCCCGGAACCGGCGCGTGGTCATCCTGGACCTGCCCGGCCAGCCGGGGCTCAGCACGGGCCGACGCCCTGACGTCCGGCGCATGGCCTGGTACGGGAACTGGCTGACCGAGGCACTGACGCAAACCGTTCCGGGGCCGGTCGTGGCGGTGGGCCATTCCCTGGGGGGCGCGGTCGCGCTCGCCTCGAATGCTCCGCGGATCGTCGGCAGGGTGGTGCTCGCCGGTGCCGGCCTCACCCGTCTGCGGGTTCCCGTGCGGCTGCTGGCCGCCACCGTTCCCTGGCTCCTGCTGCCCTCCGCCGCCCGGTCGGCGCGGTTGCTGCGCCGGATGGCTGCTCCGGGACGGGGCGACCCGCCCGGTGATCTGAGCGCCTGGATGCACCTGGTCGCGCGCCACTGCCGCACCAGCCTCGCCCCCCTCCCCCTGCCGTCGAGCCTGCTGAACCAGCGGCGGACCGTGCCGACGCTGGTGGTCGCGGGCCGGTCCGACCCCTTTCTGCCCCCGCGAACCCTGGGCCCGGCAGCGCGGCGGCGGCTCGGGGCGGAGTTCCGCGTCATCGAGGGTGCGGGGCACCTACTGCTGGACGAGGCGCCGGTCGAGGTCTCCGCACTGGTGGAGGAGTTCTGCGTGGGGGTGGGCGGCTGAGGGCGTACCGCCGGACATGCCACCCGCGACGGACGGGACGTCGCCATCCCCCCGGGCCGAGACGCTCGGCCCTCCAGATAGATGTCCGATAAACGTATCTGCGAGTCCGCATAACGATGACGTCACCTGCCCAGCATCTTCACTCGCAATATCCGCAAATGTGATCTGCGCCACTAAAGGATCGGTAAAGGGCGTGGTACAAATGCCCAACTTCGCGGGCGGAATCACCGCCGCAGCGGAGTGCCGGGGCTCAACCGGCAGCAGATCAGAGCGATCACCGACGTCGTCCGCCCGCGCGGTAACGCCGAGTCGCCATCCGGACAGCGTCGTTCGCCCATCCCCCCATCGCACACCGACCGGCGAAGGCCCCCCCCAAGTCCGCCGCTCCCGCGTCATCGAGGTAGCCAACGTGTCACTGGACTCCATCACCGAGAACATCGACGAAGCCGTCAGCGGGTTCTTCGAGCCCATAGCCGGCTGGCTGGGCGACATCGTCTTCTACTCCGTCAGCATCGGCGGCGCCGACGTGCCGCTCATCGTCACCTGGCTGGTGCTGGCCGGCCTGATCTTCACCAGTTGGTTCGGCCTCGTCCAGGTGCGCAAGTTCCGTCTCGCCGTGGACGTGGTGCGCGGGAAGTACGACGACAAGGACTCCGCCGGCGAGGTCAACCACTTCCAGGCCCTGACCGCCGCCGTCTCCGGCACGGTCGGCCTCGGCAACATCGCCGGTGTGGCCGTCGCCGTCTCCATCGGCGGCGCCGGAGCCACCTTCTGGATGATTCTCTGCGGCCTTCTCGGCATGGCCACCAAGTTCGTCGAGGTCACCCTCGGTGTGAAGTACCGCGAGGTCCACGCCGACGGCACCGTCTCCGGCGGGCCGATGCACTACCTGCCCAAGGGGCTCGCCGAACGCTTCGGCAAGAACGGCAAGACCCTCGGCAAGGTTCTCGCCGTCCTCGCCTCGATCATGATCCTGTTCTTCGGGCTCTTCGGCGGCAACCTGTTCCAGGTCAACCAGTCCTACGCCCAGGTCGTCTCCGTCACCGGCGGTGAGGACGGCGTGATGGGCTCCTCCGGCGGGGCGCTCTTCTTCGGCATCCTGATCGCCGCGCTCGTCGGCATCGTCCTGCTCGGCGGCATCCGCTCCATCGCCCAGGTCACCAGCCGGCTCATCCCCGCGATGGCGGGCATCTACATCGCCGCCTGCCTCGTCGTCATCCTCGTCAACGTCACCGCCGTGCCCGCCGCGATCGGAACGATCATCGAGGGCGCCTTCAACCCCGAAGGCGTCGCGGGCGGCATCCTCGGCGCACTGATCATCGGCTTCCAGCGGGCCGCGTTCTCCAACGAGGCCGGCATCGGCTCCGCTCCGATCGCCCACTCCGCGGTCAAGACCAAGCACCCCGCCAGCGAGGGCCTGGTCGCCCTGCTTGAGCCGTTCATCGACACCGTCATCATCTGCACCATGACCGCGCTGACCATCGTCATCGCGAACCCGGCCAGCTGGGGCGAGGCCCGCGACGGCGAGTCCATCGGCGGCGTGACGATCACCTCGGACGCGTTCGAGACCGTGCTGCCCTGGTTCCCGTACGTCCTGACCGTCGCCGTGCTGCTCTTCGCGGTCTCGACGGTCCTGACCTGGGGCTACTACGGCCTCAAGTCCTGGACGTACCTCTTCGGCCGCAGCCGCACCAGCGAGACGATCTACAAGGCCCTCTACACCCTGTTCGCCGTCGCCGGGTCCCTGCTCACCCTGCAGACCCTCATCGACCTGGCCGACGCGGTGCTCTTCTCCCTGGCCGTCATCAACATCATCGGCCTGTACCTCCTCGCCCCCGTGGTCAAGCGCGAGCTGAACAGCTTCCTCGACTACGTGCGGGCCCGGAAGGCGGGCGGCTCCACCGGAACCGGCGGAGACACGGACGACGAGATGACGAAGGCGACCGTCTGAGCCGAACAGCTCCGGATGCCCCTCGCCCCTGCTCGTACGGAGGGGTGGGGGGCATCAACTCGTATGCAGCATCAAGCCGATGCCCACCACCATCAGCCCCGCCGCCGCGATCCTCGGAGCCCCGAAGCGCTCCTTGAAGAACAGCGTGCCGATCGCCGCGCCCACGATGATCGACGACTCGCGCAGCGCCGCGATCGGTGCGAGCGGGGCCCTCGTCTGGGCCCAGAGCACCAGCCCGTACGCGACCACCGAAAGGGCCGCGCCGAGCAGGCCGCGTACCGCGTACGGCCGTAGCTGCGGGAGCAGTTCGGATCGGCGGCGGTAGTACGCGTACGCCGGGATCGCCAGGCCCTCCAGGATCATCAGCCACGCGACGTAACCCAGCGGTGTGCCGGAGGCCCGTACACCCACGCCGTCCACCGTCGTGTACCCGGCGATCGCCAGGCCCGTGCCGAGAGCCGCCACGATCGCCGGCCAGTGCGGGCGCTTCCCGGAGCCCCGGATGCCCCAGAAGGCCAGGCCGACCAGTCCGGCCGAGGCCACCGCCACGCCCGCCGTGGCCCAGACGTCCGGGCGCTCGCCCACGAACACCGCCGCCAGGACCGTCACCACCAGCGGGGCCGTGCCCCGGGCGATCGGATACATCTGGCCGAAGTCGCCCAGCGTGAACGAGCGCATCAGCAGGAGCATGTACGCGACGTGCAGCGCGGCCGAGACCAGGAGGTACGGCCAGGCGCCCGCCGCCGGGAACGGGGCGAACAGCGCCATCGCCGCACCGATCAGCAGGCCGCCGCCCGAGATCAGCGTGAAGGAGAGCAGCTGGTCCTTGATCGCGTGGGCGATGGCGTTCCAACTGGCGTGCGTGACCGCGGCTATGAGGACCGCGAGGGCGACCAGCGGGGTCACTTGGCGGGCTCGCGCACATCCGCGACCGTCGCGCCCGCGTGGGCGATCAGCGTTTTCGGATCGAGCGGGAACACCGTGTGCGGGGTGCCCGCCGCCGCCCACACCACCGCGTGGTCGAGGAGGCGCCGGTCGGCCAGGACGCGGGTCCTGGTGGCGTGCCCGAAGGGGGGTACGCCCCCGATCGCGTAGCCCGTCGTCTCGCGGACCAGGTCCGCGTCGGCCCGCTTGACCTTCTGCGCGCCGAGTTCGCGGCGTACCAGCTCGACGTCCACCCGGGACGACCCGTCCATCAGGACCAGGACCGGCACGCCGTCCGCCGTGAAGACCAGCGACTTGACGATCTCGCTCAGCTCGCAGCCGACCGCTGCCGCGGCCTCGACGGCGGTCCTGGTCGCGTCCGGGAAGCGGCGCACCTCGACCTGGAGGCCCAGCTCGGCCAGCGCCTCCGCGAACCGGGGGTGGGCGTGGGAGACGGGGGCGGCCGGTGCGGTGGGAGTGGTTTCTGCGGGTTCGGGTGTGCTCATGGCTGCACGCTAGCGGTCCGTGCAGGATACATGCGAGGGGGTTCCGGAGCGTGGGCTCACCGGGCCGTTTGCGCGCCCGCAGCGTGCCGCGACCGGCTCTGGCAGGGGGGCCGCGAAACCCGGATGACCCGGGGCAGCGGCTTCTACGCTCGACCCATGGACATGGGGGAGCGGGACGCGTACCTGCTGAACGTGGTCGACGTGGAGGCGACCTGCTGGGAGGGGCAGCCGCCGCCCGGTCAGGTGAGCGAGATCATCGAGATCGGCCTCACGGTTGTCGACTTGCGAGTGGGCCAACGGCTCGCCAAGCACCGGTTGTTGGTCCGGCCCGCGCGCTCGAAGGTCAGCCCGTTCTGCACGGAGCTGACCGGCTTGACGCAGACGGAGGTGGATGGCGGCCTGTCGTTCGCCGAGGCCTGCCGGGTGCTGGCCGCTGAGCACCGTACGGGGGTGCTGCCGTGGGCGAGTTGGGGCGACTACGACCGTAACCAGTTCACCCGTCAGTGCCGGGCGACGGGCACGAAATACCCCTTCGGGCAGCGCCACACGAACGCCAAGATCGCCTTCACCGCTGCGTACGGCCTGCGCCGCCGCCCCGGCATGGCCCAGGCCCTGGAGACGGCCGGCCTCCTGCTGGAGGGCCGCCACCACCGGGGCGACGACGACGCGTGGAACATCGCCGCCCTGGTGCTGGATCTGGCGGGGCGGGGGGACTGGGCGGCGGGGTAGGGACTCCGGGCCGAGCCTCAGCCGATCATGCGCAGAAGCTGGGGCTTTCGCTGCCCGGGGCGTTGCAGGCCGCGCCCCGGGCAGCCACCCGACCGACCGGGCCAACTGCTGTGTCAGCCACCCGCCTTCAGCACCTCCGCCACGACCGGGCCCGCCGCGTCGCCGCCGTGGCCGCCGGACTGGACGACCGCCGCGGCCGCGAGGTCGTTGCTGAAGCCGGTGAACCAGCTGTTCGAGGTGTCCTGCCCGCCGACCTCCGCCGAACCCGTTTTCGCGCCCTTGTCGCCGCCGACGCCCGACATGGCCTTCGCGCCCGTGCCCCAGGCGGCCGTGGCGCGCATCATCGTTGTGAGCTGCTGCGTGACGGACGGCGACAGCGAACGCGAGGCCGTCGCCAACTCCCGCTTGTCCAGGGACTGCGGAACGATGACGGGCTGGCGGAAGGTGCCGGTGCGGGCCGTCGCGGTGATGGACGCCATGTTGAGGACGTTCATCTGGACCGTGCCCTGCCCGATGTACTGGGCAGCCGCCTCGCCGCCCACCTCCTCCGGCACGCTGCCGTCGGCCGTGACGACGCCCGTCTGCCAGTCCAGGCCGATCCCGAAGACGTCCTTGGCGATCTTGGGGAGGGCGGCGTCGTCCTTCGTGTCGTCGATGAGCTTGATGAAGGCGGTGTTGCAGGACTTGGCGAAGCTCTGGGTGAAGGTGGAGCCGTCCGGCAGATCGAAGTTGTCCAGGTTGTGGAACGAACGGCCTTGCCACATCGCGTCCTTGGGGCACTCCACCGCCCCGTTCGCCGTGACGAGCCCCTTCTCCAGCAGCATCGCCGCCGTCATGATCTTCAGCGTCGAGCCGGGCGCCTGCTTGCCCTGCAGCGCCACGTTGAACTCGGTCACCGGGTTGTTGGCCACCGCGCGGATCGCCCCCGTCGACGGTTTCACCGCGACCACCGACGCCTGCGCGAACTTCTTCACCGCCCGCTCGGCCGCCGCCTGCGCGTTCGCGTCCAGCGTCGTCTGCACCTTGCCCGGCTTGCCCTTGGACAGGGTCAGCAGGTTGACGTCCGGCTGGGACGCGTCGGCGGGCTCGATCCAGGTCTCGATGCCGGCCGAACCGCCTGAGGTCTCCCCGTACTTCTGGCGCAGGGTGTCCAGGATCGGCCCCAGCGAGGGGTACTTCTCCTTCGTCAGCACCGTGCCGTTGCGGTCAACGGCCTCGATCGCGGGCGTCGAGGACTCGCCCGTCTTCAGCGTCGCGCCCTCCGTCAACTGCGGGTGCACGACGGTCGGTTCCCAGTCGACGAGGGCTTTGCCCGTCGTCAGACCGCGGACGACGGTCAACTCCGAGGCGTAGGAGATGGGCTTCGACTTCCCCTCGTACGCGACGGTGGCCTTGACCGTGTACGGGACCTTCGTGCCGACGGGCGGGCCCGGGGTGATCTTGACCTTGCCGATGTGGGCGTCCTCGCCGTACGAGGCGAGCACCGGCTCCGCGCCCGCCTCGTTGTTGGTCAGGACGGCCGCCGCCGACGCGTCCCCGGTCGCCCACGCGTCGAAGAAGCTCTTCGACGTCTCCGCTATCTCCTCCGCGCTCGGCGGCCCCGTCTTCACCTTCGACGACTCGGACGCGCTCTGCGTACCGCCGCCGCCCCCGCCGCCCGTGTCCCCGAGCAGGCTGTACGCCCCGTAACCGATCCCGCCGGCCACCAGCACGAACGCTCCGCCGATGACGGCGACCTTAGCTCCACTGCGCATCTCGCAGTCCCCCTCCCCAGGAGCCCCCCTGAACATGTTCAAGGGGCAACTGTGAGGAACCCTAAGGGGCTGTGGCGGACGGTGAGGGGGTTGTTACCGGACCGGAATGCTTGGCTGGAAAGCGCTCTCCGGTGCGGTCTGTGTGGGCTGGGACGGCAGCACCCAATCCGTGACCGGAGGTTCCATTGCGGCCTGGTCCGTGGCCGACGCCGAACGGTGGCGCTGAGCAGGGGCCCCGACGGTGTCTCCCGGCCCCGGTCCGACCCGGACACCGGAACTAGTCTGCTTGTACACCAGAACGGGGAACGTCGGCCGGGCGCCGACGGACGGGGAGGGCGGGACAGGTGGAAGGCAAAGTGAACGAGAGACCAGCGGGGAGCGGGCAGAGCGGGCTGGGACCCCGTGGGTCCCTGGTGATGTCGCTGACGCTCACGCTGCTGCTGGGGATGCTGTCGCTGCTGGTGATGTTCCCGGCGGCCGAGCATCTGCGTTCCCTCAAGGGCGGCGAGCGGGCCGACGCCACGCTGCACACGAGCGGGTCGTGCATGATCGGCCAGTGCCGGGTCGAGTTCGAGGCCGACGGGCGGACCGTGGTGGCGGATCTGCCGACGGGCAGCGGCGGCGGCAAGCAGTCCGTGGGCGCCGCCGTGACCGTCCGCTACCAGGCCGACGATCCCCAGGTGGTCGCTCGCGAGGAGGATGTCGGGGGCGGCGGCGCGGCCCTGTTCGCCTGGATGTCGGCGGGCGCCGCTCTGCTCTTCCTGATGCTGTCGGCCGTGGCGGCGGTCTTCCTGGTGTGGCAGCGGCGAAAGGCGGCGGCCGGGGCGGGAGTTGCGGGGTGACCAGGGGCTGAGCCGAGGCCGGACGGGTGCCTGGCTGCGCTCAGGTCTCCGTGCGGGGCTCGATCCGGGCGGCGGGTGGTGCGGTGCCGGGCAGGCTGTCGCTGTACAGGCGCTTGTGGGCGCTGCTCGCGAAACTCATCATTCTGGCTTGCAGTTCGGCTGTCGTCCCGCCGAAGCGGGGCGCGTCCGAGGGCTCGCGACGTTCGCCCGGCCGAGCGGCCGCGAGCCAGGCGTCGACGTCGGCCATGAGTGCCTCATGGCTGGCGTACATCGCGTCGGTCAGTTCGGTGACGGTCAGCTGTTCCTCGTCGGACAGCATGAGGCGCAGGACCCACTCGGCCGCCTGGGCCTCCCGTATCCGCTCGTGCACAGCCGCTTGTTCGGTGCGAAGGACAGGGTCGTCGTCCGAGGCCTCTTGCAGGTGCCGCCGGACCTTCCGCATCTGGCGGCGCACGGAGTCGACCGACAGGACGAGCTCCGAACAGGCCGCGCGCTTACGGCCGATCGTCTCGGCGGTCTGCGCCGCCGTGTGCTGGAGCTCGGCCACTTTCAGCTGCACCCGGGTCTGGAGCCGGGCACTCACCCACGTGGTGAAGGCGCCGACGACCGCACCGCTGGCGCCCAGAGCGGCACCGACGACCACTGCCCACTGTCCGTCCATGGACCAGACGTTAGGCGTATCGACGGACAGCTTGAGGGTGTTCAAGGAGGATCAGGACGAACCCGCCTCTATTCATAGCCACTTAAGGGGGTGAAGTAGCCGAAAGTCCTGCCAAGGGCATGGCTGTTGATCCATGACCAACGCTGTGACGCCAGACCCACGCGACCGCCGTCGGCGCCCAGTGCGGCCGTCGAAGACGTCGCCTGTGAGAACGCAACCCTCCAGCGATGACGCGCATGAGGTGGTCTACTTCCAACGGCGCGTGGATGAGGATCCCGGGCGGTCGTGCCCGAGCAGGACGTTCCTGCGTGAGGTGTGCCCAGTCAAAGTGCGCTCGACCATGACCGCCGCCCCCGCCGCCGTTGCCGCTGCTCCACCCAAGCGCTTCGCCGGGGGTGGGTACTGGGAGGCGATGAAGGGGGAGATGGCCGGCTGGTTCGAGGTGCGTGTAGATGGCCCCGGCCGCCGCCACTATCGCCTGCTCTGCCTGCTGGACTATGAGGCGGAAGGGAGCGAGAAGCCGTTGCTGGTCGTCGTGGCAGGTTTGGACAAGCCGTTTCGGACGGTTCTCTCCGACGCGGACTACCAGGGGGTTCGGAGCCTGGGGCAGGAGTACCGGAACCGCAATCCTCGCTCGACGCGATGAGGCGCTCAGGCCGCGGCTGACGGGGACGTGCCGTTCCGTAGCTCGCTGAGGTGTTGTGCGAGTGCTTGAGTGTCCGCCGCGCGCCCGTCGAGCAACGGCTCGGTCACCGACTTCCGCTCGGCCGGTGGCAGCGGTTCCAGGGTGATGCGCATGCCCAGCGCAGCTGCGACCTCGGCCAGTGTGCCGAGCGTCGGATTGACGTGCTTCGCTGAAAAGAGCCGTCGCACCACAGCCGGATCCGCGCTGATCGCCCGAGCCAGCGCGGCCTTCGAGAGATCTGCGGCGTCGCGTGCTTCATCCAGCTCATTCACGATGCGGTCGATGGTGGCGATGCGGATGGATTCCACCACGTAGTGGCGGAGGAACTCCGGGTCATGCAGGTCCTCGGCGAGGTCGTCCCAGAACGCGCTGTGCTCGGCCGTCATGGTGGTTCTCCTCTCTCGTACCGCCGACAGTAGGCGTAGCAAATAAGTTACGCTCCTGCCTGACTCCAAGGCGTAAGGCGCCTTCTCTCCTCACGCTCACGTGTCCAGCCGCATCCCTTCCCGCCGCAGGTCCTCCGGGATCGACCTTCCCGCGCGCAGCGGCCAGAAGTGGATGAAGATCTGCGGCATAGGGGGCTCTGAGCAGCTAAAACGGCCATGGAGCGTGGGTGTCACGTGGAGGGGTGTCCCTGGTCCGTTTCAGGCTCCGGAATGATTCCGGCCGCCGCCATGGCAGGGCGGCGGCAGTGGGCGGGGCGGATGTGGGCCGAGATTCCATGTAGGCAGCGCGCCGGTCCTGGAGCGTGTTGTGGCAGGCGGCGCACATGCCGGCAACGACCACGGCGGGCCCGGCACCACCAGGTGTGCCGGGCCCGCCGTTTTGCCAGCCGTTCCCCCGACCCCCGGTTCGGACGAACAGCACGTCTCCGGCCAGAGACATCTCCCGTGTTCTGTCTCTGGATCCGCCCCCTAGTTCCGCTGTCCGATCTTCCCCCCGTGGAGATCAGGCAGCGAGCGAAGACTCTGTCGGCTCAATCGCAGCCGACCCCTCGAATTCTGCCGCGCGAACGCGGGTTTCCCCTGCCCCCGTATGCTGCGCCGAGTTCGCGCTGCGCTAGAGCGCCGTGATGCTCCTTCCTCCTCGAAAGACCTCACTCCTGCTACGGGAAAGAGCCGCGGGAACTCCCAGTCCCGCCAGAGCCGCCCCGGCGACAAGGAAATGCGAGGCGAGCTCACCGCCGAATGCTGCAGGGATGAGAGCAGCCCCCAGAGCGCTGCCCGCAACAAGTGAGGGAGTGAGTGCAGGGTGTGCGAAAGAGCGCGCCACGGAAGAGGGACTCTGTTCCGTGGAGCCGTGATCGTCGCTCTGATCGTCCTCGTCGAGTTGGTCTTCAACACGGTCAAGGAGCGCTTCCCAGCCGACGGGATCGATTCCGCCATGCCTTCGGCGAGCCGCCGCTCGATTGTTCTCCGCTGCGGAGCGGAGCAGTTCGAAAGTTTCGTGCATTCGTGTGCCCCTCCAAATGGGTGCCTAATCAACGCTGTTGAGGGTTGCAGCCCTCGGTCGGCGCTGTTCCTTGAGAGACCTGCGGGTCGCTAGGACCCAACCTGGACCCACGGGAGGCCGCGCGTCGGCACCCTCCCGTGGGTCCGAGTAATGGCACTAGCTCGTCACGTCCCCCAGCACCTCGTCGTGGACGGTGCCCTTGTGGGGCTGAAGCGCCTCGCGCACTTTCGTGAGCCGACGGGCCACGGTGTGGCGGTCGATGCCGAGGGTCCGGGCGATCTCGCTCTGGGTGAGGCCCTCGATGATCGCCAGCCTGGCGACCGGGTAGAGCTTCTCGGGCAGGTTGCCCCGGAGGAACGTGTCGATCGACTTCAGCTGCTCGTCGCGGACGTGTTCGCTCTCGTCGGGCTCCACCCAGACTTCGTCCGGCAGGTCGCGCACCGGTGAGGAGAGGTTGCGGTCGTTGGCCCGCGCGGCATCGGCGATCACGTTCCGCATCACCTTGCGCGCGAAGGCCCGGCCACCGTCCTGCCGGTCCAGCACGAAGTCGGGGTTCGTCCAGGCGCGGATCAACTGGAGTGCCGCGCTCTGGACCAGGTCGTCCATGAGGTATTCCATGCGCGCCTGACGCGTCATGTTCTCCAGGAACGGCTTGAGGCGTGTCAGCTCGTCGACTTGCCGGGCCGTCAGGCGGCGGCGCGGCTTGGCCTCCGGTGAGCTCCGGGCCTGGGGTACGAAGCCTTGCGGCGTGCTCGGCGAAAGGCGGCGCGGGTCCGTCGGCCCTCGAACGTCGGGGGCATTCTCCATGGGACCAGTCCTTCCCGTACATCGGACAACTCATCATGGGGAGGCATTGGTTCGTGCCTCTCATGTAGCTATGCCGCTCCGGGCGGACAGGGTGGTGCGTTTCGGGGAAGGGGACTTCGGCGACTCCGGTGGGTGTGTCAGCCGAGGATCTGGTGGAGGAACAGTGCCACCCCGACGCCCACCAGGAGAGCGACTCCGAGGAGCGGGTTGAGGAAGGCCACGTAGGTGACCAGCCCGGCGATGATCAGGATCAGCAGAGCGCGGTAGAGGTTCTGCACGGAGTCCATGCGCGTTTCTCCCGGGGTGAGGGGGTGACCTGCGCCGGCGACTCGGGCCGGTACACCGGAAGAAGCCGTCCCGGGGCCACTGCGGGGGCGCGTCGTGTCCTGTCGCGCTCGTCACCGGCCGCACCGCACCCACCGCACCCACCGCACCCACCGCACCATCGGCAACCCGTCGGAGCGGCGGACGCGGTCCCGGAGGCGGCGGCTCAAAATATTTCGAAGATCTGTGTGAGTGATGTGTGTGAGAGCCGGATCGAAGGGCACACGGACTTTCGCAACGAGGTCCTGGCGACATTCGGAGCCGGGACATTCCGGTGGGGTGCAACGAGGCCGTTGTGAAGCGCAGGCACGCGAGTGTCTGAACCAGACTTGACGATGGGAGCAAAAAAATGATCATCCTTGGGCTTATTCTGCTGATTATCGGCCTGCTTGTTGGCATGGGCCTGCTGACCACGATCGGCGGCATCCTCATCCTGGTCGGTGCCATCCTGTGGATCCTGGGCGCGACCGGCCGTGCCGTCGGTGGGCGAAAGCACTTCTTCTAAGCTCCAGATCCGACTTCTGGAGATTCGGGAATTCTGCCGATGAGGCGGGATCCCGTGAAATGCGGGCGGGCCGCGACGACTTGTCGTCGCGGCCCGCCCGCATTTCTTCTTTTCGCTTGCGTCACACCGTGGCGCCTACACCCACGTGTCCAGCCACATCCGGTCCCGCCACAGGTCCTCCGGGATCTGCGTCCCGGTGTACAGCGGCCAGAAGTAGATGAAGTTCCAGATGATCAGGAGCACCAGCACGCCCACCGCGATCGCCCCCAGGGTGCGGCGGCGTTCGCCGGTGGGGTCGTCCGTGGTGAGGCCCAGCTCGGCTCGGGCGCCCGTGCCTGCCGCTGGGCCGGCGATCGCGCCCAGCATCATCGTGACCGCCAGGCAGAGGAACGGGACGAACACCACCGCGTAGAAGAGGAAGATCGTCCGCTCCTGGTAGAAGAACCAGGGGAGCCAGCCCGCCACCACGCCGCAGGCGATCGCGCCGGCCCGCCAGTCGCGGCGGAAGAACCAGCGCCACACCACGTACGCGAGGGCGAAGCACGCCAGCCACCACAGGAGCGGGGTGCCGATGGCCAGGACCTCGGCGGCGCACTTGCCCGTGGACGACTGCGTGCAGCCCGTCTGCTCCTCGTAGAAGTACGAGACGGGGCGGCCGAGCACCAGCCAGCTCCAGGGGTTGGACTCGTACGTGTGGCCCGAGGTGAGGCCGACATGGAAGTCGTACACCTGGTTCTCGTAGTGCCACAGGCTGCGCAGCCAGTCCGGGAACAGCCAGCTCCAGGAGGAGTCCTTGCCCTCGGTGGCCGCCCAGTTGCGGTAGTAGCCCTTGTCCGTGACGATCCAGCCGGTCCAGGACACGATGTACGTGACGATCGCCACCGGCACCGTGGAGACGAACGCGGGGATCAGGTCGCGGCGCAGCACCGCCTGGTACGGGTGCACCGCGCCTGCCGTGCGCCGCGCCCCGACGTCCCACAACACCGTCATCAGGCCGAACGCGGCCAGCACGTACAGGCCGTTCCACTTCGTCGCGAACGCCAGGCCCAGCATCACGCCCGCCGCGAGACGCCACGGCCGCCAGCCGAGGCGCAGAGTCTCTGCCACTCGGGCGTTCGGGCGCAGTACGCCCTCCTCGTCCACCGGTAGCGCGGCCGCCAGTCTGCGGCGGGCGTGGTCCCGGTCCACCACCAGGCAGCCGAATGCCGCCAGCACGAAGAACATGACGATCAGGTCCAGCAGCGCGGTCCGGCTCATCACGAAGTGCAGGCCGTCCACCGCGAGCAGCAGGCCCGCCAGGCAGCCCAGGAACGTCGAGCGGAAGAGGCGCCGGCCGATCCGGCACAGGAGGAGGACGGAGATCGTGCCCAGCACCGCCACCATGAACCGCCAGCCGAACGGCGTGAAGCCGAACAGCTGCTCGCCGAAGCCGATGATCCACTTGCCGACCGGCGGGTGCACCACATAACCCGGGTCGGTCGGGATCGGGACGGACGAGGGGTCGTTGAGGATCTGCTTGTCGACGTCCTTCGGCCACGATCCCTCGTACCCCTGGTTGACCAGCGCCCACGCGTCCTTCGCGTAGTACGTCTCGTCGAATATCACCGCGTGCGGCTGGTCCAGCTTCCAGAAGCGCAGCAGGCCCGCGACGAGCGTCACGAGCAGCGGGCCGCCCCAGCCGGACCAGCGCACCAGGCGGTCCGCCACGTGCGGCGGGATCGCGAGCACCGACCACACCTGCCGGCCGGGCCGCGTGTACGGCGGGTCCAGCCGGTCGCGGAGCGAGGTCTCCGGGCGGGGGACATGGCCGAAGCGGCGCAGCCGCCGTTGCCAGGAGGTCGGCTGTTCGCCGAGCGGGTCCCCGGCGTCGTGGCCCCGCTGGGTCTCGGGTGCGGTACTCGTCACCGCGCCATCGTAGGGAACGCATCTGTGCGAAGGGTGCTGCCCGTGCTGCGAGGATGGCTGATGTGACTGGAACGACTGGAACGCTCGTGCTCGCAGGGACCCCCATCGGCGATGTGGCGGACGCCCCGCCCCGCCTCGCCGCCGAACTGGAACGGGCCGACGTCGTCGCCGCCGAGGACACCCGGCGGTTGCGCCGGCTCACCCAGGCGCTCGGCATCCACACCTCGGGGCGTGTCGTCTCCTACTTCGAGGGGAACGAGTCCGCCCGGACGCCCGAACTGGTCGAGGCGCTGAGCGGCGGGGCCCGGGTGCTTCTGGTCACGGATGCCGGGATGCCGTCCGTCTCCGACCCGGGGTATCGGCTCGTCGCCGCCGCTGTGGAGAAGGACATCCGTGTCACCGCCGTGCCGGGGCCCAGTGCGGTGCTGACCGCCCTCGCTCTCTCCGGGCTGCCCGTCGACCGGTTCTGTTTCGAGGGGTTTCTGCCGCGCAAGGCCGGTGAACGGCTCTCCCGGCTCCGCGAGAACGCCGACGAGCGGCGCACCATGGTCTTCTTCGAGGCCCCCCACCGGCTCGACGACACCCTCGCCGCCATGGCCGAGGTCTTCGGCGCCGAGCGCCGCGCCGCCGTCTGCCGCGAGCTGACCAAGACGTACGAGGAGGTCAAGCGCGGTCCCCTCGGCGAGCTGGCCGTCTGGGCCGCCGACGGGGTGCGCGGCGAGATCACCGTCGTGGTGGAGGGGGCGGCGGATTCCGGCCCCGGGGACCTGGACGCCGACGAGCTGGTGCGGCGCGTACGGGTGCGCGAGGAGGCGGGGGAGCGGCGCAAGGAGGCCATCGCCGCCGTCGCCGCCGATGCCGGGCTGCCGAAGCGCGAGGTGTTCGACGCGGTCGTCGCCGCCAAGAACGCGGAGAAGAGCGCGGGGAAGCCCCAGTAACTACGGCACCTACGGCGTTTCCGTCAGCAAGCCGTACGCCGTCGCCACGAACGTGTCCGCCCGGTGCACCCGCCGCGTCGCCGTCGCCGCCACCGCCAGACCCGTCCCGGGGCGGAACCCGAGGAACGCTTGCTGCCCGAGGGTCGCTCCCGCGTGGAAGAGGACCGGGCCGTACGGGGTCGGGTGCTGGAACCACGTCAGCGTGTGGGTGTGCGTGTGGCGCAGGCCCCGCCGCAGCAGGGGGCGGCACACGTCGGTGAACGCGGCGTTCAGCGTCGGGTCCAGGGGATCCGGCCCGTCCACATGCGCCTCCAGGAACGTCAGCAGGTCCAGCGGGGTCGCCCGGACCGCGCCCGCCGCCGTGAAGCCCCCGGTGTCCAGCGCGGGCACCGGCGCGCCGTCGCGGCGGTGGCCCACCGCGTCCGTGCCGTCGGGGCCCGGGCGCACCCGGGTCGCGTCCAGGCCCAGCGGGGCCAGCACCTGCTGGTGCAGCAGGACCTCCCACGGGGTCCCGGTGGCCGCCGCCAGGGTGTGGCCGAGCACCGAGACGGCGAAGTTCGAGTAGTGCCAGCGGGTACCGGGCCGGTGGCGCGGGCGGGCCCGCAGGAAGGCGCGGACCACCCGGTCGGCCGGGTAGCCGCCGTACGGGTCGGTCGACCAGCGGGGCACCGCCTGCGGGTAGAAGTCGGCGGGCAGGCCCGGCAGCCCCGAGGTGTGGGTGAGCAGATGGCGCAGGGTGATCCGGCGTACCGCCGGGTGCACCGGGAAGCCCGGGGCCAGCAGGTCCGCCGCCCGGTCCTCGTACCGCACCCGGCCCTGGGCCACCAGCCGGGCCAGCAGCAGCCCCGCGTACGGCTTCGACGCCGAGCCCAGCTCGTACGCCATCAGCTCGCGGGGCACCGGGCCCGGCTCCGCGCTCCCGCCGGTGTGGACCGTGCGCACCCCGTTCCGGCTGACCGCGAGCACCAGGTCGGGCGCGTCGACGGCCCGCGCGGCCTCGGCCAGGAGGCGGGCGGTGGCCGGAGTTCCAGGGACGGTCACGGGGGCCGCCGTCATCTCGGTCATGCCGGGGCCGGGGAAGCGGACAGGTCGGACAGGGCGCGGGACATCGCCAGCGCCGAGGCGAACGCGGCGACCAGCGTCGGGTGGTAGACGAGATCGAACACCGACTCCTCGTTCCCCTCCGGCATCCCGCCGACCACCGGCATCGCCCCGTCCGGCTCCTGGGCCTGGGCGAACCCGGCCCAGGCCGCCGGGTCCAGGGTCGGTTCCGGCAGACAGGCGTCGACCACCAGCAGCTCGCCCAGCAGGTCCCAGCGCTTCAGGTCCAGCCAGTCGTCCAGCCAGACCGGCAGCCAGAGGGCCAGGTACTCCGCGATGTCGGCGGGCAGCCCGGCCGGTTTCTCGCCCCAGTCGGTGAGGTGGAAGACCGTGTGCGTGATGTCGTAACCGATATGGCCCTCGACCGTCCACGGCTCGGGCCGCCGTGCCAGCCAGGTGTGGGCCAGCGCCGCCGTCTCCGGAACGCTCGGCTCCACCCCGAACCGCCGCTCGATGGCGCTGAGGCCGAGCCGCCGCACCGGCAGCACCTCCAGCGCCGCCCAGCTGGCCAGGCGGTGGTTGAGCCGGATCGCGGACTCCAGGTCCGGCTGCCGGTAGCCCAGCTCCCGGAACGGTACGTAGACCTCAAGCGGCACCGGCGACAGCGGTTCGCGCCGCTGGCCCTCCAGCAGCCGCGCCCCCGAGTCCAGCAGCTCGTGCCAGGCGTGGTCCAGCAGCTTGTGGGCGAGGGAGGACTGCTGCGAGCCGGCCACCCCCTCGCGGAAGATGACCTTCCCGATCAGCGCCAGCTCGCCCAGCGGCTTGAACCGGTCCAGCATCCCCGCGTCCGGGGACGGGTCCGCCTCCAGCCGGAAGCCCTCGCGGTGTTCGTACAGCCAGCCCAGGGCCTTCGCCCCGACGTCGTGGATCTGCTGGATGCCGCTGCTCATGGGGTGTGCCTTTCCCGGCCGGGCGCGGCCCCGCCGGTCTCGCCCCGCTCGCCGTTGCCGCGCAGCGACCTCAGGGACAGGGCCGCGGCGAAGGCCGTCACGAGCGTGGAGTGGTAGCAGTCGATGAAGGGGTACGGGTCCGGCGCGGGGTCCTGGACCGGCACACCGGTCTCCGGGACGCAGCCGGTCGGGTGCTGGACGTCGGCCAGCACCGGCCAGACCGCGTCCAGCAGCTCCGCGGGAGCCGGGCCCGGCAGCGACGCGGCCACCGCCAGCAGCTCGCCGGTCAGGTCCCACTGGCCGCTCTCCAGACAGCCGTCCGCCCACGCGGGCAGCCAGGTCCGCAGATAGCCGTCGATCTTCTCCGGCACCCGGTCGGGCATCCGGCCCCAGTCCGTGAGGTGGAAGACGGTGTGGGTCAGCGCGTAGCCGGAGGGGCCCTCGAACATCCACGGCTCGGACAGACCGCCCAGCCAGGTCCGGGACAGCACCCCGCCCGCGTCCGTATGGGTCACCACCCCCACCCGCCGCTCGGAGTTGATCAGCCCCAGCTGGCGGTTGGCGTGCTGCTCGGTGTGGGCCCAGGCGCGGGTCGCGGTGAGCGGGCGGGCCAGCGCCTCGAAGCCCTCGTGGCGCAGCCCGTACCCGGCGAAGGCGGCGTAGATCTCGTACGGGTACGCGGCGAACGGCTCCGCGCGCAGCAGCTCCAGGAGCAGGGCGCCCTCGTGCACCTGCTCCCAGGCGTACGCGACGAGGTCCCCGGCCCGTTCGTGCTCGGGGGTGCCGGGGGCGGTCGTGCGGCGGATCGTCGAGCCGAGCTGGGCCAGCTCGCCCAGCGGCTTCAGCGTGGCGTTGACCTGGGTGTGGGGTTCCAGGACGTCGTCAGGGAGCGCGAAGCGGGTGCGGTGCGCGTCGGTCCAGGCGAGGGCGGAGCTCAGGACGCCGGGGAGGACGGCGAGTGCGGCCCCGGGCGCGCGTTCCCAGCTCCGGCGGCCCTCAGGGTCCGCCCCGGCCCCGGGGCGGCCCTGCGGGTCCTGGGTCGCGGTCGTCGTCACCGGGCCCTCGCCTCGGCCATCAGCCGGGCGGCCCGCACATGGAGGGTCACCCGGGGGTCGTGCCCGCCCATCAGCTCGACGAAGTCCAGGCCGCGGTCCAGGCCCAGGGTGGCCGGTTCGCCGCCGGTCGCCGCGAGCCAGCGGCCGGCGCCCGCCGCCTGGAGCCAGTCGCGCCGCCGCACCGCGCGGACGAAGCCGCGCGACAGGTCGACGGCCCGGTTCGCCGCGGCCCGCTGCACCGCCGAGGGGGCGGCCGGGACGGCGAGCGGCGCGAGGACCGAGAGCTGGTGGGTGAACGCCTGCCAGGGGGCCTCCTCCAGCCAGGCGGCGTCCGGCTCCGCATACGTGCCGGGCGCGGTGGCTCCCGGTGCGGGCGGCGCCATGCGCTGGAGCGTGGAGATCATGTGCCAGTGGCTCCAGGCCGTGGCGGCCGGAGCATCGGGCTTGGGCGGGAATTCCCGCACCGCCCGGTCGAGTACGGCGACATCACCCGGATGCGGATGGCGTCCGTACAGAACACTCGGCAGCAGCAGGTCGGCCCCGATGACCCGTACCGCCGCGATTCCGGTCCGATTCTCCTCGTCGATTCCCGCAGCGCCGCACACCGTGGCGAGGTGGTCCCCGCTCCGAAGAGCGAGGACCACCTCTGTTGCCAGGTCATGCACGGCACCCGCCAGGGGCGACGAAGCATGTTTCTGGTCCATGTGCCGGCGACTAGCCCTTCTTCGGGCGCGGGGTCGGAGGCGAGAGCAGCAGGGCTCCGCCGCCTGCGAGGAGCGCCAGGTAGGCGCACTCGCGGGAGTCGCGGTACAGACCTTCGACCTCACCGGGGTTGAGAGCGGCGTCGAGGTCGAGCTCGATGTCGGTGGCAGTGGTGTCCGTGGTGAACATGGGTTGTTCCCCGTCCTGTGGGAAATGGGGTGGACGTAATGAGTGAAAAGGAGGAATGGGGGCGTCGCAAATCGGGAGCGCCGGAAGGGTAAATCGCGTATTCAATTGAATGCTGAATTCATGTGGGCCGGGTGGGGCGAAAGCCCGAGAATTCAAGGGACAAGGAGGGGGCGGGCGGGGGTGGTACGCGGGCGCGTTCGCACCCGGCGGCGGGCGCGCTCGGGGGCGCTCAATGCGGCTGCGGTCACGGGCTGTCCAGCCGCGGTCCTCACCCTCGCCATGCGTTGGCAAAGGGCGGCCAAAGGAGGCCAAGAACGCATCAACAATGCCTCTGAGCTGGTGCGTCCATCCGGGTGCAGGTGTCCACTGGAAGGGACGGGCCACCCGTTCGAACCCCTCGTGCGGGCCGGCCGTCCCCGGAGCGCGTGTCCGGCGGACAAGAGGAGCAGGCATGAGCGAGATCGCAGCGACCACTGTCCATGAGGCGTACGCCTTCGCCTGCATGAAGTGCGGGTACGGCTGGGAGCAGTCCTACGAGATAGAGCACCACGTCGACGTGGACGGCCACGCGTTCGTCGTCTACACGGCGGACGGGGAGCGGGTGCCGTCGCCGCTCTCCACGCCCACCTGTGGCAACTGCGGCGGACATGTGGTGCGCATCATGCGGGCGGGGCGGGTCGCGGGCGTCCAGGAGCTGCTGCGGAAGCAGCAGACGCCGCAGGCCTCGGAGAGCGGCGCGAAGGACCGTACGGTCTCGACCGCCGCCACGCCGGACCGGCACTGGCGGCTGTCCGACCTGCTGCACCCGTTCCACCGCAGGTGACGGTGCCGGCGGGCCGGATGCCGACGATCGTACGAGGCCGGGCCCTCGTACGATCGTCGGCATGAGCCGTACCGAAGCCCCGCCGCTGCCCGAGCCCCTGCGGGTTCCGGTCGCCGACTCCCACACCCACCTGGACATGCAGGACGCCACCGTCGAGGAGGCCCTCGCCCGGGCCGCCGCGGTGAACGTGACCACCGTCGTCCAGGTGGGCTGCGACGTGGCCGGCTCCCGCTGGGCCGCCGAGACCGCGGCGGCCCACCCCGCCGTCCACGCCTCGGTCGCCCTGCACCCCAACGAGGCCCCGCGCATCGTCCACGGCGATCCGGACGGCACCGCGCGGCAGGGGGCACGGGAGCCCGGCGGCAAGGCGGCGCTGGACGAGGCGCTCGCGGAGATCGACGCGCTGGCCGCCCTCGACCACGTACGCGGGGTCGGCGAGACGGGCCTGGACTTCTTCCGTACGGGCCCCGAGGGCGTCGCCGCCCAGGAGGAGTCCTTCCGGGCCCACATCGAGATCGCCAAGCGGCACGGCAAGGCACTTGTCATCCACGACCGCGACGCGCACGCGGACGTCCTGCGGGTGCTGGCGGACGCGGGCGCGCCCGAGCGGACGGTGTTCCACTGCTACTCCGGCGACGCGGACATGGCCCGGATCTGCGCGCGGGCCGGGTACTTCATGTCCTTCGCGGGCAACGTGACCTTCAAGAACGCCCAGCCGCTGCGAGACGCCCTCGCCGTCGCCCCGGCCGAACTGGTCCTCGTCGAGACGGACGCCCCCTTCCTCACTCCCGCGCCGTATCGCGGACGGCCCAACGCGCCCTACCTCATCCCCGTCACGCTCCGCGCGATGGCCGAGGTGAAGGGGCTGGAGGAGGACGTGCTGGCCGCCGCGATCTACGACAACACGGCGCGGGCGTTCGACTTCTGACCGCAGTCGGACACGCTCTGTAGCTGTGTGGCTTTGGAGAGTCACCGCTGCTCCGCTATCGTCCCCGGCCACGACGGGGCGGCAGCGGGCGGATCTTCAGGAGCGGCGTGAACGGCGTGAACACTTCGCAGGACAGGCGTCTCGACGCGTTCCATGAGCAGCTGACGCTGGCCGACGGGATGTGGACGCGCCCCGCCGCGCACGCCCCGACCATGGTCGACGTCCCGCTCGTCGACGCCCCGCTCGTCGACACCGCGCCCGACGGCCCGCCGCAGCCCACCGCGGTGCCCCGGCAGGGCTCCACTCGCGCCGACGCCCGGCGGGCCGCCAAGCGCCGCCGGAGACGCGTAATCGTCGACCCCGAGAACCTGAAGCTGAGCCGGCTCGTCCCCCGGGCCCTGGTCGTCGCGTTCCTGGCCGGCGGCACCACCGCGTTCGTCGCCCACGACAAGGCCGTCCGGCTGGAGGTCGACGGCTCACCCCGGACCCTGCACACCTTCGCCGACGACGTCACCGAGCTGCTGGAGGAGGAAGGCGTCACCGTCGGCGCGCACGACCGCGTCTCCCCGGACCCCGGCGCCGGCCTCGACCACGGCGACGAGGTCGTCGTCCGGTACGGGCGGCCCGTCACCCTCACCCTCGACGGCGTCCGCCACCGGATCTGGACCACCGCCGACACGGTGGCCGGGGCGCTGCGCGAGTTCGGGATCCGGGCCGAGGGGGCGCACCTCTCCGCCGCCCGCTCCACCCGGATCGCCCGCACCGGCCTGACGCTCACCGTCCGCACCGAACGCGCCGTGACCTTCATGGCCGACGGCCAGGAACGCACCCTGCGCACCAACGCCGCCACCGTCCACGAGGCCCTCGCCGAGGCGGGCATCACCCTGCACGGCCAGGACACCACCTCCGTCGCCCCGGCGAGCTTCCCGCGCGACGGCCAGACGATCTCCGTCATGCGCATCACCGACACCCGCGAGGTGCGCGAGGAGACGGTCCCGTACGCCGTCGAGCGCAGCGAGGATCCCGAGCTGTTCCGGGGGACCGAGGTCATCGAGCGCGCGGGCCGCAACGGCGTACGCCGGGTCACGTACGCGGTCCGGACCGTCAACGGCGTCCGGCAGAAGCCGCGCCGGACGGCCGAGGAGCTGGTCCACCTGCCGGAGAGCCGCGTCGTGCGCACCGGCACCCGGCAGCGGCCCGACTCCGTCGCCGGGGCGGACGGGCTGAACTGGTCCGCGCTCGCCGCCTGCGAGTCGGGCGGGCGCGCCGACGCGGTCGACCCGAGCGGCACGTACGGCGGGCTGTACCAGTTCGACACGCAGACCTGGCAGTCCCTCGGCGGCGGCGGACGCCCCCAGGACGCGCCCGCCGCCGAGCAGACGTTCCGGGCGAAGAAGCTGTACGTGCAGCGGGGGGCGAGTCCGTGGCCCCACTGCGGCCGTAGGCTTACCGGGTGAGCAGCACAGAGCCCGACGCCCTCCTGGGGCCCGCAGACATCCGCGACCTGGCCGCGACGCTGGGCGTACGCCCCACGAAGCAGCGCGGTCAGAACTTCGTCATCGACGCCAACACCGTCCGCCGCATCGTGCGCACGGCCGAGGTCCGCCCGGACGACGTGGTCGTCGAGGTGGGGCCCGGGCTCGGCTCGCTGACCCTGGCGCTGCTGGAGGCGGCGGACCGGGTGATCGCCGTCGAGATCGACGACGTGCTCGCGGCCGCGCTGCCCGCCACGGTCCAGGCCCGGATGCCGGAGCGCGCCGACCGCTTCGCCCTCGTCCACTCCGACGCGATGCTGGTCACCGAGCTGCCGGGCCCCGCGCCGACCGCGCTCGTCGCGAACCTCCCGTACAACGTGGCCGTGCCCGTCCTGCTCACCATGCTGGAGCGCTTCCCCAGCATCGAGCGGACCCTCGTCATGGTCCAGGCCGAGGTCGCCGACCGCCTCGCCGCCCGCCCGGGCAACAAGGTCTACGGCGTGCCGTCGGTGAAGGCCAACTGGTACGCGGACGTGAAGCGCGCCGGGGCGATCGGCCGCAACGTGTTCTGGCCCGCCCCGAACGTCGACTCCGGGCTCGTCTCGCTCGTCCGCCGCACCGAGCCGCTCGCCACGAAGGCCTCCCGCGCCGAGGTCTTCGCGGTGGTGGACGCGGCGTTCGCCCAGCGCCGCAAGACGCTGCGCGCCGCCCTGTCCGGCTGGGCCGGTTCCGCACCCGCTGCCGAGGCCGCGCTCGTCGCCGCCGGGATCTCGCCGCAGGCGCGCGGGGAGGCGCTGACGGTGGAGGAGTTCGCGGCGATCGCGGAGCACAAGCCGGAGGTGTCCGGATGACCGCCGCCGTCACCGTCCGCGTCCCCGCCAAGGTCAACGTCCAGCTCGCGGTGGGCGCCGCCCGCCCCGACGGCTTCCACGACCTGGCCAACGTCTTCCTCGCCGTCGGCCTGTACGACGAGGTCACCGCGACCCCCGCCGACGAGCTGCGCATCACCTGCTCGGGCCCGGACGCCGCCCAGGTCCCGCTGGACACCACCAACCTCGCCGCCCGGGCCGCCCTCGCGCTCGCCGAGCGGTACGGCATCGACCCCGCCGTCCACCTGCACATCGCCAAGGACATCCCGGTCGCGGGCGGCATGGCCGGCGGCAGCGCCGACGGGGCGGCCGCCCTGGTCGCCTGCGACGCCCTGTGGGGAACGGGCGCGAGCCGCGACGAGCTGTTGGCCATCTGCGCCGAACTGGGCAGCGACGTGCCGTTCAGCCTGGTGGGCGGGGCCGCGCTCGGTACGGGACGCGGTGAGAAGCTGACCCCGATCGAGGTCGGCGGCACGTTCCACTGGGTCTTCGCGGTGGCGGACGGGGGCCTCTCCACGCCCGCCGTCTACGGCGAGTTCGACCGCCTCACCGCCGACACCGAGGTCCCCGGACCGACCGCGTCCCCCGCCCTCCTGGCCGCCCTGCGCTCCGGCGACTCCGGCGCACTCGCGGGAGCCCTGAGCAACGACCTCCAGCCGGCCGCGCTCTCCCTGCGCCCGTCCCTCGCGGACACGCTGGCGGCGGGCACGGAAGCGGGGGCGCTCGCAGCGCTCGTCTCCGGCTCCGGGCCGACGACCGCGTTCCTCGTGCCGGACGCGGAGACGGCCGAGAAGGTGGCGGCCGCGCTGCTGACGTCCGGGACCTGCCGCAACACGCGGGTGGCGGCCTCGCCCGCGCCGGGCGCGCACGTGATCTGACCCGTACACGGCGTCCTCGTACTCACCGCCCACGTGAGTACGAGGACGCTGCCGCACCCCACCCGGCTCGCGCGACCGTACGGGCATGGGATCAAGTGTTCGTGAACTGGCCGGGGCGACGCCCGCCACCCGGGACCGTTACGTCGACCTCCTCCGGGTCGGCTCGCTCGGCGCGGTCGTCCTCGGCCACTGGCTGATGGCCGCCGTCACGCCGGACGGGGTGGGCAACCTCCTCGCCGTCGTCCCGGCGCTCCAGCCGCTGACCTGGCTGCTCCAGGTCATGCCGGTGTTCTTCTTCGTCGGCGGCTTCTCGCACGCGCTGTCCTACCGTTCCCTGCTCCGCAAGCGCCCCGAGGGGTCCGAGGACTCCGTCTACTCCGCCTTCCTGCGCGCCCGCCTCCAGCGGCTGCTGCGCCCCACCATGGTCTTCGTCCTGGTCTGGGGCGCGGCGGCGCTGCTGGTCCAACTCCTCGGCGAGGGCGGCGGGCTGACCGGCGTGACGCTGCGCATGGTGACCCAGCCGCTGTGGTTCATCGGGATCTACCTGGCGATGGTCGCCTTCACCCCGCCGCTGCTGAGGCTGCACGAGCGGTACGGCTGGGGGGCGTTCGCGGGTCTGGCGGGCGCGGCGGTCGCGGTGGACGTCCTGCGGTTCGCCGCCGGAGTCCCGTACGTCGAGTTCCTCAACTTCGCGTTCGTCTGGCTGGCGGTCCACCAGCTCGGCTTCCTGCGCGCCGACGGCCGCATCCGCCTGCGCCGCGCCGCCCTGCTCGCCGGTGGCGGCCTGATCGCCGCGACCGCACTGGTGGCGCTGGGCCCGTACCCGCTCTCGATGGTCGGAATGCCCGGCGAGAAGGTCAGCAACATGGCCCCGCCCACCCTCGCCCTGCTGGCCCACGGCCTCTGGCTCGTCGGCGCTGTCGAACTGCTCCGCGCCCCGGCCGCCCGCCTGCTGGAGCGCCCCCGCGTCTGGCGCACGGTGGTGGCGGCCAACGGGGTGGCCATGACCGCGTTCCTCTGGCACCTCACGGCGATGTTCGGGGTGTACGGGGCGCTGCTCGCCCTGGACGTCGACCTGCCCGAGCCCGCGTCGGCCGCCTGGTGGACCCAGGTCCCGCTGCGCCTCGCCCTCGCGGCGGCCCTGACCGCGGCTCTGGTCACCGCCTTCCGCACCTTCGAACGCCCGGCCGCCTCAGCCCCCGTTCAGGGCCACGGCCCGCTCGCGGCCCTCGGCGCGACGCTCTGCCTGCTCGGCGTCCTCGGCCTGTCCATGGTCGGCTTCAACGGCCTGCTGGACGGCCGCACGGCCCTGCTGATCGCGATCCCGGTCAGCGCCCCGGCCGCCGTCGCGATGACGCTGGGCGGGTGGCTGCTGGTGGAGCGGGCGGGGCGGGGAACGCCGTAGAGGGCGGCGGGGCCGGTCAGCCGAGCTTGAGGCTCTTCTTCGCCGGCTCGTCCCGGCCGTCTCCGCCCCGTCCCACGCGTCATCGTTGTGAAGTCCCCACCCCGAATGTCGTCGGATGTCGTCCGCACCGCTCCGACCTGGGGCTTCTCCCCATGATCGATCGCGGCACGCCGGCGCACCTCGCGCGGCGACTACTCTGGTACGTCGAGCGGTCCTCGCCGCAGGGACCCCCGGGACAGGAGTGAAATGGCCGTCAATCTGGTCAATGTCGAGCAGGTCAGCAAGGTGTACGGCACCCGTGCCCTGCTCGACGGCGTATCCCTCGGGGTGTCCGAGGGCGACCGGATCGGTGTCGTGGGCCGCAACGGTGACGGCAAGACCACCCTCATCCGGATGCTCGCCAAGCTGGAGGAGGCGGACACCGGACGCGTCACCCACAACGGCGGGCTGCGCCTCGGCGTCCTCACCCAGCACGACTCGCTGGACCCGGCGAAGACCATCCGCCAAGAGGTCATCGGCGACCTTGCCGACCACGAGTGGGCGGGCAGCGCCAAGATCCGCGACGTGCTGACCGGGCTCTTCGGCGGTCTCGCCCTCCCCGGGTTCGAGCACGGGCTCGACACCGTCATCGCCCCGCTCTCCGGCGGTGAGCGCCGACGGATCGCGCTGGCGAAGCTGCTCATCGAGGAGCAGGACCTGATCGTCCTCGACGAGCCCACCAACCACCTCGACGTCGAGGGCATCTCCTGGCTCGCCGGCCATCTGCGCGCCCGCCGCTCCGCCCTCGTCTGCGTCACCCACGACCGGTGGTTCCTGGACCAGGTCTGCACCCGCATGTGGGACGTCCAGCGCGGCACCGTCCACGAGTACGAGGGCGGCTACAGCGACTACGTGTTCGCCCGCGCCGAGCGCGAACGCATCGCCGCCACCGAGGAGTCCAAGCGGCAGAACCTGATGCGCAAGGAGCTGGCCTGGCTGCGCCGCGGCGCCCCCGCCCGGACCTCCAAGCCGCGCTACCGCATCGAGGCCGCCAACGAACTCATCGCCGACGTGCCGCCGCCGCGCGACACCAGCGAGCTGATGAAGTTCGCCAACGCCCGCCTCGGCAAGACCGTGTTCGACCTGGAGGACGTGACCGTCCAGGCCGGGCCCAAGACCCTGCTCACCCACCTCACCTGGCAGCTCGGCCCCGGCGACCGCGTCGGCCTCGTCGGCGTCAACGGCGCGGGCAAGACCTCCCTGCTGCGCGCGCTGGCCGAGGCCGCCCGTACGCAGGGCGACGAGCAGCCCGCCGCCGGGAAGGTCGTCGTCGGCAAGACGGTCAAGCTCGCCTACCTCTCCCAGGAGGTCTCCGAGCTGAACCCGAACCTCCGGGTCCTGGAGGCCGTCCAGCAGGTCCGCGACCGGGTCGACCTCGGCAAGGGCCGCGAGATGACCGCCGGTCAGCTCTGCGAGCAGTTCGGCTTCACCAAGGAGAAGCAGTGGACGCCCGTCGGCGACCTCTCCGGTGGTGAGCGCCGCCGGCTCCAGATCCTGCGGCTGCTGATGGACGAGCCCAACGTCCTCTTCCTCGACGAGCCCACCAACGACCTCGACATCGAGACCCTCACCCAGCTGGAGGACCTCCTCGACGGCTGGCCCGGATCGATGATCGTGATCTCCCACGACCGGTTCTTCATCGAGCGGACCACCGACAAGGTCATGGCGCTCCTCGGCGACCGCGCCCTGCGGATGCTGCCGCGCGGGATCGACGAATACCTGGAGCGCCGGCAGAAGCTGGAGGAGGCGGCGACGCCCTCCGCCGCCGCGCCCCGTTCGTCCTCGGCCCCCGCCGCCGCCCCGGCCGTCTCCGCGCAGGCGTCCCGCGCCGCGAAGAAGGAGCTGCAGAAGGTCGAGCGGCAGCTCGACAAGCTCTCCACGCGCGAGACCACGCTCCACAAGCAGATCGCGGACAACGCCACCGACTTCGAGAAGGTCGCCGAGCTCGACGCCGAACTGCGCGAACTGGTCACCGAGCGGGACGAGTTGGAAATGCGCTGGCTGGAACTGGCCGAGGACGCCTGACCGGACCCGTGGGGCCGGTGGGGCGGGTGGTAGAACGGGACGGCAGTGACCGTACGTTCGAGGGGGACCACACCGATGTCGCAGCCGCCACCGCAGCAGGGCTTCGGTGCTCCGTACGAGCCACGGCCGGGAGTGTACGGGGATCCGGGGCAGCCGCCGCAGCCCCCGAACCGGCCTTCCGGAGGGCGCTCCCACGGCCGGCTCGTCGGGCTCTTCGCCGCCGTGCTCGCCGGGGTCCTCGTGATCGGTGCGGGCGTCTGGTTCGCCGTCGGCGGCGATGACGGCTCCGACGGCAAGAAGCCCCTCGCGAAGGAGACCGCCGAACCCGAGCAGCCCGGCGCCGAGTCGAACGGGAAGAAGACGCCCGCCGCAGAGGCCGCGGAGATCAACAAGGGGCGCAAGGAAGGCGAGGCGAAGGTCCGCTGGATCCAGAAGAACGGCGTGGACGTGCCGCTGGGTGCATCCGCCCTCGGCCCCTGGACCACCGGCGGCATCGTGGCCAAGGCCATGTACCGCACGGTGTCCGGCTATTCCCTGGAGGACGGATCGCAGAAGTGGAGCCTGCGCCTGCCCGCCGACGTCTGCGCGGCACCCACCCGGCCGACCGCCGACGGGAAGATCGTCATCGGGCTCCTGACCGATACCTCTGCGGATACGGAGGAGAACTGCGACAAGCTTCAGATGATCGATCTGGCCACCGGTGAGGCGGGCTGGTCCGTGACCATCGATCGCGCGCCGAACAACGACATGCTTCGGTATGTGATCATGGCGATCAGCGGCGACGTCGTGACGATCGGGGGCCTCGGCCGTGCCGAGGCCTATCGGGTCAGTGACGGCAAGCGCTTGTGGGGCAAGCTGCCCGGCCCCTGTGAGGTCGAGGGTTTCGCCGGCGGATCCGTCATGCTCGCCTCCGTCAACTGTCCCGCACGGTCGAAGGGCGAGGTCGACCAGGAGGTACGGCGCGTCGAACCGGTCACCGGCCGGACCCTGTGGACGTACAAGGTCAGGAAGGGCTGGAACGTCGACGCGGTCCACTCCGTCGACCCGCCGGTGATCTTCCTGCGGAAGGGCCCGTTGGTCGGTGGCACGTCAGCGATCGCCGTCCTGAACGACGACGGGACCTTCCGCTCCCAGCCGGCCGCCGGAGGCGACGCCCTGGAGGGGCGGTGCCCCGGCAAGGAGCGCGAACTGGGCTGGAACCTCGACATCTGCATGGGCGCGGCCGTCGACACCGACACCGACACGCTCTACGTCGCTACGAAGCCCCGGCCTGCGGGCCGGTCGTTCACCAACGACGTCGTCGCCTTCGACATGAGTACCGGCAAGAAGAAGTGGAAGGTGCCCTCGCCCGCCACGCAGACCCTGATGCCGCTGCGGGTCGAGGGCGGCAAGGTGCTGCTGTACCTGAGCCCGCCCGACCCGAGGACCAAGGGCGTGGGCGGCGGCATCATGGCCCTCGGCCCGCAGGGCGGCACCCCTCGACCGGTCCTGCGGCACCCGGCCTCGGCCGCGGCGACCGAGCGCGCCTTCGAGGAGGCGATCGTCCTCCATGCCGACGGACGGTCCCTCCTCATGCTTCCCCAGGTCTCCGGAGAAACCGACGAGGAGGAGCTGGAGCTGCGGACGATGATCGCCTTCGGTGACTGACCATCACCTCCGGCCGGGGCGTAACGACGGCATCACAAGCCGGTTCTCCCTTGGGAACAGGCGTTGGCCCGAATCGGTGCCCGGCACCTGGCGGGTGGTACAAAGAAGCCCCGCCCGACTGTCGTAAAACTGCGGAAGCCATGCCCGATTCGCTCCTTTCCGAGGGGGATTGACCCTCTTGGGAATGCGGGGGAGACCGGATCGCGCACCGGGCCGCACGAAGGGGGACGTGCTGATATGAGCCAGCCGCCCAGCCAGCAACCGCCGCAGGGAGGCTTCGGGGCTCCGCAGGAGCCGCCGAACGGAGCTCCTCAGCCGCCCCAGGGCCAGCCGAATCCGGCCGATGCGCCGCAGACGCCGCCGCCCCCGGCCGGCCCGCCGCAGACGCCCCCGCCGGGCGCCCCGGCGTACGGCTATCCGCAGCAGCCCCCGGCGCAGCAGCCCGGTTACGGCTACCCGCAGCAGCCCGGCCAGGCCCCCGGACCATACGGGCAGCAGGCCCCCGGACCGTACGGCCAGCAGCCCGGGCCTTACGGTCAGCAGGCCCCGGGCCCGTACGGTCAGCAGGCTCCCGGTCCGTACGGGCAGCAGCCCCAGACCGGTTACGGCTATCCGCAGCAGCAGTACCCCGGCGCCCCCGCCCCCGGCGGACCGGGCTCCGGCGGCGGGTTCCTCAAGGGGAAGACCGGCATCGTCGTCGCGGCGGCGCTCGCCGTGGTCCTGGCGGCCGGGCTGGGCACCTGGTTCCTCGTGAGCGACAGCGGGGACGACGACCCGAAGAAGCCCGTCGCCACCGGCAGCAACGACCCCAAGGCCCCCAGCGAGTCGCCGACGGTCGACGAGGGCGACGGCAGCGGTGACGGGCGCGAGGCCGGCGACGACCTCAACGCCGGGCGCAAGCCGGGCGAGGCCAAGGTCGCCTGGCTCCAGAAGAACGACATCGACCTGCCGCGCAACGGCTCCGCCGTCCAGGGCCCCTGGTTCGCCGGCGACGTCGTCGCCAAGGCCATCTACCGGAGCGTGTCCGGCTACTCCGTCGCCGACGGCAAGCAGAAGTGGAAGCTCGATCTCCCCGCCGACGTGTGCGCCACGCCCAACACCCCGACACCCGACGGCAAGATCGTCCTCGGGGTGAAGAACGGGACCACGGACCGCGCCAACTGCTCCGTCCTCCAGATGGTCGACCTCAACACCGGCAAGGCGGGGTGGAAGAAGGAGATCAAGAAGAACGGGAACTGGGACTTCCTGTCGGACATCGGTCTGGCGATCAGCGGGGACACCGTCGCCGTCGGGCGCACCGGCAACTCCAACGCCTACCGGGTCAGCGACGGCAAGGAGCTGTTCGGCACCCCCGAGGGCAACTGCAAGCCCTTCGCCTTCTCCGGGGGCGACAAGCTGATCGCCGCGGTCAGCTGCCGCACCGACGACGTCAAGAACCCGCAGAACCAGGTCCAGGAGCTGAACCCGGCCACCGGCAAGCCCCGGTGGACGTACCAGGCGCCGCGCGGCTGGGAGGTCAGCAAGGTCTACTCCTCCACCCCGCTCGTCGTGCGGCTGGAGCACGAGGAGAAGAAGCAATACACCATCGTCGCGCTCACCGAGAGCGGCAAGCTCCGCTCCCAACTCGTGCCGGGCAAGAGTGACAAGCTCACCGCCGACTGCGGCAACAGCTTCGCGATCTTCGGCGAGAAGCTCGAAGGGTGCAGCGGCGTCGCCGCCGACGCCAACACCTTCTACATCGCGACCGAGGACGACAGCAGCGGGACCGCCCGGACGAACAAGGTCATCGCCTTCGACCTGAACACCGGGAAGCCCAAGTGGGAGGCGCCCGCCCCGGCCGAGCGCGTGCTGAAGCCGCTGGGCATGGAGGGCGGCGACGTCCTGCTCTACATGCGGCCGAAGTACGACACCGCCGGCGCCATCGTGACTCTCCCGCCGACCGGCGGCACCCCCAAGACGCTGCTCCAGCACCCGTCGGGGGCGGGCAGGGTCGAGAACGGCTTCTTCTCGTCCAAGGTCCTCTACAAGGACAGCCGTTCCTTCGTATTCAGCACGCGCGTGAGTGCGAGCAACGACAAGGAAGAGCTGGAGCAGACGACGATGCTGGTGTTCGAGAAGTGACGGTTCGCCCCCACCCCCGAACGCAGCCGGCCGCTCCCGGCCCCACGCGCCCCCACACCCACACGTCCCCCGAGGTACGCACGCCATGACCCAGCCGCCGCAGCAGCCACCCCACCCCGACGAGCCGTCGAACACGCCGCCGGGAGCACCGAACACACCCCCGGCACCGCCCGCCGGTGGGTTCGGCGCGCCGCAGGACCCGCCGCCCGGCGGCTTCGGCCAGCCGACTCCGCCGCCCGCGGACCCCTTCGGCAAGCAGCCGCCCGCCGCACCCCAGCAGCCGCCCGCAGCCCCACAGGACGCACCTGCCGGGGGTTACGGAACCCCGCCGCCCCCGGCGCCGGGCAGCTACCCCACCCCGCCCGCGCCGCAGCCCAACGGCTACGGCTACCCCCAGGCCCAGCAGCCGGGGTACGGCTACCCGCAGGGGCCCGGCCAGCACGGCCGGCCGGGGATGCCGCAGCAGGCGTACGGCTACCCGACCCAGCCGATGCAGCCGCAGTACGGGGCCCCGCAGCCGGGCGGCAGCGGCGGCACCGGCGGCAAGAAGTTCTCCACCCAGATGCAGATCATCGTCGCCGCGGCCGTCGCCGTGGTGCTGATCATCGGCGCCGGGGTCATCTACTCCGCCACCAGCGGCGACGGCGGCAAGGACGAAGCCTCCTCGTCCGGTTCCACCGGCGGCGAGGGCAAGGGCGGCGAGGACAGCGGACTGGCCGGCGGCAGCGAGAAGGTGCCCGCCAACACCAAGTCCAAGGTCGCCTTCCAGGTGCCGCAGCCGGTGGTCAAGGACATCGTGCAGGTCGAGGGCTCCTGGCTCACCGACAAGGCGTACGTGAAGACCGGGATCGACGGGATCAACGGCTACGACCGGGACAAGGGCACCAAGCTCTGGTCCGTCCCGCTGCCCGGCGAGATGTGCACGACGTCCCGGCACGTGAGCAAGGACTACAAGACGGCCATCCTCTTCCGGGAGACGAAGCCGACCAAGGAGAAGAAGTACCCGGCGTGCGACCAGGTCGGCGTGATCGACCTGGCCGCCGGGAAGCTCCTGTGGAGCAAGAGCGTCACCTCCGCCACCGGCGGCGACCGGCCGGTCACCTTCGACGAGGTCACGCTCAGCGGGACCACCGTCGCCGCGGGCGGCACCTCGGGCGGCGCGGCCTTCAAGCTGGCCGACGGCGCCGAGCTCTGGAAGCCGAAGACCGGAGCGGACGGCTGCTACGACCGCGGCTACGCGGGCGGCGAGGCCCTCGCCGTGGTCCGCAAGTGCGGTACGTACGACAGCCCGCAGCTCACCGTGCAGGCGCTGAACCCGACGACCGGCGCACCGCTGTCCTCGTACCAGATGCCCGCCGGCGTCGAGTACGCGCACATCGTCTCCACCAAGCCGCTGGTGGTCGCGGCCGACGTCGGCGACACCGCCGGCGACGGCAGCGGCATCTCCGACTTCTTCTCGCTCGACGCGGCGACCGGCAAGCTGAAGGTCCGTATCCCCGCCGACGCGGAGAAGTACGCGGGCGACTGCGACTCCACCGAAGTCGAGAAGTGCCAGAACATGGCCGTCGGCAACAACCGGCTCTACCTGCCGACCGAGCGCCACGACGGAACCAGCGAGTACGGCGACACGAACGAGGTCGTCGCCTTCGACCTGGACACCGGAAAGCTCCTCGGCGGCCGGGCGGACGCGGGCGACCGCAACATCCTGACCCCGCTCCGGATGGACGGCACCAGCATCATCGCCTACAAGGAGGCCCCCTACGACAAGGGCGGCCAGGTCGTCTCCATCGACGGTGAGACCTTCAAGCAGACCACGCTGATGGAGAACCCGGACGACGAGGCCATCCGCAAGGCGGAGAAGCGCTTCAGCGTCGGCTCGGCCGAACTCCTCTACTCCGACGGGCAGTTCTACATGGCCGCCCCGGCGGTCCACAAGCCCAGTTCCTACAGCCCCGACGAGAAGGTCTACCTCGTCGTCGCCTACGGCACCGGCTGATCATCCCGCCCCTTCGGGGCGGCAACAGGCCCCGCCGGTCGATCTCCTGACCGGCGGGGCCGATCGTTTTCCGCCCCACTTGCGCGTGACGTGATCACCGAGCGCGGGTCAACGAAGGCCGAAGGGAACGGAATTCGGCAATCCCGGAGACTTCTCCCACGTAAGCGCCGCGCGGCGTCGGGCGAGCGTGTACCTTGCCGGGTCAGGAGTCCGGGGGGCCGGGCGTACAGGGCTTTTGGGGGCTGAGGACCGATGGGCGTGCGGCTCATGGTGGTCGACGATCACCGTCTGCTCGCCGAGGCACTCGCCTCGGCGCTGAAACTCCGCGGGCACCGGGTGCTCGCGGCGGCCGCACCGACCTCCGGTGCCGCGGAACTGGTCGTCAGCAGGGCTCCGGAGGTCTGTCTGTTCGGTACGGCCTCGCCCGCCGCCCCCGGCGTCTTCGACCCGATCACGCGCATCGGCCAGGAGCGCCCGCAGGTGGCGGTGGTGGTCCTCGGGCCGGTGCCCAGCCCGCGCGGGATCGCCGCGGCGTTCGCCGCCGGGGCCGTGGGATACGTCCGGCACGACGAGCGCATCGAGGGCGTCGAGCGGGCCATGCTCAAGGCGCGGGCGGGGGAGAGCGCCATCGCCCCACAGTTGCTGCGGGGGGCCTTCGCCGAGCTGCTCAACCCGGTGGCCCAGCCCGACGACGAGGGGCGGCGGCTGCTGCGGATGCTCACCCCGCGCGAGGCCGAGGTGCTGGTACGGGTCGCCGAGGGTGAGGGCACCCGGCTGATCGCGGCCGGTATGGACATCGCCCCGAGCACCGCCCGCACTCACGTCCAGCGGGTCCTGATGAAGCTCGGGGTCGGCTCCCGGCTGGAGGCGGCCGCCCTCGCCGCCCGTACCGGACTGCTGGAGCGCGCCGCTGCGAACGGGGGTGCGCCGCAGGGCCCGTACGCCCCCGAGGGCGCGCGCGGAACGCACCAGGGGGACACCCCCGGCGGTACGCGCCAGGGGCCGTACGTACCCGGGCAGCGCGGGTGACGTACGGCCCCTGAGCGTGGAGTGGGCGGCAGCGGGTCAGCCCGCGCCGGACCCCGGCTCCCGCTCCGGCTCCGCTTCCGGGGCCGCCGGGGCCTCGGCCGGGCGCAGCTTCATCCAGACCAGGAAGAACAGGCCGAGCGCCAGCATGGCGAGGCCGGTCCACAGATTGATGTGGACGCCCTCGGCCTTCTTCAGGTCGGCGTCGGACGGGCTGAGTCCGGCGATGGTGACGATCACGCCGTAGACCACGAACAGGCCGCCGATGATCCGCCGGATGTCGAAGAGACGGGCTGCGGTCGCGGACTTGCGCTCCAGCTCGGAGACTTCCTTGTGCAGGTCGGACATGGTGAGTGCCTCCGATCAGAACGAGTAGGGGATGTAGCACGCGGCGGCGAGCACGATCGCGCCCCAGCCGAGAAGGGCCGGCTTGCGGTACCAGGCCTTGTCGGCCTCCTCCAGCTCCTCGTCGGGGCTCGGCGACTCGGTCCCGTACACCAGACCGGCCAGCTCCGCCTCGGGCTTCGGCGCGGTGAAGAGGGTGACGACGACCATGACGACGGCTCCGGCGACGAAGCCGACGATCGCGGAGACGAAGTTGGCGCCCTGGTCGGAGGGGATGTCGATGATCCCGCCCTTGTAGATCCAGAAGTAGTTGATCATCGCGGCGGCGGTGCCCGCGACCAGGCCCCAGACGCCGGACTTCATCGAGGCGCGCTTCCAGAACATGCCGATGATGAAGACGACGAACATCGGGACGTTGAAGAACGAGAACAGCGTCTGGAGGTAGCTCATGATGTTCGAGAAGCTGGCGGCGATGAACGCCGTGCCGATCGAGGCCAGCACGCCGATCGCGGTGATCAGCCGTCCGAACCGCAGGTAGTACGCGTCCGGCTTGTCCTTCACCACGTACCGCTGCCAGATGTCGGTGGTGAACACCGTGTTGAACGAGGACACGTTGGCCGCCATGCCCGCCATGAACGCGGCGAGCAGACCGGTGACCGCGATGCCGAGGACACCGTTGGGCAGCAGCTCCTGCATCAGCAGGGGTATCGCGTCGTTGTAGGTCAGGTCGGAGTCCGGGGTGCCGATCTTGGGCACGATCACGGCGGCGACCAGGCCCGGGATCATCACCGCGAAGACGATGAAGATCTTCGGGAAGGCGGCGATCAGCGGGGTGCGCTTGGCGGCGGAGAGGTTCTTCGCGGAGAGCGCGCGCTGCACCTCGGCGAAGTTCGTCGTCCAGTAGCCGAAGGACAGCACGAAGCCGAGGCCGAGGATGATCGTCAGCCAGTTGGCGCCCAGCGGGTTGGGGTCACCGATGCCGGTGCCGCCCCAGGCGGTCATGAAGTCCCCGCCGTGCTGCTTCGTCAGCGAGTCGCTCATGGCGTCCCAGCCGCCGACCCGCTTCAGGCCGAGGACGGTGAGGGGGATCAGCGCGGCGAGGATGACGAAGAACTGGAGCACCTCGTTGTAGATCGCCGAGGAGAGCCCGCCGATCGTGATGTAGACCAGCACGAACAGGCCCGCGACGACGATCGCGACCCACTGCGGCCAGCCGAGGAGCGCCTCGACGACGATCGACAGGGCGTAGAGGTTGACGCCCGCGATGAGGATCGCCGCGAACGCGAAGAGCACGGAGCTCAGCAGGTGCGCGGACTTGTCGAACCGCTGGAGCAGGAACTCCGGCACGGAGCGCACCTTGGAGCGGTAGTAGAACGGCATCATCACCAGGCCGAGGAAGACCATGGCGGGGATGGCGCCGATCCAGTACCAGTGCACCACCGCGACGCCGTACTGCGCGCCGGTGGCCGCCATGCCGAGGATCTCGGTGGCGCCGAGGTTCGCCGCGACGAAGGCGAGCCCGGTCACCCAGGCGGGCAGGGACCGCCCGGAGAGGAAGAAGTCGAGGCTCGTCTTGACGCTGGCACGGGCCATGAAGCCGATGCCGAGGACGACGACGAAGTAGATCGCCAGGATGGCGTAGTCGAGCCCGTTCGTGGGGAGCCGAAGCCCTTCGGCCAGTGTCTGCATGGGGGGTACTCGCTTCGTATCGCGAACTTAACCCGACGGAACTTACGCCGTCATGTTCGAGAAATGAACAGTCTCGTTGGGGTTCTTTGTTCGATCGTGATCGAGTGCGAGTGAATGTCCGGGTATGTGCCCCATGTGCTCGGTGCTGGATCGTCCCGGCTCTCGGCATTGACGGAGGTGTTTGCTTGTGATTTGTTATGTGCGATTATGTTGGAGGGATCGGGTGGAGGACCCTGGTGAAGAAGACGGTGACGACCCTCGCCGACGGGCGTGAGCTGATCTACTACGACGCCGCGGAGGACACCGTTCGCGACGCCGTCGACCAGCGCCCCCTGGACCCGGTCTCGACCTCGTCCGAGATCCGCCGTGATCCGCTGCTCGGCGACGCGGTCGCCATCGCCTCGCACCGCCAGGCCCGCACCTACCACCCGCCGGCCGATGCCTGCCCGCTCTGCCCCTCCCGGGAGGGGCGGCACGGCGAGATCCCCGACGGCCATTACGACGTCGCGGTCTTCGAGAATCGCTTCCCCTCGCTCGCCGGTGACTCCGGCCGCTGCGAGGTCGTCTGCTTCACCTCCGACCACGACGCGTCCTTCGCCGACCTCACCGAGGAACAGGCCGCGCTCGTCCTCGCCGCCTGGACCGACCGCACCGCCGCCCTCGCGGCCCTCGGCCAGGTCACCCAGGTCTTCTGCTTCGAGAACCGCGGCGCCGAGATCGGCGTCACCCTCGGCCATCCGCACGGCCAGATCTACGGCTACCCCTTTGTCACCCCGCGCACCGAGCTGATGCTCCGCTCGGCCGCCCGGCACCGCGAGGAGACCGGCGCCAACCTCTTCGACGCCGTGGTCGCCCGCGAGGAGAAGGACGGCTCACGCGTCGTCCTCGTCACCGACCACTGGATCGCCTTCGTCCCGTACGCGGCGCACTGGCCCTACGAGGTCCATCTGTACCCCCGCCGCCGCGTCCCCGACCTGCGGGAGCTGGACGAGGGCGCGCGGACAGAGTTCCCACAGGTCTATCTGGAACTCTTGAGGCGCTTCGACCGGATCTTCGGACCCGGCGAGCCGCCGACCCCGTACATCTCCGCCTGGCACCAGGCGCCGTTCGTGGCCGACGGCCGGGAGGACTTCGCCCTGCACCTGGAGCTTTTCACCATTCGCCGGACCTCCGGCAAGCTGAAGTTCCTCGCGGGGTCCGAGTCCGGCATGAGCGTGTTCATCAACGACGTGCCGCCGGAGGCCGCGGCCGAGCGACTGCGAGAGGTAGCGAGCCAGTGAGCACTCCCCGGAACATCCCCGCCGACCCCAAGAAGTACCTGGTCACCGGCGGCGCCGGATACGTCGGCAGTGTCGTCGCCCAGCATCTGCTGGAGGCCGGGCACACCGTGACCGTCCTCGACGACCTGTCCACCGGCTTCCGTGAGGGCGTCCCGGCCGGGGCCGCGTTCATCGAGGGCCGCATCCAGGACGCCGCCCGCCATCTGGACCCCTCCTACGACGGCGTCCTCCACTTCGCCGCCTTCTCCCAGGTCGGCGAGTCCGTCGTGAACCCCGAGAAGTACTGGGTCAACAACGTCGGCGGCACCACCGCCCTGCTCGCCGCCATGCGCGAACACGGCGTCCGCACCCTGGTGTTCTCCTCCACCGCCGCCACCTACGGCGAACCGGTCTCCAGCCCCATCACCGAGGCCGACCCCACCGCCCCCACCAGCCCCTACGGCGCGTCCAAGCTCGCCGTCGACCACATGATCAGCGGCGAGGCCACCGCCCACGGCCTGGCCGCCGTCTCGCTGCGCTACTTCAACGTGGCAGGGGCGTACGGACGTTGTGGGGAGCGGCACGACCCCGAGTCCCACCTCATTCCGCTGGTCCTCCAAGTCGCCCTGGGCAAGCGCGAGTCGATCAACGTCTACGGCGACGACTACCCCACCCCCGACGGCACCTGCGTCCGCGACTACATCCACGTCGCCGACCTCGCCGAGGCCCACCTGCTGGCCCTCACCGCCGCCGCCCCCGGCGAGCACCTGATCTGCAACCTCGGCAACGGCAACGGCTTCTCGGTCCGCGAGGTCATCGAGACCGTCCGCAAGGTCACCGGCCACCCGGTCCCCGAGACCGCCGCCCCCCGCCGCGGCGGCGACCCGGCCGTCCTCGTCGCCTCCGCCGCCACCGCCACCGAGCGCCTCGGGTGGCAGCCGTCCCGCGCCGACCTGGCCGGGATCATCGCCGACGCCTGGCAGTTCGCCCGCCGAGAGGACACGACCACCCCATGACCCAGCACGCCGAACCGACCGTGACCGCCGCCGAGGGGCACCGGGCCGACCCCGCCGCCACCTTCGCCGAGCTGTACGGAAGCGAGCCCGACGGCATCTGGGCCGCACCCGGACGAGTGAACCTGATCGGCGAGTACACCGACTTCAACGACGGCTTCGTCATGCCGCTCGCCCTCCCGCACACCGCCGTCGCCGCCGTCTCCCGCCGCGACGACGGCGTCCTGCGCCTCTACTCCACCGACGTCCCCGGCGGCGTCGTCTCGCTGCGCACCGCCGAACTCACCCCGCACTCCGGCCACGGCTGGGCCGCCTACCCCGCCGGGGTCCTCTGGGCGCTGCGCGAGGCCGGGCACCCGGTCACCGGGGCGGACATCGCACTGACCTCCGCCGTGCCCACCGGCGCCGGGCTCTCCTCCTCCGCGGCCCTCGAAGTCGTCACCGCGCTCGCCCTGAACGACCTCTTCGACCTGGGCCTGAGCGCCGCCGAACTCGCCGTCATCGGCCGCCGCGCCGAGAACGACTTCGTCGGCGTGCCCTGCGGGATCATGGACCAGATGGCCTCGGCCTGCTGCACCGAGGGCCACGCCCTCCACCTGGACACCCGCGACCTCTCCCTGCGCCAGGTCCCCTTCGACCTGGCCTCCCAGGGGCTGACGCTCCTGGTCGTCGACACCCGGGTCAAGCACGCGCTCGGCGACGGGGCGTACGCGGAGCGCCGGGCCGGCTGCGAGGAGGGCGCCCGGCTGCTCGGCATACCGATGCTGCGCGATCTGCCGTACGAGAACCTCGCCACGGCGCTGGCCACCCTCGCCGACGCCGGGGCGGACGAGTCCGTCATCCGTTACGTACGCCATGTCGTCGGCGACAACCGCCGGGTCGAGCAGGTCATCGCCCTGCTCGACGCGGGCGACGTCCGCGCCGCGGGCCCCGTCCTGAACGAGGGGCACGTCTCGCTCCGCGACGACCTGCGGGTCTCCTGCCCCGAGTTGGACCTCGTGGTCGAGGCGGCGAACGCCGCCGGGGCGCTCGGCGCGCGGATGACCGGGGGCGGCTTCGGCGGCTCCGCGGTCGTCCTGGTGGAGGAGGCGGCGGCCGGAACGGTGGCCAAGGCGGTCAGTGAGGCGTTCGCGGCGGCCGGACACGCGGCCCCGGGGATCTTCGACGCCGTCCCGTCCGCGGGGGCGCGCCGGCTGAGCTGAGCCGGTTCCGGTGTCCCGCGCTCACAGGTCCTTGACCAGGATGAACTCGGTGACGCCGGGCGGGTAGTCGGCGACCCGGCCGATCTCCTCGTACCCCTGTCCGCGGTAGAAGCCGGGGGCCTGGAAATCCCAGGTCTCCAGCCGCGAGCGGGTGCAGGCGCGCTCGGTGCGGGCGGTCCGTTCGGCCTCGGCGAGCAGGCCCGCGCCGAGGCCGAGGCCCCGGTGCGGAGCGTCGACCCAGAGCAGATCGACGTGCAGCCAGTACGCCCAGGTCCGCCCGGTCAGCCCGCCCGCCAGGGCCCCGTGCTCGTCCAACGCCCAAACCTCCAGCGGGACTTCGTGCTCGGCGGAGGTGGAGAGCAGCGCACGCAGGCCGGCCGATGCGGCGACGTTGTCCTCGTGCAGACGCCCGCTCAGCAGAATGCGACGTTCTTTGTCTACTTCTGTCTCAAGACGGAACATGAAGCACACCCTAAGACCCACCTGAGACGACCAGTTCACCGAATCGCCTTCCCCTCGTGGCCCCCGCCCGTACGCTGATGCTCAGCACCGGTGGGGGCCGGTGTCGATTCAGGGGAGCGAGAAAGTCGGGTACGGCGTCCGGGGCAGGGTGGCAGGCGGTTCGACGACGGCGGTCGTCGGCGCGGCAGGCCACCGGCGGCCCCGGACGCCGTACCCGCAGCTATCCGCCCCCACCGATGGGGGTTCTGTGGCGCGTATCCGGGTTCTCGTGGTGGACGACCACCGCATCTTCGCCGAGTCGCTCGCGGCTGCCCTCGCGGCCGAACCGGACGTCGACGTCTCCGCCGCGGGCAGCGGCCCGGCCGCGCTGCGCGCCCTGGAGCGCGCGGCCGCCGAGGGGCGCGGTTACGACGTGCTCCTGGTCGATGCCGAGCTGGGCGCCCTGACGAGCGGCGAGCCGCCCGCCGTCCCCGCGCCCCGGCAGGAGGAGACGGCCGCCGTCGACGGCATCGCGCTGGTCGCCGGGGTCCGCGCGGCCCGGCCCGCCGTGCGGTCGGTGGTGCTCGCCGAGAAGGACGACCCGCGCGCGGCCGCCCGGGCGCTCCAGGCGGGGGCCTCGGGCTGGGTGGCCAAGGACTGCTCGCTGCAACGGCTGCTGTCGGTGATCCGGGGCGTGCTGCGCGACGAGACGCATCTGCCGCCCGCCCTGCTCACCGGCGTCCTGCGGGAGCTGACCGCAGCCCGCAAGCACCGCACCGACAGCGAGCGGCTGGTGGAGTCGCTGACGCCCCGGGAGCGCGAGGTGCTGCGCTGCATGGTGGCGGGCCTGGGCCGCAAGGCGGTCGCGGAGCGGCTGTTCCTGTCCCCGCACACGGTGCGCACCCATATGCAGAACGTGCTGGGCAAGCTCGGGGTGCACTCGACGCTGGCCGCGGTGGCGCTGGCCCGCCGGGCGGGGGTGGGCCCGGCCGATGCGGGAACGGGCCCGCTAGGTCGGGATATTGTCGAACGGGGCGGTCAACTGGCGCAGTAGCCCGGCCAGTTCGCCGCGCTGGGCGCGGGACAGCTCGGAGAGGATGGCGCGCTCCTGGGCGAGGAGCCCGGCCAGCGACTGGTCGGCCTTGTCGCGCCCCTCGGCCGTGAGCCGGACGAGGACGCCGCGCCGGTCGTTCGGGTCGGGCAGCCGCTCGACGAGGTTCTTCTTGGTGAGCCGGTCGATGCGGTTGGTCATCGTGCCCGAGGTGACCAGGGTCTGGGTGAGGAGCTGACCGGGGGAGAGCTGGTACGGGGCGCCGGCCCGGCGCAGCGACGTGAGCACGTCGAACTCCCACGGCTCCAGGTTGTGCTCGGAGAACGCTATGCGGCGGGCCCGGTCGAGGTGGCGTGCCAGACGGGAGACGCGACTGAGCACCTCGAGCGGTTCCACGTCGAGGTCGGGGCGCTCGCGGCGCCATGCAGCGACCAGTCGGTCGACCTCGTCCTCCATGTCGATCAGTGTAGAGGGTCCCTCGACATGAAGTCTCTTGAATTCAAGTGTCTTGACATCAAGAGATTCTCGGCGTGATCCTGTTCCCCATGACCGCACCCCACCAGCCCTCCTGGGATCCGCAGCAGTACCTGCGCCACGCGGACCACCGCACCCGCCCCTTCCAGGACCTCCTGGCCCGCATCGGGGCCCTTCCCGGCCACCCCGCACCCCGCATCGCCGACCTCGGCTGCGGCGCGGGCAACGTCACCGCGCTCCTCGCCGACCGCTGGCCCGAGGCCCGGATCACCGGCTACGACACCTCGCGCGAGATGCTCGCCGAGGCCGCCGCCCACGCCCGGCCGCCCCTGCTCGACTTCGCCGAGGCCGACGCCGCGACCTGGGAGCCCACCGAGACGTACGGCCTGATCGTCTCCACCTCCGCACTCCAGTGGATCCCCGGCCACGCCGACCACTTCCCCCGCTGGCTCGACGCCCTCGCGCCCGGCGGCACGCTCGCCTTCCAGGTCCCCGGCAACTTCACCGCCCCCAGCCACACACTCCTGGCCGGCCTCCGTGAATCCGACCGCTGGCGCCCCCAGCTCCACGGCGTCGGCGACCGCACCGCTTCGGTCCTGGATCCCGCCGACTACCTCAGCCGCCTCCGCGACCTCGGCTGCACGGCCGACGTCTGGGAGACCACCTACCTCCAGACCCTGCACGGCGACGACGCGGTCCTCGACTGGGTCAAGGGCACCGCCCTGCGCCCCGTCCTCACCGCGCTGGCCGACGACCCGGCCGCCCGCGACGCGTTCCTCGCCGCCTACCGCGACCTGCTCCGCGAGGCCTACCCGCCGGGCCCGTACGGCACGGTCTTCCCGTTCCGCCGGATCTTCGCCGTAGCCCGCAAGGAGAAATGATGACCGCCGCTGCCGGCCTCACCGCCGTCGACCACGTCCAGCTCGCCGCCCCGCCCGGCTCCGAGGACGCCCTGCGCACCTTCTACGCCGACGCCCTGGGCATGACCGAGATCCCCAAGCCCCCGGTGCTCGCCGCCCGCGGCGGCTGCTGGTTCGCCGCCGGACCGGTCCAGCTCCACCTGGGCATCGAGGACGACTTCCGCCCCGCGAAGAAGGCCCACCCGGGCCTGCGCGTCACCGGCATCGAGGCGTACGCGGCCCGCCTGGAGTCCCACGGCGTGGCCGTCACCTGGGACGACAACCTCCCCGGCCACCGCCGCTTCTACGCCCACGACCCGGCCGGCAACCGCCTGGAGTTCCTGGAGCCGGGCGCGTGACCGGGCGGCTCTACAGCGCTGCGAGCGCCTCCGCCGAGATGTCGACGTCCACCGGGAACGGCACGCCCGTCTTCAGCCGGTCGTGATGGATCCCGGTCAGCGCGTACGCCTTCGTCACCGGGTCCAGCTCATAGACCCGCACGACGGGGTGCTGGTCGGTGCCGGTCATCTCGACCAGCCAGAAGTGCGGGATGCCGGCGGTCGCGTACTTACGTGGCTTTGCCCCGTGGTCTCGCGCTTCGGAGTCGGGGGAGACGACTTCGACAGCGAGAAGGACGTCTGCGGCCCGGTACCGGTTCACGTCCGGCTCGGTGACAGCCTCGGTCCGTACCACGGAGACATCGGGCTCCGCCCCGTTCCGCCGGTCCAGCACCACGGTCATCTGGCGGCGCACCTTCACCTCCGCCGGCGCCGTACTGCGCAGTCCCGTCACCAGTAGGTCGATAGTCGTGCTGTGAAACAGTCGCTGCGGGCTCACGAAAACCAGGCTCCCGTCGATCAACTGCGTGTGCGGCGGGAGGTCCGGCAACGTGAACAGATCGTCCACGGTGTAGCCGTCCAGTGGGGGTACGGGCCAGCGTGAGCTGAGCGTGGTCGTCATGGTTCCTCCCATGGACGAATCCTCTGCCCTCCCGACCACCCTACGGCGGGAAATCCGCACGCGCATCACCACGGATGACGACGTGCGGAAGGGTTACGTGATCAGCCGCGATCAGCTCTTCCGGTGCCCTATCAGCCGCGGCTTCGACTCCAGGTTCTCCAGCCCGTGCCAGCAGAGGTTCACCAGGTGCGCGGCCACCTCCGCCTTCTTCGGCTTCCGTACGTCCAGCCACCACTGGCCGGTCAGCGCCACCATCCCCACCAGCGCCTGCGCGTACAGCGGGGCCAGCTTCGGGTCGAAGCCGCGGGCCTTGAACTCCAGGCCCAGGATGTCCTCCACCTGCGTGGCGATATCGCTGATCAGGGAGGCGAACGTGCCCGTCGACTGCGCCACCGGGGAGTCCCGGACCAGGATCCGGAAGCCGTCCGTGTACGACTCGATGTAGTCCAGCAGCGCGAACGCCGCCTGCTCCAGCAGCTCGCGCGGGTGGCCCGCCGTGAGCGCCCCCTGCACCATGTCCAGCAGCCGGCGCATCTCGCGGTCGACCACCACCGCGTACAGGCCCTCCTTGCCGCCGAAGTGCTCGTACACCACCGGCTTGGAGACCCCGGCACGGGCCGCGATCTCCTCCACCGACGTGCCCTCGAAGCCCTTGTCGGCGAACAGGGCGCGCCCGATGTCCAGCAGCTGCTCGCGGCGCTCCTTCCCCGTCATCCGGACCCGCCGGGCCCGGCGGGAGGGGGAGGTCCTGCTCTTGTCGCTGCCTGTGCTGGAGTCCGTCGCCACGTCGTCAATCATGCCGCGTCGGCCGGTACGGACGTGCGCCGGGAGTCGATCCGCGCGGCATCCGGCCACCGCACGTCATAGGCCCAGCCCAGCTTCTCGAACCAGCGGATCAGCCGGGCGCTGGAGTCGATCTGCCCCCGCATCACCCCGTGGCGGGCGCTCGTCGGATCCGCGTGGTGCAGGTTGTGCCACGACTCGCCGCACGACAGGACCGCCAGCCACCACACGTTCCCCGACCGGTCACGCGACTTGAACGGCCGCTTGCCCACCGCGTGGCAGATCGAGTTGATCGACCAGGTCACGTGGTGCAGCAGCGCGACCCGTACCAGCGAACCCCAGAAGAACGCCGTCGCCGCACCCCACCACGACATCGTCACCAGGCCGCCCACCAGCGGCGGGATCGCCAGCGAGACGATCGTGAAGGTCAGGAAGTGGCGCGAGACCGCCCGGATCGCCGGGTCCTTGATCAGATCGGGGGCGTACTTCTGCTGCGGCGTCTGCTCCTCGTCGAACATCCATGCGATGTGCGCCCACCACAGCCCCTTCATCAGGGCCGGCAGGCTCTCCCCGAACCGCCACGGCGAATGCGGGTCGCCCTCCGCGTCCGAGAACCGGTGGTGCTTGCGGTGATCGGCCACCCACCGCACCAGCGGCCCCTCCACCGCAAGCGAGCCCATCACGGCCAGCGCGATCCGCAACGGCCGCTTCGCCTTGAACGAGCCGTGGGTGAAATACCGGTGGAAGCCGATCGTGATCCCGTGACAGCCGATGTAGTACATCGCCACCAGCAGACCGATGTCGAGCCAGCTCACCCCCCACCCCCACGCCAGCGGCACCGCCGCGACCAGCGCCACGAACGGCACCACGATGAACGCCAGCAGCGCGAACTGCTCGATCGACCGCTTGCTGTCGCCGCCCAGCGTGGCGGAGGGCAGCACAGTCGCCGTCGCCCCGGGGGGATCGGTTTCGTCGATCGCAGGAGGAGTGCTCGGCATAGGGGGATACCTCTGAGGGTGAGGGAGAAGGCTCGGACGGCCGTGGCTACGGTTCCGTAACCTACGGCTTGGTAAGTATGGCAGTGACGGGCCCCACAACACGAGAGGCCGCTCCAGCCCGTCCCTCGCGGTAGCCCGCCCGCCACCGGGGTAGGGGGTAACCGCCCGGGTGCGCCCGCGGCGGCGGCCGCGACCCCTGCGGGGCAACGGACACGCCGCCTGCGACGACACCTATCCTGGGAGGGTCGGACAGCGCGGTCCGCACCCGCTCGTCGGGGCGTGGCGACAGCACCGCTGCCAGCCGCAGGGCCCCGGACCCCGCCACCCGCCCCCACCGCCACGCAACGGGGGACGGCGAAGCGAACGCACCTCCTCATTCACTGCAAGGAGCCGCACACTGTGAGCAGTGCCGACCAGACCCCTGCCGCCAGCCCCGCGCTGCGCGCCGACATCCGCCGCCTCGGCGACCTCCTCGGCGAGACCCTCGTACGCCAGGAGGGCCAGGAACTCCTCGACCTCGTCGAACGAGTACGCGCCCTGACCCGCACCGACGGCGAAGCCGCCGCCGAGCTCCTCGGCGAGACGGAGCTGGAGACCGCCGCACAGCTCGTGCGCGCCTTCTCCACCTACTTCCACCTCGCCAACGTCACCGAGCAGGTCCACCGCGCCCACGAGATGCGCGACCGCCGCTCGGCCGAGGGCGGCCTCCTGGCCCGCACCGCCGACCGCCTCAAGGACGCCGACCCCGAGCACCTGCGCGAGACGGTCAAGAACCTCAACGTCCGGCCCGTCTTCACCGCCCACCCCACCGAGGCCGCCCGCCGCTCCGTCCTCAACAAGCTGCGCCGCATCGCCGAGCTGCTGGAGACCCCGGCCATCGAGGCCGACCGCCGCCGCCTCGACCTCCGCCTCGCCGAGAACATCGACCTCATCTGGCAGACCGACGAGCTCCGCGTCGTCCGCCCGGAGCCCGCCGACGAGGCCCGCAACGCCATCTACTACCTCGACGAGCTGCACGCAGGCGCCGTCGGCGACGTCCTGGAGGACCTCGCCGCCGAGCTGGACCGCGTCGGCGTCGAACTCCCCGCCGGGACCCGCCCCCTGACCTTCGGCACCTGGATCGGCGGCGACCGCGACGGCAACCCCAACGTGACGCCCGCCGTCACCTGGGACGTCCTGATCCTCCAGCACGAGCACGGCATCACCGATGCCCTGGAGATGATCGACTACCTCCGCGGCCTCCTCTCCAACTCCATCCGCTACGCCGGAGCCACCGAGGAACTCCTCACCTCCCTCCAGGCCGACCTGGAGCGCCTCCCCGGCATCAGCCCCCGCTACAAGCGGCTGAACGCCGAGGAGCCCTACCGCCTCAAGGCCACCTGCATCCGGCAGAAGCTCGTCAACACCCGCGAGCGCCTCGCCGAGGGCACCCCCCACCGCCCCGGCTGCGACTACCTCGGCACCGCCGAGCTCCTCGCCGACCTGGAGCTCATCCAGACCTCCCTGCGCGAGCACCGCGGCGGCCTCTTCGCCGACGGCCGGATGGACCGCACCATCCGCACGCTCGCCGCCTTCGGCCTCCAGCTCGCCACCATGGACGTCCGCGAACACGCCGACGCCCACCACCACGCCCTCGGCCAGCTCTTCGACCGGCTCGGCGAGGAATCCTGGCGCTACGCCGACATGCCGCGCGACTACCGGCAGAAGCTGCTCGCCAAGGAGCTGCGCTCCCGCCGGCCGCTGGCCCCCACCCCCGCCCCGCTCGACGCGGCCGGCGAGAAGACCCTCGGCGTCTTCCACACCATCAAGCAGGCCTTCGAACGCTTCGGCCCCGAAGTCATCGAGTCCTACATCATCTCCATGTGCCAGGGCGCCGACGACGTCTTCGCCGCCGCCGTCCTCGCCCGCGAGGCCGGACTCCTCGACCTCCACGCCGGCTGGGCCAAGATCGGCATCGTGCCGCTCCTGGAGACCACCGACGAGCTCAAGGCCGCCGACACCATCCTCGACGAGATGCTCGCCGACCCCTCCTACCGACGCCTCGTCTCCCTGCGCGGCGACGTCCAGGAGGTCATGCTCGGCTACAGCGACTCCTCCAAGTTCGGCGGCATCACCACCTCCCAGTGGGAGATCCACCGCGCCCAGCGACGCCTCCGCGACGTCGCCCACCGCTACGGCGTACGCCTGCGCCTCTTCCACGGCCGCGGCGGCACCGTCGGCCGCGGCGGCGGCCCCTCGCACGACGCGATCCTCGCCCAGCCGTGGGGGACGCTGGAGGGCGAGATCAAGGTGACCGAGCAGGGCGAGGTCATCTCCGACAAGTACCTCATCCCCGCGCTCGCCCGCGAGAACCTGGAACTGACCGTCGCGGCCACCCTCCAGGCCTCCGCCCTGCACACCGCACCCCGCCAGTCCGACGAGGCCCTCGCCCGCTGGGACGCGGCCATGGACACCGTCTCCGACGCGGCCCACAGCGCCTACCGCAAGCTCGTCGAGGACCCGGACCTGCCGTCGTACTTCCTCGCCTCCACCCCGGTGGACCAGCTCGCCGACCTGCACCTGGGCTCGCGGCCCGCCCGCCGCCCCGGCTCGGGCGTCTCGCTGGACGGCCTGCGGGCCATCCCGTGGGTCTTCGGCTGGACCCAGTCGCGGCAGATCGTGCCCGGCTGGTTCGGCGTCGGCTCCGGCCTCAAGGCCCTGCGCGAGGCCGGTCTCGACACCGTCCTCGACGAGATGCACGAGCACTGGCACTTCTTCCGCAACTTCATCTCCAACGTCGAGATGACGCTCGCCAAGACCGACCTGCGCATCGCCCGCCACTACGTCGACACGCTCGTCCCCGACGAGCTGAAGCACGTCTTCGACGGCATCGAGGCCGAACACGCCCTCACCGTGCAGGAAGTCCTGCGGATCACCGGCGGCGAGAAGCTGCTCGACACCAACCCGGTGCTCCAGCAGACCTTCTCCATCCGCGACGCCTACCTGGACCCGATCTCCTACCTCCAGGTCTCCCTGCTCGCCCGCCAGCGCCAGGCAGCCGAACGCGGCGAGGAGCCCGACCCGTTGCTCTCCCGCGCCCTGCTGCTCACCGTCAACGGCGTCGCGGCAGGACTCCGCAACACCGGCTGAGCACCGCGTGGACGAACGGGCGGTCCTGCTACAGCGCGACGAACGTCGCCACCAGCAGGACCGCCCCCGCCGTTCCCGCACCCCACGCCGTCCGCGCCATCCGCAGCCCGCCGCCGATCACGAACGCGGCCAGCACCAGCGCCCCGGCGAGCGGCACCCAGGCATGCAGAAAGCCCGGCAACCCCGTGCGGACCACCGCATCGGAACCGGGCTTCACCACCACGGGGAAACGATCCCCCTCACGCGCCGCGACGGACCGGTCCACGGTCACCCGCGGGCGCTCCCGCGACACCGAGTCGGGTGTGAACGACCCGGTGCACTTCTCCTCGCCGCACTCCGTGACCGTCACGGTCCCGTGGTCACGGCCCTTGGCCAGAATGATGTGGTGCGCGGCGTCCCACGACGCCCACGCACCCGCGACCAGCAGCACCAGGACGACCAGCCCCATGGCCACCCGCCGCCCCGCTACCGCCGCCCGGTGGGAAGAGCTCCGCTTCATGGGGGCAGATCCTTGGCCAGACCCGCACCCGCGGTCAACCTGTGGCCGAAAAACGCCCCAGCAGCACCAGGAATGTCAGGAGTTGTGCGCGGCGGGGAAGAGCCGCCCGCTGCTCAGGCGCCGTGCGCGGCGGAGGAGCGGCGCGACGAAGCGGGCGCGGGTCCTCAGGAGTTGTACGCGCTCTGCGCCCGCTCCAGACCCTCCGCCAGCAGACACTCCACCGCGTCCGCCGACCGGTCCACCAGGAACGCCAGTTCCTTGCGCTCCGTCGACGAGAAGTCCTTCAGCACGAAATCCGCGACCTGCATCCGCCCCGGCGGCCGCCCGATCCCGAACCGCACCCGGTGATACTCCGGACCCATCGCCTTCGTCATCGACTTCAGCCCGTTGTGCCCGTTGTCCCCGCCGCCCAGCTTCAGCCGCAACGACCCGTAGTCGACGTCCAGTTCGTCGTGGACCGCCACGACATGGTCCGTCGGCACCTTGTAGAAGTCCCGCAGCGCCGTCACCGGACCGCCCGACAGATTCATGTACGACATCGGCTTCACCAGCACCACCCGCCGGCTCGCCGGACCAGGCGGACCGATCCGCCCCTCCACGACCTGCGCCTGCGCCTTCTGCGCCCGCTTGAACTTCCCGCCGATCCGGGTCGCCAGCAGATCGGCGACCATGAACCCGACGTTGTGCCGGTTCGCCGCGTAGTCGGGACCCGGATTGCCCAGGCCCACGATGAGCCAGGGGTCGGTGGCGTCGGACATCAGCGCTCGGTCTCCTCACATACGGCTTACGGCACAGGGAAACGGGGCGGCGGCTCCCGGAAGGGAACCACCACCCCGTCAGTCAAGCAGGTGGAACGGTGAGGGGAGAGGCTCAGGCCTCGGTGCCCTGGGCCTCGCCCTCGGCGGCCTCGTCGGCGGCCGGCTCCTCGGCCTGCGCGGCGACGACCTGGATCACGATGGCGTCCTCGTCACCGGCCAGCGTGGAGCCCTTGGGCAGCTCGATGTCCTTGGCGACGATCGAGTCGCCGGCGTCCAGGCCCGCGACGGAGACCGTGACGGACTCGGGGATGTGGGTGGCCTCGGCCTCGACCAGCAGGGTGTTCTGGACGAACTCCAGCAGGTTGGCGCCCGGCGCCAGGTCGCCCTCGGCGTGCACCGCGATCTCGACCTCGACCTTCTCGCCGCGCTTCACGGTGAGCAGGTCGACGTGCTCGATGGTGCCCTTGAGGGGGTGACGCTGGACGGCCTTCGGGATGACCAGCGCGTCCTTGCCGTCGATCTTCAGACCGATCAGCACGTTGGCCGTACGCAGGGCGAGCAGCAGCTCGTGGCCCGGCAGCGTGACGTGAACGGGCTCGGCGCCGTGGCCGTAGACGACACCGGGAACACGGTCGGCGCGGCGGACACGGCGGGCGGCGCCCTTGCCGAACTCGGTACGGACCTCGGTGGCGAGCTTGATCTCGGCCATGGTGCACTCCTCGTCAGGTACGGAGAGCCGTCGGGGGTGACGGAACTCGAACGGTCACCCGGCCCACGACAGGCCTGCTACGAAGAGCGCGTCGATAACGGACCGCCGTACACACGGGTACGGCCTCCCTCGCCGAGCAACTCACTGAGTCTACCCGGCGGGGAGGCCGCACCCCAAAGTGGATCAACAGGGACCGCTCAGGCGGCCGGCCCTGCTCCGCTCAGCCCTGCTCCTCGAAGAGGCTCGTCACCGAACCGTCCTCGAACACCTCACGCACCGCACGCGCGATCGTCGGCGCGATCGAGAGCACCGTGATCTTGTCCAGCTCCAGCTCGCCCGGGGTCGGCAGCGTGTCCGTGAACACGAACTCGCTCACCTTCGAGTTCTTCAGCCGGTCGGCCGCCGGACCCGACAGCACCCCGTGCGTCGCCGTCACGATGACGTCCTCCGCGCCGTGCGCGAACAGGGCGTCCGCGGCGGCGCAGATCGTGCCACCGGTGTCGATCATGTCGTCGACCAGCACACAGACCCGGCCCTCGACGTTGCCGACGACCTCGTGGACGGAGACCTGGTTCGGCACGTCCTTGTCGCGGCGCTTGTGCACGATCGCCAGCGGCGCGTCCAGCCGGTCGCACCAGCGGTCGGCGACCCGCACGCGGCCCGCGTCCGGGGACACGATCGTCAGCTTGGAGCGGTCGACCTTCGCGCCCACGTAGTCCGCCAGGATCGGCAACGCGAACAGGTGGTCCACCGGGCCGTCGAAGAAGCCCTGGATCTGGTCCGTGTGCAGATCGACGGTGAGGATCCGGTCCGCACCCGCCGTCTTCATCAGGTCCGCCACCAGACGGGCCGAGATCGGCTCACGGCCCCTGTGCTTCTTGTCCTGGCGGGCGTACCCGTAGAACGGCACGATCACCGTGATGGAGCGGGCCGACGCGCGCTTCAGCGCGTCCAGCATGATCAGCTGCTCCATGATCCACTTGTTGATCGGAGCCGTGTGGCTCTGGATCAGGAAGCAGTCCGCGCCACGTGCCGACTCCTGGAACCGCACATAGATCTCACCGTTGGCGAAATCGAAGGCCTTCGTCGGCACGAGACCGACTCCCAGCTGATGGGCGACCTCCTCGGCCAGCTCGGGGTGGGCGCGGCCGGAGAAGAGCATCAGTTTCTTCTCGCCGGTCGTCTTGATCCCGGTCACAGCACAGTCTCCTCAGACGTGTATCTGGCGCTGCACGCATAGGTCCCGATGTGCAACGAGCCAGCCGAAATGGGGTGAGCATCTATCACGGTACGCCGTCACCGGCGCACCTGTTTCCGGTCAGCTTTGCCCGTCGGGCTCCTGCGACGACGTCTGAGCGGCCTGCGCGGCGGCGCTGCCCGGACGCTTCCGGGCCACCCAGCCCTCGATATTCCGCTGCTGGCCCCGCGCCACGGCCAGCGAACCAGCGGGCACGTCCTTCGTGATGACCGATCCGGCGGCGGTGTAGACCCCGTCCCCGACCGTGACCGGTGCCACAAACATATTGTCCGAACCGGTACGGCAGTGGGAGCCGATCGTCGTGTGGTGCTTGGCGACGCCGTCGTAGTTCACGAAGACGCTCGCCGCACCGATGTTGGTGTGGTCGCCGATGGTCGCGTCGCCGACGTAACTCAGGTGCGGGACCTTCGTCCCTTCCCCGATCGTGGCGTTCTTCATCTCCACGTACGTACCGGCCTTGGCCTTGATCCCCAGCCGGGTCCCCGGCCGCAGGTAGGCGTACGGGCCCACGGTCGCCCCCGGCCCGATCTCGGCCGAGAGCGTCACGGTGTTGTCGACGCGGGCGCCGGTGCCGACGAGGGTGTCCTCGATCCGCGAGTTCGGCCCCACCTCGGAGTCCTCGGCGAGATGCGTGGAGCCGAGCAGCTGCGTCCCCGGGTGCACGATCGCATCACGCTCGTACGTCACGGTCGCGTCGATCAGCGTGGACGCCGGGTCGACGATCGTCACGCCCGCGAGCATCGCCCGCTCCAGCAGCCGCTCGTTCAGCAGCCGGCGGGCCTCGGCCAGCTGGAGCCGGTTGTTGATGCCGAGGATCTCGCGGTGGTCGCCCGCCACGGACGCGCCGACGCGGTGCCCGGCCTCGCGGAGGATGGACAGCACGTCGGTGAGGTACTCCTCGCCCTGGCTGTTGTCGGTGCGCACCTTGCCCAGTGCGTCGCCCAGCAGCCGCCCGTCGAACGCGAACACCCCGGAGTTGATCTCGCGGATCGCCCGCTGCTCGTCGGTGGCGTCCTTGTGCTCGACGATCTCGGTGACCGCACCGGTGGCGGGGTCGCGCACGATGCGCCCGTAGCCGGTGGAGTCCGGGACCTCGGCGGTCAGGACGGTCACCGCGTTGGCGTCGGCGGAGTGGGTGGCGGCGAGCGCGCCGAGCGTCTCGCCGGAGAGCAGCGGGGTGTCGCCGCACACGACGATCACGGTCCCGTCGACGGCCCCGCCGAGCTCTTCGAGCCCCATGCGGACGGCGTGCCCGGTGCCGTTCTGCTCGGCCTGGAAGGCGGTGCGCACGGGGGCGTCGCCGGCGTTCAGATGCGCGGTGACCTGCTCGCTGGCGTGGCCGACGACCACGACGAGGTGCTGGGGGTCCAGCTCGCGGGCGGCGGCGACGACATGTCCGACGAGCGAGCGCCCGGAGATCTCGTGCAGAACCTTGGGAGTCTTCGACTTCATACGGGTGCCCTCACCCGCTGCGAGGACGACGACGGCTGCCGGGCTGGTTGCGCTCACGGATGTGCCCTTCGGCTTCGGGTGGTGGTCATCCGCAGGATACCGGGGGTGTTTCCAGGGGAAACGGGGGCGGGCCCCGACCGGTGTGGTCGGGGCCCGCGCACCGAAGCTCCCCCATCAGGATTCGAACCTGAACAGACGGTACCAAAAACCGCAGTGCTGCCTGATTACACCATGGGGGATTAATCCCGGCTAAACCGGACATTGGATCGGTTCACCGGATCGGCACCCAACACTATGCCGTACCAAGCGCCTTCTACGCGACGAAGAAGGGAGGCGGAGCGCGGCGCTCCTGTCCGGCGCTCCTGTTCGACCGCGGAGCGTGCTGTCGCCGGTCACCCGAAGTGTGCTGTCGCCGGTCACCCGAAATTGAGATGCGTCCGCCCGTAGGCTGGATGCCATGACCGCAACGGGGGCAGACCGGGAGGCGGCGGGATCGACCACCCGCGGCTACTGGTGGTGGGAGCGGCGACGGAGTGTCGCCCTGGACGTGGGACTGGCGCTGGTATCGGCGCTGGAGTGTGGCCTGGAGGGGGTGGAGTTCGCCCGGAACACCGGGATTCCGGTGCCGGTGGGTGTGGTGTTCGGGCTTCTCGCGGGTTCGGTGCTGCTGGTGCGCCGGCGGTGGCCGATCGTCGTGGTGCTGCTGACGATCGCGATGACGCCCGCCGAGATGGGCTTCCTGATGGCGCTGGTCGGCCTGTACACGCTGGCCGCGTCCGAGGTGCCGCGCCGGATCACCGTCGTGCTGGCGAGCATGGCGCTGGTGGGGACGTTCATCGTCACGTACGTACGGCTGCGGCAGACCGTGGCCGAGCAGGCGGACTTCGGTCCGGGGGACTGGTACGTGCCCCTGATGTCCGTCTTCATGGCGGTGGGGCTCACGGCTCCGTCCGTGCTCCTCGGCCTCTACATAGGGGCCAGACGCCGTCTGATGGAGAGCCTGCGGGAGCGGGCCGATTCGCTGGAGCGGGAGTTGTCCCTGCTCGCGGACCGGGCCGAGGAGCGGGCCGAGTGGGCGCGTACGGAGGAGCGGACCCGGATCGCCCGGGAGATGCACGACGTGGTCGCCCACCGGGTGAGCCTGATGGTGGTGCACGCCGCCGCGCTCCAGGCCGTCGCCCCGAAGGATCCGGCGAAGGCCGTGCGCAACGCGGCGCTGGTCGGGGACATGGGCCGGCAGGCGCTGACGGAGCTGCGCGAGATGCTCGGGGTGCTGCGGACGGGGGAGGCGCTGACCGCGCCGGCCGCGGCGGGCCGGGTTCCGCTGGCGTCGGTACGGCAGGCGGCCGCGGTGGCCGCCGCCTCCGCCGCGACGGAGGACGGGCCCCGCCTGCACGAGCTGGAGGCGCTGGTGGCACAGTCCCGGCAGGCGGGGATGGTGGTGGAGCTGACGGTCCACGGCGAGCTGCGGCCGTATCCGCCGGAGGTGGAGCAGACGGCGTACCGGGTGGTGCAGGAGGCGCTGACGAACGTGCACAAGCATGCGGCGGGCGCGAAGACGTGGGTGCGGCTCGCGCATCGGGAGACCGAGGTCGCGATGCAGGTGGAGAACGGCCCGTCGGACGCGGCCGCGGCGGATGCGGGGTTGCCGAGCGGGGGGAACGGGTTGGTGGGGATGCGGGAGCGGGTTCTGGGGCTGGGGGGCGTGTTCGTCTCCGGCCCGACGGAGGCGGGGGGCTTCCGCGTGTCGGCGGTGCTCCCGGTGGTGCCGCCCGCTTGAGCCCGTGCGCCTGGCTTTTCAGCCTGTGCGGCGCGTGAGGGCCGGCCTCTTCAGCCCGTCCGCAGCGTGAGGGCCCACCTTTTCGGCCCGTCCGGCGTCTTGAGGGCGGGCCCACTCTCCAGCCTGTCCGGTGCGTGGGGGCGGGCCCACTCTTCCCAGCCCGTCCGGCGATTGAGGACGGAACCCTGGCGGTGGGGAGCGGCGCCCCCTCGTGCGGCGGTGAACGATGGTGCCGGCCCGTCCCGAGCGACGGTTCCGTCCTCAAACGCCGGACGGGGTGGAATGGGCCGGGTCCGTCTTCAAGCGCCGGACGGGCTGGGATCGGCCGGGTCCGTCTTCAAGCGCCGGACGGGCTGGGATCGGCCGGGGCGGGCCGGAAGTCAGGCGGGCGGGCTGGATGTGGCTCAGGCCGACGTCAGGCGTGGGGGCTGCGTGCCCGTAACCAGCGTGGACAGCGCCTCGTCGATGTCCCGGCCCAGGAACCAGTCCCCCGTGTGGTCGATGCTGTACACCCGCCCCTCCGTATCGATCGCCAGCACCGCCTGCTCCTCGCCCTCCGCCCCCAGCGGGCTGACCTCGGTCTCCAGGGCCCGGCCGAGGTCCCCGAGCGTGCGGGCCAGATGGAGCCCGCTCAGGGGGTCGATCCGTACCGCCGTGGGCGCGATGTGCCGGCCCGGCGCGGACGCGGTGATGCGGAGGCCGCCGAACTCCGCCCACGCCTCGACCGCGGCCGGGAACACGGCGTGCCGGTGGCCGGCCGGGGAGGCGTGGGAGCGCAGGGCGTCGGCCCATTCCTCCGCCTGGCGGATGTCCCAGCGCCCGGGCTGCCAGCCCGCCTCGCGCAGGGCGGCGTCGACGGCGACGGAGAAGCGGGTGGTGGAGGTGTGCTGCTGGCGGTCGTGCATCGGTGGGCGGTCAGCCCTTCTCGGCGGTGGTCGCGGCGCCGGTGGAGGTCAGGTCGACGGGGCGTACGCCGAAGTGGGACAGGAGCGCGGAACAGGACCGGCACGGCGGTGCGTAACTGCCGTGCAGCGGGTCGCCGTCCTCGCGGATGCGCCGTGCGGTGATCCGGGCGTGCTTGAGCGCGCGCCGCGCCTCCCCGTTGGTCAGGGGTTTTCGCTGCGCCCGTTTGGAGCGCCCGGTCTCGGCGGCGGTGAGCTGACGGGAGAGCAGTATCGCTTCGGGGCAGCGGCCGGTGAAGCGTTCGCGCTGGCCGCTGGTGAGGGTGTCGAGGAAGTCCTGGACGAGCGGATGCAGCACCGGCGGCTGGTCCCCCTTGCCCGCGGTGCAGGTCAGCGTCTCGCCGCGGACGGACAGCGCGGCGGCCACGGCCGGGAGGATCCCGTCGCGGCGGTGGATCAGTCGGGGCGTACGGCTGGTCTCGGTGGTGCTCCAGCTGAGGCGCGGATCCCCTGATGTGACGGTTTGTGTGGAATGCATCGTGCTGACGTCCCTCCCTGCAATCCCCCGAGTTGCGGGGACAGCCTGCCAAATGTGCCGGGTGGTGGGGAAGCTGGGTGGGGGAAACGTGTCTGCGTGTCGCCCGAAGGTGCGAAACTGCCGCCTCACGGTCACGCGACTGTGACCGTTCGTGACGGAAACGGCGGGGCGGGACCCCCTGTTGCCCCACCGCTTAGGCTGTGCGGAACACCGGACGCAGCAGGGGGCATCAGCCATGACGACAGGTCGGCTCGGGCAGCAAGCCGCGCCACCGAACGCCGCCTATGCCGGGCAGGTCGTGAATTTCCCGGATCCGGTCCGGGCGTCCCGGCACCCCCGTGGGGTGCGGATGGACGGCGACGGCCTCCCGGTTCTCTCGCCGTACGCGCGCGCCGCGGCCGAGATCGCCGACCCGCCTCCGGGCTTCGGCATCGACGAGCTGCGCCTGACCGATTACGTGTCGGCGAACGCGGCGATGGCGGCGAGCGGTCATGACCTGTGGGACACGATTCCCGCGGTGGCGACCCCGCACGGCTGGACGTGGCACCACGTCTCCGGCGGCCGGCGGATGGAGCTGGTGCCGGTCGAGGTGAAGGCGCTGCTGCGTCATCACGGCGGCCTCGCGGGTACGGACGTCGACCAGGACCGGCGTGGCACCCGCCCGTTGCAGGAGACCCGTCCGGCCCACTTCCGGCTGCCGAAGGGCGCGGGCGCGGTGACCGAGCAGCAGGTTCAGGGGGTCGAGGAGGACCTCGGCTACCGGCTGCCCGGCGCGTACCGCTCCTTCCTCAAGGCGGCGGGCGGTTCGGCCCCCGTGGGCGCGGCGCTGGACGCGGAACTGGGGCTGCTGGTGGACCAGCCGTTCTTCACGGTGCGTGACGAGGCCGCGATGAACGACCTGGTGTACGTGAACAAGTGTCTGCGGGACCACTTCACCAAGGACTACCTGGGCGTCGCGTTCGTCCAGGGCGGGATTCTCGCCGTGAAGGTACGCGGCCAGGACGTCGGTTCGGTGTGGTTCTGCCCGTACGACGATGCCCGGGACCAGGACGGCTGGAGCGTCCAGGAGCGTGTGGAGCGGCTGCTGCTGCCCTGCGGCACGGACTTCGACGCCTTCCTGGAGCGGCTGGCGGGCAATCCGCCGGAGCTGGAGACCGTGGCGAACCTGATGGTGGACGGCGGCTTCGCGCGCGCCGTCCCGGTGGAGGGGTGAGCGCGGTGGTGACTTTCGCGCAGGCACAGGATCGGGCGGACGAGTGGGTCAACGGTGACGTGCCCGCGTATCAGCACCGTGAGGTGCGCGTCCGTGAGTTCGACCTCGGTTTCGTGGTGTGGGCCGAGGACCGGCCGGAGGGACCCGTCTCGGACGGGGGCCGTCAGCGGCTGGTGATCGCCCGGGACAGCGGTGAGGCGACGCTGTGGCCGGGGCTGCCGGTGGGTGAGGTGATCCGGCGGTACGAGGAGGAGTACGGGACTCCGGCGGGTGCGCCCGCCGCTGCTCCGGAGCCGCCGCAGCGGGTGGATCTGAACCAGACGTCGTTCCTGCTGACGCCGCCGGAGTGGCTCCAGGAGGCGGCGGACAAGCTGGGGATTCCGGATCACCGCGCGGAGCGCCGGGATGCGGCTGCGGCTGCGGATGTGGAGGCGGCTGAGCCGTCCCCGTCGTCGCCGCCGTCCGCGTCGCCTTCGCAGCCCTCGGCCCCGGTCCCGTCCGCGTCTTCGCCTTCGGTCGCGTCGCAGGCCCCGTCGTCGCCCTCGGCCCCGGTCCCGTCCCCGTCGGTATCGGCGGCGGGCCGGACCCCCGTTCCCGGCCCCGTCGGCGCGGACGCGACGCCGCCGCCCTCCTCTCCTTCTTCCGGGGCCTCCGCCCCTTCGTGGCCCGCCGCCGACGGTGGCCCGGCCTACGAGCCCACGGCTTCCGACGGTGTGCCCGCCGGGGCGACCCCGTGGGCCGGTACGGACACCAACTCCGACTCCGACGACGCGGCGGTCCCGCTGCCCGCGACGGTGTTCGCACCGCCGCTGTCGGGGACGGACGACGAGGAGGCCCCGCCGCCGGTCGTTCCGGCGGAGGCGCCCACCGCGCTGATGTCGGGTGGCAGCCAGCTGCCGCGTACGCAGGTGGCCCCGGCGCTCCGGCCGCAGCAGGGTGCGTCCGACGGGGCCGGTGACATCGCCGACGCGGCCACCAGCAAGGCCGTGGTGCCGCCGCGCGGGGCGCGTGGGGGCGGTCCGTCGACCCCGCCGCCGCCCGGTGCCCCGGGGATCCCCGGCATGCCTCCCGGTGCGACGCCGCCGCCTTCGGGCCCGGGTGCGCCCGGCGCCCCCGCGGGTGGGTACGTCCCGACGCAGCTCGTCTCGCAGCTCGGCCCGCCCGGCGCCACCCCGCCGGGCCCGCCCGGACCGCCGCCGGGTGCCACGCCGCCGCCCGCTCCGCCCGGCCCGCCCGCGGCCCCCGGTTCCACGCGGCCTCCGGGTGGCGGGGTGCACCACGCCGCGACGATGCTCGCCGACGGGAGCAGCATCGGTGCGGGCGTCCCGGGTGCGCCCAGGCCGCCGGGCCCGCCCGGTGCCCCGCAGCCTCCCGGCCCGCCCGGTGCCCCGGGTGCTCCGCAGCCTCCCGGGCCCCCCGGTCCGCCGCCGGGTTCCACGCCGCCTCCGGGTGGCGGGGTGCACCACGCCGAGACGATGTTCGCGGCTCCGGGCCAGGTCGGCCCGCCCGGCCCGCCCGGAACCCCGGGCGGTTCGGTGGGTGGCCCCGGTCCCGTACCGCAGCCGCCGGGTCCGCCCGGTCCTCCCGGTCCGCCGCCCGGCGGGCACACCCCGCCGCCTCCGGCGTACGGCTATCCGCAGCAGCCCACCGGTCAGCCGACCGTGGGCCCCGGCTACCAGGCCGTGCTGCGGTTCCGGGCTCCGGACGGCAGCGAGCAGCAGCTGATCCGCCGCTCGGCGCCGGGCACCCCGCACCCCGAGTGGCAGATGCTGCACGAGCTGCGGGCGATGAACGTGCCGCCGCAGCAGGTCATCGAGCTCCACACGGAGCTGGAGTCCTGCGAGCTGCCGGGCGGGTACTGCGCGCGGATGATCCGGGAGACCTGGCCGCAGGTGCGGATCACCAGCGTCGCTCCGTACGGTACGGATCACGCCAGCCGCCAGCAGGGCATGCAGCATCTGCTGACGCACCAGGGCGAGCTGCACCAGGTCGCGGACGGCCCGGCGCGGCCCGCGCCGGTGCGGGCGCCGCTGCCGCAGATGCCGCCCGCGCCCGCGCTGCCGCCGGAGGCGATCGCCGAGGAGCTGGCGCAGGCGTTCGGTCCGCAGGGCATCCTCCGGTTCGACCAGCGGGCGGTGTCCCGTCAGGGGGTGCCGGAGGTCGTCGCGCGCACCCTGGTGTGGGCGGGGCTGCCCGCCGATTTCGGGCCGTTCTTCTGGGCGCAGCCGGGGCAGCCCGTGGTGCCGACGCTGGCCGAGCTGGCCGCGCAGCGGCAGGTGCAGCCTGCGCCGGACGCGGGGTCGTACCTGGTGATGGGTACGGACTTCGGCCGGGCGATCTGTGTGCAGTACGGGACGGCGAACATCGTGGCCGTCCCGGTGGAGGCGGGCCCCGGCGGGCAGCCGGTGCCGCCGCAGTTCGTGAACACGGGGCTGCCCGAGTTCGTGCGGTCGATGGCGCTGCTGGGCCGGATGTGGCGGCTGCGGTACGGGCTGAACCCGGAGCAGGCGGGCCGTTGGACCGTCGACTTCCAGGCACAGCTGGTGGCGCTGGACCCGGCGGCGCTGGCGTCGCCGGAGAGCTGGTGGTCGGTGCTGCTGGAGCAGATGTGGGACGGCTTGATCTGATCTGACCCGGTCTGCCGGCCCGGTCCGGTGGTCAGGCTTCATGGTCCGGCCGAGGCGCCCGAACCCTTCCCGGGTTCGGGCGCTTCGCTGTGTGCCGGTTCGACCGGGTCTGTGATGCCGGTCGCTTCCGGCCGGAATGCCGCTGATCGATTCCGACTTCCGGCACCAATTGCCGCATCCTTGACGTATCGCGGAGTGTCGTGGCGCGGCGGTGCGTGCCGGTAGGTCGGAGAGAGGGCTTCAGGGATGAGTGCTGGACCGGTGTCCGCGTTCGACGTCGTCGGTGTCCGGGGGAAGGGATACCGCCCGGACCAGGTGGACCGCAGGGTGACCGCCCTGACGGCTGAGCGGGACGGGGCGCTCGCGGAGATCGCGCGGCTGACCGGCCGGGCCGAGGAGCTGCATGCCGAGGCGGCCCGGCTGGCGGAGACCGTCGCGGCGCTGCCCGTGCAGGACTACGCCGAGCTGGGGGAGCGGGCGCAGCGGATCCTGGCCCTGGCCGAAAGCGAGGCCGAGGCGCTGGAGGCCGAGGCGCTGGCCGCGGGCCAGGCGCTGCGGGACGAGGCGGAGGCGGCGGGCCGGGCCGCCGGGGACGCGGCGCGCGAGGCGGCCGAGGCAGTGCGTGCGGCGGCGGACCGGGCGGCGGAGGAGCGGGTGGCCGCGGCGGTCCGGGAGGCGGAAGGGCTGCTGGCGGCGGCCCGGCAGGACGCCGAGGGGGTGCGGGAGGCCGCCGCGTCGGCGATGGCGGCGACCCGTGACCGTACGGCGAGCGTGCTGGCCCACCAGAAGCAGGAGCACGCGGAGCGTCTCAAGGCGGCCGAGGCCGAAATGGCCGCCGAGGAAGCCGCGTTGGAGGCCCGGCACACGGAGCTGACCGAGCGGGCCGAGGCGCTGCTCACGGAGGCGGGCCGGCACCTCGCCGCCACGCAGGAGGCGGCCCGGCACGGCCAGGAGGACGCGGAGGCGCGGGCGGCGGAGCTGCTGGCCGAGGCCCGGGTCCGGGAGGAGCGGGTGGTCCGGGAGACGGAGCGGATCCTGCGGGAGCACGAGGAGGGCCGCGAGGAGGTCCAGGCGCACATGGCGCACGTCCGCAGCTCGCTGGCGGCGCTGACGGGGCGGGTGACGTCGAACGGCGACGGGAACGAGGGCGGGAACGAGGCCGAGGGGGCCTGAGCAACCGAGCCCTCGAGGCCCCGGGCACCCGAGCGCGGCGAAGCGGTCCGGTCTTCCGTCGTCGCATTGGCCCGGGATACCGATCACAGCCGGAGGTCGCAGCGGCCCAGGTGCCGTTGCGGCTCACGGGAGTTCGCGACCCGTGGCTCTTGCATATATCCGCCGGTACGAGCTGAATAAGTCATGCACCTCGCAGTTTCCCGTTCTGCTTGCAAGGGAGTGGTCATGACCGTCCGAGCGCCGGACATTCTGTCGCCAGAGTTCGAGAGAGACCCGTATGCGGCGTATCGCCGGATGCGACAGGACGAGCCGCTCCTGTGGCACGAGGCCACCAAGAGTTACCTCGTCTCGCGCTACGAGGACGTGGAGCGCGTCTTCAAGGACAAGGCCGGTGAGTTCACCACCGAGAACTACGACTGGCAGATCGAGCCCGTGCACGGGCGGACGATTCTCCAGCTCAGCGGGCGCGAGCACGCCGTACGCCGGGCCCTCGTCGCGCCCGCCTTCAGGGGCGCCGACCTGCGGGACAAGTTCTTACCGGTCATCGAGCGCAATTCGCGCGAATTGATCGACCGGTTCCGTGGTTCCGGCTCCGTCGATCTGGTCGCCGACTACGCCACCCGATTTCCCGTGAACGTCATTGCGGACATGCTCGGTCTGGACAAGTCCGACTATGAGCGTTTTCACGGTTGGTATACGGCTGTCATCGCCTTTCTCGGTAATCTCTCCGGCGATCAGGACGTGGCGCGGGCCGGTGAACGTACGCGCGTCGAGTTCGCCGAGTACATGCTGCCGATCATCCGCAAGCGGCGGGAGGCGCCGGGCGACGATCTGCTGTCGACGCTGTGCACCGCGGAGGTCGACGGGGTCCGGATGAGCGACGAGGACGTCAAGGCGTTCTGCAGTCTGCTGCTCGCGGCGGGCGGCGAGACCACCGACAAGGCCATCGCCGGCATCTTCGCCAACCTGCTGACGCACCCGGAGCAGTTGGCGGCGGTCCGCGCCGACCGGAGCCTGATAGCCCGTGCCTTCGCCGAGACGCTGCGCTACACCCCGCCGGTGCACATGATCATGCGCCAGTCGGCGGTGGACGTGGAGCTGAGCGGCGGCACCGTCCCGGCGGGCTCCACGGTGACCTGTCTGATCGGCTCCGCCAACCGTGACGAGGACCGCTACCGCGACCCCGATGTCTTCGACATCTTCCGCGAGGACCTGACCGCCACGAACGCGTTCTCGGCGGCGGCCGACCATCTCGCCTTCGCGCTCGGCCGGCACTTCTGCGTGGGTGCTCTGCTGGCCAGGTCCGAAGTCGAGACCGGCGTGGGCCAGTTGCTGGACGCCATGCCCGATCTGCGGCTGGCCGACGGCTTCGACCCGGTCGAGAACGGGGTGTTCACCCGGGGGCCGAAGAGCCTGCCGGTGCTTTTCACACCGGTGTCGGACTGACGGCACGCCGTCGTCCACGGGCGGCCGGGCCGGGGAACGCTTCCCGCCCCGGCCGCCCGCCCGCTACTGCGCCATCGGACTGAACTGCACCGGCAGTGCCGACAGTCCGCGCATCCAGATCGAGGGCCGCCACGTCAGCTCCGCCGGTTCCACCGCCAGCATTAGGTCCGGCAGCTGCTCCAGCAGCGTCTCCACCGCCGTACGGGCCATCACGTCGGCCAGCAGCGGTGCGGGGTAGGGGCAGCGGTGCTCGCCGCTGCTGAACGACAGATGCGCGGAGTTCTCGGCCCCGACGTACGCCTCCGGCCAGATCTCCGGGTCGGTGTTGGCGGCGGCGATCCCCAGGACCAGGCAGTCGCCCGCCCGGATGTGCCGGCCGCCGAGCTGGGTGTCCCGTACGGCCCAGCGGCCGATGAAGTTCTGCGTCGGGGTGTCCAGCCACAGCACCTCGTTGAGCGCCTCGCCGACGCTGAGCCTGCCGCCGGAGACGTTCACCGCGAAGCGTTCGTCCGTCAGCAGCAGCCGCAGCGCGTTGCAGATCCAGTTGGCGGTGGGCTGCTGGGCGGCGGCGATCACCGAGATCAGGTCCTGGACGATCTCCTCGTCGGTGAGCCCCGCCCCGTGCGTCACCATGCGGGAGGTGACGTCGGGGCCGGGTACCGCCCGCTTGTCCTTGACCAGTTGGCGCAGCCGGTCGCCGACCCGCCCGTAGGCCGCCACCGGGTCGTCGCCCTCACCGGCGTCGAGCGAGATCCGCAGGTCGTCCACCAGCTGCTGGGTGTCCGAGCCCGACACCGGCATCCCGCACATCTGGACCACGGCCCGCATCGGCAGGGCGTGGACGTAACTGCTCATCAGCTCCGTCCGGCCGCTCCCGGCGAAGTCCGCGATGAGCCGCTCGGCGATGCGTCGGCAGTCGCGGGCCAGCTCGAACTGGTCGACGCCCTCCAGCGCTTCGGTGATGACCCCGGCCCTGCGCCGGTGCTCGTCGCCCTCCGTGAAGAGCACCGACGGCTGGTAGCCGACGAACGGCAGGAGCGGCCAGTCCGGCGGAATGCTGTCCCACTGGTTCCAGCGGCGCGAATCCCGTGCGAACAGCTCGTCGTGCGTGGTGACGTAGGAGAGTTCGGCGTAGCCGAGGACCAGCCAGGCCGGTACGTCACCGTCGAGCAGGACGGGCGCCACCGCGCCGTGTTCCCGTCGCAGCGAGCGGTAGAGCTCGGTGGGCGTCTGCTGGTAGGAGGCGCCGGACAGCCGTACGGCATCGGGGGCGACCGGGCAGCCGGAGGGGGCGGTGGCTCCCGGATCGAAGGGCGGGTCGAAGGAGGGGCTGGAGGTGCTCATGGTGTCGTCTCCCGGGCGATGGCCATCGTGCGCAGATGGTCGACGAGCGTGATCAGGACGTTCTTGCTGGAGGTCCGGACCCGGGCGTCGCAGTCGATCATCGGGATGTGCTCGGGCAGGGCCAGGGCCTGACGGATCTCTTCCAGGGGGTGGGCGACGTCGTCGTCGAAGCGGTTGACCGCCACCACGAACGGGGTGCCGTGGTGTTCCAGCCGGTCGATCGCGTACCAGGAGTCGTCCATCCGGCGGGTGTCCACGAGGACGACCGCGCCGAGCGTGCCGGAGAACAGCCGGTCCCACAGGAACCAGAAGCGCTCCTGCCCCGGGGCGCCGAACAGGTACAGCACGATGCGCTCGTTGAGGCTGATGCGGCCGAAGTCGAAGGCGACCGTGGTGGTCGTCTTGGCGTCGACGCCGCTCGTCTCGTCGACGCCGACACCGGCCTGGGTCATGATCTCTTCGGTGTTCAGCGGCCGGATCTCGCTCACCGAGCGGACGAGCGTGGTCTTGCCGACGCCGAACCCTCCGACGACGACTATCTTCAGGCCGGTCTCGGCCGCGTCGGCCAGCGGGGTGCGCTGGGCGGGGAGCTCACAGCTTCCGGAGACCATGGAGCACCTCCTTCAGCAGTTCGGAGTCGGGGAGTTCGGCCCGCGAGGCGGACATGCGGGGGTGGCGGGCGGTGATCCGGCCCATGACGTGGAGGTCGTCGAGCAGGATGCGGACCACGGTGACCGGGAGGGAGAGTTCGGCGGCGATCTCGACGACGGCGGTCGGGTGGCTGCACAGTTCGAGGATCCGCGCGTGCTCGGACTGCATGCCGGGGGTCGGCCGGGACTCGCTGACGACCAGGGTCACCAGGTCGAAGGAGTCCGCGGCGCGGCTGCGTCCGCCGGTGACCGTGTAGAGCCGGTCGGGGGCTCCGGTGTCGACGGGTCGCCGGGGGGTCACGAGGTACTCCCCGGCGACGTACGTCCCGGAGAAGCGCTCCCCGGTACGGTGCCGCGCGGTGCGGCGCGCAGGTGTTCGCCGATCTGGTCGACCATCTGCGTCATCTGGTTGCCCACGATGCTCGGGTCGGCCTCCTCCGTGGCGACGACGGCCAGATGCGCGCCCTCACCGGCCTCGACGATGAAGAGCAGGCCGCCGTGGAACTCGGTCATCGAGTGCCGTACGCCGCCGGAACCGTCGCCGAACTCGATGGAGGCGCCCTGCGCCAGCGCCTGCATGCCCGAGCAGATGGCCGCCAGCTGGTCGGCCTGGTCGAGGGTGAGGTGCTCGCTCCAGCAGAGCTTGAGCCCGTCGCGGGACAGGGCCAGGGCGTGCCGCGTGCCGGGGGTCTGCTCCAGCAGCCTCTGCAGGAGCCAGGTGAGGCTGTTGTCCGTTGTCTGCATGATGAGTGACGGGACCGTGGCGCCGGGATCCGGCCGACGGCCCGTACCTCCAATCTCGGATGTTCGAGCGAGCGCGTCCGGTGGCCCCGGACACCCTGTGGATGGCGTTCCTGGCTACGGCGCGGAGGACGGTGGCGGCGGCGGTACGGTCCCGGCGTCCGGCTGCTCCGCTGCCGCCGCGTTGCCCTGGGGCCGCCGGCCGCGATGGAAGGCGCCGAACTGCTGGCCCGCGGTGCGGGGCGGGGTGGCGCGCGGTGTGTCGCCCCGCGGGTTCGCCGCGGAGGTGGGAGCGGGCGCGCCCCGGTGCCGGCCGCGCTCGGCCTCGCCCATGGTGCGGCCGGGCGTGCGGACGGGGAGGCCGCCGGGGGTGGAGGGGGGCTGCGCCGGGCGGGCCGCGGGCTGTTGCGGCTCACGCGGGCGGACGACGAGGGGGTCGGTGGCCGGGGACGCCGGTGCGGGGGCTTCCGGGCGGGAGGGCGTCGCGGGAGCGGGGGCCGGCATCGGCGCGGCGGGTGCGACGGTCTCCGGCAGAGCGGGCGTCGCGGGTACGGGCGTCGTCGGCGGCGTTACGGGCGCGGGCACCGGAGTCGCGGGTTCCGGCGACACGGGTTCCGGCGTGAGCGTGCCCGTGGGGGCGGGAGCGGGTACGGCCGCGGGCGTCGGCGTCGCGGCTGCGGCGGCTTCCCGGAGGCTCGGGACGACCGCATGGCTCTCGCGGGACTCCTGGGCGATCAGATGCCTCGGCAGCAGGACGACCACACCGGTGCCACCGCGCGAGGACGGCCGGTAGTTGACGCTGATCCGGTGCTTGAGCGCGAGCTGCCCCACCACGGCGAGGCCGAGGCGTGTGCCCTGGAGGGCCGCGAGGTCGGTCAGCCGCCCGGCGACGGAGTCCGCGGCCCGCCGCATCGCCGCGTCGGCCATCTTCAGGCCGCTGTCCTCGATGGTGACGACGATGCCGGTGCCGCGTTCCTCGACGTAGACGTGCACCTCGTCGATGGGCGGTGAGAAGTTCGCGGCGTTGTCCATCAGTTCGGCGAGGAGATGCATGACGCCCTCGGCGGCGAAGCCGGAGATGGCGACGTTCGACGAGCAGTGCAGCCGGACCCGCTGATAGGCGGCGATCCGGCCGACCGCGCCCCGCAGGATGCTCTCCATGACGATCGGCCTGTTCCAGGCGCGGCTGGGCCGGCCCCCCATCAGCAGGGCCAGCCGGTCCGTCATCAGGCCCAGCTGCGAGGTGCTGTGGTCCAGCTTCAGCAGATCGCCGAACACTTCTTCGCTGTGACGTTCCTGCATGCTGCGCAGGTCGGCGAGCATGCTGACGGACTTCGCCTGGACGCGGCTGAGCGCCTTGGCGGACGCGGTCTGCGCGGCGAGGGCGCGGCGTTCGCTGAGCGCGAGCTCCCGGAGCACCGCCTCGACGGACGCGCGCAGCAGCGGCTGGTCCGGGAGGTACACCTCGGCCTGCACCGTGGCGCCGGACTCGCCCTCACGGAGCCGGGCGGCCACACTCGGCAAGGTCTCCCGGGTGAAGCGTTCGACCTCGGAGGTGAGGGCGTGCAACTCCTCGCGGAGCCGGGCGTTCTCCCTGCCCAGCTCGTCGTGGATCCGCGTGCCCTCGGTGCGCAGGGCGGCGGTCTGCTGCTCCTGCCCCTCGACCGTGGCCGCGAGGACGTGCAGCAGCTTGCGCTGACGCGGCCCGCGCGGCAGCGGGACGCGGCCGAGGGCCTCGTCGGCCGGTACTCCGCCGCGTACCAGCTGGAGCAGCGCGGGCAGGGCCACGTCGGCGGTGTGGGCGGTGTCCGCTTCGAGTGCGGTCAGCGAGGTCTTGAGCCGTTCGGCCTCGGCGTTGCGGGCCGAGGCCGCGCGCTGGGTCCGCCGGGCGACGGTGTGCGCGACGGCAAGGGCGACGGCCAGGACCACCCAGGCGGTGACCACCACCGCCACCGCCCAGCCGCGCGCCCCGGCCGGGGCCAGGAACACGGCCACGGCTCCGGCGACGGCGAGTACGGACAGCACGGCCACAAGCGGCGCCGTCGCCGCCCCGGGCGCTTTCATCGGCCTCCGCCGCTGACTGGCTGGTACGGGTTCTGGCATGGATGCGGTCCCTCAGTTCTACCGACAGTTCTACCGAGCAGAAGGTGTGCGGCCGCTCCGAGAAGGTGCAGTTCACCTGGCGAATCGGAGAAAAGCGGAAGCAGCCTTTCCTGTCAGGGGTCGACCACATCGTAGACAAGCTTGTGCGGAGGTTGATCCGGTGAGCGGCATAGTCCGCAGGCAGAGTGATTTTGTCGGGAAGTGGCCAGCGGGGCGCGCCTGTTGTGGTATTCGCGATATGGCGCGCCGCGTTGACAGGCGGCGGACCGGAATGGGCCCCGGGGTAATGGTCGGGGCATATGCGCCGCGACCGCCGCTCGGCCCGGGGGGTGTGCCGCGCAGCGGTGATTTCTCGAAGGCCGAGGAATTCTTTTCGGCCATTTTACCGCCGGTAAATGCTCAGTGACACCAGTAAATGGAGTGGTGCCGATGTGCGCGGGGGTCACGCCGCGCGCAATGCGTCAGTCGGTGACGACCCCGGCGATGAACGTGCTCCAGGCGGCGGCGGGGACGACGAGGGCGGGGCCGGTGGGGGTCTTGCTGTCACGCACCGGGACGACGCCGGGGAATCCGTCCGCCACCTGCACGCAGTTGCCGCCCTCCTGGTTGCTGTAGCTGCTGCTGCGCCAGGCGGCGGCGGTCAGATCGGGACGGGGCGCTCGCTGCACGGTTATCGGCCTCCAGTACGGATCGGATCATGGCGAGTGACATCAGCGGCGGCAGTGCCATCGCCCTGAGCTGATCGTAAGTGAGAACGAACCGTTCGACCTCGTCCGGTTCCTCGGTCAACTGGCCGTAGTGCGCACCCTCCGTGTAGGCGACCTCGGTGCCGTCCGGCATGACCAGCACGGTGAGGGAACCGCCCAACGAGCCGTGCGCACCTTGGTCGAACGGCAGTACCTGAATCGTGACGTTGGGCTCCTCCGCCATCCTGAGGAGCTTCTCCAACTGGCCGCGCATCACCGCCGCTCCACCGACCGGCCGCCGGAGCACGGCCTCGTCGAGAATGATCCACAGTTCCGGCCGGTCCGGGCCGGTCAGCCGCACCTGTCGGTCGAGCCGGGCCGCGAGGCGTTCCTCCAGATGCTCGGCGTCCCGCAGCGTGTGGCCCACGCTCAGCAACGCCCGCGCGTACTCCGGGGTTTGCAGCAGACCGGGCACGACGTGCGAGGCGTACTCGCGAATCACCGCCGCACGGGCCGAGTACGCGATGAACGCCCGCGACCAGTCCGGGTACGCCTCCCGGTACACGTACGGCCAGAGGTCGATCAGTAAGTCGTCCGCCACCAGCTCCTTGTCCAGGGCCCGGGTCAGCTCCAGTGTGGGCTTCGCCCCGGTCGCTCGCTCCAGTTGGGCGATCCGGCTGCTGACCACGTGGGCGAGCGTGCCCACCTCGGCCTGGGTGAGTCCGGCCGCGACGCGGAGCTTGCGCAGGCGCGACCCGAAGAGGGCCGCCATGGAGGACTGCGGGTCAATTGCTCTGGCCATGGGGCTACTTCCGATTCTTACGGCCTGCGGGGTAAGGCGCTGTCACCTTCCGAGGCTAGGACGCACGGCCGACTCTTGAGTACGGAACGTCACGGAACCAGCACGTGTGGGTGACGTGAGAGGAGTCGAGTGAACGGATGGCCAGGATGACCGGGAAGAGGACGACCGCGGCGACCAACGCCGACAGGCAGCAAGAGCCCCCACCCCTCCCGCGCCGCTTCGGGCTGACGGCCAACGGCTACGGGAGCCTGTCGCGGCAGTTCCCCTCGACGCCCCGGGGGGCGCGGCTCGCCCGTCGCACGGTGGTGCGGCAGCTGGGGTACTGGGGGTTCGGGCCGATGACGGACGCGTCGTGCTCGGTGGCCCTGGTGGTGGCGGAACTGGCCGCCAACGCGGTGTGCCACGGGCGGCTGCGGGGGCGGAACTTCCATGTGCGGGTGGACTACGAAGGCCCGGCGAGCCGCTTCCGCATCGAGGTCTCGGACGCCGTGCTCGGCCGGACCCCCGAGCACGCGACGCTGCCCCCGGCGGACCAGGAGTCGGGGCGTGGCCTCTTCCTGGTGGAGTGCCTGGCGACGAAGTGGGGGTGGGAGCCCCGGAACCCGATCGGCAAGATCGTGTGGGCGGAGGTGGCGGCCGGCCCGCCTGCCGGCGGAGCGTGAGGGCGCCCGTCCTACGCGCTCTGCATGATCTGGATCAGGTTGCCGCAGGTGTCGTCCAGGACGGCGGTGGTGACGGGGCCCATCTCCGTCGGCTCCTGGGTGAAGCGGACGCCCAGCTCGCTGAGCCGGTCGAACTCAGCCCGTACGTCGTCCACGGCGAAGGCGGTGGCCGGGATGCCGTCCTCGACCAGGGCTGTCGTGTACGGCTTCACGGCCGGGTGCTTGTTCGGCTCCAGGAGGAGTTCGGTGCCGTCGGGGTCCTCCGGCGAGACCAAGGTCAGCCAGCGGTCCTCGCCGCCGAGCGGGACGTCGTGCTTCTTCACGAAGCCGAGGACGTCGGTGTAGAAGCGCAGGGCCTTTTCCTGGTCCTCGACGAAGACGCTGGTCAGGTTGATCCTCATGGGGTGCTCTCCGGGGTCTGTGGGGTCTGCGGGGTCTGTGGTGTCTTCGGTCCGAGCCATCGCGTGACGATGTGCTCAAGGGGTGCGGTGTTCAGGTCGTGGAACTTGTAGCGGCCCTCGCGGCGGGTGCTGACCAGGCCCGCCGCCTCCAGGACGGCCAGGTGCTGGCTGACCGCCTGCCGGGACAGCCCGAGGCCGTGCTTGGTCACCAGCCGTCCGCATATCTCGAACAGTGTCTGACCGGTCCGGTCGGTCAGCTCGTCGAGGATGCGCCGCCGCGTGGGGTCGGCCAGGGCCTTGAAGACATCGTCCGCCATGACTCCACAATAGGCAAGCAATGACTTGCCTATCAAGTGATGCCCCCCTGCCGGCGGGGCCCGTGATGAGGCCGACACGAGGCAGCAGCTGGACCATCGCCCACGCGACCTCGACGCCGAAGAACAGCCACACGAACTGCGATGCGCATTGGGTCGCCGCGTACGCCATCCACGGGGAGAACGGCACGGAGCCGTCCCGTGAGCCGGTCCCGCACCTTCGCGGCCGTAGCCAGTAGTCGGCAACGAACGGCACTGTGCGCTGCCAGAAGCGGGCAATGCGCCGGACCGCCGACTGCTGAGACCCTTGATCGCTCCCAACCGAGTGACAACAAAAGGTGGTTGACCTGATGCGTTCCTCCCGCTGGGCCCTCGTCGCAGCTGCTGGTGCTCTGGCTCCGGCGTTGCTGCTCTCCACGCCCGCCCTGGCTGCCGCACCCGCTGCGCCGGCCCCGGCCACGGTGGCCGCCTCGCCCTTCGACGACATGGACATCGACGATCTGCGCGTGGCCGTAGCCCGCATCCTCGGCGACCCCGACAGCGGCCGCCGAGTGATCCAAGAGGCCAACGCCCTCTTGGACAGTGGGACCGCCGAGGAGATGCGCGCCTGGCTCAAGACCGGCTACCGGCTCGCCCAGGCCGAGGACGACCGCGTGGCCATAGCCCGCATCCTCGCCGACCCCGACAGCGGGAGACGCGTCACGGCTGAGATCAACCAACTCCTCGACGCCAACGACCCCGACGCCGTGCGCGCCTGGCTCAAGACCGGCTACCGGCTCGCCCAGGCCGAGGACGACCGCGTGGCCATAGCCCGCATCCTCGCCGACCCCGGCATCAGCGACGCTCTGCGCGCGGCGGCCGGCGCGGCCTTGGACGACAGCACCCCGGAGGTCCTGCGCTACTTCCTGGAGACCGGTCAGTACGAGATCGACAACGGCTGACAGGATCGCGCGGGCCGGGCCGGGCCGGGCCGAACCCGGTGAGGCCGCCGCGGTGGAACGTGGCGGCCTCACCGCAACGGGGGCGGTGACGCGGCCAGGTCCAGTACTCCAGTACGGGTTCGCGATCTACCCGCTGGCTGCGGGGGCGGGCGGTCGTCGGTAGCCGCCACGTCGGGTCGTGGCACGGTGCCGTGTGAGGCTGCGGCACCCCTGAGGGTGACAGTGGTCGGCGTTCCGGCGCACATTCAGGACGCGTTGCAGTGAATGGCGCATTCCGGTGGTTCGGTGCGCCAGTGCGAAGGTAGCGTCGCGATCATGGAATCGCTGATGGGCACCACCACTGACCAGGCGCCGGCGAATCCGGCCGCGACGGATGACCTGCTGGCCACTCAGCCGATCGGCTACTGGAGCGGCTTGGCCCATGCGACCGTCACGGGGTATCTGCGCGACACGATGGCCAAGTTTGACGTCACGCAGCCGCAGTACTGGGTGCTCAACCGCGTGAACGGCGGCCCTGCGGCGCCGAGCCGCGAGGAGGTCGTCGCGCAGCTGACGCACCTCGCCGACGGCCCGCACGAGATCGCCAGGGTCGTCGACCAGTTGCTCCACCGCGAATGGCTGCGGATCGACGACGGGCAGCGCCTGCACCTCACGGATGCCGGGGAGGCCGCCAGAGAGCGGCTCCGTGAGCTGGCGACCGAGGTACGCGCCGTAGTCCACCAAGGCATCAGCGACGATGAGTACGTGGCCGCGCTCAAGGTGCTTCGCACGATGGTGGCCAATGTCGAGGGCAACTAGGAGCCGGTCTCCGGCCCGCCTGCCGCCTTGGCCGTCTCGGCCGCCCCGGGGGCGGCGGTCTCGGTGATGACCGGGAAGCGCCGCGGGGCCAGCGTGACCAGGGCGAGCAGGGCCAGGGCCGCGGCTCCGGCCGCCCCGACGTAGACGTAGTCCACCGCCGCGTCGACCGCCCGGCGCACGTGGTCCGTCGCCGCCGCGGAGAACGCGCCCGGGTCCTCCAGCGCGCGGGTCACCGCGTCCAGGTCGCCGGGGAGGCCGTCCGCCGGGGCGTCCAGGAGGCGGGCGGCCAGGACGCCGTTGGCGACGGCCCCGAAGAGCGCCGCGCCGATGCTCTGGCCCACCTGGCGGCAGAAGAGGACCGACGCCGTCGTCGTACCGCGCTCCGCCCAGCCGACCGTCGACTGCACGCCCACGATCAAAGGGAGTTGGAACAGGCCGAGGGCCGCGCCCAGCAGGAGCATCAGGAGAGCCGGGTGCCAGGGTTCGCCGGGGTATGGGAGGAGCGGGAAGGCCAGCAGGATCAGCAGCGCCGCGCTCATGCCGATCATCGCGGTCCGCCGGAAGCCGATGCGGTTGTAGACCCGGTCGGACAGCGCCGCCGACACCGGCCAGCTCAGCGTCATCACCGAGAGCACGAACCCGGCGGCGATCGGGCCGAGGCCCAGCACCGACTGGGCGTACGTCGGCAGGAAGACGGTCGGCGCGACCATCAGCAGCCCCATCGCGCCGAGCGCCAGGTTGACCGAGGCGATGGTGCGCCGCTGCCACACCCAGCCCGGGATGATCGGCTCCGCCGCCCGCCGTTCGATGACGACGGTGAGCGCGGCCAGCACCGCGCTGGCCCCGAGCAGGCCGAGCGAGGGTGCCGAGAGCCAGGGCCAGGCCACCCCGCCCTGCACGAGCGCCGTGAGCAGCAGGCTGCCGGTCGCGAAGACGGCGAGCGCGCCCGCCCAGTCGACCCGGGGCCGGGTGGCCGGACGGGGGCGGGCGGGCTCGTGCAGATGACGGACGACCAACCAGAGGGCGACCGCGCCGACCGGGAGGTTGATCAGGAAGATCCACCGCCAGTCCGCGTATCCGGCGAGCAGCCCGCCGACCACCGGCCCCGCGACCGCGGAGGTGGCCCACACCGTGGACAACTTCGCCTGGATACGCGGGCGTTCCTTGAGCGGGTAGAGGTCGGCCGCGATGGTCTGCACCGTGCCCTGGAGCGCGCCGCCGCCCAGCCCCTGGACGATACGGAAGGCGATCAGCGCGGCCATGTTCCACGCGGCCGCGCAGAGGACCGAGCCGACCAGGAACAGGATGATCCCGGTGATCAGGACCGGCTTGCGGCCGAAGGTGTCGGAGAGCTTCCCGTACAGGGGGAGCGTGACGGTGACGGCGAGCAGATAGCCGGAGAAGAGCCAGGAGAAGACGGTGAGCCCGCCGAGGTCGCCCACGATCTGGGGGACGGCGGTGGAGACGATGGTGCCGTCGATGGCGGCCAGCGCCATCCCGAGCATGAGCGCCGCCACGACGGGGCGGCGGCCCCGGGGGGTGGTGATGGCGGGCGGTGCCGCCGCAGCCTTGCCGCCGCCCGTGTCCGCGTCGCTCCTGCCGTCTGTGCCGCTCACCGGGTTCCTTCCCTATGCACGTATCTCCGGTGGCACTGTCTCATCCAGGGACGCCGAGGGGGAGCCCCTGACCCCGTCTCCGCCCGAGGGACGAGTTCCCCTAGGGGACGCCCCCTCATAGTGGCCAGGGCCCGTTCCTCCCGGCGGAGGACGTGGCGGCGGGGGGCCTCTCCTTAACCTTTTCTTACGTCGCCGCTACGGCTCACCGCAGGGGGGTGGGTGGGGAAAACCCCACCTGAAGACTGCGCTGAGCACCATCGCGCGGGGGACGGTCCGGAACGCACACTCGGAACGTACCCAGCGACGTCCAGTCATCGACCGACATAGGAGAAAAACCGTGACAACGGCTGTGACCATTCCCAGGCACGGGGGCACTGGAGGGCGTACGGCCGTCGCGGCACGGGCGCGACAGGTCGTGAAGGCCTACGGCACCGGCGAGACCCGGGTCGTCGCGCTCGACCATGTCGATGTGGACATCGCCCGCGGGCAGTTCACGGCGATCATGGGCCCGTCCGGCTCCGGCAAGTCGACCCTGATGCACTGCCTGGCCGGGCTCGACACGGTGACGTCGGGCGAGATCTTCCTCGACGAGACCGAGATCACCAAGCTCAAGGACAAGAAGCTCACCCAGCTCCGGCGCGACCGGATCGGGTTCATCTTCCAGGCGTTCAACCTGCTCCCGACGCTCAACGCGATCGAGAACATCACGCTGCCGATGGACATCGCGGGCCGCAAGCCCGACGCCGCCTGGCTCCAGCAGGTCGTGGAGACGGTCGGGCTCGCCGAGCGTCTCAAGCACCGCCCCACCCAGCTCTCCGGCGGTCAGCAGCAGCGCGTCGCCGTCGCCCGGGCGCTCGCCGCCCGGCCGGAGATCATCTTCGGTGACGAGCCCACCGGAAACCTGGACTCCCGCGCCGGGGCCGAGGTCCTCTCCTTCCTCCGCAGGTCGGTCGACGAGCTGGGCCAGACCATCGTCATGGTCACCCACGACCCCGTCGCCGCCTCCTACGCGGACCGGGTGCTGTATCTCGCCGACGGCTCCATCGTCGACGAGATGCAGAACCCGACCGCCGAGCAGGTCCTCGACCGTATGAAGCACTTCGACGCCCGTGGGCGGACGTCATGACCGTCTGGAAGACCTCGGTGCGCAACTTCTTCGCGCACAAGGGCCGGATGGCCCTCTCCGCCGTGGCGGTGCTGTTGTCCGTGGCGTTCGTCTGCGGCACGCTCGTCTTCACCGACACGATGAACACCACGTTCGACAAGCTCTTCACCATCTCCTCGCCCGATGTCACCGTCAGCCCGAAGGGCTCGGACGACGAAGGCGAGCAGCCCGACAACGGCAAGCCCGTCTCGATGCCCGCCTCGGTGGTCCAGCAGGTCGAGAAGGCCGACGGGGTGGAGCGGGCCGAGGGCTCCGCCTTCTCCATGGCGGTCACCGTCGTCAACAGCGACAACAAGAACATGGGCTCCGAAACCGGCGCCCCCACCATCGCGAGCAACTGGACCAAGAACGACCTGCGTTCGATGGAGATCACCTCGGGGCACGCACCCCGCGGTCCCACCGAGGTGATGGTCGACGCCGACACCGCCAAGAAGCACAAGCTCACGATCGGCGACGAGTTGCGCACCATCGCCGCCACCGGTGACCTCAAGGCGAAGATCAGCGGCATCGCGTCCTTCACCGCCACCAACCCGGGCGCGACCGTCGTCTACCTCGACACCGCCACCGCGCAGAAGCACCTGCTGGGCGCCCCGGGCGTCTTCACCCAGATCCTGGTGACGGCCGAGAGCGGCGTCAGCGACACCCAGCTCAAGAAGAACGTGGCCGCCGCCCTCGACGGCAGCGCCGCGTACAAGCTCCAGACCCAGCAGGAGGCCGCCGACGCCAACAAGGACGACATGGGCGCCTTCCTGGACGTCATGAAGTACGCCATGCTCGGCTTCGCCGGAATCGCCTTCCTCGTCGGCATCTTCCTCATCGTCAACACCTTCTCGATGCTGGTCGCCCAGCGCACCCGCGAGATCGGCCTGATGCGGGCCATCGGCTCCAGCCGCAAGCAGGTCAACCGGTCCGTGCTCCTGGAGGCCGTCCTCCTCGGGATCGTCGGCTCCCTGCTCGGCGTCGCGGCCGGCGTCGGCCTCGCCGTCGGACTGATGAAGATGATGAGCGCGGTCGGTATGACGCTCTCCACCGAGGATCTCACCGTCGCCTGGACGACGCCCACCATCGGCCTCGTGCTCGGCATCGTCGTCACCGTCCTCGCCGCGTACATCCCGGCCCGCCGGGCCGGCAAGGTCTCCCCGATGGCCGCCCTGCGCGACGCCGGGACCCCCGCCGACGGCCGCTCCGGCTGGGTCAGGGCCGGTATCGGCCTCTTCCTGACGGCGGCGGGCGGCGCGGCCCTGTGGGCGACGACCCAGGCGGACAAGGCCACCGAGGGCTCCATGTTCCTCGCCCTCGGCGTGCTGCTGACCCTCATCGGCTTCATCGTGATCGGCCCGCTCCTGGCCGGTGTCGTGGTGCGCGGACTGAGCGTCGTCGTCCTGCGGCTCTTCGGCCCGGTCGGCCGGCTGGCCGAGCGCAACGCCCTGCGCAACCCCCGGCGTACGGGAGCGACCGGCGCGGCCCTGATGATCGGGCTCGCCCTGGTGGCCTGCCTCTCCGTCGTCGGGTCCTCCATGGTCGCCTCGGCCACCGAGGAGCTCGACAAGTCGGTCGGGGCGGACTTCATCGTCCAGGACGGCAGCACCGGCCGCCCGATCGTGCCCCAGGCCGCCGACGCCGTGCGCGCCGTCCCCGGCCTGGAGCACATGACCGACTACACCTTCGTCAAGGCGAAGATCACCGCGCCGAACGGCAAGACGGAGGACGAGGGGATCGTCGCCGCCGACCCGACGTACCAGCAGGACGTCCGCCGGACGGTCGTCTCCGGTGACCTCGCGAAGGCGTACGACAAGGACGCCATGTCGGTCGGCGACGGGTACGCCGAGCGGCACGGGATCGAGGTCGGCGACACGATCACCGTCGCCTTCACGGCGGGCGAGACCGCGAAGCTCAAGGTCGCGGCCATCACCTCCGACGACACCAACATCGACCGCGGCGCGATGTACACCAACCTCACGACGGCGGCCTCCTACGTCCCGGCCGACCGGATGCCGCAGAACGTCGTCATGTTCGCCAAGGCCGAGGAGGGTAAGGAGAAGGAGGCGTACGCGGCCCTCAGGAGCGCCATCGCCGAGTACCCGGTCTACAAGGTCCAGAACCAGGCCGACTTCAAGGAGCAGCTGAAGGACCAGATCGGACAGCTGCTGAACATCGTGTACGGCCTGCTCGCCCTGGCGATCATCGTCGCGGTCCTCGGTGTGGTGAACACCCTCGCCCTGTCCGTCGTCGAACGGACCCGTGAGATCGGCCTGATGCGCGCCATCGGGCTCTCCCGCCGCCAGCTGCGCCGCATGATCCGGCTGGAGTCCGTGGTCATCGCCCTCTTCGGGGCGCTGCTCGGACTCGGACTCGGCATGGGCTGGGGCACCGCGGCCCAGAAGCTGCTGGCGCTGGAGGGCCTGGAGGTCCTCGAGATCCCGTGGCCGACGATCCTCACGGTCTTCGCCTGCTCCGCCCTCGTCGGACTGTTCGCCGCCCTCGTCCCGGCCTTCCGGGCGGGCCGGATGAACGTCCTGAACGCCATCGCGACGGACGGGTGAGCCCGCACCCGCAGGGCGGGGGATGAGCCCGAGAGCGTCACCGTAGGATGACCGGCAGGCCCCGGGACGTTCCTCCAAACGTCCCGGGGCCGAGCCCGTTCCCCGCCCCGGGCCGTCGGTCACGGAGGACCGTGTCAGCTTGCTGCACAAGGCGGCGGCCTCCTGTGCAGCAAGCTGACATCACGGCCTCTCTTGTGGCGCGTTCCGCGCTGGCATCGTCTCCCGTGCCGGGACGATCCCCGGCTCCGACGCCACCGTCGAAGGGGAACACGTGTCAAGGTCTCCGCTTGCGCAGAAGCAGCGCCGCCCGGCCAGAGCCGCCGCCCTCGTCACCGGTATCGCCCTCGCCGCCCTCACCTTCTCCACCGGCCCCGCATCGGCCACCACTCCGGCCGGCCCCCCGCCCGCCGCCGACGAGATCGCCCGTGTCATCTGTACGGAGCTGGCGGGGATCATCGGCCAACTGCCCCCGGAATCGCCGCCCGTCCAGATGTGCAAGCTGGTCAACGGCTGGGACTAGACGTGTCGAGCCCAGCAGCCGCGGCGGGAGGCATTTCGGGGACGCCTCCCGGGATGCGGTTCCAGCTTCTGGGGCCGCTCGCCCTCGCGGACGGCCCCGATACCGTCGTCCTTCAGCCCTCCAAGCCCGCTAACCTGCTCGCCGCGCTGCTCCTGCACGCCAACTCCCCGGTCTCCGCCGAGTACTTGCAGCGCGCGGTATGGGGCGAGGAGCAGCCCGCCACCGCCAGGGCGGCCCTCCAGACCTGTGTGCTGCGGCTCCGCCGGCTGTTCTCCAAGCACGGCGTCACCACCTCCATCGAGGCGGTGCCCGGCGGTTACCGGATCACCGCCGCACCGCCCACCCTGGATCTCCTCGGTTTCCGCGACCGGGTGCGCCGGGCCGCCGGCCTGGACCGGGATCCCGAGGCGGAGCTCTGCGCGCTCAGGGACGCCCTCTCGCTCTGGCAGGGTTCGCTGCTCGCCAACGTACGGTCCGTCGTCCTGCACCGCGACGAGGTGCCCCGGCTCGCGGAGGAACGGCTGCGTGCGGTCGAGCGGGTCTGCGACCTGCTGCTGGGGCTCGGGCGCTGCGGCGAGGCGCTGGTCGACCTGTGGACCGCTACGCGCGTCCACCCGGGGCACGAACGGTTCCACGAGCAGCTCATCGAGGCCCTCTACCGCTGCGGACGCCAGTCGCAGGCCCTCGCCGAGTACCGCAGGGTCAAGGGATTCCTGCTGGAGGAGCTGGGCGTGGACCCCTCGCCCTCCCTGCGCCGGCTCGAACTGGCCGTCCTGCGCGGCGAGGACCTCGGTCCGGCAGGCCCGGCGGCCCCCCGCGTCATCCGGGGCGAGACCGTCCCCCTCCCGGCCGCCCGGCCGGCCCTGGCCCCGGACGCGGCGCCCTCGACGGCTCCGGACGCGGCGTCCGCCACGGCTCAGGCCACAGCGTCCGTCACGCCCCAGGGCGCTTCGCCCGTCGTGGCTGTGAGCGGCACGCCGGCCCCGGCTGAGGGCGGCCCCCCGGTCCAGGGCACCACCCCGGTCGCCGCACCCCCACCCGCCCTCGCCGCCGGGACGACCTTCGCTCCGGTCGCCGCGTCCCGCATCGAGCCTGTCCCCGCCGTCCCGCACTTCACCGGGCGCGCCGCCGAGACCGCCGCCCTGACCGCCCGCCTCACCGCACCCCCGCCCCCCGGCCCCGAGGACCACCGGCCCCTCACCGTCCTGGTGTCCGGGGCCCCCGGCATCGGCAAATCGGCCCTCGCCCAGCATGCCGCCCGGCTGGTCCGGGACGCCTTTCCCGCCGGGCAGTTGCTCGTCCGGATGACCCGCGCGGACGGCGAACCCCGCCCGGCCGATGAGGTGGCCGCCGACGTGGCCGCCGCGCTCGGGGCATCGGGCGACGGGCGCGCGCTGCTGATCCTCGACGATGTGGTCGACGCCGACCAGGTGCGCCCCCTGCTCGCACCGAAAGGGGAAGCCGGGGCCGGACCGGGCCCCGCCGTCGTGGTCACCAGCCGGATGGGCCTCGGCGGACTCATCGCGACCCACGGCGGCTGGGTGCAGCGCCTGACGACCTTCACCGAGGCCGAGTCGTACGCCCTGCTGCTGACCGCCCTGGGCGCCGAGCGGGTGGAGGCCGAACCCCGCGCCGCCCACCGGCTCGCCGCCGTGTGCGGCCACTTCCCCGCCGCCCTGCGCATCCTCACGGCCCGGCTGCTCACCCGGCCCGGCCTACGGCTCTCGGACGCCGCCGACTGGCTGGGCGACGACCCGCTCGCCCGGCTCACCCTGACCGACTCCCCGGACCACTCGGTCACCGGCCTCTTCGACCGGGCGCTCGGCCGGCTCGACCCCCGGCTGTCCGAGGCGTTCACCCACCTCGCGCAGGGCCCCCCGACGCTGCTCGACGACCAGGGCCCCCAGGACGAGGGACCCGTTCCCGAAGCCGTACGGGAACAACTCGCCGATGCCGGACTGCTGGAGGACGGCCCGCCGGGCCCGTACCGCATCCACGATCTGCTCCGCGCCCACGTACGAAGAACCGCCCGGATCCGCGACCGCCGCACAGAGAAGGTGTGATCCCCATGGCCGAGAGCGCTGCCCCCGTCACACCCGCCGTACCCGCCACGCCCGCACCGACGCCCGCGACCGCCGCGACGACGGAGACCACCGCGACCACGGCGTTCGACGCGCTCGCCGGAACCCGGCCGCGTATCCGCCGTGACGTGCTGTTCACCGAGACCCCCGGCGGGGTGCTGTTCCACAACGCCGACGGCGGCTTCCACCTCACCGGCCGCACCGCCTACCGCTTCGCCTCCCTCGTCGTCCCGCACCTCACCGGGCAGCACCGCATGGCCGAACTCTGCGCCGGGTTCGGGCCCGCGCAGCGGGCGATGGCCGCCGAACTGGTCAAGACGCTGTACGCGCGCGGCTTCGCCCGGGACATCCCCGAGGCCGACACCGCCGGGGACGCGGTCGACCCGGAGACCGCCGATCGGTTCGCCGCCCAGATCGCCTACGTCGACCACTACACCGACGACGCCCTCGCCCGTTTCGCCCGCTACCGCGCCACCCGTGTCGCCGTCCTCGGTCACGACGAGACGGCCCGCTGGTGCGCGCTGAGCCTGGTGCGCAACGGATGCGCGGGCATCGGCGCGGTGGCGGCTTCCGACGACGTCATCGCCGAGGCCGCCGCCAACGGGGCGCGCGTCGACACGGTCACCGCCGGTACGGACGCGGACTGGGCCGACCTGGACGGATACGACATCGTCGTCGTCAGCGGAGCCGGGGCCGGGGCGCGCACGCACCGGCTGCTGGCCGCCGGGGTGCCCGAGGGCGTGACGCTCATCCCCGCCTGGCTGTTCGGCCGCCGTCTGGTCGTCGGCCCGCTCTCCACCGCCGGCTCCACCGGCTGCTGGTCCTGCGCCCTGCTGCGCCTGGGCGGCAACGTCGACCCCGGCACGGCGGCCGAGCTGTGGAGCGAGGCGGCCGGGGCCGTACGGTCGGACGGGGCCGCCCTGTCCGGGCCGGTCGCCGCGATGGTGGGCAACCTCGTCGGCTACGAGGTCTTCCGCCTGACCACCGGAGCGCTGCCCGCCGAGACGGCCGGCCAGGTCCTCGTCCAGGACCTGGAATCGCTGGACGTGATGGCCGAACCGGTCCGGCCCCACCCCCGGTGCGTCCGCTGCTCCGCGCTCCCCGCCGAGGACGCCGACGGACCCGCCGCCCTGCCCGAGGCCCTCGCCCTGCCCGTCACCGCGACCGTGGAGACCGCCCGGGACGCGGAGGAGCTGGTGGAGGAGCTGAACCGGATCAGCACCGCGCTGGTCCGCCCGTACACCGGGACCTTTCGCCGCTACGACGACGAGGAGCTGACCCAGACCCCGTTGAAGCTCAGCCGGGTCGAGGTGGCGCTCGGAGGCGGGGCGCGCCGCCGGATCGCCGCGTTCGACGTGCACCACCTGGCCGGGGCGCGGACCCGGGCACTGTACGCGGCGGCCGAGACGTATGTGGAGCACATGGTTCCGCTGACGGGCGTGCAGGGCGTCCAGGGCGTCGAGGCCGGTGACCGGGCGGGCGCTGCTGCGCGGGAGCCGCGGACGCTGGGGCCCGACGCCCTGACGACCGGCGGCGGCACCGGGGCCGCGCCCGCCGCCTGGACGGTGGCGACCTCCCTGATCGGCAAGGACCCGGTACGCGTACCGGCCGCCGCCCTGCGCCCGTTCGGGCCGTACAACCGCGACCGGGTGCACCTGGCGACCACCGCCGGAGCCGGGGCGGGCGGCAGCGCGGCGGAGGCGGCGGGCCGGGGGCTGCTGTCCGCGCTCGCCCACGACGCCCTGCTCCGCGCGGTCCGTGGCACCACCACGGTGAGCCCGCTGGCGGTCGGCGGCGACCCGGAGCTGGTGTTCCTGCTGAAGTCCGCCGCCAACCTGGACATCGCCGTGGACCTCCTCGACCTGGGCGAGGCGGACCGCAGCACGGCCCACGTGGTGCTGGCCCGGGAGGCGAACGGGCCTGCTGCCGGAGCGCGTTGGGCGATCGGGGCCGGGCTGTCCCGGCGTACGGCGGCCGCCGCCGCCCTGCGGGACCTGCTCGGGCAGGTGCAGCTCGCCGCCGAGGACCCGGAGGCGGCGGTCGACCCCGGCGACCCGCTGGTGTCCGACCTGGCGCCCGGGGCGATCGCGGTGAGCGGCGGGTCCGCCGTGGCGGACGCGGCGGAAACCGCGTTCGACGCGGTGCTGGAGGCGCTGCGAGCCGCCGGGCGTGACGCCCTGTACGTGCCGACGACCCCGGCGGACCTGCGCTCCGGCTCCATCGCCACGGCCCGGGTGCTGCTCACGGTGGACGGCGAGGGCGGCACCGATGGCCGTTGAGACGCTGCGGGGCGCGCCCAACGTGCCCGACGCGCCGGACGGGCCCGATGCGCCCAACGTACCCGCCGCACCGGACGCTCCCGTGCTGGGGGAGTCCACCCGGCTGCTCCGGGAGCTGCTGCGGCAGGGGCTGGCCCGGCACGCGGTCACCACGTCGCCGGACGTCCGACCCCTGGGCGTACGCGACGCGTTCGCGTCGGACGGGGAGGTGCCCCGGGCCGACGCCGTGCCCGTGCGCCACTACGGGCGGCACGCCGTCGTCGGCCCCCTGCCGACGCCGCCCGGCACCGCCCGACGCCCCTGCGCCCGCTGCCTGGAGCGCCGGTGGCAGGCCGTGCGGTCCGTCGCCCTGCGCGAGGCGCTGGAGCTCGGTTCCGGGACCCGGGCGGCGGGCCCGTCCCCGTACGTCACCCCGTTCGCGGCCGAGGCCGTCGCCGGGGTGATCGCCGCCCGGCTGGCCGGCGGCGGACCGGACACCGGAGACTTCCCCGCCGTCCACCTCGTCGACCTCCAGACCCTGGCCGTCCGCCACTACCCGCTCGTCCCCGACCCGGAGTGCCCCGGCTGCGGGCAGCCCGAACCCGACAGCGACGAGGCCGCCGCCCTCACCCTGAAGCCCGCGCCCAAGCTGCGGCCCGGCGGCTTCCGGGTCCGGGACCTCCGGGACTACGAACTGCCCGTCGAGCCGTACGCCAACCCCGTCTGCGGGTCGCTCGGCCCCTCCGTCGTCCACGACGTCTCCTCCACGTCCACCTCAGCCACCATCGGCTGCTTCTCCCTGCGCTCGGGTCCGTATCTGCGCGAGACGTTCTGGGGCGGGCACGCCGACACCTTCGCCGACAGCGTGCGCATCGGCGTGCTGGAGGGCCTGGAGCGGTACGCGGGCATGCGGCCCCGGGCCAGACACGCCCAGGTGCACGCCTCCCTGGACGCCCTGCGCGCCGAGGGCCGGGCCGTCGTGGACCCGCGCGTCTGCGGCCTCTACTCCGACGCCTTCCACCGGGCCAACCCCCGGGTGCAGCCCTTCACCCCGGACCGGCAGATCCCCTGGGTGCGCGGCTGGTCGCTGCGCGACGGACACACCGTCCTGGTCCCCGAAGTGCTCACGTACTACCACGCGCCGGGCCTGGAGAACCGGTTCGTGCAGGAGAGCTCCAACGGCTGTGCCTCCGGCGGCGCGTTGGAGGAGGCCGCCTACTTCGGGCTGATGGAGGTCGTGGAGCGGGACGCGTTCCTGCTCTCCTGGTACGGGCGGGCCACGCTGCCCGAGATCGACCCGCGCACCAGCCGCCGCCCCGCCACCCGGCACATGGTGGACCGGCTGGAGATGTACGGCTACGAGGCGCGGTTCTTCGACACCCGGATCACCTTCCCGATCCCCGTCGTCACCGGGGTCGCCGTCCGCCCCGACGGCGGGCCCGGCCGGATGTGCTTCGGCGCGGGGGCCGGGCTCGACCCGGAAGCGGCCCTGGCCGGGGCGCTCTGCGAGATCGCCACCGACGCCGTCAACCTCCAGGGCCGCACCCAGCGGGACGAGGAGCGGCTGCGCGCCATGGCCACCGACTTCGCCAGGGTCGAGGCGCTGCACGACCACCCGCTGGCGTACGGCATCCCGGAGATGGGCGACCATGCGGACTTCCTGCTCGGCGCGCCCGGTCTCGTACGCCGACCGGCGCGCTCCTTCAGGGAGTTGTACGGGGCCGGGCCCGGCGCCCGGCCACTCCTTCCCGTCTCCGACGATCTGCGCGAGGACCTCCGCCGGTGCGTGGACGCCGTGGCCGCCGCCGGGTTCGACGTGGTGGTCGTCGACCAGACCATGCCGGAACAGCGGGATCTGGGGCTGACCACGGTGAGCGTGATCGTGCCCGGGCTGCTGCCGATCGACTTCGGCTGGACACGCCAGCGCGCCCTGGGAATGCCCCGGCTCCGTACCGCCCTGCGCGAGGCGGGCCTGCGGACGGCGGACCTCACCGACGCCGACCTCAACCCGGCCCCGCACCCGTTCCCGTGACGGGTCCCATGGCGGGTCCCATGACGGATCCCCGTGACCGATTCCCTGACCGATCCCATGCCCGTTTCTTCCCTTCCCCCTCCTGCCGTGACCAAGGAGCCCGCCATGGGATACGCCCATGAATACGCCGCCGCGATCATGCACCGCGGCCGGGTCCCGATGGACCCCGCCGACTACGTACCGAACTGGCAGGACGGCCCGCGCAAGGCGAAGTACCACCCGGGCGCGGACGGCTTCCCGCTGCCCGACGCCTCCTATCCGGCCGGGGCGTCGCTCGGCCGGGGCCTGCTTCCCGAAGGTGTCCCGGCGGAGGGGGAGTTCGACCTTGCGTCGCTCTCCGGCATGCTCCGCGACTCGTACGGTCTGACCGGGCGTCGACTCGGCGTCCAGGCCAACACGGACCTGAACGCCCTGCCCTTCTACCCGCTGGCCAACTGGTCGCGCGGATCCGCCTCCGGCGGCGGGCTCTACCCGGTCAGCATCCACTGGGTGTCCGGGCCGAACGCCCCCGTACCGCCGGGGGTGCACTACTACTCCACCCGGCACCACGCCATGCAACGGCTGCTCACGGGCGATGTCTCCGGGCAGGTGCGCGAGGCGCTGGGCGCCGGCGCGCCGGGGCCCGGGACCGATCAGTACCTGGTGCTCGGCATCAAGTACTGGCAGAACTCCTTCAAGTACAACAGCTTCTCCTTCCACGCCGTCTCCATGGACCTCGGAGCCTGCGTTCAGACCTGGCGGATGTGGGCGGCCGCCCGGGGTCTGGCCGTCGAACCGGCCCTCTGGTTCGACGAGGAGCGCTTGGCCGCCCTGCTCGGCGTGGACCCGGCGCGGGAGGGGATCTTCGCCGTCGTTCCGCTCAAGTGGGCCGGTGAGCAAGCAGGTTCGGGTCGTCCAGCCGCCACTGCGGATGTCTCCGTCCGGCGGGCGGATGTCGAGCGCTCCCGTACCGTCCTCACCTTCGACGCGCTGCTGCGCATGCAGGCGGCCACCTCCGCCGACGCCACCACCCGCCCCGCCCCGGAGGCCCTCGGGTCCGCCGCCGCCCACCCCGTCGACCCGGGGCTCACGGAGGTCGCACTGCCGCCCGCCCGGCCCCTGGACGCCGACGTGCGCACCGCACTGCGCGCCCGGCGCAGCAGCTTCGGCCGCTTCGACGCCCAGAAGCCGCTCACCGCCGACCAGTTGTCCGCATGTCTGGCCGCCGCCTCGGCCGGGTCGCGGCTCGGCGGCGACACCGGTGACGTCCGGCTGGCGCAGCTGTACGCGTTCGTGAGCCACGTCGAGGGCGTCGAACCCGGTTCGTACGTCTACGACCCCGGGCGGCGGAGCCTGCGGCGGGTGAAGGAGGGGCGGCCGGGGGAGTTCCTCCAGCGGAACTACTTCCTCGCCAACTACAACCTGGAGCAGGCCGGGGCCGTCCTCGTGCCGACCGTCCGCACCACCGCCGTCCTCGACGCCGTCGGCGACCGGGGATACCGGCTGGTCAACGCCACCGTCGGAGCCGTCGCCCAGTCCGTCTACACCGCCGCCGCGGCCGTGGAGCTCGGCTGCGGGGTCGCCCTCGGCTTCGACAACATCTCCTACATCGAGGAGCTGGGACTCGAAGGGACGGGCGAGGCGCCCCTGCTGATCATGATGATCGGCAACGAGCGCCCCGCCCCCGCCGACTTCCGCTACGAAATCGCCTGAGCGGGGACACGACGATGACCGACACCGCGAACTCCCCAGCCCCCGCACCCGCGTTCATGCTGCGCGTCGCAGGGCTCCCGGTCGACGAGGTCCGTGCCCTGCGCTGCCCCGGCAGCCGTCGCTGGGCCGACGACGTCCTCGACACCACCGAACAGCTGGCCCTGCTGGCCGGGAAGGCCGCCGACCAGCTGCACGGGCTGATCGGCGGCAGCGACGACGAACCGCTGCGCCGCGCCCTGCTGAAGCTGCGCCGCGACGTCTTCAACAACCGGCTGCCGGACCCCGTCGCCGCCGAGGACGCCCTCACCCGGGTCCGCGCCCTCGATCCGGCCGCCGCCCGGGCCCTCGCCGACTGGCTGACCGGCCGGCGCGCCCTCGCCGACCAGCGGGACGCGGGGACCGCCCTGCTGGCGGACGAGACCGGTCGCACCCGCACCGAGCTGGCCCGGATCGCGGGTCACGAGCGGCTGCGCAAGGGCCTGTTGCTCGCCTCGCCGACCCTGGACGCCCAGCTCGACGCCTACCGGGAGAAGGCGTCCCGCCCCGGGGCGCGGCCGGATCGCAAACAGCGCAAGATCGAACGCTCGCTGCTCTCCTACGTGTACCGGACCGCGTGCAAGACCAGCCCCTTCTCCACCTTCACCGGCGTCGCCCCCGGCCACTTCGGCGGCTCGGAGGGCCTGCGTCTGCGGGTCGGGGAGGAATGGCGGACGCAGATCCGGCTCAACGTCGTGGCGCTCGGCCGGCTCGCCGACGCGGTGATCGCCGATCCGGTGCGCCGGGCCGATCTGCCGCTCGCCCTGGCCTCCGGCTGGGGGCGCGACGACGACCGGGTCCGGTACGTCCGGCGCTGGGTCACGGCGGGGGACGACGACACCGCCGTCACCTTCGACGCCGTGAAGGACCGGCTGTTCTTCCTGCGCCGCAGCGGCACCCTGGAACGGCTGCTCGGCCTGTTCGAGGAACGCGGCACGATCCGTTACGGCGAGCTGGCGGCCTGGCTGGAGCGGGACCGGGGAGCGGCGCGCGAGGAGTGCGAGCAGTACCTCGGGGCGCTCCTGGACGTCGGCATGGTCCAGGTGCCGTGCCTGCGGACCGAGGTCCACGACACCGACCCGCTCCGGGCCTTCCAGGACGCGCTGCGTGGCCTGGACCGCCCCTGGGCCGGCCGGCTCGCGGACCGGCTGGAGGAGCCCGCCGCCCACGCCGCCCGCTTCGCCGACGCGGCCCCGGACGAGCGGCGCGCCCTGCTGGCAGCCGTGCGGGCCGGGCTGCGGGCGGTGCAGGAGGAGGAGCTGGAGGTTCCGCGCGCGAAGGTCCCGCAGACGCTGTTGTACGAGGACGCGGCGGCGGGCGTGGAGCGTGCGCCGGACGACCGGGGCGCCCCCGGAGGCCCGGTGGTCACGCCGGACGGCCCAGGCGTCACCCTGGACCCCGACGCCTGGCGCGAGCTGGCCGCCGGGCCGCTGGCGGCCGTGGAGCGGGTGCTGCCCGCCTTCGACCTCACCCTCCCGCAGCGGATCACCTTCCAGGGCTTCTTCCTGGCGCGTTACGGACGCGGCGGCCGCTGCGACGACCTGCTGAAGCTGGTCCACGACTTCCACGAGGACTTCTTCGACCAGTACATGACGTTCACCGCCTCCCGCACCCCGTACGACGCCGACGGCACCTACGTCCCGGAGGTCAACTGGCTCGGCCTGCCCCGGCTGCGCGCCCTCGACGCCGCGCGCCGCACCTTCACCGCCCGGATGGCCGCACTGGCGGAGGCGGCTGAGCCGGGGGCGGTCGAGGTGTGGCTCGACGACGCGTTCCTGGACGCGGTCGCCGGTGAACTGGACCTCCCACCGGCCGACTTCGCCCCGATGAGTCACCACGTCCAGATCGCCGACCGCCTGGGCGACCCGCTCGTCGTCCTCAACCGGTCCTACGGCGGGGTGTCGTTCCCGTTCAGCCGGTTCACCCAGCTCTTCGACGGTCTCGGCGAACAGCTCCTCGCGGACACGGGAACGCTCGTGCCCGAAGGGGCCGTTCTCGCCGAGGTCACCGGCGGTCCGGTCACCAGCAACCTCAACCTGCACGGCCGGCTGACCCCGTACGAGATTGTCTGCCCCGGCGAACGCGGCACGCTGGAGCCGGAGTTCAGGATCGATCTGGACGATCTCCACCTCGTCCACGACCCGGGGGCCGACCGGCTCGTCCTGCGCTCGGCCCGCCTGGACCGCGAGGTGATCCCCGTCTACCTCGGCTACCTCGTCCCCCTCGCCCTGCCCGAACTGCCCCGCACCCTGCTCCTCCTCTCCCCGACCTCGATGGCCCCGCTCAACGTGTGGGCGGGCGTTCCCGAGGCCGAGCCGCGCGGCGGGGTCACCGGGCGGCCCCGGGTGCGACACGGCTCGCTCGTGCTGAGCCGGCGCAGCTGGAGCGCCCCGGCGACCGTCCTGCCGCTGCACCGGCCGGGCACACCGGAGGACGGCTGGTTCCTGGACTGGCACGCTTTCCGGCGGACCCACGGGCTGCCCGACCGGGTCTTCGCGACCGTGTCGGACACCGGGGCCCGGGGCGCCACCGGGGCCAAACCGCAGTACCTCGACTTCGACAGCCCGCTGTCCCTGTCCGCCTTCGAGGCGCTGATCAAGTCCCCGGAAGCCCGCGTGGTGTTCCGGGAGATGCTGCCGGACGAGGACGCGCTGCCCACCGTCTCGGGCCCCGGCCGCCATGTCGCCGAACTGGCCGTGGAGACGGCCGCACCCGTCCGCAGGAGGACCGTATGACACCGCCCACCACCGGAACGACCGGGACCGGAACGACGGGGACCGGAACGACGGGGACCGGGACGACCGGCGCCTGGCAGGCCACCCACGTCTTCTACGCCGCCAACCCCCGCCCCTTCCTCCTGAACTGCGTCCGCCCCCTGGTCGCGGATCTGGAGGCGGACGGCCTGCTCGCCGGGTACTTCTTCATCAACTACTGGCTGGAGGGACCCCACGTACGGCTGCGCCTGAAGCCGTCGACGACCGCCGCCGAGCCGGAAGTCGCCCGCCGCACCGAGCGGGCCGTGGACGCGTTCCTCGCCGAGCGGCCCGCGCTGTACGAGGTCGACTCCGGGTTCCTCAACGACTTCTACAACACCCTCTTCGAGATCGAGTTCCCCGGCAGCGAGCGCGGCCACTACACGGACGAGCAGGGCCGGATGAACCTGCGCCCCAACAACTCCCGCCACCGGGAGCCGTACGAACCGGAGTTCGGGAAGTACGGCGGGGCCGCCGGGATCGAGCTGGCCGAGTGGCACTTCCGGCACTCCAGTGACCTGGTGATCGACGCCCTCGCCACCAAGAACCTCCACCTGCGCACCGTACTGCTGGGTACAGCAGCCCAGTTGATGATGGTCATGTCGTCCACCTTCCTGCCGGACCGGGCGGAGCTGACCCAGTACCTCGACGACTACTACGCGTTCTGGCGCCGGGCGTTTCCCGGCACCGGCTTCATCGGCACGGAGGAGTACGACACCAACTACGCCCGGACGGCGGACGGGCTGCGGGACCGGTTCGCGCGGGTCCGGGCCGCCACGGCACCGCCCGGGAGCGCCCGCTCGCTGCCCGGGTCCCTGGCGGGCTGGGCCGAGCACTGCGCCGAACTGCGGTACAGGGCCCGGAAACTGGCCGTCGACGGGGACCTGGTGTTCCGGTCCTGGGACGGCGAGCGGGACGAGCGGGTCACCGACCCCGCGGTGGCGCTGCCGCTGCTGCTCTCCCCGTACATGCACATGACGAACAACCGGCTGCACGTCACCATCCGCGACGAGGCCTACCTCAGCCACGTCCTGGGCCGGGTCCTCAAGGAGTCCGCGTGAGCGCGGCCCCCGGGGCGCTCGCCGCCTACCGCCCCGCGCTGCGTCCCCGCGTGCTGCTCAGCGATCCGCTGCTGGACGGGGCCGCGACCGTCCACCTGATCAAGGACGCCGGGACCGGGAACTCCTTCAAGGTCGGTCCCAAGGAGCACTTCCTCATCGCCCGCATGGACGGGGAGCGGAGCCTCGCGGAGATCGGCGAGGCGTACGCGGGGGAGTACGGGCGACGGCTGGGCGACGCCCACTGGCAGCGGCTCCTGGCCCTGCTGGGCGCGAAGGGGCTGCTGGCCGGCGCCCCCGAGCCGAAGCCCGCTCCCACCTCCGCACCGCCGAAGCCCGCCCCCTCCTCCGTCCCGCCGGAGAAGCGCACCCTCCTGCGGGGCTCCCTCCCCCTGGTGGCCGACGCCGACGCCACCACCGCCCGCCTCCACCGGGTCTTCGGCTTCCTGCTCGCGCCCGCGGTCATGGTGCCGCTGCTCGCCCTCGTCCTCGCCATGGAGGCGGTGGTCGTCGCCCGGTCCGGTGAACTTCTGCTGGCTGTGCGGGGGTTGATGACCCATCCCGTCCTGCTGACCAGCACGGCGGTCCTGCTCTGGGTGAGCACCGCCCTCCATGAGCTGGCGCACGGCGTGGTGGCCCGGCACCACGGCGGGCGGGTCGCCGAGATCGGGCTGCGGTGGCGGCTGCCCGCCGTCATCATGTACTGCACGGTCGACGACTACCTCTACCTCGGCACCCGCCGGCACCGCATCGCCACGGCCGCCGCCGGCGCGGTGATGAACCTGGTCTTCCTGCTCCCGTTCTGCGCGTTGTGGCTGTTCGCCCCGCTCGACGACGCGACGCACGAGGCCTTCGCCGCCCTCCTGTTCCTCGGCAGCGTCCAGGCGTTCACGATGCTCGTGCCGCTGCCCCCGCTGGACGGCTACAAGATCGCGTGCCAGCTCGCCGGGGCCACCGGCCTCGCCGCCTCCGCGGGCGGCTATCTGCGGCTCGCCCTGCGCCGCTCCCCGGAGGCGGCCGCCTACCCGCGCCGGGCCCGTATCGCCTACCCCCTCTACGCGGTGGCCACGGTCCTCGTCCTGGCCGCCGCCGTCGCGGCGGCCGTCGCGGGCGTCCACCATCTGCTGACCGCCTGAAGTGCCCTCCCCGGGCCCGCAGTTCCCCATCGAGGAGAGTTCCATGACGTCCACCGCCCCCCGCCCCCCGCAGGACCCCCCGGCAGGTCCCTCCGCCGGGCCCGCCGTCGCCCTGACCGAGGTCCGCAAGACGTACGGGGCCTCCCGGGCCGTCGACGGGGTCTCGCTGACCGTCGAACGCGGGGAGTTCTTCGGGCTGCTCGGGCCCAACGGGGCGGGCAAGACGACCCTCGTCGAGATCATGGAGGGCCAGCGGCGGGCCGACTCCGGCACGGTGGCGGTCCTGGGGGAGAGCCCCTGGCTGCGCAACACCGCCCTGCTGCCCCGGCTCGGCGTGCAGACCCAGGCCTCCGCGTTCTTCGTCCGGCTGACCGCCCGCGAACACCTGGCCACCGTGGCCGCCCTCTACCGGTGCGACGCGGCGGCCGCCGAGCGCACGCTCGCCTCCGTCGGCCTCACCGAGCAGGGCGACACCCGGGTCGACGACCTCTCCGGCGGCCAGCGGCAGCGGCTCGCCATCGCCTCCGCCCTGGTCCACGACCCCGAACTGATCTTCCTGGACGAGCCGACCGCCGCCCTCGACCCGCAGGCCCGCCGCTCGCTCTGGCAGGTCCTGCGCGACCTCAAGGGCCAGGGCCGCACCATCGTCTACACCACCCACCACCTGGACGAGGCCGAGGCGCTCTGCGACCGCGTCGCCATCATGGTCGCGGGCCGGGTCGCCGCGCTGGACAGCCCCGGCCGGCTGATCGCCGCCGCCACCCCGACCACCCGGCTGCTGGTCCCGGCCGGCCGCCTCACCCCGGAACAGGCCCGCGCCATCGAGGCCGTGGACCGGGTGACCGAGGAGGGCGGCTCGCTCGTGCTGGAGACCCTCGCCGCGGGCCGGGTCCTGGCCGCCGTCGACGCGATCACCGGGCTCCAGGGCGTACAGACCAGGACGGCGAGCCTGGAGGACGTGTACCTGGAGCTCACCGGCACCGGCACCGGCGCCCCGCAGCCGTGATCCCCGGAAGATCCGCACCCCGGAAGCTCCGGCCCCCGGAAGATCCGCCCCACCCACGCGCAGCGATCCAGCGATACGGAGACACCCCATGAGCGCCTACACCGCGCTGAGCCAGGCCGGGTACCGGGCCTACACCCGCGACCGCACCACCCTCTTCTTCACCTTCGCCTTCCCGCTGATCTTCCTGGTCGTCTTCGGGCTGATCTTTCACGGCCAGACGGTCGAGGAGAGCGGCAAGCCCTACATCAACTACATCGCGCCCGGTGTGCTGTCCTGGGGCGTCGCCAACGCCGCCGTCTTCGGTGTCGGGTTCGTCCTCATGCAGTGGCGGCGCGACGACATCCTCCGGCTGATCCGGATGACACCCACACCCGTCTCCGCCGTCCTCGCCTCCCGCTACGTCCTGGCCCTGGCCATCGGGGCCGTCCAGGCGGCCCTGTTCGTCGCCGTGGCGCTGCTGCCCTCCTTCGGCCTTCAGCTGGACGGCCGCTGGCCGCTCGCCCTGCCCGTGCTGGTGCTCGGCATCACCGCGTTCCTCGCGCTCGGCGTCATCGTCGGCAGCTATGCGAAGACCCCCGAAGCGGTCGCCGCCGTGGCCAACTGCCTGATGATTCCCATGGCGTTCCTCTCCGGCTCGTTCTTCCCGCTGGACGCCATGCCCGGCTGGATGCAGACCCTCTCCCGGATCCTGCCGCTGCGCTACCTCAACGACGGGGTCTCCGGCGCGCTGACCGGCGGCGGCTCCTTGACGGACATCGGAGTCGCCTGCGCCGTCCTCGCCGGATTCGCCCTCGTCCTCGGCGCGGTGGCGCTGAAGACCTTCCGCTGGAGCGACAAGTCATGACGACGGCCACCGCCCCGACCCCGCTGGACGCGGCGCGCGCCCGGCTCCAGTCCGCGCTGTCGGCACGCCACGCGGACGGGCCCGGCGAGGGCGGCCCGCCCGCGCCGTACGTGGTCCCCCTCGGGGCCGCCGACGTCCTCGGCTTCGGCCACCCGGACCCGTACGCCGGCACCCGGCCCGCCGCCACCGTGCAGCTGACCTCCCGGGCCGTCCTCATCGGCCCCTGGGGCGGCGGACCCGATGCCGCCGTCTGCGGCCAGTGCCTGGCGATGCGCTGGCAGCGGCTGCGGAGCCGGTCGGAGCGGGAGGCCCTGGAACTGGGGCACGAGCCGCAGGGGGCCGTGGACTGGCCGGTGCTCACGGAGTACGCGGTGGACGCGGTGTGGGCGACGTACAGCGCGGTCTTCACGGGCCCTCGCAGCACCCCGGGAGCGCCCGGCCCCGAGGGCCCCACCGGCTCTGCCCCCTCCGCCGGCCCCGAGGCGCGCACCGGCCCCGAGGGCGCCGCCGCGACCCCCGCCGACCGGGCGCTTCCCCAGGTCACCCGGGTCGACCTGGTCACCCTCGCCACGGCCACCTTCCCGCTGCTGCCCGAACCCCTGTGCCCCGCCTGCGTCCACGAGGTCCCGGACACGGCGGAGGCGGCCCGTATGACCCTGGCCCCCACCCCCAAACCGGACCCCGGCACGTACCGCCTGCGCACCCTGGACTCCTACCCGCTGCCGACCGCCGCCCTCGCCAACCCGGTCTGCGGTGCGCTCGGTTCCGACATCTGGATCAACCCCACATCCACCACCACCGCCCCGGTCGCCGGGACCCACTTCGTGCGCGGGTACGCCGGTCTCAACGACGTCACCTGGAGCGGCCAGGCCAACCGGTACGCCACCAGCCGCACCCTCGCCCACCTGGAGGGCCTGGAGCGGTACGCCGGTACCCACCGCCGACGCGGCACGACCCCGGTCCTCGACAGCTACCGCAACCTCACCGGCCAGGCCCTGAACCCGGCCGACTGCGGCTTCTACACCCCTCGGACGTACGCCACCGACCCCCTGGTCAGCCCCTTCGACCCGGACCGGCCCATTCCGTGGGTCTGGGGCCACTCCCTGCGCGACGACGCCCCGATCCTCGTCCCGGCCCGGCTCGCCCACTACAGCGCGGGCGTCGACGCGGACAACTTCGTCTTCGAATGCTCCAACGGCTGCGCCACCGGCGGCAGTCTCGAGGAGGCGATCCTCTTCGGCCTCCTCGAACTCGTCGAGCGGGACGCCTTCCTCCTCGCCTGGTACGGACGGGCGCGCCTCACCGAGATCGACCTCACCGGCGCGACCGCTCCCGCCGTCCGCTCGATGCTCGACCGGGCTGCCCTGCACGGCTACGACGTGCACGCCTTCGACACCCGGATGGATCTGGCGGTCCCCGTCGTCACCGCCCTCGCGGTGCGCAGGGACGGCGGCCCCGGCACGCTGTCCTTCAGCGCGGCGGCCGGCTTCGACCCGTCGGACACGGTGGAGGCGGCCCTGTCCGAAGTGCTCACCTACATCCCGCACCTGCCCTACCAGGTCGCCGAACGCCGGGCCGAACTGGAGGATATGGAGCGGGACTTCACCAAGGTCCGGCACCTCAAGGACCACGCCCAGCTCTACGGACTGCCGTCGATGGCCCGGCACGCCGCCGAGTACCTGGAGCCGGCCGCCGTGCTTCCGATGGCGGAGGCGTTCGCCGACTGGGAGCCGCTGCGCCCCCGCACCGGCGATCTGCTGGACGATCTGCGGCTGCTGCGGGACGGGTTGACGGGGGCGGGGTACGACGTCATCGCCGTCGACCAGACGACGCCGGAGCAGCACCGGATGGGCCTGCACACCGTCTCCACCGTCGTTCCCGGACTGCTGCCGCTGGACTTCGGCTGGAGCAGACAGCGGGCTCTGCACATGCCCCGGCTGCGGACCGCGCCGCGGGCGGCGGGCCGGCGGGCCGACGACCTGCCGGAGGCGGAGATCAAGGCCGTCCCGCACCCGTTCCCGTGACCGGCCCGCGCACCACGTACGAGAGCCCCCTCCGACCGACGGAGGGGGCCGGCGCACGAGCGGGCCGAGCAGCGGTCTCAGGCGCTGCAGGAGGTGGTGCTGGTGGTGCTGGAGCAGGTCGACGTCGAGGAACACGACGTGGAACCGGCGAGAACGACCTCGGAGGCGTCGGAGTAGTCCGAGATCTCGAAGGTCTCCGACTCCAGCTCCAGGATCTCGTCGGCGAGGGTGGCGAGTTCGGTCTTGGGGGTCATGGCGGTCTCCCTGGTCTCGTGGGGGTCCGGCCGGCCGATCCGGTCCGGTGCCCGGGTGCTGGACCCATTGCAGGGGCGGCCGCTGTCAGATCGGCCGCGGTTTCGCTGTCACATCGCTGACATCCGGTGGCAGGACGGCGGCGCGGCACGTGACAGCCGTACGGAGCAGGCTCGTTGAGCAGAGATGAGGTGCGCGGTGGTCACAGCGGCGAGAGCGACGGAGAACGCGGACGACGACGGGCGCACGGGGGGCGGAACGGCGGCGGGCGGTGGGCACGCGGTGGACGGGTGCGAGACCGGCGGGGAGGCCGCGGAGGGCGGGCACGCGACCGGCGGGGAAGCCACGGCCGACGGGCACGGCGCGCGCCGGGAAGCCGCAGCCGGCGGGCACAGGGCGGGCGGGGAAGCCACGGCCGACGCCCGGGCGACCGGGAGGCAGGCCGCGGGCGTCACGTCACCGGCGTCCGGCCCCCTGCCGCGCCAACTGCTCCGCTCCGCCGTCGAGCTCTACCTCGACCTGCACGCCCACCCCGAACTCTCCGCCCACGAACACCGCACCGCCGACCGCCTCGCCGCCCGGCTCGCGGAACACGGCTGCACGGTCACCCGTTCCGTGGGCGGCGGCCACGGACTCGTCGGGGTCCTGCGCAACGGCCCCGGCCCCACGGTGCTCCTGCGCACCGAACTCGACGCGCTGCCCGTCACCGAGGCCACCGGACTCCCGTACGCCAGCACCGTGCCCGGCGTCATGCACGCCTGCGGCCACGACCTGCACATCGCGGCGGTCACCGGCGCGGTGGCCCTCCTCGCCGCGTCCCGGGACGGCTGGCGGGGCACGGTCCTCGTCGTCGGCCAGCCCGAGGAGGAGACGCTGAGCGGGGCCCGGTCCCTGCTGGAGGACGGCAGGCTGTACGAGCGGTTCGGCGTCCCCGACGCGGTCCTGGCCCAGCACGCCGCCCCGCTCCCCGCCGGGACCCTCGCCCACGCCCCGGCCGGCGGGGAGCCCCTGATGGCGGGCGGCATCTCCGTCGAGGCGGTCCTGCACGGCCGGGGAGGACACGCGGCCACCCCGCACCTCAACCTCGACCCGGTCCTGATGGCCGCCGCCACCGTGCTGCGGCTGCGCACCGTGGTGGCCGAGGAGACCGTGCCCGCCGAGCAGGCCGTGCTCACGGTGGGCTCGGTGCGGGCGGGCGAGCGCGGCAACATCACCCCCGACCACGCCGAACTCTCCCTCACCATCCGGGCGTTCACGGAACCGGCGCTCGACCGGCTGGTGGCCGCCGCCGAACGGGCCGTCCGGGCCGAGGCCGCCGCCTTCGGAGCCCCGCGCGCCCCCGAATTCACCGTCACCGCCCGCTCGCCCGTCCTGCGCCCCGACCCGGCGCTCACGGCCCGGGTGCGCCGGGTCCACGAGGCGCTCCTCGGCCCCGGCCGGGTGCTGGACCTCGCCGGGTCCGCGGCCACCGAGGACTTCCCGCACTTCGCGGCGGGCGGGGTCCCGGCCGCGTACTGGATGCTCGGGACCACCGGAGCCGGCCCCTGGCGGGCGGCCCGCGCCGGAGGCGGCCCCGTACCGCCCAACCACGCACCCGGCTTCGCCCCCGACGTCCGGGCCGCCCTGCCCGTCGGCATCACGGCCCTGGCGACGGCGGCCCGGCAGGTGCTGGACCCGGGGGCCGCGCGGGACCGGGGGACGGCGTCATGACGGCCCACCGGACCGCCCGCATCCCCGGGGCCGGAGTCGCCGACGTCGTCGTCGTACGCCGCGACCGCGCGGCCCCCACCGGGTGGACCACCGTCGTACGGCTGCTGGGACTGCTCCCGGGGCACTGGGCCTGCCACCCCGAGGTGGGGCAGGACCGGGTGGTGCTGCGGTTCGAGCTGGCCGGGGCGGCGGACGCGTCGGCGGTACGGCGGGCGGTGTCCCGCGTCCTGGCGGACGCGGCCCTGTGCGGCTGGGCGGAGGAGCGGTAGGCCCAGGGCCTTTCGCTGGGACGAGGTCGGGCCCCAGGAGCCCCCGGGCGATCAGATCCAGCCGCGTTCCCGGGCCAGCAGCGCGGCCTGCGCCCGGCTCGCCGCGCCGAGCGTCTGCATCAGGTCGGCGACATGGCGCCGGTAGGTCCGCACCGACACCCCCAGCTCCCGCGCGCCCGCCTCGTCCTTGCCCACCGTGCACATCGACACGAGCACCCGGCGCTCGATGCCGGAGGGCCGCGGGGCGGCCGTGCCCTCACCGCTCTCCGCGCCGCCGACGGCCCGGGACAGGTCGTCGGCCTGGTCCCAGATCCGTTCGAACAGGGAGATGATGTTGGAGACTAGGCCGCTGCGATGGGCCAGGAGCGCGCCCCGTGAGGTGTCGCGCGGGTCCAGCGGGACGAGCGCCGCCCGGCGGTCGTAGACGAGCAGCCGCTCCGTGGTGTCCGGCGTCACCCGGATCGCCGCCCCGTGCTCGGCCAGCTCGCGCAGATAGGCGGCGGTCGGCGGGTCCTTCAGCGCCGTGCTGGAGACGACGTTGCGGATCCGCACCCCGCGCCGCAGGCAGCGCAGGTCCAGCGGGCGGGACCGGGCGATGTTCTCCGCCGACAGCCGGGCGTACGGCTCCACGGACAGGATCTCGTCCCGGGCGAAGAACGCGAGGTCGTCGATCCGGTTACGGATCTGGGCGAGCCCCTCCAGCTGCTCGATGCCCTGCGGATGGGGCGAACGGGCTCCCTGCTCCGCGCGTAGACCGTCAATGACGTGCCGCGACCGGGTGACGCGCTGCAGCTCCTGATGGAGCGCGGCCAGCCGGACGTCCACCAGCCGGGCGAGCGCCACCTCGGGGTCCGCCGGGAAGATCCGCCGCTCCGCGTCCTCGGTGTGCAGCAGCCCCAGCTTCTGGAGCCGGGCGATCCGGGCCCGGGTCTCGCCCGGCCGGGAGTGCAGCAGGAGGTGGAGGTCGTCGGCGCGGGATCCGGGATTGCGCAGGAAGTGCCGGTAGATCTCTTCCTCGGCCTCCGGGACCCCGAAGACAGACATCTCGTTCTCGCCCACGTACGCCCCCGATGCCTGATGCCGTGGGACCGTGCACCGAGGGGGATCGCCCCGCGCCGCCCGCCCCGGGCCGCTGCTCGCTCCGCCCGTGCTCGGTACTGCCTGTGTGACGCTCTCGGAACACCCTGCTGTGCAAGGGTCGGGCAAAGACTAGACGCTGCGCTCACTCCTGTGAGGATCCCCGGCACAACTGTGTGCGATACGGAGATGAACGGTGCGCGACCGTCGACGAGCGGCGGGCCCGGCACGACGGGCGGCCGGGGCCTCCCGGCCGGTTGCGGGCGCGGCTGTCACCGCCGGGTCGTAACCTGGAACCCCCGGCGCGTCCCACGTGTCGGGTCCTTCGCGTTGCCCGGGCAGCAGCCGGCTGCCGGCAACGACCGAGCCACCGCTGATCTGATTTCGGACGGAAACTTCATGAGCCTGCACGGTCTGCTGGATGTCGTCGTTACGGACCCGGCGCTCGCCGAGGCGGTGAAGGCCGCCGGAGACGGGCACCGGGCCCATGTCGACCTGGTCGGCCCGCCCGGCGCGCGCCCGTTCGCCGTAGCCGCGCTGGCCCGGCAGACCGGCCGGACCGTGCTGGCCGTCACCGCCACGGGCCGCGAGGCCGAGGACCTGGCCTCGGCCCTGCGCACGCTGCTGCCGCCGGACACGGTCGCGGAGTACCCCTCCTGGGAGACCCTGCCGCACGAGCGGCTCTCGCCCCGCTCGGACACCGTCGGCCGCCGCCTCGCCGTGCTGCGCCGCCTGGCGCACCCCCGCGAGGACGACCCGGAGACCGGCCCGGTCTCGGTCGTCGTCGCCCCGATCCGCTCCGTGCTCCAGCCGCAGGTCAAGGGGCTCGGCGAGCTGGAGCCGGTGAGCCTTGCGGGCGGGCAGAGCGCGGACCTGGGGGAGGTGGTGGACGCGCTGGCTGCCGCCGCGTACTCCCGGGTGGAACTGGTCGAGAAGCGCGGTGAGTTCGCCGTACGCGGCGGGATCCTGGACGTCTTCCCGCCGACCGAGGAGCACCCCCTCCGGGTGGAGTTCTGGGGCGACGAGGTCGAGGAGATCCGCTACTTCAAGATCGCCGACCAGCGGTCGCTGGAGGTCGCCGCGCACGGGCTGTGGGCCCCGCCCTGCCGCGAGCTGCTGCTGACCGACCAGGTGCGGGAGCGGGCTGCAGCGCTCGCCGAGGCCCATCCGGAGCTGGGCGAGCTGCTCGGCAAGATCGCCGAGGGCATCGCGGTCGAGGGCATGGAGTCGCTGGCCCCGGTCCTGGTCGACGACATGGAGCTGCTGCTCGACGTCCTGCCGAAGGACGCGATGGCGATCGTCTGCGACCCGGAGCGGGTGCGGACGCGGGCGGCCGACCTGGTCGCCACCAGCCAGGAGTTCCTCCAGGCGTCCTGGGCGGCGAGCGCGGGCGGCGGCGAGGCCCCGATCGACGTGGGCGCGGCCTCGCTGTGGGGCATCGCGGACGTCCGGGACCGGGCCCGCGAGCTGGACATGATGTGGTGGTCGCTCTCGCCGTTCGCGGCCGACGCCGCCGACCACGACGACGACACCCTCCAGCTCTCCATGCACGCCCCCGAGGCGTACCGGGGCGACACCGCCCGGGCGCTCGCCGACACCAAGGGCTGGCTGGCCGACGGCTGGCGCACGGTGTACGTCACGGAGGGCCAGGGGCTCGCCTCCCGTACGGTCGAGGTGCTGAGCGGCGAGGGCATCGCGGCCCGCCTCGACGCGGACCTCACCGAGATCACCCCGTCCCTGGTCCACGTCTCCTGCGGGGCGATCGAGCAGGGCTTCGTCGACCCGGCGCTGAAGCTGGCGGTGCTCACCGAGACCGACCTGACCGGCCAGCGCACGGCCACCAAGGACCTGGGCCGGATGCCGGCCCGCCGCAGGAAGACGATCGACCCGCTGACGCTGGAGGTCGGCGACTACATCGTCCACGAACAGCACGGCGTCGGCCGGTACGTGGAGATGGTGCAGCGCACGGTCCAGGGCGCGACCCGCGAGTATCTGCTCGTCGAGTACGCCCCGGCCAAGCGCGGCCAGCCCGGCGACCGCCTCTACATCCCGACCGACCAGCTGGAACAGGTCACCAAGTACGTCGGCGGCGAGGCCCCGACGCTGCACCGGCTCGGCGGCGCGGACTGGACGAAGACGAAGCAGCGGGCGAAGAAGGCGGTCAAGGAGATCGCCGCCGACCTGATCAAGCTGTACAGCGCGCGCATGGCGGCCCCCGGCCACGCCTTCGGCGCGGACACCCCCTGGCAGCGGGAGCTGGAGGACGCCTTCCCGTACGCGGAGACCCCCGACCAGCTCTCCACGATCGCCGAGGTCAAGGAGGACATGGAGAAGACGGTCCCGATGGACCGGCTGATCTGCGGCGACGTCGGCTACGGCAAGACGGAGATCGCGGTCCGGGCGGCGTTCAAGGCGGTCCAGGACGGCAAGCAGGTGGCGGTCCTGGTCCCCACCACGCTCCTCGTCCAGCAGCACTACGGCACGTTCACCGAGCGCTACTCCCAATTCCCGGTCAACGTAAGGGCGCTGAGCCGCTTCCAGTCGGAAACGGAATCCAAAGCAACCCTGGAAGGCCTGAAGGACGGCTCGGTCGACCTGGTCATCGGCACGCACCGCCTCTTCTCCTCCGAGACGAAGTTCAAGGACCTCGGCCTGGTCATCGTGGACGAGGAGCAGCGGTTCGGCGTCGAGCACAAGGAGCAGCTGAAGAAGCTCCGCGCCAACGTGGACGTCCTGACCATGTCCGCGACGCCCATCCCCCGTACGCTCGAAATGGCGGTCACCGGCATCCGCGAGATGTCCACGATCACCACCCCGCCGGAGGAGCGCCACCCGGTGCTCACCTTCGTCGGCCCGTACGAGGAGAAGCAGATCGGCGCGGCGATCCGCCGTGAACTGCTGCGCGAGGGCCAGGTCTTCTACATCCACAACCGGGTCGAGTCCATCGACCGCGCGGCCGCCCGCCTCCGCGAGATCGTCCCCGAGGCGCGCATCGCGACAGCACACGGCCAGATGTCCGAACAGGCCCTGGAACAGGTCGTGGTGGACTTCTGGGAGAAGAAGTTCGACGTCCTGGTCTCCACGACGATCGTCGAGTCCGGCATCGACATCTCCAACGCCAACACCCTGATCGTGGAGCGCGGCGACAACTTCGGCCTGTCCCAGCTCCACCAGCTGCGCGGCCGGGTGGGCCGAGGCCGCGACCGTGGCTACGCCTACTTCCTCTACCCCCCGGAGAAGCCCCTCACCGAGACGGCCCACGAACGCCTGGCGACGATCGCCCAGCACACGGAGATGGGCGCGGGCATGTACGTGGCGATGAAGGACCTGGAGATCCGCGGCGCGGGCAACCTGCTCGGCGGCGAGCAGTCCGGCCACATCGCGGGCGTCGGCTTCGACCTGTACGTCCGCATGGTCGGCGAGGCCGTCGCCGACTACCGGGCCCAGATGGAGGGGGGCGAGCAGGAAGAGCCCCCGCTGGAGGTCAAGATCGAGCTCCCGGTCGACGCGCACGTCCCGCACGACTACGCCCCCGGCGAGCGCCTGCGCCTCCAGGCGTACCGCGCGATCGCCTCGGCCAACTCGGAGGACGACATCCGAGCGGTCCGCGAGGAACTCACCGACCGCTACGGCCCGTTGCCCGAACCGGTCGAGAATCTCCTCCTGGTGGCGGGCCTGCGCATGCTGGCCCGCGCCTGCGGAGTCGGCGAGATCGTCCTCCAGGGCTCCAACATCCGCTTCGCCCCGGTGGAGCTGCGCGAGTCCCAGGAACTGCGCCTGAAGCGCCTGCACCCCAAGACGGTCATCAAGCCCGCCGCCCACCAGATCCTGGTCCCCCGCCCGACGACGGGCAAGATCGGCGGCAAGCCGGTCATCGGCCGCGAACTACTGGCGTGGACAGGCGAGTTCCTGACGACGATTTTGGGGTCGTAGCTCCCTGGAGCCCTGCGAACGACCGAACCCCGGGGGCGCCTGTGCTCCCCGGGGTTCGCGAACGATCGGGCCCCGCCGGGTTGTTCACCCGTCGGGGCCCTAGGTGCCCTCCTCGCAGGTACGGGACGCCGCCTCTCCCGTGTCCTGGATGATGACCGGCATGAACACGGAAACCTGCGCCCCGTCGGAGGCGGCCGCCCTCCGCGAGATCTTCGCGTCCCATCCCGATGCGGCGCCGCCGGCCGGTTGGGAGGCGGTGCGGTCGTTCGAGGCGGAGCACGGCATCGTGCTCCCGGAGCCGTACCGCTCCTGCGTGGCGGAGATCAGCGACGGACTGCGCGCGGGACCGCCCGACTACGGTCTGCTGCCCCTGGCGCAAACGCCCTCGGACTGGGGCGAGGGCCGTGCCGAGCGCCTGCTCGCCCAGCCTTTTCCGCTCACGGAGGCATGGCAGTGGGAAGGGGGAGACGAAGAGGACGAGGGTGGGGAGGAACTGTCGGACGAGGAGTTCGAGACCCGGGTGGAAGCCGTGTACGACCACGGCTCCCTGCTGCTGGGTACGGACGGTTGCGGCATGTACTGGCACCTGATCACCACGGGCCCGCAACGCGGTCACGTCTGGCTGATCGATGAGTTCGGCGCGATACCGTTCGGCACCCGGCCGGGTGCTCTCGTGATGCCGGGCACGCCCGGTATCGCGGGATGGGTGGCCCACTGGGCCGAAGGTCGTTCTTGGTTCGCGGACGACTAGGCCGCGGAAGCTCGTTCCTCGCTCAGGAAACGCCGGTGGGACAGCTTGGGCCGTGCCTGTCAGCGGCCGCGACCGTCCTCCGGCGCAAAGGTCAACGCGGCCAGAGACCGGAACGCCTCCTCCGGGTCCCGGCCCGCCAGCGCGTCCGCCAGGTTGCCGGTGAGCAGCAGTGTCGCGAAGCCGTGGGCCAGCGACCACGCGGCCACCCCCGTGAGCCGGTCGTCCTCCCCCCGGCCGGCCGGGGGGAGGTCCGCAACGCCGGAGCGCAACGCCTCGGTCGCCCGGGCGCGGGCGACCAGCAGGTCCGGGTCGTCGGCGCGGTGCAGGTCCGGCTGGAACATCACCTGGAAGTGCGCGGGATGCGTCGCCGCGAACCGTACGTACGCCACGCCCCGCTCCCGTAGATCCGGGGCCCCGGCCAGCGCGTCGGCGAACAGGGCGTAGCCCTCGGCGGCCACGGCGGTCAGCAGGCCCGTGCGGTCCTTGAAGTGATGCGCGGGCGCGGCGTGCGAGACGCCGGCCCGGCGGGCCAGATCGCGCAGGCTCAGGGCGGCGGGGCCCTCGGTCGCGATGACGTCGAGGGCGGCGGTCAGGATGGCGCGCCGCAGATCGCCGTGGTGGTAGGTGCGCTCGCGCTCGCTGGTCATGGACAGCACCCTACCCGGCATCTAGGCATTGACAAGTTCCGGCGGTGCGGACCATGCTGAAGGTCCGATCTAGGCATTGACTAGATGCGTGATTCCCGTCCGGGGAGTCCGGGAGAGGCGGAGATCATGACCGGAGAACCGGCTCGCGTGCGGCAGATGTGGCACCTCGTGGAGCCCCTGCACGCCGTTCTGTACTACGCCCCCGCGGCCTTCGAGGAGGCCGCCGCGCTGGGGTACGACACCGAGGAGCGCTGGGCGAGCTACTTCGCCTGGCGGGCGGCTCCGCTGGGGGCGGCGGGCGCGGACGAGGTGGTGCGGACGTTCCACAGCTTCGCCCCGAGGGTGGTGGACCGCCATGTCCCGGCCGGCTGGGCGGTCGCCGACCCGGACGCCGTGCTCGCGGCCCGGCTGCGTGCGGTCGACCTGACCTACCGGGCGCTGTTCGGGGACCGCGTGGAGGGGGCGGGGTTCGCCGAAGCCGCCGCCCTGGCCCGGCGTGCGGCTGAGGCGGCGGCCCCCGGGGTCCCCGGTGGTCTCGGAGCCGCCAACTCCGCCCTGCCCTGGCCCGACCCCCCGCACCTGACGCTCTGGCAGGCGGCGACCGTCCTGCGAGAACACCGGGGCGACGGGCACATCGCCGCCCTGACCGGGGCCGGCCTCGACCCGGTCGAGTCGCTGGTCTCCTTCGCGGCGGTCGGCGCGGCGGCCCCCGAGGTGTTCGCGAGCCGAGGGTGGAGCGCCGAGGAGTGGGGCGCGGCCCGGCGGCGGCTCCAGGAGCGCGGGCTGCTCGCGGCGGACGGGACGGCCACGGATGCGGGACGCGAGCTCCGCGCGAAGGTGGAGCTGCGCACCGACGAGGAGGCCGCGGCGCCGTGGCGGGCGCTGGGGGAGCCGGAGCGGGAGCGGCTGGTGCAGCTCCTGGGGGAGCCGTGGCTGGAGGTCATCGGCTCGGGGATGCTGCCGTCCGAGAACACCCTCGGCATCGGGAAGGTGTGACCCGCGTCGTAGAAGCTGGAAGGGTGAGCCCCCCCGGGGCCGGGGGGGGGGGGCAGGCGTGGTTCATCCGAGCTCGGGCCCGACGGCGATGGCGATCTTGCCGCGGGGGCGTCGGCGGCCCTCGCCGACGGAACCGCCCTCCAGCAGCGTGTGTGCCTGGGCGATGTCGGCCAGCGGGAGCACCGCACCGATGTCCGGCCGGAGCTCGCCCCGGTCGATCAGCCGGCTGAGGGCGTCGAGCTTCGCCCGGCCGGGGCTGACGAAGAGGAAGTGGTAGGTCGCGTTCACACCCCACGCGGCCAGCAGGTTCTGTGGCTCGGGGGTGTCCACGATGGACACCACGCGGCCCCGGTCGGCGAGGACCTCCGGGCTGCGGGTGAGGGTGTCCCTGCCCACGGTGTCCAGCACGACGTTCACCCCGCCCAGCTCACGGACCTGCGGAACATAGTCACCGGCCGAGAAGTCGATCACGGTGTCGGCTCCGAGACCGGTGACGAACTCGTGGTCCTTCGCCCGCGCGGTGGTCACCACCTCCGCTCCCAGCGCGTGGGCGACCTGGATGGCGGCCGAGCCGACCCCGCCCGCTCCGCCGTGCACCAGGACCCGTTCCCCGGCCTTCACCCCGGCTCGTTCCACCAGCGCCTCCCACGCCGTCACGCCCACGAGCGCGAGACCGGCGGCCTCGACGTGCGACAGCCCCTCGGGCTTGCGGGCGACCAGGGCCTGGTCGACCACGTGGAACTCGGCGTACGTCCCCTGTCCGGCGAACACCGGCGCCAGATACCAGACCTCGTCGCCCGGCCGGAAGTCGTCCGCCCCGGGGCCGGTCCCGACGACCACGCCGGACACGTCGTTGCCGATCACCGCCGGCAGCGCCACCTCGTCGCGGTAGTCGCCGCGCCGGGTCTGCAGGTCGAGAGGGTTCACGGACGTGGCCAGCACACGCACCAGCACCTGGCCGGGTCCCGGAGCGGGCCTCGGCAGGTCCCGGGCGGCGAACGCGGTGTCCGCGTCACCGAAGTGGACGAGTTCCATCACACGCATCGAAGTCGACATGCCTCAAACATAAATCGTCATATCGCGAATTGCCAATATGTGATTGGGTTACGATCGCCTGGTGTTCTCGGAGACGGAGTTGCTGGCGGTGTTCCGGGCCCTGTCCAACCCGGCCCGCCGCCAGATGCTGGTGTGGCTCAAGGACCCGATGAGCTTCCCGGGCCAGGAGCCCGCCGACGTCGAGATCGGCGTCTGTGTGAGCGACATCCAGCAGCGTGCGGGCCTGGGGCAGTCCACCACCTCGCAGTACCTGACGATACTGCGGCAGGCAGGGCTGGTGATCGCCACACGGCGAGGCAAGTGGACGTACTACCGCCGCGACGAGGCGAACATCGCCCGTCTCCTGGAGACCCTGCGCGACGTGTTCTAGAGGCCTTGCAGTCATGGAAGCCACTCCGACGGGGAAGGCGCCCGTAGGATCCTCAGCGCCCGCTCTCCTCACCGTCAGGACGGCTCCCCGTGACAGCTCCCCGTACGCACCGCCGCCGTACGCACCGAGCAGCGGCCCTGCCCGCCGTCGGCGCCCTCGTCGTGATCGCTCTGGCGAGCGGCTGCGGCCCCGACGACCTTGCGGCCGACGGCGGTGGCACGAGCGGCGAGGCCAACGGCGGCGCGCAGTCCGCCGAGGGCTTCGGCGCCGGCCCGCTCGACAACCCGGACGGTACGAAGCCGGGCCTGGCGCCCCTCACGAGCGACACGGACCGGGCGGCCGCCCGGCAGCTCATCGAGAAGGTGGCCACCAAGGGGCGCGGCCCGAAGACCGGCTACGAGCGGGACAAGTTCGGCTACGCCTGGAAGGACGGCGTCGACGGCATCCCGCTCGCCCGCAACGGCTGCGACACCCGCAACGACCTGCTCGCCCGCGACGGCAAGGACATCGAGCACAAGGCGGGTTCCGACTGCGTCGTCATGGCGATGACGCTCCAGGACCCCTACACCGGCGAGACCATCGACTGGCGCAAGCAGCAGGCGACGAAGGTGCAGATCGACCATGTGATGCCGCTGTCCTACAACTGGCAGATGGGCGCCGCCCGCTGGAACGAGTCCAAGCGCGAGCAGATCGCCAACGACCCGCTCAACCTCATCCCGGTGGACGGCCCGGCCAACAACGCCAAGCGTGACTCCGGCCCCGCCTCCTGGCTGCCGCCGTACAAGCCGGTCCGCTGCTCCTACGCGGTGCGGTTCGCCCAGGTCTCGCTGAAGTACGAACTCCCGGTCACGACGGCCGACAAGCGGGCGATGCTCGCTCAGTGCGGCGGCTGAGCGGGACCCCGGAGGCGCCCGATCAGACCTTGCCGCCGCAGATGACGTCGTACGGGCGGCCCATCGCCATCATCAGCTCCATCGGCTCCGTGGTCGCCGCCGGGCACTCCGTCTCCTCCTTGACGAGGCCGAGGACCTTGAAGTCGTTCGCCCCGGCCGAGGCGCAGGCGATCTCCTTGGCCGTCGCCGAGATGCAGTCGCCCTCGACGAGCTGGCCGCCGCCGGCGCCCGCGTCGCCGGGATGGTCGCCCGTCAGATTGCGGCCGCAGACGGTGTTGGTCGGGATGCCGCCGCCCTTCTTGTCATCGCCTGAACCGAAGACCCGGGAGACCTGGATGATCAGGTCCGTTCCGGCCGGGCACTGGATCGCGTTGGGCAGGAAGCTCGCGTCCTCGATCTTCAGGGCCTTGAAGGTCGCGCCCTCCTCGTCGCAGTCGAAGGCGCGGTAGCCGTCCGGCTTGTTCTCCGGATCCGGGCCCCCGCAGTCACCTATCTCCCACGATCCGCCCTGGCCGTCCGATGCGGACGAGGACGACGATGAGGACCTCTTCGACTTCGACGACTCGTCACCGAAGATCTTGGACGCTCCGTAGCCCAGACCGAGGATCACCGCGAGCACCAGCAGGCTCTGCAGGCATCCGGCGCCTCTCCGGGGGCGGTTCGGTGTACTGCCGGGCTGGGTCATGGTTCTGCTCCTCGACGGGTGACGCACGGGTGGCGCACAGGTGGCGCACGGGGTGGAAAGTCACGGGTGGGGACGCGGCATGCACACCTCACGGTTCCGGCCGGATCACGTCGGCCCGAAAGCCCGCCCGGCCAGCCCCTTGACCAGGAAGCGGGCCGGGTCCGCGACCTCGTGCCGGACGCCGTCGTCGTCGAGGTACGCGTACCGGTCCAGGTAGCGGCAGCCGGTCTCCCGGTAGCCGATCCGCAGGTAGAGCGCGGCCGCCCGGTGGTTGTCGTCGTCCACGCCCAGGCCGATCAGGGTGTGGCCGGCGGCCCGGACCCGCTCCTCCACCGCCCGGATCAACGCCGTGCCGATGCCCCGGGAACGCAGCTCCGGTGGCCAGATCCCGAGGCCGTTCAGCTCGGGGCAGCCGGGGAAGCGGGCCTGCACCTCGGGGGCCGCGCAGCCCTGCCACAGGATCTGCGCCGTTCCCACCGGTACGTCGTCGGCCCAGGCGGTCAGGAAGGCGGTGAGCCCCTGCTCCTGCCGGTCGAACCGGTCCGCGTGCCGCCGGGTCCGGCCGGGCGAGGGCATGTGCCGCTCCAGCACGTCGAGGTCCGCCGCCCGGCAGGGGCGGATGTGTACGGGAGCGGGGGCGGGGGAGTCCGGTGGTGTCGCCGTCGTCATGCGGCGAGAGGGTAGCCGGGGCCGTCCGCCGCCTCCGGAGCGCGGCGGCCCGCGCCGATAATCGCTGGTGGGAGCCGTACCGTCTGCCTAAGGTCGCGCGTATGGAGCTGAACATCACCACCCTCGCCGAGCGTCCCGAGCTCGCCGGTGCCCTGGACAGAATGCCGGACACCTGGCCGGAGTTCGTGCTGGAGGACATCGTCGGCTGGGCCAACTTCGCCCGGATCGCCGTCGAGTTCCCCCAGTACGTGCTGGTCGCCACCGACCCCGAGGGCGCCGTGGTCGCCCGCGCCTACAGCGTGCCCTTCGTGCTGGACGCGCCCGGGCGCGGTGAACTGCCCGTCGGCGGCTGGGACCGGATGCTGCTGTGGGCCTTCGCCGACCTGCGGCGCGGGCGCACGCCCGACACGGTCGGCGCGATCGAGATCACGGTGGCCACCGGTCACCAGGGCAAGGGGATATCGGGCCGGATGCTCGCCGCGATGCGGGACAACGCGCGGCGGCACGGCTTCCGCGAGGTCGTCGCCCCGGTGCGGCCGAGCGGCAAGCATCTCGAGTCCGGCCTGCCGATGGAGAAGTACGCCCGGCTGACCCGGGCCGGTGACGGGCTGCCCGAGGATCCCTGGCTGCGGGTCCACGTCCGGGCGGGCGGAACGGTGGACTCGGTCGCCACCGTGTCGATGACGGTGAGCGGTTCGCTCGCGCAGTGGCGGGAGTGGACCGGGCTGCCGTTCGACACGGACGGTCCGGTGGAGGTGCCGGGGGCGCTCGTCCCGGTCCACTGCGCGCTCGCCCACGGGTACGCGGTGTACGTCGAGCCCAACGTATGGGTACGGCACCGGCTGTGACGGTGAACCCCGCTTCCGCGGCGCCGCCCACCCCCGCCCTCCTCGTCATCGACATGCAGAACGCCCTCGTCGCGATCGCGCACCGCGCGTCCGCCACCGTCGCGGCCGTCGCCGGTCTCCAGGCGCGGGCCAGGGCGGCCGGGGCCCCTGATGCCGCTCGCGGAGCAGCAGCGGTACGGGGAGCGGTTCCGCGAACCGGCCGCCTTCGAGGACGCTTTGCGGACGGCGGGGCGGCTCGGCGGCCGGCTGGTCCAGCGGATGTACGACGGCCTGACGGACGGCACGGTCACGCCCGGATGAGGTGACCGCGCCGGGCGCCCCGGCCGTGGCGGCCAAGCCGGGGACGACCGCCGCACACAACGGTGCGGACAACCTTGGGGGCAACCGGGGTCAGCCGGTCGGCGGAGGTGTATACGCTCACCCCACACGTCCGACATACGCCTCCCAGGAGCAGCACATGCACGGCTACGGCCCCATGCCGCAGCAGCCGACGACATCGCGGCCGTCCCCGGCGACGCTCACGACGGTGCGCGTGATCCTCGTGGCGCTGACCGTGCTGAGCTGCGGCCTGCTGGGCTGGGCGCCGATGCTGCGACTCGCGATCGTCACCCGGAAGCCGCGCGACTGGTTCCTGCTGGTGGTCGTGCTCGCCCTCAACATCGGGCTGTTCGTCTTCATCATGGCCACCCCGGACGACCCCGACCAGATGTCGGACGCGGCGGCGCTGTTCATGATGCTCTGGATCCTCGGCCTGCTGGCCGGGGTGATCACCTACTACCTGTACGCGGAGATACGGCACTACAACACCCTCGGCGCCCCGGCCCCGTACGGCGCACCCGTGCACCCGGCGCCCCCGCTCCCGTACCAGCAACAGCACCTCGCCCCGCACCAGCAGCCCAACCCGTACACCGCGCCGACTCCGCCGCCCACCCCCAAGCCCGCGCCCCAGCGCCTCGACCAGGTCCGGGCCGAGCTGGACGAGCTGAGCGACTACCTCCGCAAGGAGAACAAGGACAGCAGGGACGGCGAGGGCCGGTGAGCGGGCGGACCATCGCCGACCGCTACGAGCTGGCGACCATCCTCGGCCAGGGCGGCATGGGCCAGGTGTGGACGGCGTACGACCGGCGCCTGGACCGCCGCGTCGCCGTGAAGCTGCTGCGCCCCGACCGGGTCGCCGGCCCCACCGGCAGCGACGCGGCCGACGAACTGCGCCGCCGGTTCGTCCGCGAGTGCCGGGTCACCGCCCAGGTCGACCACCCGGGTCTGGTCACCGTCCACGACGCGGGCAGCGACGGCGACGACCTCTACCTCGTCATGCAGTACGTCGAGGGTGCCGACCTCGCCGACCACCTGGCCGAACAGGACCCCTACCCCTGGCCGTGGGCCGTCGCGGTCGCCGCCCAGCTCTGCGCGGTCCTCTGCGCGGTGCACGCCGTGCCGATCGTCCACCGCGACCTCAAGCCCCGGAACGTGATGGTCCGCCCCGACGGCACGGTCACCGTCCTCGACCTCGGCGTCGCCTCAGTCCTAGACACCGACACCACCCGCCTCACCCACACCGGTTCGCCCATCGGGTCCCCGGCCTACATGGCCCCCGAGCAGGCGATGGGCGGCGCGGTCGGCCCGTACACCGACCTGTACGCCCTCGGGGTCCTCCTGCACGAACTCCTCAGCGGTGACGTGCCGTTCGCCGGGTCCACCGCGCTGGGCGTCCTGCACCGCCATCTCTACGAGGCCCCGGTCCCGGTCCGGCAGAAGCGCCCCGAGGTGCCCGTCGTGCTGGAGGCCCTCGTCCTGCGGCTGCTCGCCAAAGACCCGCAGGAGAGGCCCGCCTCCGCCCAGGAGGTGTACGAGGAGCTGGCCCCGCTGCTGCCGAAGCACGGGACGCCCGCCGGGCCGCTCGACCCGACCCGCCCGTTCCTGCGGCCGCACGCCCCCTGGCCGGACCGGGCCGCCACTCCGGCTTCCGTGCCCGCGCCCGACACCTTCGCCGCGCCGCCGCCGGTCCTGGCCGCGACGTGGCCCACCGTCGGAGGCCCGCCGTCCTTCACCCGGCCCCCGGCCGCCTTCCCGACCCCGGCCCAGGCCACCCCGGCCCGCCCCACCACCCCGCCGCCCGGCCGGCTGGACGTCGCGCGGGCCGTGGACGAGGTGAAGAAGCTGCTCGGCGAGGGCCGGATCACCCAGGCCGTGGACGTCCTCGGCGCCACCCTCCCGGCCGCCGCGGCCGAGCACGGCGAGCACTCACCGGTCGTCCGCATCCTGCGCAAGCAGTACGCCGCGACGCTCATGGACGACGGGCAGTACCGCCGCGCCCTGCCCGAACTGCGCCGCCTCGCCGAGGACCGTGCCGCCGAGGCGGGACCGGCCGACAGCCAGGCCCTCCAGTTCCGTTACGACGCGGCCCAGTGCCTGGAACAGCTCGGCGAGGCCGGGGCCGCACTGGTCGAGTACCGCGCGGTCCTCCCGTACTACGAGAACGCCTACGGGCCGATCACCTCCGACCCCGGCCGCGCCCTCGACATCCGGCACCGCATCGGACAGCTGCTCCTGGCGGTCGGCGACCACACCGCGGGCCGGGCCCAGCTCCAGGCGCTGCTGTACGACGCCGAGCGCACCTACGGGCCGCACCACCCGCTGCCCATGGACCTGCGCCGTCTGCTCAGTCACCAGCGGGACGTCCGCGGCGGCTGACAGCGGCCCCCGGAGCACCGCCCTTCGCGGACCACATCCCCAACTCCTCCCGAATCGTTGGTCGAATCAGTGGCACAGGCCACATCCACTGCCTAACATCGATCACCGCAAGGCTTTGTGCACCGATGCACAAACTCTTTCCGGGAGGCTCCTTTGCACCGCCGTCGTCGCACCGCGCTCTCCGTCCTCGCCGCAACGCTCGTCGCCGCGCCGCTCCTGTCGGCCTGCGGCAGCCAGGCCCACCCCGGTGCCGCGGCCGTCGTGGGCGGTGAGCGGATCGAGGTGTCGGCGGTCCAGGAGCGGGCCGCGGAGGTCCGCACCGCCCAGGAGAGCTCCCCGCAGGCGGCCCAGCTGGTGAACAAGTCGGGCCAGCTCAACCGCGCCAAGCTGCACGGGCTGATCTTCGGCCGGATCCTCGACCGCGCCGCCGAGGACGCGGGGGTCACGGTCTCCCGCAAGGAGATCCAGGAGATGCGGCAGGCCAGCCTCGCCCAGCAGGGCGGCGAGGACCAGTTCGAGGCGATGATGCTCCAGCAGCGCTGGGTGGCCCCGGACCAGATCGACGCCGACATGCGCCAGGAGGTCCAGCTCCCGAAGCTGGCCCGGGCACTCGGCGCGGACCTGGGCACGCCCGCCGGCCAGCAGGCCGTCGGCCAGGCCCTCACGAAGGCGTCGAAGGCCCTCGACATCGACGTCAACCCGCGCTTCGGCACCTGGGACGACCAGAAGATGCAGCTCGGCAACTACAGCGCGCCCTGGATCACCCAGCGCACCGAGTTCACCCCCGAGCAGCCGACGGAGGCCTGACCGGTCCGGCCGCGCAGGGCGGCCCGTCGGCCGCTCGCGGAGCCGGGGGTAGGTTCGCAGGGTGAACGCCGAAGCCCCCGACACCTCCGTCGAGACCCCCGCCGACCCCGGCCGCATCGTCCTGCTCACCGCCAGCCACCGGGTCGCACCCGGCCTGCTGTCCTGGCCGGCCTGGCAGACCCTGCACGCCGCCGACCGCGTCCTCACCGCGGACCCGGACCAGCCGCAGCTGCCCTACCTCCGCGAGGCGGGCGTACACGTCGAACACGCCACGCCCTCCGCGGACGAACTGGTCGCGGACTGCGCCGGCGGCCGGACGGTGGTCGTCCTCACCGGCGGCGAGGGCAACGCCCCCCTCACCGACGGCCTGGCCCGCCTGGGCGGTTCCGGCCGGATGCCGATGCCGGACCTGGAACTGCTCCCGGGCTCCTACGACCTCCCCGGCGCCCGCCTCCTCGACCTGGTCCAGGTCATGGACCGGATCCGCCGCGCCTGCCCCTGGACCTCGCAGAAGACGCACCGGGGCCTCGCCAAGTACGCGATCGAGGAGGCGTACGAACTGGTCGAGGCGATCGAGGACGGCGACCGGGACGAACTCCGCGAGGAGCTGGGCGACGTCCTGCTCCAGGTCGTCTTCCACGCGCGCATCGCCGAGGAGGACCCCGACGAGCCCTTCGCCATCGACGACGTCGCGGGCGGCCTCGTCGAGAAGCTGATCCACCGCCACCCGCACGTCTTCGGCGACGAGACCGCGGAGACCCCCGAGGACGTCCACGCGCACTGGCTGCGCACCAAGGCGATCGAGAAGCAGCGCACGTCGGTCACCGAAGGAGTCCCCCTCGGGCAGCCCGGCCTGGCCCTCGCCGCAAAGCTCGGCAGCCGGGTCCGCACGGCGGGCCTCGACGTTCCCCTGCCGACGGGCGATCCCTCCTCCGACTCCATCGGCTACGAGCTCCTCGCGCTCGCCGTACAGGCCGAGGCGAACGGCACCGACCCGGAGGCCGCCCTGCGCGCGGCGGCCCGGGCGTACCGGGACGCGATCGTGGCGGTGGAGGGCGCGTGAACGACACCCCCGTCTGCCCCCACAGCGCCACCACCCCCGAAAGCGCCCCCGAACTCTTCACCTGGGAGTTCGCCTCCGACCCCTACCCCGCGTACGCCTGGCTCCGCGAGCACCGCCCCGTGCACCGCACCGCGCTGCCCAGCGGGGTCGAGGCCTGGCTCGTGACCCGGTACGGGGATGCCCGGCAGGCGCTCGCCGACGCGCGGCTCTCCAAGAACCCGGCCAACCACGCCGAGTCGCCGCACGCCAAGGGGAAGACAGGGATCCCGGGGGAGCGCAAGGCGGAGCTGATGACGCATCTGCTCAATATCGACCCGCCGGACCACACCCGGCTGCGCCGGCTTGTGTCCAAGGCGTTCACCCCGCGCCGGGTCGCGGAGTTCGCGCCCCGCGTGCAGGAGCTGACGGACCAGCTCATCGACGGGTTCATCGAGGAGGGGAAAGCCGATCTGATCCATGACTTCGCCTTTCCGCTCCCCATCTACGCCATCTGCGACCTGCTCGGCGTCCCCCGTGAGGACCAGGACGACTTCCGGGACTGGGCGGGCATGATGATCCGGCACGGGGGCGGGCCGCGCGGCGGGGTCGCCCGGTCGGTGAAGAAGATGCGCGGCTACCTCGCCGAACTCATCCACCGTAAAAGGGAGAATCCCGGCGACGACCTGATCTCCGGGCTGATCCGGGCCAGCGACCACGGCGAGCACCTCACGGAGAACGAGGCGGCCGCGATGGCGTTCATCCTGCTCTTCGCCGGATTCGAGACGACGGTCAATCTGATCGGGAACGGCACCTACGCCCTGCTGCGCCACCCCGAGCAGCGGGCCGCGCTCCAGGCTTCCCTGAATGCCGGGGAGGGCGCGCTGCTGGCGACCGGGCTGGAGGAACTGCTCCGGTTCGACGGGCCGGTCGAGATGGCGACCTGGCGGTACGCCACCGAGCAGCTGACCCTCGGCGGCGCGGAGATCGCCCCCGGGGACCCCGTACTGGTGGTGCTGGCGGCGGCCGACCGGGACCCGGAGCGGTTCACGGATCCGGACGTTCTGGACCTTGCACGGAGTGACAACCAGCACCTCGGCTACGGGCACGGCATCCACTACTGCCTGGGGGCACCGCTGGCCCGGCTCGAAGGGCAGACCGCGCTGGCCACCCTCCTGGGACGCCTTCCTGACCTGCGACTTGCAGCAGAACCTGCCGATTTGCGCTGGCGCGGCGGGCTCATCATGCGCGGACTGCGCACCCTTCCGGTCGAGTTCGAGCCCGGAATCCGCTCCGAAAAAAGTGACACGCTGTCAACTCTGTGACTTTCACGTGATCTGCGCTGCATCGACTTGTGACACACGTTCGAGTCCCGCTAGGTTCACGGTTCGACGCGTAGGTCGCACGTTGCTCACGCGTCCCTTGTGCGCCGACGCAGGCACGGAATCCCGCTGCGCGGTGCTCAGGTCACTCGCTTGTCAGTCGCACGGAAGGCATACCCATGGGCTCCGCGAACGGCAGACACCGCCGCCCTCGCCAGGCACCCGCCATCGTCGTCGCCGCAGGGGTGACGGGATCGGCCATCGCCATCCCGCTGCTCGGGGCGAGCGGCGCGTCCGCCGCCGAGGCCGCCACCTGGGACCGGGTCGCGGAGTGCGAGAGCGGCGGAATGTGGAGCGCCGACCTCGGCAACGGCTACTACGGCGGGCTCCAGTTGTCGCAGGAGACCTGGTCGGCGTACGGCGGTACGGAGTTCGCGTCCCGCGCCGACCTCGCCAGCCGGTCGCAGCAGATCTCCGTCGCCGAGAAGATCCTGGACGACCAGGGCCCCAAGGCGTGGCCGAGTTGCGCGGTGATCTCGGGTCTCGCGGTGGACGGCAGCCTGCCGGGCGTCGACCCGGGCACCTCGCCGGCCCCCGACCCGACGACCGCCCCGACCGACGAAGCAGACGCACCCGACGAAGCGGATGAATCCGGCAAGTCCGGTAAAGCTGATGAGTCCGACAAGGGTGACAAGAGTGGCAAGGGTGAGAAGGGTGACCCGGCGGACAAGGGTGACAGCGCTGACGCGCAGAAGGGCGGCGAAGCCCCCGACTCCTCGGTGAGGCCCTCCACTCCGCCCTCCTCCGAGGCCCCCGACACCATCGACCCCTCCACCTCCCTCGACTCCTCGAAGGGTGAGGGTGGCAAGCACCGCGGCGCCCCCGCGCCCGAGGAGGCCGGAGCGGGCCAGGAGGACGGCCCGCGCGGATCCGGTCGGCACGCCTCGCGCGACGGCGACGCCCGGGACGGCGGTGCGGCGGCCGGCGCGTACACGGTGCAGCCCGGCGACAACCTCTGGGTCATCGCCGATGCCCAGGAACTCCCTGACGGCTGGACCGGTCTCTACGAGGCCAACAAGGACCTCCTGGGCTCCGACCCGGACCTGATCCTGCCCGGCCAGAACCTGGATCTGGGGCTGGACCAGGCCGCGCCCGAAGGTGCCGAAGAGCCTGCCGGGAAGTCCGACGAGGCACCCGCCGCCAACTGAATCAATTCGGGAAAATACCCCGAAATCAGAGGCAGTTAAGAGGCCTATGTCCACTTTGCGTAAGTGAGACATGGGTCTCTTTGCTTCAACTCGCGCGCCCCTTCCGGCTCATTCGCACACATCGCCCCCGACCTGCGGAAACAGCCCATCGGCCGCAGCGAGTTCGGGCCGATTGCCCCCTATGTCCATCTTTGAATGTCGGGGTTGCCTGTGTTTACGGTCTAAGCCGCTCGCACCGCGGGCCCCGTCGACCGTCACGCCGAATCCTGCCGTCGGTCGAAGGGAACAGACGCGTAAGCGCCGTAGGCAGGAGCGGGGGACCCAGGTAAGCCGCCGGGTCCGCACAGCCCCTCCAGGGGGTGTACGGGACCGGCTAGGGGTGAAGCCGTGCGCAAGGTCGCACGGCCGGGCAACTCATCAGCCCGAACCCGACAGCTCACCTCGTAGGCGTCGGTGAGGAGATTCGTTCCATGCTGCTGAACAGCAAGGGCAAGCACCGCCGCCCGTCCAAGGCCACCCGTATCGCCACCCTCGCGGGTGTCGCCGGTGCCGCCGTCGCCGTCCCGCTGATGGGCGCGACCAACGCTTCCGCCGCCTCCGTCGCGACCTGGGACGCCGTCGCCCAGTGCGAGTCCGGCGGCAACTGGTCCATCAACACCGGCAACGGCTACTACGGCGGACTGCAGTTCTCGCAGTCCAGCTGGGCCGCCGCCGGCGGTACGCAGTACGCCTCGCGTGCCGACCTGGCCTCCAAGGACCAGCAGATCGCCACCGCCGAGAAGCTTCTCGACCTGCAGGGCCCGGGCGCCTGGGCCTGCGCCGGTGCCGGCGGCCTCACCAACGACGGTGTGGACCCGGGCGTGAACCCCGGCGGCTCCGGCCGGTCCGAGAGCAAGCCCGAGCAGGCGCAGCCCGAGCGCCAGGCCGAGCAGCCCACCACGCGCAGCGAGCAGCGCGAGGCCCCCAAGGCCGAGAGCAAGAAGACCGTCACCACCCCGACCGGCGACAAGGTCAAGAAGGGCGACGGCGAGTACAAGGTCAAGGCCGGCGACACCCTGAGCAAGATCGCTCAGAAGGAAGACGTCAAGGGCGGCTGGAGCAAGCTCTTCAAGCTCAACGACGACATCGTCGAGGACGCGAACCTGATCTTCCCGGGGCAGCAGCTCCACCTGAAGTAATCGCCGCCTCTCCTCCCCGGAGGGAGAGCGTCCGGCGGCACTCTCCCTCGCACGGCTTCCCGGCCCGGCGCGCTCTTCCCCCAGCGCGTCGGGCCGGGTTCTTCGTGGGCGGCGGGCCTCCGGGGGCCCGTATGCGTTCACCTCTTGCTGTTACCGCTCAGTAGATTTCTAGAGTTCTGCCCCGCTATGCAGGCCCTTGGGTCCTTTTTCGTCCCAGGAGGCGGGCGGGCGGCCGACGGACGCGGCCGGGCCGGATAGGCTCGGGTCGCAAGGCCACAGTGACCCTGCACAACCAGTGTCAGATCCCAGAAGGAGATGCCTCGTGCCGTCCATCGACGTCGTCGTAGCCAGGGAAATCCTCGACTCCCGGGGCAACCCCACGGTCGAGGTCGAGGTCGGCCTCGACGACGGCAGCACGGGCCGTGCTGCCGTTCCGTCCGGCGCCTCCACCGGTGCGTTCGAGGCCATCGAGCTTCGCGACGGTGACCCCAACCGCTACCAGGGCAAGGGCGTCGAGAAGGCCGTCCTCGCCGTCATCGAGCAGATCGGCCCGGAGCTCGTCGGGTACGACGCCACCGAGCAGCGCCTCATCGACCAGGCGATGTTCGACCTCGACGCCACCGAGAACAAGGCCTCGCTCGGCGCGAACGCCATCCTCGGCGTCTCGCTGGCCGTCGCGCACGCCGCCTCCGAGGCGTCCGACCTGCCGCTCTTCCGCTACCTCGGCGGCCCGAACGCGCACCTGCTGCCCGTTCCGATGATGAACATCCTGAACGGCGGCTCGCACGCCGACTCCAACGTGGACATCCAGGAGTTCATGATCGCCCCGATCGGCGCGGAGTCCTTCTCCGAGGCCCTGCGCTGGGGCGCGGAGATCTACCACACGCTGAAGAAGGTCCTGAAGACCAAGGGCCTGTCCACCGGACTCGGCGACGAGGGCGGCTTCGCCCCGAACCTGGAGTCCAACCGCGCCGCCCTGGACCTCATCGTCGAGGCCATCAAGGAGGCCGGTTACGTCCCGGGCCGCGACATCGCGCTCGCGCTCGACGTCGCCGCGTCCGAGTTCTACAAGGACGGCGTCTACGAGTTCGAGGGCAAGTCCCGCTCGGCCGCCGAGATGACCGAGTACTACGAGGAGCTCGTTTCCGCGTACCCGCTGGTCTCCATCGAGGACCCGCTGTACGAGGACGACTGGGCCGGCTGGAAGGTCATCACCGACCGCATCGGCTCCCAGGTGCAGATCGTCGGCGACGACCTCTTCGTCACCAACCCCGAGCGCCTGGCCCGCGGCATCGAGGAGGGCTCCGCCAACGCCCTGCTCGTCAAGGTCAACCAGATCGGTTCGCTGACCGAGACCCTGGACGCCGTCGAGCTGGCCCAGCGCAACGGCTTCAAGTGCATGATGTCGCACCGCTCCGGCGAGACCGAGGACGTCACCATCGCCGACCTCGCCGTCGCCGTGAACTGCGGCCAGATCAAGACCGGCGCCCCGGCCCGCTCGGACCGCGTCGCCAAGTACAACCAGCTGCTGCGCATCGAGGAGATCCTCGACGACGCCGCGGTGTACGCGGGCCGCTCCGCCTTCCCGCGTTTCAAGGGCTGACCCGCAGCGTCAAGTCGGTGGCCTCCGTCCGTCCCCGCACCCGGTCCCGTACCGTGTGCGGGGACGGACGTATGTGACGGGGAGGCGGGGAGACATGGCCGGCAAGGACCGTGACCGGTTCTCCACCGCGACCAGGCTGCGGCTGCTCGGCGAGCAGACCGCGGCCCGCGTGTACCGATCGCAGAACCGCCGCCAGGCCCGCCGCTCCCGGCTCACCGGCCGGGCCGCGTTCCTGGCGCTGGTCGTCTGCTCCCTGGTGGTGGCGCTCGCCTACCCGATGCGGCAGTACGTCTCCCAGCGCGACGAGATCGCCGAGCAGGAGCGGCTCTCGCAGGAGGCGGAGCGGCACACCGAGGAGCTGCGGGACGAGAAGGCGCGGCTCCAGGACGACGCGTACATCATGCGCCTGGCCCGCCAGCACCTCCATTACGTCCTTCCCGGGGAGACCGGCTACACCGTGGCCGACCCCGACGCGGCGAAGGACCGTCGGTCGGAGCCCGGCGCGAGCGACCGCCCCTGGCACTCCAACCTCTGGGACGGCGTGGACAGCGCCGACCGTGACGACCGCGACTGACCGACCCGCGACCCCCCTTTACGAGCTTCGAGCAGAACCAAGGCAGGCATGGAAACGCCCCCTCCGCAGACCGAGTCCACCAAGCCCACCGACGCGGACATCGCCGCGTTCGAGCAGCAGCTCGGCCGCCCGCCGCGCGGGCTGCGCGCCATCGCGCACCGCTGCCCGTGCGGCAACCCGGACGTGGTGGAGACCCAGCCCCGTCTGGAGGACGGCACGCCGTTCCCGACGACGTACTACCTGACCTGCCCCCGGGCGGCCTCGGCGATCGGCACGCTGGAGGCCAACGGGGTCATGAAGGAGATGACGGCCCGTCTGGAGACCGACCCGGAGCTGGCGAAGGCCTACCGGGCCGCGCACGAGGACTACATCACCCGCCGCGACGCCATCGAGGTCCTGGAGGGCTTCCCGAGCGCGGGCGGCATGCCGGACCGGGTGAAGTGCCTGCACGTCCTGGTGGGCCACTCGCTGGCCGCCGGGCCCGGCGTGAACCCGCTGGGCGACGAGGCCATCGCGATGCTGCCCGAGTGGTGGGCCAAGGGCCCCTGCGTCGCGCCGTGCGTGCCGACGGGCGAGGGCGACGGCTGGACGGTGGACGAGGGCGACGAGGGCCACTTCGCCTTCCGCCCGCTCGACGGCCCCGCCGACGGGAAGGGCGCGTGACCCGGGTCGCCGCCGTCGACTGCGGCACCAACTCCATCCGGCTCCTCGTCGCCGACGTGGACCCCGCCACCGGCTCCTTCACCGAGCTGGACCGGCGGATGACGATCGTCCGTCTCGGCCAGGGCGTCGACAGGACCGGCCGGCTCGCCCCCGAGGCGCTGGAGCGGACGTTCGCGGCCTGCCGTGAGTACGCCGCCGTGATCGAGGAGCTGGGCGCGGAGCGGATCCGCTTCGTCGCCACCTCCGCCTCCCGCGATGCCGAGAACAGCGCCGACTTCGTGGCCGGGGTGCGGGACATCCTGGGCGTCGAGCCCGAGGTGATCACCGGCGACCAGGAGGCCCAGCTCTCCTTCGACGGGGCCACCAAGGAGCTGGCCGGCAGCGACCGTCTGACGAAGCCGTATCTGGTCGTCGACATCGGCGGCGGCTCCACCGAGTTCGTCCTCGGCTCGGACGAGGTGGAGGCGGCCCGGTCCGTCGACATCGGCTGCGTACGGATGACGGAGCGTCACCTCGTCGTGGACGGGGCCGTCGTCGACCCGCCGAGCCACGAGCGGGCCGCCGCGATCCGCGCGGACATCGACGCCGCCCTCGACGTCGCAGGGAAGACCGTGCCGCTCACCGGCGCGGGCACGCTCGTCGGCCTCGCGGGCACCGTCACCACGGTCGCCGGGATCGCGCTGGAGCTGGCGGAGTACGACTCCGGGGCCATCCACCACTCCCGGGTCTCCCGGGGCCAGGTCCGCGCGATCACCGAGCACCTGCTGCGCTCGACGCACGAGGAGCGCGCCGCGATCCCCGTGATGCACCCGGGCCGGGTCGACGTGATCGGGGCCGGGGCGCTCGTCCTGCTCGCCATCATGGAGCGGACGGGAGCCCACGAGGTCGTCGTGAGTGAGCACGACATCCTGGACGGGATCGCGTGGAGTGCGGCGGGCTGACCGGCACCGCCGCTCAATCGCTTCGCCACCTGCACCTTTGAGCCGCCCACCGGCTTCGGTGGGCCGCTCGGGGGACCCCTTCCGGGACACGCGGCGAGAAAGTTCGTGAACTTCTTCACAAGGAATTGGGCTCTGTCGGGCGCAGTTCGCGCCCCGTACGCCCCTGTGGGGCACTCCGGGGGACCCGGAGGGGCGTCGCGGGCGCGTTCCCGGGGTGTTACGCCCGGGTGAAAGAGGGGCGCGGTTCACCCCGCCCGGAGGGTCAAGGGCCAGCTCACAAGCGGTGAACAACGTTTCCCGCGGTGTCGTGGTTCCCTTTCGTGCCCATGACCTGGGTCACGTGGGCGGCGAAGTGTAGCAGAGGGTCGGTCAATCCTTGTGAAGGGGCTCACGAGCACCCCCCTGGGGCGGGGTGGATACTCGATGGCATGAGCACCACGGAGCGTCCCAGGATCCTCGTTGTAGGCGGTGGGTACGTAGGCCTGTACGCAGCTCGTCGCATTCTGAAGAAGATGCGATACGGAGAGGCGACCGTCACGGTCGTCGACCCGCGGTCGTACATGACCTACCAGCCCTTCCTCCCCGAAGCTGCTGCCGGCAGCATCTCGCCTCGGCATGTCGTCGTCCCGCTGCGACGCGTGCTGCCCAAGGCTGAGGTTCTCACCGGTCGTGTCACGACCATCGACCAGGACCGCAAGGTCGCCACGGTCGCGCCGCTCGTCGGCGAGGCCTACGAGCTGCCCTTCGACTACCTGGTCATCGCGATGGGCGCGGTCTCCCGCACCTTCCCGATCCCCGGCCTCGCCGAGCAGGGCATCGGCATGAAGGGCGTCGAGGAGGCCATCGGCCTGCGCAACCACGTCCTGGAGCAGCTGGACAAGGCCGACTCCACGACCGACGAGGACGTCCGCCGCAAGGCGCTGACGTTCGTCTTCGTGGGCGGCGGCTTCGCCGGCGCGGAGACCATCGGCGAGGTCGAGGACATGGCCCGCGACGCGGCGAAGTACTACACCAGCGTGAAGCGCGAGGACATGCGCTTCATCCTCGTCGACGCCGCCGACAAGATCCTTCCCGAGGTCGGCCCGAAGCTGGGCACCTACGGCAAGGAGCACCTGGAGAGCCGCGGCGTGGAGATCTACCTCTCCACCTCGATGGACTCCTGCGTCGACGGCCACGTGGTCCTGAAGAACGGCCTGGAGGTCGACTCCAGCACCATCGTGTGGACCGCCGGTGTGAAGCCGAACCCGGCGCTGGCCCGCTTCGGCCTGCCGCTCGGCCCCCGCGGCCACGTGGACACCTCGGAGAAGCTCCAGGTGCAGGGCACCGACTACATCTGGGCCGCGGGCGACAACGCCCAGGTGCCGGACATGGTGGGCCGCCGCGCCGGCAACCCGAACGCCTGGTGCCCGCCCAACGCCCAGCACGCGCTGCGTCAGGCGAAGGTCCTCGGCGACAACGTGATCTCCGGCATGCGGGGCTTCCCGCAGAAGGAGTACAGCCACGCCAACAAGGGTGCGGTCGCCGGTCTCGGCCTGCACAAGGGCGTCGCGATGATCGTCATGGGCAAGGTGAAGATCAAGCTCAAGGGCCGTCTCGCCTGGTACATGCACCGCGGCTACCACGGCATGGCCATGCCGACCTGGAACCGCAAGATCCGGATCTTCGCCGACTGGACGCTGGCGATGTTCCTCAAGCGCGAGGTCGTCTCGCTCGGCGCCATGGAGACGCCGCGCGAGGAGTTCTACGAGGCCGCCAAGCCGGCCCCGGCTCCGGCCGCCGCCAAGCCCGAGGGCGAGAAGGCCAAGGCCTCCTGACCCTCAGGTGACCCGCTCCGCGAGGAGCGCTCCGTACGACGCCCGAAGGGGCCGTCCGCCATCCGTGGTGCGGACGGCCCCTTCGGCGTACCCGGGGGCGGGTCCGGGCCGGGGCCCGGCGGGCGGCGGTGGCCCGGCCCCGCCGATGTGGGTGGGGCGTACACACACTTTGCCCATTCGTTGCCCGGTAGCGGGATGACGGAGTGTGCGGGAAGAGTTGACGCAGGTGTACCTCGCGACGGCGCCCGGGGTGTCGTGGCGGGGCTACGAGCATGTCTGTTGCTGTGCCTGTGCCTGTGCCTGTTGTGCTTGTGCTTGCTGTGCTTGTCGGGGAAACACCACGGAGGTGTGCGCCATGGCAGACGCCGCGTCGCGGCTGACCGCTCTCGCCGAGGAGTTGCTCTCGGAACCCCTGCCGGTCCGGATCCGGGCCTGGGACGGCAGCGAGTCGGGGCCGCCCGACGCCCCGGCCCTCGTGATCCGCCACCGCCGCGCCCTGCGCCGCCTCCTGTGGAAGCCCGGCGAACTGGGTCTGGCCCGCGCCTGGGTGGCCGGGGAGATCGACGTCGAGGGCGATCTGTACGAGGTCCTCGACCGGATCGCCGGGCTGCTCTGGGACCGGGGCGCCGACGCCAAGGACGCCGTCCACCCGGTCCGCGACCCGAAGGTCCGCGCCTTCGCCCGCGGCCTCCTCGGCCTCGCCGGGCCCTGGCCGCCGCCCGCCCCGCCCGCCGAGGAGGTGCGCCGCCGCACCGGCCCGCTGCACACCAGACGCCGGGACAAGGAGGCCATCAGCCACCACTACGACGTCGGCAACGACTTCTACGCCCTGGTGCTCGGCCCCTCCATGGTCTACTCCTGCGCCTACTGGCAGGACGGCGGCACCCTGGAGGAGGCCCAGCGCGACAAGCTCGACCTGGTCTGCCGCAAGCTCGGCCTGAAGGAGGGCGACCGGCTCCTGGACGTCGGCTGCGGCTGGGGTTCGATGGCCATCCACGCCGCCCGCCACTACGGGGCCCGGGTCACCGGCATCACGCTCTCCCGGGAACAGGCCGCCCACGCCCGTAAGCGCATCGCCGAAGAGGGCCTGGCCGACCGGATCGAGATCCGCGTCCAGGACTACCGGGACGTCCACGACGGTCCGTACGACGCGATCTCCTCGATCGGTATGGCCGAGCATGTCGGCTCGGTCCGCTACCGCGAGTACGCCGACGACCTCTACGCCCTCCTCAAGCCCGGCGGCCGCCTCCTGAACCACCAGATCGCCCGCCGCCCCGAACGGGACGAGGAGGCTTACCACATCGACGCGTTCATCGACGCCTACGTCTTCCCCGACGGCGAACTCGCCCCGGTCGGCCGCACCCTGGCCACCCTGGAGGAGGCCGGCTTCGAGGCCCGGGACGTCGAGGCGCTGCGCGAGCACTACGCGCTGACCCTGCGCCAGTGGGTGGCCAACCTGGAGCGGCACTGGGAGCAGGCGGTACGCGCCACCTCCCCGGGCCGGGCCAGGGTGTGGCGGCTCTACATGGCGGCCTCGGCGCTCTCCTTCGAGCGCAACAAGATCGGCGTCAACCAGATCCTCGCGGTGCGCCCGCTGGACGGAGGCGGCTCCCGGCTGCCGCTGCGCGCCCGTGCGTGGACGGAGGACGCGGATGACACGGACACGGAAACGGAAACGGACGCCTGACCCGTACGCGTACGGGCACGGGCACGGGCGAGGGGCCGGTGCTCCGCTCCCCAGCGGTGCCCCGGCCCCTCGTTGTCCCCTGTTGTCCCGCACCCGGGACCTGTGGCTACTCCGTCTTGATCGCCGTCAGCATGTTGAGCTTCGCGGCGCTGCGGGCGGGCCACAGCGAGGCGAGGACGCCCACCAGGCCGGCCAGGAGGAGGAAGATGCCGAGCCGGTCCCACGGGATGACCAGGGCGTAGCCGGGGATGTCCGAGGACAGGGTCCGGCCGATCGCCCAGCCGAGGAAGACACCGAGGCCGACCCCGATCACCGCGCCGAAGACCGAGATGACGACGGCCTCCAGACGGATCATCCGCTTGACGCGACCCCGGTCGAGGCCGATCGCGCGGAGCATGCCGATCTCCTGCTGCCGCTCGAACACCGACATCGCGAGGGTGTTGACGACCCCGAGGACCGCGATCAGCAGGGCCATGGCGAGCAGCCCGTACATGATGTTCAGGGCGGTGTTGATGAAGCCGCCGAACATGTCACGGATGTCCTGCCGGTCCATGACGCTCATCGCCGGGTTGTCGCCGAGCGCGTCCACGATGGACTGCTCGTTGGCCTTGCTCGCGCCGCCGTCCGCCTTGATCCAGATCTCACGGATCTCCGGGCGGGTGGAGGCGCTGTGCCGGTCGGCCAGCTCCTTCGGGAGGACGAAGGGGGAGAGGAACTCGTTCTGCTTGTACGTCGCCCCGATCGTCACCTCGCCCTTCTTGTCGTCCTCGAACGTCACCGGAAGGGTGTCGCCGGTCTTCCAGCCGTTCGACTTCGCGGTCTTGGAGCCGACCGCGACCTGGCCGTCCTTGAGCGAGGCCAGCGAACCGGACTCGGTCGTCAGCGCGAAGACCTTCTCCACGTCACCCGGGGTGACGCCGGAGGCCGAGTGGTACTCACCGTCGACCTGGAGCGAGGCCGCCTGCTGCGGGGAGAGCGCGGCGACGCCGTCGGCCTTCGACAGAGCCGTGAGCGCGGACTCGTCGAGCGAGTCGCCGCTGGCCATCGAGATCAGGTAGTCGGCCTTGATGTTGTCGGTGGTCATCTTGTCGATGGCCTGGCCGAGCGTGACGCCGAGCACCGAGATGCCGGTGACCAGGGTGAGCCCGATGGCCAGCGCCGAGGCGGTGGCTCCGGTGCGCCGCGGGTTGCGGACCGCGTTCTGGGATGCCAGCTTCCCGGAGACGCCGAAGATCTTCTTCAGCAGCGGCCGGACCAGCGCGATCACCGGGCGGGAGAGCAGCGGGATCAGGATGATGACGCCGATCAGGGCGAAGAACGCGCCCGCGGCGACCAGCTGCCGGCCGGAGGTGCCACCGGTCGCGGCACCGCCGACGATGCCGGCGGAGCCCAGCAGGGTGATCACACCGCCGATCGAGTTCCGTACGACGAGGGACTTGACGGAGGCGGTGGCGTGCACGCTGCTCATCGCGGCGACCGGTGCGATCTTCGCGGCCCGGCGGGCGGGCAGCCAGGCGGCCAGCACGGTGATCAGGATGCCGACTGCCAAGGCGGAGATCACGGCGGTGGGCGAGACGACCAGCGGACCGGCCGGGATTTTGCCGCCCATGACGCCCATCGCGGAGCGCAGACCGGTGGCGAGACCCAGACCGAGGAGGAAGCCGATGACGGAGGCGAGGACGCCGACGAAGGCGGCCTCCAGCAGCACCGAGCGCTTCACCTGGCGGCGGGTGGCGCCGATGGCCCGCATCAGGGCCAGCTCACGGGTCCGCTGGGCGATCAGCATCGTGAAGGTGTTGGCGATGAGGAAGATGCCGACGAACAGCGCGATGCCCGCGAAGGCCAGCAGCATGGTGTTGAGGCTGGTCAGGCCGGACTCGATGTCCTTGGCCTGCTGGTCGGCCAGCGCCTTGCCGGTCTGCGCGGTGGCGTCCTTCGGCAGCAGCGGCTCGATCTCGTCCAGCAGCGTCTGGTCGGAGACCCCGCCCGCCGCGCTGACCGTGGCGTTCTGGAAGACACCGGGCTTCAGGTAGAGCTTCTGGGCGGTCGGGGTGTCGAACAGCACGAGGCTGCCGCCCGCGTTGACCGCGCCGTCCTCGGTGGTGAAGATCCCCGCGAGGGTGTACTCCTTCACCGGGCCGTTGGTCGCGACCCGCACGGGGTCGCCGACCTTGTACTTGCCCTTGCTCGCGGTGTCCTTGTCGAGCGCGATCGAGCCGTTCTTCGCCGGACCCGAGCCTTCGACGAAGGTGTACTGGGCGTCCTTGCCGTCCTTGCCGGGGGCGAAGTTCGCACCGGTGTTGGACCAGCCGTTGCCGATCAGCTTGCCGTCGGGGTCGGCGACCCCGGCGAAGCCGTCGACGCGGCCGGTGGCGGAGGCCACGCCGTCCAGGCCCCGGATCTTCTCCAGGGTGGCGTCGTCGATGCCGGGGGTCTTCTCGTCGTCGCCGGCGTACGTCTCGATGGAGACGGCGACGTTGTCGTAGCTCTTGGCGGACTGGTTGCGGAAGGCGTTGCCGAGGGTGTCGGTGAAGACCAGCGTGCCGGAGACGAACGCTACGCCGAGCATGACGGCGAGCACGGTCATCAGCAGCCTGGCCTTGTGCGCGAGCACATTGCGCAGGGCGGTACGGAACATGTCTGTGTCCTGGGATGGGTTCCGGAAGGGGAGGGCGGGGGCGCGCGGGTACGGGGCCGGGTACGGCGGCCGTACGCGTCAGCCGTGCGGCGGCCGGTCGCGGTGACCGGCCGCGGGCGTCAGCTGGTGCGGCCCTTCGCGTCGAACGCCTTCATCCGGTCGAGGACGCCGTCGGCGGTCGGGTGCATCATCTGGTCGACGACCGCGCCGTCCGCGAGGAAGATGACCCGGTCCGCGTAGGAGGCGGCCACCGGGTCGTGCGTCACCATCACCACGGTCTGGCCCAGCTCGCGCACCGAGTTGCGCAGGAAGCCCAGCACCTCCGCGCCGGAGCGGGAGTCCAGGTTTCCGGTCGGCTCGTCACCGAAGATGATCTCGGGCTGCGCGGCCAGGGCGCGGGCCACGGCGACGCGCTGCTGCTGGCCGCCGGAGAGCTCGGTGGGGCGGTGCTTCAGCCGCTCCGAGAGACCGACCATGTCGATCACCTTCTGGAGCCAGGCGGCGTCGGGCTTACGGCCCGCGATGTCCATCGGCAGGGTGATGTTCTCCAGCGCGGTGAGCGTCGGAAGCAGGTTGAACGCCTGGAAGATGAAGCCGATCTTGTCCCGGCGCAACTGGGTGAGCTGCTTGTCCTTCAGTGTGGACAGCTCGGTCTCGCCGATCCGCACCGAGCCGCTGCTGAAGCTGTCGAGCCCGGCGACGCAGTGCATCAGCGTCGACTTGCCGGAGCCCGACGGGCCCATGATCGCGGTGAACTCTCCCTGCGGGAAGTCCACGGTCACCCGGTCCAGGGCGACGACCTGCGTCTCGCCCTCGCCGTAGACCTTCGACAGCTCCGTGGCGCGGGCAGCCACCGCGGTGGCGCGGTGAACGGTGGGGGTGGTGGTCACTGGGGACGCTCCTGGTTCGGTGGTGCGGGTGCCTGGGTCATGCCGATGCGGGCGTTGACGCCATGCCTAGGGGACTTACTCCATCCTTACGGCCCGACTGCCCCTGGTCGTCACCCCCGATGCCCGTTCCCGGGGCCGTCTTGAGTCGCATCGAGGGCGTGGCTTCGTCCTCCTCGGGTATGACACGACCCTGACCGGTGTCCTCCCACCCCCGGGCGTGGTCGGCCTGCCGTGACGCAGCGTGAGTGGGCGGAGCGTGGACGAGGGGCCGGTCGCGGCGGCTGCCGGGGGGTCGCGGAGCGGTGCCGGGCCCGAGGTCGGAGTGCCGTCGGAGCCGAGGGTGGCGGATGCCCTGGCGGGGCATGGCGCGGACCTGGCGCGTTGGGCCGTACGAGTGCGGCGACTTTCCGTCATTCCGATGTGGCGCGCACCGTGCCCGGGAACGGCCGCGGGCGTGCGCTCAGCCCGGCCCGATGTGCTGACGACCCCTCAAGCGGTCAATAAAATAAGACAACATCGCGCCACTGTTCCGCTGATCGAGGGACGGCCCCGGATAGGGTCGGTAGCCAGACGCGGAGCCGCGCGGCACGCCCGGATGGTGGAACGTAGACACGGCGAGCTTAAACCTCGCTGCCCCTCGGGGGCGTGCCGGTTCGAGTCCGGCTCCGGGCACCACGCGCCGCACGCTGCGTGACCCGCACGGCCCTTACCGTGACCGCCGTGTCGCCTCCGGCCGTGACCGTTGAACCGCCTCGGAACCCGGCCCGGCCCCCGACGGGCGCTCCGTCGCGGATGCCGGAAAGATCCTCCCCGGGCACTAGGGTGATTCCTTTGCCTACCCATTACTCTTGTGGCAAGGCCACGCAGTGTGGCCATGGAGGAGTGAGATGAGGAGCAGCAACCCGGTCTTCTCGCGACGGGGGTTCAGCCGCGACAACGGCCACGCGGGCTTCAACGCGGCGCCGCAGGCCGGGGCCCCCGCGACGGGCAACCCGTACGCACAGGGCACCGCCGCCAACCCGTACGCCACCAACCCCTACGCGCAGACGGACACGCACGGCGCCCCGCAGGCGCCCGCCCGTACCGACGCGATGACCATCGACGGCGTCGTGACGCGTACGGCGATGACGCTCGGCACCGTGATCCTGGCCGCCGCGGCCGCGTGGTGGATCATGCCGGTCGACCAGGCGAACCTGGGCAGCGCCTATGGCGTGGCCATCGGCGCCGCGCTCATCGGCTTCGTGCTGTCGCTGGTCAACTCGTTCAAGCGCCGGCCCTCGCCCGCGCTGATCCTGACCTACGCGGCGTTCGAGGGTGTCTTCCTCGGCATCGTCAGCAACATCGTCAGCATGTACGTCGCCCCCGGCGCCGCGATGCAGGCGGTGCTCGGCACCATGGCGGTCTTCGCCGGTGTGCTGATCGCCTACCGCACCGGCCTGATCCGGGTCACGCGCCGCTTCTACGGCTTCGTGATGGCGGCCGCCATCGGCTTCATGCTGCTGATGATGGTCAACCTCCTGTTCGCCGTCTTCGGCGGCGGTGACGGCCTCGGCTTCCGCAGCGGCGCCCTCGGCGTCGTCTTCGGCATCGTGGCCATCGTCATCGGCGCGGCCATCCTCGCCCTGAACTTCAAGCAGGTCGAGGACGGCATCGCGTACGGCGCTCCCCGCGAGGAGGAGTGGCTCGCCGCGTTCGGCCTCACCGTGACCCTGGTGTGGATCTACATCGAGATGCTGCGCCTGGTCGCGATCCTCAGCGGCGACGACTGAGCGACCCCGTAGTACCAGAGCGGTACCCCGTAGTACCGGAACGGCCCGCAGGCACCGCCTGCGGGCCGTTCCGCGTGTGTGAGGCTGCGGGCGGCCGGTGTGCGGATCAGGCCGTTGGCGGGCGCGCGGGAGGGGCGCGTAGGGTCGGCCGGGTGCTCGATACGACGCCCCTGATCCTGGCCGTGGACCGTTTCGCCGACCGGCTGCGTTCGGCCCCGCAGAGCCGCCTCCAGCGCGGTGCGGCAGCCGAGGCGCTGGCCGCCGCCCGGGAGCTCGCCGTACGGGCCCAGCGGCTGGAGAGCCCGGGCGCCGAGCCGCGGGAGCTGCCGGACGCCGGGATGTTCGCGGTGGGCGACCAGCTCGCCGTCGCCGGGCGGGACCTGGCCGTGGCGCTGGAAACGGCCCCGTCCCAGGAGCTGGACGAGGCCGTGCGGTATGTCGACGAAGCGGTGGCGCGGGCTTTCGCGTGAGCGGCGCGGGTGCGCGTACGAGCGGCCCGCGCCCGGCGGTCAGAACGAGGCGATGACGCGGTCGGCGAGGATGTACACGTTGTCCTCGCCGCAGGAGAAGGTCAGCGCGTAGGCGCCCGAGACGCCCGAACCGCCCAGCAGGACCGGCTGCCGGCCCGCCCGCAGCGCGTCCGCGAGCCGCTCGGCGGTCTCACGGTGGCCCGGGGTCATGCAGAGCGTGGTGCCGTCGGCGAAGACGTACACATCGAGCGTGCCCAGCGGGCCGGGGCGCACATCGGTCAGCTCGGTCGCGGTGTCGGCCAGCTCCTCAAGACGGTTCACCGTGCGCTCGTGGTCGGTGACCACCGGCGTCTGCACGGGAACGAAGTCCGGGTGCGAGGGGTGGCGGCGGCGGGCAGCGGCCAGCTCGGGGGAGTCCTCGGGGAACTCCGAGGTCTCCGGAAGCCCGGTCGTCAGGTCCGTCGACAGCTCCACCGGCAGATCGGTCAGCTCACCGACCTCGTGCTCCGCGAGGGTCCGCTCGCTCAGCTCGACGAGCTCCTCCATCGCCTCGGCCGCCTCCAGGTCCATCGACTCCAGGCCGGCGAAGTCGGCCTGCCGGGGCAGGTAGTACGGGGCGTCGTCGCCCAGGCCGGGCAGACCGCCCAGCAGGGACGGGGCGTCGGCGGCGTCACGGGCTTCCTGGGCAGCCCAGAAGGCGCGCGCCTCGGCCAGCTCGCGCTCCCGCTCCTCGGCGAGCGCGTCGGCGACGGCCGCGCGTATCTCCTCGGCGGGAGTGGCCGTACTGCGGCTCTGTGGTGGCACCGAGGCGCCGGGAACGTGGCTCGCGGCCAGCTCCGTACGCAGCGCCACGACCTGCTTGCGCAGCCCGTGAGCGGCGTGCAGTGCGGCGGCGCCGACGGCCGTGGCAGCGGCGGTGGTCAGCAACAGGGCAAATGACATGGCGCTCACTGACATACTCCCGGTCTCAATCGATACCCCCGACTTCCTACATCAGCTTGGCCTGTACCGGTACGGGCTGTCAGTGCATTACGTCACGAAATGGACAGGTCTTTCGGTCCGATGTTTAGCCTCGAACCGCCCTGACCTGCGAAAATGGCTCTCCCCCGGGACGCAGATCACATCCTGGGGGAGATTCGGTCACGGTCGGGGCTCGACGGGGTTCGAAACCCCCGCCGCGCGGGACGCGAGAGGGCTCAGCTCAGCCGCTCGATCACCATCGCCATGCCCTGGCCGCCGCCCACGCACATCGTCTCCAGGCCGAACTGCTTGTCGTGGAACTGGAGGCTGTTGATCAGCGTGCCGGTGATGCGGGCGCCGGTCATGCCGAAGGGGTGGCCGACCGCGATCGCGCCGCCGTTGACGTTGACCTTGTCCAGCGGCAGGCCGAGGTCCCGGTAGGAGGGGATGACCTGGGCGGCGAACGCCTCGTTGATCTCGGCGAGGTCGATGTCGTCGACGGTCAGGCCGGCCCGCTTCAGCGCCTGCTTGCTGGCCTCGACCGGGCCGTAGCCCATGATCTCGGGGGAGAGGCCGGAGACGCCGGTGGAGACGATCCGGGCCAGCGGGGTCAGGCCCAGCTCGCGCGCCTTGGTGTCGGACATGATCACCAGGGCCGCCGCGCCGTCGTTGAGCGGGCAGCAGTTGCCCGCGGTGACCAGGCCGTCGGGGCGGAACACCGGCTTCAGGCCCTGCACGCCCTCCAGCGTGACGCCCGCGCGCGGGCCGTCGTCCTTGGAGACGACCGTGCCGTCGGGGGTGGTGACCGGGGTGATCTCCCGCTCCCAGAAGCCGTTCTTCAGGGCTTCCTCGGCGAGGTTCTGCGACCGTACGCCGAACTCGTCCATGTCCTGACGGGTGACGCCCTTGGCCCGGGCCAGGTTCTCCGCCGTCTGCCCCATCGAGATGTACGCGTCCGGGACGAGGCCGTCCTCGCGCGGGTCGTGCCAGCTCGCGCCGGACTCCTCGGCGCGGGCCGCGGTGCGGGCCTCGGCCTCGGCGAACAGCGGGTTGTGCGTGTCCGGGAGGCTGTCGGAGTTGCCCTTGGTGAAGCGGGACACCATCTCGACACCGGCCGAGATGAAGACGTCGCCCTCGCCCGCCTTGATCGCGTGCAGCGCCATCCGGCTGGTCTGCAGCGAGGAGGAGCAGTAGCGGGTGACCGTACAGCCGGGAAGGTGGTCCATCCCCATCTGCACGGCGATGATGCGGCCCAGGTTGTTGCCCTGCTCGCCGCCGGGCAGACCGCAGCCCAGCATCAGGTCGTCGATGTCCTTCGGGTCCAGCTCGGGGACCTTGGCCAGTGCGGTCTGGATGATCGTGGCGGTCAGGTCGTCCGCGCGCAGGTCCTTCAGGGACCCCTTGAAGGCGCGGCCGATCGGCGAACGGGCGGCAGAGACGATCACGGCTTCGGGCATCACGCGGCTCCAAGGGGCTGGAAGGCTGTACGGGCTGTGAGGCTGTACGGCTGCACGTCGGGGTGGAAAGGCGGAACTCCTCTGGAAGTTACCCGGACGTATCGCCGGGGTCACCCGGCAGGCCGTGTGATGCGGGACTCTTTTCTAAGCGCTTGCTCAGCACGGCCTGCCGTCGGTCGCCACCCGCTACGCGTGCCTGTGGGCCGCGTCCGGGTGGGCGTGCGGGGTGGGTTCCGTGGAGGCGGGCAGACGCCGCCGCCTGCGGTGCTTGAGGAGGGCCCAGGGAGCCCGCGCCCCCGTGACCTCCGTACCGGCCTCCCGGGCCGCCTGGGACGCGGCCTTCGCCACCGGGAGGATGTCCTCGCGCCGCGCGCCGTCCAGCCGGTCGGTCTCCGGCCACAGGCCCAGCACCGCGCACAGCGTGGGCAGCACCGCCATGGCCGCCGTGGCATACCCCTCGGCGGAGGGGTGGTAGTTGTCCGGCCCGAACAGTTCGCGCGGGTTCGCCGCGAACTCGGGGCCCAGCAGGTCGCCCAGCGACACCGTGCGCCCGCCCTGCTCCACGGCACCGATCGTCTGCGCCGCGGCCAGCTGCCGGCTCACCCGCCGGGCCAGCCAGCGCAGCGGCTGGTAGACCGGCTCGATCGTGCCCAGATCCGGGCAGGTCCCGACGACCACCTCCGCCCCCGCCGTCCGCAGCCTGCGCACCGCCGTCGTCAGGCAGCGCACCGACTGGGTCGCGGGCATCCGGTGGGTGACGTCGTTCGCCCCGATCATGATCACGCAGACGTCCGGGACCCGCGCCGGATCCGCGAGCAGCAGCGACACCTGCCGCTCCAGATCGTCCGACCGGGCCCCGGGCAGGGCCACATTCCGCAGATCCACCGGCCGCTCGGCCACCGCCGCGAGACCCGAGGCCAGCAGGGCGCCCGGGGTCTGCCCGGCCCGCCGCACCCCCTGGCCCGCCGCCGTCGAATCCCCGAGCATCCCGAGCCGCATCGCGTCGTTCGGCCCGGCGAACGCCACTCCGTACCGCCCGTCCGCGCTCGGCGGAACCGGTGCCGTCCCGCCGCCGACCTGCCTCTTCGCGAGCTGGACCTCCGCCAGGAACACGCCCACGGCCGCCGCACCGATCAACCCGATGCTGCCACCGCCGTAAGCCGCGCCCGCCGCGATCCGCCGTGCCACCCTTGCCCTCGACACAGTCCGGTCCACCTCCTCCTCGCCGTACAGCCGTACACGTACCTACTTGCCCCGCTCGGGGCTCCGCGTACTCCTTCCCGTACGCACAGTGCGTCCCGTACGCATACTCTGGGCCGGACCATCTCGGAGATCCCGGAGTACACGGTGCAATTCCACGATTCGATGATCAGTCTTGTCGGCAACACCCCGCTGGTGAGGCTGCGCAACGTCACGGCAGGTATCCAGGCGACCGTCCTGGCCAAGGTCGAGTACTTCAACCCCGGCGGGTCCGTGAAGGACCGCATTGCGCTGCGCATGATCGAGGCGGCGGAGCAGAGCGGGGAGCTGAAGCCCGGCGGCACGATCGTCGAGCCGACCAGCGGCAACACCGGCGTCGGCCTCGCCATCGTCGCGCAGCAGAAGGGCTACAAGTGCATCTTCGTCTGCCCGGACAAGGTGTCCACGGACAAGATCAACGTGCTGCGGGCGTACGGCGCCGAGGTCGTCGTCTGCCCCACCGCCGTTGACCCCGAGCACCCGGACTCGTACTACAACGTCTCCGACCGGCTGGTCACCGAGACGCCGGGCGCCTGGAAGCCCGACCAGTACTCCAACCCGAACAACCCGCGCTCGCACTACGAGACCACCGGTCCCGAGCTGTGGGAGCAGACGGAGGGGAAGATCACCCACTTCGTCGCGGGCGTCGGCACCGGCGGCACCATCAGCGGTACCGGCCGCTACCTCAAGGAGATCAGCGACGGCGCGGTCCAGGTCATCGGCGCGGACCCGGAGGGCTCGGTCTACTCCGGCGGCTCCGGGCGGCCGTATCTGGTCGAGGGTGTCGGCGAGGACTTCTGGCCGAGCGCCTACGACCGCAACGTCACGGACGAGATCGTCGCGGTGTCCGACAAGGACTCCTTCCAGATGACCCGCCGCCTCGCCAAGGAGGAGGGCCTGCTCGTCGGCGGCTCCTGCGGCATGGCGGTCGTCGGCGCTCTGGAGGTCGCCAAGCGGCTCGGCCCCGACGATGTCGTCGTGGTGCTGCTCCCCGACAGCGGGCGCGGCTACCTCAGCAAGATCTTCAACGACGAGTGGATGGCCGACTACGGCTTCCTGGAGGGCTCCGGCACCTCCGCCAACGTCGGCGCGGTCCTGGACTTCAAGGAGGGCCCGATGCCCTCGCTCGTCCACATGCACCCGGAGGAGACCGTCGGCGAGGCCATCGACGTGCTGCGCGAGTACGGCGTCTCCCAGATGCCGATCGTGAAGCCGGGAGCCGGCCACCCGGACGTGATGGCCGCCGAGGTCATCGGTTCCGTCGTGGAACGGCAGCTGCTGGACGCGCTGTTCACCCAGCGCGCCTCGCTGAGCGACCCGCTGGAGAAGCACATGTCGACCCCGCTGCCGCAGGTCGGCTCCGGCGAACCGGTCGAGGACCTGATGGCCGTGCTCAGCGGCACGGACGGGGCCGACGCGGCGATCGTGCTCGTCGAGGGCAAGCCGAAGGGCGTCGTGAGCAGGCAGGACCTGCTGGCGTTCCTTGCCAAGGACGCGGGCACGGCCAAGGCCTGACGGGGCATCTCCGTCGCCCGGCCGGGGCCGGGCGACGGGCCTCGGGAGGGCCGGGCGCGGGGCTTCCGAGAGTCCGGCGCGGGCCCCCGGGAGGGCCGGGTGCGAGGCTTCGCGAAAACGGTACGAGCGCGTCACGTCCGCGCAGCACCCGCTTAACACGGCTCCGGCACATTGGTGGGTGTCGGCAGGGAAACCCGCCGGCACCCAGAACGGCGACACCGGACTACGGAGCGGCTCCCGGACCTCCACCGTCGCCCGGACGCGAGCAACCGGCCCTGACCCGGACCGCGTCCCTCGCGGGGACCGCCGTCGTCCCGCCCCCCGGGCAACCGGGGGTGCGGCGGTCCCCGCGACATATTCCTCGGGCTCGGCCCTTCCCGGCCCCCGCACCGGGCTCAGGCCTCTTCGCCCCTTGCGGGCTCAGTCCTTCCAGTCGGACGACGCCCGTTCCTCCCGGCGGCGGAACAGCCCCCCGCCCCGCGCCGCCTGGAACGCGTTGACGCCGACGATGCCGAGCCAGGCCACCACCAGCCCCCCGATACCGGCGTTCACGACGCCGATCGCGGACAGCGGGACGGCCAGGATCAGCGAGACGATCCCCAGCGCGTGCCGCTCCCCGAACGTCTCCGGCTGCGCCGGACGCGCGCCCCGGGCGTTGGTCATCTGCTGCTCGGCGAGCTGACGGCGGACCCGGCGGTCGAGTGTGGTGTCGAGGCGCTGCTCGACCTTCTCCAGGAACGATTCGATGAGCACGGACTCGTACTCCGCACCCAGCTCGCCGCGGGCCTGGAGGGTGGCGGCGAGCTCCTTCTTGAGCTCGTGGTCACGGGCTTCCATAGGGATGACGGTACGGAGTCCAGGCCCCCGTGACAGTAGGGTTAGCCCCCGAATTCCCTGGGGCTAACCCCCCTTAGGGGGCTCCTGCATATGGACATACAGCAACCTTCCTGGCTGAATAGAATGGTCCGCGCCGGTCGGGCGCGACGGATCCAGCAAGGGGACACCATGAGCGGGAGCAGCCCCGCCGCACGGTTGCAGCGGCTCTTCGAGGGCCACCGGCTCACGCCCACCCAGCGGCGCATCGCGCACTGCATGGTCCGCCGGGCCGCCGACGCGCCGTTCCTCTCCAGCGTCGAGCTGGCCGAGCTGGCCGGGGTCAGCCAGCCCTCCGTCACCCGCTTCGCCGTCGCCCTCGGCTTCGACGGCTATCCGGCGCTGCGCAGGCACCTGCGCGAGGTCGCACCCGCCGACCCGGAGCAGGAGGAGGCGGGGGACCGGTACAACGAATACCAGCAGGCCGTCCGCGCCGAGATCGAGAACCTTCAGCACCTCTCCGAGGTGCTCGCCGACCCCGCGCCCGTCGAGCGGGCCGGACGGCTGCTCGCCGGCTCCCGGCCCCTGCCGGTGCTCGGGCTGCGTGCCGCCTCCTCGCAGGCGCGCGGTTTCGGATACTTCGCCGCCAAGGTGCACCCCGACGTCCGCGTGCTCGACGAGGGCGGCAGCATGCTGGCCGACCGGATCGACTCCGCCCGCCGTGCCGGGGCCACCGCCCTGATGTGCTTCGCGCTGCCGCGCCACCCCAAGGAGAGCGTGGACGCGCTCGCGTACGCCCAGGACCAGGGGCTGACCGTCGTGACGGTCGCCGACTCCGCGTTCGCGCCCGTCGCCAAACACAGCGATCTGCTGCTCCCGGCGGCCATCGGCTCCGGGCTCTCCTTCGACACCGTCTGTGCGCCGATGCTGCTCGGCCGGGTGCTGCTGGAGGCGATGTGCGACGGACTCCCGGACGCCCAGGCGCGGTTGGAGGAGTTCGACGTACGGGCGGCGGCGCGCGGTCTGTTCGTGGAGTGAGAGCCCCGGCCTCGCGCCGCCCCGGACGCGTCAGACCTCCAGCTCGGCCTCGATCTTCTTCAGCTGGTGGCGGGCCATCGCCAGGTTCGCCCGGCTCGCGTCGAGCACCAGGTAGAGGAACAGGCCGTTGCCGCCACGGGTCTTGAGCAGCCGGATCAGGTGGTACTGGGTGTTCAGGGTGATGAGGATGTCCTCGATCTCCTCCTTGAGCCCCAGGTGCTCCATGGTGCGGAGCTTGGCGCGGATCACGTCGGTGTTGCCCGCGGCGGCGACCTCCAGGTTGAAGTCCTTGCCGCCGCCCAGCGTGCCCAGGGCCATGCCGCTGGTGTAGTCGACGAGGGCGGCACCCGTGGCGCCCTCGATCGAGCTCATCGCTTCCTTCAGTGTCGCTTCGGTGTTCGCCATGGAGGCTCGTTTCCTTTCCCTGGCCGGTCGCGGTGACCGGGTCCGTTTCTGTGCCGGCCGCTGGGCCGGTTTCCGTGCGGGCTGGTGCTCGGGCTTCTGCGTGATGGCTGAGTCCCGGTGGTTGTGGCGGTACGGGTGGGGGGAATCGGGCGACCGCTGCGCGAAGACGCGTTACGTGGGGCGTTGCGGCAGGGCGCGGTTGGGCGCGGTGGCGGGGCGCGGCGGCGCGGCGCGGGGGGTGGCGGCGGGGCGCTCGACGCGCTTCAGTGCGGCGTCGACGAGTTCGCCGATCCGGGCGCCCGCGCGGCGGCCCTCCAGATGGAGCCGGCCGACGTTGATGCGGTCCTCGGCCAGCAGGGTCAGGACGGCGGAGGAGCCCGCGGCGTAGGTGGCGATGTAGCCGCTGCCGCCGCGGACCAGCAGTTCCCGGAAGCCGCCCCGGCCGGTGGCGTCGGTCATCCGGATGGAGACGCCGAGGGCGGCCGCGGTGAGGGCGGCGACGCCCTCCGCCTCCACGCCCGGGGTGTCGTGGGCCAGGACGAGCCCGTCGGTGGAGGCGGCCAGCGCCCCGGAGAGCAGTGGGACCCGGGCGCGTAACCGCTGGAGCTCGTCGAGGACATCACGTGTTTCGGCCTCGGGCACCATCGGCTGTCTCCTCCCGGCACGCTGTCTGAGCGCGCGTATCACAGGGCCTCCAATGCGTCTCGGAGTCGGCGCAGCAGGGCGATATCGGGGTCGGCCGTCACCTCGGGGAGGGTGATCCGGCCGGGGGTCTCGGCGGCCGGCAGGGGCTGGGCGCGGACCGCCTCCACCAGGCCGGCCGCCGCGAGACGCCGCAGGTCGACCAGGATGTGGAACGCCGAACGGCCCAGCGCCTGCGCGATGTCCGAGGCCGTACGGAACCCGTCGACCAGCTCCAGGAGCCGGCGCTGCCGGGTCGGCACCGGGGCGTCGGTCCCGTGCGCCGTCCGCAGGAGCGGGGCGCTGTCGCAGGCGGGGTCGGGCCAGATCCGGTCCAGGAACTCCCGTCTGCGCAGCGTCTCGCGCTCCACGGCGGCGACCGGGACGGGCCGCACCGGACCGATCCAGTGCGCCACCCCGTAGCGGAAGCGGGCGGGCGTCCCGGTCGGGGCGAGCGCGAAGAACGCGGCGTCGTACAGCGCGCCCAGATGGCACAACTCCAGTGCGCCGCCCGGCACATGACCGCTGTCCACGAGATAGCGGCCGACCCGGTGGCCCGCCCCGGCCTGCGCCACGGCGTCCCACCAGCCCTCGTGCCGCAGGGTGCCGCCGGTGGTGAGCAGGACGTCGATGCCGGGGGTGGCGGGGCTCTCGGCGTGCACCACCTGGCCGTCGGCGAGGTAGAGCGTGCCGCGGTCGCGCATCAGGGCGCCGGTGGCGCGCTCGGCGGCCAGGCGCTGGAGCATCGGGGAGAGGACCGGGAGCCGGTCCGTCTCCGGTGCGTCGGGGTCGGCGGCTATCGCGCTCATGCCAGCACCAGCCGCTCCGCCAGTTCACCCAGTCGCATCCGGGCGAGCGCGAGATTGCCCGCCGAGCGGTCGAGCCACAGATGAAGGAAGACGCTGCTGTCGAATGCCGTCTCCACGAATCGGAGCATGTGGTATCCGTCGTGGGTGGTGACGATGACGTCCTCGACGGGGGTGCTCGGTGACTCCGCGGGGCGTTCGCCCTCCCCGCCGAGGCGGGCGAAGGCGGGCTGTTCGGCGGTCATCCGGGCGACCTCGGCCGTCTCGGCGGCGGTCGCCTCGTGATCGCCGTTGGGGGAGTCCCCGATGGTGCCGAGGGCGAGACCGCTCGTCCAGTCGACCACCGAGGCGCCCCGGGCACCGGGCAGCCTCATGACTTCGAGCAGGCACTCGTCGATTCCGGGCACGCGGATTTCCCCTCCCGACGTGGCGTACGGCTGTAACGCAGAGGCTACGCAACGTGCTCAGGGCTGGTGGAGGTTCTGGCATTTTCCTTTGGTACATGCCCTCCGGGGTGTAAAGGAGCGGCCGAAAAGTGGTGCCGACAGGTGTGGTGACGTCCGGTCAGGAGACGTCGGCGCCGGACTTCTCGCGGGCGGTCATCACCACCTTGTTGAGCACCCACAGCCCGATCCCGATGAGCAGCAGGATCCCGGCCCGTACGTACACGTCGGAGCCCCGGTCGGCGAGCGGGCTCGCCAGGATCAGCGAGGTGAGCGCCCCGAGCACGGGAAGCGCCGTGGGCGTACGGAAGTGGTGGTGGTCCACCGGGTCCCTGCGCAGCACCAGTACGGCGATGTTGACCACGGCGAAGACGCAGAGCAGCAGGAACGAGGTGGTGTCGCCGAGCCCCTCGATCTCGCCGGTGGAGACCAGGCCGATCGCCAGGGCGGAGACGAAGACGATTCCGACCCAGGGGGTGCGCCGGCCGGACAGCACCTTGCCCATCGTGGGCGGCAGGATGCGCTCGTTGGCCATGCCGTAGCAGAGCCGCGAGGCCATCATGATGTTGATCAGCGCCGAGTTGGTGACGGCGAACAGGGCGATCAGCGCGAAGAGTTTCGGCGGGAAATCGACGCCCCCGGCCTTCACCACCTCCAGCAGCGGGCCGCTGGATCCCGACAGGGTGCGGGAGTCGACCAGGAGCGAGGAGATCAGGGCGACCAGGACGTAGATGGTGCCGGTGACGCCCACGCCGATGAAGATGGCGCGGGGGAAGTTGCGGGCCGGGTTCTTGGTCTCCTCGGCCATGTTGACCGAGTCCTCGAAGCCGACGAAGGCGAAGAAGCCGAGCGCGGTGGCGCCGAGGACACCGGTGAGCAGGGCATATCCGGTGCCGCCGGTCTCGATCTGGGTCAGCCGGGAGGGTTCGCCCTCGCCGCTGAACACGGCGTACGCGCCGATCGCAAGGATCACCGCGAGCCCGCTGACCTCGACCAGGGTCAGGACGACGTTCGCCTTGACCGACTCGGCGACTCCGCGCAGGTTGATCGCGGCGAGGGCGAGGATGAACAGGATCGCGATCAGGGTCGGCGGTACCGCGTCGGTGAACTCGCCCAGGTAGTCGCCGCTGAACGCCCGTGCCGCCGCGCTCGCCGAGGAGAGGCCGGAGCACATGACCATGAAGGCGACGACGAAGGTCAGGAAGGGGACCTTGAACGCCTTCTGGGTGTAGAGCGCCGCCCCGGCCGCCTTGGGGTACTTGCCGACCAGCTCGACGTACGAGGCCGCCGTCAGCAGCGCGACGACGAAGCCGATCGCGAACGGCAGCCAGAGCGCGCCGCCGATCTTGCCCGCCACGTCTCCGGTGGTGGCGTAGATGCCGGTGCCGAGGATGTCGCCGATGACGAAGAGGATCAGCAGCTTGGGGCCCAGCGCGCGCTTGAGCGGCGGCTCGGCGCCGGGTTTCGTCCGGTCCTCGTGGTCTCCGCGGCCTCCGTGGCCCTCGGGTTCCGCCGGTGCGGGTGTGTCGGGAGTGCTCATCGGTGCCTCCGGTCCGGCCTGGGATGCGGCCCGGATCCTCCCGCGGATCCGGCCTCCTGCTCGGTAGGGAGAACGTCTGCCCGATCGCGACGCGAACCGCACCTGTTGACTACGACTATTCAGGGCAGCAGGATGTGAATAGATTTCCACCGTCGCGAGGAGGCACCGCCATGTCAGGACCCCGCCCCGTACGGGCACCGCGCGGGAGCGCACTGACCGCCCTGGGATGGCAGCAGGAAGCCGCCCTGCGCATGCTGCAGAACAACCTCGACCCCGAGGTCGCCGAGCACCCCGACAAGCTCGTCGTCTACGGGGGCACAGGAAAGGCGGCCCGCGACTGGCGCTCGTTCGACGCGATGGTCCGGACCCTTCGGACGCTCAAGCAGGACGAGACGATGCTCGTCCAGTCCGGGCGGCCGGTCGGCGTCATGCAGACCCACGAGTGGGCGCCGCGCGTGCTCATCGCCAACTCCAACCTGGTCGGCGACTGGGCCAACTGGGAGGAGTTCCGCCGCCTGGAGCAGCTGGGCCTGACCATGTACGGCCAGATGACCGCCGGGTCCTGGATCTACATCGGCACCCAGGGCATCCTCCAGGGCACCTACGAGACCTTCGCCGCCGTCGCCGCGAAGAAGTTCGGCGGGACGCTGGCCGGGACGATCACCCTGACCGCCGGTCTCGGCGGCATGGGCGGCGCCCAGCCGCTCGCCGTCACCATGAACGACGGCGTCGCGATCTGCATCGACGTCGACCCGCGCGCCATCGAGCGCCGCATCGAGCACCGCTACCTGGACGTGAAGGCCGACAGCCTGGAGCACGCCCTCCAGCTCGCCGTCGAAGCCCGTGACCAGCGGAAGCCTCTCTCCATCGGCCTCCTCGGCAACGCGGCCGAGCTGCTGCCCCGGATGCTCGCCGAGGGTGCGCCGGTCGACATCGTCACCGACCAGACCAGCGCCCACGACCCGCTGGCCTACCTGCCGCTCGGCGTCGACTTCGACGACATGGCCGACCTCGCCGCCGAGAAGCCCGCCGACTTCACCCAGCGCGCCCGCGAGTCGATGGCCCGCCACGTCGAGGCCATGGTCGGCTTCATGGACGCCGGCGCCGAGGTCTTCGACTACGGCAACTCCATCCGCGGCGAGGCCCAGCTCGCCGGGTACGACCGCGCCTTCGACTTCCCCGGCTTCGTCCCCGCCTACATCCGCCCCCTCTTCTGCGAGGGCAAGGGCCCCTTCCGCTGGGCGGCCCTCTCCGGCGAGGCGTCCGACATCCACAAGACCGACAAGGCGATGCTGGAGCTCTTCCCGGAGAACGAGTCGCTGCACCGCTGGATCAAGATGGCCGGCGAGCGCGTCCACTTCCAGGGCCTGCCCGCCCGCATCTGCTGGCTCGGCTACGGCGAGCGCGACAAGGCCGGCGAGCGCTTCAACGACATGGTCGCGAGCGGCGAACTGGCCGCCCCGCTGGCCATCGGCCGCGACCACCTCGACTGCGGCTCGGTCGCCTCCCCGTACCGCGAGACCGAGGCCATGCTCGACGGCTCCGACGCCATCGCCGACTGGCCGCTGCTCAACGCCATGGTCAACGTCGCCTCCGGCGCCTCCTGGGTCTCCCTCCACCACGGCGGCGGCGTCGGCATGGGCCGCTCCATCCACGCGGGCCAGGTCTCCGTCGCCGACGGCACGAAGCTGGCGGGCGAGAAGATCCGCCGCGTCCTGACGAACGACCCCGGCATGGGCGTCATCCGCCACGTCGACGCGGGCTACGACATCGCGGAGTCCGTCGCCGCCGACAAGGGCGTACGCGTACCCATGACGGAGGACAACTGATGCCCACGGGCACCTCGGGACAGGGTCCGGCCGCCGCGGCCGGGCCCACCCCTGCCGCTCCGGGACGGCAGCCGTGGCGTGCCGGTGACTCCTTCCTCTCGATGTGGCGGGAGCTGGCTCCCGTCGGGCGCCACCCCGACAGCGGCGGCTACCGGCGCTACGCCTGGTCGGCGGCCGACCAGGACTGCCGGGCCTGGTTCCGTGCGCAGGCCGAGGCGCGCGGGCTCACGTACGAGACCGACCGCAACGGCAACCAGTGGGCCTGGCTCGGCGACCCCCTGGCCGGGGACGCCGTCGTCACCGGCTCCCATCTGGACTCGGTCCCGGACGGCGGGGCCTTCGACGGCCCGCTCGGGGTGGTGTCCTCCTTCGCCGCCCTCGACGAACTCCACGGCAGGGGAGTGGAGTTCACCCGGCCGCTGGCCATCACCAACTTCGGTGACGAGGAGGGCGCCCGCTTCGGACTGGCCTGCGTCGGGTCCCGGCTCGCCGCCGGACAGCTCACCGTCCCCGACGCCCACCGCCTGCGGGACGCGGACGGGACCACCCTGCCCGCCGCCATGGAGGCGGCCGGATACGACCCCGGGACCATCGGCCCCGACCCGGAACGGCTCGCCCGGATCGGCGCGTTCGTCGAACTCCACGTCGAGCAGGGCCGCGCCCTCGACCTGACCGGCGACCCCGTCGGCATCGCCTCCGCCATCTGGCCGCACGGCCGCTGGCGGTTCGACTTCCGCGGCGAGGCCAACCACGCGGGCACCACCCGGCTCGTCGACCGCCGCGACCCGATGCTCACGTACGCCGAGACCGTGCTAGCCGCCCGCCGCGAGGCCGAACTGACCGGCGCGCTCGCCACCTTCGGCAAGATCGCGGTCGAGCCCAACGGGGTCAACGCCATCCCCTCCCTCGTCCGCGGCTGGCTCGACTCCCGCGCCGCCGACCAGGCCACCCTGGACGCCGTCGTCACCGGCGTCGAGCGCGCCGCCCGGGAGTACGCCGAGCGGGCCGGGATCGAACTCGACGTCGTGCGCGAATCGTTCACGCCCGTCGTCGAGTTCGAGCACGCCCTGCGCGACGAGCTGGCCAAAATCCTCGAAGGCGCCGGCGACACGGGGCGGCCCGTGCCCGTCCTCGGCACCGGCGCGGGCCACGATGCGGGTATTTTGTCCGCCTCGGTGCCCACCGCCATGCTCTTCGTACGGAACCCCACCGGCATCTCGCACTCACCCGCCGAGCACGCCGCCGAGGACGACTGCACGGCCGGGGTCGAGGCACTCGCCGACGTACTGGAAGGTCTCGCGTGCAGCTGACACAACGGACGGCGGGCGCGCCCGTCACCGCGACCTACTGGATGGACCACGCCTGGCTCGGCACGCACGTCGAGCCGGGCGTCACCCTGGACGTCGCGGACGGCCGCATCGCCGGGATCAGGACCGGGGCCGAGACACCGCCGCCCGGCGCGACCGCGCTGCGCGGCCTGACCCTCCCCGGCCTCGCCAACACCCACTCCCACGCCTTCCACCGGGCCCTGCGCGCCACCGTCCAGGTGGGCACCGGGACCTTCTGGACCTGGCGCGAGCTGATGTACCGCACGGCGTCCCAGCTCACCCCGGACACCTACTTCGACCTGGCCCGCGCCACGTACGCCGAAATGGCCCTGGCCGGCATCACCTCCGTCGGCGAATTCCACTATCTGCACCACGCCCCCGGCGGCACTCCCTACGCCAACCCGAACGCCATGGGCGAGGCGCTCATCGCGGCCGCCGCCGAGGCCGGGATCCGGATCACCCTGCTGGACACCGCCTATCTCGCGGCCGGATTCGGCGAGCGGCCCAACCGGCACCAGCTGCGCTTCTCCGACACCACCGCCGAGGCCTGGGCCGAGCGCGCCTCCCTCCTCAAGGGCGACGACCACACGCTGATCGGCGCGGCGATCCACTCCGTCCGGGCGGTCCCGGCGGACCAGCTGGCCACCGTCGCCGCCTGGGCGGAGGAGCGGGAGGCCCCGCTCCACGTCCACCTCTCCGAGCAGACGGCGGAGAACGACGCCTGCCGGGCCGCCCACGGCCGCACCCCCACCCGGCTGCTGGCCGACCACGGAGTCCTCGGCCCGCGCACCACCGGCATCCACAACACGCACCTGACCGAGGCGGACATCGAGCTGCTGGGCTCCTCGGCGACGGGCACCTGCATGTGCCCCACCACCGAACGCGACCTGGCCGACGGCATCGGCCCCGCCGCCGCCCTCCAGAAGGCGGGCTCGCCGCTCTCGCTGGGCAGCGACAGCCACGCCGTGATCGACCTCTTCGAGGAGGCGCGGGCGATGGAGCTCAACGAGCGGCTGCGCACCCACATCCGGGGCCACTGGACGGCCGCCGCCCTGCTGCGGGCCGCCTCCGCCGACGGGCACGCCGCACTGGGCCGCCCCGACGCGGGCGTGCTGGAGCCGGGCGCCCCCGCCGATCTGACGACGGTCGCCCTAGACTCCGTCAGAACGGCAGGGCCGGTGCCCCGACTGGCAGCGGAGACCGCCGTATTCGCCGCCTCCGCCGCTGATGTGCGGCACACGGTCGTGGCAGGGCGGCACATCGTCCGGGACGGCCGTCACACCCGGTTCGAGGACGTGCCCCGGGCGCTCGCGACAGCCATCGCCGCCCTGCACGGCTGACCACCGGACGCGACCGCCCCGCACCACCGACCCGGGAACCCCGGGAACTTCCGGAACCCCGGGAACTTCCGGAACCCCGGGAACTTCCGGAACCCCCGGCACCTCCAGACCCCCCGGAACGCAAGGAGAACACTCTCCAGATGACGACCACCGCCGTCACCCACATCGCCAGCCTGGTCACCAATGACCCCTCCCTCGGCAACGGGACCCCCCTGGGCCTGATCCAGGACGGGGCCGTCGTCATCGAGGGCGACCGCATCGTCTGGACCGGTGAATCCAGCAAAGCACCCGCCACTGACAACGTCCTCGACGCGGCCGGCCGCGCGGTGATCCCGGGGTTCGTCGACTCCCACTCCCACCTGGTCTTCGCGGGCGACCGCACCGAGGAGTTCAACGCCCGCATGTCCGGGCAGCCCTACCGCGCGGGCGGCATCCGCACCACCGTCGCCGCCACCCGGGCCGCCACCGACGAGGAACTGTCCGCCAACGTCGCCCGCTACCTCGCCGAGGCCCTGCGTCAGGGCACCACCACCTTCGAGACCAAGTCCGGCTACGGCCTCACCGTCGAGGACGAGGCCCGCGCCCTGCGCATCGCGGGCCGTCACACCGACGAGGTCACCTACCTCGGCGCCCACATCGTGTCCCCCGACTACGCCGACGACCCCGCCGGATACGTCGACCTGGTCACGGGCCCGATGCTGGAGGCCTGCGCCCCGCACGCCCGCTGGATCGACGTGTTCTGCGAGCAGGGCGCCTTCGACGGCGACCAGGCCCGCGCCATCCTCACGGCGGGCCGTGCCAAGGGGCTGCACCCGCGCATCCACGCCAACCAGCTGAGCTACGGCCCCGGTGTCCAGCTCGCCGTCGAGCTCGACGCCGCGTCGGCCGACCACTGCACCCACCTCACCGACGCGGACGTCGACGCGCTCGGCCAGGGCAGCACGGTCGCCACGCTGCTCCCGGGCGCGGAGTTCTCCACCCGCGCCACCTGGCCCGACGCCCGCCGCCTCCTCGACGCCGGGGCCACCGTCGCGCTCTCCACGGACTGCAACCCCGGCTCGTCGTTCACCTCGTCCATGCCGTTCTGCGTCGCGCTGGCCGTACGCGACATAGGGATGACCCCGGACGAGGCGATCTGGTCCGCCACCGCGGGCGGAGCCGCGGCCCTGCGCCGTACCGACATCGGCCGCATCACCCCCGGCGCCCGCGCCGACCTGGTCCTCCTCGACGCCCCGAGCCACGTCCACCTCGCCTACCGCCCGGGCGTCCCGCTGGTCAGCGCGGTGTGGCGGAGCGGCGAGCGGGTGGTGTAGCTCCCGTACGCGGGCAGGGTTCCGTACAGACCCCCGACACGCGGAAGGACCCGCTCCCGGCGATCCGGGGCGGGTCCTTCCGCGGTGCTCGACGGCCCGTGAAGCCCCGAGGAGGGGCGGCGGGCCGACCGGGGTCACTCATCCAGGGTCAGACCCTTGCGGAGCTTGGTCAGCGTGCGGGAGAGCAGCCGGGAGACGTGCATCTGCGAGATGTTCAGCTCCTCGCCGATCTCCGACTGCGTCATGTTGCTGACGAAGCGGAGCGAGAGGATCATCCGGTCCCGGGCGGGCAGCGCGGCGATCAGCGGCTTCAGCGACTCGACGTACTCGATGCCTTCGAGCCCGTGGTCCTCGTAACCGATGCGGTCCGCGAGGGCGCCCTCGCCGTCGTCCTCCTCGGGCTTGGCGTCCAGCGAGCTCGCGGTGTACGCGTTGCTCGCGGACATGCCCTCGACGACCTCGTCGGGGGTGATGCCGAGACGCTCGGACAGCTCCGCCACGGTGGGCGCGCGGTCCAGCTGCTGGGAGAGCTCGTCGCCCGCCTTCGCCAGGTCGAGCCGCAGCTCCTGGAGCCGGCGCGGTACGCGCACGGACCAGCTGGTGTCACGGAAGAAGCGCTTGATCTCACCGACGATCGTCGGCATTGCGAAGGTCGGGAACTCCACACCGCGGCTCAGCTCGAACCGGTCGATCGCCTTGATCAGGCCGATGGTGCCGACCTGGACGATGTCCTCCATCGGCTCGCTGCGGGAGCGGAACCGGGAGGCGGCGAACTTGACGAGCGCGAGGTTCAGCTCGACGAGGGTGTTGCGGACGTACGCGTACTCGTGGGTGCCCTCTTCGAGGGACTCCAGCCGCTCGAAGAGCGTCTTCGACAGGGCCCTGGCGTCCAGAGCGCCCACTTCGGCGTAGGGCGGGATCTCGGGAAGCCCTTCGAGCCCTTCGAGACCCTCGCCGGAAGCGCCGGAGAAGTCTGAGGTCGTGCTGGTGGTGCTTGCGCGCGGGCCGGGGACGGCGCTCGCGGCGGGGGAGTCGGAATTGGTCGGTCCCTGAGGACATGCCGACGACGCGTCCTGGGTACGCGCTACGTCGAGCCGGGGTGACATGCTTCTCCTCCATCGTTCTCGGCATATGGCTGCCGATGCCCATACGTGTTCTTGCGGTGAAGCGGCGCCTCCAAAGCCGGTCGCATTTCTGGTGTCCCTCTACCCATACCCGGTCTTGACCTGCAGTGACAAGCGCCAATTGCCGCCATATGTCCGCTTTGTTGAGGTCTCCGACTACCGTGTGGCGTGGGAAACGCGTAATGTTTTGCGCACGTCGGCGGCAGCTATGCATGCAGCCGCACAGGCAGTGACGCGCACAGTGACGAACGGCGAAGAGGGACAGGCATGGACCGCGGGACGGTCGGCAGTGCGAACCGGGGTCGGCTTCAGGTCGAGGCCCGGACCGAGGGGCGCAGCGAGGTGGTGACCCCGGTGGGTGAGCTCGATCACCACACCGCGGATCTGCTGCGCGAGCCTCTGGAGAGTGCGGTCGAGCAGGGGCGGTCACGCCTGGTGGTCGACTGCTCCCGCCTGGATTTCTGTGATTCCACCGGGCTGAACGTGCTGCTCGGCGCCCGCCTCAAGGCTGAGGCGGCCGGAGGCGGCGTCCATCTGGCCGGAATGCTGCCCGTCGTGGCGAGGGTGTTCGAGATCACCGGTGCGGAGGCGGTCTTCACCGTCCACGCCACGCTCGAAGAGGCCCTGGCCACCTGACCCGGCACGGCCGTGCGACCGCGGGCATCCTCGATGTCGGCTGTGTCACGCGATCGTGTGCCTCAAGTGGGTGTTGTTGCGACATGGCAGGGCAGGAGAACCCCCGGCGGTGCCCCGCAAGGGCTCCGGCACATTCGGTAACTGATCACTATCTGTTCAACGGCGACATGGCGACATGGCGAATCGGTGAGGTGAAGCGCTGATGAGCACCACCCGGCAGCATCCGCCGGGCGACCTCGGTCGCGAGCCGGACGAAGCGGGCGCAGCCTCGACCGTCCCGGCCGAGCGGCAGTGGCGCACGCTCTCGCTCGCACAGGCCAGCGGCATCGTTCCGACGGCCCGGGACTTCGCCCGGCAGGCGCTGCACGACTGGGGCTGGCTCCCCGCGTCCACCGCGGACCGCAGGGCTGCCGCCGAGGACGTCCTGCTGGTCGTCTCCGAGCTGGTGACCAACGCCTGCCTGCACGCGGAGGGCCCCGAAGAGCTCCGGATCGGCCGCACCCCCAAGGGGCTGCGGGTGGAGGTCGTCGACCGGGGGGCCGGACAACCCGCACCCCGTACGCCGCACCGCGCGGGCCGGCCCGGGGGCCACGGCATGTTCATCGTGCAGCGCCTCTGCCTCGACTGGGGCGTGCTGCGTACGCCGGACGCCCCGGGCAAGACCGTCTGGGCGGAGCTCGCCGCTCCCGCCTAGGGGCCGCCCCTGTCACCCGCACCGAAAGGAGCGCGCCGGATCGGCGCGCTCTTTGTCTTCCCTCCATCAGGCCCCGGGCGTACCTTGAGCGCCCAATCTGATGTGCCGTCAGCAATGTGTGCCCGTACGGTTCGTGGCGCGCGGCGGCGTCCGGCAAGAGGGGAACACGAGGTGCCGAACCACAAGCGGACAACTCTCGCGCTGGCGGCCGCGCTGGCGGGCTCGATCGTGGTGGCGGGCGCGCCCGCCGCGTACGCCGAGGTCGTGGACGTCAACTACCAGTGCGTGACGCCCATCGGGCCCAAGGGCGCGGTCTCGCCCATCGACATCAAGAGCGTCAAGAGCGGCGGCGGCTACAAGCTCACCATGTCCTTCCAGAAGGGCGTCTCCTCCAGCCCGGTGGAGCTGGGGAAGGGGGCCATGAACCCGAGCGCCGTGATCGAACTGGGCGGCGCGGAGACGGGCAAGGTCCAGGTCTCCGGCCCGGCGAACGCCGAGGCGATTCCGGCCAACACCCCGATCAAGATCAGTGACTTGTCGGGGACGTACACCCCGAAGAAGAGCGGCAAGGTCACCTTCACCGCCGGGGTCCTCACCATCAAGGCCCTCGGTACGACCACCACCTGCACACCCAAGAACAGCCCCAAACCGTCCCTCGAACTCGACGTCCAGGGGGCGGGCGGTTCGTCGGGCGGCGGCTCCACGGGCGGCGGCTCCACCGGCGGTGCCTCGGGCGGTGCCTCGGGCGGTGCCTCGGGCGGTGCCTCGGGCGGCGCTTCGGGCGGCGCTTCGGGCGGCGGGGAACTGCCCCGCACCGGCCCGCTGGACTCGGCCGCGGCGCTCGGCACGCTCGGCGGCACCGTGCTGCTGACCGGAGCGGCCGGAGTGCTCTGGCTGACCCGGCGCGGACAGCGCTCCGCAGGCTGATCACGGCCCGCACGGCAGCGCCATCGCCGCCGGAAGGCAAAGGAGCCGCCCATGTCGCCACCCACCCCGCGCCGCCGCCGGGCGCTGCCCGTCCTGACGGCGGCGCTCGCCGCGCTGCTGTGCGGGCTCGCGCCGCCGGCCGCCGCCGACGGTCCGCCCGACTGGGCGGCGCGGCCCACCGGCGGCACCGACCGGGACGCCCGGCCGTACGTCTACCTGGAGGGCACCCCCGGCACGGTCCTCCAGGACCGCCTCACGGTGACCAACTCCGGCCGGGCCCCGCTGACCGTACGGCTGCGGGGCGACGGCCGGGCCGGGGCCTGGATCAGGTTCGCCGAGGACACGGTCACCCTCCCGCCCCGGACCCGCGCCGAAGTGCCGCTCGCCCTCACGGTGCCGGACAACGCGGTGCCCGGCGACGCCTCCGGGGAGGCCGTGGCCACCGGCGGGGGCGAGGAGATCCGTGTACCGGTCCGGGTCCGGACCATCGGCCCGACGCTGGCGGCGCTCGGCGTCGAGGACGTCGAGGTGTCCGGCGGGACCATCCGGTACGCCCTGGTCAACCGGGGCAACGCGATGCTGAGGCCACGGCTGGCGGTGCGTGCCGAGGGGGTGTTCGGCACGCTGCTGGACCGCCCGGAACGGCCTCTGCCGCTGGAGCTGGCCCCCGGCCGGAGGGTCGAGCGGACCGAACCCTGGCCCGATGCCCCGGCGCTGGACGCGGTCACCGTACGGCTGCGGGTCACCGCTTCGGGGGGCGCCCGGGACGAGGCCGAGGCCTCGGCGACGTACCTCCCGGTGGCCCCGGCCGTCGGCGGCGGGCTGCTGGTCCTCGGCGGCCTGGCCGCGCTCGCCTCCGGGGCGTACCGACGACGGCGCACCGGGCGCGCGGCCCCGCAACCGCCCCCGGACGCGAAGCCTGCGGTGCAGCCAGAGCCCCCGGAGCAGGCCGGACCTCCGGTCGAGGCGCAGCCCCCGGTGGACACCGAACCGTTGCTGAAGGCGGGAGCGAAAACGTGACACCGCAGCCCGGACCCGAAGCCCCCCGTACCCTCCGGCCCGTTCTCCTGGCTCTTCTGGTGCTCCTCGCCCTGCTGCCCGCCCTGTTCGTCCTGAGCGCGCCGGGCGCGCGGGCCGCCGACGGGGACCCCGCCGTCAGCCTGTCCAAGAAGGAGGCGGGCAAGGGCGGGGAGATCACCGTCAGCGGCAGGGGCTGGCGGCCCGACGCGCTGCTGATGCTGCTGATCTGCGGTCGGTCGACGCCGGAGCGGGGCGTCATCGGCGGTACCAACTCCTGCGCCAACGCCGACGGCCGCGCCGTCACGACCGACAAGAAGGGCGCCTTCAGCAAGAAGCTGCCGGTCGCCGAACCGCCGAAACCGTGTCCCTGCGTGGTGCACGTCGCCACGGTGACGGGTGAACAGGCGCTGGCCGACGCGGTGTTCACGGTGGCGGGCCATCCCACGGCGGATCTGCCGCGGCAGGGCGGCGACGGGAAGCTCGCGGTGCTGGCCACCACCCGGCTGGAGGGCGACAGCTCCCTGCTCACCTGGTTCGGGGCCCCGCCCGCCCGCCGGCTCGTCCTCACCGTCGGCAATCTCGGGTCGGACCCGGTCGAGGACCCCGTCTTCGAGATCGGCACCGCGCACGGTGTCTACGCGCCGCAGTGGGAGGAACGCCAGTGGCGCGGCACGGTCGCACCCGGCGGCAAGGCGCGGATCGAGCTGCCGGTCGAGCTGTCCGCGGGCGCCCACGGCGACTACCAGGTCTCCCTGCGGTACGGGGACAAGGTGCTGGCCGAGCAGCCGTGGGGGGTGGGCCGGCCCTGGGGCGTCACGCTCTTCTGGGTCCTGCTCTGCCTGGTCGTCCCGGCGGCGGTCTTCCGTATCGGCATGGCGTTGGTGGACAAGGTCCGCCCCCGCCCCGTCGGCGCGCACCGCCTGCGGAGGCCGAACGCGACCCCCTCCGCCACAGCGAAGACGAACACGCATACGAACGCGCCTACGACCACGAACGCGACCACGGCCGTGCTGCCGTGGTTCACCCGGGATTCCGCACCGTCAGAGAACCGACCCCGACCCACGACGAAGGGACAAGCGTGAGAACGCAACGGAGGATGAGCGCGGCAGGAGTCGCGCTGATGCTCGGCGGCGCGGGCATCCTGATGGCCGCGAGCCCGGCCCAGGCCGCCGAGGTCAGTTACGCGACGGAGTGCGTCCCGCCGCCGATCTCGGGACTGCCCGCCGTGCAGGGCACCACGAAGGTGGAGCTGACCGCTCCGGCCGAGGCGAAGGTGGGCGACGAGATCGAGGTCGTCTGGAAGACGGTCGAGGCCGCGTCCAAGAACCCGGACGTGCTGGATCTGGGGGCGGACACGGTCAAGCCGACCGGAACCGTCACCCTGGGCGGTGCGGCGAGCGGCGAACTGAAGCTGGAAGGCCCCCGGCAGAATCCGCCGATCCCCAAGAACAGCCCGATGGTGCTCCCCGACATGAAGGGCACGCTGAAGCTGGAGAAGGCCGGGGAGATCACGCTGACCCCGGGCGCGTACAACATCAACGTGTCCAAGCCGATCTCCACGGACACCAAGTGCGCGCCGAAGGAGGAGGTGCGGCCGGGCGCCACGATCAAGGTCACCGAGGGCGGCGGAACCACGGGCGGCACGACCTCCGGTGGCACGGACACCGGAGGCACCACCACGGGCGGCACCGACACCGGCGGGACCACCACCGGAGGCACGACCACGGGGGGTTCGGACAGCGGCGGTACGGACAGCGGCGGTTCGGACTCCGGAGGCACCACGTCCGGGGGCGGTGACGGCGGAAGCACCGGAGGCGGAGGCGGCGAGACCGACTTCCCCGGCAAGGAGGTGTCCGTCGCCTACGCGTGCAAGACCCCCATCGGGGACAAGAACGCCACCTCACCGGTCCGTATCAGCGCCAAGAAGAACGGCGGCGACTACGACCTGACGGTGAAGTTCAGCAAGTCCGTGATGGACAGCCCGATCGACATTCCGGCGGGCCAGGTCAAGCCGTCCATGGAGGTCGAGCTCGGCGGGGCGGACCAGGGCACGGTCAAGGTGGAGGGGCCGCTGAACAAGGAGGTCATCAAGACCGGCGCTCCGATCGAGATCCCGGATCTCACCGGCACGTACAAGCCCGGCGCGAGCGGGAAGTCCACGCTCAGCCCCGGCGTCCTGACGGTGATGGCCGCCGGTACGACGACCACCTGCACCCCGCCCGCCGATGTGGCCGTCTCCCTGGAGCTGGACACCTCCGCCCAGCCGGGCGGCGCGTCCGGCGGCAGCGGGAGCGGCGGCGCGGCGGGCTCCGGCGGAGCCGCGGCGTCCGGCGGCGGCACGGACTCGGGCGGCGGCCTGGCCGCCACCGGGGCCGAGGACGGCGGCGCGCTGAGAGCACTCGGCCTGGTCGCCGGCACGGCGATCCTGCTGGGTGGCGCGGTGTTCACGTTCACCCCGTGGCGGAAGCTGCGCGGCATGCGCTGAGCGGCCCGGCCGGTCCGGAGAAAGAGCTGAGGGCCGCCGCAACCGGACATCTCCGGTTGCGGCGGCCCTCAGCCGTACGCACTTTCCTGCGCGGGACCTCGCGTGACCTTGCGGGATCTCTCGGGACCTCGCAGGACCTACGGGGCGTCCGTCAGCGGACTTCCCCCATGAGCTGCTTGACCTTGCCGCGGTACATGAAGATCGCGATACCGGCGGCGACGGCGAGCGTCGCCTCCAGGGCCACGACCCCGGTGCCGTTGAGCTCCACACCGGCCAGCGAGAGCAGACCCGTGGTGCAGTCACCGGCGGTGACGGCGAGGAACCAGACACCCATCATCTGGCTGGCGTACTTCTCCGGAGCCATCTTCGTCGTGACGGAGAGGCCGACCGGGGAGAGCGTCAGCTCGGCCACGGTCTGGATGAAGTAGATCGCGACCAGCCACATCGCGGCGGCCTTGTGGCCGTCACCCGCGATGGTCAGCGGCATCAGGAAGACGAAGAACGAGGCGCCGACCAGAACGAGACCGGAGCTGAACTTCACGATCGTGCTCGGCTCCTTGCCGCGCCGGTTCAGGGCGAGCCAGAAGGCGGCGAAGACCGGCGCGAGCGCCATGATCAGGACCGGGTTGACCGACTGGTACCAGGAGACCGGGAAGTCCCAGCCGAAGACGCTGTTCTCGGCCGAGGACTCGGCGAAGATCGAGAGCGTCGAGCCGCCCTGGTCGTAGATCATCCAGAAGATGGCCGCGGCCACGAAGAACCAGATGTATCCGGTCATCTTCGACTGCTCGGAGGCGCTGAGCTCCTTGTCGCGCTTGATGCGCGTCAGGACCATGACCGGAATGACCAGACCCGCGATGGTGATCGGGACCAGCAGCCAGTTCAGCGTGTAGACGCCGGTGACGACCGTGCCGATGTAGAAGACGGCGGCGACGCCCAGCCAGATCATGGACTTGCGGAGCGTGGCGGCGCGCTCGTCCTTGGAGAGCGGCTTCGGGACGACGAGGCTGCGCTCGTTCAGGTGGCGGGTGCCCATGAGGAACTGGACCACACCGAGGCCCATGCCGAGCGCGGCGAGGGCGAAGCCGAGGTGCCAGTTGACGTTCTCACCGACGGTACCGATCACCAGGGGAGCCGCGAAGGCGCCCATGTTGATGCCCATGTAGAAGATCGTGAAGCCACCGTCGCGGCGCGGGTCCTCCGGGCCGTCGTAGAGGTGGCCGACCATCGTGGAGATGTTGGACTTCAGCAGGCCGGAGCCGATGGCCACCAGGCCGAGACCGGCGAAGAAGGTGCCCTCGGAGGGCAGGGCCAGGGTCAGGTGGCCGAGCATGATGACGCCGCCCGCGATGGCGACGGTCTTGCGCGGGCCCCAGACCCGGTCGCCGAACCAGCCGCCGGGCATCGCGAGCAGGTACACCAGCGACAGGTAGACCGAGTAGATCGCGGTCGCCGTGCCGGCGTCCATGTCGAGCCCGCCGGGCGCGATCAGGTAGAGCGGAAGCAGTGCCCGCATGCCGTAGTAGCTGAAGCGCTCCCACATCTCCGTCATGAAGAGTGTGGCCAGGCCGCGGGGGTGGCCGAAGAAGGTCTTCTCGCCGGAACTGGGCGAGTCCTTCGTCAGGCTGGACGCCATGGTCGATCCTTGCTGGTCGGGACGCGCCGCCTCGTGAGCGGTACGCGCCCGGTGGGGGGCAGCCGGCACCGGCGCGGCGTGCCCCGTCCCCACGCCTGAGGGGGACGTGCTCCGTGCGACCGGGCTCCTGGCGGGGCTCGGCGGTGGAGCGGGGAAGAACCGCGTCGGGATCCACACCCGTCGCGCGTCCTCGCACTCCGGGCCCGGCTCACAGGTCATTCACTCAGAACGGGCCGGCGGGAAACCGGCCCCGCACACAAAAGGGACCCTTGGCGCTCATGGCTGCCCAAAGGTCCTTGAGTAGTGCAACAGGCGTCGGGACACCATACGACACGACACGGCGGGATATGGAAGGACTTGAGAGATGGATCACAGGCCCTGACGGAACCAGACTCCCATATTCAAAGGTCTCCGTCCGCTTTGCGGCGCTGACCCGCAGGTGGCGTCGTGGGCCTCACTCCCGGGCCCACGGCCGGACTACCATCAGTCCATGACCCGTGTACTGCTCGCCGAGGACGACGCATCCATCTCGGAGCCACTGGCCCGCGCACTGCGTCGGGAGGGTTACGAGGTCGAGGTCCGCCAGGACGGTCCGACCGCGCTCGACGCAGGACTCCAGGGCGGTATCGACCTGGTCGTTCTCGACCTGGGGCTGCCCGGGATGGACGGTCTCGAAGTCGCCCGCAGGCTCCGGGCCGGCGGTCACACCATCCCGATCCTGGTGCTGACGGCCCGCGCGGACGAGGTCGACACGGTCGTCGGCCTGGACGCGGGCGCCGACGACTACGTCACCAAGCCGTTCCGGCTCGCCGAGCTGCTCGCCCGGGTTCGCGCCCTGCTGCGCCGCGGCGCCTCAGAGCCCGTGCCGCAGCCCGCCACCCACGGCGTCAGGATCGACGTCGAGTCGCACCGCGCCTGGATGGGCGAGGAGGAACTCCAGCTCACCGCCAAGGAGTTCGACCTGCTGCGGGTCCTCGTCCGGGACGCCGGCCGGGTCGTCACCCGCGACCAGCTGATGCGCGAGGTCTGGGACACCACCTGGTGGTCCTCCACCAAGACCCTCGACATGCACATCTCCTGGCTGCGCAAGAAGCTCGGCGACGACGCCGCCAATCCGCGCTACATCGCCACCGTCCGGGGCGTCGGCTTCCGGTTCGAGAAGAGCTGACGTACGAAGCTCCCATGGACTGCCTCACACATCCTGACGACGTACGCGACCGGCGGCCATGCGCCGTCGGCTGATCAACTCCACGCTCGCCGTGGTGCTCGTCGTCATCGCCGTCTTCGGCGTCTCGCTGGTGATCGTCGAGACCCGCACCATCAGCGCCAGCGCCCAGGAGAGCGTCGAGTCCGAGGCGCTCCGGCTGATCAGCGTGGTCGAGAGCAGGCTGCTGGGGGAGGAGGCGATCAACTCCGGCGTGCTGGCCGAGCAGATCGACCCGGCCCGGTACGCGCTGATCGAGATCCCCGGCCGCGAGCCCATCTCCGTCGGCGACCGCCCCACCGGCTCCGTCCTGCGCGCCACCGAGACCGGGGAGGGGGGCGAGAAGGTCACCGTCGAGGAGTCCCGCTCGTCCGTCACCCGCGAGGTCGGGCGCACGCTCCTGATCATCGGCGCGGTGGCGCTGCTGGCGATCGTCTCGGCCGTGCTCCTCGCCGTACGCCAGGCCAACCGGCTGGCCTCCCCGCTCACCGACCTCGCCGAGACCGCCGAACGCCTCGGCTCCGGGGACCCCCGGCCGCGTCACAAGCGGTACGGGGTGCCCGAGCTGGACCGGGTCGCCGACGTCCTGGACTCCTCCGCCGAGCGGATCGCCCGAATGCTGACCGCCGAACGCCGGCTGGCCGCGGACGCCTCGCACCAGCTGCGGACACCGCTGACGGCGCTCTCCATGCGGATCGAGGAGATCTCGGTCACCGACGACCCCGAGACGGTCAAGGAGGAGGCGAACATCGCCCTCACCCAGGTCGAGCGCCTCACCGACGTCGTCGAGCGGCTGTTGACGAACTCTCGCGACCCGCGCACCGGCTCCGCCGTCGTCTTCGACCTCGACGAGGTCATCAAACAGCAGATCGAGGAGTGGCGCCCCGCCTACCGCTCCACGGGCCGGGCCCTCGTCTGCTCCGGCAAGCACGGCCTGCGGGCCGTCGGCACCCCGGGCGCGGTCGCCCAGGTCCTGGCGGCGCTGATCGAGAACTCCCTCATGCACGGCGGCGGCACCGTCGCGCTGCGCACCCGGGTCACCGGCAACCAGGTGGTCGTCGAGGTCACCGACGAGGGTCCCGGTGTCCCCGCCGAACTGGGGGCGCGGATCTTCGAGCGGGCCATCAGCGGCCGCAACTCCACCGGCATCGGCCTGGCCGTCGCCCGCGACCTCGCGGAGGCGGACGGCGGGCGGCTGGAGCTGCTCCAGCAGCACCCGGCGGTCTTCGCGCTCTTCCTCAGCCGCGTTCCGGTCGACCGTAAGACTCCTGAGCGCCCGGTGCGCTGAACAACGACGGACGCGGCGCGTCAGTTCCGTGAAGGAGAGGAGTCCGTACGGGATACCTGACGGGCTCAGTTCCGTACGGGATCGGGCTCTACCGTCTCCGTCGGCCGCCGCTGTTCCAGAAACCGCTCCGCAGGGCGTGCGGCCTCCTCGGCGGGAGAGGGCTCGGCGGGGAGGGCCTTGAAGACCCACGTCCGGTAGGACCAGAAGCGGAAGAGGGTCGCGATCCCGATGCCCAGGATCTTGAAGACGTTGCTCTGGACCGGGGTGTTCCAGTGGAAGCCGTACGTCGCCAGGTACAGCACGCCGTTCTCGATCACCGCGCCCGCCACGCTGAACAGCACGAAGAGGGTCAGCTCACGGGTCCGGCGGGTCTTGTCCCGGTCCCGGTAGGTCCAGTAGCGGAAGCCCACGTAGTTGCAGAGGATGGCGACGAAGGTGGCCAGCACGCTCGCCCGGACGACCTGGAGGTCGGTGGTGTGCCGGAGCAGGTTGAAGACGGCGATGTTGACCAGCAGCCCCACCGCACCGACCGCGCCGAACTTGGCGACCTCCCGGGCCAGCAGATCAAGCCGGGCCCGCAGTGCGCCCCGTTCGCTCATGGTGATCGCTCAGTCCGTCCGTTCGATGGCGTCGACGGTTCCGTCAACCCGGCCATGCTAACCAGCCCACCCGTGTGACGCCCGTGAGTCCGCGGGGGCGGCGGAGGTACGGCCATCCGTACGGCCGTCCGGGGACCACCGGCGTGGCGGATACCCTGGAGACGTGACGTTCCCGGTAGTCGGCATGGTCGGCGGCGGTCAGCTCGCCCGCATGACCCACGAGGCGGGTATCCCCCTCGGCCTGAAATTCAAGCTGCTCAGTGACACCCCCCAGGACTCGGCGGCCCAGGTGGTGAGCGAGGTCGTCATCGGCGACTATCGCGACCTGGACACCCTGCGTGCCTTCGCGCGCGGCTGCGACGTGATCACCTTCGATCACGAGCATGTGCCGACCGAGCATCTGCGCGCCCTGGAGGCGGACGGCATCCCCGTGCGCCCCGGCCCCGATGCCCTGGTCCACGCCCAGGACAAGGGGGTGATGCGCGCCAGGCTCGCGGAGATCGGCGCCCCCTGCCCCCGTAACCGCATCGTGAGCGACCCGGCCGACGCCGCCGCGTTCGCCGAGGAGGCCGGCGGCTTCCCCGTCATCCTCAAGACCGTGCGCGGCGGGTACGACGGCAAGGGCGTGTGGGTGGTCCGCTCCGAGGCGGACGCCGCCGAACCGTTCCGCGCGGGGGTCCCGGTCCTCGCGGAGGAGAAGGTCGACTTCGTCCGGGAGCTGGCGGCCAACATCGTCCGCTCGCCGCACGGCCAGGCCGTCGCCTACCCGGTCGTCGAGTCCATCCAGGTCGACGGCGTCTGCGACACGGTGATCGCCCCCGCCCCGGACCTCTCCGAGGAGCTGGCGGGCGAGGCCCAGCAGCTCGCGCTGCGCATCGCCGCCGAGCTGGACGTCGTCGGACACCTCGCCGTCGAGCTGTTCGAGACCCGCGACGGCCGCATTCTGGTCAACGAGCTGGCGATGCGCCCGCACAACTCCGGCCACTGGACCCAGGACGGCGCGATCACCTCGCAGTTCGCCAACCACGTCCGGGCGGTCCTCGACCTCCCGCTCGGCGACCCGCGCCCCCGCGCGCCCTGGACGGTCATGTGCAACGTCCTGGGCGGCGACTACCCGGACATGTACCAGGGCTACCTGCACTGCATGGCCCGTGACCCGCAGCTCAAGATCCACATGTACGGCAAGGACGTGAAGCCCGGCCGCAAGGTCGGACACGTCAACACCTACGGCGACGATCTGGCGGACGTGCGGGAGCGCGCCCGGCACGCGGCCGACTACCTGCGAGGAACGATCACCGAATGACTTCCCCCTCCGCACCGGCGCCCGTGATCGGCATCGTGATGGGCTCGGACTCCGACTGGCCCGTCATGGAGGCGGCGGCCAAGGCGCTCGACGAGTTCGAGATCCCGTACGAGGTCGACGTCGTCTCCGCCCACCGGATGCCGCGCGAGATGATCGCGTACGGCGAGGAGGCCGCGGGCCGCGGCCTGAAGGCGGTCATCGCGGGCGCGGGCGGAGCCGCCCACCTGCCCGGGATGCTGGCCTCGGTCACCCCGCTGCCGGTCATCGGCGTTCCGGTGCCGCTGAAGTACCTGGACGGCATGGACAGCCTGCTCTCCATCGTCCAGATGCCCGCGGGCGTCCCCGTCGCCACCGTCTCCGTCGGCGGAGCGCGCAACGCGGGCCTGCTGGCCGCCCGCATCCTGGCCGCTTCCGACCCGGCGCTCCAGGAGCGGATGGGCGAGTTCCTGCAGGAACTGAACGCCCAGGCCACGGAGAAGGGCAAGCGCCTGCGCTCCAAGGTCCAGGGCTCGGACTCCTTCGGCTTCGGAAAGTAGGGGACGGCCTCATGGACCATCTCGCCCGCGCCCGCGAGCTGCTCGCCGTGCACCCCGTCGTCGACGGCCACAACGACCTCCCCTGGGCCCTGCGCGAACAGGTCGGCTACGACCTCGACGCCCGGGACATCGCCGCCGACCAGCGCGGCCTGCTCCACACCGACCTGAACCGGCTGCGGGCCGGCGGGGTCGGCGGCCAGTTCTGGTCGGTGTACGTCCGCACCGACCTCACCGGGGACGCGGCCGTCAGCGCCACCCTGGAGCAGATCGACATCGTCGCCGAGCTGATCGCCCGCTACCCGACGCATCTGCGCCGGGCGCTCACCGCCGACGACCTGGAGAAGGCCCGCGCCGAGGGCCGGATCGCCTCCCTGATGGGCGCCGAGGGCGGCCACTCCATCAACAACTCGCTGGGCACCCTGCGCGCCCTGTACGACCTGGGCGTCCGCTACATGACGCTCACCCACAACGACAACATCGACTGGGCCGACAGCGCGACTGACCTGCCGCGCCTCGGCGGGCTCTCCGCCTTCGGCCACGAGGTCGTCCGCGAGATGAACCGCGTCGGCATGCTGGTCGACCTCAGCCACGTCGCCGACGGCGTCATGCGCGACGCGCTCGCCACCAGCACCGCGCCGGTGATCTTCTCGCACTCCTCGGCCCGCGCCGTCTGCGACCACCCGCGCAACATCCCCGACGACGTGCTGGCGGTGCTCCCGGCCAACGGGGGCGTCGCGATGGCGACCTTCGTCCCGAAGTTCGTGCTGCCCGAGGCGGTCGCCTGGACCCTGGCCGCCGACCGCAACATGCGCGAGCACGGCCTGCACCACCTCGACACCACCCCGGTCGCGATGCGCATCCACGAGGACTTCGAGGCGGCCCACCCGCGCCCCGAGGCCACCGTCGCCACCATCGCGGACCACCTCGACCACATGCGCGCGGTCGCGGGCATCGACCACATCGGCATCGGCGGCGACTACGACGGCACGGCGTTCACCCCGCGCGGCCTGGAGGACGTCTCCGGCTACCCGAACCTGATCGCCGAGCTGCTGCGACGCAACTGGTCCGAGGGCGACCTCGCCAAGCTGACCTGGCAGAACGCCGTACGGGTGCTGCGCGACGCGGAAGCCGTGGCCCGCGACGAGCAGAGCGGGCGCGGCCCGTCCCACGCCACGATCGCCGAGCTGGACGGGCAGCGGACGCGCTGACCCGGGCACGCACTCCGACGACACGGAAGATTCGGGCAATCATCCCCATATCCGATGCAACCTCATGTTAGGGATAGCGGGCAGGAATCCCCCCAACAGGAGGTACGCAACGATGCGCACGAATCTTCTCCGCATCACGACCGCGCTCGGTGCCGCGGCCGTACTGGCCATCGGCGGCGCGGGCGTGGCCGCCGCCGACGGTGTGGGCAACGCGGGCATCGGGAACAAGGGCGTCGGCAACGCGGGCATCGAGAACATGGGCCTGGGCAACGCGGGCGGCTTCAACGGCGGCATCGGCAACGCCGGCCTCGGCAACTGGGGCTGGGGCAACGCCGGTATCGGCAACACGGGCATCGGCAGCCACGGCCACGGCAACTCGGGCCTCGGCAGCTCCGGCATCGGCAACACCGGCGTGGGCAGCTCCGGCATCGGCAACTGATCGCCTCACGCGCCCGGCCACTCCGGCCGGGCACCCCCCCCGGGCCGGCCGCTCCACCAGCGGCCGGCCCGCGTGCGTGGGGCCCGGGTGGCCGACGCCAGGCGGCTTCAGGGGCCGGAGAACTCAGTCGCCGGAGACGGGCCTCAGACACCTGAGCGGCTTCAGGGGCGCTCCGCCGCCCCCGCGAACGGTCCCCCCGGACCGAAGGCGAACGCCCCGAAGCGCTCGCCCATGCGACGGTGGGCGGCGGCGTCCGGGTGCAGCCGGTCGGGCAGCGGCAGCTCGGCGTGGTCGGCCTCGCCGTACAGGGTGAGGCCGTCGAGGTGGAAGAGGCAGGGGTCCGACGCCGCCCGCTCCGCCACGATCCGGGCCAGCTCCTCCCGTACGACGCGCAGCGTCAGCTTGCCGCGAGCCGCGTCGGCCGGGTCTCCCAGCGCCGTGAACCCCACCCGCCCGTCGGAGACGTCCGGGGCGGCGGGCCCCGGGGTGTCCTCCTGCGCGGGGCAGAGGATGGGCGAGACGACGAGCAGCGGCGCGGTGGGATGCCCGTCGCGGACGGTGTCGAGGAAGGCGTGGACGGCCGGGCCGAAGTCGCTCAGCCCCATCGCATCGCGGTTGACGAGATTGATGCCGATCTTGACGCTGATCAGGTCGGCGGGTGTGTCCCGCAGGGCGCACGCGGTGAACGGGTCGAGGAGCGCGCTGCCCGCCAGCGAGAGATTGACCAGTTCCACCCCTCCCGCCGCGGCGGCCAGGGCGGGCCAGGCGGTCGCGGAGCTGTCTGCCGAGGAGCCCTGGCTGATGGAACTGCCGTGATGCAGCCAGACCGGCCGCCCGCCCGGCTCCAGGGCGGCCACGGGAGCGTCGGTGCGCAGCCCGATCAGCTCGGTGGTCTCGGTGTACGGCAGCCAGATCTCGACGGTCTTCTCCCGCGCGGGCAGCCCGGTGAAGGACACGGCCCCGACGCTGCCGGGGAACAGCTCCCGTGACCCGTCGGACAGGTCGACCATCAGCACGTTGCCGCCGCCCGCCGAGGCCCGGCCGGCCGGCTCGCCGTCGACGTACAGGTCGTATGCGCCGCTCGGCAGGGGCGGGAGGCCCCGGTGACCCATCACCGTGCGCAGGACGTCCAGCTCCACGGCGGTGGCCCTGGTCCGGAAGACCACGCGCACCCCCGAGGGCTGCGATTCCGCCTGCGCCACCTGCTCGTCGCCGCCGGACCGGGCGCGGGCCGTGGCGGGCAGCCGGTGGGGGAGGAGCCCGCCGTGCCCGGTGCGCTCCAGTTCCAGCGCGCCGCGCAGGAGGTCGCCGGTGAGCGGGGTGCTGATCCAGTCGCGCGAGTCGTCCATGGGCTCAGCCTGTCCGCCGGAGGCGGGGCCGAAGCCGCACGACCGCTGCCGGACGGCTTCGGGGCCGAGCCGGCAGGGCGGCTAGGCCTTCGGACGGCCCATCGCCCGGTACGTCCACCCGGCCTCGCGCCACACCGCGCTGTCCAGGGCGTTGCGCCCGTCCAGGATGATCCGGCGGGAGGCCACCTCACCCAGCTCGGCCGGGTCCAGCTCGCGGAACTCGCGCCACTCCGTCAGGTGCAGCACCACGTCCGCGCCGCGCACGGCCTCCAGCGCCGAATCCGCGTAACCGAGGGTCGGGAAAAGCCGCCGGGCGTTGTCCATCCCCTTCGGGTCGAACACGGTGACCTGGCCGCCCTGGAGGTGGATCTGCCCGGCGACGTTGAGCGCGGGGGAGTCGCGTACGTCGTCGGAGTCGGGCTTGAACGTGGCGCCCAGCACCGCCACCCGGGTGCCGAGGAACGAGCCGCCGCCAACGGCCTCGCGGGCGAGCTCCACCATGTGGCCGCGGCGGCGCATGTTGATGGAGTCGACCTCACGGAGGAAGGTGAGCGCCTGGTCGGCGCCCAGCTCGCCGGCGCGGGCCATGAAGGCGCGGATGTCCTTGGGCAGGCAGCCGCCGCCGAAGCCGATGCCGGCCCGGAGGAACTTCTTCCCGATCCGGTCGTCGTGCCCGATGGCCTCGGCGAGCTTCACGACGTCCCCGTCGGCGGCCTCGCAGACCTCGGCCATCGCGTTGATGAAGGAGATCTTGGTGGCGAGGAAGGAGTTGGCGGAGGTCTTCACCAGCTCGGCGGTCGGGAAGTCGGTCACGACGAACGGCGAGCCCTCGGCGACCGGTACGGCGTACACCTCGCGGAGCAGCTTCTCGGCGTTCTCGCTCGTGACGCCGACGACGATCCGGTCGGGGTGGAGGGTGTCCTTGACGGCGAAGCCCTCGCGGAGGAACTCCGGGTTCCAGGCCAGCTCGGCTCCGGCCCCCACCGGAGCCAGCTCGGCGAGCCGGTCCGCGAGCCGGGCGGCGGAGCCCACGGGGACGGTCGACTTGCCGACGACCAGGGCGGGCCGGGTCAGATGCGGGGCGAGCGCGTCGAAGGCGCTGTCCACATAGCTCATGTCGCACGCGTACTCGCCGTGCTTCTGCGGAGTGTTCACACAGACGAAGTGGACGTCGCCGAACTCCGCGACCTCCTCCCAGGAGGTGGTGAAGCGCAGCCGCCCGCTGGATCCCTCGATGCCCGCGACATGCCGCTGAAGCATCTCTTCGAGCCCGGGCTCGTACATCGGCACACGCCCGGTGGACAGCAGCTCGATCTTCTCGGGCACGATGTCGAGCCCCAGGACCTCGAAGCCCAGCTCGGCCATGGCCGCGGCATGGGTGGCGCCGAGATAGCCGGTGCCGATCACTGTGATCCTGAGGGCCATGGAGTGCTCCTGGAAGGTACGGACGGACGTGCGGACCGAGCATAGTCGGGGACCCGGAGGCCGGAATTCACCGCTCGATATGCCCGGTACCTCCCCCATGCCCCACCCCTGTCGGCAAGCTCACGTGCTCGTCACGTATGCCGCCGGGCGGTCCGCGCACTAAAATTGAGTTACTTAACGGTAGTTAGCATCTGGGGAGTGAGCGTCTTGGCGGGTTCGACCGATTTCGACCTGTACCGTCCGGCCGAGGAGCACGACATGCTCCGCGAGACGATCCGCGCGCTCGCCGAGTCGAAGATCGCCCCCTTCGCCGCCGCGGTCGACGAGGAGAGCCGCTTCCCGCAGGAGGCGCTGGACGCCCTGGTCGCGTCGGACCTGCACGCCGTCCACGTCCCGGAGGAGTACGGCGGGGCCGGCGCGGACGCGCTCGCCACGGTCATCGTGATCGAGGAGGTGGCCCGCGTCTGCGCCTCCTCCTCCCTGATCCCGGCCGTGAACAAGCTCGGCTCGCTCCCGGTGATCCTCTCGGGCTCCGAGGAGCTGAAGGCCAAGTACCTGGGCCCGCTCGCCAAGGGCGACGCGATGTTCTCGTACGCCCTCTCCGAGCCGGACGCCGGCTCCGACGCGGCGGGCATGAAGACGAAGGCCGTGCGCGACGGCGACTTCTGGGTACTCAACGGCGTGAAGCGCTGGATCACCAACGCGGGCGTCTCCGACTTCTACACGGTCATGGCGGTCACCGACCCGGCCAAGCGCTCCAAGGGCATCTCGGCGTTCGTCGTCGAGAAGTCCGACGAGGGCGTCTCCTTCGGCGCCCCGGAGAAGAAGCTCGGCATCAAGGGCTCCCCGACCCGCGAGGTCTACCTCGACAACGTGCGTATCCCCGCGGACCGCATGATCGGCGAGGAGGGCACGGGCTTCGCCACCGCGATGAAGACCCTGGACCACACCCGCATCACGATCGCGGCCCAGGCCCTCGGCATCGCCCAGGGCGCGCTGGACTACGCGAAGGGGTACGTCCAGGAGCGCAAGCAGTTCGGCAAGCCGATCGCGGACTTCCAGGGCATCCAGTTCATGCTCGCGGACATGGCGATGAAGATCGAGGCAGCCCGCCAGCTGACCTACGCGGCCGCCGCCAAGTCGGAGCGGGGTGACGCCGACCTGACCTTCCAGGGTGCGGCTGCCAAGTGCTTCGCCTCGGACGTCGCGATGGAGGTCACCACGGACGCCGTCCAGCTGCTCGGCGGCTACGGCTACACGCGGGACTACCCGGTGGAGCGCATGATGCGCGACGCCAAGATCACCCAGATCTACGAGGGCACGAACCAGGTCCAGCGCATCGTGATGGCGCGCAACCTGCCGTAACGGCTCTCCGCGCAGCGCTCCTTGTACGGCCCCCGGCGGCTTGGCCGGGGGCCGTCGCCGTCATCGTTCTCCGCGCGGACGGGCCGGTCGGTCGCGGCCGGCTTGGACCACGCGGCGCGGATCTTCATCGACCGCGAGCATCCTCGGACAGCCCACGGTACGGCTGAACTCGGGTACATGCCCAGGGAGTTCGCCGGCGGATTGGCCGGCTCCCGCTTCCCGCCACCCCCTAGGGTGGACCGATGATCATCTGGCTGAACGGAACCTTCGGAGCGGGCAAGACCACCACCGCGAAGGAGGTGACCTCGCTCCTCCCGGACTCCCGGCTCTTCGACACCGAGACGGTCGGCTGGATGCTCCGGCACGTTCTCGGAGCGCCGGAGAAGGACTTCCAGGACTTCCCGCCCTGGCGGGGGCTCGTGGTGGAGACCGCGCGGCAGGTGCTCGACCATGTGGGCGGCACGCTGGTGGTGACCCAGACCGTGCTGGTCGAGGCGTACTGGCAGGAGATCCACGACGGCCTGACCCGGGCCGGTATCCCCGTGCACCACTTCCTGCTGCACACCGACCGGGACACCCTCGTCGAACGCATCGAGACCGACATCAAGCCCGAGAGCGCCGGTGCCAAGCAGTGGCGCCTGGACCATCTGACCGACTACGAGCGGGCCCTGCCGTGGCTCCGCCGGGAGGCCCAGATGGTGGACACGACCGGTGTCCTGCCCGCCGAGGTGGCGGAGACCGTCCTCCGAGGGGTGCGCACCGGCTGAGCGTCCGTCGCGACGGATCAGCGGACGACCTCGAAGACGTTCTTCTGGATGCCGTTCGCGTACGCCTCGTGCTCGACCAGCTTCAGCTTCTGCTGGTCCTTGTCCGCCGTGCTGAACAGGCGCTTGCCCGCGCCGAGCAGGACCGGGAAGACCAGCAGGTGGTACCGGTCGATCAGGTCGGCGTCCGCGAGGTTCCGGTTCAGCTCGGTGCTGCCGTGCACGATGATCGGGCCGCCCTCGGTCTCCTTGAGGGCGGCGACCTCGTCGAGCGACCGCAGGATCGTCGTCTCGCCCCAGTCGGAGACCAGGTCGCCGTCGGTCAGCTTGGTGGAGACGACGTACTTCGGCATCGCCTTGTACCCGGTGAACTCCTCCATGCCCGGCCACACCGGGCTGAACGCCTCGTAGCTGGCCCGGCCCATCATCAGGGCCGCGGCCTCGTCCTGCTCCCGGCTCTTGAGCTCGTACGCCTCCGGCAGGAACGCGATGTCCTTGAACGTCCACCCCGAGTTCCGGTAGCCGGGCTCCCCGCCCGGCGCCTCCATGACACCGTCGAGCGAAACGAAGGCGGTGCTGATCAGGGTGCGCATCAGGTCTCCTGAGGATGTCGTGGCGGGCCTCGTTCGACGCCCGGCTTCGCTTCTCACTCTTACGGATGTACTGACCGCGTGCCAGGCGGAAACTCATCGGTCCCAGGTCCCCGAACCGCGCCGACCGTTGTCCCGCCCCCCGGCCGGTAGCCTCCCTCCCCATGACCGAAGCGACCGAACTCGACAGGCTGACCGCCCTCTTCAGCGCCCTGGGGGCGGACGCCGACGCCCGGGACTGGGCGGAGTCCGAGGCCGAGGAGGGACTGCCGCAGCTCGCCCGCTACCGCCTCCTGCGGACGGTGTGGCAGGACGTCGACGCCTGGGGCACCGCCGCCCGGCAGTGGGTGGACGCCTACCGCGCCGACGGGGCGGCGGCCGACGCCGTCGGTCGCGCCCTCGCGGCCGGGCTCACCCCCGAGGACCTCGGCGCGCTGGCCCGCGAGGTCGCCAGGGAGACCGCGTTCGGGGTGCTGTACGCCCTGGCGGACCCGGCGGACGGCTCGCTCCCCGCCGAGGTCGAGGCGCAACTGCCCGGCTGGCGGCTGGCGGAGCTGAACGCGGCGGGCGCACCGACCGGCCGCCATCTCGACGCCCTGCACGAGGACTTCGCCGAACTCGAACCGAAGGGCACCACGCTGTGACTGAGGCGACCGCAGGGGCCGCCCTGACCACCCCGTTCGACCACGCCGAGCGCCGCATCTGGTCCGGCAAGGCCGAGGCGTACGCCGGCACCTGCGCCCGGCTGTGCGCCCACCCGGCGGAGCCCCTCCTCGACGCCGCCGAGGTGGGCCCCGGCGCCCGGGTCCTCGACGTGGGCTGCGGCAGCGGAACGGTGAGCGCGGCGGCGGTGGCGCGCGGAGCGTCCGTGTACGCGGCCGACGCCGACCCCGGCATGGTGGCCGCGACCCGCCGGGCCGTCCCGGGCGTCACCGCACACATCGCCCGGCTCCCCGAACTGCCCTACGCCAACGACACGTTCGACGCGGCCTTCGGCAACTTCGTGCTCAACCACGTGGGCCGTCCCCTCGACGCCCTGACCGAACTCCGCCGGATCACCCGCCCCGGCGGCCGGGTCGCGGTCACCATCTGGCGGGCGCCCGGAGCCCTCGGCCAGACTCTGATCGGCCGAGCCGCCCGGGCCGCCGGTCTCACCCGCCCCACCTGGCTCCCCGCCCTTGCGCCGCAGGACGACTTCCCCCGTACGCCCGAAGGGCTCGCGGCCCTGCTCGACACGGCCGGACTCCTCGGCGCGGAGTGCTCCGAGGTGACCTGGGAGCACCGCTGCGACCCGGACACCTGGTGGGCGGTGGCCGAGCGGGGGATCGGTGCGATCGGGCAGGTCCTCAACAGCGGAGGCGCGGAGGGGCTGGCGGCGGCGCGGCGCGCATACGACGACCTGTGCGCCGAATTCCGCACGCGAAAGGGCCTGTTGGCACTGCCGCACATTGCGCTGCTGGCGGGTGGAAGAGCGTAGGAGGGCGGCCGGAGATCAACCATGGAGATGCGTTTAATCGCACAGGTAGGGTGATGCGCGCGAAACGATTCTCTAGGTAGTACACGGGGTGTGGAGCATGTCGTTCGAACAGGAGTGGGGCGAGCTCAAGGCCGCCGCCGCGATGAGGCTGAACCAGGTCGGAGGCGCCGGCGGTTCCGGGCCCGAGGGGTCGGCCGACTTTGTGGTCAAGGACGACGAGCTGGGGGGCATCGGTCACGCCGCGTTCGGACTGTTCAACAACCTGGAGCCGACCGGCAAGCACGCCAAGACGGCGAGCGAGACCGCAGGAAAGGGCCTCACGGGCGACGGATTCGCCACCGGTGCGGCGTTCACGGAAGTGATCGGCACCTGGGAGAAGCAGGTGAAAAGCCTCCTGCAGGCCTGCGCGCACATCTCCAACCACCTCGACTACACGAAGAAGTCGAGAAAGTCCGACGACGAGTGGCTCGAAACGCAGCTGCGCATCGTCGGCCCCGTCGCCCCGGATGCGGACGCCTCTGTCCCCGCCTCGCAGCTGAACAAGTACTTCCGGTAAGGAGCCGCCACAGTGCCCACCTTCGAGCAGCTCCTCACCGCCCGCCTAGGCCCGATGGAGACCGCGGTCACCCAGTGGACCGAGATGATCGGCAAGCTGAAGAATCCTCTCCAGGACGACGCCAAGGCGATGAAGTCCAAGGCCGACAAGTCCACGTGGAAGGGTGAGAACGCCACCGTCACCAAGGAGTTCGTCACCAAGACCGCCAAGGAGTTCAGCGACGCCGTCACCGAGGCGGAGTCCGTACGTGACCTTCTCAAGGACGCCCACGGCCTCTTCAAGTCGGCCCAGGACGACCTCAAGCACGCGTACGAGAACCCCCCGCCGGGCATCATCATTTACCCCAACGGCGTTCTCAGCCACCGGGTACACCCCGACCGCCGTTCCGAGGACAGCACCGAACCCGTCGCCACCGAGGCCCAGTTCGAGGCGCTGCGGGGCAAACTCGAAGGCATTCTGAAGCGCGCCGACGAAGCTGACGAGCTGTGCGCCTGGGGCCTGCGCGCACTAGTGCGCAACCACCCCAACGACTTCGGCAGCACCGATTTCAACGGCATAGCCGACGCCAAGAGGGCGCGCGCCGAGGAGAAGCAGCAGGCGGAGAACGGGCGCGAGGCCGCCAAGCTCTACGCGCGCTGGGAGCACCTCGACGACGAGGAGCGCGAGCGGCTCCTCACCTACGCCGAGCAGGGCAAGAACTCGCCGGCCTTCGCCGAGCAGCTGATGACGAACCTCAGCTACCGGGGCCGGGACCAGCAGGAGGCCGTGCTGCTGCTCGCCAGCAGTCTGGAGTCGGGCGGCCGCGACGGCCAACTCTCCAGCACCGACGCCCGCCTCTACAAGGCCCTGTCCGGCACCCTGGCCACCGCCACCGGACCGGACTCCTCGATCGGTTCCCCTGGTGGTGTCACCTCGGCGTGGACCGACAAGCTCATCACCACCGCCCGTGAAGGCAACGGCCTCCCCATGCGCCACCCCGGAGCGATCGGAGGCGGCGCCGCGACCCTGAAGGACCTGACGGACCTCATGGCGGCCGACGCCGGCGACAAGGCGTACGACCCGGAGGACGAGAAGGCCTCACCGTACGAGAAGGACAAGGGCGACCCGGTCTACAGCGAGGCCTTCCTGACCGAAGTCGGCGACACCATCCGTGAGTGGGAGACGGGCAACGACGACGCCTACGACGGCGTCATGAAGAACTGGCAGGGCACGCAGGAGGACCCCATGAAGGGTCTGCTGAACGCCATGAGCCGCAACCCGTCCGCCTCCACCCACTACTTCGACCCGAACACCACCGACAACCTGAAGTACTTCCTGGAAGACCGGGAGTGGCCCGGCGGCGCCGTCGAGGACAAGATGCCCGACGAGCTGAAGCAGACGTCGGCCCGCGCCGAGCTGGGTGCCGCTCTGGAGGCCGGGGCCACGGGACGCGAGCCGGGCAGTCCTCTGCACGCTCCGCCCGCCCACCACGACAAGGCGGAGACTGCGATCTTCGAGCGGGTTCTCAAGGAGTACAGCGGCAAGGACGCGTCGGAGAACCAGAGTTCAGTGCCGGTGTCCATGCGCACGAGCGTGGGAGGCATGATGGGGGACTACGCCTCGGACGTCCACCAGATACTCGGCAAGAAGATGGACGGGCCCACCGACTTCAACAACCTGGAAGTCGAGCGAGGTGACCTCGTCCGCATCATGCGCGGCGCCGCAGAGGACCCGAAGGCCTTCGCTGTCATGCACCAGTCGCAGACGGTGGTGATCGCCGAGGGGCTGAACGACTACCCGGCGAGTTCGTACCGCAAGGAGGACGAAGAGCTCCGCGCATGGATCAAGCAGTCCGCGTCGGTGCTCGGCCACCTCGACGGCGTGCGCGGCGATGTCATCTACGACCTGGGCCAGGCGGAGAAGGACACCAACGGCTGGAACAAGATGATCAACTACCACGCCATCGGCACGCCCTTCACCGCTATCCCCGTCGTCGGTGACGCGATCCAGCGCTCGGTCGACGTCGGCACCGCCGCGTACATGAACGACCTGAACGCGAAGGTCGACGCCGATACCCGCAGGAACATGGTCGACCACTTCGAGAACGGCGAGCAGCAGATGGACGCCATGATGCGCAGGACGGCGATGGACAAGGGCCTCGAGGAGGAGGAGCTGGACGCCAGCCCGGGCGAGTACGAGGACCATCTCCAGGCGGCTGCCGAGAGTTGGTACCAGTACGGCATCGAGGACGCCCAGAAGAAGATGGGGCAGCCGTAGCCATGAACAAGAAGCACTTGGTCCTGCCCGCGGTGCTCGTCGTCGCGGCAGGGGTCGTCGCGACCGTTCAGCTCTGGCCGACGGAGCTCAAGAAGCTGCGCGAGCAGAATCTGTGTCTCGGAATGCTTACGGAGCAGACCGCCGGCCTGATCCATGACGGCAAGGGCGGGGCCGTCGTGGTCGATGAGTCCATCCCGGACAGCTCCGGGTCCGCGACCAAGGCGTCGGACCCGATCTTCTCCACCATCTGCTTCGTCAATCGGAAGAACGCCGAAGACAAGAGCAGCATGCGGCTCCAGTACACCCTGGACGTGCGGCCCACCGACACGCTGAACGACCGGCCGAAGGGCGCCACCCCCGTCAAGGGCGGACTCACGGGCTGGGTGGGCCAACGGCAGAGCGAGGTCCAACTGCCGGACGGCTGTGCGAAGGAGATGAAGCGGCCCGAAGCGCGGTACATCACCGTCACCCTGAAGATCTCGCAGAACACCCTCGTCGGACAGGACTGGGACTACGCGTCCCTGATGAAGGATTCGCGCACGGTGATCGTCGAGGCCGTGGAGAACCTGACCAAGCAGTACGACTGCTCCGCCTGACGGCCACGCGGAAGGGCCGATGGACACGAAGTGGCTGCCGTTGACCATCACGCTCGGCATTGCCGGGGTGGCGGTGGTGGCGGCGAGTGTCTGGCCCGACGACGTGGAGAAGCCGCCGCTGCCGCAGAGCCTGTGCCATGGTGCGCTCAGCCGGGAGACGGCGGAGCTGATCGACGACGGCCGGGGCGGTGAGGCCAGCGCGGGCGCGTGGGAGAGCAAGGGCAGCACCACCGACTCCGCGGTGTTCAAGGAGTGCCACGTGCTGCGCGCCGACCAGGACGGCGCCAAGCGGCGCGGCGTCTACAAACTGGTCGTCGAGGAGACACGGAGCGCCCCCGGGACGAAGAAGAACTCCGTTCCTCTCGGTCCCGGGTTCACCGGCTGGGCGCTCCCCGACCGGGCCGAGGTCATCTTGCCCACCGGCTGCGCCGCCCGCATGGGCTCGGCCGCCCCGCATGTCAAGGCGTCGCTCGACGTGCCCTCGCAGGACGAGGAACGCCTGTACAGGCGGGGAGGGAAGCCGCCTGTCGACCCGGACACCGCGACGCGCAACAACGCGACCGTGATGCGGGAAGTGGCCACCCGGCTCGCCGAGCGGTACGACTGCGCTGCCTGAGGGTCAGGCGTACCGCGGCAGACCGTCGGTCGAGATCGTCCACTCGGCGATCGTGACGTCCTCGCCGTACAGGAAGTCCTTACGGGTCGCGTAACGCGGCCCCTCCGGCGTCCGGTGGATGTCGGACAGAACGGCCCCGGAGTCGGTGCGCGGGTCGAAGATCGCGTAGACGGGGATACCCAGAAGCGGGTAGTCGCGTACCTTGCTCACCCAGTCGTTGTCCGGGTTGGAGCGCGAGACCACTTCGATCGCCGCTATGAGGGCTTGAGGGTCGACCGATCCGGCGACCTCCATGTCCGTCTCCGCGATCACCGTCACGTCGGGGTGGCGCATCATGCCGTGCTGAACGGGAAGCACGCCGTCCGTATGGGCGACGAAGTCCCTCATGGCCTGATAGAGGTGGGCGTCACGCCGTGCGTCGTCCGGGGCGATGGTCATCGTGCCCACTTCTCGTCGTCGGTGCCCGGGGGCCAGGATCGTCCCCTTCATGCTAGGCCGCCTCCCCGTACCGGGCCCGGCAGTCGCGGCAGTGGCCCGGGTCGTGGGAGCGGAAGGCCCGTTCGCAGCCGTCGCAGGTCTGGAACGGGGTGACCGGCGCACGGCGCGGTGGCGCCAGGTCGTGGATGCCGGGGAGCGGGGGTGGCAGGAGGGCCGTGAGGCGGTGCCTGACGAGCCTCGCCGGGTGCTTCAGCGCCTTCGGGAGGTCCGCCGTGAGGGCGCGCCGCATCGCGTCGGTGGTCGCGTCACGCTCCAGCCAGGCGGCCACCCCGGGGATCAGCTCCTCGACGTCCTGCTCTGAGAGCACCAGCTCCTCCGCGTGACGTCGCAGATCGGCGAGGAGCGCGGCGGCGGCCTGCCGCAGCTCCGGGGTGAGCACGTGGGGGTGGGGGAGCGGCCGACGCGGCTGGGTGGGCGCGGTCCGCGACGGTAAGCGGACCGGGGCGTGCGGTGCTTCCGGTACGGGGACGGCCTCCGGTACGGGGCGGGGCTCCGGTACGGCGGTGGGCTCCGGCACCGGTGCCGGCTCCGGTACGCGGAGGTGTTCCCGGACGGGAGCGGGTGCGGGCCCGGTGCTACGTACCGCAGGGCCCACCACGGGCACCACCCCGCCCCGCAGCACCGCCCCCGGCTGAACACCGTGCGGGTGGCCCCCCGGCCCTTCGCCAGCCTCATGCGGGGCCGGTGCAGGTAGCCGTGGGCTTCCAACTCGCGCAGGGCGCAGGCGATCTTCACCTCGCCTTCGGGGAAGCGGGCCGCGAGCGCCTTGATGCCGACCTTGGACCCGGCGGGCAGCGACTGGATGTGGACGCCGATCCCGATCGCGACGAGGGACAGTTCGGCGTGCTGGGCGAGGTGGTTGCCGACGACCGTGAACCGGCTCGTGTGCGGGATCACGGCGTGAAGGACGCCGGAGGGCGGGACAGGCCCGGGAATGGCGGCCAGGGCAGGGGTCAGGGCGTTATCGTGCTGGGTATCCATCGGGAAGCTGTCTCTTCCTTGGTGGTCAGGTCCTCGCTCGGGATTGCCGTCCCGGCGGGGGCCGTCTCATGTCTGGGTGTCTGTCAGCGCGAGCATATGCCTGCCAACCCGGCCAGAATCCAGCTCAGTTCATGAATCTCACTCGCGCGAGTGACGAGCCCTCCCGCAGCTGACCACCGGGATCAGGTGGGGTGGGGTTGGGTTATTTCTCTTGGTTCTTTTAAGTACTTGATGTCGTGGCCCACCAGGTCGCGGTCGGCCACGATCCGGTGGGCCGGTACCGGGTCGTGACGCGCCACGATCCGGCGTGAGCAGCGGCTGCCCACGTCCTCCCGTACGCCTCCGGGCACTGAGGCACCCGCCTTCGCGGCGGAAACCCCGGAAACCCCGGAAGCCCCGGAAGCCCTGACACCGGCACCCCCCTTCGGCACACTGAGTGCATGGACGATCACTCGGGGAAGTCGCCGGATCACCTCACGATCAACGTCACCCACCGCGACGACCCGGTCTTCGAGGTCACCGAGGCGGATGCGTTCGCCTCGGTCCGCAAGTATCCGAACATCGTCGTTCGCGGGCCGCTGTTCGGCCTCGCCGAGCAGCGGCGCGGGGACCGGCCGCGCTGGCGGCTGATGGGTGAACTCGACACCGGGTTCCCGCAGATGGTCCGGGACGAGCTGAATTCGCACCTCTGGTTCAAGGCGCGGGACGAGACCGAGGACCGGGCGGAGCGGCGGTCGCTGCTGGCGGCCGTGGCGCGGCTGGAGACCGAGAAGACCGACGAGGTGTCCGCGTGCGGCGTGCGCTACCGGGTCGTGCGCGCCGACGAGTTCGCCCGGATCGGCGACGGGCGCCTGGAGCCGCCCCGGGCCACCGACCCGGACGACGACGGCTGGGACCTGGACGCCACCGAACCCTGCCGCACCGATGGCTTCGTGGTCGACCACGCGGCCGCCGTCGGGCTGAGCGAGGGGATCGGCCGGGCCGGGCTGCTCCAGCTCTCCTACACCGCGGACCGCTTCCCCGCTGACGTACGGGCCGATTCCCACAGGGCGTTGACCACCCACCCGGGGGTCGTGCTCCTCCCGACGACGTTCCGGGTGGTGGAGCGCAAGGAGATGTCCTGGTCGATGGTGACCGGGCAGCACTCGACCCCGCAAGGTGCCCGGCGCGCCCTCGTCGACCACCTCACCCGGCCCTTTCCCGAGCTGCCGGACCTCCCGGGCATGCCGGAGGTGCCCGCGTGGATGAAGGTGGACGAGAAGGAGGCGGCCGTCAACGAGCGGGCCGCGAAGAAGTTCATGGCGCGCCGCAGGGCCAACGAACTCATCGTGCGGGGAAAGCGGTTCGAGGTCGTCCGGGTCGAGCGCATGATGCGCATCGGGCCCGACGGGCCGGAGAAGTCACGCCCGTCCGACGTCGACCAGTACGGCCCGTCCCAGATCCATCCCCTCATGGACGAGCACGGGAACATCACCTACGGCACGTAGCGCGTAGCGGGAGTCCACGGACGGCGAAAGGGCGCCGGGCGGCAATCGCCCGGCGCCCTCAACGGCTGAGTGAACGGCCTCAGTTGCCCTTGACCGTGACCTTCTCGTCGTTGTTGAGCTGCTGCACCAGCTGCTTCACCTTGGCCTTGTCCCAGACCAGGTTGCCGCCGACGCTGCCCGAGATCGGCATGTTCATCGACGTACCCTCGCCGCCGGTCACGCCCTTCATCGCGAAGAACATGTTGCCCAGCGCCCAGAGCGACATGTCCTTGTCCACGATCAGCGTGTCCAGGCCCGCGCCCATCGTCGGATACAGCTTGAACGGGTTGAGGATCGTCGACGGGGTCGCCGTCTGGCTCGCCAGCGCCGCGAGGAACTTCTGCTGGTTCTTCGTACGGTCCAGGTCGCTGCCCGCGAACGCGTAACGGGTCCGGACGAAGGCGAGGGACTGCTCGCCGTTCAGCGTCTGCTTGCCCGCCTGGAAGTCGGCCCCGGACTTCTTGTCCTTGAACGCCTTCGGGATGTCCATTTCGACCCCGCCGATCGCGTCCACGATCTTCGCGAAGCCGCCGAAGCCGATCTCGACGTAGTGGTCGATGTGCAGGCCCGTGTTGAACTCGACCGTACGGACGAGGAGTTCGGGGCCGTCCTCGGCGTAGGCGGCGTTCAGCTTCACCTGCCGGCCGGTGCCCTGGAACTTCTTTCCGGACTCGGACCCCACGAACGTCGGGATCTCGACGTTCGAGTCGCGCGGCAGTGAGATCAGCGTCGGGCCGTTCGAGCCGTCGTGCAGGATCATCATCGAGTCGGTGCGCTTGCCCTCGGCGGAACCGGTGCGCAGCCGCCTCTTCTCCTCGGCCGACATACCCTCGCGGCTGTCGGACCCGACGATCAGGTAGTTCGTGCCGTCGCCGGACTCCGGCCGCTCGATGACCTTGGAGAGGTCCACCTCGCGCTTCAGCTTCGAGTCGGCCCAGAAGTAGGTCGAGATCGAGACCGCGAGCACCGCGACCACCAGGACCAGCGCGCCGAGCTTGATCCGGCGGCGCCAGTCCGGGGCCGGGCGGCCCTGGACGTAACCTCCGTCACCGCCGCCGCGCCGGCCACCGCCGCCCCGGCCGTCGGAGCCGCCGCTGCCCGATCCGTAGACCTGGCCCGTGTTGTAGCCGCTGTCGTACCCGGGCTCGGGGCTGTGGCCGTAGCCGCCGTCCTGGTACCCGCCGTCCTGGTAACGGTCGTCGTACCCCTGGCTCTGCGGCGGTACCTGCGGCCGCTGCGGGGTACGGGGCTGGGCCGGGCGGCGCTGGATGTGCGGCATCGACCGGGCGCCCTCGGGCTGGGAGCTGGCACTGCCCCGCCCGTAGCGCTCGCTGCGGTCGCCGGTCCGTCGATCGGGCCAATCGTTCATCCGAACAGTGTGCCGCCCCGGCCCACAGCTATTACAGGGTGTAAGGGAAATCGCACCAGGGCTGTTGCGAACCTGATGCATTCTGCGGGATCGCGGACCCCGCATAAGGTGGACGGTATGACAGATCAGGCCACCGGCGTAACAGATCCGGCCAACCGTGCGGATAGCGAGATTCCGGGCAAGCCGACCGCGGCGTCCCGGACCACGCTCAGCCACATCATGACCGGCAGCGACACCAACCTCCTCGGCACGGTGCACGGTGGCGTGATCATGAAACTGGTCGACGACGCCGCGGGCGCGGTGGCCGGCCGGCACTCCGGCGGGCCCGCCGTGACCGCGTCGATGGACGAGATGGTCTTCCTGGAGCCGGTCCGCGTCGGCGACCTCGTCCATGTGAAGGCCCAGGTCAACTGGACCGGCCGGTCCTCCATGGAGGTCGGCGTCCGGGTCATGGCCGAACGCTGGAACGAGTCGACCCCCGCCCAGCAGGTCGGCAGCGCCTATCTGGTCTTCGCCGCCGTTGACGGGGACGGCAAGCCCCGCCGCGTACCGCCGGTGATCCCCGAGACCGAGCGCGACAACCGGCGCTACCAGGAGGCGCAGATCCGGCGCACCCACCGGCTCGCCCGCCGCCGCGCGATCAAGGAACTGCGCGAGAAGCGTGCCGCTGAGGGCATCGACGACTAGTCACGCGTACGGGCGGTGCCCCACAGCACCCACAGAGCCACTGCCCGCAAGCGCGCCGTCCGCAAGCGCGCCGTCCGCAAGCGCGCCGCCCGCATGGCCACCACCCGTACGCGCACGGTCCTACGGTCACTACGGGCACACCACCTCGTCGCCCGTCACCGTGGAGAACTCGCCCGTCTGACGGGTCTCCGCCTTCACCCGCTGCACCTTCGTGAAGTCCGCGCCCACTGTCACCTTCATCTGCGGGCCCTGGCCCTTCACCGCCTTCAGCTCGCTCCCGGGCAGCGCCGTGGCCACGGACTTCGCCGACCGGTCCCAGCGCGGGTCGTACTCCACGAGCGTCCGCTTCAGCTCCCGCACCTCCCCGTTCAGCGGGGCCTCGGTCGTGGTGAACCCGGTCGCGCGCAGCCCCTCGTCCACGGTCCGGCCCAGGCCGTCCTTCGGGGTCCCGTTGTAGACCTGCACCTTCACGTCCTTCGGTGCCACGTCGACCAGCTTCGCGGGCTGCTGCTGCGGGCCCGCCGCGGGCTTCGGCTTCGGCTTCGCCGGGGCCAGCGGCTTGTCCTCGCGCAGGGCCTGGAACAGCTTCTTCGCCTTCTTCGCGTCCCACTGCACCGTCGAGCCGATGCCCTTGACCGGGAAGCTGGGGTTGCCGATGGGCACGGACGCGAACTCCGACGAGGCGGGACCGAAGTCCTTCATCGCCTTGCCGAGCGCCAGCATCTGCTCCGTACCGAAGCCCTTGTCGGCCCGGACCGAACCGAGCACCGACCCGGAGACCTGCTGGAACTTCACCGGGTTCAGCAGCACCCCGCTGCTCGTCGCCTGCTTGATCAGCGCCGCCATGAACTTCTGCTGGCGCTCCATCCGTCCCAGGTCGGAGGCCACGTCCACATGGCGCGAGCGGACGTACTGGAGCGCTTGCCCGCCGTCCAGCTCATGCGTGCCGACGGGCAGGTCCAGTCCGGTGTACGAGTCCTTCATCGGCCGCGCCGTACAGATCTTCACCCCGCCCACCGCGTCGACCGTCTTCATGAAGCTGGTGAAGTCGACCTCCAGATAGTGGTCGATCTTGATCTTGGTCATGTTCTCGACGGTCCGCACGGTCAGTGTGGGCCCGCCCTCCGCGTAGGCGGCGTTCAGCTTCACGGGGTGGCTCGCGTGGTGCTTGCCCGTGGTGCGGTCGGTGTGGGCGGGCATCTCGGCGTAACTGTCCCGGGGGAGGCTGACCACGCTCGCCCGCTGCCGGTCGGCCGACAGATGGACCAGCATGATCGTGTCGGTGCAGTGGCAGGGCGCGCCGCCGAGCTTGTACTTCTGCTTCTCGGCCTTGGTGATCGTGTCCCGGCCGTCCGTGCCGACGAGCAGCAGATTCGTGCCGTGGCCCCCCTCGGGGCGGTTCTTCATGTCCCGGAACGGATCGACCCGGCCGATCCCGCCCTCCAGGCTGCTCACCACGGCGTGACCGATCCCACCCGCCCCCAGCACCAGCACCGAGAGCCCGGTGGCCACCCGCATGCCCCAGCGAGGCCGCTCGTCCTGCTTGCGGGGCCGGACCGGCCGGGTGCCCTGCGGCGGACGGCGTCGCGGGGGAGTGGTGCGGGGGTGCGGCGGGCGCTGCGGGGGGCGTTGCGGTCGCTGCGGTGCGGGCACGGGGGGAGACACCTCCGGGGCGCAAGGGAGACACCTCTGCGGTGCAAGGGGACCATCGCACGGTAGGCCCATACGATCTCCGTCCCCGCCCGCGACCCGGCGGCGCGCACCGGCGTCCCCCGTTCGAGGTAACGTGGCGGCCGAATACCGCCGCCTCCCGGGGCGCCCGCCGCCCGCGGCGCGGAACCCCCGGCGCCCCCGAGGACCCCCCGAGGACCACATGTCTGCCGCGCAGTACCCCGCCGTCTCCGTGATCATGCCGGTGCTCGACGAGGAACGTCATCTCAGGAACTCGGTCCGGCACATCCTGGAGCAGGAGTACCCCGGTGAGATGGAGGTCGTGATCGCGCTCGGCCCCTCCGCCGACCGGACGGACGAGATCGCCGCCGAGCTGGTCGCCGAGGACCCCCGCGTCCACACGGTGCCCAACCCCACCGGCCGCACCCCCGCCGCCCTCAACGCGGCGATCAAGGCCTCCCGCCACCCGGTCGTCGTCCGGGTCGACGGCCACGGCATGCTCTCGCCGAACTACATCGCGACCGCGGTCCGCCTCCTGGAGGAGACCGGCGCGCAGAACGTCGGCGGCATCATGCACGCCGAGGGCGAGAACGCCTGGGAGGACGCCGTCGCCGCCGCGATGACCTCCAAGATCGGCGTCGGCAACGCGGCCTTCCACACCGGCGGCCAGGCAGGCCCGGCCGAGACCGTCTACCTGGGCGTCTTCCGCCGCGAGGCCCTGGAGCGGGCGGACGGCTACAACGTCGAGTTCATCCGCGCCCAGGACTGGGAGCTGAACTTCCGCATCCGCGAGGCCGGCGGGCTGATCTGGTTCTCGCCCGAGCTGAAGGTCCAGTACCGCCCGCGCCCCACCGTGAAGGCGCTCGCCAAGCAGTACAAGGACTACGGCCGCTGGCGCCACGTCGTCGCCCGCTACCACGCCGGCTCGATCAACCTCCGCTACCTGGCCCCGCCGACCGCCGTCGTCGCCATCGCGGCGGGCCTGGTCCTCGGCGCGGCCGTCACCCCGTGGGCGCTCGTCGTCCCCGGCGGTTACCTCGCCGCGATCGTCGCCGGATCGCTGCCCGCGGGCAAGGGCCTCTCGCTGAAGGCCCGCGCCCAGATCCCGGTGGCGCTGGCGACCATGCACATGTGCTGGGGATTCGGCTTCCTCACCAGCCCCCGTTCCCTGGCCAAGCGGGTCATCGCGAGCCGCCGCCCGGCGATGACCGGCAGCAGCGAGACCGTCTGAGCCGGACCGCTCCAGGCAGACGAAAGGGCCCCGACGCTCGGCGTCGGGGCCCTTTCCTCGCGTGTGCGTGCCGTTACGGCGTCACCAGGTGTAGTTCGGGTTGACCTTCATGCAGGCCTTCTCGTCGTCCCCGTTGAGGGCGCCCGCCGAATCCGGGGTCTTCTCCGTGCCCTTGGACACCGGGTAGGCCCCGTCCTCGCGCCAGTCCGCGCCCACCGCGAGCGCGATGCCCGACACATCGGTGGACCGCTTCACCTGCGACAGCGGAACCCCGAGCGCCTTGGCGACCGCCTGCGCGTCGCCCTCCAGATCGGCGCTCGGATACAGGATCCCCGTGCGCGCCACCCCGGTCACGTTGTTCGAGTCGACGCCGGCCCGCGCGAAGCCCGCGTTCTTCAGCTGGTCCGCCACCTCCCCGGCCCGTCCCGACGCCGGTCCGAGCGCGTCGGTCGCGGTCCCGTTCCGTACGGAGACGGCGATCTCGCCGACCGGCGCGGACGGATCCTTGGGCTCCTCCGGCTTCTTCCGCTTGGAGGCCTTGCCGTCCAGCGGTACGTCGTCCCGCACCATCCGGAACAGCTGCTCGGCGTCGCCCGCCTTCGGGTACACCCGGCCGCTGTTGACGCCGGTGCCGTACACGTTCGGCATGGTCGACATCGTGATGCGCTTCGTCGGGACCTTCTTGAACTCCTCGGCCAGGTCGTACAGCTTCTTGACCGTGTCCAGCCCCTTGTCGACCGTCAGCGCGTCGGTGGCCGCCTCGGCGAGGTTCATCAGCTTCGCCGGATCGGTGAGCTTGGTGCCCTTGCGCAATTCACGCACCATCGAGTTCATGTACATGTGCTGGGCCTTGGCCCGCCCCAGGTCGGTGTTGTCCTCGAAGCCGTACCGGGTACGCAGCCACTGAAGGGCCTGCTCGCCCTTGATGGACGTGGTGCCCTTCTCCAACTCCAGCCCGGAGCCCTTGCCGTCGGCGTTCCGCGAGCGGATGTTGGCGTCGACGCAGACCGGGACACCGCCGATGGCGTCGGCCATCGACACCACACCCGCGAAGTCGATCATCATGAAGTGGTCGATCCGGATGCCGGTCAGCTCGTACCAGGTCGCCACCGTGCACCCCGGACCGCCGCGCCCCAGGCTCTCGTTGGTCTGCACGTCGCGGGTGCTGGCCGGGAAGACCTCGCCGTCCGGAGCCGTGCACTTGGGCATCTTCAGCATCGTGTCGCGCGGCATGCTGATGACGGAGAGGTTGCTGCGGTCCGCGGAGAGGTGGAGCAGCATCTGCACATCGGCGAGCGGGGTCCCGCCGAAGGTCTCCTTCGCGCCGCCCAGCTTCTGGTTGGCCTTGGAGTCCCGGGCGTCGGAACCGATGAGCAGGATGTTGAGCGGGGTCTGCCCGGCGGCGTTGGCCTTGTGATCGGCCATCTGCTTGTCGCCGAGGGTCAGATCCTCTTTCTTGATGTTGCCGTTGAGGTGCTCGTAGTAGAGGTAACCGGCGCCGCCGGTGGCGAGTATGAGCACGGCGAGCACGGAGGCGCTCCAGCGCAGGACGCGCCGCTTGCCGCTCTTGGGCGCACGGCGGCCGCTCCGGCCCCGCCCGCCGGCCGAGGCGCCGCGCCGGTGGCTCTCGGCCCGACGGCCGCGCTCACCGCTCGCGGACGCGTCACCGCCCTCCGCGTCCCGGGTATCGCCCCGGGCTTCCTCCCCGCCGAGCCGATCGCCGCGGCGGACGCGTGATCGCGTCTCCTCCCCGGGCATGCTGCTCCGTCCCACCGGACCCCCCATGCTGTTCAGATTTCCGCTGTGCCGCGGTGACCCGGTGTCACTTGGCGCATACCGCCTTGTCGGCGCTCGCTTGCTCGACGCCTTCCGGAGCCTTCGCCGGTCCGGTGATGAGCTGGCCCGCGCCCTTGAAGTCCGCCCCCAGCGTGAGCACCATCGCCTCAAGCCCTTCGGCGTCGGCGGTGCCCTGCTTCATGGCCGTTGCGGGAAGCCCCATCATCTCGGCGAGCGCCCGGGCCTGATCGGCCTGGTTGGGCGCGTACTCCAGTGTCGTCTTCTTGATCTTCTCGGGTGCGTTGGCCTTGTTGGTGGACTTCAGCACCCCCTGCTCGTTCTGCAGCCAGGTGACGGTCGAACCGGCCGCACCGGGGGTCTCGCCGCCGTTGAGGACATCGACCCGTACGTCGGCGGGATCGGCCTTCGGCCCCTTGAGCAGGGCCGCCTGCTTGCTCTTGGCGTCCTTCTCCTTCTTCTTCACCTCGGTCAGCGAGGTGTCGGAGCGCATCATCGCGAAGAGCTGCTCGCCCTTGACCGGGTCCACGACCACGGTGACGGGCGTCGGCTCGGCCGGGTTGTCTATCACCGGCATCGTGAGGAAGGTGATGTTCTTCGTGTCGACCTTGGAGATCTCCTGGGCGAGCGTCATCAGCTTCTGCGCGTCGGCGATGGCCGAGTCGACGGTCAGCGCGTTGGTGGCGGCGTCGGCCAGCTTGTAGAGCTTCTTCGGGTTGGTCAGGGTGTCGCTCGACTTCATCTCGCGGATCATCGAGGCGAGGAACTGCTGCTGCACCTTGATCCGGTCGAGGTCGCTCTCGTTGCCGAAGCTGTGCCGGGTACGCAGGAGGGCCAGCGCCTGCTCGCCCTGAACCTTCGACTTGCCCTGCGGCAGCTTCAGATGGGACTTCGGGTCGTCGACCGGCTTGGCCATGCAGACCCCGACGCCGCCGACCGCGGTGGTCAGCTCCTTGACCGCGTTGAAGTCGACCATCATGAAGTGGTCGGGCTTGAGGCCGGTGATGTTCTCGACCGTCTTCATGGTGCAGCCGGGGTTACGGCCGCTCTGGCCGAGGCTCGTGTTGAAGCGCTCGTCCGGGGTGCCGGGGATGGTGACCTCGGCGCCGTCCGCGTCCTTCCCCTCGCACTCGGGAATCTCGGTCATCAGGTCGCGCGGGATGCTCATCGCCGTCGCGTTGGTCCGGTCCTCGGAGACGTGGAACAGGATGGTGGTGTCGGCGTGGCCTTCGCTGCCCTTGTCGCCGTACCCCTCGTTGCCCTTGCCGGTGCGCTTGTCGGTGCCGATGATCAGGATGTTCATCGGGCCGTCGGTGACGACGTTCTTGCTGCCGGCGTCGCCGACGTCGATGGAGTCGATGTTCCCGTTGAACTTCTGGTACAGGGCGTACGCGCCGATCGAGGTGGCCACCACGATGAACGCCGTCACGCCACCCGTCCACAGCAGCGCCTTCTTCTTGCGCGACTTCTGCGGCTTGCGTTTCCGGCGGCCGGAGGTGGGGGGCTCGGCGGCCCCACGGCTCCCCTGGGAGCTGCGGCGGCTGCGCTGGCCCGGCACCTCGCGGCGCGCCCCGTCCGTGGCGGCCCCGCGAGAACCGGCCGCGCGGCGACCCGAGCCCTCGCGGGACGAACCGGTCCGGGACTCCCCCCGGCGGCCGGTTTCCTCGGCCGTCGCCGTACGCGCGGAACTGCCGCTCGACGCCCCAGCGGAGTCGTCCAGTCGCAATTCGTAATTACCGGTGTGCGGGTTGAGTACCCACTGGTCGGCGGGGTCGATATCGTCCGCCCGTCCACGACTGTGCGCGTCCACGGTTGCCTGCGTCCTCCGTCGGTGCCACGCGAGGCGCCCTCCCCCGGCAGGGCGCTCGTTCCTTCGCTCCAGCAGTGCACGACCTGACGGCCGGAAGCACCGGATCGCGTCACACTATCCGGCCGATTCCAGGTCGAGCGACGTGCGTGACACATTCCACGCCCCTTACAACCGGGCATACTTCCCATTCCGCGCCGATTATGTTCTGTGTCTTGGCAATTGCTTTACTGCTTGCACAGGTCGTCCGCCGCACTCGACCCCGAATAGGTGGGTGTGGGCGTCGGACTCTCGGACCCGGCGTCGTCCGGCTTTCCGTCCTGTCCGCTTTCCTTGTCCCGTTCCGCCTCTTCCAGTTCGTCGGCCGGGACCACGGCGACGGGCTTGTCCTCGCGGAGTTGCTTGAACAGATCTCCTGCGTCCGGTTCGACGAGTTCATCCCGGTTGGGGTTGTTACGGTACGGCTGCCGGGGCACGGTCAGGAACTGCACCTGCTCGGTCGGCACGTCGCGCATCCCGCGCACCAGGTCGTACAGGTCGCGCAGCGAGTCGAGGCCCGGATCGGTGGTCAGCGACTTGGTGGCCGCGTCCAGCACCGGGTAGAGCCGGGTCGGGTTCAGCAGGACGCCGTTGCTCTGCATCTTGTTGACCAGAGCGCCGAGGAACTGCTGCTGGCGCTCCATGCGTTCGGTGTCGCTGCCGTTGCCGAGGGACTTGCGCGCCCGTACGTAACCGAGGGCCTCCTCGCCGTTCAGCGTCTGCCGCCCCGCCGGGAGCTCCAGGTGGGCGTCCTTGTCGTCGATCGGCTCCTTGAGGCAGATCTCGACCCCGTCCACCGCGTCGACCATGCCCTTGAAGCCGTTGAAGTCGACGACCATGTGGTGATCGATGCGGATACCGGTCATCCGCTCCACGGTCCGGATCGTGCAGGCGGTGCCGCCGAGCTCGAACGCCGTGTTGAACTGGGTGAACTGCTCCCGCGACTTCTTGTCGTCCCCGGTGCTGCAGCTGGGGATCTCCACCATCAGGTCACGGGGGATCGACACGGCCGTCGCGCTCTTCCGGTCCGCCGCGAGGTGCAGCAGGATCGTGGTGTCGGAGCGCTGGCTGCCGCCGTCGTCCCGCCCGTACTTGCGGTTGTCCCCGGCGCGGCTGTCGGACCCGATGAGCAGGATGTTCTGGGCGTCCATCACGACCGGGGCCGGCCGCTCCTTCTCGTACGCCTTGAGTTCGGCGGCGGCGCTCGTGTCGGTGGTGATGTTCCCGTCGAGCTTCTTGTACATCCACCAGCCGACCCCCGCGGCGACCAGCACGAGGAACGAGGCGGCGAGCGCGGTCCAGCGCAGCCAGTGGCTCTTGCGGGCGGCGACGATGCCGTCCTTGGGCCGGTCGGCCCAGGTCTGCACACCGTCGGCGTCCGCCGCGGCCTTGGGCCCGCCCTCGGCCCCGGCCTTCGGCCCGGACTCGGCAGGGACGCCCTCGGTGCTGTCGCCCTCACCGGTCTCCGCGGCGGCTTCGTCGGCCTCCGAGGCGGCCGGGCCCTCCTCCTGCGGGGCGTCGTCCTGCGGCGCCCCGTCCTCGGGGGCGGGGCCCTCGGGAGACGGGCCTTCGGACGTCGTGCCGCCGGGGGTCTCGTCCTCGGGCCGCCCGGACTCTTCCCGCGATCTGTCCCGTGACCTGTCCTGCGGTTTGTCCTCGGCCGGGCGGTCCGGGTCGGACGGCGGGCCAGCACTGTCGGTCACGTCTGCGTCCATCCTTCACGTTCGGCTGCGCGAGGGGCCGCCGGTCGCAGGAGTAGACGGCTGAAACTCGCGCTTGGTTGTGCACGGCCAGGAGAGTGGTCTGTACCGCTCGATCATCTACCCGCTCCCGCGCCGTTCACCGAGGACTCGGCCCGCTGTGGGCCGGACGGGTGGACCTCAGCGCGCTTGTCATACCGCCGTGTTGGTGACCCGCTCGCTCTCGAGCCGCTTGGCCAGACCGTCCGCGTCGAGCTGCCCGATGTGGCGGCACAGCACCACGGACCCGCCCGCCGCCAGAGGTGCGAAGAGCCCGGTGCTCAGCCCTTCCCAGGTGTCGTACGTTCGCCCGGTGAGCAGCCGGGACCCCGGTACGAGACCGAGGGTGCCGGCGTCCTCGCGGGCCCGGGCGACGAGCTGCGCACCCGTCAGCTCGGCCCCGCCCACGGCCAGCGCGGGGGCGTCGGCGTCCACCGGGGCGAAGGGCGCGAAGCGGTCGCCCTGGCTCGGCACCTCCACCGCGTAGTCCGCGAACCCCTCGGGAGCCTGCGGGAACCGGCCACCCAGCGGACGCAGGGCGAGAGCGACGCGCTCGCCCCGGCAGGCCCGCGCCCGCTCCAGGGTGTCCGGGCCGGTCACGACGAGGTCGGCGGCGGCCGGGTCGCCCTGGACGTCGGCGACGACCCCGACGGAGGAACAGGCGAGCAGCCAGACCGCGGACTGCCAGTGCGCGGGCAGCAGCAGGGCGAGCCGGTCGCCGGGCTCCGCGGCCAGGTCGCCCTGGAGCAGATTGGCGGTCTTGGCCACCCAATTGGCGAAGGTGGCCACCGACAGTTCGACGCGTTCTCCGGTGGCGTCGTCGTAGAAGGTGACCAGGGGGCGGGCCGGGTCCGCGGAGAGCGCGGATCGCAGCAGGTCGGCGGGGGTGCGGTCGCTGGAGTTCATCCGCGCAAGCGTACGCGGGGGCGCGGTGCCGGGCGGGCTGAACGGGTGTCACGTACACCGGTTCGGCAGACGGTGCGTCACGAAGGGGCCGATGTCCGGGTAGCCGGAGTCGTCGCTGTATGTCCAATATCATTCGCATGCGTGCACTATTGGTCACCTCAGTCGGCGTCACCTGCGCGGCGGCCCTCACTCTGTCGCTCGCCGCCCCCGCCCTGTCCGCCCCGCCCCCGCACTCCGCCTCGGCCCTGCCTCCTGAATCACCGGGAGCCGGCCCGCCGTCGGTACGGGCCGCCGTACTTCCCGCCGTCGAGTCCGCGGGCTCGACGCAGTCCCTGCCCCTGGAGCCCCTCGCCGCACCGTCCGACCGGTCCATGGGCCCGGCGACGGCCGGCCAGGGGCTGGAGCGCCGGACGGCCCGGCCGTTCTCCCTCGTGGGGGTGGTCTGGGACGACGCGGAGGCCGAACTCCACGGCACGGTCCAGGTCCGCACCCGGGCGACCGGCTCCGCGAGCTGGTCGGACTGGCAGGGCGTCGAGACCCACAACGCCGAACACGCCGCCGACCTCGGCAGCGACGAGCGGTCCTCCGGCGCGGTGCGCGGCGCGACCGCCCCGCTCTGGGTCGGCGCCTCGGACGGCGTGGAGGTCCGCGTACGGCCGGAGCCGACCGATCCGCAGGACCGGTCCGAAGCCGCGCCGCTCCCCGAGGGGCTGCGTCTCGAACTCGTCGACCCGGGCCCGGACCCCGCAGCCGGGCCCGCCGAGGAAGCGGCCCCCGAGCCCGCCCGGGCCGCCCCCGTCGGCCGGACCGCCACCGCGGCGGCGTTCGCGCTCAACCCGTCCCCGCCCACGACGACACCGGTGGTCGTGCCGGAGGTGCTCACCGCCGAGGCCGAGGCCGCCTCGGCCGTCAACGCGGAACTGGCACCGCTCGGTGCGTCCGTCATCCCCGCGCTGACCAAGGCGCAGACGGAGGAGGCGGCGAACGTCGCGCCCGGGGCGAAGCCGTACATCGGACCCCGGCCGGGGATCATCACCCGCAAGGGCTGGGGCGCGGACGAGAAGCTCCGCGAGCGCCAGTTCGCGTACACCAAGACCGTCAAGGCGGCCTTCGTGCACCACAGCGCGACCGGGAACAACTACACCTGCAAGCAGGCGCCCTCGGTGCTCCGCTCCATCTACCGCTACCACGTCAAGAGCAGCGGCTGGCGCGACTTCGGCTACAACTTCGCCGTCGACAAGTGCGGAAACATCTACGAGGGCCGGGCCGGCGGTGTCACCAAGGCGGTCCTCGGAGCACACACCCTGGGCTTCAACTCCAACACCATGGGCATCGCGGTCCTCGGCTCCTACTCCTCCACCAACCCGCCCGCCGCCGCCGTGACCGCCGTCTCCAAGCTCACCGCCTGGAAACTGGGCCTGTTCGGCGCCAACCCCAAGGCCAAGGTGACGCTCACATCCGGCGGAAGCAACAAGTACAAGGCGGGCGCGAAGGTCAAGATGAACGTCATCTCGGGCCACCGGGACGGCTTCGCAACCGAATGCCCCGGAGCGCGTCTTTACAAGAAGCTCGGCAAGGCCAGGACCAGCTCCGCCAAACTGCAGGGCCGCTGACCGGACGGGGCTGGACCGGTCTGCTTAACTGACCAGTCACATACGAGGCCACGCCCCAGCAGGAAGCAGAGACGGTGCTGTGACAGAGGCAAAAGAAGCGATCCTCCTGGTCGGGGGCAAGGGCACCCGGCTGCGTCCGCTCACGGTGCACACCCCGAAGCCGATGGTCCCGGCGGCGGGGGTCCCCTTCCTCACCCACCAGCTGGCGCGGGCCAGGGCGGCCGGGGTGGAGCACATCGTGCTCGCCACGTCCTACCTGGCCGAGGTCTTCGAGCCGTACTTCGGCGACGGCTCCTCGCTCGGTCTGCACATCGAGTACGTCACCGAGCAGGAGCCGCTCGGCACCGGCGGAGCCATCCGCAACGTCGCGCCGAAGCTGTCCTCGGGGCCGGACGAACCGGTCCTGATCTTCAACGGCGACATCCTGACGGGGCTCGACATCCGGGCCCTGGTCACCTCGCACACCGTCTCCGGGGCGGATGTCTCCCTCCACCTGACCCGGGTGGAGGACCCGCGCGCCTTCGGCCTCGTGCCGACCGACGCGACGGGCCGGGTCACCGCCTTCCTGGAGAAGCCGCAGACGCCGGAGGAGATCGTCACCGACCAGATCAACGCCGGGGCGTACATCTTCCGGCGCTCGGTCATCGACACGATCCCGTCCGGCCGCCCCGTCTCCGTCGAACGCGAGACCTTCCCCGGACTGCTCGCCTCCGGCGCCCACCTCCAGGGCATGGTCGACTCCACCTACTGGCTGGACCTCGGCACCCCCGGCGCCTTCGTGCGCGGCTCCGCCGACCTCGTCCTCGGCCGTGCCCCGTCCCCGGCGGTCCCCGGCCGCTGCGGCGACCGCCTGGTCCTGCCGACCGCCTCCGTGGCCCCGGACGCCAAGCTCACCGGCGGTACGGTGGTCGGCGCCGGAGCGGTGATCGGCGCGGGCGCGAGGATAGAGGGCTCGACGATCCTGGAGAACGCGATCGTCGAACCGAACGCGGTCATCACGGACTCCCTGGTCGGGGCGGGCGCGCGGATCGGCGGCCGTACGGTCCTCGCGGGCGCGGTGATCGGCGACGGTGCCCAGGTGGGCGCGGACAACGAACTGCGCGACGGGATCAGGATCTGGTGCGGGGCGACACTGCCGGACGGCTCGGTCCGCTTCTCCTCGGACCAGTAGCCCCCGCCTGCCCGTACCCTCGACAGAGCCGCGGGAGGAGCAGCAGCCCTCCCGCACCGACGAGCACGCAGGGACACCGAGGCTTCGTGGCAGGACGATTCGCCCCCCGCACCACGCGGGCAGCGCTGCCGCACCAGACCGCCGCTGACCGGGCTGCCGCGTCCGGGGCCGCCGCGTCCCGCAGGCAGTCCGCCTCCGCCCCGGCCTCGCCCGAAGGACCCCCCCTGACCCGGGAGTGGACGCCACCGGCCCCCCTGGACCTCCGCCTGGTGCTGGGCCCGCTGCGCCGGGGACCGGCGGACCCGACGTTCCGGATGACGGGGGACGGCACGTTCTGGCGGGCGACCCGCACACCCGCGGGCCCCGGCACCCTGCGCATCGCGCGCCGCGGCGACCGGATCGCGGCGGCTGCGTGGGGCCCCGGCGCGGACTGGCTGCTGGAGGGCCTGCCGGCGCTCCTGGGCGCGGAGGACGACCCGGACGCGTTCATCCCGCGCCACCGCCTGCTGGCCCTGACCCGGCACCGCCGCCCGGGCCTGCGCCTGCTGCGCACGGGCCTGGTGCTGGAGTCGCTGATCCCCTCGGTCCTGGAGCAGAAGGTCACCACGGACGAGGCGTACCGCGCCTGGCGCCACCTGGTCCGCCGCTTCGGCACCCCCGCCCCCGGCCCCACCGCCGACCTGGGCCTGCACGTCATGCCGGACCCGCGCGGCTGGGCGATGATCCCGTCCTGGGAGTGGCACAAGGCGAACGTCGACGCCAAGCGCTCGTCGACGATTTTGCGAGCCGTACGTGTGGCCCGCCGCCTGGAGGAAGCGGCGACGATGCCGCTGCCCGAGGCGCAGACCCGCCTCCAGCTGATCCCAGGGATCGGCCCCTGGACGGCGGCGGAGACCCTCCAGCGCTCGAACGGCGCGGCGGACGCGGTCACGGTCGGCGACCTGCACCTCCCCGGCATCGTCGGCCACGCCCTGGCGGACAACCGCGACGCGGACGACGAGGAGATGCTGAGGCTGCTGACCCCCTACGAGGGCCAACGCCACCGAGCGACGCGCCTGATCCTGCTCTCGGGCCGCATTCCGGCCCGCAGGGCACCGAGGATGCAGCCGGGCAACATCGTGAACCTGTAATTCCAGACCTCCGGCGCTTCGCCGGCCCCTTCGGCGCTCCCGAGCCCATCCCGGCGCTTCGCCGGCCCTTTCGGCGCTCCCGAGCCCATCCCGGCGCTTCTCCGGTGCCTCCGCCCACTCCCAGCTCCGCTCCGGCTTCTCCAGCGTCTCCGGGCAATCTCAGCCCCTCCGGCGTTTGAGGAGCCGGGTCCGGGGCGGAGCCCCGAAATCCAGGTCCGGCGCTTGAGGACAAACCGGGGCCCGGGGCAGAGCCCCGGTTTCGGGAAGGGGCGGGGTAGGGGAAAAGGCCCCGCGCAGCGGCACCCCCACCCCCACCCCGCCCCCCACCTCACCGCACGGTGAGAAACGCCTCCGCCGACCGAACAGCCCGCTCCCGAGGCACCCCCACCCCATGCCCCACAGCCACCGCCCCCAACGGATCCCACGACGAAGGAAGCGACAGCACCTCCCGCACCACCGACCGGCAGAACATCGTCGAGGACACCCACGCCGACCCCAACCGCTCACCGGCCAGCGCCACCAGGAAGTTCTGCACCCCGGCCCCCGCCGCGACCACGAACATCTCGCGCTCCGCGGTGTCCCGCCGCTCGTCCCCGTACGTATGGGAGCCGTCCATCACCAGGCACGGCACCACCAGATACGGCGCGTTGCGCAGCACATCCCCGCGCCGCACCCGCTTGGCGATCGACTCCTCGCTCTTCCCGTCGCGCCGCAGATCCTCGATCCACGCCTCCCGCATCGCGTCGAGCAACCGGGTCCGCGACTCGGTGGACTCCAGCAGGACGAACCGCCACGGCGTCGTGTGATGAGGTGCGGGCGCGGTGACGGCAGCCGCCACGGCGCGCCGCACCGCCCCCGGATCCACCGGCTCGTCGCTGAACTCGCGCACCGTACGCCGCAGCGTCACCGCTTCGCGCACGGCCTCGGACGTCCCCAGCCGGAACATGTCATCGGCAGCACTCCGCACGAGCGCACGAGCACCGGGCTCATCGTCCCCGGCGGAGGCCACCACATGCGGCAACCCCCGGACCACCGCCACCGGCAGCCCCTCCGCCTTGCCCTTGACCAGATCCCCGGCCGAGGCCAGCTCGTCCGCCGTCGCCACGACCGTGGCGCTGAGCGGATTGCCGTACGCGTCCGTGCCGCCCCGCAGATCGTCCAGCACCCGCACCCCGGCCGCACCGATCGCGACGTCGGTCAGCCCGTTGCGCCAGGGCCGCCCGAAGGTGTCCGTGACGACGACGCCGACCTCGACGCCGAGGATGTCCCGCAGCCCGTCCCGGATGGTCCGGGCGGAGGCGTCGGGGTCCTCGGGCAGCAGGAGCACGGTCCCGGCGGGTGTGTTGGACGCGTCGACCCCGGCGGCGGCCATGACCAGACCCTGCCGGTTCTCCACGATCCGCAGCGTCCCGCGCCGGGCGACGACCCGCACGGTCTCGGCGTCGATGGCGGCCTCGCGGTCCGCGGCCTCGACGATCCGGCCCTCGGCCTTGGAGACGATCTTCGAGGTGACGAGCAGGACGTCCCCGTCGACCATCCCCGGCTCGGCGGCGGCGATCAGCTTGGCGAGATCGTCACCGTCCCGTACCTCGGGCATCCCGCCCACGGCCCACACACGAAAAGAAGGCGCGCCCGCGGGCGAACCGCCCACGCTCCCACCGGCCTCGACCGCGCCCCCAGCCGAAGCGCCGACGCCCCCGGCTCCAGGGACGGCACGCACGCTTTCACCGCCCCCGGCCTCGGAGACCGCACTCACGCCCGGACCTCCTCGGCCAGAGCCAGCGCCTGCCGGGCCATCTCCGCGGTCGCGTCCACGTCCGTCATCATCAGCGGCACCGCCCGGCAGCGGATCCCCGCCGCCTCCACCTCGTCGACCGCACCCGCGTCCACCGTGTCCACCAGCCACCCGTCCAGCAGCCCCGACCCGTAGTGCCGGGCCACGGCCGAGGCCGTCGACTCGACGCCCACCGCGGCGAGCACCTTGTCCGCCATCCCGCGCACGGGCGCGTCCCCGACGATGGGGGAGAGGCCGACGACCGGCACACCCGCCTCGGCGATGGCCTCGCGGATCCCGGGCACGGCGAGGATCGTGCCGACGGACACCACCGGGTTCGACGGCGGGAAGACGATGACATCGGCGGCGCCGATGGCCTCCAGCACCCCCGGAGCCGGCTTGGCCTGCTCCGCCCCGACCGGCACGATCGCCCGCGCCTCGACGGAGGCGCGCAGCTTCACCCAGTACTCCTGGAAGTGGATCGCCTTGCTCTCGCCGTCCATCTCGACGGCGACATGCGTCTCGACCCGGTCGTCGGACATGGGGAGCAGCCGCACGCCCGGCTGCCAGCGGGCGCAGAGCGCCTCGGTGACCGCGCTCAGGGGGTAGCCCGCGCCGAGCATCTGCGTACGGACGATGTGGGTCGCGAAGTCGCGGTCGCCGAGACCGAACCACTCGGGGCCCACGCCGTACGCCGCGAGCTCCCCCTTGACCTGGAAGGTCTCGTCGGTACGTCCCCAGCCCTGCTCCTCGTTGATGCCACCGCCGAGGGTGTACATCACGGTGTCGAGGTCGGGACAGACCTTCAGCCCGAACAGATGGATGTCATCACCCGTGTTGCCGATCACCGTGATGTCCGCGTCGGGCGCGGCCTGCTTGAGGCCGCGAAGGAAGCGGGCACCGCCGATGCCACCGGCCAGAACAACAATGCGCATGCACAGCAGTTTGTCAGGCGGGTACGGCGCTCACGGCCGTCGGGGCGCTTTGGCTCGGGTGCATCGGCATCTCGGTCAGGCCCGGGTAGTAGATGTGCAGACTCACGGCCGGTTCGAGCGAATCGTTGACCACTTCGTGGACGTACCCCGGGGCGAAGGACCGCTGCGCGCCCGCGCCGAGGGACCGGGTCCCGCGCTCGGTGTGCTCGGTCAACTCGCCTTCCAGGACCGTCAGGACGCCGGCGGAAAGGCCGTGGTCGTGGCGTCCGCTGCCCTGTCCGGGCACCCAGCTGAGCAGCCACACCTCGTAGCCGGGGCCCTGGTGCAGGCGGTGGTACCAGCGGGAGGCGGAGTCGTACCGGACGATGTCCGCCCACCGTGCGCGGTCGGCCGCGATGGAGCGCGCGAGGCCGACGAATTCGGAGACGGTGGAGGGGTGCTCGCGGGCGGGCTGCAGGAGGTGCTGGACCTCAAGGATGTCGCCGGCGATCTGAAGGTCGCTGTCGCTGTTCATTGCTGCGGTGGTTCCTCGGCATGGGGGGTGCGCGTGCGGGGAGTCACGATGAATGCAGGGAGGAGCGCGGAGAACGAAGAAGAACGCTCGACCGGAGAGGCTGGATCAGAGCTGGAGCGCTACGGCATCAACAGCTGTGACAGCTGGAACAGCAACAGCGGGCCTGGACAGCGCTACGGAACCCACGGATGTGGGTGACGTGCAGGGCTGCGGTCGCTGGCATGGAGTCAAGGAGACCGGCTCGGCCGTCCGCTGTCAACCCAATGCCCGAAATGGGGGCAATGTTTCACCCCTTCCGGTCGCCGCGATCGGAGAAAGGTTTATGCAGCCAGGGGCGGGGACATGTGGCGCATCATCCGCGCCCTCAAACGCGGCTGACGCTCCGTGACCTGACTGTGATCTTGGTCGCTTCGGTGATCGAATCGCAACACAAGGCCGACCTCGTTCGTCTTCGTCGAGAGAGGGTGCGGTCCTGCGGAGCCCGTGGCATATGTCAGATTTTTGCTGATTTGAACACTTACCGCATACGCTTGGTTCCGCAGAGTGAATCCCTGGGCCAATAGCAGATCCTCGCTTGACTGCCCCAGAGCTACAGATTTGTAATTTCACTCGTGTCGTTCAGCCGCAAAAGGCTGCATCACGGGACGCAAGAGACAGACGAGGGGCGCACATGACCGAGCTGTTCCAGCAACTGCTGGTCGAGGACGCGGACGAGGAACTCGGCTGGCAGGAGCGCGCACTGTGCGCCCAGACCGATCCCGAGTCCTTCTTCCCCGAGAAGGGCGGATCCACCCGCGAGGCCAAGAAGGTCTGCCTCGCCTGTGAGGTGCGCTCGGAGTGCCTCGAGTACGCCCTCTCCAACGACGAACGCTTCGGCATCTGGGGCGGGCTCTCCGAGCGGGAGCGACGACGCCTGAAGAAGGCCGCGATCTGACACCGGGCCGCCCGTCGGCATCCGCCGGACCGGCCGAGCCGCCGCCCGCCATCCGGCAGACCGGCCGAAGCCGCGCCTCTCACCATCTCCGACGGCCCGTCCACCGCCCCCTCCCCCCGGGGGCGGTGGACGGGCCGTCGGCAGGTCCGGGCCCGTCCCCTTCACCGGCTCGGACCCCCGCCACCTGTCCGTACCGTTAGTGTGGGGCCCCGTCCGAGACGCGCCAACGCCCCGCCGGGGCGCGCGTGTACACCGATGCAGCCCCCGGGGACGCCCCCGGACCCGGCCGGAGGGCCCGTACCCCGATGTCCGTGCACAGCCACTCGGCGGCGCCGAACGCGGTCGCCGCCGCCCCAGAGTTCCCCCGGCACGTCGTCACCGCCGTGCTCGTCTCCCACGACGGCGCCCGCTGGCTGCCCGACGTGCTGGCCGGGCTGCTCGGGCAGGAACGCCCCGTACAGAACGTCGTCGCCGCCGACACCGGAAGCGCCGACGACTCGGCCCGGCTGGTCTCCGAGGCGCTCGGCGACGAACGTGTCCTGCACCTCGCACGCCGTACGAGCTTCGGCACGGCCGTCGACGAGGCGGCCCGCACGGCCGGGATCCTGACCCCGGACGACCTGCCGTACCTCAAGCGCCCCAGCGGCTGGGACCCGCAGACCCGGACCTGGGTCGACGAGAACTACGACCTCCCCGAGCTGCCCCACGGCGAACCGGTCCAGTGGCTCTGGCTGCTGCACGACGACTGCGCACCCGAGCCCGACGCGCTCGCCGCGATGCTGCGCGTCGTCGACACCGACAAACACGCCACGATCGTCGGCCCCAAGCTGCGCGGCTGGTACGACCGCAAGCAGCTCCTCGAAGTCGGCGTCTCCATCGCCAACAGCGGACGCCGCTGGACCGGCCTGGACCGTCGCGAGCAGGACCAGGGCCAGCACGACCAGGTCCGTACCGTCCTCTCCGTCTCCTCCGCCGGCATGCTCATCCGCCGCGACGTCTACGAGGAGCTCGGCGGCTTCGACCGCAGGCTCCCGCTGATGCGCGACGACGTCGACCTCTGCTGGCGCGCCCACCTGGCCGGCCACCGGGTCCTCGTCGCCCCGGACGCCGTCCTGCGGCACGCCGAGGCCTCCGCCCGCGAACGCCGCCCCATCGACTGCGCCGGCCGCTCCGTCGCCAGCCCGCACCGCGTCGACAAGGCGGGCGCGGTCTACACGATGCTCGTCAACGCCCGCGGCAAGGCCCTGCCCTGGGTCCTGCTCCGGCTCGTCGTCGGCACCCTCCTGCGCACCCTCGCCTACCTCGTCGGCAAGGTGCCGGGCCAGGCCCTCGACGAGATCACCGGACTGCTCGGCACCCTGCTGCGCCCCGGCCGCATCCTCGCCGCCCGCCGCAACCGCGGAAAGGGCGTCGTCGACGCCGCCGAGCTGCGCGCCCTGTTCCCGCCGCCCGGCGCCACCGTCCGGGCCACCGTCGACCAGGTCGCGGGCAACTTCGGCGGCCGTACGGACTCCGATGCGGGCGGCTCCCGCCACGGAGTCGTCGAATCCGGACCCGGCGGCGACGACGCCGACTTCCTCGAAGTCGACCAGTTCGCCCGCCTCAAGCGCATCGGCCGCAAGCCCGGCCCCATCCTCTTCGCCCTGCTCCTCGTCGTCTCGCTCGTCGCCTGCCGCAACCTGCTCAGCGGCGGCGCCCTCGCGGGCGGCGCACTGCTGCCCGTCCCCGCCGAGCTCGGCTCGCTCTGGGACCGGTACGCGGACGCCTGGCACACGGTGGGCACCGGCGGCACCCAGACCGCGCCGCCCTACCTCGCCCTGCTCGCCGCCCTGTCGGCCCTGTTCCTCGGCTCGACCGGGCTCGCCGTCAGCGTGCTGCTGGTCTGCTCGATCCCGTTGGCCGGGGCCACCGCCTACTTCGCCTCCCGCCCGCTGCTCCCCTCGCGGCTGCTGCGCGCCTGGGCGAGCGTCGCGTACGCCTTCCTGCCCGCCGCGACCGGCGCCCTGGCCACCGGCCGCCTGGGCACCGCCGTCCTCCTCGTCCTCCTGCCGCTGATCGCCCGCGCGGGCGTCGCCGCCCACGGGCTGCGTGCCGACAGTGCGGCCGGGGAGCGCGGCAGCTGGCGCGCCACCTGGGCGTACACGCTGCTGCTCACCGTCACCATGGCGTTCACCCCGATCGTCTGGCCGCTCGCCGTGGTCCTCGGCCTCGGCGTGCTCGTGCTGCGGCGCGGCGACATCACGGCGTACGCCCTCCGCTTCGTCGCCGCCGTCGCCACCCCGGTGCTGGTCCTCGCCCCCTGGTCGCTGAGCCTCCTGACGAACCCGTTCGCGCTCCTGACCGAAGCGGGCCTGGACACCGGCACGGGCGAGGCCTCGGGGTTCGACCTGCTCCGCATCAGCCCCGGCGGTCCCGGCGCGGCGGGCGGCATCCTGCTGCTCGGCATCGTGCTGGCCGCGCTCGCCGCCCTGCTGCGCGAGGAGCGGCAGTTCGCCGTCCGCACCGCCTGGGCCGTCGCGCTCGTCGGCTTCCTCTTCGCCGCCGTCGCCAACGGATCCACCTGGGCCGGGCCCGCCACCCTCGTCTACGGCACCGCCGTGATCGCCGCCGCCTTGGTCGGCGCGGACGGCGCCCGCATCCGCGTCGCCGAGCAGAGCTTCGGCTGGCGCCAGCCCGTGGCCGCCCTGATCGCGCTGGCCGCCGGACTGGCCCCGGTCCTGGCCGCGGCCGGCTGGATGATCGGCGGCGCCGACGGCCCGCTGGAGCGCCGCGACCCCGTCCAGGTCCCCGCCTTCGTCGCGGAGGAGAGCACCACCCGCGACCAGCCCCGCACCCTCATCCTCGGCGGCACATCGCCCGACACCGTCTCGTACAGCCTGGTCCGCGGCTCGGGCGCCCGGCTCGGCGACGGCGAACTGACCGAGGCGGGCGGCAGCAACAGCCACCTCGACAAGGTCGTCGCCAACCTCGTCGCCGGTTCCGGCGCCGACCAGGGCGGTCAGCTCAGCGGCTTCGCGATCCGCTACGTCCTCGTCCGGGACGGAGCACCGCGCGAGATGAGCCGGGTCCTCGACGCGACCCCCGGCCTCAGCCGCCTCAGCCAGCTCGACGGCAGCGCTCTGTGGCGGGTGGACCGCCAGGTCGCCCGTGTCATGATCACCCCGGGCTCCGGCGAGGGCGAGCACATCGCGGTCGGCTCGGCCGCCGTCGAAGCCCACTCCGAGATCCCCTCCGGCGAGGCGGGCCGCGTGCTGCGGATCGCGGACGCAGCCGACCCGGGCTGGACGGCCACGCTGGACGGCAAGCCGCTGCCCCGCAAGACCGTCGACGGCTGGGCCCAGGGCTTCGAACTGCCCGCGAACGGCGGCCGTCTGGACCTCACCCACGACGCCCCGATCACCCACACGGCGTGGATCTGGGCCCAGATCGGGCTGCTGGTGGTCCTGGTGGTCATGGCCCTGCCGGGCCGCCGCCGGGAGATCGACGACGACCTGCCCGAGGAGGCGCTCGCCGTCGCCGCCGAGCCGGTCGACGGAGAGGGCCGCCGCGCCCGCCGGCTGCGCGCCGCGGCCCAGGCCGAGGCGGCGGCCGAGGAGGCCGGGAACGACGCCCCGTCGCGGGCCGTGGACCCGGGGGAGTACATCCCGGCGCAGCAGACCGCCGACCCGTACGCGGAGAACCAGCAGGCCCCGCACGATCCGCAGGAGGCCACCGGCGGCTACGCGGCGGTCCCGCAGCAGCAGCCGGTCCCGCAGCAGTACGACGCGTACGCACAGTGGGACGGACAGCAGCAGCCGACGGCCGACCCCTACGCGACGTACCAGCAGCAGGACCCGTACGCCCAGCAGCACCAGCACCAGCATCATCAGCAGCAGGGTCAGCAGAGCGCCGGCTACCAGGGCGGCTACGGAGTCCAGGACCCGTACGCGCAGCAGTACGACGACCAGGGCGCGTACAACGGCCAGAGTGCCGCGTACGACAACCAGGGCGTGTACGACGAGTACGGCCGGTACATCGGCGGGCAGCAGCACCAGCACCCGTACACCGAGAACGGCGAACAGACCGACCCCCCGGCCCCGGGTCAGGCCCCGTGGCAGACCGGTAACACATCGCGAGGCGAGTCCGAGTGAAGTCCACCCACCTGTCCCTGATCGCGGGCGCCGCCGTCCTGGCCGCCGTCACCGGATTCGCCACGGTCACCGCGCCCGGCGCCCCGGCCGGATCCACCGCGAAGTCCGCCGCGCTGCTGCCGGTCGAGCGGGCCGGCCTGGTCTGCCCGGCACCCAGCAACTCCGAGCTCGCCGAGACGCAGTACACCGCGTTCACCCCGGCGGGCGAGGGCGGCGAAGCCAAGGGCGCCGCCGAGCTGAAGCCGGCGCTGCCGGTCGTGGACGACGAGGACGAGACCGACCCGAAGAAGGTCAAGAAGGCCGAGGAAGCGGCGAAGAAGGCGAAGGAGAAGGCCGAGAAGCCGGTCCTCGCCGTGAAGGAGCCCGGAAAGCCGGTCGTCGCCGAGGCGAACGGCTCCAGTGCCCCGGCCCTCGTCGGCACGGCCACCGGCAAGCTGGCCCCCGGCTGGACCGCGCAGCAGACCACCGAGGTCACCGCGGGCGGCTCCCGCGGACTCCTCGGGGTCACCTGCACCGCCCCCGACACGGACTTCTGGTTCCCGGGCGCGAGCACCGCCAAGTCCCGCCAGGACTACATCCACCTCACCAACCCCGACGACACCGGCGCCGTGGCCGACATCGAGCTGTACGGACCCGAGGGCGCGCTCAAGTCCGACGTCGGCGACGGCATCACCGTGCCCGCCCGCTCCAGCGTCGCCGTCCTGCTGTCCACCCTCACCTCCGAGGCCGTCGACCAGCTGACCGCCCACGTCACCACCCGCTCGGGGCGGATCGGCGCGGTCGTCATGAGCGCCGACGACAGCGCGGGCAGCGACTGGATCACCGCGTCCGAAGACCCCTCCGGCACGCTCGTGATGCCCGGCATCCCGGCCGACGCCACCTCCGTACAGCTGGTGGCGTTCGCGCCCGGCGAGGACGACGCGGACGTGAAGGTCCAGCTCATGGGGAAGAACGCGACGTTCTCCCCGGCCGGCAACGCCACCCTGCACATCAAGTCCTCGATGACGGCCTCCGCCGACCTCAAGGACCTCACCCGCGGCGAGCCCGGCTCCCTGCGCCTGAGCCCCGTCCGCAAGGACCGGGCGACCCCGATCGTGGCCGCGCTGCGCGTGGTCCGGGGCAAGGGGGACAAGCAGGAGATCGCCTACATCCCCGCCACCGGGCCCGTCGGCGCCCGGGCGACGGTCCCGGACAACCGTGCCAAGGGCTCGACGCTTTCCCTGACCGCGCCGGGCGCCACGGCCAAGGTGAAGGTCACCGCCTCGGCGGGCAGCGGCGGCGGCGAACCGGCCGTCGAGACGTACACGGTCAAGGCCGGTACGACCCTCGCCGTCACCCCGAAGGCCCCGGAGGGCCTCAAGGGCTCCTACGCCCTGACCGTCGAGACGACCTCGGGCGGCCCGGTCCACGCGTCGCGCTCCCTGGCGCTCGCCTCGGACGGCGTCCAGATGTTCACGGTGCAGACGCTCCCCGACGACCGGGGCATGGTCGAGGTCCCGTCAGCGCGCCAGGACCTCTCGGTCCTGGACGACTGAGGGCACGTCCGGCGCCGGGCCCCGGGGGAGTTCTGGCCCTTACCGGAGCCCGGGCTCCCCGGGGTCAGTCCTGCCCGTACCGGGGATCGACCGACTCGGGGGCCAGCCCCAGCAGCTCGGCGACCTGCTCGACGACGACCTCGTGCACCAGCAGGGCGCGCTCGTCGCGGCTCTTGGTGCGGATCTCGACGGGCCGCCGGTAGACGACGATCTGCGCGGGCCGCCCCTTCTCCGCGGAGACCGCGCTGCCGAGCGGAACGACCTCCTCCGGAGTGCCGGGCACATCGAGGACGACGAAGTCGACCTCGGCCAGCTGGGGCCAGCGCCGCTCCAGCCGCTCCACCGAGTCCTGGACCAGATCACGGAAGGTCTCGCCCCGGCTGGCCGACAGCGGCACCTGCGGCGGTGCGACCGGCCCGCGCATACCGCGGCCATGACGGTCACGGCGCCGGGGCCGCGGCTCGAACGGGTGGGGAGGTACGGGGCTGTCCATCACCGACGCAGCGTAACGCTCCGGGGACCGAGACGATCGGCGGGACGACGCGGCCGGGCCGACGTTCCGCGTCCGCCGGGGACGGAGGCGCCAGCGGCCTCAGGACGGGAGGCGGGCACCCCGCTTCCGGATGTCCACAGTTGAACATTTCGGCCAAGGTTGAGCCCATTTCAGGCCCGTCATCCGATCATTGGCCGTGCTCCCGAGACCGCGATCCACCCCGCCCGCGAGCGGCGCGACCGGTCGGCGATCACGAGGCCCTTGCCGCGGCGCAGGTCAGGGTAGCCGCCGGAAGCCTCGCTGTGCCGCAGGTCACAGGGCGACACGGTGGGGTGACCCGAGGGGGAGTCGTCGCGGCCCGCTCAAGAGTGCGGTACCGTCCAACATCGTGAGCCCTGTACGTCGCTGTTCGCGCACCGCGTGCGGCCGCCCCGCCGTCGCGACACTGACGTACGTCTATGCCGATTCGACTGCGGTCCTCGGCCCGCTCGCCACCTACGCCGAGCCCCACTGCTACGACCTGTGCGCCGAACACAGTGAGCGGCTCACCGCGCCGCGGGGCTGGGAGGTGGTGCGGCTCTCCGACGGCTCCGCCCCCGCACACCCGAGCGGCGACGACCTCGAAGCACTGGCCAACGCGGTCCGCGAGGCGGCACGCCCGCACGACCGGGGCCCGGACGGCGGAGGCCGGGGCCGGCGCTCGGCCGACCCGGTGGAGGTGGCCCGCCGGGGCCACCTGAGGGTGCTGCGCTCCCCGGACTCCTGAGTCCGTCTCTCAAGGCTCTGCCGGCCGGGTAGTTTGGGCGGTCCGTAAAGACCCCAGGAGGACCGGCCGTGGTTGCTGATCTGTCGCAGCTCGTGAAGGCGTACGACGTGCGCGGAGTGGTGCCCGACCAGTGGGACGAGTCGCTGGCCGAACTCTTCGGATCCGCGTTCGTCCAGGTCACGGCCGCCGACGCGATCGTGATCGGCCACGACATGCGCCCGACCTCACCCGGCCTCTCCCGCGCGTTCGCCCGGGGCGCGGCGGCAAGGGGCGCGGACGTCACGCTCATCGGCCTCTGCTCGACGGACCAGCTCTACTACGCGTCGGGTGCGCTGGACCTCCCCGGGGCGATGTTCACGGCCTCGCACAACCCGGCGCAGTACAACGGCATCAAGATGTGCCGGGCGGGCGCGGCCCCGGTCGGCCAGGACACCGGCCTGGCGGAGATCCGCACCCTGGTCGAGCAGTGGTCGGAAGGCGCCCCGAGGCCGGCCGCCGCCACGACCCCCGGCACGATCACGGAACGTGACACCCTCACCGACTACGCGTCCCACCTCCTCGGCCTGGTCGACCTGACCGCGATCCGCCCCCTGAAGGTCGTGGTGGACGCGGGCAACGGCATGGGCGGCCACACGGTCCCCACGGTCTTCGACGGCCTCCCGCTCGACCTCGTACCGATGTACTTCGAGCTCGACGGCACCTTCCCCCACCACGAGGCCAACCCTCTGGACCCCAAGAACATCGTCGACCTCCAGGCCCGCGTCCTCGCCGAGGGCGCCGACCTCGGCCTCGCCTTCGACGGCGACGCGGACCGCTGCTTCGTGGTCGACGAGCGGGGCGCGGGCGTGTCGCCGTCCGCGATCACGGCCCTGGTGGCCGCCCGTGAACTGGCCCGCAACGGCGGGCGGGGCATCGTCATCCACAACCTGATCACCTCCTCGTCCGTCCCCGAGGTGGTCCGCGAGAACGGCGGCACTCCGGTCCGCACCCGGGTCGGCCACTCGTTCATCAAGGCGGAGATGGCCGGGCACGGCGCGATCTTCGGCGGCGAGCACTCCGCGCACTACTACTTCCGCGACTTCTGGAACGCCGATACGGGCATGCTCGCCGCCCTCCACGTACTCGCCGCACTCGGCGGCCAGCAGAAGCCGCTCTCGGAGCTGGTCGCGGAGTACGACCGCTACACGGGCTCCGGCGAGATCAACTCCACCGTCGCCGACCAGACCGCCAGCCTGACCAAGGTCAAGAAGGCGTACGGCACCCGCGAGGACATCACCTTCGACGACCTGGACGGCCTCACGGTGACGGCCCCCGACTGGTGGTTCAACCTCCGAGCCTCGAACACGGAACCGCTGCTCCGCCTGAACGTGGAGGCGGGCGACGAGAAGACGATGACGGCGGTACGGGACGAGGTCCTGGGCTTGATCCGGGGTTGACCCGGCCCTTTCGGGCTTCTTCCAGCTCCTCCGGGGGCCTTTCAGCCCCTCCAGGGCTTCCGGCCGACCGGGCTGGGCTTTCTTCCAGCGTCTCGGCTCTGCCCCCAGCCCCTTCCGGGGGCCTTCCAGCGGTCCGGGCGTCTTTCAGCCCTCCCGGGTCACGTCCAGCCGGACGGGCGTCTTTCAGCCCCTCGGCTCTGCCCCCCGGCCCCTTCCGGGCATCTTTCAGCCCCTCCGGCGTTTGAGGAGCGGGGTCCGGGGCGGAGCCCCGAAATCCAGCGGGTCCGGCCCCCCAGCCTGTCCGGCGCTTGAGGACAAAAGCGGGGTCCGGGGCGGAGCCCCGGTTACGGGAAGGGGCGGGGCAGGGGAGAAGCCCGCCGCAGGCCCCCCCCCGCCACCCCACGCCCGGGCCCCCCGCCACCCGGCCACCCCTCGCCCGGGCCCCGCCACCTGGCCACCCCACGCCCGGGCCCCCGCCACCCGGCCACCCCACGCCCGGGCCCCCGCCCACCCGGCCTCCACGCCATCCCCCGTTTCCTCCCCCGGGCCAGGCCGCGCCCCCTCGACCCCAGCGGTAGGCTGACGAGGCCTGATCCACGCGGATCGGAACTCGCATGCTCGAAGGGACTCACCCCATGGCGCTCGAAGCCGGCCTCCTGGAGATCCTGGCCTGCCCGGCCTGCCACTCCCCGCTCGACGACCGTTCGGCGGCCGACAGCCCCGAACTGGTCTGCACGGGCGACGACTGCGGCCTGGCCTACCCGGTCCGGGACGGCATCCCGGTCCTTCTCGTCGACGAGGCCCGCCGCCCCGCCTGACGGCGAGCGACACCCGTACGGGACGACGGGACGGCCGCGGACCGCAGGCGAGGCGAACCGCCTCGGCCCCGAGCCAGGCGAGGCCAAGCCAGGCGAGGGCGCCCCACCCCCGTACCAGCAGCCCGCACCCCCCGGTGATCGGAGGCCCACCGCCATGCTCGACGAGTCCTTGCTCGACGCCCCGGAAGCCCTGGCCCGAGCCGACCGCCGCGATCTGCTGCGCGGCGCAGCCGAAGCCGGAGCCCGGGTCCGTACCGCCGCCCGGCATGCCGCCGAGGCGGGCATCGGCGGCCTGACCCCCGAGGGCCGCCCCCGCGCCGTCCTCTTCGCGGGCCCCGGCACCGCCGCCTCCGGGGTCGCCGACCTGATCGGCGCACTGGCGGGCGCGGCCGCCCCCGTCACCCGCATCCATCCCACGGGCGTCGCCCCCGCCCCCGGCGCCCTCCGCTGGGCCCTGCCCGGCTGGGCCGGATCCGTGGACCTGCTCCTCATCGCGACCGCCGACGGCTCCGAACCGGGCCTCGCCCTGCTCGCCGAGCAGGCCTACCGTCGCGGCTGCACCGTCGTCGCCGTCGCCCCCACCCGCTCACCGCTGCGCGAGGCGGTCGACGGGGTGCACGGCCTGGTCGTCCCGATGGCGGCCGCCCCGCACGGCGAGTACGACGCGGAGACCTCGGCCGCCGGCCCCGGCACGCTGTGGGCGCTGCTCACACCTCTGCTGGCACTCCTGGACCGGGTCGGCCTGGTGACCGCGACCCCCGAGGACCTGCAGAAGGTGGCGGACCGCCTGGACCGCACCGCGGAACGCTGCGGCCCCGCCATCGCCACGTACAGCAATCCGGCCAAGACGCTCGCCGCCGAGCTCGCCGACAGCCTGCCCCTGCTGTGGACGGAGGGCGACGCGGCGGGCCCGGTCGGCCGCCGCTTCGCCGCCGTACTGTCCGAACTGGCGGGCCGCCCCGCCCTGGCCGCGCAACTGCCCGAGGCGCTGCCCTCTCACGGCACGCTCCTCGCAGGGGACTTCGCGGCCGGCGCGGACCCCGACGACTTCTTCCGTGACCGGGTCGAGGAGGGCGAGACGCTGCGAGCCCGGGTCGTCCTGCTCCGGGACCGCCCGACGGGAGGCCTCAGCGCCTACCCGGCGGCCAGGGAACTGGCGCTCGGTCACGACACACCCGTCAGCGAGCTGGAGCCGGAGGAGGGCGGCGAACTGGAAGCCGTCGCCGAACTGCTCGCGATCACCGACTTCGCGGCGGTCTACCTCTCGCTGGCGTCGGCACCCCAGCCCTGACACCGACCGCAGGAGGGGCGACCCCCACCGGACGAGGCGCGACGCACCCCGGGCCTCCAGCTCCACCTGACAAGGCAAGCCCCACAGGCCTCACAGGCCCCACCCGCCCCTCACTCCCCGTCCACCCCACCGACGCCAGGACCTTACGCACCACTGATACCCCTGGCGTGAGCGTGAACCGCCCACCCGCCCAGCCCCACCCGAGGACGACTCCATGGACCGGCTGTCCAACACCGTGCGCCCCTACGCCTGGGGGTCCACCACGGCCATCCCCGCCCTGCTCGGCATCGCGCCCACCGGCGAGCCGCAGGCCGAGATGTGGATGGGAGCCCACCCCGGAGCGCCCTCACGTATCACCCGTACCACCGCGTCCGGCGAGATCGAACTGGCCCTCACCGAGGCCATCGACGCCGACCCGGAAGGCGAGCTCGGCGCGCCCACCGTCGCCCGGTTCGGGCCCCGCCTCCCCTTCCTCCTGAAGCTCCTCGCCGCCGGTGCCCCCCTCTCCGTACAGGTCCACCCCGACCTGGAGCAGGCCCGCGAGGGTTACGCCGACGAGGAGGCCCGAGGCGTCCCGATCGACGCCCCCCACCGCACGTACAAGGACGCGAACCACAAGCCCGAACTGATCTGCGCCCTCACCCCCTTCGCCGGGCTGTGCGGCTTCCGCCCGCCCACCGAGGCGGCGGACGCGATGGAGGCGCTGGGAGTCGACTCCCTCAAGCCGTACGTGGACCTCCTCCGCGCCCACCCCGAGGAGGCGGCCCTCCGCGAGGTGCTCACGGCGATCCTCGGCGCGGACCCGGCGGAGATGACCGAGACCGTGACGGAGGCGGCGGCCGCCGCCGAACGCCTCGGCGGCGCCCACGCCCCGTACGCCCGCATCGCCCATCACTTCCCCGGCGACCCCGGGGTCCTCGCCGCGATGCTGCTGAACTACGTGGAACTCCAGCCCGGCGAAGCCCTGTTCCTCGGGGCGGGCGTTCCGCACGCCTATCTCGACGGCCTCGGCGTCGAGATCATGGCCAACTCGGACAACGTGCTGCGCTGCGGCCTGACCCCCAAGCACATCGACGTCCCCGAACTCCTGCGCATCGTCCGCTTCGAGGCCACCGAGCCCGGCGTGCTGCGCCCGGAAGCGGCCCCGTCGGGCGAGGAACTCTACGAGACCCCGGTCGACGAGTTCGCCCTGTCCCGCTACACCCTCGCGTCCGGCGCGGCCCCCACCGACCTCACCGCCCCCACCCCCCAGATCCTGCTCTGCACGGCGGGCACGGTCACGGTCGGCGAAATCGCCCTGGGACCGGGGGAGTCGGCCTACGTCCCGGCCGACGAGCGTGTCGAGGCGACGGGACCGGGCACACTCTTCCGGGCCACCGTGGCGGCCTGACCCACGGGCCGTCCGGACGGCTGCAACAATGTGCCGCCTCACCGCGACGGCACATGCCGCGCACCTACGAAGGGACACCACGCACTCATGAGCGCGTCAGGCGGAACCAAGGCGATCGTGGCGGCACTCGCCGCCAACCTCTCGATCGCCGTGGCCAAATTCGTAGCGTTCCTCTTCAGTGGGTCCTCGTCGATGCTCGCGGAGAGCGTCCACTCGCTCGCCGACTCGGGCAACCAAGGACTCCTGCTGCTCGGCGGCAAGAGGGCGAAGCGCGAAGCGACCCCTGAACACCCCTTCGGCTACGGGCGCGAGCGCTACATCTACGCGTTCCTCGTCTCCATCGTCCTCTTCTCGGTCGGTGGCATGTTCGCCGTGTACGAGGGCTACGAGAAGATCAAGCACCCGCACGAGATCGAGGCCTGGTACTGGCCGGTCGGGGTCCTGGTCTTCGCGATCATCGCCGAGATCTTCTCCTTCCGTACGGCGATCAAGGAGTCCAACCTCACCCGGGGCGATCGCTCCTGGACCGAGTTCGTCCGCCGCTCCAAGGCCCCCGAGCTGCCAGTCGTCCTGCTGGAGGACCTCGGCGCCCTCGTCGGCCTGATCCTGGCGCTCGGCGGCGTCGGCCTCGCCCTCGCCACCGGCAACGGCGTCTGGGACGGCATCGGCACCCTCTGCATCGGCATCCTGCTGATCCTCATCGCGATCGTCCTGGCCGTCGAGACGAAGTCCCTCCTGCTCGGCGAGTCCGCCGGCATCGAGGACGTCCAGAAGATCAAGGCGGCCGTGGTGGACGGCGACACCGTCACCCGCATCATCCACATGCGGACCCTGCACCTCGGCCCCGAGGAACTGCTGGTCGCCGCCAAGATCGCGGTCCGGCACGACGAGACCGCCGCCGAGGTCGCCGAGGCCATCAACGCAGCCGAGAACCGCATCCGCGACGCGGTCCCGATCGCCCGGGTCATCTACCTGGAGCCGGACATCTACAACGCGGAGGCCGCCGCGACCGGAACCAACCCGGGCAAGACGCTCGACGGCCCGACCGAGGCCCCGAGCGATTCCGGCCACTGACCCACCGCACACCAGCCCCGATCGGCCCGGTGACCCCTCACACACGCCCCTCTCCCCGAACGGGCTGGGGTCCACTGGGCCGTTCGGTGTAGATTCGGATACGGAAAACAGACGTCGCTGCTGATGGCGGTCGACCGGCTGGCACCAGCGAGCCGGGCGAGGGACAGAGGGCCTCCGACGGACTGCACTGCGAATCGCCCGGGCATTCCTGTGCCCGCCGCGCCGCAGAGTCAGCCCAGACAGCCCACCCTCGACCCATCACGAGGAGCAGCCCGTTATGACGACGACGACCAACCGTCAGGACTTCAAGGTCGCCGACCTCTCCCTCGCCCCCTTCGGGCGCAAGGAGATCACGCTCGCCGAGCACGAGATGCCCGGCCTGATGTCGATCCGCAAGGAGTTCGCCGCCACCCAGCCGCTGGCCGGCGCCCGGATCACCGGCTCGCTGCACATGACCGTGCAGACCGCCGTGCTCATCGAGACCCTCGTCGCCCTGGGCGCCGAGGTCCGCTGGGCCTCCTGCAACATCTTCTCCACCCAGGACCACGCGGCCGCCGCTATCGCGGTCGGCCCGAACGGCACCCCGGAAGCCCCTGCGGGCGTCCCGGTCTTCGCCTGGAAGGGCGAGACCCTGGAGGAGTACTGGTGGTGCACGGAGCAGGCGCTGACCTGGCCGAACACCCCCACCGGCGGCCCGAACATGATTCTGGACGACGGTGGCGACGCCACCCTCCTCGTCCACAAGGGCGTCGAGTTCGAGAAGGCCGGCGCCGCCCCGGACCCGTCGACCGCGGACAGCGAGGAGTACGCCCACATCCTCACCCTGCTGAACCGCACCCTCGGCGAGGCCCCGCAGAAGTGGACCCAGCTCGCGTCCGAGATCCGCGGTGTCACCGAGGAGACGACGACGGGCGTCCACCGCCTGTACGAGATGCACCGTGACGGCTCCCTCCTGTTCCCCGCGATCAACGTGAACGACGCGGTGACCAAGTCCAAGTTCGACAACAAGTACGGCTGCCGCCACTCCCTCATCGACGGCATCAACCGCGCCACCGACGTCCTCATCGGCGGCAAGACCGCCGTCGTCTTCGGCTACGGCGACGTGGGCAAGGGCTGCGCGGAGTCCCTGCGCGGCCAGGGCGCCCGGGTGATCATCACGGAGATCGACCCGATCTGCGCGCTGCAGGCGGCGATGGACGGCTACCAGGTCGCCACGCTGGACGACGTGGTGGAGACGGCCGACATCTTCATCACCACGACGGGCAACAAGGACATCATCATGGCCAAGGACATGGCCCGGATGAAGCACCAGGCCATCGTCGGGAACATCGGCCACTTCGACAACGAGATCGACATGGCCGGTCTCGCCCGGATCGACGGCATCGTCAAGGACGAGGTCAAGCCCCAGGTCCACACCTGGACGTTCTCCGACGGCAAGGTCCTCATCGTCCTGTCCGAGGGCCGCCTGCTGAACCTGGGCAACGCGACCGGACACCCGTCCTTCGTGATGTCCAACAGCTTCGCGGACCAGACCCTCGCGCAGATCGAGCTGTTCACGAAGCCCCAGGAGTACCCGACCGACGTGTACGTGCTGCCCAAGCACCTGGACGAGAAGGTCGCCCGCCTCCACCTCGACGCCCTGGGCGTCAAGCTCACGACGCTGCGCCCCGAGCAGGCGGCGTACATCGGTGTCGAGGTAGAGGGCCCGTACAAGCCCGACCACTACCGCTACTGATCCACTACCGGCGTTCGGAAGGCCGGCCTTCCGAACGCCGAGCGGCGTCACAGCATCCAGCAGCAGCTCCGCGACAGATGCGTTGCCGTCCGCAGTAGATCCGCATCAGATCCGCAGCAGTCCGAGTGCAGGCCCCCGCACCCCCGTGCCGGGGGCCTGCTCCCGTTACCGCCCCCGCACAGCCCGAGGAACCCGAAGGACCCCATGCCCCGCGGCAGGTATTCGCTCCACGACCTTCACGATCACACCCCCCTCGGCGAAGAACACTTCCACTGCGCCCCCGGCCCCTCCGGCTGGCGCTACGTCTCCCAGACCACATCCCCCTCCGGAGACCACCTCGGCTCCGTCGACCTCGCCCTGGACGAGCTGGGCCGGCCCATCCGCCTCGAACTCCACGCCGCGAGCTGGCAGGTACGAGGAGCGGCCCTGGAAGGGGTCACCTGGGTCCGGACCGATCCCACCGGCAGCCACGCCACCGAAGGCAACGTCCGCGCCCACGCCTTCGCCGGCACGTCCCCCGCATTCCTCATCGCCATGACCCGTCTCCTGCGGCTCACCCCCGCTTCCCCCACGACCCGCGTCCGCGTGGTCACCTTCACGGACCCGGTCCTCGCACCCAGGTCCGTCGACCAGTCCTGGGCCCTGATGAACAGTGAAGCGCACCCCACTGACAACGGCCCCCTGATCGTGGACGAATACCAGGTCAGCGCCCTGGACACCGGGGAGCAGCACACCGTCCACATCGCCGGCGACGTGGTCCTCGCGGCTCCCGGCATCGAGCTCGAACACCTGGAGACACCCCCGTCCCCGCGCGCCTACGGGCCGGACCTCGACGAGCCGGACACGGACGGGCCGGACGCCGACTAGCCGGGCGGAGCGAACCCCGCCGAGGAAGCACCCCCGCGCCGCTGCTCGTCATCACCGGCGCCACCGCCCCCAGACCGAGAACCGGCCCCAGCAGACCCTCCACCGATAGATCCGGTCCCACCGACAGACCCGCCCGTACCGACAGGCCCGCTCCCACGAGCACCAGCACCAGCAGCAGCACCACCTGCCCCGGCACCGGCACCAAGCCCACCGGCCCCAGCGGTCATGCGGGCAACGGGGTCCTCGACGTACCCCCCGGCCCGAGGCCCGGCGAACACGCGCCGCGCATCCCGGGACTGCCGCTCATGCACCACCGCGGCCAGAAACGAGGCCGCTGGAACGCCCTGCGGCGCGGCGGCCCCCGTCCGCGCGACCAGCTCACCGGCCAGCCGTTCCGCGATCGACCGCCCCACGCCGGGATCCAGCTGCTGCATCCGCGTCAGGTACTGCCGTATCGCGGACCAGAGCTCGTCCGGTACGCCCGACAGATCCAGCTCCGCGAAGCGGCCGACCAGCCAGGGCGGGGGAGGCGGCACGGCGACGGACCGGCCCGTTGCGGCGACGCGCTCCCGGATCACCAGCGTCCCGGCGAACACGTCACCGATCCGGCGCCCCCGCGCCGACACCAGGGACGCGATGGAGGCCACGGCACCGAAGGTCAGGAGGATCTCGACGAGCCCCATGGCTCCACGGACGAGCGCGTGCCGGAACCGGATCGGCCCGCCGTCGTCCCGCACCACTCGCAGCCCGCAGGCCAGCTTCCCCAGGGAGCGGCCACGGCTCAGCGTCTCCACCGCGACAGGCCCACCGATCAGGACCAGCAGGAACGAGGCGACCCCGATCGCCGCGACGGCGGCCTCGTCCAGGGCGGCGGATGCGATACCCAGCACCACCGACACCAGGATGAAGACGATGAACGTCACCGCCAGATCGATGGCTGAGGCCAGAGCCCGGCTGGGCAGCCGAGCGGGCCTCAAGCCCAGAACGACCGCGTCACCGGTCACCAGCTCACTCATCGGTCCCCACCCTTCGCCGACCTTCTCTGCCCCAGCCGGGCCCAGTCTGCCAAGCTGACCGCCAGCGCGCCGCAGCAGTACGGACCCGTACGCCCCTTTGCCTGGAGCAACAGACGCCCATGGACCTCGACGTCTTCGTCACCGCCCACCGCACGGAGTGGGACCGCCTGGAACACCTCCTGCGCCGAGGGCGCCACCTCACGGGTGCGGAAGCGGACGAACTGGTCGTCCTCTACCAGCGCACGGCGACGCACCTCTCGCTGATCCAGTCGAGCAGCTCCGACCCGCTCCTCACCGGACGCCTCACCCAGCTCGTGGCCCGCGCCCGATCGACCGTGACGGGCACCCGCAAGGCTTCCTGGCGGGATGCGGCCCGGTTCCTCACCGCGGGGTTTCCCGCGGCGGTCTACCGCTCGCGCCACTGGTGGGTGCCCACCGCGGTGCTCTCGACCGTGGTGGCGGCACTGCTGGGATGGTGGATCGGTACGCACCCCGAGGTACAGGCCGCGATCGCGGCACCGGAAGACCTCCGCGCGATGACCAGGCCGGGCGGGGAGTACGAGACCTACTACTCCAGCCACCCGGCGGCGTCGTTCGCGGCCCAGGTATGGACGAACAACGCGCAGGCCGCGGCCCTGTGCCTGGTCCTGGGAGCGTTCCTCTGCATACCGGTGATCTGGATCCTCTTCCTCAACATGCTGAACCTCGGCGTCGGCATAGGCCTCATGTCCTCCGCGGGCCGGCTCGACGTCTTCCTCGGCCTGGTGCTGCCTCATGGTCTGCTCGAACTGACCGCGGTGTTCGTCGCAGCGGGCACGGGGCTACGTCTCGGCTGGGCGGTGATCGACCCGGGCCCCCTGTCACGCCGGACCGCCCTGGCCCAGCAGGGCCGCGCCGCACTGGGCATGGCCATCGGCCTGGCCCTGGTCCTGTTCGTCTCCGGGCTCATCGAGGGCTTCGTGACGCCGTCCGGTCTCCCGACCTGGGCCCGGATTACCATCGGCGTCGTCGCTGAGCTGGCCTTTCTCGCGTACGTCTACATCCTGGGCGGCCGAGCGGCCCGCGCCGGCGACACGGGCGACCTCGCATCGGTCGAACGCAGCGCCGAACTTCCCACCGCAGCCTGACCACCGATGTGCTTTCACCCCTGCTGAGCTGCTAGTGTCCTCCTCGCCCACAAAACCCGTTGACACGGGAGATGTGGGGAGGTAGATTTGAACGGTTGCCTCGGGCTGGACAAGTTCGGGATGAGCGCTTATTGTCTACTCCGCTCGTGCAGGGGTTCTTGTTAACTCCGCCGGGTCATATGATTCTCCTTTATCGAATCGCTCGGGTTGTTCGTTTGCCCCGTGGGATTCTGATAAAGTCGGGTCCGCCGAAAGGCAAGGCCACTCCACAGGCCACTGGAAATCGAATTCGGACCGGAAACGGACCGAAAAAGAGTCTGGTAAAGTTGGAACCGCCGGAAAGGGAAAACGCGAAAG